>NZ_LMEP01000012.1 GCF_001426405.1 Streptomyces sp. Root1304 | reverse complement strand
AGGCCGACTGTCCACAGCGTCCTCGCTGTGTATGTTGCCTGCCCACCACAAGGGCCGACAGGACTTTCAAAGGAACCCTGCCATCCGAAGATGGACGGGGTATCAACYAATCTGGCGTTGATTTTTGGCACGCTGTTGAGTTCTCAAGGAACGGTCGCTTCCTTTGTACTCACCCTCTCGGGCTTTCCTCCGGGCTTCCCTTCGTGTTTCCAACCTTACCAGATCCTTTTCCGTTCCGTTTCCGGTTCGGAGTTTGTTTCCGGTGGCCTGTTGGCTGCCTTTCGCCTCTCGGCGTGGTCACTACTTTAGCTGATTTCTTCGGCGGCTCATAATCGAGCCATTCGAATTCGAATTCCGGCATGCCGAAATAAGCCCCTGCTGGGGAGTCATCTTGAGTAGTGGGTGGCAGCTGCGGGGTGCTTGAACAAGCAGGCCCGTGTCCAGCTGCTCGGGCTACGTTAGGCGGTCGGGCGTCCCGAGTCAAGGCGACGCTTGCGGGGCGTGTGGGGCCGGTAGGGACTGACCGTCTGGTCGTCCGTGATCCAGAAGCGCCAGGGGTGCGGGGCGCCTTCGCCGCCCACCCCCGTACGCGGGCCGCTCCTGATCTCCTCCGGGGTGGGCGGGGTGCCGGTGAGCACGGCGAGCGGGGCTTCGGGGCCGGCGCAGGCGTCGGTGCCGTTCAGTGAGCGGGCGATGTCGAGGGCCGTGGCCAGGCGGGCCGGGCCCTTGGCCAGCTCGTGGTCGGAATGGGCCGAGCGGCGGCGCGGGCGGGCGTGGTCGGCGCCCCGGAGGAACTCCCCCGCGCGGAGCAGGACCCCGCTCGCCTCGCCCTCGGGGCCGCACACCAGGTTCAGGCAGTGCCACATGCCGTAGGTGAAATAGACGTACGCGTGTCCGGGCGGGCCGAACATGACGGCGTTGCGTGCCGTCCGCCCCCGGAAGGCGTGCGAACCCGGGTCGATCGCTCCGGCGTACGCCTCCACCTCCGTGAGGCGCAGTTCCATCAGTCCTTCGGGTGAACGGCGTACGAGCGTGCGGCCCAGCAGGTCGGGGGCGACCTCCAGGACCGGGCGGTCGAAGAAGGCGCGCGGGAGCGGCGTACGGTCGGGGGTCTCGCTCATGGCGCCCGAGCGTAGTGGGGTCCGGTGGGGAACCGGCTACGGTCGTCGCGCGTATGTAGGGGTCAGGACTGAGAAGGAGTGAAGGTCATGGGATTCAAGAAGCTGCTCGCGAGCCTGGGTGCCGGTGGGGCCAGCGTGGAGACGGTGCTCACCGAGGAGAACGTGGTCCCGGGCGGGGTCGTCCAGGGCGAGGTGCGGATCCAGGGCGGCAGCGTCGACCAGCAGATCGAGGGGCTCTCCGTCGGACTGCAGGCGCGGGTCGAGGTCGAGGGCGGTGACCAGGAGCACAAGCAGGACGTCGAGTTCGTGAAGGTCCGGCTCGGTGGTGCCTTCGAGGTGAAGGCCGGCGCGGTGCACGTGGTGCCGTTCGGTCTGGAGATCCCCTGGGAGACGCCGGTGACCGCGGTCTCCGGACAGCAGCTGCGGGGCATGAACATCGGCGTGACGACCGAACTGGAGATCGCCCGCGCGGTGGACTCCGGTGACCTGGACCCGATCAACGTGCACCCGCTGCCGGCGCAGCAGGCCATCCTGGACGCCTTCCTCCAGCTGGGCTTCCGTTTCAAGAGCGCGGACATGGAGCGCGGGCACATCCGGGGAACGCGGCAGAAGCTGCCCTTCTACCAGGAGATCGAGTTCTTCGCGCCGCAGCAGTACCGGGGTCTCAACCAGGTCGAGGTCAGCTTCGTCGCCGACGACCGTGAGATGGACGTCGTCCTGGAGATGGACAAGAAGCCGGGTCTGTTCGGTGAGGGCAGCGACTCGTTCCGCGCGTTCAAGGTGGGTCTGCACGACTTCCACGCCACCGACTGGGCGGCTTACCTGAACCAGTGGCTCGCCGAGGTCGGCGGCCGCCGCAACTGGCTCTAGGCTCGGCCCCGTAAAGGCTGCTGAGGCAGTACGGGCGATCCGGAGGTTTCGACGTGTCCGAGGGCAAGAGGGCGCCGCTCCCCCACGACTTCCATCCGCCGGTGGCGGCGTTCACCGTGGTGAGCGACGACATCGCGCCGGGTGGGGTCCTGAAGGACGCGCAGGTGTACGCGGCGGGGAACACCTCGCCGCAGCTGCGCTGGGAGGGGTTCCCGGCGGAGACGAAGAGCTTCGCCGTGACCTGCTTCGACCCGGACGCCCCCACGGGCAGCGGGTTCTGGCACTGGGTGCTGTTCGACATCCCGGCGTCGGTGACGGAGCTTCCCGTCGGTGCCGGGTCGGGGTCGTTCGAGGGGCTGCCGGCCGGGGCCGTGCACGTCCGCAACGACTACGGCTCCCGGGACTTCGGCGGAGCCGCTCCCCCGGCGGGGGACCCGGCGCACCGCTATGTGTTCACGGTGTACGCGGTGGACAGCGAGAAGCTCGGTCCCGACGCCGACGCGTCGCCGGCGGCCATCGGCTTCAACCTGCGCTTCCACACGCTGGGACGTGCCCAGCTGGTCGGTGAGTACGCGGCTCCCGCGACCGGCTGATCGTTCGTCTGTTGTTTGCCCGCTTCTGGTCTTGGAGAGATCAGAAGCGGGCATCTTTTGTTGCGCGGGAAATATTGCGTTGTCCGACCCCGGCCGGCCCGGCCATCGTTGATCCAGGCCCCACCGCCCCGTCCGGGGCCGGGCCTGCACACGGGAGGTGGGCACAATGCGGGACACGCTGGTACTCAACGCGAGCTTCGAGCCGCTGTCGACGGTCACGCTCAACCGTGCGGTGGTGCTGGTCCTGACGGACAAGGCCGTCGTCGAGCACGCCCATCCCGATCTTCGTGTGCGGGGCGCCGCGGTCGACCTCCCGGTGCCGCGGGTGATCAGACTCTGCCGGTACGTGCGGGTGCCCTTCCGAAGACAGGCGCCGTGGTCGAGACGGGGGGTGCTGGTGCGGGACCAGCACCGGTGCGCGTACTGCGGGCGGCGGGCGACGACCGTCGATCACGTCGTGCCGCGCGCCCAGGGCGGCGGGGACAGCTGGCTGAACACGGTCGCGTCCTGCGCCGAGGACAACCACCGCAAGGCCGACCGGACGCCGGAGCAGGCGGGGATGCCGCTGTTGCACCAGCCCTTCGAGCCGACGCCGGCGGACGCGATGCTGCTCGCGCTGCGGGCCAGCGAGCGGTCCGCGCTGCCGGAGTGGCTGGCGAAGGCGGCCGCGTGACGTCGTTCCGTACGGAGTGGGCCCGTCTCCCCCGGTGTGGGGAGGCGGGCCCTCTCGCTCGTACGGGCCCGCCCGCTACTTGAGGGTCAGCTGGAGGATCGCCACGACGCCGACCGCGATGATCACTCCGCGCAGGACCGACGGCGGCAGCTTGCGGCCGACCTTGGCGCCGATCTGGCCGCCGATGGTCGAGCCGACGGCGATCAGCAGGACGGCTGTCCAGTCGAAGTCGGCGACGAAGAGGAAGAAGACGGCGGCGACGCCGTTGACCAGCGCGCCGAGGATGTTCTTGACGGCGTTGATCCGCTGCAGGCTGTCATGGAGCAGCAGCCCCATCAGCGACAGGTAGAGCACGCCCTGCGCGGCGCCGAAGTACCCGCCGTACATGCTGGCGAGGAAGAGGCCGACGAGGAGGACGGGGCCGCCGTCGGGGTGGGCCTCGGTGCCGGTCTGCTCGCGGCGGCGCTTGACGGCGGCGGCGATGCGGGGCTGGAGGAGGACCAGGACGAGCGCGAGGCCGATGAGGACGGGGACGATCGCGTCGAAGGCGTCCGACGGCAGTGCCAGGAGCAGGATCGCGCCGATCAGGCCGCCGAGGAGGGCCACCCCGCCGAGGCGGATGATGCGCGCCTTCTGGCCCTTGAGTTCGCGCCGGTAGCCGATGGCTCCGCTGACGGAGCCGGGGACCAGGCCCAGGGCGTTGGAGACGTTCGCGGTGATCGGGGGGAGTCCGGTCGCGAGAAGGACCGGGAACGTGATGAGCGTTCCCGATCCGACGATGGTGTTGATGGTGCCGGCGCCGATGCCGGCGGCGAAGACTGCCAGGGCTTCCCAGATGGACAACGCCATCTCCTTACATGGTCAGCGAGTCGCCTCCCCGCCCTGAGGTCGTCGGGGTCGAGGGGCTCGCACCGATCATGCACGAGGCTTACGTGTACGTGTCAGTCGACCGGCGGTTCGTCTCGCCTTTCGGGCCCGCCGCCCTTGGTGTTGAAGCCGGGGGCGCCGGAGCCGTTGTTGCCGAAGGCGCCGGAGAGGCCCTTGAGGGCGTCGCCGATCTCGCTGGGCACGATCCAGAGCTTGTTGGCGTCGCCCTCGGCGATCTTCGGGAGCATCTGGAGGTACTGGTACGAGAGCAGCTTCTGGTCGGGGTCGCCGGCGTGGATGGCCTCGAAGACCGTACGGACGGCCTGGGCCTCGCCCTCGGCGCGGAGCGCGGCGGCCTTGGACTCACCCTCGGCGCGCAGGATCGCGGACTGCTTCTCGCCCTCGGCAGTCAGGATGGCGGACTGGCGGGTGCCCTCCGCGGTGAGGATCGCGGCGCGCTTGTCGCGCTCGGCGCGCATCTGCTTCTCCATCGAGTCCTGGATGGAGGTCGGCGGCTCGATCGCCTTGAGCTCGACGCGGTTGACGCGGATGCCCCACTTGCCGGTGGCCTCGTCGAGGACGCCGCGCAGGGCCGCGTTGATCTCCTCGCGGGAGGTGAGGGTCCGCTCCAGGTCCATGCCGCCGATGATGTTGCGGAGGGTGGTGACGGTGAGCTGCTCGATGGCCTGGATGTAGCTGGCGACCTCGTAGGTCGCGGCCCGCGCGTCGGTGACCTGGTAGTAGATGACCGTGTCGATGTTGACGACGAGGTTGTCCTGCGTGATCACCGGCTGCGGCGGGAACGGGACGACCTGCTCGCGGAGGTCGATCCGGTTGCGGATCGAGTCGATGAACGGCACGACGATGTTCAGGCCGGCGTTGAGCGTGCGGGTGTAGCGGCCGAACCGCTCCACGATCGCCGCGCTCGCCTGCGGAATGACCTGGATCGTCTTGATCAGGGCGATGAAGACGAGCACCACCAGAATGATCAGGACGATGATGACTGCTGACATCGTGTTCCCCGTGCCCTTCGCTGCCGGTTGACTGCCGGGTGGCCTTCGATGATCGATTTTCGCAGACGCCGGAACCTCATGGGCGAGGTTCGGTCACATGACGACGGCTGTCGCCCCGTCGATGTCGACGACGTCGACCTGCTCGCCCGGTTCGAAGGTCTGTTCCGTGTCGAGCGCGCGGGCCGACCAGATCTCCCCCGCGAGCTTGATGCGGCCTCCGCCGCTGCCGTCGACCCGTTCCAGGACGACGGCCTGACGCCCCTTCAGGGCGTCGATGCCGCTGGTCAGCCGGGGACTGCCGTCACGGTGGCGGGCGGCGATCGGGCGGACCACCGCGACCAGCGCCACCGAGACGACCACGAAGACGATCACCTGGGGAACGATGCCGAAGCCGAGGGCCGCGGTCACCGCCCCCGCGACCGCTCCGGCCGAGAACATGCCGAACTCGGGCATCGCGGTCAGGACCAGCGGAATGCCGAGCCCCACCGCGCCGATCAGCCACCAGACCCACGCGTCGATGTCCACGTGGTCATGGTAGGGGCGGTGGGGTGCTCGGGGACAGTGCGCGGGCGGCTGTGCGGGACGCCGGCGCTCCGTTCCGCTACTTCAGGGGCAGGCCGCGGGCGGTCCAGCGGTCGCCGGCGCGCTCGACGACGAGCGGCAGGCCGAAGCAGTGGGAGAGGTTGCGGGAGGTCAGCTCCATCTCCACGGGGCCCGCAGCGAGGACCTTGCCCTGACGGATCATCAGGACGTGGGTGAAGCCGGGGGCGATCTCCTCGACGTGGTGGGTGACCATGATCATGGAGGGGGCGTACGGGTCGCGGGCCAGGCGGCCGAGACGGCGGACGAGGTCCTCGCGGCCGCCGAGGTCGAGACCGGCGGCGGGCTCGTCGAGGAGGAGGAGCTCGGGGTCGGTCATCATCGCGCGGGCGATCAGGGTGCGCTTGCGCTCGCCCTCGGAGAGGGTCCCGAACTTGCGGTCCAGGTAGTCGTTCATGCCGAGGCGGTCGAGGAAGGCCCTCGCGCGCTCCTCGTCGACCGGGTCGTAGTCCTCGTGCCAGGTGGCGGTCATGCCGTACGCGGCGGTGAGGACGGTCTGCAGGACGGTCTGGCGCTTGGGGAGCTTCTCCGCCATGGCGATGCCGGCCACGCCGATGCGGGGGCGGAGCTCGAACACGTCGGTGCCGACGCCGCCGAGCCGCTCGCCCAGGATGTCGGCGGTGCCCTTGGTGGGGAAGAGGTAGCTGGAGGCGATGTTCAGAAGGGTGGTCTTGCCGGCGCCGTTGGGTCCGAGGATCACCCAGCGCTCGCCCTCCTTGACCGACCAGGAGACCTCGTCCACCAGAGCCCGTCCGTCGCGGACCACGGATACGTCCACCAGCTCCAGTACATCGCTCATGAGCGCGTTGTCTCCCCTTGCGGTCGAGTCGAGTCGTCGCCTTGCGCCGGTGGGCGCGGCGTCCAGGGGAAAACCTACGTTATCGACGGACCGGGCCGGTCCCTAGGGCCTGTCGTCGCACTCCCGTCGTTGCCCGGAGGGCGGCCCCGAGGGTGATGACAGCCCTAGGGCTTCCTTCGCGCCATCGGGGGCGCCCTAGTCTTGGGGGATGCTTTCGGAACCACGCTCAGGACGTCTGGCCGCCTGGGGCAATGCCCTGCTGGCCGGGGCGGTGTCGCCGGACGAGGCGGCGCTGGCCATTGTCGGGGAGGACGCGGTGCACCGCGTGGAGGGGCTGCCGGGTGAGGCGCGGCCGGTGGGGCTGACGCTGGCGCTCGGCCGGCTGCGGCGGCTCGGTGTGACCGGGTGGCGGGTGGCGCTGCCCGCGCCGGGTCATCCGCTGGGGCTGAGCGGGCCGCCGGACTTCAACGCGCGCGCGTTGGAGGCGGAGGAGGCGGTGGTGGGCTTCGGCGCGCCGTACGGGCTGGTGCCCGAGGTCTCGGAGGCGGGGCCCGCGGGCGACGTCCACGTGGAGGTGGTCTGGCGCTGCCTGGCGGTACGAGAGGCGCCGCCGGCGGATGTGCCCTCGCTCGGCGAGGCGGAGCGGGAACTCGCGGAGGCGCTGCGGGACGCGACGTCGGTGCTGACCCGGCTGGACGTCGCGGCCTCGGGCCCGGCGGCGGACGCGGCACGGGAGGCGTACCGGGCGCGGGCGGAGGTGGGGCGCGAGGTCCTGGCCCCCGGGTACCCGCCGCGTGCGGTGCGGGTCCTGGAGCTGGCGCAGCGGGTGGGACTCCTGGTGGACCTGGCGTACGACCACGGCCACGGGGGCGCGGTGAGCGCGTCGGAAATGGCGGCGCGGGGTGATGCGCTGCGACCGGTGGAGCGGGTGGCTCGGCGGGCGCAGGTCGCCGCGTACAACGCGTACGTGGAGGAGAGGGAACGGGAACCGGGGTTCTGAACCCCTCGCCCCGACACACCCGCCCTGATCCGACGGACGGAGTCCGGCGCAGCGGACCCGAAGCCCGGGAGGCGCCCGGCGCCGAGCGGTGCGAGGACCGCGTCGAGAGAGGAGACCGGCCCCCGGGGGGATCGTCCCGGGGGCCGGTCGGTCCTGCGGTGGCTCAGCCGTTGACGGCGCCGTTGCCGAAGGCCGGGTTGAGCAGGCCGATCACGTTGACCGTGTTGCCGGAGACGTTCACGGGGACGTGGACCGGGACCTGCACCAGGTTGCCGGACGCGACGCCCGGCGAGTTGAGGGCCTTGCCCGTGGCCTCGGCGCCGTGGGCGGAGGCGGCACCCGCACCGGCGGCGAGGATGCCGCCCGCGACGATGGTGACGGCGGCGGCCTTCTTGAGGTTCTTCACTGGTACGTCCTCCTGGTCATCGCTGCGGCCGGTCAGCCGCAGCACGCCCTGGAGAACGCCCCACCGCCCGGCAGGTTGCGCCGAACGGGGGACATACACACGACGGTATGAAGGACTGAACGGTCGTGCGCCCCGGCGCGTGAGGGGCGCACTTCAGCGGGTGAGGCCGTGGCGGACCGCCCAGAGGGCCGCCTGGGTGCGGTCCGCGAGGTCGAGCTTCATCAGGATGTTCGAGACGTGCGTCTTGACCGTCTTCTCCGAGAGGACCAGCGCGCGGGCGATCTCACGGTTGGAGCGGCCGTCCGCGATCAGGCCGAGGACCTCGCGCTCCCGCTCCGTGAGGGTCGAGCCGCGTCCCGTACCGCCCGGGGAGTCCTCCTGGGCGAGGAGCGCGCCCGCCACCTCGGGCTGGAGCAGCACGTGCCCGGCGTGGACGGAGCGGATCGCACCGGCCAGGGCGTCGGGGTCGATGTCCTTGTAGACGTATCCGGAGGCGCCGGCGCGGAGCGCGGGGACCACCGTGCGCTGCTCGGTGAAGCTGGTGACGACGAGGACCCTGGCGGGGTTGTCGAGGGCGCGGAGCCGCTTCAGCGCCTCGATGCCGTCGGTGCCGGGCATCTTCACGTCCATGAGGACCACGTCGGGGCGGAGCTCCTCGGCCCTGGCGACGCCCTCGGCGCCGTCGGAGGCCTCCCCCACCACCTCTATGTCGTCCTGGACCTCCAGGAAGGTGCGCAGACCCCTGCGGACGACCTGGTGGTCGTCGACCAGCAGGACACGGATCCGTTTGTCAGCCACCGGGAACCTCCATCTCGATCGTGGTGCCCTCGCCCCGGGCCGAGGTCACGGTGAGCGATCCGCCGACGCCGCCGGCCCGGTCCCGCATGGAGACGAGGCCGAGGTGGCGGCCGGCGGTGCGGACCGTGCGCGGGTCGAAGCCCTTGCCGTCGTCGGTGACGGTCAGCCGCGCGCCCTGGCCGGCGCGGGCGAGGGAGACGGTGACGAGTCCGGCGTCCGCGTGCCTGAGGGCGTTGTGCAGGGCCTCCTGGGCGACCCGGAGGACGGCCTCCTCCTGGGCGGCGGGCAGGGCGCGGGTCCCGGCGCTCTCGAAGGTGACGCGGGCACTGTGGGCGCGGTCCAGGACCTGGATCTGGGTACGGAGGGTGTGGACGAGGCCGTCCTCGTCGAGGGCCGCGGGCCGGAGCTCGACGACGGCGGCGCGCAGTTCGTCGGCGGCCTCGGCGGCGAGCGCGGCGACCTGCTGGAGCTCCCCCTTGGCGCGGGCGGGGTCGCGGTCGACGAGGGCGGCGGCGGCCTGGGCGGTCAGCCGGAGGGAGAAGAGCTTCTGGCTGACGGCGTCGTGCAGCTCGTGGGCGAGGCGGGAGCGCTCCTCGGCGATGGTGAGCTCGCGGCTGCGCTCGTACAGGCGGGCGTTGGTGAGGGCGATGGCGGCGTGCTGGGCGAGGATCGAGAGGAGTTCCTCGTCCTCGGCGGTGAAGCCGCAGCCGCCGGTCTCCTTCGGGCAGCGCTTGTTGGCGAGGAAGAGGGCGCCGAGGGTCTCGTCCCCGTCCCTGACGGGGAGGCCGAGGAAGTCGGACATCTCGGGGTGGGCCTCGGGCCAGCCCTCGAAGCGGGGGTCCTCGCGGACGTCGGCGAGCCGTTCGGGCTCGGCCTTGTGGAGCATCGCGGCCAGGATGCCGTGCTGCCGGGGCAGCGGTCCGATCGCCTTCCACTGTTCGTCGCTGACGCCGTCGACGACGAACTGGGCGAAGCCGCCGTGGTCGTCGGGGACGCCGAGGGCGGCGTACTCGGCGTCGAGGAGCTCGCGGGCGGAGGCGACGATCGTCTTGAGGACGTCGCGGACCTCCAGGTGGCGGCTCATCGCCAGGAGTGCGGTGCTCACGGCGGCCAGGCCGGAGCTCGGTCGATGGCTCATGTGTTCCACCGTACCGGCGGGCCGTGACGGTGCGTATCCGTCCGGAGACCGCCGTGGAGGGGCCGCGGGACCTAGGTCGTAGTGCCCGGGGGCCGTTCTCCTCCCCCAGGCGTACGGGGCTCACTGTGCGCGTTGCTCACGCAACGGGCGGTGAGTTTGTTACGGGCCCGATGTGAGCCCGCGCATAGGACCCACATCACTTACGAAGCACGCTAGTGGACCTCCGGATGGGGGGTCAGAGTGGGGTGAGCCCGACATCAGGGGTCTTCTGTGGCCCCTGTACGGGCCCCTGATCCACTACCCGGGATCGTACGTCACACCTTTGCCACGGGATTTTGCTGCCGCTAAGAATTGCCCCCGTCGCCGCCGAGTTGGCGAGACACCGCCCCGGTGGAGCGACCCCCTGCGATTCGAAGAGGTAGTCCGTTATGTCTGCGAACACCCCTGGCCACAGTCGTGGTCTGAAGAAGACCCACAAGGCCACGATCGCCGGCGTCGCCGCCCTGGGCGCCGCAGCCCTCACTCTCTCCCTCGTGCCGGGCAACGGCAGCACCGAGACCGAGCCGCAGGCTCTCTCCGGTACGCAGCAGGTGGCCTGGTCGTACAACGCGAACAGCCCGCAGGCGAAGGCGCTGGCCGCCAGCATCGACAAGCAGCAGACCACCATCGGTCTGAAGGCCAAGCAGGAGGCCGAGGCGAAGGCCAAGGCCGACGCGAAGGCGAAGGCGGACGCCAAGGCGAAGGCCGCCGCGAAGGCCAAGGCGGAGGCGAAGGCCAAGGCGGACGCCCGGGCCAAGGCCGAGGCGAAGGCCAAGGCGAAGAAGCGCGCCGCCGAGAAGGCCGCCGCGAGCCGTTCCGTCGCCCGTACCCCGGTCTTCGCGAACAACCTCGACGGCTGGATCCGCGAGGCGCTGTTCATCATGGACAAGCACGACATCCCGGGCAGCTACAACGGCCTGCACAAGAACATCATGCGCGAGTCCAGCGGCAACCCGCGGGCCATCAACAACTGGGACATCAACGCCATCAACGGCATCCCGTCCAAGGGTCTGCTCCAGGTCATCTACCCGACCTTCAAGACCTACCACGTGCCCGGCACCGCGTTCGACCAGTACGACCCGGTCGCCAACATCGTCGCCGCCGCCAACTACGCGGCCGACCGCTACGGCTCCATCGACAACGTGAACAGCGCGTACTGATCCCGGTACCCCCGCTGTCGTACGCCGAAGGGCGGCACCCCCTGTGCGGGGTGCCGCCCTTCGGCGTACGAGTACGTCCCGTGGCTACTTGCGCATGACCTCGGGCTCGTGGCGGCGGAGCAGCCGCGCCACGACGACGCAGCAGACGACCGCCATCAGGAGCTGGATGCCGAGGTCCAGGCTCCACTGGCCGACCGTGTGGTCCCACAGCGGGTCGGTGTTGGTGGGGTTCTTGTGGTCCCACGGCGGCATGAGGCGGCCGAGGTCGAGCGTGGTGCCGGCACCGCCGATGCCCCAGCGGGAGGGCATCAGCCAGGCGAACTGCTCCAGGCCGGGCGAGTCGTACACCTGGAAGAGGATGCCGGTGAACACGACCTGGATGATCGCGAACATCACCAGGAGCGGCATGGTCTTCTCGGCGGTCTTCACCAGCGCGGAGATGACCAGGCCGAACATCATCGAGGTCAGGCCGAGGCCGATGACCTGGATGCAGATCTCGACGGCCGGCGGCATGAACAGGCCCTCTTCGGGCAGCTGGCGCGTGGAGAACCCGATGCCGCAGATGATCACGCCCTGGAAGGCGGTGATCAGGCCCAGGACGATGACCTTGGACATCAGGTACGCGGAGCGGGACAGGCCGGTGGCGCGCTCCCGCTCGTAGATGACCCGTTCCTTGATCAGTTCACGGACCGAGTTGGCCGCGCCGCTGAAGCACATGCCGACCGCGAGGATCAGCATGATGGTGCCGGCGTCGCCGTTGTAGCGGGACGGCGGCTTGGGCGAGCCGAGGCCGAAGTCGGCCGGGATGACCACCGAGACCGCGCCGAGCACGGCCGGCAGGATCACCATCAGGCCCAGGAAGCCCTTGTCGGACGCGATGACGGAGACGTAGCGGCGGATCAGGGTCCACAGCTGGGAGCCCCAGCCCTGCGGCTTCGGCGGCCGGGTCATCGCCTGCTGCGGCATCTGGACCGGCTGCGCGGCGACGGCGTCGATGTCCGCGGCGTACAGCTGGTAGTGCTGCGAGCCCTTCCAGCGGCCCGCCCAGTCGTAGTCGCGGTAGTTCTCGAAGGCGGAGAAGACGTCGGCCCAGGTGGAGTAGCCGAAGAAGTTCAGCGCCTCGTCCGGCGGACCGAAGTACGCCACCGAGCCGCCGGGGGCCATCACCAGGAGCTTGTCGCAGAGACCCAGCTCGGCCACCGAGTGGGTGACGACGAGGACCGTGCGGCCGTCGTCGGCGAGGCCGCGCAGCAGCTGCATGACATCGCGGTCCATGCCCGGGTCGAGGCCGGAGGTCGGCTCGTCCAGGAAGATCAGCGAGGGCTTGGTCAGGAGCTCCAGGGCGACCGAGACGCGCTTGCGCTGACCACCGGAGAGGGAGGTGACCTTCTTCTCCTTGTGGATGTCGAGCTTCAGCTCGCGCAGCACCTCGTCGATCCGGGCCTCGCGCTCGGCCTCGGCGGTGTCGCCGGGGAAGCGGAGCTTGGCCGCGTAGCGCAGCGCCTTCTGGACGGTCAGCTCCTTGTGCAGGATGTCGTCCTGCGGGACCAGACCGATGCGCTGGCGCAGCTCGGCGAACTGCTTGTAGAGGCTGCGGTTGTCGTAGAGGACGTCGCCCTCGTTGGCCGGGCGGTAGCCGGTCAGCGCCTTGAGCAGCGTGGACTTTCCGGAGCCGGACGGGCCGATGACACCGATCAGCGACTTCTCCGGGACGCCGAAGGAGACGTCCTTGAGGATCTGCTTGCCGCCGTCGACCGTGACCGTGAGGTGGCGGGCCGAGAAGGAGACCGAACCGGTGTCGACGAACTCTTCCAGCTGGCCGCCGACGATCCGGAACGTCGAGTGGCCGACGCCGACGATGTCGTTCGGGCCGAGCAGGGCGCTGCCGCCCTTGGTGATCGGCTGACCGTTGACGTACGTGCCGTTGTGCGAGCCGAGGTCGCGGATCTCCATGCGGCCGTCGGGCGTCGCGTGGAACTCGGCGTGGTGCCGCGAGACCTGGAGGTCGGAGACGACCAGCTCGTTCTCGAGGGCACGGCCGATCCGCATGACGTGGCCGAGGGCCAGCTGGTGGAACGTGGTGGGGCTGCGGTCGGCGTAGGCCGACGACGCCCCCGCGGCGGCGCCGGGCCGGCCGTGTCCCTGCTGCGCCGGCACCTGCGCCGGCGGCTGCTGCTGCCAGCCGTCGTTCGGCGGCGGGGCCTGGTGCTGCGGCGGCTGGTGCTGCGGAGGGGCCTGGTGGGTGATCCACTCGGCCTGCTCCACGCCCTGGTGGGCCGGGACGGGCTGGGCCACCGGGGGCTGGGCCTGGGCCTGCGGCACCTGGGCCTGCGGGGCGCCCTGGGCTCCGGCGGCGAGATTCAGCCGCGGGCCGTCGGTCGCGTTGCCCAGGTGGAGGGCCGAGCCGGGACCGATCTCCACCTGGTGGATCCGCTGTCCCCGGAGGAACGTGCCGTTGGTGGAGCCGTGGTCCTCGATGACCCAACTCCGGCCGCCCCAGCTGATGGTGGCGTGGCGCCACGAGACCCTGGCGTCGTCGATGACCAGGTCACCCTGCGGGTCACGGCCGAGGGTGTACGACCGGGACGGATCGAGCGTCCAGGTCCTTCCATTCAATTCCAGTACGAGTTCTGGCACTCCATGCCCCACTACTTGTCCCCCGATGTACCCCCGTCGCGGGGAGTCCAGGGATGGCGAATCATCCGGGGGAACTATTTCAGGCCCGGTCCCCTCTCCGAAAGTCGGGCCGCGTGAAGACCCGGCAGAGGCTCCGCCCGGACCGCCCCGGAAACTCCACGGAGCCCTCCGTGGGGCGCCCGCGCGTACCGTACGGGCCCCTGCGGGACAGGTGCGCGACCACTCGGGTGTCCGCTGGGCGGGACGGGGGGTCGGGTGGCACGCGGTGCCCGATACGGTGGAAGCACCATGAGCGCATCGCAGACCTCAGACGTTCCCACCCTTCTCGTCAAGATCTTCGGGAAGGACCGTCCCGGGATCACCGCGGGACTCTTCGACACCCTCGCCGCCTACTCCGTCGACGTCGTGGACATCGAGCAGGTCGTGTCCCGCGGCCGCCTCGTCCTGTGCGCGCTCGTCACCGAACCGACCGTCGCCTCGCAGGGCGAGCTCCGGGCCACCGTGCACAGCTGGGCCGAGTCGCTGAAGCTCCAGGCGGAGATCATCTCGGGCACGGGCGACAACCGCCCCCGGGGCGAGGGGCGCTCGCACGTCACCGTCCTCGGCAACCCGCTGACCGCGGAGCGGACGGCGGCCATAGCGGCCAGGATCGCCGAGTCCGGCGGCAACATCGACCGCATCTTCCGGCTGGCGAAGTACCCGGTCACGGCGGTCGAGTTCGCCGTCTCCGGCTGCGAGACCGAGCCGCTGCGGACCGCGCTCGCCACCGAGGCGCACACCATCGGCGTCGACGTGGCCGTGGTCTCCGCCGGGCTGCACCGGCGGGCCCAGCGGCTCGTCGTCATGGACGTCGACTCGACGCTGATCCAGGACGAGGTGATCGAGCTCTTCGCGGCGCACGCCGGCTGCGAGGACAAGGTCGCCGAGGTGACGGAGGCGGCGATGCGCGGCGAGCTGGACTTCGAGCAGTCGCTGCACGCGCGCGTGGAGCTGCTCGCCGGCCTCGACGCGTCGGTGGTGGACAAGGTCCGCGCCGAGGTGCGGCTGACGCCCGGAGCGCGGACCCTGATCCGTACGCTCAAGCGGCTCGGCTACCAGGTGGGTGTCGTCTCCGGCGGGTTCACGCAGGTCACGGACGATCTGAAGGAGCGGCTGGGGCTGGACTTCGCCTCCGCCAACACCCTGGAGATCGTGGACGGCAAGCTCACCGGCCGGGTGACCGGCGAGATCGTGGACCGGGCGGGCAAGGCGCGGCTGCTGCGCCGGTTCGCGCGGGAGGCGGGTGTGCCGCTGGCGCAGACCGTGGCGATCGGTGACGGGGCGAACGACCTGGACATGCTGAACGCTGCCGGGCTCGGGGTCGCGTTCAACGCGAAGCCGGTGGTGCGCAGGGCCGCGGACACGGCGGTGAACGTGCCGTTCCTGGACACCGTGCTGTACCTGCTCGGGATCACCCGCGAAGAGGTCGAGGCCGCGGACGGCGGCGAGGACCTGCTGCACTGACCGGTGTGCGAGGGGGCCGGTGGCCCGTCCTCGTACGCGCGAAGGGGCCGGGGTGGCCCCGTCCCGTGCACGCGAAGGGGCCCGGCCGTCGGAGGACGGCCGGGCCCTTCGTGCGTACCGGTTCGGGCGGGTGGCTCAGGCGTGCGGCGTCCAGAAGTCGACGAGCCGGCCCGCGCCGTGCTCCAGGGACTTCCAGGAGCCGTCGAAGCGGACGACGGCGAAGGCGGAGGTCGGGAATCCGCTCCGGTTCATCCGGGCCAGGGAGTCGCCCTCGGCCTCACCGGCGAGGGCGTCGGCGAGGGCGTGCATGCCGGGGTTGTGGCCGATGACCAGGAGGTCGGAGACCTCGTCCGAGGTCTCGTTGAGCAGGGCGATGAGCTCGCCGAGGGAGGCTTCGTACAGCCGGTCCTCGTACACGGTCCTGGGTCGCTCCGGCAGTTCCTGCACGGCCAGCTTCCAGGTCTCGCGGGTCCGGACGGCGGTGGAGCAGAGAGCCAGGTCGAAGGTGAGGCCGCTCGCGGCGAGCCTGCGGCCGGCGACGGGGGCGTCCGCGCGGCCTCGCTCGGCGAGGGGCCGCTCGTGGTCGGACTCCTGGTTCCAGTCCGCCTTGGCGTGTCGGAGCAGCACGATCCTGCGGGGTGTGTCGACGCTCATGGTCCTCAGCTTCGCACGAAACGGCTCGTGCCGACTCAGAGAGAGAGCGTTTGCTGGATCCGCTCCACGACCCCGCCGATCCCGGCGGCACCGAAGGGCTCATGGGCCTCTCCCGGCCCTGCCATCAGCAGGAGGAGGGCGACGAAGGCAGCCGCCGGAAGGGCGAGGGCCCACCAGGGCAGCCGGGTGTCGACGCCGCTCGTCGTGGGCCGGACCCGGGTGTACGTGTGGGCCGACATGACCGCCTCCGTGGGTGAGTGCTCCGCGTTCCCTGTTGTCTCCAACCTAGGGATCGGGGGCCCTCGGGCCCATCCGGTGATCCACCCACTTCACCCTGACACCCACCCCCTAGGGGATGCGGGGGTCAGCCCCACCTCCGGGCGGTGCCGGGAGGTCTCACGGGGAGGCGACCGAGGCGATGACGGCGATCACGACCGTGATGCCGAGCATCGCGCCGAGCACGATGAGCAGCTTCTTCTGGCCGTTCTGGGGGTTGGGTTCGAGGACTGGCATGCGAACAGTCTCGCATCTCAGCATTCGTCCTCGACCGTCCGGTCCCTCCCCGCCAGGGTTCCGACGATCATCTGCGGGATCATCAGTCCGCCCATGAGGGCGATCGGCAGTCCCCAGCCGCCGCTGTGCTGGTAGAGCACGCCGACGAGGAGGGGGCCGGGGATCGAGATGAGGTAGCCGACGCTCTGCGCGAAGGCGGAGAGGCGGACGACGCCCGCTCCGGTGCGCGAGCGCATGCCGATCATGGTGAGGGCGAGCGGGAACGAGCAGTTGGAGATGCCGAGCAGCACGGCCCAGACCCAGGCCCCGGCGGACGGCGCGAGGAAGAGGCCGGTGTAGCCGGTGAGGCCGCAGAGGCCGAGCGCGACGACGATCGGGCCCTGGTTCTTCATCCGGGTCGCGAGCCGCGGGATGACGAAGGCGAGCGGCACGCCCATGACCATGGTGACGGCGAGGAGCACGCCCGCCGTGGAGGCGGAGACGCCCGCGTCACGGAAGATCTGCGGCATCCAGCCCATGGTGATGTAGGCGCCGGTCGCCTGGAGGCCGAAGAACACGCCGAGGGCCCAGGCGGTACGGCTGCGGGTGATGCGCGAGCCGGGGGCGGTCCGCGCCGTGGCGGCCGGGACGGTCGCGGTGGCGTTCCCTGGCCCGCTCTCCACGGGCGTGCCGGTGCGCTTCCGGTCGCGCAGGAGCGGGATCCAGGGCAGGACGGCGAGGGCCGCGACGGCGGCCCAGACGCCGAGTCCGAGGCGCCAGTCCCCGCCGAGGGCCTCGGTCATCGGGACGGTCGCGGCGGCCGCGACGGAGGTGCCGAGGGCGAGTGCCATGGAGTAGAGGCCGGTCATGCTGCCGATGCGGTCGGGGAAGTACCGCTTGACGATGACGGGCATCAGGACGTTGCTGACGGCGATGCCCATGAGGGCGAGGGCGCTGGCGGCGAGGAAGCCGGCGGTGCCGGTGGCGAAGGGGCGCAGGACCAGGCCCGCGAAGATCGCGGCCATGCCGGCGCAGACGACGGCGGCGGGGCCGAAGCGGCGGGCGAGGCGCGGGGCCATGATGCCGAAGACCGCGAAGCAGAGCGGCGGTACGGAGGTGAGGACGCCGGCGACGCTGCCGCTCATGTGGAGGCCTTCGCTGACCTCTTCGAGGAGGGCGCCGAGGCTGGTGATGGCGGGGCGCAGGTTCAGCGCGGCGAGGACGAGGCCGACGGTGACGAGGCCGAGGGTCCAGCGGTGCGCCGGGGCGGGTGCGGAAGAATCCGCGGCGGTGGTGGCCGCCGCGGGCGTCTTCGTGCCGGCACCGGCCGTCCGTGCTCCCGGGGTGCCGGCGGCCGTCGTCGCGGCTCCGCCCGGAGCGGTGGTTCCGGCCGGTCGTGCGGCGGGTTCGAGGGTCTTCGGCTCGTCAGGCATGAGGCCATCATAGAATCATGGGATGATTGATTGTCCACTCTTGAACGAATAGGACGGTGCTCCATGCCCCTCGGTCACCCGCGGCGCGCAGGCCTCTCCGATCAGGTGATCGCCGAGCTGCGGAACCAGATCACCTCCGGCGAGTGGCCGGTGGGTTCACGCATCCCCACCGAACCCGAGCTGGTCGAACAGCTGGGGGTGGCCCGCAACACCGTGCGCGAGGCCGTCCGGGCGCTCGCCCACAACGGTCTGCTCGACATCCGGCAGGGCTCGGGCACGTACGTGGTCGCCACCAGCGAGCTGTCGGGGGTCATGCACCGGCGCTTCGCCGACTCCGACCCCCGGCACGTCGCCGAGCTGCGCTCGACCCTGGAGTCCGCCGCGGCGCGGTTCGCCGCCGGGCGGCGCACCGAGCGCGACCTGAAGCAGCTCGACGCGCTCCTCGTACGGCGTGAGGAGGCCTGGGAGTCCGGGGACGCGGAGCGGTTCGTGACCGTCGACGCCGCCTTCCACCACGCGGTCGTCGCCGCCTCGGGCAACGAGGTGCTGACGGAGCTCTACGCGGACCTGGGCGATCTGCTGCGGGACTGGCTGCGCGGCGACGTGGGGCGGGTGCTGCGGCCGGAGAACCACATGGACCACGCGCGTCTCGTGGACGCGATCCGGGACGGCGACGCCGAGCTGGCCGGCACGGAGGCGGCCGGCTATCCCTTCATGTGCCTCAGGAGCCCTGCGACGGAGCCGGTTCCGGAGCCCGGTCCGCCGGCTGGTGCGTGACCCAGGCCGACCGGACCTCCTTCCAGCAGCGCCCGCTGACCTGCGCGTAGTCGGCGGGTCCGACCTCCACGGGGGCGCTGTCGGTGTCGACGTCCCACCAGCGGTCGCACTCGACGTGCAGGCGGACCCGGTCGGTGCGGGGGTACGGGTTCTGGCAGTGGGCGGTGACGCGGGAGCCCTGGACGACGGTGCGGCAGGAGGCGCCGAAGTCCTCCGGCTCCGCGGCCGCCGGGGCGGTGACGGGGGCGGCCTCCTCGGCCGGGGCGGGAGCGGCCCGCACCTCGGCGGCGACGGCTATCCCGGTGATCAGTACGGCGACGGTGGCGAACGCGCCGAACCCGTGACCTGTCGCGCGCATGCCCGTACCTCCTCCCCGTCAGCAGCAGGAACCTCACGCTCTGCCCCAGTCTGGGGTGATTCGCGCTACTTTTCGAGTCGGGCAGGAGTTGCGCGACGACGAGGGCCGTGTGTCCGCCCCGGAGGGCGGGCACACGGCCCTTTCCTGCTGTACGGAGCGGTTAGGCGCCGATCGCGTGCAGACCGCCGTCGACGTGGATGATCTCGCCCGTGGTCATCGGGAACCAGTCCGAGAGCAGCGCGACGATGCCGCGGCCGGCCGGCTCCGGGTCCGCGAGGTCCCAGGTCAGCGGGGAGCGGCTGTCCCACACGGAGGCCAGACCGTCGAAGCCCGGGATGGACTTGGCGGCCATGGAGCCGAGCGGACCCGCCGAGATCAGGTTGCAGCGGATGTTCTGCTTGCCCAGGTCACGCGCCATGTAGCGGCTGGTGGCCTCCAGGGCGGCCTTGGCCGGGCCCATCCAGTCGTACTGCGGCCAGGCGTACTGCGCGTCGAAGGTGAGGCCGACGACCGAACCGCCCTCGGACATCAGCGGCAGCAGCGCCATCGTCAGCGACTTCAGGGAGAAGGCGGAGACGTGCATGGCGGTGGCCACGGACTCGAACGGGGTGTTCAGGAAGTTGCCGCCGAGCGCGTCCTGCGGCGCGAAGCCGATGGAGTGCACGATGCCGTCGAGGCGGTCGCCCAGCTGCTCACGGACCTGGCCCTCCAGGCGGGCGAGGTGCTCGTCGTTCGAGACGTCGAGCTCCAGGACCTTGACGTTCTCGGGCTTGGGGAGCTTCTTGGCGATGCGCTCCGTCAGCGTCGGCCGGGGCCAGGCGGTGAGGATGATCTCCGCACCCTGTTCCTGGGCCAGCTTCGCGGCGTGGAAGGCGATGGAGGACTCCATCAGCACACCGGTGATGAGGATGCGCTTGCCCTCGAGAATTCCGCTCATGGTGATCAGTGACCCATGCCCAATCCGCCGTCAACCGGGATGACGGCTCCAGTGATGTACGAGGCGTCGTCGGAGGCGAGGAACTTCACCGCGGCGGCGATCTCCTCCGGCTGGGCGTAGCGGCCCAGCGGCACCTGGGACACGATGCCCGCGCGCTGCTCGTCGGTGAGCACCGCGGTCATGTCGGTGTCGACGAAACCAGGGGCGACGACATTGAAGGTGATGTTGCGGGAGCCCAGCTCACGCGCGAGGGAGCGGGCGAAGCCGACCAGACCCGCCTTGGAGGCGGCGTAGTTGGCCTGTCCCGCGGAGCCCAGCAGACCGACGACCGAGGAGATCAGGACGACGCGGCCCTTCTTGGCGCGCAGCATCCCGCGGTTGGCACGCTTGACGACCCGGAAGGTGCCGGTGAGGTTGGTGTCGACGACGGACGTGAAGTCCTCCTCCGACATGCGCATGAGGAGCTGGTCCTTCGTCACGCCGGCGTTGGCCACGAGGACCTCGACCGGACCGTGCTTCTCCTCGATCTCCTTGTACGCCTGCTCCACCTGCTCGCCGTCGGTGATGTCGCACTTCACCGCCAGGCAGCCGAGTTCGGTGAGCGCCGCCGGCGGCTCGCCGGAGCGGTACGTGATCGCGACCTTGTCGCCGGCTTCGGCGAACGCGCGGGCGATGGCGAGGCCGATGCCCCGGTTTCCTCCGGTGACGAGAACCGAGCGGCTCAACGGATCACCCTTTCGATAGCGGTCTGGTAGCCGAAAACCTATCGGTATCGCCCCCGACATGAGGAATCGACCTCCGACAGTGGCGTACCGGTGTCACTGTCGGGTCCCTACAGCTCAGGGGCACCGCGTCGGTAATGCGCCAACCCGGCCGTCCGTCCCGTGATTGACTTCCCGGACAGTTCAACCACCGCCGTCCGATCACCGAGAGCGAGGCCGCTCGTGGTCCATCAGATCGACCCTTCGTTCGTCGCGCTGCCCCTGCGGGCACTCGCCGACGCGGCGCTCGCCCGAGCGCGCGCGCTCGGTGCCGAGCACGCCGACTTCCGTCTGGAGCGGGTGCGCAGCGCCTCCTGGCGACTGCGCGACGCCAAACCGTCCGGTTCCTCGGACACCACCGACCTCGGGTACGCGGTGCGGGTGGTGCACGGCGGGGCCTGGGGGTTCGCGTCCGGGGTCGACCTGACCATGGACGGGGCCGCGAAGGTCGCCTCGCAGGCGGTCGCCATGGCGAAGCTGTCGGCGAAGGTGATCGCCGCGGCGGGTTCGGACGAGCGCGTGGAGCTGGCCGCCGAGCCGGTGCACGAGGAGCGGACCTGGATCTCCTCGTACGAGATCGACCCCTTCTCCGTCCCCGGCGCGGAGAAGAGCGCGCTGCTCGCCGACTGGAGCTCCCGGCTGCTGCGGGCGGAGGGCGTGGCGCATGTGGACGCCTCGCTGCTCACCGTCCACGAGAACAAGTTCTACGCGGACACGGCCGGCACCGTCACCACCCAGCAGCGGGTCCGGCTGCACCCGCAGCTCACGGCCGTCGCCGTCGACGGGACGACCGGTGAGTTCGACTCGATGCGGACGATCGCGCCGCCGGTCGGGCGGGGCTGGGAGTACCTGACGGGCACCGGCTGGGACTGGGACAAGGAGCTCGACGAGATCCCGGGGCTGCTCGCCGAGAAGATGCGGGCGCCGAGCGTGGAGGCGGGCCGGTACGACCTGGTCGTGGACCCGTCGAACCTCTGGCTGACGATCCACGAGTCGATCGGGCACGCCACCGAGCTGGACCGGGCGCTCGGCTACGAGGCGGCGTACGCGGGCACCTCCTTCGCCACCTTCGACCAGCTGGGCAAGCTGGCGTACGGCTCCTCGATCATGAACGTGACGGGTGACCGGACCGCCGAGCACGGGCTCGCGACGATCGGGTACGACGACGAGGGCGTCGAAGCGCAGAGCTGGGACCTGGTGAAGGACGGCACACTCGTCGGCTACCAGCTGGACCGCCGGATCGCGAAGCTCACCGGCCTCGGCCGGTCGAACGGCTGCGCCTTCGCGGACTCCCCCGCGCATGTGCCGGTGCAGCGGATGGCGAACGTCTCGCTGCGGCCGGACCCGGGCGGTCTGTCCACGGAGGACCTGATCGGGGGCGTGGAGCGCGGGATCTACGTGGTCGGCGACCGGTCCTGGTCGATCGACATGCAGCGCTACAACTTCCAGTTCACCGGGCAGCGCTTCTTCCGCATCGAGAACGGGCGGCTCGCCGGGCAGCTGCGGGACGTGGCCTACCAGGCGACGACCACCGACTTCTGGGGCTCGATGGAGAAGGTCGGCGGCCCGCAGACGTACGTCCTCGGTGGCGCCTTCAACTGCGGCAAGGCCCAGCCGGGCCAGGTCGCCGCGGTCTCCCACGGCTGCCCCTCCGCCCTCTTCCGGGGCGTCAACATCCTCAATACGACGCAGGAGGCCGGACGATGAGCGCCCGCCACGACAATCGCCGGGGGTCCGGGGGTCGCCCCCCGGGCAAGCACCGTCTCAATACGACGCAGGAGGCCGGACGATGAGCCGCGTCAGCAAGCCGTACGAGATCGTCGAGCGGGCCCTTGAGCTGTCCCGTGCCGACGGGTGTGTCGTCATCGCCGACGAGGAGTCCTCGGCCAATCTGCGCTGGGCGGGCAACGCGCTCACCACCAACGGCGTCACCCGCGGCCGTACGCTCACCGTGATCGCGACCGTCGACGGCGCGCAGGGCACCGCCTCCGGTGTCGTCTCGCGCTCCGCGGTGACCGCCGACGACCTGGAGCCCCTGGTCCGGGCCGCCGAGGCCGCCGCCCGTACCGCGGGGCCCGCCGAGGACGCCCAGCCGCTGGTGCGCGACGTCCCCGCCTCGCCCGACTTCACGGACGCGCCGGCGGAGACCTCCTCCGCCGTGTTCGCCGACTTCGCCCCGGCGCTCGGCGAGGCCTTCGCCCGCGCCCGGTCCGGCGGCCGGGAGCTGTACGGCTTCGCCAACCACGAACTGACCTCCACCTATCTGGGTACGTCGACGGGCCTGCGGCTCCGCCACGACCAGCCCAACGGGACCCTGGAGCTGAACGCCAAGTCCCCCGACCGCTCGCGGTCCGCCTGGGCCGGGCGTTCGACCCGGGACTTCAAGGACGTCGATCCGGCGGCGCTCGACGCCGAGCTGGCGACCCGGCTCGGCTGGGCGGAGCGGCGGATCGAGCTGCCCGCCGGGCGGTACGAGACGCTGCTGCCGCCGACGGCGGTGGCCGATCTGATGATCTACCAGCTGTGGTCGTCCGCGGCCCGGGACGCGGTGGAGGGCCGTACGGTCTTCTCGAAGCCCGGCGGCGGCACCCGGCTCGGCGAGACCCTGTCGCCGCTGCCGCTGACGCTGCGCAGCGACCCGAACGAGCCGGGCCTGGAGTCCGCGCCGTTCGTGATCGCGCACTCCTCGGGCGACGACTCGTCGGTCTTCGACAACGGCCTGCCGGTCGCGCCGACGGACTGGGTGCGGGACGGGAAGCTGGACCGGCTGATCACCACCCGGCACACGGCGGAACTCACCCGCTTGCCCGTGGCGCCCGGAGCCGGGAACCTGATCCTGGACGGCGGCGGCGAGCGCTCCCTGGAGGAGATGGTCGCCTCGACCGAGCGCGGTCTGCTGCTGACCTGCCTCTGGTACATCCGCGAGGTCGATCCGGCGACGCTGCTGCTCACCGGTCTGACCCGGGACGGCGTCTACCTCGTCGAGAACGGCGAGGTGGTCGGCGAGGTGAACAACTTCCGGTTCAACGAGTCGCCGGTGGACCTGCTGTCGCGGGCCTCGGAGGCGGGCCGGACGGAGAAGACGCTGCCGCGCGAGTGGAGCGACTGGTTCACCCGGGCCGCGATGCCCGCCCTGCGGGTGCCCGACTTCAACATGAGCTCGGTCAGCAAGGGGGTCTGACCCACCTAGACTGGGCCGTGGCACCACCCTGAATCGATCAAGGAGACGGACGACCGTGACGGACATCGTCGACGAGCTGAAGTGGCGTGGGCTCTTCGCCCAGTCCACCGATGAGGACGCACTGCGCAAGGCTCTCGCGGACGGTCCCGTCACGTTCTATTGCGGTTTCGACCCGACCGCGGCCAGTCTCCACGTCGGCCACCTGGTCCAGGTCCTCACCGTCCGCCGGCTCCAGCAGGCCGGGCACCGGCCGCTGGCACTGGTCGGCGGGGCCACCGGGCAGATCGGTGACCCGCGGCCGACGGCCGAGCGCACCCTGAACGACCCCGAGACGGTCGCGAACTGGGTGAACCGGCTGCGGACGCAGATCGAGCCCTTCCTCTCCTTCGAGGGGGAGAACGCGGCGGTCATGGTGAACAACCTGGACTGGACCGCCGGCCTCTCGGCGATCGAGTTCCTGCGGGACATCGGCAAGCACTTCCGGGTCAACAAGATGCTGACCAAGGACTCCGTCGCCCGGCGACTGGAGTCCGAGCAGGGCATCAGCTACACGGAGTTCAGCTACCAGCTGCTCCAGGGCATGGACTTCCTGGAGCTGTACCGCCGCTACGGCTGCACGCTCCAGCAGGGCGGCTCGGACCAGTGGGGCAACCTGGTGGCCGGGCTCGACCTGATCCACCGCCTGGAGCCGGGGGCGCAGGCGCACGCGCTGGCGACCCCGCTGATGGTCAAGGCGGACGGCACCAAGTTCGGCAAGTCCGAGAGCGGGGCCGTCTGGCTGGACGCCGAGATGACCACGCCGTACGCGTTCTACCAGTTCTGGCTGAACGTGGACGACCGGGACATCTCGACGTACATGCGCATCCTGTCCTTCCGCTCCCGCGAGGAGCTGGAGGAGCTGGAGGCGCAGACCGCCGAGCGGCCGCAGGCGCGTGCCGCGCAGCGCGCGCTGGCCGAGGAGCTCACCACCCTGGTGCACGGCGCGGACCAGTGCGCGGCCGTCATCAACGCCTCCAAGGCGCTGTTCGGGCAGGGCGACCTGGCCGAGCTGGACGAGGCGACGCTCGCCGCCGCCCTGTCCGAGCTGCCGCACGCGCGGGTGACCGAACTGGGCCAGGTCGTGGACCTGTTCACCGAGGTCGGGCTCGCCGCGAGCAAGTCGGCGGCGCGGCGCACGGTGAAGGAGGGCGGGGCCTACGTGAACAACGTGAAGGTCACCGCCGAGGACGCCGAGGTGGCGGCGGAGGAGCTGCTGCACGGCCGCTGGCTGGTGCTGCGGCGCGGCAAGAAGAACCTGGCGGCGATCGAGTTCGCCGGCTGAGCGGCGTACGACCGGACCGAGTGAGAACCGGGAGGCCCGGTACGGCACGTGGTGTGCCGTACCGGGCCTCCCGGCTTTCACGTGGCCGACGGGGCGGCCTAGGTTCGCTGCCGGGTTCCCTTCATGGAGGCCCACAGCATGTCGCCCACCCCGACCACGGCGACGGCGCCGAGCAGCTGGAGCAGGTGGCGGGTCCAGTCGATGCCCTTGGTGTCGTTGACGCCGATCCAGGTCGCGACCGCGTTGCCGAGCACGCTGCCGAGAATGCCGAACACGGTCGTCAGCCAGAGCGGGATCTGCTGCTTCCCCGGCAGGATCGCCTTCGCGATCAGGCCGAGGACGAATCCCACGATGATCGCCCACAACCAACTCATCGTCGCCTCCTTGTACGCATGTGCGCCCAGTCTCGGCCCCTCCGCCATACGGCGCATGTCGGACAGCGCCATCCGTGCCCCGGTCTCGTCGGCGCTGAAGGGCGGGCGTACCGTGGAAAGAGGTCCGGACCGGGGAGGGTCCGGCGCGACCGGTGGGTGGTGGACGACGATGCCGAAGAGTGGCGGATCCGAGGTCTTCCGGATCACGGGAGCCCGGCAGGGGCTCGCCGACGACGTCCGGGGACGGCAGCGGCGCTACATCATCTCGATGACGGTCCGGACGCTCTCCGTGATCGCGGCCGCGGTGCTGTGGAACGTCGAACGGCACGTGGCCGTCGTCGCGCTCGCCCTGGGCATCCTGCTCCCCTATATCGCCGTGGTCATCGCGAACGCGGGACGCGAGTCGACTCCGTCCCTTCCCTCCACCTTCGTACCGACTCCGGCGCGGCCCGCGCTGGGTGCCGCGGAGACTTCCGGCGACAAGGACGGGGAGCAACCGCACGGCCGGAAGTGATCACGGAGAGTGGCCGGAAACCTCAGGAAAACCTCAGATCAATCATGTAGTTCCAGTGCACCCGACCCCAGGTGCCGTGACATACTGCCTACGCGCTCCGCATCCCCCGTCGGAGCGACGGACCGATGCCGGGCAGCTCCCCCCGTGGCTGCTCGGCATCGCCCTTGCTGGACAATGATCAGGTGAGCGAAGAGAAGCCGATCTGTTCCGCCAAAGCCTGCCGCGCCGACGCCGTCTGGGTCCTCGCGTGGAACAACCCCAAGCTGCACACGCCCGAGCGTCGCAAGACCTGGCTCGCGTGCGAGGAGCACCGCGAACACCTCTCGCAGTTCCTGGGCGTACGGGGATTCCTGAAGGACGTGGTCCCGCTCGCGGACTGGGAGTCCGGGGACACCCCCTAGCCGTCGGCCGCCGAGGGGAGTCCGGTGGCACCCCCTGGGGAGTGCCCCGCCGTCAGCCGCCGATCGCCGACATCGGACGCTCGGGCTGCAGGAAGCTCGGGTCGTCGAGGCCGGAGCCGGCCTTCTTGCCCCACATCGCCTTCTTCCAGAGCTCCGCGACCTCCCCGTCCCCGGCGTCCGACCGGAGGGCGGCCCGCAGGTCCGTCTCCTCGGTCGCGAACAGACAGGTCCGCACCTGTCCGTCGGCGGTGAGCCGGGTCCGGTCGCAGGCCCGGCAGAACGGGCGGGTGACGGAGGCGATGACACCGACCGTGTGCGGTCCGCCGTCGACGGTCCAGCGCTCGGCGGGGGCCGAGCCGCGCTCGTCGGCGCCCTCGGCGGTCAGGGTGAAGCGGGTGCGCAGGGACTCCAGGATGTCCCCGGCGGTGATCATGCCGTCGCGCTTCCAGCCGTGCTGGGCGTCCAGGGGCATCTGCTCGATGAAGCGGAGCTCGTAACCCTCGGTGATCGCCCAGGCGAGGAGGTCGGGGGCCTCGTCGGCGTTGAGCCCCGGCATCAGGACGGCGTTGACCTTGACCGGGGTGAGTCCGGCGTCCCGGGCGGCGGCCATGCCGTCGAGGACGTCCCGGTGGCGGTCACGCCGGGTGAGGGTCTTGAAGACGTCCGGGCGCAGGGTGTCCAGGGAGACGTTGACCCGGTCGAGGCCCGCGGCCTCGAGGGCGGCGGCGGTGCGCTTCAGCCCGATGCCGTTGGTGGTGAGGGACATCCGGGGGCGCGGCTCCAGGGCCGCGCAGCGCTCGACGATGCCGACGAGTCCGGGGCGGAGCAGCGGTTCGCCGCCGGTGAAGCGGACCTCGGTGACGCCGAGGTCGGTGACCGCGATGCGGATCAGCCGGACGATCTCGTCATCGGTGAGGAGATCCGGCTTGGCGAGCCACTGGAGGCCCTCCTCCGGCATGCAGTAGGTGCAGCGCAGGTTGCACCGGTCCGTCAGCGAGACGCGCAGGTCGGTGGCGACTCGGCCATAGGTGTCGATGAGCACTGTCGGCCCCCTCCCCGTCTTGTGGTTGCGTGTGTTCCGAGCCTACGTGAGCGCACCGGCGAGGAGCAGGGCAGATTGTCACGAGGACCGGCACGGCCGCGTCGTAGAACTCTACGACGCGGCCAGCCGGTCCTCGCGGAACGTATACGACCCGCTGCGCCGTGGTCAGTGCTTGACCGCCGCGGCGACCCCGACGCCGGTGAGGGACTTGACCTCCAGCTCGGCGTACTTGCCCGCGTCCGGCTCCTCCTTGGAGAGGAGCGAGCCGAGCCAGCCGAGGAGGAAGCCCAGCGGGATCGAGACCAGGCCCGGGTTCTCCAGCGGGAACCAGTGGAAGTCGACGCCCTTGAACATCGAGGCCGGTCCGCCGGAGACGACCGGGGAGAAGAGCACGAGGACGACGGAGGAGATCAGTCCGCCGTAGATCGACCAGAGCGCGCCGCGGGTGGTGAACCGCTTCCAGAACAGCGAGTAGAGGATCGTCGGCAGGTTGGCCGAGGCGGCGACCGCGAAGGCGAGGGCGACCAGGCCGGCGACGTTGAGGTCGCGGGCGAGGGCGCCGAGCGCGATCGAGACGATGCCGATGAGGACGGTGGACCAGCGGGCGGCCCGCATCTCCTCCTTCTCGGTGGCCTTGCCGCGCTTGATCACGTTCGCGTAGATGTCGTGCGCGAAGGACGAGGACGAGGCCAGGGTGAGTCCGGCGACGACCGCGAGGATGGTGGCGAAGGCGACGGCGGAGATGACGGCGAGGAGGATCGCACCGCCGGTGGATCCCGCGCCGCCGCCGACCTCGAGGGCGGTGAGCGGGGCCGCCGTGTTGCCCGCCTTGTTGGAGGCCTTGATGGTGTCGCCGCTGAGCAGGGCGGCGGCGCCGAAGCCGAGGACGATCGTCATCAGGTAGAAGGCGCCGATGATGCCGATGGCCCAGTTGACCGACTTCCGGGCGGCCTTGGCGGTCGGCACCGTGTAGAAGCGGATCAGGATGTGCGGCAGGCCGGCGGTGCCGAGGACGAGCGCGATGCCGAGCGAGAGGAAGTCCAGCTTCGACATGGCGGTGGCGCCGTACTTGAGGCCGGGCTCCAGGAAGGCGTCGCCCTTGCCGCTGTTGGTGGCGGCGGCGCCGAGCAGGTCCGAGATGTTGAAGTCGAACTTGAGCAGGATGAGGAAGGTGATCAGGAGCGTGCCCGCGATGAGCAGGACCGCCTTGACCATCTGCACCCAGGTGGTGCCCTTCATGCCGCCGATGGTCACGTAGACGATCATCAGCAGGCCGACGAGGGCGACGATCGCGATCTTGCCGCCGTCGCTGGTGATGCCGAGCAGCAGTGAGACGAGGACGCCCGCGCCCGCCATCTGCGCGAGCAGGTAGAAGATCGAGACGACGATGGTGGAGGTGCCGGCGGCGGTACGGACGGGGCGCTGGCGCATCCGGTAGGCGAGGACGTCGCCCATCGTGAACCGGCCGGAGTTGCGCAGCGGTTCGGCGACCAGGAGCAGGGCGACGAGCCAGGCGACGAGGAAGCCGATGGAGTAGAGGAAGCCGTCGTAGCCGTAGAGGGCGATGGCGCCGCTGATGCCGAGGAAGGACGCGGCGGACATGTAGTCGCCGGAGATCGCGAGGCCGTTCTGGAAGCCGGTGAACTGGCCGCCGCCGGCGTAGAAGTCGGCGGCGCTGCGGGTCTGCCGGCCGGCCCAGACGGTGATGACCAGGGTCGCGAGGACGAAGGCGCCGAAGAGGGCGATGATCAGCGGCCGGTGCTCGGTGGTGGCGTTGCCCGCCGCGAGCAGGACGGGGGTGCTCATGCGTCGCCCTCCATACGGTTTCTGATGGCCTCGGCCCTGGGGTCGAGCCGGTTCGCCGCGTGCCGCGAGTAGAGCCAGGCGATGAGGAAGGTGGTGAGGAACTGGCCGAGGCCCAGGACCAGCGCCATGTTGATGTTGCCGAAGACCTTGGTGCCCATGAAGCCGCCCGCGTAGTTGGAGAGCAGCACGTACAGCAGGTACCAGGCGATGAAGGCCAGGGTGAGCGGGAAGGCGAACGAGCGGTAGGTACGGCGCAGTTCGCCGAACTCCTCGCCCTGCTGCACCTCGACGAACTCCTCCGTCGTGGGCTGTACGGGACCGGCGGCGGTCTCCGTCCCGTCTCTGGGCGGCGGCGGTGCTTCGGTAGCCACGGACTCTCCTCGTGACGCGGGGGCGGGCGGCATGGTCAAGGGGGCCTCACCTGGGGTGCGGGACGCGGGACTCCGAGCGGAGCTCCTCCCCTGACCAACGGCACGGAGCCGGAAGCGAAGCGGTTCACTCCGAGGATTTCTTTGAACAGATCTTCATGAAAACTTCTCAACTCATTGAAGCTTCGGGAAGATCAGCGATAGCTTCACTCGTCATGCACCTGTCCGCGGGCAAACCCGCGCGCGGACAGTACATACGGATGATGTGGAGAACCCATGGCTCATCTGGGATCGAGGCGCGGCCGAGCTCTCGCTCTGCCGGTTGGTCTCGCGCTCACGGCCTCGCTCGGCTTCCTTGCCCCCGGCGCCGCCTCCGCCGCGGAACTGAGTGACGCTCCGGCCGCCGTCGCCACGAACGGCCCGAAGCTCTCGTACGTCGTCAACGTCGACGGTGGCCGCTGGACGGCCGCCTCGGTGAAGAAGGCCATCGCCGCCGCGGGTGGCGAGGTCGTCGTCTCGTACGACCAGATAGGCGTCATAGTCGTCCACTCGCAGAACCCCGAGTTCGCGAAGACGATCCGTCAGGCGCGCGGTGTGGTGTCGGCCGGTTCGACCCGTACCGCCCCGCTGACCGTCCAGTCCGACGACGCCGTCGACGAGGGCGCGCAGACGCTGTCCGCGGCCGAGGCGAAGGCCGCCGCCGAGCGCGCGACGGACGAGCAGGACCCGCTGGAGCCCCTGCAGTGGGACCTCCCGGCGATCAAGGCCGACAAGGCCCACCAGAAGACCCTCGGCAGCAAGCGGGTCACGGTCGGCATCATCGACACCGGTGTCGACGACACCCACCCGGACCTGGCGCCGAACTTCGACGCCGCGAAGTCCGCGAACTGCGTGTCCGGCAAGCCGGACACCACCGCCGGTTCGTGGCGTCCGAACGTGGGCGAGAGCGACCACGGCACGCACGTCGCCGGCACCATCGGCGCTGCCAAGAACGGCATCGGCGTCACCGGTGTCGCGCCGGGCGTGAAGCTCGCCGGCATCAAGGTGTCCACCCCGGACGGCTTCTTCTACACCGAGGCCGTGGTCTGTGGCTTCGTGTGGGCGGCCGAGCACGGCGTCGACATCACGAACAACAGCTACTACACCGACCCGTGGATGTTCGCGTGCAAGAACGACGCGGACCAGAAGGCCCTGATCGAGGCCGTCACCCGCGCGACCCGCTACGCGGAGCGCCGGGGCACGGTCAACGTCGCGGCGGCGGGCAACTCGAAGTTCGACCTCGCGGCCGACTCGATCCTCGACAACAGCAGCCCGAACGACACCACTCCGGGTGACCGGGTCATCGACCCGAAGGAGTGCTTCGACTACCCGGCGATGCTGCCGGGCGTCGTGACGGTCTCCGCGACCGGAGCCAAGGGCCTCAAGGCGTCCTACTCCAACTACGGTCTCGGTGTCATCGACGTCTCCGCCCCCGGTGGCGACAGCACCGTCTACCAGGCCCCGGACGCCCCGGCGGTCAACGGCCGCATCCTGTCGACCACGGTCAACGGCGGCTACAACTACAAGGCCGGTACGTCGATGGCCTCGCCGCACGCGGCGGGTGTCCTGGCGCTCATCAAGTCGACGCACCCCCACGCGAGCCCGGCGGCGCTGAAGGCGCTGCTGTACGCGCAGGCCGACGACCGCGCCTGCACCAACCCGTACGACATCGACAACGACGGCAAGATCGACGCCGTCTGCGAGGGTGGCAAGAACAAGAACGGCTTCTACGGAGCCGGTCTGATCGACGCGCTGGACGCCGTCCGCCGCTGAGGCCGGACAGCTTCCTGAGCGTGGAAGCCGGACAGGAAGGGCCCTGGTGTGGTGTGCCACACCGGGGCCCTTCGCATGGCACTGAGTGCCATAGTGCCGTCCATGGACAACACAGTGCGTTCCGGTACGGAGTTGCTGTGGTCGGCTCTCGGCGGCGATCCCGCCCTGGTCGACCGGGTGGAGTACGGCGGGGTGTCCGGGCTGCTGCCCGCGCGGCTGCCGGTGATGGACCTGGCGCGGGCCGCGGTCGCCGTCGCCGGGCTCGCCGCGGTGGAGCACGCGGGCGGCGCCGGCCCGGTGCGGGTGGACGACGGGGCCGTCGCCACCGCCTTCGTGAGCGAGCGGCACCTACGGGTCGACGGGCGGGCCCCGGTGAGCTTCGCGCCGCTGTCCCGGTTCTGGCGGACGGCCGACGGCTGGGTCCGCACCCACGCCAACTACCCGCACCACCGGGCGGCGTTGCTCGCCGCGCTCGGTGTCCGGGAGGAGTCGGTGGAGGCCGTCGCCGCGGCGATGGGCGAGCGGAAGGCCGTCGAGGTCGAGACGGCGGTGTACGCGGCCGGGGGGCTGGCCGTCGCCCTGCGCACCCCCGAGGAGTGGGCGGCGCATCCGCAGGGCCGGGTGGTCGCGGCGCGGCCGCTGCTGACCCGGGAGCGGCTCGACGAGGCCCCGCCCCGGCGCCGTTCGGGGCCGCTGCGGGTCCTGGACCTGACCCGGGTGATCGCCGGGCCGGTCGCGACCAGGACGCTGGCGCTGCTGGGGGCGGACGTGCTGCGGATCGACCCGCCGGGCAATCCCGAACTGCCGGACCAGCACGCGGACACGGACGTGGGCAAGCGGACGACGGCGCTCGATCTGGACCGCCCTTCGGACCGGCGTACCTTCGCCGAACTCCTCGACGGGGCCGACGTGTTGGTCACCGGATACCGGCCGGGCGCGCTCGACCGCTTCGATCTGGGGCGGCCGGGCCTGGTGACCGCCCGGCTCTCCGCCTGGGGCGACCGCGGGCCCTGGGGCGGGCGGCGCGGCTTCGACAGCCTGGTCCAGGTGGCGACCGGGATCGCGGTCACCGAGGGGTCGGCCCAGGAGCCGGGGGCGCTGCCCGCGCAGGCGCTGGACCACGGCACGGGCTATCTGCTGGCCGCGTCGGTGCTGCGGTCGCTGACCGAGCAGCGCACGGAGGGCGGCAGCCGTCTCGTCCGGCTCGCGCTGGCGCAGACCGCGCACTGGCTGACGGGGACGCTGCCCCGGTACGAGCCGGAGCGGCATCTCGCCGAGTCGGAGGGCCCGTTGGGGCGGCTGCGGTACGCGATGTCGCCGGTGTCGTACGAGGGCGGGCCCGCGGGATGGTCCCGGCCGCCGGGGGTCGCGGGGGCGGACGCGCCGGAGTGGCTCCGGGGCTGACGGGTCCGGCCGGGCCGGGTCCGTCGGACCCGGCCCGGCGGCGCCTTACGGCTTGACCAGGACCTTCAGGGCCGTGCGCTCGTCCATCGCCCGGTAGCCGCCGGGGACGCCGTCCAGGCCGACGGTCAGGTCGAAGACCGGGGACGGGTCGATGGTGCCGTCGAGGACGTCCGGGAGCAGTTCCGGGATGTACGCGCGCACGGGGGCGACGCCGCCGCGCAGCGCGATGTTCCGGTCGAACATGACGGAGAGGTCGAGTCCGGTGCCGCTGCCGTGCGGGACGCCGACGTAGCCGATGGAGCCGCCGTCGCGGGCGATGGCGACGGCGGTCCTCATGGACTGCTCGGTGCCGACCGCCTCGATGACGCCGTGGGCGCCCTGGCCGCCGGTGAGCTCGCGCACGGCGGCCTCGGCGGCCTCGCCGCGCTCGGCGACGACGTCGGTGGCGCCGAAGAGCCGGGCGATGTCGGTACGGGCGGTGTGCCGGCTCAGCGCGATGATCCGCTCGGCGCCGAGCCGCTTGGCGGCGAGGACTCCGCAGAGGCCGACGGCTCCGTCACCGACGACCGCGACGGTGGAGCCCTTCGTGACGCCCGCGCCGAGTGCCGCGTGGTGGCCGGTGCCCATGACGTCGGAGAGCGCGAGGAGCGCGGTCAGCAGGTGGTCGTCGGAGGCGGCGTCGGCGGGCAGCTTGACGAGTGTGCCGTCGGCGAAGGGCACCCGGACGGCCTCGCCCTGGCCGCCGTCGGAGCCGACCGAGCCCCAGAAGCCGCCGCGGGGGCAGGAGGTCTGGAGGCCCTCGGCGCAGTAGTCGCAGGTGCCGTCGGACCAGACGAAGGGGGCGACGACGAGGTCGCCGGCGGTGAAGCCGGTGACCTCGGAGCCGGCCGCCTCGACGATGCCGAGGAACTCGTGGCCGATGCGCTGGCCGGGCTGCCGGGCGGACTCGCCACGGTAGGCCCAGAGGTCGCTGCCGCAGATGCAGGCGCGCAGGACCCGCAGGACGACGTCCGTGGGCTCCTGGATCACCGGGTCGGGCACGTCCTCCACGCGCATGTCGAACGGGGCGTGGATGGTGGTGGCGCGCATGTCGGACGGTCCTTGCTGTCAGTCGGTTGTACGACGTTCACCGTACATCGCGCCGAGCGCTCCCGCCGTCAGCAGGTACTGCGCCGCGATGTAGGTCAGCATGACCCAGAAGTCGGGTGCCGGCAGCTGGGGCCACTCGGCGACGCCGGTGGCGATGAGGGTGTCGGACAGCAGGAACAGCGCGCCGCCGATCCCGGCGAGCAGCCCGAGGGCGCTCGCGCGGTAGGCCATGGCGGCGAGGAGCAGGGAGTACCCGGCGACCGGGATCCGCAGGTCGGCGGGGAGGTCGGGCCACAGGAGCACGAGGGTGCCGACGAGGGCGACCGCGTACAGGGCGCCGAGCTGCGGGGACGTACGCCTGCGTCCGAAGAGGACCAGGTAGCAGACGTGCCCGACGGCGAAGGAGCCCATGCCGACGAGGAAGGCCCAGTCGGCGTCGGAGAGCAGGAAGACGTCGCCGCCCCAGCCGAAGAGGAGCGCGGCGGTCAGCAGCTTCGGGGCGCCCCGGGTGACGGAGTACGCGGCGAGCAGCGGCATCAGGAGGGGCTTGGCGATCTGGTGGCCGAGCTCGGCGCCGGCGAGCAGGGAGACCAGGTCGACGACGGCGGCGAGCCCGAAGGCCGCGAGCAGGACGCGGGAGGAGGTCTTCACGCGGTCACCTCGGGGGTGGTGGTGGTCGTGTCCGAGGCGGTGGCGGTGGCGGTGGCGGTGGCGGTGCCCGGCTGCCAGCCGGGGCCGCGGAAGACCCGGCCGGCCCGTTCGCGCCAGTCGTTCGCGGCCCGGAGGTCGCGGGCGATGGCGGCGTACTCGTGGGTGGCGACGCGCAGCGGGTTGTACGTCTCGATGTTCTTGGTGAGTCCGTACACGGGCCGGTCGGTCTCGGCGACCCAGGAGCCGAACATCCGGTCCCAGACGATGAGGATGCCGCCGAAGTTGCGGTCGAGGTAGCCGCCCTGGGACGCGTGGTGGACGCGGTGGTGCGAGGGCGTGTTGAGGACGTACTCGAAGGGCCGGGGCAGCTTGTCGACCCGCTCGGTGTGGATCCAGAACTGGTAGACGAGGTTGACCGAGTAGCAGAACGCGACGGCCGCCGGGTGCACGCCGAGCGCGATCATCGGCAGGTAGAACGGCCAGCCCGTCACGCTGGTCCACGGCTGGCGCAGGGCGGTGGTGAGGTTGAACTTGCGGCTGCTGTGGTGGACGACGTGGCAGGCCCAGAGGACCCGGATGACGTGGTGTCCGCGGTGCTGCCAGTAGTACAGGAAGTCCTGTGCGAGCAGCATGAGCGGGATCGTCCACCAGAGGACCGGGACGCGGAGCGGGGTCAGCTCGTAGACGGCGGTGTAGATCGCGACGATCGGGATCTTCCACAGCGCGTCGAAGGCGAGGCTGCCGATCCCCATGCCGAGGCTGGTGGCGGCGTCCTTGGTCTCGTACCCGGCGGCGTCCTCGTCGGGGTGGATCCGGTGGCTGACCATCTCCAGGACGGTGAGCAGGACGAACGCCGGTATGGACCAGAGCACGACATCGGGCAGGTTCGGCATGCCGTCGACGGTAGAGGCGTGGACGGGGGTGCGGCTAGACGTGGTTACCAACAAGTATGCGAGACGGCTTGTCAGCAAGCTTTGGCACCTTCTGACAAGTTCTGAGCAGGAGTTTGCGACGGAGGCCCGAACGCGCCTCCGTCAGACCCCCGAGACGTCCAGCAGGGAGCCCGCGCCGTAGGTGACCGCCATCGCCAGGGCGCCGCCGGCCACGTTGCGCAGGACCGCGCGGCCCGCGGGCGCGTCGCCGAGGCGGGCGCTCCCCCAGCCGGTGAGGGCCAGGGCCGCGAGGACGGAGAGGACCGTGATCCAGAGCCGCAGGGAGGCCGGTGGCAGGACGATCGCGAGGAGCGGGAGCAGGGCTCCGACGGTGAAGGCGAGGAAGCTGGCGCCCGCCGCGTGCCAGGGGTTGGTGAGGTCGTCGGGGTCGATGCCCAGCTCCACGCGCGCGTGGGCCCGCAGGGCGTCGCGGGCGGTGAGCTGCTCGGCAGCCTCGCGGGCCACCTCCCGGGAGAGGCCGCGGGCGGCCAGGAGGCCGGTCAGTTCGTCGAGTTCGGCCTCCGGCCGCTCGCGCAGTTCGCGCTTCTCCTGGGCGAGCGCGGCCTTCTCGGAGTCGCGCTGGGTGGAGACCGAGACGTACTCCCCCGCCGCCATCGACATCGATCCGGCGAGCAGCCCGGCCAGTCCGGCCGTGAGCAGGGCGGCCTGGGACCCGGTGGCGCCGGCCACGCCGACGACGAGGCCGGCGGTGGAGACGACGCCGTCGTTGGCTCCGAGCACGGCGGCCCGGAGCCAGTTGAGACGGGAGCCGAGGCCGCCGTGGGCCTCGGCATGGGTGTCGTCCGGTACTAGGGGTGCGGTCACGTCAGGAGGGTCGCACCCGGCGGCTCACCAGACGCGGACCGACCCGCCGGGGGCGAACGCGGGGCTGGTGACGCCCGCCGGGATCTCCTCCAGGGGTTCGGCGATCTCCTCGACGGTCGGCCCGTGGACGGCGGCCAGGGCGTCGAGGAGGCCCAGGTCGAAGCCGTAGACGCGGGCCGCGTTGCCGCCGACCATCGCGGCGACCTCCTCCTCGGGCAGTCCCGCGTAGGCGATCCGGAGGCCTTCGCGGGAGTACGGGGTGGTGCCCTCGTCGTGCGGGTAGTCGCTGCCCCACATGATCTTGTCGAGGCCGATCCGCTCGCGCAGCGGCACCTCGTGGGGGCGCATGAAGCTCGCTCCGACGAAGCAGTTCTCGCGCCAGACCTCGCTGGGCCCCCGGCCCATCGACTCGGCGAGCCCGGCGCCGAACTTCGACTCGGCGGTGCTCGCCCGGGTCGAGGCCGCGACCAGCCGGCCGTGGTAGTAGTCCAGCATGTCGAGCACGCCCGGGATCCAGCCGGAGCCCTGTTCGGTGAGGACCAGCTTGAGCCCCGGGTGGCGCCGGAAGGCACCGCCGAAGACCAGGTGCCAGAGCGCCCGGTGCGAGAACCAGGTCGTCTCCACCATGAAGACGGCCCGTGCGGCCGGTTCGTCGCCCAGCGGCGGCGAGGCCGAACCGCCGTGGTGGTTGACGGGGACGTCGAGCTCCGCGCAGACGGCCCAGATCGGGTCGTACGCCTCCGAGTACAGCTCGGGCACCGGCGAGCCGGGCGGCACCCCGGGGAGCAGGATGCCGCCGGTGAGTCCGGCCTCGCGGGTGCGGCGGATCTCCGCGACCGCCGCGTCCACGTCGTTGAGGAGGATCTGCGCCACGCCCGCCCTGCGCCCCGGCGCGTCCGCGCAGAAGTCGGCCAGCCAGCGGTTGTGCGCCTGGAGCCCGGCCCAGCGCAGCTCGTACTCGGCGGCGGTGGGCGGCTGGGCCATCAGGGAGGCCTTGGGGAAGAACGGCGGGATGGTGTTCGGGAAGACGACCTCGGCGACGATCCCGTCGGCCTCCAGTTCGCGCAGCCGGCGCTGCGAGTTCCAGTTGCGGTCGGCGGTGTCGGCGAGCAGGTCCTCGTACGGGTTGACGTAGGTGGCCGCCCAGGCGTCGAAGTCCTCGTGGTGCTTCTTCTCCAGGTACGGCCGGTAGTCGAGGAGGTCCCCGCCCGCGTGGCAGTCGGCGGAGATCACCGTGTAGCGGTCGGTCATGGCGTGGCCTCCCGAACCGGGGTGTCGTCGACGGTCATGGCGTGGCTCCCAGCGTCGGGAAGTCGTGGTCCGTGAGCCAGTGGCGGCCGACCTCGCGGGAGCGGGCCCAGGAGGCCTCGACGGCGGCCTGGTCGGCGGGCTGGCCGAGGTCGGCCGGGGTGGGGCCGATGCGGCGGGCGATCGGATCCAGTGTTCGAGTATCGAATCCGAAGACCTCCGCCGCCGCGAGCCCCAGCATCCGGCGGGTCTCCGTCACCGGGATGTCGTGGAAGGTCTTCCGGAGCCACGCGCGCGTGTCCGGCCAGGTGCCCTCGGGGTGCGGGAAGTCCGAGCCCCACAGGATGTTGTCGACGCCGATCTCGTACCGCTGGGCGAGTTCCCGCCGTTTGGTGTTGGTGGCGCAGACGAAGACCTGCCGGTCCAGGTACTCGCTGGGCGGGCGCTTCAGCTCCGCGAACGGGGACAGTTTCTTGCCGCCGTGCGCGCCGAGGTAGAGCCGGTCCATGAACCACAGCAGGTTGGGCAGCCACCAGCAGCCGGACTCGGCGATGCCGAACCGCAGGCCGGGGTGGCGCTCGAAGACCCCGGACCAGAGCAGGAACCAGAGCGGCCTGGCCGGCCAGAAGGTGACCTCGGAGACGTAGATGCCGAGGTGGTCGCCGTACTCCTCGCGCGGCGCGGCACCCGAGTGGGTGACCAGCGGCATCCCGGTCTCGGCGGCGGCGGCCCAGACCGGGTCGTAGCGCCGGTCGTGGTACGGCGCCTTGTCGACCCACATGGAGGGGATCATCAGCGCGCCGAGCCCGGACTCCTTGGCGCGGTGGATCTCGGCGACGACCTTCGCGGGCTCGGCGGTGATGGGCAGCAGCGCCACCCCGCAGTGCCGTTCGGGGTTCTGCCCGACGAACTCGGCGAGCCAGCGGTTGTGCGCCTGCGCGCCCGCCATGCCGAGCTCGGGGTCCTGGTCGCCGGAGAGCCCGAGGCCGACGCCGAAGGGGGCGGCGGTCTGGCTGTCGACGGCGTCCGCGTCGGGGAAGACGACCTCCGCCGCCACCCCGTCGCCGTCGAGTTCCTTGAGCCGCTGCACGGGGTCCCAGCCGCCGCGCAGCCCCTCCTCGTTGTCGTGGAACCAGCGGTCGGCGAAGGCCTCGTTGCGCACCCCGAGCCGGGTCATGGCTTCCCGGCGGGCGTCCCGGCCGGCCAGGAAGTCGTCGAACTCGCGGTGGAAGCGGGGGTCGAGATAGGGCCGGTACTCCTCGGTGGGCAACCCGGCGTGGCAGTCGGAGGAGATGATCAGGTACGGGTCTTCATGACTCATCGGGTACCCCTCAGTCGAGGATGAAGCTCTCCAGGTACGACGGGTTGGCGCGGTCGAGCATCGAGGCGGAGCGCGCCCTGATCTGCCGGTCGCTGTGCTCGCTCTCCGGGAGCATCCAGAAGCGGTCGGCGCGGATGCCGTCGACGACGTGCTCGGCGACCTCCTCCACCGGGGTGAAGGCCACCTCGTGCCCGGCCTCCTTCATCGCGGCCTCCCACTGGTCGAGGCTGCGGTACGGGCTGCGGCGCGGACGCTGCTTGGCGAACCGGTCCGGGCGGTTGCGGTGCGACTCCCAGAGCCCGGTGCGGAGCATGTGCGGTCCGGGGAAGAGCACGGAGGCGCCCACGCGTGCCCGCTCCGCCCTGAGGTGGGCGTAGAGCGACTCGGTCATGGTCACGACGGCCGCCTTGGTGACCGCGTACACGGAGGCGGTGGGCAGCGGGGCGATGCCGCCGTCGCCGGAGGAGGTGTTGACGACGTGGCCCGGTTCACCGCCCGCGATCATGCGCGGGACGAAGGCCTGGATGCCGTGGAAGACGCCCCAGACGTTGACGGAGAAGGCCCATTTCCAGTCGTTGGGCTCGTGTTCCCACATGCGGCCCTCGGCGCCGGAGCCGACGCCGGCGTTGTTGCAGAGGACGTGGACGGCTCCGAAGGTCTCGAACGCGGCGTCCGCGAACGCGCGGACCTCGTCGGGGTCGGAGACGTCGACCGTCCGGGCGAGCACCTGGGCCCCGCCCTCCATCAGCTCGTCGGCGGCCTGCGCGAGCGCGCCCGCCTCGACGTCGCCGAGGACGACGGCCATGCCCTCGGCGGCGAAGCGGCGGGCCATCGCGAGCCCGATGCCGCTCGCCGCGCCGGTGACGACGGCGACCTGTCCCTCGCGCAGTTCCATCAGACGCTTCCTTCCGGGGGGCCGTCGAGGATGTGCAGCGGGTCGTCGTAGCGCTGGTGGACGTAGGGCAGCAGGGCGCGCGCGGAGACGCGCTCGGCGACCGTGCCCTTCTGGTCGGTGTTCTTCTCGCCGAGGGTGATCTCGACGAGCCGGCGGACGGGGAGGTCGGCGACCGGGTCGTACATGGACTCGCGCAGGATCACGTCCCCGGTGACCCGCTCCAGCTTCCGCACCTTCTCGTTGCGGACGCAGTGGACGAGGACGGGGTCGGCGTCGAAGCCGGTGCCCTCCACGCCGGGCAGGAACTTGAAGTAGAAGTCGGTCTTCTCGACGGGCTCCGGCAGCGGCAGCGTCCCGGAGACCGCGCCGCGGACCTCCACGAACGCGATGCCGTGCCGGGCGAGGGCCGCGCGGACGACGAGCCCGTCGCGCTCGACGGTGACCTCGCCCAGCTTCTTCGGCTCGCCGAAGACCTCGCGTCCGCCGACCAGGGCCCGTTCGTGGGTCATCGGCATGACCAGCGGGTACCAGCCCTCCTTGTCGCCGTGGGCGGCAGCGACCGCCACCGAGCCGGCGCCGAGCGGATAGCCGGGCAGGTCGACCTTGCTGATGTTGGCGCGTACGAGGGGACGCGCGGTGGGTTTCAGCGGGGGCGGCAGGACCGCCGCGACGACGTCCGGGTCGGTCTCCCAGACGGCGACCACTCCGGTGGACCAGATGTCGGGGAGCTTGGCGCTCCGTTCGCGTGCCGCCGCCGCCTCGGCGTCGGTGCGCGCCCCGTACCGTACTCGTGCCATGACGTACCACCTCTCGGGATCGTCAGCCTGTAACACAGTTACACCGCCGCTCCCGAAGGGTAAAGAGCCGTGCACGCAGAGGAATTGGGGGGAACGGATGGAACGCTCCGCGAGGAGGTGGGGAATCCGGTGGCACGCACCGCGCTGACCCGCGACGAAGTCCTGGACACGGCCGCCGCCCTGGTGAGGGAGCACGGCCCCGCCGCCCTGACCATGCGCAGGCTCGCCGCCGAACTCTCCACCGCGGTCACCTCGATCTACTGGCACGTCGGCAACCGCGAGTCGCTGCTCGACGCGCTCGTCGCGCGTACGGTCGCCGACCTCGGCACGATCCACCCGCGCGGCACGACCCCCGCCGAGCGGATCGTGTCGGTGGCCCGCGCGCTGCGCCGCGCCCTGCGCGAGCGCCCGCACCTGGTGGCGATGGTCCACGAGCGGGGTCTGACGGAGAGCATGTTCCTGCCGGCCCAGCGCGCGCTGGTGCACGAGGCGCACGCGGCCGGACTGCGCGGGGCGCACGCGGCGCGCGCCGTCCGCGCGGTGCAGTTCCAGGTCGTCGGGTACGTGCTCGTGGAGCGCAACCGCGAGCGCTCGCCCGCCCAGTCGCCCGCCGAGGAGGAGTTGTGGAGCGGCGAGGACGCGGAGTCCGACGGGCCGCTCGCACGCGCCCTGGCCGCCCCGATCGACACCGAGCGCCTGTTCGTCGACTCCGTGCGCGCGCTGGTCGAGGGGCTGCTCGCCGGGGTGTCCGGGGACACCGGGGAGGGAGTTGTCGGTCGCGGGCCGTATTCTCTGTGACCGTGCTTGACGACCGTACGACCGCAGAGACGTGGCCGGCCGCCTACCCGCAGGGGTACGCGGTCGTCGACGTGGAGACCACCGGACTCGCCCGCGACGACCGGATAGTTTCGGCTGCCGTCTACCGGCTGGACGCCCGGGGGAACGTCGAGGACCACTGGTACACCCTGGTCAACCCCGAGCGCGATCCGGGCCCGGTCTGGATCCACGGGCTGACCAGCGACGTCCTGGAGGGCGCGCCGCTCTTCCCGGAGATCGCGGCGGAGTTCGCGGCCCGGCTCGACGGGCGGGTCCTCGTCGCGCACAACGCGATGTTCGACTGGCAGATGATCGCCCGGGAGTACGCGCGCGCGGAGTCCGCCGCGCCCGTGCGCCAGCGGCTGTGCACGATCGCGCTCGCCAAGGAGCTGTCGCTGCCGCTGCCCAACCACAAGCTGGAGTCACTGGCCGCGCACTTCGGTGTCGTGCAGCAGCGCGCGCACAACGCTCTCGACGACGCCCGGGTGCTGGCCGAGGCCTTCCGCCCGAGCCTGCACGCGGCGGCGGAGCGGAACGTCCGGCTGCCGCTCCTGGAGTGCCGGCCGCTGACCGAGTGGGCCGCGTCCCCGGCGCAGCCCCGGATCGGCTCGCAGGCCTCGGCCTCCCCGTACCCCTCCTCGTACCGGGCGGGCAGCTGGCGTCCCTCGCGGAAGCGCCCGCCGTGCCCGTACCCCAACCCGGGCCGCTACGAGACGGACAAACCGCTCAAGCAGGGCATGCGGATCGCCTTCTCCGGCGACACCTCCGTCGACCGCGAGCTGCTGGAGGACCGCACCGTCGACGCCGGGCTCCATGTCGCCGGCAGCGTCTCCCGGCTGACCAGCCTCCTGGTCACCAACGACCCGGACGCCGCCACCTCCAAGACGGTCAAGGCCAAGTCCTTCGGCACGCCGATCGTCGACGAGGCCGCCTACACCCAGCTGCTGCGGGACGTGGCCCCGGCAGACGGGTGACACCCCCGCCCCGGCGGGCGTGCCGAGCTGCGCACACCCGCCGGGAGCCCCCACCCTGTGGCGCATGGCACGTTGTGAGGTCTGCGGAAACGATTACGGCATGTCCTTCGAAGTGCACGCGCAGGGCGCGGTGCACGTCTTCGACTGCTTCGCCTGCGCCATCCACCGCATGGCGCCCATCTGCGAGCACTGCCGGGTCCAGGTCATCGGACAGGGCGTCGAGGTCGACGGCAGCTGGTACTGCGGCGGCCACTGCGCCCGCGCGGAGGGAAAGGTGGGCATCGTCGACAGGGTCTGAGCAGAAACGATCCTCGGCCCGCCCCCGGGCGAGCCGAACCCCCCTGCGTGCACCCCGTGGCCCCCGCTGTACGGTCATGGGGTGTACCGCTTCCTGTTGTCCCGGCAGTGGGTGATCCTCACCCTCGTCGCCCTCGTCCTCATCCCCACGATGATCGAGCTGGGCTTCTGGCAGTTCCACCGCCACGAACGGCGGGTCGCCCAGAACACCCTGATCGCGGACAGCGTCGCGGCGAAGCCGGTGCCCGTCGAGGAGCTCACCTCCCCCGGCCACACCGTGCCCCGCGAGGACTACTGGCGGCCGGTCACCGCCACCGGCACCTTCGACACCGCCCACGAGGTGGTGGTCCGCCGCCGCACCTCCTCCGACGACCGGGTCGGCGTGCACGTCCTGACCCCACTGGTCCTCCGGGACGGCGCGGTCGTGCTGGTCAACCGCGGCTGGATCCCGGCCGCCGCCGACCAGCACTCCTTCCCGCCGGTGCCGCCCGCTCCCAAGGGCGAGGTCACCGTCACCGGCCGGCTCAAGGCCGACGAGACGACCGGCGCCAGCGGCATCAAGGACCTGAAGGGCCTGCCGGACCGGCAGGTCATGCTCATCAGCAGCCGGCAGCAGGCCGAGCTGATCGGCCGCGAGGTGCTCGGCGGCTACGTCGAACAGGTCACGCCCGCCCCCGCCGGGGACACCCCCGAACCCATCGCCGAACCCGACCACGACTCGATCGGCCCCCACATGGCGTACGCCGTGCAGTGGTGGCTCTTCGCGGGCGGGGTGCCCGTCGGCTGGGTGATCCTGGTCCGCAGGGAGAAGCGCGACCGGGAGACGGCGGCCGCCTCCGACACCACCGTGACCCCGGAACGCGACACCGAAGCGATCCAGGCCACGCCGTCCCCCTGATTGACCGCCGCCGCTTCCGGGAACAGCCCAAAGCGTGACGCAACGTATCGACGACTACGCCCTCATCGGCGATCTCCAGACGGCCGCGCTCGTCGGCCGCGACGGATCGGTCGACTGGCTGTGTCTGCCCCGCTTCGACTCGGCCGCCTGCTTCGCCGCGATCCTCGGCGACGAGGACAACGGCCACTGGCGCATCGCCCCCAAGGGCGCCACGACCTGCACCTCCCGGCGCTACGCCGAGGACTCCCTCGTCCTGGAGACCTACTGGGAGACCCGCACCGGCACCGTCAAGGTCGTCGACTTCATGCCGCAGCGGGACAGGGCCCCCGACCTGATGCGGATCGTGGAGGGCGTCAGCGGCACCGTCGAGATGAGCGCCGTCCTGCGGCTGCGCTTCGACTACGGCTCGATCGTGCCCTGGATGCGCCGCGCCGACGGCCACCGGGTCGCCGTCGCCGGACCCGACGCGGTCTGGCTGCGCAGCGAGCCGCAGGTGAAGACCTGGGGCCAGCAGTTCGCCACCTGCTCCTCCTTCACCGTGACCGCCGGGGAGAAGGTCGCGTTCGTCCTCACCTGGCACCCCTCCCACGAGCCGCGGCCCGACCTCGTCGACCCCCACGAGGCCCTGGAACAGTCCCTCGCGGACTGGCGGGAGTGGGCGGCCCGCTGTACCTACCGGGGCCCGTACCGGGAGACCGTGCTGCGCTCCCTGATCACCCTGAAGGCCCTCACCTACGCCCCGACCGGCGGGATCATGGCCGCCCCCACCACCTCCCTGCCCGAGGAGCTCGGCGGCGTACGGAACTGGGACTACCGCGCGTGCTGGCTGCGCGACTCCGCCCTCACCCTCGGCGCGCTGATCTCCAGCGGATACGTCGACGAGGCCGCCGCCTGGCGGGACTGGCTCCTGCGCTCGGTCGCCGGCGACCCGGCCGACCTGCAGATCATGTACGGGCCCGCCGGCGAGCGCCGGCTCCCCGAGACGACGCTGCCGTGGCTGCGGGGCTACGGCGACTCGGCGCCGGTGCGCACCGGGAACGCGGCCGTCGACCAGTTCCAGCTCGACGTGTACGGCGAGGTCATGGACTCCCTCCACCTCGCGCGCGAGGCCGGCATCCCGGCGGTGCGGCACGCCTGGAACCTCCAGCTGAGCCTGCTCGGCTTCCTGGAGTCGACCTGGCGGGAACCCGACGAGGGCCTGTGGGAGGTCCGCGGGCCGCGCCGCCACTTCACCCACTCCAAGGTGATGGCCTGGGTGGCCGCGGACCGCGCCGTCCGCACCCTGGAGGCGGACCCCTCGCTGCCCGGCGACGCGGCACGGTGGCGGACCATGCGGGACGAGATCCACGCGCAGGTGTGCGCCCGGGCCTACGACCCCGCCCGGAACACCTTCACCCAGTCCTACGGCTCGCTCGAACTGGACGCCGCGACCCTGCTCATCCCCCGGGTCGGCTTCCTGCCGCCGGACGACCCCCGGGTGGTCGGGACGGTCGACGCGGTACAGGCGGAACTGCTGCACGGCGGCTACGTGCGCCGCTACAGCACCGGCTCGGGGGCGATCGACGGACTGCCCGGCCAGGAGGGCACCTTCCTGGTCTGCTCGTTCTGGCTGGCGGACGCGCTCCGGATGACCGGCAGGACCGAGGAGGCCCGCGAGCTCTTCGAGCGGCTCGTCGCGCTCGCCAACGACGTCGGGCTCCTGGCGGAGGAGTACGACCCCGTGGCGGAGCGCCAGCTGGGCAACTTCCCGCAGGCCTTCAGCCACATCGGCCTGGTGGGCACGGCGCTCGCGCTGGCCGGGGACGATCAGGACCCGGCAGGATAGGCGCCATGGATCTGGGACTGAAGGACCGTGTGTACGTGGTGACCGGGGCGACGCGGGGACTCGGGCGGGCCTCCGCCGAGGCGCTGCTCGCCGAGGGCGCCAAGGTGCTGATCACCGGGCGCGAGGAGAAGACCGTCGTCGAGGCCGTGGCCGAGCTGGGGGCGGGCGCGGAGGGCGTCGCCGCCGACAACACCGACGCGGGGACCCCGGCGCGGCTGATCGCCGAGGCACGGGCCCGGTTCGGCGGCTTCGACGGCATCCTGATCAGTGTCGGCGGCCCGGCGCCCGGCTTCGCCGCGGACAACACCGACGAGCAGTGGACGGCCGCGTTCGGCACCGTCTTCCTCGGCGCGGTGCGGCTGGCCCGCGCGGCGGCCGAGACGCTCGGCGAGGGCGGGGTCATCGGCTTCGTGCTGTCCGGCTCCGTCCACGAGCCGATCCCCGGCCTCACCATCTCCAACGGGCTGCGCCCCGGACTCGCCGGTTTCGCGAAGTCCCTCTCCAACGACCTGGGCCCGCGCGGGGTGCGGGTCGTCGGACTGCTGCCGAGCCGCATCGACACGGACCGGGTGCGGTCCCTGGACGCGCTCTCCGGCGACGCGGACGCCGCCCGTACGGCCAACGAGGCCACCATCCCGCTGCGCCGCTACGGCACCCCGGAGGAGTTCGGCCGGACGGCGGCGTTCCTGCTGTCGCCGGCCGCCTCGTATCTGACGGGGCTGATGATCCCGGTGGACGGCGGGGCCCGCGGCGGGTTCTGAACACCGCGCGCCGGCCCGCTCCGGCCCGTCGGACTCCTGGGGCCGCCACCGCAGCCCGTCGGCCCGGTGGCCCCGCCGGTCAGGACACCCGGCGGGCCCGGTGCTTGACGGCCCGCAGGCGCGCCTCGGTGGGCAGCGCGGCGAGGCCCGTGGACGTACGGGCGTGGGCGAGGGCCTCGGTGCTGAGGGTGGTCAGGGCGTCCCCCGGGGAGGCGTACGGCTCCAGGAGCAGGGCGACCCGGGTACGGGGGGCTCCCCGGCGGCCCGTGAGGGACACCTTGGCCCGTGCCACGCCCTCCTGGGCGGTGGCGTCCGCCTCCAGGACGCCTTCCAGGGCGCGGCCGCGCAGGACCGCCTCCTCGCCGTCGCCGCTGTCGACGAGCACCTCGGCGAGCCGCGCCCGCCGGAACTGGACGAGCAGCCACCAGAGGGCGAGCAGGACGATCAGCCCGAGGACGGCGATGACCACCGGCCACCACCAGCCCTCGTCCCGCCAGCGCTGCCGGTCGGCGGCCGAGAGCAGCACGTCGGAGGGGCCCGACCAGGGCCACCAGGACGGCACGCCGAGGTCGAGGGCGGCGGCGAGGACTCCGCCGCCGACGAGGACGAGGAGCAGCCCGGCGAGGCCGAGCAGGATGCGGTTGACCCGCCGGAGGACGACCGTCACCGGGTCACCCCTTCCTGGGCGGCCGGGCCACCCGTACCGTCAGCGCGGGCGGGTGGGCGAGGCCCAGTTCGGCGATGCCGGTGGTGAGGGCCCGCTCCAGGTCGGCCCGTACCTCGTCGAGCGCGCGGAAGTGCGAGGCCGCCCGGACGCCCACCTTGGAGCGGCCGACGCGGACCCGCGCGGACTGCACGCCGGAGACCTCCATGGCCCGGTCCCGCAGGGCGAGGGCCGCCGCCTCCCGGTCGAGTCCGGCCCGTACGTCGGCGTGCTCGCGGCGCATCGGGAGGACGGCGCGCAGTCCGGGGGTCGCGGCCAGGACGAGCAGCCAGACGCCGAGGGCGCAGGCGAGCGCGGCGCCGAGGACGACCCAGGTGTCGTCGAGCGGCCGGGTCGCGAGGCCGTCGGCGAGCTTCCGCCGCCAGGTCATGGCGGGCCGGTCGGCCCGGACGGAGGCCACGTCGTAGAGGAGCAGCCCGGCGCCGCCGAGGACGACGGCGGCGAGCAGGGCGGCGGGGATGCGCCGGACGGCCCAGAACCGGCGGACGGGCGACGCGGGGACGTCACCGAGCACGGGCACGCCGTCGGGACCGGTCTGCGTCCCGCCGGGGCCGGGAGCGTCCTCGAGCCCAGGGGCTGGTGGTGTCGTCATGACACGCGGTCCCTCCGTGTGGCCTGTCGGGTGAGGGGTGAGTGGAGGCGTTCCACCTGGACGGTGACCTCGTGGACCTCCATGCCCACGAGGGTCTCCACGCGGGAGCGGACCCGGCCCCGTACGGCCCCGCAGCGGCGGCCGACGTCCGAGGGGTAGGCGAGTTCCAGGCTCACCGCGACCCGGGCGACGTCGCGGTGGACGACGACCGAGGCGTGGGGCGCGGAGCCCCCCTCGGGGACCGGGCCCGCGGCCTCCCGTGCCGCCTGGGCGGCGATCTTCGCGACGACCCGGTCGGCGATCCTGGTCGCCCCCCGGTCACGCACGGGGCCGCGGGCCGGCTCGGCTGTCACCCCGCGTCACCTCCGCCGGTCGCCGCGGTCGCGGCCCCGGAACAGATCGCCGGGTTCGAGGTCGCCGTCGAGGAAGCGGCCGGCCACGAAGCCGATCGCCCCCAAGGCCGCGACCAGCAGAAACGCTCCGAAGCCGCCGAAGTATCCGGCGAAGCCGAGAGCCATGCCGGCCACCAGGCCGACCACCGCCATGCTCATTCCTGACCCCTTTCCGAGTCCTCCTGAGCCCCCTGTACGCACCCGTCAGTTCTCACTGGAGCCGGGGTTCCGGCTCGTCCTCCTCCTCGTCGGGCAGCTTCACGTCGCTGACGGCGATGTTGACCTCGACGACCTCGAGGCCGGTCATCCGCTCGACGGCGGCGATGACGTTCTCGCGGACGTCGCCCGCCACGTCGGCGATGGAGACGCCGTAGTCGACGACGATCTCCAGGTCGAGCGCGGTCTGCACCTCGCCGACCTCGGCCTTCACGCCTCGGGTGACGCTCGCCTTTCCGCCGCCCCCGCCGGGCACCCGGTCGCGCACGGCGCCGAAGGTGCGGGAGAGGCCGCTGCCCATCGCGTGGACGCCGACGACGTCACGGGCGGCGAGTCCGGCGATCTTCTCGACGACGCCGTCGGCGATCGTCGTCCGGCCGCGGGAGGCGGCCGCGCCGCCGCCCCGCTTGGTCACCGAGGTGCGGCGCGGGTCGTCGCCCGTCGGCTCGTGGGAATGCGTGGTGTCCGTCATCACGTTTAGCCCCTTCTGGGATATTTCGGGGTTCTTCGCTCACACTAAGGGCGCTTACCCGGTACCGCCCCGGGGATACGGCAGGCTGGGGCAATGACGACGGCTGAGGGTTGGACTGCTGCGGTACGGGACCGGCTCGCCCCGGGCAGGCTGCTGCCGCTCGGAACGGCGACGGACGGCGCCTGGATCACCGAGCGGACGGTACGCGAAGTGCTCGACGGGGCCGGTGGGGCCGTACGGGGGGTGGTGCCGGGGATTCTGCGGATCGGAACGGCCGACGAGGACCAGGAGACCGGGCCGTACGCGGCGCCCGGGTCCGTACGGATCACGGCCGCGTTCGCGGCGGTGGCCGGGCGGCCGCTGCCCGAGCTTTCGGACGCGCTGCGCGCGGCCCTGCTCGCGGCGGCCGAGGGCGGGATCGGCCTGGTGGTGGCGGCCGTGGACCTACGGGTGACGGAGCTGCTCGACGCGGAGCCCCCGGCGGCGACCCCCGCCGAACCCCGGCCGGGCCGGACCTCCCCGGCGACGGACGACCCCCTGGCCCTGGTGGCGCTCGGGGTGCCGGGGGTCGCCGGGGTGACGGACGCGCTGGGCCCGCCGGTGCGCCGGAACGAGGACGGGGTACGGCTGGAGCTGGCCGTGACGGCCGGGCGCCGGCCCCTGGACGTGGCACGTTCCGTGCGGACGGCCGTGACCGCGGCCGCCCCGGAGGGCACCGCGGTCACGGTGGTGGTGTCGGAACTGCGCTAGGGCGCGGACGACGTCAGTCGCCGAGGCCCGCGAGGTCGCGCAGGCGGCGGGCCTGGGCGGCGCGCTCGGCGGCGCGCTGCTCCTCGTACGAGCGGCCGGAGACGCCCTGGAGGAGCGCCTTGGTCTCGGTGAGGGCGTCGCGCGGCGCCGCGAGCAGGGCGGCGCCGAGGTCCCGTACCGCCGCGTCGAGCTCGGCGGCGGGCACGGAGAGGTTGGCGAGACCGATGCGCTCGGCCTCCTCGGCGTGGACGAAGCGCCCGGTGGCGCAGATCTCCAGCGCGCGGGCGTAGCCGACGAGCGAGACGAGCGGATGCGTCCCGGTCAGGTCCGGGACGAGGCCCAGGCTGGTCTCGCGCATGGCGAACTGCACGTCCTCGGCGACGACCCGCAGGTCGCAGGCGAGAGCGAGCTGGAAGCCCGCGCCGATGGCATGGCCCTGGACGGCCGCGATCGACACGAGGTCGCTGCGGCGCCACCAGGTGAACGCCTCCTGGTACTCGGCGATGACGGCGTCGAGTTCCTGGTCGGAACCGCGCGCGAGATCGATGAAGGACGGCTCTCCGTCGAAGCCCTCGGGCGTGAACGCCTGCCGGTCGAGTCCGGCGGAGAAGGACGCGCCCTCACCGCGCAGAACGACGACCCGCACGCTGCCGGGCAATGACCGGCCGGCTTCTGTCAACGCCCGCCACAGAGCGGGAGACTGGGCGTTGCGCTTCGCCGGATTGGTCAGGGTCACCGTGGCAACGGCGTCCTCGACGGTGAGCCGTACACCGTCCTTGTCGAATACGAGCTCAGAGTCGTCGAGCGTAGTCATGGGGCGCCTCCGGTTCCGGTGCAGCACTGCATCCGATGCTAAGTGACTGCACAGTAACCACCGGGCCGGCCCGAAGACCGACCGGGTGGCCACCGGGAGACCCGGTGGCCCGGTCGAGCCGCCCCGATGTCAGGCCGAGGCCGCCTTCTTGCCCCGGGTCGCTCCGCCGCGTCCACGCAGCGTGACTCCGGACTCGCTGAGCATCCGGTGGACGAATCCGTAGGAGCGGCCCGTTTCCTCGGCCAGCGCCCGGATGCTCGCACCGGAGTCGTACTTCTTCTTCAGGTCTGCCGCGAGCTTGTCGCGCGCGGCGCCGGTCACCCGGCTGCCCTTCTTCAGAGTCTCGGCCACCCGTGCCTCCTCATGGGAAGTGCGCTCTGGACTTCTCATGATCACCCCTCCCGCCCGTCCTGGCCACCCATTCGACAAGGTCCGTGCCGCCGGATTTGTGGACGAGCGCTCCGTCGTCACAATCGGAGGCCTGAATTCCGATGGGCCGGAAACGACCGCCCGCGCCGCGTGGCGCGGGAAGTGCCAGGTCACGGACGCTGGGGGAACACACGTACGGCGCGGGTCTGCCGGAAGGATTCGGCAGAGCACCGCGCCGGGGAGTACGAGACGCCCTCACTCAGATGAAGGATCACCCATGAGCCGAATGATCCAGCCCGGGATGATCACTCCCGGCCGCTCCGGCCCGTTTCCGGGCCGCTCACGGCCGTCGTGGGTCAGGCGAGGGTGACCAGGTCCGCGTAGTCCGGGCCCCACAGGTCCTCGACGCCGTCCGGGAGCAGGATGATCCGCTCCGGCTCCAGCGCGTCCACCGCGCCCTCGTCGTGGGTGACCAGGACGACGGCGCCCTTGTAGGTGCGCAGGGCCCCGAGGATCTCCTCGCGGCTGGCCGGGTCCAGGTTGTTGGTGGGCTCGTCCAGGAGCAGCACGTTGGCCGAGGAGACGACCAGGGTGGCCAGGGCCAGCCGGGTCTTCTCGCCGCCGGAGAGGACCCCGGCCGGCTTGTCGACGTCGTCGCCGGAGAACAGGAAGGAGCCGAGCGTCTTGCGGACCTGGACGAGGTCGAGGTCGGGTGCGGCCGAGCGCATGTTCTCCAGGACGCTGCGCTCGGGGTCGAGCGTCTCGTGCTCCTGGGCGTAGTAGCCGAGCTTGAGGCCGTGGCCCGGGGTGACCTCGCCCGTGTCGGGCTTCTCGGCCCCGGCGAGGAGCCGCAGCAGCGTGGTCTTGCCCGCGCCGTTGAGGCCGAGGATGACGACGCGGGAGCCCTTGTCGATGGCGAGGTCCACATCCGTGAAGATCTCGAGCGAACCGTAGGACTTGGAGAGTCCCTCGGCCGTCAGCGGGGTCTTGCCGCAGGGCGCGGGCTCGGGGAAGCGGAGCTTGGCGACCTTGTCGGAGGCGCGCACCGCCTCCAGGCCGGAGAGCAGCCGCTCGGCGCGCTTGGCCATGTTCTGCGCGGCCACGGTCTTGGTGGCCTTGGCACGCATCTTGTCGGCCTGCGAGTTGAGGGCGGCGGCCTTCTTCTCGGCGTTCTGGCGCTCGCGCTTGCGGCGCTTCTCGTCGGCCTCGCGCTGCTGCTGGTAGAGCTTCCAGCCCATGTTGTAGACGTCGATGGTGGAGCGGTTGGCGTCCAGGTAGAAGACCTTGTTGACCACGGTCTCGACGAGGTCGACGTCGTGGGAGATGACGATGAAGCCGCCGCGGTAGGTCTTCAGGTAGTCCCGCAGCCAGACGATGGAGTCGGCGTCGAGGTGGTTCGTGGGCTCGTCGAGGAGGAGCGTGTCGGCGTCCGAGAAGAGGATCCGGGCCAGCTCGACGCGGCGGCGCTGACCGCCGGAGAGGGTGTGCAGCGGCTGGCCCATGACGCGGTCGGGCAGGCCGAGGGCGGCGGCGATGGTGGAGGCCTCGGCCTCGGCCGCGTAGCCGCCCTTGGTGAGGAACTCCGTCTCCTGGCGCTCGTACTGCCGCATCGCCTTGTCGCGGGTGCCGCCGGAGCCGGTGGCGATGCGCTCCTCGTTCATCCGCATCTTCTTGATGAGGACGTCGAGGCCGCGGGCGGAGAGGATGCGGTCGCGGGCCAGGACGTCGAGGTCACCGGTGCGCGGGTCCTGCGGCAGATAGCCGACCTCGCCGGAGCGGGCGATGGTGCCGGCGGCCGGCTGTCCCTCGCCCGCGAGGCACTTGGTGAGGGTGGTCTTGCCCGCTCCGTTGCGGCCGACGAGGCCGATGCGGTCGCCCTTGGCGACGCGGAAGGAAGCGGATTCGATGAGGACACGGGCGCCGGCGCGCAGCTCGACGCCGGATGCGGTGATCACGGACAGACTCCAGGGCGGTGGGAAAGGGCGGAAGGACGACTGGTGGTGGGCTTCGACGCCGCTAATGCACCCAGAGGAGAATGGCCATACCGCCAGTCTAACGGGCACCTGCAACTGCTTTTCGGCCATGCGGGGTACAGAGGACGAATGCGTGTTCTTCTCACATTCCTGCCTATGAGCCGTAAAACGGGCGACAGATTAGAGATCGTCTGATACTCGGCACAGGGCGGCGGCCACCGCCGCGGCAGTGACGCGGAGGGTGGTGGACCGTGCAGTTCGACGACGACGCCGACCTGGACACCTCGGAGGTACGGGACGTCCGGGGCAGCCGCGTCCCGGGCGGCAGGGCGACCATCGGCGGCGGCGTCATCGGCCTCATCGCCCTGGTCCTGGGCGTGCTCTTCGGGGTGGGACCGGACCAGCTCGGACTCTCCTCGGGCGGCGACGAGCCCGTGGCCGGCGCCTCGTCGGTGGCCCAGGTCGACCAGAGCTGCCGGAAGGGCTCCGACGCGAACGCCCGCGACGACTGCCGGATCGTCGCCGTCGTCAACAGCCTCCAGGACTACTGGCGGACCGAGTACGCGCGCAGGGGCGGCACCTACGGGCCCGCGAAGACGGTGCTGTTCAGCCGGCAGGTCGGGACCGCGTGCGGCTCCGCGACCTCGGCGGTCGGGCCCTTCTACTGCCCCGGCGACCGGCAGGTCTATCTGGACCTGGGCTTCTTCGACGAGTTGCGGACCACGTTCGGGTCGAGCGGCGGGCCCTTCGCGCAGGCGTACGTGGTGGCCCACGAGTACGGCCACCACATCCAGAACCTGATGGGGACGCTGAGCCGCGCCCAGGACGGGCGGACCGGCGCGAACTCCAACGCCGTACGGGTCGAGCTCCAGGCCGACTGCTACGCGGGCGTCTGGGCGCGGCACGCGACCAGCAGCCCCGACGACCGGACCGGCCGGCCGCTCCTGACGACGCTCACCGACGCGGACATCCGGGACGGCCTGGACGCGGCGGCCGCGGTGGGCGACGACCGGATCCAGGAGAAGTTCCAGGGCCGGGTGACCCCGGAGAGCTGGACGCACGGCTCGGCGGCGCAGCGGCAGCAGTGGTTCCACGAGGGCTACCGGACCGGCGACATGGCCCGCTGCAACACCTTCCGCTGAGTTGTCGGCGGCGACTGCGAGACTGAGACCCAGGTCACATTCGACGGCATCGAAAGGGAGTGATCGGGATGGCCGAGGCGCCCCAGGTCTGTCCGACACTGACGTACGACGACGCCAAGGCGGCGATCAAGCAGCTCACGGAGGGCTTCGGCTTCACCGCGACCGCGGTGTACGAGAGCGAGGACGGCCGGGTCGCGCACGCCGAGCTGGCCTACGGGAACGGCATGGTGATGCTGGGCAGCAAGGGCACCGGCAGCGAGTTCGACAAGCTGATGGCCCGCGGCGGCCCGGTGGGCGTCTTCGTGCACGTGGACGACGTCGACGAGCACCACGCACGCGCGTCCGCCCACGGCATCGAGATCGTGATGCCGCCCAGGGACCAGGACTACGGCTCCCGGGACTACATGGCCCGGGACGCCGAGGGGAACATCTGGAGCTTCGGGACGTACACCCCCGGCGCCGCGGAGTAGCCGGACGCCGGGGACGCGGTCCTCGTCAGGCTCCCCCGGTGTGGACCTGGAAGGCGGCCCTGCGGACCGCCTTCGCGAGGGCCGGGTCGGGGTGGGCGGCGGCGAGGGCGACCAGGACCTGGACGGTACGCGGGTGGCCGACGGCCCGGACCTCGTCGAGCAGCGCGGGGACGGTGCCCTGCACGGCGGAGTCGAGGTGCCGGACGAGCAGCTCGCTCTCGCCGTGGTCGGCGACGGCCGCCGCCGTGTCCACCCAGAGCCAGGTGGCCTCCTCGCGGGTGAGCACCTCCTGGGCGTCGTCGGGGTCGGCGCCCTCGTACTCGGCGAGCCAGAGCAGGGCGTACGGCCGGAGCGAGGGTTCGGCGACGGTGGCGCGGACCTCGGCCTCGGCGGGAGCGCCGACGACCCGGAGCGCCTCGAAGGCGAGGCCGCGCAGCAGGGCGTCCTCGCCCCGGGCGACCGCGAGGAGTTCGGCCACGGCGCCCGCGAGGGTGCGGGCCGCGAGCCAGGCGCGGTACTCGGCGCGGGCCGGGCCCGGGGTGAGCCGGGCGCAGCCGCGGAGCATGTCCTCGGCGGACTGCTCGATGTTGCCCGCGGGGCTCTGCGCGGCGACGCAGATCTGCTCCAGCTTGACCCAGACCGCCCAGTTCCCGAGCGGGGTCAGGGTCGCGTGACGCCCTTCCGCACCGGGGTCGAGGGTGAGCGCGCCGACGGCCGCGAGGCCTTCGAGGGCCCAGTCGAGGAGGGCCGGGAGGCCCTCGGCGCCGTCGCTCGCGGCCGGGGTGGCCGCGGTCTCGGCGGCGGGCCCGGTGGCCGGGACCTCGCAGCGCTCCTCGCGCAGTTCCTCGACGCGCTGGCCGAGCAGGTCGAGGAGGGCGGGGACGAGGACCGGTCCCTGGGAGAGCTGGAGCAGCGAGAGGACCTGCGGGACGGCCTCGACGACCTCGGCGACGGCGCTCGGCGCGACGCCCCCGGAGGCCGGGTGCACCAGGGACCAGGCGTCGAAGAGCGCGACCCAGCCGCGCAGGACCGCGGAGTCGTCCCGGTCCCAGGCGTGCAGCCGCCAGCCGGGGCGGACGGCGCCGTCGTGGAGTTCGACGAGTCCGGCGAGCCGCGCGCGGTCCCAGCCGGCCCGGATCTGGCCGGGTGTCAGGTCCAGTGCGGCGGCTGCCCGTTCCTCGGCGGGGACCGCCGCGGGGACGGTGGCCGGGAGCGCGCCGGGGCCGGTGCGGGGGGCCGTGTCGACGCCGCGCTCGACGGCGGCCCAGCGGGCGATCCGTACGGCGTCGGCGAGGACCTGCCGGGCCTGGCGGGCGAGCTCCGCGCGGGGCGGAGTGCCCTCGGGCGGCCGCGGCGCCGGCCGGGTGCGCCGGGTCGTCACGGCCCGTCGGGCGGTGGCCAGCGCCCGCGGGCGGACGAGTCGGAGTCTGGAGTTGCGCGCCAATGGTTCATCGGGCTTTCGAGACGTCACGGGGGCAGTCTTCCCGCTGACGGCCCGAAAGCCCAATCGGAATCGGCCACCCCGTCAGAACGGGCGCGCGGACGGGCCCAGGAACGGGTGCGGCGGCCCCGGGCGGAACGCGTGCGACGGCCCGGGGCGGAAGGGGGCGGCCGGCCTCAGAGGAGGGGGGTGAGGAAGCGGCGGAGGGCTTCCTCGTAGCGGACCGGGTCGGCGTTCCACATGGCGGCGTGCGGGGCGTGCCGCACGGTGTGGAGGGTGACCAGGTCGGGACGGCGCGCGGCGAGTTCGACGGAGGGTTCCCAGGGGGCGAGGGTGTCGTCGGGGCCGTGCAGGAGGAGGACCGGGACGCGCAGGGCCTCGGGCGCGGAGGCGGCCTTGAGCAGGTCGCCGTGGACTCCGGTCCTGCCCTGGGCGGAGCGGACCGCGAGCGGGAGCAGCGGGCCGGGGAGGTGGTGGGCCGAGACGAGGTTGCGGAGGGTGGCTTCCTGGTCGAGGACCGGGGAGTCGAGGACGAGTCCGCTGATCCGGTCGCGCATCCCCGACTCGGCGGCGGCGCGCAGCGCCATCGAGGCCCCGGTCCCCCAGCCGTGCAGGACGACCTTGCCGGCGCCGCGGCGGACGGCGTACCGGATGGCGGCGTCGACGTCGCGCCACTCGGAGTCGCCGAGGTGGGCGAGGCCGTCGGGGGAGGCGGGCGCCCCTTCGTCGCCCCGGTAGGCGGGGACGAGGACGGGGATCTTCCGCCGGTTGTAGAAGGAGACGAGGTTGAGCGGGTGCTCGCGGGTGGTGCCGAGGCCGTGCAGGGCGATGACCCAGGTGGTGCGGGGGGCGGCGACCAGCCAGGCGGGCAGGGGGCCGAGTTCGCCGGGGATCTCGACGTCCTCCTGGGCCAGCCCGAGGGCGGTGATCGGCGTGCCCCGGTGCAGCTGGGGGGTGAAGCGGACGCGGCCGCCGGGGCCGAGCACCCCGAGTTCGACCCGTTCCAGCCGCCGTACGACGGTGTCCGCGGTGTGCGGGACCCGGTCGAGGACGGGGCCGACGACGGCGTGCAGTCCGTGGCCCTCGATCCCGTAGGTGCCGGGGCGCAGCGAGGCGAGGCTGCGGGTGAGGGTGATCCGTTCGGGGTCCGTGGCGTGCACGGTCAGTTTGGGGTCCCCGGGCAGGGGCCGTCCGGACGGCGCCCTGAGGGCGACGTCGCTGGCGTACCGGCCGGCCGCGATCACGGCCGCGCCGACACCGAGCAGAGTGGTGACGGCCGCTGCCGTCGCTGTAGCCGGGCGCACGCTCCCAGTCTCGGCACGGCGGGGAAGGGCTGCCACCGGACGGACCCGGCCGGGGGGTGCGGTGGCGGGGGCCGGGGTGTCCCGGGGAGTCCCTCTCGGGAGTGACATGGGTCTCCTCGGCGGGGTCCCTCGTGCGGGTGGTGGCGTCCAGGGAGCGGAACCGGGCGTCGGGGGTCGAACCGGGTCAGGTCGTACGTGCCCGGTGTCCGCCCGGATTACCCGGGGTCGCTGGTGACCGCATCGTGGACGGCCGGTCCGGCGGAGCCGTAAGCGGAATGCCTTGACACCGGATGGGGACACCGCAGCGCCCGACCCAGTTCACCTTCCGTTCACCCAGGTTGCCTACGTTCGACTGGCCACTGACGTCGAACGATTGCCTGGGTAAATGGAACACATCACGCTGCTGCTCGCGATTGTGGTCGTGACAGCTCTCGTGTTCGATTTCACGAACGGTTTCCACGACACCGCCAACGCGATGGCCACGACCATCTCGACCGGTGCACTCAAGCCCAAGACGGCGGTGGCCATGTCCGCCGTGCTCAACCTCGTCGGCGCGTTCCTGTCCGTGGAGGTCGCCAAGACGATCTCCGGCGGGATCATCAACGAAGAGGGCATCCGCACAGAAGTGATCTTCGCGGCGCTCGTGGGCGCCATCCTCTGGAATCTGCTGACCTGGCTCCTCGGTCTGCCGTCCAGCTCCTCCCACGCCCTCTTCGGCGGCCTCATCGGTGCCGCGGTCATGTCGGCCGGCTGGTCGGCCGTGAACGGCCCGACCATCGTCACCAAGGTCCTCATCCCGGCCGTCGCCGCCCCGATCGTCGCCGGTCTCGCCGCGATGCTCGCCACGAGGCTGACGTACCGGATCGGCGCGAAGACCGACGAGAAGCACACCGCCAAGGGCTACCGGGTCGGCCAGATCGCCTCCGCCGGTCTCGTCTCCCTCGCCCACGGCACCAACGACGCCCAGAAGACGATGGGCATCATCACCCTGGCCCTGGTCACCGGCGGCGTCCTCAGCCCCGGCTCCAACCCGCCGCTGTGGGTCATCGTCGCCGCCGGTATCGCCATCGCCCTCGGCACCTACCTCGGCGGCTGGCGCATCATCCGCACCATGGGCAAGGGCCTCACCGACCTCCGGCCGCAGCAGGGCTTCGCCGCCCAGACCAGCGCCGCGACGGTCATCCTGGCCTCCTCGCACCTCGGCTTCTCCCTCTCCACCACCCAGTCCTGCTCGGGTGCCGTGATGGGTGCCGGTCTCGGCCGCAAGGGCGGGGTCGTCCGCTGGTCGACCGCGACCCGGATGTTCGTCGCCTGGGGTCTGACCCTGCCCGCCGCCGCCCTGGTCGGCGCCGCCGCCGAGTTCCTCACCAAGCAGGGCCCCTGGGGCATCGCCGCCGTCGCGGTCCTGCTGATCGCCGGCTCGGCCGTCATCTGGTCGCTGTCGCGCCGCAAGCCGGTCGACCACCACAACGTCACCTCCGACGACCTCGACGCCGAGGCCGAGCCCGCGGGTGTGGTGACCACCGCCATCGCGGCCGTCACCCCGCCGCCGGCCGGTTCCGTCGCCGCCGTCGCGGACGAGGACCTCAAGACCACCATCCCCGCGCCGGCCCCCACCGACCCGACCGCTCCCCCGGCCCCCGCCGCAGCGGTGTAAGGAACGAACGACATGAAGATCGACTGGGCAGCTCTCGGCTCCGTCTTCGGAGTCAGCCTCGTGGCGACCGTCGCACTGGTGGGCCTCTTCACCCTCGGCATCATCGGCCTCTCCAAGCAGGAGCAGGCCGCCGCCCAGGGGGGCTCCGCCGCCCTGGCCCGCACCGGCGCCTACGCCTGCTTCGCCCTGTGCCTCGCGGCCGTGGCGTACGGCATCTACCTGATCGTCGCCTGACGGTCCCCGGTACCCCGGCCGGGCGGTCCGCACCTTCGGGTGCGGACCGCCCGGCCGTCGTGTTTGTGGTGCTTCGCACAGTGACGCGCTGCAGGTCAAGGGTGAGTTGACGGCTGTTCTCGGCCCGTGGTGGACTGCCGAGGCCATTACGGCGGCAGTAGAGGAAGTCCGGTGCGATTCCGGCGCGGTCCCGCCACTGTGACCGGATCCGAAGGGTCCGGGAGTCAGGAACTCTCGCCGCCGGTCACGTCGATCCAGGGCGCGGACCCTGAGTGAGGACACAGCGCCATGCCCGGCCGCAGCCCCAGAGTCCCCGGATCCACCGCTGTCTTCGCGTACGGCGCCGCCGCGGGCCTCGCCGTCGACCTGCTCGTCGGCGACCCCCGCCGCGGGCACCCCGTCGCCGCCTTCGGCCGGGCCGCCGCCGGCGTCGAGCGGGCCCTGTGGCACGACCACCGCGGCTGGGGCGCCCTGCACACCGCCGTCTGCGCCGGCTCCACCGCCGCCCTCGGCGCGCTCGCCGCGCGGGCCGTGCGGAACCGGCCGGCCGCCGGAGCCGCCCTCACCTCAGCCGCCGTCTGGGCCGTCGTCGGCGGTACGACCCTGGGGCGGGAGGCCCGTGCGATCGGCGGGGCGCTCGCCGCCGGGGACCTGGAGGTGGCCCGGGAACGGCTGCCCCATCTGTGCGGGCGCGACCCGCACTCCCTGGACGGACCCGCGATGGCCCGCGCGGTCGTCGAGTCGGTCGCCGAGAACACCTCCGACGCCGTGGTCGGCGCCCTCTTCTGGGGCGCGGTCGCGGGCGTCCCGGGCCTCGTCGCCTTCCGGGCCGTCAACACCCTCGACGCCATGGTCGGCCACAAGTCGCCCCGCCACCGCCGGTACGGCTGGGCCTCCGCCCGGCTCGACGACGTGGCCGGCTGGCCCGGTGCCCGGCTGACGGCCGCGGCCGCGACGCTCGCCGGCGGGAACCCGCGCGGGGCCGTACGGGCCTGGCGGGCGGACGCGGCGAAGCACCCGAGCCCCAACGCGGGCCCCGTCGAGGCCTCGTTCGCGGGCGCGCTCGGCGTACGGCTCGGCGGGACCCTCTCGTACGCCGGACGGACCGAGCACCGGCCCGTCCTCAACGGTGGGGGGCGGCCCGTCGAGGTCGCCGACATCGACCGGGCGGTCCGGCTGTCCCGCCGGGTCACCGGACTGACCCTGGCCGCCTGTGTGGGCGGCCGGATGATCGCGAGCGCGCTGAAGCGGAGGAACGCATGAGGGGTGGGGGGCTGCTCGTCGCCGGGACCACGTCCGACGCCGGCAAGAGCGTCGTGACGGCCGGCATCTGCCGCTGGCTGGTCCGGCGGGGGATCAAGGTCGCGCCGTTCAAGGGACAGAACATGTCCCTGAACTCCTTCGTCACCCGCGAGGGCGCCGAGATCGGCCGGGCACAGGCCATGCAGGCGCAGGCCGCCCGCGTCGAGCCGACCGCGCTGATGAACCCGGTGCTGCTCAAGCCCGGCAGCGACCGCTCCAGCCAGGTCGTGCTCATGGGCAGGCCGGTCGGGGAGATGAGCGCCCGCGGCTACCACGGGGGACGGCAGAAGACGCTGTTCGAGCCGGTGATGGCGTGCCTGGAGGAGCTGCGGAGCACCTACGACGCCGTGATCTGTGAGGGGGCGGGCAGTCCCGCGGAGATCAATCTGCGGCGCACCGACATCGTGAACATGGGCATCGCGCGGGCCGCGAAGCTGCCCGTGGTCGTCGTCGGCGACATCGACCGGGGCGGGGTCTTCGCCCAGTTCTTCGGGACGACGGCGCTGCTCTCCCCCGAGGACCAGTCGCTCGTGGCGGGGTACCTGGTCAACAAGTTCCGGGGTGACGTGACCCTCCTCGAACCCGGGCTCGACATGCTGCACGGGCTCACCGGGCGCCGTACCTTCGGCGTCCTGCCGTACGCGCACGGGCTCGGCATCGACGAGGAGGACGGGCTGCGGGTCTCGCTGCGCGGCACCGTCCGCGAGTCGGCCGTCGCGCCGCCGCTCGGCGAGGACGTGCTGCGGGTCGCCGTCTGCGCCGTACCCCTGATGTCGAACTTCACGGACGTGGACGCGCTGGCCGCCGAGCCGGGCGTGGTCGTCCGGTTCGTCGACCGGCCCGAGGAACTCGTCGACGCGGACCTGGTCGTCGTGCCGGGGACCCGGGGGACGGTCAGGGCGCTGGCGTGGCTGCGCGAGCGGGGGCTCGCGGACGCCCTCGTCCGGCGCGCGGCCGAGGGCCGGCCCGTGCTCGGCGTCTGCGGCGGCTTCCAGGCCCTCGGCGAGCGCATCGAGGACGAGGTCGAGTCCAGGGCGGGTGTGGTCGACGGGCTCGGGCTGCTGCCCGTACGGGTGCGGTTCGGGGTCGAGAAGACCCTCGCCCGGCCGGTCGGCGAGGCGCTCGGCGAGCGGGTCGAGGGGTACGAGATCCACCACGGCGTGGCGGAGGTGCTGGGCGGTGAGCCGTTCCTGGACGGCTGCCGGGTCGGCTCCGTGTGGGGCACCCACTGGCACGGCTCGCTGGAGAGCGACGGGTTCCGGCGGGCGTTCCTGCGGGAGGTCGCGGCGGCGGCGGGGCGGCGGTTCGTCCCGGCGCCCGACACGTCGTTCGGGGCGCTGCGGGAGGAGCAGCTCGACCGGCTCGGCGACCTGATCGAGGAACACGCGGACACGGACGCGCTGCTGCGGCTGATCGAGGAGGGCGCCCCGGCGGGGCTGCCGTTCGTCCCGCCGGGTGCGCCGTGAGGACCCCAGGACCCGCAGGCACACCAAGCGAAGGAGCGATCACCCGATGAGCACCCGGTATCCGTTCACCGCCGTCGTCGGCATGGACGATCTGCGGCTGGCGCTGCTGCTGAACGCCGTCAGTCCCGCGGTGGGCGGTGTTCTCGTACGCGGCGAGAAGGGCACCGCCAAGTCCACGGCCGTCCGCGCGCTCGCCGAACTCCTGCCCGCCGTCCCGGTGGTCGCGGGCTGCCGGTTCAGCTGTGACCCGGCCTCGCCCGACCCGGCGTGCCCGGACGGGCCGCACGCCGACGCGCCCGGGGCCGAGCGGCCCGCGCGGATGGTCGAGCTGCCCGTCGGTGCCTCCGAGGACCGGCTCGTCGGTGCGCTCGACATCGAGAAGGCGCTCGCCGAGGGCGTGAAGGCCTTCGAGCCGGGGCTCCTCGCCGCCGCGCACCGGGGGATCCTGTACGTCGACGAGGTCAATCTGCTGAGCGACCACCTGATCGACCACCTCCTCGACGCCGCCGCGATGGGCGCCTCCCACGTCGAGCGCGAGGGCGTCTCCGTGCGGCATGCCGCGCGCTTCCTGCTCGTCGGGACCATGAACCCCGAGGAGGGCGAGCTGCGGCCGCAGCTGCTCGACCGGTTCGGTCTCACCGTCGAGGTGGCCGCCTCACGGGACCCGCAGCAGCGGGTCGAGGTCGTCCGCCGTCGGCTCGCCTTCGAGGACGACGCGGCCGGGTTCGCCGCGCGCTGGGCCGGCGAGGAGACCGCACTGCGCGAACGGATCGTCGCCGCCCGGGAGTTGCTGTCCCGGGTGACGCTCGGGGACGCGGCACTGCTCCAGATCGCCGCGACCTGCGCCGCCTTCGAGGTGGACGGCATGCGCGCCGACATCGTCATGGCCCGGACGGCGACCGCGCTCGCCGCCTGGGCGGGGCGCACCGAGGTGACCTCCGAGGACGTCCGGCAGGCCGCTCTCCTCGCACTCCCCCACCGGCGCCGCCGCAACCCCTTCGACGCGCCCGGCATCGACGAGGACAAGCTCGACGAGACCCTGGAGCAGTTCAAGGGCGAGGACCAGGAGCCGGACGAGGACCCCGAGCCCGACGGTCCCGGCGACGGCGGTCCCGACGGGGGCGGCCCCGGAGACGGCGGTCCGGACGGCGGGGGTGTGCCGCCGCAGGGCGACGGGCCCGCCGCCGAGAACTCCCCCGAGGACTCCCCCGCGCCCGAGGACCTGTCCGTGCCCGAGGACGCCCCCGCGCCCGAGCCCGCTCCCCAGCACGCCGGGGCCGGGGCCGGTGAGCGCGCCGCCGTCAAGGCCGCCGAGCCCTTCCGTACCCGGATGCTCAGCGTGCCCGGTCTCGGCGAGGGCGCGGCCGGGCGCCGCTCCCGGGCCCGTACCGAGCACGGCCGGACCACCGGCTCCGTACGCCCCCGGGGCACGCTGACCAAGCTGCATCTGGCGGCGACCGTGCAGGCCGCCGCCCCGCACCAGCGGGCGCGCGGGCGTTCCGGGCCGGGCCTGGTCCTGCGCCGGGACGACCTGCGGCAGGCGACGCGGGAGGGGCGGGAGGGGAACCTCGTGCTCTTCGCCGTGGACGCCTCCGGTTCGATGGCCGCGCGGCAGCGGATGAGCGCCGTCAAGGGCGCCGTCCTCTCCCTGCTGCTCGACGCCTACCAGCGGCGCGACAAGGTCGGTCTGGTCACCTTCCGGGGCCGGGACGCCGAGGTGGCGCTGCCGCCGACCTCGTCCGTGGACGCCGCCGCCGCCCGCCTCGAACAGCTCCCGACCGGTGGCCGTACGCCGCTGTCCGCCGGACTCCTCAAGGCCCACGACGTGCTGCGGGTCGAGCGGCTGCGGGACCCCTCGCGCCGCCCGCTGCTGGTCGTCGTGACCGACGGACGCGCGACCGGCGGACGGGCGGCCGGGGACCCGGTGGCGCTCGCCGCCCGCGCGGCCCGGCTGCACGCCGCCGAGGGCACCGCCTCCGTCGTCGTGGACTGCGAGACCGGCCCGGTGCGGCTCGGCCTCGCCCGGGATCTCGCCCGTGAACTCGGCGGCACCGCCGTCACCTTGGACGAGCTGCGCGCCGACTCGATCGCGGGGCTCGTGAAGGACGTACAGGCAGCACACGTGACCAGGAGGGCCGCTTAATGCCGCAGGGACAGCCGACCGTCGTACCCGATGACGGTCTCACCACCCGTCAGCGCCGCAACCGGGCGCTGGTGATGGTGCACACGGGCGTCGGCAAGGGGAAGTCGACCGCCGCGTTCGGCATGGCGCTGCGCGCCTGGAACCAGGGCTGGCCGATCGGGGTGTTCCAGTTCGTCAAGTCCGCCAAGTGGAAGGTCGGCGAGGAGAACGCCCTCAAGGCGCTCGGCGAGACCGGCAAGGGCGGCACGGTCACCTGGAACAAGATGGGCGAGGGCTGGTCCTGGATCCAGCGCGAGGTCGCCGAGGGCGAGCAGTCCCACGAGGACAAGGCCCGGGAGGGCTGGGAGCAGGTCAAGCGGGACCTCGCCGAGGAGAAGTACCGGTTCTACGTCCTCGACGAGTTCGCCTATCTGCTGCACTGGGGCTGGATCGACGTGAAGGAGGTCGTCGAGGTGCTGCGCGACCGTCCCGGGCAGCAGCACGTCGTCATCACCGGCCGCAACGCCCCGCAGGAGCTCGTCGACTTCGCGGATCTCGTCACCGACATGTCCAAGGTCAAGCACCCGATGGACGCCGGTCAGAAGGGCCAGCGGGGCATCGAGTGGTAGCACGTCTCGTCATCGCCGCGCCCTCCTCGGGCGCGGGCAAGACCACGGTCGCGACCGGTCTGATGGCCGCGTTCGCCGGCCGTGGTCTGGCCGTCTCCCCGCACAAGGTCGGCCCCGACTACATCGACCCCGGCTACCACGCGCTCGCGACCGGCCGTCCGGGCCGCAACCTCGACGCGTACATGTGCGGGACGGGGCTGGTCGCGCCGCTCTTCGCGCACGGGGCGCGCGGCTGCGACCTGGCCGTGGTCGAGGGGGTGATGGGCCTGTACGACGGGGCCGCCGACCAGGGTGAACTGGCCTCCACCGCACAGGTGTCGAAGCTCCTCAAGGCGCCGGTGGTGCTCGTCGTCGACGCGTCCTCGCAGTCGCGGTCGGTGGCGGCGCTGGTGCACGGGTTCGCGTCCTGGGACCCGGAGGTGCGGATCGGGGGCGTGATCCTGAACAAGGTCGCGACCGACCGGCACGAGCATCTGCTGCGGGAGGCACTCGGGGAGTCGGGGGTGCCGGTGCTCGGGGTGCTGCGGCGGGCGCCGGCGGTGGCCACGCCTTCCCGGCATCTGGGGTTGGTGCCGGTCGCGGAGCGGCAGGCCGCGGCGGTCGAGGCGGTGGCCGCGCAGGCGGAGCAGGTGCGCCGGGGGTGCGATCTCGAGGCGCTGCTCGCGCTTGCGCGCAGTGCGCCCGAGTTGCACGCGGAGGCCTGGGATCCGGAGGTTGCCGGGCGGCTGCACGCCGGTGGTCCCGGTGCGCCCACCGGGTCCGTCCTCGCGGAACGCATGCCCCCACCGCGCGTCGCCGTCGCCGGCGGGGCCGCGTTCACGTTCTCGTACGCCGAGCACACCGAGTTGTTGACCGCTGCCGGGGCCGAGGTCGTGACCTTTGATCCGCTCCGGGACGAGAGCCTCCCCGAGGGGACGGACGGGCTCGTCATAGGCGGTGGGTTTCCCGAGGTGTACGGAGCCGAGCTGTCCGCCAACGAGCCGTTGCGGAAGGCCGTGGCCGGGCTCGCCGCCTCCGGGGCGCCGATCGCCGCCGAGTGCGCCGGGCTGCTCTATCTGGCGCGGTCGCTGGACGGCACGCCCATGTGCGGAGTGCTCGACGCGGACGCGCGGATGTCCTCGCGCCTCACCCTCGGGTACCGGGACGCGGTCGCGGTGAACGACAGCGTGCTCGCGCCCGCCGGGGCGCGGATGCGGGGCCACGAGTTCCACCGGACCGTGATCGAGCCGGGGGCCGGGGCGCTCGCCGCCTGGGGGCTGCGGCAGCCGGAGCGACGGGTGGAGGGCTTCGTCCAGGGCGGGGTGCACGCCAGTTACGTGCACACCCACTGGGCGGGCTCCCCCGAGGTCGCGGCGCGGTTCGTGGAGCGGTGCGCGGGCGGTCCGGTCGCGTGAGCTCAGCCGCCGGAGAGGCCCACCACGAGCCAGATGAACCCCACACCGGCCACCGTGCACAGCAGGGTGGAGCGGGCGGGGTGGTCGTGGTGGGCCTCCGGCAGGATCTCGGCGGCGGCCAGGTAGAGCAGGGCGCCCCCGAAGAACCCGAGATAGCTGCCGAGCAGTTCCTCCGGAAGGGTGAACAGCAGGGTGGACGCGGCGCCGACCAGGGGGGCGAGGGCGTCCGCGACGAGCATCCCGAGGGCCTTGCGGCGCGCGTTCCCGTAGAGGCTCGTGATCGTGTACGTGTTGAAGCCGTCGGCGAAGTCGTGGGTGATGACGGCGAGGGCGACGGTGGCGCCCATGCCGCCGCCGACCTGGAAGGCGGCGCCGAGCGCGATGCCGTCCATGAGGCTGTGGCCGACCATCGCGGCGGCGGCCGTCAGCCCGACCTGGGGGACCCGCTCGCCGGCGCCGACGCCGTGCCCCGCCCGGCGTACGGCGAGGAGGCGTTCCACGACGTGGGCGAGGAGGAAGCCGCCGACGAAGAGCAGCAGTGCCTCGGGGACGCCGAAGACCTTGTTCCCCGCCGCCTCCATGGCCTCGGGCAGCAGGTCGAGCCCGACGACGCCGAGCATGAGTCCGCCGGCCAGGCCGAGGACGAGGTGGCGGCGGTCGGTGACGCGCTGCGCGACCCAGCCGCCGAAGAGCGTCATGAGGAACGCGCCGAGCGCGACGACTACAGCCATGGGCCTTTGGTATCGGATGGGGTGCCGTACGCGCACCTCGGCGTGGGCGCACGGCCGGGGGTCCCGGTGGACGAGGTGCTGGAGCTGGTCGGGGCGGTGCTGCGGGAGGCGGGGCTGACGCGGGCGCACGTCCGCTCGCTCGGCACGCTCGACGCCCGGGCGGCCGAGCCGGGGGTCGCGGGGGCGGCGGCGGCGCTCGGTGTGCCGGTGCGGGGGTACACGGCCGGGGAGCTGGCGGCCGTCCGCGTACCGCATCCTTCGGCGCTGCCGCTGGCCGCGACGGGCACCCCGTCGGTGGCGGAGGCGGCGGCGCTGCTCGCGGCGGGCGAGGGAGGTCCGGGGGCCGGCGGTGTCCTGCTCGTACCGAAACGGAAATCTCCGCGCGCAACGTGCGCTCTCGCCGGTTTCGTCCCGGTCCTACCGAACGAAGCTGCCCCGGACGTACGGTTGTTGCCCCTGGCTCACGGGTACATCGCTGGCGAGCCCGGCTCACCCCCCTCCATCCCCACCCCCCACACGACGGCGGCCATGGACACCTACACGGACAGCGACACACACGACCTGCGGCACCACGGTGACGCCGAGGTCCGGGACGAGAAGCTCATCGATCTGGCGGTGAACGTCCGGACGAACACCCCGCCGGACTGGCTGCGCGAGCGCATCGCCGCCTCCCTCACGGGGCTCGCGGCCTACCCCGACGGCCGGGCCGCGCGGGCGGCCGTCGCCGAGCGCCACGACCTGCCGCCGAACCGGGTGCTGCTCACGGCGGGCGCGGCGGAGGCCTTCGTCCTGCTCGCGCGGGCGCTGCCGGTGCGCAGACCCGTCGTGGTGCATCCGCAGTTCACCGAGCCGGAGGCGGCGCTGCGCGACGCCGGGCACGAGGTGGGCCGGGTGCTGCTGCGCGAGGAGGACGGGTTCCGGCTGGATCCGTCGGCGGTCCCCGAGGACGCGGACCTGGTGGTGATCGGGAACCCCACGAACCCGACCTCCGTGCTGCATCCCGCCGCCTCGATCGCCGCGCTGGCCCGTCCCGGCCGGATCCTGGTGGTCGACGAGGCCTTCATGGACGCGGTGCCGGGCGAGCGCGAGTCGCTGGCCGGGCGGACCGACGTGCCGGGGCTCGTGGTGCTGCGCAGCCTCACCAAGACGTGGGGGCTCGCCGGGCTGCGGATCGGGTACGTGCTGGCCGAGCCGGAGACGGTCGCGGCCCTGGAGCGGACGCAGCCGCTGTGGCCGGTGTCGACGCCCGCCCTGGTGGCGGCGGAGGCCTGCATGTCGCGCGGGGCGCTGGCGGAGGCGGAGCACGCGGCGCACCGGATCGGTGTGGAGCGGGCCCATCTGCTGGCCGGTCTGGCGGAGTTCGACGAGGTGCGGACGGTGGCGGGGGCGGAAGGCCCCTTCGTGCTGCTCCGGACCGACGGGGCGGACACGGTGCGTGAGCGGCTGCGGTCGCTGGGCTTCGCGGTCCGCCGGGGCGACACCTTCCCGGGGCTCGACCGGAACTGGCTGCGGCTGGCGGTCCGGGACCGGGTGACGACGAACCGGTTCCTCCAGGCGCTCGACCAGGCACTCCTGATCGGCGGCCGATGACCTGCTGACGGGCCGCCGGTCCGCGGTGGCCCGTGGCCGGTCGGCCGCTTCGGGAACGCGTGCGGGTCCGGGGAGGGCGGCGTCGTCACCGCCGCCCTCCCCGGACCCGTGTTTCCCCTCCGGCGCCCCCCGGCGCGTCCCCCTCGGGCCGTCAGCCCCGGGAGCGGGCGCGCGAGCGGGTCAGCGCGAGGGCGCCGCCGCCCGCGACGAGCAGGGCGAGCGCACCGCCCGCGATGTACGGGGTGGTGGAGCTGCCGCCGGTCTCGGCGAGGTTCTCGGTGGGCGTGGTGCCGCCGTTGTTGGTCGTGATGCCGCCGGCCTCGCTCGGCCGGGCCGAGGGCTGCTGCGTGGGCTGCTCGGAGGGCCGTTCGCTGGGCTGCTCCGTGGGCTGCCCGGTCGGCTGCTCGGTGGGCCGCTCCGTGGGCCGCTCGATCGGGGCGGTGCCCTTGGGCGTCTCGCAGGTCGCCTCGGCGAGGGTGACGGTGCCGTGGACCTCCGCCACGCCGAGGTTCGCCGGGTTGACGTCCACCTTGAGTTCGAGGGCGGTCGCGGCGGCCGTACGGGCGGTGGTGGAGGTGCGGGAGAGGTCCAGGGCGACCTGGCCGATGCCGGGCACGGTGACCTGGGTCCGGCCGCCCGCGGAGAGGGTGGTCTTCTTGCCGAAGACGGTCACGTGACCGAGGACGTTGGAGGTGGCGACGGGCTTCTTCCCGGTCTCGCACAGCGCCTTGGAGGTGACCTTCTCGATCTCGATGAGGGAGAGCAGCGGGATTCCGGGTACGTGCACCCGCGCCTTGACGAGGTTCACGTACCCCTCGGCCTTCTCCTCGTCCACGGTGGCCTTCGAGGTGGCGACGTCGGCGGCGAGGACGTCGATCGGCTTCCCCTCCTCGGCCCCCTGCACCTTCACGGTGAGCGCGGTCTCGCTCTCGGTCTTCGGCGCCTCGACCTCGTTGAGGGAGGCCCGCAGCGGCACCTGGACCGTCTTGCCGAGGAGGGAGACGTCGAGGCCGGTCCGCAGGACGACGGCGGTGGCGCGCCCTTCGCCGCCCGTGGCCTGCGCCGCCGGGGCCGCGAGGAGGACGGGGCCGACGGTCAGGGCGGCGACGGTCGCGGCGGTGGCGGTACGGCGTACGGGCATGCGGAAGGTGTTGCTGTTCAAGATGGTGGAACCCCCACAGGAGACATGGCGTCGCCGGCCGCTCACCACGGGGACGGTGGGTCGGCGCGGCCTCGGCGACTTGAGACACCGGAATCTTTACGCACGGAGAGTGAACCGACAGTCGCCTGACGTGAGTTCACTCCAAAGTGGGGTTTCCGTGTTCATTTTCGATTTTTTTAGACACAACCGTTCCCGGCCGCCCCGCGTCTTTCGCACGCGCGGGTATCCATGGGAGAGGTGAGAACGATCCACTCCCAGGCGAAGTAACGGATCGTCAACCCGGCGCGTCGGCGCCCCGCCGCGAACCCCTCCCCGGACTCCTGTAGATTTACTTAGGCCAGCCTAACCTAAGAATTCACGAACGATACGGACGGGATCGGGGTCTCCGTGAGCATCGAGGTCTACCGGGACGCCTGGGGCGTCCCCCATCTGCGCGCCGCGGACCCGGACGAACTCGCCTTCGCCCAGGGCCGGGTGACCGCCCACGACCGGGCGTGGCAGCTGGAGGTCGAGCGGCACCGGGCCCAGGGCACCTCGGCCGCGTTCCTCGGCGCCGCCGAGCTGGACTGGGACGTCTTCGCCCGCCGGTCCCGGCTCGCCGACACCGCCCGCCGCTGCTTCGAGCGGCTCGCCCGCGAGGACGCCGCCACGGCCGCGTGGGTCCGCGCGTACGTGGCCGGGGTCAACGACGGGCTGGCGGAAGGGGCGCGGCGCGCACCCGAGTTCGCCGCGGTCGGCCTCGCGGCCGGGCGGTGGGAGCCGTGGACGCCGCTCGCCGTCTGGCTGTCCACGCACATCCTGTTCGCCGGCTTCCCCACCAAGCTGTGGCGCGAGGAGGTCGCCCGGCGGCTGGGCGAGGAGTGGACCGGGCTCTTCGCGACCGACGGACCCGGCACCGCGGGCTCCAACGGCTGGGTGGTCGCCGGCGGGCGGACCGCGAGCGGGGCGGCGCTGGTCGCCGGGGACCCGCACCGGTTCATCGAGGCGCCGGGCGTCTACCAGCAGATCCGTCTCGCCTGCCCCGCGTACGACGTGGTGGGCCTCGCCGTGCCCGGCGTCCCCGGACTCGCCCACTTCGGCCACACCGGCCCGGTGGCCTGGGCCATCACCAACGCGATGGCGGACTACCAGGACCTGTACCGGGAGCGGCTGCGGCGGCGCCCGGACGGCGGGGTGGAGGCGTACGGCCCCGAGGGCTGGCGCCCGGCGACGGCCCACACGGAGACGATCGAGGTCGCGGGCGGGGAGCCGGTGGTGATCGAGGTGGTGGAGACCGACCGGGGGCCGGTGATCATCGGCGGGGCCGAGGGCGACGGCGGGGGTGCGCCGGGGTCCGGGGACAGGTCCGGGTCCGAGTCCGGGGACAGGCCCGAGTCCGGGGACAGGCCCGGGTCCGGGGACAGGCCCGGGAACGGGGACAGGCCCGGGTCCGGGGACAGGTCCGAGGACGCTTACGGAGACGGGGCCGACGGCGGTCCGGCGGCTGTCTCGGGCGGCGGCGTCCCCTCCCCCGTCCTTGAGGCCGTCAGTCTCCGGTACCCGCCCCGCGTCACCGGCTCGCTCGGATTCGGCGTGCTGCCCGCGCTGCTCCGCGCCCGGACCGTCGGCGACGTGGACGCCGCGCTCGACCACTGGGTCGAGCCGGTGAACGTCGTCCAGGCCGCCGACACCCGGGGCGGTCTGCTGCACCGGGTCGCCGGGCACGTACCCGTACGGCACCGGACCAACTCCCTGCGTCTCGTGCCCGCCTGGGACCCGGCGCACGCCTGGGAGGACGCCCCCGCGCCGCTGCCCCGCGCCGACGTCGACGGCCACGCCGTGATGGCGAACGCCCGGGGCCTGGCCGCACCGCTCGGCGTCGAGTTCGCGCCGCCGCACCGGGCGGACCGGATCGACGCGCTGCTCGGCGCCTCGGCCGAGTGGACCCCCGAGTCCACGGCCGCCGTCCACACCGACACCGACAACCCCTCGGCGGCCCCGCTCCTCGCCGCCGCGGAGCGGGCGACGGACCTCTCCCCCGCCGCCTCCGCCGTACGGGACCGGCTGCTCGCCTGGGACCGGCGGATGGACGCGGAGAGCACCGACGCCGGTCTCTACGCCGCCGTGCGCGGGGCGGTGGTGCGCCGGCTCGCCGGGCACGAGGCCTTCGCGGCGCTGCGCGAACCCGCCCCGTACCCGGCCCTGTTCCGGCCCTGGCTGGCGCTCGGGCCGCGCGTCGCCTTCGCCCTGGAGACGCTGCTCGTGGCCGGGCCCGTGCCCGCCGCCGACGTCGACCGGATCGTGCGCGGGGCGCTCGACGAGGTCGCGGCGGGCGAGCCGCCCGCCGCCTGGGGTGTGACGCACCGGCTCGCGCCCTGGCAGGCGCTGCCCGACCCCGACGACGCGCGGTGGCCGGGCCTCGGCGGGGACCACGACTGCGTGCTCTCCACGTCCAGCGTGCCCGGCTGGACCGACCGCAGCGCCCGCGCCTCGGCCGCCCGGTACGTCTGGGACCTCGCCGACCGCGAGCGGAGCCGCTGGATCGTGCCGTTCGGCGCGTCCGGCGTGCCCGGCGACCCGCACCACCTCGACCAACTCCCCCTGTGGCTGCGGGGCGAACTCGCCCCCGTCACCACCGACTGGCAGTACCTCACCAAGGAGCAGGGATGACCACCGCCGTCTACGTCCACCACGTCGAGGAACTCGGCACCGTCACGGTCCGGCCGGTCGAGCCCGACCGGGACGCCCCCCTGCTGCACGGCTGGGTCAACGAGGAGCGCTCCCGCTTCTGGGGCATGCTCGGGACCACCGTCGAGCAGGTCAGGGACGTCTACGCGCACCTCGACTCGCTCACCACCCACCACGGCTTCCTGGTGAGCCTGGACGGGGAGCCCGCGGCCGTCTTCCAGACGTACGACCCCGCCGCCGACCGGGTCGGCGAGTGCTACGAGGTGCTGCCCGGGGACATCGGCGTACATCTGCTGATCGCCCCGGGCGCGGCCCCCCGGCCCGGCTACACCGGCCGGCTGCTCTCGGCGCTGATCGCCTTCTCGCTGCGGGACCACAGCCGGATCGTGGTCGATCCGGACGCCGCCAACGAGAAGGCGGTCGCCCGCATGCTGCGGGCCGGGTTCGAGGCGGGCCCTGAAGTCGTGCTGCCGGAGGTGGACCTGCCGGAGGTCTTCATCCCGGAGAAGCGGGCACGACTCGCCTTCCTGACCCGCCGCTGAGCCGGGAGGACGGGGACCACCAGGGCGATCCCCGGGCCGTGTCCGGAAAGCCCCGACCGGCCCGCGGGCGGCGCTGTCCTCCGGACGCGAGCTAGGGCCTGTCGTCAAACTCCCGTCCGCCCCCCTTCGGGCAACGACAGGAGTGTGACGACAGGCCCTAGCCCACCACCCGCCCGTTGACGACGACCCGGCGTGGCGCCGCGAGCGCGCGGACGTCCGCGCGCGGGTCCTCGCCGTAGACGACGAGGTCGGCCGGGGCGCCCTCCTCCAGGGAGGGGCGGCCGAGCCAGGCCCTGGCCCCCCACGCGGTGGCCGCGAGCGCGTCCAGCGGTGGGATGCCCGCCCGGGTCAGCTCCTCGACCTCCTCCGCAACGAGCCCGTGGGCGAGGGAGCCGCCCGCGTCGGTGCCGACGAAGACGGGGACGCCCGCGTCGAAGGCGGCGCGGACGGTGTCGTACCGCCGCTCGTGCAGCCTGCGCATGTGCGCCGACCAGCGGGGGAACTTCTCCTCGCCGCCGTCGGCGAGGTGCGGGAAGGTCCCGATGTTCACGAGGGTGGGGACGATGGCGACGCCCCGCTCGGCGAAGAGCGGGATCGTGTCCTCGGTGAGGCCGGTGGCGTGCTCGACGCAGTCGATCCCCGCCTCGACGAGGTCGCGGAGCGAGTCCTCCGCGAAGCAGTGCGCGGTGACGCGGGCGCCGAGCCGGTGCGCCTCCGCGATGGCCGCCTCGACCTCGGCGCGCGGCCAGCAGGCGGTGAGGTCGCCCGCCTCGCGGTCGATCCAGTCGCCGACGAGCTTGACCCAGCCGTCGCCGCGCCGCGCCTCGCGGCCGACGTACGCGACGAGGTCGGCGGGCTCGATCTCATGGGCGTAGTTGCGGATGTAGCGGCGGGTACGGGCGATGTGCCGGCCGGCCCTGATGATCTTCGGCAGGTCCTCGCGGTCGTCGATCCAGCGGGTGTCGGACGGCGAGCCCGCGTCGCGGATGAGCAGCGTGCCCGCGTCCCGGTCGGTGAGGGCCTGCTTCTCGCTGGTGGTCTCGTCGACGGGGCCGTGCCGGTCGAGGCCGACGTGGCAGTGGGCGTCGACGAGTCCGGGCAGCACCCAGCCCTCGACGGTGACCGCCTCGGCGGCGGGCCGGTCGAAGGTGATCCGCCCGTCGACGCACCACAGCTCGTCCCGTACGTCCTCGGGGCCGACGAGCACCCGCCCCTTCACGTGCAGCACCGTGTGATCGCTCATGTCTGCACTGTACGAGGGCGGGTGCCGGGCCGGGACCCCCGATCGGGGGTGGTCACTCGTCGATCGCGGCCCCGTAGCGGGCGTCGGGGGCCGGGCCGCCGAAGGTGCCGGCGTTCACGGTCCACGAGCCGGTGGCGGTGAGGCCGCCCGTACCCGCCGAGAAGACCCAGACGCAGCCGTCGGCGGTGTCCTCGCCGGGGGCGGCGGTGAGCAGGCCGAAGCGGCCGTCCGCGTTGGGGTCGACCAGCCGGACCTGGCCGCCGAACCTGTCGCCCTTCTCCACCGCGCCGGGCACGGACGGCGAGTTCTGCGTCCAGGAGGCGGAGCCGGTGCCGGTCAGGCCCCGGGCCGTGCCGCGCAGGAGGGTGACCATGCCGGCATCGGCGATCGTGCCGTTGTCCTCGCCGGGGGCCCCGACCGCGAGGTCGGCGTACCCGTCGCCGTTCGTGTCGCCGAGCGAGAGGTCGGCGCCCCAGCCGTCGCCGCGCTCGGAGGCGCCGGGCACGCCGGGCGAGTTCTGGTTCCACCACTGCGGCGGAGTGCCGACGCCGGTGGCACCGGCCGGCCCGTCGGGGCTCCCCCGGTAGACGCCGACGAGCCCGCCGGTCATCGTCTCGCCGCCGCCGTCGTCGGGGCTGTACGGCTCCCCGGTGACGAGGTCGTCGTAGCCGTCGCCGTCGATGTCCCCGGAGGCGGCGACCGGGCCGCCGCGCAGGTCGCGCTCGTAGCTGAGGTACTCGGTGCCTCCGGCGAGGTACCAGGACCAGCCGTGACCGGGTTCGGCCCCGGTGGAGAGCCCGCTGATCACCAGGTCCGCGAAGCCGTTCCGGTCGTAGTCGCCGGTGGTGACGGAGGTGGCGACGAGGTCGCGGAGCGGCGGTGCGGGCTCGTCGGCGGCGCCGCGCGTGCCGCTCCGCCCGACGGCGGAGCGGTCCAGGGGCACGGCACGGCGCCAACGGGGGTCGGTGGCGACGCGGGGTTCGCCGGGCTGGGGCACGGAGCCGAAGAGGTGCCGCTCCGCCGCCCCGCGGTCGAGGACGACGAGCTGGTCGCCCGGGGTCTCGGCGGTGAACCGGGCGGCGCCGAGGGCGGAGCCGAAGCGGGCGCCGGCCACCGGGCCGAGGAGACTGTCGAGCCAGACGCTGTCGGTGCCGACGAGTCCGTGCGGGGAGCCCCACAGCACGATCACGCCGCCGACGTCGGCACGGGTGCCGATGTCCTCGCCGGGGGCGCCGATGACCGCGTCGTCGTAGCCGTCGCCGTCGAGGTCGCCGGTGGCGACGGCGGCGCCGAAGGAGTCGCCCGCCTCGGAGCCGCCGGGCACGCCGGAGGTGTTCTGGCTGATGAGCGTGGCGGCCCGGGTGTCGATGCCGTGCGGTGAGCCGTACTGGACGGTGACGAGGCCCGCGCCCCGCTGTCCGCCGACGGCGGCGCCGGGCGCGCCGACGAGGACGTCGTCGAAGCCGTCGCCGTCGAAGTCGCAGTTGCGGTCGTCGGCGCGGGTGCTGCCGGGCACCCCGGCCCAGGCGGCGGGCGCGGTCGCGATCCCGGCGCCGGTGAGAAGGAGGAGGGTCGCCGCGGCGAGGGCTGCGGAACGGTGCTTGCGCATGGAGCGGCTCCTGGTGTCGGAGGGTTCCGGGCGGCTGCGGGGGTGCGCCGGACGGGGCCCGAGCCCGGTCCGTCGCCCTGTTGGACACCTGTTGTCCCATGACGGTTGTACGGGAACGAAGATCCCTTTTGTACAGGTGGGCCAAGGGGTGGGCGGGGGTGCGTCGGTACTCTGATCCGGAGTTCCGCCCGCACCGCACCGAGTCGAAGAAGGCACCGCCGTGACCGTGACACATCCGCTCCTGGACCTGGCCCCGCTGACCGCCGCGCATTTCGCGTCGATCGAGCGGCGGGTGGCCGCGCTGCTCTCCACGGAGCAGGACGTGGTGATCACCCAGGGCGAGGCGCTGCTTCCCCTGGAGGGGTGCATCCGCAGTGGGGCGCGGGCGGGTTCGACCGCGCTGAACGTGGTCACGGGACCGTACGGGCAGACCTTCGGCAACTGGCTGCGGGACTGCGGCGCGACCGTGGTCGACCTGGAGGTGCCCTTCCACACCGCGGTGACGGCCGCCCAGGTGGAGCAGGCGCTCGCCGCGCACCCGGAGATCGACTTCGTGTCGCTGGTGCACGCGGAGGCGGCGACCGGCAACACCAACCCGGTGGCGGAGATCGGTGAGGTCGTCCGGGCGCACGGCGCGCTGTTCTACCTGGACGCGGTGGCCTCGATCGGCGCGGAGCCGGTGCTGCCGGACGCCTGGGGCGTGGACATGTGCATCATCGGCGCGCAGAAGGCGATGGGCGGCCCCGCGGGGGTGTCGGCGGTGTCGGTGAGCGCCCGCGCCTGGGAGCGGTTCGCGGCCAACCCGGCCGCGCCGCGCCGCTCGTACCTCTCCCTCCTGGACTGGAAGGAGCGCTGGATCGACGGCGGCCGCAAGGCGCTGCTGCACGCGCCCGCGCAGCTGGAGATGCTGGCCCTGGAGGCCTGTGTGGAGCGGATCGAGGCGGAGGGTCTGGACGCCCTGATGGCGCGGCACGCCTCGGCGGCGGCGGCGACCCGGGCGGGTGCGCTGGCCCTGGGCGGCGGTCTGGAGCCGTACGTGTACGAGGCGAGGGACGCGGCTCCGGTGGCGACGACGCTGCGCGCGCCGGCCGGGGTGGACGCCTCGGAGCTGGTCGCGAAGGCGCTCTCCGCCGATCCGTCGCTGCCGCTGATCGCGGGCGGCGGGGCGCTGGCCAAGGAGATGATCCGGGTCAACCACTACGGGGTGGACGCGACTCCGGGCGCCGTGCAGTCCTCGCTGGCGGCGCTGGGCGCGGCGCTCGGCGAGACGGGCCGGACGGTGGACCTGGAGGGGGCCCGCCGGGCCGTCACCGAGGCCTGGTAGGAGGGGGGTCCGGTGGTCCGGACCCCCGCCCCTCCTCCGTACCGGGGTGGCCCGGACTACAGCGCCGGGTAGTCGATGTAGCCCTCGGCGCCGCCCGCGTACATGTTTGCGGGGTTCGGGGTGGCGAAGGGGCCGTCGGCGGCCAGGCGGGCGGGCAGGTCGGGGTTGGAGATGAAGAGCCTGCCGTAGGCGACGAGGTCGGTGGTGCCGTCCTCGATCAGGGCCAGGGACTCGGCGCCGGTCGGGTCGGCGCCGGTGGACGGGTTGAGGATGAAGGTGCCGGCGAACCGCTTGCGCAGGTCGAGGACGAGCGGGCGGCGCTCCGGGCCGGTCTCCAGGACGTGGAGGTAGGCGATGCCGACGGGCTCGATCGCGGTGAGGAGCTGGACGTAGATCTCCTCGGTGTCGGTCTCGCTGATGTCGTTGAGGGTGTTGGCCGGGGAGATCCGCAGGCCGGTGCGCTCGGGGCCGATCTCGGCGGCGACGGCCTTCACGACCTCGACGGCGAAGCGGATGCGGTTCTCGACCGGTCCGCCCCACTCGTCGGTGCGGTGGTTGGAGCCGGAGGCCAGGAACTGCTGGATGAGGTAGCCGTTGGCACCGTGGATCTCGACGCCGTCGAAACCGGCCTCGACGGCGTTGCGGGCGGCGGAGACGAAGCCGGCGACGGCCTCGCGCACCTGGTCGGAGGTGAGCTCGCGCGGGGTGACGAAGTCCTTGGGGCCCTCGTGGGTGTAGACCTGGCCGGCGGCGGCGACGGGCGAGGGGGCAACGGGGTGGAGGTCGCCGTCGAGGAGGTCGGGGTGGCCGATCCGGCCGGAGTGCATCAGCTGGGCGAAGATCCGGCCGCCGCGCTCGTGGACGGCGGCGGTGACCTCGCGCCAGGCGGCGATCTGCTCGCGGCTGTGGAGCCCGGGGGTGTTGGGGTAGCCCTGGCCCTCGGGGACCGGCTGGACGCCCTCGCTGATGATCAGTCCGGCGGAGGCGCGCTGGGCGTAGTACTCGGCGACGATCGCGGGAGGCGTGCCGTCCTCGCCGTTGGCGCGGCTGCGGGTCATGGGGGCCATCGCGATGCGGTTGGCCAGGCGGGTTCCGGCGAGGTCGATGGGGTCGAACGCAGTGGTCACGGCTGTCCCTCACAAGAAATATGTGGTCGGCCAACTAATCGGGCCGTTGTCACTGTAACCCATTGATTGGCCGACCAAGGTAATATTGCGGCAAGAACCGTCCGGAGGAGTCCGCATGTCAGGAACCGACCCCGCCTGTACCGAGCCGGCGTCGCCCGCCTGCCCGGAGGGAGCGCCGTCGGCCGCCCGCTTCGGGCCCGTCAGCATCGCCCTGGCGACGGTGGCCCGCATGCACCGGATCTCCGCCGGGCGGCGGCTCAAGGAGCTCGGCCTCTACCCGGGCCAGGAGATGATGATGATGCGGCTCTGGGACTGCGGGCCGGTCCGCCAGTCCGAGCTGATCCAGTCCCTGGGCCTCGACGCCTCGACGGTGACGAAGATGCTCCAGCGCCTCGAACAGTGCGGTCACGTCCGCCGCGGCCCCGACCCGGCCGACCGCCGCGCGGTCCTGGTCGAGGCGACGGACGAGGGACGGGCGCTGCGCGCCGGCGTCGAGGGCGTGTGGAAGGACCTGGAGGCGCTGTCCCTCGACGGCCTCGGTCCGGCCGACCGGACCGAACTGGCCCGGCTCCTCGGCCTGGTGGCGGACAACCTGCGCGAGGAGGCGGGCGAGGGAGCCGAGTGCCCGGTCCCGCCGGACCGCTGCTGAGACGGGGCACGGGTTCGGCGGGCAGCGGCTGAGACGGGGCACGGGCCCGGCGCGCCGCTGACGGGGCCCCGGGCCCGCCGGGCCGCTGACGGGACGGGAGCGCGGGCGCCCCGGCGCGTCCGTACACCCGCGCGTACGCACACCCGCGGGGCCGGTACGGGGCTCAGCCCGCCAGGACCTCCAGGGCGCGGTCCACGTCCGCGGCCGTGTTGTACAGGTGGAACGAGGCCCGCAGGTTGCCCGCGCGGGCCGAGAGCAGGACACCGGCCTCGCGGAGCGCGTCCGCGCGGTCCCCCAGGCCCGGAACGGCGACGACGGTCGAGTCGTCCATGACGGGCGCGTGGCCGAGGGCGAGGAGCCCGGAGCGGAAGCGGGCCGCGAGCCCCTTGTCGTGGGCCTCGATCCGCTCGATGCCGATCTCCTCCAGGAGGGCGAGCGAGCGGGCCGCCCCGTGGTACGAGAGGAAGCCCACCGGCTCGTCGAAACGGCGTGCGGAGCGGGCCAGTTCGCGGACCGGGCCGTAGCTGTTCACCCACAGCTCCTCGCCGGTGACCCAGTTGGCGTGGATCGCGAGCAGCGAGTCCTGCGCCTCCTCGGTGACGGTGAGGAAGGACGCCCCGCGCGGGCAGAGCAGGTACTTGTAGCCGCCGGCGACCGTGTAGTCCCACTCCCCCGCGCGCAGCGGCAGCCAGCCCGCCGACTGTGTGGCGTCGAGGAGGGTACGGGCGCCGTGGGCGGCCGCCGCGGCCCGTACCGCCGCGAGGTCGGCCGTACGGCCGTCCGCCGACTGCACGGCCGAGAAGGCGACGAGCGCGGTCTCGGGGCGGACGGACTCGGCGAGCTGTTCCAGGGGCACGAACCGGGTCTTGAGGTCGCCGCGGATCGTGAACGGGGTGATGACCGAGGAGAAGTCGCCCTCGGGGAAGAGGATCTCGGCCCCGGCGGGCATCGACTGGGCGATCATCCCGCAGTGCACGGCGACCGAGCTGCCGACGGCGACCCGCTCGTGCGGGACGTCCACGAGGCGGCCGAAGGCGGCGCGGGCCTCCTCGACGACCGCGAAGTCCCCGGCGCCGTCGGCCCGGCCGTCGGCGGTCTCCTGCGCGAGGAGGGTGACCGCCCCGACGGTCCTGCGGGGCAGCAGCCCGCAGGCCGAGGTGTTCAGATAGGTCTTCTTGGGCGCGAACTCGGCGCCGCCGAGCGGCTGGTCAAGGGATTCCATGGGCCCACCCTGGATTCCCCACGATCACCCGTCAATGGCGATCCGACCGTGGGGAGACCCAAGGCGCGCTTATCCCTGCAGGTCAGGCCTGCGGGACCGCGCAGGCGCCGTCCGGGCCGCAGACCTCCGCGTCCTGGCCGACGGGCTGGAGGACCCGGCCCTGCCAGGCCTGCTCCAGGGCCTGGGTGAAGACCTCGGCGGGCTGGCCGCCGGAGATGCCGTAGCGGCGGTCGAGGACGAAGAACGGCACGCCGTTGGCGCCGAGTTCGGCGGCCTCGCGCTCGTCCTCGCGGACGGCCTCGGCGTAGGCGGAGGGGTCGGCGAGGACGGACCGGACCTCGGTCTCGTCGAGACCGGCCTCGACGCCGAGCGCCACCAGGGTCTCGGCGTCGAAGACGGAGCGCTCCTCGGCGAAGTTGGCGCGGTAGGCCAGGTCGAGCAGCTCGTTCTGCAGCCCGCGCTCCTTGGCGAGGTGCAGCAGCCGGTGGATGTCGAAGGTGTTGCCGTGGTCGCGGCCGTCGGTCAGGTAGCCGAGGCCCTCGGAGTGCGCGTTCGAGGCGACGTGCACCTCCATGGCGCGGGCCTCGTCGAGGGTGCGGCCGTACTTCTTCGCCAGCATCTCCAGGACGGGCGCCCGGTCGCCCTTGGGGCTGTTCGGGTCGAGCTCGAAGGAGCGGTGCACGACCTCGATGTCGTCGCGGTGGGCGAAGGCCGCGAGCCCCTTCTCGAAGCGCGCCTTGCCGATGTAGCACCAGGGGCAGGCGATGTCGCTCCAGATCTCGACGCGCATGTGACTTCTCTCCGGGGTTCGGCGGTGGGGGTGTCCGTCGGGGGAACGCCCCCGCCGGTCCGGATCATTCCGTTTCGGGCCCGAGTGTGAGCCGGAGCACGACGTGGTCGCCGTCGCGGGGGTTCTCGGGGTCGGGGGTCCAGCCCTGGGCCGCGTAGAAGGCCTGGGCCCGTTCGTTCTTCTCGAAGACCTCCAGGCGGACGGTGGTGACCCCGGCGGCGCGCCAGATCCCGACGCAGGCGGCGTGCAGCTCGGCGCCGACGCCGGCGCGCCAGCGGGCGGGCAGGACGTGCAGCTGGGTGAGGTGCATCAGCCCCTCGCGCTCCCCGTACGCGGCGACGCCGGCGACCTCGCCGTCCCGTACCGCGCAGAGCACGGTCCCCCGGCCGACGGCGGCGGCCCAGCCGGCCCGGGAGCGGCCGACCTCCTCGGGACCGAGGAAGTCGGCGTCGGGGCGGTGCCCCCGGTAGTAGGTGGCGCGGGCCTCGGTGTGGAGGGCGGCGATGGCGTCGAGGTCGTCGGCGGTGGCGAGTCGGATCATGACCCTTCAGGACGCGGGAGGGCGGGGCGCGGTTGCGGGGGGCGGGTCGGGGAGGCGGGACGGCGGTCGTGGGAGCCGAGGGCGCGGTGGCGCCCGGGGCCTCAGGCGCTCCTGCGGTACTGCCCCGGTGCCACCCCGTACTCCCGCTTGAAGGCCTTGGCGAAGGCGAACTCCGATGAGTAGCCGGAGCGTTGGGCGACGGTGCGGAGCGGGAGGTCGTCGGAGCGGAGCAGGCGGCCCGCCGTGGTCATCCGCCACCAGGTGAGGTACGCGAGGGGTGAGCGGCCGACCAGGCCGGTGAACCGGCGGGCGAAGGCGGCGCGGGAGAGGCCGCCGAGCGCGCCGAGTTCCTCGACCGTCCAGCTCCGCGCGGGGTCGTCGTGCAGGGCGCGGAGGGCCCCGGCGACCACCGGGTCGGCGAGGGCGGCGGACCAGCCGGTGGACCGGTCGGCGCGTTCGGTGAGCCACCAGGTGCGCAGCAGGTAGAGGAGCAGGGTGTCGAGCAGCGCGGGCACGACCGCGTCGGATCCCGGCTGGGGTTCGGCGAGTTCGGCGCCGAGCAGGTCGACGGCGGCGCGCAGCCGGGGGTGGGCGCCGACCCGGGCGGGGAGGTGGACGTACGGCGGCAGTTCGGTGAGCAGGGGGTGGGCGCGGGCGCGGCTGAGCTGGTAGGCCCCGCACAGCAGCAGGGTCTCCGACGCGCCGATCGGGCCCCGGTCGGGCGGGGTGGGCCAGGAGCCGTCGGGGGCGGGGCGGGCGTCGACGAGCGGGGTGTCGGGCCGGTCGGCGAGGCCGTGGCCGGTGCCGTGGGCGAGGAGGACGACGTCGCCGGGGCCGAGCCGGACGGGGGCCGCGTCGTCCGGGGGCAGCAGCCAGGCGGTGCCCTGGAGGACGACGTGGAATCCGGCGCCCTTGCTCGCGGGGAAGCGGATGCCCCAGGGCGCGAAGCGGACCGTGCGGGAGGAGTGGGGCCGCCCGGTGCGCATGGCGGCGACGGCATCGCTCAGTACGTCCATCCCGGCACCGTACTCCTCACCGGATCCGGCACCGCACCCCTCGTCGGCGCGGGCGAGACGATCGGACATCTTCGGGAGCCACCGGGACATGGATCGTCTCGTCGGGGACTCCTACGGTCGATGTCATGACGAAGCACACGACAACAGGCGGGACGACCAGGGCGGTTCTCTTCCACGAGCTGGGCGGGCCCGAGGTGCTGACGGTGGAGGAGGTGCCGCTGCCGGACCCGGGGCCCGGGGAGGTGCTCGTACGGGTGGAGGCGATCGGACTCAACCGCGCCGAGGCGCTGTTCCGCGCGGGCACCTACTACTACCGGCCCACGCTGCCGGGTTCGCGGCTCGGCTACGAGGCCGCGGGGACCGTCGAGGCGGTCGGCGCGGGGGTCACCGCGTACGCCCCCGGTGATCCGGTGATGGCGGCGGCCAACTTCGACTTCGGGGCGCACGGGGTGTACGCGGAGCGGGTGGTGCTGCCGGAGGAGTACCTGGTGGCCCGGCCCGAGGGGGTGGACGCGGTGACGGCGGCGGCGGTCTGGCTGACGTACTTCACGGCCTACGGCGGGATGGTGCTGACCGGTGGACTCGGCGCGGGCGACCACGTGGTGATCACGGGGGCGTCGAGCGGGGTGGGGACCGCCGCCGTCCAGATCGCACTGCGCGCCGGGGCGGTGCCGATCGCCGTCACCCGGGGCGAGGGCAAGCGGAAGGTGCTGCGGGATCTCGGGGCGCCGCACGTGGTCGTGACGGACTCCGAGGACCTGACCGGGGAGGTGCGGCGGATCACCGGCGGGGCGGGCGCGGACCTGGTGTTCGACCCGGTCGGCGGGCCCGGCTTCGCCCGGCTCGGGGACGCGCTGCGGCCCGGTGGCACGGCCGTGCTGTACGGCTGGCTCGACCCGCGCCCGGTGGCCCTCTCGGCGAACTGGCCGCAGACGGTGCACACGTACGCCAACGGGGCGCTCGCCCGGACGGCGGAGGGGCGCCGCCGCGCGGCCGGGTACATCGGCTCCGGGCTGCGCGACGGCTCGCTGGCGCCGGTGATCGCCGAGACCTTCGAGGGTCTGGAGCGGATCGCCGACGCCCATCGGCTGATGGAGTCGAACACGCACGTCGGGAAGATCGTGGTGCGCGTCGGCGCGTAGGGCGTGTCCGGAGGACGGAGCCGGCGGGGCTCCCCGGACACGCCCGGGAGCCGGACTCAGCGGCGGGGCAGGCCCAGCGGGTTGTCGTCGCGGAGCTCCGGCGGGAGGAGCCGGGCGGGGGTCGACTGGTACGTGACCGGGCGCAGCCAGCGCTCGATCGCGGTGGCGCCCACCGAGGTGGAGGTGGAGGTGGTCGCCGGGTAGGGGCCGCCGTGGTGCTGGGCGGCGGCGACGGCGACGCCGGTGGGCCAGCCGTTGACGAGGACGCGGCCCGCGAGCGGGGTGAGTGCGGCGAGCAGCGGCGCCGCGTCCCCGTCCTCGGACGCGTCGGCGATGTGCAGGGTGGCGGTGAGGTTGCCGGGCAGCCCGGCGAGGACCTCGGTGATCTGCGCCGGGGAGTCGTAGCGGGCGACGACGGTGACCGGGCCGAAGCACTCCTCCAGGAGGAGGTGGTGGTCGTTCCCGCCGTCGGCTCCGGCTTCGCCCCGGCCTTCGCCGGCGGTGAGCCGTGCGGCGTCGACGGTGAGGACGCCCGCGCCGACCGTGTGGGCGTCGCCCGCGCCGGGGGCGACGGGGGTGCCCACTCCGGCGAGCGCGGCGCGTGCGGTGACCCCGGCGACGAAGGCCTCGCGCATCCGGTGGTCGAGCAGGACGGCGGGGCCGGTCGCGGAGACCCCGGCGGCCAGGGCGTCGAGGAAGCGGTCGCCCGCCTCGCCCGAGGGGGCCAGGACGAAACCGGGCTTGGTGCAGAACTGGCCCGCGCCCAGGGTCATGGAGCCGGCGAGTCCGGCGCCGATCTCCTCGGCGCGCTCCTCGACGGCGGCCGGGGTGAGCACGACCGGGTTGAGGGAGCCGAGTTCGCCGTGGAAGGGGATCGGGGCGGGCCGGGCGGCGGCCGCGTCGAAGAGCGCCCGCCCGCCGCGTACCGAACCGGTGAAGCCGGCCGCCGCGACGAGCGGATGGCGGACGAGCCGTACGCCCGCGTCGAAGCCGTGCACGAGGACCACGACGTCCTCGGGGAGACCGGCCTTGGCGGCGGCCCGGCGCAGCAGCCCGGCGCAGAGTTCGGAGGTCGCCGGGTGGTCCGGGTGGGCCTTGATCACCACGGGGCAGCCGGCCGCGAGGGCGCTCGCGGTGTCGCCGCCGGGGACGGAGAAGGCGAGCGGGAAGTTGCTCGCGGCGTAGACGGCGACGACGCCCAGCGGGATCTTCCAGCGGCGCATGTCGGGCCGGGGCGGGGTGGCGCCGGGGTCGGGCAGGTCGATCCGGATGTCGAGGAAGGAACCCTCCTCGACCACCTCGGCGAAGGCGCGCAACTGCGCGGTGGTGCGGGCGAGTTCGCCGGTGAGCCGGACCGGCCCGAGGGCCGTCTCGGCGTCGGCGGTCGCCACGATCTGTTCGCGCGCCCCGTCGAGGAGGTCGGCCGCGGTACGGAGGAAGGCGGCCCGCACGGTCCGGTCGGCGAGGCTCTCGCGGACCTCGTGGGCGGCCCGTACGGACCGGTCGACGTCCTCGGCCGTGGCCTCCACCGCGACCTGTTCGCGCGGCTTCCCCGTCCGGGGGTCCACACTCCACACTGGTTCTGCCGCCACCGCCACGCCCCTGTTCGCTATTCTGAACGTTGTTCCCGTAGATGAACGCATCTTCACGGGACTCTAGGGACGGCGCGACCGTCTCCACAAGGGGCCCGTTCGGCCAGGTGGCCACGGGACGACCATGGGGGCGAGCGGGCGGCCGGACACGGGGACGACCGGACCACCGGCCGACCGGACGACGAAAAGGGGCGAGGGACATGGCGACTGCCGACGCGGGCGGAGCGCAGGTGAAGTCCGCGGTGCGGACCGTGGAGCTGCTCGAGTACTTCGCCGGGCGCCCCGGGATGCACTCGCTCGCCGCCGTCCAGGAGGCCGTCGGCTACCCCAAGTCCAGCCTGTACATGCTGCTGCGCACCCTCGTCGAGCTGGGCTGGGTGGAGACCGACGCGACCGGCACCCGGTACGGCATCGGCGTGCGGGCGCTGCTCGTCGGCACCTCGTACATCGACGGCGACGAGGTCGTGGCCGCCTCCCGGCCCACCCTGGACCGGCTCTCCGACGACACCACCGAGACCATCCACCTGGCGCGGCTCGACGGCACCAACGTGGTCTATCTGGCGACCCGCCAGTCCCAGCACTACCTGCGGCCGTTCACCCGGGTCGGGCGCCGGCTGCCCGCGCACTCGACCTCGCTCGGCAAGGCGCTGCTCGCCACCCACACCGACGAGCAGGTGCGCAAGCTGCTCCCGGAGACCCTTCCGGCGCTGACCGAGCACACGATCACCGACCGCGAGGAGCTCATCGAGGAACTGCGGGCCATCCGCGATCAGGGCCTCTCGGTGGACCGCGAGGAGAACACTCTGGGGCTGCGCTGCTTCGGCGTCGCGATCCCCTACCGGACCCCGGCGCGGGACGCCATCAGCTGCTCGGTGCCGGTGGCCCGGCTGACCCCGGCCCACGAGCAGATGATCAAGGACGCGCTCTTCGACGCGCGGGACCGGCTGACGCTGGCGACCCGCCGTCTCTGATCACCCGATCACGCGCGGTCGGCGAGGGCCTTCTGCCAGACCGGGCTGTCCACGTAGTGGTTGTCGTACCGCTCCGAGGAGGCCTTGATCTCCTCGAAGCTCGCCTCGCCCCGCATGACCCGGCCCAGCAGGCGCAGGTAGTCGAAGCGGGCCATGCCCGGCGTGAAGACGAAGAGGACGTCGGCCTCGGCGCCGGGCGCCGCCGCGAAGGCGTGCGGGGTGTGCGGCGGGACGAGCAGGAAGTCGCCCTGCTCCAGGACGGTCAGCTCCTCGTCCACCAGGACCTGGAGCGAGCCGCCGAGGACGAAGAACATCTCCGAGGCCCTGGTGTGGAAGTGCGCCGGGGCGCCGACCGCGCCCTTCGCGAAGGAGGACCGGTAGCTGGTGAGCTGTCCGCCGGTGGTGCCGGAGTCCGCGAGGAGGGTCATCACGCTGCTGGGGTCGGCCGTGGTCTCGGCGGTGGCGGCGCGGGTGAGGAGCGGGGCGAAGGTGTCGGTCTCGTTCATGAGCACCACTCTAGAGAGCCATTGACCCCCGCCACAGGGTCAATCGATCATCCGGATCATGGGTCAATCCAGGTCGGGGCGACGGCAGGGAGGAGGGCGCCTCCCCCGTGCGGCGGAGGCGGTTCACCGCTCGGCAGGAGGTGGCGGGCGGGGACCTCGCGGGAGCGTGGAGCCATGACACAGACCGCGCCTCCCACGGCCCCGGCGCCCGCCCTCCCCGGCCACCGCCCGAGCCCCGCCCGCCGGGCGCTGCGCGCCCTCGCGATCGTCGCCTGCCTCCCGTACATCTCGCTCAAGGTCGTCTGGGTGGCCGGCGGCGAGCTGGGCATCCCGGCCGGGAGCGCGCTCCTGGAGCGCCGGCAGCTGATGGCCGTCGCCAACTCGGTCTCGGTGCTCGCGGACGTCCTCGTCGTCGTCCTCGCCCTGCTGCTCACCCAGGCCTGGGGCAGACGGTTCCCCGCCTGGCTGCTCGCCCTCCCCATGTGGGCGGCGACCGGACTGCTCACCCCGATCATGACCGGCTACCCGGCGCAGCTCGCGGTCGCCCTGGTCACCGGCGACGAGAAGGCCGCCGCACCGGCCGAACCCTTCCTGGACGACTGGGTCTTCGGCGTCGTCTACGGCGGCTTCATCCTCCAGGGCCTCGCCCTCGGCACCCTCTTCTTCCTGTACGCCCGGGACCGCTGGGGCGGGCTGTGGCGGGGCCGGCTGGGCGAGCTGTCCGCCCGTACGTCCGGGGCCGGCGCGCGGGCCCTCGCCGTGGCCGGCTCGGTGCTCGCCCTGGGCCCCGCCGCCCTCCATCTGCTGTGGACGGCCGGTTCGACCACGGGTCTGTCCGCCCGGCGCATCGCCGAACGCGACGCCGACTTCTACGTCCTAGAGGCCGAACGGCTCGGATTCCTCGCCGTCGCCGTCGTGTTCACCCTCTTCCTGGTACTGCGCCGGCCCGCCCGGCTCCGGGTCCGCACCACGCTCGCCCTGGCCTGGACGGGCTCGGCCGCCGTCGGCTGCTGGGGCGCCTACATGTCGCTCGTCGCGCTGCTGCCGGAGACGGATCCGAGCAAGCAGGTCCCCGGGCTCGTACAGCTGTCCTACGCTGGCGACATGATCACCGGGTTCCTGCTGGCCGCGTGCGTGGCGCTGTTCCTGCGGCGGCGGAGCGCCGGGGCGTGAGACGGTGCGCGGTCGCCCTGCTGGGTCAGCGGGCCCGGCGCCGCTGGCTCCATCTGATCGTGGGCGGCGCCCTGTTCATGCCGTACTGGATGGTCGGCACCCTGGTCGTGGGGCCGCTGCTCGACAGCGGCGGGATGTTCTCCGGCAGTGCCGGGGTGCAGTTCGGGGCGTACGGGGTGGCGCTGCCGCTCGTCGCGGTGACCGCGCTGTTCCCGCTGGCCCGGCCGATGTCGGTGGCGGCGGCGCGGGCGCTCTGCGGGGTGCCAGCCGACCGGTTCGCGGACGGCCCGGCGCGGGGCCGGGAGGCGAGGACCCGGACGGCCGCCTGGTTCACCCTGCACCTGGGCGCGGGGGCGCTGGTCAGCGGGGCCTCGCTGGCCCTGCCGCCGTTCGCGGTGGCGGTGCTCGCGCTGCCGTTCTCGCCCTCGCTGCGGGAGTCGGAGCTCGGCGGCTTCTGGGGTCTCGACCGGGCCGGGTGGGTCTGGGCGGCCTTCCCCGCGGGACTTCTGATGCTGCTCGCGCTCCTCGTCGCGGTCGCCGCGACCGGGGCGCTGCTGGCCCGGCAGGCGCCCCGGCTGCTCGGGCCGAGCCCGGCGGACCGGCTCGCGGCGGCCGAGCGGCGCGCGGCGGAGGCCGAGTCCCGCAACCGGCTGGCCCGGGAGCTGCACGACTCGGTCGGTCACGCGCTGAGCGCGGTCACCCTCCAGGCGGGCGCGGCCCGCCGGGTCCTGGACGGCGGGGCCGGGGCGGACCTGGAGTTCGTCCGGGAGGCGCTGACCGCGATCGAGGAGACCACCCGGCGCACGGTCGGCGAGCTGGACGGGGTGCTCGGTCTGCTGCGGCGCGGCGAAGGGGCCGAGGAGGGCGTCGGCCCGGGGCTCGACGCCCTGGACGCCCTGGTGCGGGGGGCGGGGCCGCGGGTGGCGCTGACCGTGACCGGCGACCTCGGCCCCGTACCGGAGACGCTGTCGCGGGAGGCGTACCGGATCGTCCAGGAAGGGCTGACGAACGCGGCCCGGCACGCGGGCGGCGCGCCCGTCACCGTACGGCTCGACGCCCGTACCGAGGAGTTGGAGATCAGCGTGGAGAACCCCCTGCCCGACCGTCCCCCGGCCACCCGGCCCGACGGCGGGCGCGGCCTGCGCGGGATCGCCGAGCGGGCCCGCCTGCTCGGCGGCACCGCCGGGGCGGGCCCGGCCGGCGGCGTGTGGCGCCTCACGGCGAGGATCCCCCGGTGAGCGGGCGGACGGACGCGCCGACGGACGCTCCGGTGATCCGGGTGGTCGTCGCCGACGACGAGCGGATGGTGCGGACGGCCCTGCGGGTCATCCTGGACGCGGAGCCCGACCTGCGGGTCGTGGGAGAGGCGTCCACCGGCGCCGAGGCGGTGTCGGTGGTGCGGGCCGAGCGGCCGGACGTCGTCCTGATGGACGTGCGGATGCCGGAGATCGACGGCATCCGGGCCACCGAGCAGATCCTCGCGGGGACGGCGGAGCCTCCGAGGATCGTGGTGGTGACCACCTTCGAGAACGACGCCTACGTGTACGACGCGCTGCGCGTCGGCGCGGCCGGCTTCCTGCTGAAGCGGGCGGCGGCCGAGGAGCTGGTGGGCGCGGTCCGGCTGGTCGCCCGGAGCGATTCGCTGCTCTACCCGGCGGCGGTCCGCGGCCTGGCCGCCGAGCACGCCCGCCACCGGGCCCCGGCGGCGCCCCCGTGGGTGGGCCGGCTCACCGAGCGGGAGGCGGAGGTGCTGCGCCTGGTGGCGACGGGCCTGACGAACGCGGAGATCGCGGGCCGGATGGGCGTGGGCGCGGCGACGGTCAAGACGCACGTGGCGGCGGTCCTGGCGAAATCGGGCGCCAGGGACCGCACCCAGGCGGTGATCCTCGCGTACGAGTCGGGATTCGTGCGCGCGGGGTGAGGGAGCGGGCGGTCGTGGGGGGGAGCGGGCGGGTCGTGCGGGCGGGCGGGTTCGCGCGGGGTTCCCGCCGCCCGGATGAGGATCCGCTGAGAAACCGGACACATCCGGAACGTCCGCCACCGGTCCGTTCGTCCCCAGAAGTGCGATGAACAAGACGATCAGGCACACGTCGGTCTTCGTCCTGGTCCTGGTGCTCGCCCTCCTCGGGCGGGCCACCTGGGTGCAGGCGTACGAAGGCAAGGCGCTCGCGGACGACCAGAAGAACCGGCGGAAGACCATCGCGCAGTACGCGCAGCCGCTCGGGAACATCGTCGTGGCCGGCTCGCCGGTCACCGGCTCGGAGAGGACGGAGGGAACGGACCTCGTGTACGAGCGCACGTACACGGACGGCGAGCTGTACGCGGCGGTCACCGGCTACAGCTCGCAGGCCTACGGCGCGACCCAGCTGGAGGGCATCTACTCCGGCGTCCTGGACGGCACCGACGACCGGCTGAAGAACCCGGTCGACGCCGTCACCCGCAAGCAGCAGGAACCGGGCACGGTCGTCACCACGATCGACCCGGACGTACAGAAGGCCGCCTACCGGGCGCTCGGGAAGAAGAAGGGCGCGGCCGTCGCCGTCGACCCGGCCACCGGCCGGATCCTCGCCCTCGCCTCCACCCCGTCCTACGACCCGTCGAAGATCACCGGCACCTCGGACGGCGCCGCCTGGCAGGCGCTGCTCGCCGACGAGGACAAGCCGCTGGTCAACCGGGCGCTGCGGCAGCCGCTGCCGCCCGGCTCCACCTTCAAGCTGGTCGTCGCGGCGGCGGCCCTGGAGGACGGGCTGTACGGCTCCGTGGACACGGCGACGAAGAGCCCCAACCCGTACACCCTGCCGGGCACCCGGACCGTGCTGCCGAACGAGAACGCGTCCGCGCCCTGCGAGAACGCCACGATCCGCACCGCGCTCCGCTACTCCTGCAACAACGTCTTCGCGAAGATCGCCGCCGACCTGGGGCAGGACAAGGTGAAGGCGACGGCGGAGAAGTTCGGATTCAACGACGCCGAACTGGACGTGCCGGTCCGCGCCTACCCGAGCGTGTACCCCTCCGGCATGGACAAGGCGCAGACCGCGCTGACCGGCATCGGCCAGTTCGACGTGACCGCCACCCCGCTCCAGATGGCCATGGTGTCGGCGGCCATCGCCAACGACGGCGTCCTCGCCGCCCCGCACATGGTGTCGGAGGTCGTCGACTCCGACGGCGACCCGCTCACCTCCTTCGCGGACGGGGACGGGAAGCGGATCGTCTCCTCCTCGACGGCGGAGCAGCTGCGCAGCGCGATGCGGACGGTCGTGGAGGAGGGCACGGGCAGCAACGCGGCCGTCGCCGGGGCCGAGGTCGGCGGCAAGACGGGTACCGCGCAGCACGGCGAGAACAACAGCAAGACGCCGTACGCCTGGTTCACCTCGTACGCGAAGGACCCCTCGACCGGGAAGCAGGTCGCCGTCGCGGTGTTGATCGAGGACTCGGGCGCGGCCCGCTCCGAGGTGAGCGGCAACGGCCTGGCGGCGCCGGTGGCGCAGAAGATGATGGCGGCGGCGCTGAAGTGAGGCGGGTGAGCCGGGGTGGGGCACGGCGCCGGAATGAGGCGGGGTGGGGCACGGCGCCGGGGTGAGGCGGGGTGGGGCACGGCGCCGGGGTGAGGCGGGGTGGGGCGCGGCGCCGGGGTGAGGCGGGCCTGAAGTGACGCGGCCCGGGCCCCGATTGGCCGTCGGGGCCCGTCACGCGATATGCAGGGTCACGCTCGTGTCGATCACGCATTCGAGCCACTGAACCTGCTCTCACCTCGCGGAGGACCGCCGTGCGCCTGCCCCGTTCCCTCTCCGGCTGGACCATGGCGGTCTTCGGGGTGCTCGCCGCCTCGCTGGGGGTCGTCGGCCTGGTCGTCCCGGACGCGCTGATCACCGTGATGGGCTTCGAGCCGGTGCCCGACGGCGCACGCGCGGACGGCGACCACACCCTCGTCTTCCTCACGGCCTCCTCGATGGCCGCGCTGAACATGGGCGTCTACTACGTGGGCGCCGCGCTCGCCGACTGGAAGGCCTTCTTCCGCTGGACGGTCCCCTTCCGTCTGCTCACCTGCGCGGTCTTCACCCTCGCGGTCGTCACCGGCCGCGCCCCGGCCGGCTTCCTGGGCGTGGGTCTGTGGGAGGGACTCGGCGCGGTGGTGACGGGGGCGGCGCTGCTGTACGAGAAGCGGACGGCCGTCACGTCACCGGCCGCGTGACGGCCGTCGCGGCCCACCCGGCGGCCCGCCCGACCGACCGCCCGCTCGCCCGCTCGGGGCGAAAACCGGGTGCGCCGCGACGGCCGGGGCCACCAGACTCGCGCGCATGACCGACAGGATCACGCGCATCAACCCCGCCGAGCTGCACCCGACCCCCGGATACCACCACATCACCGTCGTGGAGGCCGGCCGCACCGCGTACCTGGCCGGGCAGTGCCCGCTCGACCCCTCGGGGACGCTGGTGGGGCCGGGCGATCTCGACGCCCAGATCGACCGCGTGGTGGCCAACGCGCTCGTCGCCCTGGAAGCGGTGGGCGCCCGTCCCGAGCACGTCGTCCGCTCGGTGGTCTACGTGGTCGGCGACGAGGGCAACGTGCTGGGCGCCGTCTGGCGACGACTGGCCGAATCGGCCCTCGGCCCGGCGCTGACCACCGCGAGCACGCTGCTCGGAGTGACCAGGCTCGGGTTCTCGGGCCAGCTGGTCGAGGTCGACCTGACGGCGGCGCTGCCGGGCACGCCTTAGGGCGCGTCGCGGGCCAGGCGGGACTTTCCGGACACGACCTGAGGAGCGTCCGGGCCGGGTGACGGCGGCCCGGTCCCCTGACTACGGACGGGTTCCCTTGATCCACTAGGGCAACCGACCGATCCGCCCGTCCCTCCTCAGAGGCCAGCCTGTGGCCCATGCGCTGGTATCTGACAGGTGTCGTCGTGTCCGGGTTCGGAACGACGGCGATGTGGCTGGTCTCCGGAATCTGGGTGAAGTCCCTGACGGGGTCCGACAGTCTGGCGGCTCTGGCCGCCTTCGCCCTCTGGGCCCCGGTCCTCCTCGGACCGCTGCTCGGCACGCTCGCCGACCGGGTGCGGCGGCGGCCGCTCCTGGTCGTGCTCGACCTGGGGATGGCGGCTCTGCTCCCGCTGCTCCTGTGGGTGGATGCGGCGGACCGGGTGTGGCTGCTCTTCGCGGTGCTCGTGCTGTACGGGGCGCAGGGCGCCGTCCACGAGGCAGCGGAGCAGGCCCTCGTCGCCACCGTCCTGGACGGGGGACGGCTCGGCACCCTCAACGGGCTGCGGATGACCGCCAACGAGTCGACGAAGCTGATCGCCCCCCTGGTCGCCGCGGGGCTCTTCGCCCGGTACGGGGGCGGGCCCGTCGCCCTCCTCGACGCGGCGAGCTTCGCGCTCGCGGCGGGCGTGTTCGCGCTGATGCGGGTGGAGGAGCCCCGCCCCGCCCGGTCCGCGCCCCGGAACTGGTGGCGGGAGACCGGCGAGGGCGTACGGCTGCTGCGGGCCTCGCCCGTCCTGCGGCCACTCGTCGCGACGGGCGGGTTCACCATGCTGCTCGCCGGGGTGAACGGCGCGGCCATCTACGCCGTCGTGGACCGGGGCCTCGGCCACTCCCCCGCGTACGCCGGTGTGCTCTACGCCGTCCAGGGCGCCGGCTCGGTCCTCGCCGGCCTGGTCACCGGCCCGCTGCTCCGCCGTATGCCGGAGCGGACGCTCGCGGCCGTCGGTCTCGCGCTGTTCGCGCTCGCGGTGGGCGTACGGGCGCTGCCCCACGGGCCGACGGCCCTGGCGGCGAGCGCGGTGATCGGCCTGGGCCTGCCGTGGGTCCTCGTCGCGGTGATGACGGCGGTGCAGAAGGCGGCACCGCCGGAGGCACTGGGCCGGGTGGCGGCCACCGCGAACGCCCTGGTCCTCGCGCCGAACGCGCTGGCCCTCGCCCTGGGCGCGGGCCTGGTCGCCCTGGTCGACGTCCGCGTCCTGCTGCCGCTGCTCGCCGTGGCCGGGCTGGCCTGGGCGGCGGGCCTCGCGGTGCGGGGCGGCGGGAGCCCGGCACCGACGGTTCGCGGTGCGGTGGGCCCGGGGGGCGGGGAGCATGGAAGCAAGCGTGGGCACGGCGGGAGGAGGGCAGTGTGACGGCCGGTTCCTTCCCGGGGACGACTGGGCGGGCAGGTGTGCCCCTGGACGGCACGGGGCTCCTCGACGTGCTCGGGGTCGCCGCCGTCGTCGTCGACGCCCAGGGCCGGATCGTGCTGTGGAGCCCGCAGGCCGAGGCCCTCTTCGGCTTCGCGGCCGAGGAGGCCCTGGGCCGGTACGTGGCCCGGCTGATCGTCGGCGCGGAGCACCGGGAGGAGGCGATGCGCCTCTTCGGCGAGGTGCTGCGCGAGGGCACGGCCTGGGCGGGCACCTTCCCCGTACGGCACAAGGACGGCACCGTCCGGCAGGTGGAGTTCCGCAACATGCGGCTCACCGACGACCTGGGCGGCCTGTACGCGCTGGGGATCGCCGCCGACCGGGCCGCCGTCGAACGGGTCGAGACCGAGCTCGCCCTCTCCGACCGGCTCGTCTCCCAGTCCCCGATCGGCCTCGCCGTCCTGGACACCGAGCTGCGCTACGTCCTGGTGAACCCGGCCCTGGAGCGGATCAACGGCGTGCCCGCCGCGCTGCACGTCGGCCGCCGGATCGGCGACATGCTGCCCCGCGTCGACGCCACCGCCCTGGAGGCCGCGCTGCGCACCGTCCTGGCCACCGGGACCCCGCTGCTCGACCATCCCGTCATCGGCAGGACCCCGGCGGACCCGGACCGCGACCGCGCCTGGTCGCTGTCCTTCTACCGTCTGGAGGGCGCCGAGGACCGGGTCCTGGGCGTCGCGGCCTCCGTGATCGACGTGACCGAGCGGCACCGGGCGGACGCGGAGGCCAACCGGTCCCGGCGCCGGCTCGCGCTCATCGCGGAGGCCTCGGCCCGGGTCGGCACGACCCTGGAGGTGGAACGCACGGCCGACGAGCTGGCCTCGGTGGTGGTGCCGACGCTCGCGGACATCGCGGCGGTCGACGTCCTCGACTCCGTCCTGACCCTCCGCAGGCCGGGCGCCCCCGAGGAGGGCCCCGAACTGTTCCGGGCGCTCGCGGTGAAGGCCTCCGGCCGCACGGAGGCGCTGCCGGCGGCGGACCCGCCCGGGGAGGTCGCGATGTACGGGGCCGACCGGCTCGTCACCCGGTGTGTGCACACCGGCCTGCCGGTCCTGGTGCAGCACGTCGACCCCGGCGACCTGGCCCGGATCGCCCGCAGCCCCGAGGCGGCTGAACTCCTCGCCCGCGCGGGCGTGCACTCCTACCTCGCCGTGCCGCTGATCGCGCGCGGCGAGGTCCTCGGCGCGCTCGACCTCAAGCGGGACCGCAACGCGCTCCCCTTCGACGGCGACGACGTCCTGCTCGCCACCGAACTGGCCTCCCGGGCGGCCGTGAGCATCGACAACGCGCGCTGGTACCAGAGCGTCCGGAACTCGGCGGTGACCCTCCAGCGCAGTCTGCTGCCGGGCGCGCCCCCGGAGCGGGCCGGACTGGAGGTGGCGGCCCGCTATCAGCCGGCGCAGGCGTCGAGCGAGGTCGGCGGCGACTGGTACGACGTGATCCCGCTGCCCGACGACAAGACGGCGCTGGTCGTCGGGGACGTGATGGGCAGCGGCATCGACGCCGCGGCGACGATGGGCCGGCTGCGGACCGCGACCTGCGCGTTCGCGGACCTCGATCTGTCACCCGCCCAGGTCCTGAAGCACCTGGACCGGATCACGGAGGGCCTGGAGCACTACATCGCGACCTGTCTCTTCGCGGTGCACGACCCGGTCCACGGCCGGTGCCGGATCGCGAACGCGGGCCATCTCCCTCCCGTACGGGTCCCCGCGCACGGGCCGGCCGAGCTGGTGGACGTACCGCCGGGGGTGCCCCTGGGGGTGGGCGGCGGGACGTTCCGTACGACCCGGGTGCCGTTCGAGCCCGGGGACCGGCTGGTGCTCTACACGGACGGTCTGATCGAGACCCGTCACGACGCGATCGACGAGCGCCTCGCCCTGCTGGTGGGCCTCCTCGACGAGGCGCGCGGCCCTCTCGAGGAGACCTGCGACCACCTGCTCAGAGCGCTGCGGCGGCCGGGCGCGGCGGACGACGTGGCGCTGCTCATCGCCCGGAGCACGGGATGACGTCCCGGGACCGCGCCCGGGACCGGGGCGGAGGACGGCGACGGGGCTCGCCGCCGACGGCGTCGGGTACGGCCCGGGCAGCGGGTTCCGGTCCCCGTGAGCGCGGCTCCGGGCTCCGGAGCGTGGCCGGCCAGGTGTTCGCGCTGGAGGCGCTCATCGCGCTCCTGGTGATCGCGGCGGCCGTGTTCGTGACCTTCCACCAGGCCCAGAGCGACACCGAGCGGGACGCCCGGGTCCGTTCGCTCGCCGTCGCCGAGGCCTTCGCACACGCGCCCGGCATCGACCAGGCCCTCGCCTCCCCCGATCCGACGGCGGTGCTGCAGTCCCGCGCGGAGGCCACCCGCCAGTCGACCGGAGTGGACTTCATCTCCGTACTGAGCCCGGCCGGCGTGCGGTACACGGACCCCGTCCAGGCGCTGATCGGCCAGAAGGCGAGCGGGGACTTCACCCGCGCGACGGTGGACGGCGCGTCCTTCACCGAGCACTTCCGGGGCGCCCCGAACGACGCCGTGCGGGCCGTGGTGCCCGTCGTGGACCCGCACGGCCGGACCCTCGGCCTGGTCACCAGCGGCATCGAGGTGGAGAGCATCACGCACGCGGTGGAGGGCAGGCTGCCGCTGCTCGTCGGTGCGGCGGCGGGCGCGCTGGTGCTGGCCGTGGGCGGCGCGGGCCTGGTGAGCCGGCGGCTGCGGCGGCAGACGCACGGCCTCGGCCCCACCGAGATGACCCGGATGAAGGAGCACCACGAGGCGGTCCTGCACGCGGTGCGCGAAGGGGTCCTGATCGTGGGCGCGGACCGGCGGCTGCTGCTCGCCAACGACGAGGCGCGCCGGCTGCTCGGACTGTCCGCCGACGCGGAGCGGCGGCACGTGTCGGAGCTGGGTCTCGATCCCCGTACGGTCGAACTCCTGGTGTCGGGGCGGTCGGCGACGGACGAGGTGCACCGGGCGGGTGACCGGCTGCTCGCGGTGAGCGTGCGGCCGACGGTCCGGGACGGTTCCGAGTCCGGCAGCGTGATGACGATGCGGGACACCACCGAGCTGGCCGCCCTGACGGGCCGGGCGGCGGTGGCCCGTGGCCGGCTCCAGCTGCTGTACGAGGCGGGCGTGCGGATCGGGACGACGCTGGAGGTCGTCCGGACGGCGGAGGAGCTGGCGGAGGTCGCGGTGCCGAGGTTCGCGGACTTCGCGACGGTGGAGCTGCTCGAACCGGTGCTGCGCGGGGAGGAGCCGCCGGGTTCCGCGGCGGCGGCGACGGAGATGCGGCGGACGGCGCTGAGCGGGCTGCGGCCCGACCAGCCGCTGCAGCCGGTCGGGGACACCGTGCGCTTCGACGTGTCGGACACTCCGATGGCGACGGCCCTGGGGGCGGGGCACGCGGTGGTGCAGGCGGAGCTCGCGGCGGCGGAGGGCTGGCGGGCGCAGGACCCCGAGGGGGCGGCGCAGGCGCTGGCGTACGGGATGCACTCGCTGCTCACGGTGCCGCTGCTGGCCCGTGGGGTGGTTCTGGGGATGGCCAACTTCTGGCGCGCGGACACCCCGGAGCCGTTCGGGGAGGAGGACCTGTCGTTCGCGGAGGAGCTGGCGGCGCGGGCGGCGGTCGCCATCGACAACGCGCGCCGGTTCACCCGGGAGCACGCGATGGCGGTGACGCTCCAGCGGAGCCTGCTGCCCCGGGTGCTGCCCGAGCAGAGCGCGGTGGAGGTGGCGTACCGCTATCTCCCGGCGAAGGCGGGCGTGGGCGGCGACTGGTTCGACGTGATCCCGCTGCCGGGGGCGCGGGTGGCGCTGGTCGTCGGGGACGTGGTGGGGCACGGGCTGCACGCGGCGGCCACCATGGGGCGGCTGCGGACGGCGGTGCACAACTTCTCGACGCTCGACGTGCCGCCGGACGAGCTGCTGGGGCATCTGGACGAGCTGACGGGCCGGATCGACGACCGGGAGTCGGAGGACCCGGACGGCGAGGCGCGGCGGCGGGAGGAGGGCATCACGGGCGCGACGTGTCTGTACGCGATCTACGACCCGGCGTCCGGGTTGTGCACGGTGGCGAGCGCCGGGCATCCCGGTCCGGCGCTGGTGAGTCCCGACGGGCGGGTCGAGTTCCCGGACCTGCCGCCGGGGATGCCGCTGGGGCTGGGGCTCGGCGACGCGCCGTTCGAGACGGCGCAGCTGCGGCTGCCGGAGGGCAGCAAGCTGGTGCTGTTCACGGACGGGCTCCTCGAGGACCGGGGACGGGACCTCGGCACGGGGCTCGAACTGCTGGGGTCCACGCTCGCCCAGCCGGACCGGACGCCGGAGCAGACCTGCGCGGACGTGCTCGCGACGCTGCTGTCGCCGTCGCCGCGCGACGACATCGCGCTGCTCGTGGCGGAGACCCGGATGCTCGACCCGGAGCGGATCGCGGAGTGGGAGGTGGCGCGCGATCCGGCGGCGGTGTCGCCGGTGCGGAACGCGGCGGCGGCGAAGCTGTCGGAGTGGGGGCTCGACGGGCTGGCGTTCACGGCGGAGCTGATCCTCAGCGAGCTGATCACCAACGCGGTGCGGTACGGGGCCGATCCGGTACGGGTCCGGCTGCTGCACGACCGGACGCTGATCTGTGAGGTGTCGGACGGCAGCAGCACCTCGCCGCACCTGCGGCACGCGGCGACGACGGACGAGGGCGGGCGCGGTCTGTATCTGGTGGCGCAGTACGCGGAGCGGTGGGGCACCCGGTACGGCCGGCGCGGGAAGACGATCTGGGCGGAGCTGCGGGTGGGCGCGGACGGCCCGGAGCCGGTGGCGATGGTGGTGCCGGATCTGGACGCGCTGGAGGACCTGGCGTGGTGAACGGCGGCGCCCCGTCGACCCGACATGGTATACCAAATGGAGTGTCAGTGGTCCCGTACGCCTCCGTACGGGACCGCTTCCCCACCGTCCGGCACCCGCCCACGAGGAGACCCCGTGACCCCGCCGCCCCGCACCGCCACCCTCTTCCACGACGTACGGCCCTTCGGCGGGCCGGCCCGCGATCTGGTCGCCGTGGACGGAATCCTGGTGGCGGAGGCACCTCCGGGCGCCGTCGTCGAGCGGGTCGACGGCGCCGGCCGGCTGGCGCTGCCGACCCTGGTCGACGCGCACATCCACCCCGACAAGACCTCCTGGGGCGAGCCCTGGCACAGCCGCCGCCCCGCGCACGGCATCGCCGAGTACGTCGCCGGTGACGTGGAGCTGTCCCGCGCCCTGCCGACCCCGGTGGGCGAGCGCGCGCTGCGGCTGATGTCGCACGCCGCGGCGCAGGGCACCCGGGCGATGCGCGCCCACGCGGACGTCGCCCCGGCCTACGGGCTCGCCGGGATCGAGGGGATCGCGGAGGCCGCCGGGAAGCTCGCCGGCGTCCTCGACGTGGAGCTGGTCGCCTTCCCGCAGCACGGGGTGGTCAGGACGCCGGGGGTGGCCGAGCTCCTGGCCGAGGCCGCCGCGAGCGGGCTCGTCACCCACATCGGCGGCATCGACCCGGCCGGCTTCGACGCGGACGGCGGCCACGGGGGCGACCAGCTGGGCACGGTCTTCGCGCTCGCGGAGAAGCACGGACTGGGGCTCGACATCCACCTCCACGACCGGGGCGAGCAGGGCCTCGCGCCGCTGCGGGACATCGCGGCCCGCACCCGCGCGCTCGGCCTCCGGGGCCGGGTGAGCGTGGCGCACGCCTTCGCGGTCGCCGGTCTCTCCGGCGCGGAGCTCGACGAGACGGCGGACCTGCTCGCGGAGGCGGGGGTCTCGCTCACGACGGTCGCCCTGTCCGTGACGACGATCCTGCCGTTCCGGCGGCTCGCCGAACGCGGGGTCACGGTCGGGCTCGGCTCGGACGGCGTCCGGGACAACTGGAGCCCGTTCGGCAACGCGGACATGCTGCACCGCGCCTGGCTGGCCGCCTGGGCCCTGGACCTGAGGCTCGACGAGGAGCTCGAAGCCTGCTTCCGGCTGGCGGCCGACGGCGGCGCGGAACTCCTCGGCCTCCCGAAGGCGGACCTCCGCCCGGGCTCCCCGGCCGACTTCATGCTGGTCGACGGCGAGTGCCTGCCGCAGGCGGTGGTGGACCTCCCCCGCCGTGACCTGGTGGTCCGCGCCGGCCGGGTGGTCGCGCGGGACGGCCGCCTGGTCTGACGGGCCGCCGTACGGAGGTGGCGCGCCGGGCCCGCCCCCGTACGGGATCGCCGGGCAGTGGTCCGGGCGCCGGGACCTCGGCGCTCAGCCGGCTCCTCCGGCGGAGGGGACGGGCTCGGGGTAGTCGTCGTCGGTGAAGGGGCCGACGATCCGCCCGGCGTGCAGCACGAGCAGCCGGCGCGGGTGGCAGGCGACGGCCTCCGCGACGGAGCCGGCGGCGACGGCGACGAGGTCGGCGCGGCAGCCGGGGGCGAGGCCGTGGCCGTCGAGACCGAGGGCGGCGGCGGCCTCGCCGGTGACGAGGGAGGCGGCGGCGCCCAGTTCGGCGTCGGTCATGAGCCCGGCCCGCAGGCCGATGATCGTGGCGCGTTCGAGCATGTCGGCGGTGCCGTAGGGCCACCAGGTGTCGCGGATGTTGTCGGAGCCGGCGAAGACCCGGACGCCGTGCTCGCGCAGCCGCAGGACGGGGGGCATCGGGCCCCGGGGGCCGTTGGTCATGATGGCGACCCCGGCGGCGGCGAGGGCCGTACCGGTGCGGTCGAGTTCGGCCTCGTCGACGCCGCCGAGGGCGTAGGCATGGCTGACGGCGACCTTGCCGCCGAGGCCGAGCGCGGCGGTGCGGGCGGCGATGTTCCGCAGCTGGGCGGTGCCGGTGACGCCGCCGTCGTGGAGGTGCAGGTCGATGCCCTTGCCGTGGCGTTCGGCGAGGCCGAAGACGACGTCGAGCTGGCCGTCGGCGTCGCCGTCGAAGCCCACCGGGTCGAGTCCGCCGACGAGGTCGGCCCCGTCGGCGAGGGCCGCGTCGAGGAGGTCGGCGACGCCGGGGGCGGTGACGACCCCGCTCTGCGGGAAGGCGACGAGCTGGATGCCGAGCCGGTCGCGGAACTCCTCGCGGACGCCGAGGAGGGCGTGCAGGTGGTCGAGGCCGGTGTCCGGGTCGACGTCGACGTGGGAGCGGACGTGGCCGGTGCCGAGGGAGACCATCCGGCGGGCGAGGGCCGCGGCCCGTACGGCGACGGGCACCTCCTCGGTACGGCGGGAGGCGCGCTCGGCGTCGATCTGCTCGCGCAGGGTGGCGGTGGCGCGGTGCGGGCGCCAGGGGGCACCGAGGAAGGTCTTGTCGAGGTGGGCGTGGCCGTCGACGAGGGCGGGCAGCAGGAGCGCGCCGCCGAGGTCGAGGGCGCCGGGCGGGGTGGGGCGGCCGGGGACGTGGTCCTCGACGGCGCTCACCCGGCCGTCCGCCAGACGGACGTCGGCGGTGCGGCCGTCGGGGAGGGTGGCCCCGGTGAGGACGGTGGGTTCGCCCATGACTTCTCCTTCAGGGTTCTCGGGACTCGGAGGGGCCGTGCCGGAGATCCCCTGGCGAGCGCGGTGCGGCGCCAAGGTATCTGGTATACCGAATGTCGATCAATGATGTCCGGGACGGAGGTTCCGCGTGCCGCGCCCGCGCCCGGCGATCTCCGCGCGCGGGGGTCTGCGAAGATCACAGGAGCGCGGCCCCCGCCGCCCGCGCGCCCGCTCCCCCTCCCCCTCCCCGCTCCCCGCCTCCCCGCCCCGACCGGAGCCGCCTCCATGACCGTCCAGCGCCCCGACGTCCGCGGCACCGCCGCCGGGGACGCCCCCGTGTCCCTGCGGGAGCGGGTCTACGTGGAGCTGCGCGAGCGGATCATCGAGGCGGAATACCCGGCCGGCATGCGGCTCGTGGAGCGGGAGGTCGCCGACGAGCTGCGGGTCTCGCGGGTGCCGGTGCGCGAGGCGATGCAGCGCCTGGAGTCGGAGGGCTTCCTCTCGGTGCAGCCGCGCCGGGGTTCGGTGGTGGCGGAGTTCGGCCCGGAGGACGCCGAACACCTCTTCGACGTACGGGAGAACCTGGAGGGCCTGGCCGCGCGGCTGGCCGCACGGCACGCGGACCCCGCCCGGCTGCGGGACCTGGAGCGGCTGCCGGCGCGGGCCAGGAGGGCGGCGGAGTCCGGACGGCTCCGCGAGGCCGCCTCCCTCAACGCCGACTTCCACCGCCGGATCGTCGAACTCTCCGGGAACCCGCTCCTGGTGGACCTGATGGCTCCGCTCGACTCCCGGCTGCGCCGGCTCTTCCGGCTCACCTCGGCGCGCTCGGACGCCGAACCGATGTGCGGGGCCCACGAGCGGCTCTACGAGGCCGTCCGCGACGGCGACGAGGACGCCGCGGAGACCCTGGCCCGCGCCCACGTCGCCGACACCCGCGCCTCGACCGCCCGGCTGCTGGCCGCCCCGAGGGGCACTCCGGACGCCCCCTAGGGCCTGCCGTCACACTCCCGTCTGCCCCGCGGGCAACGACAGGAGTGTGACGACACGCCCTAGCCGGAGGTCTCCGCGCCGAGCTTCCGCAGCGCCGTCCGGACCGCCGACAGGTCCTCGTCCGAGGCCAGCCCGGCGTGGTAGAGCCGCAGTTCGGTCGCGCCCGCCGCGCGGGCCGTCTCCGCGTCGGCGGCCAGCCGGTCCGGGGCGCCGCCCATGCCGGTGACGACGGACAGGTTCGCGGCGACGACGGTGTCCGGGCCGGCATGGGCTGCGAAGTGCGCGACCCGGGGCGGCCGGGCGACCACCCCGTCCGCGAGGCCGAGGACGTGCGCCGGGTCGGTGCCGGTGTCGGCGCCGCAGCGGTACGGGTCGGGGTCGGCGTGCAGCAGGACCCGGAAGCCGGGCGGGGCGGCGGCCCGCACGGCGGCCACGGCGGCCTCCTGGAAAGCGCGGGCCGTCCCGGCGCGCCAGGCCAGGGCCGGGGCCTCCAGGGCGCCGAGGCCGCCCGCCGGGCCCGTCCCCGCCCATACGGGTGCCAGGGCGGCCCGCACGGCGGCGGCCAGCTCCTCGGGGTCGGCGCCCCCGGTCCCGTACCCCTCCCGGCAGGAGGAGCAGAAGCAGAGCGACATCAGGTACTGCTCGCGCTCGCCCAGCGCGACGCCGCCGGTCTTGTCGTGGGCGTGCAGATGGGCGAGGCCGTACCAGCCGCAGGACTCCAGTTCGGTGCCGGCCGCGCCGGGCCGTACGGCGGCCTCGGCGGCCAGGGAGACGAGCAGTTCGCGGACCTCGGGGCGGCCCACGCAGGGGGCCCAGGGGTAGCGGTCGCCGTAGGCGTTGACGACGGAGGTGTCCGGATGTTCGGCGCCGAGGCGGGAGTTGTGGGCGAGGACGACCCAGCTGTGCACCTCCAGGCCCGCGCCGGCGAGCGCGTCGGCGGCCCGCCCGAAGGCGTCGCCGGGGGCCCAGTCACCCGCCGGGTACGGGCGCAGCGTGCGGCCCGCCCAGCGGTCCGGGTCCGGCAGGTAGAGCACGGCGGCGTGTTCGGCGGTGACGACGCGGTGGGCCGGGTGGCGGGGGGTGAGGGCGCGGGTGGAGTGGTAGGCGGCGGCGAGCGTGACCTGCGCGAGGCCGAGTCCGGCGAGGAGTCCGGGGGCGGCGGGGTCGCCGTCGACGTCCCAGGGGTAGACGAAGGCTCCGGTCCTCACTTTCCGGCCTCCTTGAGGAGGGCGCGGGCGCGCTCGACGAGCAGGGCGAGCTCCTCGACGTGCTCGGGGGCGGGTTCGCTCAGCGGCGGCCGCACCTCGCCGACGTCCAGGCCGCCCCGGCGCACCGCCGCCTTGACGAGCGAGACGGCGTATCCCCGGCCCCGGTCGCGGAGTTCGACGAGGGGCCGGTAGAAGACATCGACGAGCAGGTCGACGGTGGCCTCGTCGCCGCCACCCAGGGCGCGGTGGTAGGCGAGGGCGATGTCGGGGGCGAAGCAGAAGACGGCGGAGGAGTAGAGGGTGACGCCGATGCCCCGGTAGGCGGCTCCGGTGAGTTCGGCGGTCGGCAGGCCGTTGAAGTAGAGGAGGCCGAGGCCCTCGGCGCGGACGGCGCTGACGATCCGCTGCATGAGGCCGAGGTCGCCGAGGCCGTCCTTGATGCCGATGACGCCGTCGGTGCGGGCGAGGGCGACGGCGGTGGCGGGGGTGAGGACCGCGTTGTCGCGCTGGTAGACGATGACGTCGAGCGAGGTGGCGGCGGCGAGTTCGGTGTAGTGGCGGAGCAGTCCGGCCTGGTCGGCGACGACGAGGTACGGGGGCATGGCGAGGAGTCCGTCGGCGCCCGCCTCCTCGGCGAGGCGCGCGTACCGGATCGCGAGCGCGGTGCCGTATCCGGCGCCGGCGACGACGGGGACACGGCCCTCGGCCGCCTCGACGGCGGCGGCGACGCAGTCCCGGAACTCCTCGGGGGCGAGGGCGTGGAACTCACCGGTGCCACAGCAGGCGAAGACGGCGGCGGCGCCCGCGTCCACGCCCGCGCGTACATGGGCGCGGAAGACGTCGAGGTCGACGGAGCCGTCGGGCGCGAAGGCGGTCACGGGGAAGAACAGCAGGCCGTCGAGCCGGCCGGCGAGCGGTGCAGTGGTCACGGGCGCTCCCAGGGAAGTCCGTCGTGCACAGCCGCTGTGCACATTTCTGACTGTCATCCATATTCTTGAACGATTCCGTGACGCACGCTAGATCAGCCCGGAACAAGGGTCAAGAAGAGAAGCCGTCGCACGGCCGACCCTTGACGCTCCGTTGGGCCGCTCCCTAGCGTGTCCACGGTTGTGAATGCCACTCAACGGAGGAGATGCGTTCCCATGTCCGTCCCCCGCACCGTCCTGCTCACCGGCGCCGCCGGGGGCGTCGGCACGCTGATGCGGGAGCTGCTGCCCCCGTACGGCTACGAGCTCCGCCTCCTGGACGTCGCTCCCGTGCCCGGGGCGCCGGACGCGATCGTGGCCGACCTCGCGGACCGCGCGGCGCTGCGCGAGGCGGTCCGGGGCGTCGACGCGATCGTGCATCTCGCGGGCATCTCCCTGGAGTCGAGCTTCGACAAGATCATGGCCGCCAACATCGCGGGGACGTACCACCTCTACGAGGCCGCACGCGAGGAGGGCGTCGGGCGGGTGGTCCTCGCCTCCAGCAACCACGCGATCGGCTTCACCCCGCGGCCCCGCGAGGGCGAGCCGCTCGTCCCGGTCGGCACCCCGCACCGCCCGGACACCTTCTACGGCCTCTCCAAGTGCTTCGGCGAGGACCTGGCACAGCTCTACTGGGACCTGCACGGCGTCGAGACCGTCTCGGTCCGCATCGGCTCCTGCTTCCCGGAGCCCACCTCGGTCCGGATGCTGTCGATGTGGCTCAGCCCCGCCGACTGCGCCCGGCTGCTGCACGCCTGCCTCACCGCGCAGGACGTGGCCCACACCGTGGTCTACGGCTCCTCCGCCAACACGCGCGCGTGGTGGGACCTCTCCACGGCGCGGGCGCTCGGCTACGAGCCGCGGGACGACTCGGAGCCGTATGCGGAGAAGGTGATCGCGGAGAAGGGCTTCCCGCCGGAGGGCAGCGCCGACGACCTCTACCTGGGCGGCCACTTCTGCGTGACGCCGCCCCAGTGGCCGCACTGAACCGGACCGCGCGGAAATACACAGGACCCGGCCGGACTGATACGGGGGAGCCGGCCGGGGCCCGGGTCGCGGGTGCGCTGGCGCACCGGACGTGTTCACCGTAGGCCCGGCCGAAGATCATCGCGAGCCGCGGAACGCGGCACCTGTCCGGAATGCGCGGTGGGTTGGCGCACGGAGGCACGGGCACCCCGCCGCACGCGCCCCCGACCCCGGCTCGGCCCCGGCCCCGGCCCCGGCTCAGCGGGACGCGCGCAGGGTGCGGGACGGCGACTCGCCGAACTTCTCCCGGTAGCGGGCCGCGAAGCGTCCCTGGTGGGCGAAGCCCCAGCGCCAGGCGACCTCGCTCACGCTCACCCCGTCCGGCGCCGCCGCCCGCAGTTCCTCGCGGACCCGGTCGAGGCGGACCTCACGGACGTACGCCATCGGGGACATCCCCACGTACTCCCGGAACGACTCCTGGAGGCGGCGCACGCTCACCCGGGCCAGATCGGCGAGTTCGGTGGTCGTGAACGGGTGCTCCGGGCGCTCCCGCACCGCGTCCATCACGCGTTTGACGGGGGCCGGGCGGCGCGGCTCCCCCGGGTGGGCCAGCGCCTCGCGCCAGGGGTGCTCGGCGGCCAGCAGCAGCCCGTTGAGCAGCGCCTCCTGGAGCGGCGCGGCCACCAGTTCGTGCCGGGCCAGGCCTTCCCCGGCGAGCGCCTCGGCCGCGACCTGGCGGGCGAAGCGCACCCAGCTGAGCCCGGGTCCGCGCGTGATGTCCAGGCCGGTCCCCAGGACCAGCGGGCTCCGGGGCGCCCGGCCGATCAGCCGCTCCAGCCGGTCGCGCAGGGCGGCCGCCCCGATCTTCACCGAGAGGGTCCGGCAGTCCCCGCTCCAGCGGTCGAGGAAGGTGTCGCCCGCCGGGTCGAGCAGCAGCGCCTCGCCGGGCGTGGCGACGAGCGGGGCCCCGCCCTGGCGCATCTCCATCGTGCCGCTGAGCGGGGCGTTCAGGTGGTACGCGCCCAGCTCCCCGAAACTCATCCGCACATCTGCCCCGCAGCTCAGGTCGCCGATCACCAGCGGACCGAGCGCGACGGTGTCGAAGCGCGCCACGAAGGGGCGCCGCTCACGGTCGACGACGTCCATGCGGTTCGCGTAGTAGCGGGCGTCCAGCTCCTCGCGCGCCTCGTCCACGTCCTGTGTCCGGAAACAGCTCCCACCCACCGGGTCCACCGCGCCCACCCCGCCCCCTGCCCCCACGGGCTCCACCAGCCCTTCCGCCCCCACTGCACCTATGGGTCGAAAGAATATTCATATGACGGATCTGGCCGGGAACGGCAGGATGCCCGGCATGCCACGACCTCATGGATTCACGTACGAGCGGCGCCGGGACGGCTCCGTCGTCCTCACGCACCTCGGACGCGCCGCGGGCGTGCTGCGCGGCGGGCGCGCCGAGAAGTTCCTCGCCGAGGTCGAGTCGGGGGACGCCCAGCTGGTCATGGCCCGCTGGACGGGCTCGTACCGCTTCGGCAACGAGCGGCAGGCCAGGAACCACCCCCGCAACCAGGGCGGCCGCTGACCGGACCGGCCCCCGGTGGCGGACGGCCGGGTCACCGGAGTGGCCGAACCGGAGGAGGGTAAGGGAACGGCAAAGGCGCCCGGCTCGTTACCCCAGGCATGACCGCAATGACCCCCGGCTCGAACATCCCTCTCACCGTCGCACGCGTGGCGGTGGACGTCGCCGCCCCGGTGCGGCTCGACGTCTCGGGCCTGCTGCTCGGCGCCAACGGCAAGGTGCGCTCGGACGACGACTTCATCTTCTACAACCAGCCGTCCGGCCCCGGCGTCACCTACCGCTCCGGCGGCGGCGCCGCCCCCGACGCGATCCTGGTGGACACCGGCGCCGTCCCGGCCGGCGTCGAGAGGATCGTCGTCACCGCGAGCCCGGACGCCGCGGGCCAGACCTTCCAGGGCATCGAGCCCACCGCCACCGTGCGCAACGCCGACGACGGCAGCGTCCTCGCCACCTTCACCCCGCCGCAGCTCTCCACCGAGACGGCGCTCGTCGTCGTCGAGATCTATCTGCGCAACGGCGCGTGGAAGGCCCGCGCCGTCGGCCAGGGCTACGCGAACGGGCTGGCCGGCATCGCCACGGACTTCGGCGTCTCGGTGGACGAGGAGCCCGCCGCCGCCCCGGCCGCGCCCGTCGCCCCGCCCGCCCCGGTCGCGCCGCCGGCCCCGCCGCTCGCGCCCCCGGTGCCGCCCGTCGACCCCCGGATCCTCGCCTCCACGCCGCCGCCCGCGCCCCCGGCCGCCGCCCCCGTCTCCACGGGCAAGATCAACCTCGACAAGGGCCGGGTCAGCCTCCAGAAGAACCAGACGGTGTCCCTGGTCAAGGGCGGCCGCCCGCTGCTCTCCCAGGTCAAGATGGGCCTCGGCTGGGAGCCCGCGTACCGGGGCAAGGACATCGACCTGGACGCCTCCGTCATCGCGTACGGCCCGCAGCGCAACCACCTGGACAGCTGCTACTTCGGCAAGCTGTCCATCCTGAACGGCTCGGTGAAGCACTCCGGCGACAACCTCACCGGCGAGGGCGCGGGCGACGACGAGGTGATCGTCGTCGACCTCGGCCGGCTGCCGGCCGACACCACCGGTCTGGTCTTCACGGTCAACTCCTTCTCCGGCCAGAAGTTCACCGAGGTCGCCAAGGCCTACTGCCGGCTGATCGACGCGGCGACGGGCGAGGAGCTGGTCCGCTTCGACCTGACCACCGCCGAGCCGCAGACCGGCGTGATGATGGCCAAGCTGATCAAGCAGTTCTCCGGCGAGTGGGAGATGACGGCGATGGGCGAGTTCGTGAAGTCCCGCACCGTCCGCGGCATGGTGAAGCCGGCCGCCCAGGCCCTCTGAGCCGGCGGGACACGACGGAGCCGGCCGCCCGGGCACTCCGGGCGGCCGGCTCCGCTCCCCCGCTACGAGAACAGGGCGCTGTAGGCGTTGAGGGCGGGCTGGCCGCCGAGGTGGGCGTAGAGCACGGTCGAGTCGCTGCCGATCTCCCCCCGGTCCACCAGGTCGACCAGACCCGCCATCGACTTCCCCTCGTACACCGGGTCGGTGACCATGCCCTCGGTGCGGGCGGCCAGCCGCATCGCGTCGAGGGTCGTCTCGTCCGGGAGGCCGTACACCCCGGCGTGGTAGCGCTCGTCCAGCTCGACGTCGGCCGCCGTCACCGGGCGCTCGACCCCGATCAGGGCGGCGGTGTCACGGGCGATCCGGGTGATCTGCTCATGGGTCGGGCCGGGCTTCGCGGAGGCGTCGATCCCGAGGATCCGGCGGGCCGGGCCGCCCTCCTCGGCCAGCGCGGCGAAGCCCGCGACCATGCCGGCCTGGGTGGAGCCGGTCACCGAGCAGACCACGATCGTGTCGAAGAGGACACCGAGCTCGCGCTCCTGCTCCGCCACCTCGTACGCCCAGTTCGCGAAGCCGAGACCGCCGAGCCGGTGGTCGGAGGCGCCGGCCGGGATGGCGTACGGCTTGCCGCCGTTCTCCTCGACCTCCCGCAGGGCCTGCTCCCAGCTCTCCTTGAAGCCGATGCCGAAGCCGGCCTTCACCAGGCGCACGTCGGCGCCCGCGAGCCGGCTGATCAGGATGTTGCCGACCTTGTCGTAGACGGAGTCCGGCCAGTCCACCCAGCTCTCCTGGACCAGGACGCACTTGAGCCCGGCGCGGGCGGCGACGGCGGCGACCTGACGGGTGTGGTTGGACTGGACCCCGCCGATCGAGACGAGGGTGTCGCAGCCCTGCGCGAGGGCGTCCGCGACCAGGTACTCCAGCTTGCGGGTCTTGTTCCCGCCGTACGCCACACCTGAGTTGCAGTCCTCGCGCTTGGCCCACAGGGTGGCGCCGCCGAGGTGGTGGGTGAGCCGTTCGAGGGGGTGGACCGGCGAGGGCCCGAAGAGGAGCGGGTAGCGGTCGAAATCGGTGATCGGCAAAGCGGCTCCCGGTGAGTGACGGCTGCTGGTCGGCGTTCCAGGACGCGCGCTACGGCGCGGGGGGTCCGGCGGATCGCCCGTCCGCCGCGGTGATGCCCGTGACCTCGGCGACCTCGATGGCGTCGTCCGCGAGCTGTTCGAGGGCGGCCCATATCTCCGTGGTGACCCGTACCGCCTCCGCCGCGTCCCCCGCCTCGCAGGCGTCGATGAGCCGGGTGTGCAGCTCGGCCGAGCCGCAGCTTCCGGCGTCGCCGAAGAGCCGCCGCTCGACCCGGCGGATCAGGGGGGTGTAGCGGGCGATGGTGGCGGCGGCGGCGTGGTTGCCGCTGGCGACGACGAGCACCTGGTGCAGGGCGTCGTCGGCGGCGAGGGCGGCCTCCACGTCGGAGGCGCGGACGGCCGCCGCGAAGCGCTCGTTGGCCTCGCGCATGGCCCGGATGCCCTCGGGCCCGAGCAGCGGGACGCCGGTCCTCGCGGCGAGTTCGTGCATCACCCGCACCACCGAGGCGGCGTCCCTGACGACCCGGCTGACCGGCCGGGTGACCCGCGTGTAGCTCTGTGGCTTGGACTCGACGAGCCCCTCGTCGCCGAGCCGGACCAGGGCCTCGCGCACGGGTGCGCGCGAGAGCCCGAGCCGTTCGGCGAGGTCGGCGTCCTTGAGCGGGGCGCCGGGGGCGAGGTCGCCGCGCACGATGGCCTCGCGCAGCGCCTCGTACGCCCGGTCACGCAACAGGGTCCGGCCCACGGGCCGTAGTGCGTCCATGGGCTGACATGTTAGATGTCAGCCCATGGATCCGACCAGGGGTCAGCGGCGGGGCTGGCGGCGCCAGGGGCCGGTGATCGCGACCATGATGCCCGGGGTCTGGATGTTGGCGAACAGCGTGTCGCCGTCGGGCGAGAAGGTGACGCCGGTGAACTCGCTGTCGTTCAGGTCGTTGCGGGCGATCGGGTAGGTGCGGCCCGAGTCGGTCGCGCCGAAGAGGTGTTGGACGCCCTCGCCGTCCTCGGCGATGACGAGCCCGCCGTACGGGGAGACGGTGATGTTGTCGGGGCCGTCGAAGGCGCCGTCCGCGTCCGGGTTCGCGTTCACGCCGAGCAGCACCTTGAGGGTGAGCGTGCGGCGCTTCGGGTCGTAGAACCAGACCTGGCCGTCGTGCGCGGCGCCGGGGCTCTCCTCACGGGCGTAGGAGGAGACGAAGTAGGTGCCGCCGTCGGCCCACCACATGCCCTCCAGCTTGCGGGCGCGGGTGACCTGGCCGGCGGTGAACTGCTTGCGGACGGGGATGGTGCGGCCGTCGCGGTCGGGGACGTCGACCCAGTCCACGCCGTAGACGGTGCCGATCCGGGTCGCCCGGGAGAGGTCGTCCACGAAGACGCCGGAGGAGTCGGTGCACTTGAAGGCCTGGAGCACACCGGCGTCGTCGGCGAGGGTACGGAGCTTCCCGCGGCCGTGCTCGAAGCCGTGCGGCGGCACCCAGCGGAAGAGCAGCCCGTTGGGGCCGGAGGCGTCCTCGGTGAGGTAGGCGTGACCGCGCTTGGGGTCGACGACGACGGCCTCGTGGGCGTAGCGGCCGAAGGCCTTGACGGGCTTCGGGGCGAGGTTGGCGCGACGGTCGCGCGGGTCGACCTCGAAGATGTAGCCGTGGTCCTTGGTCATGCCGTTCTTGCCGGCCAGGTCCTCGGTCTCCTCGCCGGTCAGCCAGGTGCCCCAGGAGGTGCGGCCGCCCGCGCAGTTGGTGGAGGTGCCGGCGACGCCGACCCACTCGGCGACGGTGCCGTCGCGGTGCACCTCGACGACCGTGCAGCCGCCGGCCGCGGCGGGGTCGTAGACGAGGCCCTCGGTCAGCGGGACGGGGTGCTCCCACTTGTCGCGGGTGCCCTTGAGCTCGTGGTTGTTGACCAGGTACGTGGTGCCGCGCGGGCCGGCGAAGGCGGCGGTGCCGTCGTGGTTGGAGGGCGTGAACTCGCCGGACTCCAGGCGGGTCACACCGCTGTGGGTGACGACGCGGTACGAGAACCCGGCCGGCAGGGCCAGCATCCCCTCGGGGTCGGGGACGAGTTCTCCGTACCCGAGGCCGTGGTCGTGTCCGTGGCCGTGCCCGTGGCCGTGGTCGTGCCCGGAGCCGTACGCCTCGGGCTCGTCGGAGGCGAGCGCCTCGGGCGCGGTGGCGAGAGCCCCCACGACGCCGGTGAGGGCGAGCCCCGCGCCGGCGACGGCGGACTGCTTGGTGAACTCTCTGCGGTTGAGGGGCATGGTGTGGCGTTCTCCCTGTGGTGGCCGGATCTCGCGGGCCACCCTCCCGTGTCGCCGCGAACGCCGTCTGAACTCCACGGGAACACCGCGGGGCGCGAGGCGACGAACGGCCGACGCCGGGACGGCGGTGGGAGGCCGGGCACCGCCGTACGACCACCGGAAACAGCGCGTCGCCGTCCGGCCGGCCCTCGGCGCTGCCGTACGGCCGGACCCCCGGCACCCTCGTAGAGCCGGACCCCCGGCGCCCTCGTACGGCCGGCCACTCGGACCCGCCGTGCGACCGCCCCCCGGCCGCCCCTGCGTCCCGGCCCGTCAGCCCCCCGACCGCGACCGCGCCTTGAAGGCCGCCTTGCGGGCCTCCTTCGCCACCGTCTTGTCCCGGTGCAGACGGCCCATCGCCTCCAGGACCTCGCCCGTCGCCGGGTGCTCCACCCGCCAGGCCGCCTCGAAGAAGCCGCCGTGGCGGCCCGCCAGACCCTCGATCAGCTCCTGGAGCTCCTCCAGGTCGCCGTCCGCGTCGAGCTGGGCCGCGATCGTGTCGATCGCCAGCCAGAAGATCATCGACTCCGGCGGCGCGGGCACGTCCGCCGCACCCCGCTCGGCGAGCCAGACGCGCGCCAGGCCGCCGAGTTCCGCGTCGTCCAGGACCTCCCGTACGGCGGGCTCCGCCTCGGGGCCGACCAGGGACAGGGTCTGCTGGCAGTGGAGGCGGCGGAGCGGCGAGCCGGCGTCCGTGCCGCGCGCGGCGTGCAGCAGCTCCCGGGCGGCGCCGAGCGCGTCGCGCCCGGCCAGCCAGCCGGCGGTCTCCTCGCGGGCCGCGGCCTCCGGGTAGAGGGCGATCCCGTCGAGGAGGGCGTCGGCGCCCTTGTCCGCGAGGTCGCCGACGGCGGGCGCGTCCACGCCGGCCTCCAGCATCCGGGCCCGGACGCCGTAGAGGCCGAGGGGGGTGAGCCGGACCATGCCGTAACGGGTGACGTCCTCGTCGTCGACGGGCGGCGCGGGCTCCTCACCCTCCTCGGCCATCAGGGCCTCGTCGACGGGCTGGTAGGCGACGAGGCCGATCGGTTCGAGCAGCCGGAACTGCTCGTCGAGGCGCATCATCGCGTCGGAGACCTGCTCCAGGACGTCGTCGGTGGGTTCGCCCATGTCGTCGGGGACGACCATCGACGCGGCGAGCGCCGGCAGCGGTACGGGACCGTCGCCGGGTCCGCCGTCGCTGACGGTCAGGAGGTAGAGGTTGCCGAGGACGCCCTCCAGGAACTCGGCCTCCGCCTCGGGGTCCCAGTCGAGCGCCTCGATGTCGATCTCGCCGTCCTCGCCGACGATCGCGTCGATGTCGTCGATGACGGGGGCGACGGCGTCGCCGAAGACCGCGTCGAAGCCGTCCAGCCAGAGCGCGAGGACGTCCTGCGGCGAACCGCCGGTGACGAGCGCGAGGTTCTCGCCGGGCGCGGCCCGCCCCGGGGTGCCGTCCTCGTCCCCGGTGCCCTCCGTGCCGTCCTGGACGTCGACCAGGCCGGTGTCGACGGCGAGCCGCCAGGCGTCGCCCGCCCACAGCTCGCCGTCCTCGTCGTCGGTGAGGCCCAGCACCCCGACGGCCTCGGGGAGCTGCTCGTCGACGAGTTCGCCGCCCGCGTCGACCCGGGTGTCGGGTCCGGCCCAGCGGGCGAGCCGCACCGCGTGGGCGAGGAGGGGGGCGGCCAGGGCGTCCCGCGCCAGCTCCGCGTCCGCACGCAGCCGAACGGGGGGAAGGGTGGGGTGCTCCGCTGACATCTGGGGGGTCTCCTCGACGCGTGCGTGGGTGAAGGGTGAGGGGCTCGGCGAAGGGCTCGAAGCGCGGCTCTCAGCCTAGACGCATCCGGGAGGACGTCCGCCGGTTCACGCGTCCGTCAGCCTTCGTACACCCGTCGACTCTTGACAAGTCCACCGCTCTGCCAAGAGATTGACGCGCGTAGATTCATCTGCCGTTCCTCCAAGCACCCTCGGAGTCCCCTGATGCCTTCCTCCATACCGAGATCCGCCGCCGTTTCCGCCGTGGTCGCCGCCGCCCTCGCCGCCGGCCTGCTGGCCGGTGCGGCGAACGCCGCCGCCGAGGACACCGCCACCGGCACGCGGATCCACGACATCCAGGGCACGACCCGCGTCTCCCCGCTCGTCGGCAAGCAGGTCACGGGCGTCACGGGCATCGTCACCGGCGTCCGCACGTACGGCTCGCGCGGCTTCTGGATCCAGGACCCCGAGGCGGACGCGAACCCGGCGACCAGCGAGGGCGTCTTCGTCTTCACCAGCTCGGTCCCGACGGTCGCCGTCGGCGACGCGGTCAGCCTGAACGGCACGGTCACCGAGTACGTCCCGGGCGGCCTGAACTCGGGCAACCAGTCGCTCACCCAGATCTCGAAGCCGGTCGTGACCGTGCTCTCGAAGGGCAACCCGGTCCCGGCCCCGGTGACGATCTCCGCCTGGTCCGTGCCCGACGCGTACGCCCCCGAGGGCGACGCGGCCGCCGGCGGCTCGATCAACGGCCTGACCCTCGACCCGGAGACGTACGCCCTGGACTACTACGAGTCCCTGGAGGGCACGAACGTCCGCGTCGACTCCTCGCGGATCGTCGGCGCCACCGACGCGTACGCGGAGCTGTGGGTGACGGTGAAGCCCTGGGAGAACCGCAACCTGCGCGGCGGCACGGTCTACGGCTCGTACGAGTCGCAGAACACGGGCCGGCTCCAGATCCAGTCGCTGACCCCGCTCGCCCAGCAGCCCTTCCCCAAGGCGAACGTCGGCGACCGGCTGACCGGCACCACCGAGGGGCCGCTCGACTTCAACCAGTTCGGCGGCTACACGCTGACGGCCCGCACCCTGGGCACGGTCGTCGACGCGGGCCTGGAGCGCGAGACCACGGACAAGCAGCACAAGAACGAGCTGGCCGTGGCCACGTACAACGTGGAGAACCTCGACCCGAGCGACCCGCAGGAGAAGTTCGACGCGCTCGCGAAGGCGGTCGTCGCGAACCTCGCCTCGCCCGACATCCTCGCCCTGGAGGAGATCCAGGACAACACCGGCGCCAAGAACGACGGCACGGTCGCCGCCGACCTGACGGTGAAGAAGTTCACCGACGCGATCGTGGCGGCCGGCGGCCCGGCGTACGAGTGGCGCTCGGTCGACCCGGAGAACAACAAGGACGGCGGCGAGCCCGGCGGCAATATCCGTCAGGTCTTCCTCTTCAACCCCGAGCGGGTCTCCTTCACGGACCGCGCGGGCGGCGACGCGACCACCGCCACCGCCGTGACGGGCACGAAGGGCCGCGCCGCCCTGACCCTCTCCCCCGGCCGGATCGACCCGGCGAACACCGCCTGGGAGAGCAGCCGCAAGCCGCTCGCGGGCGAGTTCGTCTTCCGCGGCCGTACGGTCTTCGTGATCGCCAACCACTTCGGCTCGAAGGGCGGCGACGAGTCCATCGTCTCGCACCACCAGCCGCCGAACCGTTCCTCCGAGGCGAAGCGCCTGCAGCAGGCGCAGGCGGTCAACGCCTTCGTGAAGGACATCGTCGCGGTCGAGAAGCAGGCCGACGTCCTCGTCGTCGGTGACATCAACGACTTCGAGTTCTCCGGCACCACGCAGGCGCTGACCGACGGCGGCGCGCTGTACCCGGCCGTGACGTCGCTGCCGCGCAGCGAGCGCTACTCGTACGTCTACCAGGGCAACAGCCAGGTCCTCGACCAGATCCTGACCAGCCCGGGCGTGCACCACTTCGAGTACGACAGCGTGCACATCAACGCGGAGTTCGCCGACCAGGACAGCGACCACGACCCGCAGGTCCTGCGCTTCCGCCCGTAGTTCCCCCGGCCGGACGTCCGGTCACACGCCCGCGCTCAGGCTGAGCGCGGGCGTGTACCGCCGCACCCGGCTGCCGACGAGCCCGGGGTGACGCAGCACCCGCGTCCACGCCTCGCTCAGCGGGTCGTACTCGGCCTGCCACTCGATGTGGGCCTGCTCGCTCTCCCACTCGGCGAGGTTCAGGACCCGGGTGCCGTCGGTGGAGAGATGGAAGTGCGCGCCGATCCCGCCGCGCGCCGGCCGCTTCCCCTCGTCGTCGGCCATGGCCGTGAACACGGCCTCCACCCAGGCCTCCTGCCGCCCGGCGTCCGGTCCGTCGAAGTCGACCTCGACGACCGCGACGGCCCCCGGCAGCGCCCCGGCGCCCTCCTCGCTGAGCACGGCGGAGCGGGACGGCGGGGCGTAGCGGTGGAGCACCACCCGCTCGATGCCGGGGACGGCCGCGTCGATCTCGGCGTTCCGGTCGTCGCGGTAGGTCCGGACGAAGTCCTCGTACGCCTGCTCGCCGGTCCACTGCGAGTAGTGCATCAGCGTGTCCCCGTCCGTACCGATGTAGACGGTGTACGCGAGCAGCCCCAGGTCCGGCCATTCCCGGCTCTCCCAGGCCGTGCGGATCGCCTCGACGGCGGCGCGCTGGCGCTCGGGGGTGCCGACCCGCCAGGTACTGGCCAGGACGGCGCCGACTCCGGGGCGGTACAGGTCGGGGCGGGCGTCGGGGTGCGCGACGGCGTTCATGGGAAGTCTCCTTCGCTGCGGTGCGGCGTGGTCCGATCGGTTCGGACGGCTCCACCGTCCTCCCTCAACCTTGCTTGAGGTCAAGGGCCCCGCCCGTGCGAGACTTCGCGCCATGATCCTTCGCCCCGCCACCCGCGCCGAACTCCCCGCGGTCCTCGCCCTGCTGGCCGACGAGAACGCGGTCGTCGACCCGGCCTCGGTCGTGGTCACCGAGGCCTACGAGCGGGCCTTCGCGGACATCGCGGCCGACCCGCGCAACGAGATGCTGGTCCTGGTGGACGACGACGGCCTCGTCCTCGGCTGCCTCCAGATCACGTACATCCCGGGCCTCGGCAAGGGTGGCGCCGAGCGGGCCCTGATCGAGGCGGTGAGGATCAGGGCCGACCGGCGCGGCGGCGGCCTCGGCCGGGAGCTGATGGAGCGCGCCGTGACCCGGGCCCGGGAACGCGGCTGCGCGCTGGTCCAGCTGACGAGCGACAAGCGGCGGACGGCGGCCCACCGCTTCTACGCCTCCCTGGGCTTCACCGGCAGCCACGACGGCTTCAAGCTGCCCCTCTGAACCGGTCCCGGCCCCTTCGCGGTCGGTCCGGACGCGACCGCGGTGACGTTCCGCCGGACCGCCGGGACCCTTCAGCGCTCCTTATCCCTCGAACCAAGAAGATCTAAGTGGACCTTCAGCGTCCGGTGCACCCAGACTTCCTGGATGAGCACTGCACGCCCTTTCGGCCGCGCCCTCTGCGCGATGATCACCCCGTTCACCCCCGCCGGCGCGCTCGACCTCGACGAGGCCGGTGAACTGGCCGCCCGGCTCGTCGCCGAGGGCTGCGACGGCCTGGTCCTCAACGGCACCACCGGCGAGTCCCCCACCACCACCGACGCCGAGAAGGCCGAGCTGGTCCGCGCGGTGCGGGCGGCCGTCGGACCGGGCCCCTCGGTCGTCGCGGGCGTCGGCACCGCCGACACCCGGCACACCGCGGAGCTGGCCCGCCGGGCCGAGGAGGCGGGCGCGGACGGGCTGCTCGTGGTCACCCCGTACTACAGCCGCCCGCCGCAGCCGGCCGTGGAGGCGCACTTCCTGAAGGTCGCCGACGCGACCGGACTGCCGGTCATGGTCTACGACATCCCCGGCCGCACCGGCACCCGGGTGGAGCCGGCGACGATGCGGCGGCTCGCCGAACATCCGCGGATCGTGGCGGTCAAGGACTGCGCGTACGACCTGCTCGGCTCGGCTCGGGTGATCGCGGAGACGGGGCTCGCGTACTACTCGGGCTGCGAGGAGCTGAACCTGCCCCTGTACGCGGTGGGCGGCGCCGGGTACGTCAGCACGGTCGCCAATGTGGCCCCCCGTCAGCTCCGCGCCGTCCTCGACGCCTTCGACGCGGGCGACACCGCGGAGGCGGCCCGGCTGAACGCCGCGCTCCTGCCGCTCGCCGAACTCATGATGGCCTCGGGCCTGCCCGGCACGGTGACGGCCAAGGCGCTGCTCGGCGGAGCGGTGCGGGAACCGCTCCAGCCCGCCGACCGGGAGACGGCCGACGGGCTGCGCGCGGTGTACGAGGCGCTGGTCCGCCGCGACCCGGCGGACTCACCGGCCACCGGCGGTCGGGCGCGGTCCCCGCTCCGCGGCGGTCAGGCGGAGTCGCTGGTGTAGGTCCGGCCGAGGACCGCCGCGTGCTCCAGGACGTCCTCCAGGGGGTCGTCGATCTGCCCGGTGGAGATCAGGGAGATGTTCGGCCCGTTGTGCGAGTGACTGTGCGTCTCGTCGGCCGCCGCCGTCCCCGCGGGCAGCAGGACCGCCGCCATCGTGAGCACCCCGGTGACCGTGGGCTTCGTCCTCATGTCGACTCCTCGCCTCGTCCGCTTCTCGGAACCCTGCGCTCCGACCTGTTAACGCGGAGTCACCACTTCGGTTGCCGTGTGACAGGAGTTTCACGACGGTGTCCCCGTTGCGTACCGCCCCGGGGGGAATCGCCGGGCCGCGGCTAGCCTGGGCGCGCCCCGGGCACCGATGACGGCCCGACGGCGTGAACCGGAACGGGAAGTGGGGATCGGACGGATGCGGATACACGGGGGACGCGTGGCCGGAGCACCGGGTGCCGAGGGCGTCGAGGGGCCCGCGCCGTCCCGCAGACGGCTGCTGCGGCTGGCCGGAACCGGAATCGGTCTGGCGGCCCTGGGCGCGGGCGCGTGGGGCTGCGGTCCGGTGGAGGACCCGGCCGCCGCGGGGCCCTCGGCGACCGCGCCGGGGAAGGGCGCCACGCCCGGCGCGGGCGGGGACGCCTTCACCACTCCCCCGCCGGGCACCGCCCCCGGGCCGCTGTGGCAGGAACCGGCCGCCTCCGGCGCGCTGGGCGCCCTGGACGCGCTCGCCGTCGCCGGGGACGTGGTCCTGGTCTCGGGCGACCCGCTGGTCGGCAGGAACGTCGTGACCGGCAAGGTGGTGTGGTCGCGCGAGGGCGTCGCCGTGCCGGGCGCGAAGCTCCTCGTGAGCGGCGGCACGCTGTACCTCGCGAGCGCCGAGTACGACGGGGACGTGGTCGGCCTGGACCCGGCGACGGGCCGGGAGACCTGGCGCAGCCGGCTGGGGAAGCGCTTCTCCCAGCCTCGTACGATCGCCGCCGACGCGCGTCACGTCTATGTCCTCGCGGGCATCCTGGAGAAGGACTTCAGCACCCCGAACAACGTGATCGCGGCCATCGACACCGCCTCCGGGAAGGTGGTGTGGCAGGAGCGGCGCGACGCGGGCACCGAGGAGTACGGCATCACCGCGGCGGTCGTCGGCCGGCACCTCGTGTACACCGACTACCGCGAGAACGTGACGGTCCGTGACACGGCCACCGGCCGGCAGCTGTGGACGAAGAAGATCGGCCGGTCCAACAGCGGCCGGTTCGCGGTCCACGCGGACCTCGCGGTCGTCGCGGACGGGCAGCGGCTGCGGGCCTTCGCCCTGGCGGACGGGAAGGAGCGCTGGTCGCTCGCGACCGAGGAGTTCACCCGCTTCCACGACCCGGCGGTCCTGGACGGGGTGCTCTACGCCGCCGACTCCAGCCATGTCCTGCGCGCGGTCGACCCGGCGAAGGGCAGCACGCTCTGGCGGAACGACGGCCTTCTGGAGGTGGCGTACCCCTGGCAGTTCACCAAGGTCGGCGGGACCCTCTACGCGGCGACGGAGCTGGACGACAAGGGCGGTGTCCTCGCCTTCGACGCCCGCGACGGCAAGCACCGCTGGACGTACAACGACGGCACGGGCTCGCTGGAGAAGTGGTACGTCACCTCCGCGGGGAAGCGTCTGGTCGCCCTCCACGGAAAGCGGCTGACCGCCCTGCCGGCCGTCTGAGACGGGGCGGGGCGGTCAGCGTGCGGCCTCTGCCGGTGGATCAGTTGTGGCTGTGCAGGACGTCGTTCAGTCCGCCCCAGACCGCGTTGTTCGGGCGGGCCTCGACGGTACCGGTGACCGAGTTGCGGCGGAACAGGATGTTCGAGGCGCCGGACAGCTCGCGGGCCTTCACGACCTGGCCGTCGGGCATCGTCACCCGGGTGCCGGCGGTGACGTACAGACCGGCCTCGACGACGCACTCGTCGCCGAGCGCGATGCCGACGCCGGCCTCGGCGCCGATCAGGCAGCGCTCGCCGATCGCGATGACGACGTTGCCGCCGCCGGAGAGGGTGCCCATGGTGGAGGCGCCGCCGCCGATGTCGGAGCCGTCGCCGACGACGACACCGGCGGAGATCCGGCCCTCGACCATGGAGGTGCCGAGGGTTCCGGCGTTGAAGTTGACGAAGCCCTCGTGCATGACGGTGGTGCCGGCGGCGAGGTGGGCGCCGAGGCGGACGCGGTCGGCGTCGGCGATCCGCACACCGGCGGGCGCGACGTAGTCCGTCATGCGGGGGAACTTGTCGATCGAGGTGACCTGGAGGTGCAGGCCCTCGGCGCGGGCGTTGAGCCGCACCTTCTCGATGTCGTCGACGGCGACCGGACCGAGCGAGGTCCAGGCGACGTTGGCGAGGAGGCCGAAGACGCCGTCGAGGGACTGGCCGTGCGGCTTGACCAGGCGGTGGCTGAGCAGGTGCAGCCGCAGGTAGGCGTCGTGGGCGTCGAGCGGCTTCTCGTCGAGCGCGGCGATGACGGTACGGACGGCGACCACCTCGACGCCACGGCGGGCGTCCACGCCGAGGGCCTTGGCGGCGCCCTCGCCGAGGGCGTTCACGGCCTCGTCGGGCGAGAGCCGCTCGGTGCCGGCGGGGCCGGGAGCCTCCGTCAGCTCGGGGGCGGGGAACCAGGTGTCGAGAACGGTGCCGTCGCCGGCGATGGTGGCGAGGCCGGCGGCGACGGCGCCGGTGGTGCGAGGAGCAGTGGTCATGACGGAAAACCTAACCGGCGGGGCCCCGCGCGGGCCAACCGGTCTCAGGTGTCGGTCGAGTCCGTCGGCGGTTCCGACGAGCCCCCGGCGGGCGGTTTCGGCGGTTCCTTCAGGCTCCGGTGTCCAGGATCCGCGCCAGCACGAGCCGTCCGTACTCCTCGTCGTACGCGGTGCCGGTCAGCAGCGACTGGAGGCAGATGCCGTCCATGAGGGCGACCAGGGCGCGCGCGGTGACGGGGTCCGTGCGGTGGGCGAGGACGGTGACGACGGTCTCCGTCCATTCGGCGGCGACCGGGCGGAGCGCGGGGCGGCGCAGCGCGGCGAGGTACAGCTCGTACTCCAGCTCCACCCGGGCGCGGTCGCCGCTCATCCACTCCCCGAGCAGCCGGGCCAGCGCGGCGGCGAGGTCGCCGTCGGGCGCGGCCAGGGCGGGGCTGTCGCGGAGCAGCCGCCCGAAGCCCTCGTTGGCCTTGCGGAGCGCCGCGACGAGGAGTTCGTCGAGGGAGGCGAAGTGGTACGTGGTCGAGCCGAGCGGTACGTCCGCCTCGGCGGCCACCGTGCGGTGGCTGAGCCCGGAGAGGCCGGAGCGTCCGACGACCCGGAGGGCGGCGTCGACGATCCGCTCGCGCCGTTCGGGGTCGTGGCGGCGGGGCCGGGCCATCAGTGGGCGCCGCCGAGGTTGAGGACGGCGACCCCGGCGATGATGAGGACGATCCCGGCGACCTTGGCGAGGTTGAGGGTCTCGCCGAGGAAGAGGATGCCGATGGTGGCGACGGCCGCGGTGCCGATGCCGGACCAGATGGCGTACGCGGTGCCGACCTGGAGGGTCTTGAGCGCCTGGGCGAGGAGCGCGAAGGCGACGAGATAGCCCGCGCCGGTGACGATCGAGGGCCAGAGCCTGGTGAATCCCTCGCTGTACTTCATGGAGGTGGTGGCGAGTATCTCCGCGGCGATGGCGCCCGCGAGCAGTCCGTAACCCATGCGTACGAGCGTACACAACGGGCCCCGCTACGGTGTCCCGCATGACGTATCCTCCAGGGCCGCCGTACGGCTACGGCTACCCGCCTCCGCCCCCGCCGCCCAAGCCCGGCGTGATACCCCTGGCGCCGCTCGGCTTCAGCGCGATCCTGACCGGCGCCTTCGCGACCCTCGGCCGCTACTGGAAGCAGCTGCTCGGTGTGACGGGGGCCGCCTACGGCGGCGCGCTCCTCCTCGTCGGGGCGGCACTCGGCATCGCGTACGCCGCCGTCGGCGATCTCCTCCCCGCCGTGTTCGACCTGCCGGACGGCCAGGACCCCCAGTGGGACGACGCCCGGCCGCTGGTCGTCGCCTTCGTCTGCGTCTGGATCGTCGCCATGGTCGCGATGATCTGCGCGAGCGGCGTGGTGGCGGCGGCCTGCCCGGTCGTGGTCCAGGAAGCGGTCCTCGGCCGGCCCACGACCTTCGGCGCGGTCTGGCGCCGCTCCTGGTCCCGGATGCCGGCCGTCCTGGGCACGGTGATCCTGACAGGCCTGGCCCTGGTGATCCCGATGGCGCTGTTCGTCGCGGCCTTCGTCTGGATGGTCGTGCAGACGCTCCTGGCCGCTGACGAGTCGACGGGCACCCCGGTGACCGGCCTGCTGCTCGTCCCCGTGATCGCCATCGTCGTGGCCCTGCTCATCGCCCCGCTCGCGCTGTGGATCTGGGTGAAGTTCAGCCTGGCCCAGACGGCGGCGGTGATCGAGGGGCAGGGCGCCTTCGCCTCGATGCGCCGCTCCTCGTCCCTGGTCCGCGGCTCGTGGTGGCGCATGTTCGGCTGCCTGCTCGCGGCCGGTCTGATGGCCTCCGTGGTGAGCGGGCTGATCCAGCAGGTGCTCTCGCTGCTGGTCTCGGCCCCGCTCTCGGCCGCCGACTTCTCCGGTGGGGACCGGGGCGCCCTGATCGCCTCCTTCGCGGTCCTCATCGGCTTCCTGGTCATCGGCCAGATGATCACCCAGGCGATCGTCTCGCTCTTCCCGCCGATCGTCACCGGTCTGCTCTACGTCGACCAGCGCATCCGCAAGGAGAACCTGGCCCCGGAGCTGGCCCGGGCGGCGGGTCTGTTCTGAGGCGGGTTCGTTCCGGGAACGTGAGAACGGCCGCGCCCCGGAGGGCACGGCCGTTCTCACGTACGCGTACGGATCAGACGTTGAAGCCGAGCGCGCGCAGCTGCTCGCGGCCGTCGTCCGTGATCTTGTCCGGGCCCCACGGCGGCATCCAGACCCAGTTGATCTTCAGTTCGTTGACGATGCCGTCCGTCGCGGACTTCGCCTGGTCCTCGATCACGTCGGTCAGCGGGCAGGCCGCCGACGTCAGCGTCATGTCCAGCGTCGCGACGTTCGAGTCGTCGATGTGGATGCCGTAGATCAGGCCCAGGTTGACGACGTCGATGCCCAGCTCGGGGTCGACGACGTCGTACAGCGCCTCACGGACTTCTTCCTCGGAGGCCGGCTTCATGGTGGCCTCGGCGTTCTCGGTCATGCCGACTTCCTCACAGACTTCTGGTCGTCCCCGAGCGCCTGGGCGGTCGCGTCCTTCCACGCCATCCAGCTGAGCAGGGCGCACTTCACACGGGCCGGGTACTTCGAGACCCCGGCGAACGCGACGGCGTCCTCCAGGATCTCCTCCATCGCGTCGTCCGGCTCCAGCTGGCCCTTGGACTGCATCAGTTCCAGGAAGGTGCCCTGGATCTTCTGCGCCTCGGCCAGCTCCTTGCCGACGAGCAGCTCGTTGAGCACGGACGCCGAGGCCTGGCTGATGGAGCAGCCCTGGCCCTCGTACGACACGTCCTCGATGCGCGAGCCGTCGTACTTCACGCGGAGCGTGATCTCGTCGCCGCACGTCGGGTTGACGTGGTGCACCTCGGCGTCGCCGTCCCGGAGACCGCGCCCGTGCGGGTGCTTGTAGTGGTCCAGGATGACGTCCTGGTACATCGAATCCAGCTTCACGACATCCCCTAGCCGAAGAAGTTCCGTACGTGCTCCAGACCTGCGACCAGGGCGTCGACCTCGGCCGGGGTGGAGTACAGATAGAACGACGCTCGCGTGGTCGCAGGAATTCCGTAGCGCAGGCAGACCGGTCGCGCGCAGTGGTGGCCGACGCGGACCGCGATGCCCTCCTCGTCGAGGACCTGGCCCACGTCGTGCGGGTGGATGTCACCGAGCGTGAAGGAGATCGCCGCGCCGCGGTCCTCGGCCGTGGTGGGGCCGATGATCCGCAGGTCCGGGACCTCCTGGAGGCGCCGGACGGCGTACTCGGTGATCGCGTGCTCGTGGCGCGCGATGTTCTCCATGCCGATCGCCGACAGGTAGTCCACGGCCGCGCCGAGGCCGACGGCCTGGGCGATCGGGGGCGTACCCGCCTCGAACTTGTGCGGGGCCGGCGCGTACGTCGAGGAGTGCATCGAGACGGTTTCGATCATCTCGCCGCCACCGAGGAACGGGGGCAGGTCCTCCAGGAGTTCCTGCCGTCCCCACAGCACGCCGATGCCGGTCGGACCGCACATCTTGTGGCCGGTGAAGGCCACGAAGTCGGCCTGGAGCGCCTGTACGTCCAGGACCATGTGCGGGGCCGCCTGGGAGGCGTCGATGCAGACGAGCGCACCGACCTCCTGGGCGCGACGGATGATCGTCTCCACCGGGTTGACCGTGCCCAGCAGGTTCGAGACCAGCGTGAACGAGACGATCTTGGTCTTCTCGGTGATGACCTCCTCGATGTTCGAGAGGTCGAGACGGCCGTCGTCGGTGAGGCCGAACCACTTCAGCTTCGCGCCCGTGCGCTGCGAGAGCAGCTGCCACGGCACGATGTTGGAGTGGTGCTCCATCTCCGTGATGGCGATCTCGGTCTCGTGGTCCACGCGGTAGGGCTCGTCGGCCCAGCCCAGCATGTTGGCCACGAGGTTGAGCGACTCGGAGGCGTTCTTGGTGAAGATCACCTCGTCGCGGCTCGGCGCGTTGATGAAGGCCGCGACCTTGTCACGGGCGCCCTCGTACAGCGCCGTCGCCTCCTCGGCGACCGTGTAGACGCCACGGTGCACATTGGCGTTGTGGCGCTCGTAGTACGTGGTGAGCGCGTCGAGGACCTGCCGCGGCTTCTGCGAGGTCGCCGCGGAGTCGAGGTACACGATCTTCTTGCCGTCGTGGACCACGCGATCCAGGAGCGGGAAGTCCTTGCGGATCGCCTCGGTGTCGAGGAGGCCGGAGAGCCCCTGATGGGCAGAAGTCACGCGGACGCGCCACCCTTCACGTACTTGTCGTAGCCCTCGTTCTCCAGCTGGTCGGCGAGCTCGGCGCCGCCGGACTCGACGATGCGGCCGTTCGCGAACACGTGCACGAAGTCGGGCTTGATGTAGCGGAGGATCCGCGTGTAGTGCGTGATCAGCAGGGTGCCGACCTCGCCGGTCTCGCGGACGCGGTTGACGCCCTCGGAGACGATGCGGAGCGCGTCGACGTCGAGGCCCGAGTCGGTCTCGTCGAGGATCGCGATCTTCGGCTTGAGGAGCTCCAGCTGGAGGATCTCGTGGCGCTTCTTCTCACCGCCGGAGAAGCCCTCGTTGACGTTGCGCTCGGCGAAGGCCGGGTCCATCTGGAGCTGCTCCATCGCGGACTTGACCTCCTTCACCCAGGTGCGCAGCTTGGGCGCCTCGCCGCGGACGGCGGTGGCGGAGGTGCGCAGGAAGTTGGAGACCGAGACACCGGGGACCTCGACCGGGTACTGCATGGCGAGGAACACGCCGGCGCGGGCGCGCTCGTCGACCGACATCTCCAGGACGTCCTCACCGTCGAGGGTGACGGTGCCGCCGGTGATCGTGTACTTCGGGTGACCGGCGAGGGAGTAGGCCAGGGTCGACTTGCCGGAGCCGTTGGGGCCCATGACGGCGTGGGTCTCGCCCTGCTTGATGGTCAGGTCGACGCCCTTGAGGATCTCGCGGGGGCCGTTCTCCGCCTCGACGGAGACGTGCAGGTCGTGGATTTCAAGCGTTGCCATGGGTGACTCAGGACTCCTGGGTGACGGAGACGAGCACATCGTCCCCTTCGATCTTTACGGGGTATACGGGGACGGGACGCGTCGCGGGAAGGCCGGAGGGCTTGCCGGTGCGCAGGTCGAAGCTGGAGCCGTGCAGCCAGCACTCGATCGCGCAGTCCTCGACCTCGCCCTCCGAGAGGGAGACGTTCGCGTGCGAGCAGATGTCGTTGATCGCGAACACCTCGCCCTCGGTGTGCACGACCGACACCGGCGTGCCGTCGACCTCGACCCGCTTCGGGGTGTCGGCCTCCAGCTCGCTCAGCGCGCAGACTCGGACGAAGGCCATCAGACGGAGGCCTCCAGCTCGGCCTCGATCTTGGCGAGGAGTCGCTCCTGGACGTCCGGCAGACCGATCTGCTGGACGAGCTCCGCGAAGAAGCCGCGGACGACGAGGCGGCGGGCCTCGGTCTCCGGGATGCCGCGGGACATCAGGTAGAAGAGCTGCTCGTCGTCGAAACGGCCGGTGGCCGAGGCGTGACCGGCGCCGGCGATCTCGCCGGTCTCGATCTCCAGGTTCGGTACGGAGTCGACCCGGGCGCCGTCCGTGAGGACGAGGTTCCGGTTGAGCTCGTACGTGTCGGTGCCCTCGGCGGCGGCCTGGATGAGCACGTCGCCGATCCAGACGGCGTGCGCGTCCTGGCCCTGCAGCGCGCCCTTGTAGGCCACGTTGGACTTGCAGTGCGGGGTGTTGTGGTCGACCAGGAGGCGGTGCTCCTGGTGCTGGCCGGCGTCCGTGAAGTACAGGCCGAACAGCTCCGCCTCGCCGCCGGGGCCGGCGTACGCCACTCGGGGGTGGAGGCGGACGACGTCGCCGCCGAAGGTGACGACGACGGACTTGAAGGAGGCGTCGCGGCCGACCAGGGCGTTGTGCTGGGCGACGTGGACGGCCTTCTCGTCCCAGTCCTGGACGGAGACGACGGTCAGCTTGGCGCCGTCCCCGAGAACGTAGTCGACGTTGGCGGCGAGCACGGCGTCACCGGTGTGGTCCATGACCACGACGGCCTCGGCGAAGGCGCCGAGCTCGATCACCTGGTGGCCGAAGGCGGTGCCGCCCTGGCCCTGCACGGTGATGCGGATCGGCTCCGCGAGGACGGTCTCCTTGGCGACGGTGACGACCGAGGCCTTCTCGAAGGAGGAGTACGCCTGCGCGGCGACGCGGTCGACGGGCGTGCCGGCCTTGCCGAGGCGCTCGTCCTCGCGGCCGACGGTCTCCACGGTGACGCCCTCGGGGGCCTCGATCTCGACCTTGACGCCCTCGCCGGAGGCGACGGCGGTGCCGTCGTGGAGTCCGCGGAGGCGGGCGAGCGGGGTGAACCGCCACTCCTCCTCGCGGCCGTGCGGGACGGGGAAGTCCGCGACGTCGAAGGACGGGGGCGCGCTCATGCGCGTGGCGACGGTGGACTCGGCGGCCACCGCGATCGAGCCCGCGGTGGTCGAGCCCGCGGGGATGTTCTGAGCCTCAGCCATGGCTGTCGTGTTGCTCTCTTCCTGCGTACGTGTGAGTCGGTCGCTGCTGGTGCGGTGGCTGTTAGCCGACCGCGCCTTCCATCTGCAGCTCGATCAGCCGGTTGAGCTCCAGGGCGTACTCCATCGGGAGTTCCTTGGCGATGGGCTCGACGAAGCCGCGGACGATCATCGCCATGGCCTCGAACTCGGTGAGGCCGCGGCTCATCAGGTAGAAGAGCTGGTCCTCGGAGACCTTGGAGACGGTGGCCTCGTGGCCCATGGAGACGTCGTCCTCGCGCACGTCCACGTAGGGGTACGTGTCCGAGCGGGAGATCGTGTCGACGAGCAGCGCGTCGCAGAGCACGTTGGACTTGGCGCCCGGGGCACCCTCGCCGATCTCGATGAGACCGCGGTAGGAGGTGCGGCCGCCGCCTCGCGCCACCGACTTGGAGACGATGTTGGAGGAGGTGTTCGGGGCCATGTGGACCATCTTGGCGCCGGCGTCCTGGTGCTGGCCCTCGCCCGCGAAGGCGATGGACAGGGTCTCGCCCTTGGCGTGCTCGCCCATGAGGTAGACGGCCGGGTACTTCATGGTGACCTTGGAGCCGATGTTGCCGTCGACCCACTCCATGGTGGCGCCCTCGTAGGCGACGGCGCGCTTGGTCACCAGGTTGTAGACGTTGTTCGACCAGTTCTGGATGGTCGTGTAGCGGCAGCGGCCGCCCTTCTTCACGATGATCTCGACGACGGCGCTGTGCAGCGAGTCCGAGGAGTAGATCGGGGCGGTGCAGCCCTCGACGTAGTGGACGTAGGCGTCCTCGTCGACGATGATCAGCGTCCGCTCGAACTGGCCCATGTTCTCCGTGTTGATACGGAAGTAGGCCTGGAGCGGGATCTCGACGTGCACGCCCTTCGGCACGTAGATGAACGAGCCGCCGGACCAGACGGCCGTGTTCAGGGAGGCGAACTTGTTGTCGCCGACCGGGATGACCGTGCCGAAGTACTCGCGGAAGAGCTCCTCGTGCTCCTTCAGCGCGGTGTCGGTGTCGACGAAGATGACACCCTGCTCCTCCAGGTCCTCGCGGATCTGGTGGTAGACGACCTCGGACTCGTACTGGGCGGCGACACCGGCGACGAGGCGCTGCTTCTCCGCCTCGGGGATGCCGAGCTTGTCGTACGTGTTCTTGATGTCCTCCGGCAGGTCCTCCCAGGACTCGGCCTGCTTCTCGGTGGACCGCACGAAGTACTTGATGTTGTCGAAGTCGATGCCGGAGAGGTCCGAGCCCCAGGTGGGCATGGGCTTCTTGCCGAAGAGCCGCAGACCCTTGAGACGCAGCTTCAGCATCCACTCGGGCTCGTTCTTCTTCGAGGAGATGTCGCGGACGACGTCCTCGTTCAGACCGCGCTTGGCGGTGGCACCGGCGGTGTCGGAGTCGGCCCAGCCGTACTCGTACCGACCCAGGCCCTCGAGCTCGGGGTGGCTGATCTCGGTGGTCATGCGGGGTTCCTCCCGGCCGTGCTTGCGGATGCTGATTCAGTGGTCTGTGGAGCGCTGTGCGGGATGAACGTGGTGCAGACGCCGTCACCGTGGGCGATGGTGGCCAGACGCTGGACGTGTGTTCCCAGGAGGCGGGAGAAGAACTCCGTCTCCGCCTCGCACAGCTGTGGGTACTGCTCGGCGACGTGGGCCACCGGGCAGTGGTGCTGGCAGAGCTGCTCGCCGACCGGCGCGTTCCGCGCAGTGGCAGCGTACCCGTCCGCGGTCAGGGCCTTGGCGAGCGCCTCGGCCCGCCGCTCGGGCTCGGCCGCGTCGACGGCCTCGCGGTAGCCCTCGGACTGGGACTCGATGCGGTCGCGGGCGAAGGCCGCCACGGCCGCCTCCCCTCCCGCGTTGCGCTCGATCCAGCGCAGTGCCTCGACGGCGAGCGAGTCGTAGGACTGGTCGAAGGCGTCCCGGCCGCAGTCGGTGAGCGCGAAGACCTTGGCGGGACGGCCGCGGGTACGGGTCCCGTAGACGCGCTTCTCGCGGGCCTCCACGACGCTGTCGGCGACGAGCGAGTCGAGGTGGCGGCGGACGGCGGCCTGGGTGAGGCCGAGCCGCTCGGCCAGGTCGGCGACGGTCGAGGGACCGTGGTCCAGGATCGACCGCGCGACCCGGTTGCGCGTCGAACGCTCTCGGGTCGCGAGTTCCTCCACCGGAGCCGCGCCAACGTTTTTCACAACGCCATTGTTGCGTAATTAATCTCGGACTGACAAGCCGCGCCGGTGGCGGCCTCGGTGCCGTACATCACTCAGGTAAGGCTTACCTGAGCTGCAAAAACGATCATTCGTAGGACGAATCAGCGCTCCGGCCCGCCCCGCCTAGGGCCTGTCGTCACACTCCCGTCGTTGCCCGAAGGGCGGCCCCGCGGCGTCTGGTGCGTGCTCTCGGCGTGCCGGGCGGAAGCCCTCGTACTGGACCGTACTCGGGCTTTCGCCCGGTGCGGCGAGAGCGCGTGCCAGGCGTCGTGGGGCAGACGGGAGTGTGACGACAGGCCCTAGCGGCCGGGTGCGGCCGCCCCGTCCCGGGACCCGGGCCGGGAGGACCTTCGCCCCCTCTCTAGACTTCCTCCATGCGCGGGACCCAGCACACCGACTCCGACTCCGCCTCCGTCGTCCAGGTCCGCGGCCTGGTCAAGCGGTACGGGAGCAAGACCGCCGTCGACGGCCTCGACCTCGACGTACGGGCGGCCGCGGTCACCGCCGTCCTCGGCCCAAACGGCGCCGGCAAGACCACCACCATCGAGACCTGCGAGGGCTACCGCAGGCCCGACGCCGGCACCGTCCGCGTCCTCGGCCTCGACCCGGTCGCCGACGCGGCCGCCCTGCGCCCCCGGATCGGCGTCATGCTCCAGTCCGGCGGCGTCTACTCCGGCGCCCGCGCCGACGAGATGCTCCGCCACATGGCGAAGCTCCACGCCCACCCCCTGGACGTGGACGCCCTGATCGAGCGCCTCGGCCTCGGCTCCTGCGGGCGCACCACCTACCGGCGTCTCTCCGGCGGCCAGCAGCAGCGCCTCGCGCTCGCCATGGCCGTCGTCGGCCGCCCCGAGCTGGTCTTCCTCGACGAGCCCACCGCCGGACTCGACCCGCAGGCCCGCCGCGCCACCTGGGACCTCGTGCGCGAGCTGCGCGCCGACGGCGTGACCGTGGTCCTCACCACCCACTTCATGCAGGAGGCGGAGGAACTCGCCGACGACGTCGCCATCGTCGACGCCGGCCGGGTCGCCGCCCAGGGCAGCCCCGAGCAGCTCTGCCGGGGCGGCGCCGAGAACACCCTGCGCTTCACCGGACGCCCCGGACTCGACCTGGGCTCGCTCCTGAAGGCGCTCCCCGACGGCACGGCCGCGGCGGAGCCGCTCCCGGGCACGTACCGGATCAGCGGCACCGTCGACCCGCAGCTGCTCGCCACGGTCACCAGCTGGTGCGCCCAGCACGGGGTCATGCCCGACGGCATCGCCGTCGAGCGCCACACCCTCGAAGACGTTTTTCTCGAGCTCACGGGCAAGGAGTTGCGCGGATGACGCCGGTCGACACGGTGATTCGCCGGGGGCCCGGGGGTCGCCCCCCGGGTCGGCACAGCATGGAACCGACGAGCAGGGAACCGCGGTCGTGAGCACTGGTACGTACGCGCCGAAGCCCGGCGCCGCCCCCGTCGGCCGGATGATCGCGGCGCAGACCGCCCTCGAGACCCGGATGCTGCTGCGCAACGGCGAGCAGCTGCTGCTCACCGTGATCATCCCCTCGCTGCTGCTCGTGCTGTTCTCGACGGTCGACATCGTCGACACCGGCGCCGACGAGGCCGTCGACTTCCTCGCCCCGGGCGTCCTCGCCCTCGCCGTCCTGTCGACCGCCTTCACCGGCCAGGCCATCGCGACCGGCTTCGAGCGGCGGTACGGGGTGCTCAAGCGCCTCGGCGCCTCCCCGCTCCCCCGCTGGGCCCTGATGACCTCGAAGACGCTCGCCGTCCTGGTCACCGAGGTCCTCCAGATCGCCCTGCTGACGGTGATCGCCCTGGCCCTGGGCTGGTCCCCGCACGGCAACCCGCTCTCCGTCCTGCTCCTCCTGGTCCTCGGCACGGCCGCCTTCTCCGGCCTCGGCCTGCTGATGGCGGGCACCCTGAAGGCGGAGGCCACGCTGGCCGCGGCCAATCTGGTGTTCCTGCTGCTCCTGGTGGGCGGCGGGGTCATCGTCCCGCTGGAGAAGTTCCCGGACGCGGCCCGCTCGGTCCTGGAGCTGCTCCCGATCTCGGCCCTCTCCGACGGGCTGCGCGCGATCCTCCAGGACGGCGCGTCCCTGCCCTGGGGCGACGCCCTGACCCTGGCGGTCTGGGCGGTGCTGGGCCTCGGCGCGGCGGCGAAGTTCTTCCGCTGGGAGTAGCGGAGGGATCCCAGAGGGTGACGTTTCCCGACAAGGCACCCCTCGTGAAAGCGTGCACAAGCCCCCGCCTACGATAGGGCGCGTGCTGACCCCCCTCGCCTCCATCGCCAGGCGCTGGACCCCGTCCCCCAGGACGCTCCGGCGCGCCGCGCTCTCCGCCGTCGTGATGAGCGTCCTCATCATCGTCACGGGCGGCGCGGTCCGGCTGACCGGTTCCGGTCTGGGCTGCGACACCTGGCCCAAGTGCACCGACGACAGCCTGATCGTCACGCCCGAGCAGGGCTACCGCGGCGTGATCGAGTTCGGCAACCGGATGCTGACGTACGTCCTGTCGGCCGCCGTCGGCTGGGCGATCGTCGCGGCCCGGTCCACCAAGCCGTGGCGGCGCGGGCTCACCCGGCTCGGCTGGGCCCAGTTCTGGATCGTGATGAGCAACGCCGTCATCGGCGGCATCACGGTGTGGATGGGCCTCAACCCGTGGACGGTGGCCGGCCACTTCCTCGCCGCGAACTCCCTGCTCACGGTCGCGGTCATCACCTGGCACCGGACCGGCGAGGGCGACACCGCCCCCCGCCCGCGCGTGCCGCGCCCGGTGCGGAAGCTGTCCTGGGCGATCACGATCGTCTCGGCCCTGCTCATCGTGCTCGGTACGACGGTGACCGGCGCCGGCAAGCACGCCGGCGACAGCAGCGACGTCCCGCGCATGCCCTGGAACTGGACGGACGCCGCGCACGTCCACGCCATCGCCGCCTGGGTCGTCTGCGCCCTGGCGCTCGCGATGTGGCTGGTCCTGCGCGTGGTCGACGCCCCGCTCGACACCCGGGCCCGCGCCCGCGACCTGCTGATCGTGCTGCTCGCGCAGGGCGTCATCGGCTACGTCCAGTACTTCACCGGGGTTCCCGAGCTCCTGGTCGCCGCCCACATGCTCGGCTCCTCGCTGATGTGGATCGCCGTGCTGCGGCTCGCCCTGAGCCTGCGCGAGCGCCCGGTGCCCACCGCGGACATCCCGGCCCAGGCCGACGCGGAGCTGGCCAAGGCCTGAGTCCCGGCCACCCCCGCGACCCGACGGGTCTACCGGCTCCCCGCCAGCCGGTAGACCCGTCGCGCGTTCTCCGCCGCGATCATCCCCGCCACCCGCTGCGCGTCCGTACGGGACCAGGCGCCGTCCATGACCCATTCGCCGAGCACCCGGGTGAGCGCGGTGCGGAAGACGCTCGCGGCCACCACGTGCAGCTCGGGCAGCCCGTGGGCGCCGCTGGAGAACAGCAGCTTCCCGAAGGGCGCCCGCTCCAGGACCTCGGCGAGGACGGCCGCCGCCCGCGCCCCGCTGTGGGCGAGGACGGGGCCCAGGTCCGCGTAGACGTGCGGATGGACCCCGGTCAGGTGCGCGGTGGCCCGGTGGTGCGGGTAGGAGTGCAGCAGGACGAGGTCGGTGCCGAGCCCCGCCGTGGCGGCGGCGAAGTTCGCGAGGGCCGCCGGGTCCCGGTCGTCGGTGTGCAGCTGGAGGGGGCGCCCGGCGGTGACCGCGGTCCAGAGCAGATGGCGCAGCAGGACGGGGTCGGTGAGCGGTCCGCCGGCCGTGCGCCGGGCGAGCCAGCGCCCCGCGGCGCCGCGTACCTCCCCGGGTCCGGGTGGGGCGGGCGTGCAGCCCGGCCCCTGGCGTACGCCCGCGGCGGAGGCGAGGGCCACGGCGTGGACGGCGGCCCCGTGGACGGCCTCGGCGAGGTTGCCGAGGAAGTTCTCGACGGTCCCCGAGGTGTCGGCGACCTGTGCGGCGAGGGGTTCGAGGCGGACGACCTCATGGGCCTCCGCGGCGCCCGCGGCGGCCAGCTCGGCGGGGCCCGTGAGGTCGCCGGGGAGTCCGGTGTCGACCAGGTAGGCGGCGATCCCGGAGGCCCTGAGCAGCCGGCGACCCGCCTCCGCCGCCCCGAGTTCGCGCCGGCGTGCGAGGTAGCGGGCGGGCGGGCAGTGCGGTTCGAGCCCGAGGACCGGTGGGCACCAGCGGCGGACGGCGAAGCCGGTCTGTGTGTCGAAGAAGGTGGTGCCCGGGGCGGGCAGCGTGCCGCTCCCGCCGAGCTGGGCGCCGAGGCGGGCCTCGAAGGTGCCGAGGCCGAGCTCCGTGCGGAGCACCCCGTGGCAGTACTGGTCCACCAGGTCCGGCGTGTCGATCATCTCGGGGGGCTCCCTGTGTGGACGTGTCGCGTCTCCACACGTCCTAACGGGTGAGCCCCGCGCGAGGTTGTTGCCTCAGCTGTTGGAGGGTCCGCCGATCTGGATGCCGGCCATCCGGGTCCACTCGTACGGGCCGGTGGTGACCTTGGCGGCGAACTCGCCGTCGAACTCCTCGTGGAGGGTCAGTCCGGCCTTCTCGGCGGCCAGGCGGGCGATCTCGTGCGTCGGGGCGACGAGGTCGCCCCAGCCGCCGTCGGTGCCGACCAGGACGATGCGGGTGCCCGCCTGGCCGATGTGCGCGAGGTGTCCCTCGGAGCCGCCGTGCTGCTCGGAGAAGGCCTTGATCTCCTTGGCGAGCCTGGCCGCCCTGCGCTCTTCCTGCTTCGTTTCTGCCATGAAAGGGATGCTACCGAGCGGTAGATCCACTGGCGACGGCCGGGCCGTGTGGGCTGTCCCACGTGACCCGGCCGTCGGCCGTTCCGCTCGTACGAGCGGGAGGAGTGCGGTGTCAGACAGGCCCTAGCGGAGGAAGGGGTCCACGGCGACGGCCACGAAGAGCAGCGACACATAGGTGATGGACCAGTGGAAGAGGCGCATCTCCTTGAGCTTCGCGCCGGTCGCGCCCGCCTTGGCGCGGTTGAGCAGCGCGTGCGCCTCCCAGAGCCACCAGCCGCCGGTGAGCACCGCCACGGCGGTGTAGAACCAGCCGGTGTAGCCCAGGGGGGTGAGGAGCAGCGAGACGGCGACCATCACCCAGCTGTAGAGGACGATCTGCTTGGCGACGACCTTGTTGGAGGCGAGCACCGGGAGCATGGGCACGCCGGCCCGCGCGTAGTCGTCCTTCACCTTCATGGACAGCGGCCAGTAGTGCGGCGGCGTCCAGAAGAAGATGACGAGGAAGAGGATGACCGCGGCCCAGGACATCGAGTTCGTCACGGCGGACCAGCCGATGAGCACCGGCAGGCAGCCGGCGATGCCGCCCCAGACGATGTTCTGCGCGGTGCGCCGCTTCAGGATCATCGTGTAGACCACGACGTAGAAGAGGAGCGCGCCGAGCGAGAGCGCGGCGGACAGCCAGTTGACGAGCAGGCCGAACCAGAGCGTGGAGATCACGGCGAGGCTGAGGCCGAAGACCAGGCCCTCTCGCGGTGTGAGCACGCCGGTGACCAGCGGTCGCTGGGAGGTGCGGTCCATCAGCGCGTCGATGTCGCGGTCGATGTACATGTTCAGCGCGTTGGCGCCGCCCGCCGACAGGTAGCCGCCGAAGCAGGTGGCGAGCACCAGCCACAGGTCGGGCACGCCCTGCTCGGCGAGGAACATCACCGGCACGGTGGTGATGAGCAGCAGCTCGATGATCCGCGGCTTGGTCAGCGCCACGAATGCCTTGACGCGGGCCCCGAACGGCCGATGGCCCCCCGGGCTGGGAGTCAAGACGACCCCTGCGGGTCGGGACTCGACGGCCGTCACGCACACCCCTGACAGAGAAATTCCCAGCAAGCTCCCCGGATGAAGACGGGGTAAAGCTTGCGCGTACCACGCCACTGTAGACGTTGCCCAGACGCCGATCTTCGCGGGGGTGGGGTCGTGTTGAGGCGGTGTGTCCCAAGGCGTGGACGCGCTTCGGGAGGCGAAGTCGCACGGGCGGCGGCAGTCTTGCCCTGTCCGCTCATTTGAGGGGCATGCACACGAAAAGAGGGGCGTTCCGGCGGGGGTAGGCTCGACAACGCCGGTACACCCTCAGTCACCGGCCCAAGACATGTGGAGAGGAGCCCTGACCCAGGGTGAGCACTAAGCCGACCACCACAGACCTCGAGTGGACCGAGTTGGACCAGCGGGCCGTCGACACCGCCCGCATCCTGGCCGCGGACGCCGTACAGAAGGTCGGCAACGGCCATCCCGGTACGGCGATGAGCCTGGCGCCCGCCGCGTACACCCTCTTCCAGAAGGTGATGCGGCACGACCCGGCCGACCCCGAGTGGGTCGGGCGCGACCGGTTCGTCCTCTCCGCCGGCCACTCGTCCCTGACCCTCTACACCCAGCTGTACCTGGGTGGCTTCGGGCTCGAACTGGACGACCTCAAGGCCTTCCGCACCTGGGGCTCGAAGACCCCGGGCCACCCGGAGTACGGCCACACCGCCGCCGTCGAGACGACGACCGGCCCGCTGGGCCAGGGTGTCGCCAACGCGGTGGGCATGGCGATGGCCGCCCGCTACGAGCGCGGTCTGTTCGACCCGGAGGCCGCCGACGGCGCTTCTCCGTTCGACCACCGGATCTACGCCATCGCCGGTGACGGCTGCCTGCAGGAGGGCATCTCCGCGGAGGCGTCCTCGCTCGCCGGCCACCAGAAGCTCGGCAACCTGATCCTGCTGTGGGACGACAACCACATCTCGATCGAGGGCGACACCGAGACGGCCGTGTCCGAGGACACGATGAAGCGGTACGAGGCGTACGGCTGGCACGTCCAGCGCGTCGAGCCGCAGGCCAACGGCGACCTGGACCCGGCCGGGCTGTACGCGGCGATCAGGGCCGCCGAGGCCGAGACCGGGCGTCCGTCGTTCATCGCGATGCGCTCGATCATCGCCTGGCCCGCGCCGAACGCGCAGAACACCGAGGCCGCGCACGGCTCGGCGCTCGGCGACGAGGAGATCGCGGCCACCAAGCGCGTCCTGGGCTTCGACCCGGAGCAGACCTTCGAGGTCTCGGACGAGGTCATCGCGCACACCCGTTCGCTGGGCGACCGCGGCCGTGAGGCCCGCGCCGCCTGGGAGAAGCAGCTCGCCGAGTGGCGTACGGCCAACCCGGAGCGCGCGGCCGAGTTCGACCGCATCCAGGCCAACGAGCTGCCGGCCGGCTGGGCCGAGAAGCTCCCGGTCTTCGAGCCGGGCAAGGGTGTCGCCACCCGTGCCGCCTCGGGCCAGGTCCTCAAGGCGCTCGGCGCGGTCATCCCGGAGCTGTGGGGCGGCTCGGCCGACCTCGCGGGCTCGAACAACACGACGATCGACAAGGACTCGTCGTTCCTCCCCGAGGGCAACCCGCTCCCGGAGGCCGACAAGTACGGCCGCACGATCCACTTCGGCATCCGCGAGCACTCCATGGCCGCGGAGATGAACGGCATCGCGCTGCACGGCAACACGCGCATCTACGGCGGCACCTTCCTGGTGTTCTCCGACTACATGCGCAACGCCGTGCGTCTGTCGGCCCTGATGCACCTGCCGGTGACGTACGTCTGGACCCACGACTCGATCGGTCTGGGCGAGGACGGCCCGACGCACCAGCCGGTGGAGCACCTGGCCTCGCTGCGCGCGATCCCGGGTCTCAACGTGGTCCGTCCGGCGGACGCCAACGAGACGGCCATCGCCTGGCGCGAGATCATGCAGCGCCACACCAAGGTCTTCGGCAAGGGCGCCCCGCACGGTCTGGCGCTCACCCGCCAGGGCGTGCCGACGTACGCGCCGAACGAGGACACGGTCAAGGGCGGCTACGTGCTGTTCGAGGCCGAGGGCGGCGACGCCGAGGTGGTCCTGATCGGTACCGGTTCCGAGGTGCACCTGGCCGTCGAGGCCCGCGAGCAGCTCCAGGCCGCCGGTGTCCCGACCCGGGTGGTCTCGATGCCGTCCGTGGAGTGGTTCGAGGAGCAGGACCAGGAGTACAAGGACTCGGTCCTGCCGCCGTCGGTCAAGGCCCGCGTGGCGGTCGAGGCCGGCATCGGTCTCACCTGGCACCGGTACGTCGGGGACGCCGGCCGGATCGTCTCGCTGGAGCACTTCGGTGCCTCGGCGGACGCGAAGGTCCTCTTCCGCGAGTTCGGGTTCACTCCGGAGGCCATCGTCGCCGCCGCACGGGAATCGATCGCTGCCGCCGCGCGCTGACGCGGATACGTACGACTCAATGGAGATGCAATTCTCATGACAGACGCTCTCAAGCGCCTCTCCGACGAAGGCGTCGCGATCTGGCTGGACGACCTCTCGCGCAAGCGGATCACGTCCGGCAACCTGGCCGAGCTCATCGACCAGAGCCATGTGGTCGGTGTGACCACCAACCCGTCGATCTTCCAGAAGGCCATCTCGCACGGGGACGGTTACGAGCAGCAGCTCGCGGACCTCGCCGCCCGCAAGGTGACCGTCGACGAGGCCATCCGCATGATCACGACGGCGGACGTCCGCGACGCCGCCGACATCCTGCGGCCGGTCTTCGAGGCGACCGACGGCCAGGACGGCCGGGTCTCCATCGAGGTCGACCCCCGTCTCGCCCACGAGACGACCGCCACGATCGCCGAGGCCAAGCAGCTGGCCTGGCTGGTGGACCGGCCGAACACGCTCATCAAGATCCCGGCCACCAAGGCGGGTCTGCCGGCGATCACCGAGGTCATCGGCCTCGGCATCAGCGTCAACGTGACGCTGATCTTCTCGCTGGAGCGCTACCGCGCGGTCATGGACGCCTACCTGGCGGGTCTGGAGAAGGCCCGCGAGCGCGGCCTCGACCTCTCCAAGATCCACTCGGTGGCGTCCTTCTTCGTCTCCCGTGTGGACTCGGAGATCGACAAGCGCCTGGACGGCATCGGCACCGACGAGGCCAAGGCCCTCAAGGGCAAGGCCGCGCTGGCGAACGCGCGCCTCGCCTACGAGGCGTACGAGGAGGTCTTCTCCTCGGAGCGCTGGGCCGCCCTCGACAAGGCGCAGGCCAACAAGCAGCGTCCGCTGTGGGCCTCGACCGGCGTCAAGGACCCGGCGTACAAGGACACCCTGTACGTCGTGGACCTGGTCGCCCCCGGCACGGTCAACACCATGCCGGAGGCCACCCTGGAGGCCACCGCCGACCACGGCGTCGTCTCCGGTGACACCGTGCGCGGCACGTACGACCAGTCGCGCGCCGAGCTGGCGGCCGTCGAGAAGCTGGGCATCGCCTACGACGACGTCGTGCAGCTCCTGGAGGACGAGGGCGTCGAGAAGTTCGAGGCGTCCTGGAACGACCTGCTCAAGTCCACCGAGGCGGAGCTCTCGCGCCTCGCACCTTCGGAGGCGTAAGCACTTTGAGCGCAGTCCACGGAGCCAACCCGCTCCGTGACGCCGCAGACCGACGGCTCCCGCGCATCGCGGGGCCGTCGGGTCTGGTGATCTTCGGCGTCACGGGCGATTTGTCCCGTAAGAAGCTGATGCCTGCCGTCTACGACCTCGCCAACCGCGGCCTGCTGCCGCCGGGCTTCTCGCTCATCGGCTTCGCCCGGCGCGAGTGGCAGGACGAGGACTTCGCGCAGGAGGTCCACGACGCCGTCGAGCAGCACTCGCGCACCCCGTTCCGCGAGGAGGTGTGGCAGCAGCTGATCCAGGGGATGCGTTTCGTCCAGGGCGACTTCGACGATGACGACGCCTTCGAGCAGCTCAAGGCCACCATCGAGGAGCTGGACAAGGCGCAGGGCACCGGGGGCAACTTCGCCTTCTACCTGTCCGTGCCGCCGAAGTTCTTCCCCAAGGTCGTCCAGCAGCTCAAGAAGCACGGGCTCGCCGACCAGAAGGACGGCTCCTGGCGCCGCGCGGTCATCGAGAAGCCCTTCGGTCACGACCTGGTCTCCGCCAAGGAGCTCAACGAGGTCGTCCACGAGGTCTTCCCGCCCAACGAGGTCTTCCGGATCGACCACTACCTCGGCAAGGAGACCGTCCAGAACATCCTGGCGCTCCGCTTCGCCAACACCCTCTTCGAGCCGATCTGGAACCGGTCGTACGTCGACCACGTGCAGATCACCATGGCCGAGGACATCGGCATCGGCGGCCGCGCCGGCTACTACGACGGCATCGGCGCCGCCCGTGACGTCATCCAGAACCACCTGCTCCAGCTGCTCGCGCTGACCGCGATGGAGGAGCCCGCCTCCTTCGACGCCGACGCGCTCGCGGCCGAGAAGACCAAGGTCCTCGGCGCGGTGAAGCTGCCCAAGGACCTGGGCGAGTCCACGGTCCGCGGCCAGTACGCGGCCGGGTGGCAGGGCGGCGCGAAGGCCGTCGGCTACCTGGAGGAGGACGGCATCGACCCCCAGTCGAAGACCGACACCTACGCCGCCGTGAAGCTGGAGATCGACAACCGCCGCTGGGCGGGCGTCCCCTTCTACCTGCGCACCGGCAAGCGTCTGGGCCGTCGCGTCACGGAGATCGCGGTCGTCTTCCAGCGCGCCCCGCACTCCATCTTCGACCACACCGCGACCGAGGAACTCGGCCGCAACGCCATCGTCATCCGGGTCCAGCCGGACGAGGGCGTGACGATGCGGTTCGGCTCCAAGGTGCCCGGCACCCAGATGGAGATCCGGGACGTGTCCATGGACTTCGCGTACGGCGAGTCCTTCACGGAGTCCAGCCCCGAGGCGTACGAGCGGCTCATCCTCGACGTCCTGCTCGGCGACTCGAACCTCTTCCCGCGCGTCGAGGAGGTCGAGCTGTCCTGGAAGATCCTCGACCCGATCGAGCAGTTCTGGGACAAGCACGGCAAGCCCGCGCAGTACCAGTCCGGGACCTGGGGTCCGGTCGAGGCGGACGAGATGCTCGCACGAGACGGACGGAGCTGGCGCCGGCCATGAAGACCGACCTGACGGACACCACGTCCTCCAAGATCAACAAGGCGCTGGTGCTCGGGCGGCGGGCGATCGGCACCCCGGCCGTCGGCATGGTGCTCACCCTCGTCATCGTCACCGACGAGGAGAACGCCTACGACGCCCTGAAGGCGGCCAACGACGCGTCCCGCGAGCACCCCTCGCGGACCCTCGTCGTCATCAAGCGGGTCTCGCGCTCCCCGCGGGACCGTTCCCAGGCACGGCTCGACGCCGAGGTCCGCCTCGGCGCCGACGCCAGCACCGGCGAGACGGTGGTCCTCCGGCTGTACGGCGAGGTCGGCGACCACGCCCAGTCGGTGGTCCTGCCGCTGCTCCTCCCGGACGCGCCGGTCGTCGTCTGGTGGCCGGTGAACGCGCCGACCGACCCGGCGAAGGACCCGCTGGGCGCGCTCGCCCAGCGCCGGGTCACCGACACGTACGCCGCCGAGCAGCCCATCCACGAGCTGACCGCGCGCGCGGACGCGTACACCCCGGGGGACACGGACCTCTCCTGGACCCGGATCACCCCGTGGCGCTCGATGCTGGCCGCCGCGCTCGACCAGGTCGTGTGCGAGGTGACCTCCGCCGAGGTGGAGGGCGAGGAGTTCAACCCCAGCGTCGAACTGCTCGCCATGTGGCTCGCGGAGCGGCTGAAGGTTCCCGTGCGGCGCGCGAAGTCGGCGGGCCCCGGTCTCACCTCCGTACGGATGGAGACCAGCTCCGGCCCGATCGTGCTCGACCGGCCGGACGGCTCGCTCGCGACGCTCTCCATCCAGGGGCAGCCGGACCGTGCCGTGGCGCTCAAGCGCCGCGAGACGGCCGAGCTGATCGCGGAGGAGCTGCGCCGGCTCGACCCGGACGACACCTACGCGACGGCGCTCAAGTTCGGTCTCGAACGACTGGACGAGGAGGCGGCCATGACCGCTCCCGAGCCCGAGGAGGTCGTGGAGACGGTCGAGGCACCGGCCCCCGCGCCCGCCAAGCCCTCGGCGAAGAAGGCCACGGCCAAGAAGGCGGCGGCCAAGTGAGCACCCCTCAGCTGGTCGTCCACCGCGACAAGGAACTGATGGCCGAGGCCGCCGCGGCCCGGCTGATCACCCGGATCGTGGACGCCCAGGCCGTCCGCGGCTCCGCCTCGGTGGTCCTCACCGGCGGCCGCAACGGCAACGGCCTGCTCAAGGCCCTCGGCTCGACGCCCGCCAGGGACGCGATCGACTGGTCGCGGCTCGACCTCTGGTGGGGCGACGAGCGGTACCTGCCCGAGGGAGACCCCGAGCGGAACGTCACCCAGGCCCGGGAGGCCCTGCTCGACCGGGTGCCGCTCGACCCGGCCCGGGTGCACGCCATGCCGGCCTCGGACGGGCCGTACGGCGCCGATGTCGACGCCGCGGCGGCCGCCTACGCGGCGGAGCTCGCCGCCGCCGGGGACGGCGCGGTGCCGGCCTTCGACGTCCTGATGCTGGGCGTCGGCCCGGACACCCATGTGGCCTCGCTCTTCCCGGAGCTGCCCGCGGTCCGCGAGACCGAGCGGACGGTGGTCGGTGTGCGCGGCGCGCCCAAGCCGCCGCCGGTCCGGATCTCGCTGACCCTTCCGGCGATCCGGTCGGCCAAGGAGGTCTGGCTGCTCGCGGCCGGCGAGGACAAGGCGAAGGCGGCGGCCATCGCGCTGTCGGGCGCGGGCGAGGTGCAGGCCCCGGCTGCGGGCGCCCGCGGCCGCTCGCGCACGCTGTGGCTGCTCGACGCGGCGGCCGCGTCGGAGCTGCCGCGCGGTCTGTACCCGCCGGCGTCGGCCTGATCCCACGCCCCTGAGGCCCGGTTCACCCCTCGGCGGACCGGGCCTCCGGCGTGTGCACGGGCTCGGGCGCGAGCTCGGGTACGGGTTCCAGGAAGGGCGCGAGCAGGTCCGGTACGGCCTCGGCGGCGAAGGCCAGGCCCTGGCTCCGGCCCGCGTCGAGGATGTCGTACGCCCCCGCCCCGGCCGCCGTGGTGGCGGTGAGCGTCAGGAGGCCGGCGCGCCGCTGGAAGTACGACTGCTTGACCGTCCAGCCGATGACCCCGGAGCGCTGGAGGGCGACCGTGGCGCGCCGGACCGTACCCGAACGGGTCACCAGATAGCCGCCGCTGACGCCGTGCCCGAGGCCGCGGTAGGCGTCCAGGGCGAACAGCACGGCGACCGGGGTGCCGACGACGGCGCAGCCGGCCGCCACGTACAGCAGGACCGGGGTGAGGAGCAGTCCGAGGAGGACGAGGACCGCGACGGGCACGAGGACGGTCCAGAGCGCCCAGCGCACCCTGCGGGTGCGGGCCGCCCGGGGGTGGGCGGCGAGGGGCGCCCCGGTGGGCGGCTCCGGCTCGCGCAGCACCTGGGCGGCGATCCGGTCGGCGAGGTCCCGCTCCACGGGCGGCAGCAGGTTCTTGAGGTCGGCGTGCTTGTCGCCGTCGTCCTGGGCGAGGCCGGTGGCGACGGCGTCGACGCGGGCCGCCCCGCACAGCCGGACGCCGAGCGGCTGGACCAGTTCGATCCCGCGCAGCCGGCGTTCCTCCAGGGAGACCGAGCGGGCGGTGAAGAGGCCGCGCGAGACCCGGAGGGTGCCGCCGGGCTCCCGCTCCAGGCGGTAGTTCCACCACATCTCGACCCAGAGCCCGAGGGCGCCGACCGCGCCGACGAGGGTGGCGACGAGGATCAGGTCGACGATCGTCCAGGCGAGGGAGACGTCCTCGAAGCGGTCCCCTATCCAGTCGATGACCTTCCCCTGGGCGCCGAACCACTCGCTGACCTGGAGGACGGCTCCGACGGCCGCGCCGCCGAGGGCGGGGGCGAGGAAGGAGACGGGGGCGAAGCGGATCCAGCGCGGGTCGAGGACGGCGAGGGCGTCGTCGTGCTCCGGTTCCCCGGCGGGTGCGACGGCGGTGCGGGCGAGCAGTTCGCGCCGGAGCCGCTCGCCCTCGGCCCGGGTGACCAGGTCGAGTTCGAGGGTGGACTCGCCGCCGGTGTGCTCGCCGGTGCCGACCCGGACCTTGACGAGGCCGAAGACGCGCTGGAGGGGGTTGGCGCTGAGGTCGGCGCTGCGGACCCGCTCGCGGGCGAGGGAGCGGCGCTGGACGACCAGGAGGCCGGTGTGGAGTTCGACCCGCTCGGGCCCGACCCGGTAGCGGGTGCGGCGGAAGCGGACCGTCTCGGCGACGGCGGTGGCGCCGAGGACGAGCGCGAAGCCCGTGGCGACCCAGGCGAAGGCCTGCCACAGGGGACGCGTCCCGGCCAGGCCGAACGCGACGGGCAGGGCGGCGCCGCCGAGGACCCCGGCGAAGAGGGCGACGCGGACGAGGACGGTGCGGGGGTCGAGGCGCAGCCAGTCCTGGCCGGCCGCGGCCCCGCCCGTCCCCTCGCTCATGTGGCGTCCCCGGGGGTGGCCTGGGTGATCACGGTCAGCCGCTCGGCGAGGCCGGCGGCCAGCTCGTGGTCGAGGCCCTCGATCCGGAGGGCGCCCTTGGAGGAGGCCGTGGTCACCGTCACGGTGGCCAGCCGGAACAGCTGTTCCAGCGGGCCCCGTGAGGTGTCGACGGTCTGGATCCGCGACATCGGCGCGATCCGCCACTCCTGCCAGAAGGCCCCCGTGCGGACGTAGACGGCGTCCTCGGTGACCTCCCAGCGGTGCACGCGGAACCACCAGGCGGGGAGGAACGCGGTGCAGCCGAGGCCCAGGGCCGCGAGGACTCCCGCCGACAGCAGCAGCCAGGACCGGGCGGGCCCGATCAGGGTGCCGAGGACGGCGAGGACCAGCACCGGTACGGCGGTGGTCGCCAGGAGCCGGCTGCGCCACCAGGTGACGGCCCGCTCGTCCACGGCGTTCCTGGGCGGTCGCAGCCGCACCGCGTCCTCCCCCGTCATGTGTCTACCGTCCGCGCAGCGAGCGGTAGGCGGTGACCAGTCCGGCGGTGGAGCTGTCGAGCCGCTCGCCGCCCTCTCCCCCGGTCAGTACCGGCTCGATCCGCTTGGCGAGGACCTTGCCGAGTTCGACGCCCCACTGGTCGAAGGAGTCGATGTTCCAGATCGCGCCCTGGACGAAGACCTTGTGCTCGTAGAGGGCGATCAGCTGGCCGAGGACGGACGGGGTGAGCGCGTCGGCGAGGATCGTGGTCGTCGGGTGGTTGCCCTGGAAGGTCTTGTGCGGGACCAGTTCCTCGGGGACGCCCTCGGCCCGTACCTCCTCCGCGGTCTTGCCGAAGGCCAACGCCTGGGTCTGGGCGAAGAAGTTGGCCATGAGCAGGTCGTGCTGGCCGACCAGGCCGGGCGGCAGGTCGTCGACGGGCCGGGCGAAGCCGATGAAGTCGGCCGGGATGACCTTGGTGCCCTGGTGGATCAACTGGTAGTACGCGTGCTGCCCGTTGGTGCCCGGGGTGCCCCAGACGACGGGGCCGGTCTGCCAGTCGACCGGGTTGCCCTGGCGGTCCACCGACTTGCCGTTGGACTCCATGTCCAGCTGCTGGAGGTAGGCGGTGAACTTGGACAGGTAGTGGGAGTACGGCAGCACCGCGTGCGACTGGGCGTCGAAGAAGGCGCCGTACCAGACGCCGAGGAGGCCGAGCAGCAGCGGCGCGTTCTCCTCGGGCGGGGCGGTGCGGAAGTGCTCGTCGACGAGGTGGAAGCCGTCGAGCATCTCGCGGAAGCGGTCCGGTCCGATGGCGATCATCAGGGAGAGGCCGATGGCGGAGTCGTACGAGTAGCGGCCGCCGACCCAGTCCCAGAACTCGAACATGTTCGCCGTGTCGATGCCGAACTCCTCGACCTTCTCGGCGTTGGTCGAGAGGGCGACGAAGTGCTTGGCCACGGCGTCCTGGTCGGCCCGGAGGCCGGTGAGGAGCCAGTTGCGCGCGGAGGTGGCGTTGGTGATCGTCTCGATGGTGGTGAAGGTCTTCGAGGCGACGACGAACAGCGTCTCGGCGGGGTCGAGGTCGCGGACGGCCTCGTGGAGGTCGGCGCCGTCGACGTTGGAGACGAAACGGAACGTCAGGTCCCGCTGGGTGAAGGAGCGCAGGACCTCGTAGGCCATGGCGGGGCCGAGGTCGGAGCCGCCGATGCCGATGTTGACGATGTTCTTGACCGGCTTGCCGGTGTGGCCGGTCCACTCGCCGGCGCGGACCCTGTCGGAGAACGCGCCCATCCTGTCGAGGACGGCGTGGACGCCGGGGACGACGTTCTCCCCGTCGACCTCGATCACGGCGTCCCGGGGGGCGCGCAGCGCGGTGTGGAGGACCGCGCGGTCCTCGGTGGTGTTGATCTTCTCGCCGCGGAACATCGCGTCGCGCAGCTCGGCGACGCCGGTGACGGCGGCCAGTTCGCGCAGCAGGGTCAGCGTCTCGTCCGTGACGAGCTGCTTGGAGTAGTCCAGGTAGAGGTCACCGACGCGCAGGGCGTACGCGGTGCCCCGCTCCGGGTCGGCGGCGAACAGTTCGCGCAGCCGGGTCCCGCCCAGCTGCTCACGGTGCTTGCCGAGGGCCGCCCACTCGGGCAGCCGGTTCAGCCTGGTGCGGCCTTCGTTGTTCATCTCGGACATCGCCCACTTCTTCTCGTCCTGCTTGTCTGCCCCGCTGCACCCCCAAACCTAATTGATCAGAGGGGCGGGCGACGCGAAGGCGGGCGTGAACGGCGAACGGGCCCCGCCCGCGAACCGAGTTCGCGGGCGGGGCCCGTTCGTCACACCGTCACACCATGCTTCAGATCTCGCCGCGCAGCTTGGCGAGCGCCTCGGCGAGGATCGCCTCGCCGTCCGCGTCGCTGCGTCGCTCACGCACATAGGCGAGGTGGGTCTTGTACGGCTCCGTGCGCGGCGGGTCCGGCGGGTTGTCCCGGTCCTGACCTGCCGGGAAGCCGCAGCGCGGGCAGTCCCAGGTCTCCGGGACCGCCGCCTCGCTGGCGAAGCTCGGCTGCGTCTCGTGCCCGTTCGAGCACCAGAAGGAGATGCGGGCGCGCGGCGCCGATTCGCCCCGCTCGGCCTCGCCCATCGGCCCCGCTCCGACCCGGCTTCCCCGGATCGCGTTGCCACTTGCCACGGTCGTAACTCCCTGCGTGATGGTGCTCGAAGATGCCCCAGTCTACGTAAGGCCCAACGCGCGTCCAGTGTTCGGAGTTACCCGTCCAACTTCATCAGCAGACCAAGTACCACAATGCAGGCGAACCAGAGCAGACCGATCACAACGGTGATCCGGTCCAGGTTGCGCTCGGCGACCGAGGAGCCACCCACGGAGGACTGCATGCCGCCACCGAACATGTCGGAGAGGCCGCCACCCTTCCCCTTGTGCATCAGCACGAGCAGCATCAGCAGCGCGCTGAAGACGATCAGGGCGATCGAGAACCCCATAACCACGGCTGGACCAACTTCCTCGGACTTATACGGACGGGGGCCGGGCACCTGCCCGACCCCCGCAAGGGTACGACGTAACTCCGCTACCGCATACTCACTGGTCGCGGAAGCGGGCGATCTTGACGAACTCGTCGGCGTCCAGTGCCGCGCCGCCCACCAGGGCGCCGTCGACGTCCGGCTGCGCCATGATCGCGGCGACGTTCCCGGACTTGACCGAGCCGCCGTACTGGATGCGGACCTTGTCGGCCAGCTCCTGCGAGTACAGCTCCGCGAGACGGCCGCGGATCGCTCCGCAGACCTCCTGCGCGTCCTCCGGGGTGGCGACCTCGCCGGTGCCGATGGCCCACACCGGCTCGTAGGCGATCACGATCGACTCGGCCTGCTCGGCCGGGACGTCCTTCAGGCCGCCGTCGAGCTGGGCGAGGGTGTACTCGACCTGCCGGCCGGCCTTGCGGATGTCGAGGCCCTCGCCGACGCAGAGGATCGGGGTCACGCCGTGCTTGAAGGCGGCCTTCACCTTGGCGTTGCAGACCTCGTCGTTCTCGGCGTGGTACTGCCGGCGCTCGGAGTGGCCGACGGCCACGTAGGCGCACTTCAGCTTGGACAGCATCAGGCCCGAGATCTCGCCGGTGTAGGCACCGGAGTCGTGCGCCGAGATGTCCTGGGCGCCGTACTTGATCTTGAGCTTGTCGCCGTCGATCAGGGTCTGGACGGACCGCAGGTCGGTGAAGGGGACCAGGACCGCGACCTCACAGGCGTCGTAGTCCTTGTCGGTCAGGGCGAAGGCGAGCTTCTGGACGTGGGCGATGGCCTCGAGGTGGTTGAGGTTCATCTTCCAGTTGCCCGCCATCAGCGGGGTGCGGCCAGAAGAAACAGATGCAGTCATAAGGTGCTTAGCCCTCCAGTGCGGCGAGGCCGGGAAGCGTCTTGCCCTCGAGGTACTCGAGGGAGGCGCCGCCGCCGGTCGAAATGTGGCCGAATGTGTTCTCGTCGAAGCCCAGGATGCGGACGGCCGCGGCGGAGTCGCCACCACCGACCACCGTGAAGGCCGGGGAGTCGACGAGCGCCTGGGCGACGGCCCTGGTGCCCTCGGCGTAGTCGGGGTGCTCGAAGACGCCCATCGGACCGTTCCAGAAGACGGTGGCCGCGTCGGCGAGCTTCGAGGCGTAGAGCTTACGGGTCTCCGGACCGATGTCCAGACCCATCTGGCCGGCCGGCATGGCGTCCCAGGCGACGGTCTCCGGGTGGGCCGGGGCCTTGGTCTTCATGTCCGGGAACTCGGACGAGACCAGCACGTCGACGGGGAGCACGAACTCCACGCCGCGCTCCTTCGCACGCGCCAGGTACTCCTGGACGACGGGGATCTGGTCCTCCTGGAGCAGCGAGGTGCCGACCTCGTGGCCCAGGGCCTTGAGGAAGGTGAAGACCATGCCGCCGCCGACGAGGATGCGGTCGGCCTTCTCCAGGAGGTGGTCGATCACGCCGAGCTTGTCGGAGACCTTGGAGCCGCCGAGCACGACCGCGTACGGCCGCTGGACGTCCTCCGTGAGCTTCTTCAGGACGCCGACCTCGGTGGCGATGAGGTAGCCGGCGGCGTGCGGGAGGCGCGCCGGCAGGTCGAAGACCGAGGCGTGCTTGCGGTGCACGGCGCCGAAGCCGTCGCCGACGTACAGGTCGGCGAGGGCCGCGAGCTGATCGGCGAAGGCGCCGCGCTCGGCGTCGTCCTTCGAGGTCTCGCCGGCGTTGAAGCGGAGGTTCTCGATGACGGCCACCTGGCCGTCGCCGAGCCCGGCGACCGTGGCGGTGGCGGACTCGCCGACCGTGTCGGTCGCGAAGGCCACCTCGGCGCCGAGCAGTTCGCCGAGGCGCGCGGCGGCCGGGGCGAGCGAGAACGCCGGGTCCGGGGCGCCCTTGGGGCGGCCCAGGTGCGAGGCGACCACGACGCGGGCACCCGCGTCGGCGAGCGCCCTGACCGTGGGGACGACGGCGCGGATGCGGCCGTCGTCGGTGATGGTGGTGCCGTCGAGCGGCACGTTGAGGTCGGCGCGGACGAACACACGCTTTCCTTCGACGCCCTCGTGGAGAAGCTCGTCGATCGTCTTCATCTGTTAACAGACTCCTTGGTACGCGGTGGAGCACACAAACAGGGCTCGCACAGCGCGGCGTTGCGCTGCCCGAGCCCTGCTCACATCGAAAGCCTGCCCTGAACCCTAGGGCTTAGAGCTGGCCGCCGACGAAGACGGTGAGGTCGACGAGTCGGTTGGAGTAGCCCCACTCGTTGTCGTACCAGCCGAGGATCTTCACCGTCTTGCCGTCCTGGACCATGGTCAGGGAGGCGTCGAAGGTGCAGGAGGCCGGGTCGCCGACGATGTCCGAGGACACGATCGGGTCCTCGGTGTAGAACAGGAAGCCCTTGAGGTCGCCGTCGTCGGCGGCCTTCTTGAACGCGGCGTTGACCTCGTCCTTGGTGACCTCGCGGTCGAGGGTCACGACCAGGTCCGTGGCGGAGCCGGTCGGGACCGGGACGCGCATGGCGATGCCGTCGAGCTTGCCCTTGAGCTGCGGGAGGACCAGGGCGGTGGCCTTCGCGGCACCGGTCGTGGTCGGGATGATGTTCTCCGCGGCGGCGCGGGCGCGGCGCAGGTCCTTGTGCGGGAAGTCCAGGATGCGCTGGTCGTTGGTGTACGCGTGGACCGTGGTCATCAGGCCCTTGACGATGCCGAAGTTCTCGTCGAGAACCTTGGCCATCGGCGCGACACAGTTGGTGGTGCACGACGCGTTCGAGATGATGTCGTGCTGCGCCGGGTCGTACTTGTCCTGGTTGACGCCCATGACGATGGTGATGTCCTCGTCGGTGGCCGGAGCCGAGATGAGGACCTTCTTCGCACCGCCGGCGAGGTGCTTCGCGGCGTCGGCCTTCTTGGTGAAGATGCCGGTCGACTCGATGACGATGTCGACGCCCAGCTCGCCCCAGCGGATGTCGGCGGGGTCACGCTCGGAGAGCACCTTGATGGTGTGACCGTCGACGGTGATGGTGTCGGCGGTGTGGGTGACCTCTGCCTTGAGGCGGCCGAGGATGGTGTCGTACTTCAGAAGGTGGGCCGTGGTCGCGGTGTCGCCCAGGTCGTTGACAGCCACGATCTCGATGTCCGCACCCTGCTCAAGCAGCGCGCGGAAGTAGTTCCGGCCGATGCGGCCAAAGCCGTTGATGCCTACGCGGATCGTCACGAACCGATCTCCTCGTTAGGTACGCCGGTGTGCTCGACGCCGGCGAGATTCTTGTTTTTTGGGATGTCCCCGACCGCTTACGACCCTACCCCCCCGGGCGTGCGGGAGTGACATCCAGCGCATCCGTACGAGCCCGGAAAGTGAGGGAAAACGGCCGACGGCCCGTACCTACCAACGGGTACGGGCCGTCATGGGACCTTTGTCCCCACTACTCTCCGTCAGCGCCGGAGCGCCCCGAGGGCGCGTCCGACGAGCCGTGCGCGGTCGGTCGCGCCGGGCACGTGCTCCAGGCCGTAGCCGAGGAGGACGGTGTCCCGGGTGGTGACCGCGGCCTGCGAGTGGAAGAGCGCGGCGGAGCGCGTCCAGTCGGAGCCGTTGCCGGGGCTGCCGGCGGGCGCGCCGGGGACGGTCCAGGCGCCGAGGGCGGTCTCGAAGCCCTCCGCCTCGGTGCTGCTCGCGGTGACGAGGCGGGTGTCGTCGACGAAGGCGCCCATCTCGCCCGTGCCGGGGTCGGAGACGTAGGAGATCGAGAGCTCGACCTGCTTGCCGGCCCAGGCGCTCAGGTCGACGGAGGCCTGCCGCCAGCCGTTGGAGGGGCCGGTGAAGGCGTTCCAGGAGCCGGTGGTGCCGGTGGCGGCGCAGCCGTCCTCGCCGACGGTGAGGTAGTGGGCGAGGAAGGGGTGGCCCTGGACGTAGTAGCCCTCGCCGCAGTCGGCGGGCGGCTCGGCGGAGGTGCCGCCGTTGGTGTCGGGCAGCGTCGTCCAGTCGTCCTGGCCGACGGTGTGGGCCTCGACGACGAGGTTGTCGTAGCCGGGCTCGGTGTCGTAGCTGACCTGGAAGTCCAGCCGGGGTCCGGCCGCCGCGGGGACGCCGGTGAGGTCGACGGTCCTGCTGAGCCGGGCCCAGGTGTCGTCGGCGTGCTTGACGGCCATGAAGCTCTTGCCCTCGGCGGGCTCGAAGGGGGTGCGGATGCCCGGGTAGTCACCGGCGGACGCGCTGCTCGCGAACTGCGGGAAGTCCTTCGGCTTCAGGGTGTCCGAGGTGACGGTGTACGCGCCCGCGTTGTCCAGCGGGTTGTCGGCCGCGGAACCGAGGGCGGCTCCGACGCCCGCGAAGGCGCCGCCGCCGGCGAAGGCGGGCGGGTTCTTGAGGCCGGCGCGGTGGTAGGCGCCGAGGTAGTACTGGGCGAAGTCGTTGGACTCGGCGAGGCCGATCCGGGTGAGTCCGCCGGACTTCTCGCCGGCGTTGATCAGCTTCCCGCCCTCGTTGAGGTAGGCGCGGACGGCGAGCTGGGCGGCCCCGGAGGGCCGCTCGGCGCCGGTGTACCAGACGACGGTGCGGAAGTGGGAGAGGACGCCGAGGGCGTCCGGGGTGCCCTGGGTGGCGACGTCCCAGACGGCGGCCCTGCGGCCGTTGTCGGCGAGCGCCTTCACGTACTCCGCGGTGTGCTTCGCGGCTGTGGTGCCGCCCTCGTCGGCGAGGACGAGGACGTCGCCGCGGGGGCGCTCGGCGACCTTGTAGGTGAAGGGGGCGGAGGCGGTGGCCCGGCCCTCGCGGGTGCGGGCGGTGAACCAGACCTCCACGGAGTCGCCGGGCTCGGCGCCCTCGACCTCGCCGCGGTACTCGTCGAAGTAGAGGTTGTCCTCGCCGCCGTAGGTCTCGCCGCCCTTCCAGGCGTCGAGCTGCTCGCTGTGGGTGCGGCCGCCGTTGATCCGGTACTTCAGGGTCTTGCCGCGCAGCGACTTGCGCGCGGTGACGGCGACCTCCTGGTCCTCACCGCGGGCGTAGGAGGCGGTGAAGGACTTCGGGGTGAGATCGGGGGCGTCGATGCCGACCGGGGAGACGGGCCGGTCCGGGTGGGCGGCGGTCTCGGCGACGGCGAGCGCGAAGGGGATGTTCTTGGCGAACTCGGCCTGGATCAGCTTCTCGTCGTCCGGGAAGGTGAAGACGGAGGCGCAGTCGGCCGGGTTCCAGGCGTCGTTCGGGTCGATCCGGGACGCGGTGGCGCAGGTCGACATCTCCGGGGTGAACATCTGCATCCCGTTGACGTTGGCGGCGTGTCCGTCCGCCTCGCCGTTGGTGATGTACAGCTCGGAGGAGACCTGCGGCCGGTAGCCGGGGACGGCCGAGTTCTGCGGGGTGCCGGCGAGGGCCTTGAGGGCCACGTCGTCGGGGGTGTCGGTGGCGATCTGCCAGCCCACGCCGTACAGCAGGAGCTGGGCGGCCGAGTGGTAGTTGATGCCGTACGCGAAGCCGATGCGCTTCTGGAAGGCGTCGAGGGCCTTGGTCTCGGGCTCCGACATGGGGCCCGTGCCGCGGAAGGTCTCGTCGGTCGGGTCGGGGGACGAACCCTCGTTGTCGTAACCCCACTTGTAGGCGAAGTTGCGGTTGAGGTCGACGCCGTCGGCGGCCGTGAGGCGTCCGTCGCCGTCGTTGTCGTGGAGGTTCTTGCGCCACTGCCGGTTGTCGGGGTCGGCGTGCGTGTAGTCGTAGCCGTCCGGGTTGGCGGAGAGCACGAACCACAGCTCGGTGGAGTCGACGATCCGGGTGATCCGCTCGTCCTTGCCGTATCCGTCGAGGTAGTGGTGGAGCAGCCGCCGGGTCATCTCGGGGGTGATCCACTCGCGCGCGTGCTGGTTGGACATGTAGAGCGTGGCCGGCTTCGAGCCGTCCTTGGCGCGCTGGGCGCCCTTGCTCACCTTGAGGGCGAGGATGTCCTGACCCTTGAGGGTCTTGCCGATGGAGACGACCTTGGTGATGCCGGGGTTGGCCCGCGCGGTGTCCAGGATCTCCTGCTTGAGGCCGTTCGGGCCTCCGTACGGGCGGAAGACACCGTCCCCCGCGGCAGCGACCCGCTTCTCGGCCTGGGCGGACAGGCTGTGCTCGGCGAGTTCGACACCCTTGCCGCGCAGCTGCCCGGCCTGCCGGCCGGTGAGGAAGAGCTCGACCGTCGCGGAGCCCTTCGCGGGCACCTGCTCGGTCAGCTCATGGGCGTCGGCCCCGGCTTCGAGGAGCAGCGGTACCTGCTCCGCCGTGACCTCGGCACGCCATACGGAGAGGGCGTCACCGCCGTCCCGGTCGTTCGGCTGCGCTCCGGCCACGGGTGCCGCCGCCACTCCAGCGATCAGCAGTGAAGCCGCGGCGAGGATCGATCTCGCTCTGCGTCTCATGAGCCCCCCTTGCTGTTGTCTGCCACGAAGGTGAACAGACGCCAGGCTCATGGGCGCCCAGGGCACTGTCAAGGGTGCCTGTCGGCGCGTCGCGGAGGCCGGAAAACGGAACTGCCGGTACCTCAGAAAGGCACCGGCGGTTCGGAGTTGACCAGGGAAGCGGATCAGCCGACGAGGCTGTCGTCGAGCTCCTCGGTCAGGTTGGACTCGGTCCCGGGAATGCCCAGGTCCTGCGCCCGCTTGTCGGCCATCGCGAGCAGCCGGCGGATCCGCCCGGCCACCGCGTCCTTCGTCAGCGGCGGGTCGGCGAGCGCGCCCAGCTCCTCCAGGGAGGCCTGCTTGTGCTCCATGCGGAGCCGGCCGGCCGCGGCGAGGTGCTCGGGCACCTCCTCGCCGAGGATCTCCAGCGCGCGCTGCACCCGGGCCCCGGCGGCCACCGCGGCGCGGGCCGAGCGGCGCAGGTTGGCGTCGTCGAAGTTGGCCAGGCGGTTGGCGGTGGCGCGGACCTCGCGCCGCATCCGCCGCTCCTCCCAGGCGAGCACCGACTCGTGCGCGCCGAGCCGGGTGAGGAGGGCGCCGATCGCGTCGCCGTCGCGGACGACGACCCGGTCCACCCCCCGGACCTCGCGGGCCTTCGCCGCGATGGAGAGCCGGCGCGCCGCGCCGACCAGGGCGAGCGCGGCCTCCGGGCCGGGGCAGGTCACCTCCAGGGAGGAGGAGCGGCCCGGCTCGGTCAGCGAGCCGTGTGCGAGGAACGCGCCCCGCCAGGCCGCCTCCGCGTCACAGGTGGCCCCGGAGACCACCTGCGGGGGGAGACCCCGGATGGGGCGCCCCCGTCCGTCGACCAGTCCCGTCTGCCGGGCGAGCTGGTCTCCCCCGGCCACCACCCGCACCACGAAGCGCGAGCCGCGCCGCAGACCGCCGGGGGCCATCACGATCAGCTCCGAGCTGTGCCCGAAGATCTCCAGGATGTCCCGCTTGAGGCGGCGGGCCGCCATCGCGGTGTCGAGTTCCGCCTCGATCACGATGCGGCCGCTCACCAGGTGCAGACCGCCCGCGAACCGCAGGATCGACGAGACCTCTGCCTTCCTGCAGCAGGTCCGGGTGACGGGAAGCCGGGAGATCTCGTCCTTCACCGCTGCCGTCATCGCCATGGGCCGATCCTTCCATGCATCCGAAAAATACGGTCGTACGCGGCGGCCAACAGCTCCGGGTCATGCTTCGCGGAGCCGTCGGGCCCGGCCACCGGCGCCAGCTCGACCGCGGCGCCGAGCCGCTTGGCGGCATCGGCGAGGGACTCGCGGTCGGGCACGGCGGCCTCGTCGGCCAGCACCACGTCCAGGGCGAGTTTAGGGGCGTGTCGTCCCAAAACCTCCAAATGACGCTGCGGGGAGAAGCCCTCGGTTTCTCCGGGCTGCGGCGCGAGGTTCAGCGAGAGCACCTTCCGGGCCTTCGTCTCGGCCAGGGCGTCCAGCAGTTCGGGGACGAGCAGGTGCGGGATCACCGAGGAGAACCAGGAGCCGGGACCGAGGACCACCCAGTCCGCGTCGAGGACCGCCTCGACCGCCTCGGGCACGGCCGGCGGGTCGTGCGGCACGAGGTGCACGGACTGCACCTCACCGGGGGTGAGGGCCACGGTCGCCTGACCGCACACGGTGTCCACGTCGTCCGGGCGCTCCGGGTCGTGGCCCTTGACCAGGGCCTGGAGCTCCAGGGGTACGGCGGACATGGGCAGCACCCGGCCCTGGGCGCCGAGCAGCCGGCCGACCAGGTCCAGGGCCTGCACGGGGTCGCCGAGCTGTTCCCAGAGGGCGACGATCAGCAGGTTGCCGACGGCGTGGCCGTTGATCTCGCCCTTGGACTGGAAGCGGTGCTGGATGACCCGGGCCCAGGTCTGACCCCAGTCGTCGTCCCCGCAGAGCGCGGCGAGCGCCTTGCGCAGGTCACCGGGGGGCAGGACGCCCAGCTCCTCCCGGAGCCGGCCGCTGGAGCCCCCGTCGTCGGCGACGGTGACGACGGCCGTGAGGTCGCCGGTGATCCGGCGGAGGGCGGCGAGGGAGGCCGACAGGCCCATGCCGCCGCCCAGTGCGACCACCTTGGGCTGGGCGCCGCGTCTGCGGAGCGCACGCCGCACCGTGAGGGTGGAGCCACGCCGACGGGTCGGCTTCATTCGCGCCCCATGTCCCGGTGCACGACGACGGTCTCGACCCCTTCGGCGGCGATGCGGGCGGCGAGCCGCTCGGCGGTGGCCACGGAGCGGTGCTTGCCGCCGGTGCAGCCCACCGCGATGGTCACGTACCGCTTGCCCTCGCGGCGGTAGCCCGCGGCGATCAGCTGGAGCAGCTCGGTGTAGCGGTCGAGGAACTCCTTGGCGCCGGGCTGGTTGTAGACGTAGTTCGACACCTCCTCGTTGAGGCCGGTGAAGGGGCGCAGTTCGGGGACCCAGTGCGGGTTGGGCAGGAAGCGCATGTCGACGACGAGGTCGGCGTCGACCGGCAGGCCGTACTTGAAGCCGAAGGACATGACGGTGGCCCGCAGCTCGGGCTCCTCGTCGCCGGCGAACTGGGCGTCCATCTTGGCGCGCAGCTCGTGGACGTTGAGGCTGGAGGTGTCGATGACCAGGTCGGCGTCGCCGCGCAGCTCGCGCAGCAGGTCGCGCTCGGCCGCGATGCCGTCGGTGATCCGGCCGTCGCCCTGGAGCGGGTGCGGCCTGCGGACCGACTCGAAGCGCCGGACGAGGGCGTCGTCGGAGGACTCCAGGAAGACGATCCGGCGGGTGACCTGCTTGGCGTCCAGGTCGGCGAGGGACTCGCGGAGGTTGTCGAAGAACTGCCGGCCGCGGACGTCGACGACGACCGCGATCCGGGCGACATTGCCCTGGGAGCGGGCGCCGAGCTCCACCATGGTGGGGATCAGCGCGGGCGGCAGGTTGTCGACGACGAACCAGCCGAGGTCCTCCAGGCACTTCGCCGCGGTGGACCGGCCCGCTCCGGACATGCCGGAGATGATCACCAGCTCGGGAATGGCCGCCTCGGCGCCGTTGTCGCCGGGGGTCTCCTTCGTGCCCGTACTCACGTGTCCTGCTCCGTCTTCTCGGTCGTGCTCGTGGTGCTCGCCTTGCGGGTGGTGCTCGTCCTGCGGGTGGTGCGGGTCCTGCTGTTCGTGCGCGGTCATGCCGTGCCGCCCCCGTCGTCTTCCATGATCTCTCCTGTCGCCGTGTTCACGGCGGGTGCCGCCGGGGCCGTCTGGGCGAGGGCCACGACGACCGCCTCCGCGGTCTTCCGGCCCATGCCGGGGACCTCGCAGATCTGCTCGATTGTCGCCTGCCGGAGCCGCTTCACCGAGCCGAAATGCTTGATCAACGACTGTTTCCGGGTCTCGCCGAGGCCGGGGACGGCGTCGAGAGGGCTGGTCCGGATACGTTTCGTCCGCTTGGACCGCTGGTAGCGGATGGCGAAGTCGTGAGCCGTGTCACGTACCCGCTGAAGGAGGTACAGGCCCTCGCTGGAGCGGGGCAGCACCACCGGATCGTCCTCGCCGGGCAGCCACACCTCCTCCAGGCGCTTGGCGAGCCCGCAGACCGCGATGTCGTCGATCCCCAGCTCGTCGAGCGCGCGGCGGGCCGCCGCGACCTGCGGCTGCCCGCCGTCGACCACGACGAGCTGCGGCGGGTAGGCGAACCGCTTCGGCCGCCCGGCCTCGTCCGGGTCCTCGACGACGCCCTCGGGGTCCCACTCCCCGGTCTTCTCCTTCTCCATGAGGTAGCGCCGGAAGCGGCGGCTGATCACCTCGTGCATGGACCGGACGTCGTCCTGGCCCTCGCCGTGCCAGACCTGGGTGTCCCCGACCCTGCCCTTGATCTGGAAGCGGCGGTACTCGCTCTTGCGGGGCAGCCCGTCCTCGAAGACCACCATCGAGGCCACCACGTCCTCGCCCTGGAGGTGCGAGATGTCGAAGCACTCGATCCGCAGCGGCGCCGAGTCCAGGTCCAGGGCATCGGCGATCTCCTCCAGGGCCCGGGAGCGGGTGGTGAGGTCGCTGGCGCGCTTCGTCTTGTGCAGGACGAGCGCCTGCTGGGCGTTGCGCGCGACGGTCTCCATCAGGTCCTTCTTGTCGCCGCGCTGCGGGATCCGCAGCGAGACCTGGGACCCGCGTCGGCCGGCCAGCCAGGCGCTCACCGCCTCGGCGTCCTCCGGCAGCGCCGGGACCAGGACCTCCTTGGGGACCGTGTCGCCGGTCTCCTCGCCGTACAGCTGCTGGAGCGCGTGCTCGACGAGCCCGGCGGTGTCGACGGCCTCGACCTTGTCGGTGACCCAGCCGCGCTGGCCGCGGACGCGCCCGCCGCGCACGTGGAAGATCTGCACGGCGGCCTCCAGCTCGTCCTCGGCGAGGGCGATCAGGTCGGCGTCGGTGGCGTCGGCCAGCACGACCGCGTTCTTCTCCATCGCGCGGCGCAGGGCCTCTATGTCGTCGCGGAGCCGGGCCGCCTTCTCGTACTCCATGTCCTCGGCGGCGAGCATCATCTGCTTCTCCAGCCGGCGGATGTACGTGCCGGTACGGCCGGCCATGAAGTCGCTGAACTCCTCGGCCAGTTCGCGGTGCTCCTCCGGGGTGACCCGGCCGACGCAGGGCGCCGAGCACTTGCCGATGTAGCCGAGGAGGCAGGGGCGGCCGGCCGACGCGGCGTTCCTGAACACGCCCGCGGAGCAGGTCCGCACCGGGAAGACCCGCAGCATCAGGTCGACGGTCTCGCGGATCGCCCACGCGTGCGCGTACGGCCCGAAGTAGCGCACGCCCTTCTTCTTGTGGCCGCGCATGACCTGGACGCGGGGGAACTCCTCGTTCATGGTCACCGCGAGGTACGGGTAGCTCTTGTCGTCGCGGTACTTGACGTTGAACCGGGGGTCGTACTCCTTGATCCAGGAGTACTCCAGCTGGAGCGCCTCGACCTCGGTCGACACGACGGTCCACTCCACCGAGGCGGCGGTGGTCACCATGGTGGCCGTGCGCGGGTGCAGGCTCGTGAGCGGCTGGAAGTAGTTCGCCAGCCGCTGGCGCAGGGACTTCGCCTTCCCCACGTAGATCACCCGGCGGTGCTCGTCGCGGAACTTGTAGACCCCCGGGGAGTCGGGGATCTGCCCCGGCTTGGGGCGGTAGCTGGAGGGGTCTGCCATGCTCCCCACCCTACTGGCGGGCACCGACACTCCGGCCTCGCGCGCTCGTTGGCGGGGCATGGCGCATCGGGTGGGGGCGGGCACGCGGGACGGCCCGCTCGGCCCCTTGTCACTGTGGCCCGCGCCACCGGTGCGGTGCATCGGTGGCGCGGGTTCGGGCGCGGGGCCCGGGCCCGTCCGTCGTGCCCCCATCAGGGGCGGGCGGACCTCCGAGGCGGCCGGTTCAGTTCACCCGGCGTCTCCGTATCGCCGTCGTCGCACCGAGAGCCAGTACCAGGACCGCCCCGGCCCCGGCCACCGTCGCCGTGTTCGTGCCGGTCGGCCGCTCACCGCCCGCCGTCACCACGTCCGGCCGAGCCGCCGCGTCCGTCTCCCCCGGCGCGTACCCTCCCGCCGCTCCCTTCCTCGCGTAGGCCGAGCCCGGGAGCTTGTCTCCGTACGCGCGGGACACCCGGTCCCGGTACGCGGCGAGGCTCGTCCCGTTCCGACCGACCGCCCGCACCGCGTCCTCGTCCAGCGGCAGCACCTTCGCCCCCTTCTGGACGTACCACGCGTCGATCTGCGGCTCGCGGAACACGAGCCCGCCACCGCCCAGCTCCGCGTAGCGGACCTCGTCGTCGCCGGTGGCGATGTTCACCACCTGCCAGCCGCCGCCCGGCTGCTCCACCGTCCACAGCGAGGCCTTCTGGCCGTCCGAGGACACCGCCCGGCTGGCCCGGAACTCGACGCGGGCGACCGGCGCCCCCGCCTTCCCTGCGACGAAGTCCGGGGAGAGGATCCGCACCGGCACCGAAGCGCCCTCGACGCGCGGCGCCGCCGCCGAGCGGGCGACGGCCCCGTCACGGGCGAAGAACCGGGACAGGGTGTCCAGGGTCCCCGGCGCGGCGGCGGCCTGCTCCGGGGTGGGCGCCGACGGCGGCGCCCCGGCCGCGTCGGCGGGCAGCGCCCCGAGGAGGACGAGCGCGGCGGTGGCGAGGAGCCCGGCTCCCATGGCACGTGCGTTCATGGCCGTCACGCCCCGATCCGGTAGAGCGAGTGGGTCCAGGAGAAGGTGTTGTTGTTGACGTACCAGGCGTGCGAGGCCCAGTTGTAGCGGTTGCTGGAGGGCCAGGGGTCGCCCCAGTAGACCCAGCTGTTCGCGTCGTCGTAGCCGTAGATCACATGCATGTGGCCGCCGCCACCGGCCCACTGGATGCGGGTCTCGACGGGCCGGTCGGCGTTGATCTCGGTCTGCAGCGTCGCGTACCGCAGCCAGCCGTTCACGTACGAGCCCGGGTTGACGCCCGCCCAGCTCAGCCCCGTCTGGACGTTGCCGAGGGTGGCCTGGTCGTTGGGGCACTCGTAGCCCTGCTGCCGGTTGAAGGCGGCGTTGCAGAACTGGTTCTGGCTGTAGTTCCGGCCGAACCAGGTGGCGATCGTGTTGCCGCCGGCGGCCCAGCACCAGTTGGTCTTCTGCTGGGCCTGCATGGTGATGTTCAGCCGCTTGGAGCCGAGCACGGCGGCCGCGTCCTCGCCGGCGGGTGCGGCGGACGCGGAGGTGGTGGGGACGAGGAAGAGGGCGGCCGCGGCGAGTGCCGCGAGGTACAGCCTTCTGGTGCGCATCGCGTTCCTCCCTGGGACGGGGGGTGTGGGGATGGGTGGATCGAGGGGGGGATGGGGGGTGGAGGAGCGCGTCCGGACGCTGGTCAGGAGCATCTGCCGTTGTCCGTATCCGGTCAACACGCTTCAATGCGGGGTGACATCGGACTGTGAACGGTGTGGCCCGGGTGTGAACGGACGCCCTCGGCCCACCTCCCCGCCCACCCCTCGCGGCGCGACGGTCCGCGCCCCCGTCGTGAACGTTCACTGAGGAGTCCTCGTGAGCCACACCGAGGCCGATCTCGTGCAGCTGCTGCACACCGGCCCCTTCCATCTGGCGCTGCGCGCCGCGCTCGCCGTGCGCGGGCTGCCGCTCCAGCGCGTCCAGCACCATCTGGCGCACCGGGGCATCAAGGTCGGGGTGACGAGTCTGAGCTACTGGCAGCAGGGCGCGCGCCGCCCGCAGCGCCCGGAGTCCCTGAAGGCGGTCCGCGCCCTGGAGGAGGTGCTGCAGCTGCCCGGGAACTCATTGCTGCGGCTGCTCACGGAGGACGCCGCCGCGCGGTCCGAGGTGGAGCGCCCGGCGGCCCGCTCGTACCGCTCACTCGTGGAGGCCTCCGGCTCGGTCGAGGAGCTGCTCGCGGACCTGGAGTCACCGGCGGACGGCGGGCTGCACACGGTGGGGCACCACGAGCGGGTACGGATCGGGGCGGGCCGGGAGCTGGTGGAGCGCGAGTCGCAGCACGTGGTGCGGGCGCACCGGGACGGGGTGGACCGCTATCTGGCCATCCACCACGGGGACCCCGGCTGCGATCCGTCGCGGGTGAGCGTGCGGGCGCTGGAGAACTGTCGGACCGGGCGGGTGCGGTGGCACGCGGGGACCGGGGTGGTGGTCGCGGAGCTGCTCTTCGACGCGCGGCTGCGGCCCGGGGACACGTATCTCTTCTCGTACGGGTTCGAGGACGGTACGGCGGGCCCGAGCGGGGAGTACGTGCGCGGGTTCAGCTTCGCGGGCGGGCAGTACGTGCTGCAGGTGCGCTTCGACGAGGCGGCGCTGCCGGTACGGTGCCGGCGGTTCGCGCAGGCCTCGGCGGGGGCACCGCGCGGCGGCCGTGCGGAGCTGACGCTGAGCGGCCGGCACCGCACGGTGCACCTCGTGGAACAGGGCGTACGCCCGGGAATCCTGGGGGTCGACTGGGACTGGACGTGAGCCGGGCGGGGCCCGGAGGCACCCGGCTCGGACGGGCCCGGGGCCGGCTCAGGCCTTGGGTGCGGCCTCGGGGCCGGCGACCAGCTTGCCGTTCTCGACGCGGACCGGGACCTCGGGGAGCGGAACGGTCGCCGGGCCGCGCAGCGCCTTGCCCGTCGTCACGTCGAAGCGGCTGCCGTGGCAGGGGCAGTTGCCCTCGTTCTCCTCGACCTTGTCCAGGACGCAGCCGGCGTGGGTGCACTGGGCGCTGAAGGCCTTGTACTGGCCCTTGGCCGGGCAGCTCACCACGAGGCGCTGCTCACGGTAGAGCTTGGAGCCGCCGACGGGGATCTCGTCCGGGGCGCCGAGGGCGACCGGTGCGGTCGGGGTCGGCACCTCGGCGTGGCCGAGCTTGGACTCGGTGGAGCAGGCGGCGACTCCCAGCCCGGCGGCACCCGCGAGGGCGGCGCCCTTCAGGACGGTACGGCGGCTGGACTGGCCGGACATGTGCGCTCCACGGTGGATCGGGGCAAGGCGTGACCGAACCGACGATACCGGCGCGGCTTCCGGCACCGACCCCCGGGCCCGGGGTGGAGGACGGGACGGAGGCCCGGCCCCGTGCGGCAGGAGACCCGGAGCACCGGCCCGCCGCGAGAGCTGCGGGCGGGCGCCGGCCGACCGCGCGGCGGGACCCCCACACTCTCAGGGGCCCCGCCGCCGGCCTCAGGCCTTGCGGGCCCGGGTCGTCGCCTTCTTCGCGGCGGCCTTGGTGGCCGTCTTCGTGGCCGTCTTCTTGGCCGGAGCGGCCGCCTTGGCGGCGGCGGCCTTGGTGGCGCTCGCCTTCTTGGCGGGCGCCGTCTTCTTCGCCGCCGCCTTCTTCGCCCCGCGCGCCGCCGGTACCGTCCCGCCCGCGTCGCTGACCCGGTCCGCGTCCAGGATCTCGCGGAGGAACTTGCCGGTGTGGCTGGTCGGGACCGAGGCGACCTCCTCGGGCGTGCCCTCGGCGACGACGAGACCGCCGCCGTTGCCGCCCTCGGGGCCCATGTCGATGAGCCAGTCGGCGGTCTTGATGACATCGAGGTTGTGCTCGATGACGATCACCGAGTTGCCCTTGTCGACCAGACCGGAGAGGACCTTGATCAGCTTCGAGATGTCGTCGAAGTGCAGACCGGTGGTCGGCTCGTCCAGGACGTAGACCGTGCGGCCGGTCGAGCGCTTCTGGAGCTCGGAGGCCAGCTTGACGCGCTGCGCCTCACCGCCGGAGAGCGTCGGCGCGGACTGCCCGAGCCGTACGTACCCCAGTCCGACCTCGTTGAGGGTCCGCAGATGGCGCGCGATGGTCGGGACGGCCTCGAAGAAGTCGAGGGCCTCCTCGATCGGCATGTTCAGGACTTCGGCGATGGACTTGCCCTTGTAGTGGACCTCCAGGGTCTCCCGGTTGTACCGGTCGCCATGGCAGACCTCGCACGGGACGTAGACGTCCGGGAGGAAGTTCATCTCGATCTTGATCGTGCCGTCGCCGGAGCAGTTCTCGCAGCGGCCGCCCTTGACGTTGAAGGAGAAGCGGCCGGGCAGGTAGCCCCGGACCTTGGCCTCCATCGTCTCGGCGAAGAGCTTGCGGACGTGGTCGAAGACGCCGGTGTACGTCGCCGGGTTCGACCGGGGGGTGCGGCCGATCGGGGACTGGTCGACGTGCACGACCTTGTCGACGAGGTCGTCGCCGTCCACGCGCGTGTGCCGGCCGGGCACCGACTTGGCGCCGTTCAGCTCGCGCGCCAGGTGGGTGTAGAGGATGTCGTTGACCAGGGTCGACTTGCCGGAGCCGGAGACGCCGGTGACGGCGGTGAGGACGCCCAGCGGGAAGGAGACGTCGATGTCCCGCAGGTTGTTCTCGCGTGCCCCGTGGACGGTGAGCCGGCGCCCGGGGTCGACCGGGCGGCGGATCTCCGGGGTGGGGATCGCGCGGCGGCCGGACAGGTACTGCCCGGTGATCGACTCCTCGTTGGCGAGGAGCTCCTTCATGGTGCCGGAGTGGACGACCTTGCCGCCGTGCTCACCGGCGCCGGGGCCGATGTCGACGACCCAGTCGGCGACCTTGATGGTGTCCTCGTCGTGCTCGACGACGATGAGCGTGTTGCCCATGTCCCGGAGCCGTACGAGGGTCTCGATGAGCCGGTGGTTGTCGCGCTGGTGGAGGCCGATGGACGGCTCGTCGAGCACGTACAGCACGCCGACCAGGCCGGATCCGATCTGGGTGGCGAGCCGGATGCGCTGGGCCTCGCCGCCGGAGAGGGTGCCGGCCGCGCGGTTGAGCGAGAGGTAGTCGAGGCCGACGTCGACGAGGAAGCGCAGCCGCTCGTTGACCTCCTTGAGGACCCGCTCGGCGATCTGCTTGTCCCGGGCGTTGAGCGTGAGGCGGGAGAGGAACTCGGCGCAGTCGCTGATGGACATCGCGGAGACCTCGGCGATGGACCGGTCCATGACCGTGACCGCGAGCACGATCGGCTTGAGGCGGGTGCCCTCGCAGGTGGGGCAGGGCACCTCGCGCATGTAGCCCTCGAAGCGCTCGCGGCTGGAGTCGCTCTCGGCCTCGGTGTGGCGCCGCTTGACGAAGGAGACGGCCCCTTCGAAGGCCGGGGTGGTGTACGCCCGCTCCCGCCCGTACCGGTTGCGGTAGCGGACCTCGACCTGGGTCTTGTGGCCGTGCATCAGGGCCTTCTTCGCGCGCTGCGGAAGTCCCGCGTACGGGATGTCCGTGCGGAAGCCGAGGGCCTGGGAGAGACCGCCGATGAGCCGGCCGAAGTACTCCTTGGTGTGGCCGTGCGACCAGGGGTGGATGGCGCCCTCGTCGAGCGACTTGTCCTCGTCGGGGACGATCAGCTCCGGGTCGACCTCCATGCGGGTGCCGATGCCGGTGCAGTCGGGGCAGGCGCCGAAGGGCGAGTTGAAGGAGAAGGAGCGGGGCTCCAGCTCCTCGAAGGACAGGTCGTCGTACGGGCAGTAGAGGTGCTCCGAGTACATCCGCTCGCGCTCGGGGTCGTCCTCGGGGAGGTCGACGAAGTCGAGCACGACCATGCCGCCGGAGAGTCCGAGCGCGGTCTCGACGGAGTCGGTGAGCCGGCGCTTGGCGCCGTCCTTCACGGTGAGGCGGTCGACGACTACCTCGATCGTGTGCTTCTCCTGCTTCTTCAGCGTCGGCGGTTCGCTCAGCTGTACGGTCACGCCGTCGACGCGGGCGCGGCTGTAGCCCTTGGTCTGGAGGTCCGCGAAGAGGTCGACGAACTCTCCCTTGCGCTCGCGCACGAGCGGGGACAGCACCTGGAAGCGGCTGCCCTCGGGGAGCTCCAGGACCTTGTCGACGATGGCCTGCGGGGACTGGCGGGAGATCGGCCGTCGGCACTCCGGGCAGTGCGGCTTGCCGATGCGGGCGAAGAGGAGCCGGAGGTAGTCGTAGACCTCCGTGATGGTGCCGACCGTGGAGCGCGGGTTGCGCGAGGTCGACTTCTGGTCGATGGAGACGGCGGGCGACAGACCTTCGATGAAGTCGACGTCCGGCTTGTCCATCTGGCCGAGGAACTGCCGGGCGTAGGAGGAGAGCGACTCGACGTAGCGGCGCTGCCCCTCGGCGAAGATCGTGTCGAACGCGAGGGAGGACTTGCCCGATCCCGAGAGCCCGGTGAAGACGATCAGGGAGTCACGCGGGAGGTCGAGCGAGACGTTCTTGAGGTTGTGCTCACGAGCGCCACGGACGATGAGACGGTCGGCCACGCCGGTCCGCACCTTTCTTCAGAGAGCGGATGTGCCTGAACACCCAACACTTCAAGGATGCCGGATGCTTCCATCGAGCCTATAGCACGCACATTCGATTTCCGGCGTCCCGGAGACCTCTTCACCCGAACGAGTGGCGACTCCCCCGCTGGCACTAGGGTCGGCGCCATGATCGACCACGAACGCGACCTCGCCCACGTCCACGAGGCGACCGCACGACTGCTGAACGCCGTCGCTTCCCTTGACAACGCGGCGGTGGCCGAGCCGTCACGGCTGCCCGGCTGGAGCCGTGGCCATGTGCTCGCCCACGTCGCCCGCAACGCCGACGCCCTCGTGAACGTCCTCACGGGCATCCCCATGTACCCCGACGCCGCGACCCGCGACTCCGACATCGAGCGCGACTCCGCCCGCCCGCTCGACGTCCAGCTCGCCGACGTGCGCGCGACCGCCGACCGCTTCGCGGCCGTGGGCACCGAGCCCGCCGACTGGAGCCGGACGGTCGAGCTGCGCAACGGCGTCACCGACAGCGCCTCCCGCATTCCCTTCCGCCGCTGGGTGGAGGTCGACCTGCACCACGTCGACCTGGGCGTCGGCTACGAGCTGGAGGACCTGCCGGAGGAGTTCGTCCTGCGGGAGATCGACTTCCTCGCGGAGCGGTTCGCCGGCCACAAGGACGTGCCCTCGACGGGCGTCCGCAGCGACGAGGGCAGCATCTGGACGACCGGCGGTGGCGCCGAGGGAGCCTCCGTCGGCGTCTCCGGCCCCGCCCCCGACCTCCTCGGCTGGCTCGCCGGCCGCCGCGACGGCTCCGCCCTGAAGGTCGAGGGCGGCCCGCTGCCGAAGCTCCCGGCGCTGTAGCCCCGCTGTCAGGCCCTAGTGTGGAGCCCATGACGTACAGCGGAGTGGTGAAGGTCGGCGGACCTGCGGACGTGCACGAGCTGACGGACCTGATGATCTCGAAGGTCGCGGTCGGCCCGATGGACAACAACGCGTATCTGCTGCGCTGCCGGACCACCGGCGAGCAGCTGCTGATCGACGCCGCCAACGACGCGGACACGCTCCTCACGCTGATCGGTGACGACGGCATCAAGGCCGTCGTCACCACCCACCGGCACGGCGACCACTGGCAGGCGCTCGCCGAGGTCGTGGCCGCGACCGGCGCCGTGACCTACGCGGGCGCGTACGACGTGGAGGGCATCCCGGTGGCGACCGACGTGTCCGTCGAGGACGGCGACACGATCCGGGTGGGGCGCGTCGAGCTGACCGCGCGCCGTCTCGTCGGGCACACCCCCGGCTCGATCGCCCTCGTCTACGACGACCCGCACGGCCACCCGCACGTCTTCACCGGCGACTGCCTCTTCCCCGGCGGCGTGGGCAACACGTGGAAGGACCCGGAGGCCTTCGCGAGCCTGATCCACGACGTGGAGACCAAGCTCTTCGCGGTCCTCCCGGACGAGTCCTGGATCTACCCCGGCCACGGCAAGGACACCACGCTCGGTGACGAGCGCCCGTCCCTCGCGGGGTGGCGCGAGCGCGGCTGGTGACGCCCGGCGCGCAGCCCCGGAGCTGCGCGCCTCCGCACGCCCCCGTAACCGGGACGGCGGCGGGGTAGTTGGCGCGACATGCGCCAAAGTCACCCTCCGTCGCCGACCGGGACCCCTTCGATGGTCCGGCTCGCCGCCGCCTCGCTCGTCGGCACCGCTGTCGAGTTCTTCGACTTCTTCGTCTACGGGACCGCCGCTGCCCTCGTCCTCGGGCCGCTCTTCTTCCCGACCTTCTCCCCGCTCGCCGGGACCCTGGCGGCCTTCGGCACCTTCGCCGCGGGCTTCCTGGCCCGCCCGCTGGGCTCGGTCCTCTTCGGTCACATCGGCGACCGGTACGGCCGGCGGCCGGTCCTCTTCGCCTCGCTGCTGCTGACCGGCTGTGCCACGGTCGCGGTCGGCTGCGTCCCCACGTACGCGACGCTCGGCATCGCCGCCCCCGTGCTGCTGCTGGTGCTCCGCTTCGTCCAGGGACTGGGCCTCGGCGGCGAGTGGGGCGGAGCCGTACTGCTGACCGCCGAGCACGCCCCCGCGCACCGGCGGGCGCTGTGGTCGAGCTTCCCGCAGATCGGGCCGGCGATCGGCTTCCTCCTGGCGAACGGGGTGATGCTGGCGCTCACCGCCGGGCTGAGCGACGCGGACTTCCGCTCCTGGGGCTGGCGGGTGCCGTTCTGGGCGGCGGGCCTGCTGGCGGCCGTGGGGCTGCTGCTGCGCTCCTCGCTGGCGGAGACCCCGCAGTTCGAGGAGCTGTCCGCGTCCGGCGAGCGGGCGGGCGCCCCGCTGGCCGAGGTCGCCCGCGACCACTGGCGGCTCGTCCTCCTGACGGCGGGGGCGCTGGCCGTCGGGTACGCCACCTTCTACACGGTCTCCACCTGGGCGCTGGCCTACGGAACCGAGCGGCTCGGGGTGAGCAGCACGGTGATGCTGACCTGTGTGATGGCGGCGGTGGCGGTCAAGGGAGCGGTCACCCCCTTCGTGGCGCTCCTGGCGGACCGCTGGGGCCGCCGGCCGCTGTGCCTCGCGGGATGCGCGGCCTCGGCGCTGTGGATGTTCCCGATGGTGGCGCTGCTGCACACGGCGCGGCCGCTGCTGATGTTCCTCGGGTTCCTGGGCTCGCTGCTCGCGTTCATCACCATGTTCGCGGTGGTGGCCGCGTATCTGCCGGAGCTGTACGAGCCCCGCGTCCGCTGTACGGGCGCGGCCGTCGGCTACAACCTCGCCGGTGTCCTGGGCGGCGCCCTGACCCCGATCGTCGCCACGGCCCTGTCCGACGGCGGTTCCGGTCCGCCCTGGGGGGTCGCGGCCTATCTGACCCTGGTCGCGCTCGTCAGCCTGGGCTGTTTCGCGCTGCTGCCGGAGACCCTCCCCGGGCGCGTGGGCGTGGAGACGAAGGAGCCGTCGCCGTGTGTGCCGCGTCAGGCGCCGATGCTGTCCTTCTCGGCGCCGTCGGCGTCGGCCACGCTCTCGGCGGCAGCTCGCTCCGACTGCCTCTTGGACGCGATCAGGCTGGTGATCGTGGTGACGACCAGGACACCGCCGATGACCGCGAGGGAGAACGGGATGGAGATCTCGGGGACGTGCACCCCGGACTCGTGCAGGGCGTGCAGCACGAGCTTGACGCCGATGAAGCCGAGGATCACCGACAGGCCGTAGCTGAGGTGGACCAGTTTCTTGAGCAGGCCGCCGATCAGGAAGTACAGCTGGCGCAGACCCATGAGGGCGAAGGCGTTGGCCGTGAAGACGATGTACGGGTCCTGGGTGAGGCCGAAGATCGCCGGGATGGAGTCGAGGGCGAAGAGGATGTCCGTGGTGCCGATGGCGAGCATGACGACCATCAGCGGGGTCAGGACCCGCTTGCCGTTGTTCTGGATGAACAGCTTGGTGCCGTGGTACCGGTCGGCGACGCCGAACTTCTTCTCGACGGTCTTGAGGAGACGGTTCTCCTCCCAGTCCTCCTCGTCGTCGTCGGAGCGCGCCTCCTGGATGAGCTTCCAGGCGGTGTAGATCAGGAACGCGCCGAAGATGTAGAAGACCCAGGAGAAGCTCGCGATGATCGCGGCGCCGGCGGCGATGAAGATCGCGCGGAGCACCAGGGCGATCAGCACGCCCACGAGCAGCACGCGCTGCTGGAGGTGGGAGGGCACCGAGAACTTCGCCATGATCAGGACGAAGACGAAGAGGTTGTCGACACTGAGCGACTTCTCGGTGATGTATCCGGCGAAGAACTCGCCGGAGGCCTGGCTGTTGCCGAAGATCAGCAGGCCGAGCCCGAAGAGCCCGGCGAGGACGATCCAGACGATCGTCCAGATTCCGGCTTCCTTCACCGACACGTCATGGGGCTTGCGCCCGATGAAGAAGTCGGCACCGATCAGGGCACCCAGACCGAGAATGGTCAGGACCCACAGGGTCATTGAAACGTCCACTGCGCCTCCGGCGTCGTACGGCTACTGATCAGCGTCGTCGCTGCCGGAGGTCTCTTCCACCCGGCGACGGACGATCACCGCCGGGCCGACGCCCCGGGATCGGATCACCGAGGATCCGTCCGTATTGACGGGTACGCCGCACATGGGGAGTACTCCCCTCCGCAGGAAGAAGAGTACCCGAAAGACCAAGAGGAGGTAAAGGAAAGGGTAAAGAGCCACCAAAAGCGCTGGTCAGAGCCTCTTGTCCGAGCGTGAGGCAGCCACCTGCGCGAGGACCTGCCGCAGGATCCCGCTGCCCGGCGGGAGCAGCGGCGGCTCGTACGACCAGGCATGGCCGACCCAGGGATCGGCGAGGTGGTCGTCGGCCACGGGCGTCAGACGCAGCAGCGAGCGCCACAGCGGGTCGAGCAGCGGCCCGTACGCCGCCGCGTCCTCCCGGTTCGCGACCATCAGGAGGTGGACGCCGACCGAGGGGCCCTCGTCGGCCAGGTACCGCAGCCGGGTCACGGCCCGGTCGTCGAAGCCGTGCGGGAAGTCATGCACGAGCAGCAACTGCCTGGACGCGTCCAGGCCCGGCGGCAGGGCGTCGGCAGCGCCGTTCCGCAGCGCCATCTGCAGCAGGTCGACCCGCTCGGTGAGCTGCTCCAGGACGGCGGTGACCCCGGCCGCGCCCCGGGCCGGCGGGGCGGCGAGCACCCCGGTCTCCACGAGCGGTGCGAGCGCTGCGGCGCCCGCGCCCGCCGCGTCGACGGCATGGAGGGTGAACTGGCCGGCCGGGTGCGCCGCGAGCAGCCGCGCCGCGTGCGCGACGGCGCTGTCCAGGGCGAGCCGCCGCAGCTCGGTCTCGTCGAGGAGGGAGGCGGCCTCCGAATGGCCCCGGCCGCTGTCCACCCACAGACCGCGCTCCAGCGGCAGCCTGATCAGCATGGGGATGCGCAGCTCCCTGCGCTCGGGGAGGTGGAGGTCGCCCAGGCGGACGGCCATCGGCTCCTCGGCCGGGACGCGGTAGGCGTGCCAGACGGGGTTGTCCCAGCGGGCGTAGGCCGGCGGCAGGGCCGGTTCGACGACCTCGGACTCCGCCGCGAGCTGCGCGAGGTCCCGGTCCAGGACCGCCTGGGCCCGCTCGACGAGTTCGTCGTGCCGGGCGCGGGCGGTCGCCCGCGCGGCGTCGTTCGCGCCGCCGACCCGGGAACGGTAGTCGGAGAGCGACTGGTCGAGCTCGCGGTCGAGCCGGGACTCGGCGAAGTCGCAGGCGCTGCGGTAGGCGGCGGCGGTCCGGGCCAGGTCCTCGAACATGCCCCACACCTGGTTGTACAGGCGCTCGTCCATGGACCAGCCCGAGGCGTCCCCGGCGACCGGGACGGGCGGCGCCTGGCGCGGCTCGGCGGCGGGAGCGGAGGCGGGAGCCGGCTCGGAGGGCGGGGGCGTCCGGCGGCGACGGGGGTGGGAGTAGTCGATGGGGCCGCCGGAGGGCGTACCCATGGCAGGGGTGGGACCGGAGACGGGCGCGCCCGCGTCGGTACCCGTCGGCGGGGTGGGCGGCGGCGGGGTGAGCGGGGTGGACGGCGGCGGTACGACCGGCCCCGTCGACATCGGCGGCTCCGGGACGGCGGTCGGCGTCTCCGGGAAGCCCGTCGGCGTGGTGGACGCCGACGGGCTCGCGGTCGGCGTCCGAGGAGTCGGGTCCGGGGGCGTCTGCGCGGCCGCCGGGTCCGGGGTGGTCACCGGCTCCGTGTGGCGTACGCGCTCCGCCTCGGGAGCGCGCCGTGTCGGCGTGGCGGCCGGGACGGCCCCGGGCATCGCCGTCTCCAGGATGGCCGCGGCCAGCTCTGCGGGACACTCCAGGCCCTGGTCGCCGAGGAGCGCGGCGAGCCCGCCCTCGTACCCCTGGCCCATGGCCCGGACCTTCCAGGTGCCCTGGCGCCGGTAGAGCTCCAGGGCGACGACGGCGGACTCGCGGTCGAGGCCGGTGATGGTGTAGCTGGCGACGTCCGTGCCGTCGGGGCCGGCGACGGCGACGAAGGGGGCGGCGACCGTGCCGAACCGGGTGGCGGCGACGGGCAGCGCGAGCAGGACCGAGACGCGGTGGACGGCCTCGGGGACCGCTGTCAGGTCGACGGTGAGGCGGTGGTCGGCGGCGGTCCGACCGGGGACGTCGACGCCGGGGAGCGAGGGCGAGCCGGGGTGGGCGATCCACTCGATGCCGGGGACCCTGCCCTGCTCGTCGCCGAGGGTGGCGCCGGCGAGGACGGGATGCCCGGCCGACACCCGGATCTCCAGTCGGGTGTCGGGCAGGGGGTGGTTCTGTCCCCGGACCAGCTCGGCCGTCATCGGCTCTGTCCCCTCAGCGTTGCTCGGCTCGGTTGAAGCACATCGTCTGTTTCATGCGGGACAGCTCCCGGGGGCGTCCGCCGCCTCCGGGAGCTGTGGGTGTCCGCCGCGCGGGCCTGTTCTACAGGTGCGGCAGGATCGAGGGCATCAGGTCCTGGAAGGTGCGGCCGTTGGCCGGGTTGCCCAGGGCGGTCATCTGCCAGCCGGAGCCGACCCGGTGCACCTTCGCCATGATCTGCGCGGTGTAGTTGCCGCCGCCGTCCAGGGTGTAGCGCGCGAGCTCCTGGCCGTTCGTCTCGTCGACGATGCGGCAGAACGCGTTCTGCACCTCCTGGAACGTCTGGCCGGTGAAGGAGTTCACCGTGAAGACGATCTGGTCGATGTGGACCGGGACCCGCTCCAGGTCGACGAGGATCGCCTCGTCGTCGCCGCCCTGGCCGGCGCCGCCCACGAGGTTGTCACCGGTGTGCTTGACCGAGCCGTCGTCGCTGACCAGGTGGCGGAAGAACACCACGTCGACCGGCTGCTTCTCGGCGAAGAGGACGGCCGAGGCGTCCAGGTCGATCTCCCGGGTGCGCGAGCCGAAGAGGCCGCGGCGCGGCGCGGCCTGCCAACCGAGGCCCATCCGCACCTGGGTGAGGTTGCCCCCGCCCTTCTTCTCCAGGCTGATGGCCTGACCCTTGGTCATGTTGACCGACACGCGTCTGCCCCTCTCGTTGGCGTTCCCCGCGACCGCTGTTCCCGTGCGTGCGGTTGTCCAGCACCCTACGCAGCGCCACTGACAGCGCGGAGGCGCGGTCCGGTTTTGTGTCGGTCTTGCAACACACCGGACCGCCCGCCCGCGGGCGCCCGTCCCCGCCCGGTCAGGCGAGTCCGGCCTCCTTCATCTGGCGCAGTTCCTTCTTCAGCTCCCCCACCTCGTCGCGGAGCCTGGCCGCCACCTCGAACTGCAGGTCGGCGGCGGCGGCGCGCATCCGGTCGGTCATCTCCTCGATGACCGCGGCCAGTTCGGCGGCGGGCCGGTCGCCGAGGTCCAGGGTCGTACCAGCCTTGCCGCCCTTGCCCTTGGCCTTGACGCCGTGCGCGGCGAGCGCGGGGACGGGTGCCTTGGCGCCCTTGCCCTCCTTGCCCTGGCGGTAGCCGGAGCCGAGGAGTTCCTCGGTGTCGACCTCCTCGCGCGCGATGGTCGCGACGATGTCGTTGATCTTCTTGCGGAGCGGCTGCGGGTCGATGCCGTGCTCCGTGTTGTACGCGATCTGCTTCTCGCGGCGGCGGTTGGTCTCCTCGATGGCCTGCTCCATCGCGGGGGTGACCCGGTCCGCGTACATGTGGACCTGGCCCGAGACGTTTCGGGCGGCGCGGCCGATCGTCTGGATCAGGGAGGTCCCGGAGCGCAGGAAGCCCTGCTTGTCGGCGTCGAGGATGGCGACGAGCGACACCTCGGGCAGGTCGAGGCCCTCGCGGAGGAGGTTGATGCCGACGAGGACGTCGTACTCGCCGGCGCGCAGCTCGCGCAGCAGCTCGATGCGGCGGAGGGTGTCGACGTCGCTGTGCAGATAGCGCACCTGGATGCCGAGCTCCAGGAAGTAGTCGGTGAGGTCCTCGGCCATCTTCTTGGTGAGGGTGGTGACGAGGACCCGCTCGTCACGCTCGGTGCGCAGCCGGATCTCGTGGACCAGGTCGTCGATCTGGCCCTCGGTGGGCTTGACGACGACCTCGGGGTCGACGAGGCCGGTGGGGCGGATGATCTGCTCGACGAAGCCGTCGCCTCGGGACAGTTCGTACGTCCCGGGGGTCGCGGAGAGGTAGACGGTCTGGCCGATCCGCTCCTGGAACTCCTCCCACTTCAGCGGGCGGTTGTCGAGCGCGGACGGGAGCCGGAAGCCGTGGTCGACGAGGGTCCGCTTGCGGGAGGCGTCGCCCTCGTACATGGCGCCGATCTGCGGGACGGTCACGTGCGACTCGTCGATGACGAGCAGGAAGTCCTCGGGGAAGTAGTCGATGAGGGTGTTCGGGGCGGAGCCGGGCTCGCGGCCGTCGAAGTGCATCGAGTAGTTCTCGATGCCGGAGCAGGAACCGATCTGCCGCATCATCTCGATGTCGTACGTGGTCCGCATGCGCAGGCGCTGGGACTCCAGGTGCTTGCCCTGCTTGTCGAGTTCGGCGAGGCGTACCTCCAGCTCGCGCTCGATGTCGTTGACCGCCCGCTCCATGCGCTCGGGGCCCGCGACGTAGTGGCTGGCGGGGAACACGTACAGCTCGCGGTCCTCGCTGATGATCTCGCCGGTGAGCGGGTGGAGGGTGGAGAGGGCCTCGATCTCGTCGCCGAACATCTCGATGCGGACGGCGAGCTCCTCGTACACCGGGAAGATCTCGATGGTGTCGCCGCGGACGCGGAAGGTGCCGCGGGTGAACGCCAGGTCGTTGCGGGTGTACTGGATGTCGACGAAGCGGCGCAGCAGCTGGTCGCGGTCGATCTCCTCGCCGACCTTGAGCGGGACCATCCGGTCCACGTACTCCTGCGGCGTGCCGAGGCCGTAGATGCAGGAGACGGAGGCCACCACGATGACGTCCCTGCGGGTGAGCAGGGAGTTCGTCGCGGAGTGGCGGAGCCGCTCCACCTCCTCGTTGATGGAGGAGTCCTTCTCGATGTAGGTGTCCGACTGCGGGACGTACGCCTCGGGCTGGTAGTAGTCGTAGTACGAGACGAAGTACTCCACCGCGTTGTTCGGGAGGAGCTCCCGGAACTCGTTCGCCAGCTGGGCGGCCAGCGTCTTGTTCGGCGCCATCACGAGGGTGGGGCGCTGGAGCTTCTCGATCATCCAGGCGGTGGTCGCCGACTTGCCGGTACCGGTGGCGCCGAGCAGCACGACGTCCTTCTCGCCCGCGCGGATGCGCCGCTCCAGGTCGGCGATGGCCGCCGGCTGGTCACCGCTGGGCTTGTACTCACTGACGACCTCGAAGGGCGCCACCGAACGTTCGATCTTGGAAACGGGCCGCATGGAACCACCGTACGACCCGCCACTGACAGTCGGGTGCCGATCACCAGTCCTGGGAGCGGTGGCCACCCCTGGGGACGGCCCTGCGGGCGCCGCGGGCACCGGGGCGGGCCGTCCAGTTCGCGGGCTCGCCGTACGAGGGCACATGGCGCGGGGCGGGCACGCCCGGCCGGTGGACGGTCCGGGCCCGCGACCCCTGCCAGTCCGGGTCGCCCATCACCAGGAGCGGGTCGAACATGACGACGACGGCGGCGAGGATGAGGAAGACCGCCGGGCCGATCAGCATCGGCAGGAGCAGCGAGCCGGCGTTGTCGCCGGTACGGGTCGAGGCCGTGGTGCCGTGCAGGTGGACGCTGACCGCGGCCATGGCGGTGTAGTGCATACCACTGACGGCGACTCCCATCACGAGGCTGGCACCGAGGCTGGCCAGAAATCCATGGATGGAGACGGCCGCCCAGAGGGCCGCGGTGGCGGCCACGACGGCGATCACCACGGACAGGGCGACGGTGAGGGTGTCGTACTCGATGCGGCCCTGGAGGCGCATCCCGGCCATGCCGAGGTAGTGCATGGTGGCGACGCCGAGGCCGGTGATGGTGCCGCCGGTGACCAGGGTGAGCGCGGTCGCGCCCCGGTAGCCGACGATGAAGATGCCGATGCCGACCATCAGGACGGCGACGCCCAGGCTGGCGAAGGTGATGGGGCGGTCGTAGTCGATGGGCGCCTGCTGGACGGAGAAGCCCATCATCGCGATGAAGTGCATGGTCCAGATGCCGGTGCCGATCGAGGTGGCGCCGAGGGCGAGCCAGCCCGCCTTGAAGCTGTCGCGGTGGCGGAGCGACCGGGTGGTGCACCTCAGTCCGAGGGCGCCGCCGAGGCAGGCCATGAGAAAGGCGGCCACCGGTGTGACGAGCCCGTAGCTGAATCCGTCGACCGTGCCCTGCATGAGCGTGTGTCCTCCACCCCTGGTGCAACGTCGTCCGAAAACAGTCGGTACCGCTGGGTAGTGCTACCGGGGCGAGATTATGGCGCGCGGGGGGTCGCGCGACCACGTGCCCGGGGATTTGGCGGTCGCGAGACCGGAGCGAGACCGGCCCGTGATCTTGGAGACGGTCCCGGGACCGTTTCCGACCGGGTTGTCGGTGGCGGGTCGTACCGTGGGCGGCATGGACATCGAAGCGGGGGCGACGGGCGGCGGACGGGCCGTGCCGGCGGAGTGGACGGTCATGGAGAGCGGCATCGGGCCGCTGTTCCTCGCCGCCACCGGGCGGGGGCTCGTGCGGGTCGAGTTCCACGCCGACGCGGCGCGGCGCGAGCGGATGCTCGCCCGTCTGGCGGGACAGCTCGGCGCGGAGCCGGTGGAGCGCGCCTCGGGACTGCTCGCGGGGGCGATACGACGGCTCGACCGGTACTTCGCGGGCGAGCCGGACGCCCTCGACCTGCCCCTGGACTGGAGCCTCTCGGCCGGGTTCAACCGGCAGGTGCTGCGCGAGCTGGCGGCGGGCGTCCCGTACGGCACGGTCGTCGGGTACGGCGAGCTGGCGAGACGCGTGGGGCAGCCGGGCGCGGCCCAGGCGGTGGGAGCGGCGATGGGCTCCAACCCGCTGCCGGTCGTGGTGCCGTGCCACCGGGTGGTGGAGAGCGACGGGGGCCTCGGCGGGTTCGGGGGCGGCCTGGAGACCAAGCGGCAGCTGCTGGCCCTGGAGGGGGTCCTGCCGGAACCGCTGTTCTGACGGGGGTCGGTCGCGTCGGGGACTGGTGGCGGTTCGTGTCGAGAAGGCGGCGGTCCGTGTCGGGGACGGGTGGCGGTCCACGTCGGGGAAGGCGGCCGTCCGCGTCCGGGAAGGGTGGCCGTTCCCATCAGATGGGACGGCTGGCACACTCACGTAAGTGACCCACACCCCCGATGCCCCTGACTCGACCCTGCCCGCCCCACCTCCGTCCGTCCTCGTCGGCGAGGCCGAGCTGCCGGCGCTGCGGCGGCGCGTCCAGGCCGTGCTGATCGCCACCCAGATCCTCGGGGGTCTCGGCATCGCCACCGGTGTCGCGCTCGCCGCCGTCCTCGCCAGGGACGTCAGCGGCTCCGAGGCGATGTCCGGGCTGGCGTCCACGGCGACCGTGGCCGGTCCCGCGCTGCTCGCCATGCCGCTGGCCTCCCTGATGGCCTCGCGGGGACGCCGGGCCGGGCTGGTCCTCGCGTACCTGATCGGGGCGCTCGGCGCCGGTGTCGCGGTGCTCGGGGCCGTCGCGGACAGCTTCCCCCTGCTGCTCCTCGGGCTCGTCTGCTTCGGCGCCGGTTCCTCCGCGAACCTCGCCGCCCGCTTCGCCGCCGCCGACCTGGCCGAACCGGACCGCAGGGCCAGGGCCATCTCCACGGTCGTGTGGGCGACCACGATCGGCGCCGTGCTCGGGCCGAACATCGCCGCGCCCGCCGGGCGGAGCGTCTCGGGCCTGGGCATACCCGCCACGGCGGGCCCGTTCGTCTGGGCCGCCGGTGTCTTCGTGGTCGCCGCGGTCGTCGTGGCCGTCCTGCTGCGCCCCGACCCGCTCCTCACCGCGCGGGCGCTGGCCGACGCCCGGACGCCGGGCGAGGCGGCGGAGGACCGCTCCCTGCGGGCCGGTATGCGGGCCGTACGGGAGTCCCCCCGGGCCCGTCTCGCCCTGGTCACCGTCGCCGGTTCGCACACCGCCATGGTGTCGATCATGTCGATGACCCCGGTGGCGCTCACCCACCACGGCGCGGACATCCAGCTGATCGGACTCGTGATCAGCGGACACATCGCGGGCATGTACGCCTTCTCCCCGCTGATGGGCTGGCTGTCCGACCGGCTGGGCCGGCTGTCCGTGATCGGGCTCGCGGTCGGGCTCATCGGCGCTGCGGCGCTGATCGCGGGCACGGCGGGACCCAGCCACGGCCGGACCGCCCTGGGCCTCTTCGTGCTCGGACTCGGCTGGTCGGCGGGGCTGGTGTCCGGCTCGGCGCTGCTCACTGACTCGGTGCCGCAGGCCTCGCGGGCGGCGGTGCAGGGCGTGTCCGACTTCGTGATGAACACCGCCGCCGGTGTGGGCGGCCTCGCCGCCGGTCTGATCGTGTCCAAGCTGGGCTACGGCCCGCTCAACGCCATCGCCGCCTGCCTGCTGCTGCCGATGGCGGTGCTGGCGCTCCGCGGCTCGCTGCGGAAGGCGGCCTGACGCGGAGGCGGACCTCGGCCCGGCTCCGCGGGGACCGCTCCGTCAGTTCGTCACCGTCGGGGAGGAGGCGCCGCGGGCCAGCCGGCGCGGGGCTCCCGTCCCGTCGGCCGGCACCGACCACACGTCTCCGCCGTACCCGTACGCGAGGGTGTCCCGGCCCGTCCACAGCGCCTGGTCGTCGATGCCGTGCGGCTCGGCGACCGCGTGTTCGCGCCCGGTGGCCAGGTCGTACACGTACAGCCGCCACGGCTCGGTCGGGCCGTCGGACACCCGCTTCTTGAAGGCGATCCGGGTGCCGTCCGGGGAGAGCGAGGGGCACTCGACGTTCTCGCGGAGGGTCCGGGCCGACCAGTTCCGCATGTCCCCCTCGACGAGGTGGGTGCGGCCGGCCGTCGCGACGGTGGCGTAGAAGCGGTTGTCGTCGGCGGCGAAGCTGACGCCCCAGTAGTTGACGTCGGGGGCGTGGTAGCGGCGCCCGCCGAGGGTGAGCGGGAGCTGTTCGATGTTCTTGATCAGGTAGCCGGTGCGCAGGTCGAGGATCGAGGTGCGGGTGGAGAACGCCGAGCGGGCGTAGGAGTCGCCGGTCGCGAACATCGTCCAGGACAGCATGTTCCCCGAGGCGGAGACCCGGGCCCGGCTGGGGATGCCCGGCAGTCCGATGCGGCGCACCTCGCGCAGCTGCCGGTCGAGCACCAGGACGTACGAACGGGCCGGCACGCCGGGCCTGCGCTGGAGGCAGAGCGCGGTGCGGCCGGCCGCGTGGAAGCGGTCGCAGGTGGGGCCGCCCACCACCCGGCCGCCGGGCGCGGACGGGTCCACGCGCGCGACGCGCCCGCTCGCGGTGTCCCGGGTGTAGAGCGCGCCGGTGCCGGCGTCGAGGGTGAAGCCGGGATCGGCGGTCCCGGTGGCCGCGGCCTCGCGTCCGGAGGCCGCCCGGAGGGTGTAGGCGGTGGCTCCGCCGCCGAGCAGCAGCAGTGCGAGGACGAGGATCCACACGCGCGTACGGGTGGACGGGCGGGCGCCGGTCAGTGCGGGCATGGGTCAGTCGGTCCTCTCGGAGGGCTCGGGGACGGGGTGCCCGGAGGGGGCGGGGAGGCCCCTGGGCAGCAGGCGCGCGGAGCAGCCGACGGCCACCGCGAGGGCCAGGAGCGCCACGACGAGCGCGGTCTCGGGGCCGCTCGCGGTCCAGACGGCGCCGAAGGCGACGGCGGCGCCGAGCCGGGCGAGCGCCTGGGCGGTCTGGACGAGCGCGAGGCCGCCCGCCTGCCGTCCCTCGGTCAGGAAGGGGCCGGTCAGGGCCATGAGGACGCCGTCGGTGGTGGCGTAGAAGACCCCGAGCAGGGCGAGGACGCCCAGCAGGACCACCGGGTCGGGCAGCGGGGCCAGGAGCAGCCCGTAGGCGAGGAGCAGGGCCCCGTGGCCGTACAGGAGGGGTCCGCGGCGGCCGACGCGGTCGGCGAGGCGGCCGGCCGGGACGGCGAGCAGCAGATAGACGGCGGCGGCGCCGAGCGGCAGGAACGGGAACCAGGTGGCGTCGAAGTCGAGCCGTCGCTGGAGCAGCAGGTAGAGGAAGGAGTCGCCGACGGTGGCGGCTCCGAGGAGTCCGGCGCAGAGCACGATCCGCCGGTACGCGGGCGAGCGCAGCCCGGCGAGGAGCCCGCCACGCGCGCGTGGCGGCGCCTGGGCGTCGGGCCGTGCGCCGCCGTCCATGTCCGGCCGTACGCCCCGGCCTTCGCGCGGTCCCGCGTCCCGGGCCTCGCGGTTCCGGGCCCCGCCGTTCCCGGCCTCGCGGTTCCGGCCGGGGACGAGCAGCACCCAGAGCAGGACGCCGAAGGCCCCGACGCAGAAGCTGACGGCGAAGACCGCGTCGTACGCGTCGGCCGTCGCCCACAGCAGGGCGAAGGCGGCCAGCGGGCCGAGGAGGGCGCCGGTGGTGTCCATGGCGCGGTGGGTGCCGAAGGCGCGGCCCAGGTCCTCGGGCGGGCTGTGCAGGGTGATGAGGGCGTCGCGCGGGGCGGTGCGGACGCCCTTGCCGAGCCGGTCGGCGGTGATCGCACCGGCGATCCAGCCGGTCGCGCCGCCCGCGAGGAGGAGGCCGAGGCGGGAACAGGCGGAGAGGGCGTACCCGAGTCCGCCGATCTGCTTGTGGCGGCCGCCACGGTCGGCGGTGGCGCCGCCGAGGAGCCGTACGAGTGCGGTGGCACCGGTCGAGAGGCCGTCGAGCAGGCCGAACTGGAGGGGGGACAGGCCGAGTCCGAGGACCAGGTAGAGCGGCAGGACGGCCGTCACCATCTCCGAGGAGACGTCGGTGACGAGGCTGACCGCGCCGAGGGCGAGGACGGTGCCGGGGACGCGCCGCCGGACCCCCGAGGGGGCGGGCGGCGCGCCGCGGCGACCGGTGGTCGCGAGGTACATCAGTGGCAGGTGTAGGTCGGGCCGGAGTCCTTGACCTGGTCGTCGGTGCCGACGTACTGCCAGGTGTAGGTGGTGTCGGTGAGGTCCAGCTTCAGCACGCCGTAGGTGCCGCTGATCCTCTTCTGGCTGTTGGGCTGGACCGTCTCGATGTCGTACGGCTCGGCGCCGCCCATGCCGCCGACGATCTCGACGATGCCGTCGGCGGTCGCCTGCCCGCTCGGGTTCTGCGGGGCGAAGCGCTCGTAGTGGTGGTCGTGGCCGTTGAGCACGAGGTCGGCCTTGGCGCCGTAGAGGATCTGCCAGACGGGCTTGGAGACGGGGTCGTTGCCGTGGCCGCCGGAGGAGTACAGCGGGTGGTGGAAGTAGGCGGCGATGCAGCCCTTGGTGTTCCGCGCGAGGTCGTCCTTGAGCCACTGGATCTGCGCGGCGTCGTCGAAGGAGTTGGAGTCGAGGGCGACGAAGTGCCAGTTGCCCTGGTCGTAGCTGTAGTACGACTTGCCCTGCGGGTACGCGATGGCGCCGAAGTACGACTTGTAGCCGGCGAGCGGGCCGGCCGGGTCGTAGGTCTCGTGGTTGCCGGGGACGGGGCGGGTCTTGGCCTTGAAGGCGCCCCAGCTCTTGTCGTAGTAGTTGCGGAAGTCCGAGAGCAGGGCGTCGTCGTACTGGTTGTCGCCCATCGTCAGGTAGAAGGAGGGCGCGATCCGCTGCGCGAGGGCCGCGGTCTTGGGGTGGGCGCAGGAGCTGCTGGAGGCCGTGCACTGGGCGGCGATGTCACCGGCCGCGACGACCGTGAAGGAGCCGGGGGGCGGGGTCGTGGGCGGGGTGGTCGGCGGGGTCGTGGTGCCGCCGGTGGTGCCGTAGGCCTCGACGGAGTAGAGGGAGTAGCCGTACGAGGTGCCGCGGGCGGTCCCGTACACGCGGAGGTAACGGCCCTGGCCGGTGAGTCCGGTCCAGTCGTCCGTGGCGCCGTTGCCCGCGGTCTCGGTGGCGAGGCGGGTCCAGGTGGTGCCGTCGGCGGAGATCTCGACGCGGTAGGCCTTGGCGTAGGCGGCCTCCCAGACGAGCTTGACGCGGGAGACGGTCGCCGAGGGACCGAGGTCGACCTTGATCCACTGCGGGTCGACGCCCTCGGTGCTGGCCCAGCGGGTGGTGGAGACGCCGTCGAAGGCCTTCTCCGGGCCGAAGGTGCTGTCCTCGACGGAGGATGAGGTCGCCGGGCGGCCCTGGGAGATCAGGACGTCGGCGGCGGCTCCGGCCCGCTCGGGGAGAGCGAGGAGGAGCCCGCCGACGAGCAGCAGCACGGCGGCGAGGACGAAGGGGAGAGGGGTGGTGGTGCGGCGAGGTGGGGCGGAGGTGTTCAGGCGCATACCTGGCTCCCTGGCCTGGGGGTGGGCGAGAGCTGGACACCGGTGCGGTGCACCACGGACCGGGCGCACGGCACGGACGGGCCGACCGTGTGCCGCGGGTTCGCGAACACGGAGGACCGGCCGCGCGGCGATTCGGGGCGCCGCGCGGCGCGGTGGTGCTCGGCGGCCGGGTCAGAGCTCTCACTGAGCGCGTCACGCCCCGGGTACGGGCCGCCGCGCCAAGCCGCTGCCGGGGATGCTAGCGGATAGGAAGGTTTCCTACCAGACCCTCAACGGGTGACCGGAACCGGGGAGTTCGGGGGTGTGGCGGGGATCTTTCGGGGGTTTCCCGGGAGGCTTCCGGGGGTTCGCCCGGGGGTCCCCTCCAGGGCATTCCCCGAGCCTCTCCAGGGCTTTCCCCGAGCCTCTCCCGGGCCTTCCCGAGGCCCTGCCGCACGCCGTCCCGGCGCTCTCCCGAGACCCTGCCCCGGGCCGTTCCGGGGGCTCCCCCGGGCCGTTCCGAGGGCTCCCCCGAGCCCCCACCCCGGGCCCGTCCGGAGGCCCCCCGGGCCGTCCCGGTGCTCTCCCCCGGACGTCAGAGGCTGATGTGGTACGCCTTGCGCAGGGTCTCGTGCACGGTCCAGGTGGTCCGGTCGCCCTCGCGCAGCACGCAGGCGTCCCCCGGGCCGATCTCCAGGGTCTCGCCGCCCTCGACGGCGACGGTCGCCCGCCCGGAGACCACCACGAACAGCTCGTTGGCCTCGGTGTCGGTGACGACGCCGGGGGTGATCTGCCAGATGCCGCGGATCTGCTTGCCGTCGGCCGACTCCCACAGCACCTTTCCCGTCACCTCGGGCGTACCGGAGACGATCTGGGCGGGGTCGAGGGGGTCCACCTCGAGCTCGGCGTCGGGGATGTGCACGGCGAAGGAAGGCTGGTCATGTGTGGTCATGGGCGGTGACTGTAGCCGGGCTCCGGAACCGCTCCAAGGTCGGGATCGGCGGGAATGACCCCGTCCGCTTCGCCTCCCACCAGGCGTGATACCGGAATTGGCCGACGGCGACGAAATCCGCACCGCCCCTCCGGTGCGACGCCGGAAGGGTGGCGCGTCCCGCTCGGGGACCTCGCCGGGCGCTCCGGGACGGATTCCGCAGGGGGCGTCCACGGCGTGGCAGGTGGCCGCCAACGAGGTTTGCGGGACCCGTGGCCGCGCCAGGAATGGGACATGTCCACACAGGTGTCCGAAGAGGTACGGGAGGCCCTCCACGAGGGGCGGCCCGTCGTCGCGCTGGAATCGACGATCATCGCCCACGGCCTGCCGCGCCCGCGCAACCTGGCCGTGGCCGTCGAGCTGGAGGAGCTGGTGCGGGCCGGGGGCGCCGTCCCCGCCACCATCGCCGTGGTCGACGGCACGGCCAGGATCGGCCTGGACGGCGCGGCCCTGACCCGTATCGCCGAGGACCCGTCCGTGCGCAAGCTCGGGCACCGGGACCTCGCCCCGGCCCTGGCGGCCGGTGCGACCGGTGCGACGACCGTCTCGGCGACGGCCCTGCTCGCGGACGCGGCGGGCATACGGGTGTTCGCGACCGGCGGCGTCGGCGGGGTGCACCGCGAGTGGAGCGAGACCCAGGACGAGTCCGCCGACCTGCGGCTGCTGTCCCTGGTCGGCCTCACCGTCGTGTGCGCCGGGGTCAAGTCGATCCTCGACGTGCCCGCGACGCTCCAGCGTCTGGAGACGCTGGGGGTGACGGTCGTCGGGTACGGCACGGAGCACTTCCCCGGCTTCTACCTCGCCTCCTCGGGGCAGCCCGTCGACTGGACCCTGCGGACCCCCGGGGAAGTGGCGGAGGTGATACGGGCGCGGGACCGGCTCGGCGGACCGCGCGCGGCGCTCGTCGTGGCCAACCCGGTGCCGGTGGCGGAGCAGCTGGATCCCGCGCTGCACGACCGGGTGCTCGCGGGGGGCCTGGCGGCGGCGAAGGAGAAGGGGATCACGGGGCAGGCGGTGACGCCGTTCCTGCTGGAGTACCTGACGACGCACACGGAAGGGGCGTCTCTGGAGGCCAATCTCGCGGCGGTGCGGGGCAACGTACGGCTCGCGGCGAGCATCGCGGGGGCGTACGCGACGGGGGCCGGCGGCGCGGGGGCGGAGCGCGGCGGCACGGAGCCGGAGCGCGGCAGAGCTGCTGAACCCGGCAGAGCTGCTGAGCCCGGCACAGGAGCGGGGCCCGGCGCGGGCGGCCGGTGACGCGGGCCCCGGGTGCGCTGCTCGTCGTCGGTGACGTGGTCACGGACGTCGTCGCGCTGCACCGGACCCCGCTCGCCCCGGCCACGGACACGGCGGCGCGCATCCGTACGCTCCCGGGCGGCGCCGGGGCCAACGCCGCCTGTTGGGCGGCGCGTTCCGGGCACGAGGAGGTACGGCTCCTCGGCAGGGTGGGCACCGACACGGCGGGCTGGCACGACCGGGCGCTGCGGCGCGCGGGCGTGCGCCCCCTGCTCGTCCCCGACCCGGAGGCGGCGACGGCCACCGTGATCGCGCTGGTGGACTCCTCGGCGGAGCGCACGTTCCTGACCGACAGCGGCGCCGCCCTGCGCCTCTCCCCCGACGACTGGTCCGCCCGGCTCCTCGACGGCGTGGCCCGGCTGCACCTCTCCGGCTATCTGTACTTCTCCGGTACGAGCCGGGCGACGGCCCGGCGGGCGCTGCGGGACGCCCGGGAGGCGGGGATCCCGGTGAGCGTGGACCCGGCTTCGGCGGGGTTCCTGGCGGAGCTGGGGACGGACCGGTTCCTGGCGGCCGCGGAGGGCGCCGAGGTCCTGCTGCCCAACGCGGACGAGGCCCGGCTGCTCACCGGTCGCGGCGAACCGGAGGGGGCGGCGGCCGAGTTGAGCCGCCGGTTCCCCTCGGTCGTGGTCACGCTGGGGGCGGCGGGCGCGCTGGTGGCCCGGGGCGGCGAGGTCACCGCGCGGGTCACGGCACCCCGGGTGCGGCCGGTGGACTCGACGGGCGCGGGAGACGCGTTCACGGGGGCGTTCCTGGCGGCCCTGCTCGCGGGCGCGGACGCCGCGGGGGCCGCCGAGGCGGGCTGCCGCGCCGGCGCGGAGGCGGTCACCGTGATGGGCGGCAGACCGCCGGACGGGCGGGCAGCCCTGGGCTGAACCACCCCCGCCCCGAGCCGGACTACCCCCGCAGTCCCGTCCAGGCCGGGTGGCGCGGGTCGTCCGCGCGTACGACGACGTCCGCGGCCTCGGTGGGGTCGACCTCCGTCTCGTAACGGGCGAAGGCCGGCAGGGTCCAGGCTTCCTCGGTGCGCCGGGCGAGCGCGGCGGGCGAGAGCCTGAGGTGCGCGGTGAGGTCGAAGGGGAACCAGTGGCCGAGGAGGAAGGGGCCGTGCACCACGAGGACTCCGCCCGGCGGCAGCGTCACGTACGGGCTGCGGGTCGCCCGGTCCCGCGCCGGGTCCCACAGATCGGGCAGCACACGCCCGCTGCCACCGGGCTCCAGCGGTGCGAAGACCTCCCGCCAGAGGGCTTTGATGTCGGTCCAGCCGTCGTAGTACGCGTCCGGGTCCTTCTTCCCGTACTCGTAACGGAGGGACGCGGGCCGCAGGAACCCACCGGTCCCCACGACGTGGACGGAGCGCCCGCGCGTCCGCAGCGCCTCGGCGAGCAGCCCGGCGAGTTCACCGCCGGGTGCGGCGGGCGGCCCGTCGACGCCGACCTTGAGCCACTCGCCGCCGTCACCGGGGGTGGCCGCGTCGACGTGCCCGGCGAGCGTCTCGGCCAGCCGTTCCCAGGTGATCGCCTCGTATCGCATCCCGCTCATCCTGCCCGTCGCTCCCCCTGACGTGTACCGGCCGACACCCCCGGAATTCCTCAGCCCCGAGAACTGAGAACCGACAACCGGGTTCCGGGCGCTCGCGGCGACGGCTCGGTGACGTCACCCGGGGTGGCGTGACCGGGGTTCCCTCGCCTCGGCTTGACCTTGTCACTGGCGTCACTGTTTCACCATCGGCTTCATGACCAAGGGATTCACCGACACCACCGCACCCACCAGGGTCGTCCTCGTCACCGGCGCGGGCACCGGAATCGGCCGGGCCACCGCCCGCGCCTTCGCCGGACAGGGGGCGACGGTCGTCGCCGTCGGCCGCCGGCCGGAGCCGCTGCGGGAGACCGCCGAGGGGCACCCCACGATCCACCCGTTCGTCGCCGACGTCACGGCGGAGGGAGCGGCCGAGGAGATCGTCCGCGCCGCCCTGACCGGCCACGGCCGCCTCGACGTGCTCGTCAACAACGCCGGGATCTCCGCGGGCGGCCCGCTCGGCGGCCTCGACCGCTCCGTGATCACCCCGCTCCTGGAGACGAACGTCGTCGCCCCGGTCCTGCTCACCCAGGCCGCCGTCCCCGCGCTCCGGGAGTCCCGGGGCGTCGTGGTGAACGTGACGACGACGATCGGTCAGCGCGGCTGGCCCGCCAACTCCGTCTATCCGGCGACCAAGAGCGCCCTGGAGACGCTGACCCGCTGCTGGGCGGTGGAGCTCGCGCCGGACGGCGTACGGGTGGTGGCGGTGGCGCCCGGTGCGGTCGAGACCCCGATCGGCGACCACATGGGCCTCTCCCCCGAGCGGCTGAAGGCGCTCCGGGCCTGGCAGTTGGCGCACACCCCGCTCGGCCGGATCGGCAGGCCCGAGGAGGTCGCCTGGGCGATCACCTCGCTCGCCGCGCCGGACGCCGCCTTCCTGACCGGCACCGTCCTGCCCGTCGACGGGGGCGCACTGGTCGCGTGAGCCGCCGGCGCGCGCCGGGGAGCCTGAGCCGCCGGCCCCACGCCGGGCGCGTGATAGGACTGCGAGAGGAGGTGGCAGCCGTGCGCATCGGTGAACTGGCCCGGCGGACAGGGGTGTCGCCCCGGGCGCTGCGCCACTACGAGACGGCGGGACTGATCGCCTCGGCCCGCGCGGAGAACGGTTACCGGGTGTACGGCGAGGGCGCGGTCATCCGTGTGGCGAACATCCGCCACCTCCTCGACGCGGGGCTCACGCTGGACGACGTGTCCGCGTTCCGTTCCTGTCTGGACGGGGACATGCCCTCGGCCCCGCCGTCCGCCCGCGGGCTGGAGATCGCCCGCGAACGGCTGGCCGTGCTCGACGCGCGCATCGCGGCGCAGACCGAGGCCCGGGACCGGCTGGCGCGCACCCTGTCGGCGCGGTCAGCCGACCCCGGCCGCCCGTAGGGGCCGGTCCAGGGCCGCGCGCCCGGACTCGATCGCCTCGGCGAGCGTCGACTCCCCGCCCGCGAGGGCCCGGCAGGTCGCCGCGTCCGTCCGCAGCCGGGCGTCGGGCAGCTCCGTCGTACCGTCGCCGTACCCGCCGTCTCCGTACGCCACGCTTCCGTCCGCTCCGACCCGTACGTGGAACTCGCCCTCGTCCAGGGTCACCTGGACGACCCCGGGGCCCAGTTCGGCGAGTGCGCCGAGCAGCGGGATCGCGTACCAGTGGGCGCGGACGGCGTCGGTGGGGCGCGGCTCGCCCAGCTCCGGCGCCCCCCAGGCGGCGAGGGTGCGCAGCACGGGCAGCAGCTCGCGTCCGCGGGCGGTGAGTTCGTAGACGTACGCCGAGGCGGGCGGGGGAAGCCGGCGGCGGGTGACCAGCTCGGCGGCCTCCATGTCCTTGAGGCGGCCGGCGAGCATGTCCGTGCTGACGCCGGGGAGGTCGGCGTGGAGGTCGGTGTAGCGGCGCGGCCCGGCGAGGAGTTCGCGGACGACGAGCAGGGTCCAGCGGTCGCCGACGAGGTCGAGGGCGCGCGCGGCGGCGCAGTGCTGGTCGTAGCTGCGGCGGCGTGGCTGACGTGGCATGCGACGCAGTCTAGACATGTTGTTGGACTTTCCAAGCTCGGACTTGGTAAAACCAAGCAACACTGATTCCGGGGACCTGGGGAGGTCGGACATGGAGTTCCGGCAGTCGAGCAAGCTGAACGAGGTCTGTTACGAGATCCGGGGCCCGGTCATCGAGCAGGCCAACGCGCTGGAGGAGGCGGGCCACAGCGTCCTCCGCCTCAACACCGGCAATCCCGCGCTCTTCGGCTTCGAGGCGCCCGAGGAGATCGTCCAGGACATGATCCGGATGCTCCCCAGGGCCCACGGCTACACCGACTCGCGCGGCATCCTCTCCGCCCGCCGCGCGGTCGCCCAGCGCTACCAGTCCATGGGCCTGCCGGAGGTGGACGTCGACGACATCTTCCTCGGCAACGGCGTCTCCGAGCTGATCTCGATGGCCGTCCAGGCCCTCCTCGAAGACGGCGACGAGGTCCTCGTACCCGCCCCGGACTACCCGCTCTGGACCGCGGTGGTCACGCTCGCGGGCGGCAGGCCCGTGCACTACCTGTGCGACGAGTCCGCCGACTGGTACCCGGACCTCGACGACATGGCGTCGAAGATCACCGACCGCACCAAGGCCGTCGTCGTCATCAACCCGAACAACCCCACGGGCGCCGTCTACCCGAAGGAGATCCTGGAGGGCATCTTCGAACTCGCCCGGCGGCACGGCCTGATGGTCCTCGCCGACGAGATCTACGACCAGATCGTCTACGACGGGGCCGTCCACCACCCGGCCGCCTCCCTCGCCCCCGACCTGGTCGTCCTCACCTTCGGCGGGCTCTCCAAGACCTACCGGGTGGCGGGCTTCCGCTCCGGCTGGCTGGTCGTCACCGGCCCGAAGCAGCACGCCAGGAACTATCTGGAGGGCCTCACCATGCTGGCCTCCATGCGGCTCTGCCCCAACGCCCCCGCCCAGTACGCCATCCAGGCCGCACTCGGCGGCCGGCAGTCCATCCACGAGCTGACCGCCCCCGGCGGGCGGCTGCGCGAACAGCGCGACCGGGCCTGGGAGAAGCTCAACGAGATCCCCGGCGTCTCCTGCGTGAAGCCGAAGGGCGCGCTGTACGCCTTCCCCCGACTCGACCCGAAGGTGCACCGGATCCACGACGACGAGAAGTTCGTCCTGGACCTGCTCCTGCGCGAGAAGATCCAGGTCGTCCAGGGAACCGGCTTCAACTGGCCGCACCCGGACCACTTCCGCATCCTGACGCTGCCGTACGCCGACGACCTCGACGCCGCCATCAGCCGTATCGGCCGCTTCCTGAGCAGCTACCGGCAGTGACGCAACGCCCCTACTCCTGCCATGATCTGATGGTCCGAAAGATCTTTCGGGCCGACGAACGGACGGAGGGGCGACGGGTCATGGATGTGGCGCTGATAGCCGTGGCAGGAACGTTGCTGGGCGTCATCGCCACGCACTGGTTCCAGGGACGGGCCACCGAGCGCACGGCCTCGCTCGCCCGGACCGAGCAGCTCCGCCAGGAGCGGATCGCGACCTACAGCGCCTACGCCGGGGCGGTCGTCGACTACCGGCACAGCCAGAACGACCGCTGGTTCCGGGCCTTCAAGAACCCCGGCTCGGAGGAGGCGGAGGAGTCCCGGCACGCCTCCTACCGGCAGCGCACCGCCGCGCGACAGGCACTGTTCCGGGTCCAGTTGGTCTGCGACGACCCGGCCCTGCGCCGGCTCGCGGAGGCCGCCTTCGAGGAGACCCACTGCATGCACGACGCGGAGGGCGAGTCCGAGCGCGCCCGCCGCTCCGCGCAGGCGAAGGAGGCACTCGCCGTGTTCATCGCCGCCGCCGCGCCCGGCGTCCGCTGAGCGGGCCCGCCCATGGACCTCGTCGCACCGGTCGTCGTCGAGCCGCTGAAGCGCCGCCGCTGTTCGGAATGCCGGCAGGGCCCGCTGGAGCGGATGATCGTCGAGTTCAACGCGCCGGTCTGTCTGGACTGCGCGGACCTCGGGCATCTCGTCTTCCTGCGGCGCGGAGACACCGCGCTCACCCGCCGGGCCCGCGAACACAGCACCCTCTGGGCCGTGGTCGTACGGCACAACCGGCGCCGCACCCGGTACGAGCGTCAGGGACTGCTCGTCGAGGAGGCGGCGCTCGCCGCGGCGGAGCGGGCCTGCCTGGCGGACGCGGACGCACGGGCCAGGCGGCGGGCCCGTGACGCCGAACGGCGCGCGGCTCACGACACCGAGATCACCGAGGTCCTCCGTGCGGAGATCCTGCGGCTGTTCCCCTCCTGCCCGGAGGACCGGGCCACGGAGGTCGCCGTCCACGCCTCGGCGAAGGGCAGTGGACGGGTGGGGCGCACGGCCGCGGGCCGCGCGCTCGACCGCGGCGCCGTCACGGCCGCCGTACGGGCTTCCGTGCGGCACGTGGACACCCCGTACGACACCCTGCTGATGCAGGGGGTTCCCCGGCACCAGGCCCGGACGAGGGTCGCTCCCGCCATCGAGGCGGTGCTCCGGGCCTGGCGTCACGGAGGGGCGAACGCCCTCGGTCGGGGACACGGCTGACGACTCGGGCGTCAGCGCGTGTCGGCCGGACCGCCGGGGGCTTCGCGAGCCCGGGCCGACCGGCAGGACGCCCTCTGGGACGGGACCGTCAGGCGCGGTCTCCGGTGCGGCGCGCGCGACGGTAGAGCAGGGCGCCGCCGAGCAGCAGCGCGGCGCTCGCCGGAGCGGCGAAGCCGATGGTGTCCGAACCGGTGGCGGCCAGCGAGGCGGTGCTCGACTCACCCTGCGGCGCGGGCGCCGGAGCGGGGGTCTCGGCCTGCGGAGCCGGCACGTGGCGGACCGGGGTCTGCGGGCGCGGGGTCGGCTTCTCGATCGGCTGCTGGGGCTTGGCCGGGCCGTTGACCGAGGTGTTGCCGAAGACCGGGTTGCCGACGCCGACCACGTTGACCGAGTTGCCGCTGAGGTTCACGGGCAGGTCGATGGGCAGCTGGAGGCCGTTCCCGGAGAGCACGCCGGGAGATCCCGCGACGTGGGTCTCGGCCGTGGAACCACCGCCGTTGGACGAACCGCCGCTCTGGGAGCCGCCGGAGCCGCCCGCCTGCTCGCCGCCGCGCGGGGTGCCGGGCTGGTCCTTGTGGGCCCGGTCGCCGCCGTTCGACGAGCCGTACCCGCCGGACTCGGGCGCGGCCGAGCGGTTGGCACAGCCGTTGCCGAAGGCCGGGTTGAGCAGCCCGACGACGTTGACCGTGTTCCCGCAGACGTTGACCGGCACGTGCACCGGCAGCTGAACCGTGTTGCCGGAACCGACGCCCGGCGAACCGACCGCGGCGCCCTGCGCGCCGGAGTCGGCGTGCGCGGCGCCCGCCGAGAGCGCGAGCGCTCCACCCGTGACCAACAGTGTGGCCAGACCACTTCGGCGAATCTGCCTCATGGCTTCCTGCCTTCCGGAGTTGTGCACGGGCAAGTGCCCGTACCGGAATCAACGCGACAAACGCACGTGCCGGATCCGGCTGTTGACGGGTTTCACTCCATCGAGTGGGACTCCGTTCGAGTGTCCGTCAGCGCCCCAGGAGGTCGGTGAGAGCCCCGACCGGGTCCGGATCGGGGGCGCCGCGCGGCCACCAGTCCTCCCGTCCGGCGTCCGACTCGTAGCCGTACCAGAGGCCGTCCCGGCCCAGGCGGAGCTGGAGGGACTCGGTGGAGAGCCGGTTGCGCCAGGGGCGGAAGGCGGGGAAGTCGGCGGCGATCAGCGCGGGCCGGGCCCGGTCGAACGGACCCGCCGGCGGATCCCAGGGCTCCTCCAGTACGGCGAGGCCCGCGGCGCCGCCCTGCCGCCAGGCGGCGACGGCGCGGGCGAGGTCCGTGGGGGTGCGGTCGAGCGCGTACGCGAGGTCCCGGTAGAGCGCGCGGGTCGAGGCGGTGAGTCCGGAGCCGGGGTGCGCGGCGGCCAGCCGGACGGCGTCCTGCCAGGGGGTGAGCGCGGCGACCGGGTCGTGCCCGGTGGCGAGGAAGGCGAGGGCGCGGGCGGCTGCCTCGGTGGCGAGCAGGTCGAGGGCGAGCGGATCGGGGGCGTCGGGGTCGGGCGGGAAGACGGCGGGGCGGCCCGGGCGGTCCGGTACGGGCAGTTCGGGCGGCAGGGGCAGCGCGGGCCCGGTCGCGGTGAGCACGGCGCGGGCGGGGACGGTGGGCATCGGGGGCGCCGCGGCGGTGGTCTCGGCGGCGGACAGCGCGGCGTTGCGCCGGGTGAGTTCGGCGAGGAGTTCCTGCTCGCCGCGGCCTCGCATCAGGAAGAGGACGAACGGGTCCTCGTCGAGGAGGCGCGCGGCCTGGTAGCAGAGGGCGGCGGCGTGCTTGCAGGGGTAACCGTCGTCCGGGCAGGAGCAGTCGGGGACGAGGTCCCCCGGCGCGGGCAGCAGCCCGGTGACGGCTTCCAGGGCGTGCGGCACGTCCTTGTCGAGCACTGCCGCGATGTGGTCGGGGCGGGCGGCGACCTCGTCGAGGAACCGCTCCCAGCCGTCGTCGCCGAGGGTCCGCATCCTGATCTCGGTGCGGTACGGGCGGGCCCGGCTCCCGTGGACGTACGCGACGACCCGGCCGGGGGTGACGGTGATCGCGTCCACGTGGCCACGGCCCGCGTAGGCCTTGCCGCGGGCGAGGCGCGCCGGATCGAGGGCGGTGTCCTCCAGGGCCTCCACCCAGGCGTTCCCCCACCAGGTGGCGGCGAACCGCCCGTCGGGGGCCTCGCGGGGCGCGACCTGGGGGAAGCTGCGGCGGCGGTCGTCATGGCGGGGGACGGCTCCGCGCGCGCCGCGTGCGGTGTTCACGAGGACCTCCTCAGGGACACCAGGTCGGCCAGCTCCCGGTCGGTCAGTTCGGTGAGGGCCGCCTCGCCCGAGCCGAGGACGGCGTCGGCGAGCGCCCGCTTGGCGCGGAGCATCTCGGCGATCCGGTCCTCGACGGTGCCCTCGGCGACGAGCCGGTGGACCTGCACCGGCTGGGTCTGCCCGATGCGGTAGGCCCGGTCGGTGGCCTGTTCCTCCACGGCGGGGTTCCACCAGCGGTCGTAGTGGACGACATGGCCGGCCCGGGTGAGGTTGAGGCCGGTGCCCGCCGCCTTCAGGGAGAGCAGGAAGACGGGCACCTCGCCCGCCTGGAAGTGGTCGACCATCCGCTCGCGCTCGGCCACCGGGGTGCCGCCGTGGAGGAGTTGGGCGGGGACGCCGCGCGCGGCCAGGTGGTCGGCGAGCAGCCGGGCCATCGACACGTACTGCGTGAAGACGAGCACGGACCCGTCCTCGGCGAGGATCGTGTCGAGCAGTTCGTCGAGGAGCGCGAGCTTGCCCGAGCGGCCGGCGAGCCGTGCGGTGCCGCTGCCGCGCGGCGCCTGTTCCTTGAGGTACTGCGCGGGATGGTTGCAGATCTGCTTGAGGGAGGTCAGCAGCTTCATGACGAGGCCGCGCCGGGCCATGCCCTCGGCCTCCTCGATCTGCGCCATGGTCTCCCGGACGACCGCCTCGTAGAGCGAGGCCTGTTCCCGGGTGAGGGAGACGGGGTGGTCGGACTCGGTCTTGGGCGGCAGCTCGGGGACGATTCCGGGGTCGGACTTGCGGCGGCGCAGCAGGAAGGGCCGTACGAGCCGGGCGAGCCGCTCGACGGCCTCGGCGTGCTCGATCTCCTCGTGGTTCTCCACCGCGCGGGCGTGGCGCGAGCGGAAGGCCTTCAGCGGGCCGAGGAGGCCGGGGGTGGTCCAGTCGAGCAGGGCCCAGAGCTCGGAGAGGTTGTTCTCGACGGGGGTGCCGGTGAGGGCGACCCGGGCGGGCGCGGGGATCTCGCGCAGTGCCTTCGCGGTCGCGGAGAACGGGTTCTTGACGTGCTGGGCCTCGTCGGCGACGACCATCCCCCAGTCCCGTGCGGCGAGTTCGGCGGCGCTGGTGCGCAGGGTGCCGTAGGTGGTGAGGACGAAGCCGCCCTCGGCTCCTCCGAGGTCGCGCTCGGCGCCGTGGAAGCGGCGCACGGGCACGTCGGGGGCGAACTTCCCCACTTCCCGCTGCCAGTTGCCGAGCAGGGAGGCCGGGCAGACGACGAGGGTGGGGGCCCTGCGGGCACGGCGCAGATGGAGGGCGATCAGGGTGACGGTCTTGCCGAGGCCCATGTCGTCGGCGAGGCAGCCGCCGAGGCCGAGCGAGGTCATCAGGTCGAGCCAGGCGAGGCCGCGGAGCTGGTAGTCGCGGAGGGTGGCGGTCAGGCCGGGCGGGGCCTGTACGTCCTCGGGCCCGGCGAGGAGCCGGTCGCGGAGCGCGGCGAGCGCGCCGACGGGGACGGCGGGCACGGTCTCGCCGTCCACCTCGGCGGTGCCGGTGAGGGCGACGGCGAGGGCGTCGACCGGTTCGAGCAGGCCGAGTTCCCGCTTGCGGGCCTTGCGGACGAGGGCCGGGTCGATGACGACCCACTGGTCGCGGAGCCGTACGACGGGCCGGTGCGCCTCGGCCAGGAGGTCCATCTCACGGTCGGTGAGCGGATCGCCGTCGAGGGCGAGCTGCCAGTTGAACCGCAGCAGTTCCTCGCTGTCGAAGAAGGAGGTGCCGTCGGTCGCGGAGCCGGGCGCCGTCCGGTCGGGGCGGACGACGGCGGAGGCGCTGAGCGAGCGGGCGAGCTCGCGCGGCCAGTGGACGGCGACCCCGGCGTCGGCGAGCCGGGCGGCGGCCGGGCCGAGCAGTTCGTACAGCTCCTCCTCGGTGACGGCGAGGACGTCGGGCACGTCCCGCTCCAGGAGGCGGGCGAGCGGGGGCCAGACGCGGGCGGCCCGGCGCAGGGCGAGGACGGCGTCGATCCGGGCACGGGGGCCGAAGTGCTCGCCGTCCCCGGCCCACAGGTCGGTGGCGTCGATGACGAGGGTCGGGTCGGCGAGGCTGTGGATCTGGAGGATCGCGGCGGCGGCGTGCCGCCCGCGGTCCACCCGGTCCTCCCGGCCGCCGCCGGTGTCGGCGCGGTCTTCCGGACGGGTGCCGCCACCGGGTCCGGTCCCGTCGTCCGCCGCGGCCGAGTCGAACAGCTCGGACGCGGACAGGTCGAGGCGGAGCGATACGCGGACGCCCGCGTCCATCCCGGCCGCCGCCTCGGCGGCCCAGGCCCGTGCGCGGGGCAGGTGCTGCGGGGCGCGGGCCGCGAACGGCGCCCCGACGGCGTGCGCGGCGGCCGGGGTGCGGGGCAGGGTGTCGGCCACCGCGTCGAGGAAGGCACGCACCAGGGCCTCGGGGTCGGGCAGCCGCAGCGGTCCGCTCCCGGGGACGGGCACGGCGTGCGCCTCGTACGGCAGGGCCGCGGCGACGGCCCGCAGATGGGCGATGTCGTCGGCGTCCAGCGGTCCGGCCCGCCAGGCGTCCAGGTCGTCGGGGGTCAGACCGGGCAGCAGCCGGCCCCGGGCCACGAGGTGCAGGGCGTGCAGGGCCGCGGCGCCCCAGCCGGCGGTGGCGGGATGCGCGGCCGGGTGGTGCCGGGCGGCGACGAGGTGGGGCAGGGCGGCGTCGACGGGGAGTGTCAGGGCGGGCACGGTCCGGCTCCGGGCGCCGCCGCCGTGCCGCCGGACCACGGTCAGCTCGACGCGCTCCGCGCCACTGTCCGCCGGGTCCGGGAGGCCCGCGCCGTCGGGCGACCAGAACGCGACCCGGCCCTCGCGGGGCAGGGCGGCGGGCAGGAAGACGGCGGCGCTGCCGATCCAGGTCTCTGCCACGACTCCGCGCTCCTTCCCGCCGGACGGTCCCGATCGAATGGCGGAAGCCCGGGTGGCGGAACTTCCGACTGGACCTCCGACCTTACGGGTGGGGTCTGACAACGGCCGCCAGGCGGGGTCGCCCGAGCGGCCCAGCCCCGGATGACAGCGGGCTCCGGGGGCGGAAGGGTGACGATCAGCGCGTCGGCCGAGCCAGGCACCGACCGCGCCGGAGATCCGCCACGACCGAGATCGACCACGACAGAAGAGGACCCGCCATGTCCGTACGCCGGCGTCTCACGACCGCCACCGGGGCCGTGCTGCTCACCCTCACCGTCGCCGGTTGTTCGGGCCTGGGCCGCACGGCCGTGGGGCCGCTCTCCTACGAGACGCAGCGCGAGCTGCTGGTGAGCGTGACCAGCCCCTTGGTGCAGGGCTGTCACCGCCTCGCGCCCAGCGGTGCCACCAGGGTCGTGAACGACACCCTGGTCGACGTCGTGATGTACCGGACGCGCGACTGCAAGGGCGAGAACTCCATCTACGTCCCCACCAACTCCTCGAACAGGATCGCGCCGGGCACCCTGCCGTGGCGCAGCTACAGCATCATCCACTGATCACGCCGCGCCGCCGGTCGCGGCGTCCGTACCGGTTTCCTTCCCGGCGTCCTCGTGTCTGTCACGGGCGTCCGTCCCGGCCGGTGGCGGCGACGGTTCCCTTCCTCCTCCATCGGGTCCATCCTGGAAGTGCCCCTCCACGGGCTCCGACGGGAGACGGTGACCGTCATGCGGACCGGGAACGAACCGGCGAACGCGCGCAGCGCCCTGCGCATGCGCTTCTGGCTGAGCGTGTGGGGGCTGCTCTGGGCGGTCTTCGGCACGACCGTGTTCTCGCTGCTCGGCAGCACGGGCTGGGCCACGGCCTGCGGTGTGCTGTTCCTGGTGGCCCTGGTCGACATGACGACGGTGCTGCACCACATCCACCAGGGCCCGCACTGGCAGCCGGGCCGGAACATCCCCCCGTACGAGCCCGACCACGGCGGGACGCGCCGCTGAGCGGTCGCGCCCGTCCTCCGTGACGTCGCGCCCGTCCTCCGTGACGTCGCGCCCGTCCTCCGTGACGTCGCGCCCGTCCTCCGTGACGTCGCGCCCGTCCTCCGTGACGGGGACCGGCAGCGCCTACTTCTCCGTGTCGAAGCCCGCCGCCTGGAGGTACTCCGGCTTCGGGTCGAGCGCGGCGGCGAGGCGGAAGTGCCGGGTGGCCCGGGCGGTCAGGCCGGAGCGCTCGAAGGTGCGGGCGAGCGCGAAGTGCGCGAAGGCGTTGTCCGGCTCGCGCTCCAGGACCAGTTCGAATTCCAGCTGGGCGGGACGCAGCTGCGCGGCGGCGAAGAACGCCCGGGCGCGCAGCAGCCGGGCGGCCGTGTTCTCGGGATGGGCGGCGATCACCGAGTCCAGCAGCTTCACCGCGCCGCGAGGGTCCCGGGCGGCCAGCAGGTGCTCGGCGGCGCGGAAGTCGATGACGTGCGTTTCCGGGTTTCTGTCGGCCACCATGGAATCCTTCCCCTCGATCCGGTGGTTGAACACCGGACCCGGCACCCTCATTCCGCCGCCGGCCGGGGCGCGCCGCCCGGGGCGGCTCCTACGCGGTGCCCGCCGCCCGGCGCTCCAGTTCCTCCCAGACCTTCCGCACCTGCGGTTCCAGGGCGTCGAGCGGGCCGTTGTTGTCGATCACCACGTCCGCCACCGCCAGCCGCTGCGCGCGCGTGGCCTGGGCCGCCATCCGGGCGCGTGCCTCGGACTCGGCCATGCCCCGGAGCCGTACGAGCCGGTCGAGCTGGGTCTCGGGGGACGCGTCGACGACCACGACCAGGTCGTACAGCGGTGCGAGGCCGTTCTCGGTGAGCAGCGGTACGTCGTGGACGACGACATCCCCGGGCACCGCGCGGCCCTGCAGCTCCGCCGACCGGGCCCCGACGAGGGGGTGCACGATGGCGTTGAGGGTGGCGAGGCGGTCGGGGTCGGCGAACACGATGGAGCCGAGCTTCGGCCGGTCGAGCGCCCCTTCCCCGGTGAGTACGCCGTCCCCGAAGGCCTCGACGACGGCCGCGAGCCCCGGCGTGCCGGGTTCGACGACCTCACGGGCGATCCGGTCCGCGTCGATCAGCACGGCCCCGTACGAGACGAGCAGCCGTGACACTTCGCTCTTGCCGGCGCCGATCCCGCCGGTCAGGCCCACCTTCAGCATGAGCGGCAGCTTAGGGCCTGCCCCGGCGGGGCTAGGCGTCGCCCTCCCGCTCCGCGAGGAAGCGCTCGAACTCGCGGCCCAGCTCGTCCGCCGAGGGCAGGTCGACCGGCTCGGCGACCAGGCTGCCGCGGGTCTCGGCGCCGGCGACCGCGTCGTACTGGTGCTCGAGGCCCTGCACGAGCGCGACCAGCTCCTCGTCGCCCTCGCCGATCTGGCGGTCGATCTCGGTCTGGGTGCGGCGCGCCTCGGTCCGCAGCGAGTGGGCGACCCCGGGGAGGACGAGGCCGGTGGCGGCGGTGACGGCCTCCAGGGCGGTCAGGGCCGCGTCCGGGTACGGGGAACGCGCGACGTAGTGCGGGACGTGCGCGGCGACACCCAGGGTGTCGTGACCGGACTCGGTCAGCCGGTACTCGACGAGGGACTCGGCGCTGCCGGGCACCTGGGCCTCGTCGAAGGGGCTGCGGTGGCCGGGCATGAGGTCGGTGCGGCTGCCGTGCGGAGTGAGTCCGACGGGCCGGGTGTGCGGCACGCCCATGGGGATGCCGTGGAAGTTGACGGAGAGGCGCACGCCGAGACGCTCGACGATCTGCCGGACGGCGACGGCGAACCGCTCCCACTCCACGTCGGGCTCCGGGCCGGACAGCACGAGGAAGGGGGCGCCGGTGGCGTCCTGGACGAGGCGGACCTCGATGGACGGCGTCTCGTACGCGGTCCAGCGGTCGCGCCGGAAGGTGAGCAGCGGGCGGCGGGCGCGGTAGTCCACGAGCCGGTCGTGGTCGAAGCGGGCCACCAGCTGGTGGGGCAGGGTGTCGAGCAGCCCCTCGACGATCTGCTCGCCGGTCTCACCCGCGTCGATGTAGCCCTCGAAGTGGTAGAGCATGACCAGCCCGGCCGACTCCTGCGCCAGGGCCAGATCGACGACCGCCAGGCCCTTCGCGTCCCATTCGTACAAATCCTGGGGATCAAGCACGATTACCGCTCCTCCTCGTGTTCTCTCTGAAAACGTCTCGTGCCGCGCGACCATTCCCGTGACACGCGGCTTCCGGTGGGCGGCTTCCGGTGGTTCGGCCCCGCGAACTCCGGCCACTGGTCCAGACCTTGACACGTCCGGCACGGCTCCCTACCGTCTCGGGACAGCTTCGCGTTCAGCATTTCGACCCTCGTGCACATACAGGAACTCCCCCACTCCGCACGGAAGGCACCCCCATGCGCACCCGGACGCTGCTCCTCCCCCTGCTCCCGGCGCTCCTCGCCGTCCCCCTCGTCACCGCCCCCGCCTCCGCCGCCCTCGCCTCCTCCGCAGCGACCGTCGAGGTCTCGACCGCGGCGCAGCTGAAGACGGCGCTCACCAACGCCCGCCCCGGCGACACGATCCACCTCGCGGACGGCACGTACACGGGGAACTTCAAGGCGGCGGTCCCCGGCACCTTCTCGGCCCGGATCACCCTGACCGGCTCCTCGCGCGCGGTACTGACGGCGGGCGGCGGCTACGGGCTGCATCTGAACGGTGCCTCGTACTGGACGGTCCAGGGCCTCACGGTGACCGGCGGCCAGAAGGGAATCATGGCCGACGCCGCGGAGAGCGTGGTGATCGACGGGGTGACCGTGCACGACCTCGACATGGAGGGCGTGCACTTCCGCAACTCCAGCAGGAACGGCGTGATCAGGAACTCGCGGATCTACGACACCGGGAACGACGGCCGGGGCATGGGCGAGGGCGTGTACGTCGGCACCGCCAACACGCTCACCGACCGCAGCGACAACGCGCAGATCCTGAACAACGTCATCGGTCCGGACGTCGGCGGCGAGAGCGTCGACATCAAGGAGGGGACCGCCGGGGCGCGGATCGTCGGCAACACCTTCGACGGGCGCGGGCTGACCGGCGCCAACTACGACGACTCCTGGGTCGACGTGAAGGGCAACAACGTCCTCGTCGAGAACAACACCGGCGTGAACACGACCAACAACGGCTACGAGACCCACACCCAGCAGAGCGGCTGGGGCTGCGGGACGGTCTTCCGCGACAACCGTTCGGATCTGACGGGGGCCACCGGAGCCCAGCGGCTGGCGATCAACGTCACCAACCGGAGCGGGAGCTGCGCGACCACGGTGTACGCCTCGAACACGGTGACCGGCGGGAACGGCCTGACGAACATCCCCGTCACACCCTGATCCGCCGGAGAAGGGTGCCGGAACATGACCGAGGCCCGCTCCCCCGAAGGGAAGCGGGCCTCGATTCGCTAGCGGCTAGCGCTCAGCGGAGAGCCTGTTCAGCTCTGGCCGCCGGCCAGCTTCTCGCGCAGGGCGGCGAGCGCCTCGTCCGACGCCAGGGCGCCGGAGTTGTCGTCCGACTCCGAGGAGTACGAACCACCCGAGATGCCCGCACCGGCGTTGCCACCGGCGACCGGGGCGGCAGCGCCCTCGGCAGCAGCGGCCTCGTCGGCCTCGCGGGACTTGATGACCTGAGCCTGGTGCTGCTCGAAGCGAGACTGCGCCTCGGCGTACTGGGTCTCCCAGGCCTCGCGCTGGGTCTCGAAGCCCTCGAGCCAGTCGTTGGTCTCGGGGTCGAAGCCCTCGGGGTAGATGTAGTTGCCCTGGTCGTCGTAGGACGCGGCCATGCCGTACAGGGTCGGGTCGAACTCGACCGAGGCCGGGTCGGCACCGAAGGACTCGTTGGCCTGCTTCAGCGAGAGGCTGATGCGACGACGCTCGAGGTCGATGTCGATGACCTTGACGAAGATCTCGTCGTTGACCTGGACGACCTGCTCCGGGATCTCCACGTGGCGCTCGGCCAGCTCGGAGATGTGGACCAGACCCTCGATGCCCTCGTCCACGCGGACGAACGCACCGAACGGAACCAGCTTGGTGACCTTACCCGGGACGACCTGACCGATCTGGTGCGTACGGGCGAACTGCTGCCACGGGTCCTCCTGCGTCGCCTTCAGCGACAGGGAGACACGCTCGCGGTCCATGTCCACGTCGAGAACCTCGACGGTGACCTCCTGGCCGACCTCGACAACCTCGGACGGGTGGTCGATGTGCTTCCAGGACAGCTCGGAGACGTGCACGAGACCGTCGACGCCACCCAGGTCCACGAAGGCACCGAAGTTGACGATCGAGGAAACGACGCCGGAGCGGACCTGACCCTTCTGCAGGGTGGTGAGGAACGTCTGGCGAACCTCGGACTGGGTCTGCTCGAGCCAGGCACGGCGGGACAGGACCACGTTGTTGCGGTTCTTGTCCAGCTCGATGATCTTCGCCTCGAGCTCCTTGCCCACGTAGGGCTGGAGGTCGCGGACGCGACGCATCTCGACGAGGGAGGCCGGCAGGAAGCCGCGGAGGCCGATGTCGAGGATGAGACCACCCTTGACGACCTCGATGACGGTACCGGTGACGATGCCGTCTTCTTCCTTGATCTTCTCGATCGTGCCCCAGGCACGCTCGTACTGAGCGCGCTTCTTGGACAGGATCAGGCGGCCTTCCTTGTCCTCCTTCTGGAGAACCAGGGCCTCGATCTCGTCGCCGACCTTGACGACCTCGTTCGGGTCGACGTCGTGCTTGATCGAGAGCTCACGGCTCGGGATCACGCCTTCGGTCTTGTAACCGATGTCGAGCAGGACCTCGTCCCGGTCGACCTTCACGATGACGCCGTCGACGATGTCGCCGTCGTTGAAGTACTTGATCGTCTCGTCGATCGCGGCGAGGAAGGCTTCCTCGTTACCGATGTCGTTGACCGCAACCTGCGGGGTGGTGCTGGTGGCGGTGGTCTCGGTGCTGCTCGTCATGTGGGAAAGGGCTCCGGTTACGGACAGAAAGTCGTAGGTACTGCTACGCCGAGAGCCCGTATCGCACCAAGAAGCCGGACAGCCAATGAAGCGCCCTTCCGCGAACGGCAGGGAGCCTCGAAAACCGAGGGGACATACAACAGGTACGAGCGCGGCCTGCTCCGTCTGAGGCGCGCAGGCCCGCAGCGCAACCTTTAGCATACGGGGGCGGCCGGACAGGGTCAATGCGCGAAGCGCGCACCCGGGGCAGATCCCCTCAACTCCGGCACCAACTTGTGTCCTTCCACGCCTCATCGGCGGGATCCGCGCACAGCGGCACTGAGCGCAAACTACATCGGCGGGCGAGATGAACCAAGAGTACGAACACGAAGTCCCCTCCGACTCGGCCGAGGACGAGGCGGAGGCGACCCGGCGTGACGCGGGGGACGCGGAGAGCAGCCGGGCCAGCCGTGGCTGGTGGGACAGGAACGCCGACGAGTACCAGAGCGATCACGGATCGTTCCTGGGCGACGACCGGTTCGTCTGGGGTCCCGAGGGGCTCGACGAGGCGGACGCCGGACTCCTCGGGCCTGCCGCGTCGCTGAAGGGTCTCGACGTCCTGGAGATCGGCGCGGGCGCGGCCCAGTGCTCGCGGTGGCTGGCCGCGCAGGGGGCGCGGCCGGTGGCCCTCGACCTCTCGCACCGGCAGCTCCAGCACGCGCTGCGGATCGGCGGGGAGGTGCCGCTCGTGGAGGCCGACGCCGGGGCGCTGCCCTTCCGGGACGCCTCCTTCGACCTGGCGTGCTCGGCGTACGGCGCGGTGCCGTTCGTCGCCGACCCGGTGCGGGTGTTCCGTGAGGTGCGGCGGGTGCTGCGGCCGGGCGGCCGGTGGGTCTTCTCGGTGACCCACCCGATCCGCTGGGCGTTCCCCGACGAGCCGGGCCCCGAGGGCCTGTCGGTCGCGGCCTCCTATTTCGACCGCACCCCTTATGTGGAGCAGGACGAGCAGGGGCGGGCGGTGTACGTGGAGCACCACCGGACGATCGGCGACCGGGTGCGGGACGTGGTGGCCGGCGGCTTCCGGCTGGTGGACCTGGTCGAGCCGGAGTGGCCGGCGTGGAACGGTCAGGAGTGGGGCGGCTGGTCCCCGCTGCGGGGGAACCTGATCCCGGGGACGGCGATCTTCGTCTGCGAGCGGGCGGAGTAGCCGTGGAGTAGCGGCGGAGCGGCCGGTGCCCGGGGGAGGCGCGGCTGTGGACCGACCGTCCGGACCGTTGCGCTTGTCGTACTTATAGGTGGGCCCTGTGGACAACGGGGCCCACCTTTTTTCTTGGCATACGAGACTGAGTGCGTGATCCGAAATGACGCACTCGACCGTCTCCCCGTCCGCCATGCCGTCCCCGAGCTGCTCGACGCACTCGACCGGCGCGGTACGGCCGTGCTGTCCGCGCCTCCCGGCACGGGCAAGACGACCCTGGTGCCGCTCGCGCTCGCGGGCCTCATAGGGGAGGGACCGCGGCGACGGGTCCTGGTGGCCGAGCCGCGCCGGATGGCGGTGCGGGCGGCGGCACGGCGGATGGCGTGGCTGCTCGGCGAGGAGGTCGGTGGCACGGTCGGCTTCTCCGTGCGCGGCGAGCGCCGGACCGGTCCGGCGACCCGGGTCGAGGTGGTGACCACGGGCATCCTGCTCCAGCGGCTGCAGCGGGACCCCGAGCTGGCGGGCGTGGACGTGGTCCTGCTCGACGAGTGCCACGAGCGGCACCTCGACGCCGACACGGCGATGGCCTTCCTGGTGGACGTGCGGGCCACGCTGCGGCCGGAGCTGGCGCTGATCGCCGCGTCGGCGACGAGCGACGCGGCGGCCTGGGCGGATCTCCTCACGGTCCTGGAGGGTTCCGGCCCGGCGCCGGTCGTCCGGAGCAAGGGCGAGGGGCACGGCTGTCGCGTCCACTACGCGGCCCCGCCCGCCGGCATCCGGCCGGCGCACGGCACCTGGGTGGACCCGGCGCTGCTGCGGCACGTCGCCGCGACGGTCCGGCTGGCGTTGGACCGGCACGAGGGGGACGTCCTCTGTTTCCTTCCGGGTACGGGGGAGATCGCGCGGACGGCCGGGATGCTGGCCGACGTCGACGCGGAGGTGCTCCAGCTGCACGGGCGGGCCGCCGCGTCGGTGCAGGACGCGGTGCTGCGCGGCACCGAGCCGGGCGGGAGGCGCCGGGTGGTGCTCTCGACCTCGGTGGCCGAGTCGAGCCTGACGGTGCCGGGGGTCCGGATCGTCGTGGACTCGGGGCTCGCCCGGGAACCCCGGACGGACCACGCCAGGGGGCTGGGCTCGCTGGCGACGGTGACGGTCTCCGAGGCGACGGCGACCCAGCGACTGGGCCGGGCGGGCCGTGAGGCCTTCGGCCAGGTGTACCGCTGCTGGGCCGAGGCGAACGACGGGGGCAGGCCGCGTTTCCCTTCCCCGGAGATCAAGGTCGCCGACCTGGCGGACTTCGCCCTCCGGGTCGCCTGCTGGGGCGATCCGACGGCGGAGGGGCTCGCCCTGCTCGACCCGCCGCCCGCCGGTGCGATGGCCGCGGCGCGCTCGGTCCTCGGGTCGGTCGGAGCCGTGGACGCGGCGGGCCGGGCCACCGGACGCGGGGTACGCATGTCCCGCCTCGGGCTCCACCCCCGGCTGGGGCGCGCCCTCCTGGACGGGACGCCGGAGGTCGGGGCGCGGCGGGCGGCGGAGGTGGTGGCACTGCTCAGCGAGGAACCGCCGCGGGACTACGGGGACGACCTGGCGGCGGCCTGGCGGGCGGCCCGCCGGGGTGCCGACGGATACGGCGCCCGCTGGAAGGCGGAGGCACGCCGCCTGGAGCGCTCGGCCGGGGAGGCGGCGGACCGGCGGGGAGGGGACGGCGCGGGACCGGCCGGCGGGGAGACGGCCGGGGCGGATGGTGCGGGAAGTGGGGCTGTGCGGGCCCGGGGGCGCGGCTCGGCGGCGGGGGCCCCGGTCGGGGACGACGCGGTGGTCGGGCTGGTGACCGCACTGGCCTTCCCCGAGCGGGTGGCCCGGGTCCGGGAGCAGGGCGGGTATCTGATGGTGTCGGGCAGCGGTGCCCGGCTCGCCGAGGGTTCCGCGCTGCGGGCCTCGCCCTGGCTGGCCGTGGCGGTGGCGGACCGTACGGCGCGGGACGCGACGGCGCGGGTGCGGCTGGCGGCCGTGGTGGACGAGGAGATGGCCCGGTGGGCGGCGGGGCAGCTGCGCTCGACCGGCGAGGAGGTCCGCTGGGAGGAGGGGGACGTGGTCGCCCGCTCGGTCGACCGGCTGGGCGCGGTCGAGCTGACGGTCCGTCCGCTCGGGGCGAAGGCCGATCCGGCGCTCGTACGGGAGGCGCTGCTCGACGGGCTGCGGCGGGAGGGGCTCGGGCTGCTGCGGTGGAACCGGGAGGCCGGGGAACTGCGCGAGCGGCTGGCCTTCCTGCACCGGGAGCTGGGTGAGCCCTGGCCGGACATGGCGGAGGGGGCGCTGGTCGACCGGGCCGGGGAGTGGCTGGAGCCGGAGTTGTCCCGGGCCTCGCGGCGCGCCGATCTGGGGCGGATCGACGCCGGTGAGGCGCTGCGGCGGCTGTTGCCGTGGGCGTCGGGCGAGGCGGGCCGGCTGGGCGAGCTGGCACCGGAGCGGATCGAGGTACCGAGCGGCTCGCGGATCCGGGTCGAGTACGGGGGTGAGCGGCCGGTGCTCGCGGTGAAGCTCCAGGAGATGTTCGGCCTGGCCGAGACGCCCCGGGTGGCGGGGGTCCCGGTGCTGGTCCATCTCCTCTCCCCCGCCGGGCGGCCGGCGGCCGTGACCGCCGACCTGGCGTCGTTCTGGCGGGACGGCTACCGGGCGGTGCGGGCGGAGCTGAGGGGGCGGTACCCGAAGCACCCGTGGCCGGAGGACCCCGCGGCGGCGGAGCCGACCCGGCACACGAGCGCGCGGCTCAGACGGGAGGGGTGACCGGGGCCGCGGTGGTGACGGTGTCGACGGGGGCGTCGTCCGCCGGGCGGCGGGAGCGGGCTTCGAGCCAGAGGGAGAGGGAGAGGAGGAGAAGGGCCAGGAGGGTGAAGCTCCAGGGGAGGTAGGAGACCAGCATCAGCACCATGAGGCGGTTGGAGGAGACCATGTCGCCGATGCTCCGCAGGTAGTCCTCGCGCATCTTCACGTGCCCCTCGAAGACCGTGAGGGTGTCGCGGCCCATCAGCGCCTTGGCGTTGCGGAGCTCCTCCTTGTGGATCTCCTCGCCGTTGACGGGGGCGCCGGTGACCGGCTCGATCCAGAACATCCGCTTGGTCGAGTACCAGCGGGTGAGGCCGGATTCGGTGATGACCTCCGGGGGGATCTTCACCGGCATGGTCTTGGGCATGGGGACCTGGGTCCAGGGGATGGTCTGCTCGAAGTAGTAGACCTCCATGCCCCGGAAGGTGCGGGTGCCCACGAAGTGGATGGGGGCCGAGGTGCGGGTCTGGGCGTCGAAGTACTGGTAGTCCCGCTTCTCGGTGAGGAAGGGGAACTTGAACTCGATGCCCTCGCGCCGGACGGCGTCGCCGTCGACGGACTCGCCGGTGACGTGGACGGGGTCCTGGGTGTGGGCGTCGAAGATGTACCGCTCGGGGACCTTGGAGACCATCTTCCCGTCGGGGCCCGTGACATAGGCGAGGGCGTCCCAGACGACGACGTCCCGGCCGGCGTCGCGTTCGATGCGCCGGGACTCCTCCACGTTGCCCTTGAGGGTCTGGATGATCGTGATCTTCTCGACCTGCTCGGACTTGAGCGTGGAGTAGTTGAGGAGGGTCGCGGGCTTCGCCTCCAGGACGGTCTCCTGGTACTGGTTCGGCGGGATCTTGGCCAGCCGGGGGAAGGCGTACCAGCGCAGGGTCGGGGCCATCGCGGCGCAGAAGACGGCGAGGGAGAGCAGGACGAGACTGGCTCGGCGGCGCACGGCGGTCGCCCCTTACTTCTTGGGGCCGGGATCGGCGGTCAGCAGGGGCTTGGGCGAGGTGGGGCCGTCGGGCGGCAGATCGACCACCGAGAGGAGCAGGACGAAGAGGAGGACTGGTGCGAGTCCGATGGCGGCGGCGACGAGGGCGCGCATGGTCGGCCTCCCGGTATGCGATCTGATGAGTCGTCAGGGCTGGGGCACCGTAGCAACGCGACCGCGAGATGAGAACACGTTGCACCCGGGCAACGCGAAGCGCCGCCCCTCCGCCCGGTGGGCGGAGAAGCGGCGCGGGGAGGCGGCGCTGAGCGCGGGTGAGGCCCGGTCGAGGGCCGGGGATCAGGCCGAGGGAGAGGAGGAGGGGGAGGAAGGTGAGGCGGACGGGGTGGCCTCGGGCGAGCCGCTGCCGGACGGGGACGGGTCCGGGGTGGGCGTGGTGGCCGGTGCCGTGACCGTCAGCGTGATCTCCGTGCTGCCTCCGCCGGGCGCGGTGAGGCGCAGCACGTACGCGCCGGCCTTGTCGCCCGCGAAGAGCTCGGGGAGGGAGATCAGACCGTTCTCGTCGGTCGTGAGCGTGAGGGTGCGGAGGGGGTTGCCCGCCGCGTCCTTGAAGTACGGGCCGTCGGCGCTCTCCGCGGTGTCCGCCGCCGAGGCGACGACCACGGCGGTGACGACGACGCCGGGGGCGAGCGCGCCCCCGTCGGTGGCCTTCGCCTGCACCCGCTGGGCGTATGCGGTGCCGGTGGTGGCCGTCAGGGGGTCACCACCGACCCGGGCGAGGGCGTCCGCCTGCCGTTCGGTGACGGTCGCGGTGAACTCGGCCGCGGCCAGGGTGCGGCCGACGACGGTGGCCTTGATCGTGAACGACCCGGTCTTCTCGCCGGCCTTCGGCAGGGGGGCCGTCGCGATGCCGGCGGAGCCCGTGGTGACGGTCGCGGTGGTCGAGCCGCCGGGGAAACGGGAGTCGGTGGTCCCGGTGATCTCGAAGCGGATCTCGACCCCGCTGACCGGGGTGCCGACGCCGTCGAGCGCGGCGACCGCGGGGGCCTTGGCGAAGGCGTTCCCGGTGGTCGCGGTCAGCTTGCCCGTCGCGACGGGCGAGAGGCGGGTGACCTTGGCGGCGGGCGGCACGGTCGGCGGCTTCGTCGGCGGGGTGACCGGGGGCTTGGTGGGGGTGGTGGGCGCGGTCGGCGGCGGGGTGGCCTCCCCCGGGGTGCCCGGCTTCGACGGCTTCGGGTTCGGCGTGGGGGTCGCCGGGAGGCGTACCGGCGGCAAGGTGGGGGCGGGGCGGTGACCCTGGCCCCGGCCGTCGCTGCGGTCGACCGGGAGCATGCCCGTGCCGTCCGGGACCTGGTGGGTGCCGCGCTGGTAGTAGGTGAACCAGGACAGGACCGTGTTCAGGTACTCCGTCGAGCGGTTGTAGCTGAGGATCGCCCGGTCGAGGTCGGCCTTGAGCGCCAGGTCGCGGTCGTTCGCGCAGAGGTAGAGCCCGGCGGCCTGCGCGGCGTCGTAGATGTTGTTCGGGTCCTTCTTCCCGTCGCTGTTGGCGTCCTGGCCCCAGACGGCCCAGGTGGACGGGATGAACTGCATCGGGCCGACGGCGCGGTCGTGGGTCTTGTCGCCGTCGTAGGCGCCGCCGTCGGTGTCGGAGATGTTGGCGAATCCGACGCCGTTGAGGATGGGGCCGAGGATCGGCGACAGCGTCGTGCCGTTGGCGTCGACCCGGCCGCCGCGCGCCTGGCCGGACTCGACCTTGCCGATGCCGGCGAGCAGCTGCCAGGGCAGGTTGCAGCCGGGGTCGGTGGAGCGGATCGACTGCTCGGCGCGCTGGTAGGCGGAGATCACGGACGCGGGTATGCCGGCCTCGGCGGGCCCGGTGAAGGCCGGCGGGACGGCGGGCGTCACACCGGGCTTGTTCGGGGTGTTCAGCGGCGGCAGGTCCGTGTAGTACGGCGAGTCACCGGTGGCGGAGCCGTCACCGGGGGGCGTCGCGGTGTCCCCGGCGCCGACGGAACGGTCGCCTCCCGCGTTGTCCGTGGGCGGAGAGACCGCTTCCGGCGCCTGCGAGGCGGCGAGCGCGGCGACCGCCGCGGCCACCACCGCACCGCTGGTGGCTCCCCTGCGCAGCCTGCGGCCCAAATGCGTCGCTGACATGTCCGTGGTCCCTTCCCCCTCGACTCCGGCCCCACGCTCCCCGCGTGTGACCCCCGGCGACCCTATGCCAACACCGGCCCACCAGGCACCGGCGCCTGACCCTGTTTCACGCTTTCGTCACCTCTCGGCCGCTTCCGGACCCGGCGCGTACGGGAACCGGGGGGCCGGTCCGGGGCCTCTTCCCCGGTGGCCGACGACGTGCCGCGGCCGTCACCACCGGAACCTGGGGGAAGTCCCGTTGCCCTTCACGCTGAGTCATGCCGCTGCCGTGCTGCCCGGACTGCGCCGGAACGGGACCGCGCGCGGGCCGCTGGTCGCGTCCGCGCTCGTCGCGGGCTCCTTCGCGCCCGACATGACCTACTTCGCCGCGACGGCCTTCCCCGGGGCGATGACCTTCGGGGACGTCACCCACTCCCCCGTCGGCGTCGTCACCGCCGACGTGCTGATCACGGCCCTGCTCGTGGGTCTGTGGCTGACCGTCCGCGAGCCGCTCGTGGCGCTGCTGCCCGCCGGATGGCGCGGGCGGGTGTACGGGCTGGTCCGGGGCCGGCCCTGGCGTGACCGGCACCCGGCCGCGCTCGCCGGATGGTTCGGCCTCTCCGCCGCGCTCGGCGCGACCACCCACGTCGTGTGGGACTCCTTCACCCACATCGACCGCTGGGGCACGCGGGCGATCCCGGTGCTCGGCGACGTCGTCGCCGGGTTCCCGGTCTACCTCTACGCGCAGTACGGGGGTTCGGCGCTGGCCCTGGGCTTCCTCGGGTGGTTCCTCGCGCGGGCGCTGCGCTCCGCCGCTCCCGGCCCGGCGCTGCCCGCCGGGGTGCCGGTCCCGGACCGGCGGGGGCGGCTCCTTGCCGTGGGGCTGATCGGCGGCTGTGTCCTCGCCGGGATCGGGCACCGGGTGCTGCGCTGGGCCGCGTACTGGGGCTGGGACCGGATCGAGACGCCCCTGGACGTCATTCCGACGGCCTGCTTCGGGGCCGGCGCGGGGCTCGCCGTCGGACTCGTGCTGTACGGGACGTGGGTGCGGCTGTCCGCCCGGCCGGGCCGGGGCCCTGCTCCGGTGGGGCCTTCGGGGGAGCCTGTTCCGTCGGGTCGGTCCGTTCCGGAGGGCGCGCGCCCGGCGGCTCGTACGGAGCGCTCCCGTCAGGGGTCTCGCTGATCTTCTCCGGCGGGGTGAAGCCCCGGGCCGCGGTGCCGCCGCCGGAGAGGGCGCGGTGCACGACGAGGGCGATCCCCTCCAGGGTCCGGACGCCGTACCGCATGGTGGGGTTGTCGTGGCTGAGGAGGGCGATGCGGTAGTCGAGCGCACCGCCCGGGGCGGGCGAGGCCGGGCGCGCGATGCCGATGCTGTGGACGCGCCAGGCGTGGGTGGCGCGGGGCAGCCAGCCGTTCTTGAGGTGGACCTTGACCGTGCGGGGGGCGCCCGCGGAGACGCCCCAGGCCTGGTCGTGGGCGACCTGGCCCATCAGGTTCATCGCCTCGGCGCGGCGGGAGACGGCGGCGAGCAGGGCCAGTTGGTCGCGGGCGGTGGTGCGGGTGAGCCCCCAGTAGCGGTCGTGGCCGAGGACGGTGTCCTGGGCGCCGGCCTCGCGCAGCACCCTGTTCAGCCGGGCGCGGGACAGGCCCTGCCAGAGGTCGGAGGCCGCGGTGTTGTCGGAGCGCGTGATCATCGCCTTCATGCGCCTGGCCTCCAGGCGGGTCGGCGCCCGGCCGAGCTCCTCGGCGCGGCCGAGGACGGCCTGCATGATCAGGACCTTGGCGACGCTGGCGGAGTCGTAGGCCAGGGTGTCGTCGAGCCGGCAGCGCAGTTCGCGGGCGGGGTCGTGGACGGCGACGGAGACCGTGCCGTCGCGGCCCTTGAGGACGGCCGCGATGTCCTGGGAGAGCCGGAGGGCGAGGGCGGGCTCGCGGGTCGAGGTGCAGAGGGCGGCTGCCCGGTGCGCCTCGGCGGGCCAGGGCCAGGTGGTGGCGGACGCGCCGAGCAGGGCGCCGAGGAGGGCCCAGGTGGGGAGGCGGGGGCGGCGGCGCGGGGTCATGCCCCCAGTTTCGGGAGCGGAGGTGGTGGGGCGCCCTCCGACTGGTCCGAGTGGCGCACAGGCGCCGGGGCCGGGCGCCTGTGCTGGCCGTGACGCCCTGTCGTCCAGGAGCCTCGGCCCGGCAGGGGCGATGTCCCGCGTGCCCGCCCTCCCCCGGACTTCGTCCGGGAACCCCCACGCCCCGGCGGGACGCTTGCCCGCACGGAGGCGGGAGCGGGGCGAGGCGACGGCCCACGGCGTGCGGGCCGAAGGCGCCACCGGGGCCGGGCGATCGCCCGGCCCCGGTGGGCCGTCATCGCGTCAGTGAGCCGCCGAGTCCCAGTTCGGGCCCACGCCCACCGAGACGTCGAGGGGGGCTCGCAGGTCGGCCGCGGCCGACATCTGTTCGCGGAGCAGGGCCTCGACCCGCTCGCGCTCGCCGGGGGCGAGTTCGAGCACGATTTCGTCGTGGACCTGGAGGAGCATCCGGGAGGCGAGGCCCTCCTCGGCCAGCGCCCGGTCGACGTTGAGCATGGCGACCTTGACGATGTCGGCGGCCGTGCCCTGGATCGGGGCGTTGAGCGCCATCCGCTCGGCGGCCTCGCGGCGCTGCCGGTTGTCGCTGTTGAGGTCGGGGAGGTACCGGCGGCGGCCGAGCATCGTCTCGGTGTACCCGGTGGCGCGGGCCTCGTCGACGACACGGCGCAGGTAGTCCCGTACCCCTCCGAAGCGCTCGAAGTAGGTGTCCATCAGGCCGCGGGCCTCGCCCGGGTCGATGTTCAGCTGCTGCGAGAGGCCGAAGGCGGAGAGGCCGTAGGCCAGGCCGTACGACATGGCCTTGATCTTGCGGCGCATCTCCGCGTCGACGGCGGACCGCTCGACGCCGAAGACCTGGGAGGCGACGGTGGTGTGCAGGTCCTCGCCGGAGGTGAAGGCCTCGATGAGCCCCTCGTCCTCGGAGAGGTGGGCCATGACGCGCAGCTCGATCTGGCTGTAGTCGGCGGTCATGAGGGCCTCGAAGCCCTCGCCGACGACGAAGCCGTGCCGGATGGCGCGGCCCTCGTCCGTCCGCACCGGCACGTTCTGCAGGTTGGGATCGGTCGAGGAGAGGCGGCCGGTGGCGGCGACGGTCTGGCTGAAGGTGGTGTGGATGCGGTTGTCCGCCGCGACCGTCTTGATCAGGCCCTCGACCGTCGAGCGCAGCCGGGCCTGCTCGCGGTGGCGGAGCATGATCACGGGCAGGTCGTGCTCGGTCTGGCCGGCCAGCCAGGCGAGCGCGTCGGCGTCCGTGGTGTACCCGGTCTTGGTCTTCTTGGTCTTCGGCAGGTTCAGCTCGCCGAAGAAGACCTCCTGGAGCTGCTGGGGCGAGCCGAGGTTGAACTCGTGGCCGACGGAGGCGTGCGCCTCCTTCACGGCCTGCTGCACGGCCCCGGCGAACTGCTGCTCCATGGCCTCCAGGTGGTCGCGGTCGGCGGCGATGCCGTGCCGCTCCAGACGGGCGAGGAGGGCGGAGGTGGGCAGCTCGACCTCGTGGAGCAGCTCGCGGGCGCCGACCTCGCCGAGCCGCTCGTCGAAGGCGTCGGCCAGGTCGAGGACGGCCCTCGCCTGCGTCATGAGGGCCTCGGCCTCGGCGGTGTCGTCGGCGCCGAAGGCGAGCTGTCCGTCGGTGGCGGCGGCCGGGGCCAGCTCACGGCCGAGGTACTCGACGGAGAGCGCGTCGAGGGCGAAGGAGCGGCGGCCGGGCTTGACGAGGTAGGCGGCGAGGGCGGTGTCCATGGTGACGCCCGCGACGCTCCAGCCGTGCTCGGGGAAGACTCGCATGGCGCCCTTGGCGTTGTGCAGGACCTTGGGGCGGCCGGCGTCGGAGATCCACTCGGCCCAGGCGCGCTCGTCGGCCTCGTCGAGCGCGCTCGGCTCGAACCAGGCGGCGGCGCCGTCGGCGGCGGCGAGGGCGACCTCGCTCACGTTCCCCGTGCCGAGGGCCCAGCTGTCGACGGTGGCGACGCCGAGGGGCTCGGTGCCGTGCTCGGCGAGCCAGGGCGCCAGCTCGCCGGCGCCGAGGACGGTGCCGTCGATCTCGACACCGGCGGCGGGGGCCGGGGCGGCCTCCTCGGCGGCGCCCGGGTCGACGGCGAGGAGCCGCTCGCGCAGCGAGGGGTTGCGGATCTCCAGGGTGTCGAGGACGAGGGCGACGGCCCCGCGGTCGTACGGCTCGCGGGCGAGGTCGGTGACCGTCTTCGGCAGCTCGACGTCCTTGGACATCTCGGTCAGCCGGCGGTTGAGCTTGACGGCTTCCAGGTGATCGCGGAAGTTCTGCCCGGCCTTGCCCTTGACCTCCTCGGCGCGCTCGACGAGCTCGGCGAAGGAGCCGAACTGGTTGATCCACTTGGCGGCGGTCTTCTCACCGACGCCCGGGATGCCGGGGAGGTTGTCGGACGGGTCGCCCCGCAGGGCCGCGAAGTCGGGGTACTGCGAGGGCGTGAGGCCGTACTTCTCCTGGACCTTCTCCGGGGTGAAGCGGGTCAGCTCGGAGACGCCCTTGGTGGGGTAGAGCACGGTCGTGCGGTCGGAGACCAGCTGGAAGGAGTCCCGGTCGCCGGTGACGATGAGCACGTCGAAGCCCTCGGCCTCGGCCTGGGTGGCGAGGGTCGCGATGACGTCGTCGGCCTCGAAGCCGTCGACGGCGAAGCGCGGCGCGTGCATCGCGTCGAGCAGCTCGCCGATCAGCTCGACCTGCCCCTTGAACTCGTCGGGGGTCTTGGAGCGGTTCGCCTTGTACTCCGGGAACTCCTCGGACCGCCAGGTCTTGCGGGACACGTCGAAGGCGACCGCGAAGTGGGTGGGGGCCTCGTCGCGGAGCGTGTTCGCCAGCATCGAGGCGAACCCGTAGATCGCGTTCGTCGGCTGCCCGGTCGCGGTGGTGAAGTTCTCCGCGGGGAGCGCGAAGAACGCCCGGTACGCGAGCGAGTGCCCGTCCATGAGGAGCAGGCGGGGGCGGGTGTCTGCGGGGTTCTTCGATGCTGTCTCGGCCACATGACGATCCTGCCACGGACCGCTGACAATCCCGTCCACACCGGCGGGGTCCCGGGCTGTCGGTGCCGCGTGACAGGATCGGGGACGTACGCAGCAGGATTACCGCTCAAGGGAGAGCGCGATGGTCAGCAAGCCGCCGGTGGGCGACCCGGTCCAGGACGCACCGCAGGTCACGCCGCCGCAGCACGCCGCCGCCGGGCTGCCCGCCGTCGGGCACACGCTGCGGATCGCGCAGGAGCAGATGGGGACGCTGCGGACCGCCCGGACCCTGCTCAAGGTCAACCAGAAGGACGGCTTCGACTGTCCCGGCTGCGCCTGGCCGGAGGGCGACAAGCGGCATGTGGCGGAGTTCTGCGAGAACGGCGCGAAGGCGGTCGCCGAGGAGGCGACGCTGCGCCGGGTGACCCCGGAGTTCTTCGCCGCGCACCCGGTGGCGGACCTGGCGACCCGCAGCGGGTACTGGCTGGGCCAGCAGGGCCGGATCACGGAGCCGATGCTGCTGCCCGAGGGCGGCGACCGGTACGAGCCGGTGACCTGGGAGCGGGCCTTCGCGATCCTCGCGGAGGAGCTCCGGGCGCTCGGTTCCCCCGACGAGGCGCTCTTCTACACCTCGGGGCGTACGAGCAACGAGGCCGCGTTCCTGCTCCAGCTCTTCGCCCGCGAGTTCGGCACGAACAACCTGCCGGACTGTTCCAACATGTGCCACGAGTCCTCGGGCTCGGCGCTGACGGAGACCATCGGCATCGGCAAGGGCAGCGTCTCCCTGGAGGACCTGCACCGGGCGGACCTGATCATCGTGGCCGGGCAGAACCCGGGGACGAACCATCCCCGGATGCTGTCCGCCCTGGAGAAGGCGAAGGCGGCGGGCGCGCGGATCATCTCGGTGAACCCGCTGCCGGAGGCGGGGCTGGAGCGCTTCAAGAACCCGCAGACCCCGCAGGGCATGCTCAAGGGCGCCGCGCTCACCGATCTCTTCCTCCAGATCAGGATCGGCGGCGACCAGGCCCTCTTCCGGCTGCTCAACAAGCTGGTCCTGGAGACCGCCGGGGCCGTCGACGAGGCCTTCGTACGCGAGCACACCCATGGGTACGAGGAGTTCGTGGCGGCGGCGAAGGCGGCCGACTGGGACGAGACGCTCGCGGCGACCGGGCTCGACCGCGCCGAGATCGAGCGGGCCCTGGAGATGGTGCTCGCCTCGGAGCGGACGATCGTCTGCTGGGCGATGGGCCTCACCCAGCACAAGCACTCGGTGCCGACCATCCGCGAGGTGGTCAACTTCCTGCTGCTGCGCGGGAACATCGGCCGGCCGGGCGCCGGGGTGTGCCCGGTGCGCGGTCATTCGAACGTGCAGGGCGACCGCACGATGGGGATCTTCGAGCGGCCCGCGCCCGCCTTCCTGGACGCCCTGGACAAGGAGTTCGGGATCGTCTCGCCGCGCCACCACGGCTTCGACGTGGTGCGGTCGATCCAGGCGCTGCGCGACGGCGAGGCGAAGGTGTTCTTCGCCATGGGCGGGAACTTCGTCGGTGCGACCCCGGACACCGAGGTCACCGAGGCCGCGATGCGGAACGCGCGGCTGACGGTGCACGTGTCGACGAAGCTGAACCGCTCGCACGCGGTGACGGGCACCCGCGCGCTGATCCTGCCGACGCTCGGGCGCACCGACAAGGACGTGCAGCGGAGCGGCAAGCAGGTCGTGACGGTCGAGGACTCGATGAGTCTGGTGCACGCCTCGCGCGGCAATCTGCCGCCCGCGAGCCCGCATCTGCTCTCCGAGCCGGCGATCGTGGCGCGGCTGGCCCGCGCCGTCCTCGGCGCGGGGTCGGCGACGCCCTGGGAGGAGTTCGAGGCCGACTACGCGACGATCAGGGACCGCATCGCGCGCGTGGTGCCCGGTTTCGAGGACTTCAACGCGCGGCTCGCGGCGAACCCCGGCGGTTTCGCGCTGCCGCACGGGCCGCGTGACGAGCGCCGCTTCCCGACGAAGACCGGCAGGGCGAACTTCACGGCGGCGCCCGTCGAGTACCCGCGCGTGCCGGAGGGCCGGCTGCTGCTCCAGACGCTGCGCTCGCACGATCAGTACAACACCACGATCTACGGTCTGGACGACCGCTACCGGGGCATCAAGGGGGGCCGCCGGGTGGTGCTGGTCCATCCGGCGGACGCGGCGGCGCTGGGCTTCGCTGACGGGGCGTACGCGGATCTGGTGAGCGAGTGGACGGACGGCAGCGAGCGGCGGGCGCCCGGTTTCCGGGTGGTGCACTATCCGACGTCCCGGGGGTGCGCGGCGGCGTACTACCCGGAGACGAACGTCCTGGTGCCGCTGGAGTCGACGGCGGACGTCAGCAACACCCCCGCGAGCAAGTCCGTGGTCGTCCGTCTGGAACAATCCCCTTCCGCCTAAGCGTTTGCTCAGGCGGTATCAGCAGCCGTACGAAGAGCAGTCGCCGTACGAAGACGAACGGAGCCGGCCCATGGGCGAGCAGCAGCACGTGACGTTCCCGCAGGAGGTCATCGACGAGTACGCGGCGCTGGGCGTCGACCTCCCGGCGCTCTTCTCCGCCGGGCACCTGGGGAACCGGATGGGCGTCCAGATCGTGGAGGCGTCCGCCGAGCGGGTCGTCGGCACGATGCCGGTGGAGGGGAACACCCAGCCGTACGGTCTGCTGCACGGCGGCGCGTCGGCGGTGCTCGCCGAGACGCTGGGCTCCGTCGGCTCGATGCTGCACGGCGGGTCCTCCCGGATCGCCGTGGGCGTCGACCTGAACTGCACCCATCACCGCGGGGTGCGCAGCGGGCTGGTGACCGGTGTGGCGACCCCGGTGCACCGCGGCCGCACGACGGCGACGTACGAGATCGTGATCAGCGACGAGCAGGGCAAGCGGGTCTGCTCGGCGCGGCTGACCTGTCTGCTGCGTGAGGTCACCGCGAAGGACGCCGCGATGCTGACGGGCGACGGCCCCGCGGCGGCCTCCGGCGCGGACGCGGCGGTGGCCCCGGGCGCCTGACCAGCGACGGACCACGAAGGGGGCGGCACCCGCGGGTGCCGCCCCCTTCGGCGTTCCCGCCCTTCGCCCACCCTCCCCTTCGTCACGCTGTGTCACATACACACGAGTCGCTCCGACCTGAAGCGGAAGGGCCGGTTCGTCCGCTCAGGTTTCTGCCGCTGTCCGATATCCGGAGAGTCCGCTGAGCGGACCGTCAGTACCAAGAATCGCTCAAGCCCCTTAGCGGAACTGGGCGTTCTCAGTATGTGAACACCGCGTTACCGACCCCTATGCCCCGGTTTTCCCAGGCGCCGCGCACACCATTTCCCCCTCGGCATAACAAGACAGTCACATCCTGTCCTCGCCGCTCCCCGACCCTCCCCACCTGCGCTTAGAGTCACCGCCAGTCACCGCGCCGCCGGGCGCGTTCTACTGCACGGCCTTGTACCAAACCCAGTACGGCCCGGCGTTCCACAACGGCGCCCCTCGCTCCGCAGCTTCACGGCACCGCCTCGTCCGAGGGGGCCGCGCCAGGGAAAGGACCCTTCGTGCGAAACCGTTCGTTGCTCATACTCACCACCGCGGTCACCGCGGGAGCGCTCACGCTCACCGCCTGTGGTTCTCGCGACGACAAGGGTGGCGAGGCCGGGAACGGTGACGGCGGCAATGTCACCGTGACCATCGGTCTCGACGCGCCCCTCACGGGTGAGCTGTCCGCCCTCGGCCTCGGCATCAAGAACTCGGCCGACCTCGCGGTCAAGACGGCCAACGAGAAGGCCTACGTCAAGGGCGTGACCTTCAAGCTGGAGACCCTGGACGACCAGGCGCAGCCCTCCGCCGGCCAGCAGAACGCCACGAAGTTCGTCGCCGACAAGAACGTCCTCGGCGTCGTGGGTCCGCTGAACTCCTCGGTGTCCGAGTCGATGCAGAAGGTCTTCGACGACGCCAAGCTGGTCCAGGTCTCCCCGGCCAACACCAACCCGTCGCTGAGCCAGGGCCCCAACTGGTCCACCGGTGACAAGAAGCGCGGCTACAAGTCGTACTTCCGCACCGCGACCACGGACGCCATCCAGGGCCCGTTCGCCGCGCAGTACGTCTTCAACAAGGCCAAGAAGACCAAGGCCTTCATCATCGACGACAAGAAGACCTACGGCGCCGGCCTCGCGGGCACCTTCAAGGGCGAGTTCGAGAAGCTCGGCGGCAAGGTCCTCGGCACCGAGCACATCAACCCGGACACCAAGGACTTCTCCGCGGTCGCGACCAAGGTGAAGAGCTCCGGCGCCGACGTCGTCTACTACGGTGGCGAGTACCCGGCCGCCGGCCCGCTGGCCAAGCAGATCAAGGAGGCCGGCGCGAAGGTCACCGTCGTCGGCGGCGACGCGATCTACAGCCCCGAGTACGTGAAGCTGGCGGGCGCCACGGCGGCCGAGGGCGACATCGCCACCTCCGTCGGTTCGCCGATCGAGTCCCTCCCGTCCGCCAAGGAGTTCCTGGCCAACTACAAGGCCAAGGGCTACAAGGAGGCCTACGAGGCCTACGGCGGCTACGCCTACGACTCGACCTGGGCGGTCATCGAGGCCGTCAAGAAGGCCACCGAGGGCAACGGCGGCAAGGTCCCGGAGCGCGCCAAGGTCGTCGAGGCCATGCAGGGCGTCTCCTTCGAGGGCGTGACCGGCAAGGTCTCCTTCGACGAGTTCGGTGACACCACGAACAAGCAGCTCACGGTCTACAAGGTCGAGGGCGGCGCGTACAAGCCGGTCGAGTCCGGCACCTTCGGCGGCTGATCCTCAGCAGCCCGTACCGCACCACTCAGCACCACTTTCATCGCGCGGGGGGCCGCACCAGGCGCCCCGCGCGGTGTCACATCCGTCGAAAGTCTCGGAGGACAATGCGGTGAACGAACTGCCGCAGCAGCTGGTCAACGGCCTGCTACTGGGATCCATGTACGGGCTGGTCGCCGTCGGCTACACGATGGTCTACGGCATCGTCCAGCTCATCAACTTCGCCCATGGCGAGATCTTCATGACCGGCGGCTTCGGGGCGCTCACGGTCTGGCTCATCCTGCCCGGCGGCACCACCATGTGGGTCGCGCTGCCCCTCATGATCATCGGTGCCGTGCTCGTCGCGACGACGATAGCCGTCGGGGCGGAACGCCTGGCCTACCGCCCGCTGCGCGGTGGCCCCCGCCTCGCCCCGCTCATCACCGCGATCGGTCTCTCGCTCGCCCTCCAGCAGGCCGTGTGGACCTTCTACCCCGAGGCGAAGTCCGCCCGGACCTTCCCGCAGATCCCCGGCGGCCCGATCGAGCTCGGCCCGGTCACCATCCAGACCGGCGACGTCTTCCTCCTGATCGCCGCCCCGATCTGCATGGCCGTCCTCGCCTTCTTCGTGATGCGCACCCGCGTCGGCCGCGGCATGCAGGCCACGGCGCAGGACCCGGACACCGCGAAGCTCATGGGCGTCAACACCGACCGGATCATCGTGATCGCGTTCGCCCTCGGTGCCGCGTTCGCCGCGGTCGGCGCCGTCGCCTACGGCCTCAAGTACGGCGTCGTCGACTACAAGATGGGCTTCCTCCTCGGACTCAAGGCGTTCACCGCCGCCGTCCTCGGCGGCATCGGCAACATCTACGGGGCCATGATCGGCGGTGTGGTCCTCGGCGTCGCGGAGACCATGGCGACGGCCTACATCAGCCACATCCCCGGTATGGACCAGCTCGGCGGCCAGTCCTGGGCAGACGTCTGGGCCTTCGTACTCCTCATCGTCGTACTCCTCGCCCGGCCACAAGGCCTCCTCGGCGAGCGCGTCGCGGACAGGGCGTGAGCACCATGACCACCATCTCCGAGAACACCACGGCGGCGACGGCTCCCGCCCCCGAGGCGACCGGCCTCATCGGCTTCGTGCCGGCCGGGGCCGCCCGCCCCCTCGCCCTCGGCGGCGCCGTCGTCACGGTCGCCAGCTGCTTCCTCTCCTGGACCTGGACGTCCCGCTTCCCCGGCGACCTCACGTTCTACGGCTCCCCCGCCGGCCTGCAGATGCAGGTCCTGGTGCTGGGCCTGCTCACCGTCCTCTTCGCCCTCTCGTCGTACGGCGTCAAGGGCACCCGCTGGCTGACCCCGGCCGGCGGTGACGCGGCCCTCAAGCTCGCCGCGCTCGCCTCCTTCGGCACCGCCTGGTTCACGGTCGGCGCCATCAGCATCGAGCTCGGCGGCCCGGTCAACCTGGAGCCGGGCGGCGCGATCCTCGCGCTCGCCACCCTGCTCGCCCTCCTCGGCGCCCTCGCCCTCCCCTTCGAGCGGCCGAAGCTGCTGCCCGTGGACCCCGAGGACACCGGCTGGGACCAGTTCAAGCACAAGGCCGGCAACAACTGGGCCACCTTCAAGGCGGCCTTCGCCACCACCGGTTCGGTGCGCCGACTGCCCTCGATGCACTCCTCCCTGGAGATCCTGATCATCGCGGGCGTCCTCGCCGTGGCGCTCGGCGTCTTCACCTACGGTGTCGGCACGGAGTACGACGAGCTGTTCCTCGGCTTCCTGATCACGGCCGGCCTCGGCTTCGCCGCGGTCAACAAGTCGGGTCTCATCGCGCAGGCCACGCAGCTCACCGGCAAGCACCAGAACCTGTCCATCGCGGGCGCGTTCACCGCCGCGGCTCTCTTCCCCTTCACCCAGACCGACGACCAGTACGCGACGCTCGGCGTCTACATCCTGATCTTCGCCACGGTCGCCCTGGGCCTGAACATCGTCGTCGGCCTCGCCGGTCTCCTCGACCTCGGTTACGTCGCCTTCCTCGGCGTGGGTGCCTACGCGGCCGCCCTCGTCTCGGGCGCCCCGACCTCCCCGTTCGGTCTGCACTTCCCCTTCTGGGCGGCCATCCTGGTCGGTGCGGCGGCCTCCCTGATCTTCGGTGTCCTCATCGGCGCCCCGACCCTGCGGCTGCGCGGCGACTACCTCGCCATCGTCACCCTCGGTTTCGGTGAGATCTTCCGGATCACGGTGAACAACACCGACGGCACCTCCGGTCCCGACATCACCAACGGCTCCAACGGCATCGCGTCCATCCCGAACCTGAGCATGTTCGGGTTCGACTTCGGCGCCGAGCACGTGATCGGCGGCTTCACCATCGGCCGCTTCGCGAACTACTTCTTCCTGATGCTGCTGATCATGGCGGTCGTCGTGCTGGTCTTCCGGCGCAGCGGCGACTCCCGCATCGGCCGCGCCTGGGTCGCCATCCGCGAGGACGAGACCGCCGCGCTCGCCATGGGCATCAACGGCTTCCGGGTGAAGCTGATCGCCTTCGCGCTCGGTGCCTCGCTGGCCGGTCTCGCCGGCACCGTGCAGGCCCACGTCACCTACACGGTGACCCCGGAGCAGTACCTCTTCGCCGGTCCGATCCCGCCCAACTCCGCCTTCCTGCTCGCGGCCGTCGTCCTCGGCGGCATGGGCACCATGAGCGGTCCCCTGGTCGGCGCGTCCCTGCTCTTCCTCATCCCGAACAAGCTCCAGTTCATGGGCGAGTACCAGCTGCTGCTCTTCGGCGTCGCGCTGATCCTGCTCATGCGCTTCCGCCCGGAGGGCATGATCGCCAACCGGCGCAACCAGCTGGAGTTCCACGAGAAGGACGAGACGCCCGCCACGCTCGCCAAGGCAGGTGCCTGAACCATGACGACGACCACCACCAAGGCCGGGGCCACCACCGAGCCGGCCGCCCGCGAGACCGTGCTCGACGCGCGCGGGGTCACCATGCGGTTCGGCGGCCTCACCGCCGTGCGCGATGTGAACCTCACCGTGAACAGCGGCGAGATCGTCGGTCTCATCGGCCCCAACGGCGCCGGCAAGACCACCTTCTTCAACTGCCTCACCGGTCTCTACATCCCGACCGAGGGCGAAGTCCGGTACAAGGGCACGGTCCTGCCGCCCACGTCCTTCAAGGTCACCGACGCCGGCATCGCCCGTACCTTCCAGAACATCCGTCTCTTCCACAACATGACGGTCCTGGAGAACGTCCTCGTCGGACGCCACACCCGGATGAAGCAGGGCCTCTGGTCCGCGCTGCTCCGGCTGCCCGGCTTCCGGAAGACCGAGGCCGAGGCGTCGAAGCGGGCGATGGAGCTCCTGGAGTTCATCGGCCTGCAGGACAAGGCGCAGCACCTCGCGAAGAACCTCCCGTACGGCGAGCAGCGCAAGCTGGAGATCGCCCGCGCCCTCGCGAGCGACCCCGGCCTGATCCTGCTCGACGAGCCCACCGCCGGCATGAACCCGCAGGAGACGCGGGCGGCGGAGGAACTCATCTTCGCCATCCGGGACATGGGCATCGCCGTGCTCGTCATCGAGCACGACATGCGGTTCATCTTCAACCTCTGCGACCGGGTCGCCGTGCTCGTCCAGGGCCAGAAGCTGATCGAGGGCGACAGCCAGACCGTCCAGAGCGACGAGCGGGTCATCGCCGCGTACCTGGGCGAGCCGGTCGAGTCGGAGAAGGCGCCGGTCGCGGAGCCGGACGCCCCTGAGGCCCCCGCGGCCGAAGAGGCGGACGAGGCCGACGAGACCACCGCCGACGACGACGCCCCCGAGGCCGACGGGAGCGAGGAGTCCCCCGAGGCCCCCGCCGCCGAAGAGGCCTCGGAGGACACCCCGCACGACCCTGCTTCGGGCAAGGAGAACGACGCATGACCGCACTGCTCGAAGTCGAGGACCTGCGCGTCGCCTACGGAAAGATCGAGGCCGTCAAGGGCATCTCCTTCTCCGTCGACGCCGGTGAGGTCGTCACCCTCATCGGCACCAACGGCGCCGGGAAGACCACCACCCTGCGGACCCTCTCCGGGCTCCTCAAGCCGGTCGGCGGCCAGATCAAGTTCGAGGGCAAGTCCCTCCGCAAGATCCCCGCGCACAAGATCGTCTCGCTGGGTCTGGCCCACTCCCCCGAGGGCCGCCACATCTTCCCCCGGATGTCGATCGAGGAGAACCTGCTCCTCGGCGCCTTCCTCCGGAAGGACACCGCGGGCATCGCCAAGGACGTCCAGCGCGCCTACGACCTCTTCCCGATCCTGGGCGAGCGTCGCAAGCAGGCGGCCGGCACGCTCTCCGGCGGTGAGCAGCAGATGCTCGCCATGGGCCGGGCGCTGATGTCCCAGCCGAAGCTGCTCATGCTCGACGAGCCCTCCATGGGTCTCTCGCCGATCATGATGCAGAAGATCATGGCGACCATCTCCGAGCTGAAGGCCCAGGGCACCACCATCCTGCTCGTCGAGCAGAACGCCCAGGCCGCGCTGGCCCTGGCGGACCAGGGCCATGTGATGGAGATCGGCAAGATCGTGCTCTCGGGCACGGGGCAGGACCTGCTCCACGACGAGTCCGTCCGCAAGGCGTACCTCGGCGAGGACTGAGCCCCACGAACCGAAGGCCCGCCCCACGACGTCGTGGGGCGGGCCTTCTCGTGTACGGGGCGGGGCCTGCTACTGGCCCTTGGCCGCCTTCTTCTCCTCGGCGTCCTCGATGACCGCCTCGGCGACCTGCTGCATCGACATGCGGCGGTCCATGGAGGTCTTCTGGATCCAGCGGAACGCGGCCGGCTCGGTCAGTCCGTACTGGGTCTGCAGGACCGACTTGGCGCGGTCCACCAGCTTGCGGGTCTCCAGGCGCTGGGAGAGGTCCGCGACCTCCTGCTCCAGGGCGCGCAGTTCGGAGAAGCGGGAGACGGCCATCTCGATGGCGGGCACGACGTCGCTCTTGCTGAACGGCTTCACCAGGTACGCCATGGCGCCGGCGTCCCTGGCCCGCTCGACGAGCTCGCGCTGCGAGAAGGCGGTGAGCATGAGGACCGGGGCGATGGACTCGCCCGCGATCTTCTCGGCGGCCGAGATGCCGTCGAGGACGGGCATCTTCACGTCGAGGATGACGAGGTCGGGGCGGTGCTCGCGGGCGAGCTCGACGGCGGTGGCGCCGTCGCCGGCCTCACCGACGACCGTGTAGCCCTCTTCCTCCAGCATCTCTTTGAGGTCGAGGCGGATGAGGGCCTCGTCCTCGGCGATGACGACGCGGGTCGTCAGCGGCGGGACGTGCGACGCGTCGGCGTCGTCGGCGGGCTGGGGCGACTCGGGGGCGGTCACGCGGGCTCCTCGTTCGATGGCCTCGTTCCGAGGCGGATACAGCTCCCCATGAGCCTACCTACCTCCTGTAAGGTAGGGACACGGCGGGTGATCACCGACCTTCGTTTCGAAGGATGCCCCGGTAGCCCAGCGGAAGAGGCAGTGGTCTCAAACACCATACAGCGTGGGTTCGAATCCCACCCGGGGCACTTTACCTTTGATTCCAAGGTTTGAGACGAATAGCCCGTCCTACGTCAGAGCCTCTCCGATGTGGTGCACCCGGACCAGGTTCGTCGACCCTGCGACACCCGGCGGCGAGCCCGCCGTGATGACCACGATGTCGCCCGGACGGCAGCGGCCGATCCGCAGCAGTTCCTCGTCCACCTGGGCCACCATCGCGTCCGTCGAGTCGACGTGCGGGCCGAGGAAGGTCTCGACGCCCCAGGTCAGATTGAGCTGCGAGCGGGTCGCCGGGTCCGGGGTGAAGGCGAGCAGCGGAATCGGCGAGCGGTAGCGGGACAGCCGCTTGACCGTGTCGCCGGACTGCGTGAAGGCGACCAGGAACCTGGCGCCGAGGAAGTCACCCATCTCGGCCGCCGCACGGGCCACCGCGCCGCCCTGGGTCCGGGGCTTGTTCCGCTCGGTCAGCGGCGGCAGGCCCTTCGCGAGGACGTCCTCCTCGGCGGCCTCGACGATCCGGCTCATGGTGCGCACGGTCTCGATCGGGTGGCGGCCGACGCTGGTCTCGCCGGAGAGCATCACGGCGTCGGTGCCGTCGATGACGGCGTTGGCGACGTCGCTCGCCTCCGCACGGGTGGGGCGGGAGTTGTCGATCATCGAGTCGAGCATCTGGGTGGCGACGATGACCGGCTTGGCGTTCCGCTTGGCCAGCTTGACGGCGCGCTTCTGGACGATCGGCACCTGCTCCAGGGGCATTTCGACGCCCAGGTCGCCGCGGGCGACCATGATGCCGTCGAAGGCGGCGACGATCTCCTCGATGTTCTCGACGGCCTGCGGCTTCTCGATCTTGGCGATGACGGGCAGCCGGCGGCCCTCCTCGTCCATGATCCGGTGCACGTCGTCGATGTCGCGGGCGCTGCGGACGAAGGAGAGGGCGATGACGTCGGCGCCGATGCGCAGCGCCCACCGCAGGTCCTCGATGTCCTTCTCGGAGAGGGCGGGGACGGAGACGGCGACGCCGGGGAGGTTGAGCCCCTTGTGGTCGGAGACCATGCCGCCCTCGATGACCAGGGTGTTCACCCGGGGGCCCTCGACCGAGGTGACCTCCAGGGTGACGCGGCCGTCGTCGACGAGGATGCGCTCCCCGGCGGTCACGTCCGCGGCGAGACCGGAGTAGGTCGTCCCGCAGCAGTGGCGGTCGCCCTCCATCGGCTCGACGGTGATGGCGAACTCGTCACCGCGTTCAAGGAGTACGGGACCTTCGCGGAAGCGGCCGAGGCGGATCTTCGGGCCTTGAAGGTCGGCGAGCACCCCGACGCTGCGGCCGGCCTCGTCGGAGGCCTTGCGGACGCGCCGGTAGCGCTCCTCGTGCTCGACGTACGAACCGTGGCTGAGATTGAGGCGGGCCACGTCCATTCCGGCCTCGACCAACGCCTTGATCTGGTCGTATGTTTCGGTGGCGGGCCCAAGGGTACAAACGATTTTCGCTCGGCGCATGGGTCGACCCTAGGCCTTACCCGCCAGTAGCGAGTTGGCGAGACATGACTACTCAACAACCTTTCCGTGAAAGGCTGTTGACAAGTCTTGAATCTGTGCGCCGGGGTGCTCCGATGAGCGATTTCCGCGCCCCCGCACCCCCTGTCTCAGAGTGCGGGCGGCCGCATCGTGAACCGTGCCACGACCTCCGCCGTGACCGTCTGCCGCTGCGGTTCCAGGTCGAGCGCCGGGGCCCCGCCGGCCGCCTCCGCCGCGAAGGCCACCGGCCCCGCGCCGTACCCCCGGTCCCTCGGCATGAGGCCCCGGTCGGCTCCGGCGTCCGACAGTTCGAGGAGTGAGGCGAGCGAGGTGCCGAGCGCCTCCGCGTACGCCCGCGCCCGCTGGACCGCCTCCGTCACCGCGAGCCGGCGCGCCTCCGCGTACGCCGGGGAGTCCGGCCGCAGCGCCCACCACGGGCCCTCCACGCTCGTCATCTCCAGATCGGCGAGCCGCGTCACCAGCTCCCCCAACACCGTGAAGTCGGTCAGCTCGGCCTTCACCGCGACCCGGCCCCGATAGCTCTGCACCCGTTCGCCGCGCCCCCGCCTGCCGAGGTCCGGGGCGATCGAGACGCTGCCCGTCTCCACCTTCTCCACCGGTGTGCCCTGCGCCTTGAGCAGATCGAGCACCCGGGCGTTGCGCCGGGTCAGATCGGCGAGCGCCGCCGCCCGGTCCGTCCCCCGGGACGCGACCGTCACCCAGACCTGGGCCAGCTCGGGATCGACCTCCAGACGGCCCTCCCCACGGACCGTCACCTGGGGCGCCTCGGGGGTCGGGTGTTCCTGCGTCACGGCGGGCTCCTCCACGTACGGCGTCGGCGGTGTCACCGAACACTTTCCCACTCCGTAACCCGAAAGGTCTGTTGCCGACGTGACTCCTGAGCCAGAATCTACGCGCGTTGTGTGCCGCAGTCGGCGCCGATGTCACTGAACCAAGGGGAGAAAAGAACATGCCGCTGAACCGCAGGACGTTCCTGGAGCGCACCGCCGCCGCCGGGGCCGGAGTGGCCGTCACCGGAGCCGTCGCCGTTCCCGCCGAGGCCCACGGCCCCGGCCGCCCGCGTCCGCAGAAGCGGTACTCCTTCACCGTGATGGGCACGACCGACCTGCACGGCAACGTCTTCAACTGGGACTACTTCACGGACAAGGAATTCGACGACAAGGCCCACAACGACGTCGGCCTCGCCAAGATCTCCACCCTCGTCGACCAGGTCCGCGCGGCGAAGGGCCGCCGCAACACCCTGCTCATCGACGCCGGCGACACCATCCAGGGCACCCAGCTGTCCTACTACTACGCCAAGGTCGACCCGATCACCGCCCGCCGCGGCCCGGTCCACCCGATGGCCCAGGCCATGAACGCCATCGGCTACGACGCCGCCGCGCTCGGCAACCACGAGTTCAACTACGGCATCCCGGTGCTGCGGAAGTTCGAGGAGCAGTGCGACTTCCCGCTGCTCGGCGCCAACGCGCTCGACGCCAAGACCCTGCGACCGGCCTTCGCCCCGTACAGCATGCACCGCCTGCGCACCCCGCACGGCAAGGACGTCAAGGTCGCGGTGCTCGGCCTGACCAACCCCGGCATCGCCATCTGGGACAAGGCGAACGTCAGCGGCAGGATGGTCTTCCCCGGTCTTGAGGAGCAGGCCGCGAAGTGGGTGCCGAAGCTCCGCTCGATGGGCGCCGACGTGGTCGTCGTCTCGGCGCACTCCGGCTCCAGCGGCACCTCCTCGTACGGTGACCAGCTCCCGTACATCGAGAACGCGGCCGGGCTCGTCGCCGAGCAGGTGCCGGGCATCGACGCGATCCTCGTCGGCCACGCGCACAGCGAGATCCCCGAGTACCGGGTGACGAACAAGGAGACCGGCAAGGACGTCGTCCTGTCCGAGCCGCTCAAGTGGGGCCAGCGCCTCACCCTCTTCGACTTCGACCTGGTGTGGGAGAAGGGCCGCTGGGTCGTCGAGAAGGTCGGCGCGCAGGTCCTCAACTCCAACACGGTGGCGGAGGACCCGGAGATCACCGGGCTGCTCGCGGACGAGCACAAGAAGGTCGTCGCGTACGTCAACCAGGTCATCGGCACCTCCACGGCGGCCATCACCACGGCCGACGCGCCGTGGAAGGACGAGCCGATCATCGACCTGATCAACGTCGTCCAGGCCGAGACGGTGAAGGCGGCCCTCGCGGGCGGTGCCCACGCGGCCCTGCCGGTGCTCTCGCAGGCCTCCTGCTTCTCCCGCACCGCCCGCATCCCCGCCGGCGAGATCACCATCAAGGACGCCGCCGGTCTCTACCCCTTCGAGAACACGATGGAAGCCCGGCTGCTGACGGGCGCCCAGCTGAAGGACTACCTGGAGTACTCGGCGAAGTACTACGTCCAGACCCCGGCGGGCGCGCCCGTCGACACCGCGAAGCTGACCAACGCGGACAACACGCCGGACTACAACTACGACGCCGTGTCCGGTCTGACGTACGACATCGACATCGCCAAGCCGGTCGGGCAGCGGATCGTCGGCCTGTCCTTCGAGGGCAAGCCGCTCGACCCGGCGGCGAAGTTCGTCCTCGCGGTGAACAACTACCGGGCGAGCGGCGGCGGCGCGTTCCCGCACGTCGCCGGCGCCCAGCAGCTGTGGGCGAACTCGGACGAGATCCGCAACACCATCATCCAGTGGGTGAAGGCCAAGGGGACCGTCGACCCGGGCACCTTCGCCTCGGTGGACTGGAAGCTGACCCGGGACGGCGTGCCGGTGTTCTAGGCCCCCCGGGGTCCGCAGGCCCTAGACGATCTGTGTGAGAGGCGTCAGCTTCCTGTCCTGGGACGGGATGGCCGGCGCCTCTCGCGTCTCCAGGCCGAAGCTGGTGAAGGCGGTGCGGCGCGGCAGCGGGTACGGCTCCTTGCCGGTGACCGCGTTGAGGATGGTCGCGCTGCGCCAGGCCGCGAGGCCGAGGTCGGGGGCGCCGACGCCGTGGGTGTGCCGCTCGGCGTTCTGGACGTACACCGAGCCGGTGACGGAGGGGTCGAGGACCAGCCGGTACTGCTCGTCGATCCGGGCGCGCCCCGCCGAGTCGTGCCGCAGGTACGGGTCGAGCCCGGCCAGCATCCGGTCCACCGGCCGCTCCCGGTAGCCGGTCGCGAGGACGACGGCGTCGGTGGTGAGCCGCGAGCGGCTGCCCTGCTGGAGGTGCTCCAGGTGCAGTTCGATCCGGGTGGTGGCGACGCGGCCCGCCGTGCGGACCCGGACGCCGGGGGTGAGGACGGCGTCCGGCCAGCCTCCGTGCAGGGTGCGGCGGTACAGCTCGTCGTGGACGGCCGCGATCGTCTCGGCGTCGATGCCCTTGTGCAGCTGCCACTGGCGGGGCATGAGTTCGGCGCGTACCGGCTCGGGCAGGGCGTGGAAGTAGCGGGTGTAGTCGGGGGTGAAGTGCTCCAGGCCCAGCTTGGAGTACTCCATCGGGGCGAAGGCCTCGGTGCGGGCCAGCCAGTGGATGCGTTCGGCTCCGGCGGGGCGGGCCCTGAGCAGGTCGAGGAAGATCTCGGCGCCGGACTGGCCGGAGCCGATGACGGTGACGTGCCCGGCGCGCAGCAGGGACTCGCGGTGGGCGAGGTAGTCGGCGGAGTGGATCACCGGGACGCCGGGGGCCTCGGCGAGCGGCCTGAGCGGCTCGGGGACGTACGGCTCGGTGCCGACGCCGAGGACGATGTTCCGGGTGTAGGCGCGGCCCAGGGCCTCGGCCTCGCCGGCCGGGTCGATCTGGGTGAAGTCGACCTCGAACAGGCGCCGTTCGGGGTTCCAGCGGACCGAGTCGACCTGGTGGCCGAAGTGCAGTCCGGGCAGCCGCTCGCTGACCCAGCGGCAGTAGGCGTCGTACTCGGCGCGCTGGATGTGGAACTTCTCGGCGAAGTAGAAGGGGAAGAGGCGCTCGCGGCTCTTCAGGTAGTTGAGGAAGGTCCACGGGCTGGCGGGGTCGGCCAGGGTGACCAGGTCGGCGAGGAAGGGGACCTGGAGGGTGGCGCCCTCGATGAGGAGCCCCGGGTGCCAGGTGAAGGCCGGCTTCTGCTCGTAGAAGGTGGCGGCGAGACCGCCGGGGACGCCGTGCGCGAGGGCCGCGAGCGAGAGGTTGAAGGGGCCGATGCCGACGCCCACCAGATCGTGGGGGCGGTCGAGGTCGTCCTTGGGGGTGCTGCCGGTCATCGGTGCGCGCTGCCTTCCACGAGGGTGATGAGCTGAGCCAGGTCGCCGGGGGTGGCATGGGGGTTGAGCAGGGTGGCCTTGAGCCAGAGCCGGCCGTCCGCCTCGGCGCGGCCGAGGACGGCGCGGCCCTCGGCGAGGAGGGTGCGGCGGATCGCGGCCACGGCCGTGTCCTCGGCACCGGCCGGCCGGAACAGCACGGTGGTGAGCGTCGGGCGGGCCCGCAGGTCGAGCCCCGGCGCCTTCTCCACCAGGTCGGCGAGGTCCCTGGCCAGGGCGACGCAGGCGTCGACGAGGGCGCCGAGCCCGTCGCGGCCGAGGGCGCGGAGGGTCACGGCGGTCTTGAGGACGTCGGGGCGGCGGGTGGTGCGCAGGGAGCGGCCGAGCAGGTCGGGCAGGCCGGCCTCGGTGTCGTCGTCGGCGTTGAGGTAGGCGGCGGTGTGCCCGAGCGCGGCGAGGTCGTCGGCGTCGCGTACGGCGAGGAGTCCGGCGGCGGCCGGCTGCCAGCCGAGTTTGTGCAGGTCGACGGTGACGGTACGGGCGCGGTCGAGGCCCGTCAGGAGGTGCCGGTGGGTACGGCTGAAGAGGGCGGGGCCGCCGTAGGCCGCGTCGACGTGGAACTCGGCGTGCCGGGCCTCGCAGAGTTCGGCGAGGTCCGGGAGCGGGTCGATCAGACCCTCGTCGGTGGTGCCGGCGGTGGCGGCGACGAGGACGGGGCCTCCCGGGCCGGTGAGGGCGGCCAGCGCCGTGTCGAGGGCGGCCGGGTCGAGCGTCCCCCGGGGGGTGGGCACGACGACGGGCTCGGGCAGGCCGAGGAGCCAGGCGGCGCGGTGGAAGGAGTGGTGGGCGTTGGCTCCGACGACGGTACGGAGGGCGGGGCCGTGGCGCTCCCTGGCCAGGAGCAGGGCCAGTTGGTTGGACTCGGTGCCGCCGGTCGTGACGAGGGCGTCGGGCCGGCCGGCGGCGGGGAAGACCTCGGCGGCGAGGGCGGCCGTGACCAGGGCTTCCAGGGCGGAGGCGGCGGGCGCCTGGTCCCAGGAGTCCATGGACGGGTTCAGCGCGGAGGCCGCCAGGTCGGCGGCGGCGGCGAGCGCGAGGGGCGGGGTGTGGAGGTGGGCGGCGCAGAGGGGGTGGGCGGGGTCGGCGGCGCCTTCCGCCAGGGCGTGGACGAGGGTGCGGAGCGCTTCGTCGGCGCCCCGGCCCGTCGCGGGGAGCGGCTCCCCGAGGGCCTCGCGCACGCGCCGTCCGGCCGCCTCCGGGCCGCCGGCCGGGAGGGGCCCGCCCCTGTTCCGCGCGCCTTCCCGGAGGGCGTCGAGAACGGTGTCCAGAAGGGGTCGAAGTGCCTCGGCGCCGGGGGCGCCTCCGGCGAGGGGTGGGGGTGCGGCGCGCATGGACGCCAGGGTGCCGGGGGTTGTCGGGGTTTGTCCGTGGAGTGCGGGTGTTGTGACCCGAACGGGGGACGGGGGGCGGGGGGGCGCGTCCCCGCCGCCGGGCCGTTGACGGCACCCGCCGGGTGGGTGGGAGCCGGCCGTGGGGCGCGGCTCCCGCCCACTCGGTTACGCCTCGCGGGCCTTCAGTGCGCGGCGGAGGTCGTCCAGCTGGTCGGCCAGTTTGCGGTGGAGGGCCGGGATCATCGGGTCGTTCGCGAGGTGGGACTCGCCCAGTGCCAGGGACTCCGCGTCGATGGCGTACGACGGGAACGCGTAGCGCCCCGCCGCCTCGGCGATCGCCGGGCCCCGGCGGTCGGCCAGGGCGACGGCCGCCGGGTAGAAGCGCGGCACGTATCCGCGTACCAGCTCCGCCTGTTCGGGCTGCCAGAAGCCCAGGGCGGTGGCGGTGAACAGGTAGTTGGACAGGTCGTCCGTGTCGAACATGGCCGACCAGGCCGCCTCCTTGGCATCCGCCGCGGGCAGCGAGGCCCGGCAGCGGGCCGCGCCCTCCTGGCCGGTGGCGCTCGGGTCCCGTTCGAGTTCCGCGGCGATCACGGTCTCGTCGGTGGCGCCGAGGACGGCGAGCCGGGCGAGGATGCGCCAGCGCAGCTCGGGGTCGAGTTCCGGGCCGCCGTGGACGGTGTCCTCGTCGAGCCAGGAGGCGATCTTGTCGGGGGTGGTGGCGCTGTCGACGCAGGCGCGGACGGCGGTGAGGCGCAGTCCGGGCTCCTCGCCGTCCTCGGTGCGGCGGAGCAGCGCGCGGGCGATCTCGCCGATGGTGGCGAGGGCGGCCGGACGCTCGGCCTCGGTGACGTACCGGTCGGCGATCTGGTTGCGGGCGAAGGCCAGGACGCCCTGGACGAGGGCGAGTTCGGTCTCCTCGACGAGGTGTGCCCGCGCGGTCTCCAGGTAGGCGACGGGTTCCAGCTGCCCGTCGCGGACCATGTCGCGCAGGCTGTTCCAGATCACGGCGCGGGTGAGGGCGTCGGGGACGCGGGAGAGGCCGCGCAGGGCGGACTCCTCGGAGACCTCGTCGAAGCGGAGCTTGGTGTAGGTGAGGTCGCCGTCGTTGAGGACGACGAGCGCGGGGCGCGGGCCGGTCAGTTCGGCGGGCGCCTCCTGCAGGACGTCGAGCTCGCGGCGCTCGCGCAGGGTGAGCGCGCCGTCGGGCTGCCGGTCGTAGACGCCCGCCTGGATGCGGTGCGGGCGGCTGCCGTCGCGGTCGACGTGCAGCCGCCACTGGTTGCCCTCGCCTTCGAGGCGGGGGGTGAGGACGTCGACGCCGGTGGTGCGCAGCCACTGCTCGGCCCAGGCGTGGACGTCGCGGTCGGTGGCGGCGGCGAGGTTGTCGATGAAGTCGGCGAGGGTGGCGTTGCCGAACTTGTGGCGCTTGAAGTGGATGTTGATGCCGGCGAGGAAGTCCTTCTCGCCGAGCCAGGTGACGAGCTGGCGGAGGGCGGAGGCGCCCTTGGCGTAGGAGATGCCGTCGAAGTTGAGGAGCGCGGAGGCGGTGTCGGGGACGGACTCCGGGTCGGGGGCGACGGGGTGGGTGGAGGGCCGCTGGTCGGCCTCGTAGCCCCAGGCCTTCCGGGTGACGCCGAAGTCGACCCAGGTGTCGGGGAAGAGGTCGGCGCAGGCCTCGTTGACGGTCTGGAAGCCCATGTACTCGGCGAAGGACTCGTTCAGCCAGATGTCGTCCCACCAGCGCAGGGTGACGAGGTCGCCGAACCACATGTGGGCCATCTCGTGGGCGATGACCATGGCGCGGCTCTGGCGCTCGGTGACGGTGACGGCGGAGCGGAAGACGAACTCGTCGCGGAAGGTGACGAGGCCGGGGTTCTCCATGGCGCCCGCGTTGAACTCGGGGACGAAGGCCTGGTCGTACGAGTCGAAGGGGTACGGCTCGTCGAACTTCTCGTGGTAGCGGTCGTAGCAGGCCTTGGTGACGGCGAGGATCTCGTCGGCGTCGGTGTCGAGGTGCGCGGCGAGCGAGCGGCGGCAGTGGATGCCGAAGGGGAGCCCGGCGTGCTCGGTGCGGACCGAGTGCCAGGGGCCGGCGGCGACGCAGACGAAGTAGGTGGAGAGCAGCGGGGTGGGGGCGGCCTGCCAGCGGCCGTCGGGCTGCTGCTCGGTGATGCCGTTGGAGAGGACGGTCCAGCCCTCGGGCGCCCTGACGGACAGCTCGAAGACGGCCTTCAGGTCGGGCTGGTCGAAGGCGGCGAAGACGCGCTGGACGTCCTCCATGAAGAGCTGGGTGTAGACGTACGACTCGCCGTCCGTCGGGTCCTTGAAGCGGTGCATGCCCTCGCCGGTGCGGGAGTACCGCATGGTGGTGCTGATGCGCAGGGTGTGCTCGCCCTCGGTGAGGCTCAGCGGCAGGCGGTTGCCGTCGAGGGCGGTGATGTCGAGGGGCGCGCCGTCGAGGAGGGCGGAGTGCAGCGTCTCGGGCTTGAGTTCGACGAAGGTGTCCCCCGCGGCGCGGGCCGTGAAGCGGATGAGGCTCCGTGAGTGGAAGGTCTCGTCGCCGGTGGTGAGGTCGAGGTCCACGCGGTAGTGGTGGACGTCGAGGAGCTGGGCACGGGTCTGCGCTTCGTCGCGCGTCAGTACGGACATGGCCCTATGCTGCCCGATGCTCGCGGCGACGGGCAGGGGTGGTCGGGCATTCCGCTCAGGCGAGTCCGGAGCCGTTCAGGTGGGCGAACGCGGCGGCGATCCGGGGGCGGTCGTAGCCGGCCGGGCCGGCCGCGCCGCTGGAGAGCAGGGTGTGGAGCAGGATCCGGGCCTTGGCGGGGTCGAGCGGGCCGGCCGGGACGAGGCCGCGGTGCAGCAGGTCGTACTCGGAGCCGGGGCCGCGGTAGGTGTGCGAGAGGGTCGCGCCGCCGCCGGTGCGGGAGGCCAGGACGACCGGGATGCGGTGGGCGAGCTCTTCGAGGGGTTCGACCAGCCAGGTGGGGACGTGTCCGGCGCCGAAGGCGGCGACGACGAGGCCCTGGAAGCGGTGGTCGACGGCTTCGAGGAGTTCGCCGCGGTCGCCCTGGGAGAGGGTCACCAGGGCCACCCGCACCTCGGGGTCGAGCTTCAGCCGGCAGAGGGTGGGCGGGACGGCGGGGCGGAGCAGGACGCGGGGCTCCCCCTCGACGACGGAGCCGATGGGCCCGGTGCCGGGCGAGGCGAAGGTGGCGACGGAGGTCGTGTGGGTCTTGCGGGCGAACCGGGCGGCGTGGATCTCGTCGGCGAGGACGACGAGGACGCCGAGGCCGCGGCAGGCGGGGTCGGCCGCGACGGCGAGCGCGGCGGCCAGGTTGGCGGGGCCGTCGGCGCCCGGCAGGTCGGGGCGGCGCATGGCGCCGGTGACGGCGATCGGCTGCTCGGTGGTGCAGAGCAGGTCGAGGACGAAGGCGGTCTCCTCCAGGGTGTCGGTGCCCTGGACGACGACCACGCCGGAGCCCTCGGCGACGGTGGCGCGCACCTCGGCGGCGAGGGCGGCGAGGTCCTCGTGGGTGAGGGAGGAGCTGGGGACGCGGCGGAAGTCCTTCAGGACCACGTCGAGGTCGCCGCCGAGCTCGGCGAGGACCTCCTGGCCGCTCATCCGGGCCGCGTCGCCGCCGCGGGCGGAGATCGTCCCTCCGAGGGTGAAGACCGTGACGCGGGCCATCAGCGTGCTCCGTCCGCAATCGTCTCGTGGTGGCGGATGACCTCGGCGATGATGAAGTTGAGGAGCTTCTCCGCGAAGGCCGGGTCCAGTTTCGCGCTCCCGGCGAGTTCCCGCAGCCGGGCGATCTGGCGGGCCTCGCGGGCGGGGTCGGCGGGCGGCAGCTGGTGGCGGGCCTTGAGGACGCCGACCTGCTGGGTGCACTTGAAGCGCTCGGCGAGCATGTGCACGACCGCCGCGTCGATGTTGTCGATGCTTTCGCGCAGACGGGTCAGTTCCGCCGTGACGGTCGGGTCGATCGCGTCTGCGGTGACGGTGGGGTCATTCGCGCTGGAGTCGCTCATGATCTGCGAGCTTAGACGGATCGCGGGAGGATCGTGGGCGGGTGTTCGGGATCCGGAACGCGGTTGCTCCAGCCCCCGTGCACGGACCGTCCCTGCTGCTCGCGGAAGCGGATGGGGGCGGTGCCGACCCGGCGGGTGAAGAGCCGGGAGAAGTAGGCGGGGTCGTCGTAGCCGACGCGGCGGGCGACGGCGGCGACGGGCAGTTCGGTGGCGGCGAGGAGTTCCTTGGCGCGGCCGAGGCGGACGGTGAGCAGATAGTCCTTGGGGCTGCACCCGGCGGCCCGGCGGACGGCGGTGCGCAGTTCGGCGGCGGTCATGCCGTGCCGGGCGGCGTGCTCCGCGACGGAGAGCGGCTGGAAGGCGTCGCGGGCGAGGGCGGCGAGGACGGGGTCGCCGTCGGCGTTGGTGTCGGCGCGGGCGCGGCGCAGGGCGACGAGGAGTTCGTGGACGGCGGCGCCGGTCTCGACCTCCAGGAGGGGGTTGCCGGGGCGGGCGGCGCGGGCGATCCGTGCGATGGCGGCGCGGGCGGGCGCGGCGTCGGAGAGGGGGACGACGGGCCGGTCGGGCTCGATGTAGCCGAGTTCGGTGTACGTGGTGGCGGCCGGTCCTGAGAAGTCGACGAAGGCCTCGTCCCAGCCGGTGCCGGGGTCGGCCCCGTAGTGGTGGGGGACGCCGGGGGTGAGCCAGAGCAGGGCGGGGGCGGTGACGGCGGTGCGGCGCCCGTCGGCGCCCCGGTACCAGCCGCCGCCGGCGGAGACGACGACGGCCACGTGGTGGTCGAGGGTGCGGGGCCCGACGGTGGGCAGGGTGCCGTGCTGGAGGCCGACGCCGAGGCAGACGAGGCCGAGGCGGTGGTGGACGGGGCTGGGCGTGAAGTAGCGCATCCAGGTGTGGTACATGCGGTGGTTGCCCTCCCCGGGCCGGCACGTGGTCGGGCGGGCCCCGTCGGGCCCTGACGTCGGGGCCGGCGTCGGCGGACCCTGAACGTCCAAACTGCGACGATCTTTGTCCATGGACCGGTTCGCCGCCAGGGGGTGAGGCTGAGGCCATGAGCACGTTCGCTGTGGGTGACGAGGACTTTCTGCTCGACGGGCGGCCGGTGCGGCTGCTCTCGGGGGCGCTGCACTACTTCCGGGTGCACGAGGGGCAGTGGGAGCACCGGCTCGGGATGCTGCGTGCGATGGGCCTCGACTGCGTGGAGACGTACGTCCCCTGGAATCTGCACGAGCCGGAGCCGGGCCGGTACGCGGACGTGGAGGCGCTCGGCCGGTTCCTGGACGCGGTGGGGCGGGCCGGGATGCGGGCGATCGTGCGCCCGGGGCCGTACATCTGCGCCGAGTGGGAGAACGGCGGGCTGCCGCACTGGCTGACCGGACCGCTCGGGCGGCGGGTGCGGACCTTCGACCCGGAGTTCCTGGCGCCGGTGGAGTCCTGGTTCCGGCGGCTGCTTCCGCAGGTGGTGGAGCGGCAGATCGACCGGGGCGGCCCGGTGGTCCTCGTCCAGGTGGAGAACGAGTACGGGAGTTACGGCAGCGACCGGGGCTATCTGGAGTGGCTGGAGCAGCTGCTGCGGGAGTGCGGGGTGAGCGTGCCGCTGTTCACCTCGGACGGTCCGGAGGACCACATGCTGACGGGTGGTTCGGTGCCGGGGGTGCTCGCGACGGCGAACTTCGGCTCGGGGGCGCGGGAGGGCCTCGCGACGCTGCGGCGCCACCAGCCTTCGGGGCCGCTGATGTGCATGGAGTTCTGGTGCGGCTGGTTCGACCACTGGGGCCGGGAGCACGCGGTGCGGGACGCGGCGGACGCGGCGGCGGCGCTGCGGGAGATCCTGGAGTGCGGGGCCTCGGTCAATGTGTACATGGCGCACGGCGGGACGAACTTCGGCGGCTGGGCGGGCGCGAACCGGGACGGTGAGCTGCACGACGGGCCGTTGCGGGCGACGGTGACCTCGTACGACTACGACGCCCCGGTCGACGAGGCGGGGCGGCCGACGGAGAAGTTCTGGGCCTTCCGCGAGGTGCTCGCGGCGTACGCGGAGGGGCCGCTGCCGGAGGTGCCGGAGCCCCCGGCGCGGCTCGCGGCCCCGGTCTCCGGGGCGCTGGAGGGCTGGGTGCCGCTGGACGCGGTGCTCGGTGCGCTCGGCGGGGAGGAGACGGTGACGCCGGTGCCGCCGACCTTCGAGGAGCTGGGGGTGGACCGGGGTCTGGTCCGCCACCGGGTGGCGGTGCCGGGTCCCCGGCAGCCGTACCCGCTGGGGGTGACGGGGCTGCGGGACCGCGCGGTGGTGTACGTCGACGGGCTCCCGGCGGGGGTGCTGGACGAGGTGGACGCCGTCCTTCCCGAGCCGGTGGCGGGCCCTGCGGTCGTGGACCTGTGGGTGGAGTCGCTCGGCCGGGTCAACTACGGGCCGCGGCTCGCGGAGCCGAAGGGGATCACCGGGGGCGTACGGCACGAGCGGCAGTATCTGCACGGGTTCCGGTCCCGGGGGCTGCGGCTCGATGCGTTCGGGGCGGCGGCGGTGGACGAGCTGCCGTTCGAGGCGGCGCAGGCGTACGGGCCGGGTCTCCACCGGGGGACGCTGGAGGTGACCGGGGCCGGGGACGCGGTGCTGCGGCTGCCGGGCGGGACCCGCGGCTTCGTGTGGGTGAACGGCTTCTGCCTGGGCCGCTACTGGACGACGGCCGGCCCGCAGGACGCGCTGTTCGTACCGGGGCCCGTGCTGCGCGAGGGCGCGAACGAGGTGTGGGTCCTGGAGCTGGAGGGCGGAGCGCCGTCCTCGGTGGAGCTGGACCCGGTGTGAACGTGGGGGTGCCCCGGAGCCGAGGCCGCTCCGGGGCACCCGTTCACGGGGCCGCTACAGCGTGGCCGCGGCCGAGGTGATCGCGGCGGCGAAGGTCGAGACCTCCGTGTAGACGCCGGGGTAGCCGGCCCGCGCACAGCCCTCGCCCCAGCTCACGATGCCGACCTGGACCCAGGCACCGGCGTTGTCCTTGCGGAACATCGGGCCGCCGGAGTCGCCCTGGCAGGTGTCGACCCCGCCCTGGCTGTAGCCGGCGCAGATCTCCTCGGCGGGCACGAGGTCCGTGCCGTAGGAGGACTGGCAGGAGGCGTCGGAGACGAACGGCACGTTCGCCTTGCGCAGGTAGCGCTGCTGGCTGCCGCCCTCGGTCGCGGCGCCCCAGCCGGCGACCGTGAAGGTGCCGCTGTTGTACGCGGTGGTGTCGGCGATCTTCAGGTTGGGCAGCGAGGTGATCGGGCTGGCGAGCTTGATCAGCGCCCAGTCCTTGCCCTTGCCGTTGTAGCCCGGGGCCTGGAGCACCTTGGTGGACCTGACCTTGATGGCGCTGGAGCTCTGCAGGTCGACGACACCGGCGGTGGCGGTGATGCTCGTGTTGTTGCCGGAGCCGCTGACGCAGTGCGCGGCGGTGAGCACGACCTGGGGGCTGATCAGCGAGCCGCCGCAGCCCATGGAGAGCCTGACCATCCAGGGGAACTCGCCCTGGGCGGCGCGGGTGCCGCCGACGACGGGGGCGGGGGCGGCGGACGCGGTGGTGGGCTGGAGGCTGACGGCCGCCAGGACGACGGCGCCTGCGGCGGCCAGCTTCTGGAGTGCGCGGACCATGCGGTGCTGCTTCATGTGCCTGCCTTCTCTCATGGGGGGTTGGCCTCCACGGGCGATGACATGCGCCCGTCAAGACATGTCCGGATTATGGACAGCGGCCAACTGCCCCCACAAGGAAGCGTTTTCGGCCAGGCCCGGAGAGGGGACCGTACAGTGGACGGAAGGGGGGAACCGGTATGCCGCACCGCCAGGAGGGCACGCGTGTCGCCCACGGCTTCCCGCACCGCGCCACCGTCGAGGACTCGCTCACCGCGCTCTACCGGCGCCTCTCCCCCGACGGCGTCCACCGCTATCCGCTGAGCGTGCCCGCCGCCGACGTGGCCCTCGCCGACGACGAGGACCTCCACCTCGGCGCCCAGCGGGTGGCCCGCACCCTGGTCCGGCACCTCCGGCTGCCCGAGGCGCGCATGATCGTGAGCTTCCGGCCGATGGAACACGCGGCGGCCGTCGAACTCGCGGCGGGACCCGAGTACTTCGTGGAGCTGAACGACCGCTTCCGGACCCGCCGCCGGGACATCGGCGCGGCCCTCGCCCACGAGATCACCCATGTCCTGCTGCACCGGCTCGGCCTCGGCTTCCCCGGCACCGCCGAGAACGAGATCCTCACCGACGTCGTCACCACCTATCTGGGCGCGGGCTGGCTGCTGCTCGACGCGTTCCGGCAGGACGGCGTGGAGAGCCAGAAGCTGGGCTATCTGACCCCGGAGGAGTTCGGCTACGTCCTCGCCAAGCGGGCCGAGGTCTTCGGCGAGGACCCCTCGCCGTGGTTCACCAGCGACGTGGCCTACGAGGCCTGGGTACGCGGCCGGGCGGAGGCCGGCCGGGAGCGGACGCCGCCGCCGCTCGCCGGAGCGGGCTGGGCCGAGCGCCGCCGGTACGGCTGGGAGCGCCGCCGGGGCCGGGCGGGCGAGGGCGCCCCGTACCGCTTCGAGGGCGGAGCGCCCGCGACGGGCGTCTCCTTCCGCTGCCCGGTCTGCCGCCGGCGCCTCCGCGTCCCGGCGGGCCGGGCGCTGCGGGCCCGGTGCGGGGTGTGCCGGACGGTCCTGGAGTGCGCGGGCTGACGCGGCGAGCGTGCGTGCCGGGCGTCGTGCGCCAGGCGGGACTTTCCGGCACGCCCTGGACGCGACCCGGCGGCGCGCCCGGCGGGGGCAATCGATTTGCGCCAGGACCGGACGGGGAGTCAGGGTCGGGGCATGAGCACGTTGTTCGACGCCATCCGGGACGGGGACGAGGACGGGGCCGTACGCGCCCTGCGGGACGGGGCCGACCCCGAGGACCGGGAGGACGACGAGACCGCCCTCTACCGGGCGGCCGTCAGCGACGAGGCCGGAATCGTGCGGGTGCTGCTGGCCGCCGGGGCGGACCCGGGCCGGGGCAGCGGCGAGGACGGCGGCGACCTGCCGCTGTGCGGGGCCGCCTGCGGCGGGCACGCCGGAGTGGTGCGGGCCCTGCTCTCGGCGGGCGCGCCGGCGGACCAGGAGGAGGCCTACGGCTTCACGGCGCTCGCCTGGGCGCTGCGCCTCGGGCACGCCGACACGGCGAGGGTGCTCCTGGAGTACGGGGCCGACCCGGACCGGCGCGGGCCCGACGGGCTGCTCCCCCTCGTGGCCGCCGCCCGGCGCGGTTCCACCGGCTGTGTGCGGGCGCTCCTCGACCACGGGGCGGACGCGCGGGAGGCGGCGCTCCGGGAGGCACGGCGCTGGATCGGCGCGGACATCGCGGCCGAGCTGCGGCGCGGGCTCGTCGCCGGGAACGAGGGCGGGGAGACGTACGAGGCGGTGGTGCGCCGGGTCCGGGAGGACGGCGGGGTGACGGTCGTCGTCGAACTGCTGCGGGAGGACGGCGCCCCGGGGCGCGGCGACGACCGGGGAACCGGGCACGCGGCGGTCTCCACCCTGCTGGAGACCGCGCTCGGGCTGCACACCTCGCACGAGGAGCTGGCCGCGCGGGCGCTGCGCTGCGGCGATCCGGAGCTGGACGACTGGACGACGGCGGTGGCCGAACTGGCGGGCCGGGCCGACGAGGAGACCTTCGTGGCGGCGGCGGCCTGGTGCGCGTACCGCGATCCGCTGCGCCGGGCGCTGGGCGCACGGGTCCTCGGCGCCCTGCCGGGCTTCGGGCCGAGCGCGGTGCCGGTGCTGCGGAGGGTGGCGGCGGAGGCGACGGGCACCGCGCGGGAGCCGGCGCTGTCGGTGGTGTGGGCGCTCGGGGAGTGCGCGGAGCCGTCGGCGGTGCCCGAACTCCTCGCGTCGGCCGCGCATCCCGATCCGGTGGTGCGGCGGGCGGTCGCGGGGGCGCTCGCCGGGATCGTGCCGGCCGGGCACGTGGAGGCGCTCGGGGTGCTGCTCGCGCTGAGCCGGGACGGTGACGCGCGGGTACGGGACTGGGCGACGCTCGCCCTCGCCGAACTGCCCGACGACACCCCGCTCGTACGGGAGGGGCTCGCGGAGCGGCTCGGCGACAGCGATCCGGAGACGGCGGCGGAGGCGGCGCGCGGACTGGCGATCCGTCAGGACCCGCGCGCCGTCGACGCGCTGGCCGCGGTGCTCGCGGACGGCGACCCGGAGGGCGCGGCGCGGGAGACGGCGCTGGCCGCCCTGGAGTACGTCCACGACCCCCGGGCCAGGACCCGGCTGGAATGGATGCATCCGCGCCGCGCCTGAGCGCGGGGAGCGTCAGCAGCCGTGGTCGATCAGGTCGAAGGACGCGTAGTGGTCGGAGGTGTAGTAGTCCTCGTCCGCCGCGTTCCCGGTGACGATGCGGCGGGCGCCCCGGGTGGTGACGTTCGGGGTCTTGACCGTGTACTCGTGGTAGTAGCCCAGCGTGTGGGAGGGCAGGACGCCCTCCCGGTTCTGGAAGACGGAGCCGTCCTGGCTGTACGGGAAGGGGCCGCCCGCGTCGATCAGCCGGAGCGTGTCGTACGCCTGGCCGGGCAGGGCGGAGTAGCAGATGCTCCCGACGGAGGCGGTCGCCGTGACGGTGGTGACGGCGGCGGGCGCGGGGGCCGGGGCGGCGGTGGCGGGGGCGCCGAGGAGGAGGGAGGACAGGAGGGCGGTGGCGACACCGCCGGCGAGGGTGAATCGAGGGGGGATTCGCATGGCTACGACGATGACGCGCGTAGAACCGGCCGGGAAGCCCGACGGCCTTCAATTCTCCGGACGTTAACCGCTTCCCCGCGAACGTGGGGATCCGGTGTGCGGGGCGGGGTCCGCGGGAATCGGGTGCGCGGCGCGGGGGTTCGCGGGAATCCGGTGCGCGGCGCGGAGCCCGCCGGAATCCGGTGTGCGGAGCCGGGGTTCGCGGGGAACCCGGCGCCGCACCGTCCGCACCGTTCGCGGGGTGGGCCTCACCGGCCGCCCGCCGGGAGCCGCAGGCTCAGCAGGGCCGCGCCCGCGTAGGCGGCGAGGACCCAGGGCATGGCCGCACCGAGCGAGAGGTCCGCGAACCAGGCGGTGCCGATGGCCGCGGCGCCGAGGGCGCCGCCGAACTGCTGGGCCGTGGAGAAGACTCCGGACGCGCCGCCCGCGAGTTCCGCCGGGGCTGCCGAGAGGACGATGCCGACGAGCGGGACGACGAGGAGTCCGAGGCCCGCGCCGGCGACGGCGAGGCCGGGGACCAGCGGCCAGGCGCCGGTGTGGACGGGGGCGGCGGCCTCCATGGCGTACCAGACCCAGCCGTAGCCGAGGGCCATCAGCAGTGCGCCGGAGGCGGGGACGTACCGGCCGAGCCTGACGGCGATCGGTTCGGCGGCGGGCGCGGTGAGGAAGCCGCCCGCGGAGAAGGCCGCCATCAGGACGCCCGCCTGGGTCGGGCTGTAGCCCTGGCCGCCCTGCAGCCAGATCGCGAGGACCAGGAAGAAGCCCTGCATGCCGAAGGCGAAGAGGAGCTGGACGGCGAGGCCGTACGAGAAGGCGGGGACGGCGAAGATCCGGCCGGGCAGTACGGAGCCGCGCACCGCGACCGCCGTCACGGTGAGCACTCCGGCGGCGAGCAGGGCCCAGCCCCAGAGCGGCCAGCCCCAGCCGCGGCCCTGGACGAGCGGCAGGACGACGGCGACGAGACCGGCGGCGAGGACGAGGCTGCCGAGCAGCGGGGGCCGGTCGGCGGCGCGCTCGCGGGTGGCGGGGACGAGGACGAAGGCGGCGGCCAGGGTGAGGGCGGCGACGGGCACGTTGACGAGGAAGACGCTGCGCCAGCCGAGCCCGAAGAGGTCGGCGTCGGTGAGGACGCCGCCGAGCAGCAGGCCGATCGCGGAGGCGAAGCCGGCGACGGCGCCGTACATCCCGAAGACCTTGCCGCGCTCCTCGCCCCGGAAGAGGCTCTGGAAGGAGCCGAGCACCTGGGGCATGAGGACGGCGGCGGTCACGCCCTGGACGGCGCGGGCGGCGATCAGCTGGCCGGGGGTCCGGGCGAGGCCGCAGGCGAGGCTCGCGAGGCCGAAGCCGGCGGTGCCGGCGAGGAAGAGGGCCTTGCGGCCGTACCGGTCGCCGAGCCGTCCGGCGACGACGAGGGTGGCGGCGAAGCCGAGGAGGTAGGCGGAGACGGTCCACTGGAGGGCGCTCTCGGAGGCGCCGAGGCCCTGCCCGAGGGAGGGCAGGGCGACGTTGACGATCGTGACGTCCACGAGGTCCATCAGGGCGGCGGTCATCATGACGACGGCGGCGGCCCAGCGGCGCGGGTGGACGGTGAACGGGTCGCCGGTGGCGGCGGTGTCGGTCGTGGCGGTCGTGGACATCTCGACCCTCCTTTTATTTCGTTCGGGCGAACGAAATAAAAACTGGCACAGGGCGGCCCGTGATCGCAAGTCTTTCGTTCGGGCGAACTAAATGAATTTTGCTAGGCTGCCCCCATGAGCCAGCAGGACCCCACACGCGCCGAGGTCACCGCCGCCCTCACCGCCGCCGGGCGGGACTCCAGCGCCGCGTCCGTCGCCTTCCACTCGGCGGTCGCCGCCCAGCAGGACCTGGGCGCCACCGAGACCAAGACGCTCGACCTGCTGCAACGGCACGGCGCCCTCACCGCCAAGGAACTGGCCGAACACTCCGGCCTCGCCCCCGCCTCCGTCACCGGCCTCGTCGACCGCCTCGAACGCAAGGGCTTCGTCCGCAGGGTGAAGCACCCGACGGACAAGCGCCGGGTGCTCGTCGAGCCCCGCCCGGAGAAACTGGCGGAACTGGCCCCCCTCTTCGACGACTGGGCCCGCGAAGTGCACGAACTCTACGAGGAGTTCACCACCGACGAACTGAAGACGATCACCCGCTTCCTGACCGGCGCGACGACCCGCCAACGCGCCGCGACGAAACGCCTGACGGACGAGGGCTAAGCGCCGTAGACCGGCATCGGCCGCTCCGACTCCGTCAGGAGTTCGCGGGCCGTCTCGCCCGCTTCCGTCGGGGTTCTGCGGCCTTCCTTGTCCGCCGTCGGGCCCGGGCGCCAGCCCTCCATGACCGTGAGGCGGCCGCCTTCCGCTTCGAAGACCCGGCCCGTCACGCCCTCCGAGGCGGCCGAGCCCAGCCAGACCACCAGGGGGGACACGTCCTCGGGGAGGGCGTCGAGGCCGTCGAAGACCTGCTCGGTCATCCGGGTCCTGGCCGCCGGGGCGATGGCGTTGACCTGGACCCCGTACCGGGCCAGCTCCGCCGCCGCGACCAGGGTGAGGCCGACGATCGCCGCCTTCGCCGCCGCGTAGTTGCCCTGTCCGACGCTGCCGAGGAGGCCCGCGCCCGAGGTGGTGTGGACGATCCGCGCCACCGGCGTCCGCCCCGCCTTCGCCTCGGCCCGCCAGTGCGCGGCGGCGTGCCGCAGCGGCAGGAAGTGGCCCTTGCCGTGGACGCGCATGACGGCGTCCCAGTCCTCCTCGTCGAGGTTGACGAGCATCCGGTCGCGCAGGAAGCCGGCGTTGCTGACGAGGGTGTCGAGCCGCCCGTACGTGTCGAGGGCGGTCGCGATCAGGGAGGCGGCGCCCTCGGTGGTCGCGATGTCGCCGCCGTGCGCGACGGCCTCGCCGCCCGCGGCCCTGATCTCCTCGACGACCGCCGCCGCCGGACTGTCGGGCCCGGGGCGGCCGTCGAGGCCGACCCCCAGGTCGTTGACGACGACCCGGGCGCCCTCGGCGGCGAAGGCGAGCGCGTGCGCCCGTCCGAGCCCGCGTCCGGCTCCCGTCACGATGACCACGCGGTCCTCGCAGATCCCCATGTCAGCTCTCCTTGTTGGCGGTTGCGGCGTCCAGGAAGGCGGGGCGTTCGCCGCCGCCGTGCACGAGGAGCGAGGCCCCCGAGACGTAGCCGGCCCGGCCGGAGGCGAGGAAGACGGCCGCCTCCCCGATCTCGTCCGGTTCGGCGAGCCGGCCCAGCGGTACGGTCCGGCCGACGGCGGCGATCCCGTCCTCGTCGCCGTAGTGCAGGTGGGACAGCTCGGTCCGCACCATGCCGAGGACGAGGGTGTTGACCCGTACCTCGGGGGCCCATTCGACGGCCATGGAGCGGGCCAGGTTCTCCAGGCCCGCCTTGGCCGCGCCGTAGGCGGCGGTCCCCGGGGAGGGCCGGGTGCCGCTGACGCTGCCGATCATGACGACGGCGCCGCGCGAGGCGCCGAGCAGCGGGCGGGCGGCGAGGCTGACGGCGAGCGGGGCGGTGAGGTTCAGCTCGACGACCCGCGCGTGACGTTCGGCCTCGCCCTCGCCGAGGAGCCGGTACGGGCTGCCGCCCGCGTTGTTGACGAGGGCGTCGAGCCGTCCGTACCGCTCGGCGAAGGCAGTGAAGAACTCCCGTACAGCGGCGGGTTCCCGCAGGTCGAGCGGGTGGAAGTCGGCGGTGCGGCCCGCCGCCGCGACCGGTGTGTCCGGGGGCCTGCGGGCGCAGACGGCGACCCGGGCGCCGGCCCGCAGAAAGGCGCGTGCGATGCCCGCTCCGACGCCGCGGGTTCCGCCGGTGACGAGCACGACCCTCCCGTCCAGCTCCATCGGCTGCTACCTTCCTCCTCAAGAGGTTACCTAACAAACGTTTGGTGGAAAGGTAGCTGATCCACTCATGGGTGTCTGCACCTCGCGCCCCGCTCCGGGCGTGGCCCTGGTCACCGTCGACTTCCCCCCCGTCAACGCCCTGCCCGTCAAGGGCTGGTACGCGCTCGCCGACGCCGTCCGCACGGCCGGCCGCGACCCCGAGGTCCGCTGCGTCGTCCTCGCCGCCGAGGGACGCGGCTTCAACGCGGGCGTCGACATCAAGGAGTTGCAGCGCGACCCCGGGCACACCTCCCTGATCGGCGCCAACAGCGGCTGCGCCGAGGCCTTCGCCGCCGTCTACGAGTGCGAGGTGCCGGTCGTGGCCGCGGTCGCCGGGCACTGCCTGGGCGGCGGCATCGGGCTCGTCGGCAACGCCGACGCGATCGTCGCCGCCGAGGACGCCGTCTTCGGGCTGCCCGAGCTGGACCGGGGCGCGCTCGGCGCCGCCACCCATCTCGCCCGGCTGGTCCCCCAGCACCTGATGCGGACGCTCTACTACACCTCGCGGACCGCGACCGCCGCCGAACTGCATGCCCACGGCTCGGTCTGGGAGGTGGTCCCCCGCGCCGGACTCCTGGACGCCGCCCTGGCGCTCGCCGGGGAGATCGCCGCGAAGGACGGCAGCCTGCTGCGGCTCGCGAAGGCCGCGCTCAACGGCATCGACCCCGTGGACGTCCGGCGCAGCTACCGCTTCGAGCAGGGCTTCACCTTCGAGGCCAATCTGAGCGGGGTCGCCGACCGGGTCCGCGACACCTTCGGGAAGGAGAACTCCCCGTGACCGACAAGACCATGACCCCCGAGGACGTCGTGGGCCGGCTCCGCTCCGGCATGACGATCGGGATCGGCGGCTGGGGCTCGCGGCGCAAGCCGATGGCCCTGGTCAGAGCGCTGCTCCGGTCCGAGATCACCGATCTCACGGTGGTCTCGTACGGCGGCCCCGACGTCGGCCTGCTCGCCGCCGCCGGCCGGATCCGGCGGCTCGTCGCCCCCTTCGTGACCCTGGACTCCATCCCCCTCGAACCCCACTTCCGGGCGGCCCGCGAGCGCGGCACCCTCGAACTCACCGAGTACGACGAGGCGATGTTCATGTGGGGCCTGCACGCCGCCGCCAACCGGCTGCCCTTCCTGCCGGTGCGGGCGGGGCTCGGCTCCGACGTGATGCGGGTCAACCCAGGCCTGCGGACCGTCACCTCGCCGTACGAGGACGGCGAGGAGTTCGTCGCCGTGCCCGCCCTGCGGCTCGACGCGGCCCTCGTCCACGTCAACCGCGCCGACCGGCTCGGCAACGGCCAGTACCTCGGCCCCGACCCGTACTTCGACGACCTCTTCTGCGAGGCCGCCGACACCGCGTACGTCTCGTGCGAGGCGCTCGTCGACGGCTTCGCGCCCGACACCGTGCCCCAGACCCTCCTGATCGGACGCCACAGCGTCACCGGCGTCGTCGAGACCCCGAACGGGGCGCACTTCACCTCCTGCGCCCCCGACCACGACCGCGACGAGCCCTTCCAGAAGCTCTACGCGACCACTCCCTGGCCCGAGTTCGCCGAGCGCTTCCTGTCGGGCAAGAGCGAGAACGACTACCAGGCGGCCGTCCAGGCCTGGCACGAGGAGCAGCGGACGTGACGACGGAAACGACGAGGGACACGACGCCGGCGGTCAGCCGGGCCGAGCACTGCCTCATCGCCTGCGCCGAGGCCTGGCGCGACAACGGCGAGGTGCTCGCCAGCCCGATGGGCCCGATCCCCTCCTTCGGCGCCCGGCTGGCCAAGCGCACCTTCGCCCCCGACCTCCTCCTCACCGACGGCGAGGCCCTGCTCGTCGGCCTCGACGGGCAGCCCGAGGGCTGGCTGCCGTACCGCAGGCACCTGACCATGGTCACCGGCGGCAAGCGGCACGTGATGATGGGGGCCAGCCAGATCGACCGGTACGGCAACCAGAACATCTCCTGCATCGGCGACTGGGAGCGCCCCACCCGCCAGCTCCTCGGGGTGCGCGGCGCGCCGGTCAACACCCTGAACAATCCGGTGAGTTACTGGATCCCCAAGCACTCGCCCCGGGTCTTCGTCGAGCGCGTCGACATGATCAGCGGTGTGGGCTACGACCATGCCGTCGGGCCGTACCACCGCCTCCCCCGGGTCGTCACCGACCTCGCCGTCCTCGACTTCGAGAGCCCCGGCCACGCGATGCGGCTCGCCTCCGTGCACCCGGGCGTCACCGTCGACGAGGTCCGCGCGGCCACCGGCTTCGACCTGGTGATCGCCGACGAGGTGCCGTACACCCGGGATCCCACGGCCGAGGAGCTGCGGCTGATCCGCGAGGTGATCGACCCGCGCGGGCTGCGGGACCGCGAGGTCGCGCCCCGATGAGGACCGCCCTCACCGAGCTGACCGGTGTCCGCCACCCGATCGTGCAGACCGGGATGGGCTGGGTCGCCGGTCCCCGGCTCGTCTCCGCCACCGCGAACGCGGGCGCGCTCGGGATCCTCGCCTCCGCCACCATGACCGCGGACGAACTGCGCGCCGCGGTCCGCGAGGTGCGGTCCCGCACCGACCGGCCTTTCGGCGTGAACCTGCGCGCCGACGCGGGGGACGCCCGCGAGCGGGTCCGGATCATCGTCGACGAGGGCGTACGGGTGGCCTCCTTCGCCCTCGCCCCGTCCCGCGACCTGATCGCCGAGCTGAAGGACGCCGGGGTCGTCGTCATCCCGTCCGTGGGCGCCCGGCGGCACGCCGAGAAGGTCGCGGGCTGGGGCGCCGACGCCGTCCTCGTGCAGGGCGGCGAGGGCGGCGGGCACACCGGGGAGGTCGCCACGAGCGTGCTGCTGCCGCAGGTGGTGGACGCCGTCGGCATCCCGGTGATCGCGGCCGGCGGTTTCCACGACGGCCGGGGGCTGGTCGCCGCCCTCGCCCACGGGGCGGCCGGCATCGCCATGGGCACCCGCTTCCTGCTGACCTCCGACTCGACCGTGCCGGACGCGGTCAAGGCCCGCTATCTGGCCGCCACGGTCAAGGACGTCACCGTCACCACCGCCGTCGACGGGCTGCCGCACCGGATGCTCCGCACCGAGCTCGTCGCGTCCCTGGAGAACGCCGGCCGGGTCCGAGCGCTGGCGCAGGCCGTCCGCAGGGCCGCCGGTTTCCGGCGGCTCTCCGGGCTCTCCTGGCCGGCGATGGTCCGCGACGGCCTCGCCATGCGGCACGGCAAGGACCTGTCCTGGAGTCAGGTGCTGCTCGCCGCGAACACCCCGATGCTCCTGCGGGCGTCCATGGTCGAGGGCCGCACCGACCTCGGCGTGATGGCCGCGGGCCAGGTCGCGGGTGTCATCGAGGACCTGCCCAGCTGCGAGGAGCTGGTCGCCCGGATCATGACGGAGGCCGCGCAGGTGCTCCGCACGCTCCCCCGCCCCGAGTCGTGACACCCGCTCACCGCTCCCGACACCCTGAGCCGCAAAGGAGTCCGGCCGTGCACCTGTCTCGACGCGCTCTGCTCACCGCCACCGGGGCCGCCGCCCTGATCGCCGCCCTGCCGACGGAGGCGCTCGCCCGTCCCCGGCCCGCGCCCACGCTCCGCCCCCGGTCGGTGCCCGCCATCCGGCAGATCCCGCTCCAGGGCGCCGTCAACGTCCGTGACCTGGGCGGATACCCCACGTACGACGGGAGCCGTGTCCGGTACGGGCTCGCCTACCGGGGCGACCACCTGGCGAAGCTCACCGACGCCGATTTGGGCACCCTCGCCGGGCTCGGTCTCGGGACCGTGGTCGATCTGCGGATCCCCGCGGAGGTCGGTTACGACGGCGCCGACCGGCTGCCCCCGGGACCGGCCCCGGTCTCCCGGCCGGTCACCGACAAGGGCCTGTTCGGGCAGCTGCTGGCCGCGATCGGCTCCCGGGACCCGATACGCCAGGAGGAGATGCTGGGCGGCGGACGGGCCGCCGCCTTCATGTGCGAGGTGTACCGCACCTTCGTCACCGATCCCGCGAACCGGGCCGCCTTCGCGGCGACCCTGCGGGACCTCGCCGATCCCCGCCGGGGGCCGCTGCTCCTGCACTGCACCTCCGGCAAGGACCGCACCGGCTGGACCGGCTGGCTGCTGCTCACCCTGCTCGGAGTGCCCGACAGCCTCGCCCGCGCGGACTACCTGGCCTCCAACACCTTCCGCGCCGCGTACGACGCGCGGCTGCGGGAGGGGCTGAAGCAGGGCGGGCTGATGCAGAACCCGGAGCTGATCGTGCCGCTCCAGGAGGTGCGGGCGGAGTACCTCGACACCGCCCTGGAGCAGCTGCGCAGCTCCTACGGGAGCGTGTTCCGTTACGTGTCGGTCGGCCTCGGCCTGGAGTTCCGCGAGCTGCTGGCGCTGCGCGAACGGCTGGTGCCCGGGGCCTGACGCCCGGCGCGACCCGCACCGGCACCGGCACCCGCGGCGGCACCGCGTCCGCCGCCCGTGCCGGAGCCACGGCCGGAGCCGGAGCCACGGCCCGTGCCCCCGGCGGAACCGGCGGTACGGCCCGCACCGGCACCGGCGGAGCGGCCGCCCGTGCCCGTGCCCGAGGCGCCGGAGCGGCCGGAGCCGGAGCCCGTGCCGGTGGAGCCGCCGGCCGGAGCCGGACGGCGGCGACGGCGGTTGCCGCTGCCCGAGCCGGTGCCGCCGCCCGCCGCCTTGCGGGGCTGGGTCGGCTGCGGCGTCTCGACGACGACCGGGACGCCCGAGGGCTCCCGCGCGCCGGTCAGCTCGGCGAGCTGCTCGTCGCTGGACTTGATCTGCGCCGTGCGGGGGCTGATGCCCGCGTGCGACATCAGACGGCCCATGTCGCGCTTCTGCTCGGGCAGCACCAGGGTGAAGACGCTGCCGGACTCACCGGCGCGGGCGGTGCGGCCACCGCGGTGCAGGTAGTCCTTGTGGTCCATCGGCGGGTCGACGTTGACGACCATGTCGAGGTCGTCGACGTGGATGCCTCGGGCGGCCACGTTCGTGGCGACGAGCGTGGTGACCTGGCCGCTCTTGAACTGGTCCAGGGTCCGGTTGCGCTGCGGCTGCGAGCGGCCACCGTGCAGTCCGGAGGCCCGTACGCCGTTGGCGAGGAGCCGCTTGACCAGCCGGTCCACGGACCGCTTGGTGTCCAGGAAGAGGATCGTGCGGCCGTCGCGGGCCGCGATCTTCAGCGTGACGGCCTTCTTGTCGGTCTCGTCCATCACGTACAGGACGTGGTGCTCCATCGTCGTGACCGCGCCGGCCGACGGGTCGACGGAGTGGACGACCGGGTCGTCGAGGAACATCTTGACCAGCCGGTCGACGTTCCGGTCGAGGGTGGCCGAGAACAGCAGCCGCTGCCCGCCCGGCTCGACCTGCTTCAGCAGCTTGGTGACCTGCGGCAGGAAGCCCATGTCGGCCATCTGGTCGGCCTCGTCGAGGACGGTGACGGCGACCTGGTCGAGGCGGCAGTCGCCCCGGTCGATGAGGTCGTGGAGCCGGCCCGGGGTGGCGATGAGGATCTCGGCGCCGCGCCGCAGCGCGGAGGACTGCCGGCTGATCGACATGCCGCCGACGACGGTGGTGATGCGGAGGCGCAGCGCGGCGGCGTACGGGGTGAGCGCGTCCGTCACCTGCTGGGCGAGCTCGCGGGTGGGCACCAGGACCAGGGCGAGCGGCGCGCCGGGCTCGGCGCGGCGGCCGGCCGAGCGGGCCAGGATCGCGAGCCCGAAGGCGAGGGTCTTGCCGGAGCCGGTACGCCCCCGGCCGAGCACGTCACGGCCGGCGAGGGAGTTCGGCAGGGTCGCGGCCTGGATCGGGAACGGCTCCGTGACGCCCTGCTCGCCCAGGATCCGCAGCAGGCCCTCGGGCATGTCGAGGTCGGCGAAGGACTCCACCGCGGGAAGCCCGGGGGTCACCGTCTCCGGCGGCGTGAACTCGCTCGGGGGCGGGGGCGCGGTGGGACGTCGGCCACCGCGGGAGGCCTTCGGCTGTGACGTGGACTTCGCCGGGGAGGTGCGGGGGCTGCGCTTGTGGGGGCGCTCGGAGCGGGTCATGCGTGCCTTTCTGGCCGGTGCTCGCGGCACAGCGGGGGCCCGCACCTGCACGGTGCGGGCCCCGGCTGCTCTACCCGGAACACGCGATACGGGCCCCGGCTGTTTTCTCGCTGTATCCAAGGAACAATAGTGCGCCTCGGGACCTTCCCGCCCCGCCCGACCGATGCCAGGACGGATCCGGCCTGACCAGCGACGTGCGACGTGGGCGACCTCACAGCTCCCGGGGGCCGTCGGAGGTGCCCGCGGCGGCCGTCACAGCCGCTCGATGATCGTCACGTTCGCCTGTCCGCCGCCCTCGCACATCGTCTGGAGGCCGTAGCGGCCGCCGGTGCGCTCCAGCTCGTGGAGGAGGGTCGTCATCAGTTTGACCCCGGTCGCGCCGAGCGGGTGGCCGAGGGCGATGGCGCCGCCGTTGACGTTGACCCGGGCCGGGTCCGCGCCGGTCTCCTTGAGCCAGGCGAGGACGACGGGGGCGAAGGCCTCGTTGATCTCGACGAGGTCCATGTCGTCGATGGTCAGACCGATCTTCTTCAGGGCGTACGCGGTGGCCGGGATGGGGGCGGAGAGCATCCGGATCGGGTCCTCGCCGCGTACGGAGAGGTGGTGGATGCGGGCCCTGGGGGTCAGCCCGTGTTCCCGTACGGCCCGCTCGCTCGCGAGCAGCATCGCCGCGGCGCCGTCGGAGACCTGGGAGGAGCAGGCGGCGGTGATCGTGCCGCCCTCGACGACCGTCTTCAGGCCGGCCATCTTCTCCAGGGTGGTGTCCCGGCGCGGGCCCTCGTCCGCGGTGACCTCGCCGTAGGCCACGGTCTCCCGTGCGAAGCGGCCCTCGTCGATGGCGCGCAGTGCCCGCTCGTGCGAGCGGAGGGCGAATTCCTCCTGGTCGCGGCGGGTGATGCCCCATTTCTTCGCGATGAGTTCGGCGCCGTGGAACTGGTTGACGGGCGCGTCGCCGTACCGGGCGCGCCAGCCCTCGGAGCCCGCGTAGGGGCCTTCGGTGAAGCCGAGGGGTTCGGCGGCCTGCCGGGAGGCGAAGGCGATCGGGATCATCGACATGTTCTGGGTGCCGCCGGCGACGACCAGGTCCTGGGTGCCGGAGAGGACGCCCTGGGCCGCGAAGTGCACGGCCTGCTGGGAGGAGCCGCACTGGCGGTCGACGGTGACGCCGGGGACCTCCTCGGGGAGTCCGGCGGCCAGCCAGGCCGTACGGGCGATGTCGCCGGCCTGCGGGCCCACGGTGTCGAGGCAGCCGAAGACGACGTCCTCGACGGCGGCGGGGTCGATGCCCGAGCGCGCGACGAGGGCCTTGAGGACGTGCGCGCCGAGGTCCGCCGGGTGGACGGAGGCCAGTCCTCCCTTGCGGCGGCCCACCGGGGTGCGGACCGCTTCGACGATGTAGGCCTCGGCCATGACGACTCCTCCAGATGGCTAGGTACGTACGGCGATCCCGTCCAGGACCATCGAGAGGTACTGGCGGGCGATCTCCTCGGGGCTGTGCAGTCCGCCGGGCCGGTACCAGGACGCGGCGACCCAGACGGTGTCGCGGACGAAGCGGTAGGTGAGGCGGACGTCGAGGTCGGCGCGGAAGACCCCGGCGGCGACGCCGCGCTCCAGGGTGCCGAGCCAGGCCTTCTCGAACTTGAGCTGCGAGTCGGTGAGGTAGTGGAAGCGGGGCAGGTCGGTGAGGTGCCGGGACTCCTTCTGGTAGATCGCGACGGCGGCGCGGTGCCGGTCGATCTCGCGGAAGGACTCGGTGACGAGGGCCTCGATGGTCTCGCGGGGGCCGAGCCCGGCGGCGAGGACGGCGTCGTACCCCTCCCACAGTTCGTGCAGGAAGGTGGAGAGGATCTCGTCGAGCATCGACTCCTTGGAGTCGAAGTGGTAGTAGAGGCTGCCGGCGAGCATGCCGGCGGCGTCCGCGATCTTGCGGACGGTGGTGGCGTTGTACCCCTGGGCGGCGAAGACCTCGGCCGCCGTGTCGAGCAGTTCGCGGCGCCGCTCGGGCGCGGCGGCGTTCACCTGGTTCTTCTTCTTGGTCGTCGGCACGCGTCCATTGTGGTGCTACGCGCGCTGGCTGCTGACGGAGACGGTCTCGCCGGTCATGTAGGAGGAGTAGTCGCCGGCGAGGAAGACGATGACGTTGGCGATCTCCCAGGGTTCGGCGTGGCGGCCGAAGGCCTCGCGGGCGGTGAGTTCGTCGAGGAGTTCGGTGGTGGTGACCTTGGCGAGGTGGGGGTGCATGGCGAGGGAGGGGGCGACGGCGTTGACGCGGACGCCGTACGCGGCGGCCTCGACGGCGGCGCAGCGGGTGAGGGCCATGACTCCGGCCTTGGCGGCGGCGTAGTGGGCCTGTCCGGTCTGGGCGCGCCAGCCGACGACGGAGGCGTTGTTGACGATCACTCCGCCGGTGCCGGAGTCGCGGAAGCGGCGGAGGGCGGCGCGGGTGGAGCGGAAGGTGCCGCCGAGGGTGACGTCGAGGACGCGGTTCCACTGGTCGTCGGTCATGTCGGCGAGCTCGGCGGTGCCGCCGAGGCCGGCGTTGTTGACGATGACGTCCAGGCGTCCGTGGAGGCGTTCGGCGGTGTCGTAGAGCGCCTGGACCTGGTGCTCGTCGGTGACGTCGCAGGGCTGGGAGGCGACGGCGTCGGCGCCGAACTCGGCGGCGAGCGCGGCCTCGGTCTCCTTGAGGCGCCGGGTGTGGGCGTCGCTGACGACGACGCGGGCGCCTTCCTCCAGGAAGCGGCGGGCGGTGGCGCCGCCGATGCCGGCTCCGGCGGCGGCGGTGACGACGGCGGTCCGGCCGGCCAGCAGGCCGTGGCCCGGCACGTAGGGGGGTGGTGGCTGCTTCCCGGTCACGGTCGCGGCTCCTTCGGGAGGCCGAGCACCCGCTCGGCGATGATGTTGCGCTGGATCTCGCTGGATCCGGCGTAGACGGTGTCGGCGCGGGAGAAGAGGAACAGCCGCTGCCAGTCGTCGAGTTCGTACGGGGCTCCGGCGGCGAGGGTGGCGGCGGGCCCGCACACCTCCAGGGCGAGTTCGCCGAGGCCGCGGTGCCAGTGGGACCAGTACAGCTTGGCGGCGGAGGGGTCGGTGCCGCGCAGGGCGCCGGCGCGCAGGGCCTCCAGTTCGGCCCAGGCGCGGACGAGCCGGTCGCGGATGTCGGGGTCGGCGGCGGCGCCGTTGCGCCGGGCGAGGGCGACGAGGGCGTCGAGCTCGCGGCGGAAGCCGACCTGCTGGCCGAGGGTGGAGACGCCGCGCTCGTAGCCGAGGGTGGCCATGGCGACGCGCCAGCCGTCGCCGGGGGCGCCGACGACGTGCGCGGCGTCGGCGGTGGCGCCGTCGAAGAAGACCTCGTTGAACTCGCTGGTGCCGGTGAGCTGGACGATGGGACGGATGTCGACGCCGGGCTGGTCGAGGGGGACGAGGAGGTAGGAGAGTCCGGCGTGGCGCCGCGAGCCCGGCTCGGTCCGGGCCAGCACGAAGCACCACTGGGACTCGTGGGCGAGGGAGGTCCAGATCTTCTGGCCGTTCACCACCCACCTCCCGCCCTCCAGGCTCGCGCGGGTGCGGACGGCGGCGAGGTCGGATCCGGCGCCGGGTTCGCTGTAGCCCTGGCACCAGAGTTCCCGGACGGCGCGGATCGGGGGCAGGAAGCGGGCCTTCTGCTCCTCGGTGCCGTGGTCGATGAGGGTGGGGCCGAGGAGCTGTTCGCCGATGTGGTTGACGCGGGCGGGGGCGTCGGCGAGGGCGTACTCCTCGTGGAAGGCGATCTGTTCCTCGATGCTCGCACCGCGTCCGCCGTACTCCTTCGGCCAGCCGACGCAGGTCCAGCCGTGGTCGGCCAAGTGCCTTTCCCAGGCGAGCCGTTCGGCGAAGGCCTCGTGTTCGCGGCCGGGTCCGCCCCGGCCCTTGAGGGCGGCGAAGGAGCCGCTGAGGTGGGTCTTCAGCCAGCCCCGTATCTCCGCCCGGAACTCCTCGACGCTGCTCATGGCCGTACGTTAACCTACCAAACACTTGTTAGGGAACGGGTGAGGGCGGGGTGACCGATGGATCTCTCGTACACACGGGCCGAGGAGGCCTTCCGGGCGGAGGCCAGGGAGTGGCTGCGGGAGCACGTCCCCGCGACGCCGCCGCCCTCCCTCGAAACGGCCGAGGGCTTCGCCGCCCACCGCGCCTGGGAGGCCGAACTGGCCGCCGCCCGCTGGTCGGTGGTCTCCTGGCCCGAGGAGTACGGGGGGCGGGGCGTCGACCTCGCCCGGTGGCTGGTCTTCGAGGAGGAGTACTGGGCGGCGGGGGCGCCCGGCCGGGTCTCGCAGAACGGCGTCCAGCTCCTCGCCCCCACCCTCTTCGACCACGGCACCGAGGAGCAGCGGGCCCGGATCCTGCCGTCGATGGCGACCGGCGGGACGATCTGGGCGCAGGCCTGGTCGGAACCCGAGGCCGGCTCCGACCTGGCGTCGCTGACCTCCCGCGCGGTCCGCACCGACGGCGGCTGGCTGCTTTCGGGGCAGAAGACCTGGTCGTCCCGGGCCGCCTTCGCGGACCGGGCCTTCGGCATCTTCCGCAGCGACCCGACGGCGGACCGGCCCCACCGGGGCCTCACGTATCTGATGTTCGACCTGCGGGCGCCGGGGGTGACCGTCCGGCCGATCGGCCGGCTCGACGGGAAGCCGGCCTTCGCCGAGCTGTTCCTCGACGAGGTCTTCGTCCCCGACGAGGACGTGATCGGCGAGCCCGGCCAGGGCTGGCGCATCGCGATGTCCACCACCGGGAACGAGCGGGGGCTGATGCTCCGCTCCCCCGGCCGCTTCCTCGCCGCCGCCGACCGGCTCGTGGGGCTGTGGCGGGCGGAGGGCGACCCGGCGGACACGGCGGTGCGGGACCGGGTCGCGGACGCGGTGATCGGGGCGCGGGCGTACCACCTGTTCACGGCGGGGGCGGCGGCCCGGCTGGCGGCGGGCGGCCCGGGGGCCTCCGCGGGAGCCGAGTCGAGCCTCAACAAGGTCTTCTGGTCGGAGTACGACCTCGCCCTGCACGAGACCGCGCTCGACCTCCTGGGAGCGGACGGCGAGCTGACGGACACGGCGTGGGCCGAGGGGTACGTCTTCTCCCTCGCGGGGCCCCTCTACGCGGGCACCAACGAGATCCAGCGCGACATCATCGCCGAGCGGCTGCTCGGCCTCCCGAAGGGGCGCCGCTGATGGCCTTCCTGCCGACCGACGAGCAGCGGGCCTTCGCCCGCTCCCTGGACGCGATGCTCACGGCCGCCGACACCCCCGCGACCGTACGGGCCTGGGCGGGCGGCGACCCGGCTCCCGGGCGGGCGCTGTGGGGGCGGCTGGCGGAGGCGGGGGTGTTCGCCCTCGCCGTACCGGAGGCGTACGAGGGAGTGGGCCCGCTGCCCGTCGAACTCGCCCACGCCCTGGTCGAGTCGGGCCGCCACGCGGTGCCGGGCCCGCTGGCCGAGACGGTCGCGTCGGCGGTCCTCCTCGGCGAACTGGCCGCGCTCGGCGAGCCGGGCCCGGCGAAGCGGCTGCTGCCGGGCCTGGCGAGCGGCGAGCGGACGGCGACGCTGGCGATGACCGGACCCGGGACGGAGACGGGACGGAACGTCGTGCCGTACGCCCTGGACGCCGACCGGGCCGATGCCGTGCTCGTCGTACGGGGCGAGGAGCTGTGGCAGGCGCCCGGCCACGGGCCGGTCAGGGTCTCCGCCGACCCCGCGCGGCGGCTGGCCCGCCCGGCGCCCGGCGGGGAACTCCTCGCCGAGGGACCGGCGGTGGCCGTCGCGGCGGCGCACGCCCGGCGCTGGGCGATGCTGGCGACGGCGTCGCAGTCGCTGGGGGTGGGCCTGGCGCTGCTCGACCGGACGGTGGCGTACGCCCGGCAGCGCACCCAGTTCGGCACCCCGATCGGCGCCTTCCAGGCGGTCAAGCACCGGCTGGCCGACACCCTGCTGGCCCTGGAGTTCGCCCGCCCGCTGCTGTTCGGGGCGGCGGTGGCGCTCGCGGCCGGGGACGACGCGGACGTGCGGGAGGCCGAAGGCGCCCTCGCCGCCGCGAAGGTCGCCACCGGCGAGGCCGGTTACACGGCGGCACGCACGGCCCTCCAGATCCACGGCGCCGTCGGCTACACGGAGGAACTGGACCTCTCGCTCTGGCTGCGCAGGGCCCGGCCGCTGAGGGACGCGTGGGGGAACCCGGCGGAGTGCCGGGCGGCCGTGCTCGACGCGTACGCCTGAGGCGCGCGCCCGAAGCGCGGCAGGGGTACGCGTCCCGGGACGGCTACGCGTCCTCGCGCGGCGGGCTGTCGTCGTTGCCGCGACGGAGGACGCGGGTCGGGCCGGCGGCGGTCCAGGTGTGGAGGACGATCTCGTCGTCGTCCACCCAGGTGCGTACGACCTCGGCCGGCTCCACCCGGAAGAGGTGGAACGGGCGGGGCGCGCCCGCCTCGGCCGCGTACCGGTCCACGGTCTCCGGGTCGGTGACCTCCACCGCCCGGCCGGAGACGCGGACGTCCCCGCCGCCCATGTCGGTGCCCGGGCCGGGATTGGCGAGCAGGGCGAAGCGGGGGTCCCGGCGCAGGTCGAGGGCCTTGCGCGAGTTCGGCATCATGCCGAGCCACAGCTCACCGAAGCGGAAGTCCGCCTCGATGCCGCTGAGCCGGGGCGAGCCGTCCCTGCGCACGGTGGCGAGGGCGTGGTGGGTGTACTGCCCGAAGCGCGCGCGGACGGTCGCGGCGAGTTCGGGTTCGGCGGCCTCGAAGGCCGGCCAGCCGGGTGTCGGGTCATCGGTGTCTCCCATGCTTCCCATGTCTCCAGGAAACACCGGATACCCGACACCCACTGTCCGGATTACTCCGGACGCCACCGGCCGGGCCGCGTCAGACCGCGGCGGTCGCGTCCCGCTCCGCCTGGCTGCGCTCCACGCAGAACTCGTTGCCCTCGGGGTCCGTGAGGGTCGCCCAGCCGGTGCCGTCCGGGTTGCGGTGGTCCTCGAACAGGGTGGCGCCGAGGCCGAGCAGCCGCTCGACCTCCTCGTCACGGCTGCGGTCCTGCGGCTGGAGGTCGAGGTGGACGCGGTTCTTGGCCGCCTTCGGCTCGGGGACCCGGATGAAGAGGAGGTTCGCGCCGGGCGACTCCACCAGGGCCTCCGGGTCACCGGGCTGGTCGTCCTCGGAGAGCTCGACCTCCAGGGCCCCGGCCCAGAAGGTGGCGAGCGCGTAGGCGTCGGCGCAGTCGATGGTCACATGTCGTACGAGAGAACTCATGGCCGCATGATGTCCCGGGGCCGCGCCCGGGGCCACCCGTTTTCCACCCCGCGCGGGGTTCGTCCTCCCTTGCCGCGCCGGGGAGTTCAGGACCGGACGATGCCCTGCCGCCGGGCCGCCGCGAGCCACGCGGGGAACTCTGCGACCAGCCGGTCGTACAGTTCGGCGTCCCGCATCCGGCCCGGGTCCTGCCCGGCGTGGAAGAAGCCGGCGTTGTCGACGGGCCGCTTCCCCGGCACGTCCAGGTCGTCGAGGCGTCGCAGGAAGTCGAACTGGCGGCTGTCCGGGTCGCCGAAGCCGATGAACTGCCAGAAGATCGGCAGCCGGGCCGCCTTGCACACGTACCGCTCGGCCGCGAGCTTGTTGATCGGCCCGCCGTCCGTCTGGAAGACGACGAGCGCGGGTTCGGTCGAGCCGCTGTCCAGGTACTGGTCGATGACGGCGTCCATGGCCAGGTGGTAGCTGGTCTTCCCCATGTGGCCGAGCCCGGCGACGATCCGGTCGATCCGCCCGGCGTGGTCGTCGAGCCGGATCTCGGTCTCGGCGTCGACGTCGGTGGAGAAGAAGACGACGGGGACCCGTCCGTCGTCGTCGAGGTGGGCGGAGAGACCGAGGACCCGGTCCGCCAGGGCCTGGACGGCGCCGCTCCGGTAGTACGGCTTCATCGAGCCGGAGTAGTCGACGACGAGGTGGACGGCGACCCGCTGCCCCTCGATCCCGTTCCGCCGCAGCGAGGCTCCGGCCTCCTTGTAGAGGTTCACCAGGGCGGGCGCGGTCTCCTCGACCTTCCGCAGGCTCAGGGGCACGGGCGTTCCCTCTCCAGTTCCTCGATGTCCGCGAGCATGGCGTCGGCCAGGTCGCGTTCGGCGGCGTAGTACCGCTCGGCCCAGGTGAGGGTGAGCCGGGGGTACGCCCAGGCCTCGTCGGCCCCCGAGTCGGCCACGTCCGCCTCGGCGCGCCGCCGCATGCCCTCGGCGTGCTCGCGGTGCGCGGTCAGGATCTCCCGGGTCCGCCCGGGTTCGAGGAGGTGGCCGAGCCAGAGCCGCAGCATCGGCCCGTGCTTGAGGACCGGGGGGTCGAGGGGGGCGTCGGCGGCCCAGGCGCGGACGGCGGCGAGTCCCTCGTCGGTGATCCGGTAGACGCGCTTGTCGCGGGAGCCGGCCTGGGGGGCGACCAGCCGGGAGCCGGCGTATCCGGCGGACTCCAGGCGTTTGAGTTCGCTGTAGATCTGACTGAAGGACGGGCTCCAGTAGAAGAGGCCGAGGGAGCGGTCCGACCATTTCTTGAGGTCGTAGCCGGACAACTCGCGCCCGAAGGAGAGCAGTCCGAGCACGGCCCAGCTCGTCGCCGGAAGCGCCGGCACGGTCTCTTCGTCCGCCACGGTCGGCAGTCTACGCGGCCCTTCCCTCCCCCATCTATGCCTGCTAGAAGTATTTCGATTAGGCATAGTCGCCATGTCTCCGGGAGGAGCGTCCCGTGAAGTTCTCCATGATCTTCGAAGCACAGCTCGTCGACCCGACCCCCGCCAACGAACACCGTGTCCTCCACGACTGCGTCGAACAGGCCGTCCTCGCCGAGGAGATGGGCTTCGACCGGATCTGGGCGGTCGAGCACCACTCCCTCACCCAGTACGCCCACATGAGCGCGTCCGAGATCTTCCTGACCTGGGTCGCCGCCCGCACCCGCACCCTCCGCGTCGGCCACGGCGTCGTCACCATGCCCTTCGGCTACCAGCACCCCGTCCGGGTCGCCGAGCGCGCCGCGATGCTCGACGTCCTCTCCGGCGGCCGGGTCGACGTCGGCGCCGGGCGGGGCGCGACCCGCCAGGAGACGCGGATGTTCGGGGTCCGCCCCGAGGACACCCGGCCGCAGACGGAGGAGGCCCTGCGGATCTTCGCCGCCGCCTGGCGCGAGCCGGAGTTCGAGTGGCACGGCACCCTCGACATCGGCCCCGGTGCGGTGCTGCCCCGCCCGGTCCAGCACCCCCACCCCCCGCTCTTCATGGCCTGCTCGCAGCACGAGTCGCTGCGGCAGGCCGCCGAACTCGGCATCGGGGCCCTGGTGATGGGGTTCGCGGGCGCCGAGGACGTCCGGGCGATGCGCGCGGTGTACGACGAGGCCGTGGCCGGCCGGGACGGTTCCCGGTTCGTGTCCACCGAGGTCAACGACCACTTCTCCGCCCTCTGCCCGACGATCGTCCTGGACGACGCCGCCCGCGCCGTCCGGCTCGGCACCCGGGGCCAGCGCTTCTTCGCCGAGTCGATCGCGCACTGGTACGGCGGCGCCCCCGCCCCCACCGGTTACGCGGAGGACGAGGACCACGCCGGCGCCCTGACCCGCGAGCGGGAGGAGCTGATCGCCCGGCTCCACGAGGCGGACATCCCGGCCCGGCCCGTGGACACCGGCACCTACCACACCGACCACGCCTACGGGGACGCGGCCACGGCCGTCGCCTACGTCGAACGGCTCCGGGAGATCGGCGTCGACGAGGTGATGTGCCTGATCCAGATGGGGACCGTCCCGCAGGAGGTCTGTCTGGAGACCATCCGCCAGTGGGGCACGAAGGTCATCCCGCACTTCCGCGACTCGGGGGCGACGGCGTGAACGGCCTCCGCGGCAAGGTCGTCCTGGTGACCGGCGCGGCGCGCGGACAGGGCGCGGCGGAGGCCCGGCTGCTGGTGGCGGCGGGGGCGCGCGTCGTCCTCACCGACGTACGGGAGGAGGAGGGCCGGGCGGTCGCCGCGGACCTCGGGGACGCGGCGGTCTTCGTCCGCCACGACGTGACGCGTGCGGAGGACTGGCGGACCGCGACCGGGACGGCCCTCGCCTCGTACGGGAGGATCGACGGGCTGGTCAACAACGCGGCGCTCTGGCGCACCGCGCCGGTGGAGTCGGAGACGTACGAGAACTTCGAACTCCTGCTCAGGGTCAATCTGCTGGGTCCCTTCCTCGGCATCCAGGCGGTGCTTCCCGCACTCCGGGAGACGGGCGGCGGCGCGATCGTGAACGTGTCGTCCACGGCCGGCCTCAAGGGTGTCCCCGGCCACGCCGCCTACGCGGCGGGCAAGTTCGGGCTCCGGGGACTGAGCCGCTCGGCGGCGCGCGATCTCGCCCCGTACGGCGTCCGCGTCAACTCGGTCCACCCGGGCGCGGTCGACACCCCGATGACGGCGGCGGTCGCGGACCGGGACTGGTCCCCTGTGCCGCTGGGCCGGATGGGCCGCCCGGAGGAGGCCGGGGAGCTGGTCGTCTTCCTGCTCTCGGACGCGGCCTCGTACGTGACGGGCGCCGAGTTCACGGTGGACGGGGGGCTGACGGCATGACGGGCGACTCCCTCACCCCGGCGGCCCGGGCGCTCTGCGACGCGATGTCGGCGGTCTTCCCCCGGCCGGAGGCGGGCGCGGAGGCGCTGCGGGCGGCGGCCAGGGCCCACCTCGGCGAGATCCCGCCCACCGCTTCCGTCGCGGCGAACGGCGTGCCGGTCCGGGTGTACGAGGGGACGGGCGACCTGGTGATCGTCTTCGCGCACGGCGGCGGCTGGGTGCTGTGCGACCTGGACACCCACGACCGCACGTGCCGCGCGCTCGCCTCCCGTACCGGCGCGACCCTCGTCTCGGTCGACTACCGGCGCGCTCCCGAGCACCGCTTCCCGGCGGCCGAGGACGATGTGTGTGCGGCCCTGGCCTGGGCGGCGGAGGCGTATCCGGGGCGTTCCCTGGTCCTGGCGGGCGACTCCAGCGGCGGCAGTCTGGCCGCCGCGGCGGCGCTCCGCGCCCGCGACCGGGGCGGCCCGCCGCTCGCCGGACAACTGCTCCTCTATCCGGCCCTGGACCACCGGCTGGCCGGCCCGTCGGCGGAGACGTACGCCGAGGGGCACTTCCACACCACGGCCCATATGCGCTGGTACTGGGAGCAGTACCTGGGCCCGGACGGCGACCCGGCCGCGGCCTCCCCCGGTCTGGCCACCGACGTCACCGGCCTCCCGCCGGCCCTGCTCGTCCTCGCGGACTGCGACCCGCTGCGCGACGAGGGCCTCGCCTACGCCCGGCGCCTCTCCGCGGCGGGCGTCCGGACCGAGGTCCACCTGCACACGGGCATGTTCCACGGCTTCCTGGGCGGGGCGGGCGTCCTCCCGGAGGCGGACGGGGCCCTGGACGGGGCCGCCGGGTGGCTGGCCGGTCTGGGCCGAGGCCCCGGCGAACGCGCCGCAGCACCCCCCAGTCGTCCGGTCGGGGACCTTCGGGGGGTGCTGCGCTCAGTTCCGCACGTCGTTGTACGGGACGTCTCCGGGGGTGATCCGGCCGGATCAGACCATCAGTGAACGGTCCGTCGGACGGATCGGGGCCGGCAGGGAGCTGGCTCCGGTCAGGAAGCGGTCCACGCCGCGGGCGGCGGAGCGGCCCTCGGCGATGGCCCAGACGATGAGGGACTGGCCGCGGCCGGCGTCACCGGCGACGTACACGCCGTCGACGTTGGTGGCGAAGTCCGCGTCACGGGCGATGTTGCCGCGCTCGTCCAGGTCCAGGCCGAACTGCGCGACCAGGCCGTTCTCCACGTCCGTGCCGGTGAAGCCCATCGCGAGCGTGACCAGCTGGGCGGGGATCTTCCGCTCCGTGCCCGGCTTCTGGGTCAGCTTGCCCTCGACGAACTCGACCTCGACGAGGTGGAGGAACTGGACGTTGCCGTCCTCGTCGCCCTCGAAGTGGGTGGTGGAGACGGAGTACACCCGCTCGCCGCCCTCCTCGTGCGCGGAGGTGACCTTGTAGAGCATGGGGAAGGTCGGCCAGGGCTGGCCGGCGTTCCGGTCCTCGCCCGGCCTGGGCATGATCTCCAGCTGCGTGACCGAGGCCGCGCCCTGGCGGTGGGCCGTACCGACGCAGTCGGCGCCGGTGTCGCCGCCGCCGATGACGACGACGTGCTTGCCCTCGGCGGTGATCGGCGGGGCCACGAAGTCGCCCTCGACGACCTTGTTGGCCAGCGGCAGGTACTCCATCGCCTGGTGGATGCCGTTCAGCTCCCGGCCCGGGACGGGCAGGTCGCGGGCGGTGGTGGCGCCGGCGGCGATGACGACCGCGTCGAACCGCTTGCGCAGGTCCGTCGCCGTCATGTCGCGGCCGATCTCGATGCCGGTGCGGAACTTGGTGCCCTCCGCGCGCATCTGCTCGATGCGGCGGTTGATGTGCCGCTTCTCCATCTTGAACTCGGGGATGCCGTAGCGCAGCAGGCCGCCGATGCGGTCGGCGCGCTCGTACACGACCACGGTGTGGCCGGCCCGGGTCAGCTGCTGGGCGGCGGCGAGACCCGCCGGGCCCGAGCCGATGACGGCGGCGGTCTTGCCGGACAGGCGCTCGGGCACCTGCGGCTTGACGTCGCCTCCGTCCCAGGCCTTGTCGATGATGGAGACTTCGACGTTCTTGATGGTGACGGCCGGCTGGTTGATGCCGAGCACGCACGCCGACTCGCAGGGAGCCGGGCACAGGCGGCCGGTGAACTCCGGGAAGTTGTTGGTGGCGTGCAGGCGCTCCTGCGCCGCCGACCAGTCCTCGCGGTAGGCGTAGTCGTTCCACTCGGGGATGAGGTTCCCGAGGGGACAGCCGTTGTGGCAGAACGGGATGCCGCAGTCCATGCAGCGGCCGGCCTGCTTGCTGATGATCGGCAGCAGGGAGCCGGGGACGTAGACCTCGTTCCAGTCCCTGACGCGCTCGCCCACCGGACGGGTCTGGGCGACTTCGCGCCCGGTGGTCAGGAAGCCCTTGGGGTCAGCCATGGGACGCAGCCTCCATCATCTTCTCGGTGGTCTCGGACTCGGAGAGACCGGCGAGCTCAGCGGCGTCCTTGGCGGCGAGCACTGCCTTGTACGTGGTGGGGATGATCTTGCTGAACCGGTCGGCGTTCGCGGTCCAGTCGGCGAGCAGCTTCTCGGCGACGGTGGAGCCGGTCTCCTCGTGGTGGCGGCGCACGACGTCGTGCAGCCACTCCTTGTCGGCGTCCGACAGGGCCTCGATCGCGCCCAGGTTGCCGGAGTTGACGTTGTCCCGGTCGAGGTCGACGACGTAGGCGACACCGCCCGACATGCCGGCCGCGAAGTTGCGTCCGGTCTCGCCGAGGACGACCGCCGTGCCGCCGGTCATGTACTCGCAGCCGTGGTCGCCCACGCCCTCCGAGACGACCAGGGCGCCGGAGTTGCGGACGCAGAAGCGCTCGCCGGTGCGGCCGCGGAGGAACAGTTCGCCGCCGGTCGCGCCGTATCCGATGGTGTTGCCCGCGATGGTCGAGTACTCGGCGAGGTGGTCGGCGCCCCGGTCGGGGCGGACGACGACCCGGCCGCCGGAGAGGCCCTTGCCGACGTAGTCGTTGGCGTCGCCCTCCAGGCGGAGGGTGACACCGGCCGGCAGGAAGGCGCCGAAGGACTGGCCGGCGGAACCGGTGAAGGTGATGTCGATGGTGTCGGCCGGGAGGCCGGCGCCGCCGAACTTCTTCGTCACCCGGTGGCCGAGCATGGTGCCGACCGTGCGGTTGATGTTGCGGATGGCGACCTGGGCGCGGACCGGCTGGGCCTCCTCGGCGGAGGCGGCGTTCAGGGCCTCGGCGGCGAGCTCGATCAGCTCGTTGTCGAGGGCCTTCTCCAGACCGTGGTCCTGCTCGATCAGGGCGTGGCGGACCGCGCCCTCGGGCAGCTCCGGCACGTAGAAGAGCGGCTCCAGGTCGAGACCCTGCGCCTTCCAGTGGGTGACCGCGCGGCTGGTGTCCAGCAGCTCGGCGTGGCCGACGGCCTCTTCGAGGGTGCGGAAGCCCAGCTCGGCGAGGAGCTCGCGGACCTCCTCGGCGATGAACTCGAAGAAGTTGACGACGAACTCGGGCTTGCCGGAGAAGCGGTCGCGCAGGACCGGGTTCTGGGTGGCGATGCCGACCGGGCAGGTGTCCAGGTGACAGACGCGCATCATGACGCAGCCGGAGACGACGAGCGGCGCGGTCGCGAAACCGAACTCCTCGGCGCCGAGCAGCGCGGCGATGATCACGTCGCGGCCGGTCTTCAGCTGGCCGTCGGTCTGGACGACGATCCGGTCGCGCAGGCCGTTGAGCAGCAGGGTCTGCTGGGTCTCGGCGAGGCCGAGCTCCCAGGGGCCGCCCGCGTGCTTGAGGGAGGTGAGCGGGCTGGCGCCCGTACCGCCGTCGTGGCCGGAGATCAGGACGACGTCCGCGTGGGCCTTGGAGACACCGGCGGCGACCGTGCCGACGCCGACCTCGGAGACCAGCTTCACGTGGATGCGGGCGACCGGGTTGGCGTTCTTGAGGTCGTGGATCAGCTGGGCGAGATCCTCGATGGAGTAGATGTCGTGGTGCGGCGGCGGCGAGATGAGGCCGACGCCGGGCGTCGAGTGACGCGTCTTGGCGACCCACGGGTAGACCTTGTGGCCGGGCAGCTGGCCGCCCTCGCCGGGCTTGGCTCCCTGCGCCATCTTGATCTGGATGTCGTCGGCGTTGACCAGGTACTCGCTGGTGACACCGAAGCGGCCGGAGGCGACCTGCTTGATCGCGGAGCGGCGGGCCGGGTCGTAGAGACGGTCCGGGTCCTCGCCGCCCTCACCGGTGTTGGACTTGGCGCCCAGCTGGTTCATGGCGACGGCGAGGGTCTCGTGCGCCTCGCGGGAGATGGAGCCGTACGACATGGCGCCGGTGGAGAAGCGCCTGACGATCTCGGAGACCGGCTCGACCTCGTCGAGGGGGATCGACGGGCGGTCGGAGGTGAAGCCGAAGAGGCCGCGGAGCGTCATGAGGCGCTCGGACTGCTCGTTCACCCGGTCCGTGTACTTCTTGAAGATGTCGTACCGCTTGGTGCGCGTGGCGTGCTGCAGGCGGAAGACGGTCTCCGGGTCGAACAGGTGCGGCTCGCCCTCGCGGCGCCACTGGTACTCGCCGCCGATGTCCAGGGCGCGGTGCGCCGAGGGGACGCCGGAGACGGGGTACGCCTTGGTGTGCCGGGCGGCGACCTCCTTGGCGACGACGTCGATACCGGCGCCGCCGATCTTGGTGGCCGTGCCGTTGAAGTACGTGGCGACGAAGGTCTCGTCGAGGCCGACGGCCTCGAAGACCTGGGCGCCGCGGTAGGAGGCGACGGTGGAGATGCCCATCTTGGACATGACCTTGAGGACGCCCTTGCCGAGGGCGTAGATCAGGTTCCGGATGGCCTGCTCGGGCTCCAGGCCCTCGATGAAGGTGCCGGCGCGGACCAGGTCCTCGACGGACTCCATGGCGAGGTACGGGTTGACCGCGGCGGCGCCGTAGCCGATGAGCAGGGCGACGTGGTGGACCTCGCGGACGTCACCGGCCTCGACCAGCAGACCCACCTTGGTGCGCTGCTTGGTGCGGATGAGGTGGTGGTGGACGGCCGCGGTGAGCAGCAGCGAGGGGATCGGCGCGTGCTCGGCGTCGGAGTGCCGGTCGGAGAGCACGATGAGGCGGGCGCCGCCGTCGATGGCGGTGTCGGCCTCGGCGCAGATCGCGTCGATGCGGGCGGCGAGGGCCTCGCCGCCGCCGGAGACCCGGTAGAGGCCGGAGAGGGTCGCGGCCTTCATGCCGGGCATGTCGCCGTCGGCGTTGATGTGGATGAGCTTGGCGAGCTCGTCGTTGTCGATCACCGGGAAGGGCAGGGTGACGCTGCGGCACGACCCGGAGGTCGGCTCCAGCAGGTTGCCCTGGGGGCCCAGCGAGGAGCGGAGGCTCGTCACCAGCTCTTCGCGGATGGCGTCCAGCGGCGGGTTCGTGACCTGCGCGAACAGCTGCGTGAAGTAGTCGAAGAGGAGCCGCGGGCGGGCGGACAGGGCCGCGATCGGCGAGTCCGTGCCCATGGAGCCGAGGGGCTCGCCGGCGGTGGTGGCCATCGGGGCGAGGATGACACGCAGCTCTTCCTCGGTGTAGCCGAAGGTCTGCTGGCGGCGGGTGACCGAGGCGTGGGTGTGCACGATGTGCTCGCGCTCGGGGAGGTCGGAGAGCTCGATCTCGCCGGTCTCCAGCCACTCCGCGTACGGGTTCTCGGAGGCGAGGCCGGCCTTGATCTCGTCGTCCTCGACGATGCGGTGCTCGGCGGTGTCGACGAGGAACATCCTGCCGGGCTGGAGGCGGCCCTTGCGGACGACCTTGGCGGGGTCGATGTCGAGGACGCCGACCTCGGAGGAGAGGACGACGAGGCCCTCGTCGGTAACCCAGTAGCGGCCGGGGCGCAGACCGTTGCGGTCGAGGACCGCGCCGACCTGGACGCCGTCGGTGAAGGTGACGCAGGCCGGGCCGTCCCAGGGCTCCATCATCGTGGAGTGGTACTGGTAGAAGGCGCGGCGGGCCGGGTCCATGGTCTCGTGGTTCTCCCACGCCTCCGGGACCATCATCAGGACCGCGTGCGGCAGCGAACGGCCGCCGAGGTGGAGCAGCTCCAGGACCTCGTCGAAGGAGGCCGAGTCGGAGGCGTCCGGGGTGCAGATCGGGAAGATCCGGTCCAGCGGGCCCTCGCCGAAGACCTCGGAGCCGAGCTGCGCCTCGCGGGCGGTCATCCAGTTCCGGTTGCCCTTGACGGTGTTGATCTCACCGTTGTGGGCGACGAAGCGGTACGGGTGGGCCAGCGGCCAGCTCGGGAAGGTGTTGGTGGAGAACCGGGAGTGGACCAGGGCCACGGCGGTGGCGCAGCGGCGGTCCGACAGATCCGGGAAGAAGGGCTCCAGCTGGCCGGTGGTCAGCATGCCCTTGTAGACGATGGTGCGGGCGGAGAGCGACGGGAAGTACGTCGCGGCCTCGCGCTCGGCGCGCTTGCGCAGGACGAAGGCCTTGCGGTCGAGCGCGATGCCCGTGGTGGAGCGGTCGGCGGCGGCCACGAAGAGCTGGCGGAAGACCGGCATGGTCGAGCGGGCGGAGGCGCCGAGCAGCTCGGGGGCGACGGGGACCTCGCGCCAGCCGAGGACGTCCAGGCCCTCTTCGGCGGCGATCGTCCCGATCTTCGCGGCGGTTCCCTCGGTGTCGTCCTCGGGGAGGAACGCGATGCCGACGGCGTACGCGCCGGCCTCGGGGAGCTCGAATCCGGCGACCTCGCGGAGGAAGGCGTCCGGGACCTGGAGCAGGATGCCGGCGCCGTCGCCGGAGTCGGGCTCGGAGCCGGTGGCGCCGCGGTGCTCGAGGTTGCGCAGTACGGTCAGCGCCTGCTCGACCAGCGCGTGGCTGGCTACACCGGTGAGGGTGGCCACGAACCCGACACCACAGGCGTCGTGTTCGTTACGGGGGTCGTACATCCCCTGCGGAGCGGGGCGACCGTCCATGGGCGACCAGGCGTCGGAACGCATCGGCTCTCCCGTCGTCGTATTGGCATATGCAGATGCCGAGGGACGACGTTGGCCCTCCGCGAAATTTCGTGCAGGTTACATGATGGCTGAGTTCTCACGAAGCGGATAGTTCATTCCAACATGCGGACACCGCCGACACGGAGCGGTGATGGGGGTTCACCTGGGAGGTTCACCTGGGGGTGCGGCGACAGGGGCTGTCCCGCGGGGGCGGATCGAAGGCGATCCGGAAGATCTCCGGGTCTCCGGCGACCCGTCACTGTGTGGGCTTCATTGCCCAGCGACGCTCATGCCTCATTCCCGTTGGTCACGGGTTCGAAACCGCCGAGTAACCGGCTACTTATGTGGCGTCCCGCATAGTGTCTCATCGCTGCGGCGGATCGGACCAGGGAGATACGTCACAGCCGATTCATGTCTTTTGCCCCTGAATGGTGCCCCGAAATGCCGGAGAGGCCCCCTATGGGAGCCTCTCGGTCTTCTGCGTGGGTACGGATTCCGTCGCGCCTTCCGGGCGGTACGGAATCCGTAGGCGCCGAGCCCTTCGCGGGGTACGGAATCCGCAGCCGCCGGGTCGTCCGCGCGGCGCGGACCCCACGGCGGCCCCGGGTTACAGCGCCGCTCCGAAGAGCATGCCGAGGCCGTACGTGACGGCGGCGGCGGCCCCGCCGAGGACCAGCTGGCGCATGCCGCTGAAGAGCCAGCCGCGCGCGGTCACCCGGGCCACCAGCGCGCCGCAGGCGAAAAGCCCGACGAGGGCGAGCAGCACGGCGGGCCAGAGCGCGGTCGCGCCGAGCAGGTACGGCAGTACGGGCAGCAGGGCGCCGAGCGCGAAGGAGCCGAAGGACGAGACCGCGGCGACCGTGGGCGACGGCAGGTCGTCCGGGTCGATGCCCAGTTCCTCGCGCGCGTGGATCTCCAGGGCCTGCTCGGGGTCCTTCGACAGCTGCATCGCGACCTCGCGGGCGAGCGCGGGCTCGACGCCCCGGGAGACGTAGAGGGCGGCGAGCTCCTCCATCTCGTCGACGGGGTGCTTGCGCAACTGACGGCGCTCGACGTCCAGTTCCGCCTGGACGAGTTCACGCTGCGAGGCGACGGAGGTGTACTCGCCGGCCGCCATCGAGAAGGCGCCGGCCGCGAGTCCGGCGAGGCCGGTGATGACGACGGTCTGCGAGGTGACCGCGCCACCGGCGACACCGGTCATCAGGGCGAGGTTGGAGACGAGTCCGTCCATCGCGCCGAAGACCGCCGGACGCAGCCAACCGCCGTTGACGTCACGGTGGGTGTGGTTGTCGCGGTGGGCCTCGTGCAGTGGCGCCTGAGCTTCGATGATGGACATGGCTCTCCCCTCGTTCCGGCGGGCCGGGTCGCACCCGCCGCCCCCAACACCCTCGAAAGTACGCGCGATGTAAGGGGCGCGCCAGCAAGGCAGGCCGTACTTACTAAGGCCCGCCTCACTGAGGGCACCGCAACCTGGCGGGGTGTCAGGCGGGTGACAGAGACGTTTCTTCGGCGAGTTCGCCGCGCGTGGTGGCACAGATCCAGGCATCGGGGCGCCATCGACGCGCCCCCACCGAGGAAGGGGCCACGGACATGGTGACCACCACGGCACGCGACACGCGCGAACGGGCGAGAGGGGCGCTGCTCGGCCTCGCCGTCGGCGACGCGCTCGGCGCGCCCGCCGAGAACATGCGGCCCTCCGAGATCCGCCGCCGCTGGGGCCGGATCGAGGGCTTCGTGACGGAGAGCCCCGCGGGCACCGACGACACCGAGTACGCCATCTTCTCGGCGCTCCTCCTCGCCCGGCACGGCTCGGCCCTCACCGTCCACCACGTCGAACGGGCCTGGCACCACTGGATCGCCGACCTCGACGAGGGGCCCTTCCGGGGTGCGGGCTTCTCGGAGCGCGGCACGCTGGAGAACCTCCGCAGGGGCCTCGCCGCCCCCATCTCCGCCCAGCACCGGCACGCCTGGAGCGACGGTCTCGCGATGCGCGCGGCGCCGTTCGGGGTGTTCGCGGCGGGGCGCCCGGCGGAGGCGGCCCGGCTCGTCGCCATCGACGGCAGCGTCAGCCACGACGGCGAGGGCATCTACGGCGGCCAGGCGGTGGCGGCGGGCGTGGCGGCGGCGATGACGGGAGCGAGCGTCACCTCGGTCATCGCGGCGGCGCTCTCGGTCGTCCCGATGGACTCCTGGACGGCCCGCTCGCTGCGCCGCGCGGTCGTCGCGGCGCAGCGCGTCCAGCCGGACCCGCTCACCCGCGAACGCCAGGTCCGCTCGGCGGTCGTCATCGGCGGCTACCCCTGGACGGACCTGGCCCCGGAGGCGGTGGGCCTGGCCTTCGGCGCGTTCGCCGCCGCGCGGGGCGACTTCCGTACGGCGGTCCTGACGGCCGTCAACATGGGCCGCGACGCGGACACGACGGCGGCGGTGGCGGGCGCGCTGGCCGGCGCGGCGGGCGGCGTGGGCGCGATCCCGGCGGACTGGGCCTCGGCCATCACCCCGGTGACGGGCAGCTGCCTCCCGTCGATGCGCGGCTACCACGTCCTGGACGTGGCGGACCTGCTGACCCCGGAGGAGGAGTCCTGATGAGCGCGGACCTGACGACGCAGGCGACGCCCCCCGGGGGCGCAGCCCCGGGACCGGACGGCACCGCGGTGGGCACAGCCCTGCGGCTGGACACCGGCGCCGCCGTGGACACAGCCACGGGGCCGGACACCGGCACCACCGCCGCCACCACCGACACCACCTCCACCGCAGCGGGCCATCGTCCCGCCGGGGAAGGCAGCTCCCCCCTGCTCGAACGGAACCGAGAGCTCGGGGGAGGGTGGGCGCAGCCCACGACGGCGGGCTGCGGCCCCCTCCTCGGCACCCCCCAGGACCTGGCGGAACCCCCTGCCCCGGCAGCCGACCCGACGGACCTCGCCCCGCGGGACCCCGGCCCACTCGGCTTCGGCTCACAGCCGCGCGCCACCGGCGCATGGCACCGCACCCACAACCCCCCGCCCCCCGTCACTCCCCTCCGCCCCACCCGCGACGCCGTCGAAGGCCTGCTCCTCGGGATCGCCGCAGGCGACGCCGCCGGCTGGCCCGCCGCCCGCCACCGTGCCGCCCGCATGCCCGAGTGGACCCGCCGGCTCACCCGTGAACTCGACACCTTCGCCGAGCAGAACGCCACGACCACCCTCCCCGTCCCCATCGCCCTCAACCAGCCCCCGGAGCCGCTCCGCCTCGGCCCCTCGGACGACGCCGAATGGGCGGTGTTCACCGCCGAGGCGGTGCTCGCCTCCACCGGCCCGGTGTTCGCGACGCTGCCCCCGGAGCGCCGGCTCCGCGCCGCCGTGGACCTGGCCTGGAACGCCCTGGCGAGCCAGGTCGCCGCCGCCGCCGACCGCGCCCCGGAGGTCGAGTCCGCCGTACTCCCCCTCCGCGCCCGGATCTCCGTCCGCGCCGGCCTCGGCAATCTCGCCACCGGTCTGCGCCCGCCGGCCACCGGCCACGACAACCCGCACTACTTCGACGACGCGGCCTGCGTCCGGGCCGCCGTCCTGGCCCTCGTCCACCCCGGCGACCCCCGCGCCGCCGCCGAACTCGCCGAGTTCGACGCCCGGTACACCCAGGACGGCGACGGCGTCCACGGCGCCCGCGCGACGGCGGCGGCCGTCGCGGCGGCCCTCGGTGGGGCGACGGTCGACGAGGCCGTCGCGGCGGCCCTCGCCGAACTCCCCCCGGTCACCGAGATCGGCCGCAACGCCCGGTACGCGGTGAAGCTCGCCCGGACCGCCGGTTCGGCCTTCGAACTGGTGCCGCTCCTGGAGCACCGGATCGTCGACCACGTCTACAGCTACGGCATCGCCGCCGCCGAGACCGTCCCGGTGGCGCTGGCCCTGGCGACCGCCTCCCGGGGCGAGATGACCGCCGCCGTCCCGGCCGCGGTCTGCCTCTCCCGGGTCGCCGACTCCGCCCCCGCCCTCGCGGGCGCGCTCACCGGCGCGCTCGGCGGCGGCCGTTCGGTGCCGACGACCTGGCGGGACGCCTGCCGGACACTGGCGGGCTGCGCGCTCCCCCGGCTCGCGGGGACGGATCTGGTGGAACTCGCCGGGCTGCTGACAACCACGGAACCGGCCACCCCAGGTGGACAATTCCGACATGACACCCACACTGGATGACCGGATCACCGGCAGTCTCCTCGGGGCCGCCGTCGGCGACGCGCTCGGCGGCCCCGTCGAGGGCTACACCCCCGAGCAGATCGTGGAGCGCCACGGCGGCCGCGTCACCGGGATCGTCGGCCCCTGGAACGGCGGCGACTGGCGCACGGCCCGCCCCATCGCCCCGTACCACAAGGGCGACGGGCACGTCACCGACGACACCTTGATGACCCACGCCCTGATCAGGGTGTACGAGAAGGTCCGCGGCCACCTCGACGCGTACGCGGTCGCGGACCATCTGGTCCCCGAACTCATGGGCTCCCCCGTCTGGATCCCCGAACTGGAGGCGGAGGCGCTGCCGCTCCAGCGGATCTTCCTCGCCGAGAAGTGGATCGTGGCCCGGCTCCACTACGCCCACGCGGACCCGCGCGAGGCGGGCAACGGCAACATCGTGAACTGCGGCGCCGCGATGTACATGGCACCCGTCGGCCTCGTCAACGCGGCCCACCCGGAGGCCGCGTACGCCGAGGCCCTCGACATCGCGGGCGCCCACCAGTCCTCGTACGGCCGTGAGGCGGCCGGCGTGTTCGCGGCGGCGGTGGCGGCGGCGTGCGCGCCGGGCGCCACCCCGTCCTCGGTGGTCGCGACGGCCCTGGCGCTGGCGAAGGACGGCACCCGGTCGGCGATCGAAGCGGTGGCGGAAGTGGCCTCCGGGCACCGGGACTTCGAGTCGGCCCTCGCCCCGCTCCGCAAGGCCGTCGCTCCCTTCGACTCGGTCGGCCCCGACTACCGCACCCCGTCCCTCGGCGCCCGCCGCCCCTCCCGCCTCCACGCGATCGAGGAACTGCCGGTCGCCCTGGGCATGCTGCTGGTCGGCGAGGGCGACTTCCGGCGTACGGTGCTCGGCGCCGTCAACTACGGCCGCGACTGCGACTCCATCGCGACGATGGCGGGGGCGATCGTGGGCGCGCTGCACGGCGAGGCCGCGGTGCCCGCCGACTGGGCGAAGCGGGTGGCCGAGGCCAGCCGTCTCGATCTGCACGCCCCGGCCCGGGCGCTGGCCGAGGTGACCCACGAGGTCTTCGCGGAGGACGCCGCTCGCCGCCGGGCCCACGAGGCCGCGTTCGCCACGCTGACGAGCGCGGCCCGGTGAACCTCCGGCTGACCTGGGTCCAGCCGGAGGACCTGGTGGGGCACGAGCTCCGCCAGGCCGCGGAGGACGGCCGCGACGCCCGCGCCCTCGCGGCCCGCTGGGCGGCGGCGGGCGGCCCGCCCGCCCCGGAGACGGCCGGCGCCTCCGGGACCCCCCGCCCGGACCTCCGCCCCCTGGCGGAGGAACTCCTGGACGCCCTGGCCTCCCTCCCCACTCCCCTGGCCGCCCTGGAGCCGACCTCCCTCCCCGCGATCCGCGCCCTGACGGCCCCCGGCACGACCGCCACCACCCCTTCCACGGGCGGCCGTCCCGCGTCCCCGCCGGGAGGGGAGGACGCACTCCGCGACCGGCTCCACGCCGCCTGGCTCGGCCGGGCCGCCGGATGCCTGCTCGGCAAGCCCGTCGAGAAACTGCCCCTCGCCGCGATCCGCGCCCTCGCCCGCGCCGCCGGCAACTGGCCCCTCTCCACCTGGTTCACCGCCCGTGGCGTCCCGCCCGAGCTGCTCGCCGCCCACCCCTGGAACCGTCGCTCCGCCCCCACCTCCCTCGCCGAGAACATCGACGGCATGCCCGAGGACGACGACCTCAACTACCCCCTGCTGAACCTGCTGCTCCTCCAGCGGCACGGCCGCGGCTTCACCACCTCCGACGTCGCCCGCCTCTGGCTCGACGAACTGCCCGCCGGCCGCACCTTCACGGCCGAACGCGTCGCCTACCGCAACCTCCTCGACGGCGTGGAACCCCCGCTGACCGCCGTCCACCGCAACCCCTTCCGCGAGTGGATCGGCGCCCAGATCCGCGCCGACGTCCACGGCTGGACCCACCCCGGCGACCCGGTGGCCGCCGCCGCGCGGGCGCACCGGGACGCGGTGCTCACCCACACCGCGAACGGCGTCTACGGCGCCATGTTCGTCGCCGCCACCCTCGCCACCGCCGCGACCGGCACCGCCGACGTCCACCGGGCGCTCGCCGCCGGTCTCGCCGTGATCCCGCCGCGCTCCCGCCTCGCGGAGGCCGTCCGCCGGGGCATCGGGTACGCCCGTGAGGCGGCGGGCGACCGCGCGGGCTTCGACCCGGTCGTCGACCGGCTGCACGCCGAACTCGGCGGGTACCACTGGGTCCATGCCGTCCCGAACGCCGCGCTGCTCGCCGCCGCCCTCACCCACGCCGACGGCGACTTCACCCGCTCCGTCTGCGCGGCGGTCTCCGGCGGCTGGGACACCGATTCCAACGGTGCCACCGCCGGTTCGGTCGCCGGGCTGCTCGCCGGGCACCCCGACCGGCTGCCCGAGCACTGGACCGCACCCCTCAAGAACCGGCTGTCGACCTCGGTCCCGTCCTTCGACGGCATCGGCTTCGACACCCTGGCCGAACTGACCCGTCTGGAGGCCGTACGCCCATGACCAGCATCGTCGTACTCGGCAGTACGAACATGGATCTCGTCGCCTACGTACCGAGGGCCCCGGCCCTCGGCGAGACCGTCACCGGCCGCTCCTTCCGTACGATCCCCGGCGGCAAGGGCGCCAACCAGGCCGTCGCCGCCGCCCGCGCCGGCGGCGAGGTGTCGATGGTCGGAGCGGTCGGCGCGGACGAGTTCGGAGCCCGCCTCCGGTCCACGCTCGAACACTGCGGGGTGGACACCGACCTCCTGCGCACCTCCGAGGGGGCCTCCGGCACGGCCCACATCGTCGTCGACGACGAGGGCGGCAACGCGATCGTCGTCGTCCCCGGCGCGAACGGCACCGTCACCTCCCTCACCCACGGCGACGAGGCCCTCCTCGGTACCGCCGACGTCCTGCTCCTCCAGCTGGAACTGCCGCTCTCCGTCGTCGTGGAGGCCGCCACGACCGCCCGCCGCCTCGGCGTCCGTACCGTCCTCACCCCCGCTCCCGCCCAGCCCCTCCCTCCCGAACTCCTGGCAGCCACCGACCTGTTGGTGCCCAACGAGCACGAGGCCGCCGCGCTCACCGGCCTCACCGACCCGCGCGAGGCCGCCCTCGCCCTGCTCGGGGACGTGCCCGAGGTGGTCGTCACCCTGGGGGCGGCCGGCAGCCTGTACGCGGCGCGGGGCGCCGACCCGGTCGCGGTGCCCGCCCCCCGGGTCCGGGCCGTGGACACCACCGGCGCGGGCGACACCTTCGTCGGCGCGCTCGCGGTCGCCCTCGGCGAGGGCCGCCCCGTCCCCGAGGCGCTCGCCTGGGCGCAGAGCGCCGCCGCGCTCTCCGTCCAGCGCGAGGGCGCCTCGACGTCGATGCCGTTCCGCACGGAGATCGAGGCGGCCTTCGGCCCCCTCGGCACGAGGGAGACCGACCCCGTATGACCACCGCACCCACCGCGCCGCCCACCCCCGCGGCTCCGCTCCAGGGCCTGCGCGTCCTGGATCTCGCGACCCTCTTCGCCGGCCCGCTCGCCGCCATGATGCTCGGGGACTTCGGCGCCGACGTCGTCAAGGTCGAGCACCCCCGCAAGCCCGACCCGTCCCGCGGCCACGGTCCCGCGAAGGACGGCGTCGGCCTCTGGTGGAAGGTCCTCGGCCGCAACAAGCGGACCATCACCCTCGATCTGTCCTCGCCGGGCGGCCGTGACACCCTGCTCGCGCTCGCCGCCGACGTGGACGTCGTCGTGGAGAACTTCCGCCCCGGCACCCTGGAACGCTGGGGTCTGGGCTGGGAGGAGCTGTCCACCGTCAACCCCCGGCTGGTCCTCGCCCGGGTCACCGGCTTCGGCCAGTTCGGCCCGTACGCCCACCGCCCCGGCTTCGGCACCCTCGCCGAGGCGATGAGCGGCTTCGCCGCCATCACCGGCGAACCCGAGGGCCCGCCCACCCTTCCCCCCTTCGGCCTGGCCGACTCGATCGCCGCCCTGGCGACCGCGTACGCCGTGATGACCGCGCTCAACGCCAGGAACACGACCGGCCGCGGCCAGGTCGTCGACATGGCGATCATCGAACCGATGCTCTCCGTCATCGGACCCCACTCCCTCTGGTACGACCAGCTCGGCTACGTCCAGCCCCGGACGGGCAACCGCTCCCGCAACAACGCCCCGCGCAACACCTATCGGACCGCCGACGGCTCCTGGGTCGCCGTCTCCACCTCCGCCCAGTCGATCGCCGAGCGGGTCCTCCGGCTGGTCGGCCGCCCGGAACTGATCGACGAGCCGTGGTTCGCCGACGGCACCGGCCGGGCCGAGCACGCGGACGTCCTGGACGAGGCGGTCGGTTCGTGGATCGCCCGCCACACCCGGGACGAGGCCATGGCGGCCTTCGAGAAGGCGGAGGCGGCCATCGCCCCGGTCTACGACATCCGGGACGTGGTGGCCGATCCGCAGTACCGGGCGCTCCGCACCGTCACCGAGGTGCAGGATCCCGAACTCGGCCCGATCAAGATGCAGAACGTGCTCTTCCGCCTCTCCGAGACGCCCGGCGCCATCCGCTGGCCCGGCCGCCCGCACGGCGCCGACACCACCGCCGTCCTCTCCGAACTCGGCCTCAGCCCCGCCGAGATCGACGCCCTCCGCGACCAGGGGGCGGTATGAGCGGGGCCATGACCCGCGCGACCGGCACGGAACTCCCCCGGTACCCGGCGCCCTTCACCCCTCTCACCTGGTTGTACGCGCCCGGCGACCGCCCCCGTGTGGTCGCCAAGGCCCTGACCGCCGGCGCCGACGTCGTGATCGTCGACCTGGAGGACGCCGTCCCCCCGGACCGCAAGGCGTACGCCCTGGACGCCACGGCGGATCTCCTCGCGGACTCCCACCCCGTCCCGGTCCACGTCCGCGTCCACACCCCGCACGACATCCCCACCCTGGCCCCCCTCCCCGGCCTCCACGGTCTCCGTGTACCCAAGGTGACACACGCCACTGACATCCACCGGATCGCCCGGCTGGCCCCGGGCCTCCCCCTCTATCCGCTCCTGGAGAACGCCCTCGCCGTGGAGCACGCGTACGCCATCGCCACCGCCCATCCGGCCGTGCGCGGCATCGCGCTCGGCGAGGCCGACCTCCGCGTCGACCTGGGGGTACGGGAGGACTCGGCCCTCGACTGGCCGCGCGGGCGGGTGGTGGTGGCGGCCCGCGCCGCCGCCCTCCCGCCGCCGGCCCAGTCGGTCCATCCGGACATCGCCGACCTGGACGCGCTGGCCACCGGCTGCGCCCGGGGCCGGGCCCTGGGCTTCTTCGGCCGGGCGGCCATCCACCCCCGCCAGCTCCCGGTCATCGAGCGGGCCTATCTGCCCACCCCGGCCGAGATCGACGCGGCCCGGGAGGTGGTCGCGGCGGCCGCCACCGGGCAGGGCGCGCTGGCGCTTCCGGACGGCCGTTTCGTCGACGCGGCGGTGGTCGAGGGCGCCCGGCGGGTCCTGGCCCTCGCCGCCCGCGCGGCCTGACGCCCGTCCGCCGGCGGGCGCCGCCGTGCCCCGGCATACGGAAGGGCCGCCGGAACCACGAGGTTCCGGCGGCCCTTCGACCGACTGTGAACGATCAGCTCTTGGCGGCGGACCCGGCGCCGTTGTCGGCCCCGTGCTCCACGTCCGCGTCGGAGCCGTCGGTGTCCTTGTCCGCGTCCTCGGCCGTGTCCTTGGCCGCGTCCTTGACCTTGTCCTTGACGAGATCCGGCCCGCCGGCGGCAGCGGCGGCGTCCTCGGGGCCGGCGTCCTCGGCCTTCTCCCCGGCCTCGGCCTTCGCGGCCTCGCCGTCCTCGGCGTCGTCGCCCTTCGCGTCCTCGCCGTCCTTCGTGACGGCCCTCGGCTCCACGATCTCCTCGCGGCCCGGACGGATCCGCGCCGAGATCACGATGTAGAGCACCGCGAGCAGGAAGACGATGATCGCCGTCCACACGTTCAGCCGGAGGCCGAGGATGTGGTGCGCCTCGTCCACCCGCATGTACTCGATCCAGGCCCGGCCGGAGCAGTACGCGGCGACGTACAGCGCGAACGCGCGTCCGTGGCCGAGCTTGAAGCGGCGGTCGGCCCAGATGACCAGGAAGCCGACGCCGACGCACCACAGCGACTCGTACAGGAAGGTCGGGTGGTACAGCCCGGCCTCGCGGTTCGCGCCCTCGGTGATCTTCAGGGCCCAGGGCAGATCGGTCGGCCGCCCGTAGAGCTCCTGGTTGAACCAGTTGCCCCAGCGGCCGATGGCCTGGGCGAAGGCGATACCGGGAGCGAGGGCGTCGGCCCACGCCGGGAGCGGGATGCCCCGTCGGCGGCAGCCGATCCAGGCACCCACCGCGCCGAGCGCGATGGCGCCCCAGATACCGAGGCCGCCCTCCCAGATCTTGAAGGCGTCGACCCAGTTCTCACCCTCGCTGAAGTACAGCTGGTAGTCGGTGATCACGTGGTAGAGGCGTCCGCCGACGAGGCCGAAGGGCACCGCCCAGACGGCGATGTCGGCCACGGTGCCGGCGGTGCCGCCCCGGGCGATCCAGCGCTTGTTGCCGTACCAGACGGCGACGAAGACACCGATGATGATGCAGAAGGCATAGCCGCGCAGCGGGATCGGTCCGAGGTTGATCACGCCGGTCGACGGGCTGGGAATATAGGCAAGGTCCATGGCAGGACCGACGCTACCCTGCCGGGCGGGCGGGACGGCAGCCCACCCGGCAACGTCTGGGTAACTAACGCCGCCGGAGCGGGCCTCAGCCGGCCGACGGGGAGACCCCGGCGGCGGGGCTGGCGGTGCCCGGCTTCTTGCCCTTGTTGGCCTCGGCGACCCACTTCTTCAGGTTCTCCGGGGAGATCTGCTCGTTCCCCTTCGTCGGGAAGATCGACTCGCCGTTGAGGAGGACGGTCGGCGTGCCCCGGAAGCCGCCGTTCTGGAAGGCCTCGTTCGACTTGGTCACCCAGCTGTCGTGCGTCCCGTCGTTCGCACAGCTGCGGAAGGCGGGCGTGTCGAGCCCCGGGACCTTCCCGGCCAGCTCGATCAGCTTGTCGTTGTTGCCGAAGGCGTCGTCGGTCTCCGGCGGCTGGTTGATGTAGAGCGTGTCGTGGTACGCGGTGAACTTCCCCGCGTCCTGGGCGCACGCCGCCGCGTTCGCCGCGCGCAGGGAGCCGCTGCCGCCCATGTTCCCGTCGATGAGGGTGGCGAGGTGGTACTCGACCTTGAGCGCGCCCGAGGCCTCCAGCTCGTGGACCGTGGCCCTCATGACGTTCTCGAACTGGGCGCACGCCGGGCAGCGGAAGTCCTCCCAGACCGCGAGCGTGGACGGCGCGTCCGTCTTCCCGGTGGGGATGGCGGGCTTCGCGTCCTCCTCGATCGCCCCGGTCGGCGCGACCACCGGGCCCGCCTTGTCGGACCCGCCGTCCTTGTCGCCGCCGGCCGCGATCACGCCGACGATCGCGGCCAGGCCGAGGACGCCGACCACCGCCGCCGACACGATCAGGACGCGCCGCTGCTTCTCGCGGGCCTTGTCACGCTCACGCTGCTGCTGGAGGCGCTCCCGCGCGCTCCGGTTACCGTCACCACGGTTGTTCTCGCTCACGCCTCAGGAACGAACCGGGGAGGCACGAACGCGCCTCCCCGGTTGCAGATCCACCCAGATGGGTTACGAAACGCGCCGTACGCCCTCGGCGAGTTCGGCCGCCAGTTCCCTTACGGCGGCGAGTCCCGCGGCCTCGTCGCCGTCGGCGTCGAGGATCCGCTTCACGAAGGCGGAGCCGACGATGACGCCGTCGGCGAAGGCCGCGACCTCCTTCGCCTGGGCCGCGTCGGAGACGCCGAGGCCGACGCAGACCGGCAGCTCGGAGGTCGCCCGGGTCCGGCGGACCAGGTCGGCGGCCTGCGCGCCGACCGACACGCGGGTGCCGGTGACGCCCATGAGGGAGGCCGCGTAGACGAACCCGGAGCCGGCCGCCGTGATGGTGGCGAGGCGCTCGTCCTTGCTGCTGGGCGCGACGACGAAGACGGTGGCGAGACCGTGCTTGTCGGCGTGCTCGCGCCAGACCGCGGACTCCTGGACCGGCAGGTCGGGCAGGATGCAGCCCGCGCCGCCGGCCGCGGCCAGCTCCTCGGTGAAGCGGTCGATGCCGTACCGGTCGATCGGGTTCCAGTACGTCATGACGAGGACCGGCTTCCCGGTGGCCTCGTGGGCCTCGCGGACCGTGCGCATCACGTCGGCGATCTTGACGCCGCCGCGCAGGGCGATGTCGTCGGCGGTCTGGATGACGGGCCCGTCGAGGACCGGGTCGCTGTGCGGGAGGCCGACCTCGACCACGTCCGCGCCGCCGTCGAAGACGGCCTTGATCGCCGCGATGCCGCCGTCGACCGTCGGGAAGCCGGCCGGGAGGTACGCGATGAGCGCGGCCCGGTTCTCCGCCTTCGCCACGGCGAGGGTGTCGCTGAGCAGCTTGATGTTGCCGGTCGTCACTGGGAGCCCTCCCCGTCGTACAGGCCGAAGTAGCGGGCGGCCGTGTCCATGTCCTTGTCGCCGCGCCCGGAGAGGTTGACCAGGAGCAGGGCGTCCTTGCCGAGTTCCCTGCCGACCTCCAGGGCCCCGGCGAGGGCGTGCGCCGACTCGATCGCCGGGATGATGCCCTCGGTGCGGGAGAGCAGGCGCAGCGCCTGCATGGCGGCGTCGTCGGTGACGGCGCGGTACTCGCCCCGGCCGCTGTCCTTGAGGTACGCGTGCTCGGGGCCGATGCCCGGGTAGTCGAGGCCCGCCGAGATCGAGTACGGCTCGGTGATCTGGCCCTCCTCGTCCTGGAGGACGTACGACCGCGAGCCGTGCAGGATGCCGGGCTCGCCCGCGGTGAGGGTGGCCGCGTGCTCGCCGGTCTCGACGCCGTGGCCGGCCGGCTCGCAGCCGATCAGGCGCACACCGGCGTCCGGGACGAAGGCGTGGAAGAGGCCGATGGCGTTGGAGCCGCCGCCGACGCAGGCGATGGCCGCGTCGGGGAGGCGTCCGGCGCGCTCCAGGATCTGGCGGCGGGCCTCGACGCCGATGACCCGGTGGAAGTCGCGGACCATCGCGGGGAAGGGGTGCGGGCCGGCGACGGTGCCGAACAGGTAGTGCGTCCTGTCCACGTTGGCGACCCAGTCGCGGAAGGCCTCGTTGATGGCGTCCTTGAGGGTGCGGCTGCCGGACTTCACGGCCACGACCTCGGCGCCGAGCATCCGCATCCGGGCCACGTTGAGGGCCTGGCGCTCGGTGTCGATCTCGCCCATGTAGATGGTGCATTCGAGGCCGAACAGGGCGCAGGCGGTGGCGGTGGCCACGCCGTGCTGGCCGGCGCCGGTCTCGGCGATGACCCGGGTCTTGCCCATGCGCTTGGTCAGGAGGGCCTGGCCGAGCACGTTGTTGATCTTGTGCGAGCCGGTGTGGTTCAGGTCCTCGCGCTTGAGGAAGATCCGGGCGCCGCCGGCGTGCTCGGCGAACCGGGACACCTCGGTGAGGGCGCTGGGCCGGCCGGTGTAGTTGACCATCAGGTCGTTGAGCTCGCGGGCGAACTCGGGGTCGGACTTGGCCTTGTCGTACTCGACGGCGACCTCGTCCACGGCGGCGACGAGGGCCTCCGGGATGAACTTGCCGCCGTAGGCGCCGAAGTAGCCCTCGGCGGTGGGGACCTGACCCTCCGGGTCGGGAATGAAGAACTCGCTGGACATGCGGTTGCTCCTCGCGGGGCGGGTGCCCCGGGTGACGTGCGGGTGATGGTCACGGTATGCGCCCGCCCCCTCCACGAACGCCCGCCGAGCCCACCCGCCCGGTTACGGGCTAGGCGGCTGCGCTGTTCGTGAAGGTGCGCGCGAGGCGCCGGCGCCATCGCATGCCGTTGACCTGGCCCGGCTCGGAGCCGATCACGTACCGCACCCGGCGCCCGTGGACCCGCCGGGCCGGCGCCCGGCAGCCGCGCGGCCGGCAGCCGCGGGCCAGCGGGGCGTGCTTGGAGACGGGGGCGGCCGCGCTACGGAGCCGACCGCGGCGGCCGGGCGCCGACGGCACGACGACGGCCCCCCGGGCGCTGCCCGGAGGTGTCGGCGTGTCGTGGCGCGGGGTCATGGCGCGGTCAGCTCCGGCCGTGCCGCAGGGCGGGGTGGGCACCGGCGGCGACGAGATCGGCGACGGCGGCCTTCGGGTCGCGGCCGGTGACGAGGGACTCGCCGACCAGGACCGCGTCGGCGCCCGCGTTGGCGTAGGCGATCAGGTCGTGCGGGCCGCGCACGCCGGACTCGGCGATCTTGACGATGTGCGCCGGGATCTCCGGGGCGACGCGCTCGAAGGTGGAGCGGTCGACCTTGAGGTCCTTGAGGTTCCGCGCGTTGACGCCGATGATCCGGGCGCCCGCGTCGACGGCCCGCTCGACCTCTTCCTCGTCGTGCACCTCGACGAGCGGGGTGAGCCCGATGGACTCGGCGCGCTCGATGAGGGAGACCAGGGCCTCCTGCTCCAGGGCGGCGACGATGAGGAGCGCGAGATCCGCTCCGTACGCGCGCGCTTCCCAGAGCTGGTACGCCGTGACGATGAAGTCCTTGCGCAGGACCGGGATGTCGACCTTGGCCCGGACGGCCTCCAGGTCGGCGAGGGAGCCGCCGAAGCGGCGCTGCTCGGTGAGGACGGAGATGACGGCTGCGCCGCCGGCCTCGTAGTCCGCGGCGAGTCCGGCCGGGTCGGCGATGGCGGCGAGCGCGCCCTTGGACGGGCTGGAGCGCTTGACCTCGCAGATCACCTTGACGCCGTCGCCGCGCAGCGCGGCGACCCCGTCCTTGGCCTGCGGCGCCTTGGCGGCGCGCTCCTTGAGCTCGTCGAGGGTGACCCGCGCCTGCCGCTCTGCGAGGTCGGCGCGTACGCCTTCGATGATCTCGTCGAGCACACTCACGCGAGGGGCCCCCTTCCGGGACGGTGATGGTGATGAGGAACCAGGTTCAGCCACATCGATCCTATCCGCAGGACGGCTCCGGACCCGCATCGGCCGGAGTGGCGTCCCAACTGCTGGGACTCCCGTAGGGGTCGCCTCGGCGCCGTACGGGCCCTCACGGGGCCAGCGCGGAGCCGAAGGGAAGGTTCCGGACCAGGGTGAAGAGGGCGAGGACGGCCCCGATCCCCCACGACCAGGCCGGGGAGACCGCGAGGCGCATGGGCACCCCGCGGACGGCGCGAATCAGCCAGAGGGCCATGACGACGGCGAAGACGCCGTAGCCGACGACGGCGAGGGCGTTGGCGCCGAGGGCGGCGGGGAGGTCGCCGTGGGCGAAGGCGTGGGCGCTGCGGAGTCCGCCGCAGCCGGGGCAGTAGATCCCGGTGAAGCGGAGCAGCGGGCAGACGGGGTAGTGCCCGGGTTCGTTGGGGTCGACGGCCCCGACGTAGGCGAAGGCGGCGACGGCCCCGGCGAGGACGGCGCCGGGCACGAACAGCCGCCGGGCGAGCGACCGGGGCGCGGGCCGCGGCCCACCGGGCCACGCGTGCGCGGGGGACGGCGTGTCCCCCTCACCGGGCCACGCGTGCGCGTGCGGCGGCATCCCGTGCACGTGGGGCTGCCCCTCCTGCGCGTGGTGCGGCACGTCGGGTCCCCCCGGCGGCCACCCGCCCGCGTGCGGCGGTACGGCTCCGTTCCCGGGTTCACCCGGACGGGTGCGGGGTTCCTCGGTCGCGGCTCCGGCCGTCGGCTGCGTGTCCACCCGGTGATTCTCGCCCCGGACGCGCGGGAGCGCAGCCCGGCACGGCCGGACTGCGCTCTCGGATGCGTCGTGTCGTGTCAGGAACGGATCTGCGCGGTCGCGGCCTCGCGGGCGGCGGTGACGGCCGCCGACTCCTTCGGCATGCCGAGACCCGCCACCTTCATCGCGCCGCCGACGATGCCGCCGAGCACGATGACACCCACGCCGGCCCAGAAACCGGGCAGGTTGGCGGCCACCATGAAGACGCCGGCGATGCAGAAGCCGATGAAGGAGATGATGACACCGGTCCAGGCGGCCGGGGTGTGTCCGTGGGCGCTGCCCGCCATGAGTTGCTCCTCGTTGCAGTTGCTCGATGGTGAGGTCTCGCGTGCGCGGACACTCGGCGTTCATTGTCCCGCACGCGGGCGCGCGAGGATGAATCGGGGGTACCGGGACGATCACGCGTCGCGGCCGGACCTCCCGCCGGCGGGCCGGCGCCGTCGGTCCGCCGCCCCCGTCGCCCGGTCAGGCGCCGTGGGTGGGGTCCTCGCCTCGGTCCAGGGCCTTCCACAGGTCCTCGGGCCGGTCGGGGTCGGTCGTGGGGGCCTTACGGGTGGCGCGGGGGGCGCCGGAGCGCTCGTAGCGGCCGCCCATCGCGGGCCAGGTCTTGCCGAAGCGCAGCGCGAAGAGGCCGGCGAGGAGGATCAGGACGGCGCCCGCGGCGGTCACGTACGGCCAGACGGTGTGGGTCAGTCCGGCGACGGCGGCGGCGGTGTCGCCGCTGATGCGGGCGGCCTCGGCGTCCAGCGCGGCGCGGTCGGAGGCGCCGAGGACGGCGGCGAGCGCGGCGCCCGCGCCGCTCAGCGCGAGGAGCGCGGAGACGAGGGTGCGGCCGGTGCGGCGGACGGCGAAGACGGCGAAGAGCGCCGCCAGGCCGACGATCGCGAGGGCGGTGGGCACACCGGTGACGGTGCCGCCGTCGGCCTCGACGGGGACGGTGCCGCCGCCGACGGAGGCGGTGCCCTCCGCCCAGATCTGGCCGGCGGAGAGCAGCACGACGGTGGCGCCGAGGGCACCGAGGAGGAGGGCCGCGGCCAGGCTGCGGCGGCTGTTGCCGGGGACGGCCGCTCGGGCGGCCCGGGGCTGGGGTACGGGTACGGCACTCACGTACCCCACTATCCCCTACGTCCTCAGTTGTCGTTCATCCGGTTGGCCGTGTGGACGGCGCGGAGGACGGCGGCGGCCTTGTTGCGGCACTCGTTGTCCTCGGCGACGGGGTCGGAGTCGGCGACGACACCCGCTCCGGCCTGCACGTACGCGGTTCCGTCGCGGAGCAGGGCGGTGCGGATGGCGATGGCCGTGTCGGCGTCGCCGGCGAAATCGAGATAACCGACACATCCGCCGTAGAGACCGCGCCGGGAGGGTTCGAGCTCCTCGATGATCTGCATCGCGCGCGGCTTGGGGGCTCCGGAGAGGGTGCCGGCGGGGAAGCAGGCGGTGAGGACGTCGAAGGCGGTGCGGCCCTCGGCGACCTCGCCGGTCACGGTGGAGACGATGTGCATGACGTGCGAGTAGCGCTCGACGGACATGAAGTCGACGACCTCGACGGAGCCGGGGGTGCAGACCCGGCCGAGGTCGTTGCGGCCGAGGTCGACGAGCATCAGGTGCTCGGCGCGCTCCTTGGGGTCGGCCAGCAGTTCCTCGGCGAGGTCGTGGTCCTCCTGCGGGGTGGCGCCCCGGTGCCGGGTGCCGGCGATGGGGTGGAGCATCGCCTGCCCGTCCTCGACCTTGACGAGGGCCTCGGGGCTGGAGCCGACGACGTCGAAGCCGTTCTCGAAGCGGAAGAGGTACATGTACGGGGACGGGTTGGTGGCCCGCAGCACTCGGTAGACGTCGAGCGCGGAGGCGGTGCAGCGGGTCTCGAACCGCTGCGAGGGCACGACCTGGAAGGCCTCGCCGGCCCGGATGCGTTCCTTGATGTCCTCGACGGCGTCCTGGTAGGCCGGCCCGCCCCAGAGCGCCGAGAACTCCGGCAGTTCCGAGGCGGGGAGCGCGGCGGGGACGGTGGCGACCGGGCGGGCCAGGTCGGCCTCCATGGCGTCGAGGCGGGCGACGGCGTGCGCGTACGCCTCCTCGACCCCGGTCTCCAGGTCGTTGTGGTTGATCGCGTTGGCGATCAGCAGGACCGAGCCGTCCCAGTGGTCGAGGACGGCGAGGTCGCTGGTGAGGAGCATGGTCAGCTCGGGGAGCTTCAGGTCGTCCCGGGTGGAGTCGCCGATCTTCTCCAGGCGGCGGACGATGTCGTAGCCGAGGTAGCCGACCATGCCCCCGGTGAAGGGGGGCATCCCGGACGCGAGGTCGCGCGGGGTGTGCAGGGTCTCGACGGTGGCGCGCAGGGCCCGGAGCGGGTCGCCGTCCGTGGGGACGCCGACGGGCGGGGTGCCCAGCCAGTGGGCCTCGCCGTCCTTCACCGTCAGGGTGGCGTCGCTGCGGACGCCGATGAAGGAGTACCGGGACCAGCTGCGGCCGTTCTCCGCGGATTCGAGGAGGAAGGTGCCGGGCCGTTCGGCGGCGAGCTTGCGGTAGAGCCCGACCGGGGTGTCGCCGTCCGCGAGCAGCCGGCGGCTGACGGGGATGACGCGGCGGTCGGCCGCCAGCTTGCGGAAGGTGTCGAGATCCATGGCGCCAGACCCTACTCGGAGACGGGGTCCACGTCGGACGTGGATACGGGGAGCACGTCGGCGTCGAAGCAGGTCCGGTCGCCGGTGTGGCAGGCGGCTCCGACCTGGTCGACCTTGACGAGGACGGTGTCCGCGTCGCAGTCGAGGGCGACGGACTTCACGTGCTGGACGTGACCGGAGGTGTCACCCTTGACCCAGTACTCCTGGCGGCTGCGGGACCAGTAGGTGCAGCGGCCGGTGGTGAGGGTGCGGTGGAGGGCCTCGTCGTCCATCCAGCCGAGCATCAGCACCTCACCGGTGTCGTACTGCTGGGCGATGGCGGGGAAGAGCCCGTCGGGGCCGCGCTTGAGCCGGGCGGAGACGGCCGGGTCGAGATTGCTGCTCATGGCGCCATTGTGCCGCGCCCGCAGCCGTGGTCCGGCGGGGCGTCCACTGGGCGGACGGGTGGCGGCGGCCGTACGCTGGCGGTCATGTCGACCCATGCCAAACGTGAACGGCTTCTGCTCGCCGACCTGTTGGAGGCGGCCGGCCCGGACGCGCCGACGCTCTGCGAGGGCTGGCGGACCCGGGACCTCGCCGCCCATGTGGTGGTGCGCGAGCGGCGCCCGGACGCCGCGGCCGGTTCGCTCGTAGCGGCGCTGAAGGACCGGCGGGACCGGGTGCAGGCGGAGTTCGCCGAGAAGCCCTACGAAGAACTGATCCAGCTCGTCCGGACGGGGCCGCCGCGGTTCTCGCCGTTCACCATCAAGCAGGTGGACGAGGGGGCGAACGTCGTCGAGTTCTACGTCCACGCGGAGGACGTGCGCCGGGCCCAGCCGGACTGGTCGGCGCGCGAGCTCGACCCGGTCTTCGCGGACGCCCTCTGGTCCCGTCTGGAGCGCACGGCCCGGCTCCTCGGCCGCAAGGTGCCGGTGGGACTGGTGCTGCGCCGGCCGAACGGGCAGACGGCGGTCGCCCACCGCGGCACCCCGGTGGTGACGGTCTCCGGGGAGCCGGGCGAGCTGACGATGTACCTGTACGGGCGCCAGGCCTCGGCCAAGGTGGAACTGGACGGGGAGCCGGAGGCCATCGAGCGGCTGCGGGAGACCAGGCAGCTGGGGATCTGAGGGTCAGCGGGGCAGCTCGGCCCGCCGGACGGCGGGGGCCACCAGGCTGTAGCCGCCCGCGAGCGCGCAGACCGCCGCGCTCACGGCGTACACCGGTCCGACGCCCCACAGCTCGATCGCCGCGCCCGTGAGCGGGAAGCTGAGCGGTGCGATGCCGAGGGAGCAGAGGGCGGCGACGGCGGAGACGCGGCCGAGGTAGGCGGGGTCGCACTCGGTCTGGACGAGGGCGTTGCAGAGCGCCCCGGAGAGTCCGGCGAGCAGGCCTACGGCCAGGCCGACGGCGACCGCGACGGGCAGCCGCGGGGTGAGGGCGAGGGCGGCGATGGCGACGGCGCCCGCCGTCATGGTCCAGCCGCTGACGGCTCCCGCGCGCGGGACGCGTCCCCGGACGGTCAGGAGCAGTGAGGCGGCGCCCGCCCCCGCGCCGAAGCCGGCGAGGATCCAGCCGATGCCGGAGGCGCCCCAGCCGCGCTGTTCGGCCAGGACGGCGAGGCCGACGTTGAAGGGGCCGGCGAAGCCGAGGTCGCTGAGCAGCACGACGAGCATCAGCGGGCCGAGGACCCGGTGTCCGCGCAGATAGCGCAGTCCGTCGGCGAGGTCGCGCAGGGCCGTCCCGGCGCGGGGCGCCTGCGGGTCGGGCAGCGGCCGGAGGCGGAGCGCGTACAGCAGGGGCAGGGAGAGGGCGAAGAGCAGTCCGGCGGCTCCGAAGGCCGTGGCCGGGCCGCCGAGGGCGACGGCGAGGCCGCCGAGCGGGCCGCCGAGGACGGGGCCGAGCCGGGAGGCGAGGCCGCGCATCCCCTGGACGCGGGCGAGCTGGTCGCGTTCGGTGATCCGGGGCGGCAGGGCACCGACGGCCGGCAGGAAGAGGGCGTCGACGACGCCGAAGACGAGGGCGACGGCGGCGAGCGCCCAGAGGCCGGGCGAGGCGAGCAGCAGGGTCGCGGCCAGGCCGAGGACGACCAGGCAGCGGACGGTGTCGGAGGCGATGACGACCCGGCGCGGGCCGAGCCGGTCGGCGACGACGCCCCCGCCGAGCATGAGCAGCGCGCGGGGTACGGCGGAGACCGCCATGACGAGTCCGGCCTGGGCGGGGGTGCCGCTGCTGACGGCGGTCCAGGAGAGGGCGAGGTAGTAGACGCTGTTGCCGAGGGTGGAGGCGGTGTAGGCGCCGAGCCAGCGGAGAACCTGGGAGTCGCGGTGGGCGGGGCGCGCGGCGGGGGCGGCCTGGGCGGCGGCGGGGGCCGTCATGAGCGGTAGGGGAAGCCGTGGAGGTGGACGGCGACCTTCTCGCGGCACTCGGTGTCGCCGGCGGCTTCGGCGGCGCGGGCCCGCTGGTCGTACTTCCTGAGGACGGCGTCGAGCTCCTTGCCGAGCGCGGCGAGTTCGGCGGCGGTGAGGCGGGGCAGCCACTCGGAGCTGATCGCGGCGGAGCGCCAGTCGTCGGGCCAGCTGAGGCGCTCGTCGAGGAAGCGGCGGTGGAGCGCGTCGCGCTGCTCGTTGATCGTGCGGCTGAGGGCGTCGCTCGCGGCGGCCAGTTCGGGGGTTCCGCGCACGTCCTCGTCGCGGATGGCGATCCCGTACGAGGAGGGCTGCCACCAGCGTTCGCGGCCGTCCGTGGAGCGGCCCTCGGCCTCCTCGATGAGGCCGTGCTCGGCGAGCTTGCGCAGGTGGTAGCTGATCAGCGAGACGGCCTCGTCGACCTGGTCTGCGAGCTGGGAGGCGGTGGCGGTACGGGCCACGAAGAGGGCGCGGTAGAGGCGCATCCGCAGCGGGTGCGAGAGGGCCTTGAGGGTGCCGAGCTCGGTGATCCGGCGGGAGTCGGGCGAGGTCATGTTCCCGACGGTAGACAGGAAGGAAAACTTGCGCAATGGAATATGCGCAATAAATCTTGTGCATCTTGTCGAAGAAGAAGGGCCCCGGGAGCGGGGCCCTTCTTCGTGGCGTGAGACGGGCGGCTCAGCGGACCGGGTGGCCCGCCTCCCGCAGCGCGTCCTTGACCTGCCCGATCCGCAGGTCGCCGAAGTGGAAGACGGAGGCCGCGAGCACCGCGTCCGCGCCCGCCGCCACGGCCGGCGGGAAGTCCGACAGCTTGCCGGCGCCGCCGGAGGCGATCACCGGCACCGTCACGTGCTCGCGCACGGCGGCGATCATCTCGGTGTCGTAGCCGTCCTTGGTGCCGTCCGCGTCCATCGAGTTGAGCAGGATCTCGCCCGCGCCCAGCTCGGCGGCCCGGTGCGCCCACTCGACGGCGTCGATGCCGGTGCCCTTGCGGCCGCCGTGCGTCGTCACCTCGAAGGAGCCGGAGGCGGTGCGCCGGGCGTCGACCGACAGGACGAGCACCTGGCGGCCGAAGCGCTCCGCGATCTCCCGGATCAGCTCGGGGCGGGCGATGGCGGCGGTGTTGACGCCCACCTTGTCGGCCCCGGCCCGCAGCAGCTTGTCGACGTCCTCCGCCGAGCGGACGCCGCCGCCGACGGTGAGCGGGATGAAGACCTGCTCGGCGGTGCGGCGCACCACGTCGTAGGTGGTCTCCCGGTTACCCGAGGAGGCGGTGATGTCGAGGAAGGTCAGCTCGTCGGCGCCCTCGGCGTCGTACAGCTTGGCCATCTCGACGGGGTCGCCCGCGTCCCGGAGGTTCTGGAAGTTGACGCCCTTGACGACCCGGCCGTTGTCGACGTCCAGGCAGGGGATCACCCGTACGGCGAGGCTCATTCCGCACTCCCCCGGTACGCCTCGACCTCGACCTCGACGACGAGCCGGGGGTCGATGAAGCCGGAGACGATGACCATCGAGGCGGCCGGGCGGACGGCGTCGAACAGCTCCTTGTGGGCGCGTCCGACCTCGTCCACGTCCCGGGCGTGGGTGATGTACATCCGGGTCCGGACGACGTGCTCCGGGCCCATGCCCAGCTGCTTCAGCGCGGCGAAGGCCACGTTGAAGGAGTTGACCGTCTGGTCGTACGGGCCGCCGTCGGCGATCTGGCCGTCGATCACCGACGTGCAGCCGGCGACCAGGACCAGGCCGTTGGGGAGCTCGACCGCGCGGGAGTAGCCGATCTGCTCCTCCCAGGGGGCTCCGGTGACGACCTTGCGCACCGCGTCCGTCATGCCGAGGCCACCACTTCGAGCGCCTCCTCCAGGGTGAACGCCTTGGCATAGAGCGCCTTGCCGACGATCGCGCCCTCGACGCCCAGCGGGACCAGCCCGGACAGGGCCCGCAGGTCGTCCAGGGAGGACACGCCGCCGGAGGCGACGACGGGCTTGTCGGTGGCCGCGCAGACGTTCTTCAAGAGTTCCAGGTTGGGGCCCTGGAGGGTGCCGTCCTTGGCGATGTCGGTGACGACGTAGCGGGAGCAGCCCTCGGAGTCGAGACGGGCCAGCGTCTCGTAGAGGTCGCCGCCGTCACGGGTCCAGCCGCGGCCGCGCAGGGTCGTGCCGCGGACGTCGAGGCCGACGGCGATCTTGTCGCCGTACTCCGCGATGACCTTGGCGACCCACTCGGGGGTCTCCAGGGCGGCGGTGCCGAGGTTGACGCGGGTGCAGCCGGTGGCGAGGGCGGCGGCGAGCGAGGCGTCGTCGCGGATGCCGCCGGAGAGCTCGACCTTGATGTCCATGGCCTGGGCGACCTCGGCGATCAGCTGCCGGTTGTCCCCGGTGCCGAAGGCGGCGTCGAGGTCGACCAGGTGCAGCCACTCGGCGCCGGAGCTCTGCCAGGCGAGCGCCGCTTCGAGCGGGGAGCCGTACGAGGTCTCGGTGCCGGACTCGCCGTGCACGAGGCGGACGGCCTGGCCGTCGCGGACGTCGACGGCGGGAAGGAGTTCGAGCACGCTTCGAGACGACACAGTCACAGGGTTCCGATCCAGTTGGTGAGGAGCTGGGCTCCGGCGTCGCCGGACTTCTCGGGGTGGAACTGGGTCGCCCACAGGGCGCCGTTCTCGACGGCCGCGACGAAGGGCTCGCCGTGGGAGGCCCAGGTGACCTTGGGGGCGCGGATGTTGACGTTGCCGACCTCCAGGGTCCACTCGCGCACCGCGTAGGAGTGCACGAAGTAGTACCGGGTGTCGGCGTCGAGGCCGGCGAACAGCTGGGTGTCCGCGGGCGCGTCGACGGTGTTCCAGCCCATGTGGGGGACGACGGGGGCGTTCAGCGGCTCGACCGTGCCGGGCCACTCGTCGAGGCCCTCGGTCTCCACGCCGTGCTCGATGCCGTGGGCGAAGAGGATCTGCATGCCGACGCAGATGCCCATCACGGGCCGGCCGCCGGCGAGGCGGCGGCCGATGATCCATTCGCCGCGGGCCTCCTTGAGGCCCTGCATGCACGCGGAGAAGGCGCCGACGCCGGGGACGAGCAGTCCGTCGGCGTTCATCGCCGTGTCGTAGTCGCGGGTGATCTCCACGTCGGCGCCGACCCGGGCGAGGGCCCGCTCGGCGGAGCGCACGTTGCCGAAGCCGTAGTCGAAGACGACGACCTTCTTGGGGGCGGCCGCGCTCATGACCACACGCTCAGCCGCAGCACGCCGGCGGAGAGGCACATCGCGGCGCCGAGGGAGACGAGCACGATGAGGCCCTTGGGCAGCTTCTGCTTGACGAAGGAGTAGACGCCGCCCAGCAGGAAGAGGCCGACGACGATCAGGATGGAGGAGAGGCCGGTCACGGTTAGAGCGCGCCCTTCGTGGAGGGGAGGATTCCGGCGGCGCGCGGGTCGCGCTCGGAGGCGTAGCGGAGCGCGCGGGCGAGGGCCTTGAACTGGCACTCCACGATGTGGTGGGCGTTGCGCCCGTACGGGACGTGGACGTGCAGCGCGATCTGGGCCTGCGCGACGAAGGACTCCAGGATGTGCCGGGTCATCGTCGTGTCGTACGAACCGATCATCGGCGCCATGGTCTCGGGCTCGGTGTGCACGAGGTAGGGGCGGCCGGACAGGTCGACGGTGACCTGGGCGAGCGACTCGTCCAGGGGCACCGTGCAGTTGCCGAAGCGGTAGATGCCGACCTTGTCGCCGAGGGCCTGCTTGAAGGCGGCACCGAGGGCGAGGGCGGTGTCCTCGATGGTGTGGTGCGAGTCGATGTGCAGGTCGCCGTCGGTCTTGACGGTGAGGTCGAACAGACCGTGCCGGCCGAGCTGGTCGAGCATGTGGTCGTAGAACCCGACCCCGGTCGACACATCGACCTTTCCGGTGCCGTCGAGGTCGATCTCGACGACGACGGAGGTCTCCTTGGTGGTGCGCTCAACGCGGCCTACGCGGCTCATCGCTCCTGCTCCTTCATCAATTCACGAACCGCGTCGAGGAACGCGTCGTTCTCTTCGGGGGTGCCCGCGGTGACCCGCAGCCATCCCGGTACGCCGTTGTCCCGGACCAGGACGCCCCGGTCGAGGATCCGCTGCCAGACCGCGTGGGTGTCCGGGAACTTCCCGAACTGCACGAAGTTGGCGTCCGACTCGGTGACCTCGTAGCCGATCCCGCGCAGCTCGGTGACGAGCCGGTCGCGCTCGGCCTTGAGCTGCTCGACGTACCCGAGGAGGGTGTCGGTGTGCTCCAGGGCGGCGAGCGCGGTCGCCTGGGTGACGGCGGAGAGGTGGTACGGCAGCCGGACCAGCTGGACGGCCTCGACCACGGCCGGGTGGGCGGCGAGGTAGCCGAGGCGCAGTCCGGCGGCGCCGAAGGCCTTGGACATGGTCCGGGAGACCACCAGGTTCGGGCGGCCCTCGATGAGGGGCAGCAGCGAGTCCCGGTGGCTGAACTCCACGTAGGCCTCGTCGACGACCACCATCGAGGGCTTGGCCGCCTGGGCCGCCTCGTACAGGGCGATGACGGTGTCCGCGGCGACGGCGGTGCCGGTGGGGTTGTTGGGGCTGGTGACGAAGACGACGTCCGGGCGGTGCTCGGCGACGGCCCGCTCGGCCGCCGCGAGGTCGATGGTGAAGTCCTCGTTGCGCGGGCCGGAGATCCAGCCGGTGCCGGTGCCGCGGGCGATCAGGGAGTGCATCGAGTACGAGGGCTCGAAGCCGATCGCGGTGCGGCCGGGGCCGCCGAAGGTCTGCAGCAGCTGCTGGAGGACCTCGTTGGAGCCGTTGGCCGCCCAGATGTTCTCGGCGGCGACCGGGTGCTTCGCGGTGCGGGTGAGGTACGCGGCCAGCTCGGTGCGCAGCTCGACCGCGTCGCGGTCGGGGTAGCGGTTGAGGTGGCGGGCGGCCTCGGCGACCCGCTCCGCGATCCGGGCCACCAGGGGCTCGGGCAGCGGGTAGGGGTTCTCGTTGGTGTTCAGCTGGACGGGGACGTCGAGCTGGGGCGCGCCGTAGGGGGACTTGCCGCGCAGCTCGTCCCGGACGGGCAGGTCGTCGATCCTGATCTCGCTCACTTGCCTACGGCACCTTCCAGCCGAAACGGGCCTTGACCGCCGCGCCGTGCGCGGGCAGGTCCTCGGCCTCCGCGAGGGTCACGACGTGGTGGGCGACGTCGGCGAGGGCGTCGCGCGTGTAGTCCACGATGTGCACGCCGCGCAGGAAGGACTGCACGGAGAGGCCCGAGGAGTGGCAGGCGCAGCCGCCGGTGGGCAGGACGTGGTTGGAGCCGGCGCAGTAGTCGCCGAGCGAGACGGGCGCCCAGGGGCCGACGAAGATCGCGCCGGCGTTGCGGACGCGGTCGGCGACGGCGGCGGCGTCCGCGGTCTGGATCTCCAGGTGCTCGGCGCCGTAGGCGTCGACGACCTTGAGGCCGTCGGCGAGGTCGCGGACGAGGACGATCGCGGACTGGCGGCCGGTGAGGGCCGGGACGATCCGGTCGTCGACGTGCTTGGAGGCGGCGACCTGGGTCTTCAGCTCGGCCTCGGTGGCGGCGGCCAGTTCGTCCGAGTCGGTGACGAGGACGGAGGCGGCCATCGGGTCGTGCTCGGCCTGGCTGATGAGGTCGGCGGCGACGTGCACGGGGTCGGCGGTGGAGTCCGCGAGGATCGCGATCTCCGTGGGGCCGGCCTCGGCGTCGATGCCGATGCGGCCCTTGAGGAGGCGCTTGGCGGCGGCCACGTAGATGTTGCCGGGGCCGGTGACGAGGTTGACGGGGGCGCAGCCGGGCTCGGCGTCGGCGCCCTCGCCGTCCTTCGTGCCGTACGCGAACATGGCGATGGCCTGGGCGCCGCCGGCGGCGTACACCTCGTCGACGCCGAGCAGGGCGCAGGCGGCGAGGATCGTCGGGTGCGGGAGTCCTCCGAAGTCCTTCTGCGGGGGCGAGGCGACGGCCAGGCCCTCGACACCGGCCTCCTGGGCCGGGACGACGTTCATCACGACGGAGGACGGGTAGACGGCGCGGCCGCCCGGCACGTACAGCCCGACGCGCTCGACCGGGATCCACTTCTCGGTGACCGTGCCGCCGGGGACGACCTGGGTGGTGTGGGTGGTGCGGCGCTGCTCGCGGTGGACGAGCCGGGCGCGCCGGATGGACTCCTCCAGGGCGGCGCGGACGGCCGGGTCGAGCTCGTCGAGGGCGCGCCGGATCGCCTCGGCGGGGACGCGCAGGCTCGGGACGCGGACGCCGTCGAATTTCTCGCCGTACTCGATCACCGCGGCCGCGCCATGATGCCTGACGTCCTCGCAGATCGGCCGCACCTTCTCCAGGGCGGCTTCCACGTCGAACTCGGCACGGGGCAGCAGGTCACGCAGGGCGGAACCCTCGGGGAGGGTCTCGTCGCGCAGATCGATTCGAGAGATCACGGGTCAATTCTCGCAGACGGCCTACAACGCCGGTCGCCCGTATCAACAGCTGATACATGCCAATCACTGACTGATACGCACCCCACTGGCGTCTTGTCGCCACTCCTGACCGTTAGCGTTCAGCCCGTCACTCAGCGGGAAGAACGGCTGTGCGAATCGACGAGGCCGTGCGGAACCGGGCGTCCGGAGGCACGGAATCGTGGGAACGGATCGTGGAAAGCGAGGGGGCGGCAGTGACCGAGCCGCACGAGGACGGGATGCCGGACGGTCTCACGGGCCCGGAACGGGCCATGTGGCGGGCCTTCCGCATCGGCAGGACGTGCGATCTGACGGAGGGGATCGCGGAGCGGGACGACCCCTTCGGGGGACGGGAGTGGGGAGAGGCGCGGACCGTCCGCGCGGACGTGGTGGCGCTGCTGTTGCTCGCCGGGCCGCCGGCCCGCTCCGGGCGGGTCGCCGCGCTGAAGCTGCGCGGCGTCCGGATCACCGGCGTGCTGAATCTGGCGGGCGGGACGATAGGGCCGTACGTCGAGCTGAACGGCTGCCGGTTCGACGGCGAGGTGGTGCTGCCCGAGGCCCGCTTCGGCACGCTTCGGATGGTCGGGTGCGCGCTGCCGCGTCTGGAGGCGGCCCGGCTGCACACGGAGGGCGACCTGCACCTGCCGCGCTGCCGGGTGCGGCACGGCATCCGGCTCACCGACGCCCAGATCGGCACGGATCTGCTCGTCAACCAGATCCAGGTGTGGCCGGACCGGCGCGGCCGGGCCATCACGGCGGACGGGATGGTGGTCGCCCAGGACCTCCAGGCCGAGCTGATCGAGACGTACGGGGAGCTGAGCCTGCGCGGGGCGAAGGTCGGCGTGTCGCTCAGCCTGCGGGGCAGCGTGCTGCGCGGCGCGCAGGGCCGCCGCGCGCTCAACGCGCCGCAGCTGACGGTGGAGCGCTCGCTCTATCTGAACGCGGCGTGGGTCTACGAGGACCCGGGGGACTCCGGGTCCCCGGGCGGCTCCGGGTATCCGAGCGGCGGCTCGACGGCCACCCCGCCGTACGGGGTGAGCCCCGAGCACGGCGCCCGGCGCAAGCCGGTGGAGTGCCACGGCGGGGTGCGGCTCGACGACGGCCGCTTCGGTGACGCGGTGGACCTCCACCACGCCCGCTTCCTGCTGAGCGGGGCGCGCCGGGAGGAGGTGTCGCTGCGCCGGATCGTCACCCCGGAGCTCCGGTTCAACGGCGAGCGTCCCGAGGAGGGCCGGGTCGTGCTCAACGGCGCCAAGGTCGTCACCCTGATCGACCTGTCGACGAGCTGGCCGGGCCCCGGCGGGCTCGCGATGGGCGGCTTCGCCTACGAGAACCTCGTGCCGTACGGCCACTTCCCGCTGGCCCGGCGGCTCGAATGGGTGGCCGCGGCGACCCCGGAGTACGCCCCCGAGCCGTACGAGCGGCTCGCGACGGTGCTGCGCAACAGCGGCGAGGACGCCGACGCCCGCGAGGTGCTGCTCGCCAAGCAGCGGCGCAGACGGGAGACCCTGCCGCTGGCGGGGAAGCTGTGGGGGTACCTCCAGGACTGGACCGTGGCCTACGGCTACCGGCCGGGTCGGGCGGCGCTGTGGATGGCGGTCCTGTGGGCGGCGGGCACGGTGGCCTTCTCCCACTACCGGCCGATACCGCTGAAGGCGGACGAGGCGCCGGAGTGGAACGGCACGCTGTACGCCCTGGACCTGCTGCTGCCGGTGATCAACCTCGGGCAGGACGGCTACTGGCGGCTGGAGGGCGTCTGGCAGTGGGCGGCGGCGGTGCTGATCATGCTCGGCTGGATCCTGGCGACGACGGTCGCGGCGGGCGCGACACGCCTGCTGAGCAGGGGGTGAGCCGGTTCGGCGGCGGGCCGACGGCGGCCCTGGTGCCGGGCCGGTGTGGACGGCGTGCCGACGGGTGCCGACGGTGTGTGGGACGTGTGCCACAGGGGTGAGAAGTGCTGCCGTACCGGGCGGGGCCGGGAGAGAATATGTCGCACCATGTCCTTGCTCCGTGCCCTGATCGGTGCCGTCCGCCCGGCCCGGTACACCCGCGGCCCCGCCGCCGGGTTCGTGCCGGACGACGACGTGCTCCTCGACGCCCCGGACGAGCGCCTCGCGCCCGCCCTGGTCGCCGCCGCGCTCGCCGACCCGGAGCCCGCCGCGAAACTGCTCGCCACCACCCGGGACGCCGGTGAGTGGGAGGACCGCGACCGGTACGTCACCCGGCTGGCCACCTTCGCGTACAGCAGGGGCGACTGGCTGACCCACTGGCTGTCGGTCGCACCCGGCGACCCCGACGCCCTGCTCGTCACGGCGCAGCTCGCCGTGCGCAGGGCCTGGGACTCCCCCGCGCGGGCCGAGCGGCTGCGCGAGCTCGGCCCGCTGGTCCACGCCGTCGCCGAGAACGCGCCGCAGGACCCGGTGCCGTGGCGCCTCGCCCTGGACCACGCGCGCGGGGCGCACGCCGGGCACGGGGTCTTCGAGTCGCTCTGGGAGCAGGCCGTGCGCCGCTCCCCGCACCACTACGGCAGCCATGTCGCGGCCCTGAAGTACCTCTCCGCGCAGTGGTACGGCTCGCACCGCGCGGCCTTCGACTTCGCCGAGCAGGCGGCGGACGACGCCGCCCCCCGGTCGCTCGTACGGGCGCTGCCGGTCCGCGCGGCCTACGACCGGCTCCGGGTGCCGCCGCTGCGTGACCCGGCGGTGCCGGAGGCGCGGGTCGACCGGGCGGCGGACCGCGCGCTGGCGCTGTCGGCGGCCTACCCGGCGGGTGACCCGTGGCCGGCCGAGGTCCGCAATCTGCTGGCGTACGTGCTGATCCAGCGGGCGCGCCGGGACGAGGCTCGGGAGGAGTTCGGGAGGATCGGCGCCCACGCGACCTCGTTCCCCTGGGGCGCCGGGCGGGAGGCCGGAGGGGAGGATCCGCTGCGGAGCTTCCTCGCCGCGCGGGAGCGGGTCGGGGGCGAACCGGCCCGGCTCGGACCGTTCCGGGGCACCGGAGGCGGACGGGCAGGACGGGGAGGGCCCGGCGGCCATTAGTCTTGACCGCTGTGACCACCGCTCGCCTGCCTCTGTTCCCGCTCAACACGGTGCTGTTCCCCGGCCTCGTGCTGCCGCTGAACGTCTTCGAGGAGCGTTATCGCGCCATGATGCGCGAGCTGCTCACGATCGACGACTCGGAGCCGCGCCGCTTCGCCGTGGTCGCCATCCGCGACGGCCGGGAGGTCGCGCCGACCGCCCCGGGCATGCCGGACCAGACGGCGCTGCCGGAGAAGGGCCCGGCCGCGGGCTTCGGCTCGGACCCCGCCCAGGCCTTCCACCGGGTCGGCTGCATCGCCGACGCGGCGTCGATCCGGGAGCGCGCGGACGGCAGCTTCGAGGTGATGGCCACCGGCACGACCCGGGTGAAGCTGCTGTCGGTCGACGCGAGCGGGCCGTTCCTGGTCGGCGAGGTCGAGGAGATCCCGGAGGAGCAGGGCGAGGAGGCCGGCACCCTCGCCGAGGGGGTGCTGCGGGCCTTCCGCAGCTATCAGAAGCGGCTGGCGGGGGCCCGGGAGCGTTCGCTGACGACGAGCGAGCTGCCGGACGACCCCTCGGTGGTGTCGTACCTGGTCGCGGCCGCGGCCGTGCTGGACATCCCGTCGAAGCAGCGGCTGCTCCAGGCCCCGGACACGGCGACCCGGCTCCGCGAGGAGCTGACGCTGCTGCGCGCGGAGACGGCGGTGCTCCGGCATCTGCCGTCGCTGCCGGTGGTGGACCTGACGCAGGCCCCGACGTACCCGAACTGAGCGGGGGGACCGAGCCGGTCCTCCGGGATCCCGAGGAAGAGCGCGCGTGGCGAAGAAGCAGAAGAAGAACAGCGGCGGCACCCCGGCGACGGTGGCCCTGACGGCGGCCGGCACCGCGTTCACCCTGCACGCGTACGAGCACGACCCGGCCTCCCCCTCGTACGGCGAGGAGGCCGCGGAGGCGCTGGGCGTCTCCCCCGACCGCGTGTTCAAGACGCTGGTCGCGGACGTCGACGGCGAGCTGACCGTCGCGGTGGTCCCGGTCGCGGGCCAGCTGGACCTGAAGGCGCTGGCCTCGGCGGTCGGCGGCAAGCGGGCGGCGATGGCCGACCCGGCGGCGGCGGAGCGCACCACGGGGTACGTCCGGGGCGGCATCTCCCCGCTCGGGCAGCGCAAGCGGCTCCGTACGGTCCTGGACGCCTCGGCGTCGGACCACGCGTCCATCTGCGTCTCGGCCGGGCGGCGGGGACTCGAGGTGGAGCTCTCCCCCGCCGACCTGGCCGCCCTCACCGCGGCGGTCGTGGCGCCGATCGGCCGCGTCTGACCCGGTCCGGCGCGGGCGCCGGGCGGGCCGTGTCCGTCAGCCGGGGCCCGGGCCCCGGGTGTACGCCTTCGGCTGGTCCCACGGGTCCGGCTCCGGGTCGCGCGGGCCGAAGGCGGCCGTGAGCGCCAGGTGCACGATCATCGCGGCGAGCGGCCAGGCCAGCATGGCGGCGACCGCCAGGTTCAGTTCGAGCGGCGCCTCGAAGGCGATGTTCGGCCCGACCGCCTTGGCGTGGGCGACGACGTCGTCGGTCGGCCCGAAGTACGTACCGAGGCCCCAGGCGAGCAGCGAGCCGAGGACGCCGCCGAGCGCGAGCCCGAGCACCAGCGGTACGCCGCCCTTGCGGCGCAGCAGGAAGACGACGAGCGCGGCGACCGCTCCGAAGGCCAGGGCGAGGAGGACGAACGTGCCGTCCGCGCCGATGGCCGCCTCGCCCTCGGAGTTGCTGAGGTAGACGCCCCTGCCGTCCGAGACGAGCAGGACGCGGGGGGCCAGGTTCAGCCACAGCACGCCCAGCAGCGCGCCCGCGAGGGCCGAGACGACGGTCACCAGGACACCCTGCAGGACCTCGGCCGCCGTGATCGGGTCGCCGCCCGTGCCGTGCGGGGGCGGGGGGAGCCGGTCGGGATCGTGCGGTGTCGGCTGGTGAGGCGGAGTCAGGGGTGCGGTCACCCCGCCATCGTGCCAGGTGTCCCTGTGGCCCGCCTCAGCGGACGGCGGCCCGCCGGTACGCCCCGGTGGCGACCGCCAGGGAGACCACGCCGACCGCCGCGCACACGCCGAGGTCGAGGGCGACGGCGGCCCAGTCGGGGTGGGGGGCGAAGGTGCGGGCCAGGGCCTCCACGCCGTACGTCGACGGCAGCAGGTCCCGGGCCCAGCCGATGGGCCCGGGCAGCCGCTCGGCCGGGAGCACGCCGAGGAGCAGCGCGGCCGACATGCCGAGCTGGCCGAGGAGGGTGGCGAGTTCCGGGCGGGGCGCGAGGAGGCCGAGGGCCGCGCCGAGGCCGGCGAGCGCCGCTCCGGCGAGCGGGACGACGGCGGCGAGGATCCAGAGGTTGCCGAGCGGCAGCCCGAAGAGCACGGAGCCGATGACGGCGGTGACGGCGGTGCCGGGCACGGTGAAGGAGGCGTACGCCCCCGCCGCGCCGAGCACGACGGCGGCGGGCGGCACGGGCAGCGTGGCGTAGTGGTCGAGGCCGCCGGTGGCCCGCAGCTGCCCGAAGTACTGGGCGAGCAGGTTGAGCGCGACGAAGGCGACGACGAGGACGGTGGAACCGGCCACGACGGCCCGCGCCTCGGAGCCGCCGTCGACGACCCCGCGCATCAGGACCATGATCCCGACGGACTGGAAGGTGGCGACGAAGAGCAGCGGGATGCGGGCGACCCGGGCGCGGGAGAGCTGCGCCCGGTAGACGGCGGCCAGGGCCGGCAGCAGCCGGGCGCGCGGGGCGAGGGGCGCGGCGGCGTCCTCGTCGGCGCGGGCCGGGACGGTGGGCGCGCCGGTCGGCAGGGCCTCGGCGGACACGGTGCTCACTGCGTACAGCTCCTGACGGTCTCGGGCCGGTGGTGGCGGGTCACGCTTTCACCAGCCCCTCGGTCGCGCCGCCCAGGGCGAGGTACACGTCCTCCAGGCTGGGGGTGGCCAGGGTGAAGTCGTCGAGCGCGGCGAAGGCGGCTCCGCCGGTGACGGTGGCGACGGCGGCACGGGCCGCGTCGGGGGCGAGGCGGAGGTTCCAGCGGCGACCGGTCTCCTGGGCCTGTCCGCGCAGGGCGGCGACCTCGGGGAGGTGGAGCGGGGCGGCCTCGCGCCAGACCAGCTCGACGCGGACCTCGCCGGCGACGCGTTCCTTGAGTCCGGCGGGGGTGTCGCAGGCGATGACCCGGCCCCTGTCGAGGACGGCGACGCGGTCGAGGACGGTCTCGGCCTCGATGACGTTGTGGGTGACGAGGAGCACGGTGGCGCCGTGCTCGGCGCGGCGCCGGTCGACGGCCGCCCAGACGGCGCGGCGGGCGACGGGGTCCATGCCGGTGGTGGGCTCGTCGAGGACGAGGACGGAGCGGCGGCCGACGAGCGCGGCGGCGAAGCAGGCGAGCCGGCGCTGTCCGCCGGACAGCTTCTTGAGGGGCCGGGAGGCGAGCGGGCCGAGGCCGAGCTCGTCCAGGACGGCGTCGCGCTCGGCGCGGGCGTCGGGGGCGGTGAGGCCGCGCAGCCGTCCGGTGGTCTCGGCGGCGAGGGAGACGGTCAGCTCGTCGAGGGCGGTGGACTCCTGGCCGAGGTGGGCGAGGAGCCGGGCGGCCCGTTCGGGGTGCCGGACGAGGTCGTGGCCGAGGAGGCGGACGGTGCCGGAGTCGGGGCGCATGAGGCCGGTGAGCTGGCGGACGAGGGTGGACTTGCCGGCTCCGTTGGGTCCGAGCAGGCCGAAGATCTCGCCGCCGCGCACGTCGAGGTCGATCCCGTCGGTGGCCCGCACCTCGGGTGTCGCGGGCGCACCGCGCCTGCCGCGCGTGGCGGGGTACGTCTTGACCAGATCCCGCACCACGCACACCGTACTCACGGGGGAAGAGCCTACGGGGTCGCCGGGCCCGCTCCGGGCGCGGGGGCGTGTTCGGCGGCGGCCCGGACGTCGATCTCGCGCCAGAATCCTGCCCGGATGGCGTAGCGGTCGTGTTCGTCGATCTGGTCGTCCTTGTGGGCGAGGAGGCCGAACCGTGCCGCGTAGCGGAGGAGTTCACCGTCGATGCGGTGCGGGATGCGGGGGTAGAGGGTGGAGAGTTTCTGGACGTGGGTCTGTTCGGGGAGCCGCTCCATCCACCGGCGGGCGAACACCTGTCCGACCTCGAACGGGTCGCCGCCGACGGTGGTGATGTCCTCCTCGCGGTCCGCCCAGCGCTGCTCGGCGCTCGTGAGCGCGGCGAGGGTGGGCAGGGAGGCGGTCTCGGCCGGTTCGCCGAGGGGGGCGGCCGGACGCTCGACCCAGCCGCGGTCGGAGGACCAGCGGAGCGCGCTCGCGCCCTGCGGCAGGGGGGCGCCGCCGGGGGCGCTCCCGGAGCTCCCGGGGCCGCGCAGGCCCGCGAGGTCCTTGGGGGTGGGGACGCCCTTGCCGGGGGCCGGGGCGGGCTCGCCCTCGCCGTGGGCGTGCTCGTCGCTCCGGTCGTGACCGTCGTCGTGGCCGGGGCCGCCGCCGTTGTGGACGTGGGGGCCGCCGTGGACGTGGCCGTCGGCGCGGAGGTGACCGTTGGGGTGGACGTGACCGTTGCCGTGGACGCGGCTGCCGTTGGCGGCGGCCTCCGCGGCGGAGGCGGCGGCCGCCTCGGCGGCGCGTTCGGCGGAGGCCGCGAGGGCGGCTTCCGGCAGGGGCGCCGAGAGGATGGCGGCGATCTCGGGGCGCGGGGCGGGCGCGGGCGCGCAGAGGCCGCTGAGGTCCTTGGCGCGGACCGCGCGGGTGATCCAGGCCCGGTCGAGGACCCGCCGCTCGTCGGCCTCGGCGACCAGGTCCTCGGACTGGTTGTAGTCGCCGTCGGCGGCCTGGACGGCCCAGAGGTGGACGGCGACGCCGTGCTCCTTGGCCGACATGAGACCGGGCAGCAGGTCGCCGTCGCCGGTGACCAGCACGATGTCGGAGCAGGCCCGGTTGCGGGCCAGCTCCGTCAGCTCGGTGTGCATGGCCGCGTCGACGCCCTTCTGGGCCCAGCGTCCGTCGCTCCTCGTCAGGGCGCCGAGCCGCACGGTGACCCGGGGCATCACCCGCAGTCTGCGGTGTTCGGGCTGGGGCACCCGGTCGGGCGCGCCGTCGAACCAGTAGATCCGCAGCAGGGGCAGCGCCGTCTCGGCCTCGGCGCGCTGGCGCAGCTGCTGGATGAGCCCGGCGTGGTCGACGGTGATCCGTGAGCGGGCCGGTTCCCCGGCGAGAAGACTGGCGGCGGCACCCAGCAGGTAGCCGGCGTCCACCAGGACGACGCAGCGGTCCACGTGTTCCACCCTCTTTCGGGAACCTCGGGATCGGAAGTTGCTTCGGATTTCCTTCGAGTCTGCCCGAAGGGCGGGGGCTCGACGGCCGGAACTGGATCATCGGCGTGGCGGATGTCACCTCCAGAAGGCCCTTACGCTCCGTAATGATCCAACATGCGCCGGTTCATACCGTATGTGAGTCTGACAGCGGCCCTGGCCCCTAGGTCCCTTTGAGGAGGCATCCCCATGGCCAAGAACCGCAATCAGAACCGCAGTCAGAAGCAGCAGTCGCCTGCCGAGCGCGGCGCCCAGCAGGCGCAGCAGTCGGCGATGGAGTCCCAGGCCGAACAGCGCGCCAGCCAGGTCACACCGGGTGACATGGCGCGCAAGGGCCGTCAGAAGCGCTTCGGCCACAACTGACGGATCCCGAGTACGGCAAAGGGGCGCGCCCGTGACGACGGGCGCGCCCCTTGCGCGTGCGGGAGAACTGCTGGTCAGCCCGCCAGGCAGGACGGGCCGAGCAGCACCTTCAGGTCGCCGAAGAGGGCCGGGTCGGCCTGCACCCGGTGCCGGTCGAGCCGGAGCACGGTGGTCTTCCGGGGGCCCTGGAGCTTGATCCGCACCTCGGTGTTGCCCTTGTGGTGGCCCAGGATCTCGCCGAGCCGGGTGACCATCGGCGGGGTGACCTTCACGGTGGGGATGGTGAGGATGACGGGCGCGTTGGTCCCGGCGTTCGACAGGTCGGGGACCATCAGCTCCATGGCGACCAGACGGGGGATGTCCTCGCGCTTGTCGAGCCGTCCCTTGACGAAGACGACGGTGTCCTCGACGAGCTGGGTGGAGACCAGCTGGTAGGTGGCCGGGAAGAACATGCACTCGATGGAACCGGCCAGGTCCTCGACGGTGGCGATGGCCCAGGCGTTGCCCTGTTTGGTCATCTTGCGCTGGAGGCCGGAGATGATGCCGCCGATGGTGACGACCGCGCCGTCGGAGTGCTCGCCGCCGGTGAGCTGGGAGATCGCCGCGTCCGTCTTGTCGGAGAGGACGTGCTCGATGCCGAAGAGCGGGTGGTCGGAGACGTACAGGCCGAGCATCTCGCGCTCCTGGGCGAGCAGGTAGGACTTCTCCCACTCGACATCGGAGAACTCGACGTCGAGCCCGAAGCCGGGCTCGTCGGTCGCCTCGTCGCCCATCCCGCCGAAGAGGTCGAACTGTCCCTCGGCCTCCTTGCGCTTGACCGCGACCACATTGTCGATCATGGGTTCGTGGTGGGCGACCATGCCCTTGCGGGTGTGGCCCATCTCGTCGAAGGCACCGGCCTTGATCAGCGACTCGATGGTCCGCTTGTTGCAGACGACGGCCTCGACCTTGTCGAGGAAGTCCGGGAAGGTGCTGTACTTCCCCTTCGCCTTGCGCGACTTGATGATCGACTCGACGACGTTGGTGCCGACGTTCCGCACGGCGGAGAGACCGAAGAGGATCACGTCGTCGCCCTGGGCGGCGAAGTTCGACTCGGACTCGTTCACGTTCGGCGGGAGCACCTTGATGCCCATGCGGCGGCACTCGTTGAGGTAGACCGCGGACTTGTCCTTGTCGTCCTTCACCGAGGTGAGCAGACCGGCCATGTACTCGGCGGGGTAGTTCGCCTTGAGGTAGGCGGTCCAGTAGGAGACCAGGCCGTACGCGGCGGAGTGCGCCTTGTTGAAGGCGTAGCCGGCGAAGGGGACCAGGACGTCCCAGAGCGCCTGGATGGCCTGGTCGCTGTAGCCGTTCTTCTTCGCGCCCTCCTGGAAGATGACGAAGTTCTTCGCCAGCTCGTCGGGCTTCTTCTTGCCCATCACGCGGCGCAGGATGTCGGCCTCGCCGAGCGAGTACCCGGCGATGATCTGGGCGGCCTTCTGCACCTGCTCCTGGTACACGATCAGGCCGTAGGTGACCGCGAGCACCTCTTCGAGCGGCTTCTCCAGCTCGGGGTGGATCGGGGTGATCTCCTGCTGCTTGTTCTTGCGCAGGGCGTAGTTCGTGTGCGAGTTCATGCCCATCGGGCCCGGCCGGTACAGGGCCGAGACGGCGGAGATGTCTTCGAAGTTGTCGGGCTTCATCAGCCGCAGCAGCGAGCGCATGGGGCCGCCGTCGAACTGGAAGACGCCGAGCGTGTCACCGCGGCAGAGCAGTTCGTACGTCTTGGGGTCGTCCAGCGGCAGGGCGAGGAGGTCGAGCTCGATGCCCTTGTTGGCCTTCACCATCTTGACGGCGTCGTCCATGATCGTGAGGTTCCTGAGGCCCAGGAAGTCCATCTTGATCAGGCCGAGCGACTCGCACTGGGGGTAGTCCCACTGCGTGATGGTCACGCCGTCCGTGTGCCGCACCCAGATCGGGGCGTGGTCGACGATGGGCTCGCTGGACATGATCACGCCGGCCGCGTGCACGCCCATCTGCCGTACCAGGCCCTCGACGCCGCGGGCGGTGTCGATGACCTTCTTGACGTCCGGCTCGTTCTCGTACATCGCGCGGATCTCGCCGGCCTCGCCGTAGCGGGGGTGCGAGGGGTCGGTGATGCCGTTGAGGTCGATGCCCTTGCCGAGGACGTCGGCGGGCATGGCCTTGGTGAGCCGGTCGCCCATGGCGTACGGGTAGCCGAGGACGCGCGCGGAGTCCTTGATGGCGTTCTTGGCCTTGATCTTGCCGTAGGTGCCGATCATGGCGACCTTGTCCGAGCCGTACTTCTCCGTCACGTACCGGATCACCTCGACGCGCCGGCGTTCGTCGAAGTCGATGTCGACATCGGGCATCGAGATGCGCTCGGGGTTGAGGAAGCGCTCGAAGATCAGTCCGTGCGGGATCGGGTCGAGGTCGGTGATGCCCATGGCGTACGCGACGATCGAGCCGGCCGCGGAGCCTCGGCCGGGGCCCACGGCGATGCCCTGCTTCTTCGCCCACATGATGAAGTCGGCGACGACGAGGAAGTAGCCGGGGAAGCCCATCGAGATGATCGTGTCCATCTCGTACTCGACCTGCTTCATGCGGTCCTCGGGGATGCCCCCGGGGAAGCGGCGGTGCATGCCCCGCATGGTCTCCTCGCGGAACCAGGTGGTGTCGGTGTACCCCTCCGGGATGTCGAACTTCGGCATGAGGTTCTTCTCGACGAACATGCCGTCGGTGTTGATCTGCTCCGCGACCAGGAGGGTGTTGCGGCAGCCCTCCTGCCAGGCGTCCGACGAGTCGATGGCGTACATCTCGTCCGTGGACTTGAGGTAGTAGCCGGTGCCGTCGAAGCGGAAGCGGTCCGGGTCGGAGAGGTTCTTGCCGGTCTGGATGCAGAGCAGGGCGTCGTGCGCGGTCGACTCGTGCGCGTACGTGTAGTGCGAGTCGTTGGTGACCAGCGGCGGGATGCCGAGCTTCTTGCCGATCTCCAGGAGTCCGTCGCGGACCCGGCGCTCGATCTCGATGCCGTGGTCCATCAGCTCCAGGAAGTACCGGTCCTTGCCGAAGATGTCCTGGTACTCGGAGGCGGCCTTCAGGGCCTCGTCGAACTGGCCGAGGCGGAGCCGGGTCTGCAGCTCGCCGGAGGGGCAGCCGGTGGAGGCGATGAGCCCCTCGGACCACTTGGAGATGGTCTCCTTGTCCATCCGGGGCCACTTCTGGAGCCAGCCCTCGGCGTACGCGTCGGAGGAGAGCTTGAAGAGGTTGTGCAGTCCGGTGGAATTGGCCGCCCAGATCGTCTTGTGGGTGTAACCGCCGGAACCGGAGACGTCGTCCCGCTTCTGGTGCGGCTGGCCCCACTGGATCTTCCGCTTGTTGCGCCGGGACTCCGGGGCGACGTACGCCTCGATGCCGATGATCGGCGTCACACCGGCCTTCTTCGCGCTGTGGAAGAAGTCATAGGCCCCGTGGAGGTTGCCGTGGTCGGACATGGCGATGTGCGTCATGCCCATCTCGTTGCACGCGTTGAACATGTCCTTCAGCCGCGCGGCACCGTCCAGCAGCGAGTACTGGGTGTGGACGTGGAGGTGCGTGAAGGGCGGCTTGGTCACGGGGGAGGCCTCCGGCTGAATTTCTGGGGGGACAGCGTGGAAGTCTACGTCGGCCGACTGACAGGGCGCGGGCACTCGCCGGTACGGTCGAGCGTTGGGAGACCGGGAACACCTGTCCCATTTGTCATGAGCAGTCTTGCACCAGGAGGCACCCTCGATGTCGGTCCCGCAGCCCACCGCAGCCGAGCGCGGTGAGCACATCCTCACCGTCTTCGACACCGCCTTCGGCGAGCTCCTCGCCGCCGACCCCGCGGCCTTCCGCGTCAAGTTCCGCAAGATGGCCGGCTCCGCCTTCGCCTTCTACCGGGGCACCGCCTGCCTGTTCTACGCGGACCTGGAGCGGGAGGCCCACGGCGGCCCCTACCTGGACGAGCGCACCGGCCGGGTCTGGATCCACGGCGATCTCCACGCCGAGAACTTCGGCACGTACATGGACGCCAACGGGCGCCTGATCTTCAACGTCAACGACTTCGACGAGGCGTACGTGGGCCCCTTCACCTGGGACCTGAAGCGGCTGTCCGCCTCCCTCGCGCTCATCGGCTACACCAAGGCCCTCAGCGACGAGCAGATCACCCACCTCGTCCGGATCTACGCCGCCTCCTACCGGGAGCGGATCCACGCCCTCGCGACCGGCGCCAAGAACGACGAGCTGCCGCCCTTCACCCTGGACACGGCCGAGGGCGCGCTCCTCGACGCGCTGCGCGACGCCCGCGCCATGACCCGCTTCGGGCTGCTCGACTCCATGACGGAGATCCGCGACTTCGAGCGCCGCTTCTCGGCGGGCGGCGGCGCGATCGAGCTGGACGCGGCCACGCGCTACAAGGTCCTCGCGGCCTTCGACGGCTATCTGGAGACCCTCCCCGAGTCCAGCCTGACCCGCCCCGACTCCTACCGGGTCAAGGACGTCGTCGGGCGGCGCGGCATCGGCATCGGCTCGGCCGGCCTCCCCTCGTACAACATCCTCCTGGAGGGCAACAGCGACGCCCTGGAGAACGACGTCGTGATCTACCTCAAGCAGGCGCAGACCCCGGCCGTCTCCCGCCATGTGACGGACGCGGCGGTGCGCGGGTACTTCCAGCACGAGGGCCACCGCACGGTGATCTCGCAGCGGGCGCTCCAGGCGCACGCGGACCCCTGGCTGGGCTGGACGGAGCTGGACGGCGCCGGGCAGCTGGTCGCGGAGGTCTCGCCGTACGCCGTGGACCTGGACTGGTCGGACATCGACGACCCCGAGGACATCGCGGCCACCGTCGCCGACCTGGGCCGGGCGACGGCCACGATGCACGCGGCGGCGGACGACTCCAGCGGCCACTCGCTGGTGCCGTTCTCGACGGAGCGGGCCATCGACGCGGCCATCGCCGCCGACGAGGAGGGCTTCGCGGAGCTGCTCGTGGACTTCGCGCACGCGTACGGGGCGCGGGCCCGGGCCGACCACCAGATCTTCGTGGACCTCTTCCGCAACGGCCGGATCCCGGGGCTGTAGGGGCCGGAGGGGCTGTTCACAGGCTGCCTTTAAGGACGTCTTACGGCCCCGCATGGGAGACTCCACGACGATGGACATGGCAGGGACGCAGCTGAGGACGCTGCGGGCGGCGTTCTTCACGGCGGTGGTCGTGACGCTGTCCGTGGCGTCCCACGTGCTGCTCTCCCGCGTGCCGCTGCCGCTCGGGACGGTCGTCCCGGTCGCTGTCGGCGTCTTCGCCGCGGCGTACGCGCTGGCCGGCCGCGAGCGCGGCTTCGGCCCGATCGCCGGGCTGCTGGTCCCGCTGGAACTGGCCGCCGACACGCTGTTCACCAGCGGCCAGGCGGTCTGTTACGGCCCCGCCGGCGGCCCGGTCGCCGGTTCGCTGCGCGCGGTGGGCGTGGAGGTGTTCTGCGGCGGCGCCGTCGGCACCCCGCTGCCCGGCGTGGCGGCCCCCGAGGGCGGCGCCGCCGCCCTGCTCGACTCCCCCGACCCGGCCCTGCCGTGGCTGCTGCTCGCGGCCCATCTGGCCGTCGGCCTCTCGGCGGCGGTCTGGCTGCGCGGCGGGGAGCGGGCGCTCGCCCGGCTGCTCGGCGCGGTCGCGGCCTTCGCGTTCCGGCCGCTGCTGCTCGTCGCGGCCCTCTTCCGTACCGCCGGTCCGGCGCCCCGCCGGTCCGGACGGCCCGCGGGACGGCCCCGGCCCTCCCGCACCCGCCTCCTGACCCACTCCGTGGGACGGCGGGGACCGCCGTGCCCCGGCGTCGCTCTCGTCTGAGCGCACGCCCGCTTCCCGGCACGCAGTCCCCTTCCTTCCTCACCCTTCACGGAGATCACGATCATGAGCGCACGCAACAGCCAGAACAACAAGGCCGCCGCCCGCGAGCGGCTGCGCGTCGAGCGCGAGCGGCAGGCCAAGAAGGACCGGGCCCGCCGGCAGCTGGTCGTCGGCGTCTCGGCGGTGGCCGTCCTGGCCGCCGCAGGCGGCATCGGCTACGCGGTCGTCCAGTCCAACAAGCCCTCCGCCTGGGAGGCGGCGGCGGACGCGAAGACGGTGTCCGCGCCGAAGAACACCACGGGCACGAACGGCACGACGGTCGTCATCGGCAAGGAGTCCGCGAAGAAGACCCTGGAGCTGTACGAGGACTCGCGCTGCCCGGTCTGCGCGACCTTCGAGCAGGGCGTGGGCGCGACGGTCGAGAAGGACGTCGCGGCCGGCAAGTACAAGATCAAGTACGTGGGTGCCACCTTCATCGACAACGCCACCGCGGGCGAGGGCTCGAAGAACGCCCTGTCGGCGCTGGGCGCGGCCCTGAACGTGAGCCCCGAGGCCTTCCTGACGTACAAGTCGGCGCTCTACTCGACGGACTTCCACCCCGAGGAGAACGACGACAAGTTCGCCAAGGACTCCTACCTCCTGAAGGTGGCGGACTCGGTGCCGGCGCTGAAGGGCAACGCCGAGTTCAAGAAGAACGTCGAGGAGGGCACCTTCGACGCCTGGGCGATGAAGATGTCGAAGGCCTTCGACGACAGCGGAGTGACGGGCACGCCGACCCTGAAGATGGACGGCAAGCCGGTGACGGTGGCGGGCAGCGAGAACCCGCCGCTGACGGCGGCCGAGTTCGAGACGGCCATCGCCGCCGCGCTGAAGGCCTGACCGGCATCGCGCCTCCTTCGTTCCCCGACCCGCCCCCGACGGATCAGGGAGCGAAGGAGAGCATGCGGGGCTGGTGCTGGATGTCGTCGCCGCTCAGACCCGCGGGCGCGAGCACCAGCCGGTCGCCCACGTAGGCGTTCTCCCCGACGACGCCCATCCCGAACTCGACCCTCGCGGTGGACGCGGGAAGCCGGAGCACGTCCTTCATCGCGTTCACGCTCCCCGGACCGACCCGGAAGACGCGCCCGCCTTCGCTGTACGTGCCGAGCCGGTAGACGAGCCCGGTCCTGCCCGGTCCCACGCGCAGGGGGAAGTAGCCGTACGCGGTCCCCTCCGCCTTCACGCCCCAGACCAGTTTCCCGGTGCCGAGGTCGTAGGCGCCGACGCGGTCGTCGCCGCCGAGGAGCACGAGGCCCCCGCCGACGACGGCCTGCCGGCACGCCTGGGCGTCGGCGGAGGTGTCCACGGTGTCGCCGCAGTGCTTGAAGCCCTGCGGCCGGGGGTCGATGGTCCTGCGGACCCGGCCGTCGGGTCCGAGGGCGACGACCCGCCAGTCGGCGGCGTGGGTCTTCCGGTGCACGGTGGTGATCACGGCCGGGGCGACGGAAAGCACCTGGCCGATCCTCCGGCCCGGCTCCGTCCGGTAGCGCCACCGGACCTTGCCCGTGGCCGGATCGATCTCCCGGACCTGGTCGTACGCCCTCTCCAGCGCACTGATCGCGCAGTCGGCGAGCACCAGGAGCCGGCTGCCGCCCGCCACCCGGCCGGGGTAGCACTTCCCGGGGTTCTCCAGGGGGATGTCGTACAGCTTCCGCCCGTCGGCGACCCGGTACGCGGCGGCCTTCATGCTCTGGACGATCGCGACGGTGCCGCCGCTGATCGCACTGTCCACGATGATCGTGTCGTCCCCCGCGCCGGTCTCGGCCAGCTGCTTGTGCCAGCCCTCCTTGCCGGTGCGCAGGTCGATCATCCGGAGCTGGTTGCACCGGGCGCCGGTCCAGGCCTCGACGTTCTGGAGGACGATGACGACCTTGCCGTCGGGGGTCGGGTTGACCGGGGTCTCGCAGACGGGCGTCGGGAGGGTGACGCTCCACAGCTCGGCGCCGTCGCCGAGCCGGTGGGCGACGACCTTCTTGTAGATGGCCTGCACGACGGTGTCTCCGACGATCCAGAGGTCCTCGGTCGGGATGTTCCGGCGGGGCAGGTCGGTTCGGTCGTCGACGATCCAGGCGCTCGCCTCACCGGGCTTGCGCCGCTGCGCGATCTCCTCGGTGGTGGGGATGCGGGCGGGCGTCGGGGTGGGCCGGGCGGTCGCCTCAGGCGGCGCGGTGGTCGCCGGGGCGGGACTCTTCGATCCGGCGCCGTCCGATATCGCGCGGTCCGGTCCGGAGCGCTCGCCGAGGACGTACACGCCGGCGCCGGCGAGCAGGAGGAGGGCGAGGGCCGCGGCGGCCACCGGCCACCGGCGGCGGCGGCGCGGGCGTGGCGGCGGCGGGCCGTAGCCCTCGGGGGCGTAGGGATTGTCCGGCGCGGGCCAGGACGGCGGGTTGTGCCTGTACCAGGGCTCGTGCGGCTGCGACATCCTGCTCCCCCTGCGACGGTGCGAGCGGCCTCCCTCTGGCCACTGCTCCACGGAAGGCCGTTCCTGATCCCGGGTCAGGCTAGCGACCCCCGAGGAATCGCGTCCGCCGCCGGGGTGTGGCCTGCGGGCGACGGCCCGGCGAACTTCCGGATATCGCCTGCCCTTTGGGCGTACTCGCCAGTAATCTGACTGGCCGTGACCAGTCGTTTCATATCACCCGCCCCCACGCGGCGCACGGTCGTCAAGGCCGCCGCCGTCACCGCCGCCGTCGCGCCCACCCTGCTCGGCACGGCCGCCGTCGCGCAAGCGGCTTCAGGCGAGCCCGCGTTCCTCCACGGCGTCGCCTCGGGCGACCCGCTGCCCGACGGCGTCCTGCTCTGGACGCGCGTCACCCCCACTCCCGAGGCCGTGCCCGGCTCCGGCCTCGGCCCGGACGTCCAGGTCGGCTGGGAGCTCGCCGAGGACCGCGCCTTCACCCGGCCCGTGGCCTCCGGTACGACCACGGCGAGCGCCGCCTCCGACCACACCGTGAAGGCGGACGTACGGGGCCTGCGCCCGGCCACCGCCTACTGGTTCCGCTTCACCGCCGGCTCCGCCGTCTCCCCGGCCGCCCGGACCCGCACCGCTCCGGCCGCCGACTCCGCCGCGCCCGGCATCCGCTTCGGCGTGGTCTCCTGCGCGAACTGGGAGGCCGGCCACTTCTCCGCGTACCGCCATCTCGCCGCCCGCGCCGACCTGGACGCGGTCCTCCACCTCGGCGACTACCTCTACGAGTACGGCTCCGGCGTCTACCCGGAGGCGAAGTACACCGTCCGGCAGCACGAGCCGCGCCACGAGATCGTCTCGCTCGCCGACTACCGCACCCGGCACGGCGCGTACAAGACGGACCCCGACCTCCAGGCACTGCACCACGCCCACCCGTTCGTCGCCATCTGGGACGACCACGAGTTCGCCAACGACGCCTGGGCGGGCGGCGCCGAGAACCACACCCCCGGCGCCGAGGGCGACTGGGCGGCCCGGGTGGCCGCCGCCAAGCAGGCCTACTTCGAGTGGATGCCGGTCCGCGCCTCCACCGAGGGCACGGTCTTCCGGCGGCTGCGCTTCGGCAAGCTGGCCGATCTGCACCTGCTCGACCTGCGGTCCTTCCGCTCCGCCCCGGCGAAGGTGGGCAGCGGAACGGTCGACGACCCGGAGCGGAGCATCACCGGCCGCGCCCAGCTGGACTGGCTGAAGTCCGGGCTGGCCGGTTCGGACGCGACCTGGCAGCTGGTCGGCACCTCGGTGATGATCTCGCCGGTCGCGTTCGGCGCGCTGCCCGCCTCGCTCCTGGAGCCGCTCGCCGAGCTGATGGGCCTGCCGAAGGAGGGGCTCGCGGTCAACGTCGACCAGTGGGACGGCTACACCGACGACCGCAGGGAGCTGCTCGCGCACCTGACCTCGCGGGCCATCAGGAACACGGTCTTCCTCACCGGTGACATCCACATGGCGTGGGCCAACGACGTTCCGGTGAAGGCGGCGACGTATCCGCTGTCGGCCTCCGCCGCGACCGAGTTCGTGGTCACCTCGGTGACCTCGGACAACCTGGACGACCTGCTGCACGTGGCGCCGGGGACGCTCTCGGTGGTGGCCGCGGGCGCCGTGAAGGCCGCCAACCGGCATGTGAAGTGGGTGGACATGGACCACCACGGCTACGGCGTGCTCGACGTGACCGCCGAACGCTCGCAGATGGACTACTACACGGTCTCCGACAAGGCGGACCCGGCCGCGTCCACCGCCTGGGCGCGCTCCTACCGGACGCTGAGCGGAACGCAGCGTGTCGAGCGGGTGTACCAGCCGGTTCGCTGAGGTTCCCCTGACGGTCCGGCAGCGATGCTTTTCAGCCATGATCCCTTCTGTTAACGGGAGATCACATGGCTACGGCGGGTGGCGGGTTACGGAGATCGAATCCGGACACACCACCCGCCTCCGTCACCCCGACTGTTACGTCGGCGTCTCAAACTCCGGAAGCCACACCAGTTTTTCTTCCCGATGCCCCGAAATGCCCCACGAATGATTGGGCCTGATCACTGCTCAACAGCATCTGACATGGACGCGTAATCTCCCCGGCGTGGCGGAGGAAGTTCCTCCCCACCACCCCCCGCGAGGAGTCACCGTGCGTGCTCTTGTCCGTATATCCCCCCGTATGTCACGTCGTATGCTCGGCACCGCCGTCATGGCCGGAACCCTGGCCCTGGCCCCCCTCTCCGCCCCCGTGGCCGTAGGCGGCACCGCCCTGGCGGGCGCCTCCGCCGAGAAGTGCGCGGACGACGCCGGCGCCCTCTCCGGCGCCCGGAAGGCGCGCGGCGCCGACAGCCACGCCGCCGAGCCGAACGAGGTCTCGGCCGCCAAGGCCAAGTCCATGGACGAGGACTTCAAGAAGAAGCTCTCCGAGGCCCGTTCCGCCGGCCGCCTCGGCGCCACCGCCGGCACGGCCGGGATCGCCGCCGCGGTGAACATCCCCGTCTACTTCCACGTCGTCCACTCGGGCACCACGGGCAAGCTCTCCGCCACCTCGATCAACAACCAGATGGCGGTCCTCAACGCCGCCTACGGCGGCCAGGGCACCGGCAACGTGAACACCAACTTCCAGTTCACCCTGGCCGGCACCGACTACACGGACAACGCCACCTGGTACAACCTGTCCTCCGGCTCCACCGCCGAGAAGCAGATGAAGCAGACCCTCCGCAAGGGCGGCGCGGGCGCGCTGAACGTCTACACCGCGAACCTCGGCGGCGGCCTCCTCGGCTGGGCGACCTTCCCGTCCTCGTACGCCTCCAGCCCCTCCATGGACGGTGTCGTCATCCTCGACGCCTCCCTCCCGGGCGGCTCCGCGGCCAACTACAACGAGGGCGACACCGCCACCCACGAGGTCGGCCACTGGATGGGCCTCTACCACACCTTCCAGGGCGGCTGCAGCGGCAGCGGCGACTCGGTCGCCGACACCCCGGCCGAGAAGAGCCCCGCGTACGAGTGCCCGACCGGCCGTGACTCCTGCGCCAACAAGGCCGGCGTGGACCCGATCCACAACTTCATGGACTACACGTACGACTCCTGCATGTACCAGTTCACCTCGGGCCAGGTGACCCGGATGAACGACTTCTGGACCGCGTACCGCGCCTGAACCGCCTGAACACGACCGTGGCCCCCGGGGGAATCCCCCGGGGGCCACGGCCTTGCGCGCGCGTCCTACAGGCTGTCGAGGAAGGACAGCGCCACCGACCAGGTCCGCTCCGCCGCCTCCTCGTCCCAGTCGGGCAGCTCCGGGTCCGTGTACACGTGCCCGGCGCCCCGGTAGCGGTACATCTCCACGTCCGCCCCGGCCTTCCGCATCTGGAGGTACCAGGAGGACAGCCAGTCGTCCGTCTCGAAGGGGTCCGGATCGGCCACGTGCAGCTGCACCGGCAGCTCGTCCACCGACGCGGACTCCGCGAGGTCCGAGGTGCCGTGGAACAGCAGCAGCCCGCGCGCCTTCTCGTCCCCGAGCGCCAGGGTCTGCGCGACCGAGGCCCCGAGGGAGAGGCCCATGTAGACCAGGCCCCGCTCGGAGTAGGGCGCGGCGGCCAGGACCGCCCGCTTCAGCAGCTCGTCCTTGCCGATCTCGTCCCGGAGCACCACGCCCTCCTCGACGGTCCCGACCGTCCGTCCGTCGTAGAGGTCCGGCGTCCAGACCTGGTGCCCGGCGGCCCTGAGGCGCTCGGCGGCCGCCTTGACGGAGGGGGTCAGCCCGTAGGCCGAGTGGAAGAGCATGATGTCCATGCGTCCCATCCTGCCACCCGGCTCCGACGGGCCGGGACGTCACCGCATGCTGCGCACGTCCAGCTGCCGCAGCACCCGGTCGACCACCTCCGGGTCGGCGCCCGGCTCGCTGCGCGCCGCCAGCACCTCGTGCCGGGCGGCCGACATCAGCTCCCGCTGGATCCGCTGCACCGCCTTGAACCGCTCCGTCCGCTCCACGAACGCGGCCTTCCGCTCCTCGTCGACCATGTCGGGGCTGATCCGCGCCCCGATGTCGTACGCCCCGCGCAGCAGCCGCTCCTGGACCTCCTCCGGCAGCTCCTCGACCTCCTCGATCTCCTTGAGCCTGCGCTTCGCCGCCTTCGCGGCCCGGATCGCGAGGTCGCGCTCGAAGGCCCGCTCGACGTCCGCGTCGGCCCGCACGCCGAGCCGCCGGACCAGCCAGGGCAGGGTGAGCCCCTGGAAGACCAGGGTGGTGATGATCACGCAGAAGGCGATGAAGACGATCTCGTCACGGCCGGGAAAGGGCTCGCCGTCGTGGGTGGTGAGCGGCACGGCGAGCGCCAGTGCCACCGAGGCCACCCCGCGCATCCCCGCCCACCACATGACGATCGTCTCCCGCCAGCTGGTGGGGATCTCCTCGTCGACGTCCCGGAGCGTGTGCAGCCGCTTCGCCAGCCAGGTGGCGGGCAGCAGCCACAGCAGCCGGACCCCGACGACCACCCCGACCACGGCGGCGCCCCAGCGGAGCATCTCCCAGCCACGGCCCTCGGCCACCCCGAAGACATGGATCAGTTCCAGGCCGATGAGCCCGAAGGCGATGCCGGTGACCAGGGTGTCGACGATCTGCCAGAACGTCTGGCCGGCGAGCCGGCCCATGACGTCGTCGGCGTCGGCCGCGTGCTCGGCCAGGAAGAGGGCGGTGAGCAGGACCGCGAGGACGCCGGAGCCGTGCAGCTCCTCGGCGAGCACATAGCTCACGAAGGGCACCAGGAGCGTCAGGCCGGTCTGGAGGGTGACGTCGCCGAGCAGCCCGATGAGCTTGTTGGAGAGCCAGCCGAGCGTCAGGCCGACGATCACGGCGACCACGGCGGAGAGCGCGAACTCGCCGAGCGCCTCCGGCCAGGAGAAGGAACCGCTGACGACGGCGGCGATGGCCACGTGGTAGAGCACGATCGCGGTGACGTCGTTGAAGAGGCCCTCGCCCTCCAGGATCGACACCAGCCGGCGGGGCAGCCCGAGCGAGCCGGCCACGGCGGTCGCCGCCACCGGGTCCGGCGGCGCGACGAGGGCGCCCAGCGCGATGGCGGCGGCCAGCGGGAGGCCGGGCACCATCGCGTGCGCGACGGCGCCGACGGCGGCCGTGGTGACGAAGACGAGGGCGACCGCCAGCAGGAAGATGGGCCGCCTGTTGGCCGCGAACTGGCGCCACGAGGTGCGCTGCACGGAGGCGTAGAGCAGCGGCGGCAGCACCAGCGGGAGGATGAACTCCGGCGGGATCTCGACGTTCGGTACGAAGGGCAGGAAGGCCAGCGCGATCCCGACGAGGGTCATCAGGACGGGTGCGGGCAGTCCGAGCCGGTCACCGAGGGGCACGGTGAGCAGGGCGCCGAGCAGCAGCAAGAACAACAGGGCCAATTGATCCACGGCCACACCCTGCCACGTATGTCCGCTTTCACCGTGACTGCCCCCCGGTCGGCACCGGAAGACGGCGGCGGCGCCCGGCCGCCCCGGCTACCGGACCGAGCCCGGCACGATCCGAAAGGCGGGCCCTACGCCCGGAGGGACCGACGCATCGCCCGGTGCGGCATGCCGGCGTCCGGGAACTCGGGGCCGTACGCCACGTAGCCGAGCCGCTCGTAGAAGCCCAGCGCGTGGGTCTGCGCGTGCAGGTCGACCGCGGTCAGACCGCGCTCGCGCGCCACGTCCTCGATGCCCCGCACGAGCGCCGCGCCGACCCCGAGACCGCGGGCGGCCCCGGAGACCGCGAGCCGGCCGAGCGAGCCCACGGAGGCGTCGGCGCCGGTCTTCCCGACCGCGTCCGCCCCGAACAGCAGCCGGCCTGTGCCCAGCGGCAGCCCGTCCTCGCGGACCGCGAGGACGTGCACGGCGGTCTCGTCGTACGGGTCGTACTCCAGTTCCGGCGGCACGCCCTGCTCCACGACGAAGACCTCGTGGCGCACCGCGAAGCACGCCTCCCGGTCCTCGGCGCCGACGGCCTCACGGACGCCGTACGCGCTGTTCACCGGCTCTCCGACGCGATCCGGTCCAGGGCCTTCTGCAGGTCCTCGGGGTAGGTGCTGGCGAACTCGACCCAGGAGCCGTCGCCGGGGTGCTCGAAGCCGAGCCGGACGGCGTGCAGCCACTGCCGGGTCAGGCCGAGGCGCTTGGCGAGCGTCGGGTCGGCGCCGTAGGTGAGGTCGCCGACGCAGGGGTGGCGGTGGGCGGACATGTGCACCCGGATCTGGTGGGTGCGGCCCGTCTCCAGCTTGATGTCGAGCAGCGAGGCCGAGCGGTACGCCTCGATGAGGTCGTAGTGCGTGACGGAGGCCTTGCCGTCGGCGGTGACCGCCCACTTGTAGTCGTGGTTCGGGTGCCGGCCGATGGGGGCGTCGATGGTGCCGCTCATCGGGTCCGGGTGGCCCTGGACCAGCGCGTGGTAGCGCTTGTCGACCGTGCGCTCCTTGAACTGGCGCTTGAGCGAGGTGTACGCGTACTCGGACTTGGCGACCACCATCAGGCCGGAGGTGCCGACGTCGAGGCGGTGCACGATGCCCTGGCGCTCGGCGGCGCCGGAGGTGGAGATGCGGTAGCCGGCGGCGGCGAGGCCGCCGATGACCGTGGTGCCGGTCCAGCCGGGGCTGGGGTGCGCGGCGACGCCGATCGGCTTCATGATCACGACGATGTCGTCGTCGTCGTGGACGATCTCCATGCCCTCGACGGGCTCGGCGACGATCTGGACGGGCGCGGCCGCGCCCGGCATCTCGACCTCGAGCCACGCACCACCGCTGACCCGCTCGGACTTGCCGACGACGGAGCCGTCGACCTGGACCTTCCCTGCGGCGGCCAGCTCGGCCGCCTTCGTACGGGAGAACCCGAACATACGGGCGATGGCGGCGTCGACGCGCTCGCCCTCCAGGCCATCGGGAACGGGCAGCGTGCGGATCTCGGGACTCGTACTCACCCGTCGAGTATGCCTTGTGCGGAAGACACTCTGTCTTCCGCACGGTTCGTGATCAGTCCTTGTGGATCGTGCCGTCGGGGTCCAGGCCCCGGAACGACAGGATCACGATGAGGATGCCGCCGCAGACGATCGCCGAGTCGGCGAGGTTGAAGACCGCGAAGTTCGCGGGGGCGATGAAGTCGACCACCGCGCCCTCGAAGACGCCCGGCGAGCGGAAGATCCGGTCCGTGAGGTTGCCGAGCGCACCGCCCAGCAGCAGGCCGAGGGCGATGGCCCAGGGCAGGCTGTAGAGCTTGCGGGCCAGCCGGATGATCACGACGATCACGGCGGTGGCGATGCAGGTGAAGATGATCGTGAAGGCCTCGCCCATGCCGAAGGCGGCACCGGGGTTCCGGATGGCGTCGAGGCGCAGCAGGTCACCGACGACCCGGATCGGCTCATGGCCCTCCAGCTTGGCGACCACCAGCATCTTGCTGCCCAGGTCGAGCAGGTAGGCCAGGACGGCCACCACGAAGAGCGTGACGATCCGGCGCCGGCCCTTCGGCCGCTCCTCGGCGGCGGCCGTCTCGTCCGGAGCGGCCGTCCCGTCGAAGGCGGCCGTCCCCGCGGACGTGGCCCGGGCGTCGGACTCCGCCGGCCCGTCGGGCCTCGCCGTCGCGTCCGGCGCGCCCTTTCCGCCGGCGGCCACCGTCTCCTCGGAGGCGGCCGAGTCGTCGGCCCCTGCTGAAGCTGAATCCGGCGTACCGATGATGCGCTCCGCCTCTGCCACGTGAGTGAGTCCCTCGACCTCGATGCCTGACCGTGCACCGAGGGTACGGCACAGGCGTACGAGACCGGCAGCCGAGATCGTCAGCCGCGCCGCTCCTGCCGCTGCTTGTCCTCGACGCAGAGCGTGGCCCGGGGGAAGGCCTGCATCCGCGCCTTGCCGATCGGCTTCCCGCACACCTCGCAGAGGCCGTAGGTGCCCGCGTCGAGCCGTTCGAGCGCGTGCTCGGTCTGCTCCAGCATCTCCCGGGCGTTGGCCGCGAGGGCCAGCTCGTGTTCCCGGGTGATGTTCTTGGTGCCGGTGTCGGCCTGGTCGTCGCCCGCGCCGTCGCCCGAGTCCCGCATGAGGCCGGTCAGCTCCTCCTGGGAGTGGGCCAGCTCGCTGCGCAGCCTCAGCACCTCGGACTGGAGCTCGTCGCGGGCCTCGGTGACCTCCGCGGGGGTCCACGGGTCCTCGCCGGGCCGCACCGCGAGCTCGCCGGTACGGGCCGTGGGCACGGCGGCCCCGTCCTCGGCGGTCGTGACGCCACCCGCGGTCTTCTTCGCTGCCACCGTCCTGGCTCCTGTCTGCTTCTTGGCGGGCGCCTTCCTGGCGGCCGCCTTCCTGGCCACGGTCTTCCCGGCCGGCGCCTCGCCGTCGGCGGCCCCGGGGGCCGTCCCGTCCGCGTCCGCCGCGCCGGCGGCCGTCTTCTTCGCGGCGGCCTTCCTGCCGGCGGCCTTCTTGGCGGGCGCCTTCTTCGCGGCCGGTTCCTTTCCGGCGGCCTTCTTCGCGGCGGGTCTCTTCTCCGCGTCCGTCGGCGGCTCCGCGACCGTCGTACGCTTCCCGGCCACGCCCTCGGCGACCTCGGCCGTGCCGGTGGAACCGGCGGCCGGGGTCCTCTTCGCGGCGGTCTTCTTCGCCACCATGTCGCGGCCCCTTCACATTTTGTGATCTTGCTCGCGAATCGTGCTGGGACGATAAATCGGCCCAAGGCCCGCGGCAACGGGACTCGCCGCCGTTCCCACCCGCCCCCCGCACCCCTCGGGGCGGGCCTGCCTCCGTTGTGCCCAGCTCCCCGCCGGGTAATCCGGCCCGCCCCTCCCCCACATGGACGCATCCCAAGTCCGGACCGCCCCGTATGGCCATTCGGGTCACGGAAAATCCGGTCGGCCGCCCCGCCACCGGCCCCGTACACTGGGCTGAGCGAAAGGCTTGGATGGGGACGAGTAGCGTCGTACGCAGCCATGAGCGACCCGGGGACGGTGAGAGCCCGGGGGCGAGCCCGATGTGAAGCATCACCCCGGAGCCGTCGGAAGAAAGCCGCAGGACAGCGCGGTGACTAGACCCGGCGTCGCGACCCCAATGAGGGGGCTCAGGGCGGGTGCGCCCCGGGCCAAGGAGGGTGGTACCGCGGGAGCAGCGCTCTCGTCCCTCCGACGGAACGACGACAGTCCGCCGGAGGAACTCGATGACACCGCCGCAGTACCGCCAGGTGCCCGCCCAGGTCGACCTGTCCGCGATGGAGCACGCCGTGCTCGATCTCTGGCAGGAGAACAAGATCTTCGCCAAGAGCCTGGAGCAGTCCGAGGGGCGCCCCGAGTGGGTGTTCTACGAGGGCCCGCCCACCGCCAACGGCATGCCGGGCGCGCACCACATCGAGGCCCGCGTCTTCAAGGACGTGTTCCCCCGCTTCCGGACCATGCGCGGCTACCACGTGGCCCGCAAGGCCGGCTGGGACTGCCACGGCCTGCCGGTCGAGCTCGCCGTCGAGAAGGAGCTGGGCTTCGCCGGCAAGAAGGACATCGAGGCGTACGGCATCGCCGAGTTCAACGCCAAGTGCCGTGAGTCGGTGACCCGGCACACCGACGCGTTCGCCGAGCTCACGACCCGCATGGGCTACTGGGTCGACCTGGACGACGCGTACCGGACGATGGACCCCTCGTACATCGAGTCGGTCTGGTGGTCGCTGAAGCAGATCTTCGACAAGGACCTGCTCGTCCAGGACCACCGCGTCGCCCCCTGGTGCCCGCGCTGCGGCACCGGCCTCTCCGACCACGAGCTGGCCCAGGGCTACGAGACGGTCGTCGACCCCTCCGTGTACGTCCGCTTCCCGCTGACCTCCGGGCCGCTGGCCGGCAAGGCGGCGCTCCTGGTCTGGACGACGACCCCCTGGACCCTGGTGTCCAACACGGCCGTCGCCGCCCACCCCGAGGTCACCTACGTGGTCGCCACCGACGGCGACGAGCGCGTCGTCGTCGCCCAGCCGCTGCTCGAGAAGGCGCTCGGCGAGGGCTGGGTCACCACGGGCGAGTCCTTCACGGGCGCGGAGATGGAGCGCTGGACCTACCAGCGCCCCTTCGAGCTGGTCGAGTTCCCCGAGCCGGCCCACTACGTGGTCAACGCCGAGTACGTCACGACCGAGGACGGTACGGGTCTGGTCCACCAGTCCCCCGCCTTCGGTGAGGACGACCTCAAGGTCTGCAAGGCGTACGGCCTGCCGGTCGTGAACCCGGTCCGCCCCGACGGCACCTTCGAGGAGGACGTGCCGCTGGTCGGCGGCGTCTTCTTCAAGAAGGCCGACGAGGCGCTCACCGCGGACCTGGACGCCCGCGGGCTGCTCTTCCGGCACATCCCGTACGAGCACAGCTACCCGCACTGCTGGCGCTGCCACACGGCGCTGCTGTACTACGCGCAGCCGTCCTGGTACATCCGTACGACCGCGGTCAAGGACCGCATGCTGGCGGAGAACGAGCGGACGAACTGGTTCCCGGACTCGGTCAAGCACGGCCGCTTCGGTGACTGGCTGACGAACAACGTCGACTGGGCGCTCTCCCGGAACCGCTACTGGGGCACCCCGCTGCCGATCTGGCGCTGCGAGGACGACCACCTGACGTGCGTGGGCTCGCGCGCGGAGCTGACCGAGCTGACCGGCACGGACCAGTCGGGCCTGGACCCGCACCGCCCGTACATCGACGCGGTCACGTTCGGGTGCCCGGCCGAGGGCTGCGGGAAGACCGCGACGCGCGTGCCCGAGGTCATCGACGCCTGGTACGACTCGGGTTCGATGCCGTTCGCGCAGTACGGCTACCCGTACGAGAACAAGGAACTCTTCGAGTCGCGGTACCCCGCGCAGTTCATCTCCGAGGCCATCGACCAGACGCGCGGCTGGTTCTACACGCTGATGGCCGTCGGCACGCTCGTCTTCGACAAGTCGTCCTACGAGAACGTGGTCTGCCTGGGCCACATCCTCGCCGAGGACGGCCGCAAGATGTCCAAGCACCTGGGGAACATCCTCCAGCCGATCCCGCTGATGGACCAGCACGGCGCGGACGCCGTGCGCTGGTTCATGGCGGCGGGCGGCTCGCCGTGGGCGGCGCGCCGGGTGGGCCACGGGACGATCCAGGAGGTCGTCCGCAAGACGCTCCTGACGTACTGGAACACGGTGGCCTTCCAGGCGCTGTACGCCCGTACCTCCGGCTGGGCGCCCTCGGCCGCGGACCCGGCGCCGGCCGACCGCACGGTGCTCGACCAGTGGCTGCTGTCCGAGCTGAACACGCTGGTCGCCGAGACGACCGAGGCGATGGAGTCGTACGACACCCAGCGCACCGGCAAGCTGATCTCGGCGTTCGTCGACGACCTCTCCAACTGGTACGTGCGCCGCTCGCGCCGCCGCTTCTGGCAGGGCGACGCGGCGGCTCTGCGCACCCTGCACGACGTGACCGAGACGGTCACCCGCCTGATGGCGCCGCTGACCCCGTTCATCACGGAGCGGGTCTGGCAGGACCTGGTGGTGCCGGTGACGCCGGACGCCCCGGAGTCGGTGCACCTGGCGACGTGGCCGGAGGCGGACGCCGCGCTGATCGACGGCACCCTCTCCGAGCAGATGCTCCTGGTCCGCCGCCTGGTGGAGCTGGGCCGGGCGACGCGGGCGGAGTCGGGCGTGAAGACCCGTCAGCCGCTGTCCCGGGCGCTGGTGGCGGCGACGGGCTTCGCGGCCCTGTCGCCGGAGCTCCGGGCCCAGATCACGGAGGAGCTGAACGTCAGCTCCCTGGCCTCGCTCTCGGAGGTCGGCGGCTCGCTCGTCGACACCACGGCGAAGGCCAACTTCCGTGCGCTGGGCAAGCGTTTCGGCAAGGGCGTGCAGGACGTGGCGAAGGCGGTGGCCGCGGCGGACGCGGCGGCGCTGTCGCTGGCGCTGCGCGACGGGGAGGCGCCCCTCACCGTGAACGGCGAGGAGATCACCGTCACCCCCGAGGAGATCATCATCACGGAAACCCCCCGTGAGGGCTGGTCGGTGGCCTCCGACGCGGGTGCGACGGTCGCGCTGGACCTGGAGATCACTCCGGAGCTGCGGAAGGCGGGCCTGGCCCGTGACGCGATCCGGCTCATCCAGGAGGCCCGCAAGAACAGCGGCCTGGACGTGGCGGACCGCATCGCCCTGCGCTGGTCCTCCGCCTCCCCCGAGACCACGGAGGCCCTCACGGCCCATGCGGCCCTGATCGCGGACGAGGTCCTGGCCACGGACCACGCCGAGGGCGAAGCGGACACGACGTACGGCGACCCGTTCACGGACGAGTCCCTGAACCTGACGTTCCGCCTCCGCAAGGCCTGACCAACAGCACAAGGCCCGGCCCCTGTTGGGGGCCGGGCCTTTCTGTTCCCCCACCCCGCCCCGCCCGGCGGCGCGAAGCCCCGGGACCCACGCGGGGCTCGGCCCGCGCCCTGCCTCGCGGCGCGGAGCCGCCGTGTCATGGGGTCCGGGGCGGAGCCCCGGTTCCGGGAAGGGGCGGGGTGGGGGAAGGCCCGCCGCAGGCGCCCCCCAACGTCGCCGGGGGCTGCCCGCAGACCGTCCCCGCCCACGGCAAAGGGCCGGGCCCCGGGGTCTTCACCCGGGGCCCGGCCCTTGCAGCCTGCCGACGGCTACGCGCTCATCGCGCGACCGCGCGCCGTCAGTTGTCGTCCTCGTCGATGAGGAAGCCGCGCATCGGCGCCGGCGCCTGCTGCATCGGCTGCGGTGCCTGCGGACGGACCGGAGCCATCGGCTGGGTCATCGCCGGAGACATCTGCTGCTGACCGCCGTAGGAGGGGGCGCCGCCCATGGACGGCCCACCGCCCATCGAGCCGTTGCCGCCGTAGGACGGCGCGCTCGCGCCCGCCGAGGCCATCGACGGGGCCGGCGGCAGGGAGGCCGCCGCCGGGGTGCGCGGCGGGGCCAGCGAGTCGTCGGCCTGGGTCTCCAGCTGACGCAGCTGCGACTCCAGGTACGACTTCAGACGCGTGCGGTACTCGCGCTCGAAGCCGCGCAGGTCCTCGACCTTGCGCTCCAGCGTGGCGCGCGCGGACTCCAGGGAGCCCATCGCCACGCGGTGCTTCTCCTGCGCGTCCCGCTCCAGCGCGTCGGCCTTGGCGCGGGCGTCCCGCTCCAGGCCCTCGGCACGGGAGCGCGCCTCGCCGACGATCTTGTTGGCCTCGGAACGGGCCTCGGCGATCGCCTGGTCGGCGGTCTGCTGGGCCAGCGAGAGGACACGCGCGGCGCTGTCGCCACCGGGGCCCTGCTGCGGCTGCTGCTGCATCTGCGGCTGCATCTGCTGCTGCTGCGGGTGACCCATGGGGCCGCCCTGCATCGGGCCGGGACCCATCGGTCCGCCCTGCATGGGGCCGCCCTGCATCGGGCCGGGACCCATGGGACCGCCCTGCATGGGGCCGCCCTGCATCGGGCCGGGGGGAAGCGCGGGGGCACCCGACGGCAGCTGCGGCGGGCCCATCTGCGGCGGCTGCTGCTGGACCGGCGGTCCGGATATGGCGGCGGGCACCGGCGCGCCGGGTCCGACGGGACGGTCCTGCGGCTCCGGGGGCTTGCGCATGCCCTGCTGCTGCTGGTTCTGCGCGGCGGCACGCGTCGCGGCGGCCAGCTTGGCGCGCAGGTCCTCGTTCTCGCGGAGCAGGCGGGTCAGCTCGGCCTCGACCTCGTCGAGGAAGGCATCGACCTCGTCCTCGTCATAGCCTTCTCGAAGGCGGACGGTCGTGAACTGCTTGTTCCGCACGTCCTCGGGGGTCAGCGGCATCTCTTCTTCACCTCTACGTAGTCGTCGGCAGTCGGCAAGACCGTATCGTCCACATTCACCTCGCGAAGCTGCTCACGATGGAGATCAGGATGTAGACGATGATCATCAGAACGAAGAAGGACAGGTCGAGTGCCACGCCCCCGAGACGCAGCGGCGGGATGAGTCGCCGCAGAAGCTTGAGCGGTGGATCGGTGACAGTGTAGGTGGCCTCAAGGACGACCACCATCGCCTTACCGGGTTGCCATGAACGGGCGAACTGGAAGACGTAGTCCATGACAAGCCGGACGATCAGGAGGACGAGGAAGCACATCAGCACGATGTAGACCACCTGTAGTGCGACGCCCATCCCGCGTTTCCCTCTCCCCTGGCTTTCGTGCTCTCACTTGCCCGGCCGCGTCGCGACCGGTCCGTCCGGTTCTCGTGTTCTCAGCTCTGGTTGAAGAATCCGCCCTCTGCGATCCGGGCCTTGTCCTCCGCCGTGACATCGACGTTAGCAGGCGACAACAGGAACACCTTCTGCGTCACGCGCTCAATGCTGCCATGGAGCCCGAAGACGAGTCCGGCGGCAAAGTCGACAAGTCGCTTCGCGTCCGTGTCGTCCATCTCCGTGAGATTCATGATCACCGGAGTGCCCTCACGGAAGTGTTCCCCGATGGTACGGGCCTCGTTGTAGGTCCGCGGGTGCAGCGTGGTGATGCGGTAGGGCTCCCGCTCGGACACGACCTTGGGCATGATCACCGGTGCGTTCTTCTCCAGGCTCGGACGTTCGGGTGTGATGGATGCCACGGGGGCAATTCGGGCCGGACGTCCACTTTCGGCGAGTACCGGGACGGAATGGGCGATCGGCTCCCGGGGGGCCGGAGGCTGCACCACTCGCACCGGCTCCTCGCGCTCCACCTGACGCGGGGGGGTGTGGCGCCGGTCGCGCTCGGGCTCCGGCTCCAGCTCGGGTTCGAAGTCGTCGTCGGGGTCGAAGCCCCGGCCGTCGTACCCATCGTCCTCCACGAGGCCGAGGTAGACCGCCATCTTGCGCATCGCGCCGGCCATTCTCCGATTCCTCCGCTCTGTGGTGGATCGCCCTAGTGGCCTTGCCGCAGCGTCACCGAGTGCCCGCGATCCACGGGTCGTCCCGCCGTTCTGCGGAATGACCATATTTTCTGCTGTGGTCCGACTTGCTTCGCGACGTTACCCGAGCTTCGGGCGGACTCCGAGTACCGCCGTACCGACGCGTACGTGTGTCGCCCCGGCCGCCACGGCCTCCTCGAGGTCCGCACTCATCCCTGCCGACACCATGGTGGCAGCCGGGCGGGTCGCGCGCAGGACAGTCGACAAATCCATCAGCCGGTCGAAGGCCGCCCGTTGCCGTCCGGCGTAGGGGCCGGCGAGCGGGGCGACGGTCATCAGACCGCCGAGCCGCAGTCCGGGGGCGGCGTCCACGGCGGCCGCCAACTCCTCGATCCCGTCCGGCGCGACACCGCCGCGGGCGCCCCGCTCGCCGGACTCGGCGTCGAGCGCGACCTGGAGGAGGCAGCCGAGCTCGCGGCCCTCCTTCTCCGCGGCGGCGGAGAGCGAGGAAACGAGCTTCAAACGGTCGACGGACTGCACCACATCGGCATAACCCACCACGGATCTGACCTTGTTGGTCTGCAACTGGCCGACGAAGTGCCAGGTCAGGTCAAGGTCGGCACAGGCCGCCGCCTTGGGTGCGGCGTCCTGGTCCCGGTTCTCGGCGACATGCCGAACACCGAGGCCGTGGAGGATTCTGACGTCGCTGGCGGGGTAGGTCTTGGTGACCACGACGAGCGTCACCTCTTCCCGCGGGCGCCCGGCGGCGGTGCAGGCGGCGGCGATGCGCGCCTCCACCCGGGCCAGGTTCTCGGCGAGTTCCGACGTGCGGTCCGTCATCTGTTCTTTCCTGCCGGCGATCCGGGGGTCGTCCCCGGGGCGGACACATCGTCCAACCAGACATATCCCGCGAGTCGCCCCGTGGTGCGGTCGCGGCGGTACGAGTAGTGGTCAGCGGATTCCCGGGTGCAGACCGCACTGGCCTGCCGGTCGGTGACGCCGAGCCGTTCGAGCTGGGCGTGCACACCGGCGACGACGTCGACGGCCGGGGTGCCCCAGCTCGTCTCGGCCCGGGCGGCGGGTTCGGTCTCCGCGACCTCGGCCCGCATGGCCTCCGGCACCTCGTAGCAGTGCCCGCAGACGGCGGGGCCGGTGCGGGCGACGATACGGGCGGGGTCGGCGCCGAGTCCGATCATCGCCTCGACGGTGGCGGGAACGACTCCCGCCACCATCCCGGGCCGCCCGGCGTGGGCGGCGGCCGCGACCCCGGCGACGGGGTCCGCGAGGAGGACCGGGACGCAGTCCGCGGTGAGGACGGCGAGGCCGAGGCCGCGCCGGGTGGTGACGAGCGCGTCCACCGCGGGGATCTCCGCGCCGTCCCACGGCCCGTCGACCCGGGCGACGTCCGCGCCGTGCACCTGGTTCATCCAGACCACCCGCGCCGGGTCGAGGCCGAGGGCCCCGGCGGCGAGCGAGCGGTTGGCGCGCACGGCCTCGGGGGCGTCGCCCACCGCGCCGCCGAGGTTGAGCTCCTCGTACGGAACGGCGCTCACTCCGCCCCACCGGTCGGTGAAGGCGAAGTGCGCGCCGTTCGCGTCGAAGCGCTGTCCTATCACTTCAGGAAGTCCGGGACGTCCAGCTCCTCGGCCTGGGAGTCCGCGTACGGACGGGCCGGCGGGACGACCGGGGGCGCGGGCGACAGCGGGGTCTCGTTGACGGCCGGGGCCGGCTCGACCGGGACCTGGACCGGCTCCTCGCGCGGGGCGACGGTGCCGAGGCCGCCCAGCGGGCGGGAGGTCTCGACGTGGCGGGGCGCCGGGGCCGGCTCCTCGCGCTTGGCGGAGACCGAACCGATGATGTTGTCCCGGCGGGCCGGCGGCTGGCCGCCGTCGAAGCCCGCCGCGATGACCGTGACCCGGACCTCGTCGCCGAGGGCGTCGTCGATGACGGCGCCGAAGATGATGTTGGCCTCGGGGTGGGCCGCCTCGCTGACCAGCTGCGCGGCCTCGTTGATCTCGAAGAGACCGAGGTCGCTGCCGCCGGAGATGGAGAGCAGCACGCCACGGGCGCCGTCGATGGACGCCTCCAGGAGGGGCGAGGAGATCGCCATCTCCGCGGCGGCCACGGCGCGGTCGTCGCCGCGGGCGGAGCCGATGCCCATGAGGGCCGAACCGGCCTCGGACATGACCGACTTGACGTCGGCGAAGTCGAGGTTGATCAGACCCGGGGTGGTGATGAGGTCGGTGATGCCCTGGACGCCGCTCAGCAGCACCTGGTCGGCCGACTTGAAGGCGTCGAGCACGGAGACCTGACGGTCCGAGATCGACAGCAGTCGGTCGTTCGGGATGACGATGAGGGTGTCGACCTCTTCGCGGAGTTCGGCGATGCCGTCCTCCGCCTGGTTGGCGCGACGGCGTCCCTCGAAGGTGAACGGCCGGGTGACCACACCGATCGTCAGGGCGCCGAGCGAGCGCGCGATGTTGGCGACGACGGGTGCGCCGCCGGTGCCGGTGCCGCCGCCTTCGCCTGCGGTGACGAAGACCATGTCGGCCCCCTTGAGGACCTCCTCGATCTCCTCACGGTGGTCCTCTGCCGCCTTGCGACCGACGGCCGGGTTCGCCCCGGCTCCGAGTCCGCGGGTGAGTTCACGGCCGACGTCGAGCTTGACGTCGGCGTCGCTCATCAACAGCGCTTGCGCGTCGGTGTTGATGGCGATGAACTCGACGCCCTTGAGACCGACCTCGATCATTCGGTTGATGGCATTGACACCACCGCCGCCGACACCGATGACCTTGATGACTGCGAGGTAGTTCTGCGGTGCTGCCACGTCGAAGGCCTCTCGCCTCGAGTTACGTGTCGTCGCTGCGCGGTTGGTCGCGCCGCTCCGACGGATGCCGATTGGGACGGTCCGAAACGCCGACCCAAACCCTAACGTTGAAGTTTAGGGTTACCAGTGTCTCTGTTCGCTGGACTCTTCCGAACAGGACACTAAGTCGACAAGTGGCGCACGTTCAACGAACACGCCGAACCTCCCGTTTTTCTTTTCACCCTATGTGATCACCCGTAGCGCTGGCCAACCAGGGTGCTGACCGGCGCCGATGTCCGTCAACTGCCGGACGAGGCGGGCGCGGTGGGGGCACTTACGTCGAAGTGCCCCGCTTTGGGAGTGGCCTTGAGGAGCGCGGTGAGAACCCGGGCCTTGACCGGACCGTGTTCGCCGCTGCCCCAGTAGACGGTGCGCCCCCTGCTCAGCTCCAGAGTGACGGAGTCGTACGAGGTGACGCGCACGACACGAGTGTCCCGGGCGATTTCCGCCGGGAGTTCACCCCGGACGCGCACCGCCTCCCGCAGCAGCCGGTCCGCGCCGAAGCGGCGCAGGCTCGGCGAGGAGGCGGTGTCGAGGACGAGCCGGGGGACGCCCTTGGGCGCCTTGGCGACGGTGGCGAACCGCATGCCCGTCACGTCCACTTCGGTGAACTTTCCGCCCTTTTCGATGACCAGCACGGGCTGCCGTTCCGTCACTTTCAGCCCGATTCCGTGCGGCCACGACCGCACGACGTCCACCGACTCGATGCGCGGGAACCCCTCCCGGAGCCGGGCCTCGATGGCCTCGGTGTCGACGGTGACGAGCGGGGCGCCGACGGGCACGGCGGCGACCGCCTCGATCTCGGCCGGGGTGAGCACCTCCGCACCGGAAGTCTTCACACGTTCCACACGGAACCAGGACGATCCGTAGAGCGCCCAGATCCCGCCGGCCACGAGTGCGAGAACGCCGAAGGCGATGAGGAGCGTTCGGGTGCCGGGTACCCGGAACCTCCGATTCCGGGTACCCGTGCGCGACGGACCGCCCGACGACCCCTTCGACCTGCTCGTGCCGCTCTTCTCGGCGGTCGTCGGTCCGGCTGCCACGTGGCGCCTCCTGCCCTCAGCCGCCGCGCTACGCCTGTCGGCGGGCGGCGATAGCCTCGTACACCATGCCGACGAGCAGCTCGTCGGCGTCCCTGCGGCCGAACTCCGCGGCGGCGCGGGACATCTCGTACAACCGGTGCGGATCGGCCAGTACGGGCAGGACGTTGCCCTGCACCCACTGCGGCGTCAGCTCCGCGTCGTCGACGAGGAGTCCGCCGCCGGCCTTGACCACCGGCTGGGCGTTGAGCCGCTGTTCACCGTTGCCGATGGGCAGCGGGACGTACGCGGCGGGCAGCCCGACGGCGGAGAGCTCGGCGACGGTCATCGCGCCCGCCCGGCAGAGCATCATGTCGGCAGCGGCGTACGCGAGATCCATCCGGTCCACGTACGGTACCGGCACGTAGGGCGGCATTCCGGGCATGTTGTCCACGCGCGGCATTTCGTTCTTCGGGCCGACCGCGTGCAGGATCTGGATGCCGGAGCGCTGGAGCACCGGGGCGATCTGCTGGACGACCTCGTTGAGCCGCCGGGCACCCTGCGAGCCGCCGGAGACCAGCAGCGTCGGCAGGTTGGGGTCCAGGCCGAAGGCGGCGCGCGCCTCGGGCCGCACCCGCGCCCGGTCGAGGGTCGCGATGGTGTGCCGCAGCGGGATGCCGATGTAGCGGGCGTTGCGGAGCTTGCTGTCCGGGGTGGCGACGGCGACCCCGGCCGCGTACCGCGAACCGATCTTGTTGGCCAGACCGGGCCGGGCGTTGGCCTCGTGGACCACGATCGGCACCCCGAGGCGCTTGGCCGCGAGATAGCCGGGCAGGGCCACGTAGCCGCCGAAGCCCACCACACAGTCGGCCTTGGTGCGCTCCAGGACCTGCTCGGCGGCCTTGATCGTGCCGCGCAGCCGCCCGGGGACGGTGATCAGCTCGGGGGTGGGCTTGCGGGGCAGCGGTACGGCGGGGATGAGCGCCAGCTCGTAGCCCCGCTCGGGCACGAGCCGGGTCTCCAGACCCTTCTCCGTGCCGAGCGCCGTGATTCCCACGCTGGGGTCCTGCCTGCGCAGGGCGTCCGCGAGGGCCAGCGCGGGCTCGATGTGGCCGGCGGTCCCCCCGCCGGCGAGTACGACATGCACCGAAATTCACCGCTCTCCGGACGGGCGCTTCTTGACGCGCCGTCGCATCGACTTCCATCTCGTCCCGGCCCGCTTGCCCCAGCCGGGGCGGCGCATGGCCAGCGCCGCTTTCGCGGCGGGTTCCTGTCGCGCGAAGGCGATGAGGAGCCCGACGGCGAACATGGTCGGCAGCAGGGCCGACCCTCCGTAGGAGAACAGCGGGAGCGGGACCCCGGCGATCGGCAGCAGACCGAGCACCGCACCGATGTTGATCACGGCCTGGGCCGTGATCCACGTGGTCACACCTCCCGCGGCGAACCTCACGAAGGGGTCCTCCGTGCCTCCGGCCACGCGGATACCCGCATAGCCTAGGGCCGCGAACAGGGCGAGTACCGACAGCGTCCCCGCGAGACCCAGTTCCTCACCGGTGACCGCGAAGATGAAGTCGGTGTGCGCTTCGGGCAGTTGGCCCCATTTCTCGACACTCGCACCGAGTCCGGAACCGAACCATCCACCCGAGGCCAGAGCATAGATTCCGTGCGCGGCCTGGAGGCAGGGGGCCCCCTCCCCACCGGGATCGGTGGCGCCGATGCAGTCGAAGCGCTTCATCCTGTTCGCGCTCGTCTTGATCAGCAGGAAGCCGATCGCGCCGGCCACCGAGAGCACCCCGACGAAGAGCCGGGTGGGCGCTCCCGCGGTCCACAGGAGGCCGAAGAGGATGGCGGCGAGGATGATCGAGGTGCCCATGTCGCCGCCGAGCATGATCAGTCCGAGCAGCATGAAGGCGCCGGGGACCAGCGGCACCAGCATGTGCTTCCACTGGGTCAGCAGCCGCATGTCGTGCTTGCGGGCGAGCAGGTCGGCCCCCCACAGGATCAGCGCCAGCTTGCCGAACTCGCTGGGCTGGAGCTGGAAGGGGCCGCCGAGGGAGATCCAGTTCTGGTTGCCGTTGACCGCGTGCCCTATCCCGGGGATCTGCACGAGCACCATCAGGAAGACGGCGCCGACCAGGATCGGGTAGGCGAGCGCCCGGTGCAGCTTGACCGGCATCCGGGAGGCGACCAGGAGCAGCGCGGTGCCGAGCAGGGCGGCGAAGAACTGCTTCCGGAAGAAGTAGGAGGGCACCAGGTCGTAGGTGAGCGCCGTGATCATCGAGGCGCTGTAGACCATCACGAGGCCGAGCGTGGTGATGAGCATGCCCGCGCCGATGATCACGTAATACGCCGTGAGGGGCCGGTCCCAGGCCTTCCGGCCGCGCTCGTAGAGGCTCCGTACGCCTCCGCCGCCTCCCCGCCGCGGGGTCGCGGGGGCCCGCCCTCCGCCGCGTACGGCGGAAGGCCGGCGTGTCCCTGCGATCTTGCTCGGCATCGGTCGCTGCCCCTCTGGTCGTGCCCGGTCCGGCCGGACCCTCCCGGCGGTCGGGTCAGGCGTCCCCGGTGGCGAGGGCGCGGACCGCGTCCGCGAAGGCCTCGCCCCGCTTGTTGTAGTTGGTGAACATGTCCATCGAGGCGCAGGCCGGGGCGAGGAGGACCGTGTCCCCCGGGCGGGCGAGCCGGGCCGCCTCGCGGACCGCCTCGGACATCGCCCCAGTGTCGGTCCGGTCGAGGTCCACCACCGGGACTTCCGGGGCGTGTCGCGCGAGGGCTTCGCGGATCAGCGCGCGGTCGGCGCCGATCAGGACGGCCCCGCGCAGCCGCTTCGCCGACTTCTGGACGAGTTCGTCGAAGGTGGCGCCCTTGGCGAGGCCGCCGGCGATCCAGACGATCGGGTCGTAGGCCGCCAACGAGGCTTCGGCGGCGTGGGTGTTGGTGGCCTTGGAGTCGTCGACGTACGCGACTCCCCCGACCTCCTCGACCAGTTCGATGCGGTGCGGGTCGGGCCGGAAGGCCTTCAGCCCGTCGCGTACGGCCTTGGCGTCGACGCCGAAGGCGCGGGCGAGGGCGGCCGCGGCGAGCGCGTTGGCGATGTTGTGCGGGGCCGGCGGCTGGACGTCGGCGACCTCGGCGAGCTCCTGGGCGTTCTTCTGCCGGTTCTCGACGAAGGCGCGGTCGACGAGGATGCCCTCGACGACGCCGAGCTGGGAGGGGCCGGGGGTGCCGAGGGTGAAGCCGATCGCGCGGCAGCCCTCCTCGACGTCGGCCTCGCGCACCAGGTCCTCGGTCACCCGGTCGGCGACGTTGTAGACGCAGGCGACCTGGTTGCCCTCGTAGATCCGGCCCTTGTCGGCGGCGTACGCCTCCATGGAGCCGTGCCAGTCGAGGTGGTCGGGCGCCAGGTTGAGCACGGCGGCCGAGTGGACGCGGACCGAGGGCGCCCAGTGCAGCTGGTAGCTGGAGAGTTCGACGGCGAGCACGTCGTACTGCTGCTCGCCGAGGACGGCGTCGAGGAGGGAGACCCCGATGTTGCCGACGGCGGCGGTCCTGAGGCCGGCGGCCTCCAGGATCGAGGCGAGCATCCGCACGGTCGTGGTCTTGCCGTTGGTGCCGGTGACCGCGAGCCAGGGGGCCGCGTCCGGGCCCCTCAGGCGCCAGGCAAGCTCGACGTCGCCCCAGATCTCCACGCCCGCCTCGGCGGCGGCCGTGAAGAGCGGCTTGTCGGGCCGCCAGCCGGGGGTGGTGACGATCAGCTCGGTGCCGGACGGCAGGGTCGCCCCGTCGCCGAGGCGGACGGTGATGCCCTCCGCCTCCAGCTCCGCCGCCTGGGCCCGGGAGCGCTCGTCGTCGCCGTCGTTGACGACGGTCACGAGGGCGCCGAGCCCGTGCAGGACGCGGGCGGCCGGGATGCCGGACACCCCGAGCCCCGCGACGGTGACCTTCTTGCCGTTCCAGTCGAGCTGTTCCGTCACTTCTCTGCTGCCCATCCCGCGTAGAAGAGGCCCAGGCCCACGATCACGCACATGCCCTGGATGATCCAGAACCGGACGACGACCAGGACCTCGGACCACCCCTTGAGTTCGAAGTGGTGCTGGAGCGGTGCCATCCGGAAGACCCGCTTGCCGGTCATCTTGAACGAACCGACCTGGATGACCACGGACATCGTGATCAGCACGAACAGGCCACCGAGCAGAGCCATCAGGAACTCCGTACGGGAGCAGATGGCGAGGCCGGCGAGGGCGCCGCCGAGGGCGAGCGAGCCGGTGTCACCCATGAAGATCTTGGCGGGCGAGGTGTTCCACCAGAGGAAGCCGAAACAGGCGCCCATCAGCGCGGAGGCGACGACCGCGAGGTCGAGCGGATCGCGCACCTCGAAACAGGCGTTGGGGTTGGTCAGCGTCACCGCGTTGGCGCAGGACTCCTGGAACTGCCAGAGCCCGATGAAGGTGTACGCGCCGAAGACCATCACCGAGGCGCCGGTGGCCAGGCCGTCCAGACCGTCCGTCAGGTTCACGCCGTTGGACATGGCCAGGATCATGAACAGCGCCCAGACCACGAACAGCACCGGTCCGATGGACCAGCCGAAGTCCATGATGAAGGAGAGCCTGGTGGAGGCCGGGGTGAGCCCGCGGAGGTCCGCGAACTGCAGCGAGAGCACGGCGAAGGCGATGCCGACGATCAGCTGGCCGGCCATCTTCGCCTTGGCCCGCAGGCCGAGCGAACGCTGCTTGACGATCTTGATGTAGTCGTCGAGGAAGCCGACGAGGCCCATGCCGGCCATCAGGAACAGCACCAGGACGCCCGAGTATGTCGGGTCCTCGCCGGTGATGACCTTCGCCAGGGCGTACGCGATGAGCGTGGCCAGGATGAAGGAGATGCCGCCCATGGTGGGCGTGCCCTTCTTCCCGGCGTGGCCGCGCGGGCCGTCGTCGCGGATGAACTGCCCGTATCCCTTGCGGGCGAGGAGCTTGATCAGCAGCGGGGTGCCGATCAGGGTCAGGAAGAGCCCGATGGCCCCCGCGAAGAGGATCTGCCTCATCGGCCGGTGACCTCGCCCTCGGTGTCGAGGAGAGCCAGGGCGACCTTTTCGAGACCGACCGACCTGGAAGCCTTCACAAGGACGACGTCCCCCGGGCGCAGCTCACTGCGCAACAGGTCGACAGCCGCCTGCGCGTCGGACACGTGCACCGACTCCTCACCCCACGAACCCTCGTTATATGCGCCCAGTTGCAGCCAGGACGCTTCCCTGTCCCCGACCGCGACGAGCTTGCTGACGTTGAGCCGGACGGCGAGCCGTCCGACCGCGTCGTGCTCGACGAGCGATGCGTCACCGAGCTCGGCCATCTTGCCGAGCACCGCCCACGTGCGGGCCCCGCGGGCCTGTCCGGCCCTGCCCATGGCCGCGAGCGCGCGCAGGGCGGCTCGCATGGACTCGGGGTTCGCGTTGTAGGCGTCGTTGACGATCGTCACGCCGTCCGGACGCTCGGTGACCTCCATGCGCCAGCGCGACAGGGTGCCGGCCTCGGAGAGCGCGGTGGCGATCTCCTCGACAGGCATGCCCAACTCGTGCGCGACGGCGGCCGCTGCGAGCGCGTTCGACACGTGGTGCTCACCGTACAGGCGCAAGGTCACGTCGCTGCACCCGGTGGGTGTGTGAAGCCTGAAAGAAGGCTGTCCGGAGTCTGTGAGGCGGACGTTCTCGGCCCGTACGGCCGCTTCGTCCGCTTCGCCGAAGAAGGTCACGCGGGCCTTGGTGCGGCTCGCCATCGCGCGGACGAGGGGATCGTCGATGTTGAGGACCGCGACCCCGCCCTCCTCGGCCGAGGGCAGCGACTCGACGAGCTCGCCCTTGGCCAGGGCGATCTGCTCGCGGCCGCCGAACTCGCCGATGTGGGCGGTGCCGACGTTGAGGACGAGGCCGATACGGGGCGGGGTGAGCCCCGTGAGGTAGCGGATGTGTCCGATGCCGCGGGCGCCCATCTCCAGGACCAGGTGCCGCGTCTCGTCGCTCGCGCGGAGCGCGGTGAGCGGCAGGCCGATCTCGTTGTTGAGCGAGCCGGGCGTCCACACGGTGGGCGCGTGCCGGTCGAGGACCTGGGCGATCAGGTCCTTCGTGGAGGTCTTGCCGGCCGAGCCGGTGAGGGCGACGACATCGGTGCCGAGCCGTTCGACGACCGCGCGGGCGAGGGCTCCCAGTGCGGTCTGGACGTCGTCGACGACGAGGGCGGGGACGCCGACGGGCCGGGCGGCGAGCACGGCCGTCGCACCGGCGGCGACCGCGCGTTCCGCGTAGTCGTGGCCGTCGACGTGCTCACCGGCGAAGGCCGCGAAGAGGCTGCCGGCCCGCACCTCGCGGGAGTCGATGACGACGGGCCCGGTGATCCGGGCGGCCGGATCCGGTATGTCGTGCGCCTGCCCGCCGACGATTTCGGCGATCTCGGCGAGGGAGAGGGCGATCACTGCTTCATCCCTGACTGTTCTGGTGGCTGGCTTCGGCGCCTTCGTCCGCCGGGGCGGCCGGGGCGTTCTGTTCGAGGATCACCGCGCGCAGGACCTCGCGGTCGTCGAAGGGCCGTACGGTCCCGGCGATCTCCTGGCCCTGCTCGTGGCCCTTGCCGGCGACCAGGAGGGTGTCGCCGGGGCGCGCGCGGCGGACGGCGGCGGCGATGGCGGCGGCCCGGTCGGGTTCGACCAGGACGTCGCCGCGCTCCCCCGCCGGCACCTCGGCGGCGCCCGCGAGCATGGTGCTGAGGATCTTGAGCGGGTCCTCGGAGCGGGGGTTGTCGGAGGTCAGGACGGCGGTGTCGGCGAGCCGGGCCGCGGCGGCGCCCATCGGGCCGCGCTTGGTGGTGTCCCGGTCGCCGCCGCAGCCGATGACCACGTGCAGCCTGCCCTCGGTGACCTCGCGCAGGGAGCGCAGCACCGACTCGACGGCGTCCGTCTTGTGCGCGTAGTCGACGACGGCGAGGTACGGCTGGCCGGCCTCGACCCGCTCCAGCCGGCCGGGGACGCCGGGAACCGCGGCGACGCCTTCGGCTGCTGCCTTCGGGTCGAGGCCCGCGGCGGCGAGGGTGGCGATGGCGGCGAGGGTGTTGGCGACGTTGAAGGGGCCGGGCAGCGGGGCGGTGGCGGGGATCCGCTCGCCCTCGGGGCCGACGGCGGTGAACGTCGAGTCGTGGGAGCCCAGGACGAGGTCCTCGGCGCGCCAGTCGGCGTCGGTGCGGCCCTCGGCGGAGAAGGTGAGGACCGGGACGGTCGCCTCCCCGGCGAGCCTGCGGCCGTACGCGTCGTCGAGGTTGACCACGCCCAGGCGGCTGCGCTCGGGCGTGAAGAGCCCGGCCTTCGCCCGGTAGTAGTCCTCCATGTCGGAGTGGAACTCCATGTGTTCCGGGCTGAGGTTGTTGAAGACGGCGACGTCGAAGACGCAGCCGTCGACGCGGCCGAGCACCAGGGCGTGGCTGGAGACCTCCATGGCGACGGCGTCGACGCCCCGTTCGCGCATGACGGCGAAGAGCGCCTGGAGGTCGGTGGCCTCGGGGGTGGTCCGCTCCGACTTGATGCGTTCGTCGCCGATCCGCATCTCGACGGTGCCGACGAGACCGGTGCTGTGTCCGGTGCCGCGCAGTCCGCCCTCGACGAGGTAGGCGGTGGTGGTCTTGCCGGAGGTGCCGGTGATGCCGATCTGGAGGAGGCCCTCGCCGGGCCGCCCGTAGATCTCGGCGGCGAGTTCGCCCATCCGGCCGCGCGGGTCCTCGACGACCAGGACCGGCAGGCCGGTCTCGGCGGCGCGCTCGGCGCCCGTCGGGTCGGTGAGGACCGCGGTGGCGCCGAGTCCGGCGGCCTGAGTCACGAAGTCGGCGCCGTGGAGGCGGGCTCCGGGCAGGGCCGCGTAGACGTCGCCGGGGCGCACGGCCCGGGAGTCGTGGGTGATCCCCGAGATCTCGGCGGTCCGGGAGACACCGGGGACGTCGACGCCCAGCTGCGCGGCCAGGTCGCCCAGGGGTGTCGGGCGGGCCTGCTCCGGCCGGGGCGGGGTGGTTCGGTACTGATCAGCGTGTGGCACGGCGGTGAGCGTACCGGGCGCACCCTGTGGGGGGCCAAAAGAGCCCGGGGCCTCGCCGGAGTTCGATTTCCGGTTCCCGGAATGGGGGGTGATCGTTGTCACTGGTGCTCCCGGAGGGTCACGGGGTGGGGACGAATTCGACCGGCAGTCGGGCGGGTGCGCTCCCGGTGGGGGCGACGTGGAGGGTCTTGAGGGCGAACTCCATGACCTTCTTGTAGATGGGGCCGCAGATCTGTCCGCCGAAGTAGTTGCCCTTGGTGGGGTTCTGGATGGCGCAGTAGACGGTGATCTCCGGGTCGTCGGCGGGGGCGAATCCGGCGAAGGAGGCGGTGTAGCCCTTGTAGCGGCCGAGTTCGGGGTCGACACGGTTGGCGGTGCCGGTCTTGCCGGCGACGCGGTAGCCGGGGATGGCGGCCTTCTTGCCGGTGCCCTCCCGGTCGTCGACGACGGACTCCAGCATCTGGGCGAGGGTCTTGGCGGTCTTCTCGCTGACGACCCGGGACTCCTTGGGCTGGGCGGCGGGGGTGAAGCGCCCGTCGGGTCCCTTGGTGCCGCGGACGAGGCTCGGCTCGACGCGTACGCCGCCGTTGGCGATGGTCGAGTACACGGAGGCGGCCTGCAGGGCGTTCACGGAGAGGCCCTGGCCGAAGGGGATCGTGTACTGCTGCGAGGTGGACCAGTCCTGGGGCTTGGCGAGGATGCCGGGGGTCTCGCCCGGGTAGTTCAGGCCGGTGGGGCTGCCGATGCCGAACTTGCGGAGGTAGCCGTGGAGGACGCGGTTGGACTCGGCCTGGGTGTCGCCGAGCCGGCCGGTGGCGAGGATGGTGCCGATGTTGCTGGACTTGGCGAGGACGCCGTTGAGGGTCAGGTACCAGGTCTTGTGGTCGACGTCGTCCTTGAAGAGCCGGTCGCCGCGGTGCAGCCGGTTGGGGACGGTGACATGGGTGTCGGGGGCGGCCTTGCCCTCCTCCAGGACGGCGGCCATGGACATCAGCTTGCTGGTGGAGCCGGGCTCGTAGGCGTCCTGGAGGGCGGCGTTGCCCATGGCGGCGGCGTTGGCCGCGGAGAGGTCGTTGGGGTCGAAGCCGGGGGCGTTGGCCATGGCGAGGACCTCGCCGGTCCTGGTGTTCTGCACGACGACGTAGCCGCGGTCGGCCTTGGACTTCTTCACCTGCTCGGTGATGGCCTGCTGGGCGGCCCACTGGATGTCCCGGTCGATGGTCAGCTCGATGTCGGAGCCGGGGACGGCGGGGGTGCCCTGGGAGCCCGCGGTGGGCACCTGGCGGCCGCGCGACTCGGTGAAGCGGATCTTGCCGTCCTGGCCGGCCAGCTCCGTGTCGAGCATGGACTCGACGCCGCCGGCGCCCTTGCCCTCGGCGTTGACGTAGCCCAGTATCCCGGCGGCCAGCTCGCCGTTCGGGTAGACACGCTTGCTGCTGGGTTCGCTGAGGACGCCGCCGAGGAGGTTGACGCCGGTACCGCCGTTGGAGCGCTGGGCCTTCTGCCCGTAGACGCGCTTGAGGTCCCTGATCTGGTTCCAGACCTGGGGGGTCTGCTTGCGGGCCAGCAGGGTGTAGCGGGACTTGGGGGTGCGCAGCTTCTTGGCCAGCTCCGCGGGCTCCTTGCCCAGGAGCGGGGCGAGGAGGGCGGCGGCCTGTTCCGGCGCGTCGGGGAGCTTGGACTCCTCGGGCGTGAAGAGCTTGGGGTCGGCGGTGATGTCGTACGCGTCGACGCTGGCGGCGAGCGCGATGCCGTTGCGGTCGGTGATCTCGCCCCGCTCGGCGGAGAGCGTGTACTCCTGGAAGCGGTACCGGTCGGCCTTGGCCGCGTACGCGCTGGCGTCGACGGCCTGGACCTGGAGCAGCCGCACCACGAAGACCAGCATGACGAGGGTCAGGCCGAAGGAGATCAGCCGCAGCCGGGGGCGCGGGCTGCCGAGCCGGATGGTGCGGGGCTGCCGGGCCGGGGGCCGGGACGGGGTCCGCTTCGCGGCCGCCGGGCGCGGGGCGGGGCGGGACGGGCGGGCTCCGGCGGACGCGGGCCGGGGGCGCGCGGGCCGGGCGGGTCCGGGAACGCGGCGGCGCGGGGGCTCCTTGGAGGGCACTGCTCGGTCACCTGCCGGAGGGTTGAGTGGGGGGAGCTGCGGGCTCGGTCCGTGCCTGGCCGGTGGCGCCCGGACCCGTGGAGGCGGGGGCGCCGGTGTTCGCGGGCGGCTTCGGGGTGCCGGCCGACGCGGGCGGGGTCGGCTTCGCGCTCGGGGTCGGGCTCGGCTTCGGGGCGACCGCCTCCGAGGGCACGCCGAGCACCTTGCCGTCCGGGCCGAGGAAGGCGGGGCTGCCGCCGGGCACCATGCCCAGCTCGCGGGCCCGCCGCTCCAGGGCGTCGGGCGCCGCGTAGTCGTCGACGTCCCGCTGGAGCGCCTGCTCCTCGTCGGTCAGCTCGGTGGTCCTGTTCTTGAGCTCGTTCAGCTGGAAGGAGCCCTGGTTGAGGGCCGAGTTCAGCAGGAGCAGGGTGATCAGGCCACCGCCGAGGAGCACCACGACGAGCAGGACGAAGGGGGTGCGGGCCGCCGTGCTCGGCCCGGAGGGCATGAGCCGTCCGAGTCGCGCGGCCCGCCCTTTGAGGGGCCCCTTCGCCGTGCTCACCGGACGTCCTCCCGGATGCGCTCGGCGCCCCGGAGCCGGGCCGGGGCGGCGCGCCGGTTCTCGGCGACCTCCTCCTCGGTGGGCAGCTCGGCGCCGCGGGTGAGCAGCTTCAGCCGGGGCTGGTACTTCTCGGGGACGACGGGCAGTCCGGGCGGGGCGGTGGTGGCCGCGCCGGCCGCGAAGACCTGCTTGACGATGCGGTCCTCCAGCGACTGGTACGAGAGGACGACGACGCGGCCGCCGACGCCGATGGCCGCGACGGCCGCCGGGATCGCCTTCTCGACGCTGTCGAGCTCGCGGTTGACCTCGATGCGCAGGGCCTGGAAGGTGCGCTTGGCCGGGTTGCCGCCGGTGCGCTTGGCGGCCTGCGGCAGCGAGTCGCGGATCAGCTCGACGAGCCGGGCGCTGTTGGTGAACGGCTCCTTGTCGCGCTCGCGCACGATCGCCGAGACGATCCGCTTGGCCTGCTTCTCCTCGCCGTAGGCGCGGAGGATGCGGACCAGCTCGCCGGGTGCGTAGGTGTTGAGGACCTCGGCGGCGCTGATGCCGGTCGTCTGGTCCATGCGCATGTCGAGCGGGGCGTCCTGGGCGTAGGCGAAGCCTCGGTCGGCCTCGTCCAGCTGCATCGAGGAGACACCCAGGTCGAAGAGGACGCCGTCGACGGTGGGCAGGCCGAGCCGGTCGAGGACCTCGGGCAGCTCGTCGTAGACCGCGTGCACGAGCGTGGCGCGCTCCCCGTACGGGGCGAGCCGCTCGCCGGAGAGCCGCAGGGCCTCCTTGTCGCGGTCGAGGGCGACGAGCCGCACCTCGGGGAACCGCTTCAGGAGTGCCTCGCTGTGGCCGCCGAGGCCCAGGGTGCAGTCGACGACGACCGCGCCGGGGCGCTCCAGGGCGGGGGCCAACATGTCCAGGCACCGCTGGAGCATGACCGGGACGTGTCGGTCGTTGCTCAATGCGCCCTCTCAGATCCGGCGCGGAGGTGACCGGCGAGCGGGAGGAGGCCGAGCCGTAGGTACCGCCGCACACACGGGGGAGAAACCGCGGAAATCGCTCGTTGTCTCCGTGAACTTCGCGCCACTTTAGTCCACCGGACGCGCCGGTCAATCAACCGACTGGCGCGTCGCACGGCGCCGGACGACCGGGCGGACATTCCGGGCGGCTCACTCGTTCGGGGCCGTCCCGGTGGCGCCTGTGGGTTAGCTCACAACAAGGCTCATTGCGGTTCTTTGTCCGCTCTCACAGCGGGCCCGGGAGCCCTGTGACCATTAACGTCGGAACCATGTCGACCTCCGCGCACCCCTCTGCCGACGCCATAAGCACCGGCGGCACGGTCACCGACCGTCTCGTCGGGGCGAACGAGCGCTACGCCGCCGATTTCACCGACCCCGGAATGGACGCGCGCCCCGTACTGCGCGTCGCCGTCGTCGCCTGTATGGACGCCCGTCTCGACCTGCACGCGGCCCTCGGCCTCGAGCTCGGCGACTGTCACACCATCCGCAACGCCGGCGGTGTCGTCACCGATGACGTCATCCGGTCGCTCACCATCAGCCAGCGCGCCCTGGGCACCCGCAGCGTGATGCTCGTGCACCACACGAACTGCGGTCTGGAGTCGCTGACCGAGGACTTCCGGCACGAGCTGGAGGACGAGGTCGGGCAGCGTCCGGCCTGGGCGGTCGAGGCCTTCCGTGACGTGGACCAGGACGTCCGGCAGTCGATGCAGCGGGTGCGGACCTCCCCCTTCCTGCTGCACTCCGACGACGTCCGGGGCTTCGTCTTCGACGTGACGACGGGTCTCCTGCGCGAGATCGACCCGTCGGCCGACTCGTCCTCCGACCCGGCGTAAGCACCCAAACCCCGGCATTCCCTCCGCACTTGTCCGCGGGCGAGTGACACGACACGGCCCCGCGAACAAGAATGCTCGGGTGACACCCCCCGGAGATCCCACGGGGGCAGGTGTCCCTGTTCCGGAAGGCCGAGGAGGGCCGGGTGACGACCTATGACGATCGAGCGAGCCTCACTGATCTGACCACCACCGTGGAGCGTGTCCGCAGGTCGGTGGAGAGCGTGATCGAGGGCAAGCCCGAGGTCGTACGGCTTTCGCTGACCGTGCTGCTCGCCGAGGGACACCTCCTCATCGAGGATGTCCCCGGCGTCGGCAAGACCATGCTCGCCAAGACCCTGGCCCGGTCCATCGACTGCTCGGTGCGCCGCATCCAGTTCACCCCCGACCTGCTGCCCTCGGACGTCACGGGCGTGTCGATCTTCGACCAGCAGCGCCGGGACTTCGAGTTCAAGCCGGGCGCGATCTTCGCGCAGATCGTGATCGGCGACGAGATCAACCGCGCCTCGCCGAAGACGCAGTCCGCGCTCCTGGAGTCCATGGAGGAGCGCCAGGTCACCGTCGACGGCCAGACCTACGAGCTGCCCAGCCCGTTCATGGTGGTCGCCACGCAGAACCCGGTCGAGATGGAGGGCACGTACCCGCTGCCCGAGGCCCAGCGCGACCGCTTCATGGCCCGGGTCTCCATCGGCTACCCGAACGCCGAGGCCGAGCTCCGGATGCTCGACGTGCACGGCTCGGTCTCCCCGCTGGACGACCTCCAGCCGGTCGCCCACGCCCACGACATCCTGAAGCTGATCGAGGCGGTGCGCGCGGTCCACGTCGCCGATTCCGTACGCCGGTACGCGGTCGACGTCGTCGCCGCCACCCGCACCCACGCCGACCTGCGGCTCGGCGCCTCGCCCCGGGCCACGCTGCACCTGCTGCGGGCCGCGAAGGCCTCCGCGGCGCTGAGCGGTCGCGAGTACGTGCTGCCCGACGACCTCCAGGCCCTCGCCGCGCCCGTCCTCGCCCACCGGCTGCTGCCGACGGCGCAGGCCCAGCTGAACCGGCGCACCGCCGAGCAGGTCGTCCAGGACATCCTGCAGCGCACCCCCGTGCCGGCCACCACCCCGCCCGCCGGACCGCTCTACGGCCAGCAGCCCGGCGCCCGGCGGCTGTGATGAGTGGCTCCGCCGTGCCGGACGGACAGCGGGGCGACGAGGACGACCGGGGCGGTCTGCGGACCGCCTTCGGCGGTCTCACCACCCGCGGCCGTTCCTTCCTCGCCGCCGGGGTGGCCGCCGCCGCCTGCGCGTACGTCCTCGGCCAGGCCGATCTGCTGCGCGTCGGGCTGCTGCTCGCCACGCTGCCGCTGATCTGCGTCCTCGTCCTGCACCGCACCCGCTACCGGGTCGCGGCCTCCCGCCGGCTCACCCCGCAGCGGGTGGAGGCGGGCTCCGAGGCCCGGGTGCAGCTGCGGATGGAGAACGTCTCCAAGCTGCCCACCGGGCTCCTGATGCTCCAGGACCACGTGCCGTACATGCTGGGGCCCCGCCCCCGCTTCGTCCTCGACCGGGTCGAGGCGGGCGGGCGCCGCGAGGTGTCCTACCGGGTCCGCTCCGACCTGCGCGGCCGCTTCCCGCTCGGGCCGCTCCAGCTGCGGCTGAACGACCCCTTCGGGATGTGCGAGCTGACCCGGTCCTTCAGCGCGTACGACACCCTCACCGTGGTGCCCAGGACGGAGGCCCTGCCGCCGGTGAAGCTCGTCGGCGAGGCCCTGGGACACGGCGACGGACAGCAGCGCTCGCTCGCCCTCGCCGGCGACGACGACATCATCCCGCGCGCCTACCGCCACGGCGACGACCTGCGCCGGGTGCACTGGCGCTCCACCGCCCGCTACGGCGAGCTGATGGTCCGCCGCGAGGAGCAGCCGCAGCGGGCCCGCTGCACCGTCCTGCTCGACACCCGCCGGGTCGCCTACCAGGGCTCCGGCCCCGACTCCGCCTTCGAGTGGGCGGTCTCCGGCGCGGCCTCCGCCCTCGTCCACATGCTGGAGCGCGGCTTCGCCGTGCGGCTGGTCACCGACACCGGGAGCACGGTGCCCGGCGACGGTTCGGAGGGCTTCTCCGCCCCGGCGCAGGACTCGGCCGAGGCGGCCGGTCTGATGATGGACACCCTCGCGGTGGTCGACCACTCCGAGGGCGGCGGTCTCTCCCGCGCCTCCGACCGGCTGCGCGGCGGCGACGAGGGACTGCTCGTCGCCTTCGTCGGCGACCTCGACGAGGAGCAGGCGGCGCTGACCGCCCGGATGCGCGGCCGCGCCGGTGCGGCCGTCGCCTTCGTCCTGGACTCCGGGACCTGGCTGACCGGCGGCGCCGTGACCGGGGCCGTCGAGGACCGGGTGCGTCAGCTGCGGGAGGCCGGCTGGACGGCCCTGGCCGTACCGCCGGGGGCCCGGCTCGCCGACCTGTGGCAGCAGGCCGCCGGAATCCGGGCCGAGTCGGCCGCCGACACCTACGGAGGATGGTCATGAGCGGGCGCACACGGCTGACCCTGGCCGCCTGGGCCGCCACTCTGATGGGCGCCGGAGCACTGCTCCCGCTGGTGAAGCCGGCGACCTGGATCTTCACGGCGGCCTTCGTCCTCGCCCTGGTGAGCGGGGTGGGCACGCTGGCCCGACGGGCCCCGCTGGCCCGGCCGCTGACGGTGCTCGCCCAGCTCGTCGTCACGCTGCTCGTACTCACCGCGCTCTTCGCCGGGAAGCAGGCAGTCCTCGGGTTCCTGCCGGGCCCGCAGGTCTTCACGCACGCCGCCGAGCTGTTCCGGGCGGGCGCCGAGGACGTCGGGCGGTACGCGATCCCCGCCCCGGACACCGAGGGCATCCGGCTCATGCTGGTGGGCGGTGTCATCGCGATCGGCATCCTCGTCGACACCCTCGCGGTCACCTTCCGCAAGGCGGCCCCGGCCGGTCTGCCGCTGCTCGCCCTGTACTCGGTCGCGGCCGGGCTCTCCGGCGGCGGCGCGGGCTGGCTCTGGTTCCTCCTCGCGGCCTCCGGCTATCTGCTGCTGCTCCTCGCGGAGGGCCGCGACCGGCTCTCGGCGTGGGGCCGGGTCTTCGGCGGAGCCCAGCGCTCCGGCCGTTCCGGGTCCGCCGTCGCGACCGGCGGCAGTGCCTTCGCACCGGCCCGCACGGGCCGCCGGATCGGCGCCGTGGCCATGGGCGTCGCGATGGTCGTGCCGTTCGCGCTGCCCGGTTTCAGCGGCGGTCTGCTCGGCGGCGGCAGCGGCGAGGGGACGGGCGGCACCGGCAAGGGCGGCACGATCTCGGCCGTGAACCCGCTGGTCTCCCTGCAGAACAACCTGCGCCAGCCGGAGGACCGGGAGGTCCTGCGCTACCGGACCAACGCCCGCGAGACCTCCGGCATGTATCTGCGGCTCGTCGCGCTCGACCAGTTCGACGGCACCTCGTGGAAGTCCTCGGTCCGCCCGATCGAGGACGTGCCCAAACAGCTGCCCTGGCCGCAGGGACTCGGCCAGGACGTCCGTACCACCGAGGTGACCAGCAACTTCGTCGCCTCCGAGGGGTACGAGCAGAAGTGGCTGCCGATGCCGTACCCGGCCGCCCGGGTCGACATCGGGGGACGCTGGCGGTACGAGCCGACCGGGCGGATGCTCGTCGGCGACGACAAGCAGACCACCAGGGGCGCCCGCTACCAGGTCGCCAGCCTCGACGTGCAGCCGACCTCCGAGCAGCTGGCCTCGGCCACGGCCGCCCCGGAGGCGCTGCGCCGCGAGTACACCAAGGTGCCCGCGTCGCTGCCGGAGGACGTGCGGAGCACGGCCCTGAACGTCACCAAGGGCGCCCGCAACGACTACGAGCGGGCGGTGAAGCTCCAGGACTGGTTCGCCCGGGACGGCGGCTTCCGCTACGACGTCGACGTGGAGTCCGGCACCGGGGTGCAGGCGATCTCCCGGTTCCTGAAGGACAAGGAGGGCTTCTGCGTCCACTTCTCCTTCTCGATGGCGGCGATGGCCCGCTCGCTCGGCATCCCGGCGCGGGTCGCGGTGGGCTTCATGCCGGGCACCACGCAGACCGACGGATCGGTCTCGGTCGGCATCCGTGACGCGCACGCCTGGCCCGAGCTGTACTTCGAGGGGGCCGGGTGGACCCGGTTCGAGCCGACGCCCTCGCGCGGCTCCACCCCCGCCTACACCAGGGCCGTCGCGCCTTCGGGCACGGCCACCGGTCCCGCGCGGCCCGAGCAGAGTGCCTCCGCGCAGCCGTCCGCCGCGCCGAGCGCCTCGGAGAGCTGCACGCCGAAGATGCGCCGCCTCGGCGACTGCGGCCCGGACGCGGCCGCGGCCGGCGCGGCCTCGGACGGCTCGGGCCCTGACCCGCTGACGGTGTTCCTGGTGACGCTCGGGATCCTCGTCGTCCTCGCGCTGCCCTTCGTCCCGCTGTTCTGGCGGACCCGGGTACGGGCCCGCCGGCTCGGTCCGGCCGGGGCCCGCGGCCCCGAGGAGGCGGCGGCACGGACGCTCGCGGTCTGGGAGGAGATCAACGACACGGCCTGGGACTACGGGGTCGAGCCGGACGAGGCGCGGACGCCGAGGACGACGGCGGCCCGGATCGTCCGCCTGGGCGAGCTGGGCGGCGAGGCCGAGGCCGCGGTGCACCGGGTGGCAGGGGCGGTGGAGGAGGTGCTGTACGCGCCGCGTCCGGTGCCGGTCGCGGGCCTCGCGGAGGAGGCGGCCCGGATCCGGGCGGGCTTCCACGCGGGGGCGGACCGCCGCACCCGCCTCCGCGCCCTGCTCGCCCCGCGCTCGGCGGTCCGGCTGCGCTGGTCGGCCTCGGCCGGCTGGTCGCGGACGGCGACGGCGTGGTCGGTGTGCCGCCACGAGCTGGTGACCCGGGTGACGGCCCCGTTCCGCAGGGCTCCGCGCGAGACGGGCTGACGGCGGACGGGGTGAGGGGGCTCGTCGCCACGAGCCCCCTCGGCCCGGCTCCGGGTACGACCGAGCCCCGTGGGGTCCGCGCTGAGGCGCGGGCTCCACGGGGCTCGGTCGTACAGAGGGGTGCGGGGCCTCCGCTCAGGGGGCCGTCAGTGGCCGCCGCCCTGCTCGTCGCGGCGGCGCTGCCACCGCTCTTCCATCCGGTTCATCATGGAGCGTCGCTGCCGGGTCTGACGGCCTCCGGCCGCCATTCCGCCACCACTGGCCTGCTGCTCACCCGGCTTGGGCGCCTTGCGCCATCCGGTGACGGCCAGGACCGCGCAGCCCAGCATGACGAGGAATCCCACCACGCTGATCCAGATCTGCTGTGCGACCATTCCGGCCATGAGGAGCGCGATACCCACCAGGAAGCCGGCGACCGCTTGGTAGACCCGTCGCCGGGTGTACGTACGCAGTCCGCTTCCCTCGAGCGCTGTCGCGAACTTGGGATCTTCGGCGTACAGCGCTCGCTCCATCTGCTCGAGCATTCGCTGCTCGTGCTCCGAGAGCGGCACGGAGTCCTCCTAGTCGTCGGTCGCGGGGGCGACCGGTTTGCGGCCCTTTCAGGATAGGCAGGGAATCGCCCCCGTGAAACCCGCCCTCACTACCGAATAGCCAATCCGGGCCGCCATGCGGATCGGTTGCTGAGGCGTTGATTCCCCAGCCCCTCGTCCGTCATGCCGGATGCTGTCCCCCGATCATACGGGGCGGAGCCCCTTACCGGGCGGGCTGTGGCGTACTCCATGGAGCACCACCGCCCGCACCGCCGAACGGGTGACCGTCCCGGTCAGGCGCGCTTCTCGCCCAGCACGTGCAACTGGGTGGCGATGGCGTGGAAGGAGGGCAGCTCGGCAGCGGCCGCCTCCAGCTTGAGCAGGGCCTCGGCCGCACCGGGTTCGGTGTCGACGAGGACGCCGGGGACGAGGTCGGCGAAGACCCGGACGCCGTGCACCGCGCCGACGTCGAGACCGGCCTCGTCGGCCAGCTCGGTGAGCTGCTCGGCGGTGAAGCGCCGGGGTACGGGGTCGCCGGCGCCCCAGCGGCCGGCCGGGTCGCCGAGGGCGTGCCGGGCCTCGGTGAAGTGGCCGGCCAGGGCACGGGCCAGGACGGCGCCGCCGAGGCCGGCGGCGAGCAGGCTGAGGCTGCCGGCGGGGCGGAGCGCCGCGACGGCGTTCCGCACGCCCTCGGCGGGGTCGTCGACGTACTCCAGGACGCCGTGGCAGAGCACGGTGTCGTAGCTCTCGCGCCCGACGACGTCGAAGAGGCCGCTGATGTCCCCCTGGACGCCGGTGACGAGGTCGGCGACCCCGGCCTCGGCGGCCCGGCGCTCCAGCGCGAACAGGGCGTTGGGGCTGGGGTCGACGACCGTGACCCGGTGGCCGAGGCGGGCGACCGGCACCGCGAAGTTGCCGGAGCCGCCGCCCGTGTCGAGGACGTCGAGGCCGTCCTTCCCGGTGGCCTCGACCCGGCGGTCGAGGGCGTCCTTGAGGACGTCCCAGACGACGGCGGTGCGCAGGGAGGCGCGCGACGGGCGCGACGTCGCCTCTCGACCGAAGACAGGGGAAGGGTCCGGCACGGCTGTTGACTCCTCGGTGACGGGTACGGACGTTCCCCACCCTATGGCCTGGTCCCCCGCTTTCGGATCATCCTCCCGCCTCGTCCGCCCCCGGCTGACGGGGCAGCACCGGCTGGAGGGCGAGCAGCCGCTCGACCAGGCGGAGGAAGAGCGCGGCGTCCCTGAGCAGGTCGTCGGCCTCGCGCCGGGTCGCGGCGCTCGCGATCCCGGCCTCGGCGCGGGCCCGGCGCTGGGCTCCGGCGGCGAAGAGGGCGCTCCACTCGGTCAGCTCGGGCGCCAGCTCGGCGAGGAGTTCCCAGGCGCTCCGTATCCGCTGCCGGCGGCGGGGGTGGGTCTCGGGTCTGGCGCGGGCGGCGAGCACGGCGGCGGCGGCCCGGAGGGCGGCGAGGTGCGCGGCGGCGTACCGCTCGTGGGGGCGGTCGAGGCCGGCCGCCTCGGCCAGTCCGGCGCGGGCCTTGGCGAGGAGGTCGAGGGCGGCGGGCGGGGCGGTGGTGCGGCGCGGGACGGGGTGGATGTCGGACGCGGGTCCGGACCGTGCGGGAGCGGGGCGGCCGTCGGAGTGGCGGCGGGGCGCGGCTGCTGCGGAAGGGCTTGCCATGACGAGTCCTCCTGTCGTCGCGTGACGGCCTTGTGGCCGTATGTGTTCATCGTGCACCGCCCCACTGACAATCGCGCTGACCTGGGGTTTTGCCTCAACTCCCGGCGCGGGGTAGTTTTTGAACTGACCAGTCAGTTCAAAATGGGGAATCGGGGGGTGGGCCCGTGGGAGCGGAAGCCGAGGAGCGGCCGCACGGCGCCGCCGTCGTCGCGGACGGGTTCGGACTGAAGGGGCCGCGCGGCTGGGCCTTCCGGAAGGTTTCCTTCCGGGCCGAGCCGGGTGCGCTGGTGGCGATCGAGGGACCGTCGGGATCGGGCCGCACCTGTCTGCTGCTCGCGCTCACCGGCCGGATGAAGGCCAAGGAGGGCACCGCCGAGGTCGGCGGTCTGCCGCTGCCCCGGAAGATGGCGGCGGTGCGGCGGATCAGCGCCCTCGGGCAGGTCCCCGGCGTCAGCGAGCTCGACCCCGCCTTCACGGTCGCCGAGCACCTGCGCGAGCGGGCCCTGCTCCAGCGCCGGTTCGACGGTTCCTTCCGGACCCTGCTGCTGCGCCCCGCCGAGCGGGCGGCGACGGCCCGGGCCCGGATCGAGGAGGCCGTGACGGCCGCCGGTCTCGACCTGGCCGCCCTGCCGAAGGGCGAGCGGACCTCCGTACGGGACCTGGAGCGGCTCGAAGCGCTCCGGCTCTCGATCGCGCTGGCCCTGATCGGCCGGCCCCGGCTGCTCGCCGTGGACGACACGGACCTGAAGCTCTCCGACGCCGACCGGGCGGAGGCGTGGGCGCTGCTGCGGTCCCTGGCCGCCGCGGGCACGACCGTCCTCGCCGTGTGCAGCGAGGCCCCCGAGGACGCCCTGCGCATCACCACCCTCGACGGAGCGGCCGAGGCGCAGACGCCCGGTCCGGACACCACCGAGGGCGGGACGCCCGAGCCGGAGACGGCCGGGCCCGCGTCCGCCGCCAGGGGCGGGAGCACCCCCGGGACCGGCACCGGGGACGACACCGAAGACACGACCGAGGAGGGGGCGGCCGATGCGCTCGCCGAAACTGGCCGCGCTTGAGCTGAGGCGCTTCGGCAGGGGAAAGCTGCCGCGCGCCGCGCTCGTCGCGATCCTGCTGCTGCCGCTGCTATACGGCGCCCTGTACCTGTACTCGTTCTGGGACCCGTACGGCAGGCTCGACAAGATCCCCGTCGCCCTCGTCAACGAGGACCGCGGCGCCACCGCCGACGGCAAGTCGATCCACGCCGGCGACGACATCACCGAAGGCCTCCTGGAGAGCAAGACCTTCGACTGGCACCGGGTGAGCGACGCCGAGGCCCGCAAGGGCGTCGAGGACGGCACGTACTACCTGTCCCTGACCATGCCCGGCGACTTCAGCTCCCGCATCGCCTCCAGCTCCGGCGACGCGCCCGAGACCGGCGCCCTGCGGGTGCGGACCAACGACGCCAACAACTACATCGTCGGCCAGATCTCCCGGACGGTCTTCTCCGAGGTGCGCACCGCCGCCTCCACGAAGTCCTCCCGCACCTTCCTCGACAAGATCTTCGTCTCCTTCTCCGACATCCACGACGCGACCGCCGAGGCCGCCAAGGGCGCGGGCGACCTCAAGCAGGGCGTGGACAAGGCGAAGAAGGGCTCCAAGAACCTGGCGGACGGCCTCTCGACCGCCAAGACCGGCAGCGGCGACCTCGCCGCCGGCCTGAAGAAGCTCGACAAGGGCGCGAAGGACCTGGAGAGCGGCTCCCGCAAGGTCGCGGACGGCACCCAGGCCCTCGCCGACAAGGTGAACGGCACCGCCGACAAGGTCCGCCCCTATCTCGCGGACAACGGCCGGTCGATCCGTGACACCGCCCGGCTGGTCTCCGACTCCGCCACGGCCGTCCGCCACAACCTGGACGACCTGGTGAAGCGCGCCCCGCTGATCCGCACCGCCGCGCACAAGGCCGACACCGACCTGGCCACGCTCCACCGCGAGGAGTGTGTGGACAGGCCGGAGCCCGACACCCGGGTGTGCGGGGTCCTCAAGGAGGCGACGGTCACCGCCGGGGACGTGGCGGTCATCGCCGACGACGTCCACCAGCTGACCAAGGACAGCGGCGGCGACCTGAAGACCCTGGACGCCCGGCTCGTCACGCTCAAGAAGCAGGCCGACGAACTGGCCGCCCGCGCCCCGCACCTCGACGAGGACGTGGAGGGCGCCGTCAAGAAGATCAACGAGCTCAACGCGGGCGCGAAGAAGGTCGCGGCGGGCGCGGACCGGCTGCACACCGGCATCACCGACGCCAAGGCCGGCTCCGTGAACCTCGACACCGGCGTCGGCAAGCTGAAGAAGGGCGCGGGCGACCTGGACGGCGGCCTGTTCAAGCTGGCCGACGGCTCCGGAAGCCTCGCCGCCGGCCTGAAGGACGGCGTCGGCCGGATCCCCGACTACGACCAGCAGGACCGCGACCGGCGCACCGAGGTCATGGCCGACCCGGTGCGGCTGGCCTCCCAGTCGCTGCACAAGGCGCCGAACTACGGCACCGGTTTCGCCCCGTACTTCATCCCGCTCTCCCTCTGGGTCGGCGCGATGGTCGCGTACATGATCATCCAGCCGCTGAACCGCCGGGCCCTCGCCGCGGGCGGCTCCGCCTGGCGGATCGCCCTCGCGGGCTGGCTCCCGGTGGCCGCGCTCGGCGTCCTCCAGGTCGGCGCCCTCATGTCGGTCCTGCACTGGGGCCTCGGCCTCCAGATGGACCGGGCCGCCGGAACCGTCGGCTTCCTCGCCGTGGTCACCTGCTGCTTCGCCGCGATCATCCAGTGGCTCAACGCCCGCTTCGGCGCGGCCGGCCGCATCCTGGTGCTCGCCGTGCTGATGCTCCAGCTGACCTCGGCGGGCGGCACCTACCCCGTCCAGACCAGCCCGGCCTTCTTCAACGCGATCCACCCCTTCCTGCCGATGAGCTACGTGGTCGAGGCCCTGCGCCGGCTGATCACGGGCGGCGGGATCGGGCCCGTCTGGCAGGCCTGCGCGGTCCTGACCGCGTTCACGGTGGGTGCCCTGGCCCTGACCGCCGTCTCGGCCCGCAAGCGGCAGGTGTGGACGCTGGACCGGCTCCACCCCGAACTGACCCTGTGAGACGCGGCCGGTGACGCCCGCCGCACCTGTGAGAATCGAGCCCATGGACAGCAGCAGCACCCGACGCCAGGCCACGCGCGCGAAGCTCTACGAAGCGGCGGTCACCCTCATCGCGGAGCAGGGCTTCTCCGCGACGACCGTCGACGAGATCGCGGAGCGGGCCGGCGTGGCCAAGGGCACGGTCTACTACAACTTCAAGAGCAAGACCGAGCTGTTCGAGGAGTTGCTGCGCCACGGGGTCGCGCTGCTCGCGGCCTCGCTCCGCTCGGCGGCCGAGGAGACCGCCGAGCGCGGCGGGAGCCGGGTCGACGCGCTGGACGCGATGATCCGGGCGGGTCTCGTCTTCATCGACCGCTACCCGGCCTTCACCCAGCTGTACGTGGCCGAGCTGTGGCGCACCAACCGGGCCTGGAACTCGACGCTCCTGGTGGTCCGCCAGGAGGCCGTCGCGGTGGTCGAGGGAGTGCTGCGCGACGGGGTCGAGGCCGGTGAGCTGAGCGACGACATCGACGTCCAGCTGACGGCGGCGGCCCTGGTCGGCATGGTGCTCGTGGCGGCGCTCGACTGGCAGGCCTTCCAGAGCGAGCGTTCGCTCGACGACGTGCACGCGGCGCTCTCCCGGCTGCTGCACGGCCGGGTCGGCGGCCGGTAGCGCGCGGCACCCGCCGACAGAGGGACACGCACGGAGAAGGCCGGTGCGACGCGGCTCGATCCCCCCGAGCCCCGCCGCACCGGCCTTCTCCGTACAACGCCGTACGTCCGCGCGCTCTCCGCACGCTTCCGCACTCCCCCGTGACACCCCCGTGCCCCGTAGCGGCAGGCGCGCGGCCCCGGTTCCGCGGCCCCGTGTCCGCGGTGCCCGGAGCCGCGCCCCTTCCGTGGACTCCACTCTTCCGCCTGGGCGGTGCCGAGCCCATCCGCGCACCTACTCATCTCGCCCCCTAGGTACGGGTACTCAGTGCTGGTTACGATCGCCGACGTGTCCGTACTCCCCCTGGTGTTCACCAGCGGCTGGGCGAGCGGGATCAACGCGTACGCGGTGGTCCTGCTGTTCGGCGTCTTCGGCGCGACCGGGCTCACCGACGAGGTGCCCGAGTCCTTGCAGCGCACCGATGTCCTCGTCGTCGCCGGCGTGCTGTTCCTCTGCGAGGCGGTGGCGGACAAGATCCCGTACGTCGACTCGATATGGGACTCCGTCCACACCGTGATCCGGCCGATCGCCGGCGCCGTGGTCGGGGCCCTGCTCGCCGGGCAGAACGGCTCGCTGCCGGAACTCGCGGCGGGCGCGGTCGGCGGTTCGACGGCCCTGCTCAGCCACTTCGTCAAGGCGGGGACGAGGATGGCGGTCAACACCTCGCCCGAACCGTTCTCCAATGTCGCGCTGAGCCTGGCGGAGGATCTCGGGGTGGCGGCGATCGTCACCTTCGCGGTCTTCCATCCGGTGGCGGCGGCGGTCGTCGCGGCCGTCCTGCTCGCCCTGGGCCTGGCGATACTGGTCTTCCTCGCCCAGCGGATCCGGCGCTTCCTGCGCCGCAGGTCGCAGCGCCGCGAGGAGCGGCGGCTCGCCGACGTAGGGGGCCGCGTCCGGGACCGGCCGCCGTCCGGGAGCGGGGACGGGGACGGCTCGGAGCACTTCTGATCCCGCCCCGCGCTCCGGGCCCGTCCGGGGCCGTCGGAGCCGCCGGATAGGGTCGCTGACATGGCACGGATTGTGGTGATCGGCGCGGGACTCGGCGCCATGTCGGCGGCGGCCCGGCTGGCCGTGGCGGGCCACCGGGTGACGGTGTACGAGCGGACGGCGACGTACGGCGGCGCGGTCGGCCGGTTCGAGCGGGACGGGTTCGCCTTCGACACGGGCCCGGGGCTGCTGCACCTGCCGGCCGTCTACCGGGACCTGTTCGTGAAGACCGGCAAGGAACCGCTGGAGGAGTGCGTCACGCTGACGCAGGTCGACCCGGCGAGCCGTCACGTCTTCGCCGACGGCACCCGCGTGGACCTGCCGAACGCCTCCCGGGCCGGCACGGTCGCCGCCCTGGACGCGGCGCTCGGCGCGGGCGCGGGCGAGCGCTGGGGCGCGTTCCTGGTGCGGGCCCGCGAGGCCTGGGACCGCACCCGCCGCCCGCTCCTGGAGGAGCCGCAGCCGAAGGACTCCGCGCCGCCGGCCGCCGACCCGTACCCGGCCCTGAAGGCGGGTCTGCTGCGCCGCCCGACGACCACACTGGCGCAGATCGGGACGCGGGAGCTGCGCGATCCCCGGCTCGTCGCCCTGCTCGACGCGTACGCCTGGACGTACGGCTTCGACCCCGCCACCGCCCCGGCCTCGGCCGCCGTCCTGCCGTACATGGAGCAGACCTTCGGCAGCTGGTACGTGGCCGGGGGGCTGCGGTCGCTGGCCGACGCGGTGTACGAGCGGTGCCGGAAGCGCCGGGTCGAGTTCGTCTTCGGCTCACCCGTCGAGGACGTCCTGGAGAAGGACGGCCGGGCGGTCGGTGTCCGGCTGGCCGGCGGGGAGACCGTCGAGGCCGACCACGTCGTCTCGGGCGCGCCGGTGCCCGCCCTCTACCGGGACCATGTCGTCGAGTGGGGCCACGGCGACGACCGGCCGCACCACCAGACCGTCCTGACGGGCAGGGTGACGGTCTGTCTGGCCCTGCGCGGCGCCCGGGAGGCGGAGGCGGTCCACCGCACGGTCGTGCACGCGGAGGGCGGGCGGCCGACGGTGACGGTGCTGCGGCCGGACGACCCGGCGCTGCACCCGGAGGGCGGGTACGAGTCGGTGACGGTCACGGCGACCGTGCGGACCTCCCCCGGGCAGGACGGGGAGGCCTTCGCCGACCGGATGGTCGAGGCGGCGGGCCCGGCGGTCCCGGGGCTCGCGGAGCGGCTGCTGTGGCGGCACGTCCGCACGCCGGAGGACGTACGGCGGGACACCGGCGCCGCCGAGGTGCCGGGGCCGGCGCTGGCCGGGGCCCGGGGGCTGCTGCTGCCCGCCGACAACCGCTCGCCGCTGCCGGGGCTCTGGTTCGCGGGCGGCTGGTCGCACCCGGGAGGCGGTCTCGCCCACGCGGGCATGTCGGGCGCGCTGGTGGCCGGGCTGATCGTGGAGGGCGCGGACTTCCGCGGCTCCCAGTAGGGGCTGCCCGGACGGGCCCGGGGGCGTCGGGGGCCGGGGGCCCCCGACGGTCGCTCAGTACCGGTACTGCTGCTGGTCGTCCGGGTGCGCTTCCCAGCCGTACTGCTGGGCGCCCTGCTGCTGCGGGGGCTGCTGGGGCTGGACGGGCTGGTCGGTGTCGCGCTGCTGCGGGACCCAGACCCCGCCGGGCGGCGTGTCGTAGGTGTACGAGGGGGCGTAGGAGTCGCCGTAGTACGTGCCGTACTGCTGGGCGTCCGTGCCCGGACCGATGTACGGGTCGGAGTAGGCGGCGTACTGCTGCTGGCCCGCGGTGTCGTAGCCGTAGGCCGGCTGCTGCTGGTCGTAGGCCGGGGCGTACGGGTCGTGGCCGGGGGTCGCGTACCCCGTCGTGTAGCCGGTGTCGTGGGCGGCGGCACCCTGGCCGGCGTCGTGGCCCGTGCCGTGCCCGCCGTAGACCCCGTACTGGCCGGTGTCCTCGGGCAGCGGCAGGGGCTCGTAGACCGCGGTGGTCTCGGCGGCGGCCGGTTCGCCCTGGCCGGGGAACGGGGACTCCTCGTCCTCGTAGGACAGCTCGGTGACCTCAAGGGTGGGCCCGGCCTGCGCCGGACCGCCCGAGCGGCGCCGGCGGCTGGCACCCGGGCTGCCGCCGATCGCCCAGCCGGTGGAGAAGCCGCGGCGGAAGGAGAGCGTCACATAGGTCTGGCCGACCGCGAAGGCCACGGCACCGGCGACGATCACCGCCACCGAGGGCAGCAGCACGCCGAAGACCACGCCGACGAAGCCGGTGAAGGCGAGCAGGCGCCAGCGCAGCCGCGCCTTGTACTGGAGGAGCACCTCCCCCAGCAACCACAGCGCAACCACGCCGAACGCGATGTAGAGGACCGTCCACCCCATGCCCCGCCGCCCCTCTCCACGGTCACCGCCGCGGGTCGGGGCGGGTACGACCGGTCACGACTGCTGGTGCAGTCCGAGATTCTCGTAGATCTCGAGCGTCGCGGTGGAGCTGTTCAGCGTGATGAAGTGCAGTCCGGGGACACCCTCGGAGAGCAGCCGCGCGCAGAACTCCGTCGCGAACTCGATACCGATGGAGCGTACAGCGGCGGGATCGTCCTTGACGGCGAGGATGCGGTCTTTCACATCCGGGGGGAAGGCCGCGTTGCTCAACTGGGGCAGCCGGTCGAGGGTCTTGACGTTCACGACGGGCATGACCTCGGGGATGATCGGGGTCTCGCAGCCCGCCTTGGCGACGCTGTCCCGGAGCCGCAGATAGGCCTCCGGGTCGAAGAACATCTGGGTGATGGCGTAATCGGCGCCCGCGCGGCACTTGTCCACGAAGTGCCGGATGTCCGCGTCCCAGTCGGTGGACCGGGGGTGCATCTCGGGGAAGGCCGCGACTCCGACGCAGAAGTCGCCGGACTCCTTGATCAGCCGGACCAGGTCGGCGGCGTACTTCACGCCCTCGGGGTGTTCGATCCAGTCGCCCAGCGGGTCGCCCGCCGGGTCGCCGCGCAGCGCGAGCATGTTGCGGATGCCGGCGTCGGCGTACTGGCCGAGGACGTTGCGCAGCTCGGCGACCGAGTGGTCGACGGCGGTGAGGTGGGCCACCGGGGTGAGCGTGGTGTCGGAGGCGATCTTCTGGGTCGCCTTCACGGTGCCGCCGCGGGTGGTGCCGCCCGCCCCGTAGGTCACGGAGACGAAGCTCGGCCCGACGGCCTCGACCCGGCGCATCGCGTTCCAGAGGACCTGCTCGCCCTTCTCGGTCCGGGGCGCGTAGAACTCGAAGGAGTACGACGTGCCGCCGGAGGCGAGGATCTCGCGGACCGTGCGGGCGCGGTCCGAACGGACGGAAGCGGTACCAAGGGCCATACGGGCAGGTTAGACGGGGTCCGGCGAGCGGCGTCAACGGTGTCCGAGTGATGGACACCTTTTCGGACACACCTCGGCCGGGACACGCCTCACGACCGGGGCCGCCCGGAGTCCCCCGCGCGGGGCGCTACGCCCCGGCGCGCTCCCGCACCCGCTTGGCGAGCGCGGCCGTCGCCGCGGCCGGGTCATCGGCCTCGGTGATCGCCCGGACGACGACGATCCGCCGGGCCCCGGCGTCCAGGACCTCGTCGAGGTTGGTCTCGTCGATGCCGCCGATGGCGAACCAGGGCCGGTCCTGGGCGAGGCCGGCCGCGTACCGCACGAGGCCGAGGCCCGGCGCGTACCGCCCCGGCTTGGTGGGGGTGGGCCAGCAGGGCCCGGTGCAGAAGTAGTCGACGCCCGGTTCGACGGCGGCCGCGGCGGCCTCGCTCTCGGCGTGGCAGGAGCGGCCGATCAGGACCTCCTCGCCGAGGATCGCGCGGGCGGCGGGCACGGGCAGGTCGCCCTGGCCGAGGTGGAGCACGCCGGAGCCGATGGCGTGGGCGACGTCGGCCCGGTCGTTCACCGCGAGGAGCCTGCCGTGGCGGCGGGCGGCATCGGCGAAGACGGCCAGGTGCTCCAGTTCCTCGCCGGCCTCCATGCCCTTGTCGCGGAGCTGCACGATGTCGACACCGGAGGAGAGCACGGCGTCCAGGAAGTCGGGCAGGTCGCCCTGGCGCTTCCGGGCGTCGGTGCAGAGGTAGAGCCGGGCGTCGGCGAGCCGCTCACGAGGCGTGGGCATGGGTGGGTTCCCCCCGTCGGTGTCGCCGGTGCCGCGGCGGCCGGCCCGTCGGGGGCCGGTCGCCGCGACACCCGCTGATGGTGTCTTCGGTGCGTGCGGGCGTCAGAGGGCGAGCGCCTGGGCGCGGCGCTTCACCTCCGTGCCACGGTTCTCGTTGAGCGCCTGCGCGGGCGTGCCCGGCAGGCTCTCGTCCGGAGTGAAGAGCCACTCCAGCATCTCCTCGTCGGTGAAGCCGTCGTCCCGCAGCACGGTCAGGAGCCCGACGAGCCCCTTGACGATCCTGTCCTCCTGGATGAAGGCGGCGGGGATCTGCAGGGCGTTGTTCTCGCCGCGGCGCACGGCGATGAGCTGGCCTTCCTTGATCAGCTGCCGCACGCGCGTCACCTCGACATCGAGCATCTCCGCGATGTCGGGCACGTAGAGCCAGGCGGGGACGAGCGCATCGATCTTTACGTCAATCTCGGTCACAGGACAAGCCTGCCATCCCGGACTGACAGCCGGTAGTCGGGCCCTACCTGACCGCCGCCTTCAGGGGTACGGAGGGGTCCGCCGCCCGGGCGGGGTCGACGGCGGTGGCCGTCTCGATGAGCTTGCGGCCCTGGGCCAGATCGCGGGGGCGGCCGACGGCGAGCAGGGCGACCGGCACGCCGTCGCGCAGCCAGAGCACCGACCAGGCCTCGTCCGCCGGGTCCCCGCGCCAGAGCAGCTCGTCCGCGTGGGCGTGGTGGCCCGCGTACTGGACGAAGCGGCCGAACTGCTCGGACCAGAAGTACGGGACGGGGTCGTACGGGGCGTCGCCGGCGCCGGTGATCTCCCCGGCGACCGTGCGGGGGCCCTGGAGGGCGTTGTCCCAGTGGTGGACGAGGAGCCGCTCGCCGTAGCGGGCGGAGGGGAAGGAGGCGCAGTCGCCGACGGCGTACACATCGGGCAGGGAGGTGCGCAGCCGCTCGTCGGCGGTGACGGCGCCGCCCGGGTCGAGGGCGATGCCGGAGCCGGCCAGCCAGCCGGTGGCGGGGCGGGCGCCGATGCCGACGACGACGGCGTCGGCGGGCAGCTCGCGGCCGTCGGCGAGGACGACCCGGCCGGGTTCGACGGTGGCCACGCGCGCGTGGGTGAGGAGTTCGGCGCCGTTCGCCGCGTACCACTCGGCCATCGGGGTGGCGACCTCGGCGGGCAGCGCGCCCGTGAGGGGGAGGCCGGCGGCCTCGACGACGGTGACGGCGCAGCCCGCGGCGCGCGCGGCGGTGGCGAACTCGGCGCCGATCCATCCGGCGCCGACGACCACGACGTCGTGCCGGTGCTCCAGGACGGGTCCGAGGCGCACGGCGTCGTCGAGGGTGCGCAGCAGGTGGACCCCGGGGACGCCCTCGCTGCCGGGCAGGGTGACGGGCTGGGCGCCGGTGGCGACGACCAGGGCGTCGTAGCCGACGGGCCCGGCCTCGGTGTCGACCTCGTGGTCGGCGGCGCGCAGCCCGGTGACGTCCAGGCCGAGGCGGAGTTCGACGCGGAGGTCCTCGAAGTCGATGTCGAAGGCGGAGTCCTCGGCCTTGCCGAGGAGGACGGCCTTGGAGAGCGGGGGCCGGTCGTAGGGCTGGTGGGGTTCGGCCCCGATGAGGGTCACGGGGCCGGTGAAGCCCTGCTCGCGCAGGGCGACGGCGGTCTGGACGCCCGCCATCCCGGCGCCGACGATCACGACATGCTGCTGGGCCTGCTTCTGCTCGCTCACCCGACCACCTTACGCATCTGACGGACCGTCAGGAAGGGAGGGGTCTGGGACCGCACCGGGCCTGCGGTTAGTCTGGCGGGCGTAAAGCACTCGCGGGAGCCCGGACGCACCGGGCTGAGAGGGAGGCTGGGACGGCCTCCGACCGTACGAACCTGATCCGGGTCATGCCGGCGAAGGGAGGGGCTGGACGCCCATGCGTTCTTCCGAAGTCCACGCACCAGACGCCCACGCACCAGACGCCCACGTGGCCGATCCTCATGCGACCGATGCCCGGGCGCCCGAGGTCCGGGCGCCCGAGGCCCGCCCGACGGACGTCCGCCCGACCGCGACCGACGGGGACGGCCCCCGGACGTCCGACGTCCTCGTCGTCGGCGGCGGCGTCATCGGTCTCGTCACGGCCTGGCGGGCCGCGCTGCGCGGCCTGCGCACCGCCGTCGTGGACCCCGACCCCGGCGGCGGCGCCGCGCGGGTCGCGGCCGGGATGCTCGCCGCCGTCACCGAACTCCACTACGGCGAGGAGACCCTGCTCGGGCTCAACCTCGCCTCCGCCGCCCGGTATCCGGCGTTCGCCGCCGAGCTCCGGGAGGCGACCGGCCACGACGTCGGCTACCGCGCCTGCGGCACCCTCGCCGTCGCCCTCGACGCCGACGACCGCGCCCACCTGCGCGAACTGCACGCCCTCCAGACCCGCTGCGGGCTCACCTCGGAGTGGCTCAGCGGCCGCGACTGCCGCCGTCTGGAACCGATGCTCGCCCCGGGGGTGCGCGGCGGGCTGCGGGTGGACGGCGACCACCAGGTCGACCCGCGCCGGCTCGCCGCCGCGCTCCTCGTCGCCTGCGAACGCGCCGGGGTGGTCTTCCACCGCTCCCTCGCGCGGAGCCTGACGGTGGTGCGCGACCGGGCGCGCGGTGTGGTGCTCGACGACGGCCGGGAGCTGACGGCCGGCCAGGTCGTGCTCGCCGCGGGCAGCCTGAGCGGGCGCCTCGCGGGCGTGCCGCCCGAGGTGCTGCCGCCGGTCCGCCCGGTGAAGGGCCAGGTGCTGCGGCTGCGGGTGCCCGCCCCATACGCCCCCTTCCTCTCCCGGACCGTCCGGGCCGTCGTGCGCGGCAGCCACGTCTATCTGGTGCCCCGCGAGAACGGCGAGCTGGTCGTCGGCGCCACCAGCGAGGAACTCGGCTGGGACACCACGGTCACCGCCGGCGGGGTGTACGAGCTGCTCCGGGACGCCCACGAGCTGGTCCCCGGGATCACCGAGCTGCCGCTCACCGAGACCCTGGCGGGCCTGCGCCCCGGCTCCCCCGACAACGCGCCGCTGCTCGGCCCCACCGCCCTGCCCGGCCTGCACCTGGCCACCGGCCACTACCGCAACGGGGTGCTGCTGACCCCCGTCACCGGCGACGTCATGGCCGAGGCGCTCACCACGGGCGCCCTCCCCGACGAGGCGCGCCCCTTCACCCCCCGCCGTTTTTCCCGTACCTCTCCCGTACGTCAGGAGCAGCCCGCATGAACGTGTCCGTGAACGGAGAGGCCCGGGTGCTCTCCGGCCCCCTCTCCCTCGACGCCCTCGTCGCCACCCTGACCACGTCCCGCTCCGGGGTCGCCGCCGCCCTCAACGAGACGGTCGTGCCGCGCGGCGAGTGGGCCCGGACGCTGCTCGGCGAGGGCGACCGCGTGGAGGTCCTCACCGCGGTGCAGGGGGGCTGAGCGCGATGTCCGACGACGTGTTCACCCTCGGGGGTACGGAGTTCTCGTCCCGCCTGATCATGGGCACCGGCGGGGCGCCCAGCCTCGACGTGCTCGAACGCTCGCTGACCGCCAGCGGCACGGAGCTGACCACCGTCGCGATGCGGCGGCTCGACCCGACCGTCCAGGGCTCGGTCCTCTCGGTCCTGGACCGGCTCGGCATCCGCGTCCTGCCGAACACGGCGGGCTGCTACACGGCGGGCGAGGCCGTCCTCACGGCCCGGCTGGCCCGCGAGGCGCTCGGCACCGACTGGATCAAGCTGGAGGTCGTCGCGGACGAGCGGACCCTCCTGCCCGACGGGGAGGAGCTCCTCGCCGCGGCCGAGACCCTGGTCGACGACGGCTTCACCGTCCTCCCCTACACCAACGACGACCCGGTCCTCGCACGGAAGCTGGAGGACGTGGGGTGCGCGGCGATCATGCCGCTCGGCTCCCCCATCGGCTCGGGCCTCGGCATCCGCAACCCGCACAACTTCCAGCTGATCGCGGAGCGGGCCGGGGTGCCGGTGATCCTCGACGCGGGCGCGGGCACCGCCTCGGACGCGGCGCTCGCGATGGAGCTGGGGTGCGCGGCGGTGATGCTGGCCTCGGCGGTGACCCGGGCGCAGGAGCCGGTGCTGATGGCCGCGGCGATGCGGCACGCGGTCGAGGCGGGCCGGCTGGCCCACCGGGCGGGCCGCATCCCCCGCCGCCACTTCGCCGAGGCGTCGTCCCCGGTGACGGGCCGCGCCGCGCTGGACCCGGAACGCCCGGCGTTCTGACCGGCGGGGCGCCGGGGCCGCCGGTCCCCGCGCGGCTCCCGTGCGGCGCTCGTCACAGCTGCGCTGCAGTACCGGGGCATCCGCGCGGGGGCCGGGTCCACGGCTCGTAGACTCGACGCCGTGGACACGACCCTTCAGGACCCCCTCGTCGGGCGGCTGCTCGACGGCCGCTACCGCGTCGACGCGCGCATCGCCGTCGGCGGGATGGCCACGGTCTACCGGGCCGTCGACACCCGCCTCGACCGCGTCCTCGCGCTCAAGGTGATGCACCCGGCGCTCGCGACCGACGCGGCCTTCGTCGAGCGGTTCATCCGCGAGGCGAAGTCCGTCGCCCGGCTCTCCCACCCCAATGTCGTCGGGGTCTTCGACCAGGGCGCCGAGGGCGCGTACGTCTATCTGGCCATGGAGTACGTCGCCGGCTGCACGCTGCGCGACGTGCTGCGCGAGCGCGGGGCCCTCGCGCCCCGGGCCGCGCTGGACATCCTGGAGCCGGTGCTCGCCGCGCTCGGCGCCGCCCACCGGGCCGGGTTCGTCCACCGGGACATGAAGCCGGAGAACGTCCTGATAGGAGACGACGGCCGGGTGAAGGTCGCCGACTTCGGTCTCGTACGGGCGGTGGGCTCGGCGACCGCCACCACCGGCTCGGTCCTCGGGACGGTCTCCTACCTGGCGCCGGAGCAGATCGAGCACGGCACCGCCGACACCCGCGCCGACGTGTACGCCTGCGGTGTCGTCCTCTACGAGATGCTGACCGGCGGCAAGCCGCACTCCGGCGACACCCCCGCGCAGGTGCTCTACCAGCACCTCCACACCGATGTGCCCGCCCCGTCCGCCGCCGTCCCCGGGCTCGCCACCGAGCTGGACGAGCTGGTCGCGGCCGCCACCGCCCGCAACCCCGACGTCCGCCCGTACGACGCCGTCGCCCTGCTCGGCCTGGTCCGCGAGGCCCGCTCCCGGCTCGACGACGCCCAGCTGGACGCCGTACCCCCGCAGGCTCGGTCCGAGGACCGGAGCACCACCGAGGACCGGACCAGCGTGATCGCCCGGGTCGTACCGGCCGGGGCGGACGCCCAGGAGGTGCTGCACACCAACCGGATGCCGGCGCCCGAGCCGCCCCCGGCGGCCGACCGGCGCCGCCGGCCTCCGCGCGGCCCGCTCCTCCTCGTCCTCGGCGTGCTGCTCGCCCTCGGTCTGGGCGCCGGGGTCTGGTACATCAATTCCGGCCAGTTCACCCGCGTCCCCGCCGTGCTCGGCCAGACCGAGGCCGTGGCGACGAAGCGGATCACCGACGCCGGTCTGGAGGTCGGCACGACGAAGCGCGCGTTCAGCGACGTGTACGAGCGCGGCACCGTGATGGCCGTCGACCCGGCCCCCGGCGAGCGCCTCCGGGGCAACGCCGCGGTCACCCTGACCCTCTCCAGGGGTCCGCAGATCGTGAAGGTGCCCAACCTCAAGGGCAAGCCGCTCGCCGAGGCCCGGCGCACCCTGGAACAGCAGGGCCTGGCGGTCGGGGTGATCACCAGCGCCTTCAGCGAGACCGTCGCCCAGGGCTCCGTGATCGGCTCCGACCCGGAGCCCGGCACCGAGCGGGCGCCCGACTCGGCGGTGGCGCTGGTGGTCAGCAAGGGCTCGCCGATCGACGTGCCGGACATGACCGGTGAGACGGTCGAGGACGCCACGGCGACGCTCCAGGAGGCCGGACTCACCGTCCGGGTCGCCCCGGAGCGGATCAACTCGCCGGAGGACGCCGGTTCCGTCGCGGCCCAGTCCCTCGCCGAGGGCAGCCGGGCCGCCGAGGGCGACACGATCACGCTGACCGTCTCCAAGGGCCCGAAGCTCGTCCCGGTCCCGGACGTCACCGGCAGCTCGACCGACGAGGCGCGTACGGCGCTGGAGGACGCGGGCTTCGAGGTGGAGGTCAAGAAGTCCTTCCCCTACCTCGGCGACACGGTCTCCGGCCAGTCCGTGGAGGGCGGCACCACCGCGCCCGAGGGCTCCACCGTCACGATCACGATCAAGGGGCTGTAGGAACAGATGCGCAATCCCGTCGGCGGCCATGTCCCCGTGGCGGGTGGCCTCGCCACCGTCGGCCTCGGTTACGCCCGTGAGCTGGGCGCGGAGACCGTGCAGGTCTTCGTCGCCAATCCGCGCGGCTGGGCGACCCCGCCCGGCAACCCGGCCCAGGACGAGCGGTTCCGGGCCGAGTGCGAGGCCGAGTCGGTCTCGGCCTGGGTGCACGCCCCCTACCTGATCAACTTCGGCTCCCACACCGAGGCCACCGCCGAGAAGTCGGTGGAGTCGATGCGGCACTCGCTGCGGCGCGGCCGGGAGATCGGCGCGAAGGGCGTGGTGGTGCACACCGGCTCGGCGACCGGGGGCCGCACGCGCGCGGTGGCGCTCGCGCAGGTGCGGGAGCTGCTGCTGCCGCTGCTCGACGAGCTGACGCACGACGACGACCCGTTCCTGCTCCTGGAGTCGACGGCGGGCCAGGGCTTCTCGCTCTGTTCGCGGGCGGAGGACTTCGGCCCGTACTTCGACGCGCTCGACCGGCACCCGAAGCTCGGGATCTGCCTGGACACGTGCCACATCTTCGCCGCGGGCCACGATCTGACCGGCCCGCACGGCGCCGCGCAGACGCTCGACCAGCTGGTGGAGACCGTGGGCGAGGGACGGCTGAAACTGATCCACGCCAACGACTCGCAGGACGTCGTCGGCGCGCGCAAGGACCGGCACGCGAACATCGGCGTGGGCCACATCGGCGAGGACGGCTTCCGGAACCTGCTCCGGCACCCGGCGACCGAGGGCGTCCCGCTGATCATCGAGACGCCGGGCGGCAAGGCGGGGCACCTCGCGGACGTGGAGCTGCTGAAGAAGCTGCGGGACTGACGCCGATTTCGCGTTGATGAATACCCCAGGGGGGTATACGGTTCCTGTAACGGCAGGAACCGCTACCCGAGCTTGGGGGGCACCCGATGCAGCAGGACGCGCACGGCAGTCACGAACACGGCACCCACACCACCGACCACACGGGTCACGCGGAGCACACCGACCACACCAGCCATGCCGGCCACTCGGACCACGCCGGTCACTCGGCGGGGCACGAGCACCACGGCCACCACGGCACCGGCAAGGTCTCCTGGTCGATGGCCGCCAAGGCCACGCTGCACTGCCTCACCGGCTGTGCCATCGGCGAGGTCCTCGGCATGCTGATCGGCACCGCGCTCGGCTGGGGCAACATGCAGACGATGATCCTCGCGATCGTCCTGGCCTTCTTCTTCGGCTACGCGCTCACCCTGCGCGGCATCCTGGCCGCCGGCGTCGACTTCCGGACGGCCTTCAAGGTCGCGCTGGCCGCCGACACCCTCTCCATCGCGGTCATGGAGATCATCGACAACGGCGTGATCGCCCTCTGGCCCGGCGCCATGGACGCGCACCTGGACGAACCGCTCTTCTGGATCGTGCTTGCCATCGCGCTCGCCGCCGCCTTCGTGATCACCACTCCGGTCAACAAGTGGATGATCGGCCGCGGCAAGGGCCACGCGGTGGTCCACCAGTACCACCACTGAACGAACCGGCCGGCGGCCCTGCGACCCGGCCGACGACGAACGCCGACGGACGGCCCGGAGCGCTACAGCTCCGGGCCGTCTCCCGGTTCCTCCTGGTACGAGTACCGCTGCTCCGTCCACGGATCACCGAGGTTGTGGTAGCCGCGCTCCTCCCAGAAACCCCGGCGGTCGGCGGCCATGTACTCCACGCCCCGGACCCACTTGGGCCCCTTCCAGGCGTACAGGTGCGGGACGACCAGACGCAGCGGGAAGCCGTGCTCGGCGGTGAGCAGCTCCCCGTCCTTGTGGGTGGCGAAGATCGTGCCGTCCGCGGCGAAGTCGGCGAGCCGCATGTTGGCGCTGTAGCCGTACTCGGCCCAGACCATCACATGGGTCACCGAGGGCGCCGGCGGGGCGAGCTCCAGGACCGTACGGGCGGCCACGCCGCCCCACTCGGACCCGAGCATGCTGAACTTCGTGACGCAGTGCAGGTCCGCCACGACCGTGGAGAAGGGGAGGGCCGAGAACTCCTCGTGGTTCCAGCACCGCTTGTCGCCGTCGGCCGTCGCGCCGAAGACGCGGAACTCCCAGCGGTCCGGCTTGAACTTGGGGACGGGCCCGTAATGGGTGACCGGCCAGCCGCGCTGGAGCCGCTGGCCCGGCGGAAGGTCCGTCGAACGATCCGGCTGCCCCGCTTCCCGGTGTACTCCGCTCTCCGGCTGACCCATGTCATCCATGGTGACAGACCGCGAGGGGTGGTCATGACCAGGCTACCTTCCGGGCGTCATGATTCGGGCAACTCCCACTAAGCCTGCACTTACTGGACGCCCCCCATTCGGGGTGCGAGGATGCGGCCATCCTGCCCAGTGACGGCATAGACACGGAACGTGGAAGGAGCCTCTGCGATGCAGGGCGACCCCGAGGTCCTCGAATTTCTCAACGAGCAGCTGACCGGCGAGCTGACGGCCATCAACCAGTACTGGCTGCACTACCGCATCCAGGACAACAAGGGGTGGACGAAGCTCGCCAAGTACACCCGTGAAGAGTCCATCGACGAGATGAAGCACGCGGACAAGCTGACCGAGCGCATCCTGATGCTCGACGGCCTGCCCAACTACCAGCGACTCTTCCACGTACGGGTCGGTCAGACCCTCACCGAGATGTTCCAGGCGGACCGCCAGGTCGAGGTGGAGGCGATCGACCGGCTGCGGCGCGGGATCGAGGTCATGCGGGCCAAGGGGGACGTCACGTCCGCCAACCTCTTCGAGGAGATCCTGGCCGACGAGGAGCACCACATCGACTACCTGGACACCCAGCTGGAGCTGATCGAGTCCCTGGGCGAGGCGCTGTACATCTCGACCCTGATCGAGCAGCCGAGCTGACCCGGGCGGTCGTCCGGCCGGGCTAAGCGGCTTCCGGCAGTTCGACGGCCTCCGCCGTGAGGGCGGGCATCCCCTGGTCCAGGAGGTCGCGGCGCGGGCAGCTGCCGCGCCCGAGAATGGCCTGAATGCGACGGACGCAGGAACCGCAGTCCGTTCCGGCCTTGCAGGCCGAGGCGATCTGGCGGGGCGTGCAGGCGCCCGCGTCCGCATGCTCCTTGACCTGCTTCTCCGTCACGCCGAAGCACGAGCAGACGTACAACGCGGTTCACCTCCCGCCGTGATCGATAAGGCTAACCTAACCTTACCCGGCACGGCGGGGCCGCAAAAGGCCTGGATACGGCGATGGGGCGCGGATCACATGGATCCGCGCCCCGTCGTCGTAGGTACCTACTTACTGATCGCGGTACATCTCCGCCACCAGGAACGCCAGGTCCAGGGACTGGCTGCGGTTGAGGCGCGGGTCGCAGGCCGTCTCGTAGCGCTGGTGCAGGTCGTCGACGAAGATCTCGTCGCCGCCGCCCACGCACTCGGTGACGTCGTCACCGGTGAGCTCGACGTGGATGCCGCCCGGGTGGGTGCCCAGCGCCTTGTGGACCTCGAAGAAGCCCTTGACCTCGTCGAGCACGTCGTCGAAGCGGCGGGTCTTGTGACCGGAGGCGGCCTCGAAGGTGTTGCCGTGCATCGGGTCGGTGACCCAGGCGACGGCCGCGCCGGAGGCGGTGACCTTCTCGACCAGCTCGGGGAGCTTGTCGCGGACCTTGTCGGCGCCCATGCGGACGATGAAGGTCAGACGGCCCGGCTCGCGGTCCGGGTCGAGACGGTCGATGTAGGTGAGCGCGTCGTCCACCGAGGTGGTCGGGCCCAGCTTGATGCCGATCGGGTTCGCGATGCGCGAGGCGAACTCGATGTGGGCGTGGTCGAGCTGGCGGGTGCGCTCACCGATCCAGACCATGTGGCCGGAGGTGTCGTACAGCTTGCCGGTGCGCGAGTCCGTACGGGTGAGGGCACCCTCGTAGTCGAGCAGCAGCGCCTCGTGGGAGGCGTAGAACTCGACGGCCTTGAACTCGGCCGGGTCGGTGCCACAGGCCTTCATGAAGTTCAGCGCGTTGTCGATCTCGCGGGCGAGCGCCTCGTAGCGCTGGCCCGAGGGGGACGACTTCACGAAGTCCTGGTTCCAGGCGTGCACCTGGCGCAGGTCGGCGTAGCCACCGGTGGTGAAGGCGCGCACCAGGTTGAGCGTGGAGGCGGACGCGTTGTACATCCGCTTCAGGCGCTCGGGGTCCGGGATGCGGGACTTCTCGTCGAAGCCGAAGCCGTTGACCGAGTCGCCCCGGTAGGTCGGCAGGGTCACGCCGTCGCGGGTCTCGGTGCCCTTGGAGCGGGGCTTCGAGTACTGGCCGGCGATGCGGCCGACCTTCACCACGGGCACGGAGGCCGCGTAGGTGAGGACGGCGCTCATCTGGAGCAGCGTCTTGAGCTTGGCCCTGATGTGGTCGGCGGACACGGCGTCGAAGGCCTCGGCACAGTCGCCGCCCTGGAGCAGGAACGCCTCGCCACGGGCGACGGCTCCCATCCGGGCGCGCAGCTGGTCGCACTCGCCGGCGAAGACGAGCGGAGGATACGACTCGAGGTCCGCGATCACATCGCGCAGAGCCTCGGCATCGGGGTACTCGGGCTGCTGCGCCGCGGGCAGGTCTCGCCAGGTCGCCTCGGCGACGGCGTGGGAATCAGCGTTCACGGTCACGCACACCACATTACGGGGTTCTTCGTCCGGTCCTGTCCCTCTGCCCAGTGACTGAGACGCGCGCCCGGATTGTCCCCGGGTGATCTTCATGCCATCGAGTGGTGTTACCCTCTGGCCCGTTTCACAACACAACAGTCGAACCACAGGGGTGGGCGTGACCCAGAGGCACCGCAGGGACCGCAAGAAGAGACGACTCCTCTACGGAGCGGCGGCAGCGGTCGTCGCCACCGCCACGATCGGCACCATCGCGGTCGCCTCACCGAGCCTCCTGGGCGCGGCGGGCGACACGGCGTCCGGCAAGGACGCTTCCCTCCAGTCGCAGTTCGCAAACGCGGCGCGCGAGTTCGATGTGCCGCAGAGCGTGCTGATGGCGGTGTCGTACCGCCAGACGCGCTGGGAGTCGCACGACGGTCTGCCGAGCACCACCGGCGCGTACAACGTCATGGGTCTGACGAAGGTCGACCCCGAGGACATCGCGCGGGACGCGAAGGACCAGCTGCTCCACCTGGTGAACGGCACGGGTGACCCGGCGGTCGACAAGAAGATCGACAAGAAGAAGGCGCTGGCGCCGACGTCCGGCGAGACGGTCGACACCGACGACCCGACGCTGCACACCCTGGACAAGGCCGCCGAGCTGATCGACAGCTCCACCGACGCCGTCCAGGGGGACAGCGCCGCCTCGATCCGCGCGGGCGCCGCCCTCCTCGCCGAGTACCAGAAGCAGGCCGGCGCGGAACTGTCGGACGACGCGGGCGACTGGTACCCCGCCGTGGCCCGCTACAGCCAGTCGGAGAACCGCAAGGGCGCCGACCAGTTCGCGAAGCGCGTCTTCGAGTCGATCAGGACGGGCGAGCGGGAGATCACCGCGGACGGCGAGCAGGTCGTCCTGCCGGCCGATCCCTCGGTGGAGCCGGTGAAGCCCGCGAACGTGCCGCTCGCGGCGAGCACGGCGGCCACGACCGCCGACCCGGCCCCCGAGTGCCCGACCAACCTGGTCTGCTCCTTCATCCCGGCGGCCTACGCGCAGGACCTCGGCAACTACAACATCGCCGACCGGGGCACGGGCGGCTACGACATCCGCCAGATCGTCATCCACGACATCGAGGGCAGCCACGATGCCGCGGTGAACGTGTTCAAGGACCCGCAGCGGTGGGCGAGCGCCCACTACATCGTGCGGAACGACGGTCGCGTCACGCAGATGGTCGAGACCAAGAACGAAGCGTTCCACGCGAACAACAAGACCGTGAACATGCACTCGGTCGGCATCGAGCACGAGGGCTACGCGATCAAGGGCGGCGGTGGCTGGTACACCGAGCCGCAGTACGAGTCGTCCGCGGCGCTGGTGAAGTACCTGGCGAACCGGTTCTCCATCCCGCTGGACCGTGAGCACATCATCGGTCACGACGAGGCCCCGAGCGTCCTCGACAGCGTCGTCCAGGACCACTGGGACCCGGGCCCGTTCTGGGACTGGAACCGCTTCATGGGCATGGTCGGCGCGCCGACCGGTGCCGGCAACGCGGGCGGCCTGCTCCAGGCCGGCCAGCTCGTCCGGATCGTGCCGCCGTTCACCTCGGCCAACCAGGCGACCCTGGCGTACACCGAGGACGGCACGGCCAAGACGACTCCGTCGCAGCCGGTGAACTTCGGCTACCTCTACTCGGAGCCGGTCGCCGACCCGGCGAAGGCCCTCACGGACCCGTACTTCTCCTCCGGCTGGTCCCAGGGCTCGAACTGGGCGAACAAGGTCACGGCCGGCGGCACGTACGTCGTCGCCGAGTCGCGGACCGACTGGACCGCCGTCTGGTTCGGCGGCAAGAAGGCCTGGTTCTCCAACCCGGGCGGCCAGTTCACGGCCCCGGTCGGCACCACCGCGCTGACCGCGCTCACCGCCAAGGACGGCGCCACCTCGATCCCGGTCTACGGGCGGGCGTACCCCGAGGACGCGGCCTACACGGGCACCGGCGTCCCGGTCCAGGCGAACAACAACGCCTCGCTGAGCAAGTACAGCCTCCCGGCGGGCCAGGTGTACGCCAAGGCGGGCGCCCCGGTCGCGGGCGACTACTACTACAGCGCGTACAACACCAACGGCACCCGGGTCGTGGGCAAGACGAACGTCTTCATCCCGATCCGCTACAACCACCGTCTGGCGTACGTGAAGCAGAGCGACGTCAAGGAGGTCGCCACCAGGGCGCCCGTCACCGCGACCAACCGCTACAACCTGCTCGCCCGTGACACCGCCGGTGTCCTCTGGCAGTACCAGGGCACCGGCAACGTCACCACGCCCTACCTGACCCGCTACCGGATCAGCGCCGGGTGGAACACGTACGACACCGTGACCCCGATGACCGCGCTGCGGGCGGACGGGACCGGCGACATCATGGCGCGGGACACCACCGGCATCATGTGGTACTTCCCCGGCAGCGGCAACGCCTCGATGCCGTTCAAGTCGAGGATCAAGGTCAGCGCGGGCTGGCAGATCTACGACCGCATGGTCGGTGTCCGCGACCTCACCGGCGACGGCAAGGCCGACCTGCTCGCGCGCGAGAAGTCGGGCGTCCTGTGGCTGTTCAAGGGCACCGGCACCCCGTCGACGCCGTTCGCCCCGCGGGTGAAGGTCAGCGCCGGCTGGACCATCTACAACGAGCTCGTCGGCACCGGTGACCTGACCGGCGACGGCAAGCCCGACGTCCTGGCGCGGGACACCTCCGGCGGCATGTGGCTGTTCAAGGGCACCGGCACCAGCACGCTCTTCCAGCCCCGGGTGAAGATCAGCAACGGCTGGCAGACCTACGTCAGCATGGTCGGCCCGAGCGACGTGAACAAGGACGGCAAGGTCGACTTCACCGGCCGCGACACGGCGGGCGTCCTGTGGACCCTCCCCGGCACCGGCACCAGCACCCTGTTCTCGCCCCGCGTGCGGGTCGGCGGCGGCTGGCAGATCTACAACCTGATCTTCTGATCGGGTAGCCGCACGGCAGTCCGAGGGCTCACGGGGCCCGGCTCGCACCGTCCACGGTGCGGACCGGGCCCCGTTCCGCGTCCGGCTGGGCTACAGTGCTCGCATGTTCGCGCCTCAGATCCAGAACTGGTGGTGGACCGCTCCCCCGGCGGCCCACTGATCGCGCGTACACCGAACGCACAGGCCGCCCCGAGAGGGCGGCCTTTCTCGTTCCCGGGCCGTTCCTCTCCGCACACCGACGGAAGGAACGACGGACCATGGACCTCTCCCGTCTCCTCGACGACTCCTGCCCGCCCTTCGCCCTGCTCCGCCGCCGCACCCCAGGACGCGACCACGACACCGTCGAGGTGCTGATCGGCCGGGTCCACGAGGCCGAACACCTCGCCGATCTGCCCGTGGGCCCCCGGCCGACGCTCGCCCTGGTGCCCTTCCGGCAGATCAGGGAGCGCGGCTTCGACGTCCGTGACGACGGCACCCCGCTCTCCGTCCTGGTCGCCGACGAGACCCACGAACTCCCGCTCGCCGAGGCGCTGGCGCAGCTCCCGGCGCACGACGTGACCGTCGAGGACGGCGGCTTCGACGTCTCCGACGAGGAGTACGCCGGGATCGTGCGCCGAGTCATCGCCGAGGAGATCGGCTCGGGCGAGGGCGCCAACTTCGTCATCCGGCGCACGTACACCGGGGAGATCCCCGGGTTCGGGCGCGCCGACGCGCTCGCCCTGTTCCGACGGCTGCTCGCCGGCGAGCGGGGCGCGTACTGGACCTTCGTCGTGCACACCGGGGACCGGACGCTCGTCGGGGCCAGCCCCGAGGTGCACGTCCGGATGACGGGCGGCACCGTCGTGATGAACCCGATCAGCGGCACGTACCGCTACCCGGCCGGGTCCGCCCCGACCGCCGACGGCCTGCTCGCCTTCCTCGCCGACCGCAAGGAGACCGAGGAACTGTCGATGGTGGTCGACGAGGAACTCAAGATGATGTGCACGGTCGGCGACATGGGCGGGGTGGTGATCGGGCCGCGGCTGAAGGAGATGGCCCATCTCGCCCACACCGAGTACGAGCTGCGGGGACGCTCCAGCCTGGACGTGCGCGAGGTGCTGCGCGAGACGATGTTCGCGGCGACCGTCACCGGCTCGCCGGTGCAGAACGCCTGCCGGGTGATCGAGCGTCACGAGACGGGCGGCCGCGGCTACTACGCGGGGGCGCTCGCCCTGCTCGGCACGGACGGGAGCGGGGCGCAGACGCTGGACTCGCCCATCCTCATCCGTACGGCGGACATCTCCGGGGACGGGAGTCTGCGGGTGCCCGTCGGCGCGACCCTCGTACGGCACTCGGACCCGGCCGGGGAGGTCGCCGAGACCCACGCCAAGGCCGCCGGGGTGCTCACCGCGCTCGGCGTGCGGGAGGGCAGGCCGGCCGTGGAGGCGGCGGCTCCGGCGCCCGCCCGGCTCGCCGACGATCCGCGGGTACGGGCCGCCCTGGACGCGCGCCGGGCGGACCTCGCGCCGTTCTGGCTGCGGATGCAGGCCCGGTCGGCCGAACTGTCGGGCCACGCGCTGGTGATCGACGCCGAGGACACCTTCACCGCGATGCTGGCGCACGTCCTGCGCTCCTCGGGCCCGGAGGTGTCGGTGCTCCGCTACGACGAGCCGGGGCTGCGCGAGCTGGCCCTCGCCCACGAGGGGCCGGTGGTCCTGGGCCCCGGGCCCGGCGACCCCTCGGACGCCGCCGACCCGAAGATGCGCTTCCTGCGCGGTCTGACGGCCGAGCTGGTGCGGGAGCACCGCCACGGCCTCCTCGGCGTCTGCCTCGGGCACGAGCTGATCGCCGCCGAGCTGGGCCTGGAGATCGTCCGCAAGCGGACCCCGTTCCAGGGGGCGCAGCTGCGGATCGACCTCTTCGGGCAGGAGCGGACGGTCGGCTTCTACAACAGCTTCACCGCCCGCTGCGACGACCGGACGGCGACGGAGCTGGCGCTGCACCGGATCGAGGTGAGCCGGGACGCGGAGACCGGTGAGGTGCACGCGCTGCGCGGGCCGGGCTTCGCGGGGGTGCAGTTCCACCCCGAGTCGGTGCTGACGACGGAGGGCGCGGCCCTGACGGCCGCGCTGCTCGCGGGCGTCCTGGTCTGAGGGCCGGGCCGCCCCGGTGTCCTGGGCCCGAGGGCTCGGGACACCGTCGGGCCCGGCACGGGCGCCCGCTCAGGACACCGTCAGGCCCAGGTCCTTCGCGACCGCGCTGACCCGGGTGAAGACGGAGACCGGGAACTGGTCGTCGCAGTACTTGTTGCCGGTGGAGACGACGCCGATGAGCTTGCCCCCGACGGTCAGCGGGCCGCCGGAGTCGCCCTTGCAGACGCTGTCGCGGGTGCCGGGGGCGGCGGTCCCGCAGACCTTCGTCGCACCGGAGTCGGTGGGGAAGGTGAAGGGGTCGCAGCTCTTCAGCGGCGCGAGGCGGAGTTCGGCGGCCTTGAGGCGGGTGGCGAGGGTGTCGCGGCCGGTGCGGCCCCAGCCGACGGTCGTCGCCTTCGTGCCGGAGGCGTAGAGCGCCTTGTCCTTCGGTCCCGCGACCGGCAGCGGCTTGTACGGCATGGGCCGGTCCAGGGTGAGGACGGCCGCGTCGTAGGTGAGTGTGGACTGCTCGAACCGGGGGTGGACCTTGATCGAGGCGATGTGCCGGACGGTGCCCTTGGTGCTGTCGAGCGCGGTGCGCCCGCCGATGACGAGGAGCTTTCGGGGGGCCTCGGCGTCGGCCACGCAGTGCGCGGCGGTGAGGACCTTGGTGGGGGCCACCAGGGTGCCGCCGCAGAACTGGGTGCCGTCCGGGGTCTCGATGAGCATGGCGTACGGGTGGTCCGTCACGGTGGTGGAGCGCCCGCCGTGGACGGCGGCGGCCGGGGTCGCGAGGGCCGCGACGCCCCCGGCGGCGGCGAGGACGGAGGCGGTGAGCGCGGCGGCGGTACGGCGCCGTACGGACGAGAACATGTGAATCCCCCACGGATGAGCGGCGCGCGGTCCGGTGACCGCGCCGCCTGGTCACGCGGGAGGATGCGCGGAGCGCCCGGCGGGTTCCCTGGGGACGAGGACGTTCTCGCTGCGCCGTCCGGCGGTGTAGTCGAGGACGTTGCGGACGGTGGTGTCGATGATCTGGCCGACCGCGTCCACCGTGTAGTACGCCTGGTGGGAGGTGACCACCACGTTCGGGAAGGTCACCAGCCGGGCCAGCGTGTCGTCCTCGACGGCCTCCAGGGACTTGTCGAGGAAGAAGAGCCCGGCCTCCGCCTCGTAGACGTCGAGGCCGACGCCGGCGAAGCGGCCGGCCCGGAGTTCGGTGACGAGCGCCTCGGTGTCGACGAGCCCGCCCCGGCTGGAGTTCACCAGGATGACGTCGTCCTTCATGGCCTTGAGGGCGGCGGCGTCGATGATGTGCTGGGTGGACGGCAGCAGCGGTACGTGGAGGCTGATGACGTCGGCCTCGGCGAAGAGCCGCTCCTTCTCGACGTACCGCATGCCGAGGTCGAGGCAGGCGGGGTTCTCGGCCACGTCCCAGCCGAGCAGGTTCATGCCGAAGCCGTGGGCGATCCGGGTGAAGGCCTCGCCGATCTTGCCGGTGCCGAGCACCCCGACGGTACGGCCCCACAGGTCACGGCCCATCAGTCCGTCGAGCCGGAAGTCGAAGTCGCGGGTCCGGTTGGAGGCGCGGACGATCCGCCGGTTGACGGCGGTGGCGAGGGTCCAGGCGAACTCCGCGACGGAGTACGGCGAGTAGTACGAGACCCGGGCGACGGTGAGGCCGAGCCTCTCGGCGACCTCCAGGTCGATGTTGTTGAAGCCGGTGGAGCGCTGGGCGATCATCTGGGTCCCGCCGGCGGCGAGGGTCTGCAGGACCCGGTGGTCCAGGCTGGCGTTGACGCTGGTGGAGACGATCTCGTAGCCGGCCGCGATGGGGGCGGTGTCCTCGGTGAGGAAGACGCCCAGACAGCGGACGTCGTGGTGTCCCGCGAACGCCTTCTCGATCAGGGGCTTCTCGTCCGCCTGCACGCCGAATGCCAGGATTTCCACGTGTTTCCCCTCAACGGGACGATGGGCCGTATATGCGTGAATATACGACCCATCGTCCGGGGAGGCCGCCTCAGGCTTCGTCGAGGCCGCGCTCGATGGCGTACCGGACGAGCTCCACCCGGTTGTGCAGCTGGAGCTTGCCGAGGGTGTTCTGGACGTGGTTCTGCACCGTGCGGTGCGAGATCACCAGGCGCTCGGCGATCTGCTTGTAGCTCAGCCCCTTGGCGACGAGCCGCAGGACCTCCGTCTCGCGCTCGGTCAGCTGCGGGGCCTTCGGCTCGTCCGCGCCGGCCGCCGGGGCGGGCTCGGAGGCCAGGCGCCGGTACTCGCCGAGGACGAGCCCGGCGAGGCCCGGGGTGAAGACGGGGTCCCCGACCGCCGTCCGCCGCACGGCGTCGATCAGCTCCTCCGTACTGGCGGACTTGAGGAGGTAGCCGGTGGCGCCCGACTTCACGGCCTCCAGGACGTCGGCGTGCTCGCCGCTCGCCGAGAGGACCAGGACCCGCAGCTGCGGCCGGCCGCCGACCAGCTCCTTGCACACCTGGACGCCCGGCTTCACCGGCAGGTTCAGGTCCAGGACGAGGACGTCGGGCCCGGCCGCGACCGCGCGGCGCACCGCCTGCTCCCCGTCGCCCGCGGTGGCGACGACGTCGAAGCCCGCCTCCGCCAGGTCGCGGGCGACCGCGTCCCGCCACATCGGGTGGTCGTCGACCACCATCACCTTGATCGGCTGCTCGCTCACTTCTCCCCTGCCTTCCCCCGTGGAACCTTCAACTCGACTTCCGTGCCCTGACCCGGGACCGAGATCAGCTCGGCCGAGCCGCCCAGATCCCGCAGTCTCCCCCGGATGGAGAGGGCGACCCCCATCCGGCCCTCGCCCTCGGCCTGCGCGAGGCGGCCCTCGGGGATGCCGGGGCCGTCGTCCCTGACGGTGACGATCACCTCGTCCGGCCAGTCCTCGACGAGGATCCAGGCCTGGGCGTCCTCGCCCGCGTGCACCCGTACGTTGTCCAGGGCGGCGCCGACGGCGGCGGCCAGCTCGCGCGCGGCGGGCGGTCCCAGCAGCACGGGCGCGCCCGGCTCGGAGAGCGTGACCCGGGCCCCGGCGCGCGGGGCGAGCAGCAGCCGCAGGTCCACGGGGGTGTCGTCGTCCGGCTCCTCGTCCACCTCGACGACCCGGACGACGGCCCCCTCGGACTCGTCCTCGGAGACCAGGCTCGGCCGGGCGAGGCCGCCCGCGACGAGGGTGCGGAGGGCCACTTCCTGCTCGCCCGCCATCCGGCCGAGTTCGGCGGCCTCGCCGCCGAGCGCGGTGCCGCGCCGCTGCACCATGGCGAGGACCTGGAGGACGCTGTCGTGGATGTCGCGGGCGAGCCGCTCCCGTTCCCGGGTGGCGGCCTCGATCTCCAGGGCGCGGGCGAGGGTGCGCTCGGAGGCGCGGGCGACCTCGACGACGTATCCGATGGCGATGGAGGCGACCCAGACCAGGAGGACGTTGTGGAAGGTGTCCCGGCTGGGGTGGCCGCGCTCGACGATGTTGGCGACGGCGACGACCGAGGAGGCCACGCCGGCCCAGCGCCAGCCGCCCTTGATCGCGTACGCCAGGACGGCGCCGGCGGTCCATATCGACGGCAGGGTGGGACCGTCGACGGACTGGGCGTGGGCGTCGGCCAGCGGGGTGAGGAGGATGCCGACGACGGCGACGGTGAGGTCGGCGCCGAGGAAGCGCCGGGTGCAGCTGGCCGCGTTCGCCACCTTGGGGAGGGTGGCGAGGGTCCAGACGCACATCACCGCCAGATAGGCGACGGCGACCCAGGGCCGCTCGAACCGGTCCCGTCCGAAGACGAACAGCAGGACCGCGTAGACCATGGTCAGAAGGCGGTAGCCGGTCAGAGCCCGCCACAACGGCTGCTCGACCGACATGCGCACGACACGCTCGCGCCTGGCCATCCCCCCACCCCCGGACGTCCCTCGCGGGACGCCTTCCGCACCGGACTCCCGGTGCTACGCGCCATTCCCGGTGCTACGCGCCGGACTCTTCCCGAGCGGCGATCTCGGCCTTGACGGCCTCCTTGGCCGCCTTCTCCGCATCCGCGATCTGCCGCTTGGCGGCGGTCGCGTAGATGTCGACGTACTCCTGGCCGGACAGCTTCATGATCTCGTACATGACCTCGTCGGTCACCGAACGGAGGATGAAGCGGTCCCCCTCCATGCCCTGGTAGCGGGTGAAGTCCAGCGGCTTGCCGATCCGGATGCCCGGCCGCATCAGCTTGGGGACCACCTTGCCGGGCGGCTGGATCTTCTCGGTGTCGATCATGGCGACCGGGATCACCGGCGCGCCGGTGGCCAGCGCCACCCGGGCCAGACCACCGGGCTTGCCCCGGTAGAGACGGCCGTCGGGCGAGCGGGTGCCCTCGGGGTAGATCCCGAAGAGCCCGCCCTTCTCGATGACGTCGATGCCGGCCTTGATCGCCGCCTCGCCCGCGCCCCGGGCGCCCGAACGGTCCACCGGGAGCTGTCCGACGCCCTTGAAGAACGCGGCGGTGAGCTTGCCCTTCACGCCCGGCGAGGTGAAGTACTCCGCCTTGGCGATGAAGGTGACCTTGCGGTCGAGGACGGCGGGCAGGAAGAAGGAGTCGGAGAACGACAGGTGGTTGCTCGCCAGGATCGCGGGCCCCTCGGCGGGAATGTTCTCCAGACCCTCCACCCAGGGCCGGAAGGCAAGCTTCAGGGACCCTCCGAGGGAGAACTTCATTGCGCCGTAGATCAACTCGCCATGCCTTCCGTGTGCCGTCGCGACGACTTTATCCCGTACCGGCGCACGGCCCCCGCTACGGCCCTGGTCGGTGTCGGTCCGGTCGCGTACCGTGAAGGTCCTTCCCCATGTTCCGTCGCTTCGGCGCACCCGAAGACCGACGCGAAGCCCGAGCGAACAGGAGACCCCGGTGCCGGTCCTTCCCGGAGCCGAGCCGTACCGCCACGAGGGCGGAGAGGTCGGCGTCCTTCTCTGTCACGGATTCACCGGTTCCCCGCAGTCGATGCGCCCGTGGGCCGAGTATCTGGCCGAGCGCGGTCTGACCGTCTCGGTGCCGCTGCTGCCGGGCCACGGCACCCGCTGGCAGGACATGCAGCTCACCACCTGGCACGACTGGTACGCGGAGGTGGACCGGGCCCTGCGCGAGCTCCTGGAGCGGTGCTCGACCGTCTTCGTCTTCGGGCTCTCGATGGGCGGGGCGCTGACCCTGCGGCTCGCCGCCCAGCACGGCGACGCCGTGAAGGGCGTCGTCCTGGTCAACCCGGGCAACAAGGTGCACGGCCTGGCCGCGCACGCGCTGCCGGTCGCCCGCCATCTGGTCCCCTCCACCAAGGGCATCGCCAGCGACATCGCCAAGGAGGGCGTCACCGAGGTCGGCTACGACCGGGTGCCGCTGCACGCCGCGCACTCCCTGCGCCAGTTCTTCCGGCTCGTCGACACGGAGCTTCCGCAGGTCACGCAGCCGGTGGTGCTGCTCCACAGCCCCCAGGACCATGTCGTGCCGCCGGTCGACTCGGCCCGGATCCTCTCCCGGATCTCCTCGACGGACGTCCGGGAGATCCTGCTGGAACAGAGCTACCACGTCGCGACGTTGGACCATGACGCGGAGCGGATCTTCGACGAGAGCCTGGCCTTCGTCGAGCGTCTCGCCCCGGGGCTGGTCGACGAACAGGGGAGCAGGAGCGGTGGCTGAGCAGCAGGACGGCGGCGAGCGGGAGCCGCAGCCCATCGACGAGGAGGCGGCCTGGGCCGCGATCGTCGCCGGGTACGGCGAGGAGCCCGTGGACCCTCCGGGGGCGAAGCCGTTCCGGCCGATCGAGAACCTGGCCCTGCCGGAGCCGGAGGCCGAGGCCGGGGACGACGGGGAGGGGACGTCCGGGGAGACCCGGCCGCCCCTGAGACCGAGGCCGACGGTCGGCGAGGCCACGCCCTGGAAGCCGAGGCCGACGGCCGGGGCGACCCCGCCGGAGGGCTCCGAAGGCGCGGAGGGGACGAAGGGACCGAAGGGAGCCGGGGACTCCGACGACTCCGACGGTTCCGACAGCGCGGACGGCTCCGGGGCGGGCCCCGAGCGGCCCGCGCTCGGCAGCTCGATCGTCTTCGCCCCCGGGGTGGGCGTGCGGCCCCCCGGCCCCCGGGACTACTCCCCCGCCGAACCGGACGACGCCCCGGGCGGCTCCGACGAGGGGCACTTCGTGCCGCCGGAGCCGCCTCCGCTGCCCGAGGCGGACACCACGACCAAGTTCGCCTGGCTGGCCGTGGTCGGCGGCCCGGTCCTGATGCTGGTGGCCGTACTGCTCCAGTGGGACATGACCTGGTGGCTGACGACGCTCTGCATCGGCGGCTTCCTGGGCGGCTTCGCCACCCTGGTGGGGCGGATGAAGCACGACGACGAGGACGACGACGGCTTCGACGACCCGGGGCGCGGGGCGGTCGTCTAGGACCTGTCCCGACACGGCCTGTCCCGACCCGGCCCGGCCCCGCCCGGTCCGTGTCAGACGGCCGCCGGTACGCGGACCGCCGCCAGCACCGGAAGGTGGTCGGTGGCGGCCCGCAGGTCGGCCGGATCGAGGTCGGCCGGCACCCCGCAGCCGAGGAACTCGACGCCCGAGGTGGCCAGGATCGCGTCGATCCGCTGATGCGGACCGCCGGAGGGCGAGGTGTACGCGCCGCCCCGGGGGCTGACCTCCCAGCCGTCCCGGAGTTCCGTCGTCAGCCGGCGGAAGGCGGGGCCGTCGGGCCGTTCGTTGAGGTCCCCGCCGACGAGGGCGTACGGGGTCCCCAGGGCGGCGACCCGGTCGAGGACCATGCCCGCCTGGGCGTACCGCTCGTCCTTCCGCAGGCTCAGATGACAGCTGACGACACCGACCCTGGCCCCGCCGAAGCGGACGACGGCGGTCGCGAGGCCGCGCCGGTGCAGGCCCGGGGTGAGCGGCAGCAGGATGTCCTCGGTGCGTTCGACGGTGGCCCTCAGCGAGCAGAGCAGCATCGGCCCCGCCGCGGTGGCGCCGCCGCTCAGCATGACGAGTTCGCTCTTGGCGGCGAGCCGGGCGGCGTGCTTGCGCCAGCGGAAGAAGCGCGGGGCCTCCTGGACCAGGACGAGGTCGGGGGCGCAGGCCCGGATGACCCGGGCGAGGGCGTCCTCGTCGTCGCGCATCGAGCGCACGTTGTAGCAGAGGACCCGGAGGACGGCCGAACCGTCGGCCTCGGTGCGGGAGTTGGGCAGCTCACTGATCACCATGGCACGTAACGTACGACAACCGCCCGCCGCGTCCGGTGCGGACGCGGCGGGCGGTTGTCGTCATCGGTCCCGGTGCGGTCCGTTCAGCCCTGGCGGGCGAGGTCGGCCGCGCCGACGAGTCCGGCCTTGTTGCCGAGCTGGGCGGCGAGGACCTGGGCGTGCGGACGCCACTGGCCGCCGATCAGCCAGCGCCGGAAGGACTTGCGGATCGGGTCGAGGACCAGGTCGCCCTCGTCCGAGACGCCGCCGCCGACGATGAACGCCGAGGGGTCGAAGAGCGAGGCGAGGTCGGCGAGACCGGCGCCCGCCCAGCGGGCCAGCTCGCGGAAGGAGTCGACGGCCACCGGGTCGCCCGCGCGGGCGGCCTGGCTGACGTGCTTGCCCTCGATGCCCTCCGGGGTGCCGTCGCCGAGGCCGAGGAGGACCTCCGCGCGCTCCGGGGTGGCGTTGGCGCGCTGCCTGGCGTAGCGGACGAGGGCGCGCCCGGAGGCGTACTGCTCCCAGCAGCCCTGGCTGCCGCAGCCGCAGAGCAGACCGTCGGGGACGACCCGGATGTGGCCGAACTCGGCGGCCACGCCGAAGCGTCCGCGGCGCAGCTTGTTGCCGATGATGATGCCGCCGCCGAGGCCGGTGCCGAGGGTGATGCAGATGACGTCCTCGTGGCCCTGGCCGGCGCCGAAGCGGTACTCGCCCCAGGCGGCCGCGTTGGCGTCGTTCTCGACGACCACGGGCAGGCCGACCCGCTGCTCGACCTTGTCCTTGAGCGGCTCGTGCCGCCAGTCGATGTTCGGCGCGAAGAGGACGGTGGCACGCTTGTCGTCGACGTAGCCCGCGGCGCCGATGCCGACGGCCTCGATCGAGTGGCCCTTGCCGGCCTCGGACACGGCGGCGCTGATCGCGTCGACGATGCCCTCGGGGGTCGGCGGGGTGGGCACCTTGTGCGTGTCGAGGATCTTGCCGTCCTCGTCGACCACGCCGGCCGCGATCTTCGTGCCGCCGATGTCGACGCCGATGGTGAGTCCCATGTGTCCCTCAGTTTTCGGTCGAGCCCCGCTAGGGCCCACCGTACCCGAGGGGCGGTGGACCGTTGATCAGTCGAGGTCGATGTGCTGGCCGGTTCCCGGCCCTTCGTCGTCCTTCTTGGGGCCGTCCTCGTGCCGGTCCCCGCCGTCGTCCGCGCGGGGCGGCTCCCGGTCGGCGTCCCTGCGCGGGTCGTCGGCGTCGGGCACGGCGCCTCCGCGGGTCCAGCGGGTCTCGTGGCCCTCGACGGCGGAGCGGTAGGCGGCGAGCAGTTCGTTCCCGGCGGCGGCGAGGTGGTCGAAGACCTGCGGGTTGCGCTCGATGACGGGCTCGACGACGGACTTCGCCTGGCTGACGAGCTGCTGCACGGTCTGTACGGCCTGGCCGCCGAGCAGCGGGTTCCCGAGTCCGCCGGCGACCTTGTCGGCGACGGCCTCGAAGAGCTTGCGGAACTCCTCGGCGGCGGAGCCGGGCTCCGTCCCGCGCTCGGCCCGGCGACGGGCCCGCTCCGCCTCCAGGTCCTCGGCGCACGCCTTGGCCCAGGCGTCCGAATCGCTCATGGCGTACTCCTCAGTGGTGGTACTTCGACGGTACACGCCCGTTCAGGAGGTACGGGGCCAGAGCCCGGGGTCCGGGGTGAAGCGGACCCGGAGGTCCCCCTCGACGAGTCCGGCGCCGGTGACGGTGCAGCGGCGCAGGGCGGCGGGCAGGGGCACGTTGCGGCGGAAGGCTCCGACGGTGAGCAGCAGTTCGTCGCCCCTGCGGACGAGGGACAGCTCGTCCTTGACGGCGCCGGGCAGAGCGATGTGCCAGACGAGGACGCCGTCCTCCTCGCGCCGGTCCTCGACGGTCCACTCCGGTACGGGGGCGGGGGCGGCGGCGGGCCGGGCGGGCGCCAGGAGGGCCAGGTCCTCGGGGCCGCGCGGGTCGCGGCCGAGGTGCGGCAGCTCGTCGAGGGGTTCGCCGGCGGTACGGAGCTCGTCCAGGTGCCGGTGCTGCTGGGCGGTGAGGCCGGCGAGCCAGGGGTCCTCGGACGTGGCGGGCAGCAGCCGGTTGGCGACGACGGCGTCGAGGGCGAGGCCCTGGAGGGCGAGGCCGAGGCGGGCGGTACGCAGGGCGTCCGCGGCGGCGGGGCCGGGTTCGAGGACGAGCCGGACGCTGGTGGTGGGGGCGTCGACGACGGCCTGGACGGCGGCCAGCTCGGCCTCCCAGCGCGCGGTGGTCGCGTACAGCCACTGCGCGGGCATGGGGACCCCGGCGAGCTGGGCGAGCATCGGGCGCAGGGCGCGGGCGGCCTGGCGTTCCGGGGGCAGGAGGCGGCGCAGATAGCGGCGGAGCTGCTCGGGCAGGGCGAGGGCGGCGAGCGCCTCGGGGAGCGGCGGCAGGTCGACGACGGCCAGGTCGTGGTCACCGGCGGCGGCGTCGCGCAGGGAACGCAGCAGGGCGAACTGGCGGCTGCCGGGGAGTTCGGTGAGCTCGGCGTCCTCGAAGGGGGCGGCGCCCAGCAGGTCGAGGGCGGTGGCCGAGCGGTCCTGGAGGGCGAGGAACTCCCGGCGGAAGTCGGCGGCGGGCCGGGGCCGCAGGACCCGCGGCCCGTCGCCGCCCAGCAGCGGGTCGGCGTCCTCGGACACGAGCAGGACCCGGCGCCCGGCCCGCGCCTCGGCGAGCGCGGTGGCGGCGGCGACGGTGCTGCGCCCGGCGCCGCCGAGGCCGGTGACAAGGATGATCCGCATGCGGAGGACGTTACCGGTGCCCCGCGGGGCCGCGTTCACGTCCTCCGGGAGTGCGGCCGGGTGCTCCCGGAGCGCTTACGCGCGGGATTCCACCCGCTGCTTCAGGCCCTCCAGCGCGCGGTCGATGATGACCTTCTCCGCCTTGCGCTTGATCATGCCGAGCATCGGGATCTTGACGTCGACGGTCAGCTGGTAGGTGACCTCGGTGTGGGCGCCGCCGGCCAGCGGGGTCAGGCGGTAGGAGCCGTCGAGGGAGCGGAGCATCTGGGACTTGACCAGGGTCCAGCTGACCTCGTCGGCGCCGGTCCAGGTGTACGCCAGCGTGTGGTCGTCCTTGATCGCTCCGGCGTCGAGGACCAGTCGGACCTTCTCGGCGCGGCCGGCGTCGTCGGTCTCCAGGACCTCGGCCTGCTTCACCTCGCCCGTCCACTCGGGGTAGCGGGCGAAGTCGGCGATCACGCCCATGACGTCGGCCGGTGCCGCCTCGATCGTGATGCTCGAGCTGGTGTGTTCGGCCATCGTGGTGGCTCCTCCACTGTGCGGTCCGGCGGAAGTCAAAGGGGCACAGACGTGCCGACGGAAGGCTATCGCGCCGCGAACCGGGGCCCGTCACCACTCCAGGGCGAAGGGCCTGCCCGTCGAGGCGAAGTGTCCGACGTTCACGCACTCGGTGGAGCCGATCCGCATCCGCCGTGCCAGCGGCTGGTGGACGTGGCCGAAGAGGGCGTACCGGGGCCGGGTGCGCCGGATCGCGTCGAGCAGGGCTCGGCTGCCGCGTTCGAAGCGGCGGGCGACGGTGTCGTACGTCAGCTCGGGGACGTCCGGCGGGATGTGGGTGCAGAGGACGTCGACGTCGCCGAGGGCCTCGACCTTGGCGGCGTACTCCTCGTCGGAGATCTCGTACGGCGTGCGCATCGGGGTGCGCAGCCCGCCGCCGACGAAGCCGACGACGAGCCCGCCGAGCTCGATCCGCTCGCCGTCGAGGACGGTGGTGCCCGGCCGGGCGAACTCGGGCCACATCCGGGGGATGTCGACATTGCCGTAGGTGGCGTACGTCGGGGTGGGGAAGGCGGCGAAGAGCGCGGCGTACTGGCGCCGGACCGCGGCCTCGATGGCGGTGTCGCGGTCGATGTCGAGCCCGGCCCAGAGCCGGCGCCCCAGGTCACGGGCCTCGTCGAAGCGGCGGGCGGTGCGCAGCTCCACGAGCCGGCCGGCGTTCTCGGCGCCGAAGAGGTCGGGGAAGATGCCCCGGCTGTGGTCGGCGTAGTCGAGGAAGAGGACCAGGTCACCGAGGCATATGAGGGCGTCGGCACCCTCCCCCGCCCGGGCGAGGTCTTCGGCGTTGCCGTGCACGTCACTGACCACATGGACTCGCATGGGCCCCACCTTAGGGGGTGTCACCTGCGGTTACTTCCGAGTCGGGAAACCTGTGGATTACTGTGCGCAGAGCACCGCCACGCGTGTGTGACGCACGGAACATCTGGCCGGGACCCCCTATCGGGAACCGTGTACTGGTGGGTAACGTCCGGGCAGTCCAGTCGTGCTCACCCCCACGGAGCACCTGCCAGTTCTTGGACTACACCGGTGCATCACACAGAGCCGTGGCGCCGGCGCCCGATGAGGAGCAGCAGTCTTGCGCGAGTTCAGCCTTCCGGCCCTGTACGAGGTCCCCGCGGACGGCAACCTGACGGATCTCATCCGCCGCAACGCCTCCCAGCACCCAGACGTCGCCGTGATGGGCCGCAAGGTCGACGGCGCCTGGACCGACGTGACCGCCACGGAGTTCCTCGCGGAGGTCCGCGGGGCCGCGAAGGGCCTGATCGCCGCCGGTGTCGAGCCGGGCGACCGGGTCGCACTGCTGTCCCGTACGCGCTACGAGTGGGTCCTCCTCGACTTCGCGATCTGGAGCGCCGGCGGCGTGACCGTCCCGGTGTACGAGACGAGCTCGCCGGAGCAGATCCAGTGGATCCTCGGCGACTCGGGCGCGACCCTGGCCCTGGTGGAGAGCGAGGCGCACCGGGACGCGGTGGAGTCGGTGCGCGCGAACCTTCCGGAGCTCAAGGAGCTGTGGCAGATCGAGGACGACGCGGTCGCGCGGCTCACGGCCTCGGGCGCGGACGTCTCCGACGAGCTGCTGGACGCGCGGATGTCGGCGGCGAACGCGGACGACCCGGCGACGATCGTCTACACCTCGGGCACGACCGGCCGCCCCAAGGGCTGCGTGCTGACCCACAGGGCGTTCTTCGCCGAGTGCGGCAACGTGGTGGAGCGACTGAAGCCCCTCTTCCGGACCGGCGAGTGCTCGGTGCTGCTGTTCCTGCCGGCCGCGCACGTCTTCGGGCGGCTGGTCGAGGTCGCGTCCGTGATGGCGCCGATCCGCCTCGGCTGCGTCCCGGACATCAAGAACCTCACGGACGAGCTGGCCTCGTTCCGGCCGACGCTGATCCTGGGCGTGCCGCGGGTCTTCGAGAAGGTCTACAACTCGGCGCGGGCGAAGGCGCAGGCCGACGGCAAGGGCAAGATCTTCGACAAGGCCGCGCACACGGCGATCGCGTACAGCCGGGCGCTGAGCACCCCGCAGGGCCCGTCCTTCGGCCTCAAGCTGAAGCACAAGCTCTTCGACAAGCTGGTCTTCAGCAAGCTGCGTGCGGTCCTGGGCGGGCGCGGCGAGTACGCGATCTCGGGCGGCGCGCCGCTGGGCGAGCGGCTCGGCCACTTCTTCCGGGGCATCGGCTTCACGGTCCTGGAGGGCTACGGCCTGACGGAGTCGTGCGCGGCGACCGCGTTCAACCCCTGGGACCGGCAGAAGATCGGCACGGTCGGGCAGCCGCTGCCGGGCTCGGTGGTGCGGATCGCCGACGACGGCGAGGTGCTGCTGCACGGCGAGCACATCTTCTCGCGGTACTGGAACAACGAGGCGGCCACGGCCGAGGCGCTCGCCGACGGCTGGTTCCACACCGGTGACATCGGCACCCTCGACGAGGACGGCTACCTGGCGATCACCGGCCGGAAGAAGGAGATCCTGGTGACGGCGGGCGGCAAGAACGTCGCCCCGGCGGTCATCGAGGACCGGATCCGGGCGCACGCGCTGGTCGCGGAGTGCATGGTGGTCGGCGACGGCCGCCCGTTCGTGGGCGCGCTGGTCACGATCGACGAGGAGTTCCTGGGCCGCTGGGCCTCGGAGCACGGCAAGCCGTCGGGCTCGACGGCGGCCACCCTCCGGGACGACGCGGACCTGGTGGCGGAGGTCCAGCGCGCGATCGACGACGGCAACGCGGCGGTCTCCAAGGCGGAGTCGGTCCGCAAGTTCCGCATCCTCCCGGCCCAGTTCACGGAGGAGGCGGGCCACATCACCCCGTCCCTGAAGCTGAAGCGGAACGTGGTGGCGAAGGACTTCGCGGACGACATCGAGGCGATCTACACGAAGTAGGGCGGGTGCGGGAGGGGCCCGGGGCGATCGATCGCCCCGGGCCCCTTCCGTACGTCCTGCGGCGGCCCGCGCGGTCCCGTACGTCCTACAGCAGCTCGCGCAGCCGCTCCGCGAGCAGGTCCCAGCGCCACTTCTCCTCGACCCAGACGCGTCCGCGCTCGCCCATGCGGGCGCGGAGTTCCGGGTCCAGGAGGAGGGTGGTGACGCGGTCCGCGGTGTCCTCGGCGGACTCGCCTCGGACGACCCAGCCGGTCTCGCCGTCCAGGACGGCGTCGGGGGCGCCGCCGGAGTCGCCCGCGACGACCGGGAGGCCGGTCGCGGAGGCCTCCAGGTAGACGATGCCGAGGCCCTCGACGTCGAGGCCGCCGCGGCGGGTGCGGCAGGGCATGGCGAAGACGTCGCCGGCCCCGTAGTGGGCGGGCAGCTCCGACCAGGGGACGGCGCCGGTGAAGCGTACGGATCCGGCCACGCCGGTCTCGGCGGCGAGGCGGCGCAGGTCCTTCTCGTACGGGCCGCCGCCGACGATCAGGAGGACCGCGTCGGGCACCCGGCGCAGGATCGCCGGCAGGGCCGTGATCAGGGTGTCCTGACCCTTGCGCGGCACCAGCCGGGAGACGCAGACGACGACCGGCCGGTCGCTCAGGCCGAGCCGGGCGCGGACCTCGTCGCCGCCCGAGCCGGGGTGGAAGGTCTTCTCGTCCACCCCGGGCGGGAGCTGGACCATGCGTCCGGCAGCGGCGTGCGTGAGGGCCCCCGCGATCCGGGAGCGGGTGTACTCGCCGAGGTAGGTGATCGTGTCCGTGCCCTCGCCGATCCGCCGCAGCAGCTGCCGGGCGGCGGGCAGCTGGGCCCAGCCCGCCTCGTGGCCGTGCGTGGTGGCGACCAGCCGCCGGGCGCCGGCCCTGCGCAGCGCGGGCGCCATCAGGCCGAGCGGGGCGGCCGCGCCGAACCAGACCGACTCGCAGCCGTGCTCGCGGAGCAGGGCGGTGGCACGGGCGGTGACCCGAGGCGTCGGCAGCAGCATGGTGGTGCGATCACGGACAACCGTGAAAGGCTGTTCGGCGTCGAACGCGGCCGTCGCCTCGATCCCCTCGCGGCTGCGCTTCCAGGTGGAGGCGTAGACCACGATCCGGTCGGGATCCAGGCGCAGGGCCATGTTGTGCAGGAAGGCCTGGATTCCGCCGGGGCGTGGCGGGAAGTCGTTGGTTACGATCAGGGTCTTGTGCATCGTGGCCGACAGTACCGCGAGCGCACCCACCGCCCAGCACCACCACTCCCCCGCGCGAGCGGGCCGACAGGAGAAGGACGAGACAGTGATGACGGGCGCAGTGGGGAAGTGGTCACGCACGGGTCTACGGCTGCCGATCGGCCTCTGGGGACTCACCCGGGTCATCCTGCTGGTGTGCGTGTTCAAGATCGTGGTCATCCCCGGCCCGGACGTCACCAGTGACGTCGAGGACATCTACCAGGCCTGGTACGAGGTCCTCCGGAACGGCACGTACCCGCAGGACGACGTGACCTGGCAGTACCCGCCGGCCGCCGCCTTCGCGATCCTCGCCCCCGGGCTGCTGCCCTTCCTCGACTACTCCTCCGCCTTCTTCGTCCTCGCCTTCCTCTGCGACGCGCTCGTCTTCGGGCTGCTCACGTACACCGGCCGCCGGGCCGGCCGCTCGCTGCGCGGGGCCTGGATCTGGATCGCGGCCGTCCCGCTGCTCGGCCCGACCGCGTACGCCCGCTACGACGTGATGGTGACCGCCGTCGCGGTGGCCGCGGTGCTCGCGGCCGGCCGCAGCCCGCGCGTCCTCGGCGCGCTCGCCGGGTTCGGCGCGGTCCTGAAGGTCTGGCCGGTGCTGCTGCTCGCGGGCACGGCGAAGGGCCGGGCCACCTTCCGCTCCTGGTCGACGGCGGTGGGCGCGGCGGCCGCGGTGCTGCTGTTCTGCGTGCTGTGGATGCCGGGCGCGCTCGCCTTCCTCTCCTTCCAGCGCGACCGGGGCACGGAGGTCGAGTCGCTCGGTTCGATGGTCTTCCACGTGGCCCGGCAGTTCGGCTGGAGCGGCGAGGCCCGGATGAACTACGGCTCGATCGAGTTCCTCGGCCCGTACGTCTCCGTGGTCTCGACGGCCGCGATGGTGCTCACCTTCGCCGCCTTCGGCTGGCTGCTGCTGTGGCGCTTCCGGGCCCACCGCTTCACCTCCTCGACGGTCGCGGACGCGGCCTTCGTCGCGGTGCTGCTGTTCACGACGACGAGCCGGGTGCTCTCCCCGCAGTACATGCTGTGGCTGGTCGGTCTCGCGGCGGTGTGCCTGGCGTACCGGTCGAGCCGGATGGAGCGGCCCGTCCATCTGATCGTGTGGGCGACGGCGGTGACGCAGTTCGAGTTCCCGGTGTGGTTCTCGCACGTCACGCGGAGCGACCCGCTGGGCATCGCGGTGCTGTTCACCCGGAACGGTCTCCTCATCGCCGCCACCCTCATGGCCTGCCGCATCCTGTGGCGCCAGACGGTGACCGAACCGCGCCTCGCCGGGTCGGCGGTCGTGCCCGCGCAGGCGGTCCGCACGGAGCGCGAGAAGACCCTCTCCGGCTCCCACTGAGAACAGCCGGGCCGGGGGTCTAGCCCAGCCGCTCCCCCAGATACGTCCGCCAGTCCGCGGTGAAGTCCTCCGGTGTGGTGTCCAGCACCTCCCGGAGCGCCTGCTCCACCGCGCCGTCCCGGGCCGGGTGCGCGCCCACCGCCCGGTAGAAGGCCGTCAGCTTCGCCTCGCCCCACCGGTCCGCGATCAGCGCGCAGGCCAGCCAGCCCCCCTCGTACGCCCGCGCGAGCGCCTCCGCGTCGCCGCCGAAGGCGAAGTCCTCGTCCGCCGGGAGCCGGCCGGGCAGCTCGCCCGCGCGGACCGCGCGGCGCAGCTCGGGGGCGGCCTGGACGGGGGTGCGGTCGGTGCCCCGGTAGGCGACCCAGTCGGCGAAGCCCTCGGAGAGCCAGACCGGGGTCGAGGGGGTGGTGGCGGCGCGGGTCGCGACGTGGACGGTCTCGTGGGTGAGGACCAGGTCCCTGCCGAAGCCGCCCAGCACCCCGTACGCGTCGGGGTTGACGATCACCCGGTCCGCGGGGGCGTCCGGGCCGCCCCGGGTCTCCCCCGTGGTGACGGCCGCTATCCCCCGGTAGGAGGCGCCGGGCGCCCCGAGCAGCTCCCCCATCCCTTCGAGGGAGCCGGGGACGAGGACGACCACCTGCCGGGCCCAGTCGGCGGGCCAGGCGGCGGCGACCACGGGGACCGCCCGGTCGGCCGCCGCGGCGATCTCCCGGAGCCGTTCGGTGCTCGCGCCGACGCCGAGGACGAGCGAGCGGGCGCCGGTGACGGTCTTCACGTCGCCCTGCTCCCACAGCTGCCTGGGCGCCCCCTCGGCGGGGCGGTCCCCGCTCACGTACCAGCGGCCGTCCCGCCGGACGAGGTCGAGGACGCGGGCGCCGGTGACGGGCCGCCGGTCGTGGCCGCGGAGCCGGTAGCCGAGGTCGGCGCGGGCGGTGAGCCGGTCGGTGCCGGTGCGGTCGACGCCGGTGACCCGGTACGTCCAGCCGTCGAGCGGGACGGCGGCGAGCCGCCGGTAGACGGTGAGCGCGGCCGGGGCGTACGCGGGGTCGAGGGCGGCCAGATAGCCGGGCTCGTCACGGTCGAGGAGGGCGCGGGCGTGCCGGTCGAGGAGTGCCTGGACCTCCCGGGAGGCCGGCTCGGCGGGCGTCTTCGTCGCGCAGCCGACGAGGCCGGTGAGGGCGAGCAGCAGGGCCAGCAGGCAGGCCGTCGCCGGCCGCCGCGCTCCACACCCCTGACCTGCCACGCCTCCGATCGTACGGTCGGAGGGGCGGGGCCCGCTCCCGCTACCGGCTCAGACCCGGGTGACGGTGACGTGCGACATCATGTTCACCGGGTCGTAGCGGACCCGGGCGCCGGGGTAGGGGGCGTGGATGACCTGCCCGTTGCCCGCGTAGATCGCGACGTGGCTGGCGTCGCCGCGGTAGGTGACGAGGTCCCCGGGCTGCGCCTGCGAGAGCGGCACGTGCCGGCCCGCGTTCCGCTGCGCCGAGGAGGTGCGCGGCAGGCTGATCCCCGCCTGCCGGTACGACCAGACCATCAGGCCCGAGCAGTCGAAGGCGGAGGGTCCTGTCGCGCCCCACACGTACGGCTTGCCGATCGCGCTGCGGGCGGCGATCACCGCGGCCGCGGCGCGCGAGGAGGCGGGGCCGAGGTCGGCCAGGGGCGGCAGTTCCCCGGCCTCCGAGCGGGCGCCGGAGCGGGAGGAGCGGTCGTAGTCGGCGCGCTCCTCGACGGTGAGGCTCGCGAGGACCCGGCGGGCCTCGGCGAGCTTGCGCTCGACGGTGCGCTTGTGGCGGGCGACCTCGGCGCGGCTGCGCTCCAGTTCACCGAGGGCGGTACGGGCCTCGGCGCGCTTCTGGTCCAGCCGGCGCTGTTCCCGGACGAGTTCGCCGAGTGCGGCGCTCTGCCGGACGGTGGCCCGGTCGAGGGCCGAGGCCCGGTCGAGGTAGGTGTCCGGGTCGGAGGAGAGCAGCAGGGCGAGGGCGGGGTCGATGCCGCCGGAGCGGTACTGGGCGCCGGCGACCGAACCGAGCGCGCCCCGCATGCGGTTGATGCGTTCCTGCCCCCGGGCGAGGCCGTCCTGGGCCTGCGAGACGGTCCTGCGCAGCGCGTCCGCCTTCTCGTCCGCCCGGTTGTAGCCCTCCGTCGCCTTCTCGGCCTCTTCGAAGAGGCGGTCCACGGTGGCGCGGCCGGCCGCGGGTCCGGCCCCGGGGTCGGCGCTCGCGGGCACGGCCCCGAGGGAGGCGGCCGCGGTGGCCGCGGCGGCGGCGGTGAGGACGGTGACCCTGGCGGGTCGGCGGTGGGACGCCACGAACGCGCTCCGTTCGGCTCGACGCAGACTGGCGCGGCAGACAGTAGCCGCTGATCACTCCGCGTCCAACGAAGCCGATGGACACACAAAGTGACGCCCCGCCGGAGATCACAGGTCACCGGCGGGGCGTCAGGTCAGCGCGTGTCGCGGCGAACCACCCGTTCGGGCGGCATACCGCAGCGGGTCGCGGGGTCAGCCGGCGATGCGGACGCCGAACTGGAAGGACCCCATGGTGTTCATCGACTCGTAGCGCACGTAGGCGCCCGAGTAGGGGGCGTGCAGCACCGTGTTGTTGCCCGCGTACAGGCCGACGTGCTGGAGGCCGTTGAAGAAGACCAGGTCGCCCGGCTTGAGCTGGCTGCGGCCGATCTTCGTGCCGTCGTTCTGCTGGGTGTACGTGGTGCGGGTGAGCCTGACGCCGGCCTGGCGGTAGGACCACTGGGTCAGACCCGAGCAGTCGAACGAGGAGGGGCCCTCGTGGCCGGAGGCGTACGGCATGCCGACGCGGGTGGCGGCGGCGGAGAGCGCGGCGGCGCCGAAGCCGCTCGCGGGAGCCTCGTTGCCCAGGTCCACGCGCTCGCTGGCGGCGCGGCTGGCCCGCTGCTCCTTCTCCTCCATCTTGGCCCGCTCGGCCGCGGTCAGGGTGTTGAGGAGCTGGCGCGCCTCGGCGAGCTTGCCCTGGAACTTCTTCTTCTTCGCGCCGAGGGTCTTGCGGACGTCCTCGAGGTCGGCCAGCTTCGTGGTGGCCTCGGCCCGCTCCTGGGCGAGCGTCCGCTGCTTGGCCTGGATCGAGGTGAGCACGTCGGCCTGCTGGGCGCTCAGCTGGTCGATCGCGGACGCCTTGTCGAGGTAGGTGTCCGGGTCGGCGGAGAGGAAGAGCTGGAGCGCCGGGTCGATGCCGCCGGAGCGGTACTGGGCGCTGGCGACCGAACCGATCTGGTCCCGCAGGGTGTTGAGCTCCTGCTGACCGCGGGCCACCTTGTCCTGGAGGTTGCCGATCTCCTTCTGCAGCGTGCCGCGGCGCTCGTCGGCCAGGTTGTACTGCTCCGTGGCCTCCTCGGCCTCGTGGTGCAGCTTGTCGACCTTGGACTTGACCTCGTCGATGCTGGGCTTGGCGGGGGCCGCCTGGGCTCCGGACTGGGCGGTGAGCGCGACGGCCGCGGCCGCGGTCACGGTGAGCACGGTCACGCGGGTTCGGCTCGGCTGCTTGAGTCGACGGTGGGACGCCACGAAGGCGAGCTCCTTCTTCCTCAGAGCCGCCCAACCGGTCAGGGGCAGGCGGTTCCTCCGCCGCCACCCCGGATGGGTGATCAACCGCGCGAAGGTTCGAAGCCCGACCCTAGTGACCAAGTTGTGATCAGTTCAAATCCCACCGGCAAAAATATCGCTCACGCACCACATTATTTACATGCATCACACGGGCAGTGATGAGCACTTGACGGTCCGCCATCCAGAAATCGGTCAAAAGACCCAGGAGTTGCAATGCGTCACTGAAGCCGCGAAAGCCGCTTCAGCAACAAGGCGGACGCGACGGGCCGCGCCCCCGCCTTCGCCACTCCGTCGGCGACCTCGCGGTCCGTGGAGACCACCACGACCGGCCGGCCCGGCGGCTCCGCCCGTACCAGCTGACGAATCAACTCGTCGGCCGTCACACCCGGCTTGGAGAACAGCACCCGCACCCCGCGCGGCGGCGCGAGCAGCACCGGGGCGGCCAGCTCCGCGCCGTCGAAGACACAGGTGACCTCGGCGCCCGAGCGGGCCGCCAGCGCCGAGAGGCTGCCGAGCAGCCGCAGCCGCTGCTTCTCCAGCGGCATGGTCGGATAGCCGGTCTTGGTGACGTTGTAGCCGTCGACGACCAGATGTGCCTGCGGCAGCGCGAGCAGCTGGTCGAGCAGCGCCGGATCGGTCTCGGAGAGCGCCCGCGCCGCGATGTCCTTCGGGGACATCCGCCCCGGCTCCACCGCGTCCACGGTGTCGGCCGGGTGCACGGAGACGGGCGGCAGCGCCAGTTCGCGGCGCAGCCCCTGGGCCGCGTCGAGCACGGTGTCGAGGAGCAGCCGCAGCCGCATGTCCTCCACCGAACGCCCCTCGCGGGCGGTCCTGCGGCTGGCTTCGAGCGCCGCCTCCACCTCGCCGAGCCGGGCCTTGAGACGCCGGGTCTCGCTCTCGGCGGAGGACACCTGGGCCGCCGACTCGGCCCGCGCGGCCTCGATCTCGCCCTGGACCTTGCGCAGCGCGGCCTCGCCGCGCTTCACGTCACTCTGGGCGCTGCGCAGCTTGCGGTGCAGCGACTCCGCTTCCTTGCGGGCCGCTTCGAGGTCGTGCCGCAGCTGCTCGGTCTCGGTCCGGGTGCGGTCCCGGGCGGCGGCGAGCTCCTCGCGCAGCCGGTCCAGCTCGCGCCGGCCGGCCTCGTCGGCCCGCTCGGCGTCGACCCGTTGGGCCTCCTCGCCCGCGGCGGCGACCAGCTTGACCCAGCCGGGCGGGCGCAGCACATAGGCGGCGGCCGCCACGTCCACGGGGTCGGCGGCGGCGGGCGGGGTGCCGGTCTCCACGGCGCCGGCCAGCTCGGGCTGGCCCTGCTTGAACCGTTCGCCGATCCGCTGCCGGAACAGCGGGTCGCTCTCCAGGGCCGCCGCCATCGCGTTGCCGGCGAACTTGGCCCGCCGGCTCGCGGTGAAACGGGCGTACTGCCTCAGGGGTGCGGGCAGCTCCGCGACGGTCAGCCCGCCGAAGGCGTCGGCGACCAGCGCGACGACCCGCCGCCGTACGCCTTCCGGCAGTGGGTGGTCGAGCGTCTCGGCAGCGTCACCTGCCGCGCCGGCCGGCTCTCCACCGTGCGCGGGCTGCTCCACGATCCGTCACCCCTATGTCGTCCGCGCCGTCCCTCAGGAGGCGGCGCCCGGCCTGTCCACCAGTTCGATCTGGTCCACCGCGTTGCACCAGCGGCAGCGGACCGACTCGATGGTCTCACTGACCACCTGCCGCTCCTCGACCGTGGGATCGCCCGCGAGGTCCAGATGGACGTACTCGACGACCTTGGAGGAGCGCGTCACGTCGAAGCGGGTGAGGTTGCCGCAGAGCGTGCAGCGCCAGCGGGTCTCGGCGGTCGGCAGGGGAACCGTCGTCATCGAGCCGTCCTTCTTCCTGTCTGGGTGGTACCAGGTGCGGGAGCCGCGGTGCGCCGTCGAACTGCGGTCGTTCTGCCCGCAACCCTACGGCCTCGCCGGTACCCGGAGGCACGGCGAGGCACTCTGTCCACTTCGGCCCCGGTACGCCATGATCTGTCCATGATCGACTGGCGAGGCACGACCCTCGGTGCCTGGCGCGGCACCCGCAGCGGGCCCACGGTGACGTACGGACTGATCGCCGCCTGCTGCCTGTTCTTCGTGATCAGCCCGATCTCGGGACTGAACCCGATGCACGGCTCCGGGGACCAGCTCCTCGCGGCGCAGGGCGCGTACTTCCGCCGCTGGGGCGTCGTCCCCGCCGAGCTGATGGGCGGCGAGCCCCGCGCCCTGCTCACCCCGCTCACCGCGCTCTTCGTGCACGGCAGCTGGCTCCACCTGCTGGGGAACATGCTCTTCCTCTACGTCTTCGGCGCGATGGCCGAGGAGCGCATGGGCCCGGTCGAGTTCGCCCTCTTCTACCTGGGCACCGGCTATCTCGCCCTGCTCGGGTACGCGGTGGCGCACGCGCACAGCGAGCAGACCCTCGTGGGGGCGTCGGGGGCGATCTCCGGGGTACTGGGGGCCTTCCTCTTCCTCTTCCCGCGCTCCCGGGTCACCAGCCTCTTCCCCTTCCTCTTCTTCCTGCCGCTGCGCTTCCCCGCCTGGATCGTGCTGATCTTCTGGTTCGTGCTCCAGTGGCTGGCCGCGCGGACGGCGGGGGCGGGCCCGGGCGTCGCCTATCTGGCCCATGTCGTCGGCTTCTGCGTCGGCTTCCTCTACGCCTGGGGGCGCCACCGGGGTGGGGATAGAGTGAAAGCCCAAGCCGCGGCGACCGAGGGAGAAAGCCAGCCGTGATCACCGCGATCGTGCTCATCAAGACCAGCGTGGACCGCATCCCCGAGATCGCCGAGTCGATCGCCGCGCTCGACAGCGTCAGCGAGGTCTTCTCGGTGACCGGCACCTACGACCTCATCGCGATGGTCCGCGTGCCCCGCCACGACGACCTGGCGGACGTCATCCCGGGCAGCATCAGCAAGATCCCGGGCGTGGAGGCGACCGACACCCACGTCGCGTTCCGTACGTACTCCCAGCACGATCTGGAGGCGGCCTTCGCCATCGGTCTGGAGTCCTGAGACCCGCACGCGGCACGGTGAAGGGGGCCTCCCGGTCGGGAGGCCCCCTTCACCCGTACGAGTGAGCGCTCAGCCGCGGTCGGGGACGCAGCGGCCGTCCTCGGTGCGGTACTTCCACTGCGCGCCGTCGCGGACGAGCGCCTTCACGGCGCCGACGAACCGCTCCACGTGCTCGTCCGGCGTACCGGCGCCGAAGCTGACCCGGATGGCGTTGAGGGACCGCTCGCCCGGCGCCGCCTCGGGGGCGCCGCACTCGCCCGGGTCCTGCGGGTCGCTGCCGAGCAGGGTGCGGACCAGCGGGTGGGCGCAGAAGAGTCCGTCGCGGACACCGATGCCGTACTCGGCGGAGAGCGCGGCGGCGAAGTGGGAGCTGTTCCAGCCGTCCACCACGAAGGAGATGACGCCGACCCGGGGGGCGTCGTCGCCGAACAGCGAGAGCACCTTGACCTCGGGGACCTCGGCGAGGCCCTCGCGGACGGTGGCGATCAGGTGCCGCTCACGGGCGACGAGCCCGTCGAAGCCCGCCTCGGTGAGCGCCTTGCAGGCGGAGGCGATGGAGTACACGCCGATGACGTTCGGGGAGCCGGCCTCGTGCCGGGCCGCGGTGGTGTGCCACTCCACGTCCACACCACCGTCGGCACGGCGCGCCACCTTGCGGGAGGCGCCGCCGCCCGCGAGGTAGGGCTCGGAGTCCTGGAGCCAGTCGGCGCGGCCGGCGAGGACGCCGGAGCCGAAGGGCGCGTACAGCTTGTGTCCGGAGAAGGCGATCCAGTCCACGTCGAGTTCCTGGACGGAGACCGGGTGGTGGGGTGCCAGCTGGGCGGCGTCGAGCACGATCCGGGCGCCGTGGGCGTGCGCGGCGGCGGCGAGTTCCCTCACCGGCCACAGCTCGCCGGTGACGTTGGAGGCGCCGGTGACGCAGACCAGGGCGGGGCCGTAGGGGTCGCGGTCGGCGAGGGCGCGCTCCAGGGTCTCGACGGCCTGGGCGGGGGTGCGGGGCGCGTTGAGGTAGGTGACGCGGGCGTCGCGCCAGGGCAGCAGCGAGGCGTGGTGCTCGGTCTCGAAGACGAAGACCTCGCAGCCGGCCGGGATCACGGCGGCGAGCAGGTTGAGCGAGTCGGTGGTGGAGCGGGTGAAGACGACCTGGTCGTCGGCGCGGCAGTCGAGGAACCCGGCGACGGTGACGCGGCTGTTCTCGAAGAGGTCGGTGGAGAGCTGGGAGAGGTAGCCGGCGCCGCGGTGGACGCTGCCGTAGTACGGGGCGTACGCGGCGACGTCGTCCCAGACCCGCTGGAGGGCGGGGGCGCTGGCCGCGTAGTCGAGCGCCGCGTAGGTCACCTCGCCGCCGGTGACGAGCGGGACGGTGACGTCCCGGCCGAGGACGGGCAGCGGGGCGGCGCAGCAGGGGTCGGCGGACTCGGCGACGGCGGACTCGACGGTGGCGGCGACGGTCTCGACGGTGGCGGTGGCGACGGCGTCAGGGCGTGCGGACATGGCGGTATCTCCCGGCGGGCGGTGCTGAATGGCTTCGGTGATCCCGTACGCGGCCGGACACGGCGGGGTACGGGTGATGCCTCGGGGTGCACGGGAGGGCATGGCGGTACACGGCGGCATGCGCGGGTACGCGGAAGTGACCCTGATCCGATGATCCGAGGGTGAAGTAGGGGCGGACTCGCCCTATCGCATTCGCTTGCTCACGGAAAAAGCTCCTCGAGAGACCAGGACCCCTGGTGTGTCGAGGGGTCCGCGCTTGCCGTAGACCTCGCTGCCTACGGCCTGGTCATCACCCGGGGCACCCCGCCACGGACGGAGGGTTGCCGGACAGCAAGCCGGGGCCAAAACGCTGTCACTCGTGACCTACGGAGCATCCTGCCACATGATCGACGAACCGCAAGACCCCGGTCCGCATGCTGGACCGGGGTCGTACGGCGACGCGACCTAGGCGTTGCTGGCGGCGATCCATCGTTCGAGGGCCCGGCGGGCCTCTCCGGAGTCGATGGACTCCGCGGCCCGCGCGATGCCGGTGCGGATCTGCTCGGCGAGGGAGCCCTCCCCCGGCGCCAGCGCGGCCAGCGCCGCCGCCGAGTTGAGCAGCACCGCGTCCCGTACCGGGCCGGTCTCCCCGGCGAGCAGCCGACGGGCGACGTCGGCGTTGTACGAGGCGTCGGCGCCGCGCAGGGCCTCCACCGGTACGAGGTCGATGCCGACGTCCCGGGGGTCGAAGGCCTCCTCCCGCACCGAGCCGTCCCGGACCACCCAGACCCGCGAGGTGGCCGTGGTGGTCAACTCGTCGAGGCCGTCGTCGCCGCGGAAGACGAGCGCGGAGGAACCGCGCTCGGCCAGCACCCCGGCGACGATGGGGGCCACCCGGGCGTCGGCCACACCGGTCGCCTGTGCCTTCACCCGGGCCGGGTTGGTGAGCGGGCCGAGGAAGTTGAAGACGGTCCGGATGCCGAGTTCCTTGCGGGCCGTCGCCACGTGCCGCAGCGCCGGGTGGAACTTCACCGCGAAGCAGAAGGTGATCCCGGCCTCCTCGGCGACCTCGACGACCCGCTTCGGGGTCAGGTTGAGGTTGACGCCGAGCTTCTCCAGGACGTCGGAGGCGCCGGAGGCGGAGGACGCGGCCCGGTTGCCGTGCTTGACGACCTTGGCGCCGGTGCCCGCGACGACGATCGCGGACATGGTGGAGATGTTGACGGTCTTGGCGCCGTCGCCGCCGGTGCCGACGATGTCGACGGAAGGTCCGGGCACGTCGATCGTGTTGGCGTGCTCGTACATCGTGCGGACGAGGCCGGTGATCTCCTCGACGGTCTCGCCCTTGGCGCGCAGGGCGACCACGAATCCGGCGATCTGGGCGTCGGTCGCCTCGCCGCGCAGGATACGGTCCATCGCCCAGGCGGTGTCCTCGGCGCTCTGGTCGCGGCCGGACAGCAGACCGTCCAGTACGGCGGGCCAGGAGCGGCCCGCCGACGTAGGTCCTCCAGCGGGGGTCGCAGCGCTCATGGCAGCTCCTGGTCAGTCCGTAGGGAATACGGCTCCACCCTATCGACCCCGGGGGACGGCAAAGAGCCCCGTCCATCGAATGGACGGGGCTCTCGCCGTGGCGACTTGTCTCAAGTCAGGAGTTCAGGTGATCAGTGGTGGCCGTGGCCGCTCTGGATCTCCTTGTACTCCTCGGCCGTGGGCTTGGCGATCTGGCTGTCGTCGCCGTAGTAGCCCTTGTTGAGCTTGACCCGGAGCTTCTCCATGCGCCCGACCTTGCGCTCCACGCCGTTGTCGTCGACGGCCGGCGGAAGCTCCGCGGCGTCGTACTGCTCGTGCGCCGTGAGGCGGTGCAGCTCGCCCTGGCTGAGCGGCTCGTGGACCTCGACGAACTCACCGTGCGGCAGGCGCTTGATGATGCCCGACTCGCGGCCGTGCAGCACCTTGTCCTTGTCCCGGCGCTGGAGGCCGAGGCAGATCCGCTTGGTGGCGATGAACGCGATGACCGGTCCGAGGAAGAAGAAGATCCGGACGAACCAGGTGATCGAGTTCAGCGACAGGTGGAAGTGGGTCGCCCAGAGGTCGTTTCCACCACCCACGAGCATGATCATGTACGCGGTGATCCAGGCGACACCGAAGGCGGTGCGCGTCGGAGCGTTGCGCGGGCGCTGCGCGATGTGGTGCTCGCGCTTGTCGCCGGTGATCCACGACTCGATGAACGGGTAGACCGCGATGGCCGCGAGGACCGCCGGGAAGATCGCCAGCGGGATCATCACACCGAGGACCAGCGTGTGGCCCCACAGGTTGATCTCCCAGCCCGGCATCACACGGATCAGACCCTCGGCGAAGCCCATGTACCAGTCGGGCTGGGCGCCGGTGGACACCTGGTCCGGGCGGTACGGGCCGATGGCCCAGATCGGGTTGATCGAGGCGATGGCCGCGATGACCGCGATGACACCGAAGACCAGGAAGAAGAAGCCTCCGGCCTTGGCCATGTAGACCGGCAGCAGCGGCATGCCCACGACGTTCTTGTTCGTCCGGCCGGGGCCGGCGAACTGCGTGTGCTTGTGGAAGAACACCAGGATGAGGTGGGCGACCACGAGGCCGAGCATGATGCCGGGCAGCAGCAGGACGTGGGCCGAGTAGAACCGGGCCACGAAGTCGCCGCCGGGGAACTCCCCGCCGAACAGGAACATCGACAGGTACGTGCCGACGACCGGCACGGACAGGATCGCGCCCTGCATGAAGCGGACACCGGTGCCGGAGAGCAGGTCGTCCGGGAGCGAGTAACCGGTGAAGCCGGTGAACATGCCCAGGAAGAACAGCAGGAAGCCGAACAGCCAGTTGATCTCACGCGGCTTGCGGAACGCGCCCGTGAAGAAGACGCGCATCATGTGCACGAACATGCCGGCGAGGAAGATCAGCGCCGCCCAGTGGTGGATCTGCCGGATCAGCAGACCACCGCGCACCTCGAACGAGATGTGCATGGTCGAGTTGAACGCCTCGGACATCAGCTGTCCCTGGAGCGGGACGTACGGTCCGACGTACTCCACCTCGTTCATCGACGGGTGGAAGAACATCGTCAGATAGACGCCCGTCAGGATGATGATGAGGAAGCTGTAGAGGCAGATCTCGCCCAGCATGAAGGACCAGTGGTCCGGGAAGATCTTCCGCATGTTGGCCTTGGCCAGCGTGTAGATCCCCAGGCGACCGTCGGCCCAGTCGGCGACCCGCTCACCCGCGGGTGCCTTCTTCGTATCCGTCACAGTGCTCATCCGCGCTCCCAGAAGGCAGGACCGACGGGCTCGTCGAAGTCGCCGAGCGCCTCCAGGAAGCCCTTGTCGTTCACGCCGATCCGCAGCTGCGGGAGGGCGTGACCGGCCGGGCCGAAGATGACGCGGGCGCCGTCGGAGAGGTCGAAGGTGGACTGGTGGCACGGGCAGAGGACGTGGTGCGTCTGCTGCTCGTACAGGGAGATCGGGCAGCCCACGTGGGTGCAGATCTTCGAGAAGGCGACGATGCCCTCGTGCGACCACTCGAGCTCGCGCTTGTCCTTGATGTCGTCCGGCTGGATGCGGACGATCATCAGGGCGGCCTTGGCGATCTCGGTCTGGAAGTTCTCGTCGTGCTCCGACAGCCCTTCCGGCATCGCGAAGGTCAGCGAACCGACCGCGACGTCCTCGGGACGCAGCGGCTCGTGCGTGTTCATGTTGATGAGCTGGAGGCCCTTGGTCCACAGCGTGGTCCGGAGCTTCTTCTCGGGCAGCGGGCCCATGTCACGCAGCAGCACGATGCCGGAGAGCGGTACGAGCGACAGCGCGCCGAACATCGTGTTGCGGATGAGCTTGCGGCGGCCCATGCCGGACTCGGCGGCACCGGCCGCGAAGTCCGACATGACCTTCGCCTTGGTCTCGGCGTCGGCCTGGATCGGGTGCCGCTCGTCCGCGATCTCGACGTCGGACATCAGGGTGCGGGCCCAGTGGACCGCGCCCGCGCCGATGAAGAAGAGGGCGAGGCCGAGGGTCCAGCCCAGCGCGAAGTTGAGCGCGGACACCCGGCCGAAGGGCCAGATGTACACGATCTTGTCGACCGGGAAGATCACGTACGAGGCGATGAAGCCGACAGTGGCCAGCATCGACAGCGTGAACATGAAGGCGACCGCGCGCTCGGACCGACGGGCGGCCCGCTCGTCGATGTCCTGGATGCGGGGCTTGTGGGGCGGGAGGCCCGGGTCGGCGAACGGGTCGTCGGCGACCATCACCGCGCCGTGCGCGGTGTCCTGCCCTGCCGGCAGGTTCTCTTCTGGAATCTCTTGGCTACTCATGACTTCTTGGCCTTAGCGGTGTGGGCCGCGACCCAGATGGCAACTGCGATCAGCGCGCCCAGACCGAAGATCCAGGCGAACAGGCCCTCACTGACGGGGCCGAGACCACCGAGCGAGAGTCCGCCCGGGTTGTCGGCCTTCTCGCCGTTGACGGCCTGGACGTACGCGATGATGTCCTTCTTCTCCTTCTCCGGCATGGTCGTGTCCGGGAAGGAGGGCATGTTCTGCGGGCCGGTCTGCATGGCCTCGTAGAGGTGCTTCGGGCTCACGCCTTCGAGGCTCGGGGCGTACTTGCCATAGGTCAGCGCGCCACCCTCGCCGGTGAAGTTGTGGCACTGGGCACAGTTGGTGCGGAACAGCTCGCCACCGCGAGCGGCGTCGGCTCCGGCCGGGTTGTACTGGGCCTCGGTCGGGATGACCGCACCGGCACCGAGAGAGGCGACGTACGCCGCGAGCTGATCGATCTCAGCCTGCGAGTAGATGACCTTCTTCTTCGGGACCTGGGCGCCCGGCTGCTGGGCCGGCATGCGACCCGTGCCGACCTGGAAGTCGACGGCGGCCGAACCGACGCCGACGAGGGACGGGCCGTCAGTGGTGCCCTGACCCCCGGTTCCGTGGCAGCTGGCGCAGCCGACGGAGTAGAGCTTCTTCCCCTCCTCGATGGCGAGGGACTGGGCGGTTTCATCGGCCTTCGCCGTGCCCGCGGGCGCGAACGCGGCGTACAGCCCCCCAGTGGCCGCCAGCGCGAGAAGTAGGACGACGACCGCCGCCAGCGGATGGCGTCGTCGTGCGGAGAGCTTTTTCACGGATTACCCCGGTGTCAGGATCTTCTGCGTCGATGCTTGCTGGATGTCTCGGTCCGCCATGGAGGCGGCGCCGATTACTTGATCATGTAGATCGTGGCGAAGAGGCCGATCCAGACGACATCGACGAAGTGCCAGTAGTAGGACACGACGATGGCGGCGGTTGCCTGCTCGTGGGTGAACCTCTTGGCGGCGTACGTCCGGCCGAGGACCAGCAGGAAGGCGATGAGACCGCCCGTCACGTGCAGGCCGTGGAAGCCGGTGGTCAGGTAGAACACGGAGCCGTACGGGTCGGAGGACAGCGAGAGGCCGTCCTTCTTCACCAGCTCGGTGTACTCGAAGACCTGGCCGCCGATGAAGATCGAACCCATCACGAACGTGATGATGAACCACGTCCTGAGCTTCTTCACGTCGCCCCGCTCGGCGGCGAAGACGCCGAGCTGGCAGGTGAGTGAGGAGAGCACCAGGATCGTGGTGTTGGTAGCCGAGAACGGGAAGTTCAAGGCTGAGGCCTTTTCCGCCCAGAACTCGGCACCCGTCACCGATCGCAGGGTGAAGTACATCGCGAAGAGGGCCGCGAAGAACATCAGCTCGGAGCTCAACCAGATGATGGTTCCGACGCTGGTGAGGTTCGGTCGATTGACCGACGGGTGCGCGTGCCCTGTTTCTACTGTCGTTACTGTCGCCACGACCGACATTATGTCGGTCGCTTATCCCGCCCTCACTCCGGGGGGTGCCGTTCGGAGTGTCCGAGGGGTGTGTCCAGCCCGAACGGCCCAGTGCGAGGGCCTCCGAGCACCCTTCGAACAGGTGTTGAACGGGTGTTGACGGGGTGTGGACCGGAGTAGCATCCGCGCATCGGTCGACGACGACCCACCCGCCTTCCCAGCCGGAGGAACGATGCAGTCGAGTGCCACGGTCCTGGTCTACAGCGACGACGCGAACACCCGCGAGCAGGTGCGGCTGGCGGCCGGGCGCAGGCCCGCGTCGGACGTCCCCCCGGTGGAGTTCGTGGAGTGCGCGACGCTGCCGGCGGTGCTGAAGCACCTGGACGAGGGCGGCATCGACGTGTGCGTCCTGGACGGCGAGACGACGCCCGCGGGCGGCATGGGCGTCTGCCGGCAGATCAAGGACGAGGTGTTCCGGTGCCCGCCGGTGCTGCTGCTCATCGGCCGTCCGCAGGACGCCTGGCTGGCCACCTGGAGCCGCGCGGACGCCGCGGTCACCCTTCCGGTGGAACCGGTCGAGTTCGCGGCGTCCCTGGCGGCCCTGCTGCGCTCGCGCCTGTCGATCGCCTCCTGAGGGGCTCGGTTCGCCTCCGGGCGCCTTCAGCGGGCTGATCAGATCGAGGGCCTGAGACGGGCCTGCTCGGTGGGGGTCGTGGGGTTTCCGGCGGCCTCCACCAGGGCGCTGCCCGTGCGCCACTTGTCCCACGGCATGTTCCAGTCGCCGAAGCCGTTGCCGAAGGTGTCCATCGTGTCGCCGTAGCTGTTGACGACGCGGACGAGGTCGCCGGGGCGGACGGTCTCGTAGAACCAGGCCGCGTTCCCCGTCGACATGCCGACACAGCCGTGGCTGACGTTCTCGACGCCCTGCGAGCCGACGGACCAGGGCGCGGCGTGCACGTACTCGCCGCTCCAGGTGACCCGGGTCGCGTAGTAGACCGGCAGGTCGTACGAGTCGGAGCTGCCCTCCGCGATGCCGATGCTGGTGCCGCGCATCCGGACGTAGTACTCCTTGCCGAGCACGACCTTGATGCCGTTTCGGGTGGAGAAGCCCGGTTTGCCGGTGGTCACCGGAATGGTGTTGATCACTTCTCCGTTGCGCTTCACGGTCATGTAGTGCGTCTCGGCGTCCGTGACCGCCTCGATCCGGTCGCCGATCGTGATCTTCAGCGGCTTGGAGGCGCCGCCGTAGAGCTTGTCGCCGACCTTGAGGCCGTCCAGGTTGCCGGTGACCGTGACGAGCGCCCCCGCGGGCCAGTACTCCTTCGGGCGGAAGTGCAGCTTCTTGTCGTCCACCCAGTACCAGGCGCCCTCGACGGAGGGCGTGGAGCGGACCTTGAGGGCCCGTTCGACGACCGCGCGGGCCTTGCGGTCCTTGACGGGGAGGCTGAGGTCGGCCGTGATGGGCTGTCCGACGCCGTACGTGCCCGCCTCCGGGCCGAAGGTCGCCGTGAGGGCCCGTTTCGCCGGGGCGGTCTCGAAGGTGAACGTACGGGCCCCTGGAGCGCCGTCCTCGTCCTCCGTGGCCACCCGGACCGTGTAGCGGGCGCCGGCCGCCAGCGCGGCCGTGGAGCGCCAGCGCTGCCCGTCCGCGGTGAGTTCGCCCGCCAGGTGGTGTCCCGCGGCGTCGGTGGCGGTCACGTCCGTGATCCGCCCGTCGTCGCCCTTGGCGGTGATCTCCAGGGGCTTCTCGGGGTCCGCCTTGGAACCGTCGGCGGGAGCGTTGACCGCGAGCTGCTCGGCCGCGTCGAAGGCCCGCGCCGACAGCGGATGGTCGTCGGAGCCCGCGCAGGCGGTGGCGCCGGCGGTGACGGTGACGGCCAGGAGAGTGCAGCTCAGAACAGTCCGAATGCGCGGCGTGTCGTTCATGACTTCACGCTAAGGACAATCCTCGCGCCCAGCGCGTCGAGTGCTGCAAAAGAGGGGCCCGGACGCTTCGGTGACGAAGCGTCCGGGCCCCTCTCGGGTGCTCCGGTGCGGAGCGGGTACCGCTACTGGTTCTGGTTCTCGCCCCGGTAGAACTCGAAGACCCAGCCGAAGAGGCCGATCAGGATCAGCGGGAAGGAGAAGTAGAGCAGCCACCAGCCCATCGCGATGGCGAGGAAGGCGAGCGCACCACCGGTGGCCAGCGACAGCGGCTGCCAGCTGTGGGGGGCGAAGAAGCCCACCTCACCGGCCTCGTCCGCGACGTCGGCCTCCTTGTCGTCCTGCGCCATCGCGTCGACACGCTTGGCCGTGAAGGCCAGGTAGTAGCCGATCATGATGGACAGGCCGAAGGCCAGGAAGAGCGCCGTCGTACCGACCGGCTCCTTGGACCAGACGCCGTACAGGACCGCCATGGCAAGGATGAAGACGCTCAGCCAGATGAACATCTTGCCCTGGATCTTCACTTGCCGGCCTCCTTGGCGCCCGTGAGGGCCTCGGCCTCGTGACCCTTGTTCTCCAGCTGATCGACAGCGGCGATCTCAGGGTGGTGCAGGTCGAACGCCGGGGACTCGGAACGGATCCGCGGCAGGGTGAGGAAGTTGTGCCGCGGCGGCGGGCAGGACGTCGCCCATTCGAGCGAACGGCCGTAGCCCCACGGGTCGTCGACCTCGATCTTCTTGCCGTACTTGGCGGTCTTCCAGACGTTGTAGAAGAACGGCAGGATCGACAGACCGAGCAGGAAGGAGGAGATCGTCGAGATCGTGTTCAGCGCGGTGAAGCCGTCGGCGTCGAGGTAGTCCGCGTAACGACGCGGCATGCCCTCGGCACCGAGCCAGTGCTGCACCAGGAACGTGCCGTGGAAGCCCACGAACAGCGTCCAGAACGTGATCTTGCCGAGGCGCTCGTCGAGCATCTTGCCGGTGAACTTCGGCCACCAGAAGTGGAAGCCGGAGAACATCGCGAAGACGACGGTGCCGAAGATGACGTAGTGGAAGTGCGCCACGACGAAGTACGAGTCCGAGACGTGGAAGTCCATCGGGGGCGAGGCCAGGATGACGCCGGTCAGACCACCGAAGGTGAAGGTGATCAGGAAGCCGACGGCCCAGAGCATCGGTGTCTCGAAGGACAGTGAGCCCTTCCACATCGTTCCGATCCAGTTGAAGAACTTCACGCCCGTCGGTACGGCGATGAGGAACGTCATGAAGGAGAAGAACGGGAGGAGCACGCCTCCGGTCACGTACATGTGGTGCGCCCACACGGTCACGGAGAGACCGGCGATGGCGATGGTCGCGGCCACCAGACCGATGTAGCCGAACATCGGCTTGCGGCTGAAGACCGGGATGACCTCGGAGATGATGCCGAAGAAGGGCAAGGCGATGATGTACACCTCTGGGTGTCCGAAGAACCAGAAGAGGTGTTGCCAGAGCAGGGCTCCGCCGTTGGCCGCGTCGAAGACGTGGGCACCGAACTTGCGGTCCGCCTCCAGGGCGAACAGCGCGGCCGCCAGCACCGGGAAGGCGAGCAGGACCAGGACACCGGTCAGCAGCACGTTCCAGGTGAAGATCGGCATGCGGAACATCGTCATGCCCGGAGCGCGCATGCAGATGATCGTGGTGATGAAGTTGACCGAACCGAGGATCGTGCCGAAGCCGGAGAAGGCCAGACCCATGATCCACATGTCGGCGCCGACACCCGGCGAGCGGACGGCGTCCGACAGCGGGGAGTAGGCGAACCAGCCGAAGTCGGCCGCACCCTGCGGGGTGAGGAAGCCGGCCACCGCGATGATCGAGCCGAACAGGTACAGCCAGTAGGCGAACATGTTCAGCCGCGGGAACGCCACGTCGGGCGCGCCGATCTGCAGCGGCATGATCCAGTTCGCGAATCCGGCGAACAGCGGCGTCGCGAACATCAGCAGCATGATCGTGCCGTGCATCGTGAACGCCTGGTTGAACTGCTCGTTCGACATGATCTGCGTACCCGGACGGGCCAGCTCGGCGCGCATGAAGAGCGCCATGAGTCCGCCGATGCAGAAGAAGACGAACGACGTGACCAGGTACATCGTCCCGATCGTCTTGTGATCGGTGGTGGTCAGCCACTTGATCACGACGTTGCCGGGCTGCTTGCGCCGTACGGGCAGCTCGTTCTCGTACGAGTCCTCAGCTGCGGCGGCACCCTGGGTTTCGTTGTGGATGCTCACAGTTGGTTCTTCTCCGCATTCCTGGCCGGGTCCGTCTGCTCGATGCCAGACGGGATGTAGCCGGTCTGCCCCTTCTCGGCCAGCTCCTTCAGGTGCGCCTGGTAGCGCTCCGGGGAGACCACCTTGACGTTGAAGAGCATCCGGGAGTGGTCGACACCGCACAGCTCGGCGCACTTGCCGAGGAAGGTGCCTTCCTGCGTCGGGGTCACCTCGAAGGAGTTGGTGTGACCCGGGATGACGTCCTGCTTCATCAGGAAGGGGACGACCCAGAAGGAGTGGATGACGTCACGCGAGGTCAGGACGAACCTGACCTTCTCGCCCTTGGGCAGCCACAGGGTCGGACCCGGGTTGCCCGTCTGCGGGTTCCGGTCGCCGGGGATACCGGCGTCGTAGACACCGCCGGCGTTCTCCGGGAACGCCTCCAGGAACTTGTCCGGGATCGAGGCGAGGTTCTTGTCCGTCTTGGCGTCACCCTTCACACCGGGCACGTTCTCGACGTAGTTGAAGCCCCAGCTCCACTGGTAGCCGACCACGTTGACCGTGTGGGCCGGCTTCGGGGAGAGCTCGAGGAGCTTCGACTCGTCGCGCGCGGTGAAGTAGAAGAGCACCGAGACGATGATGAGCGGGGTGACCGTGTACAGCGCCTCGATGGGCATGTTGTAACGGGTCTGCGGAGGTACCTCGACCTTGGTCCGGCTGCGCCGGTGGAAGATGGTGGCCCAGAGGATCAGGCCCCACACCAGGACGCCGGTAATGAGCGCGGCAGCCCAGGAGCCCTGCCACAGGGAGAGGATCCGAGGCGCCTCTTCCGTGACGGGGGTGGGCATACCGAGGCGGGGGAAGTCTTCCCAGTTGTACGAGCAGCCCGTGGCTGTCGCCAGGATCAGGCCCGCAGTCAGCACCTGCGGCAGCTTCCGCCGCATCGGGCGCCGCGACGAGCGGTCGGAGCCGTTGGGACTCACGTAGCGCCTTCCCGAGAGTCTCGGCCCGCGTTGGTCGGCCACGGCCGTCCGTCTCGCTGGTCGGTCGCCGCCCCGGCCGCGGGCAGGGGTTTGGATGTTTATGCGGACCAAACCCTACTGGACGCTATTTGGGGTCGCGCGGGGAGGGTGCTCAACGCGCCGTCCGAGTCCCCGAAGGGGTGGACTCCGGGGTTCCGGAGGGGGGTCGGACGCGTCCGTTCGGCGGTCTGCCGGTGCACCGGCGCCCGCTTCTGACGAGGGCTCACCGCCGCCGGACGAAGATCGTCCCCGGCCCCGCCGCGGCGGGCCCGTCCGGCCGGTCCCCGCAGGCCCTACGGTGGGCGGATGCCGTACTTCGACGCCGCGTCCGCCGCCCCGCTGCACCCCGTCGCCCGTCAGGCGCTGCTCGCCTCCCTGGACGAGGGCTGGGCCGATCCGGCCCGGCTGTACCGGGAGGGGAGGCGGGCCCGGCTGCTCCTCGACGCGGCGCGGGAGGCCGCGGCGGAGGCCGTGGGGTGTCGCCCGGACGAGCTCGTGTTCACTCCTTCGGGGACGCGCGCGGTTCACGCGGGAATCTCCGGGACTCTCGCGGGGCGTCGGCGTGTCGGGAACCGGCTCGTGTTCTCCGCGGTCGAACACTCCTCCGTGCTCCACGCGGCCGAGTCGCACGCGGCGGCGGGCGGGTCCGTGGCGGAGGTACCGGTGGACCGGTCGGGGGCGGTGGACGCGGCCGTGTTCGCGGCGGCGCTCGACGCCGGTACGGCCCTGGCGTGCCTCCAGTCGGCCAACCACGAGGTGGGGACCGAGCAGCCGGTGGCGGAGGTGGCCGAGGCCTGCCGGGCGGCGGGGGTGCCGCTCCTGGTGGACGCGGCCCAGTCACTCGGCTGGGGGCCGGTGGCGGAGGGCTGGTCGCTGCTCGCGGCGAGCGCCCACAAGTGGGGCGGCCCGGCGGGGGTGGGACTGCTCGCCGTGCGCAAGGGGGTCAGGTTCGCGCCCCAAGGCCCCTCGGACGAGCGGGAGTCGGGCCGGGCGCCCGGTTTCGAGAACCTGCCGGGGATCGTGGCGGCGGCGGCCTCGCTGCGCGCCGTACGGGCGGAGGCGGAGGCCGAGGGGGCGCGGCTGCGGGCGCTCGTGGACCGGATCAGGGCGCGGGTGCCGGAGCTGGTGCCCGAGGTGGAGGTGGTGGGCGACCCGGTGCGCCGGCTCCCCCATCTGGTGACGTTCTCCTGTCTCTATGTCGACGGGGAGACCCTGCTGCACGAGCTGGACCGGGAGGGTTTCTCCGTTTCGTCCGGTTCGTCGTGCACGAGTTCGACTCTGACGCCCAGCCATGTGCTGCGGGCCATGGGGGTGCTGAGCGAGGGGAACGTCCGGGTGTCCCTGCCGGTGGGCACCGCGGCGGAGGACGTGGACCGCTTCCTGGAGGTGCTGCCGGGGGTGGTGGCGGGGGTACGGGAGCGGCTGGGCGCCCCGGCCGCCCCGGTGGCCGCCCCGTCGGCGAGCGCGGGCCCGCTCGTGGTGGACGCGCTCGGCCGGCGCTGCCCGATCCCGGTGATCGAGCTGGCGAAGGTGATCGGCGACGTCCCGGTGGGCGGCACGGTGACGGTCCTGTCGGACGACGCGGCGGCCCGGCTGGACATCCCGGCCTGGTGCGAGATGCGCGGCCAGGAGTACGTCGGCGAGGAGCCGTCGGAGCGCGGCGGCGTGGCGTACACGGTGCGCCGGGTGGCGTAGACCCGCCCGCGGCGCGGATGCGCCACCGGGCCCGCTCGCACGGCCCCGGACATGCCGCGGGGGCCCGTGCGCGTGCACGGGCCCCCGGCGGGTGGCGTCAGACCAGGTACGAACGGACCTCGGCGGCGGCGTCCTCGCCGTACGCCTTGGTGAAGCGCTCCATGAAGTTGGCGCGGCGCAGGGTGTACTCCTGGGTACCGAGGGTCTCGATGACCAGGGTGGCCAGCATGCAGCCGACCTGCGCGGCACGCTCCAGGCCGACGCCCCAGGACAGGCCGGTGAGGAAGCCGGCACGGAAGGCGTCGCCGACGCCGGTCGGGTCGACCTTGGCGGTCTCCTCGGGGCAGCCGACCTCGATCGGGGTGTCGCCGACGCGCTCGATGCGCACGCCGCGCGAGCCGAGGGTGGTGACCCGGTGGCCGACGCGGGCGAGGATCTCGGCGTCGGTCCAGCCCGTCTTGGACTCGATGAGGCCCTTCTCGTACTCGTTGGAGAAGAGGTAGGTCGCGCCGTCGAGGAGCGTGCGGATCTCCTCGCCGCCCATGCGCGCGATCTGCTGCGAGAAGTCGGCGGCGAAGGGGATGCCGCGGGTCTTGCACTCCTCCGTGTGGCGGAGCATCGCCTCGGGGTCGTCGGCGCCGATCAGGACCAGGTCGAGTCCGCCGACGCGGTCGGCGACGGCCTTGAGCTCGATCAGCCGGGCCTCGCTCATCGCGCCCGTGTAGAAGGAGCCGATCTGGTTGTGGTCCTTGTCCGTGGTGCAGACGAAGCGGGCGGTGTGCAGGACCTCGGAGATCCGCACCGAGCCGGTGTCGACGCCGTGCCGGTCGAGCCAGCCGCGGTACTCGTCGAAGTCGTAGCCCGCCGCGCCCACCAGGACCGGGCTGCCGCCCAGCTGGCCCATGCCGAAGCAGATGTTGGGGCCGACTCCGCCGCGCCGGACGTCGAGGTTGTCGACGAGGAAGGAGAGGGACACCGTGTGGAGCTGGTCGGCCACGAGCTGGTCGGCGAACCGGCCGGGGAAGGTCATGAGGTGGTCGGTGGCGATGGAGCCGGTGACTGCGATACGCACGGCGGGGTGCTCCTGCGGGAAGGCGGCAATGACAGACGGTTCACGCTACCGGGTGGGGGCGTGCCTGCCGAACAGTGGAAACTACCCCAGAGTAGGCCTTTTCCCCGGGGGCGTGCGGTGCTTACGGTGCGCCCATGACCCTCTACCCCGCTTCACGTGAGCGACACGAGTCCGAGTTGAGCCTCGCCGATCTGCGGGGCGACAGCGCTCGGATGGCTCCGCACTGGGTGACCCCCGCCTCCCCCGTACCCGCCCCGGTCTCCCCGGCGTTGATCCACGGGGTCGTCGTACCGGCGGCCTCGGCACGGCTGATCGACGCCACGGCGGAATACGGGGGCTGACGGACGGAACCGTCCGCCCGCCCGCTCCGTCCCATCGGCGTCCGGTCGAGACGAGGGAGCGTTGCGGTGAGCGGTACGGAGAACGTACGGAGGCGACGGAACGTCCTGGCCGCCTCGGTGGCGGCGGGTGTGCTGCTCGCCGGGGGCGGTGGCGTCTATCTGGCCGCCACGGCCTCCGGTGACGACACCGGCCCGGCGGGCCGGGCCGCCGACGCGGCCGGCCCCCCGCCGCAGCTGCGGCTCGGGGGCGGCGGTACGGACCCCGGTGGCGGGGCGACGACGCGGGGCGGTCCGGGGATCGCGCCCGGCGAGCCCGACCCCGGCGGCGGTCCGAACGGGACCGTCTACACAGCCAAGGGCCCACTCCCCCAAGGGCCCTCCTCGGCCGCGGTCCACCGGCCCGAGGGCCTGGTCACCTCGGCAGAGGTGACCAGGCTGGCCGACGCGCTGGGCGTCTCCGGCCGTCCGGCCCTGGTGGGGGACGTCTGGACGATCCGGCCGGAGCAGGACGGCTCGGGGCCGCGGCTCGACGTGGCGAAGCGGGCGCCGGGGAACTGGACGTACTCCTGGTACGACGGCGGGCCGGTCGGCGACACCTGTCTGAAGGGCAAGGCCTGCCCGCCGCCCGGCGAGCCCTCGAAGTCGTCCCCGGGCGGTACGCCGCTGAGCGAGGCGGCGGCAAAGGCGGCGGCCGCGCCGGTTCTGAAGGCGCTCGGCCAGGACGACGCGAAGGTCGACGCGAGCCGGGTGGTGAACGGTTCGGTGCGGGTGGTCAACGCCGATCCGGTGGTGGGCGGGCTGCCGACCCACGGCTGGTCGACGGGACTGCACATCGGGCGGGACGGCAAGCCGGTCTCCGGGAGCGGGATGCTCAAGGCGCCGGTGGAGGGCGCCGTGTATCCGGTGGTCGGGGCGTCGAAGGCGCTCGCCGCGCTGAACGAGGAGTCGAAGGGCTCCGGACCGATCGGCGCCGACGGCTGCCTCGGCAAGCCGCCGTCCTCGCCGGGTGACGTCATCGGGAACGGGCGGGTCGAGGGCGAGGGGAAGCCCGAGCCGGGCGGCCCCTGCCGGACGGTCGTGGACCGGGCGCAGCCGGAGCGGGTGGCGGTGACGGGTGCGGTGTTCGGTCTGGCCGCCCGCGATGTGGAGGGCGAGCGGCTGCTCGTACCGTCCTGGCTGTTCACGGCGGACCCGGACGACGGGGCGCCGTACACGGTGGCGGAGACGGCGGTGGCCACGGAGTACCTGGCGCCGCCCGCGAAGCCCGCGCCGACGCCTCCCCCCGGGGAGGACGGCACGGCGCCGGCGCGGCAGGTGGAGTCGTACCGCGCGGAGGACGGCGGGCGGAAGCTCGCGGTCACCTTCTGGGGCGGGGTGTGCAGCACGTACGAGGTGACGGCGGAGGAGCGTCCGGAGCGGGTGGCGGTACGGATCACCGAGTCGCCGGTGGACCCGGACCGGGTCTGCGTCATGATCGCCAAGGAGTTCACCCGGACCGTGACGCTTCAGGTCCCGCTGGGCTCCCGTCCGGTGGTCGACGCGGCGAGCGGCGAGGCGGTGCCGCGGCGCTGAACCGCCGGGGCCGGGCCGGTGCGCCGGTCCGGCGGGGGCATGCGTGAGGGCGGCGGCCCGGGAGTGATCCCGGGCCGCCGCCCTCATGCGCGTACGGCCCGGCCTGATCCGACGCGCATTGTCAGACAGGCCCTAGGTCGCCGCTACGAGGGCCTTCCGGCGCCTTGCGATCGCACGCACCAGACGCCGCGGGCCCTGCCCTGCGGGCAGACGGCGCTACTTTCCGGACACGACCTAGCCGGTGTGCGGCTCAGCTGAACGAGTCGCCGCAGGCGCAGGAGCCCGTGGCGTTCGGGTTGTCGATCGTGAAGCCCTGCTTCTCGATGGTGTCGACGAAGTCGATCGAGGCGCCGCCCAGGTACGGGGCGCTCATGCGGTCGGTGACGACCTTGACGCCGTCGAAGTCCTTCACGACATCGCCGTCGAGCGAACGCTCGTCGAAGAACAGCTGGTAACGCAGGCCGGAGCAGCCGCCGGGCTGAACGGCGACGCGCAGGGCCAGGTCCTCGCGGCCTTCCTGGTCGAGGAGGGCCTTGACCTTGGCCGCGGCGGCGTCGGACAGGAGGATGCCGTCGCTGACAGTGGTCTTCTCGTCCGATACGGACATCTGCTTCTCTCCCGGTGTGTACGGAGACTGCTTGCCGACGGTTGCAACCGCCGGCGCCCCGGATTCATTCCGGGCCGAGTGGGGTCTTCCCTCCTTCATGCTCGCACACCCTGTCCAGCTGCGGGGACGGCGAAGTCCAGGGACGGCGACGGCGAATTCGTCACATCGACACTATGGACATCGTCAACGTGACGTGAAGGGGTTATGATAGATAGCGTCATTTCGACGAAAAGGTTCCCCGAAGAAAGGGTGCGTGACGTGACCACGGCCCAAACCCGTCCTGAGCTCGACGTACAGCCGACGCCGCTCGCCCTGCTCCTGCTCGGTCGCGAGGCCGACCCGAAGAGCGAGCGCGGCGTGGAGTGTCCCGGCGATCTGCCGTCGCCCTCCGACCCGGACCTGGTGGAGCGCGCCCGCGCCGCCAAGGAGAAGCTCGGGGACAAGGTCTTCGTCCTCGGCCACCACTACCAGCGTGACGAGGTCATCCAGTTCGCCGACGTCACCGGCGACTCCTTCAAGCTCGCCCGCGACGCCGCCGCCAAGCCGGAGGCGGAGTACATCGTCTTCTGCGGTGTGCACTTCATGGCGGAGTCGGCCGACATCCTCACCGGTGACGAGCAGAAGGTCGTGCTGCCCGACCTGGCGGCCGGCTGCTCGATGGCCGACATGGCCACCGCCGAGCAGGTCGCCGAGTGCTGGGACGTGCTGACCGAGGCCGGCGTCGCCGAGCAGGTCGTGCCCGTCTCGTACATGAACTCCTCGGCCGACATCAAGGCCTTCACCGGCAAGCACGGGGGCACGATCTGCACCTCGTCCAACGCCGAGCGGGCCCTGAACTGGGCCTTCGAGCAGGGGGAGAAGGTGCTGTTCCTGCCGGACCAGCACCTGGGGCGCAACACCGCCGTCCGCGACATGGGCATGTCCCTGGACGACTGCGTGCTCTACAACCCGCACAAGCCCAACGGCGGGCTGACCGTCGAGGAGCTGCGCGCCGCCAAGATGATCCTCTGGCGGGGCCACTGCTCGGTGCACGGCCGCTTCTCGGTGGACTCGGTGAACGACGTCCGCGCGCGCATCCCCGGGGTGAACGTGCTGGTCCACCCCGAGTGCCGGCACGAGGTCGTCGCCGCCGCGGACCACGTCGGCTCGACCGAGTACATCATCAACACCCTGGAGGCGGCCCCGGCCGGTTCCAAGTGGGCCATCGGCACCGAGCTGAACCTCGTCCGGCGGCTGGCGAACCGGTTCGCCGACCAGGACAAGGAGGTCGTCTTCCTCGACAAGACGGTCTGCTTCTGCTCGACCATGAACCGCATCGACCTGCCGCACCTGGTGTGGACCCTGGAGTCGCTGGCCGAGGGCAAGCTCGTCAACCGGATCCAGGTCGACAAGGAGACGGAGAGCTTCGCCAAGCTCGCCCTGGAGCGGATGCTGGCGCTGCCGTAACGGTTCTCCGGCAGGGACCCGGTAGGTGTCCCGGTACGCACGCGGAAGGGGCGCCCCACGAGCTCGTGGGGCGCCCCTTCGTCATGCCGTACGGATCAGACCGCGGCCGGCTCCTTGGCCTGCGGCGGGACCGCCGTCTCGCCGGGCTCTCCGCCCTTCTTCGCCGCCTTCTTCTTCGCGCGGCGCTCCTTGCGGAGCTCCACCATCGCGTAGAGCGTCGGGACGAGGAGCAGGGTCAGCAGCGTCGAGGTGATCAGACCGCCGATCACCACCACGGCCAGCGGCTGGGCGATGAAGCCGCCCTCGCCGGTGATGCCGAGCGCCATCGGGAGCAGGGCGAAGATCGTCGCCAGGGCGGTCATCAGGATCGGGCGGAGCCGGTGCCGGCCGCCCTCGATGACCGCCTCGACGACGCCGAGGCCCTGGGCCCGGTACTGGTTGATCAGGTCGATCAGGACGATGGCGTTGGTGACGACGATGCCGATCAGCATCAGCATGCCGATCATCGCCGGGACGCCCATCGCGGTGTCGGTGATCACCAGGAGGCCGATCGCGCCGGTCGCCGCGAACGGGATCGAGACCAGCAGGATCAGCGGCTGGATCAGCGACCTGAAGGTCGCGACCAGGAGCATGAAGACGATCGCGACGGCCGCGAGCATCGCCAGGAACAGGTTGAGGAAGGCCTCGGACTGGTCCTCGGAGACACCGCCGATGGTGGCGGAGGCGCCCTCGGGCAGGTCCAGGGAGTTGATCTTCGACTGGAGGGTGGCGCTCACCGCGCCGGTGTTGTCACCGACCGGCTTGGCCGTGATCGTCGCGGCGCGGGCGCCGTCGATCCGGGTCATGGAGACCGGGCCGGGGACCAGCTCGACGGTGGCGATGTCGCCCAGCGTCACCGGGCCGAGCGGCAGGGCCTTGAGCCCGGCCAGGGTGGTGACCGGATGCGCCGAGGTGATGAGGACGTCCCGCTCGCTGTCGTCGAGGATCGCCTTGGCGGCCGGGGTGCCCCGGACGGCCTGGGCGACGATCATGCCGAGCGAGGTGGAGTCGAAGCCCGCATCGGCCGCCTTGGCGTTGGCCTTCACGGAGATCCGGGGCACGGACTGCGAGAGGTCGCTCTGGACGTCGGTGACGTCCTTGAGCCCGGCGACCGCCGCGCGGACCTGCTCGGAGGCCTTCTTGAGGACCTCGGCGTCGCCGGCCTTGACGACCACGCTCAGGTCCTGGCTGCCGAAGCCGCCGCCGGCCGCGACGGTGGTGTCACCGATGCCGTCGAGGGAGCCGAGGCCCTTCTCGATGGTCTCGCGGACCTTCTCGGACGAGGCGGACTCCTCCAGGCTGACCTGGTAGGTGGCCTGGTTGGTGCCGGTTCCGCCGCCGAAGGCCGCCATGAAGCCGGACGAGCCGACGTTGACCTGGTAGTCCTTGACGCCCTCGGTGTCCGCGAGGAGCTTCTCGATCTTCTTCGCGGCGGCGTCGGAGGCGTCCAGGCCGGTGCCGGGCGGCAGCTCCTGCTGGATGCTGAGCACCTCCTGCTCGCCCTGGTCGAAGAAGTTCGTCTTCAGGAGCGGGGCCATGCCGAAGGTGACCACGAGGACGGCGAACGCGATGCCGAGGCTGGTCAGCCGGCGCCGGGTCGCGAACTGCAGGACCGGCACGTAGAGGCGCTGGAGACGGCTCTTCTCCTCCTTCTCCTCGGCCAGCCTGCGGGCCTCCGCCAGGTCGTCCGGGGCGCCCTTGGGGGCGCGCAGGAACCAGTACGAGAGGACCGGGACCACGGTCAGGGAGACGAGCAGCGAGGCGAGCAGGGCCGCCGTGACCGTCAGCGAGAACGAGCCGAACAGCTCGCCGATCATGCCGCCGGCCAGGCCGATCGGCAGGAAGACGGCGACGGTGGTGAGGGTCGACGAGGTCACGGCGCCCGCCACCTCGCGGACGGCGGTGAGGATCGCGGTCTGGCGCTCCTCGCCGTAGCCCAGGTGCCGCTTGATGTTCTCCAGGACCACGATCGAGTCGTCGACGACCCGGCCGATGGCGATGGTGAGCGCGCCGAGCGTCAGCATGTTGAGCGAGAGGTCACGGGTCCACAGCACGATCAGCGCGAGGACGACCGAGAGCGGGATGGAGACGGCGGTCACCAGGGTCGAGCGGATCGACGCGAGGAAGACCAGGATCACCAGGACGGCCATGACGAGGCCGAGCGCGCCCTCGGTGGTCAGTCCGGAGACGGCCTTGGCGACGGCCGGGCCCTGGTCGGAGACCACGGTCAGCTCGGCGCCCGCGCCGAGGGCGGCGCGCAGCTCGGGCAGCTTCTCCTCGACGGCGTCGGAGATCGCGACGGCGCTGCCGTCCTTGTCCATGGTGGCCATGACGGCGAGGCTGGGCTTGCCGTTGGTCCGGGTCAGGGAGACGCGGGGCGACTCCTGCTGGCGGACGGTGGCGACGTCGCCGAGGCGGACCGCCTTGCTCTTGCCGGGGACGGCGGCGGGGATGCGCAGGTCCTCGATCTGGCGCAGCGAGGTGTAGCCGCCGCCGACCTGGATGGTGCGGTTCTTACCGGCCTCGGAGAAGGAGCCGGCCGGGATGGTGCCGCCGCCGGAGCGGAGGGCCTCGGCGAGCTTCATGGAGGTGAGGCCGGCCGCGGCGAGCTTGGTGTCGTCAGGGGTGACGGAGACCTGGAGGTCCTGGACGCCGCTGACGGAGACCTGGCCGACGCCGTCGATGTCCTCCAGGGCGGGCACGACGGTCCGCTCCAGGAGGTCGGCGAGGGCCTGCGGGTCCTTGTCGGAGGCGGCGGCGAGGACGACGGTCGGGATGTCGTCCGTCGAGCCGGCCACGACCTGCGGGTCGACCGTGTCGGGCAGCTGGGCGCGGGCCCGGTTCACCGCCTGCTGCACGTCGGCGACGAGCTGCTTCGTCGACTCGTCGCCGTAGTCGAAGGAGGCCATGACGAGGGCCATGCCCTCGGAGGCGGTGGAGGTGACGCCCTTCAGGCCGTCGACGGCCTTCAGGTTGTTCTCCAGCGGCTCCACGACCTGCTTCTCGACCACATCGGGAGAGGCGCCCTGGTAGGGAGCGAGGACCGAGACCATCGGCAGCTCGATCGAGGGGAACAACTGCTGCTTCAGCTGCGGGATCGCGATCGCGCCGAACACGAGCGCGACGATGGAGATCAGCCCGATCAGGGCCCGTTGCGCGAGGCTGAATCTGGACAGCCAGGACATGGGGTCTCTCTTCTGTGGCGTACTCGTCGACAGGCGGGAGCAGCCAAGAACCCGGCCGGGATCCGCTGGATCCGCCGGGGGCGCCCCCGTCTATACGATCTGCCATCGAGCGCCGGAAGTCCTCGGTCCCCGGGTCCAGATCCTTATCCCGCGCATACCGCGTCTGGAGTACGCGGTCACTCCACCCGGGGGCGTACGAGACCGGACTCGTAGGCCGTGACCACCAGCTGGGCCCGGTCGCGGGCGCCGAGCTTGGCCATGGCGCGGTTGACATGGGTCTTCACGGTGAGCGGGCTGACGTCGAGCCGCTCGGCGATCTCGTCGTTGGAGAGGCCGCCCGCGACGAGGACCAGGACCTCGCGCTCCCGGGCGGTGAGCGCGGGCAGCCGCGCGGCGCGGGCCCCGCCTCCCCCGCCGACGTCCTCGGTGCCGGGACCCTGCGCGAGGAAGGTGGCGATCAGGCCCTTGGTGGCGGCCGGGGAGAGCAGCGCCTCGCCCGCGTGCGCGATCCGGATGGCGCCGAGGAGTTCCTCGGGCTCGGCCCCCTTGCCGAGGAAGCCGGAGGCTCCGGCGCGCAGCGACTGCACGACGTACTCGTCGACCTCGAAGGTGGTCAGCATGACGATCCGCACCCCGGAGAGTTCCGGGTCGGCGGTGATCATGCGGGTGGCGGCGAGGCCGTCCGTGCCCGGCATCCGGATGTCCATGAGGACGACGTCGGCCCGTTCGGAGCGGGCGAGGGCCACGGCCTGGGCGCCGTCGGCGGCCTCGCCGACGACCTCCATGTCGGGTTCGGAGTCGACCAGGACCTTGAAGGCGCTGCGCAGCAGGGCCTGGTCGTCGGCGAGCACTACCCGGATCGTCATCGGTCCTCCCCCGTTCGGGACGTCACGGGCAGTATCGCCTGGACCCGGAACCCGCCGCCGTACCGGGGGCCCGCGTTCAGGGTGCCGCCGAAGGCGCCGACGCGTTCGCGCATGCCGAGGAGGCCGTGGCCGCCGCTCGGGTCGGTGCCCCCGGCCGTCGGCGCGCCGTCGTCGAGGACGGTGATCTCGACCGTGCGGCCCACCCGGACGACGCTCACCTCGGCCTTCGCGTCCGGGCCCGCGTGCTTGCGCACATTGGTCAGGGCCTCCTGCACGATCCGGTACGCGGCCAGGTCGACGGTCGCGGGCAGCGGCGGGGCGCCGTCGGTGCGGGCCAGGGCGACCGGGAGCCCGGCCTTGCGGAAGCTGTCGAGGAGCCCGTCGAGGACGGCGAGGCCGGGGGCCGGTTCGGTGGGCGCCTCCGGGTCGCCGGACTGGCGGAGCAGACCGACGGTGGCGCGCAGTTCGTCGAGCGCGGAACGGCTGGCCTCCCGGACGTGCGCGAGGGCCTCCTTGGCCTGGTCGGGGCGCTTGTCCATGACGTGGGCCGCGACGCCCGCCTGGACGTTCACCAGGGCGATGTGGTGGGCGACGACGTCGTGGAGGTCGCGGGCGATCCGCAGCCGCTCCTCGGCGACCCGGCGTCCCGCCTCCTCCTCGCGGGTCCGCTCGGCGCGTTCGGCGCGCTCCCGTATCGCGTCGACGAAGGCCCGCCGGCTGCGCACGGCGTCACCGGCGGCGGCCGCCATGCCCGTCCAGGCGAAGACGCCGAGGTTTTCCTGCGCGTACCAGTGGGTGGGGCCGAAGGCCATGGCCGCGACGGTCAGCAGCGCCATGGTGACGAGGCCGACCCGCCACGTGGTGGGCCGGTCCGTGCGGGAGGCGACGGTGTAGAGCGCGACGACGGCGCTCATCGCGATGGGGGCGGGCCGGTTGTCGCCGACCAGTTCCACGAGGGTGACGGCCACGGTGAAGCAGAGCACCCGGAGCGGGAAGCGGCGGCGCAGCACCAGTGCGACGGCCCCGGCGACCATGATCAGGACGCTGGTCACGCCGGGCACGTGGTCGCCGAAGGTCGGTCCGGTCCGGCTGCCGTGCGGATCGGTGAACGACCCGGCGATCATGCAGACGAGCGCGCCGAACGCCACGGTGGCGTCGAAGGCGAGCGGGTGCCCGCGGAACCAGTCGCGGAAGCGGGCGAAGGGGGTGCCGGTGGCATGGCCGGTGGGGGTCACGGGGGACAACGGTACGGGGCGCGGCGGGGGGCTCGTACGGGAAGCACGGAGTCCCGCCACCCCGGGGGGGGTGGCGGGACCTGTCGTGCGGCATGGCCGACCCGGGAGCGGGCGGGGCGGGCCGGCCGGGGGGCCGGCCCGGCAGCGGGCCCGGGATTCGGCCGGACGATCGGCCGGGACCGGCCCCCGACCTCAGCCCGGGATCAGGCCGTCGTCGGAGAGCATCTCCTTGACCTCGTCCAGGCCCGCGTCCGGAGCCGGGAGGATCAGCTCCGAGGGTTCCAGTGCGTCGTCCGGCAGTGGCTCACCGAGCCGTCGCACGGCGTCGAGGAGGGCGCCCAGCGTGCGCCGGAACCCTTCCTCGTCCCCCGACTCCAGCTCCGCGAGCAGCTCGTCGTCCAGCTTGTTCAGCTCGACGAAGTGGCTGTCGGCCAGCTTCAGCTGGCCCTCCCCCATGATCCGCACGATCATGACGCGTCCTGTCTGTCGCCTACTTCTCGAACCGCGGGTGGGACTGCTGCTGCGTGTGGTCCTGCGGCGCGGCCGCGCCGCCGCCCTCGATGGCCTGCTGCTGCGCCGACGGTCCGCCCGCCAGCTCGGCCTTCATCCGCTGGAGCTCCAGCTCGACGTCCGTACCGCCGGACAGCCGGTCCAGCTCCGCCTGGATGTCGTCCTTCCCGAGCCCGGACTGGTCGTCCAGGGCGCCCGAGGCGAGCAGCTCGTCGATCGCGCCGGCGCGCGCCTGGAGCTGGGCGGTCTTGTCCTCGGCCCGCTGGATCGCGAGGCCGACGTCGCTCATCTCCTCCGAGATGCCGGAGAAGGACTCGGCGATCCGGGTCTGCGCCTGGGCCGCCGTGTAGGTCGCCTTGATGGTCTCCTTCTTGGTGCGGAAGGCGTCCACCTTGGCCTGGAGGCGCTGGGCGGCGAGCGTGAGCTTCTCCTCCTCGCCCTGCAGCGTCTGGTGCTGCACCTCCAGGTCGCTGACCTGCTGCTGGAGCGCCGCGCGCCGGGACAGCGCCTCGCGCGCCAGGTCCTCGCGGCCGAGGGCGAGCGCCTTGCGGCCCTGGTCCTCCAGCTTGGCGGACTGGCCCTGCAGCTGGTTCAGCTGGAGTTCGAGCCGCTTGCGGGAGGTGGCGACGTCGGCGACGCCGCGCCGCACCTTCTGCAGCAGCTCCAGCTGCTTCTGGTACGAGTAGTCGAGCGTCTCGCGCGGATCCTCGGCCCGGTCAAGGGCCTTGTTCGCCTTCGCGCGGAAGATCATCCCCATACGCTTCATGACACCGCTCATGGGCTTCGCGCGCCCCCTTCTGACGGACTTCGGCTACCGCTCTTCGACAGGATCCACAGTACGGGCCCTGTCTCCATTACCGCACTGTTCGGAGCGTGATGCGCTCCTCCCCAAGGACGACTGCGTCCCGTGCTTCCTCCCGCGCAGGGAGTAGATGGATCTAGGGGAACCCCCGTGGTCCCGCGTACACATACACCGAGACGCAGTCCGCTCCGCTGTCGCTCCGCCAATGCCGAAGAATTTTTCAAGATCTTTCGAAGCATTGCTATCAGATCGTTCCCGCCCAGCCTGGGGTTCATGCCCACCACCCCGTACCCTTGGGTTTTGTGTTCCGTAGCCGTTCGAAGGAAGAGAAGGCCCCCACCGACAAGGTGACGGCGGACCTCTCCAAGCAGCCCCGCGACCCCGAGGCCCCCAAGGGCCGCCCGACGCCGAAGCGGAGTGAGGCGCAGACCCAGCGCCGTCGCGCCGCGACGGTGCCGACCGACCGCAAGGAGGCCTCCAAGCGCCAGCGCGAGGCACGCCGCTCCGACCTCGCCCGCCAGCGCGAGGCGCTGGCCAGTGGCGACGAGCGTTATCTGCCGGCCCGCGACAAGGGTCCGGTCCGCCGCTTCGTGCGCGACTTCGTCGACTCGCGGTTCGCGATCGCCGAGTACTTCCTGCCGATGGCCGTGGTGATCCTCGTGCTGTCGCTGTTCGGCAACGCCAACCGGGGGCTGCAGAACATCTCGCTGCTGCTCTGGCTCGGCGTGATCGTCCTGATCGTCATCGACTCGATCGGCATCTGGATCCGGCTCCGGAAGCAGCTCAACGAGCGCTTCCCGAACGAGCCGAAGCGTGGCGCCATCGCCTACGGCCTGATGCGTACGCTCCAGATGCGCCGACTGCGACTGCCGAAGCCGCAGGTCAAGCGCGGAGAGCGGCCCTGAGCGCCGACAGCTCGGAGCCCGTCGAGCGCGCCTTCGGCGCGGCGACGTCGGAGTCGGGCGGCCCCGTGCTGCCCGTCGTGCACTGGCCCGCCGGCTCCGGCGGGCTGCGCGACACCATCCGGCAGGAGATCGTCGCCCGTCAGCTCGACGAGCAGATATCCGGCCGCTACCCGGTGGGCCAGCGGCTGCGCATCCTCGACGCGGGCATGGGCCAGGGCACCCAGGCCCTGCGCCTCGCCCGCGCGGGGCACACCGTCACCGGTCTCGAAGCCGATCCCGACCTCCTGAAGGCGGCCCGGGACTCGCTGGCGACCGAACCGGCCGGGATCCGCGAGCGGGTCCGGCTGATCGAGGGCGACGGACGCGAGACCGGAGTGCACTTCCTCCCCGGCAGCTTCGACGTGGTCCTCTGCCACGGCGTGCTCATGTACGCGGACGAGCCCGACGCGCTGCTCGCCGGCCTGGCCAGGATGCTCGCCCCCGGCGGACTCCTCTCCCTGGTCGTGCGGAACGCGGAGGCGCTCGCCCTGCGGCCGGGGCTCGCCGGCGACTGGTCGGGGGCGCTCGCGGCCTTCGACTCGGACGTCTACACCGACGACAACGGCGTGAAGGTGCGGGCCGACCGGCTGGACGCGCTGACCTCGACGCTGGCGGGCATCGCGGCGCCGCTGCACGCCTGGTACGGGGTGCGGGTCTTCACCGACGGCATCCCGCACGAGGCGGGGCTGCCGGCCGCCGAGGAGCTGGACCGGCTGCTCGCCGCCGAGGACCGGGCGGGCCGCACGGAGCCGTACCGGCGGCTGGCGGCGCTGCTGCACCTCTGCGGGGTACGGGGCTGACGCGGCGCGGCCGGCCTCGTACGGCCGTCGCCGCCCCCGCGGGACCCCGAGCGGGGTCCCGCACCCCTGATCGGGTGCGCCCGCCGGGCCCGCGCGCGGGATGAAACAGATACTCCGGACATGGACGTCTCCCGCGCCTCCGCGCGTGCCCGTGCCCGTACGCCCCGTCTCCTCCTCCCCCTGACGGCCACGGTCTGCGCCGCCGCGCTCGTCGGCGGCTGCTCCTCCGGCGGGGGCCCGGCCGCGCCCGAGCGCTCGACGCAGGCGGCGGCGCCGCGTTCCGCCAACGAACTCCAGGACGACTACCAGGCCGTCATCAAGAACGTCCTGCCGTCGGTGGTGCAGATCGACGCGAGCGCCAGCCTCGGCTCCGGGGTCGTCTACGACGACAAGGGGCACGTCGTCACGAACGCGCACGTGGTCGGCGAGGAGAAGACCTTCAAGGTCGCCGCCGCCACCGGCGGGCAGACGGTGACCGCCCGGCTCGTCTCCTCGTACCCCGAGCAGGACCTCGCGGTGATCAAGCTGGAGTCGCTGCCGCAGGGCCTGAAGCCGGCGAAGTTCGGCGACTCGGCCGGCGTCGACATGGGGCAGATCGTCCTCGCGATGGGCTCTCCGCTCGGCCTGTCCGGCAGCGTGACGCAGGGCATCGTCTCGGCGACCGGCCGCACGGTCAGCGAGGGGCGCGACGGCGGCGGGACCGGCGCGACCATCGGGAACATGGTGCAGACCTCGGCGGCGATCAACCCGGGCAACAGCGGGGGCGCCCTGGTGAACCTGGACAGCCAGGTCATCGGCATCCCGACGCTCGCGGCGACCGATCCGGAGCTGGGCGGCGGGACGGCACCGGGGATCGGGTTCGCGATCCCCGCGTCGATGGTCCGGACGATCGCGGACCAGATCATCAAGGACGGCAAGGTGACGGACTCGGGCCGGGCGGCCCTGGACATCACCGGCCGTACGGTGCTCGACGACGACTACAACCCGGCGGGCGTCGCCGTGGTCGAGGCCCCGGCCGACGGCGCGGCGGGCAAGGCGGGTCTGAAGCCGGGCGACGTGATCACCCGGCTCGGGGACACCGACATCACGACGATCACGTCGCTGTCGGAGGCGCTGGCCTCGATGAAGCCGGGCGACAAGGTGACGGCGACGTACGTCCGGGGCACGACGACCCACAAGACGGAGATCACGCTCGGCGAGCTGTGACGGCGCGGGGCCGGGACGTGGCCGGGGCCGGGACGTGGCCCGGCCCGGAGACACGGAACCCGCACGCGCCCGGGGCCCGGACGGGACCGGCGCCCGGAGACACGGACCCCGAAAGCTCCTGGCACGGCCGAAGGCCCGGGCCCGAGAGCCGTCGGCCGGGACGCACCGGGGCCCGGAGCCCTGAGGCCCAACCCGAGTCACGCGCCCCGGGACACCGGGGCCACCCAGGCCGAAGGGGGTGCCGGGGACCGTGTCCCCCGCACCCCCTCCCTGGCCGCCGGGCGCCCTAGCCCTCCGCGTTCAGGGGCATCGGGCCGTAGATCTTCGTGTCGTCCTCCGACAGCGTCACCTGGTCCGCGCCACCGCCCAGGAGGTCACGCCAGTGCTCGCCGATCCAGCTCTCCGCGTCGCCCTGGGTGGTGAACTCCTCCGGAGTCACCACCGGCTCGACCTCTGTGCCGTCGGACTTCTCGAACCGCCACGTCCATGCCATGTCCGCCTCCTGGCGCTCACCGGATGATCGGTTTCCTGCCCGCAGAGTAGCCGGGCGCGCACGCCTCGCGGTGGCGCGGGAGGATCTGAGGGTGGAACTGACTCTGCTCGGCACCGGCGCCCCGCTCGGACTCCCCCGCTCCGACTGCCCCTGCGCCGTGTGCGCGCTCTCCCGCGGCCCCCGGGTCCGCGCCGCGACGGCGCTGCTCGTGGACGGGGCCCTGCTGCTCGATCTGACCCCGGGGGCCGCGCTCGCGGCGGCCCGTTCGGGCCATTCGCTGGTGGGCGTACGGCAGGTGCTGCTGACGCATCCGCACGACGGGCCCGCCGTCGAGGTGCCCGCCGGGCTGCCGACGGCCGGGCGGGTGCCGGACGGACGGGAGTTGACGCTGATCTCCGGACACCGGGTGCGGGCGGTCGCGATGGACTCCCCCGGCACCGGGTACGAGGTGACCTCGGCGGACGGCGAGCGGCTCCTCTATCTGCCGCCCGGCGGGGCTCCGGCGGGCCTCCCCGAGGACCACCGGGTGCCGTACGACATGGTCGTCGCCGATGTGACGGGCCGGCCGGACGCGCTGGCCCGGCTGCGGGCGACCGGCGCGGTGGGCCCGGCGACCGAGGTGATCGCCGTCCATCTGGACCACGACGCGCCGACGGGAGCGGAGCTGGACCGGCGGCTCGCGGCGGCCGGCGCGCGGGCGGTGCCGGACGGGACGACGCTGTACGTGGGCGAGTACCACGAGGTGCCGGACGTGCCGCGCCGGACGCTGGTGACCGGCGGGGCCCGGTCGGGGAAGTCCGTGGAGGCCGAGCGGCGCCTGGAGTCCTTCCCCGAGGTGCTGTACGTGGCGACCGGCGGGACCCGGGAGGGCGACCCGGAGTGGGCGGAGCGGGTGGGCCTGCACCGGGAGCGGCGGCCCGGTTCCTGGCGTACCGCCGAGACCTGCGATCTCGTACCCCTGCTCGACGGGGACGGGCCCGCGCTGCTGGTGGACTGTCTGTCGCTGTGGCTGACGGACGCCATGGACCGGGTGGGCGCCTGGGACGACGAGACGTGGGCGGCCGGCGGGCAGGCGGCGCTGCGGGAGCGGACGGCGGAGCTGGTGGCCGCGGTGCGCGCCACCCGTCGCACGGTCGTCGCGGTGACGAACGAGGTCGGCTCGGGGGTGGTGCCGGCGACGGCGGCGGGGCGGCGGTTCCGGGACGAGCTGGGCCGGCTGAACGCGGCGTTCGCCGACGAGTGCGAGGAGGTCCTCCTCGTGGTCGCCGGTCAGCCGTTCGTGCTGCGCGGGTAGGGTGCGAGCACCGATGGCCCTCGCTGATTGTCACAAGGCGGAATCCCGTGAACCTGGACGACTTCTCCGATCTGATCGAGCGCCCCGACGGGGGGATCCGGCGTGACGCCGAGGAGCGCCGTGAGCGGCTGACCGTGCCGCCGGGTGCGCTCGGCCGGCTCGACGAGCTCGGTGAGTGGCTGTCGGCCGCGCAGGCCTCGGTCAAGGTGCGGGCGATCGAGCAGCCGAAGGTGGTGCTCTTCGCGGGCGACCACGGGATCGCCTCGCTCGACGTGTCGGGGCGCCCGGCGGGCACCGCGCACGAGCTGGTGCGCGCGGTCCTGGAGGGGGAGAGCCCGGTCGCGGTGCTGGCCCGGTCGGCGGAGGTCCCGGTCCGGGTGGTGGACGCCGGGCTGGACTGCGACCCGGAGCTGCTGCCCGCCGAGGTGGTGCGCCACCGGGTGCGGCGGGGTACCGGGCGGATCGACGTCGAGAACGCGCTGACGGTCGAGGAGACCGAGGCGGCGGTCCGGCTGGGCATCGCCATCGCCGACGAGGAGGCGGACTCGGGCACCGATCTGGTGGTGCTGGGGGACCTGAGCGTCGGCGGGACCACGCCGGCGGCCACGCTGATCGCGGCGCTGTGCGGGACGGACGCCTCCGTGGTGACGGGCCGGGGCGGAGCCGGGATCGACGATCTGGCGTGGATGCGGAAGTGCGCGGCGATCCGGGACGCGCTGCGGCGGGCCCGGCCCGTGCTCGGCGACCAGCTGGAGCTGCTCGCGGCGGTCGGCGGGGCGGACCTGGCGGCGATGACCGGGTTCCTGCTCCAGGCCTCGGTGCGGCGGATGCCGGTGATCCTCGACGGTGTCGTGGGGGCGGCCTGCGCGCTGGTGGCGCAGCGGGCGGCGTTCCGGGCGCCGGACTGGTGGCTGGCGGGCCAGGTGAGCGGGGAGCCGGCGCAGGCGAAGGCGCTGGACCGGATGGCGCTCAACCCGCTGCTCGACCACGGCGTCCATGTGGGTGAGGGAACCGGGGCACTGCTCGCGCTTCCCCTCGTCAGGGCCGCGGCGGCGCTCGCCGCGGAGCTGCCCGAACGTCCGGACCCGACCGCTCCGGACGCCGAGGGCGACTCCGGGCTCTGACGGCGGGGTCCGACGCGGGGAGACGGACCCACCGACGCCGGTCAGGCGGCCGGTCGCGACGCGCGCGCGGCCGTCTCCGGCGTCGCCGCACGGCGAGCGGCGCCCCATATGATCGCTTTTCATGGGAGAGGCCCGCTTGTCCGCCGAAGGAGCGCCCCGGGGCACCACGGCCCGTTCGCGGCGCAGCGCCGCGTTCGCCGTCTGGTACCTGCGCGTCGTCACGTTCATCAATTTCCTGAGTGCCGTCTGGGTCTCCTTCGGGCAGGACCTGCGCCGGCACAACGAGGACAACTACTTCACCCCGTACATGCTCACGGCGGGCTTCGCCTCGGGCGTCTTCACGCTCTTCCTGGCGATCACCATGCGGCGCCGCAAGCGGGCCGCGTGGATCCTCAACCTGGTGCTCGGCGGGCTCTTCCTGCTGCTCTTCGCGCTGGTGATGTTCTTCCCGGAGATCCGGCAGCACGCCCAGAACTGGATCTCGCTGGCCCTGACCGCCGCGTTCGTCCTCGCGCTGCTGCTCGGCCGCAAGGAGTTCTACGCGAAGGGCGACCGCTCCAACCCGTGGCTGGCCGCGATCGTGGCGGTCGGCGGACTGCTCGTGACCTCGCTGCTCGCGGCGGTCCTGGTCACCGTCACCAACACCGCCACCGCTCCCTCCACCTTCCTGGAGCGCTGGCGGTACGGCGTGATGCGGCTGATCACCCTGGCCGCGGACGACTCCCGCATCGCCGGGATCAGCACCCCCGGCTGGGTCGACGTGACCATCAACGTGCTGTCCACGCTGCTGCTCTTCGCGGTGCTGTTCGCCGCCTTCCGCTCCCGCCGGGCCGTCGACCCGCTGACCGAGGAGGACGAGGAGAAGCTGCGGCTGCTGCTGGACAAGAACGGCGACCGCGACTCGCTCGGCTACTTCGCGCTGCGCCGCGAGAAGAGCGTCGTGTGGTCGCCGAGCGAGAAGGCCGCCGTGACCTACCGGGTGGTCGGCGGGGTGTCGCTGGCGTCCGGCGACCCGATCGGCGACCCCGAGGCCTGGCCCGGCGCGATCGAGCCCTGGCTCGCCGAGGCCCGTGAGCACGGCTGGATCCCGGCCGTGATGGGGGCGAGCGAGGAGGCCGGCACCATCTACGCCCGGCACGGCCTGGACGCGCTGGAGCTGGGCGACGAGGCGATCGTGGAGACCGACGAGTTCACGCTCGAGGGCCGGGCGATGCGGACGGTCCGGCAGGCCTTCAACCGGGTCAAGCGGGCCGGTTACGAGGTCCGCATCCGGCGCCACGAGGACATCCCGGCCGACGAGATGGCCGAGCTGCTGCGCCGGGCCGACGACTGGCGGGACGGCGCCACCGAGCGCGGCTTCTCGATGGCGCTCGGCCGGCTCGGGGACCCGCGCGACGGCCGCTGCGTGATGCTGGAGTGCACCGACGAACAGGGCGAGCTGCGGGCCGTGCTGTCCTTCGTGCCCTGGGGCCCGAAGGGGCTCTCGCTCGACCTGATGCGCCGCGACCGCGACTCCGAGAACGGTCTGATGGAGTTCATGGTCATCGAACTCCTCCAGCGCTCCAAGGAGATCGGGATCACTCAGGTCTCGCTGAACTTCGCGATGTTCCGCTCCGTCTTCGAGCGTGGCTCGAAGCTCGGGGCGGGACCCGTGCTGCGCATGTGGCGTTCGCTGCTCAGCTTCTTCTCCCGCTGGTGGCAGATCGAGTCGCTGTACCGCGCCAACGCCAAGTACCGACCGATCTGGGAGCCCCGATTCATGCTCTTCGAGAAGAGTGCGGACCTGCTGCGCATCGGCCTCGCCGCCGGCCGGGCGGAGGGGTTCCTGGAGGCCCCCGGGCTGCTGGGGGCACCCCCTGGACGAAGTCCTTGGGGGAGGATGCACCGCAGACATCTGGAGAGCGGCCGTTGAGCCGGGCCCTCCGGGACTTCGCCCGCCGCGAGTGGGGGCCGCTGTTCACCACCGTACGGACGGCGCTCGTCACCGAGCGGTGGAGGGCGGTCCCGATGACGCTCGCCGCCGTCTCCCTCACCGCTCTGTTCCAGGTGGTGCAGAACCAGGGCTGGGGCTATCAGGCGGTCCAGGACATCGGTTCCGTACGGGCCGAGGACCCCCTGTGGCTGTCGCTGCTCCGTACCCCGCTCTCGCTCTTCGTACCCGCCCTCGACCTGCCGGTGTGGGGCGCGCTCGCCCAGGTCCTGCTGGTGTTCGGGATCGCCGAGATCTGTCTCGGCCGGTGGCGGACCCTCGGCGTCGCCTATCTGGCCACGCTCGCCGGGACGCTGTACGCGCGCGTGGGCATCGCGCTCGGGCCGGACGGCCCGCTCGGGCTGCCCGCCTCCGACGCGCAGGTCGTGGACACGGGGCCGTCGGCCGCGGTCGTCGGCCTCGCCGTGTACGTGTGCTGGCGGCTCGGCGCCCGGTGGACGGGCGCGCTGGTGGTCGTGGCGATGGTCGTGGAGGTGATCATCAAGGCGAACCTCGCGGGCAAGGAGCATCTGGCGGCCATCGCCGCCGTCCTCCTCCTGATCGCCGTCCGGGCGTGGCGGGAGCGCCGTCAGGACGGGGTGGAACCGGAGCCCCGTCCGGGGACCCGCTCCTGGAAGCCGCCGATCAAGTCCTGAAAGCGGCGCCGGATCCTGGTCCAGCGCTTGTCGTGCCGGTAGGTACGGATACGGGAGCGGGCCCGTGCCCGGTGGCGGCGCCGGTAGAAGCGGCGGGACCACCAGGAGCCGGGGCGGGCGAGGCGGACGGCGCCGACGATCGCCACGAAGGGGACCAGGGTCCCGATCACGGCCATCCGGAACTTCCCCTTCACCAGGGTGACCAGGATGAAGAGGAAGTTCACCGCCAGGGTCAGGAGGAAGGTGGCCCGGTCCTGGCGTTCGTCGGAGGTCATGTCGTCGACGCCGAGCGGGGAGAAGCCGCTCAGGGCCAGCAGGACCATGGACGCGGTGAGGACGACCACCTCGACGCTCTTGCGGCCCTCGTCGCTCCAGTAGACGTCGTCCAGGTGCAGGATCAGCGCGAACTCGTCCAGGACGAGGCCGGCGCCGATCCCGAAGACCACCGCGAAGACGGCCCCGCCGACCCCGTGCCGGTCGCTGGCCACCGCACCGAATCCACCGAGGACGGTGAGGACCACACCGGGCACGACGTGATGGATGTGGAGCCCGCCGGAGGAGACGTTCTTGAACGGCCCCTTCCCCGCCCGGATGAGGCGGACGACGGCCCGGGTGACCAGGAACGTCACGATGAACGAGGTCAGCGCGAGGAGCATCGGGAGCTTGCCCGGCTCGACGATGTTGCGGGAGAACCAGTGACCCATGCCACCCCGTTCCGATATGCGCGGTATGCGCAATCTACCGTCCGGAAGCGGCGATTACCCTGCCCGGATGGACGGCCTGCGTTTCGCCTTCGGCACCCTCACGGTGTTCCCCGCCCGCATCACCCGCTGGGACCGGGACGCGGCGCGCGCCGGCATGCTCTGCGCCCCGCTGGCCGGTCTGGCCGTCGGCCTCTGCGCCGCCGCGCTCGGCGCCGCGTTCCTGGCGCTCGGCTCGGGTCCGCTGCTCGCCGCCGTCGTCGGCACCGCCGTCCCCGCCGTCCTCACCCGCGGCCTCCACCTCGACGGCCTCGCCGACACCGCCGACGGCCTCGGCAGCGCCAAGCCCGCCGAGGACGCGCTGCGCATCATGAAGCAGTCGGACGTCGGCCCGTTCGGCGTGATCGTCCTCCTCCTCGTCCTGCTCGCCCAGGTCGCGGCCCTCTTCGAGCTGTACGGGGAGGGCTGGGCGCACGGCGCGGCCGGCACCCTCCTCGCCGCGGCCGTCGCCCGCCTCGCCCTCACCCACGCCTCCCGCCACGGCGTCCCCGCCGCCCGGCCCGAGGGACTCGGCGCGATCGTCGCCGCGACGGTCCCGGTCCGCTCGGCGACCCTCACCACGGCCGTGGTGCTGGCCCTCTGCGCCCTGGCGGGCCTGCTGTTCTCCCCGTACGACGCGGTCCACAACGTCCTGGCGGCCGGGGCCGCGATGGGCGCGGCGGCGCTGCTGCTGCGCCGCTGCGTGCGGCGCTTCGGCGGGGTGACGGGCGACGTGTTCGGGGCCGTCGAGGAGTCGGCGGCGACGGTGGCCCTGGTGGCGCTCGCGCTGGGCTGACCCGCCCGTGGCGCGCCGGCCGCTCCCCCGTCAGCAGGGCCGGCGCCACACCCCCAGGTCGTAGTGCTTGAGCATGGAGCTGAGGCCCAGCTTCCGGGCCTGCGGGCAGAACTGGGCCGTCGTCAGTTCGTACTCGACGTGGAAGACGGCCTTGCCCGCCGTCACGAACGGGGCGAGCCGGCCGCACTCGTCGTACTCCGCGCACTGCTCGTTCACCGCGAAGTCGAAGTCCGGGAGCAGCTGCGGGATCTGGTCCAGGTCGTTCTTGAGGCCGACCGCCAGGCCGCGGTCATGGGCCAGGCGGGCGATCAGCCGGTTGTAGCGGAGCTGGTCGGCGGCGGTGAGGGGAAAGCCGGTGCGGTTGCGGTAGCCGTCCATGTTGTCGGGTTCGACGGCGTCGAAGCCCTTGTCCCGGCACAGGTCGAGGCGCTTCGCCATGAGCGGTTCGAGGACGTCGGTGCGGCGGATGTCGAGCCAGCGTTCGCCCTCCCAGCCGTTGCCCTTGCCGAGGACGGACTTCGGGAAGTCCGCCGCGTCGGGGCGGAAGTCCTCCCAGGCGCCGGTGGAGAGGTAGCAGATGACCTTGCGGCCCCTGCGGTGCAGGTCCGCGACGGCGGACGCCGGGTGGTCGAAGCCGTCGATGTCGTACACGGGGACGTCGACGGTCGGGTCGAGCTTCCCGCTGAGCTGCCACTGCCAGGTCAGACCCGGCTTCGGCTGCCAGCGGCCCTCGCTCCGCTTCGGGTCCGGGTCGGGGGCCGTCGTGCAGGCCGTGGCGAGGAGCAGCAGCCCCGCGAGCAGGGGCAGCGTTCGTCTCATCGGGCGGGCTCCAGGAGGTGCGGAAGGGTGCCCCAGGGGTGGGCGCCGGTGCCGGGGACGGCGCAGTGCACCGGGGTGGCGGGGCGGACGCCGGGCGGGGCGGCGTAGACGAGGTGGCAGTAGTGCGGGGCGACCGGCAGGTCGAGCGCCCGGTAGGTGTCCCAGGGGCCCTCGAAGGTGACGAGGAGGTCGGCGAACTCCTCGTATCCCGGGTCGGGGTGGGCGCCGTGGTTGAGCACCAGGGTCCCCGCTCCGGCGGAGCGGGCCGCGACCGCGATCCGGCGGTAGTGGCCGAGGGCGGCGGGCGCGGTCGACACCTGGTCGAGGAAGGCGCCGTCGGTGCCGTACCAGTCGCGGTGCCGGAGCAGGTCGGTGACGACCTCGGCGTGCGGGCGGCGCCCGTAGGCGGTGTCCGCGTAGCCGAGGAGCCGGACGCCGGCCGCGCGCAGCCGTCCGGCGCTCTCCGCGAACGCCGGGTCGGGCGCCTCGCCCGCGCCGCTCGCCGGGTTGACGACGACGCCGTACAGGGACGGGGCCGCGTCCACGAGCGCCGACCAGGCCTCGGGACGGTCGGCCGGGTGCTCGTAGAACGGCACCAGGAGGAAACGATTCACGGGCCGGGTCCCCTAGACGCGGTGGGCGGTCGGTCGTACCAGCAGAACACAGGTGAGTACGGCGAGCACGGCGGCCGCTCCCCCGGCCGCCACCGGGCCCGCGGCGGGTTCCGCGGTCTGTGCCGCCGCCGCGAGCAGGCACACCGCGGCGGCGCTCAGCACCGCGCCGAAGGCCTGGAGCAGCAGCCCCAGCCACAGCACGGTCCCGATCAGGAGCAGGGTGAGGAGCCGCGGGAGCGCCGGCGGGGGCGCCCCCGGCCAGGCCAGGGTCACGGTGAGGGCGAGCCCGACGAGGACGGTGAGGTAGCCGCCGAGGCAGAGCACCAGGGTGCCGGTGACCGCGCGGCGGAACTCGCGGGCGGTGGCCAGGGTCCGCAGCCGGGTCAGGCTCTCGCCCCGGAAGCGGTGCAGCAGCCACTCGGCGGGCCCCATGGAGAGGGTCAGCGCTATCACCGCGCCCGCCCCGCTCACTGGCGTGTCGCCGACGCCCGCGTGCAGCACGAGGAGACCGCTGCCGAGGCCGAACAGTCCGTACGGGAGGGAGGCCGCGCGCGGCGGGCCGCCGCGTCCCGCCGCGCCGCGCCGCGCGCCCGGCCGGAGCACCAGCCCGGCGAAGACGGTGCTGGCGGTGAGCGCGGCGAGGAGGAGGGCGGCGCGCAGCGGGTCGGGCAGGTCCCAGCGGAAGGCGGGGACGGCTCCGGCGAGCGGCAGCAGGGCGCAGAGCAGGGCCCGTTCGCGGCCGAGGACGAGGAGGACGGTCGCGGCGGCCAGGTAGAGCGACTGCCCGGCGGCGAAGAGGGCGGCCGGGAGCTCGCCGGGCGCGGCGGCCGCGAGGGCGACGGCCGTGCCGGCCAGGGCGCCCGCCGGGGCGCCGAGGAGCAGGGTGCGGGCGGCGGCGGGCCGGTCGCCGAGGCCGAGCCAGGTGTACGCGCGGTGGGAGAGGGCCTGGTTCCAGACCCAGCCGGTGACGGCGCCCGCGAGGAGCGGGACGGTGCCGCCGGGGAGCCCGAACCGGCCGTGTTCCCCGGCGAGCAGGGGTGAGGCGAGGACGTACGCGAGGCCTGGCAGCGCGAAGACGAGGCCGCGCAGGAGGCAGCCCGCGAGTCCGCTGTGCCAGGGCCCGGCGGGCGGTGCCTCCGGGGCGGGGTGGCGCCGCTCCACGCGCGCGTAGAGGTCCTCGGCGAGCTCGAAGGAGTCGGCGCGGCCGTAGGTGAGCCGGATGTGGTCGTCGGTCATGCCGTCGGACTCGAGGAGGGCGGCGATCTCGTCGGGGTGGACGGCGACGGAGGCGAGTCCCCCGAGCCGCTCGGCGAGTTCGTCGAGCGGGTCGGCGGCGAGTCCGCCCCCGGTGGGGTCCGGGGCCGGGTCCCGGGCCGGGGCGGGGTGGCCGTCGCCGGTGCGGCCGGGGCCCGTCGGGGGCGCGGTGTCGGCGTCCGCGCCCCTGCCGGGTCCTCCGGGCGCCCCCGGGGTCTGCGCGCGGGGGCGCGGGATCGCCGGGAGCGGGGTGTGGGTGGTCGGGCGTCTCAGCCAGAGGGAGCCGCTCATGCCGGGGTGCCTCCCGCGACGAGGGTGGGGGTGATGCGGCGGGGCGCGGGCAGGCGGACCGGCCACGGCTTGGGGTGGGTGACGGGGCGTACGGGTCCGATCCGGTCGCCCGCGAGTTCGCGGTAGATCTGGCGGAAGCCGTCGACCGAGCGGTGCAGGGTGAAGCGGTCGATCACCCGTTGCCGGGCCTGGCGGCCGAGTTCGGCGCGGTGGGCCCCGTCGCGCAGGAGCGCGGTGACGGCGGCGGCCATGACGGCCGGTTCGCGGGGCGGGACGACGATCCCGGCGTCGCCGACGGCCTCCCGTACCCCGCCGACGTCGGTGGAGACGGTGGCGCGGCCGCAGGACATGGCCTCGATGAGGGAGAAGGGGAAGCCCTCGCTGATGGAGGAGAGCATGACCACGCTGCCGGCCGCGTAGGCGGAGGGCACGTCCGAGATCCGGCCCTCGAAGGTGAGGCCGTCGGTGACGCCGAGTTCGGCGGCGAGCTTCTCCAGCCGGGTGAGGTAGTCCTCGTTCCCGGCGGGGACCGGGCCGAACAACCGGAGCCGCAGCGCCGGGAGTTCGGCCCGGCAGATCGCGTACGCCCTGATCAGGGTTTCGAGGTCCTTGATGGGGTCGACGCGTCCGCACCAGCTGAGGGTGGGTGTCTCCGGTTCGGGTCCGGCCTCGGGGAAGAGGGCCGGGTCGACGCCGTTGTAGACGGTGCGGATGCGGTCGACGGGGGCGCCGCCGCGCTCCTCCCAGCGCCGGTTGTAGTGGTTGCAGGGGGTGATGAGGTCGGCCTTGCGGTAGCCGAGGGTGTTGAGCTCGCGGTAGAAGCCGAGCATGAGGGCCTTGACGGGCCAGCGCTGTGTGTCGGTGCGGTAGCCGAGGTAGCGCTCGCGGAGGTAGATGCCGTGTTCGGTGAGCAGGAAGGGCACCCCTTCGAAGTGCTGTGCGGCGAGCGCCGGCAGGGTGGCGAGGCCGCTGGAGACGGCGTGCGCGACGCCGTCGGTGGATATCCGGGCGGCGAGTGGCCGCAGGGCGTGTTCGAGCAGGTCGGTGGCGGTGAGCGCGTCGTGGACGGTGGGCCGGGCGGCGAGCGTCGGCAGATGGGGCATGGTCCAGATCCACATCAGGGAGCGCAGCGCCGCCTCGGAGCGCAGGGCCGTGGTCAGCCTTCCCTGCCGGGCGAGTTCGGCCAGTTCGTACAGGCCGGTGCCGAAGTCGCAGTCCGCCTCGGGGTCGAGGAGGGCGAGCAGGACGCGTTCGTACGCGTCGAGGAAGCGGCGGCGCGTACGCCCCCGCAGGGGCCGGCGCGCGCGGATGGGCGCGGCCGGCCCCTGCGGAAGTCCCCAGAGGGGGTACGCGGTGTGCCGGGTGACGTTGGACGGCAGCTCCCAGGTGACGGGCTCGCGGCCGCTGCCGGTGAGGGCGAGGATCTCGAAGTCGACCTCGGGCATGCCGCGGACGAGCTGGTCGCACCAGGTGCTGACGCCGCCGTGGACGTGCGGATAGGTGCCTTCGGTGAGCATGGTGACGTGACGGCCACGGCTCGGCATGTGCGTTCCCCCCAGAACGTGCTGGTCAGGCGGTCGGGAGCGTGAGTGTGACGCTGGTCTGGAGCAGTTCGGGCGTGGTCCAGGCGGAGCGGGTCCCGGCGTAGGGCGTCCCGAAGGCGGTGGTGCCGAGGAGGAGCCGCTTGCGGGTGCCCTCGGGGGCGGTGACGGGCGCCGCGACGCCGGCGGGGGCCTTGACGGTGACCGTGCCGCCGACGCGGTAGGCGGTGACCTTGCCGGCGGCGAGGGCCTGGTCCCAGGCGGTGCGGCGGGTCAGTTCGGTGCCGACGTCCTTCTGGGCGGGGTTGACCAGGGGGGCGCTGGGCGCGAAGAGGGCCCGGTAGTCGCCGAGGACCCGGTCGAGGACGGGGTAGAGGAGGCGTTCCTCGGCGAGGTTGGACTGGTGCACGTAGTGCGGGCGGGGGTCGTTGCCGAGGACGTGGGAGAGGGCGGTGCGGGCTTCCTGCGGCACGATGTGGTCGGCGTAGCCGGTGGCCGTGGGGAGCGGGGCGGGCAGGCAGGTGGAGGCGGGGTTGGACTCGCAGACGCCGCTGCCGCCGGCGGCGCGGGAGGTGTAGATCCAGTTGTACTCATCGGCCATCTCGGCGGCGGTGCCCACGTTGTAGTAGACGTTCATGGGGTGGCGGGGCACGGTCTTCGCGGCGCCGGTGGCGGTCCCGACCGAACGCTGCTGCGGTTCGCGGGAGTTGTCGCTGCCGGTCCACTTGACGCCGTTGTCGGCGAGGGCGCCGGCGAGGTTGGGGTTGTCGACGGGCTGCTGGGGAAGGGTCCTGAGGCCCGAGTGCTCGCCGGTGACGAGTTCGGTCCGGTCGACGGAGATGCCCTTGCCGACGGCCCAGTTGTAGTTGTCGCGGATCTGGCCGGAGAGTTCGGAGCGGCTGACCCAGAGGGTGTTGCCCGCGGTGTCCTTGGCGCACTGCCAGGGCACGACGGCGTTGTCCTGGACGCAGCCGAGGAAGGGGTGGGTGTAGGTGTGGTTGATCCACCGGTACTGGGCGCGGTCTGCGACGAGCCGGTCGGTGAGCGGGTCGCTGCCGCCGTGCTCGGTCTTCCACTGCTCGCCCTGGCCGCCGTTGTAGACCATGTCGAGGGTGAAGCCGGCCGACTTCTGCCAGGCGGCGGCGTACTGGGCGTCCGCGACCGTCATGCGGATCGGGTTCGCGCCCTCGCCGTCGTCGCCGACGCAGTCGAAGTCGCCGGGCGTGCAGTCGAGTCCGGTGTCCCAGCGGGCGTCGGGGGCGAAGACGTCGTCGACGTGGACGGAGAGGTAGTTGCGGCTCCGGCCGAGGTGGACGCCCTGGGTGAGCCATTCGACGATGCCGCGGGCGAGGGCCCGGAACTGCCGCTGGTACTGGTTGTAGGCGAAGGTGACGACGAGTTCGCGGCGCCCGTCGGCGGCGTACTCGCCGACCAGGCTGGCCCGGCCGCCGGCCCCGTCGACGGGCATGTCCAGGTAGCTGGTGTACCCGGCGCGGGGGCGGCCGGCGTATCCGTAACTCTCGGAGATCGCCGGGTCGTTGTCCTCGAAGGTGAGCGCCCCGTTCAGATAGCCGAAGGGGCCGGCCCGCCCGGCGGCGGTGACGCCGGCCGTGGTCCCGTCGAGGACGCCGGACCAGCCTCCCTCGTTCGTGTAGTCGAGGCCGACGCCGGGGTGCGACCAGGTGTACGCGTCGACCTGCGGGATCCCGAACGTCCGCTCGTACGCCTGGAGGGCGGTGTGCTCGGCCGAGTCGGGGCCGAAGGCGCTCTCGTGCGGCAGGACGACGCCCTGGTACTTGGCGCGGGGGCGGCCGTCGAGGGTGTCGCTGAGGAAGGCCGTGTCGAGGACGGGCCGGTTCGGGTCGTCGAGGTCGATCCTGCGGTACGGGACGCCGGAGCCCTTCAGTTCGGCGGTGATCGCCCCGACCGCGCTGCCGCCGTCGTCGACGACGAGGACGGTGAGGTCGATCCGGGGCGCGGGGGCCGCGAGGGCCTGCGCGGACGGGACGACGGTGGCGAGCAGCGCGGCGGCGGCGAGGGCCGCGACGCGGGCGGTGCGGGGTGCGACGCGGGCGCCTCGGCGGGTGCGGGGCGCGGTTCTGGGCGTACGGATTCGGCCGGAGTCCATCGGGTGGTGTCCCCCCTCGGCAGGTCCTGCCGCGCCCGGGGCCGGGACGCAGGGCCTGTGGAGATCATGCAGATGATGCAAAGACGAGGGCGTCGTCCTTGCGCGAATGAGGCGAGTGTGGACGAGCGTTCCGGGCCGGAACGGTAAACATGAAAGAGACACCACGGATGAGTGAATCAACGCCGCCGTGAGCGAACCCGCTGAGCGAGCGTAGGCTCGTTCTCGGCGCTCTCCGGGCCGAAATACGATGCGGCGGGCACGGTCGGCCCATCCCTCGACCGCCACAGAACTCAATGGAAGCGAGATTTCACCACCGTGACTGCTCTCACTCTCAGCACTGCCGGTGCGGCGACGCTGCGCGCCGACGCCCTCGTCGTCGGCGTCGCGAAGTCCGGGAAGGCGCTCGTCGTCGCCCCGGGCGCCGAGGCCGTCGACAAGGCCTTCGACGGCCGGCTCGCCGCCGTCCTGGAGACCCTGGGCGCCTCGGGTGCCGAGGGAGAGGCCACGAAGGTGCCCGCCCCCGCCGGCCTCAAGGCGCCCCTGGTCCTGGCCGTCGGCCTGGGCAGCGTGCCCGAGGACGGCGAGTCGTACGGCGCCGAGGTCCTGCGCCGCGCCGCCGGCACCGCCGCCCGTGTCCTGACCGGCACGAAGAAGGCCGCGTTCGCGCTGCCGATCGACGTCGCCGAGGACGCCGCCGCCATCGCGGAGGGCGCCCTGCTCGGTGCGTACGCCTACACGGCGTACCAGGAGGCCGGCAAGGACGCGAAGAAGCCGCTGGGCGAGGTCGCCCTGCTCGGCGCCAAGCCGCGCGACAAGGCCTTCAAGGCCGCCGCCGAGCGCGCCCAGGCCGTCGCGGAGGAGATGAACCGCGCCCGTGACCTGATCAACATGCCGCCGAACGACCTGTACCCGGCCACCTTCGCCGCCGCCGTCCAGGCCGCCGGCAAGGAGCACGGCCTCAAGGTCCAGATCCTCGACGAGAAGGCGCTCACCAAGGGCGGCTTCGGCGGCATCCTGGGCGTCGGCAACGGCTCCGTGAACCCGCCGCGCCTGGTCCGGGTCGCCTACACCCACCCGAAGGCGGAGAAGACCCTCGCCCTGGTCGGCAAGGGCATCACCTACGACTCGGGCGGCATCTCCCTGAAGCCGGCCGGCCACAACGAGACGATGAAGTGCGACATGGCCGGCGCCGCCGCCGTCTTCGCCTCCGTCGTCGCCGCGGCCCGGCTGGGCCTGGAGGTCAACGTCACGGGGTGGCTCGCCCTGGCGGAGAACATGCCCTCCGGCTCCGCCACCCGCCCGGGTGACGTCCTGAACATGTACAGCGGCAAGACCGTCGAGGTCCTCAACACCGACGCCGAGGGCCGGCTCGTCCTCGCCGACGCGCTGACCAAGGCCTCCGAGGAGCACCCGGACGCGATCGTCGACGTGGCGACCCTGACCGGCGCGATGGTCCTGGCGCTGGGCGACCGCACCTTCGGCATCATGGCCAACGACGACGACTACCGCGCCGCGATCCACGAGATCGCCGAGGAGGTCGGCGAGCAGGCCTGGCCGATGCCGCTCCCCGCGGACCTGCGCAAGAGCATGGACTCCCCCACCGCCGACATCGCCAACATGGGCGTCCGGATGGGCGGCGGCCTGGTCGCCGGTCTCTTCCTCCAGGAGTTCGTGGGCGAGGGCATCACCTGGGCCCACCTGGACATCGCGGGCCCGGCCTTCCACGAGGGCGCCCCGTACGGCTACACCCCGAAGGGCGGCACCGGCTCCTCGGTGCGCACCCTGGTGAAGCTGGCCGAGCGCACGGCGGCCGGCGAGCTCTGAGCACCACCGTGACGGGGACGGCCCCGGGCTTCGCGCCCGGGGCCGTCCCCGTTCGCACGCCGTCCGCCGCCGGCCGTGTCGGCCGCGTCCGGCGTCCACCGTGTTCGCCGGCGACGAAATCCGTAGGTTCGTACGCGCTGGTGGCCCCGCCGTACGGACGATCGGCCGTCTCAGAGCACGGCCCCGCGTCCCGTCGTCCGTCAACAAGTGCGAAGATGGGTTCTCGGCAGGACAGGGCCCCCACCACAGGGCCGAAATAAAGCGGCCGGACACCAGCCGCCGCCCGGTCATCGACGACCGGCGACGAGCGCACATGCATGGAGGACGTGACGTGGCGAACGACGCCAGCACCGTTTTCGACCTAGTGATCCTCGGCGGCGGCAGCGGCGGTTACGCCGCGGCGCTGCGCGGAGCGCAGCTGGGCCTGGACGTCGCACTGATCGAGAAGAACAAGCTCGGCGGCACCTGCCTGCACAACGGCTGCATCCCGACGAAGGCCCTGCTCCACGCCGGTGAGGTCGCCGACCAGACCCGCGAGGCGGAGCAGTTCGGTGTCAAGGCCTCTTTCGAGGGCATCGACATCAAGGCCGTGCACAAGTACAAGGACGACGTGATCTCGGGCCTGTACAAGGGTCTGCAGGGTCTCGTCGCCTCCCGCAAGGTGACGTACATCGAGGGCACCGGCCACCTGTCCTCCCCGACCTCCGTCGACGTCGACGGCCGTCGTGTCGAGGGTCGTCACATCCTCCTGGCCACCGGTTCCGTGCCGAAGTCCCTGCCCGGCCTGGAGATCGACGGCAACCGGATCATCACCTCGGACCACGCGCTGACCCTGGACCGGGTCCCGGAGTCCGCGATCATCCTCGGCGGCGGTGTCATCGGCGTCGAGTTCGCCTCCGCGTGGAAGTCCTTCGGCACCGACGTCACGGTGATCGAGGGCATGAAGCACCTGGTCCCGGTCGAGGACGAGAACAGCTCGAAGCTCCTTGAGCGCGCGTTCCGCAAGCGCGGCATCAAGTTCAACCTCGGCACCTTCTTCCAGTCCGCCGAGTACACCGACAACGGCGTCAAGGTCACCCTGGCCGACGGCAAGACCTTCGAGGCCGAGGTGCTGCTCGTCGCCATCGGCCGCGGCCCGGTCTCCGCCGGTCTCGGTTACGAGGAGCAGGGCGTCGCGATGGACCGCGGCTACGTCCTGGTCGACGAGTACATGCGCACCAACGTGCCGACGATCTCGGCCGTGGGCGACCTCGTCCCGACCCTCCAGCTTGCGCACGTGGGCTTCGCCGAGGGCATCCTCGTCGCGGAGCGCCTGGCCGGCCTGAAGGCCGTCCCGATCGACTACGACGGCGTGCCCCGGGTGACGTACTGCCACCCCGAGGTCGCCTCCGTCGGCATCACCGAGGCCAAGGCCAAGGAGATCTACGGCGCGGACAAGGTCGTGGCCCTGAAGTACAACCTCGCGGGCAACGGCAAGAGCAAGATCCTCAAGACCGCGGGCGAGATCAAGCTCGTCCAGGTCAAGGACGGTGCCGTGGTCGGCGTCCACATGGTCGGTGACCGCATGGGCGAGCAGGTCGGCGAAGCGCAGCTGATCTACAACTGGGAGGCGCTGCCGGCCGAGGTCGCGCAGCTCATCCACGCCCACCCGACGCAGAACGAGGCGCTCGGCGAGGCCCACCTGGCCCTGGCCGGCAAGCCGCTGCACTCCCACGACTGACGCTCATCGTCATCACAGGGCGCGACGACCACTTCCCGCAATTCGTTAGGAGCAACTGAAACCATGTCGGTTTCCGTAACCCTGCCGGCGCTCGGCGAGAGCGTCACCGAGGGCACCGTCACCCGCTGGCTCAAGGCCGAGGGTGAGCGTGTCGAGGCCGACGAGCCGTTGCTCGAGGTCTCGACCGACAAGGTCGACACCGAGATCCCGGCCCCCGCCTCGGGCATCCTGGCCTCCATCAAGGTCGCCGAGGACGAGACGGTCGAGGTCGGCGCCGAGCTGGCCATCATCGACGACGGCACGGGTGCGCCCGCCGCCGCCGCTCCGGCCGCCGAGGCCGCTCCGGCTCCGGCCGCCGCCCCGGCCCCCGCGGCCGAGGCCCCGGCGGCTCCGGCTCCGGTCGCCGAGGCCCCCGCCGAGGCTCCGGCCGCCGGTGGCGCCACCGGCACGGACGTCGTCCTGCCGGCGCTCGGCGAGTCCGTCACCGAGGGCACCGTCACCCGCTGGCTGAAGTCGGTCGGCGAGACCGTCGAGGCCGACGAGCCGCTGCTCGAGGTCTCCACGGACAAGGTCGACACCGAGATCCCGGCCCCGGTCTCGGGTGTCCTCCTGGAGATCGTCGTCGCCGAGGACGAGTCCGCCGAGGTCGGCGCCAAGCTCGCCGTCATCGGTGCCGCGGGTGCCGCTCCGGCCGCCGCCCCGGCTCCGGCTCCGGTCGCCCCCGCGGCGGCCCCGGCCCCGGTCGCCGCTCCGGCCCCGGTGGCTCCGGCCGCCCCGGTCGCCGCTCCGGCCCCGGTGGCGCCCGCTGCCCCGGTCGCCGCTCCGGCTCCGGTCGCGCCCGCCGCCCCGTCCATCGCCCCGGCCCTGGTCACCCCGGTTCCGGCGGCGCCCGCGGCTCCCGCCGAGGACGGCGCGTACGTGACCCCGCTGGTCCGCAAGCTCGCCACCGAGAACGGTGTCGACCTGGCGGCCGTCAAGGGCTCCGGCGTCGGCGGTCGCATCCGCAAGCAGGACGTCCTCGCGGCCGCCGAGGCCAAGAAGGCCGCCGCCGCTCCGGCCGCGGCTCCGGCCGCCGCCGCCAAGGCTCCGGCGCTCGAGGTCTCCCCGCTGCGCGGTCAGACCGTCAAGATGACCCGCATGCGCAAGGTCATCGGCGACAACATGATGAAGGCGCTGCACGGCCAGGCCCAGCTGACCTCGGTCGTCGAGGTCGACATCACCAAGCTGATGAAGCTGCGCGCCAAGGCCAAGGACGCCTTCGCCGCCCGTGAGGGCGTCAAGCTGTCCCCGATGCCGTTCTTCGTGAAGGCCGCGGCCCAGGCGCTGAAGGCCCACCCGGTCATCAACGCCCGGATCAACGAGGACGAGGGCACGATCACCTACTTCGACACCGAGAACATCGGTATCGCGGTGGACTCCGAGAAGGGTCTGATGACCCCGGTCATCAAGGGTGCGGGCGACCTCAACATCGCCGGCATCTCGAAGAAGACCGCGGAGCTGGCCGGCGCCGTGCGCGCCAGCAAGATCACCCCGGACGACCTCGCCGGTGCGACCTTCACCATCTCCAACACCGGTTCGCGCGGCGCGCTCTTCGACACGATCATCGTGCCCCCGAACCAGGTCGCCATCCTGGGCATCGGCGCCACCGTGCGCCGTCCGGTCGTCATCAACCACCCGGACCTGGGTGAGACGATCGCGATCCGCGACATGACGTACGTCGCGCTGTCCTACGACCACCGTCTGGTGGACGGCGCCGACGCCGCCCGCTACCTGACCTCGGTCAAGGCGATCCTCGAGGCCGGCGAGTTCGAGGTCGACCTCGGCCTGTAAGGCGTACGCCGAAGCGGTGGACCGAAAGGCAGACGCGGAGGCAACGTAACGAGCCTCACCTGCGGCGCCCCCGTCCGGAAGTGTTTCCGGACGGGGGCGCCGCCGTATTGTCTTGAGAGTCAACACTCCCCGAGGAGCCGCTTCATGACCGTCCCCGTCGTCCACTCGCTGCGCGAGCAGATCCGCGAGCACATCGTGGAGGGGATCGTCAGCGGCCGCTGGAAGCCGGGCGAGCGCATCGTGGAGCGCCGGATCGCGACCGAGCTGGAGGTCTCCCAGACCCCGGTCCGCGAGGCGCTGCGCGAGCTGGAGTCGCTGCGGCTGATCGAGTCGGCGCCGAACAAGGGCGTCCGGGTCCGCAATCTGACCGCCGCCGACCTGGAGGAGAGCTACCCCGTCCGGGCCGGTCTGGAGCAGATCGCGGCCGAGCTGGCGGCCGGACGGCTGGCGGCGGACTGCTCGGCCCTGGAACCGCACGTGGCGGCCCTCTACGAGGCGGACGCGACCTCCGACGGGACCGCGCAGGTGCGGCACACGGTGGCCTTCCACCGGGAGCTGGTGAAGGCCGCCGGGAACAGCGTGCTGCTGCACACCTGGGAGACGCTCGGCATCGAGGTCTTCACGGCCCTGTCGATCCGCTGGCTGGGCACGGTCCAGAAGTCGTACGCGGAGGAGCACCAGGAGCTGGTGGAGGCCTTCCGCAGGGGCGACCCGAACATCGGCGCCCTGGTGAAGGCGCACGTTCTGGGCTGCGCCCCCAGGGCCTGATCCGGGACCCGGCCGGGGCCCGAGAGGTCTGACGCACAGCGAGCGGGTCCGCCTTCGGCGGGCCCGCTCATCCGTGCGAGCACCCCCTCAGAAAGCGCCTCCGACCTGCGAGAACGGGTCATTTCGGAGGCACCGGGTGCCCTTTTCCTTGGCACCCTGTGCCGACTTTCTCGATCTGAAGAGGTTTTCCCCTTCAACCCTTTGATCGATCATCGATCGTCGGTTTACAGTCTTCGGCGGGCCGCTACCCGGCCCTTCGCCCTGTCCTGCCAGACAAGGCACCCCTTCTCCACCCCCATCTGTCCGGAAGGCGGCGATCATGACCGATCCCGTAGGCAAGATTCCGAGCGAGCTCGACCAGCTCCCGGACCGTGACACCGAGGAGACCGCCGAGTGGGCGGCCTCCCTGGACGCCGTCACCAAGGCCGCCGGCCCCCACCGGGCCGCCTACCTGATGCGCCGCACGCTCCAGCACGCCGAGGGCGCGGGCCTGGCCCTGCCCAAGCTGCTGGAGACGGACTACGTCAACACCATCCCGACCTCCGCCGAGCCGACGGGCGCCGCCTTCGACGGCGACGAGGCCATGGAGCGCCGGATCACCGCCTGGAACCGCTGGAACGCGGCCGCGATGGTCACCCGCGGCTCGAAGTACGGCGTCGGCGGTCACATCGCCACCTTCGCTTCGGCCGCCTGGCTGTACGAGACCGGCTTCAACCACTTCTTCAAGGGCAAGGAAGCCGACGGTTCCGGCGACCAGCTCTACATCCAGGGTCACGCCGCCCCCGGCATCTACGCCCGCGCGTTCCTGGACGGGCGCCTCGACGAGGCCCACCTCGACAACTTCCGGCAGGAGTCCGGCGGCAACGGCCTGCCCTCCTACCCGCACCCCCGGCGCCTCCCCTGGCTGTGGGAGTTCCCCACCGTCTCCATGGGTCTGGGCCCGCTCTCGGCGATCTACCAGGCGCGCTTCAACCGCTACCTGACCAACCGCTCCATCAAGGACGTCTCCGCCTCGCACGTGTGGGCGTTCCTCGGTGACGGCGAGATGGACGAGCCCGAGTCGACCGCCGCCCTCGCCCTGGCGGCCCGCGAGGGTCTGGACAACCTGACCTTCGTCATCAACTGCAACCTGCAGCGCCTCGACGGCCCCGTCCGCGCCAACTTCAAGATCGTGCAGGAGCTGGAGGCCCAGTTCCGCGGCGCCGGCTGGAACGTCGTGAAGTCGCTGTGGGGCAACGCCTGGGACGAGCTGTTCGCGCTCGACACCACCGGCGCCCTGGTCCGCCGCCTCCGCGAGGTGCCGGACGCGCAGGTCCAGACGTACCAGACCCGCGACGCCGCCTACATCCGCCAGGACTTCTTCGGCAAGGACCCGGCGCTCGTCGCGATGGCGCAGCTGCTGAGCGACGACAAGATCCTGGAGTGCTTCCACCTCTCGCGCGGTGGCCACGAGCCGCGCAAGGTGTACGCCGCGTACAAGGCCGCCGTGGAGTTCAAGGGCGCGCCGACGGTCATCCTCGCGCAGACCGTCAAGGGCCACACCCTGGGTGAGGGCTTCGCGTCGAAGAACGCGAACCACCAGATGAAGAAGCTCACGACCGACGAGTTCAAGAACATGCGTGACCTTCTCGAACTCCCCATCTCGGACGCGCAGTTCGTCGACGGCCAGGTGCCCTACGGCCACCCCGGCGCCGACTCCCCCGAGGTCCGTTACCTCCAGGAGCGCCGCGCGGCCCTCGGCGGCCCGGCACCGGCCCGCCGCACCCAGCCGCTCGCCCCGCTGCCGGCCCCGGCCGAGAAGGCCTTCGCCGCCTTCGACAAGGGCTCCGGCGCGCAGTCGATGGCGACGACGATGGCCTTCGTGCGTCTGATCAAGGACCTGATCCGCGACAAGGAGACCGGCAAGCGCTGGGTCCCGATCGTCCCGGACGAGGCCCGTACCTTCGGTATGGAGTCGCTGTTCCCGTCGCTCGGCATCTACTCGCCGAAGGGCCAGACGTACGAGCCGGTCGACCGCGACCAGCTGATGTACTACAAGGAGGCCAAGAACGGCCAGATCCTCAACGAGGGGATCACCGAGGCCGGTTCGATGGCCGACTTCATCGCCGCTTCCACCGCGTACTCCACGCACGGTGAGGCGATGATCCCGTTCTACATCTTCTACTCGATGTTCGGCTGGCAGCGGACCGCCGACCAGATGTGGCAGCTCGGCGACCAGCTCGGCCGCGGCTTCCTCGTCGGCGCCACCGCGGGCCGTACGACCCTCACCGGTGAGGGCCTCCAGCACGCCGACGGCCACTCGCCGGTGATCGCGGCGACCAACCCGGCGGCGCTGACGTACGACCCGGCGTTCGCCTACGAGGTCGCGGCCATCGTCAAGGAGGGTCTGCGCCGGATGTACGGCGAGGCCGCCGAGGGCGAGGACCAGAACGTCTTCTACTACCTCACCGTGTACAACGAGCCGATGCCGCAGCCGGCCAAGCCGGCCGGGATCGACGAGGGCATCGTCAAGGGCCTCTACCGCTTCAACACGGCGGAGTCGGCCGGTCTCGACCTCCCGGCGAACGCCTCGCGCATCCAGCTGCTCTCCTCCGGTACGGCCATCCACTGGGCCCTGGAGGCGCAGAAGCTGCTCGCCGCCGAGTGGGGCGTGGGCGCCGACGTGTGGTCCGCGACCTCCTGGACGGAGCTGCGCCGTGACGCGCTGGAGGCCGACGCGGCCCTCCTGCGCGGCGAGGAGCAGGTGCCGTACATCCGCAGGGCCCTGGACGGCATCGAGTCCCCGGTCCTCGCGGTCTCCGACTACATGCGCCAGGTCCCGGACCAGATCGCGCAGTGGGTCGAGCAGGACTGGTCCTCGCTGGGCGCCGACGGCTTCGGCCTCTCGGACACCCGTGACGCGGCCCGCCGCCACTTCGGCGTCGACGCGCAGTCGATCGTCGTCGCGGCCCTCGCGCAGCTCGCCCGCCGCGGCGAGGTCCCGGCCTCGGCCGTGAAGGAGGCGCGCGAGCGCTACGGTCTGTAGGCCGGATCCGGTCGTCGGTGCGGGCACGCATGATGGAGTCATGCGTGCCGCCCGGCTGATCAAGATGGTCCTGCTCCTCCAGTCCCGTCCCTCGATGACGGCGGCCGCGCTCGCGGCCGAGCTGGAGGTGTCCGAACGGACCGTCACCCGCGATGCCCTCGCCCTCTCGGAGGCGGGGGTTCCGGTGTATGCGGACCGGGGCAGGGCCGGTGGGTACCGGCTCGTCGGCGGATACCGTACGCGCCTCACCGGTCTGGAGCGCGGTGAGGCGGAGGCGCTGTTCCTCTCCGGGCTTCCCGGTGCGCTGCGGGACATGGGGCTCGCGGACGCGGCCTCCTCGGCGCGGCTGAAGGTGAGCGCCGCCCTGCTGCCCTCGCTGCGGGACGCGCCGGCCTCGGCGGCGCGGCGCTTCCATCTGGACGCCCCCGGCTGGTACCAGGAGCCGGAGACGCCGGAGTTGCTGGCGCCGCTCGCGGAGGCGGTCTGGGACGACCTGCCGGTCCGGGCGCGCTACCGGCGCGGGGACACCGAGGTGGAGCGCGAACTCGCGCCGTACGGACTCGTCCTGAAGGCGGGCGTCTGGTACCTGTGCGCGCGCTCGGGCTCCTCCTTCCGTACGTACCGGGTGGACCGCTTCACGGCGGTCGCGGTCGGCGGGGAGCGGTTCGTCCGGGAGGAGGACTTCGATCTGTCCGCCTTCTGGGAGGAGCGGGCCGCCGAGTTCGCCCGGTCGATCCTGCGCGCCGAGGTCGTCGTCCGGCTCACGGAGGCGGGGGCGCGCCGGCTTCCGTACGTCACGGACCGAGCGGCGGCCGAGGAGGCGCTCGCGGCGGCGGCCGACGGGGAGCGGGACTCGGGTTCCGGCTCCGGCTCCGGGGACGGGGACGGGGACGGCGACGGGCGCGTGACCGTGCGGCTCCCGGTGGAGAGCGAGGAGGTGGCCTTCTCGCAGTTGTTCGGGCTCGGCCCGGAGGCGGAGGTGCTGGCCCCCGCCTCCCTGCGCGAGCGGTTCGCCGAGGCGGCCCGGCGCACGGCCGCGCGCTACCGGTAGTCGTTCACGTCCGGCTTCCCGGTCTCGCCCGCGACGATGAAGCCCCAGGCGTCCGGCCGCGAGCCGTCCGCGTCGGTGAAGCCGTACTCCCTGGCCAGCTGCCCGCTGGAGAGGGACTGTCCGGTCCAGCGGTTCCGGTCGGGGTCGGCGGCGAGGGCGGCGACCGCCCTCCCCACGTAGACCGGGGACTCGGACACCGCGAAGTCGGGGATCTTCGCGGTGGCGTCGCGCCAGTTCTCCTCGCGTACGCCGAAGCCTTCGAGCATCTGCTCGGAGCGCAGCCAGCCGGGGGTGACCGCCACCGCCGTCCCGCCGACGTCCGCCAGGTCGTGGGAGAGGGCGAAGGCCATCCGGATCGGGGCGTTCTTGGCGAGGTCGTAGAAGAAGTTCTCGCGGAAGCGGGTGTTGTACGCGGCCGTCCCGTCCGTCACCTCGACGACCAGGCCGCCCGGGTTCCTGATGAGCAGAGGCAGGGCGAGGCGGGAGGTGATCGCGTGGGTCCGCACGCCCAGCTCCAGCATCCGCAGGCCGTTGTCGAGGTCGGTCTCCCAGAGCTTCTTCCCGAACACGACCAGGTGCTCGCCGCCCCACACGTCGTTGACGAGGACGTCGAGCCGTCCCTGTTCCCGGTCGATCCGGTCGACCAGCGCCCGGACCTGGTCGGCCTCCAGGTGGTCGGTGGGGACGGCGACTCCCTCGCCGCCGGCCGCCGTCACCAGTTCGGCGGTCTCCTCGATGGTCTCGGTGGCCCGGCCGACCTCGCTGAGCCGCTCGCGGGTGGTCCGCCCGGTGACGTACACCGTGGCTCCCGCCGCGCCGAGCTGGACGGCGATGGCCCGTCCCGCGCCCCTGGTGGCCCCGGCCACCAGGCAGATCCGTCCGTGCAGTGGCTTCGTCTCCGTCGTCATGCGGAGGAGTCTTCCCGGAATACCCGACATCCTCTGTCCGGATTCATTTCGGGCTTTCCGGGTGCGTCGCACCTCCCGAGCCACGATGCTGGTCCCGTGATGGACGAGACCGAGTTCTGGGAGATCATCGACGCCAGCCGCGAGGCCGCCGAGGGCGACCCCGAGGAGCAGGCCGATCTGCTCGTGGAACGGCTGACCCGGCTGGACCCCGACTCCGTGCTCGACTACGCGCGCCATTTCGAGGCCCGCTACAACCGCGCGTACCTCTGGGATCTGTGGGGCGCGGCGGCGGTGCTCTTCGACGGGGCGGGCGAGGAGTCCTTCGACTCGTTCCGCTGCTGGCTCATCGGGCAGGGCCGGGAGGTGTACGAGGGCGCGGTGCACGATCCGGACGCGCTGGCGGAGCTGCTCGACGACTTCGACATGGAGATCGACGGGGACGGCGAGGAGATCGGTTTCGCGGCGGACGAGGCGTACGAGCGGCTGACCGGCGCCGAGACCCCGGACCTGGGCATTCCGATGCCGGGCGGGGAGCCGCTGGGCACTCCCTTCGACCTGGCGGACGACGATGTGCTCGCGGCCCGCTTCCCGCGTCTGTGGGAGCGGTTCGGGGCGGCGTAGGACCCGGGGGCGCGGACGGAGGGATCCGCGCCCCCGAGTGGTCGCGCACCCGGGGTCTGTGCCCCTGGCGGTTCAGCCCAGCTGGAGCCGGGGGTTCTCCTGGCCGAGGATCATGTCCGTGCGCGGCTGGAGCGCCGGGAAGAGCTGCTCGGGCTGCGGGATCGCCCAGTACTTCCCTTCGGCGACCATCTCGAAGACGCGCTCGGCGTGCTCCTCGGGGGTGAGCCCGTGCTCGTCGGCGAGGGTCTGGAGCTGCTCGTTGAAGGCGGCGATCTCGGGCGGGACGGTCTCGCCGGGCCTGGCCGCCCTGAAGATCTCGCTCTTGACCGAGCCGGGGGTCACGACGGACACCTGGATCGGGGCGCCCTTCATCAGCATCTCGTGGTGCAGCGACTCGGTGAGCGCGAGCGTGCCGAACTTGGTGACGCTGTACGGGGCCATCAGCGGGCTGGGCAGCATGCCGCCGATGGACGACACGTTCACCACCCAGGCCTTCGCGCCGCGCTCCAGCATGCGCGGGACGAAGGCGCGGATGCCGTTGACGTAGCCGCCGATGTTGATCCGGAGCATGGCGTCCCAGCGCTCGGCCGGGATCTCCCAGGACCAGCCCATGGACATGATCCCGGCGTTGTTGACGAGCAGGTCGACCGTGCCGAAGCGGGTGTACGCGGTGTCGGCGAGCGCCTCGACGGAGGCGGGTTCGGCGACGTCGGTCACCACGCTCTCGACCTCGGCGCCGCCCGCCCGCAGTTCCTCGGCGAAGGCGGCGAGGCGGTCGGCGGCGATGTCGGCGAGGACCAGCTTCATGCCGAGCCCGGCGGCGTGCCGGGCGAGGCCCGCGCCGATCCCGGAGGAGGCGCCGGTGATGACGGCCGTGCGTCCGCCGAAGACCTCGGCGGCGAGCGGGGAGGCGGTCATCAGAAGTGCGTCCCGCCGTCGATGCGGACCTCGGTGCCGGTGATGAAGCGGCCGTCGTCGGAGGCCAGCATCGCGACGACGCCGGCGACGGTCTCGGGGCCGGCGAAGCCCTGGCCGAGGGCGGGGGCGAGCTTCACGAAGAGCGAGAGGTCGGCGTCCTCGGGGAGGCCGGGGCCGACGCTCTGGCGGCTGGCGCCGGTGCCGTCGGTCATGCCGGAGGAGATGGAGCCGGGCTGGACGGCGGTGAAGCGGATGCCCCGCCCGGCGTACTCGGCGGCGAGCGCGTGGGTCATGGACTGGATGCCGCCCTTGCTGGCCGCGTAGGCCGCCATGTAGGGGTGGGCGAACATCGCCGAGGTGGAGGAGAAGTTCACGACGGCGGAGCCGTTGCCCTCCAGGAGGGCCGGGATCGCCTCGCGGATCATGAGGAAGGTGCCGGTCAGGTTGATCCGGAGCACCTGCTCGAAGGAGTCGAGGCTCGTCTCGTGGGTGTGCGAGGAGCGCAGGATGCCGGCCGCGTTGACCAGGACGTCCAGGCCGCCGAGCGCCTCGACGGCGGCGGCGACGCCGGCGCGTACGGAGGCCTCGTCGCCGACGTTCAGGACGACGGTGGTGAGGCGGTCGGCGGCGTCGCCCGCCTTGGCGACGGTGTCCTTGAGGCCGTCCTCGCTGATGTCGGCGGCCACGACCCGGCCGCCCTCGGCGAGCACGCGCAGGACGGTGGCCTGGCCGATGCCGGAGCCGCCGCCGGTGATGAGGGCGCGGCGTCCTTCGTATCGGGTCAGCTGGTTCATGGCGACAACCTCTCGATCTCAAGATTCCGGGGAACGTTCCCGGGAACCATGCCACCGTACGCCCACGTGACACGTTTTGCCACAGCTGCACGACGTGCACGCTCGGCAGTCGCGGGCGTACGCTTCGTACGGTGAGCACGAAGCCCGAGGGCGCCACGCCCCCCACCCGGACGCTGACGGAGCGCCGCAAGGCCGCCACCCAGCTGGACATCGCGCGCGCCGCCGGAGAGCTCTTCACCGAGCGCGGCCCCGACGGCACCACCGCCGAGGACATCGCCCAGCGGGCCGGCGTCGCGCTGCGCACCTTCTACCGCTACTTCCGCTCCAAGCAGGACGCCGTCGCCCCCCTCCTCACGGTCGGCGCCGACCGCTGGCGCGGGATCCTCGCCACCACGGAACCGGGCGCGGCCCTGCCCGAGGCCCTGGAACGCTCGATCGCCGCCTCGCTGAACCCCGGGGACGAGGAGGCGGCGGAGGGGCTCCGCTGGACGCGCGGGCTGCTGCGCGCCGCCACCGGCGACCCCGCCCTGCGGGCGGTCTGGTACCGGGTCAACCAGGAGTCGGAGGAACGGCTGCGCGAGGTCGTCGCCGGGCTCGCCGGGCCGGACGCGGACCCGCTGGAGGTACGGCTCGCGGCGGCGGCGGCCACGGACGCGATCCGGATCGCCCTGGAGGCCTGGGCGGAGTCGGACGCCCCGGTCACCGGCGAGGGCGCCCCGGCCGGGCTCGCGGTCCGCTGCCTGCGCGAACTGATGGGCGGGATGCGGCTGCTGAACCCGGACGTCAGCGAGTGAGCGGGCGCCCCATGAGGACGTCGTCCACGTACGCCCCGCCGAGGAACAGCTCGCCCGGCAGGACGCCCTCCACGACGAAGCCCTCGGAGGCGTAGAGGGCGCGGGCCGGGGCGTTGTGCCCGAGGACCCGCAGGGTGATCCGGACGGCGCCCTGCTCCCTGGCCAGGTCCATCGCGCCCCGCAGCAGCGCCCGCGCCACGCCGAGCCCCCGGGCGGACCCGGCGACGGCGAGGCCCTGGATCTGCCGGACGTGCGCGGTGGCGGCGAGCGGGGTCGGCGGCACCACCCGGACGTAGCCGACGACCGCTCCCCCACGCTCGGCCACCAGGTAGTCCCCGGGCAGGTGGCGCGCGTCGAAGAAGGGCTCGCCCGGCTCCGGGGCGGGCAGCACCGCGTGCAGGGTCGACCAGGTGGTCCGGTCGAGCTCCGCCAGGGCGGCGTCGTCGGCCTGCACGGCGGTCCGTATCAGCGTCTCCGGCACGATCATGACCGCCACTGTGCCACGCGCCCGCCGGGGAGGGCAGGATGGTGTCCATGCAGCGTTCCGCCACTCGCAAGCGCGTCGCCGTCACCGGCGCCTCCGGGCTCATCGGCTCCGCCCTGGTCCGCTCCCTGCGCGCCGACGGCCACGAGGTCCTCCGGCTGGTCCGCCGGCCCGCCAGGACCGCCGACGAGGTCACCTGGGACCCGAAGCGGCTGTACGTGGACGCCGCCGGACTCGTCGGCGTGGACTCCGTCGTGCACCTGGCGGGCGCCGGGGTCGGCGAGCGCCGCTGGAACGAGGCGTACAAGCGGGAGATCCGGGACAGCCGGGTGCTCGGCACCAGGGCCGTCGCCGAGGCCCTCGCCTCGCTCGCGCAGCCGCCGGAGTCCCTGGTGTGCGGCACGGCGCTCGGCTGGTACGGGGACACCGGCAGCCGTGCGGTCGACGAGAGCGCCCCCGCCGGGACGGGCTTCCTGCCCGAGGTCTGCGTGGAGTGGGAGGCCGCCGCCGCGCCCGCCGAGGAGGCCGGCATCCGGGTCGCGTACGCCCGCACCGGCCTGGTCGTGGCCCGTGAGGGCGGGGCGTGGGGTCGGCTGTTCCCGGTCTTCCGCGCCGGGCTCGGCGGGCGGATGGGCGACGGCCGCCAGTACTGGTCGTACATCTCCCTCCACGACGAGGTGGCCGCCCTGCGCCACCTCGTCGACACCCCGTCGGTCTCCGGTCCGGTGAACCTGACGGCCCCCGAGCCCGTCACCAACCGCGAGGTGACGGCGGCGATGGGCCGGGTGCTCCGCCGGCCGACCGTGTGCACGGTGCCCGCACCCGCCCTGAAGCTGGTCCTCGGGGACTTCGCGCAGGACGTGCTGGGCAGTCAGCGGGTGCTGCCGGGGCGCCTGCTGGAGACGGGCTTCGAGTTCGCGTTCCCGACCATCGACGACGCGATCAGGGCCGCCGCCCGCTGAGCGCCGGCGCCCGCCGGGCACGGCACCGGCCCCTCCCCGCACCCCTGCGCTCCCCCGTGCCGCAAGCACCCCGGTGCGCGCGGCTGGCACCCGTGGGAGCGCTGCCTAGGCTCGACGAGAACGGCGAACTCGGGCGTTCCGGAGGCCGGTTGGGGGCATAGGCATCCCACCGGCCGCGCCGACCTGGGGAGGGGCACGTGCTCAACAGCGCAGACAGCGCAAGGACCGCACAGCGTACGGACGTCGAGGACGACGGCACGCGGGCCGTCGACGTCGTCGTCGTGGGAGCCGGGGTCGCGGGGCTCGCCGCCGCCCACCGGCTGACCGGCGCCGGACTCTCCGTCGCCGTCCTGGAGGCGGAGCCGCGGATCGGGGGGCGGATGGCCACCGAGGCCGTCGACGGCTTCCTGCTCGACCGGGTCGGACCGCTGCTCACCCTGTCGTACGAGGAGCTGCGCGCCACGCCCGGCCTCGACGGCCTCGTGCTGCGCCCCTTCGCTCCGGGGGTGCTCGTGCACAGCGACGGCCGCTACGCGCGATGGGGCGCTCCGCGCCCGCGCCGGGCGGCGGGCGGGCCCCGGGGAGCGGGCCACCGGAGCGTGGGGGGAGCGTTCAGCGTGGCGCGCGCCCTCGCGAGCGCCCCCCGTCATCCGGCCGCCTCGCTCGACCAGGCGCGGCTGGGCGCGTCGCTGGTCCGGCTGGCCGCGACCCCGACCCAGCGTCTCCTCGCCCGCCCCGAGCGGACCGCGCGCGAGGCGCTGACCGCCCGGCTGCCCGCCAGGACCGTGCAGGGGGTGCTGCGTCCGCTGCTCGCGGCGCTGCTCGGCGATCCGGACCTCGGCATGTCGAGCCGCCATGCGGACCTCGCGCTGCGGGCCTTCGCCAGGGGCAGGCTGACGGTCCCCCAGGGCGGTTCGGCGGCGCTCCCCGAGCAGCTGGCCGCCGCGCTGCCGCCGGGCACGGTCCGGACCGGCGTGCGGGTCACGGAGGCCTCGGTCTCCCGGGTCACGACGGAGCGGCACGGGGTCTTCCGGTGCCGGTCGGTGGTGCTCGCGACCGGCGCGCGGACGGCCGCCGCACTGCTTCCGGGGCTGCGGACCCCGGACTTCCACGCCGTGACGGTGCTCCACCACACGGCGCCGGTGGCGCCCACCGGGGACCCGACGCTCGTCCTGGAGTCCGACCCGGGCGGGCCGGTGGCCCACACCGCCGTGATGAGCGCGGTGGATCCGAGCCGGGCGCCGGGGGGCCGGCCCCTGATCACCTCGACGGTGCTGGGGACGCCGCCGGACGACACGGAACGACGGGTCCGCAAGCACCTGGCGACGCTCTACGGCACGTCGACCGACGAGTGGGAGCTGCTCGCCCTGCACCACACCCGGGACGCCGTGCCCGCGATGACGCCCCCGCACGACGCCCGCCGGCCGGTCCGGCTGCTCGCGGGCCTCTACGCCTGCGGCGACCACCGGGCCACCAGCACCCCGCAGGGCGCCCTCGCCTCGGGCCACCGGGCGGCCGGAGCCCTGCTGTCCGACCTGGGCCTGCGGGCGCCGGACGAGCCGGCGGCCGAGGAGGAGGCGGCCTGAGCCGGGCGGCGGCCGGGGCGCCCCGGGGCCGGGTCAGCCGATGGCCGCCACCCGGTCGCGGTAGGTGCGGGCCGCCGCCGCGTCGCGGTACGGCTCCAGGCGCCGCTCGAAGTCGCGTACGTACTCCACGGCGCGGGCGGACCGCATCTCGGAGGCCTGCTGGGCGGCCTCCGCGCCGAGCGCGCACGCCTGGTCGAGTTCCCCGAGGGCGAGGCGGGAGGTGGCCAGGACCACCCGGCAGAAGAGGCGGCTGCGGGCGTAGCCGGGGGCCCGCAGCTGGAGGGCGCGCTCGGCGTGCTGGGCGGCGGGGCGGTACTGCTGGAGGTCCCGGTGGCAGTGCCCCAGTTCGTCGGCGAGCTGGGCCTCGTCGAACGTCCGGGCCCAGTACGGCACCTCGTCGCCCGGCCGGGCCGCTTCGAGGGCCCGCTCGGCCCGTACGAGGGAGGCGCTGCACGCGCGGGCCTCGCCGAGGACCGCGTGCCCGCGCGCCTCGACCGCGTGCAGCATCGCCTGGACGACGGGCGGCGCGGCGGGCCCGACGCCCTGCTGGGCGACCCGGGCGAGCTGCACGGCCTCGCGGCCGTGGCCGAGGTAGACGGCCTGGCAGCTCATGGTGAGCAGGACGTAGGAGCCGTAGGCCCGGTCCCCGGCGGCCTGGGCGAGGCGCAGCGCCTGCACGAAGTAGCGCTGGGCGAGTCCGTGGGCGGCGATGTCGTACGAGGTCCAGCCGGCGAGCCGGGTGAGGTCCGCGGCGGCGGCGAAGAGCCGGCGGCCCACGGACTCCCCGTAGGTGCCGCGCAGCATCGGCTCGGTCTCGTGCTCCAGGTAGCGGACGAGGGCCTGGCGGGCGTGGCCGCCGCCGTAGGCGTGGTCGAGGGTGCGGAAGAGCTCCCCGACCGAGCGGAGGGCGGCGATGTCGCCGCTGGAGACCCGCTGGCCGGGCCCCCGGTCCGTACCGCGCTGCCGGGGCACGGAGAAGCGGCCCTGCGGCGGCACCCGGGGGTCGAGCGGGGCGCGGGGGTCGTGGGGCGGACGGTTGTCCTGCGGGGTGTGCGCGGAGCGCGGGTCACGCGGGTCGTACGGGGCCCCGGAGTCACCGGCGAGGCGGGAGTCGCTCCCGGGACGGGAGTCGCGGGTGAGCCGTGTGTCCTGCCCGAGGCGACTGTCGTGCGCGAGGCGGGCGGAGGCGGTGGCCGTGCCGCCGGTGGAGGCGCGGGCGGGCTGCGGCTGCTCCCCGCGCGCGACCTTGTCGTCGGCCCGCCCGATCAGCCAGTCGCGGCTGGGCACGACCAGGCCCGCCGGGGTGAAGGCGATCTTGCGGAGTTCCGCGTGGCTGCCGGAGTCCTTGCGCCAGAGGCCGCTGACGATGTCGACGGCCTCTTCCGGGGTCGCGGCGAACTCCAGGCCCGCGTAGACCGGCGCGCAGGCGTCGAGACCGAGGTCCTGGGCGGAGAGACGGCGGCCGAGGCGACGGGTGAAGACCTCGGCGATGAGGGCGGGCGTGGTGCCGCGCGGCTGCTGGCCGCGGAGCCAGCGGGTCACCGAGGTCTTGTCGTACCGCAGGTCGAGGCCGTGTTCCAGACCGAGCTGGTCGACCCGTCTCGCGAGCCCCGCGTGGGAGAACCCGGCTTCGGCGATGAGCGCGGCGAGCTGGCGGTTCGGGATGCGCTGCGGTGGTCGTTCCGTCATCAGCTGTGCGGTCTCCTGCCTTCCGGGTCCGGGCGGCAGCCCCGTCGGACCCTCATGGAACGGCGTGAATTTAGCGGTCCCCACGGCCCGTACCGCCAGCTTCGCCCCAGATTCATCCGATCGTGTGAGGATTGACGGCATCGCTGACGTAGGCGCCCCCGTCCACCTGCCGGAGGGGCGTCCCCGCCACCGCCGTACAGTGGCATGGGCGCGAATGACGCATGGTGCCGCCGCCGGCCCGGGATGATCCCCGGTCCCCGGTCCACGGCACCCAGGAGGAGGCATGGCCGTGAGTGAGCTGCGATTCGTCCGCCTTGGGTTCGGCGCGGAAGCCGTCGAGTACCAGGTGGCCTGGGACAAGCAGCGCGAGGTGCACGCCGCGCGGTTCGCCGACGAGACCGACGACACCTGTCTGCTCCTGGAGCACCCGCCGGTCTACACGGCCGGCCGGCGCACCCAGGAGAACGAGCGCCCGCTCGACGGGACGCCCGTGGTGGACGTCGACCGGGGCGGGAAGATCACCTGGCACGGCCCCGGCCAGCTGGTCGGCTACCCGATCATGAAGCTGCCCCGCCCGGTGGACGTCGTCGCGCACGTGCGCCGCCTGGAGGAGGCCCTGATCCGTACGGCCGCCGAGTTCGGAGTCGAGACCACCCGGATCGAGGGACGCAGCGGGGTCTGGGTCCTCGGCGACCCGGTCGAGCAGCGCCCGGCGATCGGCGGACTCTCCCTCGACTTCGATCCGCGGCTGACGGACGAGGAGTTCGACCCGCGCCTGAACGGGCCCGAGTACGCGCCGTCCAACGCCGGCCAGCGCCGCGAGGACCGCAAGCTCGCCGCCATCGGCATCCGGGTCGCCAAGGGCGTCACGATGCACGGCTTCGCGCTGAACGTGAACCCGGACAACGCCTGGTTCGACCGCATCATCCCCTGTGGCATCCGCGACGCGGGGGTGACCTCGCTCGCCAACGAGCTGGGCCGCGACCTCACGATCGAGGAGGTGCTCCCGGTCGCGGAGCGCCATCTGCGGGACGTCCTGGAGGGCGCGGAGCTCAGGCCCCGCGAGATCGAGCGTCCGGTGGCGGCGGAAACCGCCTCGGTCTGAGGAATGCAGGGCGCTGGCCAGAGGTTGGCCAGACGTAGTAAGGCATGGGAAGCAACGGCGTACCCTGGTGTTCGCCGAAGAATCGAAGCTACAGGAGCCGATGTGTCCGCAGTCGCACCCGACGGACGCAAGATGCTGCGCCTGGAGGTCCGGAACGCCCAGACCCCCATCGAGCGCAAGCCCGAGTGGATCAAGACCCGGGCGAAGATGGGGCCCGAGTACACGAAGATGCAGAGCCTCGTGAAGAGCGAGGGCCTGCACACGGTCTGCCAGGAGGCGGGCTGTCCCAACATCTTCGAGTGCTGGGAGGACCGCGAGGCCACCTTCCTCATCGGCGGTGACCAGTGCACCCGGCGCTGCGACTTCTGCCAGATCGACACGGGCAAGCCCGAGGCGCTGGACCGGGACGAGCCGCGCCGCGTGGGCGAGTCGGTCGTCACGATGGACCTGAACTACGCCACCATCACCGGCGTCGCGCGCGACGACCTGGAGGACGGCGGCGCCTGGCTGTACGCGGAGACCGTGCGCCAGATCCACCAGCAGACCGCGGACCGTGCCGACGGCCGGACCAAGGTCGAGCTGCTGGCCCCCGACTTCAACGCGGTGCCGGAGCTCCTGGCGGAGGTCTTCGCCTCCCGCCCCGAGGTCTTCGCGCACAACGTGGAGACGGTGCCGCGGATCTTCAAGCGGATCCGTCCGGGCTTCCGTTACGAGCGTTCCCTGGACGTCATCACGCAGGCCCGTGACTACGGCCTGGTCACGAAGTCGAACCTGATCCTCGGCATGGGCGAGACCCGCGAGGAGGTCAGCGAGGCGCTCCAGCAGCTGCACGACGCGGGCTGCGAGCTCATCACGATCACCCAGTACCTGCGCCCCTCGGTCCGGCACCACCCCGTGGAGCGCTGGGTCAAGCCGCAGGAGTTCGTGGAGCTGAAGGAGGAGGCCGACGAGATCGGCTTCTCCGGCGTGATGTCGGGCCCGCTGGTCCGGTCGTCGTACCGTGCCGGTCGTCTGTTCCAGCAGGCGATCGAGAAGCGCGGCGCGGTGGACAACGCCACGCAGGCGGTCTGAGCCGTTCCATGGCTGTGTGAATCCGAGCACAAGTAGTTACCGGTCAGTAGTGGCCGGATCCGGCGCGGCCCGTACGCCCCCGCAGCTCAGCGGGGATGTACGGGCCGCGCCGCCGTTCCCCGGTTCCGCCGCCTGGGCTCATCCACGTTTCATCAGTGTTTGACCACCGGGTCACGCCCTGGTAACACCAGTCTGTGAGCCTGGAACCACTCACCGCCACCACCCGCTCACACCCCCCGCCTCGTCTCACCCGCAATCGAGGGAGGACCCCGACATGCCGGCCGCATCGACGCACGTCCGCGTCACCGCGATCCCGTCCGTCACCGACGCCCTGAAGGCCGTGGAGTCACTGCTCCTCGGCGCCGGGCAGCGCACCGCCCGGCGCAACGCCTGGAACTCCGTCCTGGAGGACCGCCGCAACGCCAAGGACCGGGTCGAGGCCCAGCACGTGATGGAGGTCGCGTCGGGCCGGACTTCCCGGGCCACGTAAACTTCAGGACATGGCGAGGAAGGCAAACACGGGCAGCGCTGACGCTGCGAACCAGGGGCGGCTCAAGCAGATCGCCCTCACGTACAAGATGACCCGAAAGGCTGACCCTAAGGTCGGGCTTGTCGTCGCTGGCGTGGGCATCGTCGTACTCGGTGTCCTCCTCGCGATCGGCTTCCTGATCGGTCACCCGGTCTACCTGGGCATCCTGGGCTTCGTCCTGGCGCTCCTGGCGGCGGCCATCGTGTTCGGGCGGCGCGCCGAGCGCGCGGCCTTCGGACAGATGGAGGGCCAGCCGGGCGCGGCGGCGGCGGTGCTCCAGAACGTCGGGCGCGGCTGGACGACGACCCCCGCGGTCGCGATGAACCGCAGCCAGGACGTCGTGCACCGGGCGGTCGGCCGGGCCGGCATCGTGCTGGTGGCCGAGGGCAACCCCAACCGGGTCAAGACCCTGCTGGCGGCGGAGAAGAAGCGGATGAACCGCGTCGTGGTGGACGTGCCGGTGCACGACCTCATCGTCGGCGACGGCGAGGGCCAGGTGCCGCTGAAGAAGCTCCGCACGACCATGCTCAAGATGCCTCGGGTGCTCACCGGCCCGCAGGTGACGGCGGCCAACGACCGGCTGCGGGCGATGGGCGACCTCATGAGCAACATGCCGTTGCCGAAGGGCCCCATGCCCAAGGGGATGCGGATGCCGCGCGGCGGAAAGGCGCGCTGACCCACGACCTGACGAGAAAGGCCCCGGACCGTGACAACGGTCCGGGGCCTTTCTCCGCGCTCGGGGGGCCGGCCTCCTGCTCAGGAGCTCCGCGCCCGGGGATCAGATGCGGACCTGGACGGCGCCGGAGAGGCGGTCGTGGAGGCCGCGGCCGTCGCGGTCCCAGATCAGCGCCGGGAGGGCCAGGCAGACGAGCAGGGAGCGGAGCGCCACGCGCGGCAGGCCGAGGCGGCCGCCGTGCACGGAGACGACCTGGAGGCCGAAGAGGCGCTTGCCGGGCGTCGAGCCGATGGTGCCGACCGTCAGCACGCTCAGGACGAGCAGGATGACGAGGGCCCAGTTGCCGGTGGCCTGGTTGTAGCCGTCGGTGATCAAGCCGTATGCGATCAGCGTGCAGAGGGCCCAGTCGACGGCGAGGGCGCCGAGCCGCCGTCCCGGGCGGGCGATCGAGCCGGGGCCCTCCTCGGGCAGTCCCAGCTGCTGACCGCGGTAGCCGAAGTCCACGCCGGCCTCCTCGGCCGCCGCGCGGGGGCCGGAGAGCCAGGATCCGAGTGCTTGCCTGTTGTCCACGCGACCACGGTACTGCGCCCGTTTTTGATCACTTCGGCCCGGGTGGGCACAGCCGGTCCGGACGGGCGCCGAGCGCGCCGGAACGCCCCGGGGACACCCAGCCCGGTTAACTTCGACGAAACAATTGGGTCATGCTTGAGAAATCCCGTCTGCCTATGGTCGGGTCCAGCGTGTGCCACCGCACTGGCCGCACGACCGAGCTGCAACCCCGCCCCTCCCCGGGCCGGGAGTAGGAGGAGTTGGATGTCCGAGAAGCACGGGTTCCAGAACGCCGACGAGGTCAACAAGTTCATCAAGGACAACGACGTCAAGATGGTCGACGTCCGGTTCTGCGACCTTCCGGGCGTGATGCAGCACTTCACGATCCCGGCGACGGCCTTCGACCCGGCGGAGGAGCTCGCCTTCGACGGTTCGTCGATCCGCGGTTTCCAGGCCATCCACGAGTCCGACATGTCGCTCCGCGCCGACCTGTCGACGGCCCGCGTGGACCCCTTCCGCCGCGACAAGACGCTCAACATCAACTTCTTCATCCACGACCCGATCACGGGCGAGCAGTACAGCCGTGACCCGCGGAACATCGCGAAGAAGGCCGAGGCGTACCTCGCCTCCACCGGCATCGCCGACACCGCGTACTTCGGGCCCGAGGCCGAGTTCTACGTCTTCGACTCGGTGCGCTTCGAGACCTCCGCGAACCAGGGCTTCTACCACATCGACTCCGAGGCCGGCGCCTGGAACACCGGTTCGGAGGAGAACAACCGCGGCTACAAGGTCCGCTACAAGGGCGGCTACTTCCCGGCCCCGCCGGTCGACCACTTCGCCGACCTGCGCTCCGAGATCTCCCTGGAGCTGGAGAACGTCGGCCTCCAGGTCGAGCGCCAGCACCACGAGGTCGGCACCGCCGGCCAGGCCGAGATCAACTACAAGTTCAACACGCTGCTCGCCGCGGCCGACGACCTGATGCTCTTCAAGTACATCGTGAAGAACGTCGCCTGGCGCAACGGCAAGACCGCGACCTTCATGCCGAAGCCGATCTTCGGCGACAACGGCTCGGGCATGCACGTCCACCAGTCGCTGTGGTCGAACGGCTCCCCGCTGTTCTACGACGAGACGGGCTACGCGGGCCTCTCGGACATGGCCCGCTACTACATCGGCGGCATCCTCAAGCACGCCCCGTCGCTGCTCGCGTTCACCAACCCGACGGTGAACTCGTACCACCGCCTGGTCCCGGGCTTCGAGGCCCCGGTCAACATGGTGTACTCGCAGCGCAACCGCTCCGCCGCCATGCGCATCCCGATCACGGGCTCGAACCCGAAGGCCAAGCGCGTCGAGTTCCGTGCGCCGGACCCGTCCTCGAACCCGTACCTCGCCTTCTCGGCGCTGCTGCTCGCGGGCCTCGACGGCGTCAAGAACAAGATCGAGCCGATGGAGCCGATCGACAAGGACCTCTACGAGCTGGCTCCCGAGGAGCACGCCAACGTCCCCCAGGTCCCGACCAACCTGGAGGCCGTCCTCACCGCCCTGGAGGAGGACAACGAGTACCTCCAGGCCGGCGGCGTCTTCACCTCGGACCTCATCGAGACGTGGATCGACTACAAGCGCACGAACGAGATCGCCCCGATCCAGCTGCGCCCGCACCCGCACGAGTTCGAGCTGTACTTCGACCTCTAGAGCTCCCTGAGCCGCGGGTCCTTCGTACGACCTGACTGATGGGGGCCGTCCCTTCCTCTTCGCGGAGGAAGGGACGGCCCCCATCGGCGTGTTCCCGGCGGCCCTACGCCCGGCGGGCGGTGCGGGCGTCGGGGACGAACCAGGCGCGGGCTTCCTTCACGTAGGCGTCCGTCTGGGCCGTGGGCCGGTCCAGCCGGTCCACCAGGTCGGTCTCCTGGGAGAGCAGCGCGGTGCGCAGCGCCGGGTCGTCCGCGGACATCCGCTGGAGGGCGGCGACCGCGCGGGCGCTGCACCTGCCGAGGGCGGGCCAGCCGCCGTCCGGGGAGCGCAGCTCGGTGGTGCGGCCCTCGGCCGACGCGTAGGCGTAGGCGACGAAGACCGAGTGGGCGCCGGAGACCGCCGGGTTCACGATGTGCCCGGCCACGCCGTCGAGGGTCTCCCCGGTCCACTTCTGGCGGGGCAGCCACATCGCGCCCCAGGCGGTGGCGTACGGATAGGACGGGTTCGGGCTGCGCTTCGGGATCTGCGGGGAGAGCAGCCCGCCCTGGTTCATGGCGTGCAGCGAGTTCGCCATCCAGCCGATCTCGTTCCAGTGCTTCGCCTCGTCGAGCACCATCTCACGCCGTATCTGCGCGTCGACCGCCTCGGCCACGGCGGGCGCCAGACGGTGGGCGAACTCCGGCCGCACCCTGAGCGCGACGTCCAGCAGCATGTCGACGGAGAACGGGTTGAGCCGCTTCACCAGGGACTCGGGCGGCAGCTCCTCCAGTTCGTCGAGCAGCAGCCGGACGGGCTCCTCGGCTTCCGCCCTCACGAGGAGCGACAGCAGCGAGGGCAGGTGCATCAGGTCCCTCACCCGCGCGTACCCGAGCCTTCTGGCCAGCCGCTGCCCGGGAACGCCCGCGGCCAGCCGGCCGGCCCACTCGGCGTCCCAGATCAGGGCCAGCCGCAGGACGTCGGCGAGCGCGGCCGGGCTGGTCACCTGTCGCACCGTCGCCTCGTGCCGCTTGCCGAGGTTGTCCACCCACTTCGAGTGCCTGCCGCCCGACCGCAGCCCGAGCGCCACCAGCTGACGGACGACCTGGTACTGCTGGGTGGGGTGCTGGATGTGGGCGACCTCGCTCGTGAAGGCGTTCCAGGCTCCGCTCTCGCCCTGCAGGTCGCGCATCAGCTCGACACCGGCGCCGGCGGTCGCCCGCTCCACCGCCGTCAGCAGCCGGGCCGCCTCGACGGGGTCGTTGTACACGGCCTGGCGCACCTTGTCCCGCAGCAGGCTGTACTTGCGCCCGCGCCGGACCATCTCCTTGCCCTTCAGATAGCCGAGGGTCGCCGAGGCGGTGGCGCCGTTCAGCCCGGCCAGCACGTTGATCACCTCGGTCACCTGGTTGGCACTGGCCCCTCGGCTGATCTGCGCGCCCCAGCGCCGTCCCACCGACTCCGGGGTCTCGGTGCCCTCCTTCCGCAGCACCCACAGCCCGGCGTCCCCCACCGGCACACCGCCGTCGACCAGCGTCCGGGCGACCTCACGGGCGCACAGCGCCGACGACGAGGGCGAGGCGGAGGCCATGCGCTCGATGAAGACGGCCGCGTCGTGCTCGTTGACGTACTGGCCCGGCAGCCCCTGGTACATGGCACGGCCCAACTGGTGGAAGTAGCGCCGGGCGTCCGCGATGGGCGCCTCCTTCATCCCGTCGAAGAGCCTCTTGTCCGCGACGTGCCGGCCGAGCTTCTCCAGGAACTCCGCCCCGAACTCCTCGTCCTGCCCGAGCAGCAGGGCGGCCTGCGGGCCCCAGGGCCGCATCGAGCGGTTCAGCGCCCTGGCGACCACGTCCACGAACAGGTCCAGGCACTCCTCCCGGAAGGAGGCGTTGGCCTCCCAGATCCCCTTGATCAGGTGGTACTGGATGGAGATCCGCGGGTCCTCCTCCAGCCGGGCGTGCACCCAGTCCTTGCCGAGTTCCTCGGCGAGGAACTGGCAGAAGCCCTTCTTCTCGGTGAGGAACAGCTCGTCGACGCGCGCCGTCGCCGAGAGCAGCAGACCGGCGCCCTTGGCGTCCTGGTTGCCCCGTACCTGCTGGGCGAGGGTGCGGGCGAGACCGACGTCGGGGCGCTCCGCCCGGTCGCCGTACAGCGCGTGGCGGGCGGTGTAGTCGTGGATCTCGCTGGTCGTCCGCAGCAGCAGGGCCGCGTCCGTGGGGGTCGCCGTGCGCAGGGCGTTGTGGATGGCGACGCCGAAGCCCTCCCCCTTGTTGATCTTCTTGTCGTTGAGCAGCTTGGTGACGAAGGCGAGCTGGTAGTCGCGGGCCTCCTCCAGCGCGAACCGCAGGTCCACCGCGTCCGTGTGCCGCAGCGCCTGCCGGATGCGCGTCTCGTGCCGGACGAAGACGATGTCCCAGTCCTCGTAGTCGGGGTCGTAGCGCGCCCGGAGGACGAGGGACGCGACGTACAGCGCGATGCCGCGGGTGGGGTCGGGGTCGTGGTCGAGGAGCTTGCGGACCTCGGCCTCGTTCTGGACCCAGGAGGCGTACTCCGGCTCGCCGATGTCGTTGGCGGCGCGGCGCACCAGGCGTTCGACCCGGCTGACCGTGCGGTAGTCGAGGGCCTTGTCGGGGTTGAGGCGGATCAGGGTCTCCGATCCGCGCGTGGCGACGATCTCGTCGAGGCGCGGATCGTGGAAGCGGCTGAGCTGCTCCAGCACGCTGTAGAGCCCGTCGCCGGCCCTCGGCCTGGACTCCAGCAGGTCCCCGAACCGCCGCACCATCCAGTCGGCGAGGGTGTCGAACTGGGAGTCGCTGAAGCGGTGCCGGTGCCGGTGGATCGCCCGGATCACGGCCAGCAGGTCGCGTGCGGATCCCAGGGTGGTCTCGGGCAGCCGCGTCACGAGGGTCTTCAGGAGCCTGCCGATCACCCTCTCGCCGAGTGAGGAGTCCATCGCGAGCAGCACCAGCGCGATGGCCACCGGGGAGGCCTTCCGGCGCCACTTGGCGAAGTCGTCCTCGTGATCCGGGTCCAGCAGGCGCTCCGCGAGGGTCCGGCAGGTGCGCTCGTCGTACAGGCGCGCGCCGCGGAGCACGGGCAGCAGCCCGCTGCGGCGGTCCTCCAGGTCACGGAAGAGTTCCTTGGCGACGAGGTCGGCGACCTGGTCGTGGCGGCGCGGCCGGGTCGCCTCGTCGGGGTGCTCGAGCTCGGCGTGGGCGTCCAGGATCGTGCGGCAGTCGGCCTGGCTGGGGAAGCGGAGCCGGTCGGCGACTCCGTCCGGGGCGGCGCCGAGCCTGAAGAGGTTGGCGCGCTCCCCCTCGGGGACGGCCACGTTCCCGCCGAGCAGGGAGACGGCCGCGACGACGGCGGCCAGGTCCTGTGTGTCGGCCCCCAGGTCGGGGTCGCCCTTGAAGGTCGCCCGCAGTTCCTCCTCCAGGCGCTCGGGCCTGTCGTTCCCGCCCCGGTAGTCGCACAGCCCCTTGACGAAGTTGCTGAGGTCGTGGCCGCAGCGGCGTGCCAGCGCCTCGACGAAGCGGGCGTTCCCCGCGACCGTGTCCCCGTGGATCTCCCGGGCGCGGAAGGCCAGGTCGAGGAGGGCGGCGGGGCGGACGACGGAGTGGACGACGGTGAGGTTCGCCGCCTGCCAGTCGTGGTGGGAGTTGATGTCGTACTCCAGGCAGGCGAGCACGCTGACGCCGAGCTCCGCCGACACGGCGGGCAGCACGTGGTCGACGTCCGTCTCGCCCATCGGCCGGATGGCGTCGAGGATGACGACGGGGCAGCCGGACTCCGGCCGGTCCGGGGGCCCGAGACTGCCGAGGGCGTGCCGTACGCCTTCGGCGAGGACGTCACCGCTCGGGAACGCCCGGTTGTCGGGGACGAGCACGATCACCCGCCGCCCGGTCTCGGCGAGCGCGCGTGCCGTGCAGCGGGCGATGCAGCTCTTCCCGGAACCGGACGGCCCTCCCAGGACGGCCACCTTGCGTTCCGGTTCCTGGAAGATCGCCACGAGGCTGTCGACCTGGTCGGTGCGGATGTCGGGGAGGCGCTGCTGGTTGGGCTGTGTCTGCGTCCAGTCGTAGAGGCTCCAGTCGGTGGCCTTCAGGGTGCGCGTGTGCCAGCTCCGCGCCCAGTCGTCCCAGGCCTCGCCCCAGTAGGCGCGGGCCGCGCCCGCCAGGGTGAGACCGGGGTCCGCGACCGCGAGTGTCGGGGTCGTGTCTCCGGCGGTGGTACGGAACCAGCCGCCCTGCCCGGGATGGACGAGCGTGCCCCCGCAGGCGTCGGCGCGCAGGGCCGCCTCGTCGGGGTCCATGGGCAGGAACTGCGTCGTCGGGTTGAGGTGGGGCTGGGCGTACTTGCCGGCGGCCAGGGTCCGGGTCCCGGGGTAGGCCAGTTCGGGGGCGCCGAGGGTCCGCGACAGCAGCCGGAGGGCGGCGGGCAGGGCCACGGTGGTGTCGTCGACGCGGCTCGGTGGCAGCAGGCCGGGGACCGTCAGCCTCGGCTTCGGGTCCCCCTTGAGTTCCTCGTCGAACCCCAGCTGGAAGAGCAGGGTCCGTACGGGCTCGGCGCCGCTGTCGGAGGCCCTGTTGGTGGCCGGGGCGACGGAGTTCCACTTCCTGGTGATGCCGGTCAGCTCCCGGACCGCTTCGTCGTGTCCGGCGGCGGTGTCGCCGGCCTTGCTCTCCAGGGCGAACCGGGCCGCCCAGACCGTGGGAGGCAGGTCCGGGTCGCCACCGGCGTGGCGGATGGTGGCGTTCAGGTGGGTGGCGGAGGTGCCCACGGCGGCGGCCTCCCCGACGGTGGCCTTCTCGGGGGCGTCCGTGCCGGGGGCGTCCGTCCCTGGTGCGTCCGTCTCGGGGGCGTGCGGGCCGCTGTCGGGTGCGCAGGCCCACTCGTACAGCTGGGAGAGGTCGTCCTCCAGGCCCTCGACCTCCTGGAGGTGCGTCACCAGCTCGGCGTACGGGCCCTCGCAGGCCTTCGGGTCCGAGAGCAGGTCGACGAGGAGTTCGAGGCTGACGCGCCCGGAGCCGTCGGTCACGAACCGGTCCGGGATGCCCAGCCCCGCGCCCCGCAGCCCCCTCCGCTCCGCGTCCCGGAGCAGGGGCCGGAGACCCCGCGTGTGGAGTCGTTCGAGCAGGACGCCGGAGGGCGTGCGCGGCGCGCCCTCCTGACGCTTCGCCAGGATGCCGTCGAGGGCGAGCAGCGCGCCGATGACACCCTCGCGTGCCGAGACGGAGTCCAGAGCCGTCATCTTGCCTCCTCACTGCGGTCGGTCGTCAGGAACGGGTCGGGGCCGATCGGGGCGGATCGGAGTCGCCCGGAGACGGCGGGGACCGATCCGGCCCGGGCGGGTCGGGGCTGACGTCGAGGCAGAACACTCCCCGTACGTCGGCCACCATCAGGTGGGAGCCGTCCGCGTCGAAGGCGAGCGCGAGCGGCTGGTCCGGCAGCGGCAGCCGGGGCGCCGGGCGTGCGTCGCCGGAGCTGACCGGGAGGACGCGCAGCCAGGGGTTCTTCGCGTCGCCGGCCGCCGCCGCCAGGCTGTCGCCGACGGCGAGCACGACCGCCCCGTCACGCGCGGCGGGGAGTTCGAGGCCCCGCACCCCACGGCTCTCGTCCCACACGAACAGCCCGCCGCCCTGGTCGAGCATCCCCAGGGTGCGGCCGGTCGACGACACCACGGCGTGTTGCGTCGCGGGCATGAGCAACGGCTGACGTCGCAGCGCCGACACTCCGGTGTCCAGGACGCGGGTGGTCACGGTGCCGAAGTCGGTGGTGGCGACGAGCCGTACGTCACCGGTCTCGCCCCCCAGATGGACCTGGGTCACACCGCTCGATCCCGGCACGGTGAACGACCTGGTCGGCCCGGTGCCGTCCACGGCGACGACCTCGATCCGCGCGCCCCTGGCGACGGCGAGCAGCCCGTCGCCGTGCAGCGAGACCGCCGTCGCCCCGTCCAGGGCGGCCAGCGGCTCCGGGGCCCGGTCCGTCAGCGGCCACCACAGCAGTCCCGCGCCGTCCGCGACGAGCGCGACGACGGGTGCGCCGTCGACGACCGCGAGCGCCATGTGCGTGGCGATGCCGCCGTCCTCGGACGGCACGGTGTCGTCCAGCTGGGTGCCGTCCGCCAGGTTCCACAGCCGTACGGACGCGTCGCCGTGGGTGGTCACCACGAAGCCGTCGCCCTCCGCGCCGCCCGCGACCGCCAGGAGGTCGGGTACGGCCACCGTGTCCCTGTGGGTGGCCCACAGGATGTCGACCCCGGCGCCGGCGCCGCGCGGGTCCAGATCGTGTCCGCCCTCTCCGGACCGGAGCAGGGCCAGTTTCACCTGGAACACCCGCTCCGCCGGGGAGAGTCCGGGCTTCTGCGCCCGTACGCCCGCGTCGACGGCCTCCGGCAGGGCCGGGCCCCCTCCGGCGTCCAGGTGCCGGGCGAGCGCGCCGCCGGGCAACGCGGTCAGGAAGGCCAGCGAGGACCGTTCGGCGGCGAACTCCTTGCGGAAGGGGTAGGAGGCGTCCGCGAACAGGGCGGTCAGCGCCGTGTCGGCGGCCCAGTCGATCCCGGACTCCTCGGACGCGTGGACGGGCAGGCAGTCCCGTACGGCCTCGGCGAACTCCCGCCCGCGGGGCTGCGGCGCGAGGGGGGTGGCGAGGCGCCACGCCGGGGGCGGGGCGGGGAGCGAGCCGCTTCCCGTCCGCGTACCCGTACCCGTTCCCGTACGTGTGCCGGCGTCCCTGCCCGTACCGCTGCCCGCGCTGTTCGCCGTGTCCGCGGTGTTCGTCACCACGGTGGACAGCAGTTCCGCGGCCTCCCTCGCCTCCTCGGGGCCGTACGTCCCTCCGGAGCGGTCCGCGGCCGTGGCGAGGGCCGCCCAGTGCTCGGCGCTCAGGCCTGCCTCGTGCCCGCAGGCGGCCGCGGCCCGCACCGGCTCCAGCATCGCCCGGCACCAGGCATCCGAGTGGTCCCGGGAGGCGAGCAGGCTCAGATGGAAGATCCGCAGCTGCGTCGCCGCCGCGTCCCTCGCGCTCGCCCCGCCGTCGCGGTCGTGCGGGGTACGGAGGAAGGCGTCGACCGCGTGGACCGCCGCTCCGAAGTGTCCGTGGCAGGCGGCGGCGATGGCGCCGGCGCCCCTCCGGGAGGGGAGGCCGTGGGTGCCCCTACCCGCCGTCGGGGCATGGCGCAGGCGTGCGTCGACATAGGCGCGGACGCCCTCGTCGTCGGTGCCGAGCTGGAAGACCGGCAGCTGACGGTCCTGCCACACCGCGTCGGCGGCGTGGTCGTGACCGGCCGAGGCGATGACAGTGGTCCGCGCGTACTCGGCAAGCGGGTCGAGCAGCTCCGTGACCAGGGCCGTGAGGTCGTCCTCGGCCAGGTGGAGGTCGTCCACCAGCACGGTCCGGGGAGGCAGGGGCTCCAGGGCCTCACACAGCTCGTCCGGCGTCGGGGCGCCCCTCAGGCCGAGGCCGAGCGCCAGGCCGATCCGCCGGGCCAGGTTCGACACGGTGGCGTCCTGGGCGGTCACCAGCGCGTGCACGGAGTCGTCCGGGAGGATCAGGCCGCCGCTCCGGCGCCGGACGACGGGCGGTAACAGCCGCCGCCATTCGGGCTTCCCGCACACGGCCAGGTGCCCCAGCAGCGCGCTCTTGCCGACCCCGGCCGCGCCCCTGAGGATGAGCGGCCCGGCCGGTCCTCCGCCGGCGATGAACTCGCGGAGACGCTGCTGTTCCTCGGCCCGGCCGGAGAAGTACCAGCCCTCCTGACGCGGTCCGCTGCGGCCGCGTGCGAGGTGGGACCACTCGTCGAAGTGGGGGTCGCGGTCGAGCCAGTCGGGGGAGATACGGGGCATGTGCGCCGGGTCGGGCAGCGCGCGGCAGCTCCCGCGGCCGACGGAGTGCACCCAGACCTCCTGCTTGTCCGTCGACAGGTGCCTGTTGACCCGCTCCACGAGGACCGTGGGCTCGATGAACTCCGACGTGCCGCGGCTCTCGTCGAGCGCCTTGCCGAAGGCGCGGGCGAAGGCGAGCTGTCCGGCCTCCTGTGTTCTGCGGGCCGTCGCGATCACCCAGGCGTCGTAGTCGACGTTCCCGACGGCGGCCTGACCCCGGAGGGTCTCCATGGCATCGGCCGCGCCGGGCCCGGAGTAGCAGGCGTCGAGGACGAGGACCACCTGGTCGAAGAGGGGCTTCCTGGGTTCCTCGTCCCCGTACAAGGTCTCCATCACGTCTACCGGCTTGACGAGACGCTTGTTCCCCCGCGTACTCGTCGGCAGGGCCAGGCCCCAACTGGAGCCCGCCTTCACCTCGCCGTGTCCCGTGCAGTAGACGAACAGCGACAGCGGCGGCTCCTGCGCACCGCTCCGCACGGTCTCCAGCCAGTCACCGAGGTCCCCGCACACCTCGTGCAGGCCCCGCTCCCCCGAGGCTCCCCCGGGCCTGCGGATCTCCCGCATCCCCAGGTCCTGGAGTGTGCGGCGCATCGCCTTCAGTTCGTCCGGTACGTGTTCGAGCCGCGCCAGGCCGGTGCCCTCGCCGTACGCGCCCTCCCCCGCCAGGAGGAACCACCGCTCACCCAAGAGCTGCCTCGACGGCGCGAGCGGTCCGCAGGTTGGCGAGGTAGCGGGTGCAGTCGTGCATGTGGAGCAGGGGGTTGGCGACGACGAAGTCCTCGACCTCGTCGTTGTAGAGGGTCTTCAGCTTCTTGCGCAAAGCGACGACGTCCTGCTCCGCGGCCACGTTCACCCAGCGGCGGACGGACGGCGGGCGTCCCGGCTCCGCGTCGGCCGAGCGGGCCAGACGGCGGCGGATGGACTTCAGCCCGAGCGGCGAACCCATGGTGACCAGGGTGTCGATCCGGACGTCCTTGAGCTTCCACAGGACCTCGTAGGCGGCCACGCTGCCCAGCGAGTGGGCGAGGACCACCCGGGTGTCCTCCTGGATCGCCGTCTCCAGCTCGGCCCGGATCTCCTCGCCGAGTGCCGGTTCCTCGAAGTACCGGTGCACCTGCTTGATCTGGCGGATGAGGACCGAGGCGGTCATTCCGCCGAGGTACGGCGTCCGCTCCAGGATGCTGAGGCAGGCCTGGGCGCCGCGGACGACGCCCCCCTTGGAGGCCGGCTCGTCACTGTCCTCGTCGAAGGCCGCCGGGTCCGCCTCCCTTGCCATGGCCTCCAGGAGTTCGTACTCGAAGCCGTCGGCCACGTCGGCGGCGGTGTAGAGCGCGCCACCGCCGGACTTGCCCGTGCCGGCGTTGTACAGGTGTCCGTAGTAGGCCGCTTCGAACGACACCGTCGCGGCGTCGGCGTAGCGGATGTTCTTGAGTCCCGTGGTCAGTGCTCCGTGCCACGTCTCGTGCATCTCCTCGCGCGACCGCCAGGACCAACCGATGCCGTGTACGCCGACGATGCGGGCCACTTCGCCTCCCCCGATGACGGGCCGGAACATCCCGGCCGAGCATGCCAGAAGAATAGCCCCGAACAGCCGGGCGGGGAGAGTGCGGAGAGGTGACGGTCCCTCTCCTCCCGGAGTCGGCCGGGCAGTTGGGACGCGCTTCCACGGGTCCGCCGCCCCCGGGGTGTCCCAGGGGGCGGCGGACCCGTCGTTCGCTCTGATCCTTCTCGGGTCAGCGGCCGTAGCGGATCAGGGCACGGACCATGCGGCAGGTGGTGTCCGAGGGCGGGTGGATGCCGAGGGTGGCCGCGGTCGCGCGTATCTTCGCGTCCGTGGCCTTCGACGGGATGTAGACCCCGGCGTCGAGCAGGGCGATCGACAGGCGCATGGCCTTCAGGCGCCGGTTGTGCGACACGTACCACTCGCGGGGGCGGCCCGCGGGGAGCGCCTTCCTCTGCAGGGGCTTCCAGGGTTCGAGGGACGGAGTCCGGATCACGGCGACGGCCATGGCTACCTCCTGGCGGACGGCGGGGCGCGGGCCCTCCCCGGGACCCTCGCCTTCACCCACCATTTTAGTGACCCCCACTGACAATCGCCCCTGGCCAGACAGGGTTTGGGGGGTGGTGGACAGGCCCCTGGGGGGTACCGTGGGAGCCATGGAGATCTGGATCAATCCCGCCTGTTCCAAGTGCCGCAGCGCCCTCACCCTGCTCGACGCCGAGGGGGCCGAGTACACCGTGCGCCGCTACCTGGAGGACGTGCCGTCCACCGAGGAGATCCGGCAGGTGCTCGACCGCCTCGGGCTCGAACCCTGGGACATCACGCGGACGGGGGAAGCCGTCGCGAAGGAGCTCGGCGTGAAGGAGTGGCCCCGCGACGCCGAGGGCCGTGACCGGTGGATCGAGGCGCTCTCCACGCACCCCGAGCTCATCCAGCGGCCCCTCATCACCGCGGAGGACGGCACCGCCGTCGTGGGCCGCACGGAGGAAGCGGTACGGGACGCGCTGTCGCGCTGAGCCCTGACCGTCTCATCGGGCCTGGCCGTCGAGTCGGTCCGCACCGTCGACGCCCTCCCCGAGGAAGCCCGCGACGCGGGCAAGCTCGGCGCGGTCCAGGGCGGCCGGGAGGGTGTGGTGGGTCGCCGCCGGGATGATGTCCGCCCGCAGGCCGAGGGTCGTCGCGCGGGCCGCCACCCTGCGGGCGTCGTGGACCCGCCCGGCCCCGGCCAGGAGCAGCAGCACCGGCGCCCGCAGCCCCGCGAGTTCGGCGGCCGTCGGGCGGGGGCCGGTGACCGGGCGGTGCCGGGGCAGGTCCGCCGCCAGGGCGTCGAGCCGCCGTACCGCCGGGTCGTGCTCCGCGGCACCCGTCTCCCACGCCAGGAACGCCGCCGTCCGCGCCGGTGTCGGGCGCAGCAGCATCGGCAGGGCCCGCATCAGGTACGCCGGGCGGAAGCCGGCGAAGCAGCCGGTGGGGTCGAGCAGGACGAGGCGGTCGGTGCGGCCGGGGGACGCGAGCGCGTACCGGAGGGCGATCCACGCACCGTACGAGTGGCCGCAGAACGCCGCCGACGCGATCCCCAGGCCGTCGAGCAGGGCGTCGAGCCAGGCCGTCAGGTCGGCGGCGGTACGGATCGGGCGGTCGCCCGGCCGGCTGCGGCCCGGTCCGCCGACGAGGTCGACGGCGTACACCCGGTGCGTCGCGCCGAGCGCGGCGGCGGTGGCCCGCCAGGAGCAGGCGGTCGCCCCGCCGCCGGGCAGGAGGAGGACGGGCGGGCCGTCCTCGGGGCCGTGGCGCAGGACGTGCGTGGTGCCGTACGGGGTGGCGAGTTCCGCGACGGTCGTGGGATGCGGCCAGGTCGCCAGGAGGGCGTCGTACGCGGAGTCGAAGCGGTCGGACATGGCCGGTACGGTCCTCTCGTTCGGCGATAGTCTCGCTCAACGAGATAATAGGAGGATGCGGTGGCGGAGTCACCGGAGCTGCGGATCTTTCATCTGCTCCGTGAGGTCACGGTCGAATTCGGCCTGCGGCAGGGCGAGTTCGCCGCACGGAACGGCATGCATCCCACGGATGTCCGCGCCCTGATCTGTCTCCTCGACGCCGGGCGCGCCGGCACCGAGGCGACCGCCGGGTGGCTCGGCGAGCGGCTCGGCCTCAACTCGGCCGGCACCACCGCCGTCGTCGACCGGCTCGAACGCCTCGGGTACGTGGCCCGGACCCGCGACACCCGCGACCGGCGGCGGGTGCTGCTCACCGTCGAGGAACGCGCCGAGGAACTCGGCCGCGCCCACTTCGGCCCCCTCGTCGACGGAGCCGTGACACTGCTCGACGGGTTCGAGGAGGGCGAGCGGGAGGCCGTACGGCGGTTCCTGACAGGGGTACGGGACCTCCTGGGCGGGGGTGAGGACCGATGAGCGGCGGGCTCGACGACCCCGACCACGACCCGCGGCCGCAGTCCCCACCACAGGGACAGGCGCAGCCCCGGCCCCGCCCGGCCGGCGAAGCCCACGCCCTCGGTGTCGATCTGCATCTGGATCTCGGCCGTGCCGGTGGGCGGCGGGCCGCGCTCATCGGGGCGCTGCGGGAGGCCGTGCGCTCCGGGCGGCTCGCCCCCGGCACCCGCCTGCCGCCCTACCGCTCGCTCGCCGCCGACCTCGGCATCGCCCGCAACACCGTCGCCGACGCCTACGCCGAACTCGTCGCCGAGGGCTGGCTGACCTCCCGCCAGGGCTCCGGGACCCGCGTCGCCGACCGGATCGCCGCGCCCTCCCCCGGCCCGGTGCGGCCGGCCGCGCCGCCGCCGCTCCCGTACGACCTCGTCCAGGGCAAGCCCGACCCCGGCGCCTTCCCGCGCGCCGCCTGGCTCGCTGCGGCCCGGCACGCGCTGGCGGAGGCACCGCACGAGGCCTTCGGGATCGGCGACCCGCAGGGCCGGATCGAACTCCGGCTCGCGCTGGCCGAGTACCTCGCGCGGGTCCGGGGCGTGCGGACCGCCGCGGACCGGATCGTGATCTGCTCGGGCGCCGCGCACGCGCTGCGGCTGCTCGCCCGGGTCCTCGGCGGCGGGGCGGGTCCGTGGGCCGTCGAGGAGTACGGGCTGCCGTTCCACCGAGGGCTCCTCGCCGAGGCCGGGATCGCCACCGTGCCGGTCGCCGTCGACGGGAACGGGGCGCGGACCGCCGAGATCCCCCGCCACGCGCGCGCGGTTCTCCTCACCCCCGCCCACCAGTTCCCCACCGGCGGGCCGCTGCACCCCGAGCGGCGGGCCGGGGTCCTGGAGTGGGCGCGGGGCTCCGGCGGTCTGGTGGTCGAGGACGACTACGACGGGGAGTTCCGGTACGACCGGCGGCCCGTGGGCGCCGTCCAGGGCCTGGACCCCGACCGGACCGTCCTCCTCGGCTCCGTCAGCAAGAGCCTCTCCCCCGCGCTGCGGATCGGCTGGATGTGCCTGCCGGGCGACCTGGTCGACCGGGTCGTCGCGGCGAAGGGCGCACGCGAACCGCACACCTCCGCCGTCGAGCAGCTCACCCTCGCCGGGTTCCTCGCCTCCGGCGCGTACGACCGGCACGTCCGGCGCATGCGGCAACGGCACCGCTCCCGGCGCGACCGGCTGGCGGCGGTGCTCGCCGAGCGGGTACCGGCGGTACGGGTGACGGGGATCGCCGCCGGTCTGCACGCCGTGGTCGAACTGCCGGCGGGCACGGAGCGGGCGGCGGTCGCGGCGGCGGCCGGGCACGGCGTCGCCGTGGAGGCCCTCGCCGGCTACCGCCACCCGGAGGCGGGCGGCGGGCCCCGCCCGGACGGCCTGGTCGTCGGCTACGCCACACCGCCGGAGCGGCTGTACGGGCCCGCCCTGGACGCGTTGTGCGCGGGCTTGGAAGAGGCGCTGGGAGGCGCCTCGGGCGGGGCGGCGCTCAGCCCGCCACCGGCAGGACCTTCGTCATGACGAGCTCGGGAGCCGGGGACGACGCGGGGGCGGAGGACGGCGCGGGGGCGGAGGCGTAGCCGAGGCGCTCGTAGAGGGTGATCGCCGGGGTGTTGGTCCGGAGCACGGAGAGCCGCAGGACCGCGGCCCCGCCGCTTCGGGCCCAGGTCTCGACGGCCGCGATCAGGCGGGCGGCCAGGCCGTGGCCCCGGGCCTCGGGCGCAACCCAGAGAGACCGCAGCTCCGGGAGGCCGTCGGGGGCGACGAGCCCGCCCGCGAGTCCGGCCGGCCGGCCGTCGAGCAGCGCGAGGACCCCGTACGTCTCCGGGTCGTCGAACCGGGCGCGCCAACGCTCCTCGCCGCCCCGGCCCCAGTCCGCGAGCCGGACCCGGAACGCCTCCGGCGAGCCGGCGAGCGAGGCGAGGCGGGCCTCGCGCCAGAGCGGCCAGTCCGCCGGGGTGACGGTCCGCAGGAGTGGCCGGCCCGCGCCGGGCTCAGGCGCCGGCGTCGGCGGCACGCCGCTCCGCCTCCGTGAGGATCTCGGTCAGGCGGAGGCCGAAGCGGGCGTCGCAGGCGTGCGGGCGTCCGGTGCGGGCCGCCGTGACGAGGGCGTCCACCGCCGCGCCGAAGGCGCCCACCGCCCCGTCCCAGCGGGGCATCGCGGCGCGACCCGCGGTGCCGTACAGGGTGAGGGCCGCCTCGGCCGCCTCCGGCGGGGCGCTCAGGGTGAGCGTGGCCGTGCTGCTCGCGCCCGACGCGTGGCGCAGGACCAGGTGGTGGGTGTCCGCGGGGCCCCGGGCGGCCGTGATCTCCGTGACGTCGCCGAGGACCGGCAGGTAGACGGAGAGCACGTGCGGGCCCACGTCCCACAGGCCGCCCTTGTCGCGGCGCCAGGGGGAGGCGGCGTACGCGCTGTCCGAGCCGGGCCCGTAGAGCGAGCCGAGCCAGTGCGCCTCGCCGAGGAACCAGCCGTCGGCCGCGGCCTGTTCCTCGATCCAGCGGGCCGTCGGCGCGGCGAAGCGGAGGGTGCAGAAGACCACGGAGGCGACCCCGGCGGTCTCGACGGCCTCGGCCACCGCGCGGGCCCCGGCCACGGTCGTGGCCACCGGCTTGTCCAGGAGGACGTGACAGCCGGCCTCCGCCGCGCGCACGGCCAGCGGGGCCTGGACGTCCGGCGGGAGGGCGAGCGCCACGGCGTCGCTGGCCGCGAAGAGGGCGTCCACGTCGTCGTACGCGCGCGTGCCGGAAGCGGCGGCGAGCTCGGCCGCCGCCTCGGGGCGCCTCCCCCACACCCCGCTGAACTCGACGCCCTCGTGCCCGGCCAACGCGGGCGCGTGCGTACGCCCGGCCCAGGGTCCGGTGCCGAGCAGTCCGATACGGGGCTTCCCACCCAGGTGCTTCACCATCCCCCCAGTCTGCCCGGCCCCTACGACAACCGCCCCGGCACCCACCCCGACCCGCGCCCGGACCTGCTCCGCCCGACGCCGGCGTTCCCCGACGCCGCGGAGCTCCGGTGCGACTTCCGGAACCTGCCTGTCAACTTCGCCCAGTCCTGAAGGACCGGGTTTGGAGGTGGATTCCCGACTGGCTGCCGGACGGTCCCCTCCGTCCTGCCGCCCCGCTACGGGGCGGCAGGGACGCGTGACTCACGCCCCGAGGTCCACATGTCTTCGCCCTTGCGGCCGACGTTGCGGGACGCGTTGTCGTCCGCGTGCAGGCAGACACCGCAGGCCCGGCACACGAACGTCGCCTGGTCGACGCGGTTCCTCCGGTCGAGATGGCCGCATGGGGAGCACTGTCGGCTGGTGTACGCGGGGTCTACGTACACCAGCGGCACTCCGGCCCGCCGTGACTTGTAGGCGATGAACCGTCCGAGCTGCCGGAAGCCCCATGTGTGTAGTGGTGCCCGCTGGTCCTTTCGGAGCCGTACCCGGTCGCGGATGCCCGTGAGGTCCTCCAGGGCGATGCCACGGCCGGTGCGTTCAGCGGTGGTGACGATCTTCTTCGCAATGATGTGGTTGACGTTCGTGGCGTGACGCCGTTCGCGCCGGTTTCGCCGCTTGAGAAGGCGCTTGGCGGACGTGGTGCCTTGGGACTGGAGCTTGCGGCGCAGATCAAGCTGGCGTTTGCGGTACCGGTTCAGGCCGCGTCCGGCAGCCCGGTAGCCGGTGGACGTGGTCGCGATGTTGACGATGCCGAGATCCACACCAACCCTGCCGGCTCGTAGGTCTCGGCCTCGGGAACGTCGCACGTCGCGATCAGGTAGAACGCCCCGTCGTGTTCGACCAGATCGGACTCGCCCTTGCGGTACGCGCGCAGCGTCGTGAGCCCGTCCGCCGAGCAGGCGAACCGAAGGTTCTTCAGTCTCCCCGCGGTCGTCCAGATGGACACCGTCCCGGTGTCGTACTGCCAGGACAGACACCGGTCGCCTCGTTGACCGCGCGCAAAGTCGCCCGCAGCGCAGGCGCCTGGCAGGCATCCGGCAGGAGCTTCACCCGCACGACAACCTTCATGTCGGCAAAGTAGCGGAAAGCACTGCCATCGCCCCGCCCTACGAGCTTCCGCCGATCATCCCGAACCCCGTATACGACGCGGCGGGTCCGACGCTCGTCGAGGGCTTGCACGGGGAACCCGCCCACCCGTACGCGGGCCACGGCGGCCCGGTGCCCGAAGTTCACCGACCGGGAGCGGGCCGGACGCGGACCGAGCGCCGACCCGGCGCGGGAAAAAGAGGAAGGCTGAGTAACACGGGGTTCACAAACGGGCAACCGACGGGAAATGCCGTGTTGCGAAGCTGCGGTCGAACACACACCGCGCAGTCAGCGCGGAGACCGCAGCTTCTCGCAGTGCCGCGAGCCGCAGCGGAACCCCGCAGCAGCACGCCAAAGGATGAGACCCGTGACCTTCAAGGCTGAGTACATCTGGATCGACGGCACCGAGCCGACCGCGAAGCTTCGCTCGAAGACGAAGATCATCGTGGGTGACGTCCTCGCGCTCGACGAGCTGCCGATCTGGGGCTTCGACGGTTCCAGCACGAACCAGGCCAAGGGCCACGCCTCGGACCGCGTCCTCAAGCCGGTCTTCTCCTGCCCGGACCCGATCCGCGGCGGCGACGACATCCTGGTGCTGTGCGAGGTCCTGAACACGGACATGACGCCGCACGAGTCGAACACGCGTGCCGCGCTGGCCGAGGTCTCCGCCCGGTACGGGACCCAGGAGCCGATCTTCGGCATCGAGCAGGAGTACACCTTCTTCGAGGGCACCCGTCCGCTCGGCTTCCCGGTCAACGGCTTCCCGGCCGCGCAGGGCGGTTACTACTGCGGCGTCGGCGCGGACGAGATCTTCGGCCGCCCGATCGTCGAGGCGCACCTCGAGAACTGCCTCAAGGCCGGTCTCGGCATCTCCGGCATCAACGCCGAGGTCATGCCCGGCCAGTGGGAGTTCCAGGTCGGCCCGCTGGCCCCCCTGGAGGTCTCCGACCAGCTGTGGATCGCCCGCTGGCTGCTGTACCGCACGGCCGAGGACTTCAACGTCTCCGCGACGCTGGACCCGAAGCCGGTGAAGGGCGACTGGAACGGCGCGGGCGCGCACACCAACTTCTCCACGAAGGCGATGCGCGAGCGCTACGACGCGATCATCACCGCGTGCGAGTCGCTCGGCGAGGGCTCGAAGCCGCTCGACCACGTCAAGAACTACGGCGCCGGCATCGACGACCGTCTGACCGGCCTGCACGAGACCGCCCCGTGGGACCAGTACTCCTACGGCGTCTCCGACCGCGGCGCCTCGGTCCGCATCCCGTGGCAGGTCGAGCAGGACCAGAAGGGCTACATCGAGGACCGCCGCCCGAACGCGAACGTGGACCCGTACGTGGTGACCCGCCTGATCGTGGACACCTGCTGCGAGGCCCTGGAGAAGGCCGGCCAGGTCTGATCCGCAGCACCGCGCAAGACACGGAGAGGGCGCCCACCGGTTCGCACGGTGGGCGCCCTCTCCGTCGTACGGAGCCGGGCCTCTTCGTCGTACCGAGCCGGGCCGGCTCCCGGTACGTGGGAAGCGCTACACGGGGTTTGGCCGGGGAAGGGCTCGTCGGAGGCATTCCCTTCTGGTTCAATAGGGATATGGCCATCATGCAGAACGACACCGCGACGGGTCGTCACGACCTCGAGCCGTTCTGGCCTTCCCGGCAGCACCACGACTTCGACCGGTGCTGTCGACGCGCGAGGAACGCGTCGGCCCTCTAAAGCCCCGATCGGTTCGGTCCGATCCCGGCCTTCGGCCGACGCGCACGACGTACGAGACCTCTCCGTCCGTTCCCGCGCGAAAGAGCTGACCTGCCATGGCCCACACCCAGAGCGCCTCCCTCACCGCCGTCCGTCCCGGGCGGCCCCGACTGCGCGCCGTCGACCCGCACGAAGTCGTCGACTTCGCCCAGGTCGCGGAGTTCCTGCCGCCCGGCGCCACCCTGCTGCCCGCGCCGCAGCACACGCTGCCGACCCTGCCGGGGCGTCCGCCGATGGTCGGGTACCTCGTCCTCGTACCGGCCGATCAGCAGCCCCGGCTGCCGCTCGCCGCGCCCTCCCCCGCGTCCGCGCCCGCCCCCGCTCCCGTGGAGGAGCAGGGGTCGGTGGCCATCGACGGGGTCCGGCGGATCGCCGTCGTCGACGGGGAGGCGCTGGACCTGACGTATCTCGAGTTCGAGCTGCTCGCCCATCTGGTGGCGCACCCCCACCGGGTGCACACCCGCGACCAGTTGGTCACGACGGTGTGGGGGTACGGGCACGTCGGCGACGGCCGGACCGTCGACGTGCACGTGGCCCGGCTGCGCCGCAAGCTGGGCGCCGAGCACCGCCACACGATCCAGACCGTGCGGCGGGTCGGCTACAAGTACACGCCCTGATCAGCCGGTCGGGCCCGCACCGGACCTCGCCCTCGCCCTGGCCACCAGCGCCAGGGCGAGGTCCACGGCCAGGAACAGCAGCAGGCTCAGGCCGAGCAGCGGGACGAACCAGCCCACCAGGGCCGTGACCGCGAGGAGCGGCAGCAGCAGCGTCGGCGGCACCTTGCGCCAGGCGCCCCGGGCGACCGGCCGGCCCGAGCGGCGCAGCCACCACATGCGGTAGCCCCAGAGGATCAGCAGGATCAGGGACAGCGCGAGGGCCGCGAGCGCCAGCTGGTTGAACAGGCCGAGGAACACGCCCGTGTGGGCGTCGATGCCGAACCGGGTGAGCTTCGCGAGCACGGGATAATCGGCGAAGGCCAGCCGGTCGAGCACCGCTCCGTCCGCCGGGTTCACCGCCACCGCGTCCAGCTCGACCGGGAACCGCGTGTCCGTCTCCTTGACCACGTACCCCTTGCCCTCGGCGGGCAGCGTCACCGAGACGCTCGCGCTGTCGATGCCGGCCGCGCGGGCCGCCTCCAGCGCCTTGTCGATGCCGATGTCCGGGCCCTGGGCGGTGGCGGTGCCGGTGTGGGCGCCGCCGTGGCCCTCGTGCTCCGAGGACCCGCCGGCCGCGCCGCCGACGGTCGCGGTCAGGGTGGGGGTCGCACCGCCGAGACCGTCCTGCACGACGCCGATGTTCTCCCCCGCGTACCGCGACCAGGTCAGACCGGTGGCGGAGAGCAGCACCAGACCGGTCACCGCCCAGAGGCCGACCGAGCCGTGCCAGGAGAGGGTGCGGCGCCGGGAGGCCGGGCCGCCCTCCGGTACGAAGAGGGCACGGCGGTTCCGCCTGCGGCGGCCGAGCCACAGCAGCAGACCGCCGAGCGCGACCACCCACAGCCAGCTCGCGGCCAGTTCGCTGTAGTTCCGGCCGAGGTCGCCGAGGTGGAGGTCGCGGTGCAGACCGTCGGTCCAGGTGCGCAACGGGAGCGCCCCCGAGCTGCCGTAACTGGGCAGCTGCCCGCGTACGTCACCGGTGTACGGGTCCACGAAGACGGCCAGCGACGTGCCCTCGGGGACGTCCGGGTCGGCCATCAGGACGCGGGTGGTCGCGCCGGGTTCGGCGCCGGGCCAGACGGCGGTGACGGTGCCGTTCGGGTTGACCTTGCGGGCGGTGTTCACCTGCCGGGAGAGCGGGACGGTGGTGTCTCCGACGGGGACCTCCAGCTCGTGCGCGTACACGATCTTCTCGGCCTGGAAGGAGAGCGCGTAGAGCAGGCCGCTGGCGGCGGCCACGAGGAGGAAGGGGGCGACGAGCAGGCCCGCGTAGAAGTGGAGGCGGAGGACGAGGGGGCGGAGGGAACTCCAGGTGGTGGTGGGCTTGGTGGGGGTCGTGCGGGTTGTCGGGGTGGCCTTGGCGGTGGGCTCTTGCGGCTTGGGGGGTTTCGTGGCTTCCGACGGTGGCGCCTCGGGTGTTTCCGGGCGTGCGGGATCGTCGATCGTCATGACTGTCCTCGGACTCGTTGCAGACAGGGGGAAGGGACCCCCGGGTCAGACGTGAGCTCCGAGGGCCGTGGCGCGGGGTGCGGGCAGCCGGGGCGGGCCGCGCCGGGAGAGGGCGTGCGCGAGGACGACGGTGTGCGGCCGGTGGGCGCTCCGGCGCGCCCGGCGGAGCGCGGGACGCGGGAGGTGGGGCACGGGCACGCGCGCGAGGAGCGGGCGGAGCGGGGTGAAGGCGTACGCGAGGGCCGCCTCCGCCAGGGTGAGGAACGCGGCCTCGCCACGGGCCAGCCAGAGGCCGCAGACCAGTGCGGCGAGGAGGTGGACGGCGAGCATGCCGAGACCGCCGCCGGAGAGCATGGCCATGGTGGAGCCCATGTCCGTGCCCGAACCCATGTCCGTGGCGGGGCTCATGGCGCTCATGGCGTGCGTCCCGTGGAGGCCGCCGTGCATCCCGCCGGGGTGGGGCATCCCGTCCACGGCGTTCGCCGCACCCATGGCCGGGTCCGTCATCGGATGGCCCGTGTCCCCCGCCCGTGAGCCCGCCGTCGAGAAGAGCAGGTGCAGCGCCCCCTGGAGTACGGCCATCGCACCCGCCACCGTCGGCGCGCCCCGGCGTCGGCCCGCCGCCGTCCAGGCCGCGGCCGCCGTCGCGGCGAAGGCGCCGAGCAGGGCGACGGCCGGCAGCCGGTGCGCGGACATGGATGAATGCCCCACGGCGGCCAAGGTCACGCACACCACCGCGAACAGGGCGGCTCTCAAGGCGCGCAGGGGCGACCGGGCATCCGTCATCGCCCGTCATGGTGTCACCCGGCCGTGCGGCGCACGAGACCACCTCCGCGGGCGATGACGTCCCTCACGCGCCCGTGACGTTCCTCCCGTGGCGGAATCCTCCCGGAGCGGAACACCCTGGTCCCGGGGCATCCGGCCCGGCAGGCTCGGATCATGAAGCTACTGATGCTCGGAGGAACGGAGTTCGTCGGCCGCGCGGTCGTCGAGGCCGCGCTCGACCGCGGCTGGGACGTGACCGTGTTCCACCGGGGCCGGCACGCGGCCCCCGCGGGGGTGACCTCGCTGCTCGGCGACCGCACCACCGCCCCGGAGGGCCTCGCCGCGCTCGCCACCGGATCCTGGGACGCCGTCGTGGACACCTGGTCGGCGGCGCCCTCGGTGGTGCGGGACGCGGCCCGGCTGCTCGCCGGACGGGTCGAGCGGTACGCGTACGTGTCGAGCCGGTCCGTGTACGCCTGGCCCGCGGCCGCCGGGCTGGCGGAGGACGGTCCGCTGGTGGAGGGTTCGCCGGACGCCGGTGAGGTGCCGTACGCGGAGGCCAAGCGGGGCGGCGAGCTGGCCGTCGCGGACGCGTTCGGCCCGGAGCGGTCGCTGTTCGTCCGCGCCGGGCTCGTCCTCGGCCCGTACGAGAACGTGGGCCGGCTCCCCTGGTGGCTCGGCCGGATGGCGCGCGGCGGTCAGGTCCTCGCACCCGGCCCCGAGGCGCTGCCGATCCAGTACATCGACGTGCGCGACCTGGCCGAGTGGACGCTCGACGCGGTGGCCGCCGGGCTCTCCGGGCCGTACAACCTGGTGTCGCCGCCCGGCCACGCGACGATGGGCGAGCTGCTCGACGCGTGCGTACGGGCGGCCGGTGGGACGGGCGGGGCCGGTGGGGTCGGTGGGACCAGCGCCGACGCGGGTGCCGATGCCGGTACCAGCGCCGGTACCGGTGCCGCTGCCGTCGAGCTGCGCTGGGCCGATCCCGAGGCGCTCCTCGCCGCCGGGGTGGAGCCCTGGACGGAGCTGCCCGTGTGGCTGCCGCCGGGCGAGACGTACGACGCGATGCACACCGCCGACGTCTCCCGGGCGCTCGCGACCGGGCTGCGCTGCCGGCCCGTCGCCGAGACGGTCGCCGACACCTGGGCGTGGCTGGAATCGCTCGGTGGGGTCGCGCCGCAGCGGCCGGACCGGGGGCCGAAGGGCCTCTCCCCCGAACGGGAGGCGGAGGTGCTCACCGCGCTCGCCGGGGCCGACGGGCACGCCGGGGCCGCGGGGCGCGCCTGACCCGGCGGGCTCGCCGGGCTCCTCGCCCGGCCGTGACGAACCGGCTGGATCTGCCCGTACCGGGATGATCCCTTACGGTCGACACGAACACGCACGCACCGGAGGAGTCGCCGCCATGCCCGCCATCCCCGCCACCTCCGTCGCCAACCTCCGCGATCTCGGCGGGCTGCCGCTGGGGGACGGGCGGGCGGTGCGGCGCGGTCTGGTCCTGCGGTCCGCGCAGCTCGACCGGCTCGACCCCGCGGAACCGGTGGTGGCCGGCCTCGGCATCCGTACCGTCGTCGACTTCCGTACGGAGGGCGAGCGCGGCGACCGGCCGGACCGGCTGCCCGTCGGGGCGCGGGGGCTCGTCGCGGACGTGCTCGCCGACCGTCTGGCCGTCAGCGGGCTGCCGCCCGCCGCGCGCCTGAAGGAGCTGATCTCCGATCCGGCGCTCGCCGAGGAGCACCTCGGCGGGGGCCGGGTGCGGGCCGCGTTCGCCCGTACGTACCGCACGTTCGTCTCCGGTGACTCGGCCCGCGCGGCCTACCGCGCCCTCCTCACCGAGCTGGGCGCGCCGGACGCCGGGCCGCTGCTCTTCCACTGCTCGGCGGGCAAGGACCGGACGGGGTGGGGGGCGACGGTGGTGCTGTCGCTGCTCGGCGCGGACGAGGAGACCGTGCGGTCGGAGTACCTCTCCGTCAACACGGCGGTGCGGCAGGCGTTCGCGCCGATGATCGAGGGGTTCACGGCCCAGGGCGGCGATCCGCAGCTGGCGCTCGACCTGATCGGCGTCCTTCCGGAGTACCTGGCGGCGGCGCTCGACGAGGTGGCGGTCCGGCACGGGTCGATGGAGGCGTACGTCAGGGAGGGGCTGGGGGTTCCGGACGAGGTGACGGCGGTGATCCGCGAGCGGCTGACGGTCCCGGCCGTCTGAGCGCGCCCCGCGGGCCGGGGTGACCATCGGAAGAATCGCTCGTTCTGCTGAACGTGAGCACCCAGGATCTCGTTCCCTCGCCCGTGGGCCCCGTCGACGTCGAGCAGGCCGAGGCCGCGCTCGTCGAGCGCTATCCGCGGCTGGTCCGCATCGCCTATCTCGTGCTGCCGCCGTCGCTGGGACGCAACCGCCGGGTGCTGACGGCGCATGCGCTCGTACAGCGTTCGCTGCCGCGTCGGCGGGTGCCGGGGCCGTCGGTGCCGGAGCCCCGGCTGTCCGAGGACGCGGTCGATCCCGGGTACGCGTACGTACGGGGCGAGGTGCTGCGGCAGGCGCTGATCGCCGGGCTGCCGCTGCGCCGGCTCGCGCTGCCGCGCCGGGCCCAGTTCCCGCCGCTGCTTCCGCATGTGTGGGGGCTGCGGCTGTTCCCCCGGGTCGGGGGCGCGGACGAACTCGCCCTGGACCAGCGCCTGTCCCGCCTCTCGGGCCCGGGCCGCGCGGCCTACGTCCTGCGCGGCCTGGAACGCCAGGGCGACCCGGAGGTCCTGCGGGTCCTGAGGGCGGCGGGGGTGGACGACCCGGCGGGGGCACTGGCGGAGGCGGACGCGGCGGAGGCGGCGGAGCGCCTGGAGGGGCCGGAGGGGATGGACGCGGCGGGCGCGGCGGGCGCCGTGGGCGGGCCGTCCGGAGAAGGCGGCCGGGCGGAACGGGTCGGGGAGCAGCCCGGTCCGGGGCGGGGCGGGGCGGGGAACCGGACGGGGGCGGGAGGCTCGTACGGGACCGGGAAGGAACGCGGGGGCGGGGACCGGGACGGTACGGGCGCGGCGGGACGGACCGGCGCCGACGGCCCGGGCGGCCGCGCCGAGCGCGTGGGCGAGCAGGCGGGCCCCGGCGGGGCGGGAGCGGCGCCGGGAGACCGGGCCCGACCGCTCGGCGGAGCCGGTGGCGGCGCGAGCGGTCGGGGTGGGCCGAGCGGAAGCGCTCGCGGCGGGTTCGGGCAGACGGGCGCGGGTCCCGGCTCCGACGAGCACCTCGGCGGAGTCGGGCGTTCGAGTGCCGTCGGGGACGGCTTCAGCGGCCGTGCAGGTGCGCGTGAGACCGGTGCAGGCGCGCCCGGCCGGCGCCGTAGTGGGGTCGCCCTGCTCGAGTCCGACGAGTTCGATCCCTGTGCTCTTCAGGCGCGGCCCACCGATCTCATGCGGCGGCGGCAGCACGTGCGGGCCGCGCTCGTCGCCTTCGCCGCGCTCGTCGTCTGCGGGACGCTGCTCGGGCTGCCCGGGGACGGCTGGGGCAGAAACGGTGCCGCGGCCCCCTCGTACGCCCGTAACCCCGCCGCCGAGGCCGCTCTCGACCCCGGTGCCCTCAAGCGGGTCGACCCGGCCGTCTGGCCCGGTTCGACCCGGCGGGACTTCTCCGTGTGGCCGACGCGCGGCGGCCTCGCCGGGGACACCGCCCTGCTCCGGCGCGCGCTCGCCGTGTGGGCCCGGCCCGGGCCCTCCGTGCGTTCCTCCGCGACGCCCGGCACCCCGGTCGGCCCGCCGATGGGGCCGCCGCAGCTCCTGTTCGCGGGCGTCGTCAACGGGGTCCGGGTGGTGCTCCTCCACGACGGGCTGCGCGCGGTGCGGTACGCCGAGCCCGTCGACGGCACGGAAGGCGCGGCCGCTGCGGCACTCGACTTCGCGCGCACCGACGGCGCCGACACCGTCGGTTCCGCCGCGCTCGTCGTGTCCCGCGCCGCGGGCAACGTCCGCTATCTCACCGCGCCCTGGGTCACCGCCACCGCCGTACGGGACCTGCTCGCGCCCGGCCGGGACGCCCGGCCGCTGCCCCGCGACGCCGACGGGGTGACGGAGCCGATGACGACCCCCGCGCTCGCGAAGGGCTGCACCCGCTGGAACACCCTGCAGGTGCACGACGGTTCGGGGCACCGGCTCCTCGCCGACCTGGGCGAGCTGTCCCCCGCCCGCCTCCTGTGGGGCACCCCCGGCGCGCCCGTGGACGCGACGGGCCCCGAGGCGCGGGCGGCGTGGGCCCGAACGGCGTGCCAGCTGACGGCGGTACGGGCGCACGGGGTGCGCACGGTCAGCGCCTGGCGGTTCGCGCGGCAGGAGCTGCCGGAGGACGCCGGGCGGGGCACCTGGCTGTGTACGCGCGCGGAGACCTGGCGGGGGACGGGGAGCAGGGTCCTGGCCCAGTTCCTGGTGCCGTCACCGGAGGTGCCCGCGGCGCTCGCGGCCCGCTCCGAGGGGTCGCCCGCGTGCGGGGTGCGGGAGCCCCGGGTCCTGGCGGGCGTGCTGTGGCAGGCGCCGGGCGGCGGCTGGTACGTCCTGGCGGCCGGCAGCCAGGACTTCGCCGCGCTGGAGCTGTCGGGCGGTGTGAAGGGCCGTTCGGACGGGCCGGTTCTGGCGGTGAAGGCGTCGGCGGGAGCGCGCGCCGACCTGGACGGCACGCTGCGGGACGGGCGGCGGACGGGGGCCCTGAGGTAGGGGGGCGGGGTGGGCGGAGGCGGGGTCCCGTACCCCAAAAAGACCATGCACAGGCCTGTTGCCACCGCCTTACCCCTCAGTACATTGACGTCATGTCTAATACGCAGCCCGCACCGGTGGCGTCGGAGCACGTCGAGCTCAAAGCCCGGAAGGTCTCCTTCGACTGGGAGGCGACCCCGCTCCACTGGGTGCCCGGCGATCCCTTCACCACGCACACCATCAACGTGCTGCATCTGCTCCTCCCGGCCGGCGAGCGCTGGTTCGTGCACGTCTACAAGCAGGCGCTGCCGTACATCACCGACGACCGGCTGCGCGAGGACGTCATCGGCTTCATCGGCCAGGAGGCCATCCACTCCCAGGCCCACGACGACGTCCTGCCCCACCTGCGCGAGCAGGGCCTCGACCCCACCCCGTACACCGCGCAGGTCGACTGGTTCTTCGAGAAGCTCCTCGGGGACCGGACCCTGCCGCCGGGCCGCCCGCGCCGCTGGTGGCTCATGGAACGGGTCGCGCTGATCGCCGCCATCGAGCACTACACCGCCTTCCTCGGCGACTGGGTCCTCAACGCCGACGCCCTCGACCGCGTCGGCGCCGACCCCACCATGCTCGACCTGCTGCGCTGGCACGGCGCCGAGGAGGTCGAGCACCGCGCGGTCGCCTTCGAGCTCTTCATGCACCTCGACGGCGGCTACCGGCGCCGCGCCCGCACCTGGGCGCTCGCCTTCTCCGCGCTCGTCTTCCTCTGGCAGCGCGGCATCCGCTTCTTCATGGAGAACGATCCCAGCCTGCTCGACGGCAAGGCCTCCCTCGGCCAGTTCGTCCGCAAGGGCCGGCAGGGCGTGCTGCCCTCCACCCCGGCCATGCTGCGCTCCATACCCCGCTACCTCAGCCGCGCCTACCACCCCTCCCAGGAGGGGAACACCGCGCAGGCGATGGCCTACCTGGCCTCCTCCCCCGGCGCCAACGGAGGCCACTGATGCCCCGGTTCACCACCGTCGCCCTCGTCGCCGGAGCCGCGCTGCTCGTCCGCCGCGCGGTCCGCAGCCGGATGTCCACGGCGCCCCTGTGGCCGATGCCCGCCCTCGACGAACCCGTGTCCGGCTACGGCCGGGGCCGCACCGTCCCCCGCAGGGTCCGTGTCGCCCGGCGCACCGAACCCGCCGAAGGGGTCGTCGAACTGCGCCTGGAGGGGCGCGCGTTGCCCGCCTGGCAGCCCGGCGCCCACATCGACCTGGTACTGCCCTCCGGGCTCGTCCGGCAGTACTCGCTCTGCGGCGACCCCGCCGAAGCGGGCGCGTACACCGTGGCCACCCGGCTCGTCGAGGACAGCAGGGGCGGCTCCCGCGAGGTCCACGAACAGCTCCACGAGGGCGTGGAGATCGAGATCCGGGGCCCCCGGAACCGCTTCCCGCTCGCCGACGCCCCCGCGTACGTCTTCGTCGCCGGCGGCATCGGCATCACCCCGGTCCTCCCGATGCTCCGCGCCGCCGAGGCCGCCGGCGCGGACTGGCGGCTCGTGTACTGCGGGCGCGGCCGCGCCACCATGCCGTACCTGGCCGAGATCGAGCGGCTCGGCGGCGACCGGGCGACCGTCGTCGCCGAGGACGAGTCGGGCCGCCCCGACCTGGGCTTCCTCGCCGACGTGCCCGCCTCGGCGCAGGTCTACTGCTGCGGCCCCGACGGCCTCATGGACGCGGTGACGGCGGCGCTGCCGGAGGGCCGGGCGCCGCGCCTGGAGCGCTTCTCGGCGGCGGCGCCGACCGGCGGGACGGCCTTCGAGGTCGAACTGCGCCGCTCCGGACGCACGGTGAAGGTCGCGGCCGACCAGTCGGTCCTCGCGGCGGTCCGCGAGGAGGTCCCGGGCCTCATGTACTCCTGTCGGCAGGGCTTCTGCGGAACCTGCCAACAGCGGGTCCTGGAAGGGGAGATCGACCACCGGGACGAACTCCTGACGGACGCCGAGCGCGCCGACTCGATGCTGATCTGCGTCTCGCGCTGCACGGGGAAACGGCTCGTCCTGGATCTGTGAGACCCGGGCCCCGGGCCGGGGCGCGGCCCCGTTCCGGGCCCCGGACGCGCCCTACGGCAGCACCAGCCAGTCGAGGGCCAGCGCGGCGAGGAGGCCGCCCACCAGGAGCCAGGTGCCCAGCCGCGTACGGCCGTTGCGGGACAGCTCGATCACGATCCCGCAGAGGATCATGGCGAGGCCGTACACGCCGACGACGAGCACGGACGTCCGGCTGGCGAGGCGGACCACGAGGACCACGGCCAGCGCCACGAGGAGCACGGAGGCGGCGGTCACGCGGAGGCGGCGCGCCTGCTTCGGGGTGAGCCCGCCGGTGCGGGCCGTCTCCTCGGCCTCTTCGTCGGTCTCGTCGCTGTCGCTCTCGTCCGCGCTGTCCGGGCGCTCGTCCCCTTCGTCCCCCTCGTCCGTCTCCGCCGCCCCCACGGCGGCCTTCTCCGGCTTCGGGGTCCCTTCGGGGCCGTCCTCGGGGGTCCGCCCGCGGGTCTCCTCGGCCTCGGGGGCCTCCGGGGACTCGGCTGCCTGGGTGTCCTGGTCGGAAGCGCTCATGGAGCAGGAGAGTAACCGACCCCGTTAGGCTGTTCGTATGACGACCGGGGTACGCCGCAGGATGGGCGTCGAGGAGCGCAAGCAGCAGCTGATCGGGGTGGCCCTCGAACTCTTCAGCCACCGCTCTCCCGACGAGGTCTCCATCGACGAGATCGCCGCCGCCGCGGGCATCTCGCGGCCGCTGGTCTACCACTACTTCCCCGGCAAGCAGAGCCTGTACGAGGCAGCGCTGCGGCGGGCCGCCGACGAGCTGGCCGCCCGGTTCGTGGAGCCGCCGCAGGGGCCGCTCGGGGCGCGGCTGCTGCGGGTGATGGGCCGGTTCTTCGACTTCGTGGACGAGCACGGCCCGGGGTTCGCGGCGCTGATGCGCGGCGGGCCCGCGGTGGGTTCGTCCACGACGAACGCGATGATCGACGAGGTGCGGCAGGCCGCGTACGTCCAGATCCTCGCCCACCTCGGGGTCGAGAAGCCGTCCGCACGGCTGGAGTTGGTCGTCCGCTCCTGGGTGTCGCTCGCCGAGTCGACGGCGCTGATCTGGCTGGACGGGCGCCGGGTCCCGCGCGCGGAGCTGGAGTTGCAGCTCGTGCACGACTTCGCGGCGCTGGCGGCGGTGAGTGCCGCGTACGACGCGGAGATGGCGGAGATCCTGGTGGGTCTCCTCGCGGACGAACCGGCCGACGGCCCCTTCGGGGAGCTGGTGGGCCGGCTCGTCGCGCTGGTTCCCCCGTCCGGGGCGGCGGCGCCCGCCGTGCCCGATCAGCGCTTGCGGTAGGACGATTCGAGGTCGCGGATCTCCACGGAGAGATGGACGCCGTCCGTGGTCTCGAGGTGGCGCGGCAGCAGGTTCAGGACGGCCTTCGAGAGCCGTGCCTTGGCGTCGTCCGTGCGGCCGTACAGCAGGGCGATCTCGACGTGCACGAGGGCGTCGTCGGTGCCGCCGTCGCCGACGACGGTCTCCTCGACCTCGCGGAAGCGGGTCTTGCAGGCGTCGAGGGTCGTGCCGACCGATTCGACCAGCAGCGGGTGCAGGGCGAGGGCGAAGCCGCGCCGGTCGAGGGGTGCGGAGTAGTCGACGGTGATCTGCGGCATGAGGGTCACTCCCGGCCAGAGGGGTACGGCTGTCGGTTGTCCGGGCACACCCTTACGGTGATCGCCATGACGACACAAGTGACCTTCCGGCAGGCCTGCGAGGACGATCTCGACCTTCTGGCGGGAATGTACGACGAGGCCGCCCGCTGGATGCTGCGCCACGGCATCGACCAGTGGAAGCCCGGAGGGAAGAGCGCCGCGCACTTCGGGGAGCGCCTCGCCGCCGGTGAGGTGTGGCTGGCGTCCCGCGGCGGCCGGGCGGTCGGCGCGTACGAGCTGTGGTGGGAGGACGAGGGGGCCTGGGGCCCCCAGCCGCCGGTCGCCGGATACGTCCACCGGCTGATGACGGAGCGGGCGTCGGCGCCGGCCGGCACCGGGCGGGCGCTGCTCGCGCACGCGGAGGGGCGGATCGCGGCCGGCGGGCGGACGGTGGCCCGGCTGGACTGTCTGTCGGACAACCCGCGGCTCCGTACGTACTACGAGGCCGCGGGGTACCGTGCCGTCGGCGAGGAGCCGGGAAAGCTCGCCGCCGACGGCACGCGTTACGGGGTGACCCTGATGGAGCGGTCGCTCACCGGGTCGTGAGGGTCATGTCCCCGGATCTCCCGGGGACGGCCGTCACCTCGCCTTGAACACGGCCACCGTCCGCGCCGGGACGGTGAAGGTGCCCGAGCCGGTCTCGTAGGACGAGGACTTCACCACGCCGTCCGAGCCCGCCGCCTGCACCGGGTGCAGGGCGTACGCCGTCCCGGCCAGGCCGGAGACCCGCTGGGTCTGCTGCCGCGTGCTCGCGTTGAAGACCACCACCAGGTCGCCCAGGCGCATCGTGATCACGCCCGGGGTCTCGTCGCGCCCGGAGAGCGGGAAGGACAGGGTGTCCTGGACCTGTCCGGCGGTGGCGAGGGAGAACGCCGGCTCGGTGGTACGGATCTTCTGCAGGTCCCGGTAGGCGGCGGAGGCGCCGTCGATCTGCGCGCAGCCGACCGTCAGGGCCGGGTTGACGAGCAGCGGCTTGCCGTAGGGCCACTTGGCCTTGTTGTCGGCGGCCGGCGGCAGGCCGAGGCCGAAGCCGTTGCCGTCGCGGCAGTCCCAGCGGATCGCGTTGTACCAGTCGCCGCTGTCGAAGGAGTTGCGGTCCAGCGACTTGGAGCGGAGCAGGTCCGAACCGGCCTGGGAGAGCGCCGGGCCCTGGGAGAGGGTCGCGGTCGCCATGGCGAGGACCTGCATGCGGGCCCGGTCGGCCGCCGGCGTGCCCGCCGGGAGCTTGAAGGCGAGCGCGTCGTACAGGCTCTCGTTGTCGTGGGCGTCGGCGTAGGCCAGGGCGTCGCCGGGGGCGGCGGCGTATCCGGCGGGGGCGCCGTTGTAGTCGACCTCGGAGCCCTTGACCGTACGCCCGGAGGTGTCGGTGAAGGTGTAGGGCGCGAGGTTGCCGGTCAGGCCGACCTTGATGAGGTCCTGGTAGTGCAGGAGGCGGGCCTTCTGCTCGGCCGGGGTTCCGTTGGCGGCCGAGGAGTTGGGGTCGGTGTAGAGGCCGGAGGCGAAGCCCTGGACGCCGGGGTCCTCGTCGAAGGGGCCGCCGCCGCGGACGGCGTCGCGGGCCCGGTCGGAGAAGGTGGCGATGCCGGTGCCGGCCATGTTCTTCTGGGTGGCCTGGACGAAGCGGGCGTCGTCGGCGATCTCGCCGAAGTTCCAGCCCTCGCCGTAGAGGACGATCGCCTTGCCGTCGACGCCGTCCTTGGCGAGGGTCAGCTCGTCGAGGGCCTTGCGCACGGCGAGGATGTTGGCCTTCGGGTGGTGGCCCATGAGGTCGAAGCGGAAGCCGTCGACCTTGTAGTCCTTGGCCCAGGTGACGACCGAGTCGACGACGAGCTTGCCCATCATCGCGTTCTCGGGCGCGGTGTTGGCGCAGCAGGTGGAGGTGGCGACGGTGCCGTCGGCCTGGAGGCGCTGGTAGTAGCCGGGCACGATCCGGTCGAGGACGGACTTGTCGGACTGTCCGGCGGCGACGGTGTGGTTGTAGACGACGTCCATGACGGTGCGCAGGCCGTCGCCGTTGAGGGCCTGGACCATCTGCCGGAACTCGACCGTGCGGCGGGTGCCCTCGGGGTCGGTGGCGTAGGAGCCCTCGGGGACGGTGTAGTGCAGGGGGTCGTAGCCCCAGTTGTAGGCGTCCCCGGCCGCGGCGGCGGTGACGCAGGCCTGCTGCTCCTCGGAGTCGGGGGCGTAGACCTTCAGGTCGCAGGCGGGGGTGGTCTGCGCGGACTTCTTCTCGGGGATGGTGCCGATGTCGAAGGCCGGGAGCAGGTGGACGTAGGAGGTGCCGGAGGCGGCGAGGTCGCGGAGGTGCCGCGAGCCCTTGCTGTCCTTGTCGGTGAAGGCGAGGTAGGTGCCCCGGTGGCCGGCCTTCGCGGTGGGGTCGGCGACGGAGAAGTCGCGGATGTGGAGTTCCTGGATCTGGGCGTCCCGCAGCGGTACGGCGGCGGGCTTCCTCAGCGTGCGCCAGCCGGCCGGGGCGAGCTTCGGGTCGGTGAGGTCGACGGCGAGGCTGCGGGCGGAGTCGGTGGTGAGGGCGGTGGAGTAGGGGTCGGTGACCTTGTTGGTGACGATCTTCTGGACGGTGGGGGCCCAGACCTTCACGGCGTAGCGGTACGGCTTGCCCGTCCAGGACTTCGGGCCGGTGGCGGTCCAGACGCCGGAGGTGTCGTCGCGGCGCATGGGCAGGGTCCGGCCGTCGAGTTCGAGGGCGACGGACTGGGCGGTGGGGGCCCAGACGGAGAGGGTGACCCTGCCGCCGCGGAAGACCGGGCCGAGGGCGGCGCCGGTGGCCTTCCCGGCGTACAGGTCGTCGAGGACGCCCGCGGTCTGGACGCCGGTGGCGGCGAGCAGGGCGCCGTTGGCGGCGCGCTGGGTGGCGATGAGCTGGCCGCGCAGCGAGTCCCGGACGCGGTCGGCGTCGCGGGGGTCGACGGTGAAGGCGGGGTAGTCCTTGAGGTGGGGGAACGCCGTCTTCTGGGCGTCGGTGAGCGATCCGGGGTTCAGCCGGAGCCACTGGCCCTCGCTGTTGAGGGCGCCGTCGGTGACGGTGATGCCGCCGTTCCTGGCGTACACGAGCTGCTGGCTGGTGGAGTCGTTCGGCTTCACCTTCCAGACGACGGTGTCGCGGTCGATCCACTGGGCCTCGGCCTTGCCGAGGTCGAGGTTCGGGGCGCCGCCGACGGTGGGGAGCAGGTACTTCTGCTGTCCGGAGAGCGCCCAGACCTCGTGGCCGAGGCTCGCCAGGTCGAGGGACTGGTCGGTGGGCAGGTCCTTCTCGTCGCCCTTGTGGAGGATGTACGAGAGGGTCGTCGCGCCGTCGGTGAGGGGGACCTCGTAGACGGCGCCGTACGCGTCGAAGCGGACCGGCAGCAGCGGCCTGGACCAGTCGGTGGGCTGGGCGGCGCCGGTCCAGGTGTGGAGGCCCCAGCCGTCGTAGTTCCCGTCGGGCCGCTGGTAGTGGATGACGGCCTTGGAGGGGTCCGGGGCGGTGGGGGCCGGGTCGCTGTCGGACTGGCCGTCGGCGCCCTGGGTGATCCAGACCTCGCCGGTGCGGCCGAGTTCGATGGTCCGCTGCGGTCCTTCGGCGGCGCCGTCCTTCTCGAGGGTGTACGCGACGGAGGAGGCGCCCTCGGGGACCTTGACCCAGGCGAAGGCGCCGTGGGCGTCGCGGCCGGTGAACGCGGCGTCCTGGCCGGCGGCCTTCAGCTTCCAGCCCTCGTAGTTCCCGTCCTCGCGCCGGTAGTGCACGACGGCGTACGTCCGCTCGACGGCGACCGGCTTCTCGGGCGCGGGGGCCTGTCCGGCAGTGGTGGCGGCGGCGGTGCTCGCGGTGCGGCCGGCGCTGTCGACGACGACGGCCTTGTAGCGGAGCGGGGTTCCGGCGGGGGCGGTGACGTACTGGGTGACCTTGTAGGGGGCGTGGTCGGCGGTGCCGAGGGTCTGCCAGCGGCCGTCGCCGGTCTGGGCGGCGAAGACGACCCGGTTGAGCCCGCCGCCGGTGACGTCGGCGGTGAGCTCGACGGTGCCGGTGGCTCCGGCGGCGGGCGCCTCGAGCGTGACGGCGGGCTTCGCGGCGGGGGCCGGGAGCGGCTTGTCGGCCTTGAGGACCAGGGAGGAGAGGGCGGGGACGGTGACGGTCACGGACCCGTTCTTCGCGGCGACCGCGCCCTGACCCCCGTACAGGACACGGAAGTCGAGCGAGTCGACGGGGACGGTGACGGTCTTCTCGGTGGTGGCGCTGTTGGTGGCGACGAGGTACTCGGTGCGCGCCTTGGCGTCCGTACGGGAGAAGGCGTAGACGGAGCCCTCGGCGAGCCGTTCCTGCTGGACGCCGTCACGCAGGGCCGGGTTCTCGCGGGTCAGCTCGGAGAGCCGGGCGACGGACGTGTAGACGGGGTGCCGGGTGTCGTACGCGTCGGTGGCGTGGGTGCGGTCGGTGCCGAGCTGGTCGTCGTCGAGGTAGTCGGCGGCCTGCGAGGCGAAGAGGGGCTGGCGGGCGTCCTTGTCGCCGCCGGCGCCGGTGAAGCCCTGCTCGTCGCCGGAGTAGATCACCGGGTTGCCCCGGGAGAGGAACATCAGCTCGTTGGCGAGGCGGGCGCGGCGCAGGAGTTCGGCGTCGGAGGCCCGGGGGTTGTCCTGCTTGAGGAAGGTGCCGATGCGGCCCATGTCGTGGTTGCCGAGGAAGGTGACCTGCTCGTAGGCGTTGGCCTTGTCGGTGGTGTACCGGTAGTCCTCGGCGAAGACCTTGGCGAGGCGGTCGGCTCCGGCGCCCTGGGAGGCGAAGGCGCGGGCGGCGTCCTGGAAGGGGAAGTCGAGGGTGGCGTCGAGCCGGCCCCGGGTGACGTAGGGGGCGGTGACGGTGGTGTCGGCGGAGTAGACCTCGCCGAACATGAAGAAGTCCTCGCGGCCCCGCTTCTTGGCGTAGGCGTCGAGGGCGGTGGCCCACTGGGTCCAGAAGTCGAGGTCGACGTGCTTGACGGTGTCGATGCGGAAGCCGTCGATCCTGAAGTCGCGGACCCACTTCTCGTAGATCTTCTCCATGCCCTCGACGACCTCGGGGCGCTCGGTCCACAGGTCGTCGAGGCCGACGAAGTCGCCGTACTCGGCGGACTCGCCGACCCAGGTGGAGTCACCGCGGTTGTGGTACATCGTCGGGTCGTTGAGCCAGGCGGGGACCTTGCCGCCGGTCGTCGTCGGGGTGTACGGGAAGGAGTCCCGGTCCACCTTCCCGACGGCGGCCCGGTCGTCGAAGGGGCGGCCGGAGGTGTCGAGGTAGGGGTAGGCGCCCTTGGGGCGGTAGCCGTACTTCCGCTCGGCGTAGTCGACGGTGTCGGCGGTGTGGTTGGTGATGACGTCGAAGAAGACCTTCATGCCCTTGGCGTGGGCGGCGGCGATCAGCTTCTCCAGGTCGGCGTTGGTCCCGAAGTGCGGGTCGACCTGGGTGAAGTCGGTGATCCAGTAGCCGTGGTAGCCGGCGGAGGCGTCCTTGCCGGTGCCCTGCACGGGCCGGTTCTTGAAGATCGGCGCCATCCAGATGGCGGTGGTGCCGAGGCCCTTGATGTAGTCGAGCCGCTGGGTGAGGCCCTTGAGGTCGCCGCCCTGGTAGAAGCCCTTGTCGGTGGGGTCGAAGCCGGTCTTCGTCCGGCTTCCGGTGAGCCCGCCGCGGTCGTTGGAGGTGTCGCCGTTGGCGAAGCGGTCGGGCAGGACGAAGTAGAACTGCTCGCGGGTGAGGTCCTGGCGGGCCGGCTCGGCGGCGAGCGCCGCGTCCGAGGGCGGCGCGGGCGGGCGGGGGGCCGCCGTCGCGGGGAGCGCGGGCACGAGGGCCGCGCACAGGGCGGCGGCCAGCGCGACCGCCGTTCTCTTGCGTATCACGGGGGTTGCTCCCTGGAGGTACGGGAAGAGAGGGCCGCCCCGGCGGGGCGGCCCTTCGGGAGGGGAGGGCGTCAGCTGCGGAAGGTGTCGTTCAGGACGATCTGGCCCGAGGCGGGGACGGTCGCGGTGCGGTTGGCGCCGGACTCCCAGGTCACGTTTCCGGCCGCGTCCTTGCGGACGTACTTGTACTCGAAGGCCGTTCCGGCGGGCAGGGACACCGTCAGCTTCCAGACGGGGTACGCGGCCGGGTCGAGCTTGAGGGCGGCGGCCGGGGCCCAGTTACCGAGCTCGGGGCGGTTGCCGGTGACGTAGATGTTCTGGCCGACGACGGTGGTGGCGTTGACGTTGAACGCGGCCCCGGCGGTGGCCGGCGGGTTCGTCGTGGGCGGTGTCGTGGGCGGTGTGGTGGGGGTGGTGCCCCCGCAGTTCGTGGCCCCGGTGTGCAGGGCGAGGGCCGTGTTCGCGGCGAGGGTGGCCGTGAACTGGCCCGAGGAGTTCACCGTGACGGTGGTGTCGCTCTGCACGTCGCAGTAGGTGCCGCCGGGCAGGGCGGTCTGGAAGGTGCGGGTGAGCGCCGAGGACTCGTGGTTGATCGCCACGTACGCCTTGGAGCCGCGGCCGAACGCGATGGCGTTGGCGCCGTTGTCCCACCAGTTCGTGACGGCCTGTCCGCGGGCGGTGTTGCGGAGGGCCACCATGGAGGAGATCTCGCGCCAGGCGTGCTGGCACTTCCAGCCGTCGGTGTAACAGGCGTTCACCTGGCCGCCGCCCGGCGGTCCGGCGTCCTTGTCGGTCCACTCGTAGCCGGAGTGGACGTCCGGGGAGCCGTAGGGCCAGGCGAGCATGAAGACGGAGGCGAGGGTGTAGTTCGCGCCGTCCTTGTAGTTGAGGGTGTCGCCGCCGCGCTCGGTGTCGTGGTTGTCGACGAAGACGGCGGACTGCCCGGAGGGCATGTAGCCCCAGGACTCGCCGAAGTTCTTCAGGTAGGCGAGCTTCTCGTTCTGGACGATCCGCTTGAGGTCGCGGGCGTAGCGGAACTCCTGGACGTCGCCGGTGCCGAGGTACTCGCTCGGGGAGACGGCCTCGCCGGCGCCGTAGATGGCCTCCTGCTTCCAGTAGACGTTCGGGTTCGTCAGCCGGGACTTGATGTTGGCGAGGTCGGCGGCCGGCATGTGCTTGGCGGCGTCGATGCGGAGGCCGTCGACACCGAGGGAGAGGAGGTCGTTGAGGTATCCGGCGATCTTCGCCCGGACGTACTCCTCGCCGGTGTCGAGGTCGGGGAGCTGGACGAGCTCGCAGTTCTGGACGTTGGCGCGGTCCCCGTAGTTGGAGATCGAGGACCGGCAGTCGTCCATGTCGGAGCCGGAGTAGAGGCCCGGATAGTCGTACTTGGAGAACGGGGTCCCGCCCGTTCCCGTGCCGGAGCCGTTCGCCATGTGGTTGATGACGGAGTCGGCGACGACCTTGACGCCCGCCGCGTGGCAGGTCTGGATCATGTTCCTGAAGGCGGTGCGGTCACCGAGGCGTCCGGCGATCTTGTAGCTGACCGGCTGGTAGGAGGTCCACCACTGGCCGCCCTGGAGGTGTTCCTGGGGCGGGGAGACCTGGACGTACCCGTATCCGGCGGGGCCGAGGCGGTCGGTGCACTCTCGGGCCACCGAGGCGAAGTTCCATTCGAACATCACCGCGGTGACGTCCTTCTCGCCGGGCGGGGCGGCCTGCGCCGGCACGTTCCCCGTGACGGCCACGGCGGCGGCTCCCGCCACGAGGGCGAGTGCGGCGGCCACGGTCTTTCTGGCCATGCTTCCTCCTGTACGACGTCCCTGTCGCAAGAAGTTGCCGAAAATGTCAGCAACTGTTTTCAGCCGTGACCGTACGAGTGCCCCGGTGCCCGGTCAACCCTCCGGACACCTCAACGCAAGTTGTTACGAAAGGACTTGCGGAGCCCCGGCGGCGGAACGCGCGGGCGGCTGAGCCGTGGAACCGCGGACCACCAGCTCCGGCTGGAAGACGAACTCCGTGCGCTGCACGGGGTTCCCCTCGATCTCCTCCAGGAGCGCGCCGACGGCCGCCGTCGCCATGGCCTGCACGGGCTGGCGCACGGTGGACAGCGGCGGGCTGGTGAAGGCGATCAGCGGCGAGTCGTCGAAGCCGACGACGGAGACGTCCCCGGGCACGTCGAGGCCGCGGGCACGGACCGCCCTGACCACCCCGAGCGCCATCAGGTCGGAGCCGCAGACGATGCCCGTACAGCCTTCGCGGAGCAGGATCTCGGCGGCCGCGTGGCCGCCCTCGACGCCGAAGAGCGTGGGTCTGATGAACCGCTCGGCGTCCGCGCGCTCGACGCCGAGCAGCTCGTACAGCTCGGCGGTGAAGCCCTCCGCCTTGCGGCGCGAGGGCACGTACCGGGTGGGGCCGATGGCGAGCCCGATGCGCTCGTGGCCCAGCTCGACCAGGTGCCGTACGGCCATCCTGGCCGCCGCCCGGTCGTCCGGGGAGACGAAGTTGGCGTCGATGTGCTCGTTGTAGCCGTTGATGAGGACGTACGGCACTCCCCTGGCGGCCAGCCGGGCGTAGCGCGCCGGGTCGGCGGTGGCGTCCGCGTGCAGCCCGGAGAGGAAGACGATGCCGGCCACCCCGCGCTCCACGAGCTGCTCGACGAGCTCGTCCTCGGTGGCGCCGCCGGGCATCTGGGTGCAGAGCACCGGGGTGTAGCCGTGCCCGGCGAGGACCTGTTCGACGACCTGTGCGAAGGCCGGGAAGATCGGGTTGGTCAGCTCGGGCACCACGAGTCCGACGAGGCCCGCGCTGCGCCGTTTCAGGCGTACGGGACGCTCGTAGCCCAGCACGTCCAGCGCGGCGAGCACCTTGTGCCGGGTCGCGCCGGCCACCCCCGCCTTGCCGTTGAGCACCCGGCTGACGGTGGCCTCGCTGACGCCGGACTGGGCCGCGATGTCCGCGAGCCGCGGGGCGCCGTTCCCGGCGCCCCGCGGCAGGGGGATCGTCACACCGCCCACCAGACGGTGGTGTCCGCGGGCACCTCGACCGTGCCTTCGCCGTCGGCGGCGATCCTGACGTCCTCGTTGGAGAGGAGGTACCGGCCGGGCAGCGGGACGGAGATGGCCCGGCCGGTGGTGTTGGCGGTGCAGACGAAGCCGTCGCGGCGGAAGGAGAGCACACCCTCGGGTGCCTCCAGCCACTCGACGGCCTCGCCCGCACCGAGTTCGGGGCGCTCGCGGCGCACGGCGAGCGCGCTGCGGTACAGCTCCAGGGTGGAGCCGGGGTCGCCGGTCTGCGCCTCGACGCTGAGGGCGCCCCAGGTGGTGGGCTGCGGCAGCCAGGAGCCGCCGTCGCCGAAGCCGTACGAGGAGCCCTCGACGGTCCACGGGATCGGGACCCGGCAGCCGTCGCGGAAGCCGTCCTGGCCGCTGGCCCGCCAGAACGACGGGTCCTGGCGGACCTCGTCGGGCAGGTCGGTGACGTCCGGCAGGCCGAGCTCCTCGCCCTGGTAGACGTACGCGGAGCCGGGCAGCGCCAGCATCAGCAGGGTCGCGGCGCGGGCCCGGCGCAGGCCGAGTGCGCGGTCGCCGGCCTCGCGGAGCTGGGTGCCGAGGCCCGCCGGGTTGGCGAAGCGGGTGGCGTGCCGGGTGACGTCGTGGTTGGAGAGGACCCAGGTGGCGGGGGCGCCGACCGGGCGCATCGCGTCGAGCGAGTCGTCGATGACACGGCGCAGCTCGGCGGCGTCCCAGTGGGTGCCCAGGTACTGGAAGTTGAAGGCCTGGTGCATCTCGTCGGCGCGGACGTAGTGCGCGGTGCGCTCGACGGTCGGGGTCCAGGCCTCGGCGACGAGGATGCGCTCGCCGTCGTACTCGGCGAGGACCTTGCGCCAGGTGCGGTAGATCTCGTGGACGCCGTCCTGGTCGAAGAAGGGCATGACGTCGTTGCCGAGCAGCTTCAGCTGGTCGTGGGCGCCGAGGTCGGGCAGGCCCTCGGCCTTGACGAGGCCGTGGGCGACGTCGACGCGGAAGCCGTCGACGCCCATGTCGAGCCAGAAGCGCAGGATGGAGCGGAACTCGTCGCGGACGGCGGGGTGTTCCCAGTTGAAGTCGGGCTGCTCCGGGGCGAAGAGGTGGAGGTACCACTCGCCGGGGGTGCCGTCCGGGTTCTCCGTACGGGTCCAGGCGGGGCCGCCGAAGATGGACTCCCAGTCGTTGGGGGGCAGTTCGCCGTCCTCGCCCTGGCCGGGGCGGAAGTGGTAGCGCTCGCGGAGCGGCGACCCGGGGCCCTCGCGCAGGGCGCGCTGGAACCACTCGTGCTGGTCGGAGGAGTGGTTGGGGACCAGGTCGACGATGATGCGCAGGCCCAGGTCGTGGGCCTCGCGGATCACCGCGTCGGCGTCGAGGAGCGAGCCGAACATGGGGTCGATGGCCCGGTAGTCGGCGACGTCGTATCCGGCGTCGGCCTGCGGCGAGGCGTAGAACGGGGAGAGCCAGACGGCGTCGACGCCCAGGTCCTTGAGGTACGGCAGCCGGCTGCGGATGCCCTCCAGGTCGCCCATGCCGTCACCGTTGCCGTCGGCGAAGCTGCGCGGGTAGACCTGGTAGATCACGGCGTCTCTCCACCAGCCCGTGTGCGTGCCGGTGGTCGGGGCGTCGGCCGGGGTGGCGAGATGCTGGGTCATGTCTTCCCTGAGAGGTAAGGAGGGGCGTACGGGGACGGTGATCGGGCTCAGCCCTTGACGGCACCGGCGGACATGCCGGTGACCAGGTGCCGCTGGGCGAAGAGGAACACCAGGGCGGCGGGGATGGCGATGAGCACGGAGGCCGCGGACATCGGACCCCACTGGGCGCCGTACTGGTTGACGAACTTCTGCAGTCCGCCGGCCAGCGTGAGGTTCTCGTCGCCGACCATGAAGGCGGAGGCGTAGGCGACCTCGCCCCAGGCGGTGATGAAGGAGTAGAACGCGGTCACCGCGATGCCCGGCTTGGCGAGCGGCAGGATGAGCCGCCAGAAGGTGCCGAAGGGGGTCAGGCCGTCGACGTAGCCGGACTCGTCGATCTCGCGCGGGATGGTGTCGAAGAAGCCCTTCATCATCCAGGCGCAGAACGGGACGGCGATGGTCAGGTAGGTGATGACCAGGCCGAGCGGCTGGTTGAGCAGGCCCATCGTCGCCATGATGTTGTAGATCGGCACGATGAGGACGGCGACCGGGAACATCTGGGTGATGAGCAGCGTCCACATCAGGCCGCGCTTGCCGGGGAACCGGAAGCGGCTGACGGCGTAGCCGGTGGTGGCGGCGATGAAGACGCCGATGACGGTGGTGAGGCCGGCGACGAGGAGCGAGTTGCCGAACCAGGTGAGGAACGGGGTGTCCTTCAGCAGGTTCGTGTAGTTCTCGAACGTCGTCTCCTTGACGAAGTCCGTGGTGCTCGCGTACTTCGCCGGCTTGAGCGAGGTCAGCAGGACCCAGAGCACCGGGAAGACGGCGATCACGGACGCCACGATCAGGGTGACGTGCAGCCCCACCGAGGCGAGGGGCGACCGGCGGCCCCGGATCGGGGTGTTCGTGGTCCGGGCGTGCGCGGCCCGGGTGGTGGGCGTCGTGGTGGTCACCAGACTTCTCCCTGCTTGCGGAGGACGCGCCGGTAGAACGCGGCGAAGACCATCAGGAGGATCAGGATGAGGACGCCCCACGTGGACGACTGGGCGAAGTCGCGCGGGCTGATCTCGAAGGAGAACTTGTACGCCTGGGTGACGAGGATCTGGGTGGCCTCGCCGGGTCCGCCCCGGGTGAGCAGGAAGATCACCGGGAACATGTTGAAGGTCCAGATGGTCGAGAGCAGGATGACCGTCGTCGACACCGTGCGCAGTCCGGGCATCGTGATGTGCCGGAAGCGCTGCCAGGCGTTGGCGCCGTCCATCTCGGCCGCCTCGTACATCTCGCTCGGGATGGACTGGAGTCCGCCGAGGAGGGCGACCATCATGAAGGGGATGCCGAGCCAGACGTTGACGGCGATGACCGAGAACTTGGCCCAGGTGGGGTCGTTCAGCCACGGGACGCCGTCCATGCCGACGCCCGAGAGGATCTGGTTGAGCATGCCGCGGCGCTCGTCGTAGAGGAAGCGCCAGGCGAAGACGGAGACGAAGCCGGGCACGGCCCAGGGCAGGATCAGCAGCATCCGGTAGACGGAGCGGCCGGCGATCCTGCGGTTGAGGACGTTGGCGAGGGCCAGTCCCAGGGCGAAGGTGACGGCCACGCAGGAGACGGTCCAGACGACCGTCCACCCCAGGGTGGCGAGGAACTGGCTGCCGCTGACCGCGTCGACGTAGTTGTCCAGGCCGACGAACTCGTAGGTGGCCGGGATCTCGTTGACGCCGATGCTGCGCGCGACGTTGCGCTCGTTGGCGTCGGTGAACGACAGGTAGACGCCACGGACCAGCGGGTAGCCGATGATCACGCCGATGACGACGACGACCGGGGCCACCATGGCCCAGGCGTACCAGTGGGTGGAGAAGGAACGGCGCACCGCGCCGCCGTTGTCACCAGTACCGCGGCGCCGGCCGCGGGTGACACCGTCACCCGCGGCCTTCGCCACCGACTGGCTGGGAGTGTCCACAGCCATGAGCCGGCCAGCCTTCTTTCTTACTTCCAGTCCTTCAGGAGCTTGCGGTAGGAGTCACCGATCGCCTTGGCGCCGGCCTCCGGGGTGGTCTGGCCGGTGAGCACCTTGGTGTACTCGACCTTGACCGGCTCGAAGAGGCTGCCGCCCTCGGGGATCCAGGGGCGCTGGACGGCCTTGTCGACGACCGGCTTGAAGAAGGTGATCATCTCGTTGGTCGCCACGTCCGGCTTGATGTAGACGGACTGACGGGTCGGGAGGAGGCTCAGCTCCTTCGCGACCGTCGCCTGGGTCTCGGCCGAGGTCATGTACTCGGCGAAGGCGTAGGAGGCGGCGAGGTTCTTGGAGCCCGCGTAGACGGCGAGGTTGTGACCGCCCTGCGGGGCGCCCTGGCCGGCCGAACCGGCCGGGACCGGGGCGATGCCCAGGTTGGCCTTGTCGGCGAACTCCTTGCCCGCGAAGGTGTCGGAGACGGCCCACGGGCCGTTGATCATCATCGCGACCTTGCCGTCCTTGAAGGACGCCTGCATGTTGTCCCAGCCGTTGGTCGCGTCGGTGATCGCGGCCTTCGAGTCGACCAGGTCCTTGACGGTCTTGAGCGCCTTCACGCCGGCCGGGCCGTCGATGGTGATCTTCTTCTGCTCGGCGTCGACGAGGTCGCCGCCCTCGCCGTACAGGAAGGAGAGGAACCAGTACGGGTCGTCGCCGCGCAGGTACAGGCCGGTCTTGCCGGTCTTCTGCTTGATCGTGGCGGAGGCGGTCTTCAGCTCGGCGATGCTCTTGGGCACCTCGACGCCGGCGGCCTTGAGCATCTTCTTGTTGTAGAAGATGCCCATCGAGTCGATGACCTGCGGGACGGCGTAGGTCTTGCCGTTGTACTTGGTGGAGGCGGCGGCCTGCTCCAGGAAGTCGCCCTGGTCCTTGAGGGCCGGGGTGCCGTCCAGCGGGGCGAGGTAGCCGAGGTCCGCGAACTCGGGGGTCCAGGCGACCTCGGAGCGGATGACGTCGGGGGCGCCGGAGCCGGACTGCGCGGCGTTCTTGAACTTGTTCTGCGCCTCACCGAACGGCACGTTCACGTACTTGACGGTGACCTTCGGGTACTTCTTCTTGAAGTCCTCGGCGACCTTCTTGAAGACCTTGTCCTCGGAGCCGACCGTGGAGGTGTCCCACCAGGTGACGGTGCCGGAGAGCTCGCCCGAGCTCTTGGAGCCGCCGCCGTCCGAACCGCTGTCACTACCGCACGCCGCCAGGGTCACGCCCAGGGCCGCGACCAGAGCGGTGGCCGCTATGCCACGCCGCATGTGAACTCCTTCAACTGATCCCGGGGGGACGAGGGGCTGGAACCTTCCTCATGCGACCGCTCCCTCGCGGCGCTCCGGGTTGCCAGGAACGTAACAGGGATGAAAACGCGCCGAAAGACCTTGCGGGAACTTTCTGCAAGGACCGGCGATCGTTACATCCGCGTGTCCCTAAGGTTGCCGTCGGGTCGCTTGACAGCAGATGACACGCGCCCCCCGGGCGCCGCACGACCCCGCGCGCACGCCCCCGGTGGCCCCCGCGCACCCCGCAAGTCCTGCAAGACCTTGCGGGGTGGCTTGCATCACCTGTCCGGTGGGCAATACGCGCTGTGACCGGTACAGTCCATCCTCATGACCGCGCGGCTCTCCGACATCGCAGCCCAGGCGGGGGTCAGTGAGGCCACAGTCAGCCGCGTGCTCAACGGCAAACCCGGCGTGGCGACGGCCACCCGTGAATCCGTTCTCGCCGCACTCGACGTGCTCGGCTACGAGCGGCCCGTACGACTGCGCCGGCGCAGCGCGGGACTCGTCGGCCTCATCACCCCCGAACTCGACAACCCGATCTTCCCCGCGCTCGCGCAGGTCATCGGGCAGGCCCTGACCCGGCAGGGGTACACGCCGGTGCTCGCCACCCAGACCCCCGGCGGGTCCACCGAGGACGAGCTGACCGACATGCTGGTGGAGCGCGGCGTCGCCGGCATCATCTTCGTCTCGGGGCTGCACGCCGACACCACCGCCGACATGACGCGCTACGACCAGCTGCGCGGCAAGGGCGTCCCGTACGTCCTCCTCAACGGCTTCTCCCCCAAGGTGCAGGCGCCGTTCGTCTCGCCCGACGACCGGGCGGCGATGCGGCTCGCGGTGACGCACCTCGCGGCGCTCGGGCACACCCGGATCGGCCTCGCCGTCGGCCCGAAGCGGTTCGTGCCGGTGCTCCGCAAGATAGAGGGCTTCCAGCAGGGCATGGCGGAGCGGCTCGGCCTCTCCCCCGAGGAGTCCGAGGCGCTGATCCAGCACTCGCTCTACACCCTGGAGGGCGGCCAGGCGGCGGCCGGGGCGCTGATCTCCCGGGGCTGCACGGCGGTCGTCTGCGCGAGCGACATGATGGCGCTCGGCGCGATCAGGGCCGCCCGGCAGCAGGGCCTCGACGTGCCGAAGGACGTCTCCGTCGTCGGTTTCGACGACTCCCCCCTCATAGCGTTCACCGATCCGCCGCTGACCACCATCCGGCAGCCCGTGCAGGCGATGGGGCAGGCCGCGGTCCGTGCGCTCCTTGAGGAGGTCGGGGGCACCCCGGCCCCGCATTCCGAGTTCGTCTTCATGCCTGAGCTGGTCGTTCGCGGTTCGACCGCGTCCGCCCCGTCCACCTCGCGGTCTCCTTCCTGAGGTGGACCGGGTGCGTCCCGAACCCGTCCGAGGGATGATCGGTCGGGGGGAAGGGATCTGGCAGACTCTCTCCCTATGGGTGAAACGACCGTGAAGAGTTTGGACGACCGGACGACCCCGTCGTCACCCATCGTGGCCGGCGGCAGGTTCGCACGCCTGCGTGCGCGCGCGCCCCGGCGCCCCACGATCTGGTTCGAGGTCGCCCTCATCGGCGTCAGCTACTGGCTGTACTCCCTGACCCGCAACGCGGTGCCGGAGCAGAAGACCGAGGCGCTGAAGAACGCCGACTGGATCTGGAAGATCGAGTCGTCCCTCGGCCTCGCCTTCGAGCACGCCGTCAACCACGCCGTGAACTCGGTGACCTGGCTGATCGTGTCGATGAACTACTACTACGCGACGCTGCACTTCATCGTGACCATCGGTGTGCTCGTGTGGCTGTACCGATGGCACCCGGGCCGTTACGCGGCGTTCCGTACGGTGCTGTTCGCCACCACCGGTGTGGCGCTGGTCGGTTACTACCTGTTCCCGCTCGCCCCGCCGCGGCTGATGAACGGCGTGGACTTCGTCGACACCGTCCTGGTCCACCACACCTGGGGCTCGATGGCCTCGGGCAACCTCAAGCACGTCTCCAACCAGTACGCGGCGATGCCGTCGATGCACATCGGCTGGTCGCTCTGGTGCGGTGTGACGATCTTCCTCCTCGCCAAGGCCCCCTGGGCGAGGATCCTGGGACTGCTCTACCCGGCGGCGACGCTCGTCGTGATCGTCTCCACCGCCAACCACTTCTGGCTGGACGCGGTCGGCGGCATGCTCTGCCTCGCCTTCGGCTTCGCCGTCTCGTACTTCTGGTACGGCTCCCGCCCGCACCGCCTGCCCAAGCTGGTGGAACCGGCGGCCTCGACGGCGCAGCGGAGCGGACCGCCCCCGGCGAAGGGGACGGACCGCGAGGAGGAGACGGACCGCGAGGGCGAGAAGGCCCCGTCCGGCGACACGGAGCGCCCGGTCAGATCCGGTCGGTGACCGGGCCGCCGGCGACGGCGAGCCGGACCGGGGCCCGCTCGGCCTCCAGGGCCGTCACGCCGGTGAGCCCGGGCCGGGGGCCCCGCCGCGCGGGGCCCCGGAAGCCGCGGGCTACGCCCCGTAGAAGTACTCCTCGACGACCGCCCTCGCCCGGCGGGTGATCCGGCGGTAGTCGTCGACCATCTCGCCGACGTGCCCGGTCTCGTACCCCAGGTAGCGCCCCACCGCCGCGAGTTCCCTCGGGTCCGAGGGGAAGGTGTCCCCGGCGCGGCCGCGGACCAGCATCACCGCGTTGCGGACGCGGCTCGCCAGGACCCACGCCTCGTCCAGGGTCTGGGCCTCCTCCGTCGGGATCAGACCGGCCGCGTGCGCGGCGGCGAGCGCCTCGCGGGTACGGGTGGTCCGCAGCCCCGGCTCCGCCCAGCCGTGCCGCATCTGGAGCAGCTGGACCGTCCATTCGACGTCGCTGAGGCCGCCGCGCCCCAGCTTGGCGTGGAGCGTCGGGTCGGCGCCGCGCGGCAGCCGCTCGGACTCCATCCGGGCCTTGAGGCGGCGGATCTCGCGGACGGCGTCCTCGCCGAGGCCCTCCGCCGGGTAGCGCAGCGGGTCGACGAGCTCGACGAACCGCGCCCCCAGCTCGGCGTCCCCGGCCATCGGCGCGGCGCGCAGCAGCGCCTGGCTCTCCCAGACCAGCGACCAGCGGTGGTAGTAGGCCGCGTACGACTTCAGGGTGCGGACCATGGGTCCGCTCTTGCCCTCCGGCCTGAGGTCCGCGTCGATCAGCAACGGCGGGTCGGCGGTGGGCAGCTGGAGCAGCCGCCGCATCTCGCCGACCACCCGGTTCGCGGCCCGCGCGGCCTCCTGCTCGTCGACTCCCTCGCGCGGCTCGTGCACGAACAGGACGTCGGCGTCGGAGCCGTAACCCACCTCGTGGCCGCCGAAGCGGCCCATCCCGATGACCGCGAAGCGGGTCGGCAGTTCGTCGCCCCACTCGGCGCGCACGGCGGCCCGGAGGGCGCCCGCGATCGTCGCCGCGTTGAGGTCGGTGACGGCCTCCCCCACCCGGTCGACCAGCGCGCCCGGGTCGGGCTCGCGGGGGCTGTCCTCGGTGCCGTACGAGCCGATGAGATCGGCCGCGGCGGTACGGAACAGCTCCCGGCGCCGTACCCCTCGGGCCGCCGCGACGGCCTGCTCGGCGTCGTCCGCGCGGCCCACCGCCGCGAGGACCTCCTGCTCCAGGTGCTCCCGGCCGCGCGGCTTCAGGCCCTCCGGGTCGCCGAGCAGCGCGACCGCCTCGGGGGCGCGGAGCAGCAGGTCGGGGGCGAGCCGCCCGGCGGAGAGGACCCGCGCCAGGTTCTCGGCGGCGGCGCCCTCGTCGCGGAGCAGCCGCAGGTACCACGGGGTCTTGCCGAGGGCGTCGGAGACCTTGCGGAAGCCGAGCAGTCCGGCGTCCGGGTCGGCCGAGTCCGCGAACCAGCCGAGCAGCACCGGGAGCAGCGTCCGCTGGATCGCGGCCTTGCGGCTGACCCCGGAGGCCAGCGCCTCCAGGTGCCGCAGGGCGGCGGCGGGGTCCGCGTACCCCAGTGCCTCCAGGCGCTGTCCGGCCGCCTTCGGGCTGAGCCGGATCTCGCCGGGGGCGAGCTGGGCGACCGCGTCGAGCAGCGGGCGGTAGAAGATCTTCTCGTGCAGCCGGCGGACGACGGCCGCGTGCCGCTTCCACGTCCGGTTCAGCTCGGTGACCGGGTCGGTGCGCAGTCCGAGGGAGCGGCCGAGGCGGCGCAGATCGGCCTCGTCCTCGGGGACCAGATGCGTGCGGCGCAGCCGGTACAGCTGGATGCGGTGCTCCATCGCCCGCAGAAAGCGGTAGGCCTCGTCGAGCTGGGAGGCGTCGGCCCGGCCGACGTAACCGCCGGCGGCGAGGGCGGCCAGCGCGTCGAGGGTGGTGCCGCTGTGCAGGGTGGCGTCGCTGCGGCCGTGCACCAGCTGGAGCAGCTGGACGGCGAACTCGACGTCCCGGAGTCCACCGGGACCGAGCTTCAGTTCGCGGTCGACCTGGGCGGCCGGGATGTTGTCGACGACCCGGCGGCGCATCTTCTGCACGTCGGGGACGAAGTTCTCGCGCTCGGCGGCCTGCCAGACGAGCGGGGAGACGGCGTCGACGTACTGGGCGCCCAGTTCCGGGTCGCCCGCCACCGCGCGCGCCTTCAGGAGGGCCTGGAACTCCCAGGTCTTCGCCCAGCGCTGGTAGTACGCGAGGTGGGAGGAGAGCGTACGGACCAGGGGTCCGTTGCGGCCCTCGGGGCGCAGATTGGCGTCCACCGGCCAGATGGTGCCCTCGATGTTGGTCTCGGAGCAGATCCGCATCAGATGGGAGGCGAGCCGGGTCGCGGCCTGGAGGGCCTTGCCCTCGTCGGCGGCCTCCGTGCCGTCGGTGGGCTCCGCCACGAAGATCACGTCCACGTCGGAGACGTAGTTCAGCTCGTGGCCGCCGCACTTGCCCATCGCGATCACCGCGAGCCGGCACATCGCGGCGTCGGCGGGTGCGGCCGTACGGGCGATGGCGAGCGCGGCGCGCAGGGTCGCCGTCGCCAGGTCGGCCAGCTCGGCGGCGGTCTCGGCGACGTCGGTGGTGCCGCACACGTCACGGGCCGCTATGGCGAGCAGGCAGCGCCGGTAGGCGACCCGCAGCGACACCGCGTCGACGGCCTCCGCGAGGCCCCGCTCGAACTCGGCGACCCCCGGGTGCAGGTCGGCCGCCTCGTAGGTGACCAGGGACTCCCAGTCGCGCGGGTGCCGGGCCAGATGGTCGCCGAGCGCCTCCGAGGCGCCGAGCACCCCGAGGAGCCGGTCCCTGAACGGCTTGGCGGCCAGCAGGGTGGTCGTGAAGGTCTGCCGCTCGGTGTCCGGCTGCGCCTCGACCAGCCGGACCAGGCCGCGCAGGGCGAGGTCGGGGTCGGCGGTGGCGCCGAGCGCGTCGAGGAGGACGGAGTCGCCGCGCAGTTCGGACAGCTCGGGTACGTCGAGCAGCCGCTCGGCCCCGGAAGGGTCGGTGAATCCGTGCCGCAGCAGACGTGAGAACGTGCTGCTCCTGCGTCCCGGCACCGTCATTCCGCCGCTCCCTCCGAGCAGGTCCGCCCCGTGGTGGAGCCGGGGTGGATCGAGCCTATCCGGAGCGGCGGACGGGGGTGTGCGGGCCTTCGGTTCGCAGCGGATCACACGTGATGTCTCGCACATTGATCGCTTTTCGGAGCGGATGAACCGTATTCCTTGAAAGTCCGTCTTGCTCGGGGCGGACCCCTTCCGCCTGCCCGGCTCCCGCCGGGGCCCCGCCCGACCCTCTGTTGAAAGCGCGCCGCCGAACATGCCCGTCCGCCCCCGCCGCCGTCTCCTCCCGTCCCGCCGCAGGACCCTGTCCACGGCCGTGACGGCCGTCCTCGTGGGCGGCACCTTCGCCGGGCTGCTCTCGGTGACGGGCGCGCCGAGGACTCCGACGGCGCACGCGGTGCCGGAGGGGAAGGGCTCGGGCGCGGCGGCCAAGGCGGCCTCGAACGCCGCCGGGACCGCCGGGACCACGGGGGCCGCGCGGCCGGGACGGCCCCCGGCGGCCTCCGCGCCGAAGGCGAAGGCCCCCGCCTCCGTCGTCCAGATCGTCGCCCACCCCGACGACGACCTGTACTTCATGAACCCGGACGTCTCCCAGACCCTGCGCTCCGGCACCCCCCTGACCTCCGTCTACCTCACCGCCGGCGAGTCCGACGGCGTCAACGCCCGCCCGGTGGACGCCGCCGCGACCGAGCCCGACAAGGCGGGGTACGCCGAGGCCCGGCAGAACGGCATCCGGGCCGCGTACGCCGAGATGGCGACCGGCCACCGGACGAGCGCCTGGGACCGGACCGCGCTCCCCACGGCCGGCGGCGCGTATGCCGAGCTGGACACGCTGCGCGCGAAGCCGCAGGTCAGGCTCGTGTGGCTGCAGCTGCGCGAGGCCGGTTCGATCAGCGACGACCGCCCGCACAGCCTCAGCGGCCTGTGGCACGGCCGGATCGGCGCGCTCGAGTCGCAGCGGTCCGCCGGCACCCCGGTCGCCGCCGACTTCACGTACACGAAGGAGGAGGTCGTCGCCACGGTCACCGGGCTGCTCGACCGCTTCCGGCCGACCTTCGTCCGGATGCAGGACCCGACGCCGGGCACGTACCCGAAGACGGGGAAGCTCAGGGACCACCAGGACCACCTGTACGGGGCACGGTTCGCGCAGGCCGCCCTGGCCCGGTACGCGGGCGTCCCCGGGCACCCGCACGTCGGCGTGCAGAACTACCTCGGCTACCCCACCAGCGTGCTGCCGCACACCCTCGACCCCGAGACGGCCGGCGCCAAGCTGAAGACCCTCGAGACCTACGCCTGGCTCGACGGCGTCAACGACTGCGGGACGGCCGCGGGCTGCGGCGACCTGAAGGTGGCCGCGCGGCCCGCCGGGCGGGGCTGGTCGCAGACCGTCCGCTACGCCCGGGGCACCTCCACCTCCTGGGTGCAGCGGGACGGGGACGGCGGTCTGCGCGCCTTCTCCGTGCTCGACGGGCACCTCGCGGCCTGGCGCCGGCCGGCCGGCGGCGGCGCGTGGCGCGGCCCGGTGCTGCTGCCCGGCGGCGGCCTGGACAGCGGGGTCACGTCCGTGGCGCTGCCGGACGGCCGCCTCGCGGTCTACGGCACCCGGACGACGCTCTCCGGGCTCACCGGCGACGGCCCCACCGGCTACCGCCGGGAGGTGGTGACCACCGCGCAGTCGGCGCCGGGCGGCTCCTTCGGCCCGTGGCGCTCGCTCGGCACGCCCGAGCGGGACGACACGAGCGGCACCTCGGACATCAGCGCGCCCGCCGTGACCGTGGACGGCGGGGGCCGGGCGACCGTGCTCCTGCGGGACAGCCGGCACCGGCTCACGGCGCGCGAGCAGCGCGCGGACGGCGGCTGGGGGCCGTGGCGGACGCTCGGCGGCACCGATGTGTACGGCGACCCGGTCGCGGCGACGGACGGGACCGGCCGGGTGCACGTCTTCGCGAGCACCCCGCGCACCGTCCTGGCCTGGGCGGGGCAGGGCCCCGGTGGCCCGCTGGTGGGCCCGGTGCGGACCGGTCTCCCGGCGACGACCCTCGCGCTGAGCGCGAGCACGGCGCCGGACGGCGACGGGGTACGGCTCTGGTTCCGCAAGCCGGCCTCCGGCGACCTGCGGAGCGCCGACTTCTCGGGCGCGGGACCGGTCTCCCCGATCACCGAACTTCCCGGCGGGGTGGCCGGCTTCGGCCCGGTGAGCGGCGGCGACGGCGTCCTCGCGGTCCGGTCGCGGACGGGATTCCTGGCGACGGCGCCGCACGGCAGGGCGGCGGGCGGCCCGGCGTGGCGGCTGGAGAAGTTCCTCTTCGCGGGGGCGCCGGACGCGGGGACGGACGGGGTGGCGGCGATCGGCCTGGACGGCCGGCTGCACTGGACGCCGGCGGTCCGCTGACCGTTCCGGCTCCCCCGGCCGGCCGTTCCGCTCTCCCGCTGGCCGTCCCCCGGCTCGGCCGGCCGTCCCGCTCCCCCGCCTCCCCGATGACCCGCGCCCGGCCGGGTCCCCGTACCGCTCAGGCGTCCAGGAGTACGGGGAACGCCTCCATGTCGTTCTGCGTCATCACCGGCAGCTTGCGGAGGTCCGCGTCCGGCACCGCGAGCCGCAGGCGGGGGAAGCGCGCGAAGAGGGCGGGCAGGGCGATGCCCGCCTCGACGCGGGACAGGGCCGCGCCGGGGCAGATGTGCGGGCCGTGGCCGAAGGTCATGTGCCGGGCGGCGGTCGGCCGGGTGATGTCGAACGCGTCGGCGTCGGGGCCGTGCTGCTCGGGGTCGCGGCCGATCGCCCGGTAGGAGATGACGACGCCCTCGCCGGCGGCGATGACGTCCTCGCCCACCTCGATGTCCTCGGTGGCGAAACGCATCAGCAGATGGGTGGTGGGGGTGTCCCACCGGAGGGTCTCCTCGATCACCGTCTCCCAGGAGACCTCGCCGTCCAGGACCATCCGCAGCTGGTCGGGGTGGGCGAGCAGGGCGCGTACGGCGTTGAGGATGAGGCCGATCGTGGTCTCGTGCCCGGCGGCGACCATCGCCTTGAGGTTGCCGATCACCTCCTCCTCGGTGAGCGGCTCGCCGCCCTCGTCGGCGAGGATCAGCGCGGAGGTCAGGTCGTCGGTGGGCCGCGCGGTCTTCTCGCGGACGAGACCGGCGTAGAAGACGTCCAGTTCGGCCAGCAGGGCCAGTCGTTCGTCCTGCGGGGTGAGCATCGAGAAGAAGGCCTTGTACTGGCGGGTCAGCATGGCGTTCGCGGCCGGGTCGACGCCCATCAGCATGCCCACGACCCGCATCGGCAGCGGCTGCGCGAACACGGACTTGAGGTCGACGACGGCCCCGTCCCGGCCGCCGTCCGCGAGCGCGTCGAGGAGTTCGCCGGTGAACTTCTCGATGTCGGGGCGTATCGCTTCGAGGCGGCGCGGGGTGAGCGCCTGGGAGGTCTTGGTGCGCAGGCGGCGGTGTTCGGCGCCGTCGACGGTGAACATGGACCGTCCGGCGTCGATCATCCCGATGAGCGGCCAGGCGTGCGTCACCTCGCCGCTGCGCCACAGGCTCCAGGCGTCGAGGTCCTTCACCAGGCGGGGGTCGACGAGGAGCCGCCGGGCGTCGGCGTGCCGGGTGACGGCCCGGGCGGGCACCCCGAGGAGATCGATCGTCGCCAGCGCTCCGGCGTCGCGCAGCCGCGCCGTCTCGCCGTCCAGGTCCTGCACCATCGGGTCGATGACGACGGGCCCGCCGCCCTGGGCGGCGGAGGCGTGGGGGCAGTTCACGAGGGATCTCCTGACGTGCGGACGGGGGTGAACCGGACGGGAAGCGAGGTGGTGCCGCGCAGGAAGGCGGAGGGCCGCCGTACGAGATCCTCGGTGGCGACGGCGAGTTCGAGGTCGGGCAGCCGGTCGAGCAGGACCTCGATGCCGGTGCGGACGATGGTCTCGGCGATCTCCTGGGCGGGGAAGGGGCACCGGTACTCGCCGTGGCTGAACGCCAGGTGCGCGCCGGCGCCGCTGCGGGCGGCGGCGTCGGCGCCCGTGTCCGCCACCGCGGCGCCCTGCCGGATCAGCGGGTCGGTGTTGGCGGCGCCGAGGCCGAGGAGCAGCATGTCCCCGGCCTTGATGAGCCGTTCGCCGAGCCGGGTGTCCCGGACGGCCCAGCGTCCGGCGAGGATCTGGGTCGGGGTGTCCTCCCACAGCACCTCGGTCGTGGCCTCGCCGACGCTGCGCCGGCCGCCGGCCATCGAGTCGGCCAGCTCGGTCTCGGTGAGCATCAGGCGCAGGGAGTTGCTGATCCAGTCGGCGGTGGTGAGGTGCCCGGCGGCCGTGATGGCCATCAGGTCGAGCATGTACTCCTCGTCGGTGAACGCCTCGGGGAAGGCGAGCATGCGCGAGGTGATGTCGTTCCCGGGCTCGGCATGCTTCGCGGCGACCAGCTTCGCCATGTGTTCGGCGAACCGCAGGTGGGCGCTCTGCGCCTCCGGGCCGCCGTCGGCCAGGTCCTTCAGCACCCGGGCGATGTCGGCGCCCTCGCCGTCGGGGAAGCCGACGAGGCGGGCGAGGACGAGGACGGGGAGGGGCTCGCAGAAGTCGGCCACGAGGTCGGCCGTGCCGCGGCCGCACACGGCGTCGATCAGCCGGTCGGCCAGTTCCTCGCAGTGCCCGCGGGTCTCGAAGGGGTCGGCGCCTTCGAGGGCGGGGACGACCATCCGGACGTGCCGGCGGTGTTCCTGCCCGGCGGTGAAGTAGATGGAGGGCAGGGGTCGCCCGACCATCGGGAGCAGCGGCCAGTCGTCGGGGATGTTCGGCCACTGGTTCCACAGGCTCACGTCGCGCGGGAACAACTCCCCGTCGCTGGTGACCCGGTGGACCTCGCGGTAGCCGATGACCAGCCAGGCGGGGATGCCGCCGGGCAGTTCCACGGGGACGACGGGGCCGTGGTCGCGGCGCATGGCGCGGTGGACGGCGTGGGGGTCGGTCTGGAACTCGGGCCCGCTCAGCGCCACGGCCGCCGGGCCGGCGTGCGCCGGGCACCCGGGGGGCGGGGAGTTCGGAGTCGGAGCGGGCGCGGGCTCTGCGGAGGAAGGGCGCGTCATGTGTCCTGGATCCTGTGGCGACAGTCGCACGCGTCGCGGTCATGTGATCAAAGCAGGCTCACTATAAGGACGTTGCGTGTCGAAGAAGCCGTCAATGACGGTCGATTTCAAACCTGGAACGGAACAGACGGAACAACAGGGGAGCATTCCCGCGTCCAAGCGCGCGTTCGGCACCCCGGCGGGGACGATGCACACCGGAACCGGCCGCGAGGGACGACGGTTTTCCGTCAGGTCCGGGCCTGCGGGCGGAGCTTGCAGGGCGGCGCGGGCGGCAGGGCTCACGCGCGACAGAGGAAGAGGAACCCATGAACTGGACACTGGAAGTCGTCCCGGTCCCCGTGACCGACCTGGACCGGGCGAAGGAGTTCTACGGCGAGCGGTGCGGCTTCAGGATCGACCTGGACGACGAGGTGGCGCCGGGCACGCGCATCATCCAGGCGACGCCGCCGGGCTCGCGCTGCTCGATCGCGATGATGAGCGGGATGCCGGACCTGCCGGGCACGAGGAACATGGCGCCGGGCGATCTGCAGGGCCTCCAGCTCTGCGTCACGGACATCGAGGCGGCACGGAAGGAACTCGTGGCCCGAGGCGTGGAGGCCTCGCCGATCCGGCACGTCGGGGCGACGGGCTGGGAGGAGGGCAAGGGCGGTACGTGGAACTCCTTCATGACCTTCGAGGACCCGGACGGCAACGGCTGGGTGGTCCAGGAGGCCCCGTCGGAACTGTCGGAACGCTGAGCGGGGAGAGCTAGAACCCCACGTAGAAATGCCGGAGTCGGGCGTCCTCGGCCACGCAGGCCATCCCGGCGGCCTCCATCACCCGGTGGGAGCCGAGGTTGTCGAGGTCGGCGTCCCCCTTCACTCCGGAGACACCGGCCGTGCGGGCGATCCCGAGGAGCGCGCGCAGAGCCTCGGAGGCGTACCCCCGCCCCTGCGCGTCGGGCACCAGCCCGTATCCCACGGTGGCGACCCCGATCTCGTCGGGCGGCCCGTGGAACCCGATCCCCCCGACGGCGACACCGGTGTCGCGGAGCCGTATCTCGTAGATCCCGAACACCCCGGGATCCCCGGAGGAGGCCCACACCCGCAGAAACGTCCCGGCCCCGGAGACGTCCCCGTCGGCGGGATAGCCGGCCCCCCACAGATCCCCCGGCCCGGCTTCCCGGGCCACGATCCGCTCGGCCTCACCGACGCTGAGGGGATGCAGGACAAGCCGCGCGGTGGCGACGGAAGAGATCCTCACGAGACCAGTCTGAACCGACCGCCGAGCGGGGGCAACGGAGTTCAGGCAGTCACCGGAAGCAGGCGGACCACCCCGACCGAGGGGTCCACACCGCTCGAACAGCAGGCGCGGACCCGCCAGCACCCGGCGGGAACGTCGACATCGGCCTGCTGCGGCATCCGTGTGCCGCCCGGGTACGGAACCCCGAGATCGACCCCGGCCTCGGCGGAGTCCATCAACACGGCGGCCCCGTCCGTCTCCCAGACCCCGCAGTCCTCCCAGGAGGTCCCGGGATGCCGACCCACCGCTCCGGACGACCCGTCCCCGACGCTACGAGGTCCCGTGGACCGGCAGTTCGGCACCACCGAGACGCCCCGGCGCCCGCCGAGCCCCGCTACCCCCCGGCCGCCCAGCGTCGCAGGCGCGTGGTGTTGGTTCGTTTGCGTGACTGCGCGCCTCTGGTTCCCTCCGTCGGTTCGGTGAAGGCCCAGAGCGGTGTCCAGCGGCGGCGTCCGCCGGGGGTGGTCCAGCGGACGGCCGGGAAGGGGGTGACCTCGGTGACGGACGATCGCGGTATCGACCGGGTCCACACGAAGCCGCGGACCACCAGTCGCCCGGCCTCGCAGCGGACCCCCGCGCGGAAGCCCCGCACGGCGACGATCGCGCAGGCCAGGACGGCGGCCACCGCCGCCGCCCGCTGCCGGGCGGCCCCGGCCTCCACCGCGTACACGGCGAAGCCGACTCCCGGCGCGAGCCCGAGCCCCGTGTTGGCCAACCGGTTGACGAGCGTGGGCACAAGCTCCATGTCGTCCCCCTCTCCCCCGGTTCCGCTGGATTCGTACAACCATATGCGCGCCCGAGGAGTCGTCCAGGGCGAGCGCGCCCCGGGCGTGCTCGCCGGACCGTTTCCAGGGGGACCCACATGACTCACCGCATATCCCAGCGCGCCCGCGCGCTCCCGGTCGTGGCCGCTGCCGCCGCCGGAATGCTCGTGCCCGTCGTCGCGGGCGCGGCGCCCGCTTCCGCCGCCACCGCGCCGCAGGTCAGCTGTACGTCGAGCCAGACCGGGCTCGCCGCCAGGCTCAAGAAGGACATCGCCGCCGTCCTCGCCACGCGCTCCGGCACCGTGGCCGTCGGCCTGTACGACCGCGCCACGAACACCACCTGCACCCTGCGCGCCACGGGCTCGTACGACTCGGCCAGCGTCGTGAAGGTGACCGTCCTCGCCACGCTCCTCTGGGACGCCCAGAAGACCAACCGGAGCCTGACCTCACGCGAGGCCGGCCTGGCCACCGCCATGATCACCAAGTCCGACAACACGGCCACCTCGACCCTGTGGAGGCAGCTCGGCGTCACCAAGGTGAAGGGCTTCCTGTCGGCCGCCCGCATGAGCCGGACGGTGCCGGGGTCCGGCGGCTACTGGGGGCTCACCCAGATCAACGTCACCGACGAGCAGCGGCTGCTCTCGCTGATCACCACCAGGAACACCGTCCTGCGCGACACCTCCCGCGCCTACGTCCTCAAGCTCATGAAGAACGTCGTCACCTCACAGAAGTGGGGCACCCCGGCCGGCGCGCCCTCCTCGGTGTCGGTGCACGTCAAGAACGGCTGGCTGCAGCGCGCCACGCGCGGCTGGCGCGTACACAGCATCGGCGCGTTCAAGGGCGGCGGCCACGACTACACCATCTCCGTGCTCACCGACGGCAACAGCACGATGAACTACGGCGTGGCCACGATCCAGGCCGTCTCGAAGGTGATCCACCGGGACCTGACCCCGGACGTGCGCACCGCGTCCCGCTACACGCCGACCGTCATGCCCATGGAGGCGCACATCGCGGTGCCCCAGGGCTGACGCCGCGATCACGCGAACCCTGCCGGTCACGGGCCTGTGGACTGCCGCAGTCGGCCGTCCACAGGCCGATGACCCGTACGGACACGCTCCGACCCGCGCTCACAGCACCGGCAGGTTCTTCCGCAGTTCGAAGGCCGTGACCTCGCTGCGGTACTCCTCCCACTCCTGCTTCTTGTTGCGCAGGAAGAAGTCGAAGACGTGCTCTCCCAGCGTCTCCGCGACCAGTTCGCTCTTCTCCATCAGGGTGATCGCCTCGCCCAGGTTCTGCGGGAGCGGCTCGATGCCCATGGCGCGGCGTTCCGCGTCGGAGAGGGCCCAGACGTCGTCGTCCGCGCCGGCCGGGAGTTCGTAGCCCTCCTCGATGCCCTTCAGGCCCGCCGCGAGGAGTACCGCGTACGTCAGGTACGGGTTGGCGCCCGAGTCGATCGAGCGGACCTCGACCCGCGAGGAGCCCGTCTTGCCCGGCTTGTACATGGGGACGCGGATCAGCGCCGAGCGGTTGTTGTGGCCCCAGCAGATGTACGAGGGGGCCTCGCCGCCGGAGCCGGCCGTGCGCGAGGAGCCGCCCCAGATCCGCTTGTACGAGTTGACCCACTGGTTGGTGACGGCCGAGATCTCGCCCGCGTGCTTCAGCAGGCCCGCGATGAACGAGCGGCCCACCTTCGACAGCTGGTACTCGGCACCCGACTCGTAGAACGCGTTCCGGTCGCCCTCGAACAGCGACAGGTGGGTGTGCATGCCCGAGCCCGGGTAGTCCGAGAACGGCTTCGGCATGAACGTGGCCTGCACGCCCTGCTCCAGCGCCACCTGCTTCATGACCAGGCGGAACGTCATGATGTTGTCCGCGGTGGAGAGCGCGTCCGCGTACCGGAGGTCGATCTCCTGCTGGCCCGGCGCGCCCTCGTGGTGGCTGAACTCCACCGAGATGCCCATCGATTCGAGCATCGTGATCGCCTGGCGGCGGAAGTCCATGCCCACGTTCTGCGGGGTGTGGTCGAAGTAGCCCGAGTTGTCCGCCGGGGTCGGGCGGGTGCCGTCGAGCGGCTTGTCCTTGAGGAGGAAGAACTCGATCTCGGGGTGCGTGTAGAAGGTGAAGCCCAGGTCCGAGGTCTTGGCGAGCGCCCGCTTGAGGACGTAGCGCGGGTCCGCGAAGGACGGCGAGCCGTCCGGCATGAGGATGTCGCAGAACATCCGGGCCGTCCCCGGCGCCTCGGCCCGCCACGGCAGGATCTGGAAGGTCCCCGGGTCCGGCTTGGCGATCATGTCGGACTCGTAGACCCGGGCGAAGCCCTCGATCGCGGAGCCGTCGAAGCCGATGCCCTCGTCGAAGGCCTGCTCCAGCTCGGCCGGCGCCACGGCGACCGACTTGAGGAAGCCGAGCACGTCGGTGAACCACAGACGTACGAAGCGGATGTCGCGCTCCTCGAGCGTACGGAGCACGAATTCCTGCTGCTTGTCCATTTCCACACCCATCCTCGCTGGTCAGGCCGCCTGCTCCCACCGCCTCGGGCAACGTCGGGGGGCACCTGAGCATCCCACCACATGGTTTCGCGCACGTTGCACACCCATAGTGCCCGCTCCGGTGTGACTCAGGTAACGCGAGAACGGCCGCGCGAGGGTGTCCGGCCGGTGCGCTCCGGGTGCCCGTTCGCCCCTCCGCCGCCCGCCCGTCGGTACCGAGTGGTACCCCGTTCGGCCCACAGAGGCTCCGCGCCCACTACGATCTGCGCCCATGGGGGCCACACGGCTCGTACGCCCGTCCCGGCACGCGCGTCCCATGGCACTGGTGAGTGCCGTGGCGACGCTCCTCGCCGCGCTCTTCTTCTGTCTGGGGGCCGGGCCCGACTCCGCGAGGCATCATCCGGAGCGCGCCGCCGGAGGGACCGCACAGGGCGGGGGAACCGTACGGACCGAGCAGTCCGTACGGACGACCGCCGCCACCGCCCTCGCCGCCGGCACCGCCGTCGGCGAGTACGTCTGTCCCTACGACCGCGGCGGCTGCTCGCTCTTCCCCTCGCTCTCCCCCGCCGTCCTCAGCGCACCCCCGCTCGACCCGCCGCTGCACGCGGAGGGCGGGCTCCCGCGCCTCTTCCCGCCGCCCGCCGACGACCCGGCGGGCCGCACCGGCGCCCAGCCCCGCGCGCCGGACCTGCACGTCCTTCAAGTTCTCCGGACGTAGCGGCGGCGGGCGTCCCGCCCCCGCACGTCCAGCACCGAACTCCACCCCATCCCTGAAGAAGGACGACACCACCATGGCCGCCAACCGCTCCGCCACCGCCGACCGCCGCGCCCGAATAGAGGAGATGCGCCGCGCCGAGCAGGCCCGTGAGCGCCGCAACCGCTTCCTCACGATCGGCATCTCGGGCGTCGTCGTCCTGGGTCTCGTCGGCTTCGGCAGCTTCGTGCTGATGAAGAAGTCCGACGAGCAGGACCAGAAGGACGCCGCCGCGAAGGCCCCCATCACGGCCGAGAAGTCCTGGGACGCGGCGAAGCTCGGCCGCAACCACGTCGAGACGGCCGTGAAGTACGACATGAAGCCGCCGGTCGGCGGTGACCACAACCCGGTCTGGATGAACTGCGACGGCGTGGTCTACAAGAAGGCCCTCCCCGAGGTGAACGCGGTGCACTCCCTGGAGCACGGCGCCGTCTGGGTGACGTACAACAAGAAGGCCTCCGCCGACGACGTCAAGAAGCTCGAGGACAAGGTCGGCAAGACCAAGTACACGCTGATGAGCCCCGTGGACGACCAGGCCGGGGCGATCATGCTGTCCGCCTGGGGCAAGCAGGTCACCGTGGACAACGCGAGCGACCCCCGCATCGACGCCTTCTTCACGAAGTACGTCCAGGGCCCGCAGACCCCCGAGCCCGGCGCGGCCTGCACCGGCGGGCTCGACCAGTGAGCGCCGCCGACGAGGAGTTCCCGACGCCCCCCGCCCGGCGGCCGAACCGGACGCAGTGGGCGGCGGTCACCGCCGTCGCGCTCGCGCTGCTCTTCGCCGGGGGCGCCGTCACCGTCGCCTCGGCCGATCGCGAGGAGGCGCCGAGCACCCCCGCCTCCCTCTCCGCGGACGCCGGCTTCGCCCGGGACATGTCCGTCCACCACCAGCAGGCCGTCGAGATGTCGTTCATCGTCCGGGACCGCACCCAGGACGAGGAGGTGCGCCGGCTGGCGTACGACATCGCCAACACCCAGGCCAACCAGCGGGGCATGATGCTCGGCTGGCTCGACCTGTGGGGGCTGCCCAAGACCGAGTCCGGCGTCGAGCCGATGACCTGGATGGGCATGGGCGGTTCCGGCGACACGGGTCCCCTCGACGGGGCCCTGATGCCGGGCATGGCGACCAACGCGCAGCTGGACCAGCTGCGGAAGGCCGGCGGCCGCGAGGCCGAGATCCTGTACCTGCAGCTCATGACCGCCCACCACAAGGGCGGGGTCCACATGGCCGAGGGCTGCGTCCAGAAGTGCTCGGTGGACATCGAGCGGAACCTCGCGCAGGGCATGGTCGACGCGCAGCAGTCCGAGATCCTGCTGATGGCGGACATGCTGAAGAAGCGCGGCGCGGCGTGAGGCGTCACGCCGGCTGAAGCTCGGCGTCACCTGACGCTCGACGCGGGCTGAGCGCCGGACGTTCACGGCCCCCGTGACCCCTGCGGTCGCGGGGGCCTCGTCGTGCGCCGACAATGAGTGGGCTCGGGGACGTACGTGTGACCGCGTTCGACGAAAGGTACGCACCTCATGACCACGGCGAAGGACATCATGCACCCCGGGGCCCAGTGGATCCCGGCACACGAGACGCTCGACCGCGCCGCCCAGCTGATGCGCAATCTGAACGTGGGCGCCCTCCCCATCGCCGACGAGAACGAACGTCTCTGCGGCATCCTCACGGACCGCGACATCGTGGTCGGCTGTGTGGCCATGGGGCACGACCCGGCCAAGGTCACCTGTGGCGAGATGGCGAAGGGCACCCCGCGCTGGGTCGAGTCGGGCGCGGACGTCGGCGCCGTCCTGGAGGAGATGCAGAGCCACCAGATCCGCCGGCTCCCCGTCATCGAGGGCAAGAGGCTCGTCGGCATGATCAGCGAGGCCGATCTGGCCCAGCATCTGTCGGACGAGCAGATCAAGGCGTTCTGTACGAGCGTCTACGCCGCTTCCTGAGCCGTGCGCAGGACCGCCCGGGCCACCGCGTCCGGGCGGTCGAGCATGACCAGATGGCCCGACGGCACGGCCGCCTCGTAGCGGGCGCCGAGCCGGCGGGCCAGCGCGCGTTGGCGCCGCTCCCAGCGGGCGGACCCGTCGGGGGCGGCGAGGACCGTGACGGGGAGGCCCGGCGGGAGCGGGTGCGTGGCGCGCAGGGCGAGGAGTCCGGCGGCCACGGCCCCGTAGTGGGCGTTCTCCAGGAGCGCGCCGCGCAGGACGCGTGAGGTGCCGTAGACCCGGCGGACCAGGGCGGCGGGGGCCGGGTCGGGGCGTACGGTCGCGCGGCGGACGGCGGGGCCGAGCGCGGCGGGGACCCCGGCGGCGCACAGGACCGCGCCGAGGGCCCGGGACACGGCGGTCGTACGGGCGGGGCGGGGGCGCTCCTCCACCGAGGAGTCGACGAGCACGAGGGCGGCGGTCCGGCCGGAGTGGAGCCGGGCGAAGGCCTCGGCGTGGAACCCGGCGATCGAGTGCCCGACGACGGTGACGGGGTCGGTGGCGGGGTGCCCGAGGGCGTCGAGGACGGCGGCGATCCGGTCGCCCTCGCCGGTGGCGGTGGGCGGGACGGCGGCGGGCGCGGAGAGGCCGTGTCCCGGGCGGTCGAAGCGGACGACCGTGCGGTGCGGGGCGAGGAGCGGGACGACCGGGTCCCAGTCGAACCAGCTCAGGCCGAGGCCGGCGCTCAGGACGCAGACCGGGCCCGATCCTTCGACGGTCACGTGATGGGCCACTCCGCCGATCCGTACGAACGGGGTCACCGCTCCCCCTCCCTCGCCAGGGAGTACGCGAGGACCGCGAGCCACACGGCCACCAGGAGCACCTGGAGCCGCTGCCCCGCGCCGAGCGACCAGATGCCCTTCCCCGCCTCGAAGGCGGCGACGGCGGCCAGCGTCCAGGCGGTGGCGGCGAACTCCAGGACGACGAGGGCGGGGCCGGTACGGGCGAGGGCGCGGCGGCGGCCGTGGCGGCGGGCGGCGACGGTCAGCGCGACCAGGGCGACGAGGGCGCCGGTCATGGCGAAGCTCGAACTGACGGCATGGGCCGTATGGGTGGCGGGGACGAGTCCGGCGGTCTCGCGCGCCGCGCACTCGGGGTCGACGGTGGGGGCGCAGCTGAGCGGGAGGCGCGAGTCGGCGACGGTGGCGGCCCCGAAGACGGCGAGGGCGACCCAGCCGACGGCCTCCCAGGGGTCACGGGAGGGACGGGAGAGGCGGGAGGGACCGGTGAGGGTCCCCCAGGCGCCGGCCACCGCGCCCGCGAGGACCAGCGCCCCCGCCGCCAGGTCCGTCGCCCGGAAGAGGCCGCCGAGCGGCTGGTCCGCCGCCGCGAGCTCGGAGACGTACGTCCGGACCGGGTCGAGGCCGGTCCGGACGAGGACTTCGAGGACCCAGGCGGTGTACGCGAGCGCGCCGAGGGCCAGCAGCACGGCGGCCGTTCGCGTGGCACTCCTGGACATACCGGGTCGAACGCTAGGTCGTGGAGGAAGGTTCCCGGTGGTCCGGGTGCACCCAGCCGGGCTTGCGGTACTTGAGGAGCGCGGCCGGGATGACGATGCCGAGGAGCAGCAGACCGCCGCCGACGATCAGCAGATAGCGCCAGAGCGGCTGGTCGCCGAACTGGTCCGGCGGGACGAAGCCGATGACGAGCGCCGCGACCGAGGCGACGAAGCCGACGCCGGCGACCCATTCGACGGCGGGGACGCGGAAGCCGCGTTCGACGCCGGGCTGGGTCCTGCGGAGCTTGACGACGGCCACGAACATCAGCAGGTACGCGATCAGGTAGATCTGCACGGTGATGACGGAGAACATCCAGTACGCGCTGGAGACGTTGTCGCTGAACGCGTAGAGGATGCCGATCAGGGTGGTGACGACGCCCTGCGCGATCATGATGTTCTGCGGGGCGCCGTCCTTGTTGAACTTCTGCAGCGCGGGTGGCAGGTAGCCCTCCTGACGGGAGAGCAGCACCAGGCCCTTGGCGGGTCCGGCGAGCCAGGTGAGCATGCCGCCGAGGGCGGCGCAGACCAGCATGATGCCGACGACCTTGGTCATCCAGCCGATGGAGAAGTGGTCGAAGAAGGCCTGGAAGGCCTGCATCAGCCCGGCGGTGAGGCTGAGCTGCGCCGAGGGCATGACCCAGGCGATGGCCAGGGCCGGAAGGATGAAGATCAGCAGGACGAGGCCGGTCGCCAGGAACATCGACTTGGGGTACTCGCGCTTGGGGTCGCGCAGCGAGGACACGTGGACGCCGTTCATCTCCATGCCCGCGTAGGACAGGAAGTTGTTGACGATGAGGACCAGGCTGGCGAGGCCGGTCCACGGCGGCAGCCAGTGGTCGGCGCTCATGGGCTGCGCGGACGGGTTGCCCTGGCCGAGGAAGACCATGCCGAGGACGACGAGGAGCACGCCGGGGATGAGGGTGCCGACGATCAGGCCGAAGGAGGAGAGGCCGGCGATCGTCTTCGTGCCGCGCGAGGAGATCAGGACCCCGGACCAGTAGATGACGATGATGACGATCGCGACGTACAGGCCGTTCTCGGCGAGGGACGGGTCGATGACGTACGCGAAGGTCGAGGCGACGTACGCGAGGAGGCTCGGGTAGTAGGCGATGGTCATGGCGAACTGGCACCAGACCGCGAGGAAGCCGAGCGGCTTGCCGAGCGCCTCGCTCACCCAGCGGTAGATGCCGCCGTTCCAGCCGGAGGCCAGCTCGGCGCCGACGAGGGCGGTGGGGAGCAGGAAGACGAGGGCCGGGAGCAGGTAGAGGAAGATCGCGGCGAGGCCGTAGATGGCCATGGCCGGCGAGGGCCGCAGGCTGGCGACGGACGCGGTGGTCATGAAGGCGAGGGTCAGCCAGGAGATGAACTGCCTCTTGGTGCCGTCGTCATGGGAGGCCGCCGGATCGGTCGCGGTGGGCCGTGCCGACTCTGCCGGGTCGTCAGTGGTCGTCATGGGGTCATGATCAGCGGGCGGGCGCGGGGCCGCATGTCGAGCGGAGGGGGTGGCGGCGGGGTGGGGGCCGTGCCGGTCACGGATGGGTGTCGACTCCCCGTCTCCCCATGAATCCGCTGGCCAGAGGCTGTTCGGCCGGTCTAACGTCGACGTTTCGGAACAGCTCGGAGGACCCCGCATGACCACGCCCACGGACAAGCCCGAACCGAACCCGTGGGCTCCGCCGCAGCCGGGGGAAGCCGACGCGCCGGTCGGGTCGGGCGCGTCCGCCGCGTCGGGCACCTCGGCCGCGTCTGACCCGTCGACCGCGTCGGTCACCTCGGCCGCATCCGGGACCGGCGACGGACTCGGGACGGCCGACGGACTCGGGAAGCACGCCACGGCCGGGATGCCCGGACACCCCGGGATGCCCGGACAGCCCGGCCCGCCCGGGATGCCTCCGTACGGCATGCCGCCCGCCCGCTCCGGGCTCGGCGTGGGCGCGCTCGTCATCGGCATCGTGGGGCTGCTCTTCGGGATCGTCCCGTTCCTCTTCTGGCTCGGCGGGATCATGGGCGTCCTGGCGCTCGTCCTCGGCATCGTCGGTCACGGCCGCGCCGGCCGGGGCGAGGCGACCGACCGGGGGCAGGCGGTCGCCGGCATCGTGCTCGGCGCCGTGACGATCGTCGTCTCGGCGGCCTGGCTGGTTCTCTTCCTCCTCGCGGCGAACACGGTGAGCGACACGAACGACTCGGTTCTCGAGATCGAGTCGTCGGCCCCCGCTCCCCGCGGCACCCGCTCCGCCCCCGCGCCGGAGCCCACCGAGACCGCCCCGGCGGTACGGGCGTTCGGCGAGACGTACACGTACGGCGACGGGGTGAAGGTCACCGTCTCCGCGCCCCGGCCCTACACGCCGGACCGGTTCGCCGCCGGGTACGAGAAGGGCGACACGACGGTCCGCCTGACGATCACGATCGTCAACGGCAGCGACAGGACCATCGACGTCACCACCGCGCTCCCGGGCGCGCGGGACGCGGAGGGCGCGACGGCGGGCACGGTCTTCGACGGCTCCAGGGGGACCGAGATGTTCCGGGGGAAGGTCCTTCCCGGCAAGCAGGCCAAGGCCGGATACGTCTTCGCGCTGCCGGCCGGCGCGGACGGCGAGATGCAGCTGGAACTGGCGCCGCAGCTCGCGAAGTACGACTCGGTGATCTGGACCGGCCCGGTGAAGCAGTGACGGGCGGACGCGCTTCCGTCGCCGATCCCAGGACATAGCGTCGGTCTGACGATTACACTGGGCGGGTGCCTCAACTACGCCTCGCCCTGAATCAGATCGACTCGACCGTCGGAGACATCGCCGGGAACGCCGAGGCGATCGTGCACTGGACCCGGCACGCCGCCGGACAGGGCGCGCATCTCGTCGCGTTCCCCGAGATGGCGCTGACCGGATATCCCGTGGAGGACCTCGCCCTGCGCGCCTCCTTCGTGGAGGCGTCCCGCGCGGCCCTGCGCGGTCTCGCCCGGCGGCTCGCCGAGGAGGGGTTCGGGGAACTGCCGGTGGTCGTCGGCTATCTGGACCGTTCCGAGCGGGACGTGCCGAAGCTCGGCCGGCCGGCCGGTTCGCCGGAGAACGCCGCCGCCGTGCTGCACCGCGGCGAGGTGGTGCTGCGGTTCGCCAAGCACCACCTCCCCAACTACGGCGTCTTCGACGAGTACCGCTACTTCGTGCCGGGCGACACGCTGCCGGTCGTGCGGGTGCACGGCGTCGACGTGGCCCTGGCCATCTGCGAGGACCTGTGGCAGGACGGCGGCCGGGTCCCGGCGGCGCGCAGCGCGCGGGCCGGGCTGCTGCTGTCGGTCAACGCCTCGCCGTACGAGCGGAACAAGGACGACACCCGGCTCGACCTGGTCCGCGGGCGGGCCCGGGAGGCGGGGTGCGTGACCGCGTACCTGGCGACGACGGGCGGTCAGGACGAGCTGGTCTTCGACGGCGACTCGATCGTCGTCGACGCCGAGGGCGAGGTGATCGCGCGGGCGCCGCAGTTCGTCGAGGGCAGCGTGATCCTCGATCTGGAGCTGCCCGCGGCGGAGGTCGGCGACGAGGTCGCCCAGGGACAGCTGGTGGACGACGGGCTGCGGATCGACCGCGTGGTGCTGTCGGAGGAGCCGCTTCCCGCCTACGAGCCGGAGCTGACGGGCGGCTGGGCGAACCGGCTCGACGACGACGAGGAGGTGTACTCCGCGCTGGTGATCGGGCTCCGCGCCTATGTCGCGAAGAACGGTTTCCGCTCGGTGCTCGTCGGACTGTCCGGCGGCATCGACTCGGCGCTCGTCGCCGCCATCGCCTGCGACGCGCTGGGCGCGGACCAGGTGTACGGGGTGTCGATGCCCTCCAAGTACTCCTCCGCCCACTCGCGCGACGACGCGGCCGAGCTGGCCCGCCGGACCGGGCTGCACTACCGCACGGTGTCGATCGAGCCGATGTTCGACGCGTACATGGGGGCGCTCGGCCTCACCGGCCTCGCCGAGGAGAACCTCCAGTCGCGGCTGCGCGGGACGACGCTGATGGCGATCTCCAACCAGGAGGGCCAGATCGTCCTGGCGCCCGGCAACAAGTCCGAGCTCGCGGTGGGGTACTCGACGCTGTACGGGGACTCCGTCGGCGCGTTCGGTCCCATCAAGGACGTCTACAAGTCGACCGTGTTCCGGCTCGCGCGCTGGCGGAACCGGGCGGCGGAGGAGCGGGGCCAGACCCCGCCGATCCCGGAGAGCTCGATCAGCAAGCCGCCGAGCGCGGAACTGCGCCCGGGGCAGGTGGACACGGACTCGCTGCCGGACTACGACGTGCTGGACGCGATCCTCGACCTGTACGTGGACCGGGACCTCGGCAAGGACGCCATCGTGGCGGCCGGGTTCGACGAGGAGCTGGTGACGCGGACGCTGCGGATGGTGGACGCGGCGGAGTACAAGCGGCGCCAGTACCCGCCGGGCACCAAGATCTCGGCGAAGGGCTTCGGCAAGGACCGACGCCTGCCGATCACGAACCGCTGGCGGGAGACACCGTCCGGCTGACGGCGGCTGCGGGCCGGGCCGAAGCCGGGCGGCTCAGCCCGTCCCGCCGACCCCGGCTCCGGCTTCGGCCTCCGCCGTCCGGCCCTCGGCCGGTTCCGTCGTCCTGAGGGGGCTTCCCGCGACCACGCGGGAGGTCCCCTCGCCCGTACCGCCGTCGCGGTCGAGCAGTCCCGCGACCGCGGCGACCGCCAGGCCGATCACCGTGAGGCCCGCGCCGACGAGGGCCGGTGAGGTCCAGCCCCAGCCGGCGGCGACGGCCGCGCCGCCGGCCCAGGCGCCGCCCGCGTTGGCCAGGTTGAAGGCGGAGTGGTTGGAGGCGGAGGCGAGGGTCGGGGCGTCCTTGGCCTTGTTCATGACCAGCATCTGGAGCGGGGTGGTGGTCATGAAGCCGACCGCGCCGAGCACCACGACCGTGACCAGCGCCAGCCAGGGCACGTGGACGGTGAAGCGGAAGGCGACCAGGGCGAGGACGAGCGCGGCGAGCGAGCCGTACAGGGTGGGTCGCAGCGCCCGGTCGGTCAGCGGCCCGGCGGCGAGCGCCCCGCCGGTCATGCCGACGCCGAAGAGCGCCAGGACGACGGTGACGGTGGAGTCGCCGAAGCCCATCACCTCGGTGGTCATCGAGGCCAGGTACGAGTAGACGGCGAAGACGCCCGCGAAGCCGAACACGGCGGTGAGCAGGCCGAGGAGGACCTGCGGGCGGCCGAGGGCGCGGATCTCGCGGCCCAGGCCCTGCCGCTCGTCGACGGGGACGTGCGGCACGAGGCGGGCGAGCGCGGCCACGGCGAGCAGGCCGATGACGGAGACGACGAGGAAGGTGGCCCGCCAGCCGAGGTGCTGGCCGAGCAGGGTCGCGGCCGGGACGCCGAGGATGTTGGCGACGGTGAGGCCGAGGAACATCGTGGCCACCGCCCGCGCCTGCCGGTCCTCGCGGACCAGCCGGGCGGCGACGACCGCGCCGAGGCCGAAGAACGCGCCGTGCGGGAGTCCGGCGAGGACCCGCCCCGCGATCAGCCAGCCGAAGCCGGGGGCCAGCGCGGAGGCGAGGTTGCCGACCGTGAAGAGGACCATCAGCAGGAGCAGCATCCGCTTGCGGGGGATGCGGGAGCCGAGCGCGGTGAGCAGCGGGGCGCCGACGACGACGCCGATCGCGTACGCCGAGACGAGGTACCCGGCGGTGGGGACGGAGGTGCCGAGGTCGTCGGCGACCTGCGGAAGCAGGCCCATCATCACGAATTCGGCGGTGCCGATGCCGAAGGCGGAGACGGCCAGGGCGAGCAACGCCAGGGGCATGGGGGGAGAGCCTTTCCGGAAGTTAGTTCTTCGACGGAACAAAGACTCTCAGGTGCGTTGTTCCCGTCGGCTTCCGGGGGATGAAGGGCAGGTTTCGCCTCAGAGGCGGACGCGGGCGGCGACCGGGAGGTGGTCGCTCCCCGTCGCCGGCAGCGCCCAGGACGACATCGGTTCGACGCCCTTGACCATGATCTGGTCGATGCGGGCCATCGGGAACGAGGCCGGCCAGCTGAAGCCGAAGCCGTCGCCCGCCGCGCCCTGGGTGGAGCGGAGCTGCGAGGTGACGGCGCGCAGGGCGCGGTCGTTCATGGTGCCGTTGAGGTCGCCGAGGAGCACGATCCGCTCGTTCGGGTCGTGGGCGATGGCCTCACCGAGGGCGTTGGCGCTGCTGTCGCGCTGGTTGGCGGTGAAGCCGGCGTTCAGCTTGACCCGTACCGACGGCAGGTGGGCGACGTACACCGCGATGTCGCCCTTCGGGGTGACGACGGTGGCCCGCATCGCGCGGGTCCAGCCCATCCGGATGTCGACGGGCTGCGCGGCGCGCAGGGGCAGCTTGCTCCAGAGTCCGACGGTGCCCTGGACGGAGTGGTGCGGGTACTCCTTCGCCAGGCCCTTCTCGTACGCCGGGACCAGGTCGCCCTTGAGTTCCTCCAGGGCGAGGACGTCGGCGCCGGACGCGGCGAGCTTCCGGGCGGTGCCCGCGGGGTCCGGGTTGTCGGCGTTCACGTTGTGGGTGGCGACCGTCAGGTCACCGCCGCCGGCGGACTTGTCGGCGACGAGTCCGCCGAAGAGGTTCAGCCAGACCACGGCCGGGAGCAGCAGGGCGATCAGGGCGGTGGCGGAGCGGCGGACCAGGGCGAGGACGAGCAGCAGGGGGACGAAGAGGCCCAGCCAGGGCAGGAAGGTCTCGGTCAGGCTGCCCAGGTTGCCGATCCGGTTGGGGATGTCGGAGTGGAAGACCATCAGCAGGGTGAGGGCCACCGCGCAGGCGGCGATCAGGATGCCGCGGCGCCAGATCCCGCGGTCGCCGCGGAGCCGGCCGAGGGCGGTCCGGAGGCGGGAGGCGGGAGGCTCGCTCCCGGTGCCGCCGTGCTCGGTCTCCGTCATGTCCACCCGCGCCATCGCACTGTCCTCACTGCCTTGCCGCCGTGCTGTCTTGCCGTCTTGCCGTCTTGCCGTGCCGTGTTGCTCCGTGACCCGACGTCGACACTAGGCGATGACGGGTCACTCGTACTCCCCCAGGGACGACACGGCCGCGTGGCGGGTTCCTGCAGGTGGCACGTACGGGAGGGCTGTGACAGAACGCGCACATTCGTACGGGTCCGTGCCGTCGACGGGCGGTATCGGCCACGCGGGGCGGGCGGACCGGGCGGGGCGGTATCGGCCACGCGGGGCGGGCCGACCGGGCGGGCCGGGGCCGACCGGGCGGGGCGGGCGGACCGGGCGGATCACGCCGACCGGACGCCGTCGGGCGGGCGCGCGGTCAGTCGCGCGGGCGCAGGCCTTCCAGGACCGTGTCGACGACCCGCTCGGCGAGGCCGGGCTCCAGGGGCGCGCCGGGGCGGATCACGGTGCGCAGCAGCAGCGGGCCGGTGAAGAGGTCGTTGACGAGCTCGACGTCGAGGTCGGCGCGGATCTCGCCCCGTTCCATGCCGCGGCGCACGGTGTCCAGGCCGAGGCGGCGGCGCGGTTCGATGACGGTGAGGTGGTACGCGTCCCAGAGCGTCGGGTACAGCTGCATCTGCGCGAACACGTTGTGGACCAGCGCGGAGTTCCGCTTGGCGAGGCCGCGTTCGCGCATGGACTCCAGGAGGGCGACGAGGTCGTCCCGGAGCGAGGTGCCGGGCAGGACCGGGTCCGGGGGCTCCACCGAGCGGATCAGGTCGATGAAGAGCTCCTCCTTGCCGGCCCAGCGCCGGTAGATGGTGGCCTTGCCGACCCCGGCGGTGCGGGCGATCCGCTCGATGGACAGCTCGGCGAGCGGAGCGCCCTCGTCGAGGAGCCCGACGACCGCGTCGAAGACGGCCCGCTCGACCCCTTCGCTGCGCGGCCGCCCCCGCCGGGCGCCCGGGGCGGGGGCGGTCGCCCCCGGCCCCGGCGCCGGCGCCGGCGTCGCGGCTCCGCACGGTACGGGCATCGGGTGTCCGGCACCGTGGGGTTGGGGGGTCCCGCCGTCCTGCCGCGACACGTGCGCTCCACCTCTCGTTCGGATGACTACCGTCGGGCCGATTCTCCCGCCTCGGCGCCGGGCGTGGGCACCGAGCCCCGCCGGGCCTCGCCGTCCGGACCGGGACCGGCCGGTGCGGCGGCCGCCGGGGCGCGGCCGGGAAGGAAGAGCGCGACCACGACCGCGCCGACGACGCCGATCACGGCGGAGGCGAGCGCCGTGACGTGCATGGCGCTCAGGAAGGCGTCGTACGCGGGGGTCACCAGGTCCCGGCCCGCCGGGCCGAGCTTCTCGGCGACCGCGAGCGTCGCCTCGACGGACTCGCCCGCCGTGTCGCGCAGGGCGGCCGGCACACCGCCGAGGTGCCCCTCGATCTCCCCCCGGTAGGTGGAGGAGAGCACCGAGCCGAGGACGGCCACGCCGAGCGCGCCACCGACCTGCCGGAAGGTGTTGTTGATCGCGGAGCCGGAGCCCGCCTTCTCACGGGGCAGCGCCTGCATGATCGCGACGGTCACCGGCGGCATGATGTGCGCCATGCCCGCGCCCTGGAGGAAGAAGACGACCTCCATGACCCAGACCGGGGTGCCGGCGTCGAAGAAGGCGAAGGCGGCGAGGCCGAGGGCGACGAGCAGCATGCCGACGGTGCAGACGGCGCGGGCGCCGAAGCGCTCGACGACGAGCCGCGCCCGCGGCGCGAAGACCATCTGCGCGACGGCCAGCGGCAGGATCAGCAGGCCGGACTGGAGCGCGCTGTAGCCGCGGACGCTCTGCAGGTAGAAGGCGGAGAAGAAGGTCACGCCCATGAGCGCGAAGAAGACCAGCGCGATGGCGGCCACGGCGGCGGAGAACGCGGGCCGCTTGAAGTACGACATGTCGATCGCGGGGTGGTCGCTGCGCCGCTCGTGGAGGACGAAGACGACGAGGACCGCGAGGCCGCCGAGGACCGGGGCGAGGACGGTGGGGTCGGTGAAGCTCGCCAGTTCGCCGCCGCGGATGATCCCGTACACGAGGAGGACCAGGCCGAGGACGGAGAGCAGCACACCGGGTACGTCGATGCGGCCCGGCGCGGGGTCCCGGGAGTCGGGGACGAGCCACACCATCAGCGCGAGGGCGAGGAGCACGACGGGCACGTTGATCAGGAAGATCGAGCCCCACCAGAAGTGTTCGAGCAGGATGCCGCCGGTGATCGGGCCGATCGCGATGGCGAGGCCGACGCTGCCGGCCCAGATGCCGATGGCCTTGGGCTGCTCGTCGCGCTCGAAGACGTTCATGAGGACGGCGAGGGTGGCGGGCATGACGAAGGCGGCGCCGAGGCCCATGAGGGCCCGGAAGGCGATGAGCTCGCCCGGGGAGCCGGACATCGCGGCGAGGGCGGAGCCGATGCCGAAGACGGTGATGCCGAAGAGCAGCACCTTCTTGCGGCCGAGGCGGTCGCCGAGGAGGCCGGAGGTGAAGAGGAGGCCGGCGAAGACGAGCGTGTAGGAGTTGATCGACCACTCCAGCTCGCTCTGGGTGGCGCCGATGCCGGTGGGGGCGGGGGCGGCGATGGTCTTGACGGCGACGTTCAGGATCGAGTTGTCGAGGACGACGATCAGCAGGCTGAGCATCAGGACGCCGAGGACGGCCCAGCGGCGCCGGTGGACGGCCTCGGGTATGCGGGGCCCGGCGGGCGCGGTGGGTGCGGTGGACGGCTGTGACATGAGCACCACCCTAGAGGTATTTCGATACGAGACCGTCTCGTATCGAAAAAGATGACGGAGGCTTTACGAAGCGGCCGCGCGGGACGCGGGCGCGGGACGCCCGCAGGTGACGCCCGCGCAGGACGCGCACGTGCCGCGCCCGCGGGACGCGCCCGTGTGACGCGCCCGTGTGACACGCCCGTGTGAACAGCACCACTCCGGCCCACTTCCCCGTCCGCCCGGCGAAGTGCCACCATGGATGTGGTCCGGGGACGCCGTCAGGGCGCCTCGAGATGACACAAGGAGCCGTGCACCATGACGCTTCAGGCTGCCCAGAATCCGCCCGCCGACAGCAGCAAGGCGCTGTACGGCGGCAAGGGCACGCGCCGTCTCACCGTCCACGACATCGCCGCCGCCAAGACCCGCGGCGAGAAGTGGCCCATGCTCACCGCCTACGACGCCATGACCGCCTCGGTCTTCGACGAGGCCGGCATCCCGGTGATCCTCGTCGGTGACTCCATGGGCAACTGTCACCTCGGCTACGAGACCACCGTGCCCGTCACGATGGACGAGATGACCTTCCTGTCCGCCGCCGTCGTCCGGGGCACCAGGCGCGCCCTCGTCGTCGGCGACCTGCCCTTCGGTTCGTACCAGGAAGGGCCCGTACAGGCCCTGCGCAACGCCACCCGGCTCGTGAAGGACGCCGGTGTCGGCGCGATCAAGCTGGAGGGCGGCGAGCGCTCGCTGCCGCAGACCGAGCTGCTCGTCCAGGCCGGCATCCCCGTCATGTCCCACCTGGGCCTCACCCCGCAGTCCGTGAACACCATGGGCTACCGGGTGCAGGGCCGCTCCGACGAGGCCGCGCACAAGCTGCTCCGCGACGCCAAGGCGGCGCAGGACGCGGGCGCGTTCGCGGTCGTCCTGGAGCTGGTGCCGGCCGAGCTGGCCGCCGAGGTCACCCGCTCCCTGCACATCCCGACCATCGGCATCGGCGCGGGCGCCGGCACCGACGCCCAGGTCCTCGTCTGGACCGACATGGCCGGTCTGACCGGGGGCAAGGTCCCGCGCTTCACCAAGCAGTACGCCAACCTCCGCGAGACGCTCGGCGACGCCGCGCGCGCCTTCGCGGAGGACGTCAGCGGCGGGGCGTTCCCCGCCGAGGAGCACACCTTCCACTGAGGCCCACCGGGTCCTGAGGTGCGGGATCCCCGTACCTACGTGTGAACCGACAGCCCCGCCGACCGGTGTCGGCGGGGCTGTCGGCCGTCTGTCGGGGGATTGTCGGTGGCGGCTGGTCTAGTGGTGGACATGACGCGATCACACACCAACGCCATCGAGGTCCGGGGCCTCGTGAAGCACTTCGGCGCCACCAGGGCCCTCGACGGGGTCGACCTGGACGTGCGGGAGGGCACCGTCCTCGGCGTGCTCGGCCCGAACGGCGCCGGGAAGACCACCCTCGTCCGCTGCCTGTCCACCCTCCTCGTCCCGGACTCCGGGCACGCCACCGTCGCCGGCTACGACGTGGTGAAGCACCCCCGCCAGCTGCGCCGCACCATAGGGCTCACCGGTCAGTACGCCTCGGTCGACGAGAAGCTGTCCGGCTGGGAGAACCTGTACATGATCGGGCGGCTGCTCGACCTCTCCCGGGCCGACGCCCGCCGCCGCGCGGACGAGATGCTGGAGCGCTTCTCCCTCACCGAGGCCGCCAAGCGGCCCGCGATGAACTACTCCGGCGGCATGCGGCGGCGCCTCGACCTCGCCGCCTCGATGATCGGACAGCCGGCCGTCCTCTACCTGGACGAGCCGACCACCGGCCTCGACCCCCGCACCCGCAACGAGGTGTGGGACGAGGTCCAGCGGATGGTCTCCGAGGGCGTCACCGTCCTCCTCACCACCCAGTACATGGAGGAGGCGGAGCAGCTCGCGAGCGAGCTGACCGTCATCGACCGGGGCAAGGTCATCGCCCGGGGCGGCGTGGACGAGCTGAAGGCCAAGGTCGGCGGCCGGACCCTGAAGGTCCGCCCGGTGGACCCGGACCGGCTGCCGGAGATGGCCGCCGCGCTCCGCGAGACCGGGCTCGACGGGATCGCCGGCGCGACGGTCGTGGCCGACGAGGGCGCGCTGTACGTGCCGATCCTCACCGACGAGCAGCTGACGGCCGTCGTGGGCCTGCTCGGCGCGCGCGGTTTCGGCATCGCCCACATCGGCACCCATCTGCCCAGCCTGGACGAGGTGTTCCTCGCCATCACCGGCGAGAAGACCGCCGATTCCGTCGAGACCCACGAGGAGGTCGCCGCATGAGCACGACCACGGTCACCAAGTCCCCCGTCGGCACACCGAGTCCGGCGGCAGCACGGCGCGTACCCGTCGCCGAGGGCCGGATCGGCCTGCGCGGCAACCTGCGCCACATCGGCGCCCTGGCCCGCCGCAACGCCCTGCAGATCAAGCAGGACCCGGAGTCGATGTTCGACGCCGTCCTGATGCCGATCATCTTCATCCTGCTGTTCGTGTACGTCTTCGGCGGCGCCATCGCCGGCAAGGGCAACAACGAGGTCTACGTCAACTACGTGACGCCCGGCCTGATGGCGATGATGGGCATGAACATCGCGATGGCCGTGGGAGTCGGCATCAACGACGACTTCAAGAAGGGGGTCATGGACCGGTTCCGGACGATGCCGATCGCCCGGTCCTCCGTCCTCATCGCGAAGATCGTCGTCGAGGTGGGCCGCATGCTCATCGCCACCGCGATCCTGCTCGGCATGGGCTTCCTGCTCGGTCTGACGATCCACACCTCGGTCCTGCACCTCTTCGCCGCGATCGGCCTGTCGATGGTCTTCGGAGCGTCGCTGATGTGGATCTTCATCCTGCTCGGCCTCACCCTGAAGACCGCCCAGGCCGTCCAGGGCATGGCCATGCTCGTCCTGATGCCGCTCCAGTTCGGCTCGTCGATCTTCGCCCCGCCGACCTCGATGCCCGGCTGGCTGGAGACCTTCACCGACTACAACCCGCTGTCCAACCTCGCCGACGCCGCCCGCAACCTGATCAACGGCGGCCCGGTCGCCCACTCGGTGTGGATGGTCCTCGGCTGGGCGGCGCTGATCACCGTCGTGACGGCACCGCTCGCGGTCGCCAAGTTCCGCAAGAAGACCTGAGTCCCGACCGGGGGATCATGACTCGGCGCGCTCACTGATCGCGTCGGCGGCGCGACCGAGCAGGGCGGCGGCCTCCCCGAGGGAGAGGCCGCCGCCCTCGGCGTACGCGGCCTCGAACTCCCCGTCCCCGAGGGCGGACCGGCACAGTTCCGTCGCCCGCTCCCGGTTCTCCCGCTCCAGGGGCGGAGACAGGTGCCCGGGCGGCGTCAGCCCCTCGTACGCGCCGAGCAGGACCCCGGCGGTACGGGCCGAGGGACCGCCGAGCCCGGCGAGCGCCCAGGCGGCCATGACCAGGTGGATCGACGGCATCTGCGGCGCGACCATCAGCGACAGTCCGCCGAGGGAACGGTCGAACGCCCGCCGGGACAGCACGAGCGCCGACGCGTGCCGTCCGTCCAGGTTCTCCACCCAGCCGAGGCTGCCCAGCGCGAAGCCCTCGAAGATGGAGAAGGTCTCCGAGCTGAACAGCTTCTGCGAGCTGAACTCGTCGAGCAGCCGCTCCAGATGCACCCGCGCCTCGGCCGTCCGGCCGGTCCGGCCGAGCAGCAGCGCCAGGAAGATCCGCCCGGCCAGCATCGGTTCGTGGCCCCGGCCGTGCTCCCCCTCCACCACCGCCCGCAGGATGAGTTCCGCCTCGGCGGCGCGACCGGTCTCGATCAGCATGTCGGCGTAACGGGCCCGCAGCAGGGCCATCTGCGACTGGGCGCCGATCCGTTCCGCGTACGCGATGGCGTCGGCGAAGTCCTGCGCGGCGCCCTCGAACTCGAGCCGCCGCTCGCGGGCCTCGGCGCGCGAGGACAGCGCCTCGGCCGCGCCCCAGGCGTCCCCGAGGCGGACGAAGATCTCCAGGCTCTCCTCGGCGTCGGCGCTCGCCCGCTCGGCCAGGTCGGCCCGGTTGGCGAGCATGTTGGCGCGCAGCTGGAGGGCGTTGGCGAGCTCCCACTCGCTGCCGTGGCGGCGGCAGGCGGTGACGTGATCCTCCAGGGCCTGGCCCATGCGGCCCGGTTCGCCGATGAGGAGGACGGCGAAGACCGTGAAGGAGCCGGGCAGCCGGCAGGTCTGCGGGAGCCCCGGCGGGTAGATCTCGTTGATCCGCCGCAGCCGCTCGACCCCGGCGGGGCTGGTCCAGCGGCCGGTGTCGTAGTCCATGTTGAGCAGCTCGATGAGCCGCACCCCGCGCCGGGCCTCCCAGCGCTGCTCCTCGGAGAGCGGCAGCGGCGAGACGGTGCACGGCTCGTGCAGCGGTACGACGGGGGCGGCGGGCGTCCCGAAGGGGTCGGGGCCGAGCGCGGCGACGGACTCGGCCCAGTGGAGGGCGTCGGCGCGCAGGTCGCGCATCTGCCAGTACCAGAGCAGCGAGTGGACGAGGACGAGCGCCTCGTCCTCGTCGCGGGCGTCGACGGCGCGGCGCATCGCGGAGCGGATGTTCCCGTACTCGACGCCGAACCGGGCCATGGCCTCGACCTGCCGGGAGCCGCGCAGCTCGGGGTCGGAACGGCGGGCGAGTTCGCGGTAGTACGTGAGGTGCCGGCGCTCTACGGCGGCCCGCTCCCCCGCCTCGTCGAGCCGTTCCCCGGCGTACTCGGCGACGGTCTCGAGGAGACGGAACCGCATGCCGGTGTCGCCGGGAGCGGCGACCACGAGCGACTTGTCGACAAGGGCACCGAGCAGGTCGAGCACGGCGGGCCCGCCGGAGCGCTCCTCGTCCGCGTCCCCCCGCCCCGCGCAGACCGCCTCCGCCGCCTCCAGGCCGCAGCCGCCGGTGAAGACCGCCAGGCGGCGCAGGAGGGACCGTTCGGCCTCGTCGAGGAGCTCCCACGACCAGTCCACGACCGCCCGCAGCGTCTGCTGCCGGGGCAGCACCGTGCGCGCCCCCGAGGTCAGCAGCCGGAACCGGTCGTCGAGCCGGTCCGCGATCTGGCGCAGGGTCAGCATCCGCAGCCGCGCCGCCGCCAGTTCGATGGCCAGCGGCAGGCCGTCCAGGCGGCGTACGACCTCGCCCGCGGCGACCGGGTCGTCCTCGACCACGAACCCCGGGCGGACCGCCGCCCCCCGCTCACCGAGCAGCCGCAGCGCCATCCCGGTCGGCAGCGGGCCGAGGGGCCGGACCGCCTCCCCGGGGACGCCCAGCGGCTCCCGGCTCGTCGCGAGGACCCGCAGCTCCGGGCAGCGCGCGAGCAGCATCTCGGCCAGTTCGGCGGCGGCGCCGACGAGGTGTTCGCAGTTGTCGAGGAGGAGGAGCATCCGCCGCCCGGAGCAGTGCTCGACGAGCCGGGCGACGGGGTCGCCCCCGCCGCGCAGCTCCTCGGCTCCGGCGCCGCGCAGCACGGTCTCGCGGGCGCCGACCGCGGCCAGGACCACTTCGGCGACGGCCTCCGGGTCCCGTACGGGCGCGAGTTCCGCGACCCAGACGCCGTCCGTCCAGTCCTCGGCGCCCCGCTCGGCCGCCTCCTGCGACAGCCGGGTCTTCCCGGCCCCGCCGGGTCCGAGGAGCGTCACGAGCCGGGCGCGGCGCAGGTCCTCGCGGACCAGGGCGATCTCCTCGTCGCGGCCGACGAAGCTGGTGAGCCGGGCCCGGAGGTTGCCGCGGGCCGGCGGGCGCGCCGCCGGAGGAGCGGCGGCGGCGGGCGGGGCCGTGGTCGGGGGCTCGGGCGGGGCGGCGGGCGCGGCCAGGAGTTCGGCGTGGAGGGCGCGCAGGGCCGGGGACGGGTCGGTGCCGAGGCGGGTGGCGAGGGCGCGGCGGACCACGTCGTACGCCGCGAGCGCCTCGGCCGCGCGCCCGGTGTCCCGCAGGGCCCGGATCCGCAGGGCCTGGAGGGGCTCGTCCAGCGGGTGGGCGGCGCAGAGGGAGGTCAGCTCGGGGAGCGCGGCGTGCGCCTCGCCGAGGGCGAGGGCCGCGCCGAGCCGGGCGCGCCGGGCGTCGAGGCGGCGGGCCTCCCAGCGGGCGGCCTCCGCGTCCCGGTCGGGCAGGTCGGCGAGGGCGGGCCCGCGCCACAGGCCCAGGGCCTCGTCGAGGAGGGCGGCGGCTCCGGCCGGGTCGCCGGCGGCGAGCGCGGCGACTCCTTCGACGGCGAGGTGCTCGAAGCGGCGGGCGTCGACGTCCTCGGGCCGGGCTTCGAGCCGGTAGCCGCCCTCGGCGGAGACGATCCGGTCGCGTCCGAGGGCCTTGCGGAGCCGTCCGACGAGGGCCTGGAGCGCGGCGACGGCGTCGGCGGGCGGCTCGTCGCCGTGCCAGACCTCGTCGACGAGGTCGGGCACGGGCACGGTCCGGCCCGCCCTCAGGGCGAGGACGGTGAGCAGCGCACGGACCCGCGGGCCGCCGACGGACACGTCGGTGCCTTCGGGGGTGCGGGCGAGGGTCGGGCCGAGGACGGAGTAGCGCACGGGCCCATTCTCCGTGAGAAGGTCCCCGGCTCCGGAACTCGCCCCGTCACCCGGTACGTTTCCCGCACGTCAGGCAGCGCACGACCCCGTCTCCGTACCGCCTCCGTCCCGCCTTCGTCCCCTGGGAGCTTCCGCGATGACCACGGCCACCACCCGGCACCACGAACGGCGGATCAGTCCCGTCTTCCTGGCGATCCTCGCCGTCATGGCCGTCACCGGCTGGGCGGTGTGGACGGACTTCGCCGCCCTGCCCGGCCTCGCGGTCTTCCTCTTCGTGACCTCGGCGTGGGTGGTGTCGCTCTGTCTCCACGAGTACGCGCACGCCCGGACGGCCCTGCACGGCGGGGACATCACGGTGGGCGCGAAGGGCTATCTGACGCTGAACCCGCTCGCGTACACCCACGCGCTGCTGAGCATCGTGCTGCCGGTGCTCTTCGTGATCATGGGCGGGATCGGGCTGCCGGGCGGCGCGGTCTTCATCGACCAGAACCGGATCAAGGGCCGCTGGAAGCACAGCCTGATCTCGGCGGCGGGCCCGCTGACGAACGCGCTGTTCGCGCTGGTCTGCACGGCGCCGTTCTGGCTGGGCGCGCTCGACGGCGTGCCCCTGATGTTCCGGTTCGCGCTGGCGTTCCTGGCGTTCCTCCAGGTGACGGCGGCGCTGCTGAACTTCCTGCCGGTGCCGGGCCTCGACGGCTACGGGGTGGTGGAGCCCTGGCTGTCGTACAAGGTGAAGCGGCAGATCGAGCCGTACGCGCCGTACGGCTTCTTCATCGTGATCGCGCTGCTGTTCGTGCCCGCGCTCAACGCGGCCTTCTTCGACGCGATCGACGCGCTGCTGCGGTCGCTCGGGGTGCCGGAGGCGAGCCGCTACTGCGGCTCGCAGCTGTTCCGGTTCTGGCAGGAGACGCCGGAGTTCTGCAAGGTCTGAGGCCGTGCGGTCCTCCGCGGTGTCTGGTCCTCCGCGGTGTCTAGCCCTCCGCGGCGGCGGCCTTCTCCATCCTGGCGCGGCGGACGTAGTACCAGGCCATGTTCGAGGAGAGGCCGGCGAGCAGGATCCAGACGACGCCGAGGAAGCTGCCCTCGACGAAGGAGACGACGGCCGCGGTGACGGCCAGGGCGCAGACCACGAGGGCGTAGAGGGCGAGGCGGGGCATGGGGGTCGGCTCCTGTCCGGGTACGGCTGCTGTGCCCGTCCAGTGTCCCCCATGCGCTCCGCCCCGGAGGGACCGGCTCGGGGCCGGCTCAGATGTCGGTGACGCGGAGCCCGGCGTGGGCCTTGTAGCGGCGGTTCACCGAGATCAGGTTGGCGACGAGCGACTCGACCTGGTGGGCGTTGCGCAGCCGGCCGGCGAAGACGCCGCGCATGCCGGCGATGCGGCCGGCGAGGGCCTGGACGATCTCGACGTCGGCGCGCTCCTCGCCGAGGACCATCACGTCGGTGTCGATCTCCTCGACGGAGGTGTCCTTGAGGAGGACGGCGGAGAGGTGGTGGAAGGCGGCGGCGACCCGCGAGCCGGGGAGGAGTGCGGCGGCCTGCTCGGCGGCGGAGCCCTCCTCGGGCTTGAGGGCGTAGGCGCCCTTCTTGTCGAAGCCGAGCGGGTTGACGCAGTCGACGACCAGCTTGCCCGTGAGTTCCTCGCGCAGGGACTCCAGGGTCTTGGCGTGCCCCTCCCAGGGCACGGCGACGATCACGACGTCGCTGCGGCGGGCGGTCTCGGCATTGTCGGCGCCCTCGACGCCGTGGCCGATCTCCGCGGCCACGTCCTCGGCGCGGTCGGCGGAGCGGGAGCCGATGATCACCTGCTGGCCGGCCTTGGCGAGCCGGTAGGCGAGGCCGCGGCCCTGGTCGCCGGTGCCGCCGAGGACGCCGACGACGAGCCCGGAGACGTCGGGGAGGTCCCACGGGTCCTTGGGGGCGGCCTTGGGCGCGGCGGCGGGGTCCTGGGGTGCGCTGGAGGAAGTCATGGCCCCGACATTACCGACCGGTCGGGGTGCCGGGAGCCCCGTACGGGTGGAACCCTCGCGACCGCCCTCGCGCGGGCCCCGGAGCGGTGCAGAATGCGGGCCCATGGATGCCGTACGGGTCGCGTTGCTGCGGGAAGTGCTCGCCGGGACGGAGTGGCCGGGGGCGGCCCGCAGGTTCGCGGGCGCGCTCCGGTCCTCGGTCGTCCCGCACCGGGGCGGGCTGCTGCTGGTCGGCACGGAGGAGTACGAGCCCTGGCACCTGGCGGCGCACCTGGTGGACGAGTCCGCCTGGTCGGGGCTGCCGGAGCTGGCGCCGACGCTGGTGCGGCACCGGGTGCGGCCGGGTGCCCCGGCGCACCTGGGGGTCGGCCTGGGGCGGCTGGAGGCGGCGGGGCGCGGGGCGACGCTGCTGATGGTGGCGCCGGAGCGGCCGGACGCGGGGCTGCTCCAGCGGGTGCACGACGCCCGGCGGGCGGGGGCGACGGTGCTCTCGCTCGACGGGGGTGACGCGGAGGTGCGGGGTCTCGCGCACGAGACGCTGACGGTGGCGGAGGGGGCGGAGGTGGACCTGGACACGGTGCAGCACCTGGTGAGCGCGGCGGCGGGCGAGAACAGCCTGCCGTCCCCGCGGGGCGAGCGCCGCTTCCGGGACCGCCTCTCGGCCCTGGCGGACCGGCTGACGGCGCCGCCTCCGGCGCGCTGGTAGGAGCGGCGGGCCCCGCGGGCGGCCTCACGCCCCCGCAAATTCGGTTGCCCGGGCCGTCCCCTCGCCGGAGCATGGCACCTCGTGTCCTCCCCCCTCGCGAAGATCTCCGCTCTGCTGCCCGACCTGGCGCCCTGGCGCGCCTCCGCCGACTTCCGGCTGCTCTGGGTGCAGGGGCTCGTCACGTACTTCAGCAGCGCGATGGCGATGATCGCCCTGCCGCTCCAGATCAAGGAGATGACGGGTTCGCCGCTCGCCGTCGGCGCGATGGGCGCGGTGGAGCTGGTGCCGCTCGTGGTGTTCGGGCTGTACGGCGGGGCGCTCGCCGACGCGGTCGACCGGCGGAAGGTGATCCTCGCGACCGAGGCGGGCCTCGGGCTGCTCGCCCTGATCCTGCTGCTCAACGCCCTGCTGCCGGACCCGATGCTCTGGCCGCTGTACGTGGTCGCGGCGGGCGTCTCCGCGCTCGCCGGTCTCCAGCGCCCGGCCCTGGACTCGCTGCTCGCCCGGATCGTGCCGCACGAGCACCAGACGGCGGCGGCCGCGCTGAACTCACTGCGCTGGCAGATGGGCTCGATCGCGGGCCCGGCGCTCGCGGGTCTCGTCGTCGCCTACGCGGGCCACGCGCCCGCGTACGGCGTGACGCTCGCGGGCTTCGCCGTATCGGTGCTGCTGTGCCGCGGGCTCTCCCCGGCCCCGCCCGCGCACGACGCCGAGAAGCCCTCGCTGCGGGGCATCGCGGAGGGCGCCCGGTACGCCTGGTCGCGGCCGGTGCTGCTCGGCACGTACGCGATCGACCTGGCGGCGATGTTCTTCGCCTTCCCGAACACGATCTTCCCGTTCCTCGCGGACGAGCTGGACGCCGACTGGTCGCTCGGTCTGATGTACGCGGCGGGCTCGGTCGGTTCGCTCGTCCTCGGTCTGACCAGCGGCTGGACCTCGAAGGTGCGGCGGCACGGGCTGCTCGTGGTCGGCGGCGCGGCCGGCTGGGGTCTGGCCGTCGCGGCGGCCGGCTGGTTCGGGAACGTCTGGCCGGTGCTGCTGTGCCTGGCCTTCGCGGGTGCGGGCGACATGCTGAGCGGGCTCGGCCGCGCCACGATCTGGAACCAGACGATCCCGGAGGAACTGCGCGGCCGGCTGGCCGGCATCGAGGTGCTCTCGTACAGCGTCGGCCCGCAGCTGGGCCAGGTCAGGGCGGGCGTGATGGCGGGCTGGACCGGCACCCGGTCGGCGGTCTGGACGGGTGGCGTGGCCTGCGTGGCCTCGGTGGGGCTGCTCTGTCTGGCGCTGCCGAAGCTCCTGACGTACGACTCCGACACCGACGAGGACTCGCTGCGGCGCAAGGCCCAGCAGCGGGCGGGCGGCGAGGGGGCGGCCGGGGAGCGGGCGCCCCGGGAGTCCGCCGGGGAACCGGAGACGCGCGAGGCGGCCGGGACCGTCTGAGGCCGGTCCCGGCCGCGTGTCCGCCCCGGCGTCCGGCTCAGTCGGGGTTCTCTTCCGTGCGCCCCTTGTCGTGCCAGCGGGGATCGGTCTCCCACTCCAGGTTCCGCTCGCGCGCGGTGTCCATGGCGTGGGAGGCCTCCTCACGGCTGGCGTACGGGCCGAAGCGGTTCTTCGCCGGGCACTCGGGGCCCTCTTCGACCTTCTTGTGCTCCAGGCAGTAGTACCACTCGCCCGGTTTGCCCACGGTGCGCTTCTTGAACAAAGCCATCGTCGTCGGCTCCTTCCTCCGAGACCATGCTGCCCCAGACCAGGTCGTTAGACTCGCTGGCATGTCTGGCCAGTCGCTTCTCGTACCGGGGGAGCTCTCCCCCCATCGTTCCGTTCCGGGCTCCATCCGCCGCCCCGAGTACGTCGGGAAGCCCGCCCCGACGCCGTACACCGGGCCCGAGGTGCAGGACTCCGACACCGTCGAGCGGATGCGGATCGCCGGCCGCATCGCCGCCCGGGCGATGGAGGAGGCCGCCAAGCACATCGCCCCGGGCGTCACCACCGACGAGCTCGACCGGGTCGCCCACGAGTACATGTGCGACCACGGCGCCTATCCCTCGACCCTCGGCTACCGCGGGTTCCCGAAGTCGCTGTGCGCCTCGGTCAACGAGGTCATCTGCCACGGGATCCCGGACTCCACCGTCCTGCGGGACGGCGACATCGTGAACCTGGACGTCACCGCGTACATCAACGGCGTCCACGGCGACAACAACGCCACCTACCTCTGCGGCGACGTCGACGAGGAGTCGCGGCTGCTCGTGGAGCGCACCAGGGAGTCCCTGAACCGGGCGATCAAGGCGGTGAAGCCGGGCCGCCAGATCAACATCATCGGGCGGGTCATCGAGTCGTACGCCAAGCGCTTCGGCTACGGCGTCGTCCGCGACTTCACCGGTCACGGCATCAACTCGTCCTTCCACTCGGGCCTGATCGTCCCGCACTACGACTCCCCCCACCACACCACCGAGATCAAGACCGGCATGACCTTCACGATCGAGCCGATGCTGACCCTCGGCACCCACGACTACGACATGTGGGACGACGGCTGGACCGTGGTGACCAAGGACCGGAAGCGGACCGCGCAGTTCGAGCACACGCTCGTGGTGACCGAGACCGGGGCTGAAATCCTTACGTTGCCCTGACCCCCCGGGTGGGTAGCTTCTTACCGACAGGACGTCGGGAACCAGTTGACTTAGGTAAGCCTAACTCGGCAGGATCGTCACTGGTTCCCGTCCCATCGGTCCCGGAGGCACGCCTTGGACACGCCCTTCTCCACGCTCATCCGTACGGCCTCGCACGAGCAGCACACGGAGGCGGAGACGTCGTCCTTCATGAGCGACCTCCTCGGCGGACGGCTCGCCGTCGACGCCTACGCCCGCTACACGGAGCAGCTGTGGTTCGTGTACCGGGCCCTGGAGGAGGGTGCGGAGGCCCTGCGCGAGGACCCGGTCGCCGGGCCCTTCATACAGCCGGAGCTGTTCCGCACGGCCGCCCTGGAGCAGGACCTCTCCCATCTGCGGGGCCCCGGCTGGCGCGCCGCCGCCTCCCCGCTGCCCGCCACCGCGGCGTACGCCGAACGGGTCGCCGAGTGCGCCCGCGACTGGCCCGCCGGATACGTGGCGCACCACTACACGCGCTATCTGGGCGACCTGTCGGGCGGCCAGATCATCCGCGACAAGGCGGAGCGCACCTGGGGCTTCACACGCAAGGGCGACGGCGTCCGCTTCTACGTGTTCGACGCGATCGGCAACCCGGCCGCGTTCAAGCGGACGTACCGGGAGCTGCTCGACGGGGTGAACGCGGACGACCTGGAGAAGCAGCGGATCGTCGACGAGTGCAAGCGGGCGTTCGCCTTCAACAGCGCGGTCTTCCACCAGCTGGGGGGCGAGTTCCCGCTCAGCGCGTGAGCGTGCCCTCCAGGCGGACCCGTCCACCCAGTTCCACGATGCCGTCGGGGCCGGGAGCGGTGAGCAGCTGCGAACCCCGGCCCTGCGTGATGTTCAGGGCCCGCCCCAGCTCCGCCGTGAGCAGCAGCGCCGCCGCGCCGGTCGCCTCGTCCTCGTCGATGCCGTCGCCGCGCCCGGGGAACGCCCGCGCCCTGATCCGGCCCGCCGCCTCCTCCTCCCAGGCCCAGGCGTAGATCCACTCCCCCGGCTCGGGCACGTCGAGGGCGTCCACCTCGGCGGCGGAGCCGTACTGGCGCAGGGTCCGCGGCGGCGCCCACTCGGCGCGCGCCTCGATCCAGGTGAACTCCCCGTCGCCGCGCACCCACACCTCACCGGCCGGCGGGCAGATGACCTCCAGGTCGAGCAGCCAGGCGGTGCCGACGAGCGGGTGTCCGGCGAACGGCAGCCGCAGCCCCGGGGTGTAGATGTCCACGGTGCCGCGCTCCGGGTCGTCCACGAACACCGTCTCGCTGAAGCCGAGTTCCTTGGCGAGCGCCTGCCGGGAGGCCTCGTCGGGGTGGGTGCGGGCGTCCCTGACGACTCCGAGCCGGTTGCCGTGCCGGCCGTCGCCCGCGCAGAAGACCCTGAGGACGTCGATGTCGGTGGCGATGGCGGTGCTGTGCACGGTCGTGTTCATGCCGGAAATTGAAACATCCGGAGGCGTGCCGGTGGAGGCGTTCCCGTACCCGGGGACCGGCGCGTACCCCTCGTCGCGCCGAAGCGCACCGAAGCGCATCGCCGAACAAGGCACATGCTGACAATCGCCACCCAACCACCCGCTCTTGACTCGCCCTTGACCGAGTCATGAGAAGCCCATGAAATCCCTGTGATCCCGTCGTGTCCAGCCTGCCGGGGTTGAGAGCTGAATCACTGGACGAGTGGGTATTGCTGAGGTAAGCCTCGGTTAAGTTAGGTCCGCCTCAGTCCGTCCCCGCGTCCCTGGAGTCCTCATGCGAGCCGTCCGTCTGTCCGTCGTCACCGCCGCCGCGACCGCGGCGACTCTGGCCGCCGTCACGGGCTGCGCCGAGAAGAGCGACGCCAAGGCGGACGACGGCACCATCACCGTGGTCGCCAAGGACGACTCCTGCGAGGTCTCGAAGAAGGAGTTCCCGGCCGGCCACGTCAAGCTGGCCGTCGAGAACCGCGGCTCCACGATCACCGAGGTCTACGTCCTCTACCCGGACGACCGGATCGTGACCGAGCGCGAGAACATCGGCCCCGGCATCAAGGCCACGCTCACCGCCGAGATCAAGGCCGGCGACTACGCGATCGCCTGCAAGCCCGGCATGAAGGGCGAGGGCATCCGCCAGCAGGTCAAGGCCGTCGGCAAGGGCACCGCGACCGCCAAGCGCTCCCCCGAGATGGACGCGGCCGTCGCCGCCTACCGCCAGTACGTCCAGGCGCAGGCCGACGCGACCCTCCCCAAGGTGAAGGTCTTCACCGACGCCGTCCGCGCCGGTGACGTCGAGGCCGCGAAGAAGGCCTACGCCGAGTCCCGCATCGGCTGGGAGCGCACCGAGCCCGTCGCCGAGTCCTTCGGTGACATCGACCCCAAGGTCGACGTCCGCGAGGACGGCCTGGAGGCGGGCCAGGACCCCGCCACGGACTGGACCGGCTGGCACCGCCTGGAGAAGGCGCTCTGGCAGGACAAGAAGCTCGGCGCCCGCGAGAAGCAGCTCGCCGACCTCCTCGACAAGGACCTCGCGGACTGGGTGAAGCGGGTCGGCAAGGCCGAGATCACCCCCACCTCCATGGCCAACGGCGCCAAGGAGCTCCTGGACGAGGTCGCCAGCGGCAAGGTCACCGGCGAGGAGGAGCGCTACTCGCACACCGACCTCGTCGACTTCAAGGCGAACGTCGAGGGCGCCCAGAAGTCCTTCGAGCTGCTCAAGCCGGTCGCCGCCAAGAACGACCCGAGGCTCGTCGCGGACCTGGACAAGCAGTTCGCCGCACTGAACACGCTGCTCGACAAGTACCGCGCGGACAAGACCGGTTACGTCTTCACCTCGTACGACAAGGTCGGCAAGCCGGAGCGCAAGGAGCTGTCGGACGGCGTCAACGCGCTGGCCGAGCCGCTCTCCAAGCTCGCCGCCGCCGTCGTCAAGTAGTCGCCGAGTCAGCAGGGACGGGGATACGGACATGTCCGAGGACACCCAGGAGCAGACCGCGGCCACCGAGGCGGCCGCGCCCTCCCGCCGCACGGTCATCGGCTGGGGCGGTGCAGGGCTCGCCCTCGGCGCCGCCGCGGCCGGCGGCGCCGTGGCGCTGACCCGGGACGGGGACACCCCCGTGCCGGTCGCGGACAGCGGGGCGGCCGTGCCGTTCCACGGCCCGCACCAGGCCGGCATCGCCACCGCCGTACAGGACCGGCTGCACTTCGCCGCCTTCGACGTGACGACGAAGGACCGCGCCGAGCTGGTCCAGCTCCTCAAGGACTGGACGCGGGCCGCCGAGCGCATGACGGCCGGCGCCGAGGTCGGCGAGGGCGCCTACGGCGGTCTGCCGGAGGCGCCGCCGGACGACACCGGCGAGGCCCTGGGCCTCAAGCCCTCCCGTCTCACCCTCACCATCGGCTTCGGCCCCTCGCTCTTCGACGGGCGTTTCGGGCTGAAGGACAGGCGGCCCGGGGCCCTGGTGGAGCTGCCCAAGTTCCCGGGCGACAACCTCGATCCGGCGCGCAGCGGCGGCGACCTGTGCGTCCAGGCCTGCGCCGACGACCCGCAGGTCGCCGTGCACGCCATCCGCAACCTGGCCCGGATCGGCTTCGGCAAGGTCGCGGTGCGCTGGTCGCAGCTGGGCTTCGGCAAGACGTCCTCGACGACCCCGGACGCCCAGACCCCGCGCAACCTCTTCGGCTTCAAGGACGGCACCCGCAACATCGCGGGCACCGAGACCGACCGGCTCGCGAAGCACGTCTGGGTCTCCGGCAAGGACGCCGCCGGCGGTGCCGCCTGGATGGACGGCGGCTCGTACCTGGTCGCCCGCCGCATCCGGATGAACATCGAGACCTGGGACCGTACGCCGCTGGCCGAGCAGGAGGACGTCTTCGGCCGCGACAAGCGCGAGGGCGCGCCCATGGGCAAGCCCAAGGAGCACGACGAGCCGTTCCTGAAGGCGATGAAGCCGGACGCGCACGTCCGGCTCGCCCACCCCGACAGCAACAACGGGGCGACGATCCTGCGCCGCGGCTACTCCTTCACGGACGGCACGGACGGCCTCGGCCGTCTGGAGGCGGGCCTGTTCTTCCTGGCGTACCAGAAGGACGTCAGGACCGGCTTCATCCCGGTGCAGACCTCGCTGGCGACCGACGCCCTCAACGAATACATCCAGCACGTGGGTTCGGCGCTGTTCGCGATCCCGCCGGGCGTCCGCGACAAGGGCGACTGGTGGGGCCGGGGACTGTTCTCATGACTCCGCACGCACCCCAGGGAGGGAACCGACGTGTTCGGTAACTATCTGATCGGCCTGCGCGAGGGCCTGGAAGCCAGCCTCGTCGTCAGCATCCTCATCGCGTACCTGGTGAAGACCGGCCGCCGGGACGCCCTGAAGCCGATCTGGATCGGCATCGGGGTGGCCGTCGCCGTGGCCCTCGCCTTCGGCGCCGGCCTGGAGTTCGGCTCCCAGGAGCTGACCTTCGAGGCGCAGGAGCTGCTCGGCGGCTCGCTGTCGATCGTCGCCGTGGTCCTGGTGACCTGGATGGTCTTCTGGATGCGGCGCACGGCCCGGCACCTCAAGTCGGAGCTGCACGGCAAGCTGGACGCGGCCCTCCAGATGGGCACCGGCGCGCTGGTCGCCACCGCCTTCCTCGCGGTGGGCCGCGAGGGCCTGGAGACGGCGCTCTTCGTGTGGGCCTCGGTCCGCGCCTCCTCCGACGGTACGTACGCGCCGCTGGCCGGCGTCCTCCTCGGCCTGCTCACGGCGGTGCTGCTCGGCTGGCTGTTCTACCGGGGCGCGCTGAAGATCAACCTGGCGAAGTTCTTCACCTGGACCGGCGGGATGCTGGTCGTGGTGGCGGCGGGCGTGCTGGCCTACGGCGTCCACGACCTCCAGGAGGCGCGCTTCCTCGGCGGCCTCGCGGACAAGGCCTTCGACATCTCGGCGACGATCCCGCCGGACAAATGGCTCGGCACGCTCCTCAAGGGCGTCTTCAACTTCCAGCCGGACCCGACGGTCCTTCAGGTCACGGTGTGGACGCTGTATCTGGTCCCGACACTCGCGCTGTTCCTGGCCCCGATAGGGTCGGGTCCGTCCGCGCGGGTGAAGAAGCAGAAGGCGACCGATGAGAAGGCTGAGGCTGGGGCGAGCGCCGGCAAGACCGCTTGAGCGGTCGTCGGCACGGCGGCCCACGAGACTCCTGGGAGCGACGGCGGCCGCCGCCGTGCTGGCGCTGACGGCGAGCGGCTGCGTGACCGTGCACGGTGAGAGCGCGCTGCTGCCCCCGGCGACCCCGGCCGAGGCGGCGAAGGCGCTCGCCGACTTCACGGCGGCCTACAACCGCGCCGACAAGACGTACGACCCGGCCCAGGACGCGGGCCGGGTCACCGGCCCGTTCGGGGAGATCAACCAGGCGGGGCTGCGCGCGCGGGCGGTCACCAGCCCCGGCGGCAACGCGAACCACCGGCCGCTCGCCCTCACGGACGCGCGGTTCACGCTGCCCCGCAAGGCGGGCTGGCCGCGCTGGTTCCTCGCGGACACCGATCCCGACCTGGACACCGACGGGGGTCCCGGCGACCAGCGCTGGCTGCTGCTCTTCGTCCGCAACGGACCCCAGCAGCCGTGGGAGGCCGCGCACCTGGTGATACTCGGCCCTTCGCAGGTGCCCGAGTTCGCCGAGGAGGACGGGTACGCGGTGCCGGTCGCCGCGGACACCGACACCCTGGCGGTCGCGCCGAAGGACCTCGGCACGGCGTACGTCGCGTACCTCCAGGACGGGCGGCCGGGGCCGTTCGCGGCGGGGCCGCACACGACGGCCTGGCGGGAGCAGCGGCAGAAGAGCGCCAAGCGGCCGGGGCTCGCCACCCAGTACCTCGACCGGGTCACGGACCAGGGGGACTTCACGCCGTTCGGGCTGCGGACGAAGGACGGCGGCGCGTTCGTCTTCTTCTCGACCCGGTTCTTCGAGCGGCAGACGGCGGCGCCGGGTTACCGGCCGAAGGTCGACCCCGAGATCAAGGCGCTGCTGACCGGCGAGGTCAAGAACACCGTCACCAAGGAGTGGGTGTCCGACCAGGTGGCGCTGGTGCGGCCGGCGGGCACGGACGGCGACGCGGTCGCCGTCAAGTCCCGGCTGCAGGGCGTGGTGGGGGCGCAGGGGTCGTAGCCGGGCCGCCGGGCGCCCGGCCGGCCGCTCCTCGGGGAGGTGACCGGCTCGTCGACGCGGCGGCCGGCCCTGCCGCGGGGCCGCCTCTCGGCGGGGCGGCCGACCCGTCACCGGGTCAGCGGGTCAGCGGGTCAGCGGGTCAGCAAGTCAACGGGTCAGCGGCCACGCGATCTCGTGGGCCGTGTGCTCCCCGTCCCCGTCCGCCTCGCGCGCCGCCGCGTGGCGGGCGCAGGCGTCCTGGAGGGTCTCCAGGAGGTTCAGCGGGTCGGGCAGCGGGTGCTCGGGGCCGCGGAGCCAGGCCACGACCGGGCGGGCGCCCTCGTCGCCGGGGAGCCGGGCGGGGGGTACGAGCACATAGCTGCCGCGGCAGTGCCAGCGGAGCCCCGGGTGCTCGTCCATCGTCTCCGGGTGGCAGTCCAGCTCACACGGCCACCACTCGTCCTCGTCCTCGGGGGTGCCGCGGGTGGCGGTGAAGAAGAGCATGCGCCCGCCGACGGTGTCGATGTCGGCCGCCTCGGCGACCGGACCGACCTCCACGCCCTCCGCGAGGAGCCGCTCCAGCGCGGCCCGGCCGGCGGCGAGCGGTACGTCGAGGACGTCGTGGACCATGCCGGTGGCGGTGATGAAGTTCGCCTCGGGCTCGTTGCGCGCCCAGCGCTCGATCTGGGCGCGGTCGGTGGTCGACTGCGTCTGCCAGGCGAAGGAGACGGGGTGCCGGGCGGGGGTGGGACAGCCGATCCGCTCACAGGAACAGCTGTAGCCCACGGGGTACGCGGCGGGGGCCAGGGGCAGCCCGGCGGCGGCGACGGCCAGGAGCAGCTTCTCGCGGTCGTTCTCGTCGTCGGCCGCGGTGCGTTTCGGGCGCCTGCGCAGCCACTGTGCGAGTTTGCTCTCCGTGCCGCGGTAGCGGCCGATGCCGTCGCCCATCTATCCCCTCACACCTCATGCTCGCCCGTTCGGCTCTGCCCATGGTCCCACCATCCTGCGCCTCGGGTGACCGGAGTGCGGAACCGGGGGGCTGTGAGATGTCCCGGCCTCCCTGTGAGATGCGTCAGCGCCCGGCGGCGAGGCCGCGCAGGGCCAGGTCGACGAGGGTGTCGGCGTAGGCGTGGGTGAGGGGCAGGGTCCGGTGGAGCCAGCGGTGGTGGAGCGGGCCGACGAGGAGTTCCACGGCGACGCGCGGATCGACGTCCGGGTCGACGTCACCGGCGCGCTGGGCGGCCTCGATGCGGCGGACGTAGTACTGGAGCTGGGGTTCGAGCAGGGCCTCGGTGAAGCGGGCGCCCAGCTCGGGGTCGACGACGCCCTCGGCGGCGAGGGCACGGGTGGGGGCGTCGAAGGCGGGGTCGTTCATCTCGTCGACGGTGGCGCGGAGGACGTACCTGAGGTCGGCGGCGAGGTCCCCGGTGTCGGGGATCTCGCTGTCGGCGTCGCCGCCGAGGGCTTCGTTGGCCCTTGCCGCGAGGTCGAGGAAGGCGTCGAGGAGGACGGCCGCCTTGGACGGCCACCAGCGGTAGATGGTCTGCTTGCCGACCCCGGCGCGGGCGGCGATGCCCTCGATGGTGGTCTTCGCGTAGCCGTTCTCGGAGACGAGGGCGAGGGCGGCGGCGAAGATGGCGCTGCGGGAGCGCTCGCTGCGGCGGGAGGCGTCGGGGGCCTTGGTGTCGGGCATGGGCCCAATCTAACAGCGCACGAGACGAGGCGTCTCGCGAGGTGGGACGGGGTGCGATGCGGGGTGCGGGCGGGGTACGGCGCTGACGGGGCGGGGGCGGAGCAGGGATGCGGGCGGGGCGCGGCGGGACACGACCCGGCGCGGCGGGGGGCGCGAACCACCCGAACGGTCCACAGCGCGCGGGGCCCGGAAGGCGCACCATGGGGTCCACCGATCCGGCGGATCTTCACCCGCCGGTCACTCCGTCCGCACATCCGTGAGGAGCCCTCTTTGCGCACCACTCCGCGCACGCCCTCGCCCCGCCGCTACCTGATGTGCCCACCCGCGCACTTCACGGTGACGTACTCCATCAACCCCTGGATGGACCCGACGAAACCGGTCGACCTGCCGCTGGCCCTCGCCCAGTGGGAGGACCTGCGCGACCGCTACCGGGCGCTCGGCCACACCGTGGAACTGCTCGTCCCCGACCCCGCGCTGCCGGACATGGTCTTCGCGGCGAACGGCGCCACCGTCGTCGACGGCCGGGTCCTCGGCGCGAAGTTCGCCCACCCGGAGCGCGCGGCGGAGGCCGACGCGCACCTGTCCTGGTTCCGCGGGAACGGCTGGGAGGACGACGCCGTACGGGCCCCGGAGCACGTGAACGAGGGCGAGGGCGACTTCGCCGTCACCGCCTCCTGGATCCTCGCCGGGCGCGGCTTCCGGTCGAGCCCGCTCTCCCACGACGAGGCGCAGGAGTTCTTCGGCCGCCCGGTGATCGGCCTCGAACTGGTCGACCCGCGCTACTACCACCTGGACACGGCGCTCTGCGTCCTGGACGACGCCGCCGACGAGATCATGTACTACCCGGACGCCTTCTCCCCCGGCAGTCGCGCGGTGCTCGCCCGGCTCTTCCCGGACGCCCTGATCGCGACGGGCACGGACGCGGCGGCCCTCGGGCTCAACGCGGTGAGCGACGGCCGCCACGTGCTGCTGCCGCAGGCGGCGGTGGGCCTCTTCGAGCCCCTGCGGCAACGGGGCTTCGAGCCGCTCGGCATGGACCTGGGCGAACTCCTCAAGGGCGGCGGCAGCGTGAAGTGCTGCACCCAGGAGCTGAGGCCGCCGGCGGTGTCCTGACCGGCCGGTCGTCGCCGTGCGGGGACGGGTCCGCCGCCCGTCCCCCGTCGGTAGGGTGCCGCCATGATGGCCCCCGTACCCGTACCCGCCTCCGCCGACGACCGTTCGCTGCCGCTCCGGGAGCGGAAGAAGCTGCGCACCCGTCAGGCGCTCGCCGCGACCGCGCTGCGGATGTTCACCGAGCGGGGCCTCGACGGGACCACGGTGGAGGACCTGGTCGACGCGGTGGAGGTGTCGAAGAGCACGTTCTTCCGCACGTTCCCGGTCAAGGAGGCGGCGGCCGTGGAGGCCGAGGCCGAGCTGTGGGCGGCGCTCGTCGCCGCGCTGGAGGAGCGCGTGCTGTCCGGCCCCGTCCTCGCGGAGCTCCAGGAGGTGCTGTGCGGTGTCGTCACCGCCCTGGGCGCGGACTGGGGGGAACGTTACGTCGCCACCCGGCGGCTCGTCCTGAGGGAACCGGCGCTGCTGGCCCAGGTGGCGCACCACCGCGCCGGGGCCGAGCAGCGGATCGGGGACCTGCTGGCCGAGCGGCTGGGGCTGCCGGCGGACGACCTGCGGCCCCGGGTCCTCGCGGAGCTGACCGGCACCGGGTGGAGCATCGCGGCGCGCGACTGGGTCGGCTCGGGCGGGCGGGGCGGCCTGCGCACCCTGCTCCCGCGCGTGGAACGCGCCTTCCTCGCCGTCCCGGCGGGCCTGGCGCTCTCCGCCGGTACGTGACGGCGGGGCGCCCCGCGCTCGACCGGGTCCCTCAGCGGGTCGGGCCTCGTCGCCCGGTCAGCCCTCGTCCTCCGGCGGCCACGCGTCGCCCCACTCCACGTCACGGGCCTGCTTGTACAGGGGTCCGTGCCGCTTGGTGACCATCTCGCGGGCGAGGCCGTCCGGCCCGCAGAGCTCCAGCTGGACCAGGCCCTTGCGGATCTGCGGCCTGCGGACGACCCGGGAGGCCGCGGGCGTCACCGGCACCCGGGTCGCCGCGACGTAGGCGTACTTCTCGTCCTCGTACGGCAGCGAGCCGCCCTTCACCTGGCGGTGGAGCGAGGACCGGCTCACCCGGGCCGAGAAGTGGCACCAGTCCGTGCCCGGTGCGATCGGGCAGGCCCCGCTGTGCGGGCAGGGCGCGGCGACGGTGAAGCCGACGTCGACGAGGAGGGTGCGGGCGGCGATGATCCGCTCGTAGCCGTCGGGGGTGCCGGGCTCGACGATCACGACCGTCCGCGCCGCCCGCGCGGCCTCGGCGACGAGGGCCGTCCGGTCGGCCTCGGTCAGTTCCTTGAGGACGTACGAGACGGTGACGAGGTCGGTGTCGTCGAGGCGCAGGGCGGCGCCGATCCGTTCGCGCCGCCACTGCGCGTCCAGGAAGCCGTCGGCCAGTTCGCGGCCGAGCGCGAGCGCGGGCTCCGCCCAGTCGAGGACGGTGGTGCGGGGCGGCGCGTCCTCCCAGGCCTCGGCGACGGCCCAGCTCGCCGCGCCGGTGCCGCCGCCGATGTCGGTGTGGGTGAGGGGCTCCCAGTCGGGCGCGGCCTCGCGCAGGGCGCCGAGGGCGCCGCGTACCGCCTCGAAGGTCGCCGGCATGCGGTACGCGGCGTACGCGGCGACGTCGGAGCGGTCGCGCAGCACGGGGGCGTCCGTCGGGGTCGTGCCCCGGTAGCTGGCGATCAGTCGCTCGACGGCGCGGCCGGCCTGGCGGGGCGGCAGCCCGTCGAGGAGCCCGGCGAGGGCGGCGCGCAGGCTGTCGGCGGAGGGAGAGGCGTTCACCGAGACAGTCTAGGCCGCCGCGCCCTTGGTACCGGCGGCCCCTCGGGTGCGCTGCCAGGGGCGGCACAGGGCGAGGAAGCAGACGGTGGCGAGGACGGCGCAGCTCACCTGGACGACGGCCATCGGGACGGCGGTGTGCTCGCCCGCGATGCCGACCAGCGGGGAGGCCACGGCGCCGATCAGGAAGGAGGTGGTGCCGAGCAGCGCGGAGGCGGAGCCGGCGGCGTGCGGGGTGCGCATCAGGGCCTGGGCGTTGGTGTTCGGCAGGGTGAGGCCCATCGCGGACATCAGGACGAAGAGCCCGGCGGCGACGGGGACGAGGCCGGTCTCGCCGAAGACGCCGGTGGTCATGAGGGTCAGCGCGAGGCCGGCGAGCACGATGACGCCGAGGCCCCAGCCGAGCGCCTTGTCGAGGCTGACGCGTCCGACGAGCAGCTTGCCGTTGATCTGGCCGACGACGACGAGCCCGACGGAGTTGACGCCGAAGAGGAGGCTGAAGGTCTGCGGCGAGGCGCCGTAGATCTCCTGGATGACGTACGGCGAGGCGGAGATGTACGCGAAGAGGGCGGCGAAGGCGAGCCCGCCGGTGAGCGTGTACCCGGCGAAGACCCGGTCGGCGAGGAGGCCCTTCATGGTCCGCAGGGCCTGGCCGACGCCGCCCTCGTGCCGCCGCTCGGGCGGCAGCGTCTCGTGGAGGAAGCGGTGGACGACGAGGGTGAGGAGGATGCCGATCACGGTGAGGACGTGGAAGACGCCCCGCCAGTCGGTGAGCCGCAGGATCTGGCCGCCGATGAGGGGCGCGACGATCGGGGCGACGCCGGAGATCAGCATCAGGGTGGAGAAGAAGCGGGCCATCTCGACGCCGTCGTAGAGGTCGCGGACGACGGCGCGGGCGATGACGATGCCGGCGGCGCCGGCGAGGCCCTGGAGCAGCCGGAAGCCGATGAGGAGTTCGGCGGTGGGCGCGAGGGCGCAGACGGCGGTGGCGAGGACGTACACGATCATGCCGATGAGCAGCGGGCGGCGGCGCCCCCACTTGTCGCTCATGGGGCCGACGACGAGCTGTCCGAGGGCCATGCCGGTGAGGCAGGCGGTCAGGGTGAGCTGGACGGTGGCGGCGGGGGCGTGCAGCGCTCCGGTGACCTCGGGCAGTGCCGGGAGGTACATGTCCATGGAGAGCGGCGGGAGGGCGGTGAGGCCGCCCAGGACGAGGGTGACCAGCAGCCCGGTCCGCCGGGCGGCGGTGACGGCCGGGGCCGTGGCACCGCTCGTGGCGGCAGTTTCGGTTATGTGCCCTTGTGTTGTTTTCTGGCCGCTCTCCGGCATCGACAGCTCCATCTCGTTGAATCCTTGCCTATGCTCTCAGCTCGACCGGACAGGTCGAGACCTCTGTGGGACGGGTGGGGACATGGGGACGGGTGGGGACATGGGGACGGGTGGGGACATGGGGAAGACGGTGCGCTGGGGGATCCTGGCCACGGGCGGCATCGCCGAGCGGTTCACGGCGGATCTGCTGACGCTGGACGACGCGGAGGTCGTCGCCGTGGCCTCCCGCAGCGAGACCTCGGCGAAGGCCTTCGCCGACCGGTTCGGCATACCGAGGGCGTACGGGGACCGGGCCGGGCTCTTCGCCGACGCGGACGTCGACGTCGTCTACGTCGCCACCCCGCACCACGCGCACCGGGAGGCGGCGGGCCTCGCCCTGGAGGCGGGCAAGGCCGTGCTCTGCGAGAAGGCGCTCACGCTCAACGCGCGCGAGGCGGGCGAACTCGTCGGTCTCGCCCGGGACCGCGGCCTCTTCCTGATGGAGGCCATGTGGATGTACTGCAACCCGCTGGTCCGCCGGATCGCGGAGCTGGTGCGCGACGGGGCGATCGGCGAGGTCAGGACCGTACAGGCCGACTTCGGGCTCGCGGGCCCGTTCGCCGCGGACCACCGGCTGCGGGACCCGGCCGTGGGCGGCGGGGCGCTGCTCGACCTCGGGGTGTACCCGGTGTCGTTCGCGCAGCTGCTCCTCGGCGAGCCCGACACCGTCCACGCGCACGCCCTCCTCTCGCCGGAGGGCGTCGACCTGAACACCGGCATGCTGCTCGGCTGGGACTCGGGGGCGTCGGCGCTGCTGTCCTGCTCGCTCGTCGCGGACACCCCGCTGACGGCCTCGGTGACCGGCTCGCTCGGCCGTATCGACGTGCCGCGCGGCTTCTTCTACCCCGAGCGCTTCACCCTGCACCGCAACGGCCACGAGCCGGAGGAGTTCGTGTCGGCGAACGACCCGCACTCCTTCCGGCACGAGGCCACCGAGGTGATGCGCTGCCTGCGGGCGGGCGAGACGGAGTCCCCGCTCGTCCCCCTCGAAGGCTCGCTGGCGGTGATGCGGACGCTCGACGCGGTACGGGACCGCATCGGCGTCCGCTATCCGCAGGAGACGGCTGCCGGGCGGGGCTGACCCGGCCCGGCGCCCCGCCGGCGCGAGGACGGCTCAGGCGGGCTCGAGGCCCGGGTCGCCCGCCTCCGTGACGAAGGAGGCCGCCGTGGTCACCGGGGCGCCCGGGGTCGTCACGTACGGCACCGTACGGAAGTCGGCGCGGGCGCCGTCCTCGCCGAGCGCCACCGTCACGTAGCCGCGCCGCCCGTTGTAGAACTTCAGGTGCGGGTTGGCCTGGGTGAGCCGGTCGTAATTGGACGGCCGGTCGGAGCCGTTCTTGCCGCTGGTGATCGAGGTGGCGACGATCTCGGTGCCGACCGTCCGCGAGGACGGGTCGCGGAAGTCGGCCTTGATGTCGAGGCCGTAGCCGACGTGGACGTCGCCGGTGAGCACCATCAGGTTCTCGACGCCGGCCGCCCGCGCGCCCGCGAGCACCCGCTGCCGGGAGGCCGGGTAGCCGTCCCAGGAGTCCATCGACAGCGTGAAGTCGGCGGTGGAGCGGTCGCGGCGCTCGGCGAACACGACCTGCTGCGGCAGGACGTTCCAGCGGGCCCGCGAGTGCCGCCAGCCGTCCAGCAGCCAGCGCTCCTGGGCGGCTCCGGTCAGGGTGCGCGAGGGGTCCTCCGACTCCGGGCCCGGGACCTTCCAGCCGTCGCCGTACGCCTGGTCGGAGCGGTACTGGCGGGTGTCGAGGATGTCGAACTGGGCGAGCTGCCCGAAGCGCAGCCGCCGGTAGAGCCGCATGTCGGCACCCTCGGGCCGCTGGGGCGCGCGGAGCGGCTGGTGCTCCCAGTAGGCGCGGTAGGCGGCGGCGCGGCGGAGCAGGAACTCCTCCGGCGGGACGCCGTTCTCGGGGGTGTCGCCCGCGTAGTTGTTCTCGGTCTCGTGGTCGTCCCAGGTGACGACGAAGGGGTGGGCGGCGTGCGCGGCGCGCAGGTCGGGGTCCGACTTGTAGAGCGCGTAGCGGAGCCGGTAGTCCTCCAGGGTGAGCGTCTCGCGGTCGAAGACGGCCGGGAGGGTGCGGTCGGTGTAGGCGCGGGCGCCGCCGGTGGCGTTCACGGCGTACTCGTACAGGTAGTCGCCGAGGTGGAAGACGACGTCGACGTCCTCGTCCGCGAGGTGGCGGTAGGCCGTGAAGTACCCGTCGTGGTAAGCCTGGCAGGAGACGGCGGCGAGCTTGAGGGCGGAGTTGCGGGCCCAGGGGGCGGGCGCCGTACGGGTGCGGCCGACGGGGCTCGTCCAGTCCCCGACGCGGAAGCGGTAGAAGAACTCCCGGCCGGGGTCCAGGTGCTCGACCTCGACGTGGACGGAGTGCCGGAACTCCGGGTGCGCGGTGGCGCGGCCGCGCCGGACCGTCCGGGTGAAGTGCTCGTCGCGGGCGAGCTCCCAGTGCGCGGAGAGCCGGGCGGCCGGCAGCCCGCCGTCGGGCTCGAAGGGGCGGGGCGCGAGCCGCGTCCAGAGCAGGACGGAGCCGGGCAGCGGGTCGCCGGACGCCACCCCCAGGGTGAACGGGTCCTCGGTGACACGCCGGCCGTCCAGCTCGGCGGCGGCCGCGGCGCCGGCCGCGGGCAGCTGGGTGGCGAAGGCGAGCGCGGCGGCGGCCCCGGTGACGGTGAGGAACCGCCGCCGGTCGAAGTGGCGTGCTGCGGCGCGGAGTTCCTCGGAGTGCGCGGATGCGTCGTGTACGTGGTTCATGTGCCCCTCCCCAGAAGGATGCTGTCCGTCCGTCATTCGAGGGGCACCGGACGACGTCCCCTGGGCGGGTACGGAACATCCACGTGTCGGAATGATGAGTTCATGGGGCACACGTCTCGCGTACGCTGCGCGCCCATGAGCATCGCAGTGGTGACGGGAGCGGGATCGGGCATCGGCCGGAGCGTGGCGCTGGCCCTGGCGGCGGCCGGCTGGTCGGTGGCCCTGGCGGGCCGCAGGGCGGCGGCGCTGGAGGAGACGGCGGCGGCTGCCCCGGACGGCGACTTCCTGGTCGTGCCGGCGGACGTGACCTCGGCCGGGGAGGTCGCGGCGCTGTTCACGGCGGTACGGGACCGCTACGGCCGGGTGGACCTGCTCTTCAACAACGCCGGTACGTTCGCGGGCGGCGGCGTCCCCGTCGAGGACCTGGACCCGGAGACCTGGCGTGCGGTCGTCGACGTCAACCTGACGGGCGCGTTCCTCTGCGCCCAGGCGGCCTTCCGGACCATGAAGGAACAGGACCCGCAGGGCGGCCGGATCATCAACAACGGCTCGATCTCGGCGCATGTGCCGCGCCCGCACTCGATCGCGTACACGGCGACGAAGCACGCGATGACGGGCCTCACGAAGTCCCTGTCGCTCGACGGCCGCCCGTACCGGATCGCGTGCGGCCAGCTCGACATCGGCAACGCGGCGACGGAGATGACGGCCCGCATGCAGACGGGCATCCTCCAGGCCGACGGGCGGATGGCGGTGGAACCGGTGATGGACGCGGCGGACGTGGCGGCGACGGTGGTGCACATGGCGGCACTGCCGCTGGAGGCGAACGTGCAGTTCGCGACGGTGATGGCGACGGGGATGCCGTACATCGGCCGGGGGTGAGGCCCCCGGCCGGCGCCGGTCACGTCCGCCCGGTCACGTCCGCGCGGTCAGGCCTGCCCGGTCACGCCTGCCCGGTCTCGAAGCGGGAGACCTTGCCGCCGTCGACGGTGAACCGCCACGCGGTGCGCATCTCGCCCCAGGTGTCGTTGCGGTAGCGGGCGACGAGGGCGCGCCCGCCGTCCGCCTCGGACTCGACGTCCATGTGCCCGCGCGAGGCGAGCACCTCACGGTCGAGCCACTGCCGCAGATCGCGGTCGGAGCCGTCGTCGGACATGGTCGCGGCGGGGGTGAGGGCCTCGAAGAGGGCGGCCTCGTCACCGGCGTTGAGGGCGGCGACGAAGGCGCGCACGGCGGGGTCGCTGAGCTGCTTCACGGGAAGGGTCATGCCCCACCGGTACACCGCGCGCGGCCCCGCCCCGGGGAACGGGGCCGCCCGCATGCCACCTACCGGCGCACGGACTCGGCCACCTGGGCCAGCAGTCGGGCCGACTCATGCGGCGCGAGGGCCCGCTCGTGGACCGGCTCGCCGGTGGCCGCATCCCGGTCACGACCAGTCGCAGGCCTTGCCGTCGTTGTCCCGGTCGAGGCCCGAGCGGTAGCCGGGCTGGCCTCGGTAGATCGGGGCCCTGCCCGCGGCGCGGACGGCGTCGCAGTTCTTGTAGTACGCCGAGCCCCCGTCGTCGGAGCCTCCCGAACCGCTGCCGCTGCCGGTTCCGGTGCCGCTTCCCGTGCCGGAACCGCTTCCCGTGCCGGTGCCGTGGCGGTCCGGGTCCGGGTTCAGGTGGGCGTAGTCCTTGCTCGGGCACGCGAGGCCCGGGCGGGCCAGGGAGAGGTGTACGGACATGGACGCGGGGCGCTCCACGTCCTCGCCCGCCTCGGGGTCCTGGAAGCAGATCCGCCAGTCCTCGTGACGCGCCGACAGGTCCACGTCGGTGTACACCGACCTGCCCCGGATCTCCGTGAGGCCCACCGCGCGCAGCTCCGCCGACCCCTTGGCGAAGGTCTTGCCGACGACGTCCGGCACCTTGGGGAACACCACGGCCGCACCGTCCCGCACCGGGCACGGGCTGCTCTTCTCGACCACGGCGAACTCGATCCTGCTCCGCCGCCCCTTCTCGGCCGTCACCGTCTCCCCCGCCGCCGGCTCCTGGAAGCAGACCTTCCAGTTGCCGTCCACGAGCTGCATCCTGTCGTCCTCGGTCGCGTCGTGCGACCGCGTCCGGAACCCGGCCTCGTACGCCGCGCGCGACGCCGTCTCCAGGTTCTGCCCGGCGTAGTCGGCGACGACCCGCCGCACGGTGGGCGTCGGAGTCGGCGTGGGCGGGGTGTACGGCGCGAAGCCCGTCGGGAACGTCCGGGACGGCTTCGCGTCGGCGACCGCGGGCTTGTCCGCCGGCGAGTCACTGGTGCCCACGGCGACGAACCAGACGCCCGACAGCACGGTGGCGAGCACCTTCCGGCCCGGCGACCACCGGGTCCGCCAGGCGAGCACCATGCCGACCGGCGGCATCAGGAACAGACAGAAGACGACGAAGCCGGGCTGCCGCCACCACCGTTCCCCGCCGGACCCGGCCGGCCCCGCGGGCCGCGCCGGTCCCGGCACGCGGTCCGAGCCCCCGGCCGCCCCGCCCGCCGCCCCGGCGTCCTTGCTCAGCGAAACCCTCGGCCGCCCACCGGACGAGGCCCCACCAGGAGCCCCGCCCCGAGCCCCGCTCGCCTCTTCGCCCCGACCTCTGTCACGGCCTCTGCCACCGTCCCGATCCTGCTCCACGACGCGCGGAACCTTCCCCTCCCTGACGACTTATCAGCGCCACACAGCCTATGACCTGCGTGTTCGGCGCCCTCGTGCAGGGCCGTCCGGGCAGGCTCGGACGGCTGCCGCAACCGCACCCACCCAAGGAGGAGCGATGCCGAACGCCGGCAAGGTCGTCAAGCTGTACGCGAAGGGCGCCCCGGTCGGGATCGAGGACGGAGCCCTGGTCGGCTTCCTCGTCGACCCGGCCGGGGCGGTGGAATGGCTGGTCACCCGGGAGGACCAGGGCTTCCGCCTCACCGCGAAGGGCACGCAGGACACCGTCGTCGCGGAGGGCACCGACCGCGCCCCGGCGGTCGTCCGCCCCGACGGCTCCCCCGCCTCCGTCTGGCGCCTCCAGCGCGTCGACGCCGACGGGACCACCACGATCACCTCGCTCGCGGACCTCCGGGACGGGACGTATCTGATCGACCGCAACGGCCTGGCCCTGGGCCGCGACCTGTTCGAGGACCGCTCGCTGCTCCCGAAGCGCGTCTACGTCCGTACGGACGACCGCGAGCCCCTCTGGAGGATCGAGGTCCTCGACTGACCACGGCCCCGACGGAGCCCGCCCGCGTCAGTCGAGGCAGAACTCGTTGCCCTCGGGGTCGGTCATCACGATGAACCCGGCGCTCAGCGGCGGCTCGGGCTCGAACCGCCGCACCCGTACGGCGCCCAGCGCGACGAGCCGCACGCACTCGGCCTCCAGGGCGGCCATCCGCTCCTCGCCGACCAGCCCGGGCGCCGCCCGGACGTCGAGGTGGACCCGGTTCTTGGCGGCCTTGTCCTCCGGCACCTGCTGGAAGAACACGCGCGCACCGTTGCCGTCCGGGTCCTCGATGGCCGACTTCGCGTTGCGCTGCTCCTCGGGTACGCCGATCCGCGCGAGGAAGTCGTCCCAGGCGGCCCACACGTCGGCGCCCTCGGGCAGTTCGACCCCGGGCGGGGCGGGATGGACATAGCCCAGGGCCTCCCGCCAGAAGGAGGACAGGGCGCGGGGGTCGTGGGCGTCGAAGGTGACCTGGAAGTGACGGCTCATCGGATGCTCCGTTCGTAGCGGTCGTAGCGGGTACGGGGCGGACACCACACGCGGCACCTCCGCCCACGGCTCCACCCTCACACCGAAATAGGACAGATCCCGTCCGCCATGACCGCCGCCGTCTCAGCCCTCCCCGACGGGACCACCCCGACCACCCGGCCGGCACCGACCACCCCGCCGGCTCCGACCACCCCGTCCGAATTGCGCCAGCGCCACGACCGGCACGGCGCGACCCTGGCCGTATGAGCACTCGAACCGCGATCCACACCGCCCGCCCCGTCCCGCCCACCGCGCTCGCCGAACTGCGGGCCACCGACGACGCCGGCCGGCCCTGCGCGCCGTACGCCGACCCCGAGGGCGGGGCGCCGCTGCGCTGCTGCCTGCGCTTGTCCGCCCCCGGGGAGCGGATCGCGCTCGTCTCGTACGCGCCGCTGCGGCGCTGGGCCGCCGAGACGGGGGCGGAGCCGGGCGCGTACGACGAGCAGGGCCCGGTCTTCGTCCACGCCGAGGAGTGCGGCGGCCCGGCGCCCTCGGAGACGTACCCCTTCGCCCGCGCGGGCGCGCTGCGCACCCTGCGCCGCTACGACGCGAGGGGCCGGATCGTCGGGGGCCGCCTCCTGGAGATCCCGGAGGCCACCACGGAGGGCTTCGACGACGCCCTCACGGAAGCCTTCGCCGACCCGGCGGTCGCCCTGGTGCACGTCCGCGCGGTCGAGTACGGCTGCTTCCACTTCGAGGTCCGCCGCCCCTGAGATACGCGGCTCCCGGCACCACGACGGAGAAGAGCCCCGCCGCACTCCCGTTTCCGGGTGCGGCGGGGCTCCTCCCACGTGGGCCGACAGACGAGTCGGGCTGTACGCCGGGTTCTGTGCCCCGGGACCTCGCGGTCGTCGGGGCGACGGCCATCCATCTAGGACCGGCGTTGCCGCCGGCCTCCTGCGGTCTACCCGCGGACTCGGGCGAGCAGCCCTCGAACATCCGCGCAGGGACACCGGGGTGTCCCCTCTTGACCTTGCTCCGAGTGGGGTTTACCTAGCCGCCTGAGTCACCTCAGGCGCTGGTGGTCTCTTACACCACCGTTTCACCCTTACCGGGGACCGAAGTCCCCGGCGGTCTGTTTTCTGTGGCACTGTCCCGCGGGTCACCCCGGGTGGCCGTTAGCCACCACCCTGCTCTGTGGAGCCCGGACGTTCCTCGGGAAGATCCGAGGATCTCCACGCGGCCGCCCGCCCGGCTCGTCTGCCGTGCCGACCATGCTACCCGTCGGGGGCCGCGCGCTTGACCCTGCCGACGACGAGGGTTCCTCGGCCCGCCCCGGCCCGTACGCACCCTCAGGGTGCACGCCGACGACCCGCGCGCCCTCGTGAGGGCGCTCACGCGGGCGCGAACAGCACCTTCGCCGTCCCCGGGTCCGCCTCCGCCAGCCTGACCCGCAGCCACTCGCCCAGCGGCAGCCGGGTCGTACCGCCCTGGATGCGGGCGACGACCGCCGGGTCGTCCAGGTGGACGGTGCCGACCGCCGGTTCGCGTTCCTTCACGTCGATGACGTACGCGTCGAAGACCTCACCGACCCGTTCCCGCAGCAGGGCCGCCTCGACGATGTCGACGCTCTCCCGCTCCACCGTGTTCGCGCGACGCGAGCCCGCGGCCATCTCGTCGGGCAGGGTGGGCAGGGCGGCCCGCACCCACTCGGGCGGTTCGTCGCCCGCGACCGCCGCCAGGCACAGCTCGCCCGCGTAGCGGTCGACGAGGCGGCGCAGCGGTGCGGTGCAGTGGGTGTACTCGTCGGCCACGGCCGCGTGCATCGCCGGGGTGGGGATGTGGCCGTCGGTGAAGACCGTGTACCCGGCGCCGCGCAGCAGGGTCGTGCACTCCTGGAGGAACGCGGCCTGGCGCGGGTCGGTGGGGTCGGCGGCGCGGACGACGTCGGCGTACGAGACGTGGTGCGGCCAGTCGACGCCGAGGGCCTGCGCGGAACGGCGCAGGCGGGCGACGGCGCCGTCGGGGGCGGTGGGGAGGGTCCGCAGGATGCCGGTGCCCGCCGCGGTCATGAGGTCGGCGGCGGCCATGCCGGTGAGCAGGGAGATCTGGGCGTTCCAGCCGTCGGCGGGGAGCGGGGCCCGGTACGCGAGCGAGTAGGTGTGGTCCTGCTCGACGATCTCCTGTTCGGGGACGTTGAGGGAGATCCCGCCGCGTTCGGCTTCGAGGGTCTCGCGGAGCCGGCCGACCTCGCGGAGCAGGGCCACCGGTTCCTCCGCCGTACCGGTGTCGATCCGCCGCTGCACGCCCGCGTAGTCGAGCTTGGCCCGGCTGCGGACGAGGGCGCGGCGGACGTCGGTGGCGACGCGGCGGCCCTCGGCGTCGAGGTCGATCCGCCACAGGAGCGCGGGGCGGGGCTCGCCCGGGAGGAGGCTGGCGGCGCCCTCGGACAGCACGGCGGGGTGGAGGGGGACCTTGCCGTCGGGGAAGTAGAGGGTGAGGACGCGCCGGTGGGCCTCGGCGTCGAGGGCGGAGCCGGGGACGACGAAGGCGGCGACGTCGGTGATGGCGTAGTGCACGCGGTAGCCGCCGTCGGCCCGGCGGGCCAGGTGCATGGCCTGGTCGAGGTCGGTGGAGGTGGGCGGGTCCACGGTGAAGAAGGGCAGATCGGTGGCGTCGTACGAGGGGAGCCGGGGGTTCTTGGCCACGGCCGCGGCCTCGGCGAGGACGGCCGGCGGGAAGTCCTCGGGGACGCCGAGCTCGGTACGGAGTGCGCGCAGGGCGGCCCGCAGCGGAGCCTCGGCTGCGCCGGTCACGTGAATGTGGCGGCGGGGCATGGACCGAGCGTATGGGGAGGGGGGAGGTGCGGCATTTCGTAACGGGACGGCACCCGGCCGGGCCGCCCGTACGGGACCCGGCCGGGCCGCCCGTAGGGGCCCCCGCCCCGTACCTCGTACGCTGGGCCTTCGGGGCCGCACCCCCTCCCGTACCGACGAAGGAGAACCACCGTGCTCGTGCTGTTGCCGCCCTCCGAGGGCAAGGCCTCCTCGGGGCGCGGGGCGCCGCTCAAGCCGGAGTCGCTGTCCCTGCCGGGGCTCGCCGAGGCGCGGGCGGCCGTCCTGGACGAGCTGGTCGAGCTGTGCGCGGCCGACGAGGAGAAGGCCCGCGAGGTGCTCGGGCTGAGCGAGGGCCTGCGCGGCGAGGTCGCGAAGAACGTGGAGCTGCGGACGGCGGGCGCGCGGCCCGCCGGGGAGATCTACACGGGCGTGCTGTACGACGCGCTGGGTCTGGCGACCCTGGACGCGGCGGCGAAGCGGCGCGCGGGGCGGTCCCTGCTGGTGTTCTCGGGGCTGTGGGGCGCGGTCCGGGTGACCGACCGGATTCCTTCGTACCGCTGCTCGATGGGGGTCAGGCTGCCGGGGCTCGGCGCGCTCGGCGGGCACTGGCGGAACGCGATGGCCGCCGTGCTGCCCGAGGCGGCCGGTGACGGTCTGGTGCTCGACCTGCGCTCGTCGGCGTACGCGTCGGCGTGGAAGCCGAAGGGCGAGGTGGCGGCGCGGACCGCGACGGTACGGGTGCTGCACGCGCCGACCCGGAAGGTGGTCAGCCACTTCAACAAGGCGTCCAAGGGCCGGATCGCGCGGAGCCTGCTTGAGGCCGGCGCGGTGCCGGGTTCGCCGGAGGAGCTGGTGGAGGCGCTGCGGGACCTGGGGTACGTGGTGGAGGAGACCGGGAAGCCGGGGGCGCTCGACGTGCTGGTGGACGAGATCCACTAGGGGAACCCAGGGTTCATTGCGCCCTGCGCAACGCTCGTTGCGTGGGGCGTTCCTTCGTGGGCAGGATGAGGCCCATGCCGACGAGCGTGTTCGACCTTGCCCCCGGAACCCCCGTCGTCCCGGTCGTGGTGATCGAGGACGCCGCCGACGCCGTATCCCTCGCCCGGGCCCTGGTCGCCGGCGGGCTGCCGCTCGTCGAGGTCACCCTGCGGACCCCGGCAGCGCTCGACGCCGTCCGGGCGATCACGGCCGAGGTGCCGGAGGCGGTCGTCGGCGCGGGGACGGTCGTCTCGGCCGCCGGGGTCGCCGACGCGGTCGGCGCCGGGGCCCGGTTCCTGGTCAGCCCCGGCTGGACCGGGCGGCTGCTCGCCGCGATGCGGGAGTCGGGCGTGCCGTTCCTGCCGGGCGTCTCCACGGCCTCGGAGGTCGTGGCCCTGCTCGAACAGGGCGTGGAGTCGATGAAGTTCTTCCCCGCCGAGGCGGCGGGCGGCGTCCCGTATCTGAAGTCCCTCGCGGGGCCGCTCCCCGGCGCCCGCTTCTGCCCGACCGGCGGTGTCTCCCGCGCCTCCGCCCCCGGCTATCTCTCCCTGCCGAACGTCGGCTGCGTCGGCGGTACGTGGATGCTGCCGCCCGACGCCCTCGCCGCCCGCGACTGGGCGCGGGTGGAGGCGCTGGCACGGGAGGCGGCGGGGCTGGGGAGAAGCCGTGGCGGCTCCGGGGAGCCCGTCAGCGGGTGAGATCCGTGAACCGCAGCCGCGCGTCCAGGTGGTCGGTCACCGGGTGGTAGCCGAGGCGGCGGTAGAGGGCGTTGCTGGTGGGGTTGGCGATGTCCGTGAAGAGCAGCACGTGGGCGGCGCCCGACTCCTGTGCGAGGCGGCTGACCGCCGTGGTGACACCCGCCGCGTATCCCCGTCCGCGAGCGGTGGACGGGGTGTAGACGAGGTGGATACGGGCCTGGCCCTCGATCGTGCGGGAGGTGCTCGCCATCGACACCGGGCGGCCCCCGGGGGTCTCCCACAGGAGCAGCCGGCCCTCGGAGATCCGGTCCGTGACCGGCACGGTGAAGTCCCTGGCGTCGGTGTCCTCCCCGACGTCGCGGGCGAACTCCCGTGCCCAGGCGGTGGCCAGCGGGATGTCGTCCGGACCGGCCACGCGCGCGCGTCCGGCGGGAGCGGGGTCGGGCGGGGTGAGCGTACCGAGCCGGAAGAGCCGTAGCCGGACGGCGGGGTGCCAGCCCCCTTCGTGGGCCTCGGCGAACGCCGCCGCACAGGCTTCGGCGGGCCCGGCCTCGCCCCGGACGGCGGTCGGGGTCTCCCCCTGCGGGAAGAGACGGGGGTGTGCGGCCGGCCGGTCCTGACCCGACGCCCCGGCTGTCAGGGCCCGTGCCGCCTCCGTCGTCACCGTGCCGAGGACGACCACGCGGGACGCGGTGACCGCGAGGACGCCGGTGACCCGGCCGTCCCCGGGCTCGGTCCACCAGCCCAGGCGGTCCGCCGCGTCCATGAGCGTCAGGACGCCGGTGTTACGCGTCGGGTCGGCGGCCAGCAGGGCCGCCGCGGACGCCCGGAAGACGGCCGGGTCCTCGGTGAAGTGCCACGTCATGGACCTGATGGTGGTACGGGGCGGACGCCCGGCGCCACCCGTTTCCCGCGGCGGCGCCCGCGCCTACCTGAGGTGGGAGGTGTCGTTCAGGAGCCGTACGGACGCGTTGCCGTCCGCGTAGTACGCCACCGCCGAGATCGACGCCGCCGACAGCTCCATCCGGAACAGCGACTCCGGCGGCGCACCGAGCGCCAGCCGGACCAGCGTCTTGATCGGCGTGACGTGGGTGACGAGGAGGACCGTGCGGCCCGCGTACGCGGCCGTCAGCCGGTCCCGCGTCGCGGCGACGCGCCGGGCGACGGTCGCGAAGCTCTCGCCCCCGCCCGTCGGCGCGGCCCTCGGCGAGGCCAGCCAGGCGTCCAGGTCCTCCGGGTACCGCTCGCGCGCCTCGCCGAAGGTGAGCCCCTCCCAGGCGCCGAAGTCGGTCTCCCGCAGTCCCTGCTCGATCCGTACGTCGAGCCCGAGGCGGGCGGCGACGGCGGCGGCGGTCTGGCGGCAGCGGGTGAGCGGCGAGCTGACGATCTCCTGGATCGTGCCGCGCGCGGCGAGCGCCTCCGCGACGGCCTCGGCCTGCCGAAGCCCCGCCGCCGACAGCTCGGGGTCGCTCCCCCCGCTCCCGGAGAACCGCTTCTCGGGGGTGAGGGCGGTCTCGCCGTGCCGCAGGAGCACGAAGGTCGCGGGCGCCCCCATGTCGGGTCCGGCCCAGCCCTGCCGGGGCGCGGGAGTCCCGGCCGGCACGGTGACCGTGGCGGGAGCCGTGGCCGTGATGTCGCCCGCCGCCGGAGCAGTCGCCGGGGCGGCAGCCGGGGCCTCGGCCGTCGCCCGCGCCGTGTCGGCCGCGTGGCTGCGCGCCGCGTGGCCCGTCAGGGCCCGCGCGCCCGCCTCCGCCTCGAAGTCTCCCGAGGCGGTCATGGCCTCGTCGGCGGCGAACAGGCCCTCGTCCGGAAGGGTCTCCGAAGCCGTCGGGCGTGCCACGGCACCGGGCCAGGCGCCCGTGCCCGTACCGCCGGAGCCGGTGCCCGCGCCCGGACCCGTGGTCCCGCCCGTCACCAGCGCCGCGCGCGCACGTGCCGCGCCCGCCGTCGCGTCGCCCGGCGGGCCGGACGGGGGCGGGCCCGCCGCGTTGCGGGCGGCCGTGGCGTCCAGGCCCGCCGTCGAGGACGACGGCTCCCACTGGCGGCCGCGCTTGCCCGCGTCCATCGCCTCGTTCGCCAGCCGGTCCGCGTGCTTGTTCCGCTCGCGCGGGATCCACTCGTAGCGGACCCGGCCGGCCGGGTAGACCCGGCCCGCCTCGGCCGCGAGCGGCTTCATGTCCGGGTGCTTGATCTTCCAGCGGCCGGACATCTGCTCGACGACGAGCTTGGAGTCCATCCGGACGTGGACGTCGGCGTCGGGGAAGAGCTCCCGGGCCGCCTTGAGGCCCGCGACCAGGCCCTTGTACTCGGCGACGTTGTTCGTCGCCACGCCGATGTACTCGGCCGCCTCCACGAGCGTCTCGCCCGTCACGGGGTCCAGGACGACCGCCCCGTAACCGGCGGGTCCCGGATTGCCCCGGGACCCCCCGTCGGCCTCGACGATCAGCTCGCGCGGAGGCGTCGTGGCCGGCATTACAGGCCGGACTCCGAGGTGCGGACGAGGATCCGGCGGCAGTTCTCGCAGCGGACGACCGTGTCCTTGGCGGCCGCGCGGACCTCGTTCAGCTCGGTGATGTTGAGCTCGATGTGGCAGCCCTCGCACTTGCGCTGGTACAGCCGGGCCGCGCCGACGCCGCCCTGCTGCTCGCGCAGCTTCTCGTAGAGCTTGAGGAGGTCGGCGGGGACGGAGCCCGCGACGAGACCGCGCTCCTTCGCCACGGAGGCCGCCTCGGCGTCCAGCTCGCCCTCGGCCGCGTCGCGGCGGGCGGTGGCGTCGTCGGCCTTCGCCTGGACGGCGGAGACCCGCTCGGTCAGCTCGGCCAGGCGCTCCTGGACGGACTCGCGGCGCTCCATGACCTCGAGGACGATCTCCTCCAGGTCGCCCTGGCGCTTGGCGAGGGAGACGATCTCGCGCTGGAGGTTCTCCAGGTCCTTCGGGGAGGACACGGTGCCGGAGTCCAGGCGCTGCTGGTCGCGGGTGGCCCGCTGGCGGACCTGGTCGACGTCCTGCTCGGCCTTGGTCTGCTCGCGGCCGCAGTCGCTCTCCTCGGTCTGCGCGGCGACGAGCAGGTCGCGCAGCTGGGTGAGGTCCTTGGTCAGCGACTCGATCTCGGCGTGCTCGGGCAGCGAGCGGCGCTTGTGCGCGAGCTGCTGGAGGCGGACGTCCAGCGACTGGACGTCGAGGAGGCGGATCTGGTCGGCGGGCGCGGCGTTCAGTTGGGGGCTCCAGGAGAGGTGTGGTGGGAGGACCAGGGGTCGGTGACCGTCTTCGAGACGTGGACGCGGAGGTCCCAGCCGTGACGGTCGGAGATCGCGTCGAGCTGGGCGGCGGCCTGCTCGCACCAGGGCCATTCGGTCGCCCAGTGGGCGGCGTCGACCAGGCCGAGCGGGGACTGCTGCGTGGCCTCGGAGACGGGGTGGTGGCGCAGGTCGGCGGTGAGGAAGGCGTCCACGCCCGCGGCCCGTACGGCGTCGAAGAGGCTGTCGCCGGAGCCGCCGCTGACGGCGACGCGGCGCACGGTCATGCCGGGGTCGCCTGCGACGCGGATGCCCTGCGCGGTGGCGGGCAGCCGCTTCGCGGCGCGGGCGGCGAACTCGGCGAGGGTCTCGGGGTGGTCGAGCTCGCAGATCCGGCCGAGGTTGTTCTCGGGGACGAGGGGGCCCGTGACGCGGAGGCCGAGCGCGCCGGCGAGGGCGTCGGAGACGCCGGGGTCGGCGGTGTCGGCGTTGGTGTGCGCGACGTGCAGGGCGATGTCGTTCTTGATCAGACCGTGCACGACCCGGCCCTTGAAGTGGCCGGCCGCGACCGTCGTCGTACCGCGCAGATAGAGCGGGTGGTGGGTGACGACCAGGTCGGCTCCGAGGGCGACGGCCTCGTCGACGATCTCCTGGACGGGGTCGACGGCGAAGAGGACGCGGCCGACCTCGGCGTCGGGGTCACCGCAGACGGTACCGACGGCGTCCCAGGACTCGGCCCGCTCTGGGGGCCAGAGGGCGTCGAGCTCGGCGATGACTTCAGACAGACGGGGCACGAGGAAAGGCTACCTGTCCTCCGTGCCCCGCCGTCCGGCCCGGTCCCCGGGCCGCTGCCCGGTTACTTCTCGACCAGGTCCGCGCGCAGGTCGTCGAGGACGCTGTTCGCGGCGGTCACGCCGAGGCCCAGGTACCAGGTCTCGTCCGGGACGTCCTTGGCCCGCCCGGCCTTCACGGCCTCGAGGTTCTTCCAGAGCGGGTTGGCCTGGGCGGTGTCCTTCTTGGTGGCCTTGGCGTCGCCGTAGACGCCGGTGAAGATCCAGTCGGCGTCGGCCTCGTCGATCTTCTCGGGGCTGATCTCGGCGGCCAGCTCGTCGATCTGCTGGTTCTTCGGCCGGGGCAGGCCGGTGTCCTCCAGGATCGTGCCGATGAAGGAGGCCTTGGCGTAGAGGCGGATCTTGCCGGGGAGGTAGCGGACCATCGAGATCGTCGGCTTGTTCGCGCCCATGTCGGCACCGAGCTGCTTCGCCTTGGTCTCGTACGCGGCGAGCTCGGCCTTCGCCTCGGCGGTCTTGTCGAGCGCGGCGGCGTTGAGGAGGTAGTTCTCCTTCCAGGTGAAGCCCGGGCGGATGGAGAACACGGTCGGCGCGATCTTCGACAGCTCGTCGTACTTGTCGGCGGCGCGCAGCTGGCTGCCGAGGATCAGGTCGGGCTGGAGGTTGGCGATGGCCTCCAGGTTGAGGTTGTTGATGGTGCCGACGGACTTCGGGCTGCCGGCGTCCTTCGCGAGGTAGCCGGGGATGCCGTCGTCGCCCTCGGAGGGGGCGTAGCCGACGGGCTTGATGCCGAGGGAGACGACGTTGTCGAGCTCGCCGACGTCGAGGACGACGACCCGCTTGGGGGCGGCCTTCAGCTCGGTCGTGCCGAGGGCGTGGGTGAGGGTGCGCGGGAACTGGCCGGGCTTCGCGTCGGTGCCCATGGCCGCGGTCTTGGCGGCGGCGTCGCCGAAGTCCTTGCCGCCGGTGGCCACGTCCTTCTTCTTGGTCGTGTCCTCCTTGGTGGAGGCGTCGGATCCTCCGTCGCCTCCTCCGCAGGCCGCGAGCGAGAGCGCGGCGGCGAGGGCGACGACGGCGGCGGTGCCGCGGCGGCGGAGGGACATGAGAAGGCTCCTGTACGGGTCCTGGCGGGGATACGGGCTCGACCGCGCGGAGTCCGGGGAGGGGTGAGCCGTTCGGGTGAACGACCGGAGCCCGAGGATCCGCTTAGGTTCGCCTTACCTTACTCACCATCGGTCACTCCAGCACAAGCGGCCCCCACAGCTCGGCAGAATCGCCGCAGGGCCACCCGTATGTGTGAAGTGACCCTGCTCGTGTTGTTCGGCTGGAAGTGCGAAAACTAGCTTCGTGGCCGGAGGTGACGAGTCGATGACAGCGTGTGCCATCGAGACCACGGCCGAGGACGACGACCGCGACGACCCTCGCGGGGACGGCCGGGGCGGGGAGCGCCCCGGCGGCGCGGCCTGGCCGACGGGTTTCACGATCACGGCGAACGGCGCGTACGCGGCCAGGCTCGCGGGAGACGGGGACGCCCTCTACGTGGAGCGGTGGACCCTCGACGGCCCCGAGCCGTACGCGGTGCCGCTCCCCCTCGACCAGCCGGAGGAGGCGGGCACCCAGCTGCTGCCCCTCGCGGACGGCCGGGTGCTCGTCGCCCGCCGGGTGGACGGGCGGCGGAACACGTTCTCGCTGCTCTACCCCACCGGACCGGCCACCGGCGAGCTCCAGCTCGGCGCGGTCGAGGCCCCCGGCTCCGAGCGGCTCGTGCTGCTGCCGCCCTCGCCGGACGGCATCTGCGCGTACGCCCTGTGCGTCGGCCCGGACAGCAGCACGCTGTGGCTGGTCGCGGGCGGCGCCTTCGGCCCCGAGCAGGTGGCGGAGGTCAAGGGCCGCTGCTCGGGCGGGGTGTGGCTGGACCGCACGGGCCGGATGCTGGCGCTCGACCGGCAGCTGGACGACGGGCCGGTGAAGGCCGTCGCCGTCGACCTGGAGCGGGGCGGGGAGGTGACGCCGCTGCTCCAGATCACCGAGGACAGCGACGACCGGCTGCTCCTCGCGGACCCGGACAGCGGGCTGCTCCTGATCCGCTCGGACGCGCCGTCGCCGGGCCACGACCGGCTCGGCTGGGGCGTGCTCGGGAGCCTGCGGCCGGTGCGGTTCCCCGAGTGCCTGCGGCTCGACGACGCGGCGCTGACGCCGTTCGCCGTGCAGCCGGGGCAGGTGCTGATGCCGGAGAGCTGCGCGGTGGCGCTGCGGATCGACGCGGCGGGCGGCAGCTGGGTGGGGACCTGGCAGCCCTCGTCCCGCCGGCTCGGCCAACTGGCCGCACCCGCGGGCTGGCTGGCCGGGGCGGGGCTGTGGACGGCCGAGGGCGTGCTGCGGCTGCCGTACGCGACGGCCGGGGCGCCGTGCGGCCTCGCGGACGTGGAGGCGCCGGGGGAACCGGAGCCCGAGCCGGAGTGCGGGGCCGGGCCCGAGCCGGTGGCGGTCGCCGAGGAGCCCCGGGTGTGCCGCCCGGTGCCCTTGCAGGAGGCTCCCCTGACCGACCGCAAACCCGCTGGTTAGACTCACGGCCGCACAGCAAGAGCAATACGTACGGGGTGAGTTCCAGCATGTCCGAAGCAAGCACGGAGGGTACGGAGCCGAACGGCTCCGGGAAGCACCGCGGCGAGGCCTCGCCGGCGGAGGACTCCACGTCCTCGCCGCACGGCAGGCACCGTCGCGAGGCCGAGGCCCACGCGCGGTAGGAAGCGAGAAGCGAAGGGCCCCGGGGTCTCCCCCGAGGCCCTTCGCCATCCCCACCGCCACCCCCGGGGTCTCCCCCGGCGGTCCTTCACCTTCCCCACCTTTTCCCCGGGGCCTGCCGGTCTCCCGGCCGCCCCGTGGCTCAGCCCTTCTTCAGCCCCAGCACCTCCGAGGCCGCGAAGGTCTCGCCCGCCGGGCGGGACGCGTAGTGCGGGGTGAGCAGGCCGTCCAGTTCCTCGTACGTGAACGCCTCCTTCGCGGTGTCGAACTTGGCCGACACCTTCGGCCGGTCCACCACCGCGACCATCCCGCCGTGCACGACGAGCAGCTGGCCGTTGACCCCGGCCGCCGCCGGGGAGGCCAGATAGCCGACGAGCGGCGCCACGTGCTCAGGCGACAGCGGGTCGAGGTCGCCCTCGGCCGGTTCGCCGAAGCCCGCGAAGACGTCCTCGGTCATCCGGGTCCTGGCCCGGGGGCAGATGGCGTTGGCCGTCACCCCGTACCGGGCGAGCGCGAGCGCCGACGACGTGGTCAGACCCACGATGCCGCCCTTGGCCGCCGCGTAGTTGGGCTGGCCCGCCGAGCCCGCGAGGAAGGCCTCGGAGGAGGTGTTGACGATCCGGCCGTAGACGCCGGACTCCCCCGCCTTCGACCGGGTCCGCCAGTGCACCGCCGCGAAGTGGGTGGTGTTGAAGTGGCCCTTGAGGTGGACCCGTACGACCGAGTCCCACTCGTCCTCGGTCATCGAGAAGACCATCCGGTCGCGCAGGATGCCCGCGTTGTTGACGAGAATGTCCAGCTTGCCGAACTCACTGACCGCCAGGTCGACCAGGGCCCGCGCGGTCTCGAAGTCGGAGACGTCGCCGAGGTGGGCGACCGCCCGGCCGCCGGCCGCGCGGATCTCCGCCGCGACCTCCTCGGCGGGCGCGGCGGACGCGGCGCCCGAACCGTCGCGGCCGGGCTGGCCGTAGTCGTTGACGACGACGGCGGCACCGAGCCGGGCGAGTTCCAGGGCCTCGGCGCGGCCGAGTCCCCGGCCGGCGCCGGTGACGATCGCGCTCAGTCCCTCAAGAGGGAGTGACATGGGGCGGGTTCCTCTCAGATCTCGATGCAGGTGCGCAGGGCGGCGCCCGTACGCATCTGCTCCAGGGCCTCGTTGATGCCCGCGAGCGGGACGCGGTGGGTGATGAGGGACTCCAGGTCGATGCGACCGGCCCGCCAGAGCGCGATGGCCCGCTCGTAGGAGCGGAGCACGTCGCCGCCGCCGTACATGGAGGGCAGGATGCGCTTCTCGTCGAAGAACAGCTCGAACATGTTGAGCTGGAGGAAGTCGTCGAGGGCGCCCGCGCCGACGACGCAGAGGGTGCCGCCGCGCCGGGTCGTCTCGTACGCGGTCCGTGCGGTGGCGGACTTGCCGACGACCTCGAAGACGTAGTCGAAGCCCTCGCCGCCGGTGATCCGCTGCTTGGCGTCGGCGAGCGCGTCGGGGGCGACCGCCTCGGTGGCGCCGAACTTCAGCGCGGCCTCGCGGCGGGACTCGACGGGGTCGACGGCGACGATCTGGGCGGCGCCCTGGAGCTTGGCGCCCTGGATCGCGGAGATGCCGACGCCGCCGCAGCCGATGACGGCGACCGACGAACCGGCTTCCACCTTGGCGGTGTTGATGGCCGCGCCGAGGCCGGTGGTGACGCCGCAGCCGATGAGGGCGGCGATGTCGAAGGGCACGTCGTCGGGGATCGGGACGGCGCAGCCCGCGTCGACGACGACCTCCTCGGTGAAGGTGCCGGTGCCGGCGAAGCCGAAGACGTCTCCGCCGGGGCGCTTGAAGTTGGGGGTGCCGGCGTTCATGAACCCGGCGAGGCACAGCTGCGTCTGGCCGCGCTTGCAGGCGGCGCAGCTGCCGCAGGCGGGCAGCCAGCAGAGCAGCACCCGCTGGCCCTGGGTGAGTCCGGTGACGCCGTCGCCGACGTCGAGGATCTCGCCGGCGCCCTCGTGGCCGGGGATGAACGGCGCGGGCTGCGGGAGGACGCCGCTCATCGCGGAGACGTCGGAGTGACAGAGGCCGGTGGCCCGGATCCGGATCTTCACCTTGCCGGGGCCGAAGCCCACCGCCTCGACGTCGTCGAGGACTTCGAGTTTGTCCTGGCCGATCTCGTGCAGTACGGCTGCGCGCATGGTGCGGCTCCAATCAGCGGGTCAGGAGTGCTCGACGACGGTGTCGGCGAGTACGGGTGCGTCGTCGCGCTCCACGGCGGTGACCGTCACCTGGACGCGGCCCTCGTCGGCCCACATCCGGATGCGCAGGGTCTCGCCGGGGAAGAAGATCCCGGCGAATCGGGTGCGGTACGAGCGGACGCGGGTGACGTCGCCGCCGAGCACCGTGTCCACCACCGCCTTGAGGGTCATGCCGTACGTGCAGAGTCCGTGCAGGATCGGCCGGTCGAATCCGGCGAGTCCGGCGAACTCGGGGTCGGCGTGGAGCGGGTTCCAGTCGCCGGAGAGGCGGTACAGCAGCGCCTGGTCCTCGCGTACGGGCCGCTCGACGGTCTTGTCGGGCTCGCGGGCGGGGATGTCGAGGCGCTCGGAGGGGCCCCGGTCGCCGCCCCAGCCGCCCTCGCCGCGGACGAAGATCTGGGCGTCGCTGGTCCAGAGCGGTCCTTCGGCGTCGGAGGCCTCGGAGCGCAGGACGAGGACGGCGGCCTTGCCCTTGTCGTACACGGCGGCGACGCGCGAGGTGGACACGGCGCGGCCGGAGACGGGGAGGGGGCGGTGGAGGGTGACCGACTGGCCGCCGTGCAGGACGGCGGCGAGGTCGATGTCGATGCCGGGGGCGGAGAGCCCGCCGACGACGCCCATGCCGGCGCCCGCGACGGTCGCGAAGCTGGGCAGGACGTGGAGGCGGGATTCGAGGGTGTAGCGCAGCTCGCCGGGGTCCGTCGCCGGAACACCGGCGCCCAGTCCCAGGTGGTAGAGCTGGACGTCCTTGTGGTCCCAGGAGATCTCGGCGCTGCGGGGTTCGGCGGCGACGGCCTTGGCGGGGTCGATGGGCATCGGGCTGCTGCTCCTCGTGGCGGGGAAGACCTCGGTGCGGCCGTCCGCACCGTCGGCCGCACCGAGGCCGTGCGGGGACCGTCCCGTACGCGGCCGTTCTAGAACGCGTTCTAGGTCGGTGGATCCCATGTATAGCCGAGGCGGGGGGAGTTGTGAACCCTCCCGGCGGGGCTCAACTGACGCAGCGTCAGAAACGGACCCGGGACATTTGTCACGGCCAGGTCCGTACACGCGCGCCTGCCGCCCGCGGAGCCCGGCTCGTAGCGTCGTACCCATGAAGAAGGACACGAACGCACCGGCGGTCGCCTTCCGGGCCGCGACCAAGACCTTCGGCGCCGTCCGCGCCGTCGACGGACTCGACCTCACCGTCCCGCGCGGCGAGACCGTGGCACTGCTCGGCCGCAACGGCGCCGGGAAGTCCACCGCCATCAGCCTCCTCCTCGGCCTCGACGCGCCCGACGACGGCCTCGTCGAGCTCTTCGGCTCCGCCCCGGACGCCGCCGTGGCCGCCGGCCGGGTCGGCGCGATGCTCCAGGAGGGCCGCGCGGTCCCCCGGGTCACCGTCCAGGAGCTGGTCACCTTCGTCGCCCGCACCTACCCGGCACCGATGCCGGTCGCGGAGGCCCTGGCGCTCGCCGGCCTCACCGAGCTGGCCGGCCGCCGGGTCGACCGGCTGTCGGGCGGCCAGACCCAGCGGGTCCGGTTCGCCGTCTCGCTGGTCGGGAGCCCGGAGCTGATCGTCCTGGACGAGCCGACGGCCGCCCTGGACGTCGAGGCCCGCCGGGAGTTCTGGGACTCCATGCGCGGCTACGCCCGCCGGGGCAACACCGTCCTGTTCTCCACCCACTACCTGGAGGAGGCCGACGCGTACGCCGACCGGATCGTCGTCCTCGACGCCGGCCGCGTCCTCGCCGTCGGCACCAGCGAGGAGCTGAAGCGGGCCGTCGGCGGCGGCCTCGTCTCCTTCGACCTGGCGGGCGGCCCGACGGACTGGCTGGCCGTCCTGCCCGGCGTCACCGGGTACGAGATCAGGGGCGACCGCGCCCGGCTGCGTACCGACGACTCCGACGCCACCGTCCGCGCGCTCGCCGAGCGGGACGCGATCCGGTCCCTCGAAGTCACCCCCGTCTCGCTCGACGACGCCTTCCTCGCCCTCACCCTGGCCCAGCAGCCCCTCGGCACCCTGGAGACGGCCCGATGAACACCATGACCACCCCGGCCACGACGAGCACCCCGTCCGCGCGGAACGGCGCGATCCCGGTGATCACCGCGTACGTCCGCCTCGAAGTGCGCCGCACGCTGCGCGACATCGGCTTCGTGATCTCCACGATCGGCGTGCCGGTGATGATGTACCTCCTCTTCACCAACCTCGGCGCGGACGACAGCGGGTACAAGGAGGCCGCGATGGTCGGCATGGCGGCGTACGGAGCGCTCGGCGCCGCGCTGTCCCTCGGTACGGGCGTGGCGGAGGACAAGTCCACCGGCTGGCTGCGGCAGCTGCGGATCACCCCCATGACCTCCCGGCAGGTGGTGGCCGGCCGGGCCCTGACCGGGTCGATCGTCGTGTTGCCCGCCATCACGGGGGTCCTGCTCGCGGGCGGCCTCGCCAACGGCGTGCGGATGGAGCCCTGGCAGTGGGTGGCGGTCGCCGTCACGCTCTGGCTCGGCTCGCTGCCCTTCACCCTGCTCGGCATCGGCAACGGCTACCGGTTCACCGCCCAGACCACCGGCGTCGTCAACGTCGCCTGCAACCTCGGGCTCGCCGTCGTCGGCGGCCTCTGGTTCCCGGTCGTCCTCTTCCCCGACTGGCTCCGGACGCTCTCCCGGCTCACCCCGACGAACCGCTTCGCGGAACTCGGCGTGGCGATGGCGGACGGCAGGGCCCCGGGGGCGGCGACCCTCGCGGTACTGGTCGGCTGGGCCGCCCTGTTCGGCGCGTACGCGGCGGTGTCGTACCGCCGTTCCGCCCGGACGGTGTAGGACATGAGCATGACGGACACCAGGTGGGGGCGGACCGCGGCGGTGCTGCGGAGACGGCAGGAGGACCGGGGGCCGAGCGGGCTGAGCCTGCTCCCCTGGCTCCTGATGGGCCTCGGCGCGCTCTCCCACCTGATCAGCGGCGACGCCGCGAACCCCTGGATCGGCGGCCTCGGCCTGCTCGCGTTCAACACCCTCTACATCGCGATCGTCATGCGCGCCTTCCACGAGCACACCCGGGAGGCCCCGCTCACCTGGGGACTCCTCGCCGCGCTGGCCGCGCTGACCTTCGGGCTCGCGATCGGTTACGGCAGGGAGTGGCTGCTGCTCTTCCCGCTCCTGGGCCTGGCCGTCGGGGCGGTGGTGCGGCGCGGGCGGCACCTCCGGCGGATCAGCCTCCCGCTGGTCCTCGCGGTCGCCGCGGTGACGTTCTGGCGGGACGGCTGGGACTCCTTCGGCATCGTGTACGGCACCTTCATCTCCGTGATGGTGACGGCGACGATCCTCGCCCTGGACGAGACGGTCCGGCAGCTCCGGGCGACCCGGGAGGAACTCGCGAGGACCGCCGTCGAGAAGGAACGGCTGCGGTTCTCCCGCGACCTGCACGACCTGCTCGGCCACACCCTGTCGGTGATCGTGGTGAAGTCGGAGGTCGTACGGCGGCTGGCACCGCGCGACCTGGACGCGGCCCTGGCGCAGGTCGCGGACATCGAGTCGGTGGGCCGTCAGGCGCTGACCGAGATCAGGGAGGCGGTGACCGGCTACCGCGAGGGCAGCCTCGCCACCGAGCTGGACCGGGCGCGCGACGCGCTCTCCGCGGCGGGCATCGAGCCGGTCGTCCGCCGCTCGGGCCCGCTGCTCGAACCGCAGACCGAGGCCCTGCTGAGCTGGGTCGTACGGGAGTCCGCGACGAACGCGGTACGGCACAGCGGCGCGTCCCGCTGCGTCATCGACCTCACCGGCGGCACCGACCGTGTCCGCCTCACCGTCACCGACGACGGGCGCGGCCCGGTGGCCGACGGCGTTCCCGGGAGCGGACTGCGGGGGCTGCGCGAGCGGGTCGCGGCGGCAGGCGGCACTCTGGAGTCGGGACCGGCGCCACTGGGCGGGTTCCGGGTCTCCGCGGAGCTCCCCGCCGAGACCTCCGAGCCGCACGAGGGGGAAGCGCCGGAATGATCAGAGTCCTGCTGGCGGAGGACCAGGGCATGATGCGCGGGGCGCTGGCCCTGCTGCTCGGCATGGAGCACGACATGGAGGTCGTCGCCCAGGTGGGGCGCGGCGACGAGATCGTGGACGCGGCGCTGGCCGCCCGCCCGGACGTGGCCCTCCTCGACATCGAACTGCCGGGCCGCTCGGGCCTGGACGCGGCGGCGGACCTGCGGACGGAGGCCCCGGACTGCCGGGTCCTGATCCTCACCACCTTCGGCCGCCCCGGCTACCTCCGGCGGGCGATGGAGGCGGGCGCGGCGGGCTTCCTGGTGAAGGACGGTCCCGTGGAGGACCTGGCCGAGTCGATCCGCAAGGCCCTCAGGGGCGAGACGGTGATCGACCCGGCCCTCGCGGCGGCGGCCCTGAGCGCGGGCCCGAACCCGCTGACGGCCCGCGAACGCGACGCGCTGGCGGCCTCGGTGGACGGCGCGACGATCGCGGACATCGCGACGGCGCTGCACCTGTCGGAGTCCACGGTCCGCAACTACCTGTCGTCGGCGATCGGGAAGACGGGCACCCGCAACCGCATGGAGGCGGTACGGGCGGCGCGGCAGCAGGGGTGGCTCTAGGGGCAGGACACTCTCTGGGGTGTCCTGCCGACTCGGGGCGGGTGTCCGTACGGAGAGGACACCCGCCCCGTCGTCGTCGCGTCAGCGCGAAGCGTTCCAGAGGTCGCAGTTGTGCTGCTCGCTCAGGGTGGCGGTGGGCGCGTTGCCGCCGGCGGACGCGGTGCGGAGCTGGAGCACCTGGCCGGGGCGCGATCCGTGTTCCGGCATGGGCCGCTGTCCGCGGGCCCGGGGCGGGGTGCCGTGGACGAACGAGCCCCAGTAGTCGGTCATCTGGTCGGCGAGCGCGCGCTGTTCGGCGTTGAACGGTGCGGCGATGCCGTACGGCTTGAAGAGGTAGTTCAGCTCGGCGGCGTGCGTGGCACCGAAGTCGAAGTCCGCGTTCTGCGGAAGCGAGGCGAACAGCGGCGAGGTGCGGTCGGCGAACTCGTACGTGTACACCTTGCCCCGCTTGGCGAGGAGCGGGTCGACGGCCAGGGCCGGGCAGGCGAAGAGCTGGTCACCGAAGGCCGTGCCGTAGGCGTACGCGGGGCGCTCGTACGCCGTGAGCGGGTAGCGGGCGAGCGCTCGCGCCCCGGCCTCCGGGCCGAAGGTGGCGGAGAGGGCTGCCGGGTAGGCGTCGGCGGTGAGGGGGTTGCCCCAGCGGTCGAACGAGTCGTACGCGAAGACCAGCCCCTCCTTGCTGGTGGCGCCGTTCATCACGGGGACGCGGGAGGAGCGGCCCGAGGCGAACGCGTCGGCCGGCTGCACGGGCAGCTGGGGGGTGCCGACGGTGTAGCCCCAGGAGCGGCGCTGGGAGGCCTGCGCGTCGAGGATCTCCTTGGTGCTCTTCGCGCGGAGACAGTCGGCGGCCGTCGCCGCGTCCGTACAGCCGAGTCCGGCGGCGAAGGCGAGGGAGGAGGCGACGGCCTGCTCGCGCGGGGTCCCGGCGCAGTTGCCGAAGGTGCCGCTCATGATGATCGCGCCGCGGTAGAGGCCGCGGCTCGCCGGGGAGGCGAGCTGGTTGCAGACGGCGCCGCCGCCCGCGGACTCGCCGGCGAGGGTGACACGGCCCGGGTCGCCGCCGAAGGCGCCGATGTTCGTCCGGACCCAGCGCAGGGCCTGCTGCTGGTCGAGGAGGGCGAAGTTGCCGCCGGCGCCGGGCAGGGTGAGGAAGCCCAGGGCGCCGAGGCGGTAGTTGAGGGTGACGACGATGCTGCCGGTGCGGCGGGCGAAGGCGTCGGGAACGATGTCGCGGGCGGTGCCGCCGACGTTTCCGCCGCCGTGGACCCAGACCATGACCGGGCGCTCGGTGGTGGAGTGGCGGCCGGCGGGCGGGGTGTAGACGTTGACGTCGAGGCAGTCCTCGGTGGTCCGCTGCCGCTCGAAGCCGGGAGCCCAGTACGTGTTCTGGGCGCAGTAGGCGCCGTAGCGGGTGGCGTCCCTGACGCCCGCCCAGTCGGAGGCGGGCTGCGGGGCGCGCAGGCGCAGGGGGCCGGTGGGGGCTTCGGCGTACGGAATGCCGAGGAACTGGCGCCCCTCGGCCGTGGCGGCTCCGCGCACCCAGCCGTTGTCGGTGCGGACGAGGGTGGGGCCGGTGGCGTCGTGGGCCTGGGCGGCGCCCGCGGGTACGAGGGAGGCGGCGACGGCGACGGCCAGCGGCAGGGCGACGCGGCGCGCGCGGCGCAGCAGTGCGGGCAGACGCCTGGCGGGCAGGGTCATAGGGTCTCCTGAGGCAGAGGAAGGCCCGGCGGTGGGCGCCGCGAGCATAGATGTCGAGTGCCATAGGTGACTAGTCACCTATGAATTCGCGGCCGAAAGGTGACAGGAGAGAGATGAAGTTCGAGCACGTTCTGCTCGGATTCGTGGCGATGCGTCCCTGTACGGGGTACGACCTGAAGCGCTGGCTGGGCAGTGAGATGGGCCGTATGAGCCGGCTCCCCAGCCAGCAGAGCCAGATCTACCGCACCCTCGCCCGGATGACCGCCGACGACTGGCTGACGTACGACGTGGAGCGGAACGAGGGACGCCCGGACTCCAAGGTCTACCGCGTCACCGCCACCGGCGAACGCGTCCTGCGCGCCCGCCTCGCCGAGCCGTACGAGCCGCCGGTCGATTTCGGCGACCCCGAGTTCCCGACGCGCTACCTCCTCTCCGTCTTCGTGACCGAGGAGGAGCGGATCGCCCTCGTCCGCACCGAGCTGGAGGCACGCCGCGCCCAGCTCGACCGCTTCCGCGCCCGGGACATGCGCGAGGAGCCCTGGCTGCCGGGCCTGGATCCCCGTCGCATGGCCCGCATCCTGGACCACGTCCACGAGAGCAAGGACAGGGCCCTGGTCACCCACGTGCGCTGGCTGGAAGAGGTCCTCGCGGAACTCACCGGGACGACGGACCCCGCTGGGCCGGGAACGCCGCACACATAGCCCGGCGAGACCGGTCGAGCGGGCCACGGCGGTCCTGAAGGGCCGGCGGCCCCCGCGTCCTCCCCGGCGGCCTACGCGGCGGGGCGCTCCGGGCCGCCCTGTCCCTTCGGGAGCCAGAAGTACATCAGCGCCGCCGCCCCGATCAGGACCGCCGCCGAGACCCGGAAGGCCGTCGCGTAGCCCGGGACCAGGGAGGACCCGTCCGGGGTGCCGAGGACGGCGGAGTCGGCGACCGCCGGGGTGGCCGCCGCCGCGACCGTCGAGAGGATCGCGAGGCCGAGGGCGCCGCCCATCGTGCGGGAGGTGTTGACGAGGCCCGAGACGAGACCCGCGTCGGACGGGGAGGCGCTGGACGTGGCGAGGGCGGCCAGCGGGGTGGTGGCCAGGCCGATGCCGCCCATCATCAGGATGCCGGGGCCCAGGATCGTGCCGAGGAAGGTGCCGTCGGCCGTGAGCGTGGACTGCCAGGCGAAGCCGGCGGCGGCGATGAGGGCGCCGAGGACGGCGAGGTTCCGGGAGCCGACCGTCGGCATCAGACGGGGGGCGAGCTTGGAGCCCAGGATGACGCTGAGGGAGCTGGGGACCAGCGCCAGGCCCGCCTGGAGCGGGGTGTAGCCGAGGACGCTCTGCGCGTAGTTCGTCATGAAGAACCACATGCCGAAGGAGCTCGAACCGCACAGCAGGATCGCCGTGTTGGCGGCGGTCACCGCCCGGTTGCGGAAGATCTTCAGCGGCATCAGCGGGGCGGCCGTGCGCGCCTCGACGGCGACGAACGCGCCGAGCAGCGCGAGACCGCCGAGCAGCGGCAGGAGCGTGGCCGGGGCGGTCCAGCCCGCCTGTTCGGTCTGCACGATGCCGTACGCGAGGACCGCGAGCCCGGCCGTGACGAGGACGGCGCCCGGCAGGTCGAGGCGCCGGTGGGTGCCGGGGCGGGACTCGCGGAGCCAGAGCAGGGCGCCGACGAGGACGAGGACGCCGACGGGGATGTTGATGAGGAGGACCCAGCGCCAGGACAGCAGGTCGACGAGGAGGCCGCCGACGAAGCCGCCCGCCGCGCCGCCGGCCGCGCCGACCGCCGTCCAGGTGCCGATGGCCCGGGTGCGGGCGGCCCCGGCGGGGACGGCTTCGGTGACGAGGGTCAGGGTGGCGGGCGCGAGGACGGCGGCGCCGAGGCCCTGCACGGCGCGGGCGCCGATCAGGTACGCGCCCTCCGGGGCGACGCCGCCGACCGCCGAGGCGGCGGTGAAGAGGCCGAGACCGAGGAGGAACATCGCCTTGCGCCCGAAGAGGTCGGAGGCCCGCCCGCCGAACAGCATGAAGCCGGCGAAGGCGATGGCGTAGGCGTTGAGGACCCATTGGAGCCCGACCTCGGAGAGCCCGAGGTCGGTCCGCATCGAGGGCAGCGCCACATTGACGACGGAGACGTCGAGGACGACGAGGAACTGGCCCGCGCAGGCGGTCGCGACGACCGCCCACGAACGGGCCGACGGTGGGGAAGAGGTCGGGGAGGTGCTCGTGGCGGAGTCGGTCTGCGGCATGAATGTCATGGTCGCAGACCTGCTCCGCCCCGTACATGGGGATTCGGTCCTACGACCTCCGCAGCAGGGTCACCACCGCCGCACCGCCCAGCCCGATGTTGTGCGCGAGCCCGACGCGCGCCCCCGAGACCTGCCGGGCGCCCGCCTCGCCCCGCAGCTGCCAGACGAGTTCGGCGGCCTGCGCGAGGCCGGTCGCGCCCAGCGGGTGGCCCTTGGAGATGAGGCCGCCGGAGGGGTTCACGACCCAGCGCCCGCCGTACGTGGTGGCGCCGGACTCGACGAGTTTGCCGGAGGCGCCCTCCTCGCACATGCCGAGCGCCTCGTAGGTGAGGAGTTCGTTGATGGAGAAGCAGTCGTGGAGCTCGATCACGTCGACGTCCTCGATGCCGAGGCCGGAGCGCTCGTAGACCTGCCGGGCGGCGGCCCGCGACATGGGGCGGCCGACGGCGTCGATGCAGGAGCCGGAGGCGAAGGACTCCCCGGTGTCGGTGGTCATCGCCTGCGCGGCGATCTCCACCGCCCGGTCCCGCAGCCCGTGCTCGTCGACGAAGCGCTCGGAGACGACGAGGGCCGCCGCCGCGCCGTCGGAGGTGGGCGAGCACTGGAGCTTGGTGAGCGGCCGGTGGACGGTCTTCGCGGCGAGGATCTCGTCGACCGTGTAGACGTCCTGGAACTGGGCGTTGGGGTTGTTCGCGGAGTGCTGGTGGTTCTTGGCGCCGACGGCGGCGAGCTGCACCTCGGTCGTCCCGTACCGCTCCATGTGCTCGCGGGCGGCGTTGCCGAAGATCTGCGCGGTGGGCGGGGACATCTCGAAGCCGTGGGCGGCGGCCATGATGCCGTAGTGCCGGGCGACCGGCGAGGTCGCGAAGTCCCCGGCACCGGCCGAACCGCCGCCGCCGAGCGAGCCCCGGGCCATCTTCTCGAAGCCGACGGCGAGGACGCAGTCCGCGATGCCGCCCTCGACGAACTGGCGGGCGGTCATGAGGGCGGTGGAGCCGGTGGCGCAGTTGTTGTTGAGGTTGTAGACGGGGATGCCGGTCAGCCCGAGTTCGTACACGGCGCGCTGTCCTGCCGTGGAGGCCTGGAAGCAGTAGCCGACGGCGGCCTGCTCCACGCGCGCGTAGGGCACGCCCGCGTCGGCGAGGGCCGCGGTGCCGGCCTCCCTGACCATGTCCCAGTACTGCCAGTCCCGGGTCTCGGGCTTCTCGAACTTGGTCATCCCGACGCCGACCACGTACGCCTTGCTCATCTTCTGTTCCCCCTCAGTCTCGCGGCAGTCCGAGCAGCCGCTCGGCGACGACGTTCAGCTGTACCTGGGTGGTGCCGCCCGCGATGGTGAGGCAGCGGGACATCAGCAGTCCGTGGACGGCGCGCTCGCCCGGGCCCTCGCGCACGGCGCCCTCGGGGCCGAGGAGTTCGAGGGTGAGTTCGGCGAGCCGCTGCTGGTGGAGGGTCTGGACGAGCTTGCGGACGCTGGCGCCCGCGCCCGGTTCGAGCCCGGACACCTGGAGCAGGGTGGTGCGCAGGCCGATGCACGCGAGCGCGTGCGCCTCGGCGAGCAGGGCGCCGATCCGTACCCGTACGGAGCTGTCCTGCGGGGCGGCCCGCTCGATGAGGGCTTCGAGTCCGGTGTCGAAGGCGACCTGGTCGGCCATGTGGACGCGTTCGTTGCCGAGGGTGTTGCGGGCGACCCGCCAGCCGTCGTCGACCTCGCCGACGACGGCGTCGGCGGGGAGGAGCACGTCGTCGAACCAGACCTCGTTGAAGAGGGAGTCCCCGGTGATCTCCTTGAGCGGCCGGATGTCGATGCCGGGGGTGTTCCGCATGTCGACGAGGAAGTAGGTGAGGCCCTGGTGCTTGGGGGCGGTGGGGTCGGTACGGGCGAGCAGGATGCCGTGGTGGGCCCACTGGGCGGCGCTCGTCCACACCTTCTGGCCGTTGATCCGCCAGCGGCCGTCCTCGGTGCGTTCGGCGCGGGTGCGGAGGGAGGCGAGGTCGGAGCCGGCGCCGGGCTCGGAGAAGAGCTGGCACCAGAGTCGCTCGCCGCGCAGGGTCGGCGCGAGGTGCTCCTCCTGCTGGGCGGGGGTGCCGTGGGCGAGGAGCGAGGGCACGACCCAGGTGGCGATGCCGAGCCCGGAGACCTTGATCCCGGCCTCGTCCAGTTCCCGCTGGACGGCGAGCTGCTGGAGCGGCCCGGCGCCGAGTCCGTACGGCTCCGGGAGGTGCGGGGCGGCGTACCCGGTGGGAACGAGGGCGCGGCGGGCGGCGGCCGGGTCGAGTCCGGCGGCGGGGGCGACGGCCTCGCGGGCCGCCGTCCGGTACGCGTCGGCCTCGGGCGGCAGGTCGAGACGGAGGCCGCGCCGGACCCCGGCGACGGCGTGCCGGAGCCCGGCGAGCCGGTGGTGGTCGCCGGTGCCGAGGAGCTGCCGGGCGACGAGGGCGCGCCGGAGCAGCAGATGGGCGTCGTGCTCCCAGGTGAAGCCGGTGCCGCCGAGGATCTGGATGCAGTCCTTGGCGCAGCTGTAGGAGGTGTCGAGGGCGGTGGCGGCGGCGAGGGCGGCGGTGAGGGAGCGGGGGCCGCTTTCCGGTTCGTCCTCGCCGGGGCCGGCGGCGCGGGCGGCGTCCCAGGTGAGGGCGCGGGCCTGTTCGAGCCGCACGAGCATGTCGGCGCAGAGGTGCTTGACGCCCTGGAACTGGCCGATGGGCCGTCCGAACTGTTCGCGGGTACGGGCGTGTTCGGCGGCGGTGTCGACGGCGCGGGCGGCGGTGCCGCAGGCGTCGGCGGCGAAGAGGACGGCGGCGAGGTCCTGGACGAGCGCGGTGACGGCGGCGATGTGGCCGGTGGCGCTTTCGGCGCCACCGAGGGTGAGTTCGCGGGCGGCGGGGACGTGCGCGGCGCGGGCGGTGATCTCGGCGGTGGGGCGGGTCGGGTCGGCGCTCTCGTGGGGCCGGACGGTGAGGCCGTCGGCGTCGACGGCGAGCCAGACGCTGCCGTCGGCGGTGGCGGCCCGCAGGATCAGGAGGTCGGCCTGGGCGCCGCCGAGGACGGGGGGCGCGGTGCCGTCGAGGAGGTGGCCGCTCGTGGTGCGGACGGCGGTGAGGGTGCCGGTGCCGCCGAAGGCGACGGCGCCGACGCGTTCCCCGCTCGCGAGGGCGGCGGCGAGTTCCGCCTGCCCGGCGCGGTGCAGCACGGCGGCGGCGAGCACGGTGGGGAGGAAGGGCCCGGGGAGCAGGGCCCGGGCGGCCTCCTCGACGACGACGGCGAGGTCGACGAGGTCGCCGCCCCCTCCCCCGCACTCCTCGGGCAGATGGATCCCGAGAAGCCCCTGCCCGGCGGCGCCGTCCCAGTAGCCCGGCCGCCCGACGGCGGCGTCGGGAACGTCGAGATGCTTGCGCACCTCCTCGGAAGGTACGGCCCGGCCGAGCCAGCCCCGAACGGCCCGGGCGAGCTCCCGCTGTTCATGCGTGATGGCGATGCCCATGCGCGGCAGACTAGAACACGTTCCATTCTGACGGAAGGTCAGATACGGGGTGGGTTACGGGAGGAGGGCCGGTGACGGCGGACTCGGTGACGGCGGCGGCGGGGGCGGCGGGTAAGGTCGGGATCTTCGGCCGGCGGAGGCCGTCCGGAGTCCCGTGAGGCCCGCACCGGCTATGACGAACGTCGACGACGCTCCCGCACGCATCCGACTGGACCGCGCCCTGGACGGCTTGGCCGTCACCTTCCGCGGCATGACCGCCCGCGGCGACGAGGTCCAGTGCGACTGCCACTGGGGCAGTGAAGAGGAGTTGGCCCTGCTGAAGGTCCCGGACGTCGAGCTGGACCCGGACCTTCTCTACCGCACCTGGAGCGCCCCCGACTGGAGCGACCACGGCGCGGTGCTGCGCCGCATCCTGCCGCAGTTCTCCCGGGCCCTGGTCGACGGCCTCGTGGAGCCCTTCTTCGGCATGGAACGGGTGGGGGTCTCGTTCGCTCGCGGCCACTGGCAGGAGTGGCCCGCGCCCCAGGCCGCGGCGGTGGAGGAGTTCCTGCACGCGTGGTGGGCCCACAGCCTCACCGACCCGGCTCCCGCCGTTCCCGTCCACGAACTCCTCGCCCTGTGCACCGAGGCGTCCACCACGCCCGGCCCGTGGCTCGCGGCCTGGGAGGAACTCGACGACGAGGTCGCCGACCGACACTTGGCCGACACCGCCGACGGCTGGGAGTACGACCTGCTGGGCGACCAGCTGCCCTGGGACGGGTGGTGGCTCGACGACAAGGAAGCCGTACGCGCCGAGCTCGCCGCCTGGCTCGTCCGGCACGTCCCCACGCGGCTTCGCCCCCAGGACGGCCACGAGGAACTGCTCCACCGGATACGGCTCCTGGGGCTGGCGGGCCCCGCCCGCTGGGAGGACCCGCACTGGCCGAACCACAGCTACTGGGTGGAGCGCACGGCGTCGTCTCCCTCCCCGCGGTAGACGTGCGGGGCGGCTCAGCCCCAGGCCCCGCCGGGCACGGGCTCGGCGTTCACGACGGCCAGGGTGGCTTCGCCTTCGTCGAAGAGGGTGGTCAGGTCCTGGGGGGGGTGGCCTGCGGACCGGCGGCGTGTTCGAGGAGGAGGACCGGTTGGGGTTCGCCGTCCTGCTCGGCCGGGTGGAAGTCCGTGGTCAGTTCCCGGGTCAGCAGGACGAGCCGGCCGGCGCCGAGCGGGTCGGGCGGCAGCGCGTCCAGGGAGGCCCGTACGTCCTCCGGGGCCGAGCCCAGGTCGTGGGTCAGCACGTCGCGTCGGGCGAGCAGCGTCACGGAGGGCAATTGACGTCATGCGGTTCGGGCTGCAGCGGGCCGACGGAAGATCCTCCAGAACTTGAGGCGGGCAACGCCGCGCTCGACGGGGCGTGGGTCATGGCCGGCGCCCAGGTCACGGCCTGCTGGGTGGGGGAGCCGGCAGTGCGGTGGCCCACCTGAAAGCTCAATGGGCCGTAGCTCGCGGGCCGGTGAGTATTTTCCGTCCTCACCTCCGAGGCCCAGAAAGCGCGAGTTGACCCTCCCCTTACGTCAGGCTTGAGGCTGGGTACCGACGGAAGGGCAGGTGGATGAGTTACTCCGTGGGGCAGGTCTCGGCCTTCGCCGGGGTGACGGTGCGGACACTGCATCACTACGACAAGGCGGGGCTGCTCTCGCCCAGTGACCGCAGCCACGCCGGATACCGGCTCTACAGTGAGGCTGACCTGGTCCGTCTCCAGCAGATCCTCTTCTACCGTGAGCTCGGCTTCCCTCTCGACGAGATCGCCACGATCTTCGAGGATCCGCAGGCGAACCCCTTGGAGCGGCTCCGGGCCCGGCAGCGGCAGCTGAGTGAGGAGATCGCCAGGCTGCAGCGGCTGGCCGAGGTGGCGGAACGGGCGATAGAGGTCCAGAAGACCGGGGTGTCCCTGACTCCTCAGGAACGCTTCGAGGTCTTCGGTGAGATCACCTTCGACCTGAGCTATGCCACCGAGGCAGAACTCAAGTGGGCGCACTCGGAGGGACAGCGCGAGGCGATGGCGCGCGCGGCTGCTCACAGCAAAGAGGACTGGCGCCGGCTCATGGGCGAAGCCGCCGCCTGGCGCGCGGAACTGCTCGCGGCCTTCGACGAGGGGGAGCTGACCAACGGCGAGCGGGCCATGGACCTCGCCGAGGAGCACCGCCTGCACATCTCGCGATGGTTCACCTCCTGCCCGCCCGACATGCACCGGCGCATCGCGGACGACTTCGTCGCCGATCCGCGCGCATTCGCTCTGGTCATTCCGCCGTCGCAGCAGCGCCCGGGTCTGGCCGCCTACACGCGCAAGGCGGTTCACGCCAACGCGGACCGCCACGCAGGTGGCCGTACCGATTCCGAGGAGAACCAATGAGGATCCTGATCGCCGCGGCCGGATCGCGCGGCGACGTCGCGCCCTACACGGGTCTGGGCGCCGAACTGCGCCGGGCCGGATACGACGTTGCCCTCGCCACCACAGACACCTTCGCACCCCTCGTACGCGACGCAGGGCTGGAATTTCGCAGCCTCCCCGCCGACACACGGGTACGTGGCAGCGTCACAGGCCGACGCGAACTCATGCGCACCGCTGCCGCGTTCATTACCGAACTGGGCCAGGGCTTCGCCGACGTGATGGACGATGACACGGACCTGCTCCTGCTGTCGACCACCACGGCTCCGCTCGGCTGGCACCTCACCGAGGCCACGGGCACACCGAGCCTCGGCGTGTACCTCCAGCCCACCGCGCCCACCGGCGACTTCCCGCCCGTCGTCACAGGCTCCCGCTCACTGGGCCGTCTCGCCAACCGAGCAACCGGACGCTTCGCACTGCGGATGGCCGACCGTGTCTACGAACAGGCTGCCGCAAAGCTGCGCCACCGCCTCCAGCTGCCCCCGGCCTCACCTTCCGAGATGCGTCGACGACAGGAACAGGCGAATTGGCCCATCTTGCACGGCTTCAGTACGGCCCTGGCGCCTCGTCCCTCCGACTGGCGCTCTGGCCTGGAGGTCGTGGGCAACTGGTGGCCCCATCACGATGCGGCCGAACGGCTGCCTCATGATCTGGAGGACTTCCTGCGTGCCGGGCCCCGGCCCGTCCTCATCGGCTTCGGCAGCATGGCTGCCGGTGACGGGGAGCGGCTGAGCGAGATAGCTGTGCGAGCCCTGCGCCGCGCCGGGCTGCGCGGCATCCTCCAAGCCGGCAGTGCCGGGCTCGCCGCCGACGGGGACGACGTGCTCACCATCGGGGACGTACCGCACGCCTTGCTGTTTCCACGGCTGGCCGCGGTGGTCCACCATGGCGGGGCCGGCACCTCGGCCGCCGCGTTGCGCGCTGGAGTGCCCGCGGTCACCGTACCGGTGACCGCGGACCAGCCGTTCTGGGCGGCGCGACTTGCCGCCATCGGCGCCGCCACCGACCCCATCCCCTTCCGATCACTCACCGCCGAACGGCTTGCCGACTCACTTCACCAAGTAGTGAAGCGGCAGACACACCGTCGAGCCGCCGCAAAAGCGGCGCACCATCTGGTGACCGAGAACGGAGCCGGTCAGGCACTGAAGGCCATCCAGCAGCTGACCGATGGATGACGCCAAAACGTTCCTCGTCCTCGTCACTGCGCTTCTTCAGTCTGGGCACCGATCGCGTGACGGCTGAGGGCGCGTAACAGGCGAGGCCCCTGGGTTGCTGATGGAGATGCCTGACGTCTCAACCAAGCAGCCCTGGAGGCCTCGTTGGCCATCCATCCCGCCGCACTCGACGTGCCGCATGCGCTCGCGGAGTGACACATCACGTTGGCGCAGATCGCCGCAGGTTTCGGGATCAGTGAGTCCACCGCCCACGCCTACACCACCGCGGTCACCGACCTGCTCGCCGAGCGCGCTCCGGGCCTGCTCAAGCGTGAAGCTACGTTCGTGTCGGATTCTCGCCAGAAGATGGACAATGGTCGATGTTTGACTGCATTCATGACCATCACGCAGCCGGATAATGCCCGCTTCTTCCGCTCTCTGCATACCCCAGCTGAACCCCTCGCGCTCGCCAACGCCTGGGATGTTGCGAGCGCCCGCGTCATCGAGGCCGCGGGCGCCCCCGCGATCGCGACCACCAGCGCCGGTGTCGCCTGGTCGCTGGGGGCTCCAGACGGCGACGTCCTTACCCGCGACCGGGCGCTGAAGCTGATCGCCCGGATCGTCACTGCCGTCGCGGTGCCGGTCACCGCTGACATCGAGGGCGGGTACGGGACGGATGCCGCCGGCGTTGCCGAGACCGTTTCCGGGGTCCTCGCGGCGGGTGCCGTCGGCGTCAACATCGAGGACGGCGCCCGGCCTCCGGCAGAGCTCGCGGCGCGGCTGGCCGCAGCCCGGCAGAGTGCCGACCGGGCCGGCGCGGATCTGTTCCTCAACGCCCGTATCGATACCTTCCTGCTCGGGCTCGGCGACCCGGACACCCGGCTGAAGGAAACCCTGGCCCGGGCGCATTTGTACGTTGACGCGGGCGCGGACGGCATCTTCGTCCCCGGCGTCACCGACACCGCCACCATCGCCGCACTGGCCAGGGACATCTCCGTACCGCTGAACGTCATGGCCGGCCCCGGCACCCCGACCGCTGCCGAGCTCGGTTCCCTCGGAGTGGCTCGCGTCAGTCTCGGCTCGGGCGTAGCGCAGGCCGCCTACGCTGCCGCGCGCTCCGCCGCACAGGATCTCTTCGGTACCGGCGGCTACGACTCCCTCGCCCAAGGCATCCCCTTCGCGGATCTCAACGCGCTGCTCTCCGGACCCCACTGACTGGCCCGCCGGCCGGGCTTCGCATACCGCCGGCGAGGCGGAGCTGAGGTGCTGAGCGGGGAACCGGCCGGGGAACAGCCAGCGCTCTGCGGCGGTGTCCCGGGCCGTCGCCTCGGCGTGAAGCGTTCGCAGGCAGCCGTCCAGAGGCGGGGGCATCTGGACCGGGACCCTTCCGAGCCGGAGAGACACCTCGTCGCCGTTGAACTCCACGTGGGCGGCGGTGAGGGCGGCGATACGCAAGGGCCCCTGGGCGAACAGCAGGGCAAGAAGTCCGGCTGCCTTGTCGGTGATCTCGTGGTCGTGGATGAGCCGGTCGACCAGGCGCCACCGGGCGTCATGGGCGATGAGCTGCCCGGTGAACGACGAGGGGGGAATGTCGACGGTCAGCTTGCGGGTGCGGGCCCTTTCGGCTGGTCCAGACGAGGAAGCCGTGGACGCGGGGGCCGCGGGCGGGGTGGTCGTCCAGCCAGACGTCCAGGAGGTCCTGGGTGCAGGAGCCGAGTCCGAGGCCTTGGACGTGGAGCCAGTTGAGCAGCCGGATCACCTGGATGACCCGGCAAGAGTGCAGGTCAACGACCTGCACTCCCCGCCACCAGGAGGCACGTTGAGGCCGCAGGTCCCCAGCTCAGACGCCCCGGATTCACGCATGGGATGCAATTCCCCGGAGTTGCACACAGCTCCGACATCGGACCGGCGTTGTCAGTGGCACCTGCCACCCTGGGGACACAGCTGATCGACCGAGCACGGAGAGAGCGAGCACGCCATGGGTACCTGGGACATCGGCCCCTTCGACAACGACACGGCCGCCGACTTCTCCTACCGGGTGGACAAGGCCCCGGCGGAGGAGAAGGCGGAGGTGCTGGGCGCGACCTTCCGCGAGGTGCGGGAGTCCGGCGAGGAGGACGTGGACTCGGACGTCGCCGTGGAGGCCATCGCCTCGGCCGCCCTGGTCGCGGCCCAGTGCCCGGGCGGCGACCCGGTCACCACCGCCTACGGCCCGAAGGAACCCCTGCCGCCCCTCCCGGCCGAACTCCGCCAGGAGGCCGTCGCGGCCCTGGACCGCATCCTCACCGAACCCTCCGAACTCCTCGAACTCTGGGAGGAGTCGGACGGCGAGGAGTGGAAGACGGGCGTACGGAAGCTGCGGGCGGTGCTGACGGGGGCGTGACCGTCAGGCCTGGGTGTGGGGCAGCCGGTCGTCGACGTGATCCCGGCTGTAGCCGAGCCGTTCGGCGAGTTCCTCGTAGCGCCGGCGCCGGGCGTCGGTGACAGGGAGGTCGTACGCGGTGAGGAGCTGGAGGAGGAAGCGGAATCCCAGGTCGGGATCGACGGTCCTGACCACGTCCTCCAGCACCTGCGCCACGCCCCGCGCCTCGGCCACGTCGACGCCTGTCGCCGCCCGGACCTCTCGGAGCACAGCCTCCGTCAGATCGGTGCGGGCGGGGGACAGGAACGGTGTGTACACGGGGTCCACTTCAGCCAGCCGTTCGCTGCACTCCAGCGCGAGCCTCTCCAGCCACGCCCGGCCCTCGGCGTCGAACCCGCCATCGACGTACTGACGCCGTGCCGCGGTGCGCCAGAGTGCGGTGATCTCCTCATCGGAAAGGGGCGACCCGAGGAGCCGTTGGACGTCCTCCAGCAGCACCGCCGCCGAAGAGCCCGGGACGCAACCCAGGTCGCCGTCGATGACGCTCCGGATGTTCTCTCTCACCGTGCCCAGGTGTTCCCACTCCGTCCCCCGGAACACGGCCGCGACGAACGGCAGGCCGAACCGGCCAAGTGCGAAGTCGCGTCGACCGGGGTCGATCGGGGGCCAGCGCACGTTCAGGTCCTCCTGGACGGCGGCCAAGGGGTAGGCCAGTCGTTCGCCGGTGCTGCGCAGCCGGGCGTACAGAGCTTCGTCGACCGGCACGGAGTACGCCTTGAGCGTCCTCAGGAGCATCCGGAACCCGAGATCGGCGTCCGCCTCGCGCACCACCCGCAGCAGTGCCGGACCGATGCCCGGAACGGCAACGTGGCGTGCGAGTCCGGGCGCAGCCGAGTCGATCTGCGCCGCGACTGCCTCGCGCAACTCCTCCTCCGGCACCCTGGGCCGGGCCGCGTCGAGGGTCTTCACCTCGTACGGGTCCCGTTCCGGCGCGAGGGAAGGGCACACCTCCGAGACGCGGCGCAGCCACACCCGCGTTTCCGTGTCCTCCTCGGCGGGATCGATGCAGCGACGTACGGCGGCGAGCCACACGGCACGCAGCACCTCGTCCGGCAGCGGAGAGTCCAGCAGGAGCCGGAGGTCACGGCCGAGCCGACGGTCGTCATCATCCGCCTGCGCCCCGGCGAGAGCGAGCACCACCGGCCCGTCGAGCCGGAGCGCCGTGCGGGAGCACAGCGTGCCGGCAAGGCCACTGAGTCCGAAGTCGCCCGGGTAGTCGTAGTAGTAGACCTCGCGCGCGCGAGCCATCGCCAACCTCCTGTACGGGGCGGGCACCCCACTCCATGAGCGGGGCGCCCGCCCCGTGATCATCGTGCTACTTGTTCGGGAGGGGGTACGACGTGTAGACGACGTACTTCAGCGTGTGCTGCCCCTGGTTAGGCACCTTCGGCGCGAACCTCAGCATGATCTGCACGCTGTTGCTCGCCGCCTCGGGGGCGTCCTTGTCACCGCCCTTGCGCCACACCTGCCCGAGCGACCCCTCGTTCCTGAGCTGCCATTCGATCGGAAGGAGGTCGGTCCGCGGGTCGAACCGGCCGCCCTTTCCCAGCTTGTTCGCCTGCTTGTTCCGCCAGTCCACCAGCCTCTGGGCGTTGCCCGGACGCTTCATCCACTCCTCCATGGCCTGCTGGACGGCGCTCTCGGCCTTTTCCTTGCTGGTCCACCTGCCCGCGACACCGCCGACCGATCCGTCGGCCTTGGCCTGCATCTCAGCATTGTTCTTGTTGACGTGGTCCTTCAGCGTGTGCGCGTCCAGGATGCCCTCGTCCGCAATGAGGTTGGTGCAGTTGTGGACAAGAACGTCCCGGACCCGCACTCCCTGCGGACGCACGTAGAACGTGTGCGGTCCGTCGACGGTGAGGTCGAAGACCGTGCGGGGCGCGAGGCCCGACCGGTCCCGCAGTGCGGTGACGGTCTGCATCGTGCCCTGCGGGGTGCGCAGCCGGTCGCCGATGCGCAGCTCCGCGACCGTCGTCCAGCCGCGGTCGAGGACGAAGAACCGGTGCCCGATCGTGCTTGTGAGCCGGCCGCCCGCGACGGAGATGTCCACCAGACGTTCGGTGTCGTGACGGAAGGTGTCCGTCACGTCCTGGGCCCGCAGGCTCCCGGTCCGGGTGTCGGTGGCGAGCACCCGGTCACCGACGCGTACGTCGCGAATCGGGCGGTGCGAGCCGTCCGCCATGAGGACCCGGGTAGAGCCCGGGAAGCTGTTCCTCTCGCAGGCGACGAATACGTCCTCGTACACGTTGACGGTGTCTTCGAGCCGGGCGATCGTCGCCGGGTCGAGGTCCAGGGCCCGCAGCACGTTGAACGCCTCGCGGACGCCGACACCCGTGTGCAGGGAGGCGTTTAGCGCGTGGAGCGCGTCCCCGATCGCCTTGAACGCCTTGCCGGGGATGAACCAGGTCGCGGCCCAGGCGCACCCGGCCCAGCTGCCCGACGCACCGCCGGGGGCGATTTTCTGGGCACACTCGATGAAGTCACCGAGGAGGATCTTCACCGGGTCGATGCCCTCGTTGAACTCGGCCATCGACAGGGTGTGCGTGACCTCGGTCTTCTGGTCCTTCAGCACGTCGGAGCCGAGGAAGACCGTGGCGTCCGGCGGGCAGCCGGTCTCGGTCGCCGGCATGCCCTCAGCGGTGCACAGGTACAGGTCGATGTAGGCGTCGAAGGTGATGACGGCGGTCATCACGCAGTCGCCCACATGGACGATGACGTTGCAGTTCTCCTTCTTCTTGATCTCCGGTTCGCCGACAGGGACCATCTTGTCGACGACGTAGAAGACTCCGCCGACACCGGTGGTGGAGCCGTTCGCGATCGAGTTGTTCTTCTGCTCGGCCTCGGCCCGGTCGGCCGCCGCCTGCGCCTCCTCCGCGTACTTCAGGGCGTCCTTGGCGGCCTGCTCGGCCTCGGTCGCCGCGGTGTCGGCTCGTTCGGCCGCCGCCCGCGCGTCCTTGGCGGACTGCTCGGCCCGAGAGGCGGCCTGACGGGCGCCCTCGGCGTCGAGGGCGGCCTGGTCGGCCGATTCGCGGGCCGAGCGGGCGTACCCCTCGGCGCGCCCGGCGGCCTTGTCCGCGGCAGCCGCGTCCTCGGCGGCCTTCCGGTCGTACTCCAGAGTGCGGGCCAGAGACGCACTGGCCTTCGACGCCGCGTCGGCGGCCTCGGCGGCATACCCGAGGGCCTCCTTGGCGTAGCCGCGGGCGTCCGCCGCGTACCCGGCGGCGTTGGCGGCGTGCACGTACGCCTGCTTGGCATCGCCCGTGGCCTTGTCGGCGAGGCTCTTGGCGGCGGCCGCCTCGGCCAGCGCGTTCCTGGCGTGGGCGTCGGCGACGGCCTTCTGCTGCTCGGCGATCGTCTTCGACGCCTGGCCCGTGAGGACCACCAGACCCGCGGTGGTGTCCGTGGCTACGTACGGGGAGCCGAGCTGGATGGCGTCGTTCGCGGGTTTGGCGACCTGCGCGGCCGCCGCACCGGCTTCCGCCGCCGCCTGGGCGGTGACGTAGGCGAACCCGGCGGCCTTCGCCGACGCTGCACGTGCGGTCGCTGCCTCCTTCGAGGCCGCGTCCGCCTGGCTCTTGGCCTCCTTCGCCTTGCGCTCCGCCTCGTCGGCCAGCGCGACCGCCGTACGGGCTTCGGCGGCGGCGTGGTCGCTCGCCACGAGGGCGTCGGCGGCGGCGCTCGTGGCGGTCCGCACCGCCGCGTCGGCCTTCAGTTTCGCCGCCTGGGCGGCGTCCGCGTGTGCGCGGGACCGCTTGGCGGCCGCTTCGGCACGGCTGGCCGCCGCGTCCGCTTCCGCCGCCGCCCGCGTCGCCGCGTCGGCCTCGCCGCGCGCCCGTCCGGCCGCTGCCTCCGCGTCGTCGGCGTGCGCCGAGGCCGCGTCGGCCGCCTCCCGGGACTCCTTGGCGTAACCGTCGGAATCGTGGGCCTGGGCGTACGCCTCCTTCGCATCGGCCTTGGCACGGGCAGCGTCGGCCCGCTGCTCGGCCTCCCAGGCGTCGTCGCGCCTGGCCTTGGCGTTGTCGCGAGCCTTGACGGCGGCGTTCTTCTTCTCCACCGCAGTGGACTCTGAGGACTCAGCAGCCTTTCTGGCCTCCTCGGCCTTCAGTGCCTCCGCCTCTGCGGTCTGCTTGTGCTGGGCCGCTTCGTTCTGCTTGGCGGCAGCGGTGTCCTTCTCCGCCTTCGCCTTGGCTTCCTCGGACTCGGCCGCCAGCCGCTTGGCGTGGGCCTCCGCCGCGGCGGCCTTGGCGTCGCCCTCGGCCTTCAGCGCGAGGGCGAGCTTGGCCTCCGCCGTCTCCTTGTCCTTCTTGGCGTTGTCGCGGTGCAGCTTGGCCCCGTCGGCCGCCGCCTTCGCCTGCACCTCGGCGGTCCGGGCGGCCTCCTTGCGGAACTCGGCGTTGACCTGCGCGGTCTGGGCGACGGCGCGCTGTGTGATGGTCGCGCTGTCAGCCGCTGCGGCCCTGGTGGCGGCTTCCGCGGTCTCGCCGGCCTTGACCATCGCCGTCAGCGCGGCGACGGCACCCTTCGTGATCTGGGCCTTCTGCTGTCCGACCAGAAGACCGCGTCCACGGGGGGCACCCGCGGTGTCCGCGATGCCGTACGCGGCCTGCACCGCCGCGTCGGAGGCGACGGCCGACTTCTTGGCGTTCTCCAGCTGGGCCTTGATCGCGGCCAGGTGTGTCTTCGCGGCGGCCTGTGCGTCGGTGAGGCCCTTCTTCGCCGCGTCGAACTGTGCCTTGACCGGGTAGGGGGTGCTGCCGGCGCCCTTCTCGCCGGTCGGCTTGATCAGGTACTTCTGCGCGCTGGTGCCCTTGCAGTCCCACAGCCGTGTGTCCGTGCTCTTGGTGAACGCGCTCAGGTCCAGGCACTTGCCCGTGGTCAGGCTCTTCAGGGGCGAGGCGGCGCGGACGTCGCCCTTCCACGACTGCCCCTTGGAGCCGTAGCAGTCCCAGATCTGGATCTTCGTGCCGTTGGCCGACCCGTTCCCGGCCACGTCCAGACACTTGAACGAGTTGACGTTGCGGAGGTGCAGGTCCTCCTCGCCGCCCTCGAGCTCCCACTTCTGCGCGGCGCCGCCGTTGCAGGTGAAGATCTGAACCGGTGTGCCGTTGGTCTTGCCGCCGCCCTGCACGTCCAGGCACATGCCCGGCGCGCCCGGCACCTGGATCACCGTGTAACCGTTGCCGATCCAGCCCACGCCACCGGGGGTCCAGTGGTCCTGCCAGCGGGTGTAGTAGTCGGCGAGCCACGACTGACCCAGAAGCATGCTCAGGGCGTACGTGCCGTCCTGTAGCGCTTTCCCGGCTCCCTTGCCTGCGGTGAGGATCTGCTGCCGCTGCGTGGCCTGGCCGGCGATCTCCTGCTGCCACTCGGCCGCCGCCTGCGCCACCTGCTTGCCGAGGACGCGGTTCGGGTCGATCGGGTCGTGCCAACCACAAGCCCCGAAACGGGCCTTCAGGTCCTCGACCGCGATCCGGAACTCCGGGCTTTCCGGCTCCGGAGCCGTACGGGGGAAGCCACCGGAGGCGAGGAAGATACGGGCGTCATCGGCGAACACCCGGGGAATGAAGTACTGGTTGGGCTCGACCTTCCCGGAGTTCTTCTTCCACAGCGTCCATGCCTCCTGCTCCTTCGGCGTCCCCGCATCGGTGTAGAGCGGGTTGCCGATCGCGAGCGCAGCGGCCTTCGTCTTGTCATCAGCGGTGGGCGAGGAGTCGTAGAACGGGTTGAGCACGTCGATCGACGACCAGTACCCCTGGGACAGCCACGGGCTCAGTCCGGTCTTGTCGAAGACCTTGTCCGCGTCCTGCGGCTCGTTCGGGTAGGAGTCCAGGTTTGCGGCACTGGACCACGCGTACCCCTGCTTCGCGACCTTGTCGAGCCACTGCTCCGTGAGAGCGATGTCCGCGTTGCGCGCCGCGTGCAGCGGGGTCTTGTCGTTGAACAGGTCGCGTTCAAGTTGCTTGTGGAGCTGGTCGGGCGGCAGGGTCAGGGCGCTCTGCGCGAGGCCGAACATGTTGGGCCCGCCCGCGCGCAGGGCTTCGGTGCCCACACACTGGTCCTCGCGCAACTGCTGGGCGGCTTTGGCGTCGTAGCCGTCGTACGAGTCGACCGTCGCGGCCACGGGCGCGGCCAGGTCGGGCCGGACGGCCAGTCCACCGAGGACGGCCAGGGCGGCGACGGACGTGATGGTGGTGGTGAGAGTCGTGGACAAGCGTGATCGAGAGTGGAACAACCCCGGTTTGAACCGCAAGGAAAGCATCCTTCACAGCGAACGAGGGCAGGCAGGGGTGACCTGGGCGACGTTCACGATGAGCCGGCATCGCGACATGGCGATGCCGTTCTTCCCCCGTGGCGGCGCTGTCCCCCCGACCGCCGATGACGTACGCGCGTCACGACGGGATGGTCAGTCCCAGACGCGCACGACGCTACTTAACCCCGAGTAATCGAGGCTCGGCAAGAGACGCCCGCGAAGTCTGGAACGCGGAGACAAAAACCGCTTGCCGGATCTCCCGAAGCTCGGCACGCGCAATCGTCAAGGTCACGTGCGGTGTTGTGTGTGTGAAGCCTGTGAAGAAGGGATGCGGTCGGCGACGTTGACTGGCCATTGATTGGCCTGAAGCAGCTCTAAGTGTGGGCGGACCGAGCCGGGTTCCATCAACGGCTGCGGGCCGGACGCCGCAGGGTCAGGACCACGCTCGTGACGGTGGCGACGATCGCCGTCGTGCCCAGGAGCAGGAGGCCCGGGTTGATCCACCACGGGACTATCTCCATGCCCCGGCACACCAGGCTCACCGGGAGGGCGCTGCTGTGGTCCGGGTACGTCTTCATGCCCGCCTTGAACCAGCACGCGTCCTCCGGGAACAGGAACGGCATGTACGACAGGCCGTACACGTGCAGCGCCCCGCCCGCGACGTACGCCACCGCCGCGACATACGCCGCCTTCCTCGCGCGCGAGCGCGGGGCCCGGGGCAGGTCCGGCTGCGGCAGCCCGTCGCCCCTCCGCGCCCTCACCAGCCCCACGTACGTGATCCCCGCCCAGGCCGGCAGCCCGATGGCGAGGATCATCGTTCCTATGAGGGTCGCCACCGTCAGCGGCCGATACGGCCCTCGGCAGCGGCGCTCACGAAGGCCGTGAAGGCCGCCGGAGTGGCGAGGAACGCCGGGCCCTCGGGGTTCTTGGAGTCCCGGACCGCGACGTGAGCGGTCAGGTCCGCGACCTCGACGCACTCGCCACCGTTGGAGCCGCTGAAGGACGACTTGCGCCAGGCAGCGGTCCCGAGCGGCGCGCACTCGACGCAGTCACCGCCGTTGGGGCCACTGAAGGACGACTTACGCCACCGCAGGTCCTGGCTGGTACCCATACCGCTCCCTCATCACGCTTTCGATCAGCACGGCTGATTCCTCCCGCGAGAGGCCCGCCGCCTGCAGGCGAGCGTAGCCGACGGACCGCTCCCTGATCACTTGCGAATTGGCAGTCATGTGACCCGAGTCGTAGCTCTCCGAATAGAAGACATCTGGGTCGTCGTCGAAGCGCAACTGCGTGAACGAACCCATCATCGCCGAGTGCTGTCCCACCTCGAAGGGAAGTACCTGCACCTGAATCCACGGATGGTCCAGGAAGCCCAACAGATGCGCGAGTTGGTTCCGCATCACCTCCGCACCGCCGATCTCCCGGTGCAGGACCGCCTCGTCCAGCACTACACACAACACCGGCGGGTTATCCCTCTCCAGGATGCGTTGGCGCTCCATCCGGGCCGCCACCATCTCGTCGAGCCGGTCCGGGTACTCGACGCTCAGCACCGCACGCGCGTACTCGTCCATCTGAAGCAGGCCATAGACCAACTGCGACTGATACGTGGAGATGTACGTCGCCTTCGCCTCCATCTCCGCGTACTGCTGGAACCACGTCGGCAACTGGCTCTTCAGTACCAACCCCACCAGCCGGGAGAACAGCCCTCCCGTCATCAACGCCGCGTCGAGTTGCTCCGAGAACCGTCTCGTCGGGACCTTCTTCGCCGTCTCGATCTGGCCGATCAGCGAGCCCGTGCAGTAGACGATCCTGCCGAGCTGCGGCTGGTTCAGCCCCGCCTCCTCTCTCAGGCGGCGGAGTTCCGATCCGTAGTAGTCCAGCGGCGAGGCGCTCGGATCGAGGCTGCGGATGTTGACCAAGGCGTGGTCACCCCCAAGCTCACGCGGTGAGGCGTTGTGTTCAGGCCGTAGCCGAGCGTAACGAAGACCGCCCACGCTGGTGGCATGAATCAGGCAACAGACCTCTACCCTGCGGAACTTACGGCGAGCTACCGCATGGCCTTCACCGTCGGTGAGCACTCCGCCGGTCACATGCGCCGCATCCTGCGCATGTTCCTCACGCGTTGGGGACTCGGCCATCTGTCCGACCCCGCCGGACTCGCGCTCACCGAGCTCGTCGCCAACGTCGTCCGGCACGTGCCCGGCCGCCGTTGCTCGGTGCTCATCCTGCGCGAGCCGTACGGGCTCCGGGTCGAGGTCGCGGACGGGGTGCCCGGCGCCGTGTACGCGAAGGCGGCGGACCCGCTGGACGAGGGCGGGCGGGGGCTCGTCCTCGTGGAGGCCGTGACGGACCGGTGGGGGGCCGACGAGCGGGCCGACGGGAAGAAGGTGTGGTTCGAGTGCGACGCGTAGGGCACGATGGGCGCCCGTACCCCCGTACCCGCCAGTAGGAGTCACCATGTCCGTGCCCGCGCCCGAGATCCTTGCCGCCTTCGAGGCCGCGAAGGGCTTCATGCCCGTCGGGGAGGGGATCGCCCTGTACGAGGCGGCCGCGGAGGCCGCGAAGCTCGGGCTGCCGCTGCTTGAGGTCGGCACGTACTGCGGGCGGTCGACGATCCTGCTCGCCGACGTGGCCCGGCAGGCCGGGACGGTCGCGGTGACCGTGGACCACCACCGGGGCAGCGAGGAGCAGCAGCCGGGCTGGGAGTACCACGACGAGACCGTGGTCGACCCCGAGGTCGGGCTCATGGACACCCTGCCGACGTTCCGGCGGACGCTGCGCAAGGCGGGTCTCGAGGAGTACGTGATCGCCGTGGTCGGGCGGTCCCCGCAGGTCGCGAAGGTGTGGGGCGGGCAGCTCGGCCTCGTCTTCGTCGACGGCGGCCACACCGACGAGCACGCCGGCAACGACTACGAGGGCTGGGCCCCCAAGGTCGCCCCCGGGGGCCTGCTCGTCATCCACGACGTGTTCCCCGACCCGGCGGACGGCGGCCAGGCGCCGTACCGGATCTACCTCCGCGCCCTGGAGTCCGGTGACTTCGAGGAGATCTCCGTCACCGACTCCCTGCGGGTGCTGCGCCGCCGCTGACCGCCACCGGGGACGGGGCGGCGGCGCGGGGTCAGTACAGCGAGGTCACGTACAGGCAGTTCGTGTAGCTGTAGCCCGATTCGATCTTCGCCTTGCTCGACTTGGTGTCCCCGGCCGTGGACGTGCCCGTCGCGGCCCGCTTCTGGAGGAAGTGGTAGTTGCCGGCGGGCAGCAGCAGCGTCGCCTTCGGGTACTTCGAGGACGGCCCCGTGCAGGCCTTCACCTTCCCGCCGCGCGGGATCAGGCTGGAGTACTTGGTGCAGGTCCCGCACGCCTTCAGCGTGACCTTGCCGGTCATCGGGCCGGTGTAGAGCAGCTCGACCGAGCCGGGCCCGTCGTTGCTCACCACCATCACCATCCGGCCCCCGCCGGGCACCTCGGCCGGCGGGAGGCTCTTGCCCGCCTCCGGCTCCTCCTCCGCGATCTCGGCGGCGATGGCGATGGAGCGGGCGTGCGCGGTCTGCGGGCTGTTCGGGTAGTCCTTGGCGTACTCGGTCATGGTCTTGCCCGCGTCGCCGAACTCCTTGCTCCTGAACTGGAAGGTCCCGCAGGAGAAGTGGCCCTTCTGGACCGCCGCCGCGGCCTCCTTCGCGGCGCCCGCGAGGGCGGGGTCGGTCATGTTGTCGAGGGAGGAACGGAGCGCCCGCAGCTCCTCGGTCGTGTCGCAGGGGGCCGCCCCGCCGGTGAGCGCGGTCGCCCTGGTCTTGATCGCCGCACGGACGGCGGGCTCGACGCGGGTCGTGTGGACCGACTGCGGGAAGGTGTCGTGCAGCGCGTTGAGGCTCTCGGAGGCGGGCGGGTTCGCCGTCTGCACGCCGAGCGCGGCCGTCCCGCACTCGTAGAGCGAGTGCGCCAGCGGCTCGTCCGTCTTGGCGGGCCGGGCGCCGAGGAGGTCCTTGTCGAAGGTGCCGGGCAGCTCGCGCAGGTGCTTGAGCGGCGCGATGGCCGCGCAGTACTCCTTCTTCTCGTACGGCCCCGAGACCGTCGCGTAGTACGCGTCGAGCCGGGCCGGAACCAGCTTCCCGGCCCGCGAGCCCGCGTGCCCGGTGCCGAGGTCCTGGTAGTCGGCGAGCGCCTTGCGGTAGATCGGCTCGGCCTTGTCGAAGGCGAGGCCGTCGGCGGACTTCACCAGCTCGTCGGCGGCGGCGAGGCGTTCGAGCAGGGCCTGCTCCTTCGCCTCGTCGCGGGCGGCACCGTACGCGAGCGAACCGCCCGCGGGCACGGCGAGCAGCACGAGGGCCAGCGGCAGCGCGAGACGGCGGAAGGAGTCGCCGATCCGGAGGGTCGCGCGCAGTCCGCGCCGGGCGCCGTCGGCGGCGGCGAGGAGCAGGAAGACGCCGTAGCCGGCGAGGAGGCCGAGCGGCACGCCGTCGACATCGGCCGGGAGGGCCATGACGAGCAGGACGGCGGTGGCGAGCCAGCAGACGGCGGCGCCGATCCAGTTGCGCAGGAGGACGTAGCCGAGGCCCAGGCAGGAGAGGTTGAGCAGGCCGATCATGGCGGCCTGGGCGGGGTTGGCGTCGCCGCGCGGCGGCGCGGGCGGCTGCGCGCCGTAGCCGGGGGGCGGACCGTACCCGGGCGGGCCGTAGCCCGGCGGCGGACCGTAGCCGGGCGGGGCCGCGGGCGGCGGCGGGGCTCCGGTTCCGGCCCAGCCGGGTGCGGCGCCGGCCCCGGCGGAGGCGGCGGGCGCGGGCGGGGCCCCCGAAGCGGCCGGTGCCTCCCACGGCGCGGCGGCCGGCTGCCCGGGCACGCCGGGCTGCTGTCCCGGCGCCCCGCCGGTGCTCTGCCCCGGCGCCCCGGCGAGCGTCTCCCCCGGTCCCCCGGCCGACCGCGGGTCGTACCCGCCCGGTCTCGGGTCGCCGCCACTCGATCGTGGGTCGTTCCCGCCGGCTCCGACAGGTCGGTCGGACGGCTCGGGACGTGCGTCGTTCGGTTCCCCCACCACGGTTCCCCCTCGTGGGTCCATGCGCGGTGACACCCCACCGTCGCCTCTGGACACCTACCCTTCACGGTCCCGGCACACGCGTCCACCGATATCGGCAGCCGGTGACCAAGCTGGGATCCGGACGCTGCGGGATTTCGCCGCGCGCAGGGCCTAGAGTCGCCCGGGTGCCGTACGACCACCGGAAGACCACCCCCCGGACCGCCACCCCCACCCCCGCGCGCAGGTCCGCGCTCACGCGTGCGCTCGCCCTCGCGGGCTGCTGCGCCGTACTCGCCGGGTGCGGGGCCTCGCAGGCCTCGCCGGAGAGCGGGAAGGCGCAGGAGACCCGGCAGGAGAGCGCCACGCAGTCCCGGCCCCCGGCCGCCGCGCAGTCCCGCCCTCCGGCCGCCTCCGGCGGGCAGCCGGGCGACTCCCCGCGGGCGACACCGCAGCCGAGCCGCTCCCCGCTGCCGGCCACGCAGGGCGGCCGTCCGCTCGCCGGGCGGACCGTCGTCATCGACCCCGGTCACAACTCCGGCAACTTCCGCCATTCCCGGGAGATCAACCAGAAGGTGAACATCGGGACGACCCGCAAGGAATGCGACACCACGGGCACGTCGACCGACGCCGGGTACACCGAGGCCTCGTTCACCCTCGACGTCTCCCACCGCCTGCGGGACCTCCTCACCGCGCGCGGCGCGAAGGTGGTCCTCACCCACGACGCCGACCGCGCCTGGGGCCCCTGCATCGACGAGCGGGCCCGGATCGGCAACGCGGCCCGCGCCGACGCCGTCGTCTCCGTCCACGCGGACGGTTCCGCCGTCGGCCACCGCGGATTCCATGTGATCCTGCCCGCACGCGTCAGCGGCGGCTCCGCCGACACCGCGAAGATCGTCGGCCCCTCGCGCGACCTGGGCGAGGACATCGTCGACCGCTTCGCCCGCGCCACCGGAACCTCGCCCGCCAACTACCTCGGTTCCGGTACGGGGTTGGACGTACGGGACGATCTCGGCGGACTCAATCTCTCAACCGTGCCCAAGGTCTTCGTCGAATGCGGCAATATGCGTGATCCGAAGGACGCACAGCTGCTCACGTCGGCGACGTGGCGGCAGAAGGCGGCCCAGGGTCTCGCGGACGGCATCGCCACCTACCTCAAGGGGTAGGACCGGCGGGCGATAGATTCGCTCCGTACGATAGGGCGCCGCCCCCGTGGCATGAGGCCCCGCCCATGAGGCCCCGAGTACCACCCCGACGCGACGACCGACGAACGACGAAGGACTCTTACGTGAATATCCGCTCCCTCACCCGAGGCGATGGCGTGCTGATCGGTGCAGCGGTGGTGCTGTTCATCGCCTCGTTCCTCGACATCTCCGGCTGCGACGGCCCGGCGTCGATCTGCGACCAGATCCCCACCTCGAACTCCTGGGAGGCCTCGCCCCTCGGCTGGGGCTCCTTCTTCCTCGGCATCGCCGGCGCCGCGCTCGTCGTGTTCTCGCACGGCCTGCCGCAGCCGCGCAAGGTGGCCGGTCTGGAGCTCGGCCAGGCCGGCACCGTGTTCACCATCGCCTCGGCGTGGACCCTGCTCATGTGGATCTTCGAGGCCAACAACGCCGGCGCCGGCCTGATCCTCGGCCTGATCGCCTCCCTCGTCCTGGCCGGTGCCGCCGTCGCCGGTCCGCTGGTCCCCGCCCTCAAGGCCCCGCTGATGAGCGCGCCCAGCCCGCAGGCCCCGCAGCCGTACGGCATGCAGCCGGGCCAGCCCGGCCAGCAGGGCGTCCCCGGTGGCGGCTACGGCTACCCGGGCGCGCAGCACCCGCAGTACGGCGGGCCGCAGGACCCCTCGAAGGGTGCGGGCCAGCCGTTCGGCGCGCAGGCGCCCGCCCCGCAGCCGCAGGCCGCCCACCAGCCGGAGCCGCAGGCCCAGGCTCCGGCCGCGCAGGCGCAGCCGGGCTCGGACTTCACCCCGTTCTGGTTCGCCGTCCCGGTCGCCCGTCCGCTGTACGCGGAGGACGGCTCCCAGGCGCCGATCGCCGAGCTGGCCCCGGGTACCTGGTACCTCGCGGTCGAGCAGCGCGGTCCGGGCCTGGTGGCCCAGACGCAGGACGGCCGTCGTGGTGTCCTCCAGGACACCACGGGCATCCAGCGCGGCTAGGAAGCCCCGCGTTGCCCCACCGTACGGCCCTCGCTCCACGGCCCCTCGTCCGGAATCCCTTCCGGGCGGGGGGCCGTTGGCGTACAGTCCCCGCATCGCGTGAACTGACGGATCGTCAGAAAGGATGCGGGGCATGCGACTCGGACTCGCCCTCGGCTACTGGGGCCGCGGCCCCTCCCCCGCCCACCTCGACCTCGCCCGCGAGGCCGAGCGGCTCGGCTACGACTCGGTGTGGACGGCGGAGGCCTGGGGCTCCGACGCGTTCACCGCGCTGACCTGGATCGCCGCCCACACCAGCCGCATCAAGCTGGGGACGGCCGTCGCGCAGATGGCCGCCCGCGCCCCCACCACGACCGCGATGCACGCGCTCACCCTCGACCACCTCTCCGGCGGGCGGGTCCTCCTCGGACTCGGCCTGTCCGGGCCGCAGGTCGTCGAGGGCTGGTACGGACGCCCCTTCCCCCGCTCGCCGCTGACCGCGACCCGCGAGTACGTGGACGTGGTCCGCCAGGTGCTGCGCCGCGAGGCCCCCGTCCGGCTCGAAGGACGGCACCACTCCCACCCGTACACCGGCCCCGACGGAACGGGCCTCGGCAAGGCGCTCAAGCCGATCACCCACCCGCTGCGGGCCGGGCTGCCGGTCCTGCTGGGCGCCGAGGGGCCGAAGAACATCGCGCAGACGCTGACGATCGCCGACGGCTGGCTGCCGCTGTACTGGACCCCCGACCGCTGGTCCGAGGTGTACGCGCTGCCCGAGCGCCTCCCCGAGGGCTTCCTCGTCGCCCCCATGGTCCGCGCCCAGGTCTGCGCCGACGTGGCGGCCGGGCTCCTCCCGGTCAAGGCGATGCTCGGCTTCTACATCGGCGGCATGGGCCACGCGGCCCGGAACTTCCACGCCGACCTGATGGGACGCATGGGGTACGAGAAGGAGGCCCGGCGCGTCCAGGAGCTGTTCGCCGCCGGCCGGCGCGAGGAGGCGGTGCTCGCCGTGCCGGACGCCTTCGCGGACGAGATCTCGCTCGTCGGCCCCCGGAAGCGGATCGCGGAACGGCTGGAGGCATGGCGGCGGGGCCCGGTGACGGACCTCCTCGTCACCTCACCGGACCCCGAGACCCTCCGTCTGCTCGCGGAGCTCAACTCCTAGCGTGTGCAAGGGCGTTGGTCACCCGCCGCTGAGCTGCGAGGCGCTGGGCACCTTGTCGACGACCTCGGCGCCGGCGCTCTTGCCCGCGTCCTTGACGCTGTTGATGACGTTCTCGAAGGAGCTGACGTCCGCGTCGCCCGCCTCGCCCTTGCGGAGCTTCGTCCCGAGGTCCTTCAGCGAGTCGATGCCCGCCGAGAGCGGGGCGACCGCCTTGGACAGCAGCGGGTCGCCCTTGGCGTTGTTCACGGCCGCCTTGAGCCGGTTGTACGTGAAGGCGCCCGCGAGGCCCGCCTTCACCAGCGCGAAGGTCCGGCCGTCCGCGCCCTTGGCGAACTTGCCCGCACGGTAGGGCTTCACGATCCACTGGTACGCGGCGCCCGCCGCCAGCCCCGCGTTGGCCACGAACCGGGTCTTCGCCAGCTTCTGCTGCTCGAAGCTGCCGGAGGCCGACGGGGTCGACACGGCGCTCGCGCTCTGCGTGTCGTCGCCGTTGCAGGCGGCGGTCGTCATGAGCAGCGTGCTCGACAGCAGCAGCGCCACGACACCGCGCGAAAGACTTCTGGGCACGACGGGACCTCCCTGGGGGACTGTGGCGCCAGCCTCACCCGGGCCCCCGGCCTCCGCCACCCGGGCGGATCCGTCCGGGGGCGTCCACGGGCCCGGGAGGTCCCGGGGAGCGTCGTACGGGCCTACGCCCGGCAGCAGTCCGGTTCGAGGCCGCCGGGAAGGCGCTCGGCGCCGAAGACGGCGACCGTGGCCTCCTCGCCGCCGAGGGCCGCCACCGCGAGCAGCAGGGAGCCGGCGGTCCAGGCCGTCTGCTCCTCGGGCCACATGGCCCTGTCGCCCTCCGTCTCGCCCTCGAAGACGTACCCGGTCCAGTACATGCCGTTCCCCGCGCGCAGGTGCTGGATGTCCTGGAGGATCGTCAGGGCCCGGTCCGACTCGCCCATCACCCAGAGGGCCAGGGCGAGTTCGCAGCTCTCGCCGCCGGTGACCCAGGGGTTGGGGACCACGCAGCGCACACCGAGGCCGGGGACGACGAACCTGTCCCAGTCGGCCTCGACCCGCGTCTTCGCCTGGGCGCCCGTCACCGCGCCGCCGAGGACCGGGTAGTACCAGTCCATCGAGTAGCGGGACTTGTCGAGGAAGCGCTCGGGGTGGCTGCGTATCGCGTGCCCGAGCGCCCCGGTCGCCAACTCCCAGTCGGGCTGCGGCTCCTCGCGGACCTCGGCGATGGCGAGGGCGCAGCGGAGCGCCTGGTGGATCGAGGAACTGCCGGTGAGCAGGGCGTCGTTCACCGGGGTGCCGTCGGCCTCGCGCTTCCAGCCGATCTGGCCGCCCGGCTGCTGGAGCCCGAGGACGAACTCGACGGCCGCGTAGACCACCGGCCACATGCGGTCGAGGAAGGCGTCGTCGCCGGTGGCGAGGTAGTGGTGCCAGACGCCGACCGCGATGTAGGCGACGAAGTTGGACTCGCGGCCGAGGTCGGTGACCTGCTCCGGGTCGCCGTCCTGGTAGGCGGCGTACCAGGAGCCGTCGGTGTTCTGGTGCCGGGCGAGCCAGGCGTAGGCGCGGGCGGCGGCGGCGTGCTCGCCGGCCGCGTCCAGGGCCATGGCGGCCTCGGTGTGGTCCCAGGGGTCGAGGTGGTGGCCCCGGAACCACGGGATCGCCCCGTCCTCGCGCTGGACGGCGAGGATGCCGGTGACGGTCTCGGCTGCCTGCTCGGCGGTGAGCACCCCGGGCAGGACGAGGTGCTCGGCGATCCGCTCGGGACTCGTCACTTGGCGGCGTCCGCGGCGTCGGTCTTCGGCAGGTGGGGCTTGGTCGCGTACGCCACGAAGCTCTTGCCGACGACCGGGTTGAGCAGCTGCTCGGCGACCCGGGTCAGGGCGGGCTTCTTCATGATGTCCCAGACCAGGAGCTTGTGGTAGGCGCGGACGGGCAGCGCCTTGTCGTTGTCGACGCCGAAGGCGCACTTGAGCCACCAGTACGGCGAGTGCAGGGCGTGGGCGTGGTGGGTGCCGTACGGCCTGAGGCCGGCCTGCCGGATCTTGCCGAGGAGTTCGTCGGCCTTGTAGATGCGGATGTGGCCGCCCTCGACCTCGTGGTAGGCGTCGGAGAGCGTCCAGCAGACCTTCTCGGGGCCGTAGCGGGGCACGGTGATCGCGATCCGGCCGCCCGGCTTGAGGACGCGGACCATCTCGGCGAGGACGCCCTTGTCGTCGGGGATGTGCTCCATGACCTCGGAGATGATGACGACGTCGAAGGACTCGTCGGGGAAGGGCAGGTTGAGGGCGTCGCCCTCCATCGCCGTGGCGGTCGCCCCGGCGGGCGCCTCCCCGGCCTCCTTCATCGCCGCGAACCACTTGGCGACCTCGCGGATCTCCTCGCCGTTCTGGTCGAGGGCCACGACCTGGGCGCCGCGCCGGTAGCACTCGAAGGCATGCCGGCCGGCACCGCAGCCCAGATCGAGCACACGGTCGCCGGGGGCGAGCGGAAAACGAGTGAAGTCGACGGTCAGCACGGGATCCTGCTTTCGCGGTTGAAGGGTGATGGTGGGCAGGCGCCCACGCCGACTTGTGGGCAGGCGTTCCGCGGGGCGACGGAGGTCCCCCCTGCTCGGCCTTGACGACGAAGCATCACCGGCGGACCCCGGCGCTCCGCGCGGCGACCGCCTCGCGGTACAGCTCGGCCGTCCCCTGCGCGGCCCGCGCCCACGTGAAGCGCTCCAGGACCCGCTGCCGCCCGGCGGCACCCAGCCGCGCGCGAAGGTCCGCGTCCCCCAGCACCCGCCCGAGCGCGGCGGCCAGCGCCCCCGCGTCGCCCGGCGGCACCGCCAGACACGTCTCCCCGTCGGCCCCCGCGACCTCGGGAATCGCCCCGCCGGTCGTCGCGACGAGCGCCGTCCCGGTGGCCATCGCCTCGGCCGCGGGCAGCGAGAACCCCTCGTACAGCGAGGGCACGCAGGAGACCTGCGCCGACCGCACCAGGTCGACGAGCTCCGCGTCGGTGATGCCCTTGACGAACTCCACGGCGCCGTCCAGCCCGTACCGCTCGATCGCGGCGGCGACGGGCCCGTCCTCGGCGCGCTTGCCGACCACGACGAGGTGGGCGTCGGGGTTCTCCGTACGGAGCTTGGCGAGCGCCTCGATCAGGTGGATCAGGCCCTTGAGGGGGACGTCGGCGCTCGACGTGGTGACGATCCGGCCGGGGACCTCGGCGACGGCCGGGCCGGGCGACCAGAGGTCGGTGTCGGCGCCGATGTGGACGACCCGGATGCGGTCCTCGCGTACGCCGAGGTGCTCGACGATCTCCTGCCGGGAGGTCCCGGAGACGGTGAGGACGGACGGCATCCGGCGGGCGACGCGCTTCTGCATGCGGGTGAAGGCGTACCAGCGGCGGACGGAGGCGCGGCGCTTCCAGTCGGCGGCGGCGTCGAGTTCGAGCTGCCGGTCGACGGTGATGGGGTGGTGGATCGTGGTGACGAGCGGCGCGCCGATCGCGCGCGGGCCGCCGAGGAGCCCGTACCCGAGGGTCTGGTTGTCGTGGACGACGTCGAAGTCGCCGCGGCGGGCGGCGAGCATGCGGCGGGCCCGCAGCGAGAAGGTGAGCGGCTCGGGGAAGCCGCCGGTCCACATGGTCGCGACTTCCAGGCCGTCGATCCAGTCCCGGTACTCGTCGCGCTTCGGCGTACGGAAGGGGTCCGGCGAGCGGTAGAGGTCGAGGCTGGCGATCTCGGTGAGCGTGAGCCCCTCGAGGTCCTCGCCCTTGTCGAGGACGGGGTACGGCTGGGAGCCGATGACCTCGACGGAGTGCCCGAGGCGGGCCAGCTCGCGGGAGAGGTGGCGGACGTAGACGCCCTGTCCGCCGCAGAAGGGATTGCCCTTGTACGTGAGGAGGGCGATGCGCAGGGAATCACCCCCGGCCGCCGTGACGCCCTGTCGGGGGCTTGCCTCCATGGCCTCAGCGGTCATGCGCGACCCCCTTCGAGCGTGCGTTTCGCCGGAGCGTAACCGCTCGCGCTAATCTAGAACAAGTTACAGACTTGATCGCCGACCCGATCTCCGGCCCGATCGCTCTCGAACGCCTGATCCTTCGAGGAGGACAGAATCTACCGGCAGGTAGCTCCGCGGTGAGATCCGGAACAGGTGATTCGCGCCACGGCGTCCGCACCGCCATACTGTCGCTCCCCACCGCACGGAACGGGACCTCATGACCGCAGACAACAGAGCGGACCGCAGCCCCGCGTCGCCACCCCTCACGGAGCGGCAGGAGGCGCGGCGCCGCCGCATCCTGAACGCCAGCGCGCAGCTCGCGGCGCGGGGCGGCTTCGACGCCGTGCAGATGCGGGAGGTCGCGGAGGCGGCCGGGGTGGCCCTGGGAACGCTGTACCGCTACTTCCCCTCCAAGATCCACCTGCTGGTCGCGACGATGCAGGACCAGCTCCAGCACATGCACACCACCCTGCGGAAGCGGCCGCCTGCGGGCGCCGACGCGGCGCAGCGGGTCGCGGAGACCCTGATGCGGGCCTTCCGGGCGCTCCAGCGCGAACCGCAGCTCGCGGACGCGATGGTGCGGGCGCTGACCTTCGCGGACCGCGGGGTGAGCCCCGAGGTCGACACGGTCTCGCGGCTGACGACCGCGATCATCCTGGACGCGATGGGGGCGGAGCACCCGACGCCGGAGCAGCTCTCGGCGGTCCGGGTGATCGAGCACACCTGGCACTCGGCGCTGATCACCTGGCTGTCGGGCCGGGCCTCGATCGCACAGGTGAAGATCGACATCGAGACGGTCTGCCGGCTGATCGACCTGACGGCCCCGGCCGAGGCGGCGGCCCGGACCCGGGCACCGGCCCCCGGGACCGCGGCGCGCTGAGCCGCACCCACCGCTCCACCGCGCGCCCCGCGGTCCGCCGCGCCGCCCGCGCCCCCGGTGGTTCGTGCTCCGGAGGCGCGGGCGGCGCCGGGTCAGGACTTCTTGGCCTTCGCGTTCTCCTCGGCGATGGCCGCCGCGCACTCCGGACCGCTGTCCACGGCGACGAACATGACGAGCTTCAGCGGGCCCGCCGAGTGGTTGCTCGCCTGGAGCTGCCAGGTGCTCTTCTTCAGGGACTTGATCACCGAGCCGCCCTGGCCGGAGCTGCGCTCCTCGTTCCAGCCGCCCTTGGTCAGGGTCGCGACCGTGGCGTCGTAGGCCTTCGCCGGGTCGGCGGCCTTCTCGGCGTCGGCCGTCCAGCTGACCATGCAGTCCTTCAGCGTGGGCGGCACCTGCTCGCCCGAGGCGTCCTGCGTGAAGCCGGCCCCGGTCGCCGCGCCGGACAGCTCCGCGGTGACCGCGGCACCGTCGAGCCGCTCGCCGCCCGAACCGCCCGAGCCGCCCGTCGAGGACGAGCCGGCCGAGGACGAACCGCCGGACGCCGAGCCACCCTTGTCCGTACCGCCGTCGCTCCCGCAGCCAGCGACGAGCAGCATCACACCGGCGGCCACGGCCGCCCCCATCACCTTGCGCACAGCACTCCCCAAGACGCACACACGAAGGCCTCTCGCCTTCGCTGACAGGGGCACAGTTTTGCACGTGGGAACGGTCGGTGTGCGCAACGGCGCCTTTCGTCAGGGCTGTTCGCCGTCGTCCCCGAGCAGGGACTCCCGCTCCTTGTCGGTGAGCTTCGCCATGCACGAGTTCTCCGATGCCTGGAAGGAGATGATGTCCATGCTCAGACCCTGCCGTGCGCTGTGGTGGCGGGCGTACATCGTCCAGCCCTGCTTGTCGAGGGTGACCGAGACGCTGGTTCCGCCCTTCTCGTCCAGCTTCTCCACCTGGCGCTGCGTCTGGTTCCACCGCTTCCCCGTGAGGGCGGCGACCGCCTTGTCGAAGCCGGCGCGCGAGCCTTCGGCCACGGGGCCGATGTACTGCCAGCCGGTGGAGCAGGCGGCGGCGCGCTCGGCCGCACGCTCCCGGTCCGTGGAGGGCGTGGGACGGGGAGTGGCGCCCGAGGGGGTCGGCCCGCCGATCTCCGGGAGGGCGGACTCGGGCAGCCCCGCGCCCTCGACGGCGGCGACGATCTCGTCGTGCGCCGCCGTACGGCCGAAGGCCGGGGTCGCCGTACCCGGCCCGCACCCGGCCCCGAGGAGCGCCACCAGGGTCACCCCGGCGACCGCCGCCGCTCCCGCACCCGGGCCTCGGCCCCGATCCCGCCCCTGGCCCCGACCCGGCCCCTGAGCCCGACCCCGACCCGTACCCCGACCCCGCATGACGTCTCCGCTCGCTGTGTCCCTGCTGTGCCGAGCGAGTGTCACACACATGAGGGCAGGTCACGGGCGGTGCCGGCGGGGCGCGGAACGGGCCCGGGTCACTCCTCCGGCGGGAACACCGGGTCCCCGCCGTCCGCGAGCGTGATGAGGATGGCCTCCACCGGACAGCCCTCGGCCGCCGCGAGGAGGCGTTCGCCCGCGTCGGTCTCCGCCTCGCGCGGGTGGGACTGACGGGCCGTGTCGAGACGGAAGCCGTCGGGAGCGTGGTTGACGCACATGCCGGAGCCGATGCAGACGCTCCGGTCGACCTCCACGTGCCAGCGGTCCCCCATCACACGTCCCCGTATCCGGCCGGCAGGTGGATCATCTTGTGCTCCAGGTACTCGCCGAAGCCCTCGGGGCCGAACTCCCGTCCCAGACCGGAGTTCTTGTAGCCGCCGAACGGGCCGAGCATGTCCAGGCTGAAGGTGTTGACGTTGAACGTGCCGGTGCGCACGCTCCGCGCGAAGTCGATGCCGTGCTCCACGTCGCCGGTCCAGACGCTGCCGCTGAGCCCGAAGTCGGAGTCGTTGGCGATCCGCAGGGCCTCGGCCTCGTCCCCGTACGGCAGGAGGCAGATCACCGGGCCGAAGATCTCCTCGCGGGCGATCCGCATGGAGTTGTCGACGCCGCCGAACAGGGTCGGCTCGACGTACCAGCCGCGCTCCAGACCGGCCGGACGGCCGCCGCCCGCGAGGATCTTGGCGCCCTCCTGCTGGCCGATGCCGATGTAGTCGAGGGAGCGCTGCTGCTGGCGGCGGGCGACGAGCGGGCCGACCTGGGTCGCCGGGTCGAGCGGGTCGCCGACGACGAGCGCGCCGGCCGCGGCGGCGAGCGCCTCGGCGATCTCCTCGTACCGGGAGCGGGGGGCGAGGATGCGGGTCTGGGCGACGCACGCCTGCCCGTTGTTCATCCAGGCGGCGGGGACGATCCCGGCGACGGCGGTCTCCACGTCGGCGTCCGGCAGGATCACCGCGGCCGACTTGCCGCCCAGTTCGAGGGTGACCCGGGTGAGGTTGCGGGAGGCGACCTCCATGACCCGCCTGCCGGCGGCGACGGAGCCGGTGAAGGAGACCTTGTCGACGCCGGGGTGGCCGACCAGGTACTCGCTGACCTCGCGGTCGGCGGGCAGGATGCTGAGCACGCCCTCGGGCAGCCCGGCCTCGGCGGCGATCTCGCCGAGGATGTACGAGTCGAGCGGCGACTCCGGCGAGGGCTTGAGGACCACCGTGCAGCCGGCGAGCAGCGCGGGGCCCAGCTTGGCGGCGGCGGTGAACTGCGGGACGTTCCACGGGACGACGGCCGCGACCACGCCCACCGGCTCGCGCCGGACGAGCAGCGGCCCGAGGACGCCGCCGCGCCGCTCCTCGTACGGGAAGTCGCGGGCGACGGTGATCGCCGCGTCCCAGACCATCATCGCGCCGAGCGCCTGGGCGAGCACGGACCAGGAGTACGGGGAGCCGTTCTGCGCGCTGATGACGCGGCCGATCTCCTCGTACCGCACGGCGATGGCGTCCTTGACGCGGGTGACGACCGCGATCCGCTCCTCGACCGACATCCGGGGCCAGGGCCCCTCGTCGAAGGCCCGGCGGGCGGCGGCGACGGCCCGGTCGACATCGGCGGTGGAGGCGTGCGGGACGCGTCCGATGACCTCCTCGGTGTGCGGCGAGATGACCTCGATGACCTCCTCGCCGAGCGGATCGGCCAACTCCCCGCCGATGAACAGCTTTCCGTGCTCCACAAGCTCGGTCATGACCGCCGCCTTCCGGGGAGGGGAAATCTCTCTCAGTTCCTGACGATGCTTCAGAACTGATACCAGTTCTAGTTATGGTGGGCAATGGCCGTACCGGTACACAGAGACGAGGACGCTCATGAACCAGGTGACCGATCACGGCGGAGGCGTCTGGTCGCTCCGGGTGCCCATCCCCGACAACCCCCTCGGTCACACCCTGGTCCACGTCCTCGACACCGACCGCGGTCCCGTCCTCGTCGACACCGGCTGGGACGACCCCGCCTCCTGGGCCGAACTCGTCGGCGGGCTCGACGCGCTGGGGATCAGCGTCACCGACGTCCACGGGGTCGTCATCACCCATCACCACCCCGACCACCACGGCCTCTCCGGGCGGGTCCGCGAGGAGTCCGGGGCCTGGATCGCCATGCACGCCGCCGACACCGCCGTCGTCCGCCGCACCCGCGACGCCGATCCCGGCACCTGGTTCGACTACATGGTCCAGAAGCTGACCGCCGTCGGCGCCCCCGAGGAGAGCGTCGCCCCGCTGCGGGCCGCCCGCGCGTCCGGCCGGATGCGGACCCTGCCGGGGCTGCGCTCCGCCGTCCCCGACCGCGAGATCGTCCCCGGCGAACTCCTCGACCTCGCCGGGCGGCGGCTGCGTGCGATCTGGACGCCCGGCCACACCCCCGGCCACGTCTGCCTCCACCTGGAGGAGGAGCATCCCGCCGGGCTGCCGGGTCACGGCCGGCTCTTCTCCGGCGACCACCTGCTGCCCGGGATCTCCCCGCACATCGGGCTGTACGAGCACCCGGGCGACGCCCACGAGACCGACCCCCTCGGCGACTACCTCGACTCGCTGGAACGCGTCGGCCGCCTCGGCGTCGCGGAGGTCCTCCCCGCCCACCAGTACGCGTTCGCCGACGCCGCCGGCCGGGTCCGCGAACTCCTCGACCACCACGAGGAGCGGCTCACCGGCCTCCTCGGTCTCCTCGCCACCCCGCTCACCCCCTGGCAGCTCGCCGAGCGGATGGAGTGGAACCGCCCCTGGGACGAGATCCCCGACGGCTCCCGGAACATCGCCGTCAGCGAGGCCGAGGCCCACGTCCGCCGACTGGTGAAACTGGGCCGCGCGGAGGCGGTGACCGGCACGGACCCGGTGGAGTACGTGGCGGTGTGAGGCTCCCGTACCCGGCGGGTGTGAGGCGCCTCGCACCGCCCGGGGCGGCGGGCCTACGGGCCGGTACAGTGGGCGCGTCGTCATCATGCCCGTACGGGGGGAAGCCGGTGCGACTCCGGCACTGACCCGCAACCGTATGCCGCTCCCCCCCGGGGAGCGGTGAGTCGGAATGCCCCGTGCGGGACGTGACCGCCGGCACCGTCGAGGAATACGGAGCCGGAGCCTGGTGCCCCTGGGGCGTGCCGGTGCCCGGCCGCAGGAGAGGGCTCCATGAACACCGTCCGCCGAGGCGCCGCCGCGCTCGCAGCCGCCGCCGTCCTGCTCGGCACCGGAGCCGTCGGCGCGGCCTCCGCCGCGCCCTCCCCCACGCCGTCCACCGGGACGCTCCCGCCCGGCCTGTACGGCACGAAGGACCCGACGTACGACGGCGTGTGGCGCCAGTCGCTCGCCTTCCTCGCCCAGCGCGCCACCGGCTACCAGCCCGCCGACCAGGCCGTGGACTGGCTCCTGGGCCAGCAGTGCGAGGACGGCTCGTTCGCCTCGTACCGCCCGGACGTCACCAAGCCCTGCGACCCGAAGACCATGCGGGACACCAACGCCACCGCCGCCGCCGTGCACGCGCTCGGCGCCGTCCGCCGCCAGGCCGTCGACCCGGAGAAGCTCGACAAGGCCGTCAAGGCGGGCGCGGGCTGGCTGCGGACCGTGCAGAACAAGGACGGCGGCTGGGGCTACACCTCCGGCGGCCCCAGCGACGCCAACTCCACCTCGCTCGTCATCGGCACCCTTGCCGCGATCAGCGTGAAGCCCGGCTCGTACACCTCCTCCGAGGGCCGTACGCCCTACGACGCGCTCCTCACCTTCGCGATGCCCTGCTCGGACCCGGACGAGGCGGGCGCCGGGGCGTTCGCGTACCAGCCGGACAAGAACGGCAAGCTGCTCGCGAACGCCGACGCGACCGCGGCGGCCACCCTCGCCGGGCTCGGCAAGAGCATCGTCGCCACCAAGGCCTCCCCCCAGCAGCAGCCGAGCTGCCAGGACCTGACGAAGCCGACCGTCGAGCGGGCCGCCCTCAACGGCGCCTCCTACCTGTCCAGGGCGCTCCTGAAGACCGCGCACCTGAACACCCCGCCGATGCCCGGCGCCACCGACACCACCGAACAGCCGGACTACGGCAACACCGCCGACGCCGTCGTCGCGCTGGCCGCCTCCGGCGCCGCCCGGCAGGCCGAGCCCGCCCTGCAGTGGCTGGAGGCGCACTCCGCGGACTGGGCGAAGGAGAACGGCCCCGCCGCGTACGCGCAGCTGATCCTGGCCTCCCGCGCGATGGAGACCGACCCGCGCGAGTTCGGCACGGCGGACCTGGTCGAGCAGCTCAACGCGACCGGCCCCGCGCCCAAGACCCCGGACACCTCCGCGTCCTCGACCAGCGACGACGAGGGCTCCGGCTTCGACGTCTGGTGGATCATCGGCATCGGCATGGTCGTCGGCGTCGGCATCGGCTTCCTCGTGAGCGGCCGCAAGAAGTGACGGCGGCCCGGAGGACCGGCGCCAGGATCGCGGGCGCCGCGGCCGGCGCGCTGCTGACCCTCGCCGGGGTCGCGGCCGCCCCGGCGCAGGCCGCCGGCTACCGCTACTGGTCGTTCTGGGAGAGCGACGGCGGGAAGCCCTGGGCGTACGCCACCCAGGGCCCGGCGACCGCGCGGCCCGCCGACGGCGATGTGATCGGCTTCCGCTTCGCGGTCAGCAACGGCACGGACGACACCTCCCTGCCCTCCGTCGCCCCCGACTTCCCGGGGATCTGCGGAGGCACGGACGCGAAGGACGGCAGCAAGCGCGTCGCGGTCGTCGTCGACTTCGGCGGACCGCTGGACGCCCCGCCCGGCGAGACCCCGCCGGCGAAGCCGGTCACGGTCGGCTGCGCGCAGGTCCGCGAGGACGCGACGGGTGCGGAGGCGCTGGCCGAGGTGGCGAAGCCGCTGCGCTACGACAGCGCGGCCATGCTGTGCGGGATCGCGGGCTACCCGGTACGGGGCTGTGGCGAGCAGGTCGCGGAGAAGGCGCCGAGCGCGACGGCTCCGGCCCCGGCCGCGCCGGCCACCGACGGCGGCGGCGGCCCGTCCTTCGGCGTGCTCGCCGGCGGGGCGGCGGTCCTGGCCCTCGGCGGCGCGGCGATCTGGAAGGCCCGCCGGCGCGGATGAGTACGGCCGCTCGCGTGTTCACGGCCCGGGGCGTGTTCACGGCCCCCGAGGCGAGTCGGGCCAATGCCCTGCATGCCGGAGCCTGGTGGCTGTGGGCGCTCGGGCTGGCCGTCGCCGCCTCCCGGACCACCAACCCGCTGCTGCTCGGGCTGCTCGTCGGGGTCGCCGGCTATGTCGTCGCGGCCCGGCGCACGGACGCGCCGTGGGCCCGCTCGTACGGCGCGTTCGTGAAGCTCGGTCTGTTCGTCGTCGGCCTGCGGGTCGTGTTCTCGCTGCTCCTCGGCTCCCCCATCCCGGGGACGCACGTGCTGTTCACGCTGCCCGAGCTGCCGCTGCCCGCGTGGGCGGAGGGCATCCGGATCGGGGGGCGGGTGACGGCCGAGCAGCTGGTGTTCGCGCTGTACGACGGCGCGAAGCTGGCGACGCTGCTGATCTGCGTGGGCGCGGCGAACGCGCTCGCCAACCCGGCGCGACTGCTGAAGTCGCTGCCTGGCGCGCTCTACGAGGCCGGGGTCGCCGTCGTCGTGGCGATGACCTTCGCGCCGAACATGGTCGCGGACGTCGCCCGGCTCCGTACCGCCCGGCGTCTTCGCGGGCGCCCCACGGGCGGGGTGCGTGCGGTGCTCCAGATCGGCCTGCCGGTCCTGGAGGGCGCGCTCGAACGGTCGATCGCCGTCGCGGCCTCGATGGACGCGCGCGGGTACGGGCGGACGGCGCGGGTCCCGGCCTCGGTACGCCGCACCACGAACGTACTGACCCTGGGCGGTCTGCTCGGCGTCTGCGCCGGTTCGTACGGGCTGCTCGCGGCGGAGGGCGCCGGTTACGGGCTGCCGCTGCTCGCCGCCGGGCTGCTCGCGGCCATGGCCGGGCTGCGGCTCGGCGGGCGCCGCACGGTCCGCACCCGCTACCGGCCGGACCACTGGGGGCTCCGGGCCTGGCTGGTCGCGGGCTCCGGGGTGGCGGTCGCGGTCCTGATGATCTGGGCGAACCAGTACGCGCCCGAGGCCCTGCACCCCGGGGTCGTCCCCCTGGAGGCGCCGGAGCTGCCGCTGTGGCCGGCGGTGTCGGTCCTGGTGGGCCTGCTGCCGGCGTTCGTGGCCCCCGTACCGCCCGGCAAGGAGAACGCGTGATCCGCTTCGAGAACGTCTCGGTGACCTACGACGGGGCCGCCGGACCCACCCTGCGGAACGTCGACCTCACCGTCCCCGAGGGTGAGCTGGTGCTGCTCGTCGGCCCCTCGGGCGTCGGCAAGTCGACGCTCCTCGGCGCGGTCTCCGGGCTCGTCCCCCACTTCACGGGCGGCACGCTGACCGGCCGCGTCACGGTCGACGGCCGCGACACCCGCACGCATCCGCCGCGCGAGCTGGCGGACCTGGTCGGCACGGTCGGGCAGGACCCGTCCGCGCACTTCGTCACCGACACGGTCGAGGACGAGCTCGCGTACGGGATGGAGTCCCTGGGCCTGGCGCCGGGCGTCATGCGGCGCCGCGTCGAGGAGACCCTCGACCTCCTCGGCCTCGCCGAACTCCGCGACCGCCCGATCGCCACGCTCTCCGGCGGGCAGCGGCAGCGGGTCGCGATCGGCTCCGTCCTGACCCCGCACCCGAAGGTCCTGGTCCTCGACGAGCCGACCTCCGCACTGGACCCCTCGGCGGCGGAGGACGTCCTCGCGGTCCTCCAGCGCCTGGTCCACGACCTCGGCACGACGGTCCTCCTGGCGGAGCACCGCCTGGAGCGGGTGGTCCAGTACGCGGACCAGGTCATCCTGCTGCCGGACGCGGTGATGGGGCCGCCGGCCGGGATGATGGCGATCTCACCGGTCCATCCGCCGGTGGTGGGCCTGGGCAGGGTGGCGGGCTGGGATCCGCTGCCGCTGACGGTGCGGGACGCGCGGAGGCGGGCGGGGGGACTGAAGGAGCGGCTGGAGGGGGTGGAATTTCCGGCCCGTCCGGCGTTCGAGGACCGGGGTCCGGGGCGGAGCCCCGGTTCCGGGAAGTGGGGGTCCCCCCACGCCACCGGGCGTAGGGGGAGGGGTGAGGGATTCCACCTCTTCAAGCGGCGCCGCACCGCCCCCGTACCCACCCCCACCACCCCTCTCGTCCTCACCGACCGCCTCGCCGTCCGCCGCGCCCGCGTGGAAGCGCTCCGCCGCGTCGACCTCACCGTCGCCCCCGGCGAGACCCTCGCCCTCATGGGCCGTAACGGCGCCGGAAAGTCCACCCTCCTCTCCACCCTCGTCGGCATGATCGAACCGACGTCCGGCACCGTCCGCGTCGCCGGCCGCACCCCGCACACCACCGACCCCCGCGAGCTGATCCGCCAGGTCGGCCTGGTCCCGCAGGAGCCCCGCGACCTGCTGTACGCGGACACCGTCGCCGCCGAGTGCGCGGCGGCAGACACGGACGCGGGCGCGGCGCCCGGGACCTGCCGGGCGCTGGTGTCCGAGCTGCTGCCGGGCGTCGCGGACGACACCCACCCCCGGGACCTGTCCGAGGGGCAGCGCCTCGCCCTGGCCCTGGCCGTGGTGCTGACGGGCCGCCCCCCGCTGCTGCTGCTCGACGAGCCGACCCGCGGCCTGGACTACGCGGCGAAGGCCCGTCTCGTCGCCCTGCTCCGTACCCTCGCCGCCGAGGGCCACGCGATCGTGCTCGCGACGCACGACGTGGAGCTGGCTGCGGAGCTGGCGCACCGGGTGGTGATCCTCGCGGACGGCGAGGTGGTGGCGGACGGACCGACGGCGCAGGTCGTGGTGTCCTCGCCGGCGTTCTCGCCTCAGGTGGCGAAGATCCTCGCCCCGCAGCCGTGGCTCACGGTGGAGCAGGTGGAGGGCGCGCTGCGCGCATCTTCGGTACAGCTGCGCGCATCTTCGGTACAGCTGCGCGCATCTTCGGTACAAGGGGAGAGCGCGCTGCGAGATCCCGCGGCACAAGGGGAGAGCACACGGTGAGCACCCGCCCCACGGCCAACCGTCCCGCCACCACCCGCCCCGTCCGCCTCGGCCCTCGCTCCGTCACCGCCCTGCTGCTGGTCTCCGTCGTCGGGCTCTTCGCCATCTGCTGGCCCCTCTTCGCGGACGCCGGTTCCGCCGTGACGACCCACGCGGCCGACGCCCCGTGGCTCTTCGCCGCGCTGCTGCCGCTGCTGATCGCGGTCGTCGTCGCGACGATCGCGGACTGCGGGATGGACGCGAAGGCGGTGGCGATGCTGGGGGTGCTCGCCGCCGTCGGCGCGGCACTGCGGCCGCTGGGAGCGGGGACGGCCGGCCTGGAGCCGATGTTCTTCCTGATGGTGCTGAGCGGCCGGGTCCTGGGGCCGGGCTTCGGTTTCGTCCTCGGCTCGGTGACGATGTTCGCGTCCGCGCTGCTCACGGGCGGTGTGGGGCCCTGGATGCCGACGCAGATGCTCGCGATGGGCTGGTTCACGATGGGCGCCGGCCTGCTGCCGGGGCCGGACCGCTTCCGGGGCCGGGGCGAGCTGCTGATGCTGTCCGTGTACGGCTTCCTGGCGGCGTTCGCGTACGGCACGGTCACCAATCTGTACGGCTGGGTCACGATCGGCGGCGGCGAGGCGGCGGCGGCCGGGGGCGAGGGCGGCGGGATCTTCTTCCTGCCGGGCGCCCCGGCCCACGAGAACCTGGCCCGTTTCCTCGCCTTCCTCGTCGCCACCTCGCTCGGCTGGGACCTCGGCCGTGCCGTGCTGACCGTGGTCCTGACCGTCACGGTCGGCGGGACGCTCCTGAAGGCCCTGCGGCGGGCGACGCGGCGGGCGAACTTCGAGGCCCAGGTCACATTCGAGACCCCCGAGAAGGCCTCCGCGAGTGAGGCGGCCCATAGGACCTACGTCACGTACGACGTGGAGTAGTAGCCCGGAGGTACCCGCGCAAACCGCCCACAACGGGTGATGACCTGCGGAAACATCTGAACCGGACCCCGGGTGTCCCACCCCCCGGGTCCGAACCTTCCTCGTACAGGGGGTCATTGCGTCGGCGTTCCGACCCTGCTTGTCTGGTGGACGTCGCCAGGCAGCCGGTGCTCACCACAGCGCCTCGGACGGCCGGTTCCCTCCAGTTCCCGGGTCCCCCGGGCTCTGGTTCCGGCTTGCCGAAATCGCCTGGCGCACCCCTTGTCCCCGAAGTTAGGCAGAAACCTTGATCCGCTCGATCACCACTCGTGTCGCCGCCCGCAAGAAGTCCATCGCCGCCTCCGCAGCCGTGCTGCTCGGCGCGTCGGGTGCGGTGCTGGGCACGACGGGCGCCGCCTCGGCCGCCAGCCCGCAGGACATCGCCCGGCAGATCGTCCCCGCCTCGCAGTACCAGTCCTTCAGCAAGATCGTGTCCCACGAGTCCGGCTGGAACCACAAGGCCACCAACTCCTCCAGCGGCGCCTACGGCCTCGTCCAGGCCCTTCCGGCCTCGAAGATGTCCTCGGCCGGTTCCGACTGGAAGACGAACCCCGCCACCCAGATCAAGTGGGGTCTCAACTACATGAACGAGCGCTACGGCTCCCCGAACGCCGCCTGGGCGTTCTGGCAGGCCAACGGCTGGTACTAGGAGTCACCGCCGCACCGCGCACCCGCAAGGCCCCGCCTCCCGTCAGGGAGGGCGGGGCCTGCGGCGTTTTTCCGCCCACGACCGCCGGAACCCCGGAGGGCCGCGGCCGCTACAGCCGCTGGATGATCGTCCCGGTCGCCACCGCCCCGCCCGCGCACATCGTGATCAGCGCGAACTCCTTGTCGGTCCGTTCCAGCTCGTGCAGGGCCGTGGTGATCAGCCGCGCGCCGGTCGCACCGACGGGGTGCCCGAGGGCGATGGCGCCGCCGTTCACGTTCACCTTCTCCAGGTCCTGGTCGAAGACCTGCGCCCAGCTGAGCACCACCGAGGCGAAGGCCTCGTTGATCTCGACGAGGTCGATGTCACGCAGCGACATCCCGGCCTTGCCGAGGACCGCGCGCGTCGCGTCGATCGGACCGTCGAGGTGGTAGTGCGGGTCCGCCCCGACCAGGGCCTGGGCGACGATCCGGGCGCGCGGGCGCAGCTTGAGGGCGCGGGCCATGCGCTTGGAGGCCCACATGATCGCGGACGCGCCGTCGGAGATCTGCGAGGAGTTGCCGGCGGTGTGGACGGCGGTCGGCATGACGGGCTTGAGCCTGCCGAGGCCTTCCATGGTGGTGTCGCGCAGGCCCTCGTCCCGGTCGACGAGCCGCCACATGCCGTGGCCCGCCGCCTGCTCCTCCTCGGTGGTGGGGACCTGCACGGCGAAGGTCTCGCGCTTGAAGCGCTCCTCGGCCCAGGCGTTCGCGGCCCGCTCCTGGGAGAGGAGCCCGAGGGAGTCGACGCGCTCACGGGTGAGGCCCCGGTTGCGGGCGATGCGCTCGGCGGCCTCGAACTGGTTGGGGAGGTCGACGTTCCACTCGTCGGGGAAGGGCTTGCCGGGTCCGTGCTTGGAGCCGGAGCCGAGCGGTACGCGCGACATGGCCTCGACGCCGCAGCTGATCCCGATGTCGATGACGCCGGCCGCGACCATGTTGGCGACCATGTGGCTGGCCTGCTGCGAGGAACCGCACTGGCAGTCGACGGTGGTGGCGGCCGTCTCGTAGGGGAGGCCCATGGTGAGCCAGGCGGTGCGCGCCGGGTTCATGGACTGTTCTCCGGCGTGGGTGACCGTACCGCCCACGATCTGTTCGACGCAGTCGGCGTGGATGCCGGTGCGTCCGAGGAGTTCGCGGTAGGTCTCGCCCAGGAGGTAGGCGGGGTGAAGGTTGGCGAGCGCGCCTCCGCGCTTGCCGATGGGGGTGCGTACGGCTTCGACGATGACGGGTTCCGCGGCCATGAGCTCGTCCTCTCCTCGACCGGACGGGGCGTCCCGGCATCCCGTCGGTCGGCGTCACGGGGGAACTAGTACGCGTTCTAGTTCTGAGTGCAGTCTTATGACTGCTACCGCGGGTACGCAAGGGTCCGGGAGGCAACAGTTCCCGTTCCGCCCCTTGCCACTTGTAGAACTCGTTACTAACTTTTCCGACAACACCTGACGGTCCATCAGATGTGGAGTGTGTTGCCGATGCCCTGCCCCCATCTCCCCGAAGGGTTCGACGCCACCGATCCCGATCTGCTCAGCGACCGCGTCCCCTTCCCGGAGTTCGCCGAACTGCGGCAGACGGCGCCCGTGTGGTGGTGCCCGCAGCCGGCCGGCATCACGGGTTTCGAGGACGAGGGGTACTGGGCCGTCACGCGTCACGCGGACGTCAAGTACGTGTCCACGCACCCGGAGCTGTTCTCCTCGAACCTCAACACGGCCGTGATCCGCTTCAACGGGAACATCCAGCGGGAGCAGATCGACGTCCAGAAGATGATCATGCTCAACATGGACCCGCCCGAGCACACCCGGGTCCGCCAGATCGTCCAGCGCGGCTTCACCCCCCGGGCGATCCGCACCCTGGAGACGACCCTCGGCGACCGGGCCCGCGCCATCGCCGAGGAGGCCCGGCGGAGCGCCGACTCCGACGGCACCTTCGACTTCGTGACCCGGGTCGCCGTCGAGCTCCCCCTCCAGGCCATCGCCGAACTCATCGGCGTCCCCCAGGAGGACCGCTCGCGGATCTTCGACTGGTCGAACAAGATGATCGCGTACGACGACCCCGAGTACGCCATCACCGAGGAGGTCGGCGTCGAGGCCGCCATGGAGCTCATCGGTTACGCGATGAACATGGCCGCCGACCGCAAGGCCTGCCCCGCCGCCGACATCGTCAGCCAGCTCGTCGCGGCCGAGGGGCAGGGCAACCTCTCCTCCGACGAGTTCGGCTTCTTCGTCCTGTTGCTCGCCGTCGCGGGCAACGAGACCACCCGCAACGCCATCAGCCACGGCATGCACGCCTTCCTCACCCACCCCGACCAGTGGGAACTCTTCAAGCGGGAACGCCCCGCGACCACCGCCGAGGAGATCGTGCGCTGGGCGACCCCCGTGGTCTCCTTCCAGCGGACCGCGACCCAGGACACCGAGCTCGGCGGGCAGCAGATCCGCAAGGGCGACCGGGTCGGCCTGTTCTACTCCTCCGCCAACAACGACCCCGAGGTCTTCACCGACCCCGAACGCTTCGACATCACCCGCGACCCCAACCCCCACCTGGGCTTCGGGGGCGGCGGACCCCACTTCTGCCTGGGGAAGTCCCTCGCGATCAAGGAGATCGACCTGATCTTCAACGCCCTCGCGGACGCCCTGCCCGACCTCACCCTGGTGGGCGAACCCCGCCGGCTGCGGGCGGCCTGGCTCAACGGCGTGAAGGAACTCCGGGTCCGCGCCTCGGGGTGAGGGACGTCCAAACCCCCTGGACCGTCGACCCGACCGTCGACCCGCCCGCACCGATCCCCGCCGGGTGGGACGGAACCGGATCATCACCGGTCACGTCCCACCCCGCATGCGGGGGACACAACGAATCACACGTACACCGGGGGCGCGGGCGCACCGCGTCCTCGCCGTCCTCGTCGCGCTGCTCGCGCTCCAGCTCGGCTCGCTCGTCGCGCCGGCGTACGCCTGCGGCTGCGGCGCGATGATCCCGTCGAAGGACCAGCGCATCGGCGTCGACCGGGAGGAGTCGGCCGTCCGCTGGGACGGCCGCGCCGAGACCGTCGTCATGCGCTTCAACGTCCACGGCAACGCCGAGCACGCCGCCTGGATCATGCCCGTACCGAGCCGCGCGGGGGTCACCCTCGGCGACCCCGGGCTCTTCGACGCGCTCGACCGGCTCGCCGAGCCCGAGCAGCGCGACCGCTTCCACTTCTGGCCGCGCGTGGGCGAGTGGCCCCTCACCCGGGACCGCGGGGACGGAGCGGGGGCCCCGGCGCCCGGCGCGGCCCCCGGCGTCGGCGTCGTCGGCCGCGAGCGGCTCGGCCCCTTCGACGTGGCCCGGCTGACCGCCACCGACCCCGGGGCCCTCGGCGACTGGCTGCGCGCCAACGGATTCGAGCTGCCCGAACGGCTGACCGGCGCCCTCCAGCCGTACGTGGACCGGAAGTGGGAGTACGTCGCGGTGCGGCTCGCTCCCCAGGAGAAGGGAGCCGTCCTCCACGGCGAACTCACCCCGCTCCGCATCACCTTCGCCTCCCCCGAACTCGTCTACCCCATGCGGCTCTCCCGTCTCGCGAGCACCCGGCAGACCCTCGGCCTCTACGTCCTGGCCGAGCACCGGATGGAGCCCCGCTCCCCCATCGGCGGCGACCGCCCCGAGGTCACCTTCGCCGGCCGGATCGAGCGCCCCGAGGGCGCCGTCGCCGCGCTCGCCGGGGACCGGCCGGTCCGACTGACCGTCCTGGAGCAGGAGTTCCCGCACCCGGAGCGCATCGACGACGACCACCACCTGCGGACCGTCGCGGACACCCCGTACCGCCGGGTCGAGTACACCGACCGGCTGCTGACCGTGGCCGGCGGCATCCCCGTCTGGCTGCTCACGGTCGGCGGCGGGGTGCTGCTCGCGGTGGTGGCGGCGCTCCTGGCGGTACGGGCGGGGCGACGCCGCGCGGGGACCCCGTCCGGCTCCGACGCCGGTGTACGTTCGTCCGCATGACGAACTCTCAGCCGGACCCCCGATGGACCGAGGTCGACGACTACTTCGCCGGGACGATCGCCCCCGGTGACGAGGTGCTCGCCGCCGCGCTCGCCGACTCCGCGGCGGCGGGGCTGCCCGAGATCGCCGTGGCACCCAACCAGGGCAAGCTGCTCCATCTGCTCGCGCTGACCCAGGGCGCCCGGAACATCCTGGAGATCGGCACCCTCGGCGGCTACAGCACGATCTGGCTGGCCCGCGCGCTGCCGGCCGACGGCCGGCTGATCACCCTGGAGTACGACCCGGCGCACGCGGCCGTGGCCCGCGCGAACATCGCGCGCGCCGGCCTGGACAAGCGCGTCGAGGTCCGCACCGGCGCGGCCCTCGACAGCCTGCCGGAGCTGGAGGCGGAGGGCGCGGGCCCCTTCGACCTGGTCTTCATCGACGCCGACAAGGTCAACAACCCGCGCTATGTGGAGTGGGCGCTCAAGCTGTCCCGCCCCGGCACGGTGATCGTCGTCGACAACGTCGTACGCGGGGGCCGGATCACCACCCCGCACCCGGACGACCCGGCGATCACCGGCACCCGCGAACTCTTCGAACTCGTGGCCCGCGAACCCCGGCTGGAGGCGACGGCCCTCCAGACGGTCGGAACGAAGGGCTACGACGGCCTGCTGATCGCCCGCGTGACGGACTGACGCCGACGGGGCCGGCGGCCACCGGTGACGGCTGCCGCGGGCCCCGGCCGGGTCAGCGGTAGTCGTCGGGGTGGCCCTGCATCCAGGTGTTGATGTCGTCCCGGGTGCCGAGCAGCAGGGTCTGGTGCTTCTTCAGGTTCTCGAAGGACGAGTCACCGCCGAGCTTCTTGTCGAGCTCCGCGATCAGCGCGATCGGCTCGGGGAAGTGCCCGGGGCCCTTGGGGTCCGCCTTCATGGCCCGGTCGAGACGGTGGAGTTCGTCGTCGACCCTGCCGAGGAAGTACGCGCAGTCGCCCGGGGTGCACGAGTCGTCCAGGGTCGCCTGAAGCCCCGCGAAGGCGTCACGGACCCGGCTGACCGGCTCGGCGTCGGCGTCGGCATCGGCATCGGCCCCGGGGTTCGCGGCGGCATCGGTCCCGGGGTTCGCGGCGGCGTCGGCGGCGGCCGTCGTCGTGGGGCCGCCGCCCGGCCGGTCGTCGCTCTTCGCGGGCCCCCCGCAGGAGACGCTGAGCGCCCCGAGCAGCAGGACGGCGACGGCCGCGCCCCGCACCGCGGGCATGCGGCCGGAACCGGACTCGGACAGGAACATGGATCCCCCTGATCACCTGATGATCATCGAATGACGTGACCCTACACACCGCTGCCGACACCCGGCCCGCGCCACCTTCACGCCGTCCCGACGGGCCGGTGTAGGAGACTGCGGGTACGTACGTGATCAAGGCCGGGCGCAGCGCCCGGCGCGTGCTTGTGACGAGGTGTCCTGTGCCCAGTGTCGTGAAGATCAACGTCCTGACCGTGCCGGCCGAGCAGCGTGAGGTGCTGGAGCAGCGCTTCGCGTCCCGCGCCGGGTCCGTGGAGGGCTCCGACGGATTCGAGTGGTTCGAGCTGCTGCGGCCCCTGGAGGGCACCGACCAGTACCTGGTCTACACCCGCTGGCGCAGCGAGGAGGACTTCCAGAACTGGATGAACGGCTCCATGAAGGCCGCCCACCAGGGCGGCGGCGAGGGCGGCGGCGAGCGGCCGAAGCCCGCCGCGTCCGGCTCCACGCTGTGGTCCTTCGAGGTCGTCCAGCAGGCGTCCCCGAAGAACTGAGGCGGGAAGGGCGGGGCCGTCCGGGGAGGACCGGCGGCCGGCGGCCGGGGCGAAACCCGGCTGCGCGCCGGGGCGTGCGCGCCGCAGAATGGCGCGCATGACCTGGATCTTCTCCCCCGAGCACGTCGGCACCCCGGACGCCACCGCCCTGCGCCGCGACTACTACGACGATGTCGCCAGCCGCTACTGGAAGCGGCCCGCGACCGAGGCCGAGATCGACGAGGGGCTCACCGGCGACGGGGTCGAGCTGCTGACCCCGCCGACCGGCCGGTTCCTGGTCGCCCGGTACGACGGCAAGGCGGCCGGCTGCGGCGGGGTCCTGCTCCTCGACACGGAGCGCGCCGAGCTGACCCGGGTGTTCCTGCGCCACGCCTTCCGGGGCCTGGGCGGGGCGGGCGCGCTGCTCGCCGCCCTGGAGGACGAGGCCCGCGCGCTCGGCGCCCGCCGGATGGTCCTCAACACGCGCCTGGACCTGGTCGAGGCGCGCGCCCTGTACACACGGCACGGCTACGCGGAGATCCCGGCGTACTGCACGGGCCCGTACATGGACATCTGGTACGGCAAGGACCTCTGACGCCCCAGCCCGGGGTCAGCTGCTCCAGACGACGACGTCGAAGGTGCCGCTCGTGTCGGAGGCCTGTCCGTCCAGTTCCTTGACGGTCAGCCGCGCGAGCCGGCCGTCGTTCGTCCGCGCGCAGACGACCAGACCCGTCTTGAGCTTCATGTCCTTCCCGGTCCCGAGGGTGTCGACGACGCCCGCGCAGTCCTCGTACGAGGGCACCTTCGCCGAGTCCTCCCACACGACCGCCTTGGCCCCGCGCTCGGGCCGCAGCATGTGACTGCCGAAGGGGTAGACGGAGAAGTCGTTGTCCTCGTTGATCTCGGACTCGACGGGCGGCGCCGCGTCCAGGTCCTTCGGCTCGGCGTACGCGATGGCCAGGGCGCCCTGCCACCCGATGACACCGGTCGGCTTGGCGGAGGGGGTCGCCGGGGCCGCCGCCGAGGAGGACGCGGAGGACGAGGGCTCCGGGGTCTGTGGGGCGGACGGTGTCTGCGTGGCGGGCGGTGCGGACGCGGCGCCGTTGTTGTTGCTGCTGTTGTTGCTGTTGCTGCCCGCGTTGTTGTCGTTGCCGTTGTTGCTCACCAGATACGTACCGACGACGCCGATGACCGCCGCCACCAGCGTGGCTCCCGCGCCGATCCAGGCCCCGCGGTGCGAGGCCGGACGCGGCGGGGCGGCCGGCGCGGGGACGCCGTATCCGCTCTGCCCGCCGTAACCGCCGTGCCCGCCGGGAGCGCCGTAACCGCCGTGGTGACGTGGCTCTTCGCTGTTCATCCTGACCGTCCCCCTGTGACGTGATCTTGAAGGGGACAGCGTACTGAGGGGTACTGAGCGACTGTCATGGCGGGCCGGGGCCGCCGGAGTTGGGCCCGAACCGGCCCCATGGTCCGCTCAGGCCCCATGGTCCGGCCAGGCCCCATGGTCCGCTCAGGCCCGGTGGTCGCGGGGCGGCTCCGGGGGGTGGGGGCGTTCCGCGTCCGAGCCGTTCATCTCGGCCGTCAGCAGTTCCACCAGCCGCACCAGGTCGGTCGGCCGGTCCGGCCCCCACCAGTCGCCGAGCAGCTCGGCGAGCGACTCCTCGCGGGCCGCCGCGAGCCGGGTCGCCACCCCGAGGCCCTCCTCGGTGAGGACCAGCTGGAGCCCTTCCCTGGCGACCAGCCCCCGTTCCTCCACCTGCCGGGCGGCCTCCGTGATGGCCCGCAGCGGTACGGGCACGGTCTCGGCGAGGCGGGCGGGCTCGACGGTGCCGTGGTGGCGGATGCGGAGCAGCAGCCAGCTCGCGGCGGGCAGCAGGTCGAGCCCGGCGCGGGCGGTGATCCTCTCGTAGACCGCCTTGCGTCCCTCGCGGGAGCCGAGGACGGACAGCGCGCGGGCGCATTCGTCGTACGAGGAACGCTCGACCGGGTTGGAGGCCAGGGTCTGGCTGGTGTCGGGCGCGGTGACGGACGCGCGCAGCTTGTCCTCCTTGAGGAACCAGGCGACGACGAAGGCGACGAGGACGACGGGCGCCGCGTACAGGAAGACGTCGGTGATGGAGGTGGCGTAGGCGTGCAGGACGGAGGGGCGCAGTTCAGCCGGGAGGGCGGCGATGGCGCGCGGGTCGGCGGCGACCTGCTCGGGGCCGACGCCGGGCGGGAGGGTCTGTCCGGCGGCGGTGGCGTCGGCGAAGACGTCGCCGAGCTTGCCGGTGAGCCGGCTGGTGAAGAGGGTGCCGAAGACGGCGACACCGAAGGACGCCCCGATGGAGCGGAAGAAGGTGGCGCCCGAGGTGGCGACGCCGAGGTCCTCGTACGAGACGGCGTTCTGCACGACCAGGACGAGGACCTGCATGACGAGTCCGAGTCCGGCGCCGAAGACGAAGAAGCAGACGCTCATCACCCAGGTCGAGCTGGTCTCCGTGAGCTTGTGCAGGAGCAGCAGTCCGAGGGCGGTGAGGGCGGTGCCGGCGAGGGGGAAGACCTTCCAGCGGCCGGTGCGGGAGACGATCTGGCCGGAGGCCGTGGAGGTGATCAGCATGCCGGCGACCATCGGCAGCATGTGGACGCCGGACATGGTCGGGGTGACGCCCTGGACGACCTGGAGGAAGGTCGGCAGATAGGTCATGGCGCCGAACATCGCGAAGCCGACGACGAAGCTGATGACGGAGACCAGGCTGAAGGTCCTGATCCTGAACAGCTTGAGCGGCAGGACGGGCTCGGCGGCCCGCCGCTCCACGTACACGAACCAGACGAGGAGTACGGCTCCGAGGACGGCGAGGCCGATGATCTGCGGCGACCCCCACGCCCAGGTGCTGCCGCCGAGGGAGGCGACGAGGACCAGACAGGTGGCGACCGAGGCGATGAGGAAGGTGCCGAGGTAGTCGATGGTGTGCCGGGTCGAGCGCACCGGGATGTGCAGCACGGCGGCGATCACGAAGAGCGCGACGACACCGATCGGCAGGTTGATGTAGAACACCCAGCGCCAGGACAGGTGCTGGGTGAAGAGGCCGCCGAGCAGCGGGCCGAGAACGCTGGTGGCTCCGAACACGGCACCGAACAGCCCCTGGTACTTGCCGCGTTCGCGGGGTGACACGAGGTCGCCGACGATCGCCATCGACAGGACCATCAGACCGCCGCCGCCGAGGCCCTGGACGGCGCGGAAGGCGATGAGCTGCGGCATGTTCTGGGCGATGCCGCAGAGGGCCGAGCCGATGAGGAAGAGGACGATCGCCGCCTGGAAGAGCTTCTTGCGGCCGTACTGGTCGCCGAGCTTGCCCCAGAGCGGGGTGGCCGCCGTGGACGCCAGCATGTAGGCGGTGACCACCCAGGACAGGTGCTCCATGCCGCCGAGCTCGCTGACGATGGTCGGCAGGGCGGTGGACACGATCGTCTGGTCGAGGGCGGCGAGCAGCATCCCGAGCAGCAGGGCGCCGATGGCGACGAGGACCGTGCGGTGGCTCTGCCCGTCGCCCGGCACGGGCGCGCCGCCGCCGTCGGGCGGCGACGTGCGTACTTCCTGGGCCATGGGCGTCTCCTCCGGCGTCTCCTCGGACCGACCTCGTACGGCCCCTTCATCCTGGTCCGAATGTCCGGTTATGGCCTGCGGAGGGCACGACTGTTCGCCCACTCGAAAGGGGCGGGCTGCATAATCGCTCGCAGTGGTATCGGGGAGGGGAACCCATCATGACCGGACACGTCTGTCCTGAATGCGGTGTACAAAGACCTGGCTGCGCCTGCGCCCAGGCGGAGATAGCGGCGGCGGAGGACTTCGACCCGCTCAGAATCAGGCCGTACGTGACGCTGGACTCGCCGGACGAGGGGGCCGCGTACGGGGCGGGGGGTGCGCACGAAAGCGGCTCCTGGAGTGCCTCCGGGAGCGGGGACCCGCCGACGGCCCAGCTTGCGGCGATCCGGCCGTATCCGGGCGACGCGGCGGCGGAGACGTTTCCGATGGAGGCGGCCCCGGTCGGCTTCCACCCCGGGGCCGGGGCCGCGGGCGGGGACCACCAGGCCGACGCGGGTGGGCCGATCGGCGGCGGCGACCCGTCCGAGACCATGCCGCTCCTGCTGCGCGGCGTCGGCGACGTACCGCCGGCTCCGGTCGTGGCGCGGCGGGGGCGCAAGCGGGGCGTGCTCGTCGCGGCGGTGGCCGCCGTCGCCGTGGCGGGCACCGCCGCGCTCGCGGCGGCCGTGCTCGGCGGCGGCGAGGAGACCGACGACCGGGCGGCCGTGCCCGAGGTGACCACGAGCGCGTCCCTGAACCTCGCCGTCTCGGAGGCCCCGTCCCCGTCCTCGGAGGCCCCGGAGCCGACGTCCTCCTCCCCCACACCGCACCGAACCTCCGAGTCCCCCTCGCCGACCCCCTCCGCCACCAGGACCACCGCCTCGCCGAGCCCCTCGGCGACCACGACCGGCGCGGCGGCGCCTCCGGCGACCGCCTCTCCCGAGAACCCGGTCGCACCGCCGACGACGACGCCGGCGACGACGCCGTCCCCCACGAAGACGAAGGAGGAGCCCGAGAAGGGCCTGACGCTGAGCCTCGGCTCGTCGGGGCCGGAGGTAAGGGACCTCCAGCGGCGGCTGACCGAGGTCGGGGTGTACGACGACCGCGCCGACGGCAAGTACGACAGCGGCGTGCAGGAGGCGGTGTGGCTCTACCAGTCGTACATGTACATCCAGGGCGACCCGGGCGGGGTGTACGGCCCGCACACGCGCGAGGTGCTGGAGCGGTACACGCCCTACATCTGAGGACCGGGGCGCGGGGCCGGGCCGCGCGGGGCCGGGCGCGGACCGGCATGCGACCGGCATGCGGACCGGTTGGCCAAGACCGCCCTCGGTTTTGTATCGTGGAAAAACAAAGTGGCCCCGCCCGCGAAACCCTGACCGGTGGGCGGGACCGCTTCGTTCTCCGCGCCACCCCCTCTGGAGACCCGATGGCCGCCACCACCCCGGCAACGCTCACCGCCCGCGCCCTCCTCCTCGACATGGACGGCACCCTCGTCAACTCGGACGCCGTCGTCGAACGCTGCTGGCGCCGCTGGGCCGACCGGCAGGGCCTCGACGGGGACGAGGTCCTCAAGGTGGTCCACGGCCGACAGGGGTACGCCACGATGGCCGTCCTCCTCCCGGACCGCCCGATGGACGAGAACCACGCCGACAACCGGGTGATGCTCGCCGAGGAGACCGCCGACCTCGACGGGGTCGTCCCGGTTCCCGGCGCCCCCGCCTTCATGGCCGCGCTCGCGGAGCTGCCGCACGCCCTGGTGACCTCGGCGGACGAGGCCCTGGCGCAGGCCCGGATGGGCGCGGCGCAGCTGCCGATGCCGGAGACCCGCGTCACCGCCGAGTGCGTCGGCGCGAGCAAGCCGGACCCGGAGGGCTTCCTCAAGGGAGCGGCCGAGCTGGGCTTCGCCCCGGCGGACTGCGTCGTCTTCGAGGACTCCGAGGCCGGCATCGAGGCGGGCCGGGCGGCCGGCATGCGGATCGTGGGCGTGGGCCCGCGCGCGGCGGCCTTCGCACCGGACGTGCACGTCGACGACCTCACCCGGCTGCGGGTGGAACGCACGGCCGACGGTTCGATCGCGCTGACCGTCCTGGCGTAGGACGGCGCGACTCCGGTCCGTCCTATCGGGCCGGTTCGCCCCCGGACGGCGCCCCCGGAAGCCGGACCGTGACGCGAAGCCCGCCCTCGGGGCGGGGGACGAGCTCCAGCGTCCCGTCGTGGGCGCGGACGATGCTCTGCACGATGGCCAGACCGAGACCGACTCCGGCGTGCTCGTCGGTGCGGACGCGTTCCGTACCGCGCCGGAAGGGTTCGATGAGGGCCGGCACCAGCTCCGGCGGCACCGGACGGCCGGTGTTCTCGACCCGCAGCACGCCCGTGTCGCCGCGGGCCTCGGTGTGCACCGTCACGATGCCTCCGGCGGGTTCGGCAGGTCCGGCGGGCCCTGCCTGCCCGGCGGGTCTGGCGCGTCCGGCGGGTCCGGCGGGTCCGGCGCGTCCGGCGCGTCTGGCGGGTCTGGCGGGTCCGGCGGGTCCGGCGGGCAGGTTGTGGACGACGGCGTTCTGGACGAGGTTCGTGACCATCCGCAGCAGGAGCTGCGCGGAGCCGCCGACCGGAGTCGCTCCGCCGGTGACGGTGAGCGTGATCCCGCGCTGTTCGGCGAGCGGGAGCAGGGTTTCGGCGGCTTCCTCGGCGACGAGGGAGAGGTCGACGCGCTCGCGGGTGACGTTCCCGCGCCCGCTGCGGCTGAGCAGCAGGAGCGCCTCGGTGAGATCGATCGCGCGGGTGTTGACGGCCTGGAGGCGTTCGAGGAGTTCGGCCCGGTCCCGTGTGGGGTCCCTGCGGGCGACATCGAGCAGCGCCTGAGAGATGGCCAGCGGCGTGCGCAGCTCGTGGGAGGCGTTGGCGGCGAACCGCTGCTGCTCGTCGACGTGGGACTCCAGCTGTTCGAGCATGGTGTCGAACGCGTCGGCGAGTTCGCGGAATTCGTCCCTGCGACCCTCCATGCCGACTCGGTGGGACAGCGATCCGCTCCCCGCCAGCCGCGCGGCGGCCGTGATCCGGGTGAGCGGTGCGAGCATCCGTCCGGCGAGGAGCCATCCCCCGACGAGGCCGAACACGAGCAGGAAGGCCATCGCGATGGCGGCGGCGGGGGCGAAGGTCCGCACGAGAAGGTAGCGGTTGGGCGAGATCCCGAGCAGGCCCTTCGAGGTGTCGGGGACGTAGCGCAGCAGGAACGCCCACACGACGGCGAGCAGGAGGGCACCGGCGACGGCGAGGAACCCGGCATAGCTGAGGGTGAGCTTCATCCGGACGCTGAGCCCGGGGCGCCTAGGCATGCGGGGGGCGCGGGTCGGGGCAGGTGTCGTCGGGACGGGGGTTGTCGGGGCGTGGGTTGTCGGGGCGGCCGGCGTCGGGACGGGGGTTGTCGGGGCGGCCGGCGTCGGGACGGTCCGGGCCGGCCTGCGGCCCGCTGTCGATGCGGTAGCCGACGCCCGGCACCGTGGCGATGATCCAGGGTTCGCCGAGCCGTTTGCGCAGGGCGGAGACGGTGATGCGGACGGCGTTGGTGAGGGGGTCGGCGTTCTCGTCCCAGGCCCGTTCCAGCAGCTCCTCGCTGCTGACGACCCCGCCCTCGGCGGCGACGAGCACGTCGAGCACGGCGAACTGCTTACGGGTGAGCGCCACGTACCGTCCGTCGCGGAAGACCTCGCGGCGGAAGGGGTCGACCCGCAGGCCCGCGATCTCACGGACCGGGGGCCGGACGTACGCGCGCCGGCGGTCGAGCGCGCGCAGCCGCATGACCAGCTCGCGCAGCTCGAACGGTTTGGTGAGGTAGTCGTCGGCGCCGAGCGCGAACCCGGAGGCCTTGTCGTCGATCCGGTCGGCGGCGGTCAGCATGAGAATCGGGATGCCACTGCCGGAGGCGACGATGCGCCGGGCCACCTCGTCGCCGGAGGGCCCGGGGATGTCGCGGTCGAGGACGGCGAGGTCGTACGCGTTGACGCCGAGCAGTTCCAGGGCGGTGTCGCCGTCACCGGCGATGTCGGCGGCGATCGCCTCCAGCCGGAGACCGTCACGGACGGCCTCGGCCAGATAGGGCTCGTCCTCCACGATCAGTACGCGCATGTCTGAAGCCTAGGTCGTGTCCGTGGGGCGGCGCCCGAGGCCGTCGGCTGCGCCGGGGTCGGGTCCGACGGCCGTCCGGGGGTCGGGCCGATCACCCCGGAGGGGTACGGGCTCGGCCTCCGCCGCGACGTTCCGGAGGTCGGGCCGCCCGTCCCGGAGCCGTACGGGCTCGGCCTCCGGCATGGTGCGGCGCCACCAGCGGCGTGAGGCCAGCGCCGCCAGGACGCAGCCGGCCGTGTTGACGAGTACGTCGTCCACAGAGGACACCCGGTCGAGGCGCAGGACGTACTGCGCCGTCTCGACCAGGACCGAGCAGCCCGCGCCGAGCGCCAGGACGCGCGGTACGGACGCCACCGCGGCGAACCGCATCGGGGCGAAGAACCCGAGGGACGCGAGGACCAGCAGGTTGCCGACGATCCCGAGCACCCCCATCGTGGCCAGGTCCCGCAGCGGCACCAGGCTGAACCGGCCGGGGACGACACCGGCGCCGGCGCCGGGCATCATCGTCAGCCACAGGAACGGCACCGTCCCGTGGACCATGCCCACCTCGGCCAGCGACAGCCGCCACGCCGACGCGACACCGGCCGCGCGCCGACGGCGCGCCAGGGCCCAGGCCACCAGCACCGCCAACGGCACCGTGACCAGGGTCATGAGCACCACACCGTTGAACGTGTCGTAGCAGCCGTGCCACTGGAAGGCCATGCACCGCGAGGCGGGCATCATGAGCATCCTGCGCAGCGGAAACAGGACGCTCCCCAGGCCGAGGACCGCGAGGGCCGCGAGACCGGCGAGCACGATCCCGCGCGCGCGGCGGGGCGGCGGGGCCGACACGGGTGCGTTGTGGTTCATGCCTCCTCCATCAGAGACGGTGGGCCGTTGCGACGGCGTATGCGATTTTCGATACGCCCGCGATACGCGCCCTCGACGCCCGCACGCGACCGCCGTCTCCCGGCGGGGATCCGCCCTTCCCGTGACACCCGGCGGAATCTGGCGCTCCGTCAGGACACGTCACACCCCTTGATGTGACGTGTCCATGTCGCCACTCTGTTACCTGGCGCACCCCCCACGGAAACCTCGCGCCGCCACGATGAACGGGCCGTCGCCCGGCACCCCACGCGGGGACGGCACCTGCCAAAGTCCCCCCACCTCAAGGGAGTTCACATGCCCGTCGGTAACGTCTACGCGCGTCGACTCACCGTCCTCGCCGCCTCCGCCGCCCTCTCCCTCACCGGCGTCCTCGCCACCGCCCCGACCGCCCAGGCCGCCATGCCCACTCCGGTCAGCGCCGCGACGGCGCGCACCTACCTGGCCGCCCTCACCGTGAAGGCGGAAGGTTCCACCTCGGGCTACAGCCGGGACCTCTTCCCTCACTGGATCACTCAGTCCGGCACCTGCAACACGCGCGAGACCGTCCTGAAGCGCGACGGCGTGAACGTCGTCACGGACTCCAACTGCGCCTCCGTCAGCGGAAGCTGGTACTCGGAGTACGACGGGGCCACCTGGACCGCCGCGTCCGACCTCGACATCGACCACATGGTCCCGCTCGCCGAGGCCTGGCGCTCGGGCGCCTCCTCGTGGACCACCGCGCAGCGCCAGTCCTTCGCGAACGACCTGACGCGGCCGCAGCTCATCGCGGTCACCGACAACGTCAACCAGGCGAAGGGCGACCTCGACCCGGCGAAGTGGCTGCCCTCGCGGACCGCCTACCGCTGCACGTACGTCCGCGCGTGGGTACAGGTGAAGTACTACTGGAAGCTCAGCGTCGACTCCGCCGAGAAGAGCGCCCTGCAGTCGGTCCTCAACGGCTGCTGAACGCACCTCCCCTGACAGCACGTCGACATCGGCCGTCGGAAAAGTGAACCTCACCACACACTTTCCGACGGCTGAATGTTGAACTTGCAAGTATTACTGAGGGGTGCCTAACCTGACGGCCTCATCGGTTTCCGTCCCCACCCCTCGTCCACCCCACGGACGAGGTCAGGCCGAAGGAGTCCCCCCATGAACGACCTGAACGACATGAACGACCCGAACGACCGGAGCAGCCTGAGCGCCCAGAAGGATCCGGGCGCCTCGATCGGCCGGAACGGAGCGAACGGCCCGACCGGACCGATCGCGGCGAACGGCCCGACCGGAGCGAACGCCCTGATCCGCGGCAGTGCCCCGCACGGTCTCGCGGCCCGCCTGGACCGCGTCCAGCCGTACGCGCTCGGCCTGTTCCGCATAGTCGTCGGCCTGCTCTTCGCCTGCCACGGCGCCGCCGCCCTCTTCGGGATCCTCGGCGGCGCGGCGGGCAGCGGCGGCACGGTCCCGGCCGGCACCTGGCCGGGCTGGTACGCGGCCGTGATCCAGCTCGCCGCCGGTGGTCTGGTCCTGGCCGGTCTCGGCACCCGGAGCGCCGCGTTCCTCGCCTCGGGCTCGATGGCGTACGCGTACTTCGACGTCCACCAGCCCGCGGCCCTCCTCCCGCTGCGGAACGGCGGCGAGACGGCGGCCCTGTTCTGCTGGTCCTTCCTCCTCCTGGTGTTCACCGGCCCCGGCGCCCTGGCCCTGGACCGGCTCTTCGGCACCCGGGTCGGCTCGACGGAGACGACCGCAGGGGCGCGGGAGGAGCGCGAGGAGCGGGGAACGCCGGTCACGGCCTGAGCCCGCCCTACAGGAAGGGGCCGGAAACCACAGCGCGTCTTCCGGCCCTTTCCCGTCCCCTCAACACCCCACACCGGCCGGTGCCTCCGGCCGCGTTCCCGCAAAGTCGCACACCTTCGCGCGGCCACGGACACCGGCGACGCGGCACCGCACCCGGCGCGCCGACCGCAGCCCGCTTCGGCCGCCGCCTCTCCGCCACGCCGCATCCGCTGCGCTCCCGCACCCACCCGGCGGGCGGTCCGGCGCGTCCGCGTAGGCTCTGGCCCTGTGAATCTGCTCGACAGCCTGGGCTCGCTGCGGTCGCTCACCGCCGGACCGTGGATCTACCCGGTGGTGGCGGCGTCGATCCTGCTCGACGTCTTCCTGCCGGTGCTGCCGAGCGGCTTCCTGGTCATCACCGCCGCCACGGCGGCGGCGACGGCCACGGCGGCCACCCCCGACGTGCCCTCGATCCTCCCGCTGCTGCTCTGCGCGGCCTCCGCGTCGGTGCTGGGCGACTTCCTGGCGTACCGGCTGGCCCTCAGGGGCGGTGCGAGGATCGACCGGGCCATCGCCCGGTCGAGGCGCCTGTCCGTGGCGCAGGAACGTCTCGGCACCGCGCTGACGCGGGGTGGCGGCCTGCTCGTCGTCCTGGCCCGCTTCGCCCCGGCGGGCCGCTCCGTGGTCTCCCTGGGCGCGGGCGCGGCGAAGCGCCGGGTCGAGGAGTTCCTGCCGTGGTCGGCGCTGGCGGGCGTGACCTGGGCCTCGTACAGCGTGGGGCTCGGCTGGCTGGGAGGCCAGTGGCTGGGCGCGACCTGGTTCAGCGCGGGGGTGTCGACCCTCGCGCTCTTCCTCGCGGGCGGGCTCGCCGCCTATCTCATCCGGCGTCCGGCTGCGGCTCCCGCGACGGCGTCCTGACGGCGGGGTGCGCCCCGCGCACCTCCAGGCCGTCGAGGAGTCTCGCGGTGGCCTCGGCGATCTCGTCCACGGCCCGCTCGAAGACCTCGCGGTTGTGGGCGGCGGGCGCGCGGAAGCCGGAGACCTTGCGGACGTACTGCAGGGCGGCGGCGCGGATGTCGTCCTCGGTCGCCTCCTCGGGCAGCGCGGGCGGTCGGAGCGTCTTGATGCTGCGGCACATGCCTCCAGTGTCGCGCGCGCCACTGACAACGGCCGGGAACACCCCCGACCAGGCGGAAGGGCGGGGCGCCGGGGCCACGCCGTATACCCACCACCGGCACCACTGCCGCCACCGGCACAGGCACCGGCACCGGCACCGCCACCGGCACAGGCATCGGCGCGGCGTCTCCGGCACCGTCGGCGCCCCTCGGTAACCGGCCGGCCGGGGTCTCACCCCAGCCCGCCAAGCCCCCGTCTGCTACGCGCGTTGATCTCGGCGGCGCGGGCGCGCAGCTCGCGGAGGGGTGTGGCGGGCTGGACGTCGGCCGCTTCGGCCTCCCACACGCCGCCGCCGTGGACGGCACGGAGCAGCAGGCGCCCGGAGACGCTCTCCAGATAGAAACCGACCCGCCCGGTGGCGGTGTCGCGGACGAGGTCACCGACCTCGGGCAGTGGCTGCACGCATCCCCTCCGTCCCGATTCCTGACGTACTCCCGAAGCGCTCCCCGGAGCGCTCCCCACGCACGCGCGGGCACGCTCGCGAAGCGCTCCCGAGGCGCGCCCGAAGTACGGGGACACCCAGAGAAGCCGTACGGCACCGCCCTGTCAACGTATCTCTAGAGATGTCCCCCGATGGATGGATCGGCAGGCGGGAGGGCGGATGCGTGTGCACCCCGCCCTCGGGGCGCGCCGTAGGGTGTCACGGAGACGAAGGGAGTAGTCCACCCGTGACTGACCAGGACAGCGCTCGTCGGCCCAAGTACCAGCGCATCGCAGATGAGTTGAGAGCCGCGATCCGGTCGGGCGCCTTCGCGCCGGGCGCCAGGCTCCCCGGTGAGAACGACCTCATGGCAACCTACGGCGTGGCGCGGATGACGGCCCGCCAGGCGCTCTCGGTGCTGCGCAACGAGGGCCTCGCCGACGCGCGCAAGGGGGCCGGAGTCTTCGTCCGCGTGTTCCGCCCGCTGCGCCGCCGCGGCATCCCGCGCCTGTCCGGGGACCGCTGGGGCAACGGACGTTCGGTCTGGTCGGCGGACGTGCAGGACGACCGGGACCTGGTCGTCGACCAGATCGAGGTGGGCGAGACGCGGGCCGGCGCGCGGATCGCGGGGGCGCTGAACCTGGCGCCGGGCGCGCCGGTGTGCGTCCGCCGCCGCCGGTTCGTCCTGGACGCCAAGCCGGTGCTGCTGTCGGTCTCGTACCTCTCGGCGGAGCTGGTGCGCGGGACGTCGATCGCCGAGGCGGACACGGGCCCGGGGGGCACGTACGCGCGACTGACGGAGCTGGGACACCGGCCGGTGCGGTTCCGGGAGGAGATCCGCAGCCGGATGCCGACGGCGGAGGAGACGGACAGGCTGGCACTGGACAGCGGGACACCGGTGGTCCTCATCGGACGTACGGCGTTCACGGGCCCGGGGGTGGCGGTGGAGCTGAACGAGATGACGCTGGACGCGTCGGCGTACGTCCTGGAGTACGACTTCGACGCGTGAGGCGGGCGTACCGGTTCGACGCGTGAGGGGCGTATGCCACCCTCACCCACCCCCTCCTTCCGCACCCCCTCCCCCTCTCCGAAGTTGTGCGGGAGAGGTGAAGGATGGGTGCGTATTCTGTGTGCTCGCCGGCCCCATCGGCGGGCGTCCGGCAGAAACTGAGGGACATTCATGCTTCGCGCACGCACGTTCGCGGCCGTGACCGCGGCCGCCGCCTCCGGCATCCTGCTGCTGCCCACGCAGGCGCAGGCCGCCGGCTCGGTCCACCTGTACAAGATCTACTACGACAGCCCGGGCACGGACCGTCGCACGAACGCCAGCCTCAACTCAGAGTACGTACAGATACGGAACACGACGGGCGCGGCGGTCAACCTCCGCGGCTGGACGGTCACGGACGCGGCGAACCACAAGTACACGTTCGGCAACTACGTGCTGGGCAAGGGCAAGATCGTGACGGTCCGCACGGGCCGGGGCACGAACACCGCGGCGAACGTCTACCAGAACCGTGGCGCGTACGTCTGGAACAACGACCGGGACACGGCGACGCTGCGCAAGGCGAACGGGACGCGGGTGGACGTGTGCTCGTACAACTCGACGCGGGTGGACTACAAGTGGTGCTGACCACGCACCGCGGCTGACGTACGACGGGGCTCCGGAGGAATTCCGGGGCCCCGGTTCGTCAGGGGCTCCGGATGACTTCCGGGGCCTCGGTGCGTCCGGGACTCGTCAGGACTTCCGGGCCCCGGGCTCGCCGCCAGCGGTCGGGGCGGAAGCGGAGTCCACGGCGGCGCCCCTCCCCCGAGCCGTCTCGCCCTCGCCTCCTCCCTCCCCTTCCCCGTCCTCGTCCCCGGCGGCGCGGGCGGCGGGGATCCCGTGCTGCTGCACGTCGGAGTTGACCTGACCGCCGAGTGTCATGACGTTGAGGGTGGCGGAGTTCTCGTTGGCGATGGCCTTCTCGACCCGGGCGACGAGCGTCGAGAACGCCTCGCGGCGGGGGAGGTTGTGGTACGGCCCGACCTTCGTCTCGAAGTAGACCCGTTCATGGCCGAGGAGTTGCTCGGTGGACCGGTAGTTCTTCCACTGCTCGCGGTAGCGGTAGACGCTCTCCAAGGAGACCGCGGCGACGACGACCACGCTGAGCACGGTGGCGGTGACGCGGGCGAAGACGAGGTCGAGATTGACGAAGACGGGAACGAGGGCGCCGCCGACGACGGAGACAGTGCGCATCCGCAGATGCATCGCCTTCATCCGGGTCGCCTTGGCGTCGTACCAGCCCTGGTACTGCGCGAGCCGACCCTCGATGTACCGCTGCGGCGTCATCTCGCCGCTCCGCACGCCCGGTTCGGGCGCGTCCCCCACGTCAGCCATGCGGGGAGTACACCGGGCGCCCGGGCCCTCCGTCAACTCTTCGCCCATTCCGCCACAGCCCACCACAAGGTACGTTCATCCCACCTTCAACCAGAGGCGAACGCCGGCCGATGATCAGAGCCGCTGCTTGGCGGCCCGGACCAGCTCGCTGATGCCGTCCCGGGTCCGCACCCGGCACTCCTCCAGGGCGCGCCGGTCCGAAACGCGCTGGAGCATCGTGATGTCCTCCAGCAGGGCTTCGCCGGAGCGCCCCAGCCCCTCGTCGCTCGTGAGCATCTGGAGCCTGAAGAGCGCCTCTTGAGCGACGGACCGCAGGTCGTAGGCGCGGATGCGCACCACGTCGGGGTCTTCGTGCGGCGGCGACTCGCGAAGACAGAACCACAGATGCACGAGACAGCGCCGGTAGTTCACGAGGGCACCGGCGTAGGCGGTATAGGCGTCGAGCCGCTCCTGCCGCAACTTCTCGTCCCGCGCGAGCAGATGCCCCCTCTCGGCGGTACGCCGCTGAAAGGCGAGAGTGATCCCCGACCCGAGCAGCGTCCCCACAACGGCCATGGCACTGGCGATGATTGCTTCCACCCCACCACCAGACCACGCCACACGCCCCCGCACTCCCCGAACACCGGAACGAACCGCGCCCAAGCACGGATACGGCCCCGGAGCGGGCCGGCGATCGAGATCGCAGCGTCGCCCGAAGCCACGGGGATGATCGCCTGGCAGATCGTCGCTGTCTCGTCCTGAAGCCCCTCACCTCCGGGGCGAAGCCGTCCGCGCAAGGCTCGGACCCCAGGACACGAGGAAGCCCTGCCCCGGCAGGACCGCGGCTACTCGTACACCGCCGCTGCCCGGAGCGCTCGGGCGAAGAAGCGCCAGTCGCCGCTACTCCTCGTCGCTCCGCTCCAGAACCAGCCCGACGGAACCGTCCTCCAACCCGTTGTTGTCCTCGAGGTGCAGATGCGCACCGTCGGAAACGCCGTCACCGGCCAGCACGAGCAGATGCCCGGCCAACGTCCTCAGGCCCGCGGCATTGGCCTCGATGACCACCTCGCTCCCGAGATTCCGCACCTCGATCCGCGCGTCCGCGTCCCACGTGAAGACAAGTCCGCCCCCCTCCGTCACGACCGTGACCTGGGTGCTCTCGACGGGGCCACCGCCGGGTTCGAATGCCATGAACACCATGATGCCAACCACCCAGACAGGACCACGTCACACGGTCGCCCACGAAGGCCACACCCCTGACGCCGATGGCGCACCCGAGCGGCTCCATATATCCCTAAGCAGTCTCCATCAACGGCCGATGGGGACCTCGCGGACGTTCTCTCCACACCCACCGCGCCCAGACCGTAAGCCACTCGGACTGCCTACTCAGAAGCCACCACAGCTCGTGAGCGGCGGCCCGAGTCGACACCGGAAGCCCATGGAAAAGACCCCCAGCCGCAATCGACTGAGGGCCTCTCCCCTGGTGGGCGCGGACGGTTTCGAACCGCCGACATCTGCTTTGTAAGAGCAGCGCTCTACCCCTGAGCTACGCACCCGTGGGAGGGACAACAGCGTACATGGCGCACGGGTGGGTGCCGCAAACCGATACCCCTGGGCGGGGGGTAGCCCCACCCCCGGGACGGTGGGTCGCCCGATCGTGACGTGGGGTGGTCGGGGCCTACGGTCGGTGTACTGTCCGCGTTTCTTGGTGGGGGTTCATCGTCATGGGTGTCGTACGTCGTCCGTTCCGCGTGCTGTTCGTCTCCGGAGGGGTGTTCTTCTCCTCCCTCCTGCTCGCCGGGTGCGGATCCGCCGATGTCGACGACGCGTCCGTCGAGCGGAAGGCGTTCGCGTTCGACGGCGCGGCGCTCACCATCGACTCCGACGACTCCGAGCTGGTCATCACGCCCGCCGACATCGACGACGTGCGGGTCGAGCGCCAGGTCGACGGGTGGGCGGTCATGGGGTCCGGGCCCAAGCCCACCTGGACGCTCTCCGACGGGCGGCTCACGCTGCGCGTGGGGTGCACCGGGATCGCCTCCGACTGCGACGCCGTCCACCGCGTCCAGGTGCCCCGCGACGTCGCCGTCACCGTCCAGGACGACAACGGCGGCGTCACCGCCGAGGGCTTCACCACCCCCCTGAAGGTGCGGTCCGACAACGGCGACGTCCGGGTGCGCAAGCCCGGCGGCCCCGTCGATCTCCTCAGCGACAACGGCGACGTCGTCGTCGACGGCGGCGCCACCTCCTCCGAGGTCGTCGCCCGCTCCGACAACGGCAGCCTCCGCGTCACCCTCGGCGCCGTGCCCCGCCGCGTCGACCTCTTCACCGACAACGGCGACATCACCCTCTCCCTCCCCACCGCCGACTACGAGGTGACCGGCGCCAGCGACAACGGCGACGTCCGGATCGACGTCCCCCGCCGCGACGGCAGCGGGCACTCCGTGAGCGCCCGCAGCGACAACGGCGACGTGTCCGTCCTCACGGCGAACTGACCGGCCCGTGTGTTCGTCCTTACCTGGTGGGAGAATGAACCGGACCGGGCACGGCGGACACAGCACGGGAGAGGTACGTGGCGGCGAGCGACGCGAGGGGGGCGGGCGGCGTTCGACGTCGTGACACGCCCGGCCGGAACGACACCCGAACCGACGGCCGGCCCCGGCGGGCACCCTCCGGCCTCCGGCTCGCCCTCGCCCTGCCCCTCCTCGCCGGCGCCCTGCTGCCGCACGCCTTCGCCGGCGGCGGCACCCGCCGCTGGTTCGGCGGCCGCGGCGAGAGCCAGCGCGCCGAGGCCCAGGCCGCCAAGGACGCCGCCGCCGCGGCCTTCTACGAGCTCGACACCGCCCAGCGCGGGCTGCGCATCTCCATCGAGACCATCACCGCCGTCGACAGCTCCCCCGAGGCCCGTCGCGCCGTCGAGGGCTTCGAGGCCCTCGGCCGCCGCATCGACGAGGTCAGCCACCTCTACATCGACGCCGTCGACGCCCACGACCTCGACCGCGACGAGCTCGACGCCGCGACCGCCTCCCGCGCCCGCGCCGAACTGACCCGCGCCAAGGACGAACTCGACCGCGCGAAGGCCGAACTCGACCGCTACGAGCAGGGGCTCGCGCCGCTGCTCGGCCGAGCCGAGACCCAGCTCGCCCGCCTCGCCCCCGCCGTCGAGCGTGCCCGCCAGGCCCTGCGCGGGGCGTCCGGCGCCCTCGACTCCGTCCGCGAGAGCGGGCTCCGCGCCGACGACCTGGCCGCCCGGCTCGCCGCCCTCGGGCCCGAACTGACCCGGCTCAACGAGGGCGCCGGCCGGCACGGCGTCCCCGAGACCCTGCAGCGCGCCGACCAGGTCATGCGGGATGCCGAGGCCGTACGCGCCGAGGCCGAGCGGCTCCCCGAGCGGGCCGCCGAGATCGACCGCCGGCTCGTCTCGCTCCGTACCCGCACCGAGGCCCTCACCACCCGCACCGAGGGCGTCGAACCCGTCCTCTCCGAGCTGCGGCGGCGCTTCACCGCGCCCTGCTGGCAGGACCTCCAGCACGTGCCCGAGCAGGCCGCCACCTCGCTCCACCAGGCCGGGGAACGGCTCGCGGAGGCCGGGAGGGCCCGGTCCGAGCAGCGCTGGCCCGACGCCACCTCGCTCCTCTCCACCGTCCGCGCCCTGCTCGACTCCACCGACGAGGCCGTCTCCGCCGCCGGGGACCGGCTGCGCCGTCTCGACGCCGTCGCCAAGGACCCGAAGGCCGAGATCGACCGGGCCCGGTTCGCCGTACGGGACGCCCAGCGCCTCGCCATGGCCGGCCGGAACACCCCCGACCCCCGGCACGCCCGGCCCCTCGACGAGGCCGTCGCCCGGCTCGACCGCGCGGTCGACACGCTGGAGGGGCGCCACCCCGACTACTGGCACTTCCTCACCGAGCTGGAGGGCGTACGGGCCACGGCCGCGCACGTCGTCGGGCAGATCCGGGAGGATCGTGGCGCCGGGCACTGATCCGTCGGTGGAGTGACGGGGACCCGGTCACTCCACCGGGACCGAGCCGGGGGACATCGGCGGGGTCGTGCACGGACCGCCGCGCGCCGCAGGCTCTAGCCTGTCCCCATGCCTCGTTACGAATTCCGCTGCCGGACCTGCGGCGACACCTTCGAGCTCAGCCGTCCCATGGCCGAGTCCTCCGACCCCGCCTCCTGCCCCGCCGGGCACGACGACACCGTGAAGCTGCTCTCGGCCGTGGCCGTCGGCGGCAGCTCCACCGCCGGCCCCGCGCCGAGCGGCGGCGGGGGCGGCGGTTGCTGCGGCGGGGGCTGCTGCGGCTGAACCCCCGCAATACCCCCGACCGTCCCCTAGACCACTGCCGCCGCCCGGAAGCGGCGCAGGATCTCCTCGCCCGCCGCGACCCCGCGTTCCGCCAGGACGTCGAGGTGGGGGGCGGTCCAGTCGCTGTCGGCCAGTTCGCCGTGGCCCGGGCGCCAGGCCCGGTCCGCGGCGAGCAGCAGGTCCGCGTCGAGCAGGGAGTCGCCGGCGGCCAGGGTGAGCGTGGCCCCGGTGCGGCGGGCGACCTCGCGGACCGCCGCGCTCTTGGTGAGCGGCTTCGGGACCGCGTACACCTTGCGGCCCTGGAGGGAGACCGTCCAGCCGCGCTCCCCCGCCCAGGCGCCGAAGCGTCCCAGCCAGTCCTCGGGGAGCCGCTCGCGTTCCACGACGAGGTAGGCGAAGAGGTCCTCGGCGACGCGGTGCTTGCGCACCCAGGACAGGTCCGTGGTCGCGGTGAGGTAGGCGCGGATCTCGGAGAGCGGCGCGCACTCCTCCGCGAGCCGGCGCACCACGGAGGCGTGCCACTCGGGGTCGGAGACGCCGTCGACGAGGATGTGCCCGCCGTTGGCGCAGATCGCGTACTTCGGTGCGGTGCCCGGGAGTTGGATGCGCTGGTACTGCTTGCGCGTCCGGGTCGTGGTGGGCACGAAGACCGCTTCGCCGGTCAGCCGCGCGAGGAGCTCGGCCGCGTCCTCGGTCATGTAGGAGAGCGGCTTGGACTCGTGGACCTCGACGCAGAGCAGCCGGGGCGCCTGCGCGTCGGGCATGCCGAGGGCGAGGGCCGCGGAGGAGTAGATGAGGGTGCGGTCGAGGTCGCTGGCGACCAGGACGGGGGCCGGGGCCGTCGTCGCACCCGTCGGGGCCGTACTCACTGCGACACCACCGCCTTGCCGTCGGCGCCCGTGGCGCCCCGTGTGTACTGAGGGTGGATCAGGCCGACGCAGCTGTACGGGAGTTCGTCGACCTCCTCGACCGGTACGCCGCGCTGCTCGGCGAGCAGGCGGACGTGCGCGAGGTCGGCGCCCGCGCCGCGCTTGGCGAGGATCTTCCAGGGGACGCGGCGGAGCAGGACGCGGGTGGTCTCGCCGACGCCCGGCTTGACCAGGTTGACGTCGTGGATGCCGTACTCCTCGCTGATCCGCTCGACGGCCGCCCAGCCCTCCCAGGTGGGGGTGCGGTCGGCGGCGAGGAGTTCCTTGACGTCCCCGTCGACGGAACCGGCGACCTCGTCGAAGCGGGCGGCGACCGCGTCGAGGAAGTCGTGGGAGACGTCGGCGCCGGCCAGTTCGCGGTAGAACTTGCCGCCGTGGAAGTCGTCGGGTCCGACGAGGTCGGCGCGGAGGACCGTGCGCGATATCAGGCCGGACACCGTGGAGTTGAGGCAGGCGGACGGGATGAGGAAGTCCTCGCGGGTCCCGTAGGTGCGGACGCAGGAGCCGGGGTCGGCGAGGACCGCGATCTCCGGGTCGAAGCCCGTGACACCTTCGGCCGCCTCGAACTCCTCTATCGCGTCGGCGAGTTCGCGGGTGATGGCACCCTTGCCGGTCCAGCCGTCGACGAACACGACGTCGGCCGGGTCGTGGTGGGCGGCGAGCCAGCGCAGCGCGTTGGCGTCGATGCCGCGGCCGCGCACGATGGAGACGGCGTAGTGCGGCAGGTCGATGCCGTGGCGGGCCTGCGCCCAGCGGCGCATGAGGACGCCGACGGGGGTGCCGGCGCGGGCGAGGGAGACGAGCACGGGGCGGCCGTGGGGGTCGCTCCCGCGCCGTCCACGGCGCTGGGGGAGCTCGGCGAGGACCGTCTCGGTGACGGTGCCGACGGCGCGGGCGATACGGGCGGCCGAGGTCTCCAGGGCGCTGTGGAAGAGCTCCTGGTAGCGGGGGCTCGGCTGGTACTCGACGGGCAGCGATTCGGCGTAGTGGGCGCCGCCGCTCTGGATGGCTTCCTCGCGTTCCTCGGTGGGCGCCTCCAGCTCGACGTCCGAGAGGTCCTGGAGCAGCCAGCCGACCTCGTCGGGCGCGTACGAGGAGAAGGCGGGGCCGCGGAGGGGCTCGGGCAGCATGGAGCTCCTTTCGGGAGCTTCGGTGACCGGGGGCCTGTCGTCGTACGAGGAGTACGGCGAGGCCATGGGCGTGTGCGTGGGCAGGGGCGCGGCGGTGGGCCCCTGCGTGGGCGTCGGCGTGGGCGTCGGCGTGGACGGGGCCGTGGGCGTGTACGAGGGGACGACGGCCAGGACGACGCGCGGGACGTGCGCGGACAGCTGGGCGAGCAGGCCGTCGGGGGCGTGCAGGGCCGGGGTGTCGGCGGTGGAGTCGACGACGGCGACGACGGCGTCGAAGCCCGCTCCGGCCACGTTGTACGCGTACCGCTCGCCGGGTCCGTCGGCGGGGTCGTCGTGGGCGGGGAAGACGAGCCGGGTGCGTATCGCGTAGCCGGGGTCGTCGACGGCGAGGACGGGCGAGCGGGTGGTGGTGGAGTAGTGGACGTCGTGGCCGGCGTCCTCCAGGGCGGTGCCGAGGCGCAGCGGCGCGTACATCAGCTCCTCGAAGCCGAGGACGAGGACGCGGGGCGCGGTGGACGGCTCCCCGGCGGGGGTGCCGGGCTCCACCGCGGCCGAAGGCGCTCCCAGCTGCTCACCGATCCCGCGCGCCAGCGCCGGGAGGGCTTCCTCCAGACGGGTGCGGTGCTCCGGTGTGAAGCCGTGCCGGCCGCCGTCGGGGACCCCTTCGGGCCAGTCGAGCGCGATCCGCACGGGGGCGGCCGGGCGGGGCGCCGGCGGGAGGGGGGCGGGGGCGGGCGTCTCGTGCTCGGCGACCAGCGCCTGGCCCTTCTGCAGGACCCCTTCCGGGAGGCGTACGGTTCCGGCGGCACCGGCCACCAGGTCGACGCGGGCGCCGATCTCCTCGGCGAAGGCGTCCAGGCGGCCGAGGTCGGCGGCGGAGCGCATGTCGACGAGGGCCACGACGACGTACCGCTTGCGCGGGTAGCGCTCGTGGAGGGTCCGGACGGTGTTGAGGACGGTGTTGCCGGTGGAGAACTCGTCGTCGACGAGGACCAGCGGCCCGTCGCCGGCGAGCAGCTCGGCGTCCTCGGGCAGCAGCAGGTGCGAGGTGGCGTGCGAGTGGGACTCCTCGAAGCCGCCCGCGCGGGCGACTCCGTCGACCGGCCGCCGGGTGGAGTGGAGGTACGGGGCGAGGCCGAGCCCGTCGGCGACGGCGTGGCCGAGGGCCGTGGCGGTCTCGGCGTACCCGAGGACGACGGAGCGGGCGGTCTCCGCCTCGCCGAGGAGTTCCCGGACGCGCCGGCCGAGGCCGAGGCCGGAGCCGTACACGACCGAGGGGCGCTGCGGCACGTGCTTGCCGAGCACGCTGGAGACCAGCAGGTGCGCGCGCTTGGGGTTGCGACGCAGTGCGAGGCCCAACAGGGCGGGCAGCTCCTCGTCGCCGATCAGTTCGACGCCCAGTCGCTCCGCGACCCACGTTCCGGTCCACACCACGTCGTCGATGTCCCTTCGTCAGCCGGCGAGGCCGGCGGTGAGCAGATCCACGAAGCCGACGTCCTCGTTGGCGACGCCGAAGACCTCGGCGCGCAGGAGGGTGCGCTCGGCCCACGCGCGATGCGGCTTCACTTCGTTCATCTTGTTCGTGTAGGCGGAGCGGAGGACTCCGCCGCCGCCCTGTTCCGGCCTCAGGATGTCCTGGGCGTCGCTCCACTCCTCGTGGCTGACCACGGAGAGGGCGTGCACCGGCACCACGTGGGTGGGGTGGATGCAGGTCTTGCCGAGGAGGCCGTTGGCGCGGTCGAGTTCGATCTCGCGGAGCAGGCCGTCGAGGTCGTGCTGGATGAGCGCGGTGCGCAGGTCCTCTGCGCGGCCCTCCAGGAAGGGGCTGCGGCGGAGCTGCGGTTTGAACATGCGCTCGCCGGGGCGGAAGTACTCCCAGACGGGCCCGGTGACGGTGAAGCCGGTGCCGTCGGAGCGGCCGAGGACGTTGACGACGTCGGCGATGACGTTCGCGACGATCTTGACGTCGTAGGCGGTCATGTCGGGCGAGCGACGCAGTCCGTAGGCGGAGCAGAAGTCGGTGACACCGAGGCGCAGGGCGAGGACGCGGTCGCGGTACTTGTCGGTGATCGAGGCGATGCCGGCGAGGGTCTCGGCCCGGGTCTCCAGGTGGAGGAGCTCGGGGGACTCCAGGACGGGCATGGCGAAGAGGCGCCGGCCGCAGTTCCGCTCGGCCTGGGTGAGCGCTTCGAGGAAGGCCCGGCCGCGGTTCTCGGTGAATTTGGGCAGTACGAATCCGGCCAGCAGCCGGACGGTGTCGCCGAGGCGGTCGACGAGGTCGGTGATCTGGTGCGGTTCGCGGACCCGGATGAACAGCAGGGGCACGTCCGTGGCGGTGTCGGCGTCCGTCACGGTGCCCGCGGCGAGGTCGGCGAACTGGCGGACGAGGTTGACCTCGCCGGCCGCCACGTCGCCGTCGCTGATGGAGTCCTCCAGGCAGAGCACCATGGAGACCACTCCGCGGGCCGCCTGCTTGCGCACGTCGTCGGCCAGCCGCGGCCGGGTGGCCGGGCTGTAGAGCGTGGCCCCCAGGGCCACGGCGAGCGTGCGCGCGGGCGAGTCGGCGGTGAAGACGGCCGGCTCGCGGTGGAACAATCCTGCCCGTGCCGCGGACGGGATGTGTCCGAAATGACGCATATAAGTCCCCCGTCTACCTTTCTCGACCTGACGACATGTGGCCGGTAATAGTACGTAGGTGCGGGTGTCCGTAGTTCCCTCAGCGCGTGAAATTCAGGTAACTCGTCAGCATCCGTCACTCCTCCCCGCAGGTCGGTGGCGCCCCCGCGTTGTCCGCGGGTCGCCCGGGAGGGCAGGATTGCGGTCATGACGCACGCGATGCTGAAGGGCTCCAACGTCCCTCTCGACACCGCGGCCGTACGGGCCGTGCTCCGCTGGACCCCGGGCCCCGGGGTCCCCGACGTCGATGCGTCGGCCCTGCTGCTCGGGGTCGCCGGCCGCGTGCGGTCCGACGAGGACTTCGTCTTCTACAACCAGCCGCGCCACCCCTCGGGCCTGGTGCGGCGGCTGCCGAAGAAGCGGGACTCCGAGGGCCTGACGGACACCGTGGAGGCCGATCTCGGCGCTCTGGACGTCTCGGTCGACCGGGTGGTGATCGCGGCCTCCTCCGACGGCGGCACCTTCCGGTCCGTCTCCGACCTGCGGATCCTGCTGTACGACGCGGCGCCCGGCCCCGAGCGCGAGCCGCTGGCCCTGTTCGCCGTGACGGCGGAGACGGGCGAGGAGACGGCGGTCATCTGCGGCGAGCTGTACCGGCGCGGGGACACCTGGAAGTTCCGCGCGGTCGGACAGGGCTACCCGACCGGCCTGGTCGGCCTCGCGACCGACTTCGGCATCTCCGTCGACGAGGACGCGCAGGAGGCTCTGGACGCCCAGGACGCCCAGAGCGGCGCCTCCGGGACCCAGAGCGGCGCCACAGGGGGCCCGGGAGGCTTCCCCGACGCCCCTGGCGGCTTCTCCGAGTCCCAGGCGACCCGGGAGCCCTCCGGCGCGGCCCAGGAGGCCACGTCGGCCGTTCCGGCCCCCGGCTCCCCCGATCTCGACCTGACCGTCGCCCACGGTCCCGTGCCCCCGCAGCCGACGATGCCGCCGCCGGTCCCGGACCGGGCCCCGGCCTACGGCTACCCCCAGCAGCCGACGAACGCCCCGGCTCCCGCGTACGGCTATCCGCAGCCGGTCGGCGCCGCCCCCGAGCAGCACCCGGCCCCCGAGTTCCGGATGCCGCCCATGGGTCCCCAGTTCGTCCGGTCCTGACCCGGCGGGCAAGGGCTACGCCTTGGTCTTGTAGCCGCGCCCCCACTGGAGTCCCCAGCCGTACAGCCGGTCCAGCTCGGCCTGGAAGCCGTACACGAAGCGCACCTCGCGGCGGACGATCAGCTCGCCCTTGACGTTCTCCACGGAGAAGACCGCGCAGGAGCGGGCCTGCGGGGCGCGCTCGTCGAGCTCGATCTCGATCCGGGGGCCGTTGCTCGGATAGAGCGTGATCTTGGCGTGGGTACGGTCGAAGGCCGGCGTCTGGTCGTAGATGTACGCGAAGAACAGCAGGCGCTTGATCTCGTCCTTGTGGTCCAGATTGACGAAGACCGTCTCGCCGGAGGAGCCGCCGAAGCGGTCGTCCCCGCTGAGCTTCACGTACGGGGCGCCGTTCAGGTCGCCGAAGAAGCCGCCGAGCGGCTGCACCACGCCCTTGCTGCCGTCCTTGAGCTCGTAGAGGCAGCCCAGGTCCAGGTCGACGTTGACCATGCCCTGGGTGTGCGCCTGGACCACCTCGGGCTTGAAGAACTGGGAGGGGTTGCGGAGCAGCCGTCCGCTCTGGCGCGAGCGGCCCTCGAGGTCGGAGGTCCGCATCCGCCAGGACAGGTTCACCCGGAGGTTGCCGGTGGCGGCGCCCTGCTTGGTGAGCGAGACGGTCGGATGCCGTCTCGTCAGGTCGATGGAGTTCGACGCGGCGCTGCCCGAGTCGAAATGCGCCGCCCTCCCCGGAAAAAGGTTGTCCCAGAAGGCCATGCCGCCTTCACCCCCCACTGCTCGTGATCTCCCGCGCACATGCCTGCGGGGCGGCCGGGTGAAACGGCCGCCCCGCAGTGAAGCGTTCCTCGTTGCCGGGGGTGTCACACCCCGGACGGCACCTCGGTCTTCTCCTCCGAGGAACCGGAGCCGCCCTCGGCCGCCGCCAGCCGCTTGTTGCGGCGGACGGACGACCAGAACGACCAGGCGATCAGCGCGACACCGAGGCCGCCCGTGATGACCTCGGGGATCTCGTACTGGATGGTGACCAGGAGGAGGACGGCCAGGGCGCCGATGGCGTAGTGGGCGCCGTGCTCCAGGTAGACGTAGTCGTCGAGGGTGCCCTGGCGGACCAGGTAGACCGTCAGCGAACGGACGTACATGGCGCCGACACCGAGGCCGAGCGCCATCAGGACGATGTCGTTGGTGATCGCGAAGGCGCCGATGACACCGTCGAACGAGAAGGAGGCGTCGAGGACCTCCAGGTACAGGAACATGAAGAAGGCGGCCTTGCCGGCCAGCTGGACGACGGAAGGCTTCTTGCCGCTGCGCCGGGCCTCTTCCTCGGCCTCGTGCTCGCGCTCCTCTTCCTCCTCCAGCTTGTTCTCGAAGAAGCTGGAGAGACCGCCGACGACGAGGTACGTGATGAGGCCGGCGATGCCGGAGATCAGGACCGTCTGCGCCTTGTCGACGTGCGCGCCACCGTGCTGGTGGGCGTGGGTCGCGAAGGTCATCGCGCTGACCAGCAGGACGACGAGGGCGATGCAGAGCGACAGCATGTCGACCTTGCCGAGCTTGGCCAGCGGACGCTCGATCCAGCGCAGCCACTGGATGTCACGCTCCTCGAAAATGAAGTCGAGGAAGATCATCAGAAGGAACATGCCACCGAAGGCGGCGATCGACGGATGCGCGTCGGTCACCAGTTCCTGGTAGCGGTCGGGGTTGTTGAAGGCCAGGTCGACGGCGTCGATCGGGCCGATCTTGGCGCTGATCGCGACGATCACGACGGGGAAGACGAGCCGCATGCCGAAGACGGCGATGAGCACACCGATCGTGAGGAAGATCTTCTGCCAGAAGGCATTCATCTTCTTCAGGATTCCGGCGTTGACCACCGCGTTGTCGAAGGACAGCGAGATCTCGAGGACACAGAGGATCGCGACGACCCCGAACGCCTCCCACCCCCCGTAGAGCACCGCTGCGACCAAGCCGAGCGCAGTGATCGCGAACGACCAGCCGAAGGTTTTCAGAACCACTGTCTACCCCATCGTGAAATTACATGGCTTTACGAAACGTTGACCCCGAAGTCTAGAGCGATGCCCCGGAGCCCGGACGCGTACCCCTGACCCACCGCTCTGAACTTCCATTCGCCGTTGTAGCGGTAGAGCTCGCCGAAGATCATCGCCGTCTCGGTCGAGGCGTCCTCGGAGAGGTCGTACCGGGCGAGTTCCTGGCCGTCCAGCTGGTTCACCACGCGAATGAACGCGTTGCTGACCTGACCGAAACTCTGACCGCGGTTGTCGGCGTCGTGGATCGACACCGGGAAGACGATCTTGTCGCAGTGGGCCGGCACCTTGCCGAGGTCGACGATGAGGGACTCGTCGTCCCCGTCACCCTCTCCGGTGAGGTTGTCGCCGGTGTGTTCGACGGAGCCCTCGGGGCTGCGGAGCTGGTTGTAGAAGACGAAGTACTCGTCGCCGAGCACCCGTCCGGCCTGGCACAGCAGCGCGCTGGCGTCGAGGTCGAACGGCGCCCCGGTGGTGGAGCGCGCGTCCCAGCCGAGCCCCACGAGGACCTGGGTGAGGTTGGGTGCGGCCTTGGACAGGGAGACGTTGCCCCCCTTGGCGAGCGTGACGCCCATGATTCGTTTCCTCCCCGGTGGTGATGAGGCACGTCCGGCGCCGCACGGGGTGTGCGGCGCCGGACGGTTCGAACGGTTCGGCTCAGACGTTGACGCCGAAGTCCTGCGCGATGCCGCGCAGGCCCGAGGCGTAGCCCTGGCCGACGGCGCGGAACTTCCACTCCGCACCGTGGCGGTACAGCTCGCCGAAGACCATGGCGGTCTCGGTCGAGGCGTCCTCGGAGAGGTCGTACCGGGCGATCTCGGCGCCGCCGGCCTGGTTCACGACGCGGATGAACGCGTTGCGCACCTGGCCGAAGGACTGCTGGCGGTTCTCGGCGTCGTAGATCGACACCGGGAAGACGATCTTGGCCACATCGGCCGGCACGGTGGCCAGGCTGACCTTGACCTGCTCGTCGTCGCCCTCGCCCTCGCCGGTGAGGTTGTCACCGGTGTGCTCGACGGAGCCGTCGGCGCTCTTCAGGTTGTTGAAGAAGACGAAGTCCTGGTCGTTGCGGACCTTGCCCTCCTCGCTCACCAGGATCGCGCTGGCGTCGAGGTCGAAGTCCGTACCGGTGGTGGTGCGGACGTCCCAGCCCAGACCGACGGTCACGGCGGTGAGGCCAGGGGCCTCCTTGGTCAGCGAGACGTTGCCGCCCTTGCTGAGGCTGACTCCCACGAGTCCCTCCATAGGTTTCCAGGGACTGTGCCCCTGGTCGTGCGTTGGCATCGGATCAACGACTGGATCCTAGTGACGGGTTCCCGGTCGAAACAGTCGATTCGCCCGGTGAATCCGAGGGTGTCGGTGCCCGAGCGGCCCGACGGGTGGCTCAGAGGGCGTCGAGCGCCTTCAGGTACTCGCCGAGGTCACGGGCCTCCGAGAGGGGGTTGACGACGGTCCAGCGGACCACGCCCTCCTTGTCGATGACGAAGGTCCCGCGCACCGCGCAGCCCTTCTCCTCGTCGAACACACCGTACGCACGGGAGGCCTCGCCGTGCTTCCAGAAGTCGGAGAGCAGCGGGAACTCCAGGGACTCCTGGTCGCCGAAGACGCGCAGGGTGTGGATGGAGTCGTTGGAGACGGCGAGCAGCTGGGTGTCGTCGTTGACGAACTTCGCCAGGTCGTCCCGGAGCGCGGTGAGCTCACCGGTGCAGACACCGGTGAAGGCGAAGGGGTAGAAGAGCAGCACCACGTTCTTCTCGCCGCGGAAGTCGGAGAGCCGCACGGTGCGCCCGTGGTTGTCCTTCAGCTCGAAATCCGGGGCCTCGGCCCCGACCTCGATCGCCATCGCGTACGCATCCCTTCGCCGGAGCCCTGACCTTGGGCCGAATCGGTGATCCCCACCCTACGGCCTGTGCACGAAAGCCCCCGCCGGCGTACCGACGGGGGCTTCTCGCAGCGTGGTGATCAGCGCTTGGGGGCGGTCAGGCGGGTACCCGTCCAGTCCTTGGCGACGCTGATGCTCTTGGTCTGGGAGAGACCAGCAGTCTGCGCGGCATCGTTGATGTCGGACGGCTCGATGTAGCCGTCGCGGCCGGTCTTCGGCGTCAGCAGCCAGATGGTGCCGCCGTCCTCCAGAAGACCGATGGCGTCCACCAGGGCGTCGGTGAGATCGCCGTCCTCGTCGCGGAACCAGAGCACGACGGCGTCGGCGACGTCGTCGTATTCCTCGTCCACGAGCTCGGCCCCGATGATGGACTCGATGCCTTCACGGAGATCCTGGTCGACGTCGTCGTCGTAGCCGATCTCCTGGACCACCTGTCCGGGCTCGAACCCCAGCCTGACGGCCGGGTTGGTCCGCTCCTCCGCGTGGTCCGCGGTCGCGCTCACGGCTTGCCTCCTGCTCATTCGGTAAATGCTTTGGGCCACGCGTATGCGCGCGGCGCTGGCCGTAGTCCACACGTGCCGGGGCGGATCGCGCAAGTACCCGGCCGTGGAGACCGCCGAAACGGTGACGTTTGGGGCCGTCTCGCCGCAACTTCCGGCGTTGGCGGACCGCACTCCGTGATCAGGCACACACGATTCATCCCGGTTCGAGGACTTCTGAGGTTTCAGTCTGCCGAACGCCCGGACGAAACGCATGCGCGGGTTGGGCGTAAGGTTGCGATTTGAGTACACCTGGACACATGGAGGGCACCCCTGGGGGTTACCTTTCGGTAAATGTGACGTCTGGCACTGACGGGGTACACGATGGACATCCCGACCACTTCCGTGGCCCCGTGGGTACCACCGAACAGCGAAGGAAGAGCGTGGCTCCCGGATCCGATCGCAACCCGATCATCATTGGCGGCCTTCCCAGCCAGGTCCCGGATTTCGACCCGGAAGAGACCCAGGAATGGCTCGACTCCCTCGATGCCGCCGTCGACGAGCGGGGCCGTGAGCGGGCCCGCTACCTCATGCTCCGACTGATCGAGCGGGCCCGCGAGAAGCGCGTGGCCGTGCCCGAGATGCGCAGCACGGACTACGTCAACACGATCGCCACCAGGGACGAGCCCTTCTTCCCCGGCAACGAGGAGATCGAGCGCAAGGTCCTCAACGCCACCCGGTGGAACGCGGCCGTGATGGTCTCGCGCGCCCAGCGTCCGGGCATCGGCGTCGGCGGCCACATCGCCACCTTCGCCTCCTCGGCCTCGCTGTACGACGTCGGCTTCAACCACTTCTTCCGCGGCAAGGACGAGGGCGACGGCGGCGACCAGATCTTCTTCCAGGGGCACGCCTCCCCCGGCATCTACGCCCGCGCCTATCTCCTGGACCGGCTGAACGACACCCAGCTCGACGGCTTCCGCCAGGAGAAGTCGAAGTACCCGAACGGCCTCTCGTCGTATCCGCACCCGCGGCTGATGCCGGACTTCTGGGAGTTCCCGACCGTGTCGATGGGCCTCGGCCCGCTCGGCGCGATCTACCAGGCGCGGATGAACCGGTACATGGAGGCCCGCGGCATCGCGGACACCTCCAAGTCCCACGTCTGGGCCTTCCTCGGCGACGGCGAGATGGACGAGGTCGAGTCGCTCGGCCAGCTGTCCATCGCCGCCCGCGAGGGCCTGGACAACCTGACCTTCGTGGTCAACTGCAACCTCCAGCGCCTCGACGGGCCCGTCCGGGGCAACGGCAAGATCATCCAGGAGCTGGAGTCGATCTTCCGGGGCAACGGCTGGAACGTCATCAAGCTGATCTGGGACCGCTCCTGGGACCCGCTGCTCGCGCAGGACCGCGACGGCATCCTGGTGAACAAGCTGAACACCACCCCGGACGGCCAGTTCCAGACGTACGCCACCGAGACCGGCGGCTACATCCGGGACCACTTCTTCGGCGAGGACCAGCGGCTGCGGGCGATGGTCGAGGGCATGTCGGACCAGCAGGTCCTGCACCTGGGCCGCGGTGGCCACGACCACAAGAAGATCTACGCGGCGTACGCGGCGGCCAAGGCCCACGCCGGCCAGCCGACGGTGATCCTCGCGCAGACCGTCAAGGGCTGGACGCTCGGCCCGAACTTCGAGGGCCGCAACGCGACCCACCAGATGAAGAAGCTGACGGTCGACGACCTCAAGCGCTTCCGCGACCGGCTGCACATCCCGGTCACGGACAAGCAGCTGGAGGACGGCCTGCCGCCGTACTACCACCCGGGCCGGAACTCCGAGGAGATCCAGTACATGCACGACCGCCGCAAGGCGCTGGGCGGGTACGTCCCCACCCGTGTCGTGCGGGCGAAGCCGCTGGTCCTCCCCGAGGACAAGACCTACGCGGCGGCCAAGAAGGGCTCCGGGCAGCAGTCCATCGCCACCACGATGGCCTTCGTCCGCATCCTGAAGGACCTCATGCGGGACAAGGAGATCGGCAAGCGCTTCGTGCTGATCGCCCCCGACGAGTACCGCACCTTCGGCATGGACGCCTTCTTCCCGAGCGCCAAGATCTACAACCCGCTGGGCCAGCAGTACGAGGCGGTGGACCGCGAACTCCTCCTCGCCTACAAGGAGTCGCCGACCGGCCAGATGCTGCACGACGGCATCTCCGAGGCCGGCTGCACGGCCTCGCTGATCGCCGCGGGTTCGGCGTACGCCACGCACGGCGAGCCGCTGATCCCGGTGTACGTCTTCTACTCGATGTTCGGTTTCCAGCGGACCGGCGACCAGTTCTGGCAGATGGCCGACCAGCTGGCGCGCGGCTTCGTGCTCGGCGCCACCGCCGGCCGGACGACGCTGACCGGCGAGGGCCTCCAGCACGCGGACGGCCACTCCCACCTGCTGGCCTCGACCAACCCGGCCTGCATCGCCTACGACCCGGCGTTCGGCTTCGAGATCGCGCACATCGTCAAGGACGGTCTGCGCCGGATGTACGGCTCCGAGGCCGAGGACGTCTTCTACTACCTGACCGTCTACAACGAGCCGATCCAGCACCCGGCCGAGCCGGCGGACGTGGACGTGGAGGGCATCCTCCAGGGCATCCACCGCTTCAAGCCGGCGGAGGCGGGCACCATCCCGGCGCAGATCATGGCCTCGGGCGTCGCCGTGCCGTGGGCGATCGAGGCGCAGCGGATCCTCGCCGAGGAGTGGAACGTCAAGGCCGACGTCTGGTCCGCGACCTCCTGGACCGAACTGCGGCGCGAGGCCGTGGCCGTCGAGGAGCACAACCTGCTCCACCCGGACGAGGAGCAGCGCGTCCCGTACGTGACGCGCAAGCTCCAGGGCGCCGAGGGTCCGTTCGTGGCGGTCTCGGACTGGATGCGCGCGGTGCCGGACCAGATCTCCCGCTGGGTGCCGGGCACGTACGGCTCGCTCGGCGCGGACGGCTTCGGCTTCGCGGACACGCGGGGCGCGGCCCGTCGCTACTTCCACATCGACGCTCCTTCGATCGTGCTGGCGGTGCTGACGGAACTCGCCCGTGAGGGCAAGGTGGAGCGCTCGGTCCTGAAGCAGGCCGTGGACCGTTACCAGCTGCTCGACGTGACGGCCGCCGACCCGGGCCCGGCGGGCGGCGACGCCTGAGCGGGACCGGAGGCGCGCGGGTGGCCCTCGGGCCGCCCGCCGGCCGGCGCTCGGGTCGCCCTTCGGGGCCGGCACCCGGGCCGTTCCCGGCCGGTGCCCGGATCGGTCGTCCGGGGGCTTCCCCGTAGCACCCCGGTAGCACGGATCGCCTGGTGAGGGGCGGTGGGACCCCGGTCCCGCCGCCCTTCGGCGTTCTCTACGATTCCCCGCATGAGGGATCGCTGGGAAGAGCGGACGCAGGTGCCGCTCCTTGTGCTGGCCGCGGCGTTCGGCATCGCGTACGCCGTGCCGATCGTCGCGCCCGGCGCCGACCCCTGGGTGCACCGGCTGTGCACCCATGTCGAGTGGGCCGTCTGGGGGGCCTTCGCCCTCGACTATCTGGTCCGTCTCGCCATCGCCCCCGCCCGCTGGGCCTTCGTCCGGTCCCATCCCGTCGACCTGCTCGCGGTCCTGCTCCCGATGGTGCAGCCGCTGCGGCTGCTGCGGGTCGTCTCCACCCTCCTCCTCGTGGGCCGCCGGGCCCGGATGGCCCCGCAGATAACCCTCACCACCTATGTGGCCGGCGCGGTCGTCGGGCTGATGATGTTCGGCTCGCTGGCCGTGCTGCACGTCGAGCGGGACGCGCCGAACGGCAACATCAAGACCCTCGGGGACGCGGTCTGGTGGTCCTTCACCACGATGACCACGGTCGGCTACGGCGACCACGCCCCGACCACGGGGCTCGGCCGGGTCCTGGCCGTGGGCCTGATGCTCTCCGGCATCGCCCTGCTCGGTGTCGTCACCGCCAACATCGCGGCCTGGTTCATCTCCCGCTTCGACCGGGACGACGCGGTGGAGCGCCGGCACACCGAACTCCTGGAGGCGCTGACCCTGGAGGTCCGCGAACTGCGCGCGGAGGTGGCCCGGCTGTCGCCCTCGCGGGAAGTCCCGGCCCCGGCCGCTCCGGGAGCTCCGGCCGCTCCGGCAGCCCCGGGCGCCGCTCCCGACCCCGAATCCGCTCCCGGACCCGCGCCTGCGCCCACCCCCGTATCCACCACGGCCCCCGAACCGGCCCCTAGCGCTCCCAGAGCTTGAACGCTCTGACCTCGTAGGGCGTCTGCGGCACCCATGTCCCCCGCCCCGGATAGGTCTCGAACTCGCCCGTCTCCGCGCACTCCGCCGACTGGTACGTGGTGACCGGCCGGCCCGTGCGGTTCGCCAGGGACTGGGCCGACGTGCCCGCCGGGAGGGCCACACAGCTGTCGATGTCGATCGTGGCCAGCTCATGGGTCTGGGCGCGGCCCTTGAAGTCGGGCCTGGACCAGAGGCAGAGCCGTCCCGGTCCGCAGGGGCCGAGGGTCGTCCCTCCGGCCGGCACCGCGCTCACCGCGCTCACAGGAACCGCGAGCAGCGTCGTCAGGACGGCCGCGACAGCCGCTGCGGCGAGCGCGGTCCTCGTGAGAACGGACCTCTCGTGGACGGACCTCGCGTGGACGGACCTCGTCGGAACAGTCTTCGTATACATGCTGATGAACCCCCGTTTCGTCACTCTCTGTAATCACGAGAATGGCGGAGGTCTCCCACCGATGGAAGAGGGGCCGCCCCCGTTCACGCGAACGGGTGACGGCCCCCTACGGGAACCCCGACGAGCGTCAGATGTGGCCGCCGCCCATGCCGCCCGCCTCCGCGTTCTCGCCGCGCTTCGTGAGCGTGGCGACCAGCGCCGCGACGACCGCCACGACGCCGGCGACGGTGAAGGCGAGGCCCATGCCGTCGAGGAAGGTGTCGTGGATGACCTTGGTGATCTGCTGGAGCAGATCGGGGGTCATGCCCGGCGCCTTGGCCAGCTCCGGCGGGGCCATGCCGAACTCGGCGGCCTGCTCCAGCTGCGGGTTGGCCGGGGCCGGGATGCCGGCCTCCTTCCAGTTGCCCTCGAAGGAGTCGGCGACCTTGGAGGACATGACGGCGCCGAGCACCGCCGTGCCGAGCGCGCCGCCGACCTGCATCGCGGCCTGCTGGAGACCGCCGGCCACGCCGGAGAGCTCCAGCGGCGCGTTGCCGACGATGACCTCGGTGGCGCCGACCATGACCGGGGCGAGCCCGAGGCCCAGCAGGGCGAACCACAGGGACATCGCGAGGGTGCCGGTGTCGGCGGTGAGCGTGATCATGCCGAACATGGCGACGGCCGTGCAGACCATGCCGCCGACCAGCGGCACCCGGGGGCCGAACTTGGTGATCAGCGCGCCGGCCAGCGGCGAGGAGACGATCATCATCGCGGTCAGCGGCAGCAGGTGCAGACCGCTGTCGACCGGGCTGAGGCCCTTCACGCCCTGGAGGTAGAAGGTCACGAAGAACAGCCCGCCCATGAAGGCGAAGGCCATCAGGACCATCAGCACCACACCGGCCGAGAGCGGCACGGAGCGGAACATGCCCAGCGGGATGAGCGGCTCCTTGACCTTGGTCTCCCAGAAGGCGAAGACCACGAAGAGCAGCACGGCGCCGAGCAGGCCGCCCCAGGTCTTGCCGCTCGACCAGCCCCAGGACTCGCCGGCCTTGATGAGGCTCCAGACGAGGGAGGCCATGGCGCCGGAGAGCAGCAGGATGCCGAGGACGTCGAAGGACCGCGGCGCGTTCTCGGCGCGGTGGTCCTTGAGGATGACCAGGCCGAGGACGAGGGCGACGACGCCGACCGGCACGTTGATGAAGAAGACGGACTGCCAGCTGACGTGCTCGACGAGCAGACCGCCGACGATCGGGCCGCCGGCGGTGGAGGCGCCGATGACCATGCCCCAGATGCCGATGGCCATGTTCAGCTTCTCGGCGGGGAAGGTGGCGCGCAGCAGGCCGAGCGCGGCCGGCATCAGCAGGGCGCCGAAGAGGCCCTGGAGGACGCGGAAGGCGATCACCGCGCCGATCGAGTGCGAGAGGCCGATCGCGCCGGAGGCGGCGGCGAAGCCCGCGATGCCGATGAGGAAGGTCTGCCGGTGGCCGAAGCGGTCACCGAGCTTGCCGGCGGTGATCAGGGCGACGGCCAGCGCGAGCAGGTAGCCGTTGGTGATCCACTGGACCTGGGCGAGCGAGGCGCCGAGGTCGTTCTTGATGGCGGGGTTGGCGATGGCGACGATGGTGCCGTCGAGGGCGACCATCATCACGCCCACGGCCACGCCGAACAGGGTCAGCCAGGGGTGGCCGCGCAGTCCCTTCGCCGGGCCCGGTACGGGTTCCCGGGTGCCCCCCTGACCCTGCGGGGCCTTTTCCACGGTGGTCTGACTAGTCATGAAAACCAAACTAGTGACAGCCACTGACAATTGACAAAGCGATTCACGCGTCGGTAACTGTCACGTAGCTCACAGGTACGCTGAGCAGGACGAAATGCCTGAAAAGAGGGATCCGACGTGACCGTGCCCGGCCTGCGCGAGCGGAAGAAACAACGCACGCGCGACGCGCTGACCCGGGTGGCCCTGGAGCTCTTCACGGCCCAGGGGTACGAGCGTACGACCGTCGACGAGATCGTCGACGCCGTCGAGGTCTCCCAGCGCACCTTCTTCCGGTACTTCTCCTCCAAGGAAGAAGTCGCCTTCGCGGTGCAGCACATGGTGGAGGAGCGTTTCGTCGAGGCGCTCGGGCTGCGGCCGCCGGACGAGGGCCCCTTCGACGCCATGCGCAACGCCGTGCTCTGCGCCTGGGACACCATCGGCGACGCGATCACCGAGGTCGTCCCCGTCGAGCTCTACCTGCGCACCTTCCAGATGATCGAGTCGACGCCCGCGCTGCTCGCCGTCCATCTGCGCCGCTCCACCGAGATGGAGGAGACCATCGCGCGGATCATCGCCGACCGCGAGGGCCTGGACGTGGACGCGGACCCGCGGCCGCGGATCGCGGTGGCGGCGTTCAGCGGTGTGATGCGGGTCACCGGACAACTCTGGGGCAGGGGTACGGACCAGAGCCTGGAGGCCATCCGCGCTCTCACCGAGGAGTACCTCGACCACCTCGGCCCGGCGCTCACCCCTCGCTGGCGGGACCGGGGGCCGGGGGCGTAGCCCCGGCACCGTAGGGTGGCGGCCCGTGACCTCAGCCGATGCCGCTTCGCCCAGCCTCGCCGTCGTGCGTGCCCTGCTCGCGCTCGCCGTCGTGTTCGTACTGCTCTCGACCACCGGGTGGACGACGATCCGGCACCGCCCCGTCCCCGGCCCGTCCCGGGAGGCCGCGCTCGCCGCCTGGGCGCGCGACCGGATCGACCACCGGCCGCTGCCGGGTCCCGACTCCCCGGCCCGTACCGTCGCCGGGTTCTTCGCCGGGCTCGGCCACGCGCGCGGGGCGCGGCTCGCGGAGCGGCACCCGCTCGTCGTCGGCAACCTCGACGGCGCCCCCGTCGCCCTGCGCTACCGCGCCAACCGGATCACCCTCGGCCGCGCGCTCGACGCCGAACGGGGCAGGGTCGACGACTCCCGGCTCTCCCCCGAGGGGCGGCACGAGGCACGGCGCCGCTTCGACCGCTTCGCCTCGCTGATGCGGCCCGGCCGCCAGATACTCGCCTTCGACCCGACCGGTACGGGCCGGACGGCCGAGGTCCTGGGCGACCTGGAGCGGGCCCGGCGCGTCTCGGTGATCGTGCCCGGCGTCGACACGAATCTCCTCACCTTCCAGAAGACCCACGGCCGGTACGCGGCTCCCGCGGGCATGGCCGAGGCCCTCTACGCCGCCGAGCGGCGAACCTCCCCGCGCGCGAGGGTCGCCGTGATCGCCTGGGCCGACTACACCTCGCCCGCCGGGGTCGGCGTCGACGCGGCCACCGGCCGGCTCGCCGAGGAGGGCGCCGTACGGCTCGTGAAGCTGACCGGCGCCCTGCCCGGCACCGCGCGCGTGGCGCTGTTCTGCCACAGCTACGGCTCCGTGCTCTGCGGGGTCGCCGCGCCCCGGCTGTCCGGCCGGGTGACGGACGTGGCCGTGGCCGGGAGCCCCGGCATGCGGGTCGACCGGGCCGCCGACCTCGCCACACGCGCGCGCGTGTGGGCGATGCGGGACGCCGACGACTGGATCGCCGACGTGCCCCATCTGGAGGTCGGCGGGATCGGGCACGGAGCGGACCCGGTGGAACCGGAGTTCGGCGCCCGGCTGCTCTCCGCGCAAGGGGCACTCGGCCACAGTGGCTATTTCCAGCCGGGCACCGAGAGCCTCGGGAACTTCGCCGCGATAGGCGTCGGCGCCTACCGGAGCCTGGTCTGCGCACGTGCCGACAGCGCCTGCCACGACGGAATATCCGGTGCGGAAGGGCTCTGACGCGCGTAGATCACGTGATTTCAGGACCTTTCACAGGGGCGACGCGGAGGCAGGCGCCGCTTACGATGAGGCGTATGGGTGATGTGCTGGCCGGAATTCATGCCACCTGGGAGTTCGAGAGTGACGCCCTCGTCATCCGCTTCGAACGGGGGATCCGCACGCCGAGGCTCTACCAGGCGCTGCGCGAACGACGTGTACCGCACGAGGCGTTGGCGTCCGTGACGCTCACGCCCGGGAAGCGGGGCACCGTCGTGCTGCACGCCGTGCCGAGACCGGGCGCCGATCCGCTGATGGAGGCGGCCGCGGGGCAGCTCAAGGAAGGGTGCGATCCGTACCGCCTGGTGCTCCCGGCGGAACGGGAGCCGCTCGCGGCGCACTACCGGGACGAGCTGCTGGGCCGCCTCGCGCCGGGTGACGGGGAGCCGATGCCCGGCGACCCGTTCCTGGTCGCGCCGCCGCGCGGGCCGCTGTCCTTCAAGGCGTACGACGGCAGGGCGAGCTTCGACGGGGCCTCCGAGGTCACCTTCCGCTGGTCCTGGACGGGGGCGTCCTCCGAGAAGTGGAAGGCGGGCGACCAGTCCTTCTCCGTACGGGACCTCTGCGGGGTCGAATGGCGCTCGCCGGACGGCCTCGACGGGTACCTGCGGCTGGTGCGGCGGGGCGGTGAGCCACGGGTGCCGCAGGCCGACCGGGATCCCGCCTCGGTCGTCTTCGGTCGTGGCTACGGGCCGGTGCACGAGTCCCTTCCCTTCGCGGCGGCGGTGCTCGCGGCGATCCGCAGCACGGACCGCGTACCCGCGCGCGTGGCCACGCCCGGAGCGGTTGCCGAAAGGATTCGGCACCTGGGTGAACTGCATCAGGCGGGGCTGGTGACGGACGAGGAGTTCTCGGCGAAGAAGGCGGAGCTCCTGGCGGAGCTCTGAGCACGGTCCGCGGGGGCGGTGGGGACGGCGGGGGTCGTGGGGACGGCTGGGGGTCGTAGGGGCGGCGGGGACTGTGGGGGCTGGGCTCCTCGGGCCGGATCCACAGGCCCCCGGCCCCAGGCCGCGATCCCCCGCTCCCCCACGTCATACCCCGGTATCACGCCCCGGCCCGCTCCCCGGTATGACGCCCCCTGCCGGGTGCGCTGCCTACCCTGGGCGGGTCATGGCTACCGAACAGCGGCACGTGCCGCCCACCCTCCGCCGGATCGGCACCCGGACCCGTGTGATGTTCCAGGGGCTGGGCACCGCGCTCACCACCCCGGCCACTCCGGGGGCGCCGCTCCTCTCCGACGCCTCCTCGCGGTGGGTGCGGCTGCTGCCGTACGCCGTCGCCCTCGCCTTCGTGGCCTCGCTGCTCCCCACCACGGTCCAGCTCCTCATGGGCGACTACGGCGTCAACGGCGCCCTCGCCGGGGCCCTCGGCACCGCCCAGACCGCCCCGCTGCTGCTTGCCGTCGCCCGGCCCCTCGAAGCCTGGTGGATCATCTTCGCCGCCGATGTCCTCGGCGCCGTCGTCCTCCTCGCGGCGGACGGCCCGCGCGCCCACTTCTGGCCCTGGACCCCGCCGGTCCTCGTCGGCTACTGCGCGCTGATGATCGCGCTCGGGCTCCGCGAGTCCCGTCGGGCCCTGTTCGGGGTGTGGCTGGCGACGGGCGTGGCCGGATACGTCCTGGAGGTGTTCCGTCCCGACGGCTACACCAGCATCCACACGCTGCTGCTCGTCCTGAGCGGGGTGCTGCTCCTGCTCACCTCGGCGGTACGCGCGCGGGGAGACGCCCAACGGCGCCTCGTCGAGCAGGAACACATCAACGAGGCCGAGCGGGCCCGCCGGACCCTTCTGGAGGAACGGGCCAGGATCGCCCGCGAACTGCACGACGTGGTCGCCCACCACATGTCCGTCATCACCGTGCAGGCGGACTCGGCGCCGTACCGCATCCCGGAGCTCCCGGAGGCGGCCCGCGAGGAGTTCACCTCGATCGCGGCGAGCGCGCGCGAGTCGCTGGCCGAGATGCGCCGGCTCCTCTCGGTGCTCCGCAGCGACGGCAGCGAGGGCGAGCGGACCCCGCAGCCCGGTCTCGACCGGGTACAGCAGCTGGTGGAGGCGACCGTACGGGCGGGGGTGCCGGCCGAGCTGCGGCTCGCCGCCGACCTCGGGGACGTACCGCAGGCCGTGGACCTGTCCGCGTACCGCATCGTGCAGGAGGCGCTCGCCAACGTGGTCCGGCACGCGCCGGGGGCTTCGACCCGGGTGTCCGTCCGCGCGGACGACGGCTGGCTGACGGTCCTGGTCGTCAACGGGCCCACCCTGGAGGCGGGTTCCTCGGTGGAACGGGGTGCGCAGGGCACGGGTCACGGGCTCGTCGGCATGCGGGAGCGCGTACGGTTGACCGGCGGCTCGCTCGACACCGGGCCGCTGCCGGACGGGGGCTTCCGGGTGGCGGCACGGATGCCGCTGACACCGGACCCGGTCGCGGGCGTCGCTCCGGACCCGGCACCGACCCCGGGCCGTGTGCCGGGCGCCGTTCCGGACTCGCCCCCGAGCCCTGGCCCGAGCCCGAGCCCTGACCCGATCCAGACCCCGACCCCGGCCCCGGCCCCGGCCCCGATCCAGACCCCGACTCCCACCCCGACCCCCACCCCCAAGGACCCCGAGTGACCATCCGCGTGATCATCGTCGACGACCAGGCCATGGTGCGGGCCGGATTCGCCGCGCTGCTCGCCGCTCAGCCCGACATCGACGTCGTGGGCGAGGCCCCCGACGGGCGGCAGGGCGTCGACGTGGCCCGTTCGACGCACCCGGACGTGGTGCTGATGGACGTGCGGATGCCGGAGCTGGACGGGCTCGCCGCCGCCCGGGAGATCCTGCACCCGCCGGTCGGAGTCACCCACCTCCCGAAGGTGCTGATGCTGACCACCTTCGACGTCGACGACTACGTGTACGAGGCGCTGCGCGCGGGCGCGTCCGGATTCCTCCTGAAGGACGCGCCGCCCGCCGATCTCATCGCGGCGGTACGGGTGGTGGCGGCGGGCGAGGCCCTGCTCGCGCCCTCCGTGACCCGGCGGCTCATCGCCGACTTCGCCGCCTCACGGCCGGCCCCGCGCCGGGACACCACGGCGCTGCGCCTGAACGGTCTCACCCCGCGTGAGACCGAGGTACTGGAACTCATCGCCCGGGGCCTCTCCAACCAGGAGATCGCGGATCATCTGGTGCTCGCCGAGCAGACCGTGAAGACCCACATCGGCCGGGTCCTGGCCAAGCTGGACCTGCGCGACCGGGCCCAGGCGGTGGTCTTCGCGTACGAGTCCGGCCTGGTCACCCCGGGTGCGCCCTGATTCCGCGCCCCCGGTCCGCCCCGCACCCCGACCCCACCGCGCCCTGAACCCGCGCCCGCGCCCCTGACCCACCCCCCGGCGGGCACCCGGGGGAAAACCCCACCCCGCCCCTGGTGTTGGCTGCTCCACCACCCCCTACCCCGGTATCGGGCGGGAGTTGGCCCCCCGGTGTGACGTGCCGTCACCCGTCGTCTTCCTACCTTCCTCTCGCCAGCGAACGAGCGAGTACCGAAGAGGGAGGGCGACCCCATGCGCCGCATTTCGAGGACCCTGATCACCGCGGCCCTGGTGACCGCCGTGATCGGCGGGACGGCGGGCTTCGCGGCCGGCGACAGCCAGGAGGCAGTGACCGGGGCGCCGGCCGGGACGGCCGCGTGGCGGGCGGCCGGACTGCCCGACCCGGAGCGGATGGACCCGGCCGGGGTCGCGCGGTTCTTCGCCGGCCTCACTCCCGTACGACAGCGGGAACTGGCCCTGGCCCACCCGACGGTCGTCGGGAACCTCGACGGCGCGCCGCTGGAACTGCGGTACGCGGCCAACGCCCGCGCCACCCACGGGACGTACGGCGGGGCCCGGGTCCTCGCCCACGACGCGCGCGGCCGGGGCCAGGTCGCCCTGGTCTACGGGGACCTGGCGAGGGCCGAGCACGTGGCGGTGATCGTGCCCGGGTCCGACACCGACGCGGGGCGCATCGGCTCGCTCGCGGGCATGGCGGAGGCGCTGCGCCGGGCCACCGGCGGCCGTACGGCGGTCGTCGCCTGGGCCGGGTACACGACTCCCCTCGGCGTCGGCCTGGACGCGGCCACCGGCCGGCTCGCCGAGGCCGGGGCGGACCGGCTCACCCGGTTCGTGGACGGTCTCGCGGCGGTCGGGGCGGCCGAACCGTCCGTGTTCTGCCACAGCTACGGCTCCGTGGTCTGCGGCCTCGCCGCCCACGCGCTGAAGGCCAAGGACCTGGTGGTGTTCGGCTCCCCCGGGATGCGCGCCGGGAACGTGAACGAACTCGGCACCTCCGCCCGCGTCTGGGCCGCGAAGGATCCCACCGACTGGATCGACCGGGTCCCGAACGTCGAGGTCGCAGGCCTCGGCCACGGCACCGACCCGACGGAGCCGTCCTTCGGCGCCCGCCGCATCGCGGCCGACGACGCCGCCGGCCACGGCGGCTACTTCGCGCCCGGCACGGCCTCCCTGCGCGCCTTCGCCGCCATCGCCGAGGGAGACGTCCGATGAGCACCCTGACGACCATGGCCCGGAAGACGGCCGCGAAGATCGAGTCCGGCACCCCGGCCCACCGCGACCGGGCGATCGACGGGCTGCGCGCCCTGGCCCTGCTCGCCGTGCCGACCGGGCACTGGCTGCTCGGCGGCTTCACGCTCTCCTCGGACGGCGCGATCCACAACGCGAGCCCGCTCGGCACCTTCACCGGTCTCGCCCCCGTCAGCTGGGTGCTCCAGATGCTGGGGATCTTCTTCCTCGTCGGCGGCTACGCCTCGGTCCTGTCGTACCGGCGCCACCGGGGTTCCCCGGGCGAGTGGCTGAAGGGCCGGCTCGCCCGCCTCGGCCGCCCGGTCCTCGGGGTCACCGCCGTGTGGGCGGCGCTCCTCCCGCTGCTGCACTTCGGGCTCGGGGTGCCCGTGGACACGCTGCGGACGGCGTCGACGCTGGTGATCCAGCCGCTCTGGTTCGTCGGGGTGTACACCGTGGTCACCGCGCTGACCCCGCTGTGCGTCCGGGCGGCCCGCCGCCTCGGGGTGTGGGCGGCGGCTCCGCTGCTCGGCTCGGTCGCCGTCGTCGACTTCCTGCGGTACGGGCCGTACGCCGACGCCGTGCCGTCCTGGCTCAGCCTCCTGAACATCCTGCCCGGCTGGCTGTTCGCGTATCAGCTCGGCGTCTCCTGGGGCGAGGGCCGGGTCACCAAGCGGCACGCCTGGGGGCTGCTGCTCGGCGGGGCGGCGCTGTTCGCCGCACTGCTGCTGGCCTTCGGCTACCCGGCGTCGATGGTCGGCGTCCCCGGCGAGGCCCGCACCAACTCGCACCCGCCGTCGCTGCTCGTCCTGGCCCTCGCCGCCGCGCAGAGCGGCGCCGCGATCCTGCTCCGTGACCGGCTCGGCAGGCTCCTGAAGCGGCCCGCGCTGTGGGCGCCGGTCGTGGTCGTCAACCTGTCGGCGATGACGGTCCTGTGCTGGCACCAGACGGCGATGCTCGCCGCCGCGATCCCCGGCTCGTACCTCGGGGAGATCCCGGGGCTGGTCGGGGCGCCGGACTCGGTCGGCTGGATCCTGGCGCGGCTCGCCTGGATGCCGGTCTTCGCGGGTCTCCTCGTCCTCATCGGCCGGTACGCCCGGACCTTCGAGTCCCCGTGGACGAGGACCGGCCCGGCCCGCCGCACCCTGGCGGGACTGCTCGCGGCGGGCTTCGCGGTCTTCGCGCTGGGACTCGCGTGAGCGGGCCCGGGACCGGCACCGGGCCCGCGACCGGGGCCGGCACCGGGCCCGCGACCGGGGCCGGCACCGGGCCCGCCGCGGCCCGCTCAGCCCTCCCGCTCCACCGACGTGAACCGCATGTCCGGGTAGCGGTCGCCCGCCACCAGGCCCGCGATCGGCTCCAGTTCGGCGAGTTCGGCGTCGGTGAGGGTGATGCGGGTGGCGGCCGCGTTCTCCTCCAGGCGGGAGCGCTTGCGGGTGCCGGGGATCGGTACGACGGTCAGGCCGTGCACCGAGGCCCGCTGCTGGACCCAGGCGAGCGCGATCTGCGCCGGGGTCGCCCCGTGCGCGGCGGCGATCTTCCGGACCGGGTCGAGGAGGGCGGCGTTCCGCTCCGCGTTCTCGCCGGTGAAGCGGGGCTGGTAGCGGCGGAAGTCGCCACCCGACAGGTCCTTGGTGGCATCCGCGAACGCGCCGGTCAGGAAGCCCCGGCCGAGCGGGGAGTACGGCACGAACGTCACGCCGAGTTCGGCGGCGGCACCGACGGCGCTGCGCTCCACGTCGCGGGAGAAGAGCGACCACTCCGACTGGAGCGCGGTGATCGGGTGCACGGCGTGGGCCTCACGGAGTTCGGCACCGGTGACCTCGCTGAGGCCCAGGTGGCGGACCTTGCCCTGCTGGACGAGCTCGGCCATCGCGCCGACGGACTCGGCGAAGGGGATCTCCGGGTCGCGGCGGTGCATGTAGTAGAGGTCGATGGTCTCGATGCCGAGGCGGCGCAGGCTGTCCTCGGCGGCCTTCCTGATGTACGCCGGGTCGTTGCGGATCCCCCGGTAGGTCGGGTCGTCGGCGCGGCGCTCTATGGCGAACTTGGTGGCGAGGGTGACCTCGTCGCGGTGGGCGGCGAGGAAGGGGGCGAGGAACTCCTCGTTGGCGCCGCTGCCGTAGATGTCGGCGGTGTCGATCAGGGTGACGCCGGCCTCCAGGGCCGCTTCGAGGGTGTCGCGGGCGGCGGCCTCGTCGGTGTCGCCGTAGAACTCGCTGATGCCCATGGCGCCGAAGCCCTGGACGCCGACCCGGGGTCCGTCCTGGCCGAGGCGTACGGTGTCGATCCTGGTCTCGCTGGTCATGAAGGTGTTCCTCCGCAGACGGTCCCGTAATGGCTGATCTTGATGTCGAGCACGGCGAGCGTGTCCTGCAGTTCGGTGATCCGGGAGAGCACGTCCTCCCTGGTGGTCTCCAGGAGCTCCCGTCGCGCGTCCCGGGTGTGGTCGCCCTCGCGCACCAGCTCCGCGTACCGGACCATGTCCGCGACCGGCATGCCCGTGAGCCGCAGCTTGCCGACGAACGCGAGCCAGCTCAGGTCCTGCTCGGTGAAGCGGCGCTGGCCGGTGTGCGACCGGTCGACGTGCGGCATGAGGCCGATCCGCTCGTACCAGCGCAGGGTGTGCGCCGAGAGGCCGGTCAGCGCGGAGACCTCGCTGATGGTGTGGTGCGTCCGGGTTCCGCCCGGGCTCGGAACGGTGCTCGTGCTCGTGCTCGCCATCACGCTCATGACCCCCACGCTAAAACGTTGGAGTGCACTCGAAGCAAGTAGGCTCGGCGGCATGGAGAGCACCGTGCCGAGCCTGGCGTCGATCGAGAACTGGCCCGTCCCCACCGCGGCCGCCGCCGTGGTCCGCGCGGACGGCACCCTGGCCGGGTCGTACGGCCCCACCGGGCGGCGCTTCCCGCTCGCCTCGGTCACCAAGCCGCTCGCGGCGTACGCCGTCCTCGTCGCGTACGAGGAGGGGGCGATCGACCTGGACGAGCCGGCCGGGCCCGAGGGCGCGACCGTCCGCCACCTGCTCGCCCACACCTCGGGGCTCGCCTTCGACGAGAACCGGGTGACGGCCGCGCCGGGCACCCGCAGGATCTACTCCAACACCGGCTTCGAGGTGCTCGGCGACCACCTCGCCAAGGCGACCGACATCCCCTTCGCCGAGTATCTGCACCAGGCGGTCCTGGAGCCGCTGGGCATGACGTCGACGTCCCTGGACGGCTCGCCCGCGAAGGACGGCGTGTCGACCGTGGACGACCTGGTGCGGTTCGCCGCCGAGGTGCAGGCGCCGCGGCTGCTGGACCCGCGCACGGTCCTGGACGCGATGACCGTGGCGTACCCCGGTCTGACCGGCATCCTGCCCGGCTACGGGCACCAGCGGCCGAACGACTGGGGGCTCGGCTTCGAGATCCGCGACGGCAAGTCCCCGCACTGGACGGGCGCGAGCTCCTCCCCGCGCACCTTCGGCCACTTCGGCCAGTCCGGCACGTTCCTGTGGATCGACCCCGACGTCCGGGCCGCGTGTGTGGCGCTCACCGACCGGCCCTTCGGGGCGTGGGCGGTGGAGGCGTGGCCGCCGTTCACGGACGCGGTGCTCGCCGAACTGCGGGGCTCCCAGGTCTCGTGAGAGGCCGCCCTCCGGGCAACGACGGGAGTGTGACGACAGGCCCTAGTCGTCGCAGCGGGCGACCGGCAGGGCGCCGTCCGGGCCGGTGACCGACACGTCGACCAGGCCGGCCGGGTGTTCCGCGTAGGCGGTCGTGCAGACCAGCTGGCGGACGGCCGACTCCGACAGTTCCATGACGGGGAAGGGCGCCCGGAGCCGGAGCAGCCGGCGGCCCGAGGTCGGGCCGGACGGGTCCGGTGTGACGTGCAGCCCTCCGGCGGTGGCGCCGTCGGGCAGGGCGGTGGTGATGCCCGCGGTGGCCTCGGCGGCCACGGGGCCGGCCAGGAGCATCGCGAGGACCATGTCGGTGGCGACCTCCCCGGGGCGGAGGCCGATGCCCGCCGCCTTGTCCTCGGGGGTGACCTCCTCGTGGAGGGCCTCGCCGGTTCCGGTGCCGTCCGAGGGGTTGGTGGCCACCGGGACGGGGCCCGAGAGCTCGCGGGCCACCGGCATCGACCGGCCGTCGGGGCCGAGGAAGTAGAGCACGGTCCGGTACTCGGGGATCGGCGCGACGGCGACGGTCGCGGCGCCGCCCGCCTCGACGACGTCGCTCTCCTGGATGCCGCAGGCCGTCGCCGTCAGCGTCAGCAGGGCGAGCAGCGCCGCGGCGGGCCGGCGCCTCACAGCGGCATCCGTACGGTGAAGACCGCCCCGCCCGCCGGGTGGTTGGCGGCCGTGACGGTGCCTCCGTGCAGCCGTACGTTCTCCAGGGTGATCGCGAGGCCGAGGCCGCTGCCGGCCGAGCGGGTACGGGCCTGGTCCGCCTTGTAGAAGCGGTCGAAGACATGGGGCAGGACGTCCGGGTGGATGCCCGGCCCCCGGTCGGCGACCTCCGTCACCAGCTGGTCCCCCTCCGCGTACAGCCGGACCGTGACCGGTGTCCCGCCGTGCCGCAGGGCGTTCCCTACGAGGTTGGCGACGACGACGTCGAAGCGGCGCGGGTCGAGCCGGGCCCTGATCCCCTCCGTGAGGTACGGGACGACCCGGTCCGGGTCGGTCCAGTGCCGGTGCTGGAGGGTCTTGCGGACGCAGTCGGCGGCGTCGACCTCGTCGGTGTGGAGTTCGGCGGCGCGCGCGTCGAAGCGGGAGATCTCCATGAGGTCCTCGACGAGGACGGCGAGCTTGCCGGTCTCGGCGCTGATCAGCCGGACCGCGCGGGCGGTGTCGCTGTCGAGGCCCGCGGCGTCCTCGTCGAGGACCTCGGTGACCGCGAGCATTCCGGCGAGCGGGGTGCGCAGCTCGTGCGAGACGTCGGAGGCGAAGCGGCGGGCGCGGGCCTCGGCGTCCCTGAGTTCCGCGACGGAACGTTCCAGCTCGGCGGCGGACTCGTTGAACGTCCGTGCGAGATCGGCGAGTTCGTCGCTGCCCTTGGCGTGGATACGGGTGTCGAGCCGGCCGCGCCCCATGCTGTGGGCGGCGTGCCGCAGCTCCCGTACCGGCCGCAGCACTCCGCGCGCGGCGATCAGCGCGGGGATGAGCGCGACGGCGAGGGCGGGGAGGGCTCCGTCGCGGGCGGCCATGACCATGGCCTCCACGTTCGCCTCCTCCGCGCCGAGGTCCATGACGGCGTAGAACACCAGGCCCGTGCGCTGCGGCGGTCCACCGGGCGAGTGGGCCAGGAAGACGGCGGGGACGGCGATCGTGAGGTAGGGGACGCCGCCCTTGACCACCCGCTGGAAGCTGCCGTGCGGGACGGCCTGGTCGGCGGCGGCGCGGGCCCGCAGCTCCGGGGTGATGACGGAGGAGGAGGGCCGGTCCGTGGAGGAGACGCGGAGGGTGCCGTACTCGGCGTAGACGCGCCAGGGGCGGGGCTTGCCCCCGCGGGCGATCTGCATGAGCGAGCCCCGCAGGTCGGCGGCGTCGATGGGCAGCTGGACGTTGAGGGCGTCGACCTGCTCGCGGAAGGCGGAGACGGCGGTGTTCTGGGTCTGCTCCAGGATGGCGTTGCGGGCGGCCCGGTAGGTGAGGGCGGCGGTGGTGCCGCAGCCGACGGCGGCGACCAGGAGGAAGGCGAGGACGAGCCGGGTGCGGAGGCCGAAGGGGTGCGGGCGCAGCCGGGGGCTGCGGGCCCGGCGCCGGGGCGGGCGACGGGGCTCGACCGTGTCCCCGGTGTACGGCTCCGGGCTCACACAGGCCTTCACAGGGGTCCGAAGCGGTAGCCGAAGCCGCGCAGGGTCTGGATGTAGCGGGGTTCGCCGGGGGTGTCCTCGATCTTGTTCCGCAGCCGGCGGACGCAGGCGTCGACCAGCCGGGCGTCGCCGTGGTAGCTGTGCTCCCAGACGTGTTCGAGGAGTTGCTGCCGGCTGAAGACCTGCTCGGGGGCGGCGGTGAGGTGGAGCAGCAGCTTCAGCTCGGAGGGGGCGAGGCCGAGGCGTTCGCCGGACTTGGCGACGGTGAGTCCGGCCCGGTCGATGGCCAGTTCCCCGTGGAACTCGACGGCGGCCTTGCTGCCGCCGGGCTCCTCGATGCGGCGGAGCACGGCCCGGATCCGGGCCTCGATGACCTCGGTGCGGGCGGGCTTGACGATGTAGTCGTCGGCGCCGGCCTCCAGGCCGACGACCACGTCGAAGTCGTCGCCGCGGGCGGTCAGCATGATGATCGGCAGCTGGCTGGTCTCGCGGACGGTACGGCACACCTGGACGCCGTTCATGCCGGGCAGCATCAGGTCGAGCAGCAGCAGATCGGGCCGGAACTCGCCGAGGGCCGCGAGCCCGGCCTCCCCGGTGGGCGCGGTCCGCACCTCGTGGCCGCGGCGGCGCAGCCCGATCTCGACTCCCTCCCGGACGGAGGGGTCGTCTTCTATCAGGAGCACGCGGGGCATCTGTGGAGTATCCCAAGGTGGACGGGCCCCTCGTGCGGAGGGGGCGGGGGTCAGGTGCGGCGGGCGAGGCCGCGCAGCCGGCCGGACCCGGCCGTGAGGAGGGACCGCAGTTCGGTGAGGCGGAAGGGGCGGGCGAGGACGGCGAAGACCCCGAGGACGGTGAGGGCGCCGGCGAGGCCGGAGGGTACGGCTCCGGCGGGGCCGGTGAGGTCGGTGACGAGGAGCCCGTACCCGGCGGCGGGCAGGGCGGCGAGCAGCAGGCGCACGATCGCGGAGACGGCGCCCCCGGGGGCCTCGGGGTGCTCGGGGGCTTCGGGATCCGCGCCGCCGGCGCTCCCCCCGCCGCTCTTCCTGGTCCCCGTAAGCCTCCGCCGCAGCACGTACGCCGTGACGCCCCAGCCCACCCACAGGGCGAGCGAGTACCCGGCCGCCATGCCCGCGACGGCCCAGCGCGTCGGCAGGGTCGCGTACGCGGTGAACGAGAGCAGCGCGTTGAGCCCGGCGATCACCAGGTTGAGGACGAAGGGGGTGCGGGTGTCGCGCAGGGCGTAGAAGGCGCGGGTGCACACGTACTGCCCGGACAGGGCGACGAGGCCGGGCGCGAAGGCCATCAGGATCCACGACATGGCGCGGATGTCGTCGGCGCCGGTCGCCCCGTAGCGGAAGACGACCGTCATCAGGGGGACGGCGAGGGCGAAGAGCGCGCAGGCGGCGGGGACGACGGCCGCGGCGCTGGTCCGCAGGGCGTACGAGACGTCCCGGCGGACCCCGGCGAGGTCGCCGTCGGTCGCGGCGCCGCTCATCCGGGGCAGCAGGGCCGTGACGAGGGAGACGGTGATGATGCCGTGCGGGACGGTCCACAGCAGATAGGCGTTGTTGTACGCGGCGAGGCCCGAACCGCCGCCGGTGGCCGTGCCGCCCGCCGAGGTGGCGAGCAGGGTGGTCACCCAGTACGCGCCCTGGTTGGTGAGGACCAGCAGCACCAGCCAGCCGGCCGAGCGCAGCGGGGCGGCGAGGCCGCTGCCCCGCCAGTCGAAGCGGGGCCGCCAGCGGAAGCCGGCGGCGCGCAGCGAGGGCACGAGGGCGAGGGCCTGGAGGGCGATGCCCGCGGTGGTGCCCCAGCCGAGCAGGGCGGTCTCGCCGGGGGTGAGTGCTCCGCCGTCGCTGACGACGAGGAAGAGGCCGAAGACGGCGACGACGACCACGTTGTTGAGGACGGGGGTCCACATCATGGCGCCGAAGCGGCCCCGGGCGTTGAGGACCTGCCCGAGGAGGGTGAAGAGCCCGAGGAAGAGGATCTGCGGCAGGCACGCGCGCGCGAAGGCGACGGTCATCTCCCGCTGCGGGCCCGTGTAGTCGGTGTACAGGTCGACGATCTGCGGGGCGGCGAGCACCGCGCCCGCCGTGAGGGCGGTGAGGGCGAGCCCGCAGAGGGTGAGGAGCCGGTCGGTGTACGCGACTCCGCCGTCGGCGTGTTCCTTGGCGGCCTTGACCAGTTCGGGGACGAAGACGGCGTTGAGGGCGCCGCCGAGGAGCAGCATGTAGACGATGGTGGGGACGGAGTTGCCGACCGCGTAGCCGTCGGCGACGTAGCCCGCGCCGAGCGCGGCGGCGACGACGGCGGCCCGGACGAAGCCGGTGGCGCGGGAGACGAGCGACCCGGCGGCCATCAGCGCACCGCTGCGCAGCGCGGTCGGCGCGGCCTTCGCCGACCGCCGTCCGGCGGTGAGCGTGGCGGTGGTGCCCGTCATCGGCGGGCCAGGTACGCGTGGAAGGCGCGGTACAGCGCCTGGTTGGTCGTCCCCTGCATCGGTGTCTCCCACTCCCCCAGCGTCTCGACGACCTGTCCGCCCGTGCCGAGCTTCCAGCGCAGCAGCCCGTGGGCGCGGTCGTCCGGATCGAGGGTGGAGGGTACCCCGCGCAGGTCGTAGACGGCGGCGCCGAGGGCGTGCGCGTCGAGCAGCATCCGCCACTGGAGGGCGTTGGAGGGGCGGACCTCGCGGCGGTGGTCGGCGGAGGCGCCGGTCTGGTACCAGACGCGCCCGCCGACCGTGACCATGGTGTGGGCGGCGAGGATCTCGCCCTCGTGGCGGGCGAGGTAGAGCTTCATCCGGCCGGGCATCTCGGCGTTGAGGACGGCGTACTGGCGCTCGTAGTACGCGAGGGAGCGGCCGAGGCGGAAGCCGTCGCGTTCCTCGGTGATGCGGAGCAGCCGGTAGAACTCGGGCAGGTCGGCGGCGGAGCCGACGGTGATCTCGACACCGGACTTGCGGGCCTTGCGGACGTTGCGGCGCCATTCCTGGTTGAGGCCGGTCCACAGGTCGTCGGTGGTGCGTCCGGTCAGCGGGACCTGGAAGACGTGGCGGGGCTGGGCGTCGGCGCCGTCCTCGGACTCGCCGCCGCAGCGCCGCCAGCCGCGCGCCCTGAGCCGGTCGGCGACGACGGTGCCGAGCGGGTCGACCTCGTCGGCGAGGACGTCGGAGAGGCGGCGGCCGGTGCCGGTGCCCGCCTTGACGGTGGCGGCGTTCCACCGCCGGTAGGCGGGGCCGGGGCCGATGCGTACGGCGAAGGCGCCCGACGCCCGCAGATGTCCGAGCAGCGGGGAGAGCCAGCCGTCGACGTCGGGGTCGGCCCAGTCTGCGACGGGCCCTTCGGGCAGGTAGGCGAAGAACTTCCGGGTGCCGGGGAAGGGCCGCAGGAGCACCAGGGCGACCCCTTCGAGCGCCCCGGACTCCGGGCCCCAGCCGAGGAGTTGATGGCTCCAGCCGTCCTTCACCTGTGCCCAGGAGGGGACTTGGAGGAAGCTGGGCCCGTCCGCGCCGGAACGGGAGGCGAGGAACGCGCGGTACGCCTCGGGGGTCACGGGCCCGAGCCGCAGGGCACGGCGGGCGGCGGGTGCGGCCGTCACGAGCAGCGCTGACACAACGGGAGCCTCCTGGTTCCGCCCCTCGGTGGTGGGGCGCACAGCAGGCTCACAGCCGAATTCGACGGGTGCGCGCGGCGCATGTGACCGGACGGTGACCGTTCCGCCGCAGCCCTCGTCACATGGGCTCCGGGCCGCCCGGGAGCGGCCGGGGCGACCTACAGTCCGGAACATCCCACCCGATTCCCTCACGCGGAGGTCTTCCGTGCTGCGCATACGCACTCCCCGTCCCGCCCTCGCGGCGGTCGCGCTGACCGTCTCCCTCACGGCCTGTACGGCGCAGGCGGCGAGCGGCCCCTCGAAGACGTCGGGGGCGCCCGCGTCGGCGGCGGCCCCGGCGAAGGTGACGGTCGTGGACCCGGCGGCCGGCCGGCCGGTGACCGTGACCGCCTCGGGCGGCACGCTGGCCGAGGTGAAGGTCGTCGACGCGGAGGGCGGGGCCCTCACCGGCCGTACGGGCACCGGCGGGGCGAGCTGGATCTCGGACCGGAAGGCCGCGCCGGGGACCACGTACACGGTGCGGGTGACCTCCCGTGCGGGCGACGGCAAGGAGTCGACGACGACGTCCTCCTTCAGCACCCCGGAGGCGGAGAAGGTCAACAAGCTGACCCTGGCCCCCGGCAAGAACACCACCGTCGGCGTGGGCCACCCCCTCTCGATCGTCTTCGACCTCCCGGTGACGAGGAAGGCGGACGTGGAGAAGCAGCTGAAGGTCACCACCTCGAACGCCACCGAGGGGTCCTGGGGCTGGGTCAAGGACTACTCGGGCCGGGACAGGGCCGACTGGCGCCCCCGGGAGTACTGGAAGCCCGGCACGAAGGTGACCCTGGAGGCCGACCTGAACGGCACGGACTCCGGCGGCGGCTGGTTCGTCCGCGACTACCGCACCGGCTTCACGATCGGCGCCTCGCAGATCGTGAAGGTCGACCTGGACCGGCAGAAGCTGACCCTGGTCAAGGACGGGCGGACCGTCCGCACGATCCCGGTCTCCGGCGGCACCCCGGGCGGCGACAAGCGGTCCTGGCGGGGCACGGCCGTCCTGATGGCGAAGGAGGGCACGATCAACATGAACTCGGAGACGGTCGGCCTCGGCGACGCCTACGACAAGGACGTCGACTACTCGATGCGGCTGACCTGGTCGGGCATGTACGCGCACGCGGCCCCGTGGAACGCGCCGTACTTCGGCAAGGCCAACAAGAGCTCCGGCTGCATCGGCATGAGCGACGGGAACGCCGCCTCCTTCTACGCCTCGGTGAACGTCGGCGACCCCTTCGAGATCACCGGCAGGGACACCAAGGGCACGGTCGCCGAGGGCAACGGCTACGGGGCGTGGAACCTGAGCTGGGAGCAGTGGAAGCAGAAGAGCGCGCTCGCCTGAGGAACCCTCCGGGGGCCGCTGTCCCCCCGGGCGTTCACCCCAGGGCCGTGCGCCAGTCCCGCATCTCCCAGATCAGGACCTCCGCGTCGGCCGTGGCGGCCGGCGCGAGGTCCCCGGTGCCGTCGGTGATCCGGGCCGCGTCGCCGGGGCCGAGTTCCTCGCCGTCGAGCAGCAGCGCGCCCCGCACCACGTGCACGTACGCGAAGTCGGCGGCCGGGACCTCGGTCCGCTCCCCCGCGCGGAGGCGGCGGACGTGCAGACGGGCGTCCGCCCCCGGGAGGTCGTACGGGTCCCCGAGCCCCCGCACCACCTCGTACGAGGGTTCCCCGCCCGGCGCGAGCGGCGCGAGCCACATCTGCACGAAGACCAGCGGCACGTCGGCGTCGTTGCGCTCGACGTGCCGGACGCCGCCCGCCGCGCTCAGCCGCTGGAGGTCGCCGGGCCGGACGACCGTGGTGTGACCGGCCGTGTCGTGGTGGGTGAGCTCGCCCTCCACGACCCAGGTCACGATCTCCGTGTGGCTGTGCGGATGCTCGTCGAAGCCCGCGCCGGGCGCGAGCCGCTCCTCGTTGCAGGCGAGCAGGGCGCCGAAGCGGAGGTTGTCGGGGTCGTAGTGCGGGCCGAACGACAGGGCGTGCCGGGTCTCGATCCCGGCCGCCGGGTCGCCCCCGGGATACCGCTCGGCGGCGCGCTGGATGCGTATCACCCGCCCCACGGTAGTGCGGCCCCCGGGCCCGGCGGCGGCGAACCCGCCCCGACCCCGCACGGCGCCGTCCCGATAAGGCAGTCTTGTCCCCGTGCCAGAACCCCAGAACGTCCCTCACTCGCACGCCGCGACCCTGAAGCGCCTCGAACAGTCCTCCGGGCGGCTCGCCGCGAACGCCATCGCCCGCATGGACGAGACGCTGCCGTGGTACCGGGCGATGCCGCCCGAGAACCGGTCGTGGATCGGTCTGGTCGCCCAGGCCGGCATCGCCGCGTTCACGGAGTGGTTCCGGCACCCCGAGACCCCGCAGGCGATCTCGACGGACGTCTTCGGCACCGCGCCCCGCGAGCTGACCCGTGCGATCACCCTCCGGCAGACCGTCGAGATGGTGCGCACCACCATCGAGGTCATGGAGACGGCGATCGACGAGGTCGCCGCGCCCGGCGACGAGTCGACCCTCCGCGAGGCGCTCCTCGTCTACGCCCGGGAGATCGCCTTCGCGACCGCCCAGGTGTACGCGCAGGCCGCCGAGGCCCGGGGCGCCTGGGACGCGCGCCTGGAATCGCTCGTCGTGAACGCGGTCCTCTCCGGCGAGGCCGACGAGGGTGCCGTCTCGCGCGCGGCGGCCCTCGGCTGGAACTCCCCGGACCACGTGTGCGTGATCCTCGGCACCGCCCCCGACGGCGACAGCGAGCTGACGGTCGAGGCCATCCGCCGGGCCGCCCGGCACGCCAAGCTCCAGGTGCTCACCGGTGTCCTCGGCAACCGGCTGGTCGTCATCGCCGGCGGCAACGACAACCCGCTCGCCGTCGCGAAGGCGCTGATCGGACCGTACGCGGCCGGCCCGGTCGTGGCCGGCCCGGTCGTCCCCGACCTGCTCGCCGCGACCCGCTCCGCGCAGGCCGCGGCAGCAGGCCTCAAGGCCTGCTCGGCCTGGCAGGACGCCCCCCGCCCGGTCCTCGCGGACGATCTCCTGCCGGAGCGCGCCATCGCCTCCGACCCTTCGGCGCGCGAGCAGTTGGTGGAGGAGATCTACAGACCGCTGGAGGAAGCGGGCTCGGCGCTCCTGGAGACTCTCAGCGTGTACCTGGAGCAGGCCAGCAGCCTGGAAGGCGCCGCACGGATGCTCTTCGTGCACCCCAACACCGTGCGCTACCGGCTCCGACGTGTGACCGACGTCACCGGCTGGTCACCCTCCGACGTTCGCTCCGCGTTCACGCTGCGGATCGCGCTCATCCTGGGACGCTTGGCCGACGGAGATCCGCAGTCCTAGACTTTTGTCGAACACCAACAATTCCCCCGACGGTTCTTCGTCCCTGTCCCCACGGGCGCCGGAAGCCGTCCCCAAGAGAGAGTGTGAGGGTGCTCGTACTCGTCGCTCCCGGCCAAGGCGCCCAGACGCCCGGCTTCCTGACCCCCTGGCTCGAACTCCCCGGCGCCGCCGACCGCATCGCGGCCTGGTCGGACGCCATCGGGCTCGACCTCGCCCACTACGGCACGAAGGCGGACGCGGACGAGATCCGTGACACCGCCGTGGCGCAGCCGCTCCTCGTCGCCGCCGGTCTGCTGTCCGCCGCCGCGCTCGGCGACGTGACGCCCGGCGTCGTCGCCGGTCACAGCGTCGGCGAGTTCACCGCCGCCGCGTTCGCGGGCGTCCTCGACGACACCGCCGCGCTGCGTCTCGTACGGACCCGTGGGCTCGCGATGGCCGAGGCCGCCGCGATCACCGAGACCGGCATGTCGGCACTGCTCGGGGGCGACCCCGAGGTGACCGTCCCGCACCTGGAGAAGCTCGGTCTGACCGCCGCCAACGTGAACGGCGCGGGCCAGATCGTGGCCGCCGGCACCATGGAGCAGCTGGCCGCCCTGGACGCCGACAAGCCCGAGGGCGTCCGCCGGGTCGTCGCGCTCAAGGTCGCCGGTGCCTTCCACACGCACCACATGGCCCCGGCCGTGGCGAAGCTGGAGGAGGCGGCGAAGGAGCTGTCCCCGGCCGCCCCCGCCGTCCGCTACGTCTCCAACAAGGACGGGCAGGTCGTCACCGACGGCGCCGAGGTCGTCGCCCGCCTGGTGGGCCAGGTCGCGAACCCGGTCCGCTGGGACCTGTGCATGGAGACCTTCCAGGCGCTCGGCGCGACCGCGCTGATCGAGGTCTGCCCCGGCGGCACGCTGACCGGCATCGCCAAGCGCGCCCTGCCCGGTGTGGCCACCGTCGCCCTGAAGACTCCCGACGACCTGGACGCGGCCCGTACGCTCATCGCCGAGCACGCGGCCGTCTGACAAGGAGTGTCGAGAAACATGTCGAAGATCAAGCCCAGCAAGGGCGCCCCGTACGCGCGGATCCTCGGTGTCGGCGGCTACCGCCCCACCCGGGTCGTGCCGAACGAGGTGATCCTCGAGACGATCGACTCGTCCGACGAGTGGATCCGCTCGCGCTCCGGTATCGCCACCCGCCACTGGGCCTCGCCCGAGGAGACCGTCGCCGCCATGTCGGTGGAGGCCTCGGGCAAGGCCATCGCGGACGCCGGGATCAACCCGGAGCAGATCGGTGCGGTGATCGTCTCCACGGTCTCGCACTTCAAGCAGACTCCGGCCGTCGCCACCGAGATCGCCGACAAGATCGGCGCCGGGAAGCCGGCCGCCTTCGACATCTCCGCCGGCTGCGCGGGCTTCGGCTACGGCCTGACCCTCGCCAAGGGCATGATCGTCGAGGGTTCCGCCGAGTACGTCCTCGTCATCGGCGTGGAGCGGCTCAGCGACCTGACGGATCTGGAGGACCGCGCGACGGCCTTCCTGTTCGGCGACGGCGCCGGCGCCGTGGTCGTCGGCCCCTCCGACGAGCCGCACATCGGCCCCACCGTGTGGGGTTCCGAGGGCGACAAGTCCGAGACGATCAAGCAGACCGTCCCGTGGAACGAGTTCCACCCCCAAGCTCTCGGCTCCGCTCGAGCTGGGGGGACCCCCTCCGGCGACGTCTCGAAGCTTCCGCTCAACGAGGCCGGCGAGATCAAGTTCCCCGCCATCACGCAGGAGGGCCAGGCGGTCTTCCGCTGGGCCGTCTTCGAGATGGCGAAGGTCGCCCAGCAGGCGCTGGACGCCGCCGGCATCTCGGCGGACGACCTGGACGTCTTCATCCCGCACCAGGCGAACATGCGGATCATCGACTCGATGGTGAAGACCCTGAAGCTGCCGGAGCACGTGACGGTGGCCCGCGACGTCGAGACCACCGGCAACACCTCGGCGGCCTCGATTCCGCTCGCCATGGAACGACTCCTGGCGACCGGCAAGGCGAAGAGCGGCGACACGGCGCTCATCATCGGCTTCGGGGCGGGTCTCGTCTTCGCCGCGACGGTCGTTACCCTCCCCTAGGCACTCCGGTTCTTCCGGAAGCCCGTACCCAAGCACACACAAGAAGGAGCGCCACCATGGCCGCCACCCAGGACCAGATCGTCGAAGGCCTCGCCGAGATCGTCAACGAGATCGCCGGCATCCCGGTCGAGGACGTCGAGCTGGGCAAGTCGTTCACCGACGACCTGGACGTCGACTCGCTCTCCATGGTCGAGGTCGTCGTCGCCGCCGAAGAGCGCTTCGACGTCAAGATCCCGGACGAGGACGTCAAGAACCTCAAGACGGTCGGCGACGCTGCCGACTACATCCTGAAGCACCAGGCCTGATTCGGCCCCTGCCGACTCGGTCCACACTGACTCGGTCCGCCACCCGGCGGTGGCGCCGTATTCCGACCATCACACACATGGAGAACGAATTCCTGTGAGCTCGACCAATCGCACCGTGGTCGTCACCGGTATCGGCGCAACCACACCGCTGGGTGGCGACTCCGCGTCGACCTGGGAAGGTCTTCTCGCGGGCCGCTCCGGCGTCAGGCCCCTGGAGGGTGAGCGCTTCGCGGAGCTGCCCGTCCAGATCGCCGCGACCGCCGCCGTCGACCCCGGTGACGTCCTGCCCCGCCCGCTCGCCCGCAAGCTGGACCGCTCGGCGCAGTTCGCGCTGATCGCGGCCCGCGAGGCCTGGGCCGACGCGGGCTACACCGCCCCCGCCGGCGAGGACGAGAAAATCGCGCCCGAGCGGCTCGGTTCCGTCATCGCCTCCGGCATCGGCGGTGTCACCACGCTGCTCGACCAGTACGACGTGCTGAAGGAGAAGGGCGTCCGCCGCGTCTCCCCGCACACCGTGCCGATGCTGATGCCGAACGGACCCTCCGCCAACGTGGGCCTGGAGGTGAACGCCCGCGCGGGCGTCCACACCCCCGTCTCCGCGTGCGCGTCGGGCGCCGAGGCGATCGGCTACGCCGTCGAGATGATCCGTACCGGCCGTGCCGACGTGGTCGTCGCCGGCGGTACCGAGGCCGCGATCCACCCGCTGCCGATCGCCGCGTTCGCCAACATGATGGCGATGTCCAAGAGCAACGACGAGCCGACGAAGGCCTCCCGTCCGTACGACACGGGCCGTGACGGCTTCGTGCTCGGCGAGGGCGCGGGCGTCGTGATCCTGGAGTCCGAGGAGCACGCGAAGGCGCGCGGCGCGCGGATCTACTGCGAGGTCCTCGGCCAGGGGCTGTCGGCCGACAGCCACCACATCGCGCAGCCCGAGCCGACCGGCCGGGGCATCGCCGCCGCGATGCAGAACCTGCTGGACTCCACGGACCTCAAGCCGTCCGAGGTCGTCCACCTCAACGCGCACGCCACGTCGACGCCGCAGGGTGACGTCGCCGAGATCAAGGCGCTGCGGAAGGTCCTGGGCGACGACCTGGACCACGTCGCGATCTCCGCGACGAAGTCGATGACCGGCCACCTCCTCGGCGGCGCGGGCGGCATCGAGACCGTCGCGACGGTCCTGGCGCTCCACCACCGCCTGGCCCCGCCGACGATCAACATCGACGACCTGGACCCGGACGTCGACGCGGACATCGTCCGCGACGAGCCCCGCGAACTCCCGCAGGGCACGATCGCCGCGATCAACAACTCGTTCGGCTTCGGCGGCCACAACGTGGTGCTGGCGTTCCGCACGGTCTGATCCGCGCCCGGCGTCCGTCCGGTTCGAGAAGGGCCCCACCCCCCGCTCGGGGGTGGGGCCCTTCTCGTGGGTCGGGGGTGGGCGGAGCGGGCCGTCAGACGACCTGGTGGAGCCAGCGCACCGGGGCGCCCTCGCCCGCGTACCGGAAGGGTTCGAGTTCGTCGTCCCAGGGCTTGCCGAGGAGCCTGGCGAGCTCCGCCTCCAGCTGGGTCTCGCCCTGCGCGGAGCGCGCGAGGGCGGCTCTCAGCCGGTCCTCGGGGACCAGGATGTCCCCGTGCAGGCCGGTCACGGCATGGAAGATGCCGAGGTCGGGGGTGGCGCTGTAGCGCTCGCCCTCGGCGGTGGGGCAGGGCTCCGCGGTGACCTCGAAGCGGAGCATCTGCCAGCCGCGCAGGGCGGAGGCGAGCTCGGAGGCGGTGCCGGTGCGGCCCTGCCAGGAGAACTCGGCTCTCCAGGTGCCGGGCGACGCCGGCTGGCGGATCCAGTCGAGCTGGACCCTCGCACCGAGGACACCCGCGACCGCCCATTCGACGTGCGGGCACAGCGCGCGCGGTGCGGAGTGTACGTACAGGACTCCACGTGTCGTCACCGGGACCTCCAGTGTGGGACGAGTTCGCCTTTCCCAGCGGCCTCAGTAAACAGCATCAGGAGCAGAACATGGCAAACCCTCAAAAAGGGGACAGCATGTGACGTGATGTAATTTACCGGAGCCGTTCGGCAAAGGTGCCTCTGGTTCGACGGGGGAAAAGCTACCGTGCCGCACCGTCATCGGTGTGACGTACGGTCGGTCCGGGGGCGGGTGAACACGAAGCTTTCACCCGCCAGGACGCCGAAGGAGGGGCCGAGGATGCGCGGCCGACGCCGATTCCGTACCGCTGTCGCCGCCGCGACGGCCGCACTGCTGTGCGCCGGGGCACTGTCCGGCTGCACCGCCGGGGAGCCGGACGGGACGGATCCGGCCGCGAGAGCGACCTCGAAGGCGAGCCCTGAGCCGAAGCCGAAGCCGCCGGAGCCGCTCTGGGACGTCTCCCCCGCCTCCGTCGCCGCCGTCGGGGACTCGGTCACCCGCGCCTTCGACGCCTGTTCGGTCCTGTCGGACTGCCCCGCGGTCTCCTGGGCGACGGGCACGGACACCGCCGTGAACAGCCTCGCCCTGCGCCTCCTCGGCCCGGCGAAGGTGGCCACCCACAGCTGGAACCTGGCCCGGACGGGCGCGCGGATGGCGGAGCTCCCCGAGCAGATGGCGGGGGCGGCGGCCGAACGCCCCGCGCTGGTCACGGTGATGATGGGCGCCAACGACGCCTGCCGGGCGACCCCGGACCTGATGACACCGGTCGCCGATTTCCGGTCCTCCTTCGAGACGGCCATGGCCCGGCTCAGGAAGGGCGCGCCGAAGGCGCAGGTGTACGTGGCGAGCGTGCCGGACCTGATGCACCTGTGGTCGACCGGACGGGTGAGCCCGATGGGCCGGGAGGTGTGGAAGCTGGGGATCTGCGGCGCGATGCTGGCGGACCCGGAGGACCTGGGTCCGGCGGCGGAGCGGCGGCGCGCCGGGGTACGGGACCGGGTGGTCGCGTACAACCGGGTGCTCGCCGAGGTGTGCGCGAAGGACGAGCGCTGCCGGTACGACGGCGGGGCGGTCTTCGGATTCCGGTTCGACGGCGGGCAGTTGAGCCCCTGGGACTGGTTCCATCCGAGCCGGGACGGGCAGGCACGGCTCGCGGAGCTGGCGTACCGGCGGATCACGAAGGAGTGAGGGACCCCGGGGCGGTTGTCAGGTTCCGCCCCGGGGCCGTTCTCGGGGACCCTCGGAGGGTCCTCGGGGATGACCCCCGGAGGGGTCAGACCTCCAGTGTCGCGCTCAGCCGGGCGTCCGTCAGGGAGTGCGCGGCAAGGACCTCGTAACGGCCGTGGACGAAGGTCCAGTCGTTCTTGTCCTCGTCCCAGATCTCGAAGGCGCGGCGGGGCAGCGCGATCTCGGCCTCGACGGTCTCGCCGGGGCCCGCCTCGACGCTCGCGAAGGCGGCGAGCCAGCGGGCCGGGCGCTCGACGGAGTCGTCGACGGGCGCCAGGTAGAGCTGGACGATCTCGCGGCCGGTGCGGTCGCCGGTGTTGGTGAGCCGGACGGTGGCGGTGTCAGGGCCGGCCGTGAGGGTCTCGTACGACCAGGTGGTGTAGCCGAGGCCGTGGCCGAAGGCGTACGCGGGGACGGCGCCGGCCCTGTCCCAGGCGCGGTAGCCGATGAACACGCCCTCGGCGTAGTCGAGTCGGCCCCCGGTGGGGGTGACCTCGGTGACCGGGACGTCGGCGAGGGCGACGGGCCAGGTGGTGGGGAGGCGCCCGCCGGGCTCCTCGGCGCCGGTGAGGACGTCGGCGAGGGCGGCGCCGCCCTCCTGGCCGGGGAACCAGCTGAGCAGGATCGCGGCCACGTCCTCGCGCCAGGGCAGTTCGACCGGGGAGCCGGCGTTGACCACGACGACGGTGTTCGGGTTGACGGCGGCGACGGCCCGTACGAGGTCGTCCTGGCGGCCGGGGAGCGCGAGGTCCTGGCGGTCGAAGCCCTCGGACTCGACGCGCTCGGTGGTGGCGACGACCACGACGGCGGTGTCCGCGGTGCGGGCGGCCTCGACGGCCTCGGCGATCAGTTCGTCGGGGTCACGGCGGGGACCGAGGTGGACGAAGGAGAACATGACGGCCCGCATCGCCTCCTCGGGGTCCTTCTCCAGGGTGTGGAGCAGGGAGACCTCGACGGTCTCGCCGGCGGTGAGCGTGACCTTGCCGCGCTCGACCGGGGAGCCGAAGAAGGCCTCGAAGGGGTCGGCCTCGGGGCCCAGTTCCTGGACGCCGTCGAAGACGGTCTCCCCGGCGACGGTGAGGAGGTAGGAGCCCAGGCCGCGGGTGCCGAAGGCGTGCTCGCCGGACTCGCGCGGGGTGAAGGTGCCGACGACCTCGACGGAGGCGAGCTCGTCGTGGCTGACGCCGGCCGGGAGGTCGTCGCCGATCCACTGGACCTGGCCGTTGGGCAGGGAGCCCTCGCCGAGGAGGCGGCCCTCGGCGTCGCGGCAGCGGGCGCGGATGCTGAAGCCCTGGTCGGCGGGGACGAGTTCCTCGCTGGGGTCGGCGCCGATGCTGAAGGTCAGCGCACCCTCGTGGAGGGCGGCGGTGAGGCCGTCGAGCGGGGAGACGACGTGCTCGGGGAAGACCTGGGCGGAGCCGCCGCCGAGGACGCGGGCGTCGCGGGCGGCGGCGCCGGAGAGGGCGACGGTGGTGCCGGCGGCCAGCGGGAGCGCGCCGTTCTCGTTCCGTACGAGGACGAAGCCGCGGCGGGCGATCTCGCGGGCGAGGGCGTCGCCGTCGATCGTGGCGGGGTGCTCGGTGACGGCCGGCGGGGCGCCTTCGAGGGCGCCGACGCGGGCGGCGAGCCGCAGGACGTTGCGGACGGCGGTGTCGACGGTGGACTCGGCGACCTCGCCGGCGCGGACGGCGGCGGCGAGGTGCTCGCCGTAGACGGTCTCGGGGCCGGGCATGGCGACGTCGAGGCCGCCCTCGATGTCGCCGGTGGTGGAGCGGGCGGCCATCCAGTCGGAGACGTTGTAGCCGTCGAAGCCCCACTCGCCGCGGAGGACCTCGTTGACCAGGTGGCGGTGCTCGGTCATGGTCACGCCGTTGACCTGGTTGTAGGCCGTCATGATGCCCCAGGGGTGGGCGTTCTTGACGATGGCCTCGAAGGGGGCGAGGTAGAGCTCGCGGAGCGGCCGCGGGGCGATCCGGTTGTCGACGGTGAAGCGGTCGGTCTCGGCGTCGTTGGCGACGAAGTGCTTGACGGTGGTGCCGACGCCGCCCTCCTGGACGCCCTGGACGTAGCCGGTCGCGACGGCGCCGGTCAGGTAGGGGTCCTCGCTGTAGGCCTCGAAGTGGCGGCCGCCGAGCGGGGTGCGGTGCAGGTTGACGGTCGGCGCGAGGAGCACGTGGACGCTCTTGCGGCGGGCTTCCTGGGCGAGGAGGTGGCCGGCGCGGCGGGCGAGGGCCGGGTCCCAGGTGGCGGCGAGCGCGGTCGGGGACGGCAGGGCGACGGACGGGTCGTCGGCGGTCCAGCGGACGCCGCGGACGCCGATCGGGCCGTCGGACATGACCAGGGACTTCAGGCCGATCTCCGGCAGGGCGGGCAGGGACCACATGTCCTGGCCGCCGAGCAGCCGGGTCTTGGTGTCCAGGTCGAGCTTGGCGAGTGCCGCCTCGACGATCGCTTCCCGTGCCGTGTCGGCGCTGGTCTCCGTCATGGCCGTACCTCCTCGTTGACGTACCGATGACCCCGATGCGTCCATCCTGCACCCATTTACCTGTAGCGCGGTAGGTGATGTTATCTGTTTGTTACTCTCCTGGAGGGGATACGGTCCTGTCGGAAGCGATGATCGGAAGCGACGGCGGGAACGACGACGCGGAAGGGGGCCACGGCGATGGTGCGGGCCAGGAGTGAGGAACGGCGTGCGGACATCCTCCGCGCCGCCCTCGAAGTGATCGCCGAGCGCGGCTACCGGGGCGCCACCCTCGGCTCGGTCGCCGAGCGGGTCGGGCTGACCCAGCAGGGGCTGCTGCACTACTTCCCGACGAAGGAGGCGCTGCTCGTCGCCGTCCTGGAGGAGCGCGACCGCTGGGACACGAGCGGCGGCCGGGACCGCGAGGGCTGGCGGCTCGACCTGATCGAATCCCTCGTCGAGTACAACGCCATGCGGCCCGGCATCGTGCAGACCTTCTCCGCGCTGCTCGGCGAGAGCGTGACGGACGGGCACCCGGCGCGGGAGTTCTTCACCGAGCGGTACGCGCAGGTCCGGGCGAACATGGCGGACGTGCTGCGCACCGAGTTCGGCGACCGGCTGCCGGGCGGACTCACCCCGGAGCGGGCGGCGCCCCTGCTCACCGCCGTGATGGACGGACTCCAGTACCAGTGGCTCCTGGACCCCTCGGCGGTCGACATGCCGGGCGCCTTCCGGGACTTCCTGCGGCTGCTGTCGGGGGACGACGGGGAGAACAGGCCCTAGTTCGAGGGGGACGGTCCCTGGCGGACGACCGCCGCCAGGTCCTCGCCCAGGAGGGACGGGTCGGCGGTCAGGAGGCCGTGGACGGCCTCCAGGACGGGGAGTTCCGTCACCGCCGTGGCCAGGGCGACGTCCTTCGCGGCGAGGGCGACCGGGAAGTACGAGCCGGTGGCGGTGGCCCGGCCGACGGCGCCCGCGAGCGGACCCGCGCCGAGCATGCGCAGCGCCGGTTCCCGGGGCAGGCCGAGGGAGTCGGCCAGCGTGAGGGCCTCCGCGACCAGGGCGACCCCGCCGATGGCGGCGTTGATGAGCACCAGCTTGAGCGCGGCGCCCGTCCCCGGGCCCCCGCAGGAGGTCACCGTCCCGAGCCGGCCGAGGAGCGCGGCGACGGGCGCGGTGTCACCGCCCGCGAAGATCAGCAGCTCACCGGTGGCGGCCCGGTCGACGCTGCCCATGACGGGCGCGTCGATCAGGGTGACCCCGGCGGGGAGCCGGGCGGCCAGGGCCGCGACGGTGTCCGGGCCGACCGTCGAGGTGTCGACCCAGTGGGTACCCGGACGCAGCGCGGGGATCAGCTCGTCCGCGACGGCGAGCGCGGCGGCCGGGTCCGCGAGCATCGTGACGACGACCTCGGCGTCCCGGACGGCCTCGGCGGGGGTCGCGGCGCGCACGGCGCCTGCCGCGACCAGGGCGTCGGCCTTGGCGGGCGTGCGGTTCCAGACGGTCAGCGGGTGTCCGGCGTCCAGCAGCCGGCGGGCCATGGGGAGTCCCATGGAGCCGAGGCCGAGGAAGGCGGTCCGCTGCGGGGCGGGGGCGGTCTCGACGGCGGGGTCCGTGTCCGTGGTGCTCAGGGCGTTCGTGGCGTTCATGACCTCGACGCTAGGACCGGGTCACCCATGCGACAAGCGAGTGTCTAGCATGACTGCCATGCCCACCACGCATGGACTGTACGAGGCCTTCCTCGCCGTGGCCCGCGAGGGCTCCTTCACCTCCGCCGCCCGCGCCCTCGGCTACACCCAGTCCGCCGTCTCGCGCCAGGTCCAGTCCCTGGAGGACGAGACCGGCGCGGTGCTGTTCGAGCGGCTGCCGCGCGGGGTGCGGCTGACCGAGGCGGGCCGGGTGCTGCTGCCGCACGCCGAGGCGGTACGCGACCGGCTGGCCGCCGCCCGGACCGAACTGGCCGCGCTGCGCACCCTGGAGGGCGGGCTGCTCCGGCTCGGCTCGTTCTCCAGCGCCAACGCGGCTCTCGTCCCCCGCGCCCAGGCCGCGTTCCGCACCCGGCATCCGGGCGTGACCGTCACCCGCGCCGAGGGCCCCTCGGTGAAGCACCTGGCCCGGCTCGCCGCCGGGGAACAGGATCTCGCGGTGGTCTGCCCGGCCCCCGGCGCTCCCCCGGTGGAGGGCGTGACGCTCCACCACCTCCTCGACGAACCGATGCTGGTGGCCCTGGAGCGCGGTCACCCCTACGCGGGGCGGCGGGCGGTGCGGCTGGCCGAACTGGCCGACGAGGAGTGGATCGTCGGCGCCGAGCAGCCGGCGGACACCCTGTTCGGGCCGGCCGTCGCCGCCGGGTTCCGGCCGCGCACCGGGCTGCTGGCGCAGGACTGGATCGCCAAGCTCGGCGCGGTGGCCGCGGGACTGGGCGTCACCCTCGTTCCGGCGCTCGCGGCGGCGTCCGTGCGCCGGGACGTCACGCTCGTCACGATCCACCCCGACGACGTCCCGTACCGCAGCGTCCGCGCCGCGACCCCGCCGGTCCCGACCGTGGCGGCGACCGCCTTCCTCGGACTGCTGCGGGAGACGGCGGAGGCGCTGCGCCGGTCCCGCGCGTTCCCGCGCGGCGGGCGCGCGGGATGATGGGGGTCATGATCGTCGCAGCCACCCAGTTCGCCCCGGTCGCCGGGGACATCGACGCCAACGTCCGTACGATCGCCGGGCTCGTCCGGGCCGCCGGGGCGGAGGGGGCCCGGGTCGTGGTCTTCGCCGAGCTCTCGCTCACCGGGTACGAGCCGTCGCTGATCCGGGACACCCCCGGCCTGGTCCTCGACGAGGACGACCCCCGGCTCGCTCCCGTACGGGAGGCCTGCCGGGCGGCCGGTACGGCGGCCGTGGTCAACGGGCCCGTGCGGGGCGGTGGTTCACGGCCCGGGATCACCACGCTGGTGATCGGCCCGGACGGCGCGCTCCTCGCCCGCTACGACAAGCTGCACCTGTACGGGGTCGAGGCGGAGGTCTTCGAACCGGGCGCCGCCGACGGGCGGTTCGCGCTCGACGGGGTCCGGTTCGCCCTGGCCACCTGCTACGACAACCGCTTCCCCGAACTGGCCGGGCGGGCGGCCGCCGACGGCTGCGCGGTGTATCTGGCGAGTTCGGTGCTCGGCGCCGACAACGACTCGTTCGAGGAGGTGTACCCGGTACGGGCCAGGGACTTCGGTCTGTACGTGGTGCTCGGCAACGTCCTGGGGCCCAACGAGGACGGCGTGGGGGTCGGCGCGGCGGGCGCCTGGGGCCCGGACGGCGAACGCGTCGCGGACGCGGGCGGGACGGAACCCGGGTTCGTGCTGGCGGAGGTCGGCTGAGCCGGACGTCCCGGCCGAGGCCGGCCGGGCCAGGAGCACGGAGAAGCCGGGCGGCCGTGGGACATTCGGCCGCCCGGCTCCGGGGAGGCCGTCACGGAACCCCCGGTCCGTGGCGGCGCCCCGCCCCCGTTACGGGGCGCTCATCCCCTTACGGGGCGCTCAGGCCCAGCGTGTACGCGCCGGAGCCGCTGTACGCGTGGACCACGTACCGGTAGTAGCCCGCGGAGCCGTAGTAGCTGGTGTCCTCGTCGGCGCCCGCCGTGCCGCCGACGGCCACGTCCACCCAGGTCGACCCGTTCCACTTCTGCAGGTACAGGTCGAAGTCGGTGCCGGCCGGGCCGCGCAGGCAGCCCACGTGGGTGCCCGAGGTCGCCGAGTAGTAGTACGAGCCGTCCGGCTGGGCCTCGGCCTGACCGGAGGACAGGGAGCCCTCGTAGCTGTACTCGGTGTTGTCACAGCCGGTGGGCGGGGTCGAGGTGCCGACCGACAGCTGGTAGGTGACGGTGTGGGTGGCGGAGCCCGTACCGGTGACGGTGATCGGGTACGTGCCGTCGGCCGCGGTCGCGTCGACCTGGACGGTCATCGTGGACGAGGAGCCCGAGGTCACCGAGGCGGGGCTGAAGGAGACCTTGACGCCGGCCGGGACGCCGCTCGCGGAGAGCTGGACGGTCTGCGCGCTGCCGCCGGTGGTTGAGGTGTTCACCGTGGAGGTGGCGGTGCCGCCGGCCTGGACCGAGCCCGAGGACGGGTTCAGGGCGAGCGTGAAGTCCGGGGTGGTGGTGCCGCCGCAGTCGGTCTCACCGGACTGGGCGGGGACGCCGATCGCGTTCCAGGCCGCCTTCACCGCGTTGCACTCGACGCTGCCGTAGGTGTTCTTGGCGCTGGTCAGCGTCGCCTTGCGGGCGGCGAGGTGGTTCCAGGAGGAGGTCTTCATGAGCAGGGCGCCCATGAAGATCTTGCCGGCCTTCTGGATGCCGACGCCGGTCACCGAGGACGGACCGCCGGAACATATCGGGCTGCTGGGCTTGCCGCCGCCCGGGTTGGAGCCCTCGGCGAGCAGGTAGAACCAGTGGTTCTGCGGGCCGGCCGCCGCGTGGACCTCGGTGCCGGAGGTCAACTGCGGGTAGCAGTTGGGGTCGTTGCCGACGAGCGAGGGGTTGTACATGTTCCGGATCGGCTTGCCGTCGCCGAAGAAGTTGACCTTCTCGCCGACCGTGTAGTCCGGGGTGTCGTTCGGGTTGTTGGCGTAGTGCTCGGTGAGCGCGCCGAAGATGTCGCCCGTCGACTCGTTCATGCCGCCGTTCTCGTTGGACGAGCCCGAGCTGCCCGGCGTCCGGTCGAAGATCTCGTGGCCGTACTCGTGCGCCACGACGTCGATGCCGGTGAGCTGGTTGGAGCCGGTCTGGGCTCGCCCGTAGGTCGTCTTCGTACCGTCGTAGTACGCGTTGACCTCGCTCAGTCCGGCGCGGGCCGGGACCATGCCGCCCTGGCCGTTCTGGCCGTTGTAGCCGAACCACTCCTTGAGCATGGAGTGTTCCTTCTGCGCCGCGTACATGATGTCGACGCAGGCGGTCACCAGGTCGTTGGCGCCGTTGTTGCCCCAGGGCGAGGAGCCCGTGTACGCGCTGCCGTTCTGGCCGCCGCACTTGAAGGCCCCGCGGGTGGTGTCCGTCATGGAGCTCGCGGCGGTGTCGATGGTGACGTTGCCGTTGTGGTAGCCGCGGCCGTCGGCGTGCAGGATCTTGTCGGTGGCGCGGGTGACCGATCCGGTGCGGGCGTCGACGAAGGTGTCGAGGGAGCTCGGGGCGTCCTGCGCGGTCCGGCCGATGACCAGGGTGTGCCAGGTGAGGACGGCCTTGCCGCCCTTGAGGAGCACGGTCAGTTCGGGGGCGCTCGCGGACTCGACGGAGGCGAGCTGCTTCCGGGCGGTGGCGAGGGCCGCGGCCGCGGTCACCCTGGCCTGCGTGGAGACCTTGATGGCGGGCGCCCGCTCGCCGGTGACCTCGCGGACCTTGCCGGTGCTGTCGGAGACGACGACCGCGTCGCCGCCGACGACCGGGAGGCCGCGGTAGGTGCGCTCGTAGGCGGCGTAGTACAGACCGTTCGCCCAGGGGGTGACGGACGTGCGGACGAGGTCCTCGTCCGCACCGTGCCGCAGCTCGTCGAGGCCGCTCGCGGCGGCGCCGTCGGCGGCGGCGAGCGCGAGGGACTTGCCGTGGCCCGGGGGGACGGGCTGCGCCTGCGGGGCCGCGGCGGCGGTGCCGGCGAGGGCGGTCGCGAGGCTCGCCGAGAGCGCCAGGGCGGCCACGGCCGCCGTGAGTCTGGTGGGGTGCAACGTCTGCTCCGATCGGGGTGTGGATCGTGGTGGGGGAGACGGGTCGTCGCGCCGAGTATGAGCGTGGACATGCCTAGTTCGGGACATCTCATCCGGCATAAGACGCGGGTTATGGTGCGGCCGCGCGGTGCTGCGTACGCTGCTGAAATGCAGCTGGAGTTGAGGCATCTTGAGGCCGTCTGCCGGATAGCGGAAGCGGGCAGTCTGGGGCGTGCCGCCGGGCGGCTCGGGGTCTCGCAGCCGGCCCTCTCCGCGCAGCTCCGCCGCATCGAACGGGTCGCGGGAGGCGAGCTGTTCCTCCGTGGCCGGCACGGTGTGGAACCCACCCCGCTGGGCGAGTTCGTCCTCGCCAAGGCGCGGCTCGTGCTCGGTGAGATGGACGCGCTGGCCGCCGGGGCGCGGGCCGCCGCCCCGCACACCCCGCTGCGCCTGGGCTGCATCCTGCTCGTGCTCGTCGACGGGCTGCTCGGGGAGCTGGAGGGGATCATGGCGGGGCAGGACATCGCGGTGACCGTGGAGCACTCGGCCACCACGCTGACCCGGCAGCTGGGCGCGGGACGGTACGACGCCGTGTTGTACGGGGAGGTCAACGACCACGAGGTGGCCCTGCCCGAGGGCACGACCGCGAGGACCGTGGTGCCCAAGGAGCCGTTCTGCGTACGGCTCTCGGCGGAGCATCCGCTGGCGGGCAAGGAGCGGATCGCGCTCGCGGAGCTGGCCGGCGAGTCATGGATGACGCTGGTGGAGGACGACGACGGCGGCCCCGAGGCGCTGGTCGCGGCCTGCGCGAAGGCCGGGTTCACCCCGGTGCTGCGGCACCGGGTCCCCGACCGCCAGATGCACTACGGGCTGATCGCCGCGGGCCGGGCCATCTCGATGAGCCAGCCGACGGCCCCGCCGGCGGCGGGCACGGTCCTGCGCCCGCTGGAGGGCGATCCGGTGCTCGGGCGGATCAGGCTGGCCTGGAACAAGGCGGCGGTGTCCGCCCGGCACGCGGAGCTGCTGTACCGGGCGGCGGTGCACGCCTATCTGGCGAACGTCGACAACAACGCGTTCTACCGGACGTGGTGGGACGCGCGACCGGAGCTGCATCCGGTGCTCGAGATCTGAGGGCCTCGGGAGCGGCGCCGACTCAGGTGCCGACTCAGGTGCCAGTCGCGGTCCCGGGCTCGGGCCCGGTCCAGGGCTCGGGCTCAGCGGGGGAAGGGGTGCACCTGCTGGTCGTTCCGGCCGTGGGCGTCCCGGTCGGCTTCGTCCCGGTCCTCGTCGTCACGGTCCTCCCCGCTCGGCTCGCCCCGCAGGTCACGGGCCATCAGGGTGGCTCCGGCGACGGCGCCCGGCATCAGGAAGACGGCGACGAAGGGCACCAGGAAGGCGAGCGTCAGCGGGACTCCGAAGCCGAGGGCGACCATCCGGCGCCCCCGCAGCAGCCGCAGTCGCTCCTTCAGCTCGACACCGCGGCGCTGGAGCGCGACGGCGGTCAGTTCCTCCGTGAGGAAGAAGCCGGAGACGCAGAAGCCGACGGCGGGGACGACGGTCTGGCCGACCACCGGGATGAAGCCGCAGGCGAAGAGGAGGACGCCGTAGAACGCGACCCTCAGCAGCACCCGCACGCTGTCCCGGGCCGAGATCCACAGCTCGCGCCAGAGCGGCAGCCCGGACTCGGGCACCTCGCCGCCCTCGCCCCGGTCGACCTCCTCGGAGAGGGACTCGTAGAAGGGCTGCCCGACGAGCAGGGTCACGGCGGTGAAGGTGATCACCGCGAGGAACAGCCCGAAGGCGAAGACCAGCGCGGTCATCGTCCCCCGGAGGAGGCCGAGCCAGGGCGAGGTCCAGTCGTCGGCGAAGGGGGTCGCCCAGGCGGCCAGGTCGTCGGCGCCGTAGCCGAGACCGACGAGCGCGCCCACGTACAGCACGAGGGTCACGAGTCCGGGCAACAGCCCGAAACCGAACCACCGTCCGTGCTGGAACACCCACTTCTGGCCCTGGACCAGATGTCTGAAACCCACCCCGAGATCACGCATGGGGGCCACTTTATCGGTGGGGCGCAGGTCAGCCGCCAGGCGTACTGTCCGGGGTCCGGCCCGACGTACGGAAGGTGCCGAGCGCCGTGTCGAGGTGGGCGCGGGCCTCGGCGGCGCGGCCCACCGGGGCCGAGGCCCACACGTCGTACAGGGTCCCCGCCTGCTCCCAGCAGACGTCGGCGGTGTGCCGGGGCCCCTCGGCGGCGGTGAAGCCGTTCCAGGTGAACTCCCAGCGGGCGGCGGGCAGTCCGGAGTGCCGGGTCTCCTCCACCGTGCCGTCGCGGTAGCCCGGGTTGGTGCGCGGGCCGCTCGCGTCGGAGGCACGCATCAGCCCGATCGCACCACCGGACGGGATCGCCCTGATCCGGATCCCGACCCAGACGGCCCCGTCCCCCGTCGTGTAGAAGACCCGCTCGCCGTCGGTGGAGCGGGTCGCTCCCGCGGGTACGGCCAGGGTGAAGCCGCGCTCGTCGGTGACGGAGGTGTAACCGGCGGGCAGCGGCGCGGGGGCGGTGGTCGCCGGGGCGGTGGTCGCCGGGGTGGTCGTACGGGTGGGGGCGGGCGCGGCCGGGCCCGCCTCCGGGTCGCCCTCGTCGCGGACGGCGAGCAGGACGGCGACGGTCACGGCGGCGACGCAGGCGGCGACGGCCGCCGCCACGAGGGGCAGCGCGAGGGCGCCCCGGCGCGCGGGGGTGTCACGGGCCGGGGCCGGGACGGCGGACGGGGTCCGGGCCATGTCGAGCGCGGCGGGCGTACCACCCTCGGGGTCCCGTACCTCCGGGGTGTCGAGCCGGGGGGTGTCGAACCGGGGGCCGTCGGGCCCGGGGGTGTCTAGCCGGGGAGTGTCGAGCCGGGGAGTGTCGTGGTCCGGGGCGCCGGACGACGGCGGTGCCTGGGCGCCTTCCTCCCCCGCGGCGCACGCCGTGAGCAGGCGGCGGGCCGCCTCGGCGGACAGGCGCCGGGCGGGATCGCGTTCGAGCAGGCCGTGGACGACGGGCAGGAGGGGTCCGAGGCGCTCGGGCGGGCGGATCTCCCCGTAGACGACGGCGTGCAGGACGGCGCCGATCGATTCCCGGCGGAAGGGCGAGGTGCCGGTCGCCGCCGCGCACAGGAGCGCGCCGAGGGACCACAGGTCGGCGGCGGGTCCCGCCTCCTCGCCCCGCATCCGTTCCGGCGCGGTGTACTCGGGGGTGCCGACGAAGACCCCGGTCCCGCTGAGCGTGGTCGCCCCGGGGAGGCTGGCGATGCCGAAGTCGGTGAGGACGGCGCGGCCGGTGCCCTTCTCCAGGAGGACGTTGGCCGGTTTCACGTCCCGGTGCAGCACGTCGTGGGCGTGGGCGGCGGACAGCGCGTCGAGGAGGGCGAGCCCGAGGCGGGCGGTCTCCCGTACGGAGAGGGCGCCGCCGGGGCCGGCGAGCCGGTCGGCGAGCGAGCCGCCGTCGACCAGCTCCATCACGAGGGCGGGCCGCCCCTCGTGCTCGACGACGTCGTGGACGACGATCACGTGCGGGTGGCGGACGCGGGCGACGACCCTGGCCTCGCGCAGGGCGCCCGCCGGGTCGGCGTCGGTGTCGAGCGTGAGGGTCTTGACCGCGACGGAACGCCCGAGGAGTTCGTCGGTGGCCCGGCGGACGACACCGTTGCCGCCCCGGCCGAGGCGCTCGCCCAGGCGGTAGCGCCCGCCGATCAGCTCCTGGCCGGTGGGTTCCGACCCGTTGTACGACGCCACTCGACTCCCCCTGTCCGCCGGACAGGGACATGATGCCGCAGGCCGTACCGGGAAGGTCCCGCCCGGTCCGTGACGCCCGACACGGTCCGGACGCCGGGACGCGGCGAGGGCCGTACTCCCGCGGGGGGAGTACGGCCCTCGTTCGGCCACGTCCTGACTCAGACGGCGAGCTCGACCGTGATGTTGCCGCGGGTCGCCTTGGAGTACGGGCAGACCTGGTGGGCCTTCTCGATCAGGCTCTTGGCGGTCTCGGCGTCCACGTTCGGGATGGTCGCCGAGATCTTCACGATGATGCCGAAGCCGTCGTCGTTCTTGCCGATGCCGACCTCGGCGGTGACCGTCGAGCCGGAAACGTCGGCGTTCTCGTTACGGGCGACGACGCCGAGCGCGCCCTGGAAGCAGGCGCTGTAGCCCGCCGCGAAGAGCTGCTCGGGGTTGGTGCCCGCGCCGGAGCCGCCCATGGCCTTGGGCGGGTTCACGACGACGTCGAGCTGACCGTCGTCGGTGGCGACCCGGCCGTCACGGCCGTTCTCGGCGGTGGCGACGGCGGTGTAGAGGACGTCGGAGTGCTGGATCGACATGCGAGGTACTTCCTTCATGGGTTCGCCGCGACTCGCGCCCACGATCGCGGCGGCTGAGGGAAGACTAACGGGTCACCGAGACGATCATCTTTCCGGTGTTGTCGCCGCGGAGCAGTCCGAGGAAGGCGTCCACGCCGTTCTCGATGCCGTCGACGAAGGTCTCGCGGTGCTTCAGCTCGCCGGAGCCGAGCCAGCCGCCGACCTCCTGGACGAACTGCTGCTGGAGGCCGTAGTGGTCGCCGACGAGGACGCCCTGGAGGCGCAGCCGCTTGCCGATGATCATCGCCATGTTGCGCGGGCCCGCGACCGGCTCGGTGTCGTTGTACTGGGCGATCATGCCGCAGATGGTGGCGCGGCCGTGCACGTTGAGCGAGGAGATCGCGGCTTCGAGGTGGTCGCCGCCGACGTTGTCGAAGTAGACGTCGATGCCGTCCGGGGCGGCCTCGCGGAGCTGGTCCTTGACCGGGCCGTTCTTGTAGTTGAAGGCGGCGTCGAAGCCGAGCTCCTCGACGAGGAACTTGACCTTCTCGTCGGAGCCGGCGGAGCCGATGACGCGGGAGGCGCCCCGGAGGCGGGCCATCTGGCCGACCTGGCTGCCGACGGCACCGGCGGCGCCGGAGACGAAGACCGCGTCGCCCTCCTTGAAGGAGGCGACGTCGAAGAGGCCGGCGTAGGCCGTGAGGCCGGTCATGCCGAGGACGCCGAGGTAGGCGGAGAGCGGCGCGAGCGCGGGGTCGACCTTGGTGGCGTGCTGGGCGGGCACGTCGGCGTACTCGCGCCAGCCGAGGCCGTGCAGGACGTGGTCGCCGACGGCGAAGCCCTCGGCGTTGGAGGCGATGACCTCGCCGACGGCGCCGCCGTCCATGGGCCGGTCCAGCTGGAACGGCGGGATGTAGGACTTCACGTCGTTCATGCGGCCGCGCATGTACGGGTCGACGGAGAAGTGCAGGTTGCGCACGAGGACGCGGCCCTCGGCGGGCTCGGTGACCGGGGTCTCGCGCAGGGCGAAGTCCGCCGGGGTGGGCCAGCCGTGCGGGCGGGCGACGAGGTGCCACTCACGGCTGGACGCGGGAAGAACGGACATGAGCACGGCCTCCAGGGGAACGCTCGGGAAAACTTGAGATCAATAAAGGTTCACTGCCTGAAACAACCATGCGCCTGGATATTTCATGTTGTCAAGTATCCGGGTAGGATGTCGCCCATGGCCACCTCACGCACGGACCCCCTGACCCTCGAAGTCGTCGAGCTGATCGGTACGGTCGTGGCGCGCTACTACGAGGAGTACGAGCAGGCGGCCGCGCAGCACGCCCTGACCGGCGCGCAGGCGCGCGTCCTCGGCCTGCTCTCGCTGGACCCGCTGCCGATGCGGCGGATCGCCCAGAAGCTGAAGTGCGAGCCGTCCAACATCACCGGCATCGTGGACCGCCTGGAGGCCCGGGGTCTGGTGGAGCGCCGCCCGGACCCGGCCGACCGCCGCGTGAAGCTGGCCGTCCCCACAGAGGAGGGCCGTGACACGGCCCGCCGCCTCCGCGAGTCCCTGGACTTCGCCCGCGAACCCCTGAACCAGCTGACCGAGACCGAGCGCACCCTGCTCAGGGACCTGCTGAAGCGCATGCTGGGCACGGATGTGGCCTGAGGGGGCGGTACGTAACCTGATGTCCGGTTCACCCTTCGGCCTGCTCCTGTGACTGCGGGGAATCCCGGCCGATCGAGAGAAATCCTCATGAAGGCCGCACTAGGCTGACCGCCACCAGAAAATGACGCATCGTCACATCGACGTCTGTAGCGGTCCGCTGCGCCCGGCGCGCCTCGGGCCGACGACGCCCCGACGACCGACTCGACGAGAGGGGGCCGGACATGACGCGTTCCCGAAGGCCGGCACGGTTCAGCTTCTTACCGGGAGTTCTGGGCCTGGTGATCCTGTTCACACAGAGTGGCTGCGCAACCGACTCCGACGACTCCGCGCACGCCGCACCCACGAAACCGGCGCTGGACGTCTGCGCTCTGGCGACCGAGGAGGAGGTCGGGGCGGTCCTCGGCCAACCGGCAAAGGGAAGGCGGGACGACAGCGCCCTGCCCGGCCGCACGCAGTGCACCTACGTGAACGCCGCTGCCAAGGGCCGCATCGTCTTCATCGCCCTGCTGCCCTTCGAGGTCAACCGGCAGACCAAGCCCGGCACCCTACCGGTGGCCGGAGTGGGCGACGTGGCCCTGTACGACGAAGCCTCGATCGGTGGCCATCTGTACGTGCGCAAGGGCTCGGTCAACTTCGCCGTCAACTACGCCTTTGATCCCCTTGCCCCGGGAATCCCCGCCCAGCCCTCCAGTCAGATCCGCGACCGCCTCGAAACGCTGGCCCGCGCGATCGTGTCAAGGCTGTGAGCGGCCGCGCCTGCGTCAGCCCACCTCGATGACGGAGAACCGCCCGCCCCGCGGATCGGCGAGCCGGGCCGCCCGGGGCCCGTCAGCCCGTCACGCATCGCGAAACGGGCGCGTCCGGAGCCCTTCGGCTCGGACACGCCCGTCTTCAGGTTCCGCGCGTCACCCGTGGGCGCCGTCCTTCCGACGGCGCCCCGGTGTCGTCAGGTCAGCTGATGGACTTGATCGTCTGCCAGCCGCCGCTGCCGACCTCGACGCTCGGGCCGTCGATCGGGCCGTGGATCGAGGTTCCGCCCTTGTAGAACTTCAGGCTGCCGTCGGAGGCGGTGGCCCACATGTCGGCGACGCCGTCGAGGTTGGCGTCGGCGGCACCGGCGATCAGGGGACGGAAGGTCGTGGTGTAGCCGACCCCGTACTCGGTCCAGCTGGCGAACGTACCGTTGGGCTGTCCCATGTAGTGGCGCAGGATGCCGTCGGCGGTGTCCCGGGCCAGCAGGTCGACCTGTCCGTCGTGGTCGGCGTCGCCGGGAGCGGTCAGGGTCATCTGGTCCCAGCCGCCGCTGCCGATGAGGACCGGGGCGGCCACGGCCGGGGTGACGGCGCTGGTGCCCTTGTACCGGTACAGCTTGTTGTCGTAGCCGGCGACCAGGTCGGGCTGTCCGTCGTGGTCGGTGTCCCCGACGCTGACGATCCGGGAGGCGGTGGACATGGTGCCGATCTTGATCCACGGCGCGAGGGTGCCGTCACCGCGGTTGGGGTAGACCCGCAGCTCGCCGCCGACGACGGCGACGATGTCCTCCATGCCGTCCCCGGTCCAGTCGCCGCGGTGCGTCACCGAGGCGCCGCCCCAGCCGCCGCTGCCGATCAGGACCCGCGTGCCGAGCCCGCCGGTGCCCGTGCCGGGGTACAGCCACAGCTTGCCGGTGTCCTCGATCGCGACGAGGTCGGGCTTGTTGTCGCCGTTCATGTCACCGGGGCGGGCGAACGTGGTGCCGGTGATCCAGCTGCGCACGTCGTCCACGCGCGTCGCGACGGCGCCCGTCCGGGTCTCCGTGGCGGGCATGCCGAGGCATCCGCCCTGCCAGGACCGGCTGGCGACGGCGACCAGCTGCTGGACGCCGCCGACCGTGCGCAGGACGGGCCCGCCGGCGTCGCCCTGACAGATGACCGCGTCGCCCGTGGCGGCCAGCGCGACGTCCGCCGAGCTGTCACCGGTCGCGGTGAACGAGGCGGTGTGCAGCTTGTCCGGGACCCACTCGGTCTTCGTACGGCCGAACCCGGCCGCCTGGACGCTCTCCCCCGCGGCGACCGCGGTGGAGGCCAGGGCGACCGGCTTCACGCCGGCGACACCGGCGTTGAGCTTGATCAGGACCAGGTCCCTGGTGGGGTGGGGGACGAGTTCCGCCGCGGTACGGGTCGCCCCGGCCGAAGTCTGCGTCAGATCGGTGCGGCCGACCACGACGGTGGTGGCGACGGCGGGCTTGCCCGCCGCGGGCTTGCCGTCCGGCGAGAAGCAGGAGCCGGCGGCCAGCACCCAGCGCGGGGCGACGAGGGTGCCGGTGCAGGCGCGCGCGGTGTCACCGACGTTGATCTTCGCGACGAAGCTCAGCTGCGCCGGGGCGTCGGCGCCGTTGAGGGCCTGCGCGGGAGCCGCGGTGAGCGTGGCGGCGGCGACCGCCGCCGCCGCGCTGGTGGCCCACAGGAGGTGCGAGCGCTTGGTCATGTGTGAGGTTCCTTTGCGATGAGGCGTCCCACGAGGGGGAACGTCTCGCCAGATGGGTCGAGTGGTCCGGTGGTCGGGGAGCCGGCGCCGGGCGCCGGGCCGCGGACGCGGCCTCCCCGTCGGGGGCCGGCGTCAGCGCTGGGTGGTGATCTCCACGAGCGCGTGGTCGCGGCCCTCGGGGTCGGCGGCCTCGCCGACGGAGGTCCAGGCGTTCTTGGTGACGTCGAAGGACTTCTGCTCGGCGCCGACCGTCATGTCGACGGAGGTGCTGTAGTCGTTGCCCTTGATGGCGAAGACGGCCGGGATGTCCAGGCTGAGGTAGCCGCTGCTGCCGGTCACCTTGAAGCAGGCCTTGTCGAGGTCGCGCGCCCACACCTCGAGGAGGCCTGCCTCGCTGCCGCAGGTGGCGAGGACGATGTGGCCGTCGCCGCGCTTCAGGACGATGCCGCGCTCGGCGAGGATCTTGGCGGCGTCGGGGTAGGCGAAGTCCTCGACCGCGTACCCCGGAGCCTCGTCGGCCACCGCCGCGACCCGGGGGCCGTCCGCGGCCTCCGGGCTGCCCACGGCACCGGTCGCGAACAGGCCGAGAACGGCTCCCACGGCCGCGGTCGCGACCATTACGCGAGGAATGAACTTCATGGCTGTCTCGTTTCTTGATTCCCATTGAATGCCGGAGGGATCTGCACAGAAAAGAACAAGCCGAAATCTCCCCCCGGTGTCTCTACGAATAAGCCCTCACATCCGCGCCCCAACGCGGTGGAATTCCTCCGGAATCCGGGGTGCAGGAAATCCCCCGGCACCGGAATCAACCCTGCGACGGCTCGCTCATACAAGCTCCACATTCCGGTTCCGTCTACTGATAGTTCGTCAAGTCGAGCCCTGAAATGGCAAGTTCAGTGTGGTCTTCGCCACAGAGGCCGTCTGGTTGTAGGCCGCTGCGTGAAGAACTCGTGAAGATCACGAGCGCCAGAAGTGTGCACTTCTGATGTGGCGACAATTCATTGAAATGACGGGTCGTCGAACGTAGGTTGGTGGCGCCGAATCGCCAGACAAGTGGCGGTCATTGTCATTGGCCCGCAGTGCGGGCCAGGGGGGCATCATTCATATGCAGAACACGTTTTGGAGCCGGCGTCGCTTTGTCACCGTCGCGACCGCCGTGGCCGCCGCCGCGGCCACTCCGCTACCGCTCGCGCACATCAGCGGCGCGGTCGAGGGGGACGGCGGAAGCACCACGCCGCCGGAGCCGTTCGCGCTGCCGGAGACCGAGCGCGCCAAGGTCGTCAAGGCCTGGATGCTGGGCGGACGGGCCGTCAAGGCCGCGGCGGCCGACGCCCTCCAGGGCTCGGACGCCGAGGTCCAGACCTTCCTGCTCCAGACCCTGCCGAAGGCGACGCAGCAGGACAACTACGTCGCCCTCTTCACGTACCTCGCCAACTCCGGCAAGGGCATGCGCCGTGAGGCGACCGCCGCCATCGGGGGCGGCGACAGCGCCATCAACGCCTTCGTCGCGGGAGGGTTCAGGACCGCGGTCCTGGAGGACCTCCGGGTCGCGACGTCCACCGTGTCGACCACGGGCGGCCGGGCGGTCAAGAGGGAGGCATCCAGGGCCCTGGACGCCGGCACCCAGACCGCGCTGGAGGCCTTCCTCACCGACGGGCAGTACGCGGCCCAGCTGGAGGACATGCGCGTCCAGGTGTCCACCATGATGGTCAACGCCGGTCCGGAGGTGCGGAAGTACGCGGACCGCGCCCTCAGCGGCACCGAGTCGGACGTCCGCTGGTTCCTCGACACCGGCCAGCACATCGCGCGCGCCCGCGACCAGGAGTCGGCGACCATCGAGGAACTCGTCGCCGTGGTCCAGCGGGAGGGCAAGCGCGCCCAGGCCGAGACCAACCTCGCCGTGGAGGCCTCCGAGCGCGCCCAGACCGCGGCCGACAAGGCGAAGACCGCCGCCGAGGACGCGGCCGCCGAAGCCCTCGCGGCCGGAGCGGACGTCACCAAGGCCAAGTCCGCCGCCACCAAGGCGGCCAAGGCCGCGTCCGGCGCCGCCGACGCCGCCCGCAACGCCATCAGGGCCTCCCACGCCGCGGTGACGGCGTCCCGCCGCGCCGCCTGGGCCGCCACCGCCGCCTCCCAGGCGGCCGCGAGCGCGGGCCACGCCGCCTCGGTGGCCTACAGCTCGGCCATCGCCGCCTCGCAGGACGCCACCAAGTCGCAGGCCGCGAAGGACGCCGCGGTCGCCGCGCGCAACGCCGCGGGCCAGGCCCGGTCCGCCGCCCAGGCCGCCGACTACGCCGCGACCGCGTCGGCGCAGGCCGCCGGAGCGGGCTCCGCCGCGGCCTCCGCCGCGCGCAACGCCGCCGCCGCCGCCAACGCCTCCGCCCAGGCCGCCGCGGCGTCGGGCGTGGCCCAGAAGGAGGCCGCCGAGGCGAAGCGCCAGGCCCAGATCGCGAGCAACGCCGCGAACCTGGCCACCAACGCCGCCTCCACCTCCAAGGCCCTCGCCGACTCCGCCGCCTCCGCCGCCCGGACCTCGCGCGACGCCGCCAACTCGGCCGCCACCCACGCCGAGAACGCCGCGGCGGCCGCCGAGGAGGCCGCGAAGTACGCCGGCCAGGCCATCGACTTCGCCAACAGGTCCACGGCCCACGCCGCGGCCGCGGTCAAGGCCGCCGACACCGCCACCGCGGCGGTCGCGCAAGCGGTCGCGGTCGAACTGGCCGCGCGGAACGCGGAGACCGCCCGGCTCAACGAGCAGAAGCAGCAGGGCCTGGAGGAGGCGAAGCTGCTCGCCCAGATCGAGGCCGACGAACAGGCCGAACTCGCGCGGAAGCGGACGCAGGCCCAGCAGACCGAGCAGGCGCTCCAGACCCTGATCGCCCAGGCGGAACAGGCCCTCGCGAACAACGACCTGGCGCTGGCCGTCACCCTGGGCCGCAAGGCCGCCATCGGACTGCTGGAGGCCCGGGGTTCCTGGACCCGTGAGGCCGCCAGGTTCGCCCTGTGCGGCACGGAGGCGGACGTCCGCGCCTGGATCGACACCGACCGGGCCCTCGCCCAGGGCCAGGACGACCGGGAGACCGCCCTCTACATCGCCCAGGTGTCCGCCCCCGCCATCGGCACGGCGGCGCACCAGGCACTGGCGAGCACCGACACCCAGGCGACCCGCGACTTCCTCACGGCGGGCCTGGTCGAAGCCGCGGCGACCGACAACCGGGTCCAGATCTTCCGGCTCCTCGACCACGACCCCGGCAAGTCCGTCAGGGCGGCGGCCGAGGCCGCGATCAACGCCGAGACCGCGACGGCGCTCCAGAACTTCTTCGAGAGCGCCTACCCCGCCGCCGTACGGGAGGACGACGCGGTCACCGCCGCGACCCTGCTCAGCACCGGTGGCCAGTACACCAAGGCCTACGCCGAGGTGGCGCTCGAAGGCCCCACCTGGATGCGCCGGAACTTCACCGACCTCCAGCGGCACAAGGCCGCGCAGCTCGACCACGACTCCGTGACCCATGTCTCCGCCATCCGCGGGGCCATCGCGGCGGCCGCGAAGATCGCCTACAAGGCGCAGGAGAACGCCGCGCTGGCCTCGAAGGTGGCCGCGGACGCCCGCAAGGCGGCGCAGGAGGCGTCCCAGTGGGCCGACAAGGCGCAGATCGCCAAGGAGACCGCCGACGCGCACGCGGCGGAGGCCAAGCAGTACGCCGACGCAGCCGACAAGTCCGCCGCCGACGCGAAGGCGTCGGCGGCGACGGCGAAGGCCGCCGCGCAGACCGCGCGCGGCGCCGCCCGCTCGGCCAACTACTCGGCGAACAAGGCCGTCGACGCGGCCCGCAGGGCGCTGAGCTCCTCCTACAGCGCCCAGGCCTCGGCGGCGAACGCCCGCCAGTCCGCGCTGGTCGCCGGCCAGAACGCGCAGACGGCCGCCGCCGCCGCGACCGACGCCCGCCGCATCGCGAGCCAGAAGCGGCAGGCCGAGATCGCGGAGGCCGCCCGGGTGGCCGCCGTGCAGGCCCAGCGGGACCGGGACAGCAACACCAACCCGGCCGACGGTCCGACGCACGACCAGGTCAACCCCAACGGCAGCGACACCGGCGGCGAGAAGTGGTACGAGGACGCCAAGTGGTGGGCGGACGCGGCCAACTACGTGAGCATCGGCACCGGGTTCATCGCCGCCGGCCTCGGCATCGCGAGCCTGGCCTTCCCCCCGCTGGCCGCCGCCGCCGGCGTGTTCGGCCTCGTGTCCCTCGGCACCGGCGCGCTGAGCGCCGTCTTCACCGGCATCGAATACGGCTTCACCAGCGGTGAGTTCGCCGCTTCCGCCGGAAGCGCCCTCCTCGGCCTGGTGACGTTCGGCCAGTCCAAGTGGATCGGGGCGCTCGGAGGCACCAAGGCCATCACCAAGATCACCCAGTTCGGCCACGACCTCGTGTCGCCCATCATCGGTACCCTGTCGACCTGGTTCTGACCCGGAGCGGCGCCCGGACGGGCGCGGGGGCCGGTCGTCCGCGTCCGGCCCCCGCGCCCCGCCCCCGGCAGCCCGGAAGGAGACTCGCTCATGCACGCGTCCACCAGCGACGGATGGTGGTGGATCCTGGCCGCCCTCGCGACGGTCATCCACTGCTCCGCCATGGCGGTGTGGATCCCCGTACGGAACTTCCGGCTCGTCTACCCCTTCATCATCGTCGGGTGCGGAGCCGTCGCCGTCGCGATGGCCGGCCTGCCCCTGTACGCCTTCGCCCTGTTCGGGCTGACGATCGGGCTCCTCCCGATGCGGCGGCTCCTCGCGGAGTGGGCCGAGGAGACCAACCGGGGAGTCACGCGCGAGCAGTACGACTGGCCGCGCGGGCGCCTCTTCTTCCTCGTCGTCTGTGTCGTGGGCGCGTCGCTCGCCGCCCTGGCCTTCCCCGGCTGAGCCGGGCGGCCCCTACACGCACCACCACAGGAAGCGGGTGCACGTCGGGGAGGGCGTGGGGGTCGGCGTCGGGGTCGGGCCGGTGCTCGGGGCCTGGCCGCCGGGCGGCGGGGGCCCCGTCGTCGTCGGGGGCGCGGGCGTTCCCGACGACGCCGTCGTCGACGGGCTCGGTGAGGTCGGCGTGGGGCTCGTGGGCCCGGTCGTCGGATCGGTGGGGCGCGGTGGCCCCTTCGGGGCGTCGCCCCCGCTCCCCGTACCCGAGCCGTCTTCCGTACCCGTACCCTCGCCCGACTCCTTCCCCGTGTTCCCGCCCTGTCCCGTGCCCGCGCTCACCTGGCGCGGGCGCGTCGGCGTGGGCCGCGCCGGGGACGGGGACCCGACGTCCGGGGGCTCCGTGGTCTCCACCGGGTCCGGGGACAGGGTCTCCTCGGTGACGTCCTGTTCCTCGACGGCCGTGGCGGCGCCCGCCGCCTCCGGTTCCGCCGTCGCCAGCCGCAGCAGGCTCAGCGTCCCGGCCGCCAGCACCAGGCCGAGGGTGCCGACCAGGACCGTACGGCCCCGGCGGCTCCGCGAGCGTCTGCCCCTGCGCGCGGCGGCGCGGCCCCGGACGGCACGCCGGCCGCCGGCGGCCGGGCGCGGCGGCTCCAGGACGTCGAGCTCGTAGACGTGCTCGGGCGCGGGCCGCTCGGGCTCGGCGTACGCCCGCTCGGGCTCTCCGTAGGCCCGGTCCGGCGCCGCGTAGGCCCGGTCCGGTTCGGTGTACGGCCGGTCCGGCGCCGCGTAGGCCCCGTCCGGTGCCGCGTACGCCCGGTCCGGGGTGTGGACCGGAGGCGCCGTCCGCTGGACGGGTATGTGGGGGGTCTCGTACCGCAGTTCCTCGACCGGAGTCCCGCACCCGGCACAGGCGAGGGCCCCGTTGAGGTGCCGCCGGCACGCGTGGCAGTAGTCCATGGGGCCCGCAGGCTATGCGGCCCGGTACGGCCGCAGGTAGGCACGGACGTGAGGATTCTGTGAGGAAACCCCAGGTCGGCGGCGGTGCGCCGTGATTCTCCCGCTTCGGGGCGTACGGGCGGGCGGGTCTTCCCCGGCCCCGGGCGGCGCAGCCCAGCGCGCGCCGCGCCCCGGACGGCCGGACGATGCCAACAGGATCGCGTAACGCGAAACACCTCGCCCGTGCCAGCACCGCACTCCGGAGGATCCGCCGTGACCGTCAGCCTTGAGCAGCTGCGTCGTTGCCATGTCGCCGTCGACCTGGGTGCCGCCCGCACCCGGGTCTTCGTCAAGGGCGCCGGACTCGTCGTCGACGAGCCGAGCGTCGCCGCCGTCAACACCCGGACCGGAGCGCTGATCGCCGTCGGCGCGCTGGCCGAGAAGATGACGGGCCGCACCCCCGACTACATCCGGGTCGTCCGCCCCGTCTCGGGCGGGACCGTCGTCGACATCGAGATGGCGCAGCGGATGCTCCGCCACCTCCTCGGCGAGAAGCTCCGCCGCCAGCTGCGCCGCAAGCCCCGGCTGCGCGCCGCGGCCTGCACCCCGCACGACAGCGACCCGCTCGCCCAGCGCGCCGCCGTGGAGACCCTCGTCGGTCTCGGGGCCCGCCGGGTCGAGCTGGTCGACACGCTGATCGCGGCGGCGGTGGGCTGCGGGCTTCCGGTCGAGCAGCCGACGGCGACCATGATCATGGTGTGCGGGGCGGCGACCACGCAGGTCGCGGTGCTGTCGCTCGGCGCGATCGTCACGGCGGAGCGGATGCCCGTCGGCGGCGACGCCATCGACCACGCCGTCATCCAGCACCTGCGCCACCACCACGAGCTGATGCTGCCGAGCCAGTCGGTGCGCCCGCTCCAGCTGGCCCTCAGCGGGAACGGCCTGACCCCGCACGGCCCGGCGTGGACCGAGATCCACGGCCGGGACGTCGCCACCGGCCTGGCCCGGTCGGTGACCGTCGACACCGCCGCCGTGCGCGAGGCCATCCACACCCCCCTGACGGCGGTGCTCGACGGCATCGGGAAGGTGCTGCGGGACTGCCCGCCGGACCTGGTGGCCGACCTCGCGGACCGCGGGATCATGATGGTCGGCGGCTCCGCGCTGCTGCCGGGGCTCGACCAGATGCTCCGCGAGGCGACAGGGATGCCGGTGCACATCGCCGAACGCCCGGACGTGTGCGCGGTCCTGGGCCTCGGCGCGATGCTGGAGGGCAAGGTCCAGCCGATGGTCCTCGACCCGCTGGCGGAGCGCGACCCGCTGGCCGACGAGGACTGAGCGCGGACCGGACCGGCACACCGACCCGACGCGGGCCGACCCGGGCCGACACGGAACCGACGCCCGCCGACGTGACCCGGCGCCCACCCGAGCCACGCCGGACACCTCCGGCGAAAGCTCATGATTCGTACGACAATGGGACCATGACGATCATGGATGAGGACACGGACGAGGACGCACCCCGTCTGCCGGTGCTGCTCGAAGCCGTCCTCGGCGTCGGAACGGACCTCGAACTCCGCACCACGCTCCAGCACATCGTGGACTCCGCCGCCGAGCTGACCGGGGCCCGCTACGGCGCGCTCGGGGTCGTCGACCCCGAGCGCGGCCGCATCACCGAGTTCTTCACCTCCGGCATGACGGACGAGGAGCGGCTGCGGTGCGGCTCCCTCCCCGACGGCCGCACCGGGCTGCTCGGTGTCCTCATCCAGGACCCCCGGCCGCTGCGCCTCGACGAGCTGACGGACGACCCGCGCTCCGTCGGCGTCCCCCTGGGGCATCCGGAGATGCACTCCTTCCTCGGCGTCCCGATCCGGGTCCACACCGAGGTCTTCGGCAATCTGTACCTCACGGAGAAGCGTGTCGGCGGCTTCACTGAGGAGGACCTCACCCTGCTCCGGGTCCTCGCCTCGCAGGCGGGGATCGCGATCGGCAACGCCCGCCTGTACGAGACGGCACGGCAGCGGGAGCGCTGGATCGAGGGGGCCGCCGCGGTGACCACGGCCCTGCTGACCGGCCAGTCCGCGGAGAACGCCCTGATGGCCGTCGCCGAGCAGGCCCGCATCCTCTCCGGCGCCTCCGCCGGGGTGGTCCTCCAGCCCACGCAGGAGGGCGGCATGGAGATCGTGGCCGCCTCCACCACCGACGACCCGGGCGACCTGGTCGGTACGACGATCGCGCCCGGCTCCCCCGTACTCGTCCAACTCCTCGGCGGTGAGCCGGTGTTCATCGAGGACTCGGCGACCGACGCCCGGATGACCACCCCCGTGCGGTCACGGTTCGGCCCGTCGATGATGCTGCCGCTGCAGAGCGGCGGGAAGCTCATCGGCACCCTCGCGCTCCCCCGGCGGCGCGGCGCGGCGCCCTATTCGGCGGTGGACCGGCTGCTCGCCTCGCAGTTCGCCTCGCAGGCGGCGCTCGCACTGGTCCTCGCGGACGCCCGGCACGACCGGGAGCGGCTCGCGGTGTACGAGGACCGGGACCGGATCGCCCGGGACCTCCACGACCTGGTGGTCCAGCGGCTGTTCGCCACGGAGATGATGCTGGAGTCGACCCGGCGGCGGGCGGCCGGGTCGTCCGCCGACGACGACGCGCTGCTCGGGCGGGCGGTGGACGAGCTGGACTCGACGATCCAGGAGGTCCGTACGACCATCTTCGCGCTCCAGCAGCCGCCCGCGGACGCGCCGACCTCCTTCCGGGGAAAGGTGCTGCGGGAGACCGGCGGGGCGGCGGTGCTGCTCGGTTTCCAGCCGTCCGTGCACTTCTCCGGCGCCGTCGACACCCTCGTCGACGAGGAGGAGGCGGGGAGGATCCTGGCCACCCTGCGCGGCGCGCTCGCGGCGGCCCACCGGCGGTCCGGGACCGGCGCGATCACGGTGGAGGTGTCGGTGGGCGACGAGGGCGCCCGGCTGCGCGTCGAGGACGACGGCACACCGCCGACGACGGTGACCTGGCCGTAGGGCCTGTCGTCACACTCCCGTCTGCCCCACGACGCCTGGCACGCACTCTCGCCGCACCGGGCGAAAGCCCAAGTACGGTCCAGTACGAGGGCTTCCACCCGGCACGCCGAGAGCACGCACCAGACGCCGCGGGGCCGCCCTTCGGGCAACGACGGGAGTGTGACGACAGGCCCTAGGGGTCCCCCGCGCGGGCACCCGTACGGAGCAGCCCGGCGCGCCGCCGCCCCCGCCCCGATCTTGACTGGAGGGGTGACCACCGACACCGAGGCCCCGACCGCGGCGGCCTACCGCAACCTGGTGATGGCGACCATCGGCTTCACGCTCACCTTCTGGGCCTGGGACCTGATCGCGCCGATCGCGAGCTGGTACGGCGACCGGCTCGACCTCAGCTCCTTCCAGCAGTCGCTGCTGGTCGCGGTGCCGGTCCTGGTGGGCTCGGTCGGCCGCATCCCGGCCGGGGCGCTGACCGACCGGTACGGCGCGAAGCTGATGTTCCCGCTGGTCTCGGCGCTGACGATCGTCCCCGTGCTGCTGCTGATCGTGGTCAAGGACAGTTACGGCCTGATGCTGGCCGTCGGCTTCCTGCTCGGTCTCGGCGGCACGACCTTCGCGATCGGCATCCCGCTGGTCAACTCCTGGTTCCCGCCCGCGAAGCGCGGTCTGGCGCTGGGCGTGTTCGGCATGGGCATGGGCGGTGTGGCGCTCTCCGGCTACTTCACCCCGCGCATCGCGAAGCACGGCGAGAACCTGCCGTTCATCGTGGTGGCCGTCGCGCTCGCGGTGTACGCGGTGCTCGCCACGTTCCTCATCACGGACCGGCCCGACCGGCCGGTGCCGACCGCCCCGCTGACGGCCCGGCTCCGCTCGGCGGGCCGGCTGCGGGTCACCTGGGAGCTGTCGGCGCTGTACGCGATCGGCTTCGGCGGCATCGTCGCCTTCGGCGTCTATCTGCCGACGTACCTGAAGACCTGGTACGAGCTCGACCCGACGGACGCGGGCACCAAGGCCGCCGGGTTCGCGCTGGTCACGGTCGTCTTCCGGCCGATCGGCGGCTGGCTGTCGGACCGGGTGCACCCGGCGCTCGTCACGGCCGTCGCGCTGGCGGTGGTCGCCCTGCTCGCGATCGTCCAGGCCTTCGACCCGCCGCTGAACCCGGGCGGCACGGTCGCCCTGCTCCTCATGGCGGCCGGTCTCGGCACGGCGAGCGGCTCCGTCTTCGCCCTGGTCTCGCAGGTCACCCCGCAGGCCAAGGTCGGCAGCGTGACCGGCATCGTCGGTGCGATGGGCGGGCTCGGCGGCTTCCTGCCACCGCTGGTGATGGGCGCGATCTACAGCGCGAAGGGCTCGTACTCGATCGGTTTCATGCTGCTGTCCGACCTGGCGCTCGCGGGCTGTGTGTACGCGTACGGGCGGATGCGCGGAATCCGGCCGGACGGCGGGGAGGAGGCGCCGGAGACGGCGAAGGTCACGGCCGGCCGGCCCTGACGCCCCGGCAGAATGACCCCGGCGACCCTCGCCCTCGACGACCCGAGGAGTACGACCGGTGAGTGCCTTCTTCCCGGCCCTGGCGGACCCGTCCGACAGGCCCGCGCTGCGCTGCGGCCAGGACACGCTGACGTACGAGGAGCTGGCCCGCGCGGCCGGAGCCCTGGCGGGGCGGCTCGGGGGCGCCGGGCGGGTCGCCGTCTGGGCCACCCCCACCGCGCACACGGCGGTCGCCGTGGTCGGGGCGCTGCTCGCGGGCGTGCCCGCCGTACCGCTGAACCCGCGCACGGGCGAACGCGAGCTGGCGCACATCCTCGGCGACAGCGCGCCCGCGGCGGTCCTCGCGGGACCGGCGGACGAGCTGCCGGCCGGGCTCGCCGGGCTCCCCCGGATCGATGTGGACCTCGCCGCGCGCGGTCCCGCGGCCGTCGAGCCGGACGACCCGGAGGCCCCCGCCCTGATCGTCTACACCTCCGGCACCACGGGTCCCCCGAAGGGTGTCGTGCTCTCCCGCCGCGCGGTCGCCGCCTCCCTCGACGCGCTCGCCGAGGCCTGGGCGTGGACGGCGGACGACGTCCTGGTGCACGCGCTGCCGCTGTTCCATGTGCACGGTCTGGTCCTGGGGGTCCTGGGCCCGTTGCGGCGGGGTGGCGAGGTCCGGCACCTGGGCGCGTTCTCGGTGGCGGGCGTGGCGCGGGAGCTGGGGGCCGGCGGCGGCACGATGCTGTTCGGGGTGCCGACGACGTACCACCGGCTCGCGGACGCGCTGGCCGGGGACGCGGACCTGGTCCGGGCGATGGCCGGGGCGCGGCTCCTGGTCTCCGGTTCGGCGGCGCTGCCGGTCCACGACCACGAGCGGATCGCGGCGGCGACGGGCCGGACGGTCGTGGAGCGGTACGGGATGACCGAGACGCTCATGAACACCAGCGTCCTGCCGGGCGCCGGGCCGCGCCCCGGGACCGTGGGGGTGCCGCTCGCCGGGGTGGGGCTGCGGCTGGTCGACGAGGACGGTGCGGTGCTCGGGGCGTACGACGGGGAGACGGTCGGCGAGGTGCAGGTGCGCGGCCCGAACCTGTTCTCCGGCTATCTGGGGCGGCCCGAGGCGACGGCGGCGGCCTTCGACGGCGACTGGTTCCGCACCGGCGACATGGCGGTCCGGGAGGCGGACGGCGCGGTGCGTCTGGTGGGGCGGAAGGCGACGGACCTGATCAAGAGCGGCGGCTACAAGATCGGGGCGGGTGAGATCGAGAACGCCCTGCTCGACCACCCGGGCGTGCGCGAGGCGGCGGTCACGGGCGAGCCCGACCCGGACCTGGGCGAGCGGATCGTGGCGTGGGTGGTGCCGCGGGACGCGGAGAGGCCGCCGTCGGAGGCGGAGCTCGCCGCCCACGTGGCCGCGCAGCTCGCGCCGCACAAGCGGCCCCGGGTGGTGCGCCACCTCGACGCGCTCCCCCGCAACGACATGGGCAAGATCCTGAAGAAGGCGCTGCGCGAGGACGGCTGAGGGGACGGAGCCGGGCCCCCGCCGACGGCGGGGGCCCGGTCCTGAGTGCTTCGGGTGACTACTTCACGCCGACCGCGCGGATCAGTTCCTGCTTCACCGAGCCGCCCCGGTCGTCGCTCGCCCCGGCCCGCAGCGAGACGGACGTCGCGCCGGCCGGGATGCGCAGCTCGCCGGTCCAGGCGGCGCCCTGGCGGGCGGGCTTGAGGGCGACCCCGGTCCAGGTGGCGCCCTCGTCGTAGGAGACCTCCAGGGTGCCGCCGGTGATGGTGCCGGTGCCGGTGGCGCCCTTCACGTACTCGGCGGAGATCCCGACGGGCAGCCTGCTCCCGGCGCGGACGTCACCGTCGAGGTCGGTGTCCACGTCGAAGCCGAGGTTGAGCATCGGCAGGAAGGTGGAGCGGTCCGACGGGGTCTCCGCGGAGCGGAAGGTCCACTCGCTGTGGCCCTTGCCCGCGAGCCGCCAGCGCGCCGGGTCGAGCGTGGTGTCGGTGACCACCTTGTAGGAGGCCTCCTCGGCCGGGGCGTCCCAGGCGTAGGCGCCGGAGCTCTTCTTGCGGTCGACGCGGACGCCGTTGACGTACACCTCGGTGTACTGGGTCATCGAGTCGTCGTTCCACACGTTGCCGAAGCCGGTGTGGTCCCTGCCGGAGTCGCCCCAGCCGGGGGTGTTGAAGCGCAGGTCGTTGCCGGTGCGCTGCTGGCCCCAGCCGAGGCCGGTGCCCAGCCAGGGGTGCCAGACGGGGCCGAACCAGTCGAGGTCGACGCGGCTGCCGCCCCGGTAGGACGGGGTGCCGCCGCGCTCCTCCAGGGAGTCGCCGAGGTCGACGGACTCGTGCCAGCGCTGGCCGGTGCCGGTGGAGACGTACTCGGTGCGCCGGGCCGGGAAGGCGATCCACTCCTTGAAGCCGAAGCCCACGGGGAAGGTGTCGGTGATCGAGTAGCGGAACTCGCCGCCGAGTTCCGCGCGCCCGGTCGGCGCGTAGAAGGTGGAGCGGATGGTGGCGAGTTCGTCCTTGCCGGGGCGGAAGACCAGGTCGGTGCCGATGGCGCCGGGGTGCCCCTCGGAGAGGTCGTAGGTGTACGGGGTGAAGCGGGTGCCGGTCAGGTCGACGCGCTTGCCGCGGGCGGCGGCGGCCGCGAGGCGGTTCGCGTCGGCGGTGTTCACGGTGGCGACGGCGAGCGGCCGGTCCGCGTAGTCGGCGGTGCCGAACCACTTCATCAGCCGGCCCGGCTGGTCGTCGGTGACGAACAGGGCCTTGGCGCCCGCGTCCTGGGCGTTCTGTGCGAGCCGCACCGGGTCGGCGCCCTCGGTCAGGCGCACGAGGACGGCCTTGCCGGTGACGTCCTTGCCGGTGTACTCGGCGGGGGTGCCGGTGCCCGCGTCGGCGAGGCCGAGGCGGTGTCCGCCCTCCAGGAGGGTGGCTCCGGCCTGCGGGGTGGCGTCGGAGAGCCGGACGCCGTCGACGGCCGCCTCCAGGAGCGGCTTGCCGAGGCGCCAGACGGTCCGGTACTCGAAGGTGCCGGTGGCGGGCTTCGGCGTGGGCGCCGCGAAGACCGAGTCGTACTTCGGCGGGACCTGGACGGCTCCCCCGTACGAGGCGCCGTCGGCGTCCCGGTCGAACTCCATGAGGAGCTGGCGGGTCTCGGTGCGCTTCTCGACCTCGGCGCGGATCTCGCGCAGCTGCCTTCCGTCGAGGGTGATCTCGCGGTCGCGGTCGAGGGTGACCTCCGGCGCGGTGAGGAAGCCGAGGCCGAGGGAGTCCTTGCCGTGGGCGCCGCGCACGTCGAGGAAGGTGTCGACGGTGTACGTGCCGGGCTTGAGGCGGAGTTCGAGGGTGCCGGACCCGCCGACCGTCACCGGGAAGGGGTCCTCGCCCTCGGCGAGCTTCTGGACGCCGAGGCGGGCGGGGGCGGGGGCGCCGTCGCGGTCCTTGACGTGGACGGTGAGGGTGTAGCGCTCCTCCTCCTTCACCAGGCCGAGCGCGGTGTGCGCGACGGGGACGCCGCCGGCGGTGGCGGTGATCCGGCCGGAGGACTGCCCTACGGGGGCCTTGGTGCCGTCGCCGGTGACGGTGGTGCCGGCGGAGCCGTGGGCGGGGACGGTGAGGGCGGTGTCGGCGAGGGTGGCGACACCGGCCGCCATGCCGTCGACGGAGAGGTTCAGCTCGACCGGGGCGTCGGAGGAGTTGGTGTAGGTCACGGTCCGGGTGACCGGCTTGCTGTCCTCGTACGGCCAGGCGGTGAAGCCGAGGTCGGCGGAGCCGGTCGCGGTGACGTTCGCGGAGACCGCGGCGGCCACGTCGACGCGCCCGGAGCCGAGGGCGTACGCGGAGGCGTCGAGCGTCTTCGACGAGGACATCAGCGCGTCCTTGAGGCGGGCGCCGGTCCAGTCGGGGTGCTGTTCGGCGAGCAGCGCGGCGACGCCGGCGATGTGCGGGGTCGCCATCGACGTACCGCTCATGCTCGTGTAGAGGCCGCTGCCGCCGACGAGCTGGGAGCGGGCGGCGAGGATGTCCACGCCGGGCGCCGACAGGTCGGGCTTGAGGGCCTGGTCGCCGTAGCGGGGGCCCTGGCTGGTGAAGTACGCGGCCTCGTCGGCGGAGTCGACGGCGCCGACGGTCAGCGCGGAGTCGGCGGCGCCGGGCGAGCCGATGGAGCCGGGGTAGCCGGAGTTCCCGGCGGCGATGACGAAGAGGGCGCCGGTCTCGGCGGAGAGCGTGTTGACGGCCTGGGCCATCGGGTCGGTGCCGTCGCTGGGTTCGCTGGAGCCGAGGCTCATCGAGACGATCTTCGCGTCGATGTCCTTGGCGGCCCACTCCATGCCGGCGATGATCTCCGACTCGGAGCCGTAGCCCTCGTCGCTGAGGACCTTGCCGACGGCGAGGGTGGCGCCGGGGGCGACGCCCTTCTCCTTGCCGTCCGAACCGGCGCCGCTGCCGCCGACGGTGGAGGAGACGTGGGTGCCGTGGCCGTTGCGGTCGGCGACCTCCTGGCCGACGATGAAGGACTTGGTCTCGGCGACCCGGCCCGCGAGGTCGGGGTGGGCGAGGTCGGCGCCGGTGTCGAGGACGGCGACCTTCACGCCCTTGCCGGTGAGCCCGGCCTCCCAGGCCTTCGGGGTGCCGATCTGGGCGTTGGACTCGGCCATGGCGGCCTTGACGCGGCCGTCGAGCCACACCTTGCCGGGGGCGGCGGCGCGGGCGGCACCGCGCGCGGTGAAGCCCTGCCAGAAGGCGGCGGGGTCGGTGGCGGTGACGGCGGCGCCGCCGATGCTGGGCAGGGCCCGGACGGTCTCGGTGCCGCGCGGGGCGGCGGCGGTGCGGGCGCCCTTCGCGCCGTACGTGACGATCAGCGGCAGGTCGCCGGTGACGCCCTGCTCGACGAGGCCGGTGACGTCGAAGAGGCGCGGGTCGAGCGCGCCGGAGTCCAGGTAGGGGCGGGCCTCGTCGGGGATCACGGTGACCCGGCCGTTCGCGGTCCGGGTGCGTATCGCGCCGGTGGCGCCCTTCGCCCGGTCGACGGTGACGGTGCTCTTGCCGCCGCCGAGGCCGGTGAGGGTGACGCGGTCGCCGGTGACGAGGGTGACGGTGGTGCTCGCCCCGGTGGCGGCCGCCGCCCTGAAGGTGTCGGGTACGGCGGGGGCGGTGGTCCCGGCGGCGGCGGTCTGCCCGGCCGAGAGCATCACGAGGGAGATGCCCGCGGCGATCAGCGCGGCTCTGCCTCTGTCGAAGGGTGCGTTCCTCGACGTCATCGTTGGAACTCCTCGCGGACCCGGGGTCGGGGGTGTTTCCGGGTGCCGCGAGGAGTCTTGGCCGGAGGGACGGGAGTTGACTCCTGTCGCTCCTGGCGGTTATGTGCCGTGGCGGTCAACCGCCAGCCCAGGACGGTCGGTTCGGGGCGAATCGCTCGGGGCGGGGTACGGGAGCGGGGGCGGGCGGGGTACGGGGCGGGGCCCCGGGCTCGGGGCCGTCCCCCGGGCTCGGGCGCCACCCGGGCTCAGTGCGTCACCCAGCTCAGGGTGTCGGGTCGAGGGCGTCGTACCGGCGGAAGCCCCGCGCGTACAGGGCGAGCGCGCCGACCGCGAGGACACAGGCGATGCCGCCGCCGGTCACGGCGACGGCGGGCGAGGTCAGATCGGCCACCGATCCGGCCAGGAAGTCCCCGAGCCGGGGCCCGCCCGCGACGACCACGATGAACACGCCCTGGAGCCGGCCGCGCATCTCGTCCGGGGCGGCGACCTGCATCATCGTGTTCCGGAAGATCATCGAGACGGTGTCGGAGTACCCGGCGAGGGCGAGCAGCAGCAGCCCCAGCCAGAGGTTCCTGGTGAGCCCGAAGACGGCGATGGCGGTGCCCCAGCAGGCGACGGCGATCAGGATCGCCTGCCCGTGGTGGCGGATGCGGCCCTGCCAGCCGGAGAGGACGCCGCCGAGCAGCGCGCCGAACGCGGGTGCGGCGACGAGGAGTCCGGTGGTCTTCGCGTCGCCGCCGTACCAGAGGACGGCGACGGCGGGGAACAGGGCGCGGGGGTGGGCGAGGATCATCGCGCAGAAGTCCGAGAAGAACGTCATGCGGAGGTTCGGGCGGGTGGCGAGGAAGCGCAGCCCGTCGAGGACCGAGGCCCTCTTGCTCCCGGTCCGCTCCGGGAGCATCGACGGCAGCCGCCACATCGCGTACAGGCTCGCGGAGAAGGCGACGGCGTCGACGAGGTACGCGGTCTGGTAGCCGGCGAGTCCGACGATCAGGCCGCCGAGGCTGGGGCCGACGAGGGTGCCGAAGGTGGTGACCATCGAGTTCAGCGCGTTGGCGGCGCGCAGCTGCTCGGGCGGCAGGAGCCGGGGGATCATCGAGGAGCGGGCGGGCGCGTTGAGCGCGGCGCAGACGGACTGCAGGGCGACGATCCCGTAGAGGAACCAGACCCGGTGGAAGCCGGCGAGCGCGGCGGCGGCGAGCGCGATCGACAGCACGGCGGAGCCGGAGGCGCTGAGGAGGCCGAGCTTGCGGCGGTCGACTGTGTCGGCGATGGCGCCGCCGTAGAGCCCGAAGACGACGAGGGGCACGAGGGAGAACAGCCCGACGAGCCCGACGGAGAAGGGCGAGCGGGTGATGTCGTACACCTGGAGGGAGATGGTGAGGGCGGTCATGCCCTGCCCGACCCAGGAGACGGTGTTGCCGAACCAGAGCCGGCGGTAGTGCACGGAGGTCCGCAGCGGGGTGAGGTCGGCGAAGACCCTGCGGCGCTCCCGGGTGTCGGGGGCGGCGGTCACGCGAGCTCGTACCGGAGCTCGGGGCGGTCCCAGTGGACGTGCCCGGCGGCCGGGACGGTGCCGGTGCGGACGGCGCCGGTGCGCAGGTAGAACTCCTCTGCGGGCGGATGGGCGACGACCCGCACGGAGCGGAGTCCGGCGGCCCTGGCCTGCCCGGTCATGTGCTCCATGAGCAGCCGCCCGACGCCGAGCCCCTGGGCGCTGTCGGCGACGAAGGCGAGATCGAGCTCGGCGTCCTCGACGACGAGCGCGTAGAACCCGAGCACCCGGCCGCCCGGGTCGACGGCGACGAAGACGGAATGGTGCTCGATGTACGCACCACCGACCTGGTACCCCTCGACCATGCCGGCGTAGTCACCCCGATAGGCCCCGGAATCCCGGACGAGCCGGGTGAGCCGCTTGGAGTCATCGGCGGTGGCACGCCGGACAGTGAACTCGGACATGGGGCGAGTATAGGGGCGGACTCAGTGTTCGATCCTTACGTTTCAGTGAAGGCGGGCCGACCCGCGCACCGAAACCACCTTGGCCTGTCCGCACGAACCGGTCGAACTCACCGCCACGTCGGCCGCTCCCGAGGTCCGCGAGGTCGCCGCCCGGATCACCGGGACGTTCGCCGCCGTGAGCGCCTGAGGGGCCTCCGGGACCTAAAGCCCTGAGGCGGGTGGGACTAGGGAGGCGAGTGAGGCCGAGGGGGCGGGTGGGATCTGAAGATCGCACGGGCGGCTACGATGTGTCATCATGCAATCGCAATGCGTGACAGGTCATACCTCTCACGATCTTCTCGGCCTCGACCTTCTCAGCCCCCTCGGTCCTCTCGGCCCTCTCCGTCCGCTCGGTCCTCTCGGTCTCCTCGGTCAGCTCGACGACTGCGTCGACCTCGGCCCGCGTACGGCCCGCCCGTCGCACCCGCGCGTGCGGGAGCGGACATGAGCGCCCACGCGCACGAGCGCATCGACTTCGTCGACCCCCGGGACCGGGTCGTCGCCCAGGGGCGGCGGTCCGCCGGGCCCCCCGCCGGCCTGCTCCGGCGTTACGCCGCCACCGTCTGCACCGACCACGCCGGCCGGGTCCTGCTCTACCGGCGGACGCCCTCGGCCCCGGTCTACCCCGACCACTACGACGTGCTGATCGGCGGGGCGGTGCGGACCGGCGAGGCGTACCGCGCGGCCGCCCTGCGGGAACTCCGCGAGGAGCTGGGCTGGGAGACGGCGACCGGGCTCGTGGAGGCGTACCGGCTCCGGGTCGACGACCCGAGCGGCGCCTGCTTCCTGACGGTCCACAGCTGGGTGGCCGACCGGCCGCCCCGGCCCGATCCGGAGGAGATCGCCTGGTGCGCCTTCGTCGCGCCGCTCACGGTCGCGACCGGCGGCTACACCCCACTGGTCCCGGCCGGCGCGGACGCCGTACGGCGCCTCTTCCCCTTCTGATCCCCCCTGATCCCTCGTTCCGGCGGCCCACCCAGCCCCGGTTCCACCCCTCCGCACCTCACGAAAGTCACCTCCCCCATGACGTACTGCGCGCTGCCCTTACCGGGCGTCTCCCTCGCCGTCCCCGGCCCCAGGCCGGCCCCCGCGCCCGCCGCCGGCCCCCTCGACCGCGCCCGCGCCCGGCTCGCCACCCGGCTGCTGTCGGCGGCCGGACCGGACGGTCTTCTCCGCGCGCCCTGCGACAGTCGCGTCCTGGAATCCGCCCTGGCGCTGCGGCTGCTCACGGTGACCGGGGTCGACCCGGACGCGCAGGAACGGCTGACGCGCCGCCTGAAGACCGCCCTGGACGAGGGCGCCCCCGACCCCGTACAGGAGGCGGCGGCCCGTGCCGCGCTGGGTGAGTACGTGGACGGCCCGGCCGCGCTGACCCGGCTGCTCGGCGGCTTCGACCACTTCACCGCGGGCCGCAAGCGGCTGATGTTCCAGACCGTCCTGGCGGAGCTGGGCGCCCACGAATTCCCCGAACTCCCCTCCCCCGGCACGGTTTTCGAGGCGCGCGGCCAACAGCGGTGGCTGATCACGGAGATGGCCGCCCTGAAGGTCCTGTACGCCTTCGGCACCGGCTCGCCCCGGCTCGTCACCGACGACGACTGGCACGCCCTGACCCCCTGCGCACTGCCGGGACCGCCCCCGGACGGCTCCCATCTGGCCCGGATCCTGGCCCTGTTGGCGCTGCGGCACCGGCCGGGTTCCGCGACGGCCGTGACCGCGCGGGCCCGGGAGCTGCGCACGATGCTCCGCGAGGACGGCGGACTCCCGTTCATCACCGGCCTGGGCGTGTTCGCCACGGCGACCGGCGGCCTCGCCCTGACGGGCGCGGGGGCCCCGGCGCACACCCTGAGGGCCCTCGCCACGGCACTGACGGATCGCCAGAACCCGGACGGGGGCTGGGGTTTCGACCGTCACGTCACCCAGAGCGACGTGGACGACACCTCGTACTGCGTGGAATTCCTGCGGGCGGTCGCGCCCGAACGACTCGGCGCCGAGGTGGCGGCCGGTGAGCGCTATCTGCTCGCCCGGCGCGGCGAGGACGGCGGCTTCCCCACCTTCGAGCCGGGCACGGCCTCCGAGGTGGCGATAACGGCGGCGGCCGTGAACGCCCTGGCTCCCGAGCCCGTCCATCTGCCCGCGGTGACCGACGCGGTCCGCCTCCTGGTGGCACGGCAGGAGGCGGCCGGACCCTTCGAACGCAGCTGGAGCCTCAACGAGAGCAACGCCCTGTTCCGCACGGTCCTCGCCTACGACTCCTTCCGGGCGGCCGCGCCCGGCCATCCGGCGGGCACGGCGGTCGCGCGGGCCCGCGCCCGCGCCGTCGCGCGGCTGATCGACACCCAGAACGCGGACGGCGGCTGGGGGCACGTGCCGAGCGACGCGAGCGACCCGATCAGCACCGCGTACGCACTGATCGCGGTGGCCAGGACACCGGAGGTGCCGTCGGCCGTGGGCGCGAGGGAACGCGCGGTGCGCCACCTCCTGGAGCGGCAGCTCCCGGACGGGGGCTTCGTCTCCCGCCCGGACCAGGCGGGCCCGAGGCCGCTCCCGTACCACGTACCGCTCCTCACGGACGTGTGCGTCCTGCTGGGCCTGAACCACGCGCGCGGCGCGCACCCCGCAAGGCGCGCCTAGACGCTCGCGCAGGCGGCGAGGTCGTCCGGGTCGACGCGGTCGAGCCGGGCGGCCAGCGCGTCGAGCCGCTCCCGCAGCTCGCGGATCTCGTCGAGGCCGAGACCGGTCGCGGCGGCGATCCGGCGCGGGACGCCGCGCGCCCGCCCCTTCAGGGCGGCCCCCTCGGCGGTGGGGCGCACGGTGACGGACCGCTCGTCCTCGGGACTGCGCCGCCGCTCGACGTATCCGGCCGCCTCCAGCCGCTTGAGCAGCGGCGACAGGGTGCCGGAGTCGAGCCGCAGCCGCTCCCCGATCCCCTTCACGGGCAGCTCGCCGTGCTCCCAGAGCACCAGCATGACGAGGTACTGGGGGTAGGTGAGGCCGAGGTCCTTGAGGGCCTCGCGGTACACGCCGTTGAACGCGCGGGTCGCCGCGTGCAGCGAGAAGCAGATCTGGTGGTCGAGCCGGAGGAAGTCCTCTTCCGGGACGGTGTCGAGCGTCTCCATGGGACCAGGATACGCGAGGACAGCTCACACGCGATTGAGTTGTACACAACTTAATCGTGCGCTATTAATGGAAGGGCGCCGCTCACGGACGCCCCACCCGCAGCACCACCCACAGACTCCCCACCCGCAGCACCACCCCCCGAGGACAGGAACGGAAGACCCATGGACGCCATCTACACCGCCGTCGCCACCGCCAACGGCCGCGAGGGCCGCGCCGTCAGCTCCGACGGCCACATCGACCTCCCCCTCGCCCACCCCCAGGCCCTCGGCGGCAACGGTCGGGGCACCAACCCGGAGCAGCTCTTCGCTGCCGGATACGCGGCCTGCTTCGCGAGCGCGATGAACCTGGTCGCCCGCCAGGAGAAGATCGACATCTCCGAGGCCTCGGTCACCGCCGAGGTCTCGATCGGCAAGGACGCGGCGGACGGCGGCTTCGGCCTCGCGGTCGTGATGCGCGCCGAGTTCCCCGACCACCTCCAGGGCGAGGCCGGCCGGGCCCTCCTGGAGAAGACCCACGCCTTCTGCCCCTACTCGAAGGCGACCCGCGGCAACATCACGGTCGACCTCGTCGTCGAGTAGTTTTCTGTTGGTTTCTGCCCGCACCCGGTGGCCATCTGGCCACCGGGTGCGTTGAGTTGTGAGTTTTCACGTTCGAGCACGGGGGATTCGTCTACCGTACGGCGGGCAGTCATGGGACGGCCGCCGGGCCGTGGCCCACGGGCGCTCTCCTTGGGGCGCCCGTCGGCCGGTACGCCAGGCCGCCGCACCACAGCACCCCCCACCGTCGCGCCCGCGCCCCCGCGCTCGCACTCACACCGGAGGAACTCCCCCCATGGCCGATCTCGACCGTCGCCGTTTCCTTCAACTGGCGGGCGGCACCGCCGCGTTCACGATGCTCTCGGAGAGCATCGCCCGCGCCGCCGCGATCCCGGCGCAAGGCTCCACCGGCACGATCCAGGACATCGAGCACATCGTCGTCCTGATGCAGGAGAACCGTTCCTTCGACCACTACTTCGGGGCGATGAAGGGCGTACGCGGCTTCGGCGACCCCCGCCCGGTCACCCTGCCCAGCGGAAAGTCGGTCTGGAACCAGGAGGACAACTTCGGGAACGTCACGCTCCCCTTCCGGCCGACCAGCGACAAGCTGGGCATGGAGTACCTCCAGGGCCTGAACCACGACTGGCAGGGCGGCCAGAGCGCCTTCAACAAGGCCAAGTACAACAACTGGATCCCGGCCAAGACCAAGGCCACCATGGCGCACCTCACCCGCGAGGACATCCCCTTCCACTACGCGCTCGCCGACGCCTTCACCGTCTGCGACGCGTACCACTGCTCGTTCATCGGCGCGACCGACCCCAACCGCTACTACATGTGGACCGGCTACGTCGGCAACGACGGCACGGGCGGCGGCCCCGTCCTCAACAACGCCGAGGCGGGCTACGGCTGGACCACGTACCCCGAGCGCCTGGAGGCGGCGGGCGTCTCCTGGAAGATCTACCAGGACATCGGCGACGGCCTGAACGCGTCCGGTTCCTGGGGCTGGATCAACGACGCCTTCCGCGGCAACTACGGCGACAACTCGCTGCTCTACTTCAACAACTACCGCAACGCCCAGCCCGGCAACCCGCTGTACGACAAGGCGCGCACGGGGACGAACGCGAAGGCGGGCGAGGGCCTCTTCGACAAGCTCCGCGCCGACGTCCAGGGCGGCACACTGCCGAAGATCTCCTGGATAGCCGCCCCGGAGGCCTTCTCGGAGCACGCCAACTGGCCCTCCAACTACGGCGCCTGGTACATCGCGCAGGCCCTCGACGCGCTGACCTCGAACCCGGACGTGTGGGCGAAGACGGCGCTGTTCATCACGTACGACGAGAACGACGGCTTCTTCGACCACGTCGTCCCGCCGTTCGTCCCGGGCGACGCCTCATGGGGCAAGTCCACGACCGCCACGACCCTGGACTGGTTCCCCGGCAAGGTCGGCTACGCGGCCGGCCCCTACGGCCTGGGGCCGCGCGTCCCGATGATCGTCGTCTCGCCCTGGTCCAAGGGCGGCTACACCTGCTCGGAGACCTTCGACCACACCTCGGTCATCCGCTTCATGGAGAGCCGCTTCGGCGTCCGCGAGCCGCAGATCTCGCCCTGGCGGCGTGCGGTCTGCGGCGACCTGACCTCCGCCTTCGACTTCACGCGCGCGGACACCTCGGCGGCCCCGCTGCCGCCGACGGCCGGCTACTACCCGCCGGACCGGAACCGCCACCCCGACTTCCCGGCCACCGCCCCGGCCGTCGGGACGATGCCCCGCCAGGAGCCGGGCTCCAAGCCCACCCGCCCGCTGAGGTACGCCCCGTACGTGGACGGCACGGCGGACGTGGCGGCGGGCACCTACCGCCTCACGTTCAGCGGCGGCCCGGTGGCCGGCGCCCAGTTCTACGTGACCTCGGCCAACCGCACCGACGTCCCGTGGACCTACACCGCCGAGGCGAACAAGTCGATCGCCGACACCTGGAACACGAAGTACTCCAAGGGCCTCACCGACCTCACCGTCCACGGCCCGAACGGCTTCCTCCGCCGCTTCCGCTCCCCCGGCAAGACGGCCGCCCCGGAGGTGACCGCCCGGCACAACGCGGGCACGGGCAGCCTGGACCTGACGTTCACCAACCCGACGGCGGCCGCGGCGACCCTCACGGTCGCCAACGCCTACGGCACCACCCAGACCCTCACCGTCGCGAAGGGCGCCACGGCCACCCACACCGTCGCCCCGACCGCGGGCCACCGCTGGTACGACGTGACGATCACCTCGTCCACGTCCACGGACTACCTCCGCCGCCTCGCGGGCCACATCGAGACGGGCACCCCGGACGTCTCGGACCCGGGCATCCTGACGTACTGACGCGACCCGGCCGCCGGGACGGACGAGCACACCGATGCGTCCGTTCCGACGGCCGGCCTTCCCCTGTGACAGCGGCGGAGCCGCTACCGGCCGAAGCCGGGGTCGGCGGAGGTGCGTCGATAGGCGCAGTCGAGGATGTAGGGATCCCCTCCGTCCGCCGCGATGTCCCCACTCATCCACAGCTCTCCCTGCTTCAGGACGAACGGGAGCGTCTGGATGTCGTTCCGATCCCCGAAACTGAGCACCAGGTAGGGAGTCAGGCCGGGGTCCTTGTTGACCCCGTGCCATTCCCCGTCGCCCGAACCGCGCGTCACCTCCGAGTCCGGACCGGGGCCGTCCCAAGCGACCGGAACGTCCCTGGCGGAAAAGGTGTAGTCGTCACGCAGCCGGATGACCGGCGATCCGCACTCCCCCGTCCCGTCCCATCGGCCGACCAGCTCGGAATGGCGCACGGCCTTCGGAGTGACGACGGGGGGTCCGCTCGTCCCGCAGGCGGTCGAGGCGACCACCGTCAGGCCGGCAGTCGCGAGACCCGCACCGATACGACGTACGTCGAACTTCACGCTGCCCACTTCCAGTCCTTCCGGGCCTTCGCCGGCGGTCAGCCGCCGACGTCCGGCTCAGCGGAACCGGGCCCCGGATCATCACGGGTCCGCGCTGTGATCACCGGCACATCCCGATGGGGTGGGTCTCGCGAGCGGCGGCGGGCGGAGGGCTGTCGGCGAACCGAGGAATTCGGCACCGTGTGCGGCGTGTCACACCCAGGGGTCGCAGGGTCACCGTGGGACCATCATGGCGTCTCCACCCTCACGTTCCGCCCGAAGCCCCAGGTCAAAGCGCTGTGCATGTGGCATGGCAGACCGGAGAAGCACTGTCCGTGAAGGCCCTTCCGAGGGCGCTTCCGCAGGTCAGAACGTTTTTCTATGGTGGGGCGGGTGGGACTCGAACCCATTTCAGTGACGCGTCTCACCTGCGACGATGCAAAAGAGCCGGACATATCTATCCGTTTCCATCCGGCTGCATCCCCCTCGATCCTGCTCGATCGAGGGACCGTGCAGCGTTCGCTGCACCGCTTCCTCTGCGTCCCGGCGCCCTGTCGCACCCGAGAAGCTTGGGGAAACCTCTACCCATCAGCATCCCCTCATCACTGCGCAGGTTGCCATGGGCTCCCCACGCCCTGGCCTACGTTCACACCCTGCGTGCAGTTACGGCGCGTAGTGCCGAGTCTGTGGGCTCGGGCGTCCAACACGTCGATGGTGAGGACGTCCTCATACCCGCCGCCGGCTGCGGCGCGACCGGGCCGGAGGCCGTACAGTCACAGCCCCCGCCTCAGGCCCGTACGGGGCTGCGGCTCCCGGCCGGCGGGTGGGCGGCATGAAGACCTCCGCTGTCCGGTCGGACAGGCGGGCCGGTCCTGCGGGCGGCCGCCGACATCGAATCGCCCTCGCCGGCCAGCCCCGGAGCGGGGGCCGCGCTCGCGGTGTGATGGGCAGGCCGAGCACACCGCGAACGCTGCTTTGCCGAGCAGTGGATCGCGGGTGCTCCCCGCGATCACGCTTCGCACGAGTGGAAGCTCCCGCGGGAGATGGGGGGAAGTTCGACACTCGCGCGCGTGCCGTCAGACGCGCGGCTGCTGCTGCGTGATGCAGTGGATGCCGCCGCCGTTCGCGAAGATCTCGCGGGCGTCGACGAGTTCGATCTTGCGGCCGGGGAAGAGCTTCGCGAAGGTCGCGGCGTTCTCCTCGTCGCGCGGGTCGTCGAAGCCGCACAGCACGACCGCGCCGTTGGCGACGTAGTGGTTGATGTAGCTGTAGTCGACCCAGCCGTGGCCGTCGTCCTCCAGTACGGTCGGCGCGGGGATCTCGACGACCTCGAGGGCACGCCCACGCGCGTCGGTGGCGGAGCGCAGCAGTTTGAGGTTCTCCTTGCCGACCTCGTGGTCCGGGTGCGCCGGGTCGGGCTGGGTGTGGCACAGGACCACGCCGGGGCGGGCGAAGGAGGCGATGATGTCGACGTGTCCGCGGGTCCCGTTGACGTCGTAGTCGCGGGTGAGGCCGCGCGGCAGCCAGATGACCTTCTCGATTCCGAGGTACGCGCGCAGTTCGGCCTCTACGTCATCCTTGGTCCAGTCGGGGTTGCGTCCCTTGTCGAGCTGCACGGTCTCGGTGATCATGACGGTGCCCTCGCCGTCGACGTGGATGCCGCCGCCCTCGTTGACCATGCGCGACGCGTAGCGCTTGGCGCCGGACAGTTCGATGACCTGCTCGGCGGTGTGCTGGTCACGCTCCCAGGTGGCCCAGTCCTGGGCGCCCCAGCCGTTGAAGATCCAGTCCGCGGCGGCCAGGTTGCCCGCGCCGTCGGTGAGGAAGGTCGGGCCGCTGTCGCGGATCCATGCGTCGTCGAGCGGGCGTTCGACGACGGTGAGCGGCGTGTCGACGTATGGCGCGATGGTGTCGGCCTCGCCGACGTTGACGACCATGGTGACCGGTTCGTAGTGGGCTATGGTCTCGGCGACCTTGCCCCAGGCGACGCGGGCGTGGTGCAGGTCGTGGTTGGCGCCCTCGAACGTCGCGTTGGACGTGGGCCACGCCATCCAGGTCCGTTCGTGCTCGACCCATTCGGCGGGCATCGAGAAGCCGTCTGCGGCCGGGGTGTTCGTCATGTCGGGAGTTCCTTGTCCGGTGCTCGGTGAGGGCGGGGGTCGTGGGTCAGAGGAAGTACAGGCGGTTGAGGGAGACCGAGTCGGCCGGCTCCGACATGACCGGGTCGCCGTCGAGGGTGACCAGCCCGGTGTCGGCGGCGACCCGGACCTCGGCGGTGCGGTTGTTGAAGTGCATCGCCGCGGGCCCGATCCCGCGCGTGCCGCGTACTCCGACGCGGCGCCGCTTGGTGGGCATCAGGTCGCCGCCGGTCTCGGCGGCTGCCTGGCTGGTGAACGCGACCGACAGTTCCGCCGGGGCTCCGCCGTGTGCGCCGAACTGCGGTCCGAGTACCAGTGGTTCACATGTGTCGGTGGAGGCGTTGGGGTCGCCGACGACGCCGTACGCGGGGAACCCGGCCTTGAGGACGAGCTCCGGCTTGGCTCCGAAGTGGTCCGGCCGCCACAGCACGAGGTCGGCCATCTTGCCGGGCTCGATCGACCCGACCTCGTGCGAGAGTCCGTGCGCGATCGCCGGGTTGATGGTGAGCTTGGCGATGTAGCGCAGCACTCGGGCGTTGTCGTGCCGTCCGTCGGCGGGGTCGCCTGCCAGGGGCCCGAGTTCGGCCTTCATCTTGCCTGCCATGGCGAACGTACGGCGGACGGTCTCGCCCGCGCGGCCCATGCCCTGGGCGTCGGACGACGTGATGGGGATGACGCCGAGGTCGTGCAGTACATCCTCGGCGCCCATCGTCCCGGCCCGGATGCGGTCACGCGCCATCGCGGCGTCGCCGGGCAGGTCCGGCTTGAGGTCGTGCGCGGACACGATCATGCCGAAGTGCTCGGCGAGCGCGTCGCGTCCGAACGGCAGCGTCGGGTTCGTCGACGAGCCGATGACGTTCGCGACCCCGGCCATGCGCATGACGTTGGGTACGTGCCCGCCACCGCAGCCCTCGATGTGGTACGCGTGGATGGTGCGGCCTTCGAGCACCGCGAGGGTGTCCTCGACCGACAGGCATTCGTTCAACCCGTCGGTGTGCAGGGCCACTTGCACGTCGTGGTCCTCGGCGACGCGGAGCGCGGTGTCCAGTGCCCTCGCGTGTGCGCCCATGTCCTCGTGGACCTTGAAGCCGGACGCGCCGCCCTCGATGAGCGCCTCGTCGAGCGGGCCGCGGTCGGAGGATGAACCGCGGGCCAGGAAGGCGATGTTGACCGGCCACGCGTCGAACGCGGAGAAGGCGTGCCGCAGCGCCCATGGCGAGTTGACGCCGACGCCCCACACGGGCCCGAACTCCTGCCCGACGATCGTCGTCACGCCCGCGGCGAGCGACGCCTCCATGATCCGCGGGCTCATCAGGTGGACATGCGTGTCGATGGCGCCCGCCGTGGCGATCAGGCCCTCGCCGGAGACGATCGTCGTGCCGGTGCCGACCACCACGTCCACGCCGTCGAGCGTGTCGGGGTTTCCGGCCCTGCCGATCGAGGCGATGCGGCCTTCGCGGATGCCGATGGACACCTTGCGGATGCCCTGCACGGCGTCGATGACGACGACGTTGCTGATCACGACGTCGCACGTCTCGCGGACGGTCTCCGCCTTCAAGTGCAGCCCGTCGCGTGCGGTCTTGCCGAACCCGGCCAGGAACTCCTCGCCGTGCTGTTGCGCGTCCGACTCGATCTCGATGATCAGCCCGGAGTCGCCGAGCCGGATCCGGTCGCCGGCGCGCGGGCCGTACGTCGAGGCGTAGTCGCGGGGATCGAGGAATCCCCCGGTCGCGGCAGTCATCAGACCGCACCTTCCTTGTAGATCCGGGGCTCTGCCGGCACGTCGGTGCCGGTGTCGAGGTAGCCGCAGGCGTGCGCGCGGCGCAGTGCCTCGCTCTTCGTGCCGGGCGCGTCCAACGGCCCGTCGACCAGTCCGGCGAAACCGATCGCGATGCGCGTCCCGCCGATCGGGACCAGGCCGACCGAGACCGTCGCGCCCGCGTCGAAGCGCACCGTGGCGCCGGCCGGGATCGCGGCGCGACGCCCGTAGGCGGCCGAACGGTCGAACAGCAGCCGGGGGTTGGCTTCGAAGAAGTGGAAGTGCGACGTGACGCTGACCGGCACCTCCGCGGTGTTGCGCACCTCGACGCTCACCACGTCGGCGCCGGCGAACGGATCGTTCGGGGCCTCCCCGAACAGCACCGTGCCAGGCGCCTCGTCACCCAGCGAGCCGGGCCCGGCCCCGTCGGGCAGGGCTGTGGCGAAGCCGCCGGTACGCGAACCGCCGGTGTGGCAGGCCCGGTCGATCGGCGTGGGCGGCGTACCCGCTTCTTCGGCTGACCGGAACGGGTCGGTGACGACGGCGAGCCGGGTGGCGTCGTCGAAGACCGCCTCGACCTGGATGTCGCCGACGATGTCGACGACCCCGGGCAACACGTCGTGGGGGCCGAGCACGCTGCGTGCGAGGTCGATGGCCTCGACGAGGCGCCTGCCGTCGCGGGCCGCCTCGCAGACGGTGTCGGCGATCAGCGCGTGGGCTTCGGGGACGTTGAGCCGCAGGCCGCGGGCGCGGCGGGCACGCGCGAGCTCGGCTGCTGTGAAGATCAGCAGCCGGTCGCGCTCGGTCGGGGTGAGTCGCATGGAACCTCCGGTTGGTGCGCCGGTCAAGGCAAGAGGGCGTCGCGAAGAAACATCAACGCCGTTGACGTAGAAGGAGGTGCGCCGCATGTATTCGGGGTTCCCGGCGGCGCGACAGCGCGCGTGATGCCTCGGGGCGACTCACTACGATCGAGGCCGCCGTCGATCACCAGGGCGACGACTGGGCTCCGACGCACGCCCCATCGGCGGCCGGGGCCAGGGCAGGTTCGACGGCGGGTTCGCCCCGTCGGCCCTCCCGGTGTGACCGGTCTCGTCGTGGATCCAACCGATCACGTCGGAGCGCGGGCAAGGCGAGCGCCCCGCCGAGTCAGGCGCCGTTCAGGGGCGGGCCGGGGCGCGCGGTGCGCGGCGGCGGCGGGGGGTGGCGCGCTGTGGTGTCAGATCGACGGACGGGAGGCCGGGGTCGGGCAGGGGGCGGAAGGGCAGGTCGCCGTCGTAGTGGACGGCGAGAGTGAGCTGTCCGGCGGCGAGGCGGCGGGCGTCGGCCAGGCCGAGCGTGGATGTGGCCGTCTCGGTGATCAGCCGGGTGGTGAGGCCGTCGAGCAGTGCGAGGGCGACGGTGGCCACGTCAGTGGGGTCGCAGTCGCGGAAGTCTCCCGAGCGCAGCCCGTCCTCGACCACAGCGACGAGCGGGCGCAGCATGCGTGCGCGGAACTCCGTGAGTGTGGCCGCGAGTTCGGGTGATCCGGAGGAGCGGATCTCCAGCTCGGCCCACAGACGGCATTCGAGGACGTCGTCATGGGTGAGCGGGAGTCCGAAGTCGATGAGGTCGGCCAGCCGCTGCGGCGGGGTGTCGCGGTCGGCGTGTCGGGTGCGGCCCGGGAGGCGGGCTTCGGCTCGGGTGAGGGAGTACGCGAGCGCGCCGGTCAGCAGCCGGTCGCGGCCGGTGAAGTGGTAATGCACCAGCGCGCTGGAAACACCGGCGCGGGCGGCGATGTCGGCGATGCGGACGCCGTCGAAGCCGTCCCGGGCGATCAGCTCGACGGCGGCCTGCAGGATGCCCTCCCGCGCGCCGCCGACGGAGTCCGGTGCCACGTCGTCGGTCCTGGTTTCCTGCTCGGTCACGGCATCGATCCTGTCACAGGTCTTGTCCTCGGTCTCTAGCTGACCTTAAAGTCAGCCACCTGCCACTGACTTTAACATCAGGGAACGCCGGGAGGGCAACACTCATGAATCACCATGGCGTGACGCTCAGCCCGGCGGCGTGCACGGGACACGGGTGACGTCGAGATGTCCGCGGGTGATGTCGAGACGATCGAAGACCCGTCGCGACGATCGCGGCGTCCGGCGCGGTCCCGATCACGCCGCGCGGCGACCACATCGCTTCCTGGGCGGCCGCTTCACCCTCGCAGTCCTGTCCGGCATGGCCTCGCGCCGTCGCGGCGGCGGCGGACGTCGCACCGCGACAGCGACCGCCCTCCAGCTCCCGCATCCATATCCATGCCGGCCCCCGGGTACGGCCCGACCGCACCACCAGCACCGCAACGCCCTCCTGGACCGCGACGCTTCTCGGCCCGTTCGACCCGTATGAACCGGAGAACCCCGTGACCCCCGCTGAACCCACCAGAACCGCGACCGACCAGGCGCCGCCCCCCACCTCTCCCGACGCGGTGCACATCGAGACCCGCGGCATCGACCACATCCCCGACGACGAGCGCCACGGCCGCCCCCGCGACCTGCTCTTCGTCTGGGCCGCAGCCAACGTGAACTACCTGTCCGTCGTCCTGGGCGGCACCCTGGTCCTCCTCGGGCTCAACACCTGGCAAGCACTGCTCGTCGTCGTCCTGGGCAACCTGTTCTGGGTGTTCAACGGCATCCTCGCCGTCAGCGGCCCGGTCGCCGGCACCCCCTCCAGCGTTCAGACCCGCGCCATCTTCGGCATCCGCGGAAACCGCGTATCGACGGTGCTCACGAACTGGTCGGTGTGCGTGGCGTACGGGGCCATCAACCTCGCCATGGGCGCACTCGCCAGCTTCGCGCTCCTCGACCAGCTAGGCGTCACCGTCACCACCGCGACCCGCTGGGCCGTCGTCCTGGTCCTGGCGATCCTCACCATCGTCGTCAGCGTCTTCGGTCACGCCCTCATCCTGCGCCTGAGCCCGGCATTCACCTGGATGCTGACCATCACCCTGACCGTGCTCGCCGGATTCGTCGTCGCCGACGCCGAGCCCGGAAAGCAGCCCGTCGACGCCCCGCAGGGCGACGGCCTGCTCGCGATGGCGCTGCTCGGCTTCACCATCATCGCCTCCAACCCGCTGTCCTGGGGCACCGGATCCGACTACTCCCGCTACCTGCCCGCCGACTCCTCACCTCGCGCGGTGGCCGGATGGACGGCACTCGGCGGCTTCATCCCCTCGGTCCTGCTCGGCGCGGTCGGCGTCCTCGCCGGCACCGCCGTCGACATGACCGACCCCCAGGTCTCCCTGAGCGAGATCGTGCCGGGCTGGTTCTACCCGCTCTTCCTGCTGGCCATCGTCATCGGCTCGATCGCCGGCAACATCCTCACCATGTACAGCTCCGGCCTGGCCCTGCAGGCCGTCGGCCTGCCGATCAAGCAGTGGGCCGCCGTCCTGCTCGACGGCGTCGCCAGCGTCGCCATCGCCGCGTACGCCCTGTTCGTCACCGACTTCATCGACGCCCTCGGCCAGATCCTCGAGATCACCGTCGCCATACTCGGCCCCGGCCTGGCCATCAGCGTCACGGACCTCATCCTGCGCCGCAACCGCTACAGCGGCCCCGGACTGCACAACGAGACCCCCACCAGTGCCTACTGGTACCACGGGGGCGTCAACATGGCCGGCATCACCGCGCAGATCCTCGGCACCACCACCGCGCTGCTGTTCATCAACTCCACGGACTTCCAGGGACCCCTCGCCGTCGCACTCGGGGGAGCGGACCTGTCCGCACTCGTCGGTCCCGTCATCGGCGCGGGTCTGTACGCGGTGTTGTTCAAGCGGCTGTACGCGACCCAACTTGCCGCGGCCCGATCCGACCTGTAACGGCCACGGAGCACGCGCGTCATGTCCACACTTCGGAAGAGGATCGATCAGATGCCCACATCATCGATGTCCAGGCGCGGCTTCGGCGCCGCCGCCCTGATGGCCGCATCGGCCGTCGCGCTCGGCGGCCGCGCGGCCGCCGCGACCGGCGCGGCGCCCGCCGCGCAACGCTACGCGGTACCCGGCGAGTTCGAACCGCACGCCGGCACCCTCATGGCCTGGCCGCACGAGACCGGCGGCGCCGGCTGGAGCGGGCACATGCTCGAGGCCCAGGCCGAGATAGCCGGACTCGCCAGGGCAATCGCCCGGTTCGAACGCGTCATCATGGTCGCCCACCCCGGCACGGCCGACGACGCCCGGGCACACTGCGGGCCGACCGTCGAGGTCACCGAGTACGACGTCTGGGACTGCTGGACCCGGGACAACGGCCCGGTCTTCACCGTCAACACCTCACGCACCGCGATGATCGGGCTCGACTTCGTCTTCAACGGGTGGGGCAACAAGTACGCCTACGGCAACGACGACCACCTGCCCACCGGTGCCTGCGACTATCTGGGAGTCCCCCGCAAGCCGATCGACATGGTGCTGGAAGGCGGCTCGGTCATCCAGGACGGGCAAGGCACCCTCATCGTCACCGAGGAATGCCTGCTCAACCCCAACCGCAACCCCACCATGAGCAAGGCCCAGATCGAGAGCACCCTGCTCGACACGTACGGAGCACAGAAGGTGATCTGGCTCCCCTACGGCCTCGACGGGGACTACGACACCGACGGACACGTCGACCTGTGCGCCTCGTACATCGGACCGGCCAAACTGCTGATCCTCACCCAGCCCGGCACCGGCAGCCCGAACGAGCAGCGCATGGCAGCCAACAAAGCGGTGCTCCAGGCAAGCACGGACGCCCGGGGCCGCAGATTCGAACTCACCGAGATCCATGCCCAGCCCCGATGGTTCGAGTCGGGCCGGGACGTCGTCATCTTCAGCTACACCAACTACTACCCCGTCAACGGCGGAGTGATCGTCCCGCTCGCCGGGGTGCCCGAGGACAGCACGGCGCTGAGCCTCATCGGCAGTCTGTACCCCGACCGCGAGGTGGTGGGCGTATCGGCCCGCACCCTCGCCTGGAACGGCGGCCAACTGCACTGCGTCACCCAGCAGATCCCGCGCATCGGCTGACAGAAACCTCCACTCCCCCCACCCGACCAGCGCCAGCGGCGCATGCTGGTCGGGTGGGGGGCTTCACCTTCGCGACGCGTCGAGATCACCTGGTGTGGTGCCGCATCACTCCGCGAGGGGCTTGGGCGTGTTGGCGCGGATCAGGGTGTCGTCGGTCGCGGGGTGGGCCAGGGGTTCGGTGGCCGGGCGGAAGCCGGCGAGGACGATGGCGAGATGGCGGCGCCAGACGTCGGGGGTGCGGCCTTCGGTGTCGTCGATCAGGACGCGCAGCGCGAGAAGGCTGGCGTACACGTCGCTGAGGGTGATCTCTTCGCGGACCTCGCCGGCGTCCTGGGCGCGGATGAGGAGTCCGTCGAGGAGGGAGAGGAGTTCGGCGCGGCGTTCGTCGGCCTCGGGCGGGATGGCCGCCCACAGGCGGGTGAGCCAGCCGTGGTGGGCGGCCAGCACCGTGCCGGTGTCCCACAGGGCCCGTTCCAGGCCGCGGGCGACGGGCGGCTCTGCGGCGGCGCGGCGGACCGCGGCGAGGATCGAGTCGAGGATCTCGTCGCTGAGTGCGGCGAGCAGGTCTTCCTTGGTGGGGAAGCGGCGGTAGAGGGTTCCCATGCCGACGCCGGCGCGGGCAGCGATCACCTCGACGCCCGCGTCGGGGCCGAGTTCGGCGAAGACCTCCCACGCGGCCCGCAGCAGCCGCTCCCGGTTCTGTGCCGCGTCGCGGCGCATGGTCCTGGGCTGGTTCGGTGCGGGCCGGTGGGGTGTGGTCATGCGAGGGTCGGGTCCTTGCGCTCGGTCACCGGCTGGCCATGGCGTGCCGGGGCGATCCCACGCTCTGGTCGCTCCGGCCGCGCTTGACCGCCGGGATGGCGAAGGCCGCGGCGGCGGCGAGCACGGCGCTGCCGGTCAGGAACCAGAAAGTGTTGGTGTAACCGGAGTCCTGGGGGAACGGGTGGGCGGCCGTGACCCCGGAGGACAGGATACTGGCCGCCATCGCGCTGCCGATGGCGCCGCCGATGGTGCGGATGTTGGCGTTCATGCCGCTGGCGGCCCCGGTCTGGGCCGGGGGGACGGCCTCGACGACGATGGCGGACATGGCGGAGAAGGCGAGGCCGAGGCCGAGGCCGATCAGGGCGGAAGCGGTGTAGATCTGCCAGGCCTGGTCGTGGCCGGCGACCAGCATCGCGAACGGGGCGATGGTGATCAGGCTGCCGGTGATCAGTACGCGCTTGGAGCCGAAGCGGGCGGCCAGAGGGCCTGCCAGCACGCCGAGGACGAACATGCCGGCCGTCATCGGCAGCATGTAGATACCGGACTGGGTCACGCTCGCGCTGAAGCCGTAGCCGGCTAGGCGCTCGGGCGTCTGGACCAGCTGCGGCAGGAAGGTCATCGAGGTGTACATCCCGATGCCGAGGAGCAGCGCGACCAGGTTGGCGGTCCACACGGCCGGGATGCGCATCATGGCCATGTCGATCAGCGGAGCCTTCGAGCGCGCCTCGACCAGGAACCAGTAGCCGAAGAAGAACAGGGCGGTCGCGAACAGACCCGCGGTCCGCAGCGAGCCCCAGCCCCAGGTCGACCCCTTGCTGACGCCCAGCAGGAGGGCCACCAGCCAGATGGAGAGCAGCAGCGCGGCACCCCAGTTGATCGGTCCCGGGGTGCGCACGGGCGACTCGGGGACGAACAGGTAGGTCGCGATGGCGGCGGCACAGATGAGGATCATCGGGGCCCAGAACAGCCAGTGGTAGTCCAGGTGGTCCACGATCGGCCCGGCCAGGATCAGCCCGAGCCCGGCGCCGACCGCGGTCAGGGCCGCGGTGACGCCGACGGCGCTGCGGACCTTCGCGGCGGGGAACTCGTCACGGATGATGCCGAAGGCCAGCGGCACCACGGCGCCGCCCATGCCCTGGATGACCCGCGCGACGATCATCGGTCCGATGGAGTCGGAGAAGCCGGCCAGTGCGGATCCGGCGGCGAGGGCGACGAGCGTGACGATCAGCATCCGCTTCTTGCCTGCCTTGTCCCCGATCCGGCCCAGGATCGGGGTGGCCACGGACGCGGACAGCAGGTAGCCGGTCATCAGCCAGGTCGCGGTGTCCTGGGTGGTGTGCAGGTGCTCCGTGAGGGTCGGCAGGACCGGGACCACCAGCGATTGCAGCAGCGAGAACGCGCCGACGCCGAGCAGCAGCACGGCGAAGGTCCGGTTGTAGTGGGGGCGGGGGCTTGTTCGGGGCATGGGTGCGGGCTCCAGCGGAAAGCAACGTAAGCGGAGATTAAGTTCCGCATCTGAGGCTAACAGAAGCGGAGAATAGATTCCGCATATCCGGTTCCGCCCGGCACGGCACGGCTCCGCACGCGGGCGACGTGGCGCCGCCGCCCCGCGCAGCCGTGCCCCCTGCCGGTCGGGCGGGAGTGCCGGGGGTCTCGCCCGGAGCCGAACGGGTGCCGCGAAATCCGCAGCGCGGCAGGACCGGGCACGGCCGCGTCGGGCGATCGGGGACTGCGACCTGCTGCGCATCGAGGGGGCCACGACCTCGTATGCCTCCGCCGCCTGCGAGCCTCATTCCGAAGCGATCGGTTACACGTGTCATGTGCATGCGTGATTCACCGCCCCGTCACCGCCATGTGGCTCAACTCCCTTAGAAATCACGGCATGTGCGATCAGGACCTCATTCCCCCTCGCCCCGACCTGACCGACGACCAGTGGACGAAACTGGATCCGTCCGTCACGCGTGCCGCCGCGCTGCCGACCGAACTCCCCGCAGCCACCGCCGGATTCAGCCGACGCGCCGTACTGGGTGTCGCGGCGGCCGGGGCGGCGCTCGCCGTACTTCCGCCCGCCGCGGGCCGCGCGCAGGCCGCCGAGCGGGCGACGACCGCCGGAGCCGCCAAGTTCCCCTTCCCCTCCGGGCCGAACAGCGCCAGCGAGTACCGCGTACTGATCACCGGGGACGCCGGCACCGGCGCCGCGGAGCAGTACGCGGTGGCCGCGGCGGCCCGCAAGATCTGCGCCGCGGAGGGTGTAGGTCTGGCCGTGGGCCTCGGCGACAACCTCTACGAGAACGGCCCCGAGAGCAGCGACGATTCGGAGTTCGCGACCAAGTTCGAGACCCCGAACGCCGGGATCGACGTGCCCTGGCTGATGGTCCTGGGCAACCACGACTGCTCGGGCCTGATCCTCGGCTCCGGCGGAATGCCGGAGCGCGGGGACTTCGAGGTCGCGTACGCCGCCACCTCGCCCCGCTGGTACATGCCCTGGCGCTATTACGGTGCCACGTTGCCGTCCGGGGCGGACCCGACCGTGCCGCTGGTGGAGTTCTTCGCGATGGACACCAACCCGGTCGCCTCGATGACGGCCCAGGTCGCCCCGTACTACTGGTGGAACGGCCAGTACATGCGGGAGCAGCGCGCCTGGCTGGAGAAAGGGCTGACCACCTCGCGCGCGACGTGGAAGATCGCCCTCGGTCACCATCCGTACATCAACAACGGTCACCACGGCAGCGCGGGATCGTTCGACGGCTTCACCACCGGCGACTACACCAGCGGAATCCACCTCAAGGAGCTGTACGAGGAGGTCGTCTGCGGCCGCGCCGACCTGATCCTCTCCGGGCACGACCACACGCAGCAGATCCTGGAGCCGAACACCCGCAGCCGGGGCACGCGCCAGATCGTCTGCGGCGCGGCGGGCAAGGCGGGCGACGGGCAGCAGCACGGCAGTCACCCGGCGCGGTGGCAGAACTTCTCCCAGCGCGGCTTCATGATCATGAAGGTGTCGGCGACCACGGTCGGGTTCGACGCGTACACGGTCGACGTCGCCACGTCGACCGCGCACCTCGCGCACAGCTTCACCTCGACGAAGACGATGCCCGCGACCGTGTGACCGGCGACGCCGACAACGTGGTCGGTGCCGATGACCGGCCGACGCTCTCGGCGTCTCCCACGTCATCGGCGGCCGGGAACGGACGCACCGGGCACGTCCCCGGCTGCCCCTGTGGCCTCAGATCGTCGCCGGCAACCGGAGACCAGCGATTTGGCATCCGCTCTTCCCGAATCCGACCATCGCAGAGGCGCAGAAGATTCGGGAGTGTGCGGCGTGTCACACGCAGGGGCCGTGGGATCGCCGTGGGATCATCGTCATGACCTCACACCCACATTCCGCCCAGAACCCCAGGTCAAGAAGGTCAGGGCCCGGTGAGGCAGGCCAGGGGCGCGCGTTTCGCCGCACCGATGGGAGGCGTTCGCCGCACGCGAAAGCGCCCCTTCAGGGGTGTTCTCGCAGGTCAGAACGTTTTTCTTCGGTGGGGCGGGTGGGACTCGAACCCACGGCCGACGGATTATGAGTCCGCTGCTCTAACCGGCTGAGCTACCGCCCCGAACGGTGAGGCGCGTACATGTGTGCGCGCCGTCTGCCGCAGCATAGCCGCTCATACGATCTCCTGCTCCGGAAGATCGGCTCTGCTGACCATGAAGACCTCGCCGCGCCGCGCATGGTTCCCGGAGACGCGAAAAAGGACCCCGAAGGGTCCTCTTTCGTTCCGCTCCCCCGGCTGGACTCGAACCAGCAACCCTCCGGTTAACAGCCGAATGCTCTGCCAATTGAGCTACAGGGGATCGCGCTCCCCCGACTGGACTCGAACCAGTAACCTGCCGGTTAACAGCCGGCTGCTCTGCCAATTGAGCTACAGGGGATTGCTGCGTTGCACCGAACGGACCCGGTCCGGTCGTACCGGGAGGGCGCTCGCTCGCTGCGAGACATACATTAGCGCAAGCAGGGGGGTGCTCCGCCAATCGGTATCGCCGTCGGCACCGCCCGGGCACCCACGATGCATCAGGGAAGCTCTCCAGGGAAGGTGGTGGCCATGCGATACAAGCTGACGTTCGTCGTAGGACTCGCCCTCGGTTACGTGGTCGGCACGCGCGCGGGACGCGAGCGCTACGAGCAGATGAAGAAGTCCGCCAAGGACTTCGCGCAGAACCCGGCCGTGCGGAACGCCGCCGAGTCGGCCGCCCAGACCGGGCGGCAGGCCGCGGGCAAGGCCGCGCACGTCGTGGGCGACAAGGTCGGCGACCGGCTGCCGTCCTCCGTGACCGACCGGTTCCAGGCCCTGTGCGGCCACGGACGGTCGAACGGGAAGTTCGAGGACGACGACTGGGGCACCAGCAACACCTGAATCGCCCCGCGTGCGGCAGAATCATGTGTCATGGGGATAGTCGCCGGACTCGACAGCTCTGCGGAGTTCACACGCATCGTCGTCTGTGACACGGACACGGGTGCCGTACTACGGCAGGGGTACGCCCCCCATCCGGGCGAACCCAAGGCCGTCGACGTCGACCCGCAGACCTGGCTGCTCTCACTCGGGGAGGCCGCCACCGGCGGACTCCTGGAGGGCGTGCAGGCCATCGGCGTGTCCGCGCAGCAGCACGGACTCGTCCCGCTCGACGCGCAGGGCGGCCTCGTACGGCCCGCGCTCGTCCGCAACGACAAGCGGGCCCAGGTCGCCGCCGCCGACCTCGTCGACTCGCTCGGCGGCCGCCAGGCCTGGGCCGAGGCCGTCGGCTCGGTGCCCGGCGCCGGACAGCCGGTCGCCAAGCTCCGCTGGCTCGCCCGCACCGAACCCGAGCACGCCCGGCGGATCGCGCTGGTGCTCCAGCCGCACGACTGGCTCGTCTGGCAGCTGCTCGGCCGGCCCGCCCGCCGCACCACCGACCGCGGCGCCGCCTCCGGCACCGGCTACTGGTCGGCCCGCACCGGCACCTACCGTCCCGACCTCGTCGAGCTGGCGCTCGGGCACCAGGCCGTCCTGCCCGAGGTGCTCGGGCCCGCCGAGGCCGCCGGCACCACCCCCGAGGGGCTGCTGATCTCCGCCGGCACCGGCGAGACGATGGCCGCCGCGCTCGGCCTCGGTCTCGGCCCCGGCGACGCGGTGGTCTCCCTCGGCGCCTCCGGTTCCGTGATGGCCGTCCACCACGAGGCCCTCTCGGACCCCAGCGGCATGATCACCTCCTTCGCCGACGCCACCGGCATGCACCTGCCCGTCGTCCACACCTCCAACGCGGTGCGGGTGCTGCGCGGCACCGCCGAGATGCTGGACGTGGAATCCCTGGACGAGCTGTCGGCGCTCGCACTGAAGTCGACCCCCGGCTCCTCCGGGCTCGTCCTGCTCCCCTATCTGGAGGGCGAGCGGACCCCGAACCTGCCGCACACCGCCGGCACCCTCAGCGGACTGCGGCGGGGGTCGATGAAGCCCGAGCACCTGGCGCGGGCGGCGTTCGAGGGGATGCTCTGCGCCCTCACCGACGCGATGGACGTGCTGCGCGGGCGGGGCGTCGAGGTGCGACGGGTCTTCCTGCTCGGCGCCGCCGCCGCGCTCCCCGCGGTGCAGGCGCTCGCGCCCGCGCTGTTCGGCGCCCAGGTCGTCGTCCCCCAGCCGGCCGACTACGCGGCGCTCGGTGCCGCCCGGCAGGCCGCCTGGGCCCTCGGGGTCGCGAAGGGCACGCTGTCGCCGTCCGCTCCCCCGGCCTGGCAGGGCGCCGCCGCGCAGATCCTGGAGCCCGGCGAGGAACTGGCGACGGGACAGGCCGTACGGCAGCAGTACGTGGCGACGCGGGAGCAGCTCCACCCCGGCGCGTTCGCTTCGTAAAGTCTTGCCCAGGGCTCGGCCCGCACCCCAAAACCGAGTCGTAACGTCCTGCGGGTGCGGGCGATAGTGGAGCCGTGCTCATAAGACTTCTCCGAACCCACCTCGGGCCCTACCGAAAACCGATCGCGCTGCTCGTGTTCCTGCAGTTCCTGCAGACCTGCGCGAGCCTCTACCTGCCGACCCTGAACGCGGACATCATCGACAACGGTGTCGTCGCCGGGGACACCGGCTACATCCTGCGGTTCGGCGCCCTGATGGTCGGCGTGTCCGTCGTCCAGGTCGTCTGCAACATCGGGGCCGTCTACTACGGCGCCCGGACCGCCTCCGCCCTGGGCCGGGACGTGCGCGGCGCGGTCTTCGACCGGGTGCAGTCCTTCTCGGCACGGGAGCTGGGGCACTTCGGGGCGCCCTCGCTGATCACCCGTACGACCAATGACGTGCAGCAGATCCAGATGCTCGTCCTGATGGCGTTCACCCTGATGGTCTCCGCGCCCATCATGTGTGTCGGCGGCATCGTGATGGCCCTCGGCCAGGACGTGCCGCTCTCGGGCGTGCTGCTCGCGGTGGTGCCGATCCTCGGCGTCTCCGTCTCGCTGATCGTGCGGCGGATGCGGCCGCTCTTCCGGACCATGCAGACGCGTCTCGACACGGTGAACCGGGTGCTGCGCGAGCAGATCACCGGCAACCGCGTCATCCGCGCCTTCGTGAAGGACGGGTACGAGGAGGAGCGGTTCCGCGGCGCCAACGCGGAGCTGACCGACGTGTCGATGGCGACCGGCCGGCTGATGGCGCTGATGTTCCCGACGGTGATGACCGTGGTGAACGTGTCCAGCGTCGCCGTCGTCTGGTTCGGCGCGCACCGCATCGACAGCGGCGGGATGCAGATCGGCGCGCTGACGGCGTTCCTCGCCTATCTGATGCAGATCGTGATGGCGGTCATGATGGCCACCTTCATGTTCATGATGGTGCCGCGGGCCGAGGTCTGCGCCGAGCGCATCGAGGAGGTCCTCTCGACCGAGTCGAGCGTGGTGCCTCCGGCGGAGCCGGTGAGGACGCTGGACCGGCGCGGGCACCTGGAGGTCAGGAGCGCGGACTTCCGATACCCGGGCGCGGAGGAATCCGTCCTCAGGAACGTCGGGCTGGTGGCCCGGCCCGGTGAGACCACCGCGATCATCGGTTCCACCGGCAGCGGCAAGTCGACCCNTACCCGGGCGCGGAGGAATCCGTCCTCAGGAACGTCGGGCTGGTGGCCCGGCCCGGTGAGACCACCGCGATCATCGGTTCCACCGGCAGCGGCAAGTCGACCCTCCTCGGACTCGTCCCCCGCCTCTTCGACGCCACCGGCGGCGAAGTCCTCGTCGACGGCGTCGACGTCCGAAAGCTCGACCCCGAGCTGATGGCGAAGACCGTCGGACTCGTCCCCCAGAAGCCSTACCTCTTCTCCGGGACCGTCGCCACCAACCTCCGCTACGGCAAGCCCGACGCCACCGACGAAGAACTCTGGCACGCCCTGGAGACCGCCCAGGCCGCCGACTTCGTNACCTCTTCTCCGGGACCGTCGCCACCAACCTCCGCTACGGCAAGCCCGACGCCACCGACGAAGAACTCTGGCACGCCCTGGAGACCGCCCAGGCCGCCGACTTCGTACGGAAGCTGGAGAACGGCCTGAACGCGCCGATCGCCCAGGGCGGCACCAATGTCTCCGGCGGCCAGCGCCAGCGCCTCGCCATCGCGCGGACCCTGGTGCAGCGGCCGGAGATCTATCTGTTCGACGACTCGTTCTCCGCGCTCGACTACGAGACGGACGCCCTGCTCCGGGCCGCGCTCGCCGAGGAGACGGCCGAGTCGACCGTCGTCATCGTCGCCCAGCGGGTCTCCACCATCCGCGACGCCGACCGGATCGTCGTCCTCGACGCGGGCCGCGTCGTCGGCACCGGACGGCACCACGAGCTGATGGCGGACAACGAGACGTACCGGGAGATCGTGCTCTCCCAGCTCACCGAGGCGGAGGCAGCCTGATGGCCGGTCCTGGCGGACGCATGATGGCCGGTGGCGGCCCCGACCAGCGGTCGATGGACTTCAAGGGCTCGGGCAAGCGGCTGGTGAAGCAGCTGGCGCCCGAGCGCGGCGCGCTCTGGGTGATGCTGATCGCCGGTGTGCTCTCGGTGGCGGCCTCCGTGGTCGGCCCGAAGATCCTCGGCAAGGCGACCGACCTCGTCTTCGCGGGCGTCCTCGGGCGCCAGATCGAGGGCGGCACGAAGGCGGAGGCGATCGAACGGCTGCGCGCCTCGGGCGACTCCGGCATGGCGGACATGCTGTCCGGTGTCGACTTCACGCCGGGGCAGGGGATCGACTTCTCCGCCGTCGCCGAGGTGCTGCTCGTGGTCCTCGGCGTGTACGTGGCGGCGGGCCTGCTCATGCTGGTCTCCACCCGCATGTCGATCAAGGTGATCAACCGGACGGTCTACCGGATGCGGGAGGACGTCCAGACGAAGCTGGCGCGGCTCCCCCTGTCGTACTTCGACAAGGCGAAGCGCGGTGAGGTGCTGTCGCGGGCGACCAACGACATCGACAACATCTCGCAGACCCTCCAGCAGTCGATGGGGCAGCTGATCAACTCGCTGCTCACCATCGTCGGCGTGCTGGCGATGATGTTCTGGATCTCGCCGCTGCTCGCGCTGGTGGCGCTGGTGACGGTGCCGGTCTCGGTGTTCGTCGCGGCGAAGATCGGCAAGCGTTCGCAGCCGCACTTCGTGCAGCAGTGGAAGTCCACGGGCACGCTCAACGCGCACGTGGAGGAGATGTACAGCGGACACACCCTGGTGAAGGTCTTCGGCCGGCAGGCGGAGTCCGCGAAGGACTTCCGCGAGCAGAACGACGCCCTGTACGAGGCCGGTTTCAAGGCGCAGTTCAACTCCGGGGTCATGCAGCCGGTGATGTTCTTCATCTCGAACATCAACTACGTCCTGGTGGCCGTCGTCGGCGGTCTGCGGGTGGCGAGCGGCACGCTCTCCATCGGTGACGTGCAGGCCTTCATCCAGTACTCGCGCCAGTTCTCGATGCCGCTGACGCAGGTCGCGTCGATGGCGAACCTGGTGCAGTCGGGCGTCGCCTCGGCCGAGCGGATCTTCGAGCTGCTCGACGCCGAGGAGCAGGAGCCGGACTCGCCTACGAGCGCGCACCCGGTGGACCTCAAGGGGAAGGTCGCCCTGGAGGACGTCTCCTTCCGCTACGAGGCCGACAAGCCGCTCATCGAGGACCTGTCGCTCACGGTCGAGCCGGGCCAGACGGTCGCGATCGTCGGCCCGACCGGCGCAGGCAAGACGACCCTGGTGAACCTGCTGATGCGGTTCTACGAGGTGACGGGCGGCCGGATCACCCTCGACGGGGTGGACATCGCGCGGATGTCCCGGGAGCAGCTGCGGTCCGGGATCGGCATGGTCCTCCAGGACACCTGGCTGTTCGGCGGCACCATCGCCGACAACATCGCGTACGGCGCGACGCGCGAGGTGACGCGGGAGGAGATCGAGGCGGCGGCGCGGGCCGCGCACGCCGACCGGTTCGTCCGCACCCTGCCCGAGGGCTACGACACGGTGATCGACGACGACGGGGCGGGGGTCAGCGCGGGCGAGAAGCAGCTGATCACCATCGCGCGGGCGTTCCTCTCGGACCCGGTGATCCTGGTCCTGGACGAGGCCACCAGCTCGGTCGACACCCGTACCGAGGTGCTGATCCAGAAGGCGATGGCCCGACTCGCCCACGGGCGTACGTCGTTCGTGATCGCGCACCGGCTCTCCACGATCCGGGACGCGGACGTGATCCTGGTGATGGAGAACGGTTCGATCGTCGAACAGGGCACGCACGAGGAGCTGTTGTCGTCCAGCGGGGCCTACGCCCGGCTGTACGCGGCGCAGTTCGCGCAGGCGGTCGCCGAGGTCGACTGACCGGCATGTGACCCATGCCGCATGATGTGCGGCATGGGTCACATAACCAAGAATTCCTGGGTGCCGTCGGTTCCGCTGCGAGTGAGTGCCGAGGGTGTGGAGCTGGCGGCGCTGCTGCTCGGGGCGGACGGCCGGGTCCGGGGGGACGCGGACATGGTCTTCGACGGGCAGCCGGTCCATCCTTCGGGTGCCGTACGGCACGAACCGGCGTCGCTGGTCCTCGTGTTGCACGAGGTGGAGGCGGCGGTCGAGCGGATCGTGGTCGCCGGGTCGGCGGGCGCCGGCGTCCTGTCGGCGGTCGCCCCGGACGGGGAGGCCGTCGCCTCGTGCTCGGTGACGGGTGCGCCGGACGCGGCGGCCGTCACGTTCGGGGAGTTCTTCCGGGAGTCGGGCGGCTGGAAGTTCGGCGGGACCGGGCGGGGGTACGCCTCCGGACTCGCGGGCCTGGTCACGGAGTTCGGGATCGAGGTGGCGGAGGAGGAGCCGGCCGTCGCCGGGCCCGTACCGCTGACGGGGGTCGTGAAGGTGCCGGGGCAGGCGCCGCCGGCGGACGGGGAGCTGGTGGAGCCCGTCTCCGCGGAGCCCGTGCCGGTGGCCGTCCCCGCCGGGCCGTTCCCGCCGGCGGACCGGCCGTACGAGCCGGCCGAGGGCTGGACGTTCGGCCCGGTCTTCGAGCCCTATGTCGTCGAGGGGCTCGGCAACGACGTGATCGCCCTCGACGACCGGGTCGGGGACGGCCCGGTGCTCGTCGAGCTCGCGCACGAGGGCCGCGGGTACGTGGGCCTCTTCACGCTCGACCGGCGCAACAAGGACGAGGTCGACTTCCTCTTCAACGACCTGCTGCCCGACTTCGTGGGCGGCGCGGTCGCCCGGGTCCCCAAGGGCCGGCCGCTGCGGATGCGGCTCTCGGCCGACAACCGGTGGATCATGCGGGTGAAGCCGCTGGCCGCCGCCCGCCGGCTGGAGGGAACCCTCCACGGCCACGGCCCGGCGGCGCTGATCTACCTCGGCAACGGGGCGGACCTCCGGGTGGACTTCAAGGGCAGGCAGGAGGACGGCGGCGGCTACATCGGCATCCAGAGCTACGGGGTCGGCGGGCGCACCGGCGGACGGCTGCCCGACATGGATCTGCTCCTCAACGAGACCGGGTCGCTGCACCAGACCGTCCCGGTCCCGCGGGGTCCGCAGCTGCTGAGCCTCCGCGCCGAGGGGGCGTGGACGTTCACGGTGAAGGAGTTGTCAGACAGGCCCTAGTCCAGGTAGCCGCGCAGCTGGTCGGCGTAGGCGTGGTCCCTCAGTTTGCTGAGGGTCTTGGACTCGATCTGGCGGATGCGTTCGCGGGTGACGCCGAAGATGCGGCCTATCTCCTCCAGGGTGCGGGGCCTGCCGTCGTCGAGGCCGTAGCGCAGCTGGACGACCTTGCGTTCGCGTTCGCCGAGGGTGGAGAGCACGTCCTCCAGGTGGCGGCGGAGCAGCAGGAAGGCGGCGGACTCGACGGGTGAGGCGGCGTCGCCGTCCTCGATGAGGTCGCCGAGGGCGACGTCGTCCTCCTCGCCGACGGGGGCGTGCAGGGAGACCGGTTCCTGGGCGAGGCGGAGGACTTCGCCGACCCGTTCGGGGGCCAGGTCGAGCTGGGCGGCGACCTCTTCGGCGGTGGGTTCGTAGCCGCGTTCCTGGAGCATCCGGCGCTGGACGCGGATGACCCGGTTGATGAGTTCGACGACGTGCACGGGGACGCGGATGGTCCGGGCCTGGTCGGCGAGGGCCCGGGACATCGCCTGGCGGATCCACCAGGTGGCGTAGGTGGAGAACTTGTAGCCGCGCGCGTAGTCGAACTTCTCGACGGCCCTGATGAGGCCGAGGTTTCCTTCCTGGACGAGGTCGAGCATGGTGAGGCCGCGGCCCACGTACCGCTTGGCGACGGAGACGACGAGGCGGAGGTTGGCCTCGATGAGCTTGCGTTTGGCGATCCGGCCGAGGACGACGATCCGGTCGAGATCGCCGGCCAACTGGGAGTCCAGGTCTGGGGTGTTGGCGAGTTTCTCCTCGGCGAAGAGTCCGGCCTCGACCCGGCGGGCGAGTTCGACCTCCTCCTCGGCGGTGAGCAGGGGGATGCGGCCGATCTCGCGGAGGTACTGGCGGAAGAGGTCGGAGGAGGGCCCGTTGCCTCCGGGTTCGGGCCGGCGGCGCTGCGGCGGCACCGCCCGCTCCTCCGCCTCCTCGCCGGGTTCGGCCGGTTCCTGCGGCACGGTCTGGGTCTGCACGGCGGGCGACCTCCTGGAGGGGCGGAACGACTCCGTCATCCAGTGTGGGGTACGACACACGGAGGCCACGAGGGGCGTGCGGTGACTTTTTGAGACCGGGGCGTGACGGAACGTGCGTCAGAGCGCGGCGGCGCCGTTGTTCCTCAGGGACTGCCCGTACTGGGTGAGGACCCACAGTTCGTTCTGGACGGCCGCGACCTGCTCCGGGTCGCCCTGGGGGCCGAGCCGGGCCAGGGTGCCCTGGACCTCACGGATGCGGCGGTCGACGGCACGGAGGCGGACGGTGACGAGCTGGTCTCCGGCGTAGGCCTCGTCGACGTTCTTGGCGAAGATCGTCTCGACGGCGAGCTCGGTGACGAGGGCGCGGACGCCGTCGTTGGGGGCGGCCTCTCGGACGGTGTCCAGGTAGTCGGAGGGGGCGCCGGTGGCGCCGCCCGCGTCCTGGACGCACTGGCGGACGGCCGCGTAGGGCGGGGCGGTGAACTCGTCGATGCCGTACGCGTCGAAGGCCGGGGAGACGAGTTCGGGGCGCTGGAGGGCGAGCTTGAGGAGTTCGCGCTCGGTGCGGTGGGCGGGGCTGCGCAGGTTGAGCGCGGGGCCGGAGGCCGCAGCCGACGGGGCGGGAGTGTCGTAGGTACGCTGCCGGGCCGGCTGGGCGGGGCCCTTGCCGCCACCGCCGCCGCGCTGCCACTGGGCGATCTGCGCGACCCGGCGGACGACGAACTGAGTGTCGAGAAATCCGACCAGGCCGGCGAGCTGAACGGCGACTCTGTGCTGCACGGAGAGGTTCTTGAGCTTCGCGACGATCGGAGCGGCCTCGTCAAGGGCGGCGGCCTGGCCCGCCGGGGATTCCAGGTCGTACCGCTTCACGATCTGCCGGAGGGCGAACTCGAAGAGCGGGGTGCGGGGTTCGGCGAGTTCCGCGACGGCCGCGTCGCCCTTGGCGAGCCTCAGGTCGCAGGGGTCCATGCCGTCGGGGGCGATGGCGATGTACGTCTCGGCGGCGAACTTCTGGTCGTCCTCGAAGGCGCGCAGGGCGGCCTTCTGGCCGGCGGCGTCGCCGTCGAAGGTGAAGATGACGCGGGCCGAGCCGTTGTCCATGAGGAGGCGGCGGAGGATCTTGATGTGGTCGCCGCCGAAGGCGGTGCCGCAGGTGGCGATGGCGGTGGTGACCCCGGCGAGGTGGCAGGCCATGACGTCGGTGTAGCCCTCGACGACGACGGCGCGGCTGACCTTGGCGATGTCCTTCTTGGCCAGGTCGATGCCGTAGAGCACCTGGGACTTCTTGTAGATCGGGGTCTCGGGGGTGTTGAGGTACTTGGGGCCGTTGTCGTCGTCGCGGAGCTTGCGCGCGCCGAAGCCGACGATCTCGCCGCCGACGTCCTTGATCGGCCACATGAGGCGGCCGCGGAAGCGGTCGATGGGGCCGCGGCGGCCGTCCTGGGAGAGCCCGGAGAGGATGAGTTCCTTGTCGGAGAAGCCCTTGCCGCGCAGATAGCGGGTGAGGTGGTCCCAGCCGGCCGGGGAGTAGCCGACGCCGAAGTGGGCGGCGGCGGCCTGGTCGAAGCCGCGCTCGGCGAGGAACTTGCGGCCGATCTCCGCCTCGGGCGAGTCGAGTTGGTCGATGTAGAACTGGGCGGCGACCTTGTGCGCCTCGACCAGCCGGATGCGCTCGCCGCGCTGGTGGCCGGGGTTGTAGCCGCCTTCCTCGTACCGCAGGGTGATGCCCGCCTTGGCGGCGAGGCGCTCGACCGTCTCCGAGAAGGAGAGGTGGTCGATCTTCATCACGAAGGCGATGGTGTCGCCGCCCTCCTGGCAGCCGAAGCAGTGGAAGAGTCCCTTGCTGGGGCTGACCTGGAAGGAGGGCGACTTCTCGTCGTGGAAGGGGCAGAGGCCCTTGAGGTTTCCGCCGCCCGCGTTGCGGAGCTGGAGGTACTCGGACACGACGGCGTCGATCGGGACCGCGTCCCGGACCGCCTTCACGTCGTCATCGTTGATCCTGCCTGCCACGCATGAAGTGTACGGGGGGGCCGGGGGTCCCCTACGGAGCCAGGCTCTCCAGGGGGACCGAGGAATCGGCGAGGGCGTGCGGATCCACGGCGGTGCGGGAGCGGATGAGCCGCTGGATGGGCTCTGTGACGTCCCACACGTTCACGTTCATGCCGGCGAGGACCCGGCCCTCCTTGAGCCAGAAGGCGATGAACTCGCGCTTTCCGGTGTCGCCGCGGACGACGACCTGGTCGTACGAGCCGGGGGGCGCCCAGCCGGAGTACTCCATGCCCAGGTCGTACTGGTCGGAGAAGAAGTAGGGGACGCGGTCGTAGGAGACGGGCTGTCCGAGCATGGCGCGGGCGGCGGCCGGGCCGCCGTTGAGGGCGTTGGCCCAGTGCTCGACGCGGAGCCGGGTGCGGAGGAGCGGGTGGTGGGCGGCGGCCACGTCGCCCGCGGCGTAGATGTCGAGGTCGGAGCTGCGCAGCGACTCGTCGACGGCGATGCCGCCGCCGTCGGCGCGGTCGACGAGGGCGAGCCCGGAGTTCTCGGCGAGGGCGGTGCGGGGGGCCGCGCCGATCGCGGCGAGCACGGCGTGTGCCGGGTGCTCCTCGCCGTCGTCGGTGCGGACGGCGAGGACCATGCCGTCCTGGCCGACGATCTCGGTGAGCCGGGCGCCGAAGTGGAAGCGGACGCCGTGGTCGGTGTGGAGGTCGGCGAAGAGCTGGCCGAGCTCGGGGCCGAGGACCCGGTGCAGCGGGGTGGGGTCGGACTCGACGACGGTGACCTCGGCGCCGTAGCCGCGGGCGGCGGCGGCGACCTCCAGGCCGATCCAGCCGCCGCCGGCGATGACCAGGTGGCCGTTGTCACGGCCGAGGCCGGAGAGGACCTGGCGGAGCCGGTCGGCGTGGGCGAGCCGGCGCAGATGGTGGACGCCGGCGAGTTCGGTGCCGGGGACGTCGAGGCGGCGGGGCTCGGCGCCGGTGGCGAGGAGCAGCTTGTCGTAGCGGATGACGGTGCCGTCGCCGAGGCGTACGGTGCGGGCCTCGCGGTCGACGGCGGTGACGGACTGCCCGAGGTGCAGTTCCACGTCGTTCGCCGCGTACCAGGCGGCCTCGTGGACGAAGACGCTGTCGCGTTCCTTGGCGCCGGTGAGGTAGCCCTTGGAGAGGGGTGGGCGCTCGTAGGGGTGGTCACGTTCGTCGCCGATGAGGATCACCCGGCCGTTGAACCCCTCCGCGCGCAAGGTCTCCGCCGCTTTGGCCCCTGCCAGGCCCCCGCCGACGATGACAAAGGTCTGATCTGCGTCGACCACGTCGTTTCCTCCTCTTTGCGACCGGTTCCAACCTACGCCCCCGGGAGTTCGTCCCGTCGTACCGCTCCGGGCCGTGCCTGCGAGGGTCCCGTACCGAGCCGGGTGACGGAAGAGGACCTCGGCAAGATCCCCTACGCGTGGTGCGGGCGGAGGCGGGCGTGGAGGGCGCGGGCGGAGGCGTCGGTGAGGGAGGCGATCTGGTCGACGATGACGCGCTTGCGGGCGCGGTCGTCGCGGGCCGTGTCGAAGTGGGACCGGAACTGGGGTTCGAGGCCGTCGGGGGCGCGGGCGACGAGGGCCTCGGCGAGTTCGGCGACGACGATGCGCTGGTCGGCGCGGAGGGCCTCCTGCTGGGGGCGCTGCATCACGTACCGGTCGGCGACGGCCTTGAGGACCGCGCACTCGTTGCGCGCCTCGCGGGGGACGACGAGCTCGGCGCCGTAGCGGGTGAGGCGGCCGGAGCCGTACGCCTGCCGGGTGGCGCCCTCGGCGGCGAGGCAGAAGCGGCCGATGAGCTGGCTGGTGGCGTCCTTCAGACGGGCCTGGGCGACGGCCGAGCCGTCGTAGCCGTGCGGCCACCACTCCTGGTCGACGAGCCGGTCGAGGGCCTCGGCCAGTTCCTGCGGGTCGGTGTCCTCGGGGACGTAGCGGCCGATGGCGACCGCCCAGATGTCGGCGCGCTCGGGCTCGGCGAGCAGCAGGTTGGGGTCGATGTGCCCGGCGTGCAGGCCGTCCTCGAAGTCGTGCACCGAGTAGGCGACGTCGTCGGACCAGTCCATGACCTGGGCCTCGAAGCACTTGCGGTCGGCGGGGGCGCCCTTGCGGATCCACTCGAAGACCGGCAGGTCGTCCTCGTACACGCCGAACTTGGGCGAGCCGGGGTCCTCGGGGTGTCCGCCGCGCGGCCAGGGGTACTTGGTGGCGGCGTCGAGCGCGGCCCGGGTGAGGTTGAGCCCGACGCTGACGAGCTCGCCCTCGGCGTCCTTCACGAAGCGCTTGGGCTCGATGCGGGTGAGGAGGCGGAGCGACTGGGCGTTCCCCTCGAAGCCGCCGCAGTCCTTGGCGACGTCGTTGAGCGCCTGCTCGCCGTTGTGCCCGAAGGGCGGGTGGCCCATGTCGTGGGAGAGGCAGGCGGCCTCGACGAGGTCGGGGTCGCAGCCGAGGGCGGCGCCCAGCTCGCGGCCGACCTGGGCGCACTCCAGGGAGTGGGTGAGCCGGGTGCGGGGGCTGGCGTCCCAGGCGTGACCCCGGGTGCCGGGGGTGACGACCTGGGTCTTCCCGGCGAGCCTGCGGAGCGCGGCGGAGTGCAGCACGCGGGCGCGGTCGCGCTGGAAGGCGGTGCGGCCGGGACGTTTGTCGGGCTCGGTGGCCCAGCGCTCGGTGGCGGCGGAGTCGTAGCCGGGGGTGTCGGTGTCTGCGATGCCTTCCATGCCTCGAAGGTAACCGGAGGGACCGACAGAAGCGCTCAGACGGCGGCGGGTTCCCGCACACGGGCCATCTCGTACCGGTGGAGGAGCAGGCGGGCGAGGGCCGGGTGGGCGCCGAGCGGGTCCGACGCGATCCAGGGGGCGTCGGCGGCGGCGCGGCTCGCGAAGAGGCCGGGGGCGGTGAAGCAGGAGGCGACGGCGACCCGGTGCCGGCCCCGGGCGGCGAGCGTGCGGACGGCGTCGGGGACGGTGGGTGCGGTGGCGGAGGCGTACGCGGGGACGACGGGGACACCGCCGAGACGCTCGCCGAGCAGGGCGGCGATCCGGCGGATCTCGGCGCCGGACCGGGGGTCGCGGGAGCCGGCGGAGGCGAGGACGACGCCGTCCCCGCGGCGAGAGGTCCAGCCGGCCTGGGCGAGCCGGTCTGCGAGGGCCTCGACGAGGAGCGGGTGCGCGCCGAGCGGTCCGGCGACGCGGGCCCGGAGGGCGGGTACGGCGGCGAGGGCGGCGGGCAGGTCGTGGGTGACGTGGTGGCCGGGGGCGAGGAGCAGCGGGACGAGGACGGCCTCGCGGCCCTCGGCGGCCAGGTCGGCGAGGGTGGCGTCGAGGAGCGGGGCGTTCAGCTCGATGTGCGCGAGCCGTACGTCGAGCCCGGGGCGCAGCTCGCGGACCCGGTCGAGGAGGCGGTTCAGGGTGGCACGGGCGCGGGGGTCGCGGCTGCCGTGGCCGACGGCGACGAGGGCGGGGGCGGTCGCGCGCGGCCGCGCCTTCGGGAGGGGAAGGTGGCCGAGCTGGGCCCCGAGCTGCTCGGTGATCCTGCCGAGCAGCTCGGCGGCGTTGGCGAGGGTGCTGTCCGGCTCCGTCATGCACCGATCGTGCGGGCCGCAGATTGCCTGCCCGTTGCGCGGGGGTGACGACTTCTTTCCGTGGGCTCACGGGTGCCGTGCGAGGGATGTCAGGCGTCGAGCCAGACCCGGAGCGGGCCGATCTCCTCGAAGCCGGTGGCGAGGGCGGGCGGCAGGTCCTCACCGGATTCGTAGCCGACGACGGGGCGGTCGGTGGGGGCGGCGCCGAGGACACCCGCCCAGGCGGCGGACGGGTCGGTGCCCTCCGTGGTGAAGAGGTTGGAGACACCGGTGACGCGGGCGCTCGCGGTGAGGACGGCACCGCCGAGGATCCGCCCGTGGGACGTGTATCCGGCGACGACCGTCGTCGCCGGATCGGCGAGGAGCTCGGGCCGGAACAGCGTCGCGTCGCCCGCGTCTCCGTCGCTCCAGGCCAGGGCCCAGGCGGCGAGCTCCTCCGGGGTGCGGACCGGGCGCCAGTCGCCGGTGGCGGCGGGGAGCGGGAGTCCGGCGGCACGGTGGATCCACTGCGCCTCGACGATGACGCGGAAGCCCTCGGCGGCCAGGTCGAGGCGGGCGTAGCTGTCCTTCACCGAGGCATAGGGGGTGGTGCGGTCGATGCCGGTCAGGACGTCCTCGACGGTCGCGTCCCCGGTCAGCGTCACCGCCTCCGGGTAGTAGAGCGGGGTGCGGCGGTCGTTGGTCCAGGCGCGGACGCCGAAGGTGCCGGGGTGTCCGTGGGCGTGGCACATGGCCTGGCACCACTCGGCGTTGTTGCGGACCGCGTCCCCGAGGGCGTCGTCGATGATCATGGGCGGATCGTATGGGTCGACGCACCTTCCCCTCCCCTCTTTTTTCCTTCCGAATCACGGAATATCTTTTCCGCTATGAGAATGTCCCCGCCCGCGCTCCCCCGGCGCGTCGCCGCCGAGTTCATCGGCACCGGCGCCCTCGTCGCCGTCGTCGTCGGCTCCGGCATCCGCGCCGACTCCCTGAGCCAGGACATCGGCGTCCGGCTGCTCGCCAACGCCGCCGCCTCCGCCCTCGGCCTCGGGCTGCTCATCGCCCTCATCGGGCCGCTCTCCGGCGCCCACTTCAACCCCGTCGTGACCCTCTCCGAGTGGTGGTCCGACCGCCCCGAGCGCGGCGGCCGCGAGGCCGCCGCCTACATCGGCGCCCAGGTCACCGGTGCCGTCGCCGGGGCCCTGCTCGCCGAGGCCATGTTCGGCCGGACCCCCGGCGGCTGGGCCACCGAGCCGAGGTCCTCCCTCCACCTCCTCCTCGGGGAGGCCGTCGCCACGGCCGGGCTCGTCCTCGTCGTCCAGGGCCTGCGGCACATCGGCCGCCCCGCCCTCGCCCCGGTCGCCGTCGCCGGCTACATCGGCGCCGCCATCTGGTTCACCTCGTCCGGGTCCTTCGCCAACCCGGCGGCCACCGTCGGCCGCGCCCTCACCGACTCCTTCACCGGGATCGCGCCCGCCTCCGTGCCCGCCTTCGCCGCCGCCCAACTGCTCGGCATGCTGCTCGGGATGGCCCTGGCCGGTGTGTTGTACGGAACAACCCGCACGTCCGGCGAACCGAATCCCGCCGACGCGCGTCGGACGGGGTGACAGACCGACACCGCTCCCGCACCACGGAGGTCCCCGCATGCCGGCACGGCTCACCCGGCTGATCCCCCGCACCACCCGGGCCCGCCGCCGTACCGTCCAGGCCGTGATGCTGGGGGCCGTGCTCGCCCTCGCCCCCGCCACCTGGATGCACACCGTCGCCGCCGGGAAGCTCCGTACCACCGCCGACGTGCCCGCCCGGGACGTCGGCGTCGTCTTCGGCGCCGGGCTGTGGAACGGCCGCCCCACCCCGTACCTCGCGCACCGGCTCGACACGGCCGCCGAGCTGTACCGGACGGGCAAGGTCCGGGTCCTCCTCGTCACCGGCGACAACAGCCGGACCGCGTACGACGAACCCAGCGCCATGCGCGCGTACCTCACGGCGCGCGGGGTGCCGGACGGCCGGATCGTCAGCGACTACGCGGGCTTCGACACCTGGGACTCCTGCGTCCGCGCCCGGAAGGTCTTCGGCGTCGACCGGGCCGTGCTCGTCACCCAGGACTTCCACATCAAGCGGGCCGTCGCGCTCTGCGGGCGGGCGGGCGTCGACGCGTACGGCGTCGGGGTGCCCGAGCCCCACGACCGCACCTGGTACTACGGCACCACCCGGGAGCTGTTCGCGGCCGGCAAGGCCTCCCTCGACGCCGCCCTGCGGCCCGACCCGCACTTCCTCGGACCGGAGGAGAAGGGCGTCACCGAGGCGCTGGCCTCGGCCCACGCCCGTCGGTGACGCGAGGGGCCGGCGCGTGAGGCGGGCGGCCGGCCCTTCCCTCCGGGCCGCGCCCTCACCCCGGAGACGGCGCGGCCCGGAGGGCATGGCACCGCGCCCGTAATGAGCGGTGCCGCCCCGCGTAACACTCCTGACGCACGCTGAACCGCATGTCCGAGGTCACCGCCGTACCCACCCACTGCCCCTACTGCGCCCTGCAGTGCGGCATGTCGCTCCGCCCCACCGGCGCCCCGGAGCTGCCCGCCGAGGTGGTCGAGCGGGCCGACTTCCCCGTCAACCGGGGCGCTCTGTGCGGCAAGGGCCGCACCGCCCCCTCCGTACTCTCCTCCCGGGTCCGGCTCACCGAGCCCCTGGTCCGGCGCCCTGACACGGGGGCCCTGGCGCCCGCGTCCTGGGAGGAGGCACTCGCCGCCGTCGCCGACGGGCTGCGCCGCACCCGCGCCGGTCACGGCCCCGACGCCGTGGGGGTCTTCGGCGGCGGCGGTCTCACCAACGAGAAGGCATACACGCTGGGCAAGTTCGCCCGGCTCGTCCTCGGCACCTCGCAGATCGACTACAACGGGCGCTTCTGCATGTCGTCGGCGGCCGCCGCCCACGGCAGGGCCTTCGGCCTCGACCGGGGACTCCCCTTCCCCCTGGAGGACATCCCGAAGACCGGGTGCGTGATCCTCGTCGGCTCCAACCTCGCCGAGACCATGCCGCCCGCCCTCCGGTACCTCACCGAGCTGAGGGAGAACGGCGGGAAGCTGATCGTCGTCGACCCGCGCCGCACCCGCACCGCCGAACAGGCCGACCTGCACCTCGCCCCGCGCCCCGGCACCGACCTCGCGCTCGCCCTCGGCATGCTGCACCTGGTCGTCGCCGAGGGGCGGGTCGACGAGGAGTTCGTCCACCACCGCACCACCGGCTGGGAGGCCGCCCGCGCCGGGGCCATGTCCCACTGGCCCGAGCAGGTCGAGCGGATCACCGGCGTACCGGTGCCGCAGCTCCGGGAGGCCGTCGCGCTGTTCTCCGACGCCGCCACCGGCATGGTCCTGACCGCGCGCGGCCCCGAGCAGCAGTCCAAGGGCACCGACACCGTCGGCGCCTGGATCAACCTCTGCCTGGCCACCGGCAAGGCGGGCCGCCCGCTCAGCGGCTACGGCTGCCTCACCGGCCAGGGCAACGGCCAGGGCGGCCGCGAGCACGGCCAGAAGGCCGACCAGCTACCCGGCTACCGCAAGCTCGACGACCCCGCCGCACGCGCGCACGTGGCCGGGGTCTGGGGGGTGCCACCCGAGTCGCTGCCGGGCCCCGGGCGGAGCGCGTACGAGCTCCTCGACGCGCTCGGCGGCGACGTGAAGGCCCTGCTGCTCATGGGCTCCAACCCGGTGGTCTCCGCACCCCGCGCCGCACATGTGGAGGAGCGGCTGCGGTCGCTGGACTTCCTCGCCGTCGCGGACGTGGTGCTCTCCGAGACCGCCGCGCTCGCCGATGTCGTCCTGCCCGTCACCCAGTGGGCGGAGGAGACCGGCACCATGACCAACCTGGAGGGACGCGTCCTGCTCCGGCGCCGCGCCCTCACCCCGCCCGCCGGGGTGCGCAGCGACCTGGAGGTGCTGCACGCGCTCGCCGGGCTCCTCGGCTGGGAGAAGGGCTTCCCCGCCGAGCCGGAGGAGGTCTTCGACGAGCTGCGCCGCGCCTCGGCCGGCGGTCCCGCCGACTACTCGGGCATCGACTACCGGCGGATCGAGGAGGAGCAGGGCGTCTTCTGGCCCTGCCCGGCGGCCCCGGAGGGCGACGGGGTCCATCCGGGGACGCCCCGGATGTTCCTGGACCGGTTCGCGACCGAGGACGGGCGGGCCCGGTTCGTGCCGGTGGTGCACAGGGCGGCGGCCGAGGAGACGGACGCCGAGTACCCGGTGGTCCTCACCACCGGGCGGGTCGTGTCCCAGTACCAGTCCGGGGCGCAGACCCGGCGGGTCGCCGAGCTGAACGCGGCGGCGCCCGGCCCCTTCGTGGAGCTGCACCCCCGGCTGGCCGAGCGGCTGGGGGTGGCCGAGGGCGAGCGGATCGCGGTGGTGTCGCGGCGCGGGCGGGCGGTGGCACCGGCCCGGATCACCGCCGCCATCCGGCCGGACACGGTCTTCATGCCGTTCCACTGGTACGGGGAGGGGCGGGCCAACACCCTCGTGAACCCGGCGCTGGACCCGGTGTCCAGGATGCCGGAGTTCAAGGTGTGCGCGGTGCGCCTGGAGCCGGTGGCCGCCGAGGGCGCCGAGGCGGGCTGAACCGGCCGGGCACGCGACGGACCCCGGGGCCGACCGCCGTGCGCACCCCACGCCCTACGGCCGCCTGAACCAGTCCCCGCTCTCGATGACCTCGCCGAGCGGCGCGTCCGGTGCCGCCAGGAACACCCAGGCGGACACCCGCGCCCCGTCCCGTACCCGTTCGACGTCCATCGCCACCCGCTCGTACCCGACGGGCAGCTCCAGGCGGTCGAGCAGCCCGAACAGGTCGCTGTAGTCACCGGGCGAGGGTGTGAGGAGCGTGCCGACCACCGTGCCGCCGTCGGCCGGGACGACGTACGGGTAGCCGGGTCCGTCGTGCAGGACCGCCCCGTGCAGCACGGCGTCCGCCTCGGTGCCGATGCGGCCGGCGAGGAACCGGTCGTGGTTGTACGCGCCGGGGCGCAGCGTCCCGTACACGAAGAACGGCCGCTCGTCGTCCGTCGGGCTCACGACCGCCTCGGCCGCCTCCGTCTCCCGCTCGACCCAGCGGGCGTACTCCGCGCCGACCCGGGTCGTCCGGGTGGCGAGGATCTCGGGCGTCTCGTAGTCGTGGGCGACGAGCAGGTGCGCCTCCAGGGCCGGGTAGCGGGCCTCGGTGGTCTTGAACTCCACCTGCCACTCCTCGGTCGTCTCGATCGCGCCCCGCCAGTGGTAGACGGAGGTGACGGGCCCCGAGATCTGCGCGCAGGCGACGAGCCGGGCCTCGACGGCGCCGCGCGCCAGGGCCTCGGCCTTGGCGCGCGCGTCGGTGGTGGTGCGGACGGTGACGATCACGTCTCCACCGTACGGGCGAACTGGGCGGCGTGCAGCCGGGCGTACGCCCCTCCGGCGGCGAGGAGTTCCTCGTGGCCGCCCTGTTCGGCGATGGCTCCGTCCTCCATGACCAGGATGGTGTCCGCGTCCCTGATCGTGGAGAGCCGGTGGGCGACGACGAAGCTGGTGCGGCCGGCCCGGAGCGAGGTCATCGCCTGCTGGACGAGGACCTCGGTGCGGGTGTCGACGGAGCTGGTGGCCTCGTCGAGGACGAGGATCACCGGGTCGGAGAGGAACGCGCGGGCGAGGGTGATCAGCTGCTTCTCGCCGGCGCTGAGGCCGCCGCCGTCCTCGTCGAGCGCGGTGTCGTACCCGGCGGGCAGGGTGCGGACGAATCGGTCGGCGTGCGCGGCCCGCGCCGCCTCGACGATCCGCTCGCGGGAGACCTCGCCGGGCACCCCGTACGCGATGTTGTCGGCGATGGTGCCGCCGAACAGCCAGGTGTCCTGGAGGACCATGCCGATGCCGGAGCGCAGTTCCTCCCGGGTCATCGTGGCCGTGTCGACCCCGTCGAGGGTGATCCGGCCGCCGGTGACCTCGTGGAAGCGGAGCAGCAGGTTCACCAGGGTGGTCTTGCCGGCGCCGGTCGGGCCGACGATCGCGACGGTCCGGCCGGGCTCGACGGTGAGCGAGAGGTCCTCGATGAGCGGCCTGCCCGGCTCGTAGCGGAAGGCGGCCTTCTCGAAGGAGACCCTGCCGCGCAGCTCGGCGGGCCGCTGCGGCGCCACCGGGTCCGGGGTCTCCTCCTCGGCGTCGAGGAGGTCGAAGACCCGTTCGGCGGAGGCCACCCCGGACTGGAGGAGGTTGGCCATCGCGGCGACCTGGGTGATCGGGCCGTTGAAGTCGTACGAGTACTGGACGAAGGCCTGCACGTCGCCGACGGAGAGGGTGCCGCTCGCCACCCGCAGTCCGCCGACCACGGCGATGGCGACGTAGTTGAGGTTGCCGACGAAGGTCAGCGCGGGCTGGATGAAGCCGGAGACGAACTGGGCGCGGAAGCTCGCCCGGTACAGCTCCTCGCCCAGCTCGTCGAAGCGGCGCACGGCCTCGGCGCGCCGGCCGAAGGCGACGACCTCGGTGTGGCCGGTGATCATCTCCTCGACGTGGCTGCCGAGCCGGCCGGTGACCGCCCACTGCTTCACGAACTGCGGCTGGGCGCGGCGGCCGACGAGGGCGGCGACGGCGATCGAGACGGGCACGGTGGCCAGGGCGACGAGGGCGAGCAGCGGGGAGATCCAGAACATCATCACCAGGACGCCGGCCAGGGTCAGCAGGGCGCGGACCATCTGGCTGAAGGCCTGCTGGAGGGTCTGGGTGACGTTGTCGATGTCGTTGGTGGTGCGGGAGAGCACCTCGCCGCGCGACTGCCGGTCGAGGTACGTGAGGGGCAGCTTCGCCAGTTTGTGCTGGGCCTCCCGGCGGAGCCGGTGGCCGGCCCGCTGGACGACGGTGGTGGCGATCCGCAGCTGGGTCCAGGTGAGGAGGGAGGACCCGGCGACGACCAGGGCGGAGAGGGCGAGGAGCCGGCCGGCGGCCGGGAAGTCGACCCCGGCGGGGCCGGTCGCGCCGGTGATGACGAGGTCGGTGGCGCGGCCGAGGAGGAGCGGGCCGAGGACGGAGAGGGAGACGGCCGCGGCGCCGGCGGCGAGGACGCCGAGGAGGCGGGCCCGGTCGGGGGCGAGGGTGCGCAGGAGGCGGAGGCCGGAGGCGCGGAAGGAGAGGGAGCGTTCGAGGGAGGGGGTGGCGAGGCCGGGGCCGCGCCGGGGCGGGGGGCCGGTGCGGGCGGGGGCGGCCGCGGGGGTGGGGGCGGAGGGAGCGGGGGCAGGGGTACGGGTCGCGGTCGGCGTGCTCACGCGGCTTCCTCCTCGGTGAGCTGGGAGAGGACGATCTCCCGGTAGGTGGCGTTGTCCCGCATCAGGGACGTGTGGGTGCCGGTGCCGACGCTCCGGCCCCGGTCGAGGACGACGATCCGGTCGGCCTGCCGGATGGTGGAGACCCGCTGGGCGACGATGACGACGGTCGCGTCCGCCGTCTCCTCCCGCAGGGCGGCGCGGAGCCGGGCGTCGGTGCCGGGGTCGAGGGCGGAGAAGGAGTCGTCGAAGAGGTAGAGGCGGGGGCGGGCGACGAGGACCCGGGCGATGGCGAGGCGCTGGCGCTGGCCGCCGGAGAAGTTGGTGCCGCCCTGGGAGACGGGCGCGTCGAGGCCTTCGTCGAGCGCGCGGACGAAGTCGGCGGCCTGGGCGGTCTCCAGGGCGTGCCAGAGTTCTTCGTCGGTGGCGTCGGGCTTGCCGTAGCGGAGGTTGGTGGCGACGGTCCCGGAGAAGAGGTAGGGTCGACTTGCCGCTGCCGGTGGAACCGATGATCGCGGTGGTCTCACCGGGCCGGGCCACCAGCCCGACGTTCCTGAGGACGGATTCCTCCGCGCCCGGGTAACGGAAGTCCGCGCTCCTGACCTCCAGGTGCCCGCGCCGGACCGCCGTCCTCACCGGGTCCACCGGCGGGGCGACGGACGGGCGGGTGTCGAGCACCTCGCGGACGCGTTCGGCGCCCGCCTCGGCCCGGGGCATGTTCATGAGCAGGAAGAGGACCATCATCACGGACATCGAGGTCTGGAGGAGATAGCCGAGGAAGGCGACGAGCCCGCCCGGCTGGAGGGCGCCGGAGTCGATGCGGTGGGCTCCGACGTACACGAGGGCGACGGTCGTCAGCTGCCAGACGATGAGCACGGTGGGGAACATCAGGGCCTGGAGGCGGCCGGCCCGCAGCCCGACGGAGAGGAGTTCGTCGTTGGCGGCGGCGAACCGTTCCCGCTCGTGCCGGTCGCGGACGAAGGCACGGACCACCCGGACGCCGGTGATCTGCTCGCGCAGCACCCGGTTGGCGCGGTCGACGCGCTCCTGCATGCCCCGGAAGAGCGGCCGCATCCGCAGCACGACGGTGCCGACGGCCCCGGTCATCACGGGTACGAAGAGCAGCAGGACCAGGGCGAGCGGCACGTCCTGGCGCAGGGCCATGGCGATGCCGCCGAAGCAGAGGAGGGGCGCGGCGACCAGCATGGTCAGGACGAGGACGGTGAAGGTCTGGATCTGCTGGACGTCGTTGGTGGTGCGGGTGATGAGGGAGGCGGCGCCGAAGCGGCCCCGCTCCCGGGCGGAGAAGTCCTGGACGTGCCGGAAGACCTCGGAGCGCAGGTCGCGGGCGACGCCCATGGCGATCCGGGCGCCGGTGTAGGTGGCGGCGGCCGCGGCCGCCGCCTGGAGGAGGGTGACGGCGATCATCGCGGCGCCCCCCTGGAGGACACGGTCGGTGTCCCCGCGGAGGACGCCCCGGTCGATGATTCCGGCGTTGAGGGTGGGCAGGGCGAGGGAGGCCAGCGTCTGGACGAGCTGGAGTCCGACGAGGAGGGTGAGGAGGCGCCGGTGGGGCCGGAGGCGGGGCGCGAGGAGTCGCAGCAGCACGGTGACGGCTCCTCACTTGCCGTACGGCTGGACGGCCTTGGCGTCCTTGAGGGCACGGCCCCACCAGGCGAGCTGGTCGAGGAGGGCCTTGGCGGCGATCTCGGCGCCGACCGGGTCCTTGTGGCGGCCGTCCTCGTCGAACTGCCCGTGGGCGTGGTGGAAGGAGACGGTGTCGCGGACGGTGACGGCGTGCATCTCGGCGTAGACCTGGCGCAGTTGCTCGACGGCGCGCAGGCCGCCGGAGATGCCGCCGTAGGAGACGAAGCCGACGGGCTTGGCCTGCCATTCGGTGTAGTGCCGGTCGATCAGGTTCTTGAGGGAGGCGGGGAAGGAGTGGTTGTACTCGGGGGTGATGACGACGAACGCGTCGGCCTCCTCCAACAGCGGGGTGACCTTGGCGAGTTCGGCACGGACGGCCGGGGAGGGGTGGTGGGAGAGGGAGGTCGGGAGGTCGACCTCGGCGAGGTCGACGACGGTGACGGCGAAGTCCTCGCGCTCGGCGAGACGGGAGCGGAACCAGTCGGTGACGACGGGGGCGAAGCGGCCTTCGCGGTCGCTGGCGACGACGAGGGCGAGGGTGAGGGGCCGGGTCCGGGCCTGACCCTGCGTCTGCGTCTGTGTCTGCGCCTGGGCCTGGGCCTGAACCTGCGTCTGGGTGGAGTTCGTGATGTCCATGCCGAGGATCGTGGTACCTCAAGTTTGGTTGAGGTCAAGCGCCGGTCTCCGGGACTTCCCCGAGCCCCTTTCCCGGGACGTACGGTGAGCCCATGACGACTCCGCCTCCGCACATCGAGATCGACGGCGCCCCGGTGGCCGACCCCGGGACGCTGGCCGCCGTCATGACCGGCTTCGGCCACTTCACGGCCATGCAGGTGCGGGACGGCCGCGCGAAGGGGCTCGACCTCCACCTCGCCCGCCTGGACCGCTCCACCCGGGAGCTGTTCGGCCGGGGCCTCGACGGCGAGGAGGTCCGCGCGCTGGCCGCCGGGGCCCTGGAGCGGGCCGGGCGGCGGGACGCCTCGCTGCGGGTGTACGTGTACCCGGGCGTCCGTGTCGCGGTCACCGTCGCCGCGCCGGCCCCGGACGGCCCCGGCGCCCCGCAGCGACTGGCCACCGCCGAGTACTGGCGCCCCGCGCCGCACATCAAGCACCTGGGCGGTTTCGGCCAGAGCTACCACCGCGAGGCGGCCGTGCGGGCCGGCTACGACGAGGCCGTGCTGACCTCCCCGTACGGCGAGATCGCCGAGGGTTCGATCACCAACATCGCCTTCTGGGACGGCACTTCGCTGGTCTGGCCGTCGGCGCCCTGCCTCGAAGGGATCACGATGGCGCTGCTGGCGCCCCGGCTGCCGTCGGTGCGGCGCCCGGTCACCCTGGCCGATCTCGCGGGCTACCGGGCCGCGCTCGTCACCAACTCCCGTTCCGTCGCGCCCGTGACGGCGATCGACGAGGTCGCGTTCGCGGTGGACGAGGAGCTGATGGGCCGGGTGCACGCGGCCTACGACGCGGTGGAGTGGGACGAACTCCGGCCCTGAGACGCCCTGTTCGCGCACGGCTCGCCAGGAAGTCCGCGCATCACCCTGGTAACACCGTTACCGCTTGGATACGGTGTTACCCATGAGCACGCCCTACCAGGACGCCCAGCGCCTCGGCCAGAACGCCGTGCGCACCACGATCCTCGACCGCTCCATCGCCCTGCTCGTCGCGGAGGGCCCGGCCGCCCTGACCGTCCGGCGGATCTCCACCGACATCGGCGCCTCGACCAAGGTCATCTACACGATGTTCGGCGGGAAGGAGGGGCTGATCGACGCGCTGTACCGGGAGGGCTTCGCCCGGCTGCGCCGCACCCAGGAGAGCATCCCTCGCGGCGACGACCCGCTGGCCCACCTCATCGCGCTCGGCACCGCCTACCGCCGCCACGCGCTGGCCGAACCGGCCTACTACCGGGTGATGTTCGAGCAGCCCGTGCCGGGCTACCGGCCCAGCCCGGAGGCACTCGCCGTCGCCGGGACCGCCTTCGAGACCTCGACCGCCGCCGTCGCCGCCTGCATGGACGCCGGGTTCCTCCGGCCGGGCGACGCCCACGAGGTCTCCAAGATCTTCTGGGCCGCCTCGCACGGCGCGGTGAGCCTGGAGATCGCCGGACACTTCGCCCCGGAGGAGGCCGGCGCCCGCTACGAGGCGCTGATGGCGGCGGTGGGCCGGGCGTACGCGCCGGAGCCCACGGACCCCGAGCCCACCCGCGACACGCCGGAGCCCACCGACCCCGAGCCCACCCGCGACACGCCACACACCGCCCCCGCCGGGAGCCCCCGATGACGACCACCCGCCGCAACCGCTACCTCTCCGGCAGCTTCGCCCCCGTCACCGAGGAGGTGACTGCGCACGACCTGCCGGTCACCGGGCGGATCCCCGCCCACCTCACCGGCCGCTACTTACGGAACGGCCCCAACCCGCTCGGCGTCGAGGACCCCACCGCCCACATCTGGACCCTCGGCGCGGGCATGGTGCACGGCGTCCGCATCCGGGACGGGCGCGCCGAGTGGTACCGCAACCGCTGGGTCCGCTCCGGCTCCGTCGCCGACCTGCTGGGCGAGCCGCGCCGGGGCACCCCGGTCGACGAGCGCCTCGACGTCTCGCCGAACGTGCAGGTCGCGGGGCTCGCGGGCCGCACCTACGCACTCATCGAGGGCGGCATCCGCCCGTACGAACTCGGCTACGAGCTGGACACTCTGGGCCCCTGCGACCTGGGGGCGACCCCGGAGGGGTACAGCGCCAACGCCCACTCGCTCTTCGACCCGCACACCGGCGAACTGCACTCGCTCGCCTTCCGCTACGGCTCGGACGACGTCCAGCACATCGTCATGGACGCCGCCGGAACGGTACGGCGCACCACCACCGTCCGGGTGCCCGGCAACCCGTACATGCACGACTTCGCGCTCACCGAGCACCACGTGCTGCTCTTCGACTCCCCCGTGGTGTTCAGCCCCGCCCACCTCGCCACCGGCGTGCCCTTCACCTGGGACGAGGGGCGCGGGGCCCGGCTGGGCGTGCTCCCCCGCGACGGCCGGGGGGAGGTCCGGTGGTTCGGTCTCGCGCCCGGCCTGGTGGGGCACACCCTCAACGCGTACGAGACGGGCGCCGGGGAGATCGTCGTCGACGTCGTCCGGCACGGCGAGGGCTTCGACATCAGGGACGTGGGCGCGAGCCGCCCGACCCTGGACCGCTGGACGGTCGACCTCGCGCGGGGGACGGTGCGGGAGGACCGGCTCGACGACCGCGTCCAGGAGTTCCCGCGCGTCGCCTCCTCCCGCACCGGGCGCCCGCACCGGTACGGGTACACCGCCGCCGTCGAGCTGTACGCCGCGCCCGCCGGCCCCGGCGACGACCGGCCGGAGGAGGGGTTCAGCAACGCCCTCCTCAAGCACGACCTGGAGCGCGGCACCACGGAGGCGCACGAGTTCGGGCGGTACGGGACCGTCGGCGAGGGGGTCTTCGTGCCCGCCGAGTCGCCGGTGGCCGAGGACGACGGGTACGTGATGGCGTACGTCTTCGCGCCGGAGCGGGCCGCGACCGATCTGGTGGTCCTGGCCGCCCGCGACTTCTCCGGCGCACCGCTCGCCCGGGTCCACCTGCCGGTACGGGTCCCGCTGGGGCTGCACGGGAACTGGGTCCCGGACCTCGTCACCCGTTCGGCACCGGGTGTCAGCTGACGCCGCGAAACCCGCTCTGACCTGCGTAGACATCGGAGATCCAGTCGACACACCGTATCGGACGGCCCAATCCTGATGCCTCATCAGCAGGCGCGGGGCGCGCGGCGGCTCTTATCTCGGTCTCAGAAGGTCCACCCGGGAAGTCCCTCCCGGGAGGACCGCACGGCATGACCGCTCGCGCGCCCCGGAGGCCCCCATGCGCACCACTGTCCGTCTGTTCACCGGTACCGCGCTGACGGTCGCCGCGCTCGGGGCGTTCGCCGCCCCCGGGGCGTACGCCAACAACAACAATCCGGAGTCGCTCGAAGTCTTCCCCTCCTCCGCATCCCCCGGCACCACCGTCACCGTCAACACCCTCGCCTGCGGGAAGCACGGTCACGGCGTCGGGGACGCGAACTCGCTCGGCGCGGGCGAGTTCCAGCTGAACCCGAGCACCCACAAAGAGGTCGTGGTCGGTCAGTTCGACGTGCCGGAGCACGCCAAGCCCGGCACCTACGGCATCAGTGTGGCCTGCGACAACGGCAGGACGGCCCGGGGCGACCTGACCGTCAAGCACCGGGGTCCGAGCGGCCACGTCCAGACCGGTGTCGGGGGCAGTGTGGGCCCCGACACCGCCCAGGTCACGGCAGGTGCGGCGGTGCTGGCCGCTGCTGCCGTGGGCGGGGTCTGGCTCCTGCGACGCCGGGCGAGCGGCGCGCAGGGGCACTGAGACCCCCGCCTGTCCTGCCCCCGCCGAGCGCCCGAACACGGCCCGGCGGGGGCAGGGCCACATCACCACCGGCCCCGTGAGGACACGAAGGAAACCAGGTGAGCAACAGGAGCAAGGGCTGGGGCATAGCCGTGGCCGCCGGCGTCGGGATCTGGCTCGTGCAGAACGGCTCGGAGCAGGTCACCCCGCCCGTACCGTCGGCCGCGCAGGCCTTCGCCGCCGGGCCGAGCGTGCACACCGACGCCGCCGCCGACCCGCTGCCTCCGTCGCCGCCGGTCCGGCTGCGCATCCCGGAGACCGACGTGGACACCCCGATGATGCGGCTCGGTCTGGCCGCGGACGGTTCGCTCGACGTGCCGCCGGCGCGGGACCGGAACATGGCCGGCTGGTACGGGGACGGCACCGCGCCCGGCGCCAAGGGCACGGCGATCGTCGCGGGCCACGTCGACAACGCCGACGGGCCCGCCGTCTTCTACACCCTCGGCGCGCTGAAGAAGGGCCATCGGATCGAGGTGGACCGGCAGGACGGGCGTACGGCGGTGTTCACGGTCGACGCGGTCGAGGTCTACGGGAACGAGGACTTCCCCGACCGGAAGGTGTACGACGAGGCCGGCCGGGCCGAGATCAGGGTGATCACCTGCGGCGGCGGCTTCTCGAAGAAGAACGGCTACCAGGGGAACGTGGTCGCCTTCGGGCACCTCATCGGGGTCAGGTAGGCGGCGGGCTTCACGCCCAGCCCGGGGACGGGCCTCACGCCCACTGGTCGAAGGCGAGCTTCGCGACCAGCGAGAGCACGACGACCAGCAGCACCCCCCGCACGAACTCGGCGCCCTTGCTGAGCGCCATCCGCGCCCCCACGGTCCCGCCGATCAGGTTGAAGACCGCCATGACGGCGGCGAGCTGCCAGTACACGGTGCCCTGGTAGGCGAACATCGCGAGCGCGCCCGCGTTGGTGCAGACGTTGACGATCTTCGCGGTGGCCGAGGCCGTCACCAGGTCGAGGTGGAGCACGGCGGTCAGCGCGAGGACCAGGAAGGTGCCGGTGCCGGGCCCGAACAGGCCGTCGTAGAAGCCGATCCCGCCGCCCACGACGACGATCGCGGTGACGATCCGGGCCCGGGTCAGCGGCGCCCGGTCCTCCCCCTCGGCCTTCACCCCGAAGGACGGCCGCAGCATCACGAAGGCCGCGACCGCGAGCAGCACCACCATGATCACCGGGCGCAGGACCTCGCTGCTGATGCCGGCCGCGAAGAAGGCGCCGCACATGGAGCCGGCGAGGGCCGCGAGTCCGATCCGCACCGCCGTCCCCACCTGGACGGGCGCCTTGCGGAGGTAGGTGACGGCGGCCCCGGTGGTGCCCACGATCGAGACCGCCTTGTTGGTGCCGAGGATGTGCGCGGCCGGGACGTGCGGGAGCCCGAGCAGCAGGGCGGGCAGCTGGAGCAGCCCGCCACCGCCGACCACGGCGTCGATCCAGCCCGCCACGAGCGCGGCGAGGCAGAGCAGGACAAGGGTGGTCAGAGATATCTCGGGCATGTCCGTGAGACTAGGGAGGCGGTCGTTGCCCCGTCCATCAATCCCTGGAGAGTTGAGCTACGTCTGAGCTTGCGGCGCCCGGCTCCCGGTCGGGGGCCGGCGGGGCGGCCGGGCTGACCGAGGCGGTGAGGAAGGTCGCGGCGAGCGCCCCGGCGCCGATCAGCGCGGCGGCGAGCCTGCGCCGGGCCTGCCGGACGGTGGGAACGCGCGGTGCGCCGTGCCGTCCGGGGACGCGGGGTCCGCCGTGTCGTCCGGATGCGTCGTGTCTAGCCATGGTCGAAGTCCTCGCTGTGGATGCGGGAGGCCGGCACCCCGGCCCGGATCAGATGGGCGGTGGCGGCCCGTGCCATCGCCGGCGGCCCGCACAGGTACACGTCGTGGGCGGCGAGTTCGGGCACGAGGTGGCGCAGGGCGCGGGGCGCGAGCGGGTCGAAGGAGTCGTCCGAGGGGCCGAGGAGGAAGTGGAGCGCGGCCTGCCGTTCGCGGGCGATGGCCTCCAGTTCCGTACGGAGGACGAGTCCGGCCGCGTCCGAGGCCCGGTAGAGCAGGGTCACGTCGCCGGGCCCGCCGGGCAGGGTCTCGAAGAGGGCGCGCAGCGGGGTGATGCCGACGCCGCCGGCGAGCAGCAGGACCTTGCGGCGGGTGCGGCGGTGGGCGGTGAGCGCGCCGAAGGGTCCGGCGGCCAGGACCCGGGTGCCGGGGCGGAGCCGCCGGATGCGGCGGGTGTGGTCGCCGAGCGCCTTGACGGTGATCCGCAGGGTGTCGTCGCGGACGGGCGCGGAGAGGGAGAAGGGCAGGGCGGTCGCCCAGAGTCCGCGCCGCAGGAAGCGCCAGCGGAAGAACTGGCCGGGTTCCGCCTGGAGCCGGGCCACTCCCCTGCCCCGGACGAGGACGGAGACGACGCCGGGGCCCTCGTCGCGGACTTCCGCGACCCGCAGTTCGTGACGGAGGGCGGCGCGGACGGGGACGACGACCCGGTACCAGAGGAGGAGGACGGCGACGGTGCCGTGGGCCATCGACCAGAGCCAGCGGGCGAGGAGGCTGTCGGCGAGGTCGGGCCCGGCGAGCTGGTGGACGAAGCCGAGGGCGGCGGCAAGGAGCCCGCCGAGGTGCACCGCCCGCCAGGTCTCGTGCGGGAGGCGACGGCGTACGCCCCGGGCGGAGGTGACGCCGACGGCGACGAACAGGGCGGTGCCCGCGGTGGCGGCGGCGATGGCCCCGTATCCGAGGAGGCCCCCGGTGGCGGTGACGAGGTCGGTACGGGTGTGCACGGCGTAGCCGATGAGGGCGAGGAGCGCGTGGGCGCCGATCAGGCCGAGGACGTACCGGCCGCCGAGGGCGTGCCAGCGGGCGAGCCGGTCCGCGCCGACGCCGTGCTCGACGGCGGGGACGCGGGCCATGAGCAGCAGGAGGACGAGGACGCCGTAGCCGGCGAGGAGGCCGGTGAGGTGGGCGCCGGTGGCGAAGAAGGCGTCGAGCCGGGCGGAGGGCCGGGCCTGGAGACCCCAAAACAGGGCGACCGCTCCGGCCCCGGCGAGGATGCCGGTCCGCAGCCGGTCGGGGGCGAGGCGGAGGGCGGGGACGGGGGCCGGCGCCGCGGTGGCCGGTGGGGCGGGGGCCGGCCTGCCGGGCAGGGGCACGTAGAGCGGGTGGGGGCGGGCCTCGGAGGTCACATCCGGCACCCTAGGGTCGCCCGGGTACGGCAATCCGCAGCTCAGGCCCGTCGGCCCGATCCTTAAGGCGGGCTTGAGCCGAGCCTGACCACGGGTTAACCCTCGGCCCGGTCTTCGGTGCGTCCACCGGTCCGGCCGTGCCCTCACAGCGCTCCCGGCGGGCCACGGAGATCAGCGTTCCGTACGGGAAACAGCCGGGATGCCGTCGGGTAACACCCGCCGCGCACGCTTCCCGTCATGAGTACACGGATCGTGGTGGTCGGGGGCGGAACGGCGGGCGCCCGGCTCGCCCAGCGCCTCCCCGTCACCCTCCTCGGCGAGGAGCGGCACGCACCGTACAACAGGGTGCTGCTCGCCGACGTCCTCGCCGGGCGGTACGCCCCCGAGGTGATCGCCCTGCCCGGGACCCGGGAGCCCGCGCGGCTCGGGACGCGGGCGGTGCGGATCGACCGGGCGGCGCGGACGGTGGAGTGCGCGGACGGCTCCCTCGTCGGCTACGACCGGCTGGTCCTGGCCACCGGCTCCAACCCGGTGCTGCCGCCGCTGCGCGGGGTGCGCGGGGCGGAACTGCCGGAGGGCGTCCACCCCTTCCGTACCCTCGACGACTGTCTGGAGCTGCGCTCCGTCGTCCGGCCCGGGGTACGGGCGGTGGTCATCGGCGGCGGCCTCCTCGGCGTCTCGGCGGCCCGCGCCCTCGCCGCGCTCGGCGCGGAGGTGGTCCTCGCCCAGCAGGGCGAGCGGCTGATGGAGCGCCAGCTCGACGCCCAGGCCTCGGCCCTGCTGCACGAGCACGTCGAGGCGCTCGGCGTCGAGGTGCACACCGAGTGCCGGGTCAGCGGCCTCCGGCAGCGCGACGGGGCGGTCACGGCCGTCGAGCTCGCCGACGGCTTCGTCCTCGACGCCCAGGTCGTCGTCCTCGCCTGCGGGGTGCGCCCCCGCGTCGCCCTCGCCCGCGAGGCGGGGCTCGACGTCGCCACCGGCGTCGTCGTCGACGACGAACTCCGCACCTCCGACCCGTACATCCACGCGGTCGGCGACTGCGCGGAGCACGGGGGCCGCAGCTACGGCCTCGCCGGACCGGCGCTCGAACAGGCCGACGTGCTGGCGGACCTGCTCACCGCCGAACTCTCCGGCGCGCGCTACACCGGCACCCGCGCCCTCACCCGGCTCACCCTCGGCGGTGCGCGGCCGCTCGACCTCGCCGCCTTCGGCGAGGTCACGGCGCGGCCGGGCGACGAGGTCGTCCAGCTCACCGACGCCACGCGCAGCGCCTACCGCAAGGTCGTCGTCCGCGGCGACCGGCTCGTCGGGGGCGTCCTCCTCGGCGATCTGGCCGCGGTCGGGTCGCTCGCCCGCGCCTGGGAGGGCGACGAAGCCCTGCCCGACGACGCCCCCCTGCTCCACCTGCTCACCCACGACGGAGGCTCCTCATGACCACCCCCACCATCGTCCTGGTCGGCCACGGAATGGTCGGCCAGCGGTTCCTTGAGGCGCTCGCGGACCGTGGCGTCACCGAGCGGGCCCGGATCGTGGTCCTCTGCGAGGAGCCGCGCCCGGCCTACGACCGCGTACAGCTGACCTCGTACTTCTCCGGGAAGACCCCGGAGGACCTGTCGATGGTCGAGGCGGGTTTCCTGGAGAAGCACTCGATCGAGCTGTACGTGGGCGACCCGGCCGAGTCGGTGGACCGGGAGGCCCGTACGGTCACCGCACGCTCGGGGCGGGTCTTCGCGTACGACACGCTGGTCCTGGCCACCGGCTCGTACCCCTTCGTGCCACCCGTCCCCGGCAAGGACGCCCGCGGCTGCTTCGTCTACCGCACGATCGAGGACCTCCTCGCGATCGAGGAGTACGCGCGGACGGCGACGACCGGCGCGGTCGTCGGCGGCGGGCTGCTCGGCCTGGAGGCGGCGGGCGCGCTCAGCGGGCTCGGACTCGACACCCACGTCGTGGAGTTCGCGCCGCGCCTGATGCCGGTGCAGGTCGACGAGGGCGGCGGCGCGGCCCTGCTCCGCACGATCGAGCGGATGGGTCTGACCGTGCACACCGGCACGGGCACCCAGGAGGTGGTGACGACGGACGGCGCCGTGACCGGGATGAAGCTCTCGGACGGCTCCGAACTGCCCACGGACATGGTCGTGTTCTCCGCCGGGGTACGGCCCCGGGACCAGCTGGCCCGCGACTGCGGCCTCACCGTCGGGGAGCGCGGCGGCATCGCCGTCGACGAACGGTGCCGCACCTCCGACCCGGCGGTCTTCGCGATCGGCGAGTGCGCGCTCGCCTCGGACGGGCGGGTCTACGGCCTGGTGGCGCCGGGCTACGAGATGGCGCAGACGGCGGCGGCGACGATCGCCGACGAGGAGGGCGGAGACGGCTTCACCGGTGCCGACATGTCGACGAAGCTGAAGCTGCTCGGCGTGGACGTGGCCTCCTTCGGCGACGCGCACGGCGCGGCCGAGGGCTGCCTCGACGTCGTGTACGCCGACTCCCGCTCGGGCGTCTACAAGAAGCTGGTGATCTCCGGCGACGGGGTGCTGCTGGGCGGTGTCCTGGTCGGGGACGCCGAGCAGTACGGGCTGCTCCGCCCGCTCACCGGTTCCGTGCCGCCCGTCTCCCCCGAGCAGCTGGTGCTCCCGGCCGGTGCGGGCGCCCCCGTGGCACTCGGCCCCTCGGCGCTGCCGGACGACGCGGTGATCTGCTCCTGCCACAACGTGACCAAGCACGCGATCGGCCAGTGCTCCTCGCTGCCCGAGGTGAAGAAGTGCACCAAGGCCGGTACGGGCTGCGGCAGTTGCGTGAAGACGATCGAGAAGCTGCTGCCGGCCGCCGTCGACAAGGGGCTCTGCGGCTGCTTCTCGTACACCCGGAGCGAGCTGTACGAGATCGCCCGCACCCTGCGGCTGACCTCCTTCGCCGCGCTGCTCGACTCGCACGGACGGGAGGAGGCGCGGGGCGGCGAGGGCTGCGAGGTCTGCAAGCCGACCGTCGGCTCGATCCTCGCCTCACTGGCCCCGGTGCTCGGCATCGACGGATACATCCTCGACGGGGAGCAGGCCGCCCTCCAGGACACCAACGACCACTTCCTCGCCAACATGCAGCGCAACGGCTCCTACTCGGTGGTGCCGCGCATCCCCGGCGGCGAGATCACCCCGGAGAAGCTGATCGTGATCGGCGAGGTGGCCCGGGACTTCGGTCTCTACACGAAGATCACGGGCGGTCAGCGGATCGACCTCTTCGGCGCCAGGGTCGACCAGCTCCCCTCCATCTGGACCCGGCTGGTCGACGCGGGCTTCGAGTCGGGGCACGCGTACGGAAAGGCGCTGCGCACCATCAAGTCCTGCGTGGGGCAGACCTGGTGCCGCTACGGCGTCCAGGACTCCGTGAGGATGGCGATCCAGCTGGAGCTGCGCTACCGGGGCCTGCGCGCCCCGCACAAGCTGAAGTCGGCGGTCTCGGGCTGCGCCCGCGAGTGCGCCGAGGCCCAGTCGAAGGACTTCGGGATCATCGCGACGGCGAACGGCTGGAACCTCTACGTCGGCGGGAACGGCGGCGCGACCCCGCGCCACGCGGACCTGCTCGCCCAGGACCTGTCGGACGCCGAACTGGTGCGCCTGATCGACCGGTTCCTGATGTTCTACATCCGGACGGCGGACCGCCTTGAGCGGACGTCGACCTGGCTGGAGCGCCTGGAGGGCGGGCTCGACCACCTCAAGGACGTGGTGGTGGGGGACTCGCTCGGGCTCTGCGACGAACTGGAGGCCCTGATGGCGGCGCACGTCGCCGGCTACCAGGACGAGTGGGCGCGGACCCTGGACGACCCGGAGCGACTGCGGCGCTTCGTCTCCTTCGTGAACGCGCCCGGGGCGCCGGACCCCTCGGTCCGCTTCGTGCCGGAGCGCGACCAGATCAAGCCGGACCTGACGATCCTGACGCTCGGCAGGACGAACAGCACCCTGGAAGGGGCCACCTCGCGATGACGACGACCCTCGAACTCTCCCCGTCCCCCGACTCCTGGCTGTCGGTCTGCGAGGAGGCCCGGCTGACCCCCGGCCGGGGCGTGGCGGCGCTGCTGCCGGACGGCCGGCAGGCGGCGGTCTTCCGTGACCGGTCGGGCCGGACGTACGCGATCGACAACCGCGACCCGTTCACCGGGGCGCAGGTGCTCTCCCGGGGGCTCGTCGGCTCCTCGGACGGGCGGCCGTTCGTGGCCTCGCCGCTCCTGAAGCAGCGCTTCGACCTGGAGACGGGCCGGTGCCTGGACGACGACGGGGTGACGGTGGCGGTGTATCCGGTGCGCCTGAAGTAGCTTGACCGATCGTTCCAGAAAGCCGTACGGTCATCTCGTGGCCAGGACCAAGGAATTCGATCCGGAGGCCGTGCTCCAGGCGGCGCTCGAACTGTTCTGGGCGCGCGGCTACGAGGCGACGACGATGTCGGACCTCGTGGAGCACCTCGGCATCGGCCGGGCCAGCCTCTACGCGACCTTCGGCAACAAGCACGCGCTGTACCTGAAGGCGATGGACCGCTACCTGGAGACCCGCGACCCGCGGATCGTCGAGGAGCTGTCCACGCCGGGCCCCGCCCTGCCGGCCGTCCGCGCGCTCGTCCGCCGCTTCGCCGCCGAGGCGACGGCGGACGGGGAGCGGCTGAACGGCTGCTTCGTCACCAACTCGGCGGCGGAGCTGGGACCGCACGACACGGCGGTCGCCCGCCGGGTCGAGCTCAGCTGGGAGCTGATCGAGACGCTGCTGCACGGGGCGCTCACCCGGGCCCGCGCCGGGGGTGAACTCCCGGCCGACCGGGACCCCCGGGCGCTCGCCCGGATGCTGCTCGTGCTGATGCAGGGCGTCCGGGTGGTCGGCAAGGTGACGAGCGATCCGGCGCGGGTCCGCGACGCGACGGAACAGGCCCTGGGCCTGCTGGACTGAGGACGGGCGCCCACGGGGGGCGCCCTTTCTTCGGACCTCATTTTGGAACGTACGGTCAAGTTTCATCGACTGATGAACATCACAGGGGAGTCCTTCATGTCCGCACGCTTCACCGACCGCGTCGCCCTCGTCACCGGGGCCGGTTCCGGTCTCGGCCGGGCCATCGCGCTCGCCTTCGCCGCCGAGGGCGCGAAGGTCGTCGTCGCCGGCCGTACGGAAGGGCCGCTGAAGGAGACGGTCGCCCTGATCGAGGCGGCCGGGGGCACGGCCGCGGCCGTCACCGCCGACGTGTCCGGGGCCGCGTCCACAAGGGAGCTGGTCCGGCGCACGGTCGAGCTGTTCGGCGGTCTCGACGTGGCCGTGAACAACGCCGGGGTCTTCCGCGGCGGGCACAGCGCCGCCGACTTCCCCCTGGACGACTGGCGGACGCTGCTCGACATCAACGTCACGGGGGTGCTGCACGCCCTCCAGGCCGAGGTGGCGCACATGCGGGCGCACGGCGGCGGGGCCATCGTGAACATCGCGTCGAACCTGGGCCCGCACGTCCGGATCCCCGGCCTCTTCGGCTACCAGGTGTCGAAGGCGGCCGTGTCGGCGCTGACCAGGGCGGCGGCCCTGGACCACATCGGCGACGGGGTCCGCATCAACGCGGTGAGCCCCGGGGCCTCGGAGTCCACCATGTCGCTGCGGCCCGGCGAGACGGAGGCCGAGCGGGAGGTCCGGATGAAGGGGGAGTCGCCGCTGGGCAGGATCTCCTCGGCGGCCGAGGTGGCGGCGGCCGTGCTGTACCTCGCGTCGGACGCGGCGGGCTCCGCCGTCGGCACGGACCTGGTGATCGACGGCGGCGTCTCCGCCTGAGCGGTTACGCCTTCGGGGGCCCGGCCGCGTGCGCACGTCTCCGGGCCCGGCCGCGTACGCACGGGTCCGGGGCTCAGCCCTGGGCCGCCGCCGGGTCCATCCAGAAGATCTCCCAGTGGTGGCCGTCCAGGTCGGTGAACGAGCGGCCGTACATGAAGCCCATCTCCAGGGGCTCCTTCGCCGGGGTGCCACCGGCGGCGAGCGCGGCGTCGGCCAGCTCGTCGACCTTCGCGCGGCTCTCGGCGCTCAGCGTCACCAGGACCTCGGTGCTCTTGGTCGCGTCGGAGATCTCCTTGCCGGGCGCCATGAAGGACTGGAACTTGGGCTCTTCGAGGAGCATCGCGAAGATCGTGTCGCTGATGACCACACAGCCGGTGGTCTCGTCGCTGAACGCCGGGTTGATGGAGTAGCCGAGCTTCTCGAAGAAGGTCTTGCTGGCGGAGACGTCCTTGACGGGCAGGTTCACGAAGATCATCTGCGGGGCCATGATGTGCTCTCTTCCCTCGTGCGGTGCTGTCGAGAGGTAGGACGGGCCCGCCCCTCGAAACTCATCGCTCTCCCCGGAATTCTTTTCGTTCAGGCGACGGAACGCAGTTCCAGGGCCGCCAGGGGGACGAACCCGCCGCCCCCGCCGCCGGTCGCCGCCCCGGGCCCGGCGAGCCGCCGCAGCAGGGCGAGGGCGATCCGCTCGCCCTGCGCCTTGGCGCGCTCGGCCCGGGGCCCGGAGTGCAGCCCGTCGACGGTGGCCCGCCAGAGCTGCACCCAGCGGCCGAAGTGGGCGGCGGTGAGGGGCCGCGCGCGGTGCAGGGCGGCGTGCGGGGCGAAGGCGTCGCGCCGGTAGTCGGCGGTACGGAGGAGGGCCCGCTCCCAGAAGTCCACGATGTGCGGCAGATGGGCCTCCAGGTCGGTCCCGGCGACCTCGGTGAAGAAGGGCCCGATGAGCGGATCGGCGAAGGCGGCGCCGTAGAAGCGCCGCAGCAGCACGTCGAGGTCGTCGCGGTCGCTGATGTCCCGGGTGGCACGCATGCCCCCAGTGTCCCCCGTCGGCACGGGCGTGCCCAAGGGCCGAAGGCCCCGTACGCCGGACCGCGGCACCGTACGCCGGACCGCGGCCGAAAGCCCCGCGCCTCAGACCGTCCAGCGGTGGAGCGTCGCGCCCGCCTCGTCGCGGGTGAGCCAACTGCCGTCGCCGAGGGGGTGGGCCGGGCCGTCGACGGGGCCGCCGGGATACGTGACGGTCCCGCGTATCTCCAGGGTGCGGGCGTCGAGCAGCCAGTGGCGGGGGCCCGCGTCGTCGACGTCGTACTCGACGCCGGTGGTCGCGAGGACGGTGCCGGCGTCCACGAAGCCGGGCCGGTGGTCCCACGGCAGCTCGTCCTCCTCGGACTCCTCCGACGCCGGGACCGGCCCCCGCTCGGCCAGGACCGTGCCGTCCAGGGCGTGCAGCCGCAGGTCGTCCCCGTAGTGCTCGATGGTCAGGAAGCCCTCGTGGGCCGGGTGGACGTCCGCGAGGATGCGGTCGAGCGTCTCGTTGAGGTCCCACACGGTCGGCCGTTCGCCGTCCCAGCACGCCCAGTACAGCAGGACCCCGTCCTGGCCCATGCCGATGCAGAGCCCCATGTGGACGCCGTCGGGGTGGGAGAGGTGGGAGGAGCCGGCGGCCGCGCTGTCGTCGAGGGGCAGCCGGGCCAGCTCGCGGCCGTCCCGCGCGTCGAGCACCGACCAGCACTCCTCGTACGCCTCCCCCGGGACCAGGGCGTGCGCCCAGACGAAGCGGCCGTCGTCGGAGATCCGGCAGGAGCCGTGCTCGAAGCCACCGCAGATCTGCTGCTCGTCGCCGGTGTGCGGGTGGCCCGCCTCGGGGCCCCAGCAGGGGTGCCGGTGCTCCCACAGCGTCGCGCCGTCCGCGCCGACGGCCCGGACCGCCCGCTGGCCGGAGAAGACCGCGAAGGTGCCGTCCGGGCCGACCGAGGCCCCGCCCCCGTCCCAGCCCGGCCAGGGCCTCGGGAAGACCGTCCGCGGCGCCCGTTCCCCGGCGAACAGGTCCTCCAGGTCGTACACCTCCAGGCTGTCGCCGCGGAACAGCAGGGCGCGGCGGGTGCCGTCGGCCCGGCTCTCCACGGCTGTGTTCCGGAGCAGCCCCGAGCCGGCGGGCAGCCGTGCCGAGCCGAGCGGACGGGCGAGGATCGGACGTGCGGAGATCGACATGGCCTGAAGGTAGCGGCCCGCACCGACAGGCGGACGCCCGCCCGCCGCCCGCCGCTTCCCCTTCACCGCTTGTTGATGCACAGTCAATTCCGTACTCCTAGGTTCCGGAAGCGCGCGACCCCGTCGCCCGACCGGCGTGACGGGGCGGTTCACCACCCTTCTCAGGAGTGAGACGTGGAGCGACGCAGTTTCCTGCGTGGAGCGGTCATCGGCACCTCGGCCGCCGCCTTCGGCGGCAGCCTGTGGCACGGCGCGGCCTTCGCCGCCCCCGCCCAGCCCGGCGCCGGCCCCTACGGCGCGCTCGGCCCGGCGGACGCCAACGGCATCCTGCTGCCCGCCGGGTTCACCAGCCGGGTGATCGCCCGGTCCGGCCAGTCGGTCCCCGGCACCTCGTACGCCTGGCACAGCGCCCCCGACGGCGGCGCCTGCTTCGCCGACGGCACGGGCTGGATCTACGTGTCGAACTCGGAGATCAACCCGAGCGGCGGCGCGAGCGCGGTCAGGTTCGACGCGGCGGGCACCGTCACCGGCGCCTACCGCATCCTCTCCGGCACCCGCCAGAACTGCGCCGGCGGCGCCACCCCGTGGAACACCTGGCTCTCCTGCGAGGAGGTGTCCCTCGGCTACGTCTACGAGTCGAACCCCTGGGGCGGCACCGCCTACCGCCGCGACGCCATGGGCCGCTTCAAGCACGAGGCCGCCGCCGCCGACCCGGTCCGCAAGGTGATCTACCTGACCGAGGACGAGACCGACGGCTGCTTCTACCGCTTCATCCCCACCACCTGGGGCAACCTCTCCTCCGGCACCCTCCAGGTCTTCAAGGCCTCCACCGCCACCTCCGGCACCTTCACCTGGCAGAACGTGCCGGACCCGGACGGTTCCCCGGCTACCACCCGCACCCAGGTCTCCGGCGCGAAGCACTTCAACGGCGGCGAGGGCTGCTACTACTCCGACGACACCGTCTGGTTCACCACCAAGGGCGACAACCGCGTCTGGCAGGTCGACCTCGCCGCCGGGACCTACGAGCTGGCCTACGACGACTCGCTCGTCTCCGGCGGCGGCGCCCCGCTCACGGGTGTCGACAACGTCACCGGCAGCTCCTCCGGCGACCTGTTCGTGGCCGAGGACGGCGGCAACATGGAGATCTGCCTGATCACCCCGGACGACGTCGTCGCGCCCTTCCTGCGGATCAGCGGCCAGTCCGGCTCCGAGATCACCGGCCCCGCCTTCTCCCCCGACGGCAAGCGGCTCTACTTCTCCAGCCAGCGCGGCACCAGCGGCAGTTCCTCGGGCGGCATCACCTACGAGGTGACCGGCCCGTTCCGCGCGTAGCTCCCCGCGTAGCAGCGCAGGTCCACCGTCCGTTGGGCGCCGCCGAGCAGGGCGGCGCCCAACGGCGTCAGGGTGTGCAGGACCGCGTTGCCGTGGCGCAGGGTCGCGATGAGCCCGGCCTCGCGCAGCACGCCCGCGTGCTGGCTCGCCGAGGCGAGCGACACCCCGGCCCTGCGGGCCAGTTCGCTGGTCGTACCGCCGTCCCCGATCGCGTGCAGGACCTCGGAGCGGGTCTGCCCGACCAGCTTGGCGAGCGAGGAGCCGCCCGGCGCGCGGACGGTCGGCGCCTCGCCGTGGGTGACGGGGTAGACGAGGACCGGCGGCAGCCCGGGATCGCGCAGCACGACGGGGGTCCCCCGGCAGAAGTACGAGGGCTGGAGCAGCAGCCCCCGCCCGTCGAGGTGGACGTCCCGGTCGACCGGGTAGTCGGCCTCCAGGACGGGCGCCTTCCAGCGCAGCATCGGCGGCAGCGAGGCGAGGAGTTCCTCGGCGCCGCCGTCCAGGAGCGCGCGGCCCCGGCGGGCCCGGTCGGCCTCGACGCGGGCCCGGATGTGCGGCCAGAACGGCTCGACTGCCGCCCGGTGGTAGCTCCGGAGGGCCCCCACGAGCCGGTCGAAGGGCTCCGCGCCGCCGTCGGCGAGGGCGCGCAGCGAATGCGGCACGGTCCGCCCGCCGGAGCGGTCGGCCGCGAGCAGCGAGAGTTCGCCGCGCAGCCGGCCGGAGTCGGTCGCGCGGATCGCCTGGAGTCCCTCGTCGAGTCCCTGGACGCCTTCCGCGGGCGTCAGGAAGTCGGGGAAATAGCCGCGGCTGGGAACGAGCGCGGCGAGCAGCCTCGTCTCACCGCCGAGCCGCATCCGCGTTTCGGAGCGCCATTCCCCGAAGACGACGGGTCCGCGCCGGTCCCTTAAACGGTGAAAGCTCAGAATCGTTTCCCACAGAACGTCCGGCCGGGCGGCCGTCCGCACCCCCGCCAAGTCGGTTCCGGTGAAATGAATCCGCAGCATGACGTCCCCACCTGTGCACTCGCAACCACCCCCGACAACGAGTATGCACAGCATCACTGCAGGTTACCAGGGTGTTTCAGCCACAGTTGAAAGGCATCGCGGCAATCACCGGGGAACCGAAAAGCTGTACGGGTCGGGCAGGAAACCTTCAGGACCGAGGTGACGTGGCGAAGACCGTGGGGGGCTTTGTCCGTCCGGCGGCGGTCGGCGAGGTTGCGGCTCACCTGCCCGGCAACGGTAAAGGGCGCGGCCTCCGGGTGGGGATCCGGGGGTCGCGCCCACTCCATTCTTTTCGGTACGGAACCGAGGAAGTTCAATGGCCAATAATTCAATCAGGCGCAATTGAACATTGACTCACATCAGCTCTACAAGCAAACAAACAACGGGACGGACACCTCCGCACAAAGGTGTCCGTCCCGTCTCTTTTTGTGAATCCGGAGCCGCCGCCCGCCGGTGAGGGTCGCAGAGCTGACCGACGGCGGCCCCGGTGGTGCGCCGGGACCGGGGTCACGGGGCCCTGCGGCCCCGCGCCCCGGACTCCCGGGGCTCAGCGGCTGTCGCTGCCCTTCGACTCGGCCGCGGCACGGCCGGCCTCCAGACGCGCCACCGGGATCCGGAAGGGCGAGCAGGAGACGTAGTCGAGACCGACCTCGTGGAAGAAGTGCACCGACTCCGGGTCGCCGCCGTGCTCGCCGCAGACACCGAGCTTGATGTCGGGGCGGGTGGCGCGGCCGGCCTGGACGGCGCTGCGCACGAGCGCGCCGACACCGTCCTTGTCGATGGTCTCGAAGGGGCTGACGCCGAAGATGCCCTTCTCCAGGTACGCGGTGAAGAACGAGGCCTCCACGTCGTCGCGGGAGAAGCCCCAGACCGTCTGGGTCAGGTCGTTGGTGCCGAAGGAGAAGAACTCCGCGGCCTCCGCGATCTGGCCGGCGGTGACGGCGGCGCGCGGCAGCTCGATCATGGTGCCGAGCGCGAGCTTCAGCTCGACGCCGGTCCGGGCCTGGACCTCGGCGATGACCTGCTCGGCCTCCTCGCGGACGATCTCCAGCTCCTGGACGGTGCCGACCAGCGGGATCATGATCTCGACGCGCGGGTCGCCCTTGGCGTCGATGCGCTGGGCCGCGGCCTCGGCGATGGCACGGACCTGCATGGTGAACAGGCCGGGGATGACCAGGCCGAGGCGAACGCCGCGCAGACCCAGCATCGGGTTCTGCTCGTGCAGCCGGTGCACGGCCTGGAGCAGGCGCAGGTCGTTCTCGTGCGGCTCCTTGCGGGACTCCGCGAGGGCCACGCGTACCGACAGCTCGGTGATGTCGGGCAGGAACTCGTGCAGCGGCGGGTCGAGCAGCCGGACCGTGACGGGCAGCCCGTCCATGGCTTCGAAGAGCTCGACGAAGTCCGTCTGCTGGAGCGGGAGCAGGGCTTCGAGGGCCTGGTCGCGCTCGGTGTCCGTGTCGGCCAGGATCAGCCGCTCGACGAACTGGCGGCGCTCGCCGAGGAACATGTGCTCGGTGCGGCAGAGGCCGATGCCCTGGGCGCCGAAGCGGCGGGCGCGGTTGGCGTCCTCGGCGTTGTCGGCGTTGGCGCGGACCCGGAGGCGGCGGACGCGGTCCGCGTAGGCCATGATCCGGTGGACGGCGGCGACCAGCTCGTCGGCGTCGTCGGCGCCGGCGTGCATCCGGCCCTCGAAGTACTCGACGACCGGGGACGGTACGACGGGTACCTCACCGAGGTACACCTTGCCGGTGGAGCCGTCGATGGAGACGACGTCGCCCTCCTCGACGACCTGGCCGTCGGAGGTGGTCATCCGGCGGCGCTTGGTGTCGACCTCCAGCTCCTCGGCACCGCAGACACAGGTCTTGCCCATGCCGCGGGCGACGACGGCGGCGTGCGAGGTCTTGCCGCCGCGGGAGGTGAGGATGCCCTCGGCGGCGATCATGCCGTCCAGGTCGTCCGGGTTGGTCTCGCGGCGGATCAGGATGACCTTCTCGCCGGAGCGGGACCACTTGACGGCCGTGTACGAGTCGAAGACGGCCTTGCCGACGGCCGCGCCCGGGGAGGCGGCGATGCCGCGCCCGATCTGGTCGACCTTGGCGTTCTCGTCGAACTTGGGGAACATCAGCTGGGCGAGCTGCGCGCCGGTGACGCGCTGCAGCGCCTCGGCCTCGTCGATCAGGCCCTGGTCCACGAGCTGGGTCGCGATGCGGAAGGCGGCACCGGCGGTGCGCTTGCCGACGCGGGTCTGGAGCATCCAGAGCTGGCCGCGCTCGATGGTGAACTCGATGTCGCAGAGATCCTTGTAGTGGGTCTCCAGCGTGTTCATGATGTGCATGAGCTGGTCGTACGAGGCCTTGTCGATCGACTCGAGGTCGGCCAGCGGCACGGTGTTGCGGATGCCGGCGACGACGTCCTCGCCCTGCGCGTTCTGCAGGTAGTCGCCGTAGACGCCGGCGTGGCCGGAGGCGGGGTCGCGGGTGAAGGCGACGCCGGTGCCGGAGTCGGGGCCGAGGTTGCCGAAGACCATCGAGCAGACGTTGACGGCGGTGCCGAGGTCGCCCGGGATGCGCTCCTGGCGGCGGTACAGCTTCGCGCGGTCGGTGTTCCAGGAGTTGAAGACGGCCTCGATGGCGAGGTCCATCTGCTCGCGCGGGTCCTGGGGGAAGTCGCGGCCGGTCTCGGCCTTCACGATGCCCTTGAAGTGCTCGACGACCTTCCGGAGGTCGGCGGCGTCGAGGTCGGTGTCGCTGGCGACCTTCTTCTCGGCCTTGGCCTCGTCGAGGGCCTCCTCGAACAGCTCGCCGTCGACGTCCAGGACGGTCTTGCCGAACATCTGGATGAGGCGGCGGTACGAGTCCCAGGCGAAGCGCTCGTTGTCGGCCTGGCGGGCGAGTCCGACGACGGACTCGTCGGAGAGGCCGATGTTGAGGACCGTGTCCATCATGCCCGGCATGGAGAACTTGGCTCCGGAGCGGACGGAGACGAGCAGCGGGTTGTCGGCCTGGCCGAGCTTCTTGCCCATCTGCCGCTCGAGGGCGTCGAGGTGCGCGCTGACCTCGTCGCGGAGCTCGACGGGCTCCGAACCGCTCTCGAGGTAGACCTTGCACGCCTCGGTGGTGATCGTGAAGCCGGGGGGGACCGGCAGACCGAGGTTGGTCATCTCGGCCAGGTTCGCGCCCTTGCCACCGAGCAGGTCCTTCAGGTCCCTGTTGCCCTCGGTGAAGTCGTACACGAACTTCTGATCATTGTTTTCCGACACGGGTCCCGACTCCTCGATGACTCGGTTGGCTGCCCTGACGGCGAGGAACATACCCAGATCGAAGGCTTCTGGGGAGGTACGCCTAGCGGACACGTGGTCTTAACCACCCGTCCGCCAGCACTTCGAAAGTTACCGAGGCGAAGCTTCCGCTTTCAGGCCCCGAAGCCAGAGGGGGCGGAATCGCCGAGAATTCGCTCATCCGAGCACCCTTGGCGCCCATTTGCGTTCAACTCTTGAACACAAAAAGGGTGGCACCCAGTGCCACCCTTTCAGGCAGTGCAGCCGTTCGTAACCTGCTCATCTGAGCACCACCCCCCTCAAGGGTGGCGAGGATCACTCCCCCGGAAAGGCCTGATCTCAGCCGCCGGACGTGTCCAGCTCGGCGTCCTCGCTCACCCCGGAGCAGTCGTAGGGGTCCTTCAACCAGCCGTCCGGCAGGACAACTCGGTTGTTTCCGGACGTACGACCCCGAGGACCGTCCGCACCCACCGGCCACGGCTGGTCCAGGTCCAGCTCGCTCAACTGAGCGCTCAGTTCGTCCAGAGACGAGGTGATCGCCAGCTTCTTGCGCATCTCGGAACCCACCGAGAAGCCCTTCAGGTACCAGGCCACGTGCTTGCGGAAGTCGATGACACCGCGTGCCTCGTCACCCAGCCACTCGCCGAGCAGCCGCGCGTGCCGCACCATCGCGTCCGCGACCACCCGCAGACCCGGCGCCGCGTACGCCCCCGTGCCCTCGAAGCCCGCCACCAGGTCCGCGAAGAGCCACGGGCGCCCCAGGCAGCCGCGCCCGACGACCACGCCGTCGCAGCCCGTCTCCCGCATCATCCGCAGGGCGTCGTCGGCCGACCAGATGTCGCCGTTGCCGAGCACCGGGATCTCGGGCACGTGCTCCTTGAGGCGCGCGATGGCGTCCCAGTCGGCCGTACCGCCGTAGTGCTGGGCTGCCGTCCGCCCGTGCAGCGCGATGGCCGTGACGCCCTCCTCCACCGCGATCCGGCCCGCGTCCAGGAAGGTGATGTGGTCGTCGTCGATGCCCTTGCGCATCTTCATGGTGACCGGCAGGTCGCCCGCGTTGGTCACGGCCTCGTTGAGGATCGCGCGCAGCAGCGGCCGCTTGTAGGGCAGGGCCGAGCCGCCGCCCTTCCGCGTCACCTTGGGGACCGGGCAGCCGAAGTTCAGGTCGATGTGGTCGGCCAGGTCCTCGTCGACGATCATCCGTACGGCCTTGCCGACGGTGACCGGGTCCACCCCGTACAGCTGGATCGAGCGCGGCTGCTCGGTCGCGTCGAAGCGGATGAGCTGCATCGTCTTCTCGTTGCGCTCGACCAGGGCGCGCGTCGTGATCATCTCGCTCACGAACAGCCCCTTGCCGCCGCTGAACTCGCGGCAGAGGGTACGGAAGGGGGCGTTGGTGATGCCGGCCATGGGGGCGAGCACCACCGGCGGCTGCACGATGTGCGGCCCGATGGCGAGGGGGGAGAACGCGGTCATGGGGCCATTGTCGCGTACTGCGGCGGTCATTAGTTAGTCGTACTATCCGAACATGCCCGAGCTCACACGCTCGCCGCTCCCCCGGCGCCGGCAACTCCTCGTCCTGGCGATCTGCTGCATGAGCCTGCTGATCGTCAGCCTGGACAACACCGCGCTCAACGTCGCCCTGCCCTCCCTGCGGCGCGACCTCGGCGCCTCCGTCGCCGGCCTGCAGTGGGTCATCGACGCGTACACCCTGGTCCTGGCCTCGCTCCTGATGTTCTCCGGCTCCACCGCCGACCGCATCGGCCGCCGCAAGGTCTTCGTCACCGGCCTCGTCGTCTTCGCGCTCGGCTCGCTGCTCTGCTCCCTCGCGCCGAACCTGGAGGCGCTGATCGCCTTCCGGGCCGTCCAGGCCGTGGGCGGCTCGATGCTGAACCCGGTCGCCATGTCGATCATCACCAACACCTTCACCGAACCCGCCGCACGCGCGCGTGCCATCGGCGTCTGGGGCGGGGTCGTCGGCGTCTCCATGGCCGCGGGGCCCCTGGTGGGCGGTCTGCTCGTCGAATCGGTCGGCTGGCGGGCGATCTTCTGGGTCAACCTGCCGGTCGCCCTCCTCGCCCTGCTCCTCACCCTGCGGTACGTCCCCGAGTCCCGCGCGCCCCGCCCCCGCCGCCCCGACCCGGTCGGGCAGCTCCTGGTGGCGGCGCTCCTCGGCTCGCTCACGTACGCGATCATCGAGACCGACCCGCTCTTCGCCGGCATCGCCGCGGGGGCGCTCGCCGGACTCCTCCTGTACGAGCCGAGGCGCCGCGAACCCCTCATCGACCTGCGGTTCTTCCGCAGCGCGCCGTTCAGCGGGGCCACGGTCGTCGCGGTCTGCGCCTTCGCGGGCTTCGGCGGCTTCCTCTTCCTGAACACGCTGTACCTCCAGGACGTGCGCGGTCTCTCCCCGCTCCGGGCCGGTCTGTACATGCTTCCGATGGCGGGCATGACCTTCGTCTTCGCGCCGCTGTCGGGACGGCTCACGGGCGCGCGTGGACCCCGGCTCCCGCTGCTCCTCGCGGGGACGGCGATGGCGACGGGGGCGCTGCTCTTCTCGGCCTTCGGGGCCGAGACCAGCGATCCGCTGCTCTTCGCCGGGTACGTGGTCTTCGGCATCGGCTTCGGCCTGGTGAACGCCCCCATCACCAACACGGCGGTCTCGGGCATGCCCCGCGCGCAGGCCGGGGTGGCGTCGGCGGTGGCCTCGACGAGCCGCCAGGTGGGACAGACGCTCGGGGTGGCGGTCGTGGGCGCGGTCCTGGCGGCGGGTGTGGGAGCGGGGGCGGGGACGGGGATGCCGCCGGACGCCTTCGCGGCGGCGGCGGGGCCGGCCTACTGGGTGGTGACGGCCTGCGGGCTGGCGGTCCTCGCGGTCGGGGCACTGACCAGCGGCAGATGGGCGCGGGGCACGGCGGAACGGACGGCGATGTGCCTGGCGGAGGAGGACGGGGAGGGGCGGGTGGCGGCGGAGAGGGAGACGTCGCGGTGAAGGGGGTGAAGGGGGTCTGAGGGGGCCGGGCGGGCGGAGAGGCGGGGCGGGGCAGGGCGGGCCGGGGCTGAGGCCGGGGCCGGGACCGAGGTTGGGGCCGGGCAGGGCGAAGGGCCCGGGGTGCTGTGCGCCCCGGGCCCTTCGTGGTGGTTACTGCCGGCCGGTGTCGGCGGCGGTGTCGGCGGTGTCCGCCGCCTGCGTGCTCTCCGCGGCGGCGTCGGCGCTCTCCGCTGCCGGGCCGGTGGTGTTCTCCGCTGCCGCCTGCGCGCGCTCGCGCATCTTCTTCAGCAGCTCCTGCTTGCGGTCGTCGGCGGAACTCTGGGCCGCGGTGCGGCCCTGGCCGGCGCCGTGCTGGTCGGCGCGGGACAGCTTCTTGCGCTGTCCGCCAACGCCGAGGAGGTTGTTACGGCTCTTGGACACGGTGTTCTCCCGTCGGTGAGGTGGGCTTCGGTGGGACTCGGCCTGGCGCCGAAGGCGCTCACTCGTAGATCTGGAAGAACGAATACATGCCGGCGACGCTACCCCCGGCCCGCTCCCGTCGGCACCCGGTTTTCCGGCACCGCCCCGGCCCTCCTCCGCTTCACCCACACGAATGACAGATATTGAAATCTGTCATCGGTCATGTCATGGTTGTTCCATGAAGACGACAGAGACGACGAAGACGACGGCACGGACCTCCGTTCCCACCCGCCCGCTGGGCACCACCGGCCCTCGGGTCTCCGCGCTGGGCCTCGGCTGCATGGGGATGTCCGCGCTGTACGGAGAGGCGGACCGCGCCGAGTCGATCGCGACGATCCACGCCGCGCTGGACGCGGGGGTGACCCTGCTCGACACGGGCGACTTCTACGGGATGGGGCACAACGAGCTGCTGATCGCCGAGGCGCTGCGGAGCGCCCCGGCCGGCGCCCGCGAGCAGGCGCTGACGAGCGTGAAGTTCGGCGCGCTGCGCACGGTCGAGGGCGGCTTCAGCGGGTACGACGGACGGCCGGACGCCGTGAAGAACTTCGCGGCGTACTCGCTCCAGCGCCTGGGCACGGACCACATCGACATCTACCGGATCGCCCGCGTCGACCCCGACGTGCCGATCGAGGAGACCGTCGGCGCCATCGCGGAGTTGGTGGAGGCGGGGCACGTGCGGCACATCGGGCTCTCGGAGGTCGGCGCGGACACCCTGCGCCGGGCGGCGGCCGTGGCCCCGATCGCGGACCTCCAGATCGAGTACTCGCTGATCTCCCGCTCCATCGAGGAGAAGATCCTGCCCACCGCGCGCGAGCTGGGCATAGGCGTCACGGCGTACGGCGTGCTGTCGCGCGGGCTCATCAGCGGCCACTTCACCCGGGACCGCGAACTGGCGCCGAACGACTTCCGGGGCATGAGCCCGCGATTCCAGGGCGAGAACCTCGGGCGGAACCTGGACCTGGTGGACCGGTTGCGGACGCTCGCCGAGGCGAAGGGCGTGACGGTCGCGCAGACGGCCATCGCCTGGGTCCTCGCCCAGGGCACGGACATCGTCCCCCTGGTCGGCGCCCGCCGAAGGGACCGGCTGGCGGAGGCCCTCGGCGCCCTGGACGTCACCCTCGACGCGGCCGACCTGGCAGCGATGGAGCAGGCCGTCCCGGCGGACGCGGCATCCGGCGACCGCTACCCGGCGGCCCAGATGGCCCACCTGGACAGCGAGCACTGACCGTGCCGGGAACTCCGTCCGGGGCCAGGGCCGGTCCCGACACCGGGACCCGAGCCGGGGCCGGGGCCATCGACCTGTGGGGGCTGACAGGTACTGTCATTCCATGGCCGCCACCGAGACCCTGACCGCAGAGCGCATCCTCGAAGCAACCGAGGAGGTGCTGCGGCGGTACGGGCCGGCGAAGGCGACCGTGGTGGACGTGGCGCGGGTGCTCGGGGTCAGCCATGGCAGCGTCTACCGCCACTTCCGCACGAAGGCGGCGCTGCGCGAGGCGGTCACCGAGCGGTGGCTCTCGCGGACCGAGAAGGCGCTCGCCGAACTGACCGCGCAGCCCGAGCTGGCGGCGCCCGCCAAGCTGCACGACTGGTTCGCGCTGCTCTTCGAGGCCAAGCGGCACAAGGCGGGCGACGACCCGGAGCTGTTCGCGACGTACGGAGTGCTGATCGACGAGAACAGCGGCGTGGTCGACCAGCACGTCGGGATCCTGATCGACCAGGTCCGGTCGATCGTCGAAGAGGGGGCCCGGGAGGCGGAGTTCGCCGCCCCCGACCCGGAGGCGACGGCCCGCGCACTCTTCGACGCGACCTCCCGTTTCCACGACCCGGCGTACGCGCCGGAGTGGCGTCGGCCCACGATCGGGACCGAATTCGAGGCCGTGGTGGGCCTGTTGCTGCGCGGGCTGCGCGCCTGAACCCCCTCGGGGCGCGCGTCGGCGGCATTTGAAGATCGCTTGGAGCGGACTTTCCCGTTCCTTGTCCGGAACATGACTAGCCTTCTCCCGCACCGCGCCCGATTTCAGCACCAGGGGGAACCATGTCCGACGCCATGTCCGCACCCGGCGGGCCACCGGCCGCAGCGGCCGACGGACAGCCGGGGCGGCCCGCCCGCTCCGGAGGTTCCGCCGCCCTCGGCTGGATCCTGACCATCGGCCTCAACGTCGTCGCGCCGATCGTCACCTACAACACACTGACCGAGAACCACGGTTGGTCCGAGTTCACCGCCCTGCTCGCCGGAAGTGTCTGGCCGGTCCTGGACAGCGCGATCATGGTCGCCTGGCGGCGCAAGATCGACGAGTTCGCCGTCGTCACCCTGGTCTTCCTGGTGATCACGGCCCTGGTCTCGCTGATCGGCGCGCACACCGCCCGCGCGCTGCTGATCAAGGACTCGGGCGTGACGGGGCTGTTCGGGCTGCTCTGCCTGGTGACCCTGCTGGCGCCGCGGCCGCTGATGTTCTACTTCGGCCGCAAGTTCGCGACCGACGGCACCCCGGCCTCCACCGCCTGGTGGAACGGCATGTGGCAGTTCGAGGGCTTCCGCTCCACGATGCGCACGATGACGCTGGTGTGGGGCGTGGCGTACGTGATCGAGGCGCTGGTCCGGATCGGCCTGGCGTACGCGCTGAGCACCTCGACCATGGTCACGCTCAGCCCGCTCATGATCTACGGCGTGCTCGGCGTCCTCGGCGTGTGGACGGCCTGGTTCGGCAAGCGCCGCGCGGCCGAGGGAGCGAGGCGCCAGGCGGAGGCCGAGGCGGCAGCGGCAGCAGCGGCGGCGGGAGCGGCAGCGGAGACCCCCGCAGCCTGACCGCACGTCACCCGGCCCGTACAGCCGGCCCGACCACGGGAAAGCCCCCGGTTCCGTTTCCGGAACCGGGGGCTTTCGCGTGTCGCGTGGGCGGGTCAGCAGCCGAGCAGGCGGCTGCCCAGGTAGCTCTGGATCTGGTCCAGGGAGACGCGCTCCTGCTTCATGGTGTCGCGCTCGCGCACGGTCACCGCGTTGTCGTCGAGGGTGTCGAAGTCGACGGTCACGCAGAACGGGGTGCCGATCTCGTCCTGGCGACGGTAGCGGCGGCCGATGGCGCCGGCGTCGTCGAACTCGATGTTCCAGTTCTGGCGCAGGTCAGCCGCCAGGCCCTTGGCCTTCGGGGAGAGCTGCGGGTTGCGGGACAGCGGCAGGACCGCGACCTTGATCGGCGCCAGGCGCGGGTCGAGGCGCAGGACGACGCGCTTCTCCATGACGCCCTTGGCGTTCGGGGCCTCGTCCTCGGTGTACGCGTCGAGGAGGAACGCCAGCATGGCGCGGCCGACACCGGCGGCGGGCTCGATGACGTACGGCGTGTAGCGCTCGCCCTCCTGCTCCAGGTAGGTCAGGTTGGCGCCGGAGGCCTTGGAGTGGGCGTTCAGGTCGTAGTCGGTGCGGTTGGCGACGCCTTCCAGCTCGCCCCACTCGCTGCCGCCGAAGGAGAAGCGGTACTCGATGTCGGCGGTGCGCTTCGAGTAGTGGGAGAGCTTCTCCTGCGGGTGCTCGAACCAGCGCATGTTCTCCTCACGGAGACCCAGGCCGGTGTACCAGTTCCAGCGCTGCTCCATCCAGTATTCCTGCCACTGCTCGTCCTCGCCCGGCTTGACGAAGAACTCCATCTCCATCTGCTCGAACTCGCGGGTGCGGAAGATGAAGTTGCCCGGAGTGATCTCGTTCCGGAAGGACTTGCCCATCTGCGCGATGCCGAACGGGGGCTTCTTGCGCGAGGTCTGCAGGACCTGGCCGAAGTTGGTGAAGATGCCCTGCGCGGTCTCGGGACGCAGGTAGGCGACGGAGCCGGAGTCCTGGGTCGGGCCGAGGTGGGTGGAGAGCAGGCCGGAGAACTGCTTGGGCTCGGTGAAGGTGCCCTTGTTGCCGCAGTTGGGGCAGTTGAGGTCGACGAGGCCGTTCTCGGGGAGGCGGCCGTGCTTCTCCTCGTACGCCTCCTCCAGGTGGTCGGCGCGGTAGCGCTTGTGGCAGGAGGTGCACTCGGTCAGCGGGTCGGTGAAGGTCGCGACGTGGCCGGAGGCCTCCCAGACCTCGGTGGCCAGGATGACCGACGAGTCGATGCCGACCACGTCCTCGCGCGCGGTGACCATGTAACGCCACCACTGACGCTTCAGGTTCTCCTTGAGTTCGACACCCAGCGGTCCGTAGTCCCAGGCGGCCTTCTGGCCGCCGTAGATCTCACTGCACGGGTAGACGAAGCCACGGCGCTTGCTCAGGCTGACGATGGTGTCGATCTTGTCGGCGGCCACGGTGCTCTCTTCATTACGACGACGAAGTGCGAATGCCTCAGGTTACCGGCGCCCGCACCCCCCGTATCAAATCGGTTCGGTGACGGAAGCCCGCGAGAGGCCCCGAAGGGGGCGAAGCAGGCCCGCGCGGGGCACGTGGGCGGTGTGCGCGGGGCGCTCGGGAGGCGTGCGCGGGAGCGCGTGGGGCGGACCACAGCTACGACAATTGACAATCGTTTCCATCTTTGTTGAAAATGGGTGTCATGAACGTACGCCGCCTCATACCCCGTTCCGCGCTCGCCGGAGCCGTCGCCCTCGGCGCCGTCACCCTCTCCGCCTGCGGCGGGACCTCGGGTGCGGCCGACAAGGGCAGCGACGGCAAACTGGACGTGGTGGCGTCCTTCTACCCCATGCAGTACCTGGCCGAGCAGATAGGCGGCGCGCACGTCGCCGTCGACACGCTCACCAAGCCCGGCGTCGAACCCCACGACCTGGAGCTCAAGCCGCGGCAGATCGGCGAGCTCGGCGAGGCCGACGTCGTCCTCTACCTCAAGGGCATCCAGCCCGCCGTCGACGACGCCATCGCCCAGGCCGGCGTCAAGAACACCGTCGACGCGGCCGCCCTCACCACGCTGGAGAAGCACGGCACCGAGGTCGGCCACGACCACGGCGGCGAGGAAGCCGGCCACGACCACGCCTCCGAGGAGGCCGGTCACGACCACGGCTCCGAGGTCGGCGGCGACCCGCACATCTGGCTCGACCCCGTGAAGTACGCCGAGGTCGCCAAGGGAGTCGGCGCCGCCCTGGAGAAGGCGGACCCGGACCACGCCGCCGACTACAAGAAGAACACCGCCGCCCTGGTGAAGAAGCTCGGCGACCTGGACACCTCCTTCGAGACCGGTCTGAAGAACACCCCGACGAAGACCTTCGTCACCACCCACTCCGCCTTCGGCTACCTCGCCGAGCGGTACGGCCTGGACCAGGAGGGCATCTCCGGCGTCGACCCCGAGTCCGAGCCGAGCCCCGCCCGCATCAAGGAGATCCAGGACATCGCGAAGAAGGACAAGGTCACCACCGTCTTCTTCGAGACCCTCGCGAGCGACAAGACCGCGAAGACCCTCGCCGGCGACACCGGTCTGCGGACCGACGTGCTCGACCCGCTGGAGGGAATCACGGACAAGTCGAAGGGCGATGACTACATCGAGGTCATGCGCTCCAACCTCGCCGCGCTGCAGAAGGCCCTCGGCGCCAAGTGATCACCGCATCCCAGGAGGTACGAGCCATGGAACCGGACCCCGTCATTTCCGTCCGCGGAGCCTCGGCGGCCCTCGGTGCCCGGCCCGTCCTCCGGGGCGTCGACCTCACCGTGCGCCGCGGCGAGGTCGTCGCGCTGCTCGGCGCCAACGGCTCCGGCAAGTCCACCGCGGTCCGCTCGGTCATCGGCCAGGTGCCGCTGACGGGCGGCACGATCGAACTGTTCGGCACCGACCGGAAGCGGTTCCGCGACTGGGCCCGGGTCGGCTACGTGCCGCAGCGCACCACCGCCGCCGGCGGCGTGCCCGCCACGATCCGCGAGGTCGTCTCCTCCGGCCGGCTGTCCCGCAAGAAGCTCGGCTGGCTGTCCCGGCAGGACCGGGCCGCCGTCGAGCGGGCCATCGATCTCGTCGGCCTCGCCGACCGCGCCGGGGACTCCGTCTCCGCGCTCTCCGGCGGCCAGCACCAGCGGGTCCTGATCGCCCGCGCGCTCGCCTCCGAACCCGAACTCCTGATCATGGACGAGCCGATGGCGGGCGTGGACCTCGCGAGCCAGGAGATCCTGGCCGCGACCCTGCGCGAGCAGGTCGCGGGCGGCACCTCGGTCCTCCTCGTCCTGCACGAGCTGGGCCCCCTGGAGCCGCTGATCGACCGGGCGGTCGTGCTCCGCGACGGCTGCGTCGTCCACGACGGCCCGCCGCCCGAGGCCGTCGGCCAGCACGCGCTGCCCGGCCACGACCACGTACATCCGCACGCGGCCGGCGAGCCGCTCCGCACGGGACTGCTGAGCTGACCATGGACTTCCTCGAACCGGCCTTCATGCAGCGGGCGCTCCTCGCGGCCGTCCTCGTCGGCATCACCGCCCCCGCCGTCGGCATCTACCTGGTGCAGCGCCGCCAGGCGCTGATGGGCGACGGCATCGGCCATGTCGCCATGACGGGCGTCGGCCTCGGCTTCCTCCTGAACTCCAGCCCGGTCTGGATGGCGACCCTGGTCGCCGTCGTCGGCTCGGTCGCGATGGAGCTGATCAGAGCGTACGGGAAGACCCGCGGCGACCTGGCGCTCGCGCTGCTCTTCTACGGCGGTATGGCGGGCGGCGTCCTGCTGATCAACCTCTCGCCGACCGGCTCCAACGCCAACCTCAGCTCGTACCTCTTCGGCTCGCTCTCCACGGTGTCCACCGAGGACATCACCGCCATCGCGATCCTGGCGGCCTTCGTCGTCCTGGTCACGGTCGGTCTGCGCAGGCAGCTCTTCGCCGTCAGCCAGGACGAGGAGTTCGCCCGGGTCACCGGTCTGCCGGTGCGCGCCCTGAACCTGCTGATCGCCGTCACGGCGGCGGTGACCGTCACGGTCGCCATGCGGGTCGTGGGCCTGCTCCTGGTCAGCGCGCTGATGGTGGTGCCGGTGGCGGCGGCCCAGCAGCTGTCGAAGTCCTTCCGCACGACCTTCGTCCTCGCGGTGGCGACCGGCATCACGGTCACCCTCGCGGGCACGGTCACCTCGTACTACCAGGACGTACCGCCCGGCGCGACGATCGTCCTGTACGCGATCGGGGTCTTCATCGTCCTGACCCTGCTCGCCACCCCGCTCGCGAAACGGCGGGCGCGGGCGGCGGAGGCGGCCACGAGGGACTGCGACGCGCAGGTTCCGGCCACGCGGCGGCCGACGGACGACGTGAAGGTCTGATCCGGTCAGGCCTCGGGGACACGGGGGACTGGCAGAATGGCGGGGGCAGACAAGCATTCTAGGAGGCCCCCGTGGTGACGGCAGGACCCCCCGTACGAGGCCGCTCGACCAAGCAGCGGGCCGCCGTGTCGGCGGCGCTGAACGAGGTGGACGAGTTCCGCAGCGCCCAGGAGCTGCACGACATGCTCAAGCACCGCGGCGACTCGGTCGGCCTCACCACCGTCTACCGCACGCTCCAGTCCCTCGCGGACGCGGGCGAGGTCGACGCGCTGCGCACGAGCGAGGGCGAGACGGTGTACCGCCGCTGCTCGACCGGCGACCACCACCACCACCTGGTCTGCCGCGTCTGCGGCAAGGCCGTGGAGGTGGAGGGCCCGATGGTGGAGCAGTGGGCCGAGACGATCGCCTCGGAGCACGGCTTCGTGAACGTGGCGCACACGGTGGAGATCTTCGGGACGTGCGCGGACTGCGCGGGGAAGTGACCCGAGCGGTCACCTGAGCGGTGACCTGACATACGAGCGGGCCCGCACCGGAGGAATCCGGTGCGGGCCCGCTCGTCGTCTCAGGCGTGGGTGATGTTCCGGTCCAGGATCGCCCGCAGCCGGTCGGCGTCGGCCGGGGCGGCGAGTCCGCGCTTGGGCAGGTACGCGAAGCCGGTGCCGGACTGCTGGGACGTGAGCAGGACGAAGAGCCGGGGCGTCTCCACGTACCGGGGCAGCAGCCCCCACCGGATCGTGGTGTCGGTGTCCCGGGAGGTCCACCGGGCCCCGTCCTCGCCGACGACGGCCGTGGCATCGCCCTGGGCCTTGATCAGCCGGAAGACGATCCGGGCCGTCAGCCAGGGCAGCGCCTCCGCACAGCCCACGGCGACGAGGCCGAGTGCCGCCAGCCGGGCTGCCGTGCCCGGTTCCGGCGAGGGCGGCAGCAGGGCCAGGCCGACGACCAGGAGGGCGAGCACGCCGGCGCCCCAGGCCGCCCACCGCAGCAGCCGCCACCAGACGGTCGCCCGCAGCCGGACCCGTACGGCCTCCTTCACCTCGCCGAGGTCGGGCGAATAGGCGAGCACGAGCTGTTCGTCCATGGTGATCCCCCCGGGTTCGGCTCAGGCCTTGTCGAGCACGGCCATGTCGGCCGGGTCCACGCCGCCGAAGCGGCGGTCGCGCTGGGCGAACTCGACGCACGCCCGCCACAGGTCACGGCGGTCGAAGTCGGGCCACAGCACGTCCTGGAAGACCATCTCGGCGTACGCGCTCTGCCAGATCAGGTAGTTGGAGGTGCGCTGCTCGCCGCTGGGCCGCAGGAAGAGGTCCACGTCCGGCATGTCCGGGTAGTACAGGTACTTCTGGATGGTCTTCTCGGTGATCTTCGCCGGGTCGAGCCTGCCCGCCTTGACGTCCTCGGCCATCGCCTGCGCCGCGTCCGTCAGCTCGGCGCGACCGCCGTAGTTCATGCAGAAGTACAGCGTCAGCTTGGTGTTGTCCTTGGTCTGCTCCTGGGCGACCTGGAGCTCCTTGGCGACCGACTTCCACAGCTTCGGCATGCGGCCCACCCAGCGCACCCGGACGCCGAGCGAGTCGAGCTGGTCGCGGGACTTGCGGATGAAGTCGCGGTTGAAGTTCATCAGGAAGCGCACCTCTTCGGGCGAGCGCTTCCAGTTCTCGGTGGAGAAGGCGTACAGCGAGATCGATCCCACGCCCATCTCGATCGCGCCCTGGAGCACGTCGAGCACCTGCTCGGCGCCGACCTTGTGGCCCTCGGTGCGCGGCAGTCCGCGCTCCTTCGCCCAGCGGCCGTTGCCGTCCATGACGATCGCGACGTGTTCCGGGACCAGCTCCGACTGGAGCTTCGGCGGGCGGGCGCCGGACGGGTGCGGCTCGGGGGTGCTGTACTCCCGACGCTGGCGCCCGAGGAGTCGTGCGATGGCCATGGCGATGGATCTCCTAGCTCTTCTCTACGTACCGCAGGGAGCGCAGGCCGCGCTCCAGGTGCCAGTGCAGATAGGCGGACACGAGTCCGCTGCCCTCCCTGACGTGACGCGGCTCGCACGCGTCCGCCGTCTCCCAGTCGCCGGTGAGCAGCGCGCTGAGCAGGCCGATGGCCTCCGCAGAGGGTACGACGCTTCCGGGTACCCGGCAGTCGCCGCAGATGACGCCGCCGGCCGCGACCGAGAAGAACCGGTTCGGCCCGTGCATTCCGCATTTCGCACAGTCCTCGAAGCTCGGCGCGTAGCCGTTCACGGCGAGGGAGCGGAGGAGGAAGGCGTCCAGGATGAGGTGGGGGGCGTGCTCGCCGCGGGCGAGGGTCCGCAGACCGCCCACGAGCAGCAGGTACTGCTGGACGGCGGGTTCGCCCTCGTGGTCGGTGAAGCGCTCCGCCGTCTCCAGCATCGCGGTGCCGGCGGTGTACCGGGCGTAGTCGGCGACGATTCCGCCGCCGTAGGGGGCGATCGTCTCGCTCTGGGTGCAGAGCGGCAGTCCGCGTCCGACCAGCTCACTCCCCCGGGCGAAGAACTGGATGTCCACGTGCGAGAACGGTTCGAGCCGTGCGCCGAACTTCGACTTGGTCCGCCGGACGCCCCGCGCCACGGCGCGTACCCGCCCGTGACCGCGCGTGAGGATCGTGATGATGCGGTCCGCTTCACCCAGCTTCTGGGTGCGCAGCACGATGCCGTCGTCGCGGAACAGACTCATGGGCCCATTCTCGCGTACGGGAGGGCGAGCCCGGACCGGGAGTCGCGGAACGGACCGGGAGTCGCGGAACGGGCCGCTGCGGGCCCGGGTCAGGGCACCTCGCCCCGGCTGCGCGCGTTCACGTGCGCGGTGGCCGCGCTCAGCCGCTCGGCCGAGGTGGCCTCCCGTACGTCCTGGGGCTCCACGTCCCATTCGCGCCCGCCGCCGAGCGGACGGATCTGGACGTACGGGCCCTCGTGGCCCATGACCCTTCCGACCCGCCCGGTGCGGATCTCGACGACGTACGACCCGATGGGCAGCGTCATGACCGGCCCTCCTCCTCCGGCAGTACGGCGGCGGCGAGGAGCCGGGCCGTTCCCACCGTGCAGCGTCCCAATTCGACGAGCGGCCTCGGGGGGTCCGCGGTGAGCGTGACGGCGTCGAGCCCGAGCGAGGGAAGCGTGATTCCCGCCCTGGCGAGCGCCTCGCGCAATTCCGTCACGGCCTCTTGTGCGGCGTCGAGTGTCCCCGTGGTCGTCTTCATGATGTCTTCCTTCACCAACGTATGCCTTTCTGAATCCATTTCCCGCTTCGCCTCACCAGGGTGGATGCGGATCCGTAGAATCGGCAGATGCACAGGTCGCGCAACTGCGGCGCGGGCTCGGGGAGTTAGTTCCCGTCCGAAGGAGCACGGGTGTTCGTTTCGGGCGAACGCCCCGGCCTGTTCGAGCGGGGAATTCGAAAGTCGCGGCGGGCCGCGGCGAAGAGAAACGACGGCACCGCGAACCGGCGGTATTTTCGAACGGATCCGACGCGAACCCATCGACAAGTCGCCACGCGCGCCCTATTTCCACGAGGCCGCGGAGACGGCGGCGGCGAGGCAACCCCGCCCGTCGCTCTGTGAGATCAGTCGATTACTTAGGGCTAGGATCTCGGGCGTTGCCGCCGCAGCCGTGCGGCGGCCGACCGAGACAGGGGCATCGCCATGGCCATCATCGTCACCTTCGAGTTCCCCGGCGCCGGACAGGACCTCTACGACGCGGTCATCGACCGCATGACCGACGGGCAGGGCTTCACACGGTTCGCGGACGTCTCGAACCCGGGCCTGATCTCCCACGCGGCGGGGCCGTCCGAGAGCGGATTCCGGGTGACCGAGGTCTGGGAGAGCACGGAGGCCCTCGAAGCCCACGCGAAGGCCTTCGGCCCGGTCCTGGCCGACCTCGGCCAGGCGGACATCCAGCCCGTCATCATCCCGGCGTACAACGTCGTCGTCAGCTAGGGACGGTCCGGGGCCCTTCGGGACCGGGCGTCGCCGGACCGCCCTTACGATGCACAGGCGGACTTATGGAAGTCATAAGTCCGCCTTATGAGTTCATAGACCAGGGTCGGGTACCGATCCGGGCGCGGCATTATTTAGGGTGGCCTAAGTGTCGGCGGCCTCGCCGCCACGTCGCTTTGCGAAGGGAACCCAGTCATGCCCCGCCCCCTCCGGGTCGCGATCGTCGGCGCCGGCCCCGCCGGAATCTACGCCGCCGATGCGCTGCTGAAGTCCGAGGCCGCCGCCGAGCCGGGTGTGTCCATCGACCTCTTCGAGCGGATGCCGGCCCCCTTCGGTCTCATCCGCTACGGCGTCGCCCCCGACCACCCCCGCATCAAGGGCATCGTCAACGCCCTCCACCAGGTCCTCGACAAGCCGCAGGTCCGCCTCTTCGGCAACATCGACTACGGCACCGACGTCCACCTCGACGACCTGCGCGCCTTCTACGACGCGGTGGTCTTCTCGACCGGCGCCATGGCCGACCGCCCGCTGGGCATCCCCGGCGTCGAGCTGGACGGTTCGTACGGCGCCGCCGACTTCGCCTCCTGGTACGACGGCCACCCGGACGTCCCGCGCACCTGGCCGCTCGACGCGGAGAAGGTCGCCGTCCTCGGCGTCGGCAACGTGGCGCTCGACATCGCCCGCATCCTCGCCAAGACCGGCGACGAGCTGCTGCCGACCGAGATCCCGGCCAACGTGTACGACGGCCTCAAGGCCAACAAGGCCGTCGAGATCCACGTCTTCGGGCGCCGCGGTCCTGCCCAGGCGAAGTTCAGCCCCATGGAGCTGCGCGAGCTGGACCACTCCCCCACCATCGAGGTCATCGTCAACCCCGAGGACATCGACTACGACGAGGGCTCGATCGCCGAGCGGCGCAAGAACAAGCAGACCGACATGGTCGCCAAGACCCTGGAGAACTGGGCGATCCGCGACGTCGGCGACCGCCCGCACAAGCTCTTCCTGCACTTCTTCGAGTCGCCCGTCGAGATCCTCGGCGAGGACGGCCGGGTCGTCGGCCTGCGCACCGAGCGCACCGAGCTGGACGGCACCGGCAACGTCAAGGGCACCGGCACGACCACCGACTGGGACGTCCAGTCGGTCTACCGCGCCGTCGGCTACCTCTCCGACGAGCTGCCCAAGCTGCCATGGGACACCACCAGCGGCACCCTCCCGGACGAGGGCGGCCGGGTCATCGAGGAGACCGGCGAGCACATGGCCTCCACCTACTGCACCGGCTGGATCCGGCGCGGCCCCGTCGGCCTCATCGGCCACACCAAGGGCGACGCCAACGAGACCGTGGCGAACCTCCTGGACGACTTCGCGAACGGGCGCCTGCTCACCCCGGACACCCCGGAGGAGGACGCGGTCGTGTCCTTCCTGGAGAGCCGGGGCCTCACGTACACGACGTGGGAGGGCTGGCACGCCCTGGACGCCGCCGAGAAGGCGCTCGGCGAGGCGCAGGGCCGCGAGCGCGTGAAGATCGTCGAGCGCGAGGACATGCTGCGCGCGAGCGGCGCGATCGAGTAGTCCCCGCGCGACGAGCCCACGCCCCTTCCCGGCCCTACCCTGAAATGGAGCCGGGAAGGGGCGTGAGCCATGTCCGCACCCACCGTCCACGGCCCGCGCACGGCGGGCACGGTCGACGCGGTCGTCCGCGCGCGGGACGCCGCCGCCCGTGAGGCCTGGGCCGAGGCGTACGCACTGCTCCACGCCCACGACCGCCACCCCTCGCGCGGCCTGACCGCCGGCGACCTCACCGTCCTCGCCGACGCCGCCTGGTGGACCGGACACGTCGAGGAGTCCGTCACCGCCCGGCTCCGGTCGCACGCCGCCCATGTCGCCGCCGACGACCACCGGGGCGCCGGGCTCGCCTCCTGGCGGCTGGCCGAGGAGTACCGGGGCCTCGGGCGGCCCGCGGCGGCCGCCGGCTGGCTGCACCGGGCGCGGCACCACCTGGAGGACCTGCCGGACTGCCCCGAGCAGTGCTTCCTCGCCTGGACGGCGGCCGAGGAGGCCGAGGCCCGGGGCGACCCCGGGGCGGCGCTCGCCGCGGCCCGCCGCATGACGGAGCAGGCCCTCCGCTCCGGCAGCCCCGATCTGCTCGCCCTGAGCCTCCAGGCCGAGTCCGGCGCGCTGCTCACGGCCGGCCGCAGGACCGAGGCGCTCGCCCTGCTCGACGAGGCGATGCGGAGGGTGGCGGCAGGAGAACTGAGCGGCATGTTCACGGGCCGCCTGTACGAGCTCGCCCTGACCCGGTGCATGGAGACGGCCGCGCTCGACCGGGCGGTGGAGTGGACGAACGCGGCGATGGAGTGGTGCGCGCCGCCGTGGTCGGGACGACGGACGGCGGAGGAACCGCGCGGCGCGGAGCCCGCGCCGGAGCGGGCCGCGCCGGCCCCGGGCCTGATGGCCCCGGGCCTCATGGACCCCGGCCCCACGGCGGACGGCCTCCCCGCCGACGACCGCGCCACCGGCGGTCTCCCCGCCGACGCGCCCGTGCCGCCCATGGCCGTGCCCGCCGGTGAGAATCCGTTCCGGGGCGTCTGCCGGGCCCGTCGCGCCGAGGTGCTCGATCTCCTCGGCGCCTGGGCGCTCGCCGAGGCCGAGGCCCGGCAGGCCTGCCGTGAGGTGCCGGTGGACCGCCTGGAGGCGGCCGCGGCCGCGTGCTACACCGCCGGTGAGGTCCAGCGGCGCCAGGGCCGTACGGACGCCGCCGCCGTCTCGTACGGGCACGCCCACGGTCTGGGCCGCGTCCCGCAGCCCGGCCTCGCCCTGCTGCGCCTCGCGCAGGGCCGGACCGACGCGGCCGTCGCGGGCGTCGAACTCGCCCTGGCCCACCACGGAACGGGCGGCCGTGACCTCCTGGGCCGGGCCCGGCTCCTCGCCGCCCGTACCGAGATCGCGCTCGCCGTCGGCGACCCGGCCGGGGCGGCGGAGGCGGCGGCCGCGCTGGACGCCCTCGCCGGGGACGTACAGCTGCCGCGGGCCCTCGCCGACACGGCGCTCGGCTCCGTCGCACCGGCCGGGGAGGCCCGGGACGTGCTGCGGCGGGCCCTCGCCGGCTGGCGGGAGCTGCGCGTGCCGTACGAGGCCGCGCGGGTGCGGACGCTCCTCGCGGTCGCCCACAGGGAGAGGGGCGACGAGGCGGAGGCACGCCGGGAATTGGGCACCGCGCGGGCCCTGTTCGAACGGCTCGGAGCCGTACCGGACGCCCGGCGCGCGACGATGCTCGCCGCCGCGGGAGCGGTACGGCGCTGAAGGGCCGGGCAGGCCCCTGGGACCTCCAGGACGCCTACGAGACCGTCCTGGCCGAGGCGAGCAGCCGGGTCACGTCGTCGGGGGTGAGCGCGAGCGCGTTCCCGACGGTGCCGAGGACCTCCCGCTCGGACGGGCTGTAGGCGCCGTCCGCGAGGGCGATCCGGGCGGCCTGGAGCAGGATCGACTCCCGCCCCGAGGACGCCAGGTGCGGGGTGAGCGGCTCCAGGGCCTCGTGCAGCTCGATCGCGAGGAGCGCGCCCTCGGGGTTCACCTCGGGCATGAACCGCCCGGTGTCGGCTTCCAGGGCCTCGACGAGGTCGACGAGCTGGACGGCCGTGCACTCGGCGAAGCCGGCGGACCGGACCGCGTGGACGGCCCGGTCCAGGACCTCGCGGGAGTCGGTGCCGCCGGCCGCGAGGACGGCCAGGGCGACGGTGTGCACCGCGTCCCGCAGCATCGCGGAGAAGCGGCTCGTCGTCGGGTGGTCGAGGACCTCGGTGCCGAAGTGCGTGTGACAGGCCGCGCATTCGACGACGGGGCCCGTACAGCCCCGGGGCAGGACGGGGACCCCGAGGACGGCGAACCTGCGGCGGCCGGTGCGCCGCCGGTAGTTGCGGTCGCCCCCGCACTCCTCGCAGAAGAACTCGCCGTCTCCGACGGTGTTCCAGGAGGTGCGGATTCCGCAGACGCCCACTTTCCCACCACGTGAATTCCGGGCAGACCGCACACGCACCTCCTCAACGGCCCGGCTGCACTGCCGGCGTTGGCGTGATGTTAGCCACATCCTTGATGTGGCGTCAGCACCCCGTCAGGAGTTCACTCAGGAGTTGGCCGAGACACGTCATGCTTCCGGATCCGGTCAGGAAGCGCGGCGACGGCGCTTTGCGAAGGCCAGGAAGCCTCCGCCGACGAGGACGGCGGCCGCTGCGGCGCCGATCGCACCCGGTCCGATGGCCGAACCGGTCGTCGCGAGATCACCCTCCGGGGTGGCGGACGGCGCCGGGGTCGGCGTCGTCGCCGGGGCGGTGGTGGCCTCGCCCGGGCCGGCCGGGGTGGACGGGGAGGCGGAGCCGCCCGGCGTCGACGGCGTGGACGGGGGGACGGAGCCGCCCTCGCTGGGGGTGGGCTCGGGGGTGGCCGGCGGGGTGGGGACGGGGGTGTCGGTCGGCTTCGGGGTCTCCGGGGTGACGACCGGGCCCGGCGTCTTCTCCCCCGGCAGGCAGCCGGTGAAGTTCATCTGGTGGGTCTCGGCGCCGGGGACGGTGGCGAGTTCCTCGGCGACGACGGAGCCGTTGACGTGGCCGGGGCCGACGTTCTTCCCGCCCATCTCGACCTTGGCGTTCGGCGCGAAGATCGTGCCGGGCCACGAGGTGTAGTTCTTCTTCACGCTCTCGGCCTGCGGGAAGTTCCACAGCAGCTTGGAGCGGATCTGGCGGTACTCGTCGCGCGGCACGGCGTAGTCGTCGACGACCGGGGCGCCGCCGTCGAGGTTGTTGTAGTAGACGCCGTAGGTGGCCGAGGTGCTCATGTCGTACGAGGCGCCGAGCACGTTCACCAGGGTCGAGGAGCCGACCGGTACGTCCAGGGTGATCGCGCGGAACTTCTCCAGGTCGGCGGCGTTCACGGCGAAGACGTTGAGCTTCGGGTCGGTGCCCGTGAGGAAGACGCCGTCGCCGGAGGTGGCGACCGTGCCGTTGGGCTCGGTCGCGGCCCAGCCGGTGGACAGCGCCCGCAGCTTCGTGAACTCCTTGCCGAAGTCGACCGGGGAGGCGCCCTCCGCGACCTTGTCGCCGTCGACGCCGAAGCCCTGGCCCGGGGTGGAGCGGTCGACGACCTTGCCGGCGATGCCGGTGCCGTTGTCCAGGACGACCTGGTTCGCGTAGAGCGTGCCGCCGACGACGAGGCTGTGGCCGCCGGGGAGCTTCGCGAGGTCGGCGCCGGTGAGCTTGTGGCCGATGGAGAAGCCGGAGGGCCGCTTCGGGTCGCCGAAGTACGCGTCGCCGCCGACCGCGACCGCGCCCTCGGAGTCCGAGTGGCGGGTGGAGTCCTTCTCGACGAACTCGGCGTACAGACCGGCCGTGCCCAGCGGTTGCGCCACGCACTCGGTGGTGGCGGCGGAGCCGGCGGCGGAAGCGGCGGGGGCCCAGGCGAGGGCGGCGCCGGTCACCGCGAGAACGGTGGCCACGGCAGCGGTCGTACGCATACGGAACTCCAGGTCAGGGAGGTACGAAGGGGGCGCGTGGGGGGAGTGTCCGAAGGGACGCGTCGACCATCCGCCATTCCCTGATGTGCCGTCAACTCATCCGATATCCCATTGATTCCGGCATAGCCGGATGACCTTCCTTAAGCGAACCTGAAACCGTGACGCAGCTCACACGGCGGCTCGGATACGACACCGCCCCGCCCCTTCAGAAGGGGGCGGGGCGGTGTCACGTCCGAGCGGGTCAGCGGGCCGAGCGGTTGACCGCCGAGATGACCGCCTTCAGGGAGGCGCGGGTCGTGTTGGCGTCGATGCCGATGCCCCACAGGACCTGGCCGTCGATGGCGCACTCGATGTACGAGGCGGCCTGCGCGGAGGCGCCCTCGCTCATCGTGTGCTCCTGGTAGTCCAGCAGCCGGGCGTCCACGCCGATGCCCTGCAGCGCGGCGAAGAAGGCGGAGATCGGGCCGTTGCCGGAGCCCGTCAGGACGGTGTCGGCGCCGTCCACGACCGCCTCGACCGTCAGCGTGTCCGTGCCGTCGGTGTCGGAGGTGGTCTGACCGGAGCGCAGCTGGATCCGGCCCCAGCGAGCCGCCGCGTCCTCCGGGTTCGGCAGGTACTCGTCCTGGAAGACGGCCCAGATCGCGGCCGGCGTGACCTCGCCGCCCTCGGTGTCCGTCTTCTGCTGGATGATCTTCGAGAACTCGATCTGCATCCGGCGCGGCAGGTCCAGCTTGTGGTCGTTCTTCAGGACGTACGCGATGCCGCCCTTGCCGGACTGCGAGTTGACCCGGATGACGGCCTCGTAGGAGCGGCCGACGTCCTTCGGGTCGATCGGCAGGTACGGCACCGCCCACTCGATGTCGTCGACGGTCTTGCCCGCGGCGGCCGCGTCGGCCTCCATGGCGTCGAAGCCCTTCTTGATGGCGTCCTGGTGGGAGCCGGAGAAGGCGGTGTAGACCAGGTCGCCCGCGTAGGGGTGGCGCGGGTGGACCTCCATCTGGTTGCAGTACTCGCTGGTCCGGCGGATCTCGTCGATCTGCGAGAAGTCGATCTGCGGGTCGACGCCCTGGCTGAACAGGTTCATGCCCAGGGTCACCAGGTCGACGTTGCCGGTGCGCTCGCCCTGGCCGAACAGGCAGCCCTCGATGCGGTCGGCGCCCGCCATGATCGCCAGCTCGGCCGCCGCCACCGCCGTGCCGCGGTCGTTGTGCGGGTGGACCGACAGGCAGACGTGCTCGCGGCGGGTCAGGTTCCGGGACATCCACTCGAAGCGGTCCGCGTGCGTGGACGGCGTCGAACGCTCCACGGTGGCGGGCAGGTTCAGGATGATCTCGCGGCCCGGGCCGGGCTGCCAGACGTCACAGACCGCCTCGCAGACCTCCAGGGCGAAGTCCAGCTCGGTGTCGGTGAAGATCTCGGGGCTGTACTGGTAGCCGAAGGTCGTCCGCTCGTCGAGCAGCTTCTCGGCGTACTCCATGACCAGGCGGGTGCCGTCCACGGCGATCTGCTTGATCTGCTCCTTCGAGCCGCGGAAGACGACCCGGCGGAAGGTGGGCGCGGTCGCGTTGTACAGGTGGACGGTGGCGCGCCTTGCGCCGACCAGGGACTCCACGGTCCGCTCGATCAGGTCCTCGCGGGCCTGGGTCAGTACGGAGATGGTGACGTCGTCCGGGATCGCGCCGTCCTCGATGATCGAGCGCACGAACGCGAAGTCGGTCTCGCCGGAGGACGGGAAGCCGACCTCGATCTCCTTGTAGCCCAGACGGACCAGCAGGTCGAACATCTCGCGCTTGCGCGCCGGGGACATCGGGTCGATCAGGGCCTGATTGCCGTCGCGCAGGTCGGTGGACAGCCAGCGGGGCGCCTTGGTGATGCGCTGCTCGGGCCAGGTGCGGTCGGGGATGCGCACCTGCTCGTACCGGCCGTACTTGTGGATCGGCATCCCGGACGGCTTCTGCAGCTGCGTCGCGTTGGTGACCGGCGTGGGGCGGCTGACGAACGGGGACTGGGTCATGTGCGTTGGGCTCCTCGGGTCCAGCAAGAAGGACGGCCGACTGTCGAACGCAACACCAGGTCCCGCGGGGAGGGGGTCGGCCTACGACTACAGGCCCTCGCCGCGGCAGCTAAGGAGAAGCAGCCCGAAACGCATGATGGCGGCAGCCTAGCCCAGGACGACGGAGACGGACGTCCTGTATCAGTATGCGGGACGGCGCCCGCGTCAAGGCCGAACAGTGACGCATCACTCCATTTCGCCAATCCTCGTCTCATCCCGTGACAGCGGCCTCACGCAGTGCCACATTGCGGGGATGACTCCCCACACGCCTGTCTTCTGCTCGATCGTCCCCCCGCACCTCCTGGAGCACCTCGCGCGCTCCTCGAACCCGGCCGTCGCGGCGACCGCCCGCCGCACCCTCGTCGCGGACGCCTCGGCCCGTACCTTCCGGGTCCTGCCGCTGCCCGGCACCGCGCCCACGCTCGCCCCCGCCGAGACCGGCCGGCCGCACCGCACCGTCCACGACTGCGAGCGCGGCACGGTGCTGCCCGGCGTCAAGGTCCGCGGCGAGGGTGAGGAGGCCACCGGGGACGCCACCGTCAACCGGGCGTACGCGGGCCTCGGTGCCACCTTCGACCTCTTCATGAACGCCTTCGGGCACGACTCGATCGACGGCTCCGGGCTGCCGCTGATCGCCTCCGTCCACTACGACGAGAACTACGGCAACGCCTTCTGGAACGGCGAGCAGATGGTGTTCGGTGACGGCGACGACGAGATCTTCCTCGACTTCACCCTCCCCGTGGACGTCATCGGCCACGAGCTGGCCCACGGCTTCACCCAGTACTCGGCGAACCTGGAGTACTTCAGCCAGTCCGGCGCGCTCAACGAGTCCGTCTCCGACGTCTTCGGCTCGCTCGTGAAGCAGTACGCGCTGGGCCAGACCGCCGAGCAGGCCGACTGGCTCATCGGCGAGGGCCTCTTCCACCCGAACGTGGAGGGGACGGCGCTGCGCTCCATGAAGGCCCCGGGCACCGCGTACGACGACGACGTCCTCGGCAAGGACCCGCAGCCCGGCCACATGGACGACTACGTCCGCACCGGCCGCGACAACGGCGGGGTCCACATCAACTCGGGCATCCCCAACCACGCCTTCTACCTGGCCGCGACCGAGCTGGGCGGCAACGCCTGGGAGCGGGCGGGGCGGATCTGGTACGACGTGATGACCGGCGGGACGCTCACCCCCGAGGCCCGCTTCTCCGAGTTCGCGGCGGCCACCGTGGCGGCGGCGAAGGCGCGGTACGGCGACGGGGAGGAGATCCAGGCCGTCCTGAAGGCCTGGGCGGCGGTGGGGGTGCCCACCGACTGACCGGCTGGTAGACAGGGCCCATGCGGATTCGAGTGCGGCGCACGGGCGGTTTCGCGGGCATCGAGCGGTCGGCGGAGGTGGACACCGCCGGCCTGCCCGACGCGGACGGCTGGCACGCCCTGGCCGGAGCTGTCCTCGACGGGGGCAGCGACGGGGGCCGGGGCGTGCCGGACGGCTTCGCCTACGAGATCACCGTCGACGGCGTCACGGTCCGCTGCTGCGACCCGCGCCTCACGGACGCGCAGAGGACCCTCATCACGAGGGTCCTCAAGGAAGGCGCGTAGAACCAGGGGCCCCAGAACCCCGGCTTCCACCGCTGCTGGGGCCCCTCTTCGCCTAGAACCCCAGCTTCCGCAGCTGCTTCGGATCGCGCTGCCAGTCCTTCGCGACCTTCACGTGGAGGTCGAGGAAGACCGGGGTGCCGAGCAGGGCCTCGATGTGCTTGCGGGACTTCATGCCGACCTCCTTGAGGCGGCTGCCCTTCGGGCCGATGATGATGCCCTTCTGGCTGGGGCGCTCGATGTACACGTTGGCGTGGATGTCGAGCAGCGGCCGGTCCGCCGGGCGGTTCTCGCGCGGGATCATCTCCTCGACGACCACGGCGATGGAGTGCGGCAGCTCGTCCCGGACGCCTTCGAGCGCGGCCTCGCGGATCAGCTCCGCGACCATCACCTGCTCGGGCTCGTCCGTGAGGTCGCCCTCCGGGTAGAGCGGCGGGGACTCCGGGAGCAGCGGGATCAGCAGGTCGGCGACGAGCTGGACCTGCTTGTTGCCGACGGCCGAGACGGGCACGATCTGCGCCCACTCGAAGCCCAGCTCCTTGCCGAGCTGGTCGACGGCGATCAGCTGCTCGGCGAGCGTCTTGGAGTCGACCAGGTCGGTCTTGGTGATGATCGCGACCTTGGGGGTCTTCTTGATCCCGGCCAGTTCCTTGGCGATGAACTTGTCGCCGGGGCCGAGCTTCTGGTCGGCCGGCAGGCAGAAGCCGATCACGTCGACCTCGGCCCAGGTGGTGCGCACCACGTCGTTGAGCCGCTCGCCCAGGAGGGTGCGCGGCTTGTGGAGCCCGGGGGTGTCGACCAGGATCAGCTGCGCCTCGGGGCGGTGCACGATGCCGCGCACCGTGTGCCGGGTGGTCTGCGGCCGGTTCGAGGTGATGGCCACCTTCTGGCCGACCAGAGCGTTCGTGAGGGTGGACTTGCCCGCGTTGGGGCGGCCGACGAAGCAGGCGAAGCCGGCCCGGTGGACGGCTTCGGTTTCTTGGTTGCGAGCGCTCATGGGGGCCATTGTCCCCGATGAGCGCCCGCCTCACGCACTCAGTGGGTACTCGTGTGCGTACCCGCGTCCGCCGGGGCCGCCCGGCGGCGCCGTACCCGCAGGGCGAAGGCACCCGCCGCACCCCCGACGAGCAGGGTTCCTGCGGCGAGCCAGGGCAGTGCGAGGAAGGACACCGTGCCGGTCTCCTTCACGTCCTTCGCGGTCGCGGTGAGGGTGACGTCACCCCAGTCGAGCTGCGGGGAGCCGGTCCACCGCTCGGTGAGCCGGATCTTCTGCCGGGGCAGCAGTTCGGCCGGCACCTTCGCCAGGTCGCGGTCGAGGAGGGTGCGGCCGAAGAGGCCCTGGGCCTTGAGGACGACCTTGGGGCTGAGGGTGACGTTGCCCCGGTTGTAGAGGGTGTAGGAGACGACGGCGCTGCTCGTCCGGGTGCCGGGGACCAGCGGCCGGTCCTGGTCGAGGGTGATGTCCTCGACGGCGAGGGCGGGGACGGTCGGTCCGTTGACCCGCAGGTAGACGCGGGCGGCGACGGCCCGCTGCACGGCGACGGCGACGGAGCCCTTCGCGCCGGGGGTGAGCCGCTCGTCGAGGGCGACGAGGGCGCCGGGGTGGTCGCCGGGGTCGGCGTCGGCGGGCACGGTCAGCGTGTACGGGACGGTGACGGCGGAGCCGGGCGGGACGGTGATCCGGGTCCGCTCGGGCTTGATCCAGGCGCCGGCGCCGGTCTGCTTCTCCTGCTGGGCGCGGACGGCGAAGCCGCCGTCCCGGTCGGTGTTGTAGGCGTCGGCGCCGTAGAGCCGGAAGGTGAGCGGGGCGGCGGTCTTGTTGGCGACGGTGACCCGGTCGGTGACCGTGGAGCCGGGGTCGGCGGTGAGGAAGAAGTACGGGCGGCTGCCGAGCTTCGCGGCGGCCGGGTAGACGGCCCACTCGCCGTTCTCGGCGGCGCGCGCGCCCGGCGCGAGGCCCAGGAGCAGGAGGAGGGCGCTCAGGAGGAGGACGTACGGCTTGACGCGCACGGTGCGGAACCCCCGGGGTGCGGATCGGAGCGGGCCGGGCGCGGGTGCGCGCCCGGCCCGCTGTGCGGTCAGGACAGGGTCAGCGTCAGCACGCCCGCGTACGCGCCCGGCGCGGTGAACGCCGGGACGTCGAGGGAGAGCCCGGCGTCGACGGTGAACTCGCCGCCCGTGAGGGCGCCGTTCGGCGTGGAGGCGAGGGTCGCGCCGCCGCTGCCGACCGGGCCGGCCGAACCGGCCGCGCAGGTGCTGGGGCTGCCCGCCTTGGCGGTGCAGGCCGGGGTCCAGCTGAGGTTCCCGGCGCCGATGGCGCCGCCGGGGCCGGTGAAGTCGGTGACCTTGCCGGTCAGGGACCAGCCCGCGGGGCCGCCGCGGAAGTCCTTGACGGTCACCGTCTGGAGGGCTCCGGAGGCCGCGCCGCCCTGGCCGAAGTCGACCGCGGACAGCTGGACGGCGTCACCGGCCTGGGTCATGGACAGCTCGCCGGCCGTGACGGTCGCGGTGATCGTCTGGCTGTTCGGCGGAGCGGGGACGACGACCTTGTACGCCGCGGGACCCGCGCCCTTCTCCGGGTCCCAGGCCGCGCCCTCGTACGCCACGATCCCGGTGGTCGCCACGTCGTTGACCTTCAGCCGGGCGGCGAAGGCGCCGTCGGTGTCGGTCGTGACGGTCATCCGGTCGGCGGTCTCCGCGCCGCCGGCCCGGCCGACGACGGTGACCTCGGTGAGCGGGGTGAACCTGGCGCCGCTGACGGTCACCCGGACCCCGGGGTCACCGGAGGCGTTGTCGAGCTGGAGCGACCGGGCGTTGGGGCTGGTGACGGGGCTCGCGACGACCGTCTCGGAGACCGGGGCGGGCGGGTTGAGCACCGTACAGGGGGTGTCCAGCTCCATGAGGTAGCTGGTGTGGATGTTGTAGTCGCCGGGCGACAGGGTGATCGAGCCGGCCTCGGTGACCGTGAAGGTGCCGGTCATGGAGAAGGCCGGGAAGGAGCCCTTGCCGGGGACCGGCGGGTTCTTCTTGGGTCCGGTGACGGTCACGGCGCCGGACTGGGCGCCGCCGAGGACGACCTTGCCGCTCGGCGTCATGATGTCGGCCGGGAGCGCCAGGTCGACCGGGTTGGACGCGGCGGGCTTGGTGATCGTGTAGGTGACGGTCACCGTGTCGCCGACCTTGGGCGCCGACTTGTCGACCGTGATCGCGGACGTGGTCGTGCCCTCGATGGGCGGGATGCCGGCGATCGGCGGCGGGATGCAGCGCGTGGGGAACTGCACCTCCGCGGAGGTGCTGGTCGCGCCGGCCGGGGCGGCGACGGCGCCGCCGCCGACGACCGCGAGGGCGGTGGCGCCGAGGACGGCGGTCCAGCGCCGTCTTCGGGCCGCCGCCCGGGATCGGGTGAGTGCCATGGGAGTGCCCCCTCCTGAGGAATGAGTGGGCGCCATTGACGGCCGCGGGCGAAAAGAAGTCAATGCAAGCGAAAGACATCGACTGATGACCCATCAGATACTGTCAAGATCGCCGACTTCGGCGTTTGCCCAGGTCACCGCCCCGGAACACGACGGAGACCGGTGCCGCCCGAGGGCGACACCGGTCCGGTGGGGGCAGGGCTCAGCTGAACACGAACGGGCCGGGCGACTGCGAGGTCACCGCGTCACAGTTCACCGTGACCCCGAAGATCACCATCTTGAGGGCGACACCCGCGAAGTACGAGTTGAGGCTGTCGCCCGAGGCCACGGTCCCGCTCAGCGGGCCCATGACGACGGACTGCCCGGCACCGAGCGCCGGGTTCTTCTTCCCGGTGAAGACCCGGGTGCCGCCGCCGGCCTTGGCCAGCGTCAGGGTCGAGCTGATCGTGTCGGCGCCGACCGCGATCGGCGTCGTGACGGCGGAGGTGACGGTGATGGTCGCGGACGTGCCGCTCTGCGTGGCCGTGAGGGTGGCGGTGCCACCGCCCCAGCTTCCGCAGTCGTACGTCGCCGTGGCCGACCCCGGCGACACGGCGGCGGCCGTCGGAGCGAAGGCGAGCGAGGCGGCGGCGATGCCGCCGGCGAGGACCGCGACGGTCCCTAAGGTGCTTCTGCTTCTCATGGCGAGTTCGAACCCCTTCCGATGACGAACGCAGGGGTGCGGACACTGCGTGAATGGTGGAGATCTGACGGTCCGTCGGGCGAACCGCTGTTCATTGAGACGCAGACCGCCAGGGAAGGCAAGAGAAGGTGCGGTGATCCTTCACAAACACACAAAGACACGGAGGGCCCGGCTCCCCGCCGGGCCCTCCGTGTCCTGTTCTCGCCGCTCGGTTCAGCCGGCGGTGACCGCCACGCGCAGCTGCCCGTCCGGACCCGCGAGCAGCACCGGGGTGTCCGGCCCGCCCAGGTCCCGTACCGCCGCGCGGTCCTCGTCCGAGGCGGCCCCGGCGTTCGACACGACGGCCGCCGCCTCCAGCGATCGGGCACCGCTGGCCACCGCCATGGCGACCGCGGTCCGCAGCGCGCTCAGCTTGAGCGACTCCAGCTCCACCGTGCCCGCCACGTACGTACGCCCGGTCTCGTCCCGCACCGCGGCCCCCTCGGGCACGCCGTTGCGGGCGCGGGCGCTCCGCGCCAGCGTGATGATCTTGAGGTCCTCGGCGCCCAGGTCGCCGTGCTCGCTGCTGAGTGTCATGCCCCTGAGCATAGGTCGAAGCAGGGGCGGGCCCGGGGCGGGTCTCAGCCCGCGACCGCCCGGCGTCTCAGCCCGCGACCGGGTACGGCCGGGAATCGGCCCACGACCGGCCCGTCCCCGGGTTCAGCCCGCGACCGGGTACATCGCTCCCCGGCGTCCCTCCGGTGACACCAGCCACTCCAGCTTCTCCGCCGTGCCCGCCTCCGGCAGCGGCGTGTGCATCACGATCACCAGGTCCGGCCGGGCCGGGACCCTGAGCTGCGTCGCCTCCACGAACAGCGCGCCGACCAGCGGGTGCGTCAGCTCCTTGCGGTTCTGCCCGCCCGGCAGGATGTCCCGCCGCTCCCACAGCTCCACGAACTCCGGGCTCAGCTCCTTGAGCTCGTCCACCACCGCCCGGAAGCCCTCGTCGTCCGGGCACTCCGAGCAGGCCGAGCGGAACTGCGCGACGACCCTGGGCGCCAGCTCCTCCCAGTACCCCACGCGCGCGCGGTAGAGCGGATCGGTGAAGAAGTTCACCAGACAGTTCTGCGAGATGTCCGGCCGCATCCCGAGCACGATCGACGCGGCGTCGTTGTACAGGATCGTGTTCCAGTAGGCGTCCATGATGTGCGCCGGGTACGGCATCCACCCGTCGATGAGCCGCCGCAGCCCCTCGCACATGTCCCGGTCCTCCGGGGCCGTCTCCGGGGCCGGCGGGTTCAGCGCCGCCAGGACGTACAGATGGCGCCGCTCCGCCGGGCTCAGCCGCAGCACCCGCGCCACCGAGTCGAGCACCTGCGGCGAGACCGTGATGTCCCGGCCCTGCTCCAGCCACTGGTACCAGGAGACCCCGACCCCCGCGAGGACCGCGACCTCCTCCCGGCGCAGCCCCGGCGTACGGCGCCGCGCACCGCCGTCCGGCAGCCCCGCCTCGGCCGGGCTCACCCGGGCCCGGCGGCTCATCAGGAACTCGCGCAGTTCGCCCAGTCGGTGCTGCTTCGTCGTGGTGCTCTCGAGAGCGGTGGCCACGTGTGCTTCCTCCCCCTGGATGCCTGGTGGTACGACCAACAGGATAAGTTCCCGCTCCCCAGCGTTGTTCCCGGACGCCGAAGGTGGGGGCATGGCAACGACGACCTCACCCCCGACCGCCCCCACCGCGACCGGCGCCCCGACCGCCCCGCCGACTCCCCCGGCCCTCACCGGCCGCACCCGCCTCATCCTCTTCGTGCTGTGCGCCGCCCAGTTCATGGTCGCGCTCGACTTCTCCGTCCTGAACGTGGCCCTGCCCGTCCTCGGCGCCGACCTCGGCCTCGGACAGTCCGCCCTCCAGTGGGCCGTCACCGCCTTCGCGCTCCCCTCCGGCGGCTTCCTGCTCCTCTTCGGACGCATCGGCGACCTCTACGGACGCAAGAAGCTGTTCCTCGCCGGGCTCGCCCTCTTCGGCGCGGCCTCGCTGCTCGCCACCTTCGCCTGGAACCCGGCCGCCTTCCTCACCGGACGCGCCCTCCAGGGCATCGGCGCCGCCGCGATCGTGCCCACCGGCATGTCCCTGCTGACCACGACCTTCCCCGAGGGCCCGCTGCGCGACCGGGCGCTCGGCATCTCCGGCACCCTGCTCTCGCTCGGCTTCACCGTCGGCATGGTCCTCGGCGGCGTCATGACCGACACCCTCGGCTGGCGCTCCACCATGGGCCTGCTCGCCCTGTTCAGCGTGATCGTCCTGCCGCTGGCCCCCGGTCTGCTCCCCGAGTCCCGCACCCCCGACCGGCCCCGGCTCGACGTGCCCGGCGCGGTCACCGTCACCGGCGGTCTGCTCGCCCTGATCTACGCCCTGTCCACGGCCGCCCAGCGCGGCTTCGGCGACGCCGACGTCCTGGTCACCCTGGTGGCGGGCCTGCTGCTGCTCGCGGTCTTCGTACGGGTCGAGTCCCGGCACGCGGCCCCGCTGGTCTCCCTGCCGATGCTCCGCAGGGGCACGGTCGCCTTCGGCAACCTGGGCGGTCTGATCACCTTCTCGATGATGTCGACCGTCGTCTTCGTCCTGACCCTGTACTTCCAGGAGACGCTGGACCTGTCGGCCTTCCAGACCGGCCTGATCTTCGGCGTCCAGGGCGTGGTGTCGGTCGTGGCCGGCATGCTCGCGCCGAAGGTGATCGGCCGGTTCGGCGCCCGCCGCACCCTCGTCGGCTCGCTCGCCGGGCAGGGCCTCCTGACGGCCGCGCTGCTCGGGGTGGGCGCGGAGTCGGGCGCGATCCTGGCGACCGTCGCCGTCTCGGTGGCGTCCATGTTCCACCTCGGTGCGATCGTCTCGTACGGACTGACCGTCACCTCCGGCGTCCCGAACGAGGAGCAGGGCCTGGCCACCGGCCTGGTGACCACCACCCAGCAGGTCGGCCTCACCATCGGCATCCCGCTGCTCGGCGTCCTCGCCACCACCGGAGGCAACCTCTACGGCGGTGTCCGCACGGTCCTCCTCCTGGACGCGGCGATCGTGCTCGGCACCGCGCTCCTGCTCGGCCTCGGACTGCGGCGCCGGTGACTCAGGGGCGGTCGAGGCGGAGCCGAACCGCCTTCGGAAGACCGGCGACGACGAGGTCGTACGAGTCCTCGACGAGCTCCCGGACCATGCGGTCCGGGAGCTCTCCCACGCTCACCGTGTTCCAGTGCCGTTTGTTCATGTGATAGCCGGGCATGATCGCCGGATGCTCCTCACGGAGCCGTACGGCGTCGTCCGGATCGCACTTCAGATTGACCCGCAGCGGCTCGGACTCGAGCCACGAGAGCGCGAACACCTTCCCGGCGACCTTGAAGACGGAGACGTCCGGACCGAACGGGAACTCCTCCGCCGCGTCGTTGAAGTCCAGGCAGAGGGCGCGCAGCTCGTCGGGGGTCATTCCGGGTTCTCCTCCGGTTCCAGGGGTTCCACGAGAACGGTGACGATCTTGTTCCGCCGGCCGGCCGGGGACTCCGCCGTCAGCCGCAGCGAACGCCCGTCGGGCAGCTCCACGACCGCCTTCGCGCCGGCGATCGGGACGCGGCCCAGCGCCTTCGCGAGGAGACCGCCGACGGTCTCGACGTCCTCGTCGTCGTACTCGTCGGGCCCCAGACCGTACAGCTCGCCCAGGTCCCCGATGTCGAGGCGCGCGGTCACCCGGCGGCGGTCCTCGCCGAGGTCCTCCACCGGCGGCAGCTCCCGGTCGTACTCGTCGGTGATCTCCCCGACGATCTCCTCCAGGATGTCCTCGATGGTGACGATGCCGGCGGTGCCGCCGTACTCGTCGATGACGACGGCGACGTGGTTGCGCTCCTGCTGCATCTCGCGCAGCAGGTCACCGGCGTTCTTGGTGTCGGGCACGAAGGCGGCCGGCCGCATCGCGGTGGAGACCAGGTCGGCCTCGGAGTCTCGGTTGATGTGCGTCTTGCGGACCAGGTCCTTCAGATACACGATGCCGACGATGTCGTCCTCGTTCTCCCCGGTGACCGGGATGCGCGAGAAGCCGGAGCGCAGCGCGAGCGTGAGGGCCTGACGGATCGTCTTGTACCGCTCGATGCAGACGAGGTCGGTCCGGGGCACCATGACCTCCCGTACGAGGGTGTCGCCCAGCTCGAAGACGGAGTGCACCATGCGGCGCTCCTCGTCCTCGATGAGCGACTCCTGCTCGGCGAGGTCCACCATGGCCCGCAGCTCCGCCTCGGAGGCGAACGGACCCTTCCGGAAGCCCTTGCCGGGGGTCAGCGCGTTGCCGATGAGGATCAGCAGCTGCGGGATCGGGCCCATGATCCTGGCGAGCGGCAGCAGGACGTACGCGGCGGCCGTCGCGGTGTTCAGCGGGTGCTGGCGGCCGATCGTGCGCGGCGAGACGCCCACGGCCACGTACGAGACGAGGACCATGACGGCGATGGCGACGAGCAGCGCCTCCCAGGTCTCCGGGAAGGCTTCGAGGCAGGCGTACGTGACGAGGACGCCGGCGGCCATCTCGCAGGCGACGCGGACGAGCAGCGCCACGTTGAGGTAGCGGGTCGGGTCGGCGGCGACCTGGGCGAGCTTCGCGGCCCCGCGCCGCCCGGACCGTACGGCCTCGGCGGCGCGGAAGCTGGAGACGCGGGCGAGACCGGCCTCGGCGCACGCGGCCAGCCAGGCCACGACGACCAGGGCGACCGCCCCGAGGATCAGTGAAACGTCCATCGGGGTCAGGAGACGGTGGGCGCGGGGGACGGGCCGGTCAGGCCCTTCTCCTCGCGCCAGCCGTCGACGATCGCCGCCTGGAGGCCGAACATCTCGGCCTTCTCCTCGGGCTCCTCGTGGTCGTACCCGAGGAGGTGGAGCACGCCGTGGACGGTGAGCAGCTGGAGCTCCTCGTCCATGGAGTGCTCCGTCGGCGCGTCCTTGCCCTGCTGGGTGGCGACCTCGGGGCAGAGCACGATGTCGCCGAGGAGCCCCTGCGGGGGCTCCTCGTCGTCCTTGGCCGGCGGGCGCAGCTCGTCCATCGGGAAGGACATGACGTCCGTCGGGCCCGGCAGGTCCATCCACTGGATGTGGAGCTGCTCCATGGCCTCCGCGTCCACCACGATCACCGAGAGCTCGGAGAGCGGGTGGATGCGCATGCGCGCGAGCGCGTAGCGGGCGATGTCGAGGATCGCCTGCTCGTCGACCTCGGTGCCGGACTCGTTGTTGACGTCGATCGACATGTGCTGTTTCTGCTACTTCCCGTTGCGGCTGTCGTACTGCTCGTACGCGTCGACGATACGGCCGACGAGCTTGTGCCGGACGACATCCTGCGACGTGAGCGTCGAGAAGTGGACGTCCTGGACGCCTTCCAGGATGTCGCGCACCTGCCGCAGACCGCTCTTCGTCCCGTTCGGCAGGTCGACCTGGGTGACGTCACCGGTGATGACGATCTTCGAGTCGAAACCGAGGCGGGTGAGGAACATCTTCATCTGCTCGGGGTTCGTGTTCTGCGCCTCGTCCAGGATGATGAACGCGTCGTTCAGGGTCCTGCCGCGCATGTACGCCAGGGGTGCGACCTCGATCGTGCCGCTCGCCATGAGCTTGGGGATCGAGTCCGGGTCGAGCATGTCGTGCAGCGCGTCGTAGAGCGGGCGCAGATACGGGTCGATCTTCTCGTAGAGCGTGCCGGGCAGGAAGCCGAGGCGCTCGCCGGCCTCGACGGCCGGGCGGGTCAGGATGATCCGGGTGACCTGCTTGGACTGCAGGGCCTGGACCGCCTTGGCCATCGCCAGATAGGTCTTTCCGGTGCCGGCGGGGCCGATGCCGAAGACGATCGTGTGCTTGTCGATCGCGTCGACGTACCGCTTCTGGTTGAGCGTCTTGGGGCGGATCGTGCGGCCCCGGTTGGAGAGGATGTTCTGGGTGAGCACCTCGGCGGGGGTCTCCTCGCCGCCCTCCGAGCCGTTCTCGCTCGCCCTGAGCATGGCGATCGAGCGTTCCACTGCGTCCTCCGTCATCGGCTGACCGGTGCGGAGCACCAGCATCATCTCGTCGAACAGGCGCTGGATCAGAGCGACTTCCGCCGCGTCGCCGACCGCGCTGACCTGGTTGCCCCGGACGTGGATGTCGGCTCCCGGGAACGACTGCTCGATCACGCGGAGCAGCGCGTCACCGGAGCCGAGCAGGGACACCATCGGGTGCTTGGCGGGGACGGTGAACTGGGCGCGGGCCTGTCCGGGCGTCCCGTCCTGGGGCGATCCGTCGTGGGCTGTGGGTGTCTGAGTCATGGGCCGGCACTAGGCCTGCGCATACCTCCCGTTGCGGGGTTCTCGCTGCTCGACAACCTCTCGGCTTCCCAGCCTACGACTCGGTGCCGACAAGGCCGTAGCGGTTTACGCGTGGGAGGCGGGGAAGCCGATCGTGGGCACCGCCCGGCGCAGTGGCCAGGGGCGGGCGGGGGCGGGCAGGAGGCGCTCCAGGAAGGCGTAGCGGTCGCGCAGGGCCTCGGGGTCCTGCATGGCGTGGCCCTGGACGTGCTGCCACCAGGCGGCGATCTCGCCCCAGGTGGGGGCGGAGAGCGAACCGCCGAACTCCTGGACGGAGAGGGCGGCGGTGAGGCCGGCGAAGGCGAGTCGGTCGGCGAGCGGCCAGTCGGCCAGGGTGCCGGTGACGAATCCGGCGACGAAGACGTCCCCGGCGCCGGTCGGGTCGAGGGCGGAGACCTGGATGGCGGGGACCTCGGCGGTCTCGCCGGTGGCGCCGTCGACGGCGTAGGCGCCCTCGGAGCCGAGGGTGACGACGGCGTAGCGGACCTTGTCGGCGAGGGCGCGGGCGGCGGCCCGGGGGCAGTCGGTGCGGGTGTAGCGCATCGCCTCGGCGGCGTTGGGCAGGAAGGCCTCGCAGTGGGCGAGGTCGGTGAGTCCGTCGAGGTCCCAGCGGCCGGTGTCGTCCCAGCCGACGTCGGCGAAGACCTTGGCCCCGCCGCGGGCGGCCCTGGCGACCCAGTCCTCGGAGCGGCCGGGGACGAGGGAGGCGACGGCCGCGCGCGCGTGGGGCGGGTAGGCGGGGAGGGCTCCGTCCAGGTGGGGGGCCTCGTGGCCGTGGGAGACCATCGTCCGCTCGCCCTCGTAGGCCATGGAGACGGTGACCGGGGAGTGCCAGCCGGGGACGGTGCGGGAGAGCGACAGGTCGATGCCCTCGCCCTGTTCGAGCGCGTCCCAGCAGTACTCGCCGTAGTGGTCGTCGCCGAAGGCGGCGGCGAGCGAGGTGCGCAGGCCCAGCCGGGCGAGGGCGGTGGCCATGTTGGCGACGCCGCCGGGGCTGGATCCCATGCCGCGGGCCCAGGACTCGGTGCCGCGGACGGGGGCGCTGTCGAGGCCGGTGAAGATGATGTCGAGGAAGACGGTGCCGGTGAGGAAGACGTCGCAGGCGGGGTCGGTGGGCTCGCGCAGGCACACCAACGGGTCGACCCCGGCGTCGTGTTGCGGCTGGTCTCCCCTTGCTGTGGTCACGGCGGACTCCCCGGTCGTGGTGCGCTGGACCGGCACCGTGGTGCCGGTCTGGACAGTGTGCCCGATGGGGGTGGAGAGACGGGGGTGACGCGACGCGGTCGTCGCGCGTTACCCCGCCGTTCCGCCCCCAAACCGATTGTGGCCCGTATCACAGGTCGAATCGGGGGATTCCGTCTTCTCCGCCCACTCGGATGCTTGATACACATGGTGCCGCGGCCCGTGGATCACCGGGCCCCCATCTCATTTCCCTGTTCAGTTCCTGGAACGCCCATGTCGTCGCGCCCGCGCGTCCCGGGGGCTCTCGTCGCCCTCGTCGCCCTCTTCACGGCGGGATATCTCGCCCCGTACCTGCTGCCGACCGTCGTCGGCCGGCTCTCCGCCGGGCTCGGCCTCAGCCCCGCGCAGGCGGGCCTCGTCGGCTCCGTCCTGCTCCTCGGCTCCTCCTCGGCGGGCTTCACGCTCGCCGCGCGCGGGGACCGGATCGCACCGCGCCGGGCGGCCCGCGCGGGCCTGCTCGCGATGGCCGTCGGATACGGCTCCGCCGCCGCGACCGGCCTCGTCCCCCTGGTGGTGGCGGGCGCGGTCCTCGGCGGGGTCGGTTCGGGCACGGCGACGGCGGTGGCCGCTGCCGGGATCGCCGGGCAGCGGGACCCGCACCGGGCGGCCACGCTCGGCCTGCTGACGGTCTCGGCCGCGGCGGGCGCGCTCTATCTGACCCTTCCGCACCTGGCGGGCGGCCATGCCCCGCCGCTGCTGGCCATCGCCTGCGCGGCGGCGCTGGTGTGGCCGCTGACGAGCCGGCTGCCGGGCACCACGCACGCGCGTGACGGGGCGGAGCGGCGGAGCGCCCCGGCGGGTCCCCTGCCGTACCGGGGGGCCGGGGCGGTGCTCGCCGCGGGCATCCTCTGCTGGTCCCTCGCGCAGAACGCCCTGTGGGGGGTGAGCGGCCGCATCGGGCTCACCCAGGCGGGGCTCTCCGAGGTCACCGTCGGCGCGGTCTTCGCGGCGGCGCTCGGCGCGGGTCTGGCCGGGGTGACGGCGGCGGGCGCCCTGGGTTCGCGCCTCGGCCGGGCCGTGCCGATCGGGGTGGGCACGGTCCTCATCGCGGGCTGTGTGCTGCTCAGCTCGGCCGCCGGTGACCTGGCGTCCTTCGCGACCGGCGAGATCCTGTGGAACGCCGTCTACCCGGTGGTCCTGTCGTACCTGCTCGGCCTGGCGGCCTCCCTCGACCCGCGCGGCCGCTGGGCGGTCCTGGTCGGCTCGGCGTCCTCCCTGGGCGTGGCCTGCGGCCCGGTCACGGGCAGCCTCCTCTCGGAGGGGGCCGGCTACCCGGGCATGGGCGTGGTCCTGTGCGCGCTGCTCCTGCTGGTCGCCGCCCCGATGACGGCGGTGGCCCGCCATGCCTCCGGCCGTCCGCTGGTCCCGGGCTCGGTCCACCGCAGGGGCGGCGCCCCGGCGGCGGTCCTGGCGGGCACGGCGGCGGCGACCCCGCCCACGGTCCCGCAGATGGGTGCCCCGGAGGCCCAGCTGGCCCCGATCCCGCTCCCGGCGTCCGCGGGCCGCCGCCGTCCGACGAAGGCGACCTTCCGGCTGGCGAGACCGAACGACCGGGGCTAGGACCCGATCCGGAGACGGGCGCCCGCCCGGCCCGAGCCCGTCCGAGCCGCCGGGAGCGGGTGTGCCCGGGTCACCGGCCCGGGAACTCGTACGCCTCCACCTCCGCGAGGTACCGCGCCCTGCGGGGCTCGTCGTCCTCCAGGAACGAGGCCAGGAACGAGTTGCGGGCCAGCTCGCGGAGCTGTTCCGGCTCCAGGCCCAGGGCCTCCCGCACGCCCGCGAAGTTGTCCCCCACGTATCCCCCGAAGTACGCCGGGTCGTCCGAGTTCACGGTGACGAGCAGCCCCGCGGTCATCATCGCGCGCAGCGGGTGGTCGGCGAGGGTGTCGATGACCCGCAGCCGGACGTTCGACAGGGGGCAGAGGGTGAGCGGGACCCGCTCGCGGGCCAGCCGGCCGACGAGCTCCGGGTCCTCCATGCACCGCAGGCCGTGGTCGATCCGCTCCACGCCGAGGACGTCCAGGGCCTCCCGGACGTAGTCCGCCGGGCCCTCCTCGCCCGCGTGGGCGACCTTGCGCAGGCCGAGCGCCCCGGCGGCCTCGTACACCTCGCGGAACTTGGCCGGCGGGTGGCCGACCTCCGCCGAGTCCAGGCCGACGCCGGTGATCCGGTCCAGGTACGGCTTCGCGGCCTCCAGGGTCGCGAGTGCCGACTCGGCCGACTCGTCGCGCAGGAAGCACATGATGAGCCGCGTAGAGATCCCGTACCGCTCCTCGGAGCGTTCGAGGGAGGCGCTCAGGCCCTCGATCACGGTGCCGATCGGGATGCCGCGGGCGGTGTGCGCCTGCGGGTCGAAGAAGATCTCGGCGTGCCGGACGCCCTGGGCGGCGGCCCGCTCCAGATAGGCGTCGGCCAGCTCGGTGAAGTCCTCGGCGGTGCGCAGGACCGCCATCAGCCCGTAGTACAGGTCCAGGAAGGACTGGAGGTCGCTGAAGCGGTACGCCTCGCGCAGGGCGTCGGCGTCCGCGTACGGCAGGGTGACGCCGCCCCGCGCGGCGAGCGCGAAGGCCAGCTCGGGTTCGAGGGTGCCTTCGATGTGGAGGTGAAGTTCGGCCTTGGGGAGGTCTGCCGGGAGGTGCATGGGTGGTGCTCTATCTCTTCGGTACGGGGACCCGCATGAGGTCCTTGGCAATGCTCAGCTCGCCGTCGAACCCGGCCGCCCGTGCCTGCCGCTCGAACTCCTCCGGGTCGGAGTAGCGCTGCGAGAAGTGGGTCAGCACGAGGTGCCGTACGCCCGCGTCCCGGGCGACGGCGGCGGCCTGTCCGGCCGTCAGATGGCCGTGGTCGGTGGCGAGGCGGACGTCCTCGTCGAGGAAGGTCGACTCGATGACGAGCATGTCGGCGCCCTCCGCGAGGGCGTGCACGCCGTCGCAGAGGCGGGTGTCCATGACGAAGGCGAAGCGCTGGCCGCGCCGGACCTCGCTGACCTCGTCGAGGGTCACGCCGTCCAGGACGCCGTCGCGCTGGATCCGGCCCACGTCGGGCCCCTGGATGCCGTGCGCGGCGAGCCGCTCGGGCAGGATGCGGCGCCCGTCGGGCTCGGTGAGCCGGTAGCCGTACGACTCGACGGGGTGCGAGAGGCGTGCCGCGTCGAGCGTGTACGCCTCGGTGACGGCGAGCGGCCCGTCGGCGGCGACCGGCGCCTCGGTCAGCCGCACTGTCTCGCGGTAGGCCGTGGCGTACCGCAGCCGCTCGAAGAAGTGCTGCCCGCTCGCCGGGTAGTGCGCGGTGACCGGGTGCGGGACCTGGTCGAGGTTGATCCGCTGGATCACCCCGGCGAGGCCCAGCGAGTGGTCGCCGTGGAAGTGCGTGACGCAGATCCGGTCGATGTCGTGCGCGGCGACCCCGGCCCGCAGCATCTGCCGCTGGGTGCCCTCGCCCGGGTCGAAGAGGAGGCCCTGTCCGTCCCAGCGCAGCAGGTAGCCGTTGTGGTTGCGGTGCCGGGTCGGGACCTGGCTGGCGGTCCCGAGCACGACCAGTTCGCGTACGGACACGGGCGCGTCCCGCTCTAGCCGGGAGGCCAGTTGAGACCGCGGCCGCCCAGCACGTGCGCGTGGGCGTGGAACACGGTCTGGCCCGCTCCGGAACCGGTGTTGAACACGATCCGGAATCCGCTGCCGTCGACGCCGTCCTGCGTCGCGACCTCGCCGGCCTCGCGCAGTATGTCGGCGGCGACGGTCGGCGCGGCGGCGGCCAGGGAGGCCGCGTCCGGGTAGTGGAGGCGCGGGATCACGAGGACGTGGGTGGGCGCCTGCGGGTTGATGTCGCGGAACGCGACGGTCGTCTCGGTCTCCCGCACGATCGTCGCGGGCACGTCACCCGCCACGATCTTGCAGAACAGGCAGTCGCCCTGCGGCTCTCCGGCCATGGCCCGGTCCTCCTCGCCTCCGTCGATCAGTACACGCGCATGCTATCGGCCGCCTCGGACACGACCGCGTCCCCGGTCAGTCCTTGGGCGCGCGCCGGTTCAGCGCCGAGCGGCTCACCCAGTACGTGATGATCACGGCCCAGAACAGCGGCGACCCCAGTCCGCCGGCCACCCCCGTGCCCATCGACCACAGGGCCATGGACACCGCCGAGTAGAGCCCGAGCAGGCCCACGGCGACGGCCATCGCGACGACCGGCCCGCAGGAACGCGCCACCAGGAGCATCGGGCGGCGCAGCCGGGGCGGCACCCGGCGGCCCATCCACAGCACCCAGCCGGTCCAGGCGCCGACGAGCACGACCGCCCCGGTCACGAGGGGCACGACCGCTTCCGCGCCGGTCGCCCCGCCGCGGACGGCGGCGGCGCCGAACGTCGAGGCGACGAAGCCGAGCAGGGCCACCCAGCGGGCCCCGGCGACGGTGTTCCAGGCCATGGCCTCCAGGTTGTAGCGGGCCTTGCGGTCCTGGAGGTCGAGCGCGGCGGAGGCGACGAAGCCCTCGGCGGCCTGGGTCCAGGCCCCGCGCCGGAACCAGCGGCGCCGCAGCCGCAGCAGCGACAGGTTGTTGTGGGCCTCGCTGCTCTGCGGGTTGAGGCGCAGCGTCGTCTCGTACGCCCGCTGCGCGGTGGCGTGGTCGCCCCGGCGCTGGGCGGTGAGCCCCACCAGGAAGTGCGCCGCGTCCTCCTCGGGGCCGAGGTTCACGGCGGTCCGCGCCGCCTCGTACGCCGCGACGGTGCGCGCGGGCGTGTGCGCGTGCTCCCCGAACTGGGCGAGGGCGGTGCCGAGGGCGTAGTGGCTGCCCCAGAACTGCGGGGCGAGTTCGACGGCGTGCCGGGCGGAGGCCTCCGCCTCCGGGAAGCGGCGCAGGCCCAGCAGGATCTGCACCCGCATCAGCCAGCCCATGAGCAGCTCGGGTTCGGCGCGCAGCGCCCGGTCCACGGCGTCCAGGGCGGCGGCGTGGTCCTCGGCCCGGTGGTGGCAGCGGGCGAGCAGGACGAGCGCCTCGGCGTCCTCCGGTTCGGTCGCCAGGTGCTGGGCGACGAGTTCCCCGGCCTGTGCGTACCGCCCGGTGTCGTAGAGGGCCTCGGCGCGCCGGAGCGCGGTCGGGGCGGTCACAGCTTGCGCTTCTTCTTGAGGTGGGCGAGGAGGTCGTCGTAGAGGCCGCCCTCGTTGGCGAACATGGCGACGTTCCGGGCGGCCGCGAACCACGGCTCCGTGGACGGCTTGATCTGCTTGGCCGCGCCGAGCAGGTCCTTGGTGGAGATGAGGCGTACGGAGCCGCTGCGGGCGGAGTCGAGGAGGGCGGCCTCGGCGGCCGTCTCGCAGACGTGCGCGAGGTCGGCGCCGGAGAAGTCCTCGGTGGCCTTGACGAGCTTGCCGAGGTCGACGGCCTCGATGGGGCGCTCGCGCAGGTGGTAGCGGAGGATCGACTCGCGGGCGGCGGCGTCCGGCGGCAGCACGAGCAGGGTGCGGTCGAGGCGGCCGGGGCGGCGCAGGGCGATGTCCACGTCCCAGGGCACGTTGGTGGCGGCGAGCACGAAGACGCCCTCGTTGCCCGCGCCGCTCGCGATGCCGTCCAGTTCGGTGAGGAGCTGGTTGACGACGTTGCGCAGGCCGCTGTGGTGGCTGCGGGAACGCTTGGCGCCGAGGGCGTCCAGCTCGTCGAGGAAGACGACGCAGGGCGCCTGGCGGCGGGCGGTCTCGAAGATGTCGTGGATGTTCTTCTCGGAGGCCCCGATCCACATGTCGAGGACGTCGGAGAGGGAGACGGTGAGGAAGTTCGCGCCGAGTTCGCCGGCGACGGCGCGCGCGATGAAGGTCTTGCCGCAGCCGGGCGGCCCGTAGAGGAGCAGTCCGCCGCGGAGCGACTTGCCGTACAGCTTGCGGAGTTCGGGGTTGCGCATGGGGGCGAGGAAGGCGGCTTCGAGGCGGTCCTTGACCTCCTCCATGCCGCCGACGTCGGCGAGGCGCACGGAGCCGGGCGCGTCGACGTCCCAGGCGGCGGCGTCCCCGGCGGCCCCCTCGCCGTCGGCGGCCTGCGGGTCCTCCAGGAACCGGGGCCCGACGACGTCCTGGACCTGCTGCTCGGCGGCGGCCCAGTCGAAGGCGGGGGGCTGCGCGGGGGGCGTCTCGGGGCGGGCGGGCGACGGTGTCTCCGGCCGTACGGGCTCCTCCGGGGCGGGCGCGGGCGCCGTCACCGGGGCCGCCGTCACCGGCGCGGGCGGCATCCCCATCGCCCGCATCATCAGGGCGCGGGCGTCCGCGTCCCCCGGCGCGTGCTGGAGCGCGACCGCCGCCTCCGCGACGGCCTCGTCGTTCCGCCCCTCCGCGAGGAGGAGTTCACCGAAGTGAAGACGGAGCGGTACGTCGTCGGGCGCGGCGGCGACCGCGGCGCGCAGACTGCGGATCAGGGGGGACTCGTCGGCCATGCGGTCAGCCTAAGGAGGGCGCGGGGGCGCCCGTCCACCGGGGGCTGGCCGGAATTCGTCGGCCCTGCCCGCCGTTGGCTTCCTACACTTCGCCGGATGAGACGTGACCGCGTGCCGCGCAGACTGACGGTGGACGACACGGTGTGGCTGTGGACGCTCGGCCACCGGCACGACCCGGAGTGTCTGACGTACCTCACCCTGAACCGTGCCGAGCACCGTCACCGCCGGCTCCGGCTGGTCTTCCGGGAGGGCCCGGGCCGGATCGTGGCCGGCTATCCGTTCGGTGCGGGCGACATCGCCTCGGCCGACGGCGGCATCCTCAACCTGAACGAGCCGGGTGTCGTACGCCGCTTCCTCGACGAGGCCACCGCCCGCGGCCTCCACCCGGAGGCGCACGGCGTCCACGACGAGGACGGCTGGCCCCTCTACGACAGCCTGACGGCGACGGAGCAGGCTTAAGGTCTCGGCCGGAAAGCGGTGCCGCCCGCCCGGGCCGGGCGGGACCACTTCCCGGACACGAGCTAGCTCCAGCGCCCGGTACGGCCCAGGACGAGCGCCGTCGCCGCCGTGCCGGCCGTCGACGTGCGGAGCACGCTGCGGCCCAGCCGGTACGGCTTCGCCCCGGCCGCCTCGAACACGGCCAGCTCCTCCGGGGAGACGCCCCCCTCGGGGCCGACGATCAGCACGACCGAGCCCTTCGCGGGGAGTTCGGCGGTGGCGAGCGCCCCGCTCGGGTGGTCGCGGTCCTCGTGCAGGACGGCCGCGAAATCGGCCCCGGCGAGGAACGCCGCGACCTGCTTGGTGGTCATCTGCTCGGCGACCTCGGGGAACCGGGAGCGGCGCGACTGCTTGCCGGCCTCGCGCGCGGTGGACCGCCACTTGGCGAGCGCCTTGAGGCCCCGGTCGCCCTTCCACTGGGTGATGCAGCGGGAGGCGGCCCACGGCACGATCGCGTCCACCCCGGTCTCCGTCATGGTCTCGACGGCGAGTTCGCCCCGGTCGCCCTTGGGCAGCGCCTGGACGACGGTGATCCGGGGCTCCTCCTCGGGGTCCTCGTGGACCTCGTCGACCCGCACGGTCAGCTGGTCCTTGCCCTCGGCGGCCAGCACCACGCACGCCGCCCAGCGGCCCCGGCCGTCGGCGAGGACCAGTTCCTCGCCCTCCCGCAGCCGTTTCACGGAGACGGCGTGCCGTCCCTCGGGGCCGTCCAGGAGGAAGCTCCCGGCGCCGGGAACGGCATCGACGACGAAGACGGGTGCGGTCATGAGGCGCTCCTGTGGGCCTGGCCGGAGAGGGCGGTGTCGAGTTCGGCGGCCAGCACCTCGACCAGCCGCCCGGCGGGGAGTTCGCGGGCGAGCCGGTGGCCCTGGCCGGCCCACAGGGCCATGCCCTGGGCGTCGCCGGCCGTGGCGGCGGCCTTGCGGATCGGGGCGGTGAGGTGGTGGATCTCGGGGTAGGCGGCGGGGGCGTACGGCCCGTGCTCGCGCAGGAACCGGTTGACCAGGCCGCGCGCCGGGCGCCCGGTGAAGGCCCGGGTGAACGCGGTCCTGGTGAACAGCGGGTCGGTCAGGGCCCGCTTGTGGAGCGGGTGGGCGCCGGACTCGGGGCAGCAGAGGAACGCCGTGCCGAGCTGCGCGGCGTCGGCCCCGGCCGCGAGGACGGCGGCGATCTGCGCGCCCCGCATGATCCCGCCGGTCGCGACGATCGGCAGGGCGACACTCTCGCGGACCTGGGTGAGGAGGGTGAGCAGCCCGGTGCCGGGGGTGTCGTCGTCGGACGGTTCGTCGCGGAAGGTGCCCTGGTGTCCGCCGGCCTCGGCGCCCTGCACGCAGACGGCGTCGGCCCCGGCGAGCTGTGCGGCGAGGGCCTCCTCGGCGGAGGTGACGGTGACGATCGTGTACGTGCCGGCGCGGGCGAAGGCGGCGAGGGCTTCGGGCGCGGGGCAGCCGAAGGTGAAGGAGACGACGGGGACCGGGTCCTCCAGGAGGATGGCCAGTTTGCCGTCGTAGCCGTCGTCGCGGCTGTCGTCGGTCTCGCCGAGCGGGGTGTCGTACCAGGTGGCCTCGCCGGCGAGCTGGTGGCGGTAGACCTCGACGGCGGCCGGGTCGGCGGGCCGCCCGGACTGCGGCAGGAAGAGGTTCACGCCGAAGGGCCGTGAGGTGAGCGCGCGCACCTGCTTGATCTCCTGGTACATGCCTCCGGCGGTCTTGTACCCGCCGGCCAGGAAGCCGAGCGCCCCGGCCTCGCAGACGGCTCCGACGAGCTCGGGGCTGGAGCCGCCACCCGCCATGGGGGCCTGCACGATCGGAAACCGAGAGAGATCGTTCAGTGCGCTGGTGGACATATGGGCATCGTGTCATGACCCCGCTTCGGGGGCCGAATCCGTATGCCGCTCGTCCGTCAGGTACGGGAAAGGGGCGGCCCGTACGATCACGGCACCGCCCCTCCGTCCGTACGGGCCTACCGCCCGTTGAACGCGTCCTTCAGCCGCGAGAACAGCCCCTGCTGCCCGGGCTGGAACTGGCCGGTGGGCCGTTCCTCGCCGCGCAGCTTGGCCAGTTCGCGCAGGAGGCGCTCCTGCTCCGCGTCCAGCTTGCCCGGCGTCTGGACCTCGACGTGCACGATCAGGTCGCCCCGGCCGTTGCCCCGCAGATGGGTGACGCCCCGGCCGTGCAGCGGGATCGACTGGCCGGACTGCGTGCCCGGGCGGACGTCGATCTCCTCGAGGCCGTCGAGGGTCTGCAGCTGCACCTTGGTGCCGAGCGCCGCCGCCGTCATCGGGAGGGTGACCGTGCAGTGCAGGTCGTCCCCGCGCCGCTGGAAGGTCTCGTGCGGCGTCTCGTGGATCTCGACGTACAGGTCGCCGGCGGGGCCGCCGCCGGGGCCGACCTCGCCCTCGCCCGCGAGCTGGATCCGGGTGCCGTTGTCGACACCGGCCGGGATCTTGACGGTGAGGGTGCGGCGGGAGCGGACCCGGCCGTCGCCCGCGCACTCGGGGCACGGGGTCGGGACGACGGTGCCGAAGCCCTGGCACTGCGGGCAGGGCCGCGAGGTCATGACCTGGCCGAGGAAGGACCGGGTGACCTGGGAGACCTCGCCGCGGCCGCGGCACATGTCACAGGTCTGCGCGGAGGTGCCGGGTGCGGCGCCCTCGCCCGAGCAGGTCGTACAGACGACCGCCGTGTCGACCTGGATGTCCTTGGTCGTGCCGAAGGCCGCCTCGTTGAGGTCGATCTCCAGGCGGATCATGGCGTCCTGGCCGCGGCGGGTCCGCGAGCGCGGTCCGCGCTGCGAGGCCGTGCCGAAGAAGGCGTCCATGATGTCGGAGAAGTTGCCGAAGCCACCGGCCCCGAAGCCGCCCGCGCCGCCTCCGCCGGAGGCCGAGAGGGGGTCGCCGCCCAGGTCGTAGACCTGCTTCTTCTGCGGGTCCGAGAGGACCTCGTAGGCGGCGTTGATCTCCTTGAAGCGTTCCTGCGTCTTCGGATCGGGATTGACGTCCGGGTGCAGCTCGCGGGCGAGCCTCCGGAACGCCTTCTTGATCTCGTCCTGGGAAGCGTCGCGGCGCACGCCGAGTACGGCGTAGTAGTCCGTGGCCACTTACGACTCCGCCAGGATCTGTCCGACGTAACGTGCCACTGCGCGTACCGCTCCCATCGTTCCGGGGTAGTCCATGCGGGTCGGTCCGACCACGCCGAGTTTGGCGACTGCCTCGCCGCCCGAACCGTAGCCGACCGAGACGACGGACGTGGAGCTCAGCCCCTCGTGGGCGTTCTCGTGCCCGATGCGTACGGTCATGCCCGATTCCTTGGCCTCGCCGAGCAGCTTGAGGAGCACGACCTGCTCCTCCAGAGCTTCCAGGACGGGCCTGATCATCAGGGGAAAGTCGGGGCCGAAGCGAGTGAGGTTGGAGGTGCCGCCGATCATCAGCCGCTCCTCGTGCTCCTCCACCAGGGTTTCGAGGAGGGTCGCGAGCACGGTCGAGACCGTGGCGCGGTCCTCGGGCTCCTCGAAGGATTCGGGGAGGTCCTGCACCAGCTGCGGCACGTCGGCGAACCGGCGGCCGACGACCCGGCTGTTGAGCCGGGCCCGCAGGTCGGCGAGCGAGGTCTCGCCGAAGGGCGCGGGGCAGTCGACGACCCGCTGCTCGACGCGGCCGGTGTCCGTGATGAGCACGAGCATCAGGCGGGCCGGGGCCAGCGAGAGCAGCTCCACGTGCCGGACGGTCGAACGCGTCAGCGAGGGGTACTGGACCACGGCGACCTGACGGGTCAGCTGCGCGAGCAGCCGGACCGTGCGCCCGACGACGTCGTCGAGGTCGACGGCTCCGTCGAGGAAGTTGTGGATGGCCCGCCGCTCGGGCGTCGACAGCGGCTTGACGCCGGCGAGCCGGTCGACGAAGAGCCGGTAGCCCTTGTCGGTCGGGATCCGGCCGGCGCTGGTGTGGGGCTGGGCGATGAACCCCTCCTCCTCCAGCACCGCCATGTCGTTGCGCACGGTGGCGGGTGACACGCCGAGCTTGTGGCGCTCGGTGAGCGCCTTGGAGCCGACGGGCTCCTCCGTCCCGACGTAGTCCTGGACGATGGCGCGCAGGACCTCGAGTCTGCGTTCGCTGAGCATCGTGCGCACCTCCAGCTGTCGTCGTCGTTCCGGTTGCTCCGCTTTTGGCACTCGCCCTGTCCGAGTGCCAGCGATCCCCCGGTCAGTGTACGGCGGCGGGCGTCGCTCCTGGCAAGGTGGCGACGCCCCCACCGGTTAGCGTCGCCCCATGGACGTGGATTGGGAAGCGTACGGATGGGAGCGGCTCGCGGACGGGGTGGGCCGGCGACGGCTGCCCGGCTGGGACGCCACGGTCGGACTGGTGCTGGGCGAGCGGGCGGTGCTGCTGTACGACACGGGCTCCTCGCTCGCGGAGGGCGCCGAGCTGCGGACGCAGATCGCGGGGCTCACGGGCGGCCGGAGAGTGACACACATCGCACTGAGCCACCCCCATTTCGACCATGTCCTCGGCACGGCGGCCTTCGCCGGCGCGGAGGTCTTCGGCGCGGTCGGCTCGGACGAGCTGATGGGCCGGGTGCGGGACCGGGAGGCGCTGGGCGAGGACGCGGTACGGCAGGGGGTCGACGCGGCGGCGGCCGCGGAGGCGGTGGACGCCCTGGTGGCCCCGCGGCACACGGTCTCCGGGGAGTGGACGCTCGACCTGGGCGGCCGGCAGGTCCTCCTGGCGAACCTGAGCCCCGGCCACACCGGCCACGACCTGGTGCTCCTGGTGCCCGGCGAGCGGGAGGTGGTCTTCTGCGGCGACCTGGTGGAGGAGTCGGGCGAACCGCAGGCGGGCCCGGACGCGGTCCCGTCCCGCTGGCCGGACGCGCTGGACCGGCTGCTGCGGCTCGGCGGCGAGGACGCGGTGTACGTGCCGGGGCACGGGGCGGTGGTGGACGCCACGTTCGTACGGACCCAGCGCGGTGAACTGGCAACGCGCTTCGCGGTGTCGTAGCGTCCACCGAATGCGCAGCTACGACCCGGACCTGACGCCCTCGTGGAAGAAGCCGAAGCCCGTCCCGGAGATCCCGGCCGACCGCGATCTGGTCGTCGAGGAGGTCTCCACGGGCTTCTGCGGGGCGGTGATCCGCTGCGAGGCGGGCACGGTGACCCTGGAGGACCGCTTCGGCAGGCACCGGGTGTTCCCGCTGGACCCGCGCGGCTTCCTCCTGGAGGGCCGGGTGGTGACCCTGGTCCGCCCGTCCTCGTCGTCGCCGGTGCGCCCCACCCGTACGGCCTCCGGCTCGGTGGCCGTCCCGGCGGCGCGGGCGCGGGTGGCGCGGGCGGGCCGGATCTACGTCGAGGGCCGCCACGACGCGGAGCTGGTCGAGCGGGTCTGGGGCGACGACCTGCGCGTCGAGGGCGTGGTCGTGGAGTACCTGGAGGGCGTCGACGACCTGCCGTCGATCGTCGCGGAGTTCGCCCCCGCACCGGACGCCCGGCTGGGCGTCCTCGTCGACCACCTCGTCCCGGGCTCGAAGGAGTCGCGGATCGCCGCGCGGGTGGCCTCCCCGGACGTGCTCGTCGTCGGCCACCCGTACATCGACGTCTGGGAGGCCGTGAAGCCCTCCTCGATCGGCATCCCGGCCTGGCCTGCGGTCCCGCGCGGCCAGGACTGGAAGACGGGCGTGTGCCGGGCCCTGGGCTGGCCCTCGGACAACACCGGCGCGGTCTGGCAGGCGATCCTCAAGCGCGTGGAGTCCTACAAGGACCTGGAGCCGGAGCTGCTGGGCCGGGTGGAGGAACTGATCGACTTCGTGACGGCGCCGTAGGGCGTCGTCCCGGGACGGTACGGCCGGTGTCCCGGGACACCGGGGCCGTGCCGGGACGCACGGGGCCGTGCCAGCGTGGCGGAACGATCACTCGCACCACCCACGCCTTGGAGGAACCGTGTTCTCCCGCCCCGTGTTCAAGAGAGCGGCCCTGCTGACCTCGTCCGCCGCCGTCGCCCTGGTGGGTCTCGCGGGCACCGCGACCGCCGCCACCTCCGCCCCGTACCTCGCGTACGGGAGCCAGGGGGACGGTGTGAGGTGCGTACAGGCGGCCGTGAACTGGTCCCATGTCGCGCCGACGCGGCTGGAGGAGGACGGCATCTGGGGCGATCGGACGCAGTCCGGCGTGGTGACCTTCCAGACCGCGAAGCTGGGCGGCGCCCAGGCGGACGGCGTCGTCGGCCCCGACACCGGCGACAAGATGCTGGCGGTCCTGGGCCAGAACCCGGCGATGTACGAGTTCTGCTACGACGTGCTGCCCTCGCACTACTGACCCGCCTGCCGCGCCCCGCCCTGCTTCTGTTCCGCGGCGGGGCGGGCCCGGGCCGGGAGCCCGGCATGATCCGAAAGGCAGGCCCTAGTCCACGAGGTCGCGCACCACGGCGTCGGCGAGCAGCCGGCCCCGCAGGGTGAGGACCGCGCGCCCGGCCGCGTAGGGCCCGGGGTCGAGGAGCCCGTCGGTGAGCGCCTTGCGGGAGGCCGCGAGGCCCGCGGGCTTGAGCAGCGAAAGCTCCACGCCCTCCTTGAGCCGCAGTTCGAGCAGCACGCGCTCGACCCGCCTGTCCTCCTCGGAGAGCAGCTCCCGGCCCGCGCCGGGCGACTTCCCGCCGGCCAGCGCGGCCGCGTACGCCCCCGGATGCTTCACGTTCCACCAGCGCACGCCGCCCACGTGGCTGTGGGCGCCCGGTCCGGCGCCCCACCAGTCGGCGCCGCGCCAGTACAGCTCGTTGTGGAGGCAGCGGCCGGCCTCGGAGGTGGCCCAGTTGGACACCTCGTACCACTCGAAGCCGGCTCCGGAGAGGACGTCCTCGGCGATCAGGTACCGGTCGGCGTGGACGTCGTCGTCGGTCATCGGCACCTCGCCGCGCCGGATGCGGCGGGCCAGCTGCGTCCCCTCCTCGACGATCAGCGCGTAGGCGCTGACGTGGTCGGGCCCGGCGCCGATGGCGGCGTCGAGGGAGGCCCGCCAGTCGTCGTCGGACTCGCCGGGGGTGCCGTAGATGAGGTCGAGGTTGACGTGCCCGAACCCGGCGGCCCGCGCCTCCGCGACGCACGCCTCGGGACGCCCGGGGGTGTGCGTCCGGTCGAGGACCTTGAGCACGTGCTGCCGGGCGCTCTGCATGCCGAAGGAGATCCGGTTGAAGCCGCCCTCCCGCAGCTCCGCCAGATAGGCCGGGTTCACGGACTCGGGGTTGGCCTCGGTGGTCACCTCGGCGTCGTCCGCGAGCCCGAACTCGTCCCGGATCGCTCCCAGCATCCGTACGAGGTCACCGGCGGCGAGCAGGGTGGGCGTACCGCCGCCGACGAACACCGTCCGCACGGGCCTGGGGTCGTCGCCGAGCACCTTCCGGGCGAGCCGGATCTCCTCGGCGACCTGCTCGGCGTAGTTGTCCCGGGAGGCGAGCACCCCGCCGGTGCCGCGCAGCTCGCTCGCGGTGTAGGTGTTGAAGTCGCAGTAGCCGCAGCGGGTCGCGCAGTAGGGCACGTGCAGATAGAACCCGAGCGGCCGCTCCCCCGCCCCTTCGAGGGCGTGCGGGGGCAGCGCCCCGTCGTCGGGAACGGACTCACCATCGGGCAGTACGGAAGGCATGAGCCCCATTGTCCCGTACTGCCCGGGGTGGACGTCCGGCCCTGTGGACAACCTGTCCACAGGGCCGGGCGCACGGGCCGGGGGGGTGCGGGGGTCAGCGCGCCGGAGACACCGCGGTCACGGCGGTCAGGACTCCCGCGACCCCGCGTACATCTCGTCGATGAGCCCCTTGTACTCCCGCTCCACCACCGGGCGCTTCAGCTTCAGCGAGGGCGTGAGTTCGCCGTGCTCGATGTCGAGGTCGCGCGGCAGCAGACGGAACTTCTTGATCGTCTGCCAGCGCTGGAGGCCCTCGTTGAGGCGGTCGACGTAGTCCTGGACCATCTTCACGGTCTGCGGCGCGGCGACGACCTCGGCGTACGACCTGCCGGCGAGGTCGTGCTCGGCGGCCCAGCCCAGCAGGGTGGGCTCGTCGAGGGCGATGAGCGCGGTGCAGAAGTTCCGGTCGGCGCCGTGGACGAGGATGTTCGAGACGAACGGGCAGACCGCCTTGAACTGGCCCTCGACCTCGGCCGGCGCGATGTACTTGCCGCCGGAGGTCTTGATCAGGTCCTTCTTGCGGTCGGTGATCCGCAGGTAGCCGTCGGGGGACAGCTCGCCGATGTCACCGGTGTGGAACCAGCCGTCGGACTCCAGGACCTCGGTCGTCTTCTCGGGCAGGCCGTGGTAGCCCTCCATGACGCCGGGGCCGCGCAGCAGCACCTCGCCGTCGTCCGCGATCCGGACCTCGGTGCCGGGGAGCGGCTTGCCGACGGTGCCGGTGCGGTAGGCCTCGCCCGGGTTGACGAAGGAGGCGGCGGAGGTCTCGGTGAGGCCGTAGCCCTCCAGGATGTGGATGCCGGCGCCGGCGAAGAAGTAGCCGATCTCGGGGGCGAGCGCGGCGGAGCCGGAGATGCAGGCGCGGAGGTTCCCGCCGAAGGCCTCACGGATCTTGGCGTAGACGAGGGCGTCGGCGACCTTGTGCTTGGCGGTGAGGCCGAAGGGCGCGGAGGCGGTGCCGGTGCGGCGGAAGTTGTCCTGAGTGGCCTTGGCGTACGCGCGGGCGACCTCGGCGGCCCACTGGAAGATCTTGTACTTGGCGCCGCCTCCGGCGCGGGCCTTGGCCGCGACGCCGTTGTAGACCTTCTCGAAGATGCGGGGCACGGCGGCCATGTAGGTCGGCTGGACCACCGGCAGGTTCTCGATGATCTTGTCGACACGGCCGTCGACGGCGGTGACGTGCCCGACCTCGATCTGGCCGGAGGTGAGGACCTTGCCGAAGACGTGCGCGAGCGGCAGCCACAGGTACTGCACGTCGGCCTGGGTGACGAGGCCGGTGGCGGCGATGGCCTTGGCCATGTACGACCAGTTGTCGTGCGGGAGGCGGACGCCCTTGGGGCGGCCGGTGGTGCCCGAGGTGTAGATGAGGGTCGCGAGCTGCGTGGAGGTGATCGCCGCGACCCGCTCCTTCACGGCCTCGGGGTGCTTCTCCAGGTGGGCCTTGCCGCGCGCCTCCAGCTCGGCGAGGGAGATGACCCACTCGCCGTCGGTCTCCACGCCGGTGGCGTCGACGACGACCACGTGGCGGAGGTTCGGCAGGTCGGCGCGCCGCTCGACGGCCTTCGCGAGCTGGGCCGCGTCCTCGGCGATCAGGACCTTCGACTCGGAGTCGGAGAGGATGAACGCCGACTCCTCGGCGTTGGTCTGCGGGTAGACCGTGGTGGTCGCGGCGCCCGCGCACATCACACCGAGGTCGGCGAGGATCCACTCGACGCGGGTGGAGGAGGCGAGGGCGACCCGCTCCTCGGACTCCACGCCGAGGTCGACGAGCCCGGCGGCGATGGCGTAGACCCGCTCGGCGGCCTGCCCCCAGCTGAGCGACTTCCAGTCGTCCGGGCCCGCGCCGGAGGCGGCGGGCGTCGGGTAGCGGTAGGCCTCGGCATCCGGGGTCCGCTCGACGCGCTCAAGGAAGAGGGTCGCCACGGAGGGCGGCCGGTTCTCGATCTGGGTCTGTGTGTCGCTCACGACGTCCTCCGGGCGGCGGCGGTGCCTTCTGGTGGTTCGTAACTAACTGGCGAGTAACCTTCGAGCCGGGATCAGAGTAAAGGGCCGGGGACCGGCGCGTAAGGGCCTGCAGGGTCCCGCTTGATAACGAACGGGCCCACGCGCGCGTGACGCGTGGGCCCGATGTGTGCACGGGGCAGCCGGTGCGGCCGCCTGCGGCTACTTCTTCTTGCCGGTGGACTCGTCGCTCGACAGGACGGCGATGAAGGCCTCCTGCGGCACCTCCACGGAGCCGACCATCTTCATGCGCTTCTTGCCTTCCTTCTGCTTCTCCAGCAGCTTCCGCTTACGGGAGATGTCACCGCCGTAGCACTTGGCGAGGACGTCCTTCCGGATGGCGCGGATGGTCTCGCGGGCGATGACCCGGGAGCCGATGGCGGCCTGGATCGGCACCTCGAAGGCCTGCCGCGGGATGAGCTCGCGCAGCTTGGCGACGAGACGCACACCGTAGGCGTAGGCGGCGTCCTTGTGGGTGACGGCGGAGAAGGCGTCGACCTTGTCGCCGTGCAGCAGGATGTCGACCTTGACCAGGCTGGAGGCCTGCTCGCCGGTGGGCTCGTAGTCGAGCGAGGCGTAGCCGCGCGTCTTGGACTTCAGCTGGTCGAAGAAGTCGAAGACGATCTCGGCGAGGGGCAGCGTGTAGCGGATCTCGACGCGGTCCTCGGAGAGGTAGTCCATGCCGATGAGCGTGCCGCGACGGGTCTGGCACAGCTCCATGATCGCGCCGATGAACTCGCTGGGGGCCAGGATCGTGGCGCGTACGACGGGCTCGTACACGTCGTCGATCTTGCCCTCGGGGAACTCGCTCGGGTTGGTGACCGTGTGCTCGCTGCCGTCCTCCATGACCACGCGGTAGACCACGTTCGGCGCGGTGGCGATGAGGTCGAGACCGAACTCGCGCTCCAGCCGCTCGCGGATCACGTCGAGGTGGAGCAGGCCGAGGAAGCCGACGCGGAAGCCGAAGCCGAGCGCGGCGGAGGTCTCCGGCTCGTAGACGAGCGCGGCGTCGTTGAGCTGGAGCTTGTCGAGGGCCTCGCGGAGGTCCGGGTACTCCGAGCCGTCCAGCGGGTAGAGGCCCGAGAACACCATCGGCTTCGGGTCCTTGTAGCCGCCGAGGGCCTCGGTGGCGCCCTTGTTCAGGGTGGTGATCGTGTCACCGACCTTGGACTGGCGGACGTCCTTCACACCGGTGATGAGGTAGCCCACCTCACCGACGCCGAGACCGTCGGACGGGGTCATCTCGGGGGACGAGACACCGATCTCGAGCAGCTCGTGGGTGGCGCCGGTCGACATCATCCTGATGCGCTCGCGCTTGTTGAGCTGGCCGTCGATCACACGGACGTAGGTCACGACGCCGCGGTAGGAGTCGTAGACCGAGTCGAAGATCATCGCGCGGGCGGGCGCGTCGGCGACGCCGACCGGGGCCGGCACGTCGCGGACGACCCGGTCGAGCAGGGCCTCGACGCCCATGCCGGTCTTCGCGGAGACCTTGAGGACGTCCTCCGGCTGGCAGCCGATGAGGTTGGCCAGCTCCTCGGAGAACTTCTCCGGCTGGGCGGCCGGCAGGTCGATCTTGTTCAGGACCGGGACGATGGTGAGGTCGTTCTCCATCGCCAGGTAGAGGTTGGCGAGCGTCTGCGCCTCGATGCCCTGCGCCGCGTCCACCAGCAGGATCGTGCCCTCACAGGCCGCGAGCGAACGCGAGACCTCGTACGTGAAGTCGACGTGTCCGGGGGTGTCGATCATGTTCAGGATGTGCGTGTCGCCCTGAGCCGGCCCCTCGGTCGGCGCCCAGGGCAGCCGCACCGCCTGGGACTTGATCGTGATGCCGCGCTCCCGCTCGATGTCCATGCGGTCGAGGTACTGGGCACGCATCTGCCGCTGGTCGACGACACCGGTCAGCTGGAGCATCCGGTCGGCGAGCGTGGACTTGCCGTGGTCGATGTGCGCGATGATGCAGAAGTTGCGGATCAGAGCCGGGTCGGTACGGCTCGGCTCGGGCACGTGGGTAGGAGTCGCGGGCACGCAGGGTCTCGTCTCGGGGCGATGTCGGATCGATACGTAGGCTCCATGGTCCCATGCCCGTCGCCCCGCGCCCGGTTTGGGCGGGCACGAGGGTCGCTGATACTGTGGACAGCTGTGTCTCGTATGCCCTCTCAGCTGCGAGGCGCATCCAGAAGGAACATCGAACCTGTAAAGGCTCTTTTCGTGGCGAACATCAAGTCCCAGATCAAGCGGAACAAGACGAACGAGAAGGCGCGCCTGCGCAACAAGGCCGTCAAGTCCTCGCTCAAGACCGCGATCCGCAAGGCCCGCGAGGCCGTCGCCGCGGGTGACGTCGAGAAGGCCGTCGTGGCTTCTCGCGCCGCCTCCCGCGCGCTCGACAAGGCTGTCTCGAAGGGCGTCATCCACAAGAACGCCGCCGCCAACAAGAAGTCGGCGCTGGCCACCAAGGCTGCCGCTCTCCAGGGCTGAGCTCTGATGTGATCGGCCGTACGGGACCCAGCGGGCCCTCTCTCCCGCTCCCGCCCGGCCACCCAGGACTCGCACGCGGACGCGTTCGCCACGCGGGTGCGAGCCCACCCTGAACACGCCGAAAGCCCCGAGCCTCCTTCCCCAGGAGCCACGGGGCTTTCGCCGTTTCCGGGGGTCGGGGATGTGCACGAACCACTGGTGAGAGTGGCTGGCGCGCTCGCCGGGGCGGGGGCCGGAACCCGACGACGCAGGGCTGCCGCGCACGCCGGAGGCCGTGCGGAACGAAGCTGCCGCACACGCCGGAGGCAGGGGGCGCCACGGTGCGTAGCTACCCCGGGGCAACGCCCTGGGGCGCGAAGCTGCCGCGCTCGTCGGGGGGCCGGGGGCGCAGCCCCCCGGGAACCAGGCTCACCCTCCACCAGCCCCGGCAGGGTTTCGGGAAGGGGTGGGGTGGGGGAATCCTCCGGCGCCGGCCACGTACCCACCCGCACCCGCACCCGCACGGGGCAGAACACCCCGCCCCCTACTCCCCGCGCCTCATCCTCGCCGCCCGCGCCACCGCGACCACCGCCTTCTCCAGGGCGTACTCCGGGTCGTCCCCGCCGCCCTTCACCCCCGCGTCCGCCTCCGCGATCGCCCGCAGCGCGAGCGACACCCCGTCCGGGGTCCAGCCCCGCATCTGCTGCCGTACGCGGTCGATCTTCCAGGGCGGCATCCCCAGCTCCCTGGCGAGGTCGGCCGGCCGGCCGCCCCTCGCCGAGGACAGCTTGCCGATCGCCCGTACGCCCTGCGCGAGCGCGCTCGTGATGAGCACCGGCGCGACCCCGGTCGACAGCGACCAGCGCAGCGCCTCCAGCGCCTCCGCCGCCCGTCCCTCGACGGCACGGTCCGCGACGTTGAAGGACGACGCCTCGGCCCGCCCCGTGTAGTACCGCCCGACGACGGCCTCGTCGATCGTCCCGTCGACATCGGCCGTGAGCTGCGCCGCCGCGGACGCGAGCTCCCGCAGGTCGCTGCCGATCGAGTCCACGAGCGCCTGGCAGGCCTCCGGCGTGGCCGACCTCCCCAGCGCCCGGAACTCCTGCCGTACGAACGTCAGCCGCTCCGCCGGCTTGGTGGTCTTCGGACAGGCCACCTCCCGCGCCCCCGCCTTCCGCGCGGCGTCGAGCAGCCCCTTGCCCTTGGCTCCGCCCGCGTGGAGCAGGACGAGCGAGATGTCCTCGATCGGGTCGTCGAGGTACGCCTTGACGTCCTTGACCGTGTCCGCGGCGAGATCCTGCGCGTTCCGCACGACCAGGACCTTCCGCTCGGCGAAGAGCGAGGGGCTGGTGAGCTCGGCGAGCGTCCCGGGCTGGAGCTGGTCGGACGTGAGGTCGCGCACGTCCGTGTCGGCGTCGGCGGCACGGGCGGCCGCCACCACCTCCTGGACGACACGGTCGAGGAGCAGGTCCTCCTGCCCCACGGCGAGCGTCACGGGACCGAGGAGGTCTTCGGGGGAAGTCTTTCTGGTGGCCATCGCGATCCAGCATCCCACGGGCCACTGACACCCATGCCCGAGAATGGCGGGGTGAGCGAACGACACGTACTGGTACTCCCCGACCGCGACGCCGCCGAGGAGGTCGCCGGCGAACTCCCCGACCGCTTCGGCGTGGCGGAGGAACCTCAGCTCGTACGGGACTCCCTGGCCGGGGAGGACGACGCGGAGGACGCCCAGTGGCTGGTGGTGGTCGAGGACCCGCACGGCCGACTGGACCCGGCGGCGCTCGACGAGCTGGCCGCCGAGTACGAGGGCTGGCTGGAAGCCCCGTAAGGGACGGGCGGGAACATGCCGGGGGCGCACACCGGCGACGGCCCGGAGGACCGACGGGCGGCGACGGACCGCGACGGGCGCCCCCTCGCCCCTCAGCCCCGCCCCTCAGCCCCCGCCGTCTTCGGAACGATCTGCACGTCGAGCTCGATGCTGATGCTCGACCCCACCGCCGCGATCCCCCGCGCGAGCAGCGTCTGCCAGGTGAGCGTGAAGTCCTCCCGGTGCAGCTCGGTGCTGGCCCGGCAGGCACCGCGGGTCTCCCCCTCCAGCCCGCTCCCGAGGCCCAGGTACTGGGTGTCGAGCGTCACCGTGCGGCTGACACCGTGCAGGGTGAGCGCGCCGGTGACGGCCCACCGGTTGCCGCCCTTGTGCGTGAAGCGCTCGCTGAAGAACTCCAGCGTCGGGTAGGCGCCGACGTCGAGGAAGTCGCCGGAGCGCAGGTGGTCGTCGCGCATCTGCACCCCGGTGTCGATGGACGCGGCGTCGATGACGACGTGCATCGCCGACTGCTCCATCCGCTCGCCGATCCGCACCGCGCCCGCGAAGCTGTTGAACCGGCCGTGGATCCGGGCGAGACCGATGTGGCGCGCCGTGAACCCGATCTGCGAGTGCACCGGGTCGATCTCCCAGTCACCGGCCTCGGGGAGCGGAGGCTGCGGGGCGATCTGGAGCAGGACGTCACCGAGACCGGTGTGGCCGCCCTCGGCGACGACGGCCGTGCCGTGGTGCGGCGTGTAGCCCTCCGCGGTGATCGCAAGCCGGTACTCACCTGCGGGTACCGTCGCGAGTGCGGTGCCGTACGGGTCGGTCTCCCCGGCGAGCACCTTGCGTCCCGCGGCGTCGCTGACGACGAACTCGGCCTGCCGGACCGGTTCGTGCACCGGGTCGAGGACCCGGCAGCTCAGCATTCCCGCCGAGGCGGGGACGGCGAGACCGGCGAGCGGACCGCCGCGCACGGCTCCCGCCGCACGCTTCCCGAAGAGACGATCGAACATTCTTCACGCACCCCCGTGCGACTCGTTCATAGTGCAACGAAGTTGCATTCGATCACCGCCAGCACGTTCTAGGCAAACCGGGCAAGCGTCAGCAAGTGTTACCGACGGTTCGAATCGGAAATTCCACTTAGCCCGGTCACCGGGCCCACCCCCTCGCGGGAGAACCCACCGCCCCACCCCTACGGGACCGGTGCCGACTCCTCCTCCCGCTTCGGCAGTTCCCGCATCCACGGCAGCGGCGAGGGCAGCAGCCACAGCACGGCGAAGACGGCCCCGCCCGTGGCGATCCACAGGGTCGGCCGCAGCCCGATCGCGGTGCCGAGCAGCCCTCCGACGAGTGCGCCGAGCGGACGGAACCCGTGGTTGAGCGTCCGGAAGGCGCCCATGACCCTGGCCCGTACGGCGTCGGGTATCAGCGCCATGAGGAACGACCCCACCGCCACGTCCACGATCATCACGCCGACGCAGGAGAGGAACTCCGCCAGGAACAGCACGGACACCACCAGCGGCTTCGGGCCGCCGGCCAGGGGTATCAGGAGCAGCGGCAGCGTGAACCCGAGGAAGCCGACGACGAGCGAGCCACCGATACCGATCCTCCGGACGACCGCCCCGCTCCACACCGCACCGCACCGAGGAGACCGCCCACGGCGCCGGTCGCGAGCACCAGGCCGAGCAGCCCCGCCCCGAGGCCGAGTTCGGTGGTCGCGTAGAGCACGAACAGCGTGTGGAACATGAAGTTGAAGAACTGCACCGTGCCGGAGGCGGAGAACAGCGCGCGCATCGAACGCTCCCGGAGCACCCAGCGCATCCCCTCGGTGAAGTGCCCCTTGGCGACGGGCGCCGGCGGGGGCTCGGCCGGAGCGATCCGGGCCAGGTACCCGGCCGACACCAGGTACGTGAGGGCGTCCGCGACCAGGGCGAAGGGAGCGGTGAGGAACTGCACCAGGAGGCCACCGATCCCCGGCCCCGCGAGCCAGGCCGTCGAACGGCTGCCGTTGACCAGCGAGTTCGCCTGTACATAGTGCTCGGTGGGCACCAGCGCCACGAAGAGCGTGGCGTTGCAGACCTCGAAGAGCACGGTGAGCGCGCCGACCCCGAAGGCCACCACGTAGAGCTGGGTGAGCGTCAGGGCGTCGAGGGCGTAGGCCACGGGAAGGGACAGCACCAGAGCCGCCCGCCCGAGGTCGGTCGCGATCATGGCCCTCCTGCGACCGGCCTGCCGGTCGGCCCAGGCCCCGAAGGGCAGGTTGAACAGGAGGGCGGGCAGCAGCTCGGCGGCCTTGAGCCAGCCCATCGCGGCGGCGTCGGCTCCGAGGACCAGCACGGCGGCGAGCGGGATCGCCATCAGCGATATCTGGTCCCCGGCGAGCGAGATGGTCTGCCCGGTCCAGTACCGCCGGAAGGTCCGCCGGCGCAGCAGCAGCGGCACCCGGTCCGCGAGACCCCTGCGCTTCGCCTCTCCCACCTCTCTCACGCCTCTCATTCCCCTCGCTCCTCTTCACTTCCGGGGGCGTCCTGGTCCAGGTACGCGATCTGCAGAACGGTGACGGGCCGCGAACCCTCCGGCCGGAGGGACGGATCGGCGCTACGCGTCTCGTAGGGCCGGAACAGCTCGTCGATGCGCTCCCCGATCCCGGCCAGCTCCTCCGGGGTGAGGTGGAGCACGCGGTCACCGAACTGTTCGGCCTCCCGCCACTCCCTGGGCAACCGGTGCCGGCGCTCCATGGCCCGGGTGACCCGCTCGAAGTAGCGCTCGACGACCGCCGCCCCCAGCGCGTCGGCCGCTTCCGCCACCGCCGCGTCCTCGCTGTACTCCGGCCACTCCGTGTACCGGGCCGTCGCCCGCCAGGGCTTCTCCCGCCCCTTGCCCCCCGGCGCCTCCTCCACCAGCCCGTACTTGGCGAGTATCCGCAGGTGGTAGGAGCAACTGGCGACGGACTCCCCGGTCAGCTCGGCCGCCCGGGTGGCGGTGAACGGCCCGTTGGTGCGGAGCAGCCCCACCAGGGACATCCGCAGGGGATGGGCGTACGCGCGGAGTGCGCGCGGGTCGGTGAGTCGAATGCTGCGGGGCTGCTCGGCCTCGGGCCGCGGATCGCTGTTCTCCGGCATGATGAAAAGATATCTTTAGAAAGACTCCTTTACAAGGACGCCCCTCGGGACCGCCACGAGGCCCGGCCCCGCCCCCACCACAGCGACCGCCCCGTCCCGGTCGGTCCGCAGCACCCGCGCCCCACCGCTCCGCAACATCTCCAGAGTCCGGGGCGAAGGATGGCCGTACGGGTTGTCCCGCCCGGAGGAGACCAACGCGAGCCTCGGCCGGACGGCCCGTATCAGCCCCGGATCCTGGTGCGCGGAGCCATGATGGGCGACCTTGAGCACGTCCACCGGCGCGAGGTCCGGATGAGCCCGCAGCAACGCCCGCTGCGCCGGTGGCTCCAGATCACCGAGCAGCAGCAGGGACAGCCCTCCGGCCGCCCGGACGAGCAGGGTCACACTGGCGTCGTTCGGCCCGGCGGCGGATTCCCCGGCCCCCACTCCCGCCCCCGCAGCCGGCCAGAGCACCCGCCATTCCAGTGCCCCGGTCCGCCGCCGCTCCCCCGGCCCCGCACGGATCAGCGGTACCCGGGCGGCCGCCGCCGTCCGCCGGACGAACGCCGCCTGGCCCGGCGGCTCTTCCAGCCCCGTCGTCTGGATCGCCCCCACCGCCCGCCCGCGCAACACCCCGGGCAGCCCGGCCACATGGTCCGCGTGGAAATGAGTGAGCAGCAACAACGGCACCCTCCGCACCCCGAGTTCGCGCAGACACCGGTCCACCGCCACCGGATCCGGCCCCGCGTCCACCACGACAGCCGCGTCCCCGCCCGCCGCGAACACCGTCGCGTCCCCCTGCCCCACCTGGCACATCGCGTACACCCAGCCCGGTGGCGGCCACCCGGTGGCCCACCGGGTCAGCGGCACCGGCCGCACCACCACCAGGAGGAGCACCGCGACGACCAGCGCACCGATCGGCCGCCGGTACGGCAGCCTGCGCGCCCCGAGCACCACCAGGGCCGTGAGCAGCGCCAGGGCCAGACCGCCCCACCACCCGCCGGGCCAGCTCAGTTCCGCCCCCGGCAGGGCGGCGCCCGTACGGGCCACCCACGCGATCCAGCCGGCGGGCCACCCCGCCACCCAAGCGACCCACTCCGCCGCAGGCGTCCACACCGCCGCCAGGGCGAGCGTGGCGAACCCGAGCACCGTCGCGGGCGCCACCGCGAGCTCGGCGAACAGGTTCGCCGGAATCGCGACCAGACTCACCCGGGCGGCGAAGACCACCACGACCGGGGCGCAGACCGCCTGCGCCGCCAGGGAGGCCGCGAGGACCTCCGCCGGCCCGCCGGGCACCCCACGCCGCCGCAGCGCCTCGCTCCACCGCGGGGCGACCGTGAGCAGGGCACCGGTGGCCAGCACCGAGAGAAGGAACCCGTAACTCCGGGCCAACCAGGGGTCGTAGAGCACCAGCGCCAGGACGGCGGCGGCCAGCGCCGGAATCAGAGATCTCCGCCGGCCGGTCCCGATCGCGAGCAGCACAACGAACCCGCAGGCCGCCGCCCGCAGCACACTCGGATCGGGCCGACAGACGACCACGAACGCGAGCGTCAGCGCTCCCCCCGCCAGTGCGGTGCCCCGCAGCGAAAGCCCCAGCCGGGGCGCGAGCCCGCCCCGCTCCACCAGGTGCGCCCGCCCGGGCCGCCCGACGAGCAGAAGCAACACGATCGAGAGGTTGCTCCCTGAAACGGCAAGCAAATGGGTGAGATCCGTCGCCTGAAAGGCGTCCCGCAGCTCGGGCTCGATCCTGGACGTGTCGCCCACGACCAGGCCGGGCAGCAGGGCCCGCGCATCCGGTTCGAGCCCCTCGGTCGCCCGCCGCAGCCCCGCGCGCAGCTCCCCCGCCGTCCGTTGCAGCGCGCTCGGCGGCCCGATGATCCGGGGCCCTCCGGCCCCGTCGACCTTGAGCACCGCCGCGAACGGATCGCCGGGCCGCATCGGCGGCGCGAGCCTGCCACCGACCCTCAGACGGGTCGACGGCAGAAGCCGCAACCACTCCTTCTGCCCCTCCCCCGGCGGCACGATCAGCAGGACCGGGGCCCTGGTCCGGTGGGCCGTGCCGTCGGACCGCTCGGCCCGGGTGACCACCCCGTCCAGGACGACGGAGACCGGGACCGTCGCACTGCCCCGCACCCGGGGGCGGGTGACCCTCGGATCGGAGGCCACCGTCACCTCCAGCCACACCCGCGCCGACTCCCCGGCCAGCACCGGTACAGGACCGCGCCGCAGATCCGCCGCGTGCAGCCCCGCCGAGGTGGCTCCCGCGGCGGCGCACAACAGGGCTCCGGCACACGCGGTCGCCCGCAAGAGCCACCCCGGCGAGCCCGACCGCCGACGTACTCCCCCGGCCACCACAGCTCGGGCGCCCCCGGCCGCCGCTCCGGACTCTCCCTCCGGAGCGTCCCGGCGGGTCTCCCCGCCACCGAGCCTCCGGGCCACCCCCGGCACCAGCAGACCGGCGGCCACCACCAGGCAGACCGCGACCCCCAGGAACGTCCACCACCCGGTGGCACCCAGCGCGCAGGCCGCCGCCGCCCACGCCGCCACCGCGAGCGGCACCAGCCGCAGATCCGCGGGCCCCTCCTCCCACCCGGCCGCCCGGCGCTCCGCCCCGGGCTCGCCGCTCTCCCGCTCGCCGGCCGTGCTCTCCCGGCCCTTCACGGCCGGACCAGGGGTTCGAGGTCGGCGAACCTGCGCTCACCGATTCCGTTGACCTCCCGCAGCTCCCCGACCGACCGGAAGCCGCCGTGCTCCGTCCGGTGCTCGACGATGTGCCGGGCGAGGACGGGACCGACCCCGGGGAGGGTGTCGAGCTGCTCCGCCGTGGCGGTGTTCAGGCTCAACGGCACACCCGGCCCGCCTCCACCCGCACTCCCTGTACCAGGACCGGAACCGCCCGCCGTCACCCCCGGCAGCCCGACGAGCACCTGCTCCCCGTCGAACAGGACCCGGGCCCGGTTGACCCCGGTGAGATCGGCGCCCGGCTCCGTCCCGCCCGCGGCGCGCAGGGCATCCGCCACCCGGGAGCCCGCGGGCAGCGTCAGCACTCCCGGCCTGCGCACCTTCCCACCCACATCGACGATCACTTTTGCCCCGCCCGACGCCCCGCCCGACGCGGCGCCCGGCCCACGTCGCGGCTCCGCCCCCGTCCCCGTCCCCACTCCCGCTCCCGCTACTGCCCCGGCCCGCGGCGCGGGCGCCGCCGCGACGGGCGCGGCCCGCACGACCTCGGGAGCCCGCACCGGCTCCGGCCGCCCCGTCCAGAAGTAGCCGCCCGCGAGCCCCGCGGCGACGACCAGGACCACCACCAGCGCGGCCAGCGACCTGGGTTCGAGTCCACACCTCGTCTGCACCCACACCGGCGTCCGCTCACGCAGAGCCTCCGCCAGCCGCCCCCGGGCCCCGGGCGGCGACCCGCGCTCCAGGGCCTCGGGCGCCTCCGGCACCCCCCGCGCCACCGGACCGCCGACCACCCCCACGGACACCGTCGCCGAAGGCACACCCGCCGCAGGCACCGACGGCCCAGGCACCGCTGCGGGCACCCCCGTCACAGGCACTCCCGCCGCCCCCGGAAACAGCTCCTCGCCCCGTCGCCGTACCCCTGCCCCCGCAGCCGTGGTCGCCCTCCCCACCCGGGCCCGACTCGCGGCCCGTCCAGGAGGCGCGCCGCGCGCTCCGGGGCGGCTCCGTCCGTCGGAACCCGCCGCCCTGCCGGGTCCGCTCGTCGGGGCGCCCCTCGTGCCCAGGGTGCGCGGGGTGGTCGATGCCGTACGTGTACGAAGAGTCATGCGGATGACGCTAGGTAGCGCAACAGCCCCGTGCGGGACCCGACCGGATTCCGTGGACAGCGGCCCGGCTGTGGAGAACTCCGTCACTCCTCCGAGTGATGGACGGGCTCAGCGCGGTGAGACGACGACCGCGAGCAGCCCGGGTCCCGTGTGCGCGCCGATGACCGCTCCCACCTCGCTGACCTGGATCTCAGCCATCCCCGGCACACGCTCCCTGAGCCGGTCCGCGAGCGCCGCGGCCCGCTCCGGGGCGGAGAGATGATGGACCGCGATGTCGACATCGCCGGAACCCGCCCGTTCCACGGCGATCTCCTCCAGGCGCGCGATGGCCTTCGAGGCCGTACGCACCTTCTCCTTCAGTTCGATCCGTCCGCCGTCGAGTTCGAGGAGGGGTTTCACCGCGAGCGCGGAGCCGAGCAGCGCCTGCGCGGTCCCGATGCGTCCGCCCCGGCGCAGATAGTCCAGGGTGTCGACGTAGAAGTAGGCGGAGGTCCCCGCTGCGCGTTTCTCGGCGGCCGCGACGGCTTCGTCGAGCGAACCGCCGGCCTCCGCGATCCGCGCCGCCTCCAGGGCGCAGAAGCCGAGTGCCATCCCCATCATCCGGGTGTCCACCACACGTACGGGCAGCGGCGCGTCCTTCGCCGCGAGCACGGCGGCGTCATAGGTCCCGGAGACCTCGGCGGACAGATGGAGCGAGACGACACCCGTGGCCCCGGCCTCTGCGGCGTCGCGGTAGGCCTCGGCGAAGACCTCGGGGCTCGGCCGCGAGGTGGTGACGGGTCGCCTCTTCTGCAGGGCCTCGGCGAGGGCCTTGGCCGAGATCTCGGTGCCTTCCTCCAAGGCGCGGTCGCCGATGACGACGGTCAGCGGGACCGTGGTGATCGCGTGCCGCTCCCTCGTCTGGCGTGGCAGGTAGGCCGTGGAATCGGTGACGATCGCGACATGCCGGGACATGAGCGGGAGGTTACCCGCCGAGACGGCGGCGCGGCAGCCCGGCCCCCACCGGCGACACGTCGAGCGTCCGTCCGGACACCCCGCCGGGGGCTCCGGGCCTCCGCCCGAACGCCCTCAGGTGGTGGTCTCGGGGCGGGCCGACTTCTCCCAGGGGTAGGCGGCCCGACGCGGATCGGACGCCGTGATCGCCGACCGCTCACCACCGGCCCCGGCGCGCCCAGAGGGCCCGGCCTGCCCAGAGGGCCCGGCGTGCCCGGCCTGCCCGGACGGCGCCGACCCGAATTCCTCGGTGCCCGTCGCCGCCCCTGGCGCGCTCTCCGGGCGGGTCCAGTGGCGCAGTGCCCCCGCCTCGACGTCGATCTGGTCGCTCAGCGCCGACAGGTCGTCCTCGGCGAACTTCAGGGCCCGGTCCCGGGCGGCGCGCCGCAGCGCGTCGGCCGAGCTCGTGATCCGCTCGGTCCGCGCGGCGAGTTCGGGGAGCTGCCCGGCCACCCACGCCCGGTCGGGTTCCCGCTCCAGGCGCCGGAGGTCGTCGTCCAGTTCGAGCCCGTGCCCGCTGAGCCGGCGGAACAGGTCCAGCGACTCCTTCAGCGAGGCGTCCTCGCCGACACCCGCCTGGAGCGCCTCCTGCGTGGCCCGCATGGAGGTGCGCAGCGAGAGCCGGAGTCTGGCCAGCTCGCCGGGGACTCCGGTCTGGCCGAAACTCTTGGCCCGCAGCGTGGTGTCCTCGACCGTGCGCCGCGCCTGGTCGATCGTCCGGTCGACCCCGCGTTTGGCGGCCTTGACCGCCTTCACGGTGACGAAGACACCGAGCGCCACGAACGACAAGAAGAGCAGCGCCATGATCGTGATAACCGTGGCTTCCATGGGTGCCCCTCCGGCGTTCGTCGGTTCCCACTGATGTGGTCCCTCCACGGTAAACGGAACGGGCAGGCCGAGGGTTCCATCGGAACCCCCAACCTGCCCGTAGGGGAAACCCCTATGTCCGTCAGCCCGCGACGATGTTGACCAGCTTCGGCGCGCGCACGATCACCTTGCGGATCTCCGCGCCGCCCAGCGCCGCGACCACGTGCGGGTCGCCCAGCGCCAGCGCCTCCAGGTCCGCGTCGGTGATCGACGGGGAGACCTCCAGGCGGGCCCTGACCTTGCCCTTGATCTGCACGACGCAGGTCACGGTCTCGTCGACGACATAGGCCGGGTCGGCCACCGGGAAGTCCTGGTGGACGACCGAGTCGGTGTGGCCCAGCTTGCGCCACAGCTCCTCGCCGATGTGCGGGGCCAGCGGGGCGACCAGCAGCACCAGCTGCTCGGCGACCGACCGGGACAGCGCGCCGCCCGTCTTGGTCAGGTGGTTGTTCAGCTCGGTGATCTTGGCGATGGCGGTGTTGAAGCGCATCGCGGCCATGTCCTGGGCGACACCGTCGATCGCCTTGTGCAGCGCGCGCAGCGTGTCCTCGTCGGGCGCGTCGTCGACGACGGTGACCTCGCCGGTCGACTCGTCGACGATGTTGCGCCACAGGCGCTGCAGCAGCCGGTACTGGCCGATCACCGCGCGCGTGTCCCAGGGACGGGACACGTCCAGCGGGCCCATCGCCATCTCGTACAGGCGCAGGGTGTCGGCGCCGTACTCGGTGCAGATCTCGTCCGGCGTCACGGCGTTCTTCAGGGACTTGCCCATCTTGCCCAGGACGCGGCTGACCTTCTCGCCCTCGTACCAGAAGCCGCCGTCGCGCTCCTCGACCTCGGCCGCCGACACGGCGATCCCGCGCTCGTCCCGGTAGACGAAGGCCTGGATCATGCCCTGGTTGTACAGCTTGTGGAACGGCTCGGCCGAGGAGATGTGGCCCAGGTCGAACAGCATCTTGGACCAGAAGCGCGCGTACAGCAGGTGCAGCACGGCGTGCTCGGCGCCGCCGACGTACAGGTCGACGCCACCGGTCGGCATGCCCTCGCGGGGGCCCATCCAGTACTGCTCGACGGCCGGGTCGACCAGCTTCTCGTCGTTGTGCGGGTCCAGGTAGCGCAGCTCGTACCAGCAGGAACCGGCCCAGTTGGGCATGGTGTTGGTCTCGCGGCGGTAGCGGCGCGGACCGGTGCCGTCGCCCAGGTCCAGGGTGACGTACACCCAGTCCTCGTTGCGGGACAGCGGGGTCTCCGGCTGGGTGTCCGCGTCCTCCGGGTCGAAAGTGCGCGGCGAGTAGTCCTCGACCTCCGGCAGCTCCAGCGGCAGCATCGACTCGGGCAGCGAGTGGGCGACGCCGTCCTCGTCGTAGACGATCGGAAAGGGCTCGCCCCAGTACCGCTGGCGGCTGAACAGCCAGTCGCGCAGGCGGAAGTTGACCGTGCCCTCGCCGATGCCCCGGTCGGTCAGCCAGGCGGTGATCTTCTCCTTGGCCTCGACGACGCCCAGGCCATCCAGGGAGATGTCCTCGTTGGAGGAGTTGACCAGCTTCGCCTCGTACGAGGAGAAGGCCTCGTCCCAGGTCGAGGGGTCGGTGCCGCGGTCCGCGGCGGAAGCGTCGGACGCCGTGCTCGGATCCACGACGCAGCGCATCGGCAGCTCGAAGGCGCGCGCGAAGGCGAAGTCACGGCTGTCGTGCGCCGGGACGGCCATGATGGCGCCGGTGCCGTAGCCCATCAGGACGTAGTCGGCGATGAAGACCGGGACCCGCGCGCCGCTGACCGGGTTGGTCGCGAACGCGCCGGTGAAGACGCCGGTCTTCTCCTTGGCGTCGGCCTGGCGCTCGACGTCGGACTTGGAGGCGGCCTGCTTGCGGTAGGCGTCGACGGCCTCGGCCGGGGTGGCGTGACCGCCGGTCCACACGTCGTGGGTGCCCTCGGGCCACACAGCCGGAACGATCTTCTCGACCAGATCGTGCTCGGGAGCGAGGACCATGTAGGTGGCGCCGAACAGGGTGTCCTGGCGGGTGGTGAAGACCGTGATGGCGCCGGTGTCGCCGACCTGGAAGTCGACGCGGGCGCCCTCGGAGCGGCCGATCCAGTTGCGCTGCTGCAGCTTGATGGCCTCGGGCCAGTCCAGCGCGTCCAGGTCGTCCAGCAGGCGGTCCGCGTAGGCGGTGATCCGCATGTTCCACTGGCGCAGCTTGGACTTGAAGACGGGGAAGTTGCCGCGCTCGGAGCGGCCGTCGGCGGTGACCTCCTCGTTGGCCAGGACCGTGCCCAGGCCGGGGCACCAGTTGACGGGCGCGTCGGAGGCGTACGCCAGGCGGTACTCGCCCAGGACGTCGGAGCGCTCGACGGCGCTCAGCTCGCTCCACGCGCGCGTGCCGGGGACCTCACGGGTGCCGTTCTCGAACTGCTCGATCAGCTCGGCGATCGGACGGGCCCGGCCGGCCTCGCCGTCGTACCAGGAGTTGAAGATCTGCAGGAAGATCCACTGGGTCCAGCGGTAGTACTCCGGGTCGATCGTGGCGAACGACCGGCGCTTGTCGTGGCCCAGGCCCAGCCGGCGCAGCTGGACCTTCATGTTCTCCATGTTGGCCTCGGTGGACACGCGCGGGTGCGTGCCCGTCTGCACGGCGTACTGCTCGGCCGGCAGGCCGAAGGCGTCGAAGCCCAGGGTGTGCAGCACGTTGTGGCCGGTCATGCGCGCGTGGCGGGCGAAGACGTCCGTGGCGATGTAGCCGAGCGGGTGGCCGACGTGCAGGCCCGCACCCGAGGGGTACGGGAACATGTCCATGATGAACTTCTTGGGCCGGGCGGCGACCTCGGGGTCGCCCGCCAGGTCACCGGTGGGGTTCGGGGCCTCGTAGGTGCCCTCGGCGTCCCAGAAGTCCTGCCAGCGTGCCTCGATGTCGGCGGCCATGGCCGCCGTGTAGCGATGCGGGGCCGCCGTCTCGGCGGCCGTATTGATCTCGGTCATGGTCCTTGAAGCTCCATCGATCGTCTCTGCCCACTGCCACGGACTGCCGTGAAATGAAAAATCCCCTCGCACAGGAGGGGACGCCGCGCCGACTCCGACAGATGTCTGTCATCCGTCGGGACTGATCAGCGCGGCTCGGTAAGCAGAAGGCGTACGGCACGCATGGCGCCAGGGTACCGCAGGGCCCACACGGGCCGCACCGGCGTTCCGTGCGTGGACACACGAAGAAGCGGGCCACCCGATCCGGGTGGCCCGCTTTCTTTTCTGTGGAGCTAAGGAGAATTGAACTCCTGACCTCCTGCATGCCATGCAGGCGCTCTACCAACTGAGCTATAGCCCCTTGCTGTTTCCGTCTCCGTTTCGGTTTCCCTCGCGGCGACAGACAGAACATTAACCGGCTCCCCGGCAGATCTCCAAATCGATTCTCCGGACCCTCCTGACCTGCCGGGTAGGGTCGCCGACTGTGTCCGTCACCGTGCTCTCCAAAACCCGCGCCCGGCCGTGGCCCCTGGCCACCGCCGCGGCGGTCTGTCTGCTCTCGTTCGCGGCCTTCTGGGTGGCGCAACGCCTCGCCCACGTGAACATGCTCGACGTGATGGTCTACCGGGCCGAGGGCGAGACGGTCCGGGCCGGCGGCGACCTCTACGCGATGCGCGCCACCTCGGCGAACCTGGGCATGACGTATCCGCCCTTCGCGGCCCTGCTGTTCGTCCCGCTGACCCTGGTCGGCGTGCCGCTGATGCGGACGCTCACCACCGCGGGGAACCTGCTCCTGGTGGTCGCGCTGGTGCAGCTCTCGCTCCAGCTGGTCCGCCCGACGCTGTCCCGTACGGATCTGTGGCGTACGACACTGTGGGTCGCCGCGGTGGTGGTCTGGTGCGAGCCGGTGTGGACGACCCTGCGGTACGGCCAGATCAACCTGCTCATAGCGGTGGCGGTGCTCTGGGACCTCACCCGGCGCGAGGGCAGCCGCTGGGCCGGCCTGGGCATCGGACTGGCGACCGCGGTGAAGCTCACACCGGGGCTCTTCGTGGTGCTGCTGCTGGTCGCGGGGGTGCTGCTGTGGCGCCGGGACCGGGCCTGGAACCAGTGGCTGCGGACGGCGGTGACGGCGACCGGGGTGTTCCTCGGGACGACGCTGGCCGTGGCGCTCGTGCTCCCGGCGGACTCGAAGAAGTTCTGGACGGAGACCCTGTTCGAGACGGGCCGGGTCGGCTTCGCCGAGGAGACCGCCAACCAGTCGATCCGCGGGGTCCTGGCCCGGCTGATGCACACCGACGACCCGGGCATGTGGTGGGCGGTGACCGCGGCGGTCCTGGGCGGCCTGGCGATGGCGCTCGCGGTACGGGCCGCGGTGCGCGGCGACAAGGCGGTGGCGGTGGTCGTCTGCGCGTTCACGGCGCTGATGATCAGCCCGATCTCGTGGTCCCACCACTGGGTCTGGTGCGTGCCGCTGCTGATCCTGCTGGCGGACCGCGCCTCGCGCGCGTGGTCGGTGACGGGGCCGGTGGCCCTGGTCTTCGCCTCGTTCGCGCTGTGGTGGGTCCCGCACGACCCGGGCCGGCCCGAACTGGACCAGAACGCGGGACAGATGCTGCTGTCCGCCGTCTACCCGCTGACGGCGACGGCGCTGCTCGTGGGATACGCGCTGACGCTGCGGCGTCAGGCCGTCGCGAAGGAGTAGAACCGCTTGAGGGTGCAGTGCTCGTCGAGGAGCCGGCCGTAGATCGGCTCCCCCTCGAGTTCGCGGTACGTCTCGATGGGGTCGCCTTTTATGATCAGCGCCCGCGCGCACTCCTCGCACCAGTACTGGAACCCCGGGTTGACGGGTTCCATGTCGCGCACGATGGGCGTGCCGCTGCCGCACCAGTCGCACTTCCGCCTGTGTGCACCCATCAGTCAGCTCCAGCTGTGGCCGCAGGCCGTGCACCCATAGGACACCCTGCCGTTGTCGCCGAGCACTTGGGTCACCCTCCCGTCCGGATCCTCGTCCCCCTCCGGCCGTCCGATTCTGCCATGGCCTCGCAAGAGGGTCGGCGTGCTCGGCGCGGCAGCCCGGCGGCCCCGCCCACGAGCGCGGCGACGGCCAGGGCGAGGGTGGTGGTCCACAGCGCGTCGGCGGAGTCCCGGGCCCCGGGTCCGGCCACCCGGGCGAGGAAGAGGGTGCCGAACGCGGCCACCCCGATGAGCTGCCCGAGCTGGGTGACGGTGGCGAGCAGTCCGCTGGCGTCGGCGGCGTCCTCGGGCCGTACGGCGGCCAGCGCGCCGGTCAGGGCCGGTCCGAAGGCCAGCGAGACCCCGGCGCCGACCAGCCCGAGGCCGAGGGAGAGCCCCCAGCCGCCCGCGTCGCCGTCCCTGAGGACCAGGCCGACGGTGAGGGAGCCCGCGGCGGCGAGCAGGAATCCGCCCGGGACCAGCACGCGCCGCAGCCGGGCCGGCAGCCGCCGCCAGGTGAGTCCGACGGCGCCGAAGACGACGGCCGCGGGCCCGAAGGTGAGCCCGGCCCGCAACGCGCTGTGCCCGAGCCCGCCCTGCAGGTGCAGGGTGAGGGTGAACAGGAAGCCGGCGTTGACCCCCATCGCGACGGTGATCCACAGGACGGCCCGTCCCATGCCGGGGAGGCGCAGGACCCGCGGGGCGATGAGCGGTGCGCCGCCGCGCCGGGCGAGCCCGGATTCGTACGCGCAGAACAGGGCGAGCAGCACCACGGAGGCGCCGAGCGAGAGCCAGGACCACAGCGGCCAGTCCTGTTCCCGGCCGAGGACCATCGGGACGGTCAGCAGGGACACGGCGGCGGCGAGCAGGAGCAGGCCGGGCAGATCGAGGGCACGCGTGCGCGTGGACGCGGTTCCGGCGTCCCGGGGCAGGACCCGGGCGCCGAGGACGAGCAGGGCGACGCCGATCGGGACGTTGACGAGGAAGACGGGCCGCCAGCCGGTGCCGAAAAGGTCGGCGCTCACCAGGATTCCGCCGACGACCTGTCCGGCGGCGGCGCCGGTGGCCAGGACCGCGGAGTAGGCGCTGAGCGCCCGGACCCGGTGTTCGCCGGTGAAGTGGCGCTGGATGAGGCTGAGCACCTGCGGGATCATCAGGGCGGAGCCGGCGCCCTGGACGAGCCGGAAGGCGATCAACTGGCCGCTTCCGGCGGCGAGTCCGCAGGCGAGGGAGGCCGCGGTGAACAGGGCGAGGCCGGCGAGGTACGTCCGCCGGTGGCCGAGCAGGTCCCCGAGGCGTGCGCCGGTGATCAGCAACACCGCGTAGGCGATGGTGTATCCGGCGACGACGAGCTGGAGCGCGGCCCCGGACGCGGAGAGTTCCGCACGGATCGTGGGGGCGGCGACGTTGACGATGAAGACGTCGAGGAGCGCCATGAACTGGGCGGCGAGCACCACCCCGAGCAGCAGGCCGGGGCGATTGTCGGTGCCACCGTCTTTACTGAGTACGGGACGTGTTGTGGTCGAGGTCATGCGTCGAGCGTGACCTCGCCCGCATACGGGTAACGAGAGCCCGCCGATGCTGGTACTGACACCACCTGGCAGCGGCGGCACGGGGACTCGACCATGGGGGTGTGACGATCGTGGCAGCGGTACCGACACAGCGACGCCGGCGGCCGGAGCTGGCCGCGTTCCTGCGCAGCCGCCGGGCCCGGGTGACTCCGGAGGACGTCGGGATGCCGCCCGGACTCCGCCGCCGTACACCGGGGTTACGCCGTGAGGAGGTCGCCCAGCTCTCCGGGGTCGGCGTGACCTGGTACACGTGGCTGGAGCAGGGGCGCCCGATCAACGCGTCCGCGCAGGTGCTCGACGCGGTCGCCCGCACCCTGCGCCTCGACCGCCCCGAGCGCGAGCACCTCTACCACCTTGCCGAGGTGCCGTACGCCCCGGAGCGGTCCGCCGGGGACGCCCAGGTGGTCAGTCCGGAGATCCAGGGCATCCTCGACGCGCTGGAGCCGCACCCGGCGGTGCTCTACAACGCGCGGTACGACGTGCTCGCGACCAACGCCGTGTACGAGCGGCTGTTCTTCCAGGACGGGCAGACCCCGGACACCGGCCCGTTCGGCATACGCAACGTGCTGTGGGCGCTGTTCAGCGTGCCCGGCCCCCTGTGCCCGGTGGTCGACCGGAAGCGGGAGTTGCCGCTGATGGTGGCGCAGCTGCGGGGCGCGTACGGACGGCATGTGGGCGAGCCCGCCTGGGAGGAGTTCGTACGGGGTCTCGCGGAGGTCAGTCCGGAGTTCGGCCGGCTGTGGCGCAGCGGTGACGTGGTCCCGCCGGGAACACGGGTGAAGGTCTTCCGCCATGCCCGGGTGGGCGAAATCCGGTTGACCTCGGTCTCCCTCTCCGTGAACGGGATGCCGGAGTGCCGGATCGTGGCCTACACGCCCAACGACGAGGAGAGCCGCCACCGGCTCGCGTCCCTGGGCGAGGTACCGGACCCACGTGAGGCGACCGTCCCGCACCAGGTGCCGGAACGACGAATCCCGCCCCCTGCCGGGGACGGGATTCGGTGACTGTGGAGCTAAGGAGAATTGAACTCCTGACCTCCTGCATGCCATGCAGGCGCTCTACCAACTGAGCTATAGCCCCTCGTGTTCTTCGCGCTCTGCGCTGCGAACAAGAAGAACTCTAGCCTGTGACCTGCCGGAAAGTGAAATCCGGCTCCGGCAGGCCGGTCACGGGACTCAGTCGTCGTCGCCGAGGACCGGCTCGGGCAGCGTGCCCGCGTTGTGCTCCATCAGACGCCAGCCGCGGGCGCCCTCGCCCAGGACCGACCAGCAGCAGTTCGAGAGGCCGCCCAGGCTCTCCCAGTGCTCGGCCTCCAGACCCAGGAGCCGGCCGATGGTGGTGCGGATCGTGCCGCCGTGGCTGACCACGACGAGCGTCCCGTCCACGGGGAGCTTGTCGGCGTGCCGGAGGACCACCGGGGCGGCCCGGTCGGCCACCTCGGTCTCCAGCTCGCCGCCGCCCCGGCGCACGGGCTCGCCGCGCTTCCAGGCGGCGTACTGCTCGCCGTACCGCCCCACGATCTCCTCGTGGGTCAGCCCCTGCCACTCCCCCGCGTACGTCTCGCGCAGCGCGGAGTCGTGGTCGACGGTGTGACCGGTCAGCGCGGCCAGCTCCGTGGCGGTGGCCGCCGCCCGCTTCAGGTCGGAGGCCACGATGGCGTCCGGCTTCAGCGCGGCGAGCAGCCGGGCGGCCCGGCGCGCCTGGGCGACGCCGGTCTCCGTCAGCTCGATGTCGGTCGAGCCCTGGAAGCGGCGCTCCAGGTTCCAGGAGGTCTGGCCGTGGCGCCAGAGGACGATGCGGCGGCCGGTGCCGCCCTTGGTGGTGCTCAGCTGAGCTCACCGTCCGGTCCGTCGGGCAGGCCGGCGGCGTGGGCGGAGAGGTCGACACCGGTGAGCTCGGCGTGCTCGGCGCCCTTGCCGCGGGTGTTCGCCGCGTCCTCGGGAAGCGGCAGCTCGGGGCAGTCCTTCCACAGCCGCTCCAGGGCGTAGAAGACCCGCTCCTCGCTGTGCTGGACGTGGACGACGATGTCGACGTAGTCCAGCAGGATCCAGCGGGCGTCGCGGTCGCCCTCACGGCGGACCGGCTTGGCGCCGAGGTCCTTGTTCAGGCGCTCCTCGATCTCGTCGACGATCGACTTGACCTGGCGGTCGTTGGGCGCGGAGGCGAGCAGGAAGGCGTCGGTGATCGACAGCACATCGCTGACGTCGTACGCGATGATGTCGTGCGCGAGCCGGTCGGCGGCCGCCTGAGCGGCGGCGTTGACGAGTTCGATGGAACGATCCGTGGCGGTCACAAGCAGGCTTTCGTCGGCGGTCCAGTACCCCTCCAGGGTCTCACGGACCGCCGACGCCACCGCCAACGTTTTCCGGGGCGCCCCTACCGGGCCCCCTTGACCACGTAGTCCTGGCCCAGGATCACGGTCACCGAGGCCGCTCCGGAGGGCTTGCCCCTGGTGACGGAGCCGGTCGGCAGGCCCAGTGTCTTGGCCACCTCGACCGCCGTCGCCTTCTGGGCCTCGTCACCGTAGACGACCTGCGACTTCTCCTGGGTGGCCGTCTCCACGCCGCCCGTGAAGGCGTAGCCGCCGTTGATCAGGACGACCCGGGCCGACTCGGTGGCGTTCTTGCCGGAGCCGTCCCTGACCGAGATCCGGGGCACGTCGTCGGCCTTGGGGGCGGTGACCTTTCCGCCGAGGATGTCCTTCACCACACTGTCGGCGGCGCCCTCGGTCAGCGAGCCGTCCTGGCCCACCGGGAGCAGGGCCGTCTTGTACGCGCCGATCTTGGCGTGGTCGGCGAGCCTGGCCAGGGAGGCGGCCAGGTCCTTCTCCGGGAGCGAGGGGTCCAGGATCTGCTGGAGGGTCTGGATGGTGACCGTGGCGGCCTCGGGGTCGGAGGAGAACTTCCGCAGCACGCCGTACATGACCTGGCCGAAGCGCTGGAGCTGCTTGGCCTCGGCCTCTCCGGGGCCCCGGTAGGTCGCGTAGGCGACGGCGGCGCGCCCGTTCAGGGTCTGCTTCTCGCCCTTCCTGACGAGCGGCTCGGCGCCCTTCTTGGTGTCGGGCACGTCCGTGTCGGTGTCGACCTCGATGCCGCTGACGGTCTCGACGAGGTTCTCCAGGTACGGGGTGTCCAGGCGCCAGGTGCCGGTGATCGTGGTGCCGAGGAGGTTGTCGACCGCCTCCCGGGTGCCGCCGGACCCGTCCTCCTCGACCGACTTGCCGAGCGTGGTCGCGGCGCCCTCGTCGTCGGCGACGACGACGGAGTTGGGGATGAGGACCGTGTTGCCCTGGCGGGTGGTCGCGTTGTCCACGAGGAGGGCGGTGGAGGTGCCGCCGTTCTTGGTGTCGTGGAGGTGGACGACGATCATGTCGCGCTTCTGCGGACCGGTCGCGGCGGCGCCGCCCTTCTCCTCGCCGTCGGAGGATCCGGGGAGCAGGCCGGCGGACCAGAGGTAGCCGACGCCGCCCGCGACCGCGAGGACGAGGACGACGACCAGCGCGACGACCCGGTTGCGGCCCTTGCGCCGGGCCTCCTCGCGTCGCTCGGAACGGCTCTCGGTGAACTTGAGCCAGTCGATGACGTCCTCGGAGTCCTCGTCGGGCTCCTCGATGAACGAGAACTGCTCGGTGCGGTAGTCCCGGTCGTCACCGCCGTCCGGCCGGGCCGGGGTGGACCGCTCGGACGCTGGGCGCTGCCCGGGGACCCCGGCGGGGGCCGCGACGGACGTGGCCGGCGGCGCCTGTACGGGAGCGGGCGCGGCGGCCTGGGCGGGCGCGGGGGCCTGGGCGGGCTCGGCCTGGACGGCCCACTGCTGCCCGGTGTCCTGGGAGGGGTAGGCGTATCCCTGCTGCTGCCCGTAGGGGTCGTACGCGTCGTACGAGGGCTGCTGCGGGGGCGCGGGCCGCTGCGGGGCGTAGGGGTCGTAGCCGTACGCCTGCTGCGGCGGGTGGCCCTGCTGGGGCTGCTGCGGCTGATGCGCCTGCTGCTGACCGCCGTACGGGTCGTACTGCTGCTGCCCGGGAGCCTGCTGGGGCGCCTGTGGCTGCTGCGACTGCTGGTACACCGGCTGCCCGTACGCGTCGTAGCCGATGATCTGCGGCTGCGGATAGTACGGATCGTACGGATGCTGCTGATCGTTCACCGGTGCCCCTCCCCGAAGCTCACTCGCCGCGGTACAGCTGGCGTTTGTCGATGTAGCGCACCACGCCGTCCGGGACCAGGTACCAGACGGGGTCGCCCTGCCCGACCCTCGCACGGCAGTCGGTGGAGGAGATGGCGAGCGCGGGGATCTCGACCAGCGAGACCCCGCCCTTGGGCAGTCCGTCGTCGGTGAGGTCGTGGCCCGGCCGGGTGACGCCGATGAAATGGGCGAGCGAGAACAGCTCCTCGGCGTCGCGCCAGGTGAGGATCTGCGACAGCGCGTCGGCCCCGGTGATGAAGAAGAGGTCCGAGTCGCTGTTGAGGGAGCGCAGATCCCGCAGGGTGTCGATGGTGTACGTGGCACCGCCGCGGTCAATGTCGATCCGGCTGACCGAGAACTGCGGGTTGGACGCGGTGGCGATCACCGTCATCAGGTAACGGTCCTCGGCCGCCGACACGGCCTTGTCGCTCTTCTGCCACGGCTCCCCGGTCGGCACGAACACCACCTCGTCGAGGTGGAACAGGGCGGCGACCTCGCTGGCCGCCACCAGGTGTCCGTGGTGGATCGGGTCGAAGGTTCCGCCCATCACGCCGAGTCGGCGCTTCCCGCGCCCGCCAGTAGGCACTTCCTGCTCTCCCATGCGTGCAGAGCCTACTGGCACGGCAGCGGACGCCGGATCAGGGTCGCCGGTTCAGCGGTCGCGGTTGAAGCGGGTGGTGATCCACAGCAGCAGGAGCAGGGCACCGAAGGCACCGAAGCCGGTGAGGTAGGGGCTGAGGCTTTCGTGGTTGCCGCCGTGCTCGGCGCCCTCGGCGAGAGAGACCAGGTTGGCGGCGGTGCTGTGGAGGCTCATCTTCGACAGACCTATCGATCGGGGATGGGAGCGGAGACTTCGCGCACATCGTATGCGGGCGGTCCGGACGGGCTCACGCCGACTCAGGCGTTCGCGTCGCGCTCCGTGTTGCCGTCGGCGGCGGTGGCGCGGTCACCGGCGGCGTTCGCGGTGCCGGCTCCGGGGGTGGCGGCGGCGTTCCCGGCGTCACCGGCGCGCTCGGTGTCGGCCGTGCCCTCGGTGTCGGCCGTGTCGTCGGTGCGGTAGCCCCGCAGGAGGAACCAGGCGAGCAGGGCGCCGCCCACGATCGAGACGAGCAGCACGATGCGGAGCGTGTTGCCCGGCCCCTGCTGTGCGGCGGCCGCGAGCAGATCGGCTGCGGCGTCGACGGTGTCCGGCATGTCGGTCGTGCTCCTCGGTCGTCCGTGGTGCCCGAGTTATCCACAGGCCCCGGCACACGGTAGCGCCAGCGCCTAGGGTGGGTTCAGTCAGGGGGACGAGCACCGACTCGTACGAACAGGGGGCATCCATGACCGAGAACGACCAGGGGAACGTGCCGAGCAGGCAGCGGAAGCGGTTCCCCGGCATCTCCTCGCGGGCCTACGAGCATCCGGCCGACCGCTCGGCGCTGGTGGCGCTGCGCAAGCTCAGCGGCTTCGACACGGTCTTCAAGGCGCTCAGCGGGCTGCTGCCCGAGCGCAGCCTGCGACTCCTCTTCCTCTCGGACTCCGTCCGGGTGAGCGACGCGCAGTTCAGCCATCTCAACGACATGCTGAGGGACGCCTGTTACATCCTGGACCTGGAGAAGGTCCCGCCGATGTACGTGACCCAGGACCCGAAGCCCAACGCGATGTGTATCGGCCTCGACGAGCCGATCATCGTCGTCACGACCGGTCTGGTGGAGCTCCTCGACGAGGAGGAGATGCGGGCGGTCGTCGGCCACGAGGTCGGACACGCCCTTTCGGGGCACTCCGTCTACCGCACGGTGCTGCTCTTCCTCACCGGCCTGGCACTCAAGATCGCCTGGATCCCGCTGGGGAACGTCGCGATCACGGCCATCGTGACGGCGCTGCGCGAGTGGTTCCGCAAGTCCGAGCTGTCCGCCGACCGGGCGGGCCTCCTCGTCGGGCAGGACGTGCAGGCCTCGATGCGCGGCCTGATGAAGCTCGCCGGAGGCAACCACCTCCACGAGATGAACGTGGACGCGTTCCTCGCCCAGGCCGACGAGTACGAGAAGGCCGGGGACCTGCGGGACTCGGTCCTGAAGATCCTCAACGTGCTGCCGCGCACGCACCCCTTCGCCACCGTCCGGGCGGCGGAGCTGAAGAAGTGGTCGGAGAGCCGCGACTTCCAGCGGATCATGGACGGTCACTACCCGAAGCGCTCGGAGGACAAGGACACCTCCGTCACGGACTCCTTCCGCGAGTCGGCCGGGCACTACGCCGACACGGTGAGGACCAGCAAGGATCCGCTGATGAAGCTGGTCGGGGACATAGCCGGCGGCGCCGGTGACCTCGCGGGTGACCTCGGCGGGCGACTGCGCAACCGCTTCGGCGGCAGCGGTCAGGGCGGCCCCAAGCAGGCGCCCGACGGCGGACCGACCGACGGCACCGAGGACGACGGCAGCCGGGGCGACGGGGACGCCAAGAAGTAGCACCCGCGCGGCGCCGGCCCGGGCTAGGGCGAGGGCTGGGCGCTCGGGGCCAGGGCTCCGCAGAGGGACGGGGCGGCGGGGCGGGCCGTGGCGTACGGGTCGGTGAGCGCCGGTCCGTCGCCCGGCCCGGGGGCCCGCGCGCCCGCCAGGAGCGGCTTCAGGGCGCCGGTGGTGTCCGCGCCGCACGCCTGGGGTCCCGCCTCGACGGTGCTGGTCAGCAGCTCGGCCCGGTGCATGCGCAGGTCCTCGCGGTCGAAGCGGAAGTGCACCACGCGATGGACGGTGAAGAGGGACGCCGCCGCGACCGGCCCCGGGCCGTGGGCGGCCGGGCGCAGGGCGTAGGTGTACGTGTGGTCCGCGGTGACGTCCAGGGTGTCGGGGCCGGTCTCCTCGAAGCGGAGGGTGCCCTGGACGCGTGCGGCGGGATCCGCGAGGACGACCTGCCGCGGGTCGAAGCGGATCAGCCAGGCGGCGAGGGCGTGCCGGCCGTCGTCCGCCGGTGCCTGGACGCTCCGGTCGAACTGGTCCAGCTGGTCCGGGTCGAGCAGCAGGCGCGGGGGCCGCACGGTCGTCCCGGACAGGACGTCGGGGTCCAGCGCGGAGGCCACGAGGTAGTCCTTGGCGATGCCGAGGGCCGCGCCGACCTGGCTCTCGGCGAAGTGGGTGGTGCTGCCGGGGACGGGCAGGCCGATGCCGGCGGCGCCCGTGCGGTACGCGGCGGCGGGGCTGTGGTCGAAGAGCCGCTCGGGCACACCGCCCGGGACCGGGCCCCGGGGGGCGAGCGGCACCACGGTGGTCCGCAGCGGCTCGGCCCGCTGGTCGACGGGAGGCTGGTACGGGTTGCGGACGCCCAGGTAGATGGCGGTTCCGAAGGCGAGGAGGATCAGCAGGACCAGCATGAGGGCCTGGCGGGAGCCGCTTCTGCGCTCCCAGGCGGAGGCCCGGCTGCGGACGGCCTGTGCGTGCTCGCCCATCCGCTCGCTGGCGGAGAACTCCTGGAGGCGGGCAGCGCGGACGAACGCCTCGTCGAAGACGACGGATCGGTACTCGTCCTCACCACCGCCGGGGAACCCCTCGGGCGTCCCCTCAGGCGGGTCGCCACGGCCTGCCATACCTTCAGGGTAGGTCCGCGGGGGCTTCCGTAAACGCCCGGCTTCGCGACAAGTTCGGAAGAATTCCCCCGTCAGGGTGCGTGGGGGTGACGGACCGCTACCCGGGGGACGCGGACCGCAGCGCGGGAGCCTGGGCGGCGGGCGCCGCCGGATGGGGCTGGGGCGTGTCGACGCCTGTGGTGGCCGGCGGCGGGACCTGGTCCTGCCGGTTGGCGGCCGCGCCCCGGTAGACGGCGCTGAAGGCGAGGGCGACCATGCCGACGCCCATGACGAGGGCGAGCAGCCAGGCGACGGGCCGGTGCCAGCGAGCGCTGCCCCGGTAGGGGCGCAGGGCGCCTCCGTGGCGGCCGTAGGGGCTGGCGTCGTCGCCCACGTCGTCGGGCTCGTAGGTGAGGTCGGAGGTGTCGTGGAAGTCCCCGTAGGGGTCGTCGTCGACGGGGCCGGCACCGGCGCGGGCGCGGGCCGCCTCGGCCTCGGCACGGGCCTGGGCGGCGGCGAGCAGCCGCTCGACCGCGGTCGGCTCGTGCACCGTCGCGGCCCGTACGAATTCCTCGTCGAACACCACGTCGGCGTAGACCTCGTCGGCGCCTCCGCGGTCGACAGAGTCCTCAGGGTCCCCGCCGTTCTGGAACGGCGTGCCCCCCACGTCGTCCGGCACGGATTCAGAGTAGACCCGCGAGGTGGTTTTGGGCAGGGAGAGTGCGAAGCCTCCCCGCCCGTACCGAAAGGAGGTGATTACCGCACGTGACCGTCACCGGTGACGATGTACTTGGTCGAGGTGAGCTCCGGAAGGCCCATGGGGCCCCGGGCGTGCAGCTTCTGGGTGGAGATGCCGATCTCCGCGCCGAAGCCGAACTGTCCGCCGTCCGTGAAGCGGGTGGAGGCGTTCACGGCGACCGTGGTCGAGTCGACCAGCTGGGTGAAACGGCGGGCCGCGGCCTGCGAGGTGGTGACGATCGCCTCGGTGTGGCCGGAGGACCACATCCGGATGTGCTCGACGGCCTTGTCGAGGGATTCGACGACGGCGGCGGCGATGTCGTACGAGAGGTACTCGGTCTCCCAGTCCTCGGCGGTGGCCGGGACGACGGTGGCCTTGGATCCCTCGGCGAGGGCGAGAACCCGCTCGTCGCCGTGGACGGTGACGCCGGCCTCCGCGAGGGCTTCGAGGGCCCTGGGCAGGAAGGCCTCGGCGACGTCCCGGTGGACGAGGAGGGTCTCGGCGGCGTTGCAGACGCTGACCCGGTGGGCCTTGGAGTTGATGAGGATGTCGACGGCCATGTCGAGGTCGGTCTCCGCGTCGACGTAGACGTGGCAGTTGCCGGTGCCGGTCTCGATGACGGGGACGGTGGACTCCTCGACCACCGTCCGGATCAGGGAGGCGCCGCCGCGCGGGATGAGGACGTCGACGAGGCCGCGGGCGCGCATCAGCTCGCGGACCGATTCCCGGGACTCGCCGGGGACCAGCTGGATGGCGTCGGCGGGGAGGCCGGCGCCGCCGACGGCGTCGCGCAGCACCTTCACCAGGGCGGTGTTGGAGGCGTACGCGGAGGACGAACCGCGGAGCAGGACGGCGTTGCCGGACTTGAGGCAGAGGGCGGCGGCGTCGACGGTGACGTTGGGGCGGGCCTCGTAGATGATGCCGACGACGCCGAGCGGGACGCGGACCTGGCGCAGGTCGATGCCGTTGGGGAGGGTGGAGCCCCGGACGACCTCGCCGACGGGGTCGGGCAGGGCGGCCACGTGACGGACGTCGGCGGCGATGGCCCGGACGCGCTCGGGGGTGAGGGTGAGCCGGTCGATGACGGACTCGCTGGTGCCTGCCTCGCGGGCCTTGGCGATGTCCTCGGCGTTGGCCTCGACGATCTCGGCGGTACGGACTTCCAGGGCGTCCGCGACGGCCAGCAGGGCGTCGTCCTTCGCCGCGCGCGGGAGTGGCGCGATTTCGGCGGCGGCGCCACGGGCCCGGTAGGCGGCCCGGGTGACCGGGGACAGGTTGTCGAGGGGCGTGAGCGAGGTCATGCCCGCAGGGTACTGGCACCCCTGCGGACATCCCTCACGTATCCCGCACTCCGAGACGTGCCGCTCAGTACGGGTGGACGCCGACCGGCGCCGCCGGCGGTGGGCCGTAGCCCTCCGCGATGCGCTGGTGGTAGGTCTCGCGGTCGATGACCTCCAGGCCGACGATCTCCCACGGCGGCAGCTTCGAGGTCTGCCGGTGCTCGCCCCACAGGCGCAGGGCGACGGCCGCCGCGTCGTGCAGGTCGCGGGCCTCCTCCCAGTACCGGATCTCGGCGTGGTCGTTGGCATAGCGGCTGGTCAGCAGGAAGGGGTGGTCATGGGCCAGTTGTTCCAGCCCGCGTCGTACCTCCTTCAGCGGTGACTCCATTCCCGACACACTGAGGGTGATGTGCCACAGCTTGGACTCGGGCTGTTCCTTGGCCCGTGCCTCGCGTGCCTCCCGCACCTCGCGTGTCTCCGTGCTGGGTTCGGTCTTCCTGTTCTCGGACCCGTCCCGTGCCTCGTCGAAGTCGGCTCCGGCCTCGACACTGGTCAGGGCGCGTTCGGCAGTCCCGCGGGGCGGTGCCCCAGGGCGCGCTCGTCTCACCGGCGGCCTCCTGTGTGATGCGTGTGGTGCTGTACCCCGCCTTGCTCTTACCCCCGAGACAAAGTTGACCAGTCCGAGGCGGCACTTGGGGCGGTTTTGGTAAACGTCCCTTCCGGATGGCCGCACTTTCAGCCGTTTCGGGTGGGGCGCGGGGGTCAGCCGATGACGACCAGGTCGTCGCGGTGGACGACCTCGCGCTCGTATTCGGGCCCGAGTTCCTTCGCGAGGGCGTGGGTGGAGCGCCCGAGCATCCGGGGTAGTTCCTTGGCGTCGAAGTTGACGAGGCCGCGGGCGACGGCCCGGCCGGTGGTGTCGCGCAGCTCGACGGGGTCACCGGCCACGAAGTCGCCCTCGACCGTCGCGACACCGGCGGCGAGCAGGGACTTCTTGCCCTCGACGACGGCGCGTACGGCTCCGTCGTCGAGGGTGAGGGAGCCCTGCGGGGTGGAGGCGTGGGCGAGCCAGAGGAGCCGGTCGGCGGAGCGGCGGCCGGTGCGGTGGAAGTACGTACCGGTGTCGCGGCCGGTGAGGGCGTCGGCGGCGCGGCTGGCGGAGGTGAGGACGACGGGGATGCCGGCGGCGGCGGCGATGCGGGCGGCCTCGACCTTGGTGACCATGCCGCCGGTGCCGACCCCGGCCTTGCCGGCCGAGCCGATCTCGACGTGGGCGATGTCCGCGGCGCCGGCGACCTCCGCGATCCTCGACGTGCCGGGCTTGGCGGGGTCGCCGTCGTAGAGGCCGTCGACGTCGGAGAGCAGGACGAGCAGGTCGGCGCGGACCAGGTGGGCGACGAGGGCGGCGAGCCGGTCGTTGTCGCCGAAGCGGATCTCGTCGGTGGCGACGGTGTCGTTCTCGTTGACGACGGGCAGGGCGCCCATCGCGAGGAGCTGGTCGAGGGTCCGGTAGGCGTTGCGGTAGTGGGCGCGCCTGCTGGTGTCGTCGGTGGTGAGGAGGACCTGTCCGACGCGAACGCCGTAGCGGGCGAAGGAGGCGGTGTAGCGGGCGACGAGGAGGCCCTGGCCGACGCTCGCGGCGGCCTGCTGGCGGGCCAGGTCCTTGGGGCGGCGGGTGAGGCCGAGGGGTGCGAGCCCGGCGGCGATGGCGCCGGAGGAGACGAGGACGATCTCCTTCTCGCCGCCGCTGCGGACCTTGGCGAGGACGTCGACGAGGGCGTCGACGCGGTCGGCGTCGAGGCCTCCGGAGGCGGTGGTGAGCGAGGAGGAGCCGACCTTGACGACGATCCTGCGGGCCTCCGTCACATACGGTCGCGCCACGTCCGCGCCTGCCGCCACCTGGGTCGTCATCTCCGTCGTCACGTGCGTCGCCACCTGCGTCGTCCTCACTCGGCTGTCCTGCGTGCCGCGCGCTCCCGGGCCGCGGCTGCCAGGCAATCTACGCGAGGCGGGAGGGCTGCCGCTCGTCCGTTTCGCTCCCTGGACCGGAGTCCTCGGCGTCCGCTCCGGCGCCGCGCGGCACCAGGATCCGCTGGGAGATCAGGTACGTGAAGGGGATGGCGACGACGGCGGCGACGAGTGGCGCGATCCGGTCGTCCATTCCGGCCCAGGTGACGAGCGCGTACAGACCGACGCTCTGCACCAGGTAGTTGGTGACGTTGGTGAGCGGGAAGAGGGCGAACTTCTTCCAGGTCGGCCGGGTGCGGTAGGTGAAGTACGTGTTGAGGAAGAAGGAGCCGACCATGCTGAGGAGGAAGGCGAGGGAGTACGCGGCGAAGTACGGCATCCAGGGGTGCAGCAGCAGGTAACACCCGAAGAAGGTCCCGGTGTTGACCCCGCCGACCAGCGCGAAGCGGAATATCTGGGCGAGCCGGCCGCGCCGGGACGCGCCGGCGCCGGCCGCCATCAGCGCTCCCCCTCGGCGGCCACGACGCGGATGCGCTCGGCGGCGGCGCGTTCGGCGGCGCCCCGGCCGAAGGAGCGGTGGGTCTCCCTCACGAGGAAGTGCGGCCGGCGCTTGGTCTCGTAGTAGATGCGGCCGATGTACTCGCCGATCAGCCCCAGCATCACCATCTGCACGCCCCCGAGACCCACGATGATCGCGACCAGGGTGACGTAACCGGGGGCGGTGACGCCCTGGGTGACGGCGGCGGCCGTCACCCAGACGGCGTACAGCGCGGCGAGGCCGCTGAGCATCATCCCGAGCCAGAGGGCGATGCGCAGGGGACGGTTGTTGAAGGAGATCAGCCCGTCCATGCCGTAGTTGATGAGGGAGCTGAACTTCCACTTCGTCTCACCGCCCTCGCGTGCGGCGTTCTGGTAGTCGAAGGTGACGGTGTCGAAGCCGATCCAGGAGAACAGGCCCTTGGAGAAGCGGTTGTACTCGGGGAGCGAGAGCAGGGCGTCGACGGCGGGGCGGGACAGCAGGCGGAAGTCCCCGACGCCGTCGGTGAGTTCCACGTCGACCCAGCGGTTGACGCCCCGGTAGTACATCCGGCTGAGGGCAGAGCGCAGCTTCTTGTCGCCCTCGCGGGTGCGCCGCGCTATGACCTGATCGTGGCCCTGGTGGTGGAGGTCGAGCATCCGCGCCAGGAGCTCCGGCGGATGCTGGAGGTCGGCGTCCATGATGACCACGGCGTCGCCGGTGGACTTGCGCAGCCCGGCGAGCATGGCGGCCTCCTTGCCGAAGTTGCGGCTGAAGGAGGCGTACTGGGTGCGGTGCGGGTGCCGGGCGGCGATCCCGCGGAGCTTGGCCAGCGTTCCGTCGGAGCTGCCGTCGTCGACGTAACAGATCTCGTAGCCGACGGGGAGCGCGTCGAGCACCTGGCGCATGCGCGCGTCGAAGCGCTCGACGACATCTTCCTCGTTGAAGCAGGGGACGACGACGGAAAGCCTGGTCATGGAACGGTCACTCCAGAGGGATGGGCGAGAGTACGTCCTGAGGGACCGCCACCGAACTCTCCTTCGAGCAGCGCGGCCAGGGTACGGAGCGGCGGTGACCGTCCGGCGTCGACCGAGTGACCGACCCCGGTCGGCATGTCGTCCATGCAGCAAAGCATGAAGGGAAGATATTGATATACGTGGCATTTTTACCCTTTTGTCACCCATAGAGCCCCGTGGAGCGATGACCGGTGAGCAGGACGACCCTCTCGGAGCGTGGTGACGGACGGATGCCGGACGACGACGGACGGAACGACCGCGGCCGGGACGAGGACTCCGGGGACGGACTGTGGCGGGCACTCCCCCCGGTGGCGCTCGTCGTCGCCGCCGGCGCCGGGGCGCTGCTCGCGGTCGGCGCCTTCCTCGGGCTCTACGTACGCCCCACCTCGGACGACTGGTGCGCCCTCTGGAAGGTCCGCGACATGGGCGTCCTGGGCATCACCGGGGACTTCTACCGCACCCAGAACGGCCGGGTCACCAACGCGTTCCTGACCGGCCTGCTCTACTCCGACGACATGCGGGGGCCGAAGCTGCTGCCCGCCTTCCTGGTGGTCGCGCTCGGCACGGGGCTGTTCTTCCTCGGCCGGGCGGCGGTGCGCGCGCTGCGCCCGGCGGCGGAACCGGGCGGCGATCCCGTCGCCCCGCCCGTCGTGCCGCTGGTCGCCGCCGCCGCGCTCCTCTCGGCGCTGCTGTTCTTCGCGGGGACCCGCACCTATCAGGTACTCCTCTGGGCGCCGGCGACCATCTCCCACACCCTGCCGAGCGTGATCGGCCTCTGGATGGTCCTCGGCGCCGTCCGCGCCGCGCGCAGCGGCCTGCGGTGGGCGAGGACCGCCGCCGTCGTCTCGGCGCTCCTGGTGGGGACGGCGGTCGGCATGCTCAGCGAACCGTTCACCCTGGTGGCCGGGCTGCTCGCGGTCACCGTCGGCGTGCTCCGTCTGCCCCGGCTCGGCTGGGCCCGGGACCGGTACGTGAGCACCTGGTGCGCGGCGGCCTGCCTCGGCCTCGCCGCCGGCCTGACCCTGCTCTACACCTCCCCCGGCGCCCGGTGGCGGCGCGCCCAGCATCCACAGGAGCCGATGTCGGCAGCGGAGATCGGAGAAACGTTCCACGACTGGTGGCGCCTCTGGCAGACGGTCGGAAGCCAGTGGGCGTATCTGGGGGCGGTCGCCGTCGGCGTGCTCCTCGGCCTGGCGCTGGCCGCCGGAACACCCCGGCCGGCCACCACCGCCCGCCGTGCGTCCGCCGGACTCCCGCCCCGCCGACTGTTCCTGGTGGCGGTGCTGCTCCCGCTGCCGCTGATCGCCCTCGCCTCGCTCGCCGTCGTCCTCGGGCTGCGCAGCGGGTACGGGGACGTCGGCTGGACGTACGGCCGCACCTGGACGAGCTTCCTCCTGCCGCTGCTGCTCGCGCTCTGCGCGTACGGGGCCTGGGGCGGCCACGTCCTCGGCCGGCGCCTGCGGGCGGCCGGGCGGCCCGCCGGACGCGCGGCGACGCTCGTGGCGGCCGGCGCGGTCGCGGTCGGGAGCGCGGCGGCCCTGGTACAGCCTGTGTACACGCTGACGAAGGACACGGTGGTCCGCAGCGTGGCCTGGGACCGGCAGAACACCCGGATCAGGGCGGAGGCGGCGGGCGCCCCGGACGTCGCGTACCGGCCGCTCCTCATCGGCGGCCTCAGCGAACCGCTCTTCGCCTCCTCCTACGCGCGGGACTGGGCGGCGCAGTGCACGGCCACGTACTACCGCGTGAACCGCATCCACCGGCCCTGAGCACACGTGAAGGCGGGGCGCCCCGAACCGGGACGCCCCGCCTTCACGAAGAACCGCGAGAACCGCTGGTACCGCTGGTACCGCTGCGAGCGCTCAGACCTCAGGCCTCAGACCTCCGACCTCAGACGGTCGCGCCGACCGCCCGGTTCGCGCCCCAGCCCTCCCAGGCGGAGGTGATCATGGCGCGGACGTCGTGCTGCGCCTTCCAGCCCAGCTCCGACTCGATGCGCTCCGCCGAGGCGACCACGCGGGCCGGGTCGCCCGGCCGGCGCGGGGTGACCAGGGGCTCGATGCTGTGACCGGTGACCTCGTTGATCAGGTTCACCATCTCGCGCACCGACACGCCCTCGCCGCGCCCGATGTTCAGGGTCAGCGTGGCCGTCTCGCCGGCCTCGCCCGCCGCCGCGAGCGCACGGGCCGCCGCCAGGTGGGCGGAGGCGATGTCGGCGACGTGGATGTAGTCGCGGATGCAGGTGCCGTCCGGCGTCGGGTAGTCGTCGCCGAAGATGCGCGGGGACTCGCCGGCGTCGAGCCGCTCGAAGACCATCGGCACCAGGTTGAAGACACCGGTGTCGGCGAGCTCCGGGGCCGCCGCGCCCGCCACGTTGAAGTACCGCAGGCAGGCGGTGGACAGACCGTGGGCCTGGCCGACGGCGCGCGCCATCCACTCGCCGACGAGCTTGGTCTCGCCGTAGGGGCTGAGCGGCAGACAGGCGGTGTCCTCGGTGACGAGGTCCACGTCGGGCATGCCGTACACGGAGGCGGAGGACGAGAACAGGAAGCTCTTGACGCCGGCCGAGGCCGCCGCGTCGAGGATGGTCTGCAGACCCGTCACGTTCTCGTGGTAGTAGTACAGCGGCTTCTCGACCGACTCGCCGACCTGCTTCTTGCCCGCCAGGTGGACGATGCCCGTGATCTCGTGCTCGCGCAGCACCCGGTCGAGGAACGCGCGGTCGAGGACCGTGCCCTCTTCGAGGACGATGCCGGCCGGGACGCGCGCCGGGTTGCCGGTGCTGAGGTCGTCGACCACGACGACGCGCTCGCCGCCCTCGGTCATTGCTTTGACGACGTGGGAACCGATGTAACCGGCGCCGCCGGTGATGAGCCAGGTCATTCCGACAGTGTAGCCATGCCCCTCGGGGCCCGGCCGGGCCCGCCGGACGCGGAAAGCCCCGCCGGGAGAGGTGTCCCGGCGGGGCTTTCCGTACGTGCGGCCACACGGGTCCGGGGACCCGCGGCACGACCTAGCGCTCGATCTCCTCGAACGCCGCCTCCCACTGGTCCAGCACGTGCGGCAGCGCCAGGTGCGCCACGTGCTCGCGCCCCGCCCTGCCGTACCGCAGGCGCATCTCGTCGTCGTCCATCAGTTCGCCGAGCGCGGCGGCGAGTCCCGGCACGTCGGCCGGCGGCACCAGGGTGCCGGTGACGCCGTCCGCGACGAGCTCGCGGACACCGCCGGAGACGTCGAAGCTCACACACGGCACACCGCACGCGGCGGCCTCGGCCAGCGCCATCGGGCGGCCCTCGCGCTCACTGCTGATCGCGACGACCGACAGCTCGCGGTAGGCGGCGGCCATGTCCTGCGCCGTGCCCCGGAAGACGACCTGCTCGGCGACGCCGAGGTCCTCGGCGCGCATCCGGAGTTCCTCCTCCAGCGGGCCCTCGCCGAAGAGGTGCAGCTCCCAGCCGTCACGGCCCTTGTGGGCCTGCGCGAAGGCCTCGATCATCCGGTCGTACCGCTTGATCGGGTCGAGCCGACCGACCGCGCCGATCTTGCGGGTGTCGAGCGGGGCCAGCTCGTCCGGGTAGAACGGCAGCGGGTTCGGCATGACCCGCACGTTCGGCACGCGCTGGTTGACGAACTCGACCGCGTCGCCCTCGGAGAGCACCAGGGTCTGCTCCAGCTCCGGGTAGTGGCGCCGGATCAGGCCCAGGTTGGCACTGCGCTTCGCCTGCGCGAAGGACTCGTGGTACTGGCCGATGGCCTTGAGGTGACGCCACTTCAGCGGCATGACCCAGTCCACCGCCCACGGCGAACCGAAGACGATGTAGCCGTCCTCGACCTCGGCGAGCTTGCGCTCGAACTCCGCCCGCGCGTTGTCACGGTCGGAGCGCGCCCGCCGGGTGTCGGCGCGCCGGGCCAGGCTGAGCCGGTCGCCGACCGTGCGCACGGGCGGTTTGGGCTCGGACGGGGCCGGGTAGAGCGTCGAGTGCCGGTACGCGCGCGTGGCGTTGTACGGGAAGGGCTCGGGGCTGGGCCGGATGCCGATCAGCTCGACCCGGTGACCCCGCTCCCCCATGCCCTGGGCGAGGGTGTGCAGCACCCGCTGGGATCCACCCATCGAGTCGACGTCGATGCCGACGAAGAACACGTTGCGGACAGGGGAGGCCTCAGTCATGGGTGCCGCCTTCGAAAAAAGCATCGACCACCATCTTGCTGGCGTGGCCGGTCTCGTACGAGCAGAACATTTCCTGGAAGCGCGCGTACCGCTGGGCGTGGCGCTCCTGCGTGCCCTCGAGGTCCCGCACGGCGGCGGCGAGGTCCTCGGTGGTCGTCAGCATCGGACCGGGCGCGATCTCTTCGAGGTCGTAGTACGTGCCGCGGTCGCCGCCCTTGTACGCCTCGTAGTCGTCCGTGTAGAGCAGGATCGGACGGCCCGTGTTGGCGTAGTCGAACATCAGCGACGAGTAGTCCGTGAGGACCGCGTCCGAGGCCAGCATCACGTCGTTGATGTCGGCGTAGGAGGAGCCGTCGCGCAGGAAGTGACCCAGCTCCGGGGTGATGGTGAACCGGTCGTACGGGTGGGTCCGCACGATGATGACCCACTCGTCGGAGAGGTGCGGGGCCAGCGCCTCCAGGTCCACGCGCACCGACTGACCGGTGCGGCGGGCCGCGTCGCGGAAGGTCGGGGCGTAGAGCAGCACCTTCTTGCCGGCCGGGATGCGCAGGGCCTCCCGGACGGCGGCGGCCCTGGTCTGCTGCTCGGGCTCGGCCCAGCGCACGAGCACGTCGTTGCGCGGGTAGCCGGAGCGGATCAGGTCGGCCGAGACCTCGAAGGCCGGGACGAAGGTCCGCTCGAACTCGGCGCTCGGGCAGACCAGCGCGTCCCAGCGGCCGACGGCGGCGCGGAAGCGCCCCTTCTCGATGTCCGAGGCGCCGCGCAGCGACGGCACGTCGAAGCCCATCGCCTTGAACGTCTGGCCGTGCCAGGTCTGCAGGTACCGGGTGCCCTTCGGCTTCGGGTACAGGTACGGCAGGTTGTGCGAGTCCACCCAGTAGGTGGCGCGGGCCAGCGCCCGGCCGTACGCGAAGCTGCCGCGCTTGACGAGGGTGACGTCCTTCGGGAAGGACGAACGGTCGCCGGAGTACGCCCAGACCACGTCGATCGGGAGGTTGCGGCGCTTGAGCTCCTCGTAGATGTAGCGCGGGCTGTCGGCGTAACCGCGGCCCTCCATCGCCTCGAAGACGGCGAGGCTGCGCTTGCGCGGGAGCCTGGACACGGCGTCGTACGCGGTGGCCTTGCCCTCGTTGCCGACGAGGATCTTCCTGACCTTGCCGACCTTGCCCTTGGCCTTGCGGGCGTACGGGCCGAACGGTTCGAGCGACTTCAGGACGCCCGACCGCTCCCAGGTGACCTCCAGACGGCCGGCACCCTTCTGCTCCGCCCTGATGCGGAGGTGGTGGATGCCGAACGTGTGGTACGTCACGGTGGCGCGGAAGTCCGGCTGGTCGTGCCGGGCCAGCAGTATGTCGGTGCGGCGCGAGCCGTCCCGCTCCAGCGCGACGACCGGGTGGCGACGGGTCGCCACGCCGACCTTGCCGACGGGCACCTTGCGCAGGTCCAGTTCGACCGAGGAGGTGTACTCCCCCTCGCCCTCCGGGCGGAGCGTCAGCGGCACCGAGAGCGGCGTCTTGTGCGCGGCCAGCTTCACGGAGGCCACGGTGCCCTCGGTGATGAGACCGGCCGGGTCGTACGTGTGGATCTCCAGGCGCATGACCGGGCCGCGCATCGTCACGGAGGTCAGCTCGTGCCGGATGCGGCCGGTGGCGAGCACCTGGTCGCGCATGTACCACTCGCTGATGTCCAGCTCGGCGCGGCTCGTGTCGTCGGCGGGCGCGACGGCGCCCCAGTACTCGGTGCCGTCGTGCTCGGTCACGGCGCGGGGGGCGATCTGCGGCCGGCCGAGCTGGCGCGCGGCGACCTGGAGGTCGTCGAGGCGGCCGGTGCGCAGCAGGTGGATGCAGATGCGCTCCTCGCGGGAGAGCCGGGCGTAGGTCTCGTCGGAGATCTCGTCCAGGTACGGGTTCACCACTTCGGCGAACTCGGCGATCCACTCCAGGTCGCGGAACGGCAGGTCGCCCAGGTACAGGCGGAAGTCGTGGCGGAGGAACTTGTAGTCCTTCTCCGCGCGCAGCTCCCCGCGGCCCTGCTCCTCGAACCAGGCGTCGATGAGCCGGGCCACGCCGATGCGGTCCGCGACGTTCTGGATCTTGTGCCGGCTGGAGGAGATCGAGACGCTCTCCGGGGCGAGCCGCCAGGTGTAGACCGACCACGGGGCGACGGCGAAGGACTCCGCGAGCGTGAAGGCCTGCGCGGAGAACAGCTGGTCCTCGTAGTGGATGCCCTCGGGGAAGGTCAGGGCGTTGTCCCGGATGAAGCCGGTCCGGTAGAGCTTGTTCGTCGACAGGTGGTCGAAGAAGTACTCGGGGCGCTCGGCGATGCCGTTGACGACCCGCTTCTCGGTGAAGAGGTGCGGGTACCAGAGGCCGGTGGTGTTCGTCTCCTCGAAGAGACGGGTCACCTCGCCGGTGACGAAGTCGACCCCGGTCTCCTCGGCGACGAGGAGCAGGCTCTTGCAGGCGTGGCGGGGCAGCTCGTCGTCACTGTCCAGGAACATGACGTACGGGGCGCGGGCGACCGCGATGCCGCGGTTGCGGGGGGCGCTGCAGCCGCCGCTGTTCTGCTCCAGACGCACGTAGCGCACGCGCGGGTCGGAAGCTTCCAGAGAACGCGCGACGCGCTCGGTGCCATCGGTCGAACAGTCGTCGGCGATGATCACTTCGAGGTTGTTCAGGGTCTGGTCGAGCACCGACCGGACCGCTCGCGGGAGCCGTTCCTCATCGTTGTAGACGATGATGACGACGCTCACATCAGGGACGTCGCTAGTCGGCATCCAAGTCCTCTCACAAGTGCGGGGCGGCAACGTCTGGCACGCGTCCCGGCCGGCGGCGGCGCTGCCTGCGCCACGGTCGATGGCGCACTACGGCCTTCAAAGGTGGGGGTGCCGCCACATCGTCGCGATGAGCGCCACCCGGCGACCGGAAAGACTACCCGGCGGGAGGAATTGTTCCATACGCGCTCTCCCGCACATTCGGTGATGTTCACCGCATGGCAAACAGCCTCTTGAAGCGGCCCGACATGACCTGACGGGCGCCCACCGCGCCTCCCGCGAAGCGGAGCACGAGGCCCCGCCGCGCCGAGGCGACGACCTGGACGAGCAGCACCCGGCCGAGCCGGCCGAGGACCATGCCGCGCCGGCCCACGAAGCCCTGCGGGGCCCTGACCTCGGCGGTTCCGGTCGAACCGTCCGCGTAGCGCAGCTCGGCGCGGAGCGACCAGGCGGCGAGCCGGCCCGCGCGCAGCAGCTTCGAGGTCGGCAGCGTCACGGTGGCCGTCCAGCCCTCGTCCGCGGGGAGCAGCGGCGCCTCGGCCGCCACCTCGTCGGCGGAGACCCGCTCGGCGAACGACACGCCGAGGGAGACGGGGCCGAGTGCGGCGACACGCCCGTAGAGGTCGTGCACGGTCAGGGTCAGCCGCGTCGACGCGCCGACGGTCACCTCGCCGTCCACGGCAACCGGCAGCTCCTCGGGCCCGAGCTCCGCGAGACCCTCCAGGGGTACGTCGGCTGGGGCGGCGGCCAGCACCGGGGTGCCGTCCTCGGCGCGCGGGTACGGCGGTACGAGCCGGGGCCTGGGCGCGGCCAGCTCGACGAGCCGGGTCAGCTCCCGGCCCTCCGGTACGGCCGCCAGGGCGGAGAAGGCGGCGTGCAGCCAGCGGGAGGGCGCCTCGGCATCGGCGACCGCGGCGGCCTCGAACCCGGCCAGGTGGGCGCGGGTGACCGTCCACCAGCCGGCCCGGTACTCGGCGGTGCGCTGCGGCAGCTCGCGCAGGTACATGGGGAGGTCGTAGTCGAGGAACTTCGTCTGCGCGGCGCGGGCGAGCGCGGGCCGGTCGGCGGTGCGGAACACGTCGAGGACGGCGGCGTGCGCGGCGAGCCGGTGCTCCCAGTTGGCGAGGGAGGCGCGGCGCAGCGAGATCGACAGGGTCGCGGCCTGCCGGCGCACGTGCCAGACGTAGACGGGCACGTCGGTGACGGCAAGGCGGGGGTGGGCGGCCTGGACGCGGGCGCTGTAGACGAAGTCCTCGTAGTGGAAGGCGCCGTCGGGGAAGCGGATGGCGTGCCGGTCGAGGAAGTCGCGGCGGTAGAGCTTGTTCACCGAGAGGGTGTCGAGGAGGAACTCGGGGTGCTCCTCGACGCCGTCGAGGACGGTGCCGGGGAGCGTGGCGCCCTGCGACACGTCGTACAGCGAGGGCGCCCAGACGGTCTCGCGGCCCTCGGGAAGCTCGCGGCGCACGCAGACACCGGCGGCGACGTCCGCGCGCTGCTCTGCGGCGACGGCGAGCAGCCCGTCGACGGCGCCGGGCAGGAGCAGGTCGTCGCTGTCGAGGAACAGGACGTAGGGGTGGACGGCGGCGGCGATGCCGTCGTTGCGGGGGGTGCCGCAGCCGCCGCTGTTCTCGGTCCGCAGCAGCGGCCGCACGCGCGGCTCGGCGGCGAACCCGGCGAGCACCTCGGGGGTGGTGTCCCCGGAGGCGTCGTCGACGACGATCACCTCACCGACGGCGTCCCCCTGCGCGAGAGCGGAACGCACGGCGTCACCGACGTGCGCGGCGTCGTTGTACGCGATGACGACGACACTGACACACGCGGGGCCCAACGGCCGGAAACTCTCACTCACCCGAGAATCCTACGTGCCCCCACCGCCCCCGAACGGCGGAAGGGGGCCGGACCAACGGCCCGACCCCCGAAGTCACCAGGGCCGACGGAACCCGTCGCCCCCGGACCCGCTAGAACGGGTCGAACTCGTCGTACTCGCGCTGGGCGTCGTCGCGCTCCGCGTCGCGGTCGCGGACCCGCTAGAACGGGTCGAACTCGTCGTACTCGCGCTGGGCGTCGTCGCGCTCCGCGTCGCGGTCGCGGCGGCGCTGGGCTGCCGGGCGGGGGGCCTCCAGGCGGTGGGCAGAACCTCCACCCGCCCCCCTCGCACGGCTCGGCCCCGGAGGGCCTCACCGGCTTCGGACGGCCGCGCCGGACTCCGCCCGGCGTCCCGGCGCACCGCCCCGAACAACCGAAGGGGGCCGGACCAATGGCCCGACCCCCTTCGAAGTCGCCAGGGCCGACGGAACCCGTCGCCCCCGGACCCGCTAGAACGGGTCGAACTCGTCGTACTCGCGCTGGGCGTCGTCGCGCTCCGCGTCGCGGTCGCGGCGGCGCTGGGCTGCCGGGCGGGGGGCCTCCAGGCGGTGGNCGGACCCGCTAGAACGGGTCGAACTCGTCGTACTCGCGCTGGGCGTCGTCGCGCTCCGCGTCGCGGTCGCGGCGGCGCTGGGCTGCCGGGCGGGGGGCCTCCAGGCGGTGGTCCTCGCCTCGGCGGCCGAGCATCTCCGCGCCCGCCATCATCGAGGGCTCCCAGTCGAAGACGACCGCGTTCTCCTCGGTGCCGATCGCGACGCCGTCGCCCGCGCGGGCGCCCGCCTTCATCAGGCGGTCCTCGACGCCGAGGCGGTTGAGGCGGTCGGCCAGGTAGCCGACGGCCTCGTCGTTGTTGAAGTCCGTCTGGCGGACCCAGCGCTCCGGCTTCTCGCCGCGCACCCGGTACACGTCCTCGGCCTCGTCGTACGTGACCGTGAAGCCCGCGTCGTCGACGGCCTTCGGGCGGATGACGATCCGGGTCGCCTCCTCCTGCGGCTTGGCCGCACGGGACTCCGCGACGATGCCGGCGAGGGCGAAGGAGAGCTCCTTGAGGCCGAGCCGCGCGACGGCGGAGACCTCGAACACCTGGTAGCCGCGCTCCTCCAGGTCCGGGCGGATCATGTCCGCGAGGTCCTGGCCGTCGGGGATGTCGACCTTGTTGAGGACGACGATGCGGGGCCGGTCCTCAAGGCCGCCGTACTGCCGCAGCTCCTCCTCGATGATGTCGAGGTCGGTGACCGGGTCGCGGTCCGATTCGAGGGTCGCGGTGTCCAGGACGTGGACGAGGACCGAGCAGCGCTCCACGTGGCGGAGGAACTCCAGGCCCAGACCGCGGCCCTGGCTGGCGCCCGGGATCAGGCCCGGCACGTCGGCGATCGTGTAGACGGTCGAACCGGCCGTGACGACGCCCAGGTTCGGGACGAGCGTGGTGAAGGGGTAGTCCGCGATCTTCGGCTTGGCGGCCGAGAGCACCGAGATCAGCGAGGACTTGCCGGCGCTCGGGTAGCCGACGAGCGCCACGTCGGCGACGGTCTTGAGCTCCAGGACGACGTCCCGCGCCTCACCGGGCTCGCCGAGCAGCGCGAAGCCGGGGGCCTTGCGGCGCGCGGAGGACAGCGCCGCGTTGCCGAGGCCGCCGCGGCCGCCCTGGCCCGCGACGAACGTGGTGCCCTGGCCGACCAGGTCCGCGAGGACGTTGCCGTCCTTGTCGAGGACGACGGTGCCGTCGGGCACGGGCAGGACGAGGTCCTGGCCGTCCTTGCCGGAGCGGTTGTCACCGGCACCGGGCTGACCGTTGGTCGCCTTGCGGTGCGGCGAGTGGTGGTAGTCGAGGAGCGTGGTGACCGCCTGGTCGACGACCAGGGTCACATCGCCGCCACGGCCGCCGTTGCCGCCGTCGGGTCCGCCGAGCGGCTTGAACTTCTCCCGGTGAACGGAGGCGCAGCCGTGGCCTCCGTTACCCGCGGCGACATGCAGCTCGACGCGGTCCACGAAGGTGGTCATGGTTGTGCCTCCATCTATTACGTACGGAATGTCTATCTAGTAACACGCGAAAGGCGGACCCGCTTCCCGTGAGGGAAGTGAGGCCCGCCTCCGCAAAAGAACCGATCAGGCGACCGGAACGATGTTCACGACCTTGCGGCCACGGTGGGTGCCGAACTGCACCGAACCGGCCTGCAGGGCGAACAGCGTGTCGTCGCCGCCACGGCCCACGCCGGAGCCCGGGTGGAAGTGCGTGCCACGCTGGCGGATGAGGATCTCACCGGCGTTGACGAGCTGACCGCCGAAGCGCTTCACGCCGAGCCGCTGGGCATTCGAGTCGCGCCCGTTACGGGTGGACGATGCGCCCTTCTTGTGTGCCATGTCTCAGTCCCTCTTACTTCGCAGCCGCGGGGATACCGGTGACCTTGATCGCCGTGTACTGCTGGCGGTGACCCTGGCGACGGCGGTAGCCGGTCTTGTTCTTGTAGCGCAGGATGTCGATCTTGGCACCCTTGTGGTGGTCCACGATCTCGGCCTGGACCTTGATCCCGGCCAGCACCCACGGGTCGCTGGTGACGGCGTCGCCGTCGACCACGAGCAGGGTCGAGAGCTCGACCGTGTCGCCGACCTTGGCCGTGGGAATCTTGTCAACCTCAACGATGTCGCCGACAGCAACCTTGTGCTGGCGACCACCGCTGCGCACGATGGCGTACACGCGGATCTCTCTCTCACTCGGGATCGAAACCTCTGAAGCCAGCCGCTCACACGGACCCGAGGGCCCGCGGCGTTCCGGAATCGGACGAGCGGCCTCTCCCGACGGGCGGGAGGGAGGTGCTCAGAGGCGCGGCATGTCGATCGACACGCCGACGGTCTAGGTTACGGGCGGCGCCCTCGGAGGGTCAAATTCGCCCGTGCGGTACGGGCCGCCCCCGGTCGGGAGCGGCCCGTACCCGCCGGTCAGTCCTGGGCCGGAGCGGCGGTCTTCTCCGCCGCCTTCTTGGCCGGGGCCTTCTTGGCGGTGGTCTTCTTCGCCGCGGTCTTCTTGGTCGCCGCCGTCTTCTTGGTGGCGGCCTTCTTGGCCGTGGCCTTCTTCGCCGCGGTCTTGCGCGCCGCCGTCTTCTTGACGGGGGCGGGCTCGGCCTCGGCGGCCGGCTCGGCCTCCGCGGGGGCCTCGGCCGGGGCCGCGGTCACCACGACCACGGCCGCCTCCTCGGCGCCCGAGGGCGAACCGGCGGGCGCGGTGGCCTTGCGGACCACCCGGCGGCGGGCACGCGGCGGGGCGGCCACGGGGGCCTCCTCGACGACGGGCTCGGCCACCGGCGCCACGACGGGCTCCGGGGCGGTCTCGGCGACCGGCTCGGCGACCGGCTCCACCACGACCGGCTCGGCGGCCGGCTCCGTGGTCGAGACGACCGGGGAGGTCGCCCGGCGGGTGGCACGGCGACGGCCGCGCGGGGCCGGGGCCGCGGTCTCCTCGGCGACGGGCTCCGCCACCGGCTCGACGACGGGCTCGGGCGCCACGGCCTGCTCGACGACCGGCTCCGGCGCCACGACGGGCTCCGGCTTCGGCTCGAACTCCACGGCCTCGGTCTCCACGACCGGCCGCGGGGCGACCGGCGCGGACACCCGGCGGGTGGCGCGACGGCGGCCGCGGCCGCGCGTGGCGGCGGCCTCCGCCTCGGCGATGGAGCCGTACAGCTCCTCGTCCGGGGCGATCGGCTCGGGCAGGGCCACCGGGGCGGCCAGCTCGGCGGCGACCTCGTCCTCGGTCTCGGCCTCGACGGCCTCGGCCTCCGCGGTCTCGGCGTGCTCGTGCTCGTGGACGTGCTCGGCGCCGCCGCGGCGCTTCTTCGCCCGCTTGCCGCCGCCCCCGCCACCGGCGGTGGTCGGCTGCTCCATGTGCACGATGACACCGCGGCCGTTGCAGTGGACGCAGGTCTCGGAGAAGGACTCCAGGAGGCCCTGGCCGACCCGCTTGCGGGTCATCTGCACCAGGCCGAGCGAGGTGACCTCGGCCACCTGGTGCTTGGTCCGGTCGCGGCCCAGGCACTCCAGGAGGCGACGGAGCACCAGGTCGCGGTTGGACTCCAGGACCATGTCGATGAAGTCGATGACGACGATGCCGCCGAGGTCGCGCAGCCGCAGCTGGCGCACGATCTCCTCGGCCGCTTCGAGGTTGTTCCTCGTCACGGTCTCTTCGAGGTTGCCGCCCTGGCCGGTGAACTTGCCGGTGTTGACGTCGACGACGATCATCGCCTCGGTCTTGTCGATCACCAGCGAGCCGCCGCTCGGCAGCCAGACCTTGCGGTCCAGCGCCTTCATGAGCTGCTCGTCGATCCGGTACGTCGCGAAGACGTCGACCTCGCTCGTCCACTTGGACAGACGGTCGGTGAGGTCCGGGGCGACGTGGTGGACGTAGCCGTGGATGGTCTCCCACGCCTCGTCACCGCTGACGATGACCTTGGAGAAGTCCTCGTTGAAGATGTCGCGGACGACCCGGACGGTCATGTCCGGCTCGCCGTAGAGCAGCGTCGGGGCGTTGCCGCTCTTCGCCTTCTTCTGGATGTCCTCCCACTGCGCCTGCAGTCGCTCGACGTCGCGGCGCAGCTCGTCCTCGCTCGCGCCCTCGGCGGCGGTGCGCACGATGACGCCCGCGTCCTCGGGGACGATCTTCTTGAGGATGGTCTTGAGACGGGCCCGCTCGGTGTCCGGGAGCTTGCGGCTGATGCCGGTCATCGAGCCCTCGGGCACGTACACGAGGTAGCGGCCGGGCAGCGAGACCTGGCTGGTCAGGCGGGCGCCCTTGTGACCGATCGGGTCCTTCGTCACCTGGACGAGGACCGACTGGCCGGACTTGAGGGCGGACTCGATGCGGCGCGGGCCGTGGCCCATGCCGAGCGCCTCGAAGTTGACCTCACCGGCGTACAGGACGGCGTTGCGGCCCTTGCCGATGTCGACGAAGGCGGCCTCCATGGACGGCAGGACGTTCTGGACCTTGCCCAGGTAGACGTTGCCGACGTACGAGGTGGCCTGCTCCTTGTTGACGTAGTGCTCGACGAGCACGTTGTCTTCCAGGACGCCGATCTGGGTGCGCTCGCCGTTCTGGCGGACGACCATGACGCGCTCGACGGCCTCGCGGCGGGCCAGGAACTCGGCCTCGGTGATGATCGGGACGCGGCGGCGGCCCTGCTCGCGGCCTTCGCGGCGACGCTGCTTCTTGGCCTCCAGGCGGGTCGAGCCCTTGATGGACTGGACCTCGTCGGCGCCGGTGCCGGGCTCGGCCTTCTCACGGGCCGGGCGGGGCTCGCGGACCTTGACGACCGTACGGACGCCGTCCTCGGCGTCGGCCTCGGCGTCGGCGGAGGCGTCCCCGCTGCGACGGCGGCGACGACGGCGACGGCGGGAGCTGCTGGAGCCGCCGGCGTAGCCCTCGGCCTCGTCCTGCTCCTCCTCGCCCTCCTCGGACTCGTCGGTCTCGTCCTCGGCGTGCGGCTCCTCGCCCTCCTCGGCCTCCTCGACCTCGGTGAGCTCGCCGCGACGGCGACGACGGCCGCCACGACGGCGACGGCGGGACGGGCGGTCCTCGTACTCGTCCGCCTCCTCGGCCTCTTCGGCCTCCGCCTCGTCGGCGACGTCCTCGACCTCGGGCTCGTCGGCGACGGTGGCCGGCACGGGCTCGACGGCGACGGGCTCGCCACGGCGGCGACGGCGACGGCGGGAGCCGCCCTCGCGCTCGGCGGGCTCGGGGGTCTCGACGGCCTCGGTCTCGACGGCCTCGATCTCCTCGACCGTCTCCTCCTCGTCCTCCGGCTCCACCGCGACGACGGCGGCGGCCGCGGCGGCGGTCTCCGGGGTCTGGAACATGGGCTCGGCGAAGACCGGGGCCTGGAAGACGGCGACGGCGGGGCGCGCGGCGCGGCGCGTCTCCCGGACCGGGGCCGGCTCGGAGGTGAACTGCGGGGAGGTCGCGCGACGGCGGCCGCGGCCACGGGTGGCGGCGGTCTCGGCGGCGGTGACCTCGGCCTCGTCGGCGGCGATCTGCGCGACGGCGGCGGTGGGCAGCGACTCGCCGGTGGCGACGGCCTCGGCGGCCGGCTCGGGCGAGGTGGCCTGGCGGGTGGCACGGCGGCGGGTACGCGGGGCGGGCGCTGCGGCCTCTTCCACGACCTCGGCCGCGACGGGCTCGGCGACCGGCTCGGCGGCGGCCACGGTCTCCGCGGCCTCCTCGGCGGCGACGGGGCCGGCCGGGGCGGTGGCCTTGCGGGTGGCACGGCGGCGGGTGCGGGCCGGCGGTGCGGCCTCCTCCACGGCCTCGGCCGCGACGGCCTCGACGACCTGCTCGGCGGCGGCCGGGGAGGTCACCGGCGAGGTGGCCTTACGGGTGGCACGGCGGCGCGGGCGGGCCGGGGCGGCCTCGGGGGCCTCCTCGACGGCCGCGGCGGCGACGGTCTCGACGACCGGCTCCGGCGTCGCCTCGGTGGCCGCGGCGGTCTCGACGACCGGTGCGGCGGTCTTGCGGGTGGCGCGGCGGCGGGTGCGCGGCGCGGCGGCCTCGGGCTCCGCCGGGGCGGCCTCGGCGGCCGGGGTCCCGGCGGTCGCCGGGGCCTCGGTCGAATCGGCGGTGGTGCCCGTCACCGGCGGACCGGCGGGGCGGGAAGCGGCACGGCGCCTGCGGCGCGGCGGCAGCTTGTCACCGGGGGCGTTGGTGTCTTCGTTGGACTCGAGCATGCGGGGTTCTCCCGTCACGCTCCCGGGCGCCGCGTCTGGTTCCGGTCCGGCGGCACGGTCGCGCCTGGGGCGCGGTGCCGCCGTCCGGGGCGCGGGCGCCGCACGGGAGCTCTATGTCTGGCTCGCCGGTTCCGTACGCCCTGTGCGGACGGCCTGGCGAAAGTCTCCTGGTCAGTGCGCGGCCCGACCCAGGTGGCTCCCGAGTACGAGGGCTGCGCTACAACGACCGCTCCTTACGCGGTGCCGGCACCCGGCGCCGTCGCAGAGGCGGTCTCGGCGGCAGTGGTAGATGCGGCCGTGACTGCCTCGCGGTCGGGCGCGAGCGGGTCGGTCACCGTGCCGGACTCCTCGTCGAAGAGCCCCTGCGCCAGCCTGGTCACCGCAGCGGGGACCGGCGGCGCCAGGTCGGCCACAGCTCGGAGACCGGACAGGACGTCGTCGGGTCGCACGGCAGGTGTCACGTGCCGAACAACCAGCCGCAGTATCGCACAGGCGCTGTCCAGCGGCCTATCACCCTGGGGATCGCCCTGGGGACCTGTCGCCGTCAGCTCGGTGACCGCGGAACGCGCGTCGAAGGTGCGGACGCCGTTCTTGGTCTTGCGCTGTACTTCCACGGTCTCGGCCGCGAGAAACGCCTCGACGGCCTTCTCGGCCTCGTCGACGGTGACGCCTTCGAGGCGCAGCTCCCACACGGAGGCGGTGAGCCGGTCGGCGAGACCCGAGGTCCGGGCCTCGACGGCGTCGGTGATGTCGAGGCCGGCCGGGAGGGACTCGTCGAGCAGGGCCCGCAGGGTCTCCGGGTCGCGCGTCGCGGTGAGCGCGATCTCCAGGTACTCGGCCTCGGAGCCCGTGCCCGTCGGGGCGGCGTTGGCGTACGACACCTTGGGGTGCGGGGTGAAGCCGGCCGAGTACGCCATGGGCACCTCGGCACGGCGCAGCGCACGCTCGAAAGCGCGCTGGAAGTCACGGTGGCTGGTGAACCGGAGGCGGCCGCGCTTGGTGTAGCGCAGTCGGATGCGCTGCACCGCCGGTGCGGGCGGCGGGCCTTCGGGCTGTCGCTTGCCCAGTGGTTCTTCTCCTCGGTGCGGGGCGGCGCGGGTGCGCGCCGTCCACGAGATGTACGGGTTGCCCCGGGGGTCCCGCCCGGTTCACCCCCGCTTCCGCGGGGAGATCTCGGGGGCGGGCGCCGCGCCGGGGACGTTCGTTGTACTACCCAGAGTACGCGCCCGAGCCACCTCGGGTTCCCCGGGCCGGGTCAGCGGCTTCCGCCGAAGAGGGCGACGCGCACCTCGCGGGCGGCGGCGCGGACGGCCCGCGCGGCGGCGGCGACGGGCGCCCACACCCAGGTGCGGAGCCAGTGGCCGACGGGCGTGAGGACCACCCGGTACGTCCAGGCGAGCGGACGCCCGATCACGTTCCACAGCACCCAGCCGACGGCGCGTCCGACGGCCCGGGAGATCACCCCGGCGATGTGCCAGGCCCAGGCGAGGGCGGCGCCGACGGCCCGGCCGACGGGCGCGAGCACGTACCGCCAGAGCCAGGTCAGCGGGGTGACGAGCAGCAGGTCGACGACCCACCAGACGCCCTTCGCGACCGGAAGGAGGACCCAGCGCCAGAGCCATCCGAGGGGGGTCAGGAGCACGGTGTCGACCAGCCACCACAGCGCCCGGCCGACGGGGACGAGCACCCACTCCCAGAGCCACCGCAGCGGGGTGACGAGCAGCACGTCGATGAGCCATCCGAGGGCCCGGCCGACCGGGGCGAGGACCCAGCGCCACAGCTGCCGCAGACAGAACGCCAGGGCGTCCCAGACCAGCCGGACCGGCAGGACCACCACGAGGGCGATCCCCCGCGCCACCCCGGTGAGGCAGCCACCGGGCTCGTTGGGCGGCTGTGACCTGGCGTTCTCCGTGTTCATGCCCGCAATGACGCAACGGCCCGGCGAAGGGTTTCCCCTTCGCCGGGCCGTCATCCAAGCGTTACTACTTGACCACGGTCAGCGGCAGCAGCTTCTTGCCGGTGGGGCCGATCTGGATGTGGGTGTCCATCTGCGGGCAGACGCCGCAGTCGAAGCACGGAGTCCAGCGGCAGTCCTCGACCTCGGTCTCGTCGAGGGAGTCCTGCCAGTCCTCCCAGAGCCAGTCCTTGTCGAGGCCGGAGTCCAGGTGGTCCCAGGGCAGGACCTCCTCGTAGGTGCGCTCGCGGGTCGTGTACCAGGCGACGTCGACGCCGAAGTCGGGCAGCGTCTTCTCGGCGCAGGCCATCCAGCGGTCGTACGAGAAGTGCTCGCGCCAGCCGTCGAAGCGGCCGCCGTCCTCGTAGACCGCGCGGATGACGGCGCCGATGCGGCGGTCGCCGCGGGAGAGCAGGCCCTCGACGATGCCGGGCTTGCCGTCGTGGTAGCGGAAGCCGATCGAGCGGCCGTACTTCTTGTCGCCGCGGATCTTGTCGCGGAGCTTGCGCAGCCGCTCGTCCGTCTCCTCGGCCGACAGCTGCGGGGCCCACTGGAACGGGGTGTGCGGCTTGGGCACGAAGCCGCCGATGGAGACGGTGCAGCGGATGTCGTTCTGGCCGGAGACCTTGCGGCCCTCGGCGATCACGTTCATCGCCATGTCGGCGATCTGCAGGACGTCCTCGTCGGTCTCCGTCGGCAGGCCGCACATGAAGTACAGCTTCACCTGGCGCCAGCCGTTGCCGTACGCGGTGGAGACGGTCCGGATGAGGTCCTCCTCCGAGACCATCTTGTTGATGACCTTGCGCATGCGCTCGGAGCCGCCCTCGGGGGCGAAGGTGAGGCCGGAGCGGCGGCCGTTCCTGGTCAGCTCGTTGGCCAGGTCGACGTTGAACGCGTCGACACGGGTGGACGGGAGGGAGAGACCCACCTTGTCCTCCGTGTAGCGGTCCGCGAGGCCCTTCGCGATCTCACCGATCTCGGAGTGGTCCGCCGAGGAGAGCGAGAGGAGGCCGACCTCCTCGAAGCCCGTCGCCTTGAGGCCCTTCTCGACCATCTCGCCGATGCCGGTGATGCTTCGCTCCCGCACGGGGCGCGTGATCATGCCGGCCTGGCAGAAACGGCAGCCGCGGGTGCAGCCGCGGAAGATCTCGACGGACATGCGCTCGTGGACGGTCTCCGCGAGCGGCACGAGGGGCTGCTTGGGGTAGGGCCACTCGTCGAGGTCCATGACGGTGTGCTTGGAGACGCGCCACGGGACACCGGACCTGTTGGGCACGACACGGCCGATGCGGCCGTCCGGCAGGTACTCGACGTCGTAGAAGCGCGGGATGTACACCGAGCCGGTCCTCGCGAGGCGGAAGAGGACCTCCTCGCGGCCGCCCGGCCGGCCCTCGGCCTTCCAGGCGCGGATGATCTCGGTCATGTCGAGGACGGCCTGCTCGCCGTCGCCGATGATCGCCGCGTCGATGAAGTCCGCGATCGGCTCGGGGTTGAAGGCGGCGTGGCCGCCGGCGAGCACGATCGGGTGGTCGACGGTCCGGTCCTTCGACTCCAGCGGGATGCCCGCCAGGTCGAGGGCGGTGAGCATGTTCGTGTAGCCGAGCTCGGTGGAGAAGCTCAGGCCGAACACGTCGAACGCGCCGACGGGGCGGTGGCTGTCGACCGTGAACTGCGGGACCTTGTGCTCCCGCATCAGCTCTTCGAGGTCCGGCCAGACGCTGTAGGTGCGCTCGGCGAGGACGCCCTCGCGCTCGTTGAGCACCTCGTAGAGGATCATGACGCCCTGGTTGGGCAGACCGACCTCGTACGCGTCCGGGTACATCAGCGCCCAGCGGACATCGGCGGACTCCCACGGCTTGACCGTGGAGTTCAGCTCTCCACCGACGTACTGAATCGGCTTCTGCACGTGCGGGAGCAGAGCTTCGAGCTGCGGGAAGACAGACTCGGCAGCAGACATCTCGAACCTTCGTGAGCTGGCAGGGGGGCGACTCTCAAGCGTACCCCGGTGCTCAGCGGCTCAGAGCCGCCTTGAGTTCCGGGGCGGAGGCGCGGGCCCAGACCCGGGGCAGCTCCCGCTCGGCCGCCTCCGCCGCGGCCTCCTCCCTGCCGTAGAGGAGTCCCCAGGTGAAGGCCGTCTCGCCGGCGCCGTGGGCCTGGGCGGCCACTTCGCGCAGGGCCGTGCGGGCGACCACGGCGTCCTGGTGTTCGCCGAGCAGGGACTGGACGGCCTTCACCCGTTTCGCGAGCCGCTTCGCGGGCTTTTTGAGGGTGGGGCGGGCGGCGTCGGCCGCGTACCGGGCGCGCTTGGCGGCCTTGCGGGCCTCGTGGAGGGCGAGGTCGCGCTCGTGGCCGGGGTCGAGGGCGAGGGCGTGGCCGATCCGGCCGGCGAGCCGGTCGTGGTCCCGGCGGACGGCGCGGGCGAGGACCTTCCGGGCGTCGCGGCCCGCCGCCTTGCGCAGCGGCGGGTCGGCGAGGAGCGCGTCGAGGCCTTCGAGGAGCGCGAGGTGGCGGTCGGAGTCGAGGGCGGCGAGGGCCCGCTGCCGGGCGTCCGCGCCGCGGGCGGCGTCCCTGCGGCGCAGCCTGGCCTTCACCGGGCCGAGGACGAGGGTGCGGGGCAGGGCCTTCACGTGGGCGCGGAGCCGTTCGTCGAGGACTTCCTGGTCGCGGGCGACTCCGAGTTCCGCGGCGAGCCACTTCAGTTCCTCGCCGAGGGGGTCGGTGCGTTCGCGGTCGAGGACGCGCCGGTACGTCCTGAAGGCGCTGCGCAGCCGTCGGCAGGCGACGCGCAGCTGGTGCACGGCATCGGGCAGGTCGCGGCGGACGGCGGGGTCGTACGCGACGATCGCGTCGATCTGTTCGCGGACGTACGCGAGGACGGCGGCGCCCGCGGTACCGGGTTTCCCGGGGGTGGCGGCCGCCCGGGGACCGCCGCCCGTCTCGGCCAGCGCCCTGGCCAGTTTCGACGCGGACGCGGCGGGCCGGATGCCGGCCTTCCCGAGGCGCTTCTCGACGGCGTCCAGGAAGGCCGGGTCGGTGTCGTCGGCGAGTTCGACCTCGATCTCGGTCCAGGTGGCCACCGCGCCGCCCGGCAGCCGTTCGGCGTGGACGGTGTCGACGGAGAGTTCGGCGAGGAGCGTGCCGTCCGCGTCGACGAGGTGGCGGACGTCGCGGGCGGAGCGGAGGCGGACGACGGGGACGACCTCGGCGTCGCGGACGCGGGAACGCAGGAGCCCCGCCAGCTCACCCGGCAGGGTGTCGGCCAGCGGGGCCCTGATCTCGTCGCGGATTCCGGAGGCCACCGGGAACTTCAGGTGCCATCCGGCGTCGTCCCCGCCGGTGCGGCGGCGGAGGGTGAGCGCGTCGGCGGCGAGGCGCAGGCCGGGGGTGTCGTAGTAGACGGCGTCGAGTTCCATGACGCCCCGGTCCAGGACCTCGGAGACCCCCCGGACCCGGGTGAGGTCCGGTACGGGTGTCTCTCCGGTGGCTTCGTACTTCCGCTCGATCTCGCGCTTCGTCTCGGCCATACCTCGAATCTAGTCGCCGTCAGGCCGTCATCGGGCGTTGTACGCGGATCGACTGGAGCAGTCCGATCGCCACCCATACGGCGAACATCGAGGAGCCGCCGTAGGAGACGAAGGGCAGCGGCAGGCCGGCGACCGGCATGATGCCGAGCGTCATGCCGATGTTCTCGAAGGCCTGGAAGGAGAACCAGGCGATGATGCCGGCGGCGACGACCGTGCCGTACAGCTCGGTGGTGCCGCGGGCGATCCGGCAGGCCCGCCAGAGCACGACGCCGAGGAGGACGAGGATCAGGCCGGCGCCGACGAAGCCCAGCTCCTCCCCCGCCACCGTGAAGACGAAGTCGGTCTGCTGCTCGGGCACGAACTGGCCGGTGGTCTGGGAGCCCTTGAAGAGCCCGGAGCCGAGGAGGCCGCCGGAGCCGATGGCGATGCGCGCCTGGTTGGTGTTGTAGCCGACGCCGGACGGGTCGAGGTCGGGGTTGGCGAAGGCCGCGAAGCGGTTGATCTGGTACTCGTCGAGCATGCCGAGCGTGGTGACGAGGACGGCGCCGAGGACGCCCGCGCCGATCAGGCCGAGGACCCAGCGGTTGGAGGCGCCGGAGGCGAGCAGCACGCCGAGCACGATGACGGCCATGACCATGACCGAGCCGAGGTCGGGCATCAGCATGACGATGCCCATGGGGAGCGCGGCCAGGGTGAGGGCCTTGGCGACGGTGCGGTGGTCGGGGTGGAGCTGGTCTCCGGCGTCGACCTTCGCGGCGAGCAGCATCGCCATCACGAGGATGATCGTGATCTTGACGAACTCGCTGGGCTGGAGGGAGAAGCCGCCGCCGACGACGATCCACGCGTGGGCGCCGTTGATGGTGGCGCCGAGCGGGGTGAGGACGGCGAGGATCAGCACGATCGAGAGGCCGTAGAGGACCGGGACGGCGCCGCGCAGGGTGCGGTGGCCGAGCCAGATCGTGCCGATCATCAGGGCGACGCCGATGCCGGTGTTGAGCAGGTGCCGGAAGAGGAAGTAGTACGGGTCGCCGTTGTTCAGCTCGGTGCGGCCGCGGGTCGCGGACCAGACGAGCAGGGCGCCGATGCCGGAGAGCGCGAGCGCGGACAGCAGGATCGGCCAGTCGAGGCGGCGGACCACCGAGTCGCGGGCGGCCAGCTTGGCGAGCGTGCCGCGCTCGGGGGCGTACCGCGAGACGGAGAAGCCGTGGGGTGCGGTCATCGGTCTCAGTCCCTCCGCCAGGTGGCGGGCGGTCCCGCGAGTGTCTGGTCGTCGTCCGGCTTCTTCGCCGGGGTGGTGGCGTCCTGCTTCGGGGGCGCGTTCGGGTCGATCTTCTGGAGTTCGGGGTCGTAGGGACCGACCTTCGGGGCGTCGATGGAGCCGTCGGCCTCGATCTTCGGGAGGGTCCGCTGCGGCTGCGGCAGCAGGGCCCGCTTGAGGTCCTGGTTGCCGGCGTCGTCGAGTCCGTAGAGCGCGTCGTAGATGTTGCGCACGGCGGGGCCGGAGGCGCCGGAGCCCGTACCACCCTGGGCGATCGTCATCACGATCGAGTAGTCCTTGGTGTACGTGGCGAACCAGGAGGTCGTCTGCTTGCCGTAGACCTCGGCGGTACCCGTCTTGGCGTGCATCGGGATCTTGTCCTGCGGCCAGCCGCCGAATCGCCAGGCGGCCGTACCCCGGGTCGCGACTCCCGCGAGGGCCTCCTCTATCAAGGCCTGCGTCTTGGCGTCCATGGGGAGCCTGCCGTGCGACTTGGGCGCGATCTCGGTGACCTTCTTGCCGTCGGGGCTGATGACGGCCTTGCCGACGGTCGGGTTCCAGAGGGTGCCGCCGTTGGCGATGGCGGCGTAGATGGTGGCCATCTGGATGGGGGTGACGAGGGTGTCGCCCTGGCCGATGGAGTAGTTGACGGAGTCACCGGCGCGCATGAGGTTGCCTTCGAGGCAGTTCTCGTACGAGAGCTGCTCGACGTAGGTGCCGCCGCGCTTGCCGACCTTGCACCAGTAGTCCTTGTTCGCCGCCCAGAAGTCCTGCTTCCACTTCCGGTCGGGGACGCGGCCGGTGACCTCGTTGGGGAGGTCGATGCCGGTCTCGGCGCCGAGGCCGAACTGGTGGGCCGTCCTGTAGAACCAGTCCTTGGCGTCCTTCTTCGGCTTCATGCCGCCGTCCTTCTGCCACTGCTGGTGGGAGAGGGCGTAGTAGACGGTGTCGCAGGAGACTTCGAGGGCCTGGCCGAGGGTGATGGAGCCGTGGCCCTGGGACTCGAAGTTCTTGAAGACCTGGTTGCCGATGGAGTACGAGGAGGGGCACGGGTAGCGCCCGTTGAACTCGTATCCGGCGTTGACGGCGGCGGTGGTCGGGATGACCTTGAAGATCGAGCCGGGGGCGGCCTGGCCCTGGATGGCCCGGTTGAGGAGCGGGAAGTTGGAGTCCTTGCCGGTGAGGGCCGCGTAGTCCTTGGCCGAGATCCCGCCGACCCAGGCGTTCGGGTCGTAGTCGGGCAGCGAGGCCATGGCGACGATCCGGCCGGTCTTCGTCTCCATGACGACGACGGCGCCCGCGTCGGCCTTGTAGTTCTCGCTGGTGTTCTTGTCGTAGGTCTTGCGGGCCTCCAGCATCGCGTTGTTCAGCTCCCACTCGGCGACCGCCTGCACGCGGGCGTCGATGGAGGTGACGACGTTGGAGCCGGGGACGGCGGGGTCGCTCTTGGCCTGGCCGATGACCCGGCCGAGGTTGTCGACCTCGTAGCGGGTGACGCCGGCCTTGCCGCGCAGTTGCTTGTCGTACGTCCGCTCCAGGCCGGAGCGGCCGACCTGGTCGGAGCGGAGGAACGGCGAGTCGGTGTCCTTGGCCTTCTCGATCTCCTGGTCGGTGACCGGCGAGAGGTAGCCGAGGACCTGGGAGGTGCGGGACTTGCCGGGGGCCGGGTAGCGGCGTACGGCGGTGGGTTCGGCGGTGATGCCGGGGAAGTCCTCGGCGCGCTCCCGGATCTGGAGGGCCTGCTGGGTGGTGGCCTCGTCGGTGACCGGGATCGGCTGGTAGGGCGAACCGTTCCAGCAGGGCTTGGGGGTCTTGGAGTCGCAGAGCCGGATCTTGTTGATGACGTCGTCGGGCTTCATGTCGAGGACGTCGGCGAGCCGGGTCAGGACGGACTTCCCGCGGTCCTTCATCTTCATCAGCTCGGTGCGGGACGCGGAGACCACGAGCCGGGTCTCGTTGTCGGCGAGCGGGACGCCGCGGGCGTCGAGGACGGAGCCGCGCACGGCGGGCTGTACGACCTGCTGGACGTGGTTGTTCTTCGCCTCGTCGGTGTACTCCTTGCCGTTGCGGATCTGGAGGTACCAGAGCCGGCCCCCCAGGGTCAGCAGCAGCGAGAAGACGAGGATCTGGATGACGACGAGCCGGATCTGGACCCGGGGGGTCCGCCCTGTCTCGGGAATGTTGCTCATACTGCCGGTGCCCCCTCGGTCACAGTCGCTTGACTCCCTTGATGCGTCCGGCCCGTGAGGCGCGGCTCCGGGCGGCCTTGACGCGCAGGCCGCCGCGCTGGGTGCCGATCCTCAGGCCGGTGCCGGAGGAGAGCCAGCCCGAGGCGACGTCGGCGCCGTTGCCGCCGCCGGCGTCGGCGAGCGGGTCGTTCTCCGCGCGGCGGGCGAGCGCCATGATGAGCGGCACCGTGAAGGGCGCGAGGAGCAGGTCGTAGACGGCGGCGGTGAACAGCAGGAACCCGAGGCCGACATGGCGGGCGGCGGTGTCGCCGACGAGGGCGCCGACGCCCGCGTAGAGCAGGGTGGAGCCGACGGCCGCCGCGACGACGACGGCCATCGGGCCGGCGGCGGAGGTCAGCCGGCCGTTCTCGGGCCGGGCGAGGCCGACGAGGTAGCCGACGACGCAGAGCACGAGGGCGTAGCGGCCGGCGGCGTGGTCGGCGGGCGGGGCCAGGTCGGCGAGGAGGCCGGCGGTGAAGCCGATGAGCGAACCGCTGACGGGTCCGTACACGAGGGCGAGGCCGACCACGGTGAGCAGGACCAGGTCGGGGACCGCGCCGGGGAGTTGGAGGCGGGCGAGGACGGAGACCTGGACGACCAGGGCCACCACGATCAGGGTGGCGGAGAGGAGGATCCGGTTGAACTTCACGGTGTCGCGTCCCCCTGGTCCTGCGGTGCCTGCTGGTTCTGGTTCGGCTTCTGTCCCTGCGCGGTGCCGTCGGCGGCCTGCTGTCCGTCCGGTGGCGGCGGGGTGACCGTGACGGTGACGGTCGGCGCGGGCTTCGGCTTCTGCGGCAGGACCGCGTCGCGCGGGTCGGACTGCGGGGCCTGGACGACGACGCCGACGATGTCGAGCTTGGTGAAGCCGACGTACGGGCGGACGTAGATGTTGCGGGTGAGGCCGCCGCCCGCGGGGTCGACGCGGACGACCTCGCCGACGGGCACGCCGGGCACGAAGGGCTTGTCGGCGCGCGAGCCGAAGGTGACGAGCCGGTCGCCGGGCTTCACCTTGGCCTTGCCGTTGAGGAGCTGGACGAGCAGCGGGCGGTCGCCCTGGCCGGTGGCGAAGCCGAGTTCGTCGGACTTCTCCATGCGGGTGCCGACGGTGAAGTCGGGGTCGTTGGCGAGGAGGACCGTGGAGGTGGAGGGGCCGACGGTGGTGACCCGGCCGACGAGTCCGGAGCCGTTGAGGACGGTCATGTCGCGCTGGATGCCGTCGCGGGCACCGATGTCGATGGTGACGGTCCAGGAGAAGCCCTGGGCCGCTCCTATGGCGATGACCTGCGCGCCCTTGATGCCGTACTGGCCGGCGCCGGCGGTCTTGAGCATGGTGTCGAGCTCGCGGAGCCGGTTGCGGTTGCGGTCGTCGCTGCCGAGCTTCGCCTTGAGTTCGGCGTTCTCCTTCTCCAGGGCGGCGATGCGGGTGTGCCGCTCGCCGGAGTCCCGGACGGCCCCTATGGCGTTGCCGATGGGGTCGACGGCGGCCGCCACACCGTTCTCGACGGGCCCGAAGACCGCCGCTGCGGCCTGCCGGGCACCGTCGACGGGTGACTCCTGTCCGCCGCGGATGTCCACCGTGATCAGTGCGAACGCGATGACGATCAGCAGCACCAGGAGCAGCCGGCTCTCTCGTGTGTCCCTCACGTGCGGCGGCCGTGCCTTTCCTCGTGGTTCGGTTGTTCGGTTGTTCGGCTGTGCGGGTGAAGCGGGTGTTCCGGTGGAGCTGTGGTGCGGTGGAGCGACCGTACAGCTGAGGCGGCCGTACGGGTGAGACCCCGGTGCTAGCGGCGCGGCTGGGCGTCCAGGACCTGCTGGAGGGCCTCGAACTCCTCGACGCACTTGCCGGCGCCGAGCGCCACCGAGTCCAGCGGGTCCTCGGCGATGTGGATCGGCATGCCGGTCTCGCGGCGGAGGCGCTCGTCGAGGCCGCGCAGCAGGGCGCCGCCACCGGTGAGAACGATGCCGCGGTCCATGACGTCACCGGACAGCTCCGGCGGGCACTTGTCGAGGGTGGTCTTCACCGCGTCGACGATCGCGTTGACCGGCTCCTCGATGGCCTTGCGGACCTCGGCGGCGGAGATGACCACGGTCTTGGGCAGACCGGAGACGAGGTCGCGGCCGCGGATCTCGGTGTGTTCGTCCTTGTCGAGCTCGTACGCCGAACCGATGGTGATCTTGATCTGTTCGGCGGTGCGCTCACCGAGGAGGAGCGAGTACTCCTTCTTGATGTGCTGGATGATCGCGTTGTCCAGCTCGTCGCCGGCGACCCGGATCGACTGTGCCGTGACGATTCCGCCGAGGGAGATCACGGCGACCTCGGTGGTGCCGCCGCCGATGTCCACGACCATGTTGCCGGTGGCCTCGTGGACCGGGAGGCCCGAGCCGATGGCCGCCGCCATGGGCTCCTCGATGATGTGCACCTGGCGGGCGCCGGCCTGCGTGGAGGCCTCGATGACGGCGCGGCGCTCGACTCCGGTGATGCCGGAGGGCACGCAGACGACGACGCGGGGGCGGGCCAGGTAGCGGCGCTTGTGGATCTTGAGGATGAAGTAGCGGAGCATCCGCTCGGTGATCTCGAAGTCGGCGATCACGCCGTCCTTGAGCGGGCGCACGGCGACGATGTTGCCGGGGGTCCGGCCGATCATCTTCTTCGCCTCGGCGCCGACCGCGAGGATGCCACCGGTGTTGGTGTTGATCGCGACGACGGACGGCTCGTTCAGGACGATGCCTCGACCCCTGACGTACACCAGCGTGTTGGCGGTCCCGAGGTCGACAGCCATGTCACGGCCGATGAACGACATTGAGTTCCCCTTGTTTCCCATGGCTGAGAGTGGTGCGGCGTGGAGTTTTCCATCGTAGTGCCGCCCGCACGGATACCGCGCGGTGGTCCGCCTCTGTACAGGTGACGGTAGGACGCGGCGATCCGTTCCCGGGTTCGGCGTTCATATGCCTGGGGGCGACCGAAATTCCTTCGGTCGCCCCACAGGGTGCTGCGTTCGGCTGACTCCGTGTCAGACGAGACCCGGGAAGAAGATCTTCAGCTCGCGGGCCGCGGACTCCTCGGAGTCGGAGGCGTGGATCAGGTTCTCGCGGACGATGGTGCCGAAGTCGCCGCGGATCGAGCCCGGGGCGGCGGCGATCGGGTCGGTCGGGCCGGCCAGCTGGCGGACGCCCTCGATGACGCGCTCCCCCTCGACGACGAGCGCGACGACGGGACCGGAGGACATGAAGCCCATCAGCGGCTCGTAGAAGGGCTTGCCCTTGTGCTCGCCGTAGTGCTGCTCCAGGGTCTCCTGGTCCAGCTCGCGCAGCTCCAGGGCCGCCAGGGTCCAGCCGGCCTTGCGCTCGATACGGCCGATGATCTCGCCGACCAGGCCGCGGCGGACGGCGTCGGGCTTGAGCAGGACGAGCGTGCGCTGGCTCACGGGGAAACTCCTTCGGAAATGCGGTGTGCGGGACCTCCGAGGCTACAGGCCCCGCACGCCCCTCGATTACGCAGCGTCAGGCCCTGCCGAGGCCTGCGCCGCGGCCCAGCGGGCCTTGATGTCGTCGATCCGGCGCCCGTAGTGGACGGAGGCCCACCAGAGGCCGGCGAAGACCGCGCCGAGGAAGAACATCGTCGGTACGAAGAAGCCGCTGGCGATCAGGCCGATCTGGAGGGCCCAGCCGAGCTGCACACCGCCGGGGCGGGTGATCATCCCGCACAGCAGCACCGAAAGGACCATGGCGATCCCGCAGACCCACCAGACGGTGGACAGGGCGAGGCTGTCGTCCTTCATGGCCACGAGTCCGGCGAAGCCGATGACGAAGAACTCGCCGATGAGCGTCGAGGAACAGAGCGTACGCATCGGATCAGCCCCTCCGCAGCAGCAGCCGGGCGTCGCCGACCGTGAAGATCGAACCGGTCACCAGGACGCCCGCGCCGCCGTATTCGGCCTCTTCCTCCGCGAGGGTGATGGCCGCCTCGATGGCGTCGGGCAGCCGCGGCTCGACGACGACCCGGTCCTCGCCGAAGACCTCGACGGCGACGGCGGCCAGCGCGTCCACGTCGGTGGCACGGGGGTTGGAGTTCGCCGTGATCACGACCTCCGCGAAGAGCGGCTCGAAGGCCTCCAGGAGGCCCCTGGCGTCTTTGTCGCCACTTGTGGAGACCACGCCGATGAGCCGCGAGAAGCCGAAGGCCTCGCTGATGCCCTCCGCCGTCGCCCGCGCGCCGTGCGGGTTGTGCGCGGCGTCCAGGACGACCGTCGGCGAGGAGCGGACGATCTCCAGGCGGCCGGGCGAGGCCACCCGCGCGAAGGCCTGACGGACCGTGTCCAGGTCCAGGGTGCGGGCGTGCTCGGCGCCGATCCCGAAGAAGGCCTCGACGGCCGCGAGCGCCACCGCCGCGTTGTGCGCCTGGTAGGCGCCGTGCAGCGGCAGGAAGACGTTGTCGTACTCGCCGCCCAGGCCCCGCAGGGTGAGGAGCTGTCCGCCGACCGCGACCTCGCGGGAGACGATGCCGAACTCCATGCCCTCACGGGCGACCGTGGCGTCGGCCTCGACGGCCTTCTTCAGCAGGACCTGCGCCGCGTCCACCGGCTGCTGGGCCATGATCACGGTCGCGCCCTGCTTGATGATCCCGGACTTCTCGCCGGCGATCTCGCCGGTCGTCCCGCCGAGCCGGTCGGTGTGGTCCAGGTCGATCGGGGTGATGACGGCGACGGAGGCGTCGATGACGTTCGTCGCGTCCCAGGTGCCGCCCATGCCGACCTCGACGACGGCCGCGTCGACCGGGGCGTCGGCGAAGGCCGCGTAGGCCATTCCGGTGAGGACCTCGAAGAAGGAGAGCCGGAACTCCTCGCGGGCGTCGACCATCTCCACGTACGGCTTGATGTCCTGGTACGTCTCGACGAACCGCTCGGCGGAGATCGGGGCGCCGTCCAGGCTGATCCGCTCGGTGATGGTCTGCACGTGCGGCGAGGTGTACCGCCCGGTGCGCAGCTCGAAGGCGCCGAGCAGGGCCTCGATCATGCGGGCCGTCGACGTCTTGCCGTTGGTGCCGGTGATGTGGATCGAGGGGTACGCGCGCTGCGGCTCGCCGAGGACGTCCATCAGGGCCGCGATGCGGGTGACCGAGGGCTCCAGCTTGGTCTCGCCCCAGCGGGTGGACAGCTCGGTCTCGACCTCGCGCAGCGCCTTGTCCAGCTCCGGGTCCTCCGGACGGCCGGGCACGGGGTCGCCCTGCGGGGCGCCGCCCTGCGTGCGCAGGGTGCGGCTGCCGGCCTCGATCACCGCCAGGTCGGGGTCGCGGTTCGTCTCGTTGTCGACGATGTCGTCGAACTGGTCATTCGGGTCGCTCGGCTCGCTCACGGGGCCAGTCTACGGAGCGGTACCGACAGGACCATGGACCCACCCCTTTCGGGACCTTCGGTCCGCCGTCCGCCGTACCGACCGGGCAAACTTGGCGATCATGGACATAGGGATCGACCTCGGCACGGCCAACACGCTCCTCTACGCACGCGGGCGGGGCATCGTGCTCAACGAACCGTCCGTGGTGGCGGTGCAGGAGGGCTCGCGGCACGCGCTCGCGGTCGGCACGGAGGCGAAGGAGACCATCGGGCGCACGCCGGGTTCGATCACCGCGATCCGGCCGCTGCGGGACGGTGTGATCAGCGACTACGAGGCGGCCGAGGAGATGATCCGGCACTTCGTGCGCAAGGCCGTCCCGGGCCGGCGGCGGCCCCGTACCCGGATGGTGGTCTGTGTGCCCAGCGGGGTGACCCAGGTCGAGCGGCGGGCCATCGTGCACGCCTCCCTGTCGGCGGGCGCCCGCGCGGTCCATCTGATCGAGGAGCCGATGGCGGCGGCGATCGGCGCCGGGCTGCCGGTCTCCGACCCGCGCGGCTCGATGGTCGTCGACATCGGCGGCGGTACGACCGAGGTGGCGGTGATCTCGCTGGGCGGGATCGTCACGGCGCAGTCGCTCCGGGTGGGCGGCGACCGGCTCGACGCGGCCGTCATCGACTTCGTCCGCAAGGAGCACTCGCTGCTCATCGGCGAGCGGACCGCGGAGGACGTCAAGGTCGCCATCGGTACGGCGTGGCCGGTGCCGGGCGGCGAGGAACTGGAGCGGGCGACCTTCACGATCCGGGGCCGGGAGAAGGTCAGCGGGCTCCCCCGGACGGTGGAACTGACGGTGCCGGAGGTACGGGCGGCGCTGGACGAGCCGGTGGAGGCGATCATCGCGGCGGTCCGGGTGACCCTGGAGGAGTGCCCGCCGGAGCTGTCCGGCGACGTCATGGAGCACGGCATCGTGCTGACCGGCGGCGGGGCGCTGCTGCCGGGCCTGGACCTGCGGATGGCCTCGGCGACGGGCATCCCGGTCTTCGTCGCGGACGCGCCGCTGGACTGCGTGGCCCTGGGCTCGGGCCGGTGCGTGGAGGACTTCGACGCACTCCAGCGGGTCCTGGGGAAGGCAGAGACGGTCCGCTGAGGGCGGAGGGCGGCGGGGCGGCCGGTCCACCGGGGGCAGGGGCGCGGCGGCCGGTCCGCCGGGGGCGGGGGCCTGCGGGGCGGCCGGTCCGGCTCCTGCGGGGAGGCTCAGCCGGTCAGCGTGCCAGTCCCGTCGGCAGCCCCGCCGTCACCACGTACTCGTCCCGCTCACGGTGGGCCTTCAGCGTGCCGCCCATGCTGGTGACGCGCTCCTCCATGGAGAGCAGTCCGGTGCCGGTCGAGACCGGGGCGCGGTCCGGCGGGTCCGCCGGCAGCGGGTTGCGGACCTCGATGCACAGGTCGGGGCCCTCGACGGTGATCGTGACCGTCACGGGCAGGCCGGGCGCGTGCTTGGCGGCGTTCGTCAGGCACTCCTGGACGACCCGGTGGACGGCCGCCTGCCGCAGCGGTGACAGGGCCTTCGCCTCCTCGGCGACCGCGAGTTCCACGGGGCTGCCCATCCGCTCGCTCTCCCGGGCGAGCCCGGTGAGCCCTTCGAGGCCGGGGGTGGCGGTGTCCCGGTCGGCGCGGCGCACGATCGTCTCGTTGAGCATGAGGTGGGCGCGGCGGGCGGTGTCCGCGAGTTCCTCGAAGTCCTGCTGGTGGGCCTCGCCCCTGGCCCGTACGGCGAGGACCTCGGCCCGGACCGCGAGGACGGTCAGTTCACGGCCGACCAGGTCGTGGACGTCCCGGCCGACGGAGATCCGCTCCTCCTGGACGGCCTGCCGGGCGGCGGCGTCACGCCGCTGGACCTCCAGGGCGCGGACGAGGTCCTGCCGGTACGCGGCGATGCCGACGCCCGCCGCGAGGACGCCGATCGGGACGACCAGGCTCAGGAAGTCGCTGAGGGTGTCGCCGTGCCGGGCGGGCCAGCCGGGCGTCTGGAAGAGGGCGTAGGCGACGGCGGCGTACACCAGCGTCGCGACGATCGCGGCGCGGCGCCCCCGGTAGCGGCCGATCGAGTACAGCGCGAACTGGATCATGGTCAGTTCGTGCAGCCATCCCATCAGGCCGAGGGCGACGAGGTACGGGAGCCACGGCAGCCGGCGCCGGACCACCAGGGTGGCCGCGCCGGCGGCGAGGACCAGCGTCGCGGTGACCCCGGTGAGGGAGTTGTCGGCGCGGGCGAGCCCCGGCACGTCCAGCACCATCAGGCCGAAGGCGCTGAGCGCGGCGACGACGTCGAGGGCGCGGGGCGAGACCGCCCACCGGTCCACGCAGCGGCGGAGTGCGGGGACGGTGGGGAGGCGGAGCATGCCCACCATCATCCAGGGTCTTTCGTCCCGACGCCGAGGACCTGAAGTCCCGTCTGATGTGACATCGGGCACTTCGTCCGCTTTGCGGAAGGGCCCGGAACCGACGAGCGGTTCCGGGCCCTTCCTCATGCCGTGGGTCAGGCCTGCGGCAGGCTCGCCAGCTGGGTCTCGATGCGGGCGATGTCCTCCTCCGCCTTGGCGAGGCGGGTGCGGATCTTGTCGACCACGTTGTCCGGGGCCTTGGCGAGGAAGGCCTCGTTGCCGAGCTTCCCGTTCGCCTGGGCCTTCTCCTTCTCCGCCGCGGCGAGGTCCTTCGCGAGGCGCTTGCGCTCCGCGGCCACGTCGATCGTGCCCGACAGGTCGAGCGCGACGGTGGCACCGGCGACCGGCAGGGAGGCGGTGGCGGCGAAGCCCTCGCCCTCCGGCTGGAGCCGCAGGATCTGCCGGATGGCGGCCTCGTGCGCGACGAGCGGGGTGCCGTCGACGGTGAGGCGGGCCGGCACCTTCTGGGCGTCCTGGAGGCCCTGCTCCTTGCGGAAGCGGCGGACCTCGGTGACGACCCGCTGGACCAGCTCGATCTCCTTCTCCGCGGCCTCGTCGCGGAAACCCGAGTCCTTGGGCCAGTCGGCGATCACCAGGGACTCACCGCCGGTGAGGGTGGTCCACAGGGTGTCGGTGACGAACGGGACGATCGGGTGCAGCAGGCGCAGCATGACGTCCAGGACCTCGCCGAGGACGCGGCCGGAGACCTTGGCGCCCTCGCCGCCCGCGAAGAACGTGGTCTTCGACAGCTCGACGTACCAGGCGAAGACCTCGTCCCACGCGAAGTGGTAGAGCAACTCGCTGAGCTTGGCGAACTGGAAGTCCTCGTAGTACGCGTCGACCTGGGCGACGGTCTCGTTGAGCCGCGACAGGATCCAGCGGTCGGTCGCGGACATCTCGGAGGCGTCCGGCAGCGGGCCCTCGATGGTGGCGCCGTTCATCATGGCGAACCGGGTCGCGTTCCAGATCTTGTTGGCGAAGTTCCGGGACGCCTGGACCCAGTCCTCGCCGATCGGGACGTCCGCGCCAGGGTTGGCGCCCTTGGCCAGGGTGAAGCGGACGGCGTCGGAGCCGTACGCGTCCATCCAGTCCAGCGGGTCGACCGCGTTCGGGTTGGACTTCGACATCTTCTTGCCGAACTCGTCGCGGACGAGGCCGGTGAGGGCGACGGTCTTGAAGGGGACCTCACCGTCCATCGCATACAGGCCGAACATCATCATCCGGGCGACCCAGAAGAAGATGATGTCGTGGCCGGTGAGCAGGACGTCGGTCGAGTAGAACTTCGCCAGGTCCGGGGTCTTCTCCGGCCAGCCGAGCGTGGAGAACGGCCACAGGCCGGAGGAGAACCAGGTGTCCAGGACGTCGGGGTCCTGGGTCCAGCCCTCGGCCTCGGTGCCGGGCGCCTCCTCGTCGGGTCCGACGCAGACGACCTGGCCCTCGGGGCCGTACCAGATCGGGATGCGGTGACCCCACCACAGCTGGCGCGAGATGCACCAGTCGTGCATGTTGTCGACCCAGTCGAAGTAGCGCTTGGAGAGCTCCTTCGGGTGGATCTCGACGGAGCCGTCGCGGACGGCGTCACCGGCGGCCTGCGCCAGCGGGCCGACCTTGACCCACCACTGCATCGACAGGCGCGGCTCGACGGTCGTCTTGCAGCGCGAGCAGTGGCCGACGGAGTGCATGTACGGGCGCTTCTCGGCGACGATCCGGCCCTGCTCCTTGAGCGCGCCGACGATCGCCGAGCGGGCCTCGAAGCGGTCCAGGCCGAGGAACGGGCCGTGGACGGTGATGATGCCGTGCTCGTCCATGACGGTGAGCGAGGGCAGGTCGTGGCGGCGGCCGATCTCGAAGTCGTTCGGGTCGTGCGCCGGGGTCACCTTGACGGCGCCGGTGCCGAACTCCGGGTCGACGTGGGTGTCGGCGACGACCGGGATGGTCCGGTCGGTCAGCGGCAGCTTGATCTGCTTGCCGACCAGGTGCTTGTAGCGCTCGTCGTCCGGGTGGACGGCGACGGCCGTGTCGCCGAGCATCGTCTCGGCGCGGGTCGTGGCGACCACCAGGGAGTCGTCGCCCTCGCCGTACCGAATGGAGACCAGCTCGCCGGCGTCGTCCTGGTACTCGACCTCGATGTCCGAGATGGCGGTCAGACAGCGCGGGCACCAGTTGATGATGCGCTCGGCGCGGTAGATCAGACCGTCCTCGTAGAGGTCCTTGAAGATCTTCTGGACGGCCTTGGACAGGCCCTCGTCCATGGTGAAGCGCTCGCGCGACCAGTCGAGACCGGCGCCGAGGCGGCGCAGCTGGCCGAGGATGCGGCCGCCGTACTCGTCCTTCCACTGCCAGACGCGGTCGACGAACTCGTCGCGGCCCAGGTCGTGGCGGGACTTGCCCTCCTCGGCGAGCTGCTGCTCGACCTTGTTCTGGGTCGCGATGCCGGCGTGGTCCATGCCCGGCAGCCAGAGCGTCTCGAAGCCCTGCATGCGCTTGCGGCGGGTCAGGGCGTCCATGAGCGTCACCTGGAAGGCGTGGCCCAGGTGCAGGGCGCCGGTGACGTTCGGCGGCGGGATGACGATGGTGTACGGAGGCTTCTCGCTCTTCGCGTCGGCCTCGAAGTACCCCCGGTCTACCCAGCGCTCGTACAGCTCCCCCTCTACCTCGGCCGGCGCGTAGGTGGTCGGCAGTTCGGTGGTGGGCGCTGTCTGCTGCTGAGTGTTCTCGGTCACGGGGCCAGTTTAGGGGTGCGGTGGCGGTGTCCTGAAACGCGATTGTTCGGTAACGGTGTGGCCCCCGCCGCACTGCCGCCCCGGCGGTTCCGTCAGGATGTCCGGCAGGCATAAACATCCTGTGAGGGGAACCTGTCGATGAGCTACAACCAGCCGGGGCCGTACGGCGGCCAGCCGCCCCAGCAGCCCGGTCCCTACGGCCAGCCGGGCCCCTACGGCCAGCAGCCGCAGCAGCCGGGGCCGTACGGGCAGCCGCAGGCTCCCCAGCCGGGTTACGGCTACCCGCAGCAGGCCCCGCAGGGCGTCCCGCCGCAGCAGCCCCCTTACGGCTACCCGCAGCAGCCCCAGCAGCCCGGCCCGTACGGCCAGCAGCCGCAGTACGGCGCCCCGCAGGGCCCCGGCGGCTACATGCCGCACCCGCCGGCCCCGAAGAAGTCGAAGGCCGGCTGGATCATCGGCGCGGTGGCGGTCGTCGCGGCGATCGGCGTGGGCGTGTACTTCGTGCTCGGTGGAGGCGGCGGCGCGTCGGTGGCCGACGACGGCCCGCACAAGCTGACGACCCCCGAGACGGTCCTCGGCGAGTACAAGAAGTCTCCCGACAAGGGGAGCAGCAAGAGCGACGACGATGACTTCGTCAAGGACGCCGCGAAGTTCGGCATGAAGAACCCGCAGCGCGTCAACGCGCAGTGGCAGGTCAAGGACGAGAGCAACCCGCTGGCAGGAAAGCTGCTGCAGTTCGGTGGCGCGTACGGCCAGATCGACGACCCGGAGAAGACCCTCGACGCCCTCTTCGAGAACATGCGCGCCGAGGCCGCGAAGGAGAAGGACGGCAAGGCCCAGCTGGTCGGCGACCCGCAGGAGTTCACTCCCGAGGGGCTCGACGGCGCTCTCCTGAAGTGCCAGGAGATCAAGTCCAAGACGGACACCGGTTCGGGCACGAGCAGCCTCGGCCCGAAGGAGATCACCATGCCGGTGTGCGTCTGGAGCGACCACAGCACGCTCGGCTACGTGATGCCCATGGACATCGCCGACCTGATGGCGGGCAAGGGCACCGCGCCCGCGGACGCCGCCGCCATCGCCGCCAAGCTCCGCAAGGAGATCCGCGTCAAGCTCTGACCGGCTCGCCGCACATGCGGAAGGGGCGCCCCGCCGGCCGGCGGGGCGCCCCTTTCATGTCCGTACGGCTCAGGCCGACTTCTCGTGCCTGCCGTCGTTCTTCACGATCCGCGGGACCAGCGTCGGGTTGACGTTGTTTCGGACGACGTCGGCCGTGATGACCACGCGGGCCACGTCCTTGCGGGACGGGACCTCGTACATCACCGACTGGAGGACCTCCTCCATGATGGCGCGCAGGCCGCGCGCGCCGGTGCCGCGGAGGATCGCCTGGTCGGCGATGGCCTCCAGGGCCGGGCGGTCGAAGTCCAGCTCCACACCGTCGAGTTCGAAGAGGCGCTGGTACTGCTTCACCAGCGCGTTGCGCGGCTCGACGAGGATCTGCAGGAGCGCCTCGCGGTCCAGGTTGTGGACCGAGGTGAGGACGGGGAGACGGCCGATGAACTCCGGGATCATCCCGAACTTCACCAGGTCCTCCGGCATGACCTCCTGGAACTGGTCGCTCGCCTCGATCTCGCGCTTGGAGCGGATGGTCGCCCCGAAGCCGATGCCCTTGGCGCCCGCCCGCGACTCGATGATCTTCTCCAGGCCGGCGAAGGCGCCGCCCACGATGAAGAGCACGTTCGTCGTGTCGATCTGGATGAACTCCTGGTGGGGGTGCTTCCGTCCGCCCTGCGGCGGCACGGAGGCGGTGGTGCCCTCCAGGATCTTCAGCAGGGCCTGCTGCACGCCCTCGCCCGAGACGTCGCGCGTGATCGACGGGTTTTCGCTCTTACGGGCGACCTTGTCGATCTCGTCGATGTAGATGATCCCGGTCTCGGCCTTCTTGACGTCGTAGTCGGCTGCCTGGATCAGCTTGAGCAGGATGTTCTCGACGTCCTCGCCGACATAGCCGGCCTCCGTCAGCGCCGTCGCGTCGGCGATGGCGAACGGGACGTTGAGCATGCGGGCCAGGGTCTGGGCCAGGAGCGTCTTGCCCGAACCCGTGGGACCCAGCAGCAGAATGTTGGACTTGGCCAGTTCGATGGCGTCGTCCCGGCCCTGCGCGCCGCCGTTCTCGCCGGCCTGGACGCGCTTGTAGTGGTTGTACACCGCGACCGAGAGGGCCTTCTTCGCGGGCTCCTGCCCGACGACGTACCCCTCGAGGAACTCGTAGATCTCGCGGGGCTTGGGAAGTTCCTCCCAGCGCACCTCGCTCGTCTCCGCGAGTTCTTCCTCGATGATCTCGTTGCAGAGGTCGATGCACTCGTCGCAGATGTACACACCGGGTCCCGCGATGAGCTTCTTCACCTGCTTCTGGCTCTTTCCGCAGAACGAGCACTTGAGCAGGTCGCCGCCATCACCGATGCGTGCCACGAGGTGCTTCCCCTTCGCCTGGGAGCGCTTGGTTCAGCGACTCCTGGTGCCTCATATTCGACGGTACCTTGCCGGGCCCCTCGTTCGGGCCCCCCTTGGCACGGTTCACATGGTCGTGATTCGGCCACACGGGCCGTGCCAGGGGAAGGTCGGGCGTCAGCGCTCGGCGGAGGCCGTGCTCTTACGGGTCGAGACGATCTGGTCGACGAGACCGTACGCCAGGGCGTCCTCGGCCGTCAGGATCTTGTCGCGCTCGATGTCGTCGCGGATCTTCTCGATCGGCGTCGAGGAGTGCTTGGCCAGCATCTCCTCCAGCTGGCTGCGCATCCGCAGGATCTCGCGGGCCGCGATCTCCAGGTCGGAGAGCTGCTCACGGCCGGTGCCGCCGGAGGGCTGGTGGATCAGCACGCGGGCGTTCGGCAGGGCCATCCGCTTGCCGGGGGTGCCGGCGGCGAGCAGCACGGCCGCGGCGGAGGCCGCCTGGCCCATGCAGACCGTCTGGATGTCCGGCTTCACGAACTGCATCGTGTCGTAGATCGCCGTCAGCGCGGTGAAGGAGCCACCGGGGCTGTTGATGTAGATCGAGATGTCGCGGTCCGGGTCCATCGACTCCAGGCACAGCAGCTGCGCCATGACGTCGTTGGCGGAGGCGTCGTCGATCTGCACGCCGAGGAAGATCACGCGCTCCTCGAACAGCTTCGCGTACGGGTCGTACTCGCGCACGCCCTGCGAGGTGCGCTCCACGAAGCGCGGCACGACGTAGCGGTTGTCCATCGGCGCGCCGGTGTAGAGGCCGCTCGCGGAGAGGTTGTTCTGCATCTGGGTGTTCACCGTCCTGGTGGCGTTCGGCGGGGGCTGGGGCTGTTCAGCGGTCGGCCGGGCTCAGGCGCCCGTGCCACCGCCGCCGGGAACGCCCGCGGCGTGGGTGATGATGTCGTCGATGAGGCCGTACTCCTTGGCCTCGTCGGCGGTGAACCAGCGGTCGCGGTCACCGTCGCGGATGATCGCCTCGACGGTCTGGCCGGAGTGCTGCGCGGTGATCTCGGCCATGCGCTTCTTCGTGCGCAGGAGGTACTCCGCCTGGATCTTGATGTCGGAGGCCGTACCGCCGATGCCGGCGGAGCCCTGGTGCATCAGGATGTCGGTGTTCGGCAGCGCGAAGCGCTTGCCGGGGGCGCCGGCGGTGAGCAGGAACTGGCCCATGGAGGCCGCCATGCCCATACCGATGGTGACGACGTCGTTCGGGATGAACTGCATGGTGTCGTAGACGGCCATGCCGGCCGTCACCGAGCCACCGGGGCTGTTGATGTACAGGTAGATGTCCTTCTCCGGCTCGGCGGCCAGGAGGAGCATCTGGGCGGTGATCTTGTTGGCGATCTCGTCGTCGACCTGCTGGCCGAGGAAGACGATGCGCTCGCCGAGCAGCCGGTTGTAGACATGGTCGCCGAGGCCGCCACCGATGGACGGCTCACCCGCGGCGTAAGGCTTCAGATTCGTCACGTATCCACCTGCTCGTCTCCGACGGCCAGGGCCGTCTCAGCGTCTCGTTCAGAGGGCACTGCCCTCGTATTCATGGACCCTAACGCGCAGGTAGGACAACGCCATCCCGGTTCCCGAACTGTTCGCTGGGAGCGCAAGGTAGTTGGGGGCGTGTAACGGGGTCCCGCTACGTCCACGGGCCCGTACGCACAGGAGTGCGTACGGGCCCGTGGAGCGGGGTTCAGCGCGGGGCGCGGGCCTCGCGGTGAGCCTTACTTGTCCTCGGAGACCTCGGCCTCGCCGGTGACGGCCTCGACGGCCTCGGCGGCGGCCTCGACCTCGTCCTCGTCGTCCGAGAGGTCGACGACCTCGCCGTTGGAGTCGACGACCTTGGCGGCCTCGACGACGACCGCGAGGGCCTTGCCGCGGGCGACCTCGCCGACGAGCATCGGCACCTGGCCGCCCTCGGCCACGGCCTGGGCGAACTGGTCCGGGCTCATGCCGGAGGAGGCGGCACGGCGGAACAGGTGCTCGGTGAGCTCCTCGCGGGAGACCTCGAGCTTCTCCTTGTTGACGAGCTCATCGAGGATGAACTGCGTCTTGATGCCCTTCTCGGCCTGCTCCTTGGTCTCGGCCAGGAACTCTTCCTCGGTCTTGCCCTGGATCTCCAGGTACTTCGCGAGGTCGAGGCCCATCTGGCCGAGCTGGTGGTGCTCCAGGTTGTGCTTGCGGGTGTTGATCTCGTCCTCGAGAAGCTTCTCGGGCATCGGGACCTCGACCAGCTTGAGGAGCTCGTCGAGGACGCGCTCCTGGGCCTGGGTGGCCTGGTCGAACTGCTTCATGTTCTCGAGGCGCTTGCGGCTGTCGGCCTTGAGCTCGTCGAGGGTGTCGAACTCCGACGCCATCTGCGCGAAGTCGTCGTCCAGCTCGGGGAGCTCACGGGCGGCGACGGTGGTGACCTTGACGGTGACCTCCGCGTCCTTGCCCTCGGCGGAGCCGCCCTTCAGCTGCGAGGTGAAGGTGGCCTCGCCACCGGCCTCCAGGCCCTTGACGGCCTCGTCGATGCCGTCGAGCAGCTCGCCCGAACCGATGGTGTACGAGACACCGTCGGCGACACCGTCCGGGAGGACCTCGCCGTCGACCTTGGCCTGCAGGTCGATGGTGACGACGTCGCCGTCCTGGGCGGCACGCTCGACCGGGGAGGTCGAGGCGAAGCGCTCGCGGAGCTGCTCCACGGACTTCTCGACGTCCTCGTCGGTGACCTCGACCGCGTCGACGGTGACCTCGATGCCGGAGTAGTCCGGGATCTCGATCGTCGGGCGGATGTCGACCTCGGCGGTGAAGGCCAGCAGCTCGCCGTCCTTCAGCTCGGTGATGTCGACCTCGGGCTGGCCGAGCGGGTTGACCTCGGCCTCGTTGACGGCCTCGGTGTAGAACTTCGGGAGCGCGTCGTTGACGGCCTCTTCCAGCACGGCGCCGCGGCCGAACCGCTGGTCGATCACGCGAGCAGGGATCTTGCCCTTACGGAAGCCCTTGACCGTGACCTGCTGGTTGATCTTCTTGTACGCCGCGTCGAGGCTGTCCTTGAGCTCCTCGAAGGGCACCTCGACAGTGAGCCGAACCCGGGTCGGGTTCAGGGTCTCCACGGCGCTCTTCACGGTTCGGTCTCCTTGTGGCTGATTCCTGGAAACCGCCGTCGCCGCGTGACGCGGGTCCGGCGGGTCGGCCCGGTCAGAAAGACACACGGGCACGCAGCTTGCATAGTAACCGCAAGCGGGATGACGCCCACAACGTGATCAAGAGTGCGCGAGGTGGGCGCCTGATCGTCATGGTCGGGGTGGCGGGATTTGAACCCACGGCCTTCCGCTCCCAAAGCGGACGCGCTACCAAGCTGCGCCACACCCCGTCGGTGCGACACGTAGGGTACATGGACGGGGACTGTGCGGCGCCCCCTCTTTTACGGGTGTGCGCGAACGGCCCCCGAACCGCTAACATGCTCCTCGTGCCGCGGTCCTCGTGACCTGCGGCGCGATGCTGTGCGGGTGTAGCTCAATGGTAGAGCACTAGTCTTCCAAACTAGCTACGCGGGTTCGATTCCCGTCACCCGCTCCACGAGCGTCGGGGCCGGTCCGGAGAAGTCTTCTCCGGACCGGCCCCGAGGCGTTTCCGGGGCCGTTCCGAGGGTGTCTCCCGGCCGAGATGCCGGGTCCGGCGGGCGCGTGCAGACTGGCCTCAGGATCGGAGGCAGCCATGAAGGACCTGAAGTTCGAGCAGAAGCGCTCCCTGTCCCGCGGTGAGGCCGCGGACCGGCTGACGGCGCTGGCCGCCGCGCTACGGAAGGGCGGGGAGGTCGAGCTCGACCTGGGGTCGGGAACGGTGAGCCTGTGGATCCCCGACGAACTCCGCTCCGAGGTGGAGTTCGAGGTGGGTGACGGAGAGGTCGAGCTGGAGCTCGAACTCACCTGGCCGACGGCCCGTTCGCGGAAGGACACGGCGGCCGCGGCCGCGGCGGCGAAGGCCGCCGGGGAGAAGCCCGCCGTCGAGAAGCCCGCCGCGCCCGCCCCGAAGGGCAAGGCGAAGCAGGACGTCCCGGCGAAGAAGGCGAAGCCCGCCGCCGCCGCGAAGCAGAAGTCGGCCTCCCCTTCGAGGAAGAAGAGGAAGAAGAAGGGCAGGAAGCGGTAGGCGTCCGCGTCAGAACTTGATGGACGCGACCGTCTGCGTTATCGAGTCCAGGAAGCGCTGGATGTCGTCGGCCATGCCGGTCGAGGCGAGGAAGAAGCCGAAGAGCACGGCCACCACGGCCGGGCCGGCCTTGAGGTTCCCCCCGCGGATCAGCACCACCAGGATGATTGCCAACAGCAACACCACAGACAGTGAAATGGCCACAACTGATCACACCCTCGGTCGGTCCCGCCTTGCCCACCAGGGAGCCCGTGTCCCGGAACACCCCCCGCTGTCTCCATCGTGCCACCAACCCCCCTGCCCCCGCTGCCTGGTGACGAATCGTCGTGGAGAAGATCACGTCACACCGGGCGGACCGGTCAGACGGGCCGGGAGAGCAGGAGCAGCGCGCGGTCGTCGTTGACGTCCTTCGCGACGGCCTCGATCAGATGCCAGGCGACGCCCTCGAAGCCCTCGGCGACGCAGCGGTCGGCCTCGCCGGTGAGCCGGTCGATGCCCTCGGCGATGTCCCGGTCGGCGGCCTCGACCAGGCCGTCGGTGAAGAGCATGAGGACGTCGCCGGTGCGCAGGGTGCCCTTGACGGGGTGGAACTCGGCGCGGTCGTAGACGCCGAGGAGGGGGCCGTCGGCGGCCTTCTCCTCCCAGCGTCCGCTGCCCGCGTGGAGCTGGAGGGCGGGGAGGTGGCCGGCCGAGAAGAGTTCGTAGTCGCCGGACTCCAGGTCGAGGACCAGGTGGATGGAGGTGGCGAAGCCCTCGTCCCAGTCCTGGCGGAGCAGATAGCCGTTGGCGGCGGGGAGGAAGGCGTGCGGCGGGAGGGAGCCGAGGAGGCCGCCGAAGGCGCCGGAGAGCAGCAGGGAGCGGGAGGCCGCGTCCATGCCCTTGCCGGAGACGTCGGTGAGGACGATCTCCAGGGTGCGGCCGCCGTGGGTGCGGGCGGCGACGACGAAGTCGCCGGAGAAGGACTGGCCGCCGGCCGGGCGCAGGGCCATCTCGCGGTGCCAGCCCTTGGGGAGCCGGGGCAGGGCGCTCTGGACGCGGATGCGTTCGCGGAGGTCGAAGAGCATGGTGCCGCCGCGCCGCCAGGGCACGCCGACGCGGGCCCGGAACTGGGCGATGAGCAGTCCGAAGAGGCCGCAGGCGGCGACGACGAGGACGGTGCCGGGGGTGACCCGGGCGGGGCCCTGGGTGTAGGGGCCGAGGACGAAGGACTCGACGATCAGGGCGCCGGCGGCGGCCGCGTACAGACCGAGGAGGCTGGCGGGGCGCAGCAGCAGTCCGCCGGCCACGATGGGCAGGACCAGTGCGGCCGGGGAGCACCAGACGGGGTCGAGGACGGTGCCGCAGGCGATGGCCGGGATCATCAGGAGGAGTCCGGCGAAGACGAGCCGGTCGGAGCCGTCGCCCCGGAAGTAGTCGACACCGGATCTGCGCAGCGCGACGCGGGCCCGGCGGGCGCGTCTGCGCGTGCGGGCCGCGTACGTGTTCACTCCTGCGCGGTGTCCCATTGGCCTGGACCCTATCCATCCCGTCGGACATCGTGCAGGGGTACCCCGGTGACAATGTGCGCGAAATCGGGTCGCCCTGGGCGTGCGCCGCTGATATCGATGGCATATGACGACTGAACTGCGGGTTCTCGACCCGAACGACTGGGACCGTTGGTTCGAGGTGCTGGACCTCGCGTTCGGGGGCCTTCACGAGCCCGCCGAGTCGCGGGCGCTGTGGCGGGACCTCACGGAGTACGAGCGGTCGCTCGGTGCCTGGGACGGGGATCTGTGCGTGGGGACGGCGGGGGCGTTCTCGTTCCGGCTGACGGTGCCGGGCGGGGGTCTCGTGCCGGCGGCCGGGGTGACGATGGTGAGCGTGGCGGGTACGCACCGGCGGCGCGGGATCCTGACCTCGATGATGCGGCGGCAGCTCGACGACGTGCGGGCGGCGGGTGAGCCGCTGGCCGTGCTGACGGCCTCGGAGCCGGTGATCTACGGGCGGTTCGGCTACGGCGCCGCGTCGTGGGCGGAGCACGCGGCGATCGACACGAACCGGGTGCGGCTCTCGTTGCCGGAGGGCACGGACGGGGTGCGGCTGCGGCAGGCGGATCTGACGGAGTCCTCGGCGGCCTGCGAGAAGGTGTACGCCCGGCTGGTGCCTCGGCGGCCGGGGATGGTGGCCCGGGGGCCGGGCTGGGAGCGGCTGCCGCTGATCGATCCGGAGTCGGAGCGCGGGGGTTCCTCGCCCCGGCTGTGCGTGCTCGCGGAGCGGGACGGGGAGGTCGTGGGCTTCGCGCACTACGCGATCAAGCCGAACTGGTCGTTCGCGGGGGCGGACGGTTCGGTGGGGGTGCAGCAGGTGCTCGCGCTCGATCCGGCGGCGGAGGCGGCGCTGTGGCGGTTCCTGTGCTCGGTGGACCTGACGTCGACGGTGCGGATCCACAGCAGTCCGGTGGACGGTGCGTGGCGGCAGCTGGTGTCGGACGTGCGGCGGTGCGAGCCGACGGCGAGGGAGGTGCTGTTCGTCCGGCTCGTGGAGGTGGGCGCGGCGCTGGAGGCGCGGACGTACCAGGCGCCGGTGGACGTGGTGTTCGAGGTGGAGGACGCGTTCTGCCCGTGGAACGCGGGGCGTTGGCGGCTGACCGGGGACGCGAAGGGGGCGAGCTGCGTGCGGACCGGGGACGCGGCCGATCTCGCCCTGTCCGTACGGGAGTTGGGTGCGGCCTATCTGGGCGGCACCTCGCTGGTGTCGCTGGCCTCGGCCGGGCGGGTGCGGGAGCTGCGGGAGGGGGCGCTGGTCGAGGCGTCGGTCGCCTTCGGTTCGCCCGTGGCGCCGTGGCTGCCGCACGGGTTCTAGCGGCGGGAGTACGGGAGGGGCGCGGTCAGCGGGTCTGGCAGTTCGGGCACCAGAAGAGGTTCCGGGCCGCCAGGTCCGCGGTGCGGATGCCGGTGCCGCAGAGGTGGCAGGGCTGATTGGCGCGGCGGTAGACGTAGACCTCGCCGCCGTGGTCGTCGACGCGCGGCGGGCGGCCCATGGCTTCGGGGGTGTGCTCGGGGCGGACGGTGTCGATGCGGTTGAGGCGGACGCCCTCGCGCATCAGTGCGGCGAGGTCGGTCCAGATCGCGTCCCACTCCCCCGCGGTGAGGTCCTTGCCGGCGCGGTAGGGGTCGATGCCGTGCCGGAAGAGGACTTCGGCGCGGTAGACGTTGCCGACGCCCGCGATGACCTTCTGGTCCATGAGGAGGGCGGCGACGGTGGTGCGGGACTTCGATATCCGGCGCCAGGCCCGGTCGGGGTCGTCGTCGGTGCGCAGCGGGTCGGGGCCGAGGCGGTCGTGCACCGCCCGCTTCTCGGCGTCCGTGATGAGCGCGCAGGTCGTCGGGCCGCGCAGGTCGACGTAGGACTCGGGGTTCGCGAGGCGCAGCCGGACGGTGTCGGTGGGCGGCGGCGCGGGGGCGTCGCCGAAGTTCACCTTGCCGAAGAGGCCGAGGTGGATGTGGATCCATTCCTCGCCGGGGAAGCCGAGGAAGAGGTGTTTGCCGTGGGCCTCGGTGGTCTCCAGGACGGTGCCGTCGAGCAGGGCCGCCGAGTCGGCGAACTTGCCCTGGGGGCTGGAGACGCGCACGGACCGGCCGCCGAACCGTTCCCGGTGGTCGGCGGCCAGTCGGTGGATGGTGTGCCCTTCGGGCATCAGGCGGTCGGCTCCTGCGGGTGGTGGGCCGGGATCGGGGGGAGCTCGCCGGTGTTCTCGTACGCGGTGAGCATGTCGATCCGGCGGGTGTGGCGCTCGTCACCGGAGTACGGGGTGGTCAGGAAGATCTCGACGAACTTCGTCGCCTCTTCCCGGGTGTGCATCCGGCCGCCGACGGAGATCACGTTGGCGTTGTTGTGCTCGCGGCCGAGGGCGGCGGTCTGCTCGCTCCAGGCGAGGGCGGCGCGCACCCCCTTCACCTTGTTCGCGGCGATCTGCTCGCCGTTCCCGGAGCCGCCGATGACGATGCCCAGGCTGTCCGGGTCCGCGGCCGTCTTCTCGGCGGCGCGCAGGCAGAACGGCGGGTAGTCGTCCAGGGCGTCGTAGATGTGGGGACCGCAGTCGACGGGCTCGTGGCCGTGTGCCGTGAGCCACTCGACGAGGTGGTTCTTTAGTTCAAAGCCGGCGTGGTCGGAACCGATATAGACGCGCATGATGCCGAGTGTGGCACGTCAGGGCCCGGGTAGCAGGCATCGGGGTCGGGACCTTCACCCGACCTGGTACGGACCTTCGACTCTCGCGATGTCGCCCGTACAACGATCCGGAATGAGGGCTTCCGATCATCCCCTCCCACGGGGTTCAATGCTCGGGCTCGCGACCCGAGCGCCCCCCACACACGAGGAAGCGTCGATGAACACGCAACCGACCCTGACGAAGGACGGCGAGGACACCGGCACGGCCGGCGCCCCGCAGTCCTCCGACGGCCTCAAGGCCGGACTCAAGAACCGTCACCTGTCGATGATCGCGATCGGCGGCGTCATCGGCGCCGGCCTGTTCGTCGGCTCCGGCTCCGGCATCGCCGCGGCCGGTCCCGCGATCCTCCTCTCGTACGCACTCGTCGGCGCCATGGTCGTCTTCGTGATGCGGATGCTGGGCGAGATGGCCGCCGCGCGGCCCTCCTCCGGCTCCTTCTCCGCCTACGCGGACCGGGCACTCGGCCGCTGGGCCGGCTTCAGCATCGGCTGGCTGTACTGGTTCTTCTGGGTCGTCGTCCTCGCCGTCGAGGCGACCGCGGGCGCCAAGATCCTGGAGAGCTGGGTCCCGGCCGTGCCGCAGTGGGGCTGGGCGCTCATCGTGATGGTGGTGCTCACCGCGACCAACCTCGGCTCGGTCGCCTCCTACGGCGAGTTCGAGTTCTGGTTCGCCGGCATCAAGGTCGTCGCCATCGGCGCCTTCGTCGTCATCGGACTGCTCGCCGTCTTCGGCGTGCTCCCCGGCTCGGGCAACCCGGGCGCCGGTTTCGCGCACCTCACCGACAGCGGGGGCTTCTTCCCGATGGGCGCGGGCGCGGTCCTCACCGGTGTGCTGATGGTCGTCTTCTCCTTCATGGGCAGCGAGATCGTCACCCTGGCGGCCGGCGAGTCCGAGAACCCTCAGAAGGCCGTCACCAAGGCCACCAACAGCGTGATCTGGCGCATCGGCGTCTTCTACCTGGGCTCGATCTTCGTCGTCCTGACGCTGCTGCCGTGGAACGACAAGTCGATCGTCGAGAAGGGCTCGTACGTCGCCGCCCTCGACTCCATCGGCATCGCGCACGCCGGGCAGATCATGAACGTGATCGTCCTGACCGCCGTGCTCTCCTGCCTGAACTCGGGGCTCTACACCGCCTCCCGCATGGCCTTCTCGCTCGGGCAGCGCGGTGACGCGCCGAAGGCCTTCGCCAAGGTCAACAAGCGGGGCGTGCCGACGGCGGCGATCCTCGGCTCGGTCGTCTTCGGCTTCGCCGCGGTCTTCTTCAACTACAAGTGGCCGGACACCGTCTTCGCCTTCCTGCTGAACTCGTCCGGCGCGGTGGCGCTCTTCGTCTGGCTCGTCATCTGTGTGACCCAGCTGAAGATGCGCGGCATCATCCTGCGCGAGACGCCGGAGAAGCTCGTCGTGAGGATGTGGCTCTTCCCGTACCTGACCTGGGCGACCATCGTCATGATCGTCGGCGTCCTCGGCTACATGGTCTACGACGGCGGCAGCAACCGCGACCAGGTGGTCCTGTCGCTGCTCGTCGCCGCGCTCGTCATCGCGATCTCGCTGGTCCGCCAGCGCCTCGGCAGGGCCGGCCGGGCCGACGGGACCCCGGAGGTCTCCGAACTCCGGTGATCCGGTGATCCGGTGGCCCGTACGACAGGGCCGGTGATCCGGCGGTCCGTACGCGGGAGGGCCCGTCGTTCCTCGGGGAACGACGGGCCCTCCTCGTGTGCGCGGACGGGCGCTCAGCCCTTGCGGCCGAGGAACTTCCAGGCGGCGGGGAGGGCACCCATGGCGAGGGCCGCCTTGAGGGCGTCGCCGATGAGGAAGGGCGTCAGGCCCGCGGCGACGGCCTGGCCGAAGGTCATGCCGGTGGCGAGCGCCAGGTAGGGCACGCCGACGGCGTAGATGATCGCGGAGCCGAGGGCCATCGTGCCGGCGGTGCGCAGGACCGAGCGGTCGGCACCGCGGCGGGCGAGGGAACCGACGACGGTCGCGGCGAGGAGCATGCCGAGCACATAGCCGAAGGACGGCATGCCGTAGCCGGAGGAGGCCTCGGCGAACCACGGCACGCCCGCCATGCCGGCCACCGCGTACAGAGCGAGGGCGAGGAAGCCGCGGCGGGCGCCGAGCGCGGTGCCGACGAGCAGGGCGGCGAAGGTCTGGCCGGAGACCGGGACCGGGGAGCCGGGGACCGGGACGGAGAGCTGCGCGGCGAGGCCGGTGAGGGCCGCGCCGCCGACGACCAGGGTGATGTCCCGGGCGCGGCTCGACGGGATGAGGTCGGCGAGGACGGTGCCCGCACGGAGGGTACGGGCGGGGGCGGCGGCGGTGCTCATCGGTACTCCGCGGGGGTGAGGGTGGGTGGGACAGGTTGACGGTATGCCAGGAGTGAACGCTCGATCACCGTCAGCCGCCCACAAAGCGCGGGGCGAGCGCTTCGTGGAGTTCGAACAAAGCCCGTCACTCACTCCTCGCGCCACGTGACGCTTGTCACTGGGAACTCCTCCGTGGAGGTCCCTTTTGCGCCAGGGGGTGGTCACTGGAGAGACTGTGGAGTCTCCATAAACCGCCAGAGAGCACGAGCCCCCACATGCACGACCCCCTCGCTCCCGAACCGGAGCCCCTCTCCCATGGCCTGAAGCAGCGTCATCTGACGATGCTGGGGCTGGGCGGCGTGATCGGCGCCGGTCTCTTCGTCGGTTCGGGCGCGGGCATCGCGGTCGCCGGACCCGGCATCGTGGTCTCGTATCTGATCGCCGGCGCGCTCGCGATGCTGGTGATGCGGATGCTCGGCGAGATGTCGGCGGCGATGCCGGCCTCGGGGGCGTTCTCGGTGCACGCCGAGCGGGCGCTCGGCCGCTGGGCCGGGTTCTCGGTGGGCTGGCTGTACTGGTTCCTGCTGGTCGTGGTCCTCGCCGTGGAGGCGACGGGCGCGGCGCGGATCGCGCACGGCTGGGCGCCGGGGGTGCCGCAGTGGGGCTGGGTGCTGGTCTTCATGGTGGTGTTCACCCTGGCCAACCTGGCGGCGGTGAAGAACTTCGGCGAGTTCGAGTTCTGGTTCGCGGCGCTCAAGGTCGGCGCGATCGTGCTGTTCCTGGTCCTGGGCGTGCTCGCGATCGTCGGATGGCTGCCCGACACGGACCCGGTGGGGCTCGCCAACCTGACCGGGCAGGGCGGGTTCCTGCCGAACGGCTGGTCGGGGGTGGTCTCGGGCGTCCTCGCGGTCGTCTTCGCCTTCGGCGGTCTGGAGGTCGTGACGATCGCGGCGGCCGAGTCCGACGACCCGGCGCGGAACGTGGCGCGGGCGGTGCGCAGCGCGGTCTGGCGGATCCTGCTCTTCTACGTGGGCTCGATGCTGGTGATCGTGACGCTGCTGCCGTGGACGTCGATGAAGCCCGGCGAGTCGCCGTACGTGGCGGTCCTGGACGCGATCGGGGTGCCGGCGGCGGGCCAGATCATGAACGTGGTGGTGTTCGTGGCGCTGCTCTCGGCGCTCAACGCGAACCTGTACGGGTCCTCCCGGATGGTGTTCTCGCTGGCGGAGCGCGGGGAGGCCCCGAAGGGGCTGCTCAGGGTCTCGGGCGGCGGGGTGCCGCGCCGGGCGGTGCTCGCCTCGGTGGCCTTCGGCTTCGTCTCCGTCCTGCTCAATCTGAAGTGGCCGGATTCCGTCTTCCTCTACATGCTCAACGCGGTCGGCGCGGTGCTGCTGTTCGTCTGGGCGCTGATCGCGGTCTCGCAGCTGCGGCTGCGGCGCCGGATCGAGCGCGAGGCGCCCGAGACGCTGACGCTGAGGATGTGGGGCTTCCCGTGGCTGACCTGGGTGACGCTCGCCGCGATGGGGGTGGTGCTGGTGCTGATGCTGCTCGACGACACGGCCAGGCCGCAGGTGCTGTGGTCGAGCGCGGCGACCGGGGCGGTGCTGCTCGTGGCGTGGGTGCGGGAGCTGCGCACGAACCGGAACTGAATCTTCACCTTGTGTGAGGCTGGTGCCCGTATAGCGGACTCCTGTTCCCTGTGAGCGGTGCGCGCGCTCAGACTGTGGGCTCTCCCCGTCTCAGCTAGTGAACAGGGCTCGCCCATGTCTCGGACCACCGCGCCCGCGCCGGCCGACCGGAAGGACGGCGCGACCGCAGCTGCCGAGGGCCTCACGCACGGCCTCAAGCAGCGCCATCTCTCGATGATCGCCCTCGGCGGCGTCATCGGTGCCGGGCTCTTCGTCGGCTCCGGCGCCGGCATCGCCGCCGCCGGCCCCTCGATCGTGATCGCCTACGCGATCTCGGGCGTGCTCGTCATGCTCGTGATGCGCATGCTCGGCGAGATGTCCGCGGCGAACCCGGCCTCCGGCTCCTTCTCGGTCCACGCCGAGCGGGCCCTCGGCCCCTGGGCGGGCTTCACCGCCGGATGGGCGTTCTGGTTCCTGCTCTGCGTCGCCGTCGGCCTGGAGGGCATCGGCGCGGCGAAGATCATGACCGGCTGGTTCCCGGGCAGCCCCGAGTGGGCCTGGGTCGCGCTCTTCATGCTGGTCTTCTGCGTCACCAACCTGGCGGCCGTGAAGAACTTCGGCGAGTTCGAGTTCTGGTTCGCCGCGCTCAAGGTCGGCGCGATCGTCCTCTTCCTCGGCATCGGCGTGCTCGCGATCGTCGGCGTCCTGCCCGGCACGGACGCCCCCGGCACCGCGAACCTCACCGGCGAGGGCGGGTTCTTCCCGCACGGCTCGGAGGGCCTGATCGTGGGCCTGCTCGCCTCGGTCTTCGCGTACGGCGGTCTGGAGACGGTCACCATCGCGGCGGCCGAGTCGGAGCACCCGGTGCAGGGCGTCGCCAAGGCGGTCCGCACGGCGATGTGGCGGATCGCGCTCTTCTACATCGGCTCGATGGCGGTCATCGTCACGCTGGTCCCGTGGGGCGACAAGGCGGTCGTCGAGAAGGGGCCGTACGTCGCGACCCTCGACCACCTGGGCATCCCGGCGGCCGGCCAGATCATGAACGTGGTCGTCCTGGTCGCCCTGCTCTCCGCGATGAACGCCAACATCTACGGCGCCTCCCGGATGGCCGGTTCGCTCGTCTCGCGCGGCCAGGGCCCCAAGGCGCTCGGCCGCACCTACGGCGGGGTCCCCCGCCCGGCGGTGCTGGTCTCCTCCGTCTTCGGCTTCGCGTGCGTGCTGCTGAGCTACTGGCGTCCGGACGACATCTTCGTCTGGCTGCTGAACACGATCGGCGCGATCATCCTGGTCGTCTGGTTCTTCATCGCCGCCTCCCAGCTGGTGCTGCGCCGCCGCACCGAGCGCGAGGCGCCCGAGAAGCTGGTCGTGCGGATGTGGGGCTTCCCGGTGCTGACCTGGGTGGCGCTGGCCGGCATGGCGACGATCTTCTTCCTGATGGCCCGCGAGGAGGGCACCCGGGTGCAGTTGTACTGGACCGGCGGGCTGACGCTGGTGCTCGCGGTCGTCGGCTACGCCCGCCAGAGGGCGGCGGCCGGCCGGACCGCCTGAGCCCTCCCCCGTACGAGGAACCCGTACGGGACCCCGCACGAAGCCCCGGACCGCCCGTCGGTCCGGGGCTTCGTCATGTCCGGGGCTCGCCATGTCCGGGCTTCGCCACGCCCCGGGACCTAGGACGAAGGGCTGATCAACTTCCCCCGCACCTACTGTTAGCCTGCACTTGCACATAGGTTGCAATAAGCAGGAGCAGTCGAAGGGGCCGGGCATGGCGATCTACACACTTCCGGAGCTGCCGTACGACTACGCGGCGCTGGAACCGGTGATCAATCCGCAGATCATCGAGCTGCACCACGACAAGCACCACGCCGCGTACGTCAAGGGCGCGAACGACACCCTGGAGCAGCTGGAGGAGGCCCGCGACAAGGACCAGTGGGGCGCGGTCAACGGCCTGGAGAAGAACCTGGCCTTCCACCTCTCCGGCCACATCCTCCACTCCATCTACTGGAACAACATGGACAGCCCGAAGAACGGCGGTGGCGGCGAGCCGCTGGCCGCCGACGGCGTCGGTGACCTCGCGGACGCGATCACCGAGTCCTTCGGCTCCTTCGCCAAGTTCAGGGCCCAGCTGACCAAGGCCTCCGCGACCACCCAGGGCTCCGGCTGGGGCGTCCTCGCCTACGAGCCGGTCAGCGGCCGGCTCATCGTCGAGCAGGTCTACGACCACCAGGGCAACGTCGGACAGGGCTCCGTCCCGGTCCTCGTCTTCGACGCCTGGGAGCACGCCTTCTACCTGCAGTACAAGAACCAGAAGGTCGACTTCATCGAAGCCATGTGGCAGGTCGTCAACTGGCAGGACGTGAACAGGCGCTACCAGGCGGCCAAGGCCTCCGTACCGCTGATCTCCTTCTGAACCCCGACTCCTGCCCGTGATCGTCTTCTCACCGTTCACGGGGCAGGCGGATGAAGGAAGAACCCCCGTGAGGACATGACTCACGGGGGTTCTTCGGGCTGCGCGGCCGGGACTACTCGAAGCTGGGCGCCGCCGTCCGGGTGCGCTTGATCTCGTAGAAGCCCGGCGTCGACGCCACGAGCAGCGTGCCGTCCCACAGCCGGGCCGCCGCCTCGCCGCGCGGGGTCGGGGTGACCACCGGGCCGAAGAACGCGACCTCGTCGCCGTCCGGGCCCGGCACCGCGACGACGGGGGTGCCGACGTCCTGGCCGACCTTGTCTATGCCCTCCTGGTGGGAGGCGCGCAGCTCCGTGTCGTAGGTGTCCTTGTCGGCGTACTCGACCAGGTCCTCGGGCAGGCCGACGTCCCTCAGGGCGCCGGCGATGGCCTCGCGGGTCGGGCCCTCGCTGTTGTTGTGGAAGCGGGTGCCGAGCGCCGTGTAGAGCTTGCCGACGACCTCGTCGCCGTGCAGCTGCTGGGCGGCGACGACGACCCGGACGGGGCCCCAGGCCTGGGTCTCCAGCATCTCGCGGTACTCGGCGGGCACCTCGTCGAGACGGTCCTCGTTGAGCACGGCCAGGCTCATGACCTTCCAGCGCACGTCGATCGGGCGGACCTTCTCCACCTCGAGCATCCAGCGCGAAGTCATCCACGCCCAGGGGCACAGGGGGTCGAAGTAGAAGTCGGCGGTGGTCCTGCTCTCGGACATCTGGCTCCTCGGTGAGGCCGTCGGGATGGGTGGTGCGCCGAAAGGAGGCAACGCCACGGCGGCGCGAAGGCATTCCCCGCGTGCCGGGTGTCAGCTGCACATGGGAGGATCGGTGCTGTTTCGAACGTGCCACGAAGGAGTGACCGTGCCCGGTGAGAATCTGTCCCGCGACGAGGCCCACGAGCGGGCGGCGCTGCTGTCCGTCGACGGGTACGAGGTCGTCCTCGACCTCCGGTCGGCGGTCGGCGACTCCGCCGAGGAGGTGCGCACCTTCCGCTCGGAGACAACGATCCGCTTCCGCCGCACCGGCGAGGGCACGCGGACGTTCGTCGACCTGATCGCCCCGTCGGTGACCGCCGTCACCCTCAACGGGCGCGCCCTCGACCCGGCGGTCGTCTTCGACGGCTCGCGGATCACGGTCGACGGCCTCGCCGACGAGAACACGCTCGTGGTGGACGCCCGGTGCGCCTACAGCCGGACCGGCGAGGGCATGCACCGCTTCGTCGACCCGGAGGACGGCGAGGTCTACCTCTACACGCAGTACGAGCCGGCCGACGCCCGCCGGGTGTACGCCAACTTCGAGCAGCCCGACCTCAAGGCCCCGTACCGCTTCTCGGTGACCGCGCCCGAGGGCTGGACGGTCTGGTCGAACGGCGCGGGCGAGCAGGACGCCGAGGGCGTGTGGCGGTTCGCGGAGACGGCGCCGATCTCCACGTACATCACCTGTGTCGTGGCGGGCCCGTACCACTACGTGACGGACTCGTACGAGCGCGGCGACCTGAAGATCCCGCTCGGCGCGATGTGCCGGAAGTCGCTGGCGAAGCACTTCGACGCGGACGACGTCTTCCTGATCACCAAGCAGGGCTTCGACTTCTTCCACGACAACTTCGACTACCCGTACCCCTTCGGGAAGTACGACCAGGCCTTCGTCCCCGAGTACAACCTCGGCGCGATGGAGAACCCGGGTCTGGTGACCTTCCGCGAGGAGTACATCTACCGCGGCAAGGTGACGCAGGCGGCGTACGAGAGCCGGGCCAACGTCATCCTCCACGAGATGGCGCACATGTGGTTCGGCGACCTCGTCACCATGGTGTGGTGGGACGACCTGTGGCTGAAGGAGTCCTTCGCCGACTTCATGGGCTCGTTCGTGAACGCCGAGGCCACCCGCTTCACCAACAGCTGGGTGACCTTCGCCAACAACCGCAAGTCCTGGGCGTACCGCGCCGACCAGCTGCCGTCCACGCACCCGATCACGGCCGACATCCGTGACCTGGAGGACGCCAAGCTCAACTTCGACGGCATCACCTACGCCAAGGGCGCCTCGGTCCTCAAGCAGCTCGTCGCCTACGCGGGCCGGGACGCGTTCCTGGAGGGCGCGCGCCGCTACTTCAAGCGCCACGCCTACGGGAACACCCGCCTCGCGGACCTCCTCACCATCCTGGAGGAGACCTCCGGCCGCGACATGAAGGCCTGGGCGAAGTCCTGGCTCCAGACCTCCGGCGTGAACAGCCTGACCCCGGCCGTCACCTACGACGCGGAGGGCCGGATCACCGAGCTCGCCGTCCTCCAGGAGGGCGACGAGCTGCGCCCGCACCGGGCCGCCGTCGGCCTCTACCGGATCTCCGGCGGGGACCTCGTGCGGTACGCGCGGGCCGAGGCCGACCTCACCGGCGCCCGGACCGTCGTCGACGGGCTGGCGGGCGAGGAGAAGCCCGACCTGGTCCTCGTCAACGACGACGACCTCACCTACTGCAAGATCCGCTTCGACGAGGGCTCCCTCGCCACCCTGCGGGAACACCTCGGCGACATCACCGACCCGCTGGCCCGCGCCCTGTGCTGGTCGGCGCTGTGGAACCTGACCCGTGACGGGCTGATGCCCGCCCGGGACTTCGTCTCCGTCGTGCTCGCCTTCGCGGGCCGCGAGACCGAGATCGGCGTCCTGCAGATGGTGCACGCCTGGACGAAGTCGGCCGTCACGCTCTACGCGGCTCCCGAGTGGCGCGAGGAGGGCGGGCGGCTGCTCGCCGAGGGCGGCCTGCGCGAGCTGCGGCTCGCCGAGCCGGGCAGCGAGCACCAGCTGACCTGGGCGCGCTTCTTCGCGGCCACGGCCGGCGCGGACGCCGACTTCCAGCTCCTGGAGGGGCTGCTCGACGGTACGGCGAAGATCGACGGCCTCGACGTCGACCAGGAGCTGCGCTGGGCGCTGCTCTCCCCGCTGGCCGCGCACGGCCGGGCGGACGAGGCCCGGATCGACGAGGAGCTGGGCCGGGACGACACGGCGACCGGCAAGCGCCACCAGACCCGGCTGCTCGCCTCGCGGCCCTCGGCGGCGGTCAAGGCGCAGGCCTGGGCGCAGGTCGTCGAGTCGGACACCCTGTCGAACGCGCTGGTCGAGGCGACCATCGCGGGCTTCGTCCAGCCCTCGCAGCGCGAGCTGATCGCGCCGTACGCGGAGAAGTACTTCGCGGCGATCGAGCGGCTGTGGGCCGAGCGGTCGATCCAGATCGGCATGGACGTGGTCCGGGGTCTGTTCCCGGGGCTGCAGGACGACGAGGCGACCCTGGGCGCGACGGACGCGTGGCTGGCGGCGCACGAGTCGGCGGCGCCGGCGCTGCGGCGACTCGTCCTGGAGGCCCGGGACGACCTGGCGCGGGCGCTGCGGGCGCAGGCCTGCGACGGGCGCGTGGCGGAGTAGCGAGTGGCCGATGGGGAGCGGCTTCCCGGAGAGGGCGCCGCTCCCCATCGGCACTCGAACGCGCGTACTTTAGGGCGAGGTTGTCCCCAATTGTCGACGAGCGTGTAACAGGGGTTAGGGGAGCCTTCGGAAGCGGAAGACCCCCGGCATGAACCACAACACCCCCATCACCCCCCGCCCCCTCCCCCTCGCCTCCCGCACCGGTCGCACGCAACGCCTGGCGTCCGCCGACCAGTTGAGGAAGCTGGGGATCCCGGCCGGTGAGGTCGCGGCGCGCTGCCGGCCCGGCGGCGGCTGGCAGCAGCTGCTGCCCGGCGTCTTCCTGCTCCAGCAGGGCGCGCCCACCAGCGAGGACCGGCTGCACGCGGCCCTCCTCTACGCCCGCGGGACCGGGGCCGTCCCCCCGCAGGGCCCCGACGCGATGATCACCGGACTCGCCGCGCTGGCCCTGCACCGCTTCTCCTCCGCTCCCCCGCTCACCGCCCTGGACCGGATCGACGTCCTGGTGCCGAGGACCCGGCGGCTGCGCTCGACCGGCTGGGTGCGGGTCGTGCGCGCCCCCGAGTCCCCGGAGCCGCTGGAGCTCACCGGGGTCCCCGTCGCCCCGGTGGCCCGCGCCGTCGCCGACGCGGTGTCGGGCCTCTCGGACGCGGCGGCCGTACGCGGGCTGCTCACCGAGGCGGTGCGCGGCGGGCACTGCGAACCGGGCGTGGTGGTAAGGGAGTTGAGCCGGGCCCGGCTGCTCACCCGGACACACGTGGTGGACGCGGTGGACGCGCTGCTCGCCGAAAGCCGCTCGCTGTCGGAGGAGCGGCTGTTCGAGATGGTGCGGGAGTTCGCGCTGCCGGACCCGCTGTGGAACGTGGACCTGCGACTGCCGGGCGGCCCGCACCTGGGCGGGGTGGACGCCTACTGGCCGGACCAGGCGGTCGCCGTCGAGCTGGACACCCGGGCGCCCCGGCAGGACGACGACGCGCTGTGGTCCGAGTACACCCGCAAACGGGAGCACCTGGAGCGGCTCGGCATCACGGTCGTCCACCTCACCCCGCGCAAGCTGCGGGAGGCGATGGACCAGCAGGCCACCGTGGTGCGTACGGCGCTCATGGCGGCGGCGGACCGGCAGCCCTCCGCGTACGTCGTCGTCCTGCCGCGGTGACGGCCTACTTGTCGGCGGCGGCGGTGCCGCAGAACTCGGCCTCGACGACCTTCTGGGTGTCGCCCGTCCAGTCGGCGTTGAAGTTGCCGGCGAGGGAGTGCTCGCCGTCGCGGGTCACGTTCGCGAGGGAGGTGGAGCCGTGGATGCCGCCGCCGTGGCCCCAGACCTCCTTCCCGCAGCTCAGCTTCTCCTTCATGAGCCCGAGGCCGTAGCTCACGTTCGGGAAGTCGGGGGAGATCGGCACCGTGGTGGTCATCTCCCTGAGGCCGTCCCCGGTGAGGAGCCGGCCCTTGAGCAGGGCGCGGTAGAAGGTCTGCAGGTCGCGGGAGTCGGAGATGATCTCGCCCGCCGCGCCCGCGATGCTCGGGTTGAGCGCGGAGACCTCGTGGACGGGGGCGTCGACGTCCCGGGAGAGCTTGGAGTACGCCGGGCTGCTGGGCTCCGGCATGGCCGTGCGGGTCCCGGGGACGGTGGTGGCGCGGAGCTTGAGCGGCTTGATGATCCGGTTCTCGACGGCCTTGCCGTACGGGCGGCCGGTGACCTTCTCGATCACCATGCCGGCGAGGACGAAGTTGGTGTTGGAGTAGTTCCAGGAGGTGCCGGGGGCGAAGTCCGGCTCGTGGCTCATGGCGACCGCGACGAGCTGCCGCGGGGTCCAGGTGTCGTAGCGGTGCTCCAGGAAGCCGGGGCCGAAGACCTTCTCCTGGAAGGCGGGGTCCGCGGTGTAGCTGTAGATGCCGCTGGTGTGGTTGAGCAGCTGGCGGACGGTGATCCCGCGGCCGTCGTGGCCGTTGCCCCGGACGACGCCGGGGAGCCACTTCTCGACCGGGTCGTCGAGGTCGATGCGGCCCTCGGCCTGGAGCTGGAGGAGGACGGTGGCGGTGAAGGTCTTGGTGATGGAGCCGACGCGGTAGCGGTCGTTGCCCTTGCGGTCGCCGGCGGTTCCGGTCCAGCTGCCGTGTCCGTCGCGGGCCTGGGCGACGGCGCCGGGCACGCCGGAGTCGACGGCGTCCCCGAGCGCCTGCTGGGTGGCCGCGTGGCCCTGCTTCGCCGGTGCCGGTGCCGCCGCCAGCGCGGGGGCGGTGAGCGCGGTGGCGGTGATCCCCGCGACCAGGACGGCGGCCAGGACGGTGCGGGTGGTGCGTACGGCTGACATGCGGGCTCCCCTGTGGCTCTGCTGTGCGTGTGCTGCGGTCGGCGGGGAGGACCGCGGGGCCCTGGGGACGGTTGAGCGGGTGGGGGGCGGTTGAGCCTTTTTCAGCCTTTCGACGGATCGGAGAGGCGGGAGCGGCCGACCGGGGGCCGTTCGCGCCACAGGTCGAGGCCGATGTCGACGAGATCCACCCGGGGCAGCGCGGCGACGGCGTCGAGCGGGTGCCAGGCGGCGAGGTCCGTGGAACCGCCGGTCTCGTTGCGCAGGGAACCCCCGGTGACCTGGGCCTCGTAGATGATCCGCAGGCCCTGGAAGTCGCCCGGGGCGGCGAACCGGCGGATCCAGCCGCGCCGGATCGAGTCGACACCGAGGAGGGCGGTGGGCTCGACGAGATAGCCCGTCTCCTCCTCGACCTCCCGGACCATGGTCCGTACGGGTTCCTCGCCGTGGTCCATGCCGCCGCCCGGCAGCGTCCACCGCTTGGTCCCGTCGTCCGCCACCCAGCGGGCCAGGAGCACGTCGCCGTCCCGGACACACACGGCGTAGGCCGCCACCCTCAACTCCTGCTTCATGGAACGAGGTTAGATCCAGTACGCGGGATACGTCCGGCCCGTGACGCGGGCGGCCCCGAGGCCGACGGCGACCAACAGCGCGGAGGCGAGGGCGAGAAGGCCGATAAACGCCCAGAAGGGCGGCGACTGGAGGGCGACGATCACGGCGGTGGCCGCGGCGGGCGAGTGCGGGGTGCGGGCCGCCATCATGACGCCGAGCGCGAGGCCGCCAGCGACGGCGGCCGACCAGAAGCCGGGGCCGGCGAGGGCCAGGACGGCGAAGCCGGTGAGCGCGGAGAGCAGCTGGCCGCCGACGACCGAGCGCGGCTGGGACAGCGGGAGGTCGGGGGCGCCCGCCACGAGGGCCATGCTCGCCGCGAGCGGCGGGATCAGCAGCGGCTGGTGGAGCACGGTGCCGACGGCCACCAGGAGCAGGAGCGCGGCGACACTGCCGACGGTGGAGCCGAGCATCACCCGGAGCCGGGGGCGCGGGGGCGGGCCGGGGCGGGCGGCGGCTCGGGGCGGGACGGGGGCCGCGGCGGTGGGCAGGGTGGCTTCGGGGGCCGGGGTGGTGGTCACGAGCGGTCCTCGGGGGTGTCGGCGGGGGCGGCTTCGGAGGCAATCGGTGGTGCGGGCCGCCTGTGGTTCAAGCGGCCGGTGGTTCAGGCGGCCCGGGCAGTCGAGGTTCGAGCGGCCGGGGCGGCCGGTGGTTCAGGCGGTCGGGTCGATCGGTGAGCGGTCCACCGCCGACCAGCGCAGGGGGCTGCCCGCCGGGGTCTCCACCGTGCGCTCGACGCGGAAGCGGGTGACCCGCCCCTCGGGGCCGTACTCGGTGTGGGCGAGGCCGCTGAGCTGGAGGGTCGTCCCGGTCTCCCAGTCCAGGAAGAGCAGCCCGGCGCGTCCGTCCGCCTCCAGGTTGCCCAGGGTCAGGAACATCGCGTTGCCCGGGTAGTCGCGCCAGGTGAGTTCCCGGGGCGCTTCGACCCGCACGAAGCCGGGGTTGCCGCCGCGGTGGCTGGTCTCGACGCCGGCGGGGCCGACGGTGGCGACGAAGAAGGTGTCGGCGGCGCGGACGCGGCGCACCTGGTCGGGGCCGAGCACCTCGCCGTGCCGCACGGCACCGGCGTCGGGGCCGGTGGGGTCGGAGCCGTACCACTCCCGCCGGTGGAGGTACTTGGGGCAGTTGGAGAAGACCCGCTCGGCCTCGATGACCATCCCGCGCGCGCTGGGCCTCGCGGTGCCGTTGAGGCGCATCCGGCGGCGGGTGCGGGGGTCGAGGGCGAGGGTGCCGACGGGGGTTCCCCCCTCGGTGACGGCCCCGGCGAGCGGGTCGTGGGCGGGCACGCCGCCCGCGACGGAGAGGGTGTGCGGGCCGGTGGCGCGGACGAAGCCGGGGTCCCCGGCGAGCAGGCTCGCCCAGACGCGGCCCGAGGGGTCGGGGGCGCCGAGCAGCAGCATCGGCTGGGCCGCCAGGAAGGCGGCCGCGACCGGGCGGATGCCGGGGGCGATGGAGCGGCCGACGTGGGCGGCGAGGTCGCGGACGTCGTAGCGGTCCTGGAGGGCGAGGGAGCCGGGGTGGTACGCGGGTCCGGGCTGCGTGTCGTGGGCGCCCATGGGGTCCTCCGGAGGGTGCGGACGGTCGGGGCCACTGCAAGCTAACCCCTTAATTCGACTTTAATGGTTAGCCAAGAAGAACGTCAACCGCTCACGTACTCTTGAGGGGTTAGTTCGCCGAGAAGGGTGCCGCCATGACCGCCGCCACGACCCCCGTCGACCCGCGACCGCTCACCGGCGAGCCCGTCTCCCTGGACCTCCTCAACACCCGCTGGAACCTGGACGGCGTCCGGCAGGACCTGCTCACCGGGGTCGAGGGCCTCGCCGTCTGGCTCACCGCCAACGGCCTGGCCGAGCGGTTCACCGCCGACGCGGCCACCCTCCGCCACACCCTCACCGCCCGGGACGCGCTCGCCGCGCTCGTCGACCACCCCGGCGACCCCGGGGCCACCGCCCGCGTCGACGCCGTCCTCGGCCACGGCCGCATCCGGGCCACCCTCACCGCCGAGGGCCCCGGCGAGCGGGCCGAGTTCACCGACCCCGCCCACGGACCCGGCTGGACCGCCGCCCGCGACTACCTCGATCTGCTCCGCACCGCACCCGACCGCATCCGGGCCTGCGCCCACGAGGCGTGCATCCTGCACTTCTTCGACACCTCGCGGAACGGCACCCGCCGCTGGTGCTCGATGGCGCTCTGCGGCAACCGGGCCAAGGCCTCCCGGCACTACGCCCGTACGAAGGAGAGCTGAGCCCGGGGACCCCGCCGTCCGTCCCGGCCCTTGGACAATGGATTGGACAAGGCGGCACGGGACATACGCATCATGGACCGGCAGCACCCTGCACATACGTACGGAGGAGTCCCCGTGAAGGTCGGAATCGTCGGAGCCACCGGTCAGGTCGGCACAGTCATGCGCAGCATCCTGGCCGAGCGCGCGTTCCCGCTCGACGAGCTGCGGCTCTTCGCCTCCGCCCGCTCCGCCGGCACCGTCGTCGACGGCGTCACGGTCGAGGACGCCTCCACCGCCGACTACACCGGCCTGGACATCGTCCTGTTCTCCGCCGGCGGCGCCACCTCCAAGGCCCTCGCCGAGAAGGTCGCCTCCCAGGGTGCCGTCGTGATCGACAACTCCTCCGCCTGGCGCCGCGACCCCGAGGTCCCCCTCGTCGTCTCCGAGGTCAACCCGCACGCGGTCAAGGACCGCCCCAAGGGCATCATCGCCAACCCGAACTGCACCACGATGGCCGCCATGCCGGTCCTCAAGCCGCTCCACCAGGAGGCCGGCCTCACCGCGCTGATCGCCACCACCTACCAGGCCGTCTCCGGCTCGGGCGTGGCCGGTGTCGCCGAGCTGCGCACCCAGGCCTGCGCCGTCGCCGAGACCGCCGACCAGCTCGCCTTCGACGGCGGGGCCGTCGAGTTCCCCGAGCCCACCGTCTACAAGCGCCCGATCGCGTTCAACGTGGTCCCGCTGGCCGGCTCGATCGTCGACGACGGCTCCTTCGAGACCGACGAGGAGCAGAAGCTCCGCAACGAGTCCCGCAAGATCCTGGAGATCCCGGAGCTCAAGGTCTCCGGCACCTGCGTCCGCGTCCCCGTCTTCTCGGGCCACTCGCTCCAGGTCAACGTGCGCTTCGAGCGTCCGATCAGCGTCGAGCGCGCCTACGAGCTGCTCAAGGACGCCGAGGGCGTCGAGCTGTCCGAGATCCCGACCCCGCTCCAGGCGGCCGGCAAGGACGCCTCCTACGTCGGGCGCATCCGCGTGGACGAGACCGTCGACAACGGTCTGGCGCTCTTCCTCTCCAACGACAACCTGCGCAAGGGCGCGGCGCTGAACGCCGTGCAGATCGCGGAACTGGTCGCCGCCGAGCTCAAGGGCGCCTGACGCCCGGAGCGGTACGGGGGCGGTCATCCGGAGACGGGTGGCCGCCCCCGCGCGTTCCCCCGGAAAGCTCCCGTGTTCGCCCTGGGAAATGTCCCGTGCGCTGCCGACACGCCCCGTGGAAGGATGGGCCAAACATCACAAAACCGAGGAGTTGACCGGGTGCCTGGCACGAACCTGACCCGTGAAGAGGCTCAGCAGCGGGCGGCGCTGCTGACCGTGGACGCGTACGAGGTCGAACTCGACCTCACCGGTGCGCAGGAGGGCGGCACCTACCGGTCCGTCACCACCGTCCGCTTCGATTCCGCCGAGGCCGGTGCCTCGACCTTCATCGACCTCGTCGCCCCCGCCGTCCACGAGGTCGTGCTCAACGGCCACGCGCTCGACGTCGCCGCCGTCTTCCGCGACTCGCGGATCGCCCTGGACCGTCTCGCCGCGGGCAGCAACGAGCTCAAGGTGGTCGCGGACTGCGCGTACACCAACACCGGTGAGGGCCTGCACCGCTTCGTCGACCCGGTCGACGACCAGGCCTATCTGTACACCCAGTTCGAGGTGCCGGACGCGCGTCGCGTCTTCGCCTCGTTCGAGCAGCCCGACCTCAAGGCGACCTTCCAGTTCACCGTGAAGGCCCCGAGCGGCTGGTCGGTCATCTCGAACTCGCCGACGCCGAAGCCCGACAACGACGTGTGGGTCTTCGAGCCCACCCCCCGCATCTCGACGTACATCACGGCCCTGATCGTCGGCCCGTACCACTCGGTGCACTCGACGTACGAGAAGGACGGCCAGACCGTCCCGCTCGGCATCTACTGCCGTCCCTCGCTGGCCGAGTTCCTCGACGCGGACCACATCTTCGACGTGACCCGCCAGGGCTTCGACTGGTTCCAGGAGAAGTTCGCGTACGACTACCCGTTCGCGAAGTACGACCAGCTCTTCGTGCCCGAGTTCAACGCGGGCGCGATGGAGAACGCGGGCGCGGTCACCATCCGCGACCAGTACGTCTTCCGCTCGAAGGTGACGGACGCGGCGTACGAGCGGCGCGCCGAGACCATCCTGCACGAGCTGGCCCACATGTGGTTCGGCGACCTCGTGACCATGGAGTGGTGGAACGACCTCTGGCTGAACGAGTCGTTCGCCACCTTCACCTCGGTCGCCTGCCAGGCCTCGGTGCCCGGCACCCGCTGGCCGAACGCCTGGACCTCCTTCGCCAACGCGGAGAAGACCTGGGCCTACCGCCAGGACCAGCTGCCGTCGACGCACCCGATCATGGCGGAGATCAACGACCTGGAGGACGTGCTCGTCAACTTCGACGGGATCACGTACGCCAAGGGCGCGAGCGTGCTCAAGCAGCTCGTCGCCTACGTCGGCGAGGACGAGTTCTTCAAGGGCGTCCAGGCCTACTTCCAGGCGCACGCCTTCGGCAACACCCGCCTCTCCGACCTCCTCGGCGCCCTTGAGGAGACCTCGGGCCGCGACCTGAAGACCTGGTCGAAGGCGTGGCTGGAGACGGCCGGCATCAACATCCTCCGCCCGGAGATCGAGACCGACGAGAACGGCTCCATCACCTCCTTCGCCGTCCGGCAGGAGGCCCCCGCGCTGCCCGCCGGCGCCAAGGGCGAGGCCGTGCTGCGCCCGCACCGGATCGCGATCGGCTTCTACGACCTCGACGCGGCCGGCAAGCTCGTCCGCACCGAGCGCCTGGAACTCGACATCGAGGCGGCCGCGCTGACCGCCGTGCCGCAGCTCGTCGGCACGTCCCGCCCGGCGGTCGTCCTCCTCAACGACGACGACCTGTCGTACGCCAAGGTCCGCCTCGACGAGGTGTCCCTGAAGAACGTCACCGCGCACCTCGGCGACTTCGCCGAGTCGCTGCCGCGCGCCCTGTGCTGGGCCTCGGCCTGGGACATGACCCGCGACGGCGAGCTGGCCACCCGCGACTACCTGGACCTGGTGCTCTCGGGCATCGCCAAGGAGTCCGACATCGGCATGGTCCAGTCGCTCCAGGGCCAGGTCAAGGCGGCCCTCGACCTGTACGCGGCGCCGGAGTTCCGGGCCACCGGCCTGGCGCGCTGGGGCAGCTTCGCCCAGGAGCAGCTGCGCGCGGCCGAGGGCGGCAGCGACCACCAGCTGGCGTGGGCGCGGGCGTTCGCGGCGACCGCGCGGACGGACGCGGAGCTCGACGTGCTCGCCGGGCTGCTCGACGGCTCCGTGGTGATCGAGGGCCTGGCCGTCGACACCGAGCTGCGCTGGGCGTTCGTGCAGCGGCTCGCGGCCACCGGCCGCTTCGACGAGGCGGAGATCGCCGCCGAGCTGGAGCGCGACCGTACGGCGGCGGGCGAGCGGCACGCGGCGACCGCGCGCGCGGCCCGTCCGACGGAGGCCGCGAAGGCGGAGGCCTGGGCCCTGGTCGTCGAGGACGACAAGCTGGCCAACGCCGTGCAGGAGGCCGTCATCGGCGGCTTCGTCCAGTCCGACCAGCGCGAGCTGCTCGCCCCGTACACGGCGAAGTACTTCGCGTCGATCAAGGGCGTCTCGGAGACCCGCAGCCACGAGATGATCCAGCAGATCGTGGTCGGCCTCTACCCGGCGGTCCAGGTCTCTCAGGGGACCCTGGACGCCACGGACGCGTGGATCGCCGAGAACGACCCGGTCCCGGCGCTGCGTCGCCTGGTGACGGAGTGCCGCGCGGGCGTCGAGCGCGCCCTGAAGGCACAGGCGGCGGACGCGGCCGCGAAGTAGGCGGGCGGGCCGTACGAAAGAAAGGGGCGCCCTCCCCCGTGGGGGCGCCCCTTCCTCGTGCGTGGAGTCCGCCCGGCGGGCGGGCGTCGGCGCGCGGCCGCTCCGCCGGGCGGAAGTGTGTCAGCCGCCCAGGCGGGCGAACCGGGCGCGGAGATCGGCCGCGCCCTGCTCCGTCAGCGCGCCGTGCAGCCGCATCCGGGCCACGCCGCCGTCGGGGAAGGCGTCGAGGCGGACGTGGGTGACGACGGCCTGCGCGGGCAGCTTGAAGCGGTGCAGGGTGTCGGGCTGGAGCTTGGTCCGGGGGATGATCTCGAACCACTCGCCCGACTCGCCGTTGCGGCCCTGGAGGGCGATCCAGCCGGCCGAGTTGCCCTTGAGGTAGGCGGTGTCGATCTCGACGGCGCGGACGGCGCCCTGCGCGGCGAGCCGGAAGCGCACCCAGTCGTTGGTGCCGCGCACCCGGCGGCGGCGGTTCTCCCAGCCGTCGTCCATCTTGCGGGAGGTGCCGGGCAGGATGATCTGGGTCGGCGAGGAGTAGAACTTGTCCGAGGCGTCCTCGTACGAACCGCCGTTGAGCACGGAGATCAGGTCGAGGGTGCCGAGCAGCTCCAGCCACTCGGGGTCGGGCACGACCTCGCCGTGGACGCGGAGGCGGGCGATGCCGCCGTCGGGGTGCTGGCAGACCCGGACGTGGGTCCAGCGGCGCTCGGCGTCGATGGTGAAGCCGTTGGCGGCGTGGCCGCGGACGGGGGTCGGCGGGACCAGCTCCTCCCACTTCGCGTCGAGCAGCTCGGCGGGGCTGGGCGACCCCTCGACGGCGGTCGCCTGGATGCTGACCCGCTGCGGGTAGTTGCCCCGGAAGTGGGCGGTGTCGACGACGATCCCGCGGATCACACCGGGGGCGCCGAGCCGGACGATCGCCCAGTCGTGGTCCTCGGGGGCCGGGAAGACGTTCCCGGCGTCCGCGCCGCGGCGGCGGCGGGTCTCCCAGCCGTCCATGATCTTGCCCTTGTGGCCGAAGTGCTCCGGGTCGAAGACGGCGCGCTCGCGGACGAGGAGGTTCTCGCGCTCGGCGAAGAACTCGTCGTTGGCGGCGACGACCCCGGCACCGAGGCGGCGGTCGGCGAGGTCGACCAGCTCGGTGAAGGGGAAGTCACCGGTGCGGTAGTCGGCGTACGGGTCGCCTCCGGAGTAGGGGGCGGCGTCGTTGGCGTGCGGGTCCTGGTTCACGTCGAGGCTGCTCATGGAACGAGCTTCCTCCGGCCGGGCACCCCGGTCCATCGAATGTTTTCGACGATACTGTTCAGCCCTGCTGAACGGTCTCCCGGGCCGCCGCCGCCTGGCGCAGCGCCGCGAGGACCCGCGCCACCGCCGGGCCCTCCTCCGCCCCGCGCCGTACCGCCGCGACCACATGGCGGCGCGGCTGGTCGGCGGAGAGCACCCGCATCACGACTCCGGTGCCGCCCCGGCGCTCCGCGGTGGCCATCCGGGGCACCAGGGCGATCCCCATCCCGGCCTCGACCATGGCGAGGATCGCGGTCCAGCCGGAGGCGCTGTGGGCCTGCTCGGGGACGAATCCGGCGGCCTCGCAGGCGGCGGTGGTGATCTCCGACCAGGGCCCCGAGCCGCCGAAGATCCAGGGCTCGGCGGCGAGGTCGGCGAGCCGGAGTCCCGGCGCGTCGGCGTGCGGGTGCCCGGCGGGCAGGGCCACGTCGAGCGGGTCGGCGAGCAGCGGCACCCGGCTGAACTTGGGGTCGCGCGCGGAGGGCGCGTGCGCGGCGAGCGAGAGCGCCAGATCGACCTCGCCGGCCGAGAGCAGCTCGTACGCCTCCCCCGCCTCGGCCTCCCTGATCCGCACGTCGAGCCCGGGGTGCGCGGTGCGGAGCTGCCGTACGGCGGGGACGACGAGCGCGGTGACGGAGGTCGAGAAGGCCGCCACCCGCACCTGGCCCGCCTCGCCCCGCAGATAGCCGTCGAGTTCGGCGTCGGCGCGCTCCAGCTGGGCGAACACCACCTCGGCGTGGCGCAGCACCAGATGGGCGGCGTCGGTGAGCCGGACGCGCCGGCCCTGGGCCTCCAGGAGCCGCACCCCGAGCTGCTTGGCGAGGTTGGTGAGCTGCTGCGAGACGGCCGAGGGGGTCATGAGCAGGGCCTCCGCGGTCGCGGTGACGGTGCCGCGGTCACGGAGGGTGCGGAGGATCTGGAGCTTCTTGATGTCCCACTCGGTCATGGGGCGCAACATATCCGGCCCCCGCTCACCTGGCCGAGCTCAGCGCCACGCCGCCGAGGATGAGGACCATGCTCGCGCCGCCGAGGAGGCCGAGCCGTTCACCGAGGAGGGCGTACGAGAGGAGGGCGACGCAGACGGGCTGGAGGTAGTAGACGATGCCGGCGCGGGCGGCGCCGATCAGGGTGACGGCCTTGTTCCAGGCGAAGAAGGCGACGGCGGAGGAGAGCACGCCGACGTACACGAGGGGGCCGACGGTCCCGGTGGTGGGCTCGAAGCCGCCCTGGACGGCGAGGCTGATCCCGTACGCCGGGAGGAGCATGAGCGCGCCGAGGGCGAAGGTGGTGAAGAGGAAGGCGAGGCCTCCGAGTTCGGCGGGGCGGCGCTTGAGGAGGGCGCTGTAGGAGGCGAAGCAGACGGCCGCGGCCAGCACCCAGAGGTCGCCGGTGGCGAGGTCGGGGGCGAGCGAGCCCTTGCTGACGAGGAGCAGGACGCCGGCGCAGGCGATGAGCATGCCGGTGGTGCGGCGCGGGCCGAGGCGGTTGCCGCCGAGGCGGGCGAAGACGGCCATGAGGACCGGGGAGGCGGCCATGATCATGCCCATGTTGCCGGCCGAGGTGGCGGTCCCCGCCTGGTTGACGAGGGTGTTGTAGACGGTGATGCCGAGCAGCGCGGCGAGGGTGAGGAAGCGCAGGTGGCGGCGGATCAGATGGCGCTGCCGCCAGGTCTCGCGGGCGGCGAGCGGGGCGACGGCGACGAGCGCGACGATCCAGCGCCAGAACGCGGCCTGGACCGGGGGGACGGTGTCGTGGAGGGCGCGGGCGACGACGAAGCTGCCGGACCAGACGACGGTGGCGAGCAGGGCGAGGAGCACGCCGAGGCCGGCGCCCTTGACGGGTGCCGGCCTCTCGGTGGCTGCGGTGGTGGTGTCGGTCGTGTCGGTCGTGTCGGTCGTGTCGGTCTTGTCGGGGGCGGTGGTCGGGTGGCGGGCGGTGATCAGCTTCATGCCGCCTACCGTCGCACCCCCGAAACATCCAGGTCCATCGAAACTTCCTGACCATTCTTTTCAGTTTCGCTGAACGATGCGACGGGCGCCGCCGGAGCCTTGGCGGTACGGGGGCTCAGCTGGCCCGCCAGCGTCGCGCCGAAGGCGATCGTCATGCCGAGCACCTGCACCGGGCCGAGGGCCTGGCCGAGCGCCACCCAGCCGATGACGGCCGCGGTGATCGGCGAGAGCGGGCCGAGGAGGGTGGCCGAGGAGGCGCTCAGCCGCTCGATGCCGCGGAACCAGAGGAAGTACGAGATCGCGGTGTTGCCGAAGGCGAGGTAGGCGTAGCCGGCCAGGTTGGTGCCGGTCAGGGCCGGCGGGGCGCCCTCGATCAGGAAGGCGATCGGCAGGATGACCAGGCCGCCCGCGGTGAGCTGCCAGCCGGTGAGCGCGAGGGCGCCGACGCCCTCGGGACGGCCCCAGCGCTTGGTGAAGACGATGCCGGCGGACATCGAGAGGGAGGAGAGCAGTCCGGCGAACACGCCGACCAGATCGAAGGCGGCCCCGGCCTTGAGGACGACGAGACTGACGCCGAAGGCGGCGGCGACGGCGGTGAGCAGGGTCTTCACCGTGGGCTTCTCGCCGAGGAAGAGGGCGGCGAGGCCGACGACGAAGAGCGGGCCGACGGAGCCGACGACCGCGGCGACTCCGCCGGGGAGCCGGTAGGCGGCGAGGAAGAGCAGCGGGAAGAAGGCGCCGATGTTGAGCGCGCCGAGGACGGCCGACTTCCACCACCAGGCCCCCTGCGGGAGCTTGCGGGTGAGGGCGAGCAGCAGGAGTCCGGCGGGAAGGGCGCGCATCAGACCGGTGAAGAGCGGCCGGTCGGGCGGCAGGAACTCCGTGGTGACGAAGTAGGTGGAGCCCCAGGAGATCGGGGCCAGGGCGGTCAGTGCGACGACGGCTGCCTTGCGGGACATGACGGGTTCCCCCCTGATGCGATGCGGCGCCGGCCCCCCGAGGGGCGCCGGACTGGCTTGGCGGCAATTAACTTACCACTAAGCTACTTACTTGCAAGTGGCTTTCTTGCCATCGAGTCACGCCGAAGAGGAGACTGCCCGCATGGAGACGAAGAACCCCGGACCCGCCCATGACGCCGTCGACGCCATCGCCGACCAGTGGGCGGCCGTGCGCCCCGACCTGGACACCGTGCCGATGGCCGTCTTCGGGCGGATCTACCGGCTGGCCAACGGCATGCGCGGCAAGGTGGACAAGGCGTACGCGCCGTACGGCATGGCGCTCGGGGAGTTCGACGTGCTCGCGACCCTGCGCAGGTCGGGCGAGCCGTACACGCTCTCACCGCGCCAGCTGACCGCCACGCTGATGATCACGACCGGCGGGATGACGGGCCGGCTGGACAAGCTGGAGAAGGCCGGGCTGCTCACCCGCAGCCCCGACCCGAACGACCGGCGGGGCCTGCGGGTCACGCTCAGCGAGCGCGGCCGGGAACTGGTGGACCGGGCCGTCGAGGCCGGTCTCGCGGAGCAGCGCGCCGCCCTGGAGGCCGCGCTCACCGAGGAGGAGGCGGCGCAGCTGACCGGGCTGCTGCGGAAACTGCTCGCCACGACGGTGTGAGACGCGCCGGGGTGAGGTGCGCCTCACGACGGTGCGAGGCGCGCCGGGCCCGCGCGAAGGGGCTTCACGCACGCGAGGGCGCCGCGCGGTACCTCGTACCGTGCGGCGCCCTCGGCGGAGAGAAGGAGGCGGCCGTCAGGCCTTCTTGGACTTGTCGAGCACCATCACCAGGCCGGCGATCACCAGGAACAGCACCAGCGGTGCGGCCACGAACAGACCGAGGGTCTCGATGACCTCCAGCTTGGGAGCCGGGTCGTCGCCGTCGTCGCGGGTGAGAGCGAGCGCGGGGGACGACATGAGCAGCATCATCAGCGTCGTACCGGCCGCGAGCGAGCCGGCGCGCAGTGCGTTCTTCTTGTCCACGGTGCAAACGTAGCGAACACCTAATCGGCCCGCGCGCCCGGGGGTGCCGTACGGGCGTCCGGGGCCTCCGTCCCGGCCCTCAGCTCGCGCAGCAGCGCGTGCGCGCGGGGCGAGGCGGCGAGCCGCTCCAGGGTGAGCGGCTGCCCGTCCGGGCCCGCCAGCGGCAGCCGCCAGTTGGGGTACTCGTCCCAGGTGCCCGGCAGGTTCTGCGGTCGGCGGTCCCCCACCGCGTCCGGCAGCCACACCCCCACCATGCGGGCCGGGGTGCCGAGCAGGAACCGGTGGACGGCCCTGATCTCCGCCTCGTCGTCCCCGGGGCCGCCCGGCCCCTCGGGAAGGAGTCCGAGCCGCTCGAACAGGCCGAGCCACTCGGCGGTCTCGGCCGCGTCCGCCGCCCGCTCCCGCGCCAGGTCGCCGGAGAGCAGCCCGAGCCGGTGCCGCAGGGCGACGTGGTCGCCGGAGAGCCGGGCGGCCGTCGGGGGCAGGTCGTGGGTGGTGGCGGTGGCCACGCACGCGGCCCGCCAGGCGTCCTGCGGGAGCGGCCGTCCGGTGCCCTCCCAGTCCCGCTCGAACCAGAGCACGGAGGTGCCGAACACCCCGCGCCCGGCCAGCTCCTCGCGCACCCCCGGCTCGACCGTGCCGAGGTCCTCGCCGATGACCAGGGCCCCGGCGCGGTGCGCCTCCAGGACGAGGACGGCGAGCATCGCCTCGGCGTCGTACCGGACGTAGGTGCCCTCGGTGGGCTCGCGGCCCTCCGGCACCCACCAGAGCCGGAACAGCCCCATCACGTGGTCGATGCGCAGCGCGCCCGCGTGGCGCAGGAGTTCGCGCAGGAGGCCGCGGTACGGGGCATAGCCGGCGGCGGCGAGGGCGTCGGGGCGCCAGGGCGGCAGGCCCCAGTCCTGGCCGCGGGCGTTGAACGCGTCGGGCGGGGCGCCGACCGACATGCCGGACGCGAAGGCGGCCTGCCCGGCCCAGACGTCGGAGCCCTCCGGGTGGACGCCGACGGCCAGGTCGTGGACGATCCCGACCGCCATCCCGGCCTCGCGGGCGGCCGCGGCGGCGTCGGCGAGCTGCCGGTCCGTCAGCCAGGCGAGCCTGCAGTGGAAGTCGACCCGGGCGGCCAGGGCGGGGTCGTCGCGGACCGCGGCCTCGGCCGTGCGCGGGTCGCGCAGGGGCTCGGGCCAGTCGCGCCAGTGGTGGCCGTGCCGCTCGGCGAGGGCCTGGTAGGTGGCGTGGTCCTCCAGGGCGCGGCCCCGGTCGGCCAGGAAGTCGTGGAAGTCGGCGCGCCGCCCCGGCCCCGGCTCCACGCTCCCGAGGACGAGTTCCAGGGCGCGGAGCTTGACCTCCCACACGGCGTCCCGGTCGATGGACGCGCCCTTGCCGAGGACCCGTTCGCGCAGGTCGGCGGCGTCGGCGAGGATGCCGTCGAGCTCCTCGCGGCGCTCGGGGCCGACCAGGGCGTACTCGGGGATCTCCTCGATCCGCAGGTGCACGGGGTCGGGGAAGCGGCGGGAGGAGGGGCGGTACGGGGAGGGGTCGCTCGGCGCCCCGGGCACGCCCGCGTGGAGCGGGTTGACCTGGACGAAACCGGCCCCGTGGGCGCGGCCGGCCCAGGTGACGAGCTCGCGCAGGTCGCCGAGGTCGCCCATGCCCCAGGAGCGGGTGGAGAGCAGCGAGTAGAGCTGGACGAGGAGTCCGTACGAGCGCCGCCCGGGGGCGGGTACGCGCGCGGGGCTCACGATCAGGGTGGCGGTGGCGGTGCGCCCGTCGGGGGCCTGCGCGTCGGCCGTGTGGACGCCGAGGGGCAGCCGCTCCCAGTCCTCGCCGGTGACGACGTCGCCGTCCTCGGTGGTGACGCGGAGCCGGGTGCCGGGCGGCAGGCCCTCGGGCGGGCGGACGGGCCCCTCGCCGTGCCGCCTGACCAGGGTCGGGGGCAACAGCCGCTCCCGGTCGGCCCGTTCCACCGCGTCGAGGGCGGCGGCGGCCGCCTCGGGGGTGGCCGCGTCCACGCCGAGGGCGCCGAGGACGGCCACCACGGTCGTGTCCGGCACGGGCACGGTGACGCCCTCGGAGGGGCTGTACGCGGTGGCGACGCCGTGACGGGCGGCGAGACGGGCCAGGGTCACTTCACACTCCGGGGGACTCCGTGCCGACCGCGCTGCCGGGGGCGGTGGCTTCGCTGGTGAGGGGGGCCGCCACGGTGAGCGGCGGTTCGCTGGTCAGGGGCTCGGCGTCGGGCAGCGGCGGTTCGCTGGTCAGCGGTTCGCCGCCGGGGGCCGGCTGCTGCGGAATCCGTATCCGTCCGAGGTGCTGGGCGGTCGTGGTCACGGGGGTCTCCCGGTTCGTCTCGACAGGTGGGACCTGGGTCACGAAGGAGGCCTACCCACCGCACCTCGTTTTACCGGCGGAAAGTGGCGAAGTGACGTCACCTCGCCGACGGCTCGCCGGGCAAAGCCGACACATCGGCCACTCTCATTGACACCTCCGTGCGACGGGTGGTGGGCTCGTGACCTACTCGTGACCAACCGGCGGAGCGGCCGGCCCCCGGCCGAAGGGAGACCCCGTGCACCTCGGGCGCAGGAAGCGCACCGCGACGGCCGTGGCCGCCGCCGTCATCGGCGGCCTCCTCGGCGGCGCGGCGGCGGGCTCGGCGCAGGCGTTCCCGGAGGCCCCGGCGGCGCTCGGGGCCCCGCGCGCGCCGCTCGCGCCGCCGGTCCCCGTGACGCCTCCCGTCCCGACGGCTCCCTCCGCAGGGGCGCGGACCGCCACCGTCGGCCTTCCCGCCGTCTGGCCCCGTCCGCAGTCCCTGACCGCCGCCGGGGCCTCCGTACGCCTCGGGGACGAGGTGACGCTGCTCGCGGACGAGGACGCCGATCCCTACGCCCTCGCCGCCCTGCGCGGGCTGCTGCGGTCCGCCGGGGTGCGGACGGTCCACGAGGGGCTCCCGGGCCGGGGGCCGGTCCTCCGGGTCGCGGGGCCCGACGGCTCGGCCGCCGAGGAGGCGCTGGGCGCCCTGCGGGTGCCCGACCGGCTCGATCTGCCGCGCGGCGGCTACCGGCTCGCCACGGGCCGCTTCCAGGGCCGGGACACGGTCGTCCTGGACGGGGTCGGCGGGGACGGCCTGTTCCACGCGGTGCAGACGCTGCGTCAGCTCCTCGGCGACGGCCGCGAGGTGCCCGGGGTCGTGGTCCGCGACTGGCCGGGCACGGCCGAGCGCGGGATCACCGAGGGCTTCTACGGCAGCCCGTGGACGGCGGAGCAGCGGCTCGCCCAGATCGACTTCCTGGGCCGGACCAAGCAGAACCGCTATCTGTACGCGCCCGGCGACGACCCGTACCGGGGAGCGCAGTGGCGCGAGCCCTACCCGGCCGCCCAGCAGGCCGGGTTCCGGGCGCTCGCGGAGCGGGCCCGCGCCAACCACGTCACGCTCGGCTGGGCCGTCTCGCCCGCCCAGTCCATGTGCCTGTCCTCGGACTCCGACGTGACGGCGCTGACCCGGAAGCTCGACGCGATGTGGGCGCTCGGCGTGCGCTCCTTCCAGCTCCAGTTCCAGGACGCCTCCTACGACGAGTGGCACTGCGACCGGGACGCCGACACCTTCGGGCGCGGCCCGGAGGCCGCGGCCGCCGCCCACGCGCGCGTGGCGAACACCGTGGCCCGCCGGTTCGCCGAACGGCACCCGGACGCCGAGCCGCTGACGGTGATGCCGACGGAGTACTACCAGGACGGCGCGACCGCGTACCGGACGAAGCTCGCGGAGGCGCTCGACGCGGACGTGCGGGTGGCGTGGACCGGTGTCGGGGTCGTCCCGCGCACGATCACCGGCGGCGAGCTGGCCGGGGCGCGCGGCGCCCTGCGCCACCCGCTGGTCACCATGGACAACTACCCGGTCAACGACTACGCCCAGGACCGGCTGTTCCTCGGCCCCGCCACCGGCCGGGACCCGGCGGTGGCCGCCGGGTCCGCCGCCTATCTGGCCCACGCCATGGAGCAGCCGGCGGTCTCCCGCGTGCCGCTCTTCACGGCCGCCGACTACGCCTGGAACCCGCGCGGCTACCGGCCCCGGGAGTCCTGGCGGGCGGCCGTCGACGACCTCGCGGGGCCCGGGCCCGCCGCCCGTGAGGCGCTGCGGGCGCTCGCCGGGAACGGTGCCTCCTCGGTCCTCGACCCGGCGGGCGAATCGGCGTATCTGAAGCCGCTCCTGGCGAACTTCTGGGCTTCCCGCGCGAGCACCGGCGCCGGGGCGGACGCGCGGCGGGAGAAGGCGGCGCGGGAGCTGCGGGCCGCGTTCACCGTGATGCGCGGGGCCCCCGAGCGGCTCGCGGACACCGCGGGCGGCGCCCTCGACGAGGAGACCGGCCCCTGGCTCGACCAGCTCTCCCGGTACGGCCTCGCGGGCGAGACGGCGGTCGACATGCTGCTCGCCCAGACGCGCGGCGACGGCGCGGCGGCCTGGGCGGCGCAGCTGCGGCTCGAACCGCTGCGGAAGGAACTCGCGGCGAGCCGGGTGACGGTGGGCGCGGGGGTGCTGGACCCGTTCCTCACGCGCGCGGTGGACCGGGCCGCGGCCTGGACCGGCGCCGACCGGACGGCGGCGGCCCGGGCCGACCGCACGGCCGGCTCGTACACCGTGCGGCTCGACCGGGCGCGGTCCGTGGAGGCACTGACGGTGATGGCCGATCCGGCCGATCCGGGCGCGGGCGGCGGGAGCGGCCACGCGCGCGTGGAGGCGTTCGTGCCGAGTGAGGGCTGGCGGGCGCTGGGCCCGCTGTCGGCGTCCGGGTGGACCCAGTCCGAGCCGAAGGGGCTGCGGGCCGACGCGCTGCGGGTCGTGTGGGACGCCGAGGGGCCCGCGCCCGAGGTGCGCGCGCTGGTGCCCTGGTTCGCGGACGGGCCGCGCGCGGGGGTCGACCTGGCGCGCGCGGAGACCGACGCGGAGATCGGCGGCCCGGCCCGGCGGGTGGACGTGGAACTGTCGGGGCGGCGCGCGGGCGAGGTGCGCGGGCCGCTGACGGCGAGGGCCCCGAAGGGCGTCACGGTACGGCTGCCGAAGGAGGCCGTGGTGGAGCGGGGCGCGCGGACGACCGTCCCGCTGGAGGTCTCGGTGGCGCCGGACGTGCCGGTGGGGGCGTACCGGGTGCCGGTGTCCTTCGCGGGCGAGGAGCGGGTGCTGACCGTGCGGGCCTTCCCCCGTACCGCCGGTCCCGATCTGGCGCGGGCGGCGACGGCCTCCTCCTCGGGCGACGAGACGGCGGACTTCCCGGCCTCCTCGGCGGTGGACGGCGATCCTGCCACCCGCTGGTCCTCCCCCGCGGAGGACGGCGCCTGGTGGCAACTGGAGCTGCCCGAGCCGGCCCGGATAGGGCAGGTGGTGCTGCACTGGCAGGACGCGTACGCCTCCCGCTACCGGGTCCAGGTCTCGGCCGACGGGCGCGTGTGGCGCACGGCGGCGACGGTCGCGGAGGGCAGGGGCGGCCGGGAGGCGGTCCGGATGGACGCGGCGGACACCCGTTTCCTGCGGGTGCAGGGGGAGTCGCGGGCGACCCGGTTCGGCTACTCGCTCTGGTCGGTGGAGACGTACGCGGTGGCCGCGCCGAAGCCGCCCGCGGGCGAGGGCCGGGCCGCCCGGTCCGCCGGGAAGGGGCCGGTGGACCCGCCGGAGGAGACTCCGGACACCGCGCCGGACACGACGAAGGACACGGCGAAGGACGCCGCGTCGGCGGGGTCGGCGGGCACGCCGGACGAGCGGCCCACCCCCTGAGGGGTGCGCCGCCCGACGCCGTACCGCCCCCGCGTCCCCGAAGCCGTACCGCCCCGCCGAGCGGAGCCGTACCGCCCCCGCGTACGCGAAAGGCCCGGCTCAACCCGTCGTCAGCGCCCTCACGGGGGCGTCGGCGACGGAGTCGATCCGGGCCATCACGTCCTCGGCTCCGTACGGCTGGAGGTACGGAAGCCAGCGGGGGTCCCGGTGTCCGGTCCCGATGATCCGCCAGGCCAGGCCGGTGGGCGGGGCCGGTTGGTGGCGCAGCCGCCAGCCGATCTCGCGCAGGTGCCGGTCGGCCTTGACGTGGTTGCAGCGGCGGCAGGCCGCCACCACGTTCTCCCAGGCGTGGGTGCCCCCGCGGCTGCGCGGGATGACGTGGTCGACGCTGGTCGCGACCGCCCCGCAGTAGGCGCAGCGCCCGCCGTCGCGCGCGAAGAGCGCTCGGCGGGTCAAGGGAACGGGCCCCCGGTAGGGGACCCGCACGAAGCGCTTCAGTCGCACCACGCTGGGCGCGGGGACGACTTGGGTCTCGCTGTGCAGGAAGGCGCCGGATTCCTCGAGGCAGAGAGCCTTGTTCTCCAGGACGAGGACGAGTGCGCGGCGGAGCGGTACGACGCCGAGCGGCTCGTACGACGCGTTGAGGACCAGGACGTGCGGCACGGATGCCTCCTATGACGCCGGCGGCGCGTGGCTCGCGCCGGGACGAACTGCTCTCAGTCTCCCCTCATGCCTGGTCGGAACGCCACCACGTACCGGGATCGGGGTGACGGGCCCGGCGTGTTCTCGACCACATCGGCATGTCTCCCTTCTGTCTGCCCGGGTGAGGTCGGTCTCTCCCTCGAACACGGCTACGGGACCATGTCCGACGCCCCGTTACTGTGGATGGCCTGCGTACGCGATGCCTGGAGGTCTTCCCGTGTCCTGGTCCGCCCTTGCGGCTGCCACCGATCCCGAACCCATTCCGGTGACCCTGGACGAGGCGGCGGAGAAGGCCACGAACGCCGCCAGCTGGGTCGAGGAGAACTGGTCCACCTGGCTGAACACCGGGCTGCGCATCCTGCTGATCCTGGTCGTCGCGCTGCTCCTGCGGATGGCCGTCCGCCGCGCCCTGACGAAGCTGATCGAGCGGATGAACCGCTCGGCGCAGGCGGTGGAGGGGACCGCCCTGGGCGGTCTCCTGGTCAACACCGAGCGGCGGCGGCAGCGCTCGGAGGCGATCGGCTCGGTGCTGCGCTCGGTGGCGTCGTTCCTGATCCTGGGCACGGCGGGGCTGATGATCCTGGGCGCCTTCAAGATCGACCTGGCGCCGCTGCTCGCCTCGGCCGGTGTGGCCGGTGTGGCGATCGGTTTCGGCGCGCGGAACCTGGTGACGGACTTCCTGTCGGGCGTCTTCATGATCCTGGAGGACCAGTACGGCGTCGGTGACTCGGTCGACGCGGGCGTGGCGTCCGGCGAGGTCGTGGAGGTGGGCCTGCGGGTGACGAAGCTGCGGGGCGTGGACGGCGAGATCTGGTACGTGCGCAACGGCGAGATCAAGCGGATAGGGAACCTCAGCCAGGGCTGGGCGACGGCGGGCGTCGACGTGACGGTCCGGCCGACGGAGGACCTGGACAAGGTGCGGGCGGTGATCACCGAGGCGGCGGAGTCCATGGCCAAGGAGGAGCCGTGGAACGAGCGACTCTGGGGTCCGGTGGAGGTGCTGGGTCTGAACGAGGTGCTGCTCGACTCGATGACCGTCCGGGTCTCGGCGAAGACGATGCCGGGGAAGGCGCTCGGTGTGGAGCGCGAGCTGCGCTGGCGCATCAAGCGGGGCCTGGACGAGGCCGGCATCCGGATCGTGGGCGGGCTTCCCGCGCAGGCGGAGGAGCCGGCGGCGGACCCGACGGCGGGCATGGCGGCCCCCTCGGCCTTCGCGTCGGCGACCTCGCCCCAGTCGACGGCGGCGACCCCGCTGCCGAGGCCGGACCTCTCCAAGTAGCGGGGCCTCGCGGCGGATCGCGGAAGTCCGCGACGGGCCGCGGGGGATCCCGGCACATCGACGCCCTCGTGGGTAACACTTCGGTTGCCTTCGGGGGCGTTTGTCGTACCCGGGTATTGACGACCCCGTGACGCCCGCCTTACCTTCCTCCCAACCCAATAGGAAACTTTCCTAACAGTACGAAGGCAGGTGCGACCCCCATGGCCGGTACGGCCCCCGGAACCCCCGGCACGCCGCGCGTGCTGCGCGCCATGAACGACCGCGCCGCCCTGGACCTCCTCCTGGAGCACGGCCCGCTCTCCCGGACCCGGATCGGCAAGCTCACCGGCCTGTCCAAGCCGACCGCCTCCCAGCTGCTCGCCCGCCTCGAAGCGGCCGGGCTCGTCGTCGCCACCGGCACCACCGAGGGCCGGCCCGGACCGAACGCCCAGCTCTACGCGGTCAACGCGCGGGCCGCGTACGCCGCCGGACTCGACGTCAGCCAGTCCCGCATCCACGCCGCCGTCGCCGACGTCACGGGCGCGATCGTCGGCGAGTTCGAGCTGCGGACCCCGGGCCGCGCCGCCTCCGGCGTCGTCCGCCAGGTCACCGACGCCCTCGACGGGGCCGTCAAGGCGGCCGGGATCACCCGCGAGGACGTGCGGCGCCTGGTCATCGGCACCCCCGGCGCCTTCGACCCGGCCACCGGACGCCTGCGGTACGCCGCCCACCTGCCCGGCTGGCACTCCCCCACCCTCCTGGAGGAGCTGGCCGCCGCCCTGCCCATGCCGTTCGAGTACGAGAACGACGTCAACCTCGTCGCCGTCGCCGAACAGCGCCTGGGCGCCGCCCGGGGCCACTCCGACTTCGCGCTGCTCTGGAACGAGGAGGGCATGGGCGCCGCCCTCGTCCTCGGCGGGCGGCTGCACCGCGGCTTCACCGGCGGCGCCGGCGAGGTCGGCTTCCTGCCGGTGCCCGGCACCCCGCTCGTCCGGCAGGTCACCAAGGCCAACTCCGGCGGCTACCAGGAACTCGCGGGCGTCCAGGCGGTCCCCCGGATCGCCCGCGCCCTCGGCATCGACACCCCCGAGCAGCCGTACGTGCCGGTCGCCTGCGGACTGCTCGCGCACGCGGCGGAGACGCACGGCGAGGACCCCCGCTACGCCGAACTGCTCGACCGGTACGCCGAGCGCGTCGCCACCGGGCTCGCCTCCCTCGTCGCGGTCCTCGACCCCGAACTCATCGTGCTCTCCGGTGACGTCCTCGTCGCCGGCGGCGAGGCCCTGCGCTCCCGCGTGCAGGCCGAACTCGCCGACCTCGCCGCCTCCCGGCCCCGGCTCGTCCTCACCTCCGTCCCCGTGCGTCCCGTCCTGCGCGGCGCCCTCGAAAGCGCCCTCGCCACCACGCGCGACGAGGTCTTCGACACCTCGCGCTGACCCACCGCCCTCCCCCGCCCCCATAGCCCCTCCGCCACAGGGAGACACCGTCATGCCCGTACGTCCGCGCAAAGCAGCCGCAGCGCTCGCCGCCACCGCCTCGATAGCCCTCTTCGCCACCGCCTGTACGGGCTCCGCGAGCAACGCGACCCCCGACGACCCCAGCGCCCAGACCACCATCACCTTCTGGCACGGCTGGTCGACGCCCAGCGAGGTCAAGGCGATCCAGAACAACGTGGACCGCTTCATGAAGGCCCACCCGAACATCAAGGTGAAGGTCGTCGGCGACATCAACGACGACAAGCTCGGCCAGGCGCTGCGCGCGGGCGGCTCCAACGGACCGGACGTCGTCTCCTCCTTCACGACCTCCAACGTCGGCAAGTTCTGCGCCTCGGGCGCCCTCGCGGACCTCAAGCCCTTCATCGAGAAGGACAAGCTGGACCTGGACAAGATCTTCCCGAAGGTCCTCCAGTCGTACACGCAGTTCGAGGGCAAGCGCTGCTCCCTGCCGCTGCTCTCCGACGCGTACGGCCTCTACTACAACAAGGACGCGTTCAAGGCGGCCGGGCTCGACCCCGAGGCCCCGCCGAAGACCTGGTCCCAGTTCGCCCAGGTCGCCAAGGCGCTCACCAAGTCCAAGGGCGACTCCTACGAGCAGCTCGGCTTCATGCCGACCTACCTCGGCTACGAGACCGTCGTCGAGCACTACATGTCCCAGTGGGACCACAAGTACTTCGACGCGGACGGCAAGTCGAACGTCGCCAAGGACCCGGCGTTCGCCGAGATGATGACGTACCAGAAGTCCCTGGTCGACGGCCTCGGCGGCTTCGCGAAGCTCGACAAGTACCGCACCACCTTCGGTGACGAGTGGGGCGTCAAGCACCCCTTCCAGACCGGCCAGGTCGCCATGCAGCTCGACGGCGAGTGGCGGCTGAACTTCATCAAGGAGGCCAAGGTCCCCTTCGAGGTCGGCGTCGCGCCGCTGCCGGTCGCCGACGACGAGCTGGCCGAGTACGGCAAGGGCTACCTCTCGGGCACGATCATGGGCATCGCCCCGCAGAGCAAGAAGCAGAACGCCGCCTGGGAACTGGTCAAGTACATGACCACGAACACCGACGCCGTGGTGGGCTTCGCCAACGAGATCGGCAACGTCCCCTCCACCCTGGACGCGCTGAAGTCCCCGGACCTGAAGTTCGACAAGCGCTTCAAGACCTTCCTGGACATCGCCCGGCACCCCGAGTCCACCACCCCGGACGGCGCCGTGAACGGCCCCTCCTACCAGGAGACCCTGTCCCGCCTCGCCCAGCAGTACGAGAAGGGGCAGGTCACCGACCTGAAGAAGGGCCTCGCGGACGCCGCGGCCCAGATCGACCGCGACATCGCCGCGGCGAAGTGACGGCCGGCACCCACCCATGAGCACGGACACCCTGTCCCCGAAGGAGGCGGCCGCCGCCCCGGCCGCCGCCTCCCCGCGGGGGACGAACACGCTGCGGGCCAAGCGCCGCCGCAGCGCGCTCGTCGCCCTGGCCTTCATGTCGCCCTGGCTGATCGGCTTCGGCGTTTTCTTCGCCTACCCCCTGATCTCCACCCTGTACTTCTCGTTCATGCGGTACGACGGCCTCAACCCGCCGACCTGGCGGGGCCTGGAGAACTGGACGTACGTCCTCACGGAGTTCCCGAAGTTCTGGCCGGCCCTGCAGAACACCCTCTGGCTCGGCGTCGTCATGGTCACCTGCCGGGTGGTCTTCGGCCTCGGCATCGGCATGCTGATCACCAAGATCAAGACCGGCGCCGGCGTCTTCCGCACCCTCTTCTACCTGCCCTACCTGGCCCCGCCGGTGGCCGCCACGCTGGCCTTCGTCTTCCTGCTCAACCCCGGCACCGGACCGGTCAACTCGCTCCTGGAGGCGGTCGGCATCCCCGCCCCCTCCTGGTTCAACGACGCGGCCTGGGCCAAGCCGGCCCTCACCGTCCTCGCCGTCTGGGGCGTCGGCGACCTCATGGTCATCTTCATGGCCGCGCTGCTCGACGTACCGAGGGAGCAGTACGAGGCCGCCGAACTCGACGGCGCGTCCCCGTGGCAGCGGTTCCGCTACGTCACCCTGCCGAACATCTCGCCGATCGTGCTCTTCGCGGTCGTCACCGGGATCATCGGCGCGATGCAGTACTACACGCAGCCGATCGTGGCCGCCAAGGTCGCCTCGGGCGTGATCGGCGGCTCCGGCGTCACCTTCTCGCCCGGCTATCCGGACGACTCCACGCTGACCCTGCCGCAGCTCGTCTACAGCCTCGGCTTCAGCCAGTTCAACTACGGCGCCGCCTGTGTCGTGGCCCTGGTGCTCTTCGCCTTCTCCATGGCCTTCACCGCGCTGCTCATGCGCCGGCGCGGCGGCCTGATCGGCTCGGGTGACTGACTCATGACGACCGCAACCGCCCGCGCCGCCCGCCCCGCCCCGAGCGGCCCCGTGAGCCCCGCCGAGAAGCGGGCCCGCCGCAGGTCGCTGCTGCACTGGATCGCCGTGCACTCGCTCGGCATCGCCGCGGCCCTGTTCTTCGTCCTCCCCTTCGTCTTCGTCCTCCTCACCTCCCTGATGAGCGACCAGCAGGCGCTCACCCGGGACCTGACGCCGAACTCCTGGCACTGGGAGAACTACGTCAAGGTGTTCCGGACCGAGGGCTTCCTCGTCTGGTGGAGGAACTCGCTGCTCTACGCGGGACTCGGCACCGTCCTCGTCGTGGTGTCCTCGGTCCCCGTGGCGTACGCCCTCGCCAAGCTCCGCTTCCGCGGCCGGCACCTGTCCATGCTGCTGGTCATCTCGATGATGATGCTGCCGCCGCAGGTCGTCATCATCCCGATGTACCTGTTCTGGGCCAAGCAGATGGACCTCTCCGGCACCCTCTGGCCGCTGATCATCCCGATGGCCTTCGGCGACGCCTTCGCCATCTTCCTGCTGCGCCAGTTCCTGCTGACCATCCCCAACGAGTACGTCGAGGCCGCGAAGATCGACGGCTGCGGCGAGTTCCGCACCCTGATCAGGATCGTGCTGCCGATGGCGAAGCCCGGCATCGCCGCCGTCGCCCTCTTCCAGTTCTTCTACTGCTGGAACGACTACTTCGGCCCGCAGATCTACGCCTCCGAGAACCCCGGCGCCTGGACCCTGAGCTACGGCCTGGAGTCCTTCAAGGGCGCGCACCACACCGACTGGAATCTGACCATGGCCGCGACCGTCCTGGTCATGGCCCCTGTGATCCTCGTCTTCTTCTTCGCCCAGAAGGCGTTCGTCGAGGGAGTCACACTGACCGGAGTGAAGGGCTGAATCACACCATGAAGCTCACTGTCGTGGGGGGCGGTTCCACCTACACCCCCGAACTCATCGACGGATTCGCGCGCCTGCGCGACACCCTGCCCATCACCGAACTCGTCCTCGTCGACCCCGCCGCCGACCGGCTCGACCTCGTCGGCGGACTCGCCCGGCGCATCTTCGCCAAGCAGGACCACGCGGGCCGGATCACCACCACCTCCGACCTCGACGCCGGGGTCGAGGGCGCCGACGCCGTCCTGCTCCAGCTCCGGGTCGGCGGGCAGGCCGCCCGCGAGCAGGACGAGACCTGGCCGCTGGAGTGCGGCTGCGTCGGCCAGGAGACCACCGGAGCCGGCGGCCTCGCCAAGGCACTGCGCACCGTCCCGGTCGTCCTGGACATCGCCGAGCGGGTCCGGCGCGCCAACCCCGACGCCTGGATCATCGACTTCACCAACCCGGTGGGCATCGTCACGCGCGCGCTGCTCCAGGCCGGGCACAAGGCCGTCGGCCTGTGCAACGTCGCCATCGGCTTCCAGCGGAAGTTCGCCGGACTCCTCGGCGTGGCCCCCTCCGAGGTCCACCTGGAGCACGTCGGGCTCAACCACCTGACCTGGGAGCGCGCGGTGCGCCTCGGCGGCCCCGAGGGCGAGAACGTCCTCCCGCGGCTGCTCGCCGAGCACGGCGACGCCGTCGCCGACGACCTCCGCCTGCCGCGCCCGGTCCTGGACCGGCTCGGCGTCGTCCCCTCGTACTACCTGCGCTACTTCTACGCGCACGACGAGGTCGTACGGGAACTCGGCACCAAGCCCTCCCGGGCCGCCGAGGTCGCCGCGATGGAGAAGGAACTCCTGGAGATGTACGGGGACCCGGCGCTCGACGAGAAGCCGGCCCTGCTCGCCAAGCGCGGCGGCGCCTTCTACTCGGAGGCGGCCGTGGACCTGGCGGCCTCCCTCCTGGGCGGCGGAGGTTCGCCGTACCAGGTGGTCAACACCTACAACAAGGGCACGCTGCCGTTCCTGCCGGACGACGCCGTCATCGAGACGCAGGCCGCGGTCGGCGCCCACGGGGCCGTCCCGCTGCCGGTCGCCCCGGTCGACCCGCTGTACGCCGGACTGATCGCGAACGTCACCGCCTACGAGGACCTGGCCCTGGAAGCGGCGCTGCGCGGCGGCCGGGACCGGGTGTTCAAGGCGCTGCTCGCCCACCCGCTGGTGGGCCAGTACGCGTACGCCGACGGGCTCACCGACCGGCTGATCGCGCACAACCGGGAGCACCTCGCGTGGGCGTGAACCCGGACGGCGTCCTCCTCGCGGTCGACGCGGGGAACAGCAAGACCGACGTCGCGGTCGTCGCCCCGGACGGCACCGTCCTGGGCGCGGCGCGCGGCGGCGGGTTCCAGCCGCCGGTGGTGGGGGTGGGGACGGCCGTCGACTCGCTGGCGGAGATCGTGGGACGGGCGTGCGAAGAGGCCGGTGTCCCGGCCGGGTTCGCCCATGTCACGGCCTGTCTCGCCAACGCGGACCTGCCCGTCGAGGAGACCGCGCTCCAGGCCGAGGTGCTCGGCCGGGGGTGGAGCGGGTCGGTGCGGGTGCACAACGACACCTTCGCGATACTGCGCGCCGGGATCGACGAGCCGCGCGGTGTCGCGGTGGTCTGCGGGGCGGGGATCAACTGTGTCGGGATGGCCCCGGACGGGCGGACCGCGCGCTTCCCCGCGATCGGGAAGATCTCCGGGGACTGGGGCGGCGGCAGCGGCATGGCCGAGGAGGCGCTCTGGTTCGCGGCGCGTGCCGAGGACGGGCGCGGCGAGCCGTCCGAGCTGGCACGCGCGCTGCCCGCGCACTTCGGTCTGGAGTCGATGTACGCGCTGATCGAGGCGCTGCACCTGGGCCTGGTGCCGTTCGAGCGGCGGCACGAACTGACGCCCGTGCTGTTCCGGGTGAGCGCGGCGGGCGACCCGGTGGCGCTGTCGCTGGTGCACCGGCTGGCCGAGGAGGTCGTCGCCCTGTCCTCGGTCGCGCTCGGGCGGCTCGGACTCCTCGGCGAGGAGGCACCGGTGATGCTGGGCGGCAGCGTGCTGGCCGCCCGCCACCCGCAGTTGGAGGAGCGGATCCGCGAACTCCTCGCCGAGCGGGCGCCGAAGGCCGTCATCGGCTTCGTGACGGCGCCGCCGGTCCTCGGGGCGGGGCTGCTCGCCCTGGACGAGGTGGCGGCGGGGCCGGAGGCGGCGGCCCGGCTGCGGGAGCACTACGGGGCCTGAGCCGGCGGTGTGTGGGGCGCTTCTTCCACGGGAAGGGGCGCCCCACCGGCATGTTCACCTGTTCGAGCGATGTCCGGAACGGAACCGATGACGGCGTGAGGACGTATTCAAGGTGAGGGGAGTGCCCGCGGCCTTGCCGGGGGCATACGGCACGATAAGAACAAGATCGAGTCAATCCCGGTGTGCGGAGGGCCCCCTGCGGCCATACTGCTGGCCGGACCGGCCGACGTCAGCGACCCAGGGGGAGGTCAAGTGACACACCCGCCGAACGCACCCGCCGCCCCCGTGGCGCGGGGCGCGGCCACGGCGCCCGCACGCCCGACCGGCGTGCCCGCGCAGCCGTCGCCCGCGCCCGGCGCCGTCCCGCCCGGGGGGCGGGGCGCGTGGGCCGTGGGCCGGGAGCGGCTGCGGGTCGCCGCGACGACCGAGCCCGGCCGGCTGCAGATCCTCGGGGCCGTACTCGCGGTGCTGCTCGTCGCGTTCGGGGCGGTCACCGCCTTCCAGGTGGACGACCGGGCCGGCGCCGCCGACGACGTCGTGCACCGCAGCCAGCCGCTGTCCGGGGACGCCGCCGCGATCTACCGCTACCTCGCCGACGCGGACACCACCGCCGCCAGCGGCTTCCTCGCGGGCACGCTCGAACCGGAGGAGTCCCGCAAGCGGTACGACCGGGACATCGCCGCCGCCGCCCGGCTCCTCGTCGAGGCCGCCGCGGGCACCGACGGTTCGGGCCAGTCGGCCGCCGAGATAGCCACCCTGAACGAACAGCTCCCCCGCTACACGGGGCTGGTGGAGCGCGCGCGGGCCGCCAACCGGCAGGGCCTGCCGCTGGGCGGGGCCTATCTGCGGTACGCCAACCAGCAGATGACCAGCACCCTGCTCCCCGCCGCCGAGCGGCTGTACACGGCCGAGACCGAGCGGCTCCGCAAGGACGACGCCGCCGCCCGCACCTGGCCGTACCTGTCGGTCGCCGTGGGGCTGGTCGTCCTCGCCGCCCTCGGCTGGGCCCAGCGCCGCAACTACGTCCGCACCCACCGGGTGTTCAACCACGGGCTGCTCGCCGCGACCGCCGCCACCGTGGTCGCCCTGCTCTGGCTCGCCACCGCGCACACCCTGGCGCGCGCCGACCTGAACAAGGCCCAGGCGCACGGGCAGGAGTCGCTCCAGGTCCTCAACACGGCCCGGATCAGCTCGCTCACGGCCCGCGCCAACGAGAACCTGACCCTGGTCGCCCGGGGCGCGGTGCTCACCGAGGACCGCACCAAGGACAAGTACGAGGCGGACTACGCGGCGAGCATGGAGGCCCTGACGGGCGCGCTCGCCGACGCCGGCGAGCTGGCCGACGACGCCGCGGGCCGCACGCCGGTCGACGAGGCCGTGAACCGCGTCCGCACGTGGCAGACCCTCCACAAGGAAGCCCGTGCGAAGGACGAGGGCGGCGACTACGAGGGCGCCCTCACCCGGATCGTCGGCCCGAAGGACTCGACGGGCCAGGCCTTCGACCAGGTCGACGCGGCCCTGGAGCGGGCCCTCGCCCACGAGAAGGCCGAGTTCACCCGCTCCGCCGAGGACGCCGGGGCCGCGCTGACGGCGCTGCCGCTGGGCGCGGCCGCCCTCGGGATCCTGGGTGCGGCGGGCGCCGTGCTCGGCATCAACCGCAGACTGTCGGAGTACCGGTGAGAGGGGGCGGGATGCCGAACGGCGCGTACCCGCTGGTGCGGCGGACGGCGAAGCGGTTCCGGGGCTGGGGCGGGGTGGCCGCGATGGCCGTGGCGTGCGGGCTCACCGCCTCGCTGACCCTGCTGCCGCTGGCGCAGGACGGGAGCGCCGCCGCCGCGGCCCCCGGGACGTACGGTCCGGGCCCCGGCCTCGGCACGGGCATCCAGGTCAGGGCGGACACCTGCCGGAACCCGGAGGCCTCGCTGACCCCCTCGTCGGCGGACGGCCCGTCGATCGACGCGATCAAGCAGCGCGGGAAGCTGGTCGTCGGCGTCGACCAGTCCAGCTACCGCTGGGGCTACCGGGACCCGGAGAAGGGCACCCTGGAGGGCTTCGACATCGAGCTGGCCCGGGCCGTCGCCGCGGACATCCTCGGCGACCGGAACGCCGTGATCCTGCGGGCGATCCCCACCAACCAGCGGACCGCCCTCCTGAACAGCGGGAAGATCGACCTCGTCGTGCGCACGATGACGATCAACTGCAAGCGGATCGGGGAGGTCGCCTTCTCCACCGCCTACTTCCAGGCCGGGCAGCAGGTCCTCGCGGCCAAGGCCGACAAGAGCATCACGGGCTACGACTCCTCGCTGCGCGGGAAGCGGATCTGCACCGCCGAGGGGTCCACCGCCTACGACGCGCTGGCGGAGAAGTCCTTCGGCGCGGTCTTCAAGGACGAGGCCGACGGCACCAAGGACGACAAGGACCTGCTGACCGTCCCCAACCAGCTGGACTGCCTGGTCAGGCTCCAGCTGGGCGAGGTCGACGCGGTCGTCACGGACAACGCCCTGGCGGCCGGCCAGGCCGCGCAGGACCCGGCGGTCGAGCTCAAGGGCCGGCCGTTCACCGAGGAGTACTACGGGGTGGCGGCCAAGCTGGGCAACGACGACCTGGTGCGCCGGGTCAACCAGGTGCTCGTCGGGTACCGGCAGGGTCCCTGGCAGAAGGCGTACAAGGAGTGGCTGGAGAAGGACCTGCCGGGGATAACCGGGCCGCCCCCGCCCATGTACAAGTAGCGCCGTACCCCCGCGGCCCCTACGCGCAGCGCCGTACCAGCAGCCCCGTACACGGAGAGGAAGAGGTGACCGATGGGCGTCACGGGACCCCCCGGTCCGGTGATGGACCGGGACGAGGTGGACCGTGCGCTGGCGCGGCTCGGCGCCGAGCACAAGGCGGTCGAGGACTCGCTCTTCGCGCTCCAGGACCACGCGGGCCGCAGGCTGCTCGAAGGGGCCGGTCTCACCGGCGCGACCCGGGACCGCTGGGCGGCGACCGAGCGGACCATCACCCTGCTCTGGACCTGTTTCGACGTGTACACCGGCGCCCTGCGGGACGCCCGTGAGCTGCGCGCCCGGCGCCGCTGGCCCGGCCGGGAGGAGCTCGTGGAGCTGACCGAGCGGCTGCGCGGCGAGAGCGTGCTGGTCGCGGGCGGCGCGGGCGGGCAGGGGCAGCTGGCGGAGCGGTTCACGCTGGAGGGCCTGGTCCGGCGGATGAACGAGCTGTACGCCTCCTCGCTGGACGTGGTGGTGACCGCGGACGCGGTCTGGTCGGCGCTGCCCGCCCGGATAGACCTGCTCGCCGCGGAGCTGGGCCGGACGCGTTCGCTCGCGCACTCGGTGGGCGTGCGGCCCGGGGAGCACCCGGCCGGGGACGAGCTGGAGGCGATCACGGCCGAGCTGACCGCGCTGCGCTCCCAGGTCGTGACGGATCCGCTGGCCTTCTGGCGTCCGGCGGCGGGGAGTTCGGCGCCCGGCGGCGGCAGGCCGGACACCGAGCGGTACGACCGGGCGGCGCTGGCCCTGGAGGACGTCCGGCGGGAGATCGAGGCGGTGCTCGCGGTCCGGCAGGACTCCGAGGACCGGCTGCTGCGGCTGCGGGACGTGCTCTCGCGGGCGGACCGTACGCTCGCGGAGGCGCGGGCGGCGCGCGGCGAGGTGCTGGCGAAGATCGCCGCCTCCGAGGTGCCGGCCGTCAGCGGGCCGCCGATCGTGCTGCAGGAACGGCTGGCGGCCGCCGCCGAGTACCGCAGGCACGCCCGGTGGCACCGGCTGTCGCCGCTCCTGGATTCGCTGGAGCGGGAGGCGGAGGACGAACTGCTGCGGGCACGGGAGTCGTTGACCGCGGTGACGGCGCCGCTCGCGGTGCGGGCGGAGCTGCGCGGCCGGCTGGACGCGTACAAGGCGAAGGTGGCGCGACTGGGCGCGGCGGAGGACCCGGTGCTGGTGGAGCGGTACGACGCGGCGCGCAGGATGCTGTGGAGCGCGCCCTGCGATCTGCGGGTCGCGGAACAGGCCGTGCTGCGGTACCAGCAGGCGGCGGCGGACGTACTGTCCGGCCCGAGAGACGCGGGAGGACGACAGTGGTGAGCGGGGAGACGGGTGTGGGGAGCTGTCAGCGTCCTTCGTGCGAGGGTTCGTACGAGGACATGGGAGGCGGCGAGCTGTACTGCGACACCTGCGGGCTCGCCCCGGTGGTGGCGCCCGGCGGGCTGATCGGGTCGACGCCGACGGGGATGGCCGTGCCCGGCAGGAAGTCGGGCACGGGCAGCGCTTCCGGCGTCGGGGGGCCGGACTCCGCCTCCTCGCGGGCGTCCTCGCGGGCCTCGTCGCGTTCGTCGACGTCCCGGCGTTCGGTCTCGGGGCGGCTGTCGCGCTCGCTCTCCGGGGCGTCCACGTCCCGCTCGGTGTCGGTGCGCAGCTCCGGCACCTCGACCGGCCAGTCCGCCCGCAACCGGCTGGGCGCGGGTCTGGTGTCGATCCCCGAGGTGCCGCGCCCGGACCCGCGGGCGGCGGTCATGGAGAACCCCGAGGTCCCCGAGCGGAAGCGTTTCTGCTCCCGCTCCGACTGCGGGGCGCCCGTGGGCCGTTCGCGGGGCGAGCGGCCGGGCCGTACGGAGGGCTTCTGCACCAAGTGCGGGCACCCGTACTCCTTCGTGCCGAAGCTGCGCGGCGGGGACATCGTCCACGGCCAGTACGAGGTCGCGGGCTGTCTCGCGCACGGCGGCCTCGGCTGGATCTACCTGGCCGTCGACCGGGCCGTCTCCGACCGGTGGGTGGTCCTCAAGGGCCTGCTCGACACCGGCGACCAGGACGCGATGGAGGCGGCGATCTCGGAGCGCCGCTTCCTCGCCGAGATCGAGCACTCCAACATCGTCCGCATCTACAACTTCGTCGAGCACCTCGACCAGCGCACCGGCTCCATGGACGGCTACATCGTCATGGAGTACGTCGGCGGCAAGTCCCTCAAGGAGATCGCCAACGACCGGCGCACCCCCGACGGCCGGCGCGATCCGCTGCCGGTCGAGCAGGCCTGCGCGTACGGGATCGAGGCCCTGGAGGCGCTCGGGCACCTGCACAGCAGGAACCTGCTGTACTGCGACTTCAAGGTCGACAACGCCATCCAGTCCGAGGACCAGCTGAAGCTGATCGACATGGGCGCGGTCCGGCGGATGGACGACGACGAGTCCGCGATCTACGGCACGGTCGGCTACCAGGCGCCGGAGGTGGCCGAGGTCGGTCCCTCGGTGGCGAGCGACCTGTACACGGTGGCGCGCACGCTCGCCGTGATGACCTTCGACTTCCAGGGCTACACGAACGTCTTCGTGGACTCGCTGCCGGACCCGGAGCACATCGAGGTCTTCCGGACGTACGAGTCCTTCTACCGCTTCCTGGTCCGCGCCACCGACCCGGACCCGGCGCGCCGGTTCGCCTCCGCGCAGGAGATGGCCGAGCAGCTGACCGGGGTGCTGCGCGAGGTCGTGGCGCTCCAGTCGGGGCGGCCGCGCCCGGCGCTCTCGACGCTGTTCGGCACGGAGGTCCGGGTCACGGACACGGCCCTGTTCGCGGAGCTGACGGAGGACGTGTCGCTGCTGGGGGCGCGCACCGGGCGCAAGCGGGCCGCTGCCGCCGTGCCCGGGGCGCCCGCTCCCGTCGCCCTCCCGGCGTCCGGGCAGGGGCTCGGGTCCCTGCTCGCGCCGCTCGACACGCCCGCCACCGCGCTCGCGCTGCCCGTGCCGCACGTCGACATCGGCGACCCCAACGCCGGTCTGCTCGCCGGACTCGCGGTCGCCGCCCCCGGCGAACTGCTCGCCGCGCTGCAGGCCGCGCCCGCGCCCTCCACGGAGCTGCGGCTGCGCACCCTGCGGGCCCAGCTGGAACTGGGTGATCTGCCCTCCGCCGTACGGACCCTGGCGGGTCTGGAGGAGCGGGACCCGGACGACTGGCGGATCGTCTGGTACCGGGGCGTCACCTCCCTGGTGACCGGGGACCACGAGCACGCGGCGCTCGCCTTCGACGCGGTGTACGACGCCTTCCCCGGCGAGCCGTCGCCGAAGCTGGCGCTCGGGATCTGCGCCGAGGTGCTCGGCCAGCTGGACAACGCCGCCGAGTACTACCGCCTGGTGTGGGCCACCGACCCGAGCTTCGTCAGCGCGGCCTTCGGGCTCGCCCGGGTGCAGCTCGCGGCGGGCGACCGCGCCGGGGCCGTACGGACCCTGGAGTCCGTGCCGGAGGCCTCGATCCACTACACGGCGGCCCGGGTGGCGACCGTGCGGGCGCGGCTGCGGCGGCGCCCGGCGGCCGAGCCGCTCGGACCCGATCTGACGGCCGCCGCGGCGCAGGTCTCCGCGCTCCAGGGCTTCGGCCTGGACGCGGTGCGCCGGGAGCAGTTGTCGACGGAGGTGCTCGGGACGGCTCTCGACTGGGTACTCTCCGGGAGTCCCGGTGCGGAACCGGGCGGCGGCGCGCTGCTGCTCGGGAGTGAACTGGACGAGCGCGGACTGCGCTTCGGCCTCGAACGCTCGTACCGGGTGCTGGCCCGGCTCGCCCAGCGGGGCGAGGAGAGGATCGAACTGGTGGAGCGGGCCAACCGCTTCCGCCCCCGGACGTGGGTGTGAGGATGTCCCAGAAGCCGAAGCCGTCGCACGGACTGGTCACCTGTCCGGACTGCGCGGAACCCCTGGAGTCGGGCGACCGGTTCTGCGGGGCGTGCGGGTACGACCTGACGGCCGTGGCGGCCGCCGGGGAGGAGCCGGACCGCCCGACCGTGGCCATCGGCACGCCCGTGGCCTGGCCGGACGCCCCGCCCCGCGACCCCGGTTCGCTGTCGACGCTGACCCAGCACCCGGGAGACCTGCCGGGCACCGACTCGGGCGGCCGCGACCTGCCGACGATGCCGGTCGCCACGGCGCAAGCGGGCACGGAGCAGGGAGGTGTGACGCCGGGGGGTGCGGCTGCGGGCGGTACGACGCCGGGCGGTTCAGCCCCGGGCGGTACGTCTCCGGGCAATACGCCTCCCGCCGGTCCGGCTCCGGTGCGTACCGACGGACCGGTGCCGCCCGGTGGGGAGACGACCACGGGCAGCGGCGACTTCGAGCTGGCGGCCCCCGATCCGCGGACGGCGGTCCGGGTGGACCCCGTACCGCCCGCCCCGGCGGCCCCCGCGGCTCCGGCGGCCCCCGCCTCCGCCGCCCTCTGTGTCGCCTGCCGCGCCGGCCGGGTCGACACCGACGGCTACTGCGAGAACTGCGGGCACGCGCAGCCCCGCGAGCGCGACCACATGGAGCGGGAGCTCGACCGCGTCGCCGCCGTCAGTGACCGCGGGCTGCGCCACCACCGCAACGAGGACGCGTTCGCCGTCTCCTCGACCACACTCCCCGACGGCTCCCCCGCCACCGTCGCCATCGTCTGCGACGGCGTCTCCTCGGCGACCCGCCCCGACGAGGCCTCCGCCGCCGCCGCCGAGGCGGCCGGCGCCTCGCTGCTCGCCGCGCTGCCCCGGGGCACCCACCCGCAGCAGGCGATGCACGAGGCGATCGTGGCCGCCGCCGAGGCCGTCAACTCCCTGGCGGAGGAACCCGGCAGGGACGGCGCCGAGCACGAACAGCACCGCCGCAGCAACGCTCCGGCCTGCACCATCGTGGGATCCGTCGTCGCCGACGGCCTGCTCGTCGTGGGCTGGGTCGGCGACAGCCGCGCCTACTGGGTGCCGGACGACCGGGCCACCCCGCCCGCCCGGCTCACCGAGGACGACTCGTGGGCCGCCCAGATGGTCGCCGCCGGCCTGATGAACGTGGAACAGGCGTACGCCGACGAGCGCGCCCACGCGATCACCGGCTGGCTGGGCGCCGACGCCTACGAACTGGAGCCGCACACGGCCGCGTTCAAGCCCGACCGGTCGGGTGTGGTCGTCGTCTGCACGGACGGGCTGTGGAACTACGCCGAGGCCGCCGAGGACATGGCCAGGGTCGTCCCGGCCGACGCGGCGGAGCGCCCGCTGCACAGCGCCCAGGTCCTCGTCGGACACGCCCTGGACGGCGGTGGCCACGACAACATCACGGTCGCGCTCGTGCCGTTCACCGTCACTCCCCCAGAGGCGGGATCCGCCTGAGCGGTCGCCGCTCCCCCGTCCCTTCTCCGTCGTTGCCCGAGGAGCCGTAACAGATGGCGAACTTCTCCAAGTCGACCGTGCCGCAGTTCTCGGTGGACGTCTACCAGAACGAGTTCCTGCCCGAGGGCGGCAGGGACGTCAGCGCGATCGTCACGGTCACCTCGACCGGCGGCGGCACCAGCGGGCTGTCCGGCCCGGTGGGCGACGGCGCCGCCGGGGTCGTGATCATGGTCGACTGCTCCGGTTCGATGGACTACCCCGCCACCAAGATGCGCGGCGCGCGCGAGGCGACCGCCGCCGCCGTCGACACCCTGCGCGACGGCACGGCCTTCGCCATCGTCGCCGGGACCCACCAGGCCGCGGAGATCTACCCGGGGCAGGGCCGCCTCGCGGTGGCCGACGCCCGCACCCGGGCCGAGGCCAAGGAGTCGCTGCGCCGGCTGAGCGCGGGCGGCGGCACCGCGATCGGCACCTGGCTGCGGCTCGCGGACCGGCTGCTGTCCTCCGCCGGCCTCACCATCCGGCACGGCATCCTGCTCACCGACGGCCGCAACGAGCACGAGACGCCCGAGGAGCTGCGGGCCGCGCTCGACGCCTGCGCGGGCCGCTTCACCTGTGACGCGCGCGGGGTGGGCACCGACTGGGAGGTCAAGGAGGTCACCGGGATCGCCTCGGCCCTCCTCGGCACCGCCGACATCGTCGCCGACCCCGCCGCCCTCGCCGGCGACTTCACGTCGATGATGGAGCACGCGATGGGCAAGGGCGTGGCGGACGTCGCGCTGCGCCTGTGGACCCCGGTCGGGGTGGAGATCGCCTTCGTGAAGCAGGTGGCGCCGACGGTCGAGGACCTGAGCGGGCGGCGTACGGAGGCCGGGCCGCGCGCCGGGGACTACCCGACGGGCTCGTGGGGCGACGAGTCCCGCGACTACCACGTGAGCGTGCGGGTCCCGCAGGCGGCGGTCGGCCGGGAGATGCTGGCCGCCCGGGTCTCCCTGATCGCGCCGGACCCGCTGGGCGGCGACCCCCGGACGCTGTCCCAAGGACTGGTACGGGCGGTGTGGACGGACGACCTGGCGATGTCGACCTCGATCAACCCGCAGGTCGCGCACTACACCGGCCAGGCCGAGCTGGCGGACGTCATCCAGCAGGGTCTGGATGCCCGCAAATCGGGCGATCACGACGGCGCGACGGCCAAATTGGGGCGCGCCGTGCAGCTCGCGGCGGCCTCCGGCAACGCGGATACGGCGAAACTCCTTTCGAAGGTGGTCGACGTGGTCGACGCGGCGACCGGTACTGTGCGTTTGAAGGCGAAGGTCGCGGAAGCGGACGAGATGACACTCGAGACCCGCTCCACCAAGACCGTTCGCGTCAAGAGGTAGCCCGGCCAGCGGGCCGGACGACGAGAGGGGGAAGCACCGACATGCCGACCTGCCCGAACGGACACCAGTCGGTCTCCGACGACTGGTGCGAGGTCTGCGGCCATCGCATGGCCGGGGCGGGTGCGCCGACGGGTGCCGTACCGCCGCCTCCCCCGCCGCCGCCTCCCGCTTACGGATATCCCGGCCCCGAGGGCCATGGCGCCCCGGGTGGCTACGGCGCGCCCGGCGGCCCCGAGGGCCATGGCGCCCCCGGTGGCTACGGTGCGCCCGGCGGCCCCGGTGGTTACGGCGCTCCTGGTGGCCACGGTGCTCCGCCCGCCGCTCCCGGTGGCTTCGGCGCCGGTGGCGACCCGAACGCGACGGCGCAGGCGGAGCTCTGCCCGCAGTGCCGCACCCCGCGCGAGCACATGGCGCCGTTCTGCGAGGAGTGCCGCTGGAACTTCCTCACGAACACGGCGACCTCGTACACGCCGCTCGCCCCGCAGAACGCCCCGGCACCGCCGCCGCAGCAGCCCGGACCGCCGCCCGGTCTGAACCTGCCGCCCGGCTTCCAGTCCCCGCCGCCGCCCCCGCAGGCCCCGCAGCAGCCCCAGGACCCCTTCGGGTACCACGGCTCGCGGCCCTCGCAGGTGAACCGGCCGGCCGAGCCGCTGGGCGCCGAGCCCACCCACCACCAGGCCCCGCCGCAGCGCCCGCCGGTCCAGCAGCAGCCGCCCGGTCCGCCCGCGCAGCAGCCTCCGGGGTACCTCCAGGCTCCGTCCGGCCCGCCCGGCGCTCCGGCCCAGGCCCCGCCGCAGCCCGCGCCGCCGCAGCCCCGCGCGGACGACGACTGGGTCCTGTCCCCGCCGTCGCACCCGACGCCCCCGCAGCAGCCGCAGCAGCCGCAGCAGCCGCAGCACCAGGGTCCGCCGCAGCCTCAGCAGCACCAGGGGCCCCCGCCGCACCAGGGTCCGCCGCCGCACATGGCGCCGCCGCCCCCACAGCAGTTCCAGCCGCAGCAGCCCCAGCAGCCGCTGTCCTGGACCGCGGTCATCGCGCCGGACCGCGACTACTTCATGGCGATGATGCAGCGCAGCGGTCCGGAGGCGACGGGCCTGAACCTGCCCGCGTACTCGCCCGCGAAGCACCTGCCGCTCCAGGGCAACCAGATCTCCATCGGCCGCCGCCGGCACTCCACCGGCGAGTCCCCCGACATCGACCTGTCGGTGCCGCCGGAGGACCCGGGCGTCTCGCACCAGCACGCGGTGCTCGTGCAGCAGCCGGACGGCTCGTGGGCGGTGGTGGACCAGAACTCCACCAACGGCACCACGGTCAACGGCGGCGAGGAGCCGATCCAGCCCTACGTACCCGTCCCGCTCCAGGACGGCGACCGGGTGCACGTCGGCGCCTGGACGACGATCACGGTCCGGCTCGGCTGACCGCCGCGCTCAGGCGCCCGGCAGGGGCCAGGCGTACGGCCCCGCCGGGTCGTCCAGCCAGGCCCACTGCCGGTCGCCGCTGACCGTCACCCCGAAGCGCTCCCGTTCCGGCCGCCGTTCGCGCAGCCAGAGCGAGAGCGCTTCGCTGCGGTCGAGGGTCGCGTCGACCAGGTCCCGGAAGAAGTGGAAGAGCGAGTCCCCGGCCGGACCGTGGCGCGGGGCGCGGGCGGCGACGCCCCGGAGCGGCACGAAGTACGCGGGCGTCGGCAGGAACCTTCCCTCCGCGTGGGTGCCGTCGCGCACCCGCAGCAGGAGCAGCCCGGTGGAGAGCGGCGCGAGGATCAGGGCGCCGGTCCTGCACTGGGCGAGCCAGGCGTGCGGGACCGAGGGCAGCGCGCAGGTCGCGACGATCCGGTCGTAGGGGGCGTGCTCGGGGCAGCCCCGGGCGCCGTCGGCGACGAGGACGGCCGGCCGGTACCCGGCGGCGGCCAGATGGGTCCTCGCGGACTCGGTGATCTCCTCGTCGAGGTCGACGGTGGTGACGTGCCGCTCGCCGAGGCGGTGGCAGAGCAGGGCCGCGTGGTAGCCGGTGCCGGCGCCGATCTCCAGGACGTCCTGTCCGTCGCGCACGTCGAGGGCCTGGAGCATCAGCGCCATCAGGGAGGGCTGGCTCGCGGAGGAGACCAGTTCCCCGTCCCGGACACGGGTGGCGATGGCGGTGTCCGCGTAGGCCCCGCTCAGCCAGCGGTCCCGCCGGACCGGATCGGGGTCGCCGGACCAGAGCCGCTCGTAGCCGCCGGCGCCGGGGACGTAGTGGTACGGGACGAACAGATGGCGGGGCACCTCGGCGAAGGCGGCCCGCCAGGCGGGGTCGGTGAGGACGCCCGCCGCGTCGATCTCGCGCACGAGCGCCCGCCGCTCCCGCGCGCCGGCCTCGGCGAACTCGTCCCGCCGTGCACCCATGCCTCCACTTTCGCTCCCCGGCGAGCGCCCGGCGAGCGGTCCTGGACCCCAAGTCCTAGGACGGGTCATCTGAGACGATGGAACGGTGAACGAGATTCCCGGGGACACCACGCAGGAGCAGACCTTCTACGAGCAGGTCGGCGGTGAGGTGACCTTCCGCCGTCTGGTCCACCGCTTCTACGAGGGCGTCGCGGGGGACCCGTTGCTGCGCCCGATGTACCCGGAGGAGGACCTCGGTCCCGCCGAGGAGCGCCTCGTGCTCTTCCTGATGCAGTACTGGGGCGGCCCGCGCACCTACAGCGACCACCGGGGGCACCCGCGGCTGCGGATGCGCCACGCCCCGTTCACCGTGGACCAGGCCGCCCACGACGCCTGGCTGCTGCACATGCGGACCGCTCTGGACGAGCTCGGTCTGGCCCCGGAGCACGAGCGCGAGCTGTGGCGCTATCTGACGTACGCGGCGGGGTCGATGGTGAATTCGGCCGGCTGAGCCCTCCCCCGGTCACGGACGGACACATTCCGGAGACGGAACCCCGAATAACGGTCACGATCGCATCAAGGTCGGTCCGCAAGCGGTTTCCAGCGGCGTGTGCACTCTGAAAGCATCCGAGAGAAGTTTCGGGAGCGTTCGGGAAATGTTCGACGGGCGCACCGTGATCAGGGTGGCCAGGGGGATGGGTGACGGGGTTCGTATTTCTGCGCGTCAGGGCGCACCGACTGCTGCTGGCCGCGGCACTGCTCGCGGTGCTCCTGACCACCTCGGTGCTCGCCACCCTCGCCTCCTTCTCCGGGGCGATCGGGGACGCGGCGCTCCAGGCCGGTCTGCGGGGCCGCTCGGCGGCCGCCGCCTCGCTGCTCGTGAGCGGGCAGGTGCTGCCGGCCAAGCGGGACTCGGCGGAGGCGGCCGTCCAGGACGGGGCCCGGCGGACCTTCGAGGGGCTGCCGGTGACCGTGGAACGGCTCGAACGCTCCGGGCCGTACGCGCTGCCCCGCGCCCTCCAGCCGCCCGCCGCCCGTAAGGGCGACCCCGACCTCACCCACTTCGCCGCGCTCGACCGCTCGCGGCTCTCCCTGGTCAAGGGCGCCTGGCCGTCCGCCTCCCGGACCGCCGGCGTGGTGGAGACGGCGCTGCCCGAGGAGGCGGCCCGGCGGCTGCGCGTCGCCCCCGGCACCGTCCTCGACCTCTCCGACCGGCTCGACCACCGGCGGGTGAAGACCCGGGTCACCGGCATCTACCGGCCCGTCGACACCCACGACCTGTACTGGCAGCTCGACCAGGCCGGCGGGCGCGGGGTGCGGACCGTCGCGTTCACCACCTACGGGCCGCTGCTCGTCGACCCGGCCGTCCTCACCGCCGGAGCCCTGAGCACCGGCGAGACCTCCTGGCTCGCCTCGGCCGACTTCACCGGCTTCACCACCGACCGCATGGACGCCCTGCGCACCAGCGCCACGGAGGGCCCGAAGGACCTGGCGTCCGGCACCAAGGCCGAGGCCTTCGGTACGACGATCTCCGCGTCGACCTCCCTGCCGACCGTCCTGGAGCAGACCCAGCGGTCGCTGCTGGTCTCCCGCTCCACCGTGCTGATCGTCGCGGTGCAGCTGGTGCTGCTCGCCGCGTACGCCCTGCTGCTCGTCGCCCGGCTGCTCAGCACCGAGCGCTCCGGCGAGACCGCGCTGCTCCGCGCCCGCGGCGGATCACGGCGCCGGATCGCGGGCCTCGCCGCCACCGAGGCGCTGCTGCTCGCGCTGCCCGCGGCCCTCGCCGCCCCGCTGCTCTCCGGCCCGCTGACCCGGCTCTTCGCCGAGCGGTCCGCGCTCTCCTCGCTCGGCGTCGAGCTCGACACCACGCCTTCGGCCTCGGTGTGGCTGGTCGCCGCCGCCGTGGCCCTGTGCTGCGCGGCGGCCGTCGTCGCCCCCGCGCTCGCCGCCGGGGACGGCTCGGGCGTCTCCCTGCGCAAGGCCCGCTCGTCCTCGCTGCCCGGTCCCGTCCGGGCCGGGGCCGACCTCGGTCTGCTCGCCGTCGCCGCCGTCGCGTACTGGCAGCTCCAGCGCCCCGCCGCCACGGGCGGCACGCTCGGCGCGGACGAGTCCGGCGGCGGGTCCATCGACCCGGTGCTCATCGCCGCGCCCGCCCTCGCCCTGCTCGCCGGCACCGTCCTGACGCTGCGTCTGCTGCCGCCCGCCGCCAAGCTGGCCGAGCGGCGCGCGGCGGCCGGGCGCGGGCTCTCCGCCGCGCTCGCCGGCTGGCAGTTCAGCCGCCGGCCGCTGCGGGGCGCCGGCCCCGTCCTCCTCCTCGTGCTCGCCGTCGCGATGGGCATGCTGGCCATCGGGCAGAGCGGCTCGTGGGAGCGCTCGCAGCGGGACCAGGCCGACTTCCGGACCGGCGCCGCCGTCCGCGTCCTCAGCGCCGGGCCCGGCGAACCCACCCAGACCGAGCAGCTGGGCGCCGTACCGGGCGTCCGGGCGGTCGCCCCGGTGCACCGCACCACCATGGACGTGGCCGGGAAGAGCGCCACCGTCCTGGCCGTGGACACCCGCAACGCCGCCGGCGGCATGCTGCTCCGCCCCGACCTCGCCGACGTCTCCGCCCGCTCCCTGCTCGCCCCGCTCGCGCCCCCGGCGACGACCCGCCCCGGCCTCCAGCTGCCCGCCGGCACCCGGGCCCTCACCGCCGACCTGCGGCTCGTCGAACCCGGCACCGACGCCCGGGTCACCGCCGTCCTGGAGGACCCGAACGGCGTCCCGTACCGCCAGGCCATGGGCACGGTGCCCTCCGACGCCCGCGGCCACCGGCTGACCCTCGACATCGCCGGCCTGGCCGGAGGCCCCGGCGGCGCGTCGGGCGGCGGCTCGGCCGGCCGGCTCACCCTCATCGGCCTGGAGTTCACCGGCACGGTCGCCGACGGCCGGACGGGCACCCAGACCCTCCACGTCGAGCGGTTCGGCGTCGTCCGCGCGGACGGCGGCGAGCAGGTGCACGCCCCCGGGCAGGTCCTCACCACCTGGGCGCACACCTTCGGGCAGACGGTGAACGGCGAGTCCCAGGCGGGCAAGCCCACCTCCGGCGTCCCCGGCGCCGCGGGACCCGGCGGCCGGCCCGCCCCGTACACCCTGACCTTCGCCGCCAAGGGCGCGCCCACCGACGTCCGCTTCTGGCCCTCGGAGGAGTTCACCCTGCGGATGGACGCCCCCGGCCCCGAGGCGCCCAGCAAGCTGGCGGCCGTGGCCACCGGCGGATTCATGGCGGCCTCCGGGGCGAAGCCCGGTGACCTGATCGAGGTCTCCCTCGACGGACTGCGCGTCAAGGCCGTCGTGGAACGCGTCGTCGACGAACTGCCGACGACCGGCCCCGGCGCCCGGACCGTCTCCGCGTCCAGCGCGGTCGCCACCCCCGACGACGGCGGTGCGATCCTCCTCGACCTGGCCTCGGTCAACCGGTACCTGGCCGCGGGCGGCGAGGTCTCGACCGTGCCGCCCACCGAGTGGTGGCTGACCGTCGCACCCGGCCGCACGGCCGATGTCGCCGCCGCCCTGCGCGCCCGCCCCAACGCGGACCCCGCCCAGGTCCTGGTCCGCGACGAGATCGCCGCCGAGCTGCTCGGCGACCCGCTCGGCGCGGGCCCCAACGCCGCCCTGATGGCGGTCGCGGCCGCCGCCGCGGCGCTCGCCGCCGTCGGTTTCGCCGTCGGCTCGGCCGGTGCCATGCGGGAACGGTCCGCCGAGTTCGGCGTGCTGCGGGCGCTCGGCACACCGCAGCGCCGGCTCGCCCGGCTGATCGCCGCCGAGCAGGGCCTGCTCATCGGCATCGGGCTGCTCATCGGCATCGGACTGGGGACGGTCCTGGCCCGTGCGGTCGTCCCGCTCGTGGTCCTGACCGGCCAGGCGGCCCGGCCGGTGCCGCCGGTCCTCGTCGAACTGCCGGTCGGACAGGTGGCCCTGCTGATCGCGGGGGTCGCCGCACTGCCGCTCGCCATGGTCGCGGTGATCGCCCTGCGCCGCACCGACCCGGCCGTGACCCTGCGCCACCAGGGGGAGAACTGATGTCCGCCGCCACCGGGGAGAACCCGGAGAAGCGGGCCGGGGAGAACCCGGCCGGGCCGGCCGGGGACAACCCGGGGACGCCGGCCGGGGACGCCCCCGGCACGGGCACGCCCCCCGGCGCGACCCCGGACACGGGCGCCTCCCGGAGCCCCGCCCGGGCGACCCCCGACACACCCTCCGTACGCAGGAAGGCCCCCGACATGCCCCGGTCCCGGTCGTCCCGGTCCGACAAGCCCGCCCGCCCCGTGGCGCCCTGGGTGCGGACCCGGCTCCGGACCGCGCCCTGGGCCGCGGCCTCGCTCGCCCTCCTCGTCCTGGTCACCGCCTACCTCGCGGCCGCGCTGCCGCGCGCCATGGACCGCTACGAGACCGAGGGCCTGCGGCACGACGTCCGGACCGCCGCGCCCCGCAACTCCGTCCTCGAACTGACCGCCGCGCCGCCCGGCCTGGACCTCCCCCAGGCCGCCCGCGAGGCCGGTCTCGCCCCGGCCGTCCTGCGGAAGCAGTACGACGAGGCGAAGGCCCTGATCCCGGCCCCGCTGCGGACCGACCCCCAGCAGAACGTCCACGGCGTCCGTACGACCAAGCGGGTCGAGGGCCTCGACCCGTGGCTGCCCCGGCCCCAGGGCCTCTCCCCCGAGTTCGTGCTCTCCTCCCCGTCCGACCTGACCACCCACGCCACCCTGCGCGCGGGCCGCCTCGCCGCCGGCACCGCCGACGCCCCCGAGGCCGTCGTCACCCCGAAGACCGCCGAGTCGCTGCACCTGAAGCCCGGTTCCGTCGTGCACGTACCGGGCCGGATCGGCGGCGAGCAGATCGCCGTCACGGTCACCGGGATCGTGGAGCCGCGCGGCCCCGCCCAGGCCTACTGGGCCGTGGAGCCGCTGCTGCGCACCCCCGTGCTCGCCGCGATCATCAAGCGGGACGAGGTGTTCTACTACTGGCAGGCGGGGCTGCTCCTCTCCCCCACCTCCGCGCCGGGCGTGCTCTCCACCACCGGCGAGCCCGAGGTCTTCTTCCGCTACCTGCCCACCTCGGACCACCTCACCGCCCGGGACACCGACGCGCTCAGTGCCGCGCTCGGCTCGATGGAGGGCGGCCCCGACCTGGTGAAGCTGCGCCAGGTCGTCGGGGGCACCGGCGCGGTGACCACCGAACTCGACGCGATCGTCGGCTCGTTCCGCTCGATGCGCGACGCGATCAACCCGGTCGTGGCCGTCGCCGTCTTCGGGATCGGCGCCGTCGCGGCCGTCGTCCTCGCGATGACGGGCGGTCTCTTCGTCGCCCGCCGGGACGCCGAACTGTCCCTGATCCGCTCCCGCGGCGCCTCGCTCACCGGCATCGGACTGCGGCTGCTCGGCGAGACCTCGGCGGTCGCCGTACCGGCCGCCGCGCTCGCCCTGGCCCTCGCGGTGGTCACGGTACGACCGCCGGACGCCGGTCCCGGCGTCGACGCCGGGGAGATCCCGCTGCTGCCGTCGCTGCTCGCCGCCACCGCCGTCGCCCTGCTCGCGATGCTGGTGCTGCCGGTACGGGCCCTCGTCGTGCACCGCCGGCCGCGTCTGCACGGCGGCCGCGACGACCTGCTGACCGCGCGCCCCTCCCGGCGCCGTACGGTCCTCGAACTCACCCTGCTCGTCCTCGCCGTGGGCGCCGTGGCATCCCTCCGGATCCGCGGCACCGAGGACTCCGGCGACCACCTGGTGAGCGCCGCGCCGGTGCTCGTCGGCCTGATCGCCGCCATGCTCCTCGTCCGGCTCTACCCGCTGCCGCTGCGGTGGCTCGGCCGGCCCGCGCGCCGGCTGCGCGGGGCCGTCGGCCCGCTGGCCCTGGCCAGGGCGGGACGCTCGTCCACGGCGGGCACCCTCCCGCTGCTCGCGCTGGTCCTCGCGCTCGCCACGGCGGCCTTCGGCGGCTCGGTCCTGGCCGGCGTCGCCGACGCCCGCGACCGGGCCGCGCTGCGCGCGATCGGCGCGGACGCGCGGATCGACGGTTCGGTGGACTGGACCCAGCTGCCCGCCGGACTCCAGGAAGGGGTCCGCGGCACGCCCGGGGTACGGGACCTGGCGCCGGTCCAGATCGAGTACGGGGTGATCCTGCCGTCCCACGAGGGCACCACCGCCCCGTCGATGAGCGGCACCCTGGTGGGCGTCGAGCCCGGCTCGTACACCCGGCTCGCGAGCCGGACGGGCTTCGGCCCGTTCGCGGCCGGGCTGCTCGCCACGACCGGCAAGGGCGGCAAGGAGGCGGCGGCCGACATCGAGCGGGTGCTGCCCGCCATCGCCTCGCCGTCCGTCGCCGACCGGCTCGGCGACGAACCGCAGGAGATCGTCACGGCGGCCGGGGTGTTCCGGGTGAAGGTGGTCGCCGTCCGGTCGGCCACCCCGGCCCTGCCCGACGCCGACTTCCTCGTCGTCAACGCCGCCGACCTGACCCACCGGTCGCCGACCGCGCTGCTGGTCACGGGCCCGGAGGACGGGGCCGCGCTGCGGGCCGCGGTGAAGTCGAAGTCCGCCACGCTCATGGTGTCGATGCGCAGCGAGGAGCGCGGCACCTATGTGGACTCGCCGCTCCAGTCGGGCGCCGAGCGGATGTACCTCGGCGCGATCGGCGCGGGCGCCGGCTTCGCCGTGGTGGCCGTGCTGCTCTCCCTGATGCAGAGCGCGCCGGAGCGGACCACGCTCCTCGCCCGGCTGCGGACGATGGGCCTGACCCGGAAGCAGGGGCGGCGGCTGCTCGGGCTCGAAGCGCTGCCGCAGGCGGTCCTCGCCGCGCTGGGCGGCATGCTGGTGGGCTGGGCGACGGTGCCGCTGCTCGCCCCCGGCGTCGACCTGTTCCGGCTGGCGCTGGCCACGACTCCGGGGTTCGCCCCGCTGGACAGCGCCCCGCTGCGGGCGGACCCGTGGTCGCTGCTGGTGCCCGCCGTGGCGGTCGTGCTGATCACGGCGCTGGCGGCGGGCGCACAGGCCTGGTGGGCGGGACGCAGGGGCTCGATCAAGGAACTCAGGGCAGGAGACGCACGATGACGAAGACCGGGACGTCGAGCCGGGGGGCCGGCGTGGCGGGGTCCGCTGCGGACACCACCACCCTGGAGGAGCTGGAGCGCCGGGCGACCGCGCGGCGCGACCGGCCCTCGTACGGCCATGACGCGCTCATCGCCTGCGACCGGCTGGTCCGGATCTTCACCACGGACGGGGTGGAGGTGCAGGCGCTCCAGGGGCTCGATCTCCTCGTGAAGGAGGGCGAGTTGATGGCCCTGGTCGGCGCCTCCGGCTCGGGCAAGTCGACGCTCATGAACATCCTCGCGGGCCTGGACGTGCCGACCGCCGGCGCGGCCCGGGTCGCCGGGTGCGACCTGCTCGCGATGGACGGCAAGGCGCGGCTGCGCTACCGCCGCGAGGTCGTCGGCTTCGTCTGGCAGCAGACCGCCCGCAACCTCCTCCCGTACCTGACGGCCGCTCAGAACGTGGCGCTGCCCATGCAGTTGCGGGGCCACGCCAAGCACAAGGCGGAGCGCGCCGAGGAGCTGCTCTCGATGCTGGGCATCGCGGACGCCCGCGACCGGCGCCCGCACCAGCTCTCCGGCGGGCAGCAGCAGCGGGTCGCCATCGCGGTCGCCCTCGCCAACAACCCGGCGGTCCTCCTCGCCGACGAGCCGACGGGCGAGCTGGACTCGGCCACCGGCGAGCAGGTCTTCGCGGCCTTCCGCCGCGCCAACGAGGAGCTGGGCACGACGATCGTGATCGTCACCCACGACCAGGCGGTCGCCTCCGAGGTCCGCCGTACGGTCGCCATCCGCGACGGCCGCACCTCCTCGGAGGTACTGCGCCGCACCGAGGTCGACGAGCAGGGCCAGGAGTCGCTGGTGGCGCGGGAGTACGCGATGCTCGACCGCGCGGGCCGGCTCCAGCTCCCGGCGGACTACACCCAGTCCCTGGGCATGGAGCACCGGGTGGCGCTGGAGCTGGAGCAGGACCACATCGGGGTGTGGCCGGACGACACGGAACACTGAGCAACCGGGGAGCGGGCTCCGGGCGTCCCCCCACGGGGGTGGGGTCCATGTCCATGTTCGCGCGCATGTCCGCCTCGGGCGTGCGGAGTTGGGGCGTCACGGCGCTTCCCGCGGCCGCCGCCGCGCTGCTCTACGCCTGGTCGGCCTGGAGCTTCGGCGGCGCGTCGGCGCCGTCCACGACGGTGGCGGTCTCGGTCGGCGGGGCGGCCGTCCTCGCGGCGGGGGTGGCGTACTACCGCCTGGTCGACGGGGCCGCGGGCCTCTTCGGCGCGCTCGCGCTGGTCGCCGCGCTGCTGCTCACGGTGGCGGCCGCGGACCGGGCCGCCGGGCGCGGGGCGGTCGCCGACTGCGTCGTCGTGAAGGTCGCCGAGGAGAACTCCACGTCGGTCGGCGAGGGCGGCGGCACGAGGGTGCAGTACGTCCACGCCCTGCGCTGCCCGGGGGGCTATCCGTCGTCCCTCTCGGAGGACCACCGGCTCGCCCCGGACGGCGGGAAGGTCCGGGTGGCCTACGACCCCGGGCGGCGTGTGGACCCGGCGGTGGAGGGCTCCCGGGTGCCCTGGCGGCAGGGGATCCTCGCCGTACTGCTGCTGGCGGCGGCCACGGCGGGGGCGCGGCGCTTCAGCCGAGGGGCCGGTCCAGAGGCATGAGTCCGGCGGCCGTCGGCCGGAAGCCGCACCGCTCGTGGAAGGCGGTGAGGTGGGGTTCGAAGTCCACGTGCAGCCAGTGCGCGCCCCGCTGCCGGGCGGCTTCGGCGGCGGCCCGTACGAGGGCGACACCGAGCCCCCGACGGCGTTCGTCGGGGTGGACGGTGGTGTCGAGCAGGAAGGCGTGCACGCCGCCGTCGCCGACGACGTTGACGTATCCGACGAGCCGCCCGGCGCTGCGGGCGGTCACCCGGAGCAGGCTGCGGGCGAGGACGGGACCGAAGTCGGTGTCCCGGTGTCCGGGCCAGGCCGCGTGGAAGAGCAGGTTGAGCTCGTCACCGGTGAGCGGCCCGTCGGCCTGAAGGCGGGCGACCGTCGCGGGGGCCGCGGCTTCACCGCTCCCCGGTCCGGGCCCTTCCGTCACCCGGACGTACCGGGCGTGACGGTCAGCGCCATCGGAACCGTACGGAGGGCGATCGAGCCGTACGGGGTGCGCAGCCGCAGCCACGGTCCGGAGGCGAAGAGGGCGACCGGTGCCTCCGTGCCCTCGGGGGGCAGGAAGCCCAGCGACTGGGCGGCGTGCACGGCCCGCAGCGGCAGTCCGGTCGCTCCGAGGGTCCTGGACCAGATCTCGCGGCCGATGAGGTCGCGCTCGGCCCTGGTGCGCCGCCCCTCGGGCAACTCCTCGTCCCGCGCCCGGAATTCGGCGACGGCGGCGGCGACCGCGCCGCGCATCTCGGCGGTTCCCGGCAGTCCGGCGACCGGCTGCCAGCCGGCCCGGGGCGGGAGGACGCCCGTCCAGGGCGGCCCGGTCACGGAGTCCGGGACGACCGCCTTGCCCGCCGACTCCTCGATGCCTTCGAGGAGTTCGCCGGCGGAGACGGTGGCGTCGAGGCCGACGGCGTCGACGAGCCGGGCCGTACGGATGGCGAGCACCTCGAACGACGGCGGCCGGCCGAAGACGGCGAGCGCCCCGCCGTCCGCCTGCAGGCGGACGGCGGCGGCCCGGTCGTAGTGGACGAGCCGGGTCAGGAAGGCGGCGAGGGCCGCCGCCTCCCTGGCGTCCTCGAAGTGCAGCGGTGCGAGCACGGTCATGCGGCGGACTTCGCTCCCCCGGACGTCATCCCGTCGTCGACGTACTCCTCCAGGAAGCCGCGCTCCTCGGCGGTGATCCGCCGGGGCCGCTGCGCCTCCAGGTCGAAGGGCACGACGACCGTGGACGCCCGTACGTAGGTCACGTCGGGGTCCTTGATCTCGTACGCGATCGTCAGCGACGCCGCGCCTATCTTCGTCACCCACGACTCGACGGTCACCGGCTCGTGCCGGTGGACCAGCGGCCGCAGGTAGTCGATCTCGTGCCGGGCCACGACGGACCCGCCGGAGAACGAGGGGGAACCGTCCCCCGGCGCCAGCCGGAACATGAAGTCGATCCGCGCCTCTTCCAGGTACCGCAGGAAGACGACGTTGTTGACGTGCCCGAAGGCGTCCATGTCCGACCAGCGTAGGGGACAGCTGTAGAGGTGCCTGGCCACTGACCTCAGCCTCGGGTCAGCTTCTTGTACGTGGCACGGTGCGGACGGGTGGCGTCCGCGCCGAGGCGCTCGACCTTGTTCTTCTCGTACGACTCGAAGTTGCCCTCGAACCAGTACCACTTGGACTCGCCCTCGTAGGCGAGGATGTGGGTGGCCACCCGGTCCAGGAACCACCGGTCGTGGGAGATCACGACCGCGGCGCCGGGGAACTCCAGGAGGGCGTTCTCCAGCGACGACAGGGTCTCGACGTCGAGGTCGTTGGTGGGCTCGTCGAGGAGCAGCAGGTTGCCGCCCTCCTTGAGGGTGAGCGCCAGGTTGAGGCGGTTGCGCTCACCGCCGGACAGCACGCCCGCGGGCTTCTGCTGGTCCGGGCCCTTGAAGCCGAAGGCGCTGACGTACGCGCGGGACGGCATCTCGACCTGGCCGACGTTGATGTAGTCCAGCTCGTCGGAGACGACGGCCCACAGCGTCTTCTTGGGGTCGATGTTGGCGCGGCTCTGGTCGACGTACGAGATCTTGACGGTCTCGCCGACCTTGATGGAGCCGGTGTCCGGGGTCTCCAGACCCTGGATCATCTTGAACAGCGTGGTCTTGCCGGCGCCGTTGGGGCCGATGACGCCGACGATGCCGTTACGGGGCAGGGTGAAGCTCAGGTCGTCGATGAGGACCTTGTCGCCGAAGGCCTTGGAGAGGTTCTCGACCTCGACGACGATGGAGCCCAGGCGCGGGCCCGGCGGGATCTGGATCTCCTCGAAGTCCAGCTTCCGCATCTTGTCGGCCTCGGCCGCCATCTCCTCGTAGCGGGCGAGACGGGCCTTGGACTTGGTCTGACGCCCCTTGGCGTTGGACCGCACCCACTCCAGCTCTTCCTTGAGGCGCTTGGCGCGCTTCTCGTCCTTCTTGCCCTCGACCTTGAGGCGGGTGGCCTTCTTGTCGAGGTAGGTGGAGTAGTTGCCCTCGTAGGGGATCGCGCGGCCGCGGTCGAGCTCGAGGATCCACTCGGCGACGTTGTTCAGGAAGTAGCGGTCGTGAGTGACGGCGACGACAGCGCCCGCGTACTTCGAGAGGTGCTGCTCCAGCCAGTTCACCGACTCGGCGTCGAGGTGGTTGGTGGGCTCGTCGAGGAGGAGCAGGTCCGGGGCCTCGATGAGCAGCTTGCAGAGCGCGACACGGCGCTTCTCGCCACCGGAGAGGTTGGTGACCGGCCAGTCGCCGGGCGGGCAGCCCAGGGCGTCCATGGCCTGCTCCAGCTGGGCGTCGAGGTCCCAGGCGTTGGAGTGGTCCAGGTCCTCCTGGAGCTTGCCCATCTCCTCCATCAGGGCGTCGCTGTAGTCGGTGGCCATGAGCTCGGCCACCTCGTTGAAGCGCTTGAGCTTGCCCATCTGCTCGGCCGCGCCGTCCTGCACGTTCTCCAGGACGGTCTTCGACTCGTCGAGCTGCGGCTCCTGCATGAGGATGCCGACGCTGTAGCCCGGCGACAGGAACGCGTCACCGTTGGACGGCTGCTCGATCCCGGCCATGATCTTCAGAACGGTGGACTTACCGGCACCGTTCGGGCCCACCACACCGATCTTGGCGCCGGGCAGGAAGTTCAGGAACACGTCGTCGAGAATCACCTTGTCGCCGTGCGCTTTACGCGCCTTGCGCATGGTGTAGATGAACTCAGCCAAGAGAAACCGTCCGGCAAAGAGTGAGTGGGCAGATACACCCCATCTTGCCTGACCGCCACCCTCGGGGGCGAACCAGTAGGTGGTGGGCTCGCTGACCTGGGGGTTCCGTCAGGCGTCCGCGGCCGGGCGCATGCCTCGGGCGCGGGCCGTCGCCGAGGCGGTGTCGGAGGCCAGCAGCTCCAGGACCTCGCGGGCGGTGTCCCGGGCGGTCGAGGCGGCCAGGACGGCGGCGCCGAAGGCCGAGCTGATCGCGGTGTCGCCCGGGAGCGGTCCCGCCACGACGACGCCCGGGAGGTCCATCAGCTCGCTGTGCTGCTGGAAGGCCAGGTCCGCCCGGCCCTCGGACAGCAGGCTGCCGGCCGGGACGCCGGGCGGTGCCTGGACCAGCCGGTCCGTGAGCGTGCCGGTCAGTTCCAGCCGGGCGATCAGGTCGACGAGCGCCGTTCCGCTGGGGCCGGTGGAGTAGGCGATGGTCCGCGCCGAGAGGAGCGCGGCCCGCAGGTCGGCCTCCGCGTCGAGGGGCGGCACGGGCGCGCCCTCCGGGACGGCGGCGACGACCTGGGAGATCCACAGCGGGCGTACCGTGCCCGCCACCAGGTGGCCCTCCGCCTCCAGTGCGGCGAGCGCTCCGGCGGCGAGGACCAGCACGTCGGCCTCGGCGCCCTCGCGGACCCGGCGGGCGATCTCGACGCCGCCGGCGGCGTCGAAGCGCACCGGGATCCCGTGTGCGGCCCGGATGTGCGCGGCGACCTCGGCCAGGACCGGCCGGGTCGCCATCGAGGACAGTCCGGTGATCTCTCGTTCCACGTCGCTCCTGTTGTCCGGTGGGTGGTACGGATGTCCGGCAGATGGTACGGCGGCCGGCCGGGCCGCTCAACGCCGGTCTGCGAGACTTGCCGGGTGAGCACAACCCGGAGCACGGCGGCTGGAAAGGTCCTGGAGGTCCTCGCGGCCTTCGACCGCGAGCACCCGGCGCAGACCCTGTCGGAGATCGCCCAGCGCACGGGTCTGGCCCTGAGCACCGCGCACCGGGTGGTCACCGAACTGGCGGCCTGGGGAGCGCTGGAACGCGGCGAGGACGGGTCCTGGCACGTCGGGCTGCGGCTCTGGGAGATCGCCTCGGGGTGCCCCCGTACCCAGATCCTGCGCGATGTCGCCCTGCCCTTCATGCAGGACCTGTACGAGGCGACCCACGAGAACATCCAGCTCGCGGTCCGCGAGGGCAGCGAGCTGGTGTTCGTCGAGCGGATCGCCGGGCACCGGTCGGTGGAGCTGCTGACGATGGTCGGCAGCCGCTTCCCCGTCAGCTCCACCGGGATGGGCCGGGTGCTCCTCGCGCACGCGCCCCGGGACGTCCAGGAGGAGGTCCTCGAATCGCCGCTGCGGGCCTGGACCCCGCACACGGTGACCGACCCCAAGACGCTGCGCGCCCAGCTGGACCGGATCCGGCGCGAGCAGGTCTTCGTCAGCGACCGGCAGCTCTCGGAGAGCACGGTGGCCGTGGCCACGCCGGTCCGCATCGGCCGGACCGGCCCCGTCAGCGCCGTCCTGGGGATCGTCTTCACGGCCCGGGACGCGCGCCGCGCGGGCGGACTGCGCGAGCCGCTGCTGCGGGCGGCGTACGGGATCTCCGACGAACTGGGACGACGGACCCGTACGACGGTCTGAGGTCCTCGACGAGTTCCGCGACCGGCTTCCGCCTGACGGAAACGGCCGCGACCCGCCCCCTCGTCGACTGTCAACGTTCGGGTGTTCCGAACGTTCGCAGCTGTTGAGGAGACGCCATGGCCGACGCCACCGTCGACACCCTTGCCTCGGTTCCCGTCGCGGTCATCGGTGCCGGCCCAGCAGGCCTGATGCTGGCGCACCTGCTCGGTCGCGCGGGCGTCGAGACGATCGTGCTCGACACCCGTACCCGGCACGAGATCGAGACCACGCAGCGGGCCGGGATCCTGGAGGCCGACGTGGCCCGGGACCTGGTCGACACCGGTGTCTCCGACCGGATCCTCAGCGAGGGGTACGAGCACGAGGGCGTCGAGCTCCGGGTCGACGGCCGGCCGCACCGCATCGACTTCCAGGAGCTGGTCGGCGCCTCGGTCTGGCTCTACCCGCAGACCGACGTCTTCGTCGACCTGGCGAACGCCCGGGACCGGGACGGCGGCACGGTCCACTTCGGCATCCGGGACACCGAGGTCCTCGACGTCACGACCGACGCCCCGCGCGTCCGCTACACCTCCCCCGACGGCGCCCGCCACGAGATCCGGGCCCGGTACGTGGTCGGCGCGGACGGCTCGCGCAGCATGTGCCGCGACCTGGTCCCCGAGGACCGGCGGGTGCGCTACGGCAAGGAGTACCCCTTCGCCTGGTTCGGCATCCTGGCCGAGGCGCCGATGAGCGCGCCCGAGCTGATCTACGCCCACTCCGAGCACGGCTTCGCGCTGATCAGCCAGCGCACCGAGACCGTGCAGCGGATGTACTTCCAGTGCGACCCCGACGAGTCCGTCGACGCCTGGTCCGACGACCGCATCTGGGAGACCCTCCAGGCGCGCGTGGCCGGCCACGACGGCTTCCGGCTCAAAGAGGGAGCCATCACCGAGAAGACGGTGCTGCGCTTCCGTTCCTTCGTGCAGCAACCGATGCGGTGGGGCTCCCTGCTCCTGGCGGGCGACGCGGCGCACACCGTGCCGCCCACCGGGGCACGCGGGCTCAACCTCGCGCTGCACGACGTGAAGGTGCTCGCCGAGATCCTGCTCAGGGCTCTCGGAGACACCGGCGAGGGCGCGCTGGAGGAGTACGAGCCGCGCGCCCTCCAGCGGGTCTGGCGGGCCCAGAACTTCTCGTACTGGATGACCCAGCTCCTGCACACCGCGCCCGGCGCCTCGCCGTACGAGCTGCGGCGCCAGCTCGGCGAGCTGGACAACGTGGTGGGGACGCGCGCCGGCCGCGCCTACCTCGCGGAGCAGTACACCGGCTGGCCCACCCGCCCCCAGAACTGACCCGACGAGCACCGGGAGTACTCATGATCATCGACTGTCACGGTCACTTCACCACCGCGCCGCCGCAGTTGGCGCACTGGCGCGACCGGCAGGTGGCGGCGGCCGGCTCCGGCGGCGACGCGCCCGACCCCGCCGACCTGGTCATCGGTGACGACGACCTGCGCGAGGCGATCGAGGGCAACCAGCTGCGGCTCATGGACGAGCGCGGCAGCGACCTCACGATCTTCTCGCCGCGGGCCAGCTTCATGGCGCACCACATCGGCGACTTCGCCGTCTCCTCGGTGTGGTCGAGGATCTGCAACGACCTGGTCCACCGGGTCAGCACCCTCTATCCCGACCGTTTCGCGATGGGCGCGATGCTGCCGCAGTCCCCGGGCGTCGACCCGGCGACCTGCCTGCCCGAGCTGCGCCGCGCGGTCGAGGAGCTCGGCGCGGTGACGGTCAACCTCAACCCCGACCCGTCGGGCGGCAGGTGGACCGCGCCGCCGCTGACCGACCGCAGCTGGTACCCGCTGTACGAGGCGATGGTCGAGTACGACGTGCCCGCGATGATCCACGTCAGCACCTCCTGCAACCCGGCCTTCCACACCACCGGCGCCCACTACCTGAACGCCGACACCACGGCCTTCATGCAGCTGGTCCAGGGCGACCTGTTCGCCGACTTCCCGACGCTGCGGTTCGTGATCCCGCACGGCGGCGGCGCCGTGCCGTACCACTGGGGCCGCTTCCGCGGTCTGGCGATGGCGCTCGGCAAGCCCGACCCCGAGGCGCTGCTGGAGAACGTCTTCTTCGACACCTGCGTCTACCACCAGCCGGGCATCGACCTGCTCACCCAGGTGATCCCCAGCCGGTCCGTCCTGTTCGCCAGCGAGATGATCGGCGCCGTCCGCGACATCGACCCGCGCACGGGCCACCACTTCGACGACACCAAGCGGTACGTCGAGGCCACCCCGCACCTCTCGGACGAGCAGCGGGCCGCCGTCTACTCCGGCAACGCCCTGCGCGTCTACCCGCGGCTCGCCGCGCGCCTCGCCGCCGCCGGCCGCTGACCGGCCACCGTCCCACCACCGACCGACCAAGGAGAAGAGCCATGCAGCACACCGAGATCGGTGTCGTCCACACCTCGGTCACCCGGGCCGACCCGGAGGCGGTCGCCGCGCTGTCGGCGTTCGGCGTGGCGACGATCCACGAGGCGATGGGCCGGGTCGGGCTGATGCGCCCGTACCTGCGCCCCGTCTACCCGACGGCCCGGATGTGCGGCACGGCGGTGACCGTCCTGCTGCAGCCCGGCGACAACTGGATGATGCACGTCGTCGCCGAGCAGATCCGCGAGGGCGACGTCGTGGTCGCGGCCTGTACGACCGAGAGCGAGGACGGCTTCTTCGGCGACCTGCTCGCCACCTCGTTCCGCGCCCGCGGGTGCCGTGGCCTGGTCATCGACGGCGGGGTGCGCGACGTGGCCGACCTGGAGCGGATGGACTTCCCGGTCTTCTCCCGCGCGGTCAACGCCAAGGGCACGGTCAAGGCCACCCTCGGCTCGGTCAACGTGCCGGTGATCTGCGGCAACGCCCTGGTCCGGCCCGGTGACGTCGTCGTGGCGGACGCCGACGGCGTCGTCGTGGTGCCGCGCGAGCGGGCCGCCGAGGTCGCCGCCGCGGCGGCCGCCCGGGAGGCCGACGAGGAGGGCAAGCGCGAGCGGTTCCGCGCCGGCGAACTCGGCCTGGACATGTACGGGATGCGCGGCCCGCTGGCCGAGCTCGGCCTCCGCTACGAGGACTGACGACGGCGGACGAGCACGGACGAGGCCCGACGACGACCGACGAGGACTGACGATGACCGACTTCGAGAAGACCCCCGGCTGGCTGGACTGGTACGCCGGCCCGAGCAAGCCCCGCTTCCAGGTGCCCGAGGGCGCCGTGGACGCGCACTGCCACGTGTTCGGACCGGGCGCGGAGTTCCCCTTCGCGCCCGAGCGGAAGTACACCCCCTGCGACGCCTCCAAGGACCAGCTCTTCCAGCTGCGCGACCACCTGGGCTTCGCCCGTAGCGTCGTCGTCCAGGCGACCTGCCACGGCGCCGACAACAGCGCCATGGTCGACGCCCTGCGGGCCTCGGACGGAACGGCCAGGGGCGTCGCCACCGTACGGCCGGACGTCTCGGGCGAGGAGCTGCGGGAGCTGCACGAGGCGGGGGTCCGCGGCGTGCGGTTCAACTTCGTCAAGCGGCTCGTCGACGCGGCGCCCCGGCAGGACCTGTGGGACGTCGTCGAGCGCATCGCGCCGTACGGCTGGCACGTCGTCGTCTACTTCGAGGCGGCCGACCTCGCCGACCTGCGCGACTTCTTCCTCTCGATCCCCGTGCCGCTGGTCATCGACCACATGGGCCGGCCCGATGTCACCAAGGACCCGGAAGGACCGGAGTTCGAGGCGTTCCTGAACTTCATGCGCGCGAAGCCGGACATCTGGTGCAAGGTCTCCTGCCCGGAGCGGCTGTCGACCGACGGCCCGCCGGCCCTCTACGGGGAGCGGGCGCCGTACCGCGACGTCGTCCCCTTCGCCCGGCGGGTGGTCGAGGAGTTCCCGGACCGCGTGCTGTGGGGCACCGACTGGCCGCACCCCAACCTGACGAACCACATGCCCGACGACGGTCTGCTCGTCGACTTCGTCCCCGACATCGCGACGACGCCGGAGCTGCGGCGCAAGCTGCTGGTGGACAACCCGACGCGCCTGTACTGGCCCGAAGCCGACTGACCCGCCTCACGATTGGAGTCCGGGCATGGCACTGGACAAGACGTACAAACTGGTTCCGGGAACCACGATCTTCGACGCCGAGCAGTCCGCCAAGGGCTACCACCTCAACCAGTTCTGCATGTCGCTGATGACGGCGGAGAACCGGGCGCTGTACCTCGCCGACGAGCGCGCCTACCTGGAGGCCTGGCCGCTCCGCGAGGAGCAGAAGCAGGCGCTGCTCGACCGCGACCTCAACGCGGCGATGCGCGAGGGCGGCAACATCTACTTCCTCGCCAAGTGGGGGGCGACGCTGGGCCTGTCGTTCCAGCAGATGGCGGGCTCCATGACCGGGATGACCGAGCAGGAGTACCGCGACATGATGGTCGGCGGCGGCCGCTCCGTCGAGGGCAACCGCATCGACCACGCCGTCCTCGACGCCGCCTACGCCGACCCGAACCCGCCGGCCGAGCACGCCACCGTCACCGGTGCCGTGTTCACCTCGCACGTGCCGGCGATCGGCGCGGCGATGGACCTCGGGAAGACCGAGGAGCCCTACTGGAAGCCGGTCTTCGAGGGGTACGAGTACTCCAGGCGCTGGGAGCGGGAGAACACCCCCGACGTCATCTTCCTGGTCTACAACGACCACGCCAGCTCGTTCGACCAGTCGCTGATCCCGACCTTCGTGCTCGGCACCGGCGCGGCCTACCCCACCGCCGACGAGGGGTACGGGCCCCGCCCGGTCCCCGGCATCGAGGGCGACCCCGACCTGGCCGCGCACATCGCGCACTCGCTGATCAGGGACGACTTCGACCTCACCCTCGTCAACGAGATGACCGTCGACCACGGCCTCACCGTCCCGCTGTCGCTGATGTTCGGCGACGTCGAGAAGTGGCCGTGCAAGGTGATCCCCTTCCACGTCAACGTGGTGCAGTACCCGGTGCCGTCCGGCGCCCGGTGCTTCAAGCTCGGGCAGGCGCTGCGCAGGGCGATCGAGTCCTACGACCGGCCGCTGAACGTCCAGGTGTGGGGCACCGGCGGCATGAGCCACCAGCTGCAGGGCCCGCGCGCGGGGCTCATCAACCGGGAGTGGGACAACGCCTTCCTCGACCGGCTGATCGACGACCCGACGGGCCTGGCGGAGGTGCCGCACCTGGAGTACGTGGAGGAGGCCGGCTCCGAAGGCATCGAGCTGGTCATGTGGCTGATCGCCCGCGGCGCGATGAGCGACCTCGACGAGTCCGGTGAGATCGAGGTCAAGCACCGCTTCTACCATGTGCCCGCGTCCAACACCGCCGTCGGCCACCTGATCCTGGAAAACCACCCGCGGGCCCAGGAGCCCGCCGTGAAGGAGTGACGACATGACTGACGACCAGCCCGTACGGATCGCCCTGGCCGGAGGCGGCGCCTTCGGTGCCAAGCACGCGGCCGCGCTCCGGCGGATCAAGGGCGTCGAGGTCGCCGCCGTCGTGAGCAGCAGCCTGGAGAGCGGCCGGAAGTTCGCCGCCGAGCAGGGCATCGACCGCGCCGTCGCCGATCTCGACGAGGTCTTGGCGATGGACGACGTCGACGCCGTCATCCTGGCCACGCCCACGCCGATGCACGCCGCGCAGACCCTGGCCTGCCTCGAAGCGGGCAAGCACGTCCAGACCGAGATCCCGCTGGCGGCGTCCCTCGCCGACGCCGAGGCCTGCCTGGCGGCGCAGCAGCGCACCGGTCTCGTCGCCATGGTGGGCCACACCCGGCGCTTCAACCCGAGCCACCAGTGGGTGCGGCAGCAGGTCCGGGCCGGGGACTTCTCCATCCAGCAGATGGACGTGCAGACGTACTTCTTCCGCCGTACGAACCTCAACGCGCTCGGCAAGCCGCGTTCCTGGACCGACCACCTGCTGTGGCACCACGCCGCGCACACGGTCGACCTGTTCGCGTACCAGACCGGATCGCCGATCGTGCAGGCCAACGCCATGCAGGGCCCGATCCACCCCGAGCTGGGCATCGCGATGGACATGTCGATCCAGCTCCGCGCGGAGAACGGCGCCCTCTGCACCCTGTCGCTGTCGTTCAACAACGACGGCCCGCTCGGCACCTTCTTCCGGTACATCGGCGACACCGGCACCTACCTCGCCCGGTACGACGACCTGGTCACCGGCAAGGACGAGCCGATCGACGTGAGCGGGGTCGACGTCTCGCTGGACGGCATCGAGCTCCAGGACCGCGAGTTCGTCGCCGCGATCCGCGAGGGCCGCGAGCCGAACTCCTCCATCGCCCAGGTGATGCCGTGCTACCGGACGCTGGCGGACCTGGAGAAGCAGCTCGACGCCGTCGCGGGCGCGTGAACGCGGCGAGCACGGCGGCGGCGGGCGGCTCCGGCCGCGCGCCGCGCCGGATCGGCCCGTTCGAGGTCCCGGCGATCGGCCTGGGGTGCATGAACCTCAGCCACGCGTACGGGGTCGCCCCGGAGCCCGAGGCCGCCGAGAAGCTGCTCCTGACCGCCCTGGACCGGGGGGTCGCGCTCTTCGACACGGCCGCGCTGTACGGCTTCGGCGCCAACGAGTCGCTGGTCGGCCGGGTGCTGTCCGGCCACCGGGACCGGATCGTGCTGGCCAGCAAGTGCGGGATGACCGGTGTCGACGGGCAGCGGGTCATCGACGGCCGGCCGGGGACGATCCGCCGCACCGCCGACGAGGCGCTGGCCCGGCTGCGTACCGACGTGATCGACCTGTACTACCTGCACCGGATCGACCGGCAGGTGCCGGTCGAGGAGAGCGTCGGCGCGATGGCCGAGCTCGTCGAGGCCGGGAAGGTACGCGCGCTGGGTCTGTCCGAGGCCTCGGCCGCGACGCTGCGGCGGGCCCACGCGGTGCATCCGATCGCCGCGCTCCAGAACGAGTACAGCCTCTGGTCGCGCAACCCCGAGCAGGGCACCCTGGCGGCGGCCCGCGAGCTGGGCGTCGCCCTGGTGGCGTTCAGCCCGCTGGCCCGCGGTTTCCTGACGGCGACCCCGCCGGACCTCGACGGCCTCCCGGCCGGCGACATCCGGCGGGGCATGCCCCGTTTCGGCGCCGACCACTACCCGGCGAACCTGCTGCTGCGGCGCGAACTGGCCCGGCTCGCGGAGGACGCCGGTGTGACGCTGGCGCAGCTGGCGCTGGCCTGGGTCCTCTCCCGGGGCCCGCACGTCGTCGCGATCCCCGGCACCCGCTCGACGGCCCACCTGGCGGAGAACCTGGCCACCCCGGACCTGGCCGTCCCGGCCGAGACCCTCGAAGCGGCGGGCCGGATCCTGAACGCCTCGACCGTGCGGGGCCCCCGCTACAACGCCTCCACCCTCGCGGAGATCGACACGGAGCGCTGCGGGGCGGCGGGGTGAACGGGTCGAGCGCCTAGGCGGACCGGGCGGGTCGGAACGACCCCCGCACATGCGATGACCCCGGCCCGCCGAAGCGGTCCGGGGTCATCGTTCTCAAGGGACGGCGTTCAGCCCGTCCCGTGATGGTGTGGGCTACTGGCCCGCGGTCTTCTTCTTGCGGAGGAAGAACACCGCGCCGCCACCGACCACGACGAGCGCGGCGGCGATGCCGGCGATCATCGGGGTGGCGTTGGAGCTGCCGGTCTCGGCGAGGTCGCCGCCACCGGTGGTGGAGCCGGTCGTGCCGCCCGTGGTGTCACCGGTGGTGCCGGCCGGGGTCGACGGGGACGGCGAGGCCGGGGTCGAGGGCTCCGTGCTGGGGGTCTCGGACGGCTGCGGGCCGGGAGGGGCCGTCTTACAGTCCAGGACGCCCTCGAAGGTCTCCTCGAAGTTGTTCGGGCCGGTGATGGTGAACTTGTACGCCTCGTCCTCGGCGAGCGGGACCGCGATGGTCTTCGTCTCACCGGCGGCGACGGTGTACGAGGTGCCCTTCAGGTCGAAGGTCCACGCCTCGTCGCCCTTGTTGGAGGCGATGACCTCCAGGCCGCCCTTGGCGCAGTCCTTGGCGACCGTGACGGCCGGGACGGCACCCTTCTTCGCCCAGCTGGCGGAGGCCTTGGCCGTGACGGTGGAGTCGCTGGAGCCGGCCAGGATCAGGGTCTGCGAGGGGCCGTCGATGGAGACGAAGGCACGGCCCAGGGAGACCTTGGTGGTGGCGGAGGCGGTCAGCTCGGCGGTGCCGTCGGCGGTGCCGGCCGGAACGTCGAAGAAGACCTCGTCGCCGTTCTTGGCCTCGGTGACCGGCTTGCCGGCCTTGTCGACGACCTTGACGCCGTCGGGGGTGCCGGCGGCGGCCTGGAGCTTCGCGGTCTCGGCGTTGGTGGCGACGGTGATCGGACCGATCTTGTCACCGGCCTTGCCGGCCACGGAGGACGGGGAGAGCGAGAGGGAGGCCTTCGGCTCCTGGAGCTTCACGGCCTCCTTCAGGAGGAAGTCGGTCAGCTTCTTGGCGTCGGCGCTACGGGGCGTCGCCCGCACGTCGTCCGAGAACGTCCAGATCGCGGCCTGCGTACCCGCGGCGGCCTCGTTCTTGGAGAGGTCGACGCCGAGCTTCGCGCCGAGGGCCTCGGCGGAGTTCTTCGGGTAGGCGTTCTCCAGGACCCAGAGAATCTTGCCCGCGTTGTCGTTGTTGTGCAGCGAGGACTCGCCCCAGCCGACTTCCTTGTAGTCGAAGTCGTGCTTCGCCTCGGTGCGGATGTCGATGCAGTAGGTCTGGAGCGTTCCCCCGCCCTCGACCTGCATCTTGAAGAGGCCACCGGTCACGGGCCGGGGCCACCTCTTCCAGGCGCCGCCGTCCTTCTCTGCGATGTCGACGTCGCCACGGTCGGTCATGCCGCCGAGCTTCGCCGTCACACCACCGGTACCCGCGGCGTCGTCAGCGGCGAACGCCGGACCGGCCGTCGCCATCGCTCCGGCCGCGACGAGGCCGGAGACGAGAGTCGCAGCGGCGAGACGGGCTACGCCTCGCCCTCGAACTGAAAACATTGCATTCCCCTCCGGGCGCGTCACTCCGCAAACATGGTCGATTTGCGTGGGGGGAGCGCACGCCAGCAGATTCACAGACTCGATGGGCTCACGTGCCACATGAGTACCCGGGAATCCTAGGGATGCGGAACCCCCCGGTGCCCGGCCATCCGGTCAGATAAGCATTCCGACTCGGAATCGTTATCCACAAAGCGAGTTGGTCGACAAATCCCCACGACGGATGGTCAGGGGGCGGTCACCAAGCGCGCTCCCGCCCCCGCGACGGCCTCCGTCACGGCGCCCGCCACGGCGCCCCCGACGCCTTCCGCGTCCTCGGCGGCCACGGCCCACGGGTCGGGCTCGGCGTTCGCCTGACGGAGCGTCGGACGGGGGGCCGGGTCACGCGTCGACCCGACGACGGGGTCACGCGTCAGACCGGTCCGAGCCGCTGTCCCCGCCGCCCCCGGTTCCACCCCCGCCGCCGGTTCCGGCCGCTGTTCCTGCCTCGCCGCGCGCCGGAACGCCGACGTCCCCCGGCTCAGATCATGGCCCACCGCCAGCGCGGCCACGTCCACGAAGGTCTTCCGCTGCCCGTCGCGCTCGTCCTCCCGCACCCGCAACCGCCCGTGCACCACGAGCGGTTCGCCGACCGAGACCGAGGCGGCGAGATTGGCTCCGAGCGAACGCCAGGCCGACACCGTGTAGAAGCTCGTCGGCCCGTCGGACCAGAGCTCCTGCACCCGGTCCCAGCGGCGCGTCGGCACCGCGAAACGGAACCTGGCGACCCCGCCCGTCGCCGTGTCCCGGTACTCCACCGCCGTCGCCACGTTGCCGACGAGCGTCACGGTCGTCTCGTTCATGATCCGTCCCCCACCCTGCTCTCACCTGCCGCGTCTTCTCCGGCCTCTTCGCCGGTCGACACCATCGTGGAGCCATCGGGAAGAACCCGCCGGAGCCTGTGGACGGCCGGACGGATGGGGACAACTCCCCCACCCGGAAGGGTGAATCGCAGGAGACGGGAGAGGGCGGGGTCCATTCCGGGGGCCCTTGGGGGCGCGGGCCCCTGGGGCACGGGGCCCCTGGGGTCCCGGAGGCGGCCCGGGGGCCCTGGGGGGCCGCTACCTAGCCCGTACCCCCGCCCGCGTCGCCCCGAGCCGCGTCGTCCCGGCGCGGGTCCCGCCCACGATCCGGGTGCCCGGCCGCGTCCCCGTCACGGTCGCGTACTGCTCGCGCACCTCCCGGTAGCGCACCAGTTCCGCCGCCACCGGATCGAGCACCCGGGCCCTGCCACAGGCGGCCGCGGCCTCCCGCAGGCGCCGCTCGGCCTCCTGCCCGTACCGCCGGGCCGGCCCCTTCACCGCGCCCTCACAGGCCCATTCGACGAGCGGCCCGCCGATGATGCCGCCGAGCATCACGAGGACCGGCGGCAGCAGCCCCGGCTCCACGACACCCACGATCTGCCCCACCAGCCACAGCGCGCCGAAGATCTGGAGGAGCGTCATCGCGACCTGGGCGAGGACGGCGGCGGGCCACCAGGCGGGCCTGGGCGGCCGCGCGGCCGGGTCGCCGATGCTCGCGGTCAGCTCGTCGAGCGCCTCGGGCAGCCCCTCCGCCCCGCGCGCGGCCGCCTCGCGCACCGCCTGCGCCCAGGGCGCCGGGAGCCCGCGCGAGGCCTCGTCGGCGACGATCCGTACCGCCTGCTCGACGCGCTGGCGCGCCGTCACCTCGTCCTCGACCGGGGAGGCGAGGTGCGGGTCGGTGGAACCGTGTGCGCGCATCCGCTCGTACCAGCGGTAGAGCCGCAGCCACGGCGTCCCGCAGGCGCGGATCGCGCCCCGGCGCCAGACCCGCTCGGCGGCCTCGCCCGCCGCCTGCGCGCCGACGGCGACGGCGAGCCGGTCGGTGAAGGCGTCCCGGGACCGCTCGTCGAGGCCGGGCCGGCCGTCGGCGAGATAGGCGGGGCGCAGCCGGATGGCGGCGGCGTCGACGTCGGCGGCGAGGCGCCGCTCGGGGGCGGTGCGTTCCTGGACGAAACGCCCGACCATCTCGCGGAGTTCGGGTACGCCGTCGCCGGTGAGCGCGGAGACGGCGAGCACGGTCGCGCCGGGTTCGCCGTGCTCGCCGAGTGCCACGCCGTCCTCGTCGAGGAGGCGGCGCAGGTCGTCGAGGACGAGGTCGGCGGCCTCCGTGCCGAGCCGGTCGATCTGGTTGAGGACGACGAAGGTGACCTCGGCGTGCCCGGCGAGCGGCCGGAGGTACCGCTCGTGGAGGGCGGCGTCCGCGTACTTCTCGGGGTCGACGACCCAGATGACGGCGTCGACGAGGCCGAGGACCCGGTCGACCTGGTCGCGGTGGGCGGTGACCGCCGAGTCGTGGTCGGGCAGGTCGATGAGGACGAGCCCCTGGAGCTCGGTGTGGGCCGCGCCGCCCGCGAGAGGGCGGCGGCGCAGCCGCCCGGGGACGGCGAGCCGGTCGAGGAGCCCGGCGGCGCCCTCGGACCAGCTGAGGGCGATGGGCGCGGAGGTGGTGGGGCGGCGCAGCCCGGTCTCGGAGACGGGGACGCCGGCGAAGGCGTTGAAGAGGGTGGACTTGCCGCTGCCGGTGGCGCCGGCGATGGCGATCACGGTGTGCCGGGAGGAGAGCCGCTGCCGTGCGGCGGCCTCGTCGAGCACCCGTCCGGCTTCGGCGAGCGCGTCGCTGTCGACCCGCGTACGGGAGAGTCCGACGAGTTCGTGGAGGGCGTCGAGGCGGGTACGGAGGGGGCCGCCGTAGCTCCCGCCGAGGGGCGGCAGGGTGTCGGGCTCGGCGCCGTCGGCGTCCGGGGCGTCGGCGCCGGGGGCGACCCAGGCACCGGAGCCGCCCGCGCGCTCCGCGGCACGACGGGCGATCAGCCCGTCGTCCCACCGCACCCGACCGCCGTCGGCATCGGCGTCCCCGACCCCAACCCCTGCTCCGGGATCCACCACGTCACTTCTCCTTCTGGAGTACGGAGAGCGCGGCGATCAGCTCCGCCTGCGGCTCGGGGGTCACGTCGAGCGCGTCGAGGGGCGCGAGGCGCCGGTCGCGTTCGGCGTGCAGGACACGGTCGACGTACGAGAGGACCAGTTCGCCGCCCTTGTCGCGCAGCCGCAGGGCGGCCTGGGCGCCGAGGAGTTCGGCGAGGCGTTCGCCGGCGGCCCGGGTGCGCCGGCCGCCGAGGAGGGAGGCGGCGAGGAGGGCGGCGACAGTGTCGGCCTCGGGGACGGCGGTACGGGAGGAGGACGGCCGCTCCAGGCCGCGTACCTCTTCCTCGGCGAGCTCTTCGAGGACGCGGCGCCAGCGGCGCACCTCGACGCCGATCCGCTCGCCGGTGTCGCGGTCGGCGCCGGTCCGCAGCGGCCCGAGGGCTTCGGCGGCGGGTTCGCGCCGCCAGGCGTCGCGGACGCGTTCCTCGGCGGCGGAGACGGCGCAGTGGAGGAGGGCGGCGAGGGACTCGGCGAGGGCGTCGAGGAGTTCGTCGGCGGTGCTGTCGCGGGGGTAGCCGCGCCAGCGGGTCCGGGCGTCGCCGGCGAGGACGGCGCCGCGGCCCAGCTCCTTGCGCACGCGGGTGCCCTGGGCGGTGTAGGCGGCTTCGACGGCGCCGCCGAGGCGTCCGGCGGCGGCGTACTGGGCGGCGACGGCGCCGGCCAGCTCGGGGAGCCGGGCGTCGAGCGAGTCGATGACGCCGGAGGCGGTGCGGTCGGCGGCCTGCTGGCGGGCGGCGGGGTCCTCGGCGCGGTGGGCGAGCCAGCCGCGGAGGGCGGCGACGGCGCTGTCGGGCAGGAGGCCGCTGCCGCCGTCGGCGGACTCGGGGAGCTCGGGGATGGTGAAGCGGGGCACGTCGCCGAGGCCGGCCTTGTCGAGGAGGGCCTCGTACTGGCGGGAGACCTCGCCGATGACCTGGTGCGGGACGCGGTCGAGGACGGTGACGAGGGTGGCGTCGTACTCCTTGGCGGTACGGAGGAGGTGCCAGGGCACGGCGTCGGCGTAGCGCGAGGCGGTGGTGACCATCACCCAGATGTCGGCGGCGCAGATCAACTCGGCGGCGAGGAGACGGTTCTCCACGACGAGGGAGTCGATGTCGGGGGCGTCGAGGAGGGCGAGGCCGCGGGGCATGGAGGAGGCGGTCTCGACGCGGAGGGCGTTCTCCTCGGGGGGCGTTTCGTCGGCGGGGTGGTCCTCGTCGGCCTGCGGCAGCCAGACGCGGGTGAGCTGCGGGAGGACGCGCATGCCGGCGAACCAGTGGTGGTCCTCGGGGTGGCAGACGAGCACGGGGGTGCGGGTCGTGGGCCTGAGGACGCCGGACTCGCTGACGCGCCGCCCGACAAGGGAGTTGACGAGGGTGGACTTGCCGGCGCCGGTGGATCCGCCGACGACGGCGAGGAGCGGCGCGTCGGGATCTTTGAGCCGGGGAACGAGGTAGTCGTCGAGCTGGGCGAGCAGCTCGGTCCGGGTCTGCCGGGCGCGCGGCGTGTCCGGAAGGGGGAGGGGGAGACGCACGGCGGCGACACGGTCGCGCAGGGCGGAGAGTGCGTCGATCAGCTGAGGCCGTTCGTCCAAGGTCACCACATGCGAAGAATGCCCAATTTATGAGTGTTTTTGAAGCCTATTGCGGCCCTGCGCGCCGAAGAGAGGGGTGAAGGCCGGAACCTCAGGCATAACGAGTGCACAACACCCGCCCCGAGTGGCGTGAAAAGCGCTGCGCGAATCGCACCTGCCTGCGATTATCGTTCCGCTTCACCGAACCTCCACATCGTGCCACGCAGGTGAAGCAACCGGGCCAAGGCGATCGGAGCCCTATCCTTGTCCCGGCAGGCCACACCCCACCCACAAGGGGCTCCTGGCCACACAATCACCACCCGGCCCCCGTAGCTCAGTGGATAGAGCAGGTGCCTTCTAAGCACTTGGCCGCAGGTTCGAGTCCTGCCGGGGGCGCACGGCGAGACCCCTCCTTCGGGAGGGGTCATTTTGCTGGTCAGGGGTTTGACGAACCCGCCCGGCCGGGGTCGAGCCGGGCGGGGTGTGTTCCGTCTTGAGGGGCCCTGGCGTCCCGCCCCTCAGGCCGTCAGGCCGTCAGCCTGCCGAACAGGTGGTTCGCCGGGGCTGCCGGGTCGTCTCCGTAGAAGAATTCCGTCAGCGCCCGGTGGAACTCCGTGCGGTCCAGTGCGCCCGAGCCGTCCAGGTCCAGGGCCTCGAAGACGTCGGCGCAGTCCTCGCCCGGAACGGCGGCCACCGCGTCGAACATCAGCTGGAACTCCGCCCGGTCGATCTTGCCGTCGCCGTTGAGGTCGACCAGGTCGAAGAAGCATTCGGTCACCGGCTCGACCTGCTGCGGGTACAGGGCCGGGTCGGTCAGGACGCGCCTGAATCCTTCCGTCATCTCCCGCAGATCGACCTTCCCGTCACCGTCCTGGTCCATCGGCGCGATCGCGTTCCTCCAGAACTCGTCCATCCCCTCGGTGAGCAGGCGGGCGGGTCCCGAGTCCGGTGCGGCGCCGCGGGCGGCGATGTAGCGCTCGCTCATCATGCGGACGTCCCGCTGGGTGATGAACCCGTCGCCGTCGACGTCGGCGCCCCTGAACCACTGGGCGTACTTGAGGTTTCGCAGTGCAGTCACGGTTGCGCACCGTATTCATTCCCTCACCCGTGCGCAAACAGGGTGAACAGAAGCATTTCCGGCGCTCGCGTCATTGTTCGAGCTTGGGTGGCGCGAAAGCGAAGAGAGCCGGAAGAGGGTCGCCGTAGACCTCGACGTCGACCAGTGCACTGAGCGCGCTCGGTCCCTGGGACAGGCGCGAGCACGGTCGATCCGCCGTGAGGACGTTCGGATTGCCGTGGCGGTCCAGCGTTCCGCTCAGCCCCGGCCGTTCCGGATCCCACCACGCCCCGGTGGAGAGCTGCACGACGCCCGGCATGACGTCGTCCGACAGGATCGCGCCCGCGAGGCAGCTGCCCCGGTCGTTGAAGACGCGGACGACCATGCCGTTCTCGATCCCGCGTGACGCGGCGTCCAGCGGGTGGAGCGTCACGGGCTCACGGCCGCGGATCTTCGAGGCGAGGCTGTGGCTGCCGTTGTCGTACTGGCTGTGCAGACGGGAAGCGGGCTGATTCGAGATCAGGTGCAGCGGGAAGCGGTCCACCAGATCGCCGTGGAGCCACTCGACCGGTTCGAACCAGGTCGGATGCCCGGCGCAGTCGTCGTAGCCGTACGCGTCGATCTCCTCGGAGAAGATCTCGATCCGGCCCGACGGCGTCGACAGGGGGAACCCCCGCGGATCCGAACGGAGCGCCTCGAAGCTGCCGGGGAACGGTCCCTTCAGCGCCGGCAGCTCGGCGGCGGAGCTCCGCCAGAAGTCGTCGAAGCCCGGCAGGGCGGCGGTGCCACCGAGTGCGGCCCTCGTCTGCTCGTAGAGGTGCCGGACCCATGCGATCTCCGAGCGCGACTCCGTGAACTCCCCCTCGTATCCGAGCCGGGAGGCCAGGGCGGCGAAGATCCGGTGGTCGGTGCGCGACTCACCCGCCGGCTCGCGGACCTTCGGCATGGCGACGAGGTGGGGGTCCGAGAATCCGGCGGCGAAGTCGTCGCGCTCCAGGCTGGTGGCGACGGGAAGGACGATGTCCGCGAACTTGGCCGTGGTGTTCCACCACGCTTCGTGCACCACCACCGTGTCGGGGGTCTGCCAGGCCCGGGTCAGCCGGTGGAGATCCTGGTGGTGGTGGAACGGGTTCCCTCCGCACCAGTAGACGAGGCGGAGTTCGGGCAGCGTGAGGCGCCGGCCGTCGTAGTCGATGGTCCTGCCCGGATGCAGCAGGGTGTCGGCGATCCTCGCGACGGGGATGAAGTCCGGGACGGGGTTGGCGACCTCGGGGACCGCCGCCACGGAGGGGCGGCCCCTGGTGACACCGGTCGCGTCCATCGTCGCGTATCCCGCGCCCCAGCCGCAGCCGGGCCGCCCCATCGAGCCCGCCATGGCGGCCAGCACGACGGACATCCAGATCGGCTGTTCGCCGTGGTCCGCCCGCTGCACCGCGTAGTTGACCATGATGAGGGAGCGCTGCGTGGTGAGGCGGCGGGCGAGGTCGGTGAGCGCCTCGCCACTGATGCCCGTGATCCTCGCCGCCCAGGCGGCGTCCTTGGGGACGCCGTCGAGCTCGCCGAGCACGTAGGCGGCGAAGCGGTCGAAGCCGACGCAGCACCGGCTGAGGAAGTCCTCGTCGTGCCACCCGTTGACCAGCATCGTGTGCGCGATGCCGAGCATCGCGGCGGTGTCGGTGTTGGGGACGACGGGCAGCCACTCGGCGTCGAGGAAGCCGGCCGTATCACTGCGGAGGGGGCTGACGTTCACGAACCGCACCCCGGCCTCACGGCACCGGCGCTGCAGGTCCCGCGTCCGGTGCCTGGCCAGTCCGCCGGGGTTGATCTGGCTGTTCTTGAGGGCCAGCCCTCCGAACGCCACCACCAGCTCGCAGTTCTCGGCGATCTCGTCCCACATCGGCATCCGGGACTGGTAGCTCCACGGATGCCCGCCGATCACATGCGGGAGGATGACCTCCAGAGCCGCGGTGCTGTACGTGTTGCGGGAGTCGGTGTAGCCGCCGCCCAGCGCCAGGAACCGGTGGAGTTGGCCCTGCGCGTTGTGGAAACCGCCCGCACTCGCCCAGCCGTAGGAGCCGCCGAACACCGCGCTGTCTCCGTGCCGCGAACGGACGCGCCGCAGTTCCTCGCTCACCAGCGTGAGCGCGTCGTCCCAGCTCACCTCCACGAAGGCGTCCGCGCCCCTGGCCGTGTCGCCGACGCGCGGCAGGCCGTTCAGCCACCCCTTGCGCACCGCGGGGCGCAGCACGCGGGCGCTGTCCTCGGCGGCCCTCACCATCCCGGGGCCGATGGGTGAGGGCGCCGGGTCGTCGCCCCTCGGCTCGATCCGCACCAGCCGGCCGGAGTCGACCACCGCGGTGAAACTGCCCCAGTGCGTCGCGACCGGCATGCGTCGTTCCACCGTGCACCAACTCCATCCCTGAAGCTCCGCCGCTCTCCGGCGGCAGTCGGACGACAACGGTCGATGGAAGGTCGGCCGGCCGGTCGACGGTCCGCGGGGCAGAGACTTCCCCCATGACCTCCCGCCCAATCTCGTCGACGAGGCCGGGGGGCGGGCGAGGGAGCGACGGACGGGATTCCGTCGGGGCGTCCCACCCCCCCTATTCTTCTACAGTGATGTAGAGACACGAGGTGGGGCGGCCCGGGAGGGCTTCCTCTCCTCGAACGGCCCGGACGCGTCCGGGACTTCCCGTGCGTCCGGTACGTCACAGCACGCCGCGCCGGTACGCCGGCGGCGGCCCCGGAAGCAACACGTACGCAAGAAGGAGTGAACGCCACGATGGTGTTCAAGCGGCTGCTCGGATCCCTCGGCGTCGGCGCCCCCTCGGTGGACACGGTCCTCGACCCCGGCCCGGTGACGCCGGGCGGCGGACTGACCGGCCAGGTCCATCTGAAGGGCGGCGACGCCGACTTCACGATCGAGCACATCACCCTCGAACTCGTGGCCCGCGTCGAGGCCGAGCACGAGGACGGGGAGTCCGAGGGGGCGGTCGTCTTCGCTCGTTTCACCGTCGGCGGCGACTTCCGCCTCGCCGAGGGCGAGCAGCGCAGCGTCCCGTTCAGCGTGAACCTGCCCTGGGAGACCCCGATCACCGAGCTGTACGGGCAGGGCCTCGGCATCACCCTGGGCGTACGGACCGAACTCGGCGTCTCCGGCGCCCGGGACAAGGGCGACCTCGACCCCCTCGCGGTGCGGCCCCTGCCGGTCCAGGAAGCGGTCCTCGAAGCCCTCGGGCAGCTCGGATTCGGCTTCCGGTCCGCCGATCTCGAACTCGGGCACATCCGGGGGACGGGGCAGCAACTGCCCTTCTACCAGGAGATCGAGGTCACGCCCTCACCCCAGTACGCGTCCCGGGTGAACGAGATCGAGGTGACGTTCCTGGCCGGCCCGGCCGGCATGGAGGTCGTCCTGGAGGCCGACAAGCGCGGCGGGTTCTTCTCCGAGGGGCAGGACACCGTCACCCGCTTCACCGTCAGCCACCACGGCGTGGACCGGATCGACTGGAACGCGGACGTCGAGTCCTGGATGCGGCAGTTGGTGGACCACCGCGCTTCGTACGGGTCCCATGACTCCTACGGTTCCCACGACTCCCATGACGCCCACGGGTCCCACAGCCACAGCCACGACCACGGCCACTCCGGCCCCGGCATGGGTACCGCCGTCGCGGCCGGTGCCGCCGGGCTCGCCGTGGGCGGCATGGTCGCCGCCGAAGTCGTCGACGAGGTGGGCGACTTCTTCGAAGGGGACGAGGAAGAAGAGGACGAGGGCGGCGACGAGGAGTGACCGTGCGCTCGGCCCCGACGACGTCTCCACCGGCGTAGACGGGGAACGCGCGGGAGGTCCGGGGCCGGCTCAGCCGGTCCGGGCCGAGTCATCCGGTCCGGACCGCCCCCCGTCCGGACCTCCTCCGGCGCGTGGCACGCGCGGCCGAGCCCGTACGTCCGCACATGCGCCGATACGGGCCCGGCCCCCGACCCGCCCCGGAATCCCTCAGGCCAGATCCGTCAGGTCCTCCGCGTACACCTGCGACAGCGGCTGCGGACCCACGTACTGCTGGCAGTTGCACTGCCCCGCCTCGTACCGCAGCGGCTTCTTCGTCTCGTCCCAGGCCGTCGGGACCTCGACGCGCTCGTGGCAGCGGCCCTGCTTGTCGTGCTTCGCGAGATGGTGGGTGCAGCCGCAGACCGGCTCCGGCATCCTGTGCGCGGCCTCGAGCGCCAGGCGCTCCTGCTTCGCCGCCTCCAGGACTTCCATCTTCCGCTCGTGCCGGTGGCGCAGTGCGGTGCGCACGTTGTCGGCCGCCCAGGCGAAGCCGCCCGTCCAGAACAGGATGAGAACCCACCAGAACCAGTCCATCGTTCCCCCAGTTTTCCCCCGGTACCGGAAGGCCAGGATAGGACCGGCGGGCCGGTGGCGGAGAGGGGTACGCCGACGGCGTGCCGCCCTGCTCCGGACCGCACTTCCCGCTCCTTCTACATCCCTGTAGATTTACAGGCTCCAGGACGCCACGGCACGGAAGGACGACGACATCCCGGCACGGGGCGGAGTGGAAGTTCCGGGCCGTCGGCCAGGGTCACGCCTCCGGCCTCGCGGGCATCGCGGCCGGCTTCGGCGTCAGCGTCTGACCGCCCCGACACCGCGGGCCCCGATTCCACAGGGAGTGGAGAACAGTGTTCGGTATCAGCGAGATCGCCATCCTGCTCATCGTCGTCATCGTCCTGCTCGGCGCCAAGAAGCTCCCGGAGCTGGCCAGGAACGCGGGCAAGGCCGCGCGCATCCTCAAGAGCGAGGGCAAGGCGATGAAGGCCGAGGGCACCCCGGAGCCGCAGGTGACCTACCAGGTCACCGACACACCCGCCGCGCCTGCGGCGCCGGGAAGCGCGGGCACGGGCGCGGGCGCGGGCGCGAGGCCGGGGACCCCGGGGTCGTAGCCTCCCGGGGCGCAGGTCGCCAGGCCGGAGGTCCCGGGCCCTGAGGCCGGGACCCCTCGGCCGGTGACCCCTCGGCCGGTGACCCCTCAGCCGGTCGTCGACCGCCCCGGCGCCCGGCCGCCGAGCAGTTCGAGGGCTTCCTCCCAGTGGAAGGCCTCCGCTCCCCCGCCCGCCTTCGGCCGGTGCGGCTCGTACGACCCGACCAGCACGCCCATCTCCCGCAGCCGGTCCAGGCTCCGGGCGTACGCGGGGTGGGCGGCCATGGCGGCGTTCACGCACGGCAGGACCACCGTCGGGACGCCCATCCCGTACGCCTCGCACAGGATGCCCAGGGCCAGGGTGTCGGCGATGCCCGCTGCCCATTTGTTGATGGTGTTGAACGTGGCGGGCGCGACGGCGATGGCGTCGGCGGGTGGGAAGGGGCGGGGGTCGCCGGGGCTGCGCCACGCGGACCGGATCGGGTGGCCCGTCTGCCGGGTGATCGCCTCGGTGTCGAGGAAGCCGAGCCCCTGCGGAGTCGCGACGACACCCACGGCCCACCCCTGGGCCTGCGCGGCGGTGATCAGCTTGTGGGCGTCGCCCGCGATGCCGGCGGCGCAGACGACGACGTACAGGAACGGCTGAGAGGTCACTCGGGGACTCCCGGTCGGCGGCTGAACGGACGGACCTCGGGCAGCGTACGTCCCCGGCCGCGCGCCGCCGTGCCTCCGGCCCGGGCCCGAGGCGGTCCTCGGCTAGCCCGGTCCGGCCCCACCCCGTGCGGGGACCGGATCGGGCTCGTCCGACCCCGGCGCCCGGTTCGGCCCCTGGGCCGTCGGACGCAGGGGCCGTCGGGCGCAGGGACCGTCGAGCGCAGGGGCCGTCGGGCGCAGGGACCCTACTCGAAGTAGACGTTCGCGATCAGGGCGTGCCAGGTGTAGCGGCCCACCACGCCGTCCGCGCCGCCCTGGACCGAGACGCTGTTCTGGAAGGCCACCACCGCGTTGTACGTCTTGGGGCCGAACACGCCGTCGACGAAGCCGGGCTGGTCCTCACCGCGGACCGCGCCGACCTCCAGCAGGTCCATCTGGAGTTCCCGGACGCAGACGCCGGTCGAGCCCTTGGCCAGGACGACCGTGGGGATCTCCCAGGCCATGTAGGTCTCGGAGCCGTAGAGGTTCTTGCACTGCTGCAGTTCCTGGAACCAGGAGGCCTGCGCGGGGGCGGCCCCCAGGCCGCCGAGGAGCGTGGTCGCGGCCACGAGGACCGCTCCCGCCCAGGCGCCGCGGACGCGCGACGATGTCACCTTCATGTGGTTCGGTCCTCCGGGTGAGATGGGGAGACGGGTGGCACGATCGGGCGGGCTCAGCCCGTGAGCAGCCGCTCCCAGGTCCTCGGGCCGACGATCCCGTCCGAGATGAGGTTGTGGGTGCTCTGGAAGCGGCGGATCGCCGAGTCGGTACGGGCACCGAACTGGCCGTCCACGAAGGGGCCGCCGCTCTGCTCCCAGTCCGTCAGACCGAAGCGCGCGACGAGTTCCTGGAGCCCCGCGACACACTGCCCTGAGTCGCCCAGCGAGTAGTTCCCCGCCGGGATGACGTAGCCGCCGGGGGACAGCCGGGTGCCGTACGCGTCCTTGCAGATCTTGTAGTTCGAGTCGTCCGCGTGGGCGGCCGGCGCGGAGACCAGCAGGGCGCCGGCCGCGGCCGCGGCCAGGACGGCCGCCGCGAGGCCCTTCGCAGGGCGGAGCTTGCGCATGTCGGGAACCTTTCGAACGTTGCACCGATGAGAGCGACGCAAGCCTGCACCCGACGCGCCCGCCGCCCACGGCGTCCCGTCCGTCCCGGGACTGGGGCGGAAGACGATCCCCCAGGTCACGACAGGGACGAAGGACCACGTCCCAGGGACGCGCCCACCCGGCCCGGGACACACCACGAGCGGGGCGGGACACATCGCGGACCGGCGGGCACGTCTCGGCCCCCTCGTTCCGTCAGCGCAGCGGGCGGCCCAGGCGGACGCGGACCAGGGTCGTCTCCACGTCGCTGTCCACCAGGCGGCCGTTCGCGTCGAAGGCCGCCGGGCCGTCCGTCATGCCGAAGTCGTTGTCGTTGAGGAGGACCAGGGTCGACGAGCCCTCGACGGCGATGCCCTCGATCTTGCCGGGGACGCCCTCGACGGTGTTCAGGTCGACCACCAGGCGCTTGGCCAGGAACGGGGCCTTCGCCGCCGTCGTGTCGTCGAGCTGCTCCAGGGTCGGGGCCCCCGCGCCGTCCCACGGCGAGCCGAGGATGTCGGCGTCGCGGCGGAGGCGTACCTCGTAGACGCGGGCGGACTTGTCGGTGCGCTCCTGGACCAGGAGGCGGTCGCCGCCGAGCGCGACGACGGAGGAGATCTTCAGCTCGGAGGTCTTCGTCTGGCCGGGCTCGACCTCGCCGACCGTGTCGAAGCGGTACGCGTACTCGGCCGTGACCCGGTTCTCGCGCGGCGAGAAGCGCACCAGGCGGGTGTTGCGGGACTCCTCGCCGGTGGCCTTGTCGGGGTTGAGCAGGGGGCTCTGGAGCGCCATCACCAGATCACCGCCGGGGAGCAGCGCGAGGCCCTCGAAGCCGCGGTTGACCTTGCGCTTGAGGAAGACCGAGGGCAGCGACTCGATCACCGGGTAGTCGGCGCCGGTCAGGTTCAGGCCCTTGGGCACGTGGCGGGCGAGCACCCGGCCCTTCGCGGAGACGTGCACGAGCGAGGGCCCGTACTCGTCCACCAGCCAGAAGCTGCCGTCCCGGTCGCGGACCAGGCCCTCGGTGTCGAGGCCGTTGGCGTTGTACCCGAGCGGGGTCGAGGCGTCGTAGCTGTACGGGGCCTCGTCGCGGCCCGGCTGGTTCGGCAGGCCGGTGACGGGCGCGCCGGACGCGGTGGTGAGCGGGATGGACTTCAGGACCTGGATCCGGCCGCCGACCGCGCGGATCTTCACGATCGCCGGGTCGAAGCCGGGGACCGGGAAGGTGCGCCGCTTGTCCTTGCCCACCGCTATCTGGCCGTTGGGGCCGCGGTCGGTGACCGTCCAGTACTCCCCGCGCCGCCCGGCCGGGTACAGGTCGCTGCCGATGCCGCCCAGGTCGACGTCCCGGTCGTCGTCGACGGTGCCGGGGAGCAGACGGTTGCTGAAGGCGGCCAGCGGGATGTCGGGCAGGGTGGAGGTGGAGACGACGCGGGCGGCGGAACCGTGCCGCGCCGGCTCCGCCTCGGCCGTCCCCATGACCGCCGTGATCGCGAGCGCGGCGGTGAGGGGCAGTACCACGACGGCAGGCCGGCGCAGGAGGCGCGGATTCATCTGAACTCCCTTTGAACAGGTGGATGTCGCCCGTGGAGGCGGCCTCATGGTCTATTTCCGGCCACAACGAAGGGCGTCGTCCGTACGACGACAAGGAGAGTCCTGGGTGAACGCGCGGCTCCGGCCGGCGGTCGAGGGCGCGCGGACCCGCGTCCGTCGGCGCGCCCCGCGAAACGGCCTAGTACCGGTCGAGGATCAGCTGCGTCTTCAGGATGTCCCCGTGGAAGAGCCAGCCGTTGGCCTCGGCGAGTGCGATGGCGTCGCCGTGCAGGTCGGCCGCGTCGGCGTAGGAGTCCGTCTTGAAGGACAGCTCGACGACGTACTCCGTCCCCGTGCCGCTCGCGCCGACGACCGGCAGCACCTCGATGCTCGCGTCGTCCGAGGCGCCCCACGCCCCGCCGTACACCTTCGCGGTCACCGGACCGTGCGCGCGGGACGCCTTGAGGGTGTTCGTGCCCCAGGCGGTGGCGCGCCAGTCGGCCAGCTTGCCGGGGATGTCGTTGACGAGCCAGGTCCGGCCGGTGGTGCTCGTGGGCAGCGTCGTGCCCGAGTAGCCGCTCGCGCTGTGGCTCTTGTCGTTGCTGAAGCTCAGCGTCTGCTTCGCGTAGCCCCAGTCGACCTCGGCGTCGTAGTTGGTGTCGCCGCTGTCGAAGCCGGCCGCGTTGGCCGTGCTGAGCGCCGCGTCGATGTCACCGTTGGTGACGGGGAAGCGCTTCTTGTACGTCTCCTCGAAGGAGGACCCGTCCTTGTGGCGGAGGCGGACGCTCCAGCCCTCGGCGTCGAGTGCCCGCGCGTCGGTGTCGTAGTAGCTGTACGAGCGGGTCTTGGCCGAACCGGTGATGCCGAAGGCCGACTTCACCGCCGCGCTCGGGTTGTGGGAGCCGTCCAGGGCCGCCGCGGTGAGGTTGATCTTCACCTCGTACGTCGGGACGGCGTTGCCCGCCGCGTACGCCGGCGCGGCCGGGGCGAGGAGCGCGACGGCCGCGGCGAGGGCGACGGCCGGACCGGCGAACGCCGTTCCGGCGGTGGTCGCGCGGCGTGCGGGCGTGGAGGTGGGGGCGGAGGTGGAGGTCATGCGGACGATGGTCGTGAGGGCGGGTGAGATCCGCGTGTCCCCCGGCGGTGGGTTCGGTGAACCGGCGGCGTCCGAAGGCCCCCGGCACGGGCACGCCCGCACCCGGACCGCGCGCCCTACCGCAGGAAGAGGCTCGCGCCCACGTCCGCCGGGACCGCCTCCCTCACCGGCGTGCTGTCCGGTCCCGGGACCCGCATCCCGGGGATCGGGACCCGCCGGGTGCGCTGGAGCAGCACCGATCCGTCGCGCTGCCACACCTGGGTGTACCCGTGGTCCAGGAGCACGGCCACACGCCGCTGTTGCTCTTCGAGCGAGGTGAAGGGGAAGGTCCTGCCCTCGACCCGGAGGAGGACCCAGTCCGCGCCCCTCGGGGTGGCGTCGGCGATCACCACCCGGGTACGGGCGGTCAGCCGGGGCGCGACCACGTTGTCCGCCTCCACCGTCGCCCCGTCCGGGATCAGTTCCGCCGCGTCGGCGAGCGACCGCCGGTCGTCCGGGGCCCGCCACGCGCCCGGCTGCACGAAGAGGACGAGGCCGAGGGCGACGGCGGCCGCGGAGGCCAGCGCGGCTCCGGTGACCGCCCACCGCCGGAACAGCCGGGGGTGCTCGCCGTGCAGGCGCCCGAGCGTCTCCAGGGCCGCCGTCAGCAGGATCGGCCACAGGAAGGCGTCGTAGTGGTTGATCACCGGCCAGTGGTTGGGGTTGTCGGAGAGGACCCGTTCCGCGAGGAGCGGTACGGCGAGCAGGAACGTCGGGGAGCCCAGCGGCAGCAGGGCGAGCGTGCCCAGGATCCAGGCCAGCATGCCGACCTTCACGAGGGGCGTGACGGCGACCTGGAGCAGCACCCACGGGGAGCCGAGGACATGGGTCAGGGCGGCGCCCGGGTCGGCGCCGAGGCTCCCGTACGACCAGTAGTAGCCCTCGGGTCCGCCCATCGCCGGCAGGAACCAGCCGATCACGAGGGCGCACACCAGGGGCCCGCCGAGCGCGAGCGCGATGCCCGTGGCGCGGCCCCGGCCGTGGCCCGCGCGGTGGGCGCGGACCGCGAGGACGAGGCCGAAGGCGCCGACGACGAGGCCCATGTCCTCCTTCGCCGTGCACAGCAGGGCCGCCCAGCAGGCGGCGGCGCCGTAGCGGTGGGCGAGGCCGCGTTCGAGCATCAGGAGGGTGAAGGGGACGGCGAAGGCGACCTCGTGGAAGCCGTTGTACGAGGAGTTGAGGAGTGGCCACCCCAGGGCGTACACCAGCCCGGCGAGGTCCGCCGCCCGCCGTACGACGAGCGGCTCGCCGCCCGGTGCGGAGGCCTGCGGTGCGGAAGTCTGCGGCCCGGCGGCGGCGAAGCAGTGCCGGGCGATGCGCCGGACCACCGGCACGCCCGCCGCGAACAGCGCGGCCTGGGCGAGGACGAGGACCCGCGGGTCGTCCCACAGCCAGTACAGCGGCGCGAGGAGCGCGAGGGCCGGGGTGAAGTGGTCGCCGAGGAGGGAGAAGCCGGGCGGGAACTCGTGGTGCACGTTCTTGATGGGCGACCGGGGCAGCTCGAAGTGCGCGTACGCGCGGACCGCCTGGTCGAAGATGCCGAGGTCGAAACCGGTGAGCCGCATCGCGGTCCAGGACTGGAACCCGAGGGCGCAGCAGACGAGGAAGCAGAGGAGGGTGAGGAGGACACCGCGCTTGCGGGACAGGATCGCCGCACGCACCACGCCCACCGCACCCGCCGCGCCTCCGCGAGCCGTAACCGGCTCCGGGGCCGGGGAAGTTGCCGGGGCCGGGGCCGTCGCCGCGCCCCCGGCCCGCGCCTGCTCCGGCACCCCGACCGCGCCGCCCTCCGCGTACCGCACACCCCCCGCCTTCTCCCCCTCCGGCGGTCGCGGGGACGTACACGTCGATATGGCATCCATGGCCACGACCCTACGGTGTGTCGCCGTGGCCCCGGGAGGGAGAATCGGCCCATGGTGATCACCGCACGCGCCCTCAACCGGTCCACCCTCGCCCGGCAGTTGCTGCTCGAACGGATGCCGATCGACGTCGGCGAGGCCGTGCGGAAGGTCGTGGCGCTCCAGGCGCAGCAGCCCGGCTCGCCGTACGTGGCGCTGTGGAACCGGATCGCGGACTTCGCCCCCGAGCGGCTCGACGAGGCCCTGGACGCCTACGAGTTGGTGCGGTCGACCCTGATGCGGCTCACCCTGCACGTGGTGCACACCGAGGACTACCGGGCCTTCCGGGAGGGCATGGAGCCGACCCTGCGCGGCTCGCGACTGCACGATCCGCGGTTCAAGGCCGCCGGGTTCACGGCCGCCGACGCGGACGCGCTGCTGCCGGGTCTGCTGGAGTACGCGGGGCGGGCGCGCACCGGGGCCGAGATGCGGACGCACCTGGAGGCGGCCAGGGGCGGGCCGGTGGAGGCCGTGGTCTGGCGGATGATCCGGCAGTACGCGCCGCTGTGGCACGCGCCGACCGGGCCGCCGTGGTCGTTCGGGACGGCGCAGTCCTTCGTGACGGCGAGCGCGCTTCCCGTACTCGCCGACCCGGAGGCCTCGACGGCGGGGCTCGCCGTCCTCCTCCGGCGCTATCTGGAGGGCTTCGGCCCGGCGTCCGTCCCGGACATGGCGCAGTTCACGACGGCCCCGCGGGGGAAGGTGCGCGAGGCGCTGCGCCTCCTCCTCGACGGCCTCCCGGACGGGGACCCGTCGGGCGTCGAGCAGTTGGAGGGGGCCGACGGAACGGTTCTGTACGACGTGCCCGGCGCGCCGCGACCCGCCGAGGACACGCCGGCGCCGCCCCGGCTGATGGCCATGTGGGACAGCGTCCTGCTGGCGTACGCCGACCGCGCGCGGGTGATCCCGCCCGAGTACCGCAAGCACGTGATCCGCGTGAACGGCGACACCCTGCCGACCCTCCTCGTCGACGGGTACGTCGCCGGGGTCTGGCGGCCGGCCGGGGGCGGCGTCGAGGCCTCGGCCTTCCACCCACTGCCCGAGGAGGTCTGGGCGGGGCTGGCCGAGGAGGCCGGGGCGCTCGGGGACCTCCTCGCCGCCCGCGACCCCCGGGTCTACGGCCGCTACGACCACTGGTGGGACAAGGGTCTCCCGACGGTGGAGACCCGTCTGCTGCCGGGCGGCTGAGGGCCCGCCGGCCCTTCCGGCGCGCCCTCCCGGCATGCCCTCTCCCCCGCTCCCCCATTGCCAGTCGCCGGAAGGGGACATATCTTCGAGCCGAACCTACGGACCGGGATGCTCGTCAGTCCCGGGGCGGTCCGCCGTTCACGGACCGGACGGCGGGGAGCGGACCCTCGGGACGACGGGGACGCTGGACGCCGGGCGTACGGGATATCCGTATCCACGTACCCGCAGGAGCTGAGCAGCACATGAGCAAGCACGTCCTGGCGCAGAACCAGTACGGCAAGGCCGAGAACCGCATCGTCACGGTCACCCGCAGGGGCGACGGCGGCGCGTGGCACGAGATCCGCGACCTGAACGTGTCGGTGGCGCTGCGCGGTGAGTACCGCGAGATGCACCTGACCGGCGACAACGCCAACTGCCTGCCGACCGACACCACCAAGAACACGGTGTACGCCTTCGCCAAGGAGCACGGCGTGGCCTCCCCCGAGGCCTTCGGCATCCTCCTCGCCAAGCACTTCGTGGCTTCGCAGCCGGTGATCCACGAGGCGCAGATCCGGATCGAGGAGTACGCCTGGGAGCGGGTCTCCGTCCCCACCCGCAAGGAGCAGCACTCCTTCGTCCGCGGCGGCCAGGAGGTCCGCACCGCGCAGATCACCTACTCGGAGAACACCGGGCTCCAGGTCCTCTCGGGCCTCAAGGAGCTCACGGTCATGAACTCGACCAACTCCGAGTTCCACGGCTACATCAAGGACAGGTACACGACGCTCCAGGAGGCGTACGACCGCATCCTGGCCACCAAGGTGACCGCCCGCTGGGCGAACTCGGCGTCCGCCGCCGCCGACGCGGAGCACGACTGGGACCGCTCGTACGGGAAGGTGCGCCGCCACATGCTGGAGGCGTTCGCGGAGACGTACAGCTACTCGCTCCAGCAGACCCTGCACGCGATGGCCGACCGGGTCCTCGACAACGTGTCCACGGTCAACGAGGTGCGACTGAACCTGCCGAACAAGCACCACTTCCTGGTGGACCTGGAGCCCTTCGGCCTGAAGAACGACAACGAGGTGTACTTCGCGGCCGACCGGATGTACGGCCTCATCGAGGGCACGATCCACCGCGAGGGCGTCCAGCCGGTGATCGCGACCAGCGACTGGATCACCGCCTGAGGTCCGGCTAGAACAGCCCGGCCGTCCAGACTCCCAGCCATACGGCGGCGAGCCCGGCGGCCAGGCTCCCGGCCACGTTCAGCACCGCGTGCCGCTTCGCCCCGTCCTCGTACAGCTTCAGCGTCTCGTACGAGAAGGTCGAGTACGTCGTCAGGGCCCCGCACAGGCCCGTGCCGAGCAGCAGGTACGCCCGGCCCGAGACCGTCCCGGCGAGCAGCCCGAGCAGGAACGATCCGACGGCGTTCACCAGGAACGTACCCCAGGGGAAGTCGGGGCCGAACCGGGCCCGTGCCGCGCGGTCCGTGAGGTAGCGCAGGGGCGCGCCGACGGCGGCTCCGACGACGACGAACAGCCAGTTCACACCCGGCCCTCCCGTTCGCGGGCGGCGGCCCGGGCGCTGCCGGCCCGCCGCCACACCGCCCTGGTGACGGTGACTCCGGCCCGGACGCCGGCCAGTGCGGTGAGCACCGTCCCGCCCAGGTACAGCAGACCGCGTGTCGGGTCGCTGCCGCTCAGCAGCCGCTCGGTCTCCAGGGCGTACGTCGAGAAGGTGGTGAACCCGCCGCAGAACCCGGTGCCGAGGAAGGGCCGGAGGAGGGGGTGCGGCGGGGCGGACGACCACTCGGTGGGCTTCTCCATGACCAGGACCATCAGTACGCCGAGCAGCGCGCAGCCGGTGACGTTGACGGTGAAGGTCGTCCAGGGGAAGGTGCCCTCGGGGGACGGCCAGAGGAGTCCGGCGCCGTACCGGGCGGTCGCGCCGAGGGCGCCGCCGACGGACACCGCGACGACCACCGGCAGTTCCAGGCGCACTCCCCGCGGTCCCCGCAGTCCGTGCAGCCGCCGCAGTCCCATGGCCGAGAGCCTATGACAGGGGGTCGAGGCGAGGCGCACAGGCGCGGTCCCCGGCCTGGGGCATTAACCGCGGTCCGGCCCGTGCAGCCTCGCTCTGCGATGGTCCGGCCACGCCGTGCGACCGGTCAAAGCCGGGCCCGCGAGTCTGTCAGATCCCCCCGCGGGGTATTCCGGACTCCCCGGGCGGGGGCCGGTGAGGGGGCGGCGACGCCCCCTGCGACCTGCGACGACACGGCGGGAGGTGGTCCGGCCACCATCAGGCGGCCGATTCGGGTGCCGGGTACACCTCGTCGCGGGGTGCGGTCACGGGCGACGGTGGTGGAGCAGCGGGAGGGAGCTGCGCAACCTTCGGGCAGGAGTGTCGTGAGTACATCCGTCGCAACCAAGCGCAGGGCCGCCGCCGGTACCGTTCCCCCGGCCGCGCCCCTGGGTGTCGTCAGGTCCGTCGGCGCGGCCGGCTCGCGCGAGGACGTCTACGCCGAGCTGTGTGCCGCGCTGTTCTCCGGTTTCCCGCGCCGCGACCAGCGGGTGAAGGCCGAGCAGTATCTGCACGGTCTGCTCACCGCGCAGGGCCGCAAGTCGATCCGGAACATCGCCGCGCAGATAGGCGGCCCCGCCGCCGAACAGAGCCTGCACCACTTCGTGTCCAGTTCCACCTGGGACTGGCAGCCCATGCGGGCGGCGCTCGCCCGCCATCTGGAGCGGAACGGCTGCCCGCAGGCCTGGGTGGTGCGGCCGATGCCGATCCCGAAGGCCGGGGAGCACTCGGTGGGCGTGGACCGGCGTTTCGACCCGGAGCGCGGCCAGGTCTTCCACGGCCAGCAGGCGTTCGGGGTGTGGTTCGCGAGCGACGAGCTGAGCGTCCCCGTCAACTGGCGGCTGTTCCTGCCGGACCCCTGGGTGAACGACCGCACGCGGCGCGACCGCGCGGAGGTTCCCCAGGAGGCCGGCGAGGAGACGCTGGAGGAGTGCGCGGTGGCGGCGGCGCTCGACACCGCCCGCTGGTCCGACGTCACCCGCAAGCCGGTGCTGCTCGACATCCGGGGCGGCGCGGGGCGGGCGGCCCTCACCCGGCTCGCCGGGGCGGGGGTGCCGGTCGTGGCGCGGATCGGTCCGGGGTCCCGGCTGGCCATCGCGGACCGTTCGCTGCCCGGTTTCGGCGCGGGTCCGCTGTCCGCGGTGCAGATCCTGGAGTCGCTCAAGGGGCTGCGCAGGCCGGTGAGCTGGGTGGACACGGTCGCCGGTGCGCGGACCTCGCGGACCTCGCTGGCCACGGCCGTGCGGGTGGCGCTGCCCACGCCGGGCGGGGAGCGGATGCGTCCGCTGGTGCTGCTCGGTGAGTGGGACGACCCGCGGCGGGCCCCGTCCCGGGTGTGGATCAGCGATCTGACCGGGTCGCCGGTCGGTTCGCTGCTGCGGCTGACGAAGCTGGCGCGCCGGGTGGAGCGGGACTTCGTGGAGGTCGGGGAGGGGGCGGGGCTGCGGGACTTCGTGGGCCGTTCGTTCCGCGGCTGGCACCGTCACATCACGCTGGCCTCGGCGGCCCACGCGGCGACGGTGATGGCCGCCGCCGACTGGGACGCGCCGTACGGTTCGGGCTACGGCTCGGGGCGTTCGGCCGGCTGACGGCCGCGGGCCAGGACCTCCCGGGTCCGCTGGAGGCGCAGCGCGAGCTGGACCTCCAGGACCTGGCCGGGCTTCTGCCATTCGGGGCCGAGGAGTTCGCCGATGCGTTCCAGGCGCCGGGAGACGGTGTTGGGGTGGACGTGCAGGGCCTCGGCGGCGTTCGTCGGGCTGCCGCCGGAGGCGAAGTACGCCTCCAGGGTGTGGGTGAGGTCGGTGAACCGCTCGGCGTCGTAGTCGAGTACGGGTCCGATCGCCGCCTCGACGAAGCCGTCGACGTCGTTGTCGTCGGAGAGCAGCAGCCCGAGGAAGCCCAGGTCCTGTACGGAGGCGGCGGAGCCGGTGCCGCCGAGCGCGCTCATCGCGTCCAGGCAGCGGCCGGCCTCCTGGTGCATCCGCCCGACGCCGTCCGGGCTCTGGGCGGGTCCGGCTGCGGCGACGGAGACGGGGTGTCCGAGCAGCGGGGACAGTTCGGCGGCGACGGCCTGGGCGGCGGCGGAGGCGTCGATGCCCGGGAGCAGCAGCACGATGCAGCCGCCCTGCACGGTCTTCAGACCGGAGAGGCGGTACGCGTAGGAGGACGCCCAGACCACGGCCCTGCCCTGTTCGCCGCCCTCCGGGCGGGCGAGCACGAGGACGTGCGGTTTGCGCAGGTCGACGCCGAGGCGGCGGGCCCGCTGGGCGATCTGCTGCGGTGCGTGCGGCGGGTCGGCGATGAGGTCGTCGAGGAGTTCGTCGCGGACGGGTCCTTCGGCGACGGCGGTGGAGCGGCGCATCAGGAGGAGGAACGCGACGGACTGGGCGGCGAGTTCGAGCAGCCGCTCGTCCTCGCCGGTGAGTCCGCCGGCGGCCCGGACGACGAGCCCGCCGAGGTCCTCGGAGCCCGCGATGACGGGTGCGACCCAGGTGTCGTCGTCGGCGAGGACCGGGCGGCGGCGGGCGTGCGCGTCGAGCGAGGCCTTGGCGACGGCCTCCTCGTCGAGGCCGGGGAGGTCCCCGGCGCCGGCGAGGCAGCGGCCGCCCGGGTCGCGGATCATCACGGTCGCGTCGAGGGCGTCGGCGGCGGCCTTGGCCACGTTGCAGAGGTCGCCGCCCGCGAGGACGAGGTTCATGATGCGGCCGTGGGCCTCGCTGACGTGCCGCATCCGGGTGAGGCTGGTACGGACCCGGGAGCTGTCCCGTTCCAGTTCGGAGACCTCGGCGCGGGTGCGGTCGAGGAGTCCGGCCTTCTCCACGGCGAGGGCGGCGAGGTCGGCGAGCGCGGCGAGGAGTCCGATCTCCTCGGCGGTGTGGTCGCGGACGCGCCGGTCGGCGCCGTGGAGGGCGCCGATCACGGTGTCTCCGCTGCGCAGCGGTGCGGCCATGATGGCGTGCAGGTCCTCGGCGCGCAGGGCCGTCTCGGCGGCCTCGTCGAAGGCGGGGGCGTGCACGCCGGCGTCGAGGGAGCCGGAGGGCGCGAAGCGTTCGTCGGCGAGGTAGTCGGCGGTCCAGACGGGTTCGCCGTGGAGCTGGACGGCGCCGCCGAGCCCGTACCCCTCGGCGATCCTGAGTCCGGGGGCGAGCCGGGGGCCAGCGCCGCGGCCGGCCCGGGAGCCCTCGGTGGTGTGGACGTAGCAGGCGCCGTGCGGGCCGCGCAGGGTGACGTAGGCGAGGTCGAGGCCGAGGAGCCGGCGGGCGCGGCGGGTGATGACCCGCAGCAGGCTGTCGAGGTCGTACGAGGAGGTCAGGTCTCGTGCGGTGTCGGCGAGGGCGGCGAGTCCGGCCTCCCGGCGGACGGCCTGGTCGCGGACGGCCTGCTCGCGCCGTGCGGCGTGTTCGAGGGCGGCCCTCTCCAGGGCCGTCGGTTCGAGGAAGTCCTGCTCGCGGAAGACCTGTTCGAGGGCGTCCAGGCCGTCGGCTTCCGCCTGCCGCTCGCGTCCCGCGTGGGTCTCCCCGGCCAGTGCGACGGCCCGTTCGAGGCGGGCGAGCGCCTCGCCTTCGAGGCCGGAGGCGCGGGCGTCGACGAGGAGGGCGTCGAACCGGGCGGGCGGGGCCTGCCGGGCGAGCAGTTCGAGGACCGTGAGCAGCGCGTCGGCACCACCGGCTCCGTCCGCGCCGTGCAAGCTCATGGCCCCTACCCCCGTGGTCGAGCGAAATCGGGCACCTGGGAGGAAACCCGTACTGCTCGCCGAAAATAATTCGGCTTCGGGAGTCGGTCAACGGTGAGTTGCCGCACTTCATTCCCCGCCGGTAACTATGCCGTCAACTGTCCGGCGCGCGTTCTGGTTCCCGGCGCCGTCAGCCGACGGAGCCCGCCGGGACGAGCCGGGCGCGGGTGGGGCTGAACTGGGCCGGGATGCGGGGCGCGTACACCGGGCGGCCGGCGGTCTCCCGGACGGTGAGGACCGAGCGCTGGAGGCGTCTCAGCCGGGCCGAGGGCTCCATGCCGCTCTCCGCGAGGAGCGAGGAGCGCAGCCGCTCGTACGCGGCGAGGGCCTCGTCGTGGTGGCCGCAGCGCAGCAGGGCGACCATGTAGTGGGCGTGGAGCGGTTCGTTGGTGCGGTAGCGGGCGGTGAGCCCGGAGAGTTCGGGGACGAGCTCGGCGTGCCGGCCGAGGCCGAGCTGTGCTTCCACCCACTGGTCGAGCACGCTCAGCCGGGAGGTCTCCAGGCGCTCGATCTCCCTGCGGAGCCGGGGGCCGGCGGCGACGCCCGCGTAGGGCTCGCCGCGCCAGAGGGCGAGGGCCTCGCCGAGGCGGAGCGCGGCCCTCGGCAGGTCGCCCGCCTCCATGGCCCGGTAGCCGGCGCCGGCCGCGCGCTCGAACTGCCAGACGTCGTTGGCGCCGCCGCCGGTGTCGAGCCGGTAGCCGCCGGGCTGGGAGACGAGGATCGCGTCGGCGGTGCGCCGGTCCGACCAGCCGCCGGGCCGGGGTTCGGCCGGGTCGGCGCCGCGCAGCGCGCCCGCGATGAGGGTGCGCAACTCGGCTATGTGGGACTGGAGTTCGGTACGGGCTCCGCGGGGCGCGCCGGACGGCCACAGCTCCTCGGTCAGGACCGTCACGGGGACGACCTGGTCGGCGCTGGCCGTGAGCAGGGCGAGGAGCTGCCGGGGCGCGGCGGCCGTCGGGGTGATCGACACCCCGTGCTCACGCACCGACAGGCCCCCCAGGATCCGGACGTCCACCTTGCCCCCTCAGTGCCTGTGCGGTGTCTGCGCGCGGGATGACTCTCGATGATTAGAAAAGACCCCCGTAGGCATGTCAATAAGAAACCGGAGGGTATGGAAACCCGACCCTGGATATCGGGGTGATTCACCCCCTTTGTCGAGATATCAGGGCGTAGAAATTTCGTCAGTGGCGGAGAGTGGCGCATGCCGGAAGACGGTTTCCGGACTCGTAGGTACGCTTTCGCGGGCTCCTCGCGGGAGCCGGAGGGGTCCTGACCCGCGAGTTCACGCCAGAAACAGGCAGAGGGGTACGGTTCCGGACCGGACCTACGGGACGGCGGCGGCGGTCGGCGGACCGGACGCGGTCTACTGGACGGCGGCGGCGGTCGGCGGACCGGACCCGGCCTACTGGACGGCGGCGGCGGTCAGCAGGCCGAACGCGACGACGATCAGCGCCGTACGGATCCGGTGGAAGCCGTTCCAGCGCTTCTCGAAGGCGGCGCGGACGACGGCGGGGGCCTCGCCCGTCGACTCCGAGGCGGCCAGGGCCGTGTTGAGCGGCACGTTGCCGCCGATCGTGACCAGGTGGTTGAGGACCGCGGTGACGAGTCCTCCGAGGACCAGCCACTTCTGCGTGTCGGTGCGCCCGTCGACGGGCACGAAGAACGCGGCGGCGGGGAGCGCGACCACTCCGAGGAAGACGGTCATGAACACGCCCCTCGGCACGGACTCGTTGATCCGGCGCATCGCCGTGACGAACTCGGCGTCCGTCAGCCGGGCCAGCGCGGGCATGATGCCGGTCCGGAAGATCAGCATGAAACCGGCGTACAGCCCGGTGCATCCGACGGCGAGGGCGAGCAGCAGGGTGGCCATGCGGCCATTCTGGCCCGCACCCCGCCCGTCGCGTCAGTGTTTATCGACCGGTCGTGACACCCGTACCGGACGAAGGGGGCCGCACGGCACGCCCGTACGACCCCCGGAGGCCGGCCGCGCGGGATCTCCCGCGCGGGCCCCGGACCTCAGCTGTACGGGTCGCCGGACCGCAGTTCGCCCTCGCGGCCGGTGTCGCCGCCCGGCCGCTCCGTCGGCGGAAGCAGCGCGTCCGCCTGCCGTACGGCGTCCGCCAGTTCGCGGACCACCGCCGAGCCCGAGCGGGCGGCGATCGCCTCGGCCCGCCCCGAGAGCGCCGGGAGCCCCGGGGCGCCCGGCAGTGTGCCGCCCCGCAGCGCGTCCGCGAAGTAGGCGGTGACCGCGGTCAGCTGGAGGCTGTCGTGCCCGCCGCCCCAGATGTCGGCGGTGAGCGCGGCGGTGCCGACCGTGCCGGACCGCTCGTGCGGCGCTCGGGTGGCCGGGTCGAGCCAGCGTACCGTGGCGGTGGCGACCGGGCCGGTCGCCCCGGCCCTGGTCCGCACCGCGTACAGCGCGGTCACGGTGTGCCCGGCGCCGACCTCGCCGCCGTCGACCCGGTCGTCGCGGAAGTCCTCGTCGGCGACCTCCCGGTTCTCGTACCCGATCAGCCGGAACTTCTCCACGGTCCGCCGGTCGAAGGCGACCTGCGCCTTGGCGTCCCGGGCGCGCAGCTCGATCTGGGTGGGCAGCTGGTCGACGAAGACCTTGCGGGCCTGCTCGGAGTTCGCGACGTACGTGGTCTGGCCGTTGCCCCGGTCGGCGAGCCGCTCCATGAACGCGTCGCCGTACTCGCTGCCCACCCCGACGCCGAAGAGCGTGATCCCGTACGCCTTCCGCGCCTCCCCGATGCGCCGCAGGATCGTCTCCGCCTCGGTGGCACCGGTGTTGGCGAGCGCGTCGGAGAGCAGGACGACCCGGTTGGTGGCGCCCTTCCGGTGGCCGGCGACGGCGACGTCGTACCCGGTGCGGATGCCCGCCTCGACATTGGTCGAGGAGCTCGTCGCGAGCGCGTCCACGACCTCGCGGACCCGGCCCCGGGCGTCGCCCACCCGGGTCATGGGGAGCCGGGTCTCGGCCCCGTCGCTGAAGGTGACGAGCGCGATCGAGTCGTCGTCGCGGAGCTGGTCGGCGAGCAGGCCGAGGGACTCCTTGACGAGGTCGAGCCGCCCCGGCTCGTCCATCGAGCCGGACACGTCGACGACGAAGGTGAGGGCGGCGGGCGGCCGTTCGGCGCCCCGGTCCGAGCCCCGGGTGGCGAGCCCGACCCGGACCAGGGACCAGCCGTCGCGGCCGGTGCGGGCCCCGTCGAGGGTCACGCTGAAGCCGTTGTCCTCCGGGCGCGGGTAGTCGGGGCGGAAGCTGTTGACGAACTCCTCGGGGCGCACGCTCCCCGGCGCGGGCAGCCGGCCCTCGGCGAGGGCGCGGCGGGCGTAGCCGTAGGAGGCGGTGTCCACGTCGAGCGCGAAGGTGGACAGGTAGTCGGCGGCGGGCGCCGGGGACGCGTCCTCCCCCGCCCCTTCGCCCTTCGCGGCGTCGGGCCGCGCGCTTCCGCCGCCGCCTCCGTCGGGGGCGGCGGGGGCGGTCCGCCCGGTCTCCCGCTGATCGATGGTGGAGCTCCGCTCGCCGTTCGCCGCGCAGCCCCCGATCGCCAGTCCGGCCGCGAGCAGCCCCGCGACGGTGGCCGAGAACCGACCCCGTATGCCCGTTCGGTGACGGTTCGTCGCGCTGTCGGTTCGTTCCATGTCATCTCCCCCTCTTGGTACGGCACTTGTGAATGTGACGAACGAGAGGCCCGCCCGGACCGGTCGAAGGCGTTGCGGATGGATCTCGATGCGGCAACGGCGACGTGGTGTGGCATGGATTCGCCATCCTTCTCAACAGGGGTTGTCACCGTGCGCAGTCGCATGCGTACATGGAGTGGACATCGATCGGGCGGGGGTGGTCAGCGGTGGCAGAGAGCGCGGGCTCCGTGATGCTCGCCCGTTCGGCGATGAACCGGGCCGCGACCGAGGGACAGCGGCCCGCGGGGCGCCCGGTCCGGGGTGCGCGGCGCATCAGCGCGGCGCTCGCCGGGCTGGCCGCTTCCACCCGGTACGAACTCCTGACCTTCGACGACCCGGTCGCGTCCGCGGGCTGCGCGATCCCCGAGCCGTTCCTGGAGCTGGCGGGAGCGTGCATGCGGGCCGCGGCGGAGCGGGCCGGCGAGGTCAGGAGGATCGTGCCGCGGCACGCGCTGCCCCGGATCGCCGCGGGCCTGCGGATACCGGGGCGGGCCCGGCTCGCGGAGTCGATCCCGTTCAAGATGATCGTGGTGGACCGGACCGTGGCGGCGCTCCCGCTCGACCTCGAACTCCTCTACAACGGGCTGCTGCTGATCCGCGACCCGGTGGTGGTGCAGGCCCTCGTCCGGGCGCACCACGTCTGCTGGGCGGCGGCCGAGGAGCTGTCGTACGCACCGCCTCCCCCGCCGCCGCCCGGCGATCTGCCGCCGCAGCTGCGTCCGGTGCTGGACGCCCTGCTGTCGGGTCTCACGGACGAGACGGCGGCGGCCCGGCTCGGCATGTCGGCGCGGACGTACAGCCGCCGGGTCGGCGAACTGATGGCGGCCCTGGGCACGACGAGCCGCTTCCGCGCGGGCGCGGAAGCGGCTCGGAGGGGGTGGCTGTGAGGAGACCCCGGGGTCCCGGCCGGGACCCGACGCCCCGGCCGGGCCCTTCCGACACGCGGCCTACGACACGATGTCCTTGCGGGCGAAGCCCCGGAAGGCGAGGGCGAAGAGGACGAGGGCGTAGCTGAGGGAGATCGCCGTGCCCTTCACCATGCCGCCCCACTCCAGCTGCGGCTGGAGCGCGTCGATCCAGGCGAACTGCCAGTGCGCGGGCAGGTACTCGCGCCAGTCGCCGAGCGCCGTGACGGCGTCCAGGACGTTGCCGACGATGGTCAGGCCGACGGCGCCACCGACCGCGCCGAGCGGGGCGTCGGTGCGGGTGGAGAGCCAGAAGGCGAGCCCGGCCGTGACCAGTTGGGAGGCGAAGACGAAGGCGACGGCGACCGCGATCCGGAGCAGCGCGTCCCCGGCGGGCACCGCGCCGCCGGTGGGCAGCTGGAGCGGCCCCCAGCCGTAGGCGACGGTGCCCGCCGCAAGGGCCACGAGCGGCAGCAGGACCATCGCGGCCGCGCTGTAGCCGAGGGCGACCGCCAGCTTGGAGGCGAGGAGCCGGGACCGGGGCACGGGCGCGGCCAGAAGGTAGCGCAGTGAGGACCAGCTCGCCTCGGAGGCGACGGTGTCCCCGCAGAACAGGGCGACGGGGATGACGAGGAGGAAGCCGGCCGAGACGAAGAGGCAGGTCGCGGCGAAGTTGGCGCCGGAGGCCGTCGCCGTGTCCATCAGGGTGATGCGGCCGTTGCCGTTGCCGTCCGGGCCGCCGCCGACGGCGAAGGCGATCATCAGGACGAACGGCAGGGCGACCAGGATGCCGCCCATGACCAGGGTGCGGCGGCGCTTCCACTGCCGGAGCGCCTCGACGCGCAGCGGCAGGGTCCGTCCGGGGCGGTAGCCGGGGGCGGAGTCCGGCGGCGTCGCGCCGGTCCCGTCGGCGTCGGCGGTCGTGGCGGTGTCGAGCAGCGGGCTCATGCGGCTCCTCCTCCGATCAGGGTCAGGAAGGCGTCTTCGAGGCGCCGGTGCGGTCCGACCCCGGTCAGGGGGACGTCCAGGCCGACGAGTTCGCCGATGAGGGCGGTCGGTTCGAGGCCGTCGAGGCGGACGAGGACGCCGCCGTCGGTCCGGGTGGCCCCGGCGACGCCCGGGAGGGCGCCGACCTTCTCCACGAGGGCGTCGGGGACGGGTGCCCCGAGCGTCACCAGGAGGGTGTCGCCGGAGCCGGTGATCTCGGCGACCGGTCCCGCCTGGACGAGCCGGCCCCGGTCCATGACGACGAGGTGGGTGCAGGACTGCTCGACCTCGGCGAGGAGGTGGCTGGAGACGATGACGGTACGACCGCCGGCCGCGTACCGGATCATCACCTCGCGCATCTCGCGGATCTGCGGCGGGTCGAGTCCGTTGGTGGGCTCGTCCAGGATGAGCAGGTCCGGCAGGCCGAGCATGGCCTGGGCGAGGGCGAGGCGCTGCCGCATGCCCTGTGAGTAGGTGCGGACGGCGCGTTCCAGGGCGCCGCCGAGGTTCGCGATGCGCAGGGCCTCGTCGACGTGGGCGTCCTCGGCGGGGCGGCCGGTGGCCTTCCAGTACAGGTCCAGGTTCTCCCGGCCCGAGAGGTGCGGCAGGAAGCCGGCGCCCTCCACGAAGGCGCCGACCCGGGAGAGGACCGGGGCGCCGGGCCGGATGGCCTGGCCGAAGACCCGGATCTCGCCCTCGTCGGGGGTGATCAGGCCCATCAGCATGCGCAGGGTGGTGGTCTTCCCGGCGCCGTTGGGGCCGAGGAGGCCGAGGACCTGGCCCTGCTCGACGCGGAAGGAGAGGTCCTCGACGCTGTACCTGTCGCCGCCCTTGTACTTCTTCGACAGACCGGTGATCTGGAGGGGTACGGAGACGAGCCCGGGGTCGGGCGCGGGGGCGGTGGTGCGGCGGCGGGCGGTGAGCAGCAGGGCGGCGGCGACGGCGAGGCCGATCAGCGGCAGGCCCCACACCCACCAGGGGAAGGCGGCGGCCTGGGTGGCGAGGCCGGGGGCGGTGGGGACGGTGAGCGGGCCCTCGACGGCGACGGTGTAGCCGGCGGGGACCACCGGGGAGGCGTAGCCGAGGTCGGTGGCGGCGACGACGAGCCGGAGCCGGTGCCCGGCCTCCACCTCGTGGTCGATGGCGGGGAGGGTGAGGGTGACGCTCTTCCCGGCCTTGGCGCCGTCGACGCGGACGGGGGCGACGAGCTGGGCGGGCAGCACCTGCTGACGGCCGTCGGGCCCGACGTCGTACACCTTGGCGAAGAGGACGGCGGAGCCGTCGGTGGCGGTGGAGGTGACCTTGACGCGGACGGTCGGTGTGCCGGTGATCCGCAGGGCCTCGGTCTGCGGCTTCGCGTCGAAGCGGGCGTGCTGGCCGGGGAAGTCGAGGGAGAGGCCGACGCCGAGGGAGGAGAGTCCGGTGATGCCGCCGCCGAGGCCGGGGACGGCGGAGACGGCGGGCGGCGCGGCGCCGGCGGGGTTGGTGAACGTCTGCGGCGGGCCGGCGAGAGGCACGGTCGTGGGTCCCGCGGTGAGTCCCGGGTAGCGGTCGTCGGTCGCGGCCCGCAGGGTGGCCCGACCGTCGGTGGAGTCGACGCCTCCGGTGCGGCTGACGCGGAAGGCGGGCCCGGTGTCGACGGAGGTGTCGCGCTTCAGCCAGCGGTCGAACCAGTCGCTGATGCGGCGTTCGACGCGTACGGTCTCGCGGTCTCCGCCGTCGTGGCCGCCGGAGATCCAGTCGACGGCGACGGGGGCGCCGTTGGCGGTGAGGGCCCGGGCCATGGCGTCGGACTGGGCGAGGGTGAAGAGGGAGTCGGACTGGCCTTGGACGAGGAGGGCGGGGACCTTGATCCGGTCGCCGACGGCGGAGGGGCTGCGGGCTTCGAGGAGGGCGCGGGCGGCGGCGTCGGGCTTTCCGGAGACGGCGACGCGCTGGTAGAGGGCGCAGAGTTCGGGGGTGAACCGCCCGCAGGCGGCGGCTGCCCCGGGCGTGGTGGCGGCCGTCCCGGCTCCCGTTCCTGTTCCTGCCCCGGCTCCTGCCGCGGGCCGGTCGCCCGCCGAGAAGAAGATCCCGGCCCAGAGCTTCTTGAAGACGCCGTTCGGGAAGAGGGCGTCGGCCAGGTTCCAGTACGTGATCTGGGGGGCGATGGCGTCGACGCGCGGGTCGTGTCCGGCGGCGAGCAGGGAGATCGCGCCGCCGTACGAGGCTCCGGTGACGCCGACGCGCGGGTCGCCGGGCTTGTCGAGCAGGACCTCGGGGCGGGCGGCGAGCCAGTCGATCAGCTTGCGGACGTCCTTCACCTCGTGGTCGGGGTCGTTGAGGCCGATCCGCCCGGTGGAGGCGCCGAAACCGCGGGCGGACCAGGTGAGGACGGCGTAGCCGTCGCGGGCGAGCTGTTCGGCCTGGGTGCGGACGTCGTCCTTGGAGCCGCCGAAGCCGTGGCCGAGGAGGACGGCGGGCCGGCGCCCGTCACCGTCGCCGGTGAAGTACGAGGTGTCGAGCCGGGCGCCGTCGATGTCGAGCGTCCGGTCCGCGCGGTGCACGGGCGGCGGATCGTCCGAGGCGACGGCGGTCCAGGTGCCGGCACCCGCGAGGACGGCGAGGACGGCGGTGACCGCGGCCCACCGGGGAAGTCGGAGTCGCATGGTGTCGAGCCTAGGCGTCCCGCCCGTGCGGTTCGGCTGCCCGGGGGCGGAGCCGCCCGACCTCCTGGGGTCGTACGACGACACCGCCCCGTACCGCGACTGCGGTACGGGGCGGCGGGGTGCTGCCGTGCGCGTCAGTGGTTGCGCGGGAAGCCCAGGTCGACGCCGGACGGGGCGTCGGACGGGTCCGGCCAGCGGGTCGTGACGACCTTGCCGCGGGTGTAGAAGTGCACGCCGTCGTTGCCGTAGATGTGGTGGTCGCCGAAGAGCGAGTCCTTCCAGCCACCGAAGGAGTGGTAGCCCACCGGCACCGGGATCGGCACGTTCACGCCGACCATGCCGGCCTCGACCTCCATCTGGAAGCGGCGGGCGGCGCCGCCGTCACGGGTGAAGATCGCGGTGCCGTTGCCGAAGCGCGAGCCGTTGATGAGGGCGAGGCCCTCCTCGTAGGTGTCGGCGCGCAGCACGCAGAGCACCGGGCCGAAGATCTCGTCCTGGTACGCCTTGGCCGTGGTCGGGACGTGGTCCAGGAGGGACAGGCCGATCCAGTGGCCGTCCTCGTGGCCCTCGACCGTGTAACCGGTGCCGTCGAGGACGACCTCGCAGCCCTCGGCGGCCGCGCCGGTGACGTAGGAGGCCACCTTGTCGCGGTGGACGGCCGTGATGAGCGGGCCCATCTCGGAGGTCGGGTCGTTGCCGGGGCCGATCTTGATCTTCTCGGCGCGCTCGCGGATCTTCTCGACCAGCGTGTCGCCGATGGAGCCGACGGCCACGACGGCCGAGATCGCCATGCAGCGCTCGCCGGCGGAGCCGTAGGCCGCCGAGACGGCCGCGTCGGCGGCGGCGTCGAGGTCGGCGTCCGGGAGGACCAGCATGTGGTTCTTCGCGCCGCCGAGCGCCTGGACGCGCTTGCCGTTGGCGGAGGCGGTGGTGTGGATGTGGCGGGCGATCGGGGTCGAGCCCACGAAGGAGATCGCCGCGACGTCCGGGTGCTCCAGGAGGCGGTCCACGGAGACCTTGTCGCCGTTCAGGACGTTGAAGACGCCGTCCGGGAGACCGGCCTCGGCGAGCAGCTCGGCGATCTTCAGGGCCGGCGACGGGTCCTTCTCGCTCGGCTTGAGGATGAAGGTGTTGCCGGTCGCGATGGCGATCGGGAACATCCACATCGGCACCATGGCCGGGAAGTTGAAGGGCGTGATGCCCGCGACGACGCCGACGGGCTGGCGGATCGAGGCCACGTCCACGCGGTTCGAGACCTGGGTGGAGAGCTCGCCCTTGAGCTGGACGGTGATGCCGCAGGCCAGGTCGACGATCTCCAGGCCGCGGGCGACCTCGCCGAGCGCGTCCGAGTGGACCTTGCCGTGCTCGGCGACGATCAGCTCGGCGATGGCGTCGCGGTTGGCGTCGAGCAGCGCGCGGAACTTGAAGAGGATCGTGGTGCGCTGGGCGAGCGAGGAGGTGCCCCAGGTCGCGAAGGCGCCCTTGGCGGCGGCGACGGCGGCGTCCACCTCCTCGACGGAGGCGAGCGCGACCCGGGTGGTGACGGCGCCGGTGGCCGGGTCGGTGACCGGGCCCCAGTTGCCCGACGTGCCCTCGACGGTCTTGCCACCGATCCAGTGGTCGACGGTCTTGACGGTGTTCGTCATGACGAAATGCTCCTTCAGAGATGGCGGCGTCGGGCGGTGACGTGCCGGTCGTACTCCTCGCGGGCCTTGACCGCCGACGGGCGGGTCGAGATCTCGGCCACGGGCACATCCCACCACGCCTGGGCCGGGGGCGGGCCCGACACTCTGTCTGCCGTTTCGGTCTCGGCGTAGACACATGTGGGAACCGTCGCGGTCCGCGCGTCCGCGAGGGCTTCCCGCAGGTCACGCACGGTGCGGGGGCGGAGCACCCGCATGCCGAGGGAGGCGGCGTTGGCTCCGAGGTCGACCGGGAGGGGGGGTCCGGTGAAGCCTCCGCCGGCGTCCCGGTGGCGGTAGTCGGTGCCGTACCGCTCGGCGCCGACGGCCTCCGAGAGGCCGCCGATCGAGGCGTAGCCGTGGTTCTGGAGGACGATCAGCTTCAAGGGCAGCCGTTCCTGGACGGCGGTGACGATTTCGGTGGGGTTCATCAGGTACGTACCGTCGCCGACGAGCGCCCAGACGGGCCGGCCGGGTGCCGCGAGCAGGACGCCGAGGGCTGCGGGGATCTCGTAGCCCATGCAGGAGTAGCCGTATTCGACGTGGTACTGGTCGGGCGAGCGGGGCCGCCACAGCTTGTGGAGGTCGCCGGGGAGCGATCCGGCGGCGTTGATCAGGATGTCGCTGGCGTCGACCAGGGTGTCGAGTACGCCGAGGACCTGGGTCTGGGTGGGACGGGCGTCCTCGTCGGGTACGGCGTAGGCGGCGTCGACCCGTTCCTCCCAGTGCCGTTTGTCGGACTGCCACCGGGCCGGGTCCCCGCGGTGGTCGCCGAGCGCTTCGGTGAGGGCCGTCAGGCCTTCGCGGGCGTCGGCGACGAGCGGGAGGGCTCCCAGCTTGTGGGCGTCGAAGCCGGTGATGTTGAGGTTGAGGAAGCGGGCGCCCTCGGGGAAGAGGGTGCCGGAGGCGGTGGTGAAGTCGGTGTAGCGGGTGCCGACGCCGATGACCAGGTCGCTGGTGCGGGCCAAGGTGTTGGCGGTTCCGGTGCCGGTGTGCCCGATGCCGCCGACGTCGCTGGGGTGGTCGTACGGCAGGACGCCCTTGCCCGCCTGGGTGGTGGCGACGGGGAGGCCTGCCCGCTCGGCGAGGACGCGCAGCGCGTCCTCGGCTCGGCTGTGCCGCACCCCGCCGCCCGCGATCACCAGGGGCCGTACGGCGGACCTCACCGCCCGCACGGCGGCGTCGAGTTCGTCCGTGTCGGGGCGGGGGCGGCGGACCCGCCAGACCCGCTCGGCGAAGAAGTCCTCCGGCCAGTCGTACGCCTCCGCCTGGACGTCCTGGGGCAGGGCGAGGGTCACCGCCCCGGTCTCCACGGGGTCGGTGAGGACCCGCACGGCGGCGAGGGCGGCGGGGATCAGGGCCTCGGGCCTGCCGATCCGGTCGAAGTAGCGGGAGACGGGCCGCAGGCAGTCGTTGACGGACACGTCACCCGCGTACGGCAGTTGGAGCTGCTGGAGGACGGGGTCGGCGGGGCGGCCGGCGAAGGTGTCGCCGGGCAGGAGCAGCACCGGGAGGTGGTTGATCGTGGCGAGGGCGGCGCCGGTGACGAGGTTGGTGGCGCCGGGGCCGATGGAGGTGGTGACGGCGTGCGCGGAGAGCCGGTTCGACTGGCGGGCGTAGCCGACGGCGGCATGCACCATGGCCTGTTCGTTGCGGCCCTGGTGGAAGGGCATGAGGTCCGCGTCCTCGACCAGCGCCTGGCCGATCCCGGCGACGTTGCCGTGTCCGAAGATTCCCCAGGTGGCGGCGATCAGCCGTCGCCGTTCGCCGTCGCGTTCGGTGTGCTGGGCGGCGAGGAAGCGGACCAGCGCCTGGGCGACGGTCAGCCGGATGCTCATGCGTATCCCTCCGTGTGGTCCGGGTGGAAGCAGATCTTCCACTCCCGTTCGGGGCCGGGGCCCGCCATGACGTTGAGGTAGTAGAGGGCGTGTCCCGGCTGGGCGATCGAGGGGCCGTGCCAGCCGTCGGGCACGAGGACGGCGTCACCGCCCCCGACCTCGGCGAGGAGATCGGCGCCGCCGGGCCGGGAGGGCGAGATCCGCTGGTAGCCGAGGGCGCCGGGGCCGTCGACCTCGTAGTAGTAGATCTCTTCGAGGACGGACTCGGCGCCGGGGCGGTGCTCGTCGTGCTTGTGCGGCGGGTAGGAGGACCAGTTGCCGCCGGGGGTGACGACCTCGACGGCGATCAGCCGGTCGCAGGCGAAGGCGTCGGCGGAGGCGAAGTTCCGCACCTCGCGGGCGCGGTTGCCGCTGCCCCGGATCTCGACGGGAACCTCCGGCGCGGGGCCGTAGCGGGCGGGGAGTCGTCGCTCGCACTTCGCTCCTGCCAAAGCGAAGCGGCCTCCCGCACCGGAGGCGATCTGGGCGTGGGCGTCGCGCGGTACGTAGGCGAAGTCGGTCACCCCTTCGAACACGCTCGCGCGGCCCTGGAGTTCGAGGTTCTCTCCGTCGACGCGCACGCTACAGGCACCGGAGAGGGGAAGCACGGTCCATTCGGAATCCCCGCTCTCGAAGGAGTGGATCTCCCCGGGTCCGAGGGCGAGGACGCGGAGGGCGGAGTACGTCCATCCGGCCCGCGCGGGGTCGATGTCGAGCGCGTAGGGGCCGCGGGCGGCGGTCCCGGCGGGCAGGTGGAGGGACGGGGGGTGAGCGGTGGTCATGGCAGAGCCCTACCCCGTTTCCGCCGGGGTTCCGCCACCGTCGGCGAGCGCTTCGGCGATCTCGGAGGCGTACGGCATGGCGGACGAGCATGCGAGACGGCCGGCGACGATCGCGCCGGCGGCGTTGGCGTGGCGCAGGACCGTCTCCAGGTCCCAGCCGGCGAGCAGCCCGTGCACCAGCGCCCCGCCGAAGGCGTCGCCCGCGCCGAGCCCGTTGACGACCTCCACCGGCAGCGGCGGCACCTCCGCGCTCGTCCCGTCGGCGGCGAGCGCGAGGACGCCCTTGGGGCCCTGCTTGACGACGGCCAGCCGGAGCGCCCGTCCGGCGGCGGAGCCGAGCAGGGCGCGGGCCGCCGCGTACGGGTCGCGCTCCCCCGTGGCCACCTCGCACTCGTCGAGGTTGCCGACGGCGACGGTCGCGTGCCGCAGCGCCTCGGCGTAGTACGGCCGGGCCGCCGCCGGGTCCGCCCAGAACATCGGCCGCCAGTCCAGGTCGAGGACCGTCACCTCGCGGCCGGACCGGGCCCGCAGCGCCGCGAGGGTCGCGGCGCGGCTCGGCTCGGCGCAGAGTCCGGTGCCGGTCGCCCAGAAGACCCGGGCGGCGCGGATCGCGTCGAGGTCGAGCTCGTGCGGGTGGATCTCCAGGTCGGGGGCCTTGGGGCGGCGGTAGAAGTACAGCGGGAAGTCGTCGGGCGGGAAGAGTGCGCAGAAGGTGACGGGGGTGGGGTACTCCTCGGCCTCGGTCACCCAGCGGTCGTCCACGCCGAAGCCCCGCAGCTCCCGGCGCAGGAAGGTGCCGAAGGGGTCGGCGCCGGTGCGGGAGACGAGGGCGGTGCGGCGGCCGAGACGGGCGGCGGCGACGGCCACGTTGGCCGGGGAGCCGCCGAGGAACTTGGCGAAGGTCTCGACCCGGTCGAGCCCGACGCCGGTCTGGAGCGGGTACAGGTCCACGCCGAGGCGCCCCATGGTGATCAGGTCGTACGGCTCCGACTCCACCCGCGCCACCTCTCGCGTCCGGTCTCCCGCACCCAGGTCTAGCCGTCCGCCGGGAGGCGTGTCAACGATATGTCCGGACATTCGGACGACGTGGCCGGTCCGGGGCGGCCTCCTTGACGCTGCTCGTGGGCCCCGTCCAAGGTGGCGGACATGACGAAGCCGTCCCCGCAGCCGTCACCGTCCTCCCACTCGCCGTCCTCTCGGGCGTCGTCCCGGATCCGGGTCGGGTCCGCCCCGGACTCCTGGGGTGTGTGGTTCCCCGACGATCCCCGCCAGGTGCCCTGGCGGCGGTTCCTCGACGAGGTGTCCGGCGCCGGGTACGGATGGATCGAGCTGGGCCCGTACGGCTATCTGCCCACCGACCCGGCCGTCCTGACGGAGGAGACCGAGCGGCGCGGCCTGCGGGTCTCGGCGGGCACGGTCTTCACGAGCCTCCATCACGGGCCGGACGTGTGGGAGCGGACCTGGGCGCACGTCGCCGAGAACGCCGCCCTCGCCCGGGCCATGGGCGCGGGCCATCTCGTCGTCATCCCCTCGTTCTGGCGGGACGACCGCACCGGCGAGGTGCTGGAGGACCGGACGCTCACCGCGCCGCAGTGGCGGGACCTGACCCGGCTCACCGAGCGGCTCGGCCGGGAGGTCCGCGAGCGGTACGGGCTGCGGATCGTCGTCCATCCGCACGCCGACACCCATCTCGACGACGAGGAGAGCGTGACCCGGTTCCTCGACGCCACCGACCCGGAGGCGGTCGCGCTCTGCCTGGACACCGGGCACTACGCGTACGCCGGCGGGGACAGCGTCAAGCTGATCGAGACGTACGGGGAGCGGATCGGCTACCTCCACCTCAAGCAGGTCGACCCGGAGGTCCTGGCGGGGGTGGTGGCCGAGGGGGTGCCGTTCGGTCCGGCCGTCGCGCGGGGCGTGATGTGCGAGCCGCCGTCGGGGGTGCCGGCCCTGGAGCCGGTGCTCGCCGCCGCGTCCGCCCTGGACGTCGACCTGTTCGCGATCGTCGAGCAGGACATGTACCCGTGCGAGCCGGACGTCCCGTACCCGATCGCGGTACGCACCCGGCGCTTTCTCCGCTCCTGTGGTGTCTGACGGGCGCGCCCGGCGTGTACCCCTCTGACCAGGGGTGACGCACGCGGACACACCGATGTCCCGATGCGTCACTTCTGTCACGCTCGTCCCGCGACGGTCACACATGTCTCCCTTACGCGGGTCTTCCGTCACAGGCGCTCGACAGCCCCACCCTTCCTGTCTGGAGGGGTCGTTGCACGGGGCACAGGCTCAGTGATCGCCAACGCCCGCCCGCAGCGCCCCCGAACGGCACCCCCGCCGCCGCTGCGCGGTGCGCAGGGAGGTACCAGGCATGACGGACAAGAGGCTCTGGTCGTACAAGGACATCGCCGCACACATCCGGGTGCAGCCGGACACGGTCCGCTCCTACCGGAAGCACGGGCTGCTTCCGTCTCCCGACCACGTCGAGTCGGGCAAGCCCTACTGGTACGCGGACACCGTCCGCGCCTGGGTCGCCAGCCGCCCCGGCAACCGGAGCCGCCGCGACTGACACCGCCTCCGCAGACGTACGGCGCCGGTCCCGGAACCTCCCGGGGCCGGCGCCGTACGTCTTCCCCGGGCCGTCGGGCCCCGGGTGTCTGGTTCCTCGAACCGTCAGACGATCGCGTCGTAGATGTTCCAGCCCCAGCCGATCCGCTGCCGGACCGGACCGGGCACCCCGCCCTGCGCGGCGGCGGAGTACTCCTCGTCGTACGCCCAGACGTCGCCGTTCCTGTCCCGCGCGACGAGGTCGTCCCCCGACCAGCGGCCGAGATCGGGGGTGGCCGCGATCGAGTTGTACGTGTTCCAGCCGCCGCCGACCCGCACGCGCGGGAGGAAGGGGTTGGCCTTGGTGGAGTCGGTGTCGACGGTGTGCTTCCACAGCACCCCGCTCGCGTCGCGGGTCAGCACCCCGTCCGGCGTGCCCGTCCACGCCGTGTAGGCGTTCCAGCCCGCGCCGACCCGGACCCGGGGCTCGAAGGACGTGGCCGGCTCGCCGCTCTTGTGCCGGAAGTTCCAGAGGGCACCGGAGGTGTCCCGGGCGAGCATGCCGTCTCCGTAGCCGGTGATCGCGGTGTAGATGTTCCACCCGGCGCCGAGCCGGACGCGCGGCTTGAAGGGTTCCGCGGGGTTCCCCGAGCCCTGGTGGTACCAGAGGACACCGGCCTTGTCGCGGCCGAGCAGGTCGCCCCTGCCGTTCGCGTAGGTCGGCGTGAGCCGGGAGATCAGCGAGTACGTGCCCCAGCCTCCGCCCACCCGGGTGCGCCCGGTGAGGGCCTGGACCTCCTGGCCCAGGGACTCGTACCGCCAGAGCACCCCGCTCTTGTCGCGCGCGTGGAACGCGCCGCGCATGTCCCGGGCCGGAGTGCCGAGGTCGATGAGGAATCCGGCCGAACCGCTCGCCACCGGGGTGGCGGAGGCGTCCAGGACCTCGAAGCGGCCGTCGAGGGAGGGCGCCAGATAGAAGGAGACCCAGTCCTCCGCGGCGAACGTCACCTCGTACGTGAGCGTTCCGGCGGCCGCGACGGCCGGAAGGTCGAGGACGAGGTTCAGCTCGGTCACACCGGGGTCGGTCGGCAGCTGCCAGGAGACCGGCACCGCCCGGGCGCCGTTCACCGAGACCGTGGAGTGCACGGCACCGGCCACGTTCTCCGGGTAGCTGTCCATCGGCAGGTACCTCGGCGGAAGGACGAGCCGGGCCTTCACCTGGCCGGTCACGCCCGCCGGCAGGGTCACGTCGAACCGGCTCTTCACCGGGACGCCGCTCCCCACCCGGAACGTGGGACGGCCGCCCGTCTGGACCACCGTCCCCGTCCCGGTGGCCTCCGCCGTCGCCGCGGCGGCGGGAGCGGCCACCGCGGCTCCCCCGATCACGGCCGGCGCGACGGCAACGGCCAGAGCCGTCGCCAGAACCAGAGTCGTACGCCTGCGCGCCACGAAATGCCCATCTGTTCGCACGTCATGTGCGGAGGGAGGTCGCCTCCCGCCGCTTCTCGGACACTTCTTCGACACCCTGAGTCGGCTCAGGGTTGTACGTGTCCGACTCGCTGATCCCGAAACGGTCGTGGAAGCGGCGCAGCGGACCGGGGGCCCACCAGGTGAGGCGGCCGGTCAGTCTCATCACGGACGGGACGAGGAGACTGCGGACCACCATGGCGTCCATGAGGACGGCGAGGGCCACGCCGAGGCCGAGCATCTTGGTGTTGGTGACGCGGGAGGTGCCGATGGCGACCATCACGACCGCGAGGATCACGGCGGCGGCGGTGATGAGCCCGCCGGTGTGGCGCAGCCCGAAGCGGACGGAGTGCTCGTGGTCGCCGGTGGCGTCGTACTCCTCCTTGATGCGGGAGAGCAGGAACACCCCGTAGTCCATGGAGAGTCCGAAGGCCACGCAGAACATGAGGACGGGCAGGGTGGTCTCGATGTCGCCGGTGGGTGTGAAGCCGAGGAGTCCGGCGAGGTGCCCGTCCTGGAAGACCCAGACGACCGCGCCGAACATCGCCGTGAGGCTGAGCGCGTTGAGGACGACGGCCTGGACGGGGATGAGGACGCTGCCGGTGAGCAGGAAGACGAGCAGCAGGGTGACGAGCACGATGATGCCCGCGGCCCAGGGCAGCCGCTCGGCGAGGGCGGCCTTGGAGTCGACGAGGACGGCGGCCTGCCCGGTGACGGAGGTCTCGAACGGGGCGGGTGCGGCCCGCAGTTCCGCCACGGCCCGCTGGGCCTCGGCGCCGACGGTCTCGCCCTCGGGCACGACGGTGAAGTAGGCGTGGCCGCCGCCGGCGGTCACCGGTCCGTCGGCCCGCGCGACACCGTCGAGGGCGGCGATCCGCTCCCGGTAGGCCGCGTACTGGGCGGGGGTCGCCGTCCCTTCTGCGAGCACGGTGATCCCGCCGCCGGGGTCGCCGGGGAAGCCCTCCCGCAGCTCGTCCTGGACGACCCGGGAGGAGGCGGTGACGGGGAGCTGGCGGTCGTCGGCGGTGCCGAAGCGCACGCCCAGGAAGGGCAGTCCGAGGAGGACGAGTCCGGCGGTGGTGAGGACGGCGAAGACCGGCGCGCGGCGCATGACGAGCGCGGCGGCCCGGGCCCAGCCCGCGCCCTCGCCTCGGTCCCGGCCGCCGCCGGACGCGTCACGCCGCAGGAGGCGCCGCAGGTCGAGCGCGTTGACCCGGTCGCCGAGCAGCACGAGGGCCGCCGGGAGCAGGGTGAGCGCCGCCGTCGCGGCGAGCAGGACGACCGCGATCCCGGCGTACGCGAAGGAGCGCAGGAAGTACTGCGGGAAGACCAGCATCGCGGCGAGCGAGACGGCGACGGTCAGGGCGGAGAAGAGCACGGTCCGTCCGGCGGTGCGCAGGGTGGTGCGGACGGCGGTGTACGTGTCGGCCCCGGCGGCGAGTTCCTCGCGGTAGCGGCGGACGACGAACAGGGCGTAGTCGATGGCGAGTCCGAGCCCGAGGGCGGTCGTCAGGTTCTGCGCGAAGACGGAGACGTCGGTGAACTCGGTGATGCCGCGCAGGACGGCGTTGGTGCCGAGGATGGCGACGATGCCGACGCCGAGCGGCAGCAGGGCGGCGACGGCGCTGCCGAAGACCATGACCAGCAGGACGAGGGTGAGGGGCAGGGCGATCAGCTCGGCCCTCAGCAGGTCCTCCTGGATGATCGTCTGCATCTCGTGGCGGACGGCGAGACCGCCGCCGAGGGAGACCTCGACGGGCCCGTGCGTGCCCCGGTAGGCGGGGGCGATCCGGTCGAGGACGGCGGCGGCGTCCTTCTCCTCGCCGGCGATCCGGGCGGCGATCACGGCCTGCCGGCCGTCCTCGGAGCGGAGGGCGGGCGAGCCCGTGGACCAGTAGGAGCCGACGCCCTCGACGCCCGGCTCGGCGTCGAGCCGCTCGGCCAGCCTCCGGGCCTCGGCGGCGACCGCCGGGTCGTCGGCCCCGGCGGGGCCTGCGTCGACGAGGAGGAGCAGGTTGGGCTGGGAGCCGGGGAACCGCTGTTCCAGGGCCTCGAGCGCGTACGTGGACTCGGCGGTCGGGTCCTCCCAGCCGCCGCTGCCCATCCGGTCGGCGACCCCGCCGCCGGCCAGCACCGCGAGGGCGGTGAGGACGAGGGCCACGAACAGGGTGAGGCGGGGGCGGACGGTGACGAACCGCGTCCACCCCCCGGCCCCGGACGCTCCGGACGCCCCGGCGGCCCCGGCCGTCCCCGGCCCCCCGGCCCCGGCCGCCCGCGCGGCCCCTCCCCCGGGTGCTGATTTCTTGACTTCGGCCATGACGAGGTGTCCCCTTCACCTGACCCCTGTGCTCGCTTCCCGGCAGGTCACATGGGTCACCCGTTGCCATAGACTGGCAAACACGAGTGATCACTCGCGTTTTCCAAGAATGCGAGCGACCGCTCGTGTTTGTCAATCGCGTTGAGGAGAGCTGGGGACAACCGTGTCCGAAGAACCGAAGCCGCGCCGCCACCAGGCGCGCGGCGAGCGCCGCATCGCGCAGCTGCTCCAGGCCGCCGCGAACGTCTTCTGCGCGAACGGCTACACGGCGGCCAGCACCAACGCCATCGCCCGGGAAGCCCACGTCTCGCCCGGCACGCTCTACCAGTACTTCCCGAACAAGGAAGCCATAGCGATCGAGCTCGGCGAGCGCCTGATGCACGAGATGCGCGAGGCCCACGGCCAGGCGTTCGTCCCGGAGAACCTCGCGCTGCCGCTGCCCGAGCTGCTCGACGCGGTCGTCGACCCGATGATCGAGTTCAACTGCGCGAACCCCGCCTTCCTCGCCCTGATGCACGGCTCCGAGGTGCCCGGCCGGATCGCCGAGGAGCACGACGCCCTGCACGCCTCGCTCCTCGCGCGCGTGCAGGAGGTCATCGCCCACTACGCGCCGGAGACGCCCGCCCCGGACCGCGCGCGGGTGGCCGCGATGACCTTCTCCGTCTTCAAGGGCGGCCTGGGGCTCGTCCTGGCCGCGCCCGAGGGCCCCGAGCGGGACGCGACCATCAACGAGTTGAAGACCCTCCTCCTGCGCTACCTCAGCCCGCTGACCGGCGAGCCGCTCGCACCCGCGCGGGTCACCACGACTCCGAACCGCTGACCCGCTCGGAAAGCGCGTCCGCTCCCTCCCCCTTCCCCTCACCCTTCCCCGACCGCACCTTCAGCGCGAGCAGCGGGAAGACGAGGACCGAGAGCATGCCGGCCCCGACGAGCGCCGCCGCCTCGCCCGCCGTCATCGCCTTGTCGTCCACGCCGATCGTGGTGATGGCGACGACGAGCGGCAGCGCGGTGGAGCCGTACAGGACGAGCCCGCTCCGGTCCTCGCGGTCGAGGTCGCGCGGGGCGAGGAACCAGATCGGGCCGCCCCGCACCACCAGGAAGAGCAGCAGGAAGACCGGCAGCAGGAGCAGGGTCCGGCCGCCGTCGAGGAGCGAGTCGAGGTCGAACTCGATGCCGGTGACGATGAAGAAGACCGGCACCAGGAAGCCGAAGCCGACGGCCTCGACCTTCTCCAGGATCTGCGGGCCGGACTCGGGCGCCGCCCCGGTCAGCACGAGCCGGGTGATGAGTCCGGCCGCGAAGGCGCCGAGCAGGATGTCGAGCCCGAGCGCCTCCGACGCGCCCAGCATCACGGCGAGCAGCAGGAAGACGAACCGGACCGCGAACTGGGCGCTGCTGTGCAGGGTCTTGGCGATGATCTTCGAGAACCACGGCGGGCGCGGCCGCAGCGCCCAGAGGACGGCCCCGGCGGTGAGCGCGGCGAAGACGGCGAGGAGCACGGTCGACTCGCCCGCGCCACGCCCGCTGAGCAGCAGCGCCATCGCGATGATGGGGCCGAACTCGCCGACCGCCCCGAAGGCCATGACGACAGAGCCGAACCGCCCGCGGAGGTCGCCCGCGTCCCGCAGTACGGGCAGGACGGTGCCGAGCGCGGTGCTGGTGAGCGCGACCCCGATGAAGACGCCCTTGGTGTAGCCGCCGCCGAGCAGGACGCCGGTGCCGAGCCCGACCACGAGGGCGATGACCCAGGCCCGGACGGAGCGCCGGAGGGTGTCGCCGCGCACCTTGCCGAACTCGATCTCGTACCCCGCGAGGAAGATCAGCATGGTGAGGCCGAGTTGCGAGAGCCCGTCGATCAGCTCGCCGGGTCGGGCCCAGTCGAGGACGTCGGGGCCGATGAGGATGCCGAGCAGGATCTCGAAGATGACGAGGGGTACGGGGACCTTGCGGCCGACCCCGTAGGCGAGCAGCGGCGCCAGGACGGCGATGGCCATGATCAGGATGAGCGTGGTCCCCGAATGCGACATATGGGGTATTTACCATAAGCTCCGGTCAGATCACCCGGCGGCGGAGGGACTTGGAGGTCTTCTCGTGCACGAGTACCCGCCCATCACGCAGACACCGCCACCCCCGGCGGCCCCGCCGACCCCGGTACCGCGCCCCGGCCTGTGGAAGCGCTGCCTCTGGGGCGGTCTGGCGCTCTGGGTGCTGACGGCGGTCGTCACGTACACCACCGAGAACACCACGCTCCTCCCCACCCTCATCCTGCTCGGCAGCTTCCTCGTCCCTGCCGTCTTCGTGCTCTGGGCGTACGAGCGGCACGGCCGGGACCTCGGGGTGCCGGTGATCCTCGGCTGCTTCGTCACCGGCGGGGTCCTCGGCGTGCTCGGCGCCTCGGTCATGGAGTACTACCTGCTCCACCCCTCCCTGTGGATGTTCCTCGGGGTGGGCCTGATCGAGGAGGCGGTGAAGCTGGCGGCGCTGATGTTCGTCGTCCGCCGTCACCCCCAGCTGCGGGGCGTCCGGGCCGGAATCGTGCTCGGCGGCTCGGTCGGCTTCGGCTTCGCCGCCTTCGAGAGCGCCGGATACGCCTTCAACGCCGCCGTCACCATGGACGGCATCGACCTGCGCGCCCTCCTGGAGACCGAGATCCTGCGCGGCCTGCTCGCCCCCTTCGGACACGGCCTGTGGACGGCCGTCGCGGGCGGGGTCCTGCTCGCCTTCCGCCGCCCCGACGGCCGCTTCCGCTTCACCTGGCCGGTCATCGGCACGTACCTCGGCGTCGCGGTGCTGCACGCGCTCTGGGACTCGATGCACGGCATCGCGCTCTGGCTGGTTCTCCAGCTGACCACCACCAGCCTCGACCGTTCGCTCTTCGCCCAGGGATACCTCCCGCAGCCGACCGACCAGCAGCAGCACCTCTTCACCCTCTTCTCGGTGGGCGGACTCGTGCTCGTGACCCTGGCCGGACTCCTGTGGCTGAGATCGCTGGCGCGGCACGATCGCGCCCTGACTGGAATTCATACCCCCTAGGGGTATAATCTGGTGGTGTACGGCACTGAACCCACGAGGAGAACGCCATGACCGCAGAGACGAAGACCGAACTCACCACCGTCTACCAGGTCAAGGGCATGACCTGCGGCCACTGCGAGGGCGCCGTCTCCAGCGAGATCTCCGAGCTCCCCGGCGTCTCCTCGGTCACGGCCGTCGCCGCGACCGGTCAGGTCACCGTCGTCTCCGCCGCCCCGCTCGACGAGGAGGCCGTCCGCGCCGCCGTCGACGAGGCCGGCTACGAGCTGGTCTGACCGCTCCCCCGTCACCACCCCGCAGGGTCGTACCGTTGGCTGGTACGACCCTGCTCCCGTTGGGAACCGCTCATGACGTCCACGATCACCGAGCTCACGATCGGTGGCATGACCTGCGCCTCCTGCGCCGCCCGTGTCGAGAAGAAGCTCAACCGGATGGACGGGGTGACCGCGACGGTCAACTACGCCACCGAGAAGGCCCGCGTCGAACACCCGCCGGAGGTCCCGGTCGACGCGCTGATCGCCACCGTCGTCAGGACCGGCTACACCGCCGAGGAGTCCCCGCCGCCGCGGCCCGAGCCGACAGCCGACGAGGACGCCCACGAGGACCCCGAGCTCGCCTCCCTCCGGCAGCGGCTCACCGTCTCCGCCGTCCTCGCCGCCCCCGTCGTCCTGCTCTCCATGGTCCCCTCGCTCCAGTTCGACAACTGGCAGTGGCTCTCCCTGACCCTCGCCGCCCCCGTCGTCGTCTGGGGCGGGCTCCCCTTCCACCGGGCCGCCTGGACCAACCTCCGGCACGGCGCCGCCACCATGGACACCCTCGTCTCCGTCGGCACCCTCGCCGCCTTCGGCTGGTCGCTCTGGGCCCTCTTCCTCGGCGACGCGGGCATGCCCGGCATGCGGCACGGCTTCGACCTGACCGTGGACCGCTCCGAGGCCTCCTCCGCGATCTACCTGGAGGTCGCCGCCGGAGTCGTCACCTTCATCCTGCTCGGCCGCTACCTGGAGGCCCGCGCCAAACGGAAGGCGGGCGCCGCGCTCCGGGCCCTGATGGACCTGGGCGCCAAGGACGTGGCCGTACTGCGCGACGGAACCGAGGTCCGCGTCCCGGTCGACGCCCTGCGCGCCGGCGACCTCTTCCTCGTACGCCCCGGGGAGAAGATCGCCACCGACGGCACCGTCACCGAGGGCGCCTCCGCCGTCGACGCCTCCCTCCTCACCGGCGAGTCCCTGCCCCTCGACGTCACCGAGGGCAGCGCCGTCACCGGCGGCTGCGTCAACGTGTCCGGCCGGCTCGTCGTCCGCGCCACCCGGGTCGGCGCCGACACCCGGCTTGCCCGGATGGCGAAGCTCGTCGAGGACGCCCAGAACGGCAAGGCCGAGGTACAGCGGCTCGCCGACCGCATCTCCGCCGTCTTCGTCCCCGCGGTGCTGCTCATCGCGCTCGGCACCCTGGTCACCTGGCTCCTCGTGACCGACGACGCCACGGCCTCCTTCACCGCCGCCGTCGCCGTCCTGATCATCGCCTGCCCCTGCGCCCTCGGCCTCGCGACCCCCACCGCGCTCATGGTCGGCACCGGCCGGGGCGCCCAGCTCGGCATCCTCATCAAGGGCCCCGAGGTCCTGGAGTCCACCCGCCGGGTCGACACGGTCGTCCTCGACAAGACCGGCACGGTCACCACCGGCCGGATGTCGCTGCGGAAGGTGCACGCGTACGAGGGCGGCGACGTCGACGAGGACACCCTGCTTCGGCTCGCGGGGGCCCTGGAGCACTCCTCCGAGCACCCGGTGGCCCGCGCGGTCGCCGCCGCGGCCGCCGAGCGGTGCGGGGAGCTGCCCGCGCCGAAGACCTTCGAGAACGTCCCCGGGCTCGGTGTGCGCGGCTCCGTCGAGGGCCACCTGGTCCTCGTCGGGCGGGCCGCGCTGCTCGCCGCCGAGAACGTCGAGGTCCCGGCGGAGGCCGGGCCCGGCGCCGTCCACGTCGCCTGGGACGGGCTCGCCCGGGGGACCCTGACCGTCGCGGACACCGTCAAGGACACCAGCGCCGAGGCCGTCACCCGGCTGCGCGGCCTCGGGCTGCGCCCGGTGCTGCTCACCGGGGACCACCGGGCAGTGGCGGAGGCGGTGGCCGCCGAGGTCGGCATCGACGAGGTGATCGCGGAGGTGCTGCCCGAGGAGAAGGCCGAGGTCGTCCGCCGGCTCCGGGCGGAGGGCCGGACGGTCGCGATGGTCGGCGACGGGGTCAACGACGCGGCCGCGCTCGCCACGGCGGACCTCGGCCTGGCGATGGGGACGGGCACCGACGCGGCGATCGAGGCGAGCGATCTGACGCTGGTACGGGGTGACCTGCGGGTCGCGGCGGACGCCATCCGGCTCTCCCGGCGGACCCTGGCGACGATCAAGGGCAACCTCGGGTGGGCCTTCGGCTACAACGTGGCCGCGCTGCCGCTCGCGGCGGCCGGACTGCTCAATCCGATGATCGCGGGCCTCGCCATGGCCCTTTCGTCCGTGTTCGTCGTATCCAACAGCCTCCGGCTGCGGCGGTTCTCGTGAATTCACCTACGCTTGACGCACAGGACCTTCACAAGGAGACCTAGATCACAGATATTGGGGGGTAACCATCTGGGCTGTTCGCGAGTCTAAGTGGGCGATGCCGAGAACGTCTTGGGGGACGTTCATGGGATGTCTTGGGGGATGTCCCATTGGCAAGCGTTGGCCGGGGCACGTGCACCGGGGAGCTTTGAGCGGCCCTCCCGTACGTACCCCGGCAGACCGCGCAGCGCCCGACCCGCGTAGCTTCTGCTGACACCCGCAGACGCCCGGCCAGGATCCCGTGGGGGGAATCCGCACCGGGACACGGGAAGCGCCCCGACCGTGGACCCGTGGGGGGATCTACGGCGGGGCGCTTCCTCTTTTTTAAAGGCTCGGTTCGCCTCCGGGGCGCTTCCGTCAGTGGCGACAGGACGACCGTGCTCGACCCTCCTTCGTCGGGCCTCCGCGCGGTCGTCCTGTCGCCACTGACGCGCCCCTTCGGCTCACTCGCCAGGCGCTGTCGGCGCTCGAAGTCCTAGCGGCCCTCGACCGGGACGAAGTCGCGGAGGACCTCGCCCGTGTAGATCTGGCGCGGACGGCCGATGCGGGAGCCGGGCTCCTTGATCATCTCGTGCCACTGGGCGATCCAGCCGGGGAGGCGGCCGAGCGCGAAGAGCACGGTGAACATCTCGGTCGGGAAGCCCATCGCGCGGTAGATGAGGCCCGTGTAGAAGTCCACGTTGGGGTAGAGGTTGCGCGAGACGAAGTACTCGTCGGAGAGCGCGTGCTCCTCCAGCTTGAGCGCGATGTCCAGCAGCGCGTCGTCCTTGCCGAGCGCCGAGAGGACATCGTGCGCCGCCGCCTTGATGATCTTGGCGCGCGGGTCGAAGGACTTGTACACCCGGTGGCCGAAGCCCATCAGGCGGACGCCGTCCTCCTTGTTCTTCACCTTGCGGATGAAGGAGTCGACATCGCCGCCGTTGGCCTGGATGCCCTCCAGCATCTCCAGGACCGACTGGTTGGCGCCACCGTGCAGCGGACCCCACAGGGCCGAGATGCCGGCGGAGATCGAGGCGAACATGTTCGCCTGCGAGGAACCGACCAGACGCACGGTGGACGTCGAGCAGTTCTGCTCGTGGTCCGCGTGCAGGATCAGCAGCTTGTCCAGCGCGGAGACGACGACCGGGTCGAGGTCGTACTCCTGCGCGGGGACCGAGAAGGTCATGCGCAGGAAGTTCTCGACGTAGCCGAGGTCGTTACGCGGGTAGACGAACGGGTGGCCGATCGACTTCTTGTACGCGTACGCCGCGATCGTCGGCAGCTTCGCGAGCAGCCGGATCGTGGAGAGGTGGCGCTGCTCCTCGTCGAACGGGTTGTGGCTGTCCTGGTAGAACGTGGACAGCGCGGAGACCACCGAGGACAGCATCGCCATCGGGTGGGCGTCCCGCGGGAAGCCGCGGAAGAAGTTCTTGACGTCCTCGTGGACCAGCGTGTGCTGCGTGATCTCGTTCTTGAAGGTCGACAGCTCGTCGACCTTGGGAAGCTCACCGTTGATCAGCAGGTACGCCACCTCAAGGAAGGTGGAGCGCTCGGCCAGCTGCTCGATGGGGTAGCCGCGGTACCGCAGAATCCCCTGCTCACCATCGAGGTAGGTGATCGCGGATTTATAGGCGGCGGTGTTGCCGTATCCGCTGTCCAGGGTGACCAGACCGGTCTGGGCTCGGAGTTTCCCGATGTCGAAGCCCTTGTCGCCGACGGTGCTCTCGACCACCGGGTAGGTGTATTCACCGTCCGCGTACCGCAGTACTACAGAGTTGTCGCTCACGTCATCCCTCACCGACGTAGTGCCTCTTCTTCGAGGTGCCCTGACTGTCTCTACCATCCCCCATTTGGCTCAGGAGAGTGCACTCGGGGTCGACCATTGGGCCAATCGGCGGCACTCAGTGCCGCCAACCTTCATATCCTGCCCCCTTCGCCCCGGTTCCGGTAGCCCTCCGTGATCTTTCACACGAGGGTGCCCCCTGTGAGCCGATGGGCGAGTGCGGTAAAGCGCCTGCCCGCCGAGACCGTACGGACCGCCTGGGCTATCGCCCGCCGGGAACCGACGAGGACGACGAGCTTCCGGGCCCGGGTCACGGCCGTGTAGAGCAGGTTCCGCTGGAGCATCATCCACGCACTCATGGTGACCGGGATCACCACCGCCGGATACTCGCTGCCCTGCGAACGGTGGATGGTGACCGCGTACGCGTGGGCGAGTTCGTCCAGCTCGTCGAAGTCGTACGGCACCTCCTCGTCCTCGTCCGTCCGCACGGTCAGCCGCTGCTCGACGGCGTCCAGCGCCGTGACGACGCCGACCGTACCGTTGAAGACCCCGTTGGCCCCCTTCTCATAGTTGTTCCGAATCTGGGTGACCTTGTCACCGACACGGAAGACCCGGCCGCCGAATCTCTTCTCGGGCAGATCGGGGCGGGCCGGGGTGATGGCCTGCTGGAGCAGTCCGTTGAGCGAGCCGGCGCCGGCCGGACCCCGGTGCATGGGGGCGAGGACCTGGATGTCACGGCGCGGGTCGAGCCCGAACTTGGCCGGAATCCGGTGGGCCGCGACGTCCACGGCGACCCGGGCGGCGTCCTCGGTCTCCTCCTCGACGAAGAGGAAGAAGTCCGGCAGCCCCTCGGTCCTGGGCGGGACCCCCGCGTTGATCCGGTGCGCGTTGGTGACCACGCCGGACTCCTGGGCCTGCCGGAAGATCCGGGTCAGCCGCACCGCGGGTACGGGGCTCCCCGGGGCGAGCAGATCGCCCAGGACCTCGCCCGCGCCGACCGAGGGCAGCTGGTCCACATCGCCCACGAGCAGCAGGTGCGCCCCCGGTGCCACCGCCTTGACCAGCTTGTTCGCCAGGAGCAGGTCGAGCATGGAGGCCTCGTCGACCACGACCAGGTCGGCGTCGAGGGGCCGGTCCCGGTCGTAGGCCGCGTCGCCGCCGGGCTTCAGCTCCAGGAGCCGGTGGACGGTGGAGGCCTCGGCGCCGGTCAGCTCGGCGAGCCGCTTGGCCGCCCGGCCGGTGGGCGCGGCGAGGACGACCTTGGCCTTCTTCGCGCGGGCCAGTTCCACGATGGAGCGGACGGTGAAGGACTTGCCGCAGCCGGGGCCGCCGGTGAGCACGGCGACCTTGCGGGTGAGGGCGAGCCGTACGGCCTCCTCCTGCTCGGGGGCGAGGGAGGCCCCGGTCCGGTCGGCGAGCCAGGCGAGGGCCTTGTCCCAGGCGACGTCGCGGAAGGCCGGCAGCCGGTCCTCGCCGGTGCCGAGGAGCCGGCGGAGCTGCCCGGCGAGGGACAGCTCGGCACGGTGGAAGGGGATCAGGAAGACGGCGGTGACGGGGGTCCCCTCGGGGCCGGGCACGGTCTCCCGCACCACCCCCTCGGGGTCCTCGGCCAGCTCGGCGAGGCACTCGATGACGAGCCCGGTGTCGACCTGGAGGAGCTTCACGGCCTCGGTGATCAGCCGTTCCTCGGGGAGGAAGCAGTGGCCCTGGTCGCTGGACTGCGACAGGGCGTACTGAAGGCCGGCCTTCACCCGGTCGGGGCTGTCGTGGGGGATGCCGACGGCCTGGGCGATCTTGTCGGCGGTGAGGAAGCCGATCCCCCAGACGTCCGCGGCGAGCCGGTAGGGCTGGTTCCGCACGACGGAGATCGAGGCGTCCCCGTACTTCTTGTAGATCCGCACGGCGATGGAGGTCGACACGCCCACGCCCTGGAGGAAGACCATGACCTCCTTGATCGCCTTCTGCTCCTCCCAGGCGGCGGTGATGTTCCTGGTGCGCTTGGGGCCGAGCCCGGGGACCTCGATCAGGCGCGCGGGGGCGTCCTCCAGGATGTCGAGGGTGTCGAGCCCGAAGTGCGTCGTGATGCGGTCGGCGAAGACGGGACCGATGCCCTTGACGAGCCCGGAGCCGAGGTAGCGGCGGATGCCCTGGATGGTGGCGGGAAGGACGGTCGTGTAGTTGTCGACCGTGAACTGCTTGCCGTACTGCGGATGGGAGCCCCAGCGCCCCTCCATCCGCAGCGACTCCCCCGGCTGCGCGCCGAGCAGCGCCCCGACGACGGTGAGCAGGTCCCCGGCGCCCCGGCCGGTGTCGACGCGGGCGACGGTGTACCCGCTCTCCTCGTTGGCATAGGTGACCCGCTCCAGAACCCCTTCGACCACTGCCGGACCTGACCCGCGACCCTCGTTGGACATGGACCGACCGTAGCGAAACCCACCGACAACGGGTGCGGGGCCGTGGCCTTCTCCCGCTCCGGCGAACCGGCCCCGCGCTACGATGTGGGAAGAGTGGGCTCCTTTCCCACATGATGCGCAGGGAGGCCGGTCATGGGCGTGACCAACGTGGACGTGGACGACGACGTGCTCGCCGAGGCCGCGAAGCTGCTCGGTACGACCACGAAGAAGGACACGATCAACACGGCGCTGGAGGAGGTCATACGGCGCCACCGCCGCCGGGCGGCCTTCCAGCGTCTCGCGGAGCGCGGAGCGCGAGGGGACCTGGAGCGCACGCGCCGCGACTGGGAAGCCCGCAAGGCCGCCCAGCACGGCGGGGACGGCGAGTGATCGCCTACCTCGTCGACACCAGCGCGTACGTCCACTTCGGCACCGACCCCGCCGCCCGGCGCCGCTGGGACGCCGAGATCGAGACCGGCGCCATCGGCATGTGCGAGCCCACCCGGGCGGAGATCCTCTTCAGCGCCGTCGGCCCGGACGACCGCGAAGAGACCGAGGAGGACCTCGGCGTCCTGTTCGCGCCCGTGCGCGTCCCCAAGGACGCGTGGCGATGGGTGGAGACCGCCCAGTACAAGCTGACCCAGAAGGGGCAGCACCGGGCGGCGGGTGTCGTCGACCTCCTGCTCTGCGCCACGGCGGTCCACCACGGGCTGACCGTCCTGCACCGGGACAATGACTTCGCCACGGTGGCCCGCGTCCTCAAAGAGGTCGAGCAGCAGGACGTGCGGCACCTGGGCGGGTGACCGCGCTCCCGCCCGCAGGACGCGTCACACCGCCCGGAACGCCTCCAGCGTCTCCTCCAGGACCTCCACCCCGTCCCTCGCCCACAGGGCGTCGTTGAAGAGTTCCACCTCCACCGGGCCCGTGTAGCCCGTCTTCTCCAGCAGGGTCGTCCAGGCCGTGAGGTCGATCGAGCCCGTGCCCAGCTGGCCCCGGCCGTTGAGGACTCCGGCGGGGAGGGGGGTCGTCCAGTCCGCGAGCTGGAAGGAGTGGATGCGGCCCGTCGCGCCCGCGCGTTCCACCGCCGCCGGGGCGCGGTCGTCCCACCAGAGGTGGTACGTGTCCACGACCACGCCCACCTGCTCGGCGGGGAAGTGCTCCGCGATGTCCAGCGCCTGGTCCAGGGTGGAGACGGCGCAGCGGTCGGCGGCGTACATCGGGTGGAGGGGTTCGACGGCGAGGCGGATGCCGCGTTCGCCCGCGTAGGGGGCGAGTTCGCCGATGGCCTCGGTGATGCGGGCGCGGGCGGACGGCAGGTCCGGGTGGGCCGGGGTGAGGCCGCCGGAGACCAGGACGACGGTGTCGGTGCCGAGCACCACCGCCTCGTCGATCGCCGCGCGGTTGGACGCGAGCCAGCCCTCCGTGGTGAAGAAGCCGCCCCGGCAGAGGGTGGTGACGGTGAGGCCCGCGTCCCGTACCAGGTCGGCCGCCGCCTCCACCCCGTACTCCTGGACCGGCTCCCGCCACAGGCCCACGCCCGGGATGCCGAGGCGGACGCACTGGGCCACCAGCTCGGGCAGGGCGAGCTGCTTGACCGTCATCTGGTTGACGCTGAAGCGGTCGAGGTTCACCGCATGCCTCCGTGGACCGTGAGCAGGGACCGCATCCGGGCCTCGGCCAGCGCCGGGTCCGGGAACAGGCCGAGGCCGTCGGCCAGTTCGTAGGCCCGCGCGAGGTGCGGCAGCGAGCGGGCGGACTGGAGGCCGCCGACCATCGTGAAGTGGTCCTGGTGGCCGGCCAGCCAGGCGAGGAACACCACGCCCGTCTTGTAGAAGCGGGTCGGGGCCTCGAAGAGGTGCCGGGAGAGCGCGACCGTCGGGTCGAGGACCTTGCGGAAGCCGGCCGCGTCGCCGGTGTCCAGGGTCCTGACCGCCTCCGCCGCCAGCGGGGCGAGGGGGTCGAAGATGCCGAGCAGGGCGTGACTGAAACCCTGGTCGTCGCCCTCGATCAGCTCCGGGTAGTGGAAGTCGTCGCCCGTGTAGCAGCGGACGCCCTCCGGGAGCCGGCGGCGCAGCGCCACCTCGCGCCCCGCGTCGAGCAGGGAGACCTTGATGCCGTCGACCTTGTCGGGGTGGGCGGCGATCACGTCGAGGAAGGTCTCGGTGGCGGTGTCGAGGTCGGCGGAGCCCCAGTACCCGTCGAGCGCCGGGTCGAACATCGGGCCGAGCCAGTGCAGGATCACCGGTTCGCCCGCCTGGCGGAGGAGGTGGCCGTACAGGTCGAGGTAGTCCTCGGGGCCGGTCGCGGCGGCGGTCAGCGCGCGGGAGGCCATGAGGATGGCCTGGGCGCCGGACTCCTCGGCGACCGCGAGCTGTTCCTCGTAGGCCGCGCGGATCTCCGCGAGCGAGCCGCCCGCGATCTGGTCGGTGCCGACCCCGCAGGCGATCCGGCCGCCGACGGCCTTCGCCTCGGCCGACGAGCGGCGGATCAGTTCGGCCGCGCCGGCCCAGTCGAGGCCCATCCCGCGCTGCGCGGTGTCCATGGCCTCGGCGACCCCGAGGCCGTGGGACCAGAGGTGGCGGCGGAAGGCGAGGGTGGCGTCCCAGTCGACGGCGGCGGGCGAGTCGGGGGTGGTGTCGGCGAAGGGGTCCGCGACGACATGGGCGGCGGAGAAGACCGTACGGGAGGCCGGCGGGCCGGCGGGGGCGAGCGCGAGGGGCTGGGCGCGGGGCTCGTACTCCCGCACGCCGCCGTCGGGTCCGGGCAGGCGGATCGTCACAGCGTCACCTCCGGGACCTCCAGGCGACGGCCCTCGGCCGCCGACCTGAGGCCCAGCTCGGCCAGCTGGACGCCCCGGGCGCCCGCGAGCAGGTCCCAGTGGTACGGCTCCCCGAGGGTGACGTGCCGCAGGAACAGCTCCCACTGGGCCTTGAAGCCGTTGTCGAACTCGGCGTTGTCGGGGACCTCCTGCCACTGCTCGCGGAAGGGCTCGGTCGCCGGGATGTCCGGGTTCCAGACCGGCTTGGGGGTCGCCGAGCGGTGCTGGACACGGCAGTTGCGGAGTCCGGCGACGGCCGAGCCGTGGGTGCCGTCGACCTGGAACTCGACGAGTTCGTCGCGGTTGACGCGGACCGTCCAGGAGGAGTTGATCTGGGCGATGGCGCCGCCCTCCAGCTGGAAGATGCCGTAGGCGGCGTCGTCGGCGGTGGCCTCGTACGGCTTGCCCTGCTCGTCCCAGCGGCGCGGGACGTGGGTGGCGACCTGGGCGGTGACGGAGGTGACCCGGCCGAACAGCTCGTGGAGCACGTACTCCCAGTGCGGGAACATGTCGACGACGATGCCGCCGCCGTCCTCCGCGCGGTAGTTCCAGCTGGGGCGCTGGGCGTCCTGCCAGTCGCCCTCGAAGACCCAGTATCCGAACTCGCCGCGCACGGACAGGATCTCGCCGAAGAAGCCGCCGTCGATCAGGCGCTTCAGCTTGAGGAGCCCCGGGAGGAACAGCTTGTCCTGGACGACGCCGTGCTTCACGCCCTTCGCGGTGGCGAGCCGGGCCAGGTCCAGGGCGCCGGCCAGGTCGGCGGCGGTGGGCTTCTCGGTGTAGATGTGCTTCCCGGCCTCGATGGCCTTGGTGAGCGCCTCGACGCGGGCGGAGGTGACCTGGGCGTCGAAGTAGATGTCGACGCTGTCGTCGGCGAGGACGGCGTCGAGGTCGGTCGACCACTCGGTGAGGCCGTACCGCTCGGCGAGGGCGCGCAGGGCGGGCTCGCGGCGGCCGACGAGGACCGGCTCGGGCCAGAGGACGTCGCCGTTGCCGAGGTCGAGGCCGCCCTGTTCGCGGAGCGCGAGGATCGAGCGGACGAGGTGCTGGCGGTGTCCCATGCGTCCGGTGACGCCGTTCATGGCGATGCGGACTGTCCTGCGTGTCACGAAAGGTTCCTCTCCCCGGTGTTCCGCGCCTCGATAGAAAGCGCTTTCCATCGACGATGACGCTAGCCTGCCGACATCGCCGTCGACAAGGCCCCGGAGGTACGCACCCGATGACCGTCACCCTGGCGGACGTGGCCGCCCGCGCTCGGGTCTCCCCCGCGACCGTCTCCCGCGTCCTCAACGGCAACTACCCCGTCGCCGCGTCGACCCGCGAGCGGGTGCTCCGCGCGGTGGACGAACTGGACTACGTCCTCAACGGGCCCGCGAGTTCGCTCGCCGCCGCCACGTCCGACCTGGTCGGCGTCCTCGTCAACGACATCGCCGACCCCTTCTTCGGGATCATGGCCGGGGCCGCGCAGAGTGCCATCGGGGAGGGCGGGACCGGGCGCGGCGGCGGCGAGAAGCTCGCCGTCGTCTGCAACACCGGCGGCTCCCCGGAGCGCGAACTGACCTATCTCACCCTGCTCCAGAGGCAGCGGGCCGCCGCCGTCATCCTGATGGGCGGTTCCCTGGAGGGGCCCGAGCACCTGGCCGCCACGACGGCGAAGCTCGCCAAGCTCGCGGAGGCGGGGACGCGCGTGGTCCTCTGCGGGCGCCCGCCCGTGGACGGCGACGCGCACACGGCCGCGCTCGTCTTCGACAACCGGACCGGCGCGCGGCGCCTCACCGAGCACCTGCTCGGCCTCGGGCACCGGCGCATCGGGTACGCGGCCGGGCCCGCCGCCCGGACCACCACCCGGCATCGGCTCGAAGGACACCGCGAGGCGCTCGCGGCGGCGGGCGTCCCGGAGGGGCCGACCGTCCACGGCGCGTACGACCGGCAGGCCGGTTACGAGGCCACCGCCGAACTCCTCACCCGCGACCCCGGTCTCACGGCGGTCGTCGCCGCCAACGACACGGTGGCCCTCGGCGTCTGCGCGGCCCTGCGGGAACGGGGTCTGAGCATCCCCGGCGACGTGTCCGTCGCGGGCTTCGACGACCTGCCGTTCTCGGTGGACGCGGTCCCGTCGCTGACGACGGTGCACCTCCCGCTCCACGAGGCGGGCGTACGGGCGGGCCGCCTGGCCATGGGCACGGAGGACCCGCCGGCGGGCGGCCGGGAGGACGTACCGGCGGGGCTGGTGGTACGGGGGTCGACGGGGGCGCCTCGGGAGTGAGGGGCCCTGGGGGCGGGGGTGACGGGGCGGTCTCCCCGCCGGTTCCGGCGCGTCTGAGCCGGTGTCAGTCCAGCAGGGCCTTCAGGCCCGTCGCCGTGAGGACCGCCGTCACCGTCTCCTCGATCGTCTGGTCCGCGTTGTCGATCCAGACGCCCTCGCCGGAGAGTTCGGCGCGCATGGCCTCGTCCAGGAAGGCCCAGTTCGTCGTCAGCTTCTTGTGGCGGGCGTTGTTGCGCTCCCAGGCCTTGTCCGGGCCCGGGGCCAGGATCACCACGTGGAGCGGGGCCTTCACGTGGGCGCGGTAGAAGTCCAGGTGGGAGCGGCGTACGACCACGTCGTCGAGGACCGGCAGGAAGCCTGCCGAGGCGAAGCTGTCCGCGAGCAGGCAGCCGTTGCGGGCGCGCAGCAGGATCTGGCGGTCCGCCTCCGGGTCGCCGTCCGGGCTCGGCCAGTGGCAGCCCTGGACGATCAGTTCCTGGAGGTGGTCGACCTCGATGTGCGCGGAGCGGGCGAAGCGGGCCGCGAGGGCCGCCGCGACGGTGCTCTTCCCGCTCCCGGGGATCCCCGCCAACAGGAGGACTCCGGGAGCGGGTTCGGCGCTGTCGACGGTGACGTTCTCGAAGGTCATGCGGGGCGGCGCCTCTCAGCTGCGTACGGTCACAGGGGTGTGACACAGTAGCCCGGCTTACCGGGGGCGTCGATCATGTATTCGGCGCGCAGGAGGTAGTCCTCCGGCCCGCAGGAGGGCTCGTCCGCGACGCGGTACTCGGCGGCCGGCGAACCGCAGTCCACCTTCAGGAGCGCCTGGTCGGGCCAGTCGGCGGTGTTCTCGACGCAGTCGCCGACGGAGAGCCCGGCCCCCTTGCCGTCGCCGTCGGGGCCCGCGATCAGCCCGATGAGGAGGAGCGTCGGGACGGCGGCCGCGACGAGCGCGAGCGGGGTGAGCACCAGCATCGCGGGTGCCCGCCGCAGCACCCGCCGGCCGGGGTCCAGCGGCGCGCACCGGGCGCCGTACGGCTCGGGCAGCCGGCGGAACGCGGCGCGGGCGCCGGAGACGTTGCCGAGCACGACGAACGGCGTGACGAACAGCGAGAACAAGCCCCACCAGCCGGTGATGAGGGTGTCGGAGGTCATCTTCCGGTAGACGGCGAGGCCGCAGGTGCGGCAGAAGACACCGCGCCGGGTGACCGTGCGCATGACGACGACCATGCCCTGGTGGGCGCGGACGGTCGCCGCCGCGGCGGGCTGCGCGCCGCACACCTCGCACCCGTGCGGGGCGGTGGCGCCGTGGGGCGGCGGGGCCGGGTACGCCTGCCCGTAGGGCTGTTGCGGCTGTCCGTACGGCTGGGCCTGCGGCGGTCCGTACGGTGGTTGCGGCTGCCCGTACGGCTGGGCCTGCGGCTGCTGCCCGTACGGCTGCGGATGGTTCATGGCGTCGCTCCCCCGGTCGGCGTCGGCACCAGCACCCTAGCCTCCGACTCCGGGTCCGGGTCCGGGTCCGACTCCGAGTCCGACTCCGACTCCGACTCCGGCTCCTGGTCCCCGACTTGCTTCCGCTGGAACGACGTCAGCGCCACCCCGCCCACCAGCAGCGCCGCCGCGCACCACCGCAGCGGGCTCACGCCCTCCCCCAGGAACAGCGCCGCCGAGGACATGCCGAAGACGGGGACGAGGAGGGAGAAGGGAGCCACCGACGAGGCCGGGTAGCGGCGGAGGAGCCAGCCCCAGGCGCCGAAGCCGAAGACGGTGGTGACCCAGGCGACGTAGACGATGACGCCGGCGCCGGTCCAGTCGAGGCCGCGCAGGGCCGCCAGGTCGCGTTCCGGGCCCTCCAGGAGGAGGGAGAGGGCGAGCAGCGGCAGGACCGGCACCGTACTGACCCAGACCATGAAGTTGAGCGCGTCGGGCGGGGCGGCCCTACGGGTCAGGACGTTGGAGACGCCCCAGCAGACGGCCGCCCCGATGACCAGGGCGAAGCCGAGGAGCGAGCCGGTCCCGCCGCCGGCCTCGTCGGCCGCCGCGACGCCGATGCCCGTGAGGGCGACCGCCATCCCGAGCACCTTGCGGCGGCCGGGGCGTTCGCCGAGGGCGGCGAAGGCGAAGAGGGCGGTGAAGACGGCCTGGACCTGGAGGACGAGGGAGGAGAGCCCGGCGGGCGCGCCGAGGCTCATGCCGGTGAAGAGCAGGCCGAACTTGGCGACGCCGAGGGCGAGCCCGACGGCCACGATCCACTTCCAGGCGACGGTGGGGCGGCCGACCAGGAAGACGGCGGGCAGGGCGGCGGCGAGGAAGCGGAGGGCCGAGAAGAGCAGCGGCGGGAAGTGGTCGAGGCCGATCTCGATGACGACGAAGTTGACCCCCCAGACGGCGGCGACCAGGGCGGCGAGGGCGAGGTGGGTGGGGCGCATGGACCGAGCATGGCCGCCACCGACCGTGTAGCACCAGCACAGGTCTCTTCATGGTGGGATGTAGCAATGCTTCATCCCACCCCGGGCGGAAGTCCCAAACGGAACACCCCGAAGGAGGACCCCGTGCTCGATCTCGGCCGGCTCCGCGCCCTGCACGCCGTCGCCGCCCACGGCAGTGTCGGCGCCGCCGCCACCGCCCTCGGCTACACGCCGTCGGCGGTCTCCCAGCAGATCGCGAAGCTGGAGCGCGAGACCCGCACGACCCTGCTCGAACGCAGCGGCCGGGGCATCCGGCTCACCGACGAGGCCCATCAACTCGCCGACACGGCACGGCAGTTGCTCGCGATCGTCGAAGAGGCCGAGGTCCGCATCGAGGAGCGGCGCGGCCGGCCGTCGGGGCGGCTCGCGATCGGCTGCTTCGCGAGTGCGGCGCGCGGTCTGATGCCCCGGGCGCTGGCGGAGCTGACCCGGCTCCATCCGGACCTGGACGCGCGCCTCTCGGAGGTGGACCCGCACCTGTCGGTCGACCTGGTGGCGCGGGGCGTGATCGACCTGGCGGTGGCGCACGACTGGGACATCGCCCCGCTGCCGGTGCCGCCGGGCGTCGAGCAGGTGGTCATCGGGGACGACCGCTGCGACATCCTCGTGCACCGGGACCATCCGCTGGCGTCGCGGGAGGCGGTGCGCCGGGAGGAGCTGGCGGCCGAGCGGTGGATCTCGCAGCCGCCGGGGACGGTCTGCCACGACTGGCTGATGCGGACGCTGCGGGCGACCGGGTACGAGCCGCTGATCGCGCACCAGGCGGAGGAGAACCACACCCAGGTCGCCCTGGTGGCGGCCGGGCTGGGGATCGCGCTCGTGCCGCGCCTCGGGCGCGGGGCGCTGCCGCCCGAGGTGACCCCGGTGCGGCTCGACCCGATGCCGACGCGCCGGCTGCACGCCATGTGGCGGACGGGGGCGGCGCGGCGCCCGGCGATCCGGGAGACGGTCCGTACGCTCCAGGAACTCTGGCCCGGGATCGCCGCCGTGGGTGATTCCTGCGCGGGTCCTTGACCTGGCAGTTACTTTCGGGCTTTCGTGACTCCTTGGAAGTTTCCTTCAAGGGTTCTTCCGACGAGTCCTCCAACCTCGCACGGCCGGAAGGAGCATCAGTGCACCACCGCGCCCCCGCCCCCTCCCGACGCACCCTCCTCACGGTGACGGCCGCCGCAGCGGCGGCCGCCGTCACCGGGGTGAGCACCCCCGCCCACGCCGAGAAGGTACGGCCCGACGACCGGAAGCTCCGGCGGATCATCGACCGCATGTCCCTGGAGGAGAAGGTCGGCCAGCTCTTCGTGATGAGGGTGTACGGCCACTCCGCCACCGCCCCCGACCAGGCCGACATCGACGCCAACCTCCAGGAGATCGGCGTCCGGACGGCCGCCGAACTGGTCGAGCGCTACCACGTGGGCGGCGTCATCTACTTCACCTGGGCCCACAACACCCGCGACCCGCAGCAGATCGCGGAGCTGTCCAACGGCATCCAGCAGGCCGCACTCGCGCAGCCCACCCCGATCCCCGCGCTCATCTCGACCGACCAGGAGCACGGCATCGTCTGCCGGGTGGGCGAGCCCGCCACTCTGCTGCCGGGGGCGATGGCCCTCGGCGCCGGGGGGTCGCACGCGGACGCCCGCAAGGCGGCGCAGATCGCGGGCGAGGAGCTGGCGGCCGTCGGCATCCGGCAGAACTACGCGCCGGTCGCGGACGTCAACGTCAACCCGGCCAACCCGGTCATCGGGGTCCGTTCCTTCGGCTCCGACCCGGCGGCGGTCGCCGGGATGGTCGCGGCGCAGGTCAAGGGCTACCAGCGGGCCGGGGTCGCCGCGACCTCGAAGCACTTCCCCGGGCACGGCGACACGGCCGTCGACAGCCACTACGGGCTGCCGACGATCACCCACACCCGGGAGCAGTGGGCGGCGCTCGACGCCCCGCCGTTCCGGGCCGCGATCGACGCCGGGATCGACTCGATCATGACCGCGCACCTCGTGGTCCCGGCGCTCGACCCGAGCGAGGACCCGGCGACCCTGTCCCGGCCCATCCTCACCGGCATCCTGCGCGAACAGCTCGGCTACGACGGTGTGGTGGTCACCGACTCGCTCGGCATGGAGGGGGTGCGCACCAAGTACGGCGACGAGCGCGTGCCGGTCCTCGCCCTGAAGGCGGGGGTGGACCAGCTGCTCAACCCGCCGAAGCTGGACGTGGCGTGGAACGCGGTCCTGAAGGCGGTCGGGGACGGCGAGCTGACGGAGGCGCGGCTCGACGAATCGATCCTGCGGATCCTGCGGCTCAAGGCGAAGCTGGGTCTGTTCCGGAACGCGTACGCGACCCGGGCGGGCGTCGAGCGGGTGGTCGGCACGGCCGCGCACCTCGCGCACGCCGACCGGATCGCGGAGGCGACCACGACCCTGCTGGTCAACGACGACGGCTTCCTGCCGGTGGGTCCGGCCACGCACGGCCCGGTCCTGGTCGTCGGCGCCGATCCGGCCTCCCCGTCCGGTACGACGGGTCCGCCGACCACCACGCTCGCGACCGCCCTGACCGAGCTGGGCTTCACCGCGACGGCGCTCTCCACCGGGATCACCCCGACGGCGGCGAAGATCGACGAGGCGGTGGCGGCGGCGGCCGGGAAGCGGCTGGTCGTGGTGGGCACGTACAACGTCACCGCGAGCAGCCCGCAGCGGACGCTGGTGGCGCGGCTCGTGGCGACCGGGGTGCCCGTCGTGACGGTCGCGATCCGCAACCCGTACGACGTGGCCCGGATCTCCGGCCAGCGGGCGACGCTCGCGGCCTACTCGTGGACCGACGTCGAACTCCGGGCGGCCGTACGCGTCCTGGCCGGCCGGGCACGGCCGAGGGGGCGCCTGCCGGTCCCGGTGCAGAGCGCGGAGGACCCGGCGAAGGTGCTGTACCCGGTGGGGTACGGGCTGTCGTACGGGCGCTGAGGCCTCGGGCGGCGCCCCACACGCGCCCGGACCCGCACCACCCGTGCGGAGCACGAAGTGGTGCGGGTCCGGGTCCGGGCGAGGGAGTGTTACGGCCGCAGGCCGTGCTCCCGCGTCACGTCCTCGTCGACCGCCTTGTCGAGGCGGGCGTCGAAGCGGGCCAGCGGCTGCGCCGCCTGGACGGCCGGGGCGTCGACTCCGGCCCAGGCCAGGATGCGGGCGGTGGCGTTCTCGCGCTCCGCGTCGACGAGACCGGCGACGTTCGCCCCGTGGTTGGCACCCGGCGCGTAGTAGACGTAGCTGTCGCGCGCGCCCTTGCCGAGGTGGAACGGCTCGGCGCCCCACGGGTCGTTGCCGCCGTAGACGAAGAGCATCCGGTCGGCGTTCCTGCGGACCCAGTTGTCCACGTCCCGCATGACCTGCGGCTGGAACTTCATGGGGATCTCACGCGGCACGAAGCTACTGGCCGGCTGGTACCCGTAGCGGCTCAGGCCGTTCAGGTGCGGCTGCTTGATGCTGGGCGAGCCGAGCTGGGTGGCCGCCTGGTAGTAGTACGGCGTGTAGTACTCCAGGTCCTGGTCGGTGTAGGCGGACCAGCCGGAGTAGGCGTCGATCGTCTCGTAGACGGCGTCGTCGCTCGCGGTCTTCGCGTCCGGGATCTGGTCGCAGACGTCCTCGCCATAGTACTGCCAGAAGCCCCAGACGAAGTCGAGGACGACGGCCTCGTACGCCTTGTCGAGCGAGCCGAGGGTGTTGAAGGTGGCGCCCTCGGTCTCGGCCCACTCCTTGTACTTCTTCTGCAGCGGCTCGCGGCGGACGAGGGCCTCGCGCTGCATGTCGTTCAGGCGGTCGCGGCAGGCCTTCGTGCCCACGTTCTCGAAGAACCGGTCGTACGCCGAGTCCTCCTTGTTGACCACGTCGTTGGGGGCCACGTAGGCGACGACGCCGTCCATGTCCCTCGGGTAGAAGCGCTCGTAGTAGGTGGCCGTCATGCCGCCCTTGGAGCCACCGGTGGAGAGCCAGTTCTCGCTGTAGACCTTCTTCAGCGCGGTGAAGATGCGGTGCTGGTCGCTGGCGGCCTGCCAGATGTCGAGCTTCGACCAGTCGGCGGGCGCCGGGCGCGACGGCGTGAAGAAGCGGTACTCCATGGAGACCTGGTTGCCGTCGATGATCCGGGTCGGTTCGGCCCGGCTCGGCGTGGTGCTCAGCCCGTAGCCGCTGGTGCGGAAGACGGTGGGGCGGTCGGTGCCCTTGTGGAGGACCGAGATCCGCTGCTTGAACGTGCCCGCCCACGGGCGGTGGTGGTCGATCGGCTGGACGTAGTCCAGGACGAAGAAGCGGTAGCCGGCGTACGGCTTCTCCTCGATCAGGCTCATCCCGGGAATCGCCAGGAGGCGGTCCTTGATGTCCGTGCTCTGCGAGTCGGCGACGGACTGGCTGATGTTCTCGGTCTCGGTGTCCGCGGCTGTGGCCACGCCCGTCGAGCCGACGGTGCCTATCAGCACCGAAAGCGACAGCGCCCATCTGAGCGACTTGCGCATTCGTCCTCCCCTTGGTTCACAACGGTCTCGCGAACCTAGCGGGGGCAACGTGTGGACCGCCAGACCCAGTTGGTCCTTACGCTTGGACTTTCCTTCGCAAGGACACAGGAAACGGGCCCGGAGGGGCCTCCGTCAGCACAGGATCCAGCCCGTGGTCGTCCCCCGGCCGGCCACCGAAGCGACCGCGCGGACGCAGCGGTTGAGCGCGTGGACGGTGACGGGACCGGCCTGGCGGCCGAAGCGGCCGGCCTGCACGGCGGGGCGTCCGCCGCGCGGCTGGAGGGAGACGCTCATCGGGCGGAGGGCGCCGGGCCGCTTGGCGACGGTGACCGCGCAGGCGTAGTGGCGGGTCTTGTAGAGGCGCAGCTCGCCGGTGGCGAAGGCGATGGTGCGGGTGGGTCGGCCGTGACAGACGGAGACGGCGTCGGCGGTGGCGCCGCCGAGCCCGGGGCCGGGGAGCAGGAGCAGCGCGAGGGCGGCCAGGAGCGGGGCGAGGACCCGGGCGAGCAGCCGCCGGCCCGGCCGTGCGGTCGTCGTGTCCGTGGACATGCGTTCCCCTCCCGAGTGGACCGGCGTACGGGCGTACGACGCGCCCCGGGCCGGAATGGTTGCCTCCGGGCCCCCGGTGGCTACGCGAACGCGGTCAGGAGGAAGAGCAGGAAGACGCCCTCGGCGCCGAGCTGGGTCCAGAACGCCGCCCGGCGGACCTCCGGGCGGGAGCTGCTCTGCACGGTCACGAGCGCCGCGACGACGATCACCAGGGCGACGACGTACAGGAGGCCGGGGGTGCCGTCGCAGGCCTCGCCGTAGCTGAGGCAGCGGGCGGCGTTCTCCCGGGTGAGCACGAGGATGCCGGCGAGCAGGCTCGCGGGCACGAACAGCCCGACTCCGATCATGGAGCGCTTGCGCAGGCGTGCGCCCTCGACGTCCGGCGGGGTGACGGGGACGGGCGAGGCGGCGCGGGGACGGGGGTCGTTGCTCATGCCCCGATTCAATCCCGGCGGAGCGGCGGCCGGAATCCGCCGGGATACTCACCCGGGCGGACGAACCGTACTCAGGCCCCGCCCGGGCTCGGGTCCAGCCCGGGCCCGGGTCGGACCCCGCCCGGGCTCGGGTCCCGCCTCACACCCGCTCCGGCTCCTCCTCGTCCACGGCCTCGCCGATGAACGTGCTCCACAGCACCGCGTACCGGCCGCCCAGGGCGAGGAGTTCCTCGTGGGTGCCGTCCTCGGCGACCCGGCCGTGGTCCATCACGATCACCCGGTCGGCGCGGGCCGCCGTGGTCAGCCGGTGCGCGACGACCAGGGTGGTCCGGCGCCCGGCGAGCCGGTCGGTGGCCTGGTTGACCTGGGCCTCGGTGGCCAGGTCCAGGGCGGCCGTGGCCTCGTCGAGGAGCAGGATGTCGGGGTCGACGAGTTCGGCCCGGGCGAGGGCGATGAGCTGGCGCTGCCCGGCGGAGAGGTTGCGGCCCCGCTCGGCGACCTCGTGGAGGTAGCCGCCGTCGAGGGTGGCGATCATGTCGTGGGCGCCGACCGCGCGGGCCGCCGCCTCCACCTCGGCGTCGGTCGCCTCGGGGCGGCCGTACGCGATGGCGTCGCGGATCGTCCCCGCGAAGAGGTACGCCTCCTGCGGGACGACGCCGAGCCGGTGCCGGTACGCGGTGAGGTCGAGGTCCCGCAGATCGGTGCCGTCGGCGGTGACCCGGCCGCCCGTCGGGTCGTAGAACCGGGCGACCAGCTTGACCAGGGTCGACTTGCCCGCGCCGGTCTCACCGACGAAGGCGACGGTCTGGCCGGCCGGGATGCGCAGGTCGATGCCGGTGAGCGCGGTCTCGTCCTTGACGGTGCCGTCCTCCCCGCCGTACGCGAAGGAGACGTCCTCGAAGGCGATCTCGCCGCGCAGCGACAGCACGTCCAGGGGTGCGTCGGCGGCGACCGTCGACGTGGGCTCCTGGAGGAGTTCCTGCATCCGGCGCAGCGAGACGGTCGCCTGCTGGTAGCCGTCGAAGACCTGCGAGAGCTGCTGCACGGGGGCGAAGAACAGGTCGATGTAGAGGAGGTAGGCGACCAGGGCGCCGGTGGTGAGGGTGCCCGCCTCGATCCGGTTCGCGCCGACGATCATGACGGCGGCCGCGGCGGCCGAGGACAGCAGGGTGACGAAGGGGAAGTAGACCGAGATCAGCCACTGGCCCCGGACGCGCGCCTCGCGGTAGTGGTCGCTGCGCTCGGCGAACCGTTCCGCCCCGGACCGCTCGCGGCGGAAGGCCTGCACGATCCGGAGGCCGGAGACCGACTCCTGGAGGTCGGCGTTGACGACGCTGATCCGCTCACGGGCCAGCTCGTACGCCTTCACGCTGGAGCGGCGGAAGTAGTACGTGGCGACGGCGAGCACCGGCAGGGTCGCGAAGACGACCAGGGCGAGCTGGAGGTCGAGGACCAGCAGCGCGACCATGATCCCGAAGAAGGTGACGACCGAGACGAAGGCGGTGACCAGGCCCGTCTGGAGGAAGGTGGACAGGGCGTCCACGTCCGTGGTCATCCGGGTCATGATCCGGCCGGTCAGCTCGCGCTCGTAGTAGTCCAGGCCGAGGCGCTGGAGCTGGGCGAAGATCTTCAGCCGCAGCCCGTAGAGGACCCGCTCGCCGGTCCGGCCGGTCATCCGGATCTCGGCGGTCTGCGCGATCCACTGCACGAGCACGGTCACCAGCGCCAGCGCGGACGCCGCCCAGACGGCGCCGATCGCGAGCCGGTTCACGCCCTCGTCGATGCCGTGCCGGATCAGGACCGGGAGCAGCAGGCCCGCGCCGGCGTCGAGCGCGACCAGACCGAGGCTGACGAGGAGCGGGAGGCCGAAGCCGCGGAGCAGCCGGCGCAGGCCGTAGGTGTCTTCCGCGGACACGGCGCGGGCCTCGTCGATGCCGGGGGTGTCGTCGGCGGGCGGCAGGGCCTCGACGGCGGCGAGCAGCTCGGGGGTGACCCCCGGCGCGGTGCTCTCCCGGTCGGGGGTCTCCTCGCGCACCCACAGGGTGGGGGTGAGGCCGCGCTCTGCGTCGAACTCGGCGTCCAGCTCGGCCCGCAGCGTGCGGTCCTCGGGCGGGGCGGGCGGGGCGACGTGGCCGGGCGAGACGGCGCCCAGCTCGTCGGGGTCGGTGAGGAGGCGGCGGAAGAGCGGGGAGCGCTCCTCCAGCTCGGCGTGGGTGCCGATGTCGGCGAGCCGGCCGTCCTCCAGGACGGCGATGCGGTCGGCGAGGCCGAGGGTGGAGCGGCGGTGGGCGATGAGCAGGGTCGTACGGCCCGCCATCACCGACTTGAGGGCCTCGTGGATCTCGTGCTCGACCTTGGCGTCGACGGCTGAGGTGGCGTCGTCGAGGAGGAGCAGACGGGGGTCGGTGAGGATCGCGCGGGCGAGCGCGACGCGCTGGCGCTGGCCGCCGGAGAGGGTGAGGCCGTGCTCGCCGACCTTGGTGTCGTAGCCCTCGGGCAGTTCGGCGATGAACCGGTCGGCCTGGGCGGCGCGGGCGGCCGTCTCGATCTGCTCCTGGGTGGCGTCCGGGAAGCCGTACGCGATGTTGGCGCGGACGGTGTCGGAGAAGAGGAAGGAGTCCTCGGGGACGAGTCCGATCGCGGCGCGCAGCGAGTCGAGGGTGAGCTCGCGGACGTCGTGGCCGCCGACGAGGACGGCGCCGTGGGAGACGTCGTAGAAGCGGGGCAGGAGGAGGGAGACGGTGGACTTGCCGGAGCCGGAGGCGCCGACGACGGCGACGGTCTCGCCGGGGCGGATCTCCAGGGAGAAGCCGTCGAGGACGGGAGTGGTCCGGCCGGAGGCGCCCGGGTATCCGAAGCTCACGTCGTCGAACTCGACGGTGGCGGGGGCGTCCGCGGGGAGTTCCTTGGTGCCGTCCTGGATGACCGGCTCGGTGTCGACGAGTTCGAGGACCCGCTCGACGCCCGCGCGGGCCTGCTGGCCGACGGTGAGGACCATGGCGAGCATGCGGACCGGGCCGACGAGGGAGGCCAGGTAGGAGGAGAAGGCGACGAAGGTGCCGAGGGTGATCTGGCCCCGGTAGGCGAGCCAGCCGCCGAGGGCGAGGACGGCGACCTGGCCGAGGGCGGGGACGGCCTGGAGGGCCGGGGTGTACTTGGAGTTCAGCCGGATCGTCCGCAGCCGGCCGGCGAACAGCTTCCGCCCGGCCTCGCGGATCTTGCCGGTCTCCTGGTCCTCCTGGCCGAAGCCCTTGACGACCCGGACGCCGGTCACGGCCCCGTCGACGACTCCGGCGACGACGGCGGCCTGCTGCTGCGCGTGCCAGGTGGCGGGGTGGAGGCGGGTGCGGCTGCGCTTGGCGATCCACCAGAGGGCGGGGGCGACGGCGAGCGCGACGAGGGTGAGGGGCAGGGACAGCCAGGCCATCACGGCCAGCGAGATGAGGAAGAGCAGGATGTTCCCGATGGTCATCGGGAGCATGAACAGCAGGCCCTGGATCAGCTGGAGGTCGCTGGTCGCCCGCCCGACGACCTGCCCGGTGGACAGCTCGTCCTGCCGCCGCCCGTCGAGCCGGGTGATGGTGGCGTACATGTCGGTACGCAGGTCGTGCTGGACGTCGAGGGCGAGCCGGCCGCCGTAGTAGCGGCGGATGTAGGTGAGGGCGTAGACGACGACGGCGGCGCCGACGAGCAGCCCGGTCCAGACGCCGAGGCTCCGGGTCTTCGTCCCGATGACGTCGTCGATGATCACCTTGGTGACCAGCGGCACGAGCGCGAGCACGGCCATCCCGAGCAGGGACGACCCGAGCGCGAGCACCACGTTGGCCTTGTACCGCCACGCGTACCCGGCCAGCCTGCGCGCCCAGCCCTGCTGTTTCTCCCCGACCGCCGCCACGAAGGGCCTCCCGTCCGTCCTGCTCTACCGGAAGGCCCAACACGGCTGGGCTGCGATTTCATCCCGCCGCAACAAATCGGCGGCGGGCTCCGGCCGAAGGTCCCGGCCGGTTCGGCCGGGAGGCCTAGGACCCCGGCCGGGGCTCGGCCGGGTTCGGGCGGTGTCCCCTGGCCGGGTTCGGGCGGGGTCCCTGCCGGGTTCTGGCGGGGTCCCTGCCGGGTTCGGGCCGGTGTGCTCAGAGGTGCGTCGGCTCGAACATCCGGAGGAGCGCCGGGAGAACCACCACCGACGGGCCCGGGGTCGCGAGGGACTTCGCGAGGTCCGCCGCCAGGGATTCCGGGGTCGTCGCGGTCGCCGGGACGCCGAAGGACTCCGACAGGGCCACGAAGTCCGGGCGGGCCAGTTCCGTGCCGGTGGCCTCGCCGAAGGCGTCCGTCATGTACTCGCGCAGGATGCCGTAGCCGCCGTCGTCGACGATCAGCCACGTCACGTCGAGGCCGTACTGCCTCGCCGTCGCCAGCTCCGCGATCGAGTACATCGCGCCGCCGTCGCCGGAGACCGCGAGGACCGGCCGGCTCGGGTCGGCCACCGCCGCGCCGAGGGCCGCCGGGAAGGCATAGCCGAGGCCGCCGGCGCCCTGCGCGGAGTGCATCGTGTTCGGGTGCTTCGCGTCGAAGGCCGACCACGCCCAGTACGCCAGGATCGTCATGTCCCAGAAGCTCGGGGAGCGGTCCGGCAGCGCCTCCCGTACCGCCGCGACGACCCGCTGTTCCAGACCGAGGTCCTGGGCCGCGATCCGGTCCCGGACCTTGGCCAGGACCGCCGAGACCCGCTCGGGGGCCGTCGGGTCGGTGCGCTCCGGGACCGTCTCCAGGAGTGCCTGGAGCGCCATCCTGGCGTCCGCGTGGATGCCGAGCGCCGGGTGGTTCGACTCCAGCTTCCCGGCGTCCGCCTCGATCTGGATCACCCGGCCGCGCGGCGCGAACGTGTGGTAGTTCGAGGACAGCTCACCGAGGCCCGAGCCGATGACGAGGAGGACGTCGGCGTCCTCCAGGAAGTCGGTGGTGTGCCGGTCCTCCAGCCAGGACTGGAGGGACAGCGGGTGCTCCCACGGGAACGCGCCCTTGCCGCCGAAGGTCGTCACCACCGGCATGTCCAGCCGCTCCGCGAGCGCGAGGAGCTTGCCCGAGGCGTCGGAGCGGACGACGCCGCCGCCCGCGATGACCGCCGGGCGCTCGGCGTTCGCGAGGAGGTGCGCCGCGACCGCCGTCAGCTCGGGGCGCGGGACGACCTCCTCGGGCGTCGCGTCCATCGCCGTCACCACCGGCAGGATCGTCTCCGCGAGGAGCACGTCCTGCGGGATCTCCACCCAGACCGGCCCGTGCGGGGCGGTGAGCGCCGACTCCCAGGCCGCCGCGACGACGGAGGGGATCTGGGACTGCGTACGGACCGTGTGGACGGACTTCACCACGTCCCGGAACGAGGCCTGCTGGTCGCGCAGCTCGTGGAGGTAGCCGTGCCGGCCGCCGCCGAGGCCGGCCACCGGGATCTGGCTGCCGATCGCGAGGACGGGCGCGGACGCGGCGGCCGCCTCCTGGAGCGCGGCGAGCGACATGAGGGCGCCGGGCCCGGTGGAGAGCAGCAGCGGGGCGGCCTCGCCGGTGATCCGGCCGTAGGCGTCGGCGGCGAAGCCCGCGTTGTTCTCGACGCGCAGGCCGACGTACGTCAGCGTCGAGCGGCGGAGGGCGTCGAACATGCCCAGGGCGTGCTGCCCGGGGAGACCGAAGACGGTGGTGGCGCCGAGGCCGGTGAGGGTCTCGATGACGAGGTCGCCGCCGTTGCGCCCCTCGGGCGGGTCGAGCGCGGCGGCCGTCTGCGCGTCGGTGGGGCGGAGTACCAGGTCGTGGTCGTGGGTCATCGGATCCCTCGGGGCGTGGCGTGGTCGGTGCGGTGCGGCCCGGTGGCCGGGGCGGGCCCCGCGTTCCGCCCGGGGGAGGAACGCGGGGCACCCCCGACAGGTTCCTACTTCGCCGCGCGACCCGCCGCGATCTGGCGGGACATGATCGTCGTCAGCTCGTACGCGGTGTGGGAGGCGGCGACCGCGGTGATCTCGGCGTGGTCGTACGCCGGGGCGACCTCGACGACGTCCGCCGACACCAGGTTGCAGGAGGACAGGCCGCGCAGGATCTCCAGCAGCTCGCGGGAGGTCATGCCGCCCGCCTCGGGGGTGCCGGTGCCGGGGGCGTGGGCCGGGTCGAGGCAGTCGATGTCGATGGAGATGTACAGCGGGCGGTCGCCGATGCGCTGGCGCAGCTGGTCGGCGACCTCGTCGGCGCCGCGGCGGTAGACGTCCGCCGAGGTGACGATGCCGAAGCCCATCTTCTCGTCGTCGGTGAGGTCCTGCTTGCCGTAGAGCGGGCCGCGGGTGCCGACGTGGGAGAGCGCCTCGGTGTCGAGGATGCCCTCCTCGACGGCCCGGCGGAACGGCGTGCCGTGGGTGTACTCGGCGCCGAAGTAGGTGTCCCAGGTGTCGAGGTGCGCGTCGAAGTGGAGCAGGGCGACGGGGCCGTGCTTCTTGGCGACGGAGCGGAGCAGCGGCAGCGCGATGGTGTGGTCGCCGCCGAGCGTCATCATGCGGGCGCCGGAGGCGAGCAGGTCGTCGGCGGCGGCCTCGATGGTCTCGACGGCCTCGTTGATGTTGAACGGGTTGGCGGCGATGTCGCCGGCGTCCGCGACCTGGGCGAGGGCGAACGGGGAGGCGTCCTGCGCCGGGTTGTACGGGCGGAGCAGGCGGGAGGCCTCGCGGATGGCGTTGCCGCCGAAGCGGGCGCCGGGGCGGTAGGAGACGCCGCTGTCGAAGGGGACGCCGACCACGGCGATGTCGGTGGTGCCGACCTCGTCGAGCCGCGGCAGGCGGGCGAACGTCGCGGGACCGGCGTACCGCGGGACGCGGGACGAGTCGATCGGGCCGCGCGGGGTGTTCTGGTCGCTGCTGCTCATGGTCGGGGTCCTCCTGAGGTGGATCGGTCGGGGTCCGCCCGTGGCCCCGGATGGTCTCGACGGTAGGTCGCCGGGGCCCTCCGTTGAAGGGTACGTTTCCTCCACTGTCGACACCGGATGTGTACGAAGGATCCATGACCGTGTCCGTACCGGAACCCGCCTCCCCCACTCCTCCCGCGCCGCCCGTCTCCCTCGCCGCGCTGCTCGCCCGCCGGGACCTGGGGCTCCGGCTGCTCGCCGGGCCCGAGGACGTGCCGCTGCACTGGGTGCACACCTCGGAGATGGCCGACCCGTACCCGTACCTCCTCGGCGGGGAGCTGCTGATGACGGCGGGCGTGCAGCTCGCCGAGCCGGCGCGGTACGTGGAACGGGTGGTGGAGGCGGGGGCGGCGGCGCTCGCCTTCGGGGTGACGCCGGTGTACGACACGGTCCCGGCGGAGCTGGTCGAGGCCTGCGCGCGGCACGGGCTGCCGCTGGTCGAGGTGCCGCCGAGGACCCCGTTCACGGCGGTCGCGCGGGCGGTGTGGCGGCTGATGGCCGAGGCCCGGCTGCACGAGCTGCGCCGGGTGACGGAGGCCCAGCAGTCCCTGGCGGCGGCCGCCGCCCGGCCGGCCCCGGTCCCGGCGGTCCTCGGCGCGCTCGCCTCGCGGCTCGCGGGGCGGGCGGTGCTCTTCGGGGCGGACGGCACGGAGTCGGCGGCGGCGGGCCGGGCGGTACCGGCGGAGGCGTCACGGGCCCTGCGGGACCTGGCGGGGGTGCTGGGCCCGCGCCCCGGCGGGCCCGCCTCGGCGAGCGGGGACGGCGGCGGGCTGCGGCTCGCGGCGTACGCGCTGGGCGGCGGGGACGGTCTGACGCTCGGGGTGGCGACGGAGCGGCGCGGCCCCGGGGACCACACGATCGCGGGGGTCGCGGTCGTCCTGCTGTCCCTGCTGACGGCCCCGCACCGGGGCGCGGACGCGACGGTACGGGACGGGGCGCTGGTCCGGCTGCTGCTGGGCGCGGCCCCGGCGGAGGCGGCGGACGCGCTGGGTCCCGGCCCGTGGACGGTGGTCCACGCCGCGGGCGGCGACGGCACGCCGTTCGCGGCGGCGAGCCTGGCGGCGGCGCTGGGGACGGCCCTGGTGGACGCGGGGGCCGGCGGGGGCGGGGGACGCGCCCGTACGGACGCGGGTACGGAGATCGCCCCAGGCACAGGCACAGGCACCGGCACCGGCACCGGCACCGGCACCGGCGGAGTCACCCCCGCCCCCGTCCGTCTCCTCCTCCCCTCCTCCGCCCCCGCCCTCACCCCCCAGGAGGGCTGGACCCTCGGGGCGAGCGCGCCCGTCGACGCCGCCGGGCTCGCCGCCGGGGACGCGCAGGCGGCGCGGGCGCTGCGCCGGGCGGAGGCCACCCGGGCGGCCCTGGTACGGCACCGGACGGGCGGATTCGCGGCGCTCGTGGACCGGGACGAGGCCGCCGCGTTCGCCCGTGAGCTGCTCGCGCCGCTCGGGGAGCCGCTGACCGAGACCCTGCGCGCGTGGCTCTCGCTGCACGGCAGCTGGGACCGGACGGCGGTGGCGACGGGCCTGCACCGCAACACCGTGCGGCAGCGGATCGCCCGCTGCGCGGCGCTCCTCGACCGGGACCTGGACGATCCGGACGTACGGATGGAGCTGTGGTTCGCATTGCACTCGGGCCCGAACGCTGGACAGAGGGGTTGACCGATCGGTAACTTCGTCCCCAAGAGGGCTGAGCAAGCGCTTAGACAAACCTGGACCGGACACGAAGGAGGGCGACTCGTGCGCCGTACCGTATTCAACGAGGACCACGAGGCGTTCCGGGAGACCATCCGCGCCTTCATCGAGGCCGAGGTCGTCCCCGTCTACGACGAGTGGTTCGCCGCGGGCCAGGCGCCCCGCGAGTTCTACGACAAGCTCGGCGAGCTGGGCATCTTCGGCATCAACGTGCCCGAGGAGTTCGGCGGCGCGGGCCTGGACACCCACAAGTTCGAGGCCGTCCTGTACGAGGAGACCTCGCGCGCCGGCGTGCAGTTCGGCGGCTCCGGCGTCCACGTGCTGCTCGCCCTGCCGTACATCAAGATGCTCGCCACCGGCGACCAGAAGAAGCGCTTCCTGCCGAAGTTCGTCACCGGCGAGGAGATGTGGGCCCTCGCGATGACCGAGCCGGGCACCGGCTCCGACGTCGCGGGCATGAAGACCACCGCCAAGCTCTCCGAGGACGGCACGCACTACGTCCTCAACGGCGCCAAGACCTTCATCACCGGTGGCGTCCACGCCGACCGCGTGATCGTCTGCGCCCGCACCTCCGCCCCGAGCGCCGAGGACCGCCGCTTCGGCATCTCCCTCTTCGCCGTGGACACCAAGTCCGAGGGCTACTCCATCGGCCGCAAGCTGGACAAGCTGGGCCTGCGCACCTCCGACACGGCCGAGCTGGCCTTCGTCGACGTCAAGGTGCCGGTCGAGGACCTGCTCGGCGAGGAGGGCAAGGGCTTCTCGTACCTCGGCCACAACCTCGCCTCCGAGCGCTGGGGCATCGCCTTCGGCGCCTACGCCCAGGCCAAGGCCGCCGTCCGCTTCGCGCAGCAGTACGTGCAGGAGCGCACGGTCTTCGGCAAGACGGTCGCCTCCTTCCAGAACACCAAGTTCGAGCTGGCCGCCTGCCAGGCCGAGGTGGACGCCGCCGAGGCCGTCGCCGACCGCGCCCTGGAGGCCCTGGACGCGGGCGAGCTGTCCCCGGCCGAGGCCGCGAGCGCCAAGCTGTTCTGCACCGAGGTCGCGCACCGCGTGATCGACCGCTGCCTCCAGCTGCACGGCGGCTACGGCTACATGAACGAGTACCCGATCGCCCGCCTGTACGCCGACAACCGCGTCAACCGCATCTACGGCGGCACCAGCGAGATCATGAAGTCGATCATCGCCAAGTCGATGGGCCTTTAGGTCCAGGTGCCCGACACACACAGCGCCCTGGACGGCCTGCTCGATCTGCTCGACCTGGAGCGGATCGAGCGGGACATCTTCCGGGGTGAGTCCCGGTCCGCGCTCGTCCCCCGCGTCTTCGGCGGCCAGGTGGCCGCCCAGGCGCTGGTGGCGGCGGGCCGGACCGTGCCCGGCGACCGGCTCGCCCACTCGCTCCACGCGTACTTCCTGCGCGCCGGCGACCCGGGCGCCCCGATCGTCTACACGGTGGACCGCATCCGCGACGGACGCTCCTTCACCACCCGCCGGGTGGTCGCGGTCCAGCACGGGCAGCCGATATTCCACCTCTCGGCGTCCTTCCAGACGTACGAGGAGGGGCTCGACCACCAGGTCGACATGCCCCCCGCGCCGGACCCGGAGTCACTGCCCACACCGGCCGAGATGCTCCCCCGCCACCTCCCCCGCGAGGTCGCGGACCGGCTGGTCGAGGCGCGCGCGGCGGTGGACCTGCGGTACGCGGACGTACCGCCCTGGGGTTCGGTCGGGCAGCCGCGCGAGCCGCGCTCGCAGGTGTGGTTCCGCACCAACGGCAAGCTCGCCGACGACCCCCTGCTGCACGTCGTCCTCGCCACGTACGTCTCCGACATGACGCTGCTCGACTCGGTCCTCCTCGCCCACGGGCGGGGCGGCTGGGCCGTCGGGGACGTGGTCGGGGCCTCCCTGGACCACGCGATGTGGTTCCACCGGCCGTTCCGCGCCGACGAATGGCTCCTGTACGACCAGGAGTCGCCGACCGCGTCCGGCGGGCGCGGTCTCGGCCAGGCCCGGATCTACACGCGGGACGGGCGGCTCGCGATCTCCGTCATCCAGGAGGGTGTCGTTCGCGTCCCGCGCCGATGACCGGACATACCGTCCGATGTCATGACGGAGCAGTCGGGGAGCGGTGAGAGCACCTTCACGGTGATCGTGGCGGCGGTGGCGAACCTGGGGATCGCCGTCGCCAAGGCCGTCGCCGGTGTCGTCAGCGGATCCAGCGCGATGCTGTCGGAGGCCGCGCACTCCGTCGCGGACACGGTCACCGAGGTCATGCTGCTCACCGCGCTCAAGCGGAGCGAGAAGCCGGCCGACGAGGACCACCCGGTGGGGTACGCGGGCGAGCGCTACGTCTGGGCGATGCTCGCGGCCGTGGCCACCTTCGTGGGCGGCGCGGTCTTCTCGGTCTACGACGGCATCCACACCCTCACCCACGGCGAGGAGCTCGGCGACCCGCTGATCTCCTACGTCGTCCTCGGCGTCGCCTTCCTCCTGGAGGGCTTCTCGCTGCGGACCGGGGTGAAGCAGGTGAAGGCCGAGGCGGAGCGGGCGCGCGCCCCCTTCGCCCGCTATCTGCGGCTGATGCCCGACACCACCGTCAAGGCGGTGGTCATGGAGGACTCCGCCGCCCTCGCCGGACTCATGCTGGCGGCGGGCGGCCTCCTCGGCGGCCAGATCACCGGCTCCGGCGTCTGGGACGGCGTCGCCTCGATCCTGATCGGCTGCCTGCTGGTCTACGTGGCCTGGGTGCTGGGCCGCTCCAACGCCGAACTCCTCATCGGCCGGCCGCTCCCCCGCACGATGCGGAAGGAGATCCGCGAGGAGCTGCTCTCCGTCCCGCACATCGTGGACGTCCTCGACCTGACCACCCTCATCCAGGGCCCCGGCGAGGTCCTGATCGCGGCGAAGATCGACTTCCGGGACGTGGCGTCGGCGGCCCAGGTCGAGTGGGCCTGCGAGGACGCCGAACAACAGCTCCGCGAACGCTTCCCCCAGATCCGCCGGGTGTACCTGGACCCGACACCGGGCGTGGCCCAGCGCCGGGACGGGCGGGAGCGGTAGGCGGGACCCGTCGGGTGGGGCCCGCCGCGCCGTCAGGCCAGCCCGGCCGCGTCCAGCGTGTACGCCGTCAGCGGCTCGTAGTAGCGGGGGTCCAGGACGTGGTCGTCCAGGGGGATCGTGACCTGCATCGTGCCCTCCGCCTCTCCGATGAAGAGTGCCGGGTCGTTGCAGTCCGCGTACCCGACGGAGTCGATCCCCCGCTGGCCCGCGCGCCCGGCCCAGCCGTGGTCCGCGATCACCAGGTCGGGGCGGCCGTCCTCGCCGAGCCCGTCCAGGATCGCGTTCATCGGCTCCGGGGAGTGGGTGTGCCAGAGGCTGGCACCGCGCTCGAAGACGGCGACGTCCGCGAACTGCACCACGTACCCCTCGTCGGCGACGAGCCCGCCGGGGATCCGGACGATGTCGCAGCCCTGGGCCCGCAGCGCGGCGGCGACCCGGCTGTGCACGTCGATCAGCGCCCCGGGGTGACCGGTCGCGAAGAGGACCCGCTCACGGCCGGCGGCGGCCTTGCGCAGCCGGGCGGCCATCCGGTCGAGGCCGTCCACGGTCAGCTCGGGATCGATGGTGTCCTGGCCGGCGCGGTGGGCCGGGTCGTCGATGACTCCGCAGCGCTCGGCCATCACGGCGAGCACGTCCTGCTCGTCGGTCCAGCGGTCACCGAGCTCCAGGCCGAGCCAGTAGTGCCGGTCGCCGTTGGCGAGCTTGCGGTAGTGGGAGAGGTTGTTGTCGCGCGGGGTCGCGACGTCTCCCGCGATCCGGGTGCGGACGAGGTGCTCGACGAGGGCGGGGCGGCTGAGTATCGGCATGGGGTTCATTCTGGAGGACGCCGCCACGTCACGGGCAATCGTTTCGTCCCGTGGACCCGTCGGATGCCGCGGAGGGGCCTGCCGGAGCCCACCGGAACCGGCCGCCGGACCCGCTGTCGGACCCGCCGGGGGCCTGCGCCCGGACCTGCGCCCGGACCCGCCCCGACCTACCCCCCGAGCGCCCCGAACGCCCCGTGCGCCAGTCGCTTGAGCAGGGTCTCCATCGGGCCCCGGCCCAGCGCCGCCAGGTGCGGGGTGGAGTTCAGCAGGCCGAAGACGGCGTGGACGGCGGTCCGGGACTCCGACTCCCCCGCGTCCGGGTACAGCTCGCGCACGACCGTGACCCACAGCTCCACGTACTGCCGCTGGAGCTGCCGCACCCGCTTGCGGTCCTCGTCCTTGAGGCGGTCCAGCTCGCGGTCGTGGAGCGTGATCAGCGGCCGGTCGTCGAGGGCGAAGTCGATGTGCCCGTCGATGAGGGAGCCGAGGAGGACGCGCGGGTCCCCGTCGGCTTCGGCCACGCGCAGGCGTCCGCCGGACAGGAGCCGCTCGCTGATGCCGACCAGCAGCTCGGCGAGCATCGCGTCCTTGCCGGGGAAGTGCCGGTAGAGCCCGGGGCCGCTGATGCCGACGGCGGCCCCTATCTCGTCCACGCCGACGCCGTGGAACCCGCGCTCGGCGAAGAGGCGGGCGGCCTCCTTGAGGATCTGCTCGCGGCGGGTCGGCGCGTCGGTCCTGCCGGTGGCGGTCGGGGTCGTGGTCATGAAGTCGATTCTAGACAACCCCGTTAGCGGTCGTTAACCTGAGCGTCATACGTTAACGCTCATTAACCGAGCAAGGGAGCTCGAGGGATGCAGCAGGCACCTGTGCTGGCGAGTGCGGCGGACCCCGCCTCGCCGGCCTGGCAGGCGAACGAGGCGGCGCACCACGAGCTGGCCGCGACCCTGCGCGACAAGCTCGCCGCCGCAGCGCTGGGCGGCGGCGAGAAGTCGCGGGCCCGGCACACCGCGCGCGGGAAGCTGCTGCCGCGCGACCGGGTGGACACGCTCCTCGACCCGGGCTCGCCCTTCCTTGAGCTGGCCCCGCTCGCGGCGAACGGCATGTACGGCGACGCGGCCCCGGCGGCCGGCGTCATCGCGGGCATCGGCCGGGTCAGCGGCCGCGAGTGCGTGATCGTCGCGAACGACGCGACCGTCAAGGGCGGCACGTACTACCCGATGACGGTGAAGAAGCACCTGCGGGCCCAGGAAGTGGCGCTGGAGAATCGTCTCCCCTGCCTCTATCTGGTCGACTCGGGCGGCGCCTTCCTGCCGATGCAGGACGAGGTCTTCCCCGACCGGGAGCACTTCGGCCGGATCTTCTACAACCAGGCCCGGATGTCGGGCGCGGGCATCCCGCAGATCGCCGCGGTCATGGGCTCCTGCACGGCCGGTGGCGCGTACGTCCCGGCGATGAGCGACGAGGCCGTGATCGTACGGAACCAGGGCACGATCTTCCTCGGCGGTCCGCCGCTGGTGAAGGCCGCGACCGGTGAGGTCGTCACGGCGGAGGAGCTGGGCGGCGGCGAGGTCCACTCCCGGATCTCCGGCGTCACCGACCACCTCGCCGAGGACGACGCCCACGCGCTGCGGATCGTCCGGAACATCGTCGCCACCCTCCCGGAACGCGCCCCGCTCCCCTGGTCGGTCGAACCGGTCGAGGAGCCGAAGGTCGACCCTGCCGGGCTCTACGGCGCGGTGCCGGTCGACTCCCGCACCCCGTACGACGTGCGCGAGGTCATCGCCCGGGTGGTGGACGGCTCCCGCTTCCAGGAGTTCAAGTCCGAGTACGGGCAGACGCTGATCACCGGCTTCGCCCGGATCCACGGCCACCCGGTCGGCATCGTCGCCAACAACGGCATCCTGTTCGCCGAGTCCGCCCAGAAGGGCGCGCACTTCATCGAGCTGTGCGACCAGCGCGGCATCCCGCTCGTCTTCCTGCAGAACATCACCGGCTTCATGGTCGGCAAGGCGTACGAGCACGGCGGCATCGCCAAGCACGGCGCCAAGATGGTCACGGCCGTGGCGACCACCCGGGTCCCGAAGCTGACGGTCGTCGTCGGCGGTTCGTACGGCGCGGGCAACTACTCGATGTGCGGCCGGGCGTACTCCCCGCGCTTCCTGTGGATGTGGCCGAACGCCAAGATCTCGGTGATGGGCGGCGAGCAGGCCGCGTCGGTCCTCGCGACCGTCAAGCGGGACCAGCTCGGCGACGACTGGAGCGCGGAGGACGAGGAGTCCTTCAAGGCCCCGATCCGCGAGCAGTACGACAGCCAGGGCAACGCCTACTACGCGACCGCCCGGCTCTGGGACGACGGGGTCATCGACCCGATGGAGACCCGGCAGGTCCTCGGACTCGCCCTGACCGCCTGTGCCAACGCGCCCCTGGGAGACCCCCAGTTCGGCGTCTTCCGGATGTGAAGGGCCCCCAGGAGATGCACAGCATGTTCGACACCGTCCTCGTGGCCAACCGGGGCGAGATCGCCGTCCGCGTCATCCGCACCCTGCGGGAGATGGGCGTCCGCTCGGTGGCCGTGTACAGCGACGCGGACGCCGACGCCCGGCACGTACGGGAGGCGGACACGGCGGTACGGATCGGCCCGCCGCCGGCCTCCGAGTCGTACCTGTCCGTCCCGGCGCTGCTCGACGCGGCCCGGCGGACCGGCGCGCAGGCCGTCCACCCCGGCTACGGCTTCCTCGCGGAGAACGCCGGCTTCGCGCAGGCCTGCGCGGACGCGGGCCTGGTCTTCATCGGCCCCTCCGCCTCCGCGATCTCCCTGATGGGCGACAAGATCCGGGCGAAGGAGACGGTGAAGGCGGCGGGCGTGCCCGTGGTGCCCGGCGCCGCGGACCCCGACATCGTGGAGGCCTCCCGCGAGCTGGGCGCGCCCGTGCTGCTCAAGCCGAGCGCGGGCGGCGGCGGCAAGGGCATGCGGCTCGTCCGGGACCTGTCGGTCCTGGAGGACGAGATCGCGGCGGCCCGGCGCGAGGCCCGCGCGTCCTTCGGCGACGACACCCTCCTGGTGGAGCGGTGGATCGACCGGCCCCGGCACATCGAGATCCAGGTCCTCGCGGACGCCCACGGGAACGTGATCCACCTGGGCGAGCGCGAGTGCTCGCTCCAGCGGCGCCACCAGAAGATCATCGAGGAGGCGCCGAGCGTCCTGCTGACCCCGGAGATCCGGGCGTCGATGGGCGCGGCGGCGGTCGAGGCGGCGCGGTCCTGCGGGTATGTCGGCGCGGGCACGGTCGAGTTCATCGTGCCGGGCGGCGACCCGTCCTCGTACTACTTCATGGAGATGAACACCCGCCTCCAGGTCGAGCACCCGGTGACCGAGCTGATCACCGGCGTCGACCTGGTGGAGTGGCAGCTGAGGGTGGCGTCGGGCGAGCCGCTGCCGTTCGCGCAGGAGGACGTCCGGCTGGACGGCTGGGCGATCGAGGCCCGTATCTGCGCGGAGGACCCCTCGCGCGGTTTCCTGCCCTCGGGCGGTACGGTCCTGGCGCTGGACGAGCCGGCGGGCGCCGGGGTCCGCACGGACTCGGGCCTCTCGGAGGGCACGGAGGTCTCGTCGCTCTACGACCCGATGCTGTCGAAGGTCATCGTCCACGCCCCGACCCGCGAGGCGGCCCTGCGCAGGCTCCGCGCGGCCCTGGCGGACACGGTCACCCTGGGCGTCCCGACGAACGCGGGCTTCCTCCGCCGTCTCCTGGCCCACCCGGACGTCGTGTCGGGGGCGCTGGACACGGGGCTGGTGGAGCGGGACGCGGAGAGCCTGGTCCCGGAGGGCGTTCCGGAGGAGGTGTACGCGGCGGCGGCGGCCGTACGGCTCGCGGGGCTGGCCCCCCGGGTCCGGGACGGCTGGACGGACCCGTTCGACGTGCCGAGCGGCTGGCGTCTCGGCGGCACCGCGAAGCCGCTCGCCTTCCCGTTCCGCGTACCGGGCCACGAACCCGTCACGGTCGGGGCGCCGGCCGGCGCCCGGGTCACGGACACCGCGGTGGCGGTCACCCTGGACGGCGTCACCCACACCTTCCGCCATGCCGGCGACTGGCTGGGCCGTGACGGCGACTCCTGGCACGTCCTGGATCACGACCCCGTCGCCGCCGCCCTCTCCGGTGCCCGGCACGGCGGTGCCGACACGCTCGCCGCGCCCATGCCCGGGACGGTGACCGTCGTGAAGGTGGCCGTCGGGGACGAGGTCGAGGCCGGGCAGAGCCTGCTGGTGGTCGAGGCGATGAAGATGGAGCACGTCATCTCCGCCCCGCACGCCGGCACGGTCACCGAACTGGACGTCACGCCCGGCACCACCGTCGCCATGGACCAGGTCCTGGCCGTGGTGACCCCCCACGAGGAGGCCGCGGAATGACCCTGCCCATGACCGTCCCCGACCCCGCGCTCCCCGCCCGGGTCCGGATCCACGAGGTCGGCGCCCGGGACGGGCTGCAGAACGAGAAGACGGCCGTCCCGACCGATGTGAAGGCGGAGTTCGTGCGGCGGCTGGCCGCCGCCGGGCTCTCCACGATCGAGGCGACCAGCTTCGTGCACCCGAAGTGGGTGCCCCAGCTGGCGGACGCGGAGGAGCTGTTCCCGCGCGTCCGCGACCTCCCCGTCCGGCTGCCGGTGCTGGTGCCGAACGAGCGCGGTCTCGACCGCGCCCTCGCGCTGGGCGCCCGTGAGGTCGCCGTGTTCGCCTCGGCGACCGAGTCCTTCGCGAAGGCCAACCTGAACCGGACCGTCGACGAGGCGCTCGCGATGTTCGCGCCGACGGTCACCCGCGCCATAGAGGCGGGGCTCACGGTCCGCGGCTACCTGTCGATGTGCTTCGGCGACCCCTGGGAGGGGGCCGTGCCGGTCGAGCAGGTCGTCCGCGTCACCAAGGCCCTCGCCGACATGGGCTGCGACGAGCTGAGCCTCGGCGACACCATCGGCGTCGCCACCCCCGGTCATGTCCGGGCCCTGCTCACGGGTCTGAACGAGGCCGGTGTCCCCACCTCCCGTATCGCCGTGCACTTCCACGACACCTACGGGCAGGCCCTGTCCAACACCCTGGCCGCGCTGCGCCACGGGGTGACGACGGTCGACGCCTCCGCCGGAGGCCTCGGCGGCTGCCCGTACGCGAAGAGCGCGACCGGCAATCTCGCCACCGAGGACCTCGTGTGGATGCTCGACGGTCTCGGCATCGAGACCGGGGTCGACCTGGCCGCCCTCACCGCCACGAGCGTGTGGATGGCCGAACAGCTGGGCCGCCCCAGCCCTTCCCGTACCGTCCGCGCCCTCTCCCACAAGGAGTGACGAACACCATGTCCCTCGACCACCGGCTCTCCGCAGAGCACGAGGAACTCCGCCGTACCGTCGAGGCGTTCGCGCACGACGTGGTGGCGCCGAAGATCGGCGACCTCTACGAGCGGCACGAGTTCCCGTACGAGATCGTCCGCGAGATGGGCCGCATGGGCCTGTTCGGGCTGCCGTTCCCCGAGGAGTACGGCGGCATGGGCGGCGACTACCTGGCGCTCGGGATCGCCCTGGAGGAGCTGGCCCGGGTCGACTCCTCCGTCGCGATCACCCTGGAGGCCGGCGTCTCGCTGGGCGCGATGCCGGTGTTCCGCTTCGGCACCGAGGAGCAGAAGCGCGCGTGGCTGCCGAAGCTGTGCAGCGGAGAGGCGCTCGGCGCGTTCGGGCTGACCGAGCCGGGGGCCGGCAGCGACGCGGGCGGCACCCGCACCACCGCCGTCCGTGACGGCGACCACTGGGTGATCAACGGCTCGAAGTGCTTCATCACCAACTCCGGTACGGACATCACCGAGCTGGTGACGGTCACGGCGGTCACCGGCCGCAAGCCCGACGGGCGCCCGCTGATCTCCTCGATCATCGTGCCCTCCGGCACCCCGGGCTTCACGGTCGCCGCCCCGTACTCGAAGGTCGGCTGGAACGCCTCGGACACCCGTGAGCTGTCGTTCGTCGACGTCCGCGTCCCGGTGGAGAACCTGCTCGGCGAGGAGGGCCGCGGGTACGCGCAGTTCCTGCGCATCCTCGACGAGGGCCGGGTCGCCATCGCCGCGCTCGCGACGGGTCTCGCGCAGGGCTGTGTCGACGAGTCGGTGAAGTACGCGCACGAGCGGCACGCCTTCGGCCGCCCGATCGCGGACAACCAGGCCATCCAGTTCAAGATCGCCGACATGGAGACGAAGGCGCACATGGCGCGGATCGGCTGGCGGGACGCGGCGTCGCGGCTGGTCCTCGGCGAGCCGTTCAAGAAGGAGGCGGCCATCGCGAAGCTGTACTCCTCGACGGTGGCGGTGGACAACGCCCGTGAGGCGACCCAGATCCACGGCGGCTACGGCTTCATGAACGAGTACCCGGTGGCCCGGATGTGGCGCGACTCGAAGATCCTGGAGATCGGCGAGGGCACCAGCGAGGTCCAGCGGATGCTGATCGCACGGGAGTTGGGCCTGCCGGCCTGATCCGGTCCGCTTCCCGCGGCGAGCCCGTCGTCCCCTCGGGGCGGCGGGCTTCCCCGTACCCCTTTGGGGATTAATGAGGTTAGGCTAACCTACATTCTCATGACGCAAGCCGAGACCGCTCCCTTCCAGTTCTTCCCCCTCCAGGTCGACCGGACCCGGCGGCTCGGCCCGTCCCTGGTCCGGGTCACCTTCACCGGGGACGCGCTGAAGAACTTCGCCGCCGGCGGCCGTGACCAGTCGCTCTCGCTCTTCCTGCCGCACCCCGGCCAGCCGGCCCCCGTCCTGCCGCCGCTGGACGAACCGGACATGTACGCGATCCTCGGCGCCTGGCGCGCGATGCCCGACGACGAGCGCGCCGTGATGCGCTCGTACACCGTCCGCGAGCAGCGCACCGAGCCGGTGCACGAGGTGGACATCGACTTCGCGGTCCACGAGGACGGCGGCCCCGCCTGCCGCTGGGCCGGCCGCGCCGCGCCCGGCGACCGGGTGGTCGTGCTGGGCCCGGCCGTCGCCGAGAACACCGGCGTCCGCTTCCGGCTGCCCGAGGACGCCGACTCCGTCGTCATCTGGGCGGACGAGACGGCACTCCCGGCCGCCTCGGCGATCCTGGAGTGGCTGCCGGCCGACACCCGGGCCCGGGTCTTCCTCGAAGTGCCGTACTCCGGCGACCGCATGGAGCTGTCGACCCGCGCCGACGCGACCGTCACCTGGCTCGTACGGGAGGAGGGGGCGCCGTCCGCCGTGGACGCGGTGCGCGGGACGGAGCTTCCCGGGGAGGACCCGTACGTCTGGATCGCCGGCGAGTCGGGTGCGGTGAAGGCGCTCCGCAGGCACTTCGTGCGGGAGCGCGCGCTCGACCGGCGCCGGGTGACCTTCGTCGGCTACTGGCGCAAGGGGCTGTCCGAGGACGCGCTGCGCGAGGTCCCGGACGAGACGACACAGGACGAGGCGCAGGACAAGGCGCAGGACAAGGCGACGCAGGACGCGGCGTAGCCCCGCCCCCCTCACCCCCACAGGGCCGACGGCCCCTCAGCCCTCCAGGGCCGAGGGGCCGTTGTGCGTGGAAGTTAGGTTAGGCTAACCTTACTGAAACCGACCGAGTCCGCTCCCGGAAGGGCCCCCACACATGCGTTGCCACCTGCTCAACGACACGACGGCGGAGAGCTACCGGCGCTCCGTCACCGAAGGAGTGGAGCGGGTGGCGAGGAAACTCGCCGCGACGCGCGGCCCGTTCACCGGGGTGACCCCCGCCGAGCTCGCGCCCGTCGTCGACGCCGTCGACCTCGACCGGCCGCTCGGCGACGCCTCCGCCGCCCTCGACGAGCTGGAGAGCGTCTACCTCCGCGACGCCGTCTACTTCCACCACCCCCGCTACCTCGGCCACCTCAACTGCCCCGTGGTCATCCCCGCCGTCCTCGGCGAGGCCGTCCTCTCGGCGGTCAACTCCTCGCTGGACACCTGGGACCAGAGCGCGGGCGGCACTCTCATCGAGCGCAGGCTCGTCGACTGGACCACCGGCCGCGTCGGCCTCGGCCCGCTCGCCGACGGGGTGTTCACCAGCGGCGGCACCCAGTCCAACCTGCAGGCGCTGCTCCTGGCCCGCGAGGAGGCGACGGCGCGCCGGGCCGGCCGCAACGGCCCCACCCGCCCCGCCGACCTGTCCGCACTCCGCGTCTTCGCCTCCGAGTGCAGCCACTTCAGCGTCCAGAAGTCGGCCACCCTCCTCGGTCTCGGCCCGGACGCCGTCCTCTCCATCCCGGTCGACCGGAACAAGCGGATGCAGTCCGTCGTCCTCGCCGCCGAACTGGAGGCCTGCCGCGCCGAGGGCCTGATCCCGATGGCGATCGTCGCCACCGCCGGCACCACCGACTTCGGCTCGATCGACCCGCTGCCCGAGATCGCCGCACTGGCCGAGGAGTACGGCGCCTGGATGCACGTGGACGCCGCCTACGGCTGCGGGCTGCTGGCCTCGCCGACCCGCCGCCACCTCCTGGACGGCATCGAGCGGGCCGACTCGGTCACCGTCGACTTCCACAAGTCCTTCTTCCAGCCGGTCAGTTCCTCCGCCCTGCTGGTCCGCGACGGCGCCACGCTGCGGCACGCGACGTACCACGCGGACTATCTCAACCCGCGCCGGACGGTCGCCGAGAAGATCCCCAACCAGGTGGACAAGTCCCTCCAGACCACCCGCCGCTTCGACGCGCTCAAGCTCTGGATGACGCTGCGCGTGATGGGCGCCGACGGCGTCGGGCAGCTCTTCGACGAGGTCTGCGACCTGGCCGCCGAGGGCTTCGCGCTGCTCGCCGCCGACCCGCGCTACGACGTGGTCGTCGAGCCGCAGCTCTCCACCCTCGTCTACCGGTACGTCCCGGAGGCCGTCGTCTCCCCCGAGGAGATCGACCGGGCCAACCTCCACGCCCGCAAGGCCCTCTTCGCCTCCGGCGAGGCCGTCGTCGCCGGCACGAAGGTCGACGGCCGCCAGTACCTCAAGTTCACCCTGCTCAACCCCGAGACCACCGCGGCCGACATCGCCGCCGTCCTCGATCTGATAGCCGGCCACGCCGAGCAGTACCTGGGAGAGAACCTTGTCCACGCCTGAGACGGCTCAGACCCTCGATTTCATCGGCATCGGGCTCGGTCCGTTCAACCTCGGACTCGCCTGCCTGACCGAGCCGGTCGACGAGCTGAACGGCCTCTTCCTGGAGTCGAAGCCGGACTTCGAGTGGCACTCGGGGATGTTCCTCGAAGGCGCCCACCTCCAGACCCCGTTCATGTCGGACCTGGTCACGATGGCCGACCCGACCTCGCCGTACTCCTTCCTCAACTACCTGAAGGAGAAGGGCCGACTGTACTCGTTCTACATCCGCGAGAACTTCTACCCGCTGCGGACCGAGTACAACGACTACTGCCGCTGGGCCGCCGGGAAACTCTCCTCGGTCCGCTTCTCGACGACGGTGACGACCGTGACCTACGACGAGGCCGAGGAGGTGTACGCCATCTCCACCGAGTCCGGCGAAACGTTCCGCTCCCGCCGTCTGGTCCTCGGCACCGGCACCCCCGCGTACGTCCCCGAGACCTGCCGCGACCTCAGCGGCGACCTGATCCACAACTCGCGCTACCTCCCGAACAAGGCGGAGCTGCAGAAGAAGAAGTCGATCACCCTGGTCGGCAGCGGCCAGAGCGCCGCAGAGATCTACTACGACCTCCTGAGCGAGATCGACGCCCACGGCTACCGGCTGAACTGGGTCACCCGCTCCCCGCGCTTCTTCCCCCTCGAATACACCAAGCTCACCCTGGAGATGACCTCCCCGGAGTACGTGGACTACTTCCACGCGCTTCCCGAGCGGACCCGCTACCGCCTGGAGACGGAGCAGAAGGGTCTCTTCAAGGGCATCGACGGCGAGCTGATCGACGCGATCTTCGACCTGCTCTACCAGAAGAACCTGGCCGGCCCGGTCCCCACCCGGCTGCTCACCAACTCGGCGCTGCACACGGCCGCGTACGATGCCACGGCGGGGACGTACGCCCTCGGCTTCCGCCAGGAGGAGCAGGAGAAGGACTTCACCCTGGAGACCGAGGGCCTGATCCTCGCCACCGGGTACAAGTACGCCGTCCCCGCGTTCCTGGAGCCGGTCCGCGACCGCCTCACCTGGGACGGACAGGGCCGCTTCGACGTGGCCCGCAACTACGCGATCGACACGACCGGCAGCGGGGTCTTCCTGCAGAACGCCGGGGTGCACACGCACTCGATCACCTCGCCCGACCTCGGCATGGGGGCGTACCGCAACGCGTACATCATCGGCGCGATGCTGGGCCGCGAGTACTACCCCGTCGAGAAGACCATCGCCTTCCAGGAGTTCGCGGCATGACCGTATCGATACGTCCCTTCGACCCGTCGAAGGACGCCGGGCTGATCCACCCCTGGGTCACCCACCCGAAAGCCGCCTTCTGGATGATGCAGGGCGCGACGCTCCAGGACGTCGAGCGCGAGTACGCGGCCATCGCCGCCCACCCGCACCACGAGGCCTTCGTCGGTCTCGTCGACGGCGAGCCGGCCTTCCTGATGGAGCGCTACGACCCGGCGCGGCTGGAGCTGGTCGGGCTGTACGAGCCGCGGCCGGGCGACGTCGGCATGCACTTCCTCGTCGCCCCCACGGACACGCCCGTGCACGGCTTCACCCGGATGGTGATCACGGCCGTGATGACGGAGCTGTTCGCGGACCCGGCGACCGCGCGGGTGGTCGTCGAGCCCGACGTGGGCAACAAGGCGGTGCACGCGCTGAACGAGGCCGTGGGCTTCGTACCGGAGCGGGAGATCCAGAAGCCGGAGAAGAAGGCGCTGCTGAGCTTCTGCACGCGGGCGCAGTTCGAGACGGCAGTGGGGGCGACGGCGTGAGCACGAGCACTCCGGGCACGGCGGCCGAGGCCGCGACGTCCTCCGCACCGGCCCGCACCGCACCGGCCTCCTCCGCACCGGCGGCCGGGGCCGCGAACCCCGTCGCGCACCTCACCCCCGCGCGCTGGGCCGACGCCAACCGCGCCCTCATCCGCAAGGGCCTCGCCGAGTTCGCCCACGAGCGGCTGCTGCACCCGAGGGAGCTGGGCGAGAGCCGGTACGGGGTGCTCAGTGACGACGGCGCGACCGAGTACCGCTTCACGGCGGACCGGTTCGCACTCGACCACTGGCAGGTCTATCCGGACTCGATCAGCCGCCATCGCGGTGACGAGCAACTCCCGCTCGACGCACTGGAGTTCATCATCGAACTCCGGGGTTCGCTCGGGCTGGGCGACGAGGTCCTCCCGGTGTACCTGGAGGAGATCTCCTCCACCCTCGCCGGTACGGCCTACAAGTCGACGAAGCCGCCCGTGACCTCCGCCGAGCTGGCCCGCGCCGGCTTCCAGGCGATCGAGACGGGGATGACGGAGGGGCACCCCTGCTTCGTCGCCAACAACGGCCGGCTCGGCTTCGGCGTGGACGAGTTCCGCGCGTACGCCCCCGAGGCGGCGAGCGGGATCCGGCTGATCTGGCTGGCGGCGCGGCGGGACCGGGCGACGTTCACGGCGGGCGCGGACATCGAGTACGACTCCTTCGTCCGCGCGGAGCTGGGCGACGCGGCGGTGGACGGCTTCGCGGCGACGCTGGCCGCGCGGGGCCTGGACCCGGCGGAGTACCTCCTGATGCCCTGCCACCCCTGGCAGTGGTGGAACAAGCTGTCCGTGACCTTCGCGGCGGAGGTGGCGCGGGAGCGCCTGGTGTACCTGGGCGAGGGCGAGGACACGTATCTGGCGCAGCAGTCGATCCGTACGTTCTTCAACACCTCGGACCCGGCGAAGCACTATGTGAAGACGGCCCTCTCGGTGCTCAACATGGGCTTCATGCGGGGGCTTTCGGCCGCGTACATGGAGGCGACGCCGGCGATCAACGACTGGCTGGCCGGTCTGATCGCCTCCGACGGGGTGTTCGCGGCGGCCCGGTTCTCGATCATCCGGGAGCGGGCGGCGGTGGGCTACCGGCACCTGGAGTACGAGGCGGCGACCGACCGCTACTCGCCGTACCGCAAGATGCTGGCGGCGCTCTGGCGCGAGTCGCCGGTGCCGACCCTCGCCGAGGGCGAGCGGCTGGCGACGATGGCCTCCCTGCTCCATGTGGACCACGCGGGCGCGTCGTTCGCGGGGGCGCTGATCAAGGAGTCCGGCGAGGCGCCGACGGTGTGGCTCCGGCGCTACCTGGACGCGTACCTGCTCCCGGTGCTGCACAGCTTCTACGCGTACGACCTGGCGTTCATGCCGCACGGCGAGAACGTGATCCTGGTCCTGGACGAGCGCGGGTCGGTGGTGCGGGCGGTCTTCAAGGACATCGCGGAGGAGATCGTCGTCATGGACCCGTCGGCGGTCCTGCCGCCGGCGGTGGAGCGGGTGCGCGCCGACGTCCCGGAGGACATGAAGCTCCTGTCGGTCTTCACGGACGTCTTCGACTGCTTCTTCCGCTTCCTGGCGGCGACGCTGGCGACGGAGGGCGTGCTGCACGAGGACGAGTTCTGGCGCACGGTCGCGGAGTGCGTCCGCGGTTACGAGCGGTCGAAGCCTGAACTGGCGGACCGGTTCGCCCAGTACGACATGTTCGCGGAGACCTTCGCCCTGTCGGCCCTGAACCGCCTCCAGCTCCGCAACAACAAGCAGATGGTCGACCTGGCGGACCCGTCGGCGGCCCTCCAGCTGGTCGGCGACCTGACGAACCCGATAGCCCGCTTCGCCTGACACCCCGAACCGATGCGAGCCCCGCCGGAGTACGGTCCTCCGCCGGGGCTCGCATCTTGCCCGTACCGTGCGGGGACCCTGCCGGTCGCTGCCGAGCCGGTGGGTCACGCGCCTTCGTAGGGGCAGGAGTCACCCCGCTCGCGCGCATGCGATGAGTGCGCGGGACACGTACTGCTGCGCCTTGGAGTAGTAGCCCTGGACCACGTCGCTCCCCGCCGTCAGCCGCAGCGTCTCCTCGACGTGCCGCAGCCGGTCCCAGAGCGGGAAGTGCTCCAGGTCCGCCGGAGGGTTCTGGGTCAGCTCCCCCTCGACCCAGGCGACGGCGGCTTCCGCGTCGGCGTAGGTCGCCACCACCTGCGCGGCGGGCCGCCGCAGCCAGTCCTTGAGCTCGATCGGCGGATAGTCGGCCGGGGCCTCCTTCCGCCGGATCGCGGACTCCGGATACGACCGCCCGGTGTACGCGTACGCGTGCCAATGCCGGGCCGGGGCCCCCTCACCGCCCGGCACCGGCGGCAGCCTTCCTGGCGAGCTCGGCCACGGTTCCGGACTCCAGGAGCAGAAGCGCGCCGATCAGGTACTCCAGGAAGTTGCCGTACTCCGTCGTCGGGTTCTCGACGAAGGGAGGATGCAGCGGCCACGCCTTCCGCCCCGCGAGCTGGACGATCAGCGTGACGTACGGGTCGTAGTGGTACTTGAGCCCCTGCGCGCCCGGAGGGGTCAGGTACGCGTTCACGTGCACCAGGCAGCCCGTCTCGTCCTGGATCTCGCGGGGGATCGTGGAGCGGGAGAGTAACGCTGTGAGGCCCCTGCTGGTGCGTTTCCTTCAGCTCCAGGCCGAAAGCCTCTCCCAGGCGGAGTCGGTGGCCCTGATCCAAGAGGTACGAAAGGGCATGTCATGACGACCGACTCCTCCTACAGATCCAACGGCGGCAACTGCGTCGAGGTCGCCACCAACCTCGCCGCCTCACGCGGCACCGTCCCCGTCCCCGTCCGTGACTCGAAGCGGCCCACCGGCCCGGCGCTCGGCGCCGTCCGACCCGCCTCACCGATACGCCGAACGCCCGGCCGGGGGCTCCCCCGGCCGGGCGTTCCCCGTGGGCGTACCGGCTTCTACTCCGCCGGCCAGGGCACCTCCGGTGAGCGGTACCAGTCGATGCCCAGGGCCTCGAACCTCGGGGCCTGTTCCGCCAGGCGTTCCCTGTAGGTGTTCCAGTCGTGGGTGGACGCCGGGGACCAGCCCAGTTCCGCCACGCCCGGAAGGCGCGGGAAGGCCATCACGTCGAGGTCGTCCGTCGTGGCCAGGGTCTCCGTCCACAGGGGCGCCTCCACGCCCCGTACGGCGTCCTCCGGGGCCCCCGGCAGATACGTCGCCGGGTTCCAGTCGTAGGACTTGCGGACCTCCACGTAGCCGGCCCAGGCCAGGCCCAGGCGGGTGTCCTTCGTGTACTTCATGTCGAGGTACGTGCGGTCCGCGGGCGACAGGATCAGCCCGGCGCCGTTCCGGGCGGCGGCGGCGACCCGCTCCTTCTCCGCGGCGGGCGTGCGGTCGAGGCCCCAGTACTGGACGAGCGCGCCGGGCGCGGGCGTCGTGCCGGTCAGCTGGTGCCAGCCGACGACCTTCTTGCCGTACTTGGCGACGACCGGCTGCACCTTGTCCATGAAGGTCACGTAGTCCGCGTGGCTGGTGGAGTGCGCCTCGTCACCGCCGATGTGGACGTACCGGCCGGGGGTCAGCGCGGCGATCTCGCGGATCACGTCGTCGACGAAGTCGTACGTGACGGGCTTCGGCGCGCAGAGCGAGCTGAGGCCGACCTTGATGCCGGTGTAGAGGGGAGGCGCGACCCCGTCGCAGTTGAGCTCGGCGTAGGAGGCGAGGGCCGCGAAGGTGTGGCCCGGCATGTCGATCTCGGGGATGACCTCCTGGTAGCGGGAGGCCGCGTACCGGACGATCTCCTGGTACTCCGCCTTGGTGTAGTACCCGCCGGGCCCGCCGCCGACCTCGGTGGAGCCGCCGTAGGTGGCGAGGCGGGGCCAGGAGTCGACGGCGATGCGCCAGCCCTGGTCGTCGGAGAGGTGCAGATGGAGGGTGTTGACCTTGTAGAGGGCGAGCTGGTCGATGTACCTCTTCACCTCGTCGACGGTGAAGAAGTGGCGGGCGACGTCGAGCATGGCGCCCCGGTAGCCGTAGCGCGGGGTGTCGGTGATGGTGCCGCCGGCGACCTTCCAGGGCCCGGCCTGGACGCTGCGGCGCTCGACGGCGGAGGGGAGCTGCTGGCGGAGGGTCTGGACGCCGCGGAAGAGACCCGCGGGGGCATGGGCCGTGAGGGTGAGGCCGTCGGGCGCGGAGTGCAGCCGGTAGCCCTCGTCGCCGAGCCCGGTGTCTTCGGGGTCGAGGCGGAGACGGATGCCGCCGCGGGCCCCGGCCTCGTCGACGACGGGCAGCGGGAAGCCGGTGGAGGGGCGGAGGAGTCCGGCGAGGTAGCGGCCCACGTCCCGGGTCGCGCGGGAGGTCTCGTCGACGCCGATGCGGGTGGTGCGGGTCAGGGTGTAGGGCTCGCCCTCGGGGGCGACGGACGCGGGTACGGGCACGATGCGGCCGAGCGGGCGGACCTCGGGCTCGGTGGCGGCCCCGCCGTTCTTGTCGGCCGTCCTGCCGACGGCGGTGGCCTCACCGCAGCCGACCCCGGCGGCGGCGACCAGGAGCAGTGATCCGATCAGGCGCGGAATCCTTCGGCGCTGTCTCACAGGCTGGGTCCCCTTCGAGCGGTTGGGCGCGTCTGTCGACTTGTATATCCGAACCGTCACCATGCGTACCGCCGGAGCTTCGAACGGTCAAGGTCTGGACCAAGCCCCACCCCAAGAGCCTGGATCATGACACGCCTGCCCGATATCGGGCAGGATTCTTGCAAAAGACAGGGGTGGACCCTCAGTATTCACGGGTGCTCGAACGCCGACCGTCGCACGACGACCTCATCGACCACCTGGTCCGCAGCACCGCGCTCCAGCGCGGTGAGGCCGCCCGGGTGATCCTCGACGTGCTGGCGTACTTCGACGAGTCGACCGAGGACTTCGTCCGCCGCCGCCATCGCGAGCTGCAGTCCGGCGGGGCGGTGAACGCCGAGATCTTCGAACGGATCGCGACGGAACTGCCGCACCGGGCGGTGGCACCACCGGAGCTCTCGCTCCGGCAGCTGCGCCGCATCGTCTACGGCTGAGGCACGGGCACACTCACCAACCTGGAGGGGTTTCACCTTTATGTGCGGAATTGTCGGTTACATCGGAAAGCGCGACGTCGCCCCCCTGCTCCTTGAGGGCCTGGCGCGTCTGGAGTACCGCGGATACGACTCCGCCGGCATGGTCGTCACCAGCCCGAAGGCCTCCGGCCTGAAGATGGTCAAGGCCAAGGGCCGGGTCCGTGACCTGGAGGCCAAGGTCCCCAAGCGCTTCACCGGTACCACCGGCATCGCCCACACCCGCTGGGCCACCCACGGCGCGCCGAGCGACGTGAACTCGCACCCGCACCTGGACCCCGAGAACAAGGTCGCCGTCGTCCACAACGGCATCGTCGACAACGCCCAGGAGCTCCGCGCCAAGCTGGAGGCCGACGGCGTCGTCTTCGCCTCCGAGACGGACACCGAGGTCATCACCCACCTCATCGCCCGCTCCCAGGCCGACACCCTGGAGGAGAAGGTCCGCGAGGCGCTCAAGAGCATCGAGGGCACCTACGGCATCGCCGTGATGCACGCCGACTTCAACGACCGCATCGTCGTGGCCCGCAACGGCTCCCCGGTCATCCTCGGCATCGGCGAGAAGGAGATGCTCGTCGCCTCCGACGTCGCCGCGCTGATCGCCCACACCCGCCAGGTCGTCACCCTCGACGACGGCGAGATGGCCACCCTCAAGGCCGACGACTTCCGTACGTACACGACCTCGGGTGCGTCCACCACCGCCACCCCGGAGACCGTGGAGTGGGAGGCCGCCTCGTACGACATGGGCGGTCACGACACCTTCATGCACAAGGAGATCTCCGAGCAGCCCGACGCGGTCGACCGCGTGCTGCGCGGCCGGATCGACGACCGCTTCTCCACCGTGCACCTGGGCGGCCTGAACCTGGACCCGCGCGAGGCCCGCACCATCCGCCGCATCAAGATCCTCGGCTGCGGCACCTCGTACCACGCCGGTCTGATCGGCGCCGGGCTCATCGAGTCCATGGCCCGCATCCCCGCCGACGCCGAGCCGGCCTCGGAGTTCCGCTACCGCAACCCGGTCGTGGACCCCGACACCCTCTACATCGCCGTCTCCCAGTCCGGTGAGACCTACGACGTGCTCGCCGCCGTCCAGGAGCTCAAGCGGAAGGGCGCCCGCGTCCTCGGCGTCGTGAACGTCGTCGGCTCCGCCATCGCCCGCGAGGCCGACGGCGGCGTGTACGTCCACGCCGGCCCCGAGGTCTGCGTCGTCTCCACCAAGTGCTTCACCAACACGGTCACCGCCTTCGCGCTGCTCGCCCTGCACCTGGGCCGCATCCGCGACCTGTCCGTCACCGACGGCAAGCGGATCATCGAGGGCCTGCGCAAGCTGCCCGCGCAGATCCAGGAGATCCTGGAGTCCGAGGACGAGATCAAGAAGATCGCGGCGGAGTACGCGGGCGCCCAGTCGATGATGTTCATCGGCCGCGTCCGTGGCTACCCGGTCGCCCTGGAGGCCTCCCTCAAGCTGAAGGAGATCTCCTACATCCACGCCGAGGCCTACCCGGCCTCCGAGCTGAAGCACGGCCCGCTCGCCCTCATCGAGCCGGCGCTGCCGACGGTCGCGATCGTCCCCGACGACGACCTGCTGGAGAAGAACCGCGCCGCCCTGGAGGAGATCAAGGCCCGCAGCGGCCGCATCCTCGCGGTCGCGCACCAGGAGCAGGCCAAGGCCGACCACACCATCGTCGTGCCGAAGAACGAGGACGAGCTGGACCCGATCCTGATGGGCATCCCGCTCCAGCTCCTCGCCTACCACACGGCGCTCGCCATGGGCCGCGACATCGACAAGCCGCGCAACCTGGCCAAGTCCGTCACGGTCGAGTAGCACCCGGGCGGGGCCTGTCCCCCCGCCCCCCGCGCGCCGGGCCTGTCCCCCGGCGTTCGACCGGACACGAAAGCGGTCCCCCCGTGCATCCCAGGTGCACGGGGGGACCGCTTTCTCTTGTGCTGTCTTCTGCTGTGCTGTCTTCTTCCGTGCTGTCGCGATCAGCTCGCCGCCGCCGCCCCGCGGCCCGCGCGGGCCAGGGAGGTCGGCCAGCCCGCGACCGCCGCCGTGGCGCCGTACCAGGCGACGAGACCGGCGACCGCGGCCACCCAGCCGCCCGCCTTCCCGAGGCCGCCGTTGTCGGCGAGCGCCCCGATGCCGAGCAGCAGGAGCGCCACGAACAGCAGCCCGTACACGCCCTGGCCGAACAGTCCGCTGCCCGACGCCGCCATCGTCAGCGTGAGCGCCAGGAGCGCCCACAGGAGCAGGAAGACGCCGACGGCGTCGGCCGAGGCGCCGCCGCCGACCGCGGTCCCCCAGGTGAACCAGAAGGCGCCGAGCGCCGCGAACGCCGTGCCCTCCCCCTTGTCGCCCGCGCGCAGGGCGAGCAGGCCGACGAGGAAGAGCGTCACCCCGCCGACCCAGGTCGCGAGGCCCGCGGCGTCCGTCGCCGCGACGTTGTCGATGACGCCCGTACCGCCCAGGCCGAAGGCCAGCAGGGTCAGTCCGAGTGCCAGGTGTCCGAGAGTGGAAGTGGTGTTTCCCGCGGCGACTTCGTTGTCCACGGCGGGCTCCCTTCAGATGCGCAGATGTCCTGCGTGAGCTGCTGTGTTCCGATGACCTTTATGTACCCTTCACAAGGGCACAATTCACCTGAGGAAGTCCGAAATTATGGCCGGAGTACGGCAGTTGAGCCCCGCGGCCGACGAGCCGTGAGGAACGGAGGGCGTACGCGGACGCGTTACGGGATGACGATCACGGGCCGCTGCGCGCGGCGCGCGAGACGCCCGGCCACCGAGCCGAAGATCCGGCCGACGATCCCGTGCGTGGAGCCGACCACGATCGCGTCGGCCGAGTACTCCCGGCCGACCTCCTCCAGCTCGTGGCAGATGTCGCCGCCGCGCTCGACGAGGATCCAGGGCACCTCGGACAGGTGCTCGGCGCAGGCCAGTTCGAGACCGAGGACCTCGGTGCGGTGGTCGGGCACGTCGACGAAGACGGGGGGCTCGCAGCCGGCCCACACCGTGGTGGGCAGCCGGTTGGCCACGTGCACGATGATCAGGCCCGAGCCGGAGCGCCTGGCCATGCCGATGGCGTACGCGAGGGCTCGCTCACTGGACGTGGAGCCGTCGAAGCCGACGACCACCCCGTGCCGGAAGGCCGGGTCGCAGGCATGACGTGGCTGTTCTACCGCGAGGGGGTCGACCGTGGAATCGGCGACGCGCTTGCGGTCCGCGGGTTCGGGGAATTCGTGACCGGCCATCGGTGTCTCGGCGAAGAAGGTCCTCGTGGGAAGGGACGGGGAAAGGAGGGGACGAACGACGGGTGGCGGCGGAGCTGTGTCCGGGAATCATCTTCCCAAGCCCATACCCCCAAGGGTACGGCGACACTCCTCTCCTGCCCAGAGCCTGCCGTGCCACTCCTGGTGTGCCCGCCGCTCGCGCGCGGCGTTCCAGGGAGCATGCCCGAGGGGTTCGGGATCTGGCAATGCCGGATGTGCCCTACAGGCGTCCGTACGGGGGCCAAACGGACGTCGCCGAGAGTGACCGGAACGTTCCGCTCCTCGTTGCCACAGGTCCAGCCCACCGTCGCAGGGAGACCGCCCGTGCCCGCACCATCGACCGCCGCCGGCCAGACCCCCACCGTCGCCTCCCCCCTCCTCTCCGCACCGCGCGGCCGCCGCCGCTCCCCCGCCGCCCCACGGGCCGCCCTGGGGGACCCGGAGACGGGGACGACACCGGGCGCGACACCGGGCGCGGCACCGGGCGCGGCACCGGGAGCGACGGAGGGGCCGGCGGGCGGGGTGCCGGGTTCGGTGGGCGCGGGACCGGCCGGAGCGCCGCCGGGGCCGGCCTCCGGGGCGGGCGCGGGCGACCAGGCCGGCGACGTGGTCCGCTGGGCGGTCTTCTGCTGCGCGCTCGTCCCGGTGGTCCTCGTCGTCTACGGCGCCTCGCTCGCCGGGGCCGCCGGGACCGCGCTCGGCCTCGTCTCGGTGACGGCGGCGTGCTGGGCCCTGCTGCGCCGCTCGGAGCGCGGGCTGCGGGCCGAGGTCCCGCGCGGCAGGCGTCGCGCCTGAGGGACCCGGCGGGCGGACGGCCGGGGGTGGACGAGGGGGCGGAACCGGTCCGAAAAGGCGCCCCCGTCAGGCCCGCCCCTCCTGGAGTTGACAGGTTCGTACACCCGAACCCATATGTTTTCGGCCAACTTCCATCCGTCGGCGAGTCCTTGGCAAAACGGTTGCCCAACCCCGGGGCCGGCACCCGAGAATGCCCCGCTCCGGGGGCTCGCACCCCCCGCGTACGGGGGCGTTCGCCGTACCGGACCCCCTCCCGGCGACCCCCGGACGGAAGACTTCGCGATCGATCGCTTCACGCCAAGTGGCCTTGTCGACAATCCACCGGACGGAGAACTTGTCACGCCGGCGCCACGGGACGCAGTAGATTCGATCATGGGTACCGAAGACTGGGGTCTCGTGCAAAACCGAGGGGAAACGTGCACCAGCGACACGACCAGGGAGACGCGAACACCGAGGGGGGCTTAGCGTCATGAGCCAGGACTCCGCCGTACCGGAGGCCGCACGGAAGCTGACCGGACGCCGCCGTCGCGAAGTCGTCGCGGTGCTGCTGTTCAGCGGCGGCCCCATCTTCGAGAGCTCCATCCCGCTCTCCGTGTTCGGCATCGACCGGCAGGACGCCGGGGTGCCACGCTACCGGCTGCTCGTCTGTGCGGGCGAGGACGGCCCGCTGCGGACCACCGGTGGACTCGAACTGACCGCGCCCTACGGCCTGGAGGCCATCAGCCGCGCGGGCACCGTCGTCGTCCCGGCCTGGCGGTCGATCACCTCGCCGCCGCCGCCGGAGGCGCTCGAAGCGCTGCGCCGCGCCCACGAGGAGGGCGCCAGGATCGTCGGTCTGTGCACGGGGGCCTTCGTCCTCGCCGCGGCCGGCCTCCTCGACGGCCGGCCGGCGACCACCCACTGGATGTACGCGCCGACGCTCGCCAAGCGCTACCCGTCGGTCCATGTGGACCCCCGGGAGCTCTTCGTCGACGACGGCGACGTGCTGACCTCCGCCGGCACCGCGGCCGGAATCGATCTGTGTCTGCACATCGTGCGGACCGACCACGGCACCGAGGCGGCGGGCGCGCTGGCGCGCAGGCTCGTCGTCCCGCCGCGGCGCAGCGGCGGCCAGGAGCGCTACCTCGACAGGTCTTTACCAGAGGAGATCGGCGCCGACCCGCTGGCCGAGGTCGTCGCCTGGGCGCTGGAGCACCTCCACGAACAGTTCGACGTGGAGACGCTCGCCGCCCGCGCCTACATGTCCCGGCGGACCTTCGACCGCCGGTTCCGCTCGCTGACCGGATCGGCCCCGCTCCAGTGGCTGATCACCCAGCGGGTGCTGCAGGCGCAGCGGCTCCTGGAGACCTCCGACTACTCCGTCGACGAGGTCGCGGGCCGGTGCGGCTTCCGCTCCCCGGTGGCACTGCGCGGCCACTTCCGGCGCCAGCTCGGCTCCTCGCCGGCTGCCTACCGGGCCGCGTACCGGGCCCGGCGGCCGCAGGGTGAGACCACGACGGCGGTGCTCGACCCGGTGGTGCCCGCACAGGTCGCGGCGGGCGCCCGCCGTCCCGGCCCGCCGCTGGAGCCGGGGAAGCCTCAGACCGACGCCTACGCTCCGGGGCGCGCGTCGTTCCCGGGCCAGCGCAGCGCGCCGTAGGGGGACCGGCCGGCCCCCACGTACAGACCGGCGTGGCCACAAGCCGCGCACCGCAGGACCGACGGGCGCCCGGGGACACCTCCCCCGGGCGCCCGTCGGCCTGTCCGGACAACCGTCCGGACGACCGGAAGACCTGCCGGGCAGGCCCTAAGGTAGGACGCATGAACGATCGCATGGTGTGGATCGACTGCGAGATGACCGGGCTCTCGCTGACGGACGACGCACTCATCGAGGTGGCCGCACTGGTCACCGACTCGGAACTGAACGTGCTCGGCGACGGGGTGGACATCGTGATCCGTCCGCCGGACGCCGCCCTGGAGACCATGCCCGAGATCGTGCGCCGGATGCACACGTCCTCGGGGCTGCTCGACGCGCTCGCCGGCGGCACCACGCTCGCCGACGCGGAGGCCCAGGTCCTCGCGTACATCCGCGAGCACGTCAAGGAACCCGGCAAGGCACCCCTGTGCGGGAACTCGGTCTCCACGGACCGCGGCTTCCTCGCCCGGGACATGCCCGCCCTGGAGAGCCACCTGCACTACCGGATCGTCGATGTCTCCTCGGTCAAGGAGCTGGCCCGCCGCTGGTACCCGAGGGCGTACTTCAACAGTCCGGAGAAGAACGGCAACCACCGGGCGCTCGCCGACATCCGCGAATCCATCGCGGAGCTGCGCTACTACCGGGAGGCGGTCTTCGTCCCGCAGCCCGGCCCCGACTCCGACACCGCGAAGAAGATCGCGGCCCGTCATGTCGTACCGGCCGAATGATCCCCCTTCCGGCCGCGTGACCCCCTCCGCATAGGGCCTGCTCGCGCCCCCGAATCAATGCGGGCGCGAGCACCCTCCAAGACCCTGTAGACTTCTTCTCGGCCGGTCAGGGAAACCTTCGGGAAAACCGCCGGGCATGGTGGGTATAGCTCAGCTGGCAGAGCACCTGGTTGTGGTCCAGGATGTCGCGGGTTCAAGTCCCGTTACTCACCCTCAGAGCGCAGGCCCCGGTTCGAAAGAACCGGGGCCTGCGTCGTTGTGCGCCCGGGGCGAGCACCCCCGCCTCCGCGACGCGCCGGAGCCCCCCGCTCGCTCAACCGTTCATCCGCTCACTCGTTCGGGCGAGGCGTCGACCCCCTCCACCCCCCTGTCAGCGTCCCCTTATGTCCACAATCCTCACATTCAGCTTCATTTGGGCGAGGTGAGGGCGGATGGGAGTCCTGCGTGACCATCCTGAACTCGCCCTCTTCCTCTGCCTCGCGGCCGGCTACCTCGTCGGCAAGCTGCGCGTGGGCCCCATCACACTCGGCGGCATCTGCGGCACCCTGATCGTCTCGCTGCTCCTCGGCGCCTGGACCGAGGTCACCGTCTCGAACGACGTGAAGACCATCTTCTTCGCGCTCTTCATCTTCTCGCTCGGCTATCTGGCGGGTCCGCAGTTCTTCGCCAACCTCAACAAGAAGAGCCTGCGCTTCTTCGCCCTCTGTGTGATCGAGGTCATCAGTGTCGTCGGCATCGCCCTCGGCCTCGCCGAGGCCTTCGACCTGGACGTCGGCACCGCCGCCGGCATCCTCGCCGGCGCCGCCACCGAGTCGGCGGTCGTCGGTACGGCGACCGAGGCGATCGGCAAGCTCTCCGACCTGACCCAGGAGCAGATCACCCAGTACCAGGGCCACGTCGCCACCGCGTACACGGTCTGCTACCTCTTCGGCCTCGTCACCATCGTCATCTACACCAGCCAGATCATGCCGATGATGCTGCGGATCAACCTCCGCGACGCCTCCCGCGAGCTGTGGGAGAAGATGCGCGGCGCGGGCGGCGGCCTGGAGTCCGACGAGCGCGAGGCCCTCCCGGGCATGGTCGGCCGGACGTTCCTGGTCACGCAGGCGGACGGCGCCAGGGTCGGCGACCTGGAGCGCTCGCTCGGCGGCCGGGTCACCGTCGAGGCGGTCAAGCGGGGCAGCAAGGTCCTCACCCCTCCCCCGCCCGACTTCCGGCCGAGGAGGTCGCCAAGCTCGCGGACCCCTCGGTCAAGCTGGTCTGTGTCGTCAACCCCTCGAACCCGCCGTCGCTGGCGCTGAGCGAGCGGGTCGCCGGCCAGATCAAGGAGATCGTCGCCGGCCCGAACCCGAACCTGCTGATCGTCACGGACGACGTGTACGGCACCTTCGTCGAGGGCTTCCGCTCGCTAGCCGCCGACCTGCCGCGCAACACGCTCCTCGTGTACTCGTACTCCAAGCACTACGGCTGCACCGGCCACCGGCTCGGGGTCATCGGGCTCAACGACGACAACGCGATCGACGACATGATCGCGAACCTGCCGCAGGCCGAGAAGGACCGCCTGAACAAGCGGTACGGGACGCTGAGCCTGGACCCGGAGAAGATCCGGTTCATCGACCGGCTGGTCGCCGACTCCCGTCAGGTGGCGCTCAACCACACCGCCGGTCTGTCGCTCCCCCAGCAGGTCATGATGACGCTGTTCTCGCTCTTCGACATGCTCCCCGAGGGGCAGGCGTACAAGGAGAAGATCCGGGGCATCGTGCGCCGGCGCCTCGACCTGCTCCTCGAAGGCGCCCAGATGAAGATCGCCGAGGACCCGAAGCGGGCCGGCTACTACATCGAGCTGGACCTGCTCGCGGAGGCCGAGCGGGTGCACGGGAAGGACTTCGCGGACTTCCTGGAGAAGAACTACGAGCCGGTCGACCCGCTGTTCCGGCTGGCCGAGCAGACCAGCGTCGTCCTGCTCAACGGCGGCGGCTTCGACGGCCCCGAGTGGTCGGTCCGGGTGTCCCTGGCCAACCTGGACGACCTGGACTACCTGAAGATCGGCCACCACCTGCGGGCGATCTTCAACGACTACGCGGAGGAGTGGAAGTCCTCACGGGCCTGAGGGCCGGCGAGGGATGCGGGGCCAGGGGGCCGTGACGGACCTCGCGGCCCCGGCGTCACGGGAAAGGGGTGCGCGCCCCGGTCGGCGGTAGGGGTCCGGCCGGGGCGCGCGGTGTGGGGGGACGGGGGCGGTCGGCCGGGTCGGACGGTCGGGGTCACTTGTAGGCGGCGAAGGCCTTCGTGAAGGCCAGCGGCTGCTGGAGGACCGAGGAGCAGGTGGCGTCCGCGTAGCTGACCGCGCCGGCCGCGCACTGCTTGTCGCGGGTCGAGGACCACATGGAGAGCCAGCCGATGCCCTTGGACTTCGCGAAGTCGACGAGCTGGGTGGCGTCGTCGACCTCGAAGACCTCGCTCGCGACGTCGTTGACGCCGATCATCGGGGTGACGGCGACGGCCTTCCAGGCGGCCGCGTCGGAGAGTCCGAGGACGCCCTTGATCTGCGCCTGGGTCGCGGTCGCCGCCTGGATCGCGTACGTGCCCATGTCGGCGCTGTAGGCGGGCCCGTAGTCCATCGCCATGATGTTGACGGCGTCGACGCGGACGCCGTTCCGCTTCGCGTCGGCGAGCAGGTCCACGCCCGGCTGGGTCAGGCCCTCGGGCATCACCGGCAGGGTGAAGGAGACGTTCAGGCCGGGGTGGGACTTCTGGAGCTGGGCGATGGCCTGCGCGCGGCGGGAGTTGGCGGCGGTGTCCGGCAGGGCCGCGCCCTCGATGTCGAAGTCGACCTTGGTGAGCTTGTACTGGTCGACGGCCTTGCCGTACGCGGCGGCCAGCGCCGAGGGGGTCGAGCAGTTCAGGGCCAGCTCGTGCCCGGCGGCGCCGCCGAAGGAGACCCGGACGTCACCGCCCTTGGCGCGCAGGGCGCCGATCTGGGCGGCGACCTTGTCGTTCGCCAGGTCGGTGACCCCGCCCCACAGCGGGGCGCAGGCGCCGCCGGAGGTGATGAAGGCGAGGTTGAACTCCTTCACACCGGTGGCGTCGGCGGTCGCGAGCAGGTCGTACGCCGGGTAGAGCGAGGTGTCGACGTACGGGGCGAACTTCGCGGTCCCGACGGGGGTGCCGGTCGCGGTCGCCGTGGGGGTGGGGGTGGGCGCGGCCGTGGTCGGCGGCGGTGTGGTGGGCGGGGTGGTCGTGGGGGCGGCCGTGGTGGGCGCGGGGGTGGTCGGTGCCGTCGTGGTCGGGGCGGTGGTGGGGGTGGGCTGCTCGGTGGGGCGGCCGCTGGGGGTGGGGGCGGGGCCTCCGGCGGAGCAGGCGGCCTTGTTGATCAGGCAGCCGGTGGGGTCGCCGGGCGCTCCGGCCGCCGAGGTGACGAAGCCGACGGTGACGGAGCCGCCGGGCGCCAGCTGCCTGTTCCAGCTCGCGGGCCGGACGGTGACGTGGCGGCCGGAGACGGTGTGCTCGCCGTTCCAGAGGGAGCCGATGGTGGTGCCGGCCGGGAGGTCGAACTCCAGGGTCCAGTCGGACTGGGCGGTGGTGGTCTCGTTGGTGACGACGTACTGGCCGGTGTAGCCGCCGGTCCAGGAACTGGTCCTGGTGTACGCGGCGCCGACCGCCGAGGCCTGGGCCGTACCCGTGAGCGCGAACACGGCGCCGCCGACGACCGCGGCGGCGACGACCGCCCCGGCGATCTTCGTCCTGGTGCTCGCCCTGCGCCGGTGCGAACTGGTGCCCATCGCGTGCCTGCCTCTGTGCTGGGGGTGTGGGGGTGCGGGCAGCACGCTAGCGAGCGGGAAGCGGACAAATCGGCGTCCGGGGACACGGGCGGGGATCCTTAGGCTCCGCTTAAGGAAGGCATCGGAGCCAGGAAAGGTTGGCGCGGGAACGGCCGGTCCTTCAGCCGCCGTTGGCCCTTCGGGTGCCGGTGCCGCCGCGGCGGCGGGGCGGGCGGTGGCCCCGGCGGCCGGTCGTGCCGCCCGTGCGGCGTCCGTCGAGGCCGATCCAGATCCGGACCTCCGTGCCGCCCAGGACCGAGTGGCCGATGCGGACGTCGCCGCCGGTGTTCTCCGCCATCCGCCGCACGATGTCGAGGCCGAGGCCCGTCGAGCCGTCCCGGGCGCCGCTGTTGCCGCGGGCCAGCGCGGCGGCGGGGTCGGCGATGCCGGGGCCCGCGTCGGAGACGAGGACGATGACGGCGTCGTCGCCGTTGTGGACGTCGATGGAGAAGGCCGTGCCCTCGGAGGTGTGCCGGAAGACGTTGCCGAGCAACGCGTCGAGCGCGGCGACGAGTTCGGGGCGGGCGACCGGGATGCGGACCGGGCGCTCGACGCCCGCGACCCGGACCCGGCGGCCCTCGTCCTCGGCGAGCGCCGACCAGAACTCCATGCGCTCGCGCACCACTTCGGCGGCGTCGCAGCCCGCACCGGGCCCGGTCGCCTGGGTCTGCGGCTTCGCGTCCCTGGCCGTGCGGATGATGGTGTCGACCTCGCGCTCCAGCTGTTCGACGGCGGCGCGGGTCTGGTCGGCGGCCGGCCCCGAGCCCAGCGAGGCGGCGTTGAGCCGGAGCACGGTGAGCGGGGTGCGCAGCCGGTGGGAGAGGTCGGCGGCCAGTTCGCGTTCGTTGGCGAGGAGCTGGACGACCTGGTCGGCCATGGAGTTGAACGCGACGGCGGCCGACTTGAGTTCGGGCGGGCCCTCCTCGGGGACCCGGGCGCCGAGCTTGCCCTCGCCGAGGTCGTGGGCGGCGCCCGCGAGCCGCTGGGCGGGCTGGACCATCCGGACGCCGAGCCGGTCGGCAACGGCGACGGAGCCGACGATCAGGGCGGCGCCGACCCCGGCGAGGACCAGCCAGGCGGTGGCGACGCCGTTGGACACCTCGCCCTCGGGGACGAAGAGTTCGACGACGGCGACCTGGCCGCTGCTGAGGGCGGTGGGCTGGAGCAGCGCGTAACCGCCGGGGACCTCGGCGATGGAGGCCCGGCCGAGCCTGCGGGTGGCGGCGATGTCCTCCTCGCCGGCCCGCCGGGTGCCGATCTCCAGGGCCGTACCGCCGGGTTCGGCGGCGGGCACGTGGACGGCGAGCCGTCCGGCGGCGCCGTCCTCGGTGGTGGCGACGGCCTTGTCGAGTTCGTCGCGGTCGGTGGTGATGGCGAGGACGGGGGCGAGCCCGGCGGCCCGCCGTTCGGCGTTGGAGAACGCCCGGTCGCGGGCCATCTCCTTGACGACGAGCCCGAGGGGTACGGCGAAGGCGAAGACGACCATGGCGGTGACGGCGAGCGACACCTTGACGAGCGCCCATCTCACGGCTGCGGCTCCCGGGGCGGTTCCAGCTTCACGCCGACCCCGCGCAGGGTGTGGAGATAGCGGGGCCGGGCGGCCGTTTCGCCCAGTTTCCGCCGTAGCCATGACAGATGTACGTCGATGGTCTGGTCGTCCCCGTAGGACTGCTGCCACACCTCGGCGAGCAGTTCCTTGCGCGGGACGACGACGCCGGGCCGGCCGGCGAGGAAGGCGAGCAGGTCGAACTCGCGCCGGGTGAGGTCCAGGGGTGCCCCGTCGAGCTCCGCCTGACGGCGCAGCGGGTCGACGGTGAGCCCGCCGACCCGGATCACCCGGGAGGGCGGCGCCTCCCCCGCGGCGGACCGCGCCCGGCGCAGGACGGCGGCCATCCGGGCCGAGAGGTGGTCCACGGAGAAGGGCTTCACGAGGTAGTCGTCGGCCCCGGCGTGGAGGAGCCGTACGATCTCCGCCTCGTCGTCCCGGGCGGTCGCGATGATCACCGGGACGTCGGTGATCCCGCGCAGCATCTTGAGCGCCTCGGACCCGTCGAGATCGGGCAGACCGAGGTCCAGGATCACGACGTCGAAACGGAAATGGGCGACCTCGCGCAACGCCTCCAGAGCCGTGCCGACGCTCCGTACCGTGTGGGAGGCCTCGGACAGCTGGCGGATGAGGGCGGAGCGCACGAACTGGTCGTCCTCGACCACGAGCACACTTGCCATGGGCGGCACCGTACGCCATTCAGGGGAATCATCTGACAATGTCCACCCTCCGGCCCGGCCCGTCGGAGCGTGGTGCACTATGTCCCGGTGCGAAGAGGACTCGTTCACGCCCTGGCCTGGTCGCTCGCCACCGGCGCGGCGGTCACCCTGTCCTGGTGGGGAGTGCACACGGTGCTGTCCGGGACGGTCTACGACCCCCCGCGCGCGCTGCCCCTCCCCGCCGGTGCCACCGACGAACCGGCGACGGCCGGCGGCGACCCGCTGTCCTCGTCGACGCGGCGCCCCGGGTCCGGGACGCCCTCCGCGCCCGCCACCCCGAAGGCCACGCCGAGCGCCGGTCCCACGACCGCTCCCGCCACCCCCTCGTCGACCCCCTCGCGGACGGCGCGGCCCACGACCGAGGCGCCCACCACCGCCCCGGCGGACTCCGGTTCGGACGTGAAGACGTACACGGTCGACGGCGGCCGGGTCACCTTCGACCTCGGGAAGACCTCGGCCGAACTCGTCTCCGCCATCCCGGCCTCCGGCTGGCAGATGCAGGTGTGGAAGCAGGCCACCTGGATCCGGGTCACGTTCACCGCGGACGGCCGCGAACTGTCCGTCTTCTGCGTCTGGCACGACACCGCGCCCCGGGTGGAGATCGAGGACCGCGCGGTCTGAGGCCGGAAGGGCCCGGCCGGGGCGGTCAGCGGAAGACGGACGCCGGCGGTACGGGCGAGGGCTTGGCGTTCGCGTCGGTGACCGGCACCGCTCCCCCGGCGAAGTCGGCCAGCGCCCGCCCGTGTTCGACCCGGCCCGGGTGCGGGTCGGTGGCGACCCGGCGGGTCAGCTCGGCCACCGGCAGCTCCCGGTCCGAGGCGAGCAGCACCGCGTTGCCGAAGCGGCGCCCGCGCAGCACGGTCGGGTCGGCGGTCAGCGCCAGCTCGGGGAAGACGGCGGCGGCCGTGGCGATCTGGCCGCGCAGATGGGTCAGCGGCGGGCCGTCGGCCAGGTTCGCCGCGTAGCAGCCGCCGGGCCGCAGCACCCGCCGCACCTCCGCGAGGAACTCGGTGCTGGTCAGGTGCGCCGGGGTGCGGGCCCCGCTGAACACGTCGGCGATGACGAGGTCGGCCCAGCCGTCCTGGACCTTGCCGAGCCCGGCGCGGGCGTCGGCGGAGCGGACCCGGACGCGGGCGTTGGCGTCGAGCGGGAGTTCCCGGCGTACGAGCTGGACGAGGCGCCCGTCGAGTTCCACGATCTGCTGGGTGGAGCGGGGCCGGGTCGCGGCGACGTACCGGGCGAGGGTGAAGGCGCCGCCGCCGAGGTGGACCACCTGGAGCGGGCGGTTCGGCGGGGCGGCGAGGTCGACGACGTGGCCGAGCCGCCGCTGGTACTCGAAGGTGAGGTGCGCCGGGTCGTCGAGGTCCACATGGGACTGCGGGGCGCCGTCGATGAGGAGCGTCCAGGCGCGGGGGCGCTCCCGGTCGGGTATGAGTTCGGCGAGTCCGCCGTCGACGTCCTCGACGACGGGGGCGGCGGCCACCGCCGCCCGGTCACGCTGCTTGTTCCTGGCCACGTGCCCATTATCCGGGCACGGCGGACGAGGGGCTCAGTGGCAGCCGTCGACCGGCTCCGAGGGCTCAGCCGCAGCCGTAGGCCGCTCCGAACCGCTCAGTGGCAGCCGTCGGCCGCCTCGATCAGCCGGGCCGCCTCGCCGAGGGCCTCGCGGAGCACGGCGGGGTCGGTGACCGGGTCGGCGTCCCCGGGCGGCAGCAGCCAGCCGGCCGGGCGGGGCGCGTCGCCGGCCGGTTCCGGCAGCTCGGGCAGTTCGGGGAGGCGGAGGCCGCGTCCCGAGGTCCGCGTACAGGCGCTGCCGGGGACGTCCCAGGCGGCGGCGGTGCCGGGCGGGACCAGGAAGCCCAGGGTGTCGCAGGTGCCGTCGTGCACGACGGGGCCGACGGCGGGGGTGGCGCCGCGCCGCAGGATGTCCACGGCCTCCAGGCCCTGCCGGACCGGCACGGTCACCAGGTCCCAGGCGCCGGCGGCGGACCGGTCCCCTTCGGCCTCCGGGGCGGGTACGTGGCACGTGGCCTCCGGGGCGGGCGCGTGCCACGTGGCCGACTGCGAACCGATCTCCGACATGGGGACCCCTCCTCGCTCCTGAGGAGACACGTTCCGTCTCTCCCTTACGGTTCAACGCCCGTGCGCGTCAACGGCTACGGCGGGATGCCGCCGCAAAGGATGGCAGTTCATGGCAGATCGCAGGTGAGATATCCGATTTGTAGCCAAACTCAGCGTACGCATCCGGTCACAGCAGGTACGTTCTTGCCGCCGGACACCCGGCAGCACCAGGAGAGGGCTCGGCCATGGCGACGTCACGGGCAGTTCCCAATCTCGCCTTCCGGCGGCTCCGCGGACAGCACTCGCCGGCGGAGTTCGCCGCGGCGGTCCGCAGGGCGGCGCGGGAGATCGGCGAACAGGTCGCGTGCGACGCCCGCTACATCGGGCGCGTGGAGGCGGGCGAGATCCGCTGCCCCAACTACGCGTACGAGCGGGTCTTCCTGCACATGTTCCCCGGTCTGGGCCTCTCCGACCTGGGCTTCTCCGCGCGGGAGACGGTGCGTGGACGGCGGCAGGCCGTCCCGGCCGGGGCTCCGTCTCCCGTGCCCGTCACGACCCGGAACGATGAGGAGAGCGACGTGCTGCGTCGCGCATTCATGACGAGCGGCTCCGCCACCCTGGCCGCCGCCTCGCTGGGACTCGGCGGCCCCGCCGTCGCGATCCCCTCCCCCCGCGGCACCCACCGCATCGGCGACGCCGAGGTGCGGGCCGTCGAGGACGCCGTACGGCAGATCCGGCTGCTCGACGACCGGCACGGCGCCGACGGGCTCTACAAGGTCGCCGCCCAGCCGCTCCGGGCCGCCTACGCGCTGCTCGACACGGGCACCATGACCCGCCGCTCCACCGAGGACCGGCTGCACGCGGGGGCGGGCGAACTCTCCCTCTCCGTCGGCTGGCTGGCCCACGACTCCGGCCGCCACGAGGAAGCCCGCTCGCACTACGCCGAAGCCCTGGCCACCGCGCGCGTGGCCGGGAACGCGGCCCTGGAGGCGCACGCCTTCTGCAACACGTCCTTCCTGGCCAGGGACACCGGCCGGTTCCGCGAGGCGGTCCGCGCGGCGCAGGCCGGGCAGCGGGCCGCGCAGCCGCTGGACTCGGCCCGGCTGCTGTCCCTGCTGTCGCTGCGGGAGGCCGGTGCCTGGGCGGGGCTCGGCGACCGGTCCGCCTGCGAGCAGGCCCTCGGCCGCGCCCACGGCCACTTCGACCGGGGCCCTTCGGAGGGCGACCCGGAGTGGATGTCGTTCTTCGGGGAGCCGGAGCGGGAGGCCCTGGAGGCCCAGTGCTGGTCGGCCCTGGGCGACTGGGGCCGGGCCGCCCGGCACGCCCACCGGGCGACCGTCCTGCAGAACCCGCACTTCGCCAGGAACCTGGCGCTCTACCGCGCCCATCTCGCGAAGGACCTGGCGCACGCCGGGCGCCCGGACGAGGCGGCGGCGGAGGCGAAGCGGGTGGTGGACTCCCTGGAGGGGATCGCCTCGGCCCGCATCCGCGAGATGCTCGCGGAGACGCGCCGGGTGCTCGCGGCGTACTGACCCGTGGGGGGCAGGGCCGACGGCCACCGGCCACCCGCCCGCCGTGACGGCGTTACGCCGGTGACTCCAGGTGCCCCGTGTCGTTCCAGCGCTCGATCGCCGGGGCGCCGTACGCCCAGCCGAGGACCGACAGGCTCGTCGGGTCGAGGCGGATGCGGGAGGCGAAGGACACGTCCTCGCCCAGCCAGCGCGCGGCGATCGAGCGCAGGATGTGCCCGTGCGCGAAGACCAGGACGTCACGGTCGGCCGAGCGGACCCGGTTCACGACCTCGTCGGCGCGGTCCGAGAGCTGCGCCAGGGTCTCGCCGCCCTCGACGCCGTCGCGCCAGATGAACCAGCCGGGGCGGAGGTCCTGGATCTGCGGCGGGGTCAGCCCCTCGTACGCGCCGTAGTCCCACTCCATCAGCGCGTCCCAGGGTTCGGCCCGGTCGCCGAAGCCGGCCAGTTCGCAGGTCTCGCTCGCGCGGACCAGCGGGCTGGTGCGCACCTCGACGCCGGGCAGGCCCTGCCAGGGGCCGCGGTGCAGGCGCTCGCCGAGCAGCTTCGCGCCGCGCCGGCCCTCGTCGAGCAGCGGGATGTCGGTCCTGCCGGTGTGCCGGCCGAGAAGTGACCACTCGGTCTGGCCGTGCCGGGCGAGCAGGATGCGCGGTGCCATGGGAAGGACTCTCCAGGGGTTTCACGGTGCGGTTTCACGGTGCGTGCGCACCCCTCCCATCATCGCCCAGATGGATTCGGGGTGACGTCCGGGCAACCCGGGTGCGCCCCACGGCGTCCCCCTCCCCGGGCCGGACACGTCGGGGGGATCTTTCGTATGCGCAAGCCGCGCTGGTGGGTGGAGTTGGCGTCGGTCGGCGTCGTGTACGCGGGCTACTCCGCCGGACGGCTGCTGGCCCGGGGCGACGAGGACGCGGCCGTCGGCCACGGGCTCGCGATCCTGCACCTGGAGGAGCGGCTCGGGATCGACGCCGAGCACCCGCTGAACCGGCTGTTCACGGACGTGCCCGCGCTCGGGGTCCCGGCGGACTTCGCGTACGCCTCCCTCCACTACCTGGTGACCCCGGCGATCCTGGTGTGGCTGTACCGCCGCCGCCCCGCGCACTACCGGGCCGCCCGCACCTGGCTGATGCTCTCGACCCTGCTCGGGCTCGTCGGCTTCACCCTGCTGCCCACCTGCCCGCCCCGGCTGCTCGACGCGGCGCACGGCTTCACGGACACCATGGCGCGGTTCAGCGCGTACGGCTGGTGGGGCGGCGAGGCCAGCGCGCCGCGCGGGCTCGGCGGGATGACCAACCAGTACGCGGCGATGCCGAGCCTCCACTTCGGCTGGGCGCTGTGGTGCGGGGTGATGCTCTGGCGGTACGGCCGCACACCGCTCGCGAAGGCCCTCGGAGTGGCGTATCCGCTGGTCACGGCCCTGGTTGTGATGGGGACCGCCAACCACTACCTGCTGGACGCGGTGGGCGGGGCCGCCGTGATGGGCATCGGGCTGCTGGGGACCCCGTACGTGCTGCGGCTCGCCGGGCGGCTGCGCGGGGAAGCGGAAGCACCCCCGGTTGTCAGTGGCGGATGCGAGACTTCCCCGGGTGAGCGCATCCCTGGACAGCGGTCTGCCCCGACCCTCGCGGACCACCCGTCGACAACTCGCTGAGCTGCGCGGTCCCGCCACCCCACCGCGTCCGCTGGACGCGCGGGCCCTCGCGGCGCTGGCCGCCAACCCCGGCTGCCGGCGGCGGGCCCTGCTCGACGGCGCCGGGGTCGACAAGTCCGCGCTCGCCGCGAAGCTCGGCTCGCCCGCCCCGTTCGGGCAGTCGCAGTTCGCGATCGTCCGGGGCAACTCCTTCGAGGCGAAGGTCAAGGCGGACGGCGGCCGTGAGCTGCTGCGCCTGATCGGCGTGGAGGAGCCGGGCGCGGTGTCCGTGCCCGATCTCGCGGCGGCCGGACCCGAGGGGCGGGTCGCCAGGACGGCGCTCGCGCTGCGGGAGGCGACCGACGCGGGGACGTGGACGCTGCTCGACCACCCGCTGCTCGCCCTGGAGGTCGCCGGCTCGCCGGTGTACCTGGAGCCGGACGCGGTGGTGGTCCGCCCCGACGGCGGGTGGACGGTCGTGGAGATCAAGTCGTTCCCCATGGTCGACGGCGCGGCGGACGCGTCGAAGGTGGGCGCGGCGGCCCGGCAGGCCGCCGTGTACGTGCTGGCCCTGGAGGGGGTGGCGGCCAGGACCGAGGGCGCGCGGGTGGCGCAGTCGGTGCTCCTGGTCTGCCCGAAGGACTTCTCGAACGTGCCGACGGCCTCGGTCGTCGACGTGCGCAAGCAGCGCTCGGTCACCCGGCGCCAGCTGGCCCGGCTGACCCGGATCGACGAGATCGCGGACGCGCTTCCCGAGGGCACCAGCTTCGACGTGGCGGAACGCTCGGCGGAGGAACTGACGGCGGCCGTGGAGTCGGTGCCCCACCAGTACGCGCCGGAGTGCCTGGCCGCCTGCGAGCTGGCCTTCCACTGCCGGTCGCGGTCGCGGGAGGCGGGCGCGGTGGAGACCCTGGGCCGTTCGGTACGGGGTGAGCTGGGCGGTCTGACGACGGTCGGCGCGGTCCTCGCGGCGGCGCGCGGCGAGGAGGGCGACCCGGAGGACCCGGCGGTGGCGGCGCTGCGCAGGGCGCGGGCGCTGCGGCAGGAGGCGCTGGCGTCGGCGCCCGCCCGGGCGCCCCGGGAGGTCTCCGAGTGCCCGTGCTGACCCCTCGTTCCTGTGCCGCTCGTTCCTGTGCCGCTTGTTCCTGTGCCGCGCCCCGGGAGGGCCTCGCATGTCGCTGATCTCCACGCTCGCCCGGATGGAGGCCGTCGAGTCGGGCCGGGCGCAGCCGCTCGCGACCGTCCGGCACCGGCGGCTGTCGGAGCGGCCGCTGGTCCTCGTCCCCCTGACGACGGCCGGTGAGGCGGGCGCCCCGCTGGGCGCGCTCGTCGGCACCGACCCCGAGGAGCCGAGGCTGCTGGTGGTGTCGCAGCCCCGGGACCGTGACCTGCGGTTCGCGTTCCTCGCCGATCTGGCCGAGGAGGTCCTGCCGTACGTCGACTCCTTCGCGGACGTCGTCGAGGCGGCGGAGAAGAGCGAGGTCGACCCCGAGACCGGCAAGAAGGTGAAGGTCGAGGTCGAGCTGTGCGCCGACGCGCCGCAGCTGATCGTGCCGAGCCGGGCGGGCATCGAGTACGTACGGCTGCTGGGGCGGTCGACGCGGTTCCGGCGGACGGCCGAGCAGGACCCGGAGACGCCGTTCCCCGCGCCGCCGCGCGTCCCGCTGCTCGGGCGCTGGCTGACGCACTTCGGCGACCGGGCCCGGGTGCCCGGCTCCTCGCTGCTGCTGTCGGCGACCGACCTGCTCAACCGGCACTGGGCGACCGGGCAGTCCTCCCTGGAGGATCAGCACCTCGGTGCGCTGCTCGCCTGGATCGATCCGTACGACGGAGAACCGGGCGCGGAGGCGGCGCTGCGGGCGGAGGCGGGCCGGGACTCCCGGGGGCAGCTGCTCTGCCCGCCCGCCGGGCCCGCCACCGACCCCGCCTTCGACAACCGGCTGCTCGCGCCCGCGATCGAGCGGTACGACCGGGCCCGGCAGGCGCTCGGCGCGGCCGAGGACGGCGAGACGGCCGACACCGGCCTCGGCGAGCTGCACGCGGCCGAGCGGGAGCTGCGCCGGCTCGTCGTCTCCCAGCTGAAGCCCACCTGGGACGCGGTCTGGCGGGCGGTCGGCCTGCTGCGCGAGCTGCCGGAGGGCGCCAGGGTCGAGGACCGCTGGACCCGCGACCGCTGGTCCTTCACCGCCCACCGGGACCGGGTCACGGCCGGTGAGCCGCCGCAGCCGCGCCGGGACGACGCCGTGACGGCGGCCCGGAAGCTCGCCGCCCGCGAGCAGGCGCAGGGCCAGCTGGAGGCGCAGGAGGCCCTCGACGATCCGCTGGTGCTCGCCGGGCGGCGGCTCGCGGGCGAGGCGTTCGCGGCCGAGGTGGTCGAGGTGACGATGGCGTGGACGGAGTCGAAGCGGCCCGCGCCGCGCCCGCTGCTCACGGTCCGCACGGAGGACCGGCCGCACCTGGGCGAGTCGGTGAAGGTGTACCGCTCGCTCGACGGGAAGCCGCAGGCGGCGGAGTTCGTGCGGTACGAGGAGGACGGGGCGCTGCTGCTGCGTCTCCTCGACCGGATGGGCCGTGCGAAGGAGCCGGCGCCGGGCTCGGTGCCGGAGAAGGGCGAGCGGATCTCCTGGACGCTGTTCGAGCACGACCAGCGGGTCGGACCGCAGCTCCCGGACGCGGAGGAGACCCCCTGGACGCACGGCGGTCCGCCCCGGACCGACGCCGTGGAACTGCCCGACGCCGTGACCCCGGAGGACGTGCTGTGAGTCCCGAACCCTTCGACCCCTCGGCGGAGGCCGGCCGGGCGACGGCCGGCATCCTGGCGGACACCCTGCACGGCACCGCGCGCGGTGTCGTGGTGGACTCCCCGCCCGGGGCGGGGAAGTCGACCCTGGTCGTCCGGGCCGCCCTCGAACTGGCCGCCGCCGGACGCCCCCTGATGGTGGTCGCGCAGACGAACGCGCAGGTGGACGACCTGGTGCTGCGGCTCGCCGAGAAGGAGCCTGACCTGGAGGTGGGCCGGCTGCACTCGAACGACTCCGACCCGTACGACAAGGCGCTCGACGATCTGGAGAACGTACGGAAGTCGGCGAAGGCCGGTGAGCTGGCCGGGCTGCCGGTCGTGCTGTCCACGTCCGCCAAGTGGGGGCACGTGAAGAACGTCGAGCCCTGGGCGCACGCGATCGTCGACGAGGCGTACCAGATGCGTTCGGACGCGCTGCTCGCGGTGGCGGGCCTCTTCGAGCGGGCGCTGTTCGTGGGCGACCCCGGGCAGCTGGACCCGTTCTCGGTGGTGGGCGCGGAGCAGTGGGCGGGGCTGTCGTACGACCCTTCGGCGAGCGCGGTCGCGACCCTGCTCGCGCACAACCCGGAGCTGCCGCAGCACCGGCTGCCGGTGTCCTGGCGGCTGCCCGCCTCTGCGGCGCCGCTGGTCTCGGACGCCTTCTACCCGTTCACGCCGTTCCGCAGCGGCACCGGGCACGGGGACCGGACGCTGTCGTTCGGGGTGGCGTCGGACGGTTCGGGCCCGGACCGGGTCCTCGACGAGGCGGCGGAGTCCGGCTGGGGCCTGCTCGAACTGCCCGCCGCGCACACCCCGCGCACCGACCCGGAGGCGGTCGGCGCGGTCGCGCTGGTGGTGCGCCGGCTCCTGGACCGGGAGGGCGCGGCGGTCTCGGAGCGCTCGGAGGCCGCCGTCCCGCTGACGCCGGACCGGATCGCGGTCGGCACCGCCCACCGCGACCAGGCGGCGGCGGTCCGGGCGGCGCTCGCGGGGCTGGGCGTGACGGGTGTGACGGTGGACACCGCGAACCGGCTCCAGGGGCGCGAGTACGACGTGACGGTCGTCCTGCACCCGCTGTCCGGGCGGCCGGACGCGACCGCCTTCCACCTGGAGACGGGGCGGCTGTGCGTCCTCGCGTCCCGGCACCGGCACGCCTGCGTGGTGGTCTGCCGGGCGGGCGTGGCGGACCTGCTCGACGCGCACCCGTCGACGGAGCCGGTGCAGCTCGGGGTCGCGGTGTCGTTCCCCGACGGCTGGGAGGCGAACCACGCGGTCCTGTCCCACCTGGAGAAGCACCGGGTGAGCTGGACGCCGTGACCCGTCGCCCGCCCGGGCCCGGCCCGCGCCCCGCCGTCGTCGTCGGCTGGGCTCAAACCGGGGCTCGGGGGACACCGGGGGCGTACGCGGAAGGGTTCGCGCTCTTGCGGGGCGCGGGACAATGGAAGACGGCCCGGGATTCCGGGCCGTGCCTGTGCGAGGAGGAGAAGAACGATGGCGGAACCCGCGGAACGGAGCGGACAGCGGCGGCTCAGGCCGGCACCGCTGATCTTCGAGCCTGCCGAGGCGACCGCCGACCCGGAGCACTTCTTCGACCTGGAGTCGCTGGAGGACCCGAGGGAGCTGCTGTCCCGCGCGACGGAACTGACGCTGGCGTTCCGCGCGGCGACGGACCGGGCGACCGAGTTCCAGGCCATCGCGGCGGCGCAGCTGGCGGACCCGCGCCGGTTCGACCGGCTGACGACGGCGGACGTGGCCGAGCGGGCGCAGTGGACCGAGGACTACGCGCTGAAGATGATCGAGTTCGGCCGCGACCTGATCAGAGCGAACGGGCGCCCGGCGGAGGACTGATCCGGGGCGGCCGGGGGCTCGGGTGGGCCTCGGGGCGGCTTGAAGTGCCTCCGCGTGGCCTGGAATCGCCGCCTGGCATATGCCGAGGGGGCACGATACTCCTCGGCCTCCCCTCCTGTCCGGGATTCCGCGAACACTCGGCTACCGCGTTGTCACTCCCGGTACATCTGGAGTCATGACGACGTGGCTGCGCGACGAGACCCCGCACGACATCTTCCGGTTCCTCCGGGAGGGCGACGAGGGGCGGCACCAGACGGCCCGGGTGACCGCCGACGGGGCCGCCTGGCTGACCTCCGCCACGGGGGACCGCGAGGCCGCGCTCACCCGCTGGGAGGCCCGGCCGGACTCGCCGGCGGCGCTGCCCTGCGGCCGGGTCTTCGACGTCGTCAACGTCGACCCGGTCTTCGGCCGCCGGATGCTGGACCGGTTGTGGGAGGAGGGCCCGGGATCGGGGCCGGTCGCCGTCCACCGGGGCCGGATGATGCTCTTCACCGCGCCGGGGACGGCCCAGCGGCTGCCCGCGCTCCTCGACTGGGAGGAGTGGGGCGAGCGGGTCCCCCGGCCGCTCTGTCACGGCGTCGGGGACGCGGTCACCGTGCCGCCGCTCGTGCCGTCGGGCACGTCCGGCCCCCGCTGGGTGGTGGCCCCCGACACCCGGAGCCCGTGGCTGCCGGGGCCCGAGGTCGTGCTCTGGGCCTGCGTGCGGGCCGTCCGGACGTACTCCGCCGCCGACGTGCGGGTATCGATTTTTCCTCCCGCCGATCCGGATGCTAATGTCTACGACGTCAGCAGGCGCCGCTAGCTCAGTTGGTTAGAGCAGCTGACTCTTAATCAGCGGGTCCGGGGTTCGAGTCCCTGGCGGCGCACAGACAGAAGAAGCCCCTCGCGGAAGCGGGGGGCTTCTTCGTGTCCCGGGCCGGGCGGGACGGGCCGCCGGGGCTCAGTCCACGGCGGGCGGCGTGATCCGCACCGTCCAGGCGCCCGACTCCGTGCGGTCCGTGACCTCGACCCGTACCCCCGTACCGGGCACGGTCAGCGTCTCGCCCTCTTCGAGCGGGGCGTCCGCGAGCGGCGGATAGACCGAGCGCTCCCAGCACGCCTCGGTGCGCGGGTGCGCGTCGACCACCTCGACCGGGCCGTCGCCGGAGGCCGCGCGGCTCCGGATCCGGTAGACGAGGACGCCCTGGGTACAGGTGTCGGCGTCACTCCCGGCATCGCTCCGGGCCTCGACGGCGAGGGCGCTGTCGGGGCCGGTGCGGACCACCGCGAGCCGGGTGCCGAGGCTGCCGCCGGCCGTCGCCGGGGCGTCGGTCGGCTCCAGGGTGACCATCCGGGGGGCGGTCCCCTGCACGCAGGTCACCTGGGCGCGGGAGAGCCAGCCGAGCTTCCACTTGTGCCAGCCGAAGAGGTCCGGCGACAGCCCGAACTGGCTGCCCATGACGTCCCAGTCACCCACATGGGTGTCCCAGTCGCCCTTGCCGTCCTCCGGGCGGTGGTAGAGGTCGGGCAGGTCGAAGACGTGGCCGGTCTCGTGGGCGAGGACGTTGCGGTCGGGCGGGTGCCGCTCGAAGACGGTGACGACCCGCTTGATCTCGGTGCCGTCGGCCTCCAGCGGGCGTTCGAGGTTGACGACCTTGGTCGCGTCGGAGTCCACACCGGGCGCGTCCGGGTCGGCGACCAGGTAGACGATGTCGTACCGGGAGAAGTCGACGTCCGCGTCGGCTGCGGCGATGGCGTCGCGCAGATAGGCGGCGCGCTGCCCGGCGTCCCAGTCACGCCGTATGTCGTACGCGCCGGACTCCTTCGGCATCGGGGTCCAGGTCGGCTGCGGGTGCGCGCGCAGGGTGAACCGCCCGTAGGAGGCACGGCTGAAGTACTCGCTGGTGGCCGGGAAGTGGTCGGCGGCCAGTTCGGCCGGCCGGGTGAGGGGCTCGGCGTCCGGGAAGGACAGGAAGATCATGACGGCGTCGAGGGTGCGGTCGGGTCGCGGGTACGACCTGTTCCAGGTGTCGAGGCCGAGTGAGTGATGGGCCGCCGTGCGGGGCAGGGCGCAGGGGTTCGGCGCCGGGGCGCCGACGGCCGGTCCTGCGACGAGGCCGGTGGCGGCCAGGGCGGCGAGCGAGGTGAAGGCCGCGGCCCCGGCACGCAGCCGCGAGCGTTCCACTCCCCCGGGTGGCTGCTGACCCCTCACGTGGACCTCCGGTTCGGGAATGCGGGACACCTCACCCACCTTGTGATGGTTTGCGGTGTTTCGCACGTTTCCACTGCCCCGGTCGGGTGAGAGGGCGCCACGGGGTCGACGCGACACGAGCGCGCTTCGCCTCACGGAATGTCACATTCGGTCACTACCTCAACGACCCGCGTCAGACCCGCGCAGAAACGATCGCACGGAGTCTCACGGTGATCGGCCCCACAGCTCCGCACGCCCCCCGAGAGCCCCCCGGAGCTGGAAGGCTCCCCCGCGCTGGCTCTATGATCGGCTCACTCTTCCTTGGCCGACCGTCCCGACCACATGTGACCGGCCCGACTGCACTACGGGAGCGAGCGGTGAGCGGAACCCCCGAAGGACCGGTGCACCCAGAGCCGCCGGAGACGCACACGACGCATCCCGTACTCACGGAGCGTCACCCCGGACCCCTTGAGGACCGTCGCGCCGGACCCGCCGCCGACCGTCACCCCGAGGCCCCCGCCGAGCGGCGCGCCGCCGAACTCCGCGACTACGGCGCCGCCTTCCGGGTCGCCCAGCTCGCCATGGCCGTCGTCGACCAGGACGGCGTGGTCGTCTCGGCCAACGACTCCTTCGGCTCCCTCCTCGGCGCCGACCCCGGGGCGCTGCGCCGCCAGGCCGCCGCCGACCTCGTCGACCTCGCCTCCGACGGGCGCACCTGGCACGCGTACCGCGAGGTGCTGCGCGGCCGACGCTCCCGCTTCCGCTGCACCCGCCGCCTCAAGCACGCCGACGGGCGCTCGCTCTGGGCCGAGGTCACCGTCGCGCCCGTGCCCGACAGCCGGCGCGTGCTGCTGTCGATCGCGGACATCAGCGACCGGCGCGAACTCCAGGCACGGCTGCGCCATCTCCAGATGCACGACCCGGTGACCCGGCTGCCCAACCGCGCGCTGTTCTTCGAGCGCCTCTCGGCCGCCCTGGAGGCCTCGGCCCAGGACGCCGGGGACACTCCGTACGCCGAGGAAGCCCCGTACACCGAGGGCGTCCAGGGCTCCGGAACGGCCGGACGCGCGGGGGATCCCCGGGGGCCGCTCCGTTCGTCCTACGAGTCGTACAGGTATGGCAGAACAGGGCGGATCGGTCTCTGCTACCTCGATCTGGACGGCTTCAAGGCGGTCAACGACACCCTCGGCCACCGGGTCGGGGACCGGCTCCTCGCCGCCGTCGCCGCCCGGCTGACGGAGTGCGCGGACAGCGACGGCTACACCCGCAGCGGCGGCCATCTCGTGGCGCGGCTCGGCGGCGACGAGTTCGCGATCCTGGTCGAGGACTCCACCGGCACGGAACAACTCGCCGATCTGGCGCGCTCGGTGCTCACCGCGCTCCAGCAGCCCTTCGACCTGGGCGGTCAGCGGCTCTCGGTCTCCGCCTCGATCGGTGTGGTCGAGCGCTCCGGGTACGGCACGACGGCGACCGCCCTGATGCAGGCCGCCGACACCACGCTGTACTGGGCGAAGGCCGACGGCAAGGCCCGCTGGACCCTCTTCGACCCGGAGCGCAACGCGCACCGGATGACCCGGCAGGCGCTCTCCTCCACCCTCCGGCCGGCCGTGGAGCGCGGGGAGTTCGCCCTGGAGTACCAGCCGCTCGTGGACATGGCGGACGGGGCGGTGCGCGGGGTGGAGGCGCTGGTGCGCTGGAACCACCCGCAGTTCGGCACGCTCCCGCCGAATCGGTTCGTCGCCATCGCCGAGGAGGACGGCTCCATCGTGGAGCTCGGCCGGTGGGTCCTGAACACCGCCTGCCGTCAGGCCCGGCAGTGGCAGAAGGACCATCCGCGCGAGCGCCCGATCTTCGTGAGCGTCAACGTGGCGGTCCGTCAGGTCTGGGACTCCGACCTGGTCGCGGACGTGGCCGGGATCCTCGCCGAGACCGGTCTCGCCCCGCACCTCCTCCAGCTGGAGCTGACCGAATCCGCCGTGATGGGTTCGGCGGGACGGCCGCTCCAGGCGCTCCAGGCGCTGAGCGACATGGGGGTGCGGATCGCGATCGACGACTTCGGCACCGGCTACTCGAACCTGGCCTATCTGAGCCGGCTGCCGGTCTCGGTGCTCAAGCTGGACGGTTCCTTCGTCCGCGGCTTCCAGGACGAGGAGCACGCCAACCCGGCGGACGAGCTGATCGTCGAGGCGCTGGTGCAGCTCGCGCACCGGCTGGGGCTCACCGTCACCGCCGAGTGCGTGGAGACCTCCGGGCAGGCGAGCCGGCTGCGCAGGATCGGCTGCGACACGGGGCAGGGCTGGCTGTACTCACGGGCGGTGACCCCGGACCGCATCGCGGAACTGATCGGCACGGAGCCGCTGCCGGTGTGAGGCCGGGCCCGCGGCGGGGCGCGGCGCGCGTGAGGCCGAGCCCGGGGCGGGCGCGGCGTGGTCCCCCGTGCGGGTGTCCGGGCATGGGACTGCCCCCGGCCGGAGGGACATTCCGGGCGGGGGCAGTGGTTCATGAGGGGGTCAGCGGGTCAGGGCCTCAGCAGGCGCCCTGGTCCTTCCAGACGCCCCACTCGCCGGTCGTGCCCGGCTCCTCGTTCTGGGTCCACCACTGGGCCTTCCAGGTGTGGCCCTTGTGGGAGACGAGGTTGCCGCTGTTGTAGACCGTGCCGGCCACGTACGCCGGGGCGGTGCAGCTGCCCGTGGGCGGCGTCGTCGGCGGGGTGGTGGGCGGCGTGGTGGGCGGGGTGGTCGGGGGCGTCGTCGGCGGGGTGGTGGTCGGCGGCGTCGTGGTCGGCGGGGTGGTGGTGCCGCCGAGCGCGGTGTTGATCTGGGTCAGCAGGGTGGCGTTGTCGTCCAGGCCGAGGAGCGAGTACATCATCGCGCCGGCCAGACCGCGCTGCTTGCCGTAGTCCACCCGGGCCTGGATGGACTTCTGGTTCAGGCCGGTGAAGAACTCGCCGTCCTTGTAGAAGTACGAGGACTTCGCCTGCTCGTCCCAGAAGGTGGTCGCGGCGTTGTCGACGATGCCGCCGAGCTCCTTGTAGTGCGCGATGCCGGCCTGCTGGCTGAGCGGGCGGACGTTGGAGCCGCCGGTCGCGGGCTGCGCGAGGCCGTTGGCGGTCCCGGCGGGGACGCCCTTCCAGCCGCGGTAGTAGAACTCGTAGCCCAGGGTCAGCTTGTTGGCGGGGAAGCCGCCGGCGATGCCGTAGGCGGGCTTGCCGTCGATCCAGGAGTCGATCGCGTTGTCGATCGAGTACTTCTCGGTGCCCGGCGCGATGACGTCGGTCGGGTCGTTCGTACCCGAGTACAGCGGGGACTGGTGGTACGTCGGCCCGTCGCCGTCCCAGGCGCCGTGCATGTCGTACGTCATGATGTTCGCGTAGTCGAGGTACGCGCCGATCTTGTCCGTCTCGATGTACTTGATCTTGTCCTGGCCGGCCGGGAGGGCCGCGGTGAGCAGGTACTTCTTGCCGCCGTTGGCGGTGCCGTACTCGTCGAGCTGCTTGCGGAACTCGGCGAGGAGCAGCGTGAAGTTCTGCTTGTCCTCGGGGGCGTAGTGGTTGCCCAGGTGGCCGCCGGAGGAGCCGGGGTACTCCCAGTCGATGTCGATGCCGTCGAAGATGCCGGCCGCGGTGCCGGGGCCGCCGTAGCCGCCCTCGACGGGCAGGTTGCCCTTGATGTACTGGTCGACGCAGGAGGAGACGAGCTTCTTGCGGCTCGCGTCCGTCTTCGCCGCGTCGCTGAAGTACTTGGAGTACGTCCAGCCGCCGAGCGAGATGTTGATCTTCAGGTTCGGGTACTTCGCCTTCAGTTCCTTGAACTGGTTGAAGACGCCCACGATCGGCTGGTCCCACTTGTCGGCGACGCCGTCGACGCTGTCCGCCGCGCTGAAGGACTTCTGGTAGTCGGCGTACGAGTCGCCCGCACCGTCACCCGCGTTGGGGTTGTTGTCGTCACCGGCGGCCTTGTTGGCCTCGAAACAGGTGAGGTTGGTGGGGTGAATGTTGCCGAACGAGTAGTTGATGACGTCCAGCTGGCCCGCGATGCCCCGGGTGTCGAGGTGCTTGGGGTAGAACGCGTTGCCGTAGACGCTCCACTGGTCGTAGTACGCGATGCGCACGTTGCCCGCAGAGGCAGTGGTCGTCGTGTCGGCCGCCTGGGCGGAGCCGAGGCCGACGGTCGCGGCAAGCGCGCCGGCGGCGAGGGCCGTGCTGAGCAGCGCGGCGATCAATGGCTTACGGGGGTGCACGTGCGGCCTCCATGGGGGGAGTGCGGGGGTGGTGCCGTACAGGAGCTGGAGCAGTGATAACCGGCGCGTGAACAGTGCGTCAATGGTCTGAACCAGATTGAGGACTAGACCAATTGGAGGAAGAAAGGCCTTGTCAGAGGCGTGCAGCACAAAACGGAACCGCCCGCCACCATCGGTGACGAGCGGTTTAAGGTTTGCTTATGGGTGGGGCGGGGGTGGTTCGAGGATGAACCAACCGCCCCTGGGAATCGGGGTTTTTACCTGGCCGCCCCCGGCGCGGAACGCGTCCCGCCGGTTCGGACCGACGCGTGCGCCCGGGCCTCGCGGACCCCATCCGCCCCGTGGGACCCGGCGGTCCCGGCGGCTCTACTCCTCCGGCAGCTCCGGGAGTTCGTACGCGTCCGCGATCAGTTCGTAGCTGCGCAGCCGGGCCTCGCCGCCGTGGCCGTTCGCCGTGATCATCAGCTCGTCGGCGCCCGTGCGCTTGCGCAGGTCGTCCAGGCCGGTGCGGACCTCGTCCGGCGTGCCGTACACGACGTTCGCCAGCCAGCCGTCCACGAACTCCCGCTCGGCCGGGCTGAATCCGTACGCCTCCGCCTCCTCGGGCGTCGGCACGAGACCCGGGCGGCCGGTGCGCAGCCGCAGCATCGCGAGTGCGCCGGCGAGGACCTCCCGGCGGGCCGAGGCCGCCTCGTCGGCGGCGAGCGCCGAGACGCCGATCATCGCGTAGGGGGCGTCGAGGACGCCCGAGGGCCGGAAGGAGTCCCGGTAGAGGTCGAGCGCCGGAATCGTGTTCCTGGCCGAGAAGTGATGGGCGAAGGCGAAGGGCAGGCCGAGCAGGCCGGCGAGCCGCGCGCTGAAGCCGGAGGAGCCGAGCAGCCAGACCGGCGGGCGCCCCTTCGGGCCCTGCACCGGGCCGGGGACCGCGTGGATGCGGGCGTACCGGTGGCCGTCGGGGAAGTCGTCGTCCAGGAACCGGGTCAGCTCGGCGAGCTGCTCGGGGAAGTCGTCGGCCCCTTCGTTGAGGGTGTCGGACCGCCGCAGGGCGGCCGCCGTGGCGCCGTCCGTGCCGGGGGCACGGCCGAGGCCGAGGTCGATCCGGCCCGGCGCGAAGGCCTCCAGGGTGCCGAACTGCTCGGCGATGACGAGCGGGGCGTGGTTGGGCAGCATGACGCCGCCCGAGCCGAGGCGGATGCGCCGGGTGTGGGCGGCGAGGTGGGCGAGGATCACCGCCGGGGAGGAGGAGGCGACCCCGGGCATGGAGTGGTGCTCGGCCACCCAGTGCCGGTGGAAGCCGCGCCGTTCGGCGAGCCGGCTCAGCTCGACGCTGGTGGCGAGCGCCTGGGTCGCGGTCCTGCCGCTGCCGACGGTCACCAGGTCCAGCACGGACAGCGGTACGGGCGCGGAGCCCCGCACCTCTCCTCGAATAGCGTCGGTCACCTTCGGGACCCTCCTCGGCACACGTACGGACTCTCCGACCGGCTCCCGGAACGGCGCCCGGACCTGTGGATCGGCTTCGACAAGGCGACAACAGGAGGGTGGCTCCGTTTATTCCGGCGGTTCTCGGCCACCGGTGAGGGTGCGGCCGCGTCCGCTTCCCCGTAAAAAATCTCCCGCCCCACACGGGGCGAACGTGTGCGCGAGCGCCTCCGCGCACGGCTCTGACCTGAGACTCTGCGCGAGACTCTTGACCTTGGCATATGCCAGAGTAGCGAGCCCCAGCACAGGGCCCGGATGCTCCGCATCATTCTCGCCAACAGCCGCCCCGTAAACGGTGCTTGGCGGCTATCGTGGTACGAAAGCTTGCGGTCACAACCTGGTAGGGGGAAACCGTGGCGCTGAAGCCCGAGCCCACCGCGCCGTTCCACTCGGTGCAATACGCCTTGCGCGTCCTCGAGACGATCTCACGGCACGGTGGCGGTGTGACGGACGTCCAGATCGCGCGCGAATCCGGCCTGCCCGTCGCCCACCTCTCGTCGCTGCTCCTCATGCTCCGCCGCGAGGGCTACGTCGAGCAGGTCGCCGACGGCGCCTACGTGATCGGGGACTCCCTCGTCCTTCTCGGATCCGGCATGACCCGCCGCGAGGCCCTGGAGGCGAAGCTCCAGGAGACCCTGACCGAACTGCGCGACTCCGTCGGCGCGGCCGTCTACATCAGCCGGTACATCGACGGCGAGGTGAAGATCACCCAGTTCGCCGACGGCCCGCGCACGCCCAAGGTCAACGAGTGGGTGGACTTCCGCTCGGCGGCGCACGCCAGCGCGGTCGGCAAGTGCCTGCTCACCCAGCTCGACCAGAACGGCCGCCGCGACCACCTCTCGCGGCACAAGATCGCCCGGCTGACCTCCCGGACGATCACCAGCGAGCGGATCCTCTTCTCCAAGCTGGACAGCCAGCCCGCGACCGTCCCGGTGCTCGACCTCCAGGAGTACGCGGTGGGCACCGTCTGCGCCGCCGTCCCGCTGACGGCGGGCTCCGCCGTGGGCTGCCTGGCGCTCTCCCTGCCGATCGAGCACGCCCACCGGCTGCGCGCGGCGGCCGACACGCTGAACCGCAAGGCCGCTCCGGTGGTCATGGCGCTGGCGATCTGACCACCCTCCCGCGGGGTGGTCACGAGCACCCCGCGGGACCGGGTAGTATTTTCTCTGTCAGCAGGCGCCGCTAGCTCAGTTGGTTAGAGCAGCTGACTCTTAATCAGCGGGTCCGGGGTTCGAGTCCCTGGCGGCGCACAGACGGAGAAAGCCCCTCGCGGAAGCGGGGGGCTTTTTCGTGCCCGTACCTCCTGCGCCGCTGAGCCCGTACGTGCCGCGCCGCTGAGCCCGTACGGACGGTCCCGCTACGCCCTGAGATACGTCAGGACGGCCAGGACCCGGCGGTGGGTGTCCTCGGCCGGCGGCAGGTCCAGCTTCGCGAGGATGTTGCCGATGTGCTTGCCGACGGCGGCCTCGCTCACCACCAGACGCCGGGCGACCTCCGCGTTGGAGTGCCCCTCCGCGACCAGGCCGAGGACCTCGCGCTCGCGCGGGGTGAGGGCCTCCAGCGGGTCGCGGTGCCGCCGCAGCAGCTGCCGTACGACCTCGGGGTCGACGACCGTGCCTCCGGCGGCGACCCGCAGCAGGGCGTCCTCGAACTCCTCCACCTGCCCCACCCGGTCCTTGAGGAGATAGCCGACGCCGGTGCCGTCGCCCGTGTCGAGGAGGTCGGCGGCGTAGCTGCGCTGCACGTACTGGCTGAGCACCAGGACCGGCAGGCCGGGCCGCTCGGACCGGAGCGCGACGGCGGCGCGCAGCCCCTCGTCCTGGAACCCGGGCGGCATCCGGACGTCGGTCACGACCACGTCCGGGTCGTGGGCGGCGACCGCCTCGCGCAGGGCGTCGGCGTCCCCGACGGCGGCGACGACCTCGTGGCCGAAACGGGCCAGCAGCCCGATCAGCCCCTCCCTGAGGAGGACGCTGTCCTCGGCGAGGACGACACGGAGCTTTCGGACAGCGATCGGCACGGGATCTCCGCTCGGAGGAGGGTCGGCCCGCCCGGCGGGCTCATGATCGTCAGTCTGCCATCGAGGACCGCGAGCCGGTCGGCCAGTCCCGTGAGCCCGGAGCCCCCCGCCGGGTCGGCGCCGCCCTGCCCGTCGTCCTCCACGTCCAGGCGCAGCACCCCGTCCGCGACCCGCGCGGTGAGCCGGGCCCGCCGGGCCCCGCTGTGCCGGGCGACGTTGGCGAGGGCCTCGCAGCCGGCGAAGTAGCCCGCACTCTCGACGGCGGCGGGCAGCCGGGGCAGGTCGACGTCCGTGTCGACGGGGACGGCGGACCGGTCGGCGGCGTCGGCGAGGGCCGCGCCGAGGCCGTAGTCGGCGAGGACCTGGGGGTGGATGCCGTGGATGAGTTCCCGCAGCTCGGTCAGGGCCCGCCCGGCCTCCGTGTGCGCCTTCGCCAGCTGGTCGGCGAGCGGGCCGGGCGGCGCGTCGAGCCGGGCGAGCCCGAGGGTCATGGTGAGGGCGACCAGGCGTTGCTGGGCGCCGTCGTGCAGATCGCGCTCGATGCGGCGGCGCTCGGCCTCGAAGGCGTCGACGAGCCGGGCGCGGGAGGCGATGACCTCGCCGATGCCGGGCTGGGGGCCGCTCTCGCGCGGCGAGAGGAGGGCCCGCGCGAGGGCGGCGCGGGCACCGGCGACGGCGGCGAGCGGATAGGAGAGGGCGACCAGGAGGAGGGCGCCGAGGAGGGCCGCCGCGAAGGCCTCCGGGTAGGAGGTCACCAGATACGCCTTGACGACCTTGGCCTCCTGGCCGTCCACCGCCAGCTGGACGGGGGCGCTGAGGAGGGCGAGCGGCAGGCCGGTCCCGACGGCGAGGGCGAGGAGGTCGAGCGGCCACAGGACGGTGGCGAGGAGCAGGGCGTAGCCGAGTTCGCGCCAGGTCGCCTGCTCCCCCGCCCGGAGCCGCAGCCAGGCGGCGAGGCCGGGGGCGGCGGGGACGCGGTGCGGGTCGGGGGCCGGGTCGAGGTCGACGAGCCGGAGGCGACGGCGCTCGGTCCCGGCGAGGGCGAGGCCGGAGAGCAGGAGGAGCGGCAGCCCGACGAGGAACAGGGAGAACACCCCGAGCACCAGGAGGACGAGGCAGGCGAAGGCGCCGAGGACCCCGCCGGTGACCAGGTAACCGGCGGCCCGCCAGGGCCAGGAACTACGGAGGAAGCGGCGCCGGGTGAGGGCCTGCCAGGCGTTACGGGGGTCCATGGGGGCCCACGGTAGGCGGTCGGACGGTGCGGGGCGATGGGGCTGGAGGGGGTACGGGGGTGGGGCTGGGGCTACCCCCGACGGCGGGCGCGGGGCCGCCCCGGGGCGGGCGCGAGGGGTCCTCGTCGAGCGCGCCGCCGGGCGCGGTGAACCACGGAGCATCGGACGGCCGTCAGCCGCAGCCGTGGGCCGCCGTCTCGCGGGGACGGGGCTACGCGTGGTGTTCGCCCGTCGGGGAGCGGTCGTGCCGGGTGTACTCCGCCCTCAGGGCGGCCGTCGCCTCCGGGGTCAGGGGCTCGTAGGGGGCGTCCGGCTCGGGGCGCCACCAGACGGGGTCCTCGCAGAGGAAGGCCGCCCGGCGGAGGGCCACCCGGTGGATCTTGTTCGTGGCCGTGAGGGGCAGTTCCCGCATCACGCGGACGAAGCGCGGCGGCATCTTCGTACCCAGGTCCGCCTGGGCCGCGAGGAAGGCCGCGAAGGCCGGCGGGTCGAAGGCCTCGCCCTCCCGCAGGGCGAGCGCCGCCATCACCTGGTCCCCCGCCACCGGGTCGGGTATCGCGTAGACCGCGACGCCCGCCGCCCGGTCCCAGCGGGCGAGGATGTGCTCGATCATCGCCGCCGCCAGGTTCTCGCTGTCGACCCGCAGCCGGTCGTCCGTCCGGCCCGCGAAGTAGAGGTATCCGTCGGCGTCCCGGTAGAAGAGGTCGCCCGTCCAGTACCAGCCGTCCCGCAGCCGGGCCGCCTCCGCCTCCGGGTTGCGCCAGTAGCCCTCGAAGGGCGACCGGCTCCGGTTGACGAGTTCGCCGACCGCCTCGGCCGCGTTGAGGAGCCGGCCGGTGGGCGAGAAGCGGGCCGGCGGGCATTCCTCGCCCGACTCGGCGTCGATCACGGCCAGGTCGTCCCGCGGCGCGGCCCGCCCGATCGCCCCCGTGGGGGTGTCGGGGGTCCGCTGGATCGCCGCGCCGCCCTCGGAGGAGCCGTACCCCTCGACGAGCGGCACCCCGAAGCGCTCGCGGAACCGGGCCGCGTCCACCGCCCCCGCCTCCGTGCCGAAGCCCAGGCGGAGCGGGTGCGTGCGGTCGTCCGGCGCCGGCGGGGTGGCCAGCAGGTACTGCACGGCCCGGCCCACGTAGGTGAAGTAGGTGGCGCCGTAGCGGCGTACGTCCGGGAGGAAACGGGAGGCGGAGAAGCGGGACCGCAGCGCCACCCCCGCCCCGGCGGCGAGCGCGGGCGCCCAGTCCGCGATCACCGCGTTGCCGTGGAACATCGGCATGCAGATGTAGTGGACGTCGTCCCGGCCGATCCCGAAGTGGGAGACGAGCGAGGCACCGGCGGCCGCCAGGCGCCCCTGGCTGCACAGGGCCGCCTTGGGCGCCCCCGTGGAGCCGGAGGTGAAGGAGAGCAGGAAGCGGCTGTCGGGGCGTACGGGGCCGAGGGTGGCGTCGCCCGGCCGGGCGTTCCCGTAGGGGGCGAGCAGCTCCCGGTACGCGTCGGTGTCGGTGACCAGGATGCGCAGGCCCGGCAGCGGCAGGCCGTCGAGGAGCGGCAGGTGGGCGCGCTGGGTGACCAGGACCCGGCACTCGGTGTGCCGGATGTCCCGGACGAGTTCGGCGCCGCGCCGGGTGGGGTTGATCCCGGCGACGGCGGCCCCCGCGAGGGCCGCCGCGCTGAGCCAGAGCGGGTACTCCGGCGTGTTGTCGAGCAGGATGCCGAGGTGCGGCTCGCCCCCCGGCAGGGGTGGCATCAGGTCCACGAGCAGTGCGGCCCGCGCGGCGGCGCCCGCGGCGACCTGGTGGTGGGTGAGGGTGTGGTGCTCGTCCCTCAGCCCGGTCCGGTGGTCGCCCCACTGGCGTCGTACGAGTTCCGCGACGGTGTCCGCACCCCTCATGGGCCGGACTGTAACTGACAGTACGTCAGAACTGAACGGTCGGATCAGGCCCTTCGGACGGCCGCCCGGCGCCCGCCCTCCGGGCCTTCCGTCAGAACTTCACGTCCGAGCAGGCGTAGAAGGCGTTCGCGGTGTCCGCGATCGTCCACACCGCCAGGATCACATGACGGCCGGTCTTGCCCGCCGGGATCGTCCCGGAGTGCGAGAGGGTCGCCGGCGGCTGCTGGTTGTTGTAGGGGACGGTCAGGAAGGGCTGGGGGTCGAGTGCGGCCCGGGTCAGCTTCTGGCTGGGGTCCCAGCCGTTCCTGGTGATGTAGTACCTGAAGTTGGTGGTGGCGTGCCGGGCCGTGAACTGCCAGCGGAAGCTGTAGCTCTGCCCCGCCGTGAGCTGCGTCGCGGGCCAGGCGCCACCCCGGGGGTCGTCGAGCTGGGCGAACTGGGTGAGGCCCGCCGAGCAGATCTTTCCGTCGGCGGGACCGGAGGCGGGGAAGCCCTTGGGGCCCTCGACCGACTGCGGCTCCCACTGGATGGGGCCGCAGTTGGTCACGGTGCCGTTGGCGCAGAGCTTCTGGCGGCTGATCGGCGCGTCGGTGTAGCCGTGGCTGCCGGCGCTGCCGGTGGCGAGGAGGGTGGCGCCGGCGACGCCGAGCGCCACCACCGCCGCCCCGACTGATTTCTTGCGCATGCTGTCGCTCCAGGAGAACGTGGGGGAGTTCTGTCGGGTCGTGCCGCACGCGTACGGATGCTTCTTTTTGGTCTGGACCAAGTACCAAGGTATGGACGGAAGTTGAAGCTGTCCATCCCCTCACGCACCCTCCACGGGACCCGTCCTGCCCGTGTAGAACGCCACCGTCAGGTCCTTGACCAGCGCCTTGCGCTCGTAGTCGTCGAGCTCCACCAGACCACGACTGGTCAGCCGGTGGACCACGTCGTCCACCGCGTCCACCACCGAGGTCAGCACGCTGTCCCGGTGCTTCGCGTCGATCGCCGCGATCCGTCGCCGCCGCATCGCCGCCGCCACCTCCGGCGCGTACTCGATCCGCGTCGGCTGCGCCGAGAACACGTCCACCCCGACCGGGACGCACTCCGCCGACAGCATCCGCGTCAGTGCCTCGCCGACCGCCTCCGCGTCCCGGAGCGTCGGCGCGTCCTCGTGGAACGCGTCCGCCGGGAGCTGCGAGAGCACCCGGGCCATCGCCGCCTCCACCTGCTCCCGCAGGTACTCCTCGTGGCCGTCGACCCCGAGCGCCGCCCGGACGGTGTCCCGCACCCGCCACACCACGAGCACGACGACGTCCAGCGCGGTCCCCTTCGCGTCGACCGCCGGCAGCGGCTCGCTGCGCCAGTGCCGGAGCCGTACGTCGACCCGGCGGCGCAGCAGCAGCGGGCTGACCCAGACCAGACCGGTCCGGCGGACCGTGCCCCGGTAGTCGCCGAACAGGGTCAGCACCCACGCGTAGCCGACCCGGCCCCGGCCGAGGCCGCCGAGCGCGAACGTGGCGAGCACGACGCCGAGCGCGAGCAGGGCCCACTGGCCGAGGTGGATGCCGTGGTACGGGCGCACCGGAAGCCGCAGCATCCGCGCCGCCTCCTCCGGGACGGCGCCGGTCCACCACACGACGCCCGCGCACCAGGCGAGCGCGAGGGCGCCGCCGGCCACACCGACCCACCCCGGCAGCACCGGCCCCGGCCGCTCGACGAGCCCGGGGTCGGCGGTGGGGGCGGGGCGGGAGAGGGGGGCGGGGGTCTTGGACCGGGCCGGGCCGCCGCGGGGCCGGGCCGGGGGCTGGGGCTGCTGTTCGGGATGAGGCTGGGGCTGGGGCTTGGGCTGGGGCTTGGGCTGCTGCTTGTGCTGCGGCTCGGTCTGGGGGTGGGGCTGTGACTGGGGCCGGACCTTGGGGTGCGGCTTGGACTGCGTGTCGGCCGCCTGGGCCTTGGGGTGCGGCGCGGCGGTGGCCCTGCGGGCGGCATCGGGCGCGAGGCCCTTGGCCGGTTCGGCCTTCGTGCCGGCCGCGGGCTCGGCCTGGCCCTGGACCTTCGACGGGGCGGGGATGGCGGGGCCGCCGGCCTTGCGCGCCGTGGCCGGAGCGACGGGCGGGGCCATGGAGACGGTGTCGGGCCCCCCGTCGTCCTCGCCCACCGCGAAGGGCGCGGCACCCTCCGGCTCGTCCCGGAAGAGCAGGTGCACCGGGATGGAGCCGGTGGTCTCGGCCCCGATCACGTTCTTGCGCCGCGCCACGCGCACGACGGCGGCGACGGGTACGGCGACCGCGCCGACCCCGGCGCCCGCGATCCGCGCGAAGTCGGGCGCCGCGGGGGCGCCGCGCCCGGCGGGACCGGTGGCCTCGGGCGGCTCCGGGGCGGGGGCGGCCGAGGGCTCCCCGCCCGGGGCGGCGGACGAGTGCGGCACGGTACGGGGCAGGGCCCCGACCGGACGCACCGGCAACGCGGGGGCTCCCCCGGAGGCGGGTACGGACGCGGCCGACGCCGCAGGGGCGACGGGGGGCCGTGATGCGGCGGCGGGTGCGGGTGACAGTGCGGATGCGGGTGCCGGAGTGGTGGCCGTCCCCGCGGCCGGCCCCGGCGGCGGGACGTCGCCGCGCGTCGACGCCGGAGCGGGCGCCGCCGTCGTCGCCGCCACGGGCGCCGGTGCCGGCTCACGCCCCGGAGCGGACACCGGCGCAGAAGCCGGTGCCGCAGCCGAGACCGAAGCCGACATCGAAGCCGAGGCCGGGATCGACGCCGAGGGCCGGGCCCCAGCCGAGTCCCGGGCCGGCACGGGGACCGCCGCCGCCGACGCGGACGCCGCCATGCCGTCACGTACAGCCGGGGCGCCGTCGCGTACGACCGCGCCGCCGTCCCGTACGACCGCGCCGCCGTCCCGTACCGGCGACGCCGCCCCCTCCCTTACGACCGAGGCGTCGTCACGTACGACCGCACCGCCCTCCCGTACCGCCGAGGCTCCCTTCCCCGCCGCCGACGCGCCGCCCTCCCGTGCCGCCGGAGCGTCGGCCCGCGCTCCCGCCGCGCCGTCGCGTACCGGCGACGCGCCGTCCTGTACGGCCGCCGCGGTCTCCCCCTCCGGCGTGCCCGCGGCCTCCCCCGCCGACGCCGCCCGCGAGGGGTTCGGCGGGGTGTCCGGGGGTGACCCCTGTGCGGGGGACGTTCTCGGGAGGGTGCCGTCCGTCAGGCGTCTCGCCGTGCGCGCCGCGTCACGTGAGGCCGCCGCGCCGGAGTCCGCGGGGTTCGGGGTCGATGCCGTCATTCGGGTCCACCTCATGCTCTCGGGGTCATCGGAACAAGCGCCGCCAGGTCTCCGGGCCCGGGTAGCCGTCGGCCGCTGCGCCGCGCCAGCCCTGTGCCCGCTGGAACGCCTCGACGTTGCGGCGGTCCGCCTCCGTCCAGCGCGGACCGGGTCCCGACAGGTAGTGCTTGCCGAAGCCCCGCTTCACCAGTTGTTTGCCCAGCTTCTCCACATATGCGTTGGATTGGCCCGGACGGAAGGAGCCACGCCCGGGAAAGTCCGTCGCATGCGTGCTCGGGCCGCTCGAACCACCCGAACCGCCGATTGACTTGCCCCCGCCGGTCACGAGGAGCCGCCATGTCTGGGGGCCGGGCAGACCGTCCGCCTCCTTGCCCTTCCAGCCCTGCGCCAGCTGGAACGCCTGGGTCGCGCGCCGGTCCGCCTCGCCCCACTTCGGGCCGGGCCCCGCGCTGTAGTACTTCTTGGCGCCGCGGTCGACGAGGAGCTTGCCGAGCTGGGTGACGTAGGCGTTGTCGGCGCCCGGACCGAACATGGCCGTCCCGGGGTACGGGGTCGCCGTGGGCGTCGCGCCGCCGCCGGTGCTGCCGCCGCTGACCACGCCCTTGTAGCGGTAGGCCACGTACCGGCTGGAGTTCTCCCAGTACGCCATCGGCGTCGCCTGCTTGCGGGTGCGCGGCTTGGTCTGCTCGTACGCGACGTACGAGGTGTGGGTGTAGTCGGTCCAGCCGCCGAAGATCGTCACGTGCGAGCCGCGCGTCGGGTTGGCCGGATTGTGGAAGAGCAGGATGTCGCCGGGCTGGAGCTCGGTGCGGTCGATCCGCTCGGCGAAGCGGTCGAGGCTGCCGGTCCACTCGTTGCTGCGGAGGTTCCAGGCCATCGAGATGTAGCCGGAGCAGTCCTGGCGGTAGCCGTCGGACCAGTACGCGTTCATGGAGTACGGGACCTGGGCGGCCACCCACAGCTTGGCGCGGTTGATGATGTCGGCCCGGGTCGTCTGCCGCAGGGTCCCGGTCGAGATCTGACTGGTCGTCGGGGCCGCGATCGGGGAGGGCCCCGAGCCGGGCGCTCCGTGCAGCGGCTCCCGGCCGCCCTGCGGGGTGTCGGCCGCCGGCTCGGCGGCCCGGGGCGTCCCCTCGGTCAGGTCCGCCGGGGTGAACGGACCCGCCGGCGGGGGCATGGCCGCCACCGCCCCGGCCCCTCCCCCGCCGAGCACCACGCCCGCCGCCGTCACCAGGACCAGGGCCCGGCGGGCGCCGTGCGCCGCGGGGTGGCCGCCCGCCCGGACCGGCAGGCCAAGCGCGAGGTCACGCCGCTGCCGGGCGCACCCCGGGCAGCCGCAGTCGGCCGCGGGTTCGAACTCCTCGAAGACCGGCACGCTCATGCGATTCCCCTCCACACTCGTCAAGATCTTTTGACCCTTGGTTTCGGGCGTCAGTGTCTCAACTGTCTGGACAAATCGCATTTTGACGGATCGAAGGCCTGATACGACCATCCGACAGGCCGGTGGTGACCGGTATTGGTCAGGAGCACACCCGCACGTCAGGTAGAGTTATCTCTGTCAGCAGGCGCCGCTAGCTCAGTTGGTTAGAGCAGCTGACTCTTAATCAGCGGGTCCGGGGTTCGAGTCCCTGGCGGCGCACGCAGAGTCAAGACCCCCTCACCGATGGTGAGGGGGTCTTGTTCGTTCTCCGTCGAGTTCCGGCCTTTCCCCGATGGAACTACCGTGCGTTGCGGGCGAGTTCCTGTGCGTACACGTCGAACCACTCCCCCGCCTTCGGGCCGCCCCTGCACAGGTCGTCCGACTCGCCGGGCCGCTTGATCCAGATGTACGCCGCGACCAGCGGGTCCCCGGTCCGCCGGTCGGCGGCTCGCCGAGCGCCCGGCCCGGCGGGTTGCACCAGCTGTCGCCCGGGGCGCCCTCGACCCAGGGGCCGTTTCCGTTGCGGCTCGTGTCGATCACGAACGGTTTGCCCCCGACCAGCGCCGAGAGCTGTCGGCCGTAGGCGGCGCTCTCCTCGGTGGTCCGGAAGTTCGACACGTTGACCGCGAAGCCGTCCGCGTCCGCGATCCCCGCCTCCCGGAGCGGGCCTCCCAGCTCGGCCGGCCGGCCCCAGCCGACGTTGCCGGCGTCCAGGTAGACGGTGGCGGCCGGCTGCGGCGGCCTCCGTCAACGCCCGGGTCTCCTCCTCGGGCCGGTCGGGGCCGATCCACTGGGCCTGCGGCCGGGAGGAGATCCGCCGCAGCAACTCGGCCTCGGCGGTGCGGCCGGCGGCGAGGTGCTCGGCGACGGCGCGGGCGGCCTTGCCGTCGGGGTTCACCCAGTAGGGGACGGCAGGGGTGGGATCAGGGGTGGCGTCCGGGCCTCCGGGGCCCGGGGCGGCGGGGCGCGGGGCCGGGGACGTACAGCCGCGGAGAGCGGCGAGGAGAAGCAGGAACGCGGCGGCCGGGAGGGTGAACCCGGCTCGGCACGCGGACGGACGTGCGGACAGTTCAGGGCCCCTCGGACACGTACGGAGCGGTCGGGGTCATCGTGGCACGGCAGACCTCTGGGCCGGGCGAGGCGGGGCCTCTACAGTGGCCGCAACCCGACCTCCCGCGGCGGCACCGGGACCCTCCCGCGCCCGTGAGCCACGCGGTCGAGGACCGGCCCGGTCGGCGGGGTGTGGCTCCGCCGACCGTGGCCCGGTCCGTGCGGTGGGCTCCGCCGGGTGCGGTCCGGTCCGTGCGGTGCGCTTCGGGTGGGCGTTCAGGCGGTAGGAGCCTCGGCCCGGCAGGGGCGGTGTCCCGTTGTGCCCACCCGTCCCGCCCCAGCGGGACGAATGCCCACAACGCGGGGGCGGTGTCCCGTTGGGCCTACCCGCCCCGCCCCGCGGGACGAAGGTCCACAGCGCGGTGGGCCTCAGGGGGCTTCCGTGCTCGTCAGGTACGCCGAGACCACCACGTTCGCCGTGTACGTGTTCGAGGCGCGGTCGAAGGTGCCGCCGCAGGTGATCAGGCGGAGTTCCGAGCGGCGCGGGTCCCGGGCGCCGTAGACCTTGCTCGGGTCGAAGTGGTCCCTGGGGTGGACCTGGACGTCGTCCACCGTGAACTCGGCGACCGAACCGTCCGTCCGGGTGACCCGGACCTTCGCGCCGGGGCGGGCCGCGCTCAGGCCGTAGAAGACCGCCGGGCGGGTGTCCGTGTCGACATGGCCGACGAGCAGGGCCGCCCCGGCCGCGCCCGGACGGGTCCCGGAACCGAACCAGCCCACCGTGTGCGGCATCTCGAAGGGCGGCGGGTCGATCGCGCCCGTGTCGTCCAGGCCGCGCGCCACGACGGGCGCGCTGATCCCGAGGGAGGGGACCTCCACCCGCCGGGGCTCGGCGCCCGCGATCGGGTCGTGGGCGGGTGGCAGCTCCACGCCCAGCGGGCGGCCGACCGCGGCGATGTCGCCGGTGGTCGGCGCGGAGCTGCCCCCGAGGCCCTCGGTGGCCTCGCGGCCCCAGAGCCAGAGCCCGAGCAGCAGGACCGCCCAGGCGACGCCGGTGACGAATCGCCCGGTGCCCGCCGGGCGGGTTCCGGACGACACCGTCACTCCGCGCCGGTGCCCGAGCCCGTACCGGACCCGGTGGCGCGGCGGCGGGAGCTGCGGAAGGCGACCGCGACGGCGGCGACGGCGGCCATGCCGAGGCCGAGCAGGGTGTACGGGGTGCCGAGGCCGCTCTCGGTGGCGGTCTGGGCGACGCCGGGAGCCGCCGGGGCGGCGAACGCGGCGGTGCCGCCGCCGCCCGCGCGGACCGGGGCGACCGGGCTCGGGTGGTGGGTCGGCTCATGGGTCGGCTTGTGGGTCGGCCGCTGGTGCCGGACCTCCACGGTGCCGACGTCCGGGTGGTCGTGGCCGTCGCAGGTCACGCCGACCTTGTACGTGCCGTTCTCGAGACCGGACTTGATCGTGGTGTCGCCGAACAGCGGGGCGCCGCCGCCGTCCCGGCCGGTGAGCTCCGCGTCGGCGACGAACGCCTGGGACCTCGCGGCACCGGTCGTGCCCTTGCAGCCCTGGACGCGGACGTCGATGTCGGCTCCGGGCGAGGCGGTGGACGGGGTGACGGTGACCTTCACCCCGTCGTGGGCGTACGCGCTACCGGCCGTGGGTGCCAGTACGAGTACCAAGGCCGCCCCTGCGGCACGGAGAGCAATGGAACCTGAACGCATCGTGACCTCCTGGTACTGGCAGGTTCACCCGGATCGGCACATTTCGCATCCGCAGGGGCCGGCGAAAGTGCCCTAGACGCGGTCGACGAGGTCCGCGATCGACGGGACGATCTTCGACGGGCGGAACGGGAAGCGGTCGATCTCCGCCTGGGTCGTCAGGCCGGTCAGCACCAGGAAGGTCTGCATCCCGGCCTCCAGACCGGCCAGGATGTCGGTGTCCATCCGGTCGCCGATCATGGCGCTGGACTCGGAGTGGGCGCCGATGGCGTTGAGGCCGGTGCGCATCATCAGCGGGTTCGGCTTGCCCGCGAAGTACGGGTCCTTGCCGGTGGCCTTGGTGATGAGCGCGGCGACGGAGCCGGTGGCCGGGAGCGGGCCTTCGAGGGAGGGGCCGGTCTCGTCGGGGTTGGTGCAGATGAAGCGGGCGCCGGCGTTGATGAGCCGGACGGCCTTGGTCATCGCCTCGAAGGAGTACGTACGGGTCTCGCCGAGCACCACGTAGTCCGGGTCGTGGTCGGTGAGGACGTAGCCGATGTCGTGCAGCGCGGTGGTGAGGCCGGCCTCGCCGATGACGTACGCGGTGCCGCCGGGGCGCTGGTCGTCGAGGAACTTGGCGGTGGCGAGGGCCGAGGTCCAGATGTTCTCGACGGGGACTTCGAGGCCCATCCGGGCGAGCCGGGCGTGCAGGTCGCGGGCCGTGTAGATCGAGTTGTTGGTGAGGACCAGGAAGGGCTTCCCGGTCTCCCGCAGCTTCTTGATGAACGCGTCGGCGCCGGGGATCGGCACGCCCTCGTGGATGAGGACGCCGTCCATGTCGGTGAGCCAGGATTCGATCGGCTTGCGCTCTGCCATGGGTGCGGGACTCCTGCCGTACGGGCGTGCGGTGTGCTGGGGGCGCCGCGACAGCGCTGTGGCGACGCCCCCAGCCTAATCAGGATGCGGTGATCTTGACCCCGTCGATCGTCCAGTACCAGTTGTTGGCACCGGTGTAGCGGAAGCGGAAGCTCACGCTGGTGGCCCCGGCGGGGACCGGGACGGAGAGCGACTGGGGCTGCGAGACGACGTCGGCGGTGTAGTTCTTCACCACGGTCGGGGTGCCGCCGTTGAAGACCGCCTGGACCTGGCCGGTCTGGCCGCCCTCCTGGCGGTAGAAGGTGATGAAGTCCAGGGTGACCCGGCTCGCCCCGGAGACGCCGTACGCGGGGGTGACCAGGGTCGAGTCGTACGTACCGGAGAAGCTCTTGTCGGCCCATTCGTCGGAGTCGGCGACGGCGAACACGCCCCGGGCGCGGACGTTCAGCTCGCGGGACTGGTCGCGCTGGGCGCGGGACCAGAACTCGTCGGTGGCGAAGGACCAGCCGCGCCACTCGGTCATGCCGCCGGTGCCCATGGCGTTGTTGATGACGGACCAGCCGCTGGGCGCGGTGTGGGTGAAGCCGAGGATCCCGGCGGGGATGCCGGTCTCGTCGACGCGGCCGCCGAGCGAGCCGTGGAGGCTGTCGAAGGCGTCGGTGGAGCGCTCCTGGATCGGCTTGCCGTCGAGGCCCCACGCCGGGTCGGGGGTGATGCCGAGCTGGTGGAAGACGGTGGCGGCGACGTCGACGAGCCGGGTGTCGATGGGGCGGGCGCCGGCGGCGATGCCGGGGCCCTGGGCGAGGACGAAGGTGCGGCGCTCCTCGATGGAGGAGCCGCCGTGGCCGCCGGCGTCGGTGTGGCCGTGGTCGGTGGCGACGAGGACGGTCCAGCGCTCGGAGGCGTAGGTGGGGCGGGCCTGGATCGCGGCGAGCAGCCGGCCGAGGTAGCCGTCCTGGACGTCGATGGCGTCGGTGTACTTGGGGCTGGCGGCGCCGTAACCGTGGCCGATCTCGTCGGTCTCGCCGAAGTAGACGAAGAGGACGTCGGGGTTCTGGTTGCGGAGGACGTCCTCGGTGATCTCGGTGATCGTGAGGTCGTTGACGGCGTAGTCGTTGTCGTAGACGAGCTTGGCGTCGGCGCCGGGGGTGACCGTGCCGAAGGTGTCGAGCTCGGGCCAGTCGACGGCGGCGAAGAGGGAGAGCGCCGGGCGGACCTGGTTCAGGCGGGCGAGGAAGCCGGGGTACCGGCCGTAGTCGCGGCCGGTGAAGGTGTTGTCCTTGACGCCGTGCTTGTCGGGCCAGACGCCGGTGGAGATGGTGGACCAGCCGGGGCCGGAGGAGGTCGCGGCCATCGGGCTCGCGTAGAGCAGGGAGCGGCCGTAGGTGCCGTTCGCCATCAGGGACTTGAGGTTCGGGGCCTTGGCGGCGTCGATCCGGTCGTACCGCAGGCCGTCCATGCCGACGACGAGCACCTTGTCCTGGCTGGTGCCGTTCGGGAGCGTGGGCGAGGCGGCCGCGTGGGCGGCGGGCGCGGTGGCCAGGCCGGTCGCGGCGACGGCGGCGGTGGCACCGGCGGCGGCGAGCACGGTGCGGCGGGAGATGCCGGTGATCGGCATGTCGGAGTCCTCCGTGGAATTCCGTGGAAGGGGTGGGGGCACGCCAACGCCCCTGATTCCTCAGGGGCGTTGGTCCGTACCCGTTATCTTTCCGCGATGTCCGGAGGCTTTCCAGCGTCGTACGGTGAACTCTTGGTGCCCATCGGCTCCGTCAGCTGCCGGTGGCGGACTTCCAGGCGTCCACGTACGTCTTGAGGTTCTTGTCGATGTCGGTCCAGTCCGGTTCGAAGACCTCGACGCCGTCCATCAGCTTCGCCAGCTCGATGGCGTTGGCGTCGGTGGCCTTGACGTCCTTGCGGGCCGGGAAGCCGCCGCCGATGGCGCTGACCTCGCGCTGGGCGTCCTCGCTCAGCATGAAGTCGAGGAGCTTCTTGCCGTTCTCGGTGTGCGGGGCCTTGTTCACCAGGCCGGCCGCGTAGGGCAGGGCGAAGGTGGTGGGCTTTCCCGTGCCCTTGGCCGGGAACCAGATGCCGAGGTTCGGCATGGACTTGGACTGCGCGAAGTTCATCTGGACGTCGCCGTTGGCGACGAGGAGTTCGCCCTTGTCCACCTTGGGGGCGAGCTTGGAGGTGGAGGAGGACGGGCCGACGTTGTTGGCCTGGAGCTTCTTCAGGTACTCCAGGGCCGCCTCCTTGCCGCCGAAGTCGTGCATCGCCTTGATGAGGACGGCGGTGCCGTCGCCCGCGACGCCGGGGGTGGAGTACTGGAGCTTGTTCTTGTACTTCGCGTCGAGCAGCTCCTCCCAGCTCTTCGGGGCGGCGGGCAGCTCCTTCTTGTTGTGGACGAAGCCGAAGTAGTTGTTGACGACGGAGGTCCAGGTGCCGTCGCCCGCCTTGTCGCCGCCGTCGACCTGGTCGGCGCCCTGCGGGGTGTAGGCCTGGAGGAGGCCCTTGGAGCCGGCCTGCTGGATGAAGGGCGGCAGGGTCACGAGGACGTCGGCCTGGGTGTTGGTCTTCTCGCGGAGGGCGCGCTGCACCATCTCCCCGGAGCCCCCCTCGACGTACTTGACCTTGATGCCGGTCTTCTTCTCGAAGTCGGCGAAGACCTTGTCGTACCAGCCGTCGCCCGCCTCGCCCTTGAGGCCGTCGGCGCTGTAGACGGTGACGGTCTTCTCGTCGGAGGCGGCGGAGGAGCCACCGCAGGCGGTGAGGCCGGCGGCGAGGACGAGGGAGCCGGTGAGGGCGGCGATCGGCTTGGTGTACGTACGCATGACGTCGTTCTCTCCTGAGGATCTTTAGCGGAAGGAGGCCTTGGTGCGGATACGGGAGACGGCGAGCAGGGCCAGCAGGGTCGCCCCCATGAGGACCACGGCGAGCGCCGAGCCGGTGAAGAGGGAGCCGCGGTCGGTGGCGGTGAAGATGAGGACCGGGAGGGGCATCCAGTCCGGCGGGTAGAGCATCATCGTGGCGCTCAGTTCGCCCATGGACAGGGCGAAGCAGAGTCCGGCGGCCGCGTTCAGGGACGGCAGCAGGAGCGGGAGTCTCACCCGCAGGAGGACGTACGAGGGGCGGGCGCCGAGACTGGCCGCCGCCTGCTCGTACATCGGGTCGAGCCGCCGGATCGCGGCCGACACCGACTGGTGGGCGAACGCCGTGACGAGCACGGTGTGCGCGAGGATCACGATCCAGCGCGTGCCGTTGAGGAGCACCGGGGGCTGCGAGAACGCGACGAGGACGGCGAGCCCGACGACCACGGAGGGCACCGCGACCGGCAGCATGAACAGGGCGTCGAGGACCTTCTTGCCCTTCTTGCCGAGCGCGGCGCCGGCGAGCGCGGCCCAGGTGCCGACGGTCAGCGCGATCAGGCTCGCGGTGACGGCGGTGACCAGGCTGGTGGTGAGTGCCTGGAGGGACTCCCCGCGGACGGCCGCCGCGTAGTGCCCGGTGGTCGGCCCGGAGGGGAAGGCGCCGGACCAGTGCGTGGAGAACGAGGCGGCGACGACGACCAGGAGGGGGAGCGCGAAGAGCGGGACGAACAGGACGGCGAAGGTGATCCAGGCCGTCCATCTGCCCGTACGGCTATGCACCAGCACGTCGGCTCACCCCCCGGTAGAGGACGTAGAGGCCCACGGAGAGGGCGACGTTGACGACGGCGACGACACAGGCGGCGGCGTAGTCGGATTCGAGGATCGCCTTGCTGTAGACGAGCATCGGGAGGGTCGTGACGCCCTTGGCGCCGGTGAAGAGGACGATCCCGAACTCGTTGAGGCACATGACGAGGACGAGGCTGCCGCCGGCGGCGAGCGCGGGCAGCGCCTCGGGCAGGATCACCCGCCGGACGATCCGCAGCGGCCGGGCGCCGAGCGAGGACGCCACCTCCAGCTGGGCGGTCTCCATCTGCGAGAAGGCGGCGAGCAGTGGCCGCATCACGAACGGGGTGAAGTACGTGATCTCGGCGAGGAGGACGCCCCACGGGGTGGTCAGGAACTGGAAGGGGCCCGTCGGGTCGCCGGTGACGTCCGTCCAGACGCCGTTGGCCATGCCGACCGTGCCGTAGAGGAACAGCAGGGCGAGCGTGATCAGGAAGGACGGGAAGGAGAGGAAGACGTCGATGAACTTCGACACCGCCTTCCCGCCGGGGAACGGGACGAAGGCGATCACGACGGCGAGCACGAAGCCGAGGACGAGACAGCCGGCGGTGGCGGCGACGGCGAGCCAGACCGTGGTGACGAGGGCCTCGCGGAAGGACGCGGAGGCGAAGACGTCGGCGTACGCGCCGGGGGCCAGGGACTCCTGGACGACGAGCGCGAGGGGGTAGAGGAAGACGACGGCGAGGGCGGCGACCGGGGGCAGGGCCCAGACCCAGGCGGGGAGGGAACGGCGGGCCGGGCCGGGGGGCGTCGCCGCCGGCGGCCGGCCGGTGCGCTCGGCCGGCGGGGCGGCCACGGCGCTAGCCATCGGACACCCCCGCCCCCAGCAGCACCGCGTCCTCGGGGGCGAAGTGCAGCGTCACCTCGGTCCCGAGCAGCGGCGTCTCCCGCAGCTCCCGCACGTCCGCCTTCACCCGGTGGCCGCCCACCTCGACGTGGAGCCGGTGGGTGGAGCCGCGCCACTGGACCTCGCGGATGCGGCCGCGCAGCGCGTTCGGCCCGTCGCCGAGACCGACCAGGTGCGGCCGGACGCAGAGGGTGGCTCCCGCTCCCGGCAGGGCGTCGGTGACGGGGACGTCGAGGGTGACGCCCTCGAACACGACCCCGCCCCCGTCCCCGTCCACCGTCACCGGCAGCAGGTTGGCGTTGCCGACGAACGAGGCCGTGAACTCCGTACGCGGACGGCGGTACAGGTCCTGCGGGGTGCCGCAGTCCTGGAGCCGGGCCTTGTCCATGACGGCGATCCGGTCCGCGAGGGTCAGCGCCTCGACCTGGTCGTGGGTCACGTACAGGATCGACACGTCGGGGAGCTCGCGGTGCAGCCGGGCCAGTTCGGCCAGCATCCCGGAGCGCAGCTGGGCGTCGAGCGCGGACAGCGGCTCGTCGAGGAGGAGGACCTTGGGCCGGATGGCGAGCGCGCGGGCGATGGCCACGCGCTGCTGCTGGCCGCCGGAGAGCTCCCGGGGGTACCGGTGGGCGTAGGCCGCCATGCCGGTCATCTCCAGGGCCTCGGCGACCCGGCCGGGGATCTCGCCCTTCGGCGCCTTCTGCGCCTTCAGACCGAAGGCGACGTTGGCGTCGACCCGCAGGTGCGGGAAGAGCGCGTACTGCTGGACGACCATGCCGATCCCCCGCTTGTACGGCGGGAGGCCGGTCACGTCGCGGTCGCCGATGAGCACCCGCCCGGAGGCCGGCCGCACGAATCCGGCGACGGCCCGCAGCGCGGTGGTCTTGCCGGAGCCGGAGGGCCCGAGGAGGGCCATGACCTCGCCGGGTTCGACGGTCAGGTCGAGGCGGTCGAGGACGGTGGTGCCGCCGTACGCGACGGACACGGCGTCGAAGCGGATGCCGCTGGTCATGCCTCGGACTCCTGGATGAGCGTGGGGAGTTCCGCGACGGAGGCGAGGACGTGCGTGGCGCCGTGCTGCCGGAGCGCCGCCCGGTCGTGCGCGCCCGTCAGGACGCCCGCCACGATCCCGGCGCCCGAGCGGACGCCGCTGAGCATGTCGTACGAGGTGTCGCCGGCGACGACGATCCGCCGGACGTCGTCCACGGCCGCCGTACGGAGGAAGGCCGCGAGGACCATGTCCGGGTACGGGCGGCCCCGGCCGCCGGCGTCGGCCGGGCAGAGGGTCAGTTCGACCAGGTCCCGCCAGCCGAGGGCGTCGAGGATGGCGTCCTGGGTGACCCGGGCGAAGCCGGTGGTGAGGACGACGGTCCGGCCCTGCTCCTTCAGCTGGGCGATGGCCTCGGCGGCGCCGGGGAGCGGGGCGATCAGGCCACCGTCGACCAGCTCTCCGTAGGCCGTCTCGAAGGCGGCGTTGGCCTCCTTCGCACGGGTCTCGTCCCCGCCGAAGAGGTGCCGGAAGACGGAGATCTTGGACTCGCCCATGGTGGCGCGGACGTAGTCGATCATCGTGGCGGGGTCTTCGCCGAGGCGCTCGGCGGCGGCCGTGAAGGCCCGCTCGACGAGCCCGCCGTCGGCGACGGTGGTCCCGGCCATGTCCAGGACCACGAGGTCGTGCGTGGGGTTCTCGGTCACGGTGTTCACCAGCCCAGTTCGTTCGCGGTCGTCTCGGCGATGGCGGGCGAGCAGGTCATGCCGCGCCCGCCGGGCCCGGTCACCAGCCACACGCCGTCGCGGACCTGCTGGCGGTGCACGACCCGGCTGGTGTCGACGCACTGCGCGTACACCCCGGCCCAGCGGCGCCGGATCTTCGGCAGCGGGCGGCCGAGGAAGGACTCGACGACGCGGGTGAGGTGCTCGTAGGGGTCTTCGAGGGTGTCGAAGGCGAAGGGGTGCTCGTACTCGTGGGTGTCGCCGATGGTCAGTCCGCCGTCGAGGCGCTGCACCATGAGCAGCTGCATCTTGTGGGCGGCGGCGGTGGGGTCCTGCGCCTGGCCCTCGTTGAGGGCGTCCAGGGCGGGGGACGCGTACGCCGGGTAGTAGCGGAAGGAGTCGGCGTCCGCGACGGAGGTGGTGAGCCGCTCGCCCAGGGGTTCGGTCTGCATCATCTGGAGCCGGACGCGGCGGACGGGTATCTCGCCGGCGATCTCGCGGACGAGGCCGGAGAGCGCGGCGCCGGTGCACAGGACGACGGCGTCGCCGGTGTGGACGTCCCCGTGGTCGTCGCGGACGGAGCTGGTTCCATTCCCGTTGGCACCGACGACGTCCCGGACCTCTCGGTTCGGCAGGAAGGTGTACTTCCCGGTGGCGAGGAGGGCCTCGCGGAGGGCGAGCTGCGCGAGGCGCGGCTCGACGGCGGCGTCCCGCTCGCACCGGAGCGCGGCCTCGAACGTGCCGCGCAGGGCCGGGTTGACCGCGCGGGCCTCGTCGGCCGTGAGCAGCTCGTAGCCGCGTGCGGCGGCGTCGGGGCGGGCCACGGCGGCCTCGGCGACGGCGAGTTCGAGCTCGTTCCGCACGGGGGTGAGGGAGCCGATGGCCCGGAAGCCGAGTCCGGGGACGCGGGCCCCGATGCCCTCCCAGAGTTCGCGGGCGCGCAGGGCGGTGTCCAGCTCCTCTCCGCCCGCCCGTCCGCTCACCCAGATCTGGCCGAAGTTGCGGAGGGACGCCCCGCGCGCCTCGGCCTCGCGCTCGATGTGTACGACCTCATGGCCGCGTTCCACTGCGTGCCAGGCGTGCATGGTTCCCACCACGCCGGCTCCTACGACGATCACCTTCATGCCGTCGACGGTCGCGGGGGTGGGTGACCCGGACGGGGCCGGTGGGCGACGGGACGGTGAACGGCCCGACAAGCTTGGACCAGACCCGTTACCGTTCCGTGATTTTACGGAGGTGGGGGCCGGCGCCCGGACGGTCAGCCCTGCTGCCCCAGGTGGGCGGTGAAGCTGAAGCGGTCACCCCGGTAGAGGGTGCGGACCCGCTCCAGGGGCCGCCCGGCGGTGTCCCGGGAGACGCGGTGGAGCAGCAGCATCGGCAGCGCGGGCGGAGTGCCGATCAGCAGGGCCTCGCGGGGGGTGGCGAGGACCGTCTCGATCCGCTCGTCGGCGTCGCCGAAGGAGATGCCGAGGCGGTCGTGGAGGTAGGAGTAGAAGGAGGAGTCCGGGTCGAACTCGGTGTCCAGGTGCGGGGCGCGGGCCTCGGAGACGTACGTGCTCTCCAGGCCGACCCGCTCGTCGTCCGCGAGCAGCACCCGCTCCATGTGCCAGACGGGCTCGCCGCGTTCGGCGCCGACCTCGGGGGCGAGCGCCTCCGGGCAGGGGAAGCGGTCGAGCGAGATGAGACTGCGGCCGGGGCGGCGGCCCGCGCGGCGGACGCCCTCCGTGTAGCTGGCGAGCGAGAGGGGCTGTTCGAGCTTCGGGCCCGCGACGACGGTGCCCCGGCCCTGGCGGCGCAGCCTTCCCTCCAGGAGGAGTTCGCGCAGCGCCTGCCGGACGGTCTCCCGCGACACCTCGTACCGCACGGCGAGGTCCCGCTCGGTGGGCAGCAGCCCGCCCTCTCCCAACTCGTCGACCATCAGGGCGAGTTTCGCCTTGACGGCGTAGTACTTGGGCACGCGGCCGTGCTCCGGGATGCCGGAGTTCACGGGGGCGCCGGGAGCGTTCTGGTAGTTCACCGGGGGATGGTCGCAGACGGGGATGAACGGGAAGGTGTACGCGACGTGACTCAGCGGTGCCGGGCGCGGCGCCCGGTCCGGACGAGGACGGCGCCGAGCAGGACGAGCGCGGCGGCGAGCGGTGCGAGGCGGCGGACGAGGAGCCGGGTCCGCTCCTCCGACTCGCCGCCGGTACGGGCGAGTTCGGGGCGGTCGGCGTCCGCCTCGGGATCGGTCCGGCCGTCCGCCTCTGCCCGGCCCCGGTCACCGGGGGCGGTCGCGGCGGGCGGGCGCGGGGTGGCTCCGGGGGGCCGGGGGGCGGCGGATGTGTCAGGTACGGGCTCCCGGGGGGCGGTGGGATCGCCGGAGTCGGCCGGATCGGCGGGCCCCACGGTCAGCCGGTAGTCGCCGGACTCGCCGACCCAGTCGCCGTCGGCGCCCCGGCGCTGCACGATCGCCGCGTTCACGACGACCTCGTCGGGGGCGGTCTCCGCGCGGAAGGCGAGCCGTACGGGGACCGTGAGGGTACGTCCGGCGGGCACGGCGAAGCCGCCGAAACCGGCGAACGCGCCCACGTTCTCCGCCTCTTCGGTCGCCTCGAAGGCCACCGGGTGCCAGCGCGCGGACCCTTCGTCGTAGAACTCGAACCGGATCTGCTCGGGCTTCAGCACCCGGTCGCGGTCGGTGAGGACGAGCACCGGGTGGATGCCGGAGCAGGACGCGTCGGTGGTGTTGGTGAGGTCGAGCCGCCACTCCTGAGGGGCCCCGCCCGCGGGGTAGTCGACGGGCCCGCCGTGGATCTTGGTGTCGAGCGGGAAACCGGAGGTGGCCGGGGTGCCGCAGGTGGGGGCGGGGGGATCGGGGGCGGGGATGGCGGGGGCGGGGACGGCCGGGGCCGGGGTGGGGGCGGGAGTGGCCGCGACCGGGGTCGCCGAGGCGGGGGACGCCACGGCCAGGTGGGCCGTCGCGGTGGCCGCCAGCGCGGCCGCCGCGGTCAGTGCGCGGGCGCCGCGCGGTCGCAGGGGGGCGGATGCCATGGGCCGGACCTTTGCTGCTCGCGGACGAACGGGTCGGCCGCGACGCTGCCACGCGGGAGGGGGCGGGAGGGGCAGCGACACCCGGGGGCGCGCTCGGACGGCGGGGTGGATCCGCCCGATCGGCGTATGTTCGGACGGTCTGATGTTCCGACGTTTGGGGGTGCGGGGCGTCGGGGGTGCGGGTCTTGGGGTCTCCGGGGCTCCAGGACTCCGGGACTCCGGGCACCTCCGGGACCCAGGACTCCAGGACCCCAGATCTCCAGGGCTTCCTACTTCCCGAAGACCGGGGCGAGCGTCAGCCAGGCCGCCCCCCGGGCCACCGCGTCCCGCTCCGCCGCGACCGTCACCGGGGTCGTCAGGCCGAGGCCCGCCAGCACCTCCCGCACCCCGGCCGCGAACACCTCCGGCGCGGCGAGCACCACCCGCCCGCCCAGGAGCACCTGGTCGATGTCGAGGAGCCGTACGAGGTTCGCCGCGCCCGCGCCGAGGATCCGCGCGGCCTCGGCCGGTTCCCCGCGCCCGACCGCCGCCAGGCAGAGGACCTCCAGGCAGCCGCGCCCGCCGCAGTCGCACGGGGGCCCGTCGAGCAGCACGGTCTGATGGCCGAGCTCGCCGGCCCCCGTCCTGTCCCCGCGCAGCGGCGCCCCGCCGAGGACGAGGCCCGCGCCCAGACCCGTACCGAGGTGGACGTACGCGAACGAGCCGGGGGCGCCCGGACGGACGGCGAGGCCGAGCGCGGCGGCGTTGGTGTCCTTGTCGAGGACGACCGGCAGGGCGAGGCGGCGGGCCAGTTCCTCGCGGACGGGGTGCCCGGCCCACTGCGGGAAGCCCGTCACCCGGCCGGGCACGCCCGCGCGGTGGTCCAGGGGGCCGGGCATGGCCACGCCCGCCCCGAGAACGGGCCCGGGGGCCTCGGCCAGGACCCGCCGGACGTCCTCCGTCACCGCGTCGAGGACGGACCCCGTGCCCTCCCCCAGGCCCAGGGGGCGCCGGCGGAGGGTGACGACGGCGCCCGCGAGGTCGGCGAGGAGGGTGGTCAGCTCGTCGCGGTCGAGGTGGACGCCGACGGCGTACCCGGCGGAGGGGACGAGCCGCAGGACGGTACGGGGTTTGCCGCCGGTCGAGGCCCGGTGGCCGGCCTCCTCGGCGAGGCCCTCGGCGCGCAGCCGCGCCGTGATCTTGCTGACGGCCTGCGGGGTGAGGCCGGTGCGCTCGGCCAGCTCCAGACGACTGATGCCCGCCGCGCCCGCCGTCCGCAGCAGGTCGAGGACGAGCGCCGCATTGTGGCTGCGCAGTGCCGGCACGTTGACTCCACCCAGGTCCGTCTTCACCCGCCCATTGTCGCTGCCGCTTGCACTTCGGCAACACCGTTGCTTAAGTGAGACGCATGACTGGCACGGATACGACCGGCACGGACGGCACCACCCCCCGCACCCCCCTGCGCGTCGGGCTCGTCGGCTACGGCCTCGCGGGTTCCGTCTTCCACGCCCCACTGATCGCCGCGTCCGGGGACCTGACCCTCGCGGCCGTCACCACCGGCAACCCCGAGCGGGCCGCCGAGGCCCGCGCCGCCCACCCGGGCGTCCGCGTCGTCGCCGACCCCGGGGAGCTCTGGGCGGAGGGCGCGCCCGCGCTCGACCTGATCGTCGTCGCCTCCCCCAACAAGACGCACGTGGCCGTCGCCACGGCCGCCCTGGAGGCCGGTCTCCCCGTCGTCGTCGACAAGCCCCTCGCCGGGAGCGCCGCCGAGGCGCGCGGTCTCGCCGCCCTCGCCGAGGAACGGGGCCTGCTGCTCTCCGTCTTCCAGAACCGCCGCTGGGACAACGACTTCCTCACGCTCCGCCGGCTCCTCGACGAGGACGCGCTCGGCGAGGTCCAGCGCTTCGAGTCCCGCTTCGAGCGGTGGCGCCCGCGCCCCAAGGGCGGCTGGCGCGAGTCCGGGGCGCCCGAGGAGATCGGCGGCCTCCTGTACGACCTGGGCAGCCATGTCGTCGACCAGGCGCTCGTCCTCTTCGGTCCTGTGGTCTCGGTGTACGCGGAGTCGGACGTCCGCAGGCCGGGCGCCGAGGCCGACGACGACACCTTCCTGGCGCTCACCCACGCCGGCGGCGTCCGTTCCCATCTGTACGTGAGCGCCACCACCGCCCAGCTCGGCCCCCGCTTCCGGGTCCTCGGGCAGCGAGCGGGCTTCGTGAAGTACGGGCTCGACCCGCAGGAGGCCGACCTCCGCGAGGGGCTGCGGCCGGTCCCGGGGGCCGCGTGGGGCGTGGAGGCGGAGGCCCTGTGGGGCCGGCTCGGCGCCGGTGAGTCCCCGCTGACCGGCGGCGGAGCCCCGGTCGAGTCGCTGCCGGGCGACTACCCGGCGTACTACGCGGCCGTCGCCGCCGCCCTGCGCGGTACGGGCGAGAACCCGGTCACGGCCCACGAGGCCGCCGCCGCGCTCGACGTCCTGGAAGCGGCCAGGAGGTCCGCCCGCGAGGGCGTGACGGTGAAGCTCTGACGGACCCGCGTGCGGATCCGAAGGACCGCGTGGGGACCCGAAGGACCGCGTGGGGACCCGAAGGACCGCGTGGGGCCTGGCCGACCGCCAGCCCGGCCGGGACCTCGCGGGGCGGCGCGGTCCCGGCCGGGGTGGAGCGCTCGGTCAGCTCATGCGCCTCCGGCGCCGGGTGAAGGCCACGAGCGCGCCGCCGCCGAGGGCGAGACCGAGTGCCGTGGCACCCATGACGATCTTCCCGGTGCCCGCGCCGGTCTCGGGGAGCTGGCCGTGCGGGCCGTGGTTGCCGCCGCCGGAGTTGCCGTATCCGCCGTTGTCTCCGTAACCACCGTCGCTGCCGCCGTCACTCCCGCCGGTCGTCCAGCCGCCGGTCGTGTCGTCGGTGGGGGTGGGGGTCGGCTCGGTGGGGGTCGGGGTGGGCTCCGTGGGAGTCGGAGTCGGGTCTGTGGGAGTCGGGGTCGGATCCGTCGGCGTCGGGGTCGGATCCGTGGGAGTCGGGGTCGGGTCCGTCGGGGTCGGAGTGGGATCCGTCGGCGTCGGAGTCGGATCCGTGGGAGTCGGAGTGGGATCCGTCGGCGTCGGAGTCGGATCCGTGGGAGTCGGAGTGGGATCCGTCGGCGTCGGAGTCGGATCCGTCGGGGTCGGGGTCGGCGTGGGGTCCGTGCAGTCGGGCAGGTCGCCGTTGAACGGGTACGCGTGGATCTCCTGGCCACCGCCGCCGGTGGTCTCCGAGGAGTGCGTCAGGTTTCCGGTGGTGAAGAAGCGGCCGTTCATGCCCGGCATGGTGACCGTCGTCGTGCTGGCCTGGTTGCCGACCAGGACGCTGCCCGCGAACTGGGCCGTGCCCTCGAACTTCACCCGGCTCGCGTCCGGGAAGTTCCACAGCACGCGGTCGCGCAGCCCGTCCGGCAGCCCGGCGTTGTACGAGTCGACGACGCGTTCGCCGCCGAGGACGTTGACGAGGACGGTCGCGTCGGCCGGGATGCCCGCGAAGGTGATGCCCTGCTGGCCGCCGCTCGCCGACTCCATGTCGAAGTCGACGGTGAAGACCTGGAGCGAGGAGGTCCCGTCGCCCGTGAAGAGGGTCTCGTAGCCGTTGTTGACGGCGGTTCCGGTGGTCGTACGGGAGACCCCGTTCACGTACGCGTAGCACTGGCTCGCGTCGGTGAGCTGGTCGCGGAGCGCCGCGTACGGGGCGGCCGCGTCGGCCTGGTGCACCGGGGTGGGCGCCACCGTGCCGGAGAGCGCGCCCCCGTACCGTACGACGCCGCTGACCGAGCCCTCCTCGGCGAGCAGCCGCTGCTCGGGGGCGACGGTCAGGTCCTTGCCGACGGTGAGGAAGTCGGTGCCGTTGTCCGGGGGGACGCGGGAGCCGACGCCCGCGACGCCGACGTTGTAGACGGCCGACACCCCGGCCTTCTTGTTCTGGTCGAAGCCGCCGAGGACGACGATCTTGCCCTCGGCCTCGGCCGCCGACTCGCGGACGAGGAAGTCGCCGCCGACGAAGACGTTGATGTTGTTGTCGCGGTACACGACGTCGCCGCTGCCGATGTCGGGGTAGGGACCGGTGGGGCAGTTGCCGGGCTTGCAGGGGCCGAGGCCGCCCGGCAGCGGCTCGGCCCAGCCGCTCACGGCCAGAGCGCCGACCAGAGCGGTGGCTCCGACCGTGGAAGCGGCGATGACGGCGAGACGGCGTCGGTCACGGCGGCGATCATGCGTGTTTCGTTCCATATCCGGCAATATGCAAAAACCGGTACGAAAAAGGCGACGCCCCACGCGGGACGCCGCCGTATTCGCCGTCAGATCACCGCGATCGGGCCTGCGATCGGGCCTGCGATCGGGGATCGGAGCCGGGGATCAGAGCCGGGGATCGGGCGCCCGGGACGGGACGCCCGCGGATCAGGCGCCCTTGAGTTCCTGGCGCTGGCGGCCGAGGCCGTCGACCTCCAGCTCGACCACGTCGCCGGGGCGCAGGTACGGCTTGGGCTCCGGCTGCCCCATCGCGACACCGGCGGGCGTGCCGGTGTTGATGATGTCGCCGGGGTGGAGGGTCATGAACCGGCTGACGTACCGCACGACCTCGGCGACCGGGAAGATCTGGTCCGAGGTGTGCCCGTCCTGCTTGAGCTCGCCGTTGACCCAGAGCCGCAGGCCGAGCGCCTGCGGGTCCGGCACCTCGTCGGCGGTGACCAGCCAGGGGCCGAGCGGGTTGAAGGTCTCGCAGTTCTTGCCCTTGTCCCAGGTGCCGCCGCGCTCGATCTGGAACTCGCGCTCGGACACGTCGTGCGCGACGGCGTATCCGGCGACGTGCGCGAGGGCCTCCTCGTCGGTCTCCAGGTACCGGGCGGTGCGGCCGATGACGATCGCGAGCTCCACCTCCCAGTCCGTCTTCACCGAGCCGCGCGGTACGAGCACGGTGTCGTCGGGGCCGACGACCGTGTCGGCGGCCTTGAGGAAGACGACGGGCTCGGCGGGGGTGGCCTGACCGGTCTCGGCGGCGTGCCCGTGGTAGTTCAGCCCGATGCACACGACCTTGCCGATCCGGCCCACCGGCGGGCCGACGCGCAGCCCCGTGGCGTCGAGCGCGGGCAGCACTCCGGCGCCGGCGGCGGCCCGGACGCGGTCCAGCGCGGAGGCGTCGGCGAGCAGACTGCCGTCGATGTCGTCGACCAGCGCGGACAGGTCGCGGAGTGTTCCGTCCTGGTCGAGCAGGGCGGGACGCTCGGCGCCGGGCGGGCCGACACGCAGCAGCTTCATGGACTTCTCCCTGTGGTCGAGGCGGGCCCGGGAAAGGCCCTGAGGTACCCCGGCCGATGGAGTGCGGCCATCGGAAGGATTGGTCGATCCTCCAAGAGAACGGGTCACTCTGCAAGACCCCGTTCACGCACTGGACCCTTACGCGGGAGTAACCAGGGCCGCCTGCGGCATGTCCCGGTAGAGGAAGGCCCGCTCGACGGCGGTCCAGGTGGTGCTGGTGACGATGTAGAGCGCGGCGGCCAGCGGGACGGCCGCGACCGAGAGCAGGGTCGCGAAGGAGAGCAGCGGCAGGAACTTGGCCATGCCCGCGGCCACCCCGGCGCCCGGCTGGCCGGGCTCCACCGCGACCGCCACCGGCTGCCGCTTGGCCCGGAGGTAGTTGTACGTGGCGACGGTGGCGACGATCGCGAAGAGCACGACGTAGACCAGGCCGGCCGGACCGAAGACCCCGCCGTGGGAGAGGGCGTCGGCGTAGTGGTCGCCGAGCGGGGCGGCGAAGAGGCTGTGCCCGGCCATCCGCCCGCTGGAGAACAGGTGGAACATCAGGAAGAACGCGGGCGCCTGGAGCAGGCTCGGCAGACAGCCGGCGAGCGGTGAGACCTTCTCCTTCGCGTGCAGTTCCATGATCGCCTTCTGCAGGCGGTCGGGGTTCTTGGCGTGCTTCTTGCGGAGCGCGGCGAGCTGCGGGGCGAGCCGGGTGCGTGCCTTCTGGCCCCGGGCGGCGGCCCGGGAGAGCGGGTGGATCGCGAGCCGTACGAGCAGGGTGAAGAGGACGATCGCGGCGGCCGTGGCGGTGTCGGCGAAGAGCGGCTGGAGCAGGTCGGCGAGCCGCTCGACCAGGGAAGCGAAGACGGACAAGGGGGAGCCCTCCGTGGGGTCTCGTCGTGCCGGGGAGATTCGGGTCTCGGCATGACGGATCCGCGTGAGGGGTGTCCGGGGTGAGGGGGTGGTGCGGGAGCTCCCTACGCGGCCGTCGGGAGGGGACGGCCGGGAGCACGGGGTCTGCGCCGCCCGGCGGCGTCGGGATCGCGCTGGGGCAGGAAGGCGGTGCGGCGCTCGCGGTCGCGTATGGCGGTGCGGACGGCGGTGGGCCGCACCGCCGGGGCCGTACGCGCTCCGAAGAGGGCGCACACGACGCCGGTCGCGGCGAGGGCGACGGCGGCGGAGACACTGGCGCCGTCGGAGAGGAGGAGGTCGGCGAGGGCGAGGAGGAAGAACAGCGGCGCGACGACGCGCAGGATCAGGGTCCTGATGGTCATCCCGTCACCCCCTCGCGTCTTTCCGTCTTCGGCCGTGCGGCCTTGGTCGACTTCGGTCTCACGGTGAAGACGCGCGGGGCGGCCCGGGAGTTCCCGCGACCCGCAGGAGTTCGCTCACCCCCCCTCAGGAGTCCCCGCACCCACTGACGTCAGGCCCGCTCCAGCGGATGTCAGGCATGCTCCAGCGGAACCAGGAGGCGGCGGGGGTGGAGCAGGGCGCGGCTGACGGGGTCGGCGGGGTCCCGGTCGAGCCCGGAGCCCGGCCGCATCTCGACGTCGGCGGGCGGCACGGCGACGCGGCAGACGGGGCATTCGCCGTACGGGCCGAGTTCGGTGCCGCAGTCGGCGTGGTGGAAGTGGCGTACGGGTAGGGCCCCGGGCACCTCGGCCCTGCCCCAGGCGCCGAGGGAGCGGAGGACCGGCCAGAGGGCCAGGCCGCGTTCGGTGAGCAGGTACTCGTCGCGCGGGGGCGAGTCCTGGTAGCGCCGCCGGTCGAGGACGCCGGCCTCGACGAGGGCCTGGAGGCGGGCGGCGAGGACGGCGCGGGGGGCGCCGAGGTGGACGAGGAAGTCGCTGTAGCGCCGGACGCCGTAGAAGGCGTCGCGCACGACGAGCAGGGTCCAGCGCTCCCCGACGACCTCGAGGGCACGGGCGATGGAGCACTGCTGGTGGGCGTAGTCCTTGCCGAGAGCCATGGGATCCATCGTACCCAATCAAGGTTCATTGAACGAACCCAGCTGGTACAGTGAGTTCGTTCACCGAACTGACCGAGGGGGTGGAGGTCCCTGTCATGCCCCAGCTCGCCGCCCTCGGGGCCGCCTCCCGGTCGACCGGCCGCGCCGGCCGGCCCGGGGCCGCCCTCGCCGTCACGGCCGTCGCCACCGCCGTCGCGCTGATGAACTACACGGCCCCGATGCTCACGCTCCCCGACATGGCCGCCGCCTTCGCGACCCCGGCCTCGGCGCAGGCCTGGCTGCTCAACGGCACCCCGCTCGGCCTCGCCGTACTCCTCCTCGTGGCCGGCAGCCTCGCCGACGCGCACGGGCGCCGCCGGGTCTTCCTCCTCGGCACCCTCACCCTCGGCCTCACCACCGCCCTCGGCGCGTTCGCGGGCTCCACGCTCACCTTCACCGCGGCCCGGATCGCCCAGGGCGCGGCGAGCGCGGCGGTCCTCGCGGGCAGCCTGGGCCTGCTCGCCCACGCGTACCCGGCGGGCCGGGACAGGATCAGGGCGACGGGGATCTGGGGGGCGTCGGTCAGCGGCGGCATCGCCCTCGGCCCCCTGCTCGCGGGCGCGCTGAGCCTGGCGGACTGGCGCCTGGCGTACGGGGTACTGGGCGCGGCGGCACTGGCGACGGCGGCGGTGGGGGCGCGAACGCTGACGGCCGACGCGGAGGCGACGGGGGCCCGGACGCCGACGACCGACGAAGCGGGGGCCCGGACGCCGCCGACCGACGCGGAGGCGGTGGAAGCACGGACGCCGAGGGCCCCCGGACCGGCACCCGAGCGCTCCCGCCCCGACATCGCCGGAGCGGTCGCCCTCGGCCTCGCCCTGGCCGCCCTGCTCACCGCGCTCACCCTCGGCAGGGACGGCTGGTTGCGGGCCCCGGTCGGGCTCCTGCTCCTGGGATCGGCCGCTCTGACGGCGCTCTTCGTCCTGGTCGAGCGCCGGAGCCGGGCGCCGATGGTCGACCTCGCCCTGCTGCGGAGGCCCGCGTTCCTGGCGTCGACGCTGGGGGCGCTGTTCACGGGCCTGGCGGTGATCGGCCTGTTCAGCGTGGTGCCCGCGCTGCTCCAGGGCGGGGCGGGGATGTCACCGCTCGGCGCGGCGGGGCTGTTCCTGCTCTGGTCGGGCACCGCGTTCGTGGCGGCGCTGCAGGCCCGCCGGCTCGCGGGCCGGCTCTCCGCCCCGTACCAGCTGGCCCTGGGCTTCGCCCTGTCGGCGGTGGGCGTCCTCGCCCTCCTCGGCGGGCTCGAAGGCCCCTGGCCGCGCCTGCTCCCGGGCCTCGTGGTGGCGGGCGTGGGCAGCGGCCTCCTGAACGCCGCCCTCCCCCGGCTCGCGGTCGACTCCGTACCGCCGGAGCGCGCGGCGATGGGCTCGGGCGCGAACAACACCGCCCGCTACATCGGCTCGTCGGCGGGAGTGGCCCTGACGCTGGCCCTGGTACCGGCGGGCCCGGACACGGCGCTCCTGGTGTCGGCGGGGCTTGCGGTCACCGGCGCGGCGCTCACCCTGGTACTGGGCGGACGGCGACGCGAGCGGTGAGCGGCGCGGGGGTCGGGGGCATCCGGGGAGAGACATCCGCAACCCGCAACCGCCCCGTCCGTCCGTCCGACCGTCCGTCCGACCGTCCGACCGTCCGTCCGTCCGGCCGCCCGGCCGCCCGGGATCACCCCCGCACACCCCCCACCGCCGCCTCCGTGAACTCCTCCCGCGCCAGCACCTCCTCGTCCGGGCGTTCGTCGCCCCGGTCCGGAGGCCCGTACAGGCTGACGGGAACGGCGACGGCGAGGTTGGCGACGAGGGCGAGCAGCCCCGCGTTGACGCCCCAGAGCGGATCGTTCCCGGAGAAGACCAGCGCGCAGACGAGCGCGACGCCCACCGCGAGCCCGGACACCCCGCCCACCAGGGTCATCCGCCGCCACACCAGCCCCAGCAGCACCAGCGGAAGCAGTTGCGCCATCCCCTCGTAGGAGATGAGGGAGAGGCGTACGAGGGTGTTGGGGGCGGTGTACGTCATGAGGAGCGCGAGCGCCCCCGCGACCACCACCACCAGCTGCGAGAGCCCCTTCTCGCGGGCGCGCAGCCGTGGCACGAGGCTGAGCACGCTCCGCCCCCACATGGTGCCGATGACCAGCATGAACACCGCCATCGGCACGATCGAGGAGAGCGCCGCCGCGACCCCGACGAGCCCGACGGCCCAGGCGGGCAGCGAGTCCGTGACCAGCTCGAACAGCGCGAGGTTCGACTCGGCGCCGACGAGCCCGGGGACGACGAAGAGGGCGGCCGTGCCGAGCAGCATGGGGACGAAGAGCAGGACGTTGTACGCGGGCAGCCAGACGGCGTTGCGGCGCAGGGTGTCGGCGTCGCGGGCGCCGAGGTAGCCGGCGACGGTGGTGGGGAAGATGACGACGGTGAGGGAGTTGAGGACGGTGGTGGAGGCGAACCAGCCGACGCCGTACCCGCTCTCCTCGCCCCCGTGTCCGGGCAGTTTCAGCCACTCGCTCTTCTCGTCGACGAGCCGCCCGAAGAACTCCCCGAACCCGCCGAAGTAGTGCAGCGGCACATACACGAAGAGGAAGCCCAGGGTGAGGATGACCAGCGCGTCCTTGAGCACGGACACCCAGGCGCTGCCGCGCAGCCCGCTCACCACGACGAAGCCGGTGGTGACGGCGAAGGCGAGGAAGTAGGCGGGGTTCAGGCCGATCGTCCCGTACGAGATCGTGGACACGACCACGCCCATGCCGGTGATCTGGAGCTGGATGTACGGCAGGAGGAAGACGGTCGCGAGGACGGCGACGGCGGCGCCGAGCCAGGGCCGGCGGTAGCGGTGGGCGGCCATGTCACTGAGGGCGACGAGGCCGTGCTTGCGGGCGTACCCCCAGAGCATGGGCCCGACGACGTACCCCACGGCGTAGCCGCAGGACATGTAGGCGACGACGTAGAGCACCGGGGCGCCGTAGTTGTAGCCCCACCCGGCGGCGCCGAGGTAGCTGAAACTCGTGTACCCCTCCCCCGCCATCAGCACCCAGATGAAGACGGGTCCGAGCGAACGCCCGCCGACCGACCAGGCGTCGAGCCCGCCAGTCTGGTGCCGGCGGACGGCCAGGAGCCCGAGGGCGACGGTCAGCACCATGAAGACCGCGAAGACGGAGACGGCGACGGCGGCGGAGCTCACGACCGGTCCCCCCGCCGCGCGAGGCCGACGGCGACGGGGGTGAGGAGGGTCGCCCCGAACAGCCAGAGGACGAACAGCGGCACCCGGTTCACGAACGGCAGCGCGATGACGAACAGGAGGTACGGAACGAGGAGCCACCACAGGTGGGGCCGGCGTCTGATCACCCGGTCGAGACTAGGGCCTGCCGGGGCTCCGGCCACGGGCCCGGCTACCGGACGAGCTTCGCCCAGACGACGAGCCGGTAGGTGCTGCTGAACTCGGGCGTGCAGGTGGTGAGGGTGAGGAAGGTGCCGGGGGCGTCGTACCCGTACGAGGGCTTGACGAGGGAACGGGGCACGGGCCGGATGACGCCCACGTCGCGGGGGGCGGTCTGCCGCAGGATCTGATCGACGCGGTAGACGTACGTACGCGCACGCGTGCGTACGGAGATCTCGTCGCCGGGCTGGAGCCGGTTGATGTACCGGAAGGGCTCGCCGTGGGTGTTCCGGTGCCCGGCGAGCGCGAAGTTCCCGACACGCCCGGGGTCGGCGGTGCCGGGGTAGTGCCCGACGTACCCCTTGTCGAGGACGGACCGCTTGGAGACGCCGTGGGCGACGGGGGCGGTGAGGCCGAGCCGGGGGATACGGAGGACGGCGAAGGCGTCGGAGCCGGAGGGGCGGGAGGTGCCGGAGCCGGGAGGCGCGGGCGCGCCGGAGGAGCCGACGGGACTGCCGGCCGGTGGATCGCCGACGACGGAGTCCCCGTCCGCCGGTGCCTCCCCACCAGGGGTCTCCTCTTCGGGCCTCTGGTCTCCCAGGGTCCGCCCGGGCAGCGGAACGGCCCCTTCCTGCGCCACGCCCCACTCCTGCTCCAGGGCGCGGACCTGGTCGAGGGCCTCGGCGCGGGCCTCCAGATTGGTCCACCAGAGCTGGTGGACGACGAGGAGGAGGACGAGAACCCCACAGGTGACGACGGTCTCGGCGCACACGAACAGCACGCGGGCACCCCTGCGGCGCCGCCCTCGCGACTGGACGACGACCGGTACCCGCTGCCCCACCCTGGCCCGCACGCGGGGCACGATAAGCGCTGGGGCGCCAACTCTCCAGGCCCGTACAGCAGTACGGTGGAGAGCATGCGCCCCGACACGCCTGCCGCCCACACCACCGAAGCCGAGCGCCTGCTGCGCACCGCCGGGCAGTACCCCGGGGACAGGGAAGCCCTGTCCCTGCGGGCCGCGGCCCACCTGGAACTGGCGGGCGACCGCCCCGCGGCGACGGCCCTCTACGACGCCCTGCTGTCCGGCACGCCGGCGAACCCGCTCCTGATCAGGGCGCTGAAGGCGGCGAACCTGTGGGAGTACGGCCACGAGGCCGAGGCCCGGGCGATCATCGACGGGGTACGGCGGGCCAGGCCGACGGACGCAGCGCCGTGGGAGATCACGGCGGAGACGCTGGAGGCCCACGACGAGCTGGAGGCGGCGGAGTCGACGCTGACGGAGGCGGCGACGCTGCTGGCCGGCTCGGCGGAGCTCCCGCACGCGACGCAGTCGCTCCTGATGACCCGGCACCGGGTGCGCAGGATGCTGGCGCTCCCGCACGACGACTGGGACGAGCTGGCGGACCGGCTGCACACGGCGGCGGTGCCCCTGGACGAACTCCACGACCCGAAGCGCCTGTGGTCCCTGGGCTCCTCGGACCCGGCGGAACTCCGGGCGGAGATCGCCCGCCTCCGCTCGGAACTGGGCACGTACCGCACGGCACTCTCCCGCCCGTTCCCGGTGGCGGTCCTCCACTGGCCGGAACGGGAACTGGACGAGCTGCTGGCGGCGTACCCGGAACTGGAAGCCGAATACCCCACGTACACGGCCCACCTCACGGACCTGGAGGCCTCCCTCCGGGAACTCGCCCAGGCGGGCACCCCGAACCTGGGCATCGTCCGAGCCACGGTCCCCTCCTACGAAGCCTTCGCAGCCTCAGAATCCACCCACCCGTCCCACCCGGACCTCCTCCCCCAGTACGCGACAACACTGGCGGCCAGGGGCCGAGCGACGGCGTGGCCGCCGGGGTGGGGGGCGGAGTGCTGGTGCGGGGCGGGGCGGAGTTATGGGGAGTGCCACGGAGGGGAGTGACACACCGGATCTCCGGCAGAATGCAGGTGTGTCCGAAGCCGTTCCGTCCTCCCCCGCCGTCTCGGCCCGCATGAGCAGGCAGGCGAGCAAAGACACCGCCGCCGAGCTCGCGGTCCGCCGTCTGCTCCACGCGGCCGGGCTGCGCTACCGCGTCGAGTTCCCGGTGCCGGGCATGGCCCGACGACGGATCGACGTCGCCTTCACCTCCGTCAAGGTGGCCGTTCTGATCGACGGCTGCTTCTGGCACGGCTGCCCCGTGCACGCCACGCAGCCGAAGGCGAACGCCGAGTGGTGGCGACAGAAGCTCGATCGCAACATGGCCCGCGACAAGGAGACGACCGAACACCTTACGGCTGCCGGATGGGAAGTACTCCGCTTCTGGGAGCATGAGCTGCCGGAGGATGTGGCCCTACGCATCACTGCGGCGGTGGAACGTCGGAGAGCATCGGCACGAAGGGGAGGGGACCGATGAAGAGCCTGACCTTCGTCGATGTCTGCGCCGGAGCGGGCGGGCTCGCCCTGGGGCTGGAGCGGGCCGGCTTCGAGCCGACCCTGCTGCTCGACGAGGACACGGACGCCTGTCGGACCCTGCGGACCAACCGACCTCACTGGAACGTGCTTCAGCAGGACCTTCTGGACCTCGACCCCAGCGAGCACCCGGAGAGCTACGACGTGGACCTGCTGTCCGCAGGGCTGCCGCGGGTGAAATCCAGCGCCACGACCACCCGAGCCGGGTCGGGCAAAGAAGAGGAACTTCTGAGGGCGGCCGTCTATCTCGCCCACGCGGTACGACCTCGGGCCTTGGTCATCGAGAACGTGCCGACACTGGTCGACCCGGCCGGATTCCGCGACTTCCACGAGTTCGCCCGCGCGGAGCTTGAGCATCTCGGTTACGAGCTCAGCTGGTTCCTCCTCAATGCCGCCGACTTCGGGGTGCCACAGGACCGTAAGCAAGGGGTCCTCGTGGCGATCAAGAAGCAGTGGTTCCAGGCGTTCCGCCCACCTCCCCCGACCGTGACGGATCACGTGCCCGTCGGCGAGGCGCTCGCACCGTCCATGCGTGCACGAGGATGGAAGGACGCCGACCGTTGGGCAGCACAAGCAATCACGGTGGCCCCCACTTTGGTGGGTGGTTCGAAGAACCGCGGCGGAGCGGACCTCGGGCCCACCGGGTCCAAGCGGAAATGGGAGAAGCTGGGGGTGAACGCCCACTCACTGGGCGACGAGACCCCGGGGGCGGACTTCTCCTGGGCGCCTGAACTCGGCAAAGAAGGCCTGGTGAAGATCACCGTGGCACAGGCGGCCCTGCTCCAGGGTTTCCCAGAGGATTGGGACATCACCGGCAGAAAGACGGCCCGCTATCGACAGGTCGGCCACGCTTCGCCGCCACCGGTGGGAGAGGCCATCGGCCGAGCTGTCGCCCAGGCGCTCCGTTCCTGAAGACCGCGACGGGCCGCCTTCCGCATCGCCGGGACGGTGACCATCTCCGGCGCCGGCTACACTGCCCCTTATCATGACCTCAGCACCTCATTCGAGCGAAAATCACGACAAACCGCCACTTATTGTCGATCTTTTCGCAGGTCCGGGCGGCCTGGACATCGCAGCCGAAATGCTTGATCTGCCCACGATCGGGGTGGAGTGGGAGAAGTCGACCCGCGAGACCCGGCGGGCCGCCGGCCTCCGCACCACGACGATCCGTGACGTGGCCAAGGTGAATCCGCTCGACCCCGAGGTGGCCTCGGCCCGTGTCCTCACGGGAGGGCCTCCGTGCCAGACCTACTCCGTGGCCGGCAGCCGCGAGGGGCACAAGGCCCTCGACGAGGTGCAGGACCTCGCCGAGCTCGTCGGGCTGAGCAAGACCGTCGGAGAGCTGGAGAAGGCCTGGGCGATGGTCGAGGAGCGGGCACAGGTCCTGGAGTGGACCGACGAACGCACAGGACTCGTGCTGCAGCCGCTCCGGTGGATCGTCGAGAAGCGACTCAAGAGCGACCCTTACGACGTGGTGGTGCTGGAACAGGTGCCGACGGTCCTGCCCGTCTGGCAGAAGTACCGCGACATCCTTCGCGAGCTCGGATACGACGCGGAGTGCCGCATCCTGCACACCGAGGAGTACGGCGTCCCGCAGACACGTCGCAGAGCGGTACTGATCGCCCGCCACCGAGGCGGCACTGGACAGGGCCTCGACCTCCCGGGCCCGACCCACCAGCGCTACCGCAAGGGAGCAGAACGCCTCCCCGTGCAGAGTTCCGAGGGGTCGAACCACGAGGGCTCGCAGAAGTCTCTCTTCGAGGTCGACGGACGGAAGCGATCGACGCAGCCGTGGGGGTGGGTCTCCATGCACGACGTGCTCGAGGAAACCCGTCCCACCGCCTTCGTCGTCCGCTCCAACTACGGATCGGGCGGCGACCCCGCGAAGCGGGGAATCCGCACCTCCGACATGCCGTCCGCCACCGTCACCGGCAAGGTGCGCCGGAACAAGGTGTTCGAGCTCAAGCGGACCCACGAGAACGGTGATGTCGAACTGGGCCCGGAGCAGGAACGCTTCACCCCGCAGGAAGCCGGCCTGCTGCAGACGTTCCCTGCTGCATATCCCTGGCAAGGCACCGACATCGCGCAGCAGATCGGCAATGCGATCCCTCCCCGCCTGGCCGTCCACATCCTGTGCACGGCACTGGAGCTGGACGAGTCCCGGAAGCAGCGGGCCATCGAAGCACTGAAAGCCTGGGTTCCCCCTCGCCTCCCGTAGGGAGGGCGATCAGCCGGCCTCCTCCTCGTCCGCTCTCCTGCCTCGAACCGGAGCATCGGCGAACAGCTCCGCGAAGCTGTTCGCCAGGAGCTCCACCGAGCTCTCGGGAGCAGGCTCTTCGGCGGGACCGGCGGGAAGAGGGCGATGGTGGACGGTGAATCCCCCCTCCCCCTCGTCGATCCACATCCGCACAGCGCTGCCGTCTCGTGCCACGTCCTGCGCGATCACGTCGTACATCAGGGTCGCGGCCGCCGTGTTGACGACCTTGGCCAGGGCGTTCGTGTCCCGCCCCGTCCGTATGACCCCCCTCTGCAGCAGGCGGACCATGGCCTGAGCCGTGGGGCGGTGATCGATGACATCCAACCTCAACCCTGTGTTGAGCATGTCCTGGTTTCCGCATGCGATGACGACCGGTTCGTAGTCAGGCCCGTTCCGGAAGAGTTCGGCGGACCACCAGAGCCGGGCGAACGCCTGCTTGTAGTGAGGGCCCTTGAAGTACTGGGCGTTGACGGCCTTGGTCGCCTCGGACAGGTGGCGCCAGACCACGAAGTCGGGGGCGACGCCCAGAGCCAGGTAGTTCCACAGCGCGGGGTCCGCAGCCTCGGCACGCGTCAGACGAAGGATCGCGTGCAGACGCGGGGCGAGCCAGGCGTCCGCCTGCGTCGGACGCTCGTCCCGGTGGATGTACATCGCGTCGTCGATCAGGTCCCGGATCGCACGGAGACGGCGGCGCGGGCTCTCGGGCAGTGGCTCGGTCGCCTGGTTGAGAGCGATGGAAGGGACGTCGTCCTTCCCGGAGAGCAGACCGTCCGTGATGAACCGGACCGCCTCCTCGTCGGCGAGCCGACCGAGATACTCCGGCAGGTGATCAGGCTTCTCCGTCATGCCTCATCCTCACGCTTGAGCTTTTCCAGGCCGCGCACGGTCTCCGAGAACACCCTCGGCACCTCGGCCCTCCGCATCGCCGCGTACTGGATCCGCGGTTGCAACTCGGTCCACCCCGTGGCTCCCACCCGCCGACGGTGCACCTCTCGCAGCGCGTCCTCGAGCGTCCGTTCGGGCACCACGTCCGGCAGCATCTCGCGGAGCACCTCGCCCTGCCAGCCGTGCGGGAAGAGTGGGGTTCCGTCGTCCTCGATCTCCAGGTCGCCGATGGCCGAATGGAACACGGCGGTCCACACCTCGGCCGCCATCTGGGAGATCAACATGGCGTTGACCAGGCCTTCGGGGCCCCTGCCCTCGGCTCCGAGGACATCGGCCATGCCTTCGAAGTCGGTGTTGATGTGCACCGTGGGCACCGCCCCTGAGGCGTTCACGATCCACGGAGCCTCGCTGAAGCTCTGCAGCCAGCGCGGCCCCTTGGCAAACCCGACTTCCTTGATGTCGAAGCTCTGCTCCCGGGTCGGGACATCGCCACGCACGTCGACGACCCAGTCCTCGGCGGCTTCCCCCACGATACGACCGGGAACCCCGTCGACCGTCGCGATCACCTGCACCGTCAACACGGCACGGTCGAAGACATCGGAGCGCAGCACCTGGAGCTCGCCGTGCCAGTCCCGGCCGTCCTCCGTCTCCCGGGCCAGCACGGACGTGACACGGGTATTGGTCGTCCGGTCCGTCAGCACCGCCACCACCACGACCTCGGACCACGGCCCTTCCGGGGCGGTGGCCTTCGAGGGGATCGTCGCCGAGACTGTCAGTGCAGCGGCCTCCCAGTCCTCGGTCTCCGCGACGCCGAGCGCCACAACCCGCTCGACCACGGATCGCGAGCGCGAGTCGAGCTGCTCACGAGGCTGACCGGGCGCCTTCACACGTGCCGAGTCGACACGCAGGGAGACCGCGCCCCGAAGGCGCGGGTAGGGGAACACCTTCACGACGACTCCCCTTCTCCGGTGCGCAGTTCGACGACGAGACCACTCAGGCTCGTTCTGACGGCATGTGTGGTGGGATCAGTCACCCCGCGGAACGTCGCCGAACGCGCGCCGTCGGCGAAGCGCAGTGTGCCGTCCACCACCTGGCAATTGTTCACGCCCGCGACCTCGGCCCATTCGATGGTGGGGCGAGGGCCGGATCGCACATCGAACTTGGCGACCGGAACAAGCCGCCACTCCTGGCCTCCGGGAGGAATCCTGATCTCGCCGATCACCTGCCAGGCCCCGCCTTCGAGCACCTGGGCGTCGAGTTCCTCGAGAACCGGCATGCTCACCGCCGACAGTCGGCGCCTCTTCCCCGAGCCGATGGTCAGCTTCGGCGCCAGTCGCCCGCCGCCCTGCTTGGTCCCCTGCTTGGGACGGACCACCAAGGTCCTGATCGCCGCGTTGGTCTCCCGGGTGAGCCCGTTGATCCTCCTGTACGCCGAGGTCGAGTAGGTGAGCGTCAGCTCCTCGGTCTGCCCCCACTTGTTGTGCTCAGGAGGTTCGGCGGCACGCAGGAACTCCTCGGCCTCTGCGGCGAACGGAGCCTGCGGGCCGGCGGCCGTACCCGCGAGCAGCACGGCCTGGAAAGGATTCACGGACAACGGCAGGCCGGGAACCGCCGTGTCGCGCACCGTCATGCGGTTGCCGCGCATCGTCACGACCCGATTGGGCCTTCCGTCCGCATCCTCGGCGTCCGTCACCAGGAGCACGGCACGGTGCTCTCCGGAAGACGCGCGCCCACCGTCCTGGCCGGGCAGGCTGAGGGGCACAGTGACGGCGGCGACCTGTCCGGTCTCGGTGAGCCGCTCCACGGTCGTTCCGTCGAGGAACGCCTTCAGCGCGCGCGTGCGGGAAGGCTGGGCGAGGGTCGGATCCACACGCTCCTCCGGGACGACCACGGCACCATTGCGCAGGGTGCGCACGGATGCCTCCAGAAGCGGAAGTCGATCTCCGCCCCCCGTCATCGCCGCCCAGAAGTTCTTGCCGAGGGCGCGTACGAGTCTGTGGTGCATCCGCTGGATGCTGTCGTCGTCCTCCCCTTCCTCACCGTCCGTTACGGCGGTGTCGTCCGCGAGACTCGCGACGTCATGGGCACCCACGATCAGGAACGACGTTCCCGGCTCACCGCTCTCGCGCGTCAGGTGCAGGGATTCGACCGTCTCCTCGTCCGCCCACCACGAGCGCGCCACACTCGCACCGGGCGAGTCGGGGTCGGGGCGTCCCAACCATGCCGGTCCCGCGCATGCCTGACCGTTCACCCGGCGCCAGGGCAGATCGAGGCGCCCGACGAGGCGGCGTTCACTCCGCCCCTCGTGCGGTTCGGAGAGCGTGGAGTTGATGAGGACGAGTCCGAGTCGGCTGGTCGCCCAGAGGGTCGCCTTCCCCAGACCGTACGAACCACCGGCCGTGCTGCCGGACTTGTGGCTGTCGAGTTGGCGCCTCACGACCGCCGCGAACCGACCGTCGTCGTAGTCGTCGCCCGTGAGGCCCGCCGCGTTGTAGTCATCCACTCTCAACAGCACGAGGCGGTCTCGCTCGTACATGTCGCGCAGTCCTGCGTCGACGACCCTGCCGACCTTCTGCTTCTGCTCCCGCACCACCTCGTAGTGCGGGTAGAGGTCGTCCCACTGGATGACCTCGCGAAAACGGGCGAGGCCCTCTCCGGTCAACTCGTGCAGCGTGTAACGCACCCTCACCGGCTGACCGTTGACGGCGATCCGTTCGTCGAGGCTGTTCTGACAGGTCTCACGAGCCAGGACGGAGACGTCGGCATCGAAGGCGAACGCCGCCGCATTGCCCAACTCCCGCCCGCCGTCGGCATGTCCGGGACGGTGGTACCACCCCACGGGAAGGCCGGCCTGGGTGTCCGCCGTGCGGGTGTGAACCGTGGCCAGATCGGTGTTCAAGGCTCGGGCGATGCGCTCGATCGCCTCGGGACGCGGGGTCGCCCTGCCCGTGATCCAGGCCGAGACCGCCGCGCGCGTCACATCGACGGCCAGGGCCAACTCGGTCTGGGTCATGTCGGCGAGCTTCAACTGCCGCGCCAACCATGGTCCGAAGTCCTCGCCGGCTTCCACGGTCACCTCCTTCGGATCCGACTCCACCTGTCTCCTACAGCACCCCTCACCCTACCCGGTCCTTTGACAGGCCACCCGATGTCAAACAACCTTTGACAGCGCCTGGAGGTCGAGACCTGAGGTCGAGGGAGCCATCTGCCTCGTTTCACGCAATTCGCCATGTTTCGCGCCATATCGAAGCGACCAAAGGGCCCCGTCGACCTCCTTGCGCACTCTCGACACAGGCGAGTACATTCCCCTCAGCGGCCCCACCCGCCTCGGAAGAAACGTATTTCCGAAGCCCTGGTAGAAGTGTGCCGTCTTCCTGCATCTCCTTCGGCGGCAACACATGTGATGACGCCCGCCCAGGAACGTTCCGTGCGGCACCGGATTTTCGCCCCTCTTCGTGATCGCCGATGCCCCCGAAGACACTCGGCCAGCGGCCGGAACCGCCCTCGTCGGCTCACCGTCTACGCCACCATCCGCACAACGCAGCACTTCTGACGCTTGATCACAGTAGGTTCTTCCTCCTGTCAGGCCGCCACTCCAGGATCGGAGTCCCGTGTCCCCCGAACCGACCCCTGTACTCGAAACCGTGATTGCGCAGTCCTCTCGCGTCCTCCAGACGTACGCCGTCGACCCCGGTCTCATTCCGGAGCACGCCAACGGGGAAAGACGCATCACTCAGGGCGGGTACGGCGACCGGCAACTCTTCGAGCTGGTGCAGAACGCGGCGGACGAAATCGCCGCCGATCCCGGTGGATCCGTCCATGTCGTACTGACTGACACCCATCTGTATTGCGCGAACGAGGGAACCCCCGTCACCCCCGAAGGTGCCGAGACCATTCTCCGGATGAGCATGTCGCGCAAGCGCGGAGGTCAGATCGGCCGCTTCGGCGTGGGAGTGAAATCCGTACTCGTGGTGACCGACGCCCCTCAGTTCTTCAGCAGCACGGGGTCCTTCGGTTTCGACCGCGAGTGGGCCTCCGCACAGATCCGTGCCGTCGCCGGAGTCACGGCCCGCCTGGGCGAGGACTTCGAAGCTCCTGTGCTCCGGATGGCCCGCCCGTTGGACGATGCCGCCGAGCGCGCCGCCGATCCCGTGCTCGACGAACTCCTCGGCTGGGCCACCACCGTCGTGCGCCTGCCGCTGCTCGACGGAGCCGCCGAGCGGCTCGGCCAGGACATGCATGGAGGCTCCTCGGTCGGAGGCCGGGAAGAGTTCCCCATCGGCTTCCAGCTCTTCTCCCCGCACGTCGCCAAGGTCGTTCTCGAGGACCGCCGTCCGCGACCCGTCGTGCGCCGGACCCTCATCGTCGAACATGACCGAGAACTGCACGCCGTCCGGGAGGAGCGCCCCGGCCAACGCCCCTCGGACAACAGATGGCGGGTGTTCACGCTCACCCACGAGCCCACCGCGGCCGCCCGTTCCAGCGCGGGCGAGCTGCACGATCGGGTCACCCTCGACATCTCCTGGGCCGTGCGCGAGTACGAGAAGGAGTCCTCCGGACTCCTTTCCTCTCCCAAGGGCCGGGGGCGCTTCTGGTCCTTCTTCCCCACCAAGTACGAGATGACGCTGAGCGGCATCCTCAACGGTGCCTGGAAGACCAACGAGGACCGACAGAACCTGCTGGACTCCTCGCCGTTCAACAAGGAGATGATCCGTGTGGCGGCCGGGCTGGTGGTCGATTCGCTGCCGGAGCTGGCTCCCGCCGAGGATCCCGCCGCGTACCTTCCGCTCCTCCCGGGTCGGCCCAGGGAGTCCGAAACGGTCAGCTGGGCGGACCGCCACCTCACCGAGCAGATCTGGGAGGCCACCGCCCACCGCCCCTCCCTGCCGGACCAGGACGGCCGACTGCAGGTTCCGCGCGACCTGAATGTCCACCCGTCCCTGGGCAAGGACAACAAGACGGTGGCCGGCTGGTTGACCCTGTGGAACTCCTACCCCGGCCGGCCCACGAACTGGCTGCACCCGTCGGCGGAGGTCGACACCCTCCGCGCCGGCAAGACGGACCACATCCTCAAGGCCTCCAGGCGTGAGCGTGCCTCGGTGCGGGAATGGCTGGAGGCTCTGGTCTCCGACGGCACCGCCGCGGCGTCCGCCACCGCCGTCCGCATCGTCGCGAGCATGATCCAGGCGTCCTCGCCGTACGCGGACGAGGCCCGGGAGGCGCGGATCGTACTGACCGAGGAGCACGGCATGGTCGCTCCGGTCGTCGGCAAGGTGTTCCGCCGCACCGACCAGGACGGGCTGCGCGAGTCCCTCGTCTACGTCGACAGTGCTCTGTCCGAGGACCTGTCGCTCACGAACGCCCTCACCGCTCTCGGTATCCGCGAGGCCGACGTCCGCGGGCGCTTCGTCAGCGTCCTGGAGCAGGGTTTCAGCACGTACGGGCCACAGGAGTGGACCCGGTTCTGGGAGCTGTTCCACCAGGCCGGCAGCGGGCATCTGTCGCACGAGGTGATCCAGCGGGTGTCCGATCCGCGCTCCATGCTGCACGTACGCGCGTCGGACGGGCACTACCGACCGATGCGGAACTGTCTGCTTCCCGGTCCGGTCGTGACCCCGGATTCGGACCCCGTCGTCGCCGTGGACGCCCGCTTCCACTCCGACGACATGGCGTTCTTCCGCGAGGTAGGACTGCGTGACCGGCCCACGGGGGGACACCGCCCCGAGGAGGAGGCTTGGTTCGAGCAGTACCGGGAGGCCTTGCACAAGGCGTACTGCGCGTCCCTGCCCAACCAGGCCGCCCGCCCGACTCTCGCCAGGATCAGGCTGGAGGGCGCGACGGTCGGCGGCCCCCTGCACCTGCTGCCCACACTCTCCGAAGAAGCCCGCGCCCGATTCCTGAAGGCATTGCCCGAGGACGCCCTCGTCGACAACTGGACCCTTCAGGTCGGGGCCCAGGTCAGCACCCGAAGGGCCGTGGCCTCACCGATCCGATGGATGCTCCTGCGGTACGGTCTCGTCCCGACCTCCCACGGCCTCCGCCGTGTCACCGAAGCTGTCGGCCCCCAGCTCGCCGCGTACGGCGATGTCCTGCCGGTGGCGGACATCAGCTCCGAGAAGGCTCGCAAACTGCGGCTTCCCACCAGTGTCCAGGACGTGCCCGGCTCCTTCTGGGACCAGCTCCAGGAGAAGCTCCAGCAGAGCGAGGACGACGCCTTCGTCGGCAACACGTACGTACTGCTGACCCGTCTGGAGGTGGCCTTCTCCGAGGACACCCTCACCCGCTGCCGCATCGGCGACGACTGGGGAACGCGCCCCGACGGCGAGATCGCCGTGGCCTCCTCGCAAGGCGAGTACCAGGCTCTGCGGGCCGAACGACTGCCCGCACTGCTGACCGCCTCGGTCGAGGACGCCGCGCTGCTCGTCAAGCAGTGGGGAATGCTGCCGTACGCCGATGTGATCAGCCTCGAGACGCGGAGCGAGGACATCGGTGATCCGGTCCCGCTCAAGGAGGTGTACCCCACCCTGCGCCAGATGCGGGGCTCGCAGGTGGACCCCTATGTGCTGCAGCGTTGCAAGGTCCTGGAGGAAGTGACCCGCACGCCCAACGGCATGCGCCCTCGGACCCTGAACAGCAGCCTGCGGGGGTCCACGATCCTCGTACTGGAACCCTCCGACGCGATTACGACCCTGATGGCCGTGGACCGCGAACTGCGCTGGAACATGGGCGAATCCGGCTGCCGTCAGGTCCTGGACGAACAGCGGCGTCAGGAGGAGGACCAGAAGGTCAAGGACACCTTGAAGGCCGTGCGCGAGGCCGCCGACGTGGAGACGAAGTTGCTGCTCCTCCTGGGCGCCGCAGCCCTGAGGGATCGGCTTCCCCCCGGTCTCATGGACAGCGAACGGGCGGAGAACGGCGGAACGGAGCCCGACGGCCACCGCGTCGCGCGGATGGCGTTCAACGCCCACGAGGACCGCGTCCTCCATGTCCACGCCCGCGACCTGCAGAACGTCTACCCGAGCCACGCCCCGTCATCCTTCACCGGTGCCTCCACCGCGGTGTCCTTCGTGGCGGAGCTCGGCTTCCCCGGTTCGTTCGCCGGATTCCGGACGCCCACTCTGGACCCCCGGATCGAAGTGGACGGCCCACGCCACTTCCCGCGCCTGCACGACTACCAGGAGCGGCTCGCCGCGCACGTCTTCACCATGCTGGACCGGATCGTCCCGCAGCGCGGCATGCTGTCTCTGCCGACCGGAGCGGGCAAGACCCGGGTGACGGCGGAGGCGGTGATCCGCTGGGTGAAGCAGGCGGGCGAACTCGACGGGCCGATCCTGTGGATCGCCCAGACCGAGGAGCTGTGCGAGCAGGCCGTGCAGAGCTGGAAGTTCGTCTGGGGAAAGGTCGGCGCGGACAGGCCGCTCGTCATCAACAGGCTGTGGTCGTCGCACGAGGCAGGACCGGTCACGGATCGGCCGCAGCTGGTGGTCGCCATGGACGCCAAGCTCCAGCAGCCGAGCTGCCTCGAAGCCGACTCCTACGCATGGCTGCGGAACGCCGCCCTCGTCATCGTCGACGAGGCGCACACCGCCATCACCCCCCGATACACCAAGATCTTCACGCAGCTGGGTCTGACGGCCTCCCGCACCGACCGTCACCTCCTGGGGCTCACGGCGACGCCGTTCCGCAACACCAACCAGGAGGAGACCCGTCGCCTGATCAACCGATTCGGTGGCCGCCGACTGGACGAAGACGTCTTCGCGAACGACGACGCCTACGGCGAGCTTCAGGAGCTCGGTGTGCTGGCCCAGGTCGAGCATCGTCTTCTCCGGGGCGGCACGATCACCCTGGACCGTGACGAGAAGCAGCATGCCGAGCAGATGAGCGTCCTGTCCCGGACGGCCGAGCAGAGGCTCGCCGACGACCACGACCGGAACGCCCGCATCCTGGACGAGATCTCGGACATGCCGGACGACTGGCCGGTACTCGTGTTCGCCACCTCGGTCGACCATGCCAAGTACCTGGCGGCCAGACTCCGGGACCGGGGCATCACCGCATCCTCCGTCGACTCGTCCACCTCGCCCGGCGACCGTCGCCGGCGCATCGACGACTTCCGTGAGCGGCGCACACAGGTCCTCACCAACTACGGCGTTCTCACCCAGGGGTTCGACGCCCCCGCGACCCGGGCCGTCATCGTCGCCCGGCCGGTGTACAGCCCCAACGTGTACCAGCAGATGATCGGGCGCGGCCTGCGCGGACCGCTCAACGGCGGCGAGGAGACCTGCCTGATCCTCAACGTCCGCGACACCGTCGACAACTTCGACACCGCTCTCGCGTTCACCCAGTTCGAGCACCTGTGGAGCAGCAAGTGACCGATCCGTACGATGCCGGTCCTCCGCTCACCGCCGAGCAGCAGGCCGTCGTCGATCTCCCCTGGGACACGCGTCTCCTGGTCACCGCGGGTGCCGGCTCGGGCAAGACCCACACCGTCGTGCGGCGTCTCGATTCCCTCGTCGGACACGTCGATCCGGACGAAGCCCTTGAGGCCGGGGAGATCCTCGTCCTGAGCTTCTCCCGAGCCGCCGTCCGAGAACTGCGGGACCGGAACGCCCGGCACGGCGACCGGGCCGAACGGGTCCGTGTCCAGACCTTCGACTCGTGGGCGTACCAGCTGCTCGCCGGTGCGTACCCGGACGACGACTGGAGGGCCCGCAGCTTCGACGAGCGCATCCGCGCGGCCACCGCGGCGATCGAGAAGGGCGCGGTGGAGGCCGGCCAACTCGGAGCGCCCTCACATGTGGTGATCGACGAGGCACAGGACCTGGTGGGCGACCGTCGCGACCTTGTGGAGGCCTTGCTCGACCGCTTCCAGCGTTCGTGCGGATTCACCGTGGTCGGCGACTCCGCACAGGGCATCTACGGCTTCCAGATCGAGGACCCGGTGGAACGCGCCAAGGAGACCGACCTCTTCTTCACCTGGCTGCGATCCTCGTACGACGACCTCGTCGAGCTCCACCTGACCGAGAACTTCCGGGCGACGACTCCCGAGGCCCGCACGGCGCTGGCCCTCGGGCCCCGCCTGCAGAACCTGGCCGCTTCACCGGACGGCGCGGAGACCACCGCCTCCACACTTCACGCAGAACTCCGCGAGCGCCTTCTCGGCCTGCCGAGTCTCGGGGACCTGGCCGGCGACTTCGCACAAGGGACGTTGAAGACGTTCCCCGGCCGGTGCGCGATCCTGACCCGCGACAACCGGCAGGCACTCGCCGTGTCGGAGCTGCTGCACGGACACGGAGTGGAGCACGCGCTGAAGCGGTCGTTGCAGGACCGTCCCGTGCCGTACTGGGTGGCCGAGCTGCTGCGCCGCGCGGAGTCCCTGACACTCGCCGAGTCGCGCTTCCTGGACCTGCTCACGGGGATACCGCTCCCCATCGGGGTTGATCCCGAACGCTGCTGGCGGCTCTCGCGGGCGGCGACCCGTCGCACCGGTCGTGGCCAGGTCGATGTCGCCGCCCTGGGACGCCTGGTGGCCGAGGGTCGGTTCCCCGACGATCTGTCGGATCCGGAGACGTCCCGGCTGTTCGTCTCGACGGTGCACCGGGCCAAAGGCCTTGAGTACGACCGGGTACTACTGCTGACACCCCCGCCCCTCGACGAGCTGCGCAAGGCCCACGAGGACCTCGACGTGCCCGCGGAGGCGAGGGCCCTCTACGTCGCCATGACCCGGGCCCGCGAGGACCTCTACCACGTCACCGGCCCCGACACCTTCCGTACAAGGCGTCACCGTCCCACCGGGCGCTGGTACCTGGGCTCCTGGGAGAAGTACAAGCGGCTCGGCATCCAGGTGGTGGCGGGGGACATTCATCGGGACACGCCCCCCTGCTCGGCCGGCATGGACGCGGCCACGACACAGACCTACCTGCTGGAACACGTCCGCGCCGGGGCCGCGGTGACTCTTCGGATGCGTCACCCCGTACCTGCGGGGCCCGAGCAGAGCCCGCCGTACGACCTGTTCCACCAGGACCGGGTCGTCGGCGAGGCCTCGGAGCGCTTCCGCCGAGACCTGTACGCCGTCGAGAAGGTCTCGCGGTCCTGGGAAATCAACTGGCCGAGCGAGATCGTCGGCCTGCGGGTGGACGTTCTGGAGACGGTCGCGGGCAGCACGGCCGCCGGCACCAATGCAGGGCTCGGCGGGAACGGGGTGTGGATCGCCCCTCGGATCACCGGGATCGGAAGGCATCGGCGCAATGAACGCGCCGGGGAGGAGCAGGGATGACGCACGGGACCAGTCGGCACACCGAGCACTACCGGGTCCGCGAGGAACTGGTGGCCGGACTGCGCCGAGAGCTCCTCGGGCCGGACGCCGACGCCGGGGACGACCCGGACGAGACCCTCACGCAGGACGCCCCGATCACCCGCTACCCGATCGGGGTGCTGTTCCCCCGGGCCGCCGACCGCGAGGCCCGGGAGGAACAGCTGGAGGACATCGCCGAGGAGGAAGGGCTGGACGAGGCCCCTCTGCTCGGCCTCAACCGCCCCGACGACACAGACACCTCCGCCGACCCTCCCACCTCGGGCGACCGTCGCCCCTCGACGATGGGCCTCACCTTCGCCGTCGCGCCCGGGATCGCCTCCGAGATCGTGATCCACGCACGAGCCGCCGTCTACGACCCCGTCGACGCGGAGGGGCGGCCGCTGTCGGCTCGGCGGGCGGAGGCCAGGACCACGAGCGACCAGCGTGAGCACTGGCGTCGCCGAGAGCTGGAGTTGCCGGAGAAGACGATCGACATCACGCGCCCGGGGACCGTGAAGGAGGATCTCGTCCCCGACGAGGTGCAGCTGCACGCCCTCGTCCGGCCGAGCAGTTCGGGCAGCGTCACTGTCACCGTCACCCTGATCAACGCCCATGTCGTGGGCGAGAAGGAACTTCAGGACGCCTTTGCCCTCTTCCAGCCGAGCCTGCGGGTGCGGGCCGCCGGCGGGACGTCCGCCTTCGTCGAGCGCCCAGCCGCACTGTCCGCCGTCGATTCGGAGACGGCCACCAGCCGCCTGCTGCACCGTCATGCCCCGACCTTCGCCATGGGGCACGGATGCTCCGCCGATTGGGACTGGACGCCGCCGGCGATCGGTCTGACCGAGGTACTGCCTGCTGCGATCGACGAGATCCGATCCGAGTTCGTGCCCACGCACGAAGTCCTGCTGACCGACTCCAACCCGGAGATCGACAGCTCGGCACTCGACATGCTCGGCCTCGCCGAACGCCCCGACGACAAGGTGATCGAAGCACTGCAGGAACTGGCCGACGGTTACGAGCAGTGGATCGAGGCCAAGGCTTCGGAGGCCGCCGCCCTTGCCGCAACCTCGCACGAGGACGCCGCCCAGGAAAGACTGGAAGCCTGTCGCGAGGCCCTGCGGCGGATCCGTGAGGGGATCGGGCTCCTGGGTGCCAAGTCGGACGTCATGGAGGCGTTCCGGCTCGCCAATCGGGCCATGGCCGAGCAGCGCGCCCGGAGCGCCTGGGTGAAGGACGGCCGGCAGGGCGAGCCCGATCTGTCGACGCAGCGCTGGTACCCGTTCCAGATCGCGTTCATGCTGCTGTGCCTGCGAGGCATCGACGATCCCAACCACCCCGACCGCCGGGTCTCCGATCTGCTGTGGTTCCCCACAGGTGGCGGCAAGACCGAGGCCTATCTCGGTCTGATCGCGTTCACCACCTTCCTGCGCCGGCTGCGCCTCAAGGAGAACGGCGGAGGCGTCACCGTACTGATGCGGTACACCCTGCGCCTGCTCACCCTCCAGCAGTTCGAGCGCGCCACGATCCTCATCTGCGCGATGGAGCGGATGCGCGGGGCGGCCCCGGACCGGCTGGGCCACGAGACCATCTCGATCGGCATGTGGGTCGGGAAGTCGGCCACGCCGAACGACCTCGCCACGGCCGACAAGCAGCTGGACAAGCTCCGGGGAGGACAGAGTCTCCAGAAGGAGAACCCGGTGCAGCTTCACGCCTGCCCGTGGTGCGGGACCGCGCTGGATGCCCACCACTACTCGGTGGACGTGGAGGACGTACGCATGGACGTACGCTGCCCCGGCGCCGGCTGCGACTTCGCCTCCGGGCTGCCGGTCCACCTGGTGGACGAGACGGTCTACGGGGCCCGTCCCACCCTCGTCATCGCCACGGTCGACAAGTTCGCCTCCATGCCGTGGCGTGAAAAGACGGCGGCGTTGTTCAACCGGGACCGCCCCGACGAGGCGACACCGCCCCCCGAGCTGATCGTCCAGGACGAGCTCCACCTCATCTCGGGCCCTCTCGGGACCCTCACCGGCTTGTACGAGACGGCCGTCGACGCACTCGCCGACGAGCCGAAGGTGATCGCCTCCACGGCGACCATCCGTCGCGCGGCGGACCAGGGACGTAACCTCTTCGATCGGGACGTGCACCAGTTCCCCCCTGCCGGTCTGGACGCCCGGGACTCCTGGTTCGCCGTCGAGACCGACCGCAGGAGCAAGGCCAGCCGCCGCTACGTCGGTCTGCTCGCCCCCGGCACCAGCCAGTCGACCCTCCTCATCCGCACCTATGCGGCGCTCCTCCACCAGGCTGCGCGCGCGGAGACGAGCGACGAGGTCCGGGACGCCTACTGGACCCTGGTCGGCTACTTCAACAGCCTTCGGCTGCTGTCCGCCGCCGAACTTCAGGTGAACGACGACGTCGAGGACTACCTGCGGCTCCTCGCCGACCGCGACGGAACCGACGTACGGGTCTCCAACAGGTACTCGGAGCTGACGAGCCGTGTCGACGCGAGTCTGATTCCCGCCCGCCTCAAGGAGATCGAGAAGCGCCACCCCGATCCCGACGTTCGTGACGTCCTCCTCGCGACCAACATGATCGCCGTCGGTGTCGACGTCAACCGCCTCGGTCTGATGGCGGTGATGGGCCAGCCCCAGACCACGGCCGAGTACATCCAGGCGACCAGCCGCGTGGGCCGAGCCCACCCCGGCCTGGTGGCCGTGATGCTGAATGCGGTCCGTTCCCGTGATCGCTCCCACTACGAGAACTTCCTCCACTTCCACTCGGCGCTCTACCGCGAGGTCGAGTCGACATCGGTCACACCGTTCTCCGCACGGGCACGCGATCGCGGCCTGCATGCCGTGGTCGTGGCCCTGGCCCGCATCCTCATCCCCGAGGCCCGCGAGAACACCGACGCCGGCCGTATCGGTACGTACGTGGACCGTCTGCGTCACGAGATCAAGCCGTTGCTGACGAGCCGGGTCCACAAGGTCGCTCCCGAGGAACTGCAGGACACCTCGGAGGCGTTCGACGAGTTCATCGATTGGTGGCAGTCGAAGGCCGAGGCTCACGGCGGACTGCTGTACGAGCCTCGTCGTGGCAATCCCACCCCCGCCCTGCTCCGACCGTTCGACGACGAATCAGAGGGTGCCGACGCCTGGTCCACCCTGTGGAGCCTGCGCGACGTCGACGCCGAGTCCGCTCTCTTCATGGAGGCATCCCGATGACCCCGCCCCGCGAGCGCCGCCGCCGCGGCACCGACGGCGGCCCGGCCGCCCCCCGTCTCGACCTGCCGCGCCGCGGGTCGGTCCGCCGCGCCCAGATGATCACCACGTACGGCGTCGGATCGCTGATCGCCGTCGACAACGAGTCCTTCGTCGTCTCCGGCATCGACAAGGCCCACCACAGCTGGCAGCTGGACGAGGCGCCGATCATCCACGAGCACCGGCTCGCCCGGGTCCTCGGGGTGCGCCACTTCCGGCTGCCACCGGCCTCCGGGGAGGGGAGCAGGGACGGGGTGCGCGTCCGTCGCTTCCCCCTGTGGCACTCGTGTCCCCAGTGCAAGTCCCTGCAGCACATCCGGGGCTTCAATCCCCCTCCGGGCAAGAACATCTGCACGGGGAAGGACTGCGACGAGGAACCGCTCGTGCCGTCCCGATTCGTCGTGGCGTGCGAGGACGGGCACCTCGACGACTTCCCCTACTGGAAGTGGTTGCATCGCGGCAATCGCGAGGAAGGCACGACCGGGCACTGCGGTGGGCAGATGAGTCTGCGTTTCGCCGGTCGAAGCGCCTCGCTGCGCTCCATCGTCGTATCGTGCACCTGTGGTGTGCCCGAAGTCTCCATGGAAGGTGCCTTCCGTCGCTCCGCCCTGCAGGACCTCAAGGTCCGTTGCGAGGGCAGACGTCCCTGGCTCGAAGGAGCTCCCGCCGAATTCTGTTCGCAGGCGCCTCGTACGCTCCAGCGCGGTTCGTCGGCGGTCTGGCAGCCCGTGTTGAAGTCCGCCCTGTCCATCCCTCCGTGGAGCGACGGCCTCGCCGACAGGCTCACGAAGCACTGGGAGAACCTGCGTGGCTACTCCTCGCGCGGGGAGATCGAGATCTACCTCAAGGGGGCGTTCCCCGGGGACGATTCGGTCTCGGTCGATGTCGTCATGGACCTGCTGGCTGCCGAGCAGGAGGGGGACCCGACTCCGGAGAACGTCGCCACCGACAGCCATCAGGCGTTGCGGCGGCAGGAGTACGAACAGCTGTCGGCCGGCAATGCCCTGCGGGACAAGGGACGTGAGGAGCAGTTCATCTGCGAGCCGCCCGTCTCCGACACGTCGGTCCTCTCCCCTTTCGGTGTCGAACGGACGATGTTGGTGAAGCGTCTGCGCGAGGTCCGGGCGCTCAAGGCCTTCACTCGCATCGCGGACCCGGAGACGGGTGCCGACGGCCATGAAGCCGCCCTGTCGCTGACACCGACCGACTGGCTCCCCGCGATGGAGGTGCATGGCGAAGGTGTCTTCGTACGCCTCGAAGAGCACCGCCTGGACGAGTGGGCCGAGCTGCACACGGTGGCTCGCCGGGTGAAGCGCATGCGTGACAACCACGACCGGCTGCTGAGAGAGCGGGCCACCGATCCCGCCGAGGTTCCCACCTCGCCCGCCACGCCCAGGTTGGTCCTGCTGCACACCCTGGCCCACGTGCTGATCAACGAGTGGAGTCTGGAAGCCGGCTACCCGGCCGGGGCGCTGCGTGAGCGCCTCTACGCCGACCCCCACATGGCCGGCATCCTCGTCTACACGGCCACGAGCGACTCCGCAGGCAGTCTGGGAGGTGTGGTGGCCCAGGGGGAGCCCTCGCGGCTCGCCGTGGCCCTCCACTCGGCGTTGCGGCGGTCCCACTGGTGTTCTGCGGACCCGTTGTGCATCGAGTCCCGTTCCTCCGGCGCAGGCGGCGCCAACCTCGCGGCATGCCATGCCTGCGCGATGCTGCCCGAGACCAGCTGCGAGTACAACAACATCCTGCTCGACCGCGCCCTGCTGATCGGCACGCCGGAGGACCCCGGACTCGGGTTCTTCTCGCCCACGCAGACCTGATGCTCGCCTTCGGAAAGGACGTCGCCGGTAGTCGGTGGGCGGCCCGGCAGCGGTGCAGCCGGGCCGCCCCTCCGGGCCGGGGCTTCGGAGGGCCTCACCCGCCGGCGAAACCTCACGCCGCCACTCCCTCCCGCAACTCGACCCAGACCTGCTTGCCCCATCGGTACAGCTCAGTGCCCCATTGCTCCGCGAGTGCGTCGACGAGAAGCAGCCCCCGCCCCCGCAGTTGGTCAGCGTCGGAATCCAGCCTCAGCATCGGGACTGTCCTGGAGCGGTCGACGACCCCCAGGCGGACCCCGTTCGCCACGGGCCTGGACACCAGCACCCGGATCGAAGGGAGCCGGCCGTGATCGACCGAGTTGGAAACCAACTCCGTGACGACCAGCGTCGCGTCTTCGATCAGCGATTCCAGACCCCAGAGGGTCAGCGCCGTCCGGACCAGCCTCCGAGCGACAGCCGCGCTCTCCGGCTCGCGTGGAAGCGTCTGGGAGTAGGCGGGACGCCCCGTGGACCGAGACGTCACGGCCAAAGTCGCCGGAGCCTCAGCCGAGGGCGCGAGCCGCTCGTGGGTCGAGGCCGCTCGGCCTTCCTCGTCACCCACGTGGCTGAAAGTCACCAGTTGTCCCCCTGTCGTCGCCAGTTGGTGGTTTCGTGTTCCCTCAGCGAAACGTGATTCGCGACGGACGGATATCCCCGCTGAGGCCGCGATGCCGTCAAACCCGTCAAAGATTGTTCTCTGGTGAACAGGGGCGCAGCATGGCGCGCAGAAACGACGAACTGGCTGCGGTGATCGCGGAAACGGGCTGGTCGCAGCCCGTGGTGGCAGCCGCAGTGGTTCGGGTCGCGGCGGAGGCAGGGGTCGACGAACTCCTCACCGTCACGCGCTCGCACATCGCCATGTGGGTCGCCGGAACCCGGCCTCGGGGCCGGGCGGCCGATGTTCTGCGGGAGACTCTGTCGCGGCGGTTGGGTCGTCCCCTCTCGCTCGCGGAGATCGGCCTCGCGGGGAACGCCTCGGATACGGTCACCGGGTCCGAGTGGGACACCGACACGCTGACGACTCTGGTCGACCTGGGGAGAAACAGCATGGACCGCGAACGCCGTCGACTCCTCACCGGCGCCGCCGTCTACTCCGTCGGCGGACTGGCCCTACCCCGGGGTCCATGGTGGGACGAAGCTCCACAGCGGGCGCGCTCCCGAGCCGGTGGACCGAACCGCCGAGTCGGCGAGAGCGAGGTACGGGCCGTTCGTGAGATGACCGAGTTCTTCGCCCGCCGCGATCAACGGCACGGCGGCGTCGACGGCCGAACGGCCCTCTACCAGTACATCGTCGACGACGTCGCCCGGTACGTCAGCGGAGTCTTCAGCAGCGAGGACTCCCGTCGCGCGCTGTACTCGGCGGCAGCCGAGGCCGTGTACGTGGCCGGCTGGATGAGTTTCGACGCCTCCCGACATGAGCCCGCGCGACGTTACTTCACCCTCGCGCTCAAGCTCGCCGCCGAAGCAGACGACGATCCTCTCGCCGGACACATCCTTCGAGCGATGGCCCATCAGGCCATAGACCTCGGACACACCCGGGCCGCCTTGGACCTCGCCACCGCCTCCATCGAGCGCAAGCGATACGACCACGCCACCCCACGCGAACAGGCCCTGATCGGCATCGTGCGTGCGCGGGCGCTGGCCGTGGACGGCCAGAAGGACAAGGCCATCGCCGCGATCCACCAGGCCGAATCCGACCTCGGCCAGGCCACAGCGGGAGACGACGAACCTCAGCGCGTCTGGTTCTTCCAAGAAGCGTCCCTCGCCCATGAGACCGCCCGCACGCTGTGGGCCCTGGGCGATCTCAACGGCGCCCTGCGCCACTTCCGTGCCAGCGTGCGACACCGCAGGGCCGATTCCTTCAGCAGAACCCACGCCGTCACGCTCGGATACATGGGCACCGTCCAGGCCGAACAAGGCAACATCGATGCAGCCTGCCGGACTTGGGCTCAAGCGCTAGACGCCATGGACGGCGTTCAGTCCGGCAGGGCGCGAGAAGCAGCCGCGACCATGCGCACGGTCCTGTCCCCTTTTCGCAACCGTGGAATCCCGTCCGCTACGGAAGTGAACGATCGAGCCCGGGTCGTACTCCAGCGAGTAATCTGACGCCGCCGAAGCCGTCGTACCCCACAAGTGATGCCGCAGAGAAGGAAGAAGGGCAATTCGTGCCTGCTGAGTTCATCGAGGTGCCCGTCATCGCTGACGTGGTCGGAGGCCATGCCGAACGGCTCGACGACTTCAAGGGGGGCGTGGAGTCGGTCATCCGTCTGCGGCCCGAATTCCCCGTGGAGACGCTGCGGGGCATCGAGCAGTTCTCCCACCTCCAGGTCACCTGGTTCTTCAACCTCGGCTCCCCGGGCGATGTCGCGCTTCACGCGCGCAGTCCCCGCGACAACCCCGCGTGGCCGGCGACCGGCACCTTCGTTCACCACAACCACCGGCGTCCCGCCCGGCTGGCCACGTCCTTCCCGAGGCTGCTCAAGGTCGACGGACGCGACCTCCACGTCGTGGACCTCGACGCCGACGACGGCACGCAAGTCGTCGATCTCGTGGCGGTGTTCGAGGAGATGCTGCCCCGTGGCGCCGTCACTCAGCCGACGTGGCCGGGCGAAATGCTCGCGGACTACTGGAGAGACGCGTCCGAGCGCTGAGGCGACAGAGCGACTTCACCCGCTCCGCCCACCGCACCCGAGGTAGACCAGCTCCTCGGCCCGCCGAGCCTTCCCTTCACCCACATGAGCGCTCTTCACTCATCGTGGTTAATCAGTCGCACTAAGTGCAGTACGGTCACACAAAACGGCCCCCGCCAACGGTTCGCACCCATCGGCGAGGGCCTGAACCACCAGTGGAAGAGACCCACAGTGATCTACCGGCACTTTAACGCGCCCGCACGTGCCTTCAGTCAGTTCTCGCACGAGCTCATTCGGCATCCGCGGCTGTCCTCCGACGCCGTTCGCCTTCTGACCTGGCAGCTCTCCCTTCCCCGGGACGCCCGCGAGTCGCTCTCCCGTACCGCCGAACGTGCCCGGATCGGGGCATGCGCCTTCGCGCGCGCCAAGCGGCAGCTCAAGGAGGAGGGCTTCGTGCACGAGCGACGGGTGCAGGGTGCCGGGGGCCTCTGGGTGACCCAACAGCTCGTGTCCAGCACCCCGTTGACGACCGACCAGGCCGTCAAGCTCCTCGCGCGGGGTCCCGTCGCGTCTTCCCAGGTCACACCGAGTCCCCGTAATCCGGCCGTCGGTGCCCTGACCGTCGGTGAGCCGACGCCCCCGTCGACCGGCGGTCATCCAAAGAAAGACCGGGGAGAAAACACCTCCCACCTTCCCCCGGACCCCGCCGAGGCACCCGAAGTCGCGGACCCCGACGACGAGTCGCCCCGGCTGGAAGAAGCCCGCGCCCTCATCGGCGCCCTGCCGCTCCTCTCCGCCACCCTCCGCAGCATCCCGCCCGGCATGCGCGACGAACTCGCCCGGCTCGCCGCTCGCTGGCTCGACACCGGCCACTCCTCCACCGATGTCCACGAACACATCCTGCGCGGCCTGCCCGGGACCGCGACTCCTGTACACCGGCCCGGTGGGCTCGTCCGGTACCTCCTGCGTGACGTACCGCCCCGGTCCCTGCCGCCGCAGTCCTCACCCTCGTCCGGCAACCGCCTCTCGCCGCGACTCGAAGGCGCTCGGGAGTGTGCCGGTGACCACACCCAGCCCATGCTGTTCCGCCCGCTCGGCGGCGAGACGCATTGCCCCGAGTGCGCCTCTCTCTCGTAGCTGATTCCCCTCCGAGGCAGCCCTCGCATCGGCACCGCGCCCCCAACCTCGTACGCTCGAAGCACGCCCCGCCAACCGAAAGGCCCCGTCATGCCCCGCATCCCCTCCCCCGCCATAGCCGCCGTCGGGCTCGTCGGTGGTTATGCCGTTGCCCGGTGGACCAAGAAGCGGCCGCTCGGTGGGGTCGTGCTCGCCGTCGCCGGTGGGGTGGCCGCGCGGGAGTGGCAGCAGGTCGGTGGGGCCAGGGCTTCCGTGGGGCTGACGACCGCCTACGTCGCCGCCTTCGCCGGGTCCCACCCGCTCGCCAAGAAGATCGGCGCCTGGCCCGCCGTGTTCTCCGTCGCCGGTGGCATGGCCGCCGCCTCCTGGGCCGTCACCCGCGGGAAGGCATAACCCCTCCGCGTCGGCACCCGCCCGGAGCGCCGACTCCGCGCTGCCGCCCCCGCGCCACTCCTCAGCCCCCCACCCCCCTGCTCACCGCATAGATCGCCAGCCCCGCCAGCGCCCCCACCACCGTGCCGTTGATCCTGATGAACTGCAGGTCCCTGCCGATGTTCGCCTCGATCTTCTTCGACGTCTGGTCGGCGTCCCAGCCCGCCACCGTGTCCGTGATCAGGGACGTGATCTCGTGGCGGTAGGTCGTGACGACGTACGTCGCCGCGTCCTCCGCCCAGCCCTCGACCTTCGACTGGAGGCGGGTGTCCGTCGACAGGCGGTTGCCCAGGGAGATCAGGGAGGCGCGGGCGCGGAGGCGGAGCTGGCTGCGGTCGTCCTCGGCCGCCGCGATGATCAGGTTGCGGACCGAGGACCACGCCGAGGCGATGATGTCCTGGACCTCCGGGCGGGCGAGCAGGTCCGACTTGAGGCGCTCCACGCGCGCCCGTGTGTCCGTGTCCGCCTGCAGGTCGGCCGCGAAGTCCGTCAGGAAGCGGTCGATCGCCCCGCGAGCCGGGTGCGCCGGCATGTCCCGCATCTCCGTCACGAAGCGGAGCAGCTCCTTGTAGACCCGCTCGCCGATCCGGCGGTCCACGAACCGCGGGGTCCAGCCCGGCGCCCCGCCCTGCACCGCGTCCATCACCGACTCGCCGTGGGTGACCAGCCAGTCGTGGGCCCGTGTGCAGACCAGGTCCACGGCCCGGTGGTGGGCCCCGTCCCCGACGATCTTCTCCAGGGTCTTGCCGAGGCCCGGCGCGATCTCCGCCGCCTCCGCCCGCCGGGTGATCGCCTCCCCGACCACCGCCTGGACGTCCGAGTCCCGCAGGACCGTCAGCGCACCCCGTAGCGCCGTCGACAGTTCCGCCGTGACCCGGTCCGCGTGCGCCGGGTCCTCCAGCCAGGCGCCCAGCCGGGCGCCGATCCCGAAGGCGTGCAGCCGGCCCCTCACCACGTCCGCGGAGAGGAAGTTCTCGCCGACGAACTGGCCCAGCGACGCTCCCAGCTGGTCCTTCTTCGTCGGGATGATCGCGGTGTGCGGGATCGGCAGACCGAGCGGCCGCCGGAAGAGCGCCGTGACCGCGAACCAGTCCGCGAGCGCGCCGACCATGCCCGCCTCGGCCGCCGCCGCGACATAGCCCGTCCAGGCGCCCCAGCCGGCGTTCCTCGCCCACGTCGCCAGGGCGTAGATCACTGCCACGACCAGCAGCAGCGCCGTCGCCAGCGTCTTCATCCGGCGGACGCCCCTGCTCTTCTCCTCGTCCGCCGCCGTGTACGAGAAACTCACCATCGACTCGACCTCCTACGTCAGAGACTCCCGGCGGTCCTCCCGAGTTCCCCCGTACATCTTCGCGATCACGGCCTCGATGTCGGGTTCCCGCACCGAGAGGTCGAGCAGCGGATGCGTCGCCGCCACCGCCGCGACCAGCGGCGCCGCCGAGGCCGTGGCCGGGAACGCGAGCCACTGCCGGGTTCCCTCCGCCCGTACGAAGCGGGCTCCCGGCACCTCGATCGGGGGCGTCTCGCGCTCCAGGTCCACCACCAGGAGCCGTTCGCTCTCCCCCATCGCGTGCAGCCCGTCCAGCTGCCCGTCGTACATCAGCCGCCCGTGGTCGATCACCATCACCCGCGAGCAGAGCTGCTCGATGTCCGTGAGGTCGTGGGTGGTCAGGAGCACCGTCGTGCCCCGTGTGGCGTTCAGGTCGCGCAGGAACTCCCGCACCCGCGCCTTCGACACCACGTCCAGGCCGATCGTCGGCTCGTCGAGGTACAGCACCTCCGGGTCGTGCAGCAGCGCCGCCGCGATGTCGCCGCGCATCCGCTGTCCCAGGGAGAGCTGGCGGACCGGCACGTCGAGGAGTTCCCCCAGCTCCAGGAGCTCCACACAGCGGTCCAGGTTCTCCTCGTAGCGGGCGTCGGGGATCCGGTACATGCGGTGCATCAGCCGGTACGAGTCCTTCAGCGGCAGGTCCCACCACAGGGTCGTCCGCTGGCCGAAGACCACCCCGATCCGCTGCGCCAGCCGGGTGCGCTCCCGCGCCGGGTCGATGCCCGCGACCCGCAGCCGGCCGCCGCTGGGGGTGAGGATGCCGGTCAGCATCTTGATCGTGGTCGACTTCCCCGCGCCGTTCGGGCCGATGTAGCCGACCATCTCCCCGCGCCCGACCCCGAAGCTGATCCCGTCGACCGCCCTGACCTCGCGCTTCTCCCGGCGGAACGGGCCGGTCCGCCGGCGGACCGTGAAGACCTTCTCCAGTGACTCCAGCTCGATGAACGGCATCGCGGACGTCAGCTCCCTGTCGATCGGTACGAACGGACTCCGGCCCGCCAGGCGATCCCCGCGATCCCGCAGCAGACCGCCGCCACGAGCGGCGCGGCGAACGCCGCCCCCTCCGGCACCCCCGCCGGTGCGGGCCGGCCGAGCACGTACAGCGCGGGCAGCCAGTTCACGAACGCCAGCGGTACGACGTACACGACGCCCCTCACCAGGTCCTGCGCGAAGACCGTCGGCGGGTACCCGAGCAGGGTGTTCCCGCCGTACGTGAACGAGTTCGTCACCTCCGCGGCGTCCTGCATCCAGAACTGCGCCGACGCGCCCAGCACCATCAGCGCCGAGAAGATCACCGCCCCGCAGACCACCGTCACCGGCAGGAGGAGCACCTTCACCGGCGTCCACGCCACGTCGAGCAGCAGCAGGCCCCAGACCAGGACGACCAGCCCCTGGAGGACCCGGCCGAAGCGGCGCAGCGCGAACTTGTCCGCCGCGACCTGGGCGATCAGCGGCGCCGGGCGCATCAGGAAGACGTCGAGCGAGCCGTCCCTGACCCGCCTCCCCATCCGCTGCACCGAGCCCATCACCAGGTCCGCGATCCCGAAGGACGTGCCGGCGGTCCCGTAGAGCAGCGCGACCTCGGCGAAGGTGAAGCCGCCGAGGCCCTTCACCTGGCCGAACATCAGGAGGATCGCGACGAAGTCGAAGAAGGTGACGCAGAAACCGGCGACCAGGGTCAGCGCGAAGGAGGAACGGTAGGCCATCGTGGAGCGGATCCACATGCCCGCCACCATCCGGTACGTGCCCCAGGGGCCGGGCGGCGGCTCGGGGGCCGGGCCCCGCGGGTCATCCACCCTGCACCACCACCTTCCGCGTCGCCGCCCGCTGCGCCACCCGGCCCGCGCCGAGCAGGACGACCGCCCACGCGGCCTGGAAGCCGTACGCCCCCGCCAGTTCCCAGCCCCGGTACTTCCCGAGGTAGACGTCCGCCGGGACCTGGAGCAGCGACGCCCACGGCAGGGTCCGGGCGAGCTCGCCGAGCGCGCCGGGGAAGACGTTCAGCGGGAGCAGCATCCCGGAGAAGAACAGGCCGCCGAGCCAGGCCACCTGCACCACCCCCTGGCCGTCGAGCAGCCAGAACGCGCTCATCGCCACCAGGTACCAGATCGCGAAGCTGACGGTGGAGCCCAGCGCCACGGCCGCCAGGAAGGCGGCCCAGGTGCCGGGGCCCGGGGGCAGGGTGAAGCGGAAGACGAGCCACCCGATCACCATCGGGAGGATGCCGCGGCCGATCAACTGGTACGCGGACCGGCCCGCGTTGGCCGAGTACCACCAGGCCTGGAGGTCGGCCGGGCGGTAGAGGTCGACGGCGATGTCGCCGGTCCTGACGCGCTCGATCAGCTCCTCCTCGAAGCCGCCGCCCATCAGTCCGCAGACGGTGATGAGCGCCTGTCCGATCCAGACGTAGGCGATGGCGTCGTCGACCGAGTAGCCGCCGAGCGCGGGGCGTTCGTCCCAGAGGGCGATGTAGGTGGAGGAGAGGATCAGTCCGAAGACGCTGTTGGTGAAGACGCCCGCCGCGGTCGCCACCCGATAGGTGGCGTGGCGCCGGAAGCCGCCCGCCGCGACCGTCGCGTACAGCCGCAGCATTCCGCTCCCCCGTCCGCCGAAGCGCATGACCCTAGCGGCGGGTCCCTGTGCCCCGCGAGGGGATTTCCCGTCACGTTCGCGTCGGTTTCGGGTCGTGTCCGGGAGTTTCATCACATTCCGGGCAAGATGAGGTGCCATGCCCCCTTCCTCCGGTACGAGCGAACCCGACGCCCCCCGGCCATCCCGAACGCCGGGCTGGGAGCCGAGGGACCCTTCCCTCCCCGACCCCAGGCGTGCCCCGAAGTCCCCGAAGCCCCCGAAGCGCTCCCGCCCCCGGCGCTTCCTCCGGGCCCTCCTCGGCCTCTTCCTGTTCGGCTCGCTCCTGCTCGTCGGTGCCTTCGCCGCCGGGTACCTCCTCGTGGAGATCCCGCCCGCCAACACCGCCGCCGTCGCCCAGTCCAACGTCTACCTCTACCGCGACGGCTCCACCCTCGCCCGGGACGGCGAGGTCAACCGCGAGAACGTACGGCTCGACCGCGTCCCGCTCTCCCTCCGGCAGGCCGTCCTGGCCGCCGAGGACCGCGACTTCCACACCTCGCGCGCCGTCGACCCCAAGGCGATGCTCCGCGCCGCCTGGAACACCGTCACCGGCAAGGGCCGCCAGTCGGGTTCGACCATCACCCAGCAGTACGTCAAGAACTACTACCTGGGGCAGGAGCAGACCCTCAGCCGGAAGGCGAAGGAGTTCTTCATCGCGATCAAGCTGGGCCGCGAGAAGAGCAAGGAGGAGATCCTCCAGGGCTATCTGAACACCAGCTACTTCGGGCGGAACGCGTACGGTGTCCAGGCCGCCGCCCGCGCCTACTACGGCAAGGACGTCGAGCAGCTCGACACCGCCGAGGGCGCGTACCTCGCCACCCTCCTCAAGGCCCCCAGCTCCTACGACGTCACCACCCACCCCGAGAACCTCGCCACGGCCGTCGCCCGCTGGAACTACGTGCTCGACGGCATGGTCGGCGAGGGCTGGCTCGCACCCGCCGACCGCGCCGCCGTCCACTTCCCCGCCCCGCAGACCGCGCGCCCCGCGACCGGCCTGTCCGGGCAGCGCGGCTATCTCGTCCAGGCCGTCGAGGAGTACCTCACCGGGCGCGGGATCGTCGACGAGAAGACCCTCGCCGGCGGCGGGTTCCGGATCACCACCACCCTGGAACCCGGGAAGCAGGAGGCGCTCGTCCGGGCCGTCGAGGAGCAGGTCATGTCCCGGCTCGACCCGGGACGCTCCCCCGCCGACCGGAACGTGCGGGTCGGCGCGGCCGCCGTCGACCCGGCGGACGGCGAGGTCCTCGCGATGTACGGGGGCATCGACTACACCCGGCAGTACGTCAACAACGCCACCCGCCGCGACTACCAGGTCGGCTCCACCTTCAAGCCCTTCGTCTTCACGGCGGCCGTGCAGAGCGGGGCGCAGAACCAGCGCGGCGAGCCGATCACCCCGTACACGGTGTACGACGGCAGCAACCGGCGTCCCGTGGAGGGCTGGAGCGGGAGCCCGTACGACCCCGCCAACGAGGACGACGCGAGTTACGGCGAGATCGCCGTCGGCGCGGCCACCGATCTGTCGGTGAACGCGGTGTACGCCCAGATGGCGGTCGACGTCGGCCCCGGGCACGTGCGGCGCACCGCCGTCGCCCTCGGGCTGCCGGCCTCCACCCCCGACCTCACCGCCTCCCCGTCCATCGCGCTCGGGCCGGCCACGGCCAGCGTCCTCGACATGGCGACGGCGTACGCGACGCTCGCCGCGCACGGCCGGCACGGCTCGTACACCCTGGTCGGACGGATCAGCCGGGACGGCCAGGAGCTGGCGGTGCCGGCCGCCGCGGGGCGGCAGGTGGTCAGCCGGGAGGCCGCGGACACGACCACGTCGATCCTGCGGAGCGTCGTCGAGGCGGGCACCGGGACGGCCGCGCAGGCCGCCGGGCGGCCCGCGGCGGGCAAGACGGGCACGGCGGAGGACGACAGGGCCGCCTGGTTCGCGGGCTACACCCCGGAGCTGGCGACGGTGGTCGCGCTGATGGGGCAGGACCCGGAGTCGGGGCGGCAGGAGTCGCTGTACGGGGCGCTGGGGCTGCCCCGGATCAACGGGGGCGGGGCGCCGGCCGAGATCTGGGGCCGGTTCACCCGGGAGGCGCTGGCGGGGACGGCGCCGCGGGACTTCGAGCTGCAGCTGATGCCGGGGGCGGAGGCGATGCCCGCGGTGCCGCCGATGCCGGACGGGCCGGAGAACCCGGGCGGTTCGGCGGAGTCGAACCTGACGGGCGAGGCGGGCCCGGGCGCGGCGCCACGCGGCCCCCGGCCCTCACGTACGCCCGTTCGGGGTCAGTGACCGCTGACCGGCCCGCGTACGCCCGTCCGGGGCATCGACCCGCCCCGGACGGCCCCGATACGGCCCGCGGCCGCCCGGGGTCAGTGCCCCGAGGTCGCCTTCAGGCCCACGACCGCGACCAGCAGCAGGCAGACGAAGAAGATCCGGGCGGCGGTCGCGGGCTCCCCGAGCACCACCATGCCGAACACCGCCGCACCGGCCGCGCCGATGCCGACCCAGACGCCGTACGCCGTGCCGATGGGCAGGGTCTTGGCGGCCTGCGACAGCAGCACCATGGACGCGACGATCCCGATGCCGGTGAACACGCTGGGCCAGAGACGGGTGAAGCCCTCGGTGTACTTCATGCCGATCGACCAGCCGACCTCGAGCAGACCGGCGATGATGAGAAGGACCCAGGCCATGACGACGAAACCTCCGCGAGACGGAACAACAGGGGTGCGTCGTCTTGTCGGAATCCCGGTACGGCGCGTCTCGTCGGGTGTCTCCAGGCTAGCAAAGAACGGCGGAGGGCCCTTGGTGACCATGGTCACCAAGGGCCCTCGCGGTATGTGCCCGTGGGGTCAGAGGTACAGCCCGGTGGAGTCCGAGGTGCCCTGGAACCGGTCGGCGGCCACCGCGTGCAGGTCGCGCTCGCGCATCAGGACGTACGCGGTGCCCCGCACCTCGACCTCGGCGCGGTCCTCGGGGTCGTACAGGACCCGGTCGCCGATCTCGACCGTGCGGACGTTCTGACCGACCGCGACCACCTCGGCCCAGGCGAGCCGGCGGCCGACGGCCGCGGTCGCCGGGATCAGGATGCCGCCGCCGGAACGCCGCTCCCCCTCCGGGGAGTCGGTGCGGACCAGGACCCGGTCGTGGAGCATCCGGATGGGCAGCTTGTCGTGCGTGTTCTCGCTCACGGGGTGAACCTACCTGCCCGGGCGGGAGGCCCGGGGCGGGGAGGGGTCATCCCTTCTTCCTGCGGGAGGACGCGGCGAGGAGCCCGACGACCGCCACGGCGAGGACGGCCGCCGGCACCACGCGCTCCAGGCGGGGGGCGCCGTCCTCATGGGTGAAACGTGCCTTCACATCCGAGACCACCCTGTTGACGGCGACGAAGGCGCGTCCGGCGGTCTGGTCGACCGTCGAGGCGACCTTGGCCTTCGCGTCCCCGATGATCGTCTTCGGGTGCATCCGAATGCCGATCTCGTCGAGAGTGACGGCGAGCTGCTCGCGCCGGCGGACGATGTCCGCCTCGATCTGCGCAGGGGTCCTGGCCTCCGACACCGCGCTGCCTCCGTAGTCGTGATCCGGTCGTTGTGGACAGTCTGTCAGCTCCGTCGCCGCGGGGCTGTCCCCGACCCCCATTAGGCTCTGAATGCGTACGCGAACCATCCCGAGGAGAGCCATGAGCGAGCGACTGCAGCCCGGCGACACCGCCCCCGCCTTCACCCTGCCCGACGCGGACGGCAACGAGGTCTCCCTCGCGGACCACAAGGGCCGCAAGGTCATCGTCTACTTCTACCCGGCCGCGCTCACCCCCGGCTGCACGAAGCAGGCCTGCGACTTCACGGACAACCTCGACGTCCTCGCGGCGGCGGGCTACGACGTCATCGGCGTCTCGCCCGACAAGCCGGAGAAGCTGGCGAAGTTCCGCGAGAAGGAGAACCTGAAGGTCACGCTGGTCGGCGACCCGTCGAAGGAGACCCTGGAGGCGTACGGCGCCTTCGGCGAGAAGAAGCTGTACGGCAAGACGGTGACGGGCGTGATCCGCTCGACGGTCGTCGTCGACGAGGACGGCAAGGTCGAGCACGCCTTCTACAACGTGAAGGCGACCGGCCACGTGGCCAAGATCATCCGGGATCTCGCCATCGAGGGCTGAGCCCGTCCCGGCGTGACGGAGGTCGCAATTCCGGACGACTTCCGTTTGTGAACGGCATGACCGTGCAGAAGGTCCTCTGGAGTTTCCCCGGAGAGAGGACGTACGGCCATGCCGGCCACAGACCGCGAGTCCGCCCCCGCCGATCCCGATGCCCTGAGACGCCATCCCCGCCTCTTCAGGGCCGTCGCCCGGAGCCGGCAGCCCCGGCTGCGGCGGACCGACATCACGGTGACCGACGAGACGGCCGTCAAGCGGGCGGTGACGGCGGCGTCGCTGGGCAATGCCATGGAGTGGTTCGACTTCGGCATCTACGCCTACCTCGCCGTGACCCTCGGCCATGTCTTCTTCCCCGCCGGCAACGACACGGTCCAGCTGCTCTCCTCGTTCGCGACCTTCGCCGTCGCGTTCCTGGTCCGCCCGCTCGGCGGCATGGTGTTCGGCCCGATGGGTGACCGGCTCGGCCGCAAGAAGGTCCTCGCGCTGACGATGATCCTCATGGCCGTCGGCACCTTCGCGATCGGCCTGATCCCCTCGTACGCCTCCATCGGCTTCTGGGCACCGGTGCTCCTGATCCTCTTCCGGATGCTCCAGGGCTTCTCGACCGGCGGGGAGTACGGCGGGGCCTCGACCTTCATCGCCGAGTACGCGCCCGACCGCCGCCGCGGCTACTTCGGCAGCTTCCTGGAGTTCGGCACGCTCGCCGGTTACGTCGGCGCGGCCGGCCTGGTGACGGCGCTCTCCACGTGGCTCGGCTCGGACGCGATGGAGGCCTGGGGCTGGCGCGTCCCCTTCCTGGTGGCGGGCCCGCTGGGGCTGGTCGGCCTCTATCTGCGCCTGCGGCTGGACGAGACGCCGGCCTTCCGGAAGCTGGAGAACGACACCGCGCGCGCCTCGGAGGCGGCGGACACGGTGGAGACCTCCGCCAAGGGCGACCTGGCGAAGATCTTCCGGCAGCAGTGGCCGGCGCTGATCCTGTGCGTCGCCCTGGTCGGCGCGTACAACATCACCGACTACATGCTGCTCTCGTACATGCCCACGTACCTCTCCGACGAGCTCGGCTACAGCGAGACCCACGGGCTGCTGGTCCTGCTGCTCGTCATGGTGCTGCTGATGCTGCTCATCACCCGGGTCGGCCGGCTGAACGACCGGTTCGGGCGCAAGCCGGTGCTGATGGCGGGGATGCTGGGCTTCCTCTTCCTGTCCCTGCCGGCGTTCCTGCTGATCGGCCAGGGCGGCATCCCGGCGATCACGGCGGGCATGCTGATGCTCGGCCTGTCGCTGGTCTGCATGCTCGGCACCATGTCGGCGGCGCTCCCGGCCCTCTTCCCGACCGACGTGCGGTACGGCTCGCTGTCGGTGGGCTACAACCTCTCCGCCTCGCTCTTCGGCGGTACGACCCCGCTGGTCATCACGGCCCTGATCGGCGCGACCGGCAACAGCCTGATGCCGGCGTACTACGCGATGGGCGCGGCCCTCGTCGGCGTGGTCGCGGTGGCGTGCATGAAGGAGACGGCCCGCCGGCCCCTGGAGGGTTCGCCGCCGTCGGTGGAGACCCCGGAGGAGGCGGTGGAACTGGTGACGGCCCAGGCGCCCGAACCGAAGTTCTGACGTGCTCGCCCCGGCCGGGCGGGCGGCCACTACGATGGGCGAGCACGCGGCCGTGTCGTAACTGGCAGCCGAGCTGGGTTTAGGTCCCAGTGGGCGAAAGCCCGTGTGGGTTCGAGTCCCACCGGCCGCACGTCGGCGGAAGGGCCGCTCCGACGGAGCGGCCCTTCTCGCGTGTTCAGCCCAGCAGTTCCCGCACCACCGGCGCCAGGGCCCGGAAGGCCTTGCCGCGGTGGCTGATCGCGTTCTTCTCCGCCGGGGTCAGTTCCGCGCAGGTCACGTCGTGGCCTTCGGGCTGGAGGATCGGGTCGTAGCCGAAGCCGTTCGTGCCCTTCGGGGCGTGGCGGAGGGTGCCCGGCATGCGGCCCTCGACCACGCGCTCCGTGCCGTCCGGCAGGGCCAGGGCGGCCGCGCAGGCGAAGTGGGCGGCCCGGTGTTCGTCCGCGATGTCGGAGAGCTGGGCGAGCAGCAGGTCCAGGTTGGCGCGGTCGTCGCCGTGGGTGCCGGCCCAGCGGGCGGAGAAGATGCCGGGGGCGCCGCCCAGGACGTCGACGCAGAGGCCGGAGTCGTCGGCGACGGCGGGCAGGCCGGTGGCCCGGGCCAGCGCGTGCGCCTTGAGGAGGGCGTTCTCGGCGAAGGTGACGCCGGTTTCCTTGACGTCGGGGATCTCGGGGTACGCGTCCGCGCCGACGAGTTCCAGGTCGAGACCTGCGTCGGCGAGGATCGCGTGCAGTTCGGTGATCTTGCCCGCGTTGCGGGTGGCGAGGATCAGACGGGTCATGCCCTCGATTATCCGGTCCGGCGAGCCCGCCCCGGATCAGCCCGGGGTGCAGACCTTGGCGACCTCGCCGGCCGCGTCGGTGATCGGGGTGATGTCCGGGGTGGTGTCGCCGTTCTTGACCGCCGTGCGGACCGAGTCGACGCCCTTGGTGAGGTCGTCGACCGCCTTGGAGAGGTCGGCGTTGTCCGTGGTGTTCTTGAGGTTGCCCAGCTCCGTGGAGATCGAGTTCAGGGACTCCTCGATCTGCGTCACGTCGTTCGAGGCGTTGGAGACCGCCTGCTGGAGGTTGCTCACCGAGGTGGCTATCGCGTCGGCGGTCTTGACGCAGTCCATCGCGGTGTCGAGGGCTCCGCAGCCGCTCAGGACGGTGGTGAGCGCGGCGGCCGTGGCCATGGCGAGTGCGAGACGGCGCTTCAAGGCGGGTCCTCCCCCAATACGTACGGACATGCGAACGGGCGGGCGCCCGGATCGTACCGGGTACCCGCCCGTCATGACGCAGCCGTCCGTCAGAGGGTTCCTTCGAGCGCCTTGCGCTGGATCTCGGCGAGTTCGGCGCAGCCGCCGGACGCGAGGTCGAGGAGGGCGTTGAGCTCCTTGCGGTCGAAGGGCTCGGCCTCGGCGGTGCCCTGGACCTCGACGAAACGGCCGTCGCCGGTGCAGACGACGTTCATGTCGGTGTCGGCGCGCACGTCCTCCTCGTAGCAGAGGTCGAGGAGCGGGACGCCGTCGACGATGCCGACGGAGACGGCGGCGACGGTGCCGGTGAGCGGCTTGCGGCCGGCCTTGACGAGCTTCTTGCCCTGGGCCCAGGTGACGGCGTCGGCGAGGGCGACGTACGCGCCGGTGATGGCGGCGGTGCGGGTGCCGCCGTCGGCCTGGAGGACGTCGCAGTCGAGGACGATGGTGTTCTCGCCGAGCGCCTTGTAGTCGATGACCGCGCGCAGCGAGCGGCCGATGAGGCGGGAGATCTCGTGGGTGCGGCCGCCGATCTTGCCGCGGACGGACTCGCGGTCGCCGCGGGTGTTGGTGGCGCGCGGGAGCATGGAGTACTCGCCGGTGACCCAGCCCTCGCCGCTGCCCTTGCGCCAGCGCGGGACGCCTTCGGTGACGGAGGCGGTGCAGAAGACCTTGGTGTCGCCGAAGGAGACGAGGACGGAGCCCTCGGCGTGCTTGCTCCATCCGCGCTCGATGGTCACGGGGCGGAGCTGTTCGGGGGTACGGCCGTCGATACGAGACATGGGACGAGCCTAGCGGGATACGGGGAGGGGGCCGTCCCCGTCGCCGGACCCGGCGAAGTGGCCCTGGTGCGGGACCCGGCGAAGGGCCGTTCCCGTCCCCGAGGGGGCCGGGTGCCGGGCATGACGAAGGGCCCGTTCCCCTGCCGGAACGGGCCCTTGGCCGACGCGAGTCGACCGACGCGGGTCAGTCGCTCACATCATGTCTTCGATGTCGGCGGCGATCGGGTCGGCGTCGGTGCCGATGACGACCTGGATCGCGGTGCCCATCTTGACGACGCCGTGGGCGCCGGCGGCCTTCAGGGCGGCTTCGTCGACCAGGGCGGGGTCCACGACCTCGGTGCGCAGGCGGGTGATGCAGCCCTCGACCTCTTCGATGTTCTTGATGCCGCCGAGCCCGGCGACGATCTTCTCAGCCTTGGTGGCCATGTGTTTCTCCCTGTCCGTTCCGTTCGCGAGAACGCGAATCTCGGCGCACCTGCGGTCCGCTTTGTCACGGTAACCCACGGTTGGCCCAACTTCGCGAGCGAGTGCCGCCGTTCTGCCGAATGATGACGATCACCGGCGGCCTGTCCTCAGCGGGCTCCCGGAGCCTATCGCAACTGGTCTACACCAGTCTGCAACGAGACGCGGACCCGGCTTGTTCCGGGCAGGGAGGACGCCGATGAGTACGGACAGCGCCGCCGCGGCGCGGCCGAGGAAGTCGATGTGGGGCGGACTCTTCCAGGGCCTGCAGAAGATGGGCCGCAGTCTCCAGCTCCCCATCGCCGTCCTGCCGGCCGCGGGCATCATCAACCGGCTCGGCCAGCCGGACGTGTTCGGCGCTGAGGGTCTCGGCTGGGACAACGTCGCCAAGGTGATGGCGGGCGCGGGCGGCGCCCTCCTCGACGGCAGCCTCGGCCTGCCGATCCTCTTCTGCATCGGCGTCGCGATCGGCATGGCGAAGAAGTCGGACGGCTCGACCGCGCTCGCGGCCGTCGTCGGCTTCCTCGTCTACTACACGGTGCTGCGTCAGTTCCCGAAGGACTGCCCGACCGGCACCAAGGACATCGGCGGCGGCTGCCTCGGCGTCGACGACTCCTTCGCGGGCTACACGTACCAGAACCCCGGTGTCTTCGGCGGCATCGTGATGGGCCTGCTCACCGCGTACCTGTGGCAGCGCTACCACCGGACGAAGCTGGTCGACTGGCTGGGCTTCTTCAACGGCCGCCGTCTCGTCCCGATCATCATGACCTTCGTGGCCATCGCGTTCGCCGCGATCTGCCTGTGGATCTGGCCGCCGATCGGCGACGCCCTGGAGAACTTCAGCGACTGGCTGGTCGGCCTCGACGCCTGGGGCTCGGGCATCTTCGGCGTGGCGAACCGGGCGCTGCTCGTCATCGGACTGCACCAGTTCCTCAACGTGCCGATCTGGTTCCAGTTCGGCACCTACGAGAAGCCGGACGGCTCGGTCGTCCACGGCGACATCCCCATGTTCCTGGCGGGCGACCCGAACGCCGGCCAGTTCCTGACCGGCTTCTTCCCGATCATGATGTTCGCGCTGCCGGCGGCGGCGCTCGCGATCACCCACTGCGCGAAGCCGCACCGCCGCAAGGCGGTCGGCGGTCTGATGCTGTCGGTGGCGCTGACCTCGTTCGTCACGGGCATCACGGAGCCGCTGGAGTACTCGTTCCTCTTCATCGCCCCGCTGCTGTACGCGATCCACGCCGTGCTCACGGGTGTCTCGATGGCGGTGACCTGGGCGCTCGGCGTGAAGGACGGCTTCAGCTTCTCGGCCGGCCTGATCGACTACGTCATCAACTGGAACCTCGCGACGAAGCCCTGGCTGATCATTCCGATCGGCCTCGCCTTCGCCGTCGTCTACTACGCGATCTTCAGGTTCGCGATCATCAAGTTCAACCTCCCGACCCCCGGCCGCGAGCCGGAGGAGATCGAGGAGGAGATGGAGCGGGACAACGTCAAGTGACCCCGCGAGCACCCTCCGAGGCCTGACCGGTACGGGGCTTTCGTCCCACCCGTAAGGCCCGCTCAAGGCCCCTGGACCTGACGGTCCCGGGGTCTTTTGTCGTGCATTTCCGCCTATGGCTGAGCACACAAAATTCGCAGGTTCCTTATCTAAGTCTCACGTGCTACAACTGGTCTACACCACTCATTGGTGTAGACCACGCGGTCCAGACCACCGCGTTCCACGAGACGTCGCCGTCCCCACTTTCACTGTCCTCTGGCGGCGCCTTGCCTTTCTGGAGGAAGTTGATGAGTACGGCCACCGCCCAGGCCGCCGCTCCCGCGAAGAAGCGCGGATCCGGCCTGTTCCAGGGCCTGCAGAAGGTCGGTCGCAGCCTGCAGCTGCCGATCGCCGTTCTGCCGGCCGCGGGTATCTTGCTCCGTCTCGGCCAGCCCGACGTCTTCGGCGCCGACGGGCTCGGATGGGACAAGGTCGCCTCCGTGTTCGCCACGGCCGGCGGCGCGGTCTTCGACAACCTGCCCCTGCTCTTCTGCATCGGTGTCGCCATCGGCTTCGCCAAGAAGGCGGACGGCTCCACCGCCCTGGCCGCGCTCGTCGGCTTCCTGGTCTACAGCAACGTGCTGAAGGCCTTCCCGATCACCGACGCCGTCGTCAACACGACCGCCAACAAGGGCGTCGACGTCGCCGCGACGTACAACAACCCCGGCGTCCTCGGCGGCATCATCATGGGCCTGCTCGCCGCCGTCCTGTGGCAGCGCTACCACCGCAAGCAGCTGGTCGAGTGGCTCGGCTTCTTCAACGGCCGCCGTCTCGTCCCGATCATCATGGCCTTCGTCGGCACCGCCGTCGGTGTGATCTTCGGTCTGGTCTGGGAGCCCATCGGTGAGGGCATCTCCAGCTTCGGCGAGTGGATGACCGGCCTCGGCGCCGGTGGCGCCGGCCTCTTCGGCCTCATCAACCGCGCGCTGATCCCGGTCGGCATGCACCAGTTCGTGAACTCGGTCGCCTGGTTCCAGATCGGCGACTTCACGAACGCCGCCGGCGACGTCGTCCACGGCGACCTGTCCCGCTTCTTCGCGAACGACCCGACCGCCGGTCAGTTCATGTCGGGCTTCTTCCCGATCATGATGTTCGGCCTCCCGGCCGCCGCCATCGCCATCGCCCACGCCGCTCGCCCCGAGCGCCGCAAGGCCGTGATGGGCATGATGGTCTCCCTCGCGCTGACCTCCTTCGTCACCGGCATCACGGAGCCGATCGAGTTCACGTTCATGTTCATCGCGCCGGTCCTGTACGCGATCCACGCGGTCCTGACCGCCATCTCGATGGCCGTCACCTGGGCGTTCGGTGTCCACACGGGCTTCACGTTCTCCGCCGGCCTGATCGACTACGGCCTGAACTGGAACCTCGCGACCAAGCCCTGGCTGATCATCCCGATCGGTCTCGTCTTCGCGGCGATCTACTACGTGGTCTTCCGCTTCGCGATCACCAAGTTCAACCTCCCGACGCCGGGCCGCGAGTCCGACGAGGAGCTCGAGGACCTCACCAAGGCGTGAGCCCCGCCCGCACGAAGGAAAGGCCCCGGAACCGTCCAGGTTCCGGGGCCTTCCCCATGTGCGTACGGAAGCTCAGATCTCGTAGACCGCGCCCGGCCGCGCCAGCTCCGAAGGGCCCGAGTACACCGCGCGCGCGTCCGCCAGGTTCCGTTCGCCGTCGGTCCACGGCGGAATGTGGGTGAGGACGAGCCGGCCCACCGAGGAGCGGGCCGCCTCCGCCCCCGCCTCGCGGCCGTTGAGGTGGAGGGCCGGAACGTCCTCCTTGCCGTGGGTGAAGGAGGCCTCGCAGAGGAAGAGGTCGGTGCCCTCGGCCAGCTCGTGCAGCGCCTCGCAGGTCCCGGTGTCCCCTGAATACGTGAGCGAGCGGCCCCCGTGCTCGACCCGGATGCCGTACGCCTCGACCGGATGGCACACCTTCTCCGTCCGCACGGAGAACGGGCCGATCTCGAAGACGCCCGACTTCAGGGTGTGGAAGTCGAAGACCTCGCTCATCGACGTGGGCGACGGGGTGTCCGCGTACGCCGTGGTCAGCCGCTGCTCGGCACCCTCCGGCGCGTAGACGGGGATCGCGTCGCAGCGCCCGCCCTCGTGCCGGTAGTAGCGGGCGACGAAGTACCCGCACATGTCGATGCAGTGGTCGGCGTGCAGATGGCTGAGGAAGATCGCGTCGAGGTCGTACAGACCGATGTGTCGCTGCAGCTCGCCGAGGGCGCCGTTGCCCATGTCGAGGAGCAGCCGGAAGCCGTCGGCCTCGACGAGGTAGCTCGAACAGGCCGAATCCGCGGACGGGAACGACCCGGAGCAGCCGACGACGGTGAGCTTCATGGAGCGTGAACCTCCGTGGACGGATACGGAAAGCGCGCTGGGGAAGGGGGGCTGTGCGGTCAGTCGAGCGTAAGGCGCACCTGGGTCTGTCGCTCCTTCGTGGTGGCCCGTTGTGGGCGAACTCACGGGCTCTGTCACCGGTTCGGATGGATGGCGGGGCGCGTCGGCGGAGTCGGCGGCTCGCCGGTACCGTCTTGAGGTATGGACACGTCATGGTGGCCCGCGCTGGTCGCGGTCGTGGTGATCGCGCTGGTCGTGGCGCTCGCCGACGGACGGAAGCGTTCGTCGCGCCGGCCGGAGGGGCGGCGCCCCTCGGGGCGGACGCGGCCGCCGGGCCGTCCCCCGCGCGCGCCTTCGGGGCCGCGGAAGGCTCCGGCGCGGCTGCCGAGGCCGACGGAGATCTGGTGGGCCGAGGTGCCGTTCGAGGACGGGCCCGGTTCGAAGGACCGGCCGTGTCTGGTGCTGTCGCTGCGGGGTGACCGGGCGCTGGTCGCCAAGATCACCAGCAAGTACCACGACGAGCGGCCCGGGGTGATCGCGCTGCCGCCGGGGGCGGTGGGCGACGCGCAGGGGCGGCCGAGCTTCCTGGAGACGGACGAGCTGCGGGAGGTCCCGGTGACGGACTTCCGCCGCAGAGTGGGAACGGCGGACCCGGTCGTGTGGGACCAGGTCCGCCATCTGGCGCGCTAGAGCCGTGAAGCCGTGAGGTGGCCTTACGCCCAGAGCTGGCCCTGGACCGCGGCGATGGCCTCTTCCGTCGTCGCCGCCGTGTAGAGGCCGGTCGACAGGTACTTCCAGCCGCCGTCGGCGACGACGAACGCGATGTCCGCGCTCTCGCCCGCCTTCAGGGCCTTGTTGCCCATGCCGATGGCCGCGTGCAGGGCCGCGCCCGTGGAGACGCCCGCGAAGATGCCCTCCTGCTGGAGGAGTTCGCGGGTGCGGGTGACGGCGTCGGCGGAGCCGACGGAGAAGCGGGTGGTGAGGACGGAGGCGTCGTACAGCTCCGGTACGAAGCCCTCGTCGAGGTTCCGCAGCCCGTAGACGAGGTCGTCGTAGCGCGGCTCGGCGGCGACGATCTTGACGTCGGGCTTCTGCTCGCGCAGGTAGCGGCCGACGCCCATCAGGGTGCCGGTGGTGCCGAGGCCCGCCACGAAGTGGGTGATGGAGGGCAGGTCGGCGAGGATCTCCGGGCCCGTGGTGGCGTAGTGGGCGCCGGCGTTGTGCGGGTTGCCGTACTGGTAGAGCATCACCCACGACGGGTTCTCGGCGGCGAGCTCCTTGGCGACGCGCACCGCCGTGTTGGAGCCGCCCGCCGCGGGGGACGAGATGATCTCCGCGCCCCACATGGCGAGCAGTTGCCGCCGCTCCTCGCTGGTGTTCTCGGGCATGACGCAGACGATGCGGTAGCCCTTGAGCTTGGCGGCCATGGCGAGGGAGATGCCGGTGTTGCCGCTGGTCGGCTCCAGGATGGTGCAGCCGGGGGTGAGGCGGCCGTCCTTCTCCGCCTGCTCGATCATGTGGAGCGCGGGGCGGTCCTTGACCGAGCCGGTCGGGTTGCGGTCCTCCAGCTTCGCCCAGATGCGGACGTCGTCCGAGGGCGAGAGCCGGGGGAGGCGGACCAGCGGCGTGTTGCCGACCGCGGCCAGCGAGGAGTCGTAGCGCATGTGGATCAGACCATGCCGCCGGCGACGGCCGGCAGGATCGTGACGTTGTCGCCGTCGGTGAGCTGGGTGTCGATGCCGTCGAGGAAGCGGACGTCCTCGTCGTTCAGGTAGACGTTGACGAAGCGGCGGAGCTTGCCGTCGTCGACGATGCGGGCCTCGATCCCGGGGTGGCGCGTCTCCAGGTCGGTGAAGAGCTTGGCGAGGGTCTCGCCGCTGCCCTCGACGGCCTTGGCGCCGTCGGTGTAGGTGCGGAGGATGGTCGGGATGCGGACCTCGATGGCCATGGCGTGGGCTCCTGTCGGAAGTGGCGTGATGGGCGCGCGGCTGGGGCCCCCGCGCGGAGGGGGGTCGTGCGGAAGTGCGCTCGGCCGGTTGCTCAGAGCGCAGCGCGGGCGGGACAGATCGCGCTGGCGAGACGGCACAGGTCGACGTGCAGGCGGCCGACGAGCATGACCGTGCCCGGGGTCTCTTCGCTCACGTCGTGGGAAACCATGGGCTCATCGTATCGATTCCCGGTCCGGGTTCCGGAATGTGATCTCACATGGTGGATGATTCCTGCCCGCCTGCCGGACGGTGCTGGTAGAGGACGGTCGGGCGGCCGGTCCTGGGGTGCGGGATGACCTCGGCGTCCACCCCGTAGACGGCCTCCAGGAGGGCGGGGGTGAGGACCTCGTCGGGGGTGCCGCCGGTGACCACCCGGCCGCGCTCCAGGACGTAGAGGCGGTCGCAGTACGCCCCCGCGAGGTTGAGGTCGTGCAGCGCGAGCAGGTTGGTGGTGCCCAGCTCCCTGACGAGGGCGAGGACGTCGAGCTGGTGCCGGATGTCCAGGTGGTTGGTCGGCTCGTCGAGGACGAGCAGGTCCGGGTCCTGGACGAGGGCGCGGGCGACCAGGGCGCGCTGGCGTTCGCCGCCGGAGAGGGTGGGGTACGGGCGGTCGGCCAGCTCCGCGAGGCCCACCCGGGCGAGGGCGGCCCCGGCGCGCCCGCGGTCGGCGCCGGTGTCCCCCTCCCAGAACCGTTTGTGCGGGGAGCGGCCGAGGGCGACCAGCTCGCGGACGGTGAGCTCGAACTCGGTGGCGCTGTCCTGCGGGACGGTGGCGACACGGCGGGCGCGGGCCTTCGGCCCGAGGGCGTGGAGGTCGTCGCCGTCGAGGAGGGCGCGTCCGGAGGTGGGGACGAGGGTGCCGTAGACGCAGCGCAGGAGGGTGGTCTTGCCGCTGCCGTTGGGGCCGATGAGGCCGACGGTCTCGCCGGGGCGGACGGTGAGGTCGGCGCCGCGGAGCCGGTCCTCGTACGAGAGCCCGTGCAGGCGCAGTTCGGTCACGGGGCGGCTCCGTCCGGGCGGCGGCGCATCAGCCAGAGGAAGAACGGGCCGCCGGTGAGCGCGGTGAGGACGCCGACGGGGATGTCCTGGGGTGCGGCGACGGTCCGGGCGGCGAGGTCGGCGAGGACCAGGGCGAGGGCGCCGCCGAGCGCGGCGACCGGGAGGAGGCGGCGGTGCGGGGCGCCGACCGCGAGCCGGGCGGCGTGCGGGGCCATCAGGCCGACGAAGCCGACGGCGCCGCTCGCGGCGACCATGACGGCGGTGACGAGGGAGGCGAGGACGAAGACGGCGGCGCGGAAGCGGGCGGTGTCCAGGCCGAGGACGGTGGCGCCCTCCTCGCCGACGAGGAGCAGGTCGAGCGGGCGGGCGAGGGTGAGGAGGACGCCGACGCCGAGGGCGAGGACGGCGGCGGGCAGGGCGAGGGTGTCCCAGCGGGCGCTGCCGAGGCCGCCGAGGGACCAGAACATGGCCTCCTGGAACTGTTCGGGGCGTCCGGCGACGACCAGGAGCAGGGTGGCGAGCGCGGACAGGATGTAGGAGACGGCGACCCCGGCGAGGACGAGCCGGGCGCCGGTCATGGTGCCGCCGCGGCGGGCGAGCCCGTAGACCAGGACGAGGGCGAGCAGGGCGCCGGCGAAGGCCCCGGCGGGCAGGGCGACGGTGGTGGTCACCCCGCCGACGAGGCCCGCTCCCCCGCCCAGGACCAGGACGAGGACGGCGCCGGCGGAGGCGCCGGAGGAGATCCCGAGGAGGAAGGGGTCGGCGAGCCGGTTGCGGACGAGGGCCTGGAGGACGGCGCCGACGACGGCGAGCCCGGCGCCGACGACCGCGCCGAGCAGGACCCGGGGCAGCCGTACGTCGAGGACGATCGTCCGGTACGGGGAGGGCCCGGCGCGCCCGGTGAGGGCGTCGAGCACCTGGCCGGGCGGGACGCGGACGGAGCCGAGGGCCAGCGAGGCGAGCGCGGCGGCGGCCAGGGCGAGGAGGAGGCCGGTGACGACGAGGGCGTACCGGAGGGGGCGGGCGGGGGCGGGGGGCAGGACGGGCGCCGGGGTCACGGGCGCGCGGACGGCGGTGCTCATCGTGCGGGGTGGAGCTGGGCGGCCAGCTTGCCGACGGCCGCGGGGACGCGGACGCCGAGGACCGTGTCCGAGAGCGGCATGACGGCGAAGCGGCGGTTCCTGATCGCGGGGACGTCCTTCAGGGCCGGGTCGTCCAGGAGCCGCTTCTTCTTCTGTTCGACGGTGGTGGAGCCGTAGTCGTAGATGACGACGACCTCGGGCGCGCGGGCCACGACCTGTTCCCAGGTGGCGTCGCCGAAGGGCTTGTCGAGGTCGGCGAAGACGTTCCGGCCGCCGGCGCGGGTGATGAGTTCGTTGCCGATGCCCTTGCCGCCCGCGGTGAACGCGGTCTTGTCGCCGCTGTCGTAGACGAGGACGGAGACCGGCTCGACGCCCGCGAGCCGCTTCGCGGTGGCGTCGAGGGTCGCGCGGGCCCCGCGGATCCAGGCCTCGGCCCGGTCGGGGACGCCGAAGGTCCGGCCGGTCTCGCGGACTTCGCGGTAGAGGTCGTCGACGGAGGTCGAACCGGAGGGGCAGTACTCGGTGTCGAGCCGGGTGTCGATGCCGGAGCGCTTCAGGTCGTCCCGGCTCCGGCCGTCCTTGGCGGCGAAGGCGGAGGAGTAACCGCCGTACACGAAGTCGGGGTTCGCAGCGAGCAGGGCCTCCTTGGAGGGGTACTCCTTCGCGAGGACCGGGACCGTGTCGTAGGCCTTCTTGTACGCGGGGAGGATCGCGTCGTCGAGGTAGGCGGTGCCGACGAGCGACTTCTCCAGGCCGAGGGCGAGCATGATCTCGGTGACGTGCTGGTTCATGGTGACCGCGCGCCTGGGCGGGGCCTGGTAGGTCGTCTTCACACCGCAGTTGGTGACGGTGTACGGGAACCCCGGGGCGGGCTTCGCGGCGGGGCTCTGCGCCGCGGGGGCCGAGCAGGCGGCGAGGAGCGGGAGCAGGGCCGCGGCGGGCAGCAGGGTGCGGCGGGACCAGGGGGTGCGGAGCCGGGCGCGACGGGGCCTGGGCATGACGGAACGTGCCTCCTCCGGGGATTTCCACGTCCCCGATCGGTGCTGAGAAGGCGGCAGGCCAGTTCCTGGCTTCCGCCTCCCCGAGGAGGCGGTCACAGTGGCGGGACCGTGCCGGATTCGCACCGGCTTCCTGGGTCCTGCCGCCCGTTGGTCCCGGTCAGTCTCTCAGGCGTCGTACTCCTCGACGACCTTCACGTCCTCCTCGGTCACGACGCCCTCGACGATGCCGAAGGAGCGGAACTGGAAGGGGCCGGCGCCGTCTGCGTCGGCGGTGGAGACGAGGACGTAGTGGGCGCCCGGCTCGTTCGCGTAGGAGATGTCCGTACGGGACGGGTAGGCCTCGGTCGCGGTGTGCGAGTGGTAGACGATGACGGGCTCCTCGTCCCGGTCGTCCATGTCGCGGTAGAGCTTGAGCAGGTCCGCGGAGTCGAACTCGTAGAAGGTGGGCGAACGGGCGGCGTTCAGCATCGGGATGAACCGCTCGGGGCGGCCGCTGCCGACCGGGCCCGCGACCACGCCGCAGGCCTCGTCGGGGTGGTCCGCGCGGGAGTGTTCCACGATCTGGTCGTACAGGGCCCGGGTGATGGTCAGCATGCCGACAGGATAAGCAGACGGGCCGCTCCGTACCGAGAAGTGGTACGGGGCGGCCCGGATGCTGGACAGGGGTCGGTCAGGAGCGCTTGGCGAAGGCGGCGCCCTCGGGGTTGCGGGCCTTGAGGACCAGGTAGGCGACGGCGAGGAGCAGGCCCCAGACCGGTGCGCCGTAGAGCGCCACGCGGTTGTCCTTGTCCATGCCCATCGTCACGACGACCATGCCGATGAAGGCGAGCGAGAAGACGCTGAACCAGATGCCGCCGGGTGCCTTGAAGGAGGAGTGGGGCAGCTCGCCGCGGTCGGCCTTGAGGCGGTAGCGGATCTGGCAGATCAGGATGACGATCCAGGCCCACATGCCGGAGATGGTGGCGAAGGAGACGACGTAGTTGAACGCCTCGCCGGGCCACTGGTAGTTGACCCAGACGCCGGCCATCATGAGCGCGGCGGAGACCGTCGTGCCGATCAGCGGGGTGCCGCTCTTCGTCAGCCGGGTGAAGGCCTTGGGGCCCTGGCCGTTGAGCGCGAGGTCGCGCAGCATGCGGCCGGTGGAGTACATGCCGGAGTTGCAGGAGGAGAGCGCGGCGGTCAGCACGACGAAGTTGACGATCGCGGCGCCGATGCCGAGGCCCATCTTCTCGAAGGCGGCGACGAACGGGGAGACGCCCGGCTGGAACTCGGTCCACGGCACCACCGACAGGATCATGATCAGCGCGCCGACGTAGAAGACGGCGATGCGCCACGGCACGGTGTTGATCGCCTTCGGCAGGACCGTCTTCGGGTCCTTGGACTCGCCCGCGGTGACGCCGACCAGTTCGACGGCGAGGAAGGCGAACATGACCATCTGGAGGGTCATCAGGGTCGAGCCGATGCCGTCCTTGCCGGCGAAGAAGCCGCCGAGGTCCCACAGGTGGGTCACGGACGCGGTGTCACCGGCGTCGGAGAAGCCGAGGGTGAGGATGCCGGCGCAGATCAGGATCATGCCGACGATCGCGGTGACCTTGACCATGGAGAACCAGAACTCCAGCTCGCCGAAGAGCTTCACGGAGATCAGGTTGGCGCCGTAGAGGATCACGGTGAAGACCAGGGCGGAGAGCCACTGGGGGATGTCCCACCAGTACGTCATGTAGGTGGCCGCGGCGGTGACCTCGGTGATGCCGGTGACGACCCAGAAGAGCCAGTACGTCCAGCCGGTCACGAAGCCCGCGAAGGGGCCGATGAACTCACGCGCGTACTCGGAGAAGGAGCCCGAGACCGGGCGGTACATGAGGAGCTCGCCGAGCGCCCGCATGATGAAGAAGATGACCAGGCCCGCGACCGCGTACGCGAGAATCAGGCTCGGTCCCGCGATGGAGATGCCCTTGCCGGCGCCGAGGAAGAGACCGGTGCCGATGGCGCCGCCGATCGCGATCATCTGGATCTGGCGGGCACCGAGTGCCCGGTGGTAACCCTCGCCCGGTGCGGAGTCCGCGGCCTCGTTGCCGTCGTGCTGCTTGTCGACCTGCACAGAGGTCATGGTGGTGCGCCTTTCTCCATGCCGATCCGCGCGACTGCGAGTGCGTCTGCCGCGGACCAGTTCCTGATCCCCCCGGATGTGGATGGAGTGCTACCGGCGGTCAGCCGGCCAAAGCGCCCTCGGGAACAGGGGTGGCGTCCCCGAGCGGTCGTGAAGATTTATCACGGGGTGGGGCGTGATCGACGGAGTTGCGTGTGGCGCACGTCACGAAAAGTGAACGGAAAAAGGGGTGCAAGACGACAAAGCGGACGCTCTGATAACGCATTCGTTATCCGGATTTGAGCGTCCGCTGAGCGAACAAAGAGGTTCGCGGGGGTGCCGCTACGGCATCAGGGTCGCGACGAGGGACTCCTGGAGCGCACCCAGCCAGAGGTACGCCATCACCATCGGCTTGCGGGGGTCGGAGTCGGGCAGCCGGTAGAGCTGCTCGCTCTCCTCGTCGTCCGTGACCTCCAGACGGGTGCCGATGGTCAGCCGGAGGTCGTTGAGCGCGCCGAGCCAGGCCCGGGACTCGTCGGCGGACAGCTTCAGGACCGCGCCGCCCTCGCCCGCCGCGTCCGCGGAGAGGGAGTCCAGGGCGCGCACCACGACGAGGGCGTCCTCGCGCTTGCGGGCCCGCAGGTCGTTCTCGGTGTAGCGGCGGAAGTCGGAGGCGGCGGCCCGCAGCTCCTCGCTGTCGTTCCCGTACGCGTCGGGGAAGAGCCGCTTGAGCGCCGGGTCGGACGGCGGCTCGCTCGGCCCCTCGGCGAACAGCGCGGCCAGCGGGTCGGCGTCCGGCGCGGGTTCGTCGCCGGGCCCGATCAGCTCCATGAGCTGGACGGACAGGGAGCGCAGGATGGAGATCTCGACCTCGTCGAGGGCGACGGCCGCACCGCCGCCGGGCAGCGTCTCGAAGTGGCCGGCCATCAGAAGCGGTCCTGGGAGAGGGTGGCCCACAGGCCGTAGCCGTGCATCGCCTGCACGTCGCGCTCCATCTCCTCGCGGGTGCCGCTGGAGACCACCGCGCGGCCCTTGTTGTGCACGTCGAGCATCAGCTTGTGCGCCTTGTCCTTGGAGTATCCGAAGTACGACTGGAAGACGTACTCCACGTAGCTCATCAGGTTGACCGGATCGTTGTGCACGAGGGTCACCCAGGGCACATCCGGTTCGACGACCGCGGAGACCTCCTCGGCCGATTCCGTACGTTCGATCTCAATAGGCGCGACGCTCACTCACCCCATGTTGTCACCCCTGGGCGCCCGTCGCACAAACGGGGCGCGCCCGCGGCGGAACACGGACGGCAAGAGAAATCGTCACTCTGACGATTTCTGCGCTAGCATCGCTGCCATGAACGCTGCGGACCTTGGGCTTCCGGTGGACGTGCCGTCGACCGCGCTCTTCACCGACCAGTACGAGCTGACCATGCTCCAGGCGGCCCTCAGGGCCGGCACCGCCGACCGGCACTCCGTCTTCGAGGTCTTCACCCGACGGCTGCCCGAGGGCAGGCGCTACGGCGTCCTCGCAGGTGTCGGCCGGGTCCTGGACGCCGTCGAGAACTTCCGTTTCGACCCCGCCGTCCTCGGCTTCCTGCGCGAGCGGGGCATCGTCGACGAGCCGACCCTGGAGTGGCTGGCGCGCTACCGCTTCTCGGGCGACATCTGGGGCTACCCGGAGGGCGAGGTGTACTTCCCCGGCTCGCCCGTGCTGCGCGTCGAGGGCTCCTTCGCGGAGTGCGTGCTCCTGGAGACGGTGATCCTCTCGATCCTCAACCACGACTCGGCCATCGCCGCCGCGGCCTCCCGCATGTCGGCGGCGGCCGGCGGGCGCCGGCTGATCGAGATGGGCGCCCGGCGCACCCACGAGCTGGCGGCCGTGGCCGCCTCCCGTGCCGCGTACGTCGGCGGTTTCGAGGCCACCTCGGACCTCGCGGCCGGCTTCCGGTACGGCATCCCGACCGTCGGCACCTCCGCCCACGCCTTCACCCTCCTCCACGACAGCGAGCGGGACGCCTTCCAGGCGCAGGTCGAGACCCTCGGACGCGGGACGACCCTGCTCGTCGACACCTACGACGTGGCCGAGGCCGTCCGCACCGCCGTCGAGGTGGCCGGTCCCGAGCTGGGGGCCGTCCGGATCGACTCCGGCGACCTGCTGCTCGTCGCGCACCGGGTGCGGGCGCAGCTCGACGAGCTGGGCGCCCGGGACACCCGGATCGTGGTCACCTCGGACCTCGACGAGTACGCCATCGCCTCGCTGGCGGCGGCCCCGGTCGACGCGTACGGGGTGGGGACCCAGCTGGTCACCGGCAGCGGCCACCCGACCTGCTCGATGGTCTACAAGCTGGTCGCACGGGCCACCTCGGCCGATCCCAGGGCGCCGCTCACCCCGGTGGCCAAGAAGTCGCTCGGCGGCAAGGCCTCGGTCGGCGGGCGCAAGTGGGCGGCGCGCCGTCCCGACGCGGCCGGCATCGCCGAGGCGGAGGTGGTCGGCACCGGGCCGGTGCCGCCGGAGCTCGCCGGCCACCAGCTCCTGGTCGAGCTGGTGAAGGGCGGCGACGTGGTGGCCAGGGAGCCCCTCGACGCGGCCAGGGCCCGGCACATCGCGGCCCGCGCCGGGCTGCCGATGTCGGCGATCCAGCTCTCGCGCGGCGAGCCGGTGCTGCCGACGGAGTACGTGTGAGACACCGGCCGACGCCCCCTCCCCGTGGGAGGGGGAAGTCTCTAGGCTCGAACCCGCCCCTCCCCTTCCCCACGCGCTAAGGACACCCGCCATGCACCGCGCATTGATCGTTGTGGACGTTCAGAACGACTTCTGCGAGGGCGGCAGCCTCGCGGTGACCGGCGGCGCGGACGTCGCCGCCGCCATCACCGACCTGGTCGGCCAGACGGCGGGCAGTTCGTACCGGCACGTGGTCGCCACCCGGGACCACCACGTCGATCCGGGGGCGCACTTCGCCCCGGCCGGCCAGGAGCCGGACTACGTCTCCTCCTGGCCGGTGCACTGCGTGGCCGGGACGGAGGGGGTCGGCTTCCACCCGAACTTCGCGCCGGCGGTCGCCAGCGGGGCGATCGACGCCGTCTTCGACAAGGGCGCCTACGACGCCGCGTACAGCGGTTTCGAGGGGCGCGACGAGAACGGGCGGACCCTCGCGGAGTGGCTGCGCGAGCGGGACGTCACCGAGGTCGACGTGGTGGGCATCGCGACCGACCACTGTGTCCGGGCCACGGCCCTGGACGCGGCCCGGGAGGGTTTCCGGACCCATGTGCTGCTCGATCTGACGGCGGGCGTCGCGAAGGAGACGACGGACCGGGCCCTGGAGGAGCTGCGGACGGCGGGCGTGGAGCTGACCGGGAAGCCCGCCGTGGCGTAGGGCCTCCCTACGCCACCGGCTCCCTGGGGAGGGACCGCACGGGGTGCCAGAGCTCCTGGGCGGCGCCCGGGGTGGATCTCCACAGCAGGCCGTCCGGGTGGTGCAGGACGGCCGTGATCTCGTCGGGCGTGGGCGGCTCGCTGTTGCCCCGGAGGTAGACCGCCCGCAGCCCGAGGTTGCGCAGCCTGGTCAGGGCGCGGGCGCGGTTCGCGGCATGGACGAGGAAGCGGACGGTGGCCCCGTCGCGGGCCGGGCTGGGCAGCCCTATCGCGACGACGACGCTGCCTCCCGGCAGTTTGCAGAACCCTCCGTTGGGCATGCGGAACCACTCCCCCGTGGATCGACTGTCAATAAGAATTACTGTGCGAACTGTCAGACGCACCTAAACACGATCGGCCGCCGCCCGCTAGGGGGCGACGGCCGATCATGCTTTGACCTGCGATTTTACCGAATTACTTGGTGGACGGACCCACCTGGACCGTGATCGTCTGGCCGTTCTTCGGCTCCTGGACGACCTGGATCTTGGTGTTGGTGTCAGTTACCTGGACACCGGCGCGCTCGGTCTCGGCGAACCAGTAGACGCCCTTGCGGTCGTCGAAGGTCGGGTTGCCGGCCTGGGAGGGAACCCAGGTGCCCACGCCCTTGTTGTGCAGCTGGAAGCCGTCCGTGCGGGAGAGGCTGAACGGCGAGTCGTACGCCTGGACGCGGTTGCGCATCAGCGTGCCGTCGGACCACTTCAGCGGGCTCGGGTGCGCGTCGATCGGGAGGATCCGGCCCACGCCCGGGTGCGTCGAGGTGTTGTTGTCCTTCTGGGACAGGTCCCACTTCCAGATGAGCAGACCGTTCTGGTACGGGTAGTGCTCGACCCAGCCGGACTTGTCACCCGTGAAACCGAAGTTGTACGGGCCGACCTTGAGGGTCGCGTCGTACGAGACGTACTGGCGGTTCTCCGCGATGTAGTACTGCTCGTAGTCCTTCGAGAAGCCCTTGCCGATCCGCGAGAAGCCCTTCGCGGTCCAGCCGTTGTCACCGTTCTCGGCGTTGTCCGAGAAGACGGTGCCACCGTCGGCGGTCAGGGTGATGGCGTCGGCCGTGAAGCCCTTGCCGCCCGCGCCGCCGTCCGTCTGGTACCGGAAGCGGAGGTCGAACTTCTTGCCCGCGTAGGCACCGAGGTTGTAGACGAGCTTCTTGTGCGCGCCGGAGACGTCGGTCAGCGCCGGGGCGCCGGCCGCGTCACGCGGGAGCGCGACACCGTCGGCGGTGCCGTCGACGGCCGTCCAGTTGGCGCCGCCGTCGGTCGACACCTCGGTGTAGAGGTAGTCGTACTCGGCCTCGATGTCGTACCAGCCCTGGAGCTCCAGGGAGGCGGACGTCTTGCCGGTCAGGTCGACCGGACGGGTGAGGGTGTTCTTGAGGTCGTCACCCATGTTGCTCCACCACTGGCTGGCACCCTCGGCGGGGGCCACGACATCGGTGGGGACGACCTTCTTCGGCAGCTCGACGAGGAGCGCCTGCGGGTTCTTGGTGTTGTACTCCGAGACGCCCAGCTTGTGGGTGGTCTTGGTGGAGCGCTGCCAGTCGCTGACCTTGGCGTAGTTCAGCCAGCCGAGCTGGAGCTTGTCCCAGGCGGTCATGTCGCCGGGCAGGTCGCCGATGGCGTCCTTGCCCTGGCCGAGCCACGAGCCGGAGGACATGAGGGTCCAGAACCCGGTCGAGTTCTCGGCGCCGCGGTTGCCCGAGGTGTCGTAGTGGTCCGGCAGACCGAGGTCGTGGCCGTACTCGTGCGCGAAGACACCGAGGCCGCCGTTCTCCGGCTGCATCGTGTAGTCGCCGACCCAGATGCCGGTGTCACCGATCGGGGTGCCGCCGGCCTTGTTGTTGGCCGGGCCGGTCTTGCCCGCGTTGGTGCCGTAGGCGTACCAGCGGTGGGCCCACAGCGCGTTGGTGCCCTCGGCACCGCCACCGGCCGACTCGTCCTCGCCCGCGTGGACGATCTGGAAGTGGTCGATGTAGCCGTCGGGCTCGTTGAAGTTGCCGTCGGCGTCGAAGTCGTAGCGGTCCCACTGGTCGTACTGGGCCAGCTCGGACTTGATCTGGGCGTCGGTCTTGCCCTTGGCCTTCTGGTCGGCGGTCCAGGCGACGAGGCCGTCGCGGACGGTGTCCCAGACGTTGGCGCAGTTGGTCTGGCCGCAGTAGTTCGAGCCGTACCGGGCCTCGTTGTACGGGACCTTGACCCAGTCGGAGACGGCGCCGTCGACCGAGTAGCGGCCGGACGAGGTCTTCTCGTAGTAGGTCTTCAGCGACTGCTTGGGCTGCCCCTTGGCGTCCTTGCCGGTGCCGAAGTACAGGTCCTGGAAGTGCTGCTGGTTGTAGTCCGCCTGCCAGGCCGTGGAGTTGTCGTTCGCACGGTCGGGCTCGGCTATGGAGTTGTGCAGCGGACCAGGGGTACCACCGAACTTGGGCTTCAGGTCCGGGGTGTCGTCGTCCTTGCGGTCGATCAGGGTGGTGTTGTCCACCTGGTCGCCGAACTCGACGAGGATCGTGAAGATCTTGTCGGTCTTCTCGCGGCCGAGCTCGACGTACTTCTTGCTGTCGAGCTTGACCACCTTCGAGCCGCCACGGTTCTCGACCTTGGCGTCGCCGTTCAGCACCTGCTCCAGGGCAGCCTTGCGCTGCTGCTCCTGCTGCTTGCTGAACGGCCCGTCGAGGTCGTGGTCGACCGAAGTCTTGTCGACGGTCTGGATGCCGGCCGGCGTCACGCTGCCGTGATTGTCGGCCCAGGCGGTGGTGAAGGTCGAGGCGGTGGCGGCGGTAGCCGCGAGCGCCACAACCACTGCGGACGCTCTGATCGCCCGTCGTCTGTTGGTCACTTGAAGTTGTCCTCCCCGGCGCCCGCGCCCTGGGACCGAAGGTGGGGTGTCCGTCCGGCGGGGTCGCGCGTCACAAGTGACGACATTCGACCGGAGTGAGACAAGAAAAGACAGATCTTGACTTGCACATACCAACTGCACTATGTGGGAGGTGAATTCCGATTATCGGACAGCTGACGGGCGCCTTAAGACGAAGATCACGTCGCCCGTGACTCCGTGCGCCCCCCGTGCACCCGCGCTCCGGGTGAGGTGACGCTTACTTCGGTTCCGCTCGGGCATCCACCCGTCGTAGGGTCGAACCGTTGTCCTGAGAGGGCGGTACGTGTCATGCAGCGTCCGAACGCCGCGCAGCTCACCTACGGTTCGGCCACCGTCGTCCTCGCGACCGTCGCCCTGCTGTTGCTCTCCCGCACGACGACCACGCTGGGCATCACGGTGATCAGCCTCGCCGGACTGCTGCTCGGACTGCTCGTGGCGGTGACGATGCCGGTGCGGACGAGCGCCGTCAAGACCGCCGCGCCCGCCACCCCGCCCCTCGCTCCGACCGTCGTTCCGGCCGCCGCTCCGCCCGCCGGAAACGAGCCGGCCCGGGCAGCGACCGCGCGCGTGGGCGCGGGGGCCGATACCCGGACCGGTTCGTGACGCTTCGTCCGTGACGTCATCATCCGTCCCTCAGTGCGGGACGGAGACCACGACCGTCTTCGCCGCCTTGTCGTGCAGACCCTGCTTGTAGGGCTTGTCCACGAGGATCAGGATCAGGATCAGCAACGGCCACAGGCAGGCGCAGCAGATCAGCGCGGGCAGCCACAGCACGACGGCCCGCAGCAGCGACTGGCTCATCGGGGGCGTCGAGCCGTCGTTGAGCATCGCGACCCGCAGCTTCATCCACTTCTTGCCGAGGGTCTGGCCGTTCTTGGCCGTCATCACCGTGTCGTAGGCGACGTACGCGACGATCGTGATCAGCTGGAAGACCAGCTGGCTCCCGCCGTTGAGGCTGTTGACCGTGTCGCCGAAGTCGTTGCCCTTCTCGGTCGCCCGCGAGTAGATGTGGAACGGGATGCCGATGACTGCCAGCGGGACCGCGATGAGCAGCCAGTCGATGAACCGGGCGAGGAAACGCTTGCCGGACTCGGCGAGCGGCGGCATCCCGGAGAGCGGATCGGCGCCGCCGTAACCGGAGCCGTAACCACCGCCGTACGGGGGCGGCGGGGGCGGCATGCCTCCGCCGTCGTACGGGGAGCCCCCGGAGGGTCCGTACGGAGAACCGCCCGCCGGGCCGTACGGGTTGCCCGGCGGCGGTCCTCCCGGCGGTGGACCTCCCGGCGGGGGCCCTTCCGGCGGCGGCCCGGACGGGGGCGGCTGGCCGGCGGAGGGCGGCGGAGGCTCCTGCGGCCTCTTGAGGAACGGGTCCTCCTCGGGCGGCTGGCCGGGCGGCGGCTGGTCGGTGCTCATGGGGGCAGTGCATCCCGGGCACGACGCCCCCGCAAGGAATCACCGCCCGTTCGGGGGACGCCCGCCCGCGTGGTGCTCCGCGCGGGCGTGTCACCGCCCCGTCAGCGCGCCACGAAGGTACGGGCGGCCTTGTCGTGCCAGCACTGGCGCCACGGGCGGTCGATGAGGCACCACAGGACGTTGAGGACGCCGATGGCCAGGAGGTTGAGGACGCCGTGGACGAGCCAGCGGCGCAGCGACGCCCCGAACGTCGGCGGCTGGTGTGCCTCGATGTCCCGCACCTCGATCCCGCACAGCTTCTTGCCCAGGGTCCGGCCCCAGCGGGAGGTGGGCAGCACCTCGTACAGGATCCCCAGGAGGATCAGCGCGGCCAGGGCGATGCCGAACTGGACCGAGGTGGTCGAATCCACCAGCCAGACCTGGACGGTGACGCCGGACTGCTTCGCCTCCTCGATCTTGCCGTCGATGTGGTCGAGCGCGGCCGTCACGAACGGGAACGCGGCGGCGCCCGAGAGCGCGCCCAGGACGACCGTGTCGATCACCCGGGCGAGCAGCCGCCTGCCGAGCCCGGCGGGGCGCGCGGAGGACTGCGCACGGGCCGCCTGGACGAACACGTCGTCGACGGGCGGCTTCCAGGGCGTGACCGGCTGCTGCTCCTGCGGGGGCTGCTGCTGGGCCCAGGAGGGGGTGGCGGGGGCCGCCTGGGCGGGCGGGGCGGCGGGCGCCTGAGCCTGCGGTACGGGGGCGGGGGCGGGCGCCTGTCGTACGGGGGCCGGCGCCGGGGCGGCGGGCGCCGGCGCGGGCTCGGGGGCCGGGCGGGGCTGCGGGGCGGGCGCGGGCGTCGGGATCGGCGTGACGGGCATGCCGCCGAGTCGCGCGGCTCCCCCGGCCGTTCGCGGGTCCGCCGCCCGCGCGGGCGCGGCGGGCGCCGCCTCGGCGGCGGGCTCTCCCCCGTCGGCGACCGGCCAGTCCGCGGGGGTGCGGGGGTCGGGCGCGGGGCTCACGGGAGTCTGCGGCGCGCCCCAGGAGACCTTCTGGTCGAGGTCGCCGCCGAACCCGGTCTGCCGGGAGATGTCGGCCTGCCAGGCGGAGGCGGGCTCCGGGGCGGCGGGCTCCTCGTCGAAGAAGACGGGGCCGGTCTCCTCGACGGCGGAGACGGGGGCGGGGGCGACGGGTGCCGGGGCGGACGGCGCGGGCCGGGCCTGGGCAGGGGGCGCTGTGTGAGCCGGGGCCTGGGTCGGGTTCGTCGCCAGGGCCGGGGCCTGCGCCGGGGCCTCGCTCTGTGCGGGGACTTCGGTGCGCGCCGGTGTCTCGGTCCGCGCCTGGAGCGGTGACCGCTCAGGGGCCTGTCCCTGGGCCGGTACCTGGGCGGGGGCCTGGACCTGGGTCGGGGCCGTGATGGAGGACTGCGCGGGTGCCACGACCGGCGCGGGCGCCGGGCCCGAGGCCAGGATCGGGCCGGCCGGGGCCGCCGAGGCCGGCGGACCGGCCGGAACGGCACCGTCCGTGGGCGCGGGCCGGCTCGTACCGGGAACCCAGGCGCCCCCGTTCCAGTACCGGATGTATCCGGGAATGGACGGGTCCGGGTAGTACCCCGCCTGCGGAACCTCTCCGCCGCCTCCGGGTGGAGTAGCCACTGCCCCGACTCCGTTCAGTCACAACGCCCTTGAACCGCGCGGCCGCGTGCCGGGCGTGCCGCGCCCAAGGAGGACAGTAACGAAGAACGTCCCCGAGGGAACAAAGAGCCCGTGAGAAAGGACGCCTTCGGGGGGACACGTACTGGAATCCATCACTCCCGGTGATGTTCGGGCCGGTACATCGGGCGCTCGTCCGGCTCTCCCGTCCTCCCCACGTGCCCGCTCCGGCAACCCCCGCGCCCCCGGAAAAAACTTCCCGAAAAAACTTCCCGAAGTCGCGTAATGAGTCGCGGGTACCGCGCTCTCTCCTGGTGAAGGCCCGTCCGGGGCCCGTCCACGCGAGGGAGCACGGCCATGCAGAACACCGACAACACCACCGTCGAGCGCGAGCTGGAACTGAAGCTGGTGCTCTCCCCCGAGCGGGCCGTCCCGGTCCCCGCCCGGCTCGCCTACCGCACCGACGACCCGTACGCCGTGCACATCACCTTCCACATCGGCACCGAGCACCCGGTCAACTGGACCTTCGCGCGCGAACTGCTCGTCGAGGGCGTGTTCCGGGCCTGCGGGCACGGTGACGTGCGGATCTGGCCGACGAAGGTCGACGGCCGCAGCGTCATCCTGATGGCGCTCTCCTCCCCCGACGGCGACGCCCTGCTCGAAGCCCCGTCCGCGCAGGTGTCCGCCTGGCTGGAGCGGACCCTGCGCGCGGTGCCGCCGGGCACCGAGTCCGAGCGGCTCGGCATCGACGACGGGCTCGCCGAGCTCCTGGCGACCACCGTGATCGGCGACGACCTGTGGCTGCGCGACCCGTGGCCGTCGGACGAGTCGCAGGACGGCGAGCTGTGACCCCGGCACGCGTACGCGTGGAGGTGGATTCAGAAGAGCTTTCCGGGGTTGAGCAGCCCCAGCGGGTCGAAGGTCGCCTTGATCCCGCGCTGGAGTTCCAGACCGACCGGCCCCAGCTCCCGTGCCAGCCACTCCTTCTTGAGGACGCCCACACCGTGTTCGCCGGTGATCGTGCCGCCGAGCGCGAGGCCGAGCGCCATGATCTCGTCGAAGGACTCCCGCGCCCGCCGCGACTCGTCCTCGTCGGTGTGGTCGAAGCAGACGACGGGATGGGTGTTGCCGTCACCGGCGTGCGCGCAGACGCCGATGGTCAGGCCGTACTTCTCCGCGACGGCCGCCGTGCCGTCCAGCATCTCGGCCAGCCGCGTCCGCGGCACGCACACGTCGTCGATCATCGTCGCGGACTTGATCGTCTCCAGGGCGGTGAGGGAGAGCCGGCGCGCCTGAAGGAGCAGTTCGGACTCGGCGGCGTCCGCGGCCGGGACGACCTCGGTGGCGCCCGCCGCCGTGCACAGCTCCCCGACGGCGGCCAGGTCGGCGGCCGGGTCCGGGGTGTCGAAGGCACACAGGAGCAGCGCCTCGGTGGTGTCGGGCAGACCCATGCGCGCCAGCTTGTTGACCGCCTGGACGGTGGTGCGGTCCATGAGTTCGAGCAGCGACGGGGTGTGGCCGCGCTCCATGATCGCGCAGACGGCCTCGCAGGCGGCGGCCGCGGAGGGGAACTCGGCGGCGAGCGCGAGCTGGACCGGGGGCTGCGGCCGGAGTGCGAGCACGGCCCCGACGACGACGCCGAGGCTGCCCTCGGAACCGACGAAGAGCCTGGTCAGGTCATAGCCGGCGACGCCCTTGGCGGTGCGGCGGCCGGTCCGCAGGAGGCGGCCGTCGGCGAGGACGACGTCGAGGCCGAGGACGTACTCGGCGGTCACCCCGTACTTCACGCAGCACAGGCCGCCCGAGGCGGTGCCGATGTTCCCGCCGATGGTGCAGGTCTCCCAGCTGGACGGGTCCGGCGGGTAGTACAGGCCGTGTTCGGCGACGGCCCGTGACAGCACGGCGTTGACGACCCCCGGTTCGACGACGGCGATCCGGTCGACCGGGTTGATCTCCAGGATGCGGTCCATCTTGACCAGGGAGAGCACGATGCAGCCCTCGGAGGCGTTGGCGCCGCCGGAGAGGCCGGTACGGGCCCCCTGGGGGACGACGGGGACACGGAGTTCGGTCGCGGTCCGCATGACGTGCTGGACCTGTTCGACCGTGCGCGGGAGCACGACGACCGCGGGGGTGCCCGCCGCGCAGAAGCTCGCCATGTCCCGGGAGTAGGAGTCCGTCACGTCCGGATCGGTGAGCAGCGCCTCGGCGGGGAGCCCGGCGCGCAGCCGCGTCAGAAGATCGTCCATGCCTCCAGCGTGGCACCCGGGGCCATCGGTGTGAACCCGCCGGAGCGGGCGCATCGTGTGCTCTTCGTACAGGTGCGGACGGGCGCACAGTGAGCGCCATGAAGACCCAGAACGTGTCGAGGACGGTCCTGGCGGCCGGAGTGGGCGCGGTGCTCGCGGCGACGGCGCTGCTGTACGTCCCCGAGCTCGTCGGCCAGGGTCCGCCGCCCCCGCCGGGACCGGCGGAGCGGGCGACGATCGCGGCCCACGCGGGCGCGCAGGCCGCGCTCCCGGACCTGGCCGCGCTGATCGCGGACCGGGAGAAGTGGCTGCGCGCCCACCCGGACGACGACGCCTCCTGGGCGGCGCTGGGGACGGCGTACACGGAGCGGGGCACCCGCCTCGGGGACGTACGGGACTACCCGCGGGCCGAGCGGGCGCTGCGCCGGTCCCTGGCGGAACGCCCTGCGGCGCGCGGGAACCTGGACGCGCAGCTGGGGCTCGGGGCGCTCGCGGGGGCGCGCGGCGACTGGCGGACGGCGAAGTTGTGGGGCGAGCGGGTGCGGAAGGCGGACCCGAAGCGCCGGCCGGTGTATCCGGTGCTGATCGACGCGTACAACGGCCTCGGGGAGTACAAGGCGGCCCAGAAGGCCGTGGAGAGCCTGGAGGGGCTCCACGCGGGCGCGTTGACGCGTTCCAGGGCCGCGGAGTCCTTCCGGGACCGCGGCTGGCGCGAGGACGCCGACGCGGCCGCCCAGGACGCGGTGGCGCTCGCGGAGACGGAAGCGGAGAAGGCGGCTTCGCTGGCCCGGCTGGGCGATCTGGCGTGGGAGCGGGGCGAGCCGGAGGAGGCGCTGTCCCGGTTCGGTGCGGCCCTGCGGCTCGTACGGGACCACGGGCCCTCGCTGGCCGGGCGGGCGCGGGCGCTGGCGGCGCTGGGCCGTACGGAGGAGGCGCTGCGCGACTGGCGGGCGGCGCTGGCCCGGCTGCCGCTGCCCGAGTACGTCCTGGAGGCGGGCGAGCTGCACGAGTCGCTCGGCCTGGACGGGGACGCGCGGGCGCTGTACGAGCGGCTGCGGACGGGCACGTGGGCGCGCGGCGAGGTGGCCCTCGGGCTGCTCGACGCGGACCACGGCGACCCGGCGGCGGCAGTGCGGCGGCTGCGGGCGGAGTGGGCGCGCGGGCACCGCTCGGTGGCGGTGGCGGACGCGCTGGGCTGGGCGCTGCACTGGTCGGGCGAGTCCAAGGAGGCGCTGGAGTACGCGAAGCGGGCCACGGACGAGGGGCTGCGGAGCGCGCTGTTCGCGTACCACCGGGGCGAGATCGAGCGGACGCTGGAACAGTCCGGCCCGGCCCGCCGCCATCTGGCGGAGGCGCTGCGGATCAACCCGGCCTTCTCACCGCTGCTGGCACCGAAGGCGCAGGAGGCGGTGGCGGCGCTCGGCGAACCCTCGGACGAGCTCCCGAAGGAACTGCGTCCGAGGGAGGCCGCGTCGAAGCCCGGGGCGAAGCCGGACGGGGAGGGCGCGGCGAAGCCCGGGGCGAAGCCGGACGGGGAGGGCGCGGCGAAGCCGGGGGCGAAGACGGACGGGGAGGGCGCGGCGAAGCCCTCCGGGGCGTAAAGCGCCTCCACGCGCGCGTGGAGGGCCGACGGGACTTCCCCCGGCCGTACGCGCGCGTGGGGCCCGGGGCGACACCGCCCCGGGCCCCACGTCGTACGCGTCCGGCGACTAGGTCGTGTCCGGACACGACCTAGAGGTTGCCGCGCTTCTCCTGCTCGCGCTCGATCGCCTCGAACAGGGCCTTGAAGTTGCCCTTGCCGAAGCCCATGGAGCCGTGGCGCTCGATCATCTCGAAGAAGACGGTCGGGCGGTCCTGGACCGGCTTGGTGAAGATCTGCAGCAGGTAGCCGTCCTCGTCGCGGTCGACGAGGATCTTCAGCTCGCGCAGGGTCTCGACGGGCACCCGGGTCTCGCCGGCCCACTCGCCGAGGGTGTCGTAGTACGAGTCGGGGGTGTCGAGGAACCGCACGCCCGCCGCCCGCATCGCCCGCACCGAGGCGACGATGTCGTTGGTGGCGAGGGCGATGTGCTGGACGCCGGCGCCGCCGTAGAACTCCAGGTACTCGTCGATCTGCGACTTCTTCTTCGCGATGGCCGGCTCGTTGATCGGGAACTTCACCTTGAGGGTGCCGTCCGCGACGACCTTCGACATCAGGGCCGAGTACTCGGTCGCGATGTCGTCGCCCACGAACTCCTTCATGTTCGTGAAGCCCATGACCTTGTTGTAGAAGCCGACCCACTCGTTCATCTTGCCGAGCTCGACGTTGCCGACGCAGTGGTCGATGGCCTGGAAGGTGCGCTTGGCCGGCGGCTCGACGATCGGGTCGGCGGCGACGTATCCCGGGAGGTACGGGCCGTCGTAGCCGGAGCGCTCGACGAGGGTGTGGCGGGTCTTGCCGTAGGTGGCGATGGCGGCGAGGACGACGGTGCCGTTCTCGTCCTTGACCTCGTACGGCTCGGCGAGGCCGGTGGCGCCGTGCTCGACGGCGTAGGCGTACGCGGCGCGCGCGTCCGGCACCTCGATCGCCAGGTCGACGACGCCGTCGCCGTGCTCGGCGACGTGGTCGGCGAGGAAGCGGCCGTGGTCGGTGGAGACCTTGATGACGGAGGTGAACACGAAACGGGCGGAGCCGTTGGTGAGGACGTAATTGGCGGTCTCGCGGCTGCCGTTCTCCGGTCCGGAGTAGGCGACCAGCTTCATGCCGAAGGCCGTGGAGTAGTAGTGCGCGGCCTGCTTGGCGTTGCCGACGGCGAAGACGACCGCGTCCATTCCCTTGACCGGGAAGGGATCGGCCTCGCGCGCGGTGGAAGGGGTGTGATCGATGGTCTCAGTCATGGGAGAAGCGTCCCGCTGCTCCGCAAGGTGCGCAATAGTTCGTTGATCTGCTGGTCAATGTGCACAGCAACCGGCAAGTATGGCCGTGCGACTTGTACATCCTGACCATGGGGAGACCGCTGTGGCGATCGATCATTTGGACGGCCGGCTGATCGGGCTCCTCGCGCGCGAGCCGCGCATCGGGGTCCTGGAGGCCTCGCGGCGTCTGGGCGTGGCCCGGGGCACGGTGCAGGCGCGGCTCGACCGGCTCCAGGCGAGCGGGGTGGTCCGGGGCTTCGGACCGCAGGTGGACCCGGCGGCGCTCGGCTATCCCGTGACGGCCTTCGCGACCCTGGAGATCAAGCAGGGGCAGGGCGCGGACGTACGGGAGCACCTGGCGACGGTGCCGGAGGTGCTCGAGCTGCACACGACGACGGGCCACGGCGACATGCTCTGCCGGCTGGTCGCCCGCTCCAACGCGGACCTCCAGCGGGTGATCGACAAGGTGGTCGCCTTCGAGGGGATCGTGCGGGCGTCGACGGCGATCGTGATGGAGAACCCGGTGCCGCTGCGGATCATCCCGCTGGTGGAACAGGCGGCGAGCGGGGAGCCGCTGTAGCGCGACCGGCCGGGCGGAGGCGCGTCGCGCGGGGAGCGCCGCGGGGCGGCGAGCGCGAGGGGGGCGCGCGAGGGAGGCACGCGAGGGAGGCACGCGAGGGGTTCACGCAAAGGAGTGAGTGCAAAGAAGGAGTTGCAAAAAAGGGGTTGCAACTCTTCCTTTGCAATTCTACGGTTGAGTCATGTCCGAGCCCGAGGAATTCCTGAGCCGCAACCTCGACCCGCGCTCCCTGCGCGGGCTCGCCCACCCGCTGCGCATCCAGCTGCTGCGCGCCCTGCGCCGCCACGGACCCGCCACCGCCTCCCAGCTCGCGGACCGGCTCGGCGAATCCAGCGGCGCCACCAGCTACCACCTGCGCCAGCTCGCCGCCCACGGCTTCGTCGAGGACGACCCGACGCGCGGCAAGGGGCGCGAGCGCTGGTGGAAGGCGGCTCAGCAGGGCACGACGTTCGACGAGTCGCTGTACTCGAACCCGGACCCCGAGGTCCAGGGGGCCGTCGAGGTCTACGTGCACGAGATCGCGTCCATACACGCCCAGGAGATGTCGACCTGGCTCGGCACCCGCCACACCTGGGACGAGGCCTGGTACGGCGCCTCGAACATGAGCGACTTCACGCTCGCCCTGCCGCCCGAGCGGCTGCGCGAGCTCAACATGAAGATCCACGCGCTGATCAACGAATACCGCGACACCACCGACCCGGAGACGCCCGGCGCCGAGCGCGTCCGGATGCACCTGCACGCGTTCCCGCAGCACGAGAACTGACGGAAGGAACCACGCGACCATGCATGCCGACATCCACCTCCAGCTGCACCACCTGAGCGCCGCCGAACTCCACCGCACCGCCGACCGCACCGTCGAGCTCCCCGCCGCGGTCTCGCCGCCCCTCCGTGTCCAGCTCGGCTGGAAGCTCGTAGAGCTGGGGCTTCACCTGGTCACGCCCGCCGGTCGACCGGTCGCACTGGCCGCGTGACCGGGGCGGGGGGATCGGGGGGACACGACGTGACGACAAAACAGAACGACCGAGCACCACTGGCCACCGTCCTGGCGGCCAACGCCATCTCCATCAGCGGCAATTCACTCACTCTCATCGCCGTCCCCTGGTTCGCCCTGGAGACCACGGGCAGCCCCGGCAAAGCGGGCCTCGTCGCCTTCTGCGCCGCCCTGCCCGTCATACTCTCCGCGATCGTCGGCGGCCCCGTCATCGACCGGATCGGCCGCCGCCGGGTCTCCATCGCCTCCGACCTCGTCTGCGCCCTCGCCCTCGCCGCCATCCCGCTGCTCAACCACGCGGGCGTGCTCCGGTTCTGGATGCTGTGCGCGCTGATGGCCGTCACCGGCCTCTTCCACGCCCCCGGCGAGACCGCGCGCAACGTCCTGACACCCGACCTGGCCGAACGGGCCGGCACCCCGCTCTCCCGCGCCACCAGCTTCTACGACGCCGTCTCGCGCGGCGCCCGGATGACCGGCGCCGCGCTCGCCGGTCTGCTCGTGGCGCTCCTCGGCGCCGACACCGTCCTGTACATCGACGCCGCGACCTTCGCCGTCTCCGCGCTCCTCGTCCTCCTGGGCCTGCGCGGGATACCCTCCGCCGAACCCGTGCGCGGAGCACCGCCGTTGTCCCTGAGGGTGTACCGGGCGGACCTGCGCGAGGGCTACTCGTTCCTGCTGCGCACCCGGCTGCTCCTCGGCGTCAACATCATGGTGATGATCACCAACGGCCTGGCGCAGAGCTGGAGTTCGGTGCTGCTTCCGGTGCATGCCCGGGAGGAGCTGGGCGGTTCGGCGGCGCTCGGCCTGCTCGTCGCCGTCTTCGGCGGCTGCGCCCTCGCCGGCGCCCTGCTCTACGCGGCGGTCGGCCACCGCTTCCCCCGCCGTCCCGTCCTCGCCATCGGCTTCCTCCTCTGCGGCGCCCCGGTGTACGTGACGGCGGCCGTCACCGACACCACCCCACCGCTGCTGGTCGTGATGGCGCTCGGCGGCCTCGGAGCCGGGGTGCTCAACCCGATCCTCGGCGCCGTCTTCTACGAGACGGTCCCCGAGAGGCTGCGCAGCCGGGTCGGCAGTGCCAGTACGGCCAGTGTGCTGCTCACGACCCCGCTCGGCGGGCTCGCGGCGGGATTCATGGTGGAGCGGGTGGGCATCACGACGACGCTGCTCAGCCTCGCGGGGGTCTACTTCCTGGCCACGCTCTGCCCGCTGGTCTTCCCCTCCTGGCGGGGGATGGACGCCCCGCGCGATGCGCCGACCGACGGCGGGCCGACCGCCGACAAGGACGGGGGAAGACGCGACGGCAAGGGCGAGGGCAGCGCCGAGCGCGACCTCAGCAGGACGGAACCTTCGACTCCTGTCCCTGTTCCAGGTTCCGGAGGGACGACACCGCGTCGCTGAGCGCGGTGACGGGGACGAGCCGCAGCCCCTTCGGCAGCTCCGCCCGCGCGTCCGAGCACTCGGCCTTCGGTACGAGGAAGACGGTGGCCCCGTCGCGGGCGGCGGCCTGCGTCTTGAGGGAGACGCCGCCGACCGCGCCGACCGTGCCGTCCGGTTCGATCGTGCCCGTGCCGGCGACGGTCCGGCCGCCGGTGAGGTCACCGCCGTTCCCGTCGCCGTCGAGCTTGTCGACGATGCCGAGGGAGAAGAGCAGCCCGGCGCTGGGCCCGCCGATGTCGGCGAGGTGCAGGGTCACCTTCACCTTCTCGGGGTCCTTCTTGAGGTAGCCGAGGGCGGCGAGGGCGGCCGCGTCCTGCGACTCCTGCATCTGCCCGAGGTTGTGCTTCTCGATCTCGGCGTCGGACTTCCCCGAGGGGTAGACGGAGTCGTGCGGCAGGACGGCCCGGTCGGTGCGGAACCAGGCGTCGGTCACGTCCGCGAGGTCGACCTCGGTGGACGGCCCGGTGGCGAGGATCGTCGTCATCCGCAGCTGCCCCTGGGTGGGGCGGACCGGGGCGCCGGTGATCGTGATGACCTCCCGCCCCTGGTCCTTGCCGAGCACGTCGGCGGTGGTGCCGGGCTGCGCGATGGCGAACGGCAGCGGCGCGAGCGCGACGACGGCGAAGAGCGCGGCGACCGGCAGCGCGCACACCGCGAGCGCGCGGGGACGGGAGAGGCGGGAGAGACCGGAGAGCACGCCCCCAATCTACTGGGACGCGGGCCGGTGCCGGGCCGGGGGCGCGGGGACCGGCAGCTGCCCGACGAAGAAGGACCGTACCCGGCGGCGTACGAGGGCGAAGGCCACCGCGGGGTCGGCGGGCCCGATCAGCGCGGCCCTGGTCTCCGCGGTGACGAGCCCGGCGGCCTGGAGCTGCGGGACGAGGAAGGCGTAGTCGCTGAAGACCCAGTGGTTGGCGCCGGTCAGTGTGATCCGCGGGGCCGGGATCCCCGCCCAGGAGGATTCGAGGCGGCCGGCGTGCTCGAATCCGTCGGTGCGGAACATGAGCAGCGGCCGGTCGAGGCCGTCCAGGGCGGCCGGGTCGAGGTCGAGGTAGCCCTCCAGGTTCACGCCCGCGCCGATCCGGTCGTCGGCGGCCAGGGCGTGGACGGCGGCGGTGCCGCCCGCCGAGTGCCCGTAGACACCGATCCGGCCCAGGTCCATGAACGGGGCGAGGGGCAGGCTCCCGAGCCGGCCGAGGACGAAGCGGAGGTCGGCGACCCTGGTCTCGATCATGGTGCGGAAGGTCGCCGGGTCCGGGTCCCCGCGCAGCACGGTGTACCGCATCCCGCTGGGCAGCTCCACCTGGCTCGCGTCGCCGGGGTGGTCGACGAGGACCACGACGTGCCCGTGGCTCGCCAGGTCCTCGGCGAGGCTCGTGCCCAGGGTGCGGGAGTCGCCGCCGCCGGGGACGTAGAGGAGTACGGGGCGGCGCCCGGGGAGGGCGGGGGCGTTCAGGTGCCCGTGGGTGAGGACCGCGCCCCAGTCGGCGCCGCCGGCCGGGAGCCCGGGGTGCACCATGGGCGCGAGACCGGTGAAGTCCTCCGCCTCGGTGGGGGTGAGCTGGGGGACGCGCGGGCAGCCGCGGACCGTGCGGGCCGGGTACAGGACGCTGATCTTGACCTCGCGTACGCCGCTCGCGGGCTCCCACGGGTCGGCCCGGGTGGTGTCGGTGAGGACGTGGGTGCGGAGACCGACGCGGTGGGGGCCGGTCGGCGCGGGCAGCCGCAGGGCGGCCGGATCGGCCGCCCGCGCGGGGGCGGCGCCGAGGAACGTGGCGGCGGCACCGAGGAGAGCGGCCCTGGTGACGGTGCGGCGGCTGGGCGCGAAGCCGGTCGGCGTGCCGGAAGGGGTGTCGGCCGGGGCGCTGCCGGACGCGATGCGGTGGGCTGGTGCGATGCGGTGGGTCATGGACGGCATCCTGGAACGGGGTGGGGGACGTGCGCGAAGGTTCAGGCCCGGCCCGAAAGGCTTGCGGAACGACGACGGAGGGGGACGGACGGGTGTTGCGCATCCATTTCACGGCGGAGGACCTCACCCGGGTGCGGTTCGCGCCCCGGCCGTCCCCCCTCCCGGAGCTGCACGCGGCACTGATGATGCTCGGCGCCCCGCACGAGGGGCTGCTCTTCGGGAGCTGGCGGGGCAGGGTGCTGCGCGCGCTGCCGGGCGCGGCCGAGCCGCTGGCGGAGCTGGTGCCGGGCGGGGCGGCCCCGTACTTCCTCGACGTCCTCGGTGAGACCCGCGAGGAGGGCTTCGCGCTGATCCGTGAGGCGCGGCCGGATTTCGTCCGTTCCGAGCTGGCGCGGGTGTACGCGGGCGGGGGCCGCGTACCGCCGTGGATCCGGGCCCTGCACGACGGGGAGGCCGGGGCCTGGCGCACGTTCGACCGGGCGCAGCGGGCGGCGTACGAGGCGGTCCTCGCCCCGGTGTGGCCGCTGGTGCAGGACCTGCACCGGGCGGAGTTCACCCGGCACGCGCTGACGGCGGCCGAGCGGGGTCTCGAAGCCGCCCTGACGGCCGTGGTGCCGGGCTCGCGCCTGCGGGACGGGGTGTGGGAGTGCCCGGGTGCGCCGCGCGAGGTCCGGCTCGACGGCCGGGGCCTGGTCCTGCTGCCGACCTTCCACTGGCGGGGCGGCCCGCTGGTCCAGGACCTGCCGGACCGCCCGGTGGTCCTCACCTACCCGGCGGGCGGGGGCCTGCCGCCGGTCCCGGGCACCGCCGCCCCGGCCGAAGCCCTGGCGGCGGTCCTCGGCCGCACGCGCACGGAGCTGCTGTACGCGCTGGAGGAGGGCCGTACGACGACGGCGCTGGCCCGCAGGCTGGGCGTCAGCAACGCGACGGCCTCGGCCCACGCGGCGGCGCTCCGCGCGGCGGGCCTGATCACGACCACCCGCACGGGGAGATCGGTCCAGCACGAACGCACGGCCCTGGGCGGGCTGCTGGCGGCACCGGCGCCGTAGGCGTGGCCGCCGCAGCGGTCGCGTTTCCGCGTCCTACCGCAGCGCGTCCGCGACCTCTCGGGCGGCGTCGACCACCCTCGGGCCGACCCGTTCCGGCACCGCGTCCGCGAGCATGACGACGCCGACGCTGCCCTCGACCCCGGTCACGCCGACCAGGGGCGCGGCCGCGCCGCTCGCGCCGGCCTCCAGTTCGCCGTGGGTGAGGGTGAAGCCCGGTTCGATCAGGCCGCCCTGGCGGGCGGCGAGGATGGCCCGGCCGGCCGCGCCCCGGTCGAGCGGGTGGCGGAACCCGGCCCGGTAGGCGACGTGGTAGTCGGTCCAGGTCGGTTCGACGACCGCGACCGCGAGCGCCTCCGCCCCGTCGACCAGCGTCAGGTGGGCCGTCGCCCCGATGTCCTCGGCGAGCGAGCGGAGCGCGGGCAGCGCGGCCTCCCGCACCAGGGGGTGGACCTGGCGGCCGAGCCGCAGCACACCGAGGCCGACGCGGGCGCGCCCGCCGAGGTCGCGGCGGACGAGGGCGTGCTGTTCGAGGGTGGCGAGCAGACGGTAGACCACGGTCCGGTTGACGCCGAGTTTGTTGGACAACTCGGTGACGGTCAGGCCGTGGTCGGTGTCGGCGAGCAGTTTGAGGACTCTGAGTCCCCGGTCGAGCGTCTGGGAGGTCTCCGCGGTCACGACGCCCTCTCCTTCGGAGTGAGTGGCGGCGGGCTCTCACGGGATCGCGACGCCGGTCCCGTCGGCGACGCACGTCAGAGGCCGCCGGCAGGAAGGGGTACACCGGCTGCGCTCCGCGGCGGCGCTGCCACGGGGCGATTGCTTTTGAGCCGGGACAGTAGCGACCCGCTCCGCTCAGCGGAAGACCTCGTCCAGAATCCGGGCGCCGACGACCGGATAGAGACGGTTCGGGACCTTCGTCGGTCGCACACGGGACTTTGGCGGACAAGATCGGCTATGTCGTGCCCGTAGCGTGGAAGGTGCCCGGAGGCCGACCGTGGGGGCCGGTCTCCGATGCCGGTCCCGCAGGCCGGTCCCGCACATGCCGGTTCCGCCGCGGTGGGACGAGTGAGGCCCGTACGAACGCCGTCGTACGGGCCTCAGCCATGTGCTCCGCGGGCGGCCTCAGCCGCATCCCCCGCCGCCGCGGGTCACCGCATCCGGGTGGCCCACTCCTGGACCTTCTTGATCCGCTCACGGATCTGGCCGGCGGTGGCCTCCGCGCTCGGCGGGCCGCCGCAGACCCGGCGCAGCTCGGTGTGGATCACGCCGTGCGGCTTGCCGGTCTGGTGGACGTACGCGCCGACCATCGTGTTGAGCTGCTTGCGCAGCTCCAGGAGTTCCTTGTGGGAAACGACAGGGCGTCGCTCGGCGGGAAGTTCGAGCAGGTCCGCCTCGTCGTCCGGCTTCTTGCGGCTGTGCGCGATCTGCCGGGCCTGGCGCTTCTGCAGCAGCAGCTGGACCTGGTCGGGTTCGAGCAGGCCCGGGATGCCGAGGTAGTCCTGCTCCTCCTCGCTGCCGGGGTGGGCCTGCATGCCGAACTCGGCGCTGTTGTAGAGGACGCGGTCGAAGACGGCGTCGGACTCCAGCGCCTCGAAGGGCAGCATGTCCTGCTCGCCGGTGTCCTCGTCCTGCTGGCGCTCGGCCTCCGCCAGCTCCTTCTCGGACTCGGCGTACGGGTCCTCGTCCTCGCCGGCCCGCTTGGGCTTGTCGAGGACGTGGTCGCGCTCGACCTCCATCTCGTTGGCGAAACCGAGGAGGCTGGGGATCGTCGGAAGGAACACGGAGGCGGTCTCGCCGCGCCTGCGCGAACGCACGAATCGTCCGACGGCCTGCGCGAAGAACAGCGGGGTCGAGATGGTCGTCGCGTACACGCCCACGGAGAGGCGGGGTACGTCGACGCCCTCGGACACCATGCGGACGGCGACCATCCAGCGGTCGTTGTTCTCGCTGAACTCGTCGATGCGGTTCGAGGCGCCGGTGTCGTCGGAGAGGACGACGGTGGCCTTGGTGCCGGTGATCTCGCGGATCAGCTTGGCGTAGGAGCGGGCCGAGTCCTGGTCGGAGGCGATGACGAGGCCGCCCGCGTCGGGGATCGACTTCCGGACCTCGGTGAGCCGCTGGTCGGCGGCGCGCAGCACGTTCGGCATCCAGTCGCCCTTGGCGTCCAGCGCGGTGCGCCAGGCCTGCGAGACGGCGTCCTTCGTCATCGGCTCGCCCAGGCGGGCGGCGATCTCGTCGCCGGCCTTGGTGCGCCAGCGCATGTTGCCGCTGTAGGAGAGGAAGATGACGGGCCGGACGACGCCGTCGCCGAGGGCGTTGCCGTAGCCGTACGTGTAGTCCGCCGACGACCGCCGGATGCCGTCGTTCCCCTCCTCGTACGTGACGAAGGGGATCGGGTTGGTGTCGGAGCGGAAGGGGGTGCCGGTGAGGGCGAGCCGCCGGGTGGCGGGCTCGAAGGCCTCCAGGCAGGCCTCGCCCCAGGACTTGGAGTCACCGGCGTGGTGGATCTCGTCGAGGATGACGAGGGTCTTGCGCTGCTCGCAGCGGTTGCGGTGGAGCATGGGCCGGACTCCGACGCCGGCGTAGGTGATGGCGACCCCGTCGTACTCCTTGCTGAGCGGCCCGGCGCTGTAGTCCGGGTCCAGCTTGATCCCTATGCGCGCGGCGGCGGCGGCCCACTGCTTCTTGAGGTGCTCGGTGGGCGCGACGACGGTGATCTGCTGCACGACGTGGTGGTGCAGCAGCCAGGACGCCAGGGTCAGCGCGAAGGTCGTCTTGCCGGCGCCGGGGGTGGCGACGGCGAGGAAGTCACGGGGCTGCTCCTGGAGGTACCGCTCCATCGCGCCCTGCTGCCAGGCGCGCAGCTTGCCCGCGGTACCCCAGGGGGCCCGTCCGGGGAAGGCGGGAGAGAGGTGATGGGAGGAGGTGGTGGTAGTAGTCACGATCTCCGGGTTCGACGCTCGTCCAGATATGACAACCGGGCCACCTTACCGGTGCGGGTGTCTCGCCCCACCCTCGGCGAGGGTGTGGCGAGGTCGCTTGAGACAGTCCTCACAGCTCCCGAAGACGCCGCGCGATGCCCGGAATATCCGCCTCGGTGCCGGCTGCGACGTCGATGACCAGCGCATACGCGCGGTCCTCGTCGGCCTCGGCGAGATCGACTCCGTTCACGGCGAGGAAGGTCGCCGCGGAGAGCCAGGCGGCGCGCTTGTTCCCGTCGACGAAGGGGTGGTTGGCGGCGAGCGCGTGGAGCAGGACGGCGGCCTGCTCCCAGAGGTCGGTGTAGGCGCTCTCGCCGAACATCCGCGCCCTCGGCCGGTGCACGGCGGACTCCAGGAGCCCCGGGGCCCGCAGCTCGGGCCGGCCCTCGCCGGTGAAGGCGGTCCGGGCGATCCCCTCGACCTCGGCGACGGTCAGGAACCGTGTGGTCGCGGACGCGGTCATGCGCCGAGCCTCCTCAGGAGGGAGCCGTGCCGCAGGGCGAGACGCAGGGCGTGGTGCCGTACGACGGTGGCCTCGACGTCCAGAAACCGGGCGAGGGCCTGCTGGGCCAGCTCCTCGGGGGTGACGCCCCGGGCGTCGGCGAGATCGGCGAACCCGTCGCCGACCGGAAGGGTGATGTCACGCATGACGTGAGGGTAGGGGGGTGGGTGGGGTGGGGGCGACGGGTTATGTGGCGGGGGCGGGGGGCTCCCCGCCTCGCGAGCGGCGGGCCCTTCCGCCCATCCGATACGCCCCACGGGGCGCCGGGCGCCCAACCTGGCGCCACCCCGGCCAGCGCCTTGGCGCCGCCCCGACCGCCCCCCGAGCCACCCCCACGCGACTCCAGGTCACCCCTACCCCCGCGCCGCCCCCTCCGTCCCGTGCAGCCGGGTCGCGACCCACGCTCCCACCGCCGCCACCCCCGCCATCGGCAGGAAGACCGCCACGAAGGCCCCGGGGTGGGAGCCCGTGCCCGTCGCGGTCGTGACCGCGTGGCCGACCGCCCCGCCGCCCAGCGCCGCGAACGCCGCGCCGCCCGCCGCGAGCAGCAGCACGTTGGAGAGGCCGTCCGAGATCTGGAGGGCGGCCGAGTTCGCGCCGACCTCCTCCGGCGCGGACAGCTTCATCAGCAGCACGCTCGTGGAGGCGATCACCGCGCCCATGCCGAGGCAGCCGAGCGCCCAGGCCACCGCGAGCACCCACACCGGCACCGCGGCGATCAGCACGGTCGGGGCGGCGGCGATGGCGAGCGCGACGAGGACCATGCCGAGGACGACGAGCTTCTCCCGGTACGGCTCCGTCCACGGCCGGGCCTGGATCCAGGAGCCGAGCGCCCAGGTGAGGCCGCCCATGGCGAGGGAGAGCCCGGCCAGGGTGGGGCTCAGGCCGCGCTGGGTGACGAGCATCAGCGGTACGAAGGACTCGGCCGCGATGAACGCGCCGGCGGCGATGCCCCGCAGCAGGACGACGGACGGCAGGCCGCGGGCGGCCCGGCAGGTGCCCTGCGGGAGCAGCCCCCGGACGGCGGGCACGAGGAGGGCGACGCCGGCGGCGGCGGGGACCAGCGCGAGCCAGCGCAGCTCCTGGCCCGCGTACTGGAGGAGCGCCGCGCCCGCCGATATGGCGAGCGCGAGCCGGATGCGGCGCCGGTCCCAGGGGGCTACGGGCACGGTCGGGTCGGCGGGGCCGGAGGCGGTACGGCGGATCGCGGGGAGCGCGAGGGCCAGCGGGAAGACGACGAGGACGGGGATGCCGAGGAAGACCCAGCGCCAGCCGAGGTGCTCGGTGACGGTGCCGGAGGCGAGGGGGCCGACGACGGAGGGGACGACCCAGCTGGCGGCGAAGGCGGCCATGATCGCGGGCCTGAGGTGTTCGGCGTAGGCCCGGCCGACGATCACGTACAGCGCGACGATCACGAGCCCGCCGCCGAGGCCCTGCACGGCCCGGCCGAGGATGAACAGCCACATGGTGCCCGCGGTCCCGGAGAGCAGCAGTCCGGCAGCGAAGGCGCTGATGCCGACGGTGAGGGGCGCGAGCGGCCCGCTGCGGTCGGACCACTGCCCGGCCAGGACCATGGCGAAGAGGCTGGTGGTGAAGTACGCGGAGAAGGCGAAGGCGTAGACGGACACGCCGTTCAGCTCGCGGGCGGCGACGGGCATGGCCGTGCCGACGGCGGTCGCCTCGAAGGCGATGAGCAGGACGACGGAGACGATGCCGATGCTGAGCGCCCGGTGGGCGGAGTCGAGGACGGAGTCCTCGGCGCCGTCGCCGTCGGGGACGGCGGTCCTGGGGGCGGGGCGGGGGGCGACGTCGGCGGTGACGGCTGTGTCGGGGTCCGCCGCGGCGTCGCGGGGTTCGAGGGCGCTCATTCCCCCAGAGTAAGAGGTCAATCGCCCGGTGACCCCTGTCAGGAGTCCCGGTCGGCCTCAGTCCTTGGCCGTACGACTGTGAACGGGGTGTGGCAGCGCCGTTGCAGTCGCGTGGCACACCCCGGGGAACCCTTGAGCCCCTCCCGGCGGCCGCCCTACGGTCGTACTCATGCACCGCACGACCGTGTGCCCGAGTGGTTGAGGGGCTCGCCTGCAAAGCGAGTTACGCGGGTTCAATTCCCGCCACGGTCTCTGAAGGGTCATCGCCGACGACCGGCCTCGATGATCTTCCTTACGGAACCTTCACATCCGCCGTTCGGGTGTGCCACAGTCCGCGCATGAGCGATCAAGGCAGACGCAAGCTGGGCGTCCTCGTGGGCGTCTCCCTCGCCGGGGCCGTACTGCCCGGCATCACGCTGGGCCCGGAGACCGTCGACGCGGCCTTCTCCGTCCTCTTCGCCACCGTGGTCCTGGCGGTCCTCACCCAGCTGATCCTCATCGGCCCGTCCGGCCGCGTCCCGCTCTCCGCGCTGCTGGTCTTCGGCCTGGCGGGCTTCGTCCAGGACGCCCTCATCTGGTGGCTGATCTCCTGGCTGGCCCCGAAGATGTCCGACCTCCGCGTCGAGGGCCTGGGCACGATCCTCCTCGCGGCCCTGATCACCCGCGCGACGGTGGTGCTGCTGTCGCAGCTGTCCCCGGCCGGGGAGACGGCGGAGGACTGACGGAAGAGGGTCAACCTCTCCCCGCCCCTCCGGGCGAACCCACCTCCCCCGTCTCGATAGGCTCGGCCCCGCCCCCGTCGTCACGGGGCGCACGGACGACGGGGGGCAGGAACGGTGGAACGGGCGCGTACACAGCAGGAGTCCGCGCGGCGGATCGGCCCGTACCGGCTGATCACCCGCCTCGACCCGCCCCGTCCCGGATCCCCGCTCCCCTGCCGCCGGTTCGTCGCCCGCAGCGAGGACGGCGAGCAGACCGTGCTGCTCAACGCCCCGCTCCCCGGCACCGATCCGAGCCGCTTCGCCGTCGAGGCCGACGCCGGCCGCCGGCTCATCGGCCCGTGGATCGCGCCGGTGACGGCCATGGCGGGCCCCGGCGAGGCCCCCTGGTACGCGAGCCCCTACGTCCCCGCCCTCCCGCTCCCCGTAGCCCTCGCCGTCCACGGCGGCACACTGCCCGAGGCCACCGTCCGGGCCGTCGGCGCCACCCTCGCCGAGGCGCTCGCCGCGGCGCACGGCCAGGGCGTCACCCATGCCGGGGTCTCCCCCGCCGCCGTCCTGCTCACCGCGGACGGACCCCGCCTGAGCTGCTACGGAGCCGTACGCGCCGCCTCCGCCGACGGCGAGCCCCGCACCGGCCTGCCGGGCCTCGACCCGGGGGCGCTCGCCCCCGAGCAGGCCTCGGGCGGCCGGCCACGACCGCCGGGCGACATCTTCGCGCTGGGCGCCGTCCTCGCGTACGCCGCCACCGGGCACACCGTGCCCGAACGTGACGAACTCCCGCCCGCCCTGCGCCCGGTGATCGCCTCCTGCCTGGCCCGCGACCCGGCCGACCGGCCGACGGCGGCCGCCCTGATGACGGCCCTCGCCCCGCCGACGACCCACGGGACGGTACTGAACTCGGCCGGCTCCCTCCTCGCCCCGGGCTGGCTGCCGGGCCGGGTGGTGGCGGCACTGGCCCGCCAGTCCGCGGAACTCCTGGCGGCGGAACTGCCGGCGCCGCCGGAAGCGGTACGGACGTGACGGGGACCGGGATCACGGGCTTCGTCCCCGTCCCGCTCTCCCTCTCCCTCCCCCTCCGCCCCTCCCCGCTCCCCTTCCCCCGGACCTGACGGATCTCATCCCATGCTGTCGCCCCTCACCCACGACGACCCGGTCGCCGTCGCCACGTACCGTCTCCTCGCCCGCCTCGGCTCCGGCGGCATGGGCACGGTCTATCTGGCGCGCACCCCCGGCGGCCGTACCGTCGCGCTCAAGACCGTGCACGCGCGGCTCGCCACCGACCCGGCGTTCCGGGCCCGTTTCCGGCTGGAGACGGACGCGGCCCGGATCATCGGCGCCCGGCACGGCGCGGCCGTCGTGGACGCGGACCCGCTGGCCGAGACGCCGTGGCTGGCGACCGAGTACGTCCTCGGCCCGCCGCTGGACGACGCCGTCGCGCTCGGCGGCCCGCTCCCCGAGCCGACCGTCCGCGCCCTCGGCGCCGCACTCGCGGGGGCGCTCGCCCAGCTGCACTCCTCGGACGTGGTCCACCGCGACCTCAAGCCGTCGAACGTCCTCGTCACCGCGTACGGCCCGAAGATCATCGACTTCGGCATCGCCCGGGCCGCGGGCGACGACCACCTCACGCGTACGGGGGCGGCGGCCGGCACGCCCGCGTTCATGTCGCCGGAGCAGGCGAGCGGGCAGGAACACCCGCCGGCCGGTGACGTGTTCGCGCTCGCGGGTGTCCTCGTCTTCGCCGCGACGGGCCACGGCCCCTTCGGTACGGGCTCCGCCGCGGACCTCCTCTACCGCGTCCGGTACGCCGAGCCCGACCTCGGCGGCGTACCGGAAGGGCTCCTGCCGCTCCTGACGGCCTGCCTCGCCAAGGACCCGGCGGCCCGGCCCACCACGGCCGCGCTGGTGGACCACCTCCACGACGGCCACGGCGAGTTCGCGGACCACCTCCCGCCGCTCGTCCTCACGGACATCGCCCGCCGCGCGACGGACGTCTGGCTGCACGCCCCCCACCGCCTCCCGGCCCCCGCGGGCTCGGCCACGGCGGAAACCGTCCCGGACGCCCCGCTGTCCCGCCGCCGCCTGCTGACGACGACGGGGGCGGCGGTGCTGGGGCTGGCGGGGGCGGGGGGTGGGGTGTGGGCGTGGCTGGGGTCGCGGGAAACCCCCGAGTCCACCAACGGCGCCCCGGCTTCCACGGGTCCCACCGCCGTGCCGGCCCCGACGGCCGCCGACGGGTCACCGGTGGCGCTGTGGCAGGGCACCTCGCTCGACCGCGAGGAGAAGACCACGCAGCTCCTCGCCGGCGATGTCGTCGGCTTCGCGGAGACCGTCGAGTTCCGGGCCCTCGACCCGAAGGACGGCCGCGTGCTCTGGTCCGACAACGCGGTCTCGGAGCCCCAGCAGATCACCACCGACGGGACCTCCTTCTATCTGTCGGACGGCCCCTACGAGGGCCCGGGGGCCCTGAAGATCCGTACGCTCGAGCCGCGCACCGGCAAGGAGGCGGCCCCGCAGATCGTCCTCAAGGGCTTCGACGGCTCGAACTCGGGCACCGAACTCCTCACCGCCGCCGGCGGCATGCTCTTCGCGTCCTCGCGGCGGGGCAAGAAGGAGACCGACCCGGACGCGAACGAGCGGGACTGGAACCTGATCGCCGTCGACCTCCGCACGGGCAAGGAGGCCTGGCGCCGGCCGTACGAGTGGGACGGCGTCCGACCCTGGCTCTCCCAGGTCGTCGGCGACCGGCTGATCCTCGGCAAGAACAGCGGTGACCTGGATTTCTTCGTCGTCCAGGCCCGGGACGTGCGCACCGGGCGCCAACTCTGGCAGCGCCGTATCGCGCTGAGGGACTCCCAGTCCTACAAGCCCGGCCAGCTCGCGATCGACGAACGGCACGTGTACATCGGCGGCGACAGGCTCCGCGCCCTGCGCCTCACCGACGGCACGACCGCCTGGGAGTACGGCTCCGGTTCCACCTCCTTCGGCCTGCCGGCCGTCGGGCGGAACGACATCGTCTACGCGCAGGAGCGGAGGGAGTCCCCCGGTCTCGTGGCCGTCGTGGGTACGAAGGGCACGTTGTTCTGGACGGAGCGCCCCTCGGACCGCGCGCTGACCCCCGACTACCTCGCCGCCCCCGTGGCCGGGGACAGGTTCGTGTACGCCCCCGTCCACGGCGGCCTGAGCGCGGTCGGGATGACGTCGAAGCGCTCGATGTGGGTGTTCCCCACCGACGCCAGCCGTTACGTCGTCGACAAGGAGCGGACCCGGATCATCGGGGCGGGAGCGACGTCCGTGATGGCCATCCCGTACGCGTGACGGACACCCGCCCGCCGTGTCCTCCCGCCCGTACTCCTCCCCGCCCCTCCACTCCCGACCCGGAGACCAGCCCGTGACCACACAGACCCTCGCCACCGGCGACCCGCTCCGGCTCGGCCCGTACCGCCTGCTCGGCGTCCTCGGCGAGGGCGGCATGGGCAAGGTGTACATCGGCCGGGACGCCGACGGGGTTCCCGCCGCCGTCAAGGTCCTCCGCCCCGAGCTCGCCCACGACCAGCACCTCGCCCAGCGGTTCGTCCGCGAGGCCGACATGGCGCGGGCCGTCACGAGCAAGGGCGTGGCCCGGGTCCTCGGCGCGCAGACCGAGGGCGGACGGCCCTGGATCGCCGCCGAGTTCCTCGCCGGTCCGACGCTCGACGAGGCCGTCCGCGCGTACGGTCCGCTGGACGTGCCGGCGGTCCGCACCCTCGCCGCCCAGCTCGCCCGCACGCTCCACGACATCCACGCGGCCGGTCTGATCCACCGCGACCTCAAGCCCGCGAACATCGTGCTCACCTCCACCGGCCCCCGGATCATCGACTTCGGCATCGCCCGCCCCGAACACGGCCTCACCCTCACGACGACGGGCCAGATCCCGGTCACCCCCGGGTACGGTGCGCCGGAGCAGGTCCTCGGTCAGCGGGTCGGCCCCGCCTCGGACGTCTTCTCGCTCGGCGCGGTCCTCGCGTACGCGGCGAGCGGGCGGCGCACCTTCGACGGCGCGCACGTGGCGGCGGTCCAGTACGAGGTCGTGCACGGCACCCCGGACCTGAGCCTGGTGCCCCCCGAGCTCCAGGAGCTGATCGGGCCGTGCCTGGCGAAGGACCCGGCCCACCGTCCGCAGCCGCCCCGGATCGTGGAGGCCTTCGCGCCGCCGAAGGGCGCCGACCGGGCGTGGCGCAAGGGGCCGCTGGCCGAGGACATCAAGCGGCGCGAGGCCGCCACGAAGCGGCTGACGGCGCCCGCCGACACGGCCGTGACGTCCGCTTCGCCGTCCCGGCGCCGATTCCTCACCGGCGCGGCCGTGACCGCGGCGGTGCTGGGGGCAGGGGGCGGGGCGGGCGCCTGGTGGCTGAGCCGGGGAGAGGGGAAGTCGCCGACGGCCGATGTCCCGCCCGCGGTGCCGACCCCGGAGGCCGCGTTCATCTCGGCCATCGACACCGAGCCGGGCACGTCTCCGGACGCCCTGTGGGGGCCGTTCGACGTGGTGGCGCCGGAGGGGGAGCTCCCCCTTCCCGTACGGGACGTGGTCGTGGTCCAGGCGAAGACGGGCGGTCTGCTCGCCCTCTCCGTCACCAGTGGCAAGGAGCGGTGGCGGGCCAGGGACATCGACGCCGACGCGGGCTTCGTCTCGGTCGCCGACCGGCTGGTCGTGGCCGTCGACAAGAAGGGCGTCCTGAACGCGTTCGTCGCCTCCACCGGGGCTCCCGTCTGGCAGACCGGGGAGAACGTCGACGACGTGCTCGCCGCCGACGACACCCATGTCTACCTGGCGACGAAGGACAACCAGCTCCACGCCGTCAACGCCTGGACCCTGGCGACGACCTGGTCCCGGCCGATGCACTCGCCCCGCTCCCACAACGGTCCCGCCAAGGCGGCCGTGGGCAGGCAGAGGCTCGTGGTGCACGGCCGGGACGGCCGGGTCGCCGGGCTCTTCACCGAGAACGGCGAGACCGACTGGCAGGTCACGAACCAGGGCACCGACGGCCAGGCCCCGGCGATCGGCGGCAACACCGTCTACCTCGGCGGCCACACCCTCACGGCCCGCCGCCTCGACCGCGGCGACTTCCTGTGGAAGGACGAGACCCTCCGCGACGCCTCGTACCCGGGCTACGGCACCCCGGCCGCCGACGGCGAACTGGTCGTCGCGGTCGACACGTACACCGTCTCCCGCCTCGGCACCATCCCGGACATCAACAGCCCGGAATCGAAGTGGTCCAAGGTGCTGGACGGCTACGGCGAAGGCAGCGTCAACCCGCCGGTCGTGGAGGGCGCGACGGTCTGGGTCCACTCCCCCGACAGCAAGTCCGTCGAGGTCATCCACAAGGTGTCGGGTGAGAGCCTCTTCACCGTGACGATGCTGCGCACGGGCTCCTACCAGCTGGCGAGCGACGGCAACCGCGTCTTCATCGCCCGGGGCGGCCGGATCGGGGCGCTGCCGGTGTTCGGGGTGTAGGAGCCCGGCGCGTCCCGGACCGACCGCGAAGCCGATCGCGTCCGGGACCGGCTACGAAGCCGGCGACGGGTTCGGGACGGTCTTGAGCTCGCCCGTCGCGAGGCCGTCCCCCTGGCAGCCCAGTTCCTTCGACACCTTCCGGGCCGCCGTGTTCGTCAGGGTCATCAGGCGGTCGCGCTGCTTCAGGTCCGTCTCCGGGGTGCCGGGCGGGCCCCACACCTTCACTTCGACGACGGTCTTCCGGGCGGGGGCCGTGAGACCGCAGGAGAAGTAGACGTAGCCGACCGCCGAGGAGGAGAACGCCTGCAGCCCCGAGGCGTAGGACGTCACCTTCTTCGCGTGCTCCGCGTTCAGGCCCGGGGCCCCCTGAGCGGGGGCCAGCCGGACGGAGAGGTCGTTCTCCACGCTTCCGGCGGCGTGGAGATCGCAGTACTTCACCGGCTGCGGCCGGTAGGAGTCGGCCAGCGGCGCGCGGCTCGCGTCGCGCAGCAGGCCGAGCGCCTCCTCCGGCTTCGGCGAACCCTCCTCGAACCGCTCGGCCCCCAGCGCCCCCTCCAGCGCCGCCGTCGCGGCCGCGTCCCCGGCGAAGACTCCCCCGCAGACCGCGGCCGCCGAAACGCCGCCCGCCTTCTCCGTACCGTCGCCGTCGCCGCCGCCGTCGCTCCCGCTTCCGCCGGAGCAGCCAGTGAGGACGGCGGCCACGGCGACCGCCGCACCGATCCTGGTCAGTGCAGACCGCATGTCAGTCCTTCTCGTACGGGTCGGGCAGCGAGTTGTCCCGCGCGTGCAGACGCGAGGTCCGGACGTAGTTGGCCAGTTCCTCGTCGAGGTAGTTGCGGTCCTTCTCGCTCCAGCCGTCCGCGTTCGCGTAGGCGATGCCCGGCCTGAGCGAGTTCTCCTTGCCCATGGCCAGCGCCTCGTCGCTCAGCTCGTCGGACTTCTTCTTGAGCAGCTCGTCCTTCTCGTACTTCTCGCCGATGTCGTCGGCCTCCATGCCGATGAAGGTCACCACGGCACCGCCCACCGTCTCGGCGGCCAGTGGTACGAGTACGCCACCGGCACCGCCGGTCAGCGCGACGACACCGCCCGCGGCGACCGCTCCCACCCCGAACTTGACCCATTCGGTCGTCTTGCCGACGGCCTTCTTGTGCTCCTCGGAGTCCTTCTCGTAGTCCTTGTCGATCTGCGCCATGCGGGTCTCGTCCAGGATTCCCTGCGCCTCGGAACCGACCCGGAGGGTGGTCCGCGCGTCGGTGAGGTCCCGGTCGTCGAAGGGGGTTCCGGGCTTGGGGCCCACCTGGTCGAGGACGCTCGTCGTGTACAGCGACTCGGCCGCCGACAGGGTGGAGTGGCCGGTCTCGCTCTGCGACACGATGCCCATGAAGTTGACGGCGTCGCCGCGGTTCCAGAGCAGCTTGGTGTCGAACTCGGAGCCGAACCTGGACCCGCCCTTGCCGTCGTTGAAGCCGAACGGCGAGTTCTTCTTCTCGTCCATCGTCGTGTCGCTGTCCGTCTCCAGGGAGCGGTTCAGCTCGTCGATGTAGGCGGCGCCCATCTTGCCGAGGCTGTCGTCGATGCCCGGCTGGGTGTGCATGACCTTCGGGTCGCTGCCGTAGCGCTCGACGACCTTCTGCATGACCTCCGCGTTGTCCTTGGTCCGGACGTCCTTGAGGCCCTCGGTGTCGGCGTCGTACGGGTGGCCGGTGGTCGCGGACTCCAGGGCGTGGCCGAGCGCGTCGTAGCCGGGCTCCTTGGTGCGGTCGCCCTTGTCGTTCAGCGACTCGGGCCACTCGCGGTCCTTGCTGAAGTAGTCGAACGGGTCGAGCTTCTTGTCGTCCTTGGTGTTCTCGGGCGTGAGGTCGATGGAGCTGTTGAAGAAGTCCGTCGACGCCTTCGGGTTGTGCCCGAGGCCCTCCATGAAGCCGACCATGGGGTCGGTGCCGAGGTCGCCGCCCTGCCAGTTGAGGTGGTTGGGCATGCCGCTGAGCTGCTGCCAGGCGCGGTCGGCGGGCAGCCGGCCGTCGTGCGTCATCTTCCGTTCGGTGATGACGAGGCCGTTGCCGTAGTCCTTGAGGAACTTGTCGTCGTAGTCGCCGACCCGCATCAGGTTGCTCATGACCTGGAAGCCGTACGGGCTGGTGCCGCGCGTCTGGATCGGCTCGCTGCCGGCCTTGATGACGTCGGCCTTCCACTGCTCCATCTCGGGGCTCGTGGAATGGGTCGCGGTGGCGAGCGTCAGACTCCAGTTCGTCTGGAGTTCCTTGAGCTTGTCGCGGTGGTCGACGCCCAGGCGCGAGCCGTCGCTCGGGTCGCCCATGTCGGCCCAGTACTCCATGCTGCCCTTCGGCCCGACCTCCAGGGCGAACTTCTCGGCGAAGTACGGGTCCTTCTGGTTGGCCTTGAAGAGGGCGTTGAGCTTGTCGATCTCCTCGGGGGTGGCGTCGTCGCCCTTCTTGTACAGCTCGTAGGCGGCGTGCGCGTCCTCGGCGTCCTGGGCCTTCGAGGCGGCCTTGAGGGAGTCGTAGCTCGTGTCGGAGAAGTTGTTCTTGTCGTTGCCGACGAGTCCGCGCAGGGCGCGGGAGGCCACGTCGTCGGCGTCGTCGGCGCGGGTGATCGCGGCCTTGATCGCGGCGCGCATCGCCTCGAAGTCGGCCTGCTCCGGCTTGGGGCCGTCGTAGTCCTTGGCCCGGCGGTCGGGGTGGATCAGATAGCTGACGACACCGTCCTGGTCGATCCGGATGCCCTTCCCAGGGGCCTCCGCCACCAGCTTCTCCAGCTCGCTCTTCGCCGCCTGGAACTCGCTCTGCGCGTCCCGGAGGATGTTGCGGATGCTGGTCGCCTCGGTCAGGGCGTCGCCGAACTCCTTGGCGGTCTTACGGACGAACGCCTGCGTCACGCCGGCGTTCTCGCCCTTCCAGTCGGCCTTCTCGGCCTTCCCCTGGAGGCCGGTCTCCGCCTTCTCCTTGGTCTTCCCCAGCTTGGTCACCGTCTCCGACCAAACGGTGACCGCCTCCTTGAGGCTGCCGAGCCGGGCGTGGAGGACCTGGTCGAACTTCAGCATCTGTATCCCTCGTCAGCCGCTGTTACCGGCGTCGGCTCACTTGAAGTGCTTGTCGATCGTGGACATGGAGAAGTTCGTCACCAGCACTTCTTCGTGGTTGTCGTGGCTGATGACGGTGTCTTCGAGGTGGTTGTGGATGTGCGCGCAGGCGCTGAGGAGCGTCTCGGCCTGGCCGCGCCAGGTGTCCCACATGGTCCACATCGCCGAACCGGTGCGGAAGCCGTCGCCGTCCAGGCTGTTGGAGGCGGTGTCGGTCTGGGCGCCGGCGTGGAAGGCGTCCCGCTCGAACCAGTGGAACAGCTCCTGGGCCTCGTTGCCGACGGCCTTCAGCTCGGCGGAGGTCACCTTGTAGTCGGTGGCACCACCACCACCGCCGCCGGGGTCGGTGGGCACGCTGTTGAGCCTCATCGCAACGCTTTCGCTGCGGACTTGGCTCCACTCCTCGTCGAACGACATGTGCTTCCCCATGGGTGAGTGACGTACGGCCTGGCGGCAGGCGGGCGGTCGGGCTACGGCGGGCGGGCTCAGCTCCGCCGCGAACGGAGGACGGGAACGGCGACGGCGGCACCGATGAGCACGGCGGCGCCGATGCCGAGACCGATCCAGAGGCCGGTGTTGCCGCCGCTGTCTTCGGTGGCGGCGGCCTGGGGGGCCGGGGCGGGGGCAGGAGTGGACTCCGACGGGGCCGGGCCGGCCGACGACAGGTCGGTCGGCGTGGCGGTCGGGGTCTGGGGGGCGGCCTCGGCGAGGTCGTCGATGGGCCGGACGTCGGCCGGGCCGGGGTCGCCGGGCGTCTTCAGGGTGCGGAGGGGGCGAAGGGCACCGAAGCCGACGTAATCACTGCGCTTCTCACCCCCGCTGGGCCCGGCGACGGTGTTGAGCATGACCTTCAGGACCTGGTTGTTGGTCCAGTCGGGGTGCTTCGACCAGAGCAGCGCGGCGGAGGCGGAGGCGAGGGCGGTGGCGTCACTGGTACCGACGGACTTGCAGAGGCCGGTGCCTCCGCTGCAGGCGTGCACGATGTCCACACCCGGGGCGACGACATCCACCTGGGGGCCGTGCTGGGACATCGGGATGCGCTTCCCCTTGTTGTCGGAGGCGCCGACACCGACCACACCGGGGGTCGCCCCCGGGTATTCGACGGCGTTGCTCTTGTCGCCGCTGTTCCCGACGGAGGCGAAGACCAGGGAGTCCTTGCCCAGGGCGTACTTCACCGCATCGGTGAGTGCCTGCGAACCCGTGGTGGTGCCAAGGGAGATGTTGATGACCTTGGCCCCGGAGTCGGTCGCATACCTGATCGCCTGAGGGACGATGCGGTTGAACCTCTCCTCGCCCTCGACCATGTTGGTGTCGCCCCCGGAGACACCGGGAACGCGGACGGGGAGGATCTTGGCACCCGGCGCCAGGCCGAAGGCTCCGTTCCCGCCGTCTCTCGCGCCGGTACCGGCGATCATGGCGGCAAGGCCCGTACCGTGACCGTCGTAGTCGGTGAACTGATCTCCCGACTCTTCCTTCGACGCGAAATCCTTGCCTTCCAGCACCCGGCCACGAAGGTCCGGGATGCTCTTGTCCACACCGGAGTCGATCACCGCGACGGTCACGCCCTCGCCGGTGCTGAGCTGCCAGATCTTCTCGGCCCCGAAGGCGTCCAGATGCCACTGCTTGGCCCGAACGCCCTCCGCGTGGGCGGGAACGGATGCGATGCCCACCAGCAGCATCCCCAAGGCGGCCGAGGCGGTGACTCGGGCACGGCTCCGACGAATACTGCTGGTACGCATCTGCTTCCTCGCGCTGATCAGTCGATGACGGGCGGCGCCACGCGGCGGCCCTGCTGCCAGGTCTCCTCGTCCTCGACGAGGTAGTCGGGACGCTCTCCGTTCTGCTCCTCGCGGTCGCCGGGCTTCGTGGCGCCGCCGCGCACGAGGCCGGAACCGCCCGGCGTGAACGGGCGGCCGGCGCCACCGGTGGCGCCGGCGCGCTGCGCCTTGCCGCCGACGACCCCGCCGGTCTCACCGGCGAGGCGGCGTCCGCCGCTGATGCCGCTCTGGCCGGCGCCCGTGCCACCCATGTGGCCGCCCATACCGCCGCCCATGCCGCCGCGGCCCATGCCCGTGCCGTTGCGGCCGCCGGTCTGCTCGTTGCCGATGACGGTGCTTCGCGGGAGGCCGGTCTGCGGGCGCCCCTGCGAGTTGGGCACCGCACGACCGCCGCTGATGCCCTCGCGGGCGCCCCCCAGCGGACCGGGGAGGCCGCGGCCGGTGCTCAGCGGGTTGCGCGTGCCGCCGGTGACGGGGCCGGTGGGAGTCAGCGGCCCGGGGCCGCCCTTCCCGGTGAAGGGAGGGACGCCGGTGGGCGTCACGAACGGGGGCGTGCCGCCGTCCGGCTTGGTGAGCGGCGGCGGGCCGCCCGGGGTGTGCGTCGTCGGGTTGGTCGTGGTCGGCTGCGGGAGGGTGTCCACGCTGTCGATGCCGAGGTCGACGGGCGCGTCGGGCCGGACCTCGGGACGGATGACACGCGTCGGTCCGGTCGTGTCCTGGGACGGCGGCACGGAGGTCTGCGTGTCGGACGTGGCCCGCGTCGTGTCCTGATACGACCGCGTCTGCTGCGTCGTCGTCGTACCCGAGTCCGTACCCGTGGAGCGGGTTTCGTTCTGCGGGGAGTAGCCGATGTACTCGGTACCGCCCCGGCCGTCCCGGTCCTTCGGAACGAACGCCCCGGGCGGCGGAGGGAACGTCGGCGGCTGCTGGTTCGACATCTGCTGGCTGTTCCAGCCGTACGTGGACGAGAGCCGCTCCATCTCGGCAGCGGCCGCCAGCCGGTTCTTCTCCTGCTGGCCCTCGATGACCGCGAGATCGTCGCTCGCCTTCTTCGCCTCGCGGGCCACGGTCTGCGCGTCCGGGTCGTTGTGGTACTTGATCGCGGCTTCCAGGTTCGCCTTGGCGCTCGCGTACGAGGTGTACCTGGGGATGGCACTGGCCGCAGCGCCGATGGCCTCGGCATTGCCGTCCATCCAGTACGCACCGTTGTCGCTGTACGTGCCGAGATCCGAGGTCGACTTGGCCACCGAGAGGGCCCACTCGGAGAACGCCTTCTCCGCCTCGCCCTCCCACTCCATGTCCTTCATGCGCCTGACGAGCAGATCGGCCATGTCCGTCAGCTTCTGGCCGGTCGAGCGCAGCACGTCGGCCGCGTCGCCGACGTAGAACGTACTGGCCTCGTCGAGCCACGCCAGCATCGTCTGGTGATCCATGGCGCGGAAATTGGTCCCGCTGTACCCGCCGCCGCCGTCGCCGCCGTCTGCCGGAATCATCCTTCGCCTCTTCCCCGTGTCCCCGATGTCTCGTGCGCGCCTACTGGTAGGAGCCGCCGTCGCCGCCCGAGGTGCCCTCGCTGCCGCTGTCCGCCGGCTTGCCCTGGCCGGCACCCTGCTGCTGCGCCTGCGACTTGTCGTGCGCGTCCTTCGTGCGTTCGTAGATGCCGCGCATCTTCAGCTTGATGTCCTCGTCCATCGCCTCGATGCCGCCCTGGGAGGCCACGACCGCGATGCCGAGCCCTTCCAGGCAGTCCTTGAGGAGCTTGGACAGGTCCACCAGGCTCTTGCGCACCTTGGCGTACGAGGCGTAGGCGCTCTGCGCCTCGGCCCAAGCGGCGCCGCCACCACCGAACTTGCTCCGGTCGATCGCCGACACGGTGCTGTTCGGACCGGCCGTCAGCGTCATCGTCGCGTCGAGCTCGGTGATGAGCTTGTCGATCCCCTTCTTGAACTCAGCCATGGAGTCGGCGCTGTACTTGACGGCCTGCGTCCGCATCCCGGACGTCATCCCATCCAACTCAGCTCGCATGTCCGTGTCCCTCCCCCGTGAACCACCATGCCGTGCACGGCACACATCCAGAAGTCCACTGTAGTCAGGAACGACGACAGTCCGCATCTCCCGGTTGCACAAGCAACGGACATCACATGGTTACGAATTGGGCACGGCGACGGCCGCCTGGGGGCGGATCGGGAGGCGGTTGACCGGGCGGCCCGTCGCCGCGCGTACCGCTGAGGCCACTGCGGCGGGTGAGGTGACGACCGGGATCGCGCTCGCCGCCTTCGCGCCGAAGGGCGCGACCACGTCGCGTTCCTCGACCAGTTTCACGATGCGAATGTCCGGGGCATCCAGGGATGTCGGGAGTGCGTACCCCGTGAAGTCGGGGTGCCGCACCAGACCGCGGGCCGTGCGCAGGTTCTCCGTGAGCGCCGCGCCCACGCCCTGCGTGACGCCCGCCTCGATGCGGGCGTTGAGCTGCGCCGGGTTGAGGATCCGGCCGACGTCCTGCGCGACGGCCATCTCCACCACGCGCACGGCGCCGAGCTCGATGTCCACGTCCACGACCGCGCGGATCGCGCAGAACGCCAGGCCCACGAACGCGTCGCCCTGGCCCGCCTCGTCCAGCGGCTCCGTCGGATGCGGGCGGCACTGGGCCGTGGCCCAGAGTTCCTTGCCGTCCATCGCCTCGGTGACCGTCGTCGAGAGCACCCCGTCGTAGGACGTGATCTTGCCGTCGGTGATCTGGAGGAGCTCCGTCGACATCCCGAACTGGTGGGCCAGCGGCTGGAGGAGCTGCGTGCGGACCATCTTCGCCGCCCGCTCCACCGCCCCGCCCGAGACCCAGGTGTGGCGGCCGTGCGCCGCCGGGCCCGCCGGCGGCTGGTCGGTGTCCACCGGTGCGACGTGCACCTCGTCGATGCCCAGCGTGTCCTGCACGATCTGGCGGGCGAGCGTCGAGAAGCCCGAACCGGTGTCCACCGCCGAGCAGATGACCGTGGCCACGCCGTCCAGGACCCGCACGGTCGCCGTGGAGACCTCGTCGGCGCCCTCCGCGCCCAGCATGTGCACCATGCCCAGCGCGTAGCCCACGCCCCGCCGCACCGCGCCGGGTTCGCCCGCGCCCTCCGGGCCGCCGGGCAGCAGCCAGTCCCCCTCCGGGGTGTCCTTCGGCAGCGCCGGGAGCGGGAAGTCCCGTACGGCCGCCAGGAGTTCGGCCACCGGTGCCGGGCACGTCACCGTCTGCCCGGTGGGCAGGATGTCGCCCGTCGCCATGACGTTCCGCATCCGCAGCTCCGCCGGGTCCACGCCCAGTTTCGCCGCCAGCTTGTCCATCTGCGCCTCGTAGGCCGCGCACACCTGCATCGCGCCCTCGCCCCGCACATGGCCGGACGGCGGGTTGTTCGTACGGACCGCCCAGCCCTCGACGAAGGCGTGCGGGACGACGTACGGGCCGCACGCGAAGGCCACGGCCGCCGCGAGCGACTCCGACGAGGAGTCCGCGTACGCGCCCGCGTCGAGCAGGATCTGCGCCTCCACCTTCACCAGACGCCCTTCCGCGTCCGCGTGGTGCCGGTAGCGCAGCAGGGTCGGGTGCCGGTGCGCGTGGCCGAGGAAGGACTCCTCGCGCGTGGCGGTGAGCTTGACCGGGCAGCCGGTCCGCAGCGCCAGCAGGCCCAGCGGGATCTGGAAGCCCGGGTCCTCGCGGTCTCCGGTCGCGCCCGGGACACCGGTCACGACCAGCTTGACCTGGTCGGCCGGCAGCCCGAAGCAGGCCGCGGCCAGGTCCCGGTCGGTGTGCGGGTCCGTGGACGCGGTGTAGAGCTCCACCCCGCCGTCCGGGCGCGGTACGGCGAGGCCCGCCTCGGCACCGATCGGCGCCGGGTCCTGCCGTCCGATGCGGTACAGGCCCTCCACCACGACCTCGCCGGTCGCGTCCGGGTCCCCGAAGCGCAGCGGGATGTGCCGGATCAGGTTCCCGTCGGGGTGCAGCGCCTCGGCCTCGAACGCCTTCTCCGGGTCGGTCACCGGGTCGAGCACCTCGTACTCGACGGTGATCGCCGCGGCGGCCAGCCGGGCCGTGTCGGGGTGGTCGGCGGCGACGGCGGCGAGCGCCTCGCCGTGGTGCCGGACCAGGTCGGAGGCGAAGACCGGCCGGTCGGCGACCTGCCGCCCGTACGTCGCCGCGCCCGGTACGTCCGCGGCCGTCACCACGGCCCGCACGCCCGGCATCGCCGTCGCGGCGCTCGTGTCGACCGAGACCACGCGCGCGTGGGGGTGCGGGGAACGCAGGATCGCCGCCCACAGCAGGCCCTCGGCCCACAGGTCGGAGGCGTACGGGAAGGTGCCCTCGGTCTTCGCCCGCGCCTCGGCCTGCGGGAGCGAGGTGCCGAGGCCGTGCGGGGGCTGCTCCTGGCCCAGGGGGCCCGCCCCCGCCGGGTCGGACACCGGGACCGGAACCGTGGGAACGGCGGTGGTCGCGTCGCTGCTCACGCCATGCCTCCGTCGTGCGCGTGGGGAATCTGGTGCGGGACACGGGGCTCGTCGGAGCCCTCGTGCGCGGTGGCCGCCGCGCTCGCCTCGCGCTCGGCGACGACGTCCCGTACGGCTTCGAGCACGCCCCGGTAGCCGGAGCAGCGGCACAGGTTGCCGGCGAGCGCCTGACGCGCCTCCAGCTCCGTGGGGGCGTGGTTGCCCTCCAGGAGGTCATGCACCGTCATGCACATGCCGGGGATGCAGAAGCCGCACTGGACCGTGCCGCACTTCGCCATCGCCCGCTGCACGTCGGAGGGTTCGCCGTCGACCGCGAGGCCCTCGACCGTCCGGACCTCGCTCCCGGCCGCGGTCGCGGCCGGGACCAGGCAGGAGGCGACGAGCCGGCCGTCGACCTGCACGTTGCACGCGCCGCACTCGCCCTGCGAGCAGCCGTCCTTGGCCCCGGCGAGCCCGAGCCGCTCGCGCAGCACGTAGAGCAGCGACTCGCCGATCCAGGAACCGGTGACGGGCCGGTCGGCGCCGTTGACCCGGAGGGTGTACGAGGTGTGGGGGTGCTCGTCGCTGTCGGTGGACGCGAAGGCGACGCCCGCGGCGGGCTCGACGACGTCCTCGGGAGGCGCGGGTTCGGAGTCGGGGTCGGGAGCGCCCGGTTCATCGGGCGTCTCGCCGCCGTCCACGACATGAGCGTCGGCGTCGGTTGCGGCGGTGTCCGCGTCCGCGTCCTCCACCGCCTCGGCCGGCTCCTCGGCCGGCTCCTCGTCGGCGACGGTCTCCGCGACCGGCTCCTCCGGCAGCGCCCACGGCGCCGGAGCGCCGCCCGGCAGGGTCGCCGGGGCCTCGGCGTACGGCCTGACGGGCGCGGCGGCGAACTCGCCCTGCTCCGCGCTCCCCTCGACCGCGCCACCCACGCCCGGCACGACCGCGTCCGGTGCGACCGCTTCCGGTACGCCCGCGTCCGTCACGACCTGATCCGGTACGACCGGAATCGACCACTGTCCGGTCGCGCCGGGGTCGACGGCCGGCGCCGCCGCCTCCGTGAAGCGCCACTCGGCGGTCGCGTGCGGGTCCTGCGTCAGGTACTCGGCGTGCCCGGCCTCCCCGGCCCGGCCGACGTCCGCGGGGTGCCCGACCCGGTCCACGTACGCGGGCGGCCTGAACCGCTCCTGCTCCGCGCCAGGGAACGACGTTCCCTGCTCGGCGCCCCCGAACCCCTGCTCCGTCCCCTCGACGTACTCGTTCCCGTCGAAGTACTGCGTCTGCTCCGCCTGCGTCGGCAGATGGACCGTCCACGAGCCCGTCGCCGCCGGGTCCGTCGCCGCCGTCGGGGTGAGGGGCTGGAGCGGGGTGATCATCGGCGGTACGTAGCCGTGGCCCGGCGCCTCCAGCGGGACGCCGTCCAGCATGAAGTCCGGCGGCAGCTGGACGAACGCCGTCGCGTCGCCGTCGTACCCCTCGCTCTGCGGGATCGGCTCCCAGCCGCCCGGGTTCCGGTGCTGCTCTTCGTTGCTGCTCACGACAGTGCCCTCCCCAGTGCCCGTCGGGCGAGTGCGGCGACCGTGCGCCGCAGGTGCAGTACGGCCGGGGGCAACGCTTCGTCGCCCGGCGGGTCCGGGATGCAGGCGGCGGCGACGTACTCGCCGAAGGCCGCCAGCGCCTCCGGGGCGAGGCCCCGGTCGTTGTCCCAGTCCACCAGCGAGGCGATCCAGCGCTCCGCCTCCAGCGGGCGCAGCGGCATCGGGGCGACGGCGCCGACCGCGCAGCGCACCCCGCGCCGGGCCGGGTCGAGGACGACGGCGACGGAGGCGGTGGCGCGGGCCGGGCCGGTGCGGCCGGTGGCCTTGACGAAGACCTGGGGGGCGTGGAGCAGCGGGACGCGGACGAAGGCGACGAGCTCGCCGGGGGCCAGCAGGTCGCGGCCCGCGAGCAGGTGGGAGACGGGGATCTCGCGGGTGCCGAGCGGCCCGAGGACGACGAGGTCGGCCTCCAGGGCGGCGAGGACGGGCAGCGAGTCGCCGGTGGGCGCGGCGGTGACGACGTTGCCGCCGAGGGTGCCGGCGTTGCGGATCTGGGGCGGCCCGGCCGCGCGGGAGGCGGCGGCGAGGGCCGGGATGAGGGCCGCGAAGTCGGGGCGGCCCATCCGGGCGTGGGTGAGGCCCGCGCCGAGGAGGGCGTGGCCGTCCTGGTACTGCCAGCCGCGGATCTCGTTGATGCGGCTCAGGCCGACGAGTCCGGCGGGGCGGAGCTGGCCCTTGTTGACGGCGGCCATCAGGTCGGTGCCACCCGCGACGGGGACGGCGGCCGGCATGGCCGTGAGCGCCGCCACGGCCTCGTCGAGCGAGGCGGGCAGCGTCACGGACTGCGCCGTCTGTGGTGCGTGCGTGGTCAACCCGCTGCCCCTTCCCGGTGTCCCGGTGGTCCCCGACTGTGCCCGGCGGTCCCGCCTGCGTGTGGGCGTACCGTACGTGCTCACAGGCCGGACGTGGCAACTCTGGCACATCTTCCGAGCGGTCCGGCGCGAGGGCCCGCGAAGGACTGTTCCGTCCGGGACGCCCCGAGGAGCGACGGTAACTTCCGTTTCGCCGCTCTTGGGTGAAGGGGGATGTCGGGTCCCTCACACGATCGGGGGCGTCCCTTCCAGGGGGCGCCCGAGGACCCCGGGGCGCCGCTGCCGGGGGTGGGGTCCGGCGGGCGGCCGGTAGTCGACGCCGAGGGCGTCCAGGCGGCGGTAGTGGGTGCGCATCCGGCGCTCGAAGGCCGGGTAGTCGCGCGCCGCCGGCGCGGGGAGCGCGGACCAGGCGACCTCGGCGAAGGCGGCGAGGCGGGGGAAGACCTGGTAGTCGACGCGGGAGCGGTTCTCCATGACCTCGGTCCAGACGTTGGCCTGGGTTCCCAGGATGTGGGCGGCGGCCTCGGGCGAGAGGCCCGGCGGGACGGGCTCGAAGCGGTAGACGTCCTCCAGGGTGCGGACGTACCCGATGGGCATCGGTTCGTCCTCGCCCGGCGCCTGACGGTGGTCCAGGTAGACCTGCTGCTCGGGGCACATGACGACGTCGTGGCCGGCCTCGGCGGCGGCGATGCCGCCTCCGTACCCCCGCCAGGACGAGACGGCGGCGCCGTCCGCGAGGCCGCCCTCCAGGATCTCGTCCCAGCCGATGAGGCGGCGTCCGCGCGCGGTCAGCCAGCGGTCGAAGTGGCGGATGAACCAGGACTGGAGGCCGTCCTCGTCGCCCACTCCCAGTTCCTCGATGCGGGCCTGGGCGGCCGGGGAGGCCTTCCACTGGTCCTTGGGGCACTCGTCGCCGCCGACGTGGACGAAGGTCGAGGGGAAGAGGTCGAGGACCTCCTCGAAGACGCCCTCGTAGAAGCGCAGGACGGCCTCGGTGGGGGCGAGGACGTTGGGGTTGACGCCCCAGGTGTCCCAGACGGTGAGGGCGGTGGTGTCGACGACGTCGGTGTTGCCGAGTTCGGGGTAGGCGGCGATGGCGGCCTGCGAGTGGCCGGGGAGGTCGATCTCGGGGACGACGGTGATGTGCCGCTCGGCGGCGTACGCGACGATCTCGCGGATGTCGTCCTGGGTGTAGAACCCGCCGTGCGGGGTGTCGTCCCAGAGCGGCGAGGCGCGGTGGCCCCACTTGCTGCGGGCCCGCCAGGAACCCGCTTCGGTGAGCCGGGGGTGGCGTTTGATCTCGATGCGCCAGCCCTGGTCGTCGGTGAGGTGGAAGTGGAAGACGTTGAGCTTGTGGGCGGCGAGGAGGTCGAGGTAGCGCAGGACGTCGTCCTTGGGCAGGAAGTGCCGGGAGACGTCGAGGAGGAGGCCGCGCCAGGCGAAGCGGGGGGCGTCCTCGATGGTCTGCGCGATCAGGCCCGCGACCGGCTTCGCCTTCAGCGGCGCCGCGCGGAAGGCGTCGGGGCCGAGGAGCTGCCGCAGCGTCTGGGCGCCCCAGAACACTCCGGCGGGACCGCCGCCGGTGATCTCGACGACGTCGTTGATCACGACGTCGAGCCGGTACGCCTCGGGAGCGAGGGTGTCGTCGATGCGCAGCCGGACGCTGTTGGTGGCGTTCTCGTCGGCCGTGTCCCGCAGCGGGAGCGCGAAGGCCGCGCCGAGCGTGGTGCGCAGCCAGCGTGCGGTGCTCTCGGTGCCGGGGGCGGCGCTCAGGGTGGTCCGCTTGTTCAGGAGGAAGCCGCAGCGGTACGGCCCCTCCACGCGCGCGGGGGCCGGGATCAGGTCCATGGGGTGGGTCATCGCGTCAGTCCTTCACCGCCCCGCCCAGTCCCGAGACCAGGCGGCGCTGTACGAGTACGAAGAAGACGAGCACCGGGATCGTCATCACGGTCGACCCGGCCATGATTCCTCCCCAGTCGTTCTCGTCGGGCTTGAAGAAGACGAGCAGGGCCATCGGGAGGGTCGACTGCGAGGTGTCGCTGATGAGGAAGGACTTCGCGAAGAGGAAGTCGTTCCAGGTGGAGATGAACGAGAAGACGCTGGTCGCGACCAGTCCGGGGAGGACCAGCGGGAAGAGGATCTGCCAGAGGAAGCGGGTACGGCTCGCGCCGTCGATCTGGGCCTGTTCCTCCAGCGCCTCCGGGACCGCCTTCACGAAGCCGCGCAGCATCCAGATCGCGAAGGGCAGCGAGAAGGCGATGTGCGGCAGGATCAGCGAGCCGAGGGTGTTGAGTTGGCCGAAGTCCCGCATGAGGAAGAACAGCGGGATGGTCAGGGCCTCGACCGGCACCATCTGGGCGATGAGGAACATGATCAGGAGCGTCGTCCGGAACCGGAAGCGGAACCGGGTGACGGCCGTCGCCGCCAGGAAGGCGATGAGGGCGGAGGCGAGGACGACCGTGCCCGCCACGATCAGCGAGTTGAGGAAGTAGCCGCCGAAATCCTGCTGTTCGAAGACCCGCCGGAACGAGTCGAGCGACGGGGAGAGCGTCCACGGCCGGGGTTCGGTGGACTGGATCTCGCCGGCGGGCTTGAAGGCCGAGAGGACCATCCAGTAGAGCGGGAAGGCGACGACGGCGGCGACGAGCAGGGTGACGGCCTCGGCGGCGAGCCGTCCGGGGCGCCGGATGCGGAAGGCGTTCGGGGCGCTCACAGTTCTTCTCCCTGGCGTCGCAGCAGCCGCAGGTACACCAGCGTCACGGCCAGCAGGATCAGCAGCATGACGACGCCGATCGCCGAGCCCAGGCTGTACTGGGACGAGGCGAACGCCTTCTGGTAGGCGTACACGTTGAGGACGAGGTTCTGGCCGGCGATGCCGCCGCCGTTCGTCATCACGTAGATCTGGGTGAAGAGCTTGAAGTCCCAGATGATCGACTGGATCGTGACGACGACCAGGATCGGCCGGAGCACCGGCGCCATGACCGAGCGCCAGATCCGCCACTGCGAGGCGCCGTCGAGGGCGGCGGCCTCCAGGACCTCGGACGGGATCGCCCTGATGCCCGCGTAGACGGTGACCATCACGAACGGGAACGAGCACCAGACGACTTCGAGGAGGACGAGGGCGAAGGCGCTGTACCGCCCGTACGTCCAGGAGAGGTCGCCGAGTCCGAGCAGCCGGTTGACGGGGCCGAAGTCGGGGTCGAAGAGGAAGACCCAGACGGTGGAGCCGGTGACCGCGGGCGTCGCCCAGGCGCCGAGCGCGGCCACCATCAGGACCAGCCGGGGCAGGGCGCGCACGCGGGTGAGGAGGACGGCGAGGGCGCAGCCGACGGCGAGCGTGCTGACGACGCAGGCGGCGGCGAACAGGACGGTGGCGAGGAGGACCTGTCCGAACTGGGGGTCGGAGAAGAGGGCCGTGTAGTTGCCGAAGCCCTTGAAGGTGGTGGGGTCGCCGCCGCTGACCTGGGCCTGGGTGTACTCCAGGAAGGAGATCAGGCCGAGTTGGTAGACGGGGTAGACGAGGAGCCCGCCGAGGACGACGAGGGCGGGCAGGAGGTACAGCCAGGGGGTCCACGGGCGGTGGCCCCTGGGGCCACCGCGCCGTGCGGGTGGGGGGGCCGGGGGCGCGGTCGCGTCCGGCCGCTTCTCGGGAGCGGCGAGCGGGGTCGTCATGCGGCTCAGCCCGCCGGGGCGAAGGCCGCGTCCATCTTCTTCGCCGCGTCGTCGGCCGCCGCCTTGACGTCCTTTCGGCCGCTGACGACCTCCTGGAACATCGTGGGCAGGACGAGGCCGGCGTCGATCTGGCCCCAGCCGGGGGACGCGGGGACGAACCTGGTGCCGGCGCCGAGGGTGTCGATGAAGGGCTTCACGAAGGGCCGGCGCTGCGCGGCGGCGGCCCGGACGTCGGTGTACGTGGGCAGGAAGCCCATGGCGTCGAAGAGCGCGCCCTGGGTCTCCTTGCCGGTGAGGGACTTGAGGAGGTCGACGGCGAGGGTGCGGTGGGAGGTGCTCCTGAGGACGCCGATGTTGTTGCCGCCGGCGAAGGCGGGGGCGATGGAGCCGGGTGTGGTGCCAGGGAGCGGGACGACGGCGTACTTGCCCTTGACGGTGCCGGCCTCGACGGCCGCGTGGCTGAAGTCGCCGCCGATGGCCATGGCGGCCTTGCCGGAGGCGAAGGCGGTGACGGTGGCGTTGCCGCCCATCTGGGCGCACTTGGCGGCGGGGCAGTTGTCGTCGCCGAAGAGCGAGGTGTACGTGGCGATGCCCTTGAGGGCGGCCTCGCTGTTGACGGCGGCCTTGTACGAGTCGCCGTCCGGGGTGGCGAGTTCGCCGCCGGCCGCCCAGACGAAGGGCATGGCGCCGTAGGTGTAGGCGCCGCCGACGGCGATGCCGTACAGCTCGGGCTTCGCCTTGCGGATCCTCTTGGCGGTGGTGACCAGCTCGGCCTGGCTCCTGGGTGCGGCGAGGCCGAGTTCGCCGAACACGTCGGTGCGGTAGTAGAGCGCGCGGACGCCGACGAAGAGCGGGGCGCCGTAGACCTTGCCGCCGACGGTGACGGACCGCTTCGCGGTGGGGTCGGTGTCCTTCGCCTCGTCCCAGGCGCCGAACTCGGCGCTGATGTCGGCGAGTCCGCCGTCCTTGACGTATCCGGCGGTGTCGGTGTTGCCGTACTCGATGAGGTCGGGGGCGGACGCGGGGTCGTTGAAGGCGGCCTTGACGCGCTGGGCGCGGGTCTCGACGGGGATGTACTCGACCTCGACCTCCGTGCCCCCGTGGCTCTTCTCGAAGGCGGCGACGGCCCGGTCGACGACCTGTTCCTTGGGCTTGTTGCCGACCTCCTGGAAGAGCCAGACCCGCAGGGTGCCGGACTTCTCGTCCGTCGTGGCACGGCCGTCGGACGTCTGGGGCGCGCAGGCGGTGGCGGTGAGGCCGGCCAGCAGGAGTGCGGTGGCGGCGAGGCGCACGGAATGCTTCATGAAACGGTTCCCCTCCGAGCATGCGTTGCAACATGCGCAATGAGCGTTTCGTACTGCACAACACGCGTGAGGTTAGGCGTGCCTCCGGCGGCCCGACAAGAGGTCTCGACCACTTCAACCACTCTGTGACCGCCGGAAGCACCCCGTGCAACGGAACCGTGAGCCCGGGGCGGCCCGGAGAGCCCGGCCGGACAAACGGAACGGCCCCCGCCGCGCATGCCGAAGCACGCACGGCGGGGGCCGTCACCGACTACCCCGACGTCAGGACCGCTTACTTGTCCTTGCCGCCCTTGTCCTTGTCGCCACCGGCGCCCATGGAGTCGTAGATCTCCTTGCACATCGGACAGACCGGGTACTTCTTGGGGTCGCGCCCCGGCACCCAGACCTTTCCGCACAGCGCCACGACGGGCGTGCCGTCGAGGGCGCTCGCCATGATCTTGTCCTTCTGGACGTAATGGGCGTAGCGCTCGTGGTCGCCGTCACCGTGGGACACCTGCGGCGTCGGCTCGACGAGGGTTCCCGTACCTGCCCCGCGCTCGGGCTCGAGAGTGCTCATAACCGCCAAGGGTACTGAAAGCCGGGGCCCCGGGTTGACCCACGGCCGGGCCCCCCGGCCGAGGGGCGGGCCGGCCTCAGTTGAGGGACGGGTCGTCGGGGTAGGTCGCGATCATCGCGAGTTCGCCGCGCTGCCGCCGGAGCACCTGCCGCCAGAGCGTCTCGGGGCGGGGCGAGGAGACGTCGCCGGGCTCCGACTCGACCACGTACCAGGCCCCGTCGCCGAGCTCGGTCTCCAGCTGGCCGGGGCCCCAGCCCGCGTACCCGGCGAAGATCCGCAGCGAGCCGAGGGCGGGTCCGAGCAGCTCGGGCGGGGTCTCCAGATCGACGAGACCGATCGCCCCGTACACCCGCCGCCAGCCGAGCGGGCCCTCGTCACCGGGGATCACGGCGACGCCGAGGGCGGCGTCGAGGGAGACGGGTCCGCCCTGGAAGACGACGCCGGGTTCGCCGGCGAGTCCGGCCCAGGGGGCGAGGATGTCACCGACGGTCACGGGCGTCGGCCGGTTGAGGACCACGCCGAGCGAGCCCTCGTCGTCGTGGTCGAGCAGCAGCACCACCGCGCGGTCGAAATTCGGGTCCGCCAGCGCGGGGGTGGCGACGAGCAGCCGTCCTGTGAGCGAGGACACCTCGGTCATGCGACACATGATCTCGCATCTTCGGCGTTCGCGTGGGTCATCGGGCACGACGGGAGCGCGGCGGCGGGAAGTCGACGGCCTTCGCAGATCAGGAGGGCGCGGGCGGCCGTCCGGCCCGGGCGAACCGGCCCAAGCGGACGGTGACGCTCCGCAAGATCACGGGAACAGAGGGTGTTGTGCCGAATTCATTACATCTGACAGACCCCCCGAGGCATCCGATCGGGGTCTCATGGACCTTTACCCTTTTCTCTGGCCACCCGACCGACCCCACCGGAACGCGAGATTCATGACCGGCACAGACGATGTCCTGCTTGTCCACGGCGGAACCCCGCTGGAGGGCGAGATCCGCGTCCGCGGCGCGAAGAACCTCGTGCCCAAGGCGATGGTCGCCGCCCTGCTCGGCAGCGGCCCAAGCCGGCTGCGCAATGTGCCCGACATCCGTGACGTCCGCGTGGTCCGCGGACTGCTCCAGCTGCACGGGGTGACGGTCCGTCCGGGCGAGGAGCCCGGCGAGCTCGTCCTCGACCCGACGCACGTCGAGTCCGCGAACGTCGCCGACATCGACGCCCACGCCGGCTCGTCCCGCATCCCGATCCTCTTCTGCGGCCCGCTGCTGCACCGCCTCGGCCACGCGTTCATCCCGGGCCTGGGCGGCTGCGACATCGGCGGCCGGCCCATCGACTTCCACTTCGACGTGCTGCGCCGGTTCGGCGCCACCATCGAGAAGCGGGAGGGCGGGCAGTACCTGGAGGCCCCGCAGCGCCTTCGCGGCTGCAAGATCCGGCTGCCGTACCCCTCGGTCGGCTCGACCGAGCAGGTGCTGCTCACGGCGGTGCTCGCCGAGGGCGTCACCGAGCTGTCGAACGCCGCCGTGGAGCCCGAGATCGAGGACCTCATCTGCGTCCTGCAGAAGATGGGCGCGATCATCTCCATGGACACCGACCGGACCATCCGGATCACCGGTGTCGACCGCCTCGACGGCTACACCCACCGGGCGCTCCCGGACCGCCTGGAGGCGGCCTCCTGGGCGTCGGCGGCGCTGGCGACCGAGGGCAACATCTACGTGCGCGGCGCCCAGCAGCGCTCGATGATGACCTTCCTCAACACCTTCCGCCGGGTCGGTGGCGCCTTCGAGATCGACGACGAGGGCATCCGCTTCTGGCACCCGGGCGGCTCGCTCAACGCCATCGCCCTGGAGACGGACGTGCACCCCGGCTTCCAGACGGACTGGCAGCAGCCGCTGGTGGTGGCCCTGACGCAGGCCTCCGGCCTCTCCATCGTCCACGAGACGGTGTACGAGTCCCGGCTCGGCTTCACGTCCGCGCTCAACCAGATGGGTGCGCACATCCAGCTGTACGCCGAGTGCCTGGGCGGCTCCGACTGCCGCTTCGGCCAGCGCAACTTCCTGCACTCGGCGGTCGTGTCCGGCCCGACGAAGCTGCAGGGCGCCGACCTGGTCATCCCCGACCTGCGCGGCGGCTTCTCGTACCTGATCGCGGCGCTCGCGGCCCAGGGCACCTCCCGGGTGCACGGCATCGACCTGATCAACCGCGGCTACGAGAACTTCATGGAGAAGCTCGTCGAGCTGGGCGCGAAGGTCGAGCTCCCGGGCAGCGCGCTGGTGTAGTGCCTGCGGGCCCCTCGGGGCCCCGTCACGGCACCTCGGACCCCCGCGGGCCCTGCCGAGGGGCCCGCACGGGCCTGTACGAGCCCCGCACGGGCCCGCACGAGCCCCGCACAGGCCCGTACAGCCCCGCACAGGCCCGTACGAGCCCATACGAAAGGGCGGCCACCCCCTGACAGGGTGGCCGCCCTTTCTGCGCCTCCAGGCCGCTTACGCGCCCTCGTGGCCTTACTTGCCCTTGGCGGCTTCCTTGAGCTTCGAGCCCGCGGAGACCTTCACGCTGTAGCCGGCCGGGATGTCGATCGGGTCGCCGGTCTGCGGGTTACGAGCGGTGCGAGCGGCACGGTGGGTGCGCTCGAAGGTCAGGAAGCCGGGGATGGTGACCTTCTCGTCGCCCTTGGCGACGACCTCTCCGACGGTCTCGGCGAGAGCGGCCAGCACGGCGTCGGCGTCCTTGCGGGTCACCTCGGCGCGGTCGGCCAGGGCGGCCACCAGCTCACTGCGGTTCATGTTGTTACTCCCGTGTTCTTCTTGCCTGTGAGGCGTGCCACGCGGCGGAAGCCGCGTGATTGGGTACAGCGAAGCCGATGCTGCCAGGGCCTTCGGACAGTCCCCGGACCCGGGTCTAATGACAGACCCTCGCGCCCAAACACGCATCCTGCCCCCACCAGCGGCGGGAACGCCAATCCGGCACCCCCTCGGGTCACACGAAAAACGCCAGAGCCCCGTGGTGGTGACGTTCTGTCGACTCCACGAAAACCATGCGGAGCCGAAAAGCCACCCTAAAGGCGGGTTTACGGCTCCGCGAATCGCGACGCGCCGTCAGCGGGGGCTGTCGGCGCCCGCCCTGGCGTCCGTCGTCAGCGCCCGGTCGCCGCCGGGCCGCCGGCCGCGGCCTTCGCCGCGTTGCGGACCGCTCCCGCGACCGCGCCCGCGACCTTGTCGTTGAAGACCGACGGGATGATGTAGTTCGGGTTCAGCTCGTCCTCGGTGACGACGTCGGCGAGGGCCGTGGCGGCCGCCAGCATCATCTCGGTGTTGACCGTACGGGACTGGGCGTCGAGGAGCCCGCGGAAGACACCCGGGAAGACCAGCACGTTGTTGATCTGGTTCGGGAAGTCCGAGCGGCCGGTGGCGACGACGGCGGCCGTCTGGCGCGCGGCGGCCGGGTCGACCTCCGGGTCGGGGTTCGCGAGCGCGAACACGATCGCGCCCTCCGCCATCGCGGCGACGTCCGCCGCGCCGAGCAGGTTGGGGGCCGAGACGCCGATGAAGACGTCCGCGCCGACCACGGCCTGCTTGAGGGTGCCGGTGACGCCCTCGGGGTTGGTGTTGTCGGCGATCCAGCGCAGTGGCGAGTCGGCCGGGGCGTCCACGAGGTCCTCGCGGCCGGCGTGCACGACGCCCTGGATGTCGGCGACGACGGCGTGCTTGACGCCCGCCGCGATCAGCAGCTTCAGGATGGCCGTACCGGCGGCGCCGGCGCCGGACATGACGACCCGTACGTCGCCGATGCCCTTGTTCACCACGCGCAGGGCGTTGGTGAGGGCGGCGAGGACCACGATGGCGGTGCCGTGCTGGTCGTCGTGGAAGACGGGGATGTCGAGGGCCTCGCGCAGCCGGGCCTCGATCTCGAAGCAGCGCGGCGCGGAGATGTCCTCCAGGTTGATGCCCGCGAAGCCGGGGGCGATGGCCTTGACGATCGCGACGATCTCGTCGGTGTCCTGGGTGTCCAGGCAGAGCGGCCAGGCGTCGATGTCGGCGAAGCGCTTGAAGAGGGCCGCCTTGCCCTCCATGACCGGCATCGCGGCCATCGGGCCGATGTTGCCGAGGCCGAGGACGGCGGAGCCGTCGGTGACGACGGCGACGGTGTTGCGCTTGATGGTGAGGCGGCGGGCGTCCTCGGGGTTCTCGGCGATGGCCATGCACACGCGGGCGACGCCCGGGGTGTAGATCATGGAGAGGTCGTCGCGGTTGCGGATGGGGTGCTTGGACGCCATCTCGATCTTGCCGCCGAGGTGCATCAGGAACGTACGGTCGGAGACCTTGCCGAGGACGACGCCCTCGATGGTGCGCAGCTGCTCGACGATCTCGTCGGCGTGCGCGGTGGAGGTCGCGGCGATCGTGACGTCGATGCGGAGCTTCTCGTGGCCGGAGGCGGTCACGTCGAGGCCGGTGACGGATCCGCCGTGGGACTCCACCGCCGTGGTGAGCTGGGAGACCGCGGTCCCGCTCGCGGGAACCTCCAGCCGGACCGTCATCGAGTACGAGACGCTGGGCGCCGTTGCCATGGCCGACTTCCTCTGCTTTCCCTGAGCTTCGTTGCTACGCCGCCCCGGCTGGTTGCCCGGCGGCGCCCTCCGATGGTCGCACCTACCTGCCGGTAGCAGGTAATGCGGTCATTTTGTTTTCGGAAAGTAGTTTCCACCATACGAGAAGCGTGGGGGAAACAGAAGAGGCCCCCGTCACCGGAGGTGACAGGGGCCTCGACTTCGTACATACGTCTAAGTGGCACCGACCCGCCATGCTCGCCTCGCGGCAAGTGGTCCCTCAAAGGGACGAAGGTTGGGCCCGGGGGCTTGGATCGAGCCGGTGCCACGACAAGGCTAACAAACCACCCTGGCTGGTGATTCCAGCGCCACAGGTTGACCGGAAATCGGCCTCTTGCGCCCCGCTCGATCATCCCCTCGGGCCCGTGGGCCCGGTCCGGGTCAGTCCCTCAGCAGGTCCGGGACCCCCGCCTCGTCCGGCAGGTCCCCGGCCCCCGCGACGACCGTGAGCTGCTGCGTCGCCCGGGTGAGGGCCACGTACAGCACCCGCAGGCCGGCCGGGGACTCGTCCGCGATCTCCGCCGGGGAGACGACCACCGTGGCGTCGTACTCCAGGCCCTTCGCCTCCAGGGAACCGAGCGCCACCACGCGGTCGCCCAGCTCCGCGAGCCAGCGGGCCGCCTCCGCGCGCCGGTTCATGGCGACGACGACGCCCACGGTGCCCTCCACCCGTTCGAGCAGCTGTCGCGCCTCGAAACGTACCGTTTCGGCCAGATCCGCCTTCTCGGGGACCGCCACGAAGCGGGGTTCGACGCCCGTCGAGCGGACCGCGCGCGGCGATTCCTTGCCCGGCATCGCCAGGGCGAGGACCTTCGCGGCCAGCTCGGCGATCTCCGCCGGGTTCCGGTAGTTCACGGTCAGCTCGAAACGGCGGCGCGGCCGGGAGCCGAGGGCCTCGTCGCGGGCCTCGGCGGCCTCGTCCGGGTCCGACCAGGAGGACTGCGCCGGGTCGCCGACGACCGTCCAGGTGGCGTGCCGACCGCGCCGGCCGACCATCCGCCACTGCATGGGCGTGAGGTCCTGCGCCTCGTCGACGATCACGTGCGCGTACTCGGTGCGCTCGGCGGCGAGCCGCTCGGCCCGCTCGCGCTGGGTCTCCTCGCGTACGGGCATCAGCTCCTCCAGGCCCGTGAGCTGGTCCAGCGGGTCGTACTCCCGGCGCTTCTTCGGCCGGGCCGGGGCGCCGACCAGGGTGGTCAGCTCGTCGAGGAGGGCCACGTCGTGGACGGACAGCTCCTTGCGGCGCAGCGAGCGGGCGAGCCGCCGCACCTCGCCCGGGTTGAGGATCCGGCGGGCCCAGCGGCCGAGCCGCCGCTCGTCGGCCATCGCGTCGAGGACCTTGCGCGGGGTGAGCTCGGGCCACCAGGCGTCGAGGAAGCCGAGGAAGGAGTCCTCGGTGGAGACGTCCTCGTCGAAGGAGGAGCGCAGTTCGGCGGCGAGCTCGGGGTCGCTGTGCCGGCCGACCGCGCCCGAGTTGGCGTACAGGGCGTCGAGGAGGAGGCGGCGGGCGCGCGGGCGGAGCAGGTTGACGGGGGCGGTGCCGCCGAGGACGTTGTGGCGGATGCGCCGCAGTTCGTCGTTCTCCAGCTCCAGACGGCGGCCGAAGGCGACGACCCGCAGCCGGGTGGGCGTGCCCGTGGGCGCCGGGGCCTCGTCCTCCTCCCCCAGCTCGGGCTGGTTCCTCGGCGCGGGGGTCTCCAGGGCGCCCCTGGCCGCCTTCCGCAGCACGTGGAGCATGCGGGAGGAGCCCTTGATCCGGGCGACGGCCGGGTCGTCGTACGCGGTGGCCTCGGCGCCGTCGACCAGCGAGCCGACGGCGCGGATCGCGACCTGGCCCTCCTCGCCGAGCGAGGGCAGGACGCCCTCGGTGTACGAGACGAGGAGCGGGGTCGGGGAGACGATCAGGATGCCGCCCGCGTACCGCCGCCGGTCCTGGTAGAGCAGGTAGGCGGCCCGGTGCAGGGCGACGGCGGTCTTGCCGGTGCCGGGGCCGCCCTCCACGTACGTCACGGAGGCGGCGGGCGCCCGGATGACGAGGTCCTGCTCGGCCTGGATGGACGAGACGATGTCCCGCATGGTGTGGCTGCGGGCCTGGCCGAGGGCGGCCATCAGGGCGCCGTCGCCGATGACGGGCAGCTCGCGCCCGTCGAGGGTGGCCCGCAGCTCGGGGCGCATCAGGTCGTCCTCGACGCCGAGGACCTGGCGCCCCTTGGAGCGGATGACCCGGCGGCGTACGACCCGGCCGGGGTCGAAAGGGCGCGGCGGCGGGCGCGCGCCAGTCGATGACCAGCGGCGCGTAGTCGGAGTCGAGGACCCCGATGCGGCCGATGTGGAGGGTCTCCCCGATCTCGGCGGTGCTGTCCGGGCGGACGGCGTCCTCGGCGGGCTCGATCGAGGTGTACGCGCCGTCGGGACCCTTCTTGCCGTCCTTGCCGTACAGCAGGTCGATCCGGCCGAAGAGGAAGTCCTCGAACTCGTTGTTGAGCCGGTTGAGGTGGATGCCGGCCCGGAAGACCTGGGCGTCGCGCTCGGCGAGGGCGCCGGGCGTGCCGACCTGCCCCCGCTGGGCGGCGTCGTTCATCAGGAACTCCGCCTCGTGGATCTTCTCCTCCAGCCGGCGGTAGACGTGATCCAGATGTTCCTGCTCGACACCGATCTCACGGTCTCTGACCGTGTCCACGGCTTCCTGCGCGGCCACCTAAGGCCCCCTTCTGACGTGCACTGGGCAGCCGTCGAGCGTACGCCACCGGGAGGCACCGTGTCAGGCGAGATCACCGTACGGGTGGACGGCGTCCGGAACACCGGGCGGCGGGGCGTCGCGCAGAGGGCACGGGAAGGGGTGGTGACCGGGTCGGCCGCGGTCGGCACGGAGGGGTCGGGGCGGCGTACCGGCAGGGGTGAACCCGCGTGCGGCGAGGACCCGTTGGGGGGCGCGGTCCACGGCTGCGGTTGCCCTAACCCTCCGGCGTCGCGTCCGCCGTCGGGTCCAGGGCCAGCCGGTATCCCCGCTTCACCACCGTCTGGATCAGCTTCGGCGTGCCGAGCGCCGCCCTCAGGCGGGCCATCGCCGTCTCCACCGCGTGCTCGTCGCGGCCCGCGCCGGGCAGCGCGCGCAGCAGGTCGGCCCGGGACACCACCCAGCCGGGTCGGCGGGCGAGCAGCCCGAGGAGGGCCATCCCGGCGGGCGGGACGGGCCGGGGGACGCCGTCGACGAGGACGGCGTGGCCGCGCACCTCCACCCGGTGGCCGGCGACCGGCAGGACCCGGGTGCGGGCGGGCAGTTCCCGGCACAGCAGCTGGACGAGCGGGCCGAGCCGGAAGCGCTCCGGCTGGTGGGTGCCGATGCCCTCGGCCTGGAGCGGGAGCGCCGTCACGGGACCCACGCACACCGCGAGCACCTCGTGCCGCAGGGCGTCGACGAGCGGGGCGCGTACGCCCTTCTCCTCGGCCCGGGAGAGCAGCGAGGCGGCGGCGGGGGCACTGGTGAAGGTGACGGCGTCCACGCCCCCGGCGAGGACCGCGTCGAGGAGCCGGTCGAGCGGCCCGGTGTCCTCGGGCGGCATCCAGCGGTAGACGGGGACGCCGACGACCTCGGCCCCGGCCGCCGTCAGCGCCTCCACGAAGCCGGGCAGCGGCTCCCCGTGCAGCTGGAGGGCGATCCGGCGGCCGGCGACCCCTTCGCCGAGGAGCCGGTCGAGGACCTCGGCCATGGACTCCGAGCCGGGCGACCAGGACTCGGTGAGTCCGGCGGCCCGTACGGCTCCCTTGACCTTGGGTCCCCGGGCGAGGAGTTCCACGTCCCGCAGGACGGCGAGGAGTTCCTGCCCGTGTCCCCAGCCCTCGGCGGCCTCGACCCAGCCCCGGAAGCCGATCGCCGTGGTGGCGACGACGACGTCCGGGGCGTGGCCGATGAGTTCCTTGGTGGCCGCGAGGAGTTCGGTGTCGTCGGCCAGCGGGACGATCCGCAGGGCGGGACCGTGGACGACGGCGGCGCCGCGCCGGTGGAGCAGCGCGATGAGTTCGTCCGCGCGTCGCGCCGCGGTGACGCCGACCGTGAAGCCGGCGAGGGGGCCGTGTTCTTGCTCGTCCATGGGGACCGAGCCTGACGGGGACGCGTGACGGATTCGGTTCGCCCGTATTTCCTGGTCGTTACGGTCCGCGCCGGGCACCGGTGATCACACCCGGGCGGAGACGGGACGGGGCTCCGGCCCGGCGACGGCTCCGCCGTCCTCGGGGATCGTGGAGGGGACGGTGGAGGGGACGCCGACGGGGCGGCGAAGGTATACCGCCCAGGTGACGGCCATGCAGGCCGCGTAGAAGACCAGGAAGGCGACGAAGGCGGCCGTCCCGGTGCCGGCGGTCCGGAAGGACTCGCGGAAGGCGAGGTTGATGCCGAGGCCGCCGAGCGCGCCGACCGCCCCGATGAGGCCCATGGCGGCCCCCGAGAGGCGGCGCCCGTAGGCCTCCGCGGCCTCGCCCGAGAGGCCCTCGCGGTGCCCCTGGGCGAGGAAGATCGCCGGGATCATCTTGTACGTGGAGCCGTTGCCGAGGCCGCTGAGGACGAAGAGTCCGATGAAGCCGACGAGGAAGACGGTGAGGGATTCGATCACGGAGGCGTAGATCACCACGCCGGTCGCGGCGGCCATCGCGGCGAAGGTCCCCAGGGTGATGCGGGCGCCGCCGTGCCGGTCGGCGAGGGAGCCGCCGACCGGGCGGACCAGGGAGCCGAGCAGCGGGCCGATGAAGGTGAGCGAGGCGGCCTGCAGCGGGGTGCGCCCGAACTGGGTCTGGAGGACGAGCCCGAAGGCGAAGCTGTAGCCGATGAAGGAGCCGAAGGTGCCGATGTAGAGGAAGGCCATGATCCAGGTGTGGCGGTCCCGCACGGCGTCCTTCGCGGCCCCCGTGTCGTTCCTGACGGGGGCGAGGTTGTCCATGAAGAGCGCGGCGCAGACGGCGGCGACCACGATCAGGGGGAGGTAGACGCCGAGCACGATCCTCGGGTGCATCGCCCCGGCGGTACCGATGACGAGGAGGCCGACGAGCTGGACGACGGGGACGCCGATGTTGCCGCCGCCCGCGTTGAGACCGAGCGCCCAGCCCTTCTTCCGCAGCGGGAAGAAGGCGTTGATGTTGGTCATCGAGGAGGCGAAGTTGCCGCCGCCGATGCCGGTGAGGGCGGCGACCAGGACGAAGGTGCCGTACGAGGTGCCGGGCTCGGTCACCGCGAAGGCGAAGCCGGTGGGCAGCAGGAGCAGCAGGGCGCTGAGGACCGTCCAGTTGCGGCCGCCGAAGCGGGCGACGGCGAAGGTGTACGGGATGCGGATCAGCGCGCCGACGAAGGTCGCGGTCCCGATCAGGAAGAACTTGCCGGCCGGGTCGATGCCGTACTGCGGGCCCATGAAGAGCACCATGACCGACCAGAGGCTCCAGACGGAGAAGCCGATGTGCTCGGAGAACACGGAGAAGAGCAGGTTCCGCCGCGCGGTCCGCTCCCCCGTCTCGCGCCAGAAGGTCTCGTCCTCCGGCTCCCACCGTTCGATCCACCGGCCGCCCATGTCGTACCTCCGCGGGTGTCGGGTCCCGGGGCGTCCACAGCCCGGATCCACCTGCCACCGACGCTAGGGAGGCCGCGTTTCGCGCCGGTGCCGCGAGGTGACGGCGGCGGAACCTTGCTCTCACCCGGGGCGCGGGGGGCCTGTGAGCGGGGCTCGGCGGCGGCGAGGGGCCCACTCCCCCGTTACGGGATCCCCGGCTCGCCCTCCGGGAGCCAGGAGCCCGGCGGGCGTTCCAGCCAGCCCTCCGCCGCGCCGATCTCCGCGGCGGCGGCCCGCAGCGCGTCCAGACCGGGGTGGCGCAGCCCCTTGCGCCACACCAGGCTCACCGGTGACAGCGGTACGGGGTCGACGAGCGGGCGCAGCACACAGTTCGGCATGGGCGGGAAGTCGACGGCTGCGAGCACCGGGTGGCGGTGCTTGGCCATGATGCGGCGGAACTCCTCCTTGCCGACCGCGAGCGGCGCGGGCGGGGCGACCTCGATGCCGCGTCCGGCGAAGAGCCGGGCGGCGAGGTCGGTCCACTCGGGCGTGCGCTCGTTCCCGGCGCCCGCGTAGATCCGTTCCCCGGCGAGGGCGGCGAGCGGCACCTCGGGCAGCCGGGCGAGCGGGTGGTCCTCGGGCAGGATCACGGCCATCCGCTCGTACCGCACGAACTGTGCGTCGAGCCGCGCCCGCAGTCCCGCGTCGAGCCCTCCGTAGCGGCCGAAGGAGGCGTCGAGGCGTCCGGCGACGATCTCCCGTACGGCGCCGGTGAGTCCGCTCTCGTAGCGGGCCATCAGCTCCTGGTCCGGGGCGAGTTCACGGGCCCGGGACAGAACGTCCTCCTGCGCGAGGCCGGGGCTGTTGAGGTCGACGAGGAGGGGCCGGGGCGCGGCCCGGAAGGCCTCGGCCAGCTCGTCGTGGGCTGCCAGCACCCGTCGCGCGTACGGGAGGAGGCGTTCGCCCTCGGGGGTGAGGGTGACCTGCCGGGTGGTCCGTACGAACAGTTCGGCGCCCACCTCGCGCTCCAGGCGCCGGATGTCGCGGCTGAGGGCCTGCTGGGCGACGTAGAGGCGGGCGGCGGCGCGGGTGAAGTGCAGCTCCTCGGCGACGGCGGTGAACGCGCGCAGGAGGCGGGGGTCGAGGTCACGCGGGGCGGGTGGGACGGTCGGGAGGGCCACCGGCGCATTTAACAACACAGACGCGTGAATGACCACCGAACAGGTGTTGGACCCCGGGCGCCCGCTCCCCCGAATCTTGGTCCATGCCGCAACCGGATCTCACCCTGACCCCGGCGGGCCCGGCCCTGGCCCCCCGCTACCGCGAGAGCGACCGCCCGTCCCCCGCCACCACCACGGCCACCCCCAAGACGCGCCTCACCGACGCCGTCACCCCGGCCCCCGGCCCCGTCCCCACCCCCCGCAACCCCTACCTCCGCCTCTTCGCCCTCCCCGGCACCCGCGCCTTCACCGCCGGCAATCTGATCGCCCGGCTCCCCATGGGCATGTTCGGCGTCAGCGCCGTGATCATGATCGCGGCGGCGTACGACTCGTACGCCCTCGCCGGCGCGGTCACCGCCACCGGCATGGCCGCCGGGGCGCTCACCGCCCCCTGGATCGCCCGGCTCGTCGACCGGTACGGCCAGGCCCGGATCGCGGTCCCGGCCACCGCGTACGCGGTCCTCGGCCATCTCGTCCTGCTGCTCTGCGTCCACGAGCGGACACCGGTCTGGGCGCTGTTCGTCACGACCGCGCTGACCGCCACCGCTCCCAACACCGGCGGCATGTCCCGGGCCCGCTGGGCGCATCTGCTGCGCGGCGACCCGGACGCCCTGCACACCGCCAACGCCTTCGAGCAGGCCGCCGACGAGCTCTGTTACATGCTCGGCCCGGTGATCGCCGCGTTCCTCTGCTCGGTGCTCTTCCCGGAGGCCGGCACCCTCACCGCCGCCGTCCTCTTCCTCGGCGGGGTCCTGCTCTTCACCGCCCAGCGGGCCACCGAGCCGCCGATCGCCCCGCGCGCCGCCACCGGCTCCCCGCTGCGGGTCCCCGGCATGGTCCCGCTCATGACCGTCTTCCTCGCGACCGGGGCGGTCTTCGGCTCCATGGAGGTGGTGGCGCTCGCGTTCGTGGACGGCCCCGTCGCCGGCCCGGTGCTCGCCCTCCAGGCCGCCGGCTCCGGCGCGGCGGGCCTGCTCTACGGCCGCGCGCGCCGCACCGCCCGCCTCCGCACGTGCCTGGCGGCGATGGCCGTCCTGATGACCGTGCCGCTGCTCGGCGCCTCCACGGGCTCGCTGCTCGCGCTGGCCGCCGGACTCCTGGTGGCGGGCATGGCGACGGCGCCGACGATGGTGACGGGCATGGGCCTGGTCCAGCGGCTGACCCCGCCCTCGCAGCTCAACGAGGGGATGACGCTGGCCGTGACCGCGCTCCTCGGCGGCATCGCGATCGGCTCGGCGACCGGCGGCTGGGCCGCCGACCACGCGCCCTTCGCCGCCTTCGGCTTCCTCGTACCGGCCGCCGCGGCGGCGCTGGCCCTGGCGCTGTGCGCGGTGACCGGGGTGGGTGGCCGCGGCCCCGGCATGACAAAGGCCCGGCGGTCGTCGTGACGACTGCCGGGCCTCGGCCCACATGGGATGAGGTGTCCGGGAGGGCGGGCCCCCTCGGACGCTCGGTGGAGATGGCGGGAATCGAACCCGCGTCCAACGGTACGGAAACAGAGCTTCTCCGTGTGCAGTCCGCTACGAGTTTCTCAGCCCCGGAGATCACGCGGACAAGTCTCCGACGGGCTCAGTCACTGTTTGGTTTCCCCCTCACCCCCGTGACCGAGGTGAGAGGTTTAGATCCCTTAATGACGCCAGGATCCGGGTCGGGACCACCCCCGGGCTGACGCTCCTCACAGAGGCTTCTTGTCGTTACCTAAAATTAGGCAGCGAGGGCGAAGCGGGAGTTATCGCTCTTGGAGTTGGCGATTATTGGTTGCGACATATGGTTTACGAGATCATTGCCGCTTCCTCGACACGCTTCCTCTGCATCGGTATCCGCTGTCGAAACCGATCATCCCCATGTTGTTTTTTCAAAAGCCGCACCCGCTGTGAGGTGCGAGACCCATCGTACGTGACCGACGGGCGCTGTCGCCAGCGTATTACCCGCTGCCGCGCCGCCGGGCGGCCCGGGCCGCCCCGCTAGCCGATCTTGGCCGCCCGCTGCCTCCGCTTGGCCGCCGCGATGGCCCGGTTCGTCTCCCGGGTGTCCTGCTGCTCGCGCAGGGTCTGCCGCTTGTCGAACTCCTTCTTGCCCTTGGCGAGCGCGATCTCGACCTTGACCCGGCCGTTCAGGAAGTACAGGGCGAGGGGCACGATCGTGTGACCCGTCTCCTGCGACTTCGCCTCCAGCTTGTCGATCTCCTCGCGGTGCAGCAGCAGCTTGCGCTTCCGCTTCGCCGAGTGGTTGGTCCAGCTGCCCTGCATGTACTCGGGCACATGGATGTTGTGCAGCCACGCCTCGTGGCGGTCGATCTGCACGAAGCCGTCGACCAGCGAGGCACGGCCCATCCGCAGCGACTTCACCTCGGTGCCCATGAGCACCAGACCGCACTCGTAGGTGTCGACGATGTGATAGTCGTGGCGCGCCTTCTTGTTCTGCGCGATCAGCTTGCGCTCGGGCGCCTTGTCCTGGTTCTTCTTCGCAGGCTTGCCCTGCACGTTCACGAGTCCCTTTGCCATAGTGCGCTCATTTTCGCACTACGAGCCCCCTCCGAGGCCACTCAATACCGTTCTCGCCCGATCCTCGGCCCGTTCCCCCGCCGCCAGGTCCGGCATGATCCCCCGCCCGTCCACGGCATGACCGGCCGGAGTCCGGTAGTGGCCGACGGTCAGCTCGGCCACCGAGCCGTCCGGCAGCGCGCTCGGCATCTGCACCGAGCCCTTGCCGAAGGTGCGCGAACCGACCGTGACCGCCCGGCCCCGGTCCTGGAGGGCCCCGGTGAGCAGCTCGGCCGCGCTCATCGTGCCCCCGTCGATCAGCGCCACCAGGGGCCTGGCGGTGTCGCCGCCGCCCTCCGCGTACACCGCCCGCTGCTCGCCCTCCACGTCGTACGTGGCCACCAGGCCGCCGTCGAGGAAGGCGGAGGCGGCCACGGCGGCCTCCGAGACCAGGCCGCCCGCGTTGCCGCGCAGGTCGAGCAGGACGCCGGCGCCGGCCGGGGCGGCCCGTACCGCGTCACGCACGCGCGTGCCCGCGCCCTTGGTGAAGGCGGCGACCCGGATCATCAGGGTCCCGTCGTCGAGCCGGCTCACGGTCACCGGTTCCGTCGCGACCCGGGCCCGGTGCAGCGTCTGCGTCCAGGTGGCGCGGCCGCGCTCCACCCGGAGGGTCACGGCCGAGCCCTCCACGCCCCCGCCGCGGAGCAGGGAGACGACCTCGGAGACGGAGAGCCCGTCGACCGGGCGTCCGTCGACGGAGACGAGCCGGTCGCCGGTCCGGAGCCCGGCCCGCTCGGCGGGGCTCCCGGCCCGTACCCGGGTCACCCGGACCCGGCCCGCGTCGGCCCGGCCGGCGGAGAGCCCGACGCCCGTGTAGGCGCCGTCGAGGGCCTGCTCGAACTCGGCGTACTCCTTCTTGTCGTACACCGCGCCCCAGCGGTCGCCGCTGCGGCTGACGAACTCCTCGGCGGCCTTCTTGCCCGACTTCCCGTCGGCCATGGCCGCGGCGGCGGCCCGGCTGAGCGCGGCGCCGTCGACGGTCGCGCCGTCCGCCCCGCCCGTGGCGTTCCCGGACGCCCCGGCCTGCTTCGCCGCGGCCTCCTGCCGGGGCAGCGACCCGGTGGCGGCTGCGGTGGCGAGGACACCGGTGAAGAGCAACGTCAGAACGGCCCCACGGAGCACTCCGCGGGGCCGGAGACAGAGAAGGTCGGTGCCGGTCGGCATGGCGCCCACTCTAGGACAAACGAAAGGCGCCGCACGGACTTTGGCCGTACGACGCCCTCCGCCGTCAGTGGTGTCTTCTCACACCTTCAAATACTTGCGCAGCGCGATGAACGCCGCCACGGCGGGCATCAGCAGGCCGATGGCGATCACCAGCGGCAGCTTGGCGAGGACCGCGTCCCAGCCGATGAAGTTGACCAGCTGCATCTTCTCCGCGAGGGCGATGCCGTGGTCGATCAGGAAGTACCGGCCGACGAGCAGCATCACGCAGGCGACACCGCCACCGAGGAGTCCGGCGAAGGCGGCCTCCATGATGAACGGCATCTGGATGTAGAAGCTGGAGGCGCCGACGAGCCGCATGATGCCCGTCTCGCGGCGGCGGCTGAAGGCCGAGACGCGGACGGTGTTGACGATCAGCATCAGCGCGATGACCAGCATCAGACCCATGACGCAGAGGGCGGCGATGTTCATGCCGTTCATCAGGTCGAAGAGGTTCTGCAGGATGTTCCGCTGGTCCTGGACCGACTCGACGCCGTCCCGGCCCGCGAAGGCCGTGGCGACCACCTTGTACTTCTCCGGGTCGGTGAGCTTGACCCGGAACGACTCCTGCATCTGGTCCGGCGTGATGACGGAGGCGATGGCGGTGTCGCTGTACTGCTCCTTGTAGTGCTTGAAGGCCTCGTCGGCGGACTCGTGGTGGACGTCCTCCACGATGTCCATCTTCTTGAGGTCGGCCTCGATCTGCTCCTTCTGCTGCGCCGTGACCGCGCCCTTGGCGCACTTGGGCGCGGTGGCGGCGTCGGTCTTGTTGCAGAGGAAGATCGAGACGTTGACCTTGTCGTACCAGTAGTCCTTCATCGTGCTGACCTGCTCGCGCATGAGCAGCGCGCCGCCGAAGAGGGCGAGCGAAAGGGCCACGGAGACGATGACGGCGAAGGTCATCGTGAGATTGCGCCGGAGACCGACACCGATCTCGGAGAGCACGAACTGAGCGCGCATGGTGTGTTCTGTCCCCTAGCTGCTCAGTGCTGGTATCCGTAGACGCCGCGCGCCTGGTCTCGGACGAGGCGGCCCTTCTCCAGCTCGATGACGCGCTTGCGCATCTGGTCGACGATGTTCTGGTCGTGGGTCGCCATGACGACGGTGGTCCCTGTCCTGTTGATGCGGTCGAGCAGCTTCATGATGCCGACGGAGGTCTGCGGGTCGAGGTTGCCGGTGGGCTCGTCGGCGATCAGCAGCATCGGGCGGTTGACGAAGGCGCGGGCGATGGCCACGCGCTGCTGCTCACCGCCGGACAGCTCGCCGGGCATCCGGTCCTCCTTGCCGCCGAGGCCCACCAGGTCGAGCACCTGCGGAACGGCCTTGCGGATCTCGCCGCGCGGCTTGCCGATGACTTCCTGGGCGAAGGCCACGTTCTCCGCGACGGTCTTGTTGGGCAGCAGGCGGAAGTCCTGGAAGACGGTGCCCAGCTGACGCCGCATCTGCGGCACCTTCCAGTTGGAGAGCCGGGCCAGGTCCTTGCCGAGGACGTGCACCTGGCCCTGGCTGGCACGCTCCTCACGCAGGAGCAGTCGCAGGAAAGTCGACTTTCCGGAGCCGGAGGAACCGACGAGGAAGACGAACTCCCCCTTCTCGATCTCCAGGGAGACATCCCGGAGGGCGGGGCGGCTCTGCTTCGGATAGGACTTGGAGACGTTGTCGAATCGGATCACGGATGCACCACGGTCGGCCGGGAGTAGGTGTGCGTGACCTTACGCGAACGGGGAAGGCCTGCGCAGTCGCGGTCCTGGCTTGCGCCGTTTATCCTTTTCGCCCTCGGGGGTGGAACCGGGGCGTTCCGGCGAGGCGCGCCGAAACGCCCCCGAGCTGGCAGAGTGGTAGGGGGAACGTCCGGGCCGCTCCGGGCGTTGTCCCGGTGTGTAGTCCAGTGCGGTGAGGAGGAGAGCGCATGACCTACGACCGACTGGTGTGCGCCAACTGCGCGGCCCCGGTCGCCGAGGGCCGCTGCCCCGTCTGCCGCGCGAACCGGGAGCGTCTGACCCCCCAGGGTCCGTCGCCCGCGATGCTGCTGACGCTCGCGATCGCCCTGCTGGCCGCCCTCGCCCTGCTCGCGGCGGTCCGCACGGTCTAGCGGGACCGCGGTGCGGTCCGGCGGGACAGTGCGGCCCGGCGCGCGGGCCCGCACGAGCCGGAGAGACATGACGAAGGGCCGGGGAGGAGTCCCCGGCCCTTCGTCGTGCGCCCGTACGTCAGGTGCCGTACGTCATGCGCTCACGCGGTTCGTTCAGGCGGCGGTACGGCCACCGGCGACGAGACGCGGGAGCATGCGGAAGCCGATGCCGCCGGCGATCATGGTCGCGGCGCCGATGAGCAGGAACGAGGTCTCGGCGGCGCCGGTCTCGGCGAGCTCCTCCTTGGCCGTGCCCTGCTGCACCGGCTGGGAGCCGGCGTTGTCGGTGTCGGTGTTGCTGTTGCCGGTGTCGACGCACTCGGCGCCGTCGAGGTCGACGGTGCAGGTGCCGGGGTCACCGGCGTCGGTGTTGCCGCCGTCCTCGTCCGGGGTGACGGGCGAGTCCGTCTGGCCGGGGCCGGTCGTCGCGGTCGGCTTGGGGCCCTTGGTGGGCTCCTTCGTCGGCTCCGTGGTCGGCTCGGTGGTGGGCTCCGTGGTGGGAGGCTCCGTCGTCGGCTCCGTGGTGGGCGGCTCCGTCGTGGGCTCCGTGGTCGGAGGCTCGGTGGTGGGCTCCGTGGTCGGGGGCTCCGTCGTCGGCTCCGTGGTGGGCGGCTCCGTCGTGGGCTCCGTGGTCGGAGGCTCGGTGGTGGGCGGCGGCGTCGTCTCGCAGCCGGTGCCACCGGGCATGCAGGTGTCACTCGGGCTGGGAAGCTCGTCGCCGAAGGCGCCCACGGCCTGCGCCGCACCCGCCGCGGTGAGCGACGCACCGGCGGCGATCACCGCACCGGCGGCGATGCGCGCGATCCGGACTCGCATCTGCTTGGTCATCTGGCTGCTACCCCCAGTAGCTCATCTCGTCATGGGGCAGCGCTCGGGGCACGCGACAGGAGCGGCACCCGCGGTACTGGGCCGGCCCCCGTTCGCACGCGCCCCAGAAATGCGCATGCCAGTACGCCACCCTTCCGAGTTTCCGATGCAGCGTCAAGGTCGTTGCGCGTGCGATGCCCGAAAGATCACGGAGTACCCCACATACGACGATGCAACTGTGACGTAAACCCAGAACTCCGGGCCCCACCACAGCAGTTCCCTTGTCGACAAAGCGCCCCGACCACCCCGAATCCGCTTGCGTCAGCGAATCCGCGCGACCCGGCCGAACGCCGCCGGGCCCCGCACCGAGAGGTGCGGGGCCCGGACGGAACGACCGTGGGACTACTTGTCCTGCTGCTTGCGCCAGCGGATGCCGGCCTCCAGGAAGCCGTCGATCTCGCCGTCCAGGACGGCCTGCGGGTTGCCGACCTCGAACTCCGTACGGAGGTCCTTGACCATCTGGTACGGGTGGAGGACGTACGAGCGCATCTGGTTGCCCCAGGAGCTGCCGCTGTCCTTGAGGGCGTCCATCCTGGCCCGCTCCTCCTGGCGCTGGCGCTCCAGGAGCTTGGCCTGGAGGACGTTCATGGCGCTCGCCTTGTTCTGGATCTGCGAGCGCTCGTTCTGGCAGGAGACGACGATGCCGGTCGGGAGGTGCGTGATGCGCACGGCCGAGTCGGTGGTGTTGACGCCCTGACCGCCGGGGCCCGACGCGCGGTAGACGTCGACGCGCAGCTCGGACTCGTCGATCTCGACGTGGTCGGAGGACTCGACGACCGGCAGGATCTCGACGCCGGCGAAGGAGGTCTGGCGACGCCCCTGGTTGTCGAAGGGCGAGATGCGGACCAGGCGGTGGGTGCCCTGCTCGACGGAGAGCGTGCCGTAGGCGTACGGGGCCTTCACGACGAAGGTGGTGGACTTGATGCCCGCCTCCTCCGCGTACGAGGTCTCGTAGATCTCGGTCGAGTAGCCGTGGCGCTCCGCCCAGCGCAGGTACATGCGCTGGAGCCGCTCGGCGAAGTCGGAGGCGTCGACGCCGCCGGCCTCGGCCCGGATGTTGACCAGGGCCTCGCGCTCGTCGTACTCGCCGGAGAGGAGGGTACGGACCTCCATCTCGTCGAGGGCCTTGCGGACGGAGACGAGCTCCGTCTCGGCCTCGGCGAGGGTGTCCGGGTCGTCCATCTCCTCCGCGAGCTCGAAGAGCACCGCGAGGTCGTCGATGCGGCCGCGCAGGGTCTCGGCCTTGCGGACCTCGGCCTGGAGGTGCGAAAGCTTGCTCGTGATCTTCTGCGCCGCCTCCGGGTCGTCCCACAGGGACGGGGCCGCGGCCTGCTCTTCGAGCACGGCGATGTCGGCCCTCAGCTTCTCGAGGTCCAGGACGGCCTCGATCGACCCCATGGTCGAGGAGAGGGACTTCAGCTCTTCGGATACATCGACGACTGCCACGCGTCCAGCGTAACGGCTCCGGGCCTGGAGCCGAACCTTTGGCCATGAGGGGGGCCGTGAGGGGCCCGTGACGCGTGCTACGGCCGGGAGGACTGCTTCGGGTCCTGCGGCGGCGCGTCCGCGTCCCCGGAGACCGCGAGGTAACCGCCCACGCCGAGCGCGCCGGCCACGACGACCGCCGCGACGCCGAGGGTGATCCGTCTCTTGCGGACCGCGCCCGCCTTGTGGCGGGCCGAGCCGGGGCGCCGGGCCCCCGCGGGGCGCGGGGCGCGGGCGGTGCCGAGGGGTCCGCCGGACAGTTCGTCGGGCGCGGGCACCCGCATCGAGGTGTGGGTGTCGCGGTTGGAGTCGGCGGAGGCGCCGGGGACCAGCGGGACGGCGGCCCGGCGCGGGCCGGGCTCGCCGCTCCCCGTGCCGGTGGCGTAGGTGTCCTCCTCGTACGGCTCCGGCGCCGGTTCCGCGTCCGGCTCGTCCACGTCGAGCGGCGGGATGCCCTTGAGCAGCGGCAGCACGTCCTTGAGGCGGGCGGCCAGTTCGGAGGCGCGCAGCCGGGAGGCCGGGGCCTTCGCGAGGCACTGCACGATCAGCTGCCACAGCTCCTCGGGGATGCCGGGCAGCGGGACGACGGTCTCGGTGACGTGGCGGCGCAGGACGGCGCCGGGGTGGCCGCCGCCGAACGGGGTGAAGCCGGCGAGGAGCTCGTAGAGGACGGTCGCGAGCGCGTAGATGTCGACGGCGGCGCGCGGCGGGAGGCCCTCGACGATCTCGGGGGCGAGGTAGTCGGGGGTGCCGATGATCCGGGTGGCCTTGGTGCGGCCGGGGGTGTCGATCAGCTTGGCGACGCCGAAGTCGGTGAGGAGCGCGGGGTGGGCGCCGCCGGGTCCGAGCGGGCCCTCCATGTCGAGCAGGATGTTCTCCGGCTTGACGTCCCGGTGGACGACCCCGGCGGCGTGCGCCGCGGCGAGGGCGTCGGCGACGTCCGCGACGATCGCGACGGCCGCCTCGGGGGCGAGGCGCCGCTCCCGGTCGAGCCGGGTGCGCAGGTCCGTGCCGCGGACCAGGTCCATGACGAGGGCCAGGTCGTTGCCGTCGACGACGAGGTCGCGGACCTTGACCACCCGGGGGTGGTCGAGGCCGAGCAGGGCGGTCCGTTCCTGGACGAAGCGGCCGACGAGTTCCTGGTCGGAGGCCAGGTCCTCGCGCAGCAGTTTGACGGCGACGGGCCCCTCGGGGCCCTCGCCGAGCCACACCGTTCCGGCGCTGCCCCGCCCGAGGATCTGGTGGGTGGTGTAGCGGCTGCCGATGTTCCGTGCCAAGACTGCTCCCTCAGCGGCTGCGGTTCGCGTGCAAAGTTACGCGTCCACGGCCGCCGGACGTCACTTCCGAGGGGAATTCACCCCTCGGAAGTCGATAAATCGGCAGTATTACTGTCCCGTACCGCCGGTAGTACCCCCGGAACCGGTCGCTTCGCCGATCGAGGAGATCCAGTCGGTCACGGTCGTGATGCCGTCGCCGATGGCCTCCCAGTAGCCCTTGCCCTGGGCGACCCAGTCCTGGAGCGGGGTCAGTTCCCAGACGAGCCAGCCCGCGACCACGAACAGGACGATCATGATCAGGCAGCCCTTGAGGCAGCCGAGGCCGGGGATCCGCACGGGGTTGGCGCTGCGCTGACGCGGCGGGCGCGGCTCGCGCGGCGCCGGGGCCTGGGGCGGCGGCTGCGGCGGGGTGTACTGCTGCTGGGGCGCCGCGTACTGCTGGGGCGGGGGCGGCGGGGCGTACTGCTGCGGCTGGTGCTGCGGCGGGTACGGCTGGGGCGCGGGTCGCTGCTGGGCCGGGCGCTGCTGCTGGTACTGCTGCGGCTGCTGCTGACCGTGCTGCTGCTGCCCGTACGCGCCGGGCTGCTGGTGGTTCTGCGGCGGCTGCTGCGGCTGGCGCTGCGGGCGCCTGCGCAGCGGGTCCTCGCTCGGGTCCAGGTACTGGACCTGCGTCTGCTCGTTGCGGTCGCGGGCCGCGCGCAGCTGGCTCTGCCAGGGGTGCGGTTCCTCGGACGCCGCGCCCTGCGGGGGGCCCGGCGGTACGGGGGGCATGACGGCCGTCGGGTCGGCGCCGGCCATGGGGCCGCCGGCCGGCAGGACGCTGGTCGCGCCGGCGGGGTCGTACTGCGGCGGCATCCCCGCGGCGGCGGCGCCGGTGGGCAGCACCTGGGTGGGGTCGGCCGCGCCCGGGGCCTGCTCCGGGGTCCCGGGGACCGGCGCGGGCGCCGGGTCGGGGGCGAGGAGGGCTCCGACGCCCTCCGCCGCCTCGATCTGGGCGGGAGTCGCGTGCACGCCGATGCCCGCGGCGACCGTGCGCAGCCCGCGCGCGAGGTTCTCCGCGCTCGGCCGCCGGTCGGGGTCCTTGCTGAGGCAGCGCTCTATGACCGTCCACAGGGGTCCGGGCACGGTCGAGGGGCGGCGGGGCTCCTCGCTGAGGTGCCGGTGCAGCACTTCGAGGGCGGTGCCGCCGGCGAACGGGGGGCGGCCGGTGACCAGCTCGTAGAGCAGGATGCCCGCGCCGTAGATGTCGACGGCGGAGGTCTGCGGGCGGCCCTCGGCGGACTCGGGCGCCACGTACGCGGGCGTGCCGACGAACTCGTGGGTGCGGGTCAGGCCCGGGGAGTCCGCGAGGCGCGCGATGCCGAAGTCCGTCAGCATCGGGTGCATCTGGCCGCCCTGCTCGGCGAGCAGCACGTTGGCCGGCTTCAGGTCGCGGTGGACGACGCCGTCGGCGTGGCTGGCGGCGAGCGCGTCGGCGATCTGCGCGGTCAGGAGGGCGGCGGCGACCGGGGTGAGCGGTCCGCTCTCCCGGATGTACCGGTGCAGGTCGGGGCCCTCGACGAGGTCCATGACGAGGGCGAGGACATCGCCCTCGACGACCAGGTCGCGGGTGCGCACGATGTTCGGGTGGGTCAGCCGGAGCAGCACGGACCGCTCGCGCAGGAAGCGCATCACGATGTCCGCGTCGTTGGCCAGCTCCTCCTTGAGGACCTTGATCGCGACGGTCTCGCCGGGCTGGCCGGCCACGGCCGCCTCGGCGCCCGCCGTCTCCCGCTGGCGGGCTCGCCAGACGGTGCCCGTGGCGCCGCGGCCGAGCGGCTCCTCGAGCAGGTACTTGCTGCCGATAGGCCGCACGTCACGCGCTCCCTGCTGATCGTGGTCCTGGGGTGTACCGGAGGTGTTCCCTGGGTCCCTGTCCTCTGTTGTGACCCGTCCGGGTGTCCGACCCACTTTAGTGCCGCCGAACGGGGTACAGGCCGGTCGTCCACAGGCCGTTTCCCGAAGGCCGTGCCGGAAGTGTCCCCGGAGCGCGTAAGGGTCCCGTCGGGGATCCGGCGGGCTTCGCGGCGGGCCCTCCGCCGGTCGTGCCGGTGTTCCTGCCGCCGGGCGTTCTGTCCGGGTTCCGTCAGGCGTTCTGTCCGGAAGAAGACGCTTCCGGGGCGGCGATGGTTGCCGGGCATGTTCCGAAGGCATGCTCAAGCAGGCACTTTTGCGTCCACAGCCGACCATTCAAGATCACTTCCGGCCGACCCGGGGGCGGGTTGTCGGTGGCAGGTGCGAGGATGCACACAGCACGTCGCATCGATGGGGTCGGGAGCCCCGCGCCGTGCCGACCTGTACCGGACGACGCGTCCGTGCCGGGTGGGGGGAGACACAGGGCGGTTCCCCTGCCGGCATCTCGCGCAGAAGGGACCGCTGACGGCGATGCAGATCCGGCTGACCGTCCTCGCGCCGTACGCCGGCCACGGCGCCGGGCGCGCCTGCGACGTGCTCGTCACGGCCCCCGCCGGGACGGCGCTCTCCGCCGTGGCCTCGAACCTGGCGGCCGCCGTCACGGGCCCCGACACCTCGGCCTCGGGCACGACCGTGCTCTACGCGGGCGCGGAGCGGCTCGACAACCGGCGCTGCGTGCTCGGCGAGCCCCCGCTCGTCGACGGCGCGGTCCTCTCCCTCCAGGTCCCCGGCCCCGACGAGCGCGTCCGCGAGACGGCCTCCGCCCGACTGCACGTGGTGGCGGGCCCGGACGCGGGCGGGGTGCATCTGCTGCACGGCGGACCGATCAGAATCGGCCGTTCCGTCGACGCCGACGTGCCGCTCGACGACCCGGACGTCTCCCGCGCCCACTGCACGGTGACCGTCGGCGAGGACGGCCGGGTCACCGTCGCCGACCGGGGCTCGACCAACGGCACCACCCTCGACGGCGTGCCCGTCGGCGAGCGCCCGGTGCGCTTCCGCCCCGGCGCGCTGCTCCGCCTCGGCGAATCCGCCCTCCGTCTGACCGGCCCCGGCGACGGCCTCGACGGTACGGACGCGAGGGCGACGGCCCCGGACGGCGAGGGCCATCTGCGGGTCGCACGCGGCGCGGACGGACCGGAGCGGACCGGCCACGCGGGCGCGTCCGGCCGTGCTCGCGGACGAAGCGCGGACGACAGCACGCACGGCGGCGCGCGGGGCGTCGCTCTCGGCGGCCCGGCCGACGGCGCGTACGCGCGCGACGAGGATCGGTACGAGACCCCCTACGGCGGCTCCCCCGGCCACGCGCACGCGGGAGACGCCCACGACGGCCGCGCCGGCCACGAGGACGGCACGCACCACGACCGGAGCGGCCGGTCCAGAGGCGGCGCGCCGACGGACCGGAACCAGGACGCGGCCTCCGCCCGCGGCAGCGGCAAGCGCGGTCTCGGCGCGTGGGCCCGCCGACTGGCGGGCGGGCGCGAGGAGTTCCCGGCCCCCGCCGCCGACACCCGGGCCGTCCCGGACACCCACGCCGGAGCCCGGCACGGCGCGGGCACGCGTACGGGCGCGGGCGCGCGTTCCGACGCCCCGGCGTCCGTAGCGGCGGCGGACACCTGGCCCGACCCGGCCACCGTCCTGCTGACCGCCCTCGGCCCCGGCCCCCGGCTCTGGGAGCGCGGCCCCGACCACCCCGAGGCCCTGGTGGTCCGGCTCGGCACCACGGACCGCGCCGAGCTGTCGGGCGTACCGGTCACCGTGGGGCTGCGCGAGGCGGGCTCGCTGGGCCTCGCCGGTCCCGCCGACCGGCTCGCCGGGCTCGCCCGGTCCGTCGTCGCCCAGCTCGCCGCCCTGCACTCCCCCGCCGAGCTGGAGATCGTGCTGATCAGCGCCGACCGGAACCGCTCGCTGGACGAGCGGCGCCGGGCCTGGGGCTGGCTCGGCTGGCTCCCGCACGTCCGGCCCGCGCACGGCCAGGACGCCCGGCTGCTCCTGGCGTACGACCGCGAGCAGGCCCAGGCCCGTACGGCGGAGCTGACCCGGCGGCTCGACGACGGCCCCCTCGGCCCCGGCTGGCCCAGTGCCGACCGTGCGGCCGTCGCCGAGGCCGCCGCCCGTCACGAGGGTCCGGCCACGGTCGTGGTCGTGGACGGCGACCCCGGTTCGGCGGCGCTCCGCGAGACGGTGGCGCGGCTGGCCGGCGCCGGCGCCGCCGCCGGGATCCACCTGCTGTGCCTCGCCGAGGCGCCCTCCGCCTCCCCGGTGTCCCCGGTGGCGGCCACGTACGAGACGGCGTGCGCCGGCTCACTCGCGTTCCGCGAGTGCGGGGCCGCCGCGCTGCTCAGCGGTGACGTGGCGACGGCGCTGCGGCTGCTCAGGACATCCGGCGGGCGCGTCGCGGGCCACGGCACCGTCGGCGTGGTCGACGCGGTGTCCGTCGCCTGGGCCGACCGCTTCGGGCGCGCGCTGGCCCCGCTGCGCACGGACACGGCGGCGGCGCCCGGCGCCCGCGCCTCCGCGCTGCCGCCCAAGGCCCGGCTCCTCGACGAGCTCGGGCTCGCCCGCGCCACCCCCGCCTCCCTGATGGCCCGCTGGGCCTCCGCCGGGGACGGCACGGTCGTCCTGGGCGCGGGTCCCCGGGGGCCGCTCGCCGTGGACCTCACCCAGGAGGGGCCGCACCTGCTGATCGAGGGCCCCGCGGGCAGCGGGCGCACCGAACTGCTCCGGTCGATCGCCGCGTCCCTCGCGGCCGGCGGCCGGCCCGACCGGCTCGGCCTGCTCCTGGTGGACGGGGCGGGCGGCGAGCGCGGCGAAGGCCTCGCGGCCTGTACGGAGCTGCCGCACGTCACCGAGCACCTGGTCGCCTCGGACCCGGTGCGGATGCGGGAGTTCGCGCAGGCGCTCGGCGCGGAGCTGAAGCGCCGGGCGGAGCTGCTGGGCGACGCCCACTTCGCCGACCGCCGGGGTTCGCGCGCGGCGCCCGCCGCCGCGGACCGGATGATCGGCCAGCGGACCCCGAGCGCGGCGGAGTCGGTACCGAGGGGCGCGCGGGCGACGGTCCGCGTCCCGGACCCGGAGGACCCGAGCGGCCGGACGCCGTACCCGACGGACATCGACGGCAGGGGCAGCGGCCGGACGCCGTACCCCACCGACATCGACGGCAGGGGCAGCGGCCGGACCCCGTACCCGGGTGATCTCACCGACCGCCCGAGCAGCCGGACGCTCCGCACCGGCGACGGCACGATCGGCTCCCTGCCCAGTGCGAGGAGCGGCCGGACGCCGTACCCCGGGGACGTCGAAGGACGGGCGAGCGGGCGTACGCCGTACCCCGGCGCGGACGACCTGGGCGGACGCCCGAGCGGCCGGATCACGTACTCGTCCTCCGACGACGTCCGGAGCCGTACGAGCGGCCGCACCCTCCGCACGAACGAGGACGACCTCGGCGGCCGGCCCAGCGGGCGCGTGCCCCGGACCGGCGCGGACGACCTCGCGGGCCCGCCCAGCGCCCGGAGCGCCTACCCGGGCGCGGGCGATGTCGGCGGCCGGCCCGGCGGCCGGGTCTCCCGGACCGGCGCGGACGACCTCGCGGGCCCACCGAGCGCCCGGAGCGCCCACCCCGGCGCCGGGGACCTCACCGACCATCCCAGCGGCCGTGTGCCCCGGGCCGTGGACGGCGCGGCCGACGAGCGGTCCGGCGCCCGGTCCCGGCAGGGAGGCGGCGACGCCTACCTCGCGGACACACCCAGCGGACGGCTGCCGCGCCGCGACGGCGGCCCGCTGGACGACCGCCCGAGCAGCCGCACCCTCCGGACCGGCGACGGCGACCTCGGCGACCGCCCCAGCAGCCGCGTCCCCCGCCCCGGAGACAGCGACCTCGGCGACCGCCCGAGCAGCCGCACCTTCCGGACCGTAGACGCCGACCTCGGCGACCGCCCCAGCACCCGGACCCTCCGGTTCGGGGACGGCGCTCGCGGCGCCCGGTCCGCGGGTGACGACACCGGGGCGCGGATTCCCGCGCCCGCCCACGGCGATTCGGCTCCCGCCAGGGCCGCCGCCGCACCCGGCCACCTGCCCCGTCTCATCGTGCTCGTCGACGACTTCGACGCGCTCGTCGCCCCCGCGCTCGGCGCCCCCGGCCGGCCCGCCGCCGGTTCGGTCGTACGGGCGCTGGAGGCCGTCGCGCGCAACGGCGAGCGGCTCGGGGTGCACCTGGTCGCGACCTCGGCCCGCCCGGACCGCACCTCCGACACCGAACTCGCCCACGGGGCCCGGCTGCGCATCGTGCTCGACGCGCCCCCGGCGACCGCCGGGCCGGACGTCCCCGCTCCCGGGCGCGGGCGCCTCGGGCACCCGGACGGCCGGGTGACCCCCTTCCAGGGCGGTCGCGTCACCGGCCGGATCCCCCGGACGGCGACGCTCCGGCCGACGGTCGTCCCGCTGGAGTGGGAGCGGATGGGCGATCCGCCGACCCGTCGCCCGGTCCGTGAGCTGGGCAACGGACCGACGGACCTGGCCCTCCTCGCGAGCGCGCTCGACCGGGCCGCCCGCTCGGTGGAGGCGACCCCGGTGCCGCCCCTCACCCCCGCCACCCACGCCTGACGGAACGTCGCCCCCGCACGCCACGCCGGCCCCACCCGCCCCGCCGCCCCCACCTGACGCAACGTCACGAGGGCGTCACGATCGCCCACTTGACACGGAAGGCGGTATTGCGGGGCCCGCCACCCCGGCGTAGACCTGTCGGCACGGGACAGCGACGCGCACGGGAGAGACGGGGCAGCGATGCGTACAACTCTTCGTCCACGCAAGGCCGCGGTGACGCTCACGGCGTTCACGGCGCTGGCCGCACTCGCCCTGGCGGGCTGCGGCGGCGACACCTCGAAGGACCCGGAATCCGGACCCGACCGCACCCTCCCCCTCAAGGGCGAGAAGATCGAGGTCGCCGCCGTCTGGACGGGCCCCGAGCAGGAGAACTTCACCAAGGTCCTGAAGGAGTTCGAGAAGCGGACAGGCGCGACCGTCACGTTCGTGCCCGCCCAGGACCCGATCGTGAACTTCCTCGGGACGAAGATCGCGGGCGGCGCACCGCCGGACGTGGCGATGCTCCCGCAGGTGGGCGCGATCCAGCAGGCCGCCGCGCAGAAGTGGCTGAAGCCGGTCGGCCCGGAGGCCGAGGCGGCGCTGGCCGCGAACTACTCGCGCGGCTGGCAGGAGCTCGGCGCGGTCGACGGCACCCAGTACGGGGTCTACTTCAAGGCCGCCAACAAATCCCTGGTCTGGTACAACTCCGCCGTCTTCGACAACGCGGGCGCCGCCGAGCCGAAGACCTGGAAGGAGTTCCTCGGCACCGCCGAGACGATCTCCGCCTCCGGTGTCACCCCCGTCTCGGTGGGCGGCGCGGACGGCTGGACCCTCACCGACTGGTTCGAGAACGTCTACCTCTCGCAGGCCGGCCCGGAGAAGTACGACCAGCTGGCGAAGCACACGATCAAGTGGACGGACCCGTCCGTCACGGCGGCCCTGACGACGCTCGCCGAACTCTTCGGCAAGCCGGCGCTGCTCGCGGGCGGCACGAACGGCGCCCTGCAGACCGAGTACCCGGTCTCGGTCACCCAGACGTTCACGGGCGGCGACCAGCCCAAGGGGGCGATGGTCTTCGAGGGCGACTTCGCCGCCGTCAACATCGCCCAGACGAAGGCGAAGATCGGTACGGACGCGAAGGTCTTCCCCTTCCCGAAGGTCGGTGACGCCGGCACCTCCCCCGTCGTGACGGCCGGCGACGCGGCCGTGGCCCTGAAGGACACCAAGGGCGCACAGGCGCTGCTCGCCTTCCTCGCCTCCCCGGAGGCGGCGAAGATCTGGGCCGCCGAGGGCGGGTTCCTCTCCCCCAACAAGAACCTGGACCCGGCGGCGTACCCGAACGACGTCCAGCGCGAGATCGCGAAGGCGCTCATCGACTCCGGCGACACCTTCCGCTTCGACATGTCGGACCAGATGCCGCAGTCCTTCGGCGGGACGCCGGGCAAGGGCGAGTGGAAGGCGCTCCAGGACTTCCTGAAGAACCCGAAGGACGTCGCCGGGACGCAGGCGCGCCTGGAGCAGGACGCGGAGAAGGCGTACCGGGCCGCGGCGAAGGGCTGAGGTCCCGGGATGCCGAAAACGGCCCGCACCCGTGACGACGGCAGGAAGAGCGGCAACGGCAGGAACCGCACCCGCGGCCACGGCCGGACCCGCGTCCGCGGCAACGGCAGGAGCCGCACGGTCGCCGCGGGGTTCCTGCTGCCCGCCCTGCTCCTGCTCGGCGCGCTGGTCGTCTACCCGATCGGGTACTCCGTCCAGCGCTCGCTCTTCGACCGCTCGGGCGACGGCTTCGTCGGCCTGGACAACTACCTCTCCCTCGTCACCGACGACTCGCTGCGCACCGCCGTCCGTAACAACCTGATCTGGCTGGTCGTCGCCCCGGCGGTGGCGACGGCACTCGGTCTGATATTCGCCGTGCTCACCGAACGGGTGCGCTGGGGCACGGCGTTCAAGCTGGTCGTCTTCATGCCGATGGCGATCTCGATGCTGGCCGCCGGGATCATCTTCCGGCTGGTGTACGAGCAGGACCCGGACCGGGGGGTCGCCAACGCCGTATGGGTCGGGGTGCACGACACCTTCGCCGAGTCGTCCGGCTTCCCGCGCGCCCGGCCGCTGCCGGTGCATCCGCTGAAGGCCACCGGGGACGGCGCCTTCGTCACCAAGGTGCCGGTGCGCGCCGGGGAGCCCGTACGGCTTCCGCTGATCGGGGTGGCGCCGGGGCAGATGCCGAAGGGCGCGCGCCCGGCCCTGGAGCGGCCGCCGGCCCCGGGCACCGTCGCGGGGACGGCCTGGCTGGACTTCACCCGGGGCGGCGGCGGGCGGCCGAACGCCGTCGACCCGGCCGAGCTGGGGCTCGCGGGGCTGCGGATCGAGGCCGTACGGGACGGCGAGGTGGTCGCCCGGACCACGGCGGCGGCCGACGGCACCTTCAGCCTGCCCGCCGACCGCGCGGACGGGGCCGTACTCCGGCTGCCGGCGAGCAACTTCCGGGAGCAGTACGACGGGGTGGAGTGGCTGGGCCCCACGCTCGTCACCCCGGCGGTCATCGGGGCGTACGTGTGGATGTGGGCCGGGTTCGCGATGGTACTGATCGGCGCGGGGCTGGCCGCGGTGCCGCGCGAACTGCTGGAAGCGGCGCGGGTGGACGGGGCGAACGAGTGGCAGGTGTTCCGCCGGATCACGGTGCCGCTGCTCGCGCCGGTCCTCGTGGTCGTGCTGGTCACGCTGATGATCAACGTGTTGAAGGTCTTCGACCTGGTCTTCGTCATCGCGCCGGGCTCGGCCCAGGACGACGCGAACGTGCTCGCGCTCCAGCTGTACCGCTCGTCCTTCGGCACGGACGCCGACCTCGGGGTCGGCTCGGCCATCGCCGTCGTCCTGCTCCTCCTCGTCCTGCCGGTCATGGCGGTCAACATCCGCCGCATCCGAAGGGAGAACCGCCGGTGAGGCCGTCGCTCGTCGCCCGGATCGCCGCCCGCACGGCCGGCGGCGCGGTCCGCGTGTTCCTCCTCCTGGCCGGGCTGTTCTGGCTGCTGCCGACGGTGGGGCTGCTGCTCTCCTCGCTCCGCTCGCCCTCGGACATCGCGGCGAGCGGCTGGTGGCGGGTGTTCACCGCCCCCGCCGAGCTGACCACCGAGAACTACGGGCGGCTGCTCGCGAACGAGACGATCACCGGCTCCCTCCTCTCGACCGTCCTGATCACGGTCCCGGCGACGCTGCTGGTGCTCGTCCTCGGCTCGTTCGCCGGGTACGCGTTCGCGTGGCTGGAGTTCCCGGGGCGGGACTGGTGGTTCCTGGGCGTGGTGGCCCTGCTCGTGGTCCCGGTGCAGGTGGCGCTGGTCCCGGTGTCGAAGCTCTTCGGCGCGGTGGGGCTGTTCGAGACGACGCTCGGGGTGGTGCTCTTCCACACGGCGTTCGGGCTGCCGTTCGCGATCTTCCTGCTGCGGAACTTCTTCGCGGAGATCCCCCGCGAACTCCTTGAGGCGGCGCGGCTCGACGGGGCGGGCGAGGTGCGGCTGTTCACCCGGGTGGTGCTGCCGCTGGGCGGTCCGGCCATCGCCTCGCTGGGGATCTTCCAGTTCCTGTGGGTGTGGAACGACATGCTGATCGCGCTGATCTTCGCGGACTCGCAGTCGCCGCCGATCACGGTGGCGCTCCAGCAGCAGGTACGGCAGTTCGGCAACAACGTGGACGTGCTGGCGCCGGGGGCGTTCGTGTCGATGGTGGTGCCGCTGGTGGTCTTCTTCGCGTTCCAGCGCCAGTTCACGACGGGGGTGATGGCGGGCGCGGTGAAGTAGGACGGCCCGCGCGCCTACGCGCGCAGCGCCGCCACCGCCGCGCGCGCCAGGTCGTCCACGTACCCCGGGGGCAGGGGCGTACGGACGACGACGAGCCGCCAGTAGAGGGGGCCGACGACCAGGTCGAGGGCGCGGGCGGGGTCGGCGTCCTCGGGGAGTTCGCCGCGGGCGACGGCCTCGCGGACGATGCGGGTGACCACGCCCTGCTGGCCGTCGAGCAGCGTGGACCTCACGGTCTCGGAGATCTCGGGGTGCCGGGCGGCCTCGACGAGCAGGTCGGGGATGACCTGCGAGGCGACCGGGTGGCGCAGGGCGTGCGAGGCCACTTCGAGGAGGGCGCGCACGTCCCCGTACAGGGAGCCGGTGGCGGGCGCGGGCAGGCCCTGGGCGGCGAAGGCGCCGACGAGGTCGAGGACCAGGGAGAGCTTGGACTTCCAGCGCCGGTAGACGGCGGTCTTGCCGACCCCGGCGCGGCGCGCGATGCCCTCGATGGACATCCGGGCGAAGCCCACGGCCGCGAGTTCCTCGAAGACGGCGGCGCGGATGGCCTCGGTCACGTCCTCGCGGAGTACGGCGGCTCCGGCGGGGGCGCGGCGGGGGGTCGGATCGGTCATGACGGCATCCTAACCAACGGCCACGTTACGACGATACGGTTGCGTTCCGACGTGAGCCCGCTCTACTCTCCCCGTAGCGACGATACGGACCCGTCCCGTCGTCGCGGTCGCACCGCACGCGTCACGCACCACATGCGTCACACGCGCCGCACAGACACGCCCCATGCAGCGCACCACACGCACCACGCAGCGCACCCCACTCACCGGAAGCGCCCCACCCCTCTCCGAAAGCGCCCGCCCGTGACCACCACCCTCGCGCCACCCCCGCAACAGGCCCCCGCCGAGGACCTGCGCGCGCTCGCCCTGCGCCACGGCCTCACGGTCAGCGGGGCCCGCCCCTCGCTCCCCGCCTACGTCCGGCAGCTCTGGTCCCGCCGCGACTTCATCGCCGCCTTCGCGACCGCCCGCCTGACCGCCCAGTACAGCCAGGCGCGCCTCGGCCAGGTCTGGCAGGTGATGACCCCCCTCCTCAACGCGGCCGTCTACTACGCGATCTTCGGCGTCCTGATGGACGCCAAGCACGGCGTCCCCGACTACGTGCCCTTCCTGATCACCGGCATCTTCGTGTGGACGTTCACCGCCGACACGGTCATGAGCGGCACCCGCGCGATCAGCGGCAACCTCGGCCTGGTCCGCGCCCTGCACTTCCCGCGCGCGAGCCTGCCGATCTCGCTCGCGCTCCAGCAGCTCCAGCAGCTGCTGCTCTCGCTGTCCGCGCTGGCCGTGATCCTGTTCTGCTTCGGCGAGTTCCCGACCTGGAGCTGGCTGCTCGCCGTCCCCGCGCTCCTCTGCCAGGCGCTGTTCAACACGGGCGTGGCGCTCGTGCTCGCCCGTCTCGCGGCCCGCACCCCGGACATCAGCCAGCTGATGCCGTTCGTGCTCCGCACCTGGATGTACGCGTCCGGGGCCATGTGGTCGATCCAGAACCTGGCGGTCGGCGGGCGCTTCCCGGAGGGCGTGGTGCTGGCCCTGCAGTGCAACCCGGCGGCCGTCTACATCGACCTGATGCGCTTCGCGCTGATCAGGAGCTACACGGCGGCGCAGCTCCCGCCGCACGTCTGGGCACTCGCCGCCGGCTGGGCCCTGCTGGCCTTCGTGGGCGGCTTCATCTGGTTCTGGAAGGCGGAGGAGACGTACGGCCGTGGCTGACACCCGAGGAACTCCGACCGTGGTCGTCGACGACGTCCACATCACGTACACCGTCAACGGCGGCCACTCCGGCGGCCGGGGCGCCGCGACGGCCGCACTGAGCCGCATCCTGCGGCGCGGTGGCGCCGCTCCGGCGATGCGGCGGGTCCACGCCGTGAAGGGGGTCGGCTTCGTCGCGTACCGGGGCGAGGCAATTGGCCTGATCGGTTCGAACGGATCTGGGAAATCCACCCTCCTGAAGGCCGTCGCGGGCCTCCAGCCCGTCGAACGGGGCCGGGTCTACACCCAGGGGCAGCCTTCGCTGCTCGGCGTCAACGCGGCCCTGATGAACGATCTGACGGGCGAGCGGAACGTGATCCTGGGCGGCCTCGCGATGGGTATGAGCCGCACGGAGGTCCGGGAGCGCTACGACGGGATCGTCGACTTCTCCGGGATCAACGAGAAGGACGACGCGATCTCGCGGCCGATGCGGACGTACTCCTCCGGGATGGGCGCCCGGCTGCGGTTCTCCATCGCCGCCGCGAAGAGCCACGACGTGCTGCTCATCGACGAGGCCCTGTCGACCGGCGACGCGCGATTCCGCCGCCGCAGCCAGGCGCGGATCGACGAGCTGCGGGCGGAGGCGGGGACGGTCTTCCTGGTCAGCCACTCGAACTCCACCATCACGGAGACCTGCGAGCGGGCGCTGTGGCTGGAGGCCGGCACGCTGCGGATGGACGGCCCGGCGAAGGAGGTCGTGGCGGCGTACGAGGAGTTCACGGCCGGACCGAACCCGAAGACAACCGCCGGGCCGAACCCGCAGACAACTAACAAATAGGGCATTGCGGGCTAAAGTGCGGAGGGATGACGAACGATCACCCTCAGTCGCCGCCCCGGTCCGGGAGTGAACCCCCCGCTCCGCCCCGGACCGGGACGGAACCCCCCTCCCTCACCGGGTCCCCCTTCGACTCGGACACCTTCACCTCCGCCACCTTCGTCACGGTCGGCAGCGGCCCACGCCTCGCCCTCGCAGCCGTCTGGCTGCTGACCCGCGTCGGCATGGTCCTGCTGCTGCTCCGCGACAACCTCGGCATCGGCGGGGTCGGCCGCGAGGTGGCCCTCTACCAGCACTGGTACGGGCAGTTCACCCAGGGCACCTTCCCGCCCGGCGACGTCACCTGGCAGTACCCGCCGGGCGCCGGGCTCGTGATCATGTCCCCGGGCCTGCTGCCCTGGCTGACCTACTTCCAGGCGTTCGTCGCCCTCACCCTCCTCGCCGACGCGGTCGTCACCCTCGCCCTCGCCCGCGCCGACAGCGCCCGGCTCACCCACGGCTCCTGGTACTGGGTCTGCGGCCTGCCGCTCCTCCTGCACCTGCCGCTCGCCCGGTACGACGTCCAGACCACCGCGCTGGCCGTCCTCGCCCTGCTCGCCCTGAGCGCCCGCCCCACCGCCGCCCACCAGCTCGGCGGGGCGCTCGCGGGCATCGGCGCGATGGTCAAGGTCTGGCCGGTGCTCACCCTGATCGGCACCCCCCGGGGCCGTACCACCCGCGAGGCCTGGACCGCCGCCGTCGTGGCCGCCCTGGCCCTCCTCGCCACCCTCGCGCTGTTCTTCTCCGAGTCGCTCGGCTTCCTGCGCCAGCAGGGCAGCCGGGGCATCCAGATCGAGTCCCTCGGCGGGACGGCCCTGGCACTCGCCCGGGCCGCCGGCGTCTGGCCGGGCACGGTCGAGTTCCGCTACGGGGCCTTCGAATACGTCGGCCCGTACGTCTCCAGCCTCGGCCACCTCGCCCTGCTGCTCACCGTCATCGCCTTCGGCTGGCTGCTCCTGTGGCGGGTCAGGGCCCACCGCTGGACCGCCGCGACCCCGTTCGACGCGGCCTTCGCCGCCGTCCTGCTCTTCACCGCCACCAGCCGGGTGATCAGCCCCCAGTACATGATCTGGCTGCTCGGTCTCGCCGCGGTCTGCCTGACCTCCCGCGCCACCGTGATGCGCCCGGTGGCCCTGCTGATCCTCCCGGCGGCGGCGCTCAGCTCGCTCGCGTACCCCGTCCTGTACGACGAGGTCATCACCGGCACCACCCGGGGGCTGACCGTCATGGTCCTCCGCAACGGCCTGCTGCTCGCGGCGGCCCTGCTCGCCGCCCGCCGGCTGTGGACGTCGACGGTCACGGGCCCCCCGGAGGAGACCGCGTAACGCCCACGCGCACACAGGGAAGGGCCCCGCCGGCGAACCGGCGGGGCCCTCCCCTTTCACACGACTAGCTGTGGGTACGGAGCAGCGTGCGCATGGTCCGCATCGCCACCGACAGGTTCGCCAGGTCGAAGGTGTCCGAGCCCTGGATCTCCTCCAGGGTCGTCCGCGCGCGGCCCAGGATCGCCGCGTTCTTCTCCTCCCAGGCCTTGAACCGCTCCTCCGGGCTCGTGGTGCCGTTGCCCACCGTCAGGACGTCCGCGGTCAGCGCCGAGTGCGCCGCGAACAGGTCCTCGCGGATCGAGGCACGGGCCATCGACTGCCACCGGTCGCTGCGCGGGAGCTCGATGATCCGGTCCATCAGGTCGGTGATCCGCAGCCGGTCGGCGAGGTCGTAGTAGACCTCGGCCACCGCCAGCGGCTCCTTGCCCATCCGGTCCGCGATGGCGACGACGTCGAGGATCGGGAAGGCGGACGAGAAGCCGGCCACCCGCAGCGCCAGCTCCTCCGGCACGCCGACCTCGGTCAGCTCGTCCAGGATCGACCGGTACCACTCCAGGTCCGAGCCGCGCAGCAGGCTCGGCAGCTGCGTCCAGACCTCCTCGACGCGCTCGGAGAAGAACTCGATGGTCTCGGTGAGCTGGAGCGGCTGGGGCCGGTTGTTGAGCATCCAGCGGGTGCCGCGCTCGACGAGACGGCGCGAGTGCAGCCGCATCCGGGTCTGGACGTCGGCCGGCACCTTGTTGTCGAGGGCCTCGACGGCGTCCCAGACCTGGCCGAGCCGGAAGACCATGCGGGCGGCGGTCTGCGCCCTGACGATCTCCTCGATCGACGCGCCGGTCTCCTCGCGGAGGCGGTGCAGGAAGGTCGAGCCACCGGTGTTGACGGTGTCGTTGACCAGGACGGTGGTGATGATCTCGCGGCGCAGCGCGTGGTTGTCGACGGCCTCGCCGAACTTCTCGCGCAGCAGCGTCGGGAAGTACGCGTGGAGCAGCCCGCGCAGGTACGGGTCGTCCGGCAGCTCCGTACCGATCAGCTCGTCGGCCACCGTGATCTTGGTGTACGCGAGGAGGACCGCGAGCTCCGGCTGGCTGAGGCCGCGGCTGTTGTTGAGCAGCTCGCGGATCTGCCGGTCGTTGGGCAGGAACTCCAGGGACCGGTCGAGGGCCCCGTCACGGCCCAGACGGCGCATGAAGCGCTGGTGGGCGTGGAGCAGGGACGGCGACTGGGCGACGGCGTTGGCCAGGGCCGTGTTCTGCGCGTAGTTGTTGCGCAGGACGAGCGTGCCGACCTCGTCGGTCATCTCCGCGAGGATCTTGTTGCGCTGCTTGACGGTCATGTCGCCCTCGGCGACGAGCCGGTTGAGCAGGATCTTGATGTTGACCTCGTGGTCGGAGGTGTCGACGCCGGCGCTGTTGTCGATGGCGTCGGTGTTGATCTTGCCGCCCTGGCCCTCGGGGCCGCCGGTGCGGGCGAACTCGATGCGGCCCAGCTGGGTCGCGCCGAGGTTGCCGCCCTCGCCGACGACCTGGGCGCGGACGTCCTGGCCGTCGACGCGGATGGCGTCGTTGGCCTTGTCGCCGACGTCGGCGTTGGACTCGACCGAGGACTTGACGTACGTGCCGATGCCGCCGTTCCACAGCAGGTCGACGGGCGACTGGAGGATCGTCTTCATCAGCTCGGCCGGGGTCATCTTGGTGACTCCGGCCTCGATGCCGAGGGCGGCCCTGACCTGCGCGTTGATCGGGATCGACTTGGCGCTGCGGGGGTGGATGCCACCGCCCGCGGAGAGCAGCGACAGGTCGTAGTCCGCCCAGGACGAGCGGGGCAGGTCGAAGAGCCTGCGGCGCTCGGCGTACGAGACGGCCGCGTCCGGGGTCGGGTCGAGGAAGATGTGCCGGTGGTCGAAGGCGGCGACGAGCCTGATGTGCTCGGAGAGCAGCATGCCGTTGCCGAAGACGTCACCGGACATGTCGCCGACGCCGACGACCGTGAAGTCCTCGGTCTGGGTGTCGTGGCCCAGCTCGCGGAAGTGCCGCTTGACGGACTCCCAGGCGCCGCGGGCGGTGATGCCCATGCCCTTGTGGTCGTAGCCGGCGGAGCCGCCGGAGGCGAAGGCGTCGCCGAGCCAGAAGCCGTACGACTCCGCGACGCCGTTGGCGATGTCGGAGAAGGTCGCGGTGCCCTTGTCGGCGGCGACCACCAGGTAGGTGTCGTCCTCGTCGTGGCGGACCACGTCGAGCGGCGGCACGACCTCGCCCGCGACCAGGTTGTCGGTGATGTCGAGCAGCGCCGAGATGAAGGTCTTGTACGAGGCGATGCCCTCGGCCAGCCAGGCGTCGCGGTCCACGGTCGGGTCCGGGAGCTGCTTGGCGACGAAGCCGCCCTTGGCGCCGACGGGCACGATGACGGTGTTCTTCACCATCTGCGCCTTGACCAGGCCGAGGATCTCCGTACGGAAGTCCTCGCGGCGGTCGGACCAGCGCAGACCGCCTCGGGCGACCTTGCCGAAGCGCAGGTGGACGCCCTCGACGCGCGGGGAGTACACCCAGATCTCGAAGGCCGGGCGGGGCGCCGGGAGGTCCGGGATGGCCTGCGGGTCGAACTTCATCGACACGTAGGAGTGCGGCTTCCCGTCCGCCGTCAGCTGGAAGAAGTTGGTCCGCAGCGTCGCCTTGATGACGGTGAGGAAGGAACGCAGGATGCGGTCCTCGTCCAGGCTCGCGACCTGGTCGAGGGCGGCGTCCAGCTCCTCCAGGAGCGCGTCGGTCAGCTCGACGCCGGCGCGCTGGCGCTCCGGCGCCATCCGGGCCTCGAAGAGGTTGACGAGCAGCCGGGTGGTGTGGACGTTGTTGCGGAGGGTGTCCTCCATGTAGTCCTGGCTGAACGTCGCACCGGCCTGGCGCAGGTACTTGGCGTACGCGCGCAGCACCATCGCCTCGCGCCAGGTGAGCCCGGCGGAGAGGACGAGGGAGTTGAAGTTGTCGTTCTCGGCCTCGCCGGTCCAGGTGGCGGCGAAGGCCTCCTGGAAGCGCTCACGGGCGTCGTCGCCGAGGTAGTCGCCGCCGTTGCCGGTCGGGAGCGGCATCCGCAGGCCGAAGTCGTAGACCCAGGCGTGGGTGCGGTCGGCACAGCGCAGCTCGTACGGGCGCTCGTCGGTGACCTCGACGCCGAGCCGGTTGAGCACCGGGAGCACGGCGGAGAGGGAGATCGGGTCGCCGGTCTTGTAGATCTTGAAGCGGCGCTCGCCGGGGCCCGCGACGACGGGCTCGTACAGGGAGAGCGCGAAGTCCTTGCCCTCGGTGCGGGCCAGGGCCTCCAGGTGGACCAGGTCGGCGACGGCCGCGCGCGGCGAGTGGTCGGCCTTGTAGCCCTCGGGGAAGGCGTTGCCGTACTGGCGGAGCAGCTCGGCGGCGCGCTCCTCGCCGCACTCGGCGTTCAGCGCCTCGCCGAAGCCGTCGGCCCAGGAGCGGGCGGCCTCGACGAGCCGGGCCTCGATGCGGTCGACGTCGGCGTCGGTGAGCTTCGCCAGCTCGGTGCCGGGCTGGACGCGGACGACGAAGTGCAGCCGGGACAGGATCGACTCGGTGTTCCAGGCGGTGAAGTCGACGCTGGTGCCGCCGAGCTCCTCCTTCAGGATGTCGATGATCCGCAGCCGGACGCGGGTCGTGTAGCGGTCGCGCGGCAGGTAGACGAGGGCCGAGTAGTAGCGGCCGTACTCGTCCTGGCGCAGGTAGAGGCGCAGCCGGCGCCGTTCCTGGAGGTACAGGACGCTGGTGACGACGGACCGGAGCTGGTCGGCCGGGGTCTGGAACAGCTCGTCGCGCGGGTAGGTCTCCAGGATCTGGAGCAGGTCGCGGCCGTCGTGGCTGTTCGGCGAGAAGCCGGCGCCCTCCAGGACCTCCTGGACCTTGCGCTTGACGACGGGGACCCGGCGGACGGACTCGGTGTAGGCGGCCGAGGAGAACAGGCCGAGGAAGCGGCGCTCGCCGATGACGTTGCCGTCGGCGTCGAACTTCTTCACGCCGACGTAGTCGAGGTACGAGGGGCGGTGGACGGTCGAGCGGCTGTTGGCCTTCGTCAGGATCAGCAGCTTGTGCTCGCGGGCCTTGGCGCGGACGTCCTCGGGCAGGCGGCTGAACGACGGCGAGACGGGGTGGGCGTGGTGGCCCTTGTCGTCGCCGGAGTGCTGCGGGTCGGAGCGCAGGATGCCGAGACCCGTGCCGGGGACGGCGGACAGCGCGTCGCCGTTGACCAGCTGGTACTCGCGGTAGCCGAGGAAGGTGAAGTGGTCGTCGGCGAGCCAGCGCAGCAGCTCGCGGGCCTCCTCCACCTCGGTGGGGCGCAGGTCGGAGGCGGTGGGCTCGTCCGGGAGGCCCTCGGCGATCCGCAGGGCGGCCTCGCGCATCTTGTCCCAGTCCTCGACCGTCTCGCGGACGTCGGACAGGACGCGCAGCAGGTCGGCGGTGATCTGCTTGAGGTCGGCGCGGTCGGTCTCGCGGTCGATCTCGACGTGGATCCAGGACTCGGTGAGCGCGTCGTGCGGCAGCTCGCCGTGGATCTGCGCCGACAGGACCTCGATGAGCTTGCCGGTGACGTCACGGCGGACGAGGACCTGCGGGTGGATCACGACGTGGATGCCGCGGCCCTGGCGGGACAGCTCGTTGGTGACGGAGTCGACGAGGAACGGCATGTCGTCCGTGACGACCTCGACGACGGAGTGGCTGCTGGTCCAGCCGTTCTCCTCCACCGTCGGGGTGTGGACGCGTACGTTCGCGGTGCCCTGCGGGCGGTTCTCCGCGAGCCGGTAGTGAGAGAGCGCGGCCCCGAACACGTCGACCGGGTCCCGGTCGCCGAGGTCCTCCGGCGCGGTGTGCAGGTAGTAGCGCTGGAGGTATTCGAGCACGGTGTCCCGGTCCGGGCGCTCCCCGGCACCCTCCGGGCCCGTCGGAAGTCGCCCCCCGACCGGGCTGTGCTCAGCTACCCGAGCGGCCCTCTCGAGCAGCTCGGCCTTGGCTTCGTCCAGCTTGGTCTGCATGTCCTCTGACTCCTGTCGCGCGCCGTTGCGTGACGTCGGTGGAAGAAAGGGCACAACGCCACGACGCGGTGATTCCGGTCGAAGTCGACGTTATGCCCGGATGAGAGATGTCCGGGTCGTTATCGGCCACAGAGCGCGGCGCGCCCGGACGGAACGGATCGGCGAACGCACGGGCGGCCCGACCGCCGTAGCGAGTCGGGCGGCAGCCGGGGGCTTCACTGCCCCCTCGGCGTATCGCGCTGATCACGGCAAAAGCCTATCGCCCCCGACCCCCGAACCGTCATGAGCCGTATGTGTACAAAAGAGGGGGTGGAAGTTTGACGTTATGGACAGCGACACATGTCCTCTTGGCAAAGCGCCCCGCCGGGGGCGGTGCGTACGCGAGCATGGGCGCTGTACGGCAGACCGACCATCTGTGATCTGGGAGAGCCATGGCGAAGATCCTGATCGTGACCGGGGACGCTGCGGAGTCGCTGGAGGTGATGTACCCGTACCAGCGGCTTCTCGAAGAGGGGTACGAGGTCGACATCGCGGCCCCGGCCCGCAAGACGCTCCGCTTCGTCGTCCACGACTTCGAGCCCGGCTTCGACACGTACACGGAGAAGCCCGGCTACACCTGGCCCGCCGACCTGGCCTTCTCGGAGGTCGACCCGGGCGCGTACGTGGCGGTGGTGATCCCGGGCGGACGCGCGCCGGAGTACCTGCGCAACGACCCGGAGCTGCGCAAGATCCTCAAGTCCTTCTTCGACGCCGACAAGCCGGTGGCCCAGATCTGTCACGGCCCGCTCCTGACGGCCGCCGTCGGCAGCCTGGAGGGCCGCCGGGTCACGGCGTACCCGGCGCTCGAACTCGACATGCAGGCGGCCGGGGCGACCTTCCAGGACAGCGCGGCCGTGGTGGACGGCCTCCTGGTCTCCTCCCGCGCCTGGCCGGACCACCCGACCTGGATGCGCGAATTCCTGAAGGTCCTCCGAGCGAAGGGCTGAACGGGGCCGAGGCCCGCAGGGGGCGGTTCCGGCCACCGGGCCGCCCCCGCACCCCGCCGGAGGCGGCCTCGGCCCGGCTAGACCAGCTCCTCCGCCACGGCGACCGCCTCCGCGAGGGAATCCACCACCGGCACCCCGACGCGCGCCAGCGAAGCCCGACTGTGCGACCCCCCGGTGTACAGCACCGCCTTCGCCCCCACGTGCGCCGCAGCCACCGCGTCGTCCGCCGCGTCACCGATGACGACCACCCGTTCCGCGGGGACGGCGAGCGCGGCGAGGTGCCGCACCATGTGCCCGGACTTCCCGTCCGTGGACGTGTCGGCCCGCCCGTCCATCCGTACGAACCGCTCAGCGATCCCGTACCGCCGCACCAGCGGTATCAGCTCCGCGTGCGGCGCGAGCGACAGCAGCGACTGGGTGAACCCGGACTCCTGCCGCGCCGCGAGCAGCTCAGCGGCGCCGGAGGTCAGCACGCAGGCCTCGGCCCGCTCCCAGTAGTGCCGGTGAAAAATGCCGTCCATCACGGTCCACTCGGCGTCGGTGGGCAGCCGCCCCATGAGCCGCTCGTAGAACTTGGGCACCGGCACCGTGTAGAGCTCGCGGTACCGCTCCAGAGTGATCGATTCGAGCCCCAGCTCGGCGAAGGCGGCGTTGGTCGCCCCGATGACCGCCCCGGTGTCGTCGAGCAGTGTGCCGTTCCAGTCCCAGACCAGGTGCTTCCCGTGCTTCCCCATGGAAAGACGGTACCCGCCGCCTCCGACAGCCAAGACCGGGCGCGGGCCCTCAGCCCAGCAGCCCCGGAATCTCCTGCACCCCGAACCACAGCAGCTCGTGGTCCTCGGCCCCGTCCACGACGAACTGCGCGTCGTCGTCGCCCTGGTCCGCCGCCCCGAGCGCCGCCGCCGCGGCCGTCACATCGGCCTCGGCGTCGTCCGCGTCGGCGTGGACGGCCGCCGCCTTGGCCAGCGGTACGGGCCCGGCGATCCGGACCTCGCCGATGGAGCCGGCGTCGAGCCCCCGGTCGGGGTCCGTGACCGCGTCCTTGTCGGCGACGTCCACCGCGACGACGATCCGGCGCCGGGGCGCCTCGGGGTCGCCGGCCAGCAGGCGCAGCGAGGCGGAGGCGGCCCGGTTGAGCGCCGCGTACTCCAGCTCCTCGATGTCGTCGGAGACGTACCACTCACGCAGGGCGGGGGTGACGGCGTAGGCGGTGAGCGGACCGGTGCCCAGCTCGCCCGCCTTGTGCGCCTGTGCGAGACCGGGGAGGGTCAGGGGGACGTAGACGCGCATCGCTGGCCGCTTTCGTAGACGGAGAGGCAGACGGAGGCCCTCAGGATACGTGCGGAGTCCCCCTTCGGGGATTCCGGCCGAAGTCGGCGTACGTCCACCCCGGGACGGCCCTCTCCGAGGCCCCGGAGACCCGATTTTCCCGCCCGTCACCCGGATAGGTGATTCCGTTTTCGGGCCGCCCCGCCGCCACGGGCTCCTTGCGGGCGCTCCGAGCCCACCCGTACAAGATCCCCAAGGAAAGTTACTGACTGGTACCGACCGGTTACGCAACGACAGGGGCCCGCCGCCATGACGACCACCACCCTCACCCCCACGGGCAGCACCCCCCGCCCCCGCCGGACCCCCGGCGGCCCGGCCGGCACCCGCCCCCGCGGCTCGGCGGGCACCCACCCCCGCACACCCGCGCCCCGCACCGCCCCCCTCGGCCGCCCCCGCGCCCTGCCCCCGCACACCGTCTTCGCCGAGCGCCTGCTCGCGGTGCTCAGCGGGGAGCGCCCGGTGCACTGGATGCTCGGCCACACCGTCGGCGAGGCGTACGAGCAGCTCGTCCGGATCGCCCCGGAGACGCCTCTGCGCTCCCACGGCCCCCGCCCGGTGCTGCGCCGCTGCTCGGTCCAGCTGGGCGAGGACCGTACGGCCCTGGAGGCCTTCGCGACGATCGCGACCGGCGCCCGCGTGCGGGCGATGGCCTTCCGCCTGGAGCGCGGCGAGGACCAGCGCTGGCGCTGCGCCGCCGTGGAGCTCGACGGCCTCGGCACGGCGACCCTCCCGGCGTGAGGCACCCGGAAGAAGCCCCGCATGAAGCAGCCGAAGGAAAGCCCCGCATGACGAAGGGCCGGCCGCCCACCGGGCGACCGACCCCCTCACCTCACGGCATCAGCCCGAGGTCACTTCTTGCGGCGACGCCCGCCGCCCGCGTTCTTCTGCGCCTTGCGGCGCTCCGCACGCGTCATCCCGTCGCCGTCCGCGTCGTCGGAGGCGAAGTCGCCCTCGACGACACCGCCGTCGCCGTCCACGGTCGGAGCGGAGAAGTGCAGCCGGTCCGGCCGCTGCGGGGCTTCGAGGCCCTTCGCGCGGATCTCCGGACGCCCGGCCGCCGCCGGCACCGCGTCGCCCTTGTCGAGCGACGGAGCGCTCGCCTGCACCGGGACCTCCTCGACCTGCTGCTCGACCTGGACCTCCAGGTTGAACAGGTAGCCGACCGACTCCTCCTTGATGCCCTCCATCATGGCGGTGAACATGTCGAAGCCCTCGCGCTGGTACTCGACCAGCGGGTCCTTCTGCGCCATGGCGCGCAGGCCGATGCCCTCCTGGAGGTAGTCCATCTCGTAGAGGTGCTCGCGCCACTTGCGGTCCAGGACGGAGAGGACCACGCGCCGCTCCAGCTCGCGCATGATCTCCGAGCCGAGCTGCTTCTCGCGGGCCTCGTACTGCTCGCGGCCGTCGTCCTTGATGGACTCGGCGATGAACTCGGCGGTGATGCCCGCCCGGTCCCCGGCCGCGTCCTCCAGCTCCTCCACGGTGACCTTCACCGGGTAGAGCTGCTTGAACGCGTTCCACAGACGGTCGAGGTCCCACTCCTCCGCGAAGCCCTCGGCGGTCTCCTGGCGGATGTAGTCGTCGATCGTGTCGTCCATGAAGTGGCGGATCTGCTCGTGCAGGTCCTCGCCCTCCAGGACGCGGCGGCGCTCGCCGTAGATGACCTCGCGCTGGCGGTTGAGGACCTCGTCGTACTTCAGGACGTTCTTGCGCGTCTCGAAGTTCTGGGTCTCGACCTGCGACTGCGCGGAGGCGATGGCACGGGTGACCATCTTGTTCTCGATCGGCACGTCGTCCGGCACGTTGGCCATGGCCATCACGCGCTCGACCATCTGCGCCTTGAAGAGGCGCATCAGGTCGTCACCGAGCGAGAGGTAGAAGCGGGACTCGCCCGGGTCGCCCTGACGGCCGGAACGACCGCGCAGCTGGTTGTCGATACGACGGGACTCGTGGCGCTCGGTACCCAGCACGTAGAGCCCGCCGAGTTCCTTGACCTCCTCGAACTCCGCCTTGACGGCCTTCTCGGCCCGCTCGAGAGCGGCCGGGAGGGCCGCGGCCCACTCCTCGACGTGCTCGACCGGGTCGAGGCCCGCCTGGCGCAGTTCGGCCTCGGCGAGGTCGTCCGGGTTGCCGCCGAGCTTGATGTCCGTACCGCGACCGGCCATGTTCGTGGCGACGGTGACGGCGCCGCGGCGGCCGGCCTGCGCGACGATGCTGGCCTCCCGCTCGTGGTGCTTGGCGTTCAGGACCTCGTGCTGGACACCGCGCTTGGAGAGCTGCTGCGAGAGGTACTCGGACTTCTCGACGGAGGTCGTGCCGACCAGGATCGGCTGGCCCTTCTCGTGCTTCTCCGCGATGTCGTCGACGACGGCGGCGAACTTGGCGACCTCGGTCCGGTAGATCAGGTCCGACTGGTCCTTGCGGATCATCGGCTTGTTCGTGGGGATCGGGACGACGCCGAGCTTGTAGATCTGGTGGAACTCGGCGGCCTCGGTCATCGCCGTACCGGTCATGCCGGAGAGCTTCGAGTACAGCCGGAAGAAGTTCTGCAGGGTGATGGTGGCGAGGGTCTGGTTCTCGTCCTTGATCGCCACCCCTTCCTTCGCCTCGATCGCCTGGTGCATGCCCTCGTTGTAGCGGCGGCCGGCGAGGATACGGCCGGTGTGCTCGTCGACGATCATGACTTCGCCGTCCATGACGACGTAGTCCTTGTCCTTCTTGAACAGCTCCTTGGCCTTGATGGCGTTGTTCAGGTAGCCGACCAGCGGGGTGTTCACCGACTCGTAGAGGTTGTCGATGCCCAGCCAGTCCTCCACCTTGGCCACACCGGCCTCGTGGATGGCGACGGTCCGCTTCTTCTCGTCGACCTCGTAGTCGCCGGTCTCCTCGATGCCCTTGAGCGGGTTGCCGGGCTCGCCCTTGGAGAGGCGGGTGACGAGCTTGGCGAAGTCGCCGTACCACTTCGTCGCCTGGTCGGCCGGGCCGGAGATGATCAGCGGCGTACGGGCCTCGTCGACGAGGATGGAGTCGACCTCGTCGACACAGGCGAAGTTGTGGCCGCGCTGGACGAGCTCGTCCTGGGACCACGCCATGTTGTCGCGCAGGTAGTCGAAGCCGAACTCGTTGTTCGTGCCGTACGTGATGTCGCAGTTGTACTGCTCACGGCGCTGCGCCGGCGTCATGTTGGCGAGGATGCAGCCGATCGACAGGCCGAGGAAGCGGTGCACCCGGCCCATCAGCTCGGAGTCGCGCTCGGCCAGGTAGTCGTTGACCGTGATCAGGTGGACGCCCTTGCCGGAGAGCGCGTTGAGGTACGCCGGGAGGGTGCCGACGAGGGTCTTGCCCTCACCGGTCTTCATCTCGGCGACGTAGCCGAGGTGCAGCGCGGCGCCGCCCATGATCTGGACGTCGTAGTGGCGCTGGCCGAGGACGCGCTTGGCGGCCTCGCGCACGGTCGCGAAGGCCTCGGGCATCAGGTCGTCGAGGCTCTCGCCGTCGGCGTACCGCTGCTTGTACTCCTCGGTGAGCGCCCGCAGGTCGGCGTCGGAGAGGTTGACGAAGTCCTCTTCGATGGAGTTGACCTGGTCCGCGATGCGGTGCAGTTTGCGCAGGATCTTGCCTTCGCCTGCACGCATGAGCTTGTTGAAGACGGACACTGAGGCTGGTCTCCTTGCCGGTCGGGCCTGGCACTGGGTCTTGTGATGGACGCGAGCGCGGGCACGGCAGGTGGTCCCCACCGCAACGGCCATCGTAAGCGAGACCGCCCTCGCAGAGGGAGGCCCGCAGTGCCGGAGCCGTACGTCCGCCCGGAAAGAGAACGCACGAGGTGGGCGGAAGGTGCCGCCCCACCCGAAAAGTGTTCGCTTCCCGTCCCCGCGGTCACCACAATCCCGGCATGGATCCCATCACCCTCACCACCGACCGACTGCGGCTGCGGAACTTCGTCCCGGAGGACACCGACGCGGTGTACGCCATCTGTCAGGACCCGGGCATCCGGCGCTGGACCGTCGTCCCCGACCCCTACACCCGGCAGGACGCCGAGCTGTTCCTGAACCGTCTCGTGCCCGACGGCTGGCGCGAGGACACCGAGTACACCTTCGCCGTCGAACCGCTGGCCGGCGGCCCCCTGCTCGCCGCCGTCACCCTGAGCAGCCGCGGCATGGGCGTCTGGGAGGTCGGCTACTGGCTGGCCGAGGAACACCGCGGCAGCGGCTACATGACGGAGACCGTCCGCGCCCTCGCCCACTGGGCCTTCACCGGGCTCGGCTGCACCCGCCTGGTGTGGCGCGCCGAGGTCGGCAACGCCGGCTCCCGCGCGGTGGCCGAGCGGGTCGGCTTCGTCATGGAGGGCACCCAGCGCGCCGGCCTCACCAACAAGGGCACGCTCCGCGACAGCTGGGTCGCCGCCCTCCTCCCGTCCGACTTCGGCCTCCCCAGCCCCCTGCCCCACCTCCCGCCCCGCGACCTGCCGGCCCGGGCCTGAGGGCCGGGGCCTGAGGGCCCGGGGCGAGGCCGGGGGCCGGGGTCAGGGGCTTCTCCGGCCCCGCCCGGCCCCCGCCCGGGCTGTCAGTGCCGGGGCCTAGGGTGCGGTCCATGACGACTGTGCCGCGCCCCGCCGCCGAACTGTCCGCCGACGACGCCCGCCGCATCGCGCTGCGCGCCCAGGGCTTCCTGGGTGCGCCGGACCGCCGCGCCGGGGTGCGCGGGGTGCTGCGCGGTCTCGGTCAGGTCCAGCTCGACACGATCTCCGTCCTGGCCCGCTCGCACGAGCTCATCCCGTACGCGCGCCTGGGCGCCGTCGGCCGTACGGCGGTCGAGGACGCCTACTGGCCCACGGGCCCCGAGGGCGCGCCCCCGGCCCGGCGCAACGCCTTCGAGTACTGGTCGCACGCGGCCTGCGTCCTGCCCGTCGAGGAGTGGCCGCACTTCGCCTTCCGCAGGCGGGCCTACCGCGACCGCCCGCACTGGGGCCACGAGCTGGCGCCGGGGGCGTACGACAAGGTGATCGACCAGCTGCGGGCCGAGGGCCCGCTGACGGCGACCGAGCTGGGCGGCGCGAAGAACAAGGGCGAGTGGTGGGACTGGTCGGACTCCAAGATCGCCGTGGAGCGGGCGCTGATGTACGGCGAGGTGGTCGTGGTCGAGCGGCGCAGCTGGAAGCGGGTGTACGACCTGGCGGAGCGGGCGATCCCGCAGCCCCTGCTCCACGACGACCTGGACGACACCGAGTGCGTGCGGCGTCTGGTGCGGCAGGCGGGCGAGGCGCTGGGCGTGGGCACGCGCGCGGACATCTCCGACTACCACCGGCTCAGGGGCGAGCAGTTCGACGCGGTCGTCGAGGCGGCGGGGCTCGTGCCGGTCACGGTGGCGGGCTGGGGGAAGCCGGCCTGGGCGGACCCGGCGGCGCTGGCCTCGGAGCCGCGCGGCCGGCACCGTACGACCCTGCTGTCGCCGTTCGACTCGCTGATCTGGGAGCGGGCCCGCACGGAGCGGATCTTCGGCTTCACCCATCGCCTGGAGGCGTACGTGCCGAAGCAGAAGCGGGTGCACGGCTACTTCGCGATGCCGGTCCTCTCCGGCGGCCGGCTCGTCGGCCGGGTGGACCCGGCGCGGGAGGGCAGGACGCTCGTCGCCCGGCAGGTCGGTCTGGACGGCCCGAAGGCCGTTCCGGCGGTGGCGCGGGCGCTGCGCGAGGCGGCCGAGTGGGTCGGCTGCGACGCGGTCTCGGTGGTCCCGGACCGGGTGAACCCGCCGGCACTGGCCCCGGAGCTGGTACGCGCGCTGGGCTGAGCGCACGGGATGCCCGAAGGGCCGAGCGCGTGGGCGGGAGCGGGGGTCCGGGCCAGGGCCGGGCTTCGGCTCCGGCTCCGGCTCCGGCTCCGGCTCAGCGGATCTCGAGGATCTTCTCCCGCATCGCGTAGACCACGGCCTCCATCCGGGAGTGCAGCTGGAGCTTCTCCAGGATGTTCCGGACGTGGTTCTTCACGGTGTTCTCGGAGATGAAGAGTTCCTTGGCGATGTCCCGGTTGTTCATCCCCGTCGCGACGAGCTTCAGCACCTCCAGCTCACGGTCGGTGAGCCGGGGCGCGGGCACCAGCCTGCGCTCGTCGGTGCGCTGGATCATCGACTTGAACTCGGTGAGGAGTTTCGACGCCATCGAGGGGCTGATCTGGGACTGCCCGTCCGCGACCGCGCGGATGGCCGTCGCGACCTCGTCGGTGGAGATCTCCTTGAGGAGGTAGCCCGTGGCTCCCGCCTTGATCGCCTCGTAGAGGTCCGCCTCCTCGTCGCTGATCGTCAGCATGATGATCTTCGCGCTGGGAGCCACCTCCTTGATGGAGGTGCACGCCTCGATGCCGCCGCGCCGGGGCATCCGTACGTCCATCAGGACGATGTCCGGCAGCAGATCGGCCGCCTTGTCGACGGCCTCGGCCCCGTCACCGGCCTCTCCGACGACCTGGATGTCCTCTTCCTGGGCGAGGACGATCTCGAGCCCCCGGCGGAAGAGGGCATGATCGTCCACGACGAGGACCCGGATCGGTTCCTTGCGGAATGCACCGCTGTCCGAATCCGATCCCTCCGGGACCGCGCCACCGTGCTCGCGCCCGCTGAGCACCGGCCCGAAGCTGTCCGCCATCGTTCCTCCCCCTGAAGGCCGTGGCCTGAATTCGTTTCCGGTCCTCCAACCGCTGCCCTAAGAGCACCGGTTGGCGTGCACGCCATGATTTCATGCCGCGGCGGCGACGGAGTGTTCCCGTGCGCGCACGGTGGTGCCCCTGGGGGCGCCGGAAGCGCTCCAGGGGCACCGTGAGGGACACCTGAGTGTGTGTGGGTGGTGCGGGCGGACGGCCTGTCAGCCGCCGAGCGCACCACCGGCGCCGCCGCCCTCGGCGAGCGGGTCGCTCTCCAGATGGATGACGCCGTAGTCGTACGCGTGTCGCCGGTAGACGACACTCGGCTGCTTCGTGTCGGAGTCCACGAAGAGGTAGAAGTCGTGCCCGACCAGCTCCATCTCGTAGAGCGCCTGGTCGAGCGTCATCGGTGCGGCCCGGTGGGTCTTCTCGCGGACCACGAGCGGGCCTTCGCCCTGGACCTCGATCGAGCCCATCATCGTGGTGGGCACCTTGTCGGACTCGTCGGCGACGAGCTGTCCGTCGCCGTTGAGCTGGGCGGCACCGGGAACGACGTCCCCGACCTCCGCCGCCGAAAGCCTGCCGTTCCCACGGCGGGTGTACTTCTTGTCGTGCTGCTTGCGCAGTCGTGCCTCGAGCTTGTCGCTGGCGAGGTCGAGCGCTGCGTACGGGTCGCCTGCCGCGGCTTCCGCCCGGATCACCGGGCCTCGGGAGTGGAGGGTGATCTCCACGCGGTCCGACCTGTCGGCCTGCCGCGGATTCAGCTCCTTGGACACCTCGACGTCGAGGCTGATCACCTTGCCGTCGAGCTTCTGGATCTTCTCCAGCTTCAGCTTCTCGGCCACGTGCTTGCGGAACCGCTCGGGCACCTCGGTCTTGCGGCCCTTGACGACGATGTCCACGCAGAACTCCGTTCCCGGATCGCCCGGATCGGCTCCTTGGCCGCCGGGCTGCTCCCTTTGCACCAGACTCCGGTGGTTACCGGAGCTCGGACTTGGCGACTTTCACCTCCTCCTCCCCAGTCGACAAGATCCCCACCCCATCGACAAGAGGTTAATTCGCCCTGAACTCCTGTCCTGTAGGCGCAACCATGTATTCGGCGAGCGATGGCATTCACCATTCCTCACAACCGAACATAGCCCCTTCGGACGGGTGTCGGCACCCGCTACCGCGACATACCTCCGTTCGGGTGCTTTCACCTCTCACCACCTGCAACGATCCAAGTTCCTGGCGAGTTCCGGTTTATTTCGAACGAGGCGGGAGAGGATGCGATCACAGCCGCCACCAGCTGTTCGAATCCGCGCTGCGCCGAACCGACCGGTAAGCCGTGCGGTATTCCAGGAATGAACGGAAGGTGTACGGCTCCGATGGCGCGCGCAGCCTCCGCCAGCGAGGCCCCCGTGGTCATCAGGTCGTCCACGAGAACCACCTTTCCGGCCTGCAGCAGCCGCCCTCCGCCCGGCACGACCTCCAGCGCCCCGGCGAGGTTGGCGAGCCGCCCGCGCGCCCCGAGCCCCGCCTGGTCCGCCACGTGTCGCCGCTGCCTCAGCACGGGCACGACCCGCGCCGGCCGCCCCGCGCTCCGCAGCCGGGCCGCCGCGGCCCGGGCGACCCGCCGCGTCGGATCGTGGCCACGCGCCCGCACGGAGCGCCGTGAGGACGGCACCGGTACGAGGAGCAGCGGGCGGGCCACGGGCCCCTCGGCGGCCCCGGCCGCTGCCTCCACGGCCCCGGCCAGCGCGCCGCCCAGCGGTCCGGCGAGCCCGAGCGCCCCGCGTTCCTTGTGGGCGAGCAGCAGCTCCCGCACGGCGCCCTCGTACGGCGCGACGGCGTGCACCTCCGGCAGCCCGGCGGGCTCGGGCGAGGGGCGCACCCCGCGCGGCCCCTCCCCCGCCCCGGTCAGGACCTCCGCGCACGACGGGCACAGCTCCGTCCGCGGTACGCCGCAGCCTCCGCAGGCGACCGGCAGCACCAGCCCGGCGATCTCGCGCCACCACCCCCGCATGGCTCCACTCTGCGCCTCCGCGGGCTCCCCTGCCACCCCTGTGGAAAACCCCCGGCCGGCGAACCCGGCCACCCCCGAAGTACGTCAGGTAGGACGCCGGCGTGCGCCGAGAAGGCACCGGCGTACGCCGGTTGCCACCCGCGTACGCCCCACGCGCCCCACCCGCGTACGCGAGACGTCTCCGCCGGAAGCACCCGGGCCCGCCCAGGGCTACCCGGGGTAGACCGGCGCGTGCCCCGTCTTGACCAGCGGCTGCCAGTTCGCGCCGGGCGCGAGCCGGACGATGCCGTCGTTGCCGGAGTAGGCGACCAGCGGCGCGGTGTCCGTGTGCGGGGCGGCCACCGAGTTGGCCCCGTTCAGCCCCGGGAGCACCGAGGTCGCGGAGGTCGAGCCGTCGGTCTGGAGGTAGCGGATCTGCTGGACGCCGCCCGCCTCCCTGCCGACGACGACGAGCCGGCTCGGACCGGCCCAGGAGACGGCGGTGACCGACTCCATCCGGGGCGCGGCGGGCTGGAGGTCGAGCACCGAGACGACCGGTGCCGCCTCCGTGGTCTCCCGCTGGATCCGGCCGATCTGCAGGGTGGTGCGCTCGCCCCTGGTGACCACGAGCGCGATCCGGACCCCGTCGGCGGAGACCCGCAGCGACTCGATCCGGGCGTCGTCCGCCAGCCACGGCGTACTCACCTTGACGGGATCGCCGGTGCCGTCGGGCACCATCCACAGCTGGGGCGCGGCGGGGTTGCGGTCGGCGACCCACAGATCGCCCCGGCCGTCCCAGCTGGGCGCGGACAGCCGGTCGGTGGGCTTGGCGGCCCTGCTGCTGAGGACCGAGGGCGCGGGCTCCTGCTCGGTGGTGATGGAGGAGACGAACAGTTCGCGTCCGGCCATCCCGACCCCGGCGGCCCGGGTCTCACCCCGGTCGACGGCGACCGACCCGAGCTGCGCGGTGTCCTTGCCCAGCGGGCCCGGCACCTCGGCGGGCACGTCCGCCTGCTTGCTGCTGACGTCCAGCATCATCAGCTTGCCGTGCTCGTCGACGAAGTACGGGTTCTCCTCCTGGTCCGTGTTCCGGACGGCGGCGAACTCCCTGGCCTGGTCCTTGCCGAGGCGGCACAGCGAGCCCTTCGTCCCCTGGAGCTCCACCTGCTCGACGCGTACGGAGGTCAGGTCGCGCAGCGTGAACAGCAGCTGCGCCGCCATCCGCCGGCACACGTCGCCGCTCACCCTGTCCGCCCTGGCGTTGAGCGGCACCTTCAGCGTGGACTGGTCGTCGGTGGTCAGCGTGGTGACGCCCTCCCGCAGCTCCGTACCGGAGGGGAAGCTGGAGTCGACGGCCGGCTTCAGCCAGTTCGTCGGACCCTCCAGGAGTGCCTTGACCGTCTGCGTCACCGGGTCCATCCGGGTGACGGGGTCCTGCCGCTGCCGGATGTAGACCGGGTCGGCGACGACCCAGTCCTCCCTGGAGGCGAAGTAGTACTTGTTGACCGACCGGTAGTTGCGCAGGAAGTCGGCCTCGCCGAGCACCAAGCCGGGCGGGAGGCTGTCGATCCGCCATTCCTTGCCCTTGCCGTTGCCGGTGGGCTGCTGCACCACGTGGATCGCCTGCACGTACTCGGCGGGGCTGATCGGCTGGTAGGCGTGGCGGGCGTCGACGGTCGCGATCTTGCGCCCGGAGAGCGGATAGGCCCGGCCCTGGTTGTCGGGGTCGGCGTTGCGGTCGGCCTGCTCACGGTTGGGGGCGGTGGTGAGCACGGTGATGCTCTGCTCCGGCTTCCAGCTCCCCGCGGCCTTCTTCGTCAGGTACTTGCGGGCGGTGGAGAAACCGGGGTCGTCGCTGGTCATGGCTTCGAGGAAGCCGTCGACGATCTCGTCCGCGTCCGCGTTCTCCCGGGGCGCGACGGCGTAGACCCGTACCTGCGAGTCCCCCTGGTTGGTGCCCCGCACCGGCTGTACCTCGCCGCTGTCGGGCATGGTCGCGCACCCGCTCACCAGGAGCCCGCCACACGCGGCGAGCACCGCCACACGCGCCCGCCCCCCACGTCCCACGAACCCCTCCCGGGAGTCAGCGCCCACGTGTTCCGTCCTCCCGCTCCACGTTTCCGTTCCCGCCGGCCGCCCCCGGACCGGCCCCCGCGCTCGCCGTGCTCCCGGCCGCCGCTCCGGCTCCCGTCGTGCTCCCGGCCCCGTCGGCGTCCGCCGTCGTCCGTGCCACGACCCGCGCTCCGCTGCCGGGCAGCGCCGTCGGATCGACGGTCGCCCGCGGCGGGGCGGGCAGCCTCGGCGGTACCGGGAGCTGCGGCCGGTCCCCGGCGGGCTGCGCCGGTACGGCCGCCAGGCGCGCGTTCTCGTGCGCCCGCCCGGCGACGGCCGCCTGCTCACGGTTACGCCGCGAGTCCTCGGGCTCCAGCGGTATCGGGGAGCCCCGCAGCGGCTCGTCCGCGGTACGCGGCAGGGTGAGCCGGAACTGCGAACCGCCACCGGCCTCGCCCCAGGCCTGCAGCCAGCCGCCGTGAAGCCGCGCGTCCTCGACGGCGATCGACAGCCCGAGCCCGGTCCCTCCGGTGGTGCGCGCACGGGCCGGGTCGGCGCGCCAGAAGCGGTTGAACACCCGCGTCGCCTCGCCCGGCTTGAGTCCCACGCCGTAGTCGCGCACCGCGACGGCGACGGCGCCGCCCGCGGCCGCCAGCTTCACCACCACGTCCCGGCCCTCACCGTGCTCGACGGCGTTGACGACGAGATTGCGCAGCACCCGCTCGACGCGGCGGGCGTCGGCCTCCGCCACCACCGGCTGCTTGTCGCCGACGACGACGATCCGGGTGCCCTTGCGTTCGGCGAGGGGCTCGGCGCCGCCGATGACCCGGCGCACGACCTGCCGCAGGTCGATCGGCTCGGCCTCCAGGGCGGCCGCGCCCGCGTCGAAGCGGCTGATCTCCAGGAGATCGGAGAGCAGCGACTCGAAGCGGTCGAGCTGGTCGCCGAGGAGTTCGGCGGATCGGGCGGTGACGGGGTCGAAGTCGACGCGGGCGTCGTGGATGACGTCGGCGGCCATCCGGACCGTGGTCAGCGGGGTGCGCAGCTCGTGCGAGACGTCGGAGACGAAGCGCCGCTGCATCCGCGACAGCTCCTCCAGCTGCTGGATCTTCAGCTGGAGGTTGGTGGCCATCTTGTTGAAGGCCTCGCCGAGCCGCGCGATGTCGTCCTCGCCGGTGACCTTCATCCGTTCCTGGAGGCGCCCGGCGGAGAGCCGCTCGGCGATCCCGGCGGCCATCCGTACGGGGGTGACGACCTGGCGCACCATGAGCCAGGCGATGGCGCCGAGCAGGACGACGACGAAGAGCCCGGCGGTCGCCAGCGTGGTCTTGACCAGGGTGAGGGAGTCCTCCTCCTGGGTCAGCGGGAAGAGGTAGTACAGCTCGTACTGGTCGCCGTCGGCGTCGTTCAGCCGCTTGCCGATCACGAGCCCGGCCTCGGACGCCTTGCCGCTGGTGTAGTGGATGCGGCTGAACTGCTGGACGGTGTCCGTGCCCTGGGCGACGGAGTGCCGCAGTTCGGCGGGGATGCTCGCGGTCGGGTCGACCTCGCCGGACGCGCGGGCGCCACGGCTCGCGGCGTCACCGGTGTCGAGGGAGAGCGCGACCACGTTGAACGCGCTCTGCCCGCCACTCGCCAGCTGCTCGACGAGCGTGGAGCGCCAGTTCACCGAGGCACCGGCCCGCCCCCCGTCCTGCTGCCCGGGGGACGAGGAGGTGGTGGCCGCCCGGTCCTGGGCAGCCGAGAACCCGCCGGCCGCCTGGCTCTGGGCCGCCCTCTCCTTGGCCTCGAGCAGACCGTTGCGGACCTGGCCGATGACGACGAGGCCGAGCAGCAGCACCACCCCGAGGGACATCAGCAGGGTGCCCGCGACGATCCTCAGCTGGATGTTCCGCCGCCACAGCCGCACAGCGGGCAGCAACGGCCGGCGCACCCACCGGGCGAAGAGCCGGAGGACCGGCCCGCCGGGCGCCCCGTCCTGGAGCAGCCGTCCGCCACGCGGCAGGCGGCCGGAACGCGAGCCCCCCCGCCCCGGTCCGGCAGCCCGCCCCGTACGGACTCCCGGGTCCCCGGGCTTCGGAGCAGTACTGCCTGTACTCATGTCAGCTCGGTCCCGCCTTGTAACCGACGCCACGGACGGTCACCACGATCTCCGGGCGCTCGGGGTCCTTCTCGACCTTCGAGCGCAGCCGCTGGACGTGCACGTTCACCAGCCGGGTGTCGGCCGCGTGCCGGTAACCCCAGACCTGCTCCAGCAGGACCTCACGGGTGAAGACCTGCCACGGCTTGCGCGCCAGCGCGACCAGCAGGTCGAACTCCAGCGGGGTCAGGGCGATGGACTGCCCGTCCCGCTTCACGGAGTGCCCTGCCACGTCGATGACCAGGTCACCGATGGTGAGCTGCTCCGGCGCCGGCTCCTCGGACCTCCGCAGCCGTGCCCGGATACGGGCGACGAGCTCCTTCGGCTTGAACGGCTTGACGATGTAGTCGTCGGCCCCGGACTCCAGCCCCACGACCACGTCGACCGTGTCGCTCTTGGCCGTGAGCATGACGATCGGCACACCCGACTCCGCCCGGATGAGCCGGCACACCTCGATGCCGTCCCTCCCCGGCAGCATCAGGTCGAGCAGCACCAGGTCAGGCTTGGCCTCCCGGAACGCCGCAAGCGCCTTGTCACCGTCCGCGACGAACGACGGCTCGAACCCTTCACCCCGCAGCACGATGCCGAGCATCTCGGCCAGTGCGGTGTCGTCGTCGACGACAAGAACGCGTCCCTTCATATCGACATCATCCCATTTCCGTATCAGTCGTAAGGCGGCTGGTGAGATACCTCACTGACCTGCGGCATCGTCCCGGAGCGGCTACTGATGACCGTCCGTGTCCGTGGGTGTTGATGTCAGTCATGGATGTCACCCCCGTGGCCCCCGTGGTCGCCCAGAACCGTACCCCGCGCGGCCGCCTACGGCCCATGGTCAAGCCTCAGCTGCTCCTCGGGGCCTCGCCGCCATCAGCACTCGCGTTGTGGCGCTCGGTCGCCTGAGCGGCTTCCCAGAACGTCGCCAAGAGGTCTGGGATGCCCGCGTCTGGCGCTCGCCGCAACATTGACCGGCCGACAGCGATGCTCTCATCCGGTTCCATCGCTACAAGCACATCGAAGTCCACGTGAGCGCGCCACTGTTCCAGGAAGGCGGCGAAAACCTGCGGTTCCTTCAGGAGGTACTGCCGCATCGTGTCCAGGAGGAGCTGGACGTTGCCGACCATCCATCGCGCGTCCTCCTCGCTGACCACCGTGGGCAAGAGCGGGCCGTCGCTCGCGTAGTCGACATACAGCCCTCTGAACTTCGTCTCGTTGGAACTCTTGGCAAGCTGGTCGATCTCCCGAAAGAGCTGGGCCGCAGCAGGAGGCGGATCCTCCGAAGCTGCCGCTATCAGGGCAAAATGAGCCATCTTGAGCTTCTCGGTGTGCCCTGCGAAGCCCTTCTGAAAAATCTCTTCACTCGCCGGCCGATGCTCTGGCCGCATGATGAGAGGCCCCAGGCACAAGTGAGCTTTGCCGAGCTCCTCAAATGCCAACGTCGCTAGGACGAAGCTGTCGGGCCACTCTCCTGCAGTAAGCAGGATCTGGGCTGACCTGAGATGCCTTGCGGCGTGCTCGGCCGCTTCGTGCATGATCTCTATGAGCCCGAGGTCATCCGGGACGGGTTGCTTCTTCTTGGCCACAGCGAGAACTGTGCCAGCCCGGACCCAGGCTGCACGTGCATATGCAGGCTTCGCCCGCCATCCACCCCAACTCCCATCCCGTCTGCCGTCGACCCACACACCGTGGAGCAGGCGCGGTGCCGGGCGTCCAGGTGGAGCGCGCCACTGTACGAACGACCTGGACGCCCGGNCCGTGGAGCAGGCGCGGTGCCGGGCGTCCAGGTGGAGCGCGCCACTGTACGAACGACCTGGACGCCCGGTGCCGTGTCTGCTCGGCTCTGCCTGGGTCGATGGCAGACGGGATGGGAGTTCCCCACCGTCACACCCCACGGCCGGCACCCGCGCACGGAGCCCCCGCCATCCTGGAGCCTGAGCGCCCCCGCCGGAGGCATCATCTTGAGGTCGTACCCGCGTACCGCCTCGGCCACATCGTGGTTCGTCACCCATCAACCCAAGCTGTCAGGCGTGCGGACGGCGGCCGGGCTGGAGCGGGGCGCAGACAGGAGCGCAGGCCCGGGCGACGGGCCGCGCGCGCCGCGCCGTGCGCGGCGGGTGCCTTGATGAGGTAGAGAAATCTGGAGCGGGGCGCAGACAGGAGCGCAGGCCCGGGCGACGGGCCGCGCGCGCCGCGCCGTGCGCGGCGGGTGCCTTGATGAGGTAGAGAAATCTGTAACAGGTCCCCGCTGGCCCTCGGCTACGACGTGGTGAGCGCGTCGGCGATGGACTGCATGTCCTGGGTGACGACATCGGCCCGCGCTTCGGCGAACGCCTCGGACTTGTGGGGCTTGTTCGCGTAGCCGATGACCGTGGCCCCGGCTGCGTGGGCGGCCTGGATGTCCGTAAGCGAGTCCCCGATCAGCGTGCAGCTCGTGACGTCGACGTGCATCAACTCGGCTGCCGTGATGAGCGGGAACGGGTTCGGCTTCATCAGGTGCGGCTGCTCGGAGGGCCGACCCACGACCTCGGCGACGTACTCGTGCAGCCCGTGCAGCCCAAGGAAGACCCGCACACATTCGGCTGAGTTGTTGCTCACCACGGCGACGCCTCGACCAGTGGAACCTGCCGCCCGGAGTGCTTCCGCCGCACCAGGTGTCGGCGGCCCGGCCACCGCGACAGCTCGGACCTCGGCGGTGGTCAATGCCTGCTCGATCTTCTGCCCAAGCTCGGTGTCGGCCTCGTGCGCGATGCGCAGTACCTCGATCGGGTCGTCCGTCTGAGAGGCCTTCGCGCCCGCGGCTTCGTTCTCGGCGGCGAGGAGCGCGGTCAGTTCCCCCGCAACCTCGGGTGCCGGCAGTCCCGCGAACACGTCGCATACGGGTCCGTCGAAGTCGAAGAGGATGACCCGGGCGTTCGCCAGGGTCTCGGTGAGCGGATCAGCGTGCGTCAAGGTCGAAGTCCCTTCCGATCGTCTCCCAGACACTGTCGAACCACATGCGGGCCTGCTGGACCTGCTGGGTTCCGCTGGACGATTCGCCTTCGTTGACCGAGTAGTGGAAGAGCGTCGTGTCCTTGCCTACCAGGTCGTAGATCTCGATCGCCTCGCCCTGGGCGACGACCTTGTTGGGACGGATCGGGTAGTACCCGAAGAACGCGTCCTCGTTGTTGATCACGTACAGCTTGAAGAACTGCGTGCCGCTGTGGACGCGGACGCTGATACGGGTCTCAGTGACAAGTCCGAGGTGCTCCAGCTCGGTGATCGCGTCCCGGATGCTGCGGGTGTAGCCGACCATGATGTCGTGCATGCGGTCGCGGAGCCGCTTGTCGTCGGCACCATCCGACATCCGCACGGGTGCGGCCTGCGGCACGTCCATGTCCGGGACGAGTATCCGCATGGTGATGCTCGACGGGGTCAGCCTGCCGACGCGGATCTTGTCGAGTGGCTCTTGAAGCGCGCCATGCAGGGTCTCGCTGGAGAACCCCGCGAAGTCGATCGTGACGTGATCCTTCGCGAATGCCTGCTCGACGTACGGGCGGAGACCCGCCGGCCGCTCCGTCCGGTTGCGGACGTAGACCCCGCTGCCCTTCCGGGAGACCACGAGCCCTTCGTCTTCGAGGTCCCGCAGCGCGCGCTGGATCGTCGCCCGCGCGAATCCGTAGCGCTCCGTCAGCTCCTTGTGTGACGGCAGCTTCTCGCCCGGGGCGAGGCGCCTGGTGCGGATGGCCGCTCCAAGGCTGCTGGCCACCTGCTCGTACGGGGCTCGGTCGTCGTCGGGGTCGAGAGGCTCGGGGACAAAGGTCATGAAGCCGATGGTAGGCGACGCACCCCAAGCAGGACAGTCATGGCAGTCATGTTGTTGACATGGCTAGCCATCTCTTCTAACTTCGAGATGTGACCAACCGGGTTAGCCAAGTTGGTCATCTAGGCCCTTCCTGCCCTTTCGAAGGAGAAATCCATGCCGTCCTTCAAGATCGACACGTCGACCGCCGTGGTGTTCGTGGCCACGGCTCCCGCGCCGAAGCTCGTCAGCAAGCAGACCGGAGAGCGCGCCGTGGACCGGGAGACCGGTGCCGGGCTGTCCACGGTGGGGCTGCTGATCTCGGACGAGGGTGAGGGCAACCTCTACCAGGTGACCGTGCCGGAGACCGGCCTCCCCGAGGGGCTGGCGCCGGGTATGCCGGTGTCGGTGATCGGGCTGAAGGCGCGGGACTGGGAGAACACGTTCAACGGCCAGACCCGGCACGGCATCTCGTTCCGCGCCGTCGCGGTCACCCCGATGGCGGCCTGACCATGACGGACATGGCGACCTTATGGGAGGTCGGCCTCCCGCTCGCCGGAGCCGCCGGGGGCCTTGGATTCGCGAAGGTCCGTGCGCCGCGTGTGTTCTGGTCGTTGGTGGGTCTGCCGGTGACGCGGGTGCGGTTCGCGACGACGTACCACTCGACGATGGACGTGTGCGGGCTGACGGTGCAGCCGTCCCGCCTGCGGGCGTTCATGGTCCGCAGCATCGCCCGCCGCCCCGACGTGCAGCCCGTCCCGCCGAAGGTCCGCCGGGTCCGGGGCACTTCGACCGGCCTGCGGGTCACGCTGCGGCTTCCGGCCGGTCTGGAGCCCGCCGACGTGATGGCGGCCTCCGAGCGGCTGCGGCACGCCTGGGGCGTCCACTCGGTCAATGTCGTGGAGACCAAGCCCGGGTTCGTGGAGCTGCGGATGACTGGTTACGACGTTCTCAACCGGGTGCGGATGCCGCTCCGGGTGCCTTCCGGGGCGATGTCGGTGCCGGTCGCGCTGCGGGAGGATGGCACCGCGTTCGTACGGGACTACCTGAAGGTCCCGCACGCGCTGACCCTCGGTGCGAACCAGTCCGGCAAGTCGATGTATCAGCGGAATCTGATCGCTGGGCTGGCCCGGCTTCCGGTGGCTCTGGTCGGGATCGACTGCAAGCGCGGCGTCGAACAGCGCGGCTACGCAACCCGCTTGTCCGCCCTCGCGACGACCCCCACGGAGGCGGATGGTCTCCTGGACGCGCTGGTCGGGGAGATGGAATCCCGCTTCGACCAGCTCAGTGACCACGGCGTAGCCGACATCTGGGCCTTGCCCCAGCGCGTCCGCCCGGTGCCGGTGGTGGTCCTGGTGGACGAGGTGGCGGAACTCTTCCTCGTCGCGACCAAGAAGGATGAGGAACGCCGGGATCGGATGGTCACCCAGCTGATCCGCCTCGGACAGCTGGCCCGCGCCGCCGGCATCTTCCTGGAGGTCTGCGGGCAGCGGTTCGGTTCCGACCTCGGCAAGGGCGCCACCGCGCTTCGCGCCCAGCTCACCGGCCGCGTCGTGCACCGCGTCAACGACAAGCAGACCGCCGAAATGGGCGTCGGCGACATCGCCCCGGACGCCGTGGTCACGGTGCTGGTCATTCCGCCGGACCGGCCCGGCATCGCGGTAGCCGGTGACACCTCCGGCGGCTGGTCCCGCATCCGCACCCCCGCCCTCACCGCGACCGAAGCCGCCGCGATCTGCGCCGCGCACGCGCACCTCACCCCGGACCTCCCCGCCCTCGCCGCCTACCGCCCGGTCATCCCGGACGGCATCGGTGCCACCCCGGAGTCCGTGCCGCTGGTCAAGCCCGCACCGGCCACCGCCTAGCGCACCTTCCCCCTCGGTCGGCGTGACCGTCTCACGCCAGGTCCCTACCCGCCCCATGCCCGAAACCGAAGGGAACCGCCATGAGCACCGTGAAGAAGACACCGGCCACCCGTCGCCGTTCGCCCAAGTCCGCGTCCGTCCCGCCGCCCTGCGACACCTGCGCCGGGACCGGCGAGACCGCGACCACCGTTCGGGTCGGGCGCAAGAGTCGAGAGATCGAAGCCACCCAGACCGCGCTGTGCCTGGACTGCTTCGGCACCGGCACCACCTGACCCAGAAAGGAGGTGCCCGAGTGTTCCGCACCCTCCGCCTCGACGCCGTGCTCATCCAGGCCGTCATCGCCGGTGCCCTGTCCTTCGCCCACCTGCACGACCTGGCCGCTGCGGCCGGACAGGACGGATGGAAGGCGTGGGCCTACCCGGTGAGCGTCGACTTGCTCCTTGTCGCCGCGTGGCGCCGAATGCGCAAAGACGGCGGCAACCGTGACGCCTGGCTCTGGTTCGCCATCGCCCTGATCGCATCGCTCGGCGCGAACGTCGCCACCGCCGGACTCCTCGACATGAGCAGCGTCCCGGACTGGCTCCGCATCCTCGTCGCCGGATGGCCCGCCCTCGCCTTCCTCGGCGGCACCCTCCTCGCCCACACACCCCACCCCACACCCGAACCCGCCCCTATGCCGGAGCCCGAACCTGCGGTGGACCTCGTCATCGAACGGACTCCGGACCCGGCCCCCGAGCTTCCGCCGGCCGAACCCGCCGCCGTGGAACTCCAGTTGGATCCCGCCCCTCTGGAAGAGCTGCCGCTCCCTGCCCCTTCGGCGCCTGCCGTGGCGGTGCCGCCCGCGCTCCTCGCTCACGCCCAGAAGATCGCGGACGCCCATCGAGCCCAGACCGGTACGCCGATCGACGCGGAAACCCTCCACACCCGGCACGGCATGCCCGCCACCCTCGCAGACTCCATCGCAACACAACTCGCCTGATGTGAAAGGAAGTTGAAAGATGCGCCCGAACCGCTTCCACAACGTGATCCGTATCGGCCCGGTGCAGGTCGGCACCCACCACGACGGCCGGGGCCGGACCAAGCACACCGCCGTGTGCACGGCCCCGCGCTGCGACTTCTCCGCCGACTACAACACCCGCCCCTCCGCCGAACTCGCCGCCCGCACTCACCGCTGCAACCCCCGCTGACCACTGAGGAGTTCCTCATCATGGACGTCCCGCTCTGGCTCGCCCTGATCGTCGTCGGCGGCCTCGGCATCAAGCTCATCCGCCCGCCCTGGTGGCTCGTCGCCGTCCTCCTCCTCGGCGGCTACCTCCTCGCCGACAGCCTGTTCGCCCCGCTCATCGACCCGATCACCAAGTAGGGAGACCCCTGTCATGCTCCAGCCGCGCATCCCGGTCAACCCGCTCCCGACCGGCCACCCCATCCCCCTCCTCAAGCCCACCCCCATGGCCGACATCGAGCCGACCAACCCCGCCCCGGCCCCCACCCCGGTGGCGGTCGTCCCGGCCCGCACCTCCATCCAGCTCACCCCCAGCAGCGCGGTCGTCCTCGCCGCCGGCGGTGGCGCGGTCGTCCTGGTCGTCGGCGCTGTCCTTGTCTCGATGCTCCTCGCGGTCGCCCTCACCGGCGTGTCCATCGCGGTCGTGGCGGTCGTGCTGCGGATGGTCGTCCGCGACATGCAGAAGGGCCGGTGACCCCGTGGACCCCCAGACCCTCGCCGCTGCCGGAATACCGGCCCTCGGCTGGGCCCTGCACGGCGGACTCCTCCTGCGCCGCCTGGCCACCGCCCGCCGCGACCCCCTGACCGGCCTGCACACCCGCGCCGGATGGACCGCCCGTGCCGACCACCTCATGAGCAAGCACCCCGGCGCGCTCGTGCTCCTGGTCGACCTGGACGACTTCAAGGCCATCAACGACACCCACGGCCACGCCGCCGGGGACGCGGTTCTCACCGCCACCGCCGACCGGCTCACCACCTGGTGCGGCCGTCACGGGATCGCCGCCCGCCTCGGCGGAGACGAGTTCGCCGCCATCGTCACCGACCCCGCACACACCCCCGGGCTTCTCGCCCTCCGGGCCGCCCTGGAGCAGCCGGTCACCCACCTCGGGCACGTCCTGCGGGTCTCGGCCTCGGTCGGCCACTGCCACCGCGACCACCTGCCGGTCCCGCTCCTCACCGACGCCCTCTCGGCCGCTGACGCCTCGATGTACGCGGCCAAGGGCCACGGCAGGCGCAACACACGCTGAGCGGCCCCCGGGACGGCCTCTGTCGCCAAACTTCCGCCGCCCCGGGCGCCTGAACCCCTCCCAGATCCACCGGACCCGAAAGGGAAACCTCATGATGCCCCAGACCCCGACCCCGCGCGTCTGCTCCCACTGCGACGGCTTCCCCGTCGTCCACATCACCACCGGCAGCGTCACCCCCGACGGGCAGCGCCGCACCCTCGCCGCCGCCTGCCCCATCTGCAAGGGCAGCGGCCGCACCGTGCCCGCCGTCCTCGTCCGGGCCGGGAGGTGAAGACGATGGACCTCCTGAACTGGAGCTCCAGCCAGCACTACGACCACAGCGGTGACTACGCGTGCAGGGTCCTGGACCTGTACTCATGCGCTGGCGGGGCGGGAATGGGCTACCACCTCGCCGGGTTCGCGGTCGACGGCTGCGACACCGCCGCCCGCCCGAACTACCCCTTCGCCTACCACCAGGGCGACGCCCTCGAATACCTCGCGGACCTGATCGCCACCGGGGACATCGACCGCTACACCCTCGTGCACGCTTCCCCGCCCTGCCAGGCCGGCTGCACGGTGACCGTCGGCACCAACGCCTCCCGAGGCTGGGGCGGTACGCATGCCGACCTCGTCGCCCCGACCCGCGAACTCCTCGACGCGACCGGCCTGCCGTACGTGATCGAGCAGCCCAACGGCCGGGCCGCCATCCGCAAGGACCTCACCCTGTGCGGCGAGATGTTCGGCCTGGGCGTCCTACGGCACCGCAACTTCGAACTCGGCAACTGGGCCACCGCCAGGCCGGCCCACCCGCGTCACCAGGGCTACGTACGCGGCCACCGTCACGGCGTCCGTCGCGAGGGCCCCTACGTCGCCGCGTACGGCAAGGGCGGCGGCAAGGCCACTGTCCCCGAGATGCAGCACGCCATGGGCATCACCTGGACCGATGTCCACGCCGAGCTGACCGAGGCCATCCCGCCCGCCTACACCCGCTGGATCGGCACCGCCTTCAACACCGCCCGACAGGAGGTCCTGGTGTGACCCACGCCGCCACTATGGCGGGCCTGGACCCGGCCACCCTGAGCGACCTGCTCCGGATGGCCGGGTCCCCCGGCTTCGACCGCCTCACCGAACAGATCCGCCGTACCGGCGGCTGCACCGCCCCCATCCGCCTCACCGGCGGTACCAAACTCCTCGACCCCGCCACCAAGACCGTGCTCCACGCCTACAACACCGACGCCGAACCCGGCGGCGTCCTGCGTATGGCATGCGGCAACCGACGGGCCTCCCGTTGCCCCTCCTGCGCCTGGACGTACGCGGGCGACACCTACCACCTGATCCGCGCCGGGCTCGTCGGCGCACCCGACAAGGGCACCCCGGAGACCATCCGGGATCACCCCCGGGTCTTCGCCACCCTCACGGCCCCGTCCTTCGGCCCCGTGCACAACCGGCCCGGCGACCGTCCCTGCCGCTGCGGCACCCGTCACGCCGAGGATGCGCCCGAACTCGGCACCCCGCTCAACCCGTCCTCGTACGACTACGCCGAGGCGGTCCTGTGGAACAACCACGCCTCCGAGCTGTGGCGCTACTTCACGATCTACCTCCGCCGCGAGATCGCCACCCGCGCTGGCCTCACCCAGAAAGCCGCCCGCGAACAGGCCCGCGTCTCCTTCGGCAAGGTCGCCGAGTACCAAAAGCGCGGCGCCGTCCACTTCCACGCCGTCATCCGCTTCGACGGCCCCGACGGACCCCACACCCCGCCCCCACACTGGGCCACCCTCGATCTCCTCACCGACGCTATCCGCGCCGCCGCCGCCCGTGTCCGCGTCGTCGTCCCCGCCAACGAGGACTACGGCTTCGTCAACGACTGGGTGCTCCAGTGGGGCGAGCAGCTCGACGTCCAGCCCATCGGCGCCTTCGGTAACGGCGAGGACCTCACCGAACAGGCCGTCGCCGCCTACGTCGCCAAGTACGCCACCAAGGCCGCCGAGACCACCGGCACCGTCGACCACCCGGTCGGCAACAAGGAAGCCCTGATCCTCCTCGACGTCCCCGACCACCCCCGGCGCCTGATGGAAGCCTGCATGGACCTCGACGCCGCCTACCCGGACCGACGCCTGAGGGCCTGGGCCCACATGCTCGGCTTCCGCGGCCACTTCTCCACCAAATCCCGCCGCTACTCCACCACCCTCGGCGCCCTCCGCCAGGTCCGCGCCGACTACCGCGCCCACCAGCAACGCACCGCCCTCGGCCTCCCCGACCCCGACGAACACACCGAAGCCACCGTCCTCACCGTCGCCCACTGGGCCTACGCCGGCCACGGGGCCACCCCCGGTGAGTCCTGGCTCGCCGCCAACATCCGCCGCGACATCCAGCACAACCGCGAACACGCCCGCGAGATCCGTACGGAGCTGGCCGACCTGGAGGGGGACCTATGACCACCGCACCCACTGAACTGCTGACCGTTCCGCAGGTCATGTCTCGACTGAAGCTCGGGCGTTCCACGGTCTACGACCTGATCCGCTCGCGTCGGCTGACGTCCATCACCATCGGGCGTGCCCGTCGCATCCCCGACGATGCCGTACGGGACTTCGTGCTCCGGTCGATCGAAGAGGCGGCGTAGTGGCCCGCAGACGCCCCAACGGGGGTGGCACGATCACGAAACGGTCGGACGGCCGCTACCAGGCCGCTGTGTACGTCCCGCAGCCGGACGGCACAGTGAAGCGCAAGTTCGCCTACGGCAAGGACTACGACGAAGCCGATCGCAGGCGTCGCGAACTGCTTGACCGGGCCCAGAGCGGCATTCCGACGCCCACTCGCGACATGACCTTGGGGCAGTGGTTCGACTACTGGTTGGCCTGCGTGGTGAAACCGCACCTCTCGGCCGGCACCCACAAGGTCTACTCCGACGCCGTACGCCTGCACCTCCGCCCCCGGCTCGGCTCGGCCGTCATGCTCAAGCTCGGCGTGAAGGATCTACGCGCCGCCATCAAGCTCCTGGCCGAGGAGAAGAGCGCCAAGACCGCCCGGCACGCTCTGAGGGTCCTCTCAGCCTCTCTGACGGCCGCGATGGCGGAAGACATCGGACTGACCCGCAACGTGGCCAAGCTGGTCACCGTGCGGGCCTCGACGGACAGCGGGAAGAGCTGGGGCCCCGTTCAGGTCCTCCGCTTTCTTGCTGAGGCTCGGCGTCGGACCGTGTACTACCCCGCGCTCCTCCTGCTGAGCCTGCTCGGTCTTCGGCGGGCTGAGGTCTGTGGGCTCCGCTGGGAGAACGTCGATCTCGAAAGCCGGGTCATCTGGGTGGAGCAACAGCGCCAGCGCTCCGGCCCCGGAACCATCGACGTGGAGCTGAAGACGAACACGTCCAAGGCGCCACTTCCGTTGCCGGCGCAGTGTGTGGCTCCTCTGCGATGGACCCGGATGCGTACGGCAGCCCTGCGCGAGCGCGCCTTGGCAACGGGGCGGCCGTGGTGGGACGACCCCGACCGGCATGTCTTCGTGACCCGCACCGGTCAGCCGTTGCAGGCAGAGTGCCTGTACCAAACGATCCAACGTGTCGCGAGCAGTGCCGGACTCGGGAAGATGAACCCCAAGGGCTTCCGGAAGTCCTGCGGCACGCTCCTGGTCCATCTGAAGGTGCACCCGAGGATCATCAAGGCGATCCTGCGTCACAGCCGGATCGCGACCAGCCTCGACATCTACGCCGAAGCCCTCGACCCCGACGTGATCGCCGCGATCGGTCAGCTGGATGGACTGCTCCGTCAGCCGACCACGCTGCGGAGTCTCGACACCGATCGGTCTGGGCCCGAAACCCGAGACTGATGTCAGTGATGGATGTCACGGCCCTCTCGTCGGCGGAACCCCGCTGGTGAGGGGGCCTCTCTCATGAGGCGCTACGACAACATCCCATTAGCCAATCGTTACCTGCCGTGACCTGCCCCACAGCGCCTCCCCCAGCCCGGGTCGCGATCTTGTAGACCGGAGCCCGCTCGGCCCGCCACCGCACGGTTCGTGCGTCCTGATCGGGCATCCGCACAATATGCCGCCTGCCGCTCGTACACCGAAGGTCCGGACAAAGGTACGAACGAAGGGGCCGGTCCCGCCCACGGGCGGGCCCCGCGTGGCACGATGGCACCCGGCCCGCCGCCGTGCCAGGTGTCGGCCGCCGTGACCGAGCCGGTTCGCCGATCCGGCACCGCGACCATTCCTCCGAGGTGGACGACCGTGAACGACACTCCGGGCTGGACCTCGCCCGGATCCGCCCCCTCCGACGGCCAGGACGGCTCGGGGATCCCCCGGCCCACCGCTCCGGCCGACGCGAACGGCTCCGCCCCTCAGTGGTCGAAGGACCAGCCGCCCGCCGGCCAGTGGTCCCCGCCGACCGGCCAGACGCCGCCCCCGGCGCCGGGTCCCGGCTGGGGCGCCCAGCCCCCGAACGCCCACTGGGGCAGGCCTCCGGCCGCCAAGCCCGGTGTGATCCCGCTGCGCCCGCTGGGCATGGGCGAGATCCTCGACGGCGCGGCGAAGACCCTCCGCAGCTACTGGCGGACGGTCCTGTCCATCACCGTCACGGTCGCGCTGATCTCCCAGACCGCGAACACCCTGGCCCAGCGCTATCTCGTCCCCCAGACCCCGTCGCCGAACCCGGACGCCACTCCCGCCGAGGCACTCGAAGAGTCCCTCGACGCCGCGCAGTCGTCCCTGATCGGCCTGGGCCCCTCCCTCCTCGTCACGCTGATGGCATCGCTGGTGAGCGCCGCCCTGCTGACCGTGGTCATCAGCCGTGCCGTACTCGGCCGTCCGGTCTCGCTGGGCTCCGCCTGGCGGGAGGCGCGCCCCCGTCTCCTCCAGCTCATCGGGCTGACCCTGCTGCTGGCGGCGCTGAGCTCGGCCGTCGTCACCGTGGCCCTGCTTCCCGGGGTCCTCATCGGCGGCGCCCCGGGTGTCGCCCTGGCCCTCCTGGGCGGTCTCGGCGGCATCGCGGCCACGGTCTGGCTGATGATCCGCTACAGCCTCGCCTCTCCCGCCCTGATGCTGGAGCGCCAGGGCGTGTTCGCGTCCCTGAAGCGTTCCGCGAAGCTGGTGACGGGTTCGTGGTGGCGGATCTTCGGCATCACCGTCCTCACCCAGCTGCTGATCTTCGTCTTCGCGATGATCGTCGCGATCCCGTTCATGATCATCGGCTTCGCGGTCGACGGCGACGGCCTCTCCGGCCTGATCGACGGCTCCTCCACCGGCTTCGGCTGGCCGTTCCTGATCATCACGGGCATCGGCGGAGTGATCACCAGCGCGATCACCTACCCGATCTCGGCCGGTGTGACGGTCCTCCTCTACGTCGACCAGCGCATCCGCCGCGAAGCCCTGGACCTCGAACTGGCACGGGCCGCGGGTCTCCCCGGCTACGGCCCCACACCGGGCACCGAGACCGTCGGAGGCTGATGCCGTGACGGTCACGGGGGGAACGACCACGGCACTGGCGTGGCTCCGCGCCGACGGCGACGTACCGGTGGACATCTCCCGGCTCCCCGCCCGCGAGGCGGCGGAGCGGGAGCTGTCCAAGCCGATGTACCACGAGAACGACCCGAACCTGCTCCAGCGCGGCCTCGACCGCTTCTGGGAGTGGCTCGGCGACCTCTTCGGCTCCGCCTCCGGGGCGTCCCCCGGCGGCGTCCTCGGCCTCGTCGTGGTCGTCCTGCTCGTGGCCGCCGTCGCCGCCGCCCTCTGGTGGCGGCTCGGCACCCCGCGCCGGGCACCCGGCACCACCGCCGACTCCCTCTTCGAGGACGGCCCCCGCACCGCCCGCGAGCACCGCGAGGCCGCCGCCCGGCACGCCGCCGCCGGCCGCTGGAACCAGGCCGTACAGGAACGGATGCGGGCCATCGTCCGCTCCCTCGAAGAACGCGCCCTGCTCGACCCCCGCCCCGGCCGCACCGCCGACGAAGCCGCCGCCGAGGCGAGCCGCTCGCTGCCCTCCCACGCCGACGAACTGCGCCTCGCGGTCCGCGCCTTCGACGACGTCACATACGGCGGCCGCACCGCCGACGAGCCTGCGTACCGCCGCGTCGAGGCCCTGGACACCGCCCTGGAGCGCACCCGCCCCACCCTGGACACCGCCGCCACGGGGGCGCCCGCATGAGCCGCCCGGCCGCCGCCACCTCCACCGCCGCCTCCCCCCGTCAGCTCTGGACCCGGGCGCGCGGTGCGGTCCTCGTCGTCGTCCTGGTCCTCGTCGGGGGCCTCGCGCTCGCGACGGTACGGTCCACCGGCTCGCACGGCGCCCTCGACCCCCGCTCCGCCGACCCCCACGGCAGCCGGGCCGTCGCCGAACTCCTCAAGGCCCAGGGCGTCACGATCACCGTGGCCACCACGCTCGACGAGGCCACCGCCGCGACCGGCACCGGATCGACGCTCCTGGTCACCACGCCCGACCTGCTGACGGAGACTCAGCAGTCCACCCTGCGCAGGGTCATCACGAACTCCGCCGGCCGCACCGTCCTCATCGGCGCCGGCGCCCCCTCCCTCCCCACGCTGGCCCCGGACGTCTCCAGCGCCACCAGCACCCCCGTGGACGATCTCGCCCCCTCCTGCACCCTGACGGCCGCCACCCGTGCCGGCAGTGTCGACCTCGGCGGCGAGCGCTACCACGTGGACTCCGGCGCCACCGCCGACTCCTGCTACCCCTCCGACGGCCTGCCGACCCTGGTCCGCCTCCCCGGCACCGGCACCACCGACACGGTCCTCCTCGGCTCGCCCGACATCCTGCACAACGCCCGTCTCGACCAGCAGGGCAACGCCTCGCTCGCTCTGCAGCTCCTCGGTTCCCGGCCCCATCTCGTCTGGTACCTCCCCTCCCTCTCCGATGCCACCGCCGACGCGTCCGACGCCGACTCCACGGGCGATTTCCTGTCCCTCATCCCCTCCGGCTGGCTGTGGGCCACCCTCCAACTCGCCCTCGCGGCCGTGCTCGCCGCCTTCTGGCGCGGCCGCCGCCTCGGCCCCCTGGTGACCGAACGCCTCCCCGTCGCCCTCCGCGCCTCCGAGGCCACCGAGGGCCGCGCCCGCCTCTACCGCAAGACGAACGCCCGCGACCGCGCCGCCACCGTCCTGCGCACCGCGACCCGCACCCGGATCGCGCCGCTCCTCGGCGTCCCCGCCCAGGACGCCCACTCCTCCGAGCGCCTCCTCCCCGCGCTCTCCGCCCGTCTCCCCGAGACCACGGCGAACCCGCGGGACCTCCTCTTCGGCCCGGCTCCCGCCGACGACGCCGCTCTCATCCGCCTCGCGGACCAACTCGACGCCCTCGAAAGAGAGGTACGCACCTCATGAGCGCCCCGACCCCCGAGACCGCTACGACCTCGGACAGCGCCCGCGCCTCCCTGGAGGCCCTGCGCACCGAGATCGCGAAGGCCGTGGTCGGCCAGGACCCCGCCGTCACCGGTCTCGTCGTCGCCCTGCTCTGCCGGGGGCACGTCCTCCTCGAAGGCGTCCCCGGGGTCGCCAAGACCCTGCTGGTCCGCTCGCTCGCCGCCGCCCTCGAACTCGACACCAAGCGCGTCCAGTTCACCCCCGACCTGATGCCGAGCGACGTCACCGGTTCCCTCGTCTACGACACCCGGACCTCCGAGTTCTCCTTCCAGCCCGGCCCGGTCTTCACCAACCTCCTGCTCGCCGACGAGATCAACCGCACGCCCCCGAAGACCCAGTCCTCCCTCCTGGAGGCGATGGAGGAACGTCAGGTCACGGTCGACGGCACCCCGCGTCTCCTGCCCGAGCCCTTCCTGGTCGCGGCGACCCAGAACCCGGTCGAGTACGAGGGCACCTACCCCCTGCCGGAAGCCCAACTGGACCGCTTCCTGCTCAAGCTGACGGTCCCTCTGCCCTCCCGCGCGGACGAGATCCAGGTCCTCACCCGTCACGCCGAGGGCTTCGACCCCCGCGACCTGAAGGCCGCCGGCGTCCGCCCCGTCGCGGGTCCCGCCGAGCTCGAAGCCGCCCGGACCGCCGTCGCCAAGGTCTCGGTCTCCGCCGAGATCGCCGGCTATGTCGTCGATATCTGTCGTGCCACGCGTGAATCCCCCTCACTCACGCTCGGGGTCTCTCCCCGAGGTGCCACCGCCCTGCTCTCCACCGCCCGCGCCTGGGCCTGGCTCACCGGCCGGGACTACGTCACCCCGGACGACGTGAAGGCCCTCGCTCTCCCCACCCTGCGTCATCGCATCCACCTGCGGCCCGAGGCCGAGATGGAAGGAGTCACCCCCGACTCCGTCATCCAGTCGATCCTCGCCCACGTCCCCGTACCCCGCTGAGAACGGCGCCCCATGGCCCTCACCGGACGAACGGCGCTGCTCGCTGCTCTCGGATCGCTCCCCGTCGGCTTCCTCGCCCCCAGCTGGGCGGGGATGCTGGCGGTGAACGCGCCCCTCTCCCTCGCAATTCTGTGCGACTACGCCTTGGCCGCGCCAGTACGAACGCTCCAATTCACCCGAAGTAGTGATACATCCGTTCGACTCGGTGACGCCGCGAACGTGCAGCTCACGGTCACCAACCCGTCCAACCGGCGCCTCCGCGCCCAGCTCCGGGACGCCTGGCCGCCCAGCAGCTGGCTGCCCGGCACTGAGCAGGCCGCCTCCCGCCGACGTCTGACCGTCCCCGCGGGCGAACGCCGCCGCTTCACCACCGCCCTCCGCCCGACCCGTCGTGGCGACCGCCACGCGGAGCGGATCACGGTCCGTTCGTTCGGCCCCCTCGGCCTCGCGGCCCGTCAGGGCAATCACGAGGTCCCCTGGACGGTCCGTGTGCTGCCCCCCTTCACGAGCCGTAAGCACCTGCCGTCCCGTCTGGCCCGGCTCCGTGAGCTCGACGGCCGCACCAGCGTGTTGACGCGGGGCGAGGGCACGGAGTTCGACAGCCTCCGCGAGTACGTCCCCGGCGACGACACCCGCTCGATCGACTGGCGTGCCACGGCCCGCCAGACCACGGTCGCCGTCCGCACCTGGCGCCCGGAACGCGACCGTCACATCCTCGTCGTCCTCGACACCGGCCGTACTTCGGCCGGCCGGGTCGGCAACGTCCCCCGCCTGGACGCCTCCATGGATGCGGCGCTCCTCCTCACCGCGCTCGCCTCCCGCGCCGGCGACCGTGTGGATCTCCTGGCCTACGACCGGCGTCTCCGCGCCCAGGTCCAGGGCCGCTCCGCCGGCGATGTCCTGCCGGCCGTGGTCAACGCGCTCGCCACGCTCGAACCCGAGCTGGTGGAGACCGACGCCCGCGGCCTGGCCGCGACCGCTCTCGCCCGCGCTCCCCGCCGCTCGCTGATCGTGCTCCTGACGAGCCTCGACGCCGCACCGATCGAGGAAGGCCTGCTCCCGGTCCTGCCGCAGCTGACCCAGCGCCACACCGTCGTGGTGGCTTCTGTCGCCGATCCCCACGTCGCCCGCATGGCCGCGACCCGCGGCACGATCGAGGGCGTGTACGAGGCCGCCGCGGCCACCCAGACCCAGACCCAGCGCTCCCGTACGGCGGAACAGCTGCAGCGGCACGGCGTCACGGTCGTCGACGCGACGCCCGACACCCTGGCCCCGGCCCTGGCGGACGCCTACCTCGCCCTCAAGGCCGCCGGCCGTCTCTGACCGCCATCGACCGCCCCATTCCTCCGAACGGCGAAAGGGTTCCGGCCCGTGAACGCAGAAAAGCCCCGCACCATGAGGTGCGGGGCTTTCCCACAATGATTGTTCGGCGGTGTCCTACTCTCCCACAGGGTCCCCCCTGCAGTACCATCGGCGCTGAAAGGCTTAGCTTCCGGGTTCGGAATGTAACCGGGCGTTTCC
>NZ_LMEP01000011.1 GCF_001426405.1 Streptomyces sp. Root1304 | reverse complement strand
CTCGTGCCGGCCTCCGCGCTCCAGCTGCACCCGCACGCCACGGTCGTGGTGGACGAGGCCGCCGCCTCCAAGCTGAAGCTCGCGGACTACTTCCGCCACACCTTCGCCAACAAGCCCGCCTGGCAGGGCATCTGAACCGCCCGGAACCCCCGGTGACCGCGCCGCGGTCACGGCGAAGGGGCCCGGCACCTGTTCAGGTGCCGGGCCCCTTCGCGTACGCCCGCCGGAGCGGCGGTCAGGCGCAGGTGCCGACGACGGCCTCGGCGGCGGCACGGCCGCAGACCCGGGCCGCGCCGTGGGTGGCGATGTGCAGGGCCCCGCGGGGCTCCGACTCGTTGAGGCCCATCTCGACCACGACCGTGTCGGGGCGGGCCGCGACGAGGCCGTCCAGGGCCGCACCCATCCAGGGGTGGCGGTGGACGTCGCGGACGACCGCCACGATCCGCCGCTCCCCCGCGGCGGCGAGGACGGCGTCCACGGAGGAGTCGGCGTAGGAGCCGGTCTCCGTACCGGGCAGCAGCCGGTCCAGCTCGGCCGCGACGCCCCAGGGCGTCTCGTCGCCCACCGCGAAGTTGGCGACGGGGGTGAAGGAGGCCACGTAGGGAGCGTCGGCCACCGGCGTGTACGGCCGGTCCCCGCGGGTCACCTTGAGGGCCCGGCGGGCGGCGACGAGTCCGATGTCGGCGCCGGGCGCGGTCCCCTCCTGCACTGCCGCGCCCGGCACCGATTCAGCCCCCCTGGCCCGGTGCGCCTGGGTCCAGGACGCCAGGGCGCGCACGCGCGCCGCGGCGTCGGCCAGCCGCTCCTCGGGCAGTTCACCGGTCCGTACCGCGTTCACCAGCGCGTCGCGCAGCTGCAGCACGGTGTCCTCGTCGCACAGCCCGCCGCCGACGCAGATGGCGTCGGCGCCCGCGGCGATGGCGAGGACGGATCCGCGCTCGATGCCGTACGTCGCCGCGACGGCCTGCATCTCCATGCCGTCGGTGACGATCAGGCCCTCGAAGCCCAGCTCCTGGCGCAGCAGACCGGTGAGGATCTGCGGGCTCAGGGTGGCCGGACGGTTCGGGTCGAGCGCGGAGAGCAGGATATGCGCGCTCATGACCGCTTTGGTACCCGCGGCGATGGCGGCGCGGAAAGGTACCAGCTCACGGGCGTGCAGTGTGGCGAGGTCCACATCGATCCGGGGCAGCGCGTCGTGGGAATCCACGTTCGTGTCGCCGTGTCCGGGGAAGTGCTTGGTGCAGGCCGCGACACCGACGCCCTGGAGGCCGTCGACGTACGCCACGGTGTGCCGGGCGACCAGGTCCGGGTCCGGACCGAAGGACCGGACGCCGATGACCGGGTTCTCGGCGTTGGAGTTGACGTCGGCGGACGGCGCCCAGTTGAGGTCGACGCCGCACCGGGCGAGCCGGCGGCCGAGCTCGCGGGCCACGGCCCGGGTGAGCTCGACGTCGTCCACGCTGCCGAGGGCGTAGTTGCCGGGGAACGACGACCCCTGCTTGACCTCCAGGCGGGTGACGTCGCCGCCCTCCTCGTCGATGGCGACGAGGACGTCGTCCCGCTCGGCCCGCAGCTGCGCGGTGAGCGCGGCGAGCTGCTCGGGGGCGACGATGTTCCGGCCGAAGAGACCGACCGAGGACAGTCCCTCGCCGATGCGGCGGAGCAGCCAGTCGGGCGCGGTGGTGCCGACGAAGCCGGGCTGGAGCACCGTGAGCGCGTCACGGGTCAGGGTGTCCGCGCCGTGTACGAGTGTGGTCATGGGGAGCCGTTATCCCTTCACCGCGCCGGCGGTCATGCCGCCGACGGCCTTGCGCTGGAGGAAGAGGAAGACGATGAGGACGGGCAGCGCGAAGAGCGTGGAGGCGGCCATGGTGGCGCCCCAGTCGCTGCCGAACGCGGTCTGGAACTGGGTCAGCCAGAGCGTCAGGGTCTGCGACTCCTTGTCCTTGTTCAGCATGAGGATCATGGCGAACTCGTTCCAGGCGGTGATGAAGCCGAAGAGCGAGGTCGACATCAGGCCGGGGGCGAGGAGCGGGAAGATCACCTTGCGGAAGGCCTGGGCCCGGGTGCAGCCGTCGATCTGGGCGGCCTCCTCCAGCTCGACCGGGACGGCGGCGATGAAGCCGCGCAGGGTCCAGATGGTGAAGGGGAGGACCATCACGAAGTAGATGAGCGTGAGCATCGGGATGCTGTTCAGCATGTCGTTCTCACGGGAGATCATGTACATCGCGATGACCATGACCTCCCAGGGGGCCATCTGCGCCAGCATCACGATGAGGACGATGCCCTTGCGTCCCTTGAACCGCATGCGGGCGATGGCGAAGCTCGCGGCGAGGGCGACCAGGAGGGCCAGGAGTACGGCGCCGATGGTGACCGTGAGGCTGTTGGTGACGTACGTCCAGAACAGGTCGACGCCGGTGGCCGTCGTGTAGTTCTCCAGCGTCGGCGTGAAGACGAAGACGGGGTCCTTCGTCATGATCTCGTGCTGCGGCTTCAGCGAGGACGAGAACATCCAGTAGACGGGGAAGACGAACACCACCGCGAGCACGAGGGCGCTGACGTTCTTGGCGACCGTGCCGACCGTGAGCGGCTTCCTGGTGCGCAGCTTCTGCGGAGTCTGGGTGGTGGTGCTCACAGCTCCTCCTCCTGCTTCAGGATCAGGCGGAAGTAGAAGGACATGACCGCGATGAGCATCACGATCGTCAGGATGGAGATGGCGGCGGCGACACCGTAGTGGAACTGGCCGACGCCTTCGATGTAGGCGAAGACGGGGAGCGTCTCGGAGCCTCGGTCGGGGCCGCCCAGGTTCATCGCGTAGACCTGCGCGAACGCCTTGAAGATCCAGATGATCTCCAGGAACGTGGTGATCATGAAGAAGGACTTCAGGTTCGGGAAGACCACGGCCCAGAAGGTCCGCCAGCCGCTGGCGCCGTCCATCTTGGCCGCCTCGTACAGCTCGGTCCCGACGGTGGTCAGGGCGGCGTACATGTTGAGGGCGACGAACGGGACGGAGCCCCAGACGAGCAGGATGAGGATGATGACGAGGGTGGAGAAGCCGGTCTCGAACCAGTTGTGCTGCTCGTAGCCGGCGAAGCCGAGCGTGCGCATCAGCCAGTTCACGACGCCGAACTGCTCGTCGAAGAGCCAGCGGAAGACCGTGACGGAGGCGACGATCGGCATGGCCCAGGCGAACATCAGGGCCAGCGAGAGGAGCAGTCGCATCTTCTTGCCGAGGCGGTTGAGCAGCAGGCCGATGCCGGTGCCGATCGCCATGATGAGGACGACGTTGACGGCGGTGAAGACGATGCTCCGGACGACGACGGTCCAGAAGTCCGGGTCGGCGAGCAGGTCCTTGTAGTTGTCGAAGCCGATCCAGACCGACTCGCGGGTGATGAATTCCTTCCGGTTGATCTGCTGGAAGGAGAGGATCACATTGCGGATCAGCGGGTAGAGCAGCAGCACCGCCATGGACAACAGGGCCGGCGCGACGAGCAGGTACGGCAGCAGCCCGCCGGGCAGGGAGCGTCTGCCGCGCGGACGCTGAAGGACTTCCTTCGGGCCGGAAGGGGGTGGCGGAGTCTGAGACTTCCCTGCCGCCCTCCCGGGCGCGTCCTGGGGACCGGCGGTCGCCGTCCCCTGGGAGTCCACGGTCATGGTCTATTTCCTCGCGGTTCTGGGGCTCCCGCGCCCACCGGGGCACGGCCCGGGGGAGCGGGCCGCTGATCACTGCTTTTCAGCAAAGCGCCGGTGGTGCGGCCGGTGCGTCACCGGCCGCACCACCGGGCTACGGATTACTGCTGGTTGATGCGCTCGTTGATGACCTTGTCGGCCGCCTCGGCGGCCTTCTTGGCGTCCTCACCCTTCAGGACCTTGGTCATGTAGTCCTTGATCGGGTTCGGGGCGGTCTCGACGTTCGCCCAGCCCGGGGTGACCGGGGTGACCTTGCCGGAGGCGGAGGAGAGGGCCATGGCCTCGGCGAAGGAGCCGGCGGCGGGCTTGAACTGCGCGGCGTCCGTGTTCGGGAGCAGCGCACCCTCCGTGGCGGCGGCGTACTTCGTCATGAAGTCCTTGCCGGCGGCGAGGGCCAGCCACTCCTTCGCGAGGTCCTTGTTCTTGGAGCGCTCGGCGATGGCGAGGTTCGAGCCGCCGAGGAAGACGGAGCCCGGCTTGTCGGCGGTCTTGCCCGGGATCGGGAAGTAGCCGAAGTCGGCGGTCTTGCCGGCCTTCTTCATGGCGTCGATCGCGCCGCCGGCCTCCCAGCCGAGACCGATCCAGGAGGAGACGCCACCCTTCGGGACGACGTCGGTCGACTGCTGCGGGGTCGCCTCGTCCTTGTCCTTCGGAGCGGTGGAGTAGGACGCCAGCTCCTTGTAGAAGTTCATGGCGTTGACGGCCTCGGGGGAGGACAGGTTGCCCTTCCACTTGTCGCCGTCCTTGACCGCGAGGTCGCTGCCCTCGTCCCAGATGAGACCGGCGAGGACGTACCAGCTCTGACCCGGCAGGTAGATCGCCTGCGACTTCGGGTCGGACGCCTTGAGCTTCTTCAGACCGTCGATCCACTCGGCGCGGGTCTTCGGCGGGGTGACACCGGCCTTCTTGAAGGCGGCCTTGTCGTAGACGACGACGCGGTTGGCGGCGTACCACGGAGCGGAGTACAGCTTGCCGTCCAGCTCGTTGGAGGCGACCATGCCCTTGTTCCAGGCGTCGTAGCCCAGCGTGGCCTTGTCACCGCTCAGGTCGGCGAGGCCGCCCGTGACGGCGTAGCCGGCCGTCTGCGTGTTGCCGAGCTCCAGAACGTCCGGCGGGGTGTCCTCGGAGAGAGCGGTGGTGACCTTCTCCTGGATGCCGTTCCAGATCTGCTTCTCGACCTTGACCTTGACGCCCGGGTGCTTGGCCTCGAAGGCCTTGTTCACCTCGGCCATCCAGGTGTCCGGAGCGGAACCGTCCATGACCCAGACGGTCAGGGTCTTGTCGCCCCCGGCCGTCGCCTTGGCGCCGTCCTTGCCCGTGTCGCTGTCGGAACCACATGCAGCGATAGAGACCATCATGCCCGCGACGCCGATCGCCGCGATGAGCTTGCGCTTCACGCCACCCTCCTCAGGGATGCCTGCAACCCCTGCCCACCGCGCGAAGACATACGTCAGGTAGTGCTCGTGGGGCTGGGACCTGGTCTTTAATGGTTTAGACCAGTACCCGGAGCTTGGCCTAGACCTTTAGGGGTGTCAAGGGTGTATAAGAAGGGCAGTCGCGTCCGTTATCGGACCGACACCTGAGGGAGGGCGACGACCCGTGACCGGTCCGTGCCACCATGTGAGCCGCGACAGACGGAGGAGCCGGTGACGGCAGCAGCACAGGAGTCGGGAAGGCAGGCCATGGCCACGGACGCGGGCAGCACGGAGACGGAAGGTGGGGCACCCACCCGTACCGCGCGCGTGCCCAAGTACTACCGACTGAAGCGGCATTTGCTCGACATGACGGAGACCCTGCCGCCCGGCACGCCGGTCCCGCCCGAGCGCACGCTCGCCGCCGAGTTCGACACCTCGCGCACCACCGTGCGCCAGGCCCTGCAGGAGCTGGTCGTCGAGGGCCGCCTGGAGCGCATCCAGGGCAAGGGCACGTTCGTGGCCAAGCCCAAGGTCTCCCAGGCCCTGCAACTCACCTCCTACACGGAGGACATGCGTGCCCAGGGCCTCGAACCCACCTCGCAGCTTCTCGACATCGGGTACGTCACGGCCGACGACACCCTCGCCGGGCTGCTCGACATCACGGCCGGCGGCCGGGTGCTCCGCATCGAGCGCCTGCGCCTCGCGAGCGGTGAGCCGATGGCGATCGAGACCACCCACCTGTCGGCGAAGCGCTTCCCCGCGCTGCGCCGCTCGCTCGTGAAGTACACCTCGTTGTACACGGCGCTCGCCGAGGTGTACGACGTGCACCTCGCCGAGGCCGAGGAGACCATCGAGACCTCCCTGGCCACCCCGCGCGAGGCCGGGCTGCTCGGCACGGATGTCGGCCTGCCGATGCTGATGCTCTCCCGCCACTCCGTGGACGCCCAGGGCGAGCCGGTGGAGTGGGTGCGGTCGGTCTACCGGGGCGACCGGTACAAGTTCGTGGCGCGCCTGAAGCGCCCCAACGGCTGAGCCGTCCCCTCCCCCACGCCGWACGCACCCCGCGGGCCGGACCGGGTGATTCCGGGCCGTACGGGAGATGACGGGCGCCCGGCACCTTCCGCCTGGCAGGAACGTGACGCCCCCCGGGTACGCCCAGGTCAGCGGCGCGCGGCGGGCGGGCGTACCGACTGGCTCCAAACGGCCACGCGGTTGGCGCCAGCCGGAATCCGGTGACAGGGCCCCTCGGCCGGGCCAGTCTTGGACCTGTCGAAGCCGCCCGGCAGAGCCCGGGAGCGGCGCCGGGAGACCTCCCCCGACAGCCTCGATCCGCATCGCCAGGAAGGCAGTTCCGCCATGCTCAGCGCCGCCCGTTTCGCCCCGTTCGCCCGCATTCAGGTCCGTCCCGTCCTCGCCCTGCTCGTCCCCGCCACCGCCGCGCTCGCCGTCGTCCTCGCCGCCCAGCCGGCGCCCGCCGCCACGAGCGTCACCGCGCAGGACGTGACGGTGACGACGCCGGCCACCGACAGCGACAACGGGTTCTCCTGGGGCTGATCGTCATCTACCTCATCGGCGTCTCGATGAGGGCACCGGACGACGAACCCGCACCGGACACCGACCCCCCACCGGCCCCGTCCGCCGCCGAACTCGTCGAGACGCTGCACCGCCTCGCCCGTCCGCAGGACCGCTTCGAGTCCGCACGGGCACTGGTCCTCGACCGGTCGGTCCGCCTCGCCCTGTACGTCGGCGGCCCCGACGAGATCGAGGCCGTGGGCCACGCGCTGCTGCTCTGCCGGCTCCTCCTCGGCCAGTCCCCCGCACTCTCCCGCCACCGCATCGCGGACTTCCGGCGGCTGTGAAGCCCCACTGCCCCCGCCCCGCGCAGCCCCGCCGCCGCTCCACGAGGGCCCGATCCGGCACACAGGCCCAGGCCCCCACCGCCCCATGAGCCCCGCGGCGAGCCCCCACCTCACGGAACCCAAGGAACCCCCATGCCCAGGGCCCGGCCCAGCGTGTCCGTCATCATCCCCAACTACAACTACGAGAAGACCCTCCACGCCTGTCTGACCTCGGTCTTCGCCCAGACCCACGCCCCGCTCGACGTCATCGTCGTCGACGACGCCAGCACGGACCGGTCCCGGGACGTCGCCCGCGGGTTCGACGTCGTCCTGATCGCCAACCCCCACAACCGCGGGGTGTCCGCCGCCCGGAACATGGGGGCCGCCGCCGCCCGCGGCGAGGTCCTCTTCTTCCTCGACTCCGACACCGCCCTCCACCCCGAGGCCCTCGCCCACGCCGTCGACCTGCTCGGGGACGACCCCGGCCTCGGCTGCGTCCACGGGGTGCTCGACCCCGAGCCGCTCTTCGACGACGGGCCGGTGGAGCGCTACCACGCCCTGCACGCCCACTTCTGGCGCCGCCGCGCCGTCGGCGAGGTCCGCACCGCCTTCTTCGCCCTCGGCGCGATCCGCAAGGACGTCTTCGAGGCGACCGGCCCCTTCGACGAGAACCTCCGCGACTCGGAGGACGTCGAGTACAGCGGCCGGCTCGTCCGGACCCACCGCATCCGGATGACCGAGGCGATCCGCGGCCGGCACGACGACGTCGACCGGCTCGGGGCGATGCTCTCGGAGCAGTACCGGCGCTCCCAGCTGCTGATCGCCGCGCTCGGGCAGCTGCGGGAGGGCGGTCTCACCGCCAACCGACCGCTCGGCGTCCTCGCGGCCGCGCTCACCCTGCCCACGCTGGCGCTCGGCCTGCTCACCCCCTGGCTGCTGCTGGTCCCCGCGCTGTGCGCGCTGCTCTTCGCCTGCGCCGATCCGGGGCTCAGCCGGTTCGCGCTGCGGGCCCGGGGCCCCGGGTTCCTCCTGTACTTCACCGCCGTCCACTTCGTGCTCCACCAGGCGATCGTGCTCGGCGCGGCCCGGGGCGCCGTGCGCTGGCTGACGGAGCCGGACTTCGGGCCCAGCGTGCGCCGCCGCCCGGCGCCCGCCGCCACCCCCACGACCTCCGCATGACCTTCCGTACGACCACGACCCTCCCCACAGGAGTACGTCCATGGCCACGCCCACGCTCACCGGCCGAGAGGCACCGGCGGTCCGCCCGCCGGCCTCCCGTCCCCCCAGTCGTCTCGCCGACCTCACCGCCCTCGTCCGGCCCCACCAGTGGACGAAGAACCTGGTCGTCGTCCCCCTCGGACTGCTCGGCGCGCCCCGGCTCGACGGTGCCGCGTTCGGCGGCGCCCTGGCCGCGATCGGTGTCTTCACCCTCGCCTCCGCGCTGATCTACCTGGTCAACGACCTCGGTGACCGGGACCGCGACCGGCGGCACCCGGAGAAGCGGCACCGGCCGATCGCCGCCGGCCGGATCGGGGTGGCGACCGCCGTCTCCTTCGCCGCCGCGCTCGCCGCGCTCCTCGCGGCCACGGTCGGTCTGACGGTCCTCACCGGCACGGCCGCGCTCGTGGACTGGTGGCCGGTCGCCGCGTACGTCGCACTCAACGCCGCGTACAGCAAGGGCCTCAAGCACGTGCCCCTGCTCGATGTGTTCATCGTCGCCCTCGGCTTCGTCCTGCGGCTCGCGCAGGGCTGCCTGGCCTCGGGGAACCCGGTGCCGAGCTGGCTCGCCCTCTGCGTCTTCTCGCTCTGTCTGCTGCTGATCCTCGGCAAGCGGCGCCACGAGATGGCGGTCGGCGGAGTGCTGCACCGGCCCGCGCTGCGCGGCTACACCCTCGGCTTCCTCGACCAGCTGCTCGCCTTCACGGCGGTGCTCACGGCGGTCAGCTACGTCCTGCACGTGCAGGGCAGCCCGGCGTTCGGCCCGCACGGTCCGCTGGTCGCGGTGCTCACCGCGCCGTTCGCGCTGTTCGGACTCGCCCGCTACCTCCAGCTGCTGGTGGTCGACTCGGGTGGCGGCAACCCCTCGCGCGCCCTCTTCAGCGACCGGATGACCGTCTCCAACGCCGTCCTGTGGTCGGCGCTGCTCGCCGGCGCGTGGCCGCTCAGCCACCTCGGATCATGACGCTCACCACCGCCGCGGCCGCGGAGACGGCGCCCGCGGAGGAGGCGGCCTCAGCCGCCACCCCGCCGAAACCCGGTCTCCTCCGCCGCGCCCTGCCCGTCCTCTTCCCCGTCGCCGTCGTCACCGGCATCGCCGTCGCCCTGTACGGCCGGGCCGGCGAGCTCGCCGCGCTCGTCCTGCGGCCCGACTCCGTGCCGTACCTCCTCGTGGCTCTCGCCGCGAACGCCCTCGCCGTCCTCTTCTCGATGGCCACCTGGCGGACCCTCCTCGCCGACCTGGGTCCGGGGGTGCCGGGCCGGACGGCCACCCGGATCTACTTCACCTCCTACCTCGGCAAGTACGTGCCGGGCGCCGTCTGGGGCGTACTCGCCCAGCTGCGGATGGGCGGAGCGGCGGGAGTCCCCGCGCCGGTCGTGCTCGCCGTGTTCCTGCTCAACCTGATCGTGGCCGTCCTCACCGGTCTCGCCGTCGGCCCGCTCGCCGCGCCGTGGACGATCGGCGCCGAGGCCTGGTGGCTGCTGCTGCCGGGCGCGGTCACCCTCGCCTTCGCCGTACGGCCCGGGCTGCTCCACCGCCTGGCCTCCGCCGCCGCCCGGCTGGCCCGGCGGCCCGCCCCGGGGACCCGGGCGAGCGACCGGGGCATGCGGCGGGCCATGGCCTCCGCCACCGCCTCCTGGGCGGTGGGCGGACTGCACCTGTGGGCGCTGGCCGTGATGCTCGGCGCCCCGCCGCTGACCGCCCTGCCGGTCTGCGTGGGCGGCTTCGCCCTGGCCACCGCCGCCGCCAGCCTCGTGGTGGTGCTGCCGGACGGCTGGGGCGCCCGCGAGGCCCTGCTGCTGCTCGCCCTGACCGCCGTACTGCCCTGGCAGGAGGCGACCGCCGTCGCCGTCGCCAGCCGGGTGGTGTGCACGCTCAGCGAGGTCCTCGTCGGCGGCGCCGCCCTCCTCCTGACCCTTCCCCGCCGCTCCCCCACCGACCCGAAGGAACGGACATGACCGCCCTCTACAGCGTCGACGACTGCGAGTCGCTGACGACCAAGCAGGTCCACGGCCTCTACAAGGACCACGTCAACAAGAGCCAGGTCTCCCTGATGACCTCCTTCGGCTTCGGCCAGGAGCTCGTCGAGAGCGCCGAGGGCGTCTGGATCACCCAGCGCGACGGCCGCCGCGTGCTCGACTTCACCGGGGGCGTCGGGGTCCTCAACCACGGCCACAACCACCCCCGGATCCTCGCCGCCCGGCAGCGCTTCCAGGAGCGCAGGAGCATGGAGGTCCACAAGACCTACTTCTCGCCGTACGTCGCGGCCCTCGGCCACAACCTGGCGGAGCTGCTGCCCGGCGACCTGAACATGTCGTTCTTCCCCAACTCCGGTGCGGAGGCGGTCGAGGGCGCGGTCAAGCTGGCGTACAAGTTCCACGGCGGCCGGCGCTCCCGGGTGCTGCGGGCCGACATCTCCTTCCACGGCAAGCTGCTCGGCTCGGGCAGTCTGACCGGCCAGAACCAGTCCGGTTTCCAGTTCCCGGGCATCCCCGGCGTGGGGATCTTCCGGTACGGGGACCTCGACTCGGTCCGGAAGCTGGTCGCCGAACTCCGTACCGCCAAGGGCGAGTCGGACGTGTACGCGATCCTCATCGAGCCGCTGTCGGCGTCCACGATGAACGAGTGCTCGGAGGAGTTCCTGCGCGGACTGCGGGAGCTGTGCACCGCCGAGGACATCGTGCTGCTCTTCGACGAGATCTACACCGGCTGGGGCAAGACCGGCACCCTCTTCCACTTCATGCGGTACGAGGGCCTGGTCCCCGACATCCTCACCACCTCGAAGTCCTTCGGCGGCGGCAAGTCCTCCATCTCCGCCTTCGTCGCCCGCGAGCCGGTCTTCCGCAAGGCCTACGACAACCTCACGGACGCCCTGCTCCAGTCGACGTCGACCACCTACTACGGCTTCGGCGAGGAGGCGGTCACCGCGATCGAGGCGGTCAACGTGGCCGTGGAGGACGACTATCCGGCCCGCGCCCGGGACATCGAGCGGATCCTCGCCCCCGGTCTGGAGCGGATCGCGAAGGAGTACCCGGACGTGGTGGCGGAGGTGCGCGGCCACGGCGCCCTCCACGGGGTCTTCCTGCACAAGGGCCCCAAGATCCTTGAGCTGGTCACGAAGCTGGTGCCGGGCGCGATGACGAAGGACCCGCGCTTCCGCACCAAGCTCATCACCTCGTCGGTGGTCAACGCGCTGTACCGGGACCACGGCATCTACACGTACTACACGCTCAACGGCGACAACCCGCTGATGGTCGCCCCCTCGCTGGTCGCCGAACCCCACGAGGTCGAGTTCTTCCTGGACGCCCTCGACAAGACCCTCGCCCAGGGTCTGCCCCGTCTGCTCACCCGTTTCGTCAAGGAGAAGGTGTCGTCGCTGTGGTAGAGCGCATTGTGGTGACCGGCGGTGCCGGCATGCTCGGTTCGACGCTGATCGACCGGCTGCTCGACGAGGGCCGGCAGGTGCACTGCGTGGACCTGCGGGCCCCGCGCACCGAGCACGCGAACCTGACGCACACCGTCTCCGACGTCCGGGACGCGGTCGTGATGAAGCGGGCGACGGCCGACGCGGACGTGGTGGTGCACTGCGCCGCCGCCCTGCCGAGCTACCCGGCCGACATGATCCGCTCGGTGATCGTCGGCGGTACGGAGGCGGTCCTGACGGCCGCCGAGGCGAACGCCGTGCCCCGGGTCGTGCACATCTCCTCGACCGCCGTGTACGGGCTGCCGAAGGTGGTGCCGACGCCGGAGGAGTACCCGCGCGAGCCGGTCGACACGTACAGCGCCGCGAAGGCGGAGGCCGAGGAGGTCGCCGAGCACTTCCGCGGCCGCGGGATGTGCGTACCGGTCCTGCGGCCCAAGACCTTCCTCGGGCCGGGCCGGATGGGGCTGTTCGCGATGCTCTTCGAGTGGGCCGAGGAGGGCCGGAACTTCCCGGTCCTGGGCCGGGGCGACGTCCGCATCCAGATGTTCGACGTGGCCGACCTGGTCGACGCGGTCGTGACCGCGATGCACGCGCCGGCCGAGCGCGCCGACGACACCTTCAACCTCGGCGCGACCGAGTTCGGCACGATACGCGAGGACTTCCAGGCCGTCCTGGACGCGGCCGGCCACGGCAAGAAGGTCCGCTCGCTGCCCGCGAAGCCGGCCCTGGCCGCGCTCAGCCTGCTCCAGCGCTCCGGGCTCTCCCCGGTCTACGGGCGCCTGCTCCACAAGCTCCTCGACGACAGCTTCGTCTCCACCGACAAGGCGCGGGAGGTCCTCGGCTTCCGGCCGCGGTACTCCAACCGGGACGCGATCCTGCGCACCTACGCCTGGTGGCGGGAGCAGCGGCGCACCGCGCCCCCGGCGGGCGCCCGCCCCGCGAGGAAGAGCGAGGGCGTCACCAGTGTCGAACCGTGGCGGCAGGGGGCCCTCTCCCTCGCCAAGGTCCTTTTCTAGGAGAACCGATCATGACCCTTCCCCTGGTCTCCGTCATCGTCCCCAACTACAACTACGGCCGGTCGATCGGCCTGTGCGTCGAGGCCGCGCTGAACCAGACGTACCCGAACATCGAGGTCGTCGTCGTCGACGACTGCTCCACCGACGACTCCGCGGCCGTCGCCGCGGCGGCCGGCGCCCGGGTGGTCTCCACCGGCGTCAACAGCGGGGTCGCCGTCGCCCGCAACCTCGGCGCGGAACTGTCCTCGGGCGAGATCCTGGTCTTCCTCGACTCGGACGTGGCCATGCACCCCGACGCCGTCGCGAAGTCGGTCGAACTCCTCGGCTCCGGCCGGGGGTACGGGGCGATCTGCGGCACCTACGAACCGGAACCGCTGATCCGGGACAGCCTGATCGAGGAGTACCGCTCGCTCCAGCAGTACTACCTGCTGCTGAGGTCCGAGGGGGTCATCGACACCGTCCACACGGCGATCCTGGCGATCCCCCGGCACGTCTTCGACGAGGTGGGGCCGTTCAACCCGATCCTGCGGCACACCGAGGACCAGGACTACGGCCGGCGCATCTCCGAGCGGTACACGGTGCTCAGCTCCCTGGAGGTGCTCGGCCGGCACGACCACGACGACACCGTGCGGATCGTCCTCCGCAAGGTCTTCGCCCGGGCCCGGCTCGCCGTGCCGCTGATCCTGAGCCGGCGCGCGCTCCAGGGCGGCTTCGTCACCGGGCCGCGCGCCGGGGCCAGCCTGGCCGCGCCCCTGACGGTCGCCGCGCTCGCCGCGCCGCTGCTGTGGGGGGCCGCGTGGGCGCTGCTGCCGCTCGCCCTGTTCGTGCTGGGCGTCTGGGGCGACCTGGACATGTACCGGGTGGTGCGGCAGCACCGGGGGCGGCTGTTCCTCGGGTACTTCGTGGCCGTCAACTTCCTGGTGAACCTGACGGTGTTCGTGGCGATCGGGGCCGCCGGAGTGCAGTGGCTGTGCTCGAAGCGGTTCCGGCACCTGTACGACCCGCAGCCGCGCCCCGACCTCGCGCGGGCGGGCGCCGGAGCCGGCGCCCCGGTGGCCTCCCGTGGCTGACACGCTCGCGCCGGTGGCCGCCCCCGAAGCCCCGGCCCGGCCCCGCCGCCGCCGGAACCGGCTGGTCCTCGGGGCGGCCCTGGCCTGGCTGGTGCTGCTGCTCGTGGAGTGGGCGGCGGACGGCCGGATCTGGCTCGGGCATCTGACGGGCATCGTCCCGCCTGCCGTGTTCGCGCTGGTCCCGCTGCTGCTCGCGGCCCTCGCCCCGCTCGCCGGGGGCGCGGCCCGGTGGCGGACCCTGGCCGCCGCCGCGCTGGCCCTGCTGATGGGCTTCGGGCAGTCGGGGTTCGACCCGGCGGCGCTGTGGCGGGCGGAGCCGAGGCCCGGCCCGGAGGCGGTACGGGTCTTCGCCTGGAACACCAACTCGTGGAACCAGCTCCTCGGCACCCAGGACCACTTCTACGCCTTCCTGAAGGGGAAGGACGCGGACGTCTACCTGCTGCACGAGTACCAGCACGTGACCGCCGACCGTAAGAACAGGCTGCGGATCGACGACCAGGCGCGGCTGCGCCGGGAGTTCCCCGGCTACCAGGTCGCGGTCCGGGGCGAGCTGGTGACCCTCTCCCGCTTCCCGATCCTGCGGCAGCCGGCCGTGGGCCCGGCCGCCGGGCGGCGGTCGGGGACGGACTGGCAGGCGGAGTACCGGGACAACAAGGTGCTGCGGACGGACGTGCTGGTCCGGGGCCGGGTGGTGTCCTTCTACAACGTGCACATGCCGGTCTGGAACAGCATGCCGGACGGTCTTCTGTCGGCCGCCTTCTACCGGCACATGCGGGAGCGGTTCGCCCCGCGCAGGGCCCAGTACGCCGGTCTTGAGGCCGACCTCGCGGCCAACCGCAACCCGGTGGTGGTGGCGGGCGACTTCAACGCGACGGCCGCGATGTCGGATCTGGACCCGATCCGGGAGCGCCTCGACGACGCGGCGGGGGTGAGCACCGACCCGTACCCCACGAGCTGGGAGGAGGGCGGCTGGAAGCCCTTCTGGCGGACCGACTGGGCGTTCACCGGGAACGGGGCGAAGGCCGAGCGGTACGAGTTCGGCGAGCCGGAGAAGCTGTCCGACCACGCGGTGCAGGACCTGTGGGTGTCGCTGCCGGGGAGTGGATGAGCGCGATGGTCCTGTCCTGCGCCGCCGGCTGGGCGGTGTTCCTCGCCCTGCACCTCGCGCTGAACGGCCGCTGGTGGCCGTGGCTCGCGGTCTCCCTGCTGCCGCCGGTGGCCTTCGCCGTCGTCCCGCTGGCGCTGCTCGCCGCCGGACTCGCCACCGGCGGCCGGCTCGCGGCGGCGCTCGCGGCGGGCTGTCTGCTCCTGGCCTGGCCGCAGAACGGGATCAACCTGCGGGCCCTCGCGAGGCGGCCGGAGGTCCCGGGCGGCCTGCGGCTGGTGTCCTGGAACACCCAGCACTGGAACCAGGGCGGCGACCCCGACCGCTTCTACGCCTTCCTGCGCGGCCTCGACGCCGACGTGTACGTCCTCCAGGAGTACCTGAACGGCTACGAGGGCGGCGAGGTCTGGGACATCGACGACGAGGAGCGGCTGCGCGCCGCCTTCCCCGGCCACCACCTGGCCGTCGGCAACCAGTCCGTGACGCTGTCCCGGTTCCCGCCCGCCGGTCCGCCGGTGCCGGTCGGCGCCTGTTCGCTCCGGGTCGACCTGCGGGTCGGCGACGGCGTCCTGTCCACGTACAACGTGCACATCCCGGTCCAGCTGACCGTGACGAACCCGCTGCGTCCGGCCTTCCTCCGGGACATGCGGCGCCGGGCCGCCGCCCGCGACCGGGAGTACACGGCGCTCGTCGAGGACCTGCGGGACAACCCCCACCCGGTGCTGGTGACCGGGGACTTCAACACCAGCGCGGCCATCGGGGACATCCGCCGGATGCCCGGGTCGCTGCGCGACGCGATCGGCGCCTGCCGCTCGCTCTGCCCGGCCAGCTGGAACGCCCGCGCCCGGCTGCGGCTGTGGCGGATCGACTGGGCGTTCACGGGCGGCGGCGCCCGGGTCGGCCGGTACCGCTTCCGTGCGGCGGAGGGGCTTTCGGACCACCTGGTGCAGGAACTGACCGTCGCCGTATGAACCGTTCGAGAGAGAGGGAAGAGACCATGGAGTACACGCACCTGGGCGGCCCCGACGGCCCCCGTGTGTCCACGCTGTGCCTGGGCACGCTGCCGTTCGGCACCCGGATCGACGAGGCCGCCGCCTTCGCCGTCCTGGACCGCTTCCGCGAGGCCGGCGGCACCTTCATCGACACCGCGAACACGTACGCCTTCTGGGAGCCGGGCGCGACCGGCGCGGAGAGCGAGCTGCTGATCGGCCGCTGGCTGCGCAGCCGGGGCGTACGGGACGAGATGGTGCTCGCCACCAAGGTCGGGGCGCTGCCGGACCCGCCGGGCTCGGCCTGGCCGGAGTGCGCCGAGGGGCTGTCGGGCCCGGTGCTGCGCCGCCAGGTGGAGGAGAGCCTGCGGAACCTGGGCACGGACCGGATCGATCTCTACTACGCGCACATCGACGACCGGGCGACGCCGGTCGCGGAGACCATGGGCGCCTTCGGGGAGCTGGAGGACGCGGGGAAGATCGGCCGGGCCGGCTGCTCCAACTTCGCGGCCTGGCGGATCGAGGAGTCGCGGGGCGCGGCGGTCGCCGCCGGGGTGCCGGACTACGCGGCGGTGCAGCAGCGGTACACGTACCTGCGGCCGCGCCCCGGGGCGGAGTTCGGCGTGAACCCGCACGCGTCGGAGGAGCTGCTCGACTATCTGGGGACGCGGCCGGAGCTGACGTTCACGGCGTACACGACCCAGCTGACGGGGGCGTACACCGATCCGGTCAAGGAGGTGCCGGAGCAGTACCGGCACGAGGGTTCGCAGCGGCGGCTGAAGGTGCTCGCGGAGGTCGCGGCGGAGCTGGGGGTGACCGCGAACCAGGTGGTCCTGGCCTGGGCGCTGGGCGGGGAGCTGCCCGTCCTGCCGGTGATCGGGGCGAGTTCGACGGCGCAGCTGGACGAGACGCTCGGCGCGGTGGGGCTGCGGCTCGACGCGGAGCTGAGGAAGCGGCTCGACGATGTGGACTGAGCGGGTGCGGACCGCCGTGCTGCGGCACCGGGTGGCGGTCGGGACGGTGTGGCTGCTGGTCCTGGTCCTGGGCGGGGCGGCGGTGGTTCTCGGTCTCGGCCGGCTCGACCAGTCGTTCACCGCCTCGGGGGGTCCCGGCCACCGCGCGAACCAGGCGGTCCAGGAGCGGTACGGGAACGGGGCCGCGGTCGCCCCGCTGGTCGCCGTCGCCACCTGGCCGGAGGCGGCGGACCTACGGGCCTCCGGCGCGGCGGCGCGGTTCGCGGCGGCCGTCGAGCGGGCGGCGGGTCCGGGCGCGCGGACCGTCTCGTACGCGGACACGGGCGACGGTGGCTTTCTCGGTGCCGACGGCCGGACGGTGTACGCGCTGGTCTATCCGGCGGCCGGGAAGCCCGATCTGGCGGGGCTCACGGCCGTCGAGGACGCGGCGGTCGCGCTGCGCGCGGGGCTGCGGTCGGCGCTGCCGGAGGCCCGGGCCGAGGTGACGGGCGTGCTGCCGCTCCAGCACGACAGCGCGCCGGCGGGGCCGGGGGCGGTGGCCCTCGGGGCGAAGGCGGCCTGTGCGCTCGGGCTGCTCCTGCTGCTGTTCCTGGCGTTCCGCTCGCCGCTCGGGGTGCTCGCCCCGCTGCTGCTGGCGGGGGTGACGTCGGTGGGGGCGCTGCTCCTGGTGGAGGCGGTGGCGGGGTTCACCGAGATCAGCTTCACCGTGGTGTACCTGGTGCCGGTGACGGCGCTGGTGTGCGCGGTGCACCGCTGGGCCCAGCCGCCGGGGCCGGCCTCCCGGTCCGTGGTGGCGGCCGGTGCGGCGGGCGCGGCGGCCTGCGCGGTCCTGGCGCTCTTCCCGGCGGCGTTCCTGCGGTCGGCGGGGGTCGCGGGGCTCGCGGTGTGGGCGGTGGGCACGGCGGCGGCGCTGACCCTGGTACCGGTGCTCCGGTCGGTGGCGCCGGGCCGCCTCCGGGGCGGCGCTCCGGCCGGAGGTGCGGCGGCGCCCGGCGGTCTCCCGGCCGGCGTTCGCGCCGGAGGTGCGGCGCGGGGGCCGCTCGCGACGGCCGGTCTGGTGCTGCTCGTCCTGCTCGCCGGTGCGGCCACCCAGCTGCGGGTGGGCAATCCGGAGGCGCACGCCCTGGTGGCGAGCGGTCCGGCCCGTGACGGTCTGGACCGGCTCGTGGCGGCCGGGGTGCCGTCGGGGGTGCTGAACCCGCTGGAGGTCCTGGTGCCCGAGGGCGGGGACGCGGCGGCGGTCGCGGCGCGGGCGGCCCGGGTGCCAGGGGTGCTGCTCGCGGCGGCGCCGCCGTCCGACGCGTGGCACCGCGCCGGTTCGGCGCTGGTCGTGGTCGTCCCGGAGGCGGAGCCGATGACGGCGGCGGGCGCGGCGACGGTGACGGCCCTGAGGACGGCGCTCGGGGACTCGGGCGGGGGCACGGGCAGGGATGCGGGCGGGGATACGCGCGGGGAAGCCCCGCGGCCTCCCGTCCTCGTCGGGGGTTCCGGCGTCGTCGACCGTGATCTCGTCGACGGGGTGTACGGGCTCCTCCCCTACGCCGTCCCGGCGGCGGCCCTGGCCGCGTTCGGCGCGCTCCTGGCGTTCGTGGCGGCGGGCGCGGCCCTGCGTGCCGTGCTCGGCGCGCTGCTCGCCGCCGTGGCCCCGGCAGGCGCGCTCACCCTGCTGTGGCAGTGGGGGCCCGCGGACACGGGCGCGGTGACGGGCTGGGTCCCGCTGGTCGTGGGGGTCTTCGCCTTCTGTGTGTCGCTCGACCGCGCGGTGGCCTCGGCGGCGGGCGGCCCCGGCCGGGCCGGGCCGGTGGCGGCGGGTGCGGGCGCGCTCGCGGTGCTGGCCGTCGGCATCGGTCCGCAGGTCGAACTGGCGCTGCTGGTCTCGGGGTTCGCGGCGGCGGCGCTGCTGGACGCGTGGGCGGGCCGACGGAGCCCCGTACCGGCGCCCCGGCGAAGTCCCGTACACCGGAGTTCACTTCGATTGGTCTAGACCTAGACAGGTCCTCCCGCTTAGCATCGACGACCGCGATCACGAATGCGACCGGTCGTGCGACGGAACGTGACGAGGGGGAGATACCGGATGCTGGAGGCGCTCGGCATAAAGGAGTCGACGGAGACCGTCTACCGCCTGCTCCTGGAGCGGCCCGAGTACGACGTGACGGAGATGTCGGCCCATCTCGGCCGTCCCGAACCCGAGGTCCGCGAGGCGCTCGCCTGTCTCGCGGACCTCAAGCTCGTCCTCATGGACGACTCCTCCGGTGAGGTCGAACCCTTCAACCCGGACGTCGGCTTCTCCTTCCTGCTCTCCCGCGCCGAGGCCGAGCTGAGCAAGCGCAAACGCCAGGTCGAGCAGGCGGGCCGGGCCGTCGCCGGCATCCTCGCCTCGTACGCGGACTGCCCCGAACCGGGCGTCCGGCACGACCTCGTGGACCGCATCACCGGCCTCGACCAGGTCCGCGAACGCCTGGAGGACCTCGCCGCGAACGCCCGCACCGAGTGCCTCTCGCTGCTCCCCGGCGGCGCCCAGCTGCCCGACACCATGGACGCCAGCCAGCCGCTCGACCAACTCGCCCTGGAACGCGGCGTGAAGATCCGGTCGATCTACCAGGAGAGCTTCCGCAACGACCCCCCGACCGTCGAGTACGTGCGCTGGTACTGCGACCTCGGCGGCGCGGCCAGGACCGTGCCCGTGGTCCCGATGCTCATGGTGATCGTGGACCGCGAGGCCGCGCTCGTCCCGGTCGACCCCGAGGACGGCCGCGCGGGCGCCCTCGAAGTCCGCAGCCCCGGCCTGGTCCACGCGCTCGTGGTGCTCTTCGACCGGCTGTGGGACGCCGGCACCCCCTTCGGCGAGGCCCCGCGCCGCGACGAGCACGACCTCTCCCCGCAGGAACGGGAGTTGCTGATGCTCCTCGGTATCGGCTGCACCGACGACATCGCCGCCCGACGCCTCGGGGTCTCCCTGCGGACCGTGCGCCGGATGAGCTCGGAACTGATGAACCGGCTCGGCGCGCGCAGCCGTTTCGAGGCGGGTGTGCGGGCCGCCAAGGAAGGCTGGCTCTGAGGCCGGAGCCGATGATGAATCACTTCCGTTATGCGGACAGGGGTTCCGTGGAGCGGGAACCGTCCCCTAGATTTCCCCAGCATTACCGAGGTGATCAGCGAGGGGACGGAATCGCCATGCCGGACACACCAGACGCGCCAGAAGCGACACAAGGGAGACAACCCACCATCACCCCCATGAGGGTGGTGATCGCACTCTGCCTGATCGCACCGATCGTGGCGATGCTCTGGGTGGGCTCCTACGCCAAGACCGAGCCGCTCTTCATCGGCATCCCGTTCTTCTACTGGTACCAGATGCTCTGGGTGCTCATCTCGACCGCGCTCACCATGATCGCTTACAAGCTGTGGCAGCTGGACCAGCGTGCCCGCAAGGGAGGTGACGCGCGATGAAGGACGGCGTGAACGGCGTGGCGCTCGGCGTCTTCGTCTTCTTCTTCGTGGCCGTCACGGTCATGGGCTTCCTGGCCGCGCGCTGGCGCAGGGCCGACAACGAGCAGAGCCTCGACGAATGGGGCCTGGGCGGACGGTCGTTCGGCACCTGGGTCACCTGGTTCCTGCTGGGCGGCGACCTCTACACCGCGTACACCTTCGTCGCCGTCCCCGCGGCCATCTACGCGGCGGGCGCGGCCGGCTTCTTCGCCGTGCCGTACACGATCCTGGTCTACCCGCTGATCTTCACCTTCCTGCCGCGTCTGTGGTCGGTCTCGCACAAGCACGGGTACGTCACCACCTCGGACTTCGTCCGCGGCCGCTTCGGCTCCAAGGGCCTGTCGCTGGCGGTCGCCGTCACCGGCATCCTCGCCACCATGCCGTACATCGCGCTCCAGCTGGTCGGCATCCAGGCCGTCCTGGACGTGATGGGCGTCGGCGGCGGCGAGAACACCCACTGGTTCGTCAAGGACCTGCCGCTGCTGCTCGCGTTCGGCGTGCTCGCGGCGTACACGTACTCCTCGGGCCTGCGCGCCCCGGCGCTCATCGCCTTCGTCAAGGACACCCTGATCTACATCGTCATCGCGGTGGCGATCATCTACATCCCGATCAAGCTGGGCGGCTTCGACGAGATCTTCGCCAAGGCGGGCGAGGCGTACGCGCAGACCAACCCGGCGACCGGCAAGCCGCGCGGCTCGCTCGTCCCGGGCGAGGCCGGCCAGTGGACGTACGCGACGCTGGCGCTCGGCTCGGCGCTCGCGCTGTTCATGTACCCGCACTCGATCACGGCGACGCTGTCGTCGAAGAGCCGCGAGGTCATCCGCCGCAACACCACGATCCTGCCGCTGTACTCGCTGATGCTGGGTCTGCTCGCGCTGCTCGGCTTCATGGCCATCGCCGCCGGGATCAAGGTGAAGAACGGCCAGCTCGCGATCCCGCAGCTGTTCGAGACGATGTTCCCGGACTGGTTCGCGGGCGTCGCCTTCGCCGCGATCGGCATCGGCGCGCTCGTCCCGGCCGCGATCATGTCGATCGCCGCGGCCAACCTCTTCACCCGCAACATCTACAAGGACTTCATCAAACCGGACGCCACCCCGGCCCAGGAGACCAAGGTCTCCAAGCTGGTCTCCCTCCTGGTGAAGGTCGGCGCGCTGGTCTTCGTCCTCACCATGGACAAGACGGTCGCGATCAACTTCCAGCTGCTCGGCGGCATCTGGATCCTGCAGACCTTCCCGGCCCTGGTCGGCGGCCTGTTCACCCGCTGGTTCCACCGCTGGGCGCTGCTCGCCGGCTGGGCCGTCGGCATGGTCTACGGCACGGTCGCCGCGTACGGCGTCGCCAGCCCGACCCAGAAGCACTTCGGCGGCTCCTCCGCGGAGATCCCGGGCATCGGCGAGATCGGCTACATCGGCCTCACCGCCTTCGTCCTGAACGTGGTCGTCACGGTCGTCCTCACCTTCGTCCTCAAGGCCGTCAAGGCCCCCGAGGGCGTCGACGAGACCTCCCCCTCGGACTACACGGCGGACCGCGGCGACGCGGGCGTCAAGGACCTCCCGCCGGTCGGCGCCGGGGCGCACTGACCCACGCACGCACGTGAAGGGGCCCGGGAAGATCCCGGGCCCCTTTCCGTGTGCCCCCCGAGGCACACTGACCGTCATGGACTTCACGATCAGGGCGGTACGGCCCGAGGAGTACGAGGAGCTCGGTGACCTCACCGGGCTGACCTATCTGAACGACGGACTGCTGCTGCACGGGGAGGACGACTTCTACCTCGACGTGCTCCGCGACACCGCCAGGCGGGCGCGCGAGAGCGAGGTGCTCGTCGCCGCCGACACGGAGGACGGGATCATCGGCGGGGTGACCTTCGCCCTCGGGGGCACCACCTGGGCGGACATCGCGGTCCCCGGCGAGGCCGAGTTCCGGATGCTGGTGGTCGCTCCCGCGGCCCGCGGCAGGGGTGTCGGCGAGGCCCTCGTCCGCGCCTGTGTGGACCGGGCGCGGGCGCTGCCGGAGTGCGCGCGGATCGTGCTCTCCACGGACGCGAAGATGGTCTCGGCGCACCGGATCTACGAGCGGATGGGCTTCGTCCGCACCCCCGAGCGGGACTGGGAGCCGATCCCCGACCACCGTCTGCGGACCTACGCCCTGGAGTTCTGAGCCCGGGACCGACACAACATGTGGGGGGTGCCACGAGCGGCGCCCCCCACATGTATGCTCGTCCTCGCTGTCGACGCAGGGGAATCCGGCGCGAATCCGGAACTGTCCCGCAACGGTGTGCTTCATGCGGATTCGACTGATCCGTACGACGTGAGTCCGAGGACCTGACGACAGCGCGCCCGGTCCGTCCGTTCCGGGTGCCACAGACGTCCGGGCCTCGCGGAGTGGGCCGGTGGACGCGGCGCACCCGCGCGTACGGGTGCCCGCCTGCCCGCCTTCCCCCGCCGCGGCCCCGAGCCGAGCGAGGGAGAGCCCCCACGTGACCATCGCGCCCGCCGATCCGGCGACCGCCGAGGCTTCCGCGGTCGAGAGCGACGGCCCCGGGACCGTGCTGCTGCGGACCCTGACCGACCTCACCGCCGATCTCCCCGACACCGACCCCGGCAAGGTCGCCGCCGCCGCGCTCCGCGGCCGCAGCGCCGTCGCGGACGAGGCGGAGCTGCGCGAACTGGCCACCGAGGCGGCCGCGGGCCTGATCGCCGAGGACCCGGCGTACTCCCGGCTCGCCGCCCGGCTCCTGACGATCACGATCGCCGACGAGGCGGCCGGCCAGGGCGCCGTCGCCTTCTCCGCCTCCGTGGCCGTCGGTCACCGCGAGGGCCTGATCGCCGACCGCACCGCCGACTTCGTCGCGCTGCACGCGGACCGGCTCGACGCGACGATCGACCCGGCCGGCGACGACCGCTTCGGCTACTTCGGTCTGCGCACCCTCTACTCGCGCTACCTGCTGCGTCACCCGATCACCCGCAAGGTGATCGAGACCCCGCAGCACTTCATGCTCCGCGTCGCCTGCGGTCTCGCCGAGGACGACTCGGTCCGCGCGCTGGACGAGGTCGGCGCGCTGTACGGCCTGATGAGCCGCCTGGACTACCTGCCGTCCTCCCCCACGCTCTTCAACTCCGGCACCCGCCACCCGCAGATGTCCTCCTGCTACCTGCTGGACTCCCCGCAGGACGAGCTGGACTCCATCTACGACCGCTACCACCAGGTCGCGCGGCTCTCGAAGCACGCGGGCGGCATCGGCCTCTCGTACTCCCGCATCCGGGCCCGCGGTTCGCTGATCCGCGGCACCAACGGGCACTCCAACGGCATCGTGCCGTTCCTGAAGACCCTCGACGCCTCCGTCGCCGCCGTGAACCAGGGCGGCCGCCGCAAGGGCGCCGCCGCGGTCTACCTGGAGACCTGGCACGCGGACATCGAGGAGTTCCTGGAGCTCCGCGACAACACCGGCGAGGACCAGCGCCGTACGCACAACCTGAACCTGGCGCACTGGATCCCGGACGAGTTCATGCGCCGGGTCAACTCCGACGGCGAGTGGTCGCTGTTCTCCCCGGCGGACGTGCCCGAGCTGGTCGACCTGTACGGCGCGGAGTTCGACGCCGCCTACCACAAGGCCGAGGCGGCGGGCCTGGCCCGCAAGACGATGCCGGCCCGCGACCTGTACGGCCGGATGATGCGGACCCTGGCCCAGACCGGCAACGGCTGGATGACCTTCAAGGACGCCTCGAACCGGACGGCCAACCAGACCGCCGAGCCCGGCACCGTCGTCCACTCCTCGAACCTCTGCACCGAGATCATCGAGGTCACGAACGACGGCGAGACGGCCGTCTGCAACCTCGGCTCGGTCAACCTGGGCTCGTTCGTGGCCGGTTCGGACATCGACTGGGAGCGCCTGGACGAGACCGTCCGGACCGCCGTCACCTTCCTCGACCGCGTCGTCGACATCAACTTCTACCCGACCGAGCAGGCGGGCCGCTCCAACGCCCGCTGGCGCCCGGTCGGCCTGGGCGCCATGGGCCTCCAGGACGTCTTCTTCCAGCTGAAGCTGCCGTTCGACTCCGCCGAGGCGCGCGCGCTGTCGACGAAGATCTCCGAGCGGATCATGCTGGCGGCGTACGAGGCCTCCGCCGACCTCGCCGAGCGCAGCGGCCCGCTCCCCGCCTGGGACAAGACCCGCACCGCCCGCGGCGTCCTGCACCCCGACCACTACGACGTGGAGCTCAACTGGCCGGAGCGCTGGGCCGCGCTGCGCGAGCGGATCGCGGCGGTCGGCATGCGCAACAGCCTCCTCCTGGCCATCGCGCCGACGGCGACCATCGCCTCGATCGCGGGCGTCTACGAGTGCATCGAGCCGCAGGTCTCCAACCTGTTCAAGCGCGAGACGCTGTCCGGCGAGTTCCTCCAGGTCAACTCGTACCTGGTCGACGAGCTGAAGAAGCTCGGCGTGTGGGACGCGCAGACCCGTGAGGCGCTGCGCGAGTCCAACGGCTCGGTGGCCGGCTTCACCTGGGTCCCGGCCGAGGTCCGCGAGCTGTACCGGACGGCCTGGGAGATCCCGCAGCGCGGTCTGATCGACATGGCTGCCGCCCGTACGCCGTTCCTGGACCAGTCGCAGTCGCTGAACCTGTTCCTGGAGACGCCGACGATCGGCAAGCTGTCGTCGATGTACGCGTACGCCTGGAAGCAGGGCCTGAAGACGACGTACTACCTGCGCTCCCGCCCGGCGACCCGGATCGCCCGCGCCGCGCAGGCGTCGGCGCCGGCCGCCGTCCCGATCCCCGTCCAGCAGGCGGCCTCCGACGCGGACGCCCTCGCCTGCTCCCTGGAAAACCCCGAGTCCTGCGAGGCCTGCCAGTAATGAGCTCCCACGACAAGAACCTGCTGGACCCGGGCTTCGAGTTGACCCTCCGTCCGATGCGCTACCCGGACTTCTACGAGCGCTACCGCGACGCCATCAAGAACACCTGGACCGTGGAGGAGGTCGACCTCCACTCGGACGTCGCCGACCTCGCCAAGCTGACGCCGGCCGAGCAGCACATGATCGGCCGTCTGGTCGCGTTCTTCGCGACGGGCGACTCGATCGTCTCCAACAACCTGGTGCTGACGCTCTACAAGCACATCAACTCCCCGGAGGCGCGGCTGTACCTGAGCCGTCAGCTCTTCGAGGAGGCGGTGCACGTCCAGTTCTATCTGACGCTGCTGGACACCTACCTGCCCGACCCGCACGACCGCGCGGCCGCGTTCGACGCGGTCGAGGAGATCCCCTCCATCCGCGAGAAGGCGCAGTTCTGCTTCCGCTGGATGGACTCGGTCGAGAAGATCGACCGCCTGGAGACGGCCGCCGACCGCCGCCGCTTCCTGCTGAACCTGATCTGCTTCGCCGCGTGCATCGAGGGCCTGTTCTTCTACGGCGCCTTCGCGTACGTCTACTGGTTCCGGTCCCGCGGGCTGCTGCACGGCCTGGCCACCGGCACCAACTGGGTGTTCCGTGACGAGACGATGCACATGAACTTCGCCTTCGAGGTCGTGGACACCGTCCGCAAGGAGGAGCCGGAGCTCTTCGACGACGCCCTCCAGCAGCAGGTCACCGACATGCTGAAGGAGGCCGTCGAGGCGGAGCTGCAGTTCGGCCGCGACCTGTGCGGCGACGGCCTGCCCGGCATGAACACCGAGTCGATGCGCGAGTACCTCCAGTGCGTCGCCGACCAGCGGCTCGTTCGCCTCGGCTTCCCGCCGGTCTTCGGCTCCGAGAACCCGTTCGCGTTCATGGAGCTCCAGGGCGTCCAGGAACTGACCAACTTCTTCGAGCGCCGCCCGTCCGCCTACCAGGTGGCGGTCGAGGGCTCGGTGGACCTCGACGAGGACTTCTAGCCGGTACGCGAAAGGGCCCCGCTCCTCACCGGGAGCGGGGCCCTTTCGCGTGCGCCGGATCAGGCGTTCGGCACCGTCTCGTAGCGCGGGGTGCCCTCTTCCATCTGGCGCAGGGCGTCCTTGCGGTCGCGCTTCGACAGCTTGTCGATGTACAGGAAGCCGTACAGGTGGTCCGTCTCGTGCTGGAGGCAGCGGGCGAAGTAGCCGGTGCCGCGGACCTTGACCGGGTTGCCCTGGGCGTCCTGGCCGTGGACCTCGGCGTAGTCGGGGCGGGCCAGCTCGGCGTAGGCGGTCGGCACCGACAGGCAGCCCTCGTTGGACTCGTCGAGGACGCGCAGCTCGGCCGGGAGCTCCTGGAGGACCGGGTTGATCACGACACCGGTGTGGCGGACGCCCTCGTCGTCGGGGCAGTCGTAGACGAAGACCTTGAGGTCCACGCCGATCTGGTTCGCGGCCAGGCCCACGCCCTCGGCGGCCTTCTGGCTGGCGAACATGTCGTCGATCAGCTGCGCCAGCTCGTCGTCGAACGCGGTGACGTCCTTGCACTCCCGGTGAAGCACGGGGTTGCCGACGACCGTGATCGGGCGGGCCGTGCCGCGCTCGCGGTGGGCGAGCTCGCGCGCCTCGCAGTCCTCCGTGTCCACGACGAAGCCGTCGTTGATCTGCGTCTGCTCGTCCGTCTCCTGCTGCGCCATGTCCGGCCGCGCCCTTCTGAAAACCCGATTCCGTCGAGGGACAGCCTACGGGCCCGGAAGGGAACGCTCAGCAGACCTCTTCGAGATCGCGCCACTCGCGGCTGTCGGGACTGTCCGCCACCCAGCCGTCGAGGAGGCCGCGCACCAGGCCCGCCGGGGCCGCGATGCCGCACTCCCGCTCCGGCACCCACAGCTCGCCCGGCGAGCGGTGGCCGAGCGGTCCGGGGTGCCCGGGCTCGCTGTGGTCGTGCGGGTCGGAGTGCTCGCCCTCGCCCTCGGCGCTCGGCATGGTCGACTCCGAGCAGGCGCGGCAGAGCAGCCGCACGGAGGACGACCAGTCCTCGGCGGCGAAACCGGCCTCGGCGGCCAGCTGCTCCAGGGCGTCCCGGTCGGCCTCGGTGGCCGCCTCCAGGAGGACGACCCAGGTGGGGACGGGTGAGGGCGCCCACAGCTCGATCTCGTCGAAGACCGGGTAGGAGGGGCCCGCGGTGGTGGTCCGCTCGCCGTTGGGCACGCCGTCGTGGAGGACGACCTCGCCCCAGCGGCGGCCGGAGGACGGCAGCGGGATGGAGAGGAGCTCCATCCGGGCCGGGTCGAGCCGGCGGCCCCACACGACCTCGGCCTCGCCCTCGGGCGAGAGCCGGACGGCGGCGCTGCCCAGCTCCATACCGGCGGGCTCGCCGGTGCCGGCGGCGGCGCCGGGCACCTTCAGTCCGTAGGCCTGCCAGGCCCGGCGGGCCAGCGGCCAGTCCTGGAGGGCGGTGGCGGCGATGCCCACGTTCCACCAGTCGGGGGCGCCGGTCTCCTTGTCGAGCAGGGCGACCGCGCGGAGCCCGGCGGCCCGCGCCTGCTCCCAGTCGTGCCGGAACTTGTGCAGCAGCGCGAGGTTGAACCAGGACTCGGAGAGCCAGGGCTCCAGATCCGCCGCGCGCGTCAGCAGCGCCCCCGCGTCCTCGTACCGGCCGTCGCCGATCAGCGTGAACGCGCGGTCGGTGGCCTGCCGCCACGAGGCGGAGGGCCGATGCCGTACCTTCCCGAAGATCTTCACGATTCCCGCCTGCCGGTCGCTTCACCCTCTTGTTCGCATCCAACCATGCCCGGTCGGACGCGCGCTCATTACCCATGGGTTACCCAGGGACGACCGAGGTCACCCCAGGCGCCCCGCCCCGGGCCAGGACCCTGGCCAGGCACTCCACGACGTCCGGATGGTAGTCGCGGGCGGTGCCCAGCCGGAGCCGTTCCAGGGCATCGAGGGCGGCGCCCGCGTGCTCGCCGTCCGCGAGGCCGCCCGCGAGGTCGTCGTAGGCGTTCACGGCCCGGACGATCCGGGCGGGCAGCGGCTGCTCCCGGTACGGGTCGGCCTGCCGCTCCACGACGAGGGCGACGGCCGCGGGGACACCGGTCCTGCGGACGACCTCGCCGCCCAGGAGCGCGATCCGGCGCTGCTCCTCGGTGGGCAGCAGGGCGGTGGCGCCGCCCGCGACCGGGTCGACGAGGGAGAGCTGTCCGATGTCGTGCATGAGCGCCGCGTGCTCCAGGACGGTCAGCTCGGTCCCGGAGAGCCCCAGCTCGCGCCCCACGGCGGTGCTGAGGGCGGCCACCCGGTGCGCGTGGCCGGGCGGGGTGCAGCCGGCGATCTCGGTCGCCCGGGCCAGTGAGGCGATGGTCTGCCGGTTGACGGTGCGGACGGCCGCGTACCGCTGGAAGGAGACCTGGGTGAGCAGCAGCGGTACGGCGAGCACGGGCAGCGCCCAGAGGCCCGCGGCGGCCACGCCGAGCGCCATGACGGCCCCGGTGGCGCAGACGGCGGAGCCGATGCCGAGGAGGGCGCGGAGTTCGTCGCGGAGGAGGGACCCGTACGGGAACCCCGTACGGGCGCGGAGCACGAGCGCGGCGAGCACGGCGTCGCAGAGGGCCGTCAGGACGAGCAGCAGCAGGAGGAAGAGGGCGTACGGCGGGCCCTGGCCGAGGTGCCGGACGACGGCCCCCGAGTTGTAGAGGGGCTGGAAGCAGAGGGCGGCGAAGCCGACGGTGAGGACCCGGCGGGCGAGGTGGTCGGGGCGGGGGCCGCGGCCCAGGGCGATGTGGGGGACGATCCCGGCGAGGCAGGCGGCGACGACGACGGCGACGATCTGGAGGACGCCGTGGGTGGTGGCGGTCCCGGCGCTCGCCCCGAGGAGGGCGTACGCCAGGGAGCCGGCGGCCGCGAGCGGCGCGGGCTCGCGCTCTCCGGGGGCGGCGCCCCAGCGGCCGAGCTCCCCGACGGCGATCAGGGCGCCGAAGGCGAGGGCGTTGCCGGGTTCGTCGAGGCCGTACCAGAGGGTGGAGCCGAAGCCGGCGAGGCCCAGCAGCAGGGCCGCCGTGTACACGGCGCCGACGGTGACGGCGCCGGGTCTCATGCGCGCTCCTTGGGCCGTGCGGGGGCGGGGGCGCCGGGCTCGCGGGGCGGAGGCACGTTTCCGCCGGGTCCCGCGGCCTCGTCGGCGGTGACGGCGGGCTGCCAGCCGTGCCGTTCCAGGGCGCGGACGAGGGCGGCGACCATCCGGGGGTCGAACTGGCTGCCGGCGCACCGCTCCAGTTCGGCGACGGCGGTCGGCACGGGGCGGGCCCGGCTGTAGGAGCGGGTGGAGGTCATGGCGTCGAAGGAGTCGGCGACGGCGACCACCCGGGCGAACTCGGGGATCTCCTCGCCGCGCAGCCCGTAGGGGTAGCCGCTGCCGTCCATCCGCTCGTGGTGGTGGAGGATCGCGGCCCGCGCCTCGCCGAGGAAGCCGATGCCCCGGACCATCTCGTGGCCGTACTCGGGGTGCAGTTCGATGATGCGGCGTTCCTCCGGGGTGAGCGGTCCGTCCTTGCGGAGCACCCGGGTGGGGACGCCGAGCTTGCCGACGTCGTGGAGGATGCCGGCGAAGCGCACGACGTCGAGCCGGTCCTCGGCCATGCCGAGTTCACGGGCGATCAGGACGGAGGCGTGGCCGACGCGTTCGCTGTGGCCGCGGGTGTAGCGGTCCTTGATGTCGACGGCCTGGACGAGGGCGCGGATGGTGGCCTGGTGGGCGGCGCGCTCGCGGTGGTACTGGGCGAAGACCCAGCAGGAGATGTACATGGGCAGGACGACGAAGAGCGCCGCGACCGGCCCGTACGAGCTGCGCCAGAGCACGGCCGTCATCAGTCCGGCGAGGCCGTGCAGGGCGTGCGGGGCGAGGGCCCGGCCGAGGAGGCCGCGCCAGGCGGTCCTGAGGGGCAGCCCGTCGGCGGCGGCCCGGATGCCGCCGTCGAGGGCGGTCAGGACCAGGCAGAAGGCGAGCGCGGCGGCGAGCGCGGGCAGCAGCGCGTAGGGGAAGTCGGGGGCGTCGGGCCCGTGCCCCAGGGCGTTTCCGCAGCTCAGGGCCCTGGCGGTCTGGGCGGCCGCCCAGACGGCGAGGGCGGTGGCGGCGGCCCGCCAGGCGCGCCGGGGTCCGGCCGGCTGCTCCTCGACGGGGGCGAGGAGGGTGCCGGGCAGGGCGGTGAGCGCGGCGGCGGCGGGCGGCAGGAGGAGGGCGGCGGCGAGGAGGACGGGGAAGAAGGAGCCGGTGCCCATGGGGACGGAGCCGCCGGGGCCGCGGCCCAGGAGGCGGCAGCGGGCGGGTAACTCGCAGAGCGCGTACAGGGCGGCGAGGAGTGCGACCGTGCCCCAGGGGGTGGCCGCGCCGGGGCGCAGCGCGGGCAGGGCGCAGGCCCCGGCGCCGAGCAGGGCGCAGCCGATGTACACGCGGGCCGCTCGCGGAATGACCTTCACGCCCATCACGCGTGTCACGCTAGCGAGTTGGGCGGGCGGAGGCGGCCCGGTGGCGATGATTCGCACCATCGGGTGATACAAGCTGATATACGAAGGGGGCCGCCGCGTCCCTGACGCGACGGCCCCCTCCTCCCGCTACGGGGACGTCACTCCTGCGGAGCCGGCGTCGTGGGGACGATCGCCGTGATCTCCTGCTCGGGCACCAGGTGCCCGGAGCGGATCAGGTCGATCCGGCCCATCACCTTGGCCCGCAGGTCGGTGGGGACGTCGTCGCTGCCGCAGCAGCGCTTGACGAGCTTCTTCACCGCCTGCTCCAGGCCGTACTTCTCCAGGCACGGGGAGCACTCCTCGAAGTGCACCTCGAACTTGGTGCAGTCACTGTCGGGCATCTCGTGGTCGAGGAACTCGTAGAGATGATCCAGGACTTCCGAGCAATCCGTCTCGTGCGGCTCTCCGCAGCTCATGAGCCCGAGCCTTTCAGATCGTTCGACGACTCTCCGGCGCCCGCGGGAACGAGCCCGCGGTCGCGGGCGTAGTCCTCGAGCATGCCGCGCAGCTGGCGGCGGCCCCGGTGCAGTCGGGACATCACCGTACCGATGGGTGTCCCCATGATGTCCGCGATCTCCTTGTACGCAAAGCCCTCGACATCCGCGAGATAGACGGCGATGCGGAACTCCTCGGGAATCGCCTGGAGCGCTTCCTTCACGTCGGAGTCCGGGAGGTGGTCGAGCGCCTGGGACTCGGCCGAGCGCAGACCGGTCGACATGTGCGACTCGGCGCGGGCCAGCTGCCAGTCCTCGATCTCCTCGGCGGCGCTGCGCTGGGGCTCGCGCTGCTTCTTGCGGTACGAGTTGATGAAGGTGTTCGTGAGGATGCGGTACAGCCACGCCTTGAGGTTCGTGCCCTCACGGAACTGGTGGAAGGATCCGTACGCCTTGGCGTAGGTCTCCTGCACCAGGTCCTCCGCGTCCGCGGGGTTGCGCGTCATGCGCAGCGCGGCCGAGTACATCTGGTCGAGGTAGCCGAGGGCATCCCGCTCGAAGCGCGCGTTGCGCTCCTCGGTCGTCTCCTCGGGGCCTTCGTCGGTCCCTGTGTCGGTCCCAGTGACCGGACCCACCTCCTCCAGCGCCGCGGCGAGCCCGAGGGCGGACCCACTCGTTTCGGAGGATAGACGAGGAACCGCTCCGCCCGCCGCCCGAATAGGGCCCCCCTTGGGCGCGGGCAGCACGGTCCAGTCGAGGTCAGCGGCCTTCGCACGCTCCGGGCAGATGATCGAACCCATGCGACGGTCTCCCTCTTCCTTCTGCTCTCACACCGACGAACCGAACAACAGTGGTCCCCCGCTCAACATTCCCGGTGCGTCAACGGAGTGAAGTGATCCACTCGACGACCCCTTCGACGAGCACGGCCATGGCCTCCTCCTGGCCGAGCGGCGCGCGCTTGGGCAGCGCGAAGCCGTGGTCCCCGTAGGGGATCTCCAGGAGCCCGTACGGGCCTTCCGGGAACTCCGGGGGCCGTCCGAAGGTGTCGTTGCCGCCCTGGACGACGAGCGTCGGCAGCCCGGTGCCGAGCAGTTCCTCGGCGCGGGACCTCTCCGGTTTCCCCGGCGGGTGCAGCGGGAAGCTCAGCGCGAGGACGGCGAGTGCGCCCAGCTCGGCGCCGGTGCGGCAGGCGACGCGGGCGCCGGCGCTGCGGCCGCCGGCGATCACCGGGAGGCCGGGCCGGACGAGGGCGGGCCAGAGGCCGCGCCAGCCGGTGTCCAGGGTCTTCGGCGCGGGGGCGACCTTCTTGCCGGCGACCCGCCAGGGCTGCTCGACGAGGGCGACGGTCACGCCGTGCGCGGGCAGCGTCCCGGCCAGGGCCCGCAGGTCGCGGGCCTCGATGCCGCCGCCGGCCCCGTGGCCGAGGGCGAGGACGGCCCAGGGATCCGTCCCCTCGTGCCAGGTGACGCGCGCCTCACCGGCGTCGGTGGGGACGGGCTCGGAGGAGGGTTCGTACTGTGTCACGTCGCTCACGCCCCCATCCTGCCCCCACGAGCGGCCCGGGAGCGGTTCAGAACAGCGTGCCGACCTCCGGGCCCTCCAGCTCGGTCAGCAGTTCCGGCCCGTTGTTGCGGACGTTGCTGACGGCGGTCGCCACCGGGTAGGCCCGCATCAGGCCCTCCGGCGGCGCGGCGAGCAGCCCGCGCAGCTCCTCCGGGTCCGTGCGCGCCGGGTCGAGCCAGGCGTCCCAGCGGTCCTCCGTCAGCATCAGCGGCATCCGGGGGTGGATGTCCGCGAGCGAGTGCGGGCCCTCGGCGGGGGCCACGCCCAGCGGGCCGGTCTCCGCCTCCGTGGTGATCACCGAGCAGGTCACCCACCACGCGGAGGGGTGGGCGTCGGGGAGGGTCCGGTCGCGCCAGAACTCGTAGAGACCGGCCATCGCGAAGACCGAGCCGTCCGCCGGGGTCACGAAGTAGGGCTGCTTGCGGGGCCGCTTCTTCTTCCCCTCGACCTCCAGGTCCCGCTCCCCCGCGCCGGTGACCCACTCGTAGTAGCCGTCGGCGGGCAGGATGCACCGGCGGGCCGCGAACGCCTTCTTGAAGGAGGGCTTCTCGGCCAGGGTCTCCGCCCGCGCGTTGATCATCCGGGCCGCGCCCTCCGGCGACTTCGCCCAGGACGGCACGAGGCCCCACTTCAGGGCGCGGAGCTGGCGAACCGGACGCCGGGTTTCGGCGTCTTTCACAGGACGCTCCAGAACGGCCCAGACCTGTTTGGTGGGAGCCACGTTCCAGTCGGGTTCCAGAGTCTCCTCCGGCTCCCACTTCTCGATCCCGAAGACGTCGACGAGATCCTCGGGCCGCCGACTGGCCGCATACCTTCCGCACATACGTGCCACACTGCCACGATCCCCGACCTCCCGAGGAGCGGCCCGAAAGATGGACCTCGCGATCGACCTCCTCAGCCCGCAGGCCGCCCCGGCCGAGTGGCTGGTGATCGCCACCGGCGTCGCCGCCCTCGCCGTCACCGTGCCCCGCCGCCTCTGGCTGCTCGCCCGCAACGCGATCACCATCGCCCACGAGGGCGGTCACGGGCTCGTCGCCCTCGCCACCGGCCGCCGCCTCGAAGCGATCCGGCTGCACTCGGACACCAGCGGACTGACCGTCAGCCGGGGCCGCCCGACCGGGCTCGGCGTCGTCCTCACCCTGGCCGCCGGCTACCCGGCCGCCCCGCTGCTCGGCCTCGGCGGCGCGGCCCTCATCGGCACCCACCGGGTCACCCTGCTGCTGTGGATCGCGACCGCCCTGCTGCTCGCCATGCTGGTGATGGTCCGCAACGCGTACGGCGTCCTCACCGTCGTCCTCACCGGCGCCGCGTTCCTCCTCGTCTCCTGGCTCACCGGCCCCGAGGTCCAGTCGGGGTTCGCCTGCGCGGTGGTGTGGTTCCTGCTGCTCGGCGGCGTCCGGCCGGCCTTCGAGCTCCAGGCGAAACGACGCCACGGCGGCGCCCCCGACTCGGACGCGGACCAGCTGGCGCGGCTCACGCAGGTGCCCGCCGGAGTGTGGCTGTTCTTCTTCCACGCGGTCGCGATCAGTGCCCTGATCGGCGGCGGTCGCTGGCTCCTGGGCATCTGACTCCCCCGTACAGTGAGTCCATGACCGCAGTGACCCCCGTGCACACCGACCCGCCCACCGACCTCTGGCCCGCCCCGTACGCGCGCGGCGCCGTCGACGCGACCGTCACCGTGCCCGGCTCGAAGTCGGTCACCAACCGCGCCCTGGTCCTCGCCGCGCTGGCCTCCGAGCCGGGCTGGCTGCGCCGCCCGCTGCGCTCCCGCGACACCCTCCTGATGGCCGAGGCGCTCCGTACCCTCGGCGTGAGGATCGAGGAGACGGTGTCGTCCAGCTCCTCCGGCGCGGGCGCCCCCGGCAGCTCCGGCGAGGCCTGGCGGATCATCCCCTCGCCGCTGCGCGGCCCCGCGGCCGTCGACGTCGGCAACGCCGGCACGGTCATGCGCTTCCTGCCCCCGGTCGCGGCCCTCGCCGACGGCCCGGTCCGCTTCGACGGCGACCCCCGCTCCCACGAGCGCCCCCTGCACGGCGTGATCGACGCGCTCCGCGCGCTCGGCGCCCGCGTCGACGACGAGGGCCGCGGCGCGCTGCCGATGACCGTGCACGGCGCCGGTGGCCTGGACGGCGGCACGGTCGAGATCGACGCCTCCTCGTCCTCCCAGTTCGTCAGCGCCCTGCTGCTCTCCGCGCCCCGCTTCAACCAGGGCGTCGAGGTGCGGCACGTGGGCGGCCGGCTGCCCTCGCTCCCCCACATCCGGATGACCGTCGACATGCTGCGCGCGGTCGGCGCCCAGGTCGACGAGCCGGAGCACGGCGGCGAGCCGAACGTGTGGCGGGTCGCGTCCTCCGCGCTGCGCGGCCGGGACCTGGTCGTCGAGCCCGACCTGTCGAACGCCCAGCCGTTCCTGGCGGCGGCCCTGGTGACCGGCGGCCGGGTCACCGTCCCCGACTGGCCCGAGCGGACCACCCAGCCGGGCGACGAGCTGCGCCGGATCTTCACCGAGATGGGTGGCTCCTGCGAACTGACCGCGGCGGGTCTGACCTTCACCGGTACGGGCCGGATCCACGGCATCGACGTGGACCTCGGCGAGGTCGGCGAGCTGACCCCGGGCATCGCGGCGGTCGCGGCCCTCGCGGACTCCCCGTCGACCCTGCGCGGCGTCGCCCATCTGCGGCTGCACGAGACGGACCGGCTGGCGGCGCTCACCAAGGAGATCAACGAGCTGGGCGGCGACGTGACCGAGACCGAGGACGGTCTCCACATCCGCCCGCGCCCGCTGCACGGCGGCGTCTTCCACACGTACCACGACCACCGCATGGCGACGGCGGGCGCGATCATCGGCCTCGCGGTCGAGGGCGTGGAGATCGAGGACGTGGCGACGACGGCCAAGACCTTGCCGGACTTCCCGGGGATGTGGACCGAAATGCTCGGGGCCTGAACCATGCGGCGTTACGGCAAGCACACCGACGAGGACGACATCCGCCAGCGGCCCAACCGCAAGGGCACCCGTCCCCGTACGACCATCCGCCCGAAGCACGAGGACGCCGTCGAGGGCATGGTCCTCACCGTCGACCGCGGCCGGCTGACCGTCCTGGTCGACGACATCGCCGTCACGGCGATGAAGGCCCGCGAACTGGGCCGCAAGGCCGCCGTGGTCGGCGACCGGGTCTCGCTCGTCGGCGACCTCTCCGGCGAGAAGGACACCCTCGCCCGGATCGTCCGGATCGGTGAGCGCAGCTCGGTGCTGCGCCGCACGGCCGACGACGACGACCCGTACGAGCGGGTGGTCGTCGCCAACGCCGACCAGCTGGCGATCGTCACCGCGCTCGCCGACCCCGAGCCGCGCCCCCGGCTGATCGACCGCTGTCTGGTCGCCGCGTACGACGGCGGCCTCACCCCGCTGCTCGTCCTCACCAAGTCGGACCTCGCGCCGCCGGACGCGCTCCTGGACATGTACGGGGCGCTGGGCGTGCCGTATGTGGTGACCACCCGCGACGAGTTCGTCGACGGGGTCGCGGCCGAGCGGGTCCACGAGCACCTCAAGGGCCGGACGACCGCCTTCGTCGGGCACTCCGGCGTCGGCAAGACGACCCTGGTCAACGCCCTGGTCCCGCCGGAACGACGGCGGACCACGGGTCTCGTCAACGCGGTCACGGGCCGCGGCCGGCACACCACCACCTCCGCGCTGGCGCTGCCGCTCAACGACAAGGAGGGCGGCTGGGTCATCGACACCCCGGGCGTCCGCTCCTTCGGCCTGCACCACGTGGACCCGTCCCGGGTGATCCTCGCCTTCCCCGACCTGGTACCGGGTACGGAGAACTGCCCGCGCGCGTGCAGCCACGACGAGCCGGACTGCGCGCTCGACGCCTGGGTGGCGGAGGGGCACGCCGATCCGGCGCGGCTCGTCTCGCTGCGCCGGCTCCTGGCGACCAGGGAACGACGCGAGGGCGACTGAGCCGTCCACGTTTACGGGCTCCCACGACCGGTAAGTGCATAATCGCACCAAGTGCGACGAAGCAGTCACCGACGGGCGTGGGAGGCACTGACGATGGCGTGGCTGCTGGTGGTGGTCGCGGGGATCCTGGAGACGGGATTCGCGGTCTGCCTGAAGCTCTCGCACGGATTCACCCGGCTGTGGCCGACGGTCGCCTTCGCGGCCTTCGCCCTGGGCAGCTTCGGCCTCCTGACGCTCGCGCTGCGGAAGCTGGACGTGGGTCCGGCGTACGCGGTGTGGACCGGGATCGGGGCGGCCGGGACGGCGATCTACGGGATGGTCTTCCTCGGCGACGTGGTGTCCACGCTCAAGATCGTGTCCATCAGCCTGGTGATCGCGGGGGTCATCGGGCTCCAGCTCTCCGGTTCGGCACACTGAGGGCCCACCGGCAGGGCCGGTGCGACGACATGGCTGAGGGCGATCCGTACGGCGAGTTCGCAGCCGGCCGCCCACTCCTCCCCCGCGCAGGCCGCGGTCTCCGCCACGAGTTCGCCCGGCGCGGGCGGGCCCTCGTCGGCGCGCCGCTGGGCGGGGACGGGGGCGAGCCGGCCGCCGGGCCGGACCGGCCGGGGCTGGGGCAGCCGCTCGTTCCAGGCGCCGGTGAGCAGGGCCCGCAGTATCGGGCGGACGGCGGCGCGGGCGACGATCCACTCGGCGAGGGCGACGAGGTTCCGCTCGGGCGGGGCGGGGGCGGCGAGCAGCCGCCGGACGCCCTGGAGATAGGTGTCGGCCTCCCTGCGCACCAGGGCGCGGGCGAGGCCCTCCTTGCTGCCGAACTCGTTGTAGAGGGTCTGCCGGGAGACCCGGGCGGCGGCGGCCAGGTCGGCCATCCGCACGGCGGACCAGGACCGGTGCGCGAGCGCGGCGACCGCGGCGTCGAGCAGGGCCTCACGGGCAGTCGGCATCGTCGCCTCCCGGAGCGGACGTTTCCGTACGCGGCTCAGGGGCCCAGCGTCGGGAGCCGCCCACGCCCTGTCAAGGGGTCGCGGTGGACGGTTCTCCGTGCGGGGATCGCGCGGGGATAGAGTGCCGACCATGGCCGATTACCACGATGATCTGCGTCTCGCCCATGTCCTCGCCGATGCCGCCGACGCGGCCACCATGGACCGGTTCCAGGCGCTCGACCTCAAGGTCGAGACCAAGCCGGACATGACCCCGGTGAGCGAGGCCGACAAGGCGGCCGAGGAGCTGATCCGGGGTCAGCTGCACCGCGCGCGGCCGCGTGACGCGATCCTCGGCGAGGAGTACGGCGTGGAGGGCTCGGGCCCGCGCCGCTGGGTGATCGACCCGATCGACGGCACGAAGAACTACGTGCGCGGGGTGCCGGTCTGGGCGACCCTGATCTCGCTGATGGAGGCCGGGGAGACCGGCTTCCAGCCGGTGGTCGGCGTGGTGTCGGCGCCGGCGCTCGGCCGCCGCTGGTGGGCGGCGAAGGGCCTCGGCGCGTACACCGGCCGCAGCCTGGCCTCGGCGACCCGGCTGGGCGTCTCGAAGGTCGCCACCCTGGAGGACGCCTCCTTCGCGTACTCCTCGCTGAGCGGCTGGGAGGAGCGGGGGCGCCTCGAGGGCTTCCTCGACCTCACGCGCGCGTGCTGGCGGACCCGTGCGTACGGCGACTTCTGGCCGTACATGATGGTCGCGGAGGGTTCCGTGGACATCTGCGCGGAGCCGGAGCTGTCGCTGTGGGACATGGCGGCGGTGTCGATCGTGGTCCAGGAGGCCGGCGGCACGTACACCGGCCTCGACGGCCGGCACGGCCCGCACAGCGGCAACGCGGCGGCCTCGAACGGTCTGCTCCACGGCGAGCTGCTGAGCTACCTCAACCAGGAGGACGCGGGCGCCTGAGCGCGCCTCCTCCCCGCCCCCGGGAGCGCGGCGACGCGCGGGACCGAGCGCGCCGACGCGCTCCCGGGGGCGCTTCGCGCGCCCCCTTGTCGGGTCCCTCCCCCGGTGCCACTCTGAGAGTCCCCCCGCTTGTGAACTTGTGAATCCGTTCTCGTTGAAGGCGGGAACGTTTCACCAAGGAGGTGGCTCCGCCCATGCTCGTCCGTGACGCCATGAGCACCGTGGTCCTCACCATCGGCCCCGCCCACACCCTCCGACAGGCCGCCCGGCTGATGGCGGCGCGCCGCGTCGGCGCGGCCGTCGTCCTCGACACCGACGCCGGCGGGCTCGGCATCCTCACCGAGCGCGACATCCTCAACTCGCTCGCCCGCGAGCAGGATCCCGACCGGGAGACCGCGGGCTCCCACACCACCCGTGACGTCGTCTTCGCCGCGCCCTCCTGGACCCTGGCGGAGGCGGCCGAGGCGATGACCCGCGGCGGCTTCCGCCATCTCGTCGTCCTCGACGACCACGGGCCGGTCGGCATCGTCTCCGTGCGCGACATCATCCGCTGCTGGATCCCGGTGCACAGCGTGGCGGGCTGAGCGGACACGCGAAGGCGGGCCGGACCCCGTACGGAAGTCCGGCCCGCCCTCTCCTACGACAAGCGCCCTCAGCCGCGCAGGGCCTGGACCGCGGCCTCCAGCCGCTTGCCGAAGTCTCCGTCCGCCTTGCGGAAGTTGCCGATCGCGCGCTCGACGATGTCCTCGCGCGAGACCTTGGCGATGAAGCCCGAGAGGTTCGCGACCAGACGGCCCTTCTCGTCCTCCGACATCAGGCGGTAGAGGGTGCCCGCCTGAACGAAGTCGTCGTCCTCCGCGTGCGCCGGGGCGGCGTGGTCGCCGGTGACGCCGGTGACCGGGGCGGGCTGCCACAGCGGGCGGTCCGTCTGGAACGGGCCGCCGAAGCTGTTCGGCTCGTAGTTCTTCGCGCCCTTGTGGCGGCCGTCGTAGAGGTGGCCGTCACGGGAGTGGGTGCGCGCCTCGGTGGCGTGCGGGCGGTTCACCGGCAGGTGGTCGGCGTTGATGCCGACGCGGTAGCGGTGGGCGTCGCCGTAGGCGAAGAGCCGGCCCTGGAGCATCTTGTCCGGGGAGGGGCCGATGCCCGGCACGAAGTGCGCGGGGCTGAAGATCGACTGCTCGACCTCGGCGAAGATGTTCTCCGGGTTGCGGTTGAGCTCCAGCCTGCCGATCTCGATCGGCGGGTAGTCCTCGTGCGGCCACACCTTGGTGAGGTCGAAGGGGTTGAAGCGGTAGGTCGCCGCGTCGGCCGCGGGCATGATCTGGACCTGCACGGTCCAGCTCGGGAAGTCGCCGCGCTCGATGGCCTCGCGCAGGTCGCGCTGGTGCGAGTCCGGGTCCTCGCCGGCGAGCCGGTTGGCCTCGTCCTGGGTGAGGTTCTTGATGCCCTGGTCGGTCTTGAAGTGGTACTTGACCCAGAAGACCTCGCCGGCCTCGTTGTTCCACTGGAAGGTGTGCGAGCCGTAGCCGTTCATGTGGCGGTACGAGGCGGGGATGCCGCGGTCGCCGAAGAGCCAGGTCACCTGGTGGGTCGACTCCGGGGAGAGGCCCCAGAAGTCCCAGACGTTGTCCGCCTCCTGCGAGCCCGAGTACGGGTCGCGCTTCTGGGTGTGGATGAAGTCGGGGAACTTGATGGCGTCCTTGATGAAGAACACCGGGGTGTTGTTGCCGACGAGGTCGTAATTGCCCTCCTCGGTGTAGAACTTCAGCGCCCAGCCGCGCGGGTCGCGCACGGCGTCGGCCGCGCCGAGGTTGCCCGCGACGGTGGAGAAGCGCAGGAAGGTCTCGGTCTCCTTGCCGACCTCGGAGAGGAACGCGGCGCGCGTCCACCGCGAGACGTCACGGGTGAGGGTGAAGGTGCCGTAGGCGCCCGCACCGCGCGCGTGGACCACGCGCTCCGGGATGCGCTCCCGGTTGAAGTGGGCGAGCTTCTCCAGGAGGAGCTGGTCCTGGACGAGCACCGGGCCGCCGACGCCCGCCGTCTCGCTGTTCTGGTTGTCCGCGACCGGCGCGCCGGCCTCCGTGGTGAGCGGTCCCTGCGTCACGTGCGCCTCCTGCGTCCTGTCCCTGCTGTGCCGCACTCGACCCTACAATGGACTTTGTCCAAGTCAAGTGAACATCCAAAGTCACACCTGTTCGGGATACGGGCCCGCGACTGCTACCCTGACCCTCATGAGCGACCTGTTGGAACGACTGCGCGGACGCGGCTGGCGGATGACCGCGCAGCGACGCGTCGTGGCCGAGGTCCTCGACGGGGATCACGTGCACCTGACCGCCGACGAGGTCCACGCGCGCGCAGTGACGCGCCTTCCCGAGATCTCGCGCGCGACCGTCTACAACACGCTGGGCGAGATGGTCACCCTCGGCGAGGTCCTCGAGGTCGCGACCGACGGCCGCGCCAAACGGTACGACCCGAACGCCCACCGGCCCCACCAGCACCTGGTCTGCGGCCGCTGCGGCGCGATCCGCGACGTCCACCCGGGCGGCGACCCGCTGGCGGACCTCCCGGACACCGAGCGCTTCGGCTTCACGATCTCGAACGTCGAGGTCACGTACCGGGGCATCTGCCCGAGCTGCGCCACGACGGCCTGACGAGACACCGAGATGGCCCCCGCTCCGGCGGGGGCCATTTTCATGCCCCGTGCATCAGCGCGGGTACGACGAAGGGCCTTCGTTGCTACTGAGTAGCGGGGACAGGATTTGAACCTGCGACCTCTGGGTTATGAGCCCAGCGAGCTACCGAGCTGCTCCACCCCGCGTCGGTGAACCTGACTCTACGGGACCTCCCCCGACCAGCGCAAATCCGTTGCCGCGCGGCCCCCACAGGCCCTAGGCGGTCAGTTCCTGGTGCAGCGCCTCGCTCAGCCGGGCCGCCCGCTCCGCGACCTCCGCCGGGCCCAGCTCCACCGCGCGGGCGCACCAGTGGCGCCCTTCGGTCAGCTCCCCGCGCCGGGCCGCGAGCAGCGCGAGCCGCAGCGCGGCACGGCCGTGCCCGGCCCGGGCCGCCCTGGCCCACCAGAGGGCGGCCTCGCGCTCGCTGCCCTCACGGGCGAGCAGCAGCCCGAGGTTGAAGGCGCCGTTGCGGCTGCCCGCCTCCGCCGCCTCGCGGTACCAGCGGTCGGCCTCGGCCAGGTCGCCGCGCCCGGCGGCGAGCATCCCGACCCGCACCTGGGCGCGCCGGTGGCCCTGCTGGGCGGCCCGCTCGTACCACTCCTCGCACTCGGACTTCTCCTCGCGGGGCGCGCCGAGCACGGCGGGGCCGGGCTCGGGGCGGCGCGCGTCGAGCACCGAGGCCAGCCGGAAGGCGGCCTCGGCGCTGCCGCCGCCGGCCGCGCAGCGCAGGTGCCGCTCGGCGGTCCGCTCGTCGCCGTCCCTGAGGGCCGCGATGCCCACCTGGAGGGCCGCCTCGGTGTGCCCGGCGGCCGCGGCCCGCTCGTACCAGACGAGGGCCGTGCGGTCGTCGTCGCGGCCCGCGTGGAGGATGCCGAGGTTGAAGGCGGCGTCCACGCTGCCGGCCTCGGCGGCCTTGGAGAACCAGGGCTCGGCGCCGTTGGCGTCGCCGGCCTGGAGGAGCAGCACGGCGAGCGCGTTGGCGGCCTCGCGGTGGCCCGCGTAGGCCGCGCGGCGGTACCACTGCTCGGCCTGCGGGATGCGGTCCTGGGCGGCGCAGAGCAGCCCGAGGTTGTAGGCGCCGTTGACGTCGCCCGCGTCCATGGCGGCGCGGTACCAGCGCTCGGCGGTCTGCTGCTCGCCCCGGGCGGCGTGCAGCGCGCCCAGCGCGTTGGCGGCGTTCCCGTCGCCGTCCTGGGCGGCGCGCAGCCACCACACGGCGGCGCTCTCCTCGTCGCCGGCGTCGCGGAGCAGGAAGCCGAGCGCGCAGGCGGCCTTGGCCTCGCCCTCCTTGGCGGAGCTGAGGTACCAGCGGCCGGCCTCCTTGAGCTCGCCCCGGTGCTCCAGGATCGCGCCGAGGTGGAGCGCGGCCCGCCGGTGGCCGCGCGCGGCGGCCTGCCGGAACCACTGCTCGGCCTCGGTGGGCTCTCCCCCGGGCTCGCCGGGGGCGCCCGCGGGCGCGGCGGTTCCGGCGCCCGTGGCGGCGCCGCCGGGCACGAGCGCGCCGGTGCCGGGCGTCCTGAGCCGGGTGCCGGTCTCGTGCGGGCCGCGGGTGGTCTCGGTGGCGCGGCGCTCCAGGGCGAGGGCGAGCCGGTAGGCGGCCTCGCGGTGGCCCTGTTCGGCGGCAGCGCGCAGCCAGCGCTCGGCGCCGACGTCGCTGCGGTGCTCCAGGAGGTCGGCGAGAGCGTACGCGCCGAGGGCGTGGCCCTGCTCGGCGGCCTGGCGCAGCCAGTACTCGGCGGCGGGTTCGTCGCCGCGCTCGCGGTGGTGGCGGCCGAGGGCGTGGGCGGCGGGCGCGGAGCCGGCGACGGCGGCGACCCGCCACCAGCCGGCGGCCTCCTCGGCGTAGCCGCGCTGGTGCAGCAGGACGCCGAGGTTGTTCGCGGCGGCCCGGTCGCCCTCGGCGGTGGCGCCGCGCAGATGGGGCTCGGCGCCGTCGAGGTCACCGCGGCGCAGCAGCAGCGCGCCGAGGGCGCTCATCGAGGCGAGGTCGCCGCACTCGGCGGCACGCCGGTGGCGGGCCTCGGTCTCGGTCTCGTTCTCGGTGTCGGCATCGGTCTCGGCGGTGGTGTCGACGGCCGCATCGACGGCCCCTACTGCCTCGATGATCTCGTCTGCGGCGTTTCTGGCGTGCCGCTGCACAAACCGCCCTGTCTCCAACAGAGTTGCCCTGTCCCCCATAAATACCATCGTCGCACCACCCGCAACCCGAGCACACCTGGTATACCGCAGCCAGTGAGGTCACTCAGCGTTTTGTCGACATGCCCACAGAGAGACAAGTCAAACACGACTCACGCCAACTCGCCCCTTCCCTACCGCGCTTCGGGCCCCCCGCGCACGCCGACACACGACGAGGGCCCGGATCCTTATGGATCCGGGCCCTCGTCCTCTGAGTAGCGGGGACAGGATTTGAACCTGCGACCTCTGGGTTATGAGCCCAGCGAGCTACCGAGCTGCTCCACCCCGCGTCGGTGAACCAACAGTACCACGGACGCGGGGTGGAAAACCCAGGTCAGCCGCCTGATCCCGGGGAGGGGGTGCTGGAGGGCGTACTGGAGGGCGTGCTCTTGGGCGGTGCAGGGGGCGCGCTCGCTCCGGACGGCTTGAGCTTCGCCCCGGCGTCCGCGGCCCGCTGGAGCGCGGCCTGGAGGTCCTCCTGGGCCTTGCCGTAGGCGGCCCAGTCCTGCTTCGCCAGCGCCGCCTCGCCCTCGTCGTACGCCTTCTGGGCGTCGGCGATGGCCTGCTTCAGCTGGGCGTCGTTGGAGGCCGGCGGCGGGTTGGTGGTGCCCGGCGGGGTCGTGGGCGTGGTGGGCGGCGTGGTGGGCGCCTCCACCCCGAAGACCGCGTTGAGCGCCTTGGTGAGGTTGTCCTCGAACACCGTGGTGTCCTTGGTCGTGTCACCCTCCGGCTGGTCCGCGTCCACGTACGACACGGCGACCTTCTTCAGGAGCGGGTAGAGCGCGTTCCTGCCCTGGGCGTAGACCGGTTCCACGTACAGGAATCCGCCGTCGAGCGGGACGGTCAGCAGGTTGCCGTACTGGATGTCGGAGTCGGCGCCCTTCATGTCCCGGACGAAGGTGGCCACCGACGGCAGACCGTTCAGCTTGCTCTGCACCTGCGCCGGGCCCGGCACGTCCTCGGTGACCCGCAGCAGTCTCAGCCGGCCGTACTCCTTGCTGGTGGCGTCGGCGTCGACCGCCATGAAGCCGCCCAGGTTGGGCCGTCCGTTCGGCGTGAACGTCGTCGTCAGCGAGAAGCGCTGGGACGTGTCCCCGGGCATCTTCATGCTCAGGTAGTACGGCGGGACCGCGTTGCCGTCCTTGTTGGTCGGGTCGTCCGGCACCTGCCAGGCGTCCGAGCCGCTGTAGAACTGCGCCGGGTCGGTGACGTGGTAGCGGGTCAGCAGCTCGCGCTGGACCTTGAACATGTCCTGCGGGTAGCGCAGGTGCTGCATCAGGTCGGCGTCGATGTCGGACTTCGCCTTGACCGTGTCGGGGAAGGCCTTCATCCAGGTCTTGAGGACCGGGTCCTCGGTGTCCCACTCGTAGAGGGTCACGGTGCCGTCGTACGCGTCGACGGTGGCCTTCACCGAGTTGCGGATGTAGTTGACCTGGTTCTGCTGGGCGACGACCGCGCGCTGCTGGTTGCCGACGGTCAGCGAGTCGGCCGTGGTGTCGCCGAGCGTGGTGCGCGAGGCGTACGGGTAGCCGTTGGTCGTCGTGTAGGCGTCGATGATCCACTGGATCCGGCCGTCCACGACCGCCGGGTAGGCGTCGCCGTCGATGGTCAGCCACGGCGCGATGGCCTCGACGCGCTCCTTGGGGGTGCGGTTGTAGAGGATCCGCGAGCCCTCGCCGATGGCCCCCGAGTAGAGGATCTGCGGCTCGCTGAAGGCCACCGCGTACGCGGCGCGGTTGAAGGCGCTGGAGAGGCTGACGCCGCTCTTCTCCTTGTAGCTGGTGGTCTTCTCGCCGTTCTCCTCGTAGTCCAGCTCCTTCTGCGGGCCGCCCACGATCGAGTACTGGTCGGTCTTCTCGCCGTAGTAGATCCGCTGCTGGTACGTGCCGAGCTGGCCGGTCGTCGGCAGTCCGGCCTCGGTGAAGACCGGGGAGCCGTTGGCGTCGGTCTGGGTGCCCGAGGCCAGGATCGCGCCGAAGCCGTGGGTGTACGTGAAGTGGTCGTTGATCCAGTTCCGCTTCGGGATGCCCTTGATGTTGAGCTCACGGAGACCGACGACGGTGTCCTTGCCCTTGTAGCGGTCCACGTCCAGGGTCGTCGGGAACTGGTAGTACTTCCGCTTCTGCTCCAGCTGCTGGAACGTCGGCGAGACGATGTTGGGGTCGAGGAGCCGGTAGGCGGCCGCCGTGTCGGCGTCCGTGCGCAGCTGGTCCTTGGCCTTGACCGTCGACTTGCCCGAGTAGTTCTCGGGCTTCGTCCCGTCGATCGCGTACGCCTTGCGGGTCGCGTCGATGTTCTTCTGGATGTACGGCGCTTCCTTGGCCTGCTCGTTCGGCTGGACCTGGAACTTCTGCACGATCGCCGGGTACAGACCGCCGATCAGGATCGCGGAGAGCACCATCAGACCGAAGCCGATCACCGGCAGCTGCCAGGTGCGGCGCCAGAGCGTCGCGAAGAACAGCAGCGCGCAGATGACGGCGATGCAGAACAGGATCGTCTTCGCCGGCAGGTACGCGTTGGCGTCGACGTACCGCAGGCCCGTCCAGTTGCCGGTGGCCTTGAAGTCGCTGGACTTCACGGCCAGGCCGTACCGGTCGAGCCAGTACGCGACGGCCTTGAGCGCGACGAAGAGGCCGAGCAGCACCGAGAGGTGACCGGTGGCGGCGGCGGTGGCACGCGCGCCCGGGCTCGTGATCCGGAGCCCGCCGTACAGGTAGTGCGTGAGCGCGGCGGCGATCAGCGACAGGACGGCGGCGGCGAAGCCGAAGGCGAGCAGGAAGCGGTACCAGGGCAGGTCGAAGGCGTAGAACGACACGTCGAGCCCGAACTGCGGGTCCTTCTGCCCGAACTTCACGCCGTTGACCCACATGAGCCAGGTGCGCCACTGGCCCGAGGCGGAGGCGCCGGCGATCAGCGCCACCAGGGCGGTGACGGCGAGCAGCACCCACTTCTTGAACGGGGCCAGGCCCATCCGGTACCGGTCGAGGCTCTGCTGCTCCAGCGACATCGCGCTGAGCGGCGGCCGCAGCCGGTACGCCAGCCAGATGTTGAAGCCGACGGCGAGGCCCATCAGCAGGCCGAAGACCGCGAAGAGACCGATCTTGGTCCACAGCGTGGTGGTGAACACGGACGAGTACTCGACCGAGCGGTACCAGAGCCAGTCCGTCCAGAACCCGGCGAACATCACGAACGCCATGGCCAGGACGGCCAGCACCCCGAGAGTCATGAGCAGGGTGCGGGCCCGCCGGGACGGCCGGCCGACTCTCATCCTCGGCCCGGACGGGCTACCGCCCCGGTCCGGCATCTGGAAAGCCAACGTGCGCCCCTCGATGTTGATGCGTCTGAAAGCAGGCCCCGCGATCGTAGAGCCCACTGGTGCAACTTACTGAGGCTTTACCTAGTTCCCGTGTTCCGGGGAAGAGGAGGCAGGATATTGGTCATGTCCAACGTTTCCCCCTCCGGCCCGGCCATGGCCGCGAGCCCCCTCACCCGCGCGGTGCTCGAGATCGACGAGTACGCGGCGGGCCTCGGCTGGGACCAGCCGGCCCGCCTCTTCGCCCTCGTCGACACCGCCCGGCTGCGCGCCAAGGAACCCGCGCTCGCCTCCCAGCTGGGCCTGGGTCACGATGCCACCGCCTACACCCCGATCGAGCAGGAGAAGCTGCCGCGCGGGAAGCCCCTCGACGAGTTCCTCGGCACGATCGCCTGGCCCAAGGGCGTGGCCGGCTGCGCCATGACGGTGGAGCGGCTCATGCTGCCCCCGTCGGCGGAGGCCCAGGTCCCGCAGGGGCTGAACGAGAAGCAGCTCGCCAAGTGGGTGGCCGCGCACCCGGACCGGCAGGAGGTGCGGATGACCGTGGCGGTGCTGCGCGGCGGCGCGCGCGAGGCGGCGATCCGGCTGCGCGAGAAGGACACCGCGACGGAGGTGCTGACCGGCCCCGACCTGGTGCCGGGCCTCGCGGAGGCGCTGGCGGCGACGTTCGAGTCCTGAGTCCCTGCGACACGCCGAAGGGGCGCCCGCCGGTCCGGCGGGCGCCCCTTCGGCGTGTCGGTGCCCGGTTCCGCGGCCCCCGTGGTCGGTCGGCGCTTCGGTCCCCCGTGCTCAGCTCTTCGAGCAGCTCGGGAGGGCCTTCGTGTCGCCCTTGCGGAGCTTCTCCAGGGACTTCGTGGCGTCGTCGATGGTGTTCACCTTCACCAGGGTGAGGCCGTCGGGCGTGTCGGCGGCGGCCGCCGCGCAGTTGTCGGCCGGGGTGAGGAAGTACTCGGCGCCGGCGTTGCGCGCGCCCACCAGCTTCATCTCGATGCCGCCGATCGGGCCGACCTCGCCCGCGTCGTCGATGGTTCCGGTGCCCGCGATGAAGCGGCCGCCGGTGAGGCTGTCGGGGGTGAGCTTGTCCACAATGCCGAGCGCGAACATCAGACCGGCGCTGGGGCCGCCGACGTCGGCCAGGTTGATGTCGATCGTGAACGGGAAGACGTGGTCGGTGCCGGCCTGGATGCCGACGACGGCCCGGTCGCCCTCCTCCGAGGTGGTGGTCGTGATGACCACCTTCCGGGTGACGGTCGGCTCCTTGCGGGCCTTCTCGGCGGCGGCCGCCTCCTTGGCGGGGACGATCGTGAACGCGACGTCCTGGCCCGGCTTCCGCTTCACCACCTGCTTGGCGACGTCCGCCTGCGCGGCGATCGGCACGCCGTCGACGGCCTTGATCACATCGCCCGCGTGCAGCTTGCCCTCGGCCGGCGAACCCTTGACCACGGCGCCGACCACGACCCGGGAGACCACCGGGATCCCCAGCTCCTTCAGGGCCGCCACCTTGGCGCTCTCCTGGGACTGGCTGAACTCCTCGGCGTTCTCCTGGCTCGACTGCTCCTCGGTCTTGCCGTCCGGGTAGAGCGTGTCGTGCGGCACCACCACGTTGTCGTGGGCGAGCCAGCCGTAGACGGCCTCGACCGCGTTCATCCGGTAGTCCGCGCCGGTGACGCGGACCGTCGTCATGTTGAGGTGACCGTCGGTCGGGTAGGTCTTGTGTCCCGAGATCTGCAGGACGGGCTCTCCCCTGGCCTCACCGAGGGTGTTGACCGTGGGGCCCGGGCTCATCTCCGCGTACGGCACCGGGATCAGAACGCCCGCGATGAGCAGACAGATCAGGACCAGGGTGGAGGCGAGCATCGTCGCGGTGCGGCGTGGCATGGAACGACAGTACGGGACTCGCCTGTGGGTGCACCCCTGGGGCGGGTCCGTACGAGGCGGCCCGCGTCGGCGCTACGGCGAGGTGGTGACCGGGGCGGTGGCCGCAGCCGGTTCGCGCTCCGGTCGAGCGGAATCCGGTGTCGTGGTGTGGGCGCGTTCCATCGCGTCCCGGAAGCGGGCGTAGCCGGCGAGTTCGGCCACGTCACCTATGGTCTTGTTCCTCGAAGCCCAGCTTCCCCATATCGCCGCGCCGACGACTGCGAAAAGCGGAATCAGCAACCAGGCGAGCGCTGCCATCCCGACCTCCCATCCCCAGTGAGTTGATCAGCAGACTGTTTCATCTGTGATGTCAACGCTGGCGCTTGGGGGCCGGTTACGCAAATCGGGCGTTCGGCTACGCGGTGTCGGCGCGTCGGCTTGCGGCCCTCAGCAAGCCCCCACCCACTCCTCGGTGCCGTCCGAGAAGGTCTGGTGCTTCCAGATGGGGACCTCGTGCTTGAGGTCGTCGATGAGCTTGCGGCTGGCCTCGAAGGCCTCGCCGCGGTGCGGGCAGGAGACGGCGACGATCACCGCGACGTCCCCGACGACCAGATCACCCACCCGGTGGACGGCGGCGAGCGCGCGGACCGGGTAGTTCGCGACGACCTTCTCCGCGACCCTGCGCAGCTCCGCCTCGGCGGTCGGGTGGCAGGAGTAGCCGAGCCCGTCGACGTCGGCGCCGCCGTCGTGGTTGCGCACGGTGCCGACGAAGAGCGTCGTACCGCCGGAGGCGTCGTCACCGACCGCCCGGAAGACCTCGTCGAGGGAGAGCGGGGTCTCCCGGATCGCGAGGAGCTTGATCGGGTCGGCGGCGGCCTGCTCGCCGGGGTGGTCGTGCGTGTGTGCCATGGACCCATCGTGCCGTACGCGCGCGTGAACCCGGAATAGCGGTTTCGACCGGCGGTCGCGCGTCGCCGTAGGAGGGTCCTACAGACCGCCGGCCGGCCCGGTCAGATCCCGCGCCGCTTCCGCATCTGGCGGACCAGCGCCGCCGTGCCGAGCAGGGCCACCGTCGCACCCGCCGCGCCGGCCGCCGTGGCGTCCTTGCGGCCCAGGCGGCGGCCGGCGACCGTGTGGCGGCCCGCTGCCTCCTCCAGGAGCGCGGCGAGGACCTCCTCGTTCGTCCACTTCGGCCGCCAGCCGGCGTCGTGCAGCCGGCCGACGCTCACCACCCACGGGTGCATCGTGTAGGCGAGGTCGCCCGCCGGGGACGGGGTGAGCCCGATCCGGTGGAGCCGGGCGGCGGCGCCGAGGGCGACGGCGGAGGGCAGCTCCATGCGCCGGATACCGGAGAGCTCCTCGACCTCCTCCTGTTCGAGCCAGCCCTCGCAGCCGACCGCGAACTCGCCGTCGACCTTCTCCAGGGCCGCGTACTCCAGGGCGCTCACCAGGTCCTCGACGTGGCAGAACTGCCAGGTGGGCCGGGAGCCGGCGACGACGAGCAGCCGGGGCGACTCGAAGTAGCGGGTCAGCGCCGTGTCCGTACCGCCGACGAGGACGGCGGGGCGGACGACGGTGACGTTGAGGCCGGGGTGCGCGCGGGGCGCCCGGCGGCCGAGGCGCTCGATCTCCAGCATGTCGCCGACGCCGGTGGCCTCGGCGGTCGCCCTGAGCTCGGCGTCCTCGGAGAGCGGGATGTCGTTCTCGGGCAGGGCGCCGTAGACCATCGCGGAGGTGCACAGCACCACCCGGTGGACGCCGGCGGCCGCGGCGGCGGTCAGCACGGTCTGGGTGCCGCGCACGTTGTAGGCCGTCCGGGCGGCGGGGTCGGTCTCCAGGTCGAGATCGACGGCGAGGTGCACGACGACGTCGGCGCCGCGCAGCTTCTCGGCGATGGCCGGGTCGCGGACGTCGAGGACGTGCCAGTGCGCCTCGGCGACCTCGCCCCGGCGCTCGTCGATGGCGACGACCTTCTTGATCTCGTCGGAGGCGGCGAGGCGCCTGGTCAGCAGGTCACCGACACCGGACGCGGCACCGGTGACCGCGACGACGGGGCCGCGCGCGGCGGACCGGGTTGAGTGGTTTCGCGCTCCGCGAACCTGAGGATCTGGGGAACTCACCGGGCGTCTCCAGCGGTTGTCTTCAGTACGTACGCGGATGACGCGTACGGACCAGGTGGCGTCCATCCTGCCGCAGGGCACGGCCCGGCGGAGCACCGAGCCCATTTCCGGCCCGGATGTCGGAGGGTGTCCCGCCGACCGGGCCGGAACGGGGAGCGGCCTCCGGTGCGTGCGTGCCGGGCGTTGCGAGCCCGGCCCGGTCGGCGGGACACCACCTACGCTGGTGGTGTGCGGGTCTGTCTGACAGGCCTGGTCGGGCAGTCGCTGTCGGCAGGAGGCCGGCGGCCCTACGAGCCGAGGAAACCTGTGAGTGACACCCCATTCGGATTCGGCCTTCCGCCGGAGGAGCCGGAGAACGGCGACGAGGGCAAGAAGAAGGACCCCACCGGAGGTGGCCAGGGCGGCGGCAACCCCTTCGGGGCGAACCCGTTCGGTTTCGGCGGGCTGCCGGGCATGGGCGGCGCCGGCGGGGCGGACAACCCGTTCGCGGCGATGTTCGGCTCGCTGAACCCCAACGACCTGGGTGCGGCCTTCCAGCAGCTCGGACAGATGCTGAGCTACGAGGGCGGTCCCGTGAACTGGGACATGGCCAAGCAGATCGCGCGCCAGGTGGTGGCCCAGGGCACCGCCGACGGCACCAAGGACGCCAGCGTGGGCCCGGCCGAGAAGTCGGCGGTCGAGGAGGCCGTGCGCCTCGCCGACCTGTGGCTGGACGAGGTCACCTCGCTGCCCTCCGGGTCGAACACGGCGGTGGCGTGGAGCCGCGCCGAGTGGGTCGAGGCGACCCTGCCGGCCTGGCAGCAGCTCGTGGACCCGGTCGCGGAGCGGGTCGGCGCGGCGATGGGCGACGTCCTGCCGGAGGAGATGCAGGCCATGGCGGGCCCGCTGATCGGCATGATGCGCTCCATGGGCGGCGCCATGTTCGGCCAGCAGATCGGGCAAGCCGTCGGCGCGCTCGCCGGTGAGGTCGTCGGCTCGACCGATGTCGGTCTGCCGCTGGGCCCGGCCGGTCGTGCCGCGCTGCTGCCGCTGAACATCGAGGCGTTCGGCAAGGACCTGGGCGTGCCCTCCGACGAGGTGCGGCTGTACCTAGCGCTGCGCGAGGCCGCCCACCAGCGGCTCTTCGCGCACGTGCCGTGGCTGCGGGCGCACCTGTTCGGCGCGGTCGAGGGCTACGCACGGGGGATCAAGGTCGACACCTCGAAGCTGGAGGAGGCGGTGGGCCAGCTCGACCCGACGCATCCCGAGCAGCTTCAGGAGGCCCTCCAGCAGGGCATGTTCCAGCCGGAGGACACCCCGGAGCAGAAGGCGGCGCTGGCCCGTCTGGAGACGGCGCTCGCGCTCGTCGAGGGCTGGGTGGACGCGGTGGTCCACGAGGCCGCCAAGTCGCGGCTGACCTCGGCGGACGCGCTGCGCGAGACCCTGCGCAGGCGCCGGGCCTCGGGCGGTCCCGCCGAGCAGACCTTCGCGACGCTGATCGGTCTGGAGCTGCGTCCGCGACGGCTGCGGGACGCGGCCCGTCTGTGGGCCTCGCTGACCGACGCGCGCGGGGTCGACGGCCGGGACGGGCTGTGGGAGCACCCGGACATGCTGCCGACGGCGACCGACCTGGACGACCCGGACGGCTTCGTGCACCGCGAGCACCTGGACTTCTCCGAGATCGACAAGATGCTCGGCGAGGCGGCGAAGGGCGACGCCCCCGAGGACGGGGACGGCAAGGAGTGACGCTGTACGACGACGCGGTCCTCGTCCTGAAGGGGTACGAGGACCAGCCGGAGCTGCGCGATGCCTATCTGGGGCATCTCGCCGCCCACCCGGACGGCATGTACAAGCCCTGCACGGCCGGCCATCTGACGTCCAGCGCGCTGGTGGTCGACCCGGCGCGCGGGCGGGTGCTGCTGACCCTGCACAAGAAGCTGGGCATGTGGCTGCAGATGGGCGGCCACTGCGAGGAGGGCGATCCGACGGTCGAGGCGGCGGCGCTGCGCGAGGCGACGGAGGAGTCCGGGATCGCGGGTCTGACCCTGCTGCCGGGCGGTCCGGTGCGGCTGGACCGGCACCCGATCCCGGCGCCCTGCCACTGGCATCTGGACGTGCAGTACGCGGCGCTCGCCCCGGCGGACGCGGTGGAGCAGATCAGTGACGAGTCGCTGGACCTGCGCTGGTTCGCGTACGACGAGGTGGCGGGGGTGGCGGACACCTCGGTGGTCCGGCTGGTGGAGGGCACGCTGGCCCGGCTGGCCTAGCTTGATCTTTAACCTGTGCGGCGGGGCCGTGGGGTGGTCGACTTCTTGTTCCGGGACGTGGTGGTGCCCGTCTTGCGGGGTGTGTGGACGTCGTGGCGTGGGGTGGGCCGGGTGTTCTTCCGACCGGGTGGTCGTCCGGGTCCGGGGCGGGCAGATTTCGGTGCCTGGGCGGGGCAGGCGGTCCTCGGGCGGATGTGCCGAAAGTCGCGGCGGACACGGGCGGGGGTGAGCCTGTCTGCAGGAACGGGCCTTTCCCATGGCCGGCGCCGGTCGGCTGCAAGTGGCCGGGCCAGTCGCAGTTGGGTGTAGGCCGCGAGGATCAGCCAGGTCCAACGGTCGGCCGCCTCGGGGGTGCGGATCTTCGGGCGGGTCCAGCCGAGGGTCTGCTTGAACAGGCGGAAGGTGTGCTCGATG
>NZ_LMEP01000010.1 GCF_001426405.1 Streptomyces sp. Root1304 | reverse complement strand
CGTCAACATCACCCGCAGCCGCCTCGGACGCCTCACCCGTCAAGGCTTCCTCACCCAGCCCGGACGAGGCCGCTACCAGAAACGGACTTAACGCCCTCTCAATGGCGGCGAAGCAGACCGAGCCCGCTCCGGTCGGGCTGAAGCCGACGGCTGCCTGAAGGGTGATCGCCGCTGAGGGAAGGCCGAAGAGCTGGTCCAGGTCAGGCTTGACCGGCTTGCTCCGGCCGAACAGGACGTCCAGGAATCCCATGGGTACCAGCTCCTTCTCCTCACGCCCCGGCGTGCGGTTCGCCGCCTGCCTCGCCCAGCTGCGCGGAGATCTCCGCGAGTGCCTCGATGCGGCGTTCCAGGGTGGGGTGGGTGGAGAACAGGTGCGCCACGGTCGTGCCGGGCCCGAGGGCGGGGGTGAAGAAGAACGCGTTGAACGCCTGCGCGGTGCGCAGGTCCCGAGTGGGGATACGGGCGATGTCGCCGCTGACCTTGGTCAGCGCCGACGCCAGGACGGACGGCTTTCCGGTCAGCATCGCCGCAGCGCGGTCGGCAGCCAGTTCCCGATACCGGGACAGGGCCCGGATGAGCAGGAAGCTGACGGCGTAGACGAGGGCGGAGACCGTCATCACGGCCAGGAAGACGACGGCGGTGTTCTGGTCGCGCTGGTCCCGTCCTCCGAACAGCTGGGAGTAGAAGGCGAAGCGGACGACGAGTCCGGCGATCACACCCAGGAACGAGGCGATGGTGATCACGGCGACATCGCGGTGGGCGATGTGGGAGAGTTCGTGGGCGAGGACGCCTTCGAGCTCCTCGGTCTCCAGACGGCGCATGAGGCCGGTGGTCACGCAGACCACGGCGTTGTCGGCGTTGCGGCCGGTGGCGAACGCGTTGGGCAGGTCCATGTCGGAGACGGCGACCCGGGGTTTGGGCATGTCCGCGGTGGCGCACAGCCGGTCGATGACCCCGTGCAACCGTGGCTGTTCCTCGGGCGTGACGAGGCGGCCGTGCATGGCGTACAGGGCGATCCGGTCGGAGTACCAGAACTGCGCGCCCAGCAGCGCCGCGGCGATGAGGACCACCAGGACCACGGACTTGAGCAACACGATCAGCGCGGCGATGAACGCCACGTACACCAGCCCGAGCAGGAACATCGTGACCACCATGCGGGCAGTCAGCTGCCGGTCGGGCTCGAAACGGCTGCGCATCACACACTCACCCCGGGATCAGGCCCTCGTCGGAGAGCAACTCGCTCACCTGCGCGAGGCTGGTGTCTTCATCGGGAAGTACCAGGTCCGACGGAGTGATCCGCTCGTCCGGCATCCGTGTGCCGAGGCTGCGCACCGCGTCCAGCAGGGCCGACAGAGAGGAGGCGAACACCGCCTCGTCGCCCGCGTCAGCGGCCGCCTGCAGGGCAGAGTCCAGTTCATTGAGGTGATCGAGGTGTTCTTCGGCGATCTCGTACTGGCCCTGGCCGAGGATCCGCATGATCATGACGTCTCCTTCCCCTCGGAGCCCTCCACGGCTGTGGGGCCGGTGGCCGCCGGCAGCTGCGCCTTCATCCGGGCCAGCTCGCTCTCCACGTCGCTTCCTGCGGTGACGCGCTCGAGTTCGGCCTGGATGTGGTCACGGCCGGCCGGCAGCGTGGCGTCGTCCAGCGCGCCGGAGGCGATCAGCTCGTCCAGCGCACCGGCGCGAGCCTGGAGCTGCTCCGTCTTGTCCTGCGCGCGTTGCACGGCCAGGCCCACATCGCCCATCTCCTCGCCGATCCCGGTGACGGCCTCGGTGATGCTGGTCTGGGCTTCGGCGGCGGTGTAGGTGGCCTTGATCGTCTCCTTACGGGTACGGAACGCGTCCACCTTCGCCTCCAGACGCTGCGCCGCCAGCGTCAGTTTCTCCTCCTGGTCCTTCAGCGACGCCTGCTGTCCCTCCAGATCGGTGATCTGCGAGTCCACTGCCGTACGCCGGGTCAGTGCCTCACGGGCCAGATCCTCACGCCCCACGGCAAGTGCCTGTTTCGCCTGGCCCTGGAGCTTGCCCGTGGACTGCCGCAACTGGTTCACCTGCAGCTCGACCCGCTTGCGGCTGGTCGCCACATCGGCCACGCCACGTCGCACTCTCCGCAGCATCTCGCGCTGCTGCTCGTAGGAGTGGTCCAGAACCTCGCGTGGGTCCTCGGCCTTGTCCAGCGCCTTGTTCGCCTTGATCCGGAACAGGGTGGCGATGCGTTGGGTGATGCTGGTCATGGCGGCCGCCTTCCTCGATGTCGCGGGTCAACCACCGGAACGCGCCTCTTCCATTGTCCGGGTGCTTCACCGCCCCGGCAGCTTGATCGTGTTCCGTGCGGGGTGTCGTGGGTGGTGGCCCACCCCCGGCCCGGGGGTGGGTCTGCGGCCTCGGGTGGAAGGAGCCGGCGGTGAAGACGGTCCTCCTTGAGGCTGCCCGTCCGGCGGCCGGCCTGCGCTACCCACGGGCGTGCCGCTCATACGGCGCTGGTAGTCCTCCTCGTCGATGCCGCCACAGCGATCAGCATTTCGCCGTAGACGGGATCGATCCACCTTCCCGCACTGCGATGTCTCCGAGTCGGGCCCGGCGGTGATCGGCAGTCCCCGCCGCCTGCGTGCCTTATGAGCACCGTCGCCTCCCTGAGGGGCCGGACGCCGCCACGATGGGCGGACAGCCGGCCACCGAGGGGCGCAGCCATGGCGGTCATCCTTGTGGCGGCGGTTCGTTGGCGGCGGCATCGGCCGTGCCGAAGCGCAGCAACTGGTGGCCGAGGTCGACCAGGGCGCGTCCGGCCGCGTATTCGTCGCCGATCTCCGGCGCGGGAGGGTCGTGCGGGTTGCGGTGGGCTTCGGTGCGGCTCTCCAGCCGGTTGTCACCGGTGTCGAGGGCCGCGTGCACCTTCGTGACGTCGCCTTCCTCGAAGAGGTCCACGCGAAGGGTCCACGTCTTGGTACGCGTCGGCGTGTTCGTCGTCTCATCGCTCATGTCCGGTCCTGTCCTCTGAGGGGGACGGTGAGGTCTTCGTCCCGGGGGATGGACGAGTCGGGCCGGAACAGCCGCCCGCTGCCAGGGCCCGTCGGTGTGGTGGCCTCTGGTGGGGACGGGACCCACCTTCTTCGTCCGGGGTCCGTAACTCCAGCATGAACGAGGCCGAGACTGTTGGACATGGGCCGCCCGGCCTAACATGGGGCGGCGGTCGGACGCGGTCCGTGGGTGCCGCCGACTCGGTCGCCGTCGTCCGCTGTGGCCCGGCGGTGGCGCTCCCGTCCCGTTCCGCCCGCTCGCGGAGGAACGGTGGGACAGCGGCCGTCGGGGCCACCGCGAGTGGGCAGTCGGGGACATGGCGGATTCGCCGAGGCGCGTTCAGCCTGGTCGTCGGGGCAGCGACGGGGGCGTTCGGCCTTGGTGCCGGGCGGGGGCGGGAGTACCGTGGAAATTGGCCTGCAGGGCGAGCGAGGGAGTTCGACCGGATGGCCCCGGGCGACGGGCGGAGGCTCCGCGTGGGGCGTTGTCGACGGTCGGGCTGAGAGGCTGGAAGGTCTGTGAGACCGGAAGGCGACCTCCATCACCTGATCCGGACAATGCCGGCGCAGGGAGCCCACCTTGCAGGTTTCGTCTGCCGGCACGACATTACTGTGAGTCGCGATGAGCGACGGGACGGCGACAAGGGACGGCGGAGCGTCCGAATGGGCCTCGCCGAGCGCGAGCGCATGCCGCTTCGGTTATGGCTGGCCCGTGGAGAGCGGAGGACTCGCCGGTCACACCTCGGAAGCGTGCGAAATCCCCGTCGGAGGTCGGGCGCGGAAAGACGCGAGGATCCCGCCGCCGTTCGTCCGAAATGAAGGCGTCTGCCTTCGGTGGGCCGGCGCCGGCCGCAGCTGGCCCGGATCTTGGTCGAGCAATGCTCAGGACCACGGAGACCGACGGGCAGGAGCGGCGCCCGGTGGTCCGAAACAGCCGCCACAAGGCGAGGACCGTGGTCACCGCGGCCGGGCCGGTCGAGGTCACCGCGCCTCGGGTGAACGACCGGCGCATCGACGAGGAGACCGGCGAGTGGAAGCGGTTCTCCTCCACGCCGCCGCGGCCGCGTCGGGGACTTCGTCTATGTCTGGGCGGACGGTGTGCACCCGAAGGTGCGGATCGGGCAGGCGCACTCGTGCGTTCTGGTCCTGCCCGGCGTCCAGTTGGACGGTACGAAGGAACTGATCGCCCTTGCGGAGGGCCTGTGCGAGTCCGCCGAGTCCTGGGCCGACCTGCTGCGCGACTGCCGCCGACGCGGCATGCGCGCCCCCGAGCTGGCCATGGGGGCGGCGCGATGGCCCTTCGGCGGGCGCTTGCTGAGGCCTTCCCCTCTGCCCGGCACCAGCGCTGCTGGGTCCACAAGGCCCGCCATGTCGCGAACTGCCTGCCCAAGTCGGCGCGACCGGGACTCCTTCTCCGTGCGCGTGCGGTGGCGCGAGACGTACGACCGGGGGACCGGCACCAAGCCCGGCTCCGTGAACCAGGGGCAGCGGCCGCGACACCGTCTGGGAGAGCGACGTCCGCTCCCCGTCGACCGTCCCGAAGCTGTCCACCGCCAACGGGCTGCTCTGCTTCTACGAGAAGCGCCCCAACTCCTGGGGCATCGACGCCTGGTACCTCACGGCCGTCGACTTCCGCACCGGTCAGCGGGTCTTCAGCCGCTTCACCGGAACCGGCCTTCCCGTACCGCTCACTCCATCTCGGGCATGTCCCCGACGGTGGTCTTCATGTCGATCACCGCGAAGGCGGCACCCTGCGGGTCCAGGATCGCCGCGAACCGGCCGAACGGGCTGTCCATCGGCCCGAACACCTTCCGCCCGCCGAGCCGTTCGGCCGCCTCGACGGCCTTGTCGCAGTTGTCGACGCCGAAGTACAGCTGGATGTACGAGGGGACCTCCGCCGGGAAGTCCTCCGCCGACATCACCATCCGGCCGAGCACCGGCTGCGGGCCACCGAAGTCGAAGACCCGGTAGTCCATGTGCTCGTCCTTGATCTTCTTCGAGCTGTAGCCGAAGACCTCGGTGAAGAACGTGTCCGCCTTCGCGGGCTCCCGGGTGAAGACCTCGGCCCAGACGTACGAGCCGGTCTCGCCCTCCAGCTCGAAGCCCTCGTGCTGTCCCGCCTGCCAGACGCCGAACGTCACGCCCGACGGGTCCTGGGCGATGCACATCGAGCCGAAGTCGCCGACCTGCATCGGCTCCATCAGCACCGTGCCGCCCGCGCCGCGGATCTTCTCCGCCGTCGCGGCGACGTCCGGGGAGGCGAAGTACAGACACCAGGCCGACTGGGGTTCCCCGTCCTGGCCCGGCATCGGGGGCACGACGGCCGCGACCGCCTTGCCGTTCTTGTACGCCTGCGTGTAGTTGCCGAATTCCGACGAGGACTCGCCGAAGGTCCAGCCGAGCACGTCGCCGTAGAACGTCTTGGCGCCCTCGACGTCGGTGAACATCGCGTCGGTCCAGACCGGCGTGCCTTCAGGTCGTGCGGCCATGACGGTGACTCCCACTTCCGATTCGATGACGTGTTCCTGTGGGCCACGCTAGCCACGCTCGCCGCAGAGCGCTCGGTGACACGGCGTGACGGGCCCGTGTGCTGCGACGATGCACGCATGAGGACACAGGGGGAGGACGTCATGATCGAGGTGCCCGGGGGACGGGTCGCACTGTCGGACCGGCGCACGGAACGGAGCTGGACGGTCGACCTCGACCCGTACGCCCTGAGCGCGGTCCCGGTCACCCAGGAGCTGTACGAGAGGGTCACCGGCGACCGCCCCGGCAGCGCGCGCGGCGGCCGGCTGCCGGTGGAAGGGGTGTCCTGGCAGGACGCGGTCCGATTCTGCGACGCCCTGTCGGCCCGGGAGGGACTCCGGCCCGCCTACGGGGGCGGCACCGGCTCCGACGACGGCGAGCACGGACCCGTCTGGGACCGGACCGCCGACGGATACCGCCTGCCGACCGAGGCGGAATGGGAGCACGCCTGCCGCGCCGGCACCACCGAGCCCCGCTACGGCCCGCTCGACGAGATCGCCTGGCACCGCGGCAACTCCGGCGAACGCCTCCACGAGGTGGCAGGACTGCGCCCCAACGCCTGGGGCCTCCACGACATGCTGGGCAACGTCTGGGAATGGTGCTGGGACGTGTACGACGCCGAGGTCTACGGTTCGTACCGGGTCCTGCGCGGTGGCGGCTGGTTCGACCCCCACTGGAGCTGCCGCGCCTCGGTCCGCCGCCGCAGCCACCCCACCCTCACCCTGGACGACGTGGGCTTCCGCCTGGCCCGCACGCCGGCGGGCTGACCGCGGAGCGTGACCGGCCGCCGGGGCGGTTCAGCCGGGCATCCCGCCCAGGACGTACCGGTGGAACGGCGCGTCGGGCAGGGACATCCCCTTCCTCAGCTCCCCGGTGACGGTGGCACCACCGCGACCGGGCAGTGGGCGTCGTGGAGGACCGAGTGGGCCACCGAGCCGATCAGCAGGGAGCCCAGGCGGTGGCGGTGGTGGCGGCCCACGACCAGGAGGGACGCGTCGCGCGAGCCCTCCACCAGGCGGCGTGCCGCGTCGCCGGGGACCACCACCGGGGTGAGACCGACCCCCGGCCAGCGCTCGACGAACGGACGCAGCCGTTCGGACTGCTCGCGCTCCGCCTCCCGCACGAGCTCCTCCGTGTCGTCCGCGAAGGACGGCGGGGGCGGTACCTGGAGGGCGGGGGAGGGGGCGACGACGAGCGCGCCCGGCTGCGGCGGGACCCGGAAGGCGGTCACGGCCTCCAGCGGCACGCCCCGGTGGTGCGCCGCTTCGAAGGCGAAGTCCACCACCTCGTCCGAGGTCTCCTCCACGTGCAGACCGAGCAGCACCCGGCCCGCCTCCGCCCCGCCCTCCAGGGCGGCCACCCGCGCCTCGTGCGGGACGACGACGAGCGGGCAGGGCGCGGTCGCGGCGAGCGTGCGGCTGGTCGAGCCGAGGAGCAGGGACGCGACACCGCCGTGTCCGCGCGAGCCGGTCACCAGCAGCCGGGCTCCGCGCGCCGCCGCGGGCAGCGCGTCGTTCACGGCCCCGTCCAGGGACTCGTACCGCACGGGAGCGCGGTGGCCGCGCTCCTCGACGACGGTCCGCACGGCGTTCAGCACCGTGTCGGGCAGCTCGGGGGCGGAGCCCAGGGAGGCGATGCGGGCGGCACCGAGCTGGAGGGCGTCTGAACGGACATGGGCCACGACCAGGGGGGAACCCAGGTGCTCGGCGGAGCTCAGGGCCCATGCGAGGGCGCGGAGGCTGTGCTCGGACCCGTCCACGCCGACGACGACCGGCGGCTCGGGCGCGGTGCTGGTGTCACTCATGGAGGAATGACTCCCGCACCCGCCCGCACGCCACACCGGTCAGAACGGGTCGGGACCGGTCACGGCCCGGCGGGCCGCCCGGTCCCGGGACGTGGCGGTCAGGCGTCCCGCGGGCCGCGGGCCGCGCGCTCCGCGTCGCGCTCCTTGATGCGGACGGTCTCCTTGCGGACCTCCGCCTGCGTCGCGCGCTCCTTCTGGAGCCACTCGGGCAGCTCCTGGCGCAGCTCGTCGATCTGCTCGGTGGTCAGCGGCTCGGTGATGCCGCCGCGCGCCAGACCGGCGATGGAGATGCCCAGCCGCTGCGCGACCACCGGGCGGGGGTGCGGGCCGTTCTGCCGGAGCTCCTGGAGCCAGGCGGGCGGGTTCGCCTGGAGCTCGTTCAGCTCGGTGCGCGAGACGACACCCTCCTGGAACTCTGCGGGGGTGGCCTCGAGGTACACACCCAGCTTCTTCGCCGCGGTGGCGGGCTTCATCGTCTGGGTGTTCTGGTGCGACGTCATGGGGTCAAGGGTATCGAGCGTGCGGACGAACTCCGACCACGGCAGCTACCGGTAACCTGGCCGGGTGACAGGCTCGGACGCTTCCCCCTCAGATCCCCGGACGGATTCCCCCTCCGGCTCCCCTTCGTTCCGGCTGGCGTACGTCCCCGGTGTGACGCCCTCGAAGTGGGTGCGGGTCTGGAACGAACGCCTGCCCGACGTGCCGCTGGCGCTCCTCGCCGTGACGCCCGCCGAGGCCTTCGGCGCGCTCCGGGAGGGCACGGCCGACGTCGGCCTGGTCCGGCTGCCCGTCGACCGGGACGACCTCAGCGCGATCCCGCTCTACACGGAGACGACGGTCGTCGTGGTCCCCAAGGACCATCTGTTCGCCGCCGTCGAGGAGGTGTCGGCCGACGACCTGGCCGACGAGCTGGTCCTGTACCCGCTCGACGACACTCTCGGCTGGGAGCGCCCGCCGGGCCGTGCGGCGAACGAGCGCCCGGAGACGACCGCCGACGCGATCGAGCTGGTCGCCGCCGGTGTCGGCCTGCTCGCCCTCCCCCAGTCGCTCGCCCGGCTGCACCACCGCAAGGACCTCACCTACCGCACGCTCACCGAGGTCCCGCAGTCGCGGGTGGCGCTCTCCTGGCTCGCCGCCGACGAGGCGCCCGACCTGGTGGAGGAGTTCATCGGCATCGTGCGCGGCCGCACGGTGAACAGCACCCGGGGCCGTCGCGCCGAGGCCCAGAAGGGCCAGAAGCAGCCGAAGGAGCAGAAGGGCGCCCAGAAGTCGGGCAAGCCCGCCAGGCCGGGGAAGCCGGGCAGCGGCGCCCGTACGGCGGGCAGGCCCACGGCCCGGAAGACCGGCGGCGCCGCCGGGGGCTCCGGCAAGGGCCGTACCGGCGGGAAGCCGCGCCGGAAGTCCTGATCGTCCGGCCGGGCCCTGCTGCATACTGACCCCTCCTGATCACCGAGATCACCCAGGAGGAGCTTTGGCCGCCAGTTTCAGGACCGTCGTCGAGGTCGCACCGGACCACCTCGACCAGGCCCGGTCCATCGACCGGGTCTTTCAGGACGCCATCGCCCCGGCGACCGTGAACTTCGACTTCGACGCGATCCGGGAGGCCGCCGCGGCCGTCCCGGACAGCACCGTGGTGAAGATGGTGCGGGGCTGGGGGCTCCAGGAGTACGCCCCGGTCCTCGTCATGGTGCTCTCGCTGAAGGAGGCCGTCCGGCAGGCGCTTCCGCCGGAGTGCGCGGAGGCCGGCTTCTGGTCCACCGTCGAGCGGGAGCTCGTCGGGGCGTTCACGGGCCTCGCCGCGCAGGAGGGGCAGCCCGGCCTCTCCTTCTACGAGGAGTCGGGGGAGCGGACCCGTTTCTACCGGGACCTGTTCTTCGCCCTGCAGGACGAGGAGACGGGTGAGCACATGTACGCGCTGGCCTTCTGCGTCGACGTGACCGTCGAGCTGCCGAAGGCCGAGGCCGTCGGCCTCGACCTGACGGACGTGGTGCCCTTCGCCGTGCGGCTCAACGCGATCGTGGTCCGCCAGGCCCTGGGCCTCGCGGCCTGACGTTCCCCGTCGCCGTACGTCGTACGTCGTACGCGGCCGTGGGCAGAGCCGTACGTCCCCCGTGGCCGTACGCCCTCCTGCGCCGTACCGGCCCGCCGTCCCGGGCCGGAACCACCTACGCGCCCTGCCGCACTCAGCCCCTCCGCAGTCGTCCCGCCCGTGCCGCCGCGACCAGTTCCGGCACCGTGGCGATCTTGACCCGGGGACGCCCCGCGTCCCGGCCCCTGGCCCGCTCGGTCCGGTCGATGGCCGCGAGCCCGCGCGCGTCGACGAGATGCCGGCTGCGGCTCCGCGCCAGCCGGCGGAACTCCTGCGCCGTACCCGTGGGCGTCGGCAGCGCTCCGGCGACCGCGTCCGCGAGCAGCGTCCCGACCGTCTCCTCCGCGCACGCCCGGTTGGCGCCGATGCCGCCGGAGGGTCCCCGCTTGATCCAGCCGACGACATAGCTCCCGGGCAGCCCGGTGACCCGCCCGGCCTCGTGCGGCACCGTTCCGGAGGCCTCGTCGAACGGCAGCCCGGCGAGCGGGACGCCCCGGTAGCCGATCGCGCGGACGAGCAGCCCCGTCCCGATCTCCGTACCCGTGGCCGACCCCTCCTCGGTGACCCGCACCGCCCGTACGGCCCCGGCGCCGAGCGCGTCGACCGGGGCCGAGTGGAAGCGGAGGACGATCCGCCGCCGGCCCGGCGCGGGCGGACGCGTCCAGTCCACGGTCTCGCGGGCGACATCGCCCAGCAGCGCGGCCTTCTCCCCGGGGGCCGCCGCGTCGACGGCCGCGCCGGTGCGCGGATCGCGGTCGTCGACGACGAGGTCCACGCCCGGCAGGTGCTTCAGGGCGAGCAGTTCGGAGCCGGTGTACGCCGCGTCCTCGGGGCCCCGGCGGCCGAGGAGCACGACCTCGCGGACCGGGTCGGCACGCAGGGCCGCGAGCGCGTGGTCGGCGATGTCCGTGGCGGCGAGGTCGGCGGGGTCCATGACGAGGATCCGGGCGACGTCCAGGGCGACGTTGCCGTTGCCGACGACGACGACCCGTTCGGTGGCGGCGGTCAGGGGGACGGCGTCGGCGCCGGTCTCGGGGTGCGCGTTGTACCAGGAGACGACGGAGGTCGCCGAGACGCTGCCGGGCAGTTCCTCGCCGGGGATGCCGAGGCGGCGGTCGGAGGGGGCGCCGACCGCGTAGACCACCGCGTCGTGGTGCGCGGCGAGTTCCCCGGCGGTGACGTCCCTGCCGACCTCCACGCCGAGCCGCATCGTGACCCGGGGGTGGGAGTGGAAGCGGGCGAAGGTGTCGCCCGCGCCCTTGGTGGCGGGGTGGTCGGGTGCCACGCCGTACCGGAGGAGTCCGCCGGCCACCGGGAGCCGGTCGATCAGCGTCACCTGGGCGTTGGTGTGGAGGAGCAGGTCCTCGGCGGCGTACATGCCGGCCGGTCCGGTGCCGACGACCGCGACGCGCAGGGGGGTGAAGTCGGCGGGCAGCGACCGGTGGAAGGCGGGCGCGCCCCAGGGGTGGAAGGTGGGCGAGGCGGGCGCCGGCGCGGGTGTCCGGTCCGCGTAGTACGCGGCGTTGATGGCCTCGTACGCGCGGAGCCGTCCGGTGAGCCGGTCCGCGGGGAAGATGGCGTCGACCGGGCAGGCGTCGGCGCAGGCCCCGCAGTCGATGCAGGTCTGCGGGTCGATGTACAGCATCTCCGTGGTGCCGAAGTCCGGTTCCTCGGGCGTCGGGTGAATGCAGTTGACCGGGCAGACGGCGATGCACGTCGCGTCGTTGCAGCAGGTCTGGGTGATGGCGTAGGTCATGGCGGCGGCTCGGCTCTGCTCGTCGGGATCGGCGGGTCGGGCGCGTCGGATCCGGGTGGGAGGGTCCGCGACGCGTCCGGTTCAGAGGAGGTGGGCGCGCTTGTAGAAGAAGAGCGCGGGGCGGGTGAGCATGCCGACGTCGGAGAGGAACTCCATCAGCCCGGCGCAGCTGGCGCGGAGCTGGGACTTGTAGTGCTCGTTGGCGGCGGCCTCGCGGCGGGCGCGTTCCGGGTCGAGTCCGGCGCGCACGTACACCTCGGGGTTCACCAGGTTGGTGATGATGTAGTACGCGGCGATGGCGACCACGAGGGACTGGAACTGGCGGCGGGCGCGGCCCGCGCGGGCGAGGTGGCGGCGGGTCTCGTCGCGGGCGAACTTCATGTGCCGGGACTCCTCGACCACATGGATGTTGTTGATGGTGCGGACGAAGGGGACCACCCGCTCGTCGCGCATCCAGTCGCGCTGCATGACGTCGAGGACCTCCTCGGCGACGAGGATGCCGGCGTACGCGGCCTCGCCGAAGCCGACGGTCTTCATGAAGCGGCCGAGTTCGAGCACCGCGCGCCGGGGCCGGTAGGCGGGTGCGCCGAGCTTCTGGGAGCCGCGGGCGAACATGATGGAGTGCCGGCACTCGTCGGCGATCTCGGTGAGGGCCCACTGGAAGCGCGGGTCGGTGTGGTCCATGAGGTAGATGTCGCGGAGCACCATCTGCTGGAGGATCATCTCGAACCAGATGCCGGTGCTGGCCACCGAGGCGGACTCCTGCCGGGTCAACTCCTTGCGCTGCTCCTCGGTCATCTCGTTCCAGTACGCGGTGCCGTAGAGGCTGTTCCACTCCGGGCTCTGGCCGTGGAAGTCCTTGTCGAGGGGGGTGTCCCAGTCCACCTCGACGGCGGGGTCGTACGAGAGCTTGGCGGCCGACCGGAGCAGCCGTTCGGCGACGTCGTCCTGGTCGTGGTTCTCCGGGCGAACGGTGCTGCTTGCCATGGTGCGGCTCCTCGGGGTCGCTCGGTCGGCTCGGGCGCTTGTTAGACGCCGTGTCTAGCAAGCTTGTTAGACGGAACGTATAGCAAGAGCCGCGGGAGGCCTACCCCCCGGTACGGACTTTCTCGCGCCGGAGACGCGCCGGAGTCGCGCCGGGCACGCGAACGGGGCCGGAGCCATGGCGGCTCCGGCCCCGTTCCCCGGGTCGGGAGGTGCTAGAAGGTCAGGTTCCAGGCGTCGATCCGGCCGGTGTCCTGGCTCGCGTTGTCGTTCACACGCAGCTTCCAGATCCCGTTCGCGACCTCCGCGGAGGCGTTGACGGTGTACGTCTGGGTGATGTTGTCCGTGCCGCTGCCCGTGTGGTTGTGCAGCGTGTACACGGTGCCGTCCGGGGCCACCAGGTCGACCTTGAGGTCACCGATGTAGGTGTGCTTGATGTCCACGCCCACCTTGAGGGTGGCCGGCGCGTTGCCCGTCACGCCGCTGACCGTGATCGGGCTCTCGACCGTGGAGTTGTCCGCGATCGTGACGTCCGTGAGGTTCTCGAAGTACTTGCCGGGCGGCGGGGTGGAGCCGCCGGTCGCCTTCAGGGCGTCCACGCGGCCCTCGCCGAAGAAGCTGTTCTTCGCCGTGGTGCCGGTGCAGCGGTTGTCCGCCGGGCAGGCCAGGTCGGTGGCCTGCTCGCCGAGCTTCGCCCGGATGTCCGCCGGGGTGTACGCCGGGTTGGCGCTGGCGAGCAGCGCGGCCACGCCCGCCACGTGCGGGGAGGCCATCGAAGTGCCGCTCATCGAGGTGTACTTGCCGCCGGGGATCGTGCTGTAGACCGACTCGCCGGGCGCCGAGACCTCGATGACGTCACGGCCGTAGTTGGAGAACGAGGCCTTGGACGTGCCGCTGGTGCCGTTCGCCGCGACCGTCACCACGCCCGGCAGCTCGGCCGGGATGTCGAGGCAGTCGTTGGTGATCGTCCGGGTCACCGGCGTCGAGTCGTTGGGGCTCGACGAGTCCGTGGTCTTGTTGGCCAGGTCGACATTGGAGTTGCCGGCCGCCGCGACCTGGAGCGAACCCTTGCTCTCGGCGTACGCCTGGGCGCGGCCCACGCCCTCCAGGATGGCCGCCTGGTCGAGGTCGTTCGGGCAGTTGAACTGCCACGGGTCCGTGTAGTAGCTGTTGTTGGTGACCTTGAAGCCGTGGTCACCGGCCCACACGAGGCCGCAGATGGTGTTCTCCGCGAAGAACAGGGTGCTGCCGGGCTCGGCGATGCGCACCGAGGAGATCTTCACGCCCGGCGCGACGCCGATGGCGCCCTTGCCGTTCTTGGCGGCGGCGACCGTGCCGGCGACGTGGGTGCCGTGCTGGTCGACGTCGCGCCAGGCCCCGGCGCGGGTGTCCGTCTTCCCGTACGCGCAGGAGACCGAGTCGGCGGCGTTGAAGTTGGGTGCCAGGTCCTGGTGCTGGTCGTCCACGCCGGTGTCCAGGATGCCGACCTTCACCGAGGCGGAGCCCGGGTTGACGGCCCAGGCCTGGTCGGCCTTGATCTGGGTCATGTCCGAGCGGACGGGCTCCGTCGTGGGAGCGGCGGACTGCGCCGGATTGGCCGGGAGCGCCGGGTTGTAGGCGTCGGCGGGGACGTCGGAGGTACGGGTCGCGCCGACCTTCTGGACGCCGGAGACGCCGCGCATCGTGGCGGCGAACGTGGCGGAGGCCGAGTGCGCGACGATCACGCCGATCGCGTCGTACGAGGCGAAGACCGAGCCGCCGTTGTTCGTGACGGCGGTACGGACGGCGGTGGTGTCGCCGGGGGTCGTGACGACCAGATAGGCGCGGGTGCCCGCGGCCCAGGCCGCGGGCGCCGCGGCGACGGCGGGGGCCGCGGCCGGGCGGGCTGTGAGGGGCTCGTTGTCCAGGGGGGCGGCCTGTGCGAGGCCGGCGGTCGTGCCGAGCACCAGGGTCGTGCCGAGCGCGAGGGCCGAGAGTCTCATCCGGCCGGATATGTGGGAAAACAATGCGTCCTCCGATGACCCGGTGGCGCGGGTGGCGCCCGCCGGGCCCTGTGATGTGTGGGGTGGAGGCAAGATCCCAGACTCACCGGGCGGAAGGAAGCGTTCGGACACGGGCAGGGCAGTTCCTGGACAGGTGTCCATGTATGCTGGACACCTGTCCAGGAAATTGTGGGTGAGGGAGCAGGCGATGGAGACGGCCGCGAACGTGCTGGTGGGCCTGGTGGCCGCCCTGCACGCGTACATCCTGGTTCTGGAGATGTTCCTGTGGGAGCGCAAGCCGGGACGCGAACTGTCGGGATTCGACGCCGAGATGGCCCGCGCCACCGCGCCGCTCGCCGCGAACCAGGGCCTCTACAACGGCTTCCTCGCCGCCGGACTCGTCTGGGGGCTGATCGCCGCGGACCCCACCGGGTACCGGGTCCAGATCTTCTTCCTCGTCTGCGTCGTCATCGCCGGCCTGTACGGCGCGGCCACCGCGAACCGCCGCATCCTGGTCGCCCAGGCCCTCCCCGGGGCGCTCGCCCTCGGCGCCGTCCTCCTCAGCCGGTGAACCCGCCCGCCGAGCCGGCGCCGGGCGACCCCCGGGCGGCCAGGACCCGGGCCAGACTGCGGCAGGCCCTCCTCGACGAGTGCGCCGAGCGCCCGCTGCCGGAGGTCACCGTCGCGAGCCTGGTCCGCCGGGCCGGAGTCGGCCGCGCCACCTTCTACGTCCACTACGCCGACCTGGAGGCGCTGGCCGTCGACGCCTGCGCCGACGTCGTCCGCGAGGCGGTCGACGCCCTGCACGCCTGGCGCGGCGTCCCCGACCCGGCGTCACCGCCGCCCGCGCTCCGCGCGTTCCTCACCGGCCTCGCCCCGCACGCGGGCCTCTACCGCGCCCTGCTGCGCCCGGGAGGCGGCGGACCGCTCGGCCTCGTGCTCCACGAGGACCTGCGGGCCCGCAGCTTCCACGAGCGCAGCCTGGCGGGCGCGCCCGAGCCGGAGCTGATCGCCTCGGCCGTCGCCGCGACCTTCGCCGGGGTGCTGGCGGACTGGCTGCACGGCCTGGTGGTGGGCGATCCCGACCGGATCGCCCACCAGGTCTGGCGACTGCTCGTCACCCTGCACCGCACACCGCTGGGGTAGTGCGGCGGGCCCGTCGGCTATTTCAGGTACGGACCCGAAGTCCCGATCCTGCCGGGGCCGTTGAGGACGTACACCCGCAGATTGCCCTTGCCGGGGGCGGCGACCGTGAGGGTGCCGCCGGTCACGGTGCGGACGTCGCCGGTGACGGCGTCCGTGTACGTGCCGTTCGGGATGCCCGTGTACGTGGCGCCGCCCGTGATCGTCACCAGGGCGAAACTGTCCGTGCCGCCCGCGGTGTAGCGGCGCTTGAACGCCATGCCGCCGGAGATGCCCTCGGTGGAGTACTGGCCCATCTGGAGCGCGGGGATCGCGCGCCGGATCTGGTTGAGCCGCTGCACGTGCCGCACCAGGGGCTGCTGGAGGGTGGTCGCGACCGCTCCGGTGGCCGAGGTGACCTGGGAGAAGTCGGAGGCCGTGACGGAGCCGGCGACATGGTCGCCGAAGTAGGCCCGACCGGTGTCGGCGAGCGGGCAGGTCGGCCCGCAGTCGATCTTCTTCCCCTTCTGGAACTCGATCTCGGAGCCGTAGTACAGCGTCGGGATGCCGCGGAAGGTCCACATCAGGGACATGTTCTCGGCCCAGGCGTCCGTGCCGCCCGCGTACCGCTCGCTCGACTTGTTGGGGCCGTAGTCGTGGCTGTCGACGTAGACGACGTTGTAGGTGGCGTCGTTGTAACTGTCGTCCGAGTCCTTGCCGTTGGAGAAGGCGTTCGACGCGTCGCCGAAGTTCATGTGCATGCGCATGTCGATGACGTTCATGCCCGAGAACCGGCTGTTGTCGGGGGTGTGGTAGCTGTTCCCGGACAGGAAGGCGTTGGTGGACGTGGGCTGGTTGCCGGTGCCCTGCTGCTGTTCGTAGTCGTACATCTCCAGGGCGGCCCTGGCGTCGTCCGCGTCGTACTCCTTGCGCTCCTTCCAGGTGTAGAACTGCGCCGAGTGGTTCACCGAACCGCGGTTCCACTTGTCGTTGACGAAGGCGGCGACCTCACCGAAGACGAAGAAGTTCTTCGCCGCCTCGGCCCCGTGCCGCTGGGTCACCCGCTCCTGGATGGCCGGCAGGAAGCGGCGGTTCCAGGTGGTCCGGGGGATGTGCACGGCCGTGTCGACGCGGAAGCCGTCGACGCCCATGTCGATGTACTTGTCGTAGGCGCCTATCAGATAGTTCTGCACGGTCGGGTTCTCGGTGTTGAAGTCGGCCAGGTCCTCGTGCAGCCAGCAGGACCGCGAGTCCTCGCCCTCCCAGTTGCCGATCCAGCACTGGTGGTAGAGCGACTTCGGGAACATGCCGGACGTGGGGCTCGGCCACTGGCAGTTGTAGACGGTGTAGCCCTCGGCGCTCTTGCCGCCGGTCGGCTTGCCCCAGTTGACGCAGGTGTTGCCGGTGGGCTCGGCCGTCGACCACAGGTCGCCGTTGTAGAAGGACTTCCCGCTCTTCGGGTCGATCGTCAGGCCGTCGTACTCGAAGCCGGGCTGCTTCTCGTCGTAGTACCAGCTCCACTGGCTGTCCCGCACGCCGTACACGGTCGGGACGAACAGGCCCTTGGCGCCCCAGCGGGAGGAGTGGTTGTAGACGACGTCCTGGTAGATCTTCATGCCCTTGGCGTGGGCCGCGTCGATCAGGTCCTGGTAGGAGGCGCCGGCCGACTCCAGGCGCGGGTCGACCTTGTAGAAGTCGTAGCCGTGGTAGCCGTGGTAGTCGTAGTCCGAGCGGTTCAGGACCACCGGGGTGACCCATATCGCGGAGAACCCGAGGCCCTTGACGTAGTCCAGCTTCTGGATGAGGCCCTTGAAGTCGCCCCGGAACATGGGGTCGTCGTTGGCCGCGTTGCCCGACTTGACGTGCTGGCTGCCGCCCCGGTTGTTCGACGGGTCGCCGTCGTTGAAGCGGGCGGTGAGGACGAAGTAGATCGGGTCCTTGCGCGGGTCGGTGCCGAGGGGCTTCCCGGTCGCGGGGGTCGTGGGCGCGTCCCCGGTGGTGGCGGTCGCGGCGGGGGAGGCGGGGGAGACGTTCCCGGCGGCGTCCACGGCCCGCACCGTGTAGGTGTACGCGGTCCGCTGGGCGAGGCCCGTGTCGGAGAAGACGGTGGAGGCGACGTCCGTCACGACCGTACCGCCGCTGCCGCCGACCCGGGTGACCTGGTACTTCGTCACGCCCCTGTCGTCGGTGGCGGGGTCCCAGGTGAGCAGCACCGAGGTGCCGTCGGCGGTCGCGGTGAGCCGGGCGGGGGCGGTCGGCGCCCGGGTGTCGGGCGCCTCGGCGGCGCACGGGTCGGCGGCGTTCGCCGTCACCACGTTGTTCCTGACGCTGCTGACGCCGGTGCCGAGGGCGTAGTCGGAGCCCTTGTTGTTGTCCCAGGTGCCGTTGCCGTTGTTGAAGGCGGCCTTGAGGGAGCCGGCGGTGCCGAGGTCGATCTCGCGCTTCCACCAGCCGGCGCAGGCGGCCTGCATGCCGACACCGGGGACGGCGGTCCAGGCGCCGCCCGCGGGCTGGTAGTGGATGTTGGCGGTGGACCAGCCCAGGGCCTCGGTGGAGTAGTAGACGGTGGCCTTGGCGCCCGGGGAGGGCGTCGGGTCGGGACCGGTTCCGGCGCAGGGGTCGGAGTGGGCGACGACGCCGTCCTTGACGGTGATGCTCCCGGTGCCCAGGGCGTAGTTCTTGCCGCCGTTGTTGTCCCAGGTGCCGCTGCCGTTGTTGAAGGTGGCGGCCAGTCCGTTGGCGGTGCCGAGGGTGACCGTCTTCTTCACCCAGTCCGTGCAGGCGGGCTCCATGGCGACGCCGGGGACCGTGGTCCAGGCGCCGCCGTCGGGGGCGTAATGCAGGTTGTAGGCGGCCCAGTTCTTCGTCTTCGTCCAGTAGAAGACGGTCGCCGTGGTGTCGGCGGTGGCCGCGGCGGGGGCGGTGCGGGGCGAGGAGGGGGCGTCGGGTGGGGCGGCGAGCAGGCCGACCAGGCCGGCGGCCGCGGCCAGGACGGCCAGTGCGCGTCCGGGCGGACGGGTGGGGATGCGGCTCATCTGATGCTCCAGGCGGAGGCGCGTTCCGTGGGGGCCGGTTGGGGGATGGGGATCGGCGCCGCTGGAAACGCAGTCGGAAAGTTTCAGAAACATCTTGCGTGGGGCGGAAGTTACCGCCGCCGGGACCCGGAGGTAAAGACTTCTGACGGAAGCCGCGTCTACGCTCGGGGCGGCCCGCACGAGTGATCGTCGTCGAGAGGTTCCCGATGAAGCTGCCCACCGCCCTGCACCTCTTCAACGAAGGTCTGGCGTTCCTGCTGGAGGTCGCGGCCCTGGCCGTGCTGGCCTGGTGGGGCTGGGAGAGCGCGGAGAACACGGCGCTGCGGCTGCTGCTGGCGGTGGCGGCGCCCGCCCTGGCGGCCACCGTCTGGGGCCTGTTCGCCGCCCCGAAGGCCCGGATCAAGGTGCCGCTGGCGGGAGTCCTGGCGGTGAAGGCGCTGGTCTTCGGCGCGGCGACCCTCGCGCTGTTCGCCCTGGACCAGCCGGGGTGGGCGGTGGCGTTCGGGCTCGTGGCCCTCGCCAACACGGCCCTGGCGACGGCGGACCGTCAGGCGGCGATGCGGCAGGGTGCCTGACGCGGCAATGCGGCGCGGCGCCCGGGGAGTTGAGGTGGCGCGGCGCGCGAAGGGGTGACGGTGCGGCGCCCGAAGGCCGAGGGGGCGCCGCGTCCGACGGGGCGGGCTACGGCCGCGGCCAGGGGCGGCCCTCCAGGCGCTCGATGTCGCGGTTGAAGCGTTCGAGGTAGGCGGCGAAGTGGGCCACGTCCTCGGGGGACCAGTGCTCCATCACCCGTTCCAGGCCCTCGATGTTCGAGGTCCGGTCGGCTTCGAGGCGGCGCTCGCCCTCCTCCGTGATGCGGAACTTGCGGGCGATCCCGCCGTCCGGGTCGGGGATGCGTTCCACGACCCCGGCGCGCAGCATCGCCGCCGTCTGCCGGTTGAGGGTGGAGGCGTCGAGGCCGAAGGCCTCGCTGAGCTGCCCGATGGACATCGGCCCGTGCATCCGGATGCGGGTGAGCAGGACGTACGCGCTGCGGTCGAGGTGGCCGCCGGCCGCGCGGGAGCGCGGCCCGTAGAGGTGGGCGTGCCGTCCGATCAGCATGCTCTCGAACTCGACCAGGTGGGTGGGCTTGTCCATGCGTCCATTCTCTCCTGTCGCGGGAGTGTATGCATCCAGCACAACTTGTGCATGCTGCATTCAATGTGCATGATGCACAATACTGTTCCTGACCATCGAAGAAGTACCGAGGGAGAACCCGTGGACGGCTCCAAGCCCGACGCCCGACCCGGAGGCGTCGTCGGCGTCCTCGCGCTCGCGGGCATCGTGGCCGCACTCATGCAGACCCTGGTGGTGCCGCTCATCGGCGACCTCCCGAAGCTGCTCGACACCACCGCGTCCAACGCGTCCTGGGTCATCACCGCCACCCTGCTCGCGGGCGCCGTCGCCACCCCGGTCGCGGGACGGCTCGGCGACACCCTCGGCAAGCGGCGGGTCCTGCTCGTCTCCGTGATCCCGCTCGTCGCCGGCTCGGTGGTCTGCGCGCTCGCCTCCTCCGTCGTCCCGATGATCGTCGGACGCGGACTCCAGGGCCTCGGCATGGGCGTCGTCCCCCTCGGCATCAGCCTGCTGCGCGACATCCTGCCGCCCGAGAAGCTGGGCGGCTCCATCGCCCTGATGAGCGCCTCCATGGGCGTCGGCGGCGCCCTCGGCCTGCCCTTCTCCGCCGCCGTCGCCGAGAACGCCAGCTGGCGCGTGCTCTTCTGGGTCGCCGCCGGCCTCAGCGTCCTCGTGGGCATCCTGATCTGGCGCGTCGCCCCCGCCGGGCGCCGCACCCCCGCCACCGGCCGCTTCGACGTTCCCGGCGCGCTCGGCCTCGGCGTCGGCCTCGTCGCCCTGCTGCTCGCCGTCTCCAAGGGCGCCACCTGGGGCTGGGGCAGCGCCACCACCCTCGGCCTCTTCGCCGTCGCCGTCGTCGTCCTGCTCGGCTGGGGCCGCTGGGAGCTGCGTACCCCCGAACCCCTCGTCGACCTGCGCGTCACCGCACGCCCGGTCGTCCTGATGACCAACATGGCCTCCGTCCTCGTCGGATTCGCCATGTACGCCCAGTCCCTGGTCGTCCCCCAGCTGTTCCAGCTCCCCGAGGCCACCGGCTACGGACTCGGCCAGTCGATGATGGCCATGGGCCTGTGGATGGCCCCGGCCGGCCTGATGATGATGATCCTCGCGCCGCTCGGCGCCAAGCTCTCGGCCGCCCGCGGCCCCAAGGTCACGCTCTCCGTCGGCGCCCTCGTCATCGCCGTCGGATACGGCTCCTCGCTCGCCCTGATGGGTTCCACCTGGGGCCTGCTCGTCGTGACCCTCATCTGCAACACCGGCGTCGGACTCGCCTACGGAGCCATGCCGGCCCTCATCATGGGCGCCGTCCCGCAGGAGGAGACCGCCTCCGCGAACAGCTTCAACACCCTCATGCGCTCCATCGGCACCTCCGTGTCGGCCGCCGTGATCGGTGTCGTCCTCGCCCAGATGACCACGACCCTCGGCGGCCACGCGCTGCCCTCCGAGAACGGCTTCCGCGTCGCCATGCTCATCGGCTGCGGAGTCGGCCTGGTCGCCGCCGTCGTCGCCGCCCTGATCCCGGCACGCTTCGCTCCGGCCGGCTCCGGCGACCCCGCCGGCGCGGGCGCCGGATCCGGTGCCGGGAGCGCTCCGGTGGCCCCGTCCGAAGCCACCGCCTGAGCACCCGGGAACCACAGGGAGGGCCCCGCCCACCGCGTCTCGGCGGTGGGCGGGGCCCTTCCCCGTACCCGGACCGCCCTACGCCACGCCCGGGTCCTCCGCCTCCAGCGTGAACAGGGCCCCGTCCGGGTCGCGCACCAACGACCGGCGCCCGTCCTCGCCCGCCGGAGCGCGCACCCCGCCCCGCTCGCCGCCCGGGACCAGCTCCCCGCCGTGCTCCACCACCGAGGCCCTCGCCGCCTCCAGGTCCCGGACCCGGAACCGTACGAGCCACCGGGGCCGCGTCTGCGGCGTCGGCGAGGCGGACTCCACCGGACCGCTGTCGAGGCGCGCGACGGCCTCGCCCGCGTGCCGCAGCACCACCGCGTCGTGCTCGTACGAGACCTCGCAGTGGCCCGGACTCCCGTCCGCCCAGCGGAGCACCCCGCCGTAGAACACCGCCGCGTCGAACGCGTCGCGCGTGTGCAGCTCCAGCCAGGCCGGCGCCTGCCGCTCACCGACGTGCCAGCCCGAGACCAGCTTCCCCTCCCACACCCCGAACGCCGCGCCCTCCAGGTCCGTGGCGAGCGCCGCACGGCCCGGCGGGAACGCCACCGGCCCCACACCGACCGTGCCGCCGCGCTCCCTGATCCGGGCGACCGCCGTGTCGGCGTCGTCGACGGCGAAGAACACCGTCCAGGCCACCGGCATCGTCGGCTCGGCGGCCAGCGCCGCGATCCCGGCCACCGGTACGCCGTCCCGCTCGGCCACCGCGAACGCGTCGCCCAGGGAACCGTGCCGGAACGTCCACCCCAGCACCGCCCCGTAGAAACCCTTCGCCGCGCCGAGATCCCGTGCGGCCAGATTCAGCCAGCACGGTGCTCCCATCGCCTTCCCGGTCGTCGGCCCCGACACCGGCACCACCTCCTCGTCCTGCCTCCAGCGTGCGTCGTGCGCGCCATCCCCGCCTCGTGGCGGCGCATGCGCCCGTTCACCCAGGTGCCACCGAACCCCACCCGTCCGGGTGCGCCCGGGGCCGGGCGAGCGGATACCGTCCGGTCATGCGCCCACCGCACGTCACGCTCCGCGAATCCCCCGACGGCACGGGCGGCCGGGCGGGTGACGGCCCCCGGAACCACCCCACCGTCCCGCTGCTGCTCCGTCCGTGGACGTACGAGGACGCCGGGACGCTCGTGCGCCACCACCGCGACCCGCAGCTGCGCGCCTGGCTCGCCACACACCTGGACACCACCGAGCAGGCCCGCGCCTGGGTGGACGCGCAGGACGAGGGATGGGCGGCCGGGCGCCGGGCGGCCTTCGCGGTCACCGAGGAGACCGCGACCGGACCTTCGGCTGCCCTCGGCCACATCGCCCTCACCGGCGTCGGCGCGACGCCCGTGCGCGTCGGCTACTGGACCGCACCCGAGGCGCGGGGGCGCGGGATCGCCACCCGGGCCCTCACCCTCGTCACCCGGTGGGCGGCACAGGACGACGGCCCCTTCGCGGGGCGCGCCCTGGAGCTCGTGCACGCCGTGGGCAACGAGGGATCCTGCCGGACGGCCCTGGCCTGCGGCTACGCCCTCACCGACACCCTTCGGGCAGCCCCGCCCGCCCGGCCGAGGGCCCAGCACCTCCACACGGCGGCGGGGCCCCGGCCCGCCCGTGCGGCTCAGCGCGCCGCGCGGGAGGCGTAGGCCCGTACATCGGCGTCGGGGTCCCCGGCCGCCCCCGCGAGAGCCGTCCGGGCCGCGACGTCCGAGCGATGGGCGAGGAGCGAGAGGACGGCGGCCTTGCGGACGTCCGAGTTCGCGTCACCGAGCGCCCCGGCGAGCGCGGGGACGGCCGGCGCGGCGGCGGCCGCCGAGAGCTCCGCCACCGCGTCCACCGACACCAGCGCCCGGGCAGGGCGCCGTCAGGCCGTCCGCTCCCCGACCTGGACCCGCAGCGCCGTGGCGAGCTGGTGGTGGAGGACGCCGAGGACCGGCTCGCCCGGGGCGAAGAGGATGCCGGCGAGCTTCCAGTACCGGACGATCACAGGGCCCTCCCGGCCGGCCAGGAGACCGGTCAGCCGGAGCCGGAACGCCGGGGTGTCGCGGACCCCGAGCGCATGGGCGTAGGCGGCGACGAACCCGTCCAGGACCTCCGCGTCCGCCGGGCCCCGCCCGGTGCGTACCGCCTCCCAGGCCGCCTCGTACGCCTCCGCCAGCCCCTCGTACAGCACGTCCGGCCGGTACTCCCCGTCCGGCAGCGGACGGGCCGCCCGCACCTCCGCTTCGTCGAGGCGCCGGACCGAGACGAGGTCGTGCAGCCGCGCGAAGGCCAGCACCTGCGCGGGAGTGGGCTCCGCCGGGGCCGTCGGCACCACCGAGTCCAGGACCGCCGTCACCACCCGGCCCGGCAGCCGGGCGGGCAGGACACGACGCCAGAACCGCGCCAGCGCCGTCGTGTCGGGCGGCATCGGCACCGCGCCGACCAGCCGCAACCGGTCGGACCGCTCCCCGGCCGGGGCGTCACGGACCACCCGCAGCGAGGCCTCGCGCCAGCGCAACGCGGCCAGTTGGCCACCCAGCTCGCTCAACCGGTCCGCCACGGCCTCGTCGAGGGCCTCCTCCAGTGCCTCGTCACGGCCGAGGACCCGCTCGACCTCGGGGACGGGCAGGTCGAGGGAGCGCAGGGAACGGATCAGGACGAGCCGGTCGAGCGCCTCGGGGCCGTATCTGCGGTGCCCGCCGGAGCTGCGCACCGGCTCCGGCAGCAGTCCCCGGTCGGAGTAGTAGCGCACGGTCTTCACGGTGGTCCCCGCGCGTGCGGCGAGCTCCCCGATGCTCCACAGCCCGTCGGTCGACACGACGTGAGCCTCCCTCAGGGGCCCGTCAGGAACCCCGCGTCCGTCTCTGGTGGTCGACCTCAGTGTGCGGCACGGGGCCGCCGTCGCACCGGACTTGAATCTCCCGCAGGGGGAGTTCCTAGCGTGGCGGCACAACGACCCCTGATGTGCCGAGGAGACGACCATGACGGCGTTCGTGCTGGTGCCGGGCCCCTTCACCGGAGGCTGGGTGTGGGAGGAGGCGGCCGTCCTGCTGCGGGACGCGGGGGCCGAGGCGTACCCGGTGACCCTGCCCGGCCTCGGCGGGCGGCGGGCGGACACCGGTGCGGGAGCCGGTGTCGATCTGGAGGCGCACATCGAGGACCTCGTCCGGCTGGTCGACGGGATCGACGCGCCCGAGGTGGTTCTCGTGGGGCACGGCTACGGCCTGTTCCCGGTGTTCGGCGCCGCCGACCGGCGCGCAGGCCGCGTCGCCCGGATCGTCTCGATCGACACGGCCCTGCCCGAGAACGGTGCCGCCTGGGTGGACTCCGTACCCGACCCCGAGGTCCGCGCCCGGCTGGCCGAGGCGGCCCGCAGCGGCGAGGACGTCGCGACGGTCGCGCCGCCGCGGCCGGGCGACTGGGCGCGCTGGGGCAGTACCGAAGGGATTCCGGCCGGGGCGCTGGAACGGCTGGAGCGCCTCGCCGTGCCGCAGCCGGCCGGCACGCTCACCGGGCCGCTCCGGCTGACCGGAGCGGCGGCGGCGCTGCCGTCCACGGGTGTCCTGTGCACCGCGAACGGGGGAAGCGTCGACCTGGTGCGGATGCTGGTGGAGTCCGGGCCGCCGCAGTTCCTCGCGCTGGCCGACGAGCGGGTGCGCTTCCTGGAGGTCGACACCGGCCACTGGCCGATGCTCTCGGCCCCGGCCGTTCTCGCCGAGGCGCTGCTGCGCGCGGCGGCCGGGGAGGGGCACCGGGTGACCGCGCCGGAGGAGGTGCACGAACGGCCCGCGCACGACCTGCCGTTCCTCCTGGACGTGCCCGAGGGGCGCGGCGAACGCCGGGGCAGGTACGACCTCCACCTGCCGGACGCGGACGGGCCCCGGCCGGCCGTGGTCTTCGTGCACGGCGGGCCCGTCGCCCCCGACCAGCGGCCCACCCCGCGCGACACCCCGTTCTTCCTCGGGTACGGCCGCTACGCGGCGAGCCTGGGTGTGGTCGGCGTGACCCTGGACCACCGGCTGCACGGTCTCGCGGACTACCCGCTCGCCGCCGAGGACCTGGCCGAGGCCGTCGCGCTGGTGCGCGCCGACCCGAGGGTCGACGGGGACCGGATCGCGCTCTGGTTCTTCTCCACGGGCGGGCTGCTCGCGGCGGACTGGCTCGCCGCGCCCCCGCCCTGGCTGCGGTGCCTGGCCGCGACGTATCCCGCCCTGGCCCCGCTGCCCGGCTGGCGGACGGTCGATTCCCGCTTCCGCCCGGTGGACGCGCTCGGCACGGCCGCCGCGCCGCCGGTGGTGCTGACCCGGGCCGGACTCGAGCACCCGGCCTTCACGGCGACGGTCGAGGAGTTCCTGACCGCCGCCGTGAAGAACGGGACCGACGTCGAGATCGTCGACGTGCCGAACGGACACCACGGCTTCGAGGCGGTGGACCGCACCGAGGAGTCCCGCGCGGCCGTGGAGCGCGCGATGCGGGCCGTCCTCGACCGGCTGCGGGGCTGACCACCCCCGGCGGCCCGGCCGGCCCGCACCACCCCGACACCGGAACCGGCCGGAAGCGTCAGGCCCCGGCCGGTGTCAGTACGCCCCCAACGGGCGCGTCAGATAGCGCGTCGCTACGCTCCGTCCCCGCGCGTCCGCAGCCCTTCCGGGGACCAGCCTCGCCGCGGCACGGAGGCCAGGAGGAGCCGGGTGTACGGGTGCTCCGGGGCGTCCAGGACCCGGGAGGTCGAGCCCGCCTCCACCACCTGGCCGGACTTGAGCACCATGACCTCGTCCGCGATGTGCCGGACCACCGCCAGGTCGTGGGTGACGAAGAGGTAGCCGATGCCGGCCTCGCGGCGGATCGTGGCGAGCAGGTCCAGGATCTGGGCCTGGATCGACACGTCGAGCGCGGCGACCGCCTCGTCGAGCACGAGCACCCGGGGTTCCACGGCGAGGGCCCGCGCGATGGCGACCCGCTGCCGCTGACCGCCGGACAGGCCCCGGGGGAGGGCGCCCGCCTCGCGGGCACCGAGACCCACCTGGTCGAGGAGCTCGCCGACCCGCGCCTTGCGGGCCGCCGTGTCCAGCTCGGTGTGCAGGCGCAGCACCTCGTCCAGACAGCCGGACACGGTGATCCGGGGGTCGAGCGAGAGGTACGGGTCCTGGAACACCATCTGGATCTCGCGGGCCCTGGACAGCCGTTCGGCCCGGCCGCGGGGCCGCGTGGAGCGGTCCCGGCCGTCCAGGCGGACGCTGCCGCCGTCGGGGCGCTCCAGACCGACGAGCATCCGGACGGTCGTCGTCTTGCCGCTGCCGGACTCCCCGACGAGCGCCAGCGACCTGCCCGGCTCCAGCGTGAAGGACACGTCGTCGACCGCGGTGTGGTCGCCGTACCGCTTCCGCAGGCCCTCGACGACGAGGCCCTCCTTCGTCAACACGGTCACAGCGTGATCCCTTCGTCGGCGCGGTGGCAGGCGACGAATCCGTCGCCGTGCCGGGCGAGCGCGGGTGCCTCCTCGGTACATCGCGGCAGCGCGTGGGCGCAGCGCGCGGCGAAGGCGCAGCCGGGCGGCCGCTCGGCGAGGGACACGGGCCGGCCCGGGATGGGCCGGGGGGCCGGTGCGCCCGGCTCGATGCGCGGGGTGCAGCCGAGCAGCCCCGCGGTGTAGGGGTGCCGCGGCTGGTCGAACAGCTCGTCGGTGCCCCGGGTCTCGACGATCCGGCCGGCGTACATCACGTACACCCGGTCGCAGATCGCCGAGGCCAGCTCCAGGTCGTGGGTGACGAAGAGCAGCCCGGTGCCGCGCTCGGCGCGCATGCGGGTCAGGATCGCGATGATCTCGGCCTGCGTGGTGACGTCGAGGGCGGTGGTGGGCTCGTCGGCGACGAGCAGCGCCGGTTCGGCGGCGAGCGCGGCGGCGATGACCACCCGCTGGAGCATGCCGCCGGAGAACTCGTGCGGCCGGCGGCGCAGGGCGCCGCGCGGGTCGCGGATGCCGACGGCCTGGAGGAGCTCCTCGGCGCGGGCGGTGGCCTCGCCGGCCGGCGTCCCGGCGGCGCGCAGCCCTTCGGTGAGGAAGTCGCCGACCCGGCGCAGCGGGTTGACGGAGGCGCGCGGGTCCTGGAAGACCATCGCGACCTGCCGGGCCCGCGTCGCTGCCAGCTCCGTCCGGCTCATGCTGAGCACGTCCCGGCCGGCCACCTTGACCTGGCCGCTGGTGTGCGCGCCCGACGGCAGCAGTCCGAGGACGCTGCGGCAGGCCACCGACTTGCCGGAACCGGACTCGCCGACGAGGCCGACGGTCTCCCCGGGCCGGACGGTGAGCGAGACGCCGTCCAGGATGGGCCGGGCGGCGCGGTCGCCGTCCAGGCGGATCCCGAGGACCTCGATCTCCAGGACCGGTGCCCGGTCGTTCTGTTCTGTCATGGCGTTCACCGTTCCCGCCGAGCGATCCGGTCGGCGAGCCCCTCGCCGACGATGCCGAACGCCACCACGGCGAGCACGATGCACACCGAGGGGGCGAGGGCGGGCAGCATCGCCCCCTGCTGGACGGCCGACTGGCCTTCGTTGATCATGGCGCCCCAGTCGGCGGTCGGCGGCTGCACGCCGAAGCCGAGGAAGGAGAGCGCCGCCAGGTCCATCAGCGCGTAACCGAAGTTCATCGCGGACTGCGCGAAGACGGTGGGAGCGATGTTCGGCAGCAGGTGGCGCACGCAGACGGTCCAGCCGGACCAGCCCTGCACCCGGTACGCCTCGATGTACGGGCGGGCCTTCTCCTGCCGGGCGATCCCGCGGACCAGTCGGCCCACGTACGGGGTGTACGCCACCGCCATGGCGATCACCGGCGCGGTCATGCCGGAGCCGACGACCGAGACCAGCAGGATGGCGAGGAGCAGGCCGGGGATGGCGAAGATCATGTCCATCGAGCGGGAGAGGACAGAGTCCGCCCAGCCGCCCCGCCAGGCCGCCACGACGCCGAGCAGGGTGCCCAGCAGGGTGGACACGACGACGACGAGCAGAGGGCCGAGGAGTCCGGTCCGGGCGCCGTGCAGCAGCCGGGACAGGATGTCGCGGCCCGACTGGTCGGTGCCGAGGAGATGGGAGCCGCTGGTCCCGGTCAGGCTCGCCGACAGGTCCAGCGCCTCGGGGTCGTACGGGGCGAGGACGGGGGCGAACACGGCGACCAGGACGAGCGCGGCGAGCACCACGACCGAGAGGGTGAAGAGGGGGCCCTGCGACAGGAAGCGCAGGCCTCGCAGGCCGGGCCTGCGGTACGGCACCGGCGTGGCGGCGGTGGTGGTGGTCATGAGGAGCCTTCCCCGTGGAGTGAAAGCCGGGGGTCGATGAGAGGGGCGAGCAGGTCGACGACGAGGTTGACGAGGACGAACGCGGCCACGCTGAGCAGGGTGATCGCCTGGACGACGGCGAAGTCCTTGGCGGTGACCGACTGCACGAGCAGCGAGCCGAGGCCGGGCACGTCGAAGGCGGTCTCGACGATCGAGGTGCTGATGAGGAGTCCGGCGAGCATGGTGCCGCCGACGGTGACGACCGGGCCCAGCGCGTTCCGCAGCACGTGCCTGCGGATCACGGTCCGGCCGGCGACACCGCGGGCCCGGGACACCTCGACGTGCTCGCGGCCCAGCTCGTCGAGCATCGCCGAGCGGGTCACCCGGGCGAGCAGACCGGCGAAGGTCAGCGCCAGGGCGAAGGCGGGCAGCGTCAGGTGGTAGAGCCGCTCCGACAGGCCGGTGGGCGTGCCGCCAGGACCGGGGAACCAGCCCAGCTGGACCGAGAACAGCGAGACGAGCGCGATGGCGGTGACGAACGACGGGGTCGCCGTGGCGACGCCGGTGCCCATCAGCACCACCCGGTCCAGCGGGCCGGGCTTCAGCGCGGCGAGGATGCCGGCCGTCACACCGAGGACCGCGACGAGCACGGCCGCGTAGCCGACGAGCAGCGCGGTGCCGGTCAGACGCGAGCCGATCAGCTCGGCCACGTCCTGGTGGAACTGGGCGGAGGTGCCGAAGTCGCCGCGCAGGACGCCGCCGAGCCACTGCAGGTACTGCGAGGGCAACGAGTCGTCCAGGTGGTACTGGGACCGCAGGGCCTCCACCGCTTCGGGGGTCGCGGGGCGGCCGTGGAGCAGGAACGACACCGGGTCGCCGGGGGCCAGGTGGACGCTGCCGAAGACCACGAGAGAGGTCACGAACAGCACCGCCACCAGGCCCAGGAGCCGTCCGACGAGGTAGCGGGTCATTACTTCGCGGCCCCGATCGTCGCGGCCCACGGGTAGTAGAGCTGGGCGATGCCGGTGGGCGCGCCGGTGATCCGCTTGCCGAGGAAGACCGTGAAGGGGGCCTCGTACACGGGGATGATCGGGAGCTCGGCCATGGCTATGCGCTGGAGCTCGGCGGTCCGCTCCGCGCGGGCGGCGGGGTTCGGCTCGGAGTTGGCGCGGTCGAAGGCGACGTCGTACTCGGCGTTGGACCACTTGCCGTAGTTGCCGAAGTCCCCGGTGCGCAGGTACTGGTAGAACTCCAGCGGGTCGGGCGTGTTGTCGTACCCGTTGGTGACGACCAGGTCGAGGCCGGTGCGGGCGTTCGGGTCGACGAAGATGCTGCTGTACGCGTCCGGGGAGATGGACTTGAGCTCCACGGTCAGGCCGATCTGGCGGCCGGCGGCCTGCACGGCGTTGGCGACGACGCTGATCTCGGGGGAGAGGGTGCTGGTGGCCACGGTGAGCGTGCGGCCGGTGGCACCGGCCTCCTGGATGAGCTTCTTCGCGCCCTCGAGGTCGTAGACCGGCTCCGGCAGCGTGTCGTAGAGCGAGGCGGTCTTCTCGGGGGCCAGCGCCCAGGCGCCGCGCGCGGCGGGAGCCTTGGCGGGGACACCGACACCGCCGGCGGCGGCCTTGATGATGTTCTTCCGGTCCAGCGCCATCGAGAGGGCCTTGCGGACCCGGAGGTCACGGAGCGTGCCGTGGAAGTCGAGGACGGCGAGGTTCGACGCGGCGGTGTTGGGGCCGAAGAGGAGCGATCCCTTGTCGCTGGAGCGCAGCTGGCCGAAGGAGGAGGACGGCACCATGTAGCCGCCGTCGGCCGTGCCGGAGCGGAAGGCGTTGGCGCGGGCCGCGGCGTCCTCGATGAAGGTGAACTTCACGGCGGCCGACTTGGGAGCCAGCTTCGGGTCCCAGTAGGCGTCGTGCTTCTTGAGGGTGATGTCCGAGCCCTGCGACCACTTGTCGAGGGCGTACGGGCCGGTGCAGTTCACCCCGCCCTTGGGGGTGCCGTAGTCCTTGCCGGCCTTCGCGAGGTAGGCGGCGCTCTCGATGCTGCCGGGGGAGGCGGCCATCAGCTCGTTGAGCAGGACGTCGGCCTTGCCGAGGCGGAGCGTCACCTCCAGCGGGCCGGTCTTCTCGATCGCGTCGACGTTCTTGAAGACGGAGCCCCACGGGGAGCCGGTGGCCGGGTCCATCTGTCGCTTGAGCGAGGCGACGACGTCGTCCGCGGTCATGGTGGTGCCGTCGTGGAACTTCACCCCGGGGCGCAGCGTGTAGACGAGGGTGCGCGGGTCCGGCTGGGTGTACTTCAGGGCGAGACCGGGCTCGATCTTCATGTCGGGGGTGACACGGAAGAGCTGCTCGCACACGTTCGCCAGGACCGTGTTCGGCGGGTAGTCGTACGCGAGGGCGTAGTCGAGCGTGTACGGCTCGGCGTACAGCGACCAGGTGAACGAGTCCAGCTTGCCCTTGGCGGGGGGCGAGAGCGGGGTGACCTTGAAGTCGGCGCCGCTGCCGCCGCCGACGGTCGGCTGCTGCGTGGTGGCGCCGGAGCAGGCGGCGGTGGTGGCCGCGAGAGCGGCGGTACAGGCGAGAAGAGCGATGGCTCGGGGCATGCGCATGCAGACCCACCCCTTTACGGGTGTAGTGACGGGCGCTGGGGGATGGAGCGAGTATTGATGCGGGAACGTTCCCGCACAAGGGTTTGCGGGAACGGTTTTCCGCAGGTCGCGAGGGTGGCAACATCGTTTCCATGACTGATGTCCCACAGCCCGGAGGGCAGCCCTCGCCGCCCCTACCGCGCGTCCGCCTGATCGACGTCGCCCGCGAGGCGGGGCTGTCCAAGACGACCGTCTCGGCGGCGCTCAACGGCACCGGAAGGCTCTCTCCCGAGGTTCGGGAGAAGGCCCGCGACACCGCGCGCAGAATGGGCTACCGGCCCAACGCCACCGCGCGACACCTGCGCGCGGGACGGGCCCGGTTGATCGGATACGTGATCGGGGAGTTCGCGGACGCCCCGTGGAGCTTCCTCGAATCCCCGTACTTCGCCCGGCTGACCGCGGCGACCTCGGCGACCGCGCTGCGACGCGGCTACGCCGTGGTGCTGCTGCCCGCCGGCTCCCTGCAGAGCGAATGGGCCGACCTGTCGCTCGACGCGGTGATCGTCGCCGATCCCGTCGCCGACGACGCGGTCGTGGAGGACCTCATCGCCGCCCGCATCCCGGTCTTCAGCGACCGTTCGGTCGAAGGACGGCCGGGTGCGTACTGGATCGACGTCGACGCGGGCGCCGCCGTGCGCGGGGCCCTGGACCACCTCCGGGACCAGGGATCCCGGAGGCCGGTCCTCGTCGTGCCCGACAGCACCACCCGCTTCCACACCGAGGTCGTCGCCGCCCACCGCACCTGGTGCGCCGCGCACGGCCTGCCGGAGCGGGTCGTGCGCGTCGGCGCGGCGGGCAACGGGCACGTCGTACGGGCCGTGGAGACCGCCCTGGAAGGTGCCGGGGAGAACCGCCCCGACGCCCTCCTGGTCGTGGCCGAGGCGAGCCCGCCCCTCGTCCTGGAGGCGGCGCGCCGCCACGGGTACGAGGTTCCCGGCGACCTCCTCGTCGTCTGTGTGAGCGAGGACGTCACCGCCGAGCACACCGTGCCGGCCGTGACCACCCTGAGCCTGCGGCCCGAGGCGATCGCGGAGGCGGGCGTCGAGCACCTCGTGGCGGTCTTGGAACACGGCCACCGCGAGGTGCCCGGGGTGATCGTCCCGACCCGCCTCGACGTACGGGAGTCGTCGGTCCGGACCGGTCAGACGGAGTGCACGAGCCGTCCGCCGACGTAGGTCTGCTCGACCTTGGCCTCCGCGATCTCCTCCGGCGGCGCCGTGAGGATGTCGCGGTCCAGGACGACCAGGTCGGCGAGGTTGCCGGCCTGGAGGCTGCCCGTGTTGTCGAGACCGTTCACATGGGCGGTGCCCGCGGTGTAGGCGGCGAGCGCGGTGGCCAGGTCGAGGCGCTGCTCGGGGTAGAACACCCGCGGGTCGGTGGACTGGGGCTCGCGGCGGTTCACGGCCACGTGGATGCCCGCGATCGGGTCCGGGCTGCTGACCGGCCAGTCGCTGCCCGCGGCGAGCGTCGCGCCGGCCCGCAGCAGGTCGCCGAACGGGTACTGCCAGGCGGCGCGCTCCGGGCCGAGGAACGGAATGGTCAGCTCGTCCATCTGCGGCTCGTGCGCCGCCCACAGCGGCTGGATGTTCGCGATGGCGCCCAGCTGGGCGAAGCGCGCCAGGTCGTCGGGGTGGACCACCTGGAGGTGGGCCAGGTGGTGGCGGTTGCCGCGGCGCCCGTTGGCCGTCACGGCGGCCTCGATCGCGTTCAGGGCCTCCCGTACGGCCCGGTCGCCCAGGGCATGGAAGTGGACCTGGAAGTCGAGGGCGTCGAGCTCGGTCACATAGCCGCGCAGCGCCTCGGGGTCGACGAAGCTCAGACCGGAGTTGTCGGTGGCGCAGCCGCAGCCGTCCAGGTAGGGCGCGGTCATCGCGGCGGTGAAGTTCTCCGCCACGCCGTCCTGCATGATCTTGACCGTGCCCGCGCGGAACCGGCCGGTGTTGAGCTTCTCGCGGCGGGCGACCAGCTCGGGTATCTGCTCGGCGCCGCGCGCCCGGTCCCACCACAGCGCGCCGGTCACCCGGGCCGTGAGCGAACCGTCCAGAGCGGCCGCCACATAGGCGTCCGAGGGGTCCGGCTGGCCGTTGAGCGAGCCCAGCATGGCGTCCTGCCAGGCGGTGATGCCCAGCGAGTGCAGCAGCCGCTGCGCCCGCAGCAGCCCGGCGAGGCGGTCCTTCGGGGTGCTGGCCGGAACCAGCTTGGAGACCAGCGCCGTGGCGCCCTCCTGGAGCGTGCCGCTGGGGGTGCCGTCCGCCTCGCGCTCGATGCGGCCGTCGGCCGGGTCGGGGGTCTCGGCCGTGATGCCCGCCAGCTCCAGGGCCCGGGTGTTCGCCCAGGCGCCGTGGTGGTCGCGGTTCGACAGCAGCACCGGACGGTCGGGGACGACGGAGTCGAGCAGCTGCCGGGTCGGCAGCCCGCCCTCGAAGCTCTCCATCGACCAGCCGCCGCCGGTGATCCAGGTGCGGTCCGGGTGCGCGTCGGCGTAAGCGCGGATCAGGTTCAGGTAGTCGTCGACACCGACCGTCTCGGTCAGATCGCACTCGGCCAGTTCCACGCCGGCGAACACCGCGTGGACGTGGGCGTCCTGGAAGCCGGGGACCAGCAGCTTCCCCGTCAGGTCCACGACCTCGGTGCTCGGACCGATGAGCTCGCGCACCTCGTCGTGGCCCACGGCCACGATCCTGTCGCCGACGACGGCGAGGGAGGACGCCCGGGTACGGGCGGGGTCCGAGGTGAAGACGGGACCCCGGGTGAAGACCAGATCGGCCTTGGCCATGCGCATGCTCCAGAACGTGAGGCGGCGGTTGGTGTGGCGCCATGGAAGCGGGAAGACCGTTTACACGTCAATGGTGTTGACGTAAGGTCCCGGCCATGTCCGAACGTGTGGTTCCCGAAGGCAGCCGGCAGCGACGCCGGCCCACCAAGCAGGGTGCCGTCCTGTCCGAGCAGCTGATCGTCGACACGGCGCTGCGGCTGGTCGCCCAGCACGGCGCCGAGGCGCTGTCGGTACGGAGGCTGGGCGCGGCGCTCGGCGCCGACCCGAGCGCGCTGTACCGCTACTTCCGCAACACCGACGCCCTGCTGCTCGCCCTCGCGGACGAACTGATCGGCAGGGCGCAGGAGGGGTACGCGGAGACGGGGGACTGGAGGGAGGACCTGCGGTCGATGGGACTGCGGATCCACGCCCGCTATCTCTCGCACCCCCAGGCGGCGGTCCTGGCGGCGTATCGCACCACGGGACGCCGCCACGAGACCCAGGCCGTCGAGCGGATCCTCGGCATACTGCGCAAGGCGGGATTCCCGGACCCCGTCGCCGTACGGATCTACCACGCCTTCATCGATCAGGCCCTCGCCTTCGCGGCACAGGACGCCGCCGCGCTCGCCCTGCCGAAGGCGGCGAGGGAGGCGGACGAGACGGTCTGGCACGAGGTGTACGGCAGGCTGTCGCCGGACACCCATCCGCACATCGCCGCGACCTTCCCGCTGCTCGCCGCCGACATGGTCGGCAGCGGATACCCCTTCGCCCTGGAACTGATGCTGGGCGCGGTGGCGGCGCTGCTGCCGCCGGGGCGGGTGTGAGGAGGGGAATCCCCCTGAGGGCGCGACGGACCCTCGTGGCGCGACGGAACCCGAGGGCAGGACGGAACCCCGACGGCAGGACGGAACCCCGAAGGGCGCGACGGAACCCCGAAGGGCGCGACGGACCCCGAGGGCGCGACGGAACCCCGAAGGCACGAAGGAACCCCGAAGGGCGCGGCCGCGTCGCGCGGCCGCGCCTTCCGGGTTCCCGGTGGATCAGGCGAAGAAGCGGTACACCGCCTGCGCCACGCACGCCGGCTTGGCGACGCCGTCGATCTCCACGGTCAGGTCCACGACGACCTCCACCCCGCCCTTGACGTCCTCGACGGACACCACGCGGCCGTGCGTACGGATCTTCGAGCCGACGCGCACGGGGGAGGGGAAGCGGACCTTGTTCAGGCCGTAGTTGACGGCCATGGACACGCCCTCGACCTGGAGCAGCTCGCTCCACATCGGGATGAGCAGCGCGAGCGTCAGGTAGCCGTGGGCGATGGTGCCGCCGAACGGACCGGCCGCCGCACGCTCCGCGTCGACGTGGATCCACTGGTGGTCGTCGGTGGCGTCGGCGAAGGTGTCGACCCGCGGCTGGGCGATCTCGACCCAGGAGCTGTGGCCGAGGTCGGCGCCCGCCTGGGCCTTGATCTCGTCGATGCCGTGGACGGTGAGAGCCATGGTGGTACTCCTCAGAAGGATGGAGGGGATGTCAGGAGTCGCTGCCGTAGCGCGCCCGGATGGGGGCCTTGAGCAGCTTTCCGGTGGCGTTGCGGGGGAGGTCCGGTGCGAGGACCACGCTCTTGGGGATCTTGTAGCGGGCGAGCCGGGTCTCCAGATGGGCGATCAGCTCCTCGGCGGTGACGGTCGCTCCCGCCCGGGTGACGACGACGGCGCGCCCCACCTCGCCCCACCGGGCGTCCGGCACGCCGATGACGGCGGCCTCGGCGACGTCCGGGTGCCCGAGGAGGGCGTCCTCGACCTCGGCCGGGTAGATGTTCTCCCCACCCGAGATGATCATGTCCTTGAGGCGGTCGACGAGCCGTACGTACCCGTCCTCGTCGACCGTGGCGACATCGCCCGACCGGAAGCGCCCCCCGTCGCGGAAGGCCGCGGCGGTCGCCTCCGGAAGGTTCCAGTAGCCCGGGGTCACGTTCGGCCCCGCGACGACGACCTCGCCCTTCTCGCCGGGCCCCGCCTCCTCACCGGAGGGCAGCAGCACCTCGACGTCGGTGAAGAAGTGCGGAACGCCCGCCGAACCGGCGTGGCTCAGCGAGTCCGCCCGGTCCAGGATCAGGGCGCCCGGCGCGGTCTCCGTCATGCCGTACCCCTGGACGAAGGCGAGGCCCCGGTCCAGATAGGCGTGGGCGGTGCGGGTCGGCACCGGGGCGCCGCCGCAGAGCAGGGTGCGCAGACTGGTCAGGTCCGCGTCCGCCCACCCGGCGGTCGCCGCCATCGCGTCGAACATCGTCGGCACGCCGAACATGAAGGTCACCCGGTGCTGTGCCACGAGCCGCAGGGTGCGCTCCGCCTCGAAGGACTGCTCCAGAAGAACCGTGCCGCCCTTCAGGAGCACCGGCAGACAGCTCATGTTGAGGGCGCCGGTGTGGAAGAGCGGCGCGGCGACCAGGGCCACCTCGTCGCCGGCGAGATCCGTGTCCACGAGGACGTTGAGGCTGTTCCAGAGGATGTTGCCGTGGGTGAGCACGGCACCCTTGGAACGGCCGGTGGTACCCGAGGTGTACATGATGAGGCAGACGTCGTCGTGCCCCACCTCCTCGTCGATCGGCTCGTTGGACGACGCGGCGAGCAGCTCCTCGTACGAGGCCCCCGGCCCGCCGTCCACGGCGAGGACCGTGCCGACGCCGGCGCCCTCCACCAGTTCCCCCACCCGCTCGGGCGACTGCCCGGCGTGCACGAGGACGCTGCTGCCCGAGTCGGTCAGCTGGTGGAGCAGCTCCGGTACGGCGAGCCGGGTGTTGAGCGGGACGAACACCGCCCCCAGCAGGCCCGCCGCGAAGAGCGTCTCCAGGTAGGAGGGATGGTTGGGGCCGAGGAACGCCACGCGGTCGCCGTGTCCGATCCCGGCTCCCCGCAGGGTGTGGGCCAGCCGGGTGGAGCGGTCGTGGAGTGCGGCGTAGTCGATCGCGCGGCCCTCGTGCAGGAGAGCGGTGCGCCGGGGCGACCTGCGGTCGCGGCGTGCGGGCCACGAGCCGATGCCCTGGTTGCGCATGGAGTACCCCTCAGTTTCCGGTGATTCCGAGCAGCCTGGCCGCGTTCTCCTTGAGGATCTTCGGACGGACCTCGTCCTTGATCGGGAGCTCCGCGAAGTCGGCCAGCCAGCGGTCGGGTGCGAGCAGCGGGAAGTCGGAACCGAACAGCACCTTGTCCTTCAGGAGGCTGTTGGCGTATCGGACCAACTGCGGCGGGAAGTACTTCGGCGACCAGCCCGACAGGTCGATGTACACCTGCGGCTTGTGCGTGGCCACCGCGAGCGCCTCGTCCTGCCAGGGGAACGACGGGTGGGCGAGGACGATCCGCATCCCGGGGAAGTCCGCGGCGACGTCGTCCACGTCCATCGGGTTGGAGTACTTCAGCCGGATGCCACCGCCGCCGGGGGCGCCCGCGCCGATGCCCGTCTGCCCGGTGTGGAAGACCGCGATCGCGCCGGCCTCCTCGATCGCCTCGTACAGCGGGTACGCCATGCGGTCGTTCGGGTGGAAGGCCTGGATGTTCGGGTGGAACTTGAAGCCCTTGACCCCGAACTCCTCGACGAGCCGCCGGATCTGACGGACCGCCGCCTTCCCCTTGTACGGGTCGACCCCGGCGAACGGGATGATCACGTCGGGGTTGGCGAGGGCCGCCTCGGCGATCTCCTCGTTCGGCACCGGCGGGGTGCCGGTGGCCGACTCCGCGTCCACCGTGAAGACCACGCACGCCATCCGGCGCTCGCGGTAGTACGCGGCGATCTCCGGCAGTGTCGGGTGGCGGTGCTCCGCCTTGAAGTACGCGCCCGCCGCGGCGTCGAGCTCGGCGGAGAGCGAGGCCCCGCCCTTCTCGGACACCTCGGCGTGGGTGTGCATGTCGATGGCGACGAGCTCGTCGAGGTTCAGCATGCCGGGTCCCTTCACAGCTTGGGGGCGGGGATGCCGAAGGTCTCGGGCGTGCGCCCGACGGTCGTCGGCCAGGCGGCGGCGATGGCGTCGGCGCTCCAGCCCCCGTCGGCGTAGGCCACCGACACCTCCTGCGGGTGCGACCACAGGGCGAGCTTGTCGCCACCGATGCCGACGCACTGGCCGGTGATGCCGGCCGAGGCCTCCGAGGCGAGGAAGGTCACCAGGCCGGCGACGTCCTCGGGCGTGCCGAAGCCCTCGCCCTTGCGCAGGCTGTCGGGGAAGGCGATGCCCTCCTGCTCCAGGGCCTCGACGTGCGGGGCGAAGACGGGGATCGTCTTGGTCATCGCGGTCGCGGCGACCGGGATGACGGCGTTCGCCGTGATGCCGGCCTTCGCCAGCTCCATCGCCCAGGTGCGCACCATGGCGGCGATGCCGGCCTTGGCTGCGGCGTAGTTGGTCTGGCCGAAGTTGCCGCGCTGGCCGGCCGGGGAACCGGCGACCACGATCCGGCCGCCCTCGCCCTGGGCGCGCATGCGCTCGACGGCGGCGCGGACGCAGGTGAAGGTGCCGCGCAGGTGCACCTCGACGACGGTGTCGAAGTCGTCGTCGGTCATCTTCCAGAGCACGCGGTCCCGCAGGACGCCGGCGTTGGTGACCATGGCGTCGATGCGGCCGTAGCTGTCGACCGCGCGGGCGACGAGGGCCTCGGCGGCCTCGGTGGAGCCGACCGGCACGACCTCGGCGACGGCGCGGCCGCCGTCGGCGGTGATCAGGCGCACGGCGTCGGCGGCGGCCTCGGCGTCCACGTCGTTGACGACCACGGCGGCGCCGGCGGCGGCCAGCGAGCGGGCGTAGGCGAGACCGAGCCCGCGGCCGCTGCCGGTGACGACGGCGACCTTGCCGGTGAGGTCCACGCGGGCGGGGCGGGCCGAGAGATCCAGATCAGTCATGAGCGGGGGTCCTTCCGTAGGCCGGGTGCGGGGCGCGCGAGGAGCCGCGGCCAGGAACACGCACCGACGGCGCCAAAGCTAGGCACTTTCTCGTCTGCGGTCAATCAAGTGCCGAATATCGATGTTCGAGGGCGGTCTCCGCGCCTACGCTGTCCCCGTGATCCCTCCCCGCCCCGAACAGGGACCCGAATCCGGCCCGGAGACGGCCGGACGCGGAGTCCCGCCCCGCCCCCAGTCCCTGATGCTGAGCTTCTTCGGCATCCACGTCCTCGGCACCGGCACCGCCCTGTCCTCGGCGAGCGTCATCGACGCCTTCGCCCGGGTCGAGGTGGGTGAGGACGCCGTCCGCTCGACCCTCACGCGCATGGTCGCCCGGGGTCTGCTCGCCCGCCACCGACGCGGCCGCAGGATGTACTTCTCGCTCACCGCCCGCGCCGCCCAGGTCCTCGCCGACGGCGAGGAGAGGGTCCGGCGCACGGGCGCCGTGAACGACGACTGGGACGGCACCTGGACCCTGGTCGGCTTCTCGCTGCCCGAATCCTGGCGCCGGGAACGCCACGACCTGCGCTCACGGCTCGTCTGGGCCGGCTTCGGCCCGTTGCAGAGCGGCCTCTGGGTCGCACCCGGCCGCGTCGAGGTCGCCCCCATCGCCGCGGAACTCGGGCTCGGCGACCGTATCAAGGCCTTCCACGGCGAGGCCGCCGCGCCCACCGAGGCCGGACCCCTGCTGCGCACCGCCTTCGACATCGACGCCATCGCCGGGGAGTACCAGGCCTTCCTGGCGCGCTGGGGCGACGGCGCCGCCCCCGCCGAGGCCCGGGACGACCTGGGCCGCCTGCTCCTGCTGCACACCGACTGGCTCGACCTGGTCCGGCGCGACCCGCACCTGCCGGCCGGACACCTGCCCGCCGACTGGCCGGCCGTCGGCGCGGAGGCGCTCTTCCGCGAGCTCTCCGGACGCTTCGAGCCCGGGGCGCGCCGGATCGCGGACGAGATCCTCGACCGCTGGGAACCGCCGGAGGAGCCGGGGGCGTAACCCCTCCGGGGCTTCGCCCGCCCAGGGGTGAAGCCCCAGGTCGGGGCCCCGGAAGGAGCCCGTCCGGGGCCCTTATGTCAACACCATTGACCTTGTTGTGTGCGCCGGAGTCTCATATCGGGAATTCGGAGGATTCCCTCGCCCGGGACACCTCCGCGAACCGAAGGAACTCCCATGGACCCCCTCGCCTCGCTCCGGGACGCCGACCCCACCCCGTTCTGGCTCGACGACCCCCGCCGTCCACAGCCCGCCCCCGCCCTCGTCGGCGGCACCACCTGCGACCTCCTGGTGGTCGGCGGCGGCTACACCGGTCTGTGGACCGCGCTCCGCGCGAAGGAGCGCGACCCCAACGCCGACGTGGTCCTCGTCGAGGCGGACGAGGTCGGCGGCGCCGCCTCCGGCCGCAACGGCGGATTCTGTGAGGCGAGTCTCACCCACGGCCTCGAGAACGGCCTCCAGCGCTGGCCCGACGAGATCGGCCTCCTGGAGCGGCTCGGCCGCGAGAACCTCCAGGCCATGGAGGACACCCTGGAGCGGTACGGCATCGACTGCGACTGGGAGCGCACCGGCTCCCTCGCCGTGGCCACCGAGCCCCACCAGGTCGAATGGCTCGCGGAGGGCGCCGAGGCCGCTGCCCGATACGGCGGCACGGCGACGCTCCTGGACGCCGACGCCGTCCGCGCCGAGATCGACTCCCCGACCTTCCTCGCCGGTCTGTGGAGCAAGGACGTGGCCATGGTCAACCCGGCCCGGCTCGCCTGGGGCCTCAAGCAGGCCTGTCTCGACCTCGGCGTCCGCATCCACGAGCGCACCCCCGCGACCTCGCTCGACGAACAGGGCGCCGTGGTCACCGTCGGCACCCCCTACGGCCGGATCACCGCCGGCCGCGTCGCGCTCGCCACCAACGCCTTCCCCTCCCTGCTCCGGCGCCACCGCCTGTACACCGTGCCCGTGTACGACTACGCGCTGATGACCGAGCCGCTCTCGGACGAGCAGCTGGTCAGTATCGGCTGGAAGAACCGCCAGGGCTTCTCGGACAGCGCCAACCACTTCCACTACGTGCGGCTCTCCGCCGACAACCGCATCCTGTGGGGCGGCTACGACGCGATCTACCACTACAACGGCCGGGTCCGCGCCGAGCACGACCGGCGGCCCGAGACGTTCGCCACCCTCGCGCGGCACTTCTTCACCACCTTCCCGCAGCTCGAAGGCCTCCGATTCACCCATTCCTGGGGCGGAGCCATTGACACGAGTACACGTTTCTGCGTTTTCTTTGACACGAGTCACCACGGCAAGGTCGCCTACGCGGCGGGGTTCACCGGCCTCGGCGTCGGCGCCACGCGCTTCGGCGCGGACGTGATGCTCGACCTGCTGTCCGGCGAGAGCACCGAGCGGACCGGACTGGAACTCGTACGCCGCAAGCCCCTGCCGTTCCCGCCCGAGCCGATCCGCTCGGTCGGGATCAACATCACCACCTGGGCCATGACCCGCGCCGACCACAACCAGGGCCGACGCAACCTCTGGCTGCGCACCCTCGACCGCTTCGGTCTCGGCTTCGACAGCTGAGCGGACAGCCGCACCGCCCGCTGTTCCTTCCCTTCGCATCACCCGCGCCGCCCCCTCCGGGGCGCGGCGCGGCAGGAGATCCCACATGAACGCACCCGATGCCCGGCCGACCGCACCGGCGACTCCGGAACCGGCCCGTGCCGCCGCGTCCGACCGCCGGAGCCTCTTCCGGCTGATGCCCATGCTCACCGTGGCGAACGCCGCGATGTACATGGTCTACATGGGCATCGGGGCCGTTCTCCTCCCGATCCAGGTCGAGCTCGTCGACCCGGCCGACAAGGTCGCCAACTTCGGCCTGGTCTCCGGTGTCTCGGCGATCTTCGCGACCCTCTTCAACCCGCTCGCGGGTCTGCTCTCCGACCGTTCCGGGCGGCGCAACCCGTGGATCCTGGGCGGCGGCCTCGCCGCCCTGGGCGCCCTCGCCCTCCTCGGCGCCGCCCGCACCGTCCTCCTGGTCACCATCGGCTGGTGTCTCGTCCAGGCGATGATGAACATCTACCAGGCGGCCCTGACCGCCGTGGTCCCCGACCGGGTCCCGGTCGAACGCCGCGGCCTGGCCTCGGCGATGGTCGGCATCGGCACCCCGATCGGCTCCGCCGTCGGCATCTCGGTGGCCGCCCTGTTCGTGCCCCACGACGTACCCATGGGATACCTCGTGATGGGCGCGGTGATCGCCGGCGCCGCCGTCCTCTTCACCGCGATCGTGCGCGAGGAGCGCCGCCCCGTCGCCCCGCCGGAGCCGCTGCGCGGCCAGCTCGCCGCCTTCGCCAGGACGCTCAGGTCGCACGACTTCCGCTGGGTCTTCATCGGCCGCTTCCTGATGATGCTCGGCTTCTTCTCGGTCTCGCTGTTCCAGCTGTACATCCTCCAGGACCACATCAAGCTTCCCCCGGGCACCAGCCCCACCGAGGCCGTCGCGTTCATCGCGCCCATCGACGCGGTCTGCACCCTGCTCGCCACGATCCTCGGCGGACTCCTCTCCGACCGCATCGGCCGCCGCAAGCCGATGGTCCTGCTCTCCTCCGCCCTCGCCGGCGTCGCGATGCTGGTGCCCGTCGTGAAGCCCGACTGGACCGGCATGCTGATCTTCACGGTCATCAGCGGTCTGGCCTTCGGCTGCTACATGGCGGTGGACACCGCGCTCGTCACCCTGGTCCTGCCCAGCGCCGACGACGCCGCCCGCGACATGGGCGTCCTCAACATCGCGAACGCCGGACCGCAGATCCTCGCCCCGTTCATGGCGTCCCTGCTCGTCGGCTCGGTCGGCTACGACGGCCTCTACATCACCGCCGCCGCGATCACCATGCTCGGCGCCGCCTCGGTCATCCCCATCAAGAAGGTGCGCTGACCCCACGAAGGGTGTGCCGGGCCGCCGAGGCCCCTCCCTTCCCCCTCACTCGCGGCCCCACCGGAGCCGCGACGCCGGGCGGCGCGACCTGACCGAGCACCGCCCGGCACCCCTCCTGATCGAAGGGACCTCGCGAATGTCCAGGACGATGCGCAGACTCGTCACCGCGGCAGCGGGAGCCGCGGTGCTCGCCGCCGTCGGTGTCACCGCGTACGCCACCACGCCCGTGGCCACCGCCCCCGCCCGGCCCGAGGCCGGCGCCACCGCCTCCCGCCCGCTCGCGGGCATGCGGATCCTGATCTCCAACGACGACTCGATGCAGGCCGCGAAGGCGAGCAACTCCGACGGTCTCGGTCTGTACGAGCTCCGCCGCGCGATGTGCGCCGCCGGGGCCGACGTCGTCGTCATGGCCCCCTGGCAGGTCCAGTCCGGCAAGGGCACCGCCGTCACCAACGGCGGCGTGCTCACCGCCCAGCGCCGCACCGCCCTGCCCGCCGGCTACGAGAACGACTGCGCCGGAGCCCCCGCCCGGGGCGCCGTCTACGGCGTGTGCGTCGCCGACGGGTCCTGCGCCAAGGACTCCCCGAGCGCCACCCCCGCCGACACGGTCAAGCTCGCCCTGCGCGCCGGACTCCGCGCGAAGGCCGGCTGGACCGAGGCCCCCGACCTCGTCCTCACCGGCATCAACTCCGGCCCCAACATCTCCGCGAACGTGAACGACTCCGGCACCGTCGGTGCCGCCGTCGGCGCCATCGACCAGGGCGTCCCCGCGGTCGCCTTCTCCTCGGCGGGCGACGAGAGCAACACCTTCTTCCCCCGCGTCAACTACCGCGCCAACGCCGAGTTCGGCGCCGCGTTCGTCGCGGGCCTCCGGCAGCGCGGACTGCTCACCGCCGACTTCGCCCTCAAGGTCGACTACCCCGACGTGAGCACGGGCCGGCCGGCGGGCGCGCCGCGCTGGACGAGCGTCGGCCACGGCCAGGCCGTCTGGCACGCGTACGAGCAGGTCGGCGAGGACTCCTTCGCCATCGACCTCGGCATCTGCGAGGAGGTGCCCGGCGAGGCGTGCACCGAGACCCGCGCGGACGCCGACTCCACCGCCCTCTTCCGGGACGGCCGGATCTCCGTCACCCCGGTGACCGCCGACCGCACCTACGGTGCCAAGGCGGCGAACCCCGCCACGCTGCGGAAGGTCCGCACCTACGTCGAGCACGGTGCTCCCCGCCGCTGAACCGGCCACCCGCCGCCGCCCCGCCGGACCCGCCCGCTGATCCCGGTCGGCCGCCGTGCGGGGCCGGCGCGACGGCGGAACCTCAGCCGGTCGCCAGGGCGCGGCCGAGCAGGGGGAGCAGCCGCTCCCAGTGGCGTCGCGTCCCTGAGGCGCTGAACGCGTCGGTGTCGGCCATGGTGAAACCGTGGACGGTGTCGGGGTAGACCTCCAGGGCGTGCCGGACGCCGGCGGATTCCAGCGCCCGGCCCAGCGTCCCGAGGTCCTCGGGCGACAGGTCGTTCACCGCGAGCCCGAAGTGGACCTCGGCGGTCACCTTCGGGACGAGCAGATGCGGGCTGTCCGGTCCGTCGGTGACCAGGGTGCCGGGGTGGAAACCGGCGACGGCGGCCACCCGGTCGGGGTGCGCCGCCGCCGTGCGCAGCGCGAGGACGGCCCCCATGCAGTAGCCCGTCACGGCGACCGGGCCGGCGTCGACCTCGGGCCGGGAGGCCAGGAAACCGAGGTAGGCGTCGGCGTCGCGCAGGACGCGCTCGGTGGTGTGCGCCTCGACGAGCGGCATCAGCCGCGCGAACAGTCCGGGCCTCGCCTCCGTCGAGAGGAACTCGGGAAGCTCGACCACCGGCGCCGTGCCGTGCCGGTAGTAGAGGTTGGGGGCGAGCACGTAGTACCCGTGCCCGGCCAGTTCGCGGGCGAGGTCCTCGATCGCCGGCCGCAGACCGATCGCGTCCGGGTACAGCAGCACCCCGGGCCTGCGCCCGCCCTCCTCGGGGAAGGCGACGAAGGCGTCGGCCTCGCCGTCAGGCATCGGTATCCGCAGCGTCTCCGTGTGCAAGAGGGGTACGTCCTTCCAGGGGTTCACGCCAGTAGATCACCGGGCGCGAGCCGCGAACAGCGGGTTCCGGACCGGTGAGGGCGAGAACAAGCCGTCGGGGAAGGGCCCGTCGCCCGCGGTGGCCGGCCGGGTTCACGGCCGGCCACCGGGGCCCCGCCCCTCACGGCAGGCTCAGGGCCACCGCCGCGCAGTGTCCCGAAGGGACGAGGACGTCGGTGAGGGACCAGCCGGGCGGCGCCGCGGGCACCGGCCCCGAACCCACGTAGTCCGCGGCCGGATCCTCGGACAGACCCACCCCCAGACCCTTCAGGTACGCCTCCTTGCGCGTCCACACCCGGGTGAAGGCGAGGGCGCGTTCGGCCTCGGGCAGCGCGGCCAGTTCCGCCGCCTCCCGGGGGTGCAGCACGTCGGCCGTCTCGGCGATCGTCTCCGGCGGCGGCACCGCCTCCACGTCCACGCCCACCGGCCTGGTCGCGAAGGCCAGCAGGCTCAGCCCCTCGCAGTGGGAGAGCGAGAAGTGCAGCGCGTCCCCCGGCAGCACCGGCCGGCCGTGCGGTTCCCCGCACCCCGGGCACGGGGCGCGCGAGACGGTCACCTCACGGGGTGCGAGGCCGAGGTACGCGCCCAGGAGCCGGCGCAGACCCACATGGGCGCAGAGGTACGCGTCCCGGTCCGCCTCCCGCAGGAACTCCGCGGCCCGGGCCAGCTCCTGACGGTCCAGCAGGGACGGGGCGTACCTGGCCGCGGTGACCCGGTGGGAGGCCGTGTCGACCAGCCACACCTGCGGCGCGCCGGGCCCCGGCGTGGAGGCGGGCGGCGGAGCCACGTACACGGCGGCCAGCGAGGCGGGCACCAGCGCGGGTGCGGGGGCGGCCGCGAGCGGGGACGGCGGGGGCTTCGGAGGTGACGTGGTGATCAGTTCGGTCATGGCGTCCTCACACCGTGGCGGGAGAGTCGTCGGGAACGGGAACGGCGGCGGCCGGTACGTCGGCCGAGGCCGGGGCGCGCAGCGCGAACAGCGCGAAGACCGGGGAGAGCACGGCCACCGCGCCGCAGAGCAGCCAGGTCTGCTGGACCCCGAGGCCCAGCGAGACCGTGCTGAAGAGGGCGATGGACACCGGCGCCGTACCGATGCCGGCCAGGGCGAGGGTGGACATCGCCGCCCCCATGTGGCCCTCGGGAGAAGCCTGCTGATAGACCGTCACGATTGCCGGACCGTTGAGACCGGACAGCAGGCCCACCCCCGCGGCCACCGCCGCCAGCGTGGCCACGGACGGCATCAGGGCCATCACCACGATGCCCGCGGCCAGCCCCGCGCCGCTCACCACCAGGCGGGCGAAGAGCGGGATGCGGTGCGCGAAGGCCGCGCCGAGTGCGCTCGAAGCGAGGGCTCCCGCACCGAAACAGGCGAGCACGCCACCGACCGCGCCGACCCCCCAGCCGTGATCGGTGACGAGCAGCGGCAGCGCGACCTCGGCCGGCCAGCTGAAGGCCAGGTCCATGGTGAAGGAGGCCAGGAACATCCAGCGCAGCCGGGGATGCGCCGCCAGCAGCCGGAAGCCGTCACCGGACCGCTTGACCAGCGACACCCCGGGCTCCCGGCGCGGCCGGGTGAAGCCCCGGGTGACGTACTGGGCGCACAGCAGCCACACGGCGCAGCTTCCCGCCGCCACCGCGAGCGCCACCCACAGGTGCCCCACGGTGATGAGCCAGGCCCCTGCGGGCGCGCCGGCGATCGGTGCGACCCGGAGGACCATCCCGTACAGCGAATTGGCGCGGGCCAGGTGCTCGCGGGCGGCGAAGTGCGGCAGGAGCACCCCGGACGCGGGACCGGTCAGACCGAGCAGCGATCCCTCGATGACGGCGACGAGCGCGAGCGGCCAGAGCCGGTCGGTCTCGGCCACCACCAGGGCGCCCGCCGCCAGGACGGCCACGCGCGCCGACGTGGCCCGCAGGATGACGATCCGGGGGCCGAGGACGTCCGCGACGGCGCCCCCGAAGATCAGCATCAGGGCCCGGGGGACGGTTGCCGCCAGCATCAGGAGGGTGACGGCCCGGGTGCCCCCGAGCTGGACGGCCGTCCAGTTCATGGCGATGAGCAGGGCGAAACTGCCGCCCTGTACCGCGGCCTGGCCGCCCACGAGGGCGCCCACCTTGCCCCAGTGCACGGTCGCCGGGGATGTCGTGGCCATGGGTGCTCTTTCTCTCGGTGTCACGCGGTCTTCGGGAAGGGGGGGATTGTCGTGCGGGGTGCGGGGTGCGGGGTGCGGGGTGCGGGGTGCGGGGTGCGGTCAGTGGCGGTCGTGCGGAACGGGGGTACGTGCGCGCCCGTGCGTTCAGCCGCGCGGGCGGACCCTCAGCCGCGCCGTGCCCGGGCCGCCGCGCAGTGCCGAGGCCACGGCGAGCGCCGCCGCCCGCTCCTCCGCGGCGACCAGGGCGGCCGCCTGACGGGCCGTGCGCGGGGCGGGCCCCCGGGTGCGGAGCTCCAGCCGGCCCCCCAGATAGCCCCGGCCCGCCGCGCGGAGGGCCCGCCCGGCCGCGGCGCAAGCCGGTCCGGCGCGCTCGGGGCACACGATGACCACCGGCAGTTCGGAGAGCGCGAACCGCGCGCGCACGGTGCCGAGACCCGCGTCGCCGCCCCTCCCCGTACCACCGGAGCCGGGGTGCCCGCCGGGCCTTCGGCCTCCCGGCCCGCGGCCGTCCCCGCCGGGACACGGTGCCGTCGGGGCGGTCACGACGGCCCTCCGGAGCCGCCCGCGTCCAGGGACGCCGGGACCGGCACGTCCGCCCCGGGGGCGGCGAAGGGGGCGCCCGGCCACCAGAGGTCCTCCGGCCCGAGGGCGTCAGCCGCGTACTTGCCGAGGGCACTCACCAGCAGCCGCGTCTCCAGGGCCAGCGCCTCGGCCAGCCGTACGAGGCCGTTCCCGGGGTCCTCGTCCACCGCGATCAGGGCCGCCCGGCCGAGGCCCACCGCACGGGCGCCGAGGGCGAGGGCCCGTACCGCCCTGCCGCCCTCCCACATGCGGCCGGTGGCGAGCAGGCACCCGTGGGTGCCCTCGGGACGCCCGCCCGAGGCGGCGATCAGCCGCAGGCAGTCCGCCAGGCTCAGGCCGACCTGGTCCAGGAAGACCCGGGGCGCCCAGCCCGTCCCGCCCTCGGCGCCGTCGACGGTGACGGCGTCCGCGCCGGCCCGCCAGGCGGTCGCCGCCGCTCGGGCCACGTCCCGGCCCGGGTGGAACTTCACCCAGGTGCGGGCCTTGGGGAAGTTGTTCCGCATGAACCGCAGCTGCTGGCGGACGATCTCCTCGGTGAAGGTGCCGGGAGTGGCACAGCGCAACCGGTGACCGCCGTCCTCCCCGTCCCCGTCACCGTCGCCGAGGACGTCGCGGACCGTGAACCGGCCCGCGAGACGCTCGGCGTCGGCCCGGCCGACGACCGTCATCCCGCCCAGGCCCGGCTTGGCCCCCTGGCCGGTCTTCAGCTCGAAGGCGAGCCGCCCCGAATCGAGCAGCGGCCGGGTCCCCGGGTCGCTGTAGACCAGGTTCCACACCTCCGAGTCGGCGTCCTCGGTGGACTGCTGGACCACCACCCCGCCGACCCCGTCGGCCACGCACTCCGTGTACGCGGCGATCCGGGCGAGCAGCGCCGAGCGCACGCCGTCCCCCGCACCGCGCCGGTAGCCGTGCACCGGCACCATGTTCTCGCCGATCACCATGGGGATGCCGAGCCGCGCCGCCTGCCGGCTCGCGGCCACGCCCAGGTCACCGCTGCCCGCCCGGGTGGAGCCGAACGCCGAGAGGAACAGCGGGAGTTCACTGGCGAACCCGCCCACGTCGGTACGCAGCTCCACGTCGTCGTGGCCCGGTTCACGGCCCAGCTCGATCAGCTTCTCCAGCCGCCGGGGCATGAACACCGGCGGAGCGATCCGCGCCCGGTCCAGGGCGTCCGGCCGCGGAGCCGGGAGCCCCGCGTCCGCCTGTCCGCCCGTTGGCGCGCCGCCGGTCTGGCCGTACAGCTCCGCGCCGTAGCCGTCGGCCGGAGGGAACACCTCCGCCGTGCCGTGCCGGGCCCGCGCGCGCACCGCGCCCTCGGGGAAGCCCGCCGCCCGCAGCCCGCTCACGGAGCCACCACCCCGGGGAGCTTCGGGTAGGCGCTGACCTGCCAGAGCGAGTCGAGCCCGGTGAGGAAGCGGACGAGCCGCTGGAGGCCCATGCCGAAGCCGGCGCTGGCCGGGATGCCCTCGCGCGCCAGGTCGAGGTACCAGGCGTACTTGGCCGGGTTCTCGCCGCTCTCGCGCATCCGGGTGACGATCGTGGCGTAGTCGGCCTCGCGCTCGCTGCCGCTCACCAGCTCGCCGTAGCCGCCGTGCGCGAGCAGGTCGAAGTTCCGCAGCACGCCCGGGTTCTCGGGGTCCTCGCGGTCGTAGAAGCCGCGCGAGCCCTTGGGGTAGTCGTTGACGAAGAAGGGCCGGTCGGCCTCCAGGGAGAGGATGCGCTCGCCCGTCCAGTCGATCTCGGCGTCCGGGCTCTGCGGATGCCCGCCGTTGACCAGGCGGCTGACCGCCTCCTCGTGGCTGCAGGCGTCGAACTTGCCCGTACGGAGTTCGGCGAAGTCCAGCTCGTCCCGGCCGAGTTCGGCCAGCACCTCGGGAACGGCCGTCCACACGTGCTCGACGATGTGGGTGAGCATCCCGGCGGCCACGTCCTGCGCGTCCTCCCGGCTCGCCCCGGCGATCTCCACGTCGATCTGGTGGAACTCGACGAGATGCCGGCCCGTCGACGCGGTCTCCTCCGGCTCCACACGCACGTTGGGGGCGATGTAGAAAAGCTTGGGGAAGCCGTGCAGCGAGGCCTGCTTGTAGAGGATCGCGCTGGTCATCAGCTTGTACGGGTGCCCGTAGTAGTCCACGTCCAGGGCCTTCGCGCCGCGCCCGCCCGGGTCCGTGACCGGCCCGACCAGCGGCGGCAGCAGCTCGGTGAACCCCTCGCCGCGCAGGAACTCCCGCGCCGCGTACAGGGCTTCCTGCTGGACCAGCATCGCGGCGCGCAACCGGGAGGAACGCAGGTGCTCGCCGAGGGGCGGCGGGGACTGGGGGGCGGGGGCGGGGTGGGGAGTGGGCTGTTCCATGGGACGACTCCGTTCGGAGGGTCGGGCGGTGGGATGAGGTGCGCGCGGTTCGCTCGGGACGGGCGGTGGAGTGAGGTGCGCTTCGGTGCGCTCGGGGTGGGCCGGGTCGGCGCGCGGCGGGTTCAGCGGCAGTCGGCCGTGTCGTCGCGCGCCGTGTCGAAGCGGGCGGCCACCCCGTGCAGGGCGGTGAGCAGCCCGTCCGAGGTGAGCGCCGACCGGGCGCCGGCGACCAGGGACGGCGCCACCGGCATCGCCCCCGCGTCCGCCCAGCGCAGCCGGCCGCGGTCGTCGACGAAGCTGCGCGCCCGGCCCGCGTTGTCGGGGTGCAGGCAGTACGGGACGTCGAGGTGGCCGCGGGCGAACGCGGTCCGCAGCGCCCGGCCGAGGTCGGCGTCGAGGTCGAGGACCGCTTCGACGAGCGCGCGGGCCTCCGCGTACACCTCGCTGTCGGCGCCGTCCGGCCCGGCGTCGCCACCGGCCGGGTGCTCCGTCAGGACGGCCGTGGACGCGGCCGTCTCCAGCGCGCGGACGTTCTCGTCGACGGTCGGGATGCGGTGGGCCTCGGCCGCCGTCTTCACGATCAGCCGGTGCGCCCCGGACCGGACCGCGAGCCGGGCGGAGGCCTCCAGGAGCCGGGTCGCGCCGTGCGCGGTCCGGGGGAAGACCCCCATGTACGTGTAGAGCACCACGTGCCGGTCCACCTCGGCCGGGAGGAACTCCGCGGCGAGCCGGCGCAGCGCCCGTACCGCCTCCTCGTCCTGGACCGGGTCGGTCTGCTGGGCGTAGCTCAGCGAGACGCTGCGGATGCCGTGCCGGGCGAAGAACAGTCCCTCCAGGAGGCTGAGCGCCACGAGCAGCCCCGGCGGACAGAGCTGGCCGAGCATGCAGCCGCCGAAGGTCTCCAGGTGCGGCACCCGGGGTTCGGGGACCAGGGACGCGAGCAGCTCGCAGCCGCGCGCCCAGTTGTCGACCGACTCGGCGAGCGGGGTGCGGCCGTAGGGCAGGCAGTACGAGACCGGGCCGCCCTCGGTGGCGTCCAGGCCCGCCGCGGCCAGCGCGCGGATGATCGCCTCGGGCCGCGAGGAGCCGTGCCGGACCTGGACGGGGAAGGTCGCGTCGAGCAGACCGTCGAGGAGGTCGCGGGTAAGGGCCGTGGGGTGGCTGGCGATCGGGTAGCCGTTGAGCGGCACCCCCTCCGCCAGGGAGGCGCGGGCGCCCGCCGCGTCGCCCACCCGGGTGTAGCTGTCGATGGTGAGGGTGCCGACGGTGGTGGCCGCGGCGGCCTTGGTGCGCTCCAGGCCCGCCCGCATCAGGTGCGGGTCGCCGAAGCCCATCCGGGGCTGGACGACGAGCCGGCCGTCGGCGGCCGCCGCCGCCACGAACGCCCCGAAGGAGCGGGCGGCGGGCACCCCCGGGGAGTCGGCCGGACCGGCCGTCCCCCGCCGGGCGGACGGGGCCAGGATGCCGCTGGTCATGCCGTGACCCGCAGGGCGCGGGAGCGGTCGAGAGCGGCGACGAGGGTACGGAGCCCGTCGACGTCCCCGTCGTCGAACACCGCGTCGCAGCCGGCTTCGAGGAGACGGGCCGCCCGCTCGGGGTCCCGGGTCCCGGCGACCCCGAGCTTGCCGCCGATGACGACGGGCGTCGTGCCGAGGCCGGGCTCCGTGCGGAGCCGGCGCACGGCCGACAGGCCGTCGCGGTAGCCGTGCCCGTTGACGCTGCTGATGACCACCAGGCCGGGCGTGTGCGTGTGGCACGCGGCGGCCAGGCGGTCGTCCGTCACACACGGGCCGAGGTTGACGACCCGGTGCCCGAGCTCCTCCATGAGGAGCTCCAGATAGACCAGATTCCATGTGTGGGAATCGGATGCGGTGCCGGTCAGCAGAATCTTCATGGCTTCACCCTAGAATTCGACAAGCGGCGCGGGGGGAAGTTGGAGCGGCAGTTCGACGGCAGTGATCGGAAGTCGGGAATCGGAAAAGGGCCGGGCCCCGCGGGAATCCGCGGGGCCCGGCCCTTCCTTCTTCGCGGTCGGCGGAGAAGTGTCGTGCGCGAACGTGTCACGCGTACTGCGCGACGAGGCTCTTCGGCCGGATGTCCGTCCAGTTCCGCTCGACGTAGGCGAGCGCGTCCGCGCGGCCGGCCGCCTCAAGGACGACCTCCCAGCCTGCGGGAACGTCCGCGAACGTCGGCCACAGGGCGTGCTGGCCCTCGTCGTTCACCACGACGTGGAAGATACCGTCGGCGTCGTCGAAGGGGTTCGTCATCTCGGTCTCCTTGAATTCTTCGGGTTTCTTCGGACGGGATTTCAGTGCGTGTGCGAAATGCTGAAGGAATCGAGCTTCCGGGCGAGCGTGCGGCCGATGGTCCGCAGCGCTTCGGGTTCCGTCATGGCGAGGTGGGTGGAATCGACGGAATGGTTCTCCAGGGGGCCTTCGAGGAACGGGCGCCAGGAATCCGCGAGTTCTCCCGGGGCCTCGCCGGCCCGGTGCGCGGTGAAGAACACCGTGTCCGTGGCGGCCCGCCGGGGCACGTACCGGCTCATCAGCTCCCCGTGGGTGCGGGAGGCGCCCGCCACCGCCCGCAGCTCCGCGTCGGTGAACCCGGCGAGCACCGGGTCCTCCCGGCGCAGCGCATCGATCGCGGCGGCGACCGCCACCGGGTCCGACGGATCGGGCCCGCCGGCCGCGTCCGCCAGGGCCCGGGCGTGACCGGGGGTGCCGGGGCCGGTCCGGTGGACGTCCATCAGGGCGAGCAGCTCCACCCGCTCGCCGAGCTCCGCGAGCCGTACGGCCATGGCGTGCGCCACCGTGCCGCCGAAGGACCAGCCGAGCAGCCGGTACGGCCCCCAGGGCTGCACGAGCCGCACGCGCTCCACGTACTCCTCGGCCATCTCCTCCACGCTCCCCGGCGCGTACCCCGGTTCGCCCAGGGCGCGGGCCTGGAGCGCGTACAGCGGCTGGTCGTCGCCGAGGTGCCGGGCGAGGCCCGCGTACGACCAGCCCACCCCCGTCCCCGGGTGCACGCAGAACAGCGGACGCCGGCGGCCCCGCGTGCTCAGCGGCAGCAGCACCCCCATGGCGCCGCCGTCGGAGCCCTCCTCCTCGTGCGCCCGGAGCAGCCCGGCGACCGTCGGGGTGCGGAAGAGGTCGCGGATCCCGCGCTCCACGCCGAGGACCGTCCGCATCCGGCTCACCAGCCGCACCCCCAGGAGCGAATGACCGCCCAGGGTGAAGAAGTTGTCGTCGATGCCGACCTCCGGCACACCGAGGATCTCCGCGAACAGGCCGCACAGGACCTCCTCGCGGGCGCTCCGGGGGCGGCGTCCCGCCGTCGTGGCGGCGCGCCGCTCGGGGGCCGGCAGGGCCCGGCGGTCCGGCTTGCCGTTGACGGTCAGCGGTACGGCGTCGAGGACGACGACGGCGGCGGGCACCAGGTGCGCGGGCAGTTCGGCGGCCGCCACGGCCAGGACCTCGGCCCCGGTGACCGTTCCCCCGGCGCGGGGGACCACGTAGCCGACGAGTTCCTTCTCGCCCGGCCGGTCCTCGCGGACGACGACCACGGCCTGTCCGACGGCGGGGTGGCGGGCGAGCGCCTCCTCGGTCTCCCCGGGCTCGATGCGGAAGCCGCGCAGCTTCACCTGGCCGTCGGCGCGGCCGAGGAACCGCAGCTCGCCCCCCGGCGTCCAGCACACCAGGTCGCCGGTGCGGTACATCCGCTCACCCGCGCCGTACGCGTCCGGCACGAAACGCTCCGCCGTGAGCGCCGGCCGCCCCACGTACCCCCGGGCCACATGGGAACCCGCGAGGTACAGCTCTCCCGGCACCCCCGGCGGCACGGGACGCAGCCGCTCGTCCAGGACGTAGCCGCGGGTGTTGTCCATCGGGCGCCCCAGGTACACCCCGGGCAGCTCCCGGTCCGCCGTGCCGAACCGCTGGTTGTGCGAGGCGAAGGTGGTCTCCGTCGGGCCGTAGGAGTGGACGAGGACGGTGTCCGGGCAGTGCGCGAGGACCCGGCGCAGCGCGCTCGGGGAGGCCGTGTCCCCGCCCGTCCAGACCTCCTTGAGCAGGCGCAGGGTGTCCAGGCCCTCGTCGGCCATCACATGGAACAGGCCCATCGTGAAGTAGGCGGCGGTGACCCCGTGGGCCCGGACGGTGCGGTCGAGCTCGGCCAGGTCGGCGCCGTCGCCGGGGGCGATCACCAGCTCGCCGCCGTGCAGCAGCGGCACCCACAGCTCGTACGTGGAGGCGTCGAAGCCGATCGCCGAGTGCACCAGCATCCGGGCGTGACGGGCGACGTTCCACTCGCGGTCGGCGGCGAGCGCGGTCACGTTGGCGTGGGTGACCCCGACGCCCTTGGGCCGGCCGGTGGAACCCGAGGTGAACATGATGTACATGAGGTCGTCGGCGGCGACCGGAACACCGGGAGCACCCGGCGCGGAAGCCCTTTCGCCGGGAGCGTCGGCCACGACGACCGGCAGCCCCGCCGCACCCGCCGCCACCACCGGGGCCGCGTCCCCGAGCGAGGAGTCCGTGACCAGCGCACACGCCCCCGAGTCGGCGAGCATCATCGCGATCCGGGCCTCCGGCAGCGCCGGGTCCAAGGGGACGTACGCCGCACCGGACTTGAGGACGGCGAGCGCGGCCACGACCAGCAGTGGACCGCGCTCCAGGAGTACGCCCACGGCCGGGCGCGGACCGGGCGCGGAGGCGATCAGCCGGTGCGCCAGGGCATCGGCCCGCGCGTCCAGCTCGGCGTACGTCAGGGTCCGCGCGCCGAAGGTCACGGCGGGGGCGTCGGGCGTACGGCGGGCCCGCTCGGCGAGCAGGGCGTGGACCGGACCCGGGCCGAACGGCCCCTCGGCGGCGGTGTCGTGCGCGGTGTCGTTGTGCTCCTCGACGAGCAGCCGCCGTTCCTCGGGCGACAGTCGCCCCAACTCGCCCACCCGCAGGGCGGGATCGGCCGCCACCGCCTCCAGGGTCGCCCCGATCCGGCGGGCGAGCAGTCCGGCCGTGGACTCGTCGTACAGGTCGGTGGCGTACTCCAGGCCACCGGAGAGGCCGGCGGGGGCCCCGTCCGCGCCGTGGGTCTCCCACAGGGCGAGCGTCATGTCGAACTTGGTGGAACCGTTCTCCACCGGAACCGGGGTGCCGGCGAGCGCGGCGTCCCCCAGCCCCGCCGTGTAGTCCTGGTGCAGCTGCACGATCACCTGGACCAGCGGGTGATGGGCGGTGGACCGGCGCGGGTTGAGGTGCTCGACCAGCCGGTCGAACGGCAGCTCCTGATGGGCGTACGCGGCGAGGTCGGTCTCCCTGACCCGGCCGAGCAGCTCCCGGAACGACGGATCGCCGGAGGTGTCGGTGCGCAGCACCAGGGTGTTGACGAAGAAGCCGACGAGACCGCCGAGCGCCTCGTCCTCCCGTCCCGCGGCCATCGTGCCGAGCGGCAGGTCGGTGCCCGCGCCGTGCCGGGTGAGGGTGGCGGCGAGCGCCGCCTGCACCACCATGAACAGGGTGGTGCCGGTCTCCCGCGCCAGCCGCGTCAGCGCCGCGTGGACCTCCGGGGCCACGTCCAGCGGGACACGGGCGCCCCGGTGGGTCGCCTCGGCCGGTCGGGTGCGGGCGACCGGCAGTTCGAGGACCGGCGGCATCCCCGCCAACTGCCGCTCCCAGAAGGCGAGATCCCGCTCGCTCCGGCCGTCGCGCGCCGCGTCGAGCTGCCAGAGCGTGTAGTCGGCGTACTGCACCGGCAGCCGCTCCCAGCCGGGAGCGCGGCCGTCCAGGCGGGCGGAGTAGGCCAGGGACAGATCGGCGAGCAGGGGACCGGTGGACCAGCCGTCACCGGCGATGTGGTGCAGGAGCAGCGCGAGCACCTGGCCGCCGCCGTCGTCGGGCGAGATCAGCCACGCCCGCAGGGGAACGTCCCGCGCCAGGTCGAACACGTGCCGGGCGGCCGAGGCGAGCGCCTCGTCGAGCCCGGCCGCGGGCACCTCCGCGACCTCCAGGACGGGCCGGACGCCCTCCAGGACGTGCTGGTACGGCTCGCCCTCGACCGCCGGGTAGACCGTCCGCAGCACCTCGTGCCGGGCGGCGACGTCCGCGAGCGCCGCGGCGAGAGCGGAGGGCTCAAGAGGCCGGGCCGGCCGGAGCACGATCGGGATGTTGTACGAGGGGCCCGCCCCCTCCAGCTCGTTCACGAACCACAGACGGCGCTGCGCGTACGACAGCGGCAGGCGCTCGGGTCGCCGGGCGGCCCGGACGAGCGGGCCGCGAACGAGCCCGGCGCGGACGGTGGCCGCTCCCTCGGAAGAGGTCCCGTGCGCGCCCTCGGGGCCGGAGCCGTCCGGGCCCGGGGCCCCCGCGCCGGAGGAGGCGTCCGGGCCCGCCGTACCGTCCGTGCCTTCCCCGCCCTCCTCGATCCGGCGCGCCAGCCGGGCCGGGCTCGGTGCGAGGAACAGATCCCGGATGCGGACCTCGACGCCGAGGAGCGCGCGGATGCGGTTGCAGAGACGCACCCCCGACATGGAGTGACCACCGATGGAGAAGAAGTCCTCGTCGGCGCCCACCCGTTCGACGCCGAGCACCTCCGCGAACAGCTCCCGAAGAGCCTCCTGGTGCGCGGCGGCGGCCGGTCCCGAGCCGTCCCCGGCGCTCCGCGCCTCCGCCGCCTCGCGGGCGGCGCCCAGCTCGGCGACGGCCGTGCGGCGCGCTTCGAGCCCGGCCGCGTCATCCGCCGACAGCAGGGGCAGCTCGGCGGGACGGGCGCCCGGCTCGGCGGCGCAGGCGCGCAGCACCCGCTCGAACACGTCGAGCAGCAGCCGGGCGGTCGGCTCGTCGAAGAGGTCGGTCGCGTACTGGAGCCAGATCTCCAGCCCGTCCGCGTTCCCCGCCCCGTCCCGGCCGTCGAAGCACGAGGCCATCAGATCGAACTTGGCGACCCGCAGACCACTGTCCGCGAAGCGCCCGCCGAGGCCGCCGAGGGCACACGCGCGCTCCCCGCCCGGCGCGCCGCCCTGCACGGTCAGCATCACCTGGAACAGCGGGTGCCGGCCGAGGGACCGCTCGGGGTTGAGCTGCTCCACCAGGACGTCGAAGGGGAGTTCCTGATGGGCGTACGCGGCGAGGTCGGCGTCCCGGACCCGGTCGATCAGCTCCCCGAAGGTCGGCTCGCCCGAGGTGTCGGTCCGCAGGACCAGTGTGTTGACGAAGAAGCCCACGAGATCGCCCAGGGCCTCGTCGGAGCGGCCTGCCACCGGGGTGCCGAGCGGTACGTCGGTGCCGGAGCCGGTGGCGGCCAGCGTCACGGCGAGCGCCGCCTGGAGCACCATCAGCATGCTGGCGCCGTGCCCGGCCGCGAGCGCGGCGAGCCGGTCCTGGGTGTCCGGATCGAGCCGGGCGGTGACCGTGGCACCCTCGTGGGAGGGCTCGGCGGGGCGCGGCCGGTCGAAGGGCAGGCGCGTGTCGGCCGGGATTCCGGCCAAGGCGCGCTGCCAGTGGGCGAGCTGACGGGACGCCAGGCTCTCGGGATCGCGGGCGTCGCCGAGGAGTTCGTGCTGCCAGAGCGTGTAGTCGGCGTACTGGACGGGCAGCGGCTCCCGGTCGGGGGCCCGGCCCGCGATCCGCGCCGTGTAGGCCTCCGCCAGGTCGCGGAGGAGCGGCTCGACCGACCAGCCGTCACCGGCCACGTGGTGCAGCAGCAGCACGAGCGTGGACCGGCCGTCCCCGCTGTCGATGAGGCGGGCCCGGAAGGGCCGCTCGCGGGTGAGGTCGAAGGGCTCGGCGGTCCGCGCGGCCACCCGCCCGGCCAGTTCCTCCGGAGTGCACCGCTCGACCGTGAAGACCGGCGCGGCGACGTCCAGGACGTGCTGGTACGGCTCGCCCTCGGCGGCCGGGAACACCGTCCGCAGCACCTCGTGGCGCTCGACGAGGTCCGTGAGCGCTGTGGATAGGGCGGCGGTGTCCGGCAGCCCGTCCAGCTCCACCACGACGGGCATGTTGTACGTCGCCGAGGGGCCCTCCATGCGGCCGAGGAGCCACAGCCGGCGCTGCGCGGCCGACAGCGGAACCCGGTCGGCCTCGTCGAGGAGGACCAGCGGCGGGCAGGGGTCGGTGGTCCGCAGCACCTTCCGGGCGATCTTCCCCGAACTCGTCCGGGGCAGCTCGGGCACCAGCGCGACCGTGCTCGGCACGGCGGCGGCCGGCATCGACTCCCGTACCAGATCCCGGAGTTCCTCGGCGCCGACCCCCGGCTCGACCACGGCGAAGGCGACGAGCCGCTTCACGCCCGCCTCCGCCTCCTGGGCGACGACGGCCACCTCCCGGACCTCCGGGTGGCCGGAGAGCACCGACTCCACCGAGGCCGGGTCGATCCGCTGGCCGCCGATCTTCACCTCGTCGTCGACACGGCCGTGGTAGTCGATCTGGCCGTCGGCGCGGAAGCTCGCCACGTCCCCGGTCCGGTAGGCGCGCTCGCCGCCCAGCGTGGTGAACCGGCGCGCGTTCAGCTCCGGCCTTCCCAGGTATCCCAGCGTCAGACCCCCGCCGAGCAGCCAGAGCTCGCCGTCGACGAGGGCGCCCCGGACGCCGGGCAGCGGCCGGCCGATCGGCACCGGACCCCCGTCGTACCCGGACAGATCGGCGACCGTGGCGACGACCGTGGTCTCCGTCGGACCGTACACATTGAGCAGGCGGACCCGTCCGCGCACCGTCCGGCACCACTGCGCCACCCGCTCGGGCAGCGCCGCCTCGCCGTAGATCAGGACCGTGCGCAGGCAGTCCGGAAGGGTGACGAGCCCCGCGTCGAGGGCGTAGACCAGCTCGTGCCAGTAGGCGGCGGGCAGGTCGAGGACGCTCACCGCGTGGGCGGCGCAGCCCGCGAGCAGGTCCCGTACGTCGAGCATGTCGTCGGTGCGGAGCACCAGGACCCCGCCGGCGCCGAGCGTGCAGAAGATCTCCTGCACGCTGGCGTCGAAGTGCAGCGGGCTGAACTGCAGCACCCGAGCCTCGCCGTCGATCCCGTACGCGGGAGTCGCCCCGGCCACGAAGTGGGCGAGCGAACCGTGGCCGACGACCACGCCGTTGGGCGTCCCCGTCGAGCCCGAGGTGTAGATGACGTACGCCGCGTCCTCGGGGGCGCCCGGCCCGCCGAGCACCAGCTCGCCCCGCGCGGCGACCTCCGCCGGCTCCGGCGCGTCGGTCCCGCAGGCGTCGGCGAGGATCGCGGCGTTGCGGGCGTCCGGGGCCTGGATGTCCAGGGGCAGATACGCCGCGCCGGTCCTCAGCACCGCGAGCAGACCGACGATCGCCCGTACGCCGCGCGGCCGGTGCACCGCGACCAGACGGCCGGCGGCCGCCCCCTGCGCGGCCAGCTCGGAGGCCCGTTCGGCCACCGCCACGGCCAGCTCGCCGTACGTCAGCCGCTCGTCGCCGTGCACGAGCGCGAGCCGCCCGGGGTCCGCGGCGACCCGCGCGTCGAGCAGGTCGAGCACGCGCGGCGCGGGCCGCACCGCGGGGCCGCCGTCGAGGAACATCGGCTCGGGTGCGGGCATCGTGAATCCTCCAGGCGGGAACGGGATGGGGGCGGGGCCGGGGGCGTCGTCCGTGCCACTCGCCTCCGTGCCTCCACGCTAGGCGCGGGGCGCCGGGGGAGCGGGCAGTCCCCGCGGCAGAATCGCGGGGGGATACTGCCGCCGGGAACTACCTCAGGAGGGGCGGTGACGCCGACCGAAGAGCCACCGGAACTCGTCTCTCTGCCCGTGAGAAGCCCGCGACGCCCGGCCGCCCCCATCGGGGTCAGCCGCCGCCCAACACCTTGTCCAGACCCACCGCCGGGCAGCCGAGCGCGTCCGTCAGCGCCCGGCGTTGACGCTCCGTCAGCGACGGCAGGAACACCACCGCGTCGGCGCCGGACCGCGCACAGGCCTCGGCCACCTCGCGGACCTTCCCCTGACGCAGCAGCGTCCGCGAGGAGAACGGCAGCGCCATCCTCGCGACCCCGCCGTCCGAGACCCCGCGCCGCTGCGTGAACCGGCCCAGGACCCGCGCCCCGCGCCCGCTCAACGCCTCTGCGGCGGCGTCCATCAGCGCCCCGAAGTGCTTCTCCTTCGCGGAGAAGTACCCGACCAGCACGACCCGGGCGCCCGCGACCACCACCGGCGCCGACGGAAACGGGACCGGCGCCCGACCCGCTCGGCGGGCCGGACGCCGATCCCGCCGACGACCGTGCTGCATGAATTCAGGCTAGAGCCACTCGAACGAGCCCCCCCGTCAGGCGGTGGGCACCCGCGCCCCGCCCCGCGTTCGGCGCCGCAGCGCCGGCGCCTTCGGCGGGGTCTGCGCGGCCGGCTCGGCGAGGCGCGCTGCCAGCGCCGCCACCGTGGGATGACGGAACACCTCGCGCAGGGTGATCTCGCGGCCGAGATCCGCCCGCACCCGGTTCACCAGCTGCACCGCGAGCAGCGAATGCCCGCCCACCCGGAAGAAGTTGTCGTCCGGGCCCACCGCGCGCCCGTCGAGCAGCTCCGAGAACAGCGCGCCGACCCGCTCCTCCCACGGCGCCGCGCCCGAGGAGGCCTTCGCGGCCGGCTCCTGCCCGGGTTCCGGGAGGGCGTCGACATCGGGACGACCGTCCGGAGTCAGGGGCAGCGCGGGCAGCACCACCACCGAGGCCGGGACCAGATACTCCGGCAGCCGCTCGGCCACCCAGGACCGCAGCGCGGGCCCGTCGGCCGTCGCGGCGCCGGGCCGACCGACCGCATAGGCGAGCAGCCGGTCCCCGCGGACGGCGGTGACGGCCTCCGACACGGCGGGGTGCGCGGTGAGCGCCGCCTCCACCCGTCCGGGCTCCACGACGTAGCCGCCCACCGTGGTGTCCCCGAGGACGCGCAGGACACCGTCGGTGCCGCGTACGCCCCGCCGCCCCGTGGGGACCGGCGCCGCACCGCGCTCGTACAGCTCGCCCGGCACCCCGACCGGCACCGGCCGCAGCCGCCGGTCGAGGAGGAGGTCGCCGGCCGCGTCGGCACCGAGGGCGCCGCCCGCCGGATCGCCGTACACCAGGTCCTCCACCCGCTGCCCGGGGTCGGCCGCGACCGCCCCGAGGGTCGCGACCAGCCGCTCCGTGAGCAGCGCGGCGGTGTCCGGACCGAAGAGGTCCGTCGCGTACTCCAGGACCCCGGTCAGCTCCCCGGGCTCCCCGGACCGGTCGCGGCCCGCCGTCAGCGCGAAGGTCAGGTCCGTCTTCGCGGTGTGCGCCCCGAACGGGACCGGCGTGCCCGACAGCGCCGTGTCCGGCGCCGCGCCCCCGGCCGTGTGCACCTGGAGCATCACCTGAACCAGCGGGTGGTGGGCGGAGGACCGGTGCGGGTTCAGGTGCTCCACCAGCCGGTCGAAGGGCACGTCCTGGTGGCCGAAGGCCGTCAGGTCGGCCTCCCTGACCCGGTCGAGCAGTTCGGTGAAGCGCGGATCGCCCTCCGTGGAGGTACGGAGGACCAGCGTGTTCACGAAGAAGCCGGCGAGCCGGTGCAGGGCGTCGTCACCACGCCCGGCCACCGTGGTGCCCACGGCGACATCGGGACCGGCGCCGTGGCGGCTCAGCAGCGCCACGAGCGCGGCCTGCACCACCATGAACAGGGTCGTTCCGGTGGCGAGCGCCCTGCGCGCCAGGGCCCGATGGGTCTCCGCGTCCAGACGGAAGGGGGCCAGGGCGCCCCGATGGGTGGGTTCGGCGGGGCGCGGCCGGTCGGTGGGCAGCGCGATCAGCGGCGGAAGGCCGTCCAAGGCCTCCTTCCAGTGAGCCAGTTGGGTCCCGAGGAGACCTTCCGCTCCGTCGCCGAGGAGGTCGCGCTGCCAGAGCGTGTAGTCGGCGTACTGGACCGGCAGCGGCTCCCAGCCCGGGTCACGGCCCGCGAGCCGCGCCTCGTACGCCTCGGACAGGTCGGCGAGCAGCCGGTCGGTGGACCAGCCGTCCCCCGCGATGTGATGCACGAGCAGCACCAGGACCTGGCCGCCGTCCTCCGCGCAGTCGATCAGGGTGGCCCGGAAGGGGATCTCCGTCGTCAGGTCGAAGACGTGCCCGGCCGCCCCGTCCACCGCGGCCGCCAGCTCCGCCGCGTCCCCGGCCCGGACGAGGCCGAGGTCGGGCCGTACGCCCGGGCGGATCTCCTGGTACGGCTCTCCCGCGACCGTCGGATAGACCGTCCGCAGCACCTCGTGCCGTTCCGCCACGTCCGCCAGCGCCGCCGCGAACGCGTCCGGCACGAGCGGCCGGTCCAGCCTGCGGACCAGCGGGATGTTGTACGTGGAGCTGCGGCCCTCCAGCTGACCCACGAACCACAGGCTCCGCTGGGCGTACGAGAGCGGCATCCGTGCGGGCCGCTCGGCCGCCGGGACCGGACGCAGCGCCGGACGCGCCCCGCCGCCGCCCTGTTCCTCCATGCGGCGGGCCAGACCGGCGGGCGTCGGCGCCAGGAACAGGTCCCGGATGCCGGCCTCCCGGCCGAGCGTCGCGCGGACCCGGTTCATCAGCCTGCCGGCGAGCAGCGAATGCCCGCCCGACCGGAAGAAGTTGTCGTCGGCGCCGACCCGTTCGAGGCCGAGGACCTCCGCGAACAGACCGCACAGGATCTCCGCGAGCGGGCTGAGGGACACCTCGGCATCCGAGGCGACGGCCGCCCCCGATTCCGCGGCGAGCCGTTCCGCCTCGGCGGCGGCCAGCCGCTCGTGCCGGGCCGTGAGCGCCGCCCGCTCCTCCTCGTCGGCCAGGGCGAGTTCCCCCAGCCGGGCGCCGGGACGGCCCGCGAAGGCGGTGAGCGCGCGGACGTACAGGTCGAGGAGGAGACGCGCGGTCCCTTCGTCGAAGAGGTCCGTCGCGTACTGGACGCCGACCTCCAGACCATCGGGGCCGCCCGCCGGTCCCTGTCGCTCGGCGCACACCACCGTCAGGTCGAACTTGGCCGCGGCCAGGTCCGAGGTCTCCACCGTCCCCTCGACCGGGCCGAGCGCCACGGACGCCGGGGCGTCGGCGCTCTGCATGCTCAACATCACCTGGAAGAAGGGGTGGTGGGAGAGCGACCGGTCGGGGTTGAGATGCTCCACGAGGAGGTCGAACGGCAGCTCCTCGTTCGCGTACGCCGCGAGGTCGGTGCCCCGCACCCGCCCCACCAGGTCCGCGACCGTGGGATCACCGGACAGGTCCGTGCGCAGGGCCAGCGAGTTCACGAAGAACCCGACCAGGTCGTACAGATCCTCCTCGGGCCGTCCCGCGACCGGCGTCCCGATCGCGATGTCCTCGCCCGCGCCCGCCGCCGAAAGGGCCGCGGCGAGGGCCGCCCTGACCACCATGAACAGGCTCGCCCCCGTCTCCCGGGCCAGGCCCAGCAGCCCCCGGTGCGCATCGGCGCCGACCTCGGCGGTGACGGTCCCGCCCCGGTGGCTGGGCTCCGTCGGCCGGGGCCGGTCGGCGGGGAGCGGCGTCACCGGCGGCAGTCCCTCCAGGGCCGCCGCCCAGTGGTCGAGCTGCTCGCGGGCCAGACTGTCGGGGTCGGCCGGGTCCCCGAGGACCTCGTGCTGCCACAGCGAGTAGTCGGTGTACCGGACCGGCAGCTCCTCCTGCGCGGGCGCCGCCCCGGCGAGCCGGGCCGCGTACGCCTCCGCCAGGTCCCGGAGCAGCGGCCGCAGCGACCACCCGTCCGTGGCCACATGGTGGAGCAGCAGGACCAGAACCGAACCCGGTCCGCCCTCGGGCAGGAACAGGGCCGCACGGAAAGGCAGTTGGGAGCCGATGTCGAAGGTCTCCCGGCCGAAGCCGGCCACCGTCTCCTCCAGCGAGGCCGCCGGGCACTCCCGTACCGCCAGGGTGATGTCCGGCTCGGCCACGACGTCCTGGTACGGCTCCCCGTCCGGGCCGGCCGGGAACACCGTGCGCAGCACCTCGTGCCGCCGGGCGAGATCCCCGAGCGCCGCCCGGAGCGCCGGCAGCTCCGGGACCCCGTCGAGCCGCAGCACGACCGGCGCGTTGTACGTGGAGGACGGGCCGTCGAGCCGGTTCAGGAACCACAGACGGCGCTGGGCGAAGGACAGGGGGATCACGGTCATCCTCGGGGGTGAAGGAGCGAGAACGGGAGAGGGGAGGGGAGGGGCTGGGTCGTGCCCGGAGGGCGGGCCCGGCGAGGGCTCAGGCGTCCTCGGTGGTGGCGAGCAGTTCCTCGATGTACCCGGCCAGGTCGCGCAGGCGCGGGTTGGCGTAGACGGCCTTGACGGGAAGCGCCACCTTCAGCTCGGCCCGGACCCGCGACACGAGCTTGATCGCGAGCAGCGAATGCCCGCCCAGCTTGAAGAAGTTGTCCTGGGGGCCGATCCGCGGGGCGCCGAGCACCGTCGCCCACACCCCGCCGATCAACCGCTCGACCGTGCCCGACAGTTCGTCCATGGCGGCGGAGTCGGCCGCCACGGCCGTCCCGGCCGCCGGGGCGGGCAGCGCGGCCCGGTCCAGCTTGCCGTTCGGCGTCGTCGGGAAGCGGTCCATCGCCATGAACGCCGACGGCACCATGTACGCGGGCAGTTCGGCCGCGAGCAGCTCGCGCAGCCCCTCCGCCGTCACCCCGGCGTCGCCCGCGAGCCGGTAGTACGCGGCCAGGCCTGGAGTTCCGGCCGGGTCCTCCCGTACGACCACGGCGGCCTCGGCCACCCCGGCGCAGCGCGTCAACGCGGCCTCGATCTCGGGAAGTTCGATCCGGTGACCTCGCAGCTTCACCTGGCCGTCGGCACGGCCCAGGTACACGAGGCTCCCGTCCGGGAGCATCCGGCACAGGTCACCGGTCCGGTACATCCGTCCGCCGCCCGTCGGGTCCTGGACGTCCGGGACGAACCGGTCCGCCGTCAGAGCCGGGCGCCGACGGTAGCCCCGGGCCACCCGGGGCCCGGCGAGGTACAGCTCCCCGGTCGCGCCCTCGGCCACCGGCCGGAGCCGCTCGTCGAGGAGCCGCATCCGCAGGCCCGGCAGCACGGTCCCGATGTGCGGCTGCCGGCCCGGCCCCTCGATCCATCCGGCGGTGGAGTCGACCGTGCACTCGGTGGGCCCGTACAGGTTCACCGCCCGTATCGTTCCGGCGGCACCGAGCCCGGCGATGCGGTCCCACAGCGCGGGGGAGACCGCCTCGCCGCCCACGAGGAGGGTGAGCGGGCGCGGTCCGCCGTCGGCGGTGAGCAGGTCGAGCAGGGGGTCGGCGTGCGAGGGCGTGAGGTCCAGGTCCGTGAGCGCCTGCGCGTCCACGAACGCGGCGAGCAGCGCCGGGTCCCGCCGGGTCTCCTCGTCGATCATCACCAGGGCGTCCCCGCGGCACAGCCGGACCCACTGCTGCACGGAGGCGTCGAAGGACGGGGACGCGTTCCAGCCCACCCGGCCGCCGTCGGTGACGGCGACGCCCGCCTCCTCCAGCTCCGTGAGCAGCGCGGCCGCGGCGGCCCTGTCGACCTCCACGCCCTTGGGGCGCCCGGTCGAGCCGGAGGTGTAGATGACGTAGGCGAGCGCGTCGGCGGGCACCGGGACCGGCCGGAACGTCTCGGACCCGGCCGTGGGCGCGCTCAGCTCGGCGACCGTCGGATGCGGCACGCCCTCGGTGAGCGGCTCGGCCCCGGGGCCGGCCGTCACGACGAGGTCGGCGCGGGCGTCCTCGACCAGGTACCGGCGCCGGTCGGCCGGCAGGTTCGGGTCGACGGGCAGATAGGCGGCCCCGGCGGTGAGGGTGCCGATGAGCGCGGCGACGAGGTCCGCCCCGCGCGGCAGGCAGAGCGCGACCACGCTCTCCGGGCCGACCCCGAGGCCGGCGAGCCGGCCGGCGATCCGGGCGGCCTCGGCACGCAGCGCGGCGAAGTCCAGCTCGCGGTCGGCGGCGACCACGGCGGTACGGCCACCGGGAACGCCGGCGAGGCGGGTGAGCAGATCGTCCGGTCGGGCGGCGGCGGCCGGGGAAGGGGAGGAGACGGCGACGGCGGAAGCGGTAGCGGGGCCGGTCATGGTGGCGGCCGGTGCGGGCAGAACGGTGGTCATCTCGGGCTCACTCCCCGTACAGGGCGGTCGAAGGGGCGGTCTCCGGGCGGCAGTCGGCCAGTGCGACCGGTTCGCCCATGGCGACGAGGATCTTCCGGTCGCCCGCGTAGGCCTCGCGGCCGTGGGCGCACAGGATGTTGTCGACGAGCATCAGGTCGCCGCGCTGCCAGGTCTCGCGCACGGTGACCCGGTCGTACACGTCGTTGATCGTGTCGACCTCGGCGTCGGTCAGCGAGGTGCCGTCACCCAGAGAGGTGGAGAAGGGCAGACCGTCCTCGCCGTACGTGTCGAGCAGGACCTCGCGGACGTCCTCGTCGAGGGTGCGGGCGTTCCAGAACGCGAAGTGGTTGAACCAGACCTTCTCGCCGGTCGCCGGGTGGGTGACGATGGCCGAGCGGCGCTGGGTCGTGCGCATCGAGTCGTCGTCCAGCCACTCGTAGCCGACGGTGTTCTCCCGGCAGTAGGCCTCGGCCACCGACCTGTCCTCGGTCGCGAAGGTCTTGTACCAGGGGAGACCGGCCAGCTCGGAGTAGTTGCGCACGAGGAGCCAGCCGGCCCGCGCGAAGCGCTCGGCCAGTTCCGGCGGGAGCAGCCGCAGGGCCTCGCGCATGTCGCCGACCGTGGTGGCCCCGCCCTCGGCGGGTGCGGTGACGCAGCCGAAGAGGAGCACGCCGGGGAAGTCCAGGGTGTAGCTGTTCTCGTTGTGCAGCCGGATCGGCTGGACGGCCGGCAGGTCCGTGGAGGAGAACACGCCCTCGCCGAAGTCGGTGCGCGGGGTGGCCTTCTCCTTGTACCCGGCGCGCTCACGGATCAGGGCGTCCCGGGCACGGGCGAAGTCGGCCGCGTCGGTGACGGGCAGCCCCCGGAGCAGGACGGCACCGGAACGGTGCAGTTCGGCCCGCACGTCCTCCCGCCGGCTGTCGAGCCAGGCGGCGGCCTCGGCCATGGAACCGAAGGCGGGGGTGTGGACGACGACGGGCTTGCCGGGTTCGCGGACGACGTCGAGCGCGGGCGCCGTGGTCGATTCGGCGTAGGTGGTCATGGGAGTCCTCGGATCGGTGGGTGCGGAAGGGAAGCGGGGGAGGTCGTGCGGTGTTCGGGCGCGGGGAGGCGGGGGTACGGCATACGGGCGCGAGGGGCGGGGATGTGGCGTACGAGCGAGCGGGCGGACGTGTGCTCAGACGGCGCTCGGAGCCGGGGCCGGGGCGACGGCGGCGTCGAGCACCGGGTTCACCAGGGCGAAGAAGGCGTCCAGCTGCTGCTGGAAGTAGAAGTGACCGCCGGGCAGCACCTCCGTCGTGAAGGCGTGCTCGGTGACCTCGCCCCAGTGGCGCAGGTTCTCCGCCGGCGCCACCGGATCGGCGTCGCCGCCGATGACGGTGACCGGGCAGTCCACCCGGGCCGCCGGATCGGCGCAGCGGTAGACGTCGTCGATCGCGAAGTCCGCGCGGATCGACGGCAGCACGATCTCCCGCAGCTCCGGTTCGTCGAGGATCGAGTCGTCGGTGCCGCCGCGCTCCTTGATGGCCGCCACCAGGGCGTCGTCGTCGAGGAGTTCGGGATGCACGGCGCACGGGTTCGCCAGGAACGGGGCCCGGCAGGCCGAGGCGATCAGGGCGCGAGGGGTGCGGCCGGCCGCCTGGAGGGCGCGGACGACCTCGAACGCGACCAGTGAGCCCATGCTGTGGCCGAGCACCACCAGCTCGCCCGCGTCGGCCGGCAGCGCCTCCACCACCGGCCCGGACAGGTCGTCCACCGACTCCGGAAGGTCCTCGGAGAAGCGTGCGCCGCGCCCCGGGTACTGGCCGATGAGCAGGCGTACGTCCGCCGGGAGGTGCGCCCGCCACTCGGCGTACGCGTGGGCGTTGCCGCCCGCGTGGGGGAGGACCAGGAGCGAGAGCCGGTGCGGCCCGCTGCCGGGCAGGTCCCAGACGACGTCCTCGGGCGCGGGGCGCGGGTCGTGGGTCATGAACTTCTCCGATCGGTGTGGGTGTCGCCGGGGGTACGGCGGCGCAGCGCGGGCCTGGCCCGCTTGGCCGGAGCGGCGCTCCGGGCCGTCACGTGCGCGGCGAGGGCCGCGGGGGTGGGGTTGAGGAAGACGTCACGGGTGGTGAGCCGGGTGGTGAGGACGGAGTCGAGCGCGGTCGCGACGCGGCCGGTGAGGCGGGCGGCGAGGAGGGAGTGCCCGCCGAGGTCGAAGAAGTTGTCGTCCACGGAGACGGGACCCGCGTCGAGCACGTCCGCGAACAGGGCGCACAGGGTCCGCTCGACCGGCGTGCGCGGGGCGCGTCCTTCACCGGCGGCGCGGGACGGGGCGTCGACCCGGGGCAGGGCCCGCTTGTCGATCTTGCCGTTGGCGGTCAGCGGCAGTCGGTCGAGGACGGCGATCCTGGCGGGCACGAGGTGCTCGGGAAGGAGACCGCGCAGCCGCTCCCGCAGGGCGAGCGCGTCGACGGCGGGGCCGGCCGGGTCGGCGACGACGTACGCGACGAGGATCTTCTCGCCCCCTCGGGAGCCCGCCCCGGAGCGCTCCCCGGAGTCCTCCCCGGCGCTCCCGCCGGTGTTCCTTCCCGCGCTTCCTCCGTCGGTGCGGACCAGGACCGTCGCCTGGGCCACGGAGTCGTCACCGAGGAGGGCCGCCTCGACCTCCGCCGGCTCGACGCGGAAGCCGCGTATCTTCACCTGCTCGTCGGCGCGCCCGAGGTATTCGAGGGCGCCGTCCGCCCTGCGCCGGACCAGGTCTCCGGTGCGGTAGAGGCGGGTGCCGGGGGGTCCGTAGGGGTTGGGGGTGAAGTGGGTGGCGGTGGTGGTGGGTTGGTGGTGGTAGCCGTGGGCGAGTC
>NZ_LMEP01000009.1 GCF_001426405.1 Streptomyces sp. Root1304 | reverse complement strand
CTCCGGTGCGGTAGAGGCGGGTGCCGGGGGGTCCGTAGGGGTTGGGGGTGAAGTGGGTGGCGGTGGTGGTGGGTTGGTGGTGGTAGCCGTGGGCGAGTCCGTGTCCGGTGAGGTAGAGCTCGCCGGTGGTGCCGGGGGGTGTGGGGTTGAGGTGGGTGTCGAGGATGTAGGTGTGTTTGTTGGTGAGGGGGGTGCCGATGGGGTGGGTGGTGGGGGGTGTGGTGGTGGGTTGGATGGTGTGGGTGGTGGTGAAGCCGAGGGATTCGGCGGGGCCGTAGCCGTTGGTGATGGTGAGGTGGGGGTGGTGGGTGTGGAGTTTGTGGGTGTGGGTGGGGCTGGCGGGTTCGCCGCCGGTGTAGGTGGTGTGGGTGGTGTGGAAGGTGTGGGGGTGTTCGTCGGTGAGGTAGTTGAAGAGGCTGGAGGAGAGTTGGAGCATGGTGATGGTGTGGTGGTGGGTGAGTTCGGTGATGTGGGTGGGGTCGGGGCGTTGTCCGGGTTGGAGGATGGTGGTGCCGCCGTGGAGGAGGGCGCCCCAGTATTCGAGGGAGAAGGCGTCCCAGGAGACGGGTGAGCATTGGAGGAAGGTTTCGGTGGGTCCGAAGGTGCAGTAGGTCTGGTGGGTGAGGGTGGAGATGAGGTTGCGGTGGGAGGAGAGGATGCCCTTGGGGCGTCCGGTGGATCCCGACGTGAACATCACGCACGTGCAGTAGGTCTGGTGGGTGAGGGTGGAGATGAGGTTGCGGTGGGAGGAGAGGATGCCCTTGGGGCGTCCGGTGGATCCCGACGTGAACATCACGCACGCCACGTCGTCGAAGGTCACCACCGTCTCCGGGTCGCTCGTCGGCCGTGCGCCGATCGCGTCCGCCTCACGGTCCACCAGGACCGTGTGCCACGGCCCCGTCAGCCGTCCCGCCTGCCGGCCGTCGCTGACCAGCACGGCGATCCGGGCGTCCGACGCCGTGTTCGCCAGCCGCTCGTCGGGGAACTCGGGGTCGAGGAGGGCGTAGCCGGCGCCGGTCTTGATGACGGCGAGGACGGCGACGGCGAAGGCGTTGCTCCGTTCGAGCAGGACGCCGGCGAGGTCGCCCCGGCGCAGACCCGCGGCCATGAGGTGATGCGCGAGACGATTCGCCCGCTCGTTCAGCTCCCCATAGGTCAGCGTCTCTTCACCGAAGACGACGGCCGGGTGCTCGGGCCGCAGCCGGACCTGCTCCTCGAACAGCTCCGCCTCCGCCCCGCTCGTTCAGCTCCCCATAGGTCAGCGTCTCTTCACCGAAGACGACGGCCGGGTGCTCGGGCCGCAGCCGGACCTGCTCCTCGAACAGCTCCGCCAGCGTCGCGTCCCCGATCTCCACCTCGACACCCGCCCGCTCACCGAGCAGCAGGCGGCGTTCGGCGGGATCGAGCAGGTCCAACTCCCGTACGCCGCTGTCCATTCCGTCCAGCGCGGTGTCCACGAAGCGCAGGAAGCGGTCCTGGTGGTCGGCCACGGCCGCGAGGTCGCAGACCTCCGGTGCCGCGTCGAAGTCGACCCGTACACCCACCTCCGGCCCCCGGTCGTACACCCCGATCGCGAGGTCCTCCACCGGACCGTTGCTCAGGTTGTGCGTCAGCGTCGGCTGCCCCCCGAAGTCCAGCTCGGGAGCGAAGGCCATGATGTTGACTAGCGGCGCGGTGAGACGCCGCGCCCCCTCGGCGAGACCCAGATCCCGGCACATGTCCTCGTACCGGGTCCGCTGGTGCTTCAGCCCGTGCCGTGACTCCGCCACCACCGACCGCACCAGCTCGGAGAGCGAAGCGCCCGGATCCACCGTCAGACGCAGCGGCACCACGTTCGACGCCATCCCCGGCGTACGGCGCGCGAGTTCGGTGGTCCGCCCCGTCACCGGAAGTCCCAGCGTCAGGTCCGTGCGCCCGCTGATCCGGTGGACGTACGCCGCGACCATCGCCACCATCAGCATCGGCCAGCGGGTGCGGTGCGCGCGGGCCACCTCCCGCAGCCGCTCCGCCCGCCCGGGGTCGAGCAGCGCGCTCCGGCGCACGAACGGCACTCCGTCGTCCGGCACGCCCGTCGTACGGCCCTCGGCGATCCGAGGGGTCTCGGGGGCGCCGGTCAGGTGCTCCGTCCAGTGGGCGCGCTCGGCCGCCGCCTCCGGCGAGGACCGGTGGGCGGCGTCCTCGGCGAGCAGCTCGGGCAGCGTCCCGAACGGCGTCGGGCCCCACGCCTCGCCGGCCAGCGCCTTCCCGTACAGCTCGGCGATCCGCTGGTCGAGGAGGGACGAGGCCATCCCGTCGAGGACGACGTGGTGATAGCACTTGACGTAGAGGAAGTGCTCCTCGCCGAGCTTGACGAGCGCGTGCCGGGTCAGGTCACCGGCGGCCAGGTCGTAGGGGGCGGCCAGGCAGCGCCTGACCCACGTCCGGGCCTCCGCCTCCGGGTCGGCGGCACTGCTGAGGTCCACCGACTCGATGCGCCGGTCACCCGGATCGGCGTCGAGGATCTGCCACACGCCCTCCTCGTCCGCCTCGGTCCTGCGGATCCGCAGCACATCCGCCTCGCGGACCAGCTGGTACCAGGCGGCGGCGAACAGCTCCTCGTCCACCGCGCCCCGGATCTCGTGGTACTCGCCGATGTTGTAGCGGCGACCGGTCGGGTCGAGGTGGTGTGCCATCCAGATGTCGTGCTGCGCTGCCGACAGCGGCAGCCGCACGGCTGCCGCACCGGGGGCGGTACCAGCATCGGACGCCATGAGCGAGCTCCTTGTGAGAGACGGGGGTGCGAGGGCCGGCCGACTCCGGGGCGTTCCGCGCACCAACCGGCCGATGTCATCCAAACCCGGAGGCCCGGCCGCGGGCGGCAGTTGCCCCGGCACTCCGGCAGCAGCTCAGTGCGCGGCGGCAGCGAGAGCGGCGGGCCCGGCACCTTCGGCGCCCGTACGGCCGCGCGCCGGGCCGGCCCCGTGGGCCCCGCCGGCCTCATCGGTCTCAGCGCTCCACGCGGGTCCGTCAGTCCCGACAGCCCCAGCGGCTCCGGCAGCCTCGTCTGCCTCGCCATGGAACGCACGGACCAGCTGCAGGACGTGGAACCGGGACCGGCCGGCCTCGTGGCTGGGCCGGATCACCCCGCTGATCAGCAGATCCCGCACCATGCGTCCGCACTCCGGCAGCCCGAGGCCGGTCAGCCGGACGATCTCTTCGAGCCCGAACGCGCCGCCCTCGTCGTCATCACCGCCCGCCGGTCCCGTCCTCGCGCACAGCGTGGCGAGCAGCGCCCGGTGACCGGCGGAGAGCCGGGCCAGACCGCGGCGCAGCGCGGCCCGGAAGCGCAGTCCGCCGTCCCCGCCCGCGAGGTGGTCGAGCAGGGGCGCGGGATCCCCGTCCACGCTCGCGCGGAGCGTCGCGAGGTCACAGACCGCCAGCCACGAGGCCGCGGCGCCCAGCGCCATCGGATGCCCGTCGAGCCGGCGGCAGATCCGCGCCACCTCGGCCAGATCGGCCCCCTGGGGCACGAACTCGGGCCGGACCCGGCGCACATGGTCGAGGAAGAGCCGCACCGAAGGAGAAGCGGTCGCCTCCGAAGCCGAAGCCGAAGCCGAAGCCGAAGCCGAAGCCGACGATGCCGAGGCCGACGAGGACGAAGGCCCTGCGGGAATGTCCAACGGAGCCAGCAGAAAAGGCCGTTCACCGGGGATCTGCCACGGCTGCTCGGAGGTCACGAGGAGTCTCAGCCCCGGGCACTCCCGCATCAGACCGGTGAGCCGGTCGAAACGGGGTGCCCGCTCCGGGGCGCCGTCCAGCACGAGTAACACGGCCCGGTCGCCGATGAGTTCGGGAAGGGTCTCCCCCTGCCCGACCGGCCCCTCGCCCTCGCGCCGCTCCCCGCCGTCCGCCGGAGCGAAGAGGCGCTCGACGGCCGCGCGCACGAGCCGGTCGGCCCGCCCGGCGCCCGCGGCCTCCAGATAGTCCCGGGGCGCGTCCGGAAAGGCGTACCAGAGCACCGGAAGCCCCGCCGCGTACAGCCGGTTCGCGACTTCGAGGGCCACCCGTGTCTTCCCCACCCCGCTCAAGCCCACCACGTTGACCAGGCGTTCCGCCGCCGTGGACAGCTCGCTCACCATCGCCTCGGTCTCCGCCTCACGGCCCGCGATCCCGTGCAGCGCGGTCGGCGGGGCCGGCGGATCGGTGTCCAGGACGCTCCCGGCCGACCCGGTGGAGCACCGCCCCTGCTGCGCCGCGGCCTCCAGCGCGGTCCGGGCGCGGGAGCCCAGCCGCAGGGCGTCCGCTATCAGCCGTACGGTGTCGGTGCGAGGACGCCGTGCCTTGCCCTGCTCCAGGTCGCGGATCGCCCGCACACTGATCGTCGACAGATCGGCCAGCTCCCGCTGGGTGAGGCCGATCCGCAGCCGATGGCTCCTGATGAGGGCGCCGAGACGGGCGCTCTCTTGACTGGTGGAGGGGCCTGCGGCTGCCGCGGTGGACGGGCCGGTCATGCTCATCTGCGCTCCCGCGAGTCGTGGTGGGGAACCCCCTGGGCAGGTGCTGGCCGGCGCCTCCCCTCGTGGGGGAGGCCACCGTCCGGTTCCTGTTCCCATCGTTCGACTCGCGCTATCGGCGGAACATCACCCCGGCAATGGAGCGGGGAAAGCGGTCGCTATCACGGCATCACGCCGGTCCGTGCCGTGATAACGCGGGGATAGGGGCGGGGGCGGTACGGGGATTCCGGCGCTTCCTAGTGTGGTGCCCACAGAGAACGAAGCACGAAGCGGAAAACGAAGCAGACAGCGCCCCCAGACCCGAAGGGACCACTCAGATGAGCCTCACCAAGGCCCTCCGCACCGCCCTCCTCACCGCCGCCGTCGCCGGCGTGGCCGTGCTCGGCACCCAGGCCGCGCACGCCGAGGACGTCACCGCTCCCACGGGTACGACGCAGACCGCCCCGGCCACCCCGCTCGACGGCGCCGCCGAGCCGACGCCCACCCCCACCCCGAGCGCCACGAACAACGACCCCTGGGACTGATCCGGCCGGCCCGCAGGCCGCCGCGCTCGACATCGCCGAACGCCGCCGGACGTCGCTCAGCCCCGCTCCACGTCGCTCACCGCCCGAGCAGCAGTTCCGTCTCCCGAAGTTCCGGGCCCATGTTCCGGTCCCGGAAGGTCTGGGCGGCGCTCTCCAGCAGACCCCTCGACCGGTCCCGCTCACCCGAACGGGCGAGCAGCCGCGCCAGGTCGAGCCGAACCAGCGCCGATCCGCCCTGGTCCATGATCTGTTCGCGCATCGTCAGCGAACGGTCGTAGAAGTCCCGTGCGAGACGGTCCAGGCCCATGGCCGCGTGCGCCTGGCCCAGGTCCCGCAGCAGATGCCCCTCGCCGATCACGTCACCGCGGTCACGGCACAGTTCCAGCACCTCGCTGAAGGTGCGTACCGCCTGCTCGTGCTCGCCCCGTCCGTACAGCAGCTGCCCCACCCGGCGCAGCGTCCGTGCCTGCCCGCCCGTGTAGCCCACCGAGCGGTAGATCCCCAGGGCCTCGTCCAGCTGGGACTGGGCGGTGGAGTCCTGACCGCGCCGCATCCAGATGTGCGCGCTGTGCGTGAGGACGTTCGCACGCCCCACCGGGTCCTCGGCCCGGTCGAAGTCGGCGAGCGCCAGCCCGTACAGATCGAGCGCCCGGTCGTCGGCGCCGCCCAGCCGGTCCAGCAGGGCCAGGTCGCGGCGGCACAGAGCACGCCCGTGCGCGTCGTCGAGCTCCGTGAACAGGCCGAGCGCGGTCGTGAGGGCCTGCCGGGCCTCCTCGTGCTGGCTGCGGCTGAGGTGCAGTGAACCCATCGAGCTCAACAGGGCCGCCGTGCCACGGGTGTTGCCCGCCAGCCTGACCGCCGCGAGCGCCTGCTCGTGGGTCCGTTCCCACAGCTCGTGATGGCCGCGCACCTCGAAGAGCGTCACGAGCGTGGTCGCGAGGTCCCAGCTCAGCTCGTCCATCCGCTCCCGCGCCGCGTGCTCCACCGCCTGGCACAGGTTGGCCTGTTCGCTGTCCAGCCATTCCAGTGGGTCCACGAGGAGTTCGTCGACCACGGTGCGCGGCGGCTGCCAGCGGGGCGCCCGGCCGTGCAGGAGGGTGAAGTCCCCGCCGTAGATCCGCCGGTGGGCCTCCTCGGCGAGTGCCATCCAGCCGCCCATCATGCGGCCGAGGGCGGTCGACTGGGTGGCCGGCTCGTCGTGGGCGGCGAGCTGCTCGCGTGCGAAGACCCGGATGATCTCGTGGAACCGGTACCGGAATCCACCCGTCGACTCGACGCCCACCACGTCGAGCATCTGCACGTCGACGAGGGGTTCGAGCAGGTCGGAGGGGAAGGGGCGGCCGTCGTCGAGGAGGGCGCCGGCCAGCCAGCCCGGCAGCGTCGGCCCCTGCGCCAGGCTCAGCAGCCTCAGCAGCCTCCGCTCCTCCGCGCCCAGGCCGTCGTGGGTGAGCGACAGACTGGCCCGCATGGTCATCTCGCCGTGGGTCAGCTCGTCGAGCCGGTGCCGCTCGTTGGCCAGCCGGTGGACCATCGAGGCCAGCGTCCAGTGCGGGCGCGCGGCCAGCCGGGCGGCCACGATCCGCAGCGCGAGCGGCAGTCCTCCCACCGTCCTGATCAGCGCCTCGGCGGCCACCGACTCCCGGGTGACCCGCTCGGGGCCGATGACCCGGACGAGGAGTTCCAGGGCGCGCTCGGTGTCGAGGACGTCCAGCTCCACGCGGTACGCGCCGGGCAGCCCGGTGATCCGCAGCCGGCTGGTCACCAGCACCGCGCAGCTACGGGTGCCAGGAAGCAGCGGCCGGACCTGGCTCTCCGAGGCGGCGTCGTCGAGGACGACGAGCACGCGCCGGGTGGCGAGCAGGGTCCGGTACATCTCGGCCCGCTCGTCGAGCGACTCGGGGATCACCGGGCCGGGGATGCCGAGAGCCCGCAGGAAACGGCCGAGGACCTCGGACGCCGTGGCGGGAGCGGCCGTGGTGCCGCGCAGGTCGCAGTACAGCTGACCATCGGGGAAACGATTCTCCCCGATGCGGTGCGCGATGTGGGTGGCCAGCGTGGACTTGCCGGTGCCGGGCTTGCCGACGATCACGGCGACCCCCACCGCCCGCCGCTGCCCGTCACCGATCAGGGCGCGCTCGATCGCGCCCATCTGCTCCTCGTCGCCGACGAAGTCCGCCGTGTCGGCCTGGAGTTGGCGGGGAATCTCCTCGCCCGCTCCGGCCACGGCTCCTGAGGCGGTACGCGCGGGGTGGGCCGCGAGGGTGTCCGGGGCCTCCGCGGCCGGTGCTGCCGAGGGTCCCGAGCCGGGTCCGGGCGCCGATCCCGTACGGGCTGCCGCGTCGATGCCGGTGGTGCCCGCGTTGCCCATCAGCCCGGCGTTGCCCATCAGTCCGGCGGCGCCCATGAGCCCGGAGGTGCTGGTGATCCCCGGGACACCGCCGATGCCGCCACCGCCTCCGACGCCCGCGATGCCGGTACGGGTGTCCCCGCTCGCCCCCGCGCCGCCGTACGGTTCAGCGCCGCCGGGATACGACTCCGCTCCGGAGTACCGCCCCGACCCCGATCCGGCACCTGGACCGGCACCCGATCCGGCCCCGGGAGCCGTGCCCGCTCCCGCCCCGGCTCCGGTACGGCCGTCCCATCGGCCGTCGTCGACGCCGCCGCCGTCGGTACGCCGTCCGGACGGCCGGTCGGCATCGTGCCCCGCGCCCGCGCGTCCGTCTCCACCGGGGGCATGCCCGAGGGGTGCCGAACCGATCCGGTCCCCGGGGCCGGCCGGCCGCAGCGAAGGGTCGCCGGAGAGGATCGCCGACTCCAGTCCGCGCAGTTCCTCGCCGGGCTCCAGGCCGAGTTCCTCCACGAGGAGTTCACGGCCGATCCGGTACGCCTCCAGGGCCTCGGCCTGGCGGCCGGAGCGGTACAGGGCCAGCATCAGCTGACCGCGCAGACGCTCGCGCAGCGCGTGTTCCCGCACCAACAGCTGGATCTCGCCGACCAGTTGGTGATGGCGGCCGAGGTCGAGCTCCAGCTGGATGCGGGTCTCCACGGCCGTCAGCCGTTCCTCGTCCAGCTGGAGGGCCTTGCTCCGCAGGGTGTCGCAGGTGACGCCGTCGAGACCCGCCCCCTGCCACAACTCCTCGGCGGCCCGCAGTCGTTCGACGGCCTCGGCGGGCCGGTCCGACCTGAGCAGCGCACGCGCCTCCGCCACCTGGCGGGCGAACCGGGCCGAGTCCACGCTCTCGCTGTCGGTCTTCAGGACGTATCCCGGCGGCCGGGTGGTGATGGCGGCGTCGAGGCCCGCCCCCGCGAACAGCTTCCGCAGCCGGGACACACAGATCTGCACCTGCGTACGGGCGGTGTCCGGCGGTTCGTCGTCCCAGATCAGATCGACGAGATAGTCGGTGCCGACGACCCGGTTGGCCTCCAACAGGAGGGCGGCCAGGATGACTTCCTGGCGGCCGGGGGGCACACGGACCGGCCCTCGCGGACCGGTGACCTGTAACGGCCCCAGGATGCGGAAGACAGGGCCTTCAGGAGCGGGGCGTACCCCGCTGACGGAGTCGGGCATACGTCTCCCAGGTCGGGGTCCGGCGCTCGGAGAGGGATGATCGCGGCAGCTGCCGGGTCAGTCTCCTGGAACCGAACGGCTTTTGTCCATGCCGTGGAGTTTCCGTGGGGAGCGTGTCGCGTCCGTCCGGTGATAGCCCTGCGATAGTTCGGGGTTGCACGGCCGGAGCAGAGTGTCCGAGGACGCACGAAAGGACACGGCCGGTGAGCAGCAGCGAAGACAGTGAGCGGGGCGGCGGGCGCGAGGTGGGCGGCATGGTCACGGCGGCCGGGGTCGACCACGTACGGCTCGCCTATCACTACCTCGACGACGGGGACGTGGACGGATTCGGTTCGCTCCTCCACGAGGACGTGGAGCTGCGCCGGCCGGACGCGCCGCCGGGTCAGGGGCGCGCGGAGGTGCTGCGGATGCACCGGGAGGGCCTGGTGCCGCCCGCGCGGCACACCCTCGACCGGATCGTGGCCGAGGGGGACAGTGTGGTGGTGATGGGGCGGGTCGGGGAGCTTCCCTTCGTCGACGTGTTCACGCTGTCGCCGGAGGCGATGCTGCGCGGCTGCCGTCGCTACTACCACGTGGCGCCCTGACGGGGCCGTGTCCTGAGCACGCGCCCTGACGGGGCTGCCCCGAGCGTGACCGGTCCGTCGTCCGGGACGGACCTGTTACCGGAAGCGTGGCCTCCGTCATGGCCGACGGGGCACCGCACCTGATCGACTCTGCCCATGCGCACCAAAGGCCTCACCCGCTACTCGCTCCCCGCCGCCCTCACCGGGCTCCTGCTGCTCACCGCCTGCGGATCCGAGCAGCCCGGGGCGGGTGCCGCCACCCCCTCAGGGCGACCCGTGTGCGGACCGGGGGCCGGGCCTTCCGCCGACGCCTCCACCAGCTCCTCCGCCGACTCCGCCGGTGCTTCCGCCGCCCCCGAGGCGTCGCCGGCGGCATCCCGTGACGGCGTCACGGTCATCGGAACCGGCGACGGAGGTGCCGGCGGCCGGCCCTGCGCCGTGTACTCGCTCACCAGCGAGGAGACCGAGCCCTTCACCTACGTCGTCGCGCTCACCTTCCTCTCGGAATCCGGCCAGGGGATCGCCGACGTGGAGGACACGGTCCAGCTGGCCCCCGGCCGCACGGTCCGGCGGACCGTCACCGCAGCCGGCCGCCTTCCTGAGGGCGGCCTCCCCGGCGGCGCCGCCGGCAACACGGGCCGTGTGCGGATCACGAAGGTGCGGAGCTTCCCGACCGCCGAGACGCCCGTCGAGGGCGGCACCTGCCCGCCCACGGGCGTGCGCGTGTACGCCGACGACGGCGACGCCGCCATGGGGCTCCGGGTCGTCGGACTCCACCTGGAGAACTGCGGCACCCGGCCCTACCCGCTCCACGGCTACCCCCGGGTGGAGATCCGCGACGAGGACCACGACCCCGTCGAGGGCGTGGCGGTCCTCCGGGGCGGCGACGCCGTCGCCACCGGCACGGGGGCCGACGGCCCCGCCCTGTCCATGGTCCTCGCACCCGGGGAGAGCGCCCACGCCGGTCTGGTCTGGCGGAACACCGTCGACGGCTTCTCCGCCGACCCCGTGAACGCCCCCTACGCGCGCGTGTGGGCGAGGTCCGGGGCCGCGCCGGTGACGGTGATCCCCGAGTTCGACATCGGCACCACGGGCAAGCTCGCCGTCGGCCCCTGGAAGAAGGACGACCCACGCTGACCCGCCGCTCCCTCAGGGATGCGTGAACACACCCACCATCCGCGTGTCCGGATTGCTGCTCATCCCGACGATCGCACCCCCGTCCGCGCGGTTGGCACGCGCGTGCGCGCCCGCATACCCGTCGTCCGTGAGGAAGATGCCGATGGCGGCGATCCAGTCGTCGACGGTTCCCGTCGCCGGGTCGTGCACCGGCTCGGGGTGCGGTACGACACGTTCCTGCGCCACATAGCCGCCGCGCTCCACGGCGACCCGCAGCGCCGCGTCCCACTCGGCCTCGGTGGACTCCCAGCCGACGAAGGTGTCGAGACCGCCGTATCCGGCTCCGGGCTTGAGGATGAGCCGCTCCCTCCGCTCCCGGCAGAGGTCCACCAGCTCACCGAGGCCGGAGCCGGAGCCGGAGCCGGAGCCGGATCCGGAACCCGAGCCGCGGCGCCCCGACCCCGGACCCACCCCGCTCGTCCCCAGCCCCCGGCTCCACGGCAGCACGCGCGCGACGAGCGCCCGCTCCGCCGCGTCGAAGGAATCGTTCCAGCGCGGGTCCGTGAGCAGCGCGAGCGCGCTCTTGTTCGCGTAGTAGCCGCTCTCCAGCGACGTGAACAGCACGGTCCGGCCCGCCCGGTGGGCCCGGAAGAACGGTTCCGCGGCCTCCGCGCCCTCCGGATCGGCCAGCAGCTGACCGGCGGCGAAGTTCCGCAGCACCAGGTCCAGCGGAGTGCCGTGGAGGGTGAGCTTCCCGTCCGCCCGGGTGCGTACCTCCCCGATCTCCCCGATCCGCAGGTCGAGCCCCTGCTCGGCCATCGCCTCCACCGTGGCCCGCATCAGCCGCCCGTACGGGGCGACACCGCCGCGCCCCTCGATCAGCCCGATCACCGGCTCCCCTCCGCCGGACACCGCCGGCCTCGCCCGGTCCCGCAGGACGGCGGCCGTCCGCGCGGCGATGTCGACGTGGCCGAGCCCGTGCTCACGGGCGAACGCGGCGAACTCGGGGACACCGAGCAGCCCTTGGTTGAACACGGCCATGTCGAGACCGCCGACCTCGCTGCCGAGGTTGAACTCCAGGAGCTTGTACCCGGTGCCGTCGTGGTACGCGTCGGCGCGGCCGAGCTTCGCCGGGACACCGCTCGCGCCCCGGCGGAGCAGGACCGAGAGCGCGGGACCGATCCCGATCTCCGCCGCGTACCGGTCGAGATCACCGTCGAAGAGCCGGTCCGGCAGGGACACCAGGAGGTCGAACAAGCCCTCCAGGTCCCGGGCGAAGGCCGCCGTCTCGGCGGCGCTCACGAACCACGGCCGGGGCAGCAGGTGCGCGCGCCAGGCCTCGTCGAAGGCCGGCGGCAGTTCGGCCCGCGCGACGGCGTCGGCGAGTCCGCCGTCCTCGCGCAGGCAGGCGTCCACGTAGATACGGCTCAGCTTGCTCATGTACGTCGCTCGCCTCACTGGAGAGATCGGGTACGTGTGCGGAAGTCGAGCAGACTACCGGAGGCGCTGCGAGAGCACCCGGCTCAGTACCCCACGCGTACCCCCGAGACCGCGTGACGGTCGGTCAGACCGCCCGTGGCGCCCGAGAAGCCGACGAGGACGTTCCCGGGCAGCGTCACCGCCACGTCGATGACCTGGACGCCGTCGACGAGGACCAGGAGACGCCCCGCGGCGGTGACGTTGACGTCGATCACGTGGCTGCCGGTCCGCAGGGCCGGCACGGCGGTCGACGTCGCCGCGTACCGCAGGGCCGAGCCCGTGCCGCCGGTGGCGACCGCCACGAAGTTCGCCGAGGGGTCCCCGGGATTGCGGTAGGTGTCCAGGGTGACCGCCACCCCCGGCAAACCGCTGAAGCCGAGCCCGCCGCCCCCGGCACCCAGCGCCCTGGGCGTCGTGCGCGACGCGTCGAGCAGCAGCAGGGCGAGCCCGTCGGCGCCCGTGCCGCCCGAGAGGGTGGCGGTGAAGCGCGCCTTCAGCCGCGCCGAGGGCACGGCGGTCGCCTGCACCGCGGAACCCGTCAGACCGGTCTGGGCGGGGGTGAGGACGAGGGAGGTGCCGGACAGGGCGGCGCTGCCGTTGTACGTCCACCCGTTGGGGCCCGGCGGCGGCAGCGCGTACGAGGGGGCGGTGATCGCCGCACCCCGCACGGCGTGGATGTCGGTCACGCTGCCGGTCCCGCCCGTGAAGGCGAGCAGCGCCGTCGACGGCAGCGCGGCGACCGCGGTCCGCAGCCGCTGGACGCCGTCGACGGAGACGGTGACCGTCTTCCCGGCGACGCCGACCGCGACCGTGTGGGTGCCCGACCGCAGGTTCGGCACGCTCGACGTCGTCGAGGCGTACGTCAGGGCCGAGCCGCTGCCGCCGGTGGCGATCCCGACGAAGTTGGCCGAGGGATCACCGGGATTGCGGTACGTGTCGAAGGCGACGGCCACCCCCGGGAGCCCGCTGTAGCCGAGGCCGCCACCGACGCCGCCGAGCGCGGTCGGCGTGGTCCGGGCCGCGTCCAGCAGGGAGAAGGTGAGCCCGTCGGCGCCCGTACCGCCGCCGATGACCGTCGTGAACGAGGCCTTGAGCCCGTCCGTGAGCACCGGCACCGGCCAGACCGCCGAACCCTTCTGGGACGCGGTCGCCTGGGTGAGCTGGAGGTCGTTCCCGGAGATCCGCGACGATCCGTTCAGCTTCCAGCCCCCGGCGCCCGGCGACGGCACGGTGACCACCGCCCCGGCGGCCCCGGAGCCCTTCAGCGACTCGTTCTGCGGGCCGCTCCCGTCGTTCGAGGTCAGCTCGTACGCGGCCGTCACCGCCCCGATCGACGTGGGGGAGAAGGTGACGGCCTGATGCACCACGTCCTCCGGGCCGAGGACCTGCCCCTCGCTGATCGGACTGGTCACGTGGAACGGAGCCGCAGGCGGCTTCGCCTTGGTGATCGTGAGCGGGATGTTCCCGGTGTTGCTGATGTCGAAGGTCCGGGTCACGGACTCGCCGACCTTCACCGACCCGAAGTCCGTCGACGTCGGCGTGACCGTGAGCTGCGCCCGCCCGGTCACCGCCTCACCGGTCAGCGCCACCGACGCCGTCCCGTCCGCACCCGTGACGGCGAGCGTCCCGGTGTGCGGGCCGGCGGCCGTCGGCGCGTACGCCACCTGCACGGTGACGGAGTGCCGGGGCGGCACGACCGTACCGGCGGGCGGCGGGTCCGCCGCCGAGAACGGGGCGGCGGGGAGCGAGACCCCGGAGATCGTCTCGTCCGCCGTCCCCGTGTTGGTGAACGTCACCCCCAGCGCCTTGTGGGTCGTCGTCGCCACCGTCCCGAAGTCCAGCGCGCCCGGCGACGCGACGAGCCCCGGCTTCGTCCCGTACCCGGTCAGACCGAGCGCGCTCTCGCCCAGGTCCGTCGTGAACGTCAGCGCCGAGGTGTCGGGCCCGGGAACCGTCGGTGCGAACGACACCCGCACGGTGTACGACTCGCCCGCCCGCAGAGTGCGCGGAAGCCCGTCGGCCGAGGCCGAGAACGCGCTGCCCGCGGGCGTGCCGACGCCGGTGACCGTCACGTCACGGGTCGCCGTGACGGTCGCCGTGACCGAGCCCGACCCGCCGACCGGGACCTCGCCGGCGTCCACCGGCTCACCCGTCAGGGCCGTGGCGGCCGGCCGGCCGAAGGCCTTCACCTGACCGTCGCGAGTGGCCACGTAGATCCGGCCGCCGTCCGCGACCGGCACCGCGAACTTCGCCGCCACACCGATCGGCGCCGACCACCGCAGCCGCAGCGCCCCGTTCACGGGCACCGCGTCGTACGCGCGCAGCTGCCCGTTCGCACCGTTCGTGCCGTCCGCCGCGACCGCCCACACCAGCGCCGAACCCGGGTTCGTGCCCGTGGACGTCACGATCGGCGAGCCGGAGGTGTAGCCGAACCGCTCCGCACTGCTCCCCGTGTTGCTGAGCGCCGGCAGCCCCGAGCCGGTGAGCCCGTACGCGAAGGCACGCAGCGGCCCCCGGCTTCCGATCGTGTACACGTACCCGCCCTGACCCCCGTACGCCGCCGGATGCCCCCAGACGCCCTCGTACGGCCCGAACGAGCCGAGCACCTTGTCGGTGCCGCCCGCGCCCTGGCTCCGGCCGCCGAGGTCGTCCCGGTCGAGGAGGAACAGCCGCCCGTCCTTGCCGATCTGGACCAGCAGCCGCGGATACCGGCTCGTACCGAAGACGGGTCCCGGCAGCGCCACCGGACCGCCCGAGCCCAGGTCCGTGTCGTTCTGGTCGAGCAGCGGCGCGTCGGAGGGGCTGAAGAAGTCCTGCGCCGACATCGTGCCGTCGCTGTTCACCCCGAGCCGGACCACCGACTCCGCGAGCTGTCCCGGCGGCCGGTTGCCGGGCCCCGGCGCGGGGGAGACCCCGTTGCCCGTGGTGAACAGGATGCGGCCGGGACCGTCCGAGACCAGACCGCCCCCGCTCATCCAGATGCCCGCCATCCCGTTCGCGGACGCGTCCTCGGTCGCCCAGAGCGTCGTCCGGCGCGTCGTCGTGCCGACCCCCAGCACGTACCCGACGTACGGGCCCCGGTCGCAGTGCGAGGCGAAGGCCGCGTACACCGAACCGCCCATCAGGAGCAGCCCCGGACGCTGGCTCGCCGTGTACGGGTTGAACGCCCGGCCCGGATCGTTGACGGGCGCGCCCGTCACCTTCACCGGCCAGCCCGACCGCTCGGCGCCCGTCGCCGGATCGAGGGCGTGCACGTACCAGTTCGGGTGCTGGACGTCGGGGCCGTCGTTCACCTTCGCCGTCAGGTAGACGGCGTCGGTCGCCGGGTCGTACACCGGGGTCGAGGTGACCCCCACGTTCGGGACGAGGTCCCCGCAGGTGATCGCCGAAGCGGGCCAGGGCGCGCCGAAGTCCTTCGTCCAGCCGATCCGGCCGGTCGCCGCGTCGATCCCGTACACCTTGTTGTTCTCCGTCGCCGCCACCAGCGTGTCGCCCACGACCAGGGGCTGCGCGTACACCTGGCCGTCGACGGTGGTGGAGAACTGCAGCCCGAAGTCCGAGGCGGACACCTGCTCGGGGGCGAGCCCCGGCTCGTCCGGGTCCCACCCGGTACGCAGGTCGTCGTGGGAGATCGTCGTCCGGTCGACGGCCGGAGCCCGTGTGAGCGCGGGAGCCACCGGACGCGGCGCGGGCGCGTGCGCGACCGGGTGCGGTACGGGAGCGGGGTGCGCCCCGACGGCGGCGACGGGACGGACACCCGCCGCGCCCACGGTCACGGCGGCGAGGGCCAGGGTCAGGAACTGGGCGAACGCCCTGCGTCGGCCGGCCATCTGTCCACCTTCGGGCTCGGGGCTCCACGGGATCACGCGCGGGCGTACGAGGCTTCACGAGAACACGCGCGGGCGTACGAGGCTTTACGGGAAGAACACGCGTCGGTGTACGGGGACGCGGCGCGGAGGTCCCGCGCGCCCCATCGTGAACCGGTCCGCCCGGCGGGCACCCTCCCACGACCGGCCGATCCGCGAGGTCCACCCGAACGGAGGCCGACGCCCACCGCGTTAGCGGAACGTGAGCGAGACGTGAGTGACGACGGGGACACTGATCCCCGACATCCGGTCCGGGAACCGGCGCACGCCGTCCGGCGGGGACGCCGGCGCCCGACGTCGCACAGACCGGATCCGGGGCGGGCCGTGGGGGCTCGCCCCGGATCCCTTCCGTTCGGCCCCGGGGCGGGCCGGGGCTCCCCGCCGGGTCCCCCGCCCCGGCGCCGGCGCACCCGCGCACACCCCCTCCAGGAGGCAGCATGCAGCGACGGACGTTCCTCAAGGGCTCTCTGATCGGCGCGGCGGTCACCGCCGTCCCCCTCGACACGCTCCTCGCGGGCGGCGCGTCCGCGGCTGCTTCGGCGGAGACGGTCGTCACCTCCCTGAGCGCGCTCCAGAGCGCGATCGACAAGGCCGTCGCCGGTGACCGGATCGTCGTGGCCAACGGCACCTACACCGTTCCCGCGGGCGGCTCCATCAAGGTCACCGGCCGGCACGGCACGACCACCGCGCCGATCACGATCGTCGCGCAGTCCCGCGGCGGCGCCGTGCTGCGCGGCGAGCGGAGCTTCGTCTTCGACGACTCCAGCAACATCACCGTCAGCGGCTTCGCCCTGCGCCAGAGCGGCACCCTGGCGATCCCCGTGAACAGCCCGGGCATCCGGCTCACCCGCAACGACTTCCAGTTCGCCGAGGTGACCCCCGTCGACTGGGTCCTGGTGGAGGGCGACGACGCCAAGCTCGACCGGAACCACTTCCACGGCAAGAGCACCGAGGGCATCTACGTCGTCATCGACGGCCCCGGCACCACGGAGATCGCCCAGCGCACCCAGATCCTCAAGAACTACTTCTCCGACCACAGCTACGCCGGTGACAACGGCGGCGAGTCGATCCGGCTCGGCGTGAGCAGCCGCGCGCTGTCCGACGCCGACGCGATGGTGGAGTACAACCTGTTCGAGCGGTGCGACGGAGACCCCGAGGCGATCTCGGTGAAGTCCTCCGGCAACACCGTCCGCCACAACACGATCCGGTCCAGCCGGGGCGGCATCGTGCTGCGCCACGGCAACGGCTCGACGGTGGACGGCAACTACCTGATCGGTGGCAAGGAGGGCATCCGCCTCTACGGCAACGACCACCTGATCGTCAACAACTACCTCGCCGACCTGACGGTCCGCGCCCTGGTCGTCGGCAGCGGCAGCACCCGCGACCACACCGCCGGGGAGACCACCGAGCAGCGGCGCGGGAACGACGCGGTCGACCGCGCGATCATCGTGCACAACACCCTGCGCAACAACAAGAGTTCGCTCTCGGGCGAGACCCGGACGTACGAGCCCCGGGACGTCGTGGTCGCCGACAACCTCATCGTCGGCGACTCCGGCAGCCTGGTCGCCATGGGCGCGACGACCGACTTCACCTGGCAGAGCAACATCCTGTGGGGCGCCGCGGCCTCCGGCACGATCCCGGCCTCCGGCTACACCCGGGTCGACCCCCGTCTCACCGCCTCCTCGGACGGCGTGTACCGCCTGGCCGCGGGCAGCCCCGCGATCGACGCCGCCACCCTGACGGGCACGTCCGTACCGGAGGACATCGACGGCCACACCCGCGGCACGGCCCGCGACATCGGTGCCGACGAGTACTCGACCCTGGCGCCGCTCCGCCGCCCGCTCACTCCGGCGGACGTGGGCCCGAACGCGGCCTGAGGACGCGGAGGTGACGCCCGGCGCTCCGAGGGGCGACGACCGGTCGGTGCGGCCTGCGAGGGCGCGCGTTCCGGCTTTGGTCTGGACCGCTCGGGGCGGGGGCGTCAAGCTCTGTGTATGGACTTGGAGTTGAGGCATCTGAAGACGATCCGGGCCATCGCCGACGCGGGGAGTCTCACCCGCGCCGCCACCGTCCTCGGACTCGCGCAACCGGCGCTCAGTGCCCAGCTCAAGCGCATCGAACGGGCCCTGGGCGGCGTCCTGTTCGAGCGCGGCCGGGAGGGCGTGCGGATCACGGCGCTCGGGGACCTGGTCCTCGACCGGGCCCGGGTGGTGCTCCCCGCCGTCTGCGAACTGCAGGAGGAGGCCGTGCGGTTCGCCCGGGAGGGCGCCGGCGGGTACCGGCTCGGCGGCACCCATGGACCGCTCCTCGGCAGTCTCGTCGACCGGATCGCCCGCACCGATCCGGGCGCCCCGGTCTCCACGTACACCTCCTGGTCGGAGCGGGAGATCGCGTGCGGCGTCGTCGCCGGACGGCTGGACTTCGCCCTCGTCGGGGTCTGCGGTGAGAGCGGCCCGCCCGAGGCCGGCCGGCTCGCGTGGACGGAGGTCGCCCGCGATCCGGTGTACGTGATGCTCGCCGCCGACCATCCGCTGGCCCCCCGTGCCGAGATCGACCTCGCCGAACTCGCGGCGGAGGCCTGGACCGACGTACCCGGCGACGGCTGTTTCGGCGACTGTTTCGCGGCCGCGTGCGTCCGCGCGGGCTTCACACCCGCCTGCGTCTACGAGACGGACACCGCCTCCTGCGTCCATCTGGTCCAGGTCGGCCGGGCCGTCGGACTGTGCCGCGCCACCTTCCCCGTCACCCCCGGCATCGTGACCCGGCCCCTGACCGGCACCCCGCTCGTGTGGCGGCACCTGCTCGGCTGGCACCCCGAGGGACGCGCTGCCGGGCGGTCGGCCGCCGTACTCGGGCACACCCGCGCCGCCCACGCCGAAGCCCTCGCGACGAGCGCGGGCCGTACACCCTCGGGGGCACCCCGGGAGGGGAGCCCGCGCTGAGCCGACGGCCATAACGCGAGGGCAGGGGCCACCCGACAACTGCCGTCCCCCCGGCGGAATCCCTACGGTTCGAGCACATCCCCACCCGGGGCCGGGCGACCGGAACCGGGAACCCCGTACCGAGGAGACCCCCATGCTCCGACGACACGCCCGCACGGCGTGTACCGCCCTGGCCGCCGCCGGACTGGTACTGGCCGGCCTCCAGGCCGGTTCCGCCGCCGCGGCCCCCGACGACCGGGCCCCGCACCCGGCCGCGACCGGCGCCGCCCGCGCGCTCGGTGTCGACGCGACCCGGCCCGAACTGCTCCGGGCCATGGAACGCGACCTGGGCCTGACCCGCTCCCAGGCCCTGACCCGCCTCACCAACGAGGCCGAGGCCGGCGCCACCGCCGCCCGCCTCCGCCAGGGGCTCGGCGGTGCCTACGCCGGCGCGTGGGTGGACGGCGCCGAGGCCGGCACCCTGACCGTGGCCACCACCCGCGCCGCCGACGCGGAGGCGATACGCGCCACGGGAGCGACCCCCCGCCTCGTGACCCACACCCTGACCGCCCTGGAGCGCGCCAAGGAGGCCCTCGACCGGTCCGCCACCGCCGAGGCACCCGTCCGCTACGTCGACGTCCGCGCCAACGTCCTGGTCGTCGAGGAGACCCGGGCGGGTGCGGGCGACCGGCTCGTCCGGTCCACCGGAGTCCCGCGCGCCCTGGTGCGGGTCGTCCGCTCCGAGCAGGCCCCCCGGCCGCTGTACGACATCCGGGGCGGCGACGCGTACTACATGGGCGGCGGCGGCCGTTGCTCCGTCGGCTTCCCGATCACCCGGGGCACCACCCAGGGCTTCGCCACCGCCGGCCACTGCGGCCGTGCGGGCACCACCACCAGCGGGTTCAACCAGGTCGCCCAGGGCACCTTCCAGGCCTCGATCTTCCCCGGCAACGACATGGCCTGGGTCGCCGCCAACAGCAGCTGGACCGCCACCCCGTACGTCAAGGGCTCCGGCGGCGGGAACGTCCAGGTGACCGGTTCGGTCCTGCAGCCCGTCGGTTCCTCCGTCTGCCGCTCGGGCTCGACCACCGGCTGGCACTGCGGCACCGTCCAGCAGCACAACACCAGCGTCACCTACGCCGAGGGCACCATCTCCGGGGTGACCCGTACGACCGTCTGCGCCGAGCCCGGAGACTCCGGCGGCTCGTACATCTCCGGCAGCCAGGCCCAGGGCGTGACCTCGGGCGGCTCGGGCGACTGCTCCACCGGCGGGACCACCTTCTTCCAGCCGCTGAACCCGCTGCTGCAGAACTACGGCCTGACCCTGAAGACCACCGGCGTCGACCCGGGCCCCGGCCCGGGCGAACCGCAGCCCGGCGGCACCTGGGCCGCGGGCAAGGTCTACGCCGCCGGCGACACGGTCACCTACGGCGGCGCGAGCTACCGCTGCCTCCAGGCCCACCAGGCCCAGACCGGCTGGGAGCCGTCGAACGTCCCGGCCCTGTGGCAGCGCCTGTGACGACCGCCGGTCACTGACCGGGGCGCCTCCGAAGGGGGCGCCGCGAACCGGGGTGCCGCGAGCCCGAGGGGGGTGTCGCGGCACCCCCTCCGCAGCCCCCCGTATGATCACGCGATCATGATCATCACGGGTGCTTCGCGGGGGAGTCGGCGTATGAGCGGGTTTCGGAAGGCCGTGGCCGCGGTCGTTCTGGTGGCGGCCGTGACGGGATGCGGCTCCGGCACGTCCCCGGACGGTACGGGCGCGGCGGGCACGGCCTCGAACGGCGGGCCGGCCGGCGCGGCCACGAGGACCGGGCAGCCCTCCGGCGCCGGCGCGGGCCCCGCCGACGAGAAGCTCGCCGCCGACCCAGGCGTCCGCTACAAGGTCATCGCCGTCCCCGAACTCGAGGGCCTCGTCTGCGACGAGGGCGACGGCGGCTTCCACTACGGCAGCGACCTCGACATGAGCGTCACGGGCGACGACGCCCTCGAGGAGGTCGAGGGCGACAGCCAGGACCTCGCCGACGAGGTGTCCTGCTTCGGCAGTCGGAGGAACGTCCTCAGCAAGGGCAGGATCTCGGCCGCGGCTCCGATGTTCACGGCCAGGACCCACCTGTACGAGAACGTGCCGGACCCGGCCGCCGCGCTGAACGCGATCTTCGACGCCTCCGTGGACCAAGCGACGGGCTACGGCCGGAACTTCACCGGCAAGCCCCGGACCGCCACCAGCGCCACCCTCGTGGTGAAGTGCCGCCAGAACGTCACCGACACCTTCCCCATGACCACCTGCTTCTGGGCGAACTACGGGGCGGCCGGCGTCGTCGACTTCTTCCCGGCCGATGGTCAGTACCTCCCGATCGACTCCGCCGTCCCCTGGACCAGGGACTTCGTCGCCGGGGCCCTGCGCAAGTGACGCCGGGAGCGGGCGTACGCGCCGGTCGTACGCCCCCTCAGGCCTCCGCCCCGAGCCCCCCGCGCGCGATGACCTCCGCGTACCAGCGCGCACTGTCCTTGAGGGTCCGGCGCTGCGACGCGAAGTCGACGTGCACGATGCCGAACCGCTTGCTGTAGCCGTACGCCCACTCGAAGTTGTCGAGCAGCGACCACAGGAAGTACCCGCGCACGTCCGCGCCGTCCGCGAGCGCGCGGTGCACCGCCGCGAGATGCGCGTGCAGATACGCCACCCGCTCCGGGTCCTTCACCCGGCCCGAGGGGTCGGCGTAGTCCTCGTACGCCGCGCCGTTCTCGGTGATCACCAGGGGCACGCCCGGCAGTTCGTCGCGCAGCCGGACCAGGAGCTTGTGCAGCCCTCCCGCGTCGACGGGCCAGTCCATCGCGGTGCGCGGCCCGGGGGCCGGCTCGAACCGTACGTGCCGCTCCGCGCCCGCCCACGGCGAGGGCGACTCCGAGACGCCCGCCCCGACGACCGAGGGGGAGTAGTAGTTGATGCCCAGCGAGTCGATCGGCGCCGCCGCCGTGGCCAGGTCGCCGTCCCGCACGAAGGACCAGTCCGTGACGGACGCCGTGTCCCGGACCAGATCCTCCGGGAGCCGCCCGTGGAACACCGGGTCGAGGAAGATCCGGTTGCCGACCGCGTCGATGCGGCGGGCCGCGTCCAGGTCCTCGGGAGCCGCCGAAAGGGCGCGCACGGCATGCAGGTTGAGGGTCAGGGACACCTCCGCCGACCCGGGCAGCGCACCGCGCAGGGTCCGTGCGGCGAGCCCGTGCGCCAGGTTGAGGTGGTGGGCGGCCCGCAGCGCGGCGAGGTCGCTGGTGCGGCCCGGCGCGTGGACGCCGCTGCCGTAGCCGAGGAAGGCCGCGCACCAGGGCTCGTTGAGCGTGGTCCAGGTCGCCACCCGGTCGCCGAGCGCGTCCGCCATGATCCCCGCGTACTCGGCGAAGCGGTACGCGGTCTCCCGCTGCGGCCAGCCGCCCGCGTCCTCCAGCTCCTGCGGCAGGTCCCAGTGGTAGAGCGTGGCCACGGGACGGATGCCGGCGTCGAGGAGCCGGTCGACGAGCCGCCGGTAGAAGTCCAGGCCCTTGCGGACGGCCGGGCCGCGCCCGGTGGGCTGCACCCGGGGCCAGGCGACCGAGAAGCGGTAGTCGGTCACGCCGAGCCGCCGCATCAGCGCGACGTCCTCGTCGACCCGGTGGTAGTGGTCGGCGGCGATGTCGCCGGTGTCGCCGTTGCGCACCTTGCCGGGCGTACGGCTGAACGTGTCCCAGATGGAGGCCGTACGGCCGTCCTCGGCGGCGGCCCCCTCGATCTGGTAGGCGGCGGTGGCGGTGCCCCAGCGGAAGCCCGCGGGGAATCGGAGGGCGGTCGTGCCGTCGGTACGGGCGTCGAGCGCGGTCATGAGGGGAACTCCCTGGAGTGAGTCGTCGTGTGTGGGGGAGCGGACGGTTCAGCCCTTCACCGCGCCCTGCATGATGCCGCCGACGATCTGCCGGCCGAGCAGGCCGAAGACGAGCAGCACCGGCAGCGTGCCGAGCAGGGTGCCCGCCATGATCACGGACTGGTCGTGGACGTAGCCGCCGCCGAGCTGGCGCAGCGCGACCTGGACGGTGGGCTCGGAGGAGGTCAGGGCGACGACCGGCCAGAAGAAGTCGTTCCAGGCGGCCATGAAGGTCAGCAGCCCGAGCACGGCCATGCCGGGCCGCGCGATCGGCACCACGATCGACCAGAAGATCCGCGCCGTGGAGGCGCCGTCGACCCGAGCGGCCTCGATCAGCTCGTCGGGGAGCGACTGCACGAGGTACTGCCGCATGAAGAACACCCCGAACGCCGACACCAGCCCGGGCAGGATCACCGCCTGGAGCTGGTTCACCCAGCCGAGTTCGGCGATCAGCATGAACAGCGGGATCACCCCCAGCTGCGGCGGGATCATCATCGTGCCCACGGTGACCGCGAGGAGCGCGCCCCGGCCCCGGAACCGGAGCTTGGCGAAGGCGAAACCGGCGAGCGTGCAGCACAGCACGGTGCCGAGGGTGATCGAGCCGGAGACGAGGAGCGAGTTCAGGAGGGCCTTGCCGATGTCCGCCTCTTCGAGGACCGCGTCGAAGTTGCGCATCAGGTTCGGCCCCGGCAGCAGGGTCGGCGGGACCTGGGCCAGATCGGCGTTGGAGCGGCTGGCGGCGACGATCGTCCAGTAGAAGGGGAAGGCCGAGACGAGGACGGCGAAGGCGAGGACGCCGTAGGCGAGCGGCCCCGCGTGCAGGGTGCGGCCCGCCCGGGAGGTGCCGCGCCGCCGGGGAGCGTGGACGGGCGCGGTCATCGGCCGGCCTCCTTGCGGGAACGACGGCGCGCCAGCAGGGCGTTGACCCCGACGAGCACCACGATGAGCAGGAACATCACCCAGGCGATGGCGGCGGCCCGGCCCAGGTGGAAGAAGCCCCAGCCCTGCTCGTACATGTAGAGCCCGAGCGTCTGGTACTGGTGCGAGATGCCGCCGGAGACGGACCCTTCGAGCAGCAGCGGCTCCCCGAAGAGCTGGGTCGCGCCGATCGTCGAGACGACGACGGTGAAGAGGATCGTCGGCCGCAGCCCCGGCAGCGTGACGTGGAAGAACTGGCGCCACCGCGAGGCCCCGTCCATCGCCGCCGCCTCGTACAGCTCGTGCGGGATCGACTGCATCCCGGCCAGGTAGATCAGTGCGTTGTAGCCCGTCCAGCGCCAGATGACGACGGTGGACACGGCGATCTGCGAGGCGACCGTGTCGTTCTGCCAGTCGACGGGGTCGATGCCGATCAGCCCGAGTGCGTAGTTGATCAGACCGAAGTCGCGTCCGAAGAGCTGGGCGAAGACGAGCGTGGCGGCGGCCACCGAGGTCGCGTACGGCAGGAGGACGGCCGTCCGGAGGAAGGTCCGGCCGCGCATCCGGTAGTTGAGGAGGTGCGCGAGCCCGAGGGCCATGACCAGCTGCGGCACGGTGGAGAGCACACCGATGGTGAAGGTGTTCCGCAGCGCGAGCCAGAAGTACTCGTCGCCGAGGAGGGCGGTGTAGTTGCCGAGGCCGCGCCACTCCATCACACCGGGGGTCTGGAGCTCCACCCGGTACAGCGAGACGAAGGCGGTGTAGAGGAGGGGGAAGAGGCCGAAGGCGGCGAACAGGGTGAAGAACGGGGCGAGGTAGGCGTACGGCGAGAGGGTCCGCCACGTCCACCGGGCCGAGCCCCGCCGGCCGGGCGGTGGGACGGGCCTCGGCGGGGCGGCCGGGATCTCGGATGCGGTCAGGGTCACGGGGCGGCCCTTCGGGGGAGTCGGGGAGGGCGGGGGCGGGGAGGGGAGCCGGGGTGCGGGGTGGGGTGGGTCGCGCGGACAGGTCGGGTGGGGCCGGTGGTGGGTGCGGCCGGAGGCGCGGCCGAGCTCGACGCTGCGGGCCGCGCGGCCCGGCCGGATGGGGCCGGGGCCGCGCGGACGGGCCGCCTCGCCGGGTCAGCCGATGGTGTTCTCGACGCCCTTGCGCGCGTTGTCCCAGGCCTTCTCGGGCGAGGTGCCCTTGCGCTCGACCTCGCTCAGCGCGTTCGTGATCTGCTGCGCGATGTTCTGGTCGTGCACGCCGAGCACCTGGACCGGGGCCGCCTTCGCCGCGTCACCGAAGATCCGGCCGATCGGCGCGCCGGAGAAGAACGGGTCCTTCGCACCGGCGACCTTCTCGATCGCCCCCGTGGCCGAGGGGAAGTTGCCCTGCTTCTCGAACAGCCGCTGCTGCTGCGCCGGCGCCGTGAGCCACTTGACCAGCTCGTACGCCTCCTTCTTGTGCTTCGCCGCCTTCGGCACGGTGAGGTAGGAGCCGCCCCAGTTGCCGGGGCCTCCGGGCAGCGCGGCGACGTCCCACTTGCCCTTGCCGTTCTCGCCCGCCTGGCCCTTGATGTAGCCGAGCATCCAGGCGGGGCAGGGAAGGGTGGCGAAGGAGCCGGCCGCGAAGGCCTGGTTCCACTGCGGGGACCACTGGTCGAGCTTGGCGCTGAGGCCGTCCTGCGCCGCCCGCACGGAGTGGTCCCAGGCGGCGCGCAGGGCGGGGTTGGTGTCCCAGATCAGCTTTCCGGAGGCGTCGTAGTACCGCTCCTTCTCCTGCCCGATCATGATCGAGTAGAGGCTGCCGACGCTGTCGAGCCACGCGCTTCTGCCGGGGGCCTTCGCCTTGTACTGCTTCCCGAGCGCCAGGTAGCCGTCCCAGGTGGACCACTTCTGGGCGAGGACGGCCCGGTCGGTGGGGAGGCCGGCCTGCCGGAACAGGTCGGTGCGGTAGCACATGGCCTCGGGGCCGACGTCCGTGCCGAGCCCGAGGATCTCGCCGCCGCGGCCGGTGGCGGCCGCCCACTTGGCCGGGGCGAACTCGTCCTTGAGGGCTTCCGCGCCGTACTTCCGCAGGTCCTCGAACTTGTCGGACTGCTGCTGGGCGACGGAGGCGATCCGGCCGACCTCGATGCCCTGGACGTCGGCGAGGCCGCCGCCCCCGGCGAGCCGGGTCTGGAGGGACTTCCAGTAGTCGTTCTCGTCCTCGGTGTCCGTCTGCTTGATCGTGACGCCCGGGTGCAGCTTCTCGTACTCGGCGTAGAGCCCGGCCTCCTTGTATCCGAAGGATCCGAAGAGGTCGACGGTGAGGGTGATGTCACCCCCGGCTCCGTCGGAGGCCGAGCCGTCGGTGGAGGCTCCGCAGGCGGCGAGCAGCGCGCCGGTCAGCACGAGCGCCCCCAGCCGGACGGCGGCTCTTCCCGCGCGGGCGGGGCGGCTGGTGACGGAGGTTCGGACGGCTGCGGCAGCTCGGTCGGTGTCGGCGGCTCGGGCGTCGGGCATGGGAGGGCTCCTTGGGCTCCGGAACGAGCGAGCGCGTTTGAGAGCGCTCTCAAGCTTGCGGGGGGAGCGTGCCCGTGGAGAGGGGTGTCCGTCAAGACTCGAAGGCGTAACGGACGGGAGGGATCGCCAACTCCCGCCTGTGTTCAATCTATTGACACGCTCGATTCGCGGGTTCTACGTTTCCGGCGACCTGAGAGCGCTCTCAGACCTGCTCTCGGATCTGCTCTCACGACTGCCCCCACGACCTCCCCCGAACCCACGACCTCCCCCGAACCCGAACCCGAAGCCGCCCCGCCCCGCCCGAGCGCATCCCCCCGCGACGACATGAGGTGCTCCTTCATGCCAGCCCCCCGCACCAGGCCGGCCGCCGCGCTGGTCCTGGTCTCCGCCCTCGCCGCCCTGGGACTCGGCCCCGCCGCCGCCCCGGCCGCCGCCGCCACCGTCCCCACGGGAGCCGGAAGCTACTCCGACACCCGCCCCGCCGGAACCTCCGGCCCCACCACCAACACCGGCACGCCCGTCACCCCCAAGGTCACCCCCGCCGCCCAGGGCAAGCCGGTCCCCACCAACGACTGGTGGTCCTCACTCGCCTTCCAGCGCTACGGCGACAACCCGTACTCCACCCCCATGTACGGCCATCCGCTCACGTATCAGGCCGTCGCGGGCGGCCTGGAGATCGGCTACCCGACCAGCCCCGCGATCGTCGGCGACGGACGCCAGTACGAGTTCCCCCACAAGCGCGACCTCACCCTCGGTCTCACCGGTCTCAACTCGCCCGACACCAAGGCCGATGCCTGGTCCGACTGGACCGTCACCCCCTACTGGTCCGACGGCGCCCGCACCCTGCGTACCACCATCGGCCACGGCATGCCCTTCGTGTACGCCAAGGGCACCGGCGGCGACGCCCGGATCACCACCGCCGAGACGCCCGCGGTCTTCTCCGACCAGGGCAACGTCCTCGGCGTCACCGTCGCCGGGCACCACTACGCCCTCTTCGCGCCCAGCGGCACCGACTGGAACGTCTCCGGCACCACCATCACCACCGGACTCGGCGGGAAGGACTACTTCTCCGTCGCCGTCCTGCCCTCCACCGACGCCCTCGCGACCTACCGGAAGTACGCGTACAGCTTCGTCACCGGCTCCGCCGTGAACTGGAGCTACGACGCGGGCACCGTCCGCGCCACCTACGCCCTCACCACCGAGGCGAAGGAAGGCACCGAACGCGGCACCCTCCAGGCGCTCTACCGCCACCAGTGGCTGAACACCACCGACCCCCTCACCCCTTACACCTATGTGTCGCCGCGCGGCACCATGAAGGTCCGGGAGTCGGCCTCCTTCACCACCACCCAGCGGGCCGCCGCGACCCTGCCCGCGCTGCCGGGCGGAACCGGCGCCGACCCGTCGCGACTGCGCGGCTACCTGAACGAGGTCGCGAACTCCGCCGACCCCTTCTCCGGGGCCGTCGACACCTACTGGACGGGCAAGGCCCTCGGCAAACTGGCCCAACTGGTGCCGCTCGCCGACCAGATCGGCGAGACCGCGCTCCGCGACAGGCTCCTCGGCCAGATCAAGGGCCGCCTCCAGGACTGGTTCACCGCCGGCGGGGCGAACGAGTTCTCGTACGACCGCACCTGGAAGACCCTCACCGGTTACCCGGCCTCCTACGGCAGCGACACCGAACTCAACGACCACCACTTCCACTACGGCTACTACGTGTACGCCGCCGCGATCGTCGCCCAGTACGATCCGGCCTGGGCCGCCGATCCGGCCTGGGGCGCCATGGTGAAGACCCTGGTCCGCGACACCGCCAATCCCAGCCGCACCGACACCTCCTTCCCCTTCCTGCGCGGCTTCGACGTCTATGCCGGACACAGCTGGGCCAGCGGTCACCAGGGCTTCGCCGCCGGCAACAACCAGGAGTCCTCCTCCGAGTCGACCAACCTCAGCGCCGCACTCGTCCTGTGGGGATCCGCCACCGGCGACACCTCCCTTCGCGACCTCGGCACCTTCCTGCTCACCACCGAGGGCGAGGCCGTCGCCCAGTACTGGTTCGACGCCGACCAGCAGGTCTTCCCCGGCGCCTTCCAGCACGACACCGTCGGCATGGTGTGGGGCAGCGGAGCCGCCTACAGCACGTGGTGGACCGCCAACCCCGAGGAGATCCACGGCATCAACGTCCTCCCGGTGACGGGCGGTTCGCTCCACCTCGGCGCGCGCAAGGACGCCGTCCGGCGCAACATCGCCGAGATGGAACGGGAGAACGGCGGCCCCGCCGTCGAATGGCGGGACATCCTCTGGGAGTTCCAGTCCTTCGCCGACCCCGGCGCGGCCAAGGCCAAGTGGGACGCGGGCAACGCCGGATACACCCCGGAGGCGGGGGAGTCGAAGGCCCACACCTACCACTGGCTCACCGCCCTCGACACGCTCGGCGCGCCCGACACGACGGTCACCGGATCCATCCCCACCTCCGCCGTCTTCGCCAAGGGCACCACCCGGACGTACGTGGCCCACAACCACGGTGCCACCGCCCGCACCGTCACCTTCTCCGACGGTAAGTCCCTTTCCGTGCCAGCGCGTTCCACCGCGACCGGCAGCGGCACGGGCGGCCCCGGCCCCGACCCGGAGCCGTCCACCGGCGACACCTTCCAGCTCCGCACGGGCGGCACGCTCACCACGGCCACCGGCGCCACGGAAGGCAGCGACACCGTCCTCTCGGCGCAGGGCGGAAACTACGACGGCACCCCGAACCGGCCGCTCGTCTACCAGGTCAAGGGCCTCAACGGCACTCTGAGGAGCGGCGGTGCGACGGCCTTCCGCCTCCACGTCGACGCCGGGACGGCCGTCGGCCTCGGCCAGCAGGCCAGGATCAGCTACGACCTCACCGGCGACGGAACCTTCGAACGGACGGAGACGTACCAGTACTTCGCGACCGACCCGGTGACCGGCTGGGAGGAGTACGGCCAGAACCGAGGCCTGAAGTCCGCCACCGGAACGCTCGGTGACCTGCGCGGCGGCACCGTACGCCTGGAGGTCTGGGGCGCGATCGGGAACGGCGACGCACGGCTTCGGACGGGTACGGACAAGTCCGTGGTCGTCATCCCGTACGACTGACGGCACCTCCGGCGATCCGGAGACAGGGCGACACGGCGTCGGCGGGCCCGGGTGGAACGATCACCCGGGCCCGCCGGCTCGCCCGTAGCGGCCGTGTTGCCGGGGCGTGCCGGCCTGCCCGTGCGGCCTGGGCGAGGCGGGACGGTGTCGAGGTCAGGCCGAGGCGCGCCGGACCAGCGACGTCGGCGTGATCACGGAGGCCGGGGCCTCCGGCCCCGTCCCGTCGAGCAGCCGCATGAGCAGTTTCACCATCAGCCGGCCCATGCCCTCGACGTCCTGGTGCACCGTGGTGAGGGCCGGATCGGTCCTGCGGACCACCGACGCCATGTCGTCGAAACCGACGACCGCCACGTCCTCCGGCACCCGCAGCCCCCGCTCCCGCAGCGTCAGCAGCGCCCCCGAGGCCATCAGGTCGTTGGCGACGAACACGCCGTCGACGTCCGGCCGCCGGTCGAGCAGCTCCGCCATGGCGCGGGCGCCGCTCGCCTCCGTGAAGTCGCCCCGGCCCAGGAGGGCGGGATCGGCGTCGACGAGGACGTCGTGATAGCCGTGCAGCCGGTCGATCGCCGAGGTCTGGTCGTCGGGCCCGGAGATGTGGGCGATGTTCCGGCGCCCGAGACCGACCAGGTGGCGCACCGCCTCCCGGGCACCCCCTCGGTTGTCGCAGTCGACGAACGGGACGGCGGGGTCGGTGCCGGGAGCCGGGCGGCCGCCGAGGACCACCGGGATGCGGGTCCCGTCGATCACGGCCGGCAGCGCGTCGTCGTTGTGGAGGGAGAAGGCCAGCGCGCCGTCCACGTGCCCGCCGCCGAGATAGCGGGCGATCCGGTCGTGGTCGCCCGGGCCCTCCATCCACAGCAGCACCAACTGGGAGTCGTGCGCGGTGAGTTCACGGCTGATGCCGCGTACCTGCTGCTCGAAGAACGGGTCCGAGAAGATCCGGAACTCGGGCTCGGCGATGATCACGGCCACCGCGCCGTTCCGCCGGGTGACCAGCGAGCGCGCGGCGTGGTTGGGGACGTAGCCGAGCTCCTCCACGGCCCTGCGGACCTTCTCGACCAGCGGAGGCCGCACCCCCGCGCCGCCGTTGACGACCCGGGAGGCCGTGGCGCGGGACACGCCGGCGCGGTCGGCGACGGCTTCCAGCGTGGGGCGGGACCCCGTGCTCTGCTCGGACAAGGCGGGCGCTCCTCGGCTGCGTCGGGCGGGCTGCGGTGTGGCGTACGCGCTGCGGGGGTCGCGGTGTGCGGCGTACGTGCGTGCGTGTGCGGTGAGCTGTGTGGGTTCTTGTACGGATCAGGATATCCACAGCGGGCATGCCCCTGAGAGCGCTCCCAACCCGAAGGCCTCACCCCTCCGTACGGGGGGGCGGGCCAAGGCCCCGTACGGCGCCGGTCACCACCCCGAGCCGCCGCCGCGAAACCCCGTTGCCGGGCCGTCCGGGATCTGGCTACCGTCGGCGTCCTACGACGTGTAGCTCAGCAGCAGAGCGCCGGGCTCGGGACCCGGAGGGCGCGGGGGCGGAACCCGCCACGTCGGCTTATGGACATCCACGCTGACAAGCAGCCCCCGATCATCTCCGGCTCCTACGCCGAGGGCCGGCTCGCCCGCGCCTTCGTCACCGCGCTCACCCACGCGGACCCCGCCACGCGGGCGCGTGCCGAGGGACGGGCCGACGGCTGGCGCCGTGTGCTCTCCGGCATGGCCGACGGCACCCTCAGGGTCGGCTCGCGCACACCCGTGAGCGGCCTGCCCGCCTGGGTGACCCTCGAAGTGCTGCACGGCGGCTTCGCCACGGGCACCCCGCGCGCCGACGGCCCCCTGCTGCCGTACGAGGCCGATGCGGCGCGTGAGGCCGGGATCCCGGAGGAGAGGGAGGCCCTGTTCGCCCACTGCCTCACCGAGCGGGGCCTCGCGGAGCTGTGGGCGCTCCTCGACAGCACACGGTACGAAGTGACCGTGCCCGAGGAGGCGGCGCTGCTCACGGTGGCCTGGCTGGTGCGGGCCGGCGAACCCGACGCCGCCCTCGAACTGGTCCGGGAGATCCGCCCGTTCGCCGCCACGCTGAGGTTCACTCCGCGGCCTTCCGCCGCCCCGGCACCCGACACCGACGCCGTGCACCGCCGCACGGTCGGAGACGCCGGAGCGACCCTCGCGGCCCGGGGCCCGAACGCGGCCGTCGAGACCCAGCGCGAGGCGCTCCGCGTCTGGCGGCCCTTCGAGAACGAACTGCTCGGACACTGGCTGGAGACGGCCGGCCCCGACCATCGTGTCCTCGACCGCGAACCCGGCACCGGGTGGCACGCGCGCGGCGTCGCCCTCCTCGACCGCTACCGGGCCCTGGCCCGGGAACACACCCTGTGCGGTCGCCACCGCGACCCCAAGGGCAACCCCGGGATCCTGCGCGGAGCACTGGAGGAGACCGCGGCCGGGCGCCCGCTCGACGCACGGCGGCTGGGGCTGCTGCGGCACGCCGTGACGTCGATGGTCCGCAAGCGGGGTCTGCCCGGCTCGGAGCGTCACACGGCCGTACGGAGCGCGCAGGCGGCCCAGGCGGCCCTGCCGTCCCACCAGGACCTCGCCCACCTCGTCGCCCACCGGATGTCCGGCCTTCCGCAGGACACCGGGGCGGCGGACGTGACCGCGCTCGTCGCCCCGGTGACCGAGGCCGAACAGCGACGGTCGGGCCTGCCCGCCGGGACGGCCGTCCCGCCCGCGATCCGCCGTGTCGTGGAGGGCGCGCGCAGCGCCCCGCTCCACACCCTGGTGGAGCTCGGGGTGCTGCCCTCGGCCGAGGTGCTGGCCGAGCTGGTTCCGCAGCTCGTCGCCGCCGAGACCGCGGGGGCCTACCGGGACGCACCGCTGCGCGCGCTCGCGGCCGCGAACTACCGGGCGTTCCGCACCCGCCGCTCGGTGCTGCTGCTCGACCTGAAGCGGCAGGTCGGGCCCGAGGAACTGCCCTGGGTCCGCGCGGTGGCGGCACAGCGCTCCTCGGACGCGCACGTCCGCGACTCCGCGCACACGACACTGCGCCGGCTCGCCGAGGTCGCCGTGGAGGGCTTCCCCGGCACGCTCCTGCCGAACCCGCTCGTCCGCGAACTCGCCGTACTCGCACGCCGGACCGACCTGGACGCCCCCCTGGTCGAGGAGCTGGCGGCGGACATCTTCATGGGCACCTTCAGCCCGAAGTTCCAGGCCGCCGCCGTGGTGGCCGGGGAACTCCTCGGCGGCGGATCGCTGTACGAGCGGTACTACGGCATCGACTACGCCGCCGTCCGCGCCCTGCCGGACGGAAGGTCCGGACGTGGGGACGCCCGGCGGAAGGCACCCCGGGACGCACCGGACTTCGCCGCGCTGTGCCTGGAGCGGGCCGGCGCGTCACCCTTCGGCGGGGTGGCGGAGAACGGCACGGTGATCGAGCAGGCCCAGATCCTCACCACCCACAACCTCGCCACCCTGGTCCACCGGGTCGGGGTCGCGCCCGCCGCCGGCTGGGCCGAACTGGCAAGGCGCTGCTTCGCCACGGTGTGCCGCCTGACGGGGCGGGCCCACCACGAACGGCGCCCCCTCGGCACGGTCAAGGACGCGGCGTACGCCTGGCGGCAGATGCTGTTCCACCTGTCCCTCTGCGACGAGGCGGAGGCGGCCGGGGTACTGGCCTGGACGCACACGGAGGCGGCCCGTCACCCCGCGCACGTGGCGGCCCGGCTGGCCCCCGCCCTGGCGGGCCTGCGACTGGTCGCCGAAGGAGGCTCCTTCGCGGCGGACGGGACGGCCGACGAGGGGCGCGCACGCAGGCTGACGGGCTGGACGACGACGGGCGGCCACTGGCTGAGCGGCGAGCGGACGGGACGGGGACGGGGGTGAGTTCCTGACGGCGGAGGCGGGAGAGTTCCTGACGGTGGGGGCGGGGTGAGTTCCTGACGGTGGAGGGCGGCCGGGTCGTTGGGGCGGGCGACGTGACCGGGGCCGCTCGGCCCCGTCGTGACGGGTGCCGCTCGGCCGTGAGCCCCCGTGCCCGCACGGAGCCCCGCCCCACCGCGTACGAGACGACCACACCGGCCCGGGCCGGGCGCACGGTGCCGAACACCCGCCCCACGGGGCGGTGTCAGTGGGCCGTGTCAGGATCGGAGCATGATCGCCTCGCTCGCATCCCTCGTGCCCGCCCGGGGCCGGGCACACGTCTCGACCGCGTACGCCGACTGGGTCGCCGCCCACGACCCGGCCGCGGCCACCGTCGCGCGCGACCTGATCGCGGACATGGGTGCCGAACTCAACCGGTCCTGGACCAAGCCCGGCGCCTTCGTCGACGCCATGGCCGCGCGGGCGCGGCGACTGCCGCCTGCGCACCTTCCGTGGTTCTGGGACACCGTGGGGCACCGGCTGATCGGATACGGGAGCCGGCCGGGCGGCAGGGCGTACGTGGCGGCCCGAGCGGCCGAGGCCCAGCACGGGCTGCCCGTGGACCCCGCCTACCGCCGCGCCAACGGGCTGCTGTTCGCCACGGGCGGAGCCATGCCGGCGAAGGAGTTCGGTGCCCACCAGCGCTTCCTCGCGGACACCCTGGAGCCGGTCGAGGCCCACACGGCACTGGACGCCTTCCTGCGCGCGTGGGCCGGGTCGAAGGCCGATCTCCCGGCGGACCTGGTGCGCCGGGTACGGGCCTCCGCGAAGGCGGCCGGGCACGGCGAGGAGGAGGTCGCCCGCGTGGTGGGCGCCATCGTCTCCGTCACCCGGAAGAAGTCGGTGCCCGACGTGCTCCTCACCGCCGCCGAACCGGTCCTGGCGGCCCATCCGCCGACGGACGAGATCGCGGCGGGACTCCTCGACGTCTTCCCGGAGAGCGTCACCGACGGCGGACCGTGGCTGCGGATGCTGATCGCGTGCGGCGCGACGGAGGCGCTCGAAGCCGGCCGGGTGGTCCCGGAGGGCGGCCTGCACCAGTGGATCGGCACCTTCGTCCACATGTACCAGTACGCCCGGCAGTCCGGCGGCGGCGTCGGACGGCAGCAACTGCCGCCGGAGTTCCTCGACCTGGTCGGCCGACTGGGCCCGCGCCTGCGGGCGGCGGGCGAGCCGGTGACCGTGCACACCACCCGGCACTACTACCAGGGCTTCGACGCCGACGTCCTCGACGCCTGCCTCGCCGCCGGGGCCACGGTCGTGGACCCCGGGCCCGAGGTCCGGATGCGCTTCTGGGGCGAGCGGTCCCGGCGGGACCTCGCCGCGCTCGCGGCCGACCCGGTGTTCGGCCCCCGGCTCGAAGGAACCGTGCACGCGGACCTGAGGAACGACCGGTTCGGCACGCGCGTACGCAAGCCGGGCTCGGCGGTCACGCTGCTCCCGGGCAACGAGGGCATCGCCCACGAAGTGGCCGGGCGGGTCGGCAAGCTCGTCGACACGGTCGGCGGCGGGGGCATGGCGGGCGCGGAGGAGGCCGTGTCCGAACTGGAAACGGTACTGGACCGCCCCACGGTGACGGCCCTCGACGGCATCGCCGAGGCCCTCGCGAACGCGGACGCGGCGGGTGCGCTACGACGCTCGCTCGCGGCGGGCCTGCCTGAGGAACTGGGCTGGCCGGCCCTGGAGTCGGTGTACGCGGAGTTCGCGGAGGCGGCAGCCGAGGCAGAGACGGCGGGAGCGGAACCGGCGGCGGGGGCCGCGGACGATGTGCGGGCCGCAGGGCGCGCGCGGGTCGGCGCCGCCGGGCTGCCCGGCGTCGTCGGAGTGACGTCCACCTGGCCGGTCCTGACCGTGTTCGGCCCGGACCGCGCGGTCGCCGTGGCTCCCGACGGTGTACGAGCTTCCTGCGGGTTCACCGTCCCCGAGGCCGCGACCATGTACGCCGTCCACTACGCGGGTGGCTCCTTCCTGGTCAGCTGGAGCCTGAAGGAGAACCCGTACTACTGCGACACCGCGGTCTGGGCGGACCGCCCCGACGAGCCGTTCACGCCGGACGAGACCGGGGGCCTGGTGCCCTACGGCGGCAAGCTGGACGGAGCGTACGGCTTCCAGTTCGAGACCGCCGACGGCGGCGGTCGGCACGGCGGTCTGCGGGCACTCGGGCCGGGTGGCACGGGCGGGATCGACCGGTACGAACTGCAGGTCGGCGACGGATCGCGGATCTGGACCAACGGCGTGTACGAGAAGAGCCCGTGGCGTGCCGTGGACGCGGTCAGCGGCGAGCCCCGGGACGACGTGGAACCGCCGGACCTCCCCGGCGACGACCGGGCGCTGACACCCTTCCCGGAGGGGATGGCCCTCGCTCCGGGGGCGCTCCACCTGGCCCCGCTCCCCGCAGGCCTCACCGATTCACCCCTGGGCAGCCGGGACGGCCTGGTGGGGACCCGGCTGCTGTTCCGCACCCGCCACCGCGACCCCGCGCCCGACCACTACCTCCTCGAAAGCATCGACGGGCGCTCCGCCCGCTTCGACATCGACCGGCAGGGCCAGCGGCCCTGGGGTCTCTGGGCGCCGCCGGAGAGCACGGAACCGGGCGCCGGCGCGTCGGAACGGGGGTCCGAGCACACGAAGGAGCTCATGGACCCGGACGACAGCGTGACGGACGCGCCGGATCAGACGGATCACGCACCGGACACCGTGGTCCTCGCCGAGGCGGAAACCCCGACCGGCGTGCGCGCGTACACGGCCGACGGCGTACTCCTCTGGGAGCTGGACGGACACCACTCGCCCGCGCACCCCCGGGTACGGCCCGCCCGGCGCGTCACCGTCTCCGGGGGAGTGGCCCTGCCACCGGCCTTCTGGTACCTCCTGCGGACCAGGGACACCGCCGGCTCCCGCGCCCTGAGGACTGTGCGGAGGGGGACGGCGGACGTCCTGCTCGCGGCGGCACACGAGGGGGCGGAGGCGCTGCGCGCGGCCGTCGCGCGCGAGCTGCCGCAGATCACCGCACCGGTCCTGGTCGACGCCGTCGTCGCGGTCGCAGACCGGGCCGCCCGGGTGGAGGAGCGCCGCCGGGCCCTGCACCGGCGGGTCACCCTGCTCGCGGAAGCCCCTCCGGCCCTGCCGCGCGGAACCGCGCCGGACACCGAGCTGCTGCCCGCGCTGTTCGGGCTCGTGGCGAGCGGTGAGCGCGACACCTGGCGGCGGACCCCGGACACGGCCCTCCCGGCGACGCTGAGCGCGCTCGCCGCCGATGGTGCCTGCCTGGCCGGGACGATCGGGGAGGAGGTCCGGCGCCTCTCGCCGCCCGCGGCGCCGCACGACTGGTCGCAGCTGCTCGGGTCGATCGACGCCGTGGCCTGGCGGGCGGCCGTGGCACCGACCCCCGACCCCGACCGGGCCGCGTTGCTCGCGCTCCTGGCCACCTGGGCCGACCAGCCGTTCGCCCGCTCCGGCAGCGGCTGGTGGGTGGGCCGTACCTCCGGCAGCGAGGCACTGGACCGACTGCGGGAGAGCGGGACACCGGTGGCGTCCGCCGCCGTATGGGACGGCGGAGCGGTGAACTGGTTCGTGGCGCCCGCCGCGCGGCAGCAGGACGGCGGCCCGGTGCCGACAGCGTGCGCCGGGGCACGGCTCGTCCGCGTCGAGCGGGACGACACCGCCCGACTGCGGGCACTGATCACCGCGATCGAGGCGAACGGCCCGCTCCCGCTGCCGGAGTCGGCGGCCGTGCGGTTCGCCGAACTGACCGGTGTACGCCTCTCCCTGGCCCGGCTGGTCCTCGCGGGGCTCGTGGGCCGCGACGACCGCGAGGAGGACCGGTCCCTGGCACGCAAGGCCCCCTACAAGGCGACGCCACTGACGGCCGAGACGTACGAGGAGCTGCGCGGCCGGCTGGGCTGCGCGGGCCGCAGGGCCGTCCTCGCCGCCGCCGTACCGGAGGACCCGGCCGAGCTGTGGCGACCCGGAGGGGTGGAGGCGGCCGTGGCCCGGATGGCCGGGGCATGGAACGACCGGATCGGCGCGCTGCCCGCCGTGCACGACGAGGCGGCCGACGCCCTCGAAACGAGCCTGGGCCTCGGGGAGGTATGGGCGCGGCGCCTCGCCGACGGCTACGAAGCGGCCCGCGACGCGACGGTGCCCGCGGCCGACTGGGACCTCGCGGCACCCTCGTACGGCCTCGGGGTCGAGGTGAGGGCCCTGCCGCCGAAGGGCGTCGAAGCCCCTTACGGCACCCGGGTCGGGCTGTCCCTCGGGGAGATCGCGAGCGCCCTCGTGTGGGCGTGGACGGACCGGCCCGTCGGCGATCCGGCGGCGGCGGGCGCGACCGACCTCTACGAGCGGCTGCGGGCCGAACTGGCACGCCCGGAACTCCTCCTCGAACTGCCCCACGTCCGGGTCAGGGACACCTCGGAACGCATCGCCGAGCGATTCGGCCCCGCACGGCTCCCCGTGTCGATGGACCGCCGCAAGGACGAGGGCGAGCGGCCCTCCATGACCGCGTACGACTCGGGCACCCTCGTGGTCTGCGCCCCCGGCGGCACCGCCTTCCTCCGCCCGGCGCGCTGCGCCGACCCCGAGGTGTGGCGGCGGGTCCGGGAGGTCGCGGACCTCGGTGAGGAACTCGACCGGGTGGCGCTCCTCCTCGAAGGCGGCGCACTCGACAGGATGATGCGCAGGTCCCGTTCGGGCGCGGTTCCGGACGGCGCCTACGAGGCGGACCCCCGCAGTTCCTGCCCGGACCTCGTCGCCCACGCGGCCGTCGAACTCGGCGTGGGCACGGACGCCGCCGCGCTCTACCTCCAGATCGCGACGCTCGCCGCACCCACCGACCGGAACGTACGCAGGTGGAACGGCTGGACGACCAAGCAGCACGCGGAGGTACGCGCGGAACTCCTCACCACCGGCGCGGTCAGGGAGGCCAAACGTCCGAGGGCGGGCCGAACGGTGTTCCTGCCCGGCGAATGGACGGAACTGAAGGCCCCGTACCCGCCACTGGAGAAGATCAAACTGACGAGCCACCAGGTGCGCCCCTTGTGGGGCAACCAGATAGAGGCCCCGTTCGTACGGATCCTCCCGACAGCGCCGTTGCACGAGATGTTCGCGGAGGCGTGGAAGCGCGGAGGGGAGGGGCGGAACTGAGCGGAGACGCCGGAGAACGCCCCGGACGAAGCGGGCGAAGGTCGGACGGGGATCCGGAGAGGGGGCCGAGGAAGCTCGGGCGCGGTGCGGCTGAGCGAGAAGGCTCGGACGTCGTGCGGCCCGGGGCGTAGATCGTCTGGCAGGGCGGCCTTGCCGATGAGTTCACCGTCCGCGAACGGTCTACCCAGCAACACGCCCCTTCTCGACAGGAGTGCCATGTCCACCATCCAGCCGGTGATCCTGACTGCCGACCAGGACGTCCTGTTCGGCTTCTATACGAAGTTGTTCGGCGCCGAGGAGATCTTCCGGGTACCGGAGGAAGGACCGGCCTTCTACCGCGGCTTGCGCATCGGCGACACGGACCTCGGGCTGGTGGCCAAGAAGGACCTGGGGACCGGGGCGGCACCACGGATGCTGCTCAGCATCGGCGTGGACGACGTCGACGAGACACTCGGCCGCGTAGAAGCTCTGGGCGGCACGATCAGCGGCGGACCCCACAACATGCCGTGGGGACAACGCGTCGCCCACATCCAGGACCCCGACGGCAACCCGGTGAACCTGACCCAGCCGATCCGGGATCAGTGACACTGTTCCCCGTATCCGCCCGGGTGGCCGACCGCTGAGAGCAGCGCTCCACCACCGGCCCGGACGAGGGCAGCAGTGAGACCGGGGCCGTGAAGGCCGGGACTCCGACCTGTCAGAGCCCCGGGGCGGGGATGAGGCTTGGCCACCACGGAGGGACGCCGCCGGGGCAGGGCGGAGTGGCGGCGCCCTCCCAGAAGAGGGAGATGGCACACCAGACGACTCCGATGAGCGTCACCGCGAGGGCAACGGCATGGAGTACGGGACGGCCCCTGAGCAGGGCGCCCACCACAACCCAGACCAGCAGCAAGATCGTCCAGAGGCCCGGGACGAACAACCACAGCAGGAAGCCGCTGTTGGCAGCGTTGTTCACTCCCACGTCACAGGCATTCCACGCCCTGCCCAGAAGCATGGCGGCAGGCAACGCAAGGGCCAGCCCCACCGCTGTCCCGAGTACTCCGTGCAGCCGACGACTCTCCATGGCCCCCCGATCGCGGTCCGTTGCGGGAAGCACCGGATCCGTACCCCTCGTCATCGCCGCCGCATCCACCCGGTCAGGCAGCGCCGGCCGGCAGGATCGGCGCCCCTTGATCGTAGTAATCACATGATCCGCCGGACAGGCCGTGGAGTCCGGGTCCCGGCGCCTGCGGCATCTGGGCGAGCCGGGCTGACCTGGACCCAGCCCACCATCGCGGTCTCCCTGGCGGGACCAAGCGGGCCCCGCCAGGGACGGCCGTCGATGTGCGGGTGCGGGGGCTCAGTCGGTTTCGATGCCGCGCGCGGCGAAGACCTCCGCCGCGTCCGGCACTGCCAGGACGCCGTCCTCCAGGAAGGTGATCTCCCGCAGGTTGGGCAGCAGGGCGAGGTCGTCGAGCGAGCGGATGTCGAACAGGTCGTCCTCACCGTCCCAGGCGGGGGCGCAGTGCTGGAAGACGTTCGCTCCGGCGTCGAAGCACAGCTCCTCGACGCGGGCGAGCAGTTCGGCCGGGATCTCCAGGGACTCGAAGTGGGCCCGGGACTCCGGCAGCACCTCCGCGTGGAGGCCGTTCTCCAGAACGTAGGACGCGGGATCGCGGATTCCTCGCTCGGCCAGCCGTGCGGACACGTCGTAGACCGGGAGGAGCGGCTCGGGGCCGTACATGAGCTCCTCGATGACGAGCAGCTTGAGGTTGAAGTCGCGGAACTGGCTCATGAGACATGAGTACCACGGAGGTACGACAAGGCTCCTCGGGCCCGGCTCCCGCCGGGCGAAGGAAGGCGGCGCCGACCGCAAACGGAGCGAGATGACCGCCCGGCGTCGATGCAGACTGCTTCAGGAAGAGCGACAGCATCGAACGGGCGAACATCCGCCTGAAGTTAGTTCCGGGCAGTGGCCACTCGCCACGACAAGCGTGGCTACGTCCTCCTCGGCCGTGCCGCCGCTGCGGTCGCCGCGATCCGGCGACGAACACGAGCCCCTACGCGACCCAGCAGTAGACGCCTTGGCCCCGGCGCCGGGCGCTGCCGGCGAGCGCGGCCACATCGCTCACGATCGCGTCGGCGATCTCCGCGTCGATGATCTCGCCGTCCTCCGCACGCAGCTGAGTCCACGAGGTGGCGACGGCGCTCAACCTGGAGTTCGTGGCGTCCGCCAGTGCAGCGGTCAGGCGAGGAGAGAGGGTGAAGACGACGCATGCATCGTCGTCCTGGCCGCCGACGACGCGAGGCTCGTCGGCTTCGACGAGTTCCTCGAAGCTGCCGCCGGCCAGGAGGCATTCCCACTCGATCACGGCTTCCATGGGATCGAAGTTGCCGAACGAGAGCGACTCGAATGCGCGTCCCGGCCCGGTCTGGAGGGTCAGGCTCGCCGACGTATCGTCCGGCGCGACGAAGAACTCCACGATGATGCTCACCCGGGCATGATGCCCGACAGCCCACCGCCATGGTCGTCCGGACAAGTGCCAGGCGTCGGCGCACTCGCGACGGCGCTCACCGAAGTCCGGGCCAAGCCGCTAAGAACTCCTAACGAAATGATCTTCAAGGTGGTTGGATCACTCCGGGGCCGTTGATCTGGGGGTGCGGGGTGGCTCGGCGGAAGCCGTGGGACATCGATGACGAGCTGTGGGCGGTGATCGAGCCGCTACTGCCGAAGGTCGAACGTCGCGCTCGTCATCCGGGGCGGAAGCGGCATCCGGACCGGCTGGTGTTCCAGGGCATCTTGTTCGTGCTGCATACCGGGATCGCCTGGGAGCACCTGCCGCAGGAGCTCGGCTTCGGTTCGGGCATGACGTGCTGGCGCCGCCTGGCCGAGTGGATCGAGGCCGGCGTGTGGCGCCGGCTCCATGAAGCGCTCTTGGCCAAGCTCCGGAGCGCGGACGCCCTGGACTTCTCCCGGTCGGCGGTTGACGGCTCCCACATCCGGGCGTTAAAGGGGGCCCAAGACGGGACGAAGCCCTGTTGACCGGGGCAGGGCGGGCAGTAAGCACCACCTGATCACGGACGCCACCGGCATCCCGCTCGCCGTCACCCTGACCGGCGGCAACCGCAACGACGTCACCCAGCTCATCCCACTGCTCCAGGCAGTGCCGCCCGTGCGGGGCAAACGCGGGCGACCTCGGCGCCGCCCCCGACGCCGTGCTCGGTGACCGCGGCTACGACCACGACAAGTACCGACACCTCGTCCGCGCGCTCGGCGTGAAGCCACTGATCGCTCGACGCCTCACCGAACACGGCTCCGGACTCGGCACCCAACGCTGGATTGTCGAGCGTGCCTTCGCTCACCTGCATTGGTTCCGCCGCCTGCGGATCCGCTGGGAGATCCGCGACGACATCCACGAAGCCTTCCTCACCCTCGGATGTGCACTCATCTGCTGGCGACGGCTGAAGTCCTCGCTTCCCGTGCTCTGAGCAGCGCTTTTCGCCAGAACGGCGCGAGAGTCCGATCTTCGCAGGCGGGCGAAACGGCCCGAGGCGCAAAATCGAGCCCAGAGAAGCCCAGGGGAGCCCGGCGGGCGCTTCCGAAGCAGCCGTCGCCGCAGGCAAACACCCAGGTCGCGCCTGGAAGTTGGGCAGCAATGCCAGGTGCCGACCGGCCCATCCTCACCATCAGGTGTGACGGGAGTCACGGTGCAAGTATGCCATTTTTCGTATTTGCCTCTTTTGGCCCCCTCTTTGGGGTGTGGCCGCGCGCCTTTGCTGCCGACTCTCCGTCGCTGGCGCGATTGGCCGGGACCGCTCCGGTGCGGGTAAGCATGGAGGCATCCCCCGCACCCCTCTGCGCCGCCTTACCGCTGCGTCTCAGTGGTGTCCCGTGACCTCCCCCGAAGGACGCCGATGCACGCACCCACCCCCCGGGACCTGCCCTCCCTGCCCTTCGCGCACCGCCTCGAACCCTTCACCGACGACCTGGAGCGGGACGAGGTCTACGAGTGGCTCCACATCGACGGCCGCACCTTTGACGACACCGACGGCGGCATGACCCGCTTCAGCGAATGCGCCCTGTCCTCGGTGACCTTCACCGGCGGCCGATTCCGGCGCGCACGCCTGGACACCGTCTGGCTGGACAACCTCCGCACCGTGGGCAGCGACCTCGCCGAGACCGCCTGGCTGGACACCGAATGCCGCTCCAGCCTCCTGGCCGGCACTCAGCTCCACGGCAGCCAGATGCGCCGTACCGTCTTCCACCACTGCAAGTTCGACTCGGTCAACCTGCGCGCGGCCCAGCTGCGCGACGTCACGTTCGCCGACTGCCTGCTGCGCGACGTGGACTTCGCCGGCGCGACCCTGACCGGCGTCACCTTCCCGGGAACGACACTGGACCGGGTCGACTTCACCAAGGCCACGCTCGCCCGGGTCGACCTGCGCGAGGCGACCGCACTGGGCATCACCTCCGGGATCGAGGCCCTCAAGGGTGCCACCATCAGCACCCTCCAGCTCTTCGACCTCGCACCCGCCCTCGCCCAGCACATCGGCCTCACCGTGAAGGACAGCTGACCACCGTCAGCCCTTCACAGCCCCGAGCTCGGTAGGGCAACCCTCATTCCGTTAGGAGTTCTAAGCGGGAGGAGACGACATCCACCTGGCTCAAGCGGGGGCATGCCACGATGGCCACATGGAGAGTTCTGGTCCCTCGGCCCGTCGTCGCATGCTGATCGAGGCGTTGCGCGTGGTCGCGGCAGCTGCCGCGGTTCAGGTCGCGTGGCTGGACAAGTACGGCGTGCCGCCGGACGAGATCGCCTTGGACTTCGATGACGCAGTCGGTCTCGCTGGGCAATTGGTCGAGGACGGTCAGCTCGGCCGCGAGGTGCTGTCCTCGCTGCAGATGATCGATGAGGTCTTCAACGAGATGACCCAGGACTCGAACGTGGACCGATGGACGAGGGAAGCACTGTCCACTGACGCCGGATGGGCACACGCCCGCCAGTTGGCGCGAGAAGTCCTCACGGCGCAAGGCGAGCAGCCCACTCCGCTGCCGGACATCTGCGTCATTCGATGAATTCCGAAGCCCGACCCACGACCTCGGCCGCGTCTCGCGCTGAACAGCGGCGACGTTCTTCTTGTGTGTGGTTCGGAGCTGGGGACTAGAGCCCGTCTTCACCAAGCCAGTGAGCCCGCCCTACTTGCTGTCTCGTGCCTTCTCGTGAGCGGCCAGATCTCCCGCATTGCCGATGAAGGCCGGGCCGCAACGTGGCGGCAGGCGATCGACGACCATCGCTACTGCGGCCTGCGCGCTGTCCGTCTCGGCGATCCGAGGGCTGCTCCGATGCGGTCCTTCGACGTAGTACCGGCCGTCTCTCAGCGTGCCGATGTACGGGATGTCCCAGGTGTACTCCATCTCCGTGCACCTGCTGAAGTGCAGCTCCCACATACCGGTCCATGGGGAGAGCCGGCGAAGCAGCGGTTCGGCATGCGCTACCCGCACGAGCTTTGCGAACGGTTCCGGAAGCGGTGACTCTGCGGGCCGGAACGGTTCGCCGTAAGTGGTCAGGATGTCGTGCCAGGCTGCATCGACGATGTTAGTCATACCGCGATTGTGCGGGGCCCTTTCGGCCGACCAACACGCAACCGCAGGAAGCTCGGTTCCCTCGGTGGTCGGCCGCCCGGGTTCAACGCCGAGGACTACGAGGCTCGGCATGCCGTCGAGTGCGGCATCAAACCGCCTCAAACGGAACCGGGCCGCGGCCACGAGATACGACAAGCTCGCGGGCCGCTACGAGGCCACTGTCCTCGTAGCGGCCATCAATGAATGGCTGTGACCAGCTCAATCAGGGGCGACGGACGGATGTCCGTGGAGTCGTGGAGGTTCAGGTGTTGATGGCGTGTTCGACGAACTGGCCGCAGGCGCGGAACCCCAGACGGCGGTACACAGGCTTGCCGTCGGCCGACGCCTGCAGGACCGCGATGCCGTGGTCTCGTTCGCGGGCGGCGTGAAGGGCCGCGAGCGTGATGGCTCCGCCGTAGCCGCGTCGGCGGTGGGCGGCCAGGGTGGAGATGTTGTAGATGCCGGCGAGTCCCGCGTGGTGGAACACCTCGGCGGAGCAGACCGGACGGCTCTCCACGTAGCCCACCAGGTACTGGGCCGGGCAGGTAGCAACCAGCGCCTGGGAAGCGGCCCGGGAGAAGAAGTCGCGGACGGTTTCGGCGGGTGGATTCCAGTTCGCGGCGATGACCGCGGCGTAGTCGGCGAGCTGTTCGGGCGTGGTCACCGTTCGGATGTCCAGACCCGGGACAGAGGAAATCGGCAGGGTGTCGTCCAGCTCGGCCCACATCGCCGTCTCATGCTCGGAGACCGGCAGGCCGGCTGCCGTCAGGCGGACGGTGAGGTCTGTCGGTGTCGAGGCAGGTCCCACCCACCAGGAGAAACTACGGCCGGTGCCGGCCAGCGTCGCGACGGTCTCGGAGATGCGGGCCGCGGCGTCGCCAGCGGCGAAGCGGGCCGCGGCGACGATGTTGAACGTGTCGTCGTCCAGGCCGCTGTCCGCGACCAGGAGGTCACCGGTCTCTACGACGGTCGCACCGGACATGTTCCGGTGCAGATGGCAGGCGTGTTCCGCCAGGTTCCGCTTCGTCCTGTCCGTCAAGTCGGCTTCATCGAGAAAGTAATCATTCAAAGGGATCGATACCAGCACGACCGAGCGAAGACTGCATGTCATTTGAGGCGGTGCCACGCCGACGACCAGCTTCGATACACGCCCTGGAGCGGTTGTGGCAGACGCCTTGCTCCGCCCCGAAGACGTCGTTTCTGTTGGTGGGTGGGTGCCGGGCATCATGGTCGTCGACGGGAGCCGATGGCGAGAGGCGGGTGCGGCACGTGTCTGGAGGCGTACAAACGGCTCTCTACCACCCACTGGTGGCGGCCGAGCGGCTGTGCCCCCCCCTTGAGGGCACGAATGCTTACAGGGCCGATCGCGCACCTGGACCAGTCGAGCTGCCCGCGTGAGCCGAGCTCGTCCAGGACGACCCGGTAGAGGCGGGCCCGCACGCGCTCGCGGCTCCACCGCGCGAACCGCTCGTACACCGTTGCCAGCAAGCCCAAGACCGGCGGGAGTTGGCGCCAGGTGCAGCCCGACGTCGCCACGAACACGATCGCGGCCAGCACCTCACGGTCCCCGGCCCGCCGATGTCCCCCACCCTGTGGCCTATGCACCACTGTCGGTGGCACCACCCGCCGAAACAGCTCCCACAGCTCGTCCGGCACCAACTGCTCAACAGGACGGTCCACGTCCCGTCAACGAACGTCGAACATCTGAGAAAGCGACGCCCTAGTCGAGCAGCGCCAGCCGCGTCTCCCTCGTTCCTACCCGACGGAAAGGACCCGGTCGGGCCGTCCGTCCGGCGCGATGGTCACTTCGTGGACCGCGCCTCCTGCGGTGGTCATGCGAATTCGGTCGGGAGCCGTCCACACGGTCTTGCGGAGGGCGTTCTCCTCGGCGTCGCCGTTGAAGCAGCCGACGCTCCAGCGGCGTTCCCTTGGCGAGTTCCCCTGGTGGACGTAGACGCACCAGACCGGGTCGATGGAGTCGCTCTGCGACACCACGATCAGTCGGCGGTCGCCACGGCCGGGAGCCGTCTCCGTCGACAGCTGGCTGTCCGAACCACCGAACATCGCCGAGGCGACGCCGCCGATCAGCAGTGTCGGGGCGCCGATGACGAGCAGCATGGTGACCAGTGGCACGCGCAGCGAGGACTTCGCCAGACCCAGGAAGGCCGCTCCGGTGAGCGCCGCCAGGGCGAGCCACCCCAGCAGGAGGACGTACTCGCGGAGCTCGAGCAGCAGGGTCAGCTCGCCCTCGCCCCCCGACTCGAGTCCGACCACGGCCATGGCGCCGAGCACGAGCCCCACGGCCAGCAGGAGGAAGGCCATCGGTCTGCGACAGCGGGTGAAGTTCATGAAGACCCCCGGACGATGTGGATCACGCAGCTTAAGCGGCACGGTGGGGCAGTGACCAGGGCCGATGGGCGTCATGGGGCGGCGTCAGGGCGTCCGGGGTGCGTGTGGTCGCAGTCGGTCGGATACGGCATGGCAGCGATCCGGGGTCCGCCTCGTGTGCGGAACACGCGGGTGGCGCACGAAGCCGCTGAATCCGCGCCGGGGCGTACTCCTCGCGCACCCGCCGCCCAACGGTTCGGTCACGCGAAGGACGGCCACCGGCCGGCGGCCCACTCCCGCCAACCCGCCCAGCCCGAGGGCGCACCGGCGACCTCCGGCTGCCCCTCCAGTTCCGACGCGTCCGGTGCCTCGAAGTGGGCCCGGCCGTACTGGATGTCGGCCTCCGTGATCGGGAGCGTGCCTTCGGGCGTGGTGGCCCGGCGGTGGGCGATCCGGGCGCGTTGGGTCTCCTCGTCCACCGGCAGGTAGACCATGCGGAAGCGCGCGCCCTCGGCCTCCGCCAGCCAGCGGATCGCCGACCGCTCTTCCCGGGACCAGCAGCCGTAGTCCACCACCACACTGGTGCCCAACCTGACCGCTTCCAGAGCGAGCCAGAGCATGCGCCCCTCCAGCACGTCGCGCTTTCCGTCCGCCTCCGTCTCACCGAACAGGGGGAGCATCCAGTCGTCGGGCGTCAGGCGCAGCGCGCCGTGCTCTTCGGCGAGCTGCCGGGCCCGCGTGGTCTTTCCGGCCCCTGGCAGGCCGACCATCAGGAACAAGGTGGTCACACCGAGATCGTGCCAGGGCGGCTGGACGTACGACCACCGCATTCTCGCCTCGGATCTGGGCCGGGCACCCCGCTGGCTATGCTGCCGACCATGATCAGCGGTACGACTCCTCAGCTCACCGTCCTCGACGCCCTCGCGCTGACCTCCGATCCGGCGTTCGAGGTGCGGTTCGTGGAGTCGGCCCACCGGATCCTGGCGGATCTGGTCAGGGGCGGTGCCGCGCTCGGCTGGGTCGAGCCACCCTCACGCGGCGAGATCGCGGAACTCCTCCGCCAGGTGCTCTCCGCGGCACAAGCCGGAAACGCGGCCCTGCGGGTCGCCTGCCTCGACGGCCGGCCGGTCGGGCTGGGGTACTGGCTGCGCTACGCCCGACCGACCCATCGGCCGCACGCCGATCTGGAGAAGGTCGCGGTGGACGCCGCTTCCCACGGCCGTGGTGTCGGCCGGGCGCTGACCGCTGCCCTGGTCGCCGACGCCAGGGAGGCGGGCATCGAGGTCCTCACCCTCGACGCCCGTGGCGACAACACCCACGCCCTGCACCTCTACCGCTCGCTGGGCTTCACCGAATACGGCCGTCTCCCCGACTTCGTCGCCGTCGACGAACGCCGGTACGACAAGGTCTTCTACATGTTGGACCTCCGCCGACAGGGCTGACGATGGCTGCGGTACAGAACGCCTCCGCCGACAGGGCTGACGATGGCTGCCGTACAGAACGCCGCCGCGTCGCTTCGTACCTCTGGACGCCGTGGCGACGAGCCGCCCGTGAGGTGCGGCAGGGTTGTTGACACGGCTGATGGGTGGGTGTCCGTCGAGTGCGGTGTGGCAGCGGTGGTGGTTGTAGGTGTGGAGGAAGTCTGCCAGGGCTTCGGTCCGCCACCTGCGGATCCATTTGTGGGCTGTTGCCCGGGAGATGCCCATCTCGGCGGCCACATGGGCGACCGGACGGCCTGAGCAGACGCGTTCGACCAGCAGTCTCCTACCGAAGACGGTCAGCCGGGCATTACGGTGGGGCACGAAGACCTCCGTGCGGTGAGTTCCTAGACAGCTCCCACCACACCGGAGGTCTTCGCCATGTTCAAGACCAGACCAGTGTCAACAACGCTCGTGATCAATACACCTAGCGGTTGCTGAGGCCGGCGGCCACGGCGGCCACTCGGTCCATCGCATGAGCCACGCCGAGGCCGTCCATGTAGTCGCGGACATGCACGATCCGGCCGTTCAGGACGCGGATCACGAGGAGGCCCGGGATGGTGAAGGGCCGGCCGGTCGTGGTGACGGTCCCGGCGACGACCTGCTCGACGACGATCACCTCCGGGTCGGTGTTCTCGTGCACGACGACGTCGCGGATCTCCTGCGGCTGCGCCGGGCTCGCGCCCCAGGCCGCTCGATAGCCCGTACGGATCTCTTCACGTCCCTGGTAGCGCTCGGGCATGCCGGGGAAGAGGAAGGGGAACTCGTGGACGGCGTCGACCGCGTACAGGTCGGCCAGGTCGTCCGCCGACTTGTCGAGCATCGCCCGCTGGTAGCGGGCCAGGATGGCCCGGGGGCCCAGGTCGTCCGAGGCTGTGTCCGGCATGGCGGTGTGGCTCCGTTCGGTCGACGTGCTGACGAGTCCGGCCAGGTGGTGGTCGGCCAGGACTTCTGACCCTGGGCGCCCGGACTCAGGAGGCCTCAAGTCCCTTTCATTGAACCGGGGTTGAAGTCTTTACTTCCGTACCCTAGGTGAAGGGCGCGACCGATTTCCACGGGTGGCATGCAGGCCGGGATCAGCGTCGCGACGACTTCGTCCGGCTGCCCGGTCCGCGGAGCGCCGTACGAGCCGTTCCGTACGCGACTGCCGGGTCGACGTCCGGTGGGCCGGCCGGCTGCCAGGTGCCGTACCGCTCCACGTACGGGTGCCAGCGGTTGTCCGGACCGTAACGCAGCTGGACACGGGCGGGCGCGTCGGTGAGGTGGTTGTGGTGGCGCTCGACGGGCGCGGTGGGGGAGGGGCGCAGCGGCTGGACCGCGTGCTCGGCGGCGGCGAGCACCTCGGGATCGGCATGCCGTGGCGCGAGGCAGGTGGCGACGGCCGGCCGGCCGCCGTAACGATGTGCCGCGGCCAGCCGCCGCAGTTCCCCGACGCCGATCCCCAAATGAGCGGCGGCGGGTTCCATGTGGGCTTCCCCGCCGGGGAGCTCCCCGCTCCGGGCGACGAAGCGTGCGATGTCGGCCGTCACGTCGTCGCTGCTCCCGACGGACGCGGGACCGCCGCCGTCGCCGTCGTGATCGTCGAATGCTTCACCGCCCGGGTCCGACAGGAGGGCCTCCGCGCGGTGCGCCGCGTCGACGACGAGCGCCCGGAGCGCGTCCAGGGAAGGGAGTGGTTCCGGGGGAGGAGCCGTCACCCTTTCCAGTACGGGAACGACGTCCCCACGGGCCCCGGCCGCGGCCAAAGCCCCAGCTCCACCGAAAGCCAAAGGCCCAGCCCCAGCCCCAGTCCCAGATCCACCCCATGGCAAAGCCAAAGCCCCATCCTCAACCCAGGCCCCACCCCCGCGCCCCATCGCCTCATCACCCGTCATCGCCGACCCCCCAGCGCGACTAGTTCCGCCAGCTCGCGGTCACCCAATCTGGCCACCCCCGACTCGCCCGCCCCCAGGACCGTGTCCTGCAAAGCCCTCTTGTGTGTGAGGAGTTGGTCGATGCGGTCCTCGATCGTTCCTCGTGTGACGAGACGGTGGACGGTCACGGTCCGCCGCTGGCCGATGCGGTGCGCGCGGTCGGAGGCCTGGTCCTCGACGGCGGCGTTCCAGCTGCGGTCGAAGTGGACGACATGGCTCGCCCTGGTCAGGGTGAGGCCGGTGCCGCCCGCCTTCAGGGAGAGGACGAACACCGGCGAGCGGCCGGCCTGGAAGGCGTCGACCAGCTCCTGCCGTTGCCCCGTGTCCAGGCCGCCGTGCAGGAACAGGGGGCGATGGCCGAGGTGCGTCAGGTGCTCGGTGAGGAGACGGCCCATGGTGACGTAGCTGGTGAACACGAGCAGCGCCTCGCCGCGCCCGGTGATCGTTTCGACCAGCTCGCCCAGGGCTTCGAGCTTGGCCGACCGGGCGGCGAACTCTCCCGTACGGGACGGGCCCGGGTGTTCCTCGCCCCAGTAGTGCGCGGGGTGGTTGGTGATCTGCTTCAGCGCCGTGATCAGCTTGAACACCAGACCGGACCGTGCGAGGGACGGCGAAGCGGTGATCTGTTCCATCGTCTCGCGGACGACGGCCTCGTACAGGGCGACCTGTTCGGCGGTGAGCTCGACGATCCGCCGGGTCTCGACCTTCGCGGGCAGCTCAGGGGCGACGTGCGGGTCGGTCTTCCGCCTGCGCAGGAGGAACGGCGCGATCAGCCGCGCGAGAGCGTGCGCGGCCGGACCGTCGGGCTCGCGTTCGGCGGCAGCCGCGTACCGGGAGCGGAAGGTCTTGAGCGGTCCGAACAGGCCCGGGTTCGCCCAGTCGAGCAGCGACCACAGCTCGGACAGGTTGTTCTCCACCGGCGTCCCGGAGAGCGCCAACCGAGTCGTCGAGTCCAGCGCCCGCAGCCGGTGGGCGGTGGCCGAACCGTGGTTCTTCGCGTGCTGGGCCTCGTCCGCGATGACCAAGTCCCAAGTCCGCGACGTGAGTTCGTCGTCGCGACGGAGCACACCGTATGTGGTGAGGACGACGGTACGGTCACCGGCGGCGTCGAGACTGCGCCGCGCCCCGTGGTGGACCACCACGTCGAGGTGCGGCGCGAACCGACCGAACTCCCGCTCCCAGTTGGTCACCAGCGAGGACGGGCACACCACGAGGACCGGGCCGCGGTGCCCGTTCTCGTAGCGGTACAGGGTGTACGCGATGGCCGTGAGCGTCTTGCCGAGGCCCATGTCGTCCGCCAGGACCGCGCCGAACCCGATCCCGCCCGTGTGCGCGAGCCAGGCCAACGCCCTTTCCTGGTAGGCACGCAGACGCGCGTCGAGTCCGGCGGGCGCGGGCACCGGGACCGCGTGCTCGCCGCGCCGCAGCACCTCGACGACAGCGGCGAGGCCGCCGCCCGCCCGGCACGGCACCGTCCGGCCGTCCACGTCGACCGTGCCCGTGAGGGCGGCGGCGAGGGCGTCGGCACCGGACAGCCGGCCGATCAGCCGGTGGCGTACCCGCGCGGCCATGACGGGATCGAGCAGCACCCACCGGTCCCTCACCCGCACGAGAGGGCGGGTGGCTTCGGCGAGTTCGTCGAGTTCCGCCTCGGTCAGGACGTCCTCACCGAGCGCGAACTGCCAGCGGAAGTCGAGCAGAGCCCGGAGACTGAACCTGGGCGCGCCCCCTGCGGAGTGGGAGGTGAGGGGGCTACCCGAGGCCAAGGGGATACCCGAGGCGAGGGTGACGCGACGCGGTGCGCCCTCAGGGTCCCCGTCGACGGGATTGCCGGTCCCGAGAACGTGGTCGGCATCCGGGTTCTCGTGGGGGTCCGCACCGATGACCGTGCCGGCGGACAGCAGGTCGCGGAGAGCCGATGGCCACCTAAGTGTCAACCCGTGCGATTCCAGGTCCCGTTCTGCATCGAGCAGCTGCCCGATGCCCGTCGAGTCCCGTACGAATCGGGCAGGCAGTCCGGCCAGCCCGTCGAGCGCACCGTCGCAGCAGCGGGCCGCGCGCTCCAGTCGCCGCCGCACGCGCGCCCGCAGGCGGAACGGCTCGACGCCACCGACGGGCTCCGGGCCGTGAAGTGCGTCGGCGGGCACCTCGTCGTCCGGCCGGGCCGGGTCGACGACCACGAGCAGCCGGGCGGTCAGCCGTCCGGCGGCGGCCTCCTCCTCCGAGGGTTCGGCGAACTCGACGACGAGGCCGGGAAGCGGCCCCTCGTCGAGCCGGTCCTCCACCGTGTCGAGCCAGGGCCGTACGGCCGCGACATCCGCTTCCGGCAAGGGGCGCCCGACGGGCGCGAGGAACGGTCCGCTGCCGAAGAGGACCGCCGCCGGAGGGCGCAGCATCCCGTCCGCCAGGGCGTCGAGGAACTCCGGTACGGCGTCCCCGGCCTTCACACGCCCGCCGCCGACGGCCACGGCATGGGCGTACGGAGCCATCCGGCGGACCAGCTCGCCCGCGGCCCGTACGGTGGCGTCGGGCAGCGGGCCCACCCGCCACCGGTCCACCCCGTCGGCGGTGAGCGCCGGATGGACGAGCCCGGCGGCGATGACCCCGAGCCCGAGGCGAGTCGCGTCCGCCCACCCCACTGCCGTCGGATGCCAGGCGGCATCGCGGGCCCGGCTCAGGAGCACGGGTACGGCGTCGGCCAACGGCACCCGCCACCCCGAAGCGGATACGGAGACCGAGCCGGGGGTGGACGCGGGGGATGACGCGGACGCGGGAGTGGATACGGCTGCGGTCGCGCGAGGCGGGAGCAGCCCGCGCCGCGTCACGGCGAGCGGAGCCGGTGGGCGGTTCCCCGGCATCGGCGCGCCGTCGGGCCGGTGGAGGAGGAGCCCGGCGGGAGCGCCGTCAGCGGGAACGAAGGCGAGCGCGCATCCGGCCGCGAGAGCCCTCTCGACGGCCGCTCGGGCCGATTCGGCCGGCGGGGCGCCCTCGCCAGGAGGGGAACCTGCGAGCGTGCGGGCGTCGGACGTTTCCGGCGGTTCGGGGAAGCGCGGAGTTCCGGACACTCCCGGCGGTTCGGGGAAGCGCGGAGTTCCGGTCACTCCTGGCGGTTCGGGGAAGCCCGGAGATCCGGACGCCGGGCGGCCCGCGCTCGTCGTCTGCGCCGGCACGGACCGGGACGGGCCTGCGTCGAGGGTGACCAGCTCCGCCATCAACGCGGACGCGGCGGCACGGCGGGCGCCCGCCCTCGTCTGATCCCGGCGGCTGACCGAGACCTCCGCACCGGTCCGTACAAGGGTGCAGGTGTAGGTGCAGAGGACGCTCTTCGGGGCCGCGGTGAACGTCGGCTCCGGCTTGGAGATCATCTCCAGCTGGGTGTACTTGTTCAGGTACTTCACCGGATCCTGTCCGGCCGGAACGGGCCGGATACGCGGCGCCGGGCGGCCCGCCGCCTTGGACTCGGGGGCGGCCGGCTCGTCCTCGGGTTCGGGCAGGTCCGTCAGCTCGGCGAGGAGCGCGACCGCGCCCCGGTGCACGGCCTCGCGGCGGTCGCGCCGGGTGCGCTCGGCGCCGTCGACCGTACGACCGTCGCCGCCGTCCCAGCTCCAGCGGCAGGAGAACGCTCCGTCGGACGCGACGACGGTGTGCCGGAGTTCCGCCCCGCGCGCGTCCGCGTACCGCCGCAGCAGCGTGGACGCCGCCGTCTGGGTGCGCGCCGCGAACCGCAGGGCGCGTACGCGCGGTTCCCGCCAGGCGGGCCCCCCGGCGTCGAACAGGAGAAGCTGGATGTCCCGCTGTCGCAGCTGGGCGCAGTCGGCCCGACGGGCGATCTCCGCCATCAACTCGGCGCCCGGTCCCCGCTGTTCCGTCACGCGGGACTGGAGCAGCGCCTCGAAGACCTCGGTGCTCAACCCCTGGAGGGTGAGGCGTCCCTGCCCCCGTACCTGGTCGGACGGTACGGGTGCGGCGTCGCTCTCCTCGACGCCGGCGAGCCGGTGGAGCAGGGCGTGCGCGGCGGCCCGGCGGGCCAGCGCCGCCGTCGGGCCGCTCCGGGCCGGCCCGGTCACGAGTCCGTCGGGTGGCCCGAGCCGCGCCGCCGCCGTGTGCCGCGCCCGCCCGTCGGCCAGGTGGCCCGTGGACTCCTCGTACGTGAGGGGCGGCCAGAGCTCGGCCTGCGCGTGCGCGCTGAGTACCTGCTGCGGTACCTCGGGTGTGTCCCGCAGCCCTTCGACGGCGTGCCTCCGTGCCGGGGCCCACCCGGGGTGGTCGTCGGCTACGAGCAGGAGCATGCGTAGGTCCCGCTGCGTCAACCGGCCCATCCGTGCGAGATGTTCGGCCTCGGACGCGAGGTCGGCGTCGAACACGCCCGCCACGACGCCGTCCCTGGCCCGTTCGTGCCACGGCGGCGGGGTCACGGCTTCCGCGAGCCCGCCGAAGTGCCGGATCTCGTCGGTCGACTGGGAACGACCACCCAAGAGGGGACCCTCCGCATGCAGAACGTGATGGAACGCGTGCGCTCAGTATACGGAGGTGGGTGAGGGGGAGCGGTGTCGATCGTCCAACCGTCGCCGTCATGGTGGTAGTTGCCGGGAACGCGGCGGCGCCCCGCACACCTGAGGGCGTGCGGGGCGCCGTTCCGTCGGTCGGTCAGTCCGCGAGCGATGTCGCCGGCGGGGCCGACGTACCGGCGGTCGTCGTTCGGGCGGCCAGTGTCTTCTGGGCGAGGATGCCGAAGACCACTCCGAACACCGCCCACAGCACGAGCTGGATGGCCAGCGAGGCCACCCGGAACTCCCACAGGAGGGCGGCGGGGAAGTCCGACTTGACCGCGTCGTCGTTCGCCGGGAGTACGGCGAAGGCGACGGCGGTCACGAGGACGAACCCGGCACCGGCGGCCAGGCTCGCGTTCCAGTTGCCGAGCCGTGGCGCGAGGCGGCGGCCCGCGATCACGGCCGCGGCGCCGAGCAGCACGCTGAGCAGGATCATCAGGAAGAACAGGGTGGTGCGCTGCCCGATGGTGTCGGGGTTGCCGACGGCCGGTGGAGTCGCCGGGTACTTCAGGAACGGAACCAGGTACACGGTCGTGAACGCCGCTCCCGCCGTCAGCGCGGCGGTCGCCCTGGGGCTGAACCGGCCGATCCGGCCCAGCGCGAACGAGAAGGCGAGCGCGGCGATGCCGCCCAGCGCCACGCCGTAGACGAGAACGCCCGTGGCGAGCCCCAGGGTCGACTGGACGGAACGGCTGACCGCCGACTCCTCGTGCTCGTCCTGCTGCCCTCCGGCCGTGGAGCCCTCCCCGGCCCCCGCGGCCGTGGTGTCGGCGTCCCCGGCGTGCCCGCCGTGACCCGAGTGGGGCTCCTGGGCGGCCTGGGCCTCCTCCACCGCGATGGCACCGTTCACCGGCGGCTCACCCACCACGTAGGCGACGGCGAAGGCGAAGAGTCCGGCGATCAGGCCCGCGAGCATCCCGCGGACCAGCAGTGATCTGACTGTTGAGGCGTGCATGCGCGGATCGCCCCTCAGTGGCAGGGGAAGCCGAGCAGGTGGCGTCCGTCGTGCACCCACTCGTGCACGTCGGAGCCCGCGATCAGCGAGGTGGCGCCCTGCTCGGCGCCGACGAAGTACAGCGCGACGAGCGCGAGGAGCCCGACGAAGAAGGCCCAGGGAAGGACGGCCCGAACGGGCAGCGGAGCCGGAACGGCGACGGAAGGGCTGGATGCGGCAGCGGACACGACGGCCTCGGCCATGATGGAACCTCCTGCGGGAACTCGCGTCCCGATCGGTGGTGCAGGACGACGGTCCACGGGTCTGACTCGCCGTGACCCCACCTCGGGAGGGGGCGCCTCGGCATACAGTGGCGCGACCGTACCGGGTTCTCACCGGACTTCCGTCTCGCCGTCGTCACGTTTTTCAGATGTCGCCAGACGGTACCGCGCACCGCGTCCGCCGCCAAGGGCGTGAGGCATGGATCACTCACCCCGTACGCTCCTCGCCCGTACGCCCCTCCCGCACGCCCCACCTGACTCCAGTTCACCCCCGCGCCGACCGAGAAGGACCCCGATGACCGTTCGGCTGACGCTGATCTCCCCCGGAACGAGCGGAGCGCTGCGCGACGTCCGTTTCGACGACGGCAGCCCCCTGGACCCCGAGGGCATCGCGCGTGCCGAGGCCGTGGCCTCCGCCGTATCCGCCTCCACGCGCGCGTACTGCTCGCCGTCCGTGCGCTGCCGGCGCACCGCGCAGTCCCTCGGGCTGGCGCCCGAACCGGTGGCCGGACTGGCCGGCTGCGCCATGGGACGCTGGCGGGGCCGGTCTCTCGCGGCCGTCGCCGCTGCCGAGGAACCCGCCGTCGCCGCCTGGTTGTCCGACCCGACGGCGGCGCCGCACGGCGGGGAGTCCCTGCGCGACCTGCGCGTACGGGTCGGGGGCTGGCTCGACGCGCTCCGGGCGGAGGGCTCCGGACGTGTCACCGTCGTCGCCGAACCCGACGTGATCCGCGCCGCGACGGTCCACGCGCTCGCGGCCCCGGACGAGGTCGCCCTGCGCCTCGACGTCCGCCCCCTGACCGCCGTCCACCTCAGCGGTCGCGCAGGGCGCTGGAACCTTCGCCTGGGCGAGGCGCTCCGCCCGGAAGAGGACGAGAAGACCCGGGCCGCACGCCTCACTTCTTGGTCCCACACCCCGGCGTCACGCGGGCTTCTTCCACTCCCGCAGCAGGAGATAGCCGAGGTACGTGCCCCCGAGGGCCATCGTGTACAGCCCGACCGGCAGGTTGTCGAAGAGCGGCAGCTGCTGCGCCGTGAGGTCGGCCAGGACCAGGAGCAGGGCCCCCAGCAGGGTCGACATGACCAGGTGCGGGCCGCCGCTGCGGGTGACGCGCTTGGCGATCTGCGGCGCCGTCAGGGAGACGAACGCGATGGGCCCCGCCACGCTGACCGCGCCCGCGGAGAGGACGATCGACAGCGCGACCGCCGCGGTGGCCGTCCTGCCCGGCCGGGCGCCGACGCCGGTGGCGAGGTCGTCGCCCATCTCGCCGACGGACAGGGGCCGCGCGAGGAGCGCCGCGAACGGCAGGGACAGCAACAGCACGGTCCAGATGGTCGTCGCGTCGTCCCAGGAGCGGGCGGCGAGGCTGCCGTTGATGTACGCGGTCAGCGCGCTGGCCTTGTCGCGCTCGACGGAGTAGACGACGTACTGCGTCAGCGCCGTCGCCATCGCGGCCACGCCGATGCCGGCGACCACGAGCCGCCCCGGGCTGCGGAACCCGGTCCCGGTGGCGAGGAACACGACCACCATCGCGAGCACCGCGCCGAGCAGTGCCCCGACGGGCACCGGCAGCACGTCGGGCAGGAACAGCGCGGCGGCCGCCGCACCGGCACCGGCACCGGCACCGAGCCCGATCACGTCCGGACTGCCCAGCGGGTTGCGGGTCACGGACTGGAACAGGGCCCCGGACAGACCGAAGGCCGCGCCGGTGGCGATGGCCACCACGAGCCTCGGGCCGCGCAGCCGGTTGAGGACGAAGGCGTTCTTGCCGGTCGCCTCGCCCGCGAGGGCGGACGGCAGGTCGGCGAGGTCGATCCCGAGCCGCCCCATCGAGAGGGTGGCCACGGCCGCCCCGGCGAGCAGGACGAGCGACACCACGGCGGCGATCACGGAGGCACGGCGTACGGGCACGGACACCCACGGGCCGATCCGCAGGACGCCGCGCGCGGGGGAACGTACCGTCGACAGCCCGGCCGCAGCTGCGGAGCCCGTAGCAGAGCCCGTACCCGGATCCGTTCCCATGCCCCCACCTGTGTCCGTACCCGTACCCGTCCCCGTACTCGCATCCCGGTCGGCGGAAGCGTCCGGAGTCCCGTCCCGGTCGGCGGTCTTCATGACGCCCCCCTCATGCGGCGAACGGCGAAGAGCAGGGCCGGCGCACCGACGAAGGCGGTGACGACGCCGACCATGAGTTCCTGGGGGCGCAGCAGGACCCTGCCGATGACGTCGGCGAAGAGCAGCAGCGTGGGCCCCGCGAGGGAGGTGAAGACGATCTGGGCCCGGAAGTCGGCGCCCACGAGCGCCCGCACCATGTGCGGGACGGCGAGGCCGACGAAGGCGATCGGGCCGACGGCCGCCGTCGCGGCGGCGGCCAGCAGGGTCGCCGCGAGCAGCCCGGCGCCCTTGACGCGGGCCGGGCTGATGCCGAGGGACGCGGCCTTGTCGTCGCCCATCGCCATGGCGTTGAGGCCGGGCGCGAGCAGCACGGCGAGGACGAAACCGACCACCGCGAACGGCAGGACCGCCCAGAACGCGTCGAAGCCGCGCCCGCCGAGCGCACCCACCACCCAGTACCGGTACGTGTCGAAGACCTGCGGCCTGGACAGCGCGACGGCCTGGATGAACGCGGCGAGGACGGCGGAGAGGACCGCGCCCGCGAGGACCAGCCGGACCGGTCCGCCGCCTCCGCCGGCGGTGCCGAGGAGATGGACGACGACACCGATGACGAGCGCGCCCGCGAGGGCCCACCAGACGGTCTCCCGCTGCCCGGAGGCGCCGAGGAACGCGGTGGCGGCGACGATGCTCGCCGAGGCGCCCGCGTTGATGCCGAGAAGTCCCGGCTCGGCGAGCGGATTGCGGGTGATGCCCTGCATCAGGGTGCCCGCGACGGCGAGGCAGAGCCCCGCGAGCACACCGAGGACGGTGCGCGGATAGCGGCTCTCGACGACGGTACGGGTGTAGCCGTCGCCGTCACCGGTGAGGACCCGCAGGACGTCGCCGAAGGACGTCGGCTTGCTGCCGAACATCACGCTGGCGAACAGGGCCAGGGCGAGCAGGACCAGACACAGGACGGCCGCGATGACATGCCGGGCAAGGCCCCGCCGTACGACGGCGGGGCCTTGGCCGATCCGGGAGATGGTGGTCACGCTGTGGACCTGTCGCTACTTCCCGGCCTTGGCGACGGCCTTGTCGATCATCGGCAGGTAGCGCTCGATGCTGTACGGCACCGTCAGCGGGTTGATCATCGACGAGGCGGTGACGAACGGCTGGTCGTTGCTGTGGACGAGCGCGCCCTTCTTCACGGCCGGGATCGCCGCGTACAGGGGCTGGGCCTCGATCTCCTTGCGGGACTTGTCGTCCATGTAGAAGGTGAAGGCGATGTCGCTGCTGGACAGCTTGTTGGCGTTCTCCAGGCCGATCAGGGCCGAGTCCGTACCGTCGGTCTCCTTGAAGGTGTTGACGATCGGGTCGACCTTCAGACCGAGCTTGGACACCATCGACACGCGCTGCTCCTCGGGCTTGAAGATGCCGAGGGTGCCGGGGCCGGTGTTGTAGATGTATGAGAACGTGACGTTCTTGTATCCGGGACGGCTCGCGGCGGCGTCGGTGAGCTGCTTGTCGATCTTCGACGTCAGCTCCTTGGCCTTCTCCGGCTGACCGAGCGCCTTCGAGATGATCTCGATCTGCTGGTCCCAGTTCGTGCTCCACGCCTTGTCCGGGTAGGCGACGGTGGGCGCGATGTCCTTCAGGATGTCGTACTGCTTCTGCGTGATGCCCGACCACGGGGCGAGGATGACGTCGGGCTCCAGCTCGGTGATGGCCTCGATGTCGAGCTCCTCGCCGCCGTCGAACTGCTTGGGCAGCGTGGCACCGGACTTCGTCACGGCGTCGTGGATCCAGGGCAGGTAACCGGTCTTGTCGCTGCCCCACGGGTAGCTCTCGATGCCGACCGGGACGTTGCCCAGCGCGATGGCGGTCTCCGCGGAGCCCTGACCGAGGGTCACCACGCGCTTCGGCTTGTCCTTGATAACGGCCTCGCCGAGCGCGCTCTTGATGGTCACGGGGAAAGCGCCCGCCGGGGCCTTGGCCGCCGAGCCCGCGGCGTCGTCCTTTTTGTCGTCCGAGCCGCACCCGGTCACCATGAGGCCGAGCGAGACCGCGGCGGCACCCGCCGCGAGGACGCGACGGCGGACGGGGGTGAACACAGAAGGCATGGTGGATCCTTGTCTCCGGGCAGGGGGGTGCTGCCGCCCCGCCTGACACCCCCGCAGACAGGTGTGTGCGGGGGCAGCGGCCAACGCGAGGCGCTTGTTAGGTGAGCCTAACCTATCCCCGGCTGGGGTGGGGCGCCAGGGGTTGGGGGCGGAGAGCGGTCGGAGCCGGTCCCGCTGTGGGGGTTGGTGCCGATGTCGGTACGGGTGCTGGTGCTCGTACGGGCACAGGCGCAGGCGCGCGCACAGGTACAGGTACAGGTACAGGTACAGGCGCGGGCACGCGTACGGGTGTCGGTGTCGGCGCCCGTCAAGCGGTGGTTGAGCCGTCCGGGACGTCCGAGGCGTCCGCCGCCGGGTCGGGCAGGACGGTGGTCCCGGGGTTCTCCTCGGTGAGTACGCCCCGCAGGACGGCGTGCGGCGCCCGCCCGTCGAGGACATGGGCGCGCCCGACGCCCGAACGGACCGCGCGCAGGCAGCCCTCCATCTTCGGAAGCATCCCGCCGGCGAGGCGGGGAAGCAGTGCGTCGAGCTCACCGGCCGTCAGGCGCGGCACGACCTCGGTGCTGTGCGGCCAGTCCGCGTACAGCCCGGGAACGTCCGTGAGCATCACGAGCCGGTCGGCACCGAGGGTGACGGCGAGGGCCGAGGCCGCCAGGTCGGCGTTCACGTTGTAGACCTGACCGTCCCTGCCCCGTGCGACGGGGGAGACGACCGGAACGCGCCCGTCGGCGAGCAGGCTCCTGACGGCGTCCGGGGCCACGGCCACGACGTCGCCGACCAGGCCGATGTCCACCGGCCGTCCGTCCACCCGGGCCGGGCGGCGCTCCGCCGTCAACGTGTGCGCGTCCTCCCCGGACATCCCTACGGCGAAGGGCCCGTGGGCGTTGATGGCGCCGACCAGCTCCCGCTGGACCTGACCGGTCAGGACCATGCGGACCACCTCCATGGTCTCCGGCGTGGTCACCCGCAGGCCCGCCTCGAACCGGACCTCCAGGGCGAGCCGGTCGAGCATCGCGCTGATCTGCGGACCGCCGCCGTGCACCACCACCGGAAGGAGCCCCGCGTTCCGCAGGTCGACGACATCCCGCGCGAACGAGCGCCGGAGAGAGGCGTCCACGAGAGTGCTGCCACCGCACTTGACGACGACGGTCCGGCCCCGGAGCGCCGGAGTGGAGCCCACCCCTGTGCCCACTCCGGATCCCACCCCGGTCTCCGTCCGATGGGTGAGGAGTTCACGGGCGGCGGTCACGGTGACGGTCACGAAGCCACTCCATTCACGGGCGGGCCGGGCCCTTCGGGCAGGTCGACGGCGCGGGCGGTGGGCGCCCGGATCGACGGCCGTCCCGCACGTGCACCGTGCGGGTCCCGGGCACCGCGGCCGTGGACGGCCCCTTGCCCCGTGATGGCAGACGGAAGAACGATTCGCCCGGCGGGCGGGGTACGGGTCGGCGTACCGCCGTCGCTCGCTCAGGCGGGCGAACCCCAGGCCGTCGTCAGCCCGTCGAGCCACGCCGGCGGCAGCTCCGCGGCGTCCCATTCCTCGTGCAGGGCCGACGGCGTCGCCGCGAGCCGCTCCAGTACGGCGACGCTGGTGGGGGAGTGGACGAGGGAGTACCGGCCGTGGACGGCGATCGGGCTGCCGGGCCCGTACTCCGCGTACAGCCGCTCCAGGCGCTCCTGGTGGGCGGACGTGAACTCCGCGAGGCGGCCCGGGTACCCGGCCCGCTGCCGGGGGCTCATCGTACGGAGGACGGCGCCGAGCACCTGCTCGGTGACCTCGGGGTCGAGGTCGGAGACGTCGCTGAACGAGAGGTAGAGCGGGGTGACCGCGACCTTGGTCCGTTCCATCTCCGCCCGGCGGACGGGGGAGCGCTCGTCGGCGGCGTCGGCCGAAGGGCCCGCGGTGACGGCCCGGACGAGGGCCTGCTCGGCGAGGACCCCGAGCGCGTCGGTGACGGTCCGCGCACCGTCGGCCCACCCGGCCGCGTACTCCTCCCCGTTCCCCTCGCCCCTCTCCTCGGGGGCGCTCTTCCGGATCCCGTCGACCTCCGCGTGGGCGAGGGAGAGGGCGCCGGTCTCGACGAGGCCGATGAGCTCCTCGGCGTCGCCGGTGTAGACGCCCGCGCGGGCGAGCAGCTGGAGGAGCGTCTTCTTGGCGTTGATGACGCTGGCCGCGTCCAGCTGCCGCTGCCGTCCCTCGTCGGCGGTGTTCATGGGGGTCCTCCTCGTCGTACGGGCAGCGCGGTGCGCGGGCGCGGAACGCTCTGTTCGAGCCTACGCAACACCCGTTCCCGCAGGGGTCGCTGCCCCCTGCGACGCGCTGCGACGGCGTGTCAGTCCCGGTACACCCGCAACGCCGCGACCTCGTACGACATCTCCGACGTGTCGGCGTCGGGCGCCGGGTGGTACCGGCCCGCGCAGACCGAGAGGTTCACGATGAGGTGGGCCCGCCACGAACGGCCCACCCCCCTGCGGTCGTCGAAGACGCGTGCGCCGTTGACCCACCACACGACGTTCCGGGAGCCGAAGTCGACCCGCAGGTCGACCCACGCCCCGGGCCGGACGGCCGGATCCCGGAAGTAGTGGTGGCGGCCCCGGATCCGGTTCGACAGTTCGAGCAGGTCGGGGTTGTCGGGGTGGTACTCGAAGACGTCGATCTCCTGCCCGCCGTCGAGCCAGGTCCAGATCGCCGGCCATGCACCCGTCTCCTCCGGCAGGCGCACCCGCGCCTCCAGGACGTCGCCGGTGCGCACGAGGAAGCCCTCCGGGCTGCCCTCCGTGGTGAGCAGCCCCGCGTCCCAGAGCCCGTCGGTCCGGCGGGTCGCCCGGAAGAGCCCCGTCCGGCTGTACGAGGGGTCGTCCACGAGGTAGTCGAGTTTGTTGTCGCCCGGGTTGGTCGGCCCGCCGTCGGGATAGGCCCAGGAGTGGCCGGCGGTCCACTGCTCGGCCGAGGAGAAGTCCGCGTCGAGGACGAGGGTCCCCGGTAGCCGCGGACGCCCGATCGAGCCGGGGCCGGCACCGCGTTTCAACAGGCGGTCGAAGAGGTCGGACAGCACGGCACGCTCCTTCCGGTGGGGCACTCCCACCATGCACTCCACGGACCTTCGAGAACGCGGATTGGCGACAAGTCGTCACGGGTCCGTCCGCCATCGGGGTCATGCGGGTGCCCCGGAATGTCTCACTGCGACATTAATAGGTGTACGGTACAAATATGAGCACGGAGCGAGAACGCCGAAGCCCGCGGCGCGGCCCGAAGGGGACGCGGACCCGCGAGGCGCTGGGCGAGGCCGCACTGCGGCTCGTCCTGGAACACGGAACGGCCGGAGTCTCCGTCGAGGACGTCACCGACGCGGTCGGCGTCTCCCGGCGCACCTTCAGCCGCTACTTCGCCTCCAAGGAGGAAGCCGTCCTGGACGGCATCCGCGCCGACTGTGTACGGATCAACGAGGCCCTCGCCGCCCGCCCGGCGCGCGAGACCCCGCTCACCGCCTACCGGGCGGCCCTGCGGGTCTGGCTGGCGGACCCGGCCGTCCCGGCCTGGCACCGCCGTGCGGGGGTGCGGGAGGTCTTCCGCCTCGCCGAGGACGAAGCGCCCCTGCGCGCCGTACTCCGGCGCCTCCTCCTGGAGGGCGAGGCCGCCTCCGTGCGGCTGGTCGCCACCCGGATCGGCGCCGACTCGGTGCGCGACCTGCGGCCCGCCGTGGCCGTCGGCTCCGGCGCGGCGGCGCTCATGGCGGCCACCCGCGCCTGGGTGGCCGACGGCGATCCGGAGGCGCTGCCCGGCCTCGTGGAGGAGGCCTTCGCCCTCCTCGCGGCCGAGCCGCCGTAGCGGCGGATCGATCCGTCCCCATCGCCGCCATCACCCCCACCCTCCGCACACCAAGGACCTGACATGACCCTCTCCCCGACCGCCCACCCCCAGGAGTTCGCAGGCCGGATCGCGCTCGTCACCGGCGGCGCCTCCGGCATCGGACTCGCCGTCGCCCGCCGCCTCGCCCACGCGGGCGCCGCCGTGGCCGTCGCCGACTACGACGCCGACCGCGCCACCGAGGCCGTCGCCGAACTGACCGAGGACGGCGCCCGCGCCCTCGCCGTACGGATGGACGTCACCGACGACGCCTCCGTACAGGCCGGCGTCGAGGCCACGGTCGCCGCTTTCGGCGCCCTTCACCTGGCCGTCAACAACGCCGGCGTCGCCGGCCGCCGCGCCCCGATCGTCGAGACCCCCGCCGAGGAGTGGCGGCGCGTCGTCTCCACCAACCTGGACGGCGTCTTCTACTCCCTCCGCCACGAACTGCCCGCGATCCTCGCCTCCGGTGGCGGCGCCGTCGTGAACATGGCCTCGATCCTCGGCACGAACGGTTCCGCGGGCAGCGCCGCGTACGTCGCCGCCAAGCACGGCGTCGTCGGACTCACCAAGACGGCGGCACTCGAACACGCCTCCCAGGGGGTACGTATCAACGCCGTCGGTCCCGGCTACATCGACACGCCCCTCCTCGCGGGGATCGGCGAAGAGGCGTACGAGGCGCTGGTGGCCCTGCACCCGGCGGGGCGGCTGGGCCGGGCGGAGGAGGTCGCCGAGCTCGTCGCGTTCCTGCTCTCGGAGCGGGCGTCCTTCGTGCACGGCAGCTACCACCTGGTCGACGGCGCCTACTCGGCCCGCTGAGACCGCCGGCCCCCCCCACACACGAACGCACTGGAGAGGAAAGCGCCATGAAGGCACTGCAGTACCGCACGGTGGGCGCCGCGCCCGAGGTCGTCACCGTCCCCGACCCGGAACCCGGGCCCGGCCAGGTCCTCCTGAAGGTCACCGCCGCCGGGGTCTGTCACTCCGACATCGCGGTCATGAGCTGGTCCGCCGAGCAGCTGCCGTTCCCGCTGCCGCTGACTCTCGGACACGAGGGCGTGGGCACCGTCGCGGCCCTGGGCGCCGGCGCCGAGGGCTTCGCCGTCGGTGACGCCGTCGCCGTCTACGGCCCCTGGGGCTGCGGCACCTGCTTCATGTGCGCCCAGGGCAAGGAGAACTACTGCCTGCGGGCCGCGGAGCTCGGCATCAGGCCGCCCGGACTCGGCGCCCCCGGCGCCATCGCCGAGTACATGATCGTCGACAGCCCCCGTCACCTCGTGCCGCTCGGCGACCTCGACCCCGTGCGGGCCGTGCCGCTCACGGACGCCGGCCTCACCCCGTACCACGCGGTCAAGCGGTCCCTCCCGAAACTCGTCCCCGGCAGCACCGCCGTCGTGATCGGGACGGGCGGTCTCGGCCACGTCGCCATCCAGCTGCTGCGCGCGATGACCGCCGCCCGGGTCGTGGCCCTGGACGTCACCGAGGAGAAGCTCGCCCTCGCCCGCGCCGTGGGCGCGCACGAGACGGTCCTGTCCGACGCCGCCGCTGCCGCCTCGGTCCGTGAACTGACCGGCGGCCGGGGCGCCGAGGTCGTCCTCGACTTCGTGGGGGCCCAGCCCACGGTGACGTCCGCCGGTGCGATGGCCGCGGTCGAGGGTGACGTCACCATCGTCGGCCTCGGTGGCGGCGCGCTGCCCGTCGGCTTCGGAGCCCTGCCGTACGAGGTCTCGGTGACCTCCCCGTACTGGGGGACCCGGGCGGAGCTGATCGAGGTGCTCGACCTGGCCCGTTCCGGCGCGGTGGACGTGCACGTCGAGACGTACGGCCTGGACGACGCACCGAAGGCCTACGAGCGGCTGCACGAGGGGCGCATCAACGGGCGCGCGGTGGTCCTGCCCCACGGCTGAGGGCGGCTGCACCCAGGGCGATTCCCCCATCGAGTATTTCGGATACGCTGTAGCCGAAATACTCGATGGGGGTGCGCGTGACGGACCGCGCAGCCGGGGGACGGCGAGGGGTGCTGGACATGGCGGAATCGAAGGACGCGCCTGCCGATGCGGCGGACACGGCTCGTACTGGGGACGCGGTCGACATCGCTCGTACCGCTGAAGTGGCTGACACCGCTCGTCCGGCCGGAACGCCCGGCGCCGACTTCGACGCCGCTGATACGGCCGACACCACCACCACCACCGTCGTCGTCATCGGCGCCGGCCCCGTAGGGCTCGCCCTCACGCTCGATCTGGCCCGACGGGGGATCCCCGTTCGACTCGTGGAGCGCGCCGGGAGGCGCTTCGAGGGCTCGCGCGCCAAGGGCGTCCAGCCGCGCACCCTGGAGGTCCTGGACGACCTCGGCCTGGCCGACGCGGCACTCGGCGCGGGCGGCGCGTACCCGCCGATGGGCCTGCACCTGGGCCCCTTCACCAAGACATGGCACATGCACGCCACCGCCCCGGAAGGCGCCGGCACCCCCTACCGCGACGTGCTCCTGCTCCCGCAGTACGCCACCACCGCCCTCCTCCACGAAGCCGTCGAGCGCCTCGGCGTACGCGTCGACTTCGGCGTCCGAGCCGTCGAGATCACCCAGGACGAGGAGAAGTGCACGGTGCGACTGGACGACGGGAGGCGGCTGAGGAGCCGGTACGTCGTCGGCGCCGACGGCGGTTCCAGCACCGTCCGCAAGGCGGCGGGCATCACGTTCGACGGCACCACCGACGAGTCCGACCGGATGATCCTCGTGGACGGCACCGTCGACGGCCTGTCCGGCGACCGCTGGCACATCTGGCCCCCGCCTCCGGGGCCGCAGCGTCGCCGCCTGCCCCCTGCCGGGCGCCAGGAATCGCTTCCAGCTCATGATCAGAATCGGTCCGGCCGACCCCGTCGACCTCACCGAACCCGCCCTCGCCGCCCTCCTGCGCCGCCGCGTCGGGCGCTCCCTGACTCTGCGCGAGGTCACCTGGTCCTCGGTCTTCCGCCCCAACGTCCGCCTCGCCGAGCGCTACCGCGCCGGCCGCCTGCTGCTGTGCGGCGACGCCGCCCACGTCCACACACCGGCCGGGGCACAGGGCCTGAACACCGGCGTCCAGGACGCCCACAACCTCGGCTGGAAGCTCCAGCAGGTCCTGGCCGGCGCCGACGACGTACTCCTGGACAGTTACGAGCACGAGCGGCGCCCCGTCGCCGCGCAGGTCCTCGGCCGCTCCACCGAACTGTACGAAGGACTGCGCCGTACCCGTCCCGGCGGCCTCACCCGGGGGCCGGACGAACACCAGCTCGACATCTCCTACTTCGGCGGCCCGCTCGCCCCCGCCGACGGACCCCGCACCGCGACCCTGCGCTGCGGCGACCGCGCACCGGACGCCGCCCTTCCCGAGGCCGCCGGGACGGCGAACCGGCTCTTCGACCTCTTCCGGGGCCCGCACTTCACCGCCCTCGCCTTCGGGCCACGCGCCGCGACGGCCGTCGAACGCCTGCCCTGGCCGACGGGAGGTGTCCCGCTGCGCCGGCACACCGTCCTCGGGCACACCGACCCCCGCACGTCACGTGAGGCGGCGCTCCTCGCCACGTACGGCATCACCGAGGACACGGTCCTGCTCGTGCGCCCGGACGGTTACGTCGGCCAGGTGAGCCATGTCGACCGCGTGAGTCACGGCGGGGCCGCGGTCCACGTCGGTCATGCGGGCGGCGTGTTCACCGCCGGGATCGGGCCCGCCTGACGTCGGGCCCGGGGGTACGGTGGTTCACTGCGATGCGGCAGGCGGGGAGTCGCGTGCCCGCGGCCGAGGCGTGCCGGCTGTCAGAGCGGCCACCGGTGCCGAGGGGGACCGGGGCCGATCTGCCGCCGACGCGGGGGCGGACCGGCCGGCACCGAGCCCCGACTCCACCACTGCGCACAGACCCCGGCACCGAGCACAGCCCCCGTCACCGAGAAAGGCCCCGAGCGCATGGCGACCACCCCGCCGCCCCCCGGCAGTCCGGCCTGGTGGGCCTCCCGACCCGCTCCCGCCCCCGCCGCGGCCCCCGAGCCCCGGCGGGGCCGTCCCTCGCTCGACCCCGCCCACATCGTCGCCGCCGCGCTGGACCTGGTCGACGAGCACGGTGTCCAGGCGTTCTCCCTCCGCACGCTCGCCGAGGCACTGAACTCCGGAACGGCCACCCTCTACCGCCACTTCGACGGCAAGGACGAGATCCTGGCGTACGCCGTCGACAGCGTCCTCGGGGAGGTCGACCTGAACGGGCTCGCCACCGCCGCGGACTGGCGGGAGGTCCTCACGACCACGGCCCACCGCTTCCACGACACCCTGCGCAGCCACCCGCACACCCTGCCGCTCCTCATGGCGTACGTCCCGGTCGGCCCCCACGGGCTCGCCCGGCGCGAGCGCGTCCTGAGCGCCCTGCTCGCGCACGGCCTGCCGGTGGCCCTCGCCGCCCGCGCCTTCACCGCCGTCACGCACTACGTCATCGGCTTCGCCGCCCAGCAGTACGGCCCCGCCGCCGCACCCGAGCAGGGTGCCGAACTCGCCGCCTTCTACCGGGGGCTCGACCCGGACGCGTACCCCGCCCTCGGTCGGGCGGTCCGGTCCCTGACGTCGGTGTCCCCGGCCGAGGAGTTCGCCTTCGGCCTGACCCTCCTCGTCGGGGGACTCGGCCAGGTCGACGCGGTCCCGAATCCCTGATCGCCCCGGCGCGTCGAGAACGCCGACGCGACACGCGGGCACGAGGACCCGAGGACTCCTGTCGACGGCGCCGACGACAATGAGGGTGCTGATGGGGCGGACAGGGCAGGTGGGGCCGCCGGGACGGCAGGAGCCGACGCAACGATCCCCGCCCCGGCTCGTTGATCACGCCATGAAGAACGCCACCCCCCGCCGCCGCCTCCGTTTCCTGGCCACGGGCGTCGCCGCCCTGCTGCTCGGCATCACCGGCGCGCAGAGCACGTACGCGAGCCCCGTCCTCCCCGGTTGCCCGGCGGCCGAGATCTTCGCGACCGACAACACCGCGATCATCACGGACCCGGACGACCCCCGGCTCATGACCCGGCTGCGCCACTTCGACCACGAGGTGCGCCGGATCATCCGCGCCCACGGAGCCAGGCCCGGCGAATCGACGCTCCTCGACGGCGTCTTCTGGTCGGACGAGCTGCAGCAGACGACGTACGAACGCTCGCGCGAGTTCGACGTCGACCGCGCCGGCCCCGAGAGGCTGCGGGACATCGCGGGCGTCATCGCCAAGCAGTACGACCAGGAGGCCGTGCTCACCTTCCGCTGCCTGCCCCGCACGTCGCCGGAGACCGACGCGGTCGAGATCGAGGTGCCCGGCGTCGAGGCGAGCGATCTGAGGAAGGGGCTCGCCGAGGACCCGGAGGCGCGGGAGAAGCTGGGCGGCGGCTCGGTGACGCTCGACGGGCGGCTCGTTCTCGTCGCGGAGATCGAAGACCTGCCGCTGGCCCGGACGTTCACGATCGCCCTCGGTGCCGACTGGAACGAGGCTCAAGTGCAGTACGGGGACCGAGAGTTCGTGGGCTGATCCCGGACGCGCGCGAGGGAACGTCGGTCCGGTACGGGGAACCCCGTACCGGACCGACGAGCGAGGAGCGCCGTGGCGGGACGCCGAGCGGTGGCCCACCCGACAGGGTGCCTACCCGGCGTAGGTCTCGAACTCGGAGACCTTCGGCGTCCCGGTGGAGCCGAGGATCTCGAAAGTGATCTTCTTCAGCGCGGTACGGGGAACCGCGATGACGCCCGCGCCGCTACCAGAGCCCAGGACGGCGCCGGTGTCGCCGTTGAGAACTCGCCAGGCGCCGATCGCACCGGCGGACCCGGCCGCCTCGCGTATCGCGAGGACGGAGACGCTGGTGGCCGATCCCCACTTGATCGACACGGAACCGGTCGGCCCCGCCGGTGACCAGTACGTGCCGGGGTCGGCGTCCCGCACGTTGCCGTAGCTCGTGCCGTCGGCCTTGCTCGAACCGTCCGAGCCGGCTCCGATGCTGAGGTTGGTCCCGGCGGGCTGGCCGGGACCGGTCGTGGGCTGCGAGGTCGGCTCCGGCGTGGGGGCCGTGGGGGTCGGCGTGGTGGGTGCGGGCGTCTGCGGTGTGCAGTTGCCGTCCGAGACCTGAAGTCCCTTGCCCGCACCTGCGGTTCGGCCGACGATGTCGGGTACACACGAGGCCGGGTCGAGGGTGTGGGCGTACGGGATCGCCACGGTGGTGTTGGACTTCGGGTCGGGACCGGCCGGGTTGTTCTCGGCGCCGCGGGCGGACCACGTCACGTTGTCGAAGGCGTTGCCGCTGACCTGCCAGTATCCGGCCGCGTCCGTGTAGAAGGTGCCGAGGACGTCCTTGGAGTCCTCGAAGTAGTTGTTGTCCACCTTGGCGTGGGCGCCTGCGCGGGAGTTGATGCCGGACTCGTTGAGCCGCAGGTAGTGGTTGTTGTACATGTGGGCGGTGCCGCCGCGCAGCAGGGGAGCGCGGGAGTCGATGTTCTCGTACAGGTTGTGGTGGTAGGTGATGAAGCCGTTCGAGAGCTCGGTCTCGCTGGAGCCGACGAGCCCGCCACGGCCGGAATTGCGGAGGACGCTGTACGACAGTGTCACGTACTGGGTGTTGTCCTTCATGTCGAAGAGCCCGTCGTACCCCTCCGACTCGCCGCCGGAGGCCTCCAGGGTGGTGTGATCGACCCAGACGTTGCGGACGTCGCTCTCCATGCCGATGGCGTCCCCGCCGTTGGAGATTGGTGAGCCGGACTTCTTGACGTTCCGAACGGTGACGTTCTGGATGATGATGTTGCTCGACTCGCGTATGTGGATGCCGAGTTGATCGAAGACGGCTCCGGCGCCGACACCGATGAGCGTGACGTTGCTGATCTGCTTGAGTTCGATGACGCCGGCGGCGGTGTTGCAGCTGGGGCCGGACACCTTGGCGGTGTTGGCGTGGTTGATGGTTCCCTCGACCTGGATGGTGATCGGGGTGCTGCTGCTCGCGCGGTTGCACAGGGCGGTGTGGATCGCGGTCCCGGTCGTGGCGCGTACGGTCTGCCCGCCCGCGCCGCCGGTGGTGCCGCCGTTCTGGGTCGCGTATCCGGTGACTCCGCCGGTGGCCGCCGATGCCTGGGGCATCGAAAGCACCACGCCGGTGGCGGCGGCCATGGCCAGGGTGGCCAGTGCCGCGTGGAGTCGTAGTGCGATGGGTCGTCGCATGCTCGCCGTCCTTCTCGTCGGTCAACGGTCGGGAGTGCTCCGCCCCCGGGCAGCCCTGAGGAGGCCGTCCAGGAGGGGATGGAAAGCGCTTTCTATTGCGGGACGATAGGGGGACACGGGGGGAGTGGCAAGGTGCCGTGCGCGCCGGGATACCGCCTTGCCAGGGCAAGATCGGTCAAGTAGCGTCCCCCGACGTGAACACCGGACCGGCGATTCGACGCCACACACAGACGGGCCATCCGGTGGACGACTGACCGCTCTGAGGGTGCCGCGAAGGCACCCCTGCGGTTCGGCGCGCGGACCCCCCAGTGCCCCAGCACTGCGAGTCCCCTTCGAACCGAACCCACAGCGAGGTCATCCACATGGCAGTCAGCTTCAACCACACCATCATCGCGGCGAAGAACCGCGAGGAATCGGCGCGCTTCTTCCGGGAGTTGCTGGAACTCCCCGAGGCGCCGTCCTGGGGTCCCTTCCTCAACGTCCAGCTCGCCGACGGCGTACTGATCCAGTTCGCCGAACCCCCGGTCGAGATCCAGATGCAGCACTACGCGTTCCTCGTCGACGACGAACTCTTCGAGCGGGCGTACGCGCGGCTGTGCGACCAGAACGTCGAGCACTGGGCCGACCCGCAGATGAAGCGCCCCGGCGAGACGAACACGGAACACGGCGGCCGGGGCGTCTACTTCAAGGACCCGGCAGGCCACGCCTTCGAACTGATCACGCGCCCGTACCTGTAGGGCCTGGGGCCGGGACGCGGTGATCGGCGGAGCCCCGCCGGGACGCGGTGATCGGCCGGGCCCGCAGGACCCTTGATCCCGAAGCGCCGGCGGGGCCGTATCCGCCCACATCCCAGGCCGGGCCCGGCCGACATCTGCGGACACCTGCTCCGCAGACGTCGGCCGCCCGGCGCCGAGGCCGGAGGCACGGGACCGACGTCACGGACGAGCGCGGGGGCGCCGTCGACGGCGGACAGTCCCGGCCGTCCCGGCCGCGTGGGCCGCTCCGCGCCCGGGTGCTCAGCCCGCACGGTGTCTGCCGAGGGCCGGATCGACTGGAGCAGGGGAGGCGTCGATCCCACGACCTGCCGTGCTCGTGGGCAAGTGGCCGGCGCCTCAACTGACGCCCCGAAGCCCCCGGGTCGGCACAGGAGCCCGGCCCGTCGCCGCTACGACAAGTGGGCCCCTCTTCGCCAGTGCTGTGACCGGGGTGGTTCACCGTGATCGGAAGTCGGCTCGTGGGACGAGCCCACGCGAAACGGCTGGTATTACTGGGGCATGCCTGAAGAGACCGCACGCTCCGCGATCGACATGTTCATCTCCGCGTTCAACGCCTCGGACGACAGCTATGTGGCCGCCCTGCTCTCCCAGGCCCTGACCTCAGACGTGGTCTTCTGGGGACCGTTGGGTCGCAGCGAAGGAATTGCGGAGGTCGAGCGGTTCGTGCTGGACATCCGGCGCCACCCGGCGGGGACCGGAACGATGGTGCGCTGCTCAGCGGTGGACATGCCTGACGAATGGGCCCGGTACCAGTGGGTCTTCACCACTCCCGATGGAGGCCCCCGCCTGACGGGAACGGACGTCGTCCATCTGCGACGGAGCCTCATCGACCAGGTCATCGTCTTCGCGGGGGAGATCGAGCCGTCCGCCTCCTGAGCCATCCTTCTGTCGCTGTCCCACCCGACGCCTCAAGTGATCCGTCTGCCGGTCGGTATCAGCCCCAGTCCTGCAGCTGCTGGAGCAGGTCGGCGTCGCCCTCGACCCGCAGCGAGCCGGCCGGGATGCGCATGTACATGAGCAGGGCCATCTCGCTCGCCGTGCCGTAGAGGGCGGCGGTGGGCTTGCTCTCGGCGGCCTCCGCCGCGGTGAGGCGGGTGAAGCGGGAACCGGCGGCGTCCACCGTCTGGCGCCAGGAGCCGGCCTCGGCTGCGTGGTAGTCCATGGTGGCGGGCTCGCCCGGCCACGGGACTGTGCCGGTGCAGACGGTGGCGAGGAACTCCTCGATGGCGTCGCCCGCCTCGGTCGCCGGCAGCTCCTGCGGGACACCGGAGGCCAGCTGGGCGTCGTAGGTGTGGATCAGCGACTCGGGGACGCGGCGTCGGGCTACGGCGGCCACCGTGTGCGGTGAGGCCAGCGGCTCCCACCAGGCCCAGCAGCCCCGGTCCGGACCGGCCTCGCGCAGCGCGGTGAGCAGTTGCTCCGTCGAGTCGGCCAGCCAGGATATGAGGGCCTCGCGCTCCCTGGGCGCCGCCAGCCCGTCCTTGCTCGGCCGCTCGTCGCCCGGCGCGGTGTTCAGCACGATGTGGGCCCAGAAGCGGTCCCCCTCACTGAGGTGGTTCGCCAGGTCGTACAGCGTCCAGCCCGGACAGGACGGGACGTCGGCGTCGAGGCTGGGGGCCGCGGTGACGGCGGCGCGGAACGCGGCGGAACGCTCGTCAATCATCCGCAGCAGGGTGGGGAAGGAGAGATGATCAGTCACGCGGACCTTGTATCACCCGGACCCGGACGCTCGCACTCGATTAAGACCGACCAGCAGATGGATCACTTGCGGCGCCGGGTGGTGGGGCGGCCGTCCCAGCAGTAGCGGCTCGTCGACCTCGGATGAGCATGCGGAGCGCGACGAGAGTCGCGGCGACGTGGAGGGAGAACGCGACGACCGCGCTGTTCCTCTCGGTGCAGCGCCGGAGCTTGCCGTAGCCGTTCACCCACGAGTGCGGAGGAACTTTCAAGACGTGTGGATGAGGAGTGGTTGCCTGCCGGTGGGCGAGGGGACTTGAGTCTCCCGTAGGGGGAGACACGAAGGTGGGGTACATGGACGGCGACACGCTCTACTCGATCGGTGAACTGGCTCGGCGGACCGGTCTCACGGTCAAGACCATTCGGTTCTACTCCGATCGCGGAATCGTGGCGCCGACGGACCGCAGCCCGGCCGGCTACCGCCTCTACAGCATCGACGCCGTCGCACGCCTGGACCTCGTGCGGACCCTGCGCGAGCTGGGACTGGACCTTCCCACGATCCGCAAGGTCGTGGACCGCGAGCTCTCGCTTCCCGAGGTCGCCGCGGCGCACGCCGAAGCACTGGCAGTGCAGATCCGTGTCCTGCGCCTGCGGCGCGCGGTGCTGACGGCGGTGGCCGAGCGCGGGTCCACACCTGAGGAGACGGAACTCATGCACCGGCTGGCCCAGCTTTCCGAGAACGAACGCACACGTCTGATCGGCGATTTCCTCGACGCCGTCTTCGGCGGTCTTGACGCCGCCCCCGCATTCGCGGGGGTCATGCGCTCGATGACCCCCGAGTTGCCCGACAACCCGGAGGCGGAGCAGGTCCAGGCGTGGGTGGAGCTGGCCGAAATGTCCCTGGACCCGGGTTTCCGCGCCGTCGTGCGGCGGATGGTCGAGGACCAGGCAGCCGAGCAGACCCGAAGCGACATCATGGGCCCGCGCCGTGACATCGCCGCAGCTGTCCGTGACCAGGCCGGCCCGGCCCTGACCGCCGGTATCGACCCGGCCTCACCCCAGGCCGATCCGATCGTCGCGGAGTTCACGGCGCACTACGCGCACCTCCTCGGCCGCCCCGACGACGTCGAGCTTCGCCGCCGGCTGGCGACTCGGCTGGAGAGCGTGAACGACCCCCGCAGGGAGCGATACCTCCGGCTCCTCGCAGTGGTCAACGGCTGGCCGGCCCCGGAGAGTCTGGCTCCAGTGCTCGACTGGTCCGTCCGGGCTCTGCGCGTCCGGACACAGCAATGACGGGGCGGTCGCAAGGCGGCATGGGGCGGACGCGGCCGGCGTCGGGTGAAAACGCCGCCACATATGATCGGTCGGTGATTGCCCCGGTCGTACTTCAGGTGGCCGCGACGCCGGCCTCTCCCGCTCTCGTTCTTCGCCCCTGGCGCATGGAGGACGTTGCCGCATTGGTCGAGTTGAGCCGGGATCCCGCACTGCGCCAGTGGGCGAGCTCTGTCGTGGACAACGATACCGACGGGGCACGGTGGGTGCAGGCCCAGCAGCAGGGCTGGGCAGCGGGGGACCGGTTCGGCTTCGCCGTCCTTGAGGCACGACCCGGTTCAGTTCGCGAACAGTTGGTGGGCAACGTGGTCCTCAAGGAAGTCACCTCCGGCAAGCCGGCGGCCGAAGTGGGCTACTGGACCGCGGCACACGCTCGCGGGCGGGGAGTGGCCTCCCGCGCTCTGGAGGCACTCACCAGCTGGGCCTTCGACACCTTCGAAGCCGACGGGCTGGAGCGTCTCGAACTCCTGCACCAGGTGGACAACCTGGCATCGTGCCGGGTTGCACAGAAGAGCCGCTACGACTTCGACAGCATCCTGCCCGCTGCACCGCCCTCCTTCCCCCGCGATGGCCACCTGCACATACGGCGCACGAGTGCCTGAGATCCTCCCGGCTTCTGCGGATCGGCTGAGGCAGCTCACACCGCGAGGGTCTCGGGGCGTTCGACGAGTGGCCGCGTTCGAAGCGGGCCCCGGCACGGACCAGAGCGACGAGGCGGGGTGCGTTCACAGCCCGCCGGCGGGCCTGGGCTGACTCGACCAGCTTGAAAACATTTCGCCAGCCCGAAGGCCCGGCTGCCGGCGCCCTTCGTCACCTTGGTCCGCAGCCGCACGGTGGCGAACGTCGACTCGATGGGATTCGTGGTCCGCAGATGAATCAATGAATCCAGTGCTCGGCGGGGGAAGTCGTAGCACGCCAGCAGCTCGTCCTCATCGTCCACGATCTTCCACGCCGTTTAGTGAAGGGTGAGGGTCGGCGAGCGGCGCCGGGCAACCGCCTGCTGGCGGGCCGGAAGCGGGAACGGCACTACTCGCTGATCTGAGTGTGCGCCGGCCCCGAGTCGTAGCGGTCGAGGAATTCGCTCCCCGGGAGGTCGAGCGCGTGCAGCTTGGAGAACACCTCCACACCGGCACCCAGCTCCTCGTCGCCGTCGGAGATCCGATAGGCCTCAACCATGTCGAGGACTTCGAAGTCGTTCTCCCCGGCGTACGCGATCGACTCCTGCTCGGCCAGCTCGATGGCCTGTCGAGGGACCGCGCCAGGAACAGCACGACGCGCTCCTCGTACGGCTGGTTCTCCCAGGCTGCCCACCGGTAGAAGGTTCTGGCGCTGAACCACGTCTTTGGCTGCTTCTCCACTACCGGCCCGCCTTTTCACCTGGCACCGCAACATGATCACCGTAACGAACCGCGACGCACGCGACTGACCCTGACCGCAGCCGGCCGGCCTCTGTCCACTCGGCCAGGCGCCGCCAGCACGTCGTGTCCGAACCGAAGCCGAGCTCCTGCGGCAGGTGAGCCACCTCATACCCCCGGGTCAACGCACCCTGAGCGATCCAAATGCCGTTCGTGCAAGTCCTCTGCGAAGCGTGTGCGATAGACGCCGTAGACAATGGCGTCCGGGGACTGATAGCCCTGGTGCTCCGGGTCCGAGACCTCTGGATCCCACTTGGTTACGTCTCCGCTGAGCGGCGATGCGCGTCCCAGGAATGCCTGTGCAGCCTCTGCCAGTTCGCTCTCGCCAGTGGCCAACGCGTGGCAAAATAGGCGGCCCTGGCCGACCGCCCACATGCACAGATCCTCGGTGCTGTCTTCTGACCAGGCCTCTCCGTCGACAAGCACGCCTTCCGAGAAGTCGATCAGCGACTCTGCGGCATCCAGGTATGCCAACGCGAACCCCTGAAGGACTTCTCTCGGCTGTGACTCCAGCCAGGCCTCCAGGGCAGACAGGCGTGGTCTGGTCGAGTCCAAGACCTCCCAGAACCAGTCAGGAACTTGCCCCAATCCGCTCACCCTCCCTCACAGACCCTGGCAACTACCGTCCGCATCGTAAGAGCGAAGGACCCGGAACCGACCACGTCCCACTGACTGCGGCACCTCAGCTCGCGTCAGGCGCGCTCGACCTCGACTGTGCACAGGGCGACGGGTGCTGGACAGGCGGAGGTCTCCGGACCAGGATTCACAACGGACGCGGCCGGAGTTGAAGGTGATCTCCAGGGCGATCCGCCCGGTGCCCGGAGCGCTGTCTCAGCCGTCGTGATCGAGAACATGCTGCGGGGCGTCGCCGAGGTCCTCAAGATCCTGCCCATGCTTGCGCTATCGCCCCCACGGTTGCATAGCTGGAGTTCCCGTAGACGAAGGTGAAGGCCCCTTGTGGCGAACTGCCCACGGTACGGAACGGGCCGACCAGTCCCTCGTACTCGGCTTCCGTGATGCGGTCGCGCCTCAGCTGAACTCGGTGGCCGAGTGTCGCGGCCGCCTCGACGTACGCGGACACGGTCTCCGGCAGGGTCGGCACGCCTTCGCTCTCCCTGGTCCTCGCGGGTCGGACCGTGCGTTCTCGATCGTCTCCCAGCACCCTAATGGTGCCCCGCAACCACGGTTGTGTTGCGGGTATGGCTGAGCAGGAAGGGTGGCCCTGCCGGACAACTCCGAGCTTGGTGACGTACTTCTTCGAGGCAGTCGTGGCTGGTTTGTGGCTGGACAGTTGATGGGGGTCGCCGGAGCATGGCGCGCAGGTGCGGGGCCGTTCAGGGGAGGACCTGGCAGCATGGGCTTGAACGATGGAGAAGACCCAGGCGGGCAGCGGCCGTGGCAGCGGCCGCGCGCTAGTGGCAACCCTGGTGCGGCTGGGCCCGGAGGCCCCCGTGGGCCCGGGGGGTTCAGTCAGGGGCCGATGCCCTCGGGCGCGCAGATGCCGCAGGCGGTGAAGAGTCTTCGCGTGTTGATGCTGGTCCTGGGTGGGATGCAGGCTGTCCTCGGACTTGCTCTGCTGACCAACAGCGTGGCCATCGCCACGGCCATCTGGGGCGAGGGCGACGCCTCGAATCCGTGCTGCACCCCGCCGGGCGAGGCCCACTCCGGGATCATCGTATTCATCGGAGTGCTCGTACTTGCCGTTGCCGCATGGGGCGTCACCACCGCCCTGAAGTTCCCCACGCGCCACCCCAATCTGCGCGTGTCCGCCTTCGCCTACGGTTGGACGGCGCTGCCCTTCACCCTGGTCTTCTTCGAAGTGGCGCCCATTCTGGGCGTGATCTGGCTCGTGCCGGCCATCCTGGCCATCGTCCGCCCCAACCAACCCGAAAGCCGTGCCTGGTTCGGCCATCGGTCCCTCTGAGAGGGCGTTAAGTCCGATCTTCCTCGGTTCGTGATCGCTCGATCGTGGTACTGATCGCCACGCCGGGCACCTGCTGGGCATGCTCATGCTGAGATGCGAGCCATGGCCATG
>NZ_LMEP01000008.1 GCF_001426405.1 Streptomyces sp. Root1304 | reverse complement strand
ACCTCCGCGCGGTGAGTTCCTAGACAGCTCCCACCACACCGGAGGTCTTCGCCATGTTCAAGACCAGACCAGTGTCAACAACGCTCGTGATCAATACAGCTAGCGCGCGCTCGTCAGCTCGGTTCCCGGGCGGGTCGGGCGGGGACCGTACGGTCGCCGCGCGACCCGCCCGTACGGTCAGTGCCCGGCGCGGCGTGCGGTCACCTTCCTCAGCAGCGGCCAGGTGAGCAGCAGCACGACGACGGTGTACACGGTGATCGAGAACGGCGTGTTCACCAGGCCCGTCAGGGAACCGTCGCTGATCTGCAGGGCGCGGCGCAGCTGCTGTTCGGCGGCCGGGCCGAGGATGACCCCGATGACGGCCGGGAGCACCGGCAGCCCGTACCGCCGCATCCCGAGCCCGATCAGGCCGATGACCAGCAGGATGACGAGGTCGAGCGCCTCGCCGCCCACCGCGTACGCGCCGACGGCGGCGAAGAAGAGGATGCCGGCGTAGAGGTACGGGCGGGGGATGCGCAGCAGCTTGGCCCAGACGGGCGCGAGCGGCAGGTTGAGCGCGAGCAGCAGCACCATGCCGACGAACAGCGAGGCGATGAGCCCCCACACCAGCTCGGGTTCCCGCTCGAACAGCAGCGGGCCGGGCTGGATGCCGTACTGCTGGAACGCGGCGAGCATGACCGCGGCGACGGCCGTGGTCGGCAGCCCCAGGGTCAGCATGGAGACGAGCGTCCCGGCCGCCGAGGCCGAGGCCGCCGACTCCGGACCCGCCACGCCCTCGATGGCGCCCTTGCCGAACTCCGTCTTGTGCTTGGAGAGGCGCTTCTCCGTGACGTACGAGAGGAACGTCGGGATCTCCGCGCCGCCGGCCGGGATCGCGCCGAACGGGAAGCCGATGAGGGGGCCGCGCAGCCAGGACTTCCAGGTGCGCTTCACATCGTCCCTGCCGAGCCAGGGGCGGCCGACCGGGATGGCCTCGCCGGTCGAGCGGCGCAGGTGCGCGGCGACCCACAGGGCCTCGCCGATGGCGAAGAGGCCGACCGCGACGATGACGACGTCGATGCCGTCGGCGAGCTGGAGCGAGCCGAAGGTGAGGCGCTGCTGTCCGGTCATCTGGTCGAGGCCGACCAGGCCGATGGTGAGGCCGATGAGGAGCGAGGCGAGGCCGCGGATGCGGGAGGAGCCGAGGACCGAGGTCACCGCGATGAAGGCGAGGACCATCAGGGCCAGGTAGTCGGGGGCGCCGATGTCGACGGCGAGCGCGGCGACCGTGGGGGCGAGGACGACGAGCAGGATCGTGCCGATCATGCCGCCGGCGAAGTGTCCGACGGCGGCGGCGGCGAGTGCCTGGGCGCCGCGGCCCGCCTTGGCCATCGGGTTGCCCTCGATGGCGGCGACGACGGCCGCGCTCTCCCCCGGGGTGTTGAGGAGGATGGAGGTGGTGGAGCCGCCGAACATGGCCCCGTAGTAGATGCCGGCGAACATGATGAACGCGCCGGTCGGTTCGAGCCCGTAGGTGACCGGGAGCAGCAGGGCGACGGCCATGGCGGGGCCGATGCCGGGCAGGACGCCGATGGCGGTGCCGAGGAGCACGCCGATGGCGGCCCACAACAGGTTCATCGGGGTGAGGGCGGTCCCGAAGCCGTCGATGAGGGAGTTCAGGGAATCCATGGGTCAGATCACTCCCATCAGCGGACCGCCGGGCAGCGGGACGCCGAGCAGCGTGTCGAAGACGACGTAGGTGAGGAGCGAGAGGCCGGCGGCGATCAGCGGGTCGCGGTGGAAGTGGCGGCTGCCGAGGGCGTAGGCCGAGCCCCAGAAGAGCAGGGCTCCGGCGACGGGGAAGCCGACGGGGCCGATGAGGACGGCGAAGGCGAGGAAGACGCCGGCGAGGAGCAGGACGGTGCGCCAGTCGGCGGGTTCGGTCAGGTCGACGTCCTCGCCGGCCTCGGCCTCGCCGCGGCCGCCGCGCAGGACGTCGACGGAGAGGAGGACGGCGACGGCGAGGAGGCCGCAGCCGACGACGAGGGGGACGGTGGCGGGGCCGACCGGGCCGCGGCCCGTGAGGTCGGTGTCGAGGGTGAGGGCGTCGGTGAGGACGAGGACGCCGAGGACGAACAGCAGCACGCCGACGCCGAGTTCGGAGCGGCCGCGGAGCCAGGTGGGAAGGGTGGGTTTCACAGGCCGAGCTCCTTCAGGACGGAACCGACGCGGCGGTCCTGCTCGGTGAGGAAGGTGCCGAACTCCTCGCCCGGCAGGAAGGCGTCGTTCCAGCCGTGGGTCTTCAGGGACTCGCGCCACTGCGGGGAGTCGTGCAGTTCGGTCACCAGCGCGACGAGCTTCTCGCGCTCGGCGTCGGAGAGGCCTGGCGGGGCGACGATGCCGCGCCAGTTGGTGAACTCGGTGTCGAGGCCGGCCTCGCGGAGGGTGGGGGCGTCGAGGCCGGGGACGCGCTTCGGGCCGGTGACGGCGAGGAGGCGCAGTTCGCCGGCCTTGATCTGGTCGAGGTACTCGCCGACGCCGGAGACGCCGAAGCCGACCTTGTTGCCGAGGATGGAGGCGAGGAGTTCGCCGCCGCCGTCGAAGGGGACGTAGTTGACGTCCTTCGGGGCGATGCCGGCGGCCTGGGCCATCAGCATCGGGGCGAGGTGGTCGGGGCCGCCGGGCGAGGAGCCGCCGCCGACGGGCAGCTTGCCGGGGTCCTTCTTCCAGGCCGTGAGCAGGTCCTGGATCGTCTTGTACGGGGAGTCCTTGCCGACCACGACGATGTCCTGCTCCTCGGTGAGCCGGGCGATCGGGGTGGTGTCGGCGAGGGTCCTGGGGGTCTCGTTGGTGTGGACGGCGCCGACGACGCCGAGGCCCATGGACATGGCGAGACGGCCGTTGCCCCGTTCGCCGACGAGCCGGGTGAGGCCGACGGTGCCGCCCGCGCCGGGCAGGTTGAAGACCTCGACGTCTCCGGTGAGGCCCGCCTCCTCGGCGTTCTTGGCGGCGGTGCGGGCGGTGATGTCGTAACCGCCACCGGGGGTGTTGGGGACCATGAAGCGCAGGCCGGGTATCTGCGTACCGGAGTCGGAGCCGCTGCCGGTACTGAGCAGCGGAGGGCCCACCAGGACGAGCAGAGCGGCCCCGAGGAGGGCGAAGGGGGTGCGCAACCGCACGTGTACCGCCTCTCAGGCAGAAGGGGAATGGGGGTGTGAGGTGGCCCACATGTTGCCTGCGCGTGAAGAAGCTGTCTCTCTTCCGCAACCAACGGACGTTGTGGTCGTTGTGGTCGGGACCTAGCGTGGGTCGGCGTGACGAACGTGCTGGTGGTGGACGACGACTTCATGGTCGCCAAACTGCACTGCCGCTATGTGTCGGCGGTGCCGGGCTTCACGGTGTCCGGGGTCGCGCACAGTGGTGCAGAGGCACTGCGGGCGGCGGAGCGGCTGCGGCCGGACCTGGTGCTGCTGGACGTCTTCCTGCCGGACATGGACGGCATCCGGGTGCTGCGGGAGCTGCGGGCGGCGGGCCTGGCGACGGACGCGCTGTTCATCACGGCGGCGCGGGACGTGGGCACGATCCGCGAGGCGCTGCGGGCGGGGGCGCTGCACTATCTGATCAAGCCGTTCAGCCAGGCGGCGCTGCACGAGCAGCTCCGCCACGTGGCCTCGCTCCGCAGCCGCCTCGACGAGCTCGACGAGGCCCGTCAGGAGGACGTCGACCAGATCTTCGGCACCCGTCCGCGCGGCTCCAGGGAACTCCCGAAGGGCCTCGCCGCCCACACGGCCGACCTGGTCGACTCGGTCCTCCGCGCCCACCCGGAGGGCCTCTCGGCCACGGAATGCGCGGAAGCCGGCTCCCTCTCCCGCGTGAGCGCCCGCCGCTACCTGGAGTACTTCGCGGAAACGGGCCGCGCGGAGGTGACGCTCCGGTACGGCGGGACGGGGCGCCCGGAGCGGCGGTACCGGCGGGTGGGGTGACGGGCGGTCTCGGTTCCGGGTGTTCCTCAGCCGCCTCTTACCTGTGCCTTAAAGCGGTCCTAAGGATCGTCCTCTCCCCCTTCTCGCGGGCTCTTTCGTGGATGCGGGCGGCTAGTTTTCTGGGCAACCCCCCACCTCACCCTCGTGAAGGAGCTGTCCCCCCATGACTTCTCGCCGTACGGCCGCGGTCGCCCTCGCCACCGGTGCGCTGGCCCTCTCCGGGCTCGCCTCCTCGCCCGCTTTCGCCCATGGGTCGATGACCGATCCCGTGAGCCGGGTCTCGGCCTGTTACGCGGAGGGGCCCGAGGCGCCGAAGTCGGCGGCGTGCAAGGCGGCGGTGGCGGCCAGTGGGGCCCAGGCGTTCTACGACTGGAACGCGGTGAACATCGCCAACGCGGCCGGTCAGCACCGGCGGTTGATCCCGGACGGCAAGCTGTGCAGCGCGGGCAACGACAAGTACCGGGGGCTCGACCTGGCGCGGGCCGACTGGCCGGCGAGCCCGATGGCCTCCGGGGCGCACACCTTCCGGTACAAGGGGACGGCGCCGCACCGGGGTTCGTTCGCGCTGTACGTGACGAAGGACGGGTACGACCCGTCGAAGCCGCTGAAGTGGTCGGACCTGGAGGAGAAGCCGTTCGCGACGGTGACCGACCCGGGGATGCAGAACGGCGACTACGTCTTCCAAGGGACGGTGCCGAAGAAGTCCGGACGCCACCTCATCTACTCGATCTGGCAGCGCTCCGACTCCCCCGAGGCCTTCTACACCTGCTCCGACGTGGTGTTCGGGAAGGACAGCGGGGGGACGGGACCGGCGCCGACCGCGTCCGCGCCGAGCGAGCAGCAGATCGAGGACGGTCAGGACGAGTCCTCGGTCGAGCACGGCGGGCACGGCGACGGTGACGCCTCCACCGGTGCCGGGGAGACGGCGGCCGCCCCCGCCACGGGTGCGCCGGAGTCCTCCGGGGCGCCCGGGGCGTCCTCGCAGTCGCCCAACGCGCCGGCGCCCGCCGCCGGTTCGGGTTCCGGTGTGGAGCTGGCCGAGACCGGTGGCGACGCCACCACCCCGTATCTCGCGGTGGGTGGCGCCGCCGTGCTGGCGGCCGGCGCGGCGGTGCTCTTCGGGACCACCCGGCGCCGCCGTACGCAGGGCCGGTAGGTCAGCCGACGACCGACAGGCAGGTGGTCGGGGTCGCGTGGGCCGGGTCGAGGGCGTTGGCCACCTCGTGGAAGGTGACCCGGTCCACCGTGCCGATCGCCACGTGCTCGGAGAGGTCGAGCGCGCACTTGTCCTGGATGAGGACGTTGGTGACGTTCGGGCCCGTCAGGAACTGGGAGCGGTACGGGGTGACCACCTCGTCGTACTGGCTCGCGATGACGTGGTAGCGGACCCCCGGCACGGTGTCGCCGCCCTCGTTGAGCTTCGTGATGAAGGCCGAGCCGGCGATCTGGTCGGCGAGGCCCGGGGTCGTGGCGCTGATGACGTCCTCGGCCCCGGGGAAGTACGGGAGCAGTTTGGTGAGGCCGAGCAGGGTGGTGCCGTGGTTGTCGGGGGCGATGCCGACGAGCGTGTTCACCTTCTCGGCTCCGCCGAGGAACTTGAGGTACCAGCGCGGCATCATGCCGCCCTGGGAGTGTCCGACGAGGTCGGCCTCGGGGGCGCCGGTGGCGGCGAGGACCCGGTCGACGTAGGTGTCGAGCTGTCCGGCGGACGCCGCGATCGGGCCGAGCCCGTTGAAGAGGGGTACGCCCGGCAGCTGGCCGTAGTCGAGCGAGAAGACGCAGTAGCCCCGGTTGACCAGGTACGGCGCGAGGGCCAGCCAGTTGTCGACGGAGTTCCCGAAGGTGCCGTGGACGAGGACGACGGGGCGCGGGTGCGCGGCGGACGGCTTGCAGGTGAAGTCGTTCCAGCCGCGGCCGGCCGTCGCGGTGTCGGTCTGCGCCGTGGCGGCGGTGGTCGGGGCGAGGGTGGCGGCGGCGGTCAGCAGCAGGACGGACAGGGCTCTGACGGCGTGCTTCCAGGGGGTCCGGGGCAGCATCGGGCGATCTCCTTGCGGCTCAAGGGGAAGGTGGGGGTACGCCCTGCGGTCCGGACCACAAGTGGGGATGTGCGCGGTGGGGATGCGCTCCAGCCAAGCTACGCACGGGTAGCCTCGACTGGGAAGTTACGCGTCGGTAAAAACTGGGGTGTCGTCACCAGGGCCTGGTGGGGCGGCCGTCGGGGCGCCGGGCATCGGTCCGGGAACGCCGTCAGGCGGCCGCGAGCGAGCCCGGCAGGACGGCCCGGGGGCCGAATCTCGCCCGTGCCCGGTCCGCCGCCGCCTCGATCCGCCGGGCCTTCTCGTCCGCCGGGTCCAGGGACAGCTGGTGCGCCGTGCCCTCCGCGCCCGTCAGTCCTTCGGCGCGCAGGGCGACGCCCCGCACCCGGGCCCGCTGGAGCCCGAAGGAGTCGTGGACGGCGTACGCGAGGGCGGTGAGCGCCGCCGAGTGGGCGGTGGGTTCGGGCAGGGTACGGCTCCGGGTGGTCGTGGTCCGGTCCGCGTACCGCACGGTGACGGCGAGCGCGCGGCACACCTGGCCTTCCGTGCGGAGCCGGGCGCCCAGTTCCTCGGTGAGGGAGAGGAGGGCGCGGCGCTGCTGCGTCCGGTCGGTCTCGTCGCGCGGGAAGGCGCGTTCGGCCGCGACGGACCGGGAGGCGGCGTGGGGGACGACGGGGGTGCGGTCGATGCCCCGGGCCCGTTCCCACAGCTCACGGCCGGTCTTCGCGCCGACGAGCCGCTGGAGCACGGCGAGCGGGGCGTCCGCGACGCGGCCGACGGAGTCGAGCCCGTAGCCGCAGAGGGTGCGGGCGGTGGCGCGGCCGACGCCGTCGAGCGCGACGACCGGCCGGTCGCGCAGGAAGGCTGCGGGGTCCTCGACGACCAGCGTGACGCCGGGCCGGGCCTCGTCGGCCGCCATCCGGGCCAGCATCGGGTTGGGCCCGGCGCCGATCACGCAGTCGACGCCGTACAGGGCGAGCGCCCTGACCCGGATCACGGAGGCGAGTTCGGCCGGGCCCCGGCCGAAGTAGCGCAGCGCGCCGCGCACGTCGGCGAGCGCCTCGTGGGGCGGGGCGGCCTCGACGACGGGGGTGAACTCGCCGAGCAGGTCGACGAGCGGGGAGAAGAGTGCCTCTCCCCCTCCGGGCGGCGCGAGGGGTGCCGTGGGTTCGAGGCGGAACCGTACGCAGAGAATCATGCCGTCCTCCCGCCTTCCCGTCCTCGTGCCTGCCTGTGCTTCCACCCTAGGACATGTTCGAATATTTGTGCGAATTGATTGCGGGGGCCTCTCGATGTCAACCACGGTTGACATCGAGAGGCCCGTCAACGTACGTTGACACCATGACCGATGCGACCGATCTCGCCGCACGGGCCGGCGACCGCGACCCCCGGGTCGGGCTACGGGCCGTCTCCGCCCTGCGGCGCCTGCTGGAACAACTGGAAGCCGTCCAGGTGCGCTCCGCGCGCAACCAGGGCTGGTCGTGGCAGGAGATCGCGACCGAGCTGGGAGTCAGCCGACAGGCCGTCCACAAGAAGTACGGGAGGCAGTGATGTTCGAACGGTTCACGAAGGCCGCACGCGCCGTGGTGAAGGGGGCGGTCGAGCACGCGGAGCGGGGCGGGGCGACGGTCGTCACCCAGGAGCACCTGCTGCTGTCCCTGCTCGACCGGGAGGACACCCGGGCGGCGGCCGCGCTGCGGACGCTGTGCCCGCCGGACCGCCGCGCGTCCCTGGTCGCCGACCTGGCCGACGCCCGGCGCCGGGCGGGACTGTCCCGGGCGGACACGGAGGCCCTGGCGGACCTCGGCATCGACGTCGGCGCGATCGTGGCGCGGGTGGAGGAGACCCACGGCGCGGGCGCGCTGGCCGGTGACCGGAAGGACTCCGGATGGCGGTCGGGCCGCCGCTCCTTCTCCCGGGAGGCCAAGACCGTCCTGGAGAAGTCCCTCCGGGTGGCGCTGGCCCGCGAGGACCGGGAGATCGGCGACGAACACATCCTCCTGGCGCTCACCAGCACCGGCGGGGTCGTCGCGGAGGTCCTGGCCGACCACGGCGTGACGTACGCGTCCGTCGACACGGCGGTACTTCCGGCCGGCCGACGGTCCTGAGCCCGCACGGCCTCGGGGGCGGCTCATGTGCGCCGCCCCCGCTGGTGCGGCTAGTTGCGCTTGAGGTGCTGAAGGGCGGCAAGGCCCACACCTTCAATGGCGATGAACGCGCCTCCGCCCGCCTTGAACGCGTCTAGCGGAGAACCCTTGAAACACAGCACTACGATGATTGCTGAAAGAGCGGCAAGCACGGCGCTGAGGGATACGATTGCAAGATCGCGCACAGGGTGCGTGCAAGTGGTGGTGCCGCCGGACGTCACGCTGTTTCCTCCCGAATGTCATTGACGTGTATTGCATGGAGACGCACCGCATCTATGGATGCGATCTCCAGCTAGGAGCCGACAAGCGGTCTCCTTGACCTGCGCTCTTGCGCAAGGCCGACTACGTCAATGCGTCCTTACTTGAACTCGGGAAGGCTTAAACGCGTGCGTGGTACTCCAGACCAAGCGGCTCAAACCTACTGCATGCCCAACGACGTTGCAAGGATCCGGCGTTAGGCATTGCACCCTGCGCTTGATGCCCCCAGGCCAGGGGGCGCCCGGATTCCGAAGTCACCGTCACCGCGCGCTGCCTGAATCCCGACTGCACGTGGGAGGTCGAACCGGGGCCACCCGCCCCGTGCTCCCCTTCTGAAACCACGTCACCCCACGTCACCCCGCGCTCCCCGGGCTGCTGTGCCACAGCTTCCTTCCGCCCGGCATCCCCTTGGGAACCCCTTCGCCGGCCGGCTTCAGGTCGGCCCAGGGGTTCATCTCGTAACCGGTGGACAGGGTGATCCGACGGCCGGAGTCACCACTCCCCCCGGCGGATCCGGCGGACCCGGCGGCCTCAGCAGGCTCCGGTTCCGGCTCGGCCAGCAGGTCCCCCACCGCTCCCAGCCCGCCGGACGCCCGTAGCGCGACGAGGTCGGCGAGGTTCCAGGCGGCGGCGCCGACCACGCTGACGCTGCGCGGGCCGCGCCGCTGCACCACTCCCCTGACCAGCAGCAGCCAGGAGTGGAAGACGGTGTGGGCGCAGCGCTCGTGGGCGTCGTCGAAGAAGGCGAGGTCGACCAGGCCGGTGCCGTCGTCGAGGGTGGTGAAGATGACCCGCTTGCCGGAGCGGATCGGCGGGGTCTGGGTGGCGGCCTTGGCGCCGGCGACGAGGACGGTGCGGCCGTGGGGGGTCTCGCGGAGGCGCTGGGCGGAGACGACGCCGAGTTCGCGGAGGAAGGCGTGGTGGTCGTCCATGAGGTGCCGGGAGGCGTCCATGCCGAGGATGCCGAGTTCGGCGCTGAGGCGTTCCGTCTCGTCGAGGTCGGGCAGGCCGACGGGGGCGGTCCTCCCGCCCTGGGCGAGCGGGAGCTGTCCGCCGTGGGAGGCGGCTCCCCGGTGGACGCGCCGGAGTTCGGTCAGATGGAGGAGCAGGTCGCGGCGGTTGGCGCCGAAGGCGTCGAGCGCGCCGACCTGGGCGAGCCGTTCGGCGACGGGGGTACGGGGGCGGGCCCGCTCCCAGAAGTCGAGGAGCGAGGTGTAGGGCTGTCCGGCCTCGATGCGGGCGCTCTCGGTCCCGCCGATGCCGTGAACGTCGGCCAGACCGAGCCTGAGCCCCCACACCGGAGGATTCTCGGACACCAGTTCGATACGGTGGGCGACCGCCGACCGGTTCACATCGAGCGGCAGCACCGGCACCCCGCGCCGCCGCGCGTCCGCGAGCAGCAGCCGCTTGGGGTACATGCCGGGGTCGTGGGTGAGCAGTCCGGCGTAGAAGGCGGCCGGGTGGTGGGCCTTGAGCCAGGCCGACTGGTACGTCGGCACGGCGAAGGCCACCGCGTGCGCCTTGCAGAAGCCGTACGAGCCGAAGGCCGCCACGATCTCCCAGGTGCGGGCGACGACCTCGTCCCCGTATCCGCGCTCCGCGGCCCGCCGGGCGAACCAGAGCTCGATCCGGCCCTGCGAATCGGCGTCCGAGAGTCCGCGCCTGACCTGGTCGGCCTCGGCCCGGTCGCAGCCGGTCATGATCCGTACGATCTCGATGATCTGCTCGTGGAAGACGACCACGCCGTACGTCTCCCGCAGGGTCTCCGCCAGGTCGGGGTGCGGGAAGCGGACGGGGGCGCGGCCGTGCCGGGCCTCGATGAAGGGGCGGACCATGTCGGCGGCGACCGGGCCCGGCCGGAAGAGCGAGATGTCGACGACGAGGTCGTGGAAGGTCGCGGGCTGGAGCCGGCCGACCAGGTCGCGCTGGCCCGGCGACTCGATCTGGAAGCAGCCGAGGGTCTCGGTGGAGCGGATGAGGCGGTACGTCTCGGGGTCGCCCTCCGGGACCGCGTCGATGTCCGGGCGGGTGCCGGTGGCCCGCTCGACCTCGGCGACGGCGTGGGCCATCGCGGACTGCATCCGCACTCCGAGGACGTCGAGCTTGAGCAGCCCGAGGTCCTCCACGTCCTCCTTGTCGAACTGGGACATGGGGAATCCCTCGCCGCTGGTGGGGACGACGGGGGTACGGGTGAGCAGCGAGGCGTCCGAGAGCAGGACGCCGCAGGGGTGCATGGCGGTGCCGCGGGGCAGCGCGTCGAGGGCCTCGACCAGCTCCCAGAGCTTGCCGTACTTCTGCTTCTCGCCCGCGAGTGCGCGCAGTTCGGGCAGTTCGTCGAGGGCGGCGAGCGCGTCCCGGGCGCGGATGTGCGGGAAGGCCTTGGCCATCCGGTCGGTCTCGGCGGGGTCCAGGGAGAGGGCGGCGCCCACGTCCCGGACGGCGTGCCGGACCCGGTAGGTCTCGGGCATGGCGACGGTGGCGACGCGTGCGGTGCCGAAGCGGTCGATGATCGCCCGGTAGACCTCCAGGCGGCGGGCGGACTCCACGTCGATGTCGATGTCGGGCAGGGCGGTGCGGCGCTTGGAGAGGAAGCGTTCCATCAGCAGGCCGTGCTCGACCGGGTCGGCGTGCGCGATGCCGAGGAGGTGGTTGACGAGGGAGCCGGCGCCGGAGCCGCGGGCGGCGACCCGGATGCCCATGCCCCGCACGTCGTCGACGACCTGGGCGACCGTCAGGAAGTAGGTGGCGAAGTGGTGGTGGGCGATGATGTCCAGCTCGCGGTGCATCCGGTCCCAGTAGGCGCCCCGCTTCTCGTACCCCTTCAGGACCATGCCGGCGGCGGCCCGGGAGGCGAGGACGCGCTGGGCGGTGCGGTGTTCGGCGCCGACGAGACGCGCTTCGGGGAAGTGGGCGGAGCCGATGCCGAGGTCGTCCTCGGGGTCGACCAGACAGGCGGCGGCGACCGCTTCGGTCTGTTCGAGGAGCCGGCGGGCGGTGTCCCGGCGGAAGCCCGCGGCCTCGACGGTCCGTTCGGCGGCGGCCCGCATGCCGCCGGCGCCCTCGGACCCCTTGGACCCTTCGGTGTCTTCGAGGCCCTTGAGCCAGGCCTCTCCGCTGTCGAGTTCCTTGCGGGGGTCGATGGGGACGAGCCGGCGGGCGGAGTCGAGGACGTCGGCCACCGGGCCCTGGCCGGGGTCGGCGTAGCGGACGGCGTTGCCCAGGACGGGCCGGACGCCCTGTTCGGCGGCGAAGCCGACGGTACGGGCGGCGAGCCGCAGGGAGCCGGACCCGGTGCCGGTGCGTCCGTGGTCGACGGCCATGAGGCGCAGGGCGTCGCCGTACCGCTCGCGCCAGGGGGCGAGCAGCCGGGCGGCCCGGTCGGGGCGTCCCGCGGCGAGGGCGCGGCCGACGTCGGACGCGGGGCCGAGCAGCACGAACACGTCGTCGTGGAGGGCGGACCAGGGCAGCAGAGGGCGGTCCCCTCCCCCGGCGTGGGCGGCGGTGACCATCGCGCAGAGGGAGGCCCAGCCGGTGCGGGAGCGGGCGAGGAAGACGGCCCGGGGTGCGGACTCGTCGACGAACGCGCCGCCCCGGACGGGCGCCCTGCGCACGTCCTGCGGGCCGCCCGCCGGGCCCCGCGCCGTCGGTTCGTACGCCAGGTCCACGCCGAACAGGGGGCGGACGCCCTCCTTCTCGCAGGCCTTCGCGAAGCGGATCGTGCCCGCGAGGGTGTCGCGGTCGGTGAGGGCGAGTGCGTCCAGGCCGCGTGCGGCGGCGCGGGCGGCCAGCCGTTCGGGGTGGGAGGCGCCGTAGCGCAGGGAGTAGCCCGACGCGGTGTGCAGGTGCGTGAATCCCGGCATGGCTGGCGCACCTCCCGCACTCCGCATCGAATTCGTACGTACGTTCCCACCCCCTGGACCCAGCGTAGCCTATTCTCGAACATTCGTACGATAACCCGTTCGGGCCCTTCCCACCTGCGGAAACACCGCCCTCCCCCGAGCCTGGGGGGCATGAGCTTCGTCGATGAACTGAAAAGCGCCGTCACCCCACGAGCCGCCCTGCTCGTCGTCGGCGTCTTCGCCCTCCAGCTCCTGTTCATCACCTCGTACGTCGGGGCCCTGCACAATCCGAAACCCGTGGACGTCCCCTTCGGTGTGGTCGCCCCCCAGCAGCAGATCGCCACCACCCTGAACGACCGGCTGGAGAAGCTGCCCGGCGACCCCTTCGACCCGCGTGTCGTCGCGGACGAGGCGGAGGCGCGCGACCAGATCATGAACCGGGAGATCGACGGGGCCCTGATCGTCGACCCCCGAGGCCGCACCGACACCCTGCTCGTCGCCTCCGGCGGCGGCAAGGTGCTCTCCACGACCCTGGAGGCGATGGTCACGAAGCTGGAGGCGGCCAACCAGCGCCTCGTCCGGACCGTCGACGTGGCCCCGTCCTCCTCCCAGGACTTCAACGGGCTCTCCGCCTTCTACCTGGTCATCGGCTGGTGCGTCGGCGGCTACATCTGCGCGGCGATCCTGGCGATCAGCGCCGGCTCGCGGCCCGCGAACCGGGAGCGGGCGATCATCCGGCTCGGGGCGCTCGCGCTCTACGCGGTGCTCGGCGGACTCGGCGGCGCGATCATCGTCGGCCCGATCCTCGGCGCCCTGCCCGGCAGCGTCGCCGCCCTGTGGGGCCTGGGCGCCCTGGTGGTCTTCGCCGTCGGCGCCGCCACCCTCGCCCTGCAGTCGGTCTTCGGGATCGTCGGCATCGGCCTGGCGATCCTGCTCATCGTGATCGCCGGCAACCCCAGTGCGGGCGGCGCCTTCCCGCTGCCGATGCTGCCCCCGTTCTGGCGGGCGATCGGCCCCTACCTGCCACCGGGCGCGGGCACCTGGGCGGCGCGCTCCATCGCGTACTTCAAGGGCAACGACATGACCGCGTCGATGGTGATCCTGTCGGTCTGGGCGATCGTCGGCTCGGCCGTCACCCTGGTGCTGTCCTCGTTGAAGCGGAAGCCGGAGGCGGAGCCGATCGCCGCGGAGGTGGGCGAGCCCCGGGCCTGACACCCACGACGAGAGGCCCCCGCCGCGGGGCCGGAAGTCCTCCTGTGAATGCATTCACAGGAGGACTTCCGGCCGGGTGGGGCCTAGTACACGCTGACCCCGTACGCGCTCAGCGCCTCCGTGACGGGCTGGAAGAAGGTCGTTCCGCCCGAGGAGCAGTTGCCGCTGCCGCCCGAGGTGAGGCCGATGGCACGGCTGCCCGAGTAGAGCGGGCCGCCGGAGTCGCCGGGCTCGGCGCAGACGTTGGTCTGGATCATGCCGTAGACGATGTCGCCGCCGCCGTAGTTCACGGTGGCGTTGAGGCCGGTCACGGAGCCGCTGTGGATGCCGGTCGTGGAGCCGCGACGGGTGACGGACATGCCGACGGTGGCGTTGGCGGCGCTGGTGATGTCGACGCTGCCGACCGTGCCGGACTTGGTCACCGAACTGTTGGTGTAGCGCACGATGCCGTAGTCGTTGGTCGGGAAGCTGGACCCGGCCGTGGAGCCGAGCACGGTGGTGCGGCCCGAGTTGGAGTACCAGGTGCCGGCGCCGTCGGTGCAGTGGCCGGCAGTGAGGAAGTAGTAGTTCCCCGCGCTGTCCTTGACGTTGAAGCCGAGCGAGCAGCGCCAGCCGCTCGTGTAGATCGCGTCGCCGCCGGAGATCAGCTTGTTGAAGGTGCCGGGGGTGCGCTCGATGCGCAGGGCGCCCGCGTTGGTACCGGCCTGCCGCTTGATCTTCGCGATCTCGGCCGGGGAGACGGTGGAGTCCGCGGTGACGACCACCGCGCCGGTGGCGGTGTCGACCCGCCAGGCGGTGCCGGCCACGTCGGCGGCGAGGACGGCGTCGCCGGCGGCGGAGAGCTGGGTGGCGCTGTACGTCCGCGCGGAGTCGGCGTTCGCGGTGGGGACGGCGAGCGCCGCGGCGGCGGCGAGGCCCGCGGTGACGGCGAGCAGCCGGATCGTTCTCGTGGGGGTGGTGCGCATGGTCCTCACTTCTGTTCCTCCCGAGGGGAATCGGGGGCCCGCCGTGGGGTGTCGGGCCCGTGAGGCGCGGCCCGGGGGCCGGCGCTGTGGGGGAGTCTCGGGCCGTACGACTTCACGCCGCAAGGGCGTGTTTCGGCCGTACGGCCCTCAACTACCGGATGCTTCAAGGGAGTTGGCGCCCGGTTGGGTGGTGGATCAGTACAGGCTCACGTTGTACTTGGCGAGCGCCTCGGGCACCGGCTGGAAGAACGTGGTGCCGCCGGTGGAGCAGTTGCCGCTGCCGCCCGAGGTGATGCCGAGCGCCTTGGTGCCGTCGTAGAGCGCGCCGCCGGAGTCGCCGGGCTCGGCGCAGACGTTGGTCTGGATCATGCCCCGGACGGTGCCGCCGCCGGAGTAGCGGACGGTGGCGTCGAGTCCGGTGACCGTGCCGCCTCGGGTGCCGGTGGTGGAGCCGGAGCGTTTGACGGACTCCCCCACGTAGGCGTCGGCCGCGGTGAAGCCTCCGGTGTGGCTGAGCGAGGCGTTGTCGTAGCGGACGAGCGCGTAGTCGTTGCCGGGGAAGCTGGACCCGACGGTGGCGCCGATCAGGGTGGACTGCGCGGAGTTGGTGTACCAGGTGTTCGCGACGTTGCCGCAGTGTCCGGCGGTGAGGAAGTAGTACGTGCTGCCGCTGCGGACGTTGAAGCCGAGCGAGCAGCGGTAGCCGCCGCCGTAGATGGCGTCGCCCGCGCCGAGCAGGGGCGTGAAGACGCCGGGGGTGCGCTGGACACGGAGGGCTCCGGCGTCGGCGCCGGCCGTCGCACGGATCTTCGCGATCCCCTCCTCGGTGACGGTGGAGTCGGCGGTGACGACGATCCGGCCCGCCGCTCTGTCCACGTACCAGGCGGTGCCGCCGACCCCGGCGGCGTCGACGGCGGCGTCGGCGCGGGCGAGCTGCGCCGCCGCGGCCGGACCGGGGACGGGGGCGGCCTGGGCGCCGGGAAGTCCGATGGCCGTCACGGCGGCGATGCCGGCGGCGAGGGCGAGCAGACGGGTGCGGGTGTTCCTCACTGTGCTCCTCACAGTTCTCCTTCTGGGAAAAGCGGAGGGGCCCGGGGGTGACGGGCCCGTGAGGCGCCATCAGGTGTCGTGTCCCTGACATGCACCGCCGTCGATAGTGGCCCGCGCGGAGCGGACGCACAAGACCGCGGGACGGACGGGTGCCCCCGGCCGTCGTGGCCGGGGGCACCCGTCCTCCCCGGAAAGCGCGCCGCGTCCCAGGTCAGGAGGGGAGCAGCAGCCGCTCCCCCGCCGCCACCGCGGTGTCCAGGGCGTTCCCCGGGGGCGGGAAGGGGCAGATGAAGTGGTCCGCGAAGGCGCACGGCGGCAGCAGCGCGCGGTTGAGGTCCACGGTGACCGAGCCGTCCGCCGCCGGGGCCGCCGGGCGCAGGAACCGGAAGCGGTAGCTGTCCCGGCCGCTGGTGGCGTCCGCGAAGACCGCCCAGAGCGAGCCGTCCTCCTCGACGGCCACCTGGAGGGTGTGTTCGCCGCCGTGCAGCTCGAAGACCAGCTCCCCGGCCAGCCCGAGGCCGCGCTCGACGCCGTCGGCGTTCTCCACCCGCACGCTGCGGGTCTCCCCGTACGGGCGGAAGACGCCGGGCACCACCCAGCGCTCGTCGTACGGGGTGGCCTCGATGCCCCGGAAGGCGGCGCGGGCCTCGGAGCCGGGGTCGAAGTCCCGTACCGCCCAGAGCCCTTCCCGCCGCAGCACCACGAGCCGCCGGCCCGCCGACTCGACCCGGGACTCGTGGATCGGGCCGTGGTCGGCGGCGAGTCTGACCGTGCCCGCGAGGGGCTTGCCGTCGACGGTGATCCCGTCCTCGGCGCGGGCGCTGAGGAGCACCTCGTCACCGTCCTCCCGCCACTCCCCCGGAACGGCCGGAATTCGCCCTTCCGGGAAGTCCGAGAGCCAGTGGGTGCCCGTGAGGGAGAGCGGGCCGTACGGGGAGGAGACCGCGGCCTCCCGCTGTTCGTGCCAGTGCTGCCAGTCCTGCCGGTGATCCGTGCTCATGGTGCTCAACCCTTCCATACGGGCCCGAGAAGCCCGAGGTGCGACCGGAGCGTCGTGCCGGAGTACTCCGTACGGAAGACCCCGCGCTCCTGGAGCAGCGGGACGACCCGGTCGACGAAGTCGTCGAGACCGCCCGGGGTCAGGTGCGGGACGAGGATGAAGCCGTCGGCGGCGTCCGTGGCGACGGACTCCTCCAGGGCCGCGGCCACCGTCTCCGGGCTGCCGACGAAGGACTGCCGGCCGGTCGACTCGATGACCGTCCGGCGGATCGACAGGCCCTTGGCCTCGGAGAGCGCCCGCCACTTCCGGGCCACCGCCACCGGGTCGGCGACCCGCACCCGGCCCTGGACGAGCGCCGATTCGGGGTCGGGGTCGACGTCCGGGAGCGGTCCGTCGGGGTCGTAGCCGGACAGGTCACGGCCCCAGACCTGCTCCAGGGCCAGGATCGCGTTCTGCGGGGAGACCTGCCGGTGGCGGATCTCGGCGGCGTGCTCCTGTGCCTCGGCGTCGGTGTCCCCGAGGACGTACGTCACGCCCGGCATGACCTTCAGGTCGCCGGGCTCCCGCCCGTACCGGGCGAGCCGCCCCTTGACGTCGGCGTAGAACTCCCGGCCCGCTTCGAGGGTCGAGTGACGGGTGAAGATCACGTCGGCGGCGGAGGCGGCGAACTCCCGGCCCTCGGCGGAGTCCCCGGCCTGGATGACGACCGGGTGCCCCTGCGGGGAGCGCGGGACGGTGAACACGCCCTCGATCCCGAACTGCGGCCCGCTGTGCGCGAAGGGGCGCGGCTCGCCGTCCGGGGTCCAGGAGTCCCACAGTTCACGGGCGGTGGCGAGGAACTCGGCGGCCCGGGTGTACCGGTCGGCGCGGTCCAGATAGCCGCCCCGGCGGAAGTTCTCGCCGGTGAAGGCGTCCGAGGAGGTGACGACGTTCCAGGCGGCCCGGCCCGCGCTGAGGTGGTCGAGCGAGGCGAGCCGCCGGGCCAGTTCGTACGGCTCGTTGAAGGTGGCGTTGACCGTGGCGGCCAGCCCGAGCCGGTCGGTGACGGCGGCGAGCGCGTTGAGGACGGTGATCGACTCGGGCCGGCCGACGACGTCCAGGTCGTGGATCCGTCCCGCGTGCTCGCGCAGCCGCAGCCCCTCGGCCAGGAAGAAGAAGTCGAACAGCCCGCGCTCGGCGGTCCTGGCCAGGTGCTCGAAGGAGGAGAAGTCGATCTGCGATCCGGAGCGCGGATCGGCCCAGACGGTGGTGGAGTTGACGCCGGGGAAGTGCGCGGCGAGATGGATCTGCTTCCTGCCCCGGCTCATGCGGTCGCTCCCGCCGTCGCGTACTGGCTGACCGGGCGGGCGAGTCCCAGATGGTCGCGGAGGGTGCCGCCCTCGTGGGCCGTACGGAAGAGGCCGCGGTCCGCCAGCCGACGCACGGTGTCGCCGGTGAACCGCTCCAGGTCCCGTCCGGGGACGGCCGGCACGAGGTGGAAGCCGTCGACGGCGCCGCCGCCGTGCCAGCCGGCGATCAGCTCGGCGAGCGCCGCAGGCCCGCCCTCGTACGCGTCGAGGTCGACGGTCGCCGAGAGGAGGACGCGCAGCTGTCCGGGGTCCCGGCCGTGGGCGCTGGCCCCCTCCCGCAGTTCGGTGCGGAGGGCGGCGGCCTCCTCGGCGGAGGCGGCCCTGATCAGGGCCACGTCGGCATGGTGGGCGGCGGTGTCACGGGCGGCCGGGCCGGTGGCGTCGACGACGGTCACCGGGTTGCCCTGCGGGGGCCGGGGGACGATCGAGGGGCCCTTGACCGAGAAGGTCGCGCCCTGGAAGTCCACGTGGTGGAGCTTGCGGCGGTCGACGAACCGCCCGGTCGTCACGTCACGTATCTCGGCGTCGTCCTCCCAGCTGTCCCACAGCTTCCGGGAGACCTCGGCGACCTCGCCCGCCTCCTGCCACAGCTCGGCGGTCGGCGGGGCCGGCCGCCGGCCGACGAGCCGGGCCTCCTCCGCGGTCGGGGAGACCGCGATCCGCCAGCCCGCCCGGCCCCGGCTCACCCAGTCGAGGGTGGCGACGGCGGCCTGGACGTGGAAGGGCTCGGTGTGGGTGGTGGTCACGGTCGGCACGAGGCCGACGGAGCGGGTCTCGGGGGCGACCCGGGCGAGGACGGCGAGCGCGTCGAGGCCGGGCCGGCCGAAGGAGTCGTCGTGGGTGAGGAAGTCGAGCGCGGCGGCGTCGGCGAGCCGGGCGAGGGCGACCGTACGGGCGGTGGTGTCCGCTCCGGGCCGGGCCCCGCCGGAGCCCGGGGCGAGCTCGGCGGCGAGGTGGAGGGGTCGGGTGCTGGTGGTCATGCGTCTCTCTCGGAGCGGGTGGGGACTGTCGGGCAGGCCCCAGGTCGTTTCTGGGGGCGGGTCAGTTCTTGGTGCGGGGCAGGCCGGGCGGGTTGATCTCCGACTTCGTGACGGCCTCGGTGCTCAGGCCCCAGCGCTTGAGGACCTGGGCGTAGGTGCCGTTCGCGACGATGTGGTCGATCGCGGCCGCGTAGGCGGCGACGAGGCCGCTGTCCTTCTTCGTGGTGGCCGCGATCTTGCCCTGGAGTCCGGCGCCCGCTCCGGAGAACTTGCCGACGGCCTCGGTCTGTCCGGCGGAGGCCACGTGGTAGGCGACGGTGGGGTTGGGGCCGAGGTAGCCGTCGATCCGGCCGGACTGGAGCGCGAGGTAGTAGTCGGTGGTGTTGTCGTAGTACTTGATGTCGACGCCCTTGCGGCCGGCCTTCTCGTTCTGCCGGGACCAGTCGACGAGGATCTTCTCCTGGTTGGTGCCGGTGCCGACCGCGATCCGCTTGCCCGCCACGTCCTCGGGGCCCTTCACCGTCCAGCCGGAGCCCTTCTTCGCCTCGAAGGCGAGGTCGTCGAGGCGGTAGGTGGCGAAGTCGTACTTGTCCTTGCGCTCCTCGGTGACGGTGACGTTGGAGAAGACGGCGTCGAACTTGCCGCTGTCCAGGCCGACGAAGAGGTTCTCCCAGGAGACCGGCTCGAACTGCGGCTCCAGACCGAGGGTGTCGGCGACGAGGGTGGCCAGGTCGAGCTCGACGCCGATCAGCGTCTTGTCGTCGGTGGCGCGGAAGGCGAGCGGCGGGTTGCTCTTGGCGGAGACGCCGAGGATCAGGGTGCCTCTCTTGCGGACGGCCTCGGGAAGCTTGTCGGCGAGGGCGGCGACCTCGGCGGTGTGGACGCGGTTCTGGTCCGGGCCCACGTTGATGCCGGTGTCCTTCTGGCCCTCCGGCTTGATCTCGTTGACGGCGGCGTCGCCCGAGCCGCAGGCGGTGAGGACCCCGAGGGCGGTGAGCGAGGCGAGGGCGGTGAGGACGGTGCGACGGGTCTTCATGGCGGTACTCCTGTGTGAGAGGGGAAAGGAAGGGGAGGAGGTCAGAGGACCTTGGAGAGGAAGGCGCGGGTGCGTTCGTGGCGCGGGGCGTCGAGGACCTCGGCCGGCGGGCCCTGTTCGAGGATCCGGCCCTCGTCCATGAAGACCACCGTGTCGGCCACCTCGCGGGCGAAGCCGATCTCATGGGTGACGACGATCATGGTGGTGCCGGAGGCGGCCAGGTCCTTGATGACGTCGAGGACCTCGCCGACGAGTTCCGGGTCGAGCGCGGAGGTCGGCTCGTCGAAGAGGAGCAGGCCGGGTTCGAGGGCGAGCGCGCGGGCGATGGCGACCCGCTGCTGCTGTCCGCCGGAGAGCTGCTTGGGGTACGCCTCCGCCTTGTCTGCGAGCCCGACACGCATCAGCAGCTTCCGGGCCGCGGCCTCGGCGTCCCCGCGGGGGCGCTTGAGGGCCGAGACGGGGGCCTCGACGATGTTCTCCAGGACCGTGAGGTGCGGGAAGAGGTGGAAGTTCTGGAAGACGAAGCCGATCCGGGTGCGCTGCTTGAGGATGTCCCGCTCGCGCAGCTCGTACAGCTTGTTCCCGGAGCGGCGGTAGCCGACGAGGGTGCCGTCGACGCTGACGGTGCCGCTGTCGACCTTCTCCAGGTGGTTGATGGTCCGCAGCAGGGTGGACTTGCCGGAGCCGGAGGGGCCGAGGACCACGGTGACCTCGCCGGCCCGGACGTCGAGGTCGATGCCGCGCAGCACGTGGAGCGCGCCGAAGTGCTTGTGGACGGCCCGGATCTCGACCTTGGCGGTGCCGGCGGCCTCGGCCGCGGGGTGCGCGGTGGCGGTGGCGGTGGTGACGGAGCTCATCGGGTGCTCCCCTTCGCGTAGTGGCGTTCGACGTAGTGCTGGACGACGGAGAGCGCGGTGGTGAGCAGGACGTACCAGGCGGTGGCGACCATCAGGAGCGGGACGACCCGCCCGTTGCGGCCGTAGACGACCTGGACCTGGTAGAAGAGTTCGCCGATCGCCATGACGGAGACGATCGAGGTGCCCTTGAAGAGCGAGATGATCTCGTTGGCGGCGTTGGGCAGGATCGAGCGCATCGCCTGCGGGAGCACGATCCGCCGGACCTGCCGGAGCCTCGGGATGCCGAGGGAGGCCGCCGCCTCCGACTGGCCGCCGTCCACGGCGAGGACACCGCCCCGGACGATCTCCGCCGCGTAGGCCGCCTGGTGCAGGGCGAGGCCGAGGACGGCGGCGCTCATCTCGCCGACCAGGCTCATGGTGTCGAAGGTGAGGAAGCTCGGCCCGAAGGGGACGCCGATGCTCAGTTCCTTGTAGAGGTAGGCGAGGTTGAACCAGAAGAGCAGCTGGACGATGAGCGGGATGGAGCGGAAGGCCCAGATGTAGCCGAAGGCGACGGACCGCAGGAACGGGCTGGCGGACAGCCGCATGAAGGCGAGCACGATGCCGATCGCGAAGCCGAGCGCGGTGCCGTAGAAGGTGAGCTGGAGGGTGGCCCAGACGGCCTGGAGGATCGTCTCGGTGGTGAAGAACGCGGCGAAGACGTCCCATTCCCAGCCGGGGTTGGTGACGAGCCCGTGGGCGAACTGGACGAGCAGGACGGCGGTGACGACGACGGCCGCCCAGCGCCAGGGGTGGCGTACGGGGACGACCTCCAGCTCGGCCGGTGCCGGCGGGGCGGGGGTGGCGGCGGGTTCCTTCCCGGCCGGGCGGGTGGCGGGCGGATCGCTGGTGAGAGACATGGCGGTTCCTCGGAAGGGGCTCGGGAGGAGCGGGGGGTGCGGCGCGGGACGTGCCCGTACGGGAGGAGCCGTACGGGGGTCGCCCTACGGGAGGTGCCGTACGGGAGGTGCCGTACGGGAGGTGCCGTACGGGAGGTGCCCTACGGGGTCAGGCGCTCAGCGGGACCGGGAGCCGACACTCCCCGTCGCGCAGGAGCCTCAGCACGGCCCGTGCGGCGGCGTCGTTCTGCCCGAACGCGACCCCGCCGGTACGGGGGCGGGTGAAGGCGCTGCCGGTGCGCGCGGTGGTGTGCGGGCCGAGGGCGAAGCGGCGCGGGTGGGGGCGTCCGTCCTGCCCCAGGAGCCTGCCGTCGGCGGGGTCGACGACGAGGAGGCCGCCGGTGGTGGCGCGGGTCCCCTCCTCGTACAGACCCCGGAGCAGCGGGCTGCCGCTGTGTTCGAGGGTGGGGTCGGGGATGCGGGCCTCGACCAGGGCGCGGGCCTCGGTCCACTCCCCCGGCACGGCGGCGGACGTGGCCCGGAAGAGGCCGCGTTCCTCGTCGGTCTCGACGGTGAGCCGCGGGCCGAGGAAGCGGACGACTCCGGCGCGGGAGAGCGCGAGGAGCTGCCGCAGCCGGGGGCCGGGCGGTCCGGAGGCGAGGTAGCTGAAGAAGCCGTGCCACCAGGGGCCGGGGTCGAGGCGCGAGCCGAGCCTCAGGAGCTGGCCGTAGACGGAGAGCAGTCCGGCGAAGACGGCGGCGTCGGAGCTGTGGGCGGGGTCGTGGCGGCGGGTCAGGTCCTCGGTGATGTAGTCGCGCAGCCCGTGCTGGAGGGCTTCGGCGGAGTCGTAGCGCAGGCCCTCCAGGGGGTGGTCGAGGGCGTCCAGGTCGAGCCGGTCGGCGGGGTCGGGGACGGCCGCGGCGACCACGGCGGCGAGTTCGGCGCCGCGCGGCGGGGCTTCCTCGTAGGCCCGCTCGAAGTCCTCCCAGGCGAGCGCGGTCCGCTCGGGGTGGGTGGAGAAGAGCCGGTGGTAGTGGGCCCAGCCGAGTTCCTTGTCGATGAGCGGCCACACGTCGCGGCGGAAGTCGATCGGCCCGGTACCGGCCAGCAGGGCGTCGGTCTGCTCGGTCCCGAAGAAGCGGGGCAGCGGGGGCCGTTCGCCGTCGAGGTCGTAGCCGATCTTGGAGTGGTACGGGACTCCCCGGCGCGAACCGACGTGCAGGACGGGCTCCTTGCCCGAGGGCACGTAGACGAGTGCGTCGCCCTCGCCCTCGTAGCGGCCGCCGCGGCCCTCGGTGAGCAGCACCATCAGGTCGACGAAGGCGAGGCCGAAGCCGCGGACGAGGACGGGTTCGCCGGCGGGCAGGGCGTCGAGGTCGGCGTCGGCGGTGAAGTCGGGCGCCAGGTGGACGAGCCGGTGGCGGGCGGCGAAGCCGGCCAGGTCCCGCTGCTCGGTGTCCGGCCGGGCGTCGACGTGCCCGACGGTGAGGACGACGAGGTCGGCGAGGAGCGGCACGCCCTCGCCGTCCAGCCAGACCCGCTGGCGTCCCGCACGGGGGCCGCCGATCCGCAGGGCGGTGGTGCGGTGTTCGTGGACGGTGACCGAGGCGGGCAGCGCGGCGCGGGCCCGTTCGTACACCCAGCGCAGATAGGCGCCCTGCTGGGGACGGCTGGGGAAGGTACGGCCGTCGATGCCGGCCCAGGCGGCGAGGGTGGGGCCGGGCCGGACGGGTCCCGCCAGGTCCACGGTCTCGTCGGTGAACATCGTGACGTCCCCGGCGCGGGAGTTCATCCAGAGCAGCGGGGACTGCTCGGTGCGCCAGATGCGGCCGGGACCCGGCGGGTGCGGGTCGACGAGGTGGATGTCGAGGGGGCCGTCGCCGTACAGCTCGGGCAGGTTGGCGGCGAGGCGTTCGAGGAAGCCGGTCCCGCGCGGTCCGGCGCCGACGACGACGATCGCGGGGCGGGGGCTCATCGCGCACCGGCCGTGCCGCGGGCGTAGTGCCGCTCGACGTAGTGCTGGCCGAGGCCGAGGACCGAGGTGACGGCGACGTACCAGAGGGTGGCGACGAGGAGCAGCGGGATGATCTCGTACGTGCGGTGGTAGACGAGCTGGGTCGAGTACAGCAGGTCCTGGACCGCGATGACGGAGACGATCGAGGTGCCCTTGAGGGTGCCGATGAGCATGTTCCCGGCGGGCGGGACGATGGCACGCATGGCCTGCGGCAGCACGATCCTGGAGAGCCGGCGCCACCCGCCGAGGCCGAGGGACTGGGCGGCCTCGATCTGGCCCCGGTCGACGGAGAGGATGCCGCCGCGCACGACCTCGGCAGCGTAGGCGGCCTCGTGCAGGGTGAGGCCGATGACGGCGACGGAGACGGGGCCGAGGAGGTTGACCGTGTTCACGCCGAGGATCTGCGGGTAGAGCGCCCCGATGTTGAACCAGAAGAGCAGCTGGACCAGGATCGGGGTGGATCTGAAGAACCAGACGTATCCCCAGCTCACCGCCCGTAGCACGGGGTTGGCGGAGAGCCTGAGCACGGCCAGCAGGGTGCCGAGGGCGAAGCCCAGCGCCATCACGAGGGCGGTCAGCCACAGGGTGAGGCCGAGGCCGCGCAGGACGGACGCGGAGGTGAAGTACTGGGCGACGACGTCCCATTGGAAGGCCTTGTTGCGGACGACCGAGACGAGGCCGAGCGCGAGCAGGGCGAGGACGAGGGCCGCGGCGGTCCCTTGCCCGACGCGGCGGGCGGGGACGACCCGTAGGGGTGTCGGTGCGGCCGGCGGGGCCGTGGAGGGGGTCTTGACGAGGGTCGCGGACATGCGAACGCTCCGTGGATGCCAGAGGGCGGATCGAACACGGGGGTGCGCCTTCACACGCTGAGCCGCGGATCCGGGCCCCTCAGCCCGATCCGCCCTTCGAGGCTATGCGGTCAACACGCCCTGCTGTCAAGGGTGTCCGCACTGTGAGCCGTACGTCTCATCGCGGTTGACGCGGGAACGGATGCCTGTTCCACTGGGGCCATGCATCCGCAGCAGCTGGTCACGCGCTCCCACATCGACTTCGGTCGCGTGTGGTCCTCTTCCTGTTGAGCCGACCTTCCGCTCTGCCCGTTGCACCCTGCCCGCGTGCTGTTTTCCGCGGCGCCTTCACATCCGGCCCCCTCGTGGGTGCCTGAGCTCTCCTCTCCCCTCGCCCCACCCGCTGCCCCCGTGCCTCCTTCGCCCTGAATGACCGTCATGACCTTCGCGCTGTCCGTGCACCGGACCACGACCACCGACCCCCTGGCGCGCCCGCTCCTCGATGAGCTGGCGCACGAGTACACGACCCGGTACGGCTCCGCGCTCGCCCGCCGGGTCCTCACCGTGCTCGAACGGGAGGCCGCGGCCCGCGGCTACTCCCGCCTCTGTCTGACGACCGGACCGCGCCAGCCGGAGGCCAAGGGCCTCTATCTGGCGAGCGGCTACCGCCCGCTCTTCGACGTGTCCGCCGACCCCGAGTCGATCGGCCCGCTGCCGTTCGAGAAATTCCTGGAGACCCCGAGACCATGAGTACGCGTACGCGTTCCGGCACCGCCCGCACGTCCCTCGGCTTCGCGCTGATCACCGCCGCCGCACTCACGCTCACCGCCTGCGCCGGAGGTGAGCCCGCCACGGCCCCGGCCGGGGCGACGGGCGGGGCGAAGGGGGCGCTGCCGACCGAGGACGTGGTGTCGGCGGTGAAGAAGAACGAGGCCGCCGCGAAGCTGCTGCCCGCCGAGGTGCGGCAGCGGGGGAGCTTCACCCTCGCCGCCTCGGTCGCGACACCGCCCAGCTCGGCCTATCTGGCGGACGGGAAGACGGTGGTGGGGGTGGACGCCGACTTCGCCGCGGCCGTCGCGAAGGCCCTCGGTCTGGAGGTGCGGCGCGAGGTGGTCGGCTTCGAGGCGATCCTGCCGGCACTGGGCAGCGGCAAGTACGACGTGGGCACCGGGAACTTCGGTGTGACGGAGGAGCGGCGCAAGGCCATCGACTTCGTGACGTACGTCAACGACGGCCAGGGCTTCGCGAGCCGGGCGGACAGCACGCTGAAGGCGGTCACCGACCTGACGCAGCTGTGCGGTCTGAAGGTGGCGGTGAACGCGGGCACCACCTTCGAACGGACCCTGGAGAAGAACAAGGGCCGGTGCGCGGAGGCCGGCAAGCCGCCGTACGAGGTGAACGTCTACAGCGAGACCGGGGCGATCTGGATGTCGCTCCAGCAGGGCCGCAGCGATGTCGTGATGAACACCATCAACGGCGTGCGGTACGCGGTGACCCAGCAGAAGAACGTGAAGTTCCTCAACGAGTACCGGCGGCTCGACGTCGGCTTCGCGTTCAGGAAGGGCACCCCGCTCGCGCCCGCCTTCCGGGCCGCGGTGAACGGCCTGAAGGCGGACGGGACGTACGACCGCATCCTCCGGAAGTGGGGGGTGACGGCCTCGGGGATCGCGCGGTCGGAGATCTCCCCGCCGGAGATCCCGGCGCCCACGAAGTAGCGGGGGGGCGGACGGAGCGTCAGCAGCCGTCGCAGGGGCAGCAGCAGTCACAGCCGGAGCAGTCCGGGCAGTCGCAGTCCCGGCAGCAGCCCTCGCGCTTCTTGCGGGACCAGGGGCCCTCGTACTCCTTGGCGCAGCAGAGCTGACAGGTGCAGAGGAGCCAGGTGAACATGGCGCATCCGGCGAGGAAGCCGCGCGGCTTGGGCGCCTGCGGCGCGCCGCCGCCGAACTGCGGCGGGAGGCCGCCGGGACCACCGGGTCCGCCCCCGTAGGGGTTGCCGCCCCCGTACGGGTTGCCCCCGTAGGGGTTCTGCGCGCCGTACGGGCCGGGGGCCCCGCCCCCGTACGGGTTCCCCGGGACCGGGCCCTGGCCCGGTCCCGGCGCGCCGTGGGCGCAGGTCGTGCCGAAGGCCCGGTCGACCGAGCTGCGGAGTTCGTGGGCGAGCAGGACGTGGACGAGCCTGCCGTCGGTGAACTCGGCGTCCTTCAGGGCGAGGCGGATGCCGTGCAGGGCGTCGTCGGCGAGCCGGCGGGCCTCCGCGCGGGAGGTGCCCGTCGCGGTGAGCGGGTTCCAGGCGCCGCTCGCCGCGTCGGCGGTCTGGTCCTCGACGGCGTCCAGGAGGTGGGCGAGGCGGCCGAAGAGCCGGCCGGCCTCGGCGAGCGGCGCGGCGTTCTCCGGGCGGCCGGCGAGGACGGCGGTGTGCGCGAAGGCGGCGGCGGTCGCCGTCTCGGTGGGCTCGGTGACGGTGAGCAGCGGGGTGCCGAGTCCCGCGAGGGTCTCGATGCCGGTCTGGCGGTCGACGGCGTCGACGAGGACGGCGGTGTCGAAGCCGAGGGCGCGGCCGGTCCTCGCACCGGCCCTGTCCCAGGAGCGGGCGACCCGGCGGGCCGCGGCGGCGACGGGCCGACGGGCCAACAGGCCGTCCCGGTCGGCGACGTGGTCCCGTACCTTCGCCGAGGCGAGGACGAGCGAGACGGCGGCGGCGAGCCGCGCGCCTTCCCCGCGGGCGACGGGCGCGGTCCGCATGCCGCGCAGCGGGCAGGGCCCGGCGGTGCGTCGGCCGGAGGCCACGGTGCCGGTCTGAGCCTCCGTCAGGACCGAGACGATGAGCCCGTCGTAGTTGGTGACGACGCGGGCGAACTGCCCGTGGTCGGCGCGGAGTGCCAGGCAGAGGCCGCAGAGGTGGGCCATCCACTCGGTCTTGAGGCCGTCGGTGAGCCGATGGGTGCAGGGTCTGACGATTCCGAACAAGGACTCCCCCGTGAGTCGTGGGCCTGGCCGATTTCCGTGGCCGACGTGCGGCCTCGCGGCATCGTAGCGAGCGGGTCCGTTCACCCGTACGCGCCCATCGTCACCCTTCCGGCACGACTTTCATATTTTCAGCTACATGGCCCTTCCTCAGGCCCCGCATACCGCAGGATTCCTGACGATTCGCCAGCAAACGGTGCTCACGTTCTGCACCAGTACCGTCACGAATCCCCTGCGCGCCGTCTATCCACTTGGCGCGCGATCCGCATCATGAAGGACGATAGGGACTGCGGAACCACAAGTGACCGCGCTGAAAGGAGGCGTCCATGGGATCGGTGCGCAAGGCCAGTGCCTGGCTGGGACTCGTCGAGGACAACGACGAGCGTTACTACGACGACGAGTACGCCGACGGTGCCGAGGGCGGCGACGCCTGGGTGACGGACCCCCGGGTCCGGGTGGCCACGGACACCGCCGAGGAGCGGGGCCGCCGGATCGCCACCGTCTCCCCGGACGGCTTCCGGGACGCCCGCGGCATCGGCGAGCTCTTCCGGGACGGCGTCCCGGTGATCGTGAACCTGACCGCGATGGAGGCGAACGACGCCAAGCGCGTGGTCGACTTCGCCGCCGGTCTCGCCTTCGGCCTGCGCGGTTCGATCGAGCGCGTGGCGACGCGGGTCTTCCTGCTGACCCCGGCCGACACCCAGATCGTCACGGGCGAGACGGGACGCCGCCGGCAGGACGGCTTCTTCAACCAGAGCTGAGCGGGTCCGCCGGCCCGGCCGGGGCACCGCCCGAGGGATCGGGTCAGTGCGCCGGACGCCCCGAGCCGGCGGACTCGATCGCTTCCCGGGTCGCGGGCACCCGCGGCTCGGCGGACTCCACGGGCACCCGGTGCCCGGAGGCCTCCGCGGACAGCCGCGGCTCGGCCGGCTCCACGGACACCAGGTGTCCGGAGATCCCGGCGGACACCTTTCCCGGCGCCCCGGCCGTCCCCGCGGTCCCTGGCGCTCCCGCGGTCTCCGGCATCTCTGCCGCCGCGCTCGCCCCCGGCGCCCCTGCCGTCTCCGCCGCCTCAGCGGTCCCGACGGTCACCGCCTCGTCCGGGTCCGCCGCCGGGCACTCCATCACCCGGGGCAGCCGCCGGGCCATCACCGCGCCGAGGAGCAGCAGCCCCGCGCTCACGCAGAGCGTGATGTGCAGCCCGTTCACGAAGGAGTGCCGGGCGGCCTGGTGCAGGGCTTCGCCCGCCGTGCCGCCGAGCTGCCCGGCGACCTGATACGCCTCGCCCAGCGAGTTCGCGGCGGCCCGGCTCGCCTCGGCGGGCACTCCGGGGACCGAGGCGAGCCCGGGCGCGTACGCCGCGTTCATCACACTGCCGAGCAGCGCGATGCCCATGCCCGCGCCCAGCTGGTAGGAGGTCTCGCCGATCGCCGCCGCGCCGCCCGCGCTCCGCGCCGGCGCCTCGCTGAGCATCGACTCGTACGCCGAGAAGAGCGTGGTCTGCAGGCCGAAGCCGAGCAGCACGAAGCCCACCGTGAGCAGCATCGGCCGGTCGTGCTCCCCCATGAGGACGAGGAGCAGCACGGCGGCGGCGGTGAGGACGAAGCCCCAGCCGACCATCCGCCGGGGTCCGATCCGGCGCAGGGTGTACGAGCCGGTGGCGCCGGCGGCCATCGCGGCGAAGGTGAGCGGGAGCAGCCGCAGCCCGGTCTCCAGGGGGCTGAGGCCGAGGACCAGCTGGAGGTACTGGACGGCGATGAGCTCCAGGCCGACCAGGGCGAGCATGCCGATGACGATGCAGCCGACCGAGGTGGTGAAGGCGGCCCGGGAGAAGAGCCCCATGTCGATCAGCGGGTGCGGGCGCCGCTTCTGCCGCCGTACGAAGAGGACGAGGAGCGCGGCGCCGACGAGCAGCGGTCCGGCGGTGGGGAGGGCGAGCAGCGGGTCGCCGGCCCCGGCGCGCTTGACGCCGAGGACGCAGCCGAGCACGCCGGCGGCGGCCATGAGCGCGCCGAGGACGTCCCAGGGGCCGTCGGCGGCGCCCCGGGATTCGGGGAGGAGCCGGCGGCCGAGCGGCAGGATCAGCGCCATCAGCGGGATGTTGATGAGGAAGACGGAGCCCCACCAGTAGTTCTCGACGAGGAAGCCGCCGAGCACCGGTCCGGTGGCGGCCCCGATCGCGGCGGTGGCGGTCCAGACGCCGATCGCGGTGGCGCGCTCCCTGCGGTCGGGGAAGACCGCCCGGAGGATGGAGAGCGTGGCGGGCATGATCATGGCGCCGCCGACGCCGAGCAGCGCGCGGGCCGCGATGAGGACCGAGGGTTCGGTGGCGAGCGCGGCGACCGCCGAGGCGATGCCGAACAGCCCGTAGCCGAGGAGGAGGACCCGTCGTCTGCCGACCCGGTCGCCGAGGGTGCCGAAGAGGATCAGCAGCGACGCGCAGACCAGGGGGTAGGCGTCGACGATCCAGAGCAGCGCGGTGGAGCTGGGGCGCAGGTCCTCGGTGAGCGAGGGGACGGCGACGTGGAGGATGGTCGCGTCGAGGGCGACCAGGAGAAGGCTGACGCAGAGGACGACGAGGACGACCCAGCGGTTGGCTCCGTCGCCGGTGGCGGCGGGCGGTCGTGCTGGGGCCGTGTTCGTCCGCGACATGTACGTACCTCCCAGTGAAGCTCTCGCCCCCGGCAGGCCCCGACCAGGGGTTATGGCCCTGGGGCGGCCCGGCATCGAAGGGTGAGTGAGCCGTCAGCGTACGCGAGTTCAAGCGTCGAGCGCGTGGTGCAGCTCTCACCCCGGCGGGCCTCGCGGTGTGGCGTACGCCACTCGGGGCGGGCCGCGCGTCGCATGGAATTCCGTACGGACATGCGTCTGAAGCTATTCCCTCGCGTTCAAACACTCTTCCGGAATGAGCTTCGCGACAATAGGGCGGAAGGTCATCGGATTTCCCGACGGACGCCGGTAATAGGGAGGCCACTGAGACCCACTCCACATCACATCAACATCACGAAGGGACCGGATCGACCGGGTCGGCTTCTCACTCCCTGTAACGTCGATTGGGTGCGTACCGACATCTTTGCCCGGCTGGACCGGGAGCCGGAACCGCCGAAGATAGAGGTCCCGCGGATGACCCGCACGCGTCTCGCCCTCTTCGGCGGGACGTCGGCGTTCTATCTCGCCATGGTCGTCGCCGTTCTGCTGTCGACGTGGCTGGTGACCCTCGACTGGAAGATCATGCTCTTCCGGCCCTACCAGCAGTGGCCGGAGATCCACGGTTTCCTCGACTACTACGTCGTCCTCGGCCAGCGCGGGCCCACGGCCGTCATGGTGGCCGCCTGGCTGGGCTGGCGCTCCTGGCGCCAGCACACCCTGCGGCCCCTGCTCTGCCTCGGTGCCGCCCTCCTGCTGCTCAACGTCTCGGTCGGCGCGGTCAAGCTCGGCCTCGGCCGCCTCGGCCCCCACTACGCGACCCAGGTCGGCTCCGCCGAGCTGTTCGCCGGCGGCGACATATTCCCCTCGGGTCACACCGCCAACGCGGTCGTGACCTGGGGCATCCTCGCCTATCTGGCGACCACCCCGAGGGCCAGGCGCTATCTGTCGGCGCTCTCGGCCGTGGTCGCGCTCGGCGTCGGCCTCACCACCGTCTATCTGGGCACGCACTGGCTGAGCGACGTGCTGCTCGGCTGGGCGGCCGGGCTGCTCGTCCTGCTGGCGCTGCCCTGGTGCGAGCCGGTCCTCGCCGTGGCCGAGTCGTGGATCCTCGCCGCGCGCGACCGGATCAGGGAGCGGCTGCGGGACCGTCGCCGTCTGGTGCCCTCGCTGCCGGTCGCCTCCGGCGGTCCGCGCCCCGGGTTCTTCCCGCCGCGTCCGCCGGGGTCGGAGGAGCCCGTCCGGGAGCCCGTGGGGGTGGCCGGCGGGCGCCGCGCCCCGGTGACCCGGGGCTGACCACCCAGCTGCACGGAAGGGCCCCGGCCGTCATCGGCCGGGGCCCTTCCGCATGCGCGCGTACGGATGTCCGCATGCGCGGCGCACGGCCTTCCGGCCGCGTGCGTCCGGCCGGTCAGCCGACCCAGCAGCGGGTGACGGTGCCGCCCTCGACCTCGAAGTTGAGGCGTCCCTGGAGGTACTCCATGGTGATGATCGAGCCGGGCGGCAGGGACCTGACGGTGCTCCAGCCGCGCGTCCTGGCGAGCTGCTCGGCGCCTTCCGCGTCGAGGCCCACATAGGACTCGGGGGCGTCGCGGGGCGGCTGGGGAGTGCGCGATGTGGGTGCCATGTGCCTCACGTTAGTCCCCCGGCGGTCACGCTTGTGTCACAAGTTCTCGACATGTGTTCGACACGGCGGCGGTTACTCGGAGGGCCCGTTTCCGGCCGTTTCTCCGGTAATTCCGAAGGCCGCCCATCAGTTCGCACGAACGGCCCGGAAGGCGTGATTGAACGCGCGTAATTCCCGCTTCCCGCAGCCCCGTCCCGAATTGTGTCGGCGACGCGCGTGCGAGCCGCTCACTCTTCCCTTACACAATGCTTACGCTTGCCGAACGCCCGGAGACGCGGAGCCGGGTCGACGGCGAGGCGGAGGCAGCGATGGGCAACGGGACAGTGACCGCAGCCGTCGAATCGACCCCGGAGCGGCACGGGCGCGTACTGATCGACTGGCTCACCACCACCGACCACAAGAAGATCGGCCACCTCTATCTGGTGACCTCGTTCCTCTTCTTCCTGGTGGCCGGGGTCATGGCCATGCTGATGCGGGCGGAGCTGGCCCGCCCGGGGCTCCAGCTGGTCACGAACCAGGAGTTCAACCAGGCCTTCACCCTGCACGGCACGATCATGCTGCTGCTCTTCGCGACGCCCACGTTCGCCGGCTTCGCCAACGAGCTGGTGCCGCTCCAGATCGGCTCGCCCGACGTGGCCTTCCCGCGGCTCAACATGTTCTCGTACTGGCTGTTCCTCTTCGGCGGCCTGATCGTGCTCGGCTCGCTCCTGGTGCCCAGCGGGCCGCCGGCCTTCGGCTGGACCGCGTACGCGCCCCTCAACGGCCTGGAGCGCACCCCCGGCATCGGCGCCGACCTGTGGATCATGGGCCTGGCGCTCTCGGGCTTCGGCACGATCCTCACCTCGGTGAACTTCCTGGCGACGATCATCGGGATGCGGGCGCCCGGCATGACCATGTTCCGCATGCCGATCTTCACCTGGAACGTGCTCTTCACCGCGATCCTGGTCCTGATGGCCTTCCCGGTCCTCGCCGCCGCGCTGCTCGTCCTGGAGTCGGACCGGCGCCTGGGCTCCGTGGTCTTCCATCCCGAGAACGGCGGCGCGCTGCTCTGGCAGCACCTCTTCTGGTTCTTCGGGCACCCCGAGGTCTACATCATCGCGCTGCCGTTCTTCGGCATCGTCAGCGAGATCATCCCCGTCTTCGCCCGGAAGCCGATCTTCGGGTACACGACGCTGATCGCCGCGACGATGGCGATCACCGGCCTCTCGGTGGTCGTCTGGGCCCACCACATGTTCGCGACGGGGGCGGTGCTGCTGCCGTTCTTCTCGCTGCTCTCGTTCCTCATCGCGGTGCCCACCGGGGTGAAGTTCTTCAACTGGACCGGCACGATGCTGCGGGGCTCGCTCTCCTTCGAGACCCCGATGCTCTGGTCCGTCGGCTTCCTGGTGTCCTTCCTCTTCGGCGGACTCACCGGGGTGATCCTCGCGTCCCCGCCGATGGACTTCCAGGTCACCGACTCGTACTTCGTGGTCGCCCACTTCCACTACACGGTCTTCGGCACGGTCGTCTTCGCGACCTTCGCCGGCTTCTACTTCTGGTGGCCCAAGTTCACCGGCCGGATGCTCGACGAACGGCTCGGGAAGATCCACTTCTGGACCCTGTTCGTCGGCTTCCACCTGACCTTCCTGGTGCAGCACTGGCTCGGCGCCGAGGGCATGCCCCGGCGGTACGCGGACTACCTGCGGGCCGACGGCTTCACCGCCCTCAACACCGTGTCCACCATCGGCGCCTTCCTGCTCGGCAGCTCCACCCTGCCGTTCCTCTACAACGTGTGGCGGACCTGGCGGTACGGGACGAAGGTCGACGTCGACGACCCCTGGGGCTTCGGCCGCTCCCTGGAGTGGGCGACCTCCTGCCCGCCGCCCCGGCACAACTTCGCCTCCGTGCCCCGCATCCGCTCCGAGGCCCCCGCCTTCGACCTGCACCACCCGGAGTTCGCGGCCTACGAGCGGATGCGGATCACGAGCCCGCCGCCGGAGCGCCGCCCGGCCGGTCGAGGGCCCGGGACAGACGGTCCCTGAGCGCCCGGACCGCGTCCGCGAGCTGCGGCGGGTCGAGCACCTCGAAGTCGAAGCCCATGAACGCCACGTGGAACACCATCGCGTCGAGGCCGGGCGCCCCCGTCCGCAGCAGACAGGCGTCCTCGCCGTCCGCCGTCAGGACCCCGTCCAGGGGGCCCACGACAGCCGCCGCCTCGGCGAGCGGGACGAAGAGCCGGACCGTCGCCTCCGCCGCGTAGGCGCGGCCGGACACCCCCTTCGACACATAGGCGGCCAGGTCGTCGGCGGGCGGTTCGCGGGGCGGGAAGCGGGGTCCGTGCGGCGGCGTCGGCACGATCCGGTCGGCCCGGAAGGTACGCCAGTCCGCCCGGTCCACGTCCCAGGCGACCAGGTACCAGCGGCGCTCGCTGCACACCAGGCGGTGCGGTTCGACGGTCCTGCGGGTGGCCGTCCCGCCGTGGTCGCGGTACTCGAACCGCAGTCGCTCGGCGTCCCGGCAGGCATGGGCGAGTTCGGTGAGCACGGCCGGGTCGATCGTCTCGCGCGGGGTGCGCAGCATCGGCACGGTGAAGGCGTTGAGGGCGCTCACCCGGCGCCGCAGCCGCCCCGGCAGGACCTGCTCCAGCTTGGCCAGGGCCCGTACGGAACTCTCGCCGATGCCCTCGACGCCCTGCCCGGCGGCGGCGCGCAGGCCGACGGCGACGGCCACGGCCTCCTCGTCGTCGAGGAGCAGCGGGGGCAGTTCGGCCCCGGCGCCCAGCTGGTATCCGCCGCCGGTGCCGGGGCTGGCGTTGACCGGGTAGCCGAGCTCCCGCAGCCGGTCGACGTCCCGCCGGACGGTGCGGGGCGTGACCCCGAGCCGGTCGGCGAGGGCGGCGCCGGACCACTCGCGGTGGGCCTGGAGCAGCGAGAGCAGACGCAAGAGCCGTGCTGAGGTCTCCAACATGGCGCCGAGTCTGCCAGCCCTCGCGGACGACTTCTGTCCTCGATGAGCGGATGGGCGCGACGGTCTCGACGCCACGGGCGCCGGCCCCGATGCGGGTGCCGTCCCCGTCCCGGTCCCGGTCCCGTCAGCGGAAGCGCCGCACCAGTCGGCCGACCTTCGCCTTCAGGGTGTAGACCGCGTCGACGGCCCGGCCGGTCCCGCGGTGGACCGCCGTCCGGCCCGCCGAGTGGCTGCGCCGGCTCGCGCCCCGCTCGACGAGCTCCGCCCACAGGGCCTCGTGCCGGGCGGCGATCCTGGCCGGGTCGAAGCGCTCGGAGGCGTCGCGCGCGGCCCGCGCGGTCTTGGCGCGCAGTTCCTCGTCCTCGACGAGCCGGCGCAGCGCCCGCGCGAAGCCGGCCACGTCGTCGACCGGCACCAGGAACCCGTCGACCCCGTCCTCGATGATCTCGCCCGGCCCGTACGGGCAGTCGGTGGAGACGACGGGGAGGCCGCAGCGCATCGCCTCGACGATCGTCATGCCGAAGGACTCGCGCTGCGAGGTCACGGCGGCGACCGAGCCCTTCACCAGCTCGGGTTCGAGCGGGGTCACCGAGCCCATGAGGAAGACCTGCTCGCCCAGGCCCCGGTCCTTGATCTGCCGGGTCAGCGGCCCCTTGAGGTCCTGGACGGCGTCCCCGGTGCCGTAGATCCGCAGCTTCCAGTCGGGGTGGTCGGCGGCGATCTCGGCGAAGGCGTCGATCAGCACGTCGTACCGCTTGACGCGGGTCAGCCGGCCGGCCGCGACGACGGTCTTCGCCGCGGGGTCGGCGGGCGGCACGGAGGGCGCGGGCACGCTGTTGGGCACGCCCTCGATCCGTACGCCGGGCAGCCCGAGCTTCCGGTACGCGCGCGCGTCCGCCTCGGTGACCGTGGTGACGGCGTCGAGGAGCGCGTACTCGTGGCCGATGTCCCGGCGCAGCCGGTAGCTGTGGCCGTCCAGGATCAGGTGTTCCTGGCCGACGAGGACCGGGCCGCGCCGGGCCTGCCGGGTGAGGTGCACGTTGAGTCCGGGGCGGGTACCGACGAGGACGTCGGCCTCCACGCCGCGCAGGTGCTCGCCGATCCGGGCGTCGGTCAGCGCGCTGTACTGCTTCCAGCGGCCGTCGCCGCGCGGGAAGACCTCGGCGGGGCGGTGGAAGTCGGGGTGGTCGCCGTCGTAGCCGGGGCTGTCCTTGCGCAGGTCGACGAGGTGGCGCAGGGCCACGCCGGAGGGCAGGCCGAGGAGTGGGTGGTCGCGGTGGCGGAACACCGAGACGATCTCGACCTCGTGACGTTCCGCCAGTTCCTCGGCGAGGGTGAACGTCGTCCGGATCGTGCCGCCGTAGTGGTAGCCGTTGTGGAGCAGAAAGGAAATTCGCATCGCGCTGCCGGTTCCCCCCGGTCAGTTGATCGGTCGCCCGACTGTACTGCCGGTGACGGGCCGGTGTTCACGGGCGGTGGCCGTGCCGGGGTCACGGGCGGCGGCGGGCGGGGGTCACGGCCGGTAGCCGAGCTGGGGCACGGTCGCGCAGTTCCGGGTCATCTCGCCCTGACTCACCCAGCCCCGGCCGTCCAGCCAACGCGCCACGGACAGACAGGTGTTCCGGGTCGCGGGCGGGCGCGCCAGGTGCTCGAAGCGGACGGGGAGCAGCAGACCGCGGGCGGTGTACGGCTCCGGCCGGTTCATGAACCGCTCCACGCACGCGCGTGTGAGTCCGTCCCCGGCGAGACAGGAGCGGGCCGCGTCGGTGAACCACATGGCCGCCGCCCAGCCCTCCAGCTGCCACTGGGACAGCGGCCGGTCCCCCATCGCCGTCCGGAACGCGCGGACCTCCGGGTTCCCGGTGTCCTGGTGGTTCCGGCTGGACGCGGTCGCCCACAGGGAGTCCCGGCAGCCGGGGGCGCGGGCGTAGTCGCGGGCGACGGACGAGGACCAGTTCTGCACGTTGGTCACCTTGGCGTCGACGCGTACCCCGAGCGACTCCATGGCCTCGCAGAGGCGGACGTTGCCGTGGGTGTCCATGGCGTCGAAGAGGACGTCGGCGTGCTGGGCGCCCAGGTCGGCGGCGACGGCCCGGAAGTTGGGCAGGGCGAAGTCCACCTGTTCCTCGACGACCCGGTAGCCCTCGGCGCGCAGGCCCCGGGTGACCAGCCGGGCGTACGCGGCGGACGCGGCCTGGTTGTAGGAGACGACGGCGGCGGTCCTGGCGCCCCGCTCCTTGGCGAACCAGCGGTAGACCTCGGTGCCGCCGTACAGGACCCCGCCCCAGCCGGGTTCCTTCCCGGTGCGCGGGGCGGAGCTGCCGTAAATCCCGTAGAGGTGCGGATAGGTGTCGTACGCGGGGGTGAGCGGCTGGCCGCCGATGTCGGGGACCCCGGCGCGGGCGACGAGGGGCGCGCCGGCGTAGTCGAGGGCGGTGGTGGCGACCAGGGCGAAGACCTTGCGTTCGTCGACGAGCCGGTGCACGCACGCGTTGTTGCCGACGCCGCTGCCGCCGTCGTCGCAGGTCTCGACCTCGATCCGGCGCCCGTCGAGGCCCCCGCGCGCGTTGAGGGCGTCGAACCAGGCGCGGGCTCCGTCGCGCGGGCCGGTGAACGCCTCGCCGCCGACCGGGCTGGTGGCGCTGGTGATGATCCCGATGCGGAGCGGCTCACCGCCGGAGGGGTGGGCGGTGGGCCGCGTCTCGAAGGCGCGCTCCGGGAGCCGGCTGCCGCAGGCGGTGAGGAGAAGGAGCAGCAGGCCCAGGAGCAGCGCCGCTCCCGCCTCAGCAGCCCGGAACGGTGACACCGCTCAGCTCGACCAGGCCGCACAGGGTCTTCACGGAGACCTTCCAGGTGTCGTTCTGCAGGACGGAGGTGCCCTTGGCGCCGGGCAGGGCCGGGTTCCCGCCGACCAGCAGGTCGTAGGTGACGTTCGCCCCGGTGGCGGAGGTGAACTCCACCCCGGTGACCTTCGCGGAGGTCATGGCCGCGTTCTTGTCGCCGCCGAAGGCGCCGAGGACCGCCTGCATCCGCTCCCCGTCCTCCAGGAGCTTCACCCGTTCGGCCGCCGGGGTCTTCGGGTCGAAGAAGGCCGTCCAGTTCCTGGTGATCTCGGCCTGGGCGGCGGCGGGATCGGCGGGCCGGTCGGCGGGGGGCGTCACGTTCGCCGTCCCGGGCGGGGCGGTGGTCGTGGTGGAACCGGTGCCGCTGTCGCCGTTGTCGGAGCAGCTCGCCAGGGCGGGGGCCAGCATCAGGACGAGGACCCCCGCTCGGAGGTGTCCGCCGCGTCGTTCGAAAACCATCTGGCTCACCACCGGACGTCCCTCCGGGCCGAACGGCCCGCTGCTACCAGGGTGGGACGGAACGGGGCATAGTGCAAGGAAGAGACGAGGGAGGCCCCCGTGCCGACATCCCGGATCCTGCTGTGGAGCGGTCTCGTGGCGCTCGCCGGTGGCGCGGTGCTCTGCGTGCTCGGCTGGTACGGGATCTCGGGCCAGCGGTTCGCGGAGCGGCAGCTGCCCTATCTGGCCTCGTGCACGGTGCCGGGGGCGGCGCTGATCGTGGCGGGCGCGGTGTTCGTCGTGGCGGGCGCGGTGCTTCCCGTACGCCCTCCGGAGCGGCCCCGCCGCCCGGAGCCGGGGCCCGAGGAGGACCCGGCGCCCTCCTCCGAGGGCCCGCTCGTGCGGGTCCCCGGCGGGACGCTGGCGCACCGGCCGGACTGCCCGCTGGTGGCGGGCAAGCCGGAGGCGGTGGCGGTGGGAGGGGCGGCCCTTGCCCCCTGTCCGGTGTGTGAGCCGTGGCCTCCCTGACGTACGAGCTGACGCTCGCCGGCCTCGCGGTCGGCGCCGCCGCCGCGCTCACCGGCATCGGCCTGGTCGTCACCTACCGGGCGACCGGCGTGCTGAACCTGGCGCACGGCGCGGTGGCGATGATCTGCGCGTACGTGCTCCGCCAGCTGGTGGTCGTCCGGGGCTGGCCGCTGCCGGCGGGCGCCCTCGTCACGCTCCTCGTCGTCGCCCCCGGCCTCGGGCTCGTCCTGGACCGGCTGGTGTTCCGGCCACTGGCACGGCGCGAGGCGAACCCGGCGCGGACCCTGGTGGCCTCCATCGGCGTCTTCGTGCTGCTGGTGGGCGCGGCGGTGGTCCTCTGGGGCCCGGGGGCGCGGGACGACGCGCCGGTCCTGCTCGGGGACGATCCCTGGGCCCAACTGGCGACGGTGGTGGCGCTGGCCTGCCTGGTGGGGGCGGTGACCCGGTGGACCCGGTTCGGGCGAAAGCTGCGGGCCGTGGTCGACAACCGACCGCTCGCCGTCCTGTCGGGCATCGACGCTGACCGGGTCGCGGCGGCGGGGTGGGCGTTCGGCGCGTTCACCGCCGGGCTCACGGGGGTGCTGCTCGCCCCCTACGTGCGGCTCGACCCGTACGGGATGCCGTTGCTGGTCATGGAGGTGATCGCGGTCGCGGTGATCGCCCGGATGCGGTCGCTGCCGGTGGCCGTGGCCGCCGCGCTCGTGATCGGCGTGGCCCAGGCCCAGCTGACCCGGCTGCACCCGGAGGGCTGGGCGGGCCCGCTGCTCCAGGCGGTCGGGGCGAACCTGTTCGTGGTGGCGCTCCTGGTCGCCGCGCTCGTCCTGCCGGGGATCGGCGGGAAGGGCAGGGACGCGCTGCCGCCCCCGGTGCGCCCGGGCCGGGTGCCGGGCGCCGTGTGGCCGGTGGCCGGGGTCCTGTTCCTGCTGCCGCTCGGCTTCGCGGGCTCCGACCTGCACACGGCGGTCCAGGTCCCGGCGCTGTCGGTGATCCTCCTCTCGTTGGTCGTGGTGGCGGGGCGGGGCGGCCAGATCGCGCTGGGGCAGGCGGCGTACGCGGGGCTGGGCGCCCTGTTCACGGCGCTGCTCACGGCCCGGGGGGTGCCGGGTCTGACGGCCCTCGGGCTCGCGGTGCCCCTGGTGGCCGTGGCCGGCCTGCTGACGGGCGGACCGGCGATCCGCCGCCACGGGCTCGCCCTGGCGCTGGCGACGCTGGCGACCGGGGTGGCGGTGAGCCGCTTCGTCCTCACCCAGCCGTACGCGACGGCGGACCTGTCCCTCGGACGCCCGGCGGGCTTCACCGACGACCGTGCCTTCTACGCCCTGGAGCTCGTCGTCCTCGCGGGCTGCCTCGCCCTGGTCGCGGCCCTGCGCCGGGGCCGTACGGGCCGGGGGCTCGCCGCGCTGCGGGACCACGAGCCGGGCGCGGAGGCGGCGGGCGTGCCGGTGCCGCGCCTGAAACTCCTGGCCTTCGTCCTGGGCGCGGCCCTGGCGGCCCTCGGCGGTGGCCTCCTGGGCATGGGGCTGCGGGCCTTCGACCCGGAGGCGTACGACCCGGTGCGGGGCCTGCTCTGGTTCGCGGCGGTCCTGGTCCTGGGTGCCGACAGCCTCCTCACCCCGCTGGTGGCGGCGGCCCTCCTGACCACCCTGGACGCGGGCCCGCACGCCGGCGTGGCGGCCCTCCTCCTGGGACTCCTGGCCGCCTTCACGGCCCGGGTCCCGCCGCTGACGGACCTGCTGCCCACCAGGGGTACGGGTGAGGGGACCACGGCGGCCGCGGCGGCCGGGAAGCCGCACGGCGGCCCCGGCGTCCGGCGGCGCGCCCCCGCGGACGGGAAGCCGAACGATGGCCGGGGCGTCCGGCGGCGCGCCCCCGCAGCCGCGCCCGTCCCCGTCAGCCCCGCCCCCCGTCTCCGCGCCCACGACCTCACCCTGGTCCACCCCGGCGGGGTCACCGCGCTCGATCACGTCAGCCTCGCCCTCTCCCCCGGCCGCGTCACCGCCCTCGTCGGCCCCAACGGCGCGGGCAAGAGCACCCTCTTCGACTGCCTCGCCGGGACCCTCCGGCCCCGCCACGGCCGGATCACCCTCGACGGCACCGACATCACCTCGCGCTCCGCGCACGCCCGCACCCGGCTCGGCATCGCCCGGTCGTTCCAGCGGCTCGCGGTCTTCCCCTCCCTCACCGTCGAGGAGAACGTCCGCGTCGGCGAGGAACGCGGTCACGCCCCCGGGGACCCCGCCGCCGTCGAGCGGAGCCTGCGCCTGCTGGGGCTGGCCGGGCCCGTACGGCACGCGGCCGCGGGAGGCCTGCCGACCGGGACCCTGCGCCGGGTGGAGCTCGCCCGCGCCCTCGCGGGACGGCCGCACACCCTGCTCCTCGACGAACCCGCCGCCGGTCTCGACGCCGCCGAGGCCGCCGCGCTGTCCCGCGTCCTCGCCGCGCTCGCCGCCGACGGCCTGACCGTGCTGGTCGTCGAGCACGACCCGGACCTCGTGGCGGGCATCGCCCACACCGTGCACACCATGGAGGGAGGCCGGATCGTGTCATGAGCGTCGAGATCGCCCTGCGCGCCGCACGGGTCCGCTACGGCCCCCTGGAGGCCCTGCACGGCCTGGACCTCCCCGTCCCGGCCGGCACGGTCACCGTCCTCCTGGGCCGCAACGGCTCGGGCCGTACGACGGCGCTGCGCGCGCTCGCGGGCACGGTACGGCTCTCCGCCGGCCGGGTGGTGTGGCGCGGCGCCGACGTGACCCGGCTCCCCGCCCACGCGCGCGTACGGCGCGGGCTGTGCTTCGTACCGGATCTGGAGGCGGTGTACGCGAGCCTGACCGTCGCGGAGAACCTCGCCCTCGCCGCACCCGGCGCCACCGCCCCGTACCCGGAACTCCTCCCCCTGCTCGACCGCCCCGCCGGGACCCTCTCCGGCGGGGAGCGCCGCATGCTGGCCCTCTCCCGCGCGCTGCTCGCGCCACGCGCGCGCGTGGTGCTGGTCGACGAGCCGTCGCTCGGCCTGGCCCCGCCGGTCGCGGCCCGGACGTACCGGGGTCTCGTGGCGCTCGCCGTGGCCGGCGGCGCGGCGGTGGTCCTGGCCGAGCAGCGCGTCCCGCGCGGGCTGCCGCCCGGGACGCTCGTGCACGAGCTGCGGCGCGGCTCCCTCGCGTTCAGCGGGGAGCCGGCCGAACTCGGCTGACCGGAGCGGGAGCGCTCACAGCGGGTCGAAGCGCAGCATCGTCCCGACGACGACCCGGTTCGGATCGGGCCCGATCAGGTTCCGGTTCGCCGTGTACAGGGCCTGCCAGCCGCCCTTGACGCCGAAGCGGCGGGCGATCGAGCTGAGGGTGTCGCCGGGCTGCACGGTGTGGACGCGCCCGCTCAGGCCGTACCGCTTGGAGCAGACGGGCCAGGCCCCCCAGCCCTGGGTACGGAGCACCTCCTCGGCGACGGTGATCTGCTGCGGCCGGGTCGCGAGGTCGGCGCGCCGGGCGTACTTCAGGCCGCCGTGCTCGACCCAGGTCGGGTGCCAGAACTGGAGCCCGCCGTAGAAGCCGTTCCCGGAGTTGACGTGCCAGTTCCCGCTGCTCTCGCACGCGGCGACGCAGCCCCAGGGCCACTGGTCGTCGGCGCAGGGGTAGGAGGGCACGGCGGCGGCCGCCCGGAGCCCGTCGGAGACGTCCCGGAGCACCGTGGACGCGTCCCGCGCCCCGGCGGCGGACGCGTCGGACACCGCCGCGGCCACGGCGGGCGCCGGGGCGGCCAGGGTCAGCAGCGCGGCCGCCGAGGCCGCCACGAGGGAACCGGCTGTCCAAAATCGGATCTTCGACATCGGGGCAGGCTAGGCAGCGCCCCGGCGGCCCCGGCCCGTGCCGCGCGGAACACTGTTCACACCCCACCCGGTCGGAGTCACGGCCCGGGACGGGCCCCGCCGCACGGGCCGGTGGCAAGTTGCCTCGCTTCCACGCGTGACCCCGGCCGAGCCTGACCCGTTGAACTCGGCATGAGACGCCCGGGAACGGCCCGGCGTCCCCCCGTACCGAGTCCAGGGAGCCCCCCGTGCCGCGCATGCTCGACGTCAGCGAGGACGTACGCGCCGAGATCGGCGACGAAGAAGCGGACCGGCTGCTCGCCGGCGACCACGCCCCGGGCAGCTACGACTGCACCTCCTGCCGCACTCCGGGAGACTCCGAGCAGGAGCGCACCAGCACGGTGCTGTTCGTCGGCGACGAGACCGCGGTCCTCGCGTTCGCCCACGCCAGCTGCATTCCGTCGCAGGTCGTCCGGGTCGCCGAGGAGCAGCTCCAGGGCGCCGTCGCCTCCATCACGGCGGCGGACACCGCGGACGCGCTCACCGCCGCCCACCCCGAGCAGGCCGTGCTCGGCGTCACCAGCGGTCTCGTCCTGATCCAGGGCGAGCTGCACCCGGCGCTGGTCGTGGAGCCGACCGCCCCGGTGGCCCGCCCGGGCACGGACGGTCTCACCGACGAGTTCCTCCCGCTCCTTGCCGAGCAGGGCTTCCACCAGGTCATGGACCTCGACCAGAAGCCGGCGGCGCTGCCGGGCTGGTCGGTCCTGGTCGCCATGGGCCAGCTGCACTCCGTGCTCCAGCCGGGCCCCGGCGGCGCCGGGCAGGCCGCCTGGTGGCAGGCGCACCAGCCGCTCCAGGTCACCGAGGGCTGGCGCGCCGCGGCCAACAAGTCGCACACGGTGCTGGTCTTCGCCGCCCCGGTGGGCTCGATCGGCCAGCAGCCGCGCGAGGACCTGCTGCGCGACGCGCTGGAGAAGGCCGCGGCGAACGGACGTCTGGTCGCCGCCGCGATGCCGCTGGCCGGTACCTGATGGAGGACGGCCGTCCGGGCATAGGGCGGGCCCGGATCACCGGTGTGCCGCCGGGTCTCCCGGCGTCGGCCGCGGAGACCGGCGCGGCCGGGGTGCCGACCGTGCCGCGGCCCAGGCCGGCGCCGGTTTCGGAGAGCCGCCCGCATCCGACGGGCGGCGGGGTCGTTGGCACCTACGTGCACTCATACGACCCCTTCCTCCCCCCGTATCCGAGTCAGATCCCCGCGATGCGCCCCTCGCGGGAGGTCACGGCGGGCTCGCCCACGCCGATCTACGACGCCCTGTACTCGGAGTACCGCAGGTCGTTCCGCACGCTGCCGGGCGACCGCAGCGGCGAGGAGGAACTGAGCTTCCGGGCCTTCGGCACGGCGGTGAGCACGGGGGTGTACGGGAACGGGCACCGGTACGCGGGCGCGTACCCGACGGCCTGGTCGGCGCAGCACTCCCCCACGCAGGCGGCGCTGCCACCGGGGCCCCGCAGGGGCGTCTAGCAGCGGCACCGGGTACGAACGGCGGAGGGCCGGGGCACGATCGCCCCGGCCCTCCGCCGTTCGTCACCCCCCGGGGGGTGCTACTTCTTGCGGCCGCGCTTCTCGCGCACGCGGACCGACATGTGGATCGGGGTGCCCTCGAAGCCGAACTCCTCGCGCAGGCGGCGCTCGACGAAGCGGCGGTAGCCGGCCTCCAGGAAGCCCGAGGCGAAGAGCACGAAGCGGGGCGGCTTGGTGCCGGCCTGCGTGCCGAAGAGGATGCGGGGCTGCTTGCCGCCGCGGATCGGGTGCGGGTGGGCCGCGACGATCTCACCGAGGAAGGCGTTCAGCCGGCCGGTGGGGACGCGGGTCTCCCAGCCGGCGAGGGCGGTCTCGATGGCCGGGACCAGCTTCTCCATGTGGCGGCCGGTCTTGGCGGAGACGTTGACCCGGGGCGCCCAGGCGACCTGCTGCATCTCGGTCTCGATCTCGCGCTCGAGGTAGTAGCGGCGCTCCTCGTCGAGCTCGTCCCACTTGTTGTAGGCGATGACGATCGCGCGGCCCGACTCGACCGCCATCGTGATGATGCGCTGGTCCTGGACCGAGATGTTGTCGGTGGTGTCGATGAGGATGACGGCCACCTCGGCCTTCTCGACGGCGGCGGCCGTCCGCAGGGAGGCGTAGTAGTCCGCGCCCTCCTGAAGGTGGACCTTCTTGCGGATGCCGGCCGTGTCGACGAACTTCCACGTCACGCCGCCGAGCTCGATCAGCTCGTCGACCGGGTCGCGGGTGGTGCCGGCCAGCTCGTTGACGACGACGCGGTCCTCGTTGGCGACCTTGTTCAGGAGCGAGGACTTGCCGACGTTCGGGCGGCCGATGAGGGCGATGCGGCGCGGGCCGCCGACGGCGTTGCCGAAGCGCTGCTCGGGGGCCTCGGGCAGCTTCCGCAGGACCTCGTCGAGGAGGTCGCCGGTGCCGCGGCCGTGCAGCGAGGAGACGGGGAACGGCTCGCCGAGGCCCAGGGACCACAGCATGGAGGCGTCGGCCTCGCCGGACTGCCCGTCGACCTTGTTGGCGGCGAGGACGACCGGCTTGCCGGCGCGGCGCAGCAGCTTGACGACGGCCTCGTCGGTGTCGGTGGCGCCCACGGTGGCGTCCACGACGAAGAGACAGGCGTCGGCGGCCTCGATGGCGTACTCGGCCTGGGCGGCGACGGAGGCGTCGATGCCGAGGACGTCCTGCTCCCAGCCGCCGGTGTCGACGACCTTGAAGCGGCGCCCGGCCCATTCGGCCTCGTAGGTGACGCGGTCGCGGGTGACGCCCGGCTTGTCCTCGACGACGGCCTCGCGGCGGCCGATGATGCGGTTCACCAGGGTCGACTTGCCGACGTTCGGGCGGCCGACGACGGCGAGGACGGGAAGCGGGCCGTGGCCGGCCTCCTCGATCGCGCCCTCGACCTCTTCGACGTCGAAGCCTTCTTCGGAGGCGAGCTCCATGAACTCCGCGTACTCGGCGTCGCCAAGTGCCCCGTGGTCGTGCTGGTCGTTCATGAAGTCCGTTCCTTGATCATTCGTGGTCGGTGGGTCCCCGGGCCGCGGGGCCCACTACTGAGAGTCTCGCTCAGCGCCCGGTGAGGCGCCTGGCGTTTTCCAGGTGCTCGGTGAGCCTGCCCTGGATCCGTACGGTGGCCTCGTCCAGTGCCTTGCGGGTGCGGCGTCCCGAGCCGTCGCCCGCCTCGAAGGCGTCGCCGAAGACGACGTCGACGGCGCCGCGCAGCGGAGGCAGGGCCTTGACCAGCCGTCCGCGGCGCTCGGTGCTGCCCAGGACGGCGACCGGGACGATCGGCGCGCCGCTGCGGACGGCGAAGTACGCCAGGCCCGCGCGGAGCGAGGCGAAGTCCCCGTCGCCCCGGGTGCCCTCGGGGAAGATCCCGAGGACGCCGCCCTGCTCCAGGACGCCCAGCGCGTTGCCGATCGCGTTGCGGTCGGTGCTGTCGCGGTCGACCTTGACCTGCCCGATGCCCTCCAGGAAGGGCCCGAGGGGTCCGACGAACGCTTCCTTCTTGATGAGGAAGTGCACGGGGCGCGGGGCGGTGCCCATGAGCATGGGGCCGTCGATGTTGTGCGCGTGGTTCACGGCGAGGATGACGGGGCCGGAGGCCGGCACCCGCCAGGCGCCGAGGACGCGCGGCTTCCAGAAACCGTACATCAGGCCGATCCCGATGCGGCGGCCGACGACGGCGCCCTTCGCGGAGGGCAGGGTCACTTCGCGGCCGTCCTCTTCTCGTCCACCAGGGTGACCACGCACTCGATGACCTGGTCCAGGGTGAGGTCGGTGGTGTCGACCTCGACCGCGTCGTCGGCCTTGGCGAGCGGGGAGGTCTTACGGCTGGAGTCGGCCGCGTCCCGCTTGATCAGGGCTTCCCTCGTCGCGTGGACGTCGACGCCCTTGAGCTCGCCGGAGCGGCGGGCGGCACGGGCCTCGGGCGAGGCGGTGAGGAAGATCTTCAGGTCGGCGTCGGGCAGGACGGTGGTGCCGATGTCCCGGCCCTCGACGACGATGCCGTTCCCGGCGGCGCGGGCGATGGACCGCTGGAGCTCGGTGATCAGGCTCCGCACCTCGGGGACGGCGCTGACGGCGCTGACCTTGGAGGTGACCTCCTCGGTACGGATGGGGCCGGCCGCGTCCGCGCCGTCGACGGTGATGGTGGGCCGGGCCGGGTCCGTACCGGAGACGATGACGGGCTTGGAGGCGGCGTTGGCGACGGCCTCGGCGTCGGTGACGTCGACGCCGTTGCTGATCATCCACCAGGTGATCGCCCGGTACTGGGCGCCGGTGTCGAGGTAGCTCAGCCCCAGCTTGGCGGCGACCGCCTTCGAGGTGCTGGACTTGCCCGTGCCGGAGGGCCCGTCGATGGCGACGATCACGGATTCCACGGTGGGAACACCTTCCTGGGGTGTGCGGCGGGCCCTGGCGGGACGCGGGGACCTCCACAAGGTTACCGAGTCCGCGGCACCCGTTCGGCCCCGCCCGCACGGGCACGGCCGCGACGGGCCCGGGGGAACGCGTCGGCCCCCGCGGCGGGGCGGGAGCGCCGCCCCGCGACGGATGCGCGTCAGCCGTCCGTCACGTCGTGCGCAGGGACCAGCCCCGTTCCTGCAGTGCCGCTCCCAGTGCCGCCGCCGCCGACGGTTCCACCATCAGCTGGACCAGGCCCGCCTGCTGCCCGGTCGCGTGCTCGATGCGGACGTCCTCGACGTTGACGCCCGCGCGCCCCGCGTCCGCGAAGATGCGGGCCAGCTCGCCCGGCCGGTCGCTGATGAGGACCGCGACGGTCTCGTAGACCGTGGGGGCGGCACCGTGCTTGCCGGGGACCCGGGCGCGCCCGGCGTTCCCGCGCCGCAGGACGTCCTCGACGCCCGAGACGCCGTCCCGCCGCTTCTCCTCGTCGGCGGACTGCAGGGACCGCAGCGCCCGTACGGTCTCGTCGAGGTCGGCGGCCACGCCGGAGAGCACGTCGGCGACGGGCCCGGGGTTGGCGGAGAGGATGTCGATCCACATGCGCGGGTCGGAGGCCGCGATCCGGGTCACGTCACGGATGCCCTGCCCGCAGAGCCGTACCGCCGACTCGTCGGCCTCCTCCAGCCGCGCGGCGACCATGGAGGACACCAGCTGCGGGGTGTGGGAGACCAGCGCGACCGCCCGGTCGTGGGCGTCGGCGTCCATGACGACGGGCACCGCCTTGCAGAGCGCGACGAGCTCCAGGGCGAGGTTGAGGACCTCGGTGTCGGTGTCCCGGGTCGGGGTGAGGACCCAGGGCCGGCCCTCGAAGAGGTCGGCGGTGGCCGCGAGGGGCCCGGAGCGTTCCTTGCCGGCCATGGGGTGCGTACCGATGTACGCGGCGAGGTCGAGGCCCCGCGCCTCCAGGTCCCGCTTCGGGCCGCCCTTGACGCTGGCCACGTCGAGGTAGCCGCGGCCCAGCCCGGCGTTCATGGCCTCGGCGAGGGTGCCGGCCACGTGCGCGGGGGGCACGGCGACGATGACGAGGTCCACGGGGCCCTCGGGGTCCTCGTCGGTCCCGGCGCCGAGCGCGGCGGCCGTGCCGGCGCGCGCCGGGTCGTGGTCGCGGAGGTGGACGGTGACGCCCCGCCCCGCGAGGGCCATGGCGGCGGAGGTGCCGATCAGTCCGGTGCCGATGACGAGCGCTGTTCTCACTGGGCGATGTCCTTGCGCAGGGCGGCCGCGGCGCCGAGGTAGACGTGCGCGATCCGGGACTTGGGCAGGTCGGTCTCGACGTGGGCGAGGAGCCGGACGACCCTCGGCATCGCGCCCGCGATGTCGAGTTCCTGCGCGCAGATCAGCGGGACGTCGACGATCCCCAGGTCGCGCGCGGCGGCGGCGGGGAAGTCGCTGTGCAGGTCGGGCGTGGCCGTGAACCAGATGCTGATGAGGTCGTCGGCGGTGAGCCCGTTGCGCCCGAGGACGGCGGTGAGCAGCTCTTCGACCTGCTCGCGCATGTGCCCGGCCTCGTCCCGCTCCAGCTGGACGGCTCCGCGGACCGCTCGTACCGCCACGTCGTACTCCTTCGCCTGCGTCAGTGCTCCGTTCAGCCTAGTCAGCGCCGGGGAGGACGTGTCGCGGCGCCCGCCCTCCGAGACGGAGGGCGGGCGCCCGGGACGCTCGGGTCCGCTGCCGGCGGCCGGCCGTCAGAGCTTCTGCTGCCGGATCAGGTCCTCCAGGGAGCCCTGGGGCACCGCGCCGTCCGGGGTCAGCTTGTCGACGGCCTGCGGCAGCGACCGCGCGATCTCGTCGGCGGCCTCCTGCGGGCTGACCCCGGCGTCCCGGGCGACCTGCCGCAGGGTGTCGTCGGGGAGCGCCTCGGCGATCTGGGCTCCGTCCACCGGCTGGTTCCGGCCGGTGCCGACCCAGGACTGGGCCTGGTCGGCGAGGCCGGACCTGGTGAGCATGTCGAGGAGTCCGCCGAGCGGGTTCGAGCCGTTCCCGCCGGCGCCCGCGCCGCCCTTCCCGCCGGCGAGGGCGCCGAGCAGGGAGCCGAGGACGCCTCCGGCGCCGCCGCCGGAGGCGCCGGAGCCGCCGAGGAGGCCGCCGAGGAGACTGCCGAGGTCGTTACCCGCCATGGTCCTGCCTTTCGTCCGGTACGGAACACGCCCAATGTCACCCGAACCGCCACGTTCCGCCACTCGGGGTAAGGGCTCGTGACCGGCCGCGCGGTAGAACTGTCGACATGTTGCTGCACGTCGTACCGCTGGCCGACTGGTCGGCCTCCCCCGCCGCCCCGGACGCCCCCTACGCCCCCGCGTCCCTCACCGCCGAGGGCTTCGTCCACTGCTCCTCCGACGAGTCCGCGGCCCTCGCCGTCGCCGACGCCCACTACCGGGACGTGCCGGGCCCGCTCCTGGTGCTCGTCATCGACGAGGCCCGGCTGAGCGGGGAGGTCCGGTACGAGGGCTCGGGGGACGTGCTCTTCCCGCATGTGTACGGGCCGGTCGAGCGGGACGCGGTGACCTCGGTCCTTGAGGTACGGCGGGACGCGGACGGCCGTGCGAGGGGGCTGGACCCCCGGGCGTAGGCCGGGTCCGGAAAGTCCCGCCCGGCCCGCGCGGCGTGTTGCGGGACCCGGCCGCGGCGCGCCGCCAAGCTGGGCCGCATGACCTCACGTGCCACGCACCGCCGTACCGTCCTCCTCGCCTCCGCCGCGGCCCTGACGGCGGGCTGCGGCTCGGACGGCGGGGGCGACGGCGGTACGGCCACCACCGCCCCGGCCACCCCGGGCGACCCGGCCGCCACGGACGCCCCGAGCGGCACCGCGTCCCCCGCCGGACCGGCCCTGGCCACGACCTCCGACATCCCGGTCGGCGGCGGCACCGTCTTCACCGAGGAGAAGGTCGTCGTCACCCAGCCCACGGCCGGGCAGTTCAAGGCCTTCTCCGCGGTCTGCACCCACCAGGGCTGTCTGGTGAACAAGGTCGCGGACGGCACCATCGACTGCCCCTGCCACGGCTCGAAGTACCGCGTCGCGGACGGTGCGGTGGCGGCGGGACCGGCTCCCCGGCCGCTGCCGGCCCGGCAGATCACCGTCTCGGGAGAATCGATCACCCTCGCGTAACCTGCCCGGCATGACTCCGGACGAGCTGGTGCGCGAGCACACGATCTACTCCTGTGTGATGGGCTCGCGCGCCTTCGGCCTCGCGACCGAGGACAGCGACACGGACCTCCGGGGCGTGTACCTCGCCCCGACGCCGCTGTTCTGGCACTTCGACAAGCCCCCGGCGCATGTGGAGGGACCCGCCGAGGAGCAGTTCAGCTGGGAGCTGGAACGCTTCTGCGAGCTGGCCCTGCGCAACAACCCGAACGTCCTGGAGTGCCTCCACTCCCCCGTCGTGCGGCACGTCGACGACCTCGGCCGGGAGCTGCTCTCGCTGCGCGGGGCCTTCCTGTCCCGGCAGGCCCACCAGACCTTCGTCCGGTACGCGGGCGGCCAGCGCCGCAAGCTGGAGGCGGACGTGCGCCGGTACGGCCACCCGCGCTGGAAGCACGCCATGCACCTGCTGCGGCTGCTGACCAGCTGCCGGGACCTGCTCCGCACGGGCGAGCTGCGGATCGACGTCGGCGAGGACCGCGAGCGGTTCCTCGCGGTCAAGCGCGGCGAGGCGTCCTGGCCCGAGGTCGAGTCCTGGATGAACCGCCTCCAGGAGGAGGCCGACCGGGCCCTCGACTCGACCCCGCTCCCGGTCGCCCCGGACCACGCACGCGTGCAGGACTTCCTGATCCGCGCGCGGCGCGCCTCGGCGCTGGACGTGCTCTCCTAGGGTCCGCCGGGGTCTAGCTGCCCGTCAGCCGGGCCCGTACGACGAGGTCGTGGAGCAGGTCGTGGGCGCGTACCGGCGTCTCGGCGAGCCCGGACGCGGCCTGTGCCTCGTCCAGGACCCCGTGCAGGGCCTCCGTCTCCGCCCGTACGTCCTCGGTCGCCAGGTCCGCGAGCCCGTGCTCCGCCGCCGCCTTGGCCGCGACGAGGTCGGGCAGCCGCGCCGGGGCCTCGGGCACCGCCTCGACCAGGGTCGGCAGATGGGCCTGCAGCTCGCCCGAGCGCATCAGATGGATGCCGGTGAGCAGCGCCCGGTAGGTGTAGAGCAGCGGCTTGAGTTCACCGCTGCTCTCGAAGAGCCGCCACTGCGTCCCGGCGAAGCCCCGGTAGTGGTGGGCGTGGTGGGAGGTGAGCACCTCGGGCACGAGGGAGATCAGCTCGGCGTGCGTCTCCGTGGTGTGCGCGACGAGCGGGGAGGTGAGCTGCTCCAGGACGTAGCCGTTGCGGCGCAGCATCAGCCGGGCGAACTTCCGCAGGTCGTGGGTGACGAGGTCCATCTCGACGCCGTCGCGGTCCCATATCCGGCTGCGGGTCTCCTCGGGTTCCCGCAGCCCGATCAGGGCGTCGACGGGCAGCAGGTGCGCCCCGCGCAGGTCCACGTCCGAGTCGCGGGACGGGAAGCCGTAGAGGTGCGCGCCGGAGACCGTCGCGAAGAGCAGGGGGTCGGGCTGTTCGGCGACGACGGCGGAGAGGTCCGCGCCCGGGGAGAGGTCGAGGGTGAGCGTCATGGATCAAGCGTCCCAGAGGGCGCCGAAGGTCAGCAGGTCGCTCCGGTACTCGATGTGCTCCTCCCACTCCTTCGGCCAGGCGGCGGCCCCGAGGTGGGCTCCGGCGAAGGCTCCCGCGAGGGCGGCGATCGAGTCGGAGTCACCGCGGGTGCAGGCGGCGCGGCGGAGGGCGGTGAGGGGCTCGTCGGGGAAGAGCAGGAAGCAGAGGAGACCGGTCGCGAGGGCCTCCTCGGCGATCCAGCCGTCGCCGGTGTACTCACAGGGGTCGAGCTCCGGGTCGGCCGTGCGCTGGACGGCGTCCAGGCGTTCGAGGACGGCCAGGCACTCGTCCCAGCCGCGCCGGATGAAGTGCAGGGCGTCGGGGTCCTGGGAGCGGGTCCAGAGGTCGCCGAGCCAGTGCTCGTGGTACCGGTCGCGGTTCTCGTACGCGTACGAGCGCAGCTGTCCGACGAGGCCGGCCGGGTCCACGCCCTGCGCGAGCAGGTACACGGCGCGGGCGGTGAGGTCGGAGGCGGCGAGCGCGGTGGGGTGACCGTGGGTCAGGCCGGACTGGAGCTGCGCTGCGCCCGCCCGCTGCTCCTCGCTGAGTCCGGGGACGAGCCCGATGGGCGCCACCCGCATGTTGGCGCCGCAGCCCTTGGAGTGGATCTGGCTGGCGTCCTGCCAGAGCCGGTCTCCGTCGAGGAGGAGGCAGGCGCGCAGGCAGGTGTTGCCGGGGGCACGGTTGTTCTCCGGGGAGTGGTACCAGTCGACGAACTCCTCGCGGACGGGCCGGGTGAGCCGCAGCGGGGCGAGCACGCCCCGGTCCATGGCCGTGCGGATGCCCCGGGCGAAGGCGAGGGTCATCTGGGTGTCGTCGGTGACGTACGCCTTCCCGCCGGTGACGGGCAGGGCCATCGTCCGCCAGGGTCCGGCCTTGGCGAGGATCGCCGGCACGTCGTTGAACTCGGTCGGGAATCCCAGCGCGTCGCCGAGTGCCAGCCCGATCAGGGAGCCGGTCGCGGCCTGCTTGGTGGCGGGGCGTGCGAGGTTCATGCGGGGCGTCCTTCCGGTCGGAGGAGGGGCGGGTGGAGGGTGGTGGCGTCGCCCGCCCGGTAGAGGGCGGCCGGTTTCCCCCGTCCGCCGGTGAGGCGCGGCGGTCCTTCCACGGCCTGGACGAAGCCGGGCGTGGTGAGGACCTTGCGCCGGAAGTTGGGGCGGTCGAGCGGGACGCCCCAGACCGTCTCGTAGACCTGCCGCAGCTCGCCGAGGGTGAACTCGGGCGGGCAGAAGGCGGTCGCGAGGCAGGTGTACTCCAGCTTGGCGCCGACCCGTTCGCGGGCGTCGGCGAGGATGCGGTCGTGGTCGAAGGCGAGGCCCCGGACGGTGTCGTACGGCGTCCAGCGCGCCTGGGCCGCGTCGCCGCCGCCGCGCGGCTCGGGCAGGTCCGGCACGAGGGCGGCGAAGGCGACGGAGACGACCCGCATCCTCGGGTCGCGGTCGGGTTCGCTGTAGGTGCGGAGCTGTTCGAGGTGGAGTCCGGCGACGCCGGCCTCGGAGAGCCCGGTCTCCTCGGCGAGTTCGCGACGGGCGGCCCGCTCGGCGGACTCCCGGGGCAGGACGAATCCGCCGGGGAGAGCCCAGGTACCGGCGTACGGTTCCTGCCCGCGTTCGACGAGGAGGACGTGGAGGCGTTCCTCGCGGACGGTGAGGACGGCGAGGTCGACGGTGACGGCGAAGGGCTCGAAGGCGTACTTGTCGTACCCCTCGGGCGTCGCGGGCGTCGGAGGGACAGGGGGCGTCGGGGGCGTTGGGGGCGTCGGGGGCGTCGGCCGGGTGTTCATCGGCGCTCCGGCAGCGGGTCCGTGAAGCCCCAGCCCTCGGCGAGGAGGCCGTCGACGGCGGCGACGGCGGCCGCGAGCCGCTCCTCGTGGGGGCCGCTGAGGACGGCCGTGCGGCGGCCGGTGTGGGCGAGCTGGGTGAGGAAGCGCGCGGTCATCCAGGGGCGCAGGTGCTCCCCGTCACGGAGCCCGTCGTCCTCGAAGTCGACGCCGCGGTGGTCGGTGAGCAGCCAGAGGTGCTGGCGGCCGTGCGCGGCGATCTCGCCGGTGGCGGTGCTGGCGGTGCCCATGTAGCGCTCGTGCCAGATGGTGGTGGCGAAGGCGTCGGTGTCGCAGAAGAGCACGGGCGAGCCGTCGCGGGCCGCCTCCTCCTCCAGTTCGGCCTGGCGCTGGGCGATGACGGGGAAGTCGGAGGAGTGGAAGGCGACGTCGGACCAGGCGGCGCCGGGGCGCTCGGCGCGCAGCTCGGCGAGCTTGAGTTCGCTGTACTCGCGCCCGTACTCCGGTACGTACCGGGTGCGGGCCCAGATCCCGCCGCGCCGCCGGTAGTGGTCGGCGAGGGCGAGGGCCATGGTGGTGGTGCCGGTGGACTCGGCGCCGAGGACGACGATCCGCCGGGTGAGCGCGGCCCGCACCGGGGGTTCGAGGAAGTCCCAGCAGGCGACGGGGTCCGCGCGGACGGCGGTGCCGGAGACGGGGAAGCGGGTGCGGTCGGGGTCGACGCAGACGGACGCGGCGCCGAAGCGGCGGCCGAGCTCCTCCCCGTACGGCTCCGAGGTGAAGACGGCGTCGACGGGTTCGGGGACGGCGGCCCGGAAGACGGCCATGTGGGCGGCCCAGACGTCGGGGTCCCGGAGGTCGACGGGGATGTCGTCGACGGCGCCGACGACGAGGGCGTCGGGGTGGATCTCGCGCATCCAGGCGACGCGTTCGTCGAGGGGGACGGATTCCACCGAGGAGGCGCAGACGAGGACGGTGAGGCGCTCGCAGCGCGCGCGGGCGGTCTCGACGAGGTGGTGGTGGCCGGCGTGCGGCGGATAGAACTTGCCGAGGACCAGGCCGTGTCCGTAGCGCTTCACGCGGCCGCTCCCACCGCGAGGGCCCGGCGGGCGGTGAGGTCCTTGGTCCAGCCGCGCAGGCCGAGGACGCAGAGCGTCATGAAGCCGACGTAGAGCAGGGAGGTCAGGTACAGCTCCTTGTACGCGTAGAGCGGTACGTAGACGACGTCGGCGGCGATCCACAGCCACCAGGACTCCAGGCGCTTGCGGCACTGGCCGTAGGTCGCCATCAGGGAGAGCGCGGTCGTCAGCGCGTCCCAGAAGGGGACGGTGGAGTCGGTGACGCGGTCGAGCAGCAGGGTGAGTCCGAGGGTCCCCACCACCCCCGCCGCGAGCAGCCACGTCCACTCGGTGCGCGTGGTGCGGCGCACCGGGAGGGCGTCGGAGCCTGGTCCACCCCCGTGGGTCCAGGTCCACCAGCCGTACGCGGCGAGGGTGATGAAGACGATCTGGAGGCCGGCGTCGGCGTAGAGCCCCGCCTGCGTGAAGAGCAGGACGAAGAACAGGTTGTTGGCGATGCCGATGGGCCAGTTGGCCAGGTGCTGCCGGGCGACGAGCCAGACGCAGAGCGCGCCGCTGCCGAATCCGAGGACCTCGGTCCAGCTGACCGGGGTGTCCAGGACGGTGAAGAGCGGCTGTTGCAGGGGTTCCAGCATGCTTGCGAGGCTCACGCCCGCCTCCTTAAGAGTCATGTTGACTATAAAGGTGGGCGACCTCCGGCCACAAGACCGAAAACCCGTGGGCGGCGGACGGCAGGGCTCAGCCGGCCGCTGTCCCGCGCCTCCGGACCAGCGGCAGATACACCTCGTCGACGATCTCGACGAGGACCTCGTCGGGCGCGGTGGGCACCCCGCGGACCACGAACTCGTTGCGGAGCAGCACGACGGCCACCGTGGCGACGCGCGGGTGCAGCGCCTCCGGGGCGGCCTCGCCGCGCGCGACCGCGCGCCCGAGCACGGTCAGCCAGGTGGCGGCCACCGAGTCGCCGGCCTGCTCGGGCAGCTGCGCCAGGAACTCCGTCGCCCCTCCGGCGGCCGCCATGAGTTCGCGCAGGACCGTGCCGAGCGGCGAGCTCCAGTGCCGGTTGGCCCCGCGGAGCAGCTCCAGGGCGTCGGAGCGCAGCTCGCCGGTGTCGGGCGGCTGGACCGAGGTGGCCAGCCGCCGGTAGCCGGCGACGCCGAGCGCGAGGCGGTTGGGCCAGCGGCGGTAGATCGCGTTCTTGTTGGTTCCCGCGCGCCGCGCGACCCGGTCCATGGTCAGTCCGGCGTACCCGGACTCGACCAGTTCCTCGGCCGCCGCCCGCAGGATCGCCTCCTCCAGGGCGGCGCCGCGCCGCCGCGTCTGCCCACCACCGGCGCTCTTCCCCGTCGGTTCGTCGGCCATGTCCTCACCCCGTGATCGGTACCGCTGGTTCCTCTCCATCGTCCTGTTGACCGCACACCACGGGCAAGTAAGGTACGCCAAGTACCTTAACCATCTCGGGGAGGACATCACCCATGCGCGCCAAGGGCATCACGTACGACACCGGTTTCGTCCGCGGGGAGTCCGTCTCCCGCGAGCGCTTCGACCCCGTGACCGTCGAGCGCGAGCTCCGTGTCATCCGGGACGACCTGCACTGCACCGCCGTCCGCGTCACCGGGGGTGACCCCGAGCGGATCGAGCGGGCGGCGAGGTGCGCGCTCGCCCTCGGCCTGGAGGTCTGGTTCTCGCCGTACCCGCTGGAGCTGACCGCCGACGAGATGCTGGCGCTGTTCGCCGACTGCGCCCGGCGCGCCGAGCGGCTGCGGGGGCTCGGCGGCGAGGTCGTCCTCGTCACCGGCGCCGAGCTGAGCCTGATGAACAAGGGCTTCCTGCCCGGCGACTCGATCGACGAGCGGGTCGCGTTCCTGCTGTCGCCGGACCGCCCCGCCGAACGGATCGCGGAGGCCGGGGCACGGGTGAACGAGTTCCTCGGCAGGGCCGTGGCGGTGGTCCGCGAGCACTTCCACGGCAGGATCACCTACGCCTCCGTGCCGCTGGAACAGGTCGACTGGACGCCGTTCGACTTCCTCTCCGTGGACCTCTACCGGTCGGCCGAGATCGCCGACGTCTTCGCCGCGGGCGTGCGGCGGCTCGTCGACCAGGGCAAGCCGGTCGCGATCACCGAGTTCGGCTCCGCGACCTTCCGGGGCGCCGGCGACGTGGGCGCGCGCGGCCTGGAGATCGTCGAGTACGGCGAGGGGCACGGCCCGCTGCGCCTGAACGGGGAGCACGCGCGCGACGAGGCCGGCCAGGCCGCGTACGTACGGGAACTCCTGGAGGCCTTCGACGCCGGGGGCGTCGACACCACCTTCGTCTTCGTCTTCGCGCTCCACGACCACGTCCACCGGCCGGACGCCGACCCCCGGGAGGATCTGGACCTGGCCAGCTACGGCATCGTCAAGGTCTTCGAGGACCGCAAGGGCGACACGTACCCCGACCTGGACTGGGAGCCGAAGGAGGCCTTCGGCGCCGTGGCCGCGTACCACCGGGAGCACTAGGTCGTGTCCGGAAAGTCCCGCCTGGCCCGCGAGCAGACGGCGCCACTTTCCGGACACGACCTAGCGGGGACGGGGAACGCGAAGGAGCCCGTGACCGCCGGGTGGGGCGGTCACGGGCTCCTTCGTAGCGCGGGCCGGGGGCCTTACATGCCGACTTCCTTCATCAGCATGCCGACCTCCGTGTTGGTCAGGCGGCGCAGCCAGCCCGACTTCTGGTCGCCCAGACCGATCGGGCCGAAGGCCGTGCGGACCAGCTTCTCGACCGGGAAGCCGGCCTCGGCCAGCATGCGGCGCACGATGTGCTTGCGGCCCTCGTGCAGCGTGACCTCGACCAGGTAGTTCTTGCCGGTCTGCTCGACCACGCGGAAGTGGTCGGCCTTGGCGTAGCCGTCCTCCAGCTGGATGCCGTCCTTCAGCCGCTTGCCGACCTCGCGGGGCAGCGGGCCGGTGATGGCGGCCAGGTAGGTCTTCTTCACGCCGTACTTCGGGTGCGTGAGGCGGTGGGCCAGCTCACCGTGGTTGGTGAGCAGGATGATGCCCTCGGTCTCCGTGTCGAGCCGGCCGACGTGGAAGAGACGCGTCTCACGGTTGTTGACGTAGTCGCCGAGGCACTGGCGGCCGTCCGGGTCCTCCATGGTGGAGACGACACCGGCCGGCTTGTTCAGCGCGAAGAACAGGTACGACTGGGTGGCGACGGTCAGGCCGTCCACCTTGATCTCGTCCTTCTCCGGGTCGACGCGCTTGCCCTGCTCCAGGACGATCTCGCCGTTGACCTCGACGCGGGCCTGCTCGATGAGCTCCTCGCAGGCGCGCCGCGAGCCCATGCCGGCGCGGGCGAGGACCTTCTGCAGCCGCTCGCCCTCCTGCTCGGCGCCCGGGAAGGTCTTCGGGGTCCTGATCTCCGGCCGGTTCTCGTACCGCTCCCGGTTGCGCTGCTCGATCTTGGCGTCGAGCTCGCGCGAGCGGGCCGGGGCCTGCCGCTGGCCGTGCGGGCCACGACGGGGCGGGGTGCCGCCCTGGGGTGCCTTGGGGCCGCCCTTGGCGCCGCCGCGGGCCGCGGAGCCGCGGCCCTTCTTCGGGGCCTCCGCGGGCGGGCTCACGTCGTAGGAGCGCTCCTCGGGGCGAGGCCGGCGCGGGTTGCTCGGGCGCTTCTGGTCGTCACGGCCGCCACCCTGGTAGCCACCGCCGCCGCCACCGCCCTGGTAGCCGCCGCCACCACCGCTGCCGCCCCGGTAACCGCCGCCGCCGCCGGAGCCGCCGCGGCCGCCGCCGCCACCGCTGCTGCCGCCGCGGCCGCCGCTGTTGCCACCACGGCTCCCGCCGTTGTTTCCGCTGCTGTTCCTGCCGCTGCTGCTTCGCATCAAACTTCCGTCTTGTCGTCGTCGTCCTCACGATCCGGTGCATCCGGATCGAACGACGGGACCCCTTCCAGCGAGTCCGGCTCGACCGCCTCCGCCTCGGGGAGGAAGGGCGCCAGCTCGGGGAGCTCGTCCAGGCCGCGCAGGCCCATCCGCTCCAGGAAGTAGTTCGTCGTCCTGTACAGGATCGCACCTGTTTCGGGTTCCGCGCCCGCCTCCTCCACCAGACCCCGCTGCAGGAGGGTCCGCATCACCCCGTCGCAGTTGACCCCGCGGACCGCCGAGACCCGGGAACGGCTGACCGGCTGGCGGTACGCGACGACCGCCAGGGTCTCCAGGGCCGCCTGGGTGAGCCGGGCCTGCTGGCCCTCCAGGACGAAGGCCTCGACGGCCGCGGCGTGCTCGGCGCGGGTGTAGTAGCGCCAGCCGCCGGCCACCCGCCGCAGCTCGAAGCCCCGGCCCTGGACGGTGTACTCGTCGGCCAGCTCCCGCAGGGCGTCCGCGACCTCGCGGGGGGTCCGGTCCAGGACCTTGGCGAGGTGGGCCTCGGTGGCGGGCTCGTCGACGACCATCAGGACGGCTTCGAGGGCGGGCTTGAGGTCGCTCATGCGGGGGCCTCCTGGTCGAATTCGTCCGTCACGGACCCGGCCGGGTCCGCCTCCCCGCCGGTCCAGGAGACGGTGAGGTCCCCCAGGGCGGTCTCCTGGTCGAGGGCGACGGCCTTCTCCCGGTAGAGCTCCAGGAGGGCGAGGAAGCGGGCCACCACGGTCAGCGTCTCGTCGCCGACGTCCTCGATCAGCTCGCGGAAGAGCGCCGTCCCGCGCTCGCGGAGCAGCGCGACGACCACGGCGGCCTGCTCGCGGACGCTGACGAGCGGGGCGTGGATGTGGTCGACGTACACCTGAGGCTCGGCCCTGGGCCGCATCGCCTTGACCGCCAGCTTCGCGAAGCCCTCGGCGCCGATGGAGATGACGACCTCGGGGAGCAGCTCGGCGTGGTGCGGTTCGAGTCCGACGGTACGGGGGTGGCGGCGGCCCTCGGCCTCCCAGCGCTCCGCGAAGATCGCCGCGATCTTCTTGTACGCCCGGTACTGGAGCAGCCTCGCGAAGAGCAGGTCGCGGGCCTCCAGGAGGGCGAGGTCGGCCTCGTCCTCCACCTCGGCGGCGGGCAGCAGCCGGGCGGCCTTGAGGTCGAGGAGGGTGGCGGCGACGACGAGGAACTCGGTGGTCTGGTCGAGGTCCCCGTCGGGACCGAGGGCGCGCAGGTGCGCCATGAACTCGTCGGTGACCTGCGAGAGCGCGACCTCGGTGACGTCGAGCTTGTGCTTGGTGATCAGCTGGAGGAGCAGATCGAAGGGCCCCTCGAAGTTCGAGAGCCGCACGGTGAACCGACCGCTGTCGCCGTCACCACCGTCGCCGCGCCCGGCCTCGGCAGCACCGTCACCGTCACCGCCGTGCCCGGCCTCGACGGCCCCGGCTCCGGCCTCATCGGCGTCGACACCATCCTCAAGGGCCCCGGAACCGCCCTCACGCGCGCCCGTGGCACCCTCTCCGGCCTCGGTGCCCCCGTCACCGCCCCGAAGGGCCCCGGAGCCGCTCTCAGGGCCGTCAGGGCCCTCGGAGCCGTACTCCCGCCCGTCCGGCCCCTCGGCCGGGGCCGCAGAGCCGTCCGGCCGCCCCTCGTCCTGTACGGGAGGGCCGGCCGGAGGCTGTGGTGCGGCCTCCTCCGGCTCGCCCGGCCCGCGGCCCAGGAGGCGGCGTGGCGGGCGGGACGTTTCATCGGGGGCGTGGTGCATGGAGGTCCAGGGGGAACGGGGAGCGCGGCAGCCCGCAGGCTACCGTCAGCGGCCGCGCAGGCGGCGGACGAGGATGCTCGCGTCGCCGCGGGACTCCAGGTCCGCCAGGACGACCGCGACGGCCTCCCGGACGATCCGGCCGCGGTCCACGGCGAGACCGTGCTCACCGCGGAGCACCAGCCGGGCGTGCTCCAGGTCCATCAGCTCCTCGGCGGAGACGTAGACCGTGATCTTCTCGTCGTGGCGCTCCCGGCCGCTGGGCCGCCGGTTCGGGGCCCGACCGCCGCCGCGTCGCCGCGCCGCCGGGGCGGGGACCGCGGCCGCGGGTGCGCCCTTGGCGGCGGCGCCGTCGGGCTCCGCCGTCCTCGCGCTCGGTTCTGCGGTCTCGGAGTCCGCCGCCGTGTGCTCCGCGGAGCCCTCGGCCGCCGCCGGGGCGCTCTCGCCCGCCGGTGCCGGGACGGCCCGGCGGGGTGCGGACGACTGGAGCGCCGTCCCCCCGGTCGTACGGAAGAGTTCGTCGGCGCCGGGCAGACTCACTCGGCGTGACACCGGGCGAGCACCTCCCTGGCGAGCTGACGGTAGGCGGCGGCGCCCACGGAGTTGGAGGCGTACGTGGTGATGGGCTCACCGGCGACCGTGGTCTCCGGGAAGCGCACCGTCCGCCCGATGACCGTGTGGTACACGTGGTCGTCGAAGGCCTCGACGACGCGCGCGAGGACCTCACGGCTGTGCACCGTACGGGAGTCGTACATCGTGGCGAGGATGCCGTCGAGCTCCAGCTCGGGGTTGAGCCGCTCCTGGACCTTCTCGATGGTCTCGGTGAGCAGCGCCACTCCGCGGAGCGCGAAGAACTCGCACTCCAGCGGCACGATGACCTTGTGAGCCGCCGTCAGGGCGTTCACGGTCAGCAGGCCGAGCGAGGGCTGACAGTCGATCACGATGTAGTCGTAGTCGTTCATCAGCGGCTTCAGGGCGCGCTGGAGCGTCGACTCGCGCGCGACCTCGCTGACGAGCTGGACTTCGGCGGCCGAGAGGTCGATGTTGCTCGGCAGCAGGTCCATGTTGGGCACGGCGGTCTTCAGGAGGACCTCGTCCGCCGACATGCCCCGCTCCATGAGCAGGTTGTAGACGGTGAGGTCGAGCTCCATCGGGTTCACGCCGAGGCCGACCGACAGGGCTCCCTGCGGGTCGAAGTCGACGAGCAGCACCCGTCGTCCGTACTCGGCGAGCGCGGCACCCAGGTTGATGGTCGACGTGGTCTTGCCGACGCCGCCCTTCTGGTTGCACATCGCGATGATCTTCGCGGGTCCGTGGTCGGTCAGGGGACCCGGGATCGGGAAGTACGGCAGGGGCCGTCCGGTGGGGCCGATCCGCTCGCGGCGCTGGCGGGCAGCGTCGGGTGCGAGGGTGGCCGCGTACTCCGGGTCGGGCTCGTACTCGGCGTCGGGGTCGTAGAAGTGCCCCTCGGGCACCTCGTCAAAGGCGGCGAAGTGGGTGGACTCTCGGCCCATCTCGTTGCCGGCCGTGGCGTTCACGTGTAGGCCGTCCATCGTCTTCATCGTGTGGGCTGTCGTCATGGGCTGGTGCGTCGCGAAGGTCCGCACCGCGACGGAGCCGATCGGAGCACCTGGCGCACCGCTCCCGGGAGTAATTGTCGACTCATTCACAAGTCGTCTACCTCCTTGGATGTCACCAGGAACATTTATCGATAGGTCAGCGTGGCACCATGCCGACGGTTGGCGACTCTATGGCGTGTCACCGCTCCGCAGCAACACAATCCGCCGGACCCGGCCCGATGTGTCGGCAACCGAACACGTCTCTGTCAAGGGTGCGCAGGCATGCATCCACACGTTTCAGGGGTGTGCGAAACGGTTAAAGGGTTACGTTCGAGGCGAGTTGGCCGAACGTTACGGCAGGCCCGGAGACACGGCCGGCCGGACCTTGTCGAACAAGGTCCGGCCGGGTGCGTGGCATTGACGGCACGCGTTGACGGCGGTGCCGCGGAGGTCAGCCCAGGAGGGTGCTGAGCTCGACGTGCTCGAGGCCGTGCGCCTCGGCGACCTCCTTGTAAACCACCTTGCCGTCATGGGTGTTGAGGCCCAGACCGAGGGCGGCGTCGCGGCGCAGCGCCTCGGCCCAGCCGTTGTTCGCCAGCGACACGATGTAGGGCAGCGTGGCGTTGGTGAGGGCGTAGGTGGAGGTGTTCGGGACCGCGCCGGGCATGTTGGCGACGCAGTAGAAGACCGAGTTGTGGACCTGGAAGGTCGGCTCGGTGTGGGTGGTCGGGTGCGAGTCCTCGAAGCAGCCGCCCTGGTCGATCGCGATGTCGACAAGGACACTTCCGGGCTTCATCTTGGCGACGAGCTCGTTGGTGACCAGCTTCGGGGCCTTGGCGCCCGGGATGAGAACGGCGCCGATGACGAGGTCGGCCTCGACGACGGCCTTCTCCAGCTCGTAGGCGTTGGAGACGATCGTCTGCACCTTGGTGCCGAAGATCTTGTCGGCCTCGCGGAGCTTGTTGATGTCCTTGTCGAGCAGGGTCACGTGGAAGCCCATGCCGACGGCGATCTGGGTGGCGTTCCAGCCGGAGACGCCGCCGCCGATGACGACGGCCTTGCCGGCGTGGGTGCCGGGCACGCCGCCGGGCAGGACGCCGCGACCGCCGGCCGAGCGCATCAGGTGGTAGGCGCCGACCTGCGGGGCCAGCCGGCCCGCGACCTCGGACATCGGGGCGAGCAGCGGGAGGGCGCGGTTCGCGGTCTCCACGGTCTCGTACGCGATGGCGGTGGTGCCGGAGGCCAGGAGGGCGTCCGTGCACTCGCGGGAGGCGGCGAGGTGCAGGTAGGTGAAGAGGGTCTGGTCCTTGCGGAGGCGGTGGTACTCCTCCGCGATGGGCTCCTTGACCTTGAGCAGCAGGTCGGCGGTGGCCCAGACCTCGTCGGCGGTGGGGAGGATCTCGGCGCCGGCGGCGACGTACTCCTCGTCCGTGATCGAGGAGCCGACACCGGCGTTCTGCTCGACGAAGACCTGGTGGCCGTGGCGGACGAGCTCGTGGACACCAGCAGGGGTGATGGCCACGCGGAACTCGTTGTTCTTGACCTCGCGGGGGATGCCGACCTTCATCGTCGATCACGGTCCTTGAATCAGGGGGATATCTGGGGCACTGCGATACATACCCGGATGCACTGCGGCGCACCGGGGCACACCACGTTCACACGCGGCGGACCCAGTCTAATGAAGGAGTTCCCGCTGTCTAGCCTTTCAAAGTACTAATCTTCGCTGGAGCCACTACGGATTTCGTAGGCTGGTGATGCCGTTTCCAGCAGTCTGTCCGCAGCGGCCCGGTGCAGCCGGGCGGCGGCCGGGTCGCCGAGCCGGTCGAGGGTGTCGGCCAGCCGCAGCTGGAGTGCGGCCTGGAGCCGGGTGTCCTGGGCGCGCCGGGCCCATTCCACCGCTTCCTCGCAGGTCCGCAGGGATTCCTCGGGCCGTCCGGCGTACTCCTGGACCCGGGCCGCCTCGCTCAACGCCCGTGCGTGGCCCGGGAGATCGTCGAGGCGCCGATAGCCGGCCGCGGCGGCCCGCCAGTTCCGCAGGGCCTCGCCGTACCGGCCCGCGTAGGTCTGTACGGCGCCGAGGCGGGCGTACAGCCGAGCCTGGTCGGCGCGCTCGTCCCGGGCGAGGCGCTGGGCGAGCGCCCGCCCGTACCAGTCGCCGGCCCGCTGCCAGTCTCCCAGCTCCTGATACGAGCCACCTACGGATTCCATTGCGCGACCGGTCGCGTACGGGTCATTTGCTGCGCGTCCGGCCTCCAATGCCAACCGATATCGCAGCAGAGCGTCCTTCGTCCTGCCGGTCCGGGCGTCGAGATCGGCGAGGTTCAGCAGGGCGGCGGCCCGCTCGCGGTGCAGCCCGTGCCGCTCGGCCACGTCCAGGACCAGCTGGTGCAGCCCGTACAGCTCGGGAGCGGCGGCCTCGGCGCCCCGGTGCGCCGCGAGCGCCCGGACCAGGGAGGCGATGAGACGGCGGGCGAGGGTGTCGAGCTCCCCGTCGGCGACGGCGAGCCGGGCGGAGGCGAGCAGGAAGGACTGGCGGGAGCGCAGCCAGAGGGCTCCGGCGGCGGCGTTCGGGAAGCGCAGGGCGCGGGGCAGGCCGGCCAGCTTCCGGCGGGCGGGCGAGCCCTCGGGTTCGGTGACCGCACGGCAGGACTGGAGGAGCCGTACGGTCCGCTCCAGCATCCGGGCCCGGGCGAGCTGCACCTCGGCGGGCCGGTCGCGCTCCTCCAGCTGGGCGCGAAGGAGGGGGACGAGATGGCCGGGCACCTCGTACTGCCCGTCCTCGCCGGCGGTGACGAGTCCCAGGGCGGCGAAGTCGGCGAGGGTGGTGGTGGCCGCCGAGACCGAGCAGCCGGCCAGGGCGGAGGCGGTGTGGGCGTCCGCCCGGCCGAGTGGCGCCAGGGAGAGGAATCGCAGTATCCGGGCGGCGGGCCCGGCGAGCGCCTCGTGGGCGAGGTGGAAGGCGCGGGTCAGCGGGTCGCCGGCGAGGGCCCGGAGCCGCTTGGCGAGGTCGGCCACGGAGGCCGTGGGCTCGCCGGCGAGCCAGCCTCCGGCGAGGACGACGGCGGCGGGCAGCCCGCCGCACTCCTCGACGAGGGTCTCGGCGGCCTGCGGGTCGACGGTGACGCGTACGGAGCCGGTGAAGGCGGTGAGGAGTTCGATGGCCGACTTGGGGTCGAGCCCGCCGAGGGTGCAGGGGCGTACGTCGGGGATGCCGGTGAGCGGGCCCCTGGCGACGCCCACCACCAGGGTGTCGGGGTCGTCGGGGATCAGCGGGTCGGCCTGCTCGGCGTCGACGGCGTCGTCGAGGATGAGGACGGCGCGGCGGCCGGCGAGGGCGCCGCGGACCAGCTCGGTCAGTTCGTCCTCGGCGGCGCCGGGGGGTTCGGCCACCCCGAGCGCGGCGAGGAGTTCACGGGCGACGCGGGCGGTGGGGACGGGGTCGCCGCCGGGCTCGGTGAGACGGGCCCGGAAGATGCCGTCGGGGTAGCGGTCGGCGAGTCCGGCGGCGAGCTCCTCGGCGAGCGCGGTGCGTCCGGAGCCGGGCTTCCCGGCGATGAGCAGGACGCGGGCGCGGGGGGCCTTGCGGCCGGTCAGGGTGTCGAGGCCGGTCCGCTCGATGTCGGCGCGCAGGGCCTTCAACTCCCGCTGCCGGCCGAAGAACTGCCGGCTGCCGGCCGCCGCCACCGCCTGATCCGTCACGGGCCACGCTCCCGTCCACCTGCACACGAGCCGATCCCGCGGGGTGTCCGCACGGGCGATCCCGAGCGTAGTTCAGGGCGGGGTACGGACCTGGCGGAGCAGGGCGGACACATCCCCCGATCGGATCAACAGATGTTCACACCGGAACCACCCACCATGGGGCTGCCCGCCCGCCGGTTGCGGGCCACGTCCCGGCCCCGCCGCAGGGGCCAGGCCTTCAGTGCCTGAACCCGCACCCGTGGTGCAACGCGCCGGCGGTGCGGGCCAAGGCACAAGGGGCCGAGGCGCGGCCAAGCGCGCCGTCCCGTGTGCCCACCCGTCCCGCCCCAGCGGGACGATTGCCCACACGGCGGTGGGAGCGGCGGCTCGGCGCGGGCCGCGCGACGACGGTGGGCGGCGCGGCCCGCACCAAAACCCCTCCGCTACGCCTCGAACGGTCGTGCCGGCCAAGCCGCCTCCGCCGGCCTCAGCGCCTCCAGCCCCTCCCCCGCCCGCGCCGCCGCCAGCGACAGCACTCCCACCACCAGGCAGTTGTTGTGCAGCTCCCCCGCGAGGACTCCGCGTACGAGCTCCGGCAGCGGCACCCGTGCCAGCTCCATGTCGGCCTCCTCCTCGGAGACTTCGAAGCGCTCACCCTCCGCCTCCGCGATCCCGCGCGCGAGGAAGATCCGTACGGCCTCGTCGCAGCCGCCCGGCGTCGTGTAGACGTCGGTCAGGACGCGCCAGTCCTCCGCCTTGACGTGCGCCTCCTCGTACAGCTCGCGCTGCGCCGCGTGCAGCGGGTTCTCACCGGGCACGTCGAGGAGGCCCGCCGGGATCTCCCAGAGCTTCTGCCGCACGGGGTGCCGGTACTGCCGCAGGACGAGCACACGGTCCTGCTCGTCGAGGGCGAGGACGGCCACCGATCCGGGGTGGACCTGGTAGTCGCGGCGCGCGACCGTGCCGTCCGGCATGACCACGTCGTCCGTGCGGACACTCGTCTTGTTTCCCTTGAAGGGGGTGGTGGTGGCGACGACGCGCCACTCCTCCGGGGTGTCCTGCACGCGCATGAGTAGTCCTCTCGTACGAAAACCGGGGTACGGGTCCACAGGACCCGTACCCCGGTTACGTTAACGCGCCGTACTACTTGCCCGTCTTGCGCTCCACGGCCGCCTTCACCAGACCGGCGAAGAGCGGGTGCGGACGCGTCGGACGCGAGCGCAGCTCCGGGTGCGCCTGCGTGGCGACCAGGTAGGGGTGGATCTCGCGCGGGTACTCGACGTACTCGACGAGCTTGTTGTCCGGGGAGGTGCCGGAGAAGACCAGACCGGCCTTCTTCTCCAGCTCCGCGCGGTAGGCGTTGTTCACCTCGTAGCGGTGACGGTGACGCTCCTCGACGTACGGCTCGTCGTTGTAGACCTCGCGGACGACCGAGCCCTCGGCGAGCTTCGCCGGGTAGAGGCCGAGGCGCATCGTTCCGCCCAGGTCGCCGGCGCCCTCGACGTACGCGAGCTGCTCCTCCATCGTCGAGACGACGGGGTGCGCGGTCGCCGGGTCGAACTCGGTGGAGTTGGCGTCCGGGATGTCCGCCAGGTTCCGCGCGGCCTCGATGACGATGCACTGCAGACCGAGGCAGATGCCGAGCAGCGGCACCTTGTTCTCGCGGGCGTACTGGATCGCGCCGATCTTGCCGTTCACACCGCGGTCGCCGAAGCCGCCGGGGATGAGGATCGCGTCGACGTCGCCGAGCTGCTTCTCGGCGCCGGCCGGGGTCTTGCACTCGTCGGAGGTGACCCACTTGACCTTGACGCGGGCCTTGTTGGCGAAGCCGCCGGCGCGCATGGCCTCGGTGATGGAGAGGTACGCGTCGGGGAGGTCGATGTACTTGCCGACGAGCGCGACCGTGACCTCGTGCTCCGGGTTGTGGACGCGGTCGAGGAGGTCCTCCCAGACGGTCCAGTCCACGTCGCGGAAGGGCAGGTCGAGCTTGCGGACGACGTAGGCGTCCAGGCCCTCGGTGTGCAGCACCTTCGGGATGTCGTAGATCGACTTGGCGTCGATCGCGGCGACGACCGCGGCCTCGTCGACGTCGCACATCAGCGAGATCTTGCGCTTGATGGCGGTCGGGACCTCGCGGTCGGCGCGCAGCACGATCGCGTCCGGCTGGATGCCGATGTTGCGCAGCGCGGCGACCGAGTGCTGGGTCGGCTTGGTCTTCAGCTCGCCGGAGGGGCCGATGTAGGGCAGCAGCGAGATGTGCACGACGAAGACGTTGTCGCGGCCGACCTCGTGGCGGACCTGGCGGACGGTCTCCAGGAAGGGCAGCGACTCGATGTCGCCGACCGTGCCACCGACCTCGGTGATGACGACGTCGACGTCGTCGGTCGCCATGCGGCGGATCCGGGACTTGATCTCGTTGGTGATGTGCGGGATGACCTGCACGGTGTCACCGAGGTACTCGCCGCGCCGCTCCTTGGCGATGACCTGCGAGTAGACCTGGCCGGTGGTGACGTTGGCCGAGCCGTCGAGGTCGACGTCGAGGAAGCGCTCGTAGTGGCCGATGTCCAGGTCGGTCTCGGCGCCGTCGTTGGTGACGAACACCTCGCCGTGCTGGAAGGGGTTCATCGTGCCCGGGTCGACGTTCAGGTAGGGGTCGAGCTTCTGCATCGTGACCCGCAGGCCCCGGGCCTTGAGGAGCGCACCCAGGCTGGAGGCGGTCAGGCCCTTGCCGAGGCTGGAGGCGACACCCCCGGTGACGAAGATGTGCTTGGTCGTCGTGGTTTTGGGCGGCATCGCCAAGAGGGGGCTCCCGTGGTCGCGTTCTGGAGGTGCGTACCGGCGTCCCCTCCGGAAGAATCGGGGGGTGCCGTCGCTGCGGTTTCGGGGTCCTCGGCTGTCGCCGTTTCCCACCGGTCCACGGGGTACCAGGGTATCAGCGACATCGGGAGACCGCTTCCGGCCACACGCGGCAGTCGGGTGTTCACGGACGGCGACGGGGGTACGGGGGCGGGCGGAAGGCGGGGTTCACCCGAATGGAGCAGCGCGCCGCTCGTGTGATCACTACGGTCACGGGGGCGCGTCGTATTCTGCTCGGACATCGCCCGCCGAGTCGGCCGGTTCGTCCCGCACACTGGCCGTACGGGCACCGCGCACGGGCCCGACATCGCACACACGGACACCGCACAGACAGCACGCACATCCGTTGCAAGCGCCCCGCGGGGCGGACATGGCCGTTCGACTGGAGTGAAGCACGTGGCCGGGCGCATCGAGGATTACGCACTCATCGGGGACATGCAGACCGCGGCGCTGGTCTGCCGGGACGGCAGCGTCGACTGGCTCTGCCTCCCCCGCTTCGACTCGCACGCGGTCTTCGCCGGACTGCTCGGCACCGAGGAACACGGATTCTGGCGGGTGGGTCCCGCCGGTCCCGCGGACGCCGATCCGGCCCCGGCCGACCGGCGCCGCTATCTGGGCGACTCGCTGATCCTGGAGTCCGAGTGGGACACCGAACGCGGCACGGTCCGGGTGACCGATTTCATGCCGCCGCGCGACGGCGCGCCGCAGCTCATCCGGATCGTCGAGGGCGTCTCCGGCCGGGTGCGGATGCGTTCCGCGCTGCGGATGCGGTTCAGCTACGGCCGGATCGTGCCCTGGGTCCACAAGGTCGGCGAGCGCACGGTCGCCGTCGCGGGCCCCGACTCGGTGTGGTTCGACACGGATGCCGAGACCCACGGCAAGGACCTGACGACGTACTCCGAGTTCACCGTGAACCCCGGTGACCGGATCGCGTTCACGCTGTCCTGGCAGCCCTCCCACCGGGAGCCGCCGGCCCTGCCGGACCCGGAGGGGTCCCTGGAGGCGACCGCCGAGTTCTGGCGCGAATGGGTCGACCACTGCACGTACCACGGCCCCTACCGGGAGGCCGTGATCCGCTCCCTGATCACCCTGAAGGCGCTGACGTACGCGCCGACCGGCGGGATCGTGGCGGCGCCGACGACCTCGCTGCCCGAGGAGATCGGCGGCGTCCGCAACTGGGACTACCGCTACACCTGGCTGCGGGACGCGGCGATCACCCTCTCCTCGATGCTCCGCACCGGCTACCGCGAGGAGGCCCGCGCCTGGCGGGACTGGCTGCTCCGCGCCGTCGCGGGCGACCCGGAGAACCTCCAGATCATGTACGGCATCGCGGGCGAGCGGGAGCTCGGCGAGGCGGAGCTCGACTGGCTCCCGGGGTACGAGAACTCCGGCCCGGTCCGGGTCGGCAACGGCGCCGCCAACCAGCTCCAGCTGGACGTCTACGGCGAGGTCACCGAGGCCCTCCACCTCGCGCACATGACAGGGCTCTCCCGCAACGACTACGCCTCGCTGCTCCAGATCAAGCTGATCAACTACCTGGAGAAGCACTGGGACCAGCCCGACGAGGGCATCTGGGAGGTGCGCGGCCCGCGCCGCCACTTCGTCCACTCCAAGGTGATGGCCTGGGTGGCCGTCGACCGCACGATCAAGCTGATCGAGTCCGGGGACGCAGACGGCCCGCTGGAGAGCTGGCGCGAGCTGCGCGACGAGATCCACCGGGACGTCTGCGAGAAGGGCTACGACCCCGAGCGGAACACCTTCACGCAGTCGTACGGCTCCAAGGAGCTGGACGCCTCGCTGCTGCTGATCCCGCAGATGGGCTTCCTGCCGCCGGACGACAAGCGGGTCATCGGCACGATCGAGGCGATCCAGCGGGAGCTGTCCACGGAGGACGGCTTCGTACTGCGCTACCCGACGTCCGGTGAGGAGGCCGGTGTCGACGGCCTGGAGGGCGACGAGGGCGCGTTCCTCGCGTGCTCCTTCTGGCTGGCGGACGACCTGGCGATGATCGGCCGGGTGGACGAGGCCCGCACCCTCTTCGAGCGGCTCCTCGCGCTCCGCAACGACCTGGGCCTGCTCGCGGAGGAGTGGGACCCGAGGCTCCAGCGGCAGGTGGGCAACTTCCCGCAGGCCTTCAGCCACGTCCCGCTGATCGACACGGCCCTCCGTCTGACGGCGAGCGGGGCGTACGGCGGCTGAGCCGCCGGGGACTCCTTCGCTCCCCGCCCCTCCCCGTGCGCCGTGGACCCCCGCGCACGGGGAGGAGCCGTGCCCCGTGACGAGCCGCAGTTCCCTCTGACGGGCCTCCCCCGCCCGTCGTCTCCCCCGCCCGTCCCCACCGACAGAGCCCTCCCCGAACTCCCTCTCCGGAATACCCCCTAGGGGTATATGGTTATGACGTCCCGAACGGACAACGCCAGGAACCACGTCACATCCTTGGGAGATGCCATGAAGGATCACTCCGCCCACGCCGGCCACGGCGCCCACGCCGGAGCCCAGCCCGGCGGGCTGTCGGTCTCCGCGCACGGGTACACCCTCCAACTCGATGCGCCGATCCTCACCGCCGGAGTCCGGACGGTTACCTTCCGGGTGACCGGCCCCGACGGACGGCCGGTGACCGAGTTCACGCCCGAGCACGAGAAGAAGCTGCACTTCATCGCCGTCCGGCGCGACACGGCCGGGTTCCAGCACGTGCACCCGGTGATGGACGAGAAGGGCACCTGGAGCGTCGACCTGGCCCTGGAACCGGGCGACTGGAGGTTCTTCGCCGACGTCCACCCGGTCGGCCACGACGGGACCATGACGCTGGGCATCGACGTCGCGGTCGCCGGGGCGTACGACCCGAAGCCCCTCCCCGAGGCCACCGGGACCGCACGGATCGGCGAGTACACCGTCACGCTCGACGGCGAACTCCTGCCCGGCGAGGCGAGCGCGCTGACCCTCACCGTCAGCAGGAACGACCGCCCCGTGACCGACCTGCAGCCCTACCTGGCCGCGTACGGGCACCTGGTGGCACTGCGGGTCGGCGACCTGGGCTACCTCCACGTCCACCCGGAGGGCGAACCCGGTGACGGCACCACCGGACCGGGGCCCGAGATCGCCTTCATGGCGGTCGCGCCCTCGGCCGGCACCTACCGCCTGTACCTGGACTTCCAGCACGAGGACGTCGTCCGGACGGCCGAGTTCACGGTGCGGACCACGGCGAGCACCTCCCGCCCCGACACACCGTCCCCGGCCGCGCCCGAGCACGGCGGCCACCACCACGGCAGCCACGCCCACCACTGACCACGAACAGGAGCGACACCCGTGCCCGGAGACATCTCCGCCTGTACTCGCCGGACACGGCCCCCACCCCTGGGCCGTGCTCCTCCGCATCGACACGGAAGGAACCCGCCATGCGCCTCTTCGCCATCCGCGACTACCGCCGCTTGTTCGGCGCCCAGGTCATCGCCCTGTTCGGCACCGGGCTGACCACCGTGGCCCTCGGACTCCTCGCCTACGACCTCGCGGGCCCACGCGCCGGCATGGTCCTCGGCACTGCCCTGACCATCAAGATGGTCATGTACGTGGTCCTGGCCCCGCTGGCCGCCGCCTACGTCGACCGGCTCCCCAGACGCATCCTCCTGGTCGTCCTCGACGTGGTCCGCGGTGCGGTGGTCCTGGCCCTGCCGCTGGTCACCGAGGTCTGGCACGTCTACGTCCTGATCGGCCTGCTCCAGGCCGCCGCCGCGGGGTTCACCCCGACGTTCCAGGCCGTCATCCCCGACATCGTCCCCGACGAGTCCGCCTACACGCGTGCCCTGTCCGCCTCCCAGGTCGCGTCCACCATGGAGAGTCTGCTCAGCCCCGTGCTGGCCGCCGTCGCCCTGACGTTCATGAGCTTCGACCTGCTGTTCCTGGGCACCTCCGCGGGATTCCTCGTCTCCGCCCTGCTCGTCCTGTCCACGCGCATCCCCGACGCCCGCCCCGGTCCCCGCACCGGGGCGTGGGACAGGGTCGCATCGGGAATCAGGACGTTCCTCCGGACACCGCGGCTGCGCGGCGTCATGGCGCTCAACCTCGTGGTGGCGGCGGCAGGGTCGATCGTCGTCGTCAACACCGTCAACCACGTCCGTGACGGCCTCGGCGGCTCGCAGTCGGACGTGGCCTGGATGCTCGCCGCCTCCGGCACCGGAACCCTCCTGACGGCCCTCGCTCTGCCCCGCGTCCTCGACCGGACCGCTCCCCGTACCGTCATGACGGCCGGCGCCGGAGTCCTCGTGGGCGCCACGACCGCCGCGGTGACACTCAGCGCGACCGGCCTCACCACCTGGACCGGCACGGCGGTCGTCTGGACCGTGATCGGGATCGGCATGGCGCTGGTCATCACGCCGACCGGCAAGGTCCTGCGCGCCTCCGTCGGACGGAACGCGATCCCCGCGGCGTTCGCGGCCCAGTTCTCGCTGTCGCACCTGGCCTGGCTGATCACCTATCCCATCGCCGGGTGGCTCGGCACCAGCGCGGGCTTCACCCTCGCCTGGTCCGTCCTCGCGGTCCTCGCCTGGGCCGGAGCGGCCGGTGCCCTCCTCCTGTGGCCGCGCCACGACGGACGGGGAGCCACCACCGGACCCGTGACGACCGCCCGGCACGCGCCGGACCGGTCCACGCTGTCCAAGGCCGCGTGAAACAGCCCGTACGGCGCTCCGCGACCCGGCCGAGCGGAACCCGCACCAACGCTCCGGCACGCGCGGGGCGGACCCCGGACCTACGATGAGAAGGTCCCGTCCCCCCGCGTGAAAGGGGGGCTCCCATGGGTCCCCACATCTCAGAGAGCGCCCTGTCCGGGCTGATCGAGGACCTGGCCGGTGAGGTGATCATCCCCGGCGGTCCCGGTTACGACGAGGCGCGCGCCCTGCACAACGGCATGATCGACCGGCGTCCTTCGGTGATCGCCCAGTGCGCCACCCAGGCCGATGTGTCCAACGCGATCGTGTTCGGCCGCGAGGCCGAGCTGCCGATCGCGGTACGCGGCGGCGGGCACAGCGTCGCCGGCACCTCCGTGATCGACGGCTCCCTGGTCGTGGACCTCCGTCGGATGCACGGCGTCGTCGTCGACCCGGAGAACATGACGGTACGGATCGAGGGCGGGGCGACGATGGCCCACCTGGACCACGCGTGCCAGCCCTTCCAGGTGGCGACCACCGGCGGCCGGGCGTCCACCACCGGCGTCGGCGGCTTCGTCCTGGGCGGCGGCTCGGGCTGGCTTGAGCGGAAGTTCGGGCTGGCCAGCGACAACCTGCTCGCCGCCGACCTGATCACCGCCGAGGGCAAGCACGTCCACACGGACGCGGAGGAGAACCCGGAACTGTTCTGGGCGCTGCACGGCGGCGGCGGCAACTTCGGCGTGGCGACCTCGCTGACGATGCGGCTGCATCCGCTGCCCCGGATGAGCATGGCGATGCTGCTCTACCTGCCGGACAACGCGCCCGAGGTGGTGCGCACCTTCCGCGATCTCGGGGCGGGCGCGTCCGACGACATGGGCGGTGGCGCCATCTACATGCCCGCGCCCCCGATGCCGTTCATCCCCGAGGAGCTGGTCGGCAAGCTGGTCTGCGGCGCCCTGTTCACGTACACCGGCCCGGTCGGCGAGCTCCGCGAGTTCGCGGCGCCGCTGTTCGCCCTGGGGCCGGTGGTCGAGGTCGTCATGGACGTCCCGTACGTGGAGCTGCAGACGATGCTCGACGACCCGCCGGGGCTGCGGAACTACTGGTCGGCCGAGTACCTGCGGGACCTCCCCGACGAGGCCGTGGACATCTTCTGCGACCGGGGCGCGCGGATCCCGGCGTCGACCGCCACCCAGCACGTGCTGTTCCTGATGGGCGGGGCCGTGGCCGCGGGGCCCTCCGAGTACCCGCAGCCGTGGCGCACCGCGCCCTGGGCGGTGCACCCGTTCGCGACCTGGGAGGACCCCGCGTACGACGAGCAGGCGAAGCAGTGGGTGCACGAGGTGCGGGCGGACGTGCGGCCGTGGGCGCTCGACGCGACGTATCTGAACTTCGTCGGCGCCGAGGGCGAGCAGCGGATCGTCTCCTCCTACGGGGAGGAGAACTACCGCCGGCTCGCCGCCGTGAAGGCCGCCTACGACCCGGACAACGTGTTCCGGTACAACCAGAACATCGCACCCGCGGGCTGATCGGCGGGCGGGCCCGCCCGGCTCAGCTCAGCACGGCCACCACCTCCTTGGCGGCCCGCTCCCCCTCCGTCGCCCCGCCCTCCATGAAGCCCTGGAAGTCGTAGCTGCAGTGCTCGCCGCCGATGTGGACGTTGCCCTGGGCTCTGCCCTCGTACCCGGCGTAGCGGTGGAGGTAGCCGACGGGCCAGCAGGAGTACGCGCCGAGGCTGTAGGGGTTCTTGTGCCAGGCCGAGAGCTGGGCGCGCCCGGTGTACGCCCGGGAGGTGCCCGGGAAGAAGGCGTCGATGCCGGCCAGGTAGCGGGTGACGAGGTTCCGTACGTACGGGTCGGACTCGGTGGAGAAGGGTGCGGCCGGGTTCAGGTTCCGGGCCAGGCTGCCGCCGCCGTACTGGAGGAGGATGCCGCCGGTGCCGCCCTGGACCTTGGTGGTGTCCCAGGTCTGCTGGACCTCGGTGTCGGTGAAGCAGTCACCGGCCGAGACGCCCGGCCAGGCGCCGGTGCCGCGCCAGGGGCGGGTGCCGAACTGCATGTTGAGCTTGGTGCAGTAGCCCATGCGGGCGTCCCGCAGGAGGTTCCGCATGAGCGGGTCGAAGGCGGCCTGAGAGAGGTCGAGCTGCTGGAGGACCGGCAGCGGGAGACAGAGGATCGTGTGGTCGGCGGTGACGGTCCTGGTGGCGCCGGCCTCGGTGAAGGTGAGCGTCTGGGTGCCGTCGGCGTTGGCCCGTACGGCGGTGAGGGACCAGCCCTGGCGCAGGGTGCCGGGGGTGAGGGCTCCGGCGATGGCGTTCGGGAGCCGGTCGTTGCCGCCGACGATGTGGTAGCGCTCGTTGGAGAGGCCCCAGATGTTGAAGTTGCCCGGATTGGTCTGGTAGCCCATCAGCAGGACCAGGGCGAGCGAGGACTGTTCGGTGGTGTCGGCGCCGTACTCGACGTTGTAGGCGACGTCGATGAACCGGCCGAGCCGCGAGGAGTGCCCGCCCGGGACCCGGGACTCGATCCACTCGTGGACCGACATGTTGTCGAGTGCGGTGCCGGTGGGGGTGGTCTGGTTCCAGAACACCTCCCCCGCGTCGGAGAGGTCCCGGCGCAGCGCCTGGTAGACGGCGTTGAAGTCCACGTCGGCCTGGGCGCGCGGGTAGTAGGCGCCGTCGAACCAGAGGACCTCCTCGGCCCCGTTGGGCCCGCCGCCGAGGAAGTCCTCGGTGTCGAGGTCGAAGCGGCGGCAGAGTTCCAGGATCTTCTTGTGGCTGGTGTCGATCAGCTCTCCGCCGATCTCGGAGGTCTGCCCGTACGCCCAGTGGGCGCGCTGGGTCCACATGCGGCCGCCGACCCGGGAGGGGTTCGCCTCGTAGAGCGCCGGGCCGAGGCCGGCGTCCTGGAGGGTGAGGGCGGCGGTGAGGCCGGAGATCCCCGCGCCGACGACGGCGATCCGGGCGGTGCTCTTCACGGGCGGGGCGGGGGTGGCGGCGCGGGCGGGGGCGGCCGAGCCGAGGCCGGCCGCGCCGGCGCCGACGGCGATTCCGGCGGCTGCGGCGTACTTGAGCAGGGACCGGCGTCCGAGGGCGTCGGCCCGCATGCCGCGCAGCTCGTCGACGGGGATGTTCAGCCGGCGGGCATCGGCGTGCTCGGCGGCGAGGCGGTTCAGGAGGTGCATCGGGTTGGTGCGTGCCATGGGGCTCTCCTGGAGGTGAGTGGGATCAGCTCTGCGGTACGACGGCGGGAGCGGGGACCTCTTCGGCGGGGCGCTCGGCGGCGTCCTCCAGGACGATCCGGCCGATGATCTCGTAGCGCTCGGGGCGCTTGGCCTTGAGGTAGAAGCCGAGGCCGAGGCCGCCGAAGAAGACGGCGCCGACGATCCAGGGGATCGCCTTGAAGAAGAGGGAGTCGGCGGCGAGACCGGCCGCGGTCTCCATGTTCATGATCAGCAGGACGACGACGGCGATCATCCCGATGCCACCGAGGAGCGGAGCGGTGAGGGTCTTGAACCAGTGCCGGTCCTCGGGGTGGTTCTTGCGGAAGTAGCCGATGACGGCGAAGGAGCAGAGGGTCTGGACGATGAGGATCGCCATCGTGCCGAGGATCGCGAGCAGCGTGTAGAGGTGGATGTACGGGTCCTGGCCGGTGAGCCAGAAGGCGGCGACGAGACCGACGGCGATCGCGCTCTGCACGTACGAGGCGATGTACGGCGAGCCGTGCTTGGCGTGCGTCCGGCCGAGCGCCGGGTGGAGGAAGCCCTCGCGGCCGATGGCGTACAGGTAGCGCGAGGCGCACTGGTGGAAGGCCATCCCGCAGGCGAAGGAGCCGGTGAGCAGCAGCCACTGGAAGGCGTCGACGGCCCAGGCGCCGATGAAGGTCTGGGTGGGGGCGAAGAACAGGTCGAGGGGCGAGGCCGAGGCGGACAGCTTCACCGATTCCGCGAGGCCGTTCCCGGCGATCGTCATCCAGGACACGTAGATGTAGAAGAGGCCGACGCCGGTGACGGAGATGAGGGTGGCGCGCGGGATGACCCGCTTGGGGTCGCGGGACTCCTCTCCGTACATCGCGGTCGACTCGAAGCCGACCCAGGACCAGAAGGCGAAGAAGAGGCCGAGCCCGGCGGAGGTGCCGGTGAAGGCGTTCTTGGGGTTGATCGGCTCGACCGGGATGCCGTCGGGGCCGCCGCCGGCGATGAGGACGGCGGTGGCGACGGCGAACAGCACCGCGATCTCCGCGATGAGCATCACCCCGAGCGCCTTGGCCGTCAGGTTGATGTCGAAGTAGGAGAGCACGGCGGTGACGGCCAGCATGACCGCCGCGTACAGCACCCACGGCACGTCCACGCCGAGCTGGTCGGCGACGGTCGTCTTCGCGAAGTAGGCGAAGACGCCGACGATCGAGGCCTCGAAGACGATGTACGCCAGGACGGCGAGCATGCCGGAGGCCATGCCCGCGATCCGGCCCAGGCCGTGCGAGATGTATCCGTAGAAGGCGCCCGCGGCCGTGATCCGCTTGGCCATGGCGACGTATCCGACGGAGAAGACGGTCAGGACGAGGGTCGCGAAGAGGTATCCGGCGGGTGCGCCGGTGCCGTTGCCGAAGCCGACGGCGATGGGGAGGTTGCCGGTCATCGCGGTGATCGGGGCCGCGGTGGCCACGGCCATGAAGACGACGCCGACGAGTCCGACCGAATTCGCCTTCAGCCGGTGGACCTCTGGGGTGGGGTTCTCTGCCATGGCGCGAGAGCATCCTCGCGAGTGACGTAGGCCACAATCGACACCCGGTCGCGCAATTCCCGCCAGGGGGCGACGAGTTGTCGCCCCCGTGTACGAACTGTCCGTTCCCGTGACCGTGGGGTGATGTCGCCGAAACAAGGACGCGGGTAGCGTCCGGATCCATGGACAATCAGGGCGGGATCACCGTGCAGCGGGCGCTCGAGCTCCCGGGTCTGCGCAGCGGGCTCCCGGAGGTCGTGGCCGGGGCGGACCGGCTGCACCGCACGGTGCGCTGGGTACACGCGGGCGAGGTGCCGAACATCGCGTCGCTGCTCAAGGGCGGTGAGCTGCTGCTGACCACGGGCCTCGGGCTCGGGACCCGGCCGGCCGAGCAGCGGGCCTTCGTGCGGCGGCTGGCCGACCGGGGCATCGCCGCGCTCGTCGTCGAGCTGGGCCCCCGTTTCGCGCGCCTCCCGGCGACGATAGTGGAGACCGCGCGGGCCGCCGGGCTGCCGCTGGTGCAGCTGCACCGCGAGGTCCCCTTCGTGGGCGTCACGGAGGAGATCCACACCGAGATCGTCAACGGCCACTACGCCCTCCAGCGGCAGGCCGAGGAGGTCCACCGGCAGTGCACGGTGGCGCTGCTCGGCGGCGGCGGCATCCCCCAGGTGCTCCGCATCCTGTCCGACTTCGCCGCCAACCCCGTCTTCCTGGAGACCCCCGACGGACAGCTGCTGTACGCGGCGGGCACCGAGTCCGGGCCCGCCGACCCGCTCCAGGTCTGGGACGGGCTGCGCGGCCAGCGGGCGGCCCGCGAGTCCGGCCCGCCCACCGGCACGGTCCTGGTCGACGTGCCCGGCGGCGGCCCCGGCACCTCCTCGGTACGGGCCCGCCTGGTCGTCCTCTCGGTCTCCGGCGCCCTCTCCCCCGTGCACCGGATGGCCGCCGAGCGCGCGGCCGGCCTCCTCGCCGTGGTCCTCATGCAGGCGCGGCAGGAGGAGGAGCTCGCCGCGCGCGGCCGGGGCGACTTCCTGACAGATCTGGCGGAGGGCAGGATCACCGCCGAGGACGCTCCCGCGCAGGCCCGGGTCCTCGGCTTCAAGCCCGGCGACGGCCCGCTGCTGCCGGTGGTGATGCGCCTGGCGTCGGAGCTGTCCCCGTCGGGGAACTGGGCCCTGCTGGCCCGCGCGGTCCTCGAAGAGCTCTCCTCCGTGGGCGTCCCGGTCCTCCTGGGCGTCCGCCCGGTCGAGGGACGGGTCCCCCTCCTGCTCGGCCTGCGCTCGGAGACGGAGCGCACGGCGGTCGCGGACCGGGTCGCGGCGGCCCTCCGCGCGGGCGTGGAGCGGGCCGGTCTGGAGCGCGCCGGAGTGCATCCGCCGGTCGTCGTGGTCGGCGTCGCCGGCAGCTGGGCGGCCGCCTCGGCGGGGCTGCGGCACGCGGCGGAGACCGCGACGGCCGCGCAGGGCCTCTCGGAGCTCCCCTGGTACGACGCCCGCCGCCTCGACATCGACCTGCTGCTGTGGCGGCTGCACTTCCACGGGGACACGGTCCTGGCGGCGTTCGTGGACCGGGCCATCGGTCCGCTCCGCGAGCACGACCGCACGTCCCGGCCGCCGCTCCTGCCGACCCTGGAGACGTATCTGGCGCACGCGGGACGCAAGGCGGAGACGGCCCGGGAACTGCACCTCAACCGGCAGACCCTCTACAACCGCCTGGCCCGCATCTCGGAACTCCTGGGCACGGACCTGGACGACCCGCAGACCGTGCTGGCCCTCTCGCTGGCCCTGCGGGCCCGCCGCCACACGCCGTAGCGAGGCCCGGAGCCTTCGGCGGGGGTCCCGCGAGGGAACCCCCGCCGGCTACCGACCCGTCAACTCGTCGTAGACGCTGAGCACATGGGCCACCGTCTCGTCCTCGGTGGGCCAGGACCCCGCCTGCACCCGCCCGGCCGCCGCCAGGTCCATCCGCCGCTCCACGTCGTCGAGCAGCCCGCGCACCGCGCTCGCGAGGGCGCCCGCGTCCCCGTACGGCACCAGTTCCGCCGCGTCCCCGACCAGTTCCGGTACGCCCCCGACGGCCGTGGCGACCAGCGGCACCCCGAGCCGCAGGGCCTCCTGGGCGAGCAGCGACCGGGCCTCCCACCGGGAGGGCAGCACCGCGACGTCGGCCGCCGCGAGCAGTTCGGCGACGTCCTCCCGGCGCCCGATCAGCCGGACCGGCAGCTCTTCGTCCGCGATCCGCCGCTGGAGAGCGGCCCGCTCGCGCCCCTCCCCGGCGATCACGAGGAGCGGCTGCGGGTCGAGGTCCCGCCACTCGCGTGCCGCGTCGAGCAACGTCCGGTACCCCCGGCCCCGTTCGAGCGCCCCGACGGCCATCAGCAACGGCCGGTCGACGGCGCCGAGTTCGGCGCGGGCCTTGCCGTCGTGGAGGCATACGGGCCCGCGGGCGGGCGGCACGGTGACGGGGGCGAGCCGGGCGTCACGGGCGCCGCGCCGCCGGGCCCGGTCGACGAGTTCGGAGGAGGTGGCGAGGACGACGGTCGCGGCGCGCACGGTCCTGCGCTCCAGGAGCCGCAGCACGCCGCCGGGCGCCCCGCACACCTGGTTCCGGCCGTCCCAGGTGGTGACGAGCGGAGCGCGGCCGATGGCGCCGGCCCCCGCCCCGGACAGTGCGAGCGCGGCCCGGACGGAGGCCTGCAGGCCATGGGCGTGGACCACGTCGGCGCCGATGCAGGCGTTGCGCAGCGCGGCGACGGTGGCGGGGTCGCCGAGGCGCGGCAGGGGCACGAAGTGCGCGCCGGCGCCGAGGTAGTCGTAGACGCGGTCGAGTTCGGCCGGGGCGCACACGGTCACCCGCACGCCCCTCGCCACCAGCCCCTGGGCAAGTGATCGGACGTGAGCGCTGCTGCCCGCGCTGCCGCCGCCCAGCACTTGGACCGTACGGAGCTGTGTCACGCGCCCAAGGATGCCAGCCCGCACCCCGGACCGTACGCACGTTCCGGCACCGAAGTGGCGTGATTCCCGCCGCCGTTCCCGCGTACGGACGGCGCACGGCGCCGGGACCCGAGGGCACGGTTCACCCACTCGGGTGAGCGCACGCAGCCCGGCACGCGCCCCTGAGGCCTGCGGGCACGCGCCCCTCACGCTCGCCGTGACCCGCACAACCCACGGACCCACGGACCCACGGACCCGTACGAGCGTCCACGGCTCCCGGCCCCGGCCGCACACTCCCCCGAGCGCCCGCGCGTCCCTCGGCGCCAGCCCACTCGGCCTCAGCCGACCGCGTCGACGACCGCTCCGGCCCCAGGCCCCGAGGCCGACCGCTCCGCCCAGACCGCAGCGCCGACCAGTCCCACCGCGTGGGCGGCCAGCCCGAGCCGCCCGTTGCCCGCGACGATCGCGCTGCCCACGGCGGCGCCGAGCGCGTGCGCGCCGGTGTCGCCGAGCATGGTGCGCTCGCCGAGGTCGTCCCCGAGGACGGCCGCGACCGCCCCCATGGGGGCGGCGGCGGGCGAGCCGCGCAGCAGGCCGGGCGCGGCGAGCGCGAGCACGGTCAGACCGGCCCGCCCCGGCCGTACGTCCACCAGGTCGACCAGATGGGCGGTACCGGCGATGACGACCCCGGCGAGGAGCTTGTCCACGGCCCGTTCCTTGAGCAGCGCGCCCGCCACGAGCGAGGCGGCACCGATCCCGAACAGCTTGACGGCCCCGCTGGTCACCTCGCCGTCGCGCAGCGCGGCCAGATGCGCCCGGAACCCGCGCCGGTCGTCACCCTTCACGTCGTCGTACGCCCCACAGGCCCCGGCGGCCAGCACGACGAACGCGCCGGGCCCACTCCCGGCCCCCACGGCGGCCCCGAGGGCCACGGCGGGCCCGGCACACAGATCGACGGTCCGCCCGGCGTGGTTGGTCCGCGTCCAGCCCTCGCCCCCGGACGCCTGCTCCCGCCCGGCCGGCCCTCCGGACACCCGTCCGCGCAGCGCCTCGTACACCACCCGGCTCACCCCGGCGGCGCGGACGAAGGCGGCGACCCGCCCGCCCGTCCCCCGGGCCGTGCCCGTGGGCTTCACACGTCCGCCCTGGCCGTCGCGAGCAGTTCCTCCGCGTGGGCCCTGGCCGTCTCGGAGTCCTCCTGGCCGGCGAGCATCCGGGACAGTTCCCGTACCCGCTCCTCGCCCTCCAGGACCGTGACGCCCGACCGGGTCACGGATCCGTCGTTGGTCTTCTCCACGAGCAGCTGCCGGTCGGCGAAGGCCGCGACCTGCGGGAGGTGGGTGACGACCACGACCTGCGCGGACTTGGCCAGTTTCGCGAGGCGGCGGCCGATCTCGACGGCCGCCTTGCCGCCGACGCCCGCGTCGACCTCGTCGAAGAGGTACGTCGGTACGGGGTCGACCCCGGCGAACACGACCTCCACGGCGAGCATCACCCGGGACAGCTCACCGCCGGACGCGCCCTTGGCGATGGGCCGGGGCGGGGCGCCGGGGTGCGGGGCGAGCAGCAGCTCGACCTCGTCGGCCCCGGACGGCCCGTAGGCGACCCGGCGGCCGCCGACCTCGACCCCCTCGGGGTCCTCGGTCTGCGCGATGGCGAAGGACACGCGCGCGTGCGGCATGGCCAGCGAGGCGAGTTCGGCGGTGACCGCGTCGGCGAACCGGGCGGCGGTCTCCGTGCGCGCGTCGGTGAGCCGCTGGGCGAGGACCGACAGCTCGTCGCGCAGCCGGTCGCGCTCGGCGGTGAGTTCCTCGACGCGGTCGTCGTCGCCGTCCAGCTCGCCGAGCCGCTGCGCGCTCTCCTCCGCCCAGGCGAGGACGGTGGCGATGTCCTCGCCGTACTTCCGGGTCAGCTGCGTGAGCAGCGCGCGCCGCTCCTCGACGGCGGCGAGCCGCAGCGGGTCGGCGTCGAGGTTGTCGGCGTATCCGGCGAGTTCGGTGGCCACGTCGCCGAGCAGGATGGAGATCTCCCCCATCCGGTCGGCGAGCGCGGCGAGCGCCGGGTCGTGCGCCCGTACGGCCTCCAGGGCCCGCCCCGCGCCCGCGACGAGCGTCGTGGCGTCGACGGACTCGGGGTCCTCGGGAGCGCCCGCGAGCGCGGCGTGCGCGAGCGCGGCGGCGGAGGCCAGGGCCTCGGCGTGCCCGAGCCGCTCCGCCTCCGCGGCGAGTTCGGTGTCCTCCCCGGCGCGCGGGGCGACGGCCTCGATCTCGCCGAGGCCGAACCGCAGCAGATCGGCCTCCTGGGCCCGCTCCCGGGCCCGGGTGGTGATCTCGTCGAGTTCGCCGGTGACCGCGCGCAGCCGCCGGTAGGCCTCGCCGTAGGCGGCGAGCGGTCCGGAGACGGCCCCGCCCGCGTACCGGTCGAGCGCGCCGCGCTGCCGGGCGGGCTTCAGCAGGCCCTGCTGGTCGGTCTGGCCGTGGACGGCGACGAGTTCGTCGGCGAGTTCGGCGAGCAGCCCGACGGGCACGGACCGTCCGCCGAGGTGGGCCCGTGAGCGCCCCTCGGCGGAGACGGTACGGCTGACGAGCAGCACCCCGTCGTCGAGTTCCGCCCCGGCCTCCTCGGCGCGTACGGCGGCGGGCGCGCCCGGGGGCACACTGATCCGCCCCTCGACCACGGCCGAGGCCGCGCCGATCCGCACCAGGGCCGGGTCGGCACGTCCACCGAGCAGCAGCCCGAGGCTGGTCACCACCATGGTCTTGCCCGCACCGGTCTCACCGGTCACCGCGGTGAAGCCGGGCGACAGCTCGACCACCGCGTCGTCGATGACCCCGAGCGACCGTATCCGCATCTCCTCCAGCACGCCCCAGACCATACGAGGTTTCCCTGCCGCGACGCGACATCACCCCCGGGCGTAACCCTCCGGCGCGCCGATCGTTCCGGCCCGCGGGAGGCCGAGGCCCGCTCCGTGCGGAGGGGCCCCGGCCCGCCCCGTACGGAGCGGTCTCAGCGGGCCCCGCCCCGCCACCCGGAGACGGGCAGCGCGAACTTGGCGACGAGCCGGTCCGTGAAGGAGGCGTGGTGCAGCCGGGCGAGCCGGACCGGCACGGCACCCCGCCGCACCTCGACCCGCGCCCCCGCCGGGAGTTCCACCGTCCGCCGCCCGTCGCACCAGAGCACCCCGTGCGGGGTGTGCGGTTCGACCTCGACGGCGAGCACCGACTCGGGGGTGGTGATCAGCGGCTTGGCGAAGAGGGCGTGGGCCCCGATCGGGACCATGAGCAGCGCCTCGACCTCGGGCCAGACGACCGGGCCGCCCGCCGAGAAGGCGTACGCGGTGGATCCGGTCGGTGTCGCGCAGATCACCCCGTCGCAGCCGAAGCCGGTCACGGGGCGCCCGTCGATCGCGAGGACGACCTCCAGCATCCGTTCGGGGGACACCTTCTGGACGGCCGCCTCGTTGAGCGCCCAGTCCCGGTGCAGGACGTCGCCGTTCTCGTACACGACGACGTCGAGGGTCATCCGCTCCTCGACCTCGTAGGCCTTGGTCACGACCCGGTCGACGACCTTGTCGAGGTCGTCGCGCTCGGCCTCGGCGAGGAAGCCGACCCGGCCGAGGTTGACGCCGAGCATCGGGACGCCGGAGGCGCGGGAGAACTCCGCCCCGCGCAGCAGGGTGCCGTCGCCGCCGAGGACGACGAGGAGTTCACAGCCGTCGAGCGCGTCGGAGCAGGCCTCCGGCACCTTCTCGACGGACGGCGGCAGCGGCAGGTCGGCCGCCTCGGCCTCCAGGACGCGGACGCCGATGCCGCAGCGCAGCAGCCCGAGGACCACCAGTTCGGCGCTGCGCACCGCGGCCGGCCGGCCGGTGTGCGCGAGCAGGAAGACAGTACGTGGTGCGGTCTCTGGTGCTGTTGCCGTTGAGCTCAACGAGGTCCTTCCGCCACGGCGCGGTCGACATCCGCCGGATCCAGCGCGGGCGCGCCTGCCCGCAGCCACAGAAAGTACTCGACGTTGCCGGAGGGTCCGGGCAGCGGGCTCGCGGTGACGCCCAGGACACCGAGCCCGAGCTCGGCGGCCCGCCGGGCCACGTTCTTCACGGCGTCCGCGCGGAGTTCGGCGCTCCGGACGACTCCGCCGGTGCCGAGCCGCTCCTTGCCCACCTCGAACTGCGGCTTCACCATGAGGACGAGGTCGGCGCCGGTCGCCGTACAGGCCGCGAGGGCGGGCAGGACCAGGCCGAGCGGGATGAAGGACAGATCGCCGACGACCAGGTCGACGGGGACGCCGTCGATCGCGTCGACCGTCAACTCGCGTACGTTCGTACGGTCCTTCACGGTGACCCGCTCGTCGCTCTGCAGCGACCAGGCGAGCTGCCCGTAGCCGACGTCGACGGCGACGACATGGGCGGCGCCCGCGCGCAGCAGCACGTCGGTGAAGCCGCCGGTGGACGCTCCGGCGTCCAGGGCCCGCCGGCCCTCGACCTTCAGCCCGAGCGGGACGAAGGCGGCGAAGGCCCCGGCGAGCTTGTGGCCGCCGCGCGAGACGTAGTCGGGGTCCGAGTCGTCCTGGACCACGACGATGGCCGCGGCGGTCTCGACCTGGGTGGCGGGCTTGGTGGCGACGGTCTTGCCGACGGTCACCCGGCCCGCGGCGATCAGCTGGCTGGCGTGCTCGCGCGAGCGCGCGAGCTTGCGCCGGACCAGCTCGGCGTCGAGACGGCGGCGTGCCACTCCTGCCACGTTCGGTTCAGCTCCTGTTTTCGTGCGGACGGGGGGCGGGGTGCGCGTCGAGCGAGGTCAGCTCGGCACGCAGTCCACGGTGTACATCCTCGTACACCTCCAGGTGTCCGTCCGCCGGGAGGTCGTCCACCTCGGCGAGACGCGCCAGGTGGGCGTCGACCCCGGGATGCCCGGTGGGCTCCCGCTCGACCCCGAGCGGGGCGGCCCCGGCGGGCTCGTGGGCGTCCCGCGGGTCCACCGCGTCCGCCTGCTCCGGTACGGGCTCCGCGTCCGGGGGCTCGGGCATCGCGTCGTTCATGGCCACGACGCTACCGCGAACCCCTGGGGTACGGTCGACGGCGATGGCGACGATCACGGAGTGCCGCGGCGCACTCGAGAAGCTCTCGGACAACCTCGCACGGGCGGACGGCGACGTGCGCGGGGCGGCCGCGCTCGACCGCACGCTGAGCTGCCACGTCACGGACCTGGACAGCACGTTCACGGGCCGTCTCGCGGACGGCCGGATCCATGTCGAGTCCACGGTGGAGGGCCCGCCGAGGTCCAAGGCCCAGATCCGGCTGGCGATGACCGGCGACGACCTGGTGGCGATGGTGGGCGGCGAACTGAACTTCGCGAAGGCCTGGGCGTCGGGCCGGTTGAAGCTGGAGGCGGGCTTCCGCGACCTGCTGAGGCTCCGCTCGCTGCTCTAGCGGACGCACGGCCGCCGGCTCCCTGCTGGGGAGGCACGGGCCCCGGCTCCCCGCTCCAGAGGTGTACGGCTCCGGGCGGTGTACGACCCGGCCGGCGCGGGCGCCGGAACCCTCACTTCCGCAGGGCGGGCTCCTGCGCCACCGCCTCCGGCGGCCCCCCGGCCCGCGGCACCCGCGCCCTGCGCCCCGCCGGTACGACCAGCGGCGTGCCCGTCTCGGGGTCGTCGATGACCTGGCAGCGCAGCCCGAAGACCCGCTCGACCAGCTCGGCGGTCACGACCTCGGCCGGCGGCCCCTCGGCGACCACCGCGCCGTCGCGGACGGCGATGAGGTGGGTCGCGTACCGGGCCGCGTGGTTGAGGTCGTGCAGGACGGCGACGAGCGTCCGCCCCTGGGTCTCGTGCAGTTCGGCGCACAGGTCGAGGACGTCGATCTGGTGCTGGATGTCGAGGTACGTGGTCGGCTCGTCGAGCAGCAGCAGCGGGGTCTGCTGGGCGAGCGCCATGGCGATCCAGACGCGCTGGCGCTGGCCGCCGGACAGTTCGTCCACGTACCGCTCGGCCAGTTCGGCGACCCCGGTCGCCTCCATCGACTCCCGGGTGATCCGCTCGTCCTCGGGGGACCACTGCCGCAGCAGCCCCTGGTGCGGGTAGCGGCCGCGGGCGACGAGGTCGGCGACGGTGATGCCGTCGGGCGCGACGGAGGTCTGCGGCAGCAGACCGAGGGTCTTGGCGACCTTCTTCGCGGGCAGCGCGTGGATCGACTGCCCGTCGAGCAGGACGCGCCCCTGGCTGGGCTTCAGCATCCGGGAGAGGGCCCGCAGCAGGGTCGACTTGCCGCAGGCGTTCGGCCCGACGATGACGGTGAACGAGTGGTCGGGGATCTCGACGGACAGCTCGCGGGCGATGACCCGCTGCTCGTACGCGAGGGTGACCGATTCCGCGCTCAGGCGCTGCTGCCGACCGTCCATGCCCGTGCTCCCGTATACCCTCAGCCCCATTGAAGTTAGGTTAGCCTACCCAATTCACATCCCGAGTCGTGCCAGCGCCTTCGTGGCGTCCGGCACCGCACCGGCGTCGGCGGCGGCCCAGGCGGCCCCGCAGAGCGCCCGCACCCCGTCCATCACGTCCGCACCGGCCGCGTCGCCGCCGTCGAGCACCAGCTCGCCCCCGCTCACCGTGGCCCGCCGGCCGCCGCACACGAACCCGCCGTCCCCGTCGGCGACGACCTCCGGCTGGGCCACGAGCAGCCCCCGCAGATCGGCCGACACATACGTCGGCCGGTGCTCCGGAACGGCGTTCAGCAGCTGCGGCACGTCCGTCACCCCGGTCAGCACGAGCAGCGAGTCGACCCCGCCGTTGAACGCGCCCTCGATGTCGGTGTCCAGCCGGTCCCCGACCACCAGGGGCCGTCGCGCTCCGGTCCGCAGCACCGTCTCGCGGTGCATCGGCGGCAGCGGCTTCCCCGCCACCTTCGGCTCCGTCCGGCCGCCGGTGGCGATCCGTACGACCTCCACCGCCGCCCCGTTCCCCGGCCCGATCCCCCGCGCCCCGGGAATCGTCAGGTCCGTGTTCGAGGCGTACCAGGGCAGCCCCCGCGCCACCGCGTAGCTCGCCTCCGCGAACCGCGCCCAGGGCATGTCGGGCCCGCCGTACCCCTGGACGACCGCCACCGGCCCGTCCTCCGCCGAGTCCACGGGCACGAGCCCCCGCTCGCGCAGCGCGACCCGGAGTCCCTCGCCGCCGATGACGAGGACCCGGGAGCCCGCCGGCACGTCGTCGGCGATCAGCCGGGCCACCGCCTGCGCCGAGGTGATGACGTCCCCGGCCTCGGCGGGCACGCCCAGCTCCGTGAGGTGCGCGGCGACCGCGTCCGGCGTCCGCAGCGCGTTGTTGGTGACGTACGCCAGGTGCATCCCGCCGGCCCTGGCCACCCCGAGCGCCTCGACGGCGTGCGGCACCGCCTCGCCGCCCGCGTACACGACCCCGTCCAGATCGAGGAGGGCCGTGTCGTACGCATCGCTCAGCGGCAGCGCGCTGCCGCCCGGCCGATTCCCGCCGATGTCCTGCCGTCCCCGGCCGTCCCGCACCGTCACCGCGCACTCCTCGCTTCACCGGGTGGAAATCCCCCGCTCCCCCGATCATCGCTCATGCCCGTCCCCCACATACGATGACGAGATGAACACCTCAGGTCACGCGGCCGCCGACGTCCGCGCCGACACCGCAGGGCTGCGCCTGGCCCCGTTCCGTGGACTCCGGTACGTCCCCGAGCGGGTCGGCAGCCTCGCCGCCGTGACGTCTCCCCCCTACGACGTCGTCGTCCGACCTGACGGACTCCTCCATCTCGAGTCGGCCGACCCCCACAACATCGTCCGGCTGATCCTCCCGCAGGCGATCACCGCCGGCACCCGCCACCGCAAGGCAGCCGTCACCCTCGACCGCTGGCTCGCGGACGGCGTCCTCGCCCCCGACCCGGAGCCCACGCTCTACGTGTACGAGCAGCACGGCGACGGCATCCTCCAGCGCGGCGTCATCGGCGCCCTGGAGCTGTCGACCCCGGCGGAGGGCGTGGTCCTCCCCCATGAGGACGTCATGCCGCACGTCGTCGAGGACCGGGCGGCCCTCATGCGGACGACCGCCGCCAATCTGGAGCCCCTGCTCCTCACCTATGTCGGGCGGGAGTCCAGCGGCGCGGACGAGGTCATCGAGCGGGCCGTCCAGGGCGAGCCGCTGCTCTCCACCACCACGGAGGACGGCTTCCAGCACCGGCTGTGGGCGGTGACGGACCCGGCCGAGCAGGCCGTCGTCGCCGCCGAGCTCCGCCACCACCAGGCGCTGATCGCCGACGGCCACCACCGCTGGGCGACCTATCTCCGCCTCCGCGAGGAGCACGCCTCGCCGGGCCCCTGGAACCACGGCCTGGTCCTCCTCATCGACACGGCCCGCTACCCGCTGCGGGTCCGCGCCATCCACCGTCTCCTCAACCGGCTGCCGGTCGCCGACGCCCTCGCGGCCCTGGGCGACTCCTTCCGGGTACGCCGGATCGAGGGGGCCCTGCCGGACGCCCTGGCCGCCCTGGAGGCCGCCACGGCCGAGGGGAACGCCTTCCTCCTCGCGGGCGACGGCACCTTCCACCTCGTCGACCGCCCGGATCCCGCCCTCCTCGACCGCACGATCCGCGCGGACCGCCCGGAGGCCTGGCGCACCCTGGACGCGACGGTGCTGCACGCCACGCTCCTCGAGCACGTCTGGGGCATCCCGGACGCCCCCGAGGACATCGCCTACATCCACGACACGCAGGCCGCGGTCGCCCAGGCGGAGCGCCGCGGCGGTACGGCGGTCCTCATGCACCCGGTGCGCGAGGAGGTCGTACGGGACCTCGCCCGCCAGGGCGTCACGATGCCCCGCAAGTCGACCAGCTTCGGCCCGAAGCCCGCGACCGGCCTGGTCCTGAGAAGCCTCGCGCTGGACTGACCGGTCCCAGGAAACGAGAAAGGGCGGCACCCCCGGAGGGGTGCCGCCCTTCTCTCACTTACGGACCGCGTCAGCTCTTGTCGCCGGCGCTGTCGTCCCGCACGTCCTCGTCGAGGCCGTCGTCGAGGATGTCGTCGTCCTCGTCATCCTCGTCATCCTCGTCGTCGTCCAGTTCGACGATCGCGTCGGAGACCTCCTCGGACTCCTCCTCCGACTCGTCGAACGCGTCGACGAACTCGACCCCGTCCATCTCGGCGAGGCGGTCCGAGGCGTCCGTGGCCCCGTCCTTGTCGGACTCGAGGGCCTTGGCGAACCACTCGCGCGCCTCGGTCTCGCGGCCGGCGGCCAGCAGGGCGTCGGCGTAGGCGTACCGCAGGCGCGCGGTCCACGGGTGCACGGCGCTGGAAGCCAGCTCGGGGCTCTGCAGCGTCACGATGGCCGCGTCGAGCTGTCCGAGGTCCCGGCGGGCGCCGGCGGCCACGAGCCGCATCTCGACCTGACCGGCCTTGTCGAGCTTCTGCACCTCGGGCTCGCCGGCCATGGCCAGCGCACGCTCGGGCCGGCCGAGGCCGCGCTCGCAGTCGGCCATGACGGGCCACAGCTCCACGCCACCGCTCATGCGGCGGGCGGCACGGAACTCGGCCAGCGCCTCGGAGTACTTCTGCGTGGCGTACGCGGCGAAGCCGGCGGCCTCGCGCACGGCGGCGACACGGGAGGCGAGCCGCAGGGCGACGCGCGAGTACCCGTACGCCTGCTCGGGGTCCTCGTCGATCAGCTGGGCGACCATGACCAGGTTGCGCGAGACGTCCTCGGCGAGCCCCTTGGGCAGGCTCATCAGTTCCTGGCGCACATCCGGGTCGATCTCGTCACCGGTGACCTCCGGCGGGATCGGCAGACGCTTGATGGGCGCGCGGTCGCCGCGCTCGCGGTCGTCACGGCCACGGTACCCGCCGCGGTCGCCACCCCGGTCGTCACGGCCACGGTACCCACCGCGGTCGCCACCCCGGTCGTCACGGCCACGGAAGCCGCCGCGGTCGCCGCCCCGGTCGTCACGGCCACGGAAGCCGCCGCCGCGGTCGTCACGCTGACCGTAGGAGGGACGCTCGTCACGACGGAACGACGACGGACGCTCATCACGGCGGTCGTCACGGCGGAAGCCGCCGCCGGCACGGTTGTCGCCGCCACGGTCGTCACGCTGACCGTAGGAGGGACGCTCGTCACGACGAAACGACGAGGGACGCTCGTCACGCCGATCGTCGCGACGGAAGCCACCGCCGCGGTTGTCGCCGCCACGGTCGTCACGCTGACCGTAGGAGGGACGCTCGTCACGACGGAACGACGAGGGACGCTCATCACGCCGGTCGTCACGGCGGAAGCCACCGCCGCCACGGTTGTCACCGCCGCGGTCATCGCGACGGAAGCCACCGCCACCGCCACGGTTGTCCCCGCCACGGTCGTCACGACGGAAGCCACCGCCGCGGTTGTCGCCGCCACGGTCGTCACGCTGACCGTAGGAGGGGCGCTCGTCACGACGGAACGACGAGGGACGCTCGTCACGACGGTCGTCACGGCGGAAGCCACCGCCGCCACGGCTGTCGCCACCACGGCTGTCATCCCGGCGGAAGCCACCACCACGGTTGTCGCCACCACGGTCGTCGCGGCGGAAGCCGCCGCCACCGCCACGGTTGTCCCCGCCACGGTCGTCACGGCGGAAGCCACCGCCGCGGTTGTCCCCGCCACGGTCGTCGCGACGGAACCCACCGCCGCGGTTGTCGCCGCCGCGGTCGTCGCGACGGAACCCACCGCCGCGGTTGTCGCCGCCACGGTCGTCACGCTGACCGTACGAGGGACGCTCGTCACGACGGAACGACGACGGACGCTCATCACGACGGTCGTCACGACGGAACCCACCGCCACCGCCACGGTTGTCACCGCCACGGCTGTCGCCACCACGGCTGTCATCCCGGCGGAAGCCACCACCACGGTTGTCGCCACCACGGTCGTCGCGACGGAAGCCGCCGCCACCACCACGGTTGTCCCCGCCACGGTCGTCGCGGCGGAAGCCACCACCACGGTTGTCACCACCGCGGTTGTCACCGCCACGGCTGTCGCCACCACGGTTGTCATCCCGGCGGAAGCCGCCGCCGCCACGGTTGTCGTCGCGACGGAAGCCACCCCCGCCGCTACGGTTGTCGTCACGGCGCGGCCCACGGAAGCCGCCCCGGTCGCCACCGGCACCGTCCCTGCGACGCGGCTCGCGCTCCGGACGGTCGTCGGGAGAGTTGGTGGACATCGGTGTGACTCCTGTCTTCGGGTACTGCAGTCATTCTCGCGCAGCCGGCACTCGGCCGCGCATCGGAAAAAGTCAAGCAAAAAACAAAAGGACCCCTGGTCCCAGCGTGAACGCTGGGACCAGGGGTCCTGAAGAATTGTTCGGCGGCGTCCTACTCTCCCACAGGGTCCCCCCTGCAGTACCATCGGCGCTGAAAGGCTTAGCTTCCGGGTTCGGAATGTAACCGGGCGTTTCC
>NZ_LMEP01000007.1 GCF_001426405.1 Streptomyces sp. Root1304 | reverse complement strand
GCCCTGGCAGACTTCCTCCACACCTACAACCACCACCGCTGCCACACCGCACTCGACGGACACCCACCCATCAGCCGTGTCAACAACCCTGCAGGTCAATACACCTAGGCGCTCGCGACGCGCGCGTCCGGGGCCCGTGGGCCCCGGACGGATCCCGGTCGGTTCAGCTGCCGGACTCCGCGCGTACGGCGTCCAGCGCCGCCACCAGCGCCTCCGGCTCACGGCTGGAGAGGTACACGTACGGGGTCGGGTCCGCCGGGTCCGTCACCTCGACCCGTACCGCCCGCGGAACGTAGCTGCGCATCAGCATGAAGGCGCGCGGGTCGGCCTTGTGCGTCCGCCAGGCGCGCGCCTCCTCCGGGTCGAGCACCTCGGCCGCCCCCAGCGCCGAGACCGGGATCCGCGCGTCGCCCGCGACGAGCGAACCGGCCACCACGCGCACGCGTGCGGAGCCGTACGAGGAGACCGCCGCCCCGGCGAGCACCGCCGCCACGATCAGACCGCCCAGCATCGGGACCGTACCCAGCGGAAACATGATCAGGGCGCCGGACAGACCGAGCAGGCCGGCGATGAACCACCACGAACGGGGCGCCGTCAGCCGCTCGTCGAACTGCGGCGCGGCGGACGGTGCGGGGGAGGGGGCCGGGGACGGTGCGGAAGGCTGCATGCGTCCAAGCTTGGCACGGCGCGACCTGCGCCCATCCGCGCGGGTAAGGTCTGCGCCTGTGACTGCACAATCAGCCCCCCTCACCCCGCCGGCCGACGCCATACCGCCGGTACGCCACCCCGACGCGCCGGCCCCCGGCGAGCTGCTCGGTGCGCACTACGAGTACTGCTTCGGGTGCGGCGGCGGACAGCCCCACGGCCTCCACCTGGAAGCGCGCGCGGGCGAGGGCGTGACCGTCACCGCCGAGTTCACGGTGACCCCCGACCACCAGGGCGCCCCCGGCCTCGCGCACGGCGGCGTGCTCGCCACCGCGCTCGACGAGACCCTCGGCTCCCTGAACTGGCTGTTGCGGGTCATCGCCGTGACCGGCCGCCTGGAGACCGACTTCGTACGGCCCGTCCCGGTCGGCACCGTGCTCCACCTGACGGCCGAGGTCACCGCCGTGGACGGCCGCAAGATCTTCTCGACCGCCGTCGGCCGGATCGGCGGGCCCGAGGGGCCCGTCGCCGTCCGCGCGGAAGCCCTCTTCATCGAGGTCAAGGTCGACCACTTCATCGACAACGGCCGCCCGGAGGAGATCCAGGCCGCCATGTCCGACCCCGACCAGGTCCGGCGCGCCCGCGCCTTCGAGGTGAACCCCTGATGCGCAACCCTGTCGACGTACTGATCCGGCGCGTGGACCCGGAGGTGCCGATCCCGGCGTACGGGCACCCCGGCGACGCCGGGGCGGACCTGGTGACCACCGAGGCCGTCGAGCTGGCCCCCGGGGAGCGCGCCGTGCTGCCCACCGGGGTCTCCATCGCGCTGCCCGACGGGTACGCGGCCTTCGTACACCCCCGCTCGGGACTCGCGGCCCGCTGCGGAGTGGCGCTCGTGAATGCCCCGGGGACGGTGGATGCCGGGTACCGTGGAGAGATCAAGGTGATCGTGGTCAATCTCGACCCGCGCGAGAGCGTGCGGTTCGAAAGATTCGACCGGATTGCCCAACTTGTCGTCCAACAGGTCGAGAAGGTGCGCTTCCACGAGGTGGCGGAGCTTCCCGGCTCGGCGCGGGCCGAGGGGGGCTTCGGGTCCACCGGCGGTCATGCCGCCGTGGACGGCACAACGGGTGGGAATCGATACGCTTCGGTCGTATCCGACCGGGAAGGACAGTGACGTGTTCGGACGTCGCAAGAAGAGCGGTGCCGCCGAGGACGCGGCGAGCGAGGCCGAGCAGGTCGTCGACGCGGTGGACGGCGAGGACGCGGACGCGGCTCCGCGCCGGGTGAACCTTCCGCCGGCGCCCCGGCCCGACGGACCCTGGGACATCTCCGAGGTCGCCAAGCCCGACGAGGGGCGTGTGGACCTCGGCGGAGTCTTCGTGCCCGGTGTCGAGGGCATGGAACTGCGGGTGGAGGTGGCGGGCGACGCGATCGTCGCGGCCACCGTCGTCCTGCGGGACAGCGCCGTGCAGCTGCAGGCCTTCGCCGCCCCCAAGAACGAGGGCATCTGGGGCGAGGTCCGCGACGAGATCGCCACCGGCATCGTCCAGCAGGGCGGTGTCATCGACGAGGTCGAGGGCCCGCTCGGCTGGGAGCTGCGGGCCCAGGTCCCCGTACAGCTGCCGGACGGCAACCGCGGTGTCCAGCTGGTCCGCTTCGTGGGCGTCGACGGACCCCGCTGGTTCCTGCGCGGAGTGATCTCCGGGCAGGGCGCGGTCCAGCCCGAGGCGGCCGGTCTGCTGGAGCAGATCGTCCGGGACACCGTGGTCGTCCGCGGCGAGGGCCCGATGGCCCCGCGCGACCCGATCGTCCTCAAGCTGCCGAACGACGCCCAGATGGTGCCGGACGGCGTCCAGCAGGAGGAGCAGGAGAACTCCCGCTTCTCCGGCGGCATGGGCCAGCTCCAGCGCGGTCCGGAGATCTCCGAGATCCGCTGAGCCTCCGCTTCGACGGATCCCCGGGATCCGACGAGCACACGCTCTGGCAGCTCCCTGGGATCCGCTGAGTACTCGATTCGGCGGATCCCCGGGATCCCCTGAGCACCCGCTCCGGCGGATCCCCGAGATCCGTTGAGCGCCCGCTTCGGCCGGTGGGCCGCTTTCCGTACGTCTCGTACGGGAAGCGGCCCACCGGCCGTTTTCCACAGGTTCCGCCCTCCGGCTCTGGCCCTCGGGCCCGGCCGCGGACCATACTGGCGGGCACATGTTCGAGGAGGGGGAGCACAGCGTGAGTGAGAGCAGCACGAGTTCCGCGACGGCCGTCATCGAGGACCCGGCGGGCCCGCCGATGGTCCGGGTGGAGAACCTGCGCCGTTCGTACGGCACGGGAGAGGCCGCCGTCCACGCCCTGCGCGGGGTCTCCTTCGACATCCCGCGCGGCGAGCTCGTCGCCCTCAAGGGCCGCTCGGGTTCCGGCAAGACGACGCTGCTGAACCTCGTCGGCGGCCTCGACAGCGCCGACGGCGGCGCGATCGTCATCGACGGCATCGACCTCTCCACCCTCGGTGAGAGCGGGCTCCTGGAGCTGCGCCGCGACCGGATCGGCTTCATCTTCCAGTCCTTCGGACTGCTCCCCATCCTCTCCGCCGCCGAGAACGTGGGCGTGCCCATGCGCCTGCGGAAGGCGGACCCGAAGGAGCGCGACGAGCGGGTGGCCCTGCTGCTCGGCCTGGTCGGCCTCGCCGACCACGCGGCCCAGCGGCCCGGCGAGCTCTCCGGCGGCCAGCAGCAGCGCGTCGCCATCGCCCGCGCCCTCGCCAACAAGCCGGCGCTGCTGATAGCCGACGAGCCGACGGGCCAGCTGGACCAGGAGACCGGTCTCGCCGTCATGCAGCTGCTGCGCGCGGTGGTGCGCAGCGAGGGCTGTACCGCCCTGGTCGCCACCCACGACCCCCAGCTCCTGGGCCTGGCGGACCGCGTCCTGGAACTCAGCGACGGCGAGATCGTCGAGCACTGAACCGACCGGCGGAGCGGCCGCGGGGCGACATCAGGATCACGTCAATACCGCCCCGGGGCCCCTCCCCGTGTACGGAATGTCCGATTGGCTGGACGTATGGTCGTCCCATGGGACGCGGCAAGCTTCGGATCTACCTCGGCGCTGCGCCGGGCGTCGGCAAGACCTACGCGATGCTCTCCGAGGGCCACCGGCGGGTGGAGCGCGGCACGGACTGCGTGGTGGCCTTCGTCGAGCACCACGGGCGCCCGCGCACCGAGGTCATGCTGCACGGCCTGGAGCAGGTGCCACGCCGCGACCTGGAGTACCGGGGCGCCGCCTTCACCGAGATGGACATCGACGCCGTCCTGGCCCGCCGCCCCGCCGTCGCCCTCGTCGACGAGCTCGCCCACACCAACGTCCCCGGCTCCCGCAACCCCAAGCGCTGGCAGGACGTCGCCGAACTCCTCGCGGCCGGCATCGACGTCGTGTCGACCGTCAACATCCAGCACCTGGAGTCGCTCGGTGACGTGGTCGAGGCGATCACGGGCGTACGGCAGCGGGAGACCGTCCCCGACGAGGTGGTGCGCCGGGCCGACCAGATCGAGCTGGTCGACATGTCGCCGGAGGCGCTGCGGCGCCGGATGGCCCACGGCAACATCTACCAGTCCGACCGGATCGACGCCTCCCTCTCGAACTACTTCCGCCCCGGCAACCTCACGGCCCTGCGCGAGCTGGCCCTGCTCTGGACCGCCGACCGGGTCGACGAGTACCTCCAGCAGTACCGGGGCGAGCACAACATCCGCTCCACCTGGCAGGCCCGGGAACGCATCGTCGTCGGCCTGACCGGCGGCCCCGAGGGCCGCACCCTCATACGGCGCGCCACCCGGCTCGCCGAGAAGGGCGCCGGGGGCGAGGTCCTCGCCGTCTACATAGCCCGCAGCGACGGGCTCACCGCCGCCTCCCCGAAGGAGCTGGCCGTCCAGCGCACCCTCGTCGAGGACCTCGGCGGGACGTTCCACCACGTCATCGGCGACGACATCCCCTCGGCCCTGCTGGAGTTCGCCCGCGGGGTCAACGCCACACAGATCGTCCTCGGCTCCAGCCGCCGCCGCTCCTGGCAGTACATCCTCGGCCCCGGCGTCGGCCAGACCGTGGCCCGCGACTCCGGGCCCGACCTCGACGTCCACATCGTCACGCACGGCGAGGTCGCCAAGGGGCGCGGTCTGCCCGGCGCCCGCGGCGCCCGGCTCGGCCGCTCGCGCATCATCGCGGGCTGGCTGGTCGGCGTGGCGGGACCGGTCGCCCTGTCCCTGCTCCTCACCCATGTCGACGCCGACCTCGGCCTCGCCAACGACATGCTGCTCTTCCTGGCCCTGACGGTCGCCTCGGCGCTGCTCGGCGGCTTCCTGCCGGCGCTCGGCTCGGCGGCCGTCGGATCCTTCCTCCTCAACTGGTTCTTCACCCCGCCCGTCCACCGGATCACCATCGCCGACCCCGCGAACATCGTCGCCATCGCCGTCTTCTTCGGGGTCGCGATGTCCGTCGCCTCCGTGGTGGACCTGGCCGCCCGGCGCACCCAGCAGGCCGCCCGGCTGCGCGCCGAGTCCGAGGTGCTCTCCTACCTCGCGGGCAGCGTGCTGCGCGGTGAGACCAGCCTCGACGCCCTCCTCGAACGGGTCCGGGAGACCTTCTCCATGGAGTCCGTCGCCCTGCTGGAACGGGTGGACGAGGTCGAGCCGTGGACACCGGCCGGCAGCGTCGGCCCGCACCCGGCGGCCCGGCCCGAGGAGGCGGACGTGGACATGCCCGTCGGTGACCATCTGGCGCTCGCCCTGTCCGGCCGGGTGCTGCCCGCCGAGGACCGGCGGGTGCTCGGCGCCTTCGCCGCCCAGGCGGCGGTCGTCCTCGACCGGCAGCGGCTCGTCGGCGAGGCGGAGAAGGCCCGCAAGCTGGCCGAGGGGAACAAGATCCGCACCTCGCTGCTGGCCGCCGTCAGCCATGACCTGCGGACCCCGCTGGCCGGCATCAAGGCCTCCGTCTCCTCCCTCCGCTCGGACGACGTCGAATGGTCCGAACAGGACCGCGCCGAACTCCTGGAGGGCATCGAGGCGGGCGCCGACCGGCTGGACCACCTCGTCGGCAACCTCCTCGACATGTCCCGCCTCCAGACCGGCACCGTCACCCCCCTGATCCGTACGGTCGACCTCGACGAGGTCGTCCCCATGGCCCTCGGGGGAGTGCCGGACGGCAGCGCCGAGCTGGACGTCCCCGAGACGCTGCCGATGGTCGAGGTCGACAAGGGTCTCCTGGAGAGGGCCGTCGCCAACATCGTCGAGAACGCCGTCAAGTACAGCCCCGAGGGCGTGCCCGTCGCCGTAGCCGCCAGCACCCTGGGGGACCGCGTCGAGCTCCGGGTCGTGGACCGCGGCCCCGGCGTGCCCGACGCGGCCAAGGACGGCATCTTCGAGCCCTTCCAGCGCTTCGGCGACGCCCCCAGGGGGGCCGGGGTCGGCCTCGGCCTCGCGGTCGCCCGCGGCTTCGTGGAGGCCATGGGCGGGACGCTCGGCGCCGAGGACACCCCGGGAGGCGGGCTGACGATGGTGCTCACGCTCCGGGCCGCCCCGGGCGGCCCGCAGACCCCGGCCACCGAGCTCCCCTCCCATGCGGTGACCTGACCACTACCGCCCGAGCCCGGCCCCGGCCGTACGTCCCCCGGCCCACCCCCGTACGACCGGTCCCACCGCCTCACCCCCGAACGACCGGTCCCACCGCCCACCGCCCCACCCCCGCTCCTCCCGTACTCTCTTGCTCCCCGCCCGCACGGGCGACCGAAGAAGGAAGGTCCCCCTCCATGACCCGGGTTCTCGTGGTCGACGACGAGCCGCAGATCGTCCGCGCCCTGGTGATCAACCTCAAGGCGCGGAAGTACGAGGTCGACGCCGCGCCCGACGGTGCCACCGCCCTCCGGCTCGCCGCCGAACGCCACCCCGACGTCGTCGTGCTCGACCTCGGACTGCCCGACATGGACGGCGTCGAGGTCATCAGGGGCCTGCGCGGCTGGACCCGCGTGCCGATCCTGGTGCTCTCCGCCCGGCAGACCTCCGACGAGAAGGTCGAGGCGCTCGACGCCGGCGCCGACGACTACGTCACCAAGCCCTTCGGCATGGACGAGCTGCTCGCCCGGCTGCGCGCCGCCGTCCGTCGTGCCGAGCCGGTCGGCGGAGCCGAGGACGGGGTCGTGGTCGTCGAGACGGCGGGCTTCACCGTCGACCTCGCGGCGAAGAAGGTGCACCGCGACGGCCGGGACGTCCGGCTCACCCCCACCGAGTGGCACCTGCTCGAAGTCCTGGTCCGCAACAGCGGCCGCCTCGTCAGCCAGAAGCAGCTGCTCCAGGAGGTCTGGGGACCCTCGTACGGCACGGAGACCAACTACCTCCGGGTGTACATGGCGCAGCTGCGGCGCAAGCTGGAGACCGACCCCTCGCACCCCCGCCACTTCGTCACCGAACCGGGCATGGGGTACCGCTTCGAACGCTGAACGGACGGACGCCCGGGGCCGCCCTCGGCGACGGTGGCGGCCGGTACGCTTTCTGTATGAGTGCTGCACCGCGTATTGAGAAGCCGGCCGGTAGGTTCCGCCGGATGCTCGACCGGCTCTCGTCCTCCCCGGAGGACCTGGAGTCGGAGGAGCTCCAGGAGGACGCCGAGGCGTCGGGGTGCACCCGTATCTGCGACTGCTCCGACCGCCAGATAGTCAAGGTGACTGGTACCTTGCGCACGGTCACGCTGCGTCCTCGGGCCGGTGTACCCGCGCTGGAGGCCGAACTGTTCGACGGCACGGCACCGCTCGACGTCGTGTGGCTCGGACGTCGCTCCATCGTGGGCATCGAGCCGGGCCGCAAGCTGATCGCCTCCGGCCGCATCTCCATGAGCCACGGCCGGCGGGTCCTCTTCAACCCCAAATACGAGCTCCGACCGCTCGGACAGGAGTAGCCGGTGACGTCCCTCGACAAGCCGACCACCGCCCCGACCCCGGACCAGGACGCCCAGGCCGACAGGGCGGTGACCGAGGCGGCGCTCTTCGAGGCCTTCGGCGGCCTGCGCGGCATGATCGAGACCGTCCTGCCCGGCCTGCTGTTCGTCACGATCTTCACGATCAACAAGAACCTGCACGTCTCGGCCATCGCCGCACTGGCCGTCTCGCTGGTCCTGGTCGCCGTCCGGCTGATCCGCCGGGACACCGTGAAGCACGCCTTCAGCGGTGTCTTCGGCGTCGCCTTCGGCGTGGTCTTCGCGATGATGACGGGCAACGCCAAGGACTTCTACCTGCCGGGCATGCTGTACACCCTGGGCCTCGCCCTCGCGTACATCATCACGACGCTCGCCGGGGTCCCGCTGATCGGCCTGATCCTCGGCCCGGTCTTCAAGGAGAACCTCTCCTGGCGGACCCGCAACCCCGGCCGGAAGAAGGCGTACGCGAAAGCCAGCTGGGCCTGGGGCCTGATCCTGCTCGGCAAGTGCGCGGTCCTCTTCCCGCTGTACTGGTGGGCCGACCCGACCAAGTTCGGCTGGGTGTCGGTCGCCCTGAAAATCCCGCCGTTCCTGCTCGCGGTCTACCTCACCTGGGTCTTCCTCGCGAAGGCTCCGGCGCCGATCGACGTCTTCGCCGAGATGGAGGCCGAGGAGCTCGCCGAGAAGGAGCGCAAGGCGGCCGCCGCCGCGCAGACGCCCCCGGAGGCCTGAGCCCCCACGGCCGTCACGCGGAAGGGCCCGGACCTGACGAACAGGTCCGGGCCCTTCCCCGTACGTACGACCGGTGTGCCGGCCGGTGTCCGGCCGTTACGACCGGCGTTCGGCCACGACCGCGGCTCTCAGGACTCCGTCGGCTCGCGGCGGACCTGCAGCAGGTCCTCCAGCTGCTCCTCGCGGGCCTGCGCGGCCACGAACAGCAGCTCGTCGCCGGCCTCCAGGGTCTCCTCGGTGCTCGGCGTCAGCACCCGCGAACCGCGGATGATCGTCACCAGCGAGGTGTCCTGCGGCCAGGCCACGTCCCCGACCGACGTGCCGGCGAGCGCCGACTCCGGCGGCAGCGTCAGCTCGACCAGGTTCGCGTCGCCGTGGCTGAAGCGCAGCAGCCGGACGAGGTCGCCGACGCTCACCGCCTCCTCCACCAGCGCCGACATCAGGCGCGGCGTCGAGACGGCCACGTCCACGCCCCAGGCCTCGTTGAACAGCCACTCGTTCTTCGGGTTGTTCACCCGGGCGACGACCCTCGGCACGCCGTACTCGGTCTTGGCGAGCAGCGAGACGACCAGGTTCACCTTGTCGTCACCGGTGGCCGCGATCACCACGTTGCAGCGCTGGAGCGCCGCCTCGTCGAGCGAGGTGATCTCACAGGCGTCGGCGAGCAGCCACTCCGCCTGCGGCACCCGCTCCACCGAGATGGCGGTCGGCGCCTTGTCGATGAGCAGGACCTCGTGCCCGTTCTCCAGGAGCTCGCCCGCGATGGAACGGCCCACCGCGCCGGCGCCCGCAATGGCGACACGCATCAGTGACCACCCTCCTCGGGACCTTCGGCGAAGGCCTCCTCGACCTTCGCGATCTCGTCCGTACGCATCATCACGTGCACCAGATCGCCTTCCTGGAGCACCGTCTGCGAGGTCGGGAGAATCGCTTCGCCCAGCCGGGTGAGGAAGGCGACGCGGACGCCGGTCTCCTCCTGGAGCCGGCTCACCTTGTGGCCGATCCACGCGGGGGAGGTGTGCACCTCCGCGAGCTGCACGCCGCCACTCGGGTCCCGCCACAGCGGCTCGGCGCCGGAGGGCAGGAGCCGACGCAGCATCTGGTCGGCGGTCCAGCGGACCGTCGCGACCGTGGGGATGCCGAGGCGCTGGTAGACCTCGGCGCGCCGCGGGTCGTAGATCCGCGCCGCCACGTTCTCGATGCCGAACATCTCGCGCGCGACCCGCGCCGCGATGATGTTCGAATTGTCGCCGCTGCTCACCGCGGCGAAGGCCCCCGCGTCCTCGATGCCGGCCTCGCGCAGCGTGTCCTGGTCGAAGCCCACGCCCGTGACGCGCCGACCGCCGAAACCCGACCCCAGACGACGGAAGGCCGTCGGGTCCTGGTCGACGACCGCGACGGTGTGGCCCTGCTGTTCCAGGGTCTGCGCGAGAGCGGCGCCCACTCGCCCGCAGCCCATGATGACGATGTGCACGTCCCCTTACCCCGCACTCCTGATCGCCCTACTGACCTGCGAAAACACCCTGTTCACAACTTTCCTCACCCGATGGGCCCGGGTCGCGGCGGGCAACACCCTGCCGGGTCACCCGGTCCGAGCTTAAGCGGCAACGCTGGCCGGGACAGCATCCGAGGTGGTACTGAGGGAGATTCCGTGCCGATCGGGGGTGCCGGTGCGCCTGGCTCTTTTCGAACGCTTACGATCCTCTCCGTGTCCAAACTGACCGACGTGCCCAAACGGATCCTGATCGGGCGGGCCCTGCGCAGCGACAAGCTCGGAGAGACCCTCCTCTCCAAGCGCATCGCCCTCCCCGTCTTCGCCTCCGACCCGCTGTCCTCGGTGGCGTACGCACCCGGCGAGGTGCTGCTCGTCCTCTCCGTCGCCGGTCTGTCGGCCTACCACTTCAGCCCGTGGATCGCCCTCGCGGTCGTCGTCCTGATGTTCACGGTGGTCGCGTCCTACCGGCAGAACGTCCACGCGTACCCGAGCGGCGGCGGCGACTACGAGGTCGCCACCACCAACCTCGGGCCGAAGGCCGGACTCACCGTCGCGAGCGCCCTGCTCGTCGACTACGTCCTGACCGTCGCGGTGTCGATCTCCTCGGGCATCGAGAACCTCGGCTCGGCGATCCCCTTCGTCGTCGAGCACAAGGTGGCCTGTGCGGTCGGCGTGATCGTGCTGCTCACCGTGATGAACCTGCGCGGAGTGAAGGAGTCGGGCTCGCTCTTCGCGATCCCGACGTACGTCTTCGTCGCCGGCGTCTTCATCATGATCATCTGGGGCGCGTACAAGGGGATCGTCCTCGACGAGACCATGAAGGCGCCCACCGCCGACTTCGAGATCAAGGCCGAGCGCGAGGGGCTGGCCGGCTTCGCGCTGGTCTTCCTGCTGCTGCGCGCCTTCTCCTCCGGCTGTGCCGCGCTCACCGGCGTCGAGGCCATCTCCAACGGCGTCCCCGCCTTCCGCAAGCCGAAGTCGAAGAACGCCGCGACCACGCTCGCCCTCATGGGCGGCCTGGCCGTCACCATGTTCTGCGGCATCATCTTCCTCGCCATGGCCACCGACGTCCGGATGGCCGAGAAGCCCGCCGAGGACCTGCTGCACAACGGCGTCCCCCTCGGCGAGGGCTACGTCCAGGACCCGGTCATCTCCCAGGTCGCGGCCGCCGTCTTCGGCGACGGAACGTTCTTCTTCGTCGTCCTCGCCGCCGCCACCGCGCTCGTCCTCTTCCTGGCCGCCAACACCGCGTACAACGGCTTCCCGCTCCTCGGCTCGATCCTCGCCCAGGACCGCTACCTGCCGCGCCAGCTGCACACCCGCGGCGACCGCCTCACCTTCTCCAACGGCATCGTGCTCCTCGCCGGCGCCGCCGCCCTCCTCGTCTGGATCTACGGAGCCGACTCGACCCGGCTGATCCAGCTGTACATCGTCGGCGTCTTCGTCTCCTTCACGCTCAGCCAGATCGGCATGGTCCGGCACTGGAACCGGCACCTGAAGGCCGAGCGGGACCCGGCCAAGCGCCGCCACATGATCCGCTCCCGCGCGATCAACGCCTTCGGCGCCTTCTTCACCGGCCTGGTCCTCGTCGTCGTCCTCGCCACCAAGTTCACCCACGGCGCCTGGGTCGCCCTGCTCGGCATGGTGATCTTCTACGGCACGATGACCGCGATCCGCCGGCACTACGACGCGGTGGCCGCCGAGATCGCCGCCGCCGAGGAACGCCCCGACGAGTACGTACGCCCCTCCCGGGTCCGCTCCATCGTCCTCGTCTCCAAGCTCCACAAGCCCACCCTCCGCGCCCTGGCCTACGCCAAGCTCATGCACGCGAACGAGCTGGAGGCGCTCACCGTCAACGTCGACCCGATCGAGACGAAGGCGCTCAAGGAGGAGTGGGAGCGGCGCGGCATCAACGTGCCCCTCAAGATCCTCGACTCGCCGTACCGCGAGATCACCCGCCCGGTGATCGAGTACGTGAAGAGCATCCGCCGCGAGAGCCCGCGCGACGCCGTCTCCGTCTACATCCCGGAGTACGTCGTCGGCCACTGGTACGAGCACCTGCTCCACAACCAGAGCGCGCTGCGGCTCAAGGGCCGTCTGCTCTTCACCCCGGGCGTCATGGTGACCTCGGTGCCGTACCAGCTCCAGTCCTCCGAGGTCGCGAAGAAGCGGGCCCGGAAGCGCCAGGAGTGGAACGCGCCGGGCTCGGTCCGCCGCGGCCCGGTCGAGAAGGGCCAGAAGGAACCGGCCGGAAAGAACAACTAGACTGGTGGGCTGCCGTCCAAACGGCAGCCCACTTTCTTCTTCCTCTGGAGTCCCCGGTCATGCAGAACACCCCTGTTACGTCGCTGGTCGGGGCGGAGTACGAGGTCGAGGTCGGCCCGGTGGCCCACGGCGGCCACTGCATCGCCCGTACGGAGGCGGGGCGGGTGCTCTTCGTCCGGCACGCGCTGCCCGGCGAGCGGGTGCGGGCCCGGGTCACCGAGGGCGAGGAGACCTCCCGCTTCCTGCGCGCCGACGCGATCGAGATCCTGGACGCCTCCAAGGACCGGGTCGCGGCCCCCTGCCCCTTCGCGGGCCCCGGCAAGTGCGGCGGCTGCGACTGGCAGCACGCCAAGCCGGGCGCCCAGCGCCGGCTGAAGGGCGAGGTCATCGCGGAGCAGCTCCAGCGCCTGGCCGGGCTCACCCCGGAGGAGGCCGGCTGGGACGGCACCGTCATGCCGGCCGAGGGCGACAAGCTCCCCGCGGGCGAGGTCCCGCAGTGGCGCACCCGCGTCCAGTACGCCGTCGACCCGGAGGGCCACGCGGGCCTGCGCAAGCACCGCTCCCACGAGGTCGAGATCATCGACCACTGCATGATCGCCGCCGCGGGCGTCTCGGAGCTCGGCATCGAGAAGCGCACCTGGGAGGGCATGGCCTCGGTCGAGGCCATCGCCGCCTCCGGCTCGAACGACCGCCAGGTCATCCTGACCCCCCGCCCCGGCGCCCGCCTGCCCCTGGTGGAGCTGGACAAGCCGGTCTCCGTCATGCGCGTCGACGAGAAGGACGGCGGGGTCCACCGCGTCCACGGCCGCGCCTTCGTCCGCGAGCGCGCCGACGAGCGCACCTACCGCGTCGGCAGCGGCGGCTTCTGGCAGGTCCACCCGAAGGCCGCGCAGACCCTGATGCTCGCCGTCATGCAGGGCCTGACCCCCCGCAAGGGCGACACCGCCCTGGACCTCTACTGCGGCGTCGGCCTCTTCGCGGGCGCCCTCGCCGACCGCGTCGGCGACAAGGGCGCGGTCCTCGGCATCGAGTCCGGCAAGCGGGCGGTCGAGGACGCCCGCCACAACCTGGCCGACTTCCCGCGCGTCCGCATCGAACAGGGCAAGGTCGAGTCGGTCCTCCCGCGCACGGGCATCACGGACGTCGACCTCATCGTCCTGGACCCCCCGCGCGCGGGCGCGGGCAAGCAGACGGTCACCCACCTGTCCGGCCTCGGCGCCCGCCGCATCGCCTACGTGGCCTGCGACCCGGCAGCCCTGGCCCGAGACATCGCGTACTTCGCGGAGGGCGGCTACAAGGTCAGGACGCTGAGGGCGTTCGACCTGTTCCCGATGACCCATCATGTCGAGTGCGTCGCGATCCTTGAGCCGGTCAAGAAGGACGCTTGACCTGCTGTTTCTTCGAGTGTGCGTTATGGGCGTTACGTGCGTTAGGTGCGATATCTTGACGCATGTTCGACGCACGTGACGCACGTTTGACGCACGAACGGCACGGTTTCTGATGGGTCGTCATGCAGCCTTGGCGACCACCGAGTGGAGCCCCCAGCTGCCTGGTCTTAGGCACCTTGAGGCGGCTGGGGCACTGGCTGCTGAGCTTTTGGCTGCCCCAGCCCCACCCGCTTCTCGGTAGTGACATTCCGTGAGGCTAGGCGGGGGTCCGGCCCATGCTGAGTCAGGGGCCGTACGGGCTCCAGTGCCCGAGAAAGGGCCTAAGATCGTCGGCTCGCGGTTCGGGGATGTCGGGCAGTCGCGGCGGTGATTTCAGCGGGTCGAGGCGCTCCACGCGTGCTGCCGCCCAGTCGATCCATGTTTCGGCTTCGCTCCTGGCCTGACCTGGGGGCATGGTCTCGATCCGGGTGCGTACGGCGCTCACGTACTCCGTTAGTCGGGTGGCGTGGCGCCATGCGGCTTCCTGCGCCTCGAAGTGCCTGACGCGGTACGCCTCGGCGTACTGGACGCGCGCTTCATCCATGGCGGCTTCCCAGTGGATGCGCTTCTGACGGGCTGCTTCGATCTCGTCGAGACGTTTGCGTTCGGCGGCTTCGCCGCGAAGCGTGACCTCCTGCGCGATCTCGGCGAGCTGGGCTTCGAGAGAGTGTGCGGGGGTGTCGGACCATTCGCTCGCCCGGTGCGGCTGGCCGCCGCTGAGGACGAAGCGGAGACGTTCGGACGGGGTGTAGTCGAAGCGGGGGATCCTGATCCAGGACTTCTTCTTGGCCTCGGTGAGTTCCTTCTCGGTGGCGACGTGCTCAGTCCGGTCCTGTTCCTGGAGGACGAGGAACTCCACGGTCTGGCCCTGCGCGGTGATGGTGAAGTGGGGAGACGCCCTGTGGCGGCGATGGGGCGGGGGCGCGAAGCCGGTCTGCCCTGCCGCACTGGAGTGTCCTGCGTTCTCGGTGGCGATGATCAGCGCCTGGATAAGCCTGAGGGCGCGTCCTTGGACGGACTTGGTGAGGCCCAGCGGCTGGGGTTCGTTCTGCATGGCCCGGACCACGCTGTGCGGCCGCGCGAGCCGCGAGGGCACAGGGACGGGTTCGAGGGGCGCGAGGCGCCAGGCTGGCATGTTGACGAGCTTGATCTCGTACCCGCCACGGCACCAACCTCCATAGAGCTCCTTCGTCTCCGGGATCCTTCCGGATCTGCGCGCCGCAGCTACTGAACTTGATTGGGTGATGTCGGGACCGTTCACCTGACAGCTCCTGGTCCGTTCCGGTAGCCCTGGACTGTGAGATACGCGCAGGGCGGCGGCTTGACCGACGCCGGGAGGGCAGCGCGGGAGCGGATCCGGCTGCAGGCCGTGGAACGCTTCGAGGGCGGTGAGAAGAACCGGGAGATCGCCGCCGCGCTGCGGGTGTCGGAGCGGTCGGTGGAGAGGTGGCGTCGGCGATGGCGGGAGGCCGGAGCGACCGGGGTGCGATCGAAGGGCTCCCCGGGACGCCCGAGGTTGAGCGACTTGCAAATAGCCAGACTGGAACGTGAGTTGGAGCGCGGACCGCTCACCCACGGCTGGGCTGACCAGCGGTGGACGCTGGCCCGGGTGAAGACGCTGATAGGCCGGCTATTTCACGTTTCGTACACGGTGGAGGGCACGTGGCGGCTGCTGAAGCGTCACGGGTGGTCGTGGCAGCAGCCGGCCCGCCGGGCGATCGAGCGCGACGATGCGGCGGTCGAGCTGTGGAAGAAGGAGGTCTGGCCGCGGGTAAAAGCGCCGCGGCGGCCCGTGGAGCCTGGGTCGTCTTCGAGGACGAAGCCGGACAGTCCATGAGACCGCCGCGCGCCAGGACCTGGGGCCGCATCGGCCACACACCCGTCGTCCGCGTCCGCGCCAGGGGATCCGGACGGGTATCGATGGCCGGAATGACCTGCTTCAAACAGGGCGAGCGGTCCCGGATGTTCTACAGCTTCCTCGTCTACCGGGGTCGCAAGGGCGACCCGAAGGGCTTCACCTGGCGGGACTACCGCGACCTCATCGTGCGGGCGCACATCCAGCTCGGCGGGCCGATCGTCCTGGTCTGGGACAACCTGCGCGCTCACCTGATGCCGCCGATGAGAGCGTTCATCGAAGCCAACGCCGACTGGCTGACCGTCTTCCAGCTGCCCTCCTACGCGCCCGACCTCAACCCGCAGGAAGGCGTCTGGGCGCTGGTCAAACGAACCATCGGCAACCTCGCCGCACCAAACCTCGACCAGATGGCCAGGGCCGTGAAGCGCAGCCTCAAGAGAATCCAGTACCGCCCTGCCCTCGTCGACGGCTGCATCGCTGCCACCGGCTTGAGTTTGGATGGCTGACCGCAACCAGGGGCCGGTCCCGGGTCATGCATCCCAGTCCGCGTAGTCCCCCATCTCCACGTCGTCGCAGAAGGTCTCCCAGAACCCATCGGGCACGAGCGCGGTCTCGTCAATGCCGGAGAGGAGGTCGCGCAACTCTTCCGCCACCTCGTATGTCTCCTCGTCGCCCTCGGCGTAGAAGGGGAAGCGTGCGATCACGGCCTCGACGCATCGGTTGAACGAGTCGAGGTCCCTGTTCACGTGCCTAATCGCTGCTGGCTCGCTCGTGGGAGTCTCCACCACGTGACCGCTGGCCACATCAACGGCGATGGTGATACTTCCGAACAGGCCACTCACCGCGATACCTACCAGCCCCCGCTCACCGAGCTCCGCGAAGTACACCGGCTCGCTCAGCGGTCGGTACTCGTAACCGATCAGCCCGCATGGGATACCAGCCTTCCCGAGATCGACAGCAACCTGGGCGGGCACCTCGGGCGGGACCTCAAGCGGAATCAAGACGAACTCGGGTTTCGGCAACTGCGGCAACGGCTGGTTCACGGGAGGATCCTCTCCCGACGGACTGCTCGGCAACACCCACAGGCCCGCGACTCCCGCCAGGCGGCCAGCCCCGACATCACTCAATCAAGTTCAGTACACGCGACGGCCACTTCTCCAACTCCGGACCGCTGCCGCTCTTGATGAGTCGGCCGCCCGCCTCCGCGAGCTCCTGTAACAACTGCTCCGTGAAGGTCACGCGAGGCCGTGGAGGAGGGCTGGGCTTTCGCCCAGCTGCCGGAATTTCCTGCGCTCGGGTGGGCGGCGGTTGCGGAGTGGCGGCCTGGGACTTCCGCGGGCGAGGCCTGCGGGGAGGGTATGTGCCGTGTGCCAGGTAGTGCCGACCGGCGCTCGTCAGAGCGACGCTCCACTGCCCACCCTTGCGGGAGACCGTGACCAGGCCCCGGTTCTGCAGTGCCTGACAGGTGGTTTTGTAGGATCTGGTCTCCCATACGCTGGCAGGACACCCGGCTTCCACCCACTCAAGAACCGCAAGCTGACGTTCATTGACCGGCCGTTCCAATGGTCTGCCCTCGGATTATGGCTGCGTGACGGGCGGATGCTGCGTGGAGGGTTCGCCTGAAGAGGTAGCCAGTGTCGCCTTTTCCGCCGGCGGGATTCGAAACCGCGCACATGACTCCGGAGGCCGTCGTTTTTCGATGTTTTACCAGGTCATCGGAGTATCTGATTCTATGTTAGTGGCCCAGCCTCACGCATGTTCCGCGAAAACGAAACGTTCTGCTTGGTTGCCATTGCATACTTTCCGGCTTGTTTTGAAAGTCTGGTGCAACATGGCGGATGCCGTGGGGCGTTGGTGGGTGTAGGGGTGCGTGCACCGGCCCTCGATTCGAACGAGTGGGTGGTCGCGTGCATGGATGGCCGAGTGTGCCTGACCGCAGGGAATGCGGCGGCTCCCGGTAACCGCAAGGTCGTATGCCGGTCGAGTGTCGAGTGCGCCTGAGGGCGTACGCGGTCTGTCCGTGGCAGGGGGCGTCACTTCCGACCGGGGGTCCATTTCATGCCGAGCCGGTAGGCGCGGGAGATCACGTCCTGGACACCGGGGCCGTCCTGCGGAGTGAACCAGCGCACCTCGCGGCCGATGACGAGTTCGCCCTTCTGCCGCTTGATGAGGGCGATGGCGCAGGCGTGTGCCTGCGGCGGGCACTCGTCCAGAACCACCCGGAAGCGGTCACCGCGGTCGGAGGTCAGCGTCACCACGGCGTCGAGGCCGCGGAAGTCGCCGGACCCTTCGTAGATGTAGACGAAGAGCAGGAGCTTCTGGAACTCGGCCTGGTGGTCCAAGTTGATGACGAGGTTCTCTCCCGTCTCCCGGGCGCCGGTCCGGTCGTCCGCGTCGAGGGCGACGTACGGGAAGCGGTCCACCGTGCCGAACGCGTTGCCCAGTGCCTGCACCACGGTCTTGGAGCCGTCGGTGCAGCGGATCATGCAGCCGAGGTCGAGATCCACATGCCTGGCCGCGGCCGACCGCAGCGATGCCCGTATCCGGCCGAACAGGCCATGGGCCTCGCCGGCCGCCCGCTGGGCGGCGGCCTGCGGTGAGGTCCAGTTGAGGTTGACCTTGATCAGTCCCGAGGTCACGCCGTGCTTGTCCAGGGAGACCGTGGGCGAGGCCTTCGTCAGGTTCACAGTGGCGGGCTGGGTCATGCGGCGCCTTTCGGGGAAGGCCCGGGGAGCCGGGGTGGTCGACGACCATACAGGCGGGGCGTGAGGCGCCGCAGGGAATCAGTCGTTGACGGTCTGGTGCGAGGAGGATCCGTCGGCCGGGCGGCGGAGCCGGCGGGACTTGGAGGGCGTGCGAGTTGCTGAAAGCAGCAACGGCGCGCGGAGGTGGCGCCGTACTGATCCCTGGAGTTGTTCGGTCCGGCGGCCGTTAGTGTGAGCGCAGCTGGGGGGAGTCCGAGCCGGATCGGAGCGCGGAGAGTCTTGGGCGGTCTTACGGAGGCGAAGCTGAGGGCGCTGGCCGGCGAGCGATCGTTCGAGCGCGGGCTCAGTTACGTCGATGCGGTGTCCGGTGTGGAGTTCGGTGACGGCTGGATCAGGGCGTCGGTGCGCGGCACGGAGCGGTACGAGGCGGAGCTCGTCCTGGGCGGGCGCAAGGGGAAGGGGCCGGCGGGCACGTGTGACTGTCCGTACGGCCAGGAGGGCAACTTCTGCAAGCACCTGGTCGCACTCGGCCTGACCGTGATCGCCCAGGAGGCGGACCTCCCGCGTCTGCGGGAGTCGGCCCTGGACCGGGCGCGCGGCCTCGATACCTGGCTGTCCGCCCTGTCGCGGGAGGAACTGCTCACTCTCGTACGAGACGAGATCGCCGAGGACCGGCAGCTTGGGCGCCGCCTGGAGCTGCGTGCGGCGAGTGCTCGCGGAGACCTGGCCGGGATCCGGGCCCGCATCCGTGAGCTGCTCGACATCGGCCCGTTCGCCCAGTACGGCTACGTCGAGTACACCGACGCCCGCGCCTACGCCGACCAGGCCGGACAGACGGTGTCCGCGATCCGCTCGCTGACCGCCTCGGCCCGGGCCTCCGACGCGATAGCGCTTTCGCGGGAGGCGATCGGGCTGCTGGCCGGGGTGGCCGAGAGCGTCGACGACTCCGACGGCCGGCTCGGCCAGATCGGCGCCGGCCTCGCCGACGCCCACCGCGACGCCTGCTACGAAGCCACGCTCGAGCCCGAGGAACTCGCGCACTGGCTGGTGGCCCACGCGCTCGACGAAGCGGCCGACCTGACGGACATCGACCCGCTCGACTACGGAGACCTGCTCGGCGAGCGGGGACTGATCGCCCTGCGCCGGTACGCGACGGAAGCATGGACGGCCAACCGCACCGGCTGGGCCGAGAAGCACCTGCTGCAGCGCCTGGCGAAGTCGGGCCGGGACGTCGACACGATGATCGCCGTGCACGCCGCCGACCTCGCGCCGAACGGTCACACCCACCTGCTCATCGCCCGCGAACTGGACACCGCTGGTCGCCCCGCCGAAGCCCTGGAGTGGGCCGAGCGCGGCATCCGCGACGCCGAGGACCTCGCCACCATCGACACCGCCCTGGTCGACCACCTCACCGACCGCTACACCCGAACCGGCCGGCTCGCCGATGCCGTCACTCTGCGCCGTGACCACTTCGCCGCCCGCCGTAGCCTGCTTGCCTACCAGCAGCTGCGCGCCGCAGCCAGGGCCGCCGCATGTTGGCCGCCCGAGCGCGAGAAGGCTCTGGCCTTGCTGCGCACCGACGCGGAACGGGCGAAAAGCTGCGGTGGGCGCGTCCTCGTCGACGTCTTCCTGGACGACAAGGACATGAACGCCGCCTGGCGCGCGGCCACGGAGCACGGCGCCCACGACGGCCAGTGGCTCACCCTCGCCGACCGATCCCGCACCACCCGCCCCGCCGGTGCCCTCGCCGTCTACCACCGCCTGGCCGCCCCGCTCACCCGCCAGACCGGCAACCACGTCTATGAACAGCTCGTCAGCCTGCTCCTGAGCATCCGCGACTGCCACCGTCACCTCGACACACCGGACGACTTCACCACGTACGTCACCGACCTGCGTGCCATCCAGAAGCGCAAGCGGAACCTGGTGCGCCTCATGGACGAACACGGCCTGTGACCCGCCAGTAAGGTGTGTTGACGCCGTCAACGTATTGAAATGTTGTTTAGGGTGGAAGTATCGTGTACACTGTCTGCGGGGTTGGGAGTCTGTCCGTGTCACGTTCCACGGCATTCTCCCGTGGGGAGTCGTGTGCTCGCAGGGCCACGCGAAGATGCAAGGGAATGGGCTGTGGCGACGGAGATGATCGCGGGGCGGTTCCGGCTTCTGGGGGCTGTGGACTCGGGCAACATGGGCGAGGTCCACAGAGCCGAGGATCTGGACGCCGCTCCGGGCGACGCCGACCGCGTCGTGGCGGTCAAATTGATCCTCCGACGCCGGTCCGGCCTGCGGATCGACACGCACGGCGACACCAAGACCGTGGAACGGTTCGCCCGCGAGGTGCGGATCATGCAGACCTTCGGCCGGCACCCCAACCTCCCGCGCACGATCGCCGGGGGTGTGGACGAGACGAACGGCGGCCTGCCCTACCTCGCGATGGAGTTCCTCGACGGCCACCCCCTCGCAGACCTGGTCGCCGACGAGCCGCAGCTGCCGATCTCCTGGGCCGCCGCCATCGCCGCGCAGATGGCGGAGGGGCTCAAGGCCGCTCACGTCGAGGGTGTCGTGCACCGCGACCTCAAGCCCCGCAACGTCATGCTCACCCGCGGCGGTCTCGTGAAGGTCCTGGACTTCGGCATGGGCCGGATCGTCGACGACCCGGACGGCACCAAGCTCACCAGCACGGGCGTCACCGTCGGCACCGCCCGCTACATGGCCCCCGAGCAGTTCCAGGGCGGAGCCGTGACCCCGGCGGCGGACCTCTACGCCCTCGGCTGCGTCCTGTACGAGATGCTCCTCGGCGTGCCGCCATTCGTCGGCACCTCCGCGTACGAACTCGGCGAGAAGCACGTCCATCAGGCACCGAACCCGGTCCGGCTGGTCCGGCGCGACGTCCCCGAGGCGCTCGCCCGCCTCGTCGACCGCCTGCTCGCCAAGAATCCGGCGGACCGCCCCGAGAGCGCCGCCGCCGTGCGGGACGCCCTGCTGCCGTTCGTCGCGCCCGGCGAAGCGCTGCCCGCCTGGCGCGAGTTCGATCCGGTGGGCCGTCTCCTCCAGGACCGGGCCGCGCTCGCCACGCCTACGGTGCCGCAGGCTCCGGCCGACCAGGCGCCCGCCCGGACCCGCCCGCACACCTCCGGCATGGACGTCTTCGGCGTCCACCGGGACCTGATCGACGAGTATCGCGCCTTCACCCAGGGCGGCACGATCATCCGCGACGAACGCGTCGCCGACTTCGTCCGGCGCGACCTCGACGCCAAGTCCCAGTGGCCCAACCCCTGGCTCTCCCTCAACCCCTTCTTCGACTCCGCCGGCACCGTTGCCGAGCTCGCGTCCCAGGGCGTCCTCCACCCGGAGTGCGCGCGGATCTTCCAGGCGAAGAAGACGAGGGGCGGCACCGTCTGCGACGGCCGCCCGCTCACCCTCCACCAGCACCAGCGCGAAGCCGTCGACGCCGCCCGGTCCGGGGCCTCCTACGTCCTGACCACCGGCACCGGCTCCGGCAAGTCCCTCTCGTACATCGTCCCCATCGTCGACAAGGTCCTCAGGGACCGGGAGACGGAGCCGCGGGGGACCGCCAAGAGGGTCCGCGCGATCATCGTCTACCCCATGAACGCCCTGGCCAACAGCCAGCTCAAGGAGCTGGAGAAGTACCTCAGGGACGGATATGGCGCCGGACGCGAGCCCGTCACCTTCGCCCGGTACACCGGCCAGGAGGACGAATCCGCGCGCAGGGAGATCCGCGACAACCCGCCGGACATCCTGCTCACCAACTACGTGATGCTGGAGCTGATGCTCACCCGTCCCGACGACCGCGACAGCCTCGTCCGGATGGCCAAGGGCCTCGAATTCCTCGTCTTCGACGAACTCCACACCTACCGCGGCCGCCAGGGCGCCGATGTCGCCCTGCTCATCCGCCGTGTCCGCGAGGCGTGCCAGGCCGACCGGCTCCAGTGCGTCGGAACCTCCGCCACCATGTCCACCGAAGGCACGATCGACGAGCAGAAGAGCGTGGTCGCCGACGTCGCCTCCAAGCTCTTCGGCACGAGGATCCGCCCCGAGCACGTCATCGGCGAGACCCTGGTCCGCGCCACCGACCCGGCCCCCGACACCGTCGCCGCCGAGCGCCTGCGCACCACCGACGCGCCCCGCGCCTACGCGGACCTTGTCCGTGACCCGCTCGCCCGCTGGATCGAGACCCGCTTCGGCCTGGCCACCGACACCCTCACCGACCGCCTCGTCCGCCAGAAGCCCGCCAAGATCGAGGACGCGGCCGAGGACCTCGCCCGGGAGAGCGGCGTGTCCGTCGAGGACTGCGCCGCGGCTCTGCGCGCCACCCTGGAGGCCGGCTCGCAGGCCCGTCACCCCGTCACGGAGCGCCCCCTCTTCGCCTTCCGCCTCCACCAGTTCCTCTCCAAGGGCGACACCGTCTACGTCACCCTGGAGGACCCGGAAAGCCGCCACCTCACCCGTGACTACCAGCAGGTGCAGCCCGGCACCGACGGCAAGCTCCTCATCCCGCTCGCCTTCTGCCGGGAGTGCGGCCAGGAGTACCTGACGGTGTGGCGCACCGAGAAGGACGGAGAGGTCCGCTACGAGTCCCGCCGCGACACCTCCGCCACGGGCGGCAGGGCCGGCGACGGCTACCTCTACGTCGGCCGCCCGTGGCCCCGCTCGCTCGACGAGGCCGTCGCCGAGCGCAAGCTGCCGGAGTCGTGGCTGGAGCTCGACGACCGTGGTCAGGAAGTCGTCAGGAAGTCGTACCGCGAGCGCGCGCCCCGCGCCGTGACCGTCGACCCCTATGGGTACGAGGGACGGGGCGACCTGGACGCCGCCTTCATCCCGGCCCCGTTCCGCTTCTGCATCCAGTGCTCGGTGTCCTACGAGCAGCCGCGTGGCAAGGACTTCGCGAAGCTCGCGACCCTCGACCAGGAAGGCCGGTCCTCCGCCACCTCCCTGGTGTCGGCGGCCGTCGTCCGCTCCCTCAAGGCCGTTCCCGAGGAAGCCCTCGACAAGGAGGCGCGCAAGCTCCTCACCTTCGTCGACAACCGCCAGGACGCCTCCCTCCAGGCCGGCCACTTCAACGACTTCGTCCAGATCACCCAACTGCGCGGCGCGCTCTACCGGGCCGCCCTGGACGCCGGGGAAGAGGGCATCCACCACGAGGAGCTGGCCACCCGCGTGGCGAACGCCCTCGCCCTGGACCCCGTCGAGTACACCGGCCAGTCGGACCTGCCGCCCGCCCTCGCCCGCAACGCGGCCAAGACCCTGCGTGACGTCATCGCCTTCCGTCTCTACCTCGACCTGGAGAGCGGCTGGCGCATCACCATGCCGAACCTGGAGCGGACCGGTCTGCTGACGATCGACTACGCGGACCTCCAGTGGGTCGCCGAGCGTGACGAGCGCTGGCAGGACACGCATGCGGCGCTCCGCGACGCCGACCCCGCCCTGCGCGCCGAGATCACGCGGACGCTCCTGGACGACATGCGCCGCGAACTCGCCATTGACGTCCAGTACTTCCGCGACGACTTCGACGCCCTCCAGCGTGCCAGCGAGGAACGCCTCATCGACCCGTGGGTCCTCGGCAGGTCCGACGCGCCCAGGGTCAAGACCGCCTACCCGCAGCCCTCCAGCCCCGGCATGGACCGGTCCGGGCACTTCCTCTCGGCCCGCGGCAAGTTCGGCAAGTACCTGCGCCGCACCGCACCCACGGTCTTCGACGTGCGCGACGGCGTGAAGCTGGACAACACCGACCTCCAGAAGATCATCGAGGACCTGCTGAAGGTGCTCGCGAAGGCCGGCCTGGTCACTGAGGTCAGTGCCGCCCCCCAGCGCGCCGGCCGCTTCCGCGCGCCGACCGGTCCCGCCGCCACCGGCTACCGGATCTCCGCCGCCTCCCTCATCTGGCGGGCCGGCCCCGGTGAGTCCGGCGCCCACGACCCCCTCACCCGCACCTACGCCAGCGGCGACGGGCCGCGCGTTAACACCTTCTTCCGCGACCTCTACCGCAACGCCGCCGCCGAACTGTCCGGCCTGTTCGCCCGTGAGCACACCGCCCAGGTCGACCCCGCCGAGCGTGAGCGCCGCGAAGAAGCCTTCAGCAAGGCCGAACTGAAGCTCCTCTACTGCTCCCCGACCATGGAGCTGGGCGTCGACATCTCGTCCCTCAACGCGGTCATGATGCGCAACGTGCCGCCCACCCCGGCCAACTACGCACAGCGCAGCGGACGCGCCGGCCGGAGCGGCCAGCCCGCCCTCGTCACCACGTACTGCGCCACCGGCAACAGCCACGACCAGTACTACTTCCGTCGCTCCGAGCGCATGGTGGCGGGCGCCGTCGCCCCGCCGCGCCTCGACCTCGCCAACGAAGACCTCGTCCTCTCCCACCTCCAGGGCATCTGGCTCGCCGAGGCCGGGCTGAAGCTCGGCCGGGCCATTCCGCAGATCATCGACATCGCGTACGACGAGAGCCTGGGCCGCCCGAACCCGGCGCTCCACCTCCACGACGACCTGTACGCGGCCTCCCGCGACGCCGACGCGCAGGCCCGCACGGTGGCGGCGGCCCACCGGGTCCTCGGCCCGTTGCTTGCCGACTTCGCAACGACCGTCTGGTGGGACGAGCGCTGGATCGAGGACCGCGTCCGCACCGCCCCCGACCGCTTCGACCGCGCCTTCGACCGCTGGCGAGACCTCTTCCGGGCCGCCCTCGTCGACCAGTACGTCCAGAACAAGCGGGTCCTCGACCACACCCTCACGGAAGGCGACCGGCGGCGCGCCGTCGCCCGCCGCAAGGAGGCCGAGACCCAGCTCAACCTCCTGAAGAACGAGACCCCGGACAGCAGGTCCGTCCTCTCCGACTTCAACCCCTACCGCTACCTCGCCTCCGAGGGCTTCCTGCCCGGCTACTCCTTCCCCCGCCTGCCGCTGGCCGCCTACATCCCGACCACCGGCCGCCGCTACGGCGACGGCGACTACCTCCAGCGCCCCCGTTTCCTCGCCATCCGCGAGTTCGGCCCCGGCGCGCTGATCTACCACGAGGGCGCTCGCTACCAGGTGACCCGCGTCCAACTGCCCCCGGACTCCTCCGGTGACATCGCCACCACCGCGGCCACCCGCTGCAAGCACTGCGGCTACCACCACGATCCCGAGCAGCGCGCCGACGTCTGCGACATGTGCAAGGAGCCGCTCGGCGCCGCCGCCTACAACCTGCTGCACCTGCACACCGTCTACACCCAGCGCCGGGAGCGGATCTCCTCCGACGAGGAGGAGCGCCGCAGGGCCGGATTCCGGCTGGAGATCTCGTACCGCTTCCAGGACCACGGCATCCGCAAGGGCCGCCAGGACGCCCACGTCTCGGACCCGGCGGGCAGTCTCGCCACGATCTCGTACGGCGACTCGGCCACCGTCCGCATCACCAACAAGGGACGGCTGCGCGCCAAGGAGAACGAGCAGGACGGCTACTGGCTCGACCCCGCAAGCGGCCACTGGATGAACGAACGCGATGCCGCCGAGGCGTCCGGCGACTCCAGCGAGATGCCGGTCATCGACCCGGACGGCAACGAGAAGCGCCGCAAGAAGCGAGTCGTCCCCTTCGTCGAGGACCGCCGCAACATCCTCGTCGTCACCCTCGACGAGCCGCTGGCCGAACCCATCGCCCTCACTCTCATGTACGCCCTGGAGCGGGGCGTCGAGGCTGCGTTCGAGCTGGAGGACTCCGAGCTCACCAGCGAACTGCTCCCGCCCGACGACGGTCCCCGCAACCGCTTCCTGCTCACCGAGGCCGCGGAGGGCGGCGCCGGAGTCCTGCGCCGCCTCCAGGCCGAGCCCGGAGCGCTTGCCGTCGCCGCCCTCCGCGCCCTGGAGATCTGCCACTTCGACGAGCACGGAGTGGACCAGGCCAAGCAGCACTGCGCCCGCGGCTGCTACGACTGCCTGCTCACCTACGGCAACCAGCTCGACCACGCGGCGATCGACCGCCACACCGTCGTCCACCTGCTGCGCCGCCTCGCCTCCGCCGTGTCCGAGCCTGAAGGGCGGGGCGAGTCCCCGACGGAGCAGCACCGGCGGCTCGTCGAGGAGCTGGGGCGAACGGCCCCGAAGCTCGCCGACACGCCGGCCGACGACGCCGACGACATGGCGAGCACTCCCATGGAGCAGACCCTCGTCAACTGGCTCAGGGACCACGGCCTGCGCCTGCCCGACGAGGGCCAGACCCTCGTCGGCACCGCCCTCCCCGACTTCGTCTACCACCTGCCCGGAGTCAACCTCGCCGTCTTCGTCGACGGGCCGGACAGGGAGGAGGACGCCACCCGGGACGAGGACGCCGAGGAGCGCCTCTACGACGCCGGCTGGGGCGTCGTCCGCTTCCCGGCCGACCCCGCCGACTGGGACGCCGTCGTCGCCCGCCACGCCCGCTACTTCGGCGGCCCCGCCGCCTCCTGACCACGGAACCGACCGACCACCCGAGGACCCCGAGGACTCACCCGATGACGCTCACCTACTCCGCCGGTTCCCTGGTCACCGCCCGAGGCCGCGAATGGGTTGTGCTCCCCGAGAGCGCCCCCGACATGCTCGTCCTGCGCCCGCTCGGCGGTTCCGACGACGACATCGCCGCCGTCTTCCCCGCCTTCGAGGACGTCAGAGGCGCCGAGTTCGCCCCGCCGTCCGCCGCCGACCTCGGCGACCACCGCGCCGCCGGGCTGCTGCGCTCCGCCCTCCGCATCGGCTTCCGCTCCGGAGCCGGCCCCTTCCGTTCCCTCGCCGGAATCGCCGTCGAACCCCGCGCCTACCAGCTCGTCCCGCTCCTCATGGCGCTGCGGCAGAGCACCGTACGGCTCCTCATCTCCGACGACGTCGGTATCGGCAAGACCGTCGAGGCCGGCCTCATCGCGAGCGAACTCCTCGCCCAGGGCGAGGCACGCGGCCTTGCCGTCCTCTGCTCACCGGCCCTCGCCGAGCAGTGGCAGGAGGAGCTGCGCACCAAGTTCGGCCTCGACGCCGAACTTGTCCTCGCCTCCACCGTCTCCCGCCTGGAGCGCGGCCTGGACCTGGGGCAGTCGCTCTTCGACAAGTACCCCCACGTCATCGTCTCCACCGACTTCATCAAGTCCACCCGCCACCGCGACGACTTCGTCAAGCACTGCCCCGACCTGGTGATCGTCGACGAGGCTCACACCTGCGTCGTCGCCGACGACACCACCTCCACGCAGAACCAGCTCCGCTACGAGCTGCTGCGCCGCGTAGCCGAGGACGCCGAGCGTCACCTGCTTCTCGTGACCGCCACCCCGCACAGCGGCAAGGAGTCGGCCTTCCGCAACCTTCTCGGCCTGGTCAGGCCCGAACTGGCAGGCACGGACCTGGACTCCGACCGGGGCCGACGACTCCTCGCCCAGCACTTCGTCCAGCGCAAGCGCGCCGACGTACGCCAGTACCTGACGACCGAGGACGGCCTCGGCGACGACAGCCTGGCCGAGCGGACCGCGTTCCCGTCCGACCGCTTCTTCAAGGACGAGACCTACAAGCTGTCACCGGCCTACCGCGCCCTCCTCGACGACGCCATCGCCTATGCGAGCGAGCGCGTCGAGGCCGCCGGCAGCCAGGGCAAGCGCGAGGCCCGTATCGCCTGGTGGTCCGCGATCGCCCTGCTCCGCTCCCTCGTCTCCTCCCCGCGGGCCGCCGCCCAGACCCTCCGTACGCGCTCCGCCGCCGCGGCCGCCGCCAGCGCCGAGGAGGCCGACCGCTTCGGCGCGCCCCTCACCCGTGACGCGGCCGACAGCGACAGCCTGGAGGGCATGGACGTGGCCCCCGGCGCCGAGACCGACGACGCGGGCGCCCGCCTCGCCGAACTCGCCGACCGGGCCGCCGCCCTGGAGGGCCCGGAAGGCGACCTGAAGCTGAAGGCCCTGGTCAAGCACCTCAAGGCGCTGCTCGCCGACGGCTACCACCCGATCGTCTTCTGCCGCTACATCCCCACCGCCGAGTACGTCGCCGAGCACCTGGGCGGCAAGCTCGGCAAGAAGACCGTCGTCCGCGCCGTCACCGGCACCCTCTCGCCCCAGCAGCGCATCGAGCGGATCGAGGAGCTGGCGGAGGAGGCCGGGCAGGACCCCGCCGCCCGCCGCGTCCTCGTCGCCACCGACTGCCTCTCCGAGGGCGTCAACCTCCAGCACCACTTCGACGCCGTCGTCCACTACGACCTCGCCTGGAACCCCACCCGCCACGACCAGCGCGAGGGCCGCGTCGACCGCTACGGGCAGCAGCGCGACGAGGTCCGGGTCATCACCCTGTACGGCAGCGACAACGGCATCGACGGCAAGGTCCTCGACGTCCTCATCAAGAAGCACCGCCAGATCAAGAAGGACCTCGGCATCTCCGTCTCCGTCCCCGACGAGACCTCCTCCGGCGTCACCGACGCCATCGTGGAGTGGCTGCTGCTGCGCGGCCGGGAGGGCGAGCAGGGCACCCTCTTCGAGGCAGACTCCTTCCAGCAGAGCTTCGCCGACCTGGAGGCCGACTGGAAGTCGGCGGCCGAACGCGAGACCCGCTCCCGCTCCCGGTTCGCCCAGCGCTCCATCCACCCGGAGGAGGTCGCCCGCGAGGTCCTCGCCATCCGCGACACCCTCGGCCGCGCCGACGAGGTGAACGACTTCGTACGGACCTCCCTCGCGGCCCTGGAAGCCCACCTGGTGGAGGCGGGCGACGGCTCCGGCGACTTCACCGCCGAGGTCAGCGGCACCTCCGCCGGCCTGCGCGACGCCCTCGCCCCCGTCGTCGGCTCCGCCGCCGTCGAAGGCGCCCGCCCCATCCCGTTCCGTACGACCTCGGCCGTGGCCCGGGGCGAGGCCGCCCTCGTCCGCACCGACCCCGTCGTCGGTGCCATCGCCGCCCACGTCCTGAACTCCGCCCTCGACAGCCAGGCCGACGGCCGCCGCCCCGCCCGCCGCTGCGGTGTCGTCGCCACCCGCGCCGTCGACACCCGCACGACCCTGCTCCTCGTCCGCTACCGCTTCCACCTCACGCTGCCCTCCCGGCAGGGGGAGAAGCAGCTCGTCGCCGAGGACGCCCGCCTCCTCGCCTTCCAGGGCTCCCCGAAGAACGCCGTGTGGCTGCCCGAGGACCAGGCCCATGCCCTCCTCACTGCCCAGGCCGCCGACAGCGTCGACCCCGACCACGGCGAGGCCATGGTGACCCGCGTCCTCGGCCAGCTCCCCGCCGTCACCGACCACCTCGAGCAGTTCGGCGGCACCCTCGCCACCGAACTCCACGAGTCCCACCGGCGCGTCCGCCGCGCCTCCGACGAGATCGTCCGGGGCCTGCGGGTCACTGCCCAGAAGCCGGCCGACGTCCTCGGCGTCTACGTCTACCTGCCCGCCGCGTCCGGAGAGGCCGCCGTCTGATGTCCGCCACCACCCGCAACCAGGTCTTCTCCGCCGTCCACACCGTCGGCGGCCTGCTCCCCGCTGACATGCTGCTCCGCATCGCCGACGGCAAGGACGTCAAGGGCTCCGCTCCCGCCGACTACCAGGTCATCGGCGCCCGCTCCGTACGCGACGAGGCCGAACGCCACTGGGACTACCTGAAGTCCGTCTGGCGCGAACTGCGCGAGAAGCTGCCGGTCGCCCCGGACGCCGAGACCCCTGCCGACCCGACCGGCCTGGCCGTCTCCCAGTGGCTGGAACCGCTCTTCGCCGAGCTGGGCTTCGGCCGCCTGACCCCGATCGGTGCCACCGGCATCCCGGCGGACAGCGACCCCGACCGCGTCTTCCCCATCAGCCACCGCTGGAACCACGCCCTCCTCCATATGACGGCCTGGAACGCCGACCTGGACAAGCGCACCAGCGGCGCGGGCACGGTCCCGCCCCAGTCCCTCGTCCAGGAGTGCCTGAACCGCACCGAGGCCCACCTGTGGGGCGTCCTCACCAACGGCCGCCGGCTCCGGATCCTGCGCGACTCCAGCGCGCTCGCCACCGCGTCGTACGTCGAGTTCGACCTCGAAGCCATCTTCGACGGCGAACTCTTCAGCGAGTTCGTGCTCCTGTACCGCCTGCTGCACGTCTCCCGCTTCGCGGTGGCGGAGGGCGCGGCCCCGTCCGCCTGCTGGCTGGAGAAGTGGCGCACGGAGGCGATCGCGTCCGGCACGCGCGCCCTGGACCAGCTCCGCAAGGGCGTCCAGGAGGCCATCACCACCCTGGGCACGGGCTTCCTGCGCCACCCGGCGAACACGACCCTGCGCGAGGACACGGACGTCAAGGCCCTGCACGGCGCGTTGCTCCGGCTCGTCTACCGCCTGCTGTTCATCTTCGTGGCGGAGGACCGCGACGCCCTGCACGGCCCGGAGGCGACCGACCAGGCCCGGGACCGCTACACGACCCACTTCTCGTCGGCTCGTCTGAGGCAGCACGCCCGCCGCCGCCGGGGCACGGCCCACGGCGACCTCTACCAGGCCCTCCGGATCGTCCTGGACGCCCTCGGCGACGAGAACGGCCGCCCGGAACTGGGCCTGCCGGGCCTCGGCGGCATCTTCGACGAGACGGAGACGGACGCCCCACTGAAGGGCCTGTCCCTCTCGAATGAGTACCTCCTCACGGCCGTACGCCACCTTTCCCAGGTCCGGGACGCGGGTTCGCGGCGCTGGCGCACCGTCGACTATCGCCACCTGGACGCCGAGGAACTGGGCTCGATCTACGAGTCCCTGCTCGAACTGGTACCGCAGCACAGCGCGGCCGACCGCACCTTCGAACTGGTGGAGCTGGCCGGCAACACGAGGAAGACGACGGGCTCGTACTACACCCCGTCCTCGCTCATCGAGTGCCTGCTCGACTCCGCGCTGGACCCGGTCCTGGACGACGCGGTCAAGCGCGGCGAGCAGACGGCGAGCGCGGCGGGCGACCCGGACCCGTCGGACACGATCGTCCGCGAGCTCCTGTCCCTCACGGTCTGCGACCCGGCCTGCGGCTCGGGCCACTTCCTGGTGGCGGCGTCGCGGCGCATCGCGAAGCGGGTCGCGGCAGTACGGGAACGCAACCCGGAGCCCACCCTTGAGGCCGTCCGCCACGCGCTGCACGAGGTCGTGGCGCGTTGCGTCTACGGCGTAGACCTCAACCCGATGGCCGTCGAACTGGCCAAGGTCTCGCTGTGGCTGGAGGCCCTGGAACCGGGCAAGCCGCTGGGCTTCCTGGACGCCCACGTGAAGCACGGCAACGCCCTGATCGGCGCGACGCCGAAGCTGCTGCGGGGCGGAATTCCGGACGAGGCGTTCATCGCGACGGAGGGTGACGACAAGAAGCACGCGAAGTCTCTGGAGAAGCTGAACGCCGAGGAGAGAAAGGGCCAGTTCACCCTCTTCGACATGGAGGACGAGGGCGTGAAGGTCGCCAACACGACCCTCGCGGCCGGCATGCGCCGGATCACCCATGCCCCCTCAGGCAACCTGCGTGAGGTCCGGGGCCAGGCGGCGGCCTACGAACAGTGGGAGAAGTCCGCCGACTACCTCAACGCCCTCCACCTGGCCGACGCCTGGTGCGCCGCCTTCATGTGGCTGAAGACCCCGGAGGCTCCCAGGGCGGTCACGCACGGCCTCTTCCGCTCCCTGGAGGACCCGGACGCGTCCAGCGCCTCGAAGGCCACGCACGACGAGATCGTGCGCTTGCGGGAGCAGTACCGCTTCTTCCACTGGCACCTGGAGTTCCCCGAGGTGTTCGCCGTCCCGAACGGGGTCGTCACGGGGACGGTGGACGAGGCGACGGGCTGGGCGGGCGGCTTCGACTGCGTGCTCGGCAACCCGCCGTGGGACAGCGTGGAGCTGAAGGAGCAGGAGTTCTTCGCCCAGCGCGCCCCGGAGATCGCCGCCGTCTCGAACGCGAGCGCCCGCAAGAAACAGATCGCCAGGCTCCAGGACGACCCGGACACGCTGGAGCTGTACGGCGACTACGTGGCGGCGAAGCGTGCCGTCTATGCGGAAAGCCACTTCCTACGCAGGTCGAAGCGGGTGCCGTTGACGGGCCAGGGAAACCTGAACCTCTACGCGGTGTTCGCGGAGACGGACCGGATACTGACGGGCGAGCGGGGCCGCGTCGGCGTCATCGTGCCGACGGGCATCGCGACGGACGCGAGGACGCAGTACTTCTTCAAGGATCTGGTGCAGCAGGGCTCGATCGCGGCGCTGTACGACTTCGAGAACCGGGCCGGCCTGTTCCCAGACGTGGACTCCCGTATGAAGTTCAGCATCCTGTCCCTGACGGGCCGGGCCCTACGCGAGCCTGCCGCTCGGTTCGCCTTCTTCCTGCACGACCCGGCGGAGTTGGACGAGGCGGACAAGGCGTTCACGCTCACGCCCGAGGAGATCACCCTCCTCAACCCGAACACGGGCACGTGCCCGGTCTTCCGCTCCCGTCGGGACGCCGCGATCACTCTTGGTATCTACGGGCGGGTCCCCATTCTGCTCAAGGAGGGCGACTCGAAGGGGAACCCGTGGAGCGTCTCGTTCGGCCAAGGGCTGTTCAACATGGGGCACGATTCGGCCCTCTTCCACTCCCGTGCGGAATTGGAGGCAGAAGGCTGGTACCTGGAGGGCAACGTTTTCGTCAGCGGCGACAACAGGATGCTGCCCCTGTACGAGGCGAAGATGACCGACTTCTTTAACCACCGCGCCGCTGACGTGGTCAAGAGTGTCACTGCGGTCAAGCGCCAGAACCAACCGCGCTCCCTGACGCCGGACGAATGGGAGGACCCCGACCGATGGGCGCTCCCGGACAGCTGGGTGGCGGAACACGATGTCCGCTCCAGGCTGGCTGACAAGGCGTGGAGCCGTCATTGGCACATCGGGTGGCGCGACGTCACGAGTTCGACCAATGAGCGCACGATGGTGACATCGGTCATTCCTGACGTCGGTGTAGGACACAAATTCCTCATCGCCGCTTCAAAGGCCCCAGAACTCCTCGTGTCCGCGTGGTCGTCGTTCGCGTGTGACTACATCGTCCGCCAGGGCATTGGTGGCAACTCGATGAGCTTCTTTATTGTCAAGCAGGTGCCGGTTCCAGGGCCTGATGAGCTGTCCGCGCACCGCGACTGGGTCGTACCGCGGGTTCTCGAACTCTCCTACACGGCGACCGACATGGGTGGGTTCGCGGACGACCTCGGCGATACCGGCGCCCCCTTCATCTGGGACGAAAACCGCCGCACCGTCATCCGCGCCGAACTCGACGCCCTCTTCTTCCACCTCTACGGGATCACCCGAGACGACGTCGACTACATCCTCGACACCTTCCCCATCGTCAAGCGCAAGGACGAGGCCAAGTACGGCACTTACCGCACCAAGGACCTCATCCTCGCCGAGTACGACCGCATGGCGGCGGCCGGCGTCAGCCTGACCGCGCCCCTCGTGGACGGCGAGAACTACACCTCCACCCTCACTCCGCCCCCGGGCCACGGCCCCCGCCACGAAGGAACCGGAGAGTGACGAGTCCGCCGCCGGCCAGCGGCACGGCGGGGCAGTCGGAGGCCGGGGCGCGGGCCGAGGCGGTCGCGCGGGAGCGGGAGCGGCTGCGGGCGCTCAGGGAGCGCAGGGAGGCTCAGAGCGCGGACTCGGGAATCGACGGGTTCACCGTACGCAGATGGCGGAAGGTGGGGGTGCTCGGAGCCCAGGCGGTGCCGCGCGCCCACACCCTGCTCCGGCGACTCGCCGACCTCGCGCGCGATACGGCTCACGACGTCGCGCATGACGCACTGACCGACGCCCTGCGCGACGAACCTGACGACCGGCTGCTGCCCGCTGTCCGGGCTGTACTCGAACGGGCCGACCCGGCCGCGGTCGCCGCGACGCTCACGGAAGTTCACGCAGGCGGCTTCCTGTGGCTGTCCGAAGTCGGGGAGCAACGGCTTACCGCGCTGACGGCGGGCGACGACACCGTCGCCGTCTCCGGGAGCGAGGACCCCTCCGGGGCGTTCGCTCTCCTCGCCGCGTTCGCGGCGGAGAGTACGGCCGCCTTCCCGTCCCGGATGCTGCCGCGGGTGCTCCCCTGGATACCGCTGAGCGTCCTCGACGACCTGATCGACGCCGGAGTGGTCGGCCCCGAGCACCAGCCCTGGCAGTACCGGGCCGAGGAGACGGATCACGCGTACCTCAAGGCCCGGCTGGTCCCCGACCAGGTGACCGCCGAGCAGGCGACCGCGCTGGAATGGACGGCCCGGGAACGGCGGAACGCGTTCCTTGCCGGGGGCGAGCCGCTGCCCTCGGCCGGTGACGTCTACGACCTCCTGGAGCGGGTCGCCGACGGCGACGCCTCGGTCGTGAAGGAGCTGGAACGGGAGCTGCCCCGTGACCTGGTGCTCCGACTGCGCCGGCTCCTGGACGGGGTCGCGGTCGGCAACTGGGACCGGGACATATGGGAGGACCGGGGGTTGTGGCGGCTCATTTTCGCTCTGTGGGAGCCCAAGGCGGCCGTCAACCCGTCGCGCTCGCCGCTGCACGCGCTGATGGCCCTGCGCCAGGCCTACGACCTGCTGTGCATGAACGACCTCGCACGTGCCTCCGCCCAGATCGACAAGCTGGTGTCGTACGAGGCCGCCGACCCGGCCTGTCGGGCCGAGGCCCTCAACTTCCACGCGTACACGCTGCTGCTCCAAGAGGAACTCGATGCGTCGGCCCTGGTCCTGGAGGGCATCCGCGACGCTCACGAGCGGGCCGGGTCCAACCTCCGTATGCTCCGCCGACGGCAGGCGGTTCAGCGCAACGACAGACCGGCGGCCTCCAACCCCTATCTCGACCTCGGGCTGCCGCACGGCGCGCCGAGCTGGACGACCCGGTACCGGGACCTCCGCCGGGAGCATGTGCGCGATGTGGACATGAGCGCGCGGCTCAACAGCGCGATGAAACGCATCAGGGACGCCGAGCGTGACGAGGACTGGTCTGGCTTCTTCGTGCTGCCGCTCGACCTGGACGTGTTCGAGCTTCCGGACGAGGTGCCGGTCACGTTGGTTCCGCCCCTGGCCCCCCTGACCAGGCGAACGGCATCTCACTCTCCCGAAGGCCTGGGGCTCGTGCGGCAGCGGGCGGTGGCGGATCTGCTGCCCCACCTACTCAACGCGCCCCGGCGCCCCGATCGCAACGCAAGGACGCACACACCGTGAAGAAGGTGCCCCGCAGCCAGCGGAAGACCCTGGTGAGCCCCAAGCGGGTTCCTCCCAAGGGAAACAACGGCCTCAAGCATCGTAAAGAGAAGCGGCGAGCGGAGGCGGACGCCCCTGTCGCTTCTCCCCGGGCTTCCCAGCAACATTCCGCGGACTCCCCGCGCACCTACCGCCCCGAGGAACTGCTCAGCCCCCACATGCTGCTCGCACGTTTCACCGAGCGGGCGACCGAGCTCCTGGCCGCTGTCCCGGAAGAGGAGAGGCCGACGCAGACCGCTGTGGCGGCTGCCCTGCGCCAGGCTGTTCTGGAGGCGTTCCGCTCCCGGGAGGAGTACGTGGCCCGGATGGTCGAGGTCGATCTGCTCGCCGGCGCGCCCAAGCAGAACGCCAACTCGCTACGGAGGGGCATCCGTGCCGCCCTGCTGGACCAGGGAGTGCGGTGCGTGGACGCGCCTGACGGCGAACACGAGCTCTTCGTGGTGGTGGAAGGCGACGGCGAGGTGTTCGAGGTGCTGCGTCCGGCCTACGTGGACCAGGCCACCGGAAAACTGGTGCTCGCCGGGCAGCTGCGCCGCCTGGCCGCCCCGGACGGAGCGGGCGACTCGGCCGGGAGCGACGACGCCGCGAACGGGGAGGGCGTGTGACCGCGACCGGAATCGATTTCGGTACCACCAACTCCGTGGTGGCCCAGTGGCTGGGCGATGACGTCGACGTGCTGTCGCTGGACGCCCACCACATCGACGCCGACTGGCGTCATCCCGGCTTCGAGTACCTCTTCCCGTCGGTGGTGGGCATGAGCTCACTGCGCCGGGGAGCGTTGTTCGGCTGGGAGGCCAAGCTCCGCTCCGAAGAGGCGGCCGAGGCCTGCAAGCGACTGCTCAAGAGCGACGAGTACGTCACGATCCACGGCCGCAGGTTCGCGGCCACGACGGTGGCGGCCGGTGTCTTCCAGGCCATGCGCAAGGGCGCGGAGCACAACCTCACCGCCATCGACCAGGCCGTGATCACCGTGCCCGCCAACGCCACGGGTGCCGCCCGCTACCGCACGCGCGCCGCCGCGCGGTTCGCCGGCATCGAGGTCCTGGCGCTGCTCAACGAGCCGACGGCGGCGGCGATCTCGTACGTGCACGAGCTGCGAGAGGCTCGAACCATCCTGGTCTTCGACTGGGGTGGCGGCACCATCGACGTCACCGTGCTCGACTACCAGGACGGGTTCTTCGAGGAGCTCGCTTCACGGGGCGTGACCGAGCTGGGGGGCCTGGAGATCGATCGTCGCCTGCGTGACCTCGTCCTCGAACGGGCTCCGGCGCGATCGGCGTGGACGCCCGCGCAGGAGCGGCAGTTCGGGCTGGACGTGGAGCGCAGCAAGATCCGCCTGTCCTCCGAGGAGTCCGTCACCATCAGGACTCCGGACGGCGACACCGTCGAGGTGTGGCAGGGGGAGTTGGAGGACGCAATCACCGACCTCGTGGACCGCGCTCTCGCGCCGGTTCAGCAGTGTCTCACCGACCTCCACATGGCTCCTCTGGACGTGGACGCGGTGCTGATGATCGGTGGCACGAGCCAGATCCCGAGTGTCCGGGCCGCGGTCGCCGAGGTCATGCAGCAGCAGCCCGTCGAGGTCGATCTGTGCGATCCCATGACTGCGGTCGCCCGCGGCGCCTCCATCGCGGCAGCCGTGCTGTCGGGGGAGGCTGATGGCGTGATCCAGGTGGCGACGAGTCACGCCCTGGGCACGGTCGTCACGGACGACACCGGACAGCGGGCGTTCAGCCAGATCATCCCGCGCAACTCACCCCTGCCGTGGAAGGAGCGCAAGAGCTACACGCCTCGCCGGGACAACGCACGCAGCCTTGCCGTGGAGATCTGGGAAGGAGACCCCGACCGTCCCCTCGACCACGCTGACAACGTGCAGCTGACGGACCTCCGCCTCATCTACCAGAATCCCCGGGTCCGCGAGGACTCCCGTTTCCTGCTGGAGTACACGTACGACACCAACGGGCTCCTGCACGTCAAGGCCACCCTTGAACGCACCGGCGAGGAAGTGCTGAACGAGGAGATCAAGAGCTTCAGCTCCGGTGGTCCGACGCCGGCGGTGCGCAAGGAACTCGATGATCTGCTCGCGGGCAACACGGTCACCACGCTCCTGCCGACGCAGACGCGGAGGCGATCCGCGGGCTCGGCTTCCAAGGCGCTCGTGGTCGACGGCTCCAACCTGGCGTGGATCGGCAGGTCGCCCCGACGACCCGGTGTATACGGCAGGGACGACCGGCCGTCCTACGCCCAACTGCTGTCCGCGCGCGACGCCCTGGCATCGCGGTATCCCGATGCCGTGCTCCACGTGGTCGTCGACGCCACCTTCCGGCACAAGGTCGCGGAGGAGGAACGCGCCGCGGTGGACTCGGCGCTCGCCACAGGGAACCTCATCCAGCCCCCGGCCGGAACCGAGGGCAAGGGCGACGCGCTGGTCACGGCGATCGCGCAGGACACGGACGGAATCGTCGTCACCAACGACAACTACACCGAACTGCAAGGCAGGTACCCCTGGTTGCGGGACAAGGAGCGGGTGCTCGGGGCCACCCTGACCCAGGGTATGTGGGTGTTCACGCCGCGCACCTGCGTACCACCCCGTCATCGGATCGTACGAGCGGAGACGTTCCAGCAGTCGCGGGCCCTGATTCCTCCGAGCCCACATCCACTGCCCGAGTTCAGGTACCACCGCCCTCACGAGGAGTAGTGATGACTGGCGGGGCGGTGAACGACAGGACGAGCCTCAGAGCCGAGATGCTGGCGCTGCTGCTCGAGCCGTTGGGGGTGGATGCCATGGTCGGACCGGCCGCACTCCAGCGATTCGCCAAGGAGGTGGACGCGGTCGCCCAGGCGCGCGGGTGTGCCGGCCTGCCGCCGTCCGGGAGCACGCTTCCGTGGGTGTCCGACGCGGTGGCGGCGTGCGTCGAGGAGCACGAGCTGGCCCGCATGACAATGGCTGGGGGCCGGGCTCCGGCGCCGGACGGGGGCAGATCTCTCCGGGAACTGAAGCGGCTGGAAGGGTTGCGGACTCATCTCCAGGCGCTGGAGGGCGTGCCGGTGGAAGCGCTTCGGGCGGACGCCGCGGCGGTGGCGGCCGCGGAACGGCTGCTGCCCGAAGTCCTGGAGCCGTGCCGTCGTGCGGACCGGGAATGGCCGGAGGAGATCTGGCGCTCGATCCGTGAGATCGACATCGAACCCGCGATGGCCGACCTGAGCCGTCGACGAGGAGGCCGGAAGGCGGCGGAGGCGCGCGAGCTCGTGCTCAGGCACAGTGCCGCGGCGGCCCGGGATCTACGGAACGGGGATCTGGTGCCGCTGCTGGAGAAGGCGCGGGACTTCGTCGCAGCGGAGGAGTCGTACGAGGCGGTCCTGTCCGAGCGGCCGCAGTGGTGGAGCTGGCTCGCACCGGACGCGCGGTTCGGGTTCAGATCGGAGCGGCGCGCCGCCCTGCTCTGGGCGATCGAGGCCCGTGACACCGGTGCCGTGTCCGGAAGTACGGTGGACATGCTCGCGGACGACAGCGTGCGGGCGGTGATCGAGCACGGGCTCGCGACGGCGCCCGTGAACACGGCCGTGTCTCCGGCCGCGCCCGCCGCGAGCTCGGCCGCACGGCTCACGGCGGGGCTGCTGGCGGTCGCCTCCCGGACCGGCATCAACGAACTGCGGGCGTTCGAGTCCTGGTACACGAAGAACGTCGAGTCGTTCGACCGCGTGGCGGCGGCCATGGACCTGTGGCGAACCGAACCGAATCTCCGCGAGGCCCTCGGGGCCCTGGTCGGCGAACTCGCGGCCGGGGCGGTGGACACGAGCCGGTCGGCCTACCGCGACATCCAGACCGCTCTCCGGGAGGAGGCCGAGGCCCGTCCTTCGCGAGCGCCGTACTCCGCGCACGCGATCGAGAGCGAGGACCTCGTCGGGGTCATCCGCCGCATCGGAGCGCTCGAACGCGAACTGCGCGATGCCGTACGGGTCATGCCCACGGCGAGAGGCAGGCTGCGCGTGGCCATCGCCGGAAGGACCAAGTCCGGGAAGACCACGCTGCGCAAAGCGCTGACCCGTGAGGCGGACCGGACCGGGATCGGGCGAGGGGCGCACCGCACCACGCGGGAGACCTCCGCGTTCCACGTCGGCTCTGTGACGTACCTTGACACGCCCGGCGTCGCCGCGAAGGACGACGACCTCGACGCCACGCGTGCTCGGGCCGCGTGCGACAGCGCCGACGCGGTGATATGGAACTACGCCGACACGCTACGTGAGGAGGAGTCCGCCGAGCTCCAGCGACTCCTCCTCACGGGCAAACCTCTGCTCGCTGTCGTCAATGTGAAGGGAAAGGTCGACGAACCGCACCGTCTTGAACGCTTCGCCAAGGATCCGGAGAGAGAGTTCGCGTCGGCGACGGGTCACACGGTTCGGATCGAGCAGGTCTCCGCAGCGGTCGGCGTCACGTCGCCCGTCGTCCTCCCGGTCCACTCCGGTGCCGCGCACGAAGCGTTGTCCACAGCGGACCGCGAGCTGGGGGACAGGGCCCTTCGGGCGAGCAGGTTGCCCGAGCTGGAGCAGTCCCTCACCCGGCTCCTGGCCGAGCGTGCGATTCCGCTTCGTGCGGTTCGCCTGGCCGAGGACGTGCGGGCGCCGCTCGCGGCGTTCCACGACCGGCTGATCGAGGAACTCCCCGGGATCGATCTCGCGCTTGCCGAACTCGCATGCTCGACGCCGCGTGACCGGGCAGAGTCGCTGGAAGCCTTCCGGACAGCGGGCCGGGACACGCGTGACCTACTCGAAGCCGAGCGCCACCGCGCCAAGGAGCGGGTGTCGGAGGTGGTTCGGGACCTGGGCGGCGTGGCTGACGCGCAGCGGTGGAGCGACTTCGTCACCGGTTTGGACCTGGAGGGACTTCTCTCCGGTCTCGGGGACACGTTCGAGCAGGAGGCGCGGAAACGGGGGATGCTTCTGCGCGTGCGGGCGAGCGCCACGGACCATCAGGACGACGCGCAGCCGCGTGTACGACCGCGTCCTGATCTGAAGGAGCAGGCCGCGAGCCTGGGCGCGGCGGCCGTCAAGGGGGCGGCGACGGCCCTTCTGAGCTCCGTCGCCGCCAAGGGGATCCCTAAGAAGCTCGCGGTCCCTCCTCCCGCGGCGACGTTGGTCTACGCGGTGGAGGGCCTGGCCGGAGCGGCGAAAGCGGTGAGCGGTGAGGTTGCCCGCGCGCGGCGGGCGAAGGACGGGTGGACCAGCACGACCACGACCGAGGCTGAGGCCTGCCTCGATGACCTGTTCGACGGACTTGTGGCATGGTCGGCTCGTATCACCGATGACGCGACGGCTCAGATCGATGCCCGGTTCGAGGTGCGGTCCGCGGACATCATGGTCACGCGGGAGCGGTTCGAGCGACTCTGCGGGCTGCGGACGGCCGTGCGGTCCGCCCTCGACGCGATCGACCTCGTCCTGGCGCGCCGGCTCCTGGCTCTCGCGGGAGGGGACCCGGCGGCGATCCGTCGGGCACGTCGGACACCGGGAGTCGAACTTCGTGTCTGGGCCGACGCGTCCCGCGTCGCGGGCGTGCGGTCGTGTCTGCGGGACCAGTTCGTGGACGTCCTCACCGAACGGATCGAGATCCGCGCGGATCTCGGATGGCTCGGCACCCTCGAAGGAACCGAAGGGAACACAGATGGCTGACGGTGGTCCGGTCGACGCGCCCACGATCGACGGGGGCCGAAGCGCTCTCGTACTCGCGCTGGCCGCACGTGCCGAAGAGGTCCTGGGCGCTCACCCTCGCACTCGCGCCCTGACCACGAGCCTGCCTCGTGCGGACACGAGCCCGCTGCGGATCGCACTGCTGGGCCCGTACAGCGCGGGGAAGTCCACGCTCGTCGCGGCACTGCTCCGGCTCCCGTCGGCCGACATCGTCGATCTCGTCGACGCGGCGCCCAAGACGCACGAGGCGACGTGGTACGAGTGGAACGGAGCGACGCTGGTCGACCTGCCCGGGACGCTGTCGGGTGTCGACGGGCACGCCGATGCGGCGCGGGGCGGCGTTCGCGGTGCGGACGCGCTGATGATCGTGACAACGAGCGAACTGCCGGGCGAAGCAGAGACCAGGACGATTCTGCGGGCTCTCGACGCTGACGGGTTCGCTGACCGGAGTGTGGTCGTCGTCAACAAGATGAACGCCGAGAACAGCGATCGCGATGTCGTCCTCGACGAGATCCGCGGGCGCCTCGGGCCTTTCGCCGACCGCGTCCCGATCGTCCCCACCGACGCACGCGACTACATCGACGCGCTCCATGACCCCACTCTCCCGCCCGATCAGCGACAGTGGCTTGTCGCGGAGAGCGGTATCGACGCTCTGGCGGCCGAGTTGCGGAGAATGACCGCGCCCGGTGTCAGCGGTGTCCGGCCCGAGGCTCAGGCCTTCGAACTCCTTCGAGTGCTGGCGGACGCCGAGCGGCAGTGGGTGCTGGACGGAGAGGAACTCGACGCCGCGGAGAGCGCGAAGAAGGTCGAGGAGTCGATCTCCCGGGCGAAGGAGCGTGTGCTGAGCGCCCTGGTGAGAGGGAGTGAAGTCGTCGCTTCCAGGATCACGACGGCCGGAGACAGGGCCGCTGCCGGCGTCTCGGAGAAGGACGGCGTCTTCCCCGACCGCGTCACTCGTGCCGTCCAGGAGGAACTGGAGCGTGCGAGCAATGAGTTCGACGCGAGTTTCTCTTCGTCGGTGAGGACGGCGTTCGACGCGCTGGTCGCCGAGTACGGAACCGGTGTGCCCGAGCCTGAATCCTGGGTGAACGACCTCGAAGCACGCGAGACGACGTTCGACGGGTCCCCGGATGGCACGCCACCGTTGACGCAGGGGGTCAAGGAAGCGGCGAAGAAGGCCGCGAAGGTGGGTACCGAGAAGGCGGGCGAGTGGATCGGGAAGATCGCGGACGGCGGTAACGGGCCGGGAAGCGCGGCCTCCGCCGTCGTGGAAAAGCTCAGCAAGAACCGGGTGGGCCGGAAGATCCTTGACGCCGGAGGGAAAGTCACCAACGGCGTCGAGAAGTTCAAACCGTGGGGCAAGACCAAGGCGGCCGGCAAGGTAGCCGGTACGGCCCGCAAGGTGCAGTGGGTGCTGGCAGTCACGGGGCCGTTGATGGACCTGACGAGCGTCGCGCAGGACCAGAGCAAGTGGATGGCGCTCAACAAACGGCGGAAGCAGATCAAGGATCACTTCGACGAGGAAGCGCGCGAACTGCGGACCGCTCTCACCGATGCCGGTGAGCGGTACCTGAGCGAGTGGATCACCGAGGTGGAACGGTCGCTCAGCGGTCTCACGAAGCGGGGCTCGGACATCAAAGCCGAGCGTGAAGCGGCCCTGACGGCGATCAAGGGCCTCCGCGACGAGGCCGAGAAGCTGGTCGGGCCGACCCGCTGACCTGACGGACCGTGGTCCCGGCGGTGAACGCGCCCCGTGACCACGGCCGCCGGGACAGGCGCTCAGGTTCCGATGCGAACCCTCGCCGACCGCGACCAGGTGTCCCGGCCGGGGGCGCTCGGGCCCGTCGGAGTGTCGGCGCCGTTAGCCTGTCGGTATGACGGAGCGTGTCGTGCCCGGCCGCGCGGACGGCCTGATCACCCTGGAGGTTGCGGACGCGCTGTGGGTCGGGCTGACGGCCGGCGGCGCCGTGCCGACGGCTTCCGGGGCGTTCACCCGCTCGCCCGCCCGTGCCCGGACGGGGTACGTCCTGCTCGGGAGCCGCGTGGTCGCGACGGCCAGGGTGGGCGGCGGTCGGTGGGGCGTCGCGGAGCGCGAGGTGCGCCGGGCGGCCGCGGAACTGAACGCGGTGGTCATGGACCGGCGGGACCTGGTCCGCGTCGGCCCGTTCCGCGGAGCGCCGGAGCCGGAGCCTGAGCCGGAGCGCGACGAGGAGACGACGCTGCGCTGGCGGTGGCGCGTCGCGGGGGAACTGGGGGAGCCGGGCGGCTCCGGGCGCGGGACACGGCACGAGGCCGGCCGGCCGTGTCATCTGGCGGGGATCGACTGGCGACGGCTACTCGTGCAGCACACCCGCGACGGGACCCGGCGGACGTGGCGGCTGCCGCGCGGGATGGTGAGGCTGCTCGACGCGGCCGAGCACGCCGAGACGCGGTGGCTGCGAGCCGCGCGGACCCGTGAGACGGGCACGGCCGTGGCCGAGTCGCCCTCCCGCCCTCGGCGGGCCGGGGACGCCGACGGGCGGCGCGCGACGAGCGCCGAGAGCCCCGCCGCCTCATCGCGCCCGTATGGCAGGGAGCTCGAAGGCCAGCTGTACTCGGTGCTCAGCAGAAAGCCCGGCATCTCCCAGAAGGTGGCCGGGTGGGTGTGCGCCGTCTGCGGCGGCGCGCCCGCCGCAGTGCTCGACCACTGCCACGAGCACGGCTACGTCCGCGCCCCCGTCTGCCAGTCCTGCAACACGCGGGAACGCCCCGACCATCTGTACGCCAACGACGTCCGCGTCGCGAACCGCTACACCCGCCTCTTCCACACCGACGCCGACGACTGGCTTCGCCACTGGCACCGCTGCACCGGCTGCCGCGCGCGCACCACCCTGCCGCTGCCGCACCTCGCCGCGTGGACCGCTTTCATAGCCTGCCAGTCACTGCGCCCGACCCACCGGGCCCCGCGCGGGCGCGAGCCCTGCGGCACCCTGCGCGTGTCCTGGGCGGGTAGTCAGAATGCGCCCCGGTCCTGCCTGTTCACGGTCACGGTCGATTTCTGCCCCGCCGGCGAGCACCGTGTCCTGGCGCGGGTCCCCTACCGTGAGGCCGCCGAGCGGTTCCGTGGCTGGCTCGCCGAGACGGCCCCCGCCGTGGCCGCCGCGTCCGGCCCCGACCGCCTGGACGGCCTCCCCGCCCAGCCCCGGCCGGCCGTCGTGGACCCCGGCGGCGAGGGCCTGGGACTGTTCTGAGCCGAAGAGCCGCCCGCCGCGTACGGCGACGGGCGGCTCCCGCGTAACACCGGGCGGGCGTGCCGCTCAGTCCTCCGCCGCGTACCGCACGAACCGCGTCCAGCCCTCACGGCCGACCGCGAACGGCCGGCGCTCCACGTCCTTGGAGTCCCGGATATGGACGGCCCGCGGGGTGACGGCGACCTCGACGCAGTCGTCGCCCTGGCTGCCGCTGTAGCTGGACTTGAACCAGGCGAGTCCGGTCGTACTCATAGCTCTCCTCGCAGACGCTCCAACAGGCCCCGCGACTCCTTGGGGTTGAGGGCCTGTGAGCGCAGTGTGTCATAGCGCTGGTGGAGCAGACTCACCTCTTTCGGGTCGGAGATCAGCCGCCCGTTCTGCTGCCCCTCGGAGTACCCGAGCCGCCGCCATCCGGGGTCTCGAGAAGCCGCACAGGCCCGTCCAGGCACGCGTGCAAACCCGCGTCCAGGGGGATGACCTGCAACGTCACGTTGCGCGGCGCGCTCGCCTCCAACACGTGATCCAGAAGCTCCCGCATCTCCTCCGTGTCGCCGAACCGGCGCCGGAAGACGTGCTCTTCCACGATGAAACTGAACGGCGCAGTCGGCCGCTCCCGCAACATCCTCTGGCGTTTCTGCCGCGCGGCGAGCTGTACGTCCAGCTTTCGATCGGTCAGCAACGGGATGGTGCCCTCGAACACCGCCCGCGCGTACGCCTCCGACTGCAGCAGCCTCGGCACGAGCCGACACTCGTACGTGTACAGGCTGACCGCCACCTTCTCAAGGCGTGCCCACCGCCGGAACCACACCGCGAGACCCGCCTCGGCGCGAGTGAGGAACGGGGCGGACCTCCGCAGCGCCCCCGTGTTCCCCAGGGCCCCTTCCCCTCGCTCGACGAACGCCTCGTCCGGCATCCGCCGCCCCAACTCCACCGATTCCACCGTGTGCTTGGAGAACCGGACGATCTCCGCGAACTCGGCCCTGCTGAGCCCCGAGTGCTCCCGCAGGGCCTGGACGACGGCCCCGAAGGTCCGCAGGCTGTCCGACGGATCGGGCTCCCGGCCCTGCTCGTCCGTCTCGTCCGCCCCGGCCGTCACGATCTCGACGTCCTCAGCCACCCGCGGCCACCTCCCGACGCACCCGTACCTCGACCGCCGTCCCGGCGATCGACAGCACTCAGCGTGACGCGCACGCCCCCGTACCGTCTACCGCATGTGCCCGTACGCTGACGCAGCGTACGGGTCTCGCTCCTGGCGCGTGCTCCCGCGCCCCCGCCACGCTGGCCTCATGTACGCGACCACGCCCCATCAGCACTCCATCGTACGGACGTTCGCCCAGCAGCTGTCCTCGACCCGTCGCGGTGCCCGCCTCGCCCGCCTGCTCGTCGCCGAGCGGCTGACGGCCTGGGAGGTGTCACCCAGCGTGGCCGAACGGGCGGTACAGATCACCGCCGAACTCGCGGCCAACGCCGTCCTGCACGGCCGTGTCCAGGGCCGTGACTTCCGGGTCGCCCTCACCTGCGCGGCGGCGTCCGGCGGTGTCCGCATCGAGGTCACCGACCCGCGCGGCGAACGGCTTCCCACTCCATCCCCAGGCCCCGGAGGCATCCCCTCCGACACCGCGTCGGGCCGAGGGCTCCTCCTGGTCGCCGCCCTCGCCGACCGCTGGGGTGTGGAGTCGTACCCGCCGAGCGGCAAGACGGTGTGGGCCGAGGTCGAGGACCCGTTCGCGCGAGTTCAGGCCCCCGCGTCCGACTCCTCGCCGGGCAGGGGGCCGGCGAGGAATCCCGGCAGCGCTGAGCAGCGGCATCGCCGTACGACCGTCAGCCCGCCTGTGCCTTGAACCGCCAGACCGCGTGCTCCAGTGCCCCCGGTTCGTGCCCGAGGAGGGTGGCGGCCACCTCGTACGCGGTTCGCAGTTCCTCGTATGTGAGGTATGGGACACCTGCCGCCGCTGCGAACGACCTCAGGTGCACGTCCACCGCGACCTGAGACCGGCCGACGAGGTTGCCGATGTAGTCGACACTCTTCGGCCCCACGCCCTTCACCATGCGAAGGGCCGCACGGTTCTCCTGGCGGTCGAGCCACTCATGGAGATCGTCTCGGGTGTCGACACCTCTGGCGGCCAGCAGATCGGTGAGGGCGTGCGCTGTAGCGACCCTGCCGGGGCTGTTGAAGTCCATGGCGACGGCAAGGTCTTCCGTGGCCAGGCGTGCTTGAAAGCCGCGCACCGTGACGGCTTCCGGCCATGCGGACTGAAGTCGGAGAAGTCGCGGCCGGACGGTCGACTGGTACTTCCGGCGTGCCTGGAAACTGACATCGCAGATGACGGCACCCATGTGCGTCCAGCCGCCGGGCAGAGCGAAAGGGCCGTCGCCGAGGACGGCCCGAACACGGGCGGCGAGCAACTGGGCGGCGCTGAGAGTGGGCATGTCCCAATGGTGGAGTTCCGGTCTGACAATCGGAGCCGAATACGAAGAGACAGCAAGGTGCTCGATATAGCGCCGGGCCCATGATGTCAGCCGGTCGGGCTAGTCTCCTCCCTGTACTGATTCCGTAGTTGCTCACGCCACAGCGTCGCCACGTCGAGGCGACAGCATGGCGGCGACCAGAGACGCGGCGCGACAGTGGGGCCAGTTGTTGCGCGATCGGCCTTCACTCTGGTCGCCCACCCGATAGGTTCCTTTCATGCCCAGCCGTCTCCTCGAACTGCACGTCGAGAACTTCCGAAGCCTGCGTGACGTGACCGTCCCACTCGGTCCACTGACCGTGCTGGTGGGACCGAACGGCGTGGGCAAGTCGAATGTGCTGAAGGTCTTCGACTTCCTGGCCGACATCATTCGTACGGATCTCCAGCCCGCGCTCGACACCAGAGGAGGGTTCGACGAGGTCGCCTTCTGGGGCGGTGCGAAACCTCCGACGTTCATGCGTGTCCAGCTGAAGGCCACCTGGACCAGCAATTCCACTCTCAATGCGCCCGACGAGTACAGCCTCACGATCCGGCGCCGCTCTCTGCCGTCGAACCGGGACAGCAGCCGGGCCGCCTACACCCTGTCCCGCGAAGAGAGCTTTCAGTTCAAGCGGAAGCAGGGGCGGGGGCGACGCATCACCATCTCCGGTGAAGAAGCGCGTGTACTCGACAGGCGCGCCGGCAAGGAACAGGACAGCGGCAGCTTCGGCATTCGGCGGCTGAGCAGTGGCTTGTCCACACTGCCCAGACTCGGTCCGGCGGACGGCGGCGACGAAGTGACCCGTGTCGCGGACCGCCTGTCCTCCTTCCGGGTCTTCGACGTCGATGTGGCCGCGGCCCGCATGCCCACCCGATTGCGCGTCGCCGACCTCGCCACGCTGTCACCGCACGCCGAGAACCTTGCCGCGTTCCTGATCCACCTCAGCGGCCGGGACGAGATCTGGGAGAGCCTCGTCGAGGACGCCCGCCAGGTTCTTCCGCAACTGGAGAACATCGAGTTCGAGGAGGTCGGCGGTTCGACCGACCAGCTGACGGTCGTCCTGCGTGAACATGGCCTGCGCCGCCTGACCCCTCTGGCCGACGCCTCCTATGGCACGGTCCGTCTGCTCGGACTCCTTGCCCTTCTCTACGACCCTCATCCACCGGCCTTCACCTGCATCGAGGAGATCGACCACGGGCTGCACCCACAGGCACTGGAACTCGTCGTGCAGCGGCTGCGGGAAGCTTCCGAGCGTACCCAGTTCATCGTCGCCACCCACTCACCCGCGCTCGTGAACCGGCTCCGTCCCGACGAGTTCGTCGTCTGTGACCGGGATGAGGAAGGTGCCTCGATCATTCCCGCGCTGACGGTAAGGGAGGTGGAGGAGATCGTCGAGGAATCGGGGGATCAGCCGCTCGGCGAGCTGTGGTTCTCGGGTGTGCTCGGCGGCGACCTCACCGGAGGTGAACTGTGAGCGCCAGTGGTCGGAGCGTGGGCCGGCGCACCAGTACGCAAGGCCGAGTGATCGTTCTCGCCGGTGAGGACCAGAACGACTGCGAGATCATGGCGGCGCTGATACGCGCGCACCGGCCCGACCTCGGTGCGACGGCCAAGCTGGTCCGCATCAACGACTCTGTGAGGCTGCGGAGAAAGATCGGTCCTGACCTGTCCGCGGCGGTGAAAGCGCTCGTCGGCAAGGCGCGTGCCAAGGCGGTTCAGCAGAGGGCGCAACTCGTGGGGTTCGTGGTCCACGAAGACCTGGACGGCTTCACCGACCTGGACTACGGCAGAGTCCGAGCAGCGGTCGCGGGTGAACTCGGCCGCCAGTGCGGCGGGTTCCCTGCCGCACTGGCGCTTGCCGCGTGGGAGTCCGAAGGCTGGCTCCTCCTGTTCCCTGACGCCTTCCCCCATGTGCGCCCGAGGTGGAGGGTCCCCGAGCAATTACGGGGAAGGGACTCGGGGCGGGTCAAGGAGCCCAAGGAAGAGCTCAGGCGACGGCTTGGCGTGCCGCTCTTCCGAGAGAGTGACGGTCCCCTCGTCGCCCGCGAGGCCCTCGCGCACGGCCTGATCGCCGCCCCGGAAGGCAGGAACGACTCGTACAACGATTTCGTCCGGGACCTCGACAGCTGGTCCTGAGCACCAGGGGAGTGGTCAGGCCCGGAGTATGTCGGCCACTTGGCGGAGCGCGTCCTCGCGGTGCTGTTCGCGCGCCGCGCGGACCTCGGGGTCGGGCGACCACAGTGCCTGCCGGCCCGGGTGGTACGTACGCACCACCTGGAAGCGCTCCTGGCCGGCGAGGGCCGGGTGCGCCTTCTCCAGCCGCCGCCAGGTGGCCTGCGCGTCGCCGCCCTGGAGCAGGACGACGCGGAGGTCCGGCATCAGTCCAAGGAGGCGCGCGAGGGCGTCGGCGCCGGCCTTCTGTTCGGAGGCGTCGGGCTTCCGGTTGATGTACCAGGGGTAGGCGTTCCAGGGCGTGACGTCGCGGGCGCCGATGCCGGCCTGTTCGAAGGCCCGGCACTGACGCTCGGCGGTCGGGTCGTCATTCTCCGTGCACAGGAAGCCCGAGCCGGTGCCGTCCTGGGTCTTGGGCCCCGGATCGCGCAGCACGGACAGCACGCGCGCCTCGGTTCCGCCGTGCCAAGGAGCGACGTACGGCATCCAGCCCCTGCCGTCCTGGTCCCGCAGGCCGTCGACCAGCTCGTTGATCGCGCGGACGTGTGCCGCGTACCGGTTCCGCTCCTGGTCGGTACGGAACGTCTCGTCCGCCATCTGTCGCGCCATGTCGTCCTCCCCTGCCGTCTCCACCCGAGTGCACGCCGACAGGGGTGGTGCTCGGCCTCCTACGCTAGCGGGTGGCACTGACACGTGGGGGCGAGGCCCGAGACGTCAGAAGGCGGGTGAGGACGGCAGCCAGCCCACCGCGCGGAGCGTCGGCATGACCCGGGTGATGACGTACGCCATGACCGGCGTCTCGTCGTCGTCCACGGGGAAGTACAGCGCGTGCTGGAGAGGCTTCACATCCTGAGGGTGCTCCAGATCGACCAGGGGGAGGTCTTCCTGGTCGAAGGCGGGTTCCAGCGTGACGCCGGGACGGCTCGTCAGAGTCCGCAGGAGCGGCAGCCCGCATTGTGCGGCGAGTTGCGCCGTGGTGAGGGACTTCCTGAAGCCGGCCCGGTCCGAGCCGGTCCTCGGTATGACGGTCCAGGCCATGAGGCGCAGGCGACCCCTTCCGGCGGGCACGGCCTCGATGCCTGCGCGGCGGCGGCCGTGCAGATTGGCCAGGAGGGCGGGCATCTCGGGAACCACCGACGGCTGGTGGAGGACCAGGTCCCGCTCACCGTTGTCCCAGCGGGTGTCGTGCAGAGTGAGTTGAGGGCGACCGGGCAGGACGAGACGCCATTCCACGGCGGTCCCGTTCTCCGTGGATCCGGAGCAGGTGGCTCCGTGGCGCGTTGCGCGGGTGCCTGACCGCCGCAGGGTCAGCTGGTCCGTAAGTCTCATGACGGTTGAGCTTCTCCTCAAGAGGTGGGGCCGTGCGGCCGTCTGACTGTCACTCATGCCGCCCGGATCCGCGATCGTACACAGATGCGCATGAAGTCTGGCGGGAAATATCCGTTGACGACGTCAACGTATCTGCGCCACTCTGGGGCTCCCGGGTTCGGACTTCGCCGTCACACCCGCCGCCTCCCGTGCATGGAGCCACACCGTGAGCGACCAGCCCCACCCCTCCCTCCGTGACCTCGTCCTCCAGCGCCTGGCCGTCGCCGGCCTGGAGCCGGAGACGGCGGATCTGCTGCGCGACCTCTTCCCCGGGACTCAGGCCGGAAGCGCCTCCCGAACCGGTCCTCTCTTCCTCCGCTCCATCACGGCCGCCGGGTGGCGAGGCATCGGCCCGGAGACCGCGCTCGGCCTCACCCCCGCACCGGGCCTCACCGTGGTCGCCGGACGCAACGGCTCCGGTAAGTCCAGCTTCGCCGAGGCCGCCGAGATGGCACTGACGGGCGACAACTTCCGCTGGCAGGACCGTACTCAGATCTGGCGGCAGGGGTGGCGGAATCTGCACGATCCGGCGGCTCCCCGTGTGGAGGTGGAGTGCCGCCGTGACGGTGCGGACACGCCCGTCACCGTCCGCAGGAGCTGGCACGGCGACGGGCTGGGCGATGCACGGGTGGCGGTCCACCGGCCAGGCCTGCCCGGCGGAGAGCTGGGCGAGGTCGTCGGCGCGGAGGAGCTCGCGCTGTACCGGCCGTTCCTCTCGTACAGCGAACTCGGCGCCGTGATCAACGGCCCCATGACCGCCCTCCATGACGGACTCGCCCAGATCCTCGGCCTGGAGCAGCTCTCCGAGGCCTACAAGGAGGCGGGAGCCCGCCTCAAGGCGATCAAGGACGGCGAGAAGAAGGCCACCGACCTGGCAGCCGCGGTCCTCACCGAACTGCGGGGCTCCGGCGACCCGAGGGCCGTCGCGGCCGTGGAGGTTCTCTCCGCACGCCGCCCGGACCGCGAACGCGTTCGCACCCTCCTCGCCGCACGGCTCGAGGGCGACAACGCCGAACTCGAAAGACTGCGCGGGCTCTCCACCCTCGAAGGGCCTGATCTGAGCGACATCAGCGGTGCCGTGACGCGGCTGCGGGAAGCCGCGGCCCGGGCCGATGACGCGCGGTCCGGCTCCGCCGAGGACGCCCGTCGTCTCTCCGACCTCCTGGAGCGGGCGCTCGACCACCGGCGGCGGGCGCGGACCGCCGACTGCCCCGTCTGTGACACGCCCGGACTGCTCGACGACGACTGGGCGGTGCGCGCCCGGGAGCAGGTCGAACGGCTCCAGCACGAAGCCGCGGAAGCGCAGTCCGCGCGCGACGACCTGCGCGGCGCCATCCGCGCCGTCCACGATCTCGTCCAGCCCGTCCCCGTATGGCTCCGGCCGGAGGACTCGCCGCTCGCCGCCCTCTGGCGGGAATGGTCCCTGTGCCGGAGCGCGACCGACCCCCGCCCGCTGGCGGATCAGGTCGAGCGCCTTTCGGCCGCCCTCGCCGACGCCTGCCGGCAGGAGAGCGAGCAGGCGGCCCGCCTGCTCGCTGATCAGGACGCCGGCTGGCGGCCGCTCGGAGTGCGCCTCGCCGAATGGCTGGCCGCCGCCGACCGGGCCGCTGAGGCCGCATCGCTCGGCAAGTGGCTCAAAGACGCGCAGACCTGGCTCAAGAAGGTCACCGACGAACTCCGCGAGGAGCGGCTGCGCCCGTTCGCCGACCAGTCGCAGACCATCTGGAAGCTGCTCTGCGAGCGCAGCAGCGTCACGCTCGGCTCGATCGGCCTCACGGGGACGGCCAACCAGCGCAAGGTGCAGCTCGACGTGTCCGTGGACGCCATGGACGCGCCCGCCTTCGGCGTGATGAGCCAGGGTGAACTGCACTCGCTCGCCCTCTCGCTGTTCCTCCCTCGCGCCACCCACCCCGACAGCCCCTTCGGGTTCCTGGTGATCGACGACCCGGTGCAGTCCATGGACCCGGAGAAGGTCGAGGGGCTCGCGCGGGTCCTCCACGCCTGTGCCCAGCGCCGCCAGGTGATCGTCTTCACTCACGACACCCGCCTCCAGCAGGCCATCCGCCACCTGCGCATCCCCGCGACGATCATGCAGGTCTCCCGGCAGACCGACTCCGTCGTCAAGGTCACCCGCACCGACGACCCGGTCTCCCTCGCGCTGAGCGAGGCCCGGGCCGTCGCCAAGGACCCGAACGTGCCGCAGGATGTCGCCGACCGGGTCCTGCCCCAGATGTGCCGTGGCGCCCTGGAGGCCGCCTGCCTGGAACCCGCACGGCGCCGCCTGCGGGCCGAAGGCCACGGCCACGCCGACGTCGAGGCCAGGATCGGCAAGGCGCACAAGCTCACCGAACTCGCCGCGCTCGCCTTCTACGACAGCACCATGGAGCCCGCCCAGGTCCTCGCCGCCGTCGCCCAGGACCACGGTCCCTGGGCCCGCGCGCTCATCGAGCGGTGCAACGCCGGCGCCCACCAGCTCCTCACCCCGATCGGCGACCGCATGGACCTGGTCCGGGACACCGAGCGCCTTGCGAAGGCGGTGCGCGGCCGATGACCCGCACCCCCGACGACCTGGCCGCGGCCGCCCGTCATCTGCTCCTCCCTCCCCCCGGTGTTCCCCACACCCTCGCGCCGGGACTCCGCGCCCGAGCCGCCGCGGCCCTGCTCCGGCTGGCCCTGGACGAGGCCATGGACGACTTCTGGCGGCGGGTCAGTCCCGCCATGGCGCACAGCCGTGGCCGTACCAAGGCGCTCTGTCTGGAGTGGTACGCCCCGTGCTCCGTGGCCCGTCAGTGGTACGCCGTGTGGTCCGCGCTCAGCGCGGCCTGCCACCACCACACGTACGAACTCCCGCCCACCCCGAGCGAGGTCAGGGCCTGGCACGACGACGTCGTCGAACTGCTCGCCGCCCTCCGCCAAGGACCCGAGCGGACCGAAGCTTGACCGGTGCACCGAAAGGACCACGGCATGGACACACGCCGCTACCGCATGGTCGTCACCAGCGGCCTCGACTACGTCAGCACCGGCGCGCAGGTCGACGCCCGGCTCCGGGACTGGCTGCGTGAACCGCCCAAGAACTACGACATCCAGGCGTTCGCGGAGGGACGCAACGAGATAGCCCGGGGAGTCACGCTCGACCACGACTCGGCGACCGGCACCGGCGGGGCGTACGGGCGTTGGCGCCTCCGGGAGACCGCCCCGGGCGGCACCTGGCAGACGACCCTGGTGATCAGGCAGACGGAGAGCCGGCCGACCCGCGTACAGCTGGACGTGGAGCACCTTCCCGACGATCCGGACACGTTGCCGACGCCCGCAAAGACCCCCCGCCTCGCGGCAAGCCTGCTGGACGTCCTCCAGGCCCGCGACGGGCTCGCGGACGTGACCCGGATGCCACAGGTCGTCGAGGCGGCCGACATCGACTCCGTCATCGACGAGTTGTGCGACGCGGAGCGCCGTCTGCCGATCGTCATGGCCACCGCCCCGAACGGGGCCGACTTCGATGTCTGGCTGGAGCGGACCCTGGACCCGCTGGTCCGTCCCCTGGCCGGCCTCGCCATCCTCTACGCCCTCGCGCCCGGGGCGGACAACCGCTTCAACCGGCTCATGGAGTACCACCGGGTGTACGGCGGCGGCATCCGGACCTTCCTTCCCGGTGTGGACCCGGCCTGGGCGGCCGACGGCCAGCGCCACCGCGTCATGTCGCACCGGGTCGTCGCCGAGAACCCGGCCCGGGCCCGCCGCCTGCTCGCCCAGCTTCCCCAGGGCCTTGCCACCCGGGCGCCACTGCCGCCCGAGCTGGACGCGGTACCCGTGTTGCGCGCGCGTACCAAGGAGAGCTCGGGCAGCTCCGAGCTGGAGCGGCTGAGGGACGAGAACCACGCCCTCTTCGAGATCCTCGAGGAAGCCGGGCGCGAGCAGCGGGTACGGGCCGACGAGATCAGGGACCTGAAGAACGAACTCCAGCGCGCCAGGAGCGACGAGATCACGCTGATCGCCGAGTACGACGAGCAGTACCGGGAACTGCACGAGACCCGGGTCCAGCTCGTCACCGTGCAGAAGCGCCTGCTCGCCCTCGGCGCCGCCGAAGCCGCGTATGCCCCGGACGACAGCGGTCTCGCTGTCCCCGAGTCCTTCGCGGAGATCCTGGAACGGATCGAGGAGATGCCTCGCGTGCACTTCACCGGAGCCAGGAAGATCACCCTGGAACTGGACGACCAGGCGTACGGTTCCTCCTGGGTCCGCATGGCCTGGGACGCTTTGCTGGCGCTTCGGGACTACGCCGACGTCTCGGTCGACGCCCCCGCCGACGGCGCGGCCTTCCGTGACTTCAAGCAGTGGTGCGAGGACGCTCCGGGCGGCAGGCACGCGATATCGCCCCGCAAGGTCGTGCGCGACGAGTCCAGGACGGTGAAGACGAACACCGTCTGGCGCAAGGAACGGACCTTCCCCGTCCCGGAACACGTGGATCCCGCCTGCCGGCTGTTCATGGGCGCGCACGTGAGGATCGGCGGCGGCAACACCGTCGCTCCACGCCTGCACTACCACGACGCCGCCCGCGTCGAGCACGGGATCTTCATCGGATACATCGGGCCGCACCTCACCAACACCCTCACCTGAGGTACGGAGCGGGACTAAGGTCCTTCTCGGCACCGGCCTTCGGGCATATGCCGTTCCCGTGTCCACGGACTCACGGGAACGAGGAACGTACGTGAACCAGGAGTGCGCGTGAACGAGGACAGCGGCAACCCCGCCGAGTACCCGGAGTTCCGGCTGCGGCTGCCCGGCGGGGACGGCATCGGGCGGGCGGTCGGCGTCCTCCTCGACGCCGTCGGCACCAACGGGAGCCGCAAGTTCCTGGTCCGGGCCGGTTCGCCGGCCAGGGAGCACGTCATGCCGTCGTTCCCCAAGCACTTCAGCGGCACCTTCAGGCGGCGCGAGGAGCTGAGAGCCGCCGGAGTCCTCGCGCCGTCCGACCGCTGGCCCGGATGGCTGGAGCTGACCGCTGACGTCGAGTGCGGATCGCCGTCCGCCGCCGCCGAGATACTCGTCGGCGCCCCGCGCAACGGCTGGGAGGAGTGGCGCACCGAGGCGGGCACACCGCTGTCCGACTTCATGGAGGGCGTGCGTTCCGGGCCCAACCGGGCCTGGCTCGTACGCGGCTCGAACGTGGCGGGCAGTGACCTCGTCCACCGGCTCTGGCTCCCCGAGGGCAGGGTCACGCTGTCGGCCGCGCGGCTGCGCCAGGGAGTGGCGCAGGGGGCGAGCAAGGAGCGGCTGAGAGCGTTCGTCGAGGAGGACTACGGGACGACGGCGACCTACAACCAGAAGCTGGAGCTCGTCGACGAGCTGTACGCGTTCCTCTCCTGGATGAAACCGGGCGACACGGTGTGCGGCATCTCCGGGGGCCGCCTGTACGTGGGTGAGATCACCGGCACGGTCGAGCAGACCGCTTCCGAAGGCGGCCGCTCCAACCTGCGCCGCCCCGTCGACTGGCAGAGCAGCGGGTACGCCTACGACGAGCTTCCCGAGGAACTCCAGCAGAAGCTCTCGGCGCAGCACGACGTCGTCGACCTCACCTCCGTGCAGGCCCTCATCGACGGACTCGGCCGTACCGACGAGGAGCTCGCCGACGAGGCCGTGTCCCGGGAACGCGACCCGAGCGAGACCGTCCCGGCCCTCGCGGCCCGGCGTGAGCTGGAGCTTCCCGAGCCGGGCCAGGCCCTCGCCGACGAACTGCTCGTCCACGACGTGGAGTGGCTGCGCGAGGTGAAGGACCTCCTCTGGGACGAACGGCAGCTGGTGCTGTACGGCCCGCCGGGCACGGGCAAGACCCACCTGGCCCTCAAACTCGCCGAGTTCCTCGGAGGCGGGCCCGAACGGGTCAAGCTGGTGCAGTTCCACCCCTCGTACGCGTACGAGGACTTCTTCGAAGGGTTCCGCCCGAAGGAGGACCCCGACACCCGGGAGGTCGCCTTCCGGCTGACGGCGGGCCCGCTGCGGGAGCTCGCCGACCTCGCCTCCCGCGAAGGAAACCGCCACATCCCGCACTTCCTGATCATCGACGAGATCAACCGTGCGAATCTGGCCAAGGTCTTCGGAGAGCTCTACTTCCTCCTGGAGTACCGGAACAAGTCGGTCCGCCTGACTTACTCGGGCGACGACTTCGCCCTCCCGTCCAATCTCTTCGTCATCGGGACGATGAACACCGCCGACCGCTCCATCGCCCTTGTCGACGCGGCCATGCGCCGGCGCTTCGCCTTCGTGGAGCTCTCGCCGCGTACCGAGCCCACCCAGGGGCTGCTGCGCCGCTGGCTCGCGGCCCAGGACCGCGGACCCGAGCCGGCGGACCTGCTGGACGCGCTCAACTCCCGCATCGACGAACCCGATTTCCGCATCGGCCCCTCGTACCTGATGAAGAAGGCGGTCTACCGGGAAGGCGGCCTCGACCGCACCTGGCGCACCAAGATCCTTCCGCTCCTGGAGGAGCATCACTACGGAGAGGGAATCGACATCGCCAAGACCTACGGTCTCGAAGCCCTTCGCGCGACCATCGCACCGGCTGCCGGCCCGGCTGAGCCCGACGCGTGACCGGCATCCAGCTCGTCGAACACGCCCCGCACACCACCCATGACCTGCCGACGGCCATCGGCCGGGCACTCGCCGCCTCCCGGATCGTGGACGCGGCGCCCGACCCGTACCGGACCGGGGGATGGCGGCTGCGCGCGGGGAGCAAGGTCGGAGCCTTCGTGGTCAGGGCCCCGGGGGAGGACCCCGTCACCCTGAGAGTCACCCCGAAGGTGCCGATCGCCCACCTGTTCTTCCTCCTGGGGTACGCCCTGAACCCACGGATCCACCAAGAGGGCACGGTTGAGGTGTCGGCGCACACGGAACTGGTTCCCTTCTTCGCCCAGACCTACGAGAGGGCGCAGGAGCGAGCCCTGAGGCAAGGAGTGCTGCAGGGTTACCGGCACACGGAAGAGGCGTCCCCTGTCCTTCGCGGTCGGCTCAGGGAGACCGACCAGGTGCGCCGTCACCACGGCCGGCTGTTTCCCCTGGAAGTGGCCTACGACGAGTACACCACCGACATCCCCGAGAACCGGCTGCTGCGGGCGGCAACGGAGCGGCTGCTGAGTCTGCCCCGCGTCCCGGCCGGAGTACGGCGGTCCCTCCAGCACCAACGGGCCCGGCTCATCGACGCCGAGCCCCTGCTGCGCGGCGCCGCTCCGCCCCGGTGGCGGCCGAGCCGTCTGAACCTCCGCTACCAGCCCGCGCTGCGGCTGGCGGAGACCGTCCTGCGCCGCGAGTCGCCCGAGCACCTGCCGGGTGACGTCACCGTCGACGGATTCCTGCTCGACATGAACAAACTCTTCGAGGACTTCGTCTGCGTAGCCCTGCGTGAGGCCCTCGCCGCGTATGGCGGACACTGCGCGCTCCAGGCCAAGGGAGTGCATCTCGACGCGGACGGGACCATCCGCATGAGGCCGGATCTCCTCCGGTACGGGGACGGCGGCCGCCCGCTGAACGTGGCCGACGCCAAGTACAAGGCGCAGAAGCCCGACGGTTTCCCGGACGCCGACCTCTACCAGATGCTCGCCTACTGCACGGCGCTGGGTCTTCCCGAGGGGCATCTGATCTACGCCAGGGGCGGCGCGCTTCACGCCTCCCACCGTGTCCGGAACGCGGGGATCGTCATCCACCAGCACGTCCTGGACCTGGAAGGGCCGCCGGCGGAACTGCTCGGGACGGTCCGGGACCTTGCCCGCCTGATGGCCGAGGGCGCGGGACTCGCATCCCCCTAAGATCGTTTCGGCCGCGCCGCACGCCACGAGGTAAGGAGCCCACCGTGCCCCAGCTCGCCTTCGCGAACAGCTTCTGGGAGAGCTACGACGTGCTGGAGAAGCCCGTCAAAGCCGGAGTGCGCAAGGCGATGGCCAAGTTCCAACAGCTCACCGTCGCGGAACTGCACGCCGACAAGGGGCTTCACCTGGAGTCGGTGGACAAGGCGCGCGATCCACGGATGAGGACCATCCGGATCAACGACTTCTGGCGCGGAGTGGTCCTCGCCCCGAACGACGGCAGCGATGTCTTCCTCCTCATCAACGTCGTGCCGCACGACGACGCCTACAGCTGGGCGGCCAAGCGGCTCTACACGGTCAACACCGCCACCCGAGGCCTGGAGGTCCGCAACGTCGTCGCCATCGAGCAACTGACGCCGGCCCTGGAGGCGGCGGCGGCCACGGCCCCCGCCCTGCTCTTCGCCTCCCACTCGGACACCGTGCTGCGGGAACTCGGTATCGATGCACAGGTGTTGCGTGCCGTGCGCACGATCACGGACCAGGCACAGTTGGACGCGTTCGGCACCCTGCTTCCCGAGGACCAGTTCGAAGTCCTCCAGTACCTCGCGGAGGGCTTCAGCCCCGAAGAGGTCTACCGCGACGTCGTCACCGCACGGCGGCCCGCCGACGCTCCTGAAGACCCCGCGGACGACCTCGCGTCGGCGATCCTCCACACCAGAAGCCGCATCACACTCGTGACCGGGCCGGACGAGCTGGCCGAGATCCTGGAGAAGCCCTTCGACGCCTGGCGGGTCTTCCTCCACCCCTCCCAGCGGCGCGTCGCCTACCGTGTGTCCTACGGCGGACCGGCCCAGGTGACCGGAGGCCCGGGCACGGGCAAGACTGTTGTCGCCCTGCATCGCGTCAAGCACCTGTTGTCCCGCTCCGAGGACAGCCGGGTCCTGCTCACCACGTACACCAACGCTCTCGCGGCGAGCCTGCGCGAGAACCTCGCGCAGCTGCTCGACGGCGATGAGGCGCAGCTTCGCAGGGTCGACGTGACGACAGTGAACGCCTACGCGCACCGAGCCCTTCAGACAGCTGGCGGCCGGACGCCGTCCCTCGTCGGAGACCGTGAGGAGCGGCAGATCTGGCAGCGGGTCGGCAAACGCCTCGGCCTTCCGTGGCCGGAGCAGTTCCTCGCCCAGGAATATCGCCACGTCGTACTCGCCCAGGACATCGGCACGCTCGACGCCTACCGGGGCGCGGTGCGCAGAGGACGCGGCTCGGCGCTGCCCGTAGCCCAGCGAGAGCGGGTCTGGGAGGCGGTCGAGCTCTTCCGGGCCGAACTTGCTGCCCGAGGCGGCCGCACCCACCTCGATGTCTGCGCCCAGGCGGCACGGCTGCTGGAAGGGAAGGTCGCTTCGGACGGCCACGACTACGACCACGTGGTCGTCGATGAGGCGCAGGACCTGCATCCAGCCCAATGGCGGGTGCTGCGGGCAGCTGTGGGCCGTGGACCCGACGACCTCTTCATCACCGGTGACCCCCATCAGCGGATCTACGATTCCAGGGTCTCCCTGGTCTCACTGGGCATCACGGTGACCGGCCGGAGCGGTCGGCTGCGGATCAACTACCGCAGTACGGAGGAGATCCTCGGCTGGTCCACCGGCATTCTGAAGGAGATGGATGTCGAGGATCTCGGGGGCGACGGTGCGGACAGCCTCCTCGGTTACTGCTCGCTGCTCCACGGAGGACGCCCTCACGTCAGAGGTCATGCTTCCGAGCAGGCCGAAGTGGACGCGATCGTCGAGCGGATCGAGGAGTGGATCGGCCAAGGCATGCGCCCCGAGGAGATCGGGGTGTGCGCCCGCTTCCACCTGCTCCTGGACAAGGTGTACGACAGGCTCGCGGCTCGGGGCATTCCCGTGGTCCGGGTCAAGGAGGGACCGGGGGCGGGAACGGCAGGGGTGCGCCTCGCGACGATGCACGCGATGAAGGGGCTGGAGTTTCGTGGCGTCGGTGTACTCGGGGTTTCGGACGGCGCACTCCCGTTCGCCCGTGAGGTCACCGCGGCCGCGACGGACAGGCTGCAGAACGAGGCCGATCTGCTGCGTGAGCGGTGCCTGCTCTTCGTCGCCTGCACACGGGCCAGGGAAGCATTGCACGTGTCCTGGAGCGGAAAGCCCAGCCCGTTCGTGCCCCTGTCTTCCGAACTCCCCTGACCGGCCGACGGGTCACTCGCCGGAATCGTCCGCAGGAGGTGCAAGGGCTCCGTTGGTCAGCCCCTCCCGGGCCAGAGCGGCTGCCTCCTTCCCCAGTTCGGCCAGACTCGCGACGCGTTCCTCGAACTCTTGGAGAGAACGGAAGACGGCTCCGTAGCGACGCTGGTCGGCGACCGCCATCTGCGGGATGCGGGCCGCCCGCGCGTCCACACGGTGCGTTCCGCTGGTACTGGTCGAGCGGCGGACGTTGGACGCGCTCTGAAGAAAGCCGCGCAGGTAGTCCGTATCGAGTTGAGGACTCAGGGATTGGGGGCCGCCGGCGCCCGCCTCGATCAGTCCCGCTCGGGACAGATCCGCGAGGCTGACCGTGGCTGTGTCCAGAGAGTCTTCTCCCGCCGTTTCCCGCAAGGCCGGCAGGAGTGCGCCCAGCGCTTGGAGCTGCTGCTCGATCTCTTCGCGCAGGGACCAGTACTCCGCCCGGAAGTCCTGGGTGGAACGGTGGATGTGAAGGTTCGGCGTGAGGTCCACGGTCTCGTCGAGGAGGTCGATGAGGGGGATGTCGGCGACCTGGTCGCTGGTGGGTTCCAGTGGTCCGTCCGGATCGTTGCCCGTCAGGTCGACCATGCGGACGTGTGACGGAGTCGTGTCGTCCGGTTTCGGGCGGCGGAGGATCCAGAGCAGTACGGGGACGGAGTGCGAGGAGGCGACTCCACCCGGTAGCGCGATGACGTGGGCGAGGATTCCCCGCCGTACGAGTTCCGCCCGGATCCGGCGTCCAGCCTTGCGGTAGGCCACGGATGACGGCATGACGATCACCGTGCGGCCGCCAGGGGCGGTGTGGGCGTAACAGTGCTGGAGCCAGGCGAGCTCCCCCTCCGCCTTGGAGGGGGTGCCAAGCTCCCATCGTGCGTCGAGGAGCAGTTCCTCGCGCCCCCAGTCCGGGCCGACGGCGGGAGGCTCGCACACGACGAGGTCGGCGCGGAGCGAGGGCCAGGCATCCGCCCGCAGCGAGTCACCCGCTTGGATCACCGCATCGGCTCGGCCGCTCAACTTGGCTCGGAGTTCCGCGAACCGTGCTGCTGCGGGGTCGATCTCCTGCCCGCGAATGACCGTACTGCCGTCGTCCCCCGCAACCATGAGAAGGACCCCGATCCCGCAGGCGGGATCGAAGACGGTGGTGCCCTTGGGCAAAGGGCCCACAAAGTGAGCGACCGCCCGGGCGATCCTCGCCGAGGTCACCTGATCCGAGCCGCTGCGACGCGCCGAATCCTGAAAGCGTTCGACGAGTCCGTCGGCCACGTCGGTTGGTGTGGCGCTCTGTGCTGACGAGGCGACGATCGCAGCCGCTGCGGAGTCGAGACCAGACGGATTTCCCGTCGAAAGGAATGCTGCGACCGAAGACAGGCCGCTGATCATGTCATCGCCGAACGACGCGCGGAGCGCCTGCCAGAGCCGGACTTCGTCGGACACGTCATGGCTCTTCCGCTGGGTCGCGAGCCATGCCCGTACATCGGTAAGGGAAAACAGAGGTGTGCCCGAACTGCCTCCCGCCGGGGCGGGGAAGTCCTTGTGGCGGCGTCTCCAGTTCGACACAGCGGCTCGTGTCACGCCCGCGATGCGAGCGATCTCGGCCCCGGTGATCAAAGGGTCTACTGCACCCGCGTCATCCCTCATACGGAAACCGTACACGCCATTGCAGACACGCGGTAAGTGTTGGGCGTTGACGTCGTCAACGTGTTCATCTGGGACGGAAGTCATCCGCTTGTGCAGAGAACGTGAGCGGCGGTGGGATTCAGACCTTCATGACGGTGGCATGCCCGCGGCAAAGCGCTGTGAGGTCCTCAGGATCGGAAGTGAGGATCGTGGCCGGCCCTGGTGAGGCCAGTGCGGTGGCGGCGAGTATGGCGTCGATGGCGTACTTGTGGCCGTGCGGGCCGGCGTCGGCGAGCAGGATGGCGGCGTGGCGGGCGATCGGCTCGGTGATCGGTTCCACGACCAGGCGGGAGAGTGTCCACTCCAGGGCCGGGCGGTTGATGCGGGGGTGGGCCACTTCGACCAAGGCGGCTGCCGAGGTGATCACACGGAGGTCGTCGGTGCGGGCCAGGGCGAGCCGGGCGTGACCGTTTGGCGGGCAGGCGGCCGAGGCGATCACTTGAAGGCCGGCGTCACAAGCGACTGCGAGCGGCTTGCGGACCTCGTGGTCGCGTTGTGCAGTCTCGGCGAGCCTTCGCCGTCCGGCGAAAATGATCACGCTCGCGAGCTCGCCCCGCTTGGTGGCGGCCTCCGGGCCGTCGAGGGGCAGTACGCGTGCGTCGAAAGGCCGCGCGTAGCGCCCATGGCGCACGTAGTGCACATGGATCTTGAGTCCGTTTTGCGCGCCACGTGTTTCTGACCTGCGGTTTTCATTAACCTGTTTTTGGCTCTACATGTTTTCGATGACGCACCACGTGGAGTGCGTCGCGATTCTGGAGCCGGTGAAGAAGGACGCCTGACCTGAGCTCGTAGCTCGGGTCGCCGCATCCCTCCGGGTTGTCCCGGAGGGATGCGGGGGCTGCGCGTCGTTCCTCCGCAGGACAAAGCGGTCAGAGGGAAATAGGTTCGGTCTGCATGAGGCGGGCCGTTGTCGGTGCCGCGGCGTTCGAGTGCTTCGACGAGGAACGACATGGCCCAGGTCGACACTCACGGCGACACCGGAGCGGGACCGACGGCGCCGACCGCGAAACTCACCCTGCTCACGCTCACCGCGATGGTCGTCGGCTCCATGGTGGGGGCCGGCGTGTTCTCGCTCCCGCGGCGCTTCGCGCAGGAGACCGGCGTCGCGGGCGCGCTGATCGCCTGGTCGGTGGCGGGTCTGGGCATGCTGATGCTCGCCTTCGTCTTCCAGACCCTCGCCGTGCGCCGGCCGGACCTGGACGCGGGCGTCTACGCGTACGCCAAGGCCGGCTTCGGGGAGTACCTGGGCTTCTTCTCCGCCTTCGGGTACTGGGCGAGCGCGTGCGTCGGCAACGTGACGTACTGGGTGCTCATCATGTCGACGGTCGGCGCGATCGCGCCCGCCCTCGGTGACGGGGACACGGCACTCGCCATCATCCTGTCGTCCGCCGGACTGTGGGGGTTCTTCCTCCTCATCCGCCGGGGCGTGAAGGAGGCGACGGCGATCAACAGGATCGTGACCGTCGCCAAACTCGTCCCCATCATCGTCTTCATCCTCCTGGCGCTGTTCTACTTCGAGCCGTCCGTGTTCGCCGACAACTTCGGCGGCGCGGACTACGCCGGCTCTCTCTTCAACCAGGTCCGGGGCACGATGCTGGCCACCGTGCTCGTGTTCCTCGGCGTGGAGGGGGCCAGCGTCTACTCCCGGCACGCCAAGCGCCGGGAGGACGTGGGGCGGGCGACCCTGCTCGGATTCCTCAGCGTCTTCGCGATCTTCGCCTCCGTCACCATCGTGTCGTACGGCATCCTGCCCATGAGCGAGATCGCCGAGCTCCGGCAGCCTTCCATGGCCGGTGTCCTGGAGGCGGCCGTCGGCACCTGGGGCAAGGTCTTCGTGAGCGTCGGCCTCATCATCTCCGTCCTGGGCGCCTATCTGGCCTGGTCCCTCATGGCGGCGGAGGTCCTGTTCGTCGCCGCCAAGGACGAGGACATGCCCCGGTTCCTCGGCCGGTCGAGCGGGGACGACGTACCCGTCCCGGCGCTGCTCATGTCGACGGTTCTCAGCCAGGTGGTCCTGGTCGTCACGGCCTTCTCCGGCGACGCGTTCAACTTCGCCCTCGATCTGACCAGCGCTCTGAGCCTGATCCCGTTCCTGCTGGCGGCAGCCTTCGCGGTGAAGATCGCCCTGCGGCCGCGGCAGGAGGGAGTCGAGGGGCGGAGCACCCGGCGGGAACTCGTCGTCGCCCTCCTCGCGACCGTCTACACGGCGTTCCTCCTCTACGCGGCCGGGCTCAAGTTCGTCCTCGTCTCCTTCATCCTCTACGCCCCGGCCACCTTGCTGTTCGTCAAGGCCCGCCGGGAACAGAACCGGCGGCTGTTCTCACCGAAGGAGGCCGTCATCTGCGCCGTCTCCGTCGTGGGGGCCGTCGTCGGTGTCGTCGCCCTGGCCGCCGGCTGGATCGAACTGTGACCTGCCGGGCCCTCACCCGTCCGGAGCATCGGGGCCTCCCGTATCCGCCGCTTCACCGGAAAGGCTGCTCATGACCCTCCCCGAGACCGGTACCGGTACCGGTACCGGTACCGTGACCCCCGACCTCGGCGTTCACTCCGAGGTCGGACGCCTGCGCAAGGTGCTCGTCTGCTCCCCGGGACTCGCCCACCGCCGGCTCACCCCGACCAACTCCGACGATCTGCTCTTCGACGACGTCATGTGGGTGGAGAACGCCCAGCGCGACCACGCCGACTTCGTCGGCGAACTCACCCGGCGCGGCGTCGACGTCGTCGAACTGCACGACCTCCTCGCGGAGACCATGGCCCTCCCGGAAGCGAGGGACTGGCTCCTCGACCGGAAGATCGTCCCCAACGAGGTCGGACTCGGCCTGGTCGACGACACCCGGGCCTACCTCGAATCCCTCGCCCCGCGCCGGCTCGCCGAGTTCCTCATCGGCGGCCTGTCCACCGCCGACCTGCCGGAGGACTTCCGCTCCGGATACGTGTCGCTCGCCAGGGAGGGGGTCGGCGCACGGGAGTACCTGATGCCCCCGCTGCCCAACACCCTCTACACCCGCGACACCACCTGCTGGCTGTACGGGGGAGTCACGCTCAATCCGCTGTACTGGCCCGCCCGGCACGGCGAGACCCTGCTGATGAAGGCCGTCTACACCTTCCACCCGCACTACAGGGGCGCGACGGTCTGGTGGGGCGATCCCGAACAGGACTGGGGCCAGGCCACGTTCGAGGGCGGCGACATCATGCCCGTGGGCAACGGCGTCGTCCTCATGGGCATGAGCGAGCGGACCTCCCGTCAGGCCATCACCCAGGTCGCCCGGGCCCTCTTCGACCGCGGTGCGGCCGAGCACGTCGTCGTCGCCGGCATGCCGAAGCTCCGCTCCGCCATGCACCTCGACACCGTCTTCACCTTCGCGGACCGCGACGTCGTCACCCTCTACCCGAAGATCATGGACGCCGTGCGCACCTTCTCCCTGCGTCCTTCCGACAAGGCGCCGGGCGTCGAGATCACCGACGAGGGCGGTGCCGCGTTCGTGGACGTGGTGGCCAAGGCCCTCGGCCTGCCCCAGCTACGGGTGATCGGGACGGGTGGTGACGTCTACGCCTCGGAACGGCAGCAGTGGGACAGCGGCAACAACGCCGTCGCCCTGGAGCCGGGCGTCGTCTTCACGTACGACCGCAACACCCAGACGAACACGCTGCTCCGCGAGGCGGGCGTCGAGGTCATCACGATCGTCGGTGCCGAGCTGGGGCGCGGCCGCGGCGGCCACTGCATGACCTGCCCCCTGGTCCGCGACCCGGTCGCGTTCTGACGCGTACGAAGCGGCCGGGCGTACGAAGCGGCCGGGTCCCGTGGGGACCCGGCCGCTTCGTACGCGTCGGGCAACGTGTCAGGCAGCGGCTTCGGGGCCGGCCAGCTGCTCCGCGAGCTCCCGCTCGGCCTGCTCGGAGAGCGAGGTCTTGAGCACCTCTCCGCCGAAGGGGCTCATCGCGGCGGCGAACCGGTCCTCGGTGACCTTCGTGGCCATGACGACGACGGCGGCAGAGCCGGGGCCGAGCAGTTCACGGACGTTCTCGCGGAACTTGTTGTCGACCCCCATCTGCTGGAGCTTGCCGATCAGGCCTCCGGCGGCCGCGCCCACGACGCCGATCGCCGGGGTGAGGATGAGGATGCCGAAGACCATGCCCCACAGGGCGCCGGCGGTCGCCGACTTGGCGATCTCCTCGGTTCTGGCCGGTGTGTCCACATGGGTCTTGCCGTCCTCGTCGACCGATACGACGGCGAGTCCGGACAGTTCGACCACATGGTCCCTGGCCAGCCGCTGTACCTCGGCGAACGCTTTGTCGGCGACGGCACGGTCCTCGTAGCCGAGGACGATGAGTTCGGACATGTGCGATCTCCTTGTGAGGGGGCTTGCCGGTACCGCCGGGTCACGGGCAGCCGTCCCGGTCGTCCCGGGACGGCTGCCCGTCAGCAGCCCGTCAGTACCGCAGCACTCCGGCGATGTGTCCTTGGCCGGCCAGCGCCTCGTCGGGTACGAAGTGGATCTCGGCCCCCCGCTCCAGGGCCTGCTCGACGATCTCGTCGACCATGTCGTCCCGTGCTCCGGGGTGGTCGGCGGCCGCGGGTTCCAGATGGCCCCCCTCCTCCCGTACGACCGTGCGGTAGTGCTCCTCGACGGCCAGCAGCCGCACCCGCCCCTCCTGCACGGCCTGCCACACCTCGTCGAGTCCGCCGGCGAACTCCCTCCGGCCGCGTGCCGCCTCCAGCTCAGCGGCGATCGTGGCCGTCGACGCCGCCTCCCGCGCGGTGCGGACCGGCTCCACGGCCTTGGCGACAGCAGTGGCCGGACCGTCGGCGAGCCCTCCGTGCTGGACCGTGACCGCGCCCGCGCCCAGCGGGCCGAGCTCCTCCAGGAGCGCGAGAGCGGCGGCCGACCCGAGCACGTACAGCGGGCGGGGCGTGCGGTCGAGGACGGCACGCAGCTTGTCGTGCGCCTCGCGCAGAAACTGGCGGGTGGCCTCGTCCTGGAAGGTGCTGGGCAGGTCCCCGATACGTTGCTTGCGTTCCGCGTCCGGGTCGTCGAGGCTCCGCGCGAGCGGGAATCCGTCCCCGGAGTGCTCGGTGGCCTGTTCGGGGCTGCCGTCCCACAGGGAGACCCGGTCGGCGGCCACCGCGAGCGCCCAGTACGGCTGCTCGGCGGCCTGCGCCGATACGAGGTTGCGGGTGAGGAAGGTGTCGGCGAGCACCACGCGTTCGGGCACGGTGCGAGCGACCGACCACACGTGGTGCTCGCCCTGGGCCACGAAGATCACCAGACCGTCCTGGGCGCGGGCCGGATCGAGCTCTGCGACGGCCCGCCGCAGCCGGTCGACGATCTCCACGCGCCGCTCGCGCGGTACGTCGGGATCGTTCTCCAGCGCCTTCTCCGCCCGGGTCACGAGATTGCGCAGCCGCACGGAGTCCTGCGCCTTCTCCGGCTCGCGCCGGTGGGTCGGCATCAGCAGGGAGACGGCGGGATAGGGCCGGGGCCGGCGCAGCCCGGCGAGCTGGTCCGAGGTGAGCAGGGGGTCCATCGGATGCCTTCCTGGTGGTGGAGGTGCGCGGGGCGAGTACGCGACGGATTCGGGGGACGTTCGTGGAGCCGGCGGGGGTCCGTCGCGGCCGGACCGCGCTATTGCAGCCCGGCGAGCTGTTCCGCGAGTTCCTTCTCGTCCTCGTCGCTGAGCGAGGTCTTGAGGACGGTGCCGCCGTGCTGGTGCATCGCCGCCGTGAACTTGTCGTCGCTGACCTTGGAAGCCATGATCACGACCGCGGCGGTCCCGGGTTTCAGCAGATCTCCCACCTGCTGACGGAACTGGTCGTCGATGCCGGACCTGCTCAGCCTGCCCACGAGGCCACCGAGCGCGGCCCCGGTCAGGAGACCGAGGCCGGGAACGAGGAACAGCATGCCGAAGATCGCGCCCCACACGGCTCCGGTGGCCGTGCCGGCGCCGACGGCGCGGCTGTCCGAGTCGACGTGGGTCTGTCCGTCCTCGTCGACCTCGACGACCGCCAGACCGTTGAGGTGCACGACGTAGTCGCGCTGGAGCTCCCGCACGGTGTCGAACGCCCTGTCCGCCACGTCGACGTCGTCGTAGCCGATGACGATGAGCTCGCCCACTTCCGCCTCCTCGGTCCGGCGCCCTTCCTGATGATCCGCCGCCGAGCGATTCATTCGAAAAGGCACGTCATACCGAGACTGCCCCGATATGCGGGAGGCCGCTACTCGGTCCGGTGAGGACCTCCGGGGAGGGGGCGGGGGAGGGGATGGGGGAGGGAGCGGGGAAGGCCGAAGGCCGGGTAGACGCTCGTGTCGCGGAACCAGGTGATCGCGGTGATCGCGTCCCGGTCCGCGGTGAGGACGACCAGTCCGTACGGGCGGGCGATGGCGGCGAGCGGTGTGGGCAGGTAACAGCCCAGCGCGTGCTGGCCGTTGGCCCGTACGGGGACGGCGCGCAGCGGTACTCCGCGGGCCTGCTCGCGGTCGGCCAGGAAGACCCGGATCGACTCGCGGCCGTGGTGCTGCTGCGGCTCGGGCGGCATGGTCAGCCAGGAGTCCTCGGCGAGCAGGGCGATCACGGCATCGGTGTCGCCGGCCTCCAGGGCCGTGGCGAACAGTCCCGCCAGTTCCCGCTCGCGGGCCGAGCCCGCGGCCGCGGCGGGCCGGTGGCCGGGCTCCGCCCGGTGTTCGCGCAGCACCGCCCGGCCGTGCTGGAGGGCCGTGACGAAGGTCAGGCTCACCGACTCGCGCAGCTCGTACCGTGCCTCGGGGCCCGGCTGCCGGTCGGGGAGGGCGTCGAGCAGGTCCTCCAGAAGGTGGTCGGGGTAGGGCTGGAGCCAGACCGGCTCGCCGAACCGGGTCGGTTCCGGCAGCGCCGACGCGGTCCTGACGGCAGCGGCCGGCTGCGGGCGAACCCGCACGCCGAGCCCGGCCGGCACCGCGGCCGGGCCTCGCCCCCCTCAGCCGACGTGGACGCGGGGGCGGCGGGCGCGGTCCGGTTCCGCTTCGCGGAGGACCTCGCGGGTCACCGGGGCCACCTCGCCCTGACCCAGGAGGAAGAAGCGGAGGAAGTTGGCGAAGGGGTTGCCCTCGGTCCACTCGAAGTAGATGTGGGGGCGGGTGCCGGTGGTGTCGCGGGCGTGGAGGAGCAGGGCCGCGAGGGCGTTGGGGACCGAGGAGCTCTCGACGGTGAGGACCCGGTAGCGGTCGTGGAGGACCTCGCCGCGGACGGTGAGCCCGGCCTCGAACTCGGAGGGGTCGGTGACGGTGACCTCGACGAAGACGAAGTCCTCCGTGGTCGGGAGGTCGTTGTCGGCGCGGATCTGCTCGATCTTCTCCCGGTACTCCGCGATGTCGCGGCGGTCGGGTTCGTTGGCGATGAACCGGGCCGTCCGGCGGGAGATGTCCTGGATGAAGCGTTCGCCCATCTCGTCGACCTCGACATGGGTCACGCGCAGTTCGAAGGCGCGGCCCAGCCGGGAGAGGAGGGAGATCAGGATGATGCCGGCGATGAAGCAGGCACCGATCTTGACGCCGTCCGGGCGCTCGATGACGTTGACGACCGTCGTGTAGAGGAAGACGGCCGAGATCACGCCGAAGCCGATCGTCCAGCCGCGCTGGCCGGCCTTGCGCGCGGCGATCGTCACCGCGATGGCCGCCGAGCAGATCAGGACCAGGACGCCGGTGGCGTACGCGCCGCCCTGGGCGTCGACGTCGGCGTCGAAGATCCAGGTGACCAGGAAGGCGACCAGGGTGAAGACGAGCACCATCGGGCGCACGGCGCGGGCCCAGTGCGGGGCCATGCCGTACTTGGGCAGGTAGCGGGGCATCAGGTTGAGCAGGCCGGCCATGGCCGAGGCGCCCGCGAACCAGAGGATCGCGATGGTCGAGACGTCGTAGACCGTGCCGAAGGTGTTGCCCAGGTACTGGTGCGCCAGGAAGGCGAGCGCGCGGCCGTTGGCCTGGCCGCCGGACTCGAACTCCTTCTCCGGGATCAGCACGGTGGTGATGAAGCTGGTGCAGATGAGGAAGACGCTCATGATCACAGCGGCCGTGGTGAGGAGCTTCTTCGTGTCCCGGATACGGCCGGTGGGGTGCTCCTCGGTGTCGTCCGGGTCGCCCTTGACGTGCGGCATGACCGCGACGCCGGTCTCGAACCCGGACAGACCGAGCGCCAGCTTGGGGAAGACGAGCAGCGCGACGCCGACCATCGCGAACACGTTGCCGTGCTCGGCGGTCAGGGCGTCGGCCCAGTCGGTGACGACATGGCCCTCGGTGAGCACGTGCCAGAAGCCGGTGATCACGACGACCACGTTGAGCGTCAGATAGAGGCCGACGAGCGCGACGGCCACCCCGATGGCTTCCAGGAAACCCTTGAGGAACACCGCGCCGAGCAGGGCGATCAGCACCAGGGTGATGATCATCTGCTTGTTGTGGAGGGCCTCCGCGAGGTGCGGGTTCTCGACGAGGTGGGTCGACGCGTCCGCGGCCGACAGCGTGATGGTGATGAGGAAGTCGGTCGCCGCGAAGCCCAGCAGGGTGAGGACGAACAGCTTGCCCTTCCAGAAGGAGAGCAGGCGCGACAGCATCGAGATCGAGCCCTCGCCGCGCGGGCTCTCCTCGGCCACCCGCCGGTAGACCGGCAGCGCGCCGGCCAGGGTGACGATCACGAGCACGATCGTGGCCACGGGGGAGAGGAGACCGGCGGCCAGGGCGGCGATGCCGGGCTGGTAGCCGAGCGTCGAGAAGTAGTCGACACCGGTCAGGCACATCACCCGCCACCAGCGCTGGCCCTTGTGCCCGGCGTCCGGGGCGGGTTCCGCGGGACGGGAGGGCTTGCCCTTGCCCATGTCGGACAGCCCCTCCAGCATCCACGCGCGCAGCCTGCCGCCGCGCGTCTCGTTCGGGATGGCCATCGGGTGCTCCTGGGCGTGCTCGGACAGTGGTTCGGCCGCCGGACGGGCGGCCGAGTCAGCCTAAGCAGCCGGAGATGCCCTGATCCGTCCGTGGGCGTAAGGGAAGCGTCAAGATCGCCCGGTCGGGCGTCGGATGTCTCACATGCGCAGGCCGCGGGCCGTGTGGCCGGCCCGGTCGTCGGGACCGCTTCGGAGGCGCTTCTGGTTAGCTTCGGGGTCGCTCGGGGGTCGCTCGGGGGCCGGTGCCGCCGTCGGGTCCGGCATTGCCTTCGTCTTCATTCATTGCAACGAAGCGTTGCGTTCGGTCGCAGCGTCATTGCATCAATTCCTTGCCGTTGAGCTGGAGTTACGTCAAACCGTGATTGACGGAGCTTCCTGAAACGCCGTAGCTTTCACATTGTGTAAACGTGTATCGACGCGAAGTGAGGAATGGCCATGAGTGAATCCCCGTACACCGTCGCGGCGCTGCCGACGGAGCGTCGGCCCGGTTGCCCCTTCGACCCGCCCGCGGAGCTGGTCGACGCCCGCGGTCACGGCCCGATCAGCCGCTGCGCCCACCCCGGCGGCAAGCCCGGCTGGCTGATCACCGGATACGACCTGGTCCGGTCCGTCCTGGCCGATCCGCGCTTCAGCTCGCGCAAGGACCTGTTGAACGTCGTCGACTTCGAGCTTCCGCCGGCGCCGCCCGGCGAGTTCCTCCTCATGGACGAGCCGCAGCACAGCCGCTACCGGAAACCGCTGGTGGGCCGGTTCACCGCACGCCGGATGCGCCTGCTGACCGAGCGGGTCGAGCAGATCACCGCCGAGTGTCTGGACGCCATGGAACAGGCGGGGCCGTCGACGGACCTCGTGACCGCGTTCGCCAAGCCCATCCCCATGATCATCATCTGTGAGCTGCTCGGGGTCCCGTACGAGGACCGGGACTCGTTCCAGGAACAGATCGACAAGTTCATGGGCGGATCGGTGAGCGACGAGGAGCTGATCGCCGCCTACACCGCGACCCAGGAGTACCTGGCGCGGCTGGTGGCGGCCAAGCGCGCCCACCCCACCGACGACGTGCTCAGCGAACTCACCGACAGCGATCTGACCGACGAGGAACTGAAGGGGATCAGCCTGATCCTGCTCGCGGCCGGGTTCGACACCACCGCGAACATGCTGTCCCTCGGCACCTTCGCACTCCTGCGGAACCCGGAGCAGCTGGCCGCGCTGCGCGCCGACCCCAAGCTCATCGACCCGGCCGTGGAGGAGCTGCTGCGCTATCTGACCGTCGCCAAGTCGTTCATGCGGACGGCGCTGGAGGACGTCGAGGTGGGCGGGCAGACCATCGAGGCGGGTACGACGGTCGTCCTCTCGTACCACATGGCCGACCACGACCCCGAGCGCTTCACCGACCCCCACGTGCTCGACCTCGGGCGTCAGGACGGCGGACACCTGGCCTTCGGCCACGGCATCCACCTGTGCCTGGGCCACCAGCTCGCCCGGGTCGAGATGCGGGTCGCCTTCGCCGCGCTCCTCGACCGCTTCCCCACGCTCCGTCTGGCCGTACCGGCCGAGGAGGTCGTCCTGCGCCCGGAGACCGCGGACATCTTCGGGGTGAAGAGCCTCCCGGTCACCTGGGACGCGTGACCGCGAGCGGTGACGGACGGAGCGCCGGCCGGTGACGGGCGGACCGTGCGCCCCCGTCCGTCTCCCCACGTGAGGCGGCCCGCACGTCCCCGTCCGTCACCCCACGTGAGGCGGACCGCGCGCCCCCGTCCGTCACCCCATGTGAGCCCGTGCGGCCCCCCTGCCGTAGAAGACCCGTCAAGAGCGGCCCGCGCGCCGTATGAGGGGCGTTAACGAGCGCCGACCCCCGGCTGGAAAGCGGTTTTCTCATCTCGTCAGAGAATCCGTTCTTCCTTCTTCTCCGGGAGCTCACGATGGCCGACGTGGCCTTCGTCGTCACCACGGTCGCGGTCTTCGCGCTGGTGGCCCTCATCGCCAGGGGGGTGGCGAAGCTGTGAGTGCCGAGAACATCGTCGGCCTGCTCGTGGCCGCCGCCCTGCTGGGATATCTCGTCCTCGCCCTCGTCAAGCCGGAGAGGTTCTGAGTACGGATATGAGTCCCGTCCTCGCTGGGCTTCTCCAGCTTCTCGCGCTGGTCGTCGCGCTCGGTCTGTCGTACCGGCCGCTGGGCGATCACATGGCGCGGGTCTACTCCTCCGACAGGCATCTGCGGGTGGAGAAGTGGATCTACAAGGTCATTGGTGCCGACCCGTCGGTGGAGATGCGCTGGCCCGCGTATCTGCGCGGTGTCCTCGCCTTCTCCGCCGTGAGCGTCCTCTTCCTCTACCTGCTCCAGCGGCTCCAGGGCGCGCTGCCGGGCTCGCTCGGCTTCGTGTCGATCGACCCGGACCAGGCGTTCAACACGGCCGCGTCGTTCGTGGCGAACACGAACTGGCAGTCGTACTACGGCGAGCAGGCCATGGGGCACGTCGTCCAGACCGGCGGGCTGGCGGTGCAGAACTTCGTCTCGGCGGCGGTGGGCATCGCGGTCGCGGTGGCTCTGGTCCGTGGTTTCGCCCGGTCGCGGACGGGAGAGCTGGGTAATTTCTGGGCCGATCTGGTCCGTGGTGTCGTCCGGATCCTGCTGCCCATCGCGGTGATCGGCGCGCTCGTGCTGGTGGCGTGCGGCGCGATCCAGAACTTCTCCGGCATTCACGAGGTCGGTCAGTTCGGTGGTGGGTCGCAGCAGTGGAACGGTGGGGCGGTGGCCTCGCAGGAGGTCATCAAGGAACTGGGTACGAACGGTGGCGGTTACTTCAACGCCAATTCGGCCCACCCCTTCGAGAACCCCAACGGGCTGTCGAACCTCTTCGAGATCTATCTGATCCTCGTCATTCCCTTCGCGCTCACCCGGACCTTCGGCCGAATGGTCGGTTCGCTGAAGCAGGGGTACGCGATCCTCGGCACGATGGCCACGATCTGGCTGCTGTTCACGGGGCTGATGCTGTGGACCGAGTTCGCGGGCAAGGGGCCGGCGTTCGAGCTGGCCGGCGGGGCGATGGAGGGCAAGGAGACCCGGTTCGGGATCGCCGGCTCGGCGCTCTTCTCGGTCGCGACCACGCTCACTTCCACCGGCGCGGTGAACTCCTTCCATTCCTCGAACACCGGCTTCGGCGGCGGAATCGACCTGCTGGGGATGCAGTTGGGTGAGATCGCGCCGGGTGGTGTCGGCTCCGGTCTCTACGGGATGCTGGTCATGGCGGTCATCGCGGTGTTCATCGCCGGTCTGATGGTCGGCCGCACGCCGGAGTATCTGGGGAAGAAGATCGGCACCCGTGAGATCAAGTTCGCGGCCTGCTACATCCTGGTCACCCCGGCTCTCGTTCTCGGTTTCACCGCCGTCGCCATGGCGCTGGACACGCCGTCGCACTCGATGACGAACTCCGGCGCGCACGGATTCTCCGAGATCCTCTACGCCTATACGTCCGGGGCGAACAACAACGGCTCGGCGTTCGCGGGTCTGAACGCGGACACCCAGTGGTTCAACTCGACCATCGGTATCGCGATGCTCCTGGGCCGGTTCCTGCCGATGGTGTTCGTCCTCGCGCTGGCCGGGTCGCTCGCCGAGCAGACGCCCGTCCCCGAGACGGCGGGCACGCTGCGGACCGAGAAGCCGCTGTTCACGGGCCTGCTGGTCGGCACGATCCTGATCATCACCGGTCTCACCTACTTCCCGGCCCTCGCGCTGGGACCGCTCGCCGAAGGGCTCGCAGCATGAGCACCATCACTCCCACCCGGCCTCCGCACGCGGAGACGCCCGGCGGCCGTCCGGCCGAGGCCGGACGCGTCGGCGGGGGACTGTTCGACCCCAAGCAACTGCTCACGTCCCTCCCCGACGCGGTCAGGAAGCTCGATCCCCGGGTGATGGTCAAGTCGCCCGTGATGTTCGTGGTGCTGGTGGGTTCGGTGGTGACCACTGTGCTGGCGGTCATGAACCCGGGGGACTGGTTCGGCTGGGCGATCACGGTCTGGCTGTGGCTGACGACGATCTTCGCCAATCTGGCGGAGGCGGTGGCCGAGGGCCGGGGCAAGGCGCAGGCGGACACTCTGCGCAAGGCCAAGACCGACACCGTTGCCCGCCGTCTGACCACGGACGGCAGGAGCGAGGAACAGATCGCGGGGACCGAGCTGCGGATCGGGGACCTGGTGGTCTGCGAGGCCGGCGACGTCATCCCCGGCGACGGTGACGTCGTCGAGGGCGTCGCGTCGGTCGACGAGTCCGCGATCACCGGCGAGTCCGCGCCCGTGATCCGGGAGTCCGGCGGTGACCGGTGCGCGGTGACGGGTGGTACGAAGGTGCTCTCGGACCGGATCGTCATCAAGATCACGACGAAGCCGGGCGAGACCTTCATCGACCGGATGATCAACCTGGTCGAGGGCGCCGCCCGGCAGAAGACGCCGAACGAGATCGCCCTCAACATCCTGCTCGCGTCGCTGACGATCGTCTTCCTGCTGGCCGTGGTCACGCTGAAGCCGTTCGCGGTCTACGCCGGCGCCGACAAGCAGACCTCGATGATCGTCCTCGCCGCCCTGCTCGTCTGCCTGATCCCGACCACCATCGGTGCGCTGCTCTCCGCGATCGGCATCGCGGGCATGGACCGCCTCGTCCAGCGCAACGTCCTCGCCATGTCCGGCCGCGCGGTCGAGGCGGCGGGCGACGTCTCCACGCTGCTGCTGGACAAGACGGGCACGATCACGCTCGGCAACCGGCAGGCGGCCGAGTTCGTCCCCGTGAAGGGCACCACGGCGGCCGAACTCGCCGACGCCGCCCAGCTCTCCTCCCTCGCCGACGAGACCCCCGAGGGCCGCTCGATCGTCGTCCTCGCGAAGGAGAAGTACGGGCTGCGCGAGCGTCACCAGGGCGAACTGGCCGGCGCCGCCTGGATCGAGTTCACCGCCCAGACCCGCATGTCCGGTGTCGACGTCGACGGGCGCAAGGTCCGCAAGGGCGCGACCGGCTCGGTCGTGGCCTGGGTGGAGGAGCGCGGCGGCCGTGTCGCGGAGGACGCGCAGGCGCTCACGGACCGGATCTCCCAGGCCGGCGGCACCCCGCTCCTCGTGGCACTGGAGGACGACAAGGGCGCCCGCGTTCTCGGTGTGATCCACCTGAAGGACGTGGTGAAGGAGGGCATGCGGGAGCGGTTCGACGAGCTGCGCCGGATGGGCATCAAGACGATCATGATCACGGGTGACAACCCGCTGACCGCGAAGGCCATCGCCGAGGAGGCCGGTGTCGACGACTTCCTCGCCGAGGCCACTCCCGAGGACAAGATGGCCCTCATCAAGCGCGAGCAGGCGGGCGGGAAGCTCGTCGCGATGACCGGCGACGGCACCAACGACGCACCCGCGCTCGCGCAGGCGGATGTGGGTGTCGCGATGAACACGGGCACGTCGGCCGCGAAGGAGGCCGGCAACATGGTCGACCTCGACTCCAACCCGACCAAGCTGATCGAGATCGTCGAGATCGGGAAGCAACTCCTCATCACCCGGGGGGCGTTGACGACGTTCTCGATCGCCAACGACGTGGCGAAGTACTTCGCGATCATTCCCGCGATGTTCGCCGTCGCCTACCCGTCGCTGGACAAGCTCAACATCATGGGCCTGGCCTCGCCCGAGTCCGCGATCCTCTCCGCCGTCGTCTTCAACGCCCTGATCATCGTCGCCCTCGTCCCCCTCGCCCTCAAGGGCGTCCGCTACCGGCCCTCCAGTGCCGACTCGATGCTCCGGCGGAACCTCGGGATCTACGGACTCGGCGGGCTGATCGCCCCGTTCATCGGCATCAAGATCATCGACATGCTCCTCTCCCTCATCCCCGGAATCGGCTGACCCACGATGAACAACTCAGCAGCGAACACCGGCCGTGTCCTGTGGGCGGGCCTGCGCGCCCTCCTCGTCCTGACCGTGGTCTGTGGCGTGCTCTATCCGCTCGCCGTGACCGGGATCGCGCAGGTGGCCTTTCCCGGGAAGGCGAACGGCTCCGAGATCGAGGACGCGAGCGGGAAGGTCGTCGGCTCCGAGCTCATCGGGCAGCGCTACGACCTGCCCCTGAAGGACGGCGAGGAGACCCCGGCCCCCGACCTGCGCTGGTTCCAGCCCCGCCCGTCCAACGGCCTCGGCACCAACAGCGTCAACCCCCAGTACGCGATCATCCTGTCCGGCGCCACGAACCGCTCCGGGGACAACGCGGACCTGATCCAGTGGGTCAAGGACGCCAAGGCCGCCGTCATCAAGGACAACTCCACGGTCGGCCACAAGGTGAGCCCCTCCGACGTCCCTGCCGAGGCCGTCACCTCCTCCGGCTCCGGCCTGGACCCGCACATCTCCCCCGAGTACGCGCGACTCCAGGTCCACCGGGTCGCCGAGCGCAACAAGCTCACCGTCGGCCAGGTCGACAAGCTCGTCACCGACCACACCGACGACCGCATCCTCGGCTTCATCGGCGAACCCCGCGTCAACGTCCTGAAGCTCAACACCGCACTCAAGGAGCTGATCGAGAGCTGATCCCCGCTGCGGCGGAACGGGAGCCGGGCGGCCCGGTCCTCACACCGCCGCGGCGCGACAGGAGCCGCCGGCCGATCTCGGCCGGCGGCTTCGGCGTGCGCCGGCCCGGCCCGTCACGAGTCCTCCGGGCGGCGATACGGCCGCCCTTTCGCGTCCGCCCTCTACATCATTCAGGGCATTGAATTCCAACTCCCCGACAAATGCCCCCACTCGTCAGGTCTCCCCGCGATTCCCTCAGTGAAATGCACTATTTGGCCGGACGCTTGACGGGGTGTCATTCCCGTGAATAAGAATCTCCCCCGCCGTCCTCGGCGCACTTCACGCAAGGCCGTCTCCCCGTTCGGGAGGTGGCCTGGTTTGGCGTGTCCTGAGGTGTTTCCGGGGGTGGTCGGGTGCGTGCGCGCCGGTGGGGGAGGTCCCTTGCCGGGCGCGTCGGCGCGCTTCCGTTCGCGTGTTCGCGCGAGGGGTTCTTGGAAGGGATTCGCGTGAGATTCAGATACGGGCGGGCGATAGCCTGCCTCGTGGTCTCGGCCATCGCCGGGACCATGTTGCCACAAGTGGCTTATGCCGCACCGGTTTCCGCCGATGACGGCGAGGGTATTGTCGACGCCCTCTCGGGGTGGTTCTCGGACGACGAGGGCGAAGGCAGGGCCGACGCGCCCGTCCCGCCGTCGCAGCCCGCCACCGGCGGGACGCCGGTGCTGCCCAGCCGGGAGCGGCTGCCGAAGGGCAAGGCGGCGGCCAAGCCCCAGCGGGTCGCGGAGCTGACGGGCCGGCGCACGCCGACCGCCCGCTACTGGCAGCTGTCCGACGGCCGGGTCCAGGCCGAGGTGTCGGCCGTGCCGACGGCGTACCGGGCGGGGAAGTCCTGGAAGGGCATCGACCCGAGGGTCGTACGGACCGCCGGCGGTGACTTCGCGTACACCAACGCGACCAACACCGCCCGCAGTTGGTTCGGCACCGACCCCGGCAGGCTGCTGCGGTTCGAGGCCGCCGACGGGCACGCCGTGACCCTGGGCCTGCAGGGCGCCGCCGCCCTCGCCCCGGTGGCCGAGGGCGACACCGTCACGTACAAGGACGCCGTCCACGGCGCCGACCTGTCGTACCAGGTGGGCCCGGGACGGGTGAAGGAGAACATCGTCCTCGACCGGCGGCCCGCCGGCCCGGTGGCGTTCACGTTCACCCTGGACTCCGGCGGGCTCACGCCGAGGGCGGGCAAGGACGGCTCGATCGGCTTCTACGCCGAGGGCGCCGACCCCGTCCTGGTGATCCCGGCCGCGTTCATGACGGACGCCGCCGCCGACGCCCGCTCGCCGTACGGCACCGGCTACAGCGGCGACGTCGAGCAGCGGCTCACCCGCGCGGGCAAGGGCTGGAAGCTCACCGTCGTCCCGGACGCGGCCTGGCTGGCCGCGCCCGCGCGCAGGTACCCCGTCACGATCGACCCGACGATCTCGATCGCTCCCACGCCGTCCACGGCGCAGGACGTGATGATCTCCTCGGACGGCCCGACGACGAACTACGACGACAACTGGCGGCTGTCGGTCGGCAACACCAGCACCGGCGCCTCGCGCGCCCTGCTGCGGTTCCCGCTGACCGGCGTCCCGGCCGGCACCAAGCTCGACTCGGCCGATCTGAAGCTGTACTTCGACCAGACCCACACCACCGGTGACACCGAGGTCCAGCTGGAGGCGCACCGCGCCACCCAGGCCTGGACCGAGGCCCAGGCCACCTGGAGCAACGCCAACGCGCTCACCGGCGAGCTGTCGGGCACCTCCGTCGTGGTCGACGACGGCGACACCGGACGGACGGCCGCCGTCGGCGCCTGGCCGGCGTCGGGGAACACCGCGTACACGCAGTACGCCGTCAACCAGGACTACCTGTACAACAAGGGCGCCGTCGCGGGCGACACGTACACCTGGCAGCCGAGTCTGCCCGAGGACGGTACCTACCAGGTCGAGGCGCACAGCATCCCCGCCTCCGACCGCGCGACGAACGCCCCGTACACCGTCACCTACGACGGCGGCAGCAAGGTGTACAGCGTCGACCAGCAGGCCGGCACCGCCGGTGTGTGGAAGACGCTCGGCTCGCACCCCTTCAAGGCCGGCACCCTCGGCAAGATCGTCCTCGGTGACGGTCCCGCGTCGACCGCGACCTCGGTGATCGCGGACGCCGTCCGCTTCACCAAGGGCGGCGTGGTCACCAAGCGGCCCGGCGAGCTGAACACCTGGCACACCTTCCCGGTGACCAGGACCGTCCAGTCCTGGATCGACGGCGCCAACGTCAACAACGGCTTCGTGATCAAGGCCGGCGACGAGAGCGCGACCGGCCCCAAGGGCGGACCGCGCTACGAGGGCAGCGAGTTCGGGTACGGCGGCGAGACCGCCAACTACCCGCGTCTCGTCCTGACCTTCGGCCGGCAGGGCGTCGACCTCGCCGCACCGACGACGATCCACGACACCGGCGCGGAGCTCAGCTGGTCCGCCTACCGGGACCCGGACCCGATCGCCACCGGCGACGACATCGTCGAGTACCAGGTCCACCGGTCGATCAACCAGACCTTCACGCCCTCGGCCGCGACCCTCGTCGCGCCCGTCGCGTCCACGGTGACCGCCTTCACGGACACCTCCGGGACCCCGACGAAGGCCGACGACCCCGACCCCTTCGGCCGCGCCTACTACTACATGGTCGCGGTCAGGACGAAGGACGGCCAGGTCGTCGCCGCGCCCACGCAGCTCGTCCGGCTGCCGAAGGCCGGGCGGACGACCAAGGTCCTCGACGCGACGCAGGACACCACCCTGTCCTCGACGCGGACCACGTCCACCCACGACACCATCGACGACGGCGGACCGAAGAACTGGCTGTCCGTCGGCAACAACTCCGCCACCTACGGCGACACCCGCGCCCTGCTGAAGTTCCCGGCCCTCGGCATCCCCGCCACCGCCCGGGTCCTGGACGCCAAGGTCCGCCTCTGGAGCACCCAGACCGCGCAGGACGCCCCCGGCGCCGTCTACGAGCTGCGCCCCCTCACCCGCGACTTCGACGAGGCCGCGGCCACCTGGGTCAAGGCGAACGCCACCACCGCCTGGACCGCCCCGGGCGGTGACTTCGGTGCCTCCGTCGCGGACACCGGGGCCAAGACGAACGACCCGGCGCGCCACGACTGGAACGTCACCTCGCTCGCCCAGTCGTGGGTGACCACCCCGTCCTCGCAGAACGGCGTGGTCATCAGGACGGCCGACGAGACCGCCGCGCAGGAACGGACGCTGTTCCTCTCCTCGGAGGGCGCCGAGACCCGGCTGCGGCCCCGCATGGTCGTCACGTACATCGACTCCACCACGGAATCGACGTACTACGCGCCGCAGACCCCGGCGCGGATGACGCCGAACACCGACTACACGGTCGACTTCACCCTCACCAACACCACCGCGTCGACGTGGAAGGCCACCGACCGGGTCCTCAGCTACACCTGGTCCCTGCCGGACGGCACCGACGTCACCAACGGCGGCAACCAGATCCAGACCGCGCTGCCCGCCGACGTCGTCCCCGGGGACAGCGTGTCCCTGCAGGCGAAGGTCAGGACCCCGGTCAACTCCGACTCGGGGAACAAGCGGACCGACTACGTCCTCGACTGGGACGTCTACGACAAGACCACGGGGACCTGGGCGTCCGGCACCGCCGGCATCCCCGGTCTGAAGCAGAACGTGGCGGTGGAGGACCCGACCTCCAACCAGCTCGGCATGGAGAAGTTCTACGTCTACACGGGCAAGAACACCGGTGCCGGCTCGACCGTCATGACCAACCTGGCCTCCGGCAACACCGTCTGGCAGTACAACGCGTTCACCAACCCCGGCCGCGGCGTCACCACCTTCGCCCGGTTCGCGTACAACAGCCTCGACACCTCCGACACCGTCTCGGGCTCCGGCTGGTCCTTCCAGGCCTCCGGCCCGATCCGGCTCGGCGCGCCGCTGGAGTTCCACCCGAAGCCGCACCCGACCGAGATCCGGCTCCCCGACGGCGACGGCACCACGCACGTCTTCCGTGAGCAGGCGGACGGCTCCTGGAAGGCCCCGGCAGGCGTCCACTACCGGCTGACCGCCAAGCCCGGCCTGGACTGCACCCCGCTGAAGGACCCGGTCCCGGACGCCTGGACGATGACCCGTCCCGACGGCACCCGCTTCGTCTTCGGCTGCGACGGCTACATGACCTCGGCCGTCGAGAAGAACGGCAACACGCAGACGTACACCTACGAGGAACGGAAGTCGAACAACAAGCCGACCAAGTTCCTCAAGTACGTCACCGACCCCGCCGGCCGGCAGTCGCTCACGATCGAGTACTACTCCAAGGCCGACAGCAGCAACCCGAAGATCATCGACCACATCAAGTCGATGACCGACATCTCGAACCGCAAGGTCACCTTCGAGTACTCGGACAAGGGCCTGCTCACCAGGATCACCGACGGTGCCGGGTCCACCCAGCCGAAGGTCTACGGCTTCGAGTACGACGCCACCCAGGGCAACAAGAACGTCAAGCTGGTCAAGGCGACCGACCCGCGCGGCAACGCCACCTCGCTGGCGTACAACTACCCGCAGACCGGTGACGACCCGAAGTACCACTGGTGGACCAAGACGATCACCGACCGTCTCCAGGGCACCACGGGCTTCACGTACGCCGTCGACCCCGGCAACACCAAGTTCACCGACACCCGGGTCACCGACGCCGAGTCGCGTTCCTCCGACTACGTGACCGACGACTTCGGCCGCGCCGTCCTGTCGACGAACGCCAAGTCGCAGGCCATGAAGATGTCGTGGGACGCGGACAACAACGTCACGTACACGGAGGAGAGCAACGGCGCCAGGACCGCGTACTGCTACGACCAGAAGACGGGCTACCCGCTCTGGAAGCGCGACGCGGAGAACAACAAGGCGGGCGTGCCCGCCCAGAGCGAGTGCGCCCCGGGCGTCTACCCGGCGAACTCCTCCCGGTACGCGTACCAGACGCGTGCCGACGGCTACTCGGCCGACATCTTCACCAAGACCTCCCCGGAGGGCCGGACCTGGCAGTTCGGCTACGACACCTTCGGCAACCTGAAGACGGTCACCGACCCGAAGGGCGTCGCCACCACGACGGCGGGGGACTACACCACCTCGTACGAGTACGACGCCTACGGCCAGCTGACCCGCGCGGTCGACGCCAACGGCAACGCCGACACCAACAGCGGCTTCGGGCCCACCGGCTTCCCGGCGACGATGACCGACGCGCTCGGCAAGGCGTCGACCTTCGTCTACGACGAGCGCGGCCAGGTCCGCGAGGTCGTCGACGCGCTGGGCAAGAAGACCACCCAGACGTACGACGTCTACGGCCGCCCGCTGGTCAAGACCGAGCCCAAGAACCAGGCCACCGGTGACCTGATCACCGCTCCGGCACCCGTCTACGACGCCAACGACAACGTCACCACGTCGACGGCGCCCAACGGCGCGGTGTCCGAGGCGGTCTACGACGCGGCCGACCAGATCACCTCGGCGACCGAGCCGAAGTACACGCCGACGTCGGACGAGCGGAAGACGACCTACACGTACGACAAGGTCGGCAACCTCAGGACGACGACCGAGCCGAAGGGTTCGCTGACCGCGGCGGACGCGACGGACTTCGTCACGACCAACTACTACAACGAGATCTACCAGCTCACCTCCGTCACCAACGCGAACGGCGACCGGGTCAGCTACGAGTACGACAACGTCGGCAACACGACCAAGGTCGTCGACCCGAAGAAGAACGCCACCGCCGACCCCGCCGACTACAGCACCCTGTCCGCCTTCGACCTGAACCACCGGGTCACCGCGGTCACGGACGCCGCCGGCAAGACCACCAGGAAGGCCTACGACAAGGACAACCTGGTCGTCTCCACGACGGACGCGGAGAACAACACCACGCTCGTCACCTACGACGAGCGCGGCAAGCAGACCGAGGTCAAGGTCCCGCGCAGCGGCACCTCGCCGATCCTGTACCGCACGACCCGGTACGAGTACGACCAGGTCGGCAACGCCACCAAGGTGATCAGCCCGCGCGCCGTCGAGGCCGGGACGACCACCGCGTTCACCTCCCGCACCGAGTACGACGCGCTGAACCGGCCCAAGCGCCAGTACCAGCCGTACGACCCGGCGGACACCCGCCACAACGATCCGAACGTCTACACCGAGACCGCGTACGACGCCGTGGGCCGGGTCTCCACGACCTCGATGCCGCCCTCCGAGGGGCAGACGGTCCGCAACGTCACCAAGGTCGACTACTTCGACAACGGCTGGACCAAGAGCACCACGGACCCGTGGGACATCTCCACCACCTACGACTACAACGCGGTCGGCCAGCAGACCGCCAGGACGCTGACCTCGGCCGGTGGCTCGTCCAACCGCACCATGACCTGGTCGTTCTACCCGGACGGCAAGGTCAGGTCGCGCTCCGACGACGGTGTTCCGGTGGGCAGGTCGGTGGTCCTCGTGGACAACTCCGACACCCAGCACACCACCGCCACGGGCACCTGGGCCACCGGGGACATCACCGGGCAGCAGGGCTACGACCACCGCACCCACGCGGCGGGCGCGGGCACGGACGCCTTCACCTGGACGCTCGACATCCCCAAGGACGGCACGTACACCGCGTACGTGACGTACCCGAAGGTGACCGGGGCCGCCACGGCCGCGAAGTACACGCTCACCCACGGCACGACCACCGAACCGGCGGTCACCAAGGACCAGAACGCCGCCACCGGCACCTGGGTCGCCCTCGGCAGTTACGCCCTCAAGCAGAGCGAGGGGGCCACGCTCAAGCTGGACCAGAACAGCGCGGGCGCCGTGGTCGCGGACGGCGTCAAGCTGGTCCGTGACAACGCCGCGGAGACCGACAACGAGAAGCGGACCTTCAGCTACTCGTACGACGCCAACGGCAACCTGACGTCGATCGGCGACACCTCGCCGGGGACGAAGGTCGACGCCTACGCCATCGCCTACACCGGCCTCAACCAGGTCCAGAAGGTGACGGAGTCGCTCGCCGGCGTCGAGAAGAAGGCGACCACGTACACGTACGACGCCAACGGGCAGTCGGACACGGTCACCCACCCCAGTCAGTTCTCCAAGTACACCTACGACCTCCGCGAGAAGGTCAAGTCGGTGTCCGTCGGCAAGTCCCCGACGGACGGTGACCCCAAGGTCACCTCGTACACGTACACCGACCGCGGCCAGAAGCTGAAGGAGACCAAGGACAACGGCAACACGGTCGACTACACCTACTTCCTCGACGCGGCGCTGAAGTCGACGACGGAGAAGAAGGCGGACGGCACCACGCTGGTCGCCTCCCACACGTACGCCTACGACGCCAACGGCAACAAGTCGCAGGACGTCGCGAAGAAGATGAACGCCGACAACCGCACGGCGTACCTCGACTCCACGACCGACCTGACCTACGACCCGGCCGACCGGCTCACCAAGTCGGTCAAGACGGGCAACGGCGCGGGCACGGAGACGTACCTCCACGACGACAACGCCAACGTCATCAGCCAGACCGTGAAGGGCGCGACCACCACGTTCCGGTACGACCGGAACAGGCTGCTGACCGCGACGACCTCGGGCGCCACGCCGGCCGACTACAGCTACGACCCCTTCGGGCGCCAGCAGTCGGTCAGCTCCGGCGGCAAGGTCGTCGAGCGGAGCGTGTACGACGGCTTCGACCACGTCGTGGAGTCCCAGAAGCTGGACGCCGGCGGCGCGATGAAGTCGACGACGTACACCTTCGACCCGCTGGACCGCACCGCCTCCAAGACGGCGGCCGGCAAGACCACCGACTTCGAGTACCTCGGCCTGTCCAGCGAGGTCCTCGACGAGAAGGTCGCCGGCGCGCTGACCAAGTCGTTCCAGTACAGCCCCTGGGGCGAGCGGCTCTCGCAGACCAAGCACAACACCGACGGGACGACGGAGGACGGCTACTACGGCTACAACAGCCACACCGACGTCGAGACCCTGACCGACAAGAACGGCGACACCAAGGCGACCTACGGCTACACCGCCTACGGCAACAACGACGCCACCGAGTTCACCGGCATCGACAAGCCCGAGAGCGGCCAGCCGGACAAGGAGGAGTACAACCCCTACCGCTACAACGCCAAGCGCTGGGACGCCCAGTCCGGCACGTACGACATGGGCTTCCGCGACTACAACCCGGGGCTCAACCGCTTCACCACCCGGGACATGTACAACGGCGCCCTCGCCGACATGAAGCTCGGCTCGGACCCCTTCACCGGGAACCGGTACGCCTTCACCGGCGGCAACCCCACCAGCCTCGTCGAGCTGGACGGCCACTTCGCCATCCCGCTGATCTGGTGGGCGGGCGCGGCGCTCGTCACGGCGCTGTACGCGGCGACGCCGCAGGGCCAGCAGAACCTCGCGGACGCGAGCACGGCCCTCGGCAGCATGCTGATGCCCTCGGCGAGCGACGTCGACTCCGACTCCTCGTCCGACGACGAACCGCGTCCGGGTCCCACCCCGCAGCCGTCGCCGGGCCCCCAGCCCCGGCCCGCGCCGCGGACCACCGACACCAACAACCCGACGTGCGACCCGATGCCGCTGGTCGACGGCGGGCGGGTCTACGGCGGCCTGGAGGAGTACACGGACCACCAGGGGAACAAGGGCTGCCGGGCGACCGGTGCCTGGGCCTTCCTGACCAAGGCCGACCGCAGGTCGCGCACCGGGGCCGGCGGCCTTCCCAAGTGCCCCGAGTGCGAGCCCTCCGTGCAGCCCGACGGCATGGGTGAGATCGCCGCCGGCGGCGGAAGCCCGCAGGCAGGGCACCTGATCGGATACTGGGGCAAGGGCACGGGCCAGGACGTCCGCAACCTCGTCGCTCTGCACGGCAGGGCGAACGCGCGGATGGCCAGCAAAGTTGAATCCTTCGGATGGAAGCATTTGACTGGCGACAACAAACTGTTCATGTCGGTCGTGCCCATCTACGGTGACCCGCATTCGGCCGTCCCCACGCTCGTGCAGGTGGGAATGACCGCGTACGGCCCCCAGGGGGACATCGTGGAGAGCTATTCGTGCACCGCGATCAACTCCCCGACCGGCATCGGCTCGACGTGCTAGAAGGGGCCCCGTAGTGGCAACGCTCTCCGAGATACGAGCCCTGTTGGGCGAATCCCGGTTCAACTGGTCGGATCCGGCCCCGTGGACCGAGCTGGAGCAGGAGTTCGGCGTCGCGTTCCCCGCGGACTTCCGCGAGGTCGTGGACGCCTACGGTTCGGTCTCGATCAACGGACAGCTGTTTCTGAAGCACCCCGCGAGCCATCTCCTGCACAACCTGGGCAAGGAGCTCAGGATGGACCTCGATTTCTGGCGCGAGGAGGACATGGCCGAGTTCCTGCCCAGCCGGGCGGGGACGGCCCCGGGCGAAGTGATCCCGGTGGCGTCGGCCACGTCGGGCGAGGCGATCTTCCTTCGCGTCCCCGACGAGCCCTCGTCGCCCTGGCGGGTCGTGGTCCAGGAGATGGACAGCCCCTCGTGGACCCTCTACGAGATGACGTTCGGCGAATGGCTGCTGGCGTATCTCAAGGGGCGGGACGTGATGCTGTGCGTGCGCGACCGCGCGCCTGACGGACCGTTCTACGAGCCTCTTCCCTGAGGAAGAACGCGGACGAACGCGGAGGTACCCCCCGGCCTTTCCGGCCGGGGGGTACCTCCGTCTCAGGGCTCGATCAGGCCCACCCTGATCGCGTAGCGGGTCAGTTCCAGACGGTCCCGCAGGCCGAGCTTCTGGAGGAGGTTCGCCCGGTGGCGCTCCACCGTCTTGGGGCTGATGACCAGCAGATCGCCGATCTCCTTCGAACTGTGTCCCTCCGCCACCAGCTTGAGGATCTCCTCCTCGCGCTCCGTCACCGCCTTGGCCGGCAACGGCCTGCCCTGCTCCGCGCGGTCCAGGTAGGTGCGGATGAGGGCCGTCTCGACGCCCGGGTGGATGAACGGTTCGTCGCGGACCGCCGCCCTGCACGCCTCGACCAGGTCGCGGTCCGCCACCGACTTCGGGACGTAGCCGCTCGCGCCCGCCTTCAGGGCCTCGAAGAAGTACTGCTCGTTCTCGTACATCGTCAGGATCAGGATGCGCAGCTCCGGCCGGAGTCGGCTGAGTTCCCGGGTCGCCTGGAGGCCCGTCATACGGGGCATCGAGATGTCCAGGACGGCCAGGTCGACGTCCTCGGAGCGGGCCAGGGCCACCGCCTCCGCCCCGTCCGCCGCCTCGGCCACGACCGTGAGGTCCGGTTCCGCGTCGAGGATGAGACGGACGCCGCCGCGCACGAGCGCGTGGTCGTCGGCGAGGAGGATGCGGGTGGGGGGCCTCGGTTCCGTGGGGTCGGCCGGGCGGCTCGCGGCCCCCGGTCCGGTCGGTCCCGTCGGTTCGGTCATGGCGTCGGCCCGTCCGTCGTGGTGTCGAGGCGGACGTCCGTTCCGCCGTCCGGGCCGTTCCGCACCGTCAGCTCCGCGCCGATCAGCAGGGCCCGCTCCCGCATGCCGGTGAGCCCCGCTCCGTCGGGGGACCGGCCGATCCCGCGGCCGTCGTCCCTGACCAGGAGGCCGACCCCGCCGTGGGGGAGCCGGCGCAGACACAGGTCGACCCGGGTCGCCGCCGCGTGGCGGGCCGCGTTCGTCAGGCCCTCCTGGGCCACCCGGTAGATCACCAGTTCCGTCCCGTCGTCGAGTTCCGGCAGACCCGGCTCGATGTGCGGCCGGACCGTCAGCGAGCGGGTCGAGAACTCCGAGGCCAGGGACCTGAGCGCGCTGTGCAGCCCCAGTTCCTCCAGTACCCCGGGCCGCAGCCGGCGCGCGATGCGGCGGATCTCCTCCAGCCCGGCCCGTGTCGTCTCCTGCGCCTGGTGGAGTTCGGAGCGCAGTTCCGCGGGGGCGTGGTCCGCGGTGTGCTTCAGCTGGAGCAGGACGGCCGTCAGGGTCTGGCCGACCTCGTCGTGCAGCTCCCGCGCGACGCGCCGGCGCTCCTCCTCCTGCGCCGAGAGCGCCCGCGCCGTGCTGGCGGCCCGTTCGGCTTCGAGCCGGTCGAGCATCGTGTTGAACGTACGGGTGAGGGCGGCGATCTCGCCGCGCCCGGACACCTCGGGGCGCCGGCCGGGGCGCCGGAGGTCCGCCGTCCGCATCGCCCGGGTGAGCCGCTGGAGCGGGGCCAGGGCGACCCGGAGGAGGAAGCCGTTGGCGAGGAGCATCGCGACCAGGCCCGCCACGAGCACGATGGCCTCGCCGAGGAGGACGGGTGTGGAGACGGTCACCGGGCCGAACAGCAGCAGGACGGCCACGACCAGGACCGAGGCGTTGAGCAGGAAGATGCGCCAGTACAGCGACACCGCTCCACCTCTCCCGTCGCTCCGGCCCCGCCGACGCCTGTTCCCATGGGCCCTGGCGGGCCTCTGACCTGCGGAGGGATCCATGTCCCCCGTCCATCCTGACCAGGGTCGGGCGGTCCTGTCCATCCGTGCCGACACCCATGTTCCGGCGCTCGCGGCGGATGGCACGATGGCCCGCGCACCACGACCATCCAAGGCCGTCCGCGACCACCCACGACCGGTCATGGCCGTCCTCGATCACCCCTGATCACCTGAGACCCATTGGAGGCGACGGGCCCGTGCCTGCTCCGCGGATGAGAACGACACCCCTGCCCGGCATCGGAGTGCAGTACGACTTCACCACCCGGGAACACCGTCAGCTGTCGGTCATCGCCCACCGCGACGGCACCCGGACCGTGAACGTGTACCGGGGCGACGACCCCGACGCCTGCGCGCAGTCCCTGCACCTCACCGAGGCCGAGACGGCCTCGCTGATCGACGCGCTGCTGCCCGCGCACCACAGCGCGAACGTCCTTCACACCACCGACCTGGGGCTCGTCGCCGAACGCATCGAGCTCTCCGCGCACTCGTACTGGAACGGGCGCCTGCTCGGCGACACCCGGATGCGGACCGAGGCGGGCGCCTCCGTCGTCGCCGTACTGCGCCGCTCCGGGGCCGTACCGTCCCCGACGCCCGCCTTCCGCCTCGCCGGCGGCGACACGCTCATCGTCATCGGCACCCGCGAGGGTGTCGACGCCGCCGCCGCGATCCTCGGTCAGGAGTGAGGGCCCTGTGCATTCTGCGGTCTTCCTGATCGAATTCGGCGCCATCATCCTCGGACTCGGCCTGCTCGGGCGTCTCGCCGGCCGGTTCCGCTTCTCCCCGATCCCGCTCTACCTCCTCGCCGGACTCGCCTTCGGCAAGGGCGGCCTGCTGCCGCTCGGCGCCAGCGAGGAGTTCGTCGCCATCGGCGCCGAGATCGGTGTCATCCTCCTGCTCCTCATGCTCGGCCTCGAATACACGGCCAGCGACCTCGTCACCAACCTCAAGACCCAGTACCCCGCGGGACTCGTCGACTTCGCCCTCAACGCCCTGCCCGGCGCGGCCGCCGCGCTGCTCCTCGGCTGGGGACCCGTGGCCGCCGTCGTCCTCGCCGGCGTCACCTGGATCTCCTCCTCCGGAGTCGTCGCCAAGGTCCTCGGCGACCTCGGACGGCTGGGCAACCGCGAGACCCCGGTGATCCTCAGCATCCTGGTCCTCGAAGACCTCGCCATGGCCGTCTACCTGCCCATCATCACGGCCCTGCTCGCCGGGGTGGGCCTCGCGGCCGGCAGCGCGACCCTCGCCATCGCCCTCGGCGTGGCGGGCGCGGTGCTCTTCGTCGCCGTCCGCTACGGCCGGCTGATCTCCCGCTTCGTCTCCAGCGACGACCCGGAGAAGCTGCTCCTCGTCGTCCTCGGCCTGACCCTGCTGGTCGCCGGTGTGGCCCAGCAGCTCCAGGTCTCCGCCGCCGTCGGCGCGTTCCTCGTCGGCATCGCGCTCTCCGGAGAGGTCGCCGAGGGCGCCCACGCGCTGCTGAGCCCGCTGCGGGACCTGTTCGCCGCGGTGTTCTTCGTCTTCTTCGGCCTGCACACCGATCCGGCCAGCATCCCGCCGGTGATCCTCCCCGCGTTCGCGCTGGCCGTCGTCACCGCGCTGACGAAGATCGCCACCGGCTACTGGGCGGCCCGCCGGGCCGGGATCGGCGTCAAGGGACGCTGGCGGGCCGGCGGCACCCTGGTCGCGCGCGGCGAGTTCTCGATCGTCATCGCCGGGCTCGCCGTCACGGCCGGGGTGCAGCCCCAGCTGGGGCCGTTCGCCACCGCGTACGTCCTCGTCCTCGTGGTGATCGGGCCGCTCACCGCCCGCTTCACCGAGCCGATCGCCGCGTACGTCACCCGGCGCCGCGCCCCCGCCTCCCCGGTGGCCGCGGCGGCGCCCGAGCCGGCCCCCGGGGCCGGCGCACCGGCCGCCGGGCCGGACCTCCTCGACACGGAGACCGCCGCCGACCGGGTGTGAGGGACGGCGGCCCGTGGCGGCGGCCGCGCCGTTCAGTACGATGGGCCGCTGTTCCGAAGCGGAGGAGGGTGACATGACCGACGGGAACGACGTCGGGGCGGAGCCCTCCCCGCCCAGGCGCGGGCAGGGACAACTGGAGGCGCAGGTGCTCGCCGCGCTCCGTGCGGCCTCCGAGCCGGTGCCCGTGGCCTGGGTACGCGAACGCCTCGGCGGCGGCCTCGCCTACACCACCGTCATCACCATCCTCACCCGCCTCTGGGCGAAGGGCGCCGTCGAACGCGAGCGCGCCGGCCGCTCCTTCCGCTGGACGGCGGTCGCCGACGAGGCCGGGCTCGCCGCCCTGCGGATGCGGAAGGTGCTGGACGCGGAGGCGGACCGGCAGGCGGTCCTGGCCCGGTTCGTGACCGGACTCTCGCCGAACGAAGAGCGACTCCTTCGTGAACTGCTCGCCAGGAACGCCGAGGAGGAGGAAGGCTAGCCGCCATGGGAGTCTTCGTCTTCCTTCCCCTGGTCCTTCCGCTCACCGCGTGGCCGGTCGCCCGCCTCGCCGAACAGCGGCTCCATCCCCGTACCGCGACCCGGCTGCTCGCCGTCGTCGCCGGTGTCTCGGCGGTGTGCAGCACGCTCTGCCTCGGGCTGCTCGTGATCGTGGGCACCGCCCAACTGCCCGGCAATCCGCTCCCCGACAGCTGGTCGGACCCGGATGTGCGGGCGGCCCTGCCGTACGACGAGATCGCCGGCCGCGCCGCGATCCCCGCGCTGTTCGCCGTCCTCGTCTCCTGCGGGGAGGCCGCCTGGCGCCAGCTGCGGGTACGCCGCAGGGCGGCGGGCGCGCTCGGCGGGCTGCCGCCGACGTCCGTCGCGGTGCTGCCGGACCGCACCCCGTACGCGTACGCGCTGCCCGGGCGGCGGGGCCGGATCGTCGTCAGCACCGGCATGCTCACCGGGCTCGGCCCGGACGAGCGCCGGGCCCTCTTCGCGCATGAGCGGGCCCATCTGGCCGGGCGTCATCACCGGCACCTGCTGACGGTCCATCTCGCGGCACGGGCCAACCCGTTCCTCCGGCCGCTGCGCACCGCCGTCTCGTACACCGCCGAACGCTGGGCCGACGAGGACGCCGCCGCCGAGGTCGGCAGCCGTCGCGTCGTCGCCCGTGCCATCGGCAAGGCGGCCCTGCTGGCTCCGCGCGCACCGGCCGCCACGCTCCCGGCCCTGACGGGGGCGGGGCCGGTGCCCCGGCGGGTGGCGGCCCTGATGCGCCCGGCCCCGGTCGGCCGCGCCTGGCCGCCGGCCTGCACGGCCGTCGGCCTCGCCACCTGGGCGGCGGCCGCCGGCGCGACCGTCTCCGCGCTGTCCTCGGCGAACTCGGCGGTCGTGCTGATCCTCGTGCTCCGAGGGGTCGCGGCGCCGGTGCAGTGAGAGGGGTGCGGGACCCGCGTCCGCGGGCCCCGCACCCCTCCTGTCAGCGCACTCCGGCCGTCAGAGGTCGAACTCGTGCGGCGGCAGGTCCAGCGTGAAGCACGCCTCGCGGACCACGGCCTGCTCGGTCTTGTCGAAGTCGCCGTCCGCGCCGCCGATGACGATGCCGATCTGGACGACGGCCCGCGCCTCCGCCGGCTTCTTCTTCGCCTTCGCGATCTCCTGGAGCACGCTGACCTTGCCGAAGTCGAAGTCGGCGGTCAGCTTGTTCAGGTTGTCGTCGAAGCGGCGCTGAAGGTCGGTCGCGTCGAAGTTCTGCAGCACTTCGTTGCTCGCGATGAGCTGGGCGACCCGGCGGCGCTCGGCGGGGTCGATCGTGCCGTCGGCGGCGGCGACCAGCGCGCACATGGCCATGCTCGCGTCCCGGAACGCGCCGCTCTTCAGGTCGTTCTTCTTCGCCACCAGCTGGGTCTGCATCGTCGATGCGGATTCCCTGATGCGGTCCCACAGGGCCATGAACAACTCCAGACGTCGATTACTTCTACGATTCTGTAGAACGTAGCAGCGCGCCGCGGGGTTCCCGGGAAGCGAGGGCCGTTCACATCGTGGAGTTCCCCGTTCCCCTGTCCGATAGCGAAACGTGACATTGTACGATGCTCCTCCGTGACACCTCGGAGGACGCACGATGGGTGACCTGAAACAGTACGGCCTCGTCAGAGCCCAGGAGCGGCTCCGCGACCAGGTCGGGCACGCCCTGCGCGCCGCGCTCATAGCGGGCGAACTGCGCCCCGGCCAGGTCTACTCGGCCCCCGGACTCGCGAGCGACCTCGGCGTGTCCGCCACCCCGGTCCGCGAGGCCATGCTCGACCTGGCCCGGGAGGGCCTGGTCGAACCCGTCCGCAACAAGGGCTTCCGCATCACCGAGGTCAGCGAGCGGGACCTCGACCAGTTCACCGAACTGCGCACCCTCATCGAGGTGCCCACCATCGGCCGCGTCACCGAGAAGGCCGACCGCGAGCAGCTGGAGGCGCTGCGGCCGGTCGCCGAGGAGATCGTCTCCCGCGCCCGTGACCACGACCTGATCGGCTATCTGGAGGCGGACCGCCGCTTCCACCTGGCGCTCCTCGCCCTCTCCGGGAACGACCGCCTGGTCGAGACTGTGGGGGAGCTGCGCAAGCGGTCCCGTCTCTACGGTCTGACCGGCCTCGACGAGGCCGGCAAGCTCGTCTCCTCCGCCGAGGAGCACATCGAGCTGCTCGACCTGATGATCGCCGGCGACGCGGGCGGGGCGGAGGCATGCATGCGGCGCCACCTGGGCCACGTACGGTCGCTGTGGGCCGACGCCCGCGACGAACCGGTCGGTCGCAAGGACTGACGGGGCGCCGGGAGAGGCGGCGGGGCGGGCGGCGCGAGGGGCGGCGGAACGCGGCGGTTCCGGGAGGTCAAGTCGCCCCCACGCGGCGGCTCCGGGAGGTCAACTCGCCCCGACGCGGCGGGAATCGAGCTCCTGGACAGCCTCCCGAAGCTCTATATGCTGACAGCATGCTTTCAGCCGACTCCGTGCCCGGGAACGCCACCGCCCCCGTCGCCCCCGTGCCCGCACCGGCCACCGCGGCCCGGCTGGCCACCGTCGGTTCGTCACCGGTACGTGAGATCCTGGCGCTCACCGCGAGGCCCGAGGTCATCTCCTTCGCGGGCGGTCTGCCGGCGCCCGAGCTGTTCGACGTCGAAGGCATCCGTGCCGCGTACGACCGGGTCCTGACGGAGCATCCGCGGTCCGCGCTCCAGTACTCGACGACCGAGGGCGACCCGGAGCTGCGCACGGCCGTCGCCGCCCGGCTCACCGCGCGGGGCCTGCCCACCGAGGCCGACGACCTGCTCGTCACCACCGGCTCGCAGCAGGCCCTCACCCTCCTCACCACCGCCCTCGTCGAGCCGGGCGACGTCGTCCTCGTCGAGGACCCCTGCTACCTCGCGGCCCTCCAGACCTTCGGCTTCGCCGGGGCCCGCGTCGTCCCCGTGCCCACCGACGACGACGGCATCGTCCCGGAGGCACTGGAGGAGATCGCGGCCCGCGAGAAGCCCACCCTCCTCTACGTCGTTCCCACCTTCCAGAACCCCACGGGCCGCACCCTCCCCGCGGAGCGCCGCCACGCCGTCGCCGAGGCCGCCGCACGGCACGGGTTCTGGATCGTCGAGGACGACCCGTACGGCGAACTGCGGTACGACGGCGAGCACATGCCCTCCATCGCCTCCGACCCGGTGGCCGCCGACCGCACCGTGCTCCTCGGCTCCTTCTCCAAGGTGATGGCCCCCGGCCTCCGGCTCGGCCACCTGCGCGCCCCCGCCGGGCTGCGCCGCGCCTGTGTGATCGCCAAGCAGGCCGCCGACCTGCACACCTCGACCATCGACCAGGCCGCGGCGGCGCGTTATCTGCGCGACAGCGACCTCGACGCGCACCTCGCGGTGATCCGGGCCGCGTACCAGGAGCGCAGGGACGCGATGCTCGGCGGGCTGCCCGGCGCGCTGCCCGAGGGCAGCCGGTGGAACAGGCCGGAGGGCGGCATGTTCATCTGGGTGACCCTGCCCACGGGCCACGACGCGACCGCGCTCCTGGAGACCGCGATCGGCCACGAGGTGGCGTACGTCCCGGGGGCGCCGTTCTTCTGCGGCGAGCCCGACGCCCGGTCGATGCGGCTCTCGTTCACCACGCATGCGGCCGAGGAGATCCGAGAAGGTCTCCGGCGGCTGGCGAAGAGCTTCGCGTAGCCACGACCGGGGGACCACACCGTGACACAGCACGAACTCGACATCCTCGCCTCCGACCGGGAACGGTTCGAGGCCGAGGAGCGACTGCGGGCCGCCGTGGAGAACGGCAGACTCGCGCTGGAGGAGCTCGCGCCCCGGCTCGACGAGGTGCACGCCTCGCGCACCCGGGGCGAACTGGAGACCGCCTGCCGCGGGCTGCCCGCTCCGGGGCCCCGCGACTCGCTCGTGGTGGACCGCGCCCCGACCTCCCGGGGCTTCGTGGCGGGGATCTTCGGCGGCTTCGAGCGCAAGGGCAACTGGGTCGTCCCGCCCCGGATGACGCTCTGGTCGATGTGGGGCGGCGGCAGACTCGACCTGACCGAGGCGCGGTTCAGCAGCCAGGACACCGAGATCCGTGCGGTCGCCCTCTGGGGCGGGACGCGGATCGTCGTCCCGGAGGACGTCGACGTCGAGGTCCGGGGCCTCGGTCTCTTCGGCGTCTTCGACAGGCGCGCGGCGAAGCGGGTCGGCACGGCGGGCACGCCGCGCGTCGTCATCAAGGGCCTGGCCCTCTTCGGCGCCGTGGTGACCCGTACGAAGAAGAAGTGAGCCACCGGCTCCGGCCGGCCCGGCCGCTCCCGGAGACCGCCCCGTCATCACCTCGTGTCGTTGTTGGGCCGAACGGGTGAGGAGCGGGAGGATGGGGGCATGAGTAGGTACGAGAGGTACGACGTCACCGACGAGCAGTGGGAGGGCCTGGCGCAGGTCGTGCCCCTGCGCGGTCGTGACGAATGGCCGTCCAGGGTCGACCACCGCACGATCCCCGAGCAGTACGAGTCCGCCGAGCACCGCCGTATGGTCGTGCTCCGGGTGCAGGTCTTCGCCGACGCCCGCGAGGTCGCCGAGTACCTCATCGCCCAGATCCCGGTGCTCCTCGATCTGACGAGCGCCGACACCGAGGTCGCCAAGCGCATCCTCGACTTCAGCAGCGGTGTGGTCTTCGGCCTCGGCAGCGGGATGCACCGCGTCGACCGGAACGTTTTTCTTCTCGCCCCCGCCGGTACGGAGGTCGAGGGCGCGGAGGGTGAGGACGAGGACGGCATGGTGGGCGGCAGGACCGCCGGCGTCCCCCGATCGTAGGAAGGTCATCTCGACGTAACGGTTCGTCAGGTGGAGGACTGCGTACGGTCCGGGCATGGACCTCAACGGCGGCTCCGCGCTCGCCCGCACGTCAGACGCCCCCTTCTCCGCCGTCGCCGCACCCACCGTGGCCAGGCCCCGCGTCGCCGGGCCCTCCGGTGCCGTACCTCCCCTCGCCGCGCCTTCCGCCGCCGCGCCCTCCGTCGCCGGGTACCCCCGGGGCGGGCGCGGCGGCGGGTGGCTCCGTGCCCGACCGGCCGTGACCGAGCTGCGCCTGTCGGCCTTCGCCGGGCACCGCGCCGTCACGCACGCGCTGGGCCCCGTCACCCTCTTCACCGGACCCAGCGGCAGCGGAAAGTCCACCACCCTGCGGGCGTACGAGGCGCTCGCCCGGCTCGGGGCGGGCGATCCGCTCGACGAGGTGTTCCCCGACGCCGCCGACTGCGTGCCCGAACGGGCCAGGCCCGACGCCCAGGGCAGGCGCGGGTTCCGCATCGGGTGCACCGTCGACGGCCCCGAGGGTCCCGTCCGCCTCGACCTCGCCGTGCAGGCCGAACCCCGGCTCCGCATCGTCGGCGAACGGCTCTCCGGCCGCGGCCGCACCCTGTTCGCCACCGCGCTGCGCGACCCCGGACGCCCCACCGTCCAGGCCGAGTGGCACACGGCCGGCGCCACCCCGGTCACCCGGGCCCCGTTCCCCGACGACCTCCTCGGCACGGCCCTGCTGCCGCTGCGGGTCGCGGGCAAGACCCCCGGGCAGCTGGAGGTCCTCGCCGCCGCGGAACAGGTCGTCATCGGACTCCGCTCGGCCTTCGCCTGCGACCCCCGGCCCGAGCGGATGCGGGCACCCGTACCCCCGGGCGAGGGGCGCCTGCGACGCGACTGCCGCAACCTCGCGGAGGTCCTGCACCGCACCCACACCGACTGCCCGCGCCGCCACCAGCGGCTCGCGGCCGTGGCGGGAGGGGGCTGCGCGGGCCCCGTCACCGGGCTGGGGGTTCGAGAACTGGTGGACGGCACCGTCCGGGCGGTCGTCGAACGGGGCGGCCGGCCCCCGACCCCGCTCGGCCGCCTCGGCGACGGGGAACTGCGCTACCTGGCCCTCGCGCTCACCCTGCTGACCGGTCCGGGTGTCCTCGCGATGGACCGGATCGCGGAGGTCCCCGACGCCGTGCAGTCCCTGACGCTGCTCGCCGACGGACTGGACCGGGGGCTCGACGGACGGCAGCTCGGCGAACTGCTCGCCCTCGCCACGGGCATCGCCGCCGACGGGCACATCCGGGTCGCCGGCGCGGTCGGGGAACGGACGGCGGCGGAGGCGCGCCGGACCCCCGGGGTGACGGTGGTAGACCTGGGCACGTGACCGACAACGATGTAGCGGGACTGCAGCGCAGGCTGGCCGAGTTCGCCTCCGCGCGCGACTGGCAGCCCTACCACACGCCCAAGAACCTGGCGGCGGCGCTCAGCGTCGAGGCCTCGGAACTCCTGGAGATCTTCCAGTGGCTGACGCCCGAGCAGGCGGAGCGGGTGATGGACGAACCCGGATCGGCGCACCGGGTGGCCGACGAGGTGGCCGACGTCCTCGCCTACCTCCTCCAGTTCTGCACCGTGCTCGGCGTCGATCCGCTGGCCGCGCTGGCGGCCAAGATCGACCGCAACGAGGTCCGGTTTCCCGCGCGGAGGCGGGGCGGGGCGCCTGGCGGAGAGGGACGTGCGGGAACGGAGGGAGAGGGTGATGAGGGGGTGGAACAGGGGGTGAAGGAGGGGTGAAGCAGGGGTGCGGGGCGGGGTGAAGCGGGGGGTGCTGGGTGGGGACGGACCAAGATCGTCACTCTTCGGAGTGATCGACTTATCCCCATCGAGCCTCCTGTCCACAGATTTCCGAATTCCTCGGGTGTGGGGGCTCAGGGCGCCTCACTCTGGGTAATGGAATGATTGGGTGGATAAGTCGTACGAACGGGGGCGGTGTTGATGGAGGCAGAGCGACTCATCGCGCTCGGCCGGCATGCGCTGGCGGAGAGCGGGACGGCGCAGGACATCGTGGCGGAGGCCTGGCAGGCGCAGGCGCTCGCCCAGGCGATAGGGAACCATCTGGCGCTCGGCGGACCGCAGGAACTGCGCGGCGACGCACGGGGGCTGAGCGAGATCGGGGAGTACCCGGCGTGGGGCGCCGGTGGGCCGAGGGCGGCCCAGCTGACCGAAGTGGCGGACCCGGCCGGGGCGTTGACCGCGCTCGGCGCACTGCTGGGCGAGGTGGGGATCGCGCTCGTCGGGGTGGCCTGCGCCACCGACGAGGAGGGGCTCTACTGGGCATGCATCGAGGCCATCGACGCGGCGGACGAGTCCAGTGACCGGGTGCGCGGGATGCTGCGGCGCCTGGCGGTACGGGACGGGGAGCGGGCCCGCCCTCCCGACCCGGCCCACGACGGCGCGGGTCCGGGGAGGGGGACGTGGTGAGGGGCGCCAGCGGACGGGCCGGACCCGACGGGAATTGTCAGACAGGCCCTAGAAGTGGCGGGGCTCGTGGTGGTCGTAGTGCTCTGTCGGGGCGTGGTGCGAGTGCCGGCTCTTCGACTGGTGGTCGGTGGTGGACTGGCGGTCGGCGGCGGACTGGAGGTCGGCGTCCAGCTGGGTGAGGTCGGCGGAGAGGGCCGCCATCAGTTCCTCCATCTGCTGGAGCAGCCCCTTGGGGGCGCGGGCGCCCTTCTGCTCGGGCACGGACGGCGACACCGGCTGTTCGGGCACGGCCCGCTCCGGCGCGGCTTCCTGGGACATGGCGGCCTCCTCGGCCCGGACCCCGCCGCCGAGGACGGGGCGCGGGAGAGAGCGACGCACCGGCAGCAACCGCCGGTACGCGGGCCGGGCGGTCCGGCTCCGCCCGAGCCAACGACGGGTGCGGGCGGCGGTCACTGGCCCGGGCGGTCGCGGCCCGCCCAGGGGCGGGATATTCACCCGACCGAGCCGGGGCGGTCGAGGAGCTGACGGAGAGGTTGACACGCACCCGACGGTGCAGGATGGAGGCATGGATCTTCGCATCTTCACGGAGCCCCAGCAGGGGGCCGACTACGACACGCTCCTCACCGTGGCCCGCGCCACCGAGGAACTCGGCTTCGACGCCTTCTTCCGTTCGGACCATTATCTGAGCATGGGGTCCGCCGACGGGCTGCCCGGACCGACGGACGCCTGGATCACGCTGGCCGGGCTGGCCCGGGAGACCAAGCGGATCAGGCTCGGCACGCTGATGACGGCCGGCACCTTCCGGCTGCCCGGTGTCCTCGCCATCCAGGTCGCCCAGGTCGACCGGATGTCCGGCGGACGGGTCGAACTGGGCCTCGGCGCGGGCTGGTTCGAGGAGGAGCACAAGGCCTACGGCATTCCGTTCCCGAAGGAGAAGTTCGGCCGGCTGGAGGAACAGCTGGCGATCGTGACCGGCCTGTGGGGGACCGAGGTCGGCAAGACGTTCAGCCACGAGGGGGAGTTCTACCGGCTGACCGACTCGCCCGCGCTGCCCAAGCCCCTGCAGGAGAGGATTCCGGTGCTCGTCGGCGGGCACGGCGCGACCCGGACGCCGCGCCTGGCCGCGCGGTACGCGGACGAGTTCAACATCCCGTTCGCCTCCCTGGAGGACAGCGAGCGGCAGTTCGGCCGGGTCCGGGCCGCCGCCGAGGCCGCCGGGCGGGCGCCCGGCGACCTGGTGTACTCCAACGCGCTGGTCGTCTGCGTCGGCAAGGACGACGCCGAGGTGGCGCGAAGGGCCGAGGCGATCGGGCGGGACGTGGACGAACTGAAGGCGAACGGGCTCGCGGGCTCGCCCGCCGAGGTCGTCGACAAGCTCGGGCGGTACGCGGCGGTCGGCTCCTCCCGGGCCTACCTCCAGGTCCTCGACCTGGACGACCTGGACCACCTGGAGTTGATCTCCGCACAGGTCCAGTCGCAGCTGTGACGGGCGGGGCGGTCCGATGAAGCCGAACCGTTCGCCGGCGGAGGCCCTCGGGGCGGGCGTGGTCGTGCTCGACGGCGGGCTCTCCCAGCAGCTGGAGGTGCAGGGCTGCGACCTCTCGGACGCGCTCTGGTCCGCGCGGCTCCTCGTCGACGGCCCCGAGCAGATCGAGGCGGCGCACGCGGCCTACGTACGGGCCGGTGCCCGGGTGCTGATCACCTCCAGCTACCAGGCCACCTTCGAGGGCTTCGCCGAGCGGGGCGTGGGCCGGGAGGAGGCGGAACGGCTGCTCGGCAGCAGCGTGGAACTGGCGCGGAGGGCCGGGGAGCGGGTCGCGGAGGAGGTGTGGGTCGCCGCGTCCGTGGGGCCGTACGGGGCGATGCTCGCCGACGGCAGCGAGTACCGGGGACGGTACGGGCTGTCCGTGCGGGAGCTGGAGGCGTTCCACCGGCCCCGGATCGAGGCGCTCGCGGCGGCGGGGCCGGATCTCCTGGCGCTGGAGACCGTCCCGGACGCGGAGGAGGCGGAGGCGCTGCTGCGGGCGGCCGAGGGGTGCGGGGTGCCGCTGTGGCTGTCGTACACGGTCGAGGGCGGGCGGACCCGGGCCGGGCAGGACCTCGCGGAGGCCTTCGCGGTCGCCGCGGGGAACGACCAGGTGGTCGCGGTCGGGGTCAACTGCTGCGACCCGGCCGACGCCGGCCCGGCCGTGGCGCTCGCCACGGCCGTGACCGGCCGGCCGGGCGTGGTCTACCCCAACAGCGGGGAACGCTGGGACGCCCGCGCGCGGGGCTGGCGCGGCGGCGCCGCCTTCGACCCGGCCCTGGCCACCGACTGGGTGGCCGCCGGCGCCCGCCTCGTCGGCGGCTGCTGCCGGGTGGGCCCGGCGACGATCGGCGCGCTGGCCGCGGTGCTGGCCCCGGACGACAGGGGCTGAGCCGCGGGGCGGGAGCGGCACGAGTAGGGATCCGGGCGGGCGGGCTCCGGGGGCGGAGCCGGTGGGGGCGGGCCCGGTGGCCGGCCCCGGTGGGTGGCCCCGGGCGGTGCGGTCGGGTGGCGGCGCAGCCCTGCTCGGACGGTTCTGGCTCGGGCCGCGGACGGGTCCGGCTCGGGCTGTGACGGGGTCCCGTTCGCACCCCGCTCCGCCCCGCCCGGGTCCGGTTCGGGTCGTGCCCGGGTCCCGTTCGCACCCCGCTCCGCCCCGCCCGGGTCCGGTTCGGGTCGTGCCCGGGTCCCGTTCGCACCGCGTCCAGGCCCGCCCGCCCCCGCCCCCGCCTCCGGCCCCCCGCCCGTTCCTCTCCGCCGCCCCCCACGGGAAAATGCCTGGTCGGGCGGTGCGGTGCGGCTCATACTCGGGAGGGTGTTCCTGACGATCAGTACGACCGGCAACCCGGAGCGTCCCGCGACCGATCTCGGCTTTCTGCTGCACAAGCATCCCGAGCGGGCGCAGACGTTCTCGACCTCGCACGGCACGGCGCACGTCCTCTATCCCGAGGCGAGTGCCGAGCGGTGCACGGCGGCACTTCTCCTGGAGGTGGACCCCGTGGCGCTGGTGCGCCGCGGCAAGGGCAAGGGCCGGGGCGGCGCCCCGGACTCCGCGCTCGCGCAGTACGTGAACGACCGGCCCTACGCGGCGTCCTCGCTGCTGGCCGTGGCGCTCGCGAAGGTCTTCACGACCGCGCTGCACGGTGTCTGCAAGGCGATGCCCGAGCGGGCCGCCGCTCCGCTGCCGCTGCGCGTCGAGGTGCCCGCGCTGCCCGCGAGGGGCGGCGCCCGGCTGGTCCGCGCGCTGTTCGAGCCGCTGGGCTGGGACACGGTGGACGCCGAACCGGTGGCCCTGGACGGGCAGTTCCCCGAGTGGGGCGACTCCCGTTACGTACGGCTGGTCCTGGAGGGCGAGCTGCGGCTCGCGGACGCCCTCAACCACCTCTACGTCCTGCTGCCGGTCCTCGACGACGCCAAGCACTACTGGGTCGCGCCGGACGAGGTCGACAAGCTGCTGCGCGCCGGTGACGGCTGGCTCGCGGGACATCCCGAGCGGAAGCTGATCACCGCCCGCTACCTCTCCCGCCGCTGGGGTCTGACCCGCGCGGCGGACGAGCGGCTCGAACTCGTGCGGCTCGCCGAGGCCGAGGGCCTGGACGTCGACGACCTCGACAACGCCGTGGACGAGTCGACCGACACCGAGGAGCGGCCGGTGCCGCTCGCCGAGCAGCGCCGCGAGGCGATCCTCGCCGCCCTCGACACCGCCGGAGCGGCCCGGGTCCTCGACCTCGGCTGCGGGCAGGGCCAGCTGGTGCAGGCCCTGCTCAAGGACACCCGTTACACGGAGATCGTCGGCGTCGACGTGTCCGTCCGCGCCCTGACGGTGGCCGCGCGCCGGCTGCGCCTCGACCGGATGGGGGAGCGGCAGGCGGCCCGCGTGCAGCTGGTACAGGGCTCGCTGGCGTACACCGACAAGCGGCTGACCGGCTACGACGCCGCCGTGCTCAGCGAGGTCATCGAGCACCTGGACCTGCCGAGGCTGCCGGCCCTGGAGTACGCGGTGTTCGGCGCGGCCCGCCCGCGCACGGTCCTCGTGACCACGCCGAACGTCGAGTACAACGTGCGCTGGGAGTCGCTGCCCGCCGGGCACGTACGGCACGGCGACCACCGCTTCGAATGGACCCGGGAGGAGTTCCGGGGCTGGGCGGAGTCGGTGGCCGACCGGTACGGGTACGGCGTCGCGTTCACCCCCGTCGGCGCGGACGACCCCGAGGTCGGACCGCCCACCCAGATGGCCGTCTTCACCCGGGCCACCGACCCGACCACCGAGAAGGAGGGACAGGCATGACCACCCCCACCGAGCGCCGTACGCTCCCCGTCACCGATCTGTCCCTCGTGGTGCTGATCGGGGCCACCGGCTCGGGCAAGTCCACCTTCGCCCGGCGGCACTTCAAGCCGACCGAGATCGTGTCCTCCGACTTCTGCCGGGGGCTCGTCGCCGACGACGAGAACGACCAGTCGGCCAGCAAGGACGCCTTCGACCTCCTCCACTACATCGCGGGCAAGCGCCTCGCGGCGGGGCGGCTGACCGTCGTCGACGCGACCAACGTCCAGCAGGAGGCCCGGCGTCAGCTCGTCCAGCTGGCCCGCTCGTACGACGTGCTGCCGATCGCGATCGTCCTCGACCTGCCCGAGGAGGTGTGCCGGGGACGGAACGCCGCGCGCCCCGACCGGGCGGACATGCCCGCGCACGTCATCCAGCGCCACCGCCGTGAGCTGCGCCGTTCGCTGCGCGGTCTGGAGCGCGAGGGCTTCCGCAAGGTGCACCTCCTGCGGTCCGTCGAGGAGGTCGACGCGGCCGAGGTCGTCCTGGAGCGCCGCTTCAACGACCTGCGGCACCTCACCGGCCCCTTCGACATCATCGGTGACATCCACGGCTGCCGTTCCGAGCTGGACACCCTGCTCGCGAAGCTGGGCTACGTCGACGGACGCCACCCCGAGGGGCGTACGGCGGTCTTCGTCGGCGACCTCGTCGACCGGGGGCCCGACTCGCCGGGCGTGCTGCGCCGGGTCATGGCGATGGTCGCCTCGGGCGACGCCCTGTGCGTGCCCGGAAACCACGAGAACAAGCTCGGCCGCCGGCTCAAGGGCCGCAAGGTGCAGGAGACGCACGGCCTCGCCGAGACCATCGAGCAGCTGGGGCACGAGAGCGAGGAGTTCCGGGCCGAGGTCGGGACGTTCATCGAGGGGCTCGTCAGCCACTACGTCCTCGACGGCGGCAACCTCGTCGTCTGTCACGCCGGACTGCCGGAGAAGTACCACGGCCGTACGTCGGGGCGGGTGCGTTCGCACGCGCTGTACGGGGACACCACGGGGGAGACCGACGAGTTCGGGCTGCCGGTGCGCTACCCGTGGGCGGAGGACTACCGGGGACGGGCCGCCGTGGTCTACGGCCACACGCCCGTGCCCGACACCTCCTGGATCAACAACACGATCTGCCTCGACACCGGAGCCGTGTTCGGCGGGAAGATGACCGCGCTGCGCTGGCCGGAGCGCGAACTCGTCGACGTACCGGCCGAGCGCGTCTGGTACGAGCCGGCCAGGCCGCTCGCGACCGAGGCGCCCGGCGGGCACCAGGGGCGACCCCTGGACCTGGCGGACGTGCACGGGCGCCGGATCGTGGAGACCCGGCACCTGGGCAACGTCGCCGTGCGCGAGGAGAACGCGGCGGCGGCCCTGGAGGTGATGAGCCGGTTCGCGGTCGATCCGCGCCTGCTGGCCTATCTGCCGCCGACGATGGCGCCCACCGCCACCTCGAAGGAGGAGGGCTATCTGGAACACCCGGCCGAGGCCTTCGCCCAGTACCGGGCGGACGGCGTCGAACGGGTCGTGTGCGAGGAGAAGCACATGGGCTCCCGGGCGGTGGCCCTGGTCTGCCGGAACGAGGAGGCGGCCCGGGAGGCCTTCGGTGTCGGCGGAGTGACCGGCGCGCTGCACACCCGTACCGGCCGGCCCTTCTTCGACGACCACGAGATGACCGAGCAGGTCCTCGGCCGGCTGCGGACCGCGATCGAGGCCGCCGGGCTCTGGGACGAACTCGCCGCGTCGGGCGGGGCGTCCGGCACGGGGGACTGGCTGCTGCTCGACGGCGAGCTGATGCCGTGGTCGCTCAAGTCGGCGGGGCTGCTCCGCGCGCAGTACGCGGCGGTCGGCGCGGCCTCGGGCGCCGTCCTGCCCGAGGCGATCACCGCGCTCGAACAGGCGGTGGGGCGCGGCGTCGAGGGCATCGACGGGCTGCTCGCCCGGCAGCGGGAGCGGGCGGTGGACGCGGAGGCGTTCACCGAGGCGTACCGCAGATACTGCTGGCCTACGGAGGGTCTGGAGGGGGTGCGGTTCGCGCCGTTCCAGCTCCTCGCGACCCGCGGTCGCTCGCTGGCGGCCGTGCCGCACGACGAGCAGCTCGCCTGGCTCGACCGGCTCGTGGAGCACGACCCGACCGGGCTGCTCCAGGTCACCCGCCGGCTCGTCGTCGACACCGGTGACGAGGCGTCCGTCCGCGCGGGCGTCGACTGGTGGCTGGAACTGACCGGCGCCGGCGGGGAGGGCATGGTCGTCAAGCCGCTGGCCGCGCTCGTCCGCGACGCCAGGGGCAGGCTCGGGCAGCCGGGCGTGAAGGTCCGCGGCCGGGAGTACCTGCGGATCATCTACGGCCCCGAGTACACCCGGCCGGAGAACCTGGAGCGACTGCGGCAGCGTTTCCTCGGCCACAAGCGGTCCCTGGCCCTCCGTGAGTACGCGCTCGGCCTGGAGGCGCTCGACCGGCTCGCGGACGGGGAACCGCTGTGGCGGATCCACGAGGCGGTCTTCGCGGTCCTGGCGCTGGAGTCGGAACCGGTGGACCCGAGGCTCTGAAGGGAGTCGACAGGCCGTCGGCCGTGCCCTCGCGGGCTTCGGCCGGCGGCCTGTGCGTTCTTCTCGCTGCCGGGCGGCATTCGCGAGTTCTTCCCAGGGCGTTCGCACGGTCTCCGCACCGGCGCGGCAGGGGGCGCAGGGGTGGCGGAACCGGCGCTCCCCTGCGCCCCCTGTGCCCGTTGTCGCGTTTCTTCCGCACCCTCTAGCGTTCTTCACCCCATGACGTGACACAGTGTCAACTATGTGACGGCACAGGTCACGTGAGGTGGGAACACACACACGAACGCGCCGGTCGACCACCGGCGGGCGGTCTTCCCCGGAGGGCCCGAGGACGGTACGGGGGTGAGGGCGCGGTGAGTCTCTTCGGCCAGGAACGCTCCTTCCTCCACGCCCTCCCCGCCGCCGACCGCCGCTCCCTGCTCGCCGAGGGCGCCCGGCGCCGCTACGAGCCCGGCGAGGTGATGATCCGCGAGCGCGACACCAGCGCCTATGTCCTCGCGCTGCTCTCCGGCTGGTCCGTCGTCTCGGTGGGGACCGAGCGCGGCTCGCGGCTCATCCTCGCCCTCCGGGGCGCTGGGGAGGTCGTCGGCGACCTCGCCGCCGTGGACCGGGGCCCGCGCAGCGCCAGCGTCACGGCCCTCGGCGAGGTCGAGGCGGTGGCGATCTCCGGCGACCGGTTCCGGCGCTTCCTCGCCGCCCGCCCGCACGCCACCTCGCTGATCATGCGCCAGCTCGCCACCCGGCTGCGCAGCGCCGACGTCGAACGCCGGGCGCTGGCCTCGGAGACCGTGCTCCAGCGCCTCGCGGCCCGGCTCGTCGAGCTGGCAGAGCGGGCGGGACGCCGGGCCGACGCCGGGACCGTACTCGAACTCCCGCTCCCGCAGCACGATCTGGCGGCGGCCATCGGCGCCACCCGTGAGGCCGTCGCCAAGGCCCTGCGCCTGCTGAGGGAACAGGACGTGGTCCGCACCGCGAACCGCACGGTCGTCGTCATCGACATGCGGGTCCTGGTGCTGCTCGCGGAGGGGCGCGCACGCCCCGGCGGAGACCCGGCGGACCAATCTCCGCCGGGTGTGTAAACGGCTACATCGCCGGTCGCGGAACGCGGCCAGTCTGAACCACGTACCACCACGGCACGAACGGCACCGGGGCATCACACAGGGAGTCCGAGAGTGAGCAGTGCGGGACTGAACGGGGAAGTGGGCGGGATCCACCGGTTCGTCGTCTTCGGCGACATCTGCGGTTCCGGGACCCTGGACATGGCGGAGAAGAAGCTCCAGCGCGCGGCGATGTACGCCGCGTTCGACGAGGCGTACGGCTCCGTCGGCGTCGAGCCCGGCACCTTCCACCAGGAGGACCGGGGCGACGGCATCCTCGTCGCCCTCCGCCCCGACGTGCCGCCGACCCTCATGGTCGGACGGTGGATCGACACCCTGTACGAGAGCCTGCGCGCCCACAACCAGGGGCGGAGCCGGCCCCTGCGGCTGCGGATCGGCATGAACGCCGGTCTCGTGGTCCAGGACCGGCACGGGCTCGTCGGACGGGCGGTGGACCTGGCCGCCCGGCTCTGCGACAGCCCCCCGGCCAAGCGGATCATGAACGAGGTCCCGGAGGTCGACCTGTTGGTCGTGGTCTCGGACTGGCTCTACGTGAGCGTGGTCGCCGAGGGCGGGCGCTATGTGGAGCCCGGCCACTACCGGCCGGCCCGCATCCGCGCCAAGGAGACCGACGAGACCGCCTGGTTCCACGTGCCGCGCAGGCCCGCGCCGCCGCTGATCGGGCCGGAGGGGGAACTGCCGCCCGAGGGGGAGGGGGAGCCGGCGGTCGCGGGGGAGCGACCGCCGGCGGAGGGGTCACGGACCGGCGTTGGGCCGTCGCGGGGGGACGGCCCAGCGCCCCGGACCGGAGGGGGCAGCCGTACGTACCACGTCGGGGGCGACCTGCTGGACGTCCACGGCAACACCATCCACGGCGGGTTCACCGGAATCCGCAAGGGCGTGGAACAGCAGCGCACGGAGCAGAGCGCGGAGCACGGTTCGGGGGCGGGTGAGCCGGAGTGAGCGACCAGGACGATGCCGCGCCGCACCACGACGGCGGAGACGCCGGCCACGGTCACGACGGCCGGGCGGACGCGCAGGACAGGGGAGCCGACCGGGGCGGGGACCGGGGGGACCGCGCCGATCGCGGTGACAGGGGCGACCGCGGCGAGCGCGGGGCCCGCGACGGCGACCGCGCGGGCGGCGCCGAGCGCACCGACGGCACCGCCGAACAGCCGCCCCGCGAGCCCAGCGTCTTCGCCGCCGCCGACCGGGGCCCGCTCGGCGGCGAGAGCGACACCGGCGGCGCCGCCACGGCACGCCGGGCCGTCCGCACCTGGGCGGGCGGCGCCGCCGACCGGCTCACCACCATCCACGGCGACGGCACCGTCTTCGAGGGCAACCAGATCTTCGCCCTGTACGGCTCCGACCGCGCCTCGCACTTCGTCCAGGGCCCCGTCCCGCCCGAGACGCTCGACCACCTGGGGCGGGTGTACTGCGCGACCGCCGGCTACCCGAGGATGCGGGAACGGCTCCGCGACCACCGGGTCCTCGTCCTCTGCGGCGAACCCGGCAGCGGACGCAAGGCCACCGCGCTCGCCCTCCTCGACGAGCTGACCGGCGGCAAGGTGTTCCGGCTCGACCCGCGCCACGGCGTCGACGAGATCACCGAGGAGGCCCTCCAGGAGAGCGGCGGCCACCTCCTGGAGCTGCTGACCGAGGACGTGCGCGCCGAGACGGAGCCGGGCGGCTCCCGCTCCGGCCGGGGCGAGCGCGGCACCGCCGTCCGCCGCCCCGCGCCCCGCCTCAGCGAACTGCACCTGGACCGCTTCGGCGAACTGCTGCGCGGCCGGGACGCGTACGGGATCGTCCTCGTCGAGAACGGGGAGCTCGCCGACCGGCTGCTGCGCGGCCGGTACGGCATGTACTGCGCGCCGCCGCCGGCCGACGAGGTCCTGCACCGGCACCTCTGGCACCGGCTGCGCGCCGAGCCGGACGAGGCCCTCGGGGACGCGCGGGCGCGCGCCCGGCGGCGGGACGTCGTCGCCGCCCTCGGTCTGGAGGAGCTCCGGCCGCGCGAGGCCGCCCGGCTCGCCGACCACCTCGCCCGGCACTGGCGCGGCGAGGTCGACGACGACGAACTCCTCGCCGAGTGCTCCTCGTTCGTCCGCTCGCAGGCCCGGGAGTGGTTCGCCGGCGCCGACCGGCCGGGCGCGCTCCCCGAGGCCCTCCCGGCGCTGAACGCCGGGGCGTTCCGCATCGCCGTCGCCGTATTCAACGGTTCCGCCTACAGCCTCGCCGCCGAGGCCGCCGAGCTGCTCGCCTGGGAACTCGCCGTCACCCTCGATCCCGAACAGGCCCCGGGGCGGCGGCTGTTCGGTACGCACGCCGAGCACCGGCCGGTGCAGGCGCGGGCCGTCCTGGAGGACGGTGAGCTGGACCTCGGACCGGCCAAGGTGCCGATGCGGGCCGTACGGTTCCAGGGCGAGGCCCTCGCCGGAGCCGTACTCGGCGAGATCTGGCACGGCTACCACAACGTGCGTGGCCCGGTGGCCCGTTGGCTGCGGACGCTCTGCGACGACCCGCGCCCCGAGGTGTGGGTGCGGGCCTCCATCGCGGCCGGTGTGCTCTGCTCCTGGGACTGGATCCACGGCTTCCGTGAACTGGTCGTGCCACTCGCCGCGACGGACGAACCGGTCGCCCGGATGGCCGCCGCGACCGCGCTCGCCGAGGCCGCCCGCGACCCGCGCGTCCGCCCGGCCGTCGCCGCCGTACTCAAGGACTGGTCCGGATCCGGCGAGGACACGCTCGTCAGGACCGCCCTGCTCGCCCACGGCTACGTCCTGGCCGCCGGAAGCGTCTCCGGCTCCCTCGACGCCCTGGCCAGGGTCGTCAGGACCCGCGAGGCGACCGACGTCGACGTCCTCGCGCCCGCCTCCTTCAGCGTGGCGCGGCTGCTCGCCGCCGGCGAGCCCGCCCCCGTGCTCCACCGTCTCCGGCAGTGGCTGGAGGACGGGCGGCTCAACCTCGCCAACCTCGTCCACCTGGCCGTCATCCGTGCGCTGAGCACCCGCACCACCCAACTGTGGGGGCTGCGGGAGGTCCCCGAGCTCGACGGGCACGCGAGCCGCCCGCTGCTCGTCGCCCTGCTCGCGACCCGGCCCGAACTCGCCGGGGAGCTTGCCTGGTTGCTCCGGCACACCCTCACCACGGCCCGTTCCGGAGAGGCGGCCGTCGAGGCCTTCGGCGGGCTGCTCCGGCGGGCCGCGAAGGACCCGGAGGCGCTTCGGCTCGTCTGCGCCTTCCTGCCCCGCCTCGCGGTGGACCGCCGCGACCGCGACCGGCTCAGGGGCCTGCTGAACGAACTGGTCCGGGACCGCGACCGGCCCCTGGACAGAGGCGCGGCGCGCCGCATGTGGGACGCCGTGACGGAAGGAGCGAACCGATGACCGGGCCCGAGCAGCACAGGAACGCGCGGCCGGACGAGCGGGCCCGCGCGCACGACCGGGACCGCGACGGGCGCGGCCGGGACGAGCGGGCCCGGGACGGGCGGGAACGAGCCGCCGGGCGGGAGCGGCCCGAGCGGGCCGGGGACGGCCGGGAACGGCAGCGGTACGACGGACAGAACGGCGGCCGGCCCGGTGGCGGCCGCGACGAGAACCTGGACATGGACCCGGAGCCGGGGACGGACGGGGACACGGACGCCGAGCGGGAGCGGGGCGGTCAGGGGCAGGAGCGGGTACGGGGGGCGGGGCGGCGGAGCGGGGAGCCCGGCGGTTCCGGGGCGGGTTCCGGTTCCGCCTCCGGTTCCGGCGGCCGGGCGCGCGGGCCGCTGATCGGGGAGTACGCGCCCCCGTACCGGCGCAGGAGCGGCCGGGTCGCCGCCGTCCTGCTCTACCGCAACGGCGGGCACCGGGTGATCTGGCCGGACCGCACCGAGGACGTGAACAAGCCGATGTTCGGCTCCGCGTACACCGTCTTCGAGGTCCAGCTCGGGCGCAACGTCACCGAGTTCCGCCTGCGGCTCCCGGCCGCCGGGGACGGCGTCTTCTTCGAGGCCGTCGCCAAGGTCCAGTGGGTGGTGACCGATCCGCACCTGGTCGTCCAGGAACAGGTCGAGGACGTCGCCGAGTTCCTCCACGACGAACTCCTCGACGGGCTGCGCAGGCTCTCCCGGAGGTTCCGGATCACCGAGGCGCAGCGCGCCGACGAGGCCGTACGGGAGGAACTGGGCGCCGGCCGCCTGAGCTTCGGCCGGGACATCGGACTGCGGACCAGGGTCCTCGTCTTCATCGACCTCGACGACTCCGTCAAGGCCGAGGTCTCGCGGCGGGACAGGGTCGGCGTCACCATGGAGGCCGACGAGCGCGTGGCCGAGGCGGAACGGCGCCGGGAGGCCGCCGAGCGGGCGCTGGTCGCCGACCGGGCCCGGGAGATGGAGGCCCTCTTCCGGCGCGGTGACCTCGCGCAGATCGCCCACCACATGGCGATGCACCCGGACAAGCAGTGGGAGATCCGCACCCAGCTCCAGCGGGAGCGGCGGGAGGGCCAGGCGGACTACCTGGCCGTCTTCAACCGGCTCCTGGACACCGGAGTCCTCGAACGGCACGACATCGGCGAGCAGATGTACCAGGTGCTGATGTACCTGCGGACCCAGACCGGCACCGTCCTCGGCGGCATCACCGACCGGGTGCTCAACCCCTCGGGCGAGTCCGCGCGCCGCCGCCTGGAGCCGGGGGCCGCGCTGCCCGAACCGAGCCTTCCCGACTGGGACGAGGAGCACGGGGACGCCCCGCACGACCCCCGGGTGTACGAACCGACCCGGGTGGAGTCGGGCTCCGAGCGGGACCGGGACCGTGGCCGGGACCGGCATCGGGACCACGGCCGCGACCGGTACGAGCCCGACGACCCGTTCGAGCGGACGGACGCCTACGAGCGGAACGACCGGTACGACCGCGACGACCCGTACGACCGAGACGGGCGCGGCGACCGGTCGCGCGGGCCCGACCGGTCCGGCCGGCACAGCTCCGGGTTCGACGACTGGGACGAGACATGACGGGCCCGGGTCCCGCGCCGGACCCCGTGACGAGCCCCGATCCGGCCCCCGTACGGGCCCCCGTCCCCGTCCCCGTGCCACCGGAGGAGCTGAGGTTCATGGCCGAGCGGCTGCTCTCCACCGTCCGTGAGGACATCGGGCGGGCCGACACCAAGGCCGCGATCCTGCTCTCCGGCGCGCTGGCCTTCCTCGCCGTCGTGTTCTCGGGGGAGCGCTCGCCGCTCCCCACGGCCGGTGTCGGGCTCGCCCTCCTGCTCGCGGCGGGCGTGCTGTGGACGGCCGGTGTCCTGATGCTCGTCTCGGTGGTCCTGCCCCGCACCCGGGTCGGCGCCGACCGCACACTGCTGCGCGAGCTGACGACCGGGCCGTCCGGAACGGAGCTGCGCCTGCGGCTCACCGCCTCCGGCACGGACGCCACCGACTGGCTCCTCGAACAGGCCGGTGTGCACGGCCTCGTCCTGGCGGCGAAGTACCGGTGGCTGCGCCTGGGCGTGTCCGCCCTCGCGCTCGGCGCCCTCCTGGCCCTCTTCAGCGAACTGTGGTGAGAGTGAACATGCACTGGACCGACAAGGGGGGCCTCCTGCTCCTCGCCGGGGCGCTCCTCGCGCTCTCGGGCCCGTTCGCGGCGACCACCGCCTCGGGCGCGCCCCGTACGACCGCGCCCGGGGCCGCCCACGCCCTGCCGAAAGCCCCCGCCCGGGCCCCGTACGCCCCCGCCGACCCCACCGACGGCCCCGACCCCATCGACTTCGCCGTCGTCGTCGACCAGTCGGCGAGCCTCGCCGACAAGGACCTCGCGCGCGAGACCGAGGCGGCGGCGCTGCTCAGCCAGGGCGAGATCTCGGAGCGCTCGCGGGCCGCCGTCATCGGCTTCGGCAGCTCCGAGAAGCCCGGCCAGTCGCCCGTACGGGAGGTCTGCCCGCTCACCGTCGCCGACGCGGCCGGCCGGGAGCGGCTCAGCGACTGCGTCCAGCAGCTGAACCACCGCGACCGGGAACGGACCGGCCCCGGCACCGACTTCCCGGCGGCCGTCCGCCAGGCCGTCACCCGCCTCACCGAGGGCGGACCGGCCGGCGGCGCCCGGCCCGGGGCGCCCGTCGTCCCCAAGGTCGTCTTCCTCCTCACGGACGGGAAGCTCGACGTCGCCGACAGCCCGGAGTACGGCACCGACCGCGACAGCCGGCAGTCCAACGGCGCCCGCAGGCTCACCGAGGAACTCGCCCGCGCCCGGCAGGCCGGCGTACAGATCTGGCCCCTCGGCTTCGGCACCGAGATCGACGGCGCCGCCCTGACGGCCATGGCCGAGGGCGGCTACCGGGGCGCCTGCTCCGAGATCCCCGGCTCCGTCCCGCGCATGCGCGTCGTCGGCACCTCCGCCGAGATCGACAAGGCCCTCCAGGAGACCTTCGCCGCCGCCCGCTGCGCCCGGATCGCGCAGGGCACCGTCGGCAAGCCGCCCGCCGACCTGACCGTCACCATCCCGCCCATCGCCACCGACGGTTCCCTCACGGTCGCCAAGCACGACCCGAAGGTGCAGGTCACGTACTACGACCCGGCAGGCCGCAAGGTGCCGGTCCGGGGCGAGTTCGACGGCTCCTCCTTCGAGGTCAGCGGACAGAACGGCCCCGTCGAGGCGCTGCGCGTGAAGAACCCGCTGCCCGGCCGCTGGCGGGTGCACATCGAGGCACCGGTCGGCCACCGCGACCGCGAGGTCGCCGTCCGCGCCATCTGGCAGGGGCGGCTGCGCTCCACCGTGGTCCTCGACCCGGCGTCCCCGCGCGCCGGGGAGCGGGTGAAGGTGGAGGTGCGGATGCAGACCCGGCGCGGCGTCGTCATCACCGACCCGAGGCAGCTCGCCGGCCTCGCGGTCTCCGCGGAACTGAAGGGCGACGGCTTCGAGCCCGTCGACTTCCGGCTCGCCGACGACGGCAGGGCCCCCGACGCCACCGCCGGCGACGTGCGGTTCACCGGCACCCTCACCGTCCCCGCCGGTGCCACGGGCGACCTGGAACTCGTCACCCGCATGGACGCCCCGGGGATCACCTCCGACCGCCGCCCGCTGCACGCAGGCGTCTCCGCGGGCATCCCGCTGGTGACCGCGGGCCTCGTCGTCGAGCCGGCGACCGTGCACCCCGGGGGCACCGTCCGCGGCACCCTCGACGTCACCAACAACGACACGGCGCCGCACACCCTGCGGCTGGCCCTGGCGGACCAGGTCCCCGGCGCGGAGCTCACCGTGACCCCCGCGACCGTCACGGCCCGGCCGAACGGCGCCACCAGCGTCCCCTTCACGATCACGCTCGGGAAGGGCACGCCGCTGGGCGAACTCGGCGGCCGGGTCGCCGTCGTGGACGCCGGCGACGGCGACCGCGTCCTGCGGGGCGCCTTCCTGTCCGTACGGGTGGTGGCACCGCCCACCTGGTGGGAGCGGTGGTGGAAGGCCGTGCTCGCCGGGGCCGCCGTCGTCGCCCTCGCGGGAGCCGTCCTCGGCATCCGCCTGGCGGCGCGCCGCCGCCGCCGGGACATGACCGGCGTCACGCTCGAACTGTGCCAGGACGGAAGGCCGTTGGACTCGCTGACCGTCCGCCGCGGCCAGAGCCCCGGGGGCGCCTTCGTCTTCGCCGTCGACGAGCCCTACGGAGCCCCGCCCACCCTCCGCAGGCTCCCCGGCGGCGGCTCCTCCGCCGCCCACGTACTGCGCCGCACCGGCGCGGGCGAGCTGCTGCTGCGGCCCCGGGGCGGCGGCCAGGTCCCGGTGCGGCCCGGTGAACCGACCGGGCTCGGCGACCACGAGCTGGTCGTACGGGGCGGCCGCCCGGCCCCGCCCGGCTCCCGCGGCGGCCTCCGGCCGGGGAGGTTCGGCGGGCCCCGGCGCACCGGCCCCGGCACCGGCCCCCGCGGACACAAGGACGACGGCGGGCGCCGCGGCGGCTCGGGCGACGCGGCACCGGACGCCTTCCCGGACGCCGGCCCCGACGCCGGCGGCGACTACGACGGCAACTTCTGACCGGGCCTGCGAGGAGAACGACATGAAGATCTACCAGCCCATGCTCTTCGTCGGGCTCGGCGGCACCGGCGGGCGCATCGGCAGCGAACTCGAGCGCAGCCTGCGCCGGGAGCTGTGCGGACCCGACGGCACCGACCTGGTCGACGGCGGACGCCGGCTGCCCTTCCAGCTGCCCGACTGCCTCCAGTTCGTCTACGCCGACTTCAGCGAGGGCGAGATCGTCAGCCAGCCGCAGTTCAAGGCGAAGGGAACCGAGGCCGCCGCCTTCGCCCGTACCTCCCGGATCGTCCGCGACCTGCTGCCCACCGACTTCGACTCCTCGCCCGAGGTGACCCGGATGCTGCGGGTCTCCGTCCCCGAGGAGACCCGGCTGTGGCTGCCGCCGCAGGCCCGCCAGCCGCGCGTCGCCCCCCTCAACAACGGTGCCGGACAGCTGCCGACCGTCGGCCGCGCCGCGCTCTTCGCGACCGTGCGCTCCGGCCTCGAACCCGTCCTGCGGCAGCTCCGCGAGGCGATCGGGGCCATCGGCCAGGCGGCGGGCGACCTCCGGCGGGTCGGCGGCGGACGGATCAGGGGCTGCGACGTGTTCGTCGCCTTCTCCGTCGCCGGCGGCACCGGCGCGGGCATCTTCTACGACTTCATCCACCTCATCGGCCACGAGTTCCGCAACGCCCGGGTCCCCGGCGTGAAGATCTACCCGCTCGTCGTCATGCCCTCCGCCTTCCCGCCCGAGGCCGGCGGCGGCCGGGAGGCCGAACTCAACTCCGCCCGCGCCCTCGTGGACCTCTCCCGGCTCGTCGACGACCAGAACGTCCCCGACGCCCTCGACCAGGTCGGCGACGTCGAGGACCGGGGCCGGCTCAGCGTCACGTACCCCGGTGACGGAGTCGTCGCGCTGCGCCCCGCCACCATGCAGACCGCGTTCCTCTTCTCCAAGCCGGCCGTCATCGGCAGCGACGACCTGCGCCGCTCCATCGCCGCCATGGTGATGTCGCTGATCGGCACCGACCTCGGCGACGACAACGGCTCCGCGACCCGCGTCGAGGAGGACTACCAGTCCTTCGCCGCGAGCTTCATCAACAAGAGCGTCGAGCGCTCGACCCCGGCCCGTACCGGCATCGGCTACCGGGGCATGTCCACGAGCCTCGCCGCCTCCCTCACCGTGCCCGTCGACGACCTCGCCGAGATCGTCGCGGCCCGGCTGCTCGCCCAGGCGGTGCGCGGGATGTCCGAGCGCGCCCGGCGGCCCGACCGGGAGGGGCAGAACCACGTACGGGACCTGTTCACCCGCTCCGGCGTCGGCCGGCTCTGGAGCCGGGAGGCACCCGACGTCCCCGCGCCCGAGCAACTCCCCCGGGGCAAGGGGAAGATCACCCAGGAGCTGCGCAACCGGCTCGGGGACATGGAGGAGGCGCTGCGCCGGCTCGACGGCAGTCTCGCCCGTGAAGTGCCGCGCCTCACCGAGGACTTCAGGCCGAGCGCGGGAGTGCGCGAACTCCTCGGCCAGATGGACCCGTTCCAGGTCGAGGCCGTCCTCGCCGGACTCCCCGGACACCCCGACCGGGTGGCCAGGGAGGGCTTCACCGGCATGCTCGACAACCGGCGCAACGAACCCGAACGGCCCCCGAACGTCCAGACCTCCGCGCCCGCCATCCCCGCCGTCCGGGGCAGCGTCGGCGGAGTCGTACCGGCCCGGTGGAGCGACCCCGACGTGCAGGACGCGCTCGCCGCCCAGGAGGCCTGGTACCAGTGGCGGGCCCGGACCCTGTGGCACCGCGGCTGGCAGGCCGGCGAGGCCCAGTGGCGGCCCTCCCTCAACCGGGTCTTCGCCGAGGTGACCGAACTCGCCAAGGCGCTCCGCGTCCACGAGCACGACGAGGCGAAGGCCTTCGCCGAACGCCGCCGCGACCTCTACCGCGACGACCGCGCCGGCATCGCCTACCTGCTGCCCCCGCAGAACACCCTGCGCGCCTTCTACGACGACGTCGTCGACCGGCTCGCCCAGAGCCTGGGCCTGCCCGAGTCCGCCGACGCCGCCGCCCTCCTCGGCCGGCTCGTCGGCCCCGACGACTGGCGGCGGGCCCTCGACGCGGTCCGCCGCTCGTCCGGGGCGGCCGTGAAGGAGATCAAGCAGGTCGTCGAGCGGCGCGTCAAACGGCTCTTCGGCGAGGCCAACGACGATGTCTTCGCCCGCCCCCTGCTGCCCTCCATGGAACTGCTCCTGCGCGCCGCCTCGGGCGACGAGACCGCCGAGGCGAAGGTCGACCCGCGCTGGCTCGACCAGTTCCGCGCCCGCCTCGCCGGGCTGATCCCGGTGGGCTTCGTGCCCGACGGCAGCGGCCCGCTCAAGATCCTCATCGTCCACCCGGCGAGCGAATCCGACGGCAGGGCCCGCGACTTCCTCGAACAGGAACTCAACCTGCCCGCCCGCGTCACCCCGGAGAGCCGGGCCGGCGACACCGACTCCATCACCGTCGTCTTCTTCCGCAGCGGCATGAACCTCACCGACATCTCCGAGGTCCGCAGCGTCCTCAGCCTCTGGTCCGAGGCCCGCGACGCGGGCGGCGAGGACGACTTCCTGCACTGGCGCCAGCGCCTCGGCTACCAGGACGACTGGCTGGTCTCCACCGAACACGACCGCCAGCGCATCCTGCACCGGCTGCTCTGCGCCCTCTGGAACGGCCACATCGACGCCGAGGGCCCCGCCGACTCGCCCCATGTCGTCCGCATCCGGCTCCAGGACGGCGAGTCCGCGACCATGTCGCTGCGCCTGGAGGGCTTCGACGGCTCGCTCTCCAGCTGGGCCGGGCTGCTCCGCGCGTACGAGCGCTGGGCGCTGCTCGACGAGGGGCAGATCATCGAGCAGTTCTGCGAACGCCTGATGCAGGCCCTGCCGAAGGGGCTCGCCCAGATCCCGTCGCCCCCGTCGGCGCTCTTCACCCACTTCGTGGAGCGGGTCGCCCCGCGCCAGCTCGCGCTGATCGACGAACTCGTCGCCGAATACGGCGAGTACGGGGACACCGACAGCGAATGGCTCGCCCCGCTGCGCCACTTCTGGGAGGTCACCTACCCGGGCGCCCTCGACATGCGCTTCCCGAGGGCCGCCCGCGCGACCAGGTCCACGCTGAGGGCCCTGTACGAACGGCACGGGGCGCGGGGGAAGGGGAGCGGGGCCGGGGTGGAGGCCGGGAGCGGGGCGGCCGGCGGTGGTGTCGTGCCCGATCCGCGTACGGCCTACGGGAACGGCGACGGTCCCGGACCCCTGCACGGACCCGCACCCGCACCCGTGCCCGCGCCCCGGCCGCCCTCCGCCTACGAGGGCGACTGGGAGCTGGAGCCCGAACCGGACTTCGGCCCGGAGTTCGGTCCTGGCTACGGGCCGGGCCACGAAGGGGAGGCGGAATGAGCCCGCGCGTCCTCCCTGAGCGACCACTGCCGGGGCACGCCGTCTGTCTGGACCTCCGGACGGCGGGGGCCCACGACCCCGACGCCGTGGTCCGCGCGGCCCTGGACGCCCCGCAGCCCGGCGGCGAGCGCCGCTTCCTCGTCGTCGACGAGGCCGACCGGCTCGTCGCCCACCAGCGGCTCTACGAGCGCCTCTCCTCGTACGGGCCCGCCCACATCGTCTGTCTGGCCGTCGGCGAGCGGGGCGCGCGGAGCGTGAGCCGCTCGCTCACCCTGCGCCCGCCCGCCGCCGGTGTCCTGTGGCTGTTCGACACGGTGGAGGACGGCGTTCCGGGCGAGGCCGTGCTGCGCCCGCTCGTCGCGGTCCTCTCGACGCCCGAGGTCTTCGACGCCGTGCTCCGCGCGCTCGGCGAGGTCGTGCACGGCGTGGCCGTGCCCGCCGCGCGCGTCCTGGAGCACGACCTGACCGACGAGGCCCGGGCGCGCGCCTGGCGGCAGGCGGTGGAAGGGCTGGCGGGCCAGGACGTACCGGCGGGCACCCCCTCCGCCGAACAGGTGCCGGGCACCCTGGCCCTGCTCCTCGACGAGGGGGTCCCGCGCTCGCTGGCCGGCCACCGCTGGCTGCCGCCCCAGGGCAGGGCGGGGTCCGCGATCGGCGCGTGCGAGGAGGCCGTCGGGGACGCCGTCGACGACTACCAGCGGATCCGGGGCGCCGCCGGGCTCCTCACCCGCGCCGGCCGGTCGGTCGACCTGCCGGGGGACATCGAGCGGGTGACACGGGAACTGGGCCGGTTCCGTGCCGTCGTCGCGGACGCCTTCGGCGCGGCGGGCGGCAGCCGGCTCACCGCCGAGCACCGGGGCCTGCTCCGCGACCGGGGCATCGAACTGCCCGAACTGCCACGGGAGATCACCCGGGCCGGGATCGTCCCGGCCCTGCGCGACCACACCCACGACCTGATCGGCAAAGGCCTGCCGCTGCGGTCGGTGGCGGCCCGGCTGTCCGCGCTCGCCGCGCGCACCGCACCCGTCGGCAGCGCCGCCCGGCTGGCCCGGCTCGACGCGATCTGCGGGCCGGAACGGCTGCGGCGGCTCGACGAACGGCACGCCTTCACGGCCGGCGGATCCCGCCCGGCGGCCTTCGCGGTGACCGGGCTGCTCGCCCTGCTCGCCGGGGTGTGGCCGGTCCTCGGCTGGTTCCTCGGCCCGGCCGCGGGCGGGGTCGCCGCCGGGCTCGCCCTGCTGATGCTGCGGCGCAGGCCGAACCGTTCGCCGGACGGGCGGATCGACGGCGGCGGCTCGACGGGGGCGGCACCCCGCCTCCTGGGGGGCCTGGTCGGCGGCCTCGTCGGGGCGGGCGCCGGCCTGTTCCTCGGCCTGCCGGCGTGGGCGGGCGCGGTCGCGTCCGCCGCGTCCCTCACGGCCGTCGTCCTGCTCGCGCTGCGCGACTGGAGCCGCGCCGTCGACGACTGGTGGGCGCGGGCGGACCCCGAGGAGGCGTGGCGCGTCCTGCGGGAGATCCAGACCCTGGTCGTCACGACCGCCGTGCACGACTGGCTCTTCGCCGAGGTGCGGCACCACTGCTCGGCGGGCGCGGGGGCGGTGTCCCGGCTGCTCCGTGACCTCGCGGCGACGGCGGACACCCACGGTCGGGCGTACGAGCGGGACGGGTCGCCCGGTGCGGCCCCGCGCGCCTCCGACCCCGCCCCGCCGGAGGCGGAGACCCGTACCGCCGCCTGGAGCTGGGAGGACTGGGGCGGCGGGGAGGAGAACGACGACGTCTGGTCCGACATGGACGAGGAACCCCGGCCGCCGTCGCCGCCGGGCCGGCCCTCCGGCCCCTCCCTGGCCAAGCCCACGGACCCGTACGCGACCGGTGGGGCGGGCCGACCGGAGCCCGTGGTCCCCGACGGCCCGCCGTCGTCCGTCCCGCCGCCCTCGTGGCTGGAGCGGCGCTACGGGGACGGCGGCCCCCTCCTCGTCGACACGCTCGTCGGGGACCTGGTCGCCGGCACCCTCCTGATCCTCGACCGGTGCTGGGCGGGCATCGAACGCGACCCCGGCGCCCGCGCGTCCGCCCTGCACGAGCAGCGGATCGCGGAACTCCTGGACGAGACCCGCCTCCGCCTGGAGCGCGATGTGGCGGCCTCGCCGCCGCCCCGCTACGACGGGCTGCGCGATCCCGAGGCGCTCACCGCCCTCGCGCCCTTCGCCGACCGCACCGACCGGCCCGACGCCGCCCGGCTCACCGGGGTCGCCCCCGACGCGGTCGCCCGGCTGCTGCTCGCCGAGGACGACCCCGGCCACACGATCCCGCTCTGCGGCCCCGAACACCTCAGGCTGCTCTCCCACGATCCGCTCGCCGCCCGGCAGGTCCGGTTCGTACCGGAGGCGATGCGGCGCGGGGCCGCCGGGGACGACGTGTGGCGGGGCACCGCCGAGGACGTCGTGTGGACCGGCGCGGGACGCCACGCCGGAATCCTCCGTCTCGTACCCCTGCGCGCGGACGTCGTGCACACCGTCCGCGCCCAGGAGGCGGGAGAACCGTGACAGACCCGAACCACCGGAACGACCGGAACGACCCGAAGCACCGGAACGAAGGGGGAGGGCCCGCCGACGCGCACCGCCGGGAGGACCCCGGGCCACCGGCCTACGCGTACCGCCGGGAGGACGCGGGGCCGCCCGCCGACACCGGCCGGCCCACCGGCGTCGGCCCGCGGGACGACGCGGGCCGGCCGGTCGACGCCGGGCCGCCCCCGCACGCGAACCACCCCATCGGCCCCGACCACCCGGACCATCTCAGCGCCCCGAAGCCGCCGCCCCACCCGTACTACCAGGAACTGGAGTTCCGTACCCCGCAGGAGGAGACGGTCCGCTTCGTCGTGCGGTACGGCGAGGACCACAGGCCCCCCGACCGGCCCGGGTTCCTGGCGCGCCGGGCGTTCCTGGGGACGGCGGCGGTGCCGGTCCACCAGTACCGGCTGGCCTCGTCCGCGCAGGGCGACCCCCGGGCGTTCGGGCTCCTGGAGCGCGAGGTGTCGGCCGCCGTCGCCCTCGAACGCCGTTACGGCGGAGCCCGGTTCGGCGCCGTCCTCACCCGGGTCGTCGGCTTCGACCTGACCGCCGCCGAGCCCTTCGTGCTGTACCGGCCGCCGGGCGGGCGTCCGCTCACCGACTGGGCGGGGCGTCTCTCCGCCGAGCACCAGGAAGCGGTCGTCGGCCAACTCGCCATGGCCGTACGGCTGCTGGGCGACGTCGACCTCGTCCACCGGGCGATCACCCCCGACACCGTCCGGTGGGACGGCACCCGCGTCCGGATCCGCGAGCCGTACGCGGCGCTGCGCGCCGGTGAGCCGCGCGACCCCTTCGGCGTCGCCCCCTGGGCGTCGCCCGAGCAGCGTGCGGGGCGCGGTGCCGCCGATCCGCGCGACGACCTGTGGTCCGTCGCGGAGATCGCGTACCTCCTGCTCTCCGGCCGTCCCGACCGGGGCGAGGGGCCGCCCGGCGACCTCGCCGACTACCGCCGCCTCGCCGCCCTCGAACACAGCGGCCTCTTCTCGCCGCGCGCGGCCGAACGGCCGCACCCCGCCGAGCTGTTGAGGCTGCTCCATGTGCCCGATCCGCTCGCCGGAGGCCTCGGGCCGGCCGATCCGCTCGACCGGTGGCGCGCCGAGTACGACCACCAGGTCGCCCGGAAGCGGGCCCTGACCGGTACGGACCGGCAGGGGGTGCGCGGCCCGTCTCCGGACGCACCGGGCCCCGTCCCCGACCAGCGCCCCTCGCGGACCACCCTCATCGGCCGCATCTTCGGCGGCGGCGGCAGCGGCTCCGGTGGCGGCGCATCCGACCGGTCGTCCCGCACCCCCGCCCCCGCGCCGGAGTCTCCCTCCGCGCCGTGGTCCGGACCGGCGCCCTCGTCGGCCGTCGTGCCGGAGGCGCCCGCGCGGGCCCGGATGTGCCCGCACTGCCTGCTGCCCGTCACCTACGACGAACGGCTCCTCGTCACCATCGACGCCAAGGGCAGCCGCATCCCGCTGGACCTCAGCGCCGAACGCCGTCCCGGCCACCGCTCCGACGCCCTCCGCAAGGCGTACCACCTCTGCCCCCACACGGGGGAGGGCGACGAGGAGCACGAACTCCCCGTGCCCTACCTCACCAACGGCGAGCCCCTCACCGTCGCCCTCGTCGGCAGCTCATCCGTCGGCAAGACGCACCTGCTCGCCGCCATGCTGGGCGAGGTCGAGCTCGGCGGCCTCGAACCGTACGGACTGAAGTGCCGACCGCTCAACCCCGAGGCCCACCGCACCTATCTGCGCGAACGCGTGCAGAGCCTCCAGCAGGGGCGGCAGCTCGGCCGCACCGGACAGCAGACCTTCGCCCGGTTCGCGGACGGGCTGCTCGTCTCGGCGGGCGGCGCCACGCCCCGGCCCGTCGTCTTCTTCGACCTCGCGGGCGAGGACCTCGCCCAGGACAGCGAGGTCGGCCGCTTCCTCATGGGCGTCGACGCCTTCGTCTTCGTCCTCGACCCGCTGCGGGCGCTCCGGATCTCCTCCCTCGACCCCGTACGGGAACAGAGCGGGCTGCGGCGGCGCGAACTCGGCGACGAGGCCTTCGCCACCGTGCTCAACCGGATCCCCCGGCAGCGCGGCGGGCTCGTCGCCGCACCGGCCGCGCTCGCCGTCAACAAGAGCGACCTCGTCCGCTTCGAGCCCGTCGTCGACCGCTGGCTCGGCCGGGCCCTGCCCGGCCGCCACGACCCGGCCGCGCTGCACTCCGAGAGCCGGGACGCGTACGCCTTCCTCGCCCAGCACGCCAGTGCCGCCTGGCTCAAGCCCTTCGACGACTGCGCCGACTGCACCCTGCACTTCGTCGCCGCGACCGGCGGGCAGGCGCGCGGCGACCGATTTCCGCACGGGGCCCGGCCGCGCCGGGTCCTCGCGCCGCTGCTGTCGCTCTTCGCCGCGTGCGGGCTGCTGCCCGGGGCGGAACCCGCGGGAACGAGAGAGGAGATCGACCGATGACACGGTCGGAGAACGAGGTCGACCAGATCGTCTTCCGCTGGGACAGCGAGAACCTCACCGGCAGCACCGGCTTCGGACCGGTCGCCTGGTCGGGTCCCCGGGACGAGGCGGAGACCCTCTTCAGGCTCTCCGCCCCCGTCCTGCGCGCGAGCGGCGACGAGACCCGGCCCGCCCTCGTCCGGCTCCAGCGGCGGGCCGACGTCATGCTCATCCGGCGCACCCCGTTCACCGAGGCCGACGGCGGGACCTCCGTGCTCTGCCACGCGCTCGTCGGCGCGCCCGCGCTCCTCCCGCCCGCCACCTGCCTCGGGCTCCACGCCTGGAACTGGGAGGGCGCGGACCTGGACGCCGCCGCCGTGCGCGGCCCGCTGCCGGTCGTCCAGGAGGCCGTCCTCCTCCGGGCGTCCAGCGGGGGACAGGGTGAACTCGACCGGGCCCTGGCGCACGTCGCCGACGAACTCACGGGCACGGTGGCCGAGTTGCTCCGTCACCCCGACGAGCGCTTCACCGTCCTCGACGAACGGGGCGACACCGCGGGCCTGGTCCTCTGGGGACTGCACGGCATGTTCGGCGAGGTCGCCGACCGCCGGTGGACCTTCGCCACCCACGACACCGCCGAACTCCCCGCCCTCCGCTTCGTGTTCGTGGGTCGCTGGTCCGGCGCCGCGAGCCGCAACACCGAACGCCGCCGCGTCGACCCGCGTGAACGGTTCGGCGACCGGGCGGAGCAGATCGCGGAGCGCCTGGTCGCCCACCACGTGCGGGGGGCGACGGCGGGGGAGGGCGGCGAGTACGCGGTCGGCAGCGCGCTCCACGCCGCCGCGTCCACCCGCCGAGGCCCGCTCCTGGAGACGGCCGCGCGGGCACTCGACGCGTTGGACCTGCGGGGCGCGGGCGGCGGTCCCGGGACGCGGCCGGCACCGGAGGCCGGGTCCTGGGGAGAGGAACCCCGTGAGGAGACACCGCCCGTACGGGGCCGGAGGGGCGCGGTACGGGGGTGGCTGACCTCGGGGTCCCGTACGGGGGAGGCGGAGACGCCCGGGGGCCGGCGGGTCGGCGACGACGGGGACCGGGGCCGCGACCGGGACGTGGACCGCGACCGGGACGTGGACCGCGACCGCGCATGGGACCGGGACTTCGACTTCGGCTTCGAGGCCGACCGGGCTCCCGGATACGGCGAACCGGGTGGGCCCTCCGTGCCGGTTCCCGGCGCACGGACCCCCGGAGCCGTCATCCGACCGGGCCCGTCGGAGCGCCCGGACCTGTGGTTCCGCCCGGAGAAACCGGAGAAACCGGAGAGCCCGCAGAGCCCGCAGAGCCCGCAGAGCCCGGAGAACCCGGAAAGCCCGAAGGAAGCGGACAGGGCCGGGACGACCGACCAGGGCCGACCCCTCGACCCGTACGGGGAACCCGTCCGGGCGGAGGAGGCCGCACCCCCGGCGCGGTCCGTCACCCCCGAGCCCGCGCCGCCCGAGCTCGCGCCCGCCGAGCCCTTGTTCCCCGAGCCCTCGTTCCCCGAGCCCGAGGGCCCGTACGGTCCGCCCTCCGAGCCCCCCGCCCCCGGGGACGACCCCTACGCCCGCCCCTTCCTCCCCCCGAACGTCCCCCAGTGGACCGGACCCGGCGCCTCGGGCCGGCGCGCGGCCCTGAGACGGGTACGGGGCCGTGGACGGGAGGTCGAGAGCGGGCTCGTGCACAAGCTGCCGACCGCCCGCGGCGCGCTGGAGGCCCGTGGTCTCGTCGAGCGGGGCGGCAGCCGCGAGCTGCTCGACGCGCTGCGCCGCCCGCAGCGGTACGAGATCCTCACCGTCCTCCTCGGGGAGGTCGCACGGCGGCTGCCCGCCTGGGGCCACCCGATGCGCCGGGAGCTGTGCGAGGTCGTCCTCGGGTGGGAGCTCTGGGCGGCCCGGCCGCCGGGTGCGGACGCCGATCCGTCGGATCCGCCGCCCTCCCGCCGCGCGGCCAACGCCGCCGAGCTGCACCGCTGGGCCGTCCGTCCCCTCCTCGGCGCGGGCGACGCACCGGTCGGCACGGTCGCCGCGCTGCTCTCCCGTCTCCGTACGAGCCCGGCGCCGTCCGCCCGGGAGGCCTTCTGGCTGATCGTCGACCGCGAGCGGCCGGGCCTCCCGGAAGCGGTCTGGCTGGCCCTCCTCAAGGAGGCGTACGGGGTGCCCCGTACGCCGCCGGGCCCGGGGACGCCGGGGCAGCGGCCCGGGTCCGGCCCGGGCGGTCCACCCGGCGGGGACGACCCCGACGACCCCGACAACGGCTACACCCGCCGCTTCCTGGGCCGCGTCGGGCTCCTCCTCGGCGGCCTGGTGATCGCGATCCTCCTGGTGGCCGTACTGACCTGACCGCACCCGCCGCACAGTTCGGCCCGACCCGCCCCGACCCGAAACGTGGGCCCGCGCCGCCCCGCTCCGTCAGGATGGACGTATGGGATTCCATGTCGACTCCGAGACCGGGCGGCTGCGCCGCGTCATCCTGCACCGGCCCGATCTGGAGCTGAAGAGGCTCACCCCGACCAACAAGGACGCCCTGCTCTTCGACGACGTGCTGTGGGTGCGCAGGGCCCGGCAGGAGCACGACGGCTTCGCGGACGTGCTGCGCGACCGGGGCGTGGAGGTCCACCTCTTCGGTGACCTGCTCGGCGAGTCGCTCGACGTGCCGGCGGCCCGCTCGCTCGTCCTGGACCGGGTCTTCGACGAGAAGGAGTACGGGCCGCTGGCCGCCGACCACCTCCGGGCCGCGTTCGACTCGCTGGACGCGGGCGCGCTGACGGAGGCACTGGTCGGCGGGATGACGAAGCGGGAGTTCCTGGCGGCCCACCGCGAGCCGACCTCGGTGCGGTTCCACGCCCTGGACCTGGACGACTTCGTGCTCGGGCCGCTGCCGAACCACCTGTTCACCCGGGACACCTCGGCCTGGATCTACGACGGCGTCTCGATCAACGCGATGCGCTGGCCGGCCCGGCAGCGCGAGACCGTGCACTTCGAGGCGATCTACAAGCACCATCCCCTCTTCACGGGCGCCGAGGCGGGCTCGTTCCACACCTGGTCGGAGGGGCAGGCCGACTACCCGTCGACGATCGAGGGTGGCGACGTCCTGGTCATCGGCAACGGCGCCGTGCTGATCGGGATGAGCGAGCGGACGACCCCGCAGGCGGTGGAGATGCTGGCCCGGGGCATGTTCGCGGCCGGTTCGGCGCGCACGATCATCGCGCTCGACATGCCGAAGCGGCGGGCGTTCATGCACCTGGACACGGTGATGACGATGGTCGCCGAGGACACGTTCACGCAGTACGCGGGGCTCGGGATGCTCCGCTCGTACACGATCGAGCCGGGCGACGCGGGACAGTCGCTGCGGGTGACCGACCACCCGCCGGAGCAGATGCACAGCGCCATCGCGGCGGCGCTCGGGCTCCAGGACATCCGGGTGCTGACGGCGACGCAGGACGTGCACGCGGCGGAGCGCGAGCAGTGGGACGACGGGTGCAACGTGCTCGCGGTGGAGCCCGGGGTGGTCGTCGCGTACGAGCGGAACGTCACCACGAACACGCATCTGCGCAAGCAGGGCATCGAGGTGATCGAGATCCCGGGCAGCGAGCTGGGCCGGGGGAGGGGCGGCCCGCGCTGCATGAGCTGCCCGGTGGAGCGGGACGCGGCCTGAACCGGGGACGGAAGGGGGCTGTATATAAATGTTGAAGTGCGTATACACTTCCAGCGTCCCCGATCGCCGTCCCCCGACCCGTACCCCCAGGAGCGCGTCCCATGGCCACAGACCTCATCGGCCGCCACTTCCTCAAGGAGCTGGACTTCACCGCCGAGGAGTTCCGCGCCCTGGTCGCGCTCTCCGCCGAGCTCAAGGCCGCCAAGAAGGCGGGCGCCGAGGTCCAGCGGCTGCGCGGCAGGAACATCGCCCTGATCTTCGAGAAGACCTCGACCCGCACCCGCTGCGCCTTCGAGGTCGCCGCCGCCGACCAGGGTGCCTCCACCACCTATCTGGACCCCGCCGGTTCCCAGATGGGCCACAAGGAGTCGGTCAAGGACACCGCCCGCGTCCTCGGCCGGATGTTCGACGGCATCGAGTACCGGGGTGACGGCCAGTCCGTGGTCGAGGAGCTCGCCGCCTTCGCCGGCGTCCCCGTCTTCAACGGGCTCACCGACGACTGGCACCCCACCCAGATGCTCGCCGACGTGCTCACCATGACCGAGCACACCGACAAGCCGCTGGAGACCGTCGCCTTCGCCTACCTCGGCGACGCCCGTTTCAACATGGGCAACTCCTACCTGGTCACCGGCGCCCTGCTCGGCATGGACGTGCGGATCGTGGCCCCGGAGGCGTACTGGCCGGCCGCGGAGATCGTCGAGCGGGCCCGCGAGCTGGCCGAGGCCAGCGGGGCCACGATCACCCTCACCGCGGACGTGGCGGAGGGGGTCCGGGGCGTCGACTTCGTCGCCACCGACGTGTGGGTCTCCATGGGTGAGCCCAAGGAGGTGTGGGACGAGCGGATCGCCGCCCTCGCCCCGTACTCCGTGACCATGGACGTGCTGCGCGCCACCGGTAATCCGGGCGTCCGGTTCCTGCACTGCCTGCCCGCCTTCCACGACCTGGGCACGGCCGTCGGGCGGGACATCCACGCCCGGCACGGCCTGACCGAGCTGGAGGTCTCCGACGAGGTCTTCGAGTCGTCGCACTCGGTCGTCTTCGACGAGGCGGAGAACCGGATGCACACGATCAAGGCGGTCCTGGTCGCCACGCTCGCCGGTCCGGCGGCGGAATAGCCTTGCACCTGATTGGGTGAATATGCGTAGTGCGGTTTACGATCGCACGATTCAGGGGGGTCCGGGCGCACATGCTCGGACCCCCCTCACGCATGCACGACCAGAGACGAGAACCACCGCATGACCTCGCGGATCAAGACCCCGCAGCAACTCCTCGCCGAATCGGGCGCCGACCTGGAGGGCCACGGCCTCAAGCGCACCATGGGCCTCTTCCAGCTCGTGTGCTTCGGTGTCGGCGCGATCGTCGGCACCGGCATCTTCGTCGGCCTCTCCGACAGCGTCGCCGAGGCCGGCCCCGCGGTCGTCGTCTCCTTCGTGCTCGCCGCGATCACCTGCATCTTCACCGCCTTCTCCTTCGCGGAGCTGGGCGGCGCGATCCCGGTCTCGGGCTCCTCGTACTCCTTCGCCTACGCGAGCCTCGGCGAACGGACCGCCTTCCTCGTCGGCTGGTGCCTCCTCCTGGAGTACGGCGTCTCCGTCTCCGCGGTCGCCGTCGGCTGGAGCCAGTACCTCAACGAACTGCTCGACAGCCTCACCGGCCTCCAGCTGCCCACCGCGCTCTCCTCCGGACCGGCCGACGGCGGGGTGATCAACCTGCCGGCCGTGGTCGTCATCCTGCTCGCCGCGACGCTGCTGGTGCGCGGGGTCCGGGAGAGCGCGCGGGCGACCGCCGCCATGGCGATCCTCAAGATCGGCATCCTGATCGTCTTCTGCGCCATCGGCTTCTCGGCCTTCGAGGACGGCAACCTGTCGCCGTTCGCCACGGACGGCCTCGGCGGGATCACCGCGGGCGCCTCGGTGGCCTTCTTCTCGTACATCGGCTTCGACGCGATCACCACGGCCGGCGAAGAGGTGAAGAACCCGCGCCGGAACATCCCGATCGCCATCCTCGTCTGCATCGGGATCGTCACCCTGCTGTACTGCGCCGTCGCGCTCTCCGCGATCGGCGCCCTCGGTGCCGACGCCGTGGCCGACCAGCCCGCCGCGCTCTCGCTCGTCGTCGACGAGGTCACCGGCTCGTCCGTCGGCGGCGGTGTCATCGCGTTCGGCGCGGTCGTCGCCATCGCGTCCGTGGTCCTCGCGGTGATGTACGGGCAGACCCGCATCCTGATGTCGATGTCCCGCGACGGCCTGGTGCCCCGGGTCTTCGAGCGGGTCTCGCCGAAGTCCGCGACCCCGGTCGCCAACACCTGGATCGTGGCCGCCGTCTTCGCCGTCCCCGCGGCCTTCGCCTCGCTCGACGTGGTCGTCAACCTGACGACGATCGGCACCCTCGCCATCATGGCGGTCGTCAACCTCGCGGTGATGGTGCTGCGGCGCCGTGACCCCGGGCTGCCGCGCTCGTTCCGGGTGCCGCTCTTCCCGCTCAGCCCGGTCCTCGGGATCGGCTTCTGCCTCTATCTGATCTGGGGCACCGGCTGGACGACCTGGGTGCAGTTCGCGGGATTCCTCGTGGTCGGCGCGCTGGTGTACGCGCTGTACGGGCGGCGCCACTCGCGCCTGGTCACGGCTCCGAGCGAGGGCGCTGCGACGGGATCCCCGGGAGCGTGAACCAGACCGCCTTGCCGTGCGCGGTGGGGCGGTGCCCGCAGTCGCTGCTGAGCGCCCGGATGAGGAGGAGGCCCCGGCCGTGCTCCTGCCAGGGGTCGACCTCGGTCTCCGGGTCGGGGCAGACGAGCTGGCCGGGGCGGGCGGGCTCGGAGTCGTGGACCTCGATCTGGCAGCCGCCGGGCGCCGAGAGCAGCTCGACGACCAGCTCGATGGGGCCCCGCCCCGCGGTGTGCTCGACGGCGTTGGCGACCAGCTCGGCGGTGAGCAGCTCCGCCGTGTCGCCGTCGGGGCGGCCGACGGCCCCGGGGCCGATGTCGGCGAGGGCGGTACGGATCAGGGCGCGGGCGATCGGCACGGCGGCGGTCGTGTGCGGCAGCTCGACGCGCCAGGAGACGGCCGGACCGCCGACCGGGGGTCCGGTGGCTTCGGGCATGGGGCAGGCTCCCTTCACCGTGTGGGGGCGGGTGGGCGAGTGGGGTGGAGGCATCCCGAGACGTCCTGGTTTCAACCATACGAGGTGCAATTTATTTCTCCAGGGGCGCCCCTCCCCGGTGTGCGGGGACCTCGGTCACCCCTCGCGGGGACCTTGGGCGGCCCCCCCGGTCCTCCTTGTATCGCGCAGTCGTGACGACAGTCACAACAGAGTGATACCCTCCGAACGGAGGAAGGAGGCCGTTCCGGATGAGCCCCTTTACCGGTTCCACGCCCCGCACGGCCCACTGGGAACACCTGCGCCTCGACATCGACCGGGGCATCGCGACCGTCACCCTCGCCCGCCCCGCGAAACTCAACGCCCTCACCTTCGGCGCCTACGCCGACCTGCGCGACCTCCTCGCCGAGCTGTCCCGTGAGCGCGCCGTCCGCGCCCTCGTCCTCGGCGGCGAGGGCCGCGGCTTCTGCTCCGGCGGCGACGTCGACGAGATCATCGGCGCCACCCTCTCCCTCGACACCGCGCAACTCCTCGACTTCAACCGGATGACCGGCCAGGTCGTCCGCGCCCTGCGCGAGTGCCCCTTCCCGGTCGTCGCCGCCCTGCACGGCGTCGCCGCCGGGGCCGGGGCCGTCCTCGCCCTCGCCGCCGACTTCCGGGTCGCGGACCCCACCACCCGCTTCTCCTTCCTCTTCACCCGCGTCGGCCTCTCCGGCGGCGACATGGGCGCCGCCTACCTGCTGCCCCGGGTCGTCGGGCTCGGCCACGCCACCCGCCTCCTCATGCTGGGCGAGCCGGTCCACGCCGCCGAGGCCGAGCGCATCGGCCTGCTCAGCGAGCTGACCGAGGAGGGCGCGGCGGGGGAGCGGGCCGCCGCCCTCGCCCGCCGTCTCGCCGACGGCCCCGCGCTCGCCCTCGCCCAGACCAAGGCCCTGCTGACCGCGGAACTCGACATGCCGCTCGCCGCCTCGGTCGAAATGGACGCGGCCACCCAGGCCCTGCTGATGAACGGCGCGGACTACGCCGAGTTCCACGCCGCCTTCACCGAGAAGCGGCCCCCGAAATGGCGGGGGTGCTGACGGTGCCGGGCCCCGGCGGGGACCGGGTCCGGCCGGCCGTCTCCCGGATCGCCGTCATCGGCGGCGGCCCCGGCGGCCTCTACGCCGCCGCCCTGCTCAAGCGCCTCGACCCCGCCCGCGAGGTCACCGTCTGGGAGCGGAACGCCCCCACCGACACCTTCGGCTTCGGCGTCGTCCTCTCCGACGAGACCCTCGGCGGCGTCCGCGACGCCGACCCCGTCGTGTACGAGGCGCTCCGCCGCGACCTCGTCCGCTGGGACGACATCGACGTCGTCCACCGCGGCCACCGCACCACCTCCACCGGCCACGGCTTCGCCGCCCTCGGCCGCCGCCGGCTCCTGGAGATCCTGCACGCCCGCTGCACCGGCCTGGGCGTACGGCTCCGCTTCCGCACCGAGGCCCCGCCCGCCGACGCCCTCGCCGCCACCCACGACCTGGTCGTCGCCGCCGACGGCGTCCACAGCCGCACCCGCGAGGCCCACGCCGAGCACTTCCGCCCCCGGATCACCCCGCACCGCTGCCGCTACATATGGCTCGCCGCCGACTTCCCCTTCGAGGCGTTCCGGTTCGAGATCGCCGAGACCGAGTACGGCGTGATGCAACTGCACGCCTACCCGTACGAGGCCGGCGCCTCCACCGTCATCGTCGAGATGCGCGAGGAGGTGTGGCGGGCGGCGGGCTTCGCCGAACTGGGCGAGGCCGAGTCGACCGCCCGCTGCGCCAAGATCTTCGCCGAGGCGCTCGGCGGCCGGGAGCTCCGCGCGAACAACTCCGCCTGGACCGTCTTCCGTACCGTCGCCAACGCACGCTGGTCCCACGGCAACACCGTGCTCATCGGCGACGCCGCCCACACCGCGCACTTCTCCATCGGCTCCGGCACCAAACTCGCCGTCGAGGACGCCCTCGCCCTCGCCACCGCCGTCGACGCCCACCCCGGCCTCCCCGAGGCCCTCACCGCCTACGAGACCGCACGCCGACCCGTCGTCGAGTCCACCCAGCGCGCGGCCGCCGCCAGCCTCCACTGGTTCGAGGAACTCGCCGGCCACGTCGACCGGCCGCCCCGCCGCTTCGCCTTCGACCTCCTCACCCGCAGCCGCCGCGTCACCCACGCCAACCTGCGCCTGCGCGACCCGGCCTTCACCGCCGCCGTCGAACGCGACTTCGGCTGCCCGCCCGGCACCCCGCCCCTGTTCACCCCCTTCCGGCTCCGCGGCCTGACCCTGCGCAACCGGATCGTGGTCTCGCCCATGGACATGTACGTCGCCGAGGACGGCGTCCCCGGCGACTTCCACCTCGTCCACCTCGGCTCCAGGGCGCTCGGCGGCGCCGGACTCGTCATGACCGAGATGGTCTGCGTCAGCCCGGAGGGTCGCATCACCCCCGGCTGCACCGGCCTCTGGACCGAGGAACAGGCCGCCGCCTGGGCCCGGATCGCCGACTTCGTCCACACCTCGGCGCCCGGCACCGCGCTCGGTGTCCAGCTCGGCCACTCCGGCCGCAAGGGCTCCACACGGCGCATGTGGGAGGGCATCGACCAGCCCCTCCCCACCGGGAACTGGCCGCTGGTCGCCGCCTCGCCCCTCCCGTACCGCCCCGGCGTGAACCAGGTCCCGGCCGCCCTCGACCGCGCCGGACTCACCGCAGTGCGCGAGCAGTTCACCGCCGCGGCCCGCCGCGCCGCCCGCAGCGGCTTCGACCTCCTCGAACTGCACGCCGCCCACGGCTACCTCCTCTCCGGCTTCCTCTCCCCGCTCACCAACCACCGCACCGACGCGTACGGCGGCGACCTCGAAGGACGGCTGCGGTTCCCCCTCGAAGTCTTCGACGCCCTGCGGGAGGTGTGGCCGGAGGAGCGCCCGATGACCGTGCGCGTCTCGGCCACCGACTGGGCCGAGGGCGGGACGACCGACGAACAGGCCGTCGCGGTCGCCCGCGCCTTCGCGGAGCACGGCGCCGACGCGATCGACGTCTCCACCGGCCAGGTCGTCCCCGAGGAGACGCCCGCCTACGGCCGCTCGTACCAGACCCCGTACGCCGACCGGATCCGCAACGAGGCCGGGGTGCCCGTCCTCGCGGTCGGCGCGATCTCCTCCTGGGACGACGTCAACTCCCTGCTCCTGGCGGGCCGCGCGGACCTCTGCGCCCTCGCCCGCCCGCACCTCTACGACCCGCACTGGACGCTCCACGCGGCGGCCGAGCAGGGGTACGAGGGCCCGGCTGCCCCCTGGCCGGCCCCGTACCGGGCGGGCAGTCGGCCGCCCCCCACGGGCCGCCGGGAGTAGCCCCCGCCCGGGCGCCGTGGACGCTCGCGTATGCGGGTGCGACGCGGAACCATGTCCACCGGACCCCCGGCCCACTTGAATGGGGACATGACACAAAACAGGGGTGGGAGCGGCGCCGGAGCGGTCCTCGGCGCGGCGACGGTGACGACCGGACTGCTGGCGGGGGTGTGGTTCGCGTACGTCTGCTCGGTGATGCCGGCGCTGGCACGCAGCGACGACCGGGTCTACGTCGAGGTGATGCGGAACATCAACGACGTGATCCAGAACCCGGTCTTCTTCACCCCGTTCCTCGGGGCGCCGCTCCTCGCGGCGGTGGCCGCCTGGCAGCACCGGGCCGGCCGGGCGCGGCTGTGGACCCTCGCCGGGGCCGTGCTGTGCGCGGCGGTCTTCGTGGTCACGGCCGCGGTGAACGTCCCCCTCAACGACGCCCTCGCCGCGGCGAAGGACCCGAGCGCGGCCCGCGCCGCCTTCGAGGGCCCCTGGGTGGCCTGGAACCTGGTCCGCGCGATCCTCTCGACCCTGGCCTTCGGCTGCCTCCTGGGAGCCCTGGCCGCACGGAGGGACCGGGGCCGGGCGAACGCCGTCTAGACGGTGTCCCCCGCGAGGAACGGCCGCACGTACGGGGCGCCCCGGTCCCGCAGCAGCTCGTGCAGGGAGGCGAAGACCTCCGCCGAGCGCCGGCCGGGCCAGTCGTCCGGGAGGAGCTCCGCGGGCAGGACCGGGTCGGCGTACGGCAGCCGGCGCCAGGAGTCGAGGGCGAGCAGATAGTCCCGGTAGGCGTCCTCGGCGCCCGCCGGGGCGGACCGCCAGGCCCGCAGCACCGGCTCGTGCGCCGCGAGGAACTCCTCGTGGAGCGCCGCGATGGCGGGCAGGTCCCACCAGCGGGCCACCGCCTCCGCCGTCGGCGCGTACCCCAGGTGGTCGCCCCGGAAGAGGTCCACGTACGGGGAGAGCTCCAGGCGCTCCAGGGCGTTCCTGGTCTCGTCGTACAGCCGCGCGGGCGCGATCCAGACGCCCGGCGCCGCCGTGCCGAAGCCGAGCCGGGCGAGCCGGGAGCGCAGCAGGTGCCGCTTGTGCCGCTCGGCCTCGGGGACCGAGAACACGGCGAGCACCCAGCCCTCGGACAGCTTCGGCTCGGCGCGGGCGTAGATGCGGCGGTCGCCGTCGTCGAGCAGCCGGCGGGCGTCCTCCGAGAGGGCGTACCCGGCGGCGCCGTCCGCCGTACGGCCCGGCAGCAGCAGCCCCCGCCGCTTCAGCCGCGACACGGAGGAGCGGACGGAGGGCGCGTCGACCCCGAGCACCCCGAGCAGCCGGATGAGCGCCGCCACCGGCAGGGGCGCCCCGTCGGGCGCACGGCCGTAGGCGCCGTAGAGGGAGACGATCAGGGATCGGGGGGTGTGCTGCTCGGCCACGTGATCACTTTAGGGGGTGGCACCGGTGTGGTGCCGGGCACGGTCGTGCCCGGTCAGGCCGGGTCGCGGAGGCGGAAGCGCTGGAGCTTGCCGGTCGCCGTGCGCGGCAGCTCGTCCAGGAAGACGATCTCGCGCGGCGACTTGTACGGGGCGAGGCGGGCGCGGACGAAGGCCCGCAGCGCGGCGGCGGTGGCCGCGTCGCGCGGCACCCCCTCCCGTACCACCGTGTAGGCGACGACGACCTGGCCGCGCAGCTCGTCGGGGCGGCCCACGACGGCCGTCTCCACCACGTCGGGGTGGTCCAGGAGCGTCTCCTCGACCTGTGGTCCCGCGATGTTGTAGCCGGCCGAGATGATCATGTCGTCGGCCCGTGAGACATAGCGGAAGTAGCCGTCGGGCTCGCGGACGTAGGTGTCCCCGGTGACGTTCCAGCCCTCCCGCACGTACTCCTCCTGGCGCGGGTCGGCCAGATAGCGGCAGCCCACCGGGCCCCGCACGGCGAGCAGCCCCTCCTCGCCGTCCGGGAGGGCCCGGCCCTCCCGGTCCACGATCCTGGCCTGCCAGCCGGGCACCGGGCGGCCGGTGGTGCCGGGGCGGATGTCGCCGTCGGCGGCGGAGATGAAGATGTGGAGGAGTTCGGTCGCGCCGATGCCGTTGATGAGCCGCAGACCGGTCCGCGCGTACCAGGCCTTCCAGGTGGCCTCCGGCAGGTTCTCGCCCGCGGAGACGCAGCGGCGCAGCGAGCCCAGCTCCGGGGCGGTGCCCTGGACCAGTTCGTCGAGCATGACCCGGTAGGCGGTGGGGGCGGTGAAGAGCACCGACACCCGGTGCCGCTCGATCGCCGCGAGCAGCTGTTTGGGCCCGGCCTGTTCCAGGAGGACCGCGCTCGCCCCGGCCCGCAGGGGGAAGACGACGAGCCCGCCGAGGCCGAAGGTGAAGGCGAGCGGCGGCGAGCCGGCGAAGACGTCGTCGGGCAGCGGGCGCAGGACGTGCGCGGAGAAGGTGTCGGCGACGGCCAGTACGTCCCGGTGGAAGTGGACGCAGCCCTTGGGCCGCCCGGTCGTGCCGGAGGTGAAGGCGATGAGGGCCACGTCGTCGGCGGCGGTCGCCACGGCGGGATAGCGGCCGGGCCGGTGGGCGGCGAGGGCGAGCAGGTCGTCGGGGCCGTCCCCGCCGAAGGGGGTGACGCGGAGCCCGGCGACCCGGGCGGCGAGGAGTTCGTCGATGACGTGGGCGTCGCAGAGGGCGTGGCTGCACCGGGCCGCCCTGGCCATCACCGCGAGTTCGGGGGCGCGCTGCTGGGCCAGCACGGTGACGGCGACGGCCCCGGCCTTCATCACGGCGAGCCAGCAGGCGGCGAGCCATGGGGTGGTGGGGCCGCGCAGCAGGACCCGGTTGCCGGGCCGGACCCGCAGGTCGGAGGTGAGGACGTGGGCGATGCGGTCGACGTGGTCCTGGAGCTGTCCGTAGCTCCAGACGCCGCCCTCGCCGTCGTGGAAGGCGGGCCGGTCGGCGCCGAGTCGCTCCACCGTGCGGTCGAGGAGTTCCGCTCCGCAGTTGAGCCGGTCGGGGTACACCAGCTCGGGGAGGTCGAAGAGGAGGCGGGGCCACCGCTCCGGCGGTGGCAGCCGGTCGCGGGCGAAACTGTCGAGGTGGGCCGAGGGTGTCAGCTCCATGAGTCCGTCCCCCTGTCGAGGTGGGGTCGCCCGTCGCCTCACGAGCGTATCGTGTTGGTGACGGCAGTCAACTGTTCGCGACAAGCCGTGCGGGGCACCCGAGGGCGCGGGGACGAAACGCGCGGGACGGCGCCCCCGCCGGGGCGCCCTGAGGTGCCGGAGAGGGACCGCATGCCCGCATTCTCGCTCGAACCGGAACAGATCACCTGGTGTGCGGAGCTCCGGGGCCTCGCCGCCGACCGCCTGAAGCCGCTCGCCGACAAGGGCGAGCCCGGCAGGGTCAACCGCCCCCTCGTCGCCGCCCTCGGCGAGCTGGGGCTGATCGCCCGGCTCTTCGACGCCGGCGCCCTCGACCTCTGCCTCCTCCGCGAATCCCTCGCCCGCACCTGCACCGAGGCCGAGACCGCCCTCGCCCTCCAGGGCCTCGGCGGCCACCCCGTCGCGGCCTTCGGCACCCCCGCCCAGCGGGCCCGCTGGCTCCCCGCGATCACCGCCGGACGGGCCGTCGCCGCCTTCGCGCTCTCCGAACCCGGCGCCGGCTCCGACGCCGCCGCGCTCGCCCTCGAAGCCGTCCCCGACGGACGCGGCGGCTGGCACCTGCACGGCGAGAAGCAGTGGATCTCCAACGCCCCCGAGGCCGACTTCGCCACCGTCTTCGCCCGCACCACCCCGGGCGCCGGCTCCCGGGGCGTCACCGCCTTCCTCGTCCCCGCCGACCGGCCGGGACTCGACGGCGAACCCCTCGACATGCTCGCCCCGCACGCCCTGGGCACCCTCACCTTCGACGGCGTCCCCGTCGGCCCCGAGGACCTGCTCGGCGCACCCGACCGGGGCTTCCGGGTCGCCATGAACACCCTCAACCTCTTCCGGCCCAGCGTCGGCGCCTTCGCCGTCGGCATGGCCCAGGCCGCCCTCGACGCCGCCCTCGCCCACACCGCCGACCGCCCCGCCTTCGGCGGACACCTCGCCGACCTGCAGGCCGTCGCCCACCGGATCGCCGAGATGGCCACCCGTACCGAGGCCGCCCGCCTGCTCGTCTACGCGGCGGCCACCGCCTACGACGAGGGCGACCCCGACGTGCCCCGGCGCTCCGCCATGGCCAAGCTGCTCGCCACCGAGACCGCCCAGTACGTCGTCGACTCCGCCGTCCAGCTCCACGGCGCCCGCGCCCTGCAGCGCGGACACCTCCTCGAACACCTCTACCGGGAGGTCCGCGCACCCCGGATCTACGAGGGCGCCACCGAGGTCCAGCGCACGATCATCGCCAAGGAGCTGTACGCACGTCACCGCGAGGAGCCGTCCCCATGAGCCTGCACCGGCACAACCCCGCCGAACTCGCCCCGCCCACCGGCTTCTCCCACGCCGTCACCGCGACCGGCAGCCGGCTGGTCTTCCTCGCCGGACAGACCGCCCTCGACAGCGAGGGCGCGGTGGTGGGGGACACCCTGGCCGAGCAGTTCACCACCGCCCTCGGCAACCTGCTCACCGCCCTCCGCCACGCCGGAGGCACCCCCGCCGACCTCGCCCGGGTCACCGTCTACACCACCGACGTCGAGGACTACCGCACCCACGCCCACGAACTCGGCCGGATCTGGCGCCGGTTGGCGGGCCGCGACTACCCGGCGATGGCGGTGATCGGGGTCGTACGCCTCTGGGACGAACAGGCCAGGGTGGAACTCGACGGTTTCGCGGTCCTGGACGAGCCGGCCCACGCGTGACCTGCGGGATCGCGCACGCCCGGCCGGCGGGCCCCCGATGATCAACTGGTCACCCGTTCGGGTGAGGCTTAGTGTCGAAAGGTGGACTGACCGGCCCACGGCTCACTCACCCGGCGGACCCGAGGCGCCACATGAGTACACCCAAGCCGACGACACCGGCACCGACCGCCACGCCGAAGAAGAGCGGCGACGGCAAGGGCATCGCCCTGTTCGTGATCGCGTCCTGTCAGTTGATGGTGGTCCTCGACATCACCATCGTGAACATCGCGCTCCCGCACATCCAGACCGCGCTGGACTTCTCCACCACCAGCCTGTCCTGGGTCGTCAACGCCTACACGCTCACCTTCGGCGGTCTGCTGCTCCTCGGCGGGCGCGCGGGCGACATCCTCGGCCGCCGCCGGGTGTTCATCTTCGGCGTCCTGCTCTTCGGCCTCGCCTCGCTCTTCTGCGGCCTCGCGCAGAGCGAGTGGCAACTCCTCGCCGCCCGGTCGCTCCAGGGCGTCGGCGGCGCGATCGCCTCGCCGACCTCGCTGTCCCTCATCACCACCACGTTCGACGAAGGCCCGGAACGCAACCGGGCCTTCGGCGTGTTCGCGGGCGTCTCGGCCGGCGGCGGCGCCATCGGCCTGGTCGCGGGCGGCATGCTGGTCCAGTGGCTCGACTGGCGCTGGATCTTCTTCGTCAACGTCCCCATCGCGCTGGTCATCGCCTTCCTCACCCCGCGCCACGTCAAGGAGTCCGCGCGGCACCCCGGCCACTTCGACCTCGCCGGCGCGCTCACCTCCACGCTCGGCATGGTGGCGCTGGTGTACGGGTTCATCCGGGCCGCCCAGGAGGGCTGGCGCGACCCGTACACGATCGGCTCGTTCGCCGCGGCGGTCGTCCTGCTCGCCTCGTTCATCCTCATCGAGCGGCGCTCCCGGCAGCCCATCACCCCGCTGCACATGTTCGCCGACCGCAACCGCTCGGGCACCTACGTCATCATGCTCTGCCTCGCGGCGGCCATCTTCGGCATGTTCTTCTTCCTCACCCTGTTCGTGCAGCAGGTGCTGGGCTTCAGCCCGCTGACGACGGGTCTTGCGTTCCTGCCGGTCAGCGCGATCATCGCGGTCGGCGCCGGCTTCACGTCCAACCTGCTGCCGAGATTCGGCCCCAAACCCTTCATGGTGACGGGCTCGCTGCTCACGGCCGTCGGCCTCTCCTGGCTGACCCTGACCTCGGTGGACTCCACCTATGCGGGCAGCATCCTCGGCCCGCTCCTCGTCTTCGGCCTCGGCATGGGCCTGATGTTCGTGTCGCTGACGATCATGGCCCTGTCCAACGTCGAACAGCGGGAGTCGGGCGCCGCGTCCGGCCTGCTCAACGCCATGCAGCAGGTGGGCGGTTCGCTCGGCCTGTCGATCCTGGTCACGGTCTTCGGCACGGCCAGCCGTAACGAGGCCGAGACCCAGGTCCCGTCCTTCCTGTCCCAGGCGGGCCCCCTGGAGAAGGCCCGCTTCGCGGAGACGGGCCAGCTCCCGCCCCCCTGGGCCGACCAGGTCCTCACCTCCGGCGTCTCCGCGGGCTTCGTCACGGCGGCCGTCTTCGCCGTGATCGGCGCCCTGGTGGCCCTCTTCGTCATCAAGGTCCGCCCTTCGGACATCGAACGCCTCAAGGGCGGCACGGGAATGATGCCGGGCGGGTGAACGGGGTCGCCGGAACCGGTTCGTCCCCCCGTACAACCATGGCTCGTTCCCGACGGTCTTGATCACGCATGTCCCATGACATGTGCAGGATCACGACCGAAGGAACGCATGAGAACTGCCCGACAGACCGCGGTGGCCACCACCCTGGTCCTCGCCGCGGCCGGCGGACTCCTCGCCACCGCACCCACCGCCTCCGCCGCGGTGACGTGTGCCTCCCCGCTCTTCAAGCGGGAGTACTTCGCCAACACCACCTTCACCGGCACCCCGAAGCGCGTCGACTGCGACAGCGCCGTCGCCGAGAGCTGGGCGGGCGCCCCCGCCTACGGCCTGCCCCGTGACCGGTTCGGCGTCCGCTGGACGGTCACCCGCGACTTCGGCTCCGGTGGCCCCTTCGCCCTGTCGGTCGCCGCCCGGGACGGCGTCCGCGTCTACCTCGACGGCGTCCGCAAGTACAGCGTGTGGACGGACCTGGCCACCGTCCGCGCCGGGACGGTCAACCTGACGATCCCGCAGGGCCGCCACACCCTCCGCGTCGACTTCGCGAACTGGACCGGCACGGCGGACGTCAAGTTCTCCTACCTGCCCCGCACCTCCGCCACCGTCGACAAGGTCCGCCCCCTGACCCCGGCCGGCTTCGCCGTCGCGTACGACAGGGCCACCGGCCGCACCCGGCTCGCCTGGGCGAAGAACAAGGAGATGGACCTCGCCGGCTACCGCGTCTACCGACGCCTCTCCGGACAGGCCTTCCCCGCCCGCCCGGTGGTCATCACCGGCACCGCCGCCACCACCGCCACCGACGCGCCGCCCGCCACCGGACAGACCTTCGTCTACGAGCTCCGCGCCGTCGACCGCGCCGCGCACGAGTCCGCGGGCACCGTCGATCTGTCCGTCGCCACCGTCGACCGGACTCCGCCCGCCGCCCCGTCCGGCGTCGCCGCCGCGGTCTCGGCGAGCGCGGTGACCGTACGCTGGACGGCTCCCGCGGGCGCCGCGACCCACCGCGTGCAGCGCGCCGCCGCCCCGGCCGGACCCTGGACCACCGTCGTCGAGTCCCTCGCCGGCGCGGCCTCCTACCGGGACCTCACCGCCGACTTCCACCGGCAGCAGTACTACCGGATCGCCGCCCGCGACACGGCCGGCAACCTCTCCGCGTACTCCGCGACCGCCACCACCGGCGCTCCCGACACCACCGCGCCCGCCCCGGTCACCGGCCTCACCGCCCAGGGCACCACCGCGGGCAACCGGATCACCTGGACGGCCCCGGCCACCACCGACACCGCCGGCTACGAGGTGTTCGCGGCACCGGCCGGCCAGGAGGACCCGGACGGTCCCGAGTACGTCACCGGCACCTCGTACCACGACGCCCTCGCCGGGACCGGCGCCGAGACGGTCTACCGGGTCCGCGCCGTGGACCACTACGGCAACCTCTCGACCGCGACGGAGGCGAGCACCGGCCGGCCCACCCCGGCCGCCGTCCCCGCGCCCGTGATGGAGGGCGCCGCCCCGAGCGACCTCCACAACGTGGTCACGTTCCGCCCCGGCGGCCCGGACCCCGTCACCGGCCATCGCGTCTACCGCCGCGCGAACACCTCGTCCGCCTGGACGCCGGTCGACACCACGGACCCGTACACCTTCACCGGCACGGACAGCGGCGCACCGCTGGGCCGCGCGTACTACTACGTGGTGGCCCTGGACGCCGACGGCAACGAGGGCCCGCCGTCCGCCACGGCCGAGGCCGTCCGCGACCGCCCGGTCCTGACGGCGCCGCTGTCGGCGCCCGTGCTGACCGTCGTCCAGGACGTCCGGATCGCCGTCGTCGTCGACGTGAAGCCGGCGGACGCGGACCGGGGCAAGGGCATCACGGGCTACGAGTGGAGCTTCTCCTGCACGGACGGCAGCCGGCACAGGACGACGGGCGAAACCGCCCGCATCCAGGCCTCCGTCCCCTACGCGGGCCCCTGCGACCTGTGGGTCCGCGCGATCGGCCACTACGGAAGCACGGGAAACACCGCCTACCAGGACTTCTTCTGGACGAGGTGAGACGACGGACGCGGCGGTGACGCCCGCGCCACCGTGACACGGACGGCCCCCACCCCTCGTCGGGGCGGGGGCCGTCCGTGCGCCGGAGGCTCAGATGTCCCTGAACTCATAGACAAAGCTTCTGACCTGTGCAAACGCTCCCTCCCGAAGATCATCTTGCACGGTTGTTGCACAAGCCGAACGGTGCAGGAGTCACGCGGCCCTGGTGTAGGCGCTCCGGACCGCGATGCGGACCTTGGAACCGGCTCCCACGACCCGGTGCACGTATTTACGCAGGGTAAACGCGGGATCGGCGTGTCCGAGTCGGTCCGCGAGCGTGTACACGTCTACCCCGCCGTTGATCATCATCGACGCGTACAGGTGTCGGAGCGCGTGCATCATCACGTCGCGGGACTTCTCCCAGCGTCGTCCCTTCGCGTCGGGCTCCAGGGGCTTGATGAGGCCGGCCGACGCCAGGGCGGGCTTCCAGCGGTAGGAGTTGAACCAATTCGACTGAATGGCGGTCTTCTCCCGGGTGTAGAAGATCAGCCGCACCGTGACCGGGTCGCCGCCTTTGCTGCCCCACGGTCGGGTCACCTTGACCGGCGGGTACTTCTCCATATGCTCGCGCAGGGGGATGGCCACGTCGTCGGTCAGCTCGACCCACCGGTCCTTCGGGTCCTCGTCGTCTCCGCCCTTGGGGAGGTCGTATACGAGGAACGAGCCGTCGTGGACTACTTGCCGTTGCACGTGCACCATGGCGCCGTCCGGATGTGCCCAGTCGATATCTTCTGGTGACAGGCCGAATATTTCTCCTTGCCGAAGACCCAGGCCGCGACCGCAGTCGACGAGTGCTTTGTAACGGTCTGGCAATTCGGCACGGATCCTCTCGGTGTCCTCCCAGGCGAGGGTCAAATTGGCCCGGCCGCCACCTCCTCGCTTCGGCTTGGCGTCCTGCACCGATTTGGCGAGGCACGGATTTTTGTGTATCAGGCTGTCGTCCACGGCCAGGTCAAAGACAGCCCGAAGATTGTCGAAGACCAGGCGCAGTGTGGAACTTTCGAGTAGCCTGCGACGGTCGTGCAACCAGTCCAGCAAAGATGAGGCGTTCACGTCCTTTACGCGCATCTTCCCAACTGCGGTAGGAACGACATGCAGGAGAATCCGCTCCTTGTGGCGTCGGTAAGTCCGTGGATTCTTGTGTTCGTGCCCCTTGAGCCACGTAAGGGCGAGTTCACCGACCCTGACCTCTCCGGCGCGAGGGTTGATATATGAACCGTCGTCCACTCCGGACCGCATCTTGATCTCATGCCTGCGGGCTTCGACCTCGGTGCGGAACAGCTCCGTCTGCTGGACATCTTCCCGGTTGCGCCATCGGGCCTGCCACCGCTTCCCCGTTCCGTGATCCCGCGTCGGAACTTTGCCGTGTTCCTTGCAGGTTGACTCCCCGTCTATCGGGCGCGACTTGTGCCAGCGGTCGTACGGCATCGACTCAACTCCTGGTTCTCGACGGGCCTTTGAGTCTATTTGTAGACTCTCTTGAATCAGGGTCATCGTCGACGGCGAAACTGTGTGCCCGTTCATCGCGCCCTGAGTGAATTGGATGTTGATCCAGGTGAGCTGAAGATGTCAAATGCATTCTTGGGGTCTTCGCGACAAAGGGTGCAGAGTGGTAGGGAAGATTTCACCTAGACGAACGCTCGCTGAGGGTTCGACGAGGGCTCGCCGAACCCTCAGCGAAGATTCGCCTGTGTCCTTCGAGAGTTCGCAAGAGTCGTAGGCATTTCGTCGAAAGGCCCTCCGTTTGGTCCGGCCGGAATTTAGTGCAAACGTTCCGTGCGCCACCACGGCGGAATGCCGCTCACGTGGTTCTTTCCTGCCCGCTTCGAACCGTTCTGGAGTGCCCATGCGTCGAACCACTGCCCGTGCGGAAGAAGCCGCTAGTGGCGCGGGGGACCGTTGTCCCTTGATGAGCGCGGAGGAGCTGGCCGACTTCCTGGGCATACCTCTGAATACGGTCTACATATGGAATCACCGACACCAGGGGCCGCGAGCCCACAAGGTCGGCCGCTATTTGCGCTACCGCTGGCCGGAGGTAGAGGCATGGCTGGAAGCTCAGGCGGTGGATCGCACGGTCTGATTGGCCGTGAGCCTTTTGCATCTTGATCAGGTGGCGAGTTTGAGGGCGACGACGGCACGGACGACGGCGGTGATCCGGGTGGTGCTGCAGCAGAGTTTCCGTAGGAGCCGCCNAGCCTTTTGCATCTTGATCAGGTGGCGAGTTTGAGGGCGACGACGGCACGGACGACGGCGGTGATCCGGGTGGTGCTGCAGCAGAGTTTCCGTAGGAGCCGCCAGCATTTGAGGGTGGCCATGGCGCGTTCGCTGAGGCTGCGGGTCTTGGCGTGATCGCGGTTGTGACGTCGGCGTCAGCCGCGCAGGTTCTTTCCCGGGAACGGGACACGGATCGCAGGGCCGGCGCGCCCTGATATGCCTTGTCGGCCCAGCATTTGTTGTCGTCTGCGGCGAGGACAGCGGGAATGCCGTGGGCCCCGCGCCGCGGTCTGGCCGTGTGTGGCTCCCGGCAGCGCGTTCGAGCCCCAGAGTAGGTGTCCGGGAAGGATCGGCGAGGACTTGCACCTTCATCCCATGGTGCCTCTTCTTCCTGGAGTGGTACGGCCGGTTGCGGCGATGCGGTCGATCGGCAGCACGGTGCCCTCGAGGATCACGTACGCCCTCTTCCGCACGGCCTCCATGGCCTGTTCCAGCGTGGCGCGAGGGCGGCCAGGAGGTCGACGGCCTCGCGTTCTACCGGTGGACCGTCGCGCTCCCGACGCAAAAACTTGCTGCGAGACGGGCGTAGGTGTCGCCTCAACGCAGGTGCGCCAGGACGGACAGGGCCTGCCGACCACAAGTCAGGCGACGCCACCGGGAGCCGATCCGACGACGGCGACCTGCGAGGAGACCGTAGAGGTGGCGGATTGGTGATCTTGGTCGTGAACCCGTCTACCAGGAGCCTTCTTCATGCCCACCTCCGGGGTTGCCCGTCCAACCACCCGTCAGGTCGGAAACGGCTC
>NZ_LMEP01000006.1 GCF_001426405.1 Streptomyces sp. Root1304 | reverse complement strand
ACATCACCCGCAGCCGCCTCGGACGCCTCACCCGTCAAGGCTTCCTCACCCAGCCCGGACGAGGCCGCTACCAGAAACGGACTTAACGCCCTCTCAAGGGCCGTCCACCGATAGGGTGTTGATGATCTGATGCATTGACAGGGGTGGATCGTGAGCAAACTGCACGTGGGGTACGTCCGCAAGGCGATCGAGGACCGTTTCGCCGGCCTCATCGACATGTCGGACCAGGCGCGCCTGTCGGAGGCCAATCGTCATCAGGCGCTCCTGAGCCGTGGTCTGGCCGCGCTGGCCGCGCAGATCGAGCACCCGTGCAGTGACCGGGTCGCCGCCACACGAGTCTTCGACGGGCAGGACGACCAGGGCCTCGACTCAATCGCCGTGGACTTAGGAACCACGCGCTCCCGGATCTGTCTGGTGCAGGCGAAGTGGAGCGACCAGAACAAAGGAGGCTTTGGCGAGGCCGAGGTACACAAGATGTTCCACGGTCTGGACCTGATGCTCGACCGGAACTTCGGCCGGTTCAACCGCCGCTTCCAGCCGTTCGTCCCCGACATCGAGCGGGCCTACGATTCCGGCACTCCGAAGATCACCATGGTGCTCGCCCTGATGCGCGAGGCGCCGCTCAGCGACGGCGTGCGCGACCTGATCAGGATGAAGCAGGATGAGCAGAACCAGGTCGTCCGCGACATGGTTGAAGTCAAGGTCCTCGACCTGCGCGACTTCCACCGCGCGATTCTCGGCGAGTCCGCCGCACCGAAGATCGACACCAAGGTGCAGTTGGAATGCTTCGGCCAGGAGTCAACGCCGTACAAGGCGATGTACGGCACCATGACGGTCCCCGACCTCGCTGATCTCTATGAGGAGCACCGGCGCGGCCTTTTCGCCCGGAATATCCGTGACTCTCTCGACGAGAGCGACGTGAACTCCAAGATCAGGGAGACTCTGCGGGAGGAGCCGGAGCACTTCTGGTACTTCAGCAACGGCATCACCATGCTGTGCGAGTCTATCCAGCCGATCGGCCGGGCACTGCCCGGCAAAGTGGGCAACTTCCAGCTGTCCGGCGTCAGCGTGGTCAACGGCGCGCAGACGGTTAGTGCCATCTACCGGGCCTTCACCGAGGATACGGGCGCGGCGCAGGACGGGCGGGTTCTTGTGCGCCTGATCTCCCTGGAAGACTGCCCGCCCGGCTTCGGTGACCAGGTGACCACCACCACGAACACGCAGAACCCGATCGAGGACCGCGACTTCAAGTCCCTCGACCCCGGCCAGATCACGCTCCGCGAGGACTTCGCCAGGCTCCTCAAACGTAGTTACGTCACGAAGCGCGGCGAGACGGTGCCCGACTCGGCGCATGGCTGCTCCATCACCGAGGCCGCCGAGGCGCTCGCTGCCGTCAGCCCGAACGCCCGGCTCGCCGCCGTGGCCAAGCGCGACGACAACCTTGCCGGACTGTGGGAGGACCACAACTACCAGGAGACCTTTGGCTCCGAACCGAACGTTTTCAAGGTCTGGCGCAGCGTCGAGCTTCTCCGCGAGGTCCGGGCGCAGCTGCAGCTCCTGCGCGAGGGGCTGGTCTGGCGCGCCGACGCGGCGGCCTTCTACGGCGACCTCCTGGTCACCCACATCGTTTACCGCCGCCTGGACACCAGGGCCATCGAGGACCCGGAGTGCGACTGGGCGACGGAGCTCGCAAAGGTGCCCGGCCTGGTCCGTGAGTCCCTGTCCTGGGTGCTCGACGCGATCGACAATGAGTACGGCACGTCCAGCCACATCATCGCCGCCGTCCGGAACACGGAACGGATCGAGCGAGTGGTGCGTGCGGCCCTGCGCAAGCTCGACTCCGAGGAGAAGGCGCCGGCGCTCAACGAGGACTATCAGGTAGCTACGGCCGAGGCTCGAGGGCGGAAGGTGAACGCAGTGACGACCCTTGTTGCCGCCGGCGAGATCGAGGAGGGCGCGGTTCTGGAGTTCCGCCCGTACAGCAAGCCGGAGCGCCGCGAGATGACTGAGTGGCTGGCGGCGGATCCGCGGCGGGCCCAGGCGACGTGGAGCAACGAGGCGGGGCGTAACCCTTTGCAGTGGCACGCGGACGACGAGTGGTACTCGCCCAGTGGCCTCGCGCGGAAGATGCGCTTCGAGGCGTCCGGGGTGGACAGTGCGGCGCAGGGCCCGATCCGGTGGTTCGTTCCGGGTCAGGGGTCGCTGGACGAGCTGGCACTGGCGGTGCGGCTGCGGGAGGGCAACGAGCCGACGGAGAAGTGAGCGCGGCCAGGAGGTAACAGGCTGGGGGCGCCGCTGGCCCAGCCCTGTCGTCCGCTTCCGCCCAGGCATTGTCAGTGCTCCCCTGTAGGTTCCGGAAACACTGGACCGCGCACCCTCCGGCCTGGCGGAACGCGCCTTGGGAGGTGCCCCTGGGGCCGTAGGATCACAGGTGGCAACTGTGTTAGCGCCCGCACGGACCGCCCCGGGGCGCAGGCCCCTACCCGCACCACCCAGCACAGGAAAGAAGCAGCACGCCGATGGAGGAACTGACCTTGGACCTGGACATCCCCCAGCAGCCCGAGGATGGCGCGGGGCCTGCCGCGGAGGGCTCCGCGCCCAAGGTCACGGCCCTCGGGGAGGGCCAGGTCGTCGACTACATCTCCGGCGATGCGATCAAGGAGACGGAGAAGGAGAAGGTCCGGCAGCGGATCGCCCGCGCCCTGGTACACGAGCACGGTATCGACCCCGGCGACATGCAGCGCGACTTCTCCGTCACGGTCAGTGAGGAGGGTGCCAAGCGGAAGCGGAGCAAGAAAGCCGACATTGCGATCTTCGAGTCCGGCGCCCCGCACACCACGGCGAACCTCCGGCGGGTGGTGATCTGCAAGCAGGAGCCCAAGCGCGGGAGGAACGTCGTCAAGCTCCGCGAGCCCGACCAGGCCCGGAAGGACCTGGAGGAGCTCCAGGAGCTGATGGGTAACGAGGACCGTCCGCAGTGCGCGGACGGCATGTGGACCGACGGTGTCGACTTTTTCTTCCTCAAGAAGGTGGTCGGCGACTTCGGCGCCGACTTCGAGGACCGCAGCGACTGGGAGATCGCCGACGGCACCCTCGGCAGCCGCACCGTCGCCTCGCACCAGCGGCTGCGCCAGGCCGACCCGGAGATGCTCAAGATCGCCTTCCGGCGCTGCCACAACTACATCCACGGCAACGAGGGCATGCCGAAGGACGCCGCCTTCTGGCAGTTCCTCTACCTGCTTTTTGCCAAGATGTACGACGAGCGGGTCAGCCACGGATCCGTGCACGGTCGGTTCCGCACCGGTCTGAAGGAGATGTTCGACGAGAACGGGCGCGCGGCCATCAGTAAGCGCGTCAAGGAGCTCTTCGAGGACGTCAAGAGCGAGTACAAGGACGTCTTCAAGCCCACCGACGAGATCACCCTCTCCGACCGGGCCCTCGCTTTCATCGTCAGCGAGCTTGCCCCGTACGACCTGATCGGCACGGACGTCGACGCCAAGGGCATTGCCTACCAGGAGCTCGTCGGCACCAACCTGCGCGGTGACCGGGGCCAGTACTTCACCCCGCGCGGCGCGGTCAACCTGATGGTCGAGATGCTCGACCCGAAGGAGGACGAGACCGTCCTCGACCCGACCTGCGGCACCGGCGGCTTCCTCCAGGCCACCCTCAAGCACCTGCACCAGACCTGGAAGAAGGAGGCCGGCACGCTCGGCTTCCCGGACGAGAAGGAGGAGCGGGAGCGGTACGGCGACAAGCTCAAGGAGTACGCGGAGAAGCACCTGTTCGGCTCCGACTTCGACCCGTTCCTGGTGCGTGCGACAACCATGGCGATCATGACCCTGGCGCAGACCACAGGGAATGTCTTCCACATGGACTCGCTCGCCTTCCCGCAGGGACACCTCCCGGGTGTGGAGGCGGCAAAGAAGAGGATCCCGCTCGACAAGCCCACCGTGGACGTACTCCTGACCAACCCGCCCTTCGGCGCTGACATCCCGGTCAGCGATGAGTCGGTGCTCGGCTCGTTCCGTAATGGGATCGCTCGGTCGTGGGGCCGTAACAAGGAGACCGGCGCGGTCGAGGCGAGCACAACCAGCGTGCCGTCGAGCATGGCGCCGGAGCAGCTGTTCATCCAGCGCGCCATCGAGTGGGTCAAGCCAGGCGGGCGGATCGGAATCGTCCTGCCGAACGGCATCCTGTCGAACCCAGGGCCGACGGACGAGGCGATCCGCCGGTATATCTTGCGGAACTGCTGGGTACTCGCAAGCGTCGAGCTGCCGGTGGAGACGTTCGTCGTCGACGCCAACGTCAACATTCTCACTACGCTCCTCTTCCTGAAGCGCAAGTCCCGGCAGGAGATCCAGAACCACGACCTTGGGACGGAGAAGGCGTACCCCGTCTTCATGGCCGTCGCGGAGAAGGTCGGCTTCGACCGACGTGGCAACGACCTCTATAAGCGTGAGCCCAACGGGGAAATCGTGGTGGAGACGGAGGTCGTCATGGAGCGGCTTCGTATCCGGGGCAAAGAGGTGACCCGGCCGCTGACCCGTAGCAAGAAGGTCATCGACAACGACCTGCCGGTGATCGCGGAGAGGTACCGGGAGTTCCGGGCGAAGTACCCGGTGCCGGGTGTGGATCCGCGTACGGCCAGTTCAGCGGGAACGGAGGTCGGGGTGTGAAGGTTGCCGAGCTGTCCAATCCGGTGAAGTCCGACTGGTTCACGGACCAGGGACTTCGGCTCGATGCCTCGCCGTATGTGGCGGGGTCCATGAAGACGAGGAAGCTGCTGGAGCAGTTGCCGAGGACTGAGCCGCTGGCGAGTCTGACGGCGGGGCACAAGGGCGGAATTTTCAGCGGGCCCATGTTCCGGCGGGTTTTCCTTACCGATCCTGAGCACAGCGTGCCGTTCATCGGCACCAAGGACATGATGGCGGCCGACTTGACCGGGCTGCCCCGGCTGCGTAAGTCGGATGCGGAATCGCCAGCCCTGTCGTATCTCCAGCTCAAGCCTGGAATGACCTTGATCTCGCGCTCGGGATTTAACGCAGGAAGGCGGGCGTACGTCCGACCCGACATGGGTGATTACTGGGCCTCGGAGGATATTGTCAAGGTCGAGCCCGATCCGGAGAAGATCAAGTCCGGCTATCTGTACGCCTTCCTGCTCAGCAAGTTCGGCGAGTCGCTCGTGCGGGGATCGGTGTACGGCTCGGCCGTGAAGCACATCGAGCCGCATCACATCGCGGGGCTGCCGGTGCCGCGATTGGGAACGAAGCTCGAGGGCCAGATCCACGACCTGGTGGAAGAGTGCGCGCGGCTGCGCGCCGAGTTCCAGTCGTCCTCGGTCAGCGCGACGAAGGACCTCTTCACGAGCGTGGGGCTGCCCGAGCTGATGGATGTCCGCTGGCATCAGCAGGAGCGGGATCTCGGGTTCGAGGTCCCGAGCGTGGGGGCGACGTCTCTCCGGGCGCTAAATTTTGCCCCTAGGGCTCGTCAGTTGGCAGAGAAGCTGGCGCTCGCGCCTAATGCCAGGCTTGGTGACATCTGCTCCGGCGGGCAGCTGGGATCTGGGACCAGGTTTGCCAGGGTCGAAAGTAACCCTGAGCACGGCGTCCAACTCGTCGGACAGCGGCAGGGCTTCTGGTTGCGCCCCGAAGGACGCTGGATCAGCGCTGCTCACGCTCCTGCTGGCATTTTCGCCGGCGACGAAACGATCATGATCGCTGCGCAAGGCACTCTGGGTGAGAACGAAGTCTTCTGTCGGCCGCTGCTCGTAACTGGCCGTTGGCTCAAGTACGTATACACCCAGCACTTCCTCCGCGTCGTCAGTGGCGATCCTGAGATCTCTGGTGCTTACCTCTTCGCCTTCTTTCGCTCCGAGGCGGCCTTTCGCCTGCTCCGCTCTCTGAGCGCGGGCGGTAAGCAGCAGGACATCCACGAGCACCTCCGCAACGAGATTCCCGTCCCTCTCGCGCCCCCCGCCGCCCGGGCCCGCATCGCCGCCACCGTCCGCCACGCCTACAAATGCCGCGACCAAGCCGACATCCTAGAAGATCGGGCCCTCGCGCTGCTCACCACCGCCATCGAGGAGGCCGCCGGCTGATGGGTGCCAGGATCGTTGCTGTTGGGGAGGCCGTCAACGATGCCGAGCGGAGGGTGATCGCGCACCTGCGTGATCACGCCCCCGACGACTGGACAGTCCTGCACTCCGTCGAGATTCCGTACAACCGGAACGAGCTGTTCGAGGTCGACATCGTCGTGGTCACCGGGCACGCCGTGTACGTCATCGACGTCAAGGGAACCCGGGGCCGCATCGAGGTCGACGGCGGCCGCTGGCAGCCCTCTCACCGGGCGCCGTTCCGCTCCCCGCTGCCGAAGCTGCGCGGACACGCCAAACAGTTGAAGACCCTCCTGGAGACGGCCCATCGTCCGCTGTCCCGGCTCTACACGGACGCCCTCGTCGTCCTGCCCGCACCCGACGCCCTGCTCGTGGACCGGACGTCCCGCCAGCACGACGCCCGTGACACCGTCACCCTCCCCGACCTGATCGGTCGGCTCGCGGACGTGAGCCGCGTACCCACCTCGACCAACCGCTTCGACACGGACGTCTTCGCACACCACGAGCTGATCGTGCGCACAGTGCAGGGTTCGTCCCGGCCGCCGTCGGGCCCTCTGCGGTTCGGCAGCTGGGAAGTGATCGAGCGACTGAGCGAGACGGGCCCGGAGGAGGGCGACGACGTCCACCGCGAGTACCGGGCGAAGAACGCCCTCGCGGTGCAGGGGTCGGGCACGGTCCGGCTCTCCGTCCGCAGGGCCGATCCGTACGCGCCGGAGGCCGAGCGGCTCCAGCAGCAGAAGCGGATCGGCATCGCGTACGAGGCGCTCGGCAAGCTGCCCTCGCACCCGAACATCGTCGGGGTGCGGGACTTCTTCGCCGACGAGGACAAGGACTCCTTCGTCACCGTCTACGACGACGTTCCGGGGCACGCCCTCGCCCTGCACCTGAACGGGGCTGCAGACCCGCTGACCGCCGACGCGAAGTTGCGGACGATCCGTCACATGCTGATGGGCCTGGCCCACGCGCACAGCCGCCTGATCGCGCACCGCGAGTTGAACCCGTCCACCGTGCTGATCGCGCAGGACGGCCGGGCGATGCTGACCGGTTTCGAGTACGCGAAGACCGCGCAGCGCCGCGCCCACACGGTCATGCGGGAGGCGTACCAGGTTGCCGATCGCGCGTATCTGGCGCCCGAGTGCCATGCCGACCCGGCAGCGATGGGCATGAAGTCGGACATCTACGCGGTCGGTGTCATCGGGTTCCAGCTCCTCACCGGCGAACTGCCGTTCACCTCCGCTACCGAGCAGGCCGATGCGGCAGGGCGGCTCCCTGCGCAGGTCCTCGAAGCCGCCGAGGTCCGCGTCGAACTGGCCCACTGGCTACAGAAGTTGTGCGCGACGGCTCCGGACGACCGGCCGACTGCCGTGGAGGCGCTGCGCCGCCTGGATCTGGTGATGGGAGCGCGGAGGGCTCCGGCCCGGCGTATCGGCTCCTCGGCCGCAGTTCCCCCGGCTCCTCCTGCGCCCTCCGCCGGGCAGCCCGTGCAGGACGGTCCGCGGGGCCCGGAGTTCTACCGTGACCTGCCGGCCGACCACCAGCTCGGTACGAAGTACCTGGTGCGCCACCGTCTCGGCCGTCCCGGCTCGTTCGGTGTGGCCTACCGGGTGTACGACACGATAAGGAGCGTCGACCGGGCGGTGAAGCTCGTCCTGCGGGACCGGGACTCCGTCCTGGAGCGGCTGCGCCGCGAGGCGGGCGTCCTGGACCGGCTGCAGAACGCCCCGCACCCCAATGTGGTGTCGATGGTGGACGCGGACCGGCTGATGCCGCCGGACGAGTACCCGTACCTGGTCTTCGAGTTCGTCGACGGCAAGGATGTCGCCGAGGTGATCCGCGGCGGCCGGATGGGCGCGGCGGACGTGCTGCGGCTCGCGATCGACACCGCGCGCGGGCTGCGCCACATCCATGAGCGCGGAGTGTGGCACTGCGACATCAAGCCGAGCAACCTGCTGTGGACCGACGACGGCGTCAAGCTGATCGACTTCGGGATCTCCAAGACCTCCGACTCCTCCGAGGGCCACAGTTACACCAGCCCCCGTTACAGCCCGCCGGACCTGGACCAGGTGCCTGCCGACGCCTCCGGCTACACCGACCGCGACCTGTTCGGCCTCGGCGTCACCCTGTACGAGGCGCTGACCGGCGGGCAGTACCCGTGGGAGGGAGTCGGGCGGCCCTCGCCCGGTGTGCCGCCGGTGGACCCGCGCACCGCGTACAGCGGTTTCGGTGACCTGGCGCCCGGCTTCGCCGAGATCATGCTGCGCACGATCTCCCCGCACCGGGCGGAGCGCTTCTCCACGGCCGAGGAACTGCTGCGCGCGTTGGAGGCGCTGGAATCCGCACGCGTCGCCCCCGCGCCGCCACCACCGGCTGTGGCCCCGTCGTCCTCGTCCGAGCGGGCCGAGCAGCCCCCGGCGCCATCGTCGGAACCCGGCACCGGTCAGGAGCCGCAGGAGCCCGAGCCGAACACCAACCCGTTCGTGGCCCACCTGCAGACGCTGTACAGCCAGAGCCGCCGCAGCAACCGCGGCACCCGCGGCCTCGACCCGCACACAATGTCCGTGTACGTCGAGACGGCCCTGGACCGGGAGCTCGTGCCCGCGCTACGGGAAGGCCGGCACGCGCTGGTCGTGGTGACCGGTAACGCGGGCGACGGCAAGACGGCCTTCCTGGAGCGGTTCGAACGCCAGGCGCGCACGCTCGGCGCCGAGTTCGGGCCCCGCCGGGCCAACGGCAGCGACTTCACTCTGGCCGGGCACCGGTTCCGCACCAACCACGACGGCAGCCAGGACGAGGGTGAGGTCAGCGGCGACGACGTACTGGAGGAGTTCTTCGCACCCTTCGCCGGGGCCGACGCATCGGCGTGGCAGGTCGCGGGGGAAACCCGGTTGATCGCCATCAACGAGGGGCGTCTGGTCGACTTCCTCAGCCACCACCACGACCGCTTCCCGCACCTCGCCAAGGTGGCCAACCTCGGCCTGGCGGGCCGGGACACCGGACAGGCCGTCGCCGTCGTCAACCTCAACGCACGTGATGTCGCGGCTCGTTCCCTCGACGCCGACGGCGAACCGCAGGACGGCGAATCGCTCCTGGAGCGCATGCTCGACCGGATGACACACGATCGGTTCTGGGAGGACTGTGAGCGCTGCGACCTGGCCGCCACCTGCTACGCCCGGCACAACGCCCAGACCTTCCAGCACCCCGCCGCCGGCCCGCAGGCCGCGCGTCGTCTGCGCCGCCTTTACGAAGTGACCCAGCTGCGCGGAAGGCTCCACATCACTCTGCGCGACCTGCGCTCCGCGCTCGCATACACCCTCACCTCGGGCCGCGACTGCGCCGAGATCCACCAGCTGTACGCGGCCGGTTCCGGTCAGGAGATCCTGGAGGGCTTCTACTTCTCCGCCCACCTCGGCGCCCCGGCCGCCGCCGACGGCAGTCAGCGCGAGCGGGACCGACTGCTGACCCTGCTGCGCGAGGCCGATGTGGCGGCTGTCCCGCAGCCGCAGCTCGACCGTCGTCTGGACTACGCCGGGCTCCTGGAGGACCGGGCGCTGGTCGCGGTCGACGGGCGCGGCGACCGCGATCGCGTACTGCTGCGCGGCGCGTTCGAGCAGCTCGGCCGGTCGGTCACCGAACGCGTCTCCCAGGCAGCTGCCCACCGCCACTACGTGGACGCGGCCCGCCGCCTGCTCTATTTCGAACTCCACGACGAGGACCGTGCGGAGCGGATGCTGCCGTACCCGTCGGCGCTGCACTTCATGGCGCTGTTGTCCCGCGCAGCGCAGACGGGCACCAAGGAGCGGGACCGGATCCTGCAGGCGCTCAACCGTGGTGAGGGACTCGTGGCCCCCGAGCGGATCGGCGATGCCCTCGCGCTGAAGGTGCGCGACGTACCCGGCGGCACCATCCGTACCTTCCGCCGCTTCCCCGCAGAAGGGTTCCGGCTCGAACCAGGTAACGCGGCGGCCTCGCCGTACATCGAGTCGGGGCGCACCTCGCTGCGGCTGAGTTACCGGGATCCGGCTGGCAGCCAGGGCGGCACGGCCGAACTCGATATCCGGCTCGACCTGTTCGAGCTTCTCCAGCGGTTCGAGCGCGGCTACCGGCCGTCCGTGACCGACCTGCAAGGGCAGCAGCTCGCCCTCGCCGTGTTCAAGAACCGGCTGGCGGCCGTGCCGTACCAGGAGATCCTGCTCACCACACACGGACACGACCTGCGACGGATCTACCGCACCGAGGACTCCGTCCTGCACATGGAAGAACTGACAGCACGGTCCGGCGACGACCACAGCGGTGCGGATGACGACGGTCCGGCTGTCGCGGGCATGGCGGCCGGCATCGCAGGGGACGTCGCGAGGGCGGAGGAGACGACATGGCGCTGAGCGGTTCCCTGGGGACGTTCCACCACCCCGGCATCAGCCGGCTCGACTACAAGACACTGGACATGGACCGTGTCCTGACCGGGCTGCTCGCGCGCCTGTGGCACCAGGGCATGCCCAGCAAGATCAACCGCTCCAACGAGCTCAAGGTCGACGTCTTTGTCAAGCTGTTCCTGGACCACCCGGAAGTCTTCGACGGCTTCGACCGGGAGACCACCACCCGGTGGGCCTCCACCCATCTCCTCGACATGGTCAACCGGGGCAAGGCCACCGAGGCGGTGGCCGGCCCCAGGCCGCTGCACGGTCTCACCCACCGGTTCCGCAACAAGCGCAAGTCCCGCCCGTACGGGGCCGACGAGCAGCTGTACGAGATGCTCGCCACCGACGAGGGGGCCCTGGACCAGCTCCGCGAGTTCTTCTTCTCCGACGTCGACCGCGCCACCGCGGAGATCACCCCGGGGGCGGACACCGACGTGGAGACCCAGGCGCTGCTCCACCTGGTGAAACAGGCGGGCGGACAGATGAGGGACCGGCCCGACACCACCCGCCCCCGCACCCCCTACCCCGCCCTGTGCGCCGAACCGGCCCGCCAGCTGTGCCGGGACGTCCTGCGGCTGCTTTACCACCAGGACCACATGCCCCGGACCGTCCTCGTGGACTACCTGAAGAACCTCTTCGCCTTTCACCTGGCCCTCTACCACCTGCGGATGATGAAGCTGCTGCCCGCCGTGATCGAGGCCGGATCGGCGCCCGCCACCTGCCGGACCGGGCATCAGGACACGCCGACGGCGGACCGCTGCCCGCACAGCGTGCGGCTTTTCGTCGACGTCGAGGGTGTGCCCGGCACCCCGGCGGCTGCGCTCGCCGAGCGCAGCGCCGGCATTTGGTACGGGCGGATCACGCGGTTCATCCAGGCGACCTATCAGATCAAGAAGCTCGACGAGTTCTCCGAGGACCTCGTCAAGAGCCAGAAGCTGGCCCCGCCCGTCGGCCGGAGCTACTTCACCCCGGTCGAGGTCCTGCGGCGGCTCTCCACCCACCCCAAGGAACGCGAGGCGTTCTTCCTCCAGCGCGCCACCCGCGTACGGGACGAGGAGAAGGACCTTCCCCCGGAGCTGAAGCAGATCACCCAGCTCGGGCTCAACGCCTTCGACGAGTACATCGAGATGCTGATGCATTACAAGGGCAGCTACTACCGCAGCTACTTCATCGACTGCCTCGACTCGATGCTGCTCAAGCACCGGCCCGGTGCCCTGCTCGCCCAGCCGCGCGGCAGACGCGACAGCGCCGTCCGGCGATTCGTCCTGGACGCGCGCCTGCTCGAAGTGCTCCTTCAGGTGTCGCTCCTGAGGGAGGGCGACGACGACAGCGGCAATCTGCGTACCGCCCCCATGCGCGTGGACGAGTTCCTCACTCTGCTGCGCGAACGGTACGGACTCCACATCGACCAGCTGCCGGACGGCGACGGCTTCTCCGGCGCCCACCTGGACGACCAGGCAGCACTGCGGGCCAATGCGGCGGCTTTCCTCAATCGGCTGCGCGAGATCGGCTACTACCAGGACATGTCGGATGCCTATCTGACGCAGACCATCACTCCCCGGTACACCATCGGGGCCGCGACGACGGGGACGACGGCCTGATGAGCAGCGCCAGCACCAGCACCGGCCTTGCGGAGCCCACCGCGAAGGACCTCCGCGAAGCCCTCGAAGGCGTCCTCGTACCGCGCCTGGCCAAGCTGGTCGGCGAGCGGGGCGCCGGGCACTGCATGCGGGTCACCGAGGTGGAGCCCGAACTGGCGGCCGCGCTGGTCCGTCGGCTCCGGGGGGCACTCGGGCCGACCGCCACCGTCTGCGTCCTGGGCACCGCCGACGACCTCGCTCCCGAACAGCCGCACCACGACACCGTCGTCACCAGCACCAAACTGGTCGAGCTCCGCAACCGCACCGAAGGTGACTACGGGAACGGGAACAGCCTGCCCGGACCTCTCCTCGTCTTCGTCCCCCCGGGCACCCGGGTCAGTGCCGAGGACTCCTTCGGTATCGCGACCTTCGAGGAAGTACCCCTCAGCGACGCGTACGCGCAGCTGGCCGACCACCTTCTCGACCAAGTACCGGATCGGCTGCGGCCCGGCGTCGACGAGCTGCTCGCCGTACTCCGTGACCGGCCCGGACACCGGACGGGCGACCGTGCCATCGCCCTGTACCTGCTGACGCTCCGGACCAACGACTACCGCACCCAGGCCGCGGGGGCCGCTGTCTACCACTTCGGCCTGGTACCCGACTTCGAGCTGTACACCGACCCGTCGCTCGTCAAGGATCGGGCTGAGCGGAACCGCAAGCTGGTCGGCAAACTCGCTACCTCCAGCCGCTCGGAGCGCCAGCGCGTCCTCGATCTGGGTCTGACCGACGCGGACTTCGCCGGCAGGCTAGCGGGATTCGCCACCCGCTGCGGCCTGGAGGACCCGGCGACATGGACCCGCCGTATCGTCGTCGACCGGGAGAACTGGTCGCTCTCCTTCGGTAACTGGCGCGTCGATGAACGGCGTCGCGCCACCGTCTCCATCGAGGTACGCGAACTCGGTCTGCCCGCCGCCGGCGACAACGCCGAGGAGCTACAGGCCCACCCAGCACTCGAAGCCATTGTGGGGCAGCCCTACCTGCTCGCCGGGGACAAGGGCGTCCGCGATCTGGCACCCCGGTTCACCATCGAACCGTCCCCGCTCAAGGTGGAGGGTCTCGACCGCTTCCGCGTGGAGATCGTCTCGGAGAGCGGCGGGCCGATCGGCCGGATTGCCCACGTCACCAAGGGGACCCGGGCCAAGCCCGATTACAAGGCACCGCTGCGCCGCCTGAACAAGATCGACTGGGAGGAAGGGTGGCACTTCCTCAGAATCACCCCGCTCGACGCCGTCGGTGACGCTCTGGATATCGCCCCTGGTGCGCACGGCCTGCCCGGCGGCGAGAGCGAACGCTTCTACGTCGTCCCCGAGGGAGAGGCCGAGGAGCCGCCGGAGCGCAGCGCCGGGCGCTACGACGGCATCATCCAGGCGCTGCGCTCACTGCAGTTCGACGCGCTGGCTGCCAGGGACGATCCGGCCCGTGTGAACCTGACGGACGTCCGCTGGAAGACCGCTTCGGCGCGCAGCCCCCTGCGCGTCCTCAACGCCCGTATCCACACGGCGGGAAGCGCAGAGATCCGGCTCTCCCCGCTGCTCGTACAACTCCAGCAGGACCTACTCGCCCGCCCCCAGGACACCTCCCTGCGCCGGCTCGTACTGCGCCCCGACGGCACCAGCGAGACCCCCGAGGGGAACGAGGAGGACTTGTCCCTCGCCCTGACCGGGCGGGCTGCCGAGGCCTACGACCGCTACCTCGCGACGCGTCACGTCTATTTCGCCGCCCTGTGTGGTCAGGCGGGAGACCCGGCCGATCGCGATCAGCTCCTGGTTAGCGAGGCTGTCGACTTTGAGGTGGTCCGCGACGAACTGGTCGCCTACACCGAGGCGTACGCGGAACTGGTGGAAGCCCAGTCGCTTCAGGCGGAGCGGGCCGGTGAGGGCGCCCGGGGCGCCGCGCTGGTGGGGCTGGCCCGCATCCAGCAGACCGACTGCGCGGCCGTCACCCTCACCGACGGTCTCGGCGGGCGCGACACCGTCCTGCTCATCTCCCCGACGCACCCCCTCCGCGCACTCTGGCTGGCGACCTGGTCGGCCCTGGGCCGGGACTGGGCCGCGCGCCTCGTCGGCGAGGACAAGCGACGGGTCATCGCCGCCCGCGACTCCTTCCTCCAAGCCCTCTCGCCCTTGGGCTTCCCGTTCGCCGTCCCGCGCCAGGACGGCCGACTCATGACAGCTGCGGACAACCTCACCCCGTACTGGGCCGCCTACCTGCCCAGCGAGACCGCCGACCCCCGTGGCCTGCTCGGCCGGCTCACCACAGCGCTGCACCTCCCGGCCGCCGGCCCCCGCGCTGCAGGCGGAGCCGGCGCGTTGTCCGGTACGGCGCTCGCCGACCGGATCGAGCGGTACGTACGTCTCCACCCGTACGTCCGCACCCTGGTCATGAACGTCGTCAACGCTGGCCGCGCGGAGATCGTCGCCGACGCCCTCCTCGAACTGCAGCGCCGCACCCCCACCCGGGGCCTCACCTACGACATTCGCCTGTGTGTGTCCGACCCGGAAGCCCCTGAATCTGGTGCGGCGCTGGGTGAATTGATCAGCGCGCAGAGTCAGTTCACCTCCACCGAGGCGGAGGCGTTCCTGCACGCCGCGGAAGGCACCCGGAGCGCGAAACTCGTCTACTCCGTCCGCTCAGTGGAGGAGTTCAGCGAACCCGGAGCCGAGTTCGACGCCCATCTGACCGTGCTCATCGACGCCTTCGGCGGGGAACAGCACGGTTCCGTCGCACGCCACGACATCGCGCACGCCCCGGTTCACGGCCTGGTACAGCCGACGTCCTCCACTTACGAGGACAACGAGCAGCAGATCGTGTGGCGGACCATGCCACGCCACGGCATCGCCCTGCCCGCCGAGGACGCGGAGGACCTTGCCACGCTCCTGAGCCGACTGCCCGGACTCCTCGCCGGCGCCGCGGCCAACGTCGCCACCGCGGGACAGGCGCCACGCCATGTGCCGTGCACCGTTCTTTCCCTCGACAACACCGACCGGGCCCTGCTCTACCAGGCCCACCAGGTCAGCGACTGGGTCGTCACCATCGACAGGACCCTGGGCCTGGAGTACTTCGACCACGCCGGACAACACGACCGACCCGAGTACGTCATCGACTACGCGCCCTCGCTGGACAGCGGCCTCGGCCACCAGATCATGGTCAGCTCGAACTCGGTCGACGAACTGCGCACCCTGCTCGGACCGACCGCCCAGCAGCACGGGCTCGACGTCGAACAGCGCCACCTCAACACCTTCTTCGAGCAACTGCGCCTGCTCTCCGGCAACCTCGCCTTCAAGCTGGCCTCCACCGCCCCCACCCAGCGCACCGAAGTGCTCGGCCTGGCCCTGGCCCGTCTCTACCTGGACTACCAGGACGCACTGCGCAATCAGATCGTCGTCCCCCTGGACGCCCACCCCGAGCTGTACGCCGAAGTCCGCCGTCAGGCCCGGGAACTCGGCGACGCCCTCTCCTTCCAGCGCAGCGACCTCGCCCTGTTCCATCTCGACGCGCGGACCCGGACCATCACCTGCCGCCTCGTCGAGGTCAAGTGCTACACCGCGCTCGATGACATCGGCGCCTACCAGCGCCTCAAGACCAAGGTCATCCAGCAGCTCGGACGGAGCCAGACCGTCCTCATCGACTCCTTCGATCCGGCCCACATCACCCCAGACCGGGTGGACCGACCGGTCAAGAACCTGGCTCTCGGCTCTATGCTCCGCTTCTACCTGGAGCGGGCGGCACGCCACGGGACCATGGGGCACGCCCCCAGGACGGCGGCCCACGCCCTGCTCGACAGCCTCGACGACGGCTACACCCTCCACTTCACCCGCAGCGGCCTGATCTTCGACCTCGCCCGCGAGGGAACCGACCGCGAACTTGACGACGAGGTGGAGTTCCACCGCATCGGCAGCGATCTGATCACCGAGCTGATCAATGCGATTCCCACTGTTCGGCAGGGTGTACCCGCGCCCACTGACCAAGCCGTTGAGGAGCAGGAGGAGGACGGAGCGGCCACCGCTCCCACCCTGGCACTGTCGCAGTTGGCTGTGCCACGGCTCCCCGACGCCGAGTTCCGGGCACCTGACGTACAGGACCAGCGGGATGCCAAAGATGCCCAGGAGGGAGACCGCGGGCAGGCCGGTGGGGGCAAGGCGGCGACCATCCTCGACACGGACGAGGTCGCGAACGGCAACGAGAACACGCCACTCACCGCACCTGAGCGTGCGGGCCGTGAGACAGGTCCGGCCCAGTCCGTGGCAACTTTGACCGTGCCTGCTTCCGACGTGGCGGGGGCAGTCCCGGTGTCTCCCTCTTCGGAAGGAACCTCATCGGCTGCTCCTCCTCCGGGCGGTACCGGAAATCCGCTGCGGACGGGCACCGTCCCTGAAAGTCAGGGCTTCCACGAGTCGCCGACCATCGATGCCCAGCCCACCTCTGTCACACCGGGATCGGATTCACCAGGTGGCCTCCCTGAAATCTTCCTCGGCGTCACCCGCCCCTCTCCGCAACACGGTGTACTCGGCGAAGTAGCCGGCCGGAAAGTCGCGGTTGATCTCGACGAAACCCACACCATCAGCCTCTTCGGCGTACAAGGAGGCGGCAAGAGCTACACCCTGGGCAGCATCATCGAGATGGCCTCGCTGCCCGCACCGCCGGTCAACGAACTTCCCCGCCCTCTCGCGACCGTGGTGTTCCACTACAGCCGCACCATGGACTACGCACCGGAGTTCACTTCGATGGCGCGCCCAAATGATGACCAGGCGCAGCTCCAGGTCCTGAAGGAGCGCTACGGAGCCGCCCCCCAAGCGCTGTCGGACGTGCTGCTACTCGCCCCCGCCGACCAGGTCGCTGACCGCCGACGGGAATTCCCCGGCATCGACGTCCAGCCGCTCGCCTTCTCCTCCGCTGAACTTCAGGCATCCCACTGGCGCTTTCTCATGGGAGCGGTTGGCAACCAGTCAACGTACATCCGGCAGCTGACTCGCATCATGAAGTCGAACCGCAACGACCTGAATCTCGGCGTCATCCGGCAGGGCGTGGCCGATTCCGGTATGCCCGACCACGTCAAGCAACTGGCCCAGGAGCGGCTCAACCTCGCCGAGGACTACATCGACGACAATGCCCGGCTCACCAGCCTCATACGACCCGGCCGACTGATCATTGTTGACCTCCGCGACGAGTACATCGAGAAGGACGAAGCACTCGGTCTTTTCGTCGTCCTGATGCAGCTCTTCGCCGAGGCGCGCAGCGGGGACGAACACTTCAACAAGCTGGTCGTCTTCGACGAAGCGCACAAGTACATCGACAGCCCAGACCTGGTCGCTGGCCTAGTCGAGACTGTCCGCGAGATGCGCCACAAGGGAATGAGTATCTTGGTCGCCAGCCAGGACCCGCCCTCCGTACCGATCTCCCTGATCGAACTATCCGACCATGTCATCCTGCACAAGTTCACCTCGCCGGCCTGGTTGAAGCACCTCCAGAAGGCAAACACCGCCTTCGCCAACCTGCGTTCTGAGCAGATGGCGCAGCTTCAGCCCGGCGAGGCGTACGTGTGGGCGAGTAAGTCCACTGACCCGGCGTTCACTCACGGAGCCGTCCGAATGCGATGCCGCCCTCGGGTGACCCAGCATGGCGGAGGGACGAAGACTGCGACGGGCAGACAGTGAGCTGGCAGCACGTCGCCCAGAGTCGGACTTCGAAGGAGTGACCGGCGGACTTCAGGGTCATCAGCGGCTCATCAGTGCGCCCCTGGTGTTCAGCGCGACGAGCAGCGCGGATGGCCCGCACAGGGCAGGTGGCTGAGGTGGTATATAGAGCATGGCCACTTTGTCGTTTCGCTTGAGCGCACGCCGCCAGGGGGTTACCAGGCGCCCTGCTTTGGTCTCCACGGCGTCGGTCTGGCCGAGGGTGGCGAGTATCTCGCGCAAGGCATTTGGGGTGGAGGGCCCGGCCCTACGGGGGCGGGCGGCCCGGATCTTGGCGGGGGCCAGATGTTTACGGTAGCCGGACAGTATCTTGCCGGCGCCCTCGGTCTCAGGGGCGGGCGCAGGGTCCGCTCTGTGCGCAGCGCCAACCCCAGGCTGCGTTGCGAGGTCGGAGACGTCGGGCAGATGCCGGTTCACCTCGTCGACCAGACGTGGTCGGCGTGACACGACCGACATCGGACGTTGCGAGGTCACTTCAGCGACCACTCTCCGTGAAGACTGACGGATGCTCAGATGTTTCTGACGTACCGTCAACCATTCAAGATCATCTTGCACGTGCGTTGCACAAGGTGCTGAAAAACAACAGTGATCAGTGGAGGACTGTGAAGGCAGATATTCGCAGGTCAGCTCGCATGTTGAGGTGTCGTGCCCCTTGCTCCTAAGGGGCACGACACCTCGTCGGTCAGATGTCCCGGAAGATCTCGATCTGCGCCCCGATCGAGTTCAGACGCTCCGCCAGGTCCTCGTAGCCCCGGTTGATGACGTACACGTTCCGCAGGACCGACGTGCCCTCCGCCGCCATCATCGCGAGGAGGACGACCACCGCCGGGCGCAGGGCCGGGGGGCACATCATCTCGGCGGCGCGCCAGCGGGTGGGGCCCTCGACCAGGACGCGGTGGGGGTCCAGGAGCTGGAGGCGGCCGCCGAGGCGGTTGAGGTCGGTGAGGTAGATCGCGCGGTTGTCGTAGACCCAGTCGTGGATGAGGGTCTTGCCCTGGGCCGTGGCCGCGATGGCCGCGAAGAAGGGGACGTTGTCGATGTTCAGGCCGGGGAACGGCATCGGGTGGATCTTGTCGATCGGCGCCTCCAGCTTGGAGGGGCGGACCGTCAGGTCGACCAGGCGGGTGCGGCCGTTGTCCGCCGCGTACTCCGCCGAGCGGTCGTGGTCGAGGCCCATCTCCTCCAGGACCGCGAGCTCGATCTCCATGAACTCGATCGGGACCCGGCGGATCGTCAGTTCCGACTCCGTCACCACCGCGGCCGCGACCAGGCTCATGGCCTCGACCGGGTCCTCGGAGGGGGAGTAGTCGACGTCCACGTCGATCTGGGGGACGCCGTGCACGGTCAGGGTCGTGGTGCCGATGCCGTCGACCCGGACGCCGAGCGCCTCCAGGAAGAAGCACAGGTCCTGGACCATGTAGTTGGAGGAGGCGTTGCGGATGACGGTCACGCCGTCGTGGCGGGCGGCCGCCAGGAGGGCGTTCTCGGTGACCGTGTCGCCGCGCTCGGTCAGCACGATCGGGCGGTCGGGGGAGGCCGAGCGCTCGACCTCGGCGTGGTAGATGCCCTCGGTGGCGGTGACTTCCAGGCCGAAGCGGCGCAGCGCGATCATGTGCGGCTCGATCGTGCGCGTACCGAGGTCGCAGCCTCCGGCGTACGGCAGCTTGAAGCGGTCCATGCGGTGCAGCAGCGGGCCGAGGAACATGATGATCGAGCGGGTGCGGATCGCGGCCTCGGCGTCGATGGACTCCATGTCCAGCTCGGCGGGCGGCACGATCTCCAGGTCGACGCCGTCGTTGATCCAGCGGGTGCGGACGCCGATGGAGCCCAGGACCTCCAGGAGGCGGAAGACCTCCTCGATGCGGGCGACCCGGCGCAGGACGGTGCGGCCCTTGTTGAGGAGGGAGGCACAGAGCAGCGCGACGCAGGCGTTCTTGCTGGTCTTGACGTCGATCGCGCCGGAGAGCCGGCGGCGGCCGACGACCCTGAGGTGCATGGGGCCCGCGTAGCCCAGCGACACGATCTCGCTGTCGAGGGCCTCGCCGATCCGGGCGATCATCTCAAGGGTGATGTTCTGGTTGCCGCGCTCGATCCGGTTGACGGCGCTCTGGCTCGTGGCCAGTGCCTCGGCGAGCTGCGTCTGTGTCCAGCCCCGGTGCTGACGGGCGTCACGGATGAGCTTGCCGATGCGTACGAGGTAGTCGTCTGCCATGGCGTCACGTTATCTCAGATATGAGATGAGGCTCGCCGTTGGGGTGGGCCGTCAGGGTGAGAGGTCGTGCGCGGTGGGGTGATGCGGTTCGTACAGGGGGAGTTCGGTGCCGCTCGGCAGCCGTACGGCCGCGAGCAGGCCCCAGCGCTGCTCGGTGATGGCGCGTGAGATCTCGGCGCCCCGGTCCTCCAGCTCCGTCAGGGTCCGGGTGAGGTCCTCGCACATGAGGTAGACCTCGTGCCGGGGTTCGTCCGTCGTGGGATGGACGGCGATCTCGGCGGGCGGCAGCCGGAAGACGAGCCAGCCGCCCCCGGCGTCCACGTGCTCGAATCCGAAGACGTCCCTGAGGAACGCGCGGTCGGCCTCCGCGTCCCGGGTGTAGAGGATCACATGCGCGCCACTGAACATGCTCCGATCGTCGGCGGACCCCGGGGCCCCGGCAACGCGTCGGCGGCCGTACGGGTGCCTCGCCGGCGCCGGGCGGATTCCCCCGCGGCTGTGACCTGGGGCGACCAGAACGGTCGAGACACCTGGGTGGCCGAAGAAACTCAGTTGATCCGGACCCCGGCGTCTGAATACTGGCTGTCGTCTCAGTTGATCTGGACTGCTTCCGTCGTTTCGAACTGGACCAGTGGAAGGGCCTGCGAGATTGACCATGCACGATGACCAAGTGGACGTGACCACCGACATCGTTGCGACCTTGCTCCAGGAACAGTTCCCTCAGTGGAGCGGCAAGGCGATCCGACTCCTGTCGTCGACCGGGACGGTCCACGCCGTCTTCCGCATCGGGGACGACCTCTCCGCGCGATTCCCGCTGCGTCTGACCGATGCCGCGGAGGCGCTGGCGGTTCTGGAACGGGAAGCCCGGGCGAGCGCGGAGCTGGCACAGGTGTCTCGGTTCCCCGTTCCGGAACCCGTCGCCCTGGGAAAGCCTGGAGCGGGTTACCCCATGCCGTGGTCGGTCCAGACGTGGCTGCCGGGAACGGTCGCCTTTGATGCCGACCCGAGTGGGTCGGACGCTTTCGCCGAGGACCTTGCGGCCTTCATCGCGGCCCTGCGGGGAGCCGAGACGCGGGGTCGGCTTTTCGGCGGTGACAATCGCGGCGGCGTTCTCGCTCACCACGATGCCTGGATGGAGAAGTGCTTCGAGGAGAGTGAGGGGCTGCTCGACGTGCCCCGGCTGCGCCGATCGTGGAGCCGCTTCCGGGAGCTGCCGCGCACGAGTCCCGACGTGATGAGCCACGGCGACCTGATTCCCGGCAATGTGCTCGTCGCGGGAGACCGGCTCGGCGGCGTCCTCGACACCGGCGGATTCGGCCCGGCTGACCCCGCGCTGGATCTGGTCAGCGCCTGGCACCTGTTGCAGGCGGGCCCCCGGGAAGTGCTCCGGCGGACACTGGCCTGTGACGATCTGGAGTGGGAGCGCGGCAAGGCATGGGCGTTCGAACAGGCGATGGGGCTCGTCTGGTACTACGCCGAGAGCAATCCGACGATGAGTCGAATGGGGCGCCGGACGCTCGACCGCATTCTGGAGTCGACGAAGTGACGTCGCCCCGGTCGTAGGCCGTGACGGAGACGACCGCCCCAACGGGTACGGCCACCCGGCACCGCCACACCCGCGGCTCGGGGGATCCGGGCATGACCAGGCGGCGGGGATGCACTAGAGTTATCTCGACATCGAGATAACTGCTTACGGCGCACCATGGCCGCCCACCCGGTAAGGCTTGCCTAACTAAGTCTTACCTTAGCGGATCGGCGAGGAGTCGTGGCGGCAGCATGGCGGTAATACGCGCACATTGATGAAGGAGACTGTCGTGTCGGCGAACAGCTTCGACGCCCGCAGCACGCTGCGCGTGGGCGACGAGTCGTACGAGATCTTCAAGCTGGACAAGGTCGAGGGCTCCGCGCGCCTCCCTTACAGCCTGAAGGTCCTCCTGGAGAACCTGCTCCGCACCGAGGACGGCGCGAACATCACCGCCGACCACATCCGGGCCCTCGGCAACTGGGACTCGCAGGCCCAGCCGAGCCAGGAGATCCAGTTCACGCCGGCCCGCGTGATCATGCAGGACTTCACCGGCGTCCCCTGTGTCGTCGACCTCGCCACCATGCGTGAGGCCGTCGCGGCGCTCGGCGGCGACCCGGCGAAGATCAACCCGCTCTCCCCGGCCGAGATGGTCATCGACCACTCCGTCATCGCCGACAAGTTCGGCACGAACTCCGCCTTCGCGGAGAACGTCGAGCTGGAGTACGGCCGCAACAAGGAGCGCTACCAGTTCCTGCGCTGGGGCCAGACGGCCTTCGACGACTTCAAGGTCGTCCCGCCGGGCACCGGCATCGTCCACCAGGTGAACATCGAGCACCTGGCTCGTACGGTCATGGTCCGGGGCGGCCAGGCGTACCCCGACACCCTCGTCGGCACCGACTCGCACACCACCATGGTCAACGGCCTGGGCGTGCTGGGCTGGGGCGTCGGTGGCATCGAGGCCGAGGCCGCGATGCTCGGCCAGCCGGTCTCCATGCTGATCCCGCGCGTCGTCGGCTTCAAGCTGACCGGCGAGCTCCCGGCCGGCACCACCGCCACCGACCTGGTCCTCACGATCACCGAGATGCTGCGCAAGCACGGCGTCGTCGGCAAGTTCGTCGAGTTCTACGGTGAGGGCGTCGCCGCCACCTCGCTCGCGAACCGCGCCACCATCGGCAACATGTCGCCGGAGTTCGGCTCCACCGCCGCGGTCTTCCCGATCGACGGCGAGACGCTGAACTACCTCAAGCTGACCGGCCGCTCCGCGCAGCAGGTCGCGCTCGTCGAGGCGTACGCCAAGGAGCAGGGCCTCTGGCTCGACCCGGCCGCCGAGCCCGACTTCTCCGAGAAGCTGGAGCTCGACCTCTCCACGGTCGTTCCCTCCATCGCCGGCCCGAAGCGCCCGCAGGACCGCATCGTCCTCGCGAACGCCGCCGCGCAGTTCGCCCAGGACGTGCGCAACTACGTCGACGAGGTCGACGAGGCGGGCAAGGAGTCCTTCCCGGCCTCCGACGCCCCGGCGAACCACCCGAACGGCGCCCCGTCGAAGCCGGTCCAGGTGACCGCCCCCGACGGCTCGACGTACGAGATCGACCACGGCGCCGTCACCGTCGCCGCGATCACCTCCTGCACCAACACCTCGAACCCCTACGTGATGGTCGCCGCCGCGCTCGTCGCGAAGAAGGCCACCGAGAAGGGCCTGACCCGCAAGCCGTGGGTCAAGACCACCCTCGCCCCGGGCTCGAAGGTCGTCACCGACTACTTCGACAAGGCGGGTCTCACCCCGTACCTCGACAAGGTCGGCTTCAACCTCGTCGGTTACGGCTGCACCACCTGCATCGGCAACTCCGGCCCGCTGCCGGAGGAGGTCTCCAAGGCCGTCAACGAGCACGACCTCGCCGTGACCTCGGTGCTCTCGGGCAACCGCAACTTCGAGGGTCGCATCAACCCCGACGTCAAGATGAACTACCTGGCCTCCCCGCCGCTGGTCGTCGCGTACGCCCTCGCGGGCTCCATGAAGGTGGACATCACCAAGGACGCCCTCGGCGTCGACCAGGACGGCAAGCCCGTCTACCTGGCCGACATCTGGCCGTCGGAGGCCGAGGTCAACGACGTCGTCGCCAACGCCATCGGCGAGGACATGTTCAACAAGTCCTACCAGGACGTCTTCGCGGGCGACGCCCAGTGGCAGGCGCTCTCGATCCCGACCGGCAACACCTTCGAGTGGGACGCCGAGTCCACCTACGTGCGGAAGCCCCCGTACTTCGAGGGCATGACGATGGAGACCACCCCGGTCTCCGACATCACCGGCGCCCGCGTGCTGGCGAAGCTGGGCGACTCGGTCACCACCGACCACATCTCCCCGGCCGGTGCCATCAAGGCCGACACCCCGGCTGGCAAGTACCTCACCGAGCACGGTGTGGAGCGTCGTGACTTCAACTCCTACGGCTCGCGCCGAGGCAACCACGAGGTCATGATCCGCGGCACCTTCGCCAACATCCGCCTGCGCAACCAGATCGCGCCGGGCACCGAGGGCGGCTTCACCCGCGACTTCACCCAGGCGGACGCGCCGGTGTCGTTCATCTACGACGCCTCGCAGAACTACCAGGCCGCCGGCACCCCGCTGGTCATCCTGGGCGGCAAGGAGTACGGCTCCGGCTCGTCCCGCGACTGGGCCGCCAAGGGCACCGCGCTCCTCGGCGTCAAGGCCGTCATCACCGAGTCGTACGAGCGCATCCACCGCTCGAACCTCATCGGCATGGGCGTCCTGCCGCTCCAGTTCCCGGCCGGCCAGTCGGCCGACTCGCTCGGTCTGACCGGCGAGGAGACCTTCTCCATCGCGGGCGTCACGGAGCTGAACGAGGGCACCACGCCGAGCACGGTCAAGGTCACCACCGACACCGGTGTCGAGTTCGACGCGGTCGTCCGCATCGACACCCCCGGTGAGGCGGACTACTACCGCAACGGCGGCATCATGCAGTACGTGCTCCGCAACCTGATCCGCGGCTGACACGCTCTGATCCGGTCGTACGAAACGGGCCCCGCTCCTCGGAAGAGGAGCGGGGCCCGCTCGTGTGTCACCGGCCGGAGGGCCGGGCGGCACGACTAGAACATGGCGCGGAAGCCGTTCCAGCCGCCCGAGCCGACCTTCACGCGGCCGAAGAAGGGCGAGGAGGCGTTGCCCGTGCCCTTGAACAGCCACAGCGCGCCGGCGCTGTCACGGGCCAGCAGGTCCGCGTTGCCGTCGAAGTTGACGTCACCGACGGAGAGCAGGCTGTTGTAGATCTGGAAGCCGGCGCCGATCTTGGCGCGGCCGCCGAACGGGATCTTGTAGTTGCCCGTGCCCTTGAAGAGGTACAGGTTGCCCGCGTTGTCACGCGTGATGAGGTCGGCCTTGCCGTCCCCCGTCATGTCGCCCTTGCCGGTCATCTGGTTGTAGATCTGCCAGCCGCCACCGATGCGGGTGCGGGGCGCCAGGTTGCCGTTGCCGTAACCCAGGTACAGGTACAGCACGCCGGCGCTGTCGCGGGCGATCAGGTCGTCCGCGGCCGCGCCGCCGTTGTTGCCGGCGGAGAAGACGCGGTTGTACACGCCCCAGCCGCCGCCGATGTCACGCGGGGTGCTGCTGAACTTCATGTACGCGAGACGGTTGTTCTCGACGTACCAGAGGCCGTCGGAGCGGCCGTCCGAGTTCTGGTCCGCCTGGGTGATGAACTTGCTGTACTGCCAGCCGGAGCCGCTCGACACGGCGGCCTTGAAGCCGCCGTTGCCGTCGAGGTCGTAGCGGTACAGGTTGCCGTAGTTGGTGGCGCCGTACAGCGAGTTGGCGGGCGTCGCGACCGTTGCGGTCGTCGCGGCGAACGCGCCGGCGCGCGGCGCCGACTCGGTGGTGGCGGACTGTGCGGAACGCTGCGGCGCGTCGGCCGCCACCGCGGCCGTGGTGGTGCCCACGAGGGCAGCGGTTATCGCAGCGACGGTGACGCGGGACAGGATGCCCGTGCGCTTCAGGCCAGAAGACTTGGCCACGTAGTACTCCAGATCCGAGTGGAATGAGGCAGGTCCCACCGCGCGTCCGTCACGAGGGAGGGAAGCGGTGGGACCCCTATGATCCCGGATCGTCCTTACACAACCTTCACCGGGCGGGGGGTCTGTGACACAACTGTTTCGATCCCGGCTGGATGCCCGCTTTGCCTCGTTCGTGTTCTCGTGCGGGTGAAAGTGCCGTGTCGCGCCTCCAGTACGGGTAGTTCCGAGGTGCTGTCAAGGGTGTTGCGAAGCCAATGCTTGGACGAAACGCCGCAGATCGCGCCTGCTTATCCCGGAGGTCTCAACTCGGGAAAGATGGCCGCCGAAACCTGCTTACGATCTTGCTCCGGTGAAGGGAAGTGGACTATACCTGTCGGCGTCCAGCCAGTCGTTTCCATCACACGACGGCCCGACGCCTGCACGACCCGGCTGCAAATGACCGCGGTGGCGGGGCCCTTCGCCTGTGGCGAGAGTACGGGCGACCGGTACACCGCCTGAGTCCTGAATGAAGGCGAGGACTTGAGCATGGGATCCACCTCCGCACACACCAATGAGGGCCTTGGCCGTCGCGATCTGATCAAGCGTTCTGCCGCTATCGGTCTGATCTCCGTACCGACGATGGGCTTCCTCTCCGCCTGTGCGAGCAGTGACAGCGGTGGCAACGGAAAGGTCGAGAAGGGCACGAAGTCCGATAAGAACCCGCTCGGGGTGAACGAGTCGGCTCCGCTCGATTTCGTCCTCTTCGACGGCGGATTCGGACAGCAGTACGCCAAGGACGCGGTCAAGGTCTACGAGACCAATTACCCCAAGGCGAAGGTCAAGTTCACCCCGACCCAGAAGATCACCACCACGCTCCAGCCCCGCTTCAACGGCGGCAACCCGCCGGACCTCATCGACAACTCGGGCGCCGAGCAGATGGACATGGGTGTCCTCGTCGGCCAGAAGCAGCTCGCGGACCTCACCCCGCTCCTCGACGCGCCGTCCCTCGACGACCCGTCCAAGAAGGTCCGTGACACCCTGCGGCCCGGCATCGTCGAGATGGGCCAGTTCGACGGCGAGCAGTGCTGGATCCTCAACTACGCCTACACCGTCTACGGCGTCTGGTACTCGCAGAAGCTCCTCGACTCGCTCGACGCGAAGTACCCGGAGACCTGGGACGAGATGCTGGCCGTCTGCGAGAAGGCCAAGAAGAAGGGCATCGCCGGCTGGACGTACGCGGGCAAGCACCCGTATTACGTCCCCTTCTCGCTCTACCCGATGATCGGCAAGGTCGGCGGGCGCGAGGTCCTGGACGCCATCGACAACCTGGAGCCGAAGGCCTGGGAGCACCCGGCGGTCAAGGCCTGCTTCGAGGCGTACTACGAGCTCGTCCAGAAGGGCTACATCCTCAAGGGCACGCCCGGCCTCGACCACATCCAGTCGCAGACCGCCTGGACCGAGGGCAAGGCGCTGTTCATCCCGAACGGCTCCTGGGTCGAGAACGAGGCCGCGAAGACCATGCCGGCCGACTTCGGCCTGTCGGTCAACGCCCCGACCGGCATCGACGCCTCGGACAAGATGCCGTTCGGCACCATCTGGGCGGCCGGCGGCGAGCCCTTCATCGTCCCCGCGAAGGCGGCCAACGCCGAGGGCGGCATGGAGCAGCTGCGCATCATGCTCAGCGAGGCCTCCTCCAAGAACTTCACGCAGTCCGTGAAGTCGCTGACCGCCCTCAACGGCGGCACCGACGGCATCGAGCTGTCCCCGGGCCTCAAGTCCGGTGTGGCGGCCCTGGCGAAGGCCGGCCAGAACGTCGTCAACCCGCGCCTGCAGGACTGGTACGTCGCCCTCCAGAAGGAGAAGATCGGCGTCGCGGGCATCGGCGAGATGATGGCCGGCCGTGCGACCCCGGCCGAGACGATCAAGAAGATCCAGAAGTACGCCGACGAGGCGGCCAAGGACTCCTCGATCAAGCACTACAAGCACTAGTGGAACAGTGCCGGGGCCCCTTCCCGCCGACCGGGAGCGGGCCCCGGCCACTTCGCGCGCGGCAGCAGCGGCGCGCCTGGCGTGGGAAAGATCGGGGTCGGTAGGAATGCAACACGGCAAGTACCGTTTCATCGTGGGGTTCCTGGCGGCCCCCCTCGCGCTCTACGCGCTCTTCGTCATCTGGCCGTTCATCCAGTCGATCTACTACTCGTTCACGGACTGGACCGGACTGAGTCCCGAATTCGGGATGGTCGGATTCGACAACTACAGCCGGATGCTGGACGACGAGATCTTCTGGAAGTCGTTCCAGCACAGTCTGATCCTCGCGCTGGTGCTGCCGCTGGTGACCGTCGGCCTCGCGCTCTTCTTCGCCTTCATGCTGAATGTCGGCGGTCGGCGCCGGAGGGGCGCCGCCATCGCGGGTGTGCGCGGATCGTCTTTCTACAAGATCGTCTATTTCTTCCCGCAGGTGCTGTCGATCGCGATCGTGGCGCTGCTCTTCCAGTTCGCGTACAACCCCAATAGCGGAGCCATCAATTCCGTTTTGAAGGGTGTCGGTCTCGGCAGCATCCAGCCCGACTGGCTCGGCGATCCGGACCTCGCCCTCATCTGCGTGATGGTGGTTCTCGTCTGGTCCACCGTCGGATTCTTCGTCGTCCTCTTCTCGGCCGGCATGGCATCCATTCCGCGGGACTTCTACGAGGCGGCCCTGCTCGACGGCGCCAGCCGGTTCACCACGTTCTTCAAGATCACGCTGCCGCTGCTCTGGGACACCGTGCAGTCCGGCTGGATCTACATGGGCATCCTCGCGCTCGGCGCGGAATCCTTCGCCGTGGTCCAGATCATGACCGTCGGCCCCTCCGGCGGCGGGCCCGACTACTCCACCATCGTCCTTCCGCTGTACGTCTACCAGAAGGCGTTCCGGGACGGTCAGGCCGCCTACGCAACGACCATCGGTGTCGCGCTCCTCGTCCTCACCCTGGCCTTCGCGGCCGTCGTGACGAAGCTGGGCCGGCGCGAGCGGCTGGAGTTCTGATGAAGACGACCGACACTGCCACCACCGGCGTCGAGACCCCCGGCGGGCCCGGCGGCCCCGGGCCCGCGGTCACCAAGACCACGGCGCCCGCGCCCCGCAAGGAGTCCAAGAGCGAGGGCGCGACCCTCAACGTCTTCTCGCACGGCGTCCTGATCATCTGGGCGATCATGGTCGTCACACCGCTGCTCTGGGCGGTCATGACCTCCTTCAAGACCGACAAGGCGATCTTCACCTCGCCGTGGTCGCTGCCCGACAAGCTGCACTTCGAGAACTGGTCGCGCGCCTGGACCGAAGCGCACATGAGCGACTACTTCCTGAACACGATCCTGGTGGTCGGCGGCTCGCTCATCGGCACCCTGCTCCTCGGCTCGATGGCGGCCTACGTGCTGGCCCGCTTCGACTTCCCGGGCAGCCGCTTCATCTACTTCCTCTTCATCGGCGGGATGAGCTTCCCGATCATCCTGGCGCTCGTGCCGCTGTTCTACGTCATGCAGAACATGGCCCTGCTCAACACGCTGCACGGCCTGATCCTGGTCTACATCGCGTACTCGCTGCCGTTCACCGTCTTCTTCCTCACGGCCTTCTTCCGCACCCTGCCGACCTCGGTCGCGGAAGCGGCCTTCGTGGACGGCGCCTCGCACACCCGGACCTTCTTCCAGGTGATGCTGCCGATGGCCAAGCCGGGCCTCATCAGCGTCGGCATCTTCAACTTCCTCGGGCAGTGGAACCAGTACCTGCTGCCGACCGTGCTCAACACCGAGCCGGAGAAGAAGGTGCTCTCGCAGGGCCTGGTGCAGCTCGCCGTCAGCCAGGGTTACAAGGGCGACTGGTCGGGTCTCTTCGCCGGCCTCGTGATGGCGATGCTCCCGGTGCTCGCCGCCTACATCATCTTCCAGCGGCAGGTGGTGGCCGGTCTGACCGCCGGCGCCGTGAAGTGACCCCAGGGCCTCCGCAGGCCCCTCCCGCAGAGCCCGAAGGGCCCCCGGCGCACCGCGCGCCGGGGGCCCTTCGGCGCTCCGTCACACCGTGTGACGCGTACCGTCCGCCACTCAAGGTCTTGACGGGGAGCAAGCCGAAAGCGTCCCCTTAGAGTTCACATGTTGGAGAAAACGGTGGGAGTGAGTGAGTCGATGGAGACTCCGGGGTCGCAGACGTCGCTGCACAGGGCCAATCTCGAACGGGTCGTCCGGGCGGTGCGCATGGCCGGATCGCTCACCCAGGCGGAGATCGCCCGGTCGACGGGCCTGTCCGCCGCCACGGTCTCCAACATCGTCCGGGAGCTGAAGGACGGCGGCACCGTCGACGTCACGCCCACCTCGGCGGGCGGCCGGCGGGCGCGCAGCGTCTCGCTCTCGGGCGACGCGGGCATCGTGATCGGCGTGGACTTCGGCCATACGCACCTCCGGGTCGCGGTCGGCAACCTGGCCCACCAGGTGCTCGCCGAGGAGGCGGAGCCGCTGGACGTGGACGCCTCCGCCGCCGAGGGCTTCGACCGGGCGGAACAGCTGGTCAACCGGCTGATCGAGACCACCGGCATCGGCCGGGACAAGGTGATCGGCGTCGGGCTCGGCGTACCGGGACCGATCGACGTCTCCTCCGGCACCCTCGGGTCGACCTCGATCCTGCCGGGCTGGAGCGGCATCAACCCCGCAGAGGAGCTGTCCGGCCGGCTCGGCGTCCCCGTGCACGTCGACAACGACGCCAACCTCGGCGCGCTCGGCGAGCTGGTCTGGGGGAGCGGGCGGGGCGTCAAGGACCTGGCGTACATCAAGGTGGCCAGCGGCGTCGGCGCCGGGCTCGTCATCGACGGGCGGGTCTACCGGGGGCCCGGCGGCACCGCGGGCGAGATCGGGCACATCACGCTCGACGAGTCGGGCCCGGTCTGCCGCTGCGGCAACCGGGGCTGCCTGGAGACCTTCACCGCGGCCCGGTACGTGCTGCCGCTCCTCCAGCCGGGCCACGGCCCGGATCTGACCATGGAGAAGGTCGTCCGGCTGGCCCGGGAGGGCGACCCCGGCTGCCGCCGGGTGATCGCCGACGTCGGGCGGCACATCGGCAGCGGCATCGCCAACCTGTGCAACCTCCTGAACCCGAGCCGGGTGGTGCTCGGCGGCGACCTCGCGGAGGCCGGGGAGCTGGTCCTGACGCCCATCAGGGACTCCGTCTCGCGGTACGCGATCCCCAGCGCCGCCCGGCAGCTGTCGCTGGTCCAGGGGGCCTTGGGCGGCCGCGCCGAGGTGCTCGGCGCGCTGGCCCTCGTGCTGAGCGAGATGGGCGATTCGACCCTTTTGGAGAGTGCGCTGCCGACGGCGGGCCCGGCCTCGCGTCTTGCCTTCACTTAGATAACGAACACCACCGTTGTCATCTCGTTAAGAATTTACTTCTTGACGTCAACGTTGCGGCCGAGTTGACTTCGTGCCACCTCGGCCGCAACGTCGCGGCCTCGTCAGGGAGGCAAACCCACATGAACGCAGTGACGCGTCGTGCCGTCATAGCAACGGCCGCGGTCTCGATGGCCCTCTCGCTCGCAGCCTGCGGCAAGGCCGGCGGCGACGACAGCGCGGACAAGGGCAGCTCGACCAAGATCGGCCTGCTCCTTCCGGAGAACAAGACCTCGCGCTACGAGGCCCTGGACAAGCCCCAGTTCGAGAAGGCCGTCAAGGCCGCGTGCGGCGACTGCGAGGTCGTGTACAACAACGCGGTCTCCGACGTCGTCAAGCAGAAGCAGCAGTTCGACCAGCTGATCGCCGACGGCATCAAGGTCATCGCCCTCGACCCGGTCGACGCCACCAAGGCCGAGGGCTGGATCAAGGACGCCAAGGCCAAGGGCGTCAAGATCGTCGCGTACGACCGTGCCGTCAAGGGCGCCGACGCCTACGTCAGCCACGACAACAACAAGGTCGGCGAGCTCCAGGGCCAGGCGCTCCTCGCCGCCCTCGGCACCAAGGCCGCCACCGCCAACGTCGTGATGATCAACGGCGACGAGAAGGACCCGAACGCCGGTCTGTTCAAGAAGGGCGCCCACACCGCGCTCGACGGCAAGGTCGGCAAGATCGCCTACGAGGCCTCCGGCGAGTGGGACCCGAAGATCGCCGGCGAGAAGATGTCCGCCGCGATCTCCTCGGTCGGCAAGGACAAGATCAACGCCGTCTACTCCGCCAACGACGGTATGGCGGGCGGTGTCATCACCTCCCTCGAGAACGCCGGCATCAAGAACATCCCGGTGGGCGGCCAGGACGCCGAGGTCGCGGGCATCCAGCGGATCATCGCGGGCACCCAGACCTTCACCATCTACAAGTCGCCGCTCCAGCTGGCCCCCGAGGCCGCCAAGTTCGCGGTGAACCTGCTCCAGGGCAAGGACCTGGGCGCCCAGGGCGCGACCGACGGCGTGCCGTCGACGCTCTTCGCCCCGGTGGTGGTCGACAAGACCAACATCCAGTCCACGGTCGTCCAGGACGGCATCTACAAGGCCGCCGACCTCTGCACCTCGGACCTCGCCGCCAAGTGCACCGCGCTGGGCATCAAGTAGGCCGGGTCACCCCCCTGCCGGGCCCCGCGAGGGCCCGGCGCCACGGATCCGCGCGTGAGCGCCCCGGAAGAGGGCGCCGCCGCCCCGAGTACAGAGGGTGAAGACCCCCGGTAACAAGGCGCGCGCACGACGCCCGGATCCGCCCCAAGCCCGTCCGGCCCCCGGCCGACCCAGACCCCGCTGTCGGTCCGGGGGCCGGACGAGCCCAGCCCCCCTCGAAACTTCGGCGCCGCACCGGCGGCGCGCCATTGCCGCCGCCCGCGGGCGGCGAAGGAGTTGGTTCACGTGTCCCAGACGCCCGTGCTGGCGTTGCGTGGGATCTTCAAGCGGTTCGGAGCGGTCCAGGTCCTCTCCGGTGTCGATCTCGAAGTCCACGCAGGAGAGGTCGTCGCGCTCGTCGGCGACAACGGAGCGGGAAAGTCCACGCTGGTCAAGACGATCGCCGGCGTGCACCCGATCGACGAGGGCGTCATCGAGTGGGAGGGCGAGCGCGTCGAGATCCAGCGGCCGCACGACTCCCAGAACCTCGGCGTCGCGACCGTCTACCAGGACCTCGCCCTCTGCGACAACCTCGACGTCGTCGCCAACCTGTTCCTCGGCCGCGAGATCAAGAAGGGCGGCGTCCTCGACGAGGTCGCCATGGAGAAGCGGGCCAAGGACCTCCTCTCCACCCTCTCCATCCGCATCCCCAGCGTCCGCATCCCCGTCGCCGCCCTCTCCGGCGGCCAGCGGCAGGTCGTCGCCATCGCGCGCGCCCTGGTCGGCGACCCCAAGATCGTGATCCTCGACGAGCCGACCGCCGCCCTCGGCGTCGAGCAGACCGCCCAGGTCCTCGACCTGGTCGAGCGGCTGCGCGAGCAGGGCCTCGGCGTCATCCTCATCAGCCACAACATGGCCGACGTGAAGGCCGTCGCCGACACCGTGGCCGTGCTGCGCCTGGGCCGTAACAACGGCACCTTCCCGGTGGCCACCACCACGCACGAAGAGATCATCGCCGCGATCACCGGTGCCACGGACAACGCCGTGACCCGCCGCCAGGCCCGCAACGCGGAGGTAGCGAAGTGAGCAAGACCCCTCCCGCCGCGAGCGACCAGGCCGCCGTGCCCGACCCCCGGACGAGCGTGGAGGCCCCGGCCGCCGCCGCGATCCCCGCCGTCGACCCCCGCCTCCTCGTCCGCGAGCAGGGCTTCAAGGGCTACGTCGAGGAGTTCAAGCGCAAGATCCGCTCCGGTGAGATCGGCTCGCTGCCCGTCGTGGTCGGTCTGATCGTCATCGGCATCGTCTTCCAGGCCCTCACCGGCAACTTCATCACCTCGTACAACCTCGACCAGATCACGCTGTACGCGGTCGGCCCCGGCATCATGGCCGTCGGCATCGTCTTCGTCCTGCTGCTCGGCGAGATCGACCTCGCCGTAGGATCCGTCGCGGGTCTGGCCGGCTCGGTCTGGGGCGTCCTCGGCACGGACATGCCGGACGGTCTCGCGATCCTCCTCGGCATCCTGTCCGGCACCCTGCTCGGCGCCTTCCACGGCCTGGTCTTCGCCAAGATCGGCGTCCCCGCCTTCGTCGTCACCCTGGCCGGCTTCCTCGGCTGGGCCGGACTGCAGACCTGGGTGATGGGCGACAAGTCCACCATCCCCACCCCGATCGGCAGCTTCGTCGGCGACCTCACGAAGTACTACTTCTCCGACGTCGCCGCCGCCTACGGCCTCGCCGTGGTCGTCGTCGCCGCCTTCTACCTCGCCCAGCTGCGCGACTCGCGCCGCCGCAGGGCCGCCGAGCTGCCGCACCGCCCGCAGAGCGAGATCATCCTGCGCACCGCCGTCCTCGCGGTCCTGGTCCTCGTCGCCGCGTACGGCTTCAACCAGGAGCAGGGCCTGCCGCTCTCCCTGGTGATCTTCCTGGTGATCCTGCTCGTCACCGACTTCGTGCTCCGCCGCACCACGTACGGCCGCCAGGTCTTCGCGGTCGGCGGCGGCATCGAGGCCGCCCGCCGCGCCGGCATCAACGTCTCCTGGATCCGGATCTCGGTCTTCATGATCTCCGGCACCATGGGCGCCATCGGCGGTCTGTTCCTCGCCTCCGCGACCGGCGGCGCCGACCGCTCCCTCGGCGGCGGCAACCAGCTGATGATGTGCATCGCGGCGGCCGTCATCGGCGGTACGTCCCTGTTCGGCGGACGCGGCAAGGTCTGGTCGGCGCTCCTCGGCATCCTGGTCATCCAGTCGATCGTCCAGGGCCTCAACCAGATGAACCTGTCCTCGAACGCGATCCAGTACATGATCACCGGAGCGGTCCTGCTCATCGCCGTGATCATCGACTCGGTCTCGCGCAAGACGCAGAAGACGGCGGGACGCGCGTAACACCCGTCACACCGGCCCGGCACCGCGAAACCGGTGCCGGGCTCCGGCGCGTCCGGGGGAGTGCACCGGCGCGTACGGAGCAGTACGCACGCGCGTACAGAGCCGTACAGATCAGCGGCTTGTAGGCCGTGAGGGTGACGCCTCACTCCCCGGCCCGATGCCCACGATCCAAGACGGAACATTAGACTCGACAAATCGGCAAGCTCGACCAGCTCAAACGCAAGGAGGCACGGGTGGCTCTGCTGACCCGTATCAGGGGACCGCGAGATCTGGACCGGCTCTCCCCGGAACAGCTGGACCAGCTGGCCGACGAGATCAGGACGTTCCTCGTGGACGCCGTCTCCAAGACCGGCGGGCACCTCGGGCCCAACCTCGGCGTGGTCGAGCTGACCATCGCCCTGCACCGCGTGTTCGACTCCCCGAAGGACAAGGTCCTCTGGGACACCGGCCACCAGAGCTACGTCCACAAGCTCCTCACCGGGCGACAGGACTTCTCGAAGCTCAAGATGAAGGGCGGCCTCTCCGGCTACCCCTCGCAGGCCGAGTCCGAGCACGACGTCATCGAGAACTCGCACGCCTCGACGGTCCTCGGCTGGGCCGACGGCCTCGCCAAGGCCAACGAGGTCCTGAAGAAGGACGACCACGTCGTCGCGGTCATCGGCGACGGCGCCCTCACCGGCGGCATGGCCTGGGAGGCGCTGAACAACATCGCCGCCGCCAAGGACCGCCCGCTCGTGATCGTCGTCAACGACAACGAGCGCTCCTACGCGCCCACCATCGGCGGCCTCGCCAACCACCTGGCCACCCTGCGCACCACCGACGGCTACGAGCGCTTCCTCGCCCGCGGCAAGGACATCCTGGAGCGCACCCCGGTCGTCGGGAAGCCGCTCTACGAGACCCTGCACGGCGCCAAGAAGGGCCTCAAGGACTTCATCGCCCCGCAGGGCATGTTCGAGGACCTCGGCCTCAAGTACGTCGGCCCCATCGACGGCCACGACATCGAGGCCCTGGAGTCCGCCCTGACGCGCGCCAAGCGCTTCGGCGGCCCCGTGATCGTCCACTGCCTCACCGAGAAGGGCCGCGGCTACCAGCCCGCCCTCCAGGACGAGGCCGACCGCTTCCACGCCGTCGGCAAGATCCACCCCGACACCGGCCTGCCCATCGCCTCCTCCGGCGCCGACTGGACCTCGGTCTTCGGCCAGGAGATGGTGGAGCTCGGCAAGGAGCGCGCGGACATCGTCGCCATCACGGCGGCCATGCTCCAGCCCGTCGGCCTCGACAAGTTCGCCAAGGCCTTCCCCGAGCGGGTCTTCGACGTCGGCATCGCCGAGCAGCACGCCGCGGTCTCCGCCGCCGGCCTCGCCACCGGCGGACTGCACCCGGTCTTCGCGGTGTACGCGACCTTCCTCAACCGCGCCTTCGACCAGGTCCTGATGGACGTGGCCCTGCACAAGTGCGGCGTCACCTTCGTCCTGGACCGGGCCGGTGTCACCGGCACCGACGGCGCCTCCCACAACGGCATGTGGGACATGTCGATCCTCCAGGTCGTCCCCGGCCTGCGGCTCGCCGCCCCGCGCGACGCCGACCAGGTCCGCGCCCAGCTCCGCGAGGCCGTCGAGGTCACCGACGCCCCCACCGTGGTCCGCTTCTCCAAGGGCGCCGTCGGCCCCGCCGTCCCCGCCCTGCGCCGCGTCGGCGGCATGGACGTGCTCCGCGAGCCCGGCTCCGACCGGCCGGACGTCCTCCTGGTCTCCGTGGGCGCCCTGGCGCCCATGTGCCTGGAGATCGCCGACCTGCTCGACCGCCAGGGCATCTCCACCACCGTCGTCGACCCCCGCTGGGTCAAGCCGGTCGACGAGGCCCTCGCCCCGCTCGCCGAGCGCCACCGGGTCGTCGTCACGGTCGAGGACAACAGCCGCGTCGGCGGTGTCGGCTCCGCCGTCGCCCAGGCGCTCCGCGACGCGGGCGTGGACGTGCCGCTGCGTGACTTCGGCATCCCGCCGCGCTTCCTCGACCACGCCTCCCGCGGCGAGGTCCTGGCCGAGATCGGCCTGACCGCCCCCGACGTCGCCCGCCAGGTCACCGGTCTGGTCTCGCGGCTCGACGGCAGGTTCGAGAACAGCGCGCAGGCCGTGGAGCCCGCCCGCGACTGACGGACCCTCGTGACCCCGCGTCACCTTTGGGCCGGTCGGCTCACTCTTCGGAGTGCCGACCGGCCCTTTCGCGTGCATTCTGACCACAGGACGGGCAGTCCCCCGGCAGGAGGTACCACGTGAGCACGGACCAGCGGCCACGCGCCAACATGGGAATGTTCCGGACCAAGTCCGTCGAGCAGTCGATCCGCGACACGGAGGAACCGGAGCACGCGCTCCGGAAGTCCCTGTCCGCCTGGGACCTGACGGTGTTCGGCGTCGGCGTCATCATCGGCACCGGCATCTTCGTCCTGACCGGCAAGGTCGCGAAGGAGAACGCCGGGCCGGCCACCGCCCTCGCCTTCGTCGCCGCGGGCATCGTCTGCGCCCTGGCCGCCCTCTGCTACGCCGAGTTCGCCTCGACGGTGCCGGTGGCCGGATCGGCGTACACCTTCGCGTACGCCTCCATCGGCGAGCTGCCCGCCTGGATCATCGGCTGGGACCTCGTCCTGGAGTTCGCCCTCGGTACGGCGGTGGTCGCCGTCGGCTGGTCCGGCTACGTCAGATCCCTGATGGACAACATCGGCTGGCATCTGCCGGCCGCGCTCGAAGGGCCCGACATCCCGGGCGGCACCTTCGACATCCTGGCCTTCCTGCTGGTCCTCGTGCTCACCGTGGTCCTCGTCCTGGGCATGAAGCTCTCCGCCCGGATCACCGCCGTCGTCGTCGCGATCAAGGTGACCGTGGTGATGATCGTGATCGTCGCGGGCCTGTTCTTCATCGTCGGCGACAACTACAAGCCCTTCATCCCGCCGGCCGTCACCCCGCCCGGCGGCGGCTCCGGCTGGAACGAACCGCTGGTCCAGCTGATGTTCGGGTACGAACCGACGAACTTCGGCGTCATGGGCATCTTCACCGCCGCCTCCGTCGTCTTCTTCGCCTTCATCGGCTTCGACGTCGTCGCCACCGCCGCCGAGGAGACCAAGCTGCCGCAGCGGGACATGCCCCGGGGCATCCTCGGCTCGCTCCTCATCTGCACCGTGCTCTACGTGGCCGTCGCCCTGGTCGTCACCGGAATGCAGCACTACACCGAGCTGTCCGTGAGCGCCCCGCTCGCCGATGCCTTCAAAGCCGCCGGACACCCCTTCTACGCGGGCGTGATCAGCTTCGGCGCCGCCATCGGCCTCACCACGGTCTGTCTGATCCTGCTCCTCGGCCAGACCCGGGTGTTCTTCGCGATGAGCCGCGACGGCCTGCTGCCGCGCTTCTTCTCCAAGACGCACCCGCGCTTCAGGACCCCGTACCGGCCCACCATCCTGCTCGGCGCGATCATCGCCGTCGTCGCCGGCTTCACCAGCATCAACGAGCTCGCCACCCTGGTGAACATCGGCACGCTCTTCGCCTTCGTCGTGGTCGCCGTCGGCGTCATGGTGCTCCGCCGCACCCGCCCCGACCTGCCGCGGGCCTTCCGCACCCCCTGGGTGCCCTTCCTGCCGATCCTCTCCATCGCCGCCTCGGTCTGGCTGATGCTCAACCTGCCCGGCGAGACCTGGTTCCGCTTCGCCGTATGGATGGTGATCGGCTTCGTCGTGTACTTCCTGTACGGGCGCGGTCACAGTCGGCTCGGGCGCGCGGGCGGCGAATCCCGGTACTGAGCGGCCGATGCCGAAGGCGCGGAAGGGAGGGTTCGGGAGGGCGACTACAGTCGGCTCGTACCCGAACTCCTTCCGACGACCGGAGTGCTGGATCCCCCCATGGCGAATCGATCCCAGGTCCCCGCTGCCCGCTCCCACGGCGCCACCGCCCCCCAGCTCCAGGGCGCCTGGCTGACCAGAGGAGAGGAGGGCAGGTTCAGCGCGTACCTGCCCCGGGACGGGGAGGTGGTGCGCTGGACCGAGCAGCCGGACGGCAGCTGGAGCGGGCCCGACTCGCTCGGCGGCGACGGACTCACCTCCTTCCTCGCGGTCGGCCAGGGCGCCGACCGGTACGTCCACCTCGTCGGCCTGCGGCCCACCACCGGGGGAGAGGGACACGTCGAGCTGGTCCACAGCGTCCAGTTCCAGACGGGCCGCCCGGCGGCCGCCTGGCGCTCGATCGGCCACTCCAACGGCAAGGGGCCGTGGACGGGCAACCCGTCCGTCGCGGTGGACGCCCAGGGCCGCGCGTACGCCTTCGTGCGGAACGGCGGCGGCGGACTGAGCGTCCGCGCCCAGAAGGACGCCGGCGGCTGGCACCCCTGGTGGGACCTGCACGGCTGGGGCACCGACCCCTCCCCGGTGGCCGTCGTCAACGGCGAGGGGCGCGTCGAGCTCCTCACCGCCACCGACAAGGGCCTGCTGCGCTACGTCCAGGAGGAGCCGGGCGCCCGCCCGGTCCGCCAGGACGTGCTGCCCGCCGAGGTCACCTTCGGCACCCTGACGGCCGTGACCGGCCCCTCCGGGCACGTGACGCTGTTCTACGTCGACAAGGCGGGCAAGGTCCGCGCCTGGTCGCCGGGCCGCTCCCTGGAGCCGACGGCCGTCGGCGACGCGGTCGGCACCGGCCGGCTCGCCGCCACCCGCTGCCTCATCGACGGCTTCGACTGCACGGTCCTCGCCCAGCAGTCCTCCGACGGCCGGCTCGCCCTCGCGGCCTACCCGAGCGAGCGGGAGACCGACGGCATCGCGTGGTCGGAGACCGGGGACGCGCAGGGCGAGCTCGCGACCGTCCTCACCCGGGGCCTCGACGGGCGGCTCGTCGCGATGGCCCTGGTCGGCGGCGTCCAGCTGATCACCACCCGGCAGAAGGCGGCGGCGGAGGGACTCCTCCTGGAGGGCTGGCGCTCCATAGGGTGACCCGCCGCACCCCGTGACGGGGGCGCCCCGCCCCCGTCGCCCCCCGCCCCCCGTGCCTCCCCGGAACACGGGAACGGCCCCGGCACCTGGAGAAGGTGCCGGGGCCGTTCGCGTGCGCCCTGAGGGGTGGTTACGCCGGGACGCTCGCCACGCCCTGCGCGAGGAAGGGCTTGCCGTTGACGCGCTCGGAGACGCCCTCGCGGTCCAGGTACGGCGTGATGCCGCCCAGGTGGAAGGGCCAGCCCGCGCCCGTGATCAGGCAGAGGTCGATGTCCTGCGCCTCGGCGACGACACCCTCCTCCAGCATCAGGCCGATCTCCTGAGCCACCGCGTCCAGGACGCGCTCGCGGACCTGCTCCTCCGTCAGGACGGAGTCGCCCTGGACGAGAAGCGCGGCGACCTCCGGGTCGAGCTCCGGCTTGAAGCCGTTCTCCGCGTTGTAGACGTAGAAGCCGCGCTTGCCGGCCTCGACGACGCGCTTGAGGTTCGGCGAGACGGTGAAGCGCTCCGGGAAGGAGCGGTTCAGGGTCTCGGAGACGTGCAGACCGATCGCCGGGCCGACGAGCTCCAGGAGCACCAGCGGCGACATCGGCAGACCGAGGGGCTCGATGGCCTTCTCGGCCGTCTCGACCGAGGTGCCCTCGTCGATGACGTTCTGGATCTCGCCCATGAAGCGGGTCAGGATGCGGTTCACGACGAACGCCGGGGCGTCCTTCGTCAGGACCGCAGTCTTCTTCAGCTTCTTCGCGACACCGAAGGCGGTGGCGAGCGAGGCGTCGTCCGTCTTCTCGCCGCGGACGATCTCCAGGAGCGGGAGGATCGCGACCGGGTTGAAGAAGTGGAAGCCGACCACGCGCTCCGGGTGCCGGAGCTTGGAGGCCATCTCCGAGACGGACAGCGAGGAGGTGTTGGTGGCGAGGATCGCGTGCGCCGGGGCGACCGCCTCGACCTCCGCGAACACCTGCTGCTTGACGCCCATCTCCTCGAACACGGCCTCGATGATGAAGTCCGCGTCCGCGAAGCCCTCGGCCTTGTCCAGGACACCGGAGACCAGGCCCTTGAGGCGGTTGGCCTTGTCCTGGTTGATGCGGCCCTTGCCGAGCAGCTTCTCGATCTCGCCGTGGACGTAGCCCACGCCCTTGTCGATCCGCTCCTGGTCGATGTCGGTCAGGACGACCGGCACCTCCAGGCGGCGCAGGAAGAGCAGGGCCAGCTGGGAGGCCATCAGACCGGCGCCGACGACACCGACCTTGGTGACCGGGCGGGCCAGCGACTTGTCCGGGGCACCGGCGGGGCGCTTGCCGCGCTTCTGCACCAGGTTGAAGGCGTAGATGCCGGAGCGCAGCTCGCCGCCCATGATCAGGTCCGCGAGGGCCTGGTCCTCGGCGTCGAAGCCCTTCTGCAGGTCGCCGTCCTTGGCGGCCTCGATGATGTCGAGGGCGCGGTAGGCGGCCGGCGCGGCGCCGTGCACCTTGGAGTCGGCGACGAGACGGCCCTTGGCGACGGCCTGGTCCCAGCCCTCGCCGCGGTCGATCTCGGGGCGCTCGACGGTCACGGAGCCGTTCAGGACGGAGGCCGTCCAGATCAGCGACTGCTCCAGGAAGTCGGCGCCCTCGAACAGCGCGTCGGCGATGCCGAGCTCGAAGACCTGCTTGCCCTTGAGCTGGCGGTTCTGGTTCAGCGAGTTCTCGATGATGACCGAGACGGCCTTCTCGGCGCCGATCAGGTTCGGCAGAAGGGCGCAGCCGCCCCAGCCGGGAACCAGACCGAGGAAGACCTCGGGCAGCGAGAACGCCGGGAGGGCCTTGGAGACGGTGCGGTAGGTGCAGTGCAGACCGACCTCGACACCGCCGCCCATGGCCGCGCCGTTGTAGTACGCGAAGGTCGGCACGGCGAGCGCGGAGAGACGCTTGAAGACGTCGTGGCCGCCCTTGCCGATGGCGAGCGCCTCGTCGTGCTTGCGCAGCAGCTCGACGCCCTTGAGGTCGGCGCCGACGGCGAAGATGAACGGCTTGCCGGTGATGCCGACGCCGGTGATCTCACCGTTGGCGGCCTCGGCCTCGACCTGGTCGATCGCCGTGTTCAGGTTGGCGAGCGACTGCGGGCCGAAGGTGGTCGGCTTGGTGTGGTCGAAGCCGTTGTCCAGCGTGATCAGCGCGAACCGGCCCGCACCCGCGGGCAGTTCGAAGTGCCGTACGTGGGCCGAGGTGACGACCTCGTCCGGGAAGAGCTCCGCGGCGCCCTTCAGAAGCTCGGCGGTGGTGCTCACTTGCCCTCCCAGTGGGGGTTTTCCCAGATGACCGTGGCGCCCATGCCGAAGCCGACGCACATCGTGTTGAGGCCGTAGCGGACCTGCGGGTTCTCCTCGAACTGGCGGGCCAGCTGCGTCATCAGACGGACGCCGGAGGAGGCGAGCGGGTGACCGTAGGCGATGGCGCCGCCGTACTGGTTGACGCGGGCGTCGTCGTCGGCGATGCCGTAGTGCTCCAGGAAGGCGAGGACCTGGACCGCGAAGGCCTCGTTGATCTCGAAGAGGTCGATGTCCTCGATGGACAGACCGGCCTTCGCGAGGGCCTTCTCGGTCGCCGGGATCGGGCCGTAGCCCATGACCTCGGGCTCGACGCCGGCGAAGGCGTACGAGACCAGGCGCATCTTCACCGGGAGGTCGTGCTCGCGGGCGAAGTCCTCGGAGGCGATGATCGAGGCGGTGGCGCCGTCGTTGAGACCGGCCGCGTTGCCCGCGGTGACGTTGCCGTGGACGCGGAACGGCGTCTTCAGCCCGGCCAGCGACTCCAGCGTGGTGCCCGGACGCATCGGCTCGTCGGCGGTGACCAGGCCCCAGCCGGTCTCACCGGTGGAGGCGTCGGTGCGGCGGACCGAGATCGGCACCAGGTCCTGCTGGATCTTGCCGTCGGCGTACGCCTTGGCGGCCTTCTCCTGCGAGCGCACGGCGTACTCGTCGGCGCGCTGCTTGGTGATGCTCGGGTAGCGGTCGTGCAGGTTCTCGGCGGTCATGCCCATGAAGAGGGCGGACTCGTCGACCAGCTTCTCGCTGACGAACCGCGGGTTCGGGTCGACGCCCTCGCCCATGGGGTGACGGCCCATGTGCTCGACGCCACCGGCGATCACGGCGTCGTACGCGCCGAAGGCGATCGAACCGGCGACCGAGGTGACGGCGGTGAGCGCACCGGCGCACATGCGGTCGATGGAGTAGCCCGGCACCGACTGCGGCAGCCCGGCGAGGATGCCCGCCGTGCGGCCGAGGGTCAGACCCTGGTCACCGATCTGCGTGGTCGCGGCGATGGCGACCTCGTCGATCTTCGCGGGGTCGAGGCCCGGGTTGCGGCGCAGCAGCTCCCTGATGGCCTTGACGACGAGGTCGTCGGCGCGGGTCTCGTGGTAGATGCCCTTCGGGCCCGCCTTGCCGAACGGGGTGCGGACGCCGTCGACGAAGACGACGTCCCTGACGGTACGAGGCACGATGGCTCTCCTCCAGGGTGCGGGATGGCACTGCTGCGGCACGCACCTAAGCGCGCGCTTGCTCCCCCCATGCTACTTGCGGGTAACCAAGCTGCCCAGTCCCTGGGGGCCAAGCGGCGAAGGTCACATCCGCGAAGGGGTGCGCGAAGGCCCCCGGCGGGAGTGCCGGGGGCCTTTCGTCGAGGGCCCGGGGGCGGTGCTACGCCGTCGCCGTCAGGGCCTTCACCAGGAGCGGGGTCACCAGTTCGACCTGCCAGCGGCGCGCGCCGTGGCCCGCGAGGGCCGCCGCCACGCTGTCCGCGTCGCCCTGGGCCGGCGGTTCCCAGCAGACCCGGCGCACGGTGTCCGGGGTGATCAGGTTCTCCTGCGGCAGGTTCAGCTCCTCCGCGAGGGCCGACACCGCCGCGCGCGCCGCCGAGAGGCGGGCCGCCGCGACCGGGTCCTTGTCCGCCCAGGCGCGCGGCGGGGGCGGGCCCGCCATCTGCGTGCCCGGCTGCGGAAGCTCGCTCTCCGGCAGGGCCCTGGCGCGGTCCACCGCCGCCTGCCACTGCTCCAGCTGACGGCGGCCCATCCGGTGCCCGAAACCGGGCAGTGCGGTGAGCGCGGCCAGGTTCACCGGGACGGCCAGCGCCGCTTCCACGATCGCCGCGTCGCTGAGCACCTTGCCGGGGGAGACGTCACGGCGCTGGGCGACCCGGTCGCGGGCCGTCCACAGCTCCCGTACGACCGCCATCTGGCGACGGCGCCGCACCTTGTGCATCCCGGAGGTGCGCCGCCACGGGTCCTTGCGCGGCGGGGCCGGCGGGGCGGAGGCGATGGCGTCGAACTCCTGGTGGGCCCAGTCCAGCTTGCCCTGGCGGTCGAGCTCCTTCTCCAGCGCGTCGCGCAGGTCGACGAGGAGTTCGACGTCGAGGGCCGCGTACCGCAGCCAGGGCTCGGGCAGCGGACGGGTGGACCAGTCCACGGCGGAGTGGCCCTTCTCCAGGGCGTAGCCGAGGACGGACTCGACCATCGCGCCGAGGCCGACGCGCGGGAAGCCCGCGAGCCGTCCGGCCAGCTCGGTGTCGAACAGCGAGGTCGGGAGCATGCCTATGTCGCGCAGGCACGGGAGGTCCTGGGTCGCGGCGTGCAGGATCCACTCGGTCCCGGCGAGCGCCTCGCCGAGGCCGGAGAGGTCGGGGCAGCCGACCGGGTCGATGAGCGCGGTGCCCGCGCCTTCACGGCGGAGCTGTACGAGGTAGGCGCGCTGTCCGTAGCGGTAGCCGGAGGCGCGCTCGGCGTCCACGGCGACGGGCCCGCGGCCCGCGGCGAAGGCGGCGATCACCTCGGCGAGGGCCTCGTCGGTCTCCACGACGGGCGGAATCCCCTCGCGGGGCTCCAGCAACGGGATCGGAAGCCCATTCGCAGGGACATCGTCGTCCGGGGGGCCGCCCCCGGTGGTGCGCAGTGCTGTGTCTGCTGCGGTCTCTTGGGCGTCGGTCACCTGTCAAGGGTATCGGTGAACGGCAAGCGCCTGTCGACGGAACGTTCCGTCGACAGGCGCGGGCTTCCTTTCGGCTGCCGTCAGTGGATGATCCCGGTCCGCAGGGCGACCGCGACCATGCCGGCGCGGTCCCCGGTGCCCAGCTTGCGGGCGATGCGGGCGAGGTGGCTCTTCACGGTGAGGGCCGAGAGGCCCATGGAGACGCCGATCGCCTTGTTCGACTGGCCCTCCGCGACGAGCCGGAGCACCTCGACCTCACGGCCGGAGAGCTCGCGGTAGCCGCCCGGGTGGCTCGGGGCACCCGGGGGGCGGCGGTGGCCGAGCCGTGCGGCCGCGGCGCCGATGGGGGCGGCGCCGGGCCGGGTGGGGTGGCCGATGTTGGTGCGCGTACCGGTGACGACATAGCCCTTCACGCCGCCCGCGAGGGCGTTGCGCACGGCGCCGATGTCGTCCGCGGCCGAGAGGGCCAGGCCGTTGGGCCAGCCCGCGGCGCGGGTCTCGGACAGCAGCGTGAGACCGCTGCCGTCGGGCAGGTGGACGTCGGCAACGCAGATGTCGCGCGGGTTGCCGACGCGGGGACGTGCCTCCGCGATGGAAGAAGCCTCGATCACGTCGCGTACTCCGAGGGCCCACAGGTGGCGGGTCACGGTGGAGCGGACGCGCGGGTCGGCCACGACGACCATGGCCGTCGGCTTGTTCGGGCGGTAGGCGACCAGGCTTGCGGGCTGCTCGAGGAGAACGGACACCAGGCCTCCTGGGGGGAAGGGTGCGGGACGGAGCCGGCTCGGGGAGGAAGCCGGGGGTGAACCCGTGCTGTGAAGGGGTCATTGACTCCTTCGGCAGATGGGCCGCCCGCCTTTAGGGAAAGATCACGATTTGGTGAGTAACAATTAGGGCAATTCGGACGCGTGATCGATCATCCTACGAGCGGCCCCCGACCCGTCACCCCTGAGGGGGAGTACGGGGGCCGCCGTTCGAACACTCCGAAGAGTGGCCTGATCTCGCCCCTCAGGCCTGCTGCGGGCCCCGTCGCTGGGGCAACGAGACGACCCCCGCGCCCGACACCGTCCCCGCCGCCCCCGGTTCGGCCGGGGCCGGCGGCAGCCCCGCGATCTGACACAGCAGATCGCACCAGGCCGCCAGATGCGCCCCCGTGTCCGGCACCCCGCCCAGACCCTCGCGCGGCGTCCAGGACGCCCGGATCTCGATCTGCGTGGCCGGCCTGCGGTCCGCCAGACCGCCGAAATAGTGCGAGCCCGCCATCGTCACGGTCCCGCTCGCCTCCCCGTACGCCAGCCCCCGGGCCTCCAGCGCCCCGGTCAGCCAGGACCAGCACACCTCGGGCAGCAGCGGGTCCGCCGCCATCTCCGGCTCCAGCTCCGCCCGGACCAGGGTCACCAGCCGGAACGTTCCCTTCCAGGCCTCGTGGCCGTCCGGGTCGTGCAGCAGCACCAGACGGCCGTCCGCCAGATCCTCCTCGCCGTCCACGACGGCCGCCTCCACCGCGTACGCGTAGGGGGCGAGGCGCTGCGGCGGCCTCGTCGGATCGATCTCCATCTCGGGCCGCAGCCTTGCCGAACGCAAGGCCTCCACCGCGCGCCGGAACGCGGGTGGCACCGGGTTCGTCTCCGTACTGTCCGCCGTTTGGTCCGTCCCTCGATTGCCGTCGGAATGATCGGAAAAATGTCCCTGAGCCGCAGCCATGCGGGGAAGAGTAGGCGGAACGGGGCCTCCGCGCAGGGAGGGACACCCGGCCCGGACGAGCGGCTTCCCGCCACATGCGAAGATTCGAGGCGTGAGTGCCATGGACAGCCCGCAGGGCCAGCAGACGAAGCAGCAGTCGCGGACGTACGACTCCGCGTTCCTCAAGGCGTGCCGGCGTGAGCCCGTGCCCCACACCCCCGTCTGGTTCATGCGACAGGCCGGGCGATCCCTCCCCGAGTACCTCAAGGTGCGCGAGGGCATCCCCATGCTCGAATCGTGCATGCGGCCCGAGCTGGTCACCGAGATCACGCTCCAGCCCGTCCGCCGCCACAAGGTCGACGCCGCCATCTACTTCAGCGACATCGTCGTCCCCCTCAAGGCCATCGGCCTCGACCTCGACATCAAGCCCGGCGTCGGCCCGGTCGTCGCCGACCCGATCCGCACCCGCGCCGACCTCGACCGGCTGCGCGACCTGACCCCCGAGGACGTCCACTACGTCACCGAGGCCATCGGGATGCTCACCGAGGAGCTCGGCGACACCCCGCTCATCGGCTTCGCCGGCGCACCCTTCACCCTCGCGAGCTACCTCGTCGAGGGCGGCCCGTCGCGCAGCCACGAGCGCACCAAGGCCATGATGTACGGCGACCCGCAGCTCTGGGCCGACCTGCTCGACCGCCTCGCGGAGATCACCTCGGCCTTCCTCAAGGTCCAGATCGAGGCCGGCGCCTCCGCCGTCCAGCTCTTCGACTCCTGGGTCGGCGCCCTCGCCCCCGCCGACTACCGCCGCTCCGTCATGCCGGCCTCCACGAAGGTCTTCGACGCCGTCGCCGGCTACGGCGTCCCGCGCATCCACTTCGGTGTCGGTACGGGCGAGCTGCTCGGCCTCATGGGCGAGGCCGGCGCGGACGTCGTCGGCGTCGACTGGCGCGTCCCGCTCGACGAGGCCGCCCGCCGCGTCGGCCCCGGCAAGGCACTCCAGGGCAACCTGGACCCGGCCGTGCTGTTCGCCCCGACCGAGGTCGTCGAGGCCAAGACGGACGAGGTGCTGGCCGCCGCGAAGGACCTGGAGGGCCACGTCTTCAACCTGGGCCACGGCGTCATGCCCTCGATGGACCCGGACGCCCTGTCCCGCCTCGTCGAGTACGTGCACACCCGCACGGCCGTCTGACGGTCACCCGATCCGGCCGACGCCTCCGCCCCACCGGGCGGAGGCGTCGTCGCGTCAGCCCCCACGCGGAGGCGTCAGCCCGCCGCCCGGACCGCCGCCGTCGCCTTGCGCGCCGCGATCAGCACCGGGTCCCACACCGGCGAGAACGGCGGCGCGTACCCCAGGTCCAGGGCCGTCATCGCCTCCACCGTCATCCCGGCGGTCAGCGCCACCGCCGCGATGTCCACCCGCTTCGCCGCGCCCTCCCGGCCCACGATCTGCACCCCGAGCAGCCGTCCCGTACGCCGCTCGGCCAGCATCTTCACCGTCATCGGCGCCGCCCCCGGGTAGTAGCCCGCCCGGCTCGTCGACTCCACCGTCACCGTCACGAACCGCAGCCCCACCTCCCGGGCGTCCTTCTCCCGCAGACCGGTCCGCGCGATCTCCAGATCGCACACCTTCGACACCGCCGTCCCCACCACCCCGGGGAAGGTCGCGTAGTCACCGCCGACGTTCGCCCCGATGACCTGGCCGTGCTTGTTCGCATGCGTCCCCAGCGGCACGTACCGGTCCCGGTTCGAGACCAGATCGAGGACCTCCACGCAGTCACCACCCGCCCAGATGCCGTCATGGCCCCGCACCCGCATCGCGAGATCCGTGAGCAGCCCGCCCGACGCCCCGAGCGGCAGACCCGCCGCCCGCGCGAGCGAGGTCTCCGGCACCACGCCCATGCCGAGGACGACCACGTCCGCCGGATACTCGGCCGCGTCCGTCGCCACCGCCCGCACCCGGCCCCCGTCACCGGTCAGGATCTTCGTCACCTCCGCCGACGCGACCGTGGTGATCCCGAGCCCGTCCATCGCCCGGTGCACCAGCCGGCCCATGTCCGGGTCGAGGGTCGCCATCGGCTGCTCGCCCCGGGTCAGCACCGTCACCTCGTAGCCCCGGGCGAGCAGCGCCTCGGCCATCTCCACACCGATGTACCCCGCGCCGACCACCACCGCCCGCCGCCCCGGCGTACCCGCCAGGGAATCGAGCAGCGCCTGCCCGTCGTCGAGGGTCTGCACCCCGTGCACCCCGGGCGCGTCGATCCCCGGCAGCGCCGGGCGCCGGGGCCGGGCCCCGGTGGCGATCACCAGCTTGTCGAAGCCCGTCCACGACTCCGTCCCCGCCTCCAGATCCCGCGCGAGGACCCTCCGGCCCGACACGTCGACGGCCGTGACCTCCGTACGCATCCGCAGGTCGATGTCACGCGCCCGGTGCTCCTCGGGGGAGCGGGCGATCAACTCGCCGCGCGTCGCGACGTCGCCGCCGACCCAGTACGGGATGCCGCAGGCCGAGTACGAGGAGAAATGGCCGCGCTCGAAGGCGACGATCTCCAGCTCCCCGGGCCCCTTGAGCCTGCGTGCCTGTGACGCGGCGGACATCCCCGCCGCGTCCCCACCGATGACCACCAGTCGTTCGCTCATCCCCTTATTTTGGGCTCGTTCGCCTCCGGGGCRCCAAAGCCGGTGGATCGGCCCCGACCGTGCTCGCCTYCTTCGTGCCTCAGGAGGCTCCGCGCGCTCGGGGCCGTTCCACCGGCGCGCCCCTCCGGCTCACTCGCCGGTACCCGGGGACGTCACCGCGCCCGCGGCGTTCCGTTCCGGCGCCGGCCGGCCGGGGCGCTGTACCGGCAGCGGCGCGGGCGGGACGGCGGCCCTGCGGGGAAGGCGGGGGCGGATCACCCGGCGCCACAGGACGAAGGCGATCACGGCGACCGCGAGCCACGGGGCCAGCGCCGCGAGCACGATCACGACCCAGCTCACCGCGCCCACCAGTGCGTCCCAGCCGCCGCCGAGCGCGTCGAGGAAGCCGGGGCGGTCGTCCTCGGGCGCGGCCGCCTGCGGTTCCTTCCGCTTCTCCGTCAGCTCCAGGGTGATCGTCGCCAGCGAGGTCCGGTCCTTCAGCGAGGCCTGCTGGGCGAGCAGCGCCTCCAGGTCCGCCTGGCGGCGGCTCAGCTCACCCTCCAGGGTCACCACGTCGGACAGCCGCTCCGCCCGGTCCATCAGCGCCCGCACCCGCGCGACGCTCGCCCGCTGGGTCGCGATCCGGCTCGTGACGTCCACGACCTCCCCGGTCACGTCCTTCGCGTCCGCCGTGCGGGCCAGCAGCTTCCCCGTACCCGCGAGTTCACCGAGGACGGCGTCGTACCGCTCCTGCGGCACGCGCAGCACGACGCGCGAGGTGACGTACCCCTCGCCGCCCCGCTGCGTCGCCTCGTTCTCGACGTGCCCGCCCGCGCCCGCCGTCGCCGTACGGGCCGCCGCCAGCGCCTTCGTCACGTCGCCGACCTCCACGGACAGCGAGGCGGTACGGATGACGTGCTGCTGCGCGGCCGCCTTCTCCGGGGCCTTCGCCGCGTCCGCCCCCGCGGAGCCGCCGGTCCTGCTCTCCGCCGCCCCGGCCCCGGACCCGTCGGCGGGCCGCGCCGCGCTCAGGTCCCGCGCGCCGTCCGACTTCGCGTCGGTGCCGCTCGCGCCGCAGCCGGTGAGGACCAGCGCGGCCGTCAGCAGGGCCGCGCCGGCCGCCGCCCGTGTACTTGCCTTCGTACGTGCGTTCCGCATCGAGTCCCCCCGGGGTGGTAGGTGTCGCCGGTTCGACGTACGAGCACACCCGACGGGTTGCCCTCCGGCGGTAGCGATGCGGTCACGGTCCGGCCTCGGAACGGGCGCGGGCACGCGCGGCGACCTCCGGGCGGGCGGCCATGGGCGATTTGAGAGAGTGGTCCCATGAACGCGGACACCACGGGACCCCATGTCGTCGTCGCCGGTGGCGGAATCGCCGGCCTCGCCGCCGCCCACCGGCTGGCCCTCGCCGGCCACCGGGTGACCCTCCTCGAAGCGGGCGGCCGGCTCGGCGGCAAACTGCTCGCCGGGGAGATCGCGGGCGCCCCCGTCGACCTCGGCGCCGAGTCGCTGCTCGCCCGCCGCCCCGAGGCCGTGGAACTCGCCCGGACCGTCGGCCTCGGCGACCGTCTCCAGCCCCCGGCCACCACCACCGCGGCCGTCTGGTCCCGCGGCGCGCTCGTCCCCATGCCCAAGGGGCACGTCATGGGCGTCCCCGGCGACGCCCGCGCCGTCGAGGGCCTGCTCTCCGAGGAGGGCCTGCGCCGCATCGGGGAGGACCACGAGCTGCCGCCGACCGAGATCGGCGAGGACATCGCCATCGGCGCGTACGTCGCCGCCCGCATGGGCCACGAGGTCGTCGACCGGCTCGTCGAACCGCTCCTCGGCGGGGTGTACGCCGGTGACGCCTACCGCATCTCCATGCGCGCCGCCGTCCCCGCCCTCTTCGAGGCCGCCCGCTCCCACCCCACGCTCACCGCAGCCGTCCGCGCCGTGCAGCAGGCCGGCGCGACCGTCCCCGCCGACGCGGCGGGCGCCGCCACCGGCCTTGGCGGCTCCGTCTTCCTCGGCATCGACGGCGGCATCGGCACCCTGCCCGGCGCCGTCGCGGACGCGATCCGGGCGGGCGGCGGCGAGATCCTCACCGACGCCCCCGTGACCGCGCTGCGCCGCACCCCCGACGGTGCCTGGCAGGTCGTCAGCGGCGACCGCGTCCTCACCGCCGACGGCGTCGTCCTCGCCACCCCAGCCGGGCCCGCCGCAGCGCTGCTCGCCGAGCACGCGCCCGCCGCCTCCGCCGAACTCGACGCCGTCGCGTACGCGTCCATGGCCCTGGTCACCCTCGCGTTCCGCCGCTCCGACATGCCGGACCTGCCCGGCTCGGGCTTCCTCGTGCCGCCCGTCGACGGCCACACGATCAAGGCCTCCACCTTCTCCTCGCGGAAGTGGCGCTGGGTCACCGACGGCGCCCCCGACCTGTTCGTGCTCCGCACCTCCGTGGGCCGCCACGGCGAGGAGGCACAGGTCCACCGCGAGGACGCCGACCTGGTCGCCGCCTCCCTGAAGGACCTCGCCGCCGCCACCGGACTCGCCGCCCGGCCCGTCGCCACCACGGTCACCCGCTGGATCGACGGCCTGCCGCAGTACCCGGTCGGCCACCTCGCCCGGGTCGCCCGGGTCCGCGAGGCGGTCGCCGCGCTGCCCGGACTGCGGGTCGCGGGAGCCGCGTACGACGGCGTCGGGATCCCGGCCTGCATCGCCTCGGCCCACCGCGCCGCCGACGAGATCGTCCGGGAGCTGGGGGCGCGGGCGGGGGACGAGATCATCGCCACGTCGAAAAGGACCGACCCCGGTGCGGGGCACTCCCTGTGACGGGCGAGAATAGGCGTATGAGTGCGCCCGAAAAGATCCCGAACGCCGGTAAGAAGGCGAAGGACCTCAACGAGGTCATCCGCTACACCCTGTGGTCCGTCTTCAAGCTGCGCGACGTTCTCCCCGAGGACCGCGGCGGCTACGCCGACGAGGTCCAGGAGCTGTTCGACCAGCTCGCGGCCAAGGACATCACCATCCGCGGCACGTACGACCTGTCCGGTCTGCGCGCCGACGCCGATGTGATGATCTGGTGGCACGCCGAGACGAGCGACGAGCTCCAGGAGGCGTACAACCTCTTCCGCCGCACCAGGCTGGGCCGCGCCCTGGAGCCGGTCTGGTCGAACATGGCGCTGCACCGCCCCGCCGAGTTCAACAAGTCGCACATCCCGGCCTTCCTGGCCGACGAGCACGCGCGCGACTACGTCTCGGTCTACCCCTTCGTGCGCTCCTACGACTGGTACCTGCTGCCGGACGAGGACCGTCGCCGGATGCTCGCCGACCACGGCAAGATGGCCCGCGGCTACCCGGACGTCCGCGCCAACACGGTCGCCTCCTTCTCGCTCGGCGACTACGAGTGGATCCTCGCCTTCGAGGCCGACGAGCTGCACCGCATCGTCGACCTGATGCGCCACCTGCGCGCCTCCGAGGCCCGGATGCACGTCCGCGAAGAGGTCCCGTTCTACACCGGCCGCCGCAAGAGCGTCGCCGAGCTGGTGGCGGGCCTGGCCTGACGGCCGTACGAAACCTGGTGGCGGCCCGGCTCCCGGCCGGGTGCGCCACCCCTCGACCCGGAAGATCAGACGGCAGGCGGGAAACCCCCGCCCGCCGCTCCAGCGACACCGGGTCCGGCACCGGGTGCGGCGCGCGTTCTCGCGCGCCGCACCGGCGTCATTTCCGGGGCCTTCGCCACGGCTCCCGGTCCCGCAGGGCCGCCCGCAGCTCCGGCTCCAGGACGGCGGGTCCGCGCGTCGCGAGGGCCGTCAGCGGATCGGCGCCCGACAGGCCCGCGAGCAGCCGCTGCCCGGCGGGGGAGGCCCAGCGGGTGTGCGGGTACACCTCGGTCAGGCCGATCAGCAGACAGAGCCCCGAACCGAGCAGCGGCAGCGCGAACCCCGCGAGCACCGGGCCCCGTTCGCCGGCCGGCACGAGCAGCGCCGACACCGCCCCGAGCACCAGGCTCAGCAGGAATCCGGCCCGCACCGCCCGCAGCGCGGCGGCGACCTCCCGGCGGCCCGCGTCGGACACGGCGAGCCCCCGGTCGACGAGCCCGGCCGCGAGGGAACGCACGGAGTCCGCGGCCGCCACCACCGGACGCACGGCGGGGATCGGTGACTGACCGGCGGGCCCGATGGCCCCGAACACGGCCCGCTCCAGCGCGTCCCCCTCGCCCGCGCGGCCGGCGTCCACGACCGTCGCCCAGCCGGTACGGGCGAGCAGCAGCCGCCGCTCCCGGTGCAGCGACACCAGGGTCAGATCGGTGACCCGCAGCGGCCCGCCCGCGAGGTAGGCCGCCTCGCCGACGGTGAGTTCACCCGTGGCCCCGGAAACCTCGTGCGGCCGGGCGACGGCCAGCGAGGCACGGCAGATCCGCGCGCAGCCGACACCGGCCACCACGAACGCCACCAGCAGGAGCGGAACCCAGACCATGTCCCGGTTCTACGGGAGGACGGGCCGGCCCGCCACCCGAACGGCCGCTTCGCCGGCGCCGCTCAGCTGCTGCTGCTGGAGCTGGAACACGAACTGGAGCTGGAACTCGAGCACGAACTGGAGCTTCCGCAGCTCGACCCGCCCCCGGAACCGCCGCAGCTCGAACCGCCGCCCGAACAGGAGCCGGACGAGCAGGACCCGGCCGAGCAGGACGAGCCGCCGCCCGAGCAGGAGCTCCCGCCCCCGCCGCCCCCGCACGAGCTGTTGGTCGCGCACCACTCGGTCGCCACCCCGAGGACGGCCGCGTCCGCGGACGAGAAGTGGCTCGGCGAACGCCGCCCGCCACGCTGGTTGCGTCGCGGCGGCGCGTAGAACCGGGCGGCGGCGACGAGCTGCTCCCGGAGCACCGGGTCCGGCAGGGCCCGCAGCCCGTGCAGCGCCACGAGGTGGCCGGGGTCCCCGGGGTGGGCGTAGGCCCGCCCGTACGCGAGGACCGCGCGGCGGCCGGCCGGCGTGACCTGCTTGCCCGAGACCGCCCCGCAGACGGCGCCGGTGATCACGGCGGCGAACAGCACCGGTGCCACCTTGAAGACGAACGGGAGCCGGAACTCCGGATCGGCGGCGAAGTCGACCATCGTGAGGAGGATCGAGAGCGGGAAGAGCGCGAAGCCCGCCAGGGCGAGGATGCCGCACCAGCGGCCCGTGACCCGCCGCGTCGCCGGTTCGACCACGAGTCCGCGCGCCGCGAGACCGCCGCCGATCTCCTGGACCGCCGGGTGCCGCATCACCCCCAGCCGCAGGTGGTGGAGGGCCCCGTGCGGGGCGGCGGCGTGCTCCTGGAGCACGGCGCGCTCCACCGGGTCGTGCGCGGTGGCCCTGACGATCGCGACGATGCCGGGGCCGCCGATCGCGAGCCTGCCGTCCGCATGGAGGGCCGCGAGGGCGCTGTCGACGACCCTGGCCGGACCGCCGTTGAGGAACGCGGCCTCGTACCGGTCGTGGACCGGCCCGCCGGGACCGCCGCGGGTACGGACGACCCGGGTGATGACGAGGGCGATGCCGGCGGCCCCCGCGAGATACACGAGCACGATCAGGAGGTCCATGGTCATCTCCGTACGAGGGCGTGACGGGCGGCCCGTACGAGCCGGGTCGCGCGGCCGGGCGGGCGGCTGCCGGAACGGTCCTGCCACCACTCGGTGAGCTCCCGCCGCGCCACCGGGTCCTCCGGCCGTTCGGCGAGCAGCAGGTGCTCGGCGAAGTCGAGCGCGTCACGGCGGTAGCCGCCGGACATGGGCCGGGTCCTGGCGTACGCGAGGAACGCGGGCCGGAAGCCCTTGCCGAGGATCTCCGGCAGCTCCGGCGCGACCTTCGCGACGACCCCGGCCCGCTTGGCGGCGAGGGCGCGGCTCTGGACACCGATCCGCCGGGTGTCGAAGCCCTCGGGTACGGGGGTTCCGGCGACGAGCGCGGACAGGAGGGCGGCCTGGGCGACGGCGAGGCGCTGGCGTGCGCCTTCTCGCGGTGCGGGCTGCGGTACGTCCTCCGGGAGGGGGGCGGCGCTCGGCATCGGGCCGCCCGAGGCACGGGCGCCCGCGCCGATCAGGAGCGGGGCGTCGACGGTTCCGACGGGTGCGAGTTCCGGCGAACGGGTGCCGTGCGCGTGGGCTGTGCCCCTGTGTTCGGCCCTCGCGGAACGCGGCACCACAGTGCTTCTGATCGTCTCCAGCTCGCCCGCCAGCTCCTCCGCCGGCGGGAAGTCGTCGTCGCGTTCCAGCAGGACCCCCGGCGGGGACACCCGGCCGGCGAGGTCCGCCAGTACGTCGAGCACGGCCTTCGGCACCGGGTGCGCGTGGGTGTCGTGCCAGACGCCGTCCCGTTCCACGCCGCCCGCCACGTGGACGTACGCGATGGCCTCCACCGGCAGTTCGGCGAGCGCCCGCGCCGGGTCCTCGCCCCGGTTGACGTGGTTGGTGTGCAGATTGGCGACGTCGATGAGGAGCCGTACCCCCGTACGCTCCACCAGCTCCGCCAGGAACTGCCCCTCCGTCATCTCCTCGCCCGGCCAGGCGATCAGTGCCGCGATGTTCTCCAGCGCGAGCGGCACGGGCAGCGCGTCCTGCGCGATGCGCACGTTCTCGCAGAGCACGTCGAGCGCGTCCCTGGTCCGGGGCACCGGCAGCAGATGGCCGGCTTCGAGCAGCGGGGTCGCGGTGAGCGGGCCCCCGGCCCGGACGAACGCGATGTGCTCCGTGACCAGCGGCGCCCCGAGCGCCAGCGCCTTCTCGCCGAGCGCCGCGAGGCGCGCCGGGTCGGGTCGGTCGGCGCCGCCGAGCCCGAGCGAGACGCCGTGCGGGACGACCGTGACGCCGCGCTCCCGCAGCCGGGTCAGTGAGTCGGGCAGATGGCCGGCGCAGATGTTCTCCGCGACGACCTCCACCCAGTCGACGCCGGACAGCCCCTCCACCGCTTCCGCGATCTCGGGACGCCAGCCGATGCCGATGCCGAGTTCCGTCATGTCCCCCTCCTTCGGTCCTCAGTCACCCACCTGATGACCCGGGCGGGAACGTTCGAACCCCAGGAGGGGGACGTTCAGAGCTTCATTTGAGGTTCCCCCGCCGCTTCGTGCCGGGTTCGCCCGCCGGACGGGGGGTTCCGCTTCCGAGCGCGGTGCTCAGGCCGAGCGCAGGGCGTCCGTCGGGGACACCCGCGCCGCCCGGAGCGCGGGGTAGATCCCGGCCACCGCCGCCACCAGGACGGACACCACCGGGGCCGCCACGACCGTGTAGAGCGGGACGGCGGCGGGCAAGCCCTGCGCGAGGGCGTAGCCGTAGACCGCGAGACCGCCCACGGCCAGTCCGCCGAGCCCTCCGATCAGGCCCATCAGCACGGCCTCGATGAGGAACTGGACGGCGATCTGGCCGCCGCGGGCGCCCAGCGCGCGGCGCAGCCCGACCTCGCCCCGGCGCTCCATCACCCCCACGACCATGGTGTTGGCGATGCCGACGCCGCCCACGAGCAGGGCGACGGCGGCGAGGGCGAGGACGAGCCCGGTGAGGGAGTCCTGCGTCTCGGCCCGTGCCGTGTACAGGTCGGAGGGGCGGCTGACGGCGACCGTGCTCGGGTTGGCGGGGTCGGCGGTGGCTCCGGCGACGGCCTGCACGTCGGGCACGCGTTCGGGGTGGACCCGGACGTAGACCATGGCCGCGGTGCCGTCCGCGCCCAGGTGGGCGGTGGCCTCCGGCCAGCCGACCAGGGCGGCGTTGCCCAGCTCGGGGGCGAGTTCGTTGGGGGCGAGGATGCCGGAGACGACGAACCACTGGCCGCCCAGCCAGACCCGCTCACCCGGCGCGGTGACGCCGAGCCGCGAGGCGGCGCCGTCGCCGAGCACGGTCACCGGCAGGTTCTCGCTCGCCCGGGTCAGCCACTGCCCGCTGCGCAGGGTGGCGTGCAGGACGTCGAGCAGGTTGAGCCGCGCGGCGAGCACGGTGAGGCTGCCGGTCCGCTGCTCGGGGACCAGGTCGTTGCGGTAGACCTGGGCGGTGGTGGCCCCGGTCGCGGTGACCTGCTGGACCGGGGCGATGTTGGCGAGCATCTTCTCGGCCGTGGGCGGCAGCGGCACCGGCTTGCGGTCGGGGCCGGTGCCGGGGGCGACGGTGATCAGGTTGGAGCCGAGCCGGTCGAGGCGTTCCAGCAGGTGTGCCTGGCTGGAGGCCGAGATGCCGGTCACGGCGATGACCGCGGCGATGCCCAGGGAGATGCCGAGCGCCGACAGGGCGGAGCGCGTCCTGCGCGTGCGCGGGCCGATCATGCCGAGCCGCAGCATGTCCGTGGGCCGCAGCCGGGTGCGGCGCGGGAGGGGGGTCATCGGACGGCTCCGGCGGGGTGCGGGCCGCGCTCGTCGGACTCGACGCGGCCGTCGTGGAGGGTGATGCGCCGGGGGAAGGACGCGGCCAGTTCACGGTCGTGGGTGATGACGACGACCGTGGTGCCGTCGGCGTTCAGGGCGCGCAGCAGCTCGACCACTGCGGCTCCGGAGACGCTGTCCAGGGCGCCGGTCGGTTCGTCGGCGAGGAGCAGCGCGGGGCGGCCGACGAGGGCGCGGGCGATGGCGACGCGCTGCTTCTCGCCACCGGAGAGCCGGTCGGGGTGGTGGTCGAGACGGTGGCCGAGGCCCACCTCGCGCAGGGCCGTGACGGCTTCGGCGCGCCGGCGGGCGGCGGGGACGCCGCTGTAGAGGAGGCCGGTGGCGACGTTCTCGACCGTGGTGAGCCCGGACAGCAGGAAGAACTGCTGGAAGACGAAGCCGATCCGGTGGGCGCGCAGTGCGGCCAGTTCGAGGTCGGAGACCGTGGACAGGTCCCGCCCCTCGAAGGACAGCGTCCCGGCGGTGGGCCGGTCGAGGGAGCCGAGGAGCGCGAGGAGGGTGGACTTGCCGGAGCCGGAGGGGCCGACGACGGCGACGAGCTCCCCGGCGTCGACGGTGAGGTCGACGTCGTGCAGGACGCGCAGCGGCGGCGACCCCGGGTACTCCTTGGTGATGCCCGCGAGTTCCAGTACGGGGACCGGGCCGGGCGGCTGAGGGGCTGTCACTTCGGGACCACCACCTGGGCGCCGGCCCGGACGTCGCCGGTGATCTGCGCCTTGGCGTCGGCGACCAGGCCCAGCTGGACCCGGACGAGCCGGGTGCCGGTGCCGGTCACGACCTGGACTCCGTAGCCGCCGCCGTCGAGGGCGAGGAGGGCGGTGACGGGGACGACGAGGGCGTCGCTGACGGCCCGGCCGACGACGGTCACGGTCACGGCGGAGGGCCCGGCTCCGGCGGCCTTCCGCTGGTCGTCGAGCGTGATGGTGACGGTGGTCTTGTCGGCGCCGCCGTCCCCGCCGTCGCCGGAATCCCCGTCGCCGGAACCGCCGCGGAGCAGGGACCGGACCCGTCCTCCGACGGTGCTGCCGTCGCCCAGCTTCACCGTCACCCGGCCGTCGGGCCGGAACGAGGAGAGCTGGTTGTCGGCGGGCCGGACCACGGCGACCAGGTCGGTGCCGGTCACGGTCATCACGGAGGTGGCCCCGAGGGCCGAGCCGAGCTGTGTGCCGAGCTGCTGCACGCGCACGGCGGTACGGGGCAGCATGACGACGCTGCCGAGGGCGACCTGCCCCGTCTGCTTCTCGCCGAGGGCCTTCTGCCAGCGCTTGACGGCGGTCGCCGTGCCACGGGTGAACTTCCGGTCGGCCGCCAGACCCAGTCCGTCGGCGTGACCGAGGGCGATCAGGTTGCGCTTGAGCTGTTCGACGTCGGCGCCGTCGGTGACGCCGGGGCCGAGGTCGCGCCACATCGGCCGGTCGCCGGTGAACAGCACCACGGGCCGCCCGTCGACCTCGTACAGCTTCGCCCCCGCCTTGACGACGGCGCCGACGGCGGGCAGGGCGGTGAGGGTGCCGCGGCCGGAGGCGACGACGGGTGTCGGGGCGTCGTGGGCGAGCGCGCCGCCCACCTGGATGCCGGTGGACAGGGAGCCCTTCGACACCGCGACGGTGCCGTGCTCGACGGGCGGCGGCGCGGCGTCGCCCGCCCGCTCCCAGGGGCGTATCGCGGCGAGCGCGCCCGAGCCGCCGAGCGCGGCGACCAGCACGACCGCGACGACGGTCCCGCGGCGCTTCTTCCGCGCGGGGCGGTGCGGGACGGGGGTCTCGGGGGTACGGTTCATGGTCACTCGCCGATCCGGTAGCCGGGCATGGGGAGCTTGGCGCAGGCCGGCTGGATGGCGTCCCACGCCGCCGTGTCGAAGGACTTCGCCGGGAAGACGAGGACACCGGTCGCGGGTTCGGGGTCGGGGATGTCCGCGTAACCGTTCTTGCGCGCGCAGGCGACGAAGGCGCGCCCCTGCTCGACGAACTTCTCGTTGTTCTTCTCCAGGACCTGGTGGATGCCGGGGACCTCGGCGTCGCAGGCCTTGCTCGCCGTCTCGAGGTCGGTGGCCGAACCGGGGGCGTCGACACCCGCCGCGGGGAAGGAGATGTTGCCGTCCGTGTCCTGCTCCACGCTGGTCTGCCCCTTCTTGTGCATGCAGTCCACCCAGGCCCGCCGGACCGCGTTGTCGTCCTGCGGCCTGCTCCTGCCCGTGCCGTCGCCTCCGGCCACGGCGGGCGCCTCGCTCCCGGAGGAACAGCCGGTCGTCATCAGTGCCGCGGTCACGGCGGTCGCCGCGAGTACGGTCCGTACGGCCTTGGTACGCATGTCGTGTTCTCCCTGCTGGTGGTCGGCATCGACCCCGGCAGTTCTACGGAGCGGCGGGTTACGCACCGGTGAGTGCGTGCCTAACCACCGGCTAACGTCCCCCGGGGCATCGTTGGCCGGGCAGGACGGCGCGGAGCCGGAGCACGGTGAGCGGAGCGGAAGAGAATGCGCGTACTGATAGTCGAGGACGAGCCGGAGCTGGCGGCGATGCTCGCCGAGGGCCTGCGGGCCGAGGGCATGGTCTGCGACCTCGCCCACGACGGCGCCCGGGCGCTGGAGATGGCGGCCGCCGCCGAGTACGACGTCCTGCTCCTGGACCGGAACCTGCCCCGGCTGAGCGGCGACGCCGTCTGCCGGGCGCTGAACGCGGCCGGCCACCCGGCCAGGATCCTGATGCTCACCGCCGCCGGTTCCCTCGCCGACCTGGTCGACGGACTCGGCCAGGGCGCCGACGACTACCTGGCGAAACCCTTCTCGTACCTGGAGCTGGTCGCCCGGCTGCGCGCGCTGGGCCGCCGTTCCCCGGCCGGCCGCGGGGCCACCGTCCTGAGCAGGAACGGCGTCAGCCTGGACACCGTGCGCCGGATCGCCGAACGCGAGGGCCGGCCGCTGAAGCTGACGCCCAGGGAACTGGGGGTGCTGGAAATGCTGCTGACCGCGGACGGCGCCCCGGTCCCCACCGAGGAACTGCGGGACACCCTGTGGGACGCGGCCCTCGACCCGGCCACCACCGCGGTCCGGGTCACCGTGCACGCGCTGCGCCGCAAGCTCGGCGAGCCACCCCTGATCACCCACGACCCCGGCTACGGGTACCGGCTGTGAACCGCGTACCCACCGGCCGCCGGTTCCTGTCGTACGGGCTCCCCCTGCGCGGCCGGCTGACCCTGATGACCACGGGCGTCTTCGCGGTCCTGGGCTGCGGACTGCTCCTGCTGAACTGGCTCAGCACCCGGCAGCTGCTGCGGGAGAACCGCTACCGCGTCGTCTCCGCGAGCGGGACGACCGCCGCCGAGCCCGGCCTCCTCACCCCGCCGGACGGCCTGTCGATGCCCGCCGCGGTCACCACTCCCGCGGAGGGCTTCGAGGACTTCCTGCACAGCGTCCTCGACGACCTGCTGCTGCGGTCCCTGCTGCTGCTCGCCGTCTTCACGGCTCTGGCCGGGCTGCTCTCCTGGTGGGGCAGCAGCCGTTCGCTGCACCGGCTCGGCCGGGTCACCCAGGCGGCCCGGCGGATCAGCACCGGCAGCACCCTGGACGAGCGGCTCGGCCTGACGGGCCCGCACGACGAGGTCCGCGAACTCGGCGAGGCCTTCGACGTGATGCTCGACCGCCTGGACCGCAGTTTCACCGCCCAGCGCCGCTTCACCTCGCACGTCTCGCACGAACTGCGCACCCCGCTCACCCTCCAGCGCACCGCTCTGGAGATCCCGCTGGCCCAGGGCCGGGTCCCGGCCGGCCTGCGGCCCGCCCTGCGGCGTGCGCTGGACGCCAACGCCCGCGGCGAGCGGCTGATCGCGGCCCTGCTGACCCTGGCGCACGGCGAGAGCGGCCGGCTGACGCCGCATCCGGCCGACCTCGGAGACATCGCCGGCGAGGCCAGGGAGGACCTGGCGGACGAGGCCCGGACGTCGGACGTCCGGGTCACCGTCGAGCCGGGTCCCGCCCCCGTGGTGGGGGACCCCGAGCTGCTGCGGCAGATCGCACTGAACCTGCTGGCCAACGCCGTGCGGCACAACCACCGCGGCGGTACGGCGACGGTGACCACGGGCACGGCCGCCGGCCTCGCCTTCGTCGAGGTCGGCAACACCGGCCCGGTCGTGGGCCCGGACGAGGTCCCCGCGCTCTTCGAGCCGTTCCAGCGGGGCCGGGAGCGCCGGAGCGACGGCTCGGGTCTCGGGCTCGCCGTGGTCCGGGCGATCACCCGGAGCCACCACGGCGAACTCACCGCCGTGCCCCGGCCGGGCGGCGGCCTGGTCGTCCGGGTCGAGCTGCCGGCCGCGACCGGGGGCTGAGCAGGCAGTGACCCGGGGGCTGATGAGACCCCCGCGCGCCTACTCCGGCAGCCGCAGGTGCGGTGCGAAGCGGTCGCTTCCCTCGGCCGCGACCGTCTTGCCCGGGGCGATCTCGGTGAAGCCCGCGTCGCGGACCACCGGGAGGGCGCTCGCCGCGAGGGCGGCCCAGCGCTCGGGCGTCGCGGTGCGCACGGCGAGCGGGAAGCCCGCTTCCTGCCATGCCGCCCGGTCCGCGTCCCCCATCGCCCACCAGAGCAGCTGCGCGCCGTGCCCGGTCTGCGCCATCGTCTTGCCCGCCGACATGTCGAGCCCGGGGTTCAGCCAGAGCACCACCGCCCCGGCCGGTACGGGACCGGGCGCGGCCGGGTCGTCGAGGTCGGTGCCCGACACCTGGAGCTTGGCCAGGTCCTTGGGCCAGCCGTCGAGCGGGACAGGCGGGAAGACGCGTACCTCCGCCTCCTTCCCCGTGACCGTGATGCCGGGGAGCGCGTCCGCGCGCCGCCACTCGCCGCCGCGCGCCCGGCGCACCACCTTGCGGATCCGGGCGTCCTGCCAGTCGGTCATCACCTGGGCCCACTCGCCCTCGCCGAGGGAACGGTCGTCGGTCAGGATCTCCAGGACGGCGCGCGCCGCCGTCTCCAGGGCGTCGGTCCGGGACGGCGGCGCGTCCCGCTCGATCCGCACCACCAGCGGAAGGACGAACTGGGGCTTCTCATCGCGGAGATCGGGTTCGTTGCTGCTCACCCGGCAAGTCTGCCACTGCCGTGACGAGCGATTCTTGTGGGAATCGGACCTTCCGGGCCAGGATGCCCCCATGAAGAGCGATCTTTTCGCCGGCGAGAACCTCGCCGAGGTCTCCGACTTCCCGGGGATGACCCTCCAGAACGCCAAGTCGGTCAAGTACACCGTCAACGGTGAGATGCACGCGCGCCAGGGATCGATGATCGCCTTCCGCGGCGATCTCCAGTTCGAGCGCAAGGGCCAGGGCATCGGCGGCCTGCTCAAGCGGGCCGTCACCGGCGAGGGCCTGGCGCTGATGGCCGTGCGCGGCCGCGGCGAGGCCTGGTTCGCGCACGAGGCGCAGAACTGCTTCATCGTCGAGATCGAGCAGGGCGACGCGTTCTCCGTCAACGGCCGGAACGTGCTCTGCTTCGACTCCACCCTCCACTACGAGATCAGGACGGTGAAGGGCGCCGGCATCACCGGCGGCGGCCTCTTCAACTCCGTCTTCTCCGGCTACGGGAAGGTGGCCCTGATCTGCGAGGGCAGCCCGATCGTCATCCCCGTCACCCCGCAGGCCCCGGTCTACGTCGACACCGACGCCGTCGTCGGCTGGAGCGAGAACCTGAACACCTCGCTGAACCGCTCCCAGTCGCTCGGCTCGATGATGCGCGGCGGCTCGGGCGAGGCGGTGCAGCTGAAGCTGGACGGGCAGGGCTTCGTGGTCGTCCGGCCCAGCGAGGCGACCCCGCAGAAGAACTCGGCCGGTTGAGGCTGGACCGGGTCGGGCGCCGCCACGGCCTCCGGGGACCGTGGGTGCTCCGCGACGTGGGCCTCGATCTGCCCGCCGGGGCCCTCGTCCGGGTCGTCGGCGGCAACGGCGGCGGCAAGTCCACGCTGCTGCGGCTGGTCGCCGGGGTCGACGCGCCCACCGAGGGCCGGGTCACCGGCCGGCCGGCCCGGACCGCGTACGTCCCCGAACGCTTCCCGGTCGCCCTGCCGTTCACGGCCGTCGACTATCTGGTGCACCTCGGCAGGGTCCAGGGCCTCGGCCGGGCGGCGGCGCGGGCCGGGGCGGGGGAGTGGCTGGAGCGCTTCGGGGCGGCCGGCCACGCCCGTACGGCCATGGCGGAACTCTCCAAGGGCACCAGCCAGAAGGTCGCCGTCGCCCAGGCCCTGCTGGCCGCGCCCTCGCTCCTGGTCCTCGACGAGGCCTGGACCGGCCTGGACACGGGCGCCCGCGCCGCACTCGACACGGCCGTCCGCGAACGCCTGGCGGCGGGCGCGACGGTCGTCTTCGTCGACCACGACCCGCGACGGCTGACGGGGGAGGCGGACGCGGTGTACGCGGTGGGGGAGGGCCGGGTACGGGAGGCCGGGGGCGCAGAGGCCGTCGGCGCGGGCGCGACCGGAGGCGTACGGGAGGCGGGGCACGCCCCCGTCGTCCCGCATGCCGCTCCCGACCGCCCGCCCGTCCTGATCACCGTCTCCGGTGGCCGCCCGCTCCCCGGGCGTCTGCCCGGCGACCCGGCCGCCGCCCCCGGCCCCGACGGCGCCACCGTCCTCACCGTGGACGCGGCCCACTCCGACGCCCTCCTGGGCGCGCTGCTCGCCGCGTCCTGGCACGTCCACCACCTCGGCACCGAAGGCGTACGGGTATGACGGCGCTCCTGCGCTACCAGTCGGGTCTGCTGTTCCGCTCCCAGCGCTGGCTGGCGCCGCTGCTCCTGTACGCGGTGTTCATCGGCGTCGGCGTCCAGGCCGGCGAACCGGTGCTCGGCGCGCTCGGCTTCACCGCCGCCGCGCTGCTCCCGGTGTCCGCCTGGTCCGTGCGGATCTGCCTGACCCAGGAGCCGCCCGCCGCCAGGACCGTGGTCGCGGCGGCGGCCGGCCGGGGCCGCGCGCACCTCGCGGCGCTGGTCACCGGGGCGGCCTGGCCGGTGCTCGTCGGCACGGTCGCCGTGCTCGTGGTGACGGCGACCGGCAACCGGCGCGGGGTCACCGCGTCCGCCGCGGCCTCCGCCGGGCTGCTCGCGGCCCTGGCCTGCGCGCTGACGGGCGCCGCCGTCGGCGCGCTGGCCTCCCGCCCCTTCCTCCGGGCCACCGGCTGGTCGCTCGCCGCCCTCGTGCTCGGCTCGCTGCTCGCGCTGGTGACCACCGGCTCTCCGGCGAAGCGCGCCATGACCGCCCTCGTCGAGGGGGCCCGCACGACGACCGCCGATCCGCCCTGGCTCGCCTGCGGCGGCGCGCTGCTGCTGGCGGCGGCGGTCGCGGCCCTCGCGTGCCGGGCCACGGCGCGCCTGGAGTGAGGGCGCGGGGTCAGCGGCTCATCAGCTCCGAGACCTTCACGAAGCGGTAGCCGCGCGCCCGGAGTTCGGGGACGATCCGGCGGATCGCCCGCTCGGTGACGGGGGCGGCGCTGCGGGTGCAGTGCATGACGACCAGGGAGCCGGGCTTCACGCCGTCGAGGACCTGCTCGGCGACCGCGTCGGCGTCCTTGGCGAAGGCGTCCCCGCTGACCACGTCCCACTGGACGGCGGTCACCCCGGTGGGGGCGAGGGCGCGCAGGGCCGCGTCGTCGTGGCAGCCGCCGGGGAAGCGGAAGTAGGGGACGACGTTGACGGCCCCGGCGTCGCGGAAGGCGTCGAAGGCGCGCTGCACGTCGGCCGCCATGTCGGGCCCGGAGACGGTCGGGAGGCCGTAGCAGGGGGTCGCGAAGGCGTAGTGGCTGTAGGAGTGGTTGGCGATCTCGAAGCGCGGGTCGCCGCCGATGGACTTCGCCTGGTCGGGGTACTCCTCCGCCCAGCGGCCCGTCATGAACACGGTCGCGTCCACCTTGAGGCGGCGCAGCGTCGCGATCAGCTCGGGGTTGTCGAAGTGCTCGCCCGCGGCGGCACGGGGCCCCTGATCGGCCGTCATGTCGGCGTCGAAGGTGAGCGCGACGACCTTCTCGGTGCCCTTCGCGCGGCGCGTGAAGACGGGGGTGAGGCCGCCGGGACCGGGGGCCATGGTGGGCGGGGCGGCGGGGACGCGGGCGGGCTTCGGGCCGGGGGCGGCGGCGCTGGCCCGGGGCGAGGGGGTCCCGGCTACGGTCGCCTTCGCCGTCGCCGTGGCCGCCGCCTTCGGAGCCGGGGGTTCGGCCGCGCCACGGCCACAGCCGACGAGGGCGGCGCCCAGAAGACCGAGAGCCGCCAACTTTCGTACAGAAGTGTTCACGACCGGAAGTTAACCGATCAATGTGATGATCTGCCGACGGCTCGGCGGCCGGGACCCCCACGTGCACTCCCCGTACACCCGGGTGCGCCGACGGGTGCCCACGGGAACCCGCGGTCCACCCGCCGGCGCCGCTCAGCCGGCCAGCAGCCGGGCCCGGCACTCCGCCACGTCGAAGTCGCCCGGCGGGTACTTCGGGTCCAGGGCCTCCAGGTGTTCCAGGAGGAGCTTGCTGATCGCCCAGTTCCGGTACCACTTGCGGTCCGCCGGGACCAGGTACCAGGGGGCCGCGTCCGTCGCGCAGCGTTCGAGGGCGATCTCGTACGCCTCCCGGTACGCCGGCCACAGCGCCCGGTCCTCGATGTCGCCCACGCTGAACTTCCAGTGCTTCTCGGGATCGTCCAGACGCTTCAGGAGGCGGGCGCGCTGCTCCTCGTACGACAGGTGGAGGAAGACCTTGACCACCGTCACGCCGTCCTCGGCGAGGGACTCCTCGAAGCGGTTGATCAGGCCGTAGCGGCGGCCGAGCACGCGGGGCGGCACCAGCTCCCGTACCCGGGCGACGAGCACGTCCTCGTAGTGCGAGCGGTCGAAGATGCCGATCTCGCCCGGCTCGGGCAGCGCCCGCTCGATCCGCCGGAGAAAGGGCTGGTTCCGCTCCTTCGGCGTCGGGGCCTTGAAGGCGCGGATGCGGCAGCCCGACGGGTTGAACATGCCGATCACATGCTTGACCGTGCCGCCCTTCCCGCTGGTGTCCATGCCCTGGAGCACCAGCAGGACGCGGCGGCGGTCGCCCGCCGTGCTCGACGCGAACAGACGTTCCTGGAGCCCGGCGAGGCGGGGCGCGAGGGCGGCGGTGGCGGCCTGGCCGGCCGCCTTGCCGGAGGGGCCGCCCGGGGTGGCGGAGGCGTCGTACGCGGTGAGGTCGATCCGCTCGCCCCCGGGGACGCGCAGCAGGTCCCGCAGCGGCACGGGCCCGCTCAGCACCACGGGCCCGTCACCGCGAACGTCGTGCCCGGCGTGTAGCAGTTCACGTACATCGTGCTCCGGTCCGGCGAGAAGGTGACGCCCGCGAACTCGCCCCACTCCGGGGCGTCCGGGGTCCCGATGTTCTGGGCGCCCCGCGCGAGCGCGTACACCTCGCCCCGCTCGCTCACCCCGAAGACGTGCTGCGCCCCGTCGCCGTCCTCGCAGACCATCAGGCCCCCGCTCGGCGCCAGACAGATGTTGTCCGGGGACTCGCCGGGGAGCCGGACGTCCGTGCTCGGGCCGAAGACGACGACGAGGGTCAGACGGCGGCGGTGCGGCTCGTACTTCCACACCTGCCCGAAGTGGGTGGCGCCGGAGCCGTCCTTCTCGCGCGCGAAGGAGGACACGAAGTAGACGGCCCGCCCGCCCCAGTAGCAGCCCTCCAGCTTCTGGGCGTGCGTGATGCCCCGGGGGCCGAAGTCCTGGTGCCTGATCGGCGTCCCGGCCGCCAGGGGATCGGGTACGGGGACCCACTCGACGCCCTCGAAGCGGGTGCCGGTCTCCTGGACCACCGAGAGGTCGGCGACGCCGGGCACCCGCATGGCCTCCAGGGCGCCGCCCGCGCGGAGCGAGCCCGTGCCGCCGAGCGGCTTCTCGGGGAGGAAGCGGTAGAAGAGGCCGAAGGGGTGCTCGAAGGCGTCCTCCGTCTCGTAGACGATGCCGCTCGCCGGGTCGATCGCGACGGCCTCGTGCTGGAAGCGGCCCATCGCGGTGAGCGGGACGGCTCCGGTGCGGTGCGGGTCGGCGCCGTCGACCTCGAAGATGAAGCCGTGGTCCTTGGTGTACCCGTTGGTCCCGGCCCGGTCCTCGGTCTCCTCGCAGGTCAGCCAGGTGCGCCAGGGGGTGGGCCCGCCCGCGCAGTTGACGGCCGTGCCGGCGATGGCGACGCGTTCGCCGAGGACGTTGTTCCGGCCGTCGAGCTCCAGGGCCGTACAGCCGCCCTTGCCCGCGGGGTCGTAGGTGAGGCCGGGGACGGTGGGGACGGCGATCTTCCCCGTGACCCGGTTCTCGTGGTTGCGGACCAGGTGGACGCGGCCGCGGCGGCCGGCGAAGGCGCCCATGCCGTCGGGGTTGCTGGGCACCGGGCCCTCGCCGGAGCGGAGCGGCTCGCCCTGCCGGGAGAGCACCCGGTAGCGGAACCCGGCGGGGAGGTCGAGCAGGCCGTCGGGGTCGGGGACGAGGGGGCCGTAGCCTCCCCGGCCCGTGTGACCGGCGCCAGGGGCGGCGCTCGCGCTGCCCGTGAAGAGTTCGGAGAGTGCGCCGGTGAAGGCGATTCCGGCGGCGGAGGCGCCGGTGCGGGACAGGATCTGACGTCGTGTTGCGGACATGAGGCAACAACCCACTTCCTGTTGGCGGACAGACAGGTGGTGTGTGACGTGTGACCCGCATGTGTGTATCACGCACTGTGGTGCAGCGTGAACCATGCGGGCCACAACGGCCTCATGTGGCGCGTGGGGTGACCCGGCGTCAGGCCAGTTCGGCCGTGAGCGTGATCGTCGTGCCCGTCAGCGCCTGGCTGACCGGGCAGTTCTTCTTGGCGTCCTCGGCGAGCGACGCGAACTCCTCCGCGCTCAGCCCCGGGACCTCGCCGCGCACGGTGAGGTGGATGCCGGTGATGCCCTCGCCCGGCTGGAAGGTGACGTCCGCCTTGGTCTCCAGGCGCGTCGGGGCGTTGCCGGCCTTGGCCAGGCCGTTGGAGAAGGCCATCGAGAAGCAGGCGGAGTGCGCGGCGGCGATGAGCTCCTCGGGGCTCGTCTTTCCGTTCGGCTCCTCCGAACGGGCGGGCCAGGAGACGTCGTACGAGCCGAGGCCGGACGAGTCGAGGGAGACGACGCCGGAGCCCTTGAGGAGGTCGCCCTGCCAGACGGTGTGTGCGTGACGCACGGTGGCCATGGTGGATCCCTTTCGCTGGGGTACGCCCACCAAGCTACTGCGCGACCAGCCCCTTGGCGTCGCGGGCGAGCGCGGTGAGCCGGGAGATCGCCCGGAAGTACTTCTTGCGGTAGCCGCCGTTCAGCATCTCGTCGCTGAACAGCCGGTCGAAGGGGAGTCCGGAGGCGAGTACGGGTATCTCGCGGTCGTAGAGCCGGTCCGCGAGGACGACGAGCCGGAGCGCCGTCGACTGGTCGGGCACGGGCTGGACGTCGGTGAGGCAGACGGCCGTGAGGTCGTCGGTGAGCGCGCCGTACCGGCTCGGGTGAACCCTGGCCAGGTGTTCGAGCAGGTGCGGGAAGTCGTCCAGGGAGGCGCCCGGCGTCGCGTACGCGGTCTCCGTGACGACCTGGTCGGTGTACGGGGCGGGGGCTTCGGGCAGCCCGCGGTGGCGGTAGTCCTCGCCATCGATCCGCAGCGGCATGAAGTGCGCGGAGAGGCCCTGGATCTCGCGGAGGAAGTCGGCGGCGGCGAAGCGGCCCTCGCCGAGCTTGCCGGGCAGCGTGTTGGAGGTGGCGGCGAGCGCCACACCCGACTCGACCAGCTTGCCGAGCAGGCTGGAGACGAGGACGGTGTCGCCCGGGTCGTCGAGCTCGAACTCGTCGATGCAGAGGAGACGGTGCTCGCCGAGGGTCTTCACGGTCTGCTGGAAGCCCAGCGCGCCGACCAGATTGGTCAGCTCGACGAAGGTGCCGAAGGCCTTCAGGGCGGGCTCGGCGGGGGTGGCGTGCCAGAGCGAGGCCAGCAGGTGGGTCTTGCCGACGCCGTATCCGCCGTCCAGGTAGATCCCGCGCGGGCCGGTGGGGGCGGCGGGCTTCCTGGCGAACCAGCGGCGCTTCCCGGCACCGGTGGCGTGCGCCCCGCCCAGGCCCTCGGCGAAGGTGCTCAGCGCCTTGACGGCGTCCGTCTGGCTGGGCTGGTTCGGGTCGGGGAGGTACGTGTCGAACCGTACGGAGTCGAAGCGCGGCGGCGGCACCATCTCCGCGACGAGCCGGTCGGCGGGGACGTGGGGCTCTCGGGAGCACAGCGAGAGCGGGGCCGCTGAGGCGGAAGCGGCTTCGGTGAGGGCACGGGTCGACACAGTTCCCCACTGTAAGCGCCATGTCAGACTGCGAGGATGCGACGACTCCTCCCTGTGACGGACATGACAGCCGACGAGACCGCGTCCGGAAGCCGTGAGTGGTCCCTCGACGAGCTGGCCGACGCCTACGCCTATCCGGAGCTTCCCGCCGGGAAGGACGCCTGGCTGCGGGCCAACATGGTCTCCTCGCTCGACGGGGCCGGCCAGCACGACGGGCGTTCCCAGCCGCTCTCCTCCGACGCGGACATGCGGATCTTCGGTACCCTCCGGGGTCTCGCCGACGTGGTCGTCGTGGGTGCGGAGACGGTACGCCTGGAGGGGTACCGCCCCGCACGCGCGCGCGAGGCCTTCGCCGCCCGCCGCACCGCCGCCGGGCAGAGTCCGGCCCCCGCCGTGGCCGTGGTCAGCGCCTCCCTGGACCTGGACTTCTCGCTGCCCCTGTTCACCGAGCCGCTGGTGCCGACCCTGCTGCTCACCGGGGCGGCGGCGCCGGTCGAGCGGGTGCGGGCCGCCCGGGACGCGGGGGTCGTGGTGCTGGTGGCGGGCGACGGCGCCGGGGTGGACCCGGCCCGCGCGGTGGCGGCCCTCGCGGAGCGCGGGCTGCGGCGGCAGCTGACCGAGGGCGGTCCCCGGCTGCTGGGCCAGTTCGTCGCGGCGGAGGCCCTCGACGAGCTGTGTCTGACGATCTCGCCGACCATGACGGCGGGCGGCGCGCAGCGGATCGCAGGGGGCCCCGCGATGGCCGTGCCGACACGCTTCCAGGTGGCTTCCGTGCTGGAGCAGGACGGCTTCCTCTTCACCCGCTACCGTCGGATCTGACAATCGGCGGAATTTGTCGTTCCGCTTACCGTCCGCTGGGCACACTTACTGCGCAGACCCCGTGCGGGCACGGGGAAGGATGGTTTCCGCAGAAGGGCTCCTGAGGTGTTCACAAGCGTTCTGATGATCGAGAAGCCCCTCACGTCCGTCGACGTGGAATTCGTCACCACCCTGCACGGCGACGAGGGCGTGTCCTTCATCGTTCTGATGCAGCCGCGTGGTGACCAGGCCGATGTACTGCTGCGTGCCATCGACGACGTCGCCATGGGCGAGCTGAAGGAGGCGACCCGCGAGGGGGAGGAACCGGAGGGGAAGGCGGCCAGGGGTCCCGCCGAGCTGGCCCTGGAGCACTCGCTCCAGGCCCTGAGAGACGCCGGCTGCGAGGCGGTCGGCCAGGTCGTCGAGGACCACCCGCTCACCAAGATGAAGGCGGTCGTCGACGAGTCGGAGGCGGACGAGGTGATCGTGCTCACCGCCCCGCACTACGTGGAGGAGTTCTTCCACCGCGACTGGGCGTCCCGGGCCCGCCACAAGGTGGGGGTGCCGGTGCTCAAGCTCTTCGCCCACAGCGAGTAGGGGAGAGGACGGCCGGTCCGTGTCCGCGCCCCGTGCAGGGGGTGCGGACACGGACCGGCGGCCGCCGGGTAGGCGTGGCGCAAGCCATTAGGGTGGTAGCTACCTGTTGCACGCGCAACAGGTAGCTACCAGACGCACCCCCGGGGAGAGATCCGCATGGCACCCGCCATTCCCGCCGCCATGGAACGGCCGCACTTCATCGGCATCGGCGGTGCCGGAATGTCGGGCATCGCGAAGATCCTCGCCCAGCGCGGCGCGAAGGTCGCGGGCAGCGACGCCAAGGAGTCGGCGACCGCCGAGTCCCTGCGCGCCCTGGGCGCCACCGTGCACATCGGCCACGCCGCCGAGCACCTGGCCGACGACGCCTCCGCCGTCGTCGTCTCCAGCGCCATCCGCGCCGACAACCCGGAGCTGGCCCGCGCCGCCGAACTCGGCATCCCCGTGGTCCACCGCTCCGACGCCCTCGCCTCCCTCATGGACGGCCTGAGCGCCATCGCCGTCGCCGGCACGCACGGCAAGACGACGACCACCTCCATGCTGGCCGTCGCCCTCACCGAGCTGGGCCTCGACCCCTCGTACGCGATCGGCGGCGACCTCGCGGGCCCCGGCACCAACGCGCTGCACGGCACAGGGGACGTCTTCGTCGCCGAGGCCGACGAAAGCGACCGCAGCTTCCAGAAGTACGACCCCCAGGTCGCGATCGTCCTCAACGTCGAGCTGGACCACCACGCGAACTACGCCTCCCTCGAAGAGATCTACGAGTCCTTCGAGGCCTTCACGGCCAAGATCCGCCCCGGCGGCACCCTGGTCGTCGGCGAGCACGCGGGCGCCCGTGAGCTGGCCCGCCGGGTCGCGGACCGCGAGGGGCTGGACATCGTCACGGTCGGCGAGTCCGAGGACTCCGACGCCCGCATCCTGAAGATCGTCCCGAACGGGATGAAGAGCGAGGTGACGGTCTCCCTCGACGGAGTCGAGCACACCTTCACCGTCTCCGTCCCCGGCCGCCACTACGCCCACAACGCCGCCGCGGCCCTCGCCGCCGGCGCCCGCGTCGGCATCGACCCGGCGGAGCTGGCCCAGGCCCTCACCGCGTACACCGGCGTCGGCCGCCGCCTCCAGCTCAAGGGCGAGGCCAAGGGCGTCCAGGTCATCGACTCGTACGCGCACCACCCGACCGAGATGACCGCCGACCTGGAGGCCATGCGCGGCGCCGCCGGGGCCTCCCGCCTGCTGGTCGTCTTCCAGCCCCACCTGTTCTCCCGCACCCAGGAGCTGGGCAAGGAGATGGGCGACGCGCTGGCCCTCGCGGACGCGTCCGTCGTCCTCGACATCTACCCGGCCCGCGAGGACCCGATCCCCGGCATCACCAGCGAGCTGATCATCGCCGCCGCCCGCGAGGCCGGCGCCGACGTGACGGCCGTCCACGACAAGGAGACGGTCCCGGACGTCGTCGCGGGAATGGCCGGGCCCGGCGACCTCGTTCTCACCATGGGTGCGGGCGACGTCACGGATCTCGGTCCGCGGATCCTCGCCCGCCTGTCGAACTGAGGGAGTGGACGAACGATGGCCTACGACGTCGAGAAGCCGGACGAGCAGTGGCGTGCGGAGCTGAGCCCGGCGGAGTACCAGGTGCTGCGCCAGGCGGGCACCGAGCCCGCCTTCCGCGGTGAGTACACGGACACGACCACCCAGGGCGTGTACTCCTGCCGGGCCTGCGGCGCGGAGCTGTTCACCTCGAACGAGAAGTTCGAGTCGCACTGCGGCTGGCCGTCGTTCTTCGACCCGAAGGACTCCGAGGCCGTCGAGCTGATCGACGACACCTCCCACGGCATGGTCCGCACCGAGGTCCGCTGCTCCCGGTGCGGTTCCCACCTGGGCCACGTCTTCGAGGGCGAGGGCTACCCGACGCCGACGGACCAGCGGTACTGCATCAACTCGATCTCGCTCCGGCTGGAGCCGGAGGCGGGCTGACGGAGCGGCCGGGGCCGCCGTCGTCGAGCCACCCGCGCCCGGGGTACGAGGGCCGGGCGGCGTCGACGGCGGTCAGGGGGCGGGGCGACCCGAGGGGTGCTGAATCGTTCCCCGAGTCCGCCCACCCCGTCGGCCGCCCAACGGACCCGCACACCGCGCGCGCTCCAGCCCGCGCCGGCCAGGCCGTCGTGGCTCTGAGCTGCGGCGACGGATTAATCGGTGTGCTTTCCGGCAGGATCTTCGGGCATCATCGCGGGATGATCGGCAGACGACTCACCCATCGCATGGCGGACGGCGTTCGCGTTCCCGGAACCTGGCGTCACGCGTTCATCTGCAACGGCGGCACCTACTTCCTCACCGACCTCTTCATCTACGCCGACGGCATCGTCGACTGCTGGGACCTGGTCACGCTCGACGAATTCGAGAAGAAGCTCCGCAGCGGGTGGGTGGCCACCAGCCTTCCCGACGGCGGCCGGGCATCCGCACACCACCTGGGCTCGTGGGCCTTCGGTGAGCCGGACACCTGGCTCACTCCGGAGCTGCTGCTCGCCGAGGTCCGCGACACCATCGACGAGCTGAACGGTCGGCCCGATTCGACCGGCCGCTGCCTGGCGGCGGTGGACGTGTTCCTCGCCGAGCGGACGGAGGAGAACCGGTCCGCGGCCAGGGCCGCCTATCTGGCCATCCCCGAGACGGTGCGTCACTACGCCCTCGGCGACATGGACCGCAAGGACCACCCCCTGCAGATCCTGGTGACAGGCCCGGGCGGTCCCGATCCCGAATGGCCCGACGAACGCATCACACAGGAGGAGTACGACGAGGCCATCGCGTACTTCGAGGAGCGGAGCCGATGGCTGGCCGAGGCGCCCTCGCGGGTGCCGGCGGACGGGGCCGCGTACTCCTTCGCCCCCGCGCTGAAGCTGCCCCACTCGTATCCGCAGCGCGCGCTCGAACACCCCGACAAGCGGTCCCTGCGCAACGACTACCCCGCAGCCATCACCCTGGACGACATCACCTGTCCGTCGGTGGCGCACGCCTACTGGGCCGAGTCCGTCGCCGAACCGGAGGCGCGTATCGCGGTCGCCACCGCGGAGACAGGGGCGAAGGCCCAGACACTCGCGGCCAGGGCGACGCGCCGTGAGGGCTGGGACAGGACCCGCACAGCGGTCATGACCCGACTGCTGCGCACCAAGTACGAGCAGCATGCCGACCTCGCCGCGGTCCTTCTGGGCACGGGCGACGCGACCCTGGTCTACGACGACGCGGACTCGGATTTCTGGGGCGACAACGGAGGCCGGGGCCGAAACTGGATGGGCCGCCTCCTGGAACTCGTCCGCTCCGAACTGCCGGCCGACCGGGCCGACGTCGACTAGGGCGGTGCCGCGAGGTCAGCCGGGCCGGGGGAGGTAGGGTTGCGCCGTTTCGCCCGCCGTGAGACCGATCGTGGGGCGGGGGCGAGGTGGCGGCCTAGGGAGAAGCGAGGGGTGCTCGTGTCGGGTCAGCGTACGGAGTCGGTGGACGTGCCGGTCGTGTTCGAACGGCCTCTGAGCCTGTTCGCCTACATCATCGGCCACGGCCAGATCCTCTTCCGCGGCGAGCCGAACCCCGACGCCGGACTGTCCACCACGGTGGAAGTCCTCTTCAAGAACGTCGGCGCACTCTCCCTGCGTGATCACTACTCCCGGCTGACCGTCCGCCTCGCCTCCCCGGGCGAAGCGGACCGGATCCGGGACGCGGACCCCCGCCCCTGGCGCGACCGGCGCGCGTTCGTCCTGGAGACCGACTCGGGCGCCGACGGTCACGTGGTGGCCGGCGCGATGTACTGGGGGGAGCGCTCCGGGCCCGTCGGATACAGCAGCTTCCTGATCCCCGAATACGACCTTCCGCGGTTTCGTCACGACCGACCCGGTCCGTCTCGATCGGGCCCTGTCCATGACCCGTTCCCCCGACGCTGAGTCGTCGCCGACGGAACCCCGCATCGGCCCGCCCGGCCGACAGGTGCGAGCCGCGCGGCCCTCGGCGGAGAAGTGAGCCGCAGGTCAAGGGAACGCGCCGTCGGCATCGCACATCCTCCTCTCTGCACCACGAGGTGTGAGCCATGCGGCCCCCGGCAGAGAAGTGAGCACCACCATGAGCGCGTCCCCGGTCATCGTCTCAGTGCGCGATACGAGCGGAAGAGCCTGGGGATACGCGTCGGCGTCGGCGTTCGTCGGAGGACTCCTTCTCGGTGTCCTGACCAATCTGGCCCAGGGCTGGCTTCCGGGTGCGTGGAACCAGATCCCCAACTCCGGTGCGGTCTGGTCCGTCGCCGCGTTCGCCGCGGGCGCCCTGCTGGCCCGGAAGGTCGGCCTGCCCGTGGCCGCCGTCGGGGGCCTGCTCGCCGAGTCCGGTCTCGTCATCGGCTACTACGGCTACGCGGAGGTCGCGCGCGGCGGCGTGGGCTCTCTGTTCGCTCCGCTCGTCTGGATCGGCATGGCGTGCGTCGCCGGCCCCCTCTTCGGGGTGGCGGGCTCCTGGTGGCGTGGCACCAGCCCGCGCCACCGCGTCATCGGCCTTGCCGCGCTGGCGGGTGTCTTCGGCATGGAGGGCATCCACTACGCCTGGGTTCTGCACTACGCCCCCCAGGCATGGGCCTGCCTCACCGTCATGGTTCTCGTGCCGCTGCTCATGGGCCGCACCCACAGGGAACGCGCGCTGACCCTCCTGACCGCCCTCCCCTTCTCGGCCCTGGCCTACCTCGTCTTCGACCAACTGATCCTGGCAACGCTCCTCGGCTGAGCGCTGAGCGTGCCTCACGACACCCTCTAGTGGACGGAGAACCCGCCGTCCACGAAGAGGGACTGGCCCGTGACGTACGCCGACGCGCCGCTCGCCAGGAAGACCGCCGCGCCCGCGAAGTCCTCCGCCAGGCCGTTCCGGCCGACCATCGTGCGGGCCGCCAGCGCCGCCACCTTCTCCGGGTCCGTGGACAGCCGCTGGTTCAGCGGCGTCATCACGAAGCCCGGGACCAGCGTGTTGGCCGTCACCCCGTGCGGCGACCACGCCTCCGCCTGCGAGCGCGCCAGCGATTCCAGCGCGCCCTTGGACACCCCGTACGCGCCGCTCTGCACGAACGCGCGGTGCGCCTGCTGCGAGGTGATGTGGATGATCCGCCCGAAGCCGCGCTCCGCCATCCCCGGGCCGAAGCGCTGCCCCAGCAGGAACGGCGCCTCCAGGTTCACCGTCATCGTGGTGTCCCAGACCTCCTCGCCCAGCTCACCGAACGGCGGACGCAGGTTGATCCCCGCCGAGTTGACCAGGATGTCGGGCTCCCCGAACACGGCCGCCGCCGCCTCCGCGCCCGCCTTGATCCCCGTACGGTCGCTCAGGTCGGCGCTCACCCAGGCCGCCCGGCAGCCGTCGGCCGTCAGCTCGTCGACGGTCGCGGTCAGCTCCGCCTCCTTGCGCGCCAGCACGACCACACGCGCCCCGGCGCGGGCGAGGGCCCCCGCGACGGCACGGCCGATGCCGGAGCTGCCGCCCGTGACGAGCGCCGTGCGCCCTTCGAGGGAGAAGAGGCCGGAGAGGTATCCGGCGGGCTTCGGGTCCGTGCTCATCAGGGCTGCGCTCCTCGCGTCGTACGGCACCGGGCCGCCCGTGTGCGGCGGAAGGCCGGTGCCCGCATCCTGGCACACGGCCTCCCCGGGCCCGTCGTCAGACCAGCCGCGCCAGGAACTCCGTCCACGTGCCGGGAGTCAGCGCGAGCTGGGGGCCGGCCGGGTTCTTCGAGTCACGGACGTGCACGGTCGAGAGGCAGGAGGCGACCTCGACGCAGTCGTCACCGTCGCCGCCGCTGTAGCTCGACTTGTGCCAGGAGAGGGCGACTTCGACGCAGTCGTCGCCGCTGCCACTGCTGTAGGTGCTCTTGAACCAGGCCAGGTCTGTGGTGCTCATGTTGCTCCTCGCATCTCCCGCAACAGGCTCACGGACTCCTCGAAGGACAGAGCCTGTGACCGCATCCTGGCATATCGCTTCTGGAGGATGCTGACCACTTTGCGGTCGGACATGAGCTGGCCGGTCTCCTGGCCCTCGCAGTAGGCGTACCACTTGTTCTCCGGGGTCTCCAGGAGACGCATAGGCCCGCCAAGTCCCGCGTGGTGTCCTCGTGCCTGTTCCATGACCTGGAACTCGATGTTGCGCCGGGAACAGATGTCGAGGATGTGCTCGATCTGCTCGCGCATGGCAGTTTCCCCGCCCGTCTGACGGCGCAGTACATGCTCCTCGACGATGAAGCTGTACGCCGTGTCCGGGCGGTCCGTCAGAAGCACCTTGCGATTGACCCGGGCGGCGAGCAGCGCCGTGATGTCGTCGTCGCCCAGTGCGGGAATCTGCTCCTCGAAGAGCGTCTTCGCGTACGCCGGGGTCTGGAGCAGGCCCGGCACGAGGCGGTTCTCGTACGTGTAGAGCGTCACCGCCTCCGCTTCCAGCTTCGCCCACGGGCGGAACCAGCTCGCGAGGCCCTGCTTGCGGCCCACATGTCTGGCCGCGTTCCTGATCGCGCCGAAGGCGTCCAGGATCTCCTCCGACCGGGTCACGTAGTCCGAGGGCGGTAAACGGCGGCCCTGCTCGATCGAGGCCACCGTCGGCAGCGAGTACCCCACGAGCGGCGCGAAGGCCTCCTGGGTGAGACCGGCCCGTTTCCGGAAGGCCTTGACCACCTCTCCGAAGACCTTCAAGCTGTCCGACGTCTCCGGTCCGGCCCCGCTCGGAACCCCACCCGGTCCGTCCTCCGGAACCTCGTCCGTCACCCGGCCACCTCCCGCACCCGTGCACTCGCAGTAACGGACCCATGCTCACGGGCGGTGACCGGTACTGTCCAGACTGTGAACCCGTACGGTGCGGCAGCGTACGGGTTTCTGACCTGGCAACAGGCTCCGGGCGGCGCCACATTGGCCTCATGACCTCCCCTGTGACCCGCGAAGCGCCCGTCACCGTACGTGTGTTCGCGCAGCGCTTCAGCTCGACCCCGCGCGGTGCGCGGCTCGCCCGCCGGCTCGCCCAGCACCAACTGCACCGCTGGGGGCTCCCGTACGGCTCCGAGGCCTCCGACACCGTCGGACTCCTCGTCGCCGAACTCGCCGCCAACGCCGTCACCCACGGCCGGGTGCCCGGCCGCGACTGCGAACTGCGGCTGACGTACACGCCGGGCGTGCTGCTCCGCGTCGAGGTCTCCGACACCCGGGGCGAGCGCCGGCCGCCCGGCGGGGCGCCGGCCGCACCGCGCCCCCTCGACGAGGGCGGGCGCGGCCTGCTGCTCGTGGCGGCGCTGGCCACCCGGTGGGAGGTGCTCGACCGGGTGCCGGTCGGGAAGACCGTACGGGCGGAACTCGACCTCGGGGCGGAGCCGATTCGCTGACGCGACCGTCCGACTGCCGTCAGACTGAAGGCAATTGAACGGAACGGGGGAACGGCATCATGACGGCGGAGACGGACGAGGTCAGGGCACGGGCCTTTCTGTGGGAGCTCCAGGCGCAGATCGCCCAGGCGCGCGGCGGGAGGACCGTGGCGGGGGAGCGCTGGGAGGGGTTCCTCGTGGAGGCCGGGAAGGGGGCGTTCGGCTTCTCGGAGGAGAAGGTGCGCCAGGTCGTCGAGCTCGGGGCAGCGGGGCAGGCGCACTGGCCGCCCCGGGGTCCCGACGAGCACCCGGGGGGATACATGGTGATCCACATGCTCGCCGACCAGCTGGAGGCATCCTTCGACGGCTCCTTCCCCCGACCCGTGCTGGGGATGATGGCCACGGGCGAGATCAACGCCCTGACGCTGCTCGCCCCCGGCTCGCAGACGCACCTGGTCGTCTTCGAGGACGAACTCCTCAACTTCGCCAACCTGTTCAGCAAAGCCGTGGCCCTGGCCATGCCCTACGAGGACGCCGAGGACGGCGGGATCGCGTTCTCCGTGGACATCGACAGGGTGCGGAGTCACGTGCGGGAGTCCCCGGAGGCCGTGCGCCGCTTCCGTGAGGTCGTGCTCGGCTACCTCCTGGAGGGCCGGCCGAGCGCGGCGCCCCAGTACTTCCCCCCGGAAGCCGTCGCCACCATGGGCGGCATCCTCCGGGACGGGATGGAGCTCTTCGTCCTCGGCCACGAGTACGGCCACGTCATGGCCGAGCACGTGGCCGACCGGCAGTCCCCGCGTCGCCTGCTGGGGACGGAGGAGGGCGAGGTCACCGAGGTCGGCTGGAAGTGGGAGCAGGAGGTCGTGGCCGATCTCCTCGGCTGGAACCTGTGCCTGGAGGCCATGTACAGGAACCACGGTGCGGCGCTGGCCCACGCGGGCGTCGAACTGTTCTTCTCCGCCTGCGAGGTCCTCGACCGGGCCGTGCCCCTGCTGGTGACGGGGACGAACGCGCCGCGCCCCCAGTCCCCGACCCATCCGCCGGCCGAACTCCGGCGCGACCTCGTGCGCACCCACACGCAGGCACGCCTCGAAGAGAACGCGGCGCCCCTCCTGGAGCTGGGTGCGGCGATCCAGGAGATCGTGGACATCCTCTGGGAGCAGACCGCCCCCCTGATCCTCGACCTCCACCGGCGAGGAGTCGTCCCCGACGCCCGCTGGACGGCCAACCTCCAGGGACCGACGGACCCGTCACCAGGGAACTGAACCACCGTCGTCGAAGAATCCGCCGGTCGGCCCGTCGGCGGGCAGGGTCGCGAGGCGGATCGCGACGGCCGCGCCCTGCCGGGGCGTGCGGACGCCCTGGAAGGCGTTGAGGTCGGTGGCGGTGAAGCCGGGGCAGCCGGAGTTGACGAGGATGCCCGTGCCGCCCAGCTCCTTGGCGTACTGCACGGTGACGGCGTTCAGGAAGGTCTTGGACGCCAGGTACGCGACGGGGACCACGCCCATGTCGACGCCGGGCGTGGTCTGCAGGGCGAGCGAGCCGACGCTGCTCGACATGTTCACGATCCGCGGCGAGGCCGACGCGCGCAGCAGGGGCAGCATCGCGTTGGTGACGCGGACGACCCCGATCACGTTCGTCTCCACGACCTCCCGCACGGTCGCGGGATCGACCGTGGTGGGCGTCTGCGGCATGCCGCCGGTGATCGCGGCGTTGTTGACCAGGACGTCGAGCCCTCCGGCACGGTCGGCGACCAGTTCGGCCGCGGCGGCCACGCTCGCGTCGTCCGCCACGTCCAGCGGAACGCCGAACGCGTCGGTCCCGGCCGCCCGCAGCTTCTCCACCGCGGCGTCGCGGCGCCGCCGGTCCCGGGCGCCCACGCCGACGCGCCAGCCGAGGGCGCCCAGGCCCGCCGCGATCTCGTATCCGATTCCCTTGTTCGCACCGGTCACCAGCGCGATCGTCTGTTCACTCATGTCGTCCAGCGTCGTGCGGACCCGGGCCGGACGTCCAAGACCGACTGGGTGGGCGCCGATACCGTACGGATATCGGCCCTGGTGAGCGCCGGATACGATGAGGCGGTGGAGACACGGGAGTTGCGGTACTTCGTCGCCGTCGCGGAGGAGTTGCACTTCGGGCGGGCGGCGCGGCGGCTCGCCATGGCGCAGCCCCCGCTGTCGCGGGCGATCCAGCAGCTCGAACGGCGGCTCGGAGTGGTGCTGCTGCACCGCACGGCTCGCGCGGTCACCCTCACCGAGGCCGGATCGGTGCTGCTGCGGGAGGCCCGGGCCGCACTCCTCGCGGTCGAAGCCGCCGAGCGCCGCACCCGCCGCGCCGCCGCAGGACCACCCGGAGTGGTGCTGGCCACGAAGGCCGGAGCCTCCCGCGAACTGCTGTCGAAGCTGCTGGACGCCTACGCCGCCGAACCCGGCGCGGTCGCCGTCGAGGTGGTGCTGTGCGGGCCCGGCGAGCAGGAAGGGCTGCTGCGCGACGGGCGCGCCGACGTCGCTCTGCTCCAGCGGCCCTTCGACACGACGGCCGGACTCGACACCGAGGAACTGCGCACCGAACAACAGGTCGTGGTCCTGCCCGCGGGGCACCCCCTGGCCGGCCGGCCCCATGTGTCGACGGCCGAGGTCACCGCCCTCACGGACCTGCCCCTGCCGCGCTGGCCCCGACCGGGTGGGGTCTTCCCCGACGGCCCCGGCCCCCAGGTGCGCGACCACACCCAGCTGTTCCAGCTGATCGCGCTCGGACGGGCCTGCGCGCTCGTGCCCGAGTCCCTCCGCGCCCACCTGGGCGACGACCACGCGACGGTACCGGTACCGGACGCACCGGCCGTCACGACCGTCATCGCCTGGCCGCCCCACAGCAGATCCCGAGCCGTCGCCGACCTCGTCCGCACCGCGACCCGCCTCTGACCGACGGCCGGGTGCTCCCCAGGGGACGACAGTCCCTAGGGGCAGCTCTCCACCGACTTCGCCGACCCGATCCGGCCCGACGGCACCCGTCGTTCCACGTCCTTGACCCGCAACCGCGCCCCCTTGGCGTCGAGCCCGGTGAGCGTGCCGCACAGCACGCTCCCGTCGGTCTGCACGATCAGCACCCCCGGATTCCCGGGCCGGGGGCCGTACCAGGTCAGACCGATCCCCGCGGTGACCATGGCCAGCGCCAGGAACCCCGCCACGACGGCCCGCCGCAGGTCCCGTACCGCCCGGCGCACGGTCAGCCGCTCCCTGGTGAGCAGTTCCTCCAGCGAGGCGTCGGCCACGCGGCGGCGCGGCAGCCCGAACGCCGCCCGCATCGCGAAGAAGGCCCCGCCCGCGGAGAGCAGCAGTCCGCCCAGCAGGAGCACGCCCACCGTGCCGCGCGCGCCGCCGGACAGGCCCTGGAGGGTGTCGGGCCCCTTGACGATCCCGACCGCCGTCAGCAGGCCGAGGAGGGCGGCGAGGCCGTTGCGCCAGTTCTCGGCCTGGGCGCGGACCCGGGCGAGCTCGCCCTCCAGCAGCCCCCGGGACTCCTCGGCCCGGGCGCGGCCGGCCGGCGTACTGGGCGTACCGGCCGTGACGCGGATCGCCATCAGACGCCCCACTCCACGTGCAGCACCCAGGAGGCCCCGCACCCCTTGTGCTCCCCGGCCTCGGGGTGGGTGGCGGAGCAGGCGCAGATGACCTCGACGTCCCGCGAGCCCGCCTCGGCGGCCCGGCGGAGCAGCAGGCGGGCCAGCAGGCCGGTGCGGGCGAGCGCGTCGGCGTACGCGACGAGCGGCTCGGCGTGCACGGTCTCATGGCGGCAGCGCGGGCACGGACCGCTCACCACGATGACCTCGGGCGCCGTCTCGTCCGGGTGCAGGCCGACCCGCGCGGTGCCGGCCGCGGCCGTGTTCCAGGCCGGGTCCGACTCCACGCGGTACAGCAGGTCTTGTTGGTCCGTCACTCGTACCCCTCGCGTCCGATGCGATCAACTTAACTCCCTGACGCGGGGGTTGGCTGCCTTGGTTCGCGCCGCGGTCCGGTCGATCCGGTCCGGTGTCCGGGCCGCGGGGTCACCGCGGCCCGGACACCTCCGTTCACTCCGTGCGGCCCTGCGGGGCGGGGGCGTAGCCCGCCGGGCGGGTGGTGAACGTGCCCCGGCCCTGGGTGCGGCCGCGCAGCCGGGACGCGTAGCCGAAGAGTTCGGCCAGCGGCACCGTCGCCTCCACCACCGCCGTACCCGAGCGGGTCGTCTGGTCCGTGACCCGGCCCCGGCGCGCCGCGAGGTCGCCGAGGACCGCGCCGACGGACTCCGCGGGGACGGTGACCGTGACGTCGGCCACCGGCTCCAGGAGCGTCATGGCGCTCGCGCGGAGCGCCTCGCGCAGGGCGAAGCGGCCCGCCGTGCGGAACGCCATCTCCGAGGAGTCCTTCGGATGCGTGGCGCCGTCCGTGAGCGTGACCCGGACACCCGTCACCGGGTGCCCGCCGAGCGGGCCCTCGACGAGCGCGTCACGGCAGCCGGCCTCGACCGCGCGGACGTACTCCTGCGGAACCCGGCCGCCCGTGACCGCCGAGGCGAAGACGAACTCCTCGCCCTCCGGCACCGGTTCGACGTCGATGACGACATGGGCGAACTGGCCCGCGCCGCCGTCCTGTTTGACATGACGGTGGAGCAGTCCGGTGACACCCTTCGCCACCGTCTCCCGGTACGCGACCCGGGGACGCCCGACGGCGACTTCCAGCCCCCGGTCGCGGCGCAGCTTCTCCACCGCGACCTCCAGGTGCAGTTCGCCGAGCCCCGACAGGACCGTCTGGCCCGTCTCCGGGTCGGACCGCACGACCAGCGAGGGGTCCTCCTCGGACAGCCGGGCGAGCGCCGTCGCGAGCCGGCCGGTGTCCGCGCTCCGCCGCGCCTCCACCGAGACCGAGACCACCGGGTCGGCGGTCGTCGGCGGTTCGAGGACGACGGGCGCGTCCGGGGCACAGAGGGTCGAACCGGCGCGGGCGCCCTTCGGCCCCACGACGGCGACGATGTCCCCGGCGCGCGCCACGTCCACCTCGGTCGCCCGGTCCGCCTGCACCCGCAGGATGCGGGCGACGCGCTCGGTGCGCCCGGCGGTGGTGTCGAGCACGGTGTCCCCCTTTCCGATCGTGCCCGCGTAGACGCGGACGTAGGTCATGCGGCCGGTGGCGGTCGCGCTCACCTTGAACGCGAGCGCGGTGAACGGCGCCGTCGGGTCCGCCGGGACCTCCCCACGCACCGGAGGCATGTCCGAGGGAGCCGGTAGGTAGGCGACGACGGCGTCGAGCAGCGGCTCGACACCCCGGTCGCGGTACGCCGAACCACAGAGCACGACCACCGCGTCACCCGAGAGGGTGAGGTCGCGGAGCGCGCCCGTCAGCGTCCCCGGGGAGAGTTCCGCGTGCGCGCAGAACTCCTCCAGGGCGCCGGGATGCAGCTCCGCCACCGACTCCTCAAGGCGCCGCCTGCGATGCCGGGCCTCGTCCAGGAGGGCGTCCGGGACCGGCCCTTCGGTGTACGTGCCGGCGCCGTCGGCCCACACGTACGCCCGCATCCCGACCAGATCCACGACGCCGGTGAAACCGTCCTCGCGGCCGATGGGCAGCTGGACGGGGAGCGGGACCGCGCCCAGGCGGGTGCGGATCGACTCCACGGCGGCGTCGAGGTCGGCGCCCGCCCGGTCCATCTTGTTGACGAACGCGAGGCGCGGGACGCCGTGCCGGTCGGCCTGCCGCCACACCGTCTCGCTCTGCGGCTCGACGCCCGCGACGGCGTCGAAGACGGCGACGGCGCCGTCGAGGACGCGCAGCGAACGCTCGACCTCGTCGGAGAAGTCGACGTGACCGGGCGTGTCGATGAGGTTGATCCGGTGCCCGGCCCAGTCACAGCTGACGGCCGCGGCGAAGATCGTGATGCCCCGGTCGCGCTCCTGCGGGTCGAAGTCCGTGACGGTGGTGCCGTCGTGGACCTCGCCGCGCTTGTGGGTGGCGCCGGTGAGGTAGAGGAACCGCTCGGTGACGGTGGTCTTGCCCGCGTCGACGTGGGCGAGGATGCCGAGGTTGCGGACGCGGGCGGTGAGGGGCTGGGGCTGGGTACGCACGGTGTCGTGCCTTTCGCTGCTGCGTGGAGAACAGGGCAGCGCGATGCCCGGACGGCGCTCGGAAGAGGCGTTACGTCACGGGTCGGCGATGGCGGGCGCGCAGCCGCCACCGGCCGGGGCGAGAGGCGAGGATCACGTCGAAGCGGCGCGTACGCACGGTCGGCTCTCCTCGGTCGTCACTCGCGGCACGGCACACCGGTCGGTGCGCCGTGCCGCGAGTGTAGGGAGCGGAGCCGCGCGGGCGACAGCGGTTTTTCCCGGGGCCTACTCGGCGGGCTGGAGCAGGTCCCAGCGGTTGCCGTACAGGTCCTCGAAGACGGCGACGGAGCCGTACGGCTCGTGGCGCGGCTCCTCCATGAACTTCACGCCCGCCGCCGTCATCCGGGCGTGGTCGCGGGCGAAGTCCTCGGTGTGCAGGAAGAAGCCGACCCGGCCGCCGGTCTGGTTGCCGACGGAGGCCTCCTCGTTCTCGTTCTTGGCGCGGGCCAGGAGGAGGCCCGCGTTCCCGAGGCCGCCGACCCCGGCGGCGCCGGGCGGACGGACCACGACCCAGCGGTTGCCGCCGCCCCGGTCGGTGTCCTCGACCAGGTCGAAGCCGAGGGCGTCGGTGTAGAAGGCGACGGCCTCGTCGTAGTCACGGACGACGAGGGTGACGAGTGCGATGGACGGCATTTCCTCAACGTAATACGAGGAAGGACCGGAACCTACCCGCGTCGACCCGCGTCGATCCACGTCATCGTGCGGGATGACCCTTGTCGGACGGGGGGTGTGAATGAGGGTTCGGGGGAGGGGTGGGCGAGGGTCTCCCCTGAGGGGCCGGTCGCGGCCCCCGGTGTCCCCGCCCCCGGGGGACTCAGGGGGAGTCGGCCGGCGGGTTCGGGGCCGCCCCTCCGGGCGTGCGGGCCCACGCCGCCCGGCGGCGGGTCTCGTTCTCCTGCGCGAGACGACGCAGCAGGGCCAGGACCGGTTCCAGGAGGAGGACGACGATGGCGGCGTGCTCGGCGAGCTTGAGCCGGTCCTCGGCGTCGTCGAGCTCCTCGAGCCGGTCGACGTCGAGCTTCGCGGCGGCGGCGGCCAGTTCCGCGTACGGCACCAGGTCCCCGGTGCCGTAGTCGATTCCGAGGCGGCTGAGGTCCATGAGGCTCGCGGCGAGCGCGCGGCGGTGCGGGGAATCGGCGGAGACGTCCCAGCCCATGGCGCGTACGAGCTCGTCGACCCGGGGCGCCTGCTCCTCCACGGCGTCCGTCTCGGTGGCGTCGACCGGGGTCGGGAGCGCGTAGTGCACGACGCCGAGCGTGGCGAGCGGGTCGAGCGGCTCGTCGATCGCCGTGAGGACGTCCCGGGTGGCGGCGATGGACAGGCCGCCGCGGGCGGTCAGGGCGCGGATCAGGCGCAGGCGCTGGACGTGCTCGTCGCCGTACAGGGTCAGGGTGGCTCCGAGCGGCCGGCCGGGGGGCAGCAGGCCTTCCCGCAGGTAGTACTTGATCGTTCCGACCGGCGTTCCGGACAGACGGCTCAGGTCAGAGATCTTCATGGGCACTCTCGCTCGAAGCTGTTCCGTGTGTGAGCAGTCTCCCAGGGGCTCGAATGGACACCTCCATTCGATAGTGTCACTCTTCAGCTGGAAAGTGAAGGTTTCTAATGTGTCGCCGACCAGCGACGACACCCCACCGAAGCGGGAGCCCCTGCATGTCCGAACCCACCCACCCGCTGCGCGTGAGCGCACGCGGGCTCCTCCGCCGGCGCGGCGTGTGGCTCCCGTCGGCGGTGATCCTCGGCCTGCTGTCCTTCGTCCTGTCCCTGCTCTACCTGGGTGCCAACAACGACCCGGTCGGCTCGACGAAGGACCTGCCGATCGCCCTGGTCGACACGGACCGGGGCGCCCAGGTGGCCGGCCGGCGGATCGACCTGGGCGCGCAGGTCACCGCGCAGATCACCGGATCGGCCGACCTCAAGGAGAAGGTCGACTGGAAGCAGGTCGACCGCCGCACCGCCGACGACCTGCTCGCCAGTGGCAAGGTCTTCGGCGCCCTCGTCATCCCCGACGACTTCTCCGCCTCCGTCGCCGCGCTCGCCGGGCCCGCGCAGGGCACGCCGCATCCGCCGACCGTGACGGTCCTGACCAACCCCGCCGCCGGAAGCTTCGGCTCCTCCATGGCGACCGAGATCAACCGCAAGGTCGTCGAGACGACCTCCGCGGAGATGGGCAAGCAGCTGGGCCGGGCGGCATCGCACCGGGCGGCGGCGCAGGGCGCAGGCGCGCACGCCGCCCCCGCCGCGCAGGCGCCGGGTGCTGCCGCGCAACTGATGATCGCCGACCCGGTGCGCCTCGTCGTCCAGGAGGGCCACCCCCTCGGACAGCACAGCGGCCTCGGCCTGAGCGCCTTCTTCTACGCGCTCATCCTCGTCCTCGGCGGCATGCTCGGTGCCAACGTCATCCACACCCAGGTGGACACCTCACTCGGCTACCTCGCCAGCGACAAGGGCCCGTTCCGCGTCGTGAAGCCCGTCCAGCACGCCACCCGGGTGCACCACTTCCTGGTCTGCTCGGCGCTCATGATCGTCCTGTCCATGCTGACCTCCGCGCTCGCCCTGGCCGCGGCCGTCGGCGTCATCGGCATCGACGCCTCCCACCTGGCCCTGCTGTGGATCTTCGGAACCTGCGCCACCGCCGCCATGGGCACCACCGCGCTGGCCCTGCTCGCCGTCTTCGGCACCCCGGGCCCGATCGTCTCCATGCTGGTCCTGATCGGTCTGGCCATCCCGTCGGCCGGCGCCACCATCCCGATCCAGGCACTCCCGGACTTCTACCGCTTCCTGGCCGAGTTCGAACCGTTCCGGCAGGTCGTCGACGGCGTCCGGTCCATCCTCTACTTCGGGGCCCGGACCGACGCCGGACTGGGCCGCGCCTGGACCATGGTCGGCATCGGCTTCGCCGTGTCGCTCGCCCTAGGCCTCGCCCTCACCCACCTCTACGACCGCCGGGGCCTGCACCGCTCGACCCCGCACCCCGCGCAGCCGGTACCCGTCGTCGGCTGATCGCCGGAGAAGGAGTGGTGGCCACGTCCGGGTCCGCGAAGCCGCCCGGTCGGCGCTCAGCGCTGCCGGCCGTCGGCAGTGCGCAGTCCGTAGCCGAGTGTCCGATCCGAGGCGATGTGCAGCAGCCAGCCGAGCGCGAAGGTGAACAGTCCGACGTTGGCATCCGGTCCGTCGCCCGGCAGGAAGGGGACCACGATGAGCCCCAGAACCGGGACGATCGGCCGGTGGACGAGGTTGTAGGCGGGCACCTTGCCGCGGGGGAGCTGCCCGGGTTCGTGTGGCCCCGACGGTCCGACGAACAGCGTCAGGTCGGGAGCGATGAAGCCCAGTATGCCCAGCGGAATCGTCCAGCCGCCGTGGTTGACCATCTCGAGCACGGTCCAGGCCAGCAGAAACACACCGAGCAGGGCCCAGGCGCCGCGGACCGGGCCCGACGCCGAACTCCGGTGGGCCTTGCCGGGTGTTGGGGATGTCATGCGCTCACTCCTTGCGAGACGGTGGGGGCGAGATCCGGCTTGGGGCGGGGTACTGAAGGGTGGGGAGCAGCTCTCCTGGAGCGAGTTCGTTCAGGCCGTCAGTCGGCCTTCGCCCCGGCCGGGGTGCCGGTGGACGCGTCGACGTGTGAGGTCGGCATGGTGTGACGAGGGTCGTCGCCCTCCTCCGTTCCGCCCTCGCTCCGGGGCCGCGACACGTCCTCGATGCCGGGGAGGCGGCGGGCCGATACGACGAGGTAGACGATCGCGCCGAGGAAGACCACGACGGAGGTCCAGCCGTTCAGGCGCAGGCCGAGGAACGCGTGGGCCTCGTCGATGCGCAGGTACTCCGTCCAGAATCGGCCGACCGTGTAGGCGGCGGCATACAGGGCGAAGGCCCGGCCGTGGCCGAGTGCGAACCGCCGGCCCGCCCAGAGGACCAGTGCGGCGACGCCGATGTCCCAGAGCGACTCGTAGAGGAAGGTGGGGTGATACGTGGCGATGTCGAGCATTCCGGATAGGCGGTGTGCGCGGTCGATCTCCAGGCCCCAAGGGAGCGTGGTGGGGTGGCCGTAGAGCTCCTGGTTGAACCAGTTGCCCCAGCGGCCGATGGCCTGGGCCACGGCGATGCCCGGGGCGACGGCGTCCGCGAAGGCGGGAAGCGGGATGCGGTGGCGACGGCAGCCGATCCACGCGCCGAGGCCGCCCAGGACGATGGCGCCCCAGATGCCGAGCCCGCCCTCCCACACGTACAGGGCCCGGATCGGCTCGCCGTGGTCGCCGAAGTACGCGTCGGGGCTGGTGAGCACGTGGTACAGCCGTCCGCCGACGAGGCCGAACGGCACGGCCCAGAGGGTGATGTCGGCGATGACGCCCCGGTCCCCGCCCCGTGCGACCCAGCGCCGGTCGCCGAGCCGGATGGCGACGAACACGCCGAGGATGATGCAGAAGGCGTACGCCCTCAGCGGCACCGGGCCGAGGTGCAGTACCCCGGTTGACGGGCTGGGAAGGTAGGCGAGATCCATGCTCATTCCGTCGCGGTGTCGGTGAAGGGATGGGTCATCAGGCGTGCACCGGACGGCTTCCTGCCGGGGCTCCTTGCCGCTTGGCGGCGGCCGTCACAGGGCATCGCCGCCGTTCTTGTTCCGGAGCAGGTCGGCGAACGCCTCGCAGCCGGTGCGCCATGCGGCGTCCAGGTCCGCTCCGGGCGGGAATCGGCCGTCGAGTTCGAGTGTCACCATGCCGTGGGCGAACGCCCAGAACGACCGCGCGATATCGACGTCGCCACGCACCGCGCGGACCAGGGGCATCGCCGCGCGGTCTTCGAGCCCTTCGGGGAGCGCGGGGCGGGCGAGCGGCCGAGTGTGGGTGAGGCGGTAGAGATGCGGACCGGCGAGCGCATGCCGCCGATAGGCGTTCGCGAGCACCAGCAGGGGCGGATCGTCGCCGATCCCGGCCTCGGCGGCCTCCAGGTCCTGCGCCAGGCGAACCATCCCCTGTGCCTGAAGCCCGGCCTCGACAGCGGCCTTGTCGGGAAAGTGCTTGTACAAGGAAGGCGCCCGGATGCCGACGCGCTCGGCGATGCGTCGCATCGACAAGGCCTCCGGCCCTTCGGCGTCGAGCAACTCCCGGGCAGCGGCCATGATCTGCCGGGCGCGGTCGGCCATGACGGGCTGCCCGGCTTCGCCTGGGGGAGTGCTCACCGCAGCCCTTTCGCTTCACGAATGATCAACACGGCTAACGCTGTTAGCCATGGGGCGTCAAGTTACGGCTAATGGTGTTAGCCGTCAAGGGTGGCAAGTTCCCCGGCACGTTGCCGAACGCACCCTGAGTGCCGGCGGTGGGAGAATGCCCCGCATGGACGCCCAGGAGTTCGACCGGCTCGCCGCCCGCGCGCGGGCGCTCGCCACGCCGGGGCGGCGGCGCGTCCTCGGGCTCGCCGGCGCCCCGGGCGCCGGGAAGTCCACGCTCGCCGAGCGGCTCGTCGACCGCCTCGACGGGCTCGCGGTCCTCGTCCCCATGGACGGCTTCCACCTCGCGCAGGCCGAACTCGAACGCCTCGGCCGGGCGGGCAGGAAGGGCGCCCCGGACACCTTCGACGCCGCCGGGTACGCCGCCCTCCTGGCCCGCCTCCGCGCCCCCGAACCCGGCACCACCGTCTACGCACCGGCCTTCGACCGCACCCTGGAGGAGCCGGTCGCGGGGTCGATCCCGGTCGGCCCCGAGGTCCCGCTGGTCATCACCGAGGGCAACTACCTGCTGCACGACGAAGGCGCCTGGGCCGCCGTCCTCCCCCTCCTCGACGAGACCTGGTACCTGGAACTGGACGCCCGCCACCGCGTCCCCCGCCTCGTCGACCGCCACGTCCGGCACGGCAAGGACCGCGCCCACGCGGAACGCTGGGTCCACGACTCGGACGAGAAGAACGCCCGCCTGGTCGCCCGGGGACGGGACCGCGCGCACCTGGTCGTGACGATGTCCTAGGGGGTGTCCGGGATCAGGCGCTCCGCGCCGGCTCGAACCGGCGTGGGCGGTCGATGGAAAGAGCATGCCGGGATCTGGCCAATGGGCGTGTCGCCGGACAGAGGAATGCGCGCGGGGGGTTCGGAAAGAACCGGATGGCCGCACCAGATCGAGCCATAACCGGGAAAGCGCTCTCCCTCCGGGCGGTGCGTGAAATACCTTCGGTGAGTCTGCTGATGACCTTGAGGAAAGGAAATTCAGTCATGTCCGTAATTCGCCGTGCGTCAGTTCTCGTCGCATCCGTGATCCTGGCCGGTGCGGGAATGGCCGGTACCGCTTCCGCTGCGCCGAAGGCCGCCGCCCAGAGCCCCGACGCCGCCGCCGGGTACAGCTGTACCAACTGGTGGAAGGTCTACGGGAGCCCCCACGTCGGAATTCAGATCAGCTGCACCGGTGGCTACTTCACCGCGTGGGTCGACTGCTACAAGTCGGGCTACGGCACGTACCGCCACTTCGGAAACCGCGTGCCGTCCGGCGGCACGTCCACCGTCTGGTGCGACGTCGACGGCAACCCGGTCGCGGGCGGCTTCACCCCCAGCTGAAAATCCCGCCCCGCAGTCCCGGGGTGATCTCGGAAACACGTCGAACGCCATCGCTCACATGATCCGAGGCGCACCATGCGCCGTGGTGTGCCTCGGACATCGTGTGGTAGCGGTGAGCTCTGCGCGACTCAAGTGGGAACCGTCTCACGACCAGACGAGTCGGCCTTCGGCGAACCGGCAGACCGGGGAGCCTCCAGCGGCGATCCTCGCCAGCGTCTCCGCCACGGAGTCGAAATACCGGGCCATCGACTCGTACTCGCCGGTGACCGTGGGGCCACCCACGAACCAGCTGCCGACGCGCCCGTCCCGCACATCGATGAACTTTCCGCTCCAGCCGTCCCGGTCCGACAGGAACGGGATCCACTCGTTGCGCCAGAACGGGTGGTCCGGCTGGTCCGGAGGGTCGAATCCGCAGGACGTGGAGCGGTTCGCGTAAAGCCTCTCCATCGCCCGGATACCCAGAAAGAAGCTTCCCTCGTCGGGGAACCCGTCGAAGCCGCAGCACATCACGTCGTCGTCGAAGTCTTCCTCGGGCAGATCCAGGTTGTTCTGCAACAGCCACGTCCGCAGGTCCCCGTGCAGGGAGATCCCCATCCGCTCTTCGGCTGCCGCGAGCATCTGCTCCGTAGCGGGCCCCGGCAGATCCGCGTGATCGGCCGACGCGTGCTCCCGGAGAAGACCCATCACACGCGACCAACTCTCAGCCACACTCATCGCCCTCTGCCCCCTCTACCGAGATGACTCCGTCCGACTACGCCACTGCGGAGGTTGGGACTTACCGGCCGGAGAATCTTGGAGGGATGGTACTTCGAGCGTGTGTTCCCTCCCTCCTCGCGATCGTCTTCCTGAGCGAACTCGTCGAAGCGTCAGACCGCGTGCCCCGTCGCGTGGCGTGTCGCCGCCGCCGCCAGTGCCCGGATCAGCGGGTGCGGACGGGTGTCGTCGCCCGAGTCGCCCGACAGTTCCGGCTGGAAGAGGGTCGCCAGGAAGAAGGGGTGCTCCGGGAGTTCCGCGATCCGCACCCCGCCCTCCTCGTCCGCGCCCGTGAACCGCAGGCCGTGGGCCCGCAGGGTCGCGAGGTGGCGGCTGTCGGGGCCGTAGTCGCAGTGGTAGCGCTCGGTGGTGCGCTCCGCGCCCAGGGCCCGCTCGGCCAGCGAGCCCGGGGTGACCCGTACGACCCCCTCGTGGCCCACGAGCGAGCAGGCGAGCGGCGCGATCAGCAGGTCGCCCGGGTCCGCCGCCGGTTCGTTCTCGGCGTGCGCCGCCCGCTCCAGACCGCAGACGTTCCGCGCGAACTCCAGCAGGGCGTGCTGGAATCCGCCGCAGGTGCCGAGGAAGGGGACGCCGTCCTCCCGGGCCGTACGGATCGCGGCCAGCGCCCCCGCCTCGCTCGCGTACGGGCTCCCCGGCAGCACCCACACCGCGTCGAAGCCCTTCACCGCGCCGGGCGCCGCCGCGTCCCCGGTCGGGATCCAGTACGCGTCGAGCGCCAGGCCGTCCCGCTCCGCGAGGCCGTCGAGCAGGACGGGCACCCGGACATGGGAACGGACGTGCGGGGAACGGTCGCCGACCAAGGCGATACGAGGGGTCCGGGAGGGAGGAGAGGGACGGGCGGTACGGGGGAGGGCGTGTGTGTCGTTCATGGCCGCCATCCTTCGCGGCGCCCCCGGTTCACGTCCAACGATGATTCCTGCGCTTTCCATCACGAACACTGATGACCGCCTGGATAGGCTGGCCGCATGACGAACGATCACGACTGGGAGACCCGCGTCGCCGCCCTCTGGGCCCGCCTCGACGACCACGAGCCCGCCGACTTCCGCGCCCGCGTCGCCGAACTCGCCGCCGAGCGGCCCGACGACGACCCCGTCGCCCTCTTCGAGCTGGGCGCCGCCCACGACTCCACCGGCGAACCCGTCGAAGCCGTCCGGCTCTACCAGCGCGCCCTCGACCTCGGCATCACCGGACTCCGCCGCCGCCGCGCCGTCATCCAGCTCGCCAGCAGCCTCCGCAACCTCGGCCGCCCCGACCGCAGCGTCGAACTCCTCACCGCCGAACGCGCCCTCCCCGCCGACCGGCTGGACGCCGACGAGACCGCCCTCGCCGGAGCCGTCGACGCCTTCCTCGCCCTCTCCCTCGCCGACACCGGGCGCGACCGCGAAGCCGCCTCCCTCGCCCTCGGCGCCCTCGCCCCCCTCCTGCCCCGCTACAACCGCTCCCTCGCCCACTACGCCCGCGCCCTGCTCACCTCCCCCGACGGCTCCTGACCGGGGCCGGCACCCCACCGATGGACCCGCACCTCCTGCGCACCTTCGTCACCGTCGCCCGGCTCGCCTCCTTCTCCGGGGCCGCGCGCGAGCTGGGCTACACCCAGTCCGCCGTCTCCCAGCACATCGCCGCCCTGGAGACCGACCTCGCCCTGCCGCTGCTCACCCGCAGACCGGTCGCCCCGACCCCGGCCGGCGCCCGCCTCCTCGAACACGCCGGAGCCCTGCTCCTCCGCCTCGACGCCGCCCGCGCCGACCTCGACCGCTTCGCCGCCGCGCCCCGCGCCACCCTGGCCGTCGCCGCCTCCCCGCTCGCCCTCCACCCCCGTACCCTCGCCGCCCTCCCCGCCACCGGCGTCACCCTGCGCGCGCTGCCCCGCGAGCGGGTGCCCGCCGCCGTCGCCACCGGCGAGGCCGACGCCGGGCTCGTCGACGGCGTCGCCGCCCCCAGCGACCCGCTGCGGCTGCCCGACATCGCCCCGCTCGCCGCGACCGCCGTCGCCGAGGAACCCCTCGCCGTCGTCCTGCCCGCGGACCACCCGCTCGCCGGCCGCACCGGACTCCGCCTCGACGACCTCGTCGACGCCCGCTGGCTCGACGCGCCCGCCGCCGGCGTCCCCCTCGACCGGCTGCGCGCCGTCCACGGCGGACCCGCCGGGCGGGGCTTCCGTACCGCCCTGCGCTACGAGGGCACCGACACCCGCGCCCTCACCGCCCTGGCCGCCGCCGGCCACGGCCTCGTCCTGCTCCCCTCGGCCCTCGCCGCAGGCACCCCCGGCGCGGTCTCCGTCCCCCTGGTCGCGCCCCGCCTCGTCCACCGCACCGAACTCCTCCTGCCGACCGGCCCGCCACCCGAACCGGCCACCCCGGTGGCCGAGTTCACCCGACGGCTCAAGGCCCGACACCCGTAGTCGCTACCCTGTGCGCAACGGCGACGGAAGGCGGGCAGGCGTGGGGTGGCTGCGACGAGGACCCAGGCGGGACGACGGCGACGCGCCGAGGGACCCCGAGTTCGCGTACTTCTCGCAGCGCGAGGCCGCGCTCTTCCGCGGCCGGGTCCGGGAGACCTTCGCCGAACTCGGCCTCGAGGTCACCGTCTACGCCGACCACGTCATCGACGACAAGGGCCGCCGCTTCGGCCTCGGCAACCTCGCCGCCGTCTGCCACCAGGACCGGCGCGGCACCCGCGTCTGGCCCGGCATGATCCACCGGCACGTCGGTCTGGTCGTCCGCGCCATGGACGGGCCGTCCGCCCTGGACACCCTGCCGCCCGAGCAGATCCGCGCCCAGCTCTACCCCCGGGTCGTCAGCGGCGACGGCATCGACGCCGCCGCCTTCGGGTACGCGCGGACCGTCGCGCCCGGCCTGTACGAGATCCTCGCCCTCGACCTCCCCGAGAGCGTCATGATGCTCACCGACGAGGCCCTCGAACGGCTCGGCGACCACGCCCAGCTCCGCGACCGGGCCCTGCGCAACCTGCGCGGGCTGCCCGTCGAGGAGCACGAGACCGTCCGCGACGCCGACGGCATGTGCTTCGAGATCATCCTCGGCGACTCCTTCTACACCGCGAGCCGCGTCCTCGACCTGGACGGCGTCGTCCGCCGGGTCACCGGCCTGCCGCTCGGCGAGCACGGCGCCCTCGTCGCGATGCCCTTCCGGCACCAGCTCGCCTTCCACCCCATCCGCGACACCTCGATCATCCCGGCGCTCGGCGCGATGGCCTCCTTCGCCGCCTCCGGGTACGAGGACGTGCCGGGCGCCATCAGCCCGTACGTCTTCTGGTGGCGCGGCGGCGTCCTCACCCAGCTCAGCGAGCACGACGAGGAGCACGGAGACCTGCGGATCGTCGTCGGGGACGACTTCCAGGAACTCCTGGAACGGCTCATCGCGCAGGGCCCGGACCGCCGCTGACCGGTCGCGGGCCGCTCCGGCGCCCGGCAGGATGCTGTACGACGCACGGACGACGACGCCGAGGAGAAGCCCCCATGCCGAGCAGCCGCGCCACCGACGAGGTCGTGCCCTTCACCGCGGACGACTACCGGGCCCGTATGACCCGCGCCGCCGAGTCCGCCGCCGACGCCGGGCTCGCCGGTGTCCTCGTCGCCCCCGGCCCCGACCTCGTCTACCTCACCGGCTACCAGCCCACCGCGATCACCGAGCGGCTCACCGTCCTCGTGCTCGCCGCGGGCCAGGAACCGGTCCTCGTCGTCCCCACCCTGGAGGCCCCCGACGCCGAGAAGGCCACCGGGGCCGCCGCGCTCTCCCTGCGCGACTGGACCGACGGCAAGGACCCCTACGCCGTCACCGCGCCGCTGCTCGACGTCGACGGACGGTTCGGCGTCAGCGACAACGCCTGGGCCATGCACCTCCTCGGCCTCCAGAAGGCCCTGCCCGGCACCTCGTACGTCTCGCTCACCGAGGCCCTGCCCATGCTCAGGGGCGTCAAGGACGCCCACGAACTCGCCAGGATCGCCGCCGCCGGGGCCGCCGCCGACCGGGCGTACGGCGAGATCCTGAAGGTGCGGTTCGCCGGCCGCAAGGAGACCGACGTGGCCGCCGACCTCGCCCGGCTGCTCATGGAGTTCGGGCACTCCCAGGTCGACTTCACCGTCGTCGGCTCCGGCCCCAACGGCGCCAACCCGCACCACGAGGCCGGTGACCGGGTCATCGAGCGCGGCGACATGGTCGTCCTCGACTTCGGCGGCCTCAAGCACGGCTACGGCTCCGACACCACCCGTACCGTCCACGTCGGCGAACCCACCGACGAGGAGCGGCGCGTCCACGACCTCGTCCGGGAGGCCCAGCAGGCCGGGTTCGAGGCGGTCCGCCCCGGGGTCGCCTGCCAGGACGTGGACCGGGCGGCCCGCAAGGTCATCACGGACGCCGGATACGGCGAGTACTTCATCCACCGCACCGGCCACGGCATCGGCGTCACCACCCACGAACCGCCGTACATGATCGAGGGCGAGGAACTGCCGATCGTCCCCGGCATGTGCTTCTCCATCGAGCCCGGCGTCTACCTCCCCGGCCGGTTCGGCGTCCGCATCGAGGACATCGTGACGGCGACGGAGGACGGTGCGGGGCGCCGCTTCAACAACACCCCGCACGAGATGGCGATCGTCGAGTAGGACGCGGGTGGTCCACGCGGGCGGTCTCAGCCGTCCGTGAGGAGGACCGCCGACTCGCCCGGGAGCCGCAGCACCCCGTCCTCCGCCGGGGTCCCGACCGGCTCCCAGGCCGCCAGGACCCGGTCGCGGCCGTTGGAGCCGAGCGGGATCACCGCCGGCTCCTTGCCCAGGTTCACCCCCACCCGCAGCACCCCGCGCCGGAACACCAGCCACCGCGCGTCCTCGTCGAAGGCCACCTTCACACCCGCCAGGTCCGGGTCCGTCAGGTCCGGCAGGGTGCGGCGCAGGGCGATGAGCCGGCGGTGCCAGGCGAGCAGCCGCTTGTGCGGGTCCTGCTCGCGCTCGGACCGGTCGAGGACGGAACGGTCCCGGGTGGCGGCCTCCTGCGGGTCCGGGACCTCGTTCTCGTCCCAGCCGTGCGCCGCGAACTCCCGCCGCCTGCCCCGCCGTACGGCCTCCGCCAGCTCCGGATCGGTGTGGTCGGTGAAGTACTGCCAGGGCGTCGTCGCCCCCCACTCCTCGCCCATGAACAGCATCGGCACCGAGGGGCCCGTCAGGACCAGGGTCGCCGCGCAGGCGAGCAGCCCGGGGGAGAGGGAGGCCGAAAGGCGGTCGCCCAGCGCCCGGTTGCCGATCTGGTCGTGGGTCTGCGCATAGCCGAGGAAGCGGTGCGCGGGGGTGCGCTCCCGGTCCACCGGGCGCCCGTGGTGGCGGCCCCGGAACGCCGAGTACGTGCCGTCGTGGAAGAACACCCGCGTGAGGGTCTTCGCGAGCGCGGCCATCGGGGCCGCCGCGAAGTCCGCGTAGTAGCCCTGCGACTCACGGGTCAGGGCGGTGTGCAGGGAATGGTGGAAGTCGTCGTTCCACTGGGCGTGGACCCCGATCCCGCCGAGCGCCCGGGGCGTGGTCGTACGGGGGTCGGCGAGGTCGGACTCCGCGATCAGGAAGTGCTGGCGGCCCTGCTCCCTCGCCAGCTCGTCCACGGCCGCCGACAGCTCCTCCAGGAAGGTGTACGCGCGGGTGTCCGCGAGCGCGTGCACGGCGTCCAGGCGCAGTCCGTCGATCCGGTAGTCCCGCAGCCACGCCAGGGCGCTGCCCAGGAAGTACGCCCGGACCTCGTCCGAGCCGGGCGCGTCCAGGTTCACCGCCGCGCCCCACGGGGTGTGGTGGGTCTCGGTGAAGTACGGCCCGAAGGACGGCAGGTGGTTGCCGGAGGGCCCCAGGTGGTTGTGGACCACGTCCAGGACCACCCCCATGCCGAGCCCGTGCGCCGCGTCCACGAACCGCTTCAGCGCCTCGGGACCGCCGTACGGCTCGTGCACCGCCCACGGCGCCACCCCGTCGTACCCCCAGCCCCGCACCCCGGGGAACGGGCAGAGCGGCATCAGCTCCACATGGGTGACGCCGAGGTTCGCCAGCTCCCCGAGACGCGCGGTCGCCGCGTCGAGGGTGCCCTCCGGGGTGTAGGTGCCGACGTGCAGCTCGTACAGGACCGAGCTGCGCAGCCGCAGCCGGGGGGACTCGTGCAGCCAGGCGTACGCGGAGTGGTCGACGACCGCGGCGAGCCCGTCGGGCCCGGCGGGCAGCCGGCGGGCGCGCGGGTCCGGCAGGACGGGCCCGCCGTCCAGCGCGAAGCCGTACCGGTCGCCGTCCTCGGCGGGCACGACCCCCGACCACCAGCCGGCCCGCTCGGCGTCCCGGTCCAGGTCGTGGCCGGAGCCGTTCAGCTCCAGCGTCACCCGGTCACGGGCGTGCGGCGCCCACACCTCGAAGAGCACGGAAATCCCCTCGTCGACGGACCAACCACTCGGTGGGACCGGTACCCGGTCACGGCGGCCTTCACGACCGCCGTGCCCTCGGGTCCACCGGGCCCACCGGGTCCATCCTGGCAGTCAGGACCCCGCCACGCCCGGCGCGTCCCACACGTAGTTGATCGCGCGCTCGAAGTTCACGTAGCCCGCACGGGCGAACGCCGCCGCCATCGGTACGTTCCCCAGGTCCGTCGCCGCCCGGACGCGGGGGACGTCGGCGGCGGCCAGGACGCGCGTCCCCTCCGCCAGGATGTCGTCGATGTAGCCGTGGCCCCGGTGCGCCGGGAGGACGCCGATGTAGGCGATCGTGTGGTGGTAGTTGTTGCGCGCGGGGACGACGAAGCCGACCGGCTCGCCGCTCTCCGGCAGCTGGGCGATCCGCCACCACGCGCGCGGCGAGGAGTAGTGCGCGAACTCCTCGTCGAAGTGCAGCTCCGCCGCCTCCCGCGCCGACATGCCCGAGGCCAGGTCGGCCCGGCCGTGCGCGTCGAGCGTGCCCTCCATGACCGGCGTCATCAGCGCGACGAGGTCCTCGCGGTCGCGCACCGGACGGAACTCCAGCCGGCCCTTCGGCTCCGGTACGGGGGTGCCGGGCCGCCACTCCAGGCGCAGCCGCTCGACCAGCGCACGGGCGCCGGTCGCCGTCAGGGCGCCGAAGACGGATTCCAGGAGGGACCGGGTCTCCGGCAGCTCGCGCCAGTCGGCCGGCATGTACCGCTCGAACTCGGGGCGCTGCTCGCCCGCCGGGATCACGGCGGCCGTCGCGGTCTCCAGGAGCCGCAGACCGACCTCGGCGCGCGCCTCGGGGGACAGCTCGGGGGCGAGGTCGAAGAAGTCGAGCACCTGCGGCTTGCCGCCGGCGGCCTTCACCCACCAGGACAGCCGGCCGAGGAGGCGGTCGCCGTCGAGCGCGATCCACATCCACTCGGGCAGCCGGCGGCCGGTGGCGAGGTCGTCGGCGACCTCGTGGTCCAGTGAATAGGTGAGGCGGAGGAACAGGTCGAGTTCCTCGGGGCCGGCGAGCGGGCGTATGACGAGGTCGTGCGGGATGTGCTGCGCTGCGTCGTGGTGAGTGGTCGAAGAGGACGAGGTCACGTCTGGTTTCCCCCTGGGGATGCCGGGTTCGGAGCCCGCAGACCGTAACAGCGAACCCGCCCGGTCCGGTACGGGGTTTCCGCGGCTCAGGGGCCCTTCTGGACACGTCGGGCCCGGCAGGCCGACAATCACGGATGTGACGACCCCTTTCGAGCTTCCGGCGAACTCCCCTCGGCTCACCGACGCCGAGCGGGACCGTGCGCTGGTGCTGCTCCGTGAGGGCGCCGCGCAGGGCCGCCTCTCGCACGACACGTTCGTCTTCAGGATGGAGCGCGCGCTGCAGGCCCGGCGGCCGGACGAACTCGCCCTGCTCACCGCCGACCTGAGGACCGAGGGCACCTGGACCCGCCGGGTCGTGGGTGCGGTCGAGCGGATGTCGGCCTTCACGGCCCGTCTGGGCCGCGCCTGGCACGCGGAGCGCCTGCCGAAGCTGCTGCTGCCCCTGCCGGGCCCGCACCCGCTGCGCATCGGCCGCGACCCGGTCAACGGCCTCCGCCTCAGCCACGAGACGGCCTCGCGGCTGCACGCGGAACTCTCGATGCAGAGCGGGATGTGGGTCCTGCGCGACCTCGGCTCGACCAACGGCACGACGGTCAACGGCCGCCGTGTGACGGGCGCGGTGGCGGTCCGCGCGGGCGACGTCGTGGGCTTCGGCCAGATGTCGTTCCGTCTGTCGCTCGACTGAGCCGGAACGGCGCCCGGCGGTCGTACGGGTGCCGGGCGGCGTCACTCGTTCGGGGGTACGCGGCGGGCGGCGGGGCGCCCGGGGTGGTGGGCTGGGGGGACGCGCGCCACCTCCCGGCCGCGGTACCCACCGCCGATCGACAGGGGGCGCGCGATGAGCGACGAGCCGCACCGCGAACCGGGCCCGGGCATACCGGACGAGCGGCCCGGGATGCCGTCCGGGGACCCGTGGACACGGCTGCCGTCCATGGCCCCCGCCGAGCGCGGGGACGCCGTCGGTCCCGCCGCGCCTCCCGGGCGCGTCCGGACCGTGCCCGACCCGACGGCCGCCGGAGCCGCGGGCCCCCACGGGTCCGTCGCGCGGACCGTCGCGCCCAGTCCCCTCGATCCCGGGGCCTCGCGCGACCCGCACCGGATCCACCGGACCCTCCGCGAGGACTTCCCGCTCACCTACGACCCGCTGCTGCGGTCCTGGGTGCTCAGCCGTTACGCGGACGTGGCCGCCGCGCTCACCGACGGGCGCTTCACCCACGGGCACCGGCCCGGCGACCCGCCGTGCGCGCGGGCCCACGTCGACGTCGACGCCGAGGCCCTGCGGTCCGTCACCGAACGCACCGCGTACGTCCTGGCCCGCCGGATCGCCGAGCGACCGCAGGCCGACCTGGTCGCCGACTTCTGCCACTGGCTGCCCGCAGGCACGGTCGCCGCCGCCGTCGGGGTGCCGTACCGGGACATGATGCGGCTGGTGCGCGGCCGGGCGGCCGGGGCGCTGGCGGGGGAGTGCGGCGGGCAGATCGCCGTACGGGAGAAGGCCCTCGCGTCCTTCCTCGGCAACGTCCTGTCCGACCCCGACCAGGTCGCCGCACTCCGTGACGCCCCCGCCGGGCTCGTCGGCCGCGCCTGGACCGAGTCGCTGCGCCGGGACCCGCCCGTGCAGATCGCCGTACGCCGGACGACCGCCGAGGTCCCGGTGAGCGGTGGGGTCGTCCCCGCCGGCGCGTCCGTCGCCCTGCTGATCGGCTCGGCGGGCCGCGACCCGGAACGCTTCCGCGAGCCCGGCCGGTTCGACCCGCTGCGCGACGATCCGGGCCAGCTCACCTACGGCGGCGGTTTCTGCCCCGCCGTCGTGCTCGCCGGGCTCGAAGCCGAGTACGCCCTGCGGGCCCTGTTCACGGCCATGCCCCGGCTCCGGCTCGCCGACGGTTTCCGCCCCACGCCCACCGGGCTCATCACCCGGGCGCCCCGGAGTCTGATCGTCCGTCCCGGCGGCTGAGCGGCGGCCGGTCCGGCGGCCGCCCCGGGCGGAGGTGTCCGTGACCGCTGCTAGGGTGACGTGCGCCCGTCAAACGGCCGTTCTATATACCACTTTTCACGGGGATTCAAACATGAAGATGCGTCATGTCCGCGCCATCGCTGTCTTCGGCATCGCGGTCGTCGCCCTGACCGGTGCCCGCGGCTCGCACGGCGGCAGCTGCGGCGGAAGCGGCTCCGGCAGCTCCAGCAGCTCCGGCGGCAGCAACCACGGCAACGACAACGACGGCGGCAGCACCTCCGGCGGTTCCGTGTCCGGTGGCTCCAGCAGCGCGGCCAAGGCGGCCCGCGACGTGACCATCGACGAGTGCAAGTACGACGCCGCCACGAAGAACCTCGTCGCCCGGATCACCATCAAGAACGACGGCGTGCTCGACTACGACTACAGCGTCACGATGAAGTTCACCGGTGGCGCGAGCGGCACCGCGACCCCGGCGTCCGCGACGAAGACCGGCATCGCGGTCACCGCGGGTGCCTCCGCGAGCGCCGAACTGACCACCCCGTACACCGGTTCCGGCGACGGCTCGGAGTACACCAAGTGCGAGGTCTCGCGAGCCTCCCGCTCCTGACCGGCGGCGCCCGGCAGACCGAGGGCGTCCCGGGTCCACGACCCGGGGCGCCCTCAGCCGTCGATACGGGCCAGCAGCGCCACCGGCCGCTCCGCGAACAGCTCCGCCAGCTTCAGTTCCGTCGCCGCGCCGCCCGTGAACTCCCGTACCCCGTCCAGGACATCGGCCCAGCGGCCCTCCGGCAGCACCAGTTCCGTGTCCTGCCAGCCGCCCGCCTCCCCGAGGCGGAGGGGCAGCCGGGTGACGGCCGTGACCACCTCGGCGGAGCGGGCGAAGGCCAGACAGTGCGCGGCGGCCGGGCCCTCGGCCGTCAGCGGGGTGTACGAGCCGGCGGCGGCGAAGACCTCCGGACGCTCCCGGCGCAGCTTCAGGGCCGCCCGCACCAGGGCCGTGTGGTCGTCGTCCGGGCCGACCGCGAACGGGGCCCGGTTGTCCGGGTCGACCAGCGCCCGGTACGCGCGCTCCGTGTTCTGGTACAGCTCCGGCACCCCCGGCATCGTCAGCTGCGTCAGGAGCGCGCCGAGCGCGTGCGCCCGGATGTGCGGTTCCAGGGCGAAGGCCGCCTCCGAGGCCGCCCGGAGCGGGATGCGGCCGGGCCCGGCCGCCGCGAACTCGGCCACCGCCCTCTCGTACCCCGCGTCGGGCTCCGTCCAGCTGGTCCGCAGCCCCGCCTCCCGTACCGACTTGAGGATCGCGGGGCCGAGCCGCTCCGGGTCCGGGGCCCCGAAGCCGAAGGCCGTCTGCCAGGCCGTCCAGGCCACGTGCGGATCGGGCGCGGGCACCCCCGCGACCTCGGCGAGCAGCTCCGCCCACACCCGCGGGCACTGGGAGAGGACCGCGATCCCGGCCCGGACGTCCGCACTGCGCTTGGTGTCGTGCGTGGTGAGGACCGTGCCGGTGTCCGGCCAGTCCCGCGAGATCCGCCCGCAGTACGCGTGGAACTCCTCCACCGACACCGCCGGGCGCCCCGCGTCCCCGCCGACCTCGTTCGCCGACAGCAGCGGGACGTACCGGTAGAAGGCGGTGTCCTCCACGGACTTGGCCCGCAGCGCGGACGAGGTCTGCGCGAACCGGGCGCGGAACGACCGGTGTTCGGGCCCGTCCCCGCGTAGGCCGAGCGCCAGGTCCCGCACCACGTCGACCGCCGCCGCCTCCTCGGGCACCGCGAACGCGGCCTTCGCGCCGCGCGCCGCCTCCGGGGTCAGCACCTCCTCGCCGCCCGTCCGGTAGGAGCGGTAGACCGGGACGCGCACGAGGAGTTCCCGGATCGCGGTGCGCAGCGCCCAGGGGGCGTGGTCCCGCAGCGCGGGGTCGGCGGCGCAGATCCGCTCCGCGAGCCGGGTCAGCGCGGCCGTCTCGGCGGCCAGGTCGTGCCCCACCACCTCGTACGCGGCCCGTCGCCCGGTCGCCTCCCAGTGCCCGCCCCTGTCACCCGCCTTCGCCGTGAAATCCCGGTACACCCCGGTCAGTTCCTCGGTGCCGTCCGGGTCGGTGAACACCCCGTCGACCCGGTGCAGGGCGTCGTACCCGGTGGTCCCGGCGACCGGCCAGGCCGCCGGCAGCGTCTCCGGCCCGGTGAGGATCTTCTCGACCACCGTCCAGCAGCGCCCGCCGGTCGCCGCCGCCAGGTCATCCAGATAGCCCTGCGGGTCGGCGAGCCCGTCCGGGTGGTCGATGCGCAGCCCCTCGACCACCCCGTCCCGCACCAGCTCGACGATCTTCGCGTGGGTGGCCTCGAACACCTCCGGGTCCTCCACCCGGACCCCGATCAGCTCCGAGATGGTGAAGAAGCGCCGGTAGTTCAGCTCCGTGCGGGCGAGCCGCCACCAGCCGAGCCGGTACCACTGGGCGTCGAGCAGCTCGTCGAGCGGCAGCCCCTCCGTGCCGGGCCGCAGCGGGAACTCCTGGCCGTCCAGGTGGAGCGCGCCGTCCGAGACCCGCAGCCGGTCCCGTACCTCGGGGAGCCGGGCGGGCAGCACCGGCAGCAGCAGCCGGCCGTCCCCGGCCCGCCAGTCGATGTCGAACCAGCGGGCGTACGGCGAGTCCGGGCCCTCCCCGAGCACCGCCCGCAGCGCGTGGTTGTGCGTCGGGGAGGCCGCCATGTGGTTGGGCACCAGGTCCACGACGAGCCCGAGGCCGTGCGCCCGCGCGGTCGCCGCCAGGGCCCGCAGCCCCTCCTCGCCGCCCAGCTCGGCCCGTACGGACCGGTGGTCGGTGACGTCGTAGCCGTGGGTCGAGCCGGGCACCGCCTCCAGGACGGGGGAGAGGTGGAGGTGGGAGATCCCGAGTCCCGCGAGGTGCGGCACGGCCCGCCCGGCCGCCGCGAAGGGGAACTCCGGCTGGAGCTGGAGCCGGTAGGTGGCGGTGGGCGGGACCGGGCGGGTGGCCGAGGAACCGGCCGGGAGGGAGGTCATGCGAACGTACGTACCCCGTCGGAGGGCTTCTGTGTCATCGCCCCATGCACTCGTTCGGGTGCGTCGCGTTACGTTCGCCCGATGCTCCGGATGTATCGCGACACGCTCTCGCTGCTCGGCCCCGCCCTCCCCGTCGTCTCCTTCCTGGGCCGGCTGCCCACCGCCATGTGCCAGCTCGGCAGCCTCCTCCTGGTCGCCGGGACGAGCGGCTCCCTCGCCACGGCCGGCCTCGTGGGCGGTGCGCTCGCCGCCGGGCAGACCGTCGCCGGACCCGTCCTCGGGCGGCTCACCGACCGCCACGGCCAGCGCGGGGTCGTCCTCGCCGCCTCCCTCGCGAACGCGCTCGCCGTCACCGGACTCGTCCTCGCCGCGCTCGCCCACGCCCCCACCGCCTGGCTCATGGCCGTCGCCGTCCTCTCCGGGGCCACCGTCCCCCAGATCGGGCCGCTCGCCCGGACCCGCTCGGTGGCCCTCGCCCGCCGCTCGGGCGCGGACGACCGGCTCGTCGGCACGGTGCTCTCCTTCGAGGGCACCCTCGACGAGGTGTCCTTCGTCCTCGGCCCGGCCCTCGTCGGCCTCGCCGCCGCCGTCGCCCACCCGGCCGCCGCACTCCTCCTGGCGGCGCTGCTCCTCACCGTCTTCGGCACGGCCTTCGCCCTCCACCCCTCCGCGCGCGCCACCCTTCCGGACCCGGCCGCGTCCACCCGTACGGGCGCCGCCGAACGGACGCGGCTGCCGGGGTCCGCGTACGCCCTCCGGGGTGCGATGGTCCTCCAGGGCGCCATGTTCGGCGCCTCCCAGGCCGGGATCACGGCACTCACCGAGGAGCTGGGCGCACCCGCCCAGGCCGGTCTGGTCTACGCGGCGATGGGGGTGATGAGCGCCGCCGTCGGGCTCTCCATGGCGGCCGTGCCCGCCCGGATCGGGCTGATGACCCGCTGGCGGGCGGCGACCGTCGCGCTGGTCGTCCTCTCCCTGCCGCTGCTGTCCGTCGGCTCGCTCGGTGCGCTCTACGCGGTGGTGGTCGTCCTCGGCGCCGCCTACGCCCCGCACCTGATCACGGTCTTCGGGCTCACCGAGCGGACCGTCCCGGCTGCCCGGCTCGCCGAGTCCATGGCCTTCCTGACCAGCGGGGTCGTCGCCGGCCAGGCCCTCGCCCTCGCCGTCTCGGGACGCCTCGCCGAAGGCCACGGCGCCCCCGCCGCCTTCGCGGTGGCGGTGGGGGCGGCGGTGGCCTGCGCGGTGCTGTCGTGGACGGTGCGGGTGACGGCTCCGGTACGGGAGCTCAGGCCGGCCGTCGCAGAACGGTGAGGCTGAGCGGCGCCAGCGTCACCCGCTCGCCGCCCGCCAGCTCCGGGCCCTGCTGCGGCGGCATGCCCTCCGGGTCCGAGGTGTCCACCACCGTGCGCCAGCATGCCCCGTGACTGTCCGGGACCGCGAACTCCAGCTCCTTCGCCGAGGCGTTGAACATCAGCAGGAAGGAGTCGTCCGCGATCCGCTCGCCCTGCGTGCCCGGCTCCGAGATGGCGTTGCCGTTGAGGAAGACGGTCAGCGCCTGGGCGTGCGCCGCCTGCCAGTCGCGGGAGGTCATCTCCTCGCCCTCGGGCGTGAACCACGCGATGTCCGTCAGCTCGTCGTGGGTGCCCTCGACGGGACGCCCGTGGAAGAAGCGGCGGCGGCGGAAGACCGGATGCTCCCGGCGCAGCCGCACCATCGCACGGGTGAAGCGGAGCAGCGTCGCCTCCGCCTCGCTGTTCTCCTTGGGCCAGCGCACCCAGGACACCTCGTTGTCCTGGCAGTAGGCGTTGTTGTTGCCGCCCTGGGTGCGCCCGAACTCGTCGCCGTGGCTGAGCATCGGCACGCCCTGCGACAGCATCAGGGTGGCGAGGAAGTTACGGGTCTGGCGGGCGCGCAGCTCCCCGATCCCCACGTCCTCGGTGTCGCCCTCGGCGCCGCAGTTCCACGAGCGGTTGTGGCTCTCGCCGTCCCGGTTGCCCTCGCCGTTGGCCTCGTTGTGCTTCTCGTTGTACGAGACGAGGTCGCGCAGGGTGAATCCGTCGTGGCAGGTCACGAAGTTGACCGAGGCGAGCGGGCGCCGTCCGTCGTCCTGGTAGAGGTCGGAGGAGCCGGTCAGCCGGGAGGCGAACTCGGCGAGGGTGCGCGGCTCGCCCCGCCACAGGTCCCGTACGCAGTCGCGGTACTTGCCGTTCCACTCGGTCCACAGCGGCGGGAAGTTGCCCACCTGGTAGCCGCCCTCGCCCACGTCCCAGGGCTCCGCGATCAGCTTCACCTGGCTCACCACCGGGTCCTGCTGCACCAGGTCGAAGAACGAGGACAGCCGGTCCACCTCGTGGAACTGCCGGGCCAGGGTGGCCGCGAGGTCGAAGCGGAAGCCGTCCACGTGCATCTCGGTCACCCAGTACCGCAGGCTGTCCATGATCAGCTGGAGCACGTGCGGGGAGCGCATGAGCAGCGAGTTCCCGGTGCCCGTGGTGTCCGTGTAGTAGCGGGGGTCGTCGGCGAGCCGGTAGTACGAGGGGTTGTCCAGGCCCCGCATGGAGAGCGTCGGGCCCAGGTGGTTGCCCTCGGCGGTGTGGTTGTAGACCACGTCGAGGATGACCTCGATGCCGGCCTGGTGCAGCGCCCGTACCGCCGACTTGAACTCCAGGACCTGCTGGCCCCGGTCGCCCCAGGAGGCGTAGGCGTTGTGCGGGGCGAAGAAGCCGATCGTGTTGTAGCCCCAGTAGTTGGAGAGCCCCGCGTCCACCAGCCGGTGGTCGTTCACGAACTGGTGAACGGGCATCAGTTCGAGGGCGGTGACGCCCAGTTCCTTCAGGTGCCCGATCACCGAGGGGTGGGCGAGCCCCGCGTACGTCCCGCGCAGCTCCTCCGGAAGGTCCGGGTGGAGCATCGTCAGGCCCTTCACATGGGCCTCGTAGATCACCGTGTGGTGGTACTCGGTGCGCGGCCGCCTGTCGTCGCCCCAGTCGAAGTACGGATTGACCACGACCGAGGTCATCGTGTGCGGGCCCGAGTCGAGGTCGTTGCGCGCGTCGGGCCGCCCGAAGGGGTAGCCGTACACCGCCTCACCCCACTTGACCTGCCCCGACACCGCCCGCGCGTAGGGGTCGAGGAGCAGCTTCGTCGCATTGCAGCGCAGCCCGCGCTCCGGGGCGTACGGGCCGTGCACCCGGAACCCGTACCGCTGACCGGGCATCACACCCGGCAGGTAGGCGTGCCGCACGAACGCGTCGGTCTCGCGCAGCTCCACCGCCGTCTCCGAGCCGTCGTCGTGGAGCAGACACAGCTCGATCCTGTGGGCGGCCTCCGAGAAGACCGCGAAGTTGGTTCCCGCTCCGTCATAGGTGGCGCCCAGGGGGTACGCCTGTCCCGGCCAGACCTGCATGGATACGAATCTTCCTCTTCTGTCCGGGTTATGGAGGTGTTCTTCGGCCGAATCCTGCCCGAAAGAGGCGCAACCTCCTAGGACTTCGCCCCGTCCTACCGGGTGACCGCAGACCAAGAGGGGGAAAGAGGGGGAAGTGTGTACGAAATAGCACGCCGCCACCTGGGGAAGGTGGTGGCCGGAGCGGCCATGGCGGTGACGGGAACCGCCGTCGCGGTCGCGATCAGCCTGCCGGGCCCGGCAGGGGCGGACGACACTCCGGGCGGCCGGGGGACCGTCGCGGCCGACGGCTCGGCCGGAGCCGACGGCGGCGCCGCCGGCTACGGACAGCAGGGCGGCGGAGGGACGGCGACCGGGGGCACCGCGCCCGCGCCGGCGACCGTCGTCCCCGCCGCCGCCGAGGGGGAGAAGGGCGTCGGCAGCGACCCGCTCACCGACGACGAGCTCGCCCGGGCGGAGAGCCTGGCGCTGACCCCGCCCGGCGCCGCCGCCCAGCAGGACGTCGCGGGCGGACGCGGCCCCCAGCACCTCGGCACCGACCTCGCCGACCCGCTGCCCGGGGACGGCACCCGCCGCGCCGAGGTCCGCTTCTACGACTACAAGCGGGACGAGCTCATCACCCGCACCGTCAACCTCGACACGGGGAAGGTCGAGCGGTCCGGCGCCCAGCGCGGCGTCCAGCCCTCCGCCCACCCCGAGGAACTCCGCGCGGCCCTCGAACTGATCCTCGCGAGCCCGCTCGGCAAGGGCGTCAAGGAGGACTACGCGGACGCCACCGGCAAGGCGCTCACCTCGACCACCCAGCTGTGGTTCAACGGCGACGTCTACCGCACCTACCGCGAGGCGAACGTACCTCCGCAGCTGGCCCGTTGCGGTGAGCACCGCTGCGTCCGGCTCGTCACCAAGGTCCTCAACGGGGCCTGGATCGACACCCGCAACCTGATCGTCGACCTCTCGGCGAGGACGGTCACCCGCGTCGGCTGACCACCGCCGCGCCCGTCCTCTCCTGCCGCATCTCGTACGAGGGAGTACGTTCCCATGTCCCACCCGCGCACCCCGGCCCGCCGACGGGACCGGACCCACGAGCCGAACCGGGCCCGCCGACGCGGCGCCGTCCTGGCCGCGGCCGTCCTGCTCGGCACCGCCACGGCCGCCTCCGCACCCGCGGCCACCGCCGCGCCCGTCCCGCCCTCCCCGACGCGCGGGCCCGTCCCGCCGTCCCCGACCCGCGCGCCCGTCCCGCCGTCGGCCGACTGCTCCGCCGCCTACCGCATCACCCAGAAGCTCGACGGCGGCACCGTCTGGCGGATGTGCTGGCGCTACGACACCGACGCCGGCCTCACCCTCGACAAGGTCACCTTCCAGCCGCCCGGTGCCGCCGCCCCCGTGAAGGTCCTGGCCAGCGCCCGGCTCGCCCAGATCCACGTGCCGTACGACGACGGCGTCGCCGAGTACGACGACCTCACCGGCGCGGGCTTCGGCTGGGGCCTGCAGAACCTCAAGCCGGCCGAGTGCCCCGGCGGCACCCTCACCACCATCAAGGTGCCCGAGGTCGGCCAGGTGAAGGGCCTGTGCACCACGACCAGGGCCCGCGGCCACGCCTACCGCATGGCCAGCGACAACGGCTCCAAGGTCTGGCAGGCACAGGCCAAGGACCTGCTCGTCTACACCGTGAACAAGGTCGGCTGGTACGAGTACATCTCCGAGTGGCGCTTCTCCGCCGACGGCACCATCGGCGCCAACGTCGGAGCCACCGGCAGCCTCTCGCCCGTCGACTACGACGCCACCGACGGGCGCGGCTGGCCGCTCGGCAAGGGCGCCCGCGCCTACGCCACCAGCCACGCCCACAACGTCTTCTGGAAGCTCGACTTCGGTCTCGACGGCTCCACCAAGGACCGGATCGAGCAGTTCGACTCCACCGTCACCCCGCCGCCCGCGGGCGGCGGCGGACCGACCGTGAAGACCAAGCGGACCGTCGTCACCAAGGAGCTCGCCGGGGACGCCAGGAACATGCGCTGGTGGCGGGTGGTCAGTGGCACCGGCAAGAACGCCGACGGCCACGCCCGCTCGTACGAGATCGTGCCCGGCCACACCGACACCCACGCCGGGCGCGGCTTCACCAAGCACGACGTGTACTTCACGCAGGCCCGCGCCTGTGAGAAGTTCGCCAGCAACAACATCGGCAACTGCGCGCCCAACGCCGGTGACAGCGTGGACAAATGGGTCAACGGTGAGACTCTGACCAAACCGTCCGTCTGGGTCAACATCGGGTTCCACCACATCGCCCGGGACGAGGACCAGCAGCCCATGCCGGTCCACTGGCAGGGCTTCCAGCTCGCGCCCAGGGACGTAACCGCTATGAATCCGCTCACTCCGCCCGATCTCGCCTCGCAGAACGGCCAGCCCGATCTGGGGAGTTGACGAAGGAGCCTGACGATCCTGCTGCACCGCCTCCCGCTCCCGGAGTACCCTTCCTTGATCGTTGTCGGACCGGTCGACACGGGCGTCCAGGAGCAGAAGGCGGTGCGCGGGTGAGCTCGGGAGGTCTGGAGCTGCCCCCAGGTGATTCGGGTCACGAGGGGGGCCCGGCCGAGCCCGCGGAGGCCTCGGCGTCGTCCGGCGCGGCCACCCCGGGCGTCGTGCCGCCCGGCGCGGTCACCGTCGCCCGGCCCGTGGAGATAGGGGCCGAGATCGACTGGGACGCCGAGGCCTGGAGCGAGGTCCGCACCCGCGCCCAGCGCGCCGGGCGGGCCTACATCTGGCTGAACCTCGTCGAGCAGCGGCTCCGCGCCGTGGTCGCCGCCGTCCTGCGGCCCGTGTACGAGCCCGTGCACGGCGAGGAGTGGGTGGTGGCCGCGGCGGGCCCGGCCGGCCAGGAATGGGTCCAGCGGGCCGTCGCCGTCCGCGAGGTCTCCCGCCGCAAGGGCTACCTCCTCGACCCGGCCGACGACAACGTCCTCAGCTTCCTCACCCTGCCGCAGCTGCGCGAGCTGATGGTGCAGCACTGGCCCTGCTTCGAGCCCTACTTCGACGACCGGCGCGAGGTGGAGCTCGCCCTCGACGAGCTGGAGGTCACGCGCAACGTGGTCTCCCGCAACCGGGCCCTCTCGCTGACCGTGCTCGCCCAGTCCGAACGGGCCTCCGCCCGCATCCTGGAGATCCTCGGCAGCGGCGCCGGAGTGCCGTCCGCCGACCGGCTGCCCGTGGACGCGGTCGAGGACCTCGTGGGCGACCGGTACGCGGACGTGGTCTCCGTCCACCCCGACCGGGTGCGGCTCCAGCGGCAGCTGCCCGCCGAGGACCTCTTCGGCGGCGCCCGCCGCCTCGACGCCACCGGCATAGGCCTCAATCTGCTGGTGCAGAACTTCTCCGGCCGCCGCATGGTCCGGCTCGCCGAGTCCGGCTGCCGGACCCGCCTCCTCTTCCTCAACCCCGCCAGCAGCGCGGTCAAGCGCCGCGAACGGGAACTGGGCCTGAAGAAGGGCGAGCTGAGCCGCTCGGTCGAGATGAACATCCTGCACATGCGCCGGGTCCGCTCCAAGCTCCGCGACCCCGGCGCCTTCCAGATCCACGTCTTCGACGAGACCCCCCGCTTCACCGCCTACCTGGTGGACGGCGACGGCCCGGACGGCGTCGGCGTCGTGCAGTCCTATCTGCGCCGGGCCCGGGGCATGGAGGCACCCGTCCTGGTGCTGCGCGGCGGCGGCCGGAACGTGGTCCGCCACGGCCAGGGCGCACGTGACGGCGATCACGGACTCTTCGAGACGTACCGGGAGGAATTCGAGTCCGTCTGGCTCGACTCCCGGCCCGTCTCCTGACCTCTCGCCGGGGGCAGCCGGGGGCGTTGTCAGTGGTGCGTGCGAGGGTGGTCAGCACCACGGGGGAGATCACGTAAGGAGGACCCGATGGCTTGGCACGGCGAAACGCTGGTCGGCTTCGACCTGGAGACGACCGGCACAGAACCGCTGGAGGCCCGTATCGTGACGGCCTCGATCATCGAGGTCGACGGCGGGGGACACATCGCACAGCGGCGGGACTGGCTCGCCGACCCGGGCATCCGCATCCCGGAACAGGCCTCCGCGATCCACGGCATCAGCAACGAGCGCGCGGCCGCCGAGGGCCGGCCGGTGCGCGAGGTCGCCGACGAGATCGCGCGGACCCTCACCGCGTACTGGGAGGACGGCGTCCCCGTCGTCGCGTACAACGCCGGCTTCGACCTGACGCTGCTCTCCGCGGAGCTGCACCGCCACGGGCTGCCCTCGCTGAGCGAGCGGCTCGGCGGCGTGCCCGTCGGACCCGTCGTCGACCCGTACACCATCGACCGGGCCGTCGACCGCTACCGGCGCGGCAAGCGGACCCTGGAAGCCGTCTGCGGGGAGTACGGCGTCGTGCTCGAAGCCGCCCACCAGGCCGCCGCCGACGCGCTGGCCGCCGTCCGGGTCGCCGTCGCGATAGCCGAGCGGCACCGCGAGGTCGCCGAGCTCGACCCGGCCGAACTCCACGAGCGGCAGATCGTCTGGTACCGCGCCTGGGCCGAGAACTTCCAGGACTTCCTGCGCCGCAAGGGCGACGCGGAAGCGGTCGTGGATCCCACGTGGCCCCTGCGCGGTCCGGTGGTGGCGCCCGTCGGCCGGCCGGTCGGCTAGGAGTTCTCCTTCAGGAAGGAGAGCAGCAGGTCGTTCACCTTCTCCGGCTGGTCCAGCTGGAGCCAGTGGCCCGCGTCCTCGACCCGCTCGTAACGCCAGTCGCCCGCCACGTACTCCGCCGTCCCGGACATCGAGCGCTCGGTGAGGAAACGGTCGCCGGTCGACCACACGCCCATCACCGGCACCGACTCCGGCAACGGCACCGCCGGGGCCTCCGGGCCGAACTGGACCTCCGCCGGGATGCCCGCCCGGTAGATGTTCAGCGCGGCCGTCAGCGCGCCGGGCGCCCGCAGCTCCTCGATCAGGGACTCCGCGTCCGGGTGCTCGCCCAGCATGTCCCGCAGGCCGGCGAAGTCGTCCCGGGCGAGCCAGTCCTCGGCCAGCCCGGCCAGCTGGAACAGCAGCATGTACCAGGACCGCTGCCGCTGCTCCCAGCCCGCGGACCGGATCGCCCCCAGATGCCCCACGGACAGGATGCTCAGGCTCCGCACCCGGTCCGGGAAGAACTGGGTCAGGCCCTGCGCGATGCCCGAACCCCAGTCGTGGCCCACCACATGGACCCGGTCCAGGTCGAGCCGCGCCAGGAGCTCGACCAGATCGCCGACGTGCTTCCCCGGGTGGTACGCCTCCGGGCCGCCCTCGGGGCGGTCCGAGGCGCCGAAGCCCCGCAGCGTGGGGGCCACGCACCGGAAGCCCGCCGTCGTGAGCGCGGCGACCTGGTGGCGCCACAGGTGGTGCGAGTCCGGGAAGCCGTGCACCAGCAGGACCGCCGGACCCTCACCGCTCACCTCGACGTCCAGCGTGACGTCCGAAAGCTCCACCCGCATCTTCAACACCCCGTTCACCACCGGCCGGTTCGACGGGATCATGATGTCAGAACGGGTACCAGCGCACCTCGGGGTCGCCGTCCCGCAGCGAGGCCACCCGCCGCTCGAACTCGGCCAGCGCCTTCGGGTTCGACGGCGCGTGCTGCGCCACCCACGCGCAGCTCGCGGTCTCCCGCGCCCCGCGCAGCACCGCGCACCCCTCCCACGCGCGCACGTCCCAGCCGTACGCCTCCGTGAACGCCTCGTACGCCGCCGGGTCCAGGCCGTACCGGTCCCGGGAGAGCGCGAGGACCACGAGGTCGTGCTCGCGCAGATCGGACGAGAAGGTCTCCAGGTCCACCAGGACCGGTCCTTCCGGGCCGACGTGGACGTTCCGGGGGAGGGCGTCGCCGTGGATCGGGCCCGGCGCCAGGTGCGGGGTCAGCGCCGCCGCCGCGGGGGCGAAGGCATCGCGCCGCTCGCGGAGGAAGGCCGCGTCCGCCGGGTCGATCGCGTCACCCGCGAGCCGCAGCCACCGCTCGACCCCGCCGAGCAGCTCGCGCCGGGGCAGGGTGAAGCCGGCCGGCTCGGGCAGCGCGTGCACCGCGCGGAGCAGCGGGGCCAGGTCACGGGGCTCCGTCGGCCGCACCGCGTCGGGCAGCCGGTGCCAGAGGGTGACCGGATGCCCGTCGACGAGACGCGGCTTCTCCTCGGCCGCCCGGACGGCCGGCACACCCGCGGCCTCCAGCCAGGAGGCGAGGGCCACCTCCCGCTCCGCCCGCTCGAACAGCTCGGCGTCCCGGCCCACCTTCACGGCGAGATCACCCACGGCGAAGACCGCGTTCTCACCGAGCGCCAGCAGCCGCGCCTCCGCGACCGGCAGCCCCGCCGCCGCCAGGATCTCCCGCGCCCGCGCCTCGTCCATCGACCTCTCCCTCACCTGTGCGATTGAGCCAAAGTCTCCCATCCGGGCAGCTCACCGCGGAGGCCGCCTTGACGGCCCCACGGTCCGTCAGGACCATGGCGGGATTCCCACGGCGGTCACGGGACCTCCCGGACGGGGTCCGGGACAGGCGGACGGGGGTCGGACCGATGAGCTCGACGACCGCGACGAAGCGGCCGGACACGACACGGGCACCGCGCGCCGCCCACGGCGGACGCCCGCGCGGCCCCGACCTCGGCGCCTGGTTCCTGGTGCTCCCCGCGCTGCTCCCCATCCTGGTGCTCAGCGTCGGCCCGCTGCTCTACGGCGTCGCGCTCGCCTTCACCGACGCCCAGTCCGGCCGCACCCAGGGCACCCGCTGGGTCGGCACCCTCAACTTCCAGGACCTGCTGCACGACACCCTCTTCTGGGAATCGTTCCGCATCGGTCTGGTCTGGGCCGTCGGAGTCACCGTCCCCCAGTTCCTCCTGGGTCTCGGCCTCGCCCTCCTGCTCAACCAGAACCTCCGCTTCCGCTGGCTGGCGCGGGCCCTCGCCATCGTCCCCTGGGCGATGCCCGAGGTCGTCGTCGGCATCATGTGGCGGCTCGTCTACAACCCCGACGCGGGCATCCTCAACGAGACCCTCCGGAACCTGGGCCTCGGCGAGGGCCACGACTGGCTCTCCGGGCTCGCCACCGCCCTCCCCGCCGTCATCGTCGTCGGCGTCTGGGCCGGGATGCCCCAGACCACCGTCGCCCTGCTCGCCGGACTCCAGAACACCCCGCGCGAGCTCCACGAGGCCGCCGCCCTCGACGGCGCCGGAGCCTGGCGCCGCTTCCGTACCGTCACCTGGCCCGCGCTCCGGCCCGTGGCCCTCGCCATCACCGCCCTCAACCTCATCTGGAACTTCAACTCCTTCGCTCTGGTCTACGTCCTGACCAGCGGCGGACCCGGTGGCCGGACCCGGCTCCCCATGCTCTTCGCCTACGAAGAGGCCTTCCGCTACGGGCAGTTCGGCTACGCCGCCGCGATGGGCTGTGTGATGGTCGCCGCCGTCTCGGTGCTCATCGCCCTCTCCCTCGTACGACGGCTGAAAGGGGACCAGGACCGGTGAGCGCCCTCCGGACGAGCGGACCCGCGCGGGCCGGCCAGTACCTGGCCCTCCTCGCGTACCTGGTCTTCCTCGCCTTCCCGTTCCTCTGGCTGATCTCCACCGCCTTCAAACCGGCGCCCGAGCTGGCCTCGCTCCACCCCACCTGGATTCCGAAGGACCCCACGCTCGACAACTTCCGGCAGGCCTTCGGCGAGCAGCCGCTGCTCGGGGCCGCCGCGAACAGCCTGGTCGCCGCGGTCGCCGCCGCCCTGATCGCGGTGGCCGTCGCGACCCCGCTCGCCTATGTGACGGCCCGCCACCGGGGCGGGCTCGCCTCGGCCGCCACCGGCTGGGTCGTGATCAGCCAGGCCTTCCCGTTCGTCCTGGTGATCATCCCGCTCTTCCTCGTCCTCAAGAACCTGCACCTGATCAACAGCGTGCCCGGACTCGTCCTGGTGTACGTGGTCTGGTCGCTGCCCTTCGCCCTCTGGATGCTCATGGGATACGTCCGGGCCGTCCCCGCCGAGCTGGAGGAGGCCGCCGCCGTCGACGGCGCCGGCCGGCTCCGTACCCTCGTCTCGGTCACCGCGCCGCTGCTCCTCCCCGGCATCGTCGCCACCGCCCTGTTCGCCTTCGTCACCGCCTGGAACGAGTTCTTCTTCGCCCTCGTGCTCCTCAAGTCCCCGGAGAAGCAGACGCTGCCCGTCGTCCTGACCCACTTCCTCGGCGCCGAGGGCGTCGCCGACCTCGGCCCGCTCGCCGCCGCGGCCTTCCTCGCGACCCTGCCGTCCCTCGTCGTCTTCGCCGTCCTCCAGCGGCGGATCACCGGCGGCATGATGGCCGGGGCGGTGAAGTCATGAGACGACCGTTCCTCACCTGCGTCGCCGCGCTCGCTCTGCTCCTCACCGGCTGCACCACGGGGAGCGAGGGACCCGACGACGGTGTCGTACGGCTCCGCTTCCAGTCCCTCGCCTGGCAGAAGGAGTCCGTCGACGCCAACCGGGAGCTGGTGGAGGAGTGGAACGCCGGCCACCCCGGCATCCAGGTCGAGTACGTCCAGGGCAGCTGGGACTCCGTCCACGACCAGCTCCTCACCTCCTTCGAGGGCGGCGAGGCGCCCGACCTCATCCACGACGCCTCCGACGACCTCGCCGACTTCGCGTACGGCGGCGACCTCGCCGACCTCCGCCCGCTGCTCTCGGCCCGGCTCCGCGCCGACATCCCCGCCCGCAGCTGGCAGACCACCACCTTCGGCGAGGGCGTCTACGGCGTGCCGTTCCTCCAGGAACCCCGCGTGCTCATCGCCAACCGGAAGATCCTCGAATCCTCCGGCGTCCGTGTCCCCACCCCGGAGAAGCCCTGGAGCTGGACCGAGTTCCGGCAGATCGCCCAGGACCTCACCCGGAGCATGGGACCCGGCCGGTACGCCGTCGCCTGGCCCCTCAAGGAACCCGTCTCCGTCAGCCTCAACCTCGGCCTCTCCGCCGGCGGACAGCTCTTCCACCGGGAGGCCGACGGCCGGGTCACCGTCCGCTTCACCGAGGCCGACGCGGTCGTCCCCGGCACCGTCCACGACCAGGTGGTCACCGACCGCACCGCCCCGCGCACCACCCTCGGCAGCGGTGGCTCCGACACCCTGCCCGGCCTCTTCGCCGGGAAGTACGCCATGGTCCCGCTCGGCTTCGCCTACCGGCAGCAGATCGTCCAGCAGGCGCCGAAGGGCTTCGAGTGGACGGTGCTGCCCGCGCCCGCCGGGAGCGCCGGCCTCACCCAGGGCGTCTCCCCGCAGACCCTGTCGATCGCCGAGAGCAGCCCGCACAAGAAGGAGGCCGCCGCCTTCCTCGACTTCTTCCTGCGCCCCGCCAACATGGCGCGGCTCGCGCGCGGCGACTGGATGCTGCCCACCGGCACGGCCGCCCTCGCGGACCCCTCGCTGCACACCGCCCGCGACGGCTGGGCGACCGGGGCGGCGGTGGCCGAAAGGCTGAGCCCGGCGCCCGCGCAGTCGGTGCGGGGATACCCGGAGTGGAAGGACAAGGTCGCGACCCCGGCCTTCCAGGAGTACTACAGCGGCGCCATCGACACGGCCGAACTGCGCAGACGCCTGGTCGAGGACGGCAACCGGGTGCTCGCCCGCTATCAGCGCAAATAAACCGTTCGAGGACGGTCCGGCATTACGAAACATTGTTGAATAAGTCACAGATGGGTGAAGGGTCTTCTCCCGGCCACCCTGATCGGACAGTGTTCGAACCGGTCACCGCGCCGCCCCCCACGAGGCGCGGTGACCGTCCTACGCTGCACCCATGACGCAGACATACGCCCTCCTGCTCCGCGGCATCAACGTGAGCGGGCACCGGAAGGTCCCCATGGCGGAGCTCCGGGGCCTCCTCGAAGGCCTCGGGCACACGAAGGTGCGCACCTACCTCCAGAGCGGGAACGCCGTCTTCACCACCGACTCGGACGCCGGCGAGGACGGGCTCGCGACCGCGCTGGAGGACGCGATCGAGGGCCACTTCGGCTTCCGCGTCGACTGTCTCGTCCGTGACGGCGACTATCTCGCCGCCGTCGCCGAGGCCTGCCCCTTCCCGGCCGCCGAGGTGAAGGGCAAGGAACTCCACGCCTTCTACTGCTCCGGGCCCGTCACTCCCGAACGCTTCGCCGCGATCGACCGCGGGAGCTACCTCCCCGAGGACTTCGCCCTCGGCGACCGGGTCCTCTACCTCTACGTCCCCGACGGTCTCGGGACGTCCAGGCTGGCCCCGGTGATCTCCCGCCCGTCCGTCATGAAGGGGCTCGTGACCACGGCCAGGAACTGGAACACCGTGCTCAAGCTCATCGAGATGACACGGGAGGACTGAGCCCGAAGTGGCCCAGGTGAATCGGCGGCGAATGGCCCGGATGTCCGGGCCATCCACTGACTAGATTCAGTGTCATGACGAGCACCGAGATCCAGCCGCAGACCCAGATCCAGCCGCAGACCCAGCCCCGGACCGAGTCCCGGGAAGAGGCCGGGACCCGTCCCGTCGTCGACTTCTACTTCGACCCGGCCTGCCCCTTCGCCTGGATCACCTCCCGCTGGATGCTGGAGGTCGAACGCCACCGGGACATCGACCTCCGCTTCAAGGTCATGAGCCTGTACTTCCACAACGAGGGCAACACCCTGCCCGACTGGTACCGCGCGCTCGTCGACGCCTCCATCGGCCCCGTCCGGGTGGCGGCGGCCGCCGCCCAGCAGCACGGCGAGGAGATCCTGCGCCCGCTCTACACCGCGTACGGCACCCGCATCCACGAGCGGAAGCAGGAGGACTTCGACGCCGTCGTCGCCGAGTCGCTCGCCGAACTCGGCCTCCCCGCCGAACTCGCCGCGGCCGCCCACGACCCGGCGTACGACGAGGCCGTCCGCCGCAGCCACGACGCCGGCAAGGAGCCCGAGGCCGAGGGATACGTGGGCACCCCGACCCTCCACGTCGACGGCACCGTCTGGTTCGGACCGGTCCTGCGGGCCGTGCCGCGCGGCGAACGGGCGGCCGAACTCTTCGACAGCTTCCGGGTCCTCGCCGGCCACCCCGACCTCTTCGAGCTCAAGCGCACCCGCACCGGAGGCCTCGACTTCGGCTGAGGGAACGGATGTGCGGCGGCCCTGCCACCGATCCGTAACAGTCCGACCGGAACGGCGAGTTCAGTATGCCCCCGGGGCAAGAATCAGCCAGTCAGTCAGACCGTTCGATCCAGGTGAAGGCATACGGGGGACCACCATGCGAGCTGCCCGCAGGAACCGGAAGACATGCGCACTCGGAGCCGCGGCCGTCGCCGTGCGGGGGCCGCCGGCCCGAGCGGCACCACGAGCGCCCCCGCCACCACCCCCGCCGGAACCCCGAGCAGCGGCGCCCCGAGCAGTGGGACCCCCGACACGGGCACCGGTTCGGTCTCGCCCGGCGGGAAGGCCGACCCGAGCGCCTCCACCGGATCCAAGGGCTCCGGCGGCACCTCGGGGGACTCCGGGAACGGCGACCGGGGCGCGGCCCGCGCCTGCGCCGACCCCGACCTCTCGATCGGTACGTCGTACTGGCGGATGGACTCGGGGCAGCACCTGCTCATCACCGCCACCAACATCTCCGGCTCGGCCTGCACGCTCTACCACTACCCGCTGATCGGCCTCGGCTCCGAGGACCCGATCGGCCCGCTGGAGTCCCCGGCGAAGGCCCTCGCCACCATCCGGCCGAAGCAGAAGGCGTACGCGGGCCTCCGGCTCTTCCGGCCGGGCGAGAAGACCACCACCGTGACCTCCTTCTCCCTCGCCTACCAGGAGCGCGTCACCAACACCGGCGACGAGGGCGCGCCGCTCGACATCGCGCTCTCCCCGGAGGTCGAGTTCCTCAACGTCGGCCCCACCCCCGGCGTCACCTTCTGGAACACCGACCGCAGCGCGATCGAGGGCTACCTCTTCCGGGGCGCCTCCTCCTGACGGCCGTCGGATCTTCCCGTCGCGGACCATCCCGTAGGGCGTTCCCGTAGGGCCGGGCCGGCCGCTGTCGCGAAAGTTCAAGACCGGCGGCCGGCCGCTCCGTAGCGTGGACGGCATGAACGAGACCCACAGCCACCTCACCGTCTGCGCCGCCGAAGCGAGCCGCGTCGCCCGCGCGGTCACCGCCGAACAGCTCGCCGCACCGTCCGTCTGCTCCGGCTGGACGGTCGGCGAGCTCGCCGACCACCTGGTGCTCTACAGCGCGCACGGGCTCGAACACCGGGCCCTGCGCACCGAACTCCCCGAGGAGACCGTCAAGCGCTCCTTCGTCGCCGAGGACGGCTGGGCCGAGGCGTACGCGGCCCAGCTCGACCGGGCGCTGGCCGCCTGGGAACGACCCGAGGCCTGGGAGGGCGAGATCAGCCTCGGCTCCGACGGCGTCCCCGCCACCGCCATCGCCGCGATGCTCGTCCTCGAACTCGCCCTGCACGGCTGGGACCTGGCCCGCTCCACGGGGCAGGACTTCGACGTCCCCGAGGACACGGCGGTCTTCGTCCTCGGCGTCGTCGAGGAGAACGCCACGATCTACCGCCAGTACGAGGGCTTCGCCGCCGTCGTCGACGTACCCGACGACGCCCCGGCGTTCACCCGCGCCCTCGCGGTCAGCGGCCGGAACCCTAAAGGCTGACCGGACGGAACCCGAAGGGCTGACGGGCTACGCCGTCCTCGCGACCGGCTCGCGCGCCGCGAGCGCCCCCTCGTAGCGGTCCACCAGGAGCCGGGCCAGCTCCGGGGAAGGGCCGAGCACGTCCGCGAGCACGTCCGCGTCCGCCGCGCCCGCCGCGATGCGGTCCGGGAGGCGGCCGGGGGCGATCACGTACGGGGCGACGGCCACCCGCCGGACGCCCCGTTCCGTGCGCAGGGCCCGTACGGCTTCCTCCGTACGGGGAAGGGATGCGGAGGCGAACGCGGGCCGCACGGAGCACCAACCGGTGCGCCGCAGCTCCCGCGCCGTTTCTGCGATCACCGCGATCGCCTCCGGGTCGGTGGAGCCCGCCGAGGCCAGGACGACCCCGGTGGTGCTCTTGTCGCCGGGCGTGAGCCCGGCCTCGTACAGCCGCCGTTCCACCGCCGCGATCAGCAGCGGCGAGGGGCCGAGGACCTCCGCCTGGCGGACGCTCAGGGACGGCGGTGCCTGGCGCAGCACGGCGGGGACGTCGGCCTTCGCGTGGAAGGCCCGGGTGAGGAGGAGCGGCAGGGCCACGACCTCCCGCACCCCGTCGGCGGCGAGCCGGTCGAGGACCCCCGTCACCGACGGCAGGTTGAAGTCCAGGAACGCCGTCTCCACGCGCAGCCCCGGCCGCAGCGCACCGGCCCGGCGCACCAGCGCCCGGACGGTCGCCGCGTGCCGCGGGTCGCGGCTGCCGTGGGCGATGACGAGGAGGGCCGGTCGGTTCACGGTCGGACTCAGCCCTGCGCCAGCAGACCGCGGCGGCGCAGCACGGCGCGCTCCAGCGGGCTGAAGATCAGCAGGTCGATGGCGATGCCGACGACCAGGATCAGGATGATCGCCAGGAAGATGCCGGCCATGTCGATGTTGTTGCGGCCGTTCTCCAGGAGCTGGCCGAGGCCGAGGCCCAGGTCGGGGGAGGAGGCGATGATCTCCGCGGCCATCAGCGAACGCCACGAGAACGCCCAGCCCTGCTTGAGCCCGGCGAGATAGCCCGGAAGCGCGGCCGGCATCACGATGTACCAGGCGCCCTTGAGACCGGTCGCGCCGAGCGTCTGCCCGGCCCGCAGGAAGAGCGGCGGGACCTGGTCGACACCGGCGACGAGTCCGTTGGCGATCGACGGGACGGCGCCCAGCAGGATCACCGCGAACATCATGCTGTCGTTGAGGCCGAGCCAGAGGACGGCCGGTGCCACCCAGGCCACCGAGGGCAGCGACTGGAGACCCGAGAGGATCGGGCCGAGCGCCGCCCGGACGAACTTCACCCGGGAGACCAGGAGTCCGAGCGGGGTGCCGATCGCGAGGGCCATGAGGAAGCCGAGGAGGGCCCGCGACACGCTGGTCCACAGCACCTCGAGGAGGGTGCCCTCCAGCCACATCGTGGTCAGGCTGTCCCACACCGCGGACGGCGCGGGCAGCTTGTACTCGTCGGTGACCTTCGCGGTGACGAGCAGCTGCCACACCACGAGGACGAGCACGACGGCGAAGACCGGCGGGAACACCTTCTTGAGCAGGACCTCACGGACCGGGGTCCGCCGGATCTGCACGGTGTCGAGCGCGTCCAGGCCGGCTTCGAGCCCGGCGAGGTCGTCCGCCTTCCGCGTCTTCGGGGCCCTCGGGCTGGTTTCAGTGCTGGCCATGACGGCGGATCTCCCCACGCAGGTGCTCGGTGATCTCGAGGGACAGCTCCGCGACGTCGGAGTCCTCGATGCGGCGCGGCTGAGGGATGTCGATGGTCCACTCGTGGGCGATCCGGCCCGGCCGGGACGAGAGGAGGACGACGCGCTCGGCCAGCCGCACGGCCTCGCGCACGTTGTGGGTGACGAAGAGCACCGACAGCTTCGTCTCCCGCCAGATCCGGGTCAGTTCGTCGTGCAGCACGTCCCGGGTGATGGCGTCGAGGGCGGCGAACGGCTCGTCCATCAGGAGCAGGTCGCTGTCCTGGGCGAGCGCGCGGGCCAGCGCGACCCGCTGGCGCATGCCGCCGGACAGCTCGTGGACGCGCTTGCCGTACGAGCCGCCGAGCCGGACGAGTTCGAGCAGCCGCTCGGCCTCGGAGCGCCGTTCGGTCTTGGGCACCCCGCGCAGCCGCAGGGCCAGTTCGATGTTCTTGCCCGCGGTGAGCCACGGGAAGAGGGCGTGCTCCTGGAACATCAGGGCCGGCCGGCCGCCGGGGGTCTCGATGGACCCCGCGGACGGCCGGTCGAGCCCGGCGACCAGGTTGAGCAGCGTGGACTTGCCGCAGCCCGAGGCGCCCAGGAGGGTGACGAACTCGCCCGGGGCGACATCGAGCGAGATGTCGTCGAGGACGAGCTGCCCGCCGGCGGGTCCGCCGAAGGACTTGGAGACGTGCTCGATGCGGGCGGCATGGGTCACCGCCGCACGGTCCTCGGCCTTGGCGAGCGTCGCGGTCGTGGCCATGGTCGTCACCTCCTGGTGAAGCTGAACTCGGGCTGCTGCACGGGTGTCTGACGCCGGTATCCCGGAACTACTTCACGCCGAGACCGGCGTCGGAGACCTCGGGCCGCCCCGCGGCCTTCAGGACCTTGTTGAGCGGCTTGAGGTCGTAGATGCCGCCCAGTTCGGGCTTCTCCAGCAGACCGGCCTTCACCGCGTGGTCGGCCTGCGCCTGGAGCGTGGCGGCCAGCGGGTCGTCGGTGAACTGGATGGACGGCCACGCGGCGTCGATGACCTTCGCGCCCAGCGCCTTGCCCGAGAGGTCCTTGAGCTTGGCGTTGGCCGAGGCCTTCGCCTTGTCCGGGTTGGCGTTGATCCACGCGTTGGTCTTCACCGCGCCGCGCAGGAAGGCCTCGACGACGTCCGGGTGGGCGGTCAGGAACTTCTGCGACACGATGATGTTCGTGATCACGAACTTCTTGTCCGGCCAGATGTCGGACTCGTTGATCAGCACCTTCGCCCCGTCGCTGACCAGCTTCGAAGCGGTCGGCTCCGGCACCCAGGCGCCGTCGATGGCACCGGAGGCGTAGGCGTTCGGGGTCACCTTGTTGTCCGTGCGGACCACCGAGACGTCGCCCTTGCCGCTCTGGGCGTCGACCTTCCAGCCCTTCTCGGAGATCCAGTTGAGGAAGGCCACGTCCTGCGTGTTGCCGAGCTGCGGGGTGGCGATCCTCTTGCCCTTGAGGTCGTCCACGGTCTTGATCTTCGCCGGGTTCACCACGAGCTTCACACCGCCGGAGGCGGCGCCGCCGACGATGCGGAGGTTGGAGCCCTTGGTCTTCACGTAGCCGTTGATGGACGGCGAGGGGCCGATGAAGCCGATGTCGATCGAGCCGGCGTTGAGCGCCTCGATCTCGGAGGGGCCGGCGTTGAAGGTGGTGGGCACCAGCTCGGTGCCGCCCAGCTCCTTCTGGAGGAGGCCCTCCTGGTCGCCCACCAGCGCGGTGGCGTGCGTGAGGTTGGGGAAGTACCCGAGCCGTACGGTGTCGGCGGAGAGCTTCTCGCCCTCGGCGGCCACCTTCTTCTCGTCGTTCTTGGCCTCGGAGCCGTAGCCGCAGGAGGCGAGCGCGCCGATCAGCAGCGGCAGAGCGGCGGCGGCGGCGAGGCCGCGTCGCAGGGTGGTACGGGTGGTGGCAGGCACGGGAGGTTTTCCCCTCGATTCAGCGTTTTCGAAGTCTGCGTCTATGTCGTTCGGGGTGGAGCGGGGTCGCGCCGCGCACGCGGCGCGTCGAGGTCAGCACGCACATCGCGCGACGCCTCCCATGCCCGCACCGAGGGCACCGGAGCCCACCCGGCCGCCCTCCTTCGCGAAGGTGGCGTAGACGTTCTCGCTCATCAGAAGTCCCACCCTTCCTCGTCCTCGACGACCGCGACGGCCTTGGCGGTGGCGAAGGACTCGCCCGCCATGCCCGCCGCCAGCGTGGTGCCGTCCGCCGGGTCGATCAGCAGGAACGAACCGGTGCGGCGCGAGTCGGCGTACGCGTCCAGCGCGAGCGGCTCGGCGGTGCGCACCACGACCCGGCCGATGTCGTTGGCGACCAGCTGACCCGGGTTCGGGTGCTGGGAGAGGTCGTCCAGGGTCAGCCGCGAGGGGATCTCCTTGACGATCGCCTTGACCGTGCGGGTGGTGTGCTTGAGCAGCACCCGCTGGCCGACGGAGAGCGCCCGGTCCGCCACGTGGCAGACGGTCGCCTCGATGTCCTGGGTGGTCGCCGGGGCGTCACCGCTCGGGGCGAGCAGGTCGCCGCGCGAGATGTCGATGTCGTCCGCGAGCCGGAGGGTGACCGACTGCGGGGCCCAGGCGATGTCCACGGCCTCGCCGAGCGCGTCGATCCCGGTGACCGTGGAGGTCTTCCCCGAGGGCAGCACGGTGACCTGCTCGCCGACCCGGAAGGCACCGGCGGCGATCTGACCGGCGTAACCCCGGTAGTCGGGGTGCTCGGCGGTCTGCGGGCGGATCACGTACTGCACGGGGAAGCGCGCGTGGCAGGCCGTCAGGTCGTGGCTGACCGGGACGGTCTCCAGGTGCTCCAGGACCGTCGGGCCGCCGTACCAGTCCATGTTCGCGGACGGCTCCACGACGTTGTCGCCGGCGAGCGCCGAGATCGGGATCGCGGTGATCTCCGGGACGCCGAGCTCGGAGGCGTACGCCGTGAACTCCTCCGCGATGGCGGCGAAGACGGGCTCCCGGTAGTCGACCAGGTCCATCTTGTTCACGGCCAGCACCACGTGCGGGACGCGCAGCAGCGCGGCGACGGCGGCGTGCCGGCGGGTCTGCTCGACGACGCCGTTGCGGGCGTCGACCAGGACCACGGCCAGCTCGGCGGTGGACGCGCCGGTCACCATGTTCCGGGTGTACTGCACGTGCCCGGGGGTGTCGGCGAGGATGAACCGGCGGCGGGGCGTCGCGAAGTAGCGGTACGCCACGTCGATGGTGATGCCCTGCTCGCGCTCGGCCCGCAGTCCGTCGGTGAGGAGCGCCAGGTCGGGCGCCTCCTGGCCGCGGGAGCGCGAGGCGTGCTCCACGGCCTCCAGCTGGTCGGCGAGGACCGACTTGGAGTCGTGCAGCAGCCGGCCCACCAGGGTGGACTTGCCGTCGTCGACGGAGCCGGCGGTGGCGAAACGCAGCAGGGTGGTGGCCGCCAGCTGGTCGGACAGCTGCTCGGTGGACGTGCTCATTAGAAGTACCCTTCGCGCTTGCGGTCTTCCATCGCGGCCTCGGACATCTTGTCGTCGGCGCGGGTCGCGCCCCGCTCGGTGAGCCGGGAGGCGGCGATCTCGGCGATGACGGCGTCGAGCGTGGCGGCGTCGGAGTCGACGGCGCCGGTGCAGGACATGTCGCCGACGGTGCGGTAGCGGACCAGCCGCTTCTCCGTGGTCTCGGACTCCTTGGGGCCGCCCCACTCGCCGGCCGTCAGCCACATGCCGCTGCGGGAGAACACCTCGCGCTCGTGGGCGAAGTAGATCTGCGGGAGTTCGATCTTCTCGCGCTGGATGTACTGCCAGACGTCCAGCTCGGTCCAGTTGGAGAGCGGGAAGACGCGGACGTGCTCACCGGGCGCGTGGCGGCCGTTGTAGAGCTGCCACAGCTCGGGGCGCTGGCGGCGGGGGTCCCACTGCGAGAACTCGTCGCGCAGCGAGAACACCCGCTCCTTGGCGCGGGCCTTCTCCTCGTCGCGGCGGCCGCCGCCGAAGACGGCGTCGAAGCGGTGCTGCTGGATCGCCTCGGTGAGCGGGACGGTCTGCAGCGGGTTGCGGGTGCCGTCGGGGCGCTCGCGGAGCTTGCCGGCGTCGATGTACTCCTGCACGGAGGCGACGTGCAGCCGCAGCCCGTGCCGGGCGACGACGCGGTCGCGGTACTCCAGGACCTCGGGGAAGTTGTGCCCGGTGTCGACGTGAAGCAGCGTGAAGGGGACCGGCGCCGGAGCGAAGGCCTTCAGCGCCAGGTGCAGCATGACGATCGAGTCCTTGCCGCCGGAGAAGAGGATCACCGGCCGCTCGAACTCGCCCGCCACCTCACGGAAGATGTGGACGGCCTCGGACTCCAGGGAGTCGAGGTGCGACAGCGCGAACGGGCTGTCCGTGGTGTCGTGAACATGAGCGACGGTCGTCATGCGAGGCCCCTCTCGGTGAGCAGCGCGTGGAGCGTCGCTGCCGACTCCTGCACGGTCTGGGTGTGGGACTCGATCCGGAGATCGGGGTTGCGCGGCTCGTCGTAGGGGTCGTCGACGCCGGTGAGGCCGCTGATCTCGCCCGCGGCCTGCTTGGCGTAGAGCCCCTTCACGTCGCGGACGGAGCAGACGTCCACCGGGGTGGCGACGTGCACCTCGACGTACGGGGTGCCCTCCGCGGCGTGGCGCTTGCGGACCGCCTCGCGGCTGTCCTCGTAGGGCGCGATGACGGGGACGAGGACCTTCACGCCGTTGGAGGCGAGCAGTTCCGCGACGAAGCCGATGCGCTGCACGTTGGTGTGCCGGTCCTCACGGGTGAAGCCGAGGCCCGCGGAGAGGAACTCGCGGATCTCGTCGCCGTCGAGCACCTCGACCCGGTGGCCCTCCTCGCGGAGGCGTCCTGCCAGCTCGTACGCGATGGTGGTCTTGCCGGCGCTCGGCAGGCCGGTGAGCCAGATGGTGGCACCCGTCACGTGCTTCTCCTGAACTTCCTGAGTGTCCGTCATCCGTGCAGTCCGCATTCGGACTTGGCCCGTCCCGCCCAGCGTCCGGCGCGGGCGTCCTCGCCCGCCTCGACGCGGCGGGTGCAGGGGGCGCAGCCGACGGAGGCGTACCCGTCCATGAGGAGCGGGTTGGTGAGGACACCGTGCTCGGTGACGTAGGCGTCGACGTCGTCCTGCGTCCAGCGGGCGATGGGGGAGACCTTGACCTTCCGCCGCTTCTCGTCCCAGCCGACGACCGGGGTGTTCGCCCGGGTCGGGGACTCGTCGCGGCGCAGGCCGGTCGCCCAGGCGCGGTACCGGGTCAGGCCCTCTTCGAGCGGCTTGACCTTGCGCAGTGCGCAGCACAGGTCGGGGTCGCGGTCGTGGAGCCGGGGACCGTACTCGGCGTCCTGCTCGGCCACGGTCTGACGCGGGGTCAGGGTGATGACGTGGACGTCCATCACGGCGTCCACGGCGTCGCGGGTGCCGATGGTCTCCTCGAAGTGGTAGCCGGTGTCGAGGAAGACGACGTCCACGCCGGGCTTCACGCGCGAGGCGAGGTGGGCGACGACCGCGTCCTCCATGGAGGAGGTGACACAGAAGTCCGCGCCGAAGGTGCCCACGGCCCAGCGGATGATCTCCAGCGGAGAAGCGTCCTCCAGGTCGCGGCCGGCCTGCTCGGCGAGTGCCTTGAGGTCGGCCGCGGTGGCGTCCTGGCCCTGATCGTCTTGAGTGGTCGTCATATCTCTTCCCTCCCAGGGGTGTTGCCCGAAGTCGCCGGGGCGAGGAGCCCCAGGAACTTCAGCTGGAAGGCTCGGCTGCACGAGGCGCATTCCCAGGCGCCGTGGCCCTGCTCGTTGGGACGCAGGTCCTCGTCGCCGCAGTAGGGGCAGTGGAACGGTGCGGCGCGCTCGCTCATGAGAGGGACTCCTCCGAGGCGCGGGCGGTCCAGGTGGCGAAGCGCTCGCCGTCCTCGCGCTCCGCCTGGAAGCGCTTGAGGACCCGCTCGACGTAGTCCGGGAGCTCGGCCGCGGTGACCTTGAGGCCGCGGACCTTGCGGCCGAAGCCGGCCTCCAGGCCGAGGGCGCCGCCCAGGTGGACCTGGTAGCCCTCGACGCGGTTGCCCTCGTCGTCCAGGACCAGCTGGCCCTTGAGGCCGATGTCCGCGACCTGGATGCGGGCGCAGGCGTTCGGGCAGCCGTTGATGTTGATCGTCAGCGGCTCGTCGAACTCCGGGATGCGGCGCTCCAGTTCGTCGATGAGCGAGGCGCCGCGCGCCTTGGTCTCGACGATCGCGAGCTTGCAGAACTCGATGCCGGTGCAGGCCATCGTGCCGCGCCGGAACGGGGTGGGGTTCACCCGCAGGTCGAGGGCCTCCAGGGCCGAGACCGCCGATTCGATCCGGTCCTCCTCGATGTCGAGGAGGATCATCTTCTGGTCCGCGGTGGTGCGCAGCCGGCCGGAGCCGTGCTGCTCGGCCAGGCCGGCGATCTTGGTGAGGGTGGCGCCGTCGACCCGGCCCACGCGCGGGGCGAAGCCGATGTAGTACAGGCCGTCGTTCTGCCGGTGCACACCCATGTGGTCGCGCCACTGGCCCGCGGGCTGCTCGGGGGCGGGGCCGTCGGTCAGCTTGCGCTGGAGGTACTCGTCCTCCAGGACCTGGCGGAACTTCTCCGGGCCCCAGTCGGCGACGAGGAACTTCAGGCGGGCGCGGTTGCGCAGCCGGCGGTATCCGTAGTCGCGGAAGATCGAGATGACGCCCTCGTAGACGTCCGGGACCTCGTCGAGCGAGACCCAGGTGCCGAGGCGGACGCCGAGCTTGGGGTTGGTGGAGAGACCGCCGCCGACCCAGACGTCGAAGCCGGGGCCGTGCTCCGGGTGGCGCACGCCGACGAAGGCGATGTCGTTGATCTCGTGCGCCACGTCGAGCTGCGGCGAGCCGGAGACCGCGGACTTGAACTTGCGGGGCAGGTTGGAGAAGTCCTTGTTGCCCACGATCCGACGCTGGATCTCGTCGATGGCGGGGGTGCCGTCGATGATCTCGTCGGCGGCGATACCGGCCACCGGGGAGCCGAGGATGACACGCGGGGTGTCACCGCAGGCCTCGGTGGTGGACAGGCCGACCGTCTCCAGGCGGTTCCAGATCTCGGGGACGTCCTCGATGCGGATCCAGTGGAACTGGACGTTCTGCCGGTCCGTGATGTCGGCGGTGCCCCGGGCGAACTCCTCGGAGATCTCGCCGATCACGCGGAGCTGGTCGGTGGTCAGCCGGCCGCCGTCGATACGGACGCGGAGCATGAAGTACTCGTCGTCCAGCTCCTCCGGCTCCAGGACACCCGTCTTGGTGCCGTCCAGACCCTGCTTGCGCTGGGTGTAGAGGCCCCACCAGCGCATGCGTCCGCGCAGGTCGTTGGGGTCGATGGAGTCGAAACCCTGCTTCGAGTAGACCGTCTCAATACGTGTCCGTACATTGAGACCGTCGTCGTCCTTCTTGAACTGCTCATTGCCGTTCAGCGGGGTGAAGTGCCCCACGGCCCACTGACCCTCGCCACGGTGGCGCCCGGTCTTGCGGCGTGCGGCGGCTGGGGTGGGGTTTTCCGGGGTGGCGGCCATGGCGTCTTGTCCTTCGGGACTGCGAGAGGGCGGCTCTGACCTGCACACTCGCGCTCAGGTCAGAGGGTGGCGCGTCAGTGCGCAGCAGGGCGGGGCAGAGTCGTGCTGAATGGAGATCGCGGCGGTGCTGGTTCTCTCAGCGCGCCGGACAGATGGCGCTGGACATGCGGCCGAGGTCGACGTGCCGCCGACTCACCAAGGCAATTCCAGTTCCAGACATGACGGAAGCGTGTCACGGGACTTTGGACCCAGTCCAGCATCGTCCAGGATGCGGACGTAGTCGTCTCGCTTGGCGAGATGGTGTGTTCTGGGTCACGCGAAAGGGGCCCTGATGAGGGCCCCTTCGGGTGTGCGGGAGAGTGCCGGGCGGTGCGCTCAGGCGTAGGCGCCGGGCCACGGGCCGGGGGTCTCCGACTCCTCGGCCTCCTCGACCTTGGTGTCGAAGAGCCGGAAGCCGCGCCGCTCGTAGTTGGCCATCGCGTGCGGCCCGTCGAGGGAGCAGGTGTGCACCCAGACGCGCTTCGTCTCCTCGCGCCCCGGCCAGCGGGCGGCCAGGTCCCAGGCCCGCGCGACACCGTACGAGAGCAGGTGGCCGCCGATCCGGCGCCCCCGGAAGGCCGGGATCAGGCCGAAGTAGACGATCTCCACCACACCGTCGGCCTGCGCCTCCAGCTCCACGTAACCGGCCGGTGTCCCCTTCTCGTACGCCACCCAGGTCTCGGTGCCCGGCTTCTCCACGATCTCCTGCCACTGCTTGTACGTCAGGGGCAGCCGGTCGTTCCAGCGGATGTCGCCGCCGACGGCCGTATAGAGGTAGCGGCTGTACTCCGGCGACGGGACCTCGGCCCGCACGACGGTGATGTCGCCGCCCTCGGGGACGGGGGAGGGCCGCAGGTCGGCCGGCGAGGTCTGTTCGAGGGACCACGTGGTGAGAGTGATGCTCATGGGCCCATCGCATCATGCGCCCGCGCGGGGCGGCGACCGGGGGTTCAGTGACCGGGTGGAGGTGTCCGGAATATGGACGTCCGGGGTCGGTCCCCGGCGACAGGCCCTACACCCCCGCCCGTACCGCCGGTGCCAGCGAGTGGGGCAGCAGGTCCGCCGGGAGGGTCGGGCGGAGGACCTCCACCGCCACCTCCTCGCGGAAGCGGTACGGGCGGTGGGCCAGGACTCCGGCCAGGTTCCGGCGTACCCGGGACATCTCCGCGCGTACGGTCACCGTCCGCGTGCGGTCCCCGAAGACGTCGTCCGCCAGCTCCGCCGCCGTCCGTCCGTCCCGGTGCAGCGCCAGTACGTACAGCAGCTCGGCGTGCCGGGGGCTCAGCTCCTGCTGCCAGCTGCCCGCCGCCCCCGAGACGGCCACCGTCCAGCGGCGCGGCCGGCTCAGGTCGAGGACCACCCGGCTCGCCGCCTCCGTGCCCGGGTCCGCCGGCCGGCTCTCCTCCTCCACCCGCAGCAGCCAGCCGCCGGGCAGCGGCTCCACCGCGCACACGCCGAGCGAGGGCAGCCACACCCGCCCGGCCCGGAAGGACTTCGGCAGCGCGATCCGGTCCACCGGCGCGAGACCGGTGACCGCCGCCGTCCACCCGTGGCTGTCCACGGCGACCGCCCGGCCGCCCACCCGGCACAGGATCGGCGCCGCCACCGACCGCAGCCGCTCGACCGAACCGCGGTGCCGCTCCCGCATCTCGGCCTCGGCGAGCTGGGCCACCGAACCGACCAGCGCCAGCATCGCCGGATGGAAGGTCGACGCGGGACCGCTCACGTCCAGGATGCCCAGCAGCCGCCGGTCGCGCGGGTCGTACACGGGGGCGGCGGCGCAGGTCCAGTTGTGCAGGGCCTGCACGTAGTGCTCGGCCGAGTGCACCTGGACGGCCCTGCCCATGGCGAGCGCCGTGCCGACCGCGTTGGTGCCGGTGGTGTGCTCGGTCCAGGCCGCGCCCTCCTCCAGACAGATCCCGTTGGCCTGCCGCAGCACCGCGAGGTTCCCCTGCCGCCACAGCACCCGGCCGTGCTCGTCGGTCACCACCATGATCTGGAGCGAGGTGTCGGCGATGCCGGCGAGTCCGCCGCTCAGCGTCTGCATGACCTCGGACAGGAGGGTGCTCCTGCGCCGCTCCTCCAGCTCGTCCCGCTGGAGCAGCACGCTGCTCGTCCCCTGGTCGGGGTCGAGGCCGAGCCGGGCCATCCGCTGCCAGGACGCGTCGATGACGGGGCGGGGAGCGATCGGCGGCCGCCGGCCGGCGAGGGTCTCCTCGCGCACCCGGCGGAGCAGCCGGGTGGCCTGGGCGGCGTCCATGGCGGCGAGGCGCTTCATGTCGAGCTGCGTGTTATTCATCGGTCTCTCCCAGCCACCCGGGGTGCTGTATCGGTTCTGCACGGGGCAGATGTCCGGAGTGTCGGTGCCCATCGTGCCGTTCGGAAGCGTCCCGTGAGGCCCGGTTCGGGTAATCCTGCAACCCTTTGCAACTCTGGTCCTCCACCGCCCCCCTGGGCGAGGGTGGTCCGAGCGGCGGGTGGTGCCGTGTCGGCGCAGCACCACCCCCGCTTTTCCGCGCGTGCCGACCCCCTGCGGTCCACCCCTGGTACGCGCGGCAAGCTTCCCCCGTACGGATGCGGGCACAGGCCCCGGGACGGATGCGGGCACAGGCCCCGGGACGGATACGGACGCAGGGCCCCCGTACGGACACGGACGCAGGGCCCCCCGGACGGACGGGCGGACGGACCCTCAGACCTCGATCCGCGCCCGCTCCACCAGCCCCCGCAGATCCAGCGTGTGCGGCAGCGTCCCGAACGCCGCGCCCCCGTCCCCGCCCAGCCGCGACGCGCAGAACGCGTCCGCCACCTCCGGCGGCGCCCACCGGACCAGCAGCGCCCCCTGGAGCACCAGCGCGACGCGCTCCGCCAGCCGTCGCGCCCGCGCCTCGACCCCCTCCAGGTCGGCCAGTTCGACCAGCAGCCCCCGGATCGCCCGGTCCAGCCGGTGGTCCGCGCCCCGCGCCGCCCCGACCTCCCGCAGCAGGGCGTCGAGCGAGGCCGGTTCGGTCCGCAGCGCCCGGACCACGTCCAGCGCCTGGATGTTCCCCGAGCCCTCCCAGACCGAGTTCAGCGGCGACTCCCGCAGCAGCCTGGGCATCCCCGACTCCTCCACGTAGCCGTTGCCGCCCAGGCATTCGAGCGCCTCCGCCACCATCGGCACGCACCGCTTCGTCACCCAGTACTTCGCCGCGGGAACGGCGATACGGAGGAAGGCCCGTTCCCGCCCGGCGTCGCCGCCGCCGTCGGTGTCGCCGGCGTCGTAGGCCGCTGCCAGACGCATTCCAAGAACTGTCGCCGCCTCGGACTCGATGGCGAGATCGGCCAGTACGTTCCGCATCAGCGGCTTCTCGGACAGCGGCCCGCCGAAGGCGCTCCGGTACGTGCAGTGGTGCACGGCCTGCGCCACCGCCTGCCGCATCAGCGCCGCCGAACCGAGGACGCAGTCGAGCCGGGTCGCCGCCACCATCCCCATGATCGTGCGCAGCCCGCGCCCCTCCTCGCCGACCCGGCGCGCCCAGGTCGTCCCGTCGAACTCCACCTCCGCGGAGGCGTTCGAACGGTTGCCCAGCTTGTCCTTCAGCCGTTGGAGCGCGAACGCGTTCCGCGAGCCGTCCGCGAGCACCCGGGGCACCAGGAAACAGGTCAGGCCCCCCGGGGCCTGCGCCAGGACCAGGAAGGCGTCCGACATCGGCGCCGAACAGAACCACTTGTGCCCCGTCAGGACGTACTCCCCGTCGGCCGCCAGCGGGCGCGCCTCCGTGGTGTTCGCCCGGACGTCGCTGCCGCCCTGCTTCTCCGTCATGGCCATCCCGAGCAGGACGCCCGGCTTCTCCGCGACCGGACGCAGCTCCGGGTCGTACAGGTGCGCGGTGGCCGCCGGCTCCCACACCTCGGCGAGTTCCGGCTCGACCCGCAGCGCCGGGACCGCCGCGTGCGTCATCGACAGCGGGCAGCCGTGCCCCGCCTCCACCTGTGACACCACCAGGAACCCGGCGGCCCGCCGGACATGGCCGCCCGGCCGGCCCCACGCGTCCGTGAGACCGGCCCCCACCGACTTGCCGAGCAGCCGGTGCCAGGCCGGATCGAACTCGACCTCGTCGATCCGGTGCCCGTACCGGTCGTGGGTCCGCAGCCGCGGCGGATGCGTGTTCGCACGCTCCCCCCACTCCCGTACCTGCGCGGAACCGTTCGCCCGGCCGAGCAGTTCCAGCTCCTCGCGGGCCTCCGCGAGGAGCTCCGGGGCGAGGTGCCGTTCGACCGCCTCCGCCAACGCCCGGTCGCTCGTGAAGACGTCATGTCCCACCAGGGGCGGAGCCTGGTTGGTCACGGTGTGGGTGCTCGGTGCCATGCCGATACGGTAAGCAGGTGCAGGCAGCAAGCGAAACACCCGAACGGCCCGAGCGGCGGCCCTGGAGCAGGCTCCACCGCGCGCGCGTCCTCTACCGCAACGTCTCGAAGCGGAAGATGGCCTGGCTGCTCCTCAAGGACACCGTCAACTCGTGCATCGAGTACCGGATCCTCGGCCTCGCCGCCGAGGCCGCGTTCTTCACCCTGCTGTCCCTGCCCCCGCTGCTGCTCGGCCTGATCGCGGTCCTCGGGTACGCCGACGACCTGACGAACACCGACACCGTGGCCAGCATCCGGGAGAACATCCTCCACGCGGCCGGCACGGTCCTGTCCGACCGGGGCGTCCACGAGATCGCCGAACCCCTCCTCGACGACATCACCCAGGGCAAACGGCCCGAGCTGATCTCCCTCGGCTTCGCCATCGCCCTCTGGTCCGGGTCGCGTGCGGTGAACGTCTTCATCGACACCATCACCGTCATGTACGGGCTCGACGGACACCGGGGCATCGTCAAGACCCGGCTCCTCGCCCTGCTGCTCTACATCGTGGCGCTGCTCATCGGAGCCGTCGTCCTGCCCCTGGCGGTGGTCGGCCCCGACCGGGTCGTCGCACTCGTGCCCTGGGGCACCGAGGTCGTCGCCGTCCTGTACTGGCCGGCCGTCATCCTGCTCTCCATCGCCTTCCTCACCACGCTCTACCACGTGTCCGTCCCCGTCAGATCGCCGTGGATCGAGGACATCCCCGGCGCCCTCGTCGCGCTCGGCATGTGGGTCCTCGGCAGCTTCCTGCTGCGGATCTACCTCACCAGCCAGGTCGAGGGCCCGACGATCTACGGCTCCCTCGCCGCCCCCATCGCCGTCCTCCTCTGGATCGGCATCTCGGCCTTCGCCGTCCTGGTCGGCGCCGCCGTGAACGCCGCCATCGACCGGGTCTGGCCCTCCGTCGCCACCGCCGCCGCCCGCGAGGCCAACGAACGGGCCCGCGCCGTCCAGGCCGCCGAGCTCGTCGCCCGCGTACGGGCCGAGGCGGAGGACGTCGACGAGGACGACCCCGACATGCCCTCCGAGTTCCCCGAGCGCTGGTCGAAGTTCCTCCCCCCGGACGACGTGAAGTCCCGCCTCCACTCGGGCTGGGAGAAGGACTGACCGACCCCCTCGGGGCCTATCGTCGAGGTGTGTACGAGGAACGCCCGGCCCTGCTCGACGGAGCCGTCCTGTGGACCCGGACCGCCGCCGCCCCCGCCGGCGCCCCGGCGGAACGGCCGGTCCTGCCCGACGGCTGCATGGACCTGATCTGGGCCGACGGACACCTCCTCGTCGCCGGACCCGACACACGCGCGTACGTGCCCGGCGCGTTCGCCCGGCGGTACGCGGGCATCCGCTTCGCCCCCGGCGACGCACCCGGCTTCCTCGGCGTCCCCGCCCACGAACTCCGCGACCGGCGGGTCGCCCTCGGCGCGCTGTGGGGCGAGGCGGAGGCCCGGCGCCTCGGCGAGCGGATCGCGGCGGCCGCCGATCCGGCCGCCGCCCTGGACGCGTTCGTACGGCGCCGGGCCGCCGACGCCCCCGCCCCCGACCCGCTGCTCCGGGCCGTCGTGGCGGGTCTCGCCGCGGGCCGGGCGGTCGCGGAGACGGCCGGGGCCGTCGGGCTCGGCGCCCGGCAGCTGCACCGGCGCTCCCTGGACGCCTTCGGCTACGGCCCCAAGACCCTCGCCCGCGTCCTCCGCCTCCAGCGCGCGCTCGCCCTGGTCGGGGCCGGAGTGCCGTACGCGGAGGCCGCCGTGCGCGCGGGCTGCGCCGACCAGGCCCATCTCGCCCGCGAGACACGGGCGCTCGCGGGGACGACCCTGAGCGCCTACGCGGCGTCGGTGGCGGGGTCCGGACCGGCGCCGGTGGCCGAATCGGGACCGGCGTCGGCGAACAGCGAGACGCCGCTGCCGTCCGGGTCGAGGACCACCGCGTAACGCTGGCCCCAGACGGCGTCCCAGGGCTTCAGATGCCCCCGGTACCCGGCGGCGACCAGCTCCTCGTACACCGCGTCCACGTCTCCCGGCGTACCGCACCGGAAGGCGAGCTCGATCCGGTGGCCGCCCGCGGGCCGCGTCCAGCCGGGGTCGAAGGAACGGACCACGTCCTCCGTGTCCCAGGCGATCCGCAGCCCGCCGGGCAGCGTCGCCTCCACGTGCGGCGCGTTCCCGGCCGGGTCGGGGACGTCCAGACCGAGGCGACGGTAGAACGCGAGCGAGGCGGCCATGTCGGAGACGACGAGACCGACGAGGTCCAGCTGCGGGGTGATGCGCGATGTCCTGTCCATGGAGGCACGGTAGGCAGACCGCCCCCGGCCGGTCTTGAACGAATCGGACGCGCCCCCGCCCTGCCGCGCCGCCCGGCCCCCGGGCTACGGTCGGTCCATGAGCACGCGCGCGTACGGACGGACCTCGTGGCCCTGGGCGGCCGCGGCCGTCCTGCTGTTCTGGCAGACCTGGTACGTCTGCCATGTGTTCGCCACCGAGTACTCGGGCGTGCGGTGGGAGTGCGACCCCGACGGCTGCGCCACCAACCAGCTCGCGGGCGGCGCGCTCTTCATCGCCGTCCCGTCGCTGATCGCCGCCGCCGTGATCGCGGCCCCGTTCCTCGGGGCCGCCGGAGCCGGCATCGCCCTCCTCCTCGCCGCCTTCGGCCTCCTGATGGACCGGGAGGACGACGAGGCGGTCGTCTGGGCCTACGGCCTCGCGGCGCTCGGCGCCGTCCTGGTGGTGGCGGGCGTCGTACGGGCGATACACCACAGGGGCGGCGGGCCGAGCGACACCGCCGAGCCCCAGGACCCCGCTGCCGGGCCGCAGGCCGGGGACCCCGTTCCCGAGACCGCCCCGGCCGGCGCCGCCCGCCTCCCGCTCCGCGCCCTGCTGCGCCAGGCCGCCGCACCCGCCACCCTCGTCACGGCCGTTCCCGCCGCCGTCGCCACCACCGCCCTGGTGCACGGGGTCCTCGAAGGCCCCCGGTGGGCGATGATGCTCGGCCTGAACGGCACCGTCGCACTCCTGGTCGTGCTCGGTCAGGCGCGGCTGCGCCACCGGCCGGGCGTCGCGCGCGGCCCCGTGACCGGGCCGGACGCCGCCCACTCGCCCGCGCGACTGCACGCCCTCACCACCCGGGGCACCTCCTTCGTCTTCGACCTGACCGTCCTGCCGGACGCGGGAGACCCCTACCGGATCGAGGTCGAGCACCCCCTCGACCTCCAGCACGTCCACGTCCACCGCGCGGCCGTCGTCCGCCACGACCCGCGCCGCCCCTGGCGGGTCGACCTCCCGCAGCACCCCCCGGCCGCCGCCCTGAGCCGCGCCCGCGCCGACGCCGCCCGCGCGGAGGACATCCCCCCGGCGGCACGCCTGCGCGTACCCGCGCCCGGGACCGCCGCCCTGACCATCGCCGTGCTGCTCGCCGCGGTCCTGACGACCGCGCTCGCGATGGCCTGAATTAATCCATGGCGCGCGCCGGGCCGTTGCGGCTACGGTGACCGCCGTACGAGATCGCGAGCATCACGCGCCGCGAAAGACACACACAGGAGGTGTGACCGATGGCTGTCGTCACGACGGGCCTTGCCCTCACGCAGAAGTTCATCCACTCCACCTCCGTGGCCACCGGCTGACCTCACTTCTCACCCACCGTGCCGGGGCCACCCCTGTGAAGGGTCCCCCTTGTCTTTCCCGCTTTCCCCGCTCACCTCTCTCTCCACTTCCGGCTCGCCGCTCGACGCCCACGGCTGGGACTCGGGCTGGGCCGCCGCCTTCGCTCCGTACGCCGCCCAGGGACTCGTCCCCGGCCGGGTCGTCCGGGTCGACCGCGGGCAGTGCGACGTCGCCACCGCCGACGGGACCGTGCGCGCCGACACGGCGTTCGTGACCCCGCACGACCCGCTCCGGGTCATCTGCACCGGCGACTGGGCCGCCGTCGACCCCGAGGACGCCGGCGACCCCCGGTACGTACGGGCGTGCCTGCCGCGTCGTACGGCCTTCGCGCGGTCCACCTCCTCCAAGCGGTCCGAGGGCCAGATCCTCGCGGCCAACGTCGACCACGCCGTCATCACCGTCTCGCTCGCCGTCGAACTCGACCTCGGCCGCATCGAGCGCTTCCTGGCCCTGGCCTGGGAGTCCGGTGCCCAGCCGACCGTGGTCCTCAGCAAGGCGGACCTCGTCCCCGACGCGACCGGCCTCTCGTACCTCGTCGAGGACGTCGAGACGGTCGCCCCCGGCGTCCAGGTGCTGCCCCTCAGCTCGACCACGGGCGAGGGACTCGACGTGCTCTCCGCGGTCGTCGCGGGCGGTACGACCGTGCTGCTCGGCGTCTCCGGCGCCGGGAAGTCCACCCTCGCCAACGCCCTCGTCGGCGAGGACGTGATGGACGTCCAGGCCGCCCGTGACATCGACGGCAAGGGCCGCCACACCACCACCACCCGCAACCTCTTCGTCCTGCCGGGCGGGGGAGTCCTCATCGACACCCCCGGACTGCGCGGGGTCGGGCTCTGGGACGCCGAGGCCGGCGTCGGACAGGTCTTCGCCGAGATCGAGGAACTGGCCAAGGACTGCCGCTTCCACGACTGCGCCCACGAGGCGGAGCCGGGCTGCGCCGTCGCGGCGGCGATCGAGGACGGCTCCCTTCCGGTGCGCCGCCTGGAGAGCTACCGCAAGCTGCTCCGCGAGAACCGGCGGCTCGTCGCCAAGACCGACGCCCGGATGCGCACCGAGATGCTCAAGGACTGGAAGCGCAGGGGCGCCGAGGGGCGCCGGGCGATGGAGCTGAAGCGGGGGCACGTCCGCTGACGGGCCGACGGTACGGAGGGGAGCACGGCGCTCCCCTCCGTACCGCCCCCGCCCCCGTACCGTCGTGTCCGAAATCCGCGAGCCGGGTGTCGTCCCGGGCCGCACACTGGGAGGCGTGAAGGACGACGACACCCGCTACGAAGCGGTCAGCAGCAGGGACGCCCGGTTCGACGGCGAGTTCTTCTTCGCCGTGCGGACCACCGGCATCTACTGCCGCCCCAGCTGCCCGGCCGTCACCCCCAAACGGCAGAACGTCGCCTTCTTCCCGACGGCCGCCGCCGCCCAGGGCCACGGCTTCCGCGCCTGCCGCCGCTGCCGGCCGGACGCCGTGCCCGGTTCGGCGGCCTGGGACGTCCGGGCCGATGTCGTCGGGCGCGCCATGCGGATGATCGGCGACGGCGTCGTCGACCGCGAGGGCGTGCCCGGCCTCGCCGGACGCCTCGGCTACAGCACCCGGCAGGTGCAGCGCCAGCTCACCGCCGAGCTGGGCGCCGGGCCCGTCGCGCTCGCCCGCGCCCAGCGGGCGCACACCGCCCGTCTGCTGCTCCAGACCACCGGACTGCCGGTCACCGAGATCGCCTTCGCGGCCGGTTTCGCCAGCGTCCGCCAGTTCAACGAGACCATCCGCGCCGTCTACGCCCGCACCCCCAGCGCCCTGCGCGCCGAGGCCGGCAGCGGTGCCGGGGCCCGTACCGCGCTCGCCGCCGGGGTGCCGCTGCGGCTCGCGCACCGGGGGCCGTACGCGGCCGGCGAGGTCTTCGACCTGCTCGCCGCCGAGGCCGTCCCCCGGGTGGAGGAGGTCCTCGGCGCCCCCGGCGCCCGCACCTACCGGCGGACGCTCCGGCTCCCGTACGGCACCGGCGTCGTCTCCGTCGACGAGCGCTCCGCCGGGCGCTGGCTGGAGGCCCGCATCCACCTCACCGAGCTGCGCGACCTGACCACCGCCGTGCACCGGCTGCGCCGCCTCTTCGACCTGGACGCCGATCCGTACGCCGTCGCCGAGCGCCTCGGCGCCGCCCCCGGGCTCGCCGCCGAGGTGGCCGCCCGGCCCGGGGTCCGCTCCCCGGGCACGGCCGAACCGGAGGAGTTCGCCCTGCGGACCCTCCTCGGGCCCAGCGAGGCGGCCCGGCTGGCCGAGTCCCACGGCACGCCGCTGGCCACCGCCTGCGGCACCCTCACCCATGTGTTCCCCGAGCCCGGGGCCCTCACCGGCCATCCCGTCGCCGGCCCGCTGGCCCGCGCGCTCGCCGACGGGACCGTACGCCTCGACCCCGGCGCCGACCGCGACGAGGCCGAGCGGGCGCTGCTCACCGTCCCCGGCGTCACGGCGGCGGCCGCCGCCCTGATCCGGATGCGGGCGCTCGGCGACCCCGACGTACCGTCGGCGGGCGGTCCGGACGCGGAGGAATGGCGCCCTTGGCGCTCGTACGCGACGCACTACCTCAGGACGCCGGCGCGGGGGAGCGCAGCGTAGGGCTGTCGCTGAGGACGGGGCCCAGGGCGTACGACCCGCTTCCGGCGCGACCCTCCCGGCCGCGTCAGCCCCAGATCACCGCGCCCGCCCACGCCCCCACGATCAGCAGGCACGCGAACAGCTCGACGAGCACGCTCGTGCCCGCCGCCCGCATCACCGCCCTGGTCGCCGCCCCGGCCTGCCCGTGGCCGCCGAGCCGGAGCCGCTCCGAGAGGTAGATCCCGCCGATGAACCCCGGGATCGCGCCGAGCACCGGGATCAGCACGAATCCCAGGAGCGCGCCCGACCCGGCGTACGCCACCATCCGCCGGGTGATGCCCACGCCCCGGAAACGGCGGGGTGGCAGCTGCCACACGACCACCTGGGTGAGCAGCAGCAGACCCGTCGCCGAGGCCAGCATGAGCCAGGCGAGGTCCGTCCGCTCGTGCAGCGACCACCACAGCATCGCGGCCCACACCAGCCACGTCCCCGGCACGCCGGGGGTGAGCACCCCGAACAGTCCGAGCAGCATCACCGTCGCGATCAGCAGGAGCTGCCACACACCCATCTGCCCAGGGTGCAGGAATCCGGGCGTTCTCGCAGGTCAAGGGCGACGGACGGAGTACGGGCCGGTCAGCCGGCCACGGGCAGGGCGGCGGCCACGAGATTGCGCTCCCCGCGTCCGACCAGCGGAAAGACGATCTTCAGGGAGGTCTCGTCGTGGGGCGAGGAGACGACGAAGGAGGAGTTCAGGAACCGTTCCCTGATCCCGGTACGGACCAGGCCGGCCCGCTGGAAGGTCATCGTGTGCTCCACCGGCTTCGCGAACACCGGGTCGGCGCGGAAGACGTGGAAGCGGCGGTCGGTCATCACCAGGTACATCGGCGTCGGCACCGGGATCACCGCCATCGCGCCCCCGCTGAGGACGGCCGAGGCCACGCCGAACGCGGCGGTGCGGCGCGCCGAGACGGAGCTGAGGTTCACGACCGTCGTCACCTCCACCCGCTCCCCGGGCTCCAGCATCGGGGTCACGGTGGCCAGCAGGGCGCGGCGGCGCCTTCCGTTCATCGGTGGTGCTCCTGAGGGGTCGTACGCGAGAGGGGGAACCGGGCGCTCACCCTGCCACAGCCCCCGGCCTCAGCCGCGCGCCACCCACCCCTTCTCGTACGCGTGCCAGCCCAGCTGCAGCCGGGTCGTGACCCCGGTCAGCTCCATCAGGCCCTTGACCCGCCGCTGCACCGTCCGCAGGCCCAGGTCCAGCTGCTTCGCCACGCTCGCGTCCGTCATCCCGGCCAGCAGCAGCGACAGGATCTCCAGGTCCATGACGTCAGGGCCGGGCGCCTCGTCCTCGGTGATCTGCGCACCCGCCCCGAGCCGCAGCGGCAGCGCCTCCCGCCACACCGACTCGAAGAGCCCCATCAGCGATTCGAGGAGCCCGCTCGCGTGCACCACGATCGCCGCCGGCTCCACGCCCCGCCCGGTCAGCGGCACCATCGCCAGGTTCCCGTCGGCGACCACCAGCTTCGTCGGCACCCGGTCCGCGACCCGGATCCTCTCCGCGCGGCCGAGCGCCGCCGAGAGCTCCAGCAGCCCGGAGGGGAGCGTCAGGACCTCGCGCTCGATGACCACCCGGTAGCGCACCCCGCGCCCCGCCGCCTGCTCCTCCGCGTCGTTCTCCAGACCGGAGACCGCGATCGGCTTGCCCGTCACCAGGGCGCAGACCTCCTCCTGCGCGCCCAGCTGGAGCTGGAGGAAGCGGTGGGTGACGGCGCTCGCGCCGGTCACCACCTCCACCAGGTCGTGGACGGCCGCCTCCGCCGCCTCCGCCCGGTACTCCTCGGCGAGCAGCGCGGCCGCCAGCTCCGCCTGCTCCAGCTCGTGCCGCTGCTGGGTCAGCAGGGCGCCGAGCGCCACCCCCGGGGGCGCCGCCACCCAGCGTCCGGTCCGGGCCGAGGACTGCGCGGCGAGGCCCTGCGCCTCCAGGCGGCGCAGCGCCCGCTCGGTGTCGTGCTCGGGCAGCGCGAGCCGGTGCGCCAGGTCGGTCACCTCGGCCGCGCCCAGCGCGACCAGCGCCCGGTACGCGGACTCCTGGCGCTCGTCGAGTCCTATCGCTCCCAGCATGGATTGCCCCACCCCTCGCCCCACCTGCGGCGGGCGTACCGGATCTTCCCGGGACGTTCACCGGAGGCATTCGTTCCGTTGGTGACCTGGCGGGAAACGGCCACGGCGTATTCCCGCCTCGCCCATCATCCCTGTACCGCCCTCACCTCTGCCAATGTGGCGCCACCGCAGCACCAACAGCCTCTGGAGACGGGTGCCTTGTGCCCTTTATCCGGAATCAGATGGGGAGAGCGATGCGCCCGATTTCGCGTACGGCCCTGGGGGCGGCGACCGCCGTCGTCCTGGCCGTCACCGCAGTCGCGCCGTCCATGGCGAATGAGCCGCAGGACGGTACGGCCGGCAAGAGACCACTGGTGGGCAGCGAGGCCTCGGCCCGCGCCGGCGACCGCGCCGCCACGGTGACCCTGGTCACCGGCGACCGCGTCGTGGTCACCCACGACGCCCAGGGCAACCCGGCCGCCACGGCCCTGCCCCGCGAGGACGGCACCGTCCCCCTGGTCCAGACCCGCCGCTCCGGCCAGGACCTGTACGTCTACCCCGAGGGCGCCACCACCGCGCTCGCCGCCGGACGCGTCGACGAGGAACTCTTCAACGTCACCGGACTCGTCCGCCAGGGCTACGACGACGCCTCCACCGGCACGCTCCCCCTCATCGCGGTCTACGGCTCCGACCTCGCCCGCTCCGTCCCCGCCGCCCCGCGCGGCGCCCGGCGCGGCCAGGTCCTCAGGACCGTCGACGGCGTCGCGCTCACGACGGAGAAGAAGCGGGCCGCCACCTTCTGGGCCGACGTCAACACCCCCACGGCCCGCTCCGCCGCCGGGATCACCAAGCTCTGGCTCGACCGCAAGGTCAAGGCCACCCTGGAGCGCTCCACCAAGCAGGTCCACGCCCCCGAGGCCTGGGCCGCCGGATACGACGGCACCGGAACCAAGGTCGCCGTCCTCGACACCGGCGCCGACGCCGAGCACCCCGACCTCAAGGGCCGGATCACCGCCTCGGAGAACTTCACCGACTCCGAGACCGCCGGCGACCACCAGGGCCACGGCACCCACACCATCTCCACCGTCGGCGGCACCGGCGCCGCGAGCGGCGGCAAGAAGAAGGGCGTCGCGCCCGGCGCGGCCCTCCTCAACGGCAAGGTCCTCAACGACTCCGGCTCCGGCGCCACCTCCTGGATCATCGCCGGCATGGAGTGGGCCGTCGCCCAGGGCGCCGACGTGGTCTCGATGAGCCTCGGCAGCACCGAACCCACCGACTGCACCGACCCGATGAGCGTCGCGGCCGAGGAACTCGCCCAGAACGAGGGCACGTTGTTCGTCATCGCCGCCGGCAACTCCGGGCCGACCCACAACACGGTATCTTCGCCCGGCTGCGCGCCCAGCGTGCTCACCGTCGGCGCCACCGACCGCGACGACTCCACCGCGTACTTCTCCAGCGGCGGCCCGACGATCGGCAGCCACACCCTCAAGCCCGAGATAGCGGCGCCCGGCGTCGGCATCTCCGCCGCCGCGGCCGGCGGCCGGGGCGTGTACGCCTACCGCTCCATGTCCGGTACGTCGATGGCCACCCCGCACGTCGCGGGCGCCGCCGCCATCGTCAAGCAGCGCCACCCCGACTGGACCGCCCAGCAGATCAAGGCGGCGCTGGTCGCCTCCGCCGACAGCTCCGTCCCCGGCGACGTCCGCGAGGTCGGCGGCGGCCGCCTCGACGTCAAGGCCGCGATCGACCAGACGGTCCTCGGCGCCCCCGCCGTCCAGGGCGGCACCTTCAACTGGCCGCAGGACAGGAGCGACCGCACCACGGTCTCCGTCCCGTACACCAACACCTCCGACGCCCCCGTCACCCTGAACCTGGCCGTCGAGCGGGTCACCGGCAACGACGGCTCCCGCGTGCGGAGTTCGGTCGCCCGTCTCGGCCAGCGCACCGTCACGGTCCCGGCCGGCGCCACCGTCCGGGTCCCGCTGGACCTCGACCCCGCCGCCCGTCTCGACGCCGCCCAGTACGGTGACGTCACCGGCCGCGTCCTCGCCACCGCCGCCGGCGGCGTCCACGTCTCCACCCCGTTCTCGCTCTACGTCGAGCCCGAGACGGTCACCCTCCGCGTCAAGATGATCGACCGGCTGGGCAAGCCCGCCGACGGAGCCTCCTCCCTCGACGTCATCGGCACCGACGACGCCAGCGGGGAGCGCCGCTTCAACGAGGGCGCCGCCAGCCAGGTCTACCGCCTGCGCCCCGGCAGCTACTTCCTCTCCTCCTTCGTCACCACCCCCGACGCGGGCGAGGGCGCCACGCTGAACGACTCGCTCAGCTACCTCGGCCGCCCCCAGGTGGAACTGAAGAAGGACACCACCGTCGTCCTCGACGCCCGCAAGGCCCACAAGCTGTCGGTGAAGACCGACCGGACCTCCGAACTCCGCGGCGCCACCCTCGCGTTCGCCCGCTCCTGGGACGACTTCTGGCTGCACGCCGGAACCGCCTCGGGCCCGCGCACCATCCGCGGCTACTACGCCTCGGTCGAAGGCCGGGCCGACGAGGGCGACTTCGAGTTCGGCAGCTACTGGCGCGCCGGAGCCCCGCAGATCACCTCGCTGCGCACCACCGACGGCCTGGCGCTCCACCCGCTGACCGCCTCCATCGCGTCCGACAACCTCGACGGCGCCGGATCCGCCCGGCTCGTCGACGCCGGAACGGGCACCCCGGACGAGCTGAAGGCCGCCGGCGTCCAGGGCCGTATCGCCCTCGTCCGGCTGCCCGACGACTCCACCGCGGCGGGCGCCATCGCCCGCAACGCCAAGACCGCCGGCGCCGTCGCCGTCGTCGCGTACCACTCGGCCCCGGGCCGCTGGTACCCGAGCGGTGGCTTCACCGGACTGGGACTGCCGACCCTCTCCGTCCCCGCCGACGAGGCGACCGCGCTCCTCGGCAAGCTGACCGCCGGCGAGGTCACCCTCGCCTGGCAGGCCACGGCGAAGAGCCCGTACCTCTACAACCTCGCCTTCCCCGAGACCGCCGCGATCCGCGACGACAAGAACTACCGGGTCCGCGACGGACAGCTGGGCCGCACGGACGCGAGCTACGGCTCGTCCGGCATCACCACCGACTTCACGGACTTCCCGGCCGCGCACCGACCGAACGGCGTCGCCGTCTCCTTCGGCTCCCTGGAGACCGTCCCGGCGCCCGGCACCCGCACCGAGTACTACTCCACGGGTGACACCGCCTGGTCGCAGATGGTCAACAGCAGCTTCCCGTTCGGCGAGCTGATGATGGGCGCGCACCACACGTACACGCCCGGCGAGAAGCGCACCGAGAAGTGGTACGACGGCGTCATCGCCCCCACCGCCCCGCGCGACACCACCGGCAAGCCGGTTCTCGCGGCCGAGCGGCAGGGCAACATCATCGGCTTCGCCTCCGCCATGTGGGGCGACAGCACCCACCACGCCGAGGCCGGCTCCTTCGGTGACATCGGCAACGTGCGCCTCAGCCGCGACGGCGAGGTGCTGGGCGAGAACGGCTGGCCCTTCGGTGCCTTCGAGGTACCGGCCGAAGCCGGGACGTACACCCTCGAACAGAACATCATGAAGATCGGCAGCAGGGTGTGGGCCCGCTCCACCTCCGTCAACTCGGTGTGGAAATTCACCTCCAAGCTTGACGAGAGCGTCTATTCTCAGGGCATCCCGATTCTCTTCCCCCGGTACGACCTTCCGGAGGACGGACTCAAGACCCTCGCCGCGACCGACGGCCAGCAGATCGGCCTCACCGCGACGGGTCACGCGGGCTACACCCCCGCAGCGCTCACCTCGGCGAAGCTCTCGTACTCCTATGACGGGGGCACGACCTGGACCGAAGCGCGGGTCTCCCAGCAGGGCGGACAGTGGACCGCGACCGTGAACCACGCGGGCGCGGCCGGCAAGCCGGTCACCCTGAAGACCGAACTGACGGACGCCAACGGCAACTCCGTCACCCAGACCGTGGTCCGCGCCTACGACGTGCGCTGATCACGCCGGTCCGCCGGGCGTCCTTCCCGTGGGGGGTGGGGCCGCCCGGCGGACCACCCATTTGCAGCAACGGTTTTCCTGATGTCCCGTTTTCGGATGCCCTGCGGTGTGGACAATAGGGGCATGACTCAGCAGGGGGACAACTGGTGGGACAAGCTCTACGACGAGTCGGCGCCGGACACGGCCCCGACGGTCTCGGGTGACACGCTCGACGACCACTTCGCCACGGCACCCCGAGGCCCGGACCCGAAGACGGGTCCGGGCCCGACGGCGGTCCCGGGGCCCACGGCGCCCCCGGGCGCGAAGGCCGCCCCGGCGCCGGGGCGGGAATCGCCCCCGGGTGCGACCACGGCCGGGCCCACGCCCTGGGAGGCACCCTGGGAAGCCCCGCCGGTCGGCCCGCGGACCTTCCCCGGACCGCCCCCGCCTCCGCCCGTCGAGGCGCCCACCGTCCAGGTCAGGGTCCCGCTGACGGAACCGGCGCCTCCGGACGAGGAGGGCCAGGCCCCCGAGCCCGGCGCCGGAGCGTACGGAGCGGAAGACGACGCCGGAAGCGGAGACGGGGACCTCACCGTCCAGGTCGCCGTGCCCCGCCCCCGTACCGGATTCGTCGGGAGCCGGCCGCCGACCTACGAGCCCGAGCCGACCGCCCTGCCCGTCGCCCGGCCCGGCGAGCTGGGCGAGCTGGTCGCCGACACCGTGCTCGACGGCGCCCGCTACGGCACCTGCACCCTGCGCGCCGCCTCCGTACGCGGCGACTCCGCCCGGTACCGGGGCGAACCCCGGCGCGACGCCCTGCTCACCGCCCGCTTCGGCCACGACGAGACCGCGCTCGTCCTCGTCGCCGTCGCCGCCGGCTCCCGCGCCGCCGAGGACGCCCACCTCGCCGCCGCCGACGCCTGCCGGTGGATCGCCGAGGCCGTCTGCCGCAGCCACGCCCGGCTCTCCGAGGACATCAGATCGGGCCGCCGGGGCGACCTGAAGTCGGGGCTGCACCGGCTCACCGACCGTACGTACGGCAAACTCCGCGCCCGCGCCGCCGAGCGCGGCCTCGCCGCCGACGAGTACACCGCGACCCTCCGCTGTCTGCTCGTCCCCGCCGACCCCGAGTGCCGCACCCGGGTGTTCTTCGGCATCGGCGCCGGCGGTCTGTTCCGGCTGCGCGACGGTTCCTGGCAGGACCTCGAACCGCTCCTGCCGGAGCCGGCCGCCGTCACCGGCGCCGCGGTCGTCGGCTTCGGTTCGCCGCCCGCCGTCCCCGAGCCCACCGACCCCGCCTCCTCCGCCGCCGAGGCGACCGAGGAGGGCGACCGGCTCACCATGGACCTGGGCATCACCACCGCCCCGGGACCGCTCGTCGAGGAGCCGGTGCCGCCGCCCGCCGAGCCCTTCCGCTTCCGGGCCTCCGTCGCCCGCCCCGGCGACACCCTGCTGCTCGCCTCGTCCGGCCTCGCGGAACCCATGCGCGGCGAACCGGCCCTCGCCGGCGAGCTCGCGGCCCGCTGGACGGGCGCCGAGCCGCCCGGCCTGGCCGCCTTCCTCGCGGACACCCAGCTGCGGGTGACCGGTTACGCCGACGACCGTACGGGGGTGGGTGTCTGGGAGGCGTAACCGGCCGCGCCGTGTGTTGATGGAGCCATGGCCAAACAGAACGTGGCGGAACAGTTCGTCGACATCCTCGTGCGCGCGGGCGTCAGGCGCCTGTACGGCGTGGTCGGTGACAGCCTCAACCCGGTCGTCGACGCGATCCGCCGTACCCGTGACATCGACTGGATCCAGGTGCGGCACGAGGAGGTCGCGGCCTTCGCCGCGGGCGCCGAGGCCCAGATCACCGGCGGCCTCGCCGCCTGCGCGGGCTCCTGCGGGCCGGGCAACCTGCACCTCATCAACGGTCTGTACGACGCCCACCGCTCGATGGCCCCCGTGCTGGCCCTCGCCTCGCACATCCCCTCCAGCGAGATCGGCCTCGGCTACTTCCAGGAGACCCACCCCGACCAGCTGTTCCGCGAGTGCAGCCACTACAGCGAACTGATCTCCAACCCGAAGCAGATGCCCCGGCTGCTCCACACGGCGATCCAGCACGCCGTCGGCCGCGGCGGCGTCAGCGTGGTCTCGCTGCCCGGCGACATCGCCTCCCAGCCGGCCCCGGAGGGGGCGGTGGAGACCGCCCTCGTCACCACCCGGCCGACCGTCCGCCCGGGCGACGCCGAGATCGACGCCCTGGTGCGGATGATCGACGAGGCCGACCGGGTGACGCTCTTCTGCGGCAGCGGCACGGCCGGGGCACACGCCGAGGTCATGCAGTTCGCCGAGCGGATCAAGGCCCCGGTCGGGCACGCCCTGCGCGGCAAGGAATGGATCCAGTACGACAACCCGTACGACGTCGGCATGAGCGGACTCCTCGGCTACGGCGCCGCCTACGAGGCCACCCACGAGTGCGATCTGCTGATCCTGCTCGGCACCGACTTCCCGTACAACGCCTTCCTGCCCGACGACGTGAAGATCGTGCAGGTGGACGTCCGGCCCGAGCACCTCGGCCGCCGCTCCCGGCTCGACCTGGCCGTCTGGGGCGACGTCCGCGAGACGCTGCGCTGCGTCGTCCCGCGCGTCCGCGCCAAGACCGACCGCAAGTTCCTCGACAAGATGCTCAAGAAGCACGCCGACGCGCTCGAAGGCGTGATCAAGGCGTACACCCGCAAGGTCGAGAAGCACGTCCCGATCCACCCCGAGTACGTCGCCTCGGTGATCGACGAACTCGCCGACGACGATGCCGTGTTCACGGTGGACACCGGCATGTGCAACGTCTGGGCGGCCCGCTACCTCAGCCCCAACGGGCGGCGCAGGATCATCGGCTCCTTCAGCCACGGCTCGATGGCCAACGCCCTGCCGCAGGCCATCGGCGCGCAGTTCACCGACCGGAACCGGCAGGTCGTCTCGCTCTCCGGCGACGGCGGCTTCTCCATGCTGATGGGGGACTTCCTCACCCTCGTGCAGTACGACCTGCCGGTGAAGGTCGTGGTGTTCAACAACTCCTCGCTCGGGATGGTCGAACTGGAGATGCTGGTCTCCGGACTCCCCTCGTACGGAACGACCAACAAGAACCCGGACTTCGCGGCCATCGCCCGCGCCGCAGGGGCCCACGGCATCCGCGTCGAGAAGCCCCGACAGCTGGCCGGCGCCCTCAAGGAGGCCTTCAAGCACAAGGGCCCGGCCCTGGTCGACGTCGTCACCGACCCCAACGCGCTGTCCATCCCGCCGAAGATCAGCGCCGACATGGTGACCGGCTTCGCCCTCTCCGCCAGCAAGATCGTCCTGGACGGGGGAGTGGGCCGGATGGTCCAGATGGCGCGCTCCAACCTGCGCAACGTGCCCCGACTCTGAGGGAATGCGGACGATTTGGCGGGGCATGCATCCCCGTGAGCCTGTTCGACGCGATCTGTGGGTGGGGGTTATGGCCGGGGAGGCACGACAGCCGACTCAACTTCTCAGAAAGGTGGGATGCGCGGATCTCACCGCGGTGCCGGAGGTGCGACATGCCTTGCGTGAGCTGCTGCGGAAGTGGGGCGGACCGGGCGCCTCCGACGTGGCGGAACTGCTCACCAGCGAACTGGTGACCAACGCCCTGATCCACACCGAGCACGGGGCCGTCGTGACCGCGACGGTCGTGCCCGAGCAGCTGAGGGTCGAGGTCCGGGACTTCGTCCCCGGGCTCGCGCCGCCGCACGTACCGCCCGCCGACGACGGTACGCACGGCAGGGGACTGGTCCTCGTCGAGGCCCTGGCCGACTCCTGGGGCGTCGAGGACCACGTGGTGGGCAAGGTGGTGTGGTTCGAACTGGACGGCGGGGCCGCCTGAGGGGCGGCCCCGCCGTCCAGGCGCGGACATGAGCGGGGAAGCTCAGCCGAACTGCTGCTCCAGGTCCTTGAGCTTGCGCTCCAGGGAGTCGAGACGGGGCAGCGTCTGGGTGTCGTCCTCCGCCGTGAGGTCCACCGTCCGGGAGTCGCCCGTCTGGACGTCACGTCCCCCGACGGCCTGGAGGGATGGCCGGGGTCGAAGCGGCAGTTGCCCGGGATCCGCTATGGCGGGTTCCGCGACGGCGGCCTGGACGGACGCCGTCGCGGAACCGGAACCGCCGCCGGAACCCGAGCCGCCGGACCCCGCACCCGGGCCGGCACCGGCCGGGGCGTTGAGCGCCGCCACCTCCACCTGACGACCGTCGGCCCTGCCGAGCCCGAAGGCCCGGTGCTGGCGGTTGATCGCCTTGAGCCGCGCCCGGTCGAGCTTGACCTGGTCACGCCGCCGGATGCGGTTCTGCTCCTTCTCCCGCCGGTCCTCGCGCACCTCGTCGACGGCCTCGTCCAGGGTCCGTACGCCTTCGAGCAGCATGAGCGACCATGCGGCGAAGGTCTCCCTGGGCGCCCGCAGCCACCGGACGATCCGGATCTGCGGCAGCGGGCGGGGCACGAGGCCCTGCTCGCGCAGCGCGGCCCTGCGGGTCTGCTTCAGGGCCCGGTCGAAGAGGACCGCCGCCGAGAGGGACATGCCCGCGAAGAACTGCGGGGCGCCGTCGTGGCCCAGTCCGCGCGGGGCGTGCACCCAGTTGAACCAGGCCGCCGCGCCCGCGAACAGCCAGACCAGCAGGCGCGAGCCCAGGGCCGCGTCGCCGTGGCTGGCCTCGCGGACCGCGAGCACCGAGCAGAACATCGCGGCGCCGTCGAGGCCGAACGGGACGAGGTACTCCCAGCCCCCGGCGAGGTTGAGGTTCTGCCGGCCGAAGCCGACGAGCCCGTGGAAGGAGAGCGCCGCGGCGACGGCGGCGCAGCAGAAGAGGAGGACGTAGGAAGCGGTGCCGTACACGGCCTCCTTGCGTCTGCGGCGCTCCTCGTTGCGTTCCCAGGAGTCCTCGGCCGCGGCCTGGTCACCGGCGCGCTTCCCGCGCGCGAGCACCGCCACCGCCGTCAGGACTCCGGCCACCATCACGCCGCCCGGAAGCAGCCAGTCCAGCGATATGTCGGTCAGTCTCATGCGGTGTCCCTTGCATCGCAGTAGGGCGTTTGGCGGCCCATACTGGCCGACCCCGTGGGGCGCTCACGGTGTTTCCGGGCAAGAGCACGCCATCGGGGTGCCAGGGCATACGAATAGGTGCGATCTGGTCGAACATCCATGCAGGGGAGGGGGGTTGAGTTCGATTGACGCCACCCGTCCGGGTGGCGTAATCGCTCGGGAGCCTCAGGCGGTCGCGGCCAGCCGGCGGACCCGCTCGGCGTCGCAGGTGCGCGGACAGGTGAGGCAGGTGTCCTCGGGGCGCAGCGTGTAGAAGAAGCAGCAGGTCGCCCGGTCGCGGGTGGCGCGCGGGGTGCCGTCGGGTCCCTGGGAGCCCGTCAGCTCGCGGAAGCCGGCGGAACCCGCGTACGGCTTGTACGGCTTGGCCGTGCCCGGCATGAGGAGGTCGAGCTCGGCCATCGCCCGCGGCTCCTCGCCGAGCAGGGCGCCGATGTACCAGAGGCCCTCGACGATCTCGTCCGTGGCCATGCCCCACAGGGCCCGGCGGCCGCGCCGCATGCGGGGTCCGAAGCCGTCGAGGACCGCCTCGAAGTGCTCGGCGAGCGAGGTGCGGACCTCGGCCCGCAGGGCGTCCTCGTCGGCGACGACCCGGGCGCCGGGCAGCGTCGCGCCGGGGTCGTCCGGCAGGCAGGCGAACTCCTCGACCCGGACCGCCATCCGGCCGAGGGCGCGCTGGAAGGAGACGTTCCGGGCGGGCAGCCGGGGGACCCTGCGCTCCAGGAACCAGGGGACGGTGACGAGCAGACAGGCGGGCCAGGCGTACCGGTGGAGCCCGAAGCTCGCGACCACGTCGGGGCGGGCCCGGGTGCCGTGGTCGCGCAGCACCTGCGCGTCGTCCCAGGCGAGGAAGGCGTCGAGTACGGGGCCGCCGGCCGCCAGCTGGTCCGCGCCGACCCAGCCCGCGCCGCGCGGGAGGGGCTCGCCCTGGGCGGTTTCCCGTATCCGCAGGCCGGGGAAGACCTCGGCGAGCCGGGCGTAGGCGGCCGCGACGGGCGAGGGCGAGGGGGTGGGCAACAGGGCGGGGACGGTCATGGGGGACCACCGAATCGCGAGCGTTGGCAGGTTAGCCTTACCTTACCCGATTCGGGGTGGCCTCTCACCACCGGAGACCCCCTCCCACCAGCGGGGCAGCCCTCGCACCCGGGAAGTCGGTCCGTTCGCCTATGGTGCACAGAGGACCCGGGCGACGCGAGCCGGGCCCGGCACGAGGCCGCAGGAGGACCCGGGTGGAGCAGGGCGCAGCGCGCGAGCGGGCGACGGAGAGGCCGTCCCCGCCCTCCGGCGACGCCGTGCGCGTACCGGAGCAGGTCCGCGTGACGGCGCACGCGGGCGCCCCCGCGGAGCACGTACGGGGCGAGCACCCCCACGACCGGCCGGCGACGCCCGCCCCGACCGTCCCCGCGCCCCGCGTCGTACGGCACTCCGTGCGCGGGCAGATCCTCGACGCCCTCCGTACCGCCCTCGTCGACGGCGAGCTCGTCCCCGGCGAGGTGTACTCCGCCCCCGCCCTCGGCGAGCGCTTCGGCGTCTCCGCCACCCCCGTCCGCGAGGCCATGCAGCGCCTCGCCGTCGAGGGCGCCGTCGAGGTCGTGCCCAACCGGGGCTTCCGCGTCACCGAGCGCACCCCCCGGGAACTGGCCGAGCTCGCGGAGGTCCGCGCGCTCATCGAGGTCCCCGTCATGCTGCGGCTCGCCCGTACCGTCCCCGCCGCCCGCTGGGCCGCGCTCCGGCCGCTCGCCGAGGCGACCTCGACCGCCGCCGCCCGCGGCGACCGCGCCCACTACGCCGAGGCCGACCGCGCCTTCCACCGGGCCGTCCTCTCCCTCGCCGGGAACGAGCAGCTGCTCGCCGTGGCCGACGACCTCCACCGCCGCTCCCAGTGGCCCCTGATCAGCGCCCCCACCCTCCGGCACGGGATGCTCGTCGCCGACGCCGCCGAGCACACGGCCCTCCTGGACGCCCTGATCGCCCAGGACCTGACCGTGGTGCAGGAGCTGGTCCGGGAGCACTTCACCGGATCGGAGTGCTGAGCGCCCCGGACGACTAAGGTCGTGGACGTCAGCCGCCCGTCATCGCGTCGCCCGTGAGGTGTCCCATGCCGTCCGCGACCCCGTCCCCGGCCTGGGACGGACGCCGACCCGTCACCGGTACGGAAGCCGAGGCCACGGCCCTGCTCGGCTGGCTCACCGATCCCGAGGCGCCCCGGCTGTGCCTGGTCACCGGCGCCCCCGGCAGCGGCAAGACGGCCCTGCTCGGCTGGCTCGCCCGGCACGGTCCGCGCTCCGGCCGGCCCCGCAGGCGTACGGCCCGGGTGCTCGTCCCCCTCGCCGGGCAGAGCGCGCTCGGCGCGACCTGGACGATCGCGGACCGGCTCGGCGTCGTGGCCAGGTCCCCGGGCGACCTCGTGCACGCCCTCGCGACCAGCGAGGCCAGGCCCGCCGGCCGGGCAGTCCTGCTCCTCACGGATCTCCACGCCGCCGCCGAACCCGAGGCGCTCACCCGGCTGATCGCCGAGCTCGCGGGGGTGGGGCGGGTCCGGCTCGTGGTCGAGGCCCGCAGCGACACCCCGGCCCCCGCCGTCCTGCGCGCCGAGCGCCGGGTCACCCTCGTGGACCTCGACGGCGCCCCGGACCCCGACGGCGGCCCGGAGCGCGTCGCGGACGCACCCGCCGGGCCCGCCCGGCCGCTGCCCGACCTCTCCGACCCGGTCGCGGTCTGCGTGGCCGATCCGCTCCTCGTGACCACGGCCTACCTCGCCGGAGCCGCAGCCGCGGGCCTGCCCGGCACGCTCGACGGCCCCGAGGCGCCCGCCCGGCCCGGCGAGAACGCCGCCGACGACCACGGCGGTCTCCGGGCCGCCTGGATGCGCGCCGGACAGTCGCTCTGCCGCGAACAGCCCCCGGCCGAACGGGCGTCGGTGCTCCTCGCCGCGCTCGGCGACGGCGCGGACCCCCGACTGCGCCCCGCCCTGGCCGAGTTGGCGGAAGGATCGCCCTGGCGGCTGCGCTGGGCCCGCCACCGCGGCGACCTGACCCCGCCCTGGCCGGGTCCGGTCACCGTGCTCGGCGCGGCGGGCGGCCCCCTGGAGGGGACCCTGCTCGTCGGCGACCGCACCGGCGCCGTACGGCTCCTCCACGAGGCGGACGCGAGCCCCGCCGGGAGCCTCGCGCACACCGTCCCCGGCCGGGTCACGGCCCTCGCGCCCGCGCCCGACGGCACGGTGCTGCTCCTGGACGACCGGGGCAGGCTGCACACCGTACGGGGGGCGGCGCCGCGCGCCCCCTATCTGGAGCGCCTCACGGAGGCCGTCTCCGCGACCCTGGCCCGCCACCCCGGTACGGCCCTCGCGGCCATCGCGGGTTCGGTGGTGGTGGGGGACCGGCTCGGCTCCGTCCACGCCTTCGGGCTGCGCGGTCTGCACCAGGCGGCCTCGCACAGCGGCCGGGTGACGGCGGTGGCGGCGGTGGACTCCGAGACCCCGTTCGTCTGTTCCGGCGGCGCCGACGGGACGATACGGCTCTGGACGCCGGGCCGCGACCCCCGCCCCGAACCCCTCGCCGAGCGCCCGTCGCCGGTGGTGTCGGTGCACGCGACGCAGACCCCGCACGGACCGCTGGTCGCCGCGGCCTGGGCCGACGGCCTCGTCGAACTGCGCCGCCCGGAGGGCGGCCGCACGCTCGCCTTCCGCCCCGGCCCCCCGGTCCGCGCGGTCGCCGTCACGGGCGCGGGATCCCTGCTCATCGGCACCGACGAGAGCCTGGTGTGTCTGGTGCCGAGGAACTGAGGCGCCGGCCGCTTCCCGCGGCGACGAGCCGCCGGCCGCTTCCCGTGGCTTTCGACGACCCCGCGGAGCAGCCGACCGCCTCCCGGAGCGCGGGCCGTCAACCGCCCCGCCGCGCCGCCGGGTTCAGGCGGTCCGGGGAGTGAGCTGGCTCGCGAGCCAGGTCGGCACCCCGCCCAGCAGGCGGAAGAGGCGGCGGGCCTCGGCGCGCAGGCGGCCCGCCTCCGGTTCCGTCTCCGTGGTGGCGAGCGCGGTGAGCGCCGGGGCCGTGCCGACGAGGAAGCCCAGCTCCTCCCGGATGCGCAGCGACTCGGCGAAACCGTGCCGGGCCTCCGCCAACTCGCCCTCCCGCAGGGCGAGTCCGGCGAGGTGCCGCCAGGTGGAGGAGAGCAGCAGCGAGTCCCCCTGCGCGACCGCCCCGGCATGCGCCCTGCGGTACGCGGCACGGGCCGCCTGCGGGGAGTCGCCGAGGTTCTGCGCGATGAGCCCGCGCCGCAGGTCGAGCAGTGGCCGGCCCTCGGCGGCGGGGGCGATCAGCGCGGCCGCCCGGCCGAGCGCCATCCGCGCCTCGTCGGCCCGGTCGCGCACCCCGAGCAGCGTCGACGCGTAGGCGAGGTAGCCGCGTTCGCAGGCCGCCGCCCCGCGTTCCTCGTCGGTGCGGGCCACCGCCTCGGCCGTCCGGAGCGCCTCCTCGGCGTCGGCCCAGCCCTTCTCGGTGTAGAGGCAGCGCTCGATGAGCAGCGCCGCCCGTTCGAGCGCGGCGGCCGGTTCGGCGGCGTGCGGGGCGAGCAGTGCCGCCGCGTCCGTCCAGCAACCCCGGGAGCGGAGCCGCCATATGGCGGTCTCCACGGGAGTCTCCTTGCCGTAGGCGAGGGACGGATCTTCGCCGCCCCTTGATTCGGAACCAGACATGGCGGTATCCGCCACATTGCCCTCCCCGAGCGCGCCATTGAGCTGTTGAGTGAGACCCGCATCTCAGCACGAAGGGGAGTACCTGGCCAAGGGGTCAGGTGAAAGAATTCACAAGAGTCCGATGGATCGGGGCGCCACTCCGCCCGGGGTGACCGACCGGGCGTCAGATCGCCGTCGGGCCCGTGATCAGGCCCCGGCGAGGCGCCCCGGCCGGTGCGGCCGAGGGGCCCCCACCGGCCCGGACGTCACTCCGCTGGACTCGCCCGAACGGGTGAAGCGTGGACGGCTCGCTCAGCTCATCCTCAGGGCGAGGAAGAAGTCGAGCTTGTCCTCCAGACGGGAGAGATCGCGTCCGGTCAGCTGTTCGATCCGGCCCACCCGGTAACGCAGCGTGTTCACGTGCAGGTGGAGGCGGGTCGCACAGCGCGTCCAGGACCCGTCGCAGTCCAGGAAGGCCTCCAGGGTCGGGATCAGCTCCGCCCGGTGCCGCCGGTCGTAGTCGCGCAGCGGGTCGAGCAGCCGGGCCGTGAAGGCGCGGCGGACGTCGTCCGGCACGAACGGCAGCAGCAGCACGTGCGAGGCCAGCTCGTGGTGGCCGGCGGCGCAGACCCGGCCGGGGCGGGCGGCGGCGACCCGGCGGGCGTGCCGGGCCTCCTCCAGGGCCCCGCGCAGGCCCTCCGCCGAGTGCACGGCCGCGCTGACGCCGAGCGTGAGCCGCCCGTCGTCGGCGAGACCCGAGGTGAGCGGGGCCCGTACGGCACCGAGGAGCACGTCCGCGTGCAGCCCGAGCGCCGGGGCCGGGCCGTCGTCCTCGCTGTCCGGCAGTGGGCCGGCGGCCAGCGGGACCAGGGCGATGGCCTCGTCGCCGCTGTGCGCCACGGCGATCCGGTCGGCGGACTCGGCGCCCACGGTCGCGGGGTCGACGAGGATCTCCTCCAGGAGCGCCTGGGCGACCGGGCCGCAGTCCACCGCGGTGCCCTGGCCGGCCTCCTGCTCCCAGTCGACCCGGGCCACGACCACCTGCCAGTGCGGGGCCGTGCCGAGCCCCGGCAGCAGCACCGGGGCGGCGACCCGCAGCCTGGCGGCGATCTCGGCGGGCGCCGCGCCCGTCTGCACCAGCTCCAGGACCTCCTGGGCCAGCCGGCGGCGTACCGTACGGGCCGCGTCGCGCCGGTCCCGCTCGACGGCGATCAGTTGCGTGACGCCCTGGAGCAGGTCCAGCCGGGCGGCGGGCCACTCCCCGGCGTCCGCCTCCACGGCGAGCAGCCAGTCCGAGAGGACCGTCTCGCGCACGTCCCGGGAGGCCGGGACCGCGCCCCGGCCGGTGTTCCGGATCGGGAAGAGGGAGTACGTGGTTCCGCCCGTGACGATCCGGTGCGGGCCCCGCCGCCCGGTCCGGGTGGCGGCCAGGTGCTCACCGGCCAGGGTGGCGGCGAGGGCGGCCGGAAGGGGCTCGCCCGCGCCCGCGATCTGGCGGCCGGTGGGGGAGAGGACCCAGGCCCGCAGGTCCAGGTCGGAGCCGAGCAGGTCGAGGACGACCTCCGGGCCGCCGCCCGCGGGGCCCGAGGTCATGAGCCTGCGGTGCCGGTCGACGACGGCGGCCAGGTCCCCGGCCCTTTCGCCCGAGACCTGTCGAACAACGTGTTCGGTGATCGTCGCGAACGCAACGGACTCGTTCACCGCGAACAGCGGCAGCCGATGGCGTGAACACGCCTCCACGAGATCGGCGGGGATGTCCCCGAGCTCCGCCTCACCGGCCGCGAGCGCGGCGACCCCCGCCGAGGCCAGGATGCGGGCGAAGGGCTCGGCGTCGGCGGGCTCCCGCAGCCACGCGAGGCCCGTGAGGACCAGCTCGCCGCCGGAAAGGTACCGGCTGGGGTCCTTGAGGTCCGTCGTCATCACGCCGCGGACGGTGCGGTCCAGCTCGTCCTCGCCGCCGAGCAGGCGCAGCCCGAGCGCGTCGTTCTCCAGCAGTGCGCGCAGCCGCATCGTGTCGCCGCCGTTCCTAGTCTGGGGGTGGTGGGGTGTCCCGTAGTCGACGGTGGAGTGGTGCCACCGTTTCCAGGGGAAAACAGCGAGGTGACTGTTCCCCGCCTTTCGTTCGAATCTACAAGACGACGACGGGACCCAGCCAACTCCTTCATGTTTTCGGTGACTGCACCCGGGCGAGCGTGGGCTTGTGTACTAGGCCACACACCGCGTTAACAGCACATGAACATGAAGTCGAGGGCCGGCCGTCTCCCCGGAACCCTGCTGAACGACCCCCGATCACCAGAATCACTGGAAGAGAGCCACCATGGACTTCCTTCGCCCCGCCAGCTGGGAGGAGGCGCTCGCCGCCAAGGCAGAGCACCCCACGGCCGTGCCCCTCGCGGGTGGCACGGACGTCATGGTCGAGATCAATTTCGACCACCGGCGGCCCGAGTACCTCCTGGACCTGAACCGCGTCGAGCTGCTGCGCGAGTGGGAGGTCGGCGAGGAGAACGTCCGCCTCGGCGCTTCCGTTCCGTACACCCAGATCATGGAGAACCTCCGCGCCGATCTGCCAGGTCTGGCGCTCGCCTCGCACACGGTCGCCTCCCCGCAGATCCGTAACCGCGGCGGCGTCGGGGGCAACCTCGGCACCGCCTCGCCCGCCGGCGACGCCCACCCGGCGCTGCTCGCCGCGGGCGCCGAGGTCGAGGTCGAATCGGTGCGCGGCAACCGGTTCATCCCGATCGACGAGTTCTACACGGGCGTGAAGCGCAACGCGCTCCAGCCCGACGAGCTCATCAAGACCGTCCACATCAAGAAGGCGGACGGCCCCCAGCAGTACTCCAAGGTCGGCACCCGCAACGCGATGGTCATCGCGGTCTGCGCCTTCGGCCTGGCCCTGCACCCGGAGACCCGGACCGTGCGCACCGGCATCGGCTCCGCCGCACCGACCCCGATCCGCGCCAAGGAGGCCGAGGCCTTCCTGAACGCGGCTCTGGAGGAGGGCGGCTTCTGGGACAACGGCAAGATCATCACCCCGTCGGTCGCGAAGCAGTTCGCCGACCTCTGCTCGGCCGCCGCCAACCCGATCGACGACGTCCGAGGTACCGCCAAGTACCGCCGCCACGCCGTCGGCATCATGGCCCGCCGCCAGCTCGGCTGGACCTGGGAGCAGTACCGCGGCGCAGGCCGCACGCTTGAGGGAGCTGCATAACCATGCGCGTCAATTTCACGGTCAACGGTCGTCCGCAGGAAGCCGACGACGTCTGGGAGGGCGAGTCCCTCCTCTACGTTCTGCGTGAGCGTCTGGGTCTGCCCGGCTCCAAGAACGCCTGCGAGCAGGGCGAGTGCGGTTCCTGCACCGTCCGTCTCGACGGGGTGCCGGTCTGCTCCTGCCTGGTCGCCGCCGGGCAGGTCGAGGGCCGCGAGGTCGTCACCGTCGAGGGCCTGGCGGAGTTCGCCAAGGACCGCGCGGAGCACGCCGGTTGCGCCTCGGGCACCTGCGGCACCTCGCTCGACCAGGCCAAGAGGTGGGAAGCCAAGCCCGGTCAGGACTCCCAGACCGGCGAGGGCGTCGAACTCTCTCCGATCCAGCAGGCGTTCATCGACGCCGGCGCCGTGCAGTGCGGCTTCTGCACCCCCGGCCTGCTGGTCGCGGCCGACGAGATGCTGGAGCGCAACCCGTCCCCGACGGACGCGGACATCCGCGAGGCGCTCTCCGGCAACCTCTGCCGCTGCACCGGATACGAGAAGATCCTCGACGCGGTCCGCCTCGCGGCCGCTCGCCAGGAGCGTCAGGGAGAGGCGGTCTGACGATGGCTCAGAACACACGCACGACTCCGGTGGGCACGCCCACCGACGTCACCCAGAACCACGTCAAGGGCGGCATCGGCGAGTCCACGCTCCGGCCGGACGGCACCCTCAAGGTCACCGGCGAGTTCGCGTACTCCTCGGACATGTGGCACGAGGACATGCTCTGGGGCCAGATCCTGCGCTCCACCGTCGCGCACGCCGAGCTGGTGTCCATCGACACCTCCGAGGCCCTCGCCATGGACGGCGTCTACGCCGTCCTGACCCACGAGGACCTGCCGGCCGCGAAGAACTACGGCATGGAGTTCCAGGACACCCCGGTCCTCGCGTACGGCAAGGTCCGTCACCACGGTGAGCCGGTCGCCCTCGTGGCCGCCGACCACCCGGAGACCGCCCGCCGCGCCGCCGCCAAGATCAAGATCGAGTACCGGGAGCTCCCGGTCATCACGGACGAGGCCTCGGCCACCGCTCCGGACGCGATCCTGGTCCACGAGGGCCGCGACGACCACCACTCCGGTCACGTCCCGCACCCGAACATCGTGCACCGCCAGCCGATCATCCGAGGCAACGCCGCCGAGGCCGCGAAGCGCGCCGACGTCATCGTGACCGGCGAGTACACCTTCGGCATGCAGGACCAGGCCTTCCTCGGCCCGGAGTCCGGCCTCGCCGTACCGGCCGAGGACGGCGGCGTCGACCTGTACGTCGCCACCCAGTGGCTGCACTCGGACCTCAAGCAGATCGCGCCCTGCCTCGGCCTGCCCGAGGAGAAGGTCCGGATGACGATGGCCGGTGTCGGCGGCGCCTTCGGCGGCCGCGAGGACATCTCCATGCAGATCCTCGCGTCCATCCTCGCGCTGCGCACCGGCAAGCCGGTCAAGATGGTCTACAACCGGTACGAGTCCTTCTTCGGCCACGTCCACCGGCACCCGGCGAAGCTCTGGTACGAGCACGGCGCCACCAAGGACGGCAAGCTCACGCACATGAAGTGCAAGATCGTGCTCGACGGCGGCGCGTACGCCTCGTCCACGGCCTCCGTCGTCGGCAACGCCTCGTCGCTCTCGGTCGGCCCGTACATCATCGAGGACGTCGAGATCGAGGCGATCGGCCTCTACACCAACAACCCGCCCTGTGGCGCGATGCGCGGCTTCGGCGCGGTCCAGGCCTGCTTCGCCTACGAGGCCCAGATGGACAAGCTCGCGGCGAAGCTGGGCATGGACCCGGTGGAACTGCGCCAGCTCAACGCCATGGAGCAGGGCACGATCATGCCGACCGGCCAGGTCGTGGACTCGCCGGCCCCGGTCGCCGAGCTGCTGCGCCGGGTCAAGGCCCGCCCCATGCCGCCGGAGCGCCAGTGGGAGACCGCCGGCGAGAGCGCGGACGTCCGCGCGCTGCCGGGCGGCCTGTCCAACACCACGCACGGCGAGGGTGTCGTGCGGGGCGTCGGCTACGCCGTCGGCATCAAGAACGTCGGCTTCTCCGAGGGCTTCGACGACTACTCGACCGCGAAGATCCGCATCGAGGTCATCAACGGCGAGGCCGTCGCCACGGTCCACACCGCCATGGCCGAGGTCGGCCAGGGCGGCGTCACGATCCACGCGCAGATCGCCCGTACCGAGCTCGGTGTCCAGCAGGTCACCATCCACCCCGCGGACACGCAGGTGGGCTCGGCCGGTTCGACCTCCGCGGGCCGTCAGACGTACATGACCGGCGGCGCCATCAAGAACTCCTGCGAGATCGTCCGCGAGGAGGTCCTGGAGATCGGCCGGCGCAAGTTCGGCTCGTACCACCCGGCCTGGGCCAACGCCGAACTCCTCCTGGAGGGCGGCAAGGTCGTCACCGACGGCGGCGAGGCCCTCGCCACCATCGCCGACGTCCTGGAGGACCGGGCGGTGGAGGTCGAGGAGGAGTGGCGGCACCGCCCGACCCAGGCCTTCGACCTCGTCACCGGTCAGGGCGACGGCCACGTCCAGTACGCCTTCGCCGCGCACCGCGCGGTGGTGGAGGTCGACACCGAGCTCGGCCTCGTCAAGGTGATCGAGCTGGCCTGCGCCCAGGACGTCGGCAAGGCGGTCAATCCCCTCTCCGTCGTCGGCCAGATCCAGGGTGGCACCACCCAGGGCCTGGGCGTCGCGGTGATGGAGGAGATCATCGTCGACCCGAAGACCGCGAAGGTGCGCAACCCCTCCTTCACGGACTACCTCATCCCGACCATCCTCGACACGCCGACCATCCCGGTCGACTACCTCGAGCTGGCCGACCCCAACGCGCCGTACGGCGTCCGGGGCATCGGAGAGGCTCCGACCCTCTCGTCCACCCCGGCCGTCCTCGCGGCGATCCGGGCGGCGACGGGCCTGGAGCTCAACAAGACGCCGGTACGCCCCGAGGCGCTCACCGGCACCCTGTAGGACTCTCCGGGCGGTCCGTGCCTCCCGAGGAACGTCACACTTCCCGCCCGCACCGCCCGGAGCCCCCCACGGCAGTACCCGCGTCACCGCGGTACTCCGTCCCACCGAAGTACCGCACCACGGCAGTACCCCCGTGGCACCGCAGTACCCCCGTCTCACGCAGTCCCCGCAGTACCGATCCACCCGTTCGTCTCGGGCCGTCCCCCGGGTCGTGCAGCCCACGCACCATCCCAAATCCCGCGAGCTTCACCAGATCAGAATCCTTCGAAGTCTGATGCGGGTGCCCCTTTGAACCTTGGGAGTAGGCCCCATGACCCAGTCGTCAGTGGAGCCCAGGACCAGCGCCGATGACGCGGGCTCCGGCTCGCGCAATCCCGCCGGCAGGTCTTGGCTCGACCGGTACTTTCACATCTCGGAGAGAGGATCCACCGTCGCGACGGAGATCCGCGGCGGCGTCACCACCTTCATGGCGATGGCGTACATTCTCCTGCTCAACCCCCTGATCCTCAGTGGCAAGGACGTCAACGGCCAGCTCCTCAGCCAGCCGGCGCTCATCACCGCCACCGCCCTCGCCGCGGCCGCGACGACCCTGCTCATGGGTTTCTGGGGCAAGGTCCCCCTCGCGCTCGCCGCCGGCCTCAGCGTCTCCGGCGTCATGGCCTCGCAGGTCGTGCCGGTCATGACCTGGCCGCAGGCCATGGGCATGTCCGTGGCGTACGGCGCCGTGATCTGTCTCCTGGTGGTCACCGGCCTCCGCGAGATGATCATGAACGCGATACCGCTCGCGCTCAAGCACGCCATCACCATCGGCATCGGCCTCTTCATCGCGATCATCGGCTTCGTGAAGGCCGGCTTCGTGCACGAGAACCCCGCCCCGGGCGGCGGTCCCGTGTCCCTCGGCCCGGCCGGTGAGCTCATGGGCTGGCCCGTCCTGATCTTCGCCTTCACCCTGCTCCTGATCTTCGCCCTCCAGTCGCGCAACATCCCCGGCGCGATCCTGATCGGCATCGTCGCGGGCACCGTCGTCGCGGTCATCCTGAACGCGGTCGCGGACATCCCGGCCAAGGCCTGGTTCTCCGGCCCGCCGGAGCTCGACGGCAGCGCGGTCTCCGCCCCGGACTTCTCCCTCATCGGGGACGTGTCCTTCAGCGGCTGGGGCGACGTCGGCTACATCACCATCAGCATGATCGTCTTCACCCTGGTGCTCGCGGGCTTCTTCGACGCCATGGCGACCATCCTGGGCGTCGGCACCGAGGCCAAGCTCGCCGACGACAAGGGCCGCATGCCCGGCCTCTCGAAGGCCCTCTTCATCGACGGCGCCGGCGGTATCGTCGGTGGTGTGGGCGGAGCCTCCGGGCAGACGGTCTTCGTCGAGTCCGCGACCGGCGTCGGCGAGGGCGCCCGCACGGGTCTGGCCTCCGTGGTCACCGGCGGATTCTTCGCCCTCTGCCTCTTCTTCACGCCGCTGACCGCGATCGTGCCGCAAGAGGTCGCCGCCGCGGCCCTGGTCGTCATCGGCTCGATGATGATGCAGAACGCCAAGCACGTGGACTGGAGCGACCGCTCCGTCGCGATCCCGGTGTTCCTCACCGTGGTCCTCATGCCCTTCACGTACACCATCACCACGGGTGTCGCGGCCGGTGTGATCTCCTACGTCGTGATCAAGGCGGCGCAGGGCAAGGCGCGCGAGGTCGGCGGCTTCATGTGGGGCCTGACCGCGATCTTCATCGTGTACTTCGCGATCCATCCCATCGAGAGCTGGCTCGGCGTCAGCTGACGCCCCCGCCGCCCTCCCCACCCCATCCAGAGGAGAACCGAGATGCTGGACATCGCCGAAGAGCTGCACCGGTGGGTCGAGCAGGGACGTGCCTTCGCCGTCGCCACCGTGGTGGCCGTCGGCGGGAGCGCGCCCCGGCAGCCGGGCGCCGCCCTCGCCGTCGACAGCGAGGGCGCGGCGATCGGATCGGTCTCCGGCGGGTGTGTGGAGGGGGCGGTGTACGAGCTGTGCGTGCAGGCCCTCGAAGACGGCAGGACCGTCGTCGAGCGCTTCGGGTACAGCGACGAGGACGCCTTCGCGGTCGGCCTGACCTGCGGAGGAGTCATCGACATCCTCGTCACCCCGGTGCGCGGCGGGGTCTTCCCCGCCGCGCTCGGCGCCGCCACCACGGGGGAGGCGGCGGCCCTCGCCCGGATCGTCTCCGGACCCGAGGACCTGATGGGCCGGGCCCTGCTGGTCCGCCCCGACGGCTCGTACGAGGGGAAGCTCGGCGGCCACCCCGAGCTGGACCGCACGGCGGCGTCCGAGGCCCGCGCGATGCTCGACGCGGGCCGCACCGGCACCGTGGAGATCGGCGAGGACGGCAGCCGCTGCGGGCAGCCGCTGACCCTGCTCGTCGAGTCCTCCGTGCCGGCCCCGCGCATGATCGTCTTCGGCGCGATCGACTTCGCCGCCGCGCTGGTACGGGTGGGCAAGTTCCTCGGGTACCACGTCACCGTGTGCGACGCGCGGCCCGTCTTCGCGACGCCGGCCCGCTTCCCCGAGGCCGACGAGATCGTCGTCGAATGGCCCCACCGCTACCTGGAGTCGACGGAGGTCGACGGCCGCACGGTCCTGTGCGTCCTGACCCACGACGCCAAGTTCGACGTGCCCCTCCTGCGCGCCGCCCTGAAGCTTCCCGTCGCCTACGTCGGCGCGATGGGCTCCCGCCGCACCCACGAGGACCGCAACAAGCGCCTGCGCGAGGTCGGCGTCACCGAACTCGAACTCGCCCGTCTGCGCTCGCCGATCGGCCTCGACCTGGGCGCGCGCACGCCCGAGGAGACGGCCCTGTCGATCGGCGCCGAGATCGTGGCGAACCGCCGGGGCGGCACCGGCCGCTCCCTCACGGGCGCCCACACCCCGATCCACCACGACGGCCCGCGCGAGCCGGACGGCCGCATCACGTCCGTGGCGTAGCCGGTGCGGCTCCTCCCTGCGGGCGGCCCCGCCGGTCGACGGCCTCGGGCACGGGCGACAATGAAGCGATGAGTGCCATCGATCGCCCCCTGCCGCCCCTGAACGCCGACGAGCGCACGACGCTGGAGAGTTGGCTGGACTTCCACCGCGCCACGCTGGCCATGAAGTGCGAGGGACTGGACGACGAGCAGGCCGCCACGGCGTCCGTGCCGCCGTCCGGCTTCACGCTGACCGGTCTGGTCCAGCACATGGCGGAGGTGGAGCGGAACTGGTTCCGCCGCGTGTTCGCCGGAGAAGAGGCCCCGCCCCTCCACGACCCGCAGGCAGACCCGGACGCCCCCGACGGCGGCTTCGACGTGGCGGAGGGAACCACCCTGGCCGACGCCCTGGCCACCTGGCGGTCGGAGATCGCCCGCGCCCGCGAGAACTGCGCGGATCACACCCTGACGGACACGGGCCGCTTCATGGGCCAGGACGTGAGCCTCCGCTGGATCTACGTCCACATGATCGAGGAGTACGCCCGCCACAACGGCCACGCGGACCTGGTCCGGGAACGGGTGGACGGCGCTACCGGGGTGTAGCGCGGAGCCGGTCGCTGCCGGCCCTGCCGGCGACGGTGCGCGGCCCCGCGTCAGCTCCCCTCGCCCGTCTCCAGTCCCTCCTCCCGCGGCAGTTCCAGCGGCCCGTTCCCCTCGCGTACGTCGCGGTGGACGCGGGGTTCACCCACCAGGCGGCCCGTGAGGTCGGTCGTCACCCTCAGGGCGTGGCGGCCCGTGCAGAGGGGGCGTTCGCCCTCCGGGTGGTCGCAGAAGAGCCCCTGACCCCACCGGACCCCCGAGGGCGGCGCACGCTCAGTGCGCCGCCCGTTCCCGCACCGTCGACGTCCACGCCGGCTGCTCCTCGACGGCCTCCGTCTCGGCCCGCCGGCCTCCCCGGGCGAAGAAGTCCGCGAGCGGCAGGATCGCCGCGCCGACCGTCACCGCGTCGGGGCCGAGCGTGCCCAGGTCGATGCAGACCCGGGCCGCCGGGTACTTCAGGGCGTACTCGGCCGCGTACCCCTTCACCGTCTCCAGGAAGCGGGCGCCGAGCTGGAGGCCCGCCCAGCCGCCGACGAGGATGCGCTCGGGCTGGAAGAGGTTGATCAGATCGGCGAAACCGGCGCCCAGGTACTCGGCGGTCTCCTCGAGGACCTCGCGGGCCGTCGCGTCGGGTTCCGCCCCGGCGTCCGCCGGATACGCCCCCGCCAGCATCGCCGTCAGCGCCGTCTCCTCGTCCGCCCCCGCCGGAGGCCGCCCGCCCGCCTCCCGCCACCGTTCGAGCAGCGCCTCCGCGCCCGCGTACGCCTCCAGGCAGCCACGCGCGCCGCAGCGGCAGCGGCGCCCCCGGACCCGTACCGTCAGATGACCCCACTCGATCGCCCGGCCCGGCCCCATCGGGTCCGTGGCCACACAGGCGCCGACGCCCGAGCCGAAGAGGACGATCACCGCGCTGCGCGCGCCCCGCCCGGCGCCGAACCACATCTCGGCCTGGCCGAGGGTCTTCGCGCCGTTGTCGATCCAGTACGGCACCATCGTCGGCAGGGCCACGCTCGCGCGCAGCAGCCGCTCCAGGGGGACGGCGTCCCAGCCGATGGTCTGGCCGTGCACGACGGCGCCGTCCTCGGCGGTACGGGCCACGATGCCGGGCACGCCGACACCGACGCCGAGCAGCCGGTCGGCGGGCACGTCCGCCGTCCGCAGCACCTCGGCGATGCCCTCGCGGATGTGGTCGACGACGACGCCGACCTCGTACCGGTCATGGGGGTTCGGGCTGTCGACCGCCAACGGGCGCTCGGTGCGCGCGAGTTCGGTGAGGGTGAGGTCGAACAGCTCGATCCTGACCCGGGTCTCGCCGACGTCGACGCCGATCATGCAGCCGCTGCCCGGGGTGATCCGGAGCAGGGTACGGGGGCGCCCGCCGGCCGAGTCGACGCTGCCCGCCTCCTCGACGAGACCCTCCGCGACGAGCTCCGCGACGACGTTGCTGATGGAGCCGGAGCTGAGGCCGGTCGCGGGGCCGAGCGAGAAGCGGCTCATCGGCCCGTCGAAATAGAGGCGTTGGAGGACGGCGGTGCGGTTCTCGCGTCGCAGGTCACGCACGGTGCGGCCGTTCCGCATGGTCACTTGGGCCCCCAGGTGAAGTAGTCCTGAGCGCAACATACCGCTGTCAGGACCCTTGACGCGACCTTCTCTTGAGGTTTAACTCACATCCTAAATTAAGCCGGGGAGGGCTTCAGGGCCTGAACGCGGGACGCTTCGCCACCCCCTCCTCCCCAGCTCCCCGCCACTCCCCGAAAGGGTCCTGAGGAGCCATGCGCAGAATCAGAGCCGCGGCCGCCGGTGCCGTCACCCTCTCCCTCGTCCTCACCGCCGCGGCCTGCGGAGGCGGCTCCCCGACCGACGGCTCCGGCGGCGGTGGCACCAGGACCCTCACCTACTGGGCCTCCAACCAGGGCGCGAACCTGGAGGTCGACAAGAAGGTCCTCCAGCCCGAACTCGACAGGTTCGAGAAGCAGACGGGCATCAAGGTCGAGCTGGAGGTCATCCCCTGGTCCGACCTCCTCAACCGCATCCTCACCGCCACCACCTCCGGCCAGGGCCCCGACGTCCTCAACATCGGCAACACCTGGAGCGCCTCGCTCCAGGCGAGCGGCGCCCTGCTGCCCTGGAACGCCGAGAACTTCCGGGCCATCGGCGGCAGGGACCGCTTCGTCGACTCCGCGCTCGGCTCCACCGGCGCCACCGGCCAGGACCCCGCGGCCGTACCGCTCTACTCCATGGCGTACGCCCTCTACTACAACAGGAAGATGTTCGCCGACGCCGGCATAGCGAAGCCGCCGGCCACCTGGGACGAGCTGATCGCCGACGGCAGGAAGCTCAGCAAGGGCGGAAAGTCCGCCATCGGCGTCGAGGGCGGCAACCTCGCCAACAACATCCACCAGGTCTTCGTCCTCGGCAAGCAGCACGGCGCCGACTTCTTCACCGCCGACGGCAGGGCCGACTTCACCTCCGACGGGGCCGTCGCCGCCGTCAAGCAGTACGTCGACCTCATGGCAGCCCACGGGATCGTCGCCCCCGGCAACGCCGAGTACGCCCAGAACCAGTCCCTCAGCGACTTCGCCAAGGACCGGACCGCCATGGTCCTCTGGCAGACCCCCGGCACCACCTTCGCCGCCCAGGGCATGAGCGCCGACGAGTGGGGCGTCGCCCCCGCCCCCGTCGCCTCCGGCACCCCCGGCCGGGGCACGGGCATCAACTCCATGGTCGCCGGCATCAACCTCGCCGTCTTCAGGAACACCCGGAACACCCGAGGCGCCCTCGACTTCGTGAAGTTCATGACGAGCGACGCGGAACAGAAGGCCCTCAACAAGGCCTACGGCTCCATCCCCCCGGTCACGAGCGCCCAGCGGGACCCCGCCTTCGACACCCCCACCGTCGCCGTCCTCAAGCAGACCCTCGCCACCAGCGCCGCCGCCCTGCCGCAGGTCCCCGAGGAGTCCCAGTTCGAGACGGTCGTCGGCACCGCGGTCAAGAAGCTGTTCGCCGACGCCGCCGCCGGCCGCCCCGTCACCACCGAGTCCGTACGGGCCGAGCTCGACAAGGCCCAGCAGCAGATGCCGAAGAAGTGAACCCGGACGCCGCCATGACCACCACCGTCGAGAAGCCCGTCGGGCGGACCGGACAGCGGCGGGCCACCCCCGGGACGGCCCCGCGCACCCGCCGTCCCGGGCGGCTCCGGTCCGCCGGACTGCCCTACCTCCTGCTCCTCCCGGCCCTGGCCCTCGAACTCCTCGTCCACCTCGTGCCGATGCTCATCGGCATCGTCATGAGCTTCAAGGAACTCACCCAGTTCTTCATCCGCGACTGGGTGGCCGCCCCCTGGGCCGCGTTCGACAACTACGCGGTCTCCGTCGACTTCGACGCACCCGTCGGCGCGTCCCTCCTGCGGTCCTCCGTCACCACCTGCGTCTTCACCCTCTGCTCGGTCGGCCTCTGCTGGCTCCTCGGCACCGCCGCCGCCGTCCTCATGCAGGAGACCTTCCGCGGCCGGGGCTTCCTGCGGGCGCTCTTCCTCGTCCCGTACGCCCTGCCGGTCTACGCGGCCGTCATCACCTGGGCGTTCATGTTCCAGCGGGACAACGGCCTGGTGAACCACGTCCTGCACGACCAGCTCGGCATCGGCGACAGCCCCGCCTTCTGGCTGATCGGCGACAACGCCTTCTGGACGCTGCTGGTCGTCTCCGTCTGGAAGGGCTGGCCGTTCGCCTTCCTCGTCATGATGGCCGGACTGCAGAACATCCCCCGCGAGATGTACGAGGCCGCCGCCCTGGACGGCGCGGGCCTCTGGCAGCAGCTCCGCCGGATCACCCTGCCGTCCCTGAGGCCCGTCACCCAGGTGCTCGTCCTGGTGCTGTTCCTCTGGACGTTCAACGACTTCAACACCCCCTTCGTGCTGTTCGGCAGGGCGGCCCCCGAGTCGGCCGACCTGATCTCCCTGCACATCTACCAGTCCTCGTTCCAGACCTGGAACTTCGGTACGGGCTCGGCGATGTCGGTGCTGCTCCTGCTGTTCCTGCTCGTCGTCACGGGCGTCTACCTGCTGCTCACCACCCGGGGATTCCGGCGAAGGAAGGCCACCGATGCCCCGTAGCGACCGGCCCCGCTCGCCCATGGCCCCGCCCCGCTCCTTCCTCTGGGGCCGGCGGATCTTCCTCACGCTGCTCACCGGCTTCGTCCTGCTGCCGGTGTACGTGATGGTCTCCAGCTCCCTCAAACCCCTGGAGGACGTCTCGGGGAAGTTCCGGTGGATCCCCTCCGGCCTCACCTTCCGCCCCTACCTCGACATCTGGGAGACCGTCCCGCTCGCGGACTACTTCGTGAACTCCCTGATCGTCGCGGGCGCGGCGACCGCCTGCTCGCTCGTCGTCGCGGTCTTCGCCGCCTACGCCGTCAGCCGCTACGCCTTCCGCGGCAAGCGGGTCTTCACGGTGACGGTCCTCTCCACCCAGATGTTCCCCGGCATCCTCTTCCTGCTGCCGCTCTTCCTGCTCTACGTCAACATCGGCAACGCCACCGGCATCGCCCTCTTCGGCTCGCGCGGCGGTCTGATCCTCACCTACCTGACCTTCTCGCTGCCGTTCTCGATCTGGATGCTGATCGGCTACTTCGACGGCGTCCCGCGCGAACTCGACGAGGCCGCCGAGGTCGACGGCTGCGGCCCGCTCGGCGCGCTCTTCCGGGTCGTCGTCCCGGCCGCCGCCCCCGGCATCGTCGCCGTCGGCGTCTACGCCTTCATGACCGCCTGGGGCGAGGTCCTCTTCGCCTCCGTCATGACGAACGACGCCACCCGCACCCTCGCCGTCGGCCTCCGGGGCTACGCCACCCAGAACGACGTGTACTGGAACCAGGTGATGGCGGCCTCCCTCGTGGTCAGCGTCCCGGTCGTCGCCGGGTTCCTGCTCCTCCAGCGCTACCTCGTCACCGGCCTCACCGCCGGCGCGGTCAAGTGACGCCCTCCTCCGCCCCCGAAAGGACTCCCGTGTCCGAACCGCTCGACCTCGCCGCCTTCCCGCCCTCCTTCGCCTGGGGCACGGCCACCTCCGCGTACCAGATCGAGGGCGCCGCCGCCGAGGACGGCCGCGCCCCCTCCATCTGGGACACCTTCTCCCGCGTGCCCGGGGCGATCGACAACGGCGACCACGGCGACACCGCCTGCGACCACTACCACCGCTGGCCCGAGGACATCGCCCTGATGAAGGCCCTCGGCACCGACGCCTACCGGCTCTCCGTCGCCTGGCCGCGCGTCGTCCCCGGCGGCGACGGTCCCGTCAACACCGCCGGACTCGACTTCTACGACCGGCTCGTCGACGGACTCCTCGACGCCGGGATCACCCCCTCCGTCACCCTCTACCACTGGGACCTGCCGCAGACCCTCCAGGACCGCGGCGGCTGGACCGTCCGCGAGACCGCCGAACACCTCGCCGGGTACGCCTCCGCCGTCGCCGGACGCCTCGGCGACCGCGTCACCCAGTGGGCCACCCTCAACGAACCGCTCTGCTCCGCCTGGATCGGCCACCTGGAGGGCCGGATGGCACCGGGCCTCACCGACCTCACGGCCGCCGTCCGAGCCTCGTACCACCTGCTCCTCGGCCACGGCCTCGCCACCGCCGCCGTCCGCGCCGCCGCCCCCGGCGCCCGGGTCGGCCTGGTCACCAACCACTCCACCGTCGCGGCCGCCTCCACCCGCCCCGAGGACCTCGCCGCCGCCGTCCGCGCGGACGGCCACACCAACCGCTGGTGGCTCGACCCGGTGTACGGCCGCGGCTTCCCCGCCGACATGCGCGAGCTGTACGGGGTCGACCTGCCGGAACGGCCCGGGGACGCGGCGGCCATCGCCGCACCGCTCGACTGGCACGGCCTCAACTACTACTTCCCGGTGACCGTCGCCGACGACCCCACGGGCCCCGTCCCGCACGCCCGCGAGGTGCGGCCGCCCGAGGTGCCCCGTACCGGAATGGACTGGCAGATCGACGCCGGCGGCCTGGAGGCCCTCCTGCTGCGGCTCACCGAGGAGTACGGCGTACGGGAGCTGTACGTCACCGAGAACGGCTCGGCCTTCCCCGACGCCGTCGGCCCCGACGGCGCGGTCCACGACCCCGAGCGCACCCGCTACCTCGAACAGCACCTGGCGGCCTGCGCCCGCGCCCTGCGCAAGGGCGTCCCGCTCGCCGGGTACTACGCCTGGTCCCTGCTCGACAACTTCGAGTGGGCCTACGGCTACGACAAGCGCTTCGGGCTCGTCCACGTCGACTTCGCCACCCAGCGCAGGACCGTGAAGACGAGCGGCCGGCGGTACGCGGAACTCGTCCGCGCCCACCGCGCGCCGGGGCCCGCCGTCACGCGCCCGGCTGCCCCGTGACGCCCGCCAGCGCCAGGAGGTGCGCGCAGGCCTCCGCCTCCGTGGCGTGGGTGGCGACCGGTTCGTACGCGCCGCGCTCGTACACCCCGGTCTCCCACGTGCCGGGGCCGCCCGGCCCCGTCCGCAGATAGACGAAGTCGGGCGGCGTGGGCGCCGGTTCGTGGACGCCCTCGATCCAGTAGTACGCCCCGGGCACCCCGGCCTCCCGGAGTGCCCGGTCCAGCGCGCGGCGGTCCGTCACGCCGGGACGCGCACCAGATAGCCGTTGTCGAGCAGCCACTTCACGTTGAGGCGCTGGCCCTCGCCCGGGTTCAGGAACGCGGCGTCCAGCTTGATCTGACGGCCGCCGCCCGGCTGCTCGAACCAGGGCGCGATGGAGCCCTCCCAGACCACGAACGCCCGGGTCACCTCGTACAGGTGGTAGTCGCAGGGGAAGGCCGCGTCCCGGGTGTTGAGGTTCTGCGGGGGCAGCGCGCGCTGGGCGTAGTCGTCGCCGGCCGGGGCCAGGTAGCCGCCGTACTCCGAACCGAAGCGGTCCAGCCGCTCGCCCTCGGCGAGCAGCTCGGGCGCCTTGTCGACGGTGCCGTTGACCTCGCCGAAACCGTCGTTCGGCGGGTACTTCCAGCTGCCGGTGTCGGCCGGGCCCTCCCAGTACTTCTTCAGGAAGTCGGCCGAGGACAGGCCGCCGGTCCGGTGGTACCGGTTGAGCAGCGGGCCCACCGGCTGCTGCCACTTCCTGGGCAGGAACTTCGGGCCGAGCCGCTTGTCGCCCTGGAACTCCCCGGTGCAGGGGGCCGGCGGCGCGGCGGCGGGCTTCTCGGCGGGCACGGCCTGCGCCGCGGGGGCGGCGGCGAGGGCGGCGGTGACGCCCATGGCGGCGAGGACGGCACGGATCCTGAAGGCGGTACGGCTGCGCTCCACGCGGAGGCTCCCTGGGGTGGGGTGGTCAGTGGCGACGCGCACAGTAGTGGATCATCTGCGCAGAGTGACCGAACGCGGGCGCAATCCGGCCAGGTGCGCCGTGCGGCCCCTCAGGCCCTACGGAGTCCGCTGAGGAGCAGTTCGGCCAGCTGTTCGTACGCCTCGGCGTCGGCGAGGCCGGTCGCCGCGGCGACCTGGCGCCGCTGGATGCGGACCATCACCGAGGAGATGACGTCCGCCGCGAAGGTCACGTGCACCTCGCGGAAGACCCCGGCCCGTACGCCCTCCTCGATGAGCTGCTGGACCCGGCCGGCCGCCGCGCGCGTGTTGCGCTCGTACACCTCCGCCGCCGGTTCGAATCCGGCCACGTCGTCGAAGAACTGCGGCGAGACCGGCGCCAGCTCGGCCGAAACCGCCCGCAGATAGGCGGCGAGCCGCTCCGCCGGGTCGGTCGCGGCGGCGAGCACCGCCTCGACCCGGGCCGTGGCGCGCCGGAAGAAGTGCACGACGGCCGCGCGGACCAGCTGCTCCTTGCTGCCTGCCAGGCCGTACAGGGTCCGCTTCGAGCAGCGCAGCCGGGCGGCGAGATCGTCGAGCGTCAGCTGGGCGAAACCCTCGCCGACGAGGAGGGCGACGAGCTCCTCGAAGAGGGCGGAGCGGCGCGCCGCGCCGCGGCCCGTCAGCTTCGGGGCGTCGGCGGCTGAGGTCTCGATCACCCGGCCAGTATTCCAGGCCGGAGTTCCAGGGGGTGTCGGGGACACCCTTCTGCGCTACTCTCAGCGGTACTGCAGTACCTGCCCCAGTACCACTTTGCGCGCCGCTGGAGTCGCCATGGATGTCGACCGCCTGCTTCCCACCCCCGAGGCGGCGGACCTCATCGCCCTCACCCGGGAGATCGCCGACAAGGAGCTCTCTCCCAAGGTGGACGAGTACGAGGCCGCCGAGACCTATCCCGAAGGGCTCTTCGCCACCCTCGGAGAGGCGGGCCTGCTCGGCCTGCCGTACCCCGAGGAGTACGGCGGCGGAGGCCAGCCCTACGAGGTCTACCTCCAGGTCCTGGAGGAACTCGCCGCGCGCTGGGCGGCCGTCGCCGTCGCCACCAGCGTCCACACCCTGGCCTGCCACCCGCTGCACACCTTCGGCACCGCGGAGCAGAAGGAGCGCTGGCTGCCCGAGATGCTGGAGGGCCGGAACGTCGGCGGCTACAGCCTCTCCGAGCCGCAGGCCGGCTCCGACGCCGCCGCCCTCAGCTGCAAGGCCGAGCGCCAGGACGACGGCAGCGGGTACCGGATCACCGGCACCAAGGCGTGGATCACCCACGGTGGCAAGGCCGGTTTCTACGCGCTCTTCGCGCGGACCGCGCCCGGCAGCCACGGCATCTCCTGCTTCCTCGCCCCCGGCGCCACCGAGGGCCTGAGCTTCGGCGCCCCCGAACGCAAGATGGGCCTCCAGGCCGTCCCCACCACCTCCGCGTACTGGGACGGCGCGCTCCTCGAAGCCGACCGGCTGGTCGGCGACGAGGGCCAGGGGCTCCAGATCGCGTTCAGCGCCCTGGACAGCGGCCGCCTCGGCATCGCCGCCTGCGCCACGGGCCTCGCCCAGGCCGCGCTGGACGCAGCCGTGGACTACGCGAACGAGCGCACCACCTTCGGCCGCCGCATCGTCGACCACCAGGGCCTCGGGTTCCTGCTCGCCGACATGGCCGCCTCGGTCGACGCGGCCCGTGCCACGTACCTGGACGCGGCCCGCCGCCGCGACCTCGGCCGCCCCTTCAGCCGCCAGGCCAGCGCGGCCAAGCTCATCGCCACGGACACGGCCATGAAGGTCACCACGGACGCCGTCCAGGTCCTCGGCGGCTACGGCTACACCCGCGACTTCCCGGTCGAGCGCTACATGCGCGAAGCGAAGATCACCCAGATCTTCGAGGGAACGAACCAGATCCAGCGGCTGGTCATCAGCAGGGGGCTGGCGCGGCCGGCGTGAGCGCGGGCACCGGGGGCCGGACGGCTCCCGGTGTTCACCGGGCCCCGGCGGTCCCGTGGAGAAGGCGGTGCGAGCCGGCGGTCCTCAGCAGGGCCGCGATCTCCGTGAAGCCGTGGCGGGCCGCGTGGTCCAGGGCCGTCCGGCCGTGGGGGTCCGGGAGCTCCGGGTTCGCGCCCGCGGCCAGGAGGAGGGCGACGACGTCCCGGTGGTCGCGGCCTCCGGAGCCGAGGATCACGGCCTCCAGGAGGGCCGTCCAGCCGAGCCGGTTGACGTGGTCGACGTCGACGGCCGTCTCCCGCAGGAGGGCGCGGACATAGGCGACGTGGCCGCGCTCGGCCGCCGGGATCAGGGCCGTACCGCCGTAGCGGTTGGTGAGGCCGAGGTCCGGCCCCGCGGGGAGCAGCGTCCGCATCATCGCGACGCCGCCCGTGACGCCGGTGACCAGCCACGGGCTGTCCGACCGGTCGTCCTGGGCGTTCGGGTCCGCGCCCGCCGCGAGGAGCAGCCGCGCGACGGGCACGTGGTCGTGCCGGGCTGCCCGCAGCAGCGGGGTGCGGCGGTGCCGGTCCCGGGCGTCGACCCGGGCGCCCGCGTCGAGGGCCGCGTGGACGGCGACGGCGTCACCGTGCGCGGCGGCCGTCAGGAGGGTCTCGTCGAGCGCGTTCATGACGGTGCTCCTCGGGCGCGGGCGGGTGTCGGTTACTTGCCGAGCGTGGCGACGCCGGCCTGGGCGAACTTCTCGTCGAGGTCGCCGGAGGGGGCGCCCGCGACACCGATGCCCGCGATGGGCGCGCNGCCGCGGAGGGTGACGATGGTGTTGCCGTTGCGGTCGACGACGGCGACGGAGACGCGCTGGTTCTCCTTCTCGGCGGCGTCCAGCGTGGCCTGCGCGGCCTTCGTGGCTGCCTCGATCGTCAGGTGCGTCGACTGCGTGGTGTTCTTGTTCTTGGCGTCCGCCTTGGCGACCGCGGCGGCGGGCGCGGCCGCCGTGTCCTCGCCGGTGGCGCTGGCCGAGTAGGCACCGAAGCCACCGAGGGCGAGCGCGGCGACGATCGCCCCACCGGTCACGACACGGGTGCGCGAGGTGGCCTTCTTCACGTGCTTCATGGGATCTGCTCCAGTGAACTCGGTGGGTTTCACGGGCCGTCGGTGCTCCGCGGCCCGCTTCCCCTCCATCCTGGAGCCGGAGTCCCGGGTGACCGGTCGTCGTCCCGGCTGCACCCGGCGCCCGCAACGGTGGACCCCGGGGTCATCCGATCGGTTGACCCTCCCCGGGCTCCGCCCGGACCTGGTCCTCCGCCCACCGCGCGGCCAGCCCGCCGAAGGCGCGGGCCGCCGCGCTCCGGTAACCGGCGGCGCGGCGCAGCATCGTGACGCCGCGGGACGGCAGGGCGGGGGAGAGGGGGACGGGGCTCAGGTGCGGGTGGTCGCGGGTGACGGCGTCGGGCAGGACGGTGGCCAGCGCGGTGTGCCGGACGATCTCGGTGAGCGCGCCGACGGCGTTGGCCTCCACCGCGATCCGCGGCCGGACGCCGTGCTCGGTGACGTACGCGTCGATGTGCCGGCGGGTGGCGAAGTCCTGGCTGAGCAGGGCGAGCTGATGGTGGTTCAGCTCCTCCGCGGGCACCGGCTCCGTACGGCCGGCGAAGGGGTGTCCGGGTCCGACGACCAGGCCGAGGGTCTCGTCGAAGAGCGCGGTGGCCTCGATGCCGGGGAGGTGGCCGCCCTGGAACGCGACGCCGAGGTCGAGGCGGTCGGCGAGGAGTTCGGTCTCGATGTGGTCCTGGGTCAGCTCCCGCACCTCCACGGTGATGCCGGGGTGGCGGCCGTGGAAGGCGGCGACCAGGGGGCCCGTGAGGTACGCGGTGAAGGTGGGTGTGGCGGCCAGCCGCAGCCGGCCCCGGGAGAGGTCGTGGACGTCGAGCACCGCCCGCTCGCCCGCCGCCAGGTCCTGGAGCGCGCGCCGCGCGTACCCCGCGTACGCCTCCCCGGCGTCCGTGAGGCGCACGGTGCGGCCGGTGCGGTCGAGGAGCAGCACCCCGAGGGCCTTCTCCAGCTGCTTGATCTGCTGGGAGAGCGTGGGCTGGGCGATCCGGAGCTCTTCGGCGGCGCGGGTGAAGTTGGCGTGCTCGGCGACGGCGAGCAGATAGCGGAGATGACGGAGTTCCGGCTGCATACGGTCGACTATAGATCGCATCTATAGCAGACATCGACAGAAGGTCTTGGACGCTATAGGTCCAGCTCGTGCAGGGTGAGGACATGCCTCATCTCGCCGAGGGAATCGCCCGCTTCCAGCGGGAGGTCTTCCCTGCCAAGGCCGGCCTGTTCGCCCGCCTGGCCACCGCCCACCGGCCCGGGACGCTGTTCATCGGCTGCTCGGACGCCCGCGTCGTACCCGAACTGATCACCCAGACCGACCCCGGTGAACTCTTCGTCATCCGCACCGCCGGGAACCTCGTCCCCGCCCACACGCCGGGCACCGACGGGGTCGCCGCCGGAGTCGAGTACGCCGTCACCGTGCTCGGCGTGCGGGACGTCATCGTCTGCGGGCACTCCGCCTGCGGCGCGATGACCGCGCTCGCCGAGGGCAGCGACCTGACCGCCGCGCCCGCCGTCGCCAACTGGCTGCGGCACGCCGACGCCTCCCTGGCCCGCACCGCCGCGGCCGGACGGGCGGGCGACGTGGCCGCCCTGGTGCGGGAGAACGTCGCCGCGCAGCTGGCCAACCTGGCCACCCACCCGTCGGTGGCCCGCGCCCTCGCCGAGGGAGAGATCCGGCTGCACGGCTGGGTCTTCGACATCGCCGACGGCACCGTCGAGGAGCTGGCGGGCCCGCCGGCCCGCGTCGCCGCCTGACCCACCCCCCCAGAAGCCCCCTTCCACCCCTTCCGAAAGGACGTACCTCTCATGGTGCACGCCCAGTTCGACCCCACCGCCCGTCGTGAGCTCGCCCTCGCCGCCGTCGAGGCCAAGACCGTCAAGGACCTCAGCTGGCAGGAGATCGCCGACGCCACCGGCTTCTCCGTCGCCTTCGTCACCGCCGCCGTCCTCGGCCAGCACGCCCTGCCCGAGCCGGCCGCCCGGGCCGTCGCCGGTCTCCTCGGTCTCGACGAGGACGCCGTACGGCTGCTCCGGACGATCCCCACCCGGGGCTCCCTCGACGGCACCGTCCCGACCGACCCGACGATCTACCGCTTCTACGAGATGCTCCAGGTCTACGGGACCACGCTGAAGGCCCTGGTCCACGAGGAGTTCGGCGACGGCATCATCTCCGCGATCAACTTCCGGCTGGACGTCAAGAAGGTCGCCGACCCCGAGGGCGGCGAGCGCGCGGTGATCACCCTGGACGGCAAGTACCTGCCGACCAAGCCCTTCTGACCGGGCCCGCACCCCGGACCCTCCTTGGTGCCGACGCGCTCCCGGACGGCCTCCCCGGTTCCGCTTCCGGGAGCGCGGCCTGCGGTTCTATGGTGGGCGGCGCAGATCGCGCGGACCGCGCGGTCCCCCGCGGGCACGCGCCCGATCCGGCGGCCAACCCGGCGGCAGGGTCGCCCCCGCACGACACGTACGAGGAGTTCCATGGACATCGCCGGCTCCGCCGCTCTCGTCACCGGTGCCGCCTCCGGGCTCGGCGCCGCCACCGCCGAGGCGCTCGCCGCCCGGGGCGCCACCGTGTACGGACTCGACCTGGACAAGGCCGTGGCCGCCGCCGGGGCGCTCCCCGAGGGCGTCCGGCTGCTCGCCGCCGACGTCACCGACGAGGACCAGGTACGCGAGGCCCTCGCCGTGATCGACGCCGACGGCGCCGAGCTGCGGCTCGCCGTGAACTGCGCCGGCATCGCCCCCTCCGCCCGCATCCTGGGCCGCAAGGGACCGCACGACCTGGATCTGTTCCGGGCCGTGCTCCACGTCAACCTGCTCGGCACCTTCAACGTGATGCGGCTCGCCGCCGAGGCCATCGCGCGGCACGAGCCCGACGAGCACGGGCAGCGCGGCCTCGTCGTCAACACCGCCTCCATCGCCGCCTTCGAGGGCCAGGTCGGCCAGATCGCGTACGCCGCCTCCAAGGCGGGCGTCGCGGGCATGACGGTCACCGCCGCCCGCGACCTGGCGCAGTTCGGCATCCGGGTCGTCACGATCGCCCCCGGCATCGTCGACACCCCGATGATGGCCGGGTTCGGGGAGGACGTCAGGGCCGGTCTGGCCGCGAGCGTCACCTTCCCGCAGCGCCTCGCGCGCCCGGAGGAGTACGCCCGTCTCGTGACGATGGTCGCCGAGCACGACTACCTCAACGGCGAGACGATCCGGATGGACGGCGCCCTGCGGATGACCGCCCGCTGAGTCCCGCTCCGGAGGGCCTCTCCGGTCCTCCGTACCCTCATCGCAGCACTCGGTGCCGGATTCCCCCGGCACCTAGTGCCGCGCGGAGGCGGTTCGGGTGTTAGGTTCGGCCCATGGGTACAGCGTCGACGAACTCCACGAAGCCGGCGATGCGGGACTCCCTCGTCGCCGCCGCCTTCCAGCTCTTCCTGGAACGGGGCTACGAGCAGACCACGGTCGACGACATCGTCACGCTCGCGGGCGTCGGCCGCCGGTCCTTCTTCCGGTACTTCCCGTCGAAGGAGGACGTGGTCTTCCCCGACCACGAACAGTGCCTCGCCGACATGACGCGCTTCCTCGCCGCGAGCGCCGACTCCGACGACCCGGTCGTCCGCGTCTGCGACGCCGCCCGGCTCGTCATGCGGATGTACGCCGAGAACCCCACCTTCTCCGTGCAGCGCTACCGGCTCACCCGCGAGGTGACCGGACTGCGCACCTACGAGCTGTCGGTGGTCTGGCGGTACGAGAAGACCCTCGGCGACTATCTGCGCACCCGGTGGGCCGACCGCAAGGACGGCACCCTGCGCGCCAACGTCGTCGCGGCGGCCGTGGTCGCCGCCCACAACCACGCCCTGCGGCACTGGTTGCGTTCGGGCGGGAAGGGCGACCCGCGGGCCGAGGTCGACGGGGCCCTGGAGTTCGTCCGCGCCACCTGGGCCACCGGCCAGGCCGCGGCCGCGCCGGCCGAGGAGACCGAGGATATCGTCGTGGTGATCACCAAACGGTCCACCCCCATGTGGCGCGTGGTGCGCGAGGTGGAGTCGAGCCTCGGCGAGGACTGAGAGGTCCACCCGAATCCCTCCAGGGTTCTCGGTATCTCCAATTGAGGGAACTCGGGTCTTTATTTGTTGGCACTCAGTGCCATATCTTGGCTCCATGCACGGTCGAGCCGCCGAGTGCAAGGAGAAGGCATCGTGTTCCACACGGGACTGAGGAGCGGGACCGCCGTCCACGTCGAGGAGTCGGAAACCGACTCCGAGCTCTACTTCCAGCGCTGCCGTTGGTGCGACACCACGACGTTCCAGCGCCTGCTCTGTCCGACCTGCGGGTCGACCGACCTCGCGCCCGAACTCAGCGAGGGCGAGGGTGTGATATCCGTACGGCGCGGGGTCGCCGCCGCCGACGCGGACCTCTGGCCGGTCCATATGACGGAGGGCTTCGTGGTCCGCTGCCGGGTCGACGGACCGGTGCACGCGGTGCGCCCCGGGGTCCGGGTGAAGGTCTCCGGCGTCGCCGGCTCCGGGCGCAGGCCGGTCGTCCGGCTCTGCGAGGAGGTACCGCTCGACGGCTGGTACTGAGACGGGACAGCGGAAGGGGGTGGGTGGCACAGAGTGCCACCCACCCCCTTCCGCTGTGTGTGTCGCAGAGGTCAGCGCGCGCCGATCTCGTCCGTCAGCTGGGGCAGCACCTCGAAGAGGTCGCCGACCACGCCGTAGTCGACCAGATCGAAGATCGGGGCCTCGGCGTCCTTGTTGACCGCGACGATCGTCTTCGAGGTCTGCATGCCGGCCCGGTGCTGGATCGCGCCGGAGATGCCCGCCGCGACGTACAGCTGCGGGGAGACCTGCTTGCCGGTCTGGCCGACCTGGTTGGCGTGCGGGTACCAGCCGGCGTCGACGGCGGCGCGGGAGGCGCCGACGGCCGCGCCGAGCGAGTCGGCCAGCTTCTCGACGACCGCGAAGCCCTCGGCCGCGCCGACACCGCGGCCGCCGGAGACCACGATCGCGGACTCGGTCAGCTCGGGACGGCCGGTGGAGACGCGCGGGGTGCGCGAGACGACCTTCGCGGCGTTGCCGGTGAAGGAGACGGTGACGTCCTCGACCGTACCGGCGGCCGGGGAGGCCTCCGGGGCGGCGGAGTTCGGCTTGACGGTGATGACGGGGACGCCGTGCGAGACCGTCGACTTCACCTGGTACGAGGCGGCGAAGACGGACTGGGTGGCGACCGGGCCGTTCTCGCCGGCCTCCAGCTCCACGGCGTCGGTGATCAGACCCGAGCCGAGGCGGAGCGCGACCCGGGCCGCGATCTCCTTGCCCTCGCCGGAGGAGGTCACCAGGACGGCGGCCGCCCCCTTCTCCTGAGCGAGCTGGGTGAGCGCGTCGACCTTCGGGACGACCAGCTGCTCGGTGAACTCGCCGCCGTCCGCGACGTACACCGTCGCCGCGCCGTACTCGCCGGCGGTGGCGGCGATCGAGGCGGCGGCCTCGCCGGCGCCGAGGACGACCGCCGAGGGCTCGCCGATGCGGCGGGCCAGGGTCAGCAGTTCGAGGGCCGGCTTGCGGACCGCACCGTCGGCGTGGTCCACGAGAACCAGGATCTCAGCCATGATTCGTAGCTCCTGTGTGGGTGAGTGACCGGCGGCGGGTCAGATGAACTTCTGGGTGGCGAGGAAGGCGGCGAGCTGCTTGCCGCCGTCGCCCTCGTCCGTGACGATCGTGCCCTGGGTGCGCGCCGGGCGGGCGGCGACCGTGTCGACCAGGGTCCAGGCCCCGGCGAGGCCCACCTCGTCCGCGTCGATGTCCAGGTCGTCCAGGTCCAGTTCCTGGACCGGCTTCTTCTTGGCGGCCATGATCCCCTTGAAGGAGGGGTAACGGGCCTCGCCGGACTGGTCGGTGACCGAGACGACGGCCGGCAGCGGGGCCTCCAGGTGCTCGGTGGCGGCGTCGCCGTCACGGCGGCCCTTCACGAGACCGTCCTCGACGGAGAGCTCCGACAGCAGGGTGACCTGCGGCAGGCCCAGGCGCTCGGCGAGCAGCGCGGGCAGCACGCCCATGGTGCCGTCGGTCGAGGCCATGCCGCAGACGACCAGGTCGAAACCGGTCTTCTCCAGCGCCTTGGCCAGGATCGCCGAGGTGGCGATGACGTCCGAGCCGTGGATGTCCTCGTCGTTGACGTGCACGGCCTTGTCGGCGCCCATCGACAGCGCCTTGCGCAGCGCGTCCTTGGCGTCGTCCGGGCCCACGGTCACGACGGTGACCTCGGCGTCGTCGGACTCCTCCGAGATGCGCAGCGCCTGCTCGACCGCGTACTCGTCCAGCTCCGAGAGCAGGCCGTCGACGGCCTCGCGGTCGGTCGTCAGGTCGTCGGCGAATCCGCGGTCGCCGGTCGCGTCGGGGACGTACTTCACACAGACAGCGATCTTCAGGGTCACGGCCTGTCTCCTTTCGAGAGGCTGGTGGTTCGGGCTTCGTGCCGTTACGGGAGGTTGCGGGCCATGACGATGCGCTGGACCTGGTTGGTGCCTTCGTAGATCTGGGTGATCTTGGCGTCGCGCATCATGCGCTCGACG
>NZ_LMEP01000005.1:156719-339045 GCF_001426405.1 Streptomyces sp. Root1304 | reverse complement strand
CGTCAACATCACCCGCAGCCGCCTCGGACGCCTCACCCGTCAAGGCTTCCTCACCCAGCCCGGACGAGGCCGCTACCAGAAACGGACTTAACGCCCTCTGAGTGTCGCCGCGGGTGTGACCAGCGACGAACGCGAGGAAATCAAACGGCTGCGAGCGGGGACCAAGCGGTCGCGCGGGGTCAACGAAGTGCTGAAGCTGGCGACGATCTTCTTCGCGGGGGAACGACGACCCCCGGAACCGCTGATCGTCGCCTTCGTCGACCAGTAGGACGGCGCCCCCGCTACCCGCCCGGCGCCGTCCGCGAAGCCCCTACCAGGACGACTTGGTCACTCCCGGAAGGAAGCCGGCGTGTGCCTGCCGGCGTGCTCGTACGCGGGAGAGGCCGAACTTGCGCAGGTAGCCGCGGGGGCGGCCGTCCACGCTGTCGCGGTTGCGTACGCGCGTGGCGGCGGCGTCGCGCGGCTGGCGTCGCAGCTCCGTGAGGGCGGCGTCCCGCTCGGTCGCCGTGGAGGACGGGCGGCGGACGATCTCCTTGAGCTCGGCCCGCCGGGCGGCGTACCGCGCGACGATCTCCTTGCGCTTCTCGTTCTTCGCGATCTTGCTTCGCTTCGCCATCAGACCTTCCCTCCTCGTGCGCGGATGCGGGCCACGGCCGCCTCGACGCCGATCGCGTCCACCGTCTTGATCGCCCTGGCGCTGAGCGTCAGGCGGACGTGTCGGCCCTCGCCCGCCAGCCAGTAGCGCCTGCGCTGGATGTTCGGGTCGAAGCGACGCGAGGTGCGTCGGTGGGAGTGGGAGACGGTGTTGCCGAATCCCGGCTCGGCGCCGGTGAGTTGGCAGTGGGCTGACATGGGTGCCGCCACCTTTCGTGCTGGCTGGGTGTGATGCTCACCCTACGCTATTGGAAATGAAAACCATTCCCGTATACTGCCGGCATGGCACGCAACGAGATCCGCCCCGTCATCAAGCTCCGCTCCACGGAGGGCACCGGGTTCACCTATGTGACGCGCAAGAACCGGCGCAACGACCCCGACCGCCTGGTGCTGCGCAAGTACGACCCCGTGGCCGGCCGGCACGTCGACTTCCGCGAAGAGCGCTGACCACCCCACCCGACCCCCGACCATCGAAAGGTCCTGCCATGAAGCCCGGAATCCACCCCGCCTACGAGCCTGTCGTCTTCCGCGACTCCGCCTCGGGCACCGCCTTCCTCACCCGCTCCACGATGACCAGCGACAAGACCGTCGAGTGGGAGGACGGCAATATCTACCCGGTCATCGACGTCGAGATCTCCTCGGCGAGCCATCCCTTCTACACGGGCACGGCGCGCGTCCTCGACACCGCAGGCCGCGTCGAGAAGTTCCAGCGCCGCTACGGAGCCCGTTGATGGCCCGGGAACGCCGGATGCCCGTCGTGATCGTCGCCGGGCTCCACGCCGACGCCCGCAAGGAGGTCGTCGAACGCCTCCTGCGGACCGTCCCGGGCAGCGTCGCGCTGCACCACGACCTCGCCGGAGCGGCCGAGGGCACGGTGCTGCGTGTCGTCCGCGACGCCTCCGGCATCATCGCCTCCGGCGAGACGCCCCTGGTCAACGACTGTGCCTGCTGCGCGCTGCGGGAGGACCTGGTCCCGGAGCTGGTGCGGCTGGCGGACGGCGGTCCGACCCCCCTCGCCGTGGTCGAGCTGTGGGACTCGGTCGAACCGAAGGCCATGGCGGAGGTCGTCGCAGGACACGGCGGAGACCGCCTGGTCGTGACGAACGTGATCACCGCCGTGGACCCCGCGCTCGTCCTCCCCTGCCTGGGCAACGGCGACGACCTCGCCGAGGCCGGTCTGGCCGCGGCGCCCACCGACCGGCGGACCGTGGGCGACACATGGGCCCGGCAGCTGGAGTACGCACCCGTGCTCGCCGTCGTCGAGAGCGACGAGGCCGAGCACGAGGACCATGCCCTCCTCGCCCAGCTCCATCCCACCGCACGGCACGTGGCCGCCGGTTCCGGCGAACTCGCAGAGGCCGCGTTCGCCGGCTTCGACGTCGAGGCCGCCGCGGCCGCCCAGCACCCCGCCTGCGCACTTCTGCCACAGGACGCCGACGACGCCGGCGTCACCACGTTCGTCTGGCGCCGCCACCGCCCCTTCCACCCGGAGCGGCTGTACGAGGCGCTGGAGGACCTGTGCTGCGTGGCTGCCCGCAGCCGTGGCCGGTTCTGGCTCGCCGACCGCCCCGACACGCTCCTCGCGTGGGACGCGGCCGGCGGGGCGTTGTGCGTGGAGAGCGCCGGCCCCTGGCTGGCGTCACTGCCCGACGCCGCGTGGGAGATGGTCCCGCCCGTGCGCCGCGTGGCGGCCTCGCTCGACTGGCACCCCGAGCACGGCGACCGCTGCCAGCACCTCGTCTTCGTCTCGCCCGGCCTCGACCGGGACGGGATCGAAGAACTCCTCGACTCCTGTCTGCTGACGGACGCCGAGTACCGGGCGGGCCGCGAGGCGTGGAAGCACCTGCCCGCCGCCTTCGACGCCCTCCTCGACGCCGCGTGACCCCCGTACGAATCCACTGACCCGCTCGATCCAAGGAGCCGCGACATGGCCCGACGCCCCGACCCCGGCAAGCCCGTGAAGTCCCGTCCCAACCCGCTCGACGCGGCCGGCATCACGTACATCGACTACAAGGACACCGACCTGCTCCGGAAGTTCGTCTCCGACCGCGGCAAGATCCGCAGCCGCCGTGTCACCCGCCTGAGCGCCCAGCAGCAGCGGGCCCTCGCCGCCGCCGTCAAGAACGCCCGGGAGATGGCGCTGCTGCCGTACGCCGGCCGGTGACCGTCGCCCGTTCGACCTCGCCGCCGTGTCCGTAGCCCTCGCCGCCGGAACCTGGTGGGCCGGCCGGCCCGGCCGTCCGAGGGGGCTGCGGTCGGCAGCAGGTTTCATTCCGGACGGCCCGGGCCGTCGTCGTCCTCCCTCAGGAGGGCGTGGGCCAGGGAGCGGTAGAAGAGGAGGACACCGGGTTCCTTGGGGGAGAGGTGGCCCCGTTCGGCGAAGCGGGAGACGGCGCCCCGCTGGACCGCCTCCAGGCCCCGGCGGTCCTCGCCGTTGATCACCGCCGCGTACGCCTCCGCCTCCTTCCGTACCGCCTCCCGGTCCTGGCCCTCGATCATCGCGGACGGCATCAGGACCCCGCCCCGGACCGTCGTGCGGTCGAGGGCCGAGGGGATGAGGCTGAGCCAGATCACCATGTCGCCCGAGGCGGCGAGGCTGCCCGAGGGGAAGACGAAGAAGCCGTAGAGATGGGCCCGTTCCTCCTCCGTGAGGTCCAGGACCATGGGCTCCAGCGGGGTCGCGTACCGGACCCTCATGCTGTCCGCCCAGGGGGAGTCCGACCGTACCGTCGTCTCCGCGCCGCCCGGCGTCGTCGGTTGCAGGGTCTCCGGGTGGAAGCCCATGACGTGGTAGTTCTCGTGGGCGTTCTCGACGGCGATCTTCCAGTTGCAGTGCCACTCCTCCGTCCAGCCCGCGACCTGGGTGAGCTCCGGCAGCCGGTAGTTGGCCAGGTCCCCGCCGATCCGCCGCAGATGGGGCCCCAGCGGCTCCGCGTTCACGTCGAGATTGACGAAGACGAATCCCTGCCACTCCTCCACCGCGAACGGGGGCAGCCGGCACGCCGAGGGATCGAACGCCGGATTCCGCTTCATGTGGGTGGCGCCGACGAGCCGGCCGTCGAGCCCGTACCGCCACAGGTGGTACGGACAGGTGAAGACATCGGTGCGGCCCGAACCCTCCTCCACCACCGGCATCAGCCGGTGCCGGCACACCGGCGACATCCCGCGCAGCGCCCCGTCCTCGCCGCGGACCACCACCACCGGCTCGCCCGCGACCGACAGCGCCACATAGGCCCCGGTCTCCGCCAGCTCGTCGGCGTGCGCCACCAGCACCCAGGAACGGCCGAACACCCGCTCCTGCTCGGCCTGCCACAGCTCCGGCGAGGTGAACGCCGCCGGAGGCAGGCTCAGCTCCTCCGCGTCGGGCCCCAGATACCGTCCCAGCTCCGCCACGATCTCCCCGACGTCCACGTCGGCCCTCCGCTCGTTCCCGCATGCGTTCCGGCGCCCGCCCCGGCGCGAGCCCTCGCTCCCGCCCCCGGGCGCCGGCCCGGGTCTCGTCCCGTCCGGCCGAGGGTGACCGCCCGTCCTGGTGAATCGGTCGCCGCCCGATCGACGCGCCACCCCCGCCGCCTCCACCCGTCCTGGGCGAATCCTCCAGCCCTCCTTCCGACGATCCGTGCATGTACGGCGCTGAACTCACCGAGATCCACGACCTCATCCACGAGAGCCGCGGCAAGGACTACGGGGCCGAGGCGAGCGAGCTGACCCGGCGCGTCCGCCTGCTGCGGCCCGACGTGCGCTCCCTCCTCGACGTGGCCTGCGGCACCGGAGCCCACCTGCGCCACTTCGCGGGCCACTTCGACGCGGTGGCGGGCCTCGAACTGTCCGAGCCCATGGTCCGTGCGGCGCGACGCGCGCTGCCGGACGTCCCGGTGCACGTCGGCGACATGCGGGCCTTCGACCTGGACGCCCGGTTCGACGTCGTCACCTGCATGTTCGGGTCCCTCGGCTACGCGACCGAGGAGGCCGAACTCCAGGCCGCCCTGGCCTCCTTCGCCCGCCATCTCACGCCCGGCGGGGTGGTGGCCGTGGACCCCTGGTGGTTCCCCGAGACGTACCTCGACGGACACGTCTCGGCGGACGTCGCCACCGTCGCCGGGCGGACCGTGGCCAGAGTGTCCCACTCCGCACGCGAGGGGGAGGCGTGCCGGATGGACGTCCACTACGTGGTGGCCGACGCCCGTACGGGTGCCCGGCACTTCACCGAGACCCACCGCATCTCCCTCTTCACCCGCACCGCCTACGAGACGGCCTTCCGGGCGGCCGGCCTCACCGTCGAGTACGTCCCCGGTCCGCACTCCGGCCGGGGCCTCTTCCTCGGGACCGCACCGTGAGTCCCGGTCCAGGGGGAACCCCGCGAAACGCATCCGACGACTCCTGTCTGGGGGCAGCATGCGCGTCCTGTTCGTGACCTCTCCCGGTCTCGGCCACCTCTTCCCGACCGTTCCCCTCGCCCAGGCCTTCCGCGCGGCCGGCCACCGCGTCCGGTACGCCACCGGCGGGCTCAGCCTCGGTGTCGCCGAGGCGGGGTTCGACGTCGTCGACGTCACCCCCGGCCTGGACTACCTGCCCGTCTACGTCCCCCAGGGGAACGGCACGGAGGCCGAAGGCCCCACGGGCCACCCCATGTTCGCCGAGGACCCCGAGGACGCCGAGCTGGCCACGCTCTTCGCCCGGGTCTCCGGGGTCATGGTGGACGGCGCCCTCGCGGCGGCCCGGGCGTGGTCCCCCGACCTGGTGGTCGCGCCGCCCCTCCAGGGAGCCGGTCCGCTCCTCGCCGCCGCGCTCGGCGTCCCGCTCGTCGAACCCCGCCTCGGTTCGTACGACAGCGGCGCCCGGCTCCGCACCCTGCTCCGGGCCGGGATGGACCCCCACTGGGCCCGGCACGGCGTCACCGGTGAGCCCCCGGCGACGATCCCGCTCACCACCCTCCCGCCGAGCCTCACGGCCCTCCTGCCCGAGGACCGCCGGACCCCCGAGGCCCGTCCGGTGCGCCCGGTGCCCTTCAACGGCGGGACCGTGCTGCCCGACTGGCTCGCCGAGACGCCCCGGCAGCCGCGTATCGCCGTCACCCTCGGCACCATCGAGGCGCAGTGGGGCGGGCTCGCGATCCTCGGCCCGCTCATGGAGGCCGCCCGGGGCGTCGAGGCCGAGTTCGTGCTCACCCTCGGCGGCGGCGACCCGGCCCTGCTGACCGACGTGCCACCCAACGTCCGGCTGGTCGACTGGGCCCCGCTCGACCTCCTCCTCGACACCTGCGTCGCGGTCATCCACCACGGCGGCAGCGGGACGATGCTGACGGCCGCCGCCGCCGGGCTTCCGCAGTGCGTCATCCCGCGCGGCTCGTACCAGCAGACGGGCGCGGACCTGCTGCCCGCGCGCGGCATCGGGATCGTGGCCGAGCCCGGGACGCTCGGAGCCGCCGAGTGCCGGGCGCTCCTCAAGGACGAGCGCCTCCGCGACAACGCCCACCAGGTCCGGGACGAACTGCTCGCGATGCCCACGCCGGCCGAGACGGTGGGCGCACTCGTCGAGTCCCTCGGATGAGCGGCCGGCTCCTGCCCGTAGCCCTCCCGCTTGCGCCGGAGGCCGTCCCGCTCCCGCGCCAGGCCCGGACGTCCCCGCGCGAGGCCCGGACGTCCCGGCGCGAGGCCCGGACGTCCCCGCGCGAAGCCCTGGCGCCCCCGCGCGAGGACCGGACGTCCCAAGCCCTCCCGCCCTCCCGGGAACCCTCCCGGCCCCCCACCCGACGAGGAAAGACGATCACGTGCTGACCCACCCCGATCTGACGGAGAGCGGCCTGCCGACCCCCGAGGCCCTCCGCCGCTTCCACGACCAGGGATTCGTCCACCTCCGGGCCGTGCTCTCCGCCGAGGAGATCGCCGGCTTCCGCGCCGCCGCCGAGGAACTCCTCGCCGCCGAGGGCCCGGAGATCTGGGGCGCCTCCGAGGAGGAGACCCAGGTCCACTACGTCGAGGCGGCCTGGCGCAAGCACCCCGCCCTGCGGCGGCTGGCCCTGCACCCCCGTGTCACCCGGGCCGCCGAGCACCTCGCCGGCGGGCCGCTGCGGCTCTACGGCACCGACGTGCTCAAGAAGGATCCCGACGTCCACCTGCCCACCGTCGTCCACGACGACGAGCCCGGGCTCCCGCTCGCCGGACTGACCCGGACGCTCACGGCGTGGATCCCGCTGGCGGACGTGCCCGCCGACCGGGGCTGCCTGACCTACGTCCCCGGATCGCACCGGCGGCCCCTCGCCCACCGACAGGTCCATCTGGCCGGATTCCAGGACTACCGGCCGATGGAGGAGGTCTGGCCCGACTTCCCGTTCAGCCCCCGGGTGGCCGTCCCCATGCGCGCCGGGGACGTGGTCTTCCACGACTTCCGCACCGTGCACATGGCCGGCGTCAACACCGACGGGGAGCGCAGGCTCGCCTTCGCCTCCGTCTACATGGACTCCGACGCCACCTACCGCCCCGGCGTCCAGGACCACCCGGTGGCCCACCTCGCGCCCGGCGCCCCCGTCGACGGCGACCTGTTCCCCCTGATCGCCGCAGGTCCCGGCGGCACCCCGTGACCACCCCGGAGTCCGTTCGGCCGGGGGAGCTCGCCGCGCTGGGGGAGCGGCTGCAGCGCGAGCACGGCATTCTGTGGCTGCACCGGCTCAAGGGCGACCCGTACGCCGCGCTGCTCTGCGACATCGACGACGACCCGGGCCCGCTGCGCGAACGGATCCGCGCGGCCGGGCCGCTGTGGCGCTCCCGCGCCGGCTCCTGGGTCACCGCCGATCCCGCCACGGCGGCCGAGCTGCTGGCCCACCCGGACATCGGCCACGTGGCGGCCCTCCCGGAGGAGACCGCCGTGACCGGGATACGGCCGCCGGCCGGTCTGGCGGCGCTCTGCGCGCGGCTGCTCGACGCGGCGGGCCCCGAGTTCGACCTCGTCGCCGACGTGGCCGAGCCGCTGGTGGCGGGCGCCCTCGCCGAGGTGTGCGCGATCCCCGGGGAAGACCTCCACCGGTTCGCCGAGGCCCTCGCCGCCTGTGGCGTGGCCCAGGACGCGGTGGTGTGCCCGCAGCGGCTCGCCGCCACCCGACGGCTGCGCACCGGCCTCGACGAGCTGCGGGCCCTGCTCGCCGCCGGCCCGCCCGGCGCACCCGGCCCGGCGACGGTCGCCGTCGCCGCCCGTACCGGCGCCGACCTCCTCGCCCGGAGCGTGCTGCGGTCGTCGCTCGCGCCCTCGGCCCGTGACGCCGGGCGGGCGGCCGGGGAGGCGCTGCGCGCGGAGCCACCCGGATGGATCGTGCCCCTGGTGGCCCGAGCCGGTCTCCAGGCCGCCGGGGCCCGGATCGCCGAGGGCGAGCGGATCGCGGTCCTCCCCGACGGCGGGCCGGGAGCGGTGACGGCACCCGCCCACCTCACGACGGCGCCGTTCCACCGCGCCCTGGCCGAGACCGTCCTCGCGGCACTGGCGGAGCGGTACACCGAGGTGCGGCCCGTGTCCCCCGTGGTGCGCCGCGCCCGGGCCCCGCTGACCCGGGGCATCGCCCGCGTCCGGGTCGGCGTCACGACCACCCCCACGGCCGGTGGCGGGACGGCCGGGAGGACCACCCCGACGGCCGGTGGCGGGACGGCCGGGAGGACCACCCCGACGGATCCCCCGAGGGAGGCCGTGTCCCCGCGGGCCGCCCTCGGGGCAAGAGGAGGAGATGCTCGATGAAGGTTCTGTTCACCTCGCTGGAGGGCAGCCACTTCCAGCTGCTCGCCCCGCTGGCGTGGGCGCTGCGCACCGCCGGCCACGAGGTGCGGGCCGCCTGCGTCCCCGGCGTGGTGGAGACCGTCACCCGGTCCGGCATCACCGCCGTCCCCATCGAGAGCCCGCCGTGGTACGAGGCCCTCGATGCGTTCCACCAGGAGGGCATCGCCCACTTCGGCACCGCCGACCAGGACCGGGAGCCGGACCGGGAGGACACCTGGGAGGAGCAGCTCGGCTACGAGAGCGTCATCGTGCCCGCCCTCAACTCCCGCCTGAACTCGGACACCATGATCGACGAACTGGTGGCGCTCGCCCGGCACTGGCGCCCCGACCTCGTCATCTGGGAGACGCTCTGCCTGGCGGGCCCGGTCGCCGCGCTCACCGTGGGCGCGGCCCACGCCCGGCTGGTCTCCGGGCCGGAGCTGGCCATGCAGCTGGGGACCCGGCGGACCTTCCTGCGGCTGGCCGCGGAGCAGGAGCCGGAGCACCGCGAGGACCCCACGGCGGAATGGCTGGACCGGACCCTCGAACGCCTCGGCGCCGAGGCCCGGTTCGACGAGTCCGTGCTCACCGGTCAGTGGACCGTCGACACCCGGCCGGCGAGCCTCCGCGAGGAGCTGGGCATCCCGACGGTCCCGGCCCGCTACATCCCGTACAACGGGCAGGCGGTCGTGCCCCGCTGGCTCCGCGAGCCCCCGCGCCGCCCCCGGGTCTGTCTGACGCTCGGGGTCAGCATCGACAGCAGTTACGGCCTCTGGGACCTCGACTCGGTCCTCATCGGCATGCTGGGCGCGCTCGGCGAACTGGACGTGGAGGTGGTCGCCGCGCTCTCCGACCGGCAGCGCGCGCATTTGCCGCCGCTCCCCGACGCCGTACGCGTGGTGGACCGGGTCCCGATGCACGACCTGCTGCCGACCTGTGCGGCGGTGGTCCACCACGGCGGCTACCAGACCAAGGCCACGGCCGAGTTCCACGGCGTCCCCCAGGTGCTGCTCACCGGGTGGGAGTGGGTCACCGAGTCCATGGGCGCCGCCTACGAGGAACAGGGCAACCTCCTGTCCCTGCCCCTCCGCGAGTTCACCGCCGACCGCTTCCGCGAGAACGTCGCGCGCGTGCTCACGGAGCCCTCGTTCGCGGCCAACGCGCGGCGTCTGCGGCGGGAGATCGGGGAGATGCCGACGCCCAACGAGGCCGTCGAGGAGATCGAGCGGCTCACGGCCCGGTTCGGAAAGGAACGGCGAGGAGCATGACACTCACGGAGATCGTGGCGGAGCTGGCCGGGTATCTGGAGGCGGACGCACGGGAGTTGAGCCTCTCCCCGACGGCCTTCACCTCTCCCGAGCTGTGGGAGGCGGAGCAGGACCGGGTCTTCGGCAGGTCGTGGCTGCTGGCCGGACACGTCAGCGAACTGGCCGGTCCCGGGGGGACCCTGACGGTCTCGCCCGCCGGCCGGTCCGTGACCGTCGTCCGGGGCGAGGACGGGAGACCGCGCGGGTGGTCCGCCCCGGGCGCGCGCCGTCCGGCCCCGGCCGTGGAGGAGTGGCGCGGGTTCGTCTTCGTCAATCCCGATCCGGACGCCGAGCCGCTGGCACCGCACCTGCGGCGGACCGGCGACGAACTCGACGCCTACCGGCTGCCGGAGATGACACCCGTCGCGTCCTGGACCGAGGAGTGGCGGTGCAACTGGAAGATCGCGGTCCAGAACGCCCACGAGAACTACCACGCGATGGGACTCCACCCCACCACCGTCGCGCTCATCACCCCGCCGGGCGGCGCCATGGAGGTGCGGACCGATACGCCCTGGGTGACCCGCCTCCTCAGCCCGTTCCGCGAACCCCTCGCGGCCACGGCGCTCCCGCTCTCCGACGCGCAGCGGGCCACCATGTACAACTGCGCCGTCTTCCCGTGCGGCAGCCTGGCGGCCTTCGGCGACTCCGTCGTCTGGACCGCGATGATCCCGCTGGCCATCGACCGCGTCGAGGTCCGCGGCGGTGTGCTCGCGCATCCGGCGGCCCTGGAGGGCCAGGACCGCGACGCCTTCCGCGCGCAGAACGAGGAGAGCGCCGCGGTCGTCAACCGGGAGGACCGGCTCGGCATGGAGGCCGTGCAGCGGGTGGCGGGCTCCCGCTTCGCGGAGCGCGGCCACCTCTCCCCGAAGGAACCCGGGGTCACCGCCTTCTACCGGGGCCTCGCCCGCGCCCTCGTCACCGGGTGACGGCGGCCCGTGCTCTTGTCACCCGGCGACGGTGGCCCGCGCCCTCGTCACCCGGTGACGGTCGCGTCCCCGGTGTCCCCGCCGCGCTTCTCGAAGGCCGTCGGGTCGAAGCCGCCCGCCTCCGCGAGCGGGATCACCTCGAAACGCAGGTGCGGGCTGAGCGGGTTCCCGTACAGCAGCGTGTTCAGCTCCTCGTGGGAGTCCACCTCGTAGATCAGCAGGCCGCCCGAGGCGCCGACCCGGATCCAGTTGTGCCGGATGACACCCTTGCCGACCAGATCCTTGACGTAGGCGAAGCCCTCGGGCAGCCGCCGGCGGAACTCGTCGGCGGGTATCCCCGTGGGGGACTGGGTGGCGAGGACGGCGAACAGGGCCATGGTTCCTCCAGCGTTCGGGATCTCGACGCCCGAGTCTCGGCCGCCCCGGTCACCGACGGGTCGACGACGGATGGAGCCGGGGGACTACCGTGCCCAGGGGCCGTCGTCCGATGCTCGACCCGCCGGAGGCACAGTCACCCGCGTGAATCTCCTGGTTACCGGAGCGGCCGGTTTCATCGGCTCGGCCTACGTCCGTTCCCTGCTGTCCGAGGATCCGGCCGTGCACGTCACGGTGCTGGACAACCTGACCTACGCGAGCAACCTCGCCAACCTCGACACCTCCCACCCCCGACTGCGGTTCGTGCGCGGGGACATCTGCGACCCCGTCCTCGTCGACCGGCTGACGGCCGACGCCGGCCAGGTGGTGCACTTCGCCGCCGAGTCGCACGTCGACCGCTCCATCGCCGGCGCGGAGCCCTTCGTCCGCACCAACGTGCTGGGCACGCAGACGCTCCTCGACGCGGCCGTGCGCCACGGCGTCGGCCCCTTCGTCCACGTCTCGACCGACGAGGTCTACGGCTCCATCGCAGAGGGCGCCTGGACCGAGGACCAGCCGCTCGCCCCCAACTCCCCCTACGCGGCCTCCAAGGCCGCCTCCGACCTGCTCGTCCTGGCCCAGCACCGCACCCATGGACTCGACGTCCGGATCACCCGCTGCTCCAACAACTACGGGCCGCGCCAGTTCCCCGAGAAGCTCGTCCCGCTCTTCGTCACGAACCTCCTGGACGGTGAGCGGGTGCCGCTCTACGGCGACGGCAGCCACGAACGCGAGTGGGTGCACGTCGAGGACCACTGCGCCGGCATCGACCTGGTCCGCACCCGCGGCCGGGCCGGCGAGGTCTACCACCTCGGCGGCGGCACCGGCCTCACCAACAGGGAGCTGACCGACCTGCTCATCGACGCCTGCGGGGCCGACCCGAGCCGGATCCGGCCGGTGCCCGACCGCAAGGGCCACGACCTGCGCTACGCCCTCGACGACGGCAAGGCCCGCGCCGAGCTGGGCTACCGCCCCCGGCACACCTTCGCCGAAGGCCTCCCGGCGACCGTCGCCTGGTACCGGGAGAACCGCGCCTGGTGGGAACCGCTCAAGCACCGTCTGCGCGAGCCCCTCGGCACCACCGTCCGGGCGCCGGGATGAGGTGGATGGTCACCGGGGCGGGCGGCCTCCTCGGCCGCGAGGTGACGGCGGCGCTGGCGGCCCGGGGAGCGGACGCGGTCGGCCTGGACCGGCGCGCCCTGGACGTCACCGACCCCGACGCGCTCGCCGCCGCCTTCGCCCGGCACCGCCCCGGGCTCGTGGTCAACTGCGCCGCCCACACGGCCGTGGAGGCGGCCGAGACGGACGCCGAACGGGCCTTCCGCGTCAACGGCGAAGGCCCCCGGAACCTCGCCCTCCTGTGCGCGCGGCACCGGGTCCGGCTGCTCCACCTCTCCACCGACTACGTCTTCCCCGGCGACGCCCGCTCCCCGTACGCGGAGGACCACCCCACGGCCCCCCTCAACGTCTACGGACGCAGCAAACGGGCGGGCGAACGGGCGGTCCTCGCGCTGCTGCCCGACCTGGGAGCCGTGGTCCGCACCGCCTGGCTGCACGGCGAGCACGGGCCCAGCTTCGTCCGCACCATGACGGAACGAGCGCGGGGCGGCGACCCCGTCGACGTGGTGGCCGACCTGGTGGGCCAGCCGACCTGGGCGGCCGACGTGGCGCGCGCCCTGATCGCGCTCGGCGGCGTCCCAGGGGCGAGCGGCGTCTACCACGCCACCAACGCCGGCCGGGCCAGCTGGTACGAGCTGGCCCGCGAGGTGTTCCGGCTGACCGGCGCCGATCCCCGGCGGGTGAGGCCGGTGTCCGCCGCGGCCTTCGGCGGCCGGGTCCACCGGCCCCGGTACACGGTGCTCGGCCACGACCGGTGGCGCGAGGCGGACCTCCCGGCACCCCGGCCGTGGCGCGCGGCCCTGGCCGAGGCGCTGGGCCGGCCCGGCTGAGCCGGGCGGTGACGCCGGTCGGCTGGTACGGCGGTGACACCGGTCAGCTGGTACGGCGGTGACGCCGGCCCGCCGAGCCGTTGCCGGCGCCCGGTCGGTCCGGCGTGAACGGTGACACCGGTCCGCTGACCCGGCGGTGACGTCCGGTCAGCCGTTCCCCCGGTGACGCCCTGTCAGAGCTTCGAGGACCGGGACGAGTTCGGCGGGCGAGGGGGTGGCCCGGATCTCGTCCCGCAGCCGGGCCGCGTTCCGTGCGTACGAGGGGTCCTCCAGCACCCGCGTCACCAGGTCGCGCAGCTCCGCCGGGCGCAGCGGCCCCGGCCCGGCCGGGCGCAACCCGGCTCCCGAGCGTTCGAGCAGCGCCGCCCGGGGATGGATGTCCCACAGGTCGTTGGGGACGACGACCTGTGGGACGCCGTGCGCCAGCGCGTTCTGCGCGGTGCCGAAGCCGCCCTGGTGCACGATCGCCGAGCAGCTGGGCAGCAGGGCGTCCAGCGGGACGAAGTCCACCACCCGCACGTTGTCCGGGACGCGCCCGACCTCGGCGAGCTGACCGGTGTCGAGGGTCGCCACCACCTCGGCGTCGAGCTCGCCCAGCGACTCCAGGAGCGCCGGTACGGAGGTCCGCTCGCCACCCATGACCTCGCGGAACGAGAGCCCCAGCGTGAGGCAGACCCGGCGCCGGGACGGCGGTTCGCGCAGCCACTCCGGCACCACCGACCGTCCGTTGTACGGGATGTGACGGACCGGCACCCACGGCAGGTCGGTCGGCGGACGCAGCGAGGGCGGGGTGGGGTCGAGGGTCCACTGACCGGTCACCAGGTCCTCCGTGAACCCGACGCCGTACCGCTCCGCCGTCCAGCCGAGCCACTCGGCGAGCGGGTCCTCGCGCAGCTCCCGGGGCCGGCCCGCCGACACGGCCAGGTGCCGCCGCCGCGCCGCGCCCACCAGGTCGAGGCCGTAGAGGAGCCGGGCGTGCGCCGCCCCGCAGGCGCGGGCGGCGACCGGTCCGCCCATCATCAGGGTGTCCCAGACGACCAGGTCGGGGCGCCACCGGCGGGCCAGCGCCACCAGGTCGTCCACGGTCTCCTCGGCCGAGAAGTTCTGGAAGATGGCCGAGGTCATCACCGTGAACAGCCCGTCCAGGAAGTCGGGGGTCAGCCGCTCGGGCCGGTCCTCCGCGATCCGCATCAGTTCCTGGGCGTCCGGCGGGTCCGCCAGCCGCTCGGCGGCCTTCTCCTGCCGCCGCCGCAGCTCCTCGACGGACTCGTCCTGGGCCAGCCGCGGCCCCACCGGGACGCCGGACAGCCCGGCGGCGGTGACGGTGTCCATGAGGTCGGGCTGACTGGCGACGCGCACGTCGTGCCCGGCGGCGCGCAGGGCCCAGGCGAGCGGCACCTGGACGAAGAAGTGGGGTGATGCGGCCAAGGTCACGAAGAGCACACGCATGGCGGTGAGGCTAGGGCGCGGTCCTCGACACCACCTCGACCCCCGTTGGTGCGCGCCGGGGCGGCCGTCAGCGGGCCGGCAGCCAGGCCTCGTCGTCGGTGGCGTGGGCCAGGACCCGCTGGAGGAGTTCGCGCAGGGCCTCGGCCTCGTCCGGGGCGAGATCGCCGAGCAGTTCCGCCTCGACCCGCTCCAGCGGCCCGTCGATCCTGGTCAGCAGGTACTGGGCGGTGTCGGTGATCTCCAGCCGCCGCGAGCGGTCGTCGGCGCCCGGCCGGCGGCGTACGTGACCGGCCTCGACGAGTTCGTTGACCAACTGGTGCACCGACTGCCGGGCGATGCCCAGCTGCCGGGCCAACTCCGCCATGGTCAGCTCGGGTTCGAGCGACAGCTGCGCGAGCAGCCCGTACTGGCGCACCGTCAGGTCGTACGCGGCCAGCCGCTCGTCCACCCGACGCGTCGCGACGGTGCTCGCCACGGCCAGGAGATACGGAATATGAGTCCTCAAGGCGTCGCCGCCCCTCCCCGGAATCGGTGCTCCTGCGGCTCCGACCGTATGTCATGCGCCCGTGGGCACGCGCGACCGGTGGGCGGAGACCAGCCGTTCCAGGACGGGGACGATGTCGGCGGGGGTCGGCGTCCCGAGCATCTCGGTGCGCACCCGGTCCGCCGCCCGCGCGAAGGACGGGTCGTCGAGCACCCGGGTCACCATCGCGCGCAGCCGGGCGGCCGTGAGCCGCTCGGGCGGGCACGTCAGGGCCACCCCGGCCGCGCGTGCCCGCTCCGCGCGCGGGGTGTTGCACCACATCCGCGCCGGGACGACGACCTGAGGGACACCGTGGGCCAGGGCGGTCAGGAAGGTGCCCGCCCCACCGTGGTGGATGATCGCCGCGCAGCTCGGCAGCAGTTCGTCCAGCGGGACGAAGTCGAACGCCCTGACGTTCGGCGGCAGCGGTCCGAGCGCGGCGAGCTGCCCGGCGTCGAGCGTGGCCACCACCTCGACGTCCAGACCGGCCACGGCCTCCAGCAGCTCGCCGACCGACGCCTGGTCCTCGCCGACCACCTCCCGGAAGGAGACGCCGAGGGTCAGACAGATCCGGCGCCGGCCCTCGGGCCCGTCCAGGCGGAGGGGCGCGCCCGCCGGGCCGTTGTACGGCACGTAGCGCACCGGCACCCGGGGCAGGGACACCGGCAGGGCGAGGGAGGTGGGCACCGGGTCGAGGGTCCACTGACCGACCACCAGCTCCTCGTCGAAGCCCCGGCCGGGACCCTCCAGACCGTGCCGTCCGAGGACCTGCCCGAGCCACTCCTCCAGCGGGTCGTCCCGCAGCTCGGGCGGCAACCGGTCGAGGACGGCCCGGTACCGCTCGCGCAGCAGGCCGACCAGGTCGAGCCCGAACATCAGCCGGGCGTGCGCCGCCCCGGAGGCCCGGGCGGCGACCGGGCCCGCGTACGTCATGGTGTCCCAGACGACCAGGTCGGGCCGCCAGTCCCGGGCGTAGGCGACAAGGTCGTCGATCATCCGGTCCGGCACCGTGTTCCGGTGGACCAGCGGGGTCCAGGCGGCGAACAGCCCGTGCAGGTGCTCGGGCGTCAGCCGTTCCGGGCCTATCTCGCCGGGGTCGAGGACCCGCAGCCAGGCACCGTCGCGGAGCTCCTCGGCCTGCTCCGTGTCGGCGGGGTTCATCTTCGCGGCGACGTGCAGGGACTCACCGACCGGGACCGCGGTCAGGCCGGCCCGGGTGATGTCGTCCACCACGTCCGGCTGGGCGGCGACCCGCACCTCGTGGCCGGCCGCGCGCAGGGCCCAGGCGAGCGGGACCTGTGCGGCGACGTGGGTGGGGGCGGCGAAGGGCTGGAACAGGACGCGCATCGGCGTTCACCTCTCGGACGTACGGACCCGGGCGACGCGCGGGAGGGGCCGCCGGGCGGGACGGCGGGGCCGGGACGTTTCCCGGGCCCGGCGGCCCGGCGTTCGGTGGTGGACGGGCGGGGTCACGTCAGGGAGAGCCCGCCGTCCACCGCGAGCACCGAGCCGTTGGCGTAGGCGGCCTCCGGCCGGGTGAGCTGCACGATCCACCAGGCCATCTCCTCGGGCCGGCCGACCCGGCCGCTCGGGGTCCGGGCGGAGATCCCCTTCAGGAAGGCCTCGTACGCGCCGGCCCCGTCCTGGCCCGGACCGGCGCCGACGTCGGTCACACCGGGAGCGACGCCGACCACCCGGATGCCGCGCGGGGCGAGTTCGACGGCCCAGGTGCGGGTGAGGAAGTCGAGCCCGGCCTTCGCCGCCCCGTACAGACCGTTGTCGGGCCAGGACCGCAGGCCCAGGGCGCCGGCCGAGCCGATGTTCACCACCGTCCCCGAGGTCTCCGCCAGGGGATCGAGGGCGGCCCGGGTGAGCAGGACCGGGGCCAGGAGGTTGGTGTGGAGCTGCCGTTCGGCCTCGGCCCGGTCCAGCGCGGCGAGCGGGCGGTACCCCATCGCGGCCGCGTTGTTCACGAGGACGTCGATCCGGCCCAGGGCGGCCAGGGCCGCCTCGACGATCCGCTCGGGGGCGTCCGGTTCCGTCACGTCGGCGACCAGGCCCTGGATTCCGGGGTGGTCCTCGGCCGTCGCGTCGAGCGTGGCCTTCGTACGTCCGACGACGAGCACCCGGTCGCCGTGCGCGGCGAACGCGCGGGCGGTGGCCCGGCCGATGCCGGTGCCGCCGCCGGTGACGACGATCCCGCGCCCGGCTCCGGGCCGGGCTCCCCGGCCGGTTCCTTCGGTTCCTTCGGTTCGGATGGTCATGTGCTCAGGGTCGGCAGCGGACCTCGCATGCGCCTCGACCTTCGCGCACCCGGGGTCCGCCGCCGGGGATCCCGCGGTCGGGGCCGGGCGGAGGCACCTGCGGTCCGCGCCCGGCCCCCGCCCCTCGAACCCCGCCCCTCAGCCCCCCGTCGCCAGCCCCTCCAGCGTCGTGACGAGCGCGGCCGGCGTCGGCGCCTCCGCGGCCTCCTCGCGGAGCCGCCCGGCGGCGGCCCGGTGGGCGCCGTCCTCGATCAGCCGCTCCACGCCGGACCGGATCGCCGCCTCGTCCGCGAGGTGCCCCGGCACGTGCAGCGCCGCGCCGGCCGCGGCCACCCGCTCCCCGGTGACCTGCTGCTCCGCCGCGAAGGTCGCGATGAACTGCGGGACCCCCGCCCACAGGGACGTCAGCGTGCTGCCGCTGCCCCCGTGGTGGACGACGGCGGCGGAGCCCGGCAGCAGCGCGGCCAGCGGCAGGTTCTCCGCCACGCGGACGGACGCCGGGACCGGGCCGAGCGCGGCCACGTCCCGCGCGGTCGCGGTGAGCACGACCTCGGCGTCCAGCCCGTCGAGGGCGGCGACGATCCGGGGGAGCAGATACGAGTCGGGGCCCGAGACGGTGGACAGGGCCGTGGACCAGGTGACGCAGACCCGGGGGCGCTCCGGGGGCCGCGCGGTCCACGCCGGGGCGGGCCCGGCCCCGTTGTACGGGACGTAGCGCACCGGGAGCCGCCCGGCGGCGACCGGCACCTTCAGGGACGCCGGGTTGGGGTCCACGACCCGCTCGATCATCTCCGGGCCGAACGGCCCCAGGCCGTACCGGGCGAACGACCCGCTGCGGTCGGTGGGGACGATCCGCATGTGCTCGGGGTCGTGCGGGCTCGCCGGGCCCCAGAGGCAGAGGGCCGCCGGGACGCCGAGGACCCCGGCCGCCAGCAGCCCTTCCAGGCTCCCCGGGTCGTGCAGCACCAGGTCCGGCCCCCACTCCCGGGCGTAGGCCACGGCCGCGTCGAAGCTGCGCGCCGTCGACGCGTCCAGCTCCGGTGCGAGCTCCCGCTCGAAGTGCCCGGCATCGAACGCGTCGAGCCGGTCGAGCGGTTCGCCCGTCAGCGGATGGGGCGGGAGCCACGGGTACGGCCAGATCCCGTCCACCGCCTCCGCGTGGTACTGCAGCCGCAGCCGCAGGACCTCCTCCATCCCCCCGAGCACCGGTACGGGGACGAGCCCGGCCCGGCCCACCGCCTCCGCCTGTGAGGCGGCGCACAGCACGCGGACCTCGTGGCCGGCCGCCTGGAGCGCCCATCCCAGCGGCACCATCGCCGCGTACTGGGTGGGCCACGTGGACACGGTGAACAGCACGCGCATGCCCGGTCCCCTCCGTCCTTCCTCCCGGCCGCTCACTTGGCGCCGAGCGCGGTCCACACGTCCGCGTCCATCCAGCTGGGCAGGGTGTCCTCCCCGTTCGTCCCCTTCTCCACGAAGACGATGTTGTGGTAGGCGTGCACTCCGGTGACGGTGCTCTGCGTCGGGGTGGGGCGGGTGACGGAGGGCTCGCGGTGCTCCCGGTGGTGCAGGTCGTCGATCAGCTCCTTCACGAGACCCAGGGACGTGTCCGGACCGGCGACACCGCCCGCGCTGCCGCCGAAGTCGGTGAAGTACGCGGTCTGGAGGTCCTCGATCACGTACAGGCCACCGGGCCGTACGTACGGGAAGAGGGTCCGGAACGAGGTGCGGACGTGCTCGTTCACATGGCTGCCGTCGTCGATGACGATGTCGAACGGGCCGTGTTCCCGGGCCAGTCGGGTCAGGAAGTCCGGGTCGTTCTGGTCGCCGACGAGGGCCGTGAGGCGGGGCTCGGTCAGCGCCGTCTTGTCGTAGATGTCCAGGCCGAAGACGGAGCCCCGGGGGAAGTAGCGCTTCCACATCTTCAGGGAGCCGCCGCCGAGGTCGTCGTCGAAGCCGCCGATGCCGATCTCCAGGACCCGCACCGGCCGGTCCCGGTACGGGGCGAAGTGGCGCGCGTAGTGCGCCGTGTACCAGTGGAAGCTGGCCCACTTGTCGGAGCCGTAACGGATCGAGAGTTCGCCCAGGTCGGGCGAGCGTCCGGTGCAGCCGGCCATCAGGGTCGAGGTGGCCTGCGCCGCCGCGCGCAGCACCGTGTTCATCTCGGCGAGCAGCTCCCGCACCCGCTCCGGCTCCTCGGGCGTCGGCACGAAGGAGTTGTGGAAGTCCCCGGTGCGCGGGGAGTCCGCCGGCCCGTAGAGCCGGCGGACCAGTCCCGCCGCCGTGAAGGTCACCCGCGAGCGCACCCGTACGGAGTCGTCGCCGACCACGCGGATCGGTTCGTCGCGCACCATGCGCAGGACGGCGGAGTGCCGCTCCCCGCCGTGGGTGACGTCCAGCGCCACTTCGACGGGGGCGGTGTTGACCGGATCGGGGCAGCGGAACAGCACCTCCGCGACGAGGACCCGTGCCACGTCCGTCAGACCGGACTCCTTGAGCACGGCGTCGATCTCGTCGTCGGAGCCGGCTCCGGCCCGGACCAGCCGTCGGATCAGGGCGTTCTGTGCGACATCCACCATGAGGGCGTTTCCCATCGGTCCGCGAAGAGGGTCCCGACCACCGTCGACGGACCGGCTGGAGCCCCGCTCAACCGCCGCTGAACGCCCTCGGGAGGCGGTCCGTCAGAAGTCCGCCCGATGGTCGGCCACCCACTGGGCGAAGGTGCGGGCCGGCCGTCCGGTGACCCGCTCGGCGGTGGGCCCCACCGGCACGTCCACCGGGTCCTGGAGCAGCCAGTCGACCGCTTCGGCGGGCATGCCCTGCCCCAGCCACAGCGTCCGGGCCGCGTCCACCGTCAGCTCCTCGAAGCGGATCGCGCGGCCGAGGACCTCGCCGAGCACGCGCACCTGCTCGGCCTTGGCCAGGGACTCGGGACCCGAGAAGGAGTACGCCTTCCCGGCATGCCCGTCCTCCAGCAGCGCCGTCACCGCCACGTCGGCGATGTCGGCCTCGTGCACGGGAGTGCTGCGCGTCGCGCCGAACGGGGCGCGGACGACGCCCTCGGCCCGGATCGAGGGGGCCCACCAGTCCAGCAGGTTGGCCATGAACTCGCCCGGCCTGACATGGGTCCACTCGACGCCGGAGGCCTCCACCGCCCGCTCCACCGCCGTGTGGTGGTCGCCGCTGTAGTCGCCGTCGGCGTACTCGGCGGCCACGGAGGAGAGCACGACGATCCGGCGCACCCCCGCCTTGACGGCCCGCGCGGTGAACTCCTCGGCGGTCCCCGGCAGGGGGAAGAGATACGCCCGGTCGACGCCCGCCAGGGCCGCGTCGAGGCTCGCCGGGTCGGCGAGGTCGCCCCGGACCGTCTCCACCCCCTCCGGCAGCGAGGCGCGCTCGGGCGAACGCGTCATCGCGCGGACCCGCTCACCCGCCTCCAGCAGCCCCGCCACCACGTGCCGGCCCACGTTCCCCGTGGCACCCGTCACCAGAACGGTCATGATCCTTCTCCTTCTCTCTCCTTGTGTGTCCGGCGGGTCCGGTCCCGGACCCGCCGACGTTTCCCGGCCGTTCTCTCGAACGGCTCGAACCGCGGTGAAGCGCCCCGTCGACCGCCTGTCGAGCGCCCGTTGCCACCCTCGGGCGGCGTACGCACATCCGATGCCACGATCCGGGAGGAACCATGACCGGCACCGAAGGACGGGTCGCCGTCGTCACCGGGGCGACCAGCGGGATCGGCCTCGCCGTCGCCCGCTCGCTCGGCAGGGACGGCCTGCGGGTCTTCCTCTGCGCGCGGGACGCCGACGCCGTCGCCGCCACCGTCAAACTCCTGCGCGAGGAGGGAGTGGACGCCGACGGGCAGGCCTGCGACGTGCGCTCCACCGAGCAGGTGGACGCCCTGGTCCGCGCCGCCGTCGAGCGGTTCGGTCCGATCGACGTCCTCGTGAACAACGCCGGACGCAGTGGCGGCGGCCCCACGGCGGAGCTGACGGACGAACTGTGGCTGGACGTCGTCGACACCAATCTCCACAGTGTGTTCCGGGTGACCCGGGCGGTCCTGAACGCCGGCGGCATGCTCGGCCGAGGCAGCGGACGCGTCGTCAACATCGCCTCCACCGGCGGGAAGCAGGGCGTGGTGCTCGGTGCGCCGTACTCGGCGTCGAAGCACGCCGTCGTCGGCTTCACCAAGGCGCTCGGCCTGGAGCTGGCCAAGACCGGCGTCACGGTCAACGCCGTCTGCCCCGGGTACGTCGAGACGCCGATGGCGGAGCGGGTCCGCGCGGGATACGCGGCCGCCTGGGACATCTCCACCGAGGCCGTCCTCGAACGGTTCCAGGCGAAGATCCCGCTGGGCCGGTACACCACCCCCGAGGAGGTGGCGGGCCTGGTCGGCTATCTGATCACCGACACGGCCGCCCCGATCACCGCCCAGGCGCTCAACGTCTGCGGCGGCCTCGGCAACTACTGACACACCCCGCCCGCCCTCGCGGGCCCGGTCACACCGGATCGGCATCCGCTCCGGTCACGTCCGGGTCCGGGTCGGCGGGCCTTCCCTTGAGCGCGTGGAACCCGGGGGTGCCGGCCACGAGCAGCGTCCCGTCCCACAGCCGTCCCGCCGCCTCGCCCTTCGGCACCAGGGAGACCACAGGACCGAAGAAGGCCAGCGGCGGGCCGTCCGGAGCCGCCGGATCGCCGACGGCGACCACCGGCGTCCCGGGCCGGGGGCCGAGCAGCTCCGCGGCCCGCGCGTGCGAGGCCCTCAACTCCCCGTCGTAGTCGGTGGAGTTCCCGGCCTTCGCGAGTTCCACGGGAAGGCCGGCGTGGGCCAGGGCCAGGGCCGGATCGTTGATCCACCGCGCGCCGCCGGCAGGGTCCCCGGGGCCGCCGAGATCCGCCCACAGCGAGGCGTGGAAGCGGGCCAGTGCCTCCTGGCCGTGGTGGTGCCGGACGGCGGTGGCGATCCGCACCGGCACCATCAGATACCCCTCCGGATCGCCCTCGGGGTCGTCGTCCCGGCCCTCGGCGAGGAGGGACAGGCTCATCACGTGCCAGCGCGGCTCCAGCGGCCGGACCGACGCGGCCTCCCGCAGCCAGCGGGCGGTCAGCCAGGTGTAGGGACAGGCGGGGTCGAACCAGAAGTCCACGGTGCGGGTGGGGCCCGGGATGGCTTCGGCGGTCACGGGGAAGGTGCTCCTTCGCGTACGGAATCGGCTGCGGACGGATCGTCGGACGGCGTGTCACACCGAGGCGTTGCGCATGCCCCGGATGCCCGCGACGACCCCGAGGACCGCGACGGCCGTCGCCGCGAGGATCCCGTACAGCACGCCCGTCTCGGCGAACCGGCCGTCGAACAGGGCACGTTCGGCCTCGACCACGTACGTCGCGGGGTTGATCCGGCTCAGCACGTACAGCCAGGTGGGGGCCGAAGCCTCCGTGATGGGCAGCAGGACCCCGGAGAGCAGCAGCAGCGGGAAGAAGATCATCTGCTGCACGCCGTAGAACAGGGTCTGCTGCTTGCGGGAGTGGAGCGCGAGGGTGAACGAGAGCGCGCCGACCCCGATGCCGAAGACGGTCAGCAGCGCCAGGCCCGCCAGGGCGCCGAGCGGGTGGAGCCGGAAGTCGGTCGGCAGCAGCAGGGCGAGGATCAACAGGGCCTGCGCCAGCAGGATCACGACCTCCTTGAGCGCCCGTCCGACGAGCATCGCGGCCCGGTTCAGCGGGGTCACGAGCATGCGCTCGAAGGCTCCCGAGGACATCTCGTTGAGGAGGGAGGCGCCCGCCCCCGCCGTGGCGGAGAGGGCCAGCAGGACGAGCATACCCGGCACGAACCACTGCCAGGGCGAGCCGGTCCCGCCGCCCGCGGCGGGGTTGTCCGGGAGCAGGGGTGCGAAGAGGGCGAGGAAGAGGAAGGGCAGCAGCATCGTGAAGAGCAGGCCGGCCGGCTGGCGCAGTTCGGGCCCCAGCTCGCGGGCGAACGCGGTGCGGGTGTCGTTGAGCACCTTCATGGTCAGGCTCCGTCGTGCGTGGCGGTGGGGGCGGTGGAGTCGGCGCTCTCCCGCAGGGTGCGGCCGGTCAGGCCGAGGAAGACGTCGTCGAGGGTGGGGCGGGCCAGCCGGGCGGTGAGCACCCGCACGCCGACGTCCTCCAGGCTCCTCAGCAGGACCGGGAGTACGGCGTCCCCGTGGGGGGTGCGGACGCGCACCTCCGCGCCGTCGACCTCCACCTCGTGGACGGTGGTCAGGCCGCGGGCGAGTTCGGCGGCGCGGTCGGCGTCGGCGCGGTCGGCGGCGCCCAGGGTGATGCGGTCGCCGGCCAGGTCGGCCTTGAGCTTCTCGGGGGAGTCGTCGGCGATCACCCGGCCGTGGTCGACCACCATCACCCGGCGGGCCCAGAGGTCCGCCTCCTCCAGGTAGTGGGTGGTGAAGACGACCGTGGTGCCGAGCTCCTTGTGCAGCCGCAGCACGTGCTCCCAGATGTTGGCGCGACTGTGCGGGTCGAGCCCGGTGGTGGGCTCGTCGAGGAAGAGGAGTTCCGGTTCGTGGACCAGGGCCATGGCGATGTCCAGGCGGCGGCGCTGGCCGCCCGACAGGGTGCCGACCGTCCGCGCGGCGAGGCCCTCCAGTTCGAGGGCGGCCAGCAGCCGGTCCGCCCGGGCGCGGGCGTCCGCGCGGGGCAGACCGTAGGCGCGGCCCTGGGTGACCAGTTCGTCGACGACCCGGAAGGTGCTGCCGGCGCTGTTGCCCTGGCCGAGGTAGCCGATGCGGCGGCGGACACCCGAAGGGTCGGCCGTGACGTCGTGTCCGGCGACGACGGCGGTCCCGGAGGTCGGCCGGAGCAGTGTGGTCAGCATCCGCAGACTGGTGGTCTTCCCGGCGCCGTTGGGGCCGAGGAAGGCGACCACGGAGCCGGCTTCGATGTCGAGGTCGAGGCCGCGCACGGCTTCGACGGTCTCTCCTTTGACGCGGAAGCTGCGGGTGAGCCCGCGGGTGTGGATCATGGGTTCTCCCGTACGGGGGTCAGGGGGTGTTCACGGGGGTTCCGGCCCGTGTCCGGACCTGCCGGCTCGGTTCCTGGGCAGGGGGAGGGAAGCCAGAGGCTCTGGGCTCTTGACTTATTCGAGCTTAGAAGCGTTAATGACGTCTTTGTCAGCCTCCCTGACAGTCTCGATCCGCCTTTCGAACCGCCCCTTCCGGCCCTGTCCGCCGCCGTCGTACCAGCGCGATTCCACCGTCCCGCCAGCGAGCGCGCGCAGGCTGGCCGCCGGCGAGGCGACCGGCCGCGGCCGGCAGGAAAGGACGGTGCTCCCCTTGGCACGACTGACGCGCAGACGGCTGCTCGAACTCCCGGCGCTCACCGGGGGCGCCGTACTCCTCGGCGGCCCGGCCGCCTCCGCCCCCGACGCGAGACGTCCGGAGACGCTGGGACCGGTGGTGCTGGAACCGGACGACCCCCGGTACACCGAACTCACCACCCGCGGGTACAACGGCCGCTTCACCGGCTCCCCGGACCGCGTGCACCTGGTCGGCTCGGCGGAGCAGGTGGTCCGGGCGGTGGAGGAGGCGGCCCGGGACCGCGCGCGGGTCGCGGTCCGCAGCGGCGGCCACTGCTTCGAGAACTTCGTCGACGACCCGGCCGTACGGGTCCTCGTCGACGTCTCCGAGATGACGGCCGTCACCTACGACCCGAAGCGACGGGTCTTCGTCGTCGAGGCGGGCGCCACCCTCGGGCGGGTCTACCGCACCCTCTACCTCGGATGGGGCGTCACCCTGCCCGGCGGCGGCTGTCCGGCCGTCGGCGTGGGCGGCCACGTCGCGGGCGGCGGGTACGGCGCGCTCTCACGCCGGTACGGGCTCGTCGTCGACCACCTCCACGGCGTCGAGGTCGTCGTCACCGATCCGTCGGGAAGGGCGCGCCTCGTGACGGCCACCCGGGAGTCCACCGGCGCCGAACGCGAGCTGTGGTGGGCCCACACCGGCGGAGGCGGCGGCAACTTCGGTGTCGTCACCCGCTACTTGTTCCGGACGCCCGGTGCCACCGGCGGCCCCGGCGAACTGCTGCCCCGGCCGCCCGGCGCGGTCCGCTCCACCTCCCTCTCCTGGCAGTGGCGGGACCTGGACCGCCCGGCCTTCACCCGGCTCCTGCGCGCCCACGGCGACTGGCACCGGCGGCACGCCGGCTCCGGCTCGCCGTACGGGGAGATGTCCAGCGGGCTCACCCTCGGCCACCGGGCGAACGGGACGATCACGGTGGACGCCGCGCTCGACGCGGCCCACCCCCACGCGCAGCGGCTCCTCGACGCCTTCGCCGCCGGGCTCACCGCGGCGGCCGGGGTCCCGCACACCGCGTCCTCGGCGACGACGCCGTGGCTGAAGTCCGTCCTCGGCGGCGTCCAGTGGCCCGGCGGGGCCCGGTTCAAGTCCACCTCCACCCTGCTCCGCGAGCCCTGGGACGACCGGCAGACCGGCGTCCTCCACGACCATCTGAACCGCGGCGGCCCGGAGTTCGCCACCGCCGCCGTCTACCTCACCTTCCTCGGCGGACGGATCGCCGCCGTGCCCCCGGACGCCACCGCCATGCCCCACCGGGACGCCCTCTTCAGCGCCGTGCACGAGGCCCTGTGGGGCGAGGAGGAACAGACCGAACGCCAACTCGCCTGGGTACGGAACCTCTACGCGGACCTCCACGCCGACACCGGCGGCGTCCCGGTGCCGAACGAGGCCAACAGCGGCGCCTACGTCAACTACCCGGACACCGACCTCGCCGACCCCCTGCGCAACACCTCGGGAGTGCCCTGGAGCACCCTCTACCACCGCGACGGCTACGCACGGCTGAGCCGGGTCAAGGAACGCTGGGACCCGCTCGACCTGTTCCACCACGCGCTCTCCGTGCGCCCGCCCGGCGCCGAGCCGTCGTCGAGTTCCTGACCAGGGACGGCGCGGAAGCTTGCGCCGCAGACCCGGAGCCGAGCTGGAGGAGGACCATGTCACACCCCCGGACCACCCACCGCACCGAGCACACGATCACGGTGGCCGCCCCGGCACGCCGCGTCTTCGGCCTGATCGTCGACGTCGGCCGATGGCCGGAGACCTTCCCGCCCACCGTGCACGTGGAGCGCGTCGAGCACACCGAACACGCCGGCCGGAGCACGACGGAGGAACGCATCCGGATCTGGGCCACCGCCAACGGCGCGGTCAAGGCCTGGACCTCGCGCAGGGAACTGGACCACGACCGCCTCCGCGTCACCTTCCGCCAGGAGGTCTCCCAGCCGCCGGTGGCGGCCATGGGCGGGGAATGGATCGTCGAGGCGCTCGACGACGCCCACACCCGGGTCCGGCTGCTGCACGACTTCCGGGCCGTCGGCGACGACCCCGACAACATCGCGTGGATCGAGCGGGCGATCGACCGCAACAGCGGCGCCGAACTGGACGCGCTGCGCACCGGGGCCGAACGGACCGGGGACGCCGAGGCCCTGACCCTGACCTTCGAGGACACCGTCGAGGTCGACGGCGACACCGCGGCCGCCTACGCGTTCGTCGACCGCGCGGACCTCTGGCCCGCGCGCCTGCCGCACGTGGCTCGCGCCGTGCTGGAGGAGGAGGTGCCCGGGATCCAGAGCCTGGAGATGGAGACCGTGACGCCGGACGGCTCCACCCACACCACGCGCTCCGTCCGGATCTGCTTCCCTGACGAGCGCATCGTCTACAAGCAGCTGCACACCCCCGCCCTGATGGCGGCGCACACCGGGCGGTGGCTGTTCGAGCGGGACACGGCCGGGGCCCGGATCACCTCCGTCCACACCGTGGTCCTCGACGAGAAGGCCATCACGGAGGTCCTGGGACCGGACGCGACCGTCGCCGACGCCAGGGCTTTCGTCCGCGGCGCCCTCGGTCGCAACAGCACCACCACCATGGAACACGCGGCCGCCCACGCCCGGGAGGCCGCTCCGGACGCCTGAGCCGGGGGAGGCCCGGGAGACCGGCGGGGCGGGGGCCGGCCGACGAGCCCCCGCCCGGCCCGGCCGATGAGCCCCCGCCCGGCCCGGCCGACGAGCCCCCGCCGGGCCCGGCCGATGAGCCTCCAGCCCGGCCCGGCCCGGCCGGAAGGGGAGGGACGGGACACCCCGTCCCTCCCCTTCCGTACGCCCCCGGCGGCTCAGTCCTTCGGACCGCCCAGCGCCGCCTCGGAGAGCCACTCCACCGCGTCGGGATAGGTGAACGGGTGCATGAACGCGCCCGCCCGGACGTCCCGGTAGAGCCGCGCCAGCGGATGCGACCCGGCGTAGGACGCGCCGCCGATCACCGTCACGCAGTCCGCGACGGTCTCCGGCGCCAGCCGGTTGACCATCATCTTCGCCCGCTGGAAGTCGAACATCATGCGCCGGCCGCGCTCCAGCGGATCGCCGTCGAACTCGTACGCCAGGTGGTCCGCCGCCGAGAGCGTGCCCGCCACCGTCGTCCGCAGCGCGTGCAACCGGGCCTCGATCTCCGCGAGGAGCGCGCGTACCCCCGCCGCGGGCGCGCCCGCGCGCCGGGTCAGCTCCGCCACCACGAGGTCCCGGGCCGCCTGCGCGACGCCCACGTAGATCCCCAGCATGGTGATCGAACTGACGGTCTGTCCGGCCAGGGCCGCGTCGTCGCGCTCCCCGAGCGGCCCCCGCAGGAACACGTCCTCCAGGCGCACCGGGCAGTCCTCCAGGAGGATGTCGACGCTGCCGGAGGCCCGCATGCCGAGCCCGTCCCAGTCGTCCAGGACGGTCAGCCCCGGGGTGTCCCGGGGAAGCACGGCGGCCGCCGACCGGGTCACCCCCGCCACCTCCACCCGCGCCGAGACCACGAAGTCGGTGGCGATCGGCGCCATGCTCGCCAGCGTCTTGCGGCCCGACAGCAGCCAGCCGCCGTCCGGCGCCGGACGCAGCCGGGTGACCACCCGGCCCCCGCCCGCGTCCTTCACCGTCGTGCACACCACCGCCTCGCCCGACCCCATGCCCCGGAGCAGCCGCTCGGCCAGCGCCCGGGCCCGCGCGTCCCCGTGCCGCCACTCGTGAGTGAGCGTCAGCCCCCGGCTGAGCTGCATGTGCAGGGCGAGCGCGGTCGACGCGTCCGCCTCGGCCACGGTCGTCAGGGCCAGGCAGACGTCGTGCAGCGAGGAGACGCCCAGCCCGCCGAGTTCCGCCGGCACGGTGGCCCCGAGCACCCCGCCCTCCCGGAGCCGCCCGAAGACCTCGGCCGGGAAGGCGCCGTCCCGGTCCCCCTGCCGCGCCCCGTCCCGTATCAGGGGGAGGTGCGGCTCCAGGAGCGTGAGCAGCGCGCCGCCCGAGGAGGTCCTCGCCTCGCGCAGGTCCGCCGTGACCGCCCGGCCCTTGTCGTACGTCGCCATCGCGTTCCCCGCATCCTTCACTCGTCCCCGGCCGCCCGGTGCGGCGGGAGGGCCCGATGATGTCCGGCGCCGTTCGACGACCGTTGGAACGCCGCTCTCGCCCCGTCCTCCGCCGGCCACGCGCCCGTCTCGCGGAGGTAGCGGTCCAGGGCGAGCCGGTGGTACCCCGGCCCGAAGACCGAACCGGCCGGCTCGGGCACCAGGGCCCGCAGCTTCTCCACCGACGGGCAGTGCGAGAAGGCGCTCTCGCCCCCGCCCATCACCTCCTCCACGGCGTCGAGGCCCAGCCGGCGCTTCAGGTGGGCGACGACCTCGACGACGTCCACACAGTCGCCCGAGGCCACGTTCACCGTCTCGTCGCGCACCCCGGAGGCCAGCAGCCGGTCGACCAGCCCGACGAAGTCCGCGACGTGCAGCAGATCGCGCCGGGCACCGGGGTGCACCCGGACCCGCCCCGCCCGCACCTGCGACACCAGGGCGGGCACCAGCCGGAAGCCGGGCCCGTGCGGCCCCAGGACGTAGGAGAGGCGCAGCACGAGGTACGCCGCCCCGGACTCGCGGACCGTCGCCTCCAGGTCGAACTTGTGGCGGCCGTAGCGCGTGGTGGGGACGATCGGGTCGTCCTCGCGGCCCCGGCAGCCGGGACCGCCGTACATGCTGACGGTGGAGAAGAAGACCAGCAGCTCGCCCCGGCTCCGGCAGCGCGCGACCGTCTCGCGGACGAGCGCGGCCTCCCGCTCGTGCTCGGAATCCGGCAGGTGCTGGCGCGGCACGCCCGCCGCCAGCACCGTCACTCCGGGGTGCGCCGCGCGCAGCGGCCACAGGTGCCGGGCGATGAAACCCTTGCCGATGATGTCCATGACCGCGTGACCCTAGGGGGCCGCTGCCACGCTCCCCTCGTGACCGGCTCGACGGACCGGCCGGGCCGGAGCCAAGGGAAGTCGAGAGAGGGTCGAGGAGGCCTGCCTAGCGTCCCTCCCCATGGTGGCGAGCATGACCGACAGTGCGCTGGGACGCGTCCTGCTGACCCTGCGCGGAGTCCAGTGGATCCTGGGCACGAAAGACGACCCGTACGCCCTGATGCTGCGTGCGGCCGGAGACGACCGGGCCGAACTGGGCCGCCGCGTCCGCGAGCGGGGACCCCTCTCCTGGAGCAGCGCCGGCGCGTGGGCGACGGCCGACCACGAGGTGGTCACGGCCGCGCTGGCAGACCGGCGCCTCACGCCCCGGCCCCCCGGCGCCGGCCCCGCGCCGGGGGAGCCGGCCGGGGAACCGGCCCCGTGGGACGTGCCGTCCCTGCGGGAGGCCCTGCCGCTCGCCGGGCTTCCGGCGGAGCTCGACCGGGAGGAGTACGAACGGCTGCGGCGATGGGCCGCGCCCGTGATCGAGGGGGCCGCGCGGCGGGGCAGGTCCGCGGCGGCCGTACGGGCCTACCGGCGCCGTGCGTCGGCGGTGGGGGAGCGGTTCGACCTGATGGACGACCTGCTCCGGCCCGCCACGGTGGACGCCGGGCGCGTCCTGCTCGGCGTACCGGAGCACGAGGCCGACCGCTTCGCGGATCTCTGCGGGCGGCTCACCGGCGTCCTCGACGCCACGCTCTGCCCGCCGAGGCTGGACACGGCCCGCCGGTACGACGCCGCGCTGCCGGAACTCCTGGCGCTGCTCCGGCCGTCGGCGTCGCCGGACGGCTCCGGAGACCCCACCACCCACGACGCGCGCCGCACGGCGGACCCAGGCACCGCCGCCCGGTCCGGCCTCCCCCGCCGCCTCGCGGCGACCCCGTCCCCCGACGGCCCCCGGCCGCCCGAGGACGTCCTGACGGTCTGCGCCCTGCTGGCCCTGGTCGGCCTCCCCGCCGCCGCCACCCTCGCGGGCAACGCCGTCGAACTCCTCCTCGACCGTCCGGAGCAGTGGCGGGACCTGTGCGAGGACCCCGGTCTCGCGCCCGCCGCCGTCGCCGAGACGCTGCTCCACGCGCCGCCCGTCCGCCTGCACCGGCTGTACGCGCGCGAGGACCTGGAACTCGCCGGGACCCCGGTGGCGGCGGACGAGGAGGTCGTCCTCCTCACCGAGGCGGCCCACCGCGACCCCCGCCGGTACCGCGACCCGGACCGGTTCAGCCTCCACCGCCCCGCCCGCGACCGGCACCCCTTCTCCGAGGAGGGCCGTGCCGACGGCCTCGTCGGTCCCGCGGTCCGGGCCGCGGCCGAGGCCGCGCTCCGGGTGCTGGCCGAGGAGCTGCCCGGCCTGACCAGGACCGACGAGGTGCTGCGCGGCCTCCGGTCCCCGATCACCGGCGGCGTGTTCCGCTTTCCCGTCGCCCGCCAAGGAAACGTCCGGCGGTAAGTCCGCCCCGGACCCTATGAACCGAGGAAGGCCCCATGTGCCGTGTCTGTGGAGGATCCGTCCGTCCGTTCTTCGACTTCGGGCTCCAGCCCCTCTCCGACGCGTTCGTGGACCCCGGCCGCGTCGACGACGAGTTCTTCTACCCCCTCGCCGTGGGCAGCTGCGGGTCCTGCGGCATGACCCAGCTCCTTGAGGAGGTCCCCCGGGACCGGATGTTCCACGAGGCGTACCCGTACCACTCCTCGGGCTCCGTCCACATGCGACGGCACTTCGAGCAGACCGCGGGCCGGCTCTCCCGTGAACACCTGCGCGGCCCCGACCCGTTCGTGGTGGAGATCGGCTGCAACGACGGGGTGATGCTGCGGGCCCTCGCCAAGGAGGGCATCCGGCACCTGGGCGTCGAGCCCTCCGGCGGCGTCGCCGAACTCGCCCGCCAGCAGGGGGTCCGGGTCCTCAACGAGTTCTTCGAGGAGTCCACGGCGGCCGGCATCGCGGCCGCCGACGGACCGGCCGACCTGGTCTACTCCGCCAACACCATCTGCCACATCCCGTATCTCGACTCGGTCTTCCGGGGCCTCGACACCCTGCTGGCCCCGGACGGTGCCTTCGTCTTCGAGGACCCCTACCTCGGCGACATCCTGGAGCGCACCTCCTTCGACCAGATCTACGACGAGCACTTCTACTTCTTCACCGTGCGCTCGGTGAGCGCCGCCGCCGCGCGCTTCGGCTTCGAGGTCGTCGACGTCGAACGGCTGCCGGTGCACGGCGGCGAGGTCCGCTACACCCTCAAGCGCGCGGGCCGTGCCGTGCCGAGCCCCGCCGTCGCCGCGCTGATCGCCGAGGAGGACGCCAAGGGGATCGGCACCCCCGAGGTCTTCGACGCCTTCGCCGCGGGGATCGAGCGCGTCCGTACCGAACTGACCACGCTCCTGCGGGAGCTGCGTGCGGAAGGCAAGCGGGTCGTCGGCTACGGCGCCACGGCCAAGAGCGCCACCGTCACCAACTTCTGCGGCATCGGCCCCGAGTCGGTCGAGTGGGTGTGCGACGTGACTCCGGCCAAGCACGGGAAGCTCATGCCGGGTTCGCACATCCCGGTCCGCCCCACCGAGGCGCTCGGCCACCCCTACCCGGACTACGCGGTCCTGTTCGCCTGGAACCACGCCGAGGAGATCATGGCGAAGGAACGGCTGTTCCGTGAGTCCGGCGGGCGCTGGATCGTGTACGTCCCCGAGGTCCGTGTCCTCTGACCGAGACCACCGCCGGCCAGGCCGGCACCACCACAAGCAACCGAGGACGGTGTCATGCAGTCGCGACAGCTCGCCGTGGAAGGCGCGTTCGAGTTCCGGCCGAAGATCTTCACCGACGAACGGGGGCTCTTCGTCTCCCCGTTCCAGGAGACGGCCGCCCGAGAGGCCCTGGGACACCCGCTGTTCCCGGTGGCCCAGACCAACCACAGCGTCTCCCGGCGCGGAACGATCCGGGGCGCCCACTACACCCTGACGCCCCCGGGCATCGCCAAGTACGTCTACTGCGCGCGCGGCAGCGCGCTGGACATCGTGATCGACGTCCGGGTCGGCTCGCCCACCTACGGCAGGTCGGAGACGGTCCTGCTCGACCAGGAGGACTTCCGGGCCGTGTACTTCCCCGTCGGCGTCGCCCACGCCTTCGTGGCGCTGGAGGACCGGACGGTGATGTCGTACATGCTGTCCGGGGAGTACGCGCCGCAGAACGAGCTGGCCCTCTCCGTCTTCGACCCGGTGCTCGGACTCTCCCTGCCGACGGACGTCGAGCCGGTCATGTCGGAACGGGACCTGGCCGCACCCACCCTGGAGACGGCGGAGAAGTCCGGCACCCTCCCGGACTACCGCACCTGCCTGGAGGTCGAACGGGCGCTGTGTGGCGGCCCGGTCCGGTGACCGCCGGTCGACGGCCCGCCGTCGCCGTGTTCGGCGCGACGGGCTGCGTGGGCCGCGCGGTGACCGCCGCGTTCGCGGCGGCGGGCTCGCCCGTCCTCCGGGTGGCCCGCCGCCGCCCCCCGGACACGACCGGCCGGTTCCTCGCCCTGGACGCGGCGGCCACCGACCCCGCCGAGCTCGCCGGCCTGCTGGCCGCCGCCCGTGTGGACACCGTCGTCAACGCGACCGGCGGCTGGGTCACCGGCGAGGCGGAGAACGACCGCGTCCACGCCCGCCTCGTGGAGAACCTGCTCGCCGCGCTGGCCCGGCTGCCGGACCGGATCCGCCTGGTGCAGATCGGCTCCGTCCACGAGTACGGCCCGCTGCCCGTCGGCACCGCCGCCGAGGAGACCCGGGCGCCCCGCCCGGTCACCGCGTACGGGCGCAGCAAGCTCGCCGGGGCCGAGGCCGTCCTCGACGCCACCCGCGCGGGGCTGGTGGACGGGGTGGTCCTGCGCGTGGTCAACCTCTGCGGCCCGGGCGCCGAGGTCGGCTTCCTCGGCGCCGCGCTCCGGCGGCTGCTCGCCGCCACCCCAGAACGGCCCGCCGAACTGACCGTCGCCGACGCCCGCCGGGACTTCCTGGACGTGCGGGACCTGGCCGCCGCCGTCCTCGCCGCCGCGACCGCCCCCGTCGTCGGACAGGTGATCAACGTGGGCCGCGGCGAAGCCGTACCGGTGGCCCGCCTGCTCGACCTGCTCGTCGCCGCGGCCGGACCCCCGCCGGGCGCCGTCCGGCTCCGTACCGCACCGGTCGAGTCCCGGGGCGGCGACTGGACCCGTGTCGACATCGGCCGCGCGGCCCGGTCGCTGGGCTGGCGCCCGGCCCTGGACCTGCCCGAATCGATCAAGGACATGTGGGACGCGTCCCGCGCGGACCACCCAGTGGAGCAGCCATGACCGCAGCCATCACGCGCACCGCGAGCCGCCCGCGCGACGCCGCCACCCCCTTGCGCGTCGCCGCCTCCGCGGCCGCCCGCGAGGGCGGGCGCAGCTCGTACGAGGCGTTCCACGACTGGTACGCCGCGGCGTCCGCACGCACCTTCACCCGGGTGGAGCGGGTGCCGCTCGACGAGCTCACCGGCTGGGAGACCGAGCCCGGCACCGGCAACCTGCGCCACCACACCGGAGGCTTCTTCACGGTGGAGGGCCTCGACGTGCGGATGCCGGCCGGACCGGTCCCGGCGTGGAGCCAGCCGATCATCAACCAGCCCGAGGTCGGCGTGCTGGGCATCCTGGTCAAGGAGTTCGACGGCGTCCTGCACTGCCTGATGCAGGCCAAGGTCGAGCCCGGCAACGCCAACGGCGTACAGATCTCCCCGACCGTCCAGGCCACCCGCAGCAACTACACCGGCGTCCACGGCGGCCGGCCCGTCCCCTACCTCGACCGGTTCCGCAGTCCCGGAGCCCACGGCCCGCTCGTCGACGTACGGCAGTCCGAACAGGGTTCCGCCTTCCACCACAAACGGAACCGGAACATGGTGGTCGAGGCGCACGGCGAGGTGGAGGTCCACGAGGGCTTCCACTGGCTGACCCTCGGGCAACTCCACCGGCTCCTCGCCGAGGACGACGTGGTCAACATGGACGCCCGCACGGTCCTGTCCTGTCTGCCCTTCGCCCACGCCGAGCTGGCCCGGGAACTCGGCCCGCCCACCGACCCCTTCCGGGCGGCCCTCTTCCGTTCCTGCGACCCCTCGGCCGGTGTCCGGCACCCCTCGGGCGCCGTCCTCAGCTGGATCACCGAGGCCCGAACCCGCACCGAGGTCCACGCCCGCCGCGTCCCGCTGGCCGGGCTGCCCGGCTGGCACCGCACCCCCGAACGTGTCTCGCACGCCTCCGGAGCCTTCTTCGACGTCATCGGAGTCCGCGTGGAGGCCGGCGGCCGGGAGGTCGCCCACTGGTCCCAGCCGATGATCGAACCGCACGGCACCGGTGTCGTCGCCTTCCTCACCCGCTCCTTCGACGGAGTCCTGCACGTCCTGATGAACGCCCGGGTCGAAGCGGGCTACATGGACGTGGTCGAGCTGGCGCCGACCGTCCAGTGCACCCCCGCCTCCTACGAGCACCTGCCGAGGAGCGCCCGCCCCCGCTACCTCGACGCGGTGGAGGGCGCGGACCCGTCGCGGATCCGCTTCCAGTCGGTCCTCTCCGAGGAGGGCGGCCGTTTCCACCACGCGCGCAACCGCTATCTGATCGTCGACACCGACGTCGACGTCCCGCCCGACGACCCCGACTACCGGTGGATGACCGTCCACCAGCTCGTCGAGCTGCTGCGGCACAGCCACTACCTGAACATCCAGGCGCGCAGCCTGGTGGCCTGTCTGCAGAGCCTGCTGATGCCGGACGCACCGGCGCCGGCCACGGAGAGGAAGGACCGGGCATGAACGCCCAGAACGTACGGCCCGTCACCAGCTGCCGGGTGTGCGGTGGTTCGGACTGGCAGGACGTGGTCGACCTCGGCGAGGTGCCGCTGGCCAACGCGTTCCTGGAACCGGCCGCCTCCTACGAGGACGAGCCGGCCTACCCGCTCGGCGTGATCTCCTGCCGCTCCTGCCGGCTGATGAGCGTCACCCACGTCGTCGACCCCGAGGTGATGTACCGCACGTACAGCTACGTCACCTCCGACTCGGAGACCATCACCCGGCACATGGAGTTCGTCGCCACCACCTGCCGGGAGCGCGCCGGGTTCGCCGCCGGCGACCTGGTCGTGGAACTGGGCAGCAACACCGGCCAGCAACTGGAGGCCTTCGCCCGCCAGGGGTGCCGCGTGCTCGGCGTGGACCCCGCCCGCAACCTCGCGGCCGTCGCCGACGCCCGCGGCATCCCCACCCTGCCCGAGTTCTTCACCGAGGCCACCGCCTCCGCAGTACGCCGCTCCCACGGCCCCGCGCGCCTCGTCCTCGGCCGCCACGTCTTCGCCCACATCGACGACCTCGCCGGAGTCCTCGCCGGGGTGCGCGCCCTGCTCGCGCCCGACGGGGTGTTCGCCGTCGAAGTCCCGTACGCGGTCGACCTGCTGGAGAAGTACGCCTTCGACACCATCTACCACGAGCACCTGTCGTACTTCCTCGTCCGCACCCTCGACACCCTCTTCACCCGGCACGGACTGAGCCTCTTCGACGTCGAGCGGCTCCCGGTCCACGGCGGCTCCCTCCTGGTCCTCGTGGGAAGGACCGAGGCCCGTCGCCCCGTCACCGACGCGGTCGGCGCGCTGAGGGCGGCCGAGGAACGGGCCGGGCTCGGCTCCGACGCCGCCTACCGGGAGTTCGCCCGGGGCGTCCGGAACGTCCGCGAGGAGCTTCCCGCCCTGGTCCGCTCCCTGATCGCGGAGGGGGAGCGGATCGCCGGCTACGGGGCCTCGGCGAAGGGCACCACGATCCTCAACGTCTGCGGCCTCGGGGCCGACGAGGTGGCCTACTGCACCGACACCACCACGCTGAAACAGGGCAAGGTCCTGCCCGGCACCCACATCCCGGTGCGCAGCCCCGGCGACGCCCGGAGCGACCCGCCCGACGTCTATCTGATGCTGGCGTGGAACTACGCGGACGAGATCCTCCGCAAGGAGGCGGACTTCCTGCGGGCCGGAGGCCGGTTCGTCCTGCCCTTCCCCAAGCCCGCGGTCGTCTCGGCCGACACCCTCCGCTGACGGGAGCCCCGCGGTACGCGCGAGCCCGGTGGGACGTCACCACGACGTCCCACCGGGCTCGTCCGCCTCCCGGGCGCCCGCTCAGGGCCGGTCGTCGCGGGTCACGTACCGTTCGCGCACCCGCCACGCGCCGTCCTCCACGACCAGCACGTCCTCGCACACGCACATCAGGAGCAGGCGCGGCGCCTGGTCCCGCAGCGTCGCCACCACCTGCACGTACGAGCGCACCCGCACCGCGCCGTCCGCGTCGGGCTCGTCCACCTCGGCCGTGGTCAGCACGTGCCGGCGCACCTCACCGGCGGCGGCGAGCTCCTTGTGCGCCGCGCGGACGCCCGCCGCCAGGGCGGCCCGCCCGCGGACGGGCTCGGGCAGCGAGGGCGGTGCGAACAGCCCGTCCTCGGTGAAGGTGGCGGCCCAGCCCTCGGCGTCGCCCGAGTCCAGCAGCCGCATCTGCCGGGCATGGAACCGCTGGATGTCGGCGCACAGCGACGCGTACGCCGTGCTGACGGTCTCGCTCACGGGTCTCCCTCCTCGCCCGCCGGTCGCGGGCCGCTTCCTCCGATGCTCGCCCGGCCCCTTGGAACCGGACTCGTGCCCGGCGGGCCCCGGACTCCAGCCCGGCTCGACCGTCGCTCCGGCCCCGCCCGCGAGGATGCCGACCCTGAACCCGGCCCCGATCCCCTGGAGGTGCGCCGTGAGGCTCATCGACCTGTCCTCGGCGGTGGACGCGGCGCTCTGGGAACCCGATCCCGTCGAGCACCACGTCCTCACCCCCCGCGAGGGCGCCCTGCACATGAGCGAGGAGATGCGCACCCACTTCGGCGTCTCCTTCGACCCCGACGAACTCCCCGACGGCGAGTTCCTGTCCCTCGACCGCCTCACGCTCACCACCCACACCGGCACCCATGTGGACGCGCCCTCCCACTACGGATCCCGGGCGGGCTACGGCGACGGCGTGCCCCGGAACATCGACCAGCTGCCGTTGGACTGGTTCCTGCGCCCGGGAACGGTGCTGGACCTCACCGACGTGCCGCCCGGCGTCATCGGCGCGGACCGCCTGGAGAAGGAGTTCGCCCGCATCGGCCGCGTCCCGGACCCGAAGGACATCGTCCTGCTGCACACCGGCGCCCAGCGCCACCGGGGGACCGCCCGGTACTTCACCGACTTCGCCGGCCTCGACGGCCCCGCCGTCCACCTCCTCCTCGACCTCGGCGTCCGGGTCATCGGAACGGACGCGTTCAGCCTGGACGCCCCCTTCGGCGACATCATCGCCCGCTACCGGGCCACCGGTGACCCCGATGTGCTCTGGCCCGCGCACATGATCGGCCGGGACCGCGAGTACTGCCAGATCGAGCGGCTGGACAACCTGGAGGCGCTCCCCGGACCGTACGGCTTCCAGGTCTCCTGCCTTCCGGTGAAGATCGCCGGCGCCGGGGCCGGCTGGGCCCGCGCGGTCGCCCTCGTCGAGGAGTGACACCACCGGCGTCCGGCGCCGCTTCCGTACCCACGACCCGACCCCTCCGAAGGAGGCCGATGTACGGCCACGACCTGGCGGACGTCTACGAACTTGTCTACCGGTCCCGCGGCAAGGACTGGTCGGCCGAGGCCGCCGACGTCACCCGTCTCATCCGGGACCGGCTGCCCGCCGCCGACTCCCTGCTGGACGTCGCCTGCGGCACCGGCGCCCACCTGGAGGCCTTCGACGGCCTCTTCGCCCACACCGAGGGGCTCGAACTCTCCGCGGCCATGCTGGAACGCGCCGCAGCCCGGCTCCCCGGAGTCCCCCTCCACCAGGGCGACATGCGCGCCTTCGGCCTCGGCCGAACCTTCGACGCCGTGGTGTGCCTCTTCACCGCCATCGGCTATCTGAGGTCCGTGCCGGACATGCGGCAGGCGGTCGCCGCCATGGCCCGGCACCTGCGCCCCGGAGGAGTGCTCGTCGTCGAACCCTGGTGGTTCCCCGAGCGGTTCCTCGACGGCTACGTCGCCGGCGACCTGGCGAGCGACGAGCACCGGACCGTCGCCCGGGTCTCGCACTCCACCCGCGAGGGCCGCACCACGCGGATGGAGGTCCGGTTCGTGGTCGGCGAGGCCGCCGGCATCAGGGAGTTCACCGAGGTCGACCTCCTCACCCTGTTCACCCTGGACGAGTACCTGTCCGCCTTCGCGGACGCCGGGTGCCCGGCGGAGTACGTCCGGCCGGAGTGGACGGCACGCGGACTCTTCGTCGCGCGCCGCCCCTGAGACGCCGGGGAGCACCCTCACACCGCGGAGGGGTGCTCCCCGGCGATGGCCATCACATAGCGCCCGTACTCCGAGTTCCCGAGCCGGGCCCCCAGCCGGTGGCACTCCTCGGGACCGATGAAGCCCCGCCGCAGGGCCACCTCCTCGACGCAGGCGATCCGCACCCCCTGACGCTCCTCCAGGGTGCGCACGTACTGGGCCGCCTGGAGCAGCGACTCCGGGGTCCCGGTGTCCAGCCAGGCGAAGCCCCGGCCGAGCTCCCTCAGCCGGGCCCGCCCGCGCTCCATGTACACCCGGTTCAGATCGGTGATCTCCAGCTCGCCGCGTGCCGAGGGCCGCAGCGCGGCGGCCCGCTCGACCACGTCGTTGTCGTAGAAGTAGAGGCCGGTGATCGCACGGTTCGAGCGGGGCCGGTCCGGCTTCTCCTCGATGGATATCAGCATTCCGTCCTCATCGGTCTCGCCGACCCCGTACCGCTCGGGATCGTGCACCTCGTAACCGAAGAGAAGGCACCCGTCGAGGTTCTCCCGCTCTTTTCTGAGTACTTCGGAGAAGGAATGTCCGTGGAATATGTTGTCGCCGAGCACCAGCGCCACGGAATCGTCCCCGATATGGTCGGCGCCGATGACGAAGGCCTCCGCGATGCCGTTCGGCTTGGGCTGCTCCGCGTAGTCGATGCGAAGCCCGAGCTGGCTGCCGTCGCCGAGCAGGCGCCGGAACTGCGGCAGGTCATGAGGGGTGCTGATGATGAGGATGTCCCTGATGTCCGCCAGCATCAGCACCGACAGCGGGTAGTAGATCATCGGTTTGTCGCCGACCGGCAGGAGCTGCTTGGAAACGGCCAGCGTGATCGGATGCAAACGGCTTCCCGTACCTCCGGCCAGAATGATTCCTTTCATGGCCGCGATGCTATCCAGGCGATATCGGGGGTCACAAGGACGGAAATGCCGAGTCGAGGTGCAATCGAGCTGGATGCGAGGACGATCCGCTGAGATATGTGCGCATCCGAGCGGAAATGGAGAATGTCTGTGACCATTCGTGTATGGGGATATCTGGACGAGTACGCGGCGGAGCGCGAGGAGATCCTCGACGCGGTGGACACCGTCTTCGGCTCGGGCCGGCTGGTCCTCGCCGACAGCGTCCGGTCGTTCGAGGAGGAGTTCGCCGCCCGCCTCGGGGCCCGGCACTGCGTCGGGGTGGACAACGGCACCAACGCCGTCAAACTCGGCCTGGAGGCCCTCGGAGTGGGACCCGGGGACGAGGTGATCACCGTCTCCAACACCGCCGCCCCGACCGTCGTCGCCATCGTCGGCACCGGAGCCACCCCGGTCTTCGTCGACGTGGGCGAGGACCACCTCATGGACGTCTCGCAGGTCGAGGCCGCCCTCACCCCCCGCACCCGCTGCCTGCTCCCGGTCCACCTCTACGGCCAGTGCGTCGACATGGCGCCCCTGGAGGAGCTGGCCGCCCGCCACGGCCTGGCCGTTCTCGAGGACTGCGCCCAGGCCCACGGAGCCCGCCACCACGGCCGCACGGCCGGGACCATGGGCACCGCCGCCGCCTTCTCGTTCTACCCGACCAAGGTCCTCGGCGCGTACGGGGACGGCGGCGCGGTCCTCACCTCCGACGACGAGGTCGACGGCCGGCTGCGCCGCCTGCGGTACTACGGCATGGAGGAGCGGTACTACGTCACCGCCCTGCCCGCCCACAACAGCCGCCTCGACGAGGTCCAGGCCGAGATCCTGCGCCGCAAGCTCCGCCGGCTCGACAGCTATGTCGCGGCCCGCCGCGAGATCGCCCGGCGGTACGCCGAAGGGCTCGGCGACACCGGGCTCGTCCTCCCGCGGACCGCGCCGGGCAACGACCACGTGTACTACGTGTACGTGGTCCGCCATCCGCGCCGGGACGCGATCATGGAGGCGCTCCGCGAGCGGGACATCGAACTGAACATCAGCTACCCCTGGCCGATCCACACGATGGCGGGCTTCGCCCACCTCGGCCACCGGGAGGGCTCCCTGCCGGTCACCGAGCGGCTCGCCCGCGAGATCTTCTCGCTGCCCATGTACCCCTCGCTGGCCCCGGAGGAGCAGGACAAGGTCGTGGAGGCCCTCCGCGAGGTCCTCACGACCCTCTCCTGACCCGCTTCCCGACCCCGACTCGGACCCCGGCTCCCGGCCGGGGTCCGGCTCGTGAGCCCGCTCGTGTGCACGGGGTCCGGGCGTGGGTCCGCCCGCCCGCCGTGACCGGCGGGCGGCTCAGGCCTCGTGGGTCCCGGCCCGCACCGAGAGGCGGGCCGTGAACAGCCCGTTCTCGCTCCGGCTCAGGGCCCGCAGCGCCGCGGCGTGCGGGGCGAACCCGGGCTGCGCCACCGCCCGCCGGAAGGCGTCCCGGTCGGTCCACACGGCGAGGTTCACATAGCGCTCCGGGTCGTCCACCTCCCGCAGCAGACTGTGCCGGACGAATCCGGGCTGCCGCGCCATGAAGGCGGACGTCCGGGTGAACACCGCCTCGAACTCCTCGGGCTCCCCGTGGACCGTGAACCGGTTGACGAAGGTCACCTCGGGGCCGGACTCCTCCCGGCCGACCGGACCGGCTCCGCCGGCGACGTCGAACTCCTGCTGCTCCCCGCTCGGCATGGGCCGGGCCACCCCTCTGCTCGTCCTGTGCGTCCGACCGTCGCGGACGCGTGCCGGGGAGCCTGGCAGCGGCGTGTGGAGAACCTCTCGACACCGGCTGACCGGCCGGCCGCCGGCGCGGAACCCGCCCCGCGTCTCACCGGGCCCCCGCCTCGCACCCGACCCCCACCTCCTCGGCCACGGCCGGCGCGGCGAGCGTCTCCTCCAGGCGCTCCCTCGCGTACGCACGGGTCAGCCGCTCGAAGACGTAGCGGCCGATGCCGTCGGCGGAACGGTCCGTGGCCAGCAGGTGGTTGTCGGCGAGCAGTTCGAGGACGGACTCCAGCTCCCGCGTCGGCCGCCCCAGCAGCTCCGCCGCCTGCGCCGCGGTGAAGGGGGTCTCGCCCAGCATGCCGAGCAGCCGGAAGACGCCCTGCTCCTGGTGCCCGAGGCCCGTGTAGCTCGCGGCGAACCGTGAGCGCACGTCCAGCTCCCCGAGCCGGGCCACGTCGAGGATCCGCGGCGTGGCCTCGAGACGGTCGGCGAGCGTCGACAGCGAGAGCCCCGGACCGGCCGCGAGCCGCCCGCCCACGCACCGCAGGGCCAGCGGGTGCCGGCCGAGCAGCCCGACGATCCGCTGCGCCGCCTCGGGTTCCCGGTCCACCCGCTGCCGGCCGGCGAGGACCGCGAGGATCTCCAGCGCCTCCTCGGAGGAGGGCGCGCCCAGTTCGACGCGTTCGGCCTCCACCAGGGCGGTCATCCGGCGGCGGCTGGTGACCAGCAGCGCGCAGCGCGGGTCGGCGGGCAGCAGGTGCCGGATCTGGGCCGAGGAGGCCACGTCGTCGAGGAGCACCAGCACCCGGAAGCCGGCCGTGCGGGACCGGAACAGCGCTCCGCACTCCTCCACGCCCTCCGGGATGCGGGCGGGAGGCACCTCCAGGGCCCGCAGGAAGCCGCGCAGCACCTCGGCGGGGTCGCGCGGCTCGGCGGAGGAGCCGCGCAGGTCCGCGTAGAGCTGCCCGTCGGGGAAGTGCGGGCGGAGCGTGTGCGCGAGATGGACGGCCACCGCGCTCTTGCCGATGCCGGGAGGCCCGGTCACGACCCCGATGTGGGCCGACGTGCACGCGGCCCCGGGACCGCCGCGCGCCCGCAGCGCGGCCTCCAGCTCCTTGAGGGCGCCGGTGCGGCCGACGAACCCGGCGAGTCCCGCCGGGAGTTGGGCCGGGGTCCCGGCCGCCTCCCAGGCGACGGACGGCGCGGACGGCCGGGCGGGGGTCCGGGCGACGCCGGTGGTGGTGACGGAGGGAGGAAGGCGCTGGACCGGGACCGGCAGGGGCGCCGGGAGGGAGGGCGCGGCAGGGACGACGGGCAGGGGGGGAGGGGCGAGGGGAGCCGGGGTGCTCGCGGCCGGGGCACCCACGGGCGCGAGCGCCGTGATCGTGACCGCGGGGCCCGGCGGTGCGGCGGTCCGGGGCGCCGCAGGCCGTGGTGGCTCCGGAGGATCGGCGGGGGAGTCGGACAGCAGGGCGTGCTGAAGGCGGGCGAGTTCCTTGCCGGGTTCGAGTCCGAGCTCGTCGATCATCTTCTGCCGCAGGCTCTGGTAGGCCTCCAGCGCCTCGTGACGCCGTCCGGACCGGTGCAGGGCCGTCATCAGGAGCCCGTGGAGGTGCTCGTGGAGCGGGTGGGCCAGCACCAGGGCCTTGAGCTCGCTGATGAGTTCGCGGTGCCGGCCGTTCTCCAGATCGGCCTCTATGCGCAGTTCGAGGATGCGGAAGCGCAGCTCCTCCAGCCGGGTCGTGTACGAGAAGAGCCGGCCCCCGGTCTCGACGTCGGCGAGCGCGGGGCCGCGCCAGAGGGCGAGGGCCTCCTCCAGACAGGCCAGGGCCGCCTCGGAGTCGCCCTGTTGGAGAAGTTCCTGGCCTTTCTCCGCCCGGTCCTCGAACCGGGTGACATCCAGGCTCGACGACGGAATGGTGAGGGTGTAGCCGCCCGGCTGGGTCCGGAGCAGGTTCCCGAGCCCCTGTTTCAGGAGCAGTTTGCGGAACTTGTAGATGTACGTCTGGAGGGTCGTCACCGCGCTCGGGGGCGGGAGCTCGGGCCAGAGTTCGTCGATCAGTTCGGAGGCCTGGACCACGGTGTTGTGCCGCAGCATCAGCAGGGAAATGACCTGACGTGGCTTGGGCGCGGTCGGCATGATGTTCCGGCCGCCCGAGAGGATTTCGACGGGACCCAATAGTCGGAACTCCAAGATGTCTCCTCCGTTTGAGTGGAGTCGCGCACGGCCTGGCGTCACCGGCGGCGCGGCCCCGTCGCTGACGGTCACCCCGACTTCACGTTAGGTCCTGGAAATCGACTGGTCAATGTCGGATCTAGTGGCGGAAGGGGCGTCGGAGAATCACCGAAAGTCGGGCAGAATGTCTACTTTGCCGTACCTTGAATCAGGGTCCGGGAAAAGTTCCCGTAAAGTGCTGTCCTGCCGGGACTGGCGCAGATTCGATCCCTTCACGGCCGCCGCGCGGGTCCGGATCCGGCCCGTGTCAGCTGGCAGGTCGCGGGATCGGGCCCATGCCGGAGGTGTGTGCCCGAGGGCGCCTCTTCCCGCCACTCGCGGCGGGTTCCCGAGCCCCTCCCGGCGTCCCGAGTGGTCCTCGGGCACCGCTCGACCGGACGAACCGGCGGGACGGAACGGCCGGTTGGAGCCCCTGCCGGCGCCGCTCCCACCCCGCGGGCTCCAGCGTTCCTCCAGCGGTGCTCAAACGGACCGGCCGCCCGGCGGCGCCCCGTCCGACACGGTTCCGCGACCCCTGTCAAGGCTCTCCGGGGCGCTCCAATCGCCATTGAGCCGGTTGCGAGCCATTCCCCGCACGCTCGGCCCGTGGAAACTTCCGACGTGGGCGACATGGAACGCTGCACCGTAAAGGACAGGGTTACGGGAACGGCTGAAGGGGGACGCGCATGAATCCACGGGAAAATCGACGCGTGGTCATCACGGGAATCGGGATCGTGGCTCCGGGTGCCATCGGTGTGAAGCCCTTCTGGGACCTTCTGACCGCGGGGCGCACCGCCACCCGCATCATCACCGCATTCGATCCCGCGCCCTATCGTTCCCGTATGGCCGCGGAATGCGACTTCGACGCCGCGGCGGAGGGACTCACGCCCCGGGAGATCCGCCGCATGGACCGGGCCACGCAATTCGCGGTGGTCGCGGCACGGGAGGGCATCGAGGACAGCGGCATCGACCGCGAGGCCCTCGACGGTTCCCGGATCGGCGTGGTCATCGGCAGCGCCGTCGGCTGCACCACGAGCCTGGAGAACGAGTACGCCGTCGTCAGCGACAGCGGCAGCCGATGGCTCGTCGACCACTCCTACGCGGTCTCGCACCTCTTCGACTACTTCGTGCCCAGCTCCATCGCCGCCGAGGTGGCCCACGACCGCATCGCGGCGGAAGGACCGGTCTCCCTGGTTTCGACGGGCTGCACCTCGGGCCTCGACGCGGTGGGCCGGGCCGCCGACCTGATCGCGGAGGGCGCCGCCGACGTGATGGTGGCGGGGGCCACCGAGGCGCCCATCTCGCCCATCACCGTGGCCTGTTTCGACGCGATCAAGGCCACGAGCCCGGACAACGACCGGCCGGCCGAGGCGTCCCGCCCGTTCGACCGCACCCGCCGGGGCTTCGTCCTCGGCGAGGGCGCCGCCGTCTTCGTCCTGGAGGAGCGGGAGCACGCCCGCCGCCGGGGCGCCGAGGTCTACGCCGAGATCACCGGGTTCGCCTCCCGCAGCAACGCCTTCCACATGACCGGTCTGCGGCCCGACGGGCGGGAGATGGCGGAGGCGATCAGGAACGCGCTCGCCATGGCGCGTACGGATCCCACCGCCATCGACTACGTCAACGCGCACGGCTCGGGCACCAGGCAGAACGACCGCCACGAGACCGCCGCCTTCAAGGCGAGCCTCGGGGAGCACGCGTACCGCACCCCGGTCAGCAGCATCAAGTCGATGATCGGGCACTCCCTGGGCGCCATCGGCTCCCTGGAGATCGCCGCCTGCGTCCTCGCGATCCGCCACGGCACCGTCCCGCCCACCGCCAATCTGCGCGAGCGCGACCCCGAGTGCGACCTCGACTACGTGCCCCTGGAGGCCCGTTCCCTCCCCGTCGACAACGTCCTCACGGTCGGGAGCGGCTTCGGGGGCTTCCAGAGCGCCATGGTCCTGTCCGGAGCCGGCGCGCGGGACCGGGCGGCGGCGTGAGCGCGGACACGGACACGGTGGTCACCGGGATCGGGCTGCTGGCCCCCACCGGCCTCGGTCACGACGCCCACTGGAAGAACACCCTGGCCGGCACGTCGGCGATCGGCCCCGTCACCCGCTTCGACGCGGCGGGCTACCCCAGCCGCCTGGCCGGCGAGGTCGCGGACTTCGTCCCGGAGGAGCACCTGCCCAGCAGGCTCCTGCCCCAGACCGACCACATGACCCGGATGGCCCTCGTGGCCTCCGACTGGGCCCTCGCGGACGCCGGTTTCGACCCCGGGCGGCTCCCCGAGTACGGGGTGGGCGTCGTCACCGCGGCCACGGCGGGCGGCTTCGAGTTCGGACACCGGGAGCTGCAGAACCTGTGGGACCGGGGACCCGAGTACGTCAGCGCCTACCAGTCCTTCGCCTGGTTCTACGCGGTCAACACCGGCCAGGTCTCCATCCGCCACGGGCTGCGCGGCCCGGCCGGGTCGCTGGTCACCGAGCAGGCCGGCGGCCTCGACGTCCTCGGGCAGGCCCGGAGGCAGCTGCGCCGGGGACAGCCGATGGTGCTCGCCGGCGCCGTCGACGGATCGCTCTGCCCCTGGGGCTGGGTGGCCCACCTCTCCGGCGACCGGATGAGCCGGGAGTCCGATCCCGCCCTGGCCTACCGGCCCTTCGCCTCCGGGGCCGCCGGGTACGTGCCCGGGGAGGGCGGCGCCCTGCTCGTCCTGGAGAGCGAGGAGTCCGCGCGGGCGCGCGGCGCTCACCGGCGGTACGGCCGGGTCGTGGGGTACGGCACCGCCTTCGACCCGCCGCCCCGCTCCGGCCGTTCCCCGAACCTCGTCCGGGCCGCCCGGAGCGCCCTCGACGACGCGGGACTCGGACCCGAGGAGATCGACGTGGTCTTCGCGGACGCGGCGGGCACCCCCGAGGAGGACGCCGTCGAGGCCGACGCGCTGCGCACCCTCTTCGGCCCGCACGGCGTCCCGGTCACCGCGCCCAAGACCATGACCGGCCGACTGGGCGCCGGAGGCCCCGCCCTCGACGTGGCCACGGCCCTCCTGGCACTGCGCGAGGGCGTCATCCCGCCGACCGTGCACGTCCCGCGCCCGCTGCCGGACCACACCCTCGACCTGGTGACGAGCCCGCGCCGGGCCCCGCTCACCACGGCGCTGATCCTCGCCCGGGGCCGGGGCGGGTTCAACTCGGCCCTGGTCGTCACGGCCCCGTCCTGAACCCTCCCGTGCCCCACCCACCGCGACCCATCCACCTCGCACCCACCCCCCCCCGACAGGAGACGTGACGATCATGGACCGGCTGACGACCGACAGGCTGATGGAGATCATGCGCGAGTGCGCAGGCGACGGCGAGGCGATCGAGACCGACCGGCGCCCCGAGGAGGTCGAGTTCGCCTCGCTCGGCTACGACTCCCTGGCCATGCTGGAGACCCTGAGCAGGCTGGAACGGGACTTCGGGGTGACCATCGACGAGGAGGAGTTCGCCGACGCCAGGACCCCGGCCGAACTCACCACCCTCGTCAACCGCATCCTGACCGCCGTCTGACACCAGGACCGACCCGGGCGGCGCCCTCCCGGTCCACCGGGGGAGGGTGCCGAGGGCGGCGGCTCGGACGAGCCGCCGCTCCGGTCGACCCGGCGCGCTCGCCCGGCGGTCCGGGGACCGGACGGTACGGGCCCGGCCTCCCGCCGCCACCGGGCCGGGGCGGGCCGCATAGACTTCGTCCGCCGGACCCACGGCGTGGGCGACCCGCCGCCGAACCGGCCGGGCCCCGCCCCGTACCGCACGCAGCACAGGAGCCCGTATGAGCCACTTCGACGTCGAGACGCTCGCGGCGGGACGGTGGCGCAACGGCGGGGGCGCCACCCGGGAGATCGTCTCGCGGCCTGAGGGCGCCGAGGCCTTCGAGTGGCGGGCCAGCATCGCCGACATCGACCGGGGCGGGCCGTTCTCGGAGTTCCCCGGGGTCGACCGGACGCTGACCCTCCTCGCGGGCGACGGCGTGCGGCTGACCTCCACCGGTGTCTTCGACCGGCTGCTGGCGCGGCCCGGAGAGCCCTTCGCGTTCTCCGGCGACCTCGCCCTCTCCGCCGAACTGCCGGGCGGCGCCTGCCGGGTGCTCAACATCATGGTGCGGCGCGGACGCGGGGCGGCCCGGGTGGAGCGGGTCGCCGGACCGGTCGTCCCGCCCGTCGGGCACGCCGGGGTGCTCCACGTACTGCGCGGGCGCTGGCGCACGGAGGCCGACGGACACGTCATGACCGCGGGCCAGGGCGTCTGGTGGGACGGGGTGGACGACGCGCCGGGCGGGGCGGTCGTACCGCTCTCGCCCGACGCCGACGCCCTGTGGGCGGATGTCGCGCCCGTGGGGTGAGTACGGGTCAGCCGACGGGCGCGGCCGTACCGCTGCCCTCGGCGACGGCCGGGTGCACGGTCTCGGCGGGCGGGTCGGCGGTGCGCCGCACCCACACCCAGTACAGCGCCGCGGTGACCACCAGACCCACGATCCACGAGATGTCGGCGCCGTCGAGCCGCTTCGTGAGCGCGCCGGTGTACAGCTTGGTGGCCAGGAACGGGATCTGGACGGCGACGCCCACGACGTAACAGGTCAGAGCGGTGACGTTCCAGCGGCCGTACCGGCCGTCCGGGTCGTACAGGGCGGGGATGTCGACGCGCTCGCGCGAGACCAGGTAGTAGTCGACCAGGTTGATCGCGCTCCACGGGGTGAACACCATCAGGATCAGGAGCACGAAGTTCTTGAAGTTGTTCAGGAAGTCGTCGCTTGCGGCCAGCGCGATGACCATCGACACCGCGGTGAAACCGATGATGTAGGCGGCACGGGCGGCGGCCGAGATGCGCGAGCGGCCGTCGAACGCGGTGACGGTCGTCAGGATCGACATGAACCCGCCGTACGCGTTCAGGCAGTTGACCGTCAGCTTGCCGACCACGATCACCAGATAGACGAGGAACGCAAGGACCGCGGGCCCGGCCAGATCGCCGAGGAAGCCCACCTGGTCGCTGAGGAAGGTCTTGCCGGCGACGGCGGCGGTGAGCGCGCCCAGCGTCATCGCCCACTGGGACCCGATGACGGAGCCCGCGAACGTGGACCAGAACGTCGCGCGGGTGCTGGTGTCGCGCGGCAGGTAGCGCGAGTAGTCGGCGACGTACGGGCCGAAGGTCAGCTGCCAGCCGGCGCCGAGCCCCACGGCGAGGAGGAAGGTGGCCGCCTCGAAGCCCTTGTTCCCGACGTGCGCGCCGACGTCGTACTGGGTGAACAGCCGCACCAGCAGATAGCCGAGCCCGGCGACGCCGACGACGGTGGCGACGCGCCCCGCGATGTGGATGAGCCGGTAGCCCGTGACCGCGACCACGGCCGTCAGCGCGCCGAAGACGAGGATCCCGGCGTCCGTGTTGTCGATGTGCAGCATCTCGGACAGCGCCTGGCCGGCCAGGACGCTGCCGGTCGCGGCGAAACCGAGGTACATGAGGATCACGAGCAGCAGCGGCAGGACCGCGCCGTGGACGCCGAACTGCGCGCGGCTGGAGATCATCTGCGGGACGCCGAGCCGGGGGCCCTGCGCGGAGTGCAGCGCCATCACGATGCCGCCGAGCACATTGCCGATGAGCAGCGCGGGTATCGCCCACAGGGCGTCGGCGCCGAAGACGACGGACAGCGCGCCGTCGACGATCGCGGTGATCTGCATGTTGGCGCCGAACCACAGCGTGAACTGGCTGCGCGGTGTGCCGTGCCGCTCTGCGTCGGGAATGACCTCGATGGTGCGCGTCTCCATCGAGAGTCGCTCCCCGGGGGTGTGCTGGACCGGCATGTGGAGACCTCTCCCGCGACGATTCCGGCGTGTCCGGACGAACCGCAGACGCTGAACCGCGCTGCGTGCGCCCGAATCTCGCATGGCATCGAACAGGTATCAAGCCTCTGAATGGAAGAATTCACATCCGGTGATCGTCGGACCCGCCGTGCCCCTCCGGTCACCGGGTCAGGCGAAGGTGAGCACCTCCGCCGCGGGGCGGCGTGGCGTGGCCCGGCCGGCCGGGCCGTATCCGAAGCGGAACACCATGTGCACGAAGCCCGTGGGCGACTCCGGATCCCTGACGAGGGTGCGGAGCTCCGGCCATTCGAGGGGCTGGGACATCAGCGAGGTGGACAACCCGTCCAGCGTCGCCTGGAGCAGCACCCGCTGCATCGCCTGCCCCGCCGCCAGCCACTGCCCCGGTGTGTCCTCGACCGTGCAGAGCAGGGAGATCTGGGGATGCTTCTCGAAGGGCACCGAGGCGCGGCCCGTCACCCGGCGCGCGGTGTCGAAGTCCCGTACCGGTGAGGTGACGTCGAACTGCCGCGGCCCGAGGGCGTACGAGGGGATTCCCTGACCCTCCGCGGGGTCACCGGCATCGCCCGTGCGCGTCCAGGCCGCGATCTCCGCGCGTACCGCCGCGTCCGCGGCCTCGAACAGCTCCGCCACGTGGACCAGGCCCAGCACGGCGTCGGTGTGCCAGGCGCCCGGTACGACCAGTCGGCAGCCCTCCAGGACGGCCGCCGCCCGCAGCTCGTCGAGGATCTCCGCGGGGACGCGCTCCTCGGTGAAGGGATGCCGGCTGGTGTGCCGCTCCCGCAGCGCCGGCGCGAGCGCGGCCAGCGCCTCGTCCTCCGCCGCCGTCTCCTCGGGCCGGGCGCCGGTGAGCCGTACGTCCGCCAGGTGCCAGGGGTCCTCCGGCTCGGGCAGGAGACGGACGTCCGCGTGCAGCCCCCGGTGCGCGGCGGCGACCCGCAGACCGAGGAGGGCGGCCCCGCAGCCGAGATGGAGCGCGCGGTGGTCGGGATCCTCACGCGGCATCTCGCGGGTGGGGTCGCCGTGCAGTTCGAGGACGTCCGCGGCCGCGCGGTGCACGAAGGCCCACGGTTGTGCGTTGTGCATCGAGGGCGCGGTCACGGCGTCATCGACGAGCGACGCCACGAGGGTTCGGGTGGGGTCGGTGGGCGACACGGTCGATCACCTCTGCGAGGTCACAGCGGGGGTTCGTGGACACGGCGGATGCGACGCCTGCCGGTGGATCGGTCATGGCGACCCCTGCGGTCGGTGCGTACGTGCCCGGCCACGCCCTGTGCCCGGCCACGCCTCTCCAGGAAGTGTCCGTCAGTCCTATGATCCGCCTGATGGGTGAGTTGGTCACGCCGTGAAAGCCGTGCCGTCCAGGGTCCAGTGCGGGTCCGGCGCGATGCCGAGCGCCGTGTAGACATGGGCGGCGACGTCCGCGTGGTGCAGGGCCGACGGGACCGCGCCGGGGGTCAGGCCCGGCCCGGACGCGGCGATCCAGGCCGTGCGCTCCAGGGCGCTGCGCCCGCCGTGGCCGCCCTCGTCACGGTGGCCGTGGTCCGTCACCACGATGACCGTCCACTGCTCCGCCGCGTGGCCGGGGCGCTCGCGCACGGCCGCGAGGATGCGCCCCAGACGCCGGTCCGCCGCCTCGATCGACCGGCGGTACTCCACGTCGCAGCCCAGGAAGTGGGCGGTCTCGTCGACGGCGCCGAGGTAGACGAAGCCGGCGTGCAGCTCCTCGTCCAGGCCGAGCAGGTGCTCCGCCTCGACGGTCACCCGCTCGTCCACCTCCTCCCACGCCTCGGGGGTGTCCTCGCGGGGAGCGACGTAGCCGAGCCGGGTGGGAGCGACGAAGAGCGGGCCGCCCTGCTGCGCCATGAAGAGCGGCGCCCACCCTCCGACGGCGAAGGTCCGCAGCCCGCACTCGGCGGCGAGGCGGGTGGTGAAGTCGGGGAACACGTCGAGCCGGTTGCCGTCGAGGCGGTTGGCCCACACGCCGTGCTTGGTGACGCCGACGCCGGTGACGATCGTGGTCCAGCACGGGCCGGACATCGTCGGCGTCACGGCGTCCACCTCGACCGGTGCCAGGAACCCCGCGCGGGCGATGCCGTCGAGGTGGGGGGTGTCCAGTGCGGGGAGCAGGTCGAGGCGTACGCCGTCGATGCCGATCACCAGTACGCGAGCGGTGTCCGTGGCGGTGTTCATGATCCGGTCCAGGGTGTCGTGGGAAGGGAAGGGCGTTGGGGGATGGGCGAGGGGATGAGGTGTGCGGCAGCCTGTTGCCCGCCCGCCGCACACCCGCCGGAGGGCGTCGTGCTCAGGGAGCGACGCGGCGGAGCCGGATCACACTGCTGGCGTAGTCGCCGGCGGGAAGCCGGGGATCGAGGCCTTGGAGGACCAGGACCGCTCCGCTGTACTCGCGGTCGAGGTCCAGGTCGAGGTACCGCGCCCCGGGGTCGAGCGCCGGCAGCCGCACCGGCTCGGGCCGGTGGCCGAAGCGGGTGGTGGGGCGCCAGACCAGGACCGCGTGCTCGCTGTCGTCGGGTGCCGCGTAGTGGACGGCGGTCACCGGTCCCGGCGGGGTGACGCGGTACTGCTGCCCGCGCTGGACGAGCGGGCGGATCCGCTTGTAGAGGGCGACGAGTTCGGCGGTCTCCGCGAGCTCCTCCTCGGACCAGGAGGTGAGGTCCCCGCCGAGTCCCAGCGCGCCGGCCATGGAGACGTGGAAGCGGAAGCGCAGCGGGGTGCGGCGGCCGGTGGCGACGTTGGGGCTGTCGGTGACCCAGGCGGCCATCGCCCGCGCGGGGAAGAGCTGGCCGAAGCCGTGCTGGATGCCGATCCGGTCGACGGGGTCGGTGTTGTCCGAGGTCCAGGCCTGGTCGGTACGGGCGAGCATGCCGAGGTCGACCCGCCCGCCGCCGCCCGCGCAGGCCTCGATGCGCAGACCCGGGTGCGCGGCGCGGAGCCGGTCCATGATCCGGTGGACGGCCCGGGTGTGGTCGATCCAGAGGCGGTCGGGGTCGGGGTGGCCGTCCCAGCCGGCCTCGGTGAAGGCGCGGTTGGCGTCCCACTTGAGCCAGTCGACGCCATGGGCGGTGACGAGCCCGTCCAGGGTCGTGAGCGCCCACTCCTCGACCTCGGGCCGGGCGAAGTTCAGCACCAGCTGGTTGCGCAGCTCCGTGGCGTCCAGCCGGGGGGAGTTCAGGACCCAGTCCGGATGGGCCCGGTACAGCTCGCTGTCGGGGTTGACCATCTCCGGTTCCACCCAGAGCCCGAAGTCCATGCCCAGGCGGTGCACCTCGTCGGCGAGCGGACGCAGCCCGTTCGGGAAGGCTTCGGGGCGGGGGGTCCAGTCGCCGAGCCCGGAGCGGTCGTCGCCGCGGGTGCCGAACCAGCCGTCGTCCAGGACGAAGAGTTCGGCGCCGACGCCGGCGGCCAGGTGCGCCAGCCGGATCTGACCGGCCTCGTCGACGTCGAATCCGGTGGCTTCCCAGGAGTTGTAGAGCACCGGCCGGTCCCGCTCGGGCTCCGGCAGGACGTGCCCGCTGACGTACCGGTGCCAGCCGCGACTGGTGCCGCCGAAGCCGTCGGGGGAGTACAGGCCCGCGTACACCGGAGTGCGGAGGCTCTCGCCGGGCCGCAGCGTCCAGCTGATCCCCTCGTGACCGAAGCCACCGGTCCAGGTGGTGCGGCCGACCGGGTCGCGTTGGACCGTGACGCGCCAGCTCCCGCTCCAGGCGAGCGCGGTGCTCCACACCTCACCGTGCTCCTCGGCTGCGGAGCCGTCGTCGACCGCCAGCCAGGGGCTCGCGTGGTGACCGGTGATCCCGCGACGGCTCGTCAGCACGGTCTCCGCGACGGGCAGTCGGTCGCGCTGGAGCTGGAACTCGCTGTTCCAGCCGCCGACCAGATGGCTGAGCCGGTAGTCGGCCAGCGGGGGAGCGGTCCAGGACGCCGAGTCCAGCCGGCCGACGGTGACCGGGTCCGGGGGGCCGTCCGCGTCCCCGGTGTGGGTCAGTTCCGTCCAGCGCTCCACGACGTCCGTGTCGGGCCGTACCCGGTAGTGGAGTTCGGCCCGCAGGGGACGGTGCCGGTCCTCCAGGACCAGCCGGAGGTCCCCTCCGGCCACTCCTCCGACGGAGTGGCCGGCGAACCGCCACTGGGCGCCGCGGGTGCCGTCGGCGAAGCGGACCTGGAGTCCGGCGGGACCGAAGCGCGCCCCGGTCTGCGGCGCGAGTTCGTCCGGGGCGGCGTCGGCCTCGAAGCTGCTGTCGGCGGGGGAGACCGCCTCGGGGAGCGCGGCGAGGGAGAGCGCGTCGAGCGGCGCCCCCCAGTACAGGTGCCGGGGGCTGCCGTCGGCGCCGATGCGGAGCGCGTACAGGCTGTTCGGCGTGCGCAGGACCGCCAGGCCGAGTTGGGGGTCGAAGGTGACGGGCGGGAGCGTGGCGAGCACGGATGGGTCCCCTGTCGTGCGTGGAGTAACAGGCTTGGTTCCAGGGCCGTATGACGCGAAGACGGCGCCGTGACGGAGGCGTCCCCGGAGTGGGCACGGAGGCGGCCCCGAGCGTAGGGCCCGCCCAACTCGTAAATCAATACTGGAAGAAGTTATTTATTTGCTCTACGTTTCTAGCGTGTTTCGACCTCCCCCGCAGCCCTTGGTCACCGCACCCGCCGAGACCGCGGTGCTCGCCCTGCTCCTCGCCGAAGGACCGCTCAGCCGAGTGGAACTGGCGCGGCGCACGGGACTCTCATCGACCGCCGTCACCAAGGCCGCCAGGCCCCTCATCGACGACGGCTACCTGTACGAACTGCCGCCGGAGCGCACCGCACCCGGCGCGGGCCGCCCGGTCAACCCGCTCGCGGTCGACCCCGACCGGGAGTACTTCATCGGCCTGAAGATCAGCGTCGACCAGCTGTTCGGCGCCGTCTGCGACCTGCGGGCCGGCGTCCGGGCCACGGCCGTACGCCCGCTGGGCGCGTGCACCCCCGAGGCCGTCGCCCCGCTCGTCGCCGAACTCGTCGACGAACTCCTTGACAGCGGACCGGCTTTCCGGGACCGTACGCGTCACCTCGGTGTCGCGGTCAACGGAGACGTGGACCGCGACGGCGGACGGCTCCGCCACTCGGGACTCCTCGGCTGGCGGGACGTCCCGCTCGCCGAACTCCTCACCGCTGCCACCGGTCTGTCGGTCACCGTCGAGAACGACGTCCGGGCCCTCACCGTCGCCGAGCACTGGTTCGGCGAAGGCATCGGCACCGGATACTTCGCGCTGGTCACCATCGGCGCGGGTATCGGATCCGCCCTCGTCGTCAACGGGCGCCTGCTCAGGGGCGCCTACGGAGTCGCCGGCGAGGTGGGACACATCTGCGTCGACCCGACCGGTCCGCGCTGCCGGTGCGGGGCCCGCGGCTGCGTCGAGGCCATCGCCTCGACCGACGCGATCCGCGCCCGGGTCCGCCACGACACCGCGAACGCACACCTCACGTTCGACGAGGTCGTGCGGATGGCCCGCGACGGCCACGAGACGGCGCGCGAGGCCTTCGCCCGAGCCGGGAACGCCATCGGGACCGGCATCGCCGCACTCGTCAACGTCATCGGACCCGAGCGGGTCGTCGTCAGCGGTGAAGGGGTCGACGCCTACGACCTGGTCGGCCGTCACATCCAGGACGCGTACGCCGCTCAGGTCTTCGGCACCGCGGCCCGGTGCCCGCTGTCGCTCCGGCCGCTCCCCTGGGAGGAGTGGGCCCGCGGCGGCGCGGCCGTGGCCATCCAGGCCCTCTTCCCGCAGTACGCGGCCACTCCCACGGTCGGCGCCGGCTGAATCCCCACAGCCGTCACGTACGACTCCCTGGCCGTCGCCCTCCTCTGCCGGCAAGCACTGACGAAGGCGCCCGGCCAGGTAGCACATCCGCCCAGCACACACCCTCACAGAAGGACGGAACATGAGCGCACGCAGAGCCGAGCTTAGCCGACGCGGATTCCTCACGGGATCCCTGCTCGTCGCCGCCGGAAGCGTCCTGAGCACCGCCTGCAGCACCGATCCCACCGGCGGCTCCGCCTCCGGGGCGAAGACCACCCTCAACGTCTGGTACCACGCCTACGGCGAGGCCGGCACCCAGCAGGCCGTGCTCCGCTACGCCACCGCCTTCACCAAGGCCAACCCCGACATCGCCGTCAAGGTGACCTGGGTCCCCGGCGACTACTCCAGCAAGCTCAACGCGACCCTGCTCACCGAAGCCGCCCCCGACGTCTTCGAGATCGGCGACTTCAACGAGAACCTCGCCCGCCGGGGCCAGATCGCCGCGATCGACGACGTGTACGGCAGCGCCAAGGGCGACTTCAACAAGAACGCCGTCGAATCGGTCGGCGTCAACGGCAAGCTCTACGGCGTCAAGATGATCGACGACGTCATGATGCTCTACTACCGCAAGAGCGTCCTGGCGAAGGCCGGGATCAAGCCCCCCACCACCTTCGACGAGCTCGTCGCCGCCGCGAAGGCCCTGAGCACCAAGAAGAGCAAGGGCCTGTTCGTCGGCAACGACGGCCTCGGCGACTCCGGGACCCTCGCCGTCTTCTCCAACGGCGGCGACCTCGTGACCCCCGAGGGCAAGGTCGCGTTCGGCTCGGCCCAGGCCCTCGAAGCGCTGACCGGCCTGAAGCGCCTGCACGACGACAAGTCGCTGCTGCTCGGCTTCACCACGGACTGGGGCGACCCCTCCGCCTTCACCCAGGGCGTCGTCCCGATGCAGTGGTGCGGCCTCTGGGCGATGCCCGCCATCAGCGAAGCGCTCGGCGACGACTTCGGGGTCGTGCCCTGGCCCGCCTTCAAGACCGGCGCGGCCCCCGTCGTCCGCGTCGGCGGCTGGACCAGCTGCGTCAACGCCAAGGGCAAGAACACGGCGGCGGCCAAGAAGTTCGTCCAGTGGCTCTGGGTCCAGCAGGCCGACCTGCAGAAGGACTTCGCCGAGAGCTACGGCTTCCACGTCCCGCCGCGCGTCTCCGTGGCGGCCTCCGCGAAGAAGCTCTCCACCGGTGCGGCCAAGGAGTCCGTGATGCTCTCCCAGAAGTACGGGAAGCACTACCCCGGCACCTGGGACACCGCCGTGAGCAGCGCGTTCAACGCCGCCGCGGCGAAGATCGTCGCCGGTGACGGCGACCCGGCGAGCCTCCTCGCGGACGCAGTCAAGAAGGCCCAGGGCGAGATAGACAAGCAGCGCGGCGCGTGAACCCGGTGACCGACATGACACAGAAGCCCGGGAGGGCGGCGGACTCCGGTCCGCCACACGCCGGCGGGTCGCCCGACGCCGCCGGACCACGCGCGGGCCGGTCGTTCCCCGGCCGGGCCCGCTCCGGCGGGGCCCGCCCGACGCGTCCGCGCGTCGGCCGGTCCGGCTGGACCGCCTTCGTGGTGCTGACGGCGCCGGTCCTGATCGGCCTCGGCATCTTCAAGTACGTCGCGATCGGCTGGAGCTTCCTGCTCAGCCTCAGCGACGCACGCGGCACCATCGCCCTCGGCAACTGGGTCGGACTCGAGAACTACCGGACGCTCCTGGCCGACGAGGCCTTCCGGGGTTCCCTGGTCCAGATCCTGGTGTTCACCGCCTTCATCGTGCCGGTCACCTTCGCCGCCTCCCTCGGACTCGCCCTGCTCGTGCACCGGGTCCGGCGGGGCCGGGCCCTGCTGCGCACCACCTTCCTCATCCCGGCCGCCGTCTCCTACGTCGCCGCGTCCCTGCTGTGGAAGATGTCGCTGTTCAACGGCCTGCCGGCGGGCATCGCCAACACGATCGGCGGATGGTTCGGGGCGGAGCCCGTGGCCTGGCTGCAGTCCACATCGCCGCCGCTCTACTGGGTCGTCCTCGTCACCCTGCGTCTCTGGCTACAGGTCGGCTTCTACATGGTGCTCTTCCTCGCCGGCCTCCAGGCCATCCCCCGCGAGGTCAACGAGGCCGCCGCGCTCGACGGCGCCACCGGACTGCGACTGCTGACCAGGATCACCCTGCCGATGCTGCGGAACACCTCCGTCGCCGTGCTGATGCTGCTCTTCATCGCCGCCTTCCAGGCCTTCGACGAGTTCTACAACCTGTTCAGCATCGGGCTCTCCGGAGCCGGCACCGCCCCCGTACAGACCCCACTGGTCCACCTCTACAACACCGCGATGGGCAGCCAGAACTACGGCCTCGGCTCCGCCGGAGCCTTCCTGCTCACCGCCGTCATCGTCGGAGTGACGCTGGTACAGGGACGGTTCACCGGATTCGGCAGGAGCGGAGAGTGAGACGCGCATGACCACCCTGCCCGGACTGCCCCGAGCCGGCCGCCTCCTCACCCGCGGCCTGCTCATCGGCCTGCTCATGGCCGTCTTCCTCGCGCCCTTCTACCTGATGCTGCGCAACTCGCTCATGGACTCCCGGAGCCTGACCGCTCCGGAGTGGACGTGGTGGCCCTCCACCATGCACTTCGAGAACTTCACCGAGCTGTTCGGCGACCCCGCCGTCTCCATGGGCCGGGCGCTCGGCAACTCGCTGCTGATCGCCGGCATCACCGCACCCGTCTCCACCCTCCTGGCCTCCGCCGCCGGCTACGCCCTCGCCCGGATCCCCGTCCCCGGACGCGGCGTCCTGCTCGCCCTGGTGGTGGCGACCCTGATGATCCCCGGCTCGGTCACCTTCGTGCCGACCTTCGTAGTCGTCGGCTCCATGGGAGGCGTCAACACCCTCTGGGGCATCATCGTGCCCGGCCTCTTCAACCCCTTCGCGGTCCTGCTGTTCCGCAACTTCTACCTGCAGTTCCCGACCGAGATCGAGGAGGCCGGCCGGCTCGACGGCCTCGGCTGGTTCGGCCTCTACCGCAGGATCGCCCTGCCGAGCTCCGGAGCGATGCTGGCCTCGCTCGGCGCGCTGTCCTTCATCGACAGCTGGAACTCCTTCCTGTGGCCCCTGGTCATCGGCCAGGACCCCTCCGCCTGGACCGCGCAGATCGCGCTCTCCACCTTCCTCACCGCGCAGACGATCAACCTCCCGGGGCTGTTCGCCGGCGCCGTCGTCACCATCACCCCCCTGGTCGTCATGTTCCTCGTCGCCCAGCGCTACATCGTCGAAGGCATCGCCACCAGCGGCCTCAAGGGCTGACCCACCGAGCCCGGGGGCCGGGCCGCGAGCCCGCGGCCCCGCCCCCACGCCGCTCCCACGGACCGCACCACGAGAACAGGCTCATCCCCCCTCCACGACCAAGGAGACACCGTGCCACCTCGCACACTGCTCCGACGCGGGACTTCGGCCCTGGCCGTCCTGTCCGCGCTGCTTCTCGGCACCCCGGCCGCAGCCGCCCCCCTCCAGCCCACGGCGGCCGAGGCGGTGACACCCCCCGTCCCCCTCACCGGGCCGCAGCTCGCCGCGTCCTGGACGGCACCCCTCAGCACCCGCGGCCGCTGGATCGTCGACGCCGACGGCAACCGCTTCAAACTGAAGTCGGGCAACTGGGAAGGCGCCCAGGGCACCTGGAACGGCAGCGGCGACAGCAACGACGACGCCAACCACGCCCACACCATCAACGCCCACGACATGCCGCTCGGCCTCGACCGGGTCCCGATGGCCGAGATCATGGCCGACTTCCACCGGCTGGGCCTCAACAGCATCCGGCTGCCGTTCTCCAACGCCCTCGTCCACAACACCACCCCCGTGCCGGACACGGCCGTCGCCGCCAACCCGCAGCTGAAGGGGAAGACCCCCCTCCAGGTCCTCGACGCGGCCATCGCCGCCCTCACCGCCGACGGCTTCGCGGTGATCCTCAACAACCACACCACCACCTCCCGCTTCTGCTGCGGGCTCGACGGCAACGAGCGCTGGAACAGCAGCCAGACCACCCAGCAGTGGGTCGACGACTGGGTGTTCCTGACGAACCGCTACAAGGCGAACAAGCGCGTCGTCGGCACCGACCTGCGCAACGAGGTGCGGCGCGACACCTGGAACAACCCCAACTGGGGCTGGTTCGACGACCACGACCTCTACGCCGCCTACGAGCAGGCCGGGAACAAGATCCTCCAGGCCGACCCGGACATGCTCATCATCATGGAGGGCATCAACTGGTCGGGCATCCCGCTTGACGGAGTGGAGCACGGCCGTCCCCAGCTGAAGCCGGTGGCCAACCTCTCCCACACCCTGATCCGCTCGGACAAGCTCGTGTACGCCGCCCACTTCTACGGCTACACCGGCCCCGCCAACACCGGCGCGGGCAGCGGCCCCGGCTCCACCAGCGACCCCCGCTACGAGGACTTCACCCCCGAGCAGCTCGCCCAGGTCGTCGGCAACGAGGCCCTCTTCGTCACCCGGGACGGCCAGCACTTCACCGCCCCGGTCTGGATCAGCGAGTTCGGCGCGGCCGGCCGCGGCTCGACCGACACCAAGGAACAGACCTGGTTCCACCGCTTCACCGACATCCTCGTCGCCAACGACACCGACTTCGCGATCTGGCCCCTCGTCGGCTGGACCGACGCCTCCGGCGCGCAGATGGACAACTGGGCCCTGCTCGGATACGGCGCCGACGGCTCCCGCCAGGGCATCCAGGACGGCGGCGACTGGCGCGCCGACGACTGGAACCGGCTCGTCACCACCGGCAGGACCGGCCCCGTCGCCCCGGTCTCCCGCTGGAACATGCTCGACCTCGACCACGCCGACCACAACGCCTCCGCCACCATGCTGGCGAAGCCGGACTGGTCCCCCGGCAACCGCAAGGGCAACTGCCCGGACACCCAGCGCCTGGTCGGCATCGCCCGCAGCGACAGCCGAGGACTGTGCACCGACGCCGGCCAGCCGGCCAAGGCGACCGGCCCCTGGACCGTCGTGAGCGACGAGCGGTACGTCACCGGGGGCGACTGGGCGAGCGGCTACAACAAGCTCCAGTGCCCCGACCGCACCTTCGCGGTCGGCTACAGCGTGCGCTCCAACGCCATGTGGGCCCTGCTGTGCGCGCCCGCCACCGCCTCCCTGCCGACCACCGGCCGCGTGCTCTGGTTCAACAGCGGCGACAACCGCCCGGCCACCGGCGGCTCCACCGGCAGTGACTGGGCACCGGGCTACTACAAGGGCCAGTGCGGCGACGGCGAGTACATCGCCGGTGTCGCGTACACCTGGAAGTGGAACCACGGCGGCGTCCCCGACGCGCTGCTGTGCCGCCCGCTCGCCTAGGGCCTGTCTGGGGCCTGTCTACCCCTCGTGCCGGTCGGGCCGCCCCGCGCGGCCCGGCCGGCACGTCCTCTCTCCCCCCACGTCACACCCCCCACGCCCCCGACGGAACCCACCGATCCGCCCCCGAGGAGCACCACCGCCATGTCCCGACTGGAGATCGCCGACGACGGCTTCCGCCTCGACGACCGCCCGTTCCGGATCATCTCCGGCGCCCTGCACTACTTCCGCGTCCACCCGGACCAGTGGGCCGACCGACTCCGCAAGGCACGGCTGCTCGGCCTCAACACGGTCGAGACCTACGTCCCGTGGAACGCGCACGCACCCCGCCGAGGCGAGTTCCACCTCGACCGAGGCCTCGACCTGCCCCGCTTCCTCGACACCGCCGCCGCCGAAGGACTCCACGTCCTCCTCAGACCCGGCCCGTACATCTGCGCAGAATGGGAGGGCGGCGGACTGCCCTCCTGGCTGCTCGCCGACGAGGACCTCGTCCCGCGCAGCCGCGACCCCCGCTATCTGAGCGCCGTCGACGAGTACCTCGGCGCCCTCCTGCCACCCCTGCGCCCCCACCTCGGCAGCAACGGCGGACCGATCCTCGCCGTCCAGGTCGAGAACGAGTACGGCGCCCACGGCGACGACACCGCCTATCTCGCCGAACTCGCCGCCATGCTGCGCCGCCACGGCGTCGACGTCCCCCTCTTCACCTGCGACCAGCCCTCCGACCTCGCCCGGGGCGGCCTCGACGGCGTCCTCGCCACCGCCAACTTCGGCAGCCGCGCCGCCGCCGGTCTCGCGGCCCTGCGCGCGCACCAGCCCCGGGGCCCCCTCATGTGCGGGGAGTTCTGGATCGGCTGGTTCGACCGCTGGGGCGGCGTCCACGCCCGCCGCGACCCGGCCGACGCCGCCGCCGCGCTCGACGAACTCCTCGCCGCCGGGGCCTCCGTCAACATCTACATGTTCCACGGCGGCACCAACTTCGGCTTCACCAACGGAGCCAACGACAAGGGCACCTACCGCCCCACCGTCACCTCCTACGACTACGACGCCCTCCTCGACGAGGCCGGCGACCCCACCCCCAAGTACGCCGCGTTCCGCGAGGTCATCGCCCGCCACGCACCCGTACCCGCCGAACTCCCGCCCCCGGTCGCCCCCAAGACCGCGTACGGGCCCGTGGAGCTCACCCACACCGCCGGCCTCCTCGACCAGGCCGACGCCCTCGGCGTGCCCGAGGCCGCCGACCGGCCGCTGACCCTGGAGGAACTCGGTCACCCCTTCGGCTTCGTCCTCCACGAGACGGACCTGCCCACCCCCGGGCCCGCGCTCCTGCACGCGGAGCGGGTCCACGACCGCGCCCAGTTCTTCGTCGACGGACAACCGGTCGGCGTCCTCGAACGCGAGAACCACGAGCACGCGCTCGCCTTCACCGTGCCCCGCCCCGGAGCCCGGCTCTCCGTCCTCGTCGAGAACCAGGGCCGCGTCAACTACGGACCCGCGATCCGCGACCGCAAGGGCCTCCTCGGACGGACCACGGTCAACGGCACGGCGCCGGCCCGCTGGCACAGCCGCGCCCTGCCCCTCCACGACCCGGACGCCGTCGTCCACCGGCCCCACGACCCCGAGCGCCCCCCGGTGGGACCGGCCTTCCACCGGGGCACGTTCACCGTGGACGAGCCCGCGGACACCTTCCTCCACCTGGACGGCTGGACCAAGGGACTCGCCTGGATCAACGGCTTCCCCCTGGGCCGCTACTGGTCCCGGGGCCCCCAGACCAGCCTGTACGTCCCCGCGCCCGTCCTCAGGCCCGGCACCAACGACCTCACCGTCCTCGAACTCCACGCCACCGCCACGCGCCACGTCCAGCTGCGCGACACACCCGACCTCGGCGCCACCGAGGAGTGAAGGAACACCCGTGCACACCGAACTCCAGGCGGTCCTGTTCGACATGGACGGCACGCTCGTCGACACCGAGCGGCTCTGGCGCCGCACGGTCGAGGAGGAGGCCGTCCGCCTCGGACTCACTCTGACGGACACCGACCTCGCGTACGTCCTCGGCCGCGCCGTCGACGACTGCGCCGCGCACCTCGCCGCCCGCGCCCCGGGCCGCACGGAGACGGCCCGGCTCGGCGCGTCCCTCGAACGGCGCTTCACGGAACTCGTCCGCGGGGAGGTCGGCCCCCTCCCCGGGGCCGTCGAACTCCTTGCTGCCGCGCGTGCCGAGGGCGTACCCACGGCGCTGGTCTCCGCGTCCCCCCGGTCGGTCGTGGACACCGTCCTCGACACCCTCGGCCGGCACTGGTTCACGGTCACCGTGGCGGAGGGCGAGACCCCGCGCACCAAGCCGTTCCCGGACCCCTACCTGGCCGCCCTGACCGCCCTCGGCACCGCTCCGGGCTCCTGCGTCGCCGTCGAGGACACCCCGACCGGCGTGGCCTCCGCCGAGGCCGCGGGCTGCCATGTGGTCGCCGTACCCTCGCTGACCCCCGTCCCCCCGGCACCGCGCCGGACCGTCGTGGGCAGTCTGCTGGACGTGGACCTCGCCCTGCTCCGGCGGCTGGCCGCCACGCGGTGACGGACAGGGACGCATGAAAGGCCGGGGCCCCCGAGGGGGTCCCGGCCTTCGTCATCGGGCGGCCGTCAGCTCGTCGGCACGATGCCCAGGTCGGTGAGGACCTCGTCCGCCGCGCGCAGCCCGGACTGCGCACCGCCCTCCATGTACCCCGCCGCGAACTCGGAGGTGTACTCGCCGGCGAAGTGGGTGTTGCCCTGCCGGACACCCTCGTAGCCGCCGAACACATGGGAGTACCCGGTGGGCAGGCCCGAGTACGAACCGTAGGCGTACGGGTTGAGCGGCCAGGCGGCCAGGGTGGCCTTGCCCGTCCAGTGCGCCGTGATGCCGGGGAAGACCGGTTCGAGCTGGGCGAGGGCCGTCCGCGCGTACTGGGCGACCAGCGGGTCGGCCGCCGTGCGGAACGGCGTGGACGGGGTGAAGTCGTCGGCGTGGGGGCCGCCGGCGTACACCGTCAGGATGCCCTGGGCACCGGGCTGGGCCCGGCTGGAGTCCCACGAGGTCTGGTACCCGGTCTCGGTCATGGTGCTGCCGCTGGCCAGGCCCCACGGTCCGGCCGTGTTCCACGGACGGCCGTCGAACTGGAGCGACATCTTGACGTTGCGGCCCATCCGCATCGCGGCGATCGAGCCCAGCTTGAGGGCGTCGAAACCGGAGGCGGACAGGTCCAGCCGCTGGAGGACGCCGATGGGGAGGGCCAGCACCGTGTGGTCGACGGTCACCGTCCTCGTACAGCCGTCGGCGGTGAACGTCAGCTGCTGCCGACCGCCCGCCACCGCCGTCACGGATCTCAGCCGCCAGCCCTGGCGGACCGTGCCGGCCGGCAGGGCGGCGGCGATGGCCTGCGGGAGCCGCTGGTTGCCGCCCCGCAGGTGGTAGCGGGTGTCGCTCTCCCCGTACAGCGCGAAGGCGTTGGGCGTGGGCTGGTAGCCGAGCATCCCGAGGATGCCCAGTGCCGAGGAGGAGCGGGTGTCGGCACCGAACTCGGTGGTGTACGCGACGTCCAGCAGCTTCCCGAAGCGGGAGCCGTGACCGCCGGGCACCCGGGTCTCGATCCAGTCGTGGACGCTCATGTTCGACAGGGCCACCGCGCCGGGACTGTTCGCCGCGTTCCACGCGACCGGCCATTCGAAGGAGGCGAGATCGCGCTGGATCGCCGTCCGCACCCCCTTGAAGTCATTGCCGGCGTCCGCGTACGTGTAGTACCCGCCGCCGAAGCGGTACACCTCGGTGGAACCGGCCGGCTCGGCGGCCTTCAGGTCGTCCAGCGGCAGCCCGAACCGCTGGGCCAGCTGCTGCATGGTGGCGTGCCCGGTGTCGATGAGCTCGCCGCCCCACTCGGAGACCTGGCCGGCCGCCCAGTAGGCGCCGGCCGGCTGGGAGTACATCCGCCCGCCGACCCGGCTGTCGGCCTCGTACACGGTGCAGGCGATGCCGTGGTCGGCGAGGCGCAGGGCCGTGGTCAGCCCGGCGATGCCCGCGCCGATGACGGCGACCACGGGAGGTGTGGTGGCGGCGGCCGGGCCGGCGGCCCCGACCGTCGTCACGGCCGCGAGACCCGCGCCGGCGGCGAGCCCGCCGAGCAGGGTGCGGCGGGAGAGCCCGCCGGCGGGCGCGGAGCCGGCGGCGGGGGACGGGGCGGAGAGGTGCTCGGCGGCGATCCGGCGCAGCATGCGGGCCGGTGCGGTTCGTGCCATGAACGGCTCCTTCCAAGGGGGGGACGGTTCCCTGGGGATTCCACGAGGGAGGGGAACCGCAGCGGCGGTGGCGGGATGCCACCGCCGACGAGAGGGGCGCTCGCGGCGGTGTCAGCCGGCGAAGCGCGCGGGGCGGCGGTCGGGCCAGCCGTCGATCAGCTCCAGCTCGGCCGCGACCCGGATCAGGGCGGCCTCGTCCCAGGGCCCCGCGACGAGCTGGCTGCCGATCGGCAGCCCGTCCGCGGAGGTGTGGGTGGGCAGGCTCACGGCCGGCAGACCGGTGATGTTGCAGATCGCGGTGAACGAGATCATCTGCGTCTCGGTGGTACGGGGGCCGCCCGGGTCGCTGTTGGCCTCCTTGAGGAGGGCGTCCACCGGCGGCGGCGGGCAGGCCATGGTCGGAGTGAGCAGCAGGTCGAAGTCCTGGCCCCACTGCGCGCGGACCGCGCGGGACTCCTCGGCCAGCAGCGTGGCCGCCCGCGTGTACTCGCCGGAGTGCCGGCCCGCGGCCCGTTCCATCCTGAACCGCAGGTGCGGCTCGGCCAGTTCGGGGCGGTCGTACGGGGCGGCCCACAGCGCCGCGTCCAGGACGATCTGCGTGTAGCCGATGATGGCCCGCTCGCTGAAGAAGGACGGCGAGGCGGGGAAGACCTCGTGGCCGAGGGAGGCGAGCAGCCGGGCGGTGTGCTCGGCCGCCGCGACGCACTCGGGGTCGACGGGCAGGCCGGTGGGCGCCTCGGTGAGCAGCCCGATCCGCAGCCGCCCGCCGTCGCGGCCCGGCTCGTCGGCGTACGGCCGTTCCGGCGCGGGCGCCTGGTACATCGCGAGCCGGTCGGGCACGGACATGACGTCGAGCAGCGCGGCGGCGTCGCGGACGGTCCGGGTGATGGCGCCCTCGACCGTGGCGTGCTCCCAGCCCGGGACGTGCTGGGGGACCCGGCCCCGGCCGGGCTTGAGCCCGACGACACCGCAGGCGGAGGAGGGCATGCGGATCGAGCCGCCGCCGTCGTTGGCGTGGGCGACCGGGGCGAGCCCGGCCGCGACGGCCGCCGCGGCGCCGCCGCTGGATCCGCCGGAGGTGCGGTCGGGGTCCCAGGGGTTGCGGGTGGAGCCGAACCGGCTGTTGTCCGTGGTCGAGAGCAGCCCCATGTCGGGCGAGTTGGTGCGGCCCATCAGCAGGAAGCCGGCGTCGAGGAGGCGGCTCACCACGGGTTCGGTGAGGTCACGGGGACGGTCGTCGACCCCGTACGAGCCGTAGGTCGCGGGCTGGCCCTCGACCTGGGTCAGTTCCTTGACGGGGACCGGGACTCCGTGGAACGGGGGGAGGACGGCCAGGTCGTCGCCGGCCGCGTCCATGACGGCCTGCTCGGCGCGGCGGGCGGAGGCGCGTACGGCCTCCTCGTCGATCCAGGTGAACGCGGCCAGTTCGTCGTTGTGGCGGGTGATGCGGGCGAGATAGGTGTCGACGATCTCGACGGGGCTCACCTCGCGGCGGCGGACGGCGGCCGCGAGATCGGTGGCCGAGGAGAAGGGGTCCATGACGGTGACTCCAGGCGGGTGGGTGCGGAGGGGAGAAGGAGAGAGAGGGGGAGGGAAGGGAGGGGGGCGGGGAGCCCCGGCGGCTCAGCGGACCGCGAGGATCTCGTCGAGGCGGTCGCGCAGGCCGGGTCCGTTCGGCGCGTCGAGGACGACCCGCCCGGCCTCCATCGCCACCGCGTGGTGGCTGCGGTCGAGGAGCGCGCCGGCGTGCTGGTCCACGAGGAGGACGGCGACGCCCGCCTCGGCGATCGTGCCGAGGGCGTCCAGGACGTCCGTGACCACGGACGGCTGGAGCCCTTGCGTGAGTTCGTCCACCGCGATCAGGCTGCGGCCGGCCAGCATCGCCCGTGCGATGCCCAGTTGCTGCTTCTGGCCGCCGGACAGGCTCCCGGAGAGCTGCCCCGCCCGGTCGGTGAGCAGCGGGAACACCTCGTACGGGTCCACCGCCGGCGCGAAGTCGCGGCGACGGGCCAGCCGCAGGTTCTCGGCGACCGTCAGGGAAGGGAACACCCCGCGGTCCTCGGGCATCAGGGTGCCTCCGGCCCCGGCGAGCAGGTCCGGGCGGCCCGGGGGCAGCTTCCGTCCGTCGAGGACGACGGTGCCGCCGTGCCGGTCGGCGAGACCGAAGACCGTGCGGAGCAGGGTGGTCTTGCCGGCGCCGTTGCGGCCGATGAGGGCGGTGACCTCGCCCGCCCGTACGGTGAGGTCGGTCGGGTGGACGACGGCGGCCTGCCCGTATCCGCCGGCCAGCGCGGTCAGTTCGAGGCTCATCATGCCCCCAGGTAGGCGGCGCGGACCGCCGGGTCGGCGGCCACCGTGTCGAGCGGGCCGCGGGCGAGGACCCCGCCGCCAGCCAGCACCACGACCTCGTCGGCCAGTTCCCGCACGATCTCCATGTCGTGCTCGACCACGAGCATCGCGCAGCCCGTACGGCGGTTGACCTCGCGCAGTTCCCGGGTGAGCCGGCGGGCGTCGTCCGGGCCGAGCCCGGCGGCGGGTTCGTCGAGCAGCATCAGGCGGGGTGCGGCGACCAGCACCATGGCGAGCTCCAGTCGTCTTCGGTCGGCGAGCGGCAGGGTGCCGGCGGGCCGCACCCGGTCCTCGGCCAGGTCGAGGAACTCGGCGGGCAGTTCAGCAGTGACGGGCGCGTCCATCCGGGCGAGGTCGAGGTTGTCGGCCGGGGACAGCTCGGCGAGGACGCTGGGGATCTGGAACATCCGCCCGACCCCGAGCCGCACCCGCCGGTGGACGGGCAGCCGTGCCGCGTCCGTGCCGAAGATCCGCAGGGTGCCGGAGTCCGAGGCGAGCTGGCCCGCGACGACGCTCAGCAGGGTGCTCTTCCCGGCGCCGTTCGGACCGATCAGGCACACGCACTGCCCGGGGGCGACCGTCAGGTCCACCCCGGAGAGCACCTCCACGGGACCGAAGGCCTTGCGGACCCCGGAGAGGACGAGCGGGTCGACGCCGGCTTCCGTACCCGTGGATTCCACGGCTCCGGAGGACGCGGACCCGGTGTCCCCGCCTTCCGCACGGTCCTGTCCGTCGCCCGTTCGGGTACGTCCCCGGCCCGGGCGGCGGGCCGAGGCCGGCAGGCGGAGGTCGGGGCCGGGTCCCGCGAGCAGGCGGCGGGGGGCCGCCGTGAGCCCGCCCGGCGCGAGCCGGACGACCAGCAGGAACAGCGCGGCGAGCGCGAGCACGTACCAGCCCTGCCAGGTGGCGCCCAGGAACTGCTGGCCCACGGTGACGGCGACGGCGCCGAGGAACGGCCCCACCGTGGACTCGCGTCCGCCGAGCGCCAGCCAGATCAGCACCGAGGTCGAAAGACCGAGGCCGAAGACCGTCGGCGAGACGAGCCCGGCGACGGGGGCGTACAGCGCACCCGCGAGGGCGGCGACGGCGGCGCTCGCGCCGAAGGCGACCGAGCGGACCCACGGCCCGTCGACACCGCTCTGCGCTGCCCGTTCCGGATTGCGGGCCGCCGCGACGAGACGGGCGCCGAACCGGCCCCGGACGAGCAGCAGCGCGCACACCCCCACCACACAGGCGACGGCGCCGAGGGTGAAGTAGTACGAGGTGACCACGTCGGTGCCGGAGACGGACAGGCCGTTGGTGCCGCCGGTGACCGGGGTGAGCGTGGTCGCGGCCCGCTGGAGCAGCAGACCGACGCCGATCGTGAGCAGGATCAGCGGCGCGTCGGGCACGGGCGCCGCGAGCCCCACCCGGACGACGGGGATCGCGATGGCCACCGCCGCGAGGACCGCCGCCGGGACCGTCAGCGAGAGGGACAGCTCGTGCTCCTGGGCGAGGGCCACCGCGTAGGCGCCCAGACCGAAGAACGCGGCGTGTCCGACGCTCAGCAGCCCGGCCCGGCCCCAGCTCAGATCGAGGCCGTACGCGAAGAGGCCGTGGCACAGGCCCAGGGTCAGCGTGGCGAGGGCGAACGCGTCGAGGCCGAAGGGCGCGGCAAGCAGGGCCGCCGCGGTCGCCGCGGGCAGCACGACCCGAAGGGCCCGCCGCAGCCGCTCGCCCCGGGCCCCGGCCCCCGCCGCCCCCCTCGCCCCGGCCGGGACGAGGGGAGCGGCGGACGGGGAACCCGACCCCGCACCGGAGGGAGGCACCGCGGGGGGCACGGTGGAGGTGGTCACGAGCAGCCCTTCTTCGGGGTCTCGTCGGCGACCATCGGGTGGTTCTTCGTCACCTTGTAGGCGCCACCGCTGCCGATGGTGACCTCCTGCATGTCGGCCTGGAGGACGTGGTTCGCCGGGTGGAACCGGGTCCCCTTGCCCAGCGGGCTGTCGTAGCGGAACTCACCGATCGCCTTGTTGACGGCCTGCGGGTCGGTCGTACCGGCCTTCGCCGCCGCGCCCAGGAAGAAGCGGACGCCGAAGTAGGCGTTGCCCGCGACCTCGGGGATCGGCGCCTTCCAGTTGTACGCGGACCGGTAGGAGGCCGTGAACGCGCGGCTCTCGGCGTCCTCCAGACCGTCGCTCCAGCGGACCGTGTGGGTCCGGCCCTCGACCAGCGGGGCGAGCGCCGGATAGAAGTCGGCGTCCAGCGGCGCGCCCTCGTAGCCGAGGCCCGGGGTGAGCAGGCCGAACTGCTGCGCCTGCTTGCTGAACGTCACGGCGTCCGCGCCGACGACCATCGAGAGCACGAGGTCGGGGTCGGCCGAGCCGATCCGCTTGATCACGGGCTGCCAGTCGGTCTGGCCGAGCGGGCTGAACTCGGAGGCGACGGTCGTGCCACCCGCGTCCTTCACCAGCTTCTCCGCGATGCCCGCGTAGAAGCGCGGGTAGTTGTAGTCGGAGCCGACGACCGCGACCTTCTTGCCGTACTTCGCGATCAGCGCGGGCACGGCCGGGGTCAGCATCTGCCGGGTCGACTCGCCGAAGCCCCATTGGTACGGGAAGCAGCGCTCGGTGTCGCCGAGGATCGCGGTGCCGAAGGGCACCTTGGCCTCGTCGGCGACCCGGCCCACGGCCTCCGCCGTGTCACCGGTGATCGTGCCGAACAGCATCGTCACCTTGTCCTGCCGGATCAGCCGGCGGGCGAGCTGGGTGGAGTTGGCCGGGTCGCCCGCGTCATCGACGACGACGTACTCGACGGGGCGGCCGCCGATCCCGCCGTCGGCGTTCACCTTCTTGACGGCCAGTTCCAGGCCGTCGCGGAGCGCCGTGCCGACCTGGGAGACCGGGCCGGTCAGCGGCACGATCACGCCGATGCGGACCGGGCCGTTCGCCGCCGGGGCGTCGTCGGAGACGGCGGCCCCCTGGCAGCCGGTGAGCGAGGGGACGAGGACGAGAGCACCGGTCAGGGCGAGCGCCGCCGCCCGGGGAGCGCGCATCAGGCCGCTGCGGCGGGCGCGGGAGTACGACGGAACCATGCGGAGAACCTTCCGATCCAAGGACGCGAGCGCAGGGCGGCGATCGCGACGACGACGGCGTAGAACAGGGCTTCGGCGAGGGTGTCGGAGAGCCAGGTGCGCAGCAGCACCGACAGCGCGGAGACGAACAGGGCGGCGCCGGCGGCGGTGCCGAGCGCGCCCGGCCGACTGAGCAGCAGGCCGAAGAAGACGGGGACGAGAAGACCGAAACCCATGCTGGGGTTGACGGCGAGGACCGGGCTGTACAGGACGCCCGCCAGGACCGCGAGCAGACCACCGACGGTGAACGCGGCGGTCCGCAGCCGACGCGGATCGGTGCCGAGCACCGCCGCCATGTCCGGGTTGTCGGCGACGGCCCGCAGGGTCAACCCCCAGCCCGTGCGGCGGGCCAGGACGAGTACCAGACAGACGACCGCGGTCGCCGTCAGCGCGCAGACCAGCCGGTACGCGGGGTACGGGGTGCCCAGGACGGAGACGGTGCCCTCCACGGGCACGGCGACCGTCCGCGACGTGCCGGTGAACAGCAGCTCGGCGCCCTGGCGCAGGGCCATGCCCAGACCCCAGGTGACGAGCATCGACGACAGGCCGTCGAGGACGGCCCCCCGCAGCAGCAGCCGCTCCATGACCAGCAGCAGCGGGGCACCGACGGCGAGCGCGATCAGGGTGCGCACGCCGAACGGGGCCGCGGTGACGGTGGCGGCGACGTAGGCGCCGGCCATGGCGAGATCACCCTGGGCCAGATTGACGACTCGGGTCGCCGCGAAGATCACCGCGATGCCGACGGTGAGCAGCCCATATAGGCCGAACTGGCCGAGAATTGCCAGAAGTACATCCACCTGTTATCGCCTCTGTGCTTCCGGGGTCGGCGGGGACTCTGCGAGCATCTGGCAATCCCGCGGCGGACACTGGTCCGGCAGCGCAGACTTCTGTGCCCGTAGCGCGTGGACCTGGCACGGAGCGGAGGAGGATGCGGCATGCCGCTGGAACGACGGGACGACGGGACCCTGGTATTCGGGTACCTGGACACCGCGTCGGAGGACCGGGCGGGCGCCTTCGACACGGTTCTGGTCCGGGCGGGGGACCAGGACGGGAGCGACTCGCTCCTCGGGGTCCCCGGGGCCGCCGGGATGGCCGGATTCGCCGGGGCTGCCGGTGTCGGCGGTTCGGGCGGATTCGGGGGATCCGGGGGATTCGGCCGGGTCGGTGGTGCCGGCGGTGTCGGCGGTGACCGGGAAGGTGGGCACGGGGTCGGGCACGGGATCGGGAGTGGAGGCGGGGGCGGAAGCCGGGAGGGCTACACGGCCGAGCTGCGCCCCTGCAGCTTCGGCGCGTTGAGCGGCTGCCACATCAGCGGCGAGGAGCGCGTCCGGGTCCTGCCCCGGCCCTCCCCGGCCGCCCCCCGGTCCGGCCACCTGCTCGGCTTCCTCGTGTCGGGGAGCGGGGCGCTCGAACAGGACGGACGACGGGCGGACCTGGCACCGGGCGAGTTCGTCCTCTACACCGGCGCGCGCCCGTTCCAACTGGACCTCGACGCCGCCCACCGGTACTTCGTGCTCTCGCTCGACCCGGGCACGGCCGGACTGCTGAACGCCGCCGACGGCCCGGCCCCCCGCGCCCTCACCGCCAACGCCGAACTGCCCCGGTCGCCGAGCGGCCGGGTCCTGGCCGCGGTGCTCGGGGAGCTCGCCTCCCGAGACCGGGGGTTCGGCCCGCTGGCGAGCCGCGAGATGGGCGAGCACGTCTCGGGGATCCTGCGCACCCTGCTGCGCGAGACCGCCGCCGCCGGGACCGCGACGGCCGGGCAGGGCGGAGCGGCCAGGACGCTGGAGCGGATCCTCGGGTACATCGACGACCGGCTCGCCGAGGACCTGTCGCCGGGCGCGGTCGCGGCGGCGCACCACATCTCGGTACGGCACCTGCACGCGCTGTTCCGGGAGTCGGGCGTCACCGTCGGGGACCACGTACGGCAGCGGCGGCTCGAACGGATCCGGCGTGACCTCGTCGATCCGGACCTCGCCCACCTGCCCGCGTACGTGCTGGCCGCGCGCTGGGGATTCGGCGAGGCCAGCCACTTCAGCCGGGTGTTCCGGGCCGAGTTCGGCCTCTCGCCCCGGGCGGTACGGGAGCAGGCGCGCACTCCCTACCGTTGACGTGGACACGCCGTACCTGATCTCTTGGGCCGGTGCCGGTGGGCCCCGGGCGTACGTCCGGGGCGTGGCCGGGTGTGTAAACCGCTACATACATCGGGCCGGCGCGTCGCGATCCTGGACGTGTCGGTACGTCGTGACAGGGGGGCGGAGTGGGCAACAGGCACCAGGCTGCCGTGCACCGGCTGGTGGTGAGCGTCGACATCAGGGGCTCGGGGCGGCTGGACCAGCAGGCCAAGATCGGCGCGCGGCGTGCGATGTACGAGATCCTGGAGACGGCCTTCGACGCGATCGGCGTCCCGGTCGCGCAGGTGCACCTGGAGGACCGCGGCGACGGGGTGCTGGCCGCGCTCGACCCGGCAGTCCCGCCGGTCACCGTCGTCGGCGTGTGGCTCGAAGAGATCCATCAGGGACTGCGCGCGCACAACCGGGGGCGGGCGGAACCTCTGCGGCTGCGGATCGCCCTGCACAGCGGGCCCGTCGCCCACGACGGCCGGGGACTGGTGGGCCGCGCCGTGGACCTGACCTGCAGGCTGTGCGACAGCGAGCCGGCCCGGGGGGTGCTGGACGCGGACGCGTCGGTCGGGCTGGTGCTCGTCGTCTCGGACGTGCTGTACCGCACCGTCGTCGTCGAGGGCGGCCGGTTCGTCGAGCAGGAGAGCTACGCGTCGCATCCCGTGCGCTTCAAGGAGACCGACGAGACGGCCTGGTTCCACGTGCCCCGGAGGAGCAGGCCACCGCTGCCGGAGCCCGCCACCCGGGCCGAGGCCCCGGTCCCGTCCCCGACGCCTGCCGCGGCCCCGCCCCCTGCCTCGGCTCCGCCCGCTTCCGTGGGCGCGACCCCGGCCGGGCGATCCCGGGAAGAGGCGCCGCCCGGGGCGCCGCCGCCCTCGAAGTACACGATCACCGTGCACGGGCCCAACCAGATCGTCGACGGCGCCGAGGTGCACGGAGACATCACCGGAGTGACCCACGTGGGGAGAGAGGGCGGTACCGATGAGTGACGGGGACGACGGCGGGGCCGGGGGAGCGGGCGGCGGAACTCCGGGCGGCGGGGCGGCCCCGGGAGGCAACGGCGCCGGAGGCGGCGCGGGCGGTGCGGGCGGTGGGGACGGACGCGACTACGGCGCGGCCCGCAGCGGCCCGTTGGGCAACAGGCTCGCCGACGGCGGCTACGACGCCGCACGGCAGGCCCGGGCCCACTTCTTCGACGTGCACGGGCGGAACGCCGTCGTCGACGGCACCCGGGGTGATGTGCACGTGGGCGACCACCACCACTACCACGGGGGGCGTCCCGCGGCCGCCAGCCTGGTCACCGGCTCCGTGCCCCGTGACGAACTCCGGCGGCTGAGAAGGGTGTTCGAGGAGCCTCCCGGCTACGCGTCGATGCGGGAGGGGCTGGAGCGACAGCGCCTCGTCGCCCTGTGCGGCGACCCCGGCAGCGGGCGCACGTACACCGCACTGTCCCTGCTCGACGAGGTCACGCGCGGCCGCATCGAGCGGCTCGACCCGCGCACCGAACTGCACCGCGTCGACGAGGCGGACCTCAGGGCGGAGCACGGCTACCTGGTGGAGATCACCGGGGACGGCACGTTCCTGCCCGAGCGGCGCCCGGCGGACGAGGAACGGAACGGCGGCCCCCGGCTCGCCGAACCGCCCGCCGAACTGCACCTGGACCGGCTCGGATCGCTCCTGGAACGGCGCGGGGCGTACGCGATCCTCGTGGTCGAGGCCGGCGGCTTCGCCGACGAGCTGCTGCGCGGCAGGTACGGCACCCTGTTCCGGGCCCCGTCGGCCGAGGGCATGCTGCGCAAGCACCTGGTGGCCCTGCTGGGGCACGGCGAGGACGAACGCCTCGACCGGGCCCTGGAGCTGGCCGCCCGGGACGACGTGGTGGCCGCGCTCGGGCTCGACCGATTACGTCCGCACGAGGTCGAGACGCTGGCGCGGCTGCTCGTCGACCACCTCGACGACAAGCTGGCCGAGGCCGAACTGCTGGGCGAACTGCGGACCTTCGCCGTACGGCAGGCGGAGTCCTGGTTCGCCGCGCCGGGCCGGGTGCCCGCCCGCAACCGCGCGGCCGTGACCGCGGCGACCCGGCTGGCCGCCTTCCGTACGACGATGGCGGTGTACAGCGGATCGGCCTACAGCCTGGCGGCGGAGGCCGCCGAGCAGCTGGCCTGGGAGTTCGCGGTGACCATGGACCCGGGGAAGGACCCGGGCCGCGCGCTCTTCCACGACCACCAGGACGCCCGGCTGGCCGCCGCGCGGTCCGAACTCTTCAGCGCCGACGCGCTGTTCGGCAACCGGCCCCTGGGCGTGCGCAAGGTGCGCCTCCAGGGCAGGTCCCTGCCCTGGGCGGTGCTCTCCCACGCCTGGGACGGCTACCCGGACGTGCGCGGCCCCGTCGCCCGCTGGCTGCGGACGCTCTGCGACGATCCCCGGCCCGCCGCCTGGGTGCCCGCCGGCCTCACCGTCGGCGCGCTGTGCACCCGTGACCTGGTGTACCTGCTCCACGAGGTGGTGCTGCCGATGGCGACCTCGGACTCTCCCGAGCAGCACATGGCCGCGGCGACCGCGCTCGCCCACGCCGCCTCCCTCGACGAGGCGGTCCGCCCGATCGTGCGCGACGCGGTGTGGGGGTGGGCCCGCGACGAGAACGACGCCGGCCTGCGGGCCACGGCGGCCCTGGTGCACGGCTACGGCACCGTCGAACGCTCCCCCTCCGCCACGCTCGACGAGCTCGGCCTGCTGGCCGGCCGTGACGAGGACCTCCTGACGTACGCCTCGTACAGCGTGGCGCGGCTGGCCGTCGGCTCCCACGGCGCGACCGTACTGAAGCGGCTGGGCACCTGGCTGGGCGACGGCCGCAGGATCCGGAACGACCTGGCGCTGTTCGCCCTGGACCGGCTCCTCTGGCAGCGGCCGTCCGCGCTGTGGGGCCTGGAGGACAACCCCTGGCTCGACGAACACGCGAGGTGGCCCGTGATGGCGGGACTGCTCACCGCCCGCCCGGAGTTCACCCCCATGCTCGCGGACCTGGTGTGGACGGGCCTCGACACCGCCCGGTGGCGCGGAGAGGTGGAACTGTCCCTCGGGCACTGGATCCGGCACGCCGACGACGAACCCGGACTCCTCGACGTCCTCTGCGACTTCCTCCCGCACCTGGTGAGCGATCCGGAGGACGGCGACCGGCTGCGGCACGTCGTGCGGCGCATGGAGCGCGACCCCGACGAGACCCTGAGCGAGGCCACCGTGCGGCGTCTGTACGGGGCCGTCCCGCGGACCGCGATCATCCCGCCGGGCACGACCGGCACCACGAGCTGAGAAGACGGAGTGATGACCGTGAACAACCCCTTGCACGTGCGCCCGCCGGGCCCGTTCGTCCCGCCGGGACCTCAGGCGCGGCCCGGGGTGGCCGTCGTGTCGCACCGGCTCCCGGCGCCGGACCCCCGTACCGTGGCCGAGTTCCCGACCTCCGCGCAGGCCCTCCCCGGCCCCTTCCTCCGCGAGTACCGTCCGTCCTGGCCGTACCGGCACCGCAGTGCCCAGTGCGTGGCGGTGCTCTACTACCGGAGCCGTCCGCCCCGGTCGGTGGGCCCGGAGGGTGACGAGAGCTTCCTGCTGCGATGGCTCACGCGCCCCTACACCGCCTTCGAACTCCAGCTGGGCTGGCACACCGTCTCGTTCCAGGCCCAGCTGCCCGCGGCGGAGAGCGGGCGGTCCTTCCCGGCCGAGGTCGCCGTGCGGTGGCGGGTCGCCGACCCCTTCGAGGTCGCCCGCAGCCAGGTCACCGACGTCGGTGAACTCCTCGTGCCCGAGCTGGTGCAGCGGCTGCGCGACGTCTCCCGCGCGTACTCGATCCATTACGCCGAGGAGGTGCGCGACGCCGTCAACGCGGCCCTGGACGGCCATGCGTTCGGCGCGTCCTTCGGCCTCGAACTGGACGTGTTCGTGACCATCCAGGCCGACCGGCTGATCCGGGAACACGGCACACGGGTCGGCGAGGTCCTCAACCAGACGGACGTGGAGAGGTTCCGCCAGCGGCTGCGGGAGATCCAGGACGACAACCAGCGCCTCCTCATCGAGCGCTGGGCCGAGAGCTTCCAGCGCGCCGTGGAGAAGGGCGACGACGCGGTCATGGCCCAGATGATGGCCCGCAACCCGAAGGACATCCAGGAGATCCGGAAGATGTTCCACGGCGAGCGGCGCGAGGAACGCCAGGACGGCATGGAACTCATGACCCGGCTGATCGACGGCGGACTCCTCGAACGCTGGGAGCTGGGCGAACAGGCCATGGTGGTCGTGGAGTTCCTGAGGTCGGGCGCCCGTAGGGTGGCCTCCCATCCGCTGCCCGAACTGACGGAACCCCAGCGGCCCAAGCGCGCCCTCTACTGGGAGCGCGAGTCCGAGCGCCGCGGCCCGGGGCCGGCGACGGCGGGGCCGGAGGGGGAGAGCGCGGGGACGGGCGAGGGGACAGGTCAGGGCGACCGGACGTGAGGTGACGGGGCCGGGCGCGCGGCCCGACAGGCCGCGCGCCCGGGCGTGAGTCCGTGGTCACGTGCCGCGACCGGCGGGGCTTGCTCGCGAGGAGTCCGCTAGGAGGTCCGCCGCCTGAGTTCGTCGCGGGCCTTCAGCGCGCTCTCGTGCACCTTCTCCATCGCCTCGCGCGCCCTGCCCGCCAGCTGGTCGGCCTTGCCCTCCCGCTCCATCCGCGTGTCGCCGATCACCTTGCCGACGGTCTCCTTCGCCTTCCCCTTGCCCTTCTGTACCGAGCTCTTGCGCATGATCGGGTTCCTCTCGTCTGGTCACAGGGGCGCGGACGGGGCCGGGGCCGGTTCCGGGGCCCAGCGCTTGTGCGCGGCCGGCTGGTGCACGATGCGCAGGCGGTGGTGCTCCACGGCCAGCTCATGGCCCTCGGCGTCGGTGAAACGGCCGGTCATCTCGTGGACGCCGCAGTGGGCCCGGCCCACCGGAAGCCGTTCCGGGGGCAGCCTGATCTCGTACGGGCCTCCGGCGCGGAAGCCGCCGAGGACCGTCGTCCGGGCCGCGACCACCTTCCCGTCCCGGACGTGCGTGTCCTCGAAGGTCACGCCGTCGATCTCCCTGCCGAGCCGGAACACGAGGCCGACGCTGAGCACCGCGCCCTCCGGCAGTACGACGGGTTCCGCGGCCCCGGGCCCCCCGGAGCTGGTGGGGTCCGGGAGCGGGATCTTCAGGCGGCCGTGTTCCTCGGTGTACAGGGAGAGGTCCAGCAGTTCGAAGTCCTTCACGGCGAGTCATCACCCTTCGGTGCGCTACTGCCCCGACCGGCGCGGAACATGCCCGGCGTACGTCCGTCGGCGCCGGGTAGCCGGTCAGTAGGGGGATCCCCGCATGTGGGAAGAGGCGTGGAGCCATGACCGTGAACACGAGTGACGGCACTCCCCGGGTGGTCGTGGGGGTCGACGGATCCCCCGCTTCGCAGGAGGCGCTGCGATGGGCCGTACGGCACGCGCGCCTGACCGGGGCGACCGTGAACGCGGTGGGGGTCTACGACGTGCCCGGTGCGACGGGCTGGTCCGCGCCGCCGGTGGACGCCGCGTTCGACGAGGAGCAGGCCAGGCGGGCACTGAAGGAGGAGCTCGAAGGGGTGATCGCGGAGATCGGGGACGTGCCGCTCGTCGAGAACGTCGTCCGGGGCACGCCCGCCAAGATCCTCATCGAGGCGGCCAAGGGCGCCGAGCTGCTGGTGGTGGGCAGCCGGGGCCGGGGTGGATTCGCGAGCCTGCTCCTGGGCTCGGTCAGCCAGCAGTGCGCGGTGCACGCACCGTGCCCCGTGGTGATCGTCCGCCCGGACGAGGGCGCGGAGGCGAACGCCTCGGGCGCGAGCGCCGACGCGGCGTGACCGGGCTGCGACCAGAGGGTGACCGAACCGCCCCGGTGACGGGGATGACCGCCCCGGCCCGCGCCGGGCGCGGGAGCGTCAGCGCTGCCTTCTGGCGGCCCAGCGGTCCGCCCTGACCAGCAGGAGGCGTATCAGGCACACGGCGGTCGCGACCCAGACCGCCGCGAACAGCCACAGCGGTGCGGGGGACGCGGACGCCGAGGCGATCACGAACATCAGGACGGACATCGCGCCGAGTGCGGCCGTACACAGGCCGAGGTGACGGCCGAGGGCCGCGCTCCACGAGCCGGCCCGACGGGGACGGCCGTCTTCGAGGCCGTGCAGGTCGAGGCCCTCGTCGCTCCGGAGTTCCTGTTCGATGCCTTCGAGGATCTTCCGTTCCTGGCGGGTGAGCTTGGGTTCGTGCATGGCGGCCTCCCGTCGAGCGGTCCGGCCGCCGGGTCACGCCGTCGCCGTGGTGGTCTCGGTCATGGCGCCCGGGGCTCTTCTCCGCCTTTTCCCGGGAATCGCCCCGGGTATGCGGGGCGGCCACGCGTCATCCGGCGGGCCCGGCCCCCGGGCCGGCCGACCACCCGGCCCCCGACGAGCCGCCGGGCCGGGAACTCGGTGGTGGCGACGCCGGCGCCGTGCGAGGGTGCCCTTCCGGCCGAGGACGGGGACGACCGCCGTCCGGCCACCGACGAGGAAGAGCGCGATGACCCACGACGAAGCGATCCAGCAGCTCAGGGAACTCGGACGCGCGAGAGTGTTCGGGCGGCACGTCGGGTCCGACCGTCTCGTCCGGGCGGGTCTCGACGCGTTGACCGCCGGGGTCGACTCTCCCTCGCTCGCCCTGCTCGCGGGTCTCCTGCGGAGCGAGGAGCCGGAAGCCCCGGAGCTGTTCGACCAGGTCCTCGACGAGCTGGGGCTGCTGTACCGGCCCCCGGCCGGTTTCAGGGCCGCACGGTGGGACACGGCCTACTGGATCGCCGGTCAGATCGTGGACGGAACCCTCGATCCCGCATCCGGCGCGCAGCTCATCTGGGCCGAGGTCGCGGAGGACCTCGGTCAGCCGGAGGACCTGCGGCCCCTGGTCGCCTACGGGATCATGCTGGACGACTGGACCGAGGAGTGGGACGTGTCCGCCGAGTCGCTCAGGGCGAAGACCGTCGAGGCGGCCGGACGGTTCCTGCGTGAGCGGCCGCCGGGGGAGCGGACCGACTGACGTCCGCCCGCCCGGGGAGCGCACCGACCGACACGCGCTCCCCGCCCCTCCGTACCGGTCAGCCGGCCCCCGCCGGGCTCCCGGCGTCACCGTCCGTGCCCGCTCGTTCCTTCGGCGCCCGGCCCAGGGCCCGGATCGCGGGGATCGACAGCATCACGAGGATGCACACGATGCCCATGACCGAGGAGAACAGCAGCACCCGGTCCGCGCCGAAGGAGTCCGCCGCGGGGCCCGCCAGCGCCCGGCCCAGCGGTATGACCATGATCGAGCCCGCGACGTCGTACGCCGAGACGCGGCTGAGCACCGCCAGGGGGATGTGGGACTGGACGCTCGTCGCCCACATCACCCCCCAGAACGCGAAGCCGCAGCCGGCCACCACCCCCGTCACCGCCGTGAGCGTGAAGGACCAGCCCAGCGCGGGCGCCAGGGGGTTGAGGGAGAAGAAGAACATGGCGCAGGCACCCGCGACGAGCGGCCGGCGCGGGCGGACCCGCATCCCGAGCAGGCCGCCGATGATCGTGCCCGCGCCGTCGGCGGAGGCGATCCAGCCGTACCCGCTCGCCCCGTGCTGCTCGGTGAGCAGCGCCGCACCCAGCGGCAGCGCCGGGCCGAAGACGAACAGGCCGTACACCGCCCAGACGGCGATGACCCCCCACAGCCAGGAACGCGACCGGAACTCGTGCCAGCCGGTGGCGAGGCGGTGCCACATCGGGTCGTCGCTCTCGTCCCGGGCGGTGCCGAGCTTCCGCAGCGGCGCCAGGCCGAGCGCGGAGAGCGCGTACGCCGCCGCGATGACCACGAAGGACCCGGCCACGTTCCAGTAGGCCACCAGGAGTCCGGCCACACCGGGACCGAGCAGGGTGCAGATCGCCTCCGAGATCCGCAGCAGCGCGTTGGCCCGCTGGATGTCCTCGGCGACCTGCGGGACCAGGCTCGCCAGCCCCGGCTGGAACATGGCGGTCGCGGCTCCGCTGAGCGCGAGCAGCGCCATGATGTGCCAGAGCCGTACCTCCGTGCCGATCAGCAGCACCGCGAGCGCCAGCATCGCGACCATGCGCACCACGTCGGCGCCGACCATCATCACCTGCGGGGTGAAACGGTCGGCGAGCACGCCCCCGAAGAGGACGAGCAGCACGATCGGCGCCATCCACGCGGCCAGCGCGTATCCCACGCCCGCCGCCCCGTAGCCCGCCCCGAGGACGGCGGTGGTGAGCGACACCATCAGCATGCCGTCGGCGAGCAGCGAGGTGCTGCGGGCCGTGAAGAACAGCCGGAAGCGGCTCGACCGCCACGGGCTGGGAGGAGCGCTCTGCTCCCGCTCGGCGGTTACCCCATCGATGGTCATGTGACATCCCGGTCCCGGCCGGTTCCTTCCACGAGAATCTGCTGACGGAGCCATGCGCTGCTCCGGCCCGCCTCGGCCGGCGGGTCCTGGACGATGACGTACCGGCGGGGGGCCAGTACGCCCGGATGCCCGGGGAGGGCGTCCATGAGTGCGGTGTGCGCCTCGGCCGGGGTGAGCGGGTTGCCCCCGGCGGCGACGAAGGCCGTCAGGCCGGGTGTGTTCCCGTCCTTGTCCGGGGCGTCCGCGATCACATGCACGGGCAGGCCCTGCAGGGCCTTGCCCAGGGTCTCCGCCACCAGGGGAGGCGAGACCCAGGAGCCGTCCACCCGGCACCACTCCGGTCCGCGAGCGGCCGGCCGCACCCCCGTCACGTCGGTGAGCGAGGTCAGCGGTACGTCGGCGGTGGCGGCGGCCTCCAGGAGCCGGACGAGCCCGGTGAGGAGGGCCTCGGCCTCGTCGCGGCGGAACAGCGCGGGATCGGCCCAGGTGGCGAGGTGGACGAGGGGGCCGGTCTCGTACACGAAGGTGAGGACGCGGGTCGGGAGCACCTGCTCAGGGCCCCAGCTCAGCTCCAGTTCCGGCCCGGTGGCGTCGACGGGGGCGCCGGTGGTGGTGTCGGTCCCGGCCGTGCCGGTCGCGGTGTCCGCGACGGTCGACGGGAGCGTGCTGACGTCGTTGAAGACGACGTCACGGGCGAACCGGCTGCCGCGCTCGTGGGTGGTCCTGTCGATCATCTCCCACAGGGCGAGCGCGTCGAACTGGCTGTGCCGGTAGGCGTTGAGCGCCGCGCCCCAGGCCTTGCGCAGCAGCGCGTCGAAGGAGCCGGCCCGCAGGTCGAGGGAGAGCAGGGCGTCCTGGGAGACGGTGTTCACCGAGCGGGCGAGGCGCGGGTGGTAGCGGTTGGACGTGGGTACGGCGGCCACGCAGGCCGTCTGGCCGGCCCGGTGCGCGACCAGGGCGCACCACGCGGTCAGCAGGATCGTGGACGGCAGCCCGCCGGTCCGCTCGGCCACGAGCGCCAGGGCCCGCGCGGCCCGCCGTGACCGCAGGGTGAGCCGCGGCGCCGGCGACTCGGTGCCTGCGGCGCCCGGCTCGGCGAACATCGCCTGGGGGCCGGTGCGGATGATCCGTTCCCAGTGCCGCAGGGAGGCCTCGGACCTGCGGAGCCCCGCCGGGGTCGCCTCCTCGGCGGCGAGGCCGAGCGGGGTGAGCGAGGTCAGCGGCGGAAGCTCCTCGCCGGCGAGGAGGCTCAGCCACTCCTCCTTGAGCACGGAGAGGGCGCTGACGTCCGTCAGGGCGTGGCTGGCCGCCAGGGCGACGAAGACGGGCGCGCCGTCGAGGGCGACGAGGGAGACGCGGAGGGCGAAGTCCCGGTCCAGATGGAAGCGTTCGACGCGGGCCCTGCGGGCCAGGGACTCGGCGTACGCGGCGAAGGAGGCGTGCTCGGCGGGCACGCCGGCCTCGGTGGCCTCGGTGGTCACGTCGGGCTCGGCGGGATCGCCGGTCCCGGTGGGTGACGAGGTTTCGCCGGCGAGGTCCTCGTGGCCGTGGTCCACGAAGGTGACCGTGAACTCCCCCTCACTCGCCACCACTTGCTCGCGCGGCGCGCTGCCGGGCGCGTGCGGGAAGGTCGTGCGCAGTGCCTCGTGGCGTACCACCAGCGCGCGGAGGGCGTCGATCGCCGCCTCGGTACGGGTCCCCTCGGGGACCGGCCACACGTCGTGGATGTTGATGTGCGCGGGCTCGTCCCGCAGCATGCAGCGGATCATGTTGGCCTGCCCCATGGTGACGGGGCCCCGGCGCTCCTCACCGCCCGAGTACCGGACGGTGAGGGTGTGGGTGGTCCTCGGGAGCGAGGGTGCTCGCTCACTCATGCGATGCCTTTCACGGGCTCGTGGAACCCTCCGGGCCCGGTGGAGCCGGAGGGACGGGACCGGGCGGCCAGGGTCAGGGCCTCCCAGCTGTCGATCAGGCGGGCGAACTCCGTCATGTCCCGCCCGGCCTCGTCGAGAAGCGCTTCGCGGCGGGCCCGAAGGACGTCGGCGGCGGTGGCGTAGCGTCCGCCCAGCGTCCGGTACGAGCGGTCGACGACATCGAGCCGGCCGGCGTTCTCCGCCCGGTCGAGCCGGGTGCTGTCCCGGACGAACCCGGCGACGGCGGAGGGCCGGACGTGTCCTTCGTCGTCGAGCAGCGCGTCACCGGCCTCCTTCAGGGCGGCGTACACGGCGTTGAAGTGCGGTGCGGCCAGCAGGTACTTGGCGAGGCGCACGTGGTAGGCGAGGAAGCCGGAATCGGAACGCCGCTCTCCCGTATGGAAATTGACGATGTGCCGGTTGTGCAGCACACCGGGCAGGCGGGCGTCGTGGACCAGGTGGATGAGGAAGTAGTCGCTGCCGATGGTGTCCGTGGCGGGCGGCAGTGGAACGCGGGCGTACATTTCGCGGTCGAGGGCGATGTTGCACATGTCCACGCGCATCGGGTTGACGCCCGTGAGGGTGGTGCGGTCAACCGTGAACTCGGTGGTGCCGGCGCCCCTGAAGGACTCCGCGATCAGGTTCCTCCGCCAGATCTCCGGATAGCCGGCGGGGATCGAGAGGCCGACGACCTCCTCGTACACGGCGGGGTCGAGCCGTTCGATCTCGGCGACGTCCACGGACATCTCGCCGACGAAGGAGCCGCCGACCATGGCCACCGGCCGTCCGGCGCACGCGGGGTCGAGTCTGCTCCGGGTCACCTGTCCGGCGACGTCGGCGGCCCGCCGCCCCAGCGCGGCGAGTTCGTGGTGGAGGGGGAACACCGGCTCGCCGTCCAGGGACTGGTAGCGGCTGTCCGAGTCCCGGCGGTGCACCGACACGCAGCCCAGGGCCTCCGCGAGGAGGAACGCGCGATTGGTGCAGGCGCCGTAGGAGACACCGGACGGCAGCATGAGGTCGAGCACCCGGTCCGGCTCGGCGACGCCGGACGCGGCGATCACCTCCCGCAGGAAGCCCCGCTGTTCGGACTCGTCGAGGTGGTGCGTGACGACACCGGGGACCGGGGGCAGCGCGGCGACCGCGGCGCGGTGCCCGGCGAGCACCTCGGCCTCGGAGGAGTCCAGGATGAGCAGCCGCACTTCGACGCCGAACCGGCGGGCGCCGTAGGCGGCTTCCTCCGCCACGGCACGGATGGTCGCGGCGCACTCCCGGTTGGTGGGGAGGGTCAGGCAGACACGGCGCACGAAGGCTCCCCGCCCTGACCGGCGGCGACGCCGGCGCTGTCCGCCACGGCCTCGCCGTTCGCGACCGCCGGGCCACCCGCCGCGGTGGTGTCGGCCGACACCACCGTGCTTCCCGATTCCGCCGCGCCGCCCGCGCCCGTGGTCCCCGCCTCGCCCGTGTCCTTCCACGAGGTCAGCCCGAGGAGTCGGCTGCCGAGTTCGTCGAGGGTGGCCGTCGGGTACCGCTTGGACTCGTGGAGCACCGGGTCGCCGACCAGCGTCCGGTTCCAGCGCGGGGTGCGCAGGTGCCGCCAGGCGTCGACGCGGGAGCGCCGGAGCCGCTCGTGCTCCTCCAGCGCCGGCATCATCGACAGGTACTGGACGGCGCGCACCTGGTCCCGGGAGACGTTGCGGGCCACGCCGTGGGCGAGGAGGCCGTTCCAGATCAGCAGGTCGCCGGGGTGGAGGTCGGGACGTACGACGGGGTACTCGGTCCGGTCGACGTCGGGGCGGAGCGGGTCGCGGCCGGCCGGCTGGCCGTTCTTCCACTCCTCGAAGCGCCGGAAGAGCTCCGGGTCGCACTGGAAGCCGCCCGACTCGGGCCGGGTCTCGTTGAGCGCGATGATCCCCTGGACCCGCTGCGGCGGCACGCCGAGGGTGGTGTCGATGTCCCAGTGGAGGTCGATGTCGAAGCCCCGGTCGGTGGGTTCGATCAGGGCGCGGTCACGGTTCCCGACGTTGGGCGGGTTGAGGTTGAGCCGGTCCTGGGTGACCCACAGTTCCTCGCAGTCCCAGACGTCCACGAAGGCGTCGTACACCCGCCGGGCCTGGCGGTTGTCCCACAGCAGCTGGTGGTGGTACGCCTCCACGAAGCCGTAGACGTGCAACTGCTGGTCCAGCTCGGAGCGGAACGGCCGGTCCTCGTACCAACTGTCCGGCCGGTCCGGGTCGAGGCCCTGGAACTCCCAGGTGAAGTCGAGGAGGCGCTTCGCCGCCTCGGCCGGGACCGCCTCCCGGACGATGACGTAGCCGTACGTCTGCCAGTGCGCGAAGTCCTCCTCGGAGAGGACCCGCAGGGGCCGCGACTTCTTCAGCTCGCGGAGGGTCGTCTGCGCGAGGTAGGACTCGCCGTCCGCACTGAAGTACGGCCGTTCCGTGGCCGCCCGGTGGAGATGGGGGCGGCGGGGGCGGTGGGGTGCGGGTGTCGTCATCATGTGGTCCCTCCAAAACGGGAGTCGGGGGAGGCGGTTCGGCTCGTCGGGTACGGGCGCCCGGCGCAGCACGCGGCGACCCTCGGCGCGGGGCCGGTGGCGGACGGTGGGGGCGGCGAACAGCGAACAGCGGTCGGCGGACGGCAGTCGTCAGGCAGCGTGGTCGTCAGGCGGTGTGGTCGGCGGGCGGGACGGGCGCACGGCTGTGCCCCGGCACGCGTGCGTCGGCCACGCCGTACAGCAGAATTGGTGTAGACCATAGCTGTTGTCAAGTGTCGTCGCGATATGCGGAGTTGCGTCGGGCCGGGGCATTGGCCGAGATCAGACGCCTGCGGGGCGGCGGATTCCGACTCGGCGGCTTTGGTCTAGACAACAGGCGCGGAACTCGCCTAGTGTCCCCTTGCGCGGTCCGGCCCGTGACGGGGAATCAGCCGGACTCCTCGCTGCGCCCTGCGGTCAACGGCGACCACACGACCGCACGTTCGCACTGACCCGCGGACGCATGGCAGCGCGCATGTGGCACCCCGGTGACCCCGCGGCGCATTCGTTCCGCCCGTCCGGCCGACGCCCCCGACTGTTCGCACACCCCCAGAGGGAGCGGTTTCCCATGAGCACAACCGGTACCACGGTCCTGCCGGACGGTGGCCTGAAGAGCCCCGGCCCCGGTCTGATCACGCTGGACCCGGTCCGTACGGCCCTCCTGCACGGTCTGGACGACCTGCTCACCGGCCTGGCCGCCCGGCTCTCCGCGCCCGAGGTCGTCGGTCCGCCGCTGCTGTCCGTGGAAGGCCTCGCCCGGCTCGACTTCTTCCGCAACTTCCCCCATCTCGGCGTCTCCGCCGGGCGGTTCGCCCCCGACGCGTTCGACGGCCTCGCCGCCGGCGAGACACCGGGGGAGCTGCCGCTGCTCCCCACCGGCTACCTGCTGCCGTCCGCCACCTGCTACGGACTGCTGCTCTCCCTGGAGGGCCGGGACGTCGGCGAGGAAGGCCTCAGGCTCTCCGCCGCGGGCCGCTGCTTCCGCAACGAGACCCACTACGACGGACTGCGGCGCCTGTGGGGCTTCCACATGCGCGAGGTCCTGTACCTCGGCACCAAGCAGGGCTCGCTCGCGCACCTCGACCAGGGCGCCGAGTTCATCCTCGAGGCGGCCGCCCTGCTCGGTCTGGAGCTGGAGCGGGCGGTGGCCGACGACCCGTTCTACGACAAGGGCGGCTCCCGGGCCCGCCTGATGGCCCTCGATCCGGTCAAGCACGAGTTCTGCGCGCCCGACGGCACGGCCATCGCCTCCGTCAACCGGCACCGCAACTTCTTCGGCGAGCGGCTGGACATCCGCGCGGGTGCGGAAGGGCCGGCGTACAGCGCCTGCGTCGCCTTCGGCGTCGAGCGCTGGGTCCACGCCATGATCCTCACCCACGGCAGCCCCGAGCGCGCCCTCGACCGGCTCCGCGACGCCCGCCCCTGAGCACGGCACCCCCCGTGACGCCGAGCGCGGCGGCCCGGCGCCGTCGCGTTCACGCCATTCCCGAACCGACAACCAAGGAGCGACCCTCCCCATGGAACGCATCGCCGCGTGGCTGCACGAGAAGAACCCCGGCCTCGACGGTCCGATCGACACCGACGAGGACCTCATCGAGGCGCGTCTCATCGACTCGATGGACTTCCTGGAGTTCATCGACCTGCTGGAGGAGCTCTCCGGCAGCTCGATCGACCTCCAGGAGGTCACCATCGACGACTTCCGCACCCTCGGGCGCGTCCGGGAGCGCTTCCTGAGCGCCGCCCGGTGAGCCGCCGGCCGTGACCGGGGGCCCGGCGCCCGGCGGAGACGTATCCTCCGTCCTGGCCGTGGTGGCGACCACCGCGGAGGTACTGGCCCGTCCGGAGCTGCACGAAGGGCTGCTCGCGCCGTGGGAGCGGCGGCGGCTGGCCGGGATACGGGTGCCGGAACGCCGCGACGACGTGGTGGCGGCACGGCTGCTCGTACGGCTCTGCGCGGCCCGTTTCACCGGGCTGCCGCCGGACGGGACCGACCTCGCCCAGCTCTGCCCCGGATGCGGACGGTACGGCCACGGGCGCCCGTACCTGCGCGACCGGCCCGGGGCCGGCGTCAGTCTGAGCCACGCCGACGGGCTCGTCGCGGCGGCCGTGGGCCCCGGCGCGGTCGGCATCGACGTCGAGCCCGCCGCACGCCGGCCCGGCCCCCTGAGGGTCCTGCGGCGCCTGCTGCCGGAGGCCGAGCTGACCGAAGCGAGCAGGCAAGCGGACCCGGGCCCGGCGCTGCTCCGGCTGTGGGTCCGCGGGGAGGCCCTCCTGAAGGCGGGCCAGGACGGCCTGCGGCTCCACGAGTGGACGGACCACCGACGCGCGGCCGTGGTGGCGGTGGCGAGCGCGGCCCCGACGACGGTGTTCTCGCCGTGGGAGACGGATCCGGGCTCAGAAGCAGGGGGTAGGCCGGGCTCAGGACCAGGAGGGTAGGCCGGGCTCAGGAGGTGGCGCGGACGGCTTCGTCCCAGGCGCCGGGACTGCGGTAGTGGTTCCGGTGCCCGGCGGCGAGCACATGGCGCAGTGCGGCGAGGTGCTCGGTGTCCGGGGGGAGATCCAGCCGGTCCAGGAGGGCCAGCGCGGCGGCCGGTTCCAGGTCCCCGTAGACGTCGTGGAAGCTCGCCCGGAGGCCGAGGAAGAGGGCCGGGTGCAGGCCGGGGAGCCTGACTGCGGTGCGGTACGCCGGCTCCTTCACCGTCCAGCGCACCGGGCCCGAGCACTCGAGCACCCGACGGGCCCGGCGGAGCGGTGCCTCGGACCGCTCGGTCACCACCCGGCCGATGTCGTTGCCGAGGACCTCGGCGAAGGCCGTCGCGGAGGTGGTGTGGTCCTCGAACCAGTCCACCCACAGCGAGTAGGTGACGGCCTCGGCGTCCCGGTCCGCCTCCAGCCGGCGGCGGTAGCCGTCCCACAGCACGTCGGCCGGCAGGGGGCCCTCGGCGCCGTCGTCCGCGAACCGCATCTCGCACGTGACCCAGTACTCGTCGAGGAGGTCGAGCAGCCCGAAGGCCAGCCGCAACTGGTCGGCCGCGTCCAGGTCCTCGGCGAACACGTCACCGGCCCAGGAATGCGCCACTTGGTTGGCCGTGAGCAACACGCCCGGCTCGGCGTCGCTCACCCACCCGTCACGCACCTGCCTGACCCCCTGATCGGCCAGCCAGCGTCGTGCCGTCTCCACGGCTCGCATCTCCATCCGGGAAGTATGACAAGCCGCGCACCACCCCTACCCCACGGTCGCCGCCGTTGTCCCTCCGGAACGTTCCGGATGCCCGGGGCGTGCGGCCCTCGCTAGCTTGCCAACGGTCAGGATCCCTCCCGTCACGCTCCCCACCAGGAGGTCACGTTGACCGCGCAGAACCCCTCCCGCAGAAGCATCCTCAGGTCCGCAGGCGGGCTCTCGGCCGCGATGGCGCTGGGCGCCGGAGGCGTCCTCGCGGGGGCGACCTCGGCCTCCGCGGTCGGCGACGGCTTCGGACTGCGCATCGTGGACCGCAACGAGGGCGACCCCCGGATGCGGTACTACCGGTTCGCGACCGACGCCATCGGCTGGAACCCCGCCGTGAACGTCCTGCTCCCCGACGACTACCACTACAGCGGACGCACCTACCCCGTCCTCTACCTCTTCCACGGGGGCGGCACCGACCAGGACTTCATCACCTTCGACCGCGAGGGCATCCGCGCCTGGACGGCGGGCAAGCCGCTCATCGTCGTCATGCCCGACGGCGGTCACGCGGGCTGGTACTCCAACCCCGTCAGCTCCAACGTCGGCCCCCGGAACTGGGAGCACTTCCACATCGCCCAGCTGCTCCCGTGGGTCGAGGCGAACTTCCGCACCTTCGCCGAGTACGACGGCCGTGCGGTCTCCGGCTTCTCGATGGGTGGCTTCGGCGCGCTGAAGTACGCGGCCAAGTACTACGGTCACTTCGCCTCGGTCAGCGCCCACTCCGGCCCGGCCAGCCTGCGCCGCGAGAACGGCATCGTCGCCCACTGGGCCAACGCCTCCTCCGCGCTCCTGGACCTCGGCGGCGGGACCGTCTACGGCGCGCCGCTGTGGGACGAGGCCCGGGTCAGCGCCGACAACCCGGTGCAGCGGATCGAGAGCTACCGCAACAAGCGCGTGTTCCTCGTGGCCGGCACCAGCCCGGACCCGATCAACTGGTTCGACACCGCCAACGAGACCAATGTCCTGGGCGGCCAAAGGGAGTTCCGCTCCCTCCTCGGCAACGCGGGCATCCCGCACGAGTGGTACGAGCTGCCCGGCGGCCACTTCATCCGCCACGACATGATGCAGCGCGACATCGACGGCATCATCGCGCGGCTCCGCAAGGCGTGAACCGCGCACTCCCCGCGCACCGCCACCGCCCCGTCCACCCCGAGCCGAACCGAGGGGAGGAGCGTCCCGTGCTTCTCGGACCGCCCCCATCGTCCCGACGCGCCATCACCTGTGTGCTGGCCGTGATCGCCGCACTCCTGCCGGGGCTGGTGACCGCGACCCCGGCCGCCGCCCGTACCGCCACCTCCGCGGCCGCGTGCCCGACCACCGGAGTCGTCACGCAGCCCTACCACGACGGTCACAACGGCGTGGACATCGCCGACGACATCGGCACCCCGATCTACGCCGTGGGCGACGGCGAGGTGACCATCTCCGGGTACACCGGCGACTACGGCCAGTGGATCCGCGTCCAGCACCCCGACGGGAGGATCTCCGAGTACGGGCACATGTACCAGCGGGACGTGTCCGTCGGCGACCACGTCGTGGCCGGCCAGCGCATCGCCCTGATGGGTGCCGAGGGCAACTCGACGGGCTCCCACCTCCACCTGCGGATCTGGGGCGACCCGTCCGCCTCGTACGGCATCGACCCCGAGCTCTACCTCGCGGAGGGCGGCATCACGCTGCCCTGCACGCCCGGCGGAGGCGGCCAGCCGCCGAGGCCGCTGGTGTATCCGGCGGAGTCGGGGCGGGTGGTGTCGGCGCGGTCGGCGGACGGGCGTCTCGAAGTGTTCGCCGCGGCTGCGGACGGTGTGCACCACGCGTGGCAGATGCAGTCGAACGGGAACTGGTCGGCCTGGGAGTCCCTGGGCGGTCCGGGGAACGCGGAGCTGGCCGTCGCGCCGAACGCGGACGGTCGCCTGGAGATGTTCGCGATCAACGGGAACACCTTCCAGCACCGCTATCAGCTTTCTCCGTCGGGCAGTTGGTCGGGCTGGGAGGCTTTCGGCGGCGGTGGTCGTGACATCGCCGCCGGTGTGAACGCGGACGGGCGGATCGAGGTCTTCGCGTCCGGGCCGGTCGGGCTGTTCCACAAGTACCAGGTCGGTCCGAACGCCGGCTGGTCGGACTGGGAGGCCACCGGTGGCGGCCCGGCCGACAGCCGGGTGGAGATGGAGAAGTCCCCGGACGGGCGCCTTGAGGTGTTCGCGCTCAACGGCAGCACCTTCCAGCACCTCTTCCAGACCGCGCCGAGCGGTGGCTGGTCGGCGTGGGAGACCTTCGGTGGTGGCGGGCGAGACCTGACCGTCGACCACAACGCCGATGGCCGTCTTGAGGTGTTCGCCTCCGGGCCCGTCGGGGTGTTCCACAAGTACCAGACGAATCCGACGAGTTGGTCGGAGTGGGAGCCGACCGGCGGGCCCGCCGACTCACAGCTCACCAGTGAGCGGACCGCCGACGGCCGGGTCGAGGTGTTCGCGATCAACGGCAGCGAGGCCCGGCACATCTGGCAGACCGGCGTGAACGCCCCGTACGGAGCGTGGGAGACCTTCGGCGGTGCCGGTACGGAGATCACCGCCACGGTCAACGCGGACGGCCGGATCGAGGTCTTCGGGACGAGCCACGCCGGCGTCTACCACAAGTGGCAGACGGGTCCCGCGACCTGGTCCGACTGGGCGTGGGTGAACAACACCTCGGGGCCCGCCGTCGACTGATCGGGCCGAACCGCCAACCGAGCCGATCCGATCCGACTGATCGGCATCCACTCCGAAGGGGACAGCAGTTGAGCAGAACCCAGCGCTCCTCCAGAGCGCCATATCGCGTCATCCTGTCGGCACTGGCCTCGTTGCTCCTCGCGGCGGGCATCCTCGTCGGCGCCTCGCCCGCCTACGCCGCACCGAGCGACCTGTGCGCCCAGACCGGCTACACGGCCGGCTTCCGGGGCGACGGCCTGGTGACCGCCGTCGCCGTGGCCCTGGCGGAGTCCAGCTGCAACCCGTCGGCGTACAACGTCACGAACAACACGCCCCCGTCGACCGACCGCGGCCTGTGGCAGATCAACGACTACTGGCACCCCGAGGTCTCCGACGCCTGCGCCTACGACGCCCAGTGCAACGCGAACGCGGCCTTCGACATCTCCTCCGGGGGAACCAACTGGCAGCCCTGGTCCACCTACAACCAGGGCGCGCACTGGCGGCACATGGACGAGGCCCGCGCCGCGGTCGACCGCCTGGGGCACCACGAACCCGGCCCCGGCCCGCTGGTGTACCCGGCGGAGTCGGGGCGGGTCGTGTCGGCGCGGTCGGCGGACGGGCGTCTCGAAGTGTTCGCCGCGGCCGCCGACGGCGTGCACCACGCCTGGCAGACCGAGGCGAACGGCAACTGGTCGGCCTGGGAGTCCCTGGGCGGACCCGGCAACGCGGAGCTGGCCGTCGCACCGAACGCGGACGGTCGCCTGGAGATGTTCGCGATCAACGGGAACACCTTCCAGCACCGCTACCAGCTGTCCCCGTCCGGCGGTTGGTCGGGCTGGGAGACCTTCGGCGGTGGTGGCCGTGACATCGCGGCGGGCACCAACGTCGACGGCCGGATCGAGGTCTTCGCGTCCGGACCGGTGGGCCTGTTCCACAAGTACCAGGTCGGACCCAACGCCGGCTGGTCCGACTGGGAGGCCACCGGTGGCGGCCCCGCCGACAGCCGGGTCGAGATGGAGAAGTCGCGGGACGGCCGCCTTGAGGTGTTCGCCCTCAACGGCAGCACCTTCCAGCACCTCTTCCAGACCGCGCCCAGTGGGGGTTGGTCGGCGTGGGAGACCTTCGGTGGCGGTGGACGAGACCTGACCGTCGACCACAACGCGGACGGAAGGATCGAGGTGTTCGCCTCCGGGCCCGTCGGGGTGTTCCACAAGTACCAGACGAACCCGACGAGCTGGTCGGAGTGGGAGCCGACCGGCGGACCCGCCGACTCGCAGCTCAGCAGCGAACGCACCCCCGACGGCCGCGTCGAGGTGTTCGCCATGAACGGCGCCACGGCTTCGCACACCTGGCAGACCGGCGTCAACGCGGCCTACGGTGACTGGGTCACGTTCGGCGGCGGGGGCACCGAGGTCACCGCGACCACGAACGCCGACGGCCGGATCGAGGTCTTCGGGACCAGTCACGCGGGTGTCTTCCACAAGTGGCAGACCGGCTTCGCGACCTGGTCCGACTGGGGCTGGGTCAACAACACCGCCGGCCCCGCCCTCGACTGACCCCCACCCGCCCTCGACCCGCGGCCGGCCCTGCCCGTACGGCACGGCCGGCCGCGCGGTCCCTCTGGAGACACGCATGCTTCCGATCAGCAGACGGAACCTCCTGCGGGGCGCCGCCGCCGGAGCGGGCGCGCTCCCGCTCCTGGGCGCCGGCCGGACCACCGCCGCCGCAGCCACACCCGCCTCCGTCGCGGAAACGGGCGCCGGGCCCGCCTCCTGGGTCGGCGCGGGCCCCTTCGTCCACGTCCACGACCCGTCGACCCCCGCCGGACGGCGCTATCTCAACGACCACACCCTGATCAAGGCCCAGGGTCGGTGGCACCTGTTCAGCATCGTGGGCGACAGCGCGCCGCCCGGCGAAGCCCCGGACAGCACGGCGGAGACCTCCTTCGCCCACGCCTCGGCGCCGACCCCGCAGGGGCCGTGGACCACCCACGCCGACGCGCTCACCGTCGACCCCTCCTACTTCGGCGAGGAACACCTGTGGGCGCCGCACGTCGTCGAGGCGGGCGGAACGTACTGGATGTACTACGCCGCCGGAGGCCGGGACGGCGCCGCGATCAACCTCGCCACCTCGACCGACCTCTTCACCTGGACCCGCGAGCCGTCCGGTCCGCTCTTCCGGGGGCTCGCCGCGCGTGACCCGATGGTGGTCCGGGCCGGCGGCGAGTGGGTCATGTACTACACCGAACTTTCCGGCTCGGGCCATCACGTCGTCGCCCACCGGCGGTCCGCCGACCTGCTCCACTGGAGCGCGCCCGGCGTCGCGTTCACCGACGCCGCCACGGACGCGACCGTCTCGGTCACCGAGTCGCCGTTCGTCGTCGAACGGGACGGCTGGTACTACCTGTTCATCGGTCCGCGCAACGGCTACGAAGGCACCGACGTCCTGGCCTCGCGCGACCCCTTCCGCTTCGACCTCGGCGGCTACGCGGGTCATGTCGCCGGTCACGCCGTCGAGGTCGTCACCGACGGCGGGACCTGGAACGCGAGCGCGGCGGGATGGTTCCGGCAGGGGCTGTACGTGGCACCCCTCGACTGGCGGGACACCCCGCCGCCGTGGCAGAGCCCGGACAACCCGGTCGCCGCGCTCGACGCCGACGGCCGCCTCAACGTCTTCGCGCTCGACGCCGGAGACCGCGCGATGCTGCGGCGCGTCCAGCTCGACCCGAACACCGACACCTGGTCGCCCTGGGAGAGCTTCGGCGGGCCGGCCGGAGCGGTGCCCACCCTCGGCCGCAACGGCGACGGCAGGCTCGACCTGTTCTCCCTCGCCCCCGGTGGCGCGAACCTGCACCACCGGGCTCAGCGGCCCGACGGCGGCTGGTACGACTGGGAGGAGTTCGGCGGCCCGGCCGGCGCCGCCCCCGCCGTCGCCCACAACGCCGACGGCCGGCTTGAGGTCTTCGCGACGAGCCCCGGTGGGGCCTCCGTCGCCCGACGGCGCCAGAACGCCCCCGGATCGCTCGGCTGGGACCCGTGGGAGGCCGGATTCGGCGGCCCCGTGGGCGCCCCGCCGGTCGTCGCGGCCAATGCCGACGGCCGCCTGGAGGTCTTCGCCCTCGCAGCCGGCGGCGCCGCGATCGTCCACCGGTGGCAGCTGTCGCCGGGCGGCGCCTGGAGCGCGTGGAGCCCGTTCGGCACGGCGGCCGGTGCCGCGCCCCGGGTGGCCCGCGACGGCAGCGGCAGGCTCGCCGTCGTCGCGATCGGCCCGTCCGGGGTGGGAGCCTTCCACCGGCGGCAGACCGTGCCCAGCGGCGGCTGGGACGACTGGCAACCGCTGTTCGGCTGGGCGGCGGCCGCCCCGCTGCTCGCCCCCAGCGCCGACGGCCGCCTCGAAGCCTTCTCGCTCTCCCCCGGGGGCGCGCGCCTCGACCACCGCTGGCACCACACGACCGGCGGCACCTGGGACCCCGCCGAGGACTTCGGTGAACCCGGCGTCCTCCTCGCCGCCACCCCGACGGCGGCGGCCGACGCCACCGGGCGCCTGCACGTCTTCGCCGTCACCGCCGACGGCCGGATCCGGACCCGGGTACAGACCCGGCCGAGCGCCGGCTGGGGCCCCTGGTCCGCGTTCGGCGACCGCCCCATCGCCCCGGTCCGATCCGGCGCCCCCACTGCATACTGACGACGTGCCGCCACCCCGTACGGACGACCGCTCCCTCCTCGTGCCGACGACACATCTTCCCCGAAGAGAGGTACACCCCATGAGAACGCTCCGGTCCAGAGCGGGCCTCCGCACCGTGCTCCGCACGGCCGCGGTGACCTTCGCCGCGGCGGCCGCGGTCGCGGTGACCGCCGTCACCGGCCCCGTCGCCGCCGCCGACACCCCCGTCATCCCCGACTTCACCGACGGGCAGGGCCTGACCCGGGTCACGACGGCCACCGAGGTGCGCTCGTCCACGGACTTCACCCTCACCGTCACCACCCCCGAACTCTCCGGGCAGCACAAGATCCGGGTCTTCCTGCCGAGCGACTACTACTCCGCCCCGGACAAGCGCTGGCCCGTCACCTACTTCCTGCACGGCGGAGCCGGCAACGTCAACGACGCGGCGGCCGCCCCCGCCCTGCACGACGACCGGATGATCACCGTGGTGCCCGACGGCGGGCTCAAGGGCTGGTACGCCAACTGGAAGATGCAGAACACCGCCCTGGGCGCGGCCAACTGGGAGAACTTCCACCTCCGCCAGGTCGTCCCCTTCGTCGACGCCAACCTGCGCACCGTCGCCGACCGCGACCACCGCGCCGTCGTCGGACTCTCCATGGGCGGCTTCGGCGCCCTGCACTACGCCCAGGCACGGCCCGACCTCTTCGGCCACGTCGCCTCCCTCTCCGGCGGCATCGACTTCGGCCTCTGGGAGATCCGCGGCGTCGTCCTCGCCACGGAACTGAACCTGCCCAACGCCCTGTGCACCGCCAGCACGTCGGGCTCCGGCACGGGCTGCGCCGACTACGGGCCCGTCGTGGACAGCGACGCGATCTTCGGCTCCCCGTACGCCCTGTTCGACGACCGGATCTGGAACGCGGTCGACCCCGCCTCCCCGGCCAACCTGAGCAAGCTCGCCGACACCGGGGTCGCCCTCTACACGGGCGACCGGGGGCTGATCGACAGCAGGACCGCCGTCGCCACCAGGAACGTCAGGAACCGCCTCGACCAGCTCGGCATCCCGAGCCGTTACGTCGACTACGGCGACGGCAGCTCCCTCTCACCGCAGTGCAACGGCGAGCACAACTACGGCTGCTGGTCCGCCGCCTTCGCCGACTACATCCCCCGACTGGCGGACGCGTTCGCACAGGCCGGCTGAGCGGAGCCGCCCACCGCTCACCGCCCCTCCACCACCTGTCCCACCCGCCGTTCCGGGCGCGGAAGTGACCTGTGCCCTACGGTAAACCTCCGCGTACTACCGGTAGCGTTCTGCGTGCATGACAACTGTCGACGCGTGGGACAGGAGGAGCGGTGAGCGGCATAGTCGTCCATCTGCCGCAGGGGAGCGGCGGCGTCGTCGACGGAGAGCCGTCCGGCGACGCGGTGACCCTCAGGCTCGGTCCCGGGGAACGCGCGAGATTCGGGCGGGGCTCGTCGACGACACCGGTCGAGCTACGGCTCGCGGACGCGGCCATCTCCCGGTTCGCGGGCGAGATCCGGGTGACCGACGACCACTGGCAGCTGAGCAATCACAGCACGACCCACAGCTATCTGGTGGAGAACCCGGAAGGCGCGGGGGAGTACCTGCGGGTGCCGCCGAGGCGGGCCGGCGCGCCCATCCCGTTCGAGTTCTCCCGGGTGGTGCTGCCCACGCGCCGCGACACCACCGTCTCCTTCCAGGTGTACGCGCCCGACCACGTCTATCTGGACCCGCACGGCACGGGCGGATCGTGGGAGAGCCGTACGGTCATGGCGTACTCCCTCGACGAGACGGCCACCTACTTCCTGGTGCTCGCCGCGCTCTGCGAGCCCTGGCTGCGCGACCAGTCGCCGGTCGCCGTGCCGACCACGCCCCAGGTCGTCGAGCGGCTCAGGGGCCACGCCGCCTGCGCCAGACTGACGGCCCGCGCGGTGAGTTCGCACATCGACTACCTCGCAGAGGAGAAACTGAGGGTCGGTGCCGCCGCCGCGCCCGAGTCCGGCCGGGGAGACCGCAGACACGGCAAGCGCGAGGCCGTGGTCGGCGTCGCCCTGAGGTTCGGCATCGTCCGGGAGGAGCACCTCGCGCTGTTGCCGCCCCGGGCCGAACCGACCCTACGGGGACGGTAGCGGGGATGGCGGCGGTGCGCGGCCGGGGCACCTCGTGGGACAGCGGATACGCGGAACTGCTGCCCCGGGGCCACCGGGTGGGGGACTGGGTGGTCACCGAGCCGATCGGCGCCGGCGGCTGGGCGACGGTCTACGCGGGTCGACCGGCCACCGCCGACGACGACCGAGACCGTGAGGGCGACGGCCCCCCGCCACCCGCCGAGGTCGCCCTCAAGGTCATGCCGACCGCCGGGCTCGCCCCCCTCCAGGCCCGGCGTGTGGCGGAGGCCGCCCGGCGCGAGGTCGAACTCGGCCGCGCGGCCGGACACCCGAGACTGGTCCGGCTGCTCGACTCCCTCGTCCTCCGCGCTCCCGGGCAGCCGTCCCTGGACGGTGCGATCGTCCTGGTCATGGAACGTGCGCGGTGCAGCCTCCGGGACCTGCTCGACGCCGGGGTGACCGAGGCCGAGCGGGCCCGGCTGGTCGTCGGCGTCTGCGAGGGGCTGGCCCATCTGCACGGAGCCGGCTGGGTGCACACCGACCTCAAGCCCGAGAACGTCCTCATCGGCGCCGACGGCTCGGTGAAGCTCTCGGACTTCGGCCTCGCCACCGAGCTGACCGGGACACACGGGTACGCGCCCCCGATGGGCACCCTGGACTACCTCCCGCCGGAGCGGTGGAAGGCCCCGCTGGGCGAGCTCGGCGTGGAGGTCCGGCCGAGCGCCGACATCTGGGCCCTGGGCATCCTCGTCCACGAGGTGTTCGCGTCCGGGGCCTCGCCGTTCCCCGGAGCCACGCCGATGGCGCGGGGGGCCGCCGCGCAGGAGTACGCGGAGGGGCGTGCGCCCTTACGGCTGGACCAGGCGGTTCCGGAGTTCTGGCGGGCCCTCGCCGCCGACTGCCTGGCCCCCGCCCACGCCTCCCGGGCCGCGCACACGGCCCGGAGCCTGATCGAGCGGATCGGCGCCCACGAGGCCGCCGGGGGCGGGGACCAGGCGGCCCGGAACCGCACCGGCCCCCTGCCTCTCGCGAGCCCCACCGGCCTCACGGCGCGCGCGGGGCGGCGGAGGCGCCGGATCGGTGCCGCGTTCCTCGCCGCCACGGCGTGCGCGGCGCTGGGCGCGGCGATCTGGTCGTCCACGGGACGGGAAGCGGACCCGGCCCGGTCCGACGGCGCCGGTGGCGGCCCGGCCCGGGTCCGGGTGTTCAACGCCGAACGGGGCTGCCAGGGCCGCACCGACCGGGACCCGCAGTGCAGCCTGGGCCTGGCGATCGACCCCGGACGGCCGTACACGGCCGAGAACGTCGTCCCGACCAGGGTCTGGCACGGGGACGTCCTGGTCGCCGAGTGCGAGGTCCCGCAGGGCCAGACGATCATCGACGAGGAGGACCTGGCGTCCACCCGCTGGTTCCGCGTCCGCCTTCCGCCCACGGCCGCTCAGGAGGCAGGGGAAGACGGTCGGGAGGGCGTACGGGAGGCCGGGCGGGCCGCGCCCGGGACCACGGCGTGGCTGCCCGCCGTCCGGACGAAGGACCGACCGGCCCTTCCCCCGTGCCCGCGGCCCGCCCCGACGCCGTGAACCGCAGAGACCGCGACCGGCAGCGGCGCCGGCCCCCGCCCCCGTTACGGAATCCGCGCGCTCACCGTGCGCGCCACCTCCGTGAGCACCTTCGCGCTCCAGTTCTTGTCCGACTCGGCGTACTCCCCGACCCCGTCCGCCGTCGACATGCCGCCCACCTCGAACTGGTACGGACCCCGGTAGCAGGTCGGCCCGTCGGAGACGTCCGGCAGGAAGCAGCCCGCCGCGCCGAGCGAGGTGCCGAGGTCGCGGAACTCCTTCTTCCGGCGGGGCGCGTCCTTGCGGGCGTCGGCGAGGTCCTCGGCGTAGCTCTGCCGGACCAGGGAGGGGTCGGCGATGGCCGTGAAGGTGACCCGGATGCTGCTGTTGTGCGTGCTCTCGTACGCGGAGGGGAGCCCGAACTTGTACGTGCACCCGCCCGCTTCCACGTCGCCGGTGGTGCCGGGGGCGGACTGCGCGAGCGGGTTGAAGTCGATGATGGTGACCTTCACCGGCTCGCGGGCGAAGTCGGTCGCCTGCGGCAGGATCGAGCGGATCTCGTCGTCGCTCAGCACCTCGCAGGCGTTCGGCCACTCGGCGACGGGCAGCGAACCGCCGTCGGCGGGCCGTGCGGCGAGCTCCGGGCCGGAGGGCCCGGCCGCGCCGAACTCCAGCGCGGGTGGTGGGCTGCTGCACCCCGCCAGGGCGAGCGGAGCGAGGACGGCAAGGACGGCGGACCAACGGCTCAGCCTGGACACGTCACATTCCCCCGGAGTGAAGACGCTGGATGGGGGGCCATTCTGTGCCCGGCCGCACCGCCGATCGGCGGAGTTCACATGATCTCCCCTGTGATCCCTGCGACAGCCCGGCACCGGGGGTGGTAGGCCGTTGGCCATGCAGCCAGGCACACCGACGGTGACCCCCTTCCTCCGCCGCGGTGGCGGAGTGAGGAACCGTCAGTTCCGGAACCCGCACCGGATGTCCATGTTCCCGTTGCCGTCCGGGGTCTTGCGCCGGGCTTCCGCCCTCTCTACTCTCCCGGCCAATGGTTAGGAATATTTCCTAACCATTGGCCATGGAGGGAAAGGGAGTTGTCATGCGTCGACGAAGCGTCTCGCTTCTCGGGCTCGCGGGTCTGCTGGCGTTGCCCCTGACGGTCATGCCGCAGGCGCAGGCCGCCGACGGCCTGGTGTCCACCGGAAAGGCGGTGACCGCCTCGTCCGTCGAGACCTCGGCCTTCGGGGCCGGACTCGCGGTGGACGGCAACACGGGGACCCGCTGGGCGAGCCTCGAAGGGGTCGATCCGCAGTGGATCCGCATCGACCTCGGGGCGAACCACACGATCTCCCGGGTGAAACTGAACTGGGAGGACGCTTACGGCAAGACGTACCGCATCCAGACCTCGGCCGACGGGTCGACCTGGACCGACGTCTACTCCACCACCGCCGGTGACGGGGCGACCGACGACCTGACGGTCTCCGGCAGCGGCCGGTACGTCCGGATGTACGGCACCGGACGGGGCACCGCGTACGGCTACTCCCTCTGGGAGTTCGAGGTCTACGGCGCGCCCAGCGGCGGCGGGAACGGCGGCGGCGGCACGGCCGTGCCCTTCGGCAGCCACCTCAAGCCCTACGCCGCCGGCATGCTGAAGCCCTCCGGCACCCAGGCGACCGTCGACCAGAAGGTCGTGGACTACTACAACCGCTGGAAGTCCGCCTTCGTCCGCCAGAACTGCGGCAACGGCTGGTACCAGATCATCTCGCCCGACGCCGACCACCCCTACGTCGCCGAGGCGCAGGGCTACGGCATGGTCGTCACCGCCACCATGGCGGGCGCCGACCCCGACGCCAAGAAGATCTTCGACGGCCTCGTCAAGTGGAAGATCGACCACCCGTCCTCGGTCAACCCGAACCTCCTCGCCGCCGAGCAGGACACCGCCTGCAAGAGCGTCAACGGCGGTGACGGCGCCACCGACGGCGACATGGACGTCGCCTACGGTCTGCTCCTCGCCGACAAGCAGTGGGGCAGCACCGGGACGTACAACTACAAGGACCTCGCGCTCAAGCACATCGCCGCGATCAAGAAGGACGAGGTCAACCCGACGAGCAAGCTCCTGAAGCTCGGCGACTGGAGCGACTCCGGCGACCAGTACTACTGGATCACCCGCACCTCGGACTGGATGGTCGACCACTTCCGCGCCTTCCGGGCCGCTTCCGGCGACACGACCTGGGACGCCGTGCGCACCGCGCACCAGACCCAGATCTCCCGCCTCCAGTCGACCTACGCGTCCGGCACCGGCCTGCTGCCCGACTTCGTCGTCGACACGAACACCACGCCCAAGCCCGCCCCCGGCCAGGTCCTGGAGGACCCGAACGACGGCGCGTACTGGTGGAACGCCTGCCGTACGCCGTGGCGCATCGCCGACGACGCGGTGACCAGCGGGGACAGCACCTCGCTCGCCGCCGCGCGGAAGATGAACAGCTGGATCAAGACGAAGACCGGCGGGGACCCGAACAAGATCGCCATCGGCTACAAGCTCAACGGCACCCAGATCTCCTCGGGCAGCGAGTCCGCCTTCTTCGCCCCCTTCGCCGTGGCGGCGATGACCGACTCCGGCAGCCAGGCCTGGCTGGACGCCCTGTGGAACAAGATGCTGGCCACCCCGATCGACACCAGCAGCTACTACTCCGCGAGCATCCAGCTCCAGGTCATGATCACGGTCTCGGGCAACCACTGGGTCCCGTAGGCGGCGACGACCGGGCCCCGTGACCCGCACGGGCCGCCGGACATCACCACCGTACGGACAGGGCGGTGAGATATCCGGCCAGGGCGGCACGGTGCCGCCGAGCGGGAAGCGGGCACCCAGCTGCCCGTCGGGGCGGACGACGAAACCCGTGGCGCCGTCGGGGAGGTACAGCCGTGCGAACTCCCCGGCGGCGTCCCGGTACGCGGGCACACCCGGGACACCGGGCGCAGGCGGGTCACCCGCCGTCCCGCCGGGCAGGACCGCGACGGCGCACAGGCCCCCCGGGGCCCGCGCCACCTCGGCCGCCGCCCCGGCGAGACCGGCGGCGTCCTCCCCGTACAGGAGGACCACATGCCCCGGCCGCCCCCGCAGCACATCGAGCAGGCGCAGCGGATAGGCGGCGACCGGCGTCGAGAGCCCGCCGCAGTCCGGCGCCCGTTCGCCGGGCTGCGGCGCGCCGGCCGGGCCGTACGGGACACCGGAGAGCGGACTCCCGGGGTACCCGACGAGCAGCTGGGCCTCGCGGAGCATCAGCGTCGGCAGATCGTCGGGGTCGGCGTCGATGCCCCGGCGGGCGTGCCGGACGGTGCGCCCGACGACCTCCTCGCCCACCGGGCGGCGTTCGGCGTCGTAACTCCCCAGCAGGCCGGGACCGGCCTCGCCCCGCACCACGAGCGCGAGCTTCCAGCCCAGGTTCACGGCGTCCTGGACACCCGTGTTCATGCCCTGGGCGCCGGTCGGCGGATGGATGTGGGCGGCGTCGCCCGCGACGAAGACCCGCCCCGACCCGTACCGGTCGACGATGCGGTGGCTCACCCGGAAGACCGAGGACCAGCGCAGTCCGGAGAGCCGCGCGGGACGCGGCGAGAGCCGGTCGACGACGGCCTGCAGCCGGTCGAGCCCCGGCCCCGCGCCCCGTCGAGACCGTGCGCGACACCGTCCGGCGCCGACGCGGCGGGTGCGGACGGGACGCGCATCGACATCCGGTACCGCCCCGCCCCCGGCAGCGGGACGCAGACCAGCACGTCGTCCGCGGACCCGTCGTCCGTACGGTGGACCGACCGCAGCACATACCCGGGGGGCAGGTCCCAGTCCGCCACGACGTCGCCGAGCATGTACGACTCCGGGAACGCGCCGCCCTCGTACGACAGGCCCAGCGTCTTGCGCACCAGGCTGTGCGCCCCGTCGCAGCCGATCAGATAGCGGACCCCGCAGCTCCTCGTCGGCCCCGGACGCGGCCCGCAGCCGGGCGGTCACACCGTCCCGGTCCTGGGTGAACGACACGAGCCCGGTGCCGCGTTCGACGACCGTGCCCAGGCCCGCGACGTACTCCTCCAGCAGGCGTTCGGTCTCGTACTGCGGCAGCGCGGCGAAGCCGTACGGCACCTCGGGCGGCAGCTCCATCTCCAGCCGGGACGTCTCCCGGCCGTCGACGTACGTCAGTTGGCCGCGGAGCGGGACGGCGGCCTCCAGGACGGCGCGGACCAGGCCCATCCGGTCCCACAGCTCCAGGGTGCGCGGCTGGATCCCGACCGCCTTCGCGTACGGCCGACGGGCCGGCAGCAGGTCGACGATCCGGCAGTGCACGCCGTGCCGGCGCAGCTCACCGGCCGCGCTCAGGCCGACCGGCCCCGCGCCCACGATCAGTACGTCGGTGGTGGTGCCGGTGTGCGCCACGGGTGCCTCCCAGTACGGCCCGGCGGTCCGTACTCCACGGTCACCCGGCACCGCCCATTCTGCGAGCCGTGCCCGGGGCCGCCCCCGGACGGATAGGGTCACGGACATGATCGAGTCGATCGTGCCGGGCGTCGTCGCCACCGCCTGGCGGCACGACGACACCGAAGCGGTGTCCCTCTTCCCCGAGGAGACCGCCGCCGTCGCCCGGGCGGTGGCCACGCGGCAGCGGGAGTTCGCGACCGTACGGCTCTGCGCCCGGCTCGCCCTGCGCGACCTCGGCCTCCCCCCGGCGCCCCTGACGCCCGGACCGCGCGGAGCGCCGCGCTGGCCGCGGGGCGTCGCCGGGAGCATGACCCACTGCGCGGGTTACCGGGCCGCCGCGCTGGCCCGCACGGCGGACGTCGTCTCGATCGGCATCGACGCGGAACCGGCCGGACCCCTGCCCGAGGAGGTCTTCGACGCGGTGACGCTCCCCGAGGAACGGCGACGGCTCACGAAGCTCGCCGCCCAGGCACCGGAACTGCCGTGGGACCGGCTCCTGTTCAGCGCCAAGGAAAGCGTCTTCAAGACCTGGTACCCGCTCACGGGGCGCGGCCTGGAATTCGAGGAAGCGGCACTGGAGTTCACACGGGACGGCGGCGCCGACCCCCGCACCGGCACGTTCCGCGCGGAGCTCGCCGTCCCCGGACCCGTGGCGGACGGCACCCGGCGGGACCACTTCACCGGGCGGTGGCTGGTGAGCGGGGGGCTCGTGCTCACCGCGATCGTCCTGGCCCGGTAGGACACATCGAGGTCGCCCGTGAGACCATGCGGGCCGCTGAGCAGCTGACGACGCGTCCCGAAGCCCGGTCGGTGACGCGGACGAGGAGAGGAAGAGCCATCCATGGCGCAGGAATCCACCCGGCGGCCGGCCGCCTCGCAGCCGGCCCCGTCGCAGCCCGTCGCCGCGCGGCCGGTCGTCTCGCACCCGGTCGGCCATGTCGTCGGCGGGCGCGTCGAGGTGCGGGACGACGAGTGGGGTGACGTGGAGGCCGTGGTGCGCCTGGACGCGGAGGCCTACGGCCCCGAGGCGCTCGCAGGTCTCGACGCCTTCTCGCACCTGGAGGTCGTCTACCACTTCGACCGGGTCCGGCCCGACGCGGTCGAGACCGGCGCCCGCCACCCGCGCGGCAACAAGGACTGGCCGCCGGTCGGGATCTTCGCCCAGCGCGGCAAGAACCGTCCCAACCGCCTCGGGGTCTCGCGCTGCCGTCTGGTGCGAGTGGACGGACTCGACGTGCACGTCAGGGGACTCGACGCGGTGGACGGCACCCCGGTCCTCGACATCAAGCCGTACATGGCCGAGTTCGGTCCGCAGGGGGAGACCTCCCAGCCCGGCTGGGCCGACGAGATCATGCGCCACTACTACTGAGCACGAGCACCACCGGGCGGCGCCGTGGAACCGCGCGAACGGAACTCGAACTAGGGTTTGCCCGTGCGTGTACTCCTGGTGGAAGACGACGAACCGGTGGCGGAGTCCCTGCGGCGCGGCCTGCTGCGCTACGGGTTCGAGGTGGAGTGGGTCACCACGGGCGCGGCGGGGCTCGCCGTCACCACCCCGTACGACCTGGTGCTGCTGGACCTCGGCCTGCCCGACACCGACGGGCTCGACGTCTGCCGGGCGTTGCGGCGGCGCGGAGACGTACCGATCATCGTGATCAGCGCCCGCAGCGACGAGACCGACCGGGTCGTCGGCCTGGAGATCGGCGCCGACGACTACGTCTCCAAGCCCTTCGGCGTCCGTGAGGTGATCGCCCGCATCCGGGCCGTGATGCGCAGGGTCCGGCCGGCCGACCGCCCCTCGGGCCAGCAGCAGTACGGCGCCCGCCTGAGCGTCGACCGCAAGGCCGCCCGGGTCCGGCTCGACGGCGCCGAGGTGCCGCTGACGCCCAAGGAGTACGACCTGCTGTCCTTCCTGACCGAGGAACCGGGCGCGCTGATGTCCCGGGAACAGATCATGGAAGCGGTCTGGGACGCCAACTGGTTCGGGCCGACCAAGACGCTGGACGTGCATGTGGCCGGGCTGCGCCGCAAGCTCGCCGGGGCGGTGTCCATCGAAGCGGTCCGCGGGGTCGGCTTCCGGCTGGTCGTCGAGGCCGAACCGGCGTGATCAAGCGCCTGATCGTCAGCTACGTGGCCCTGGTCGCCGTCGCCCTCGCCGCCTTCACCGTGCCCGTGGCCTTCACGCTCACCGCCCAACTCCGGGGCGACACCGAGGAGTCCGTACGCCGCGAGGCCACCACGATGGCCCTGCTGCTCGGTGACGGCGACGAGCCCGCCCGGCAGGCACTGGCCCGGATGGCGGGGGCGTACGCCGACGAGACACCCGGCACGGTCGAAGTGGTCGCCGCCGACGGCCGGAGCGCCATGCCGCCGCTGCCCCTGCCGGGAGACCCGGGCGACGCGGCGTTCGGCGAGGCGCTGGGCCGGGGTAGGACCACCGTCGACTGGGGGTCGCGGCGCGTCTGGGGGCCACAGCTGGTGGTCACCGTCCCCGTGTACGCGCGCGGAGGTCCGGCCGGTCGGGGAGAGCGGATCGTCGGCGCGGTACGCGTCCGTTACGAGACCGCCGACCTCACCGACCGGCTCTGGCGGATCTGGGGCTTCCGCGCGGTCCTCGCCGTCGGCGTGCTCGCCGTCGCCGCCGGCCTCGGCGCGATCGTCGCCCGGCTGCTGACCAAACCGCTGCGCCAGCTCAACGACATGGCCAGCCGCTTCGGCGACGGCGACCTCACCGCCCGCTCGCCGGTCACCGGACCCCAGGAGACGCAGACCCTCGCCAGGGCCCTCAACCAGGGCGCCGAGCGGCTCGACACGCTGGTGGCCTCCCAGCGCATCTTCGTCGCGGACGCCTCCCACCAACTCCGCACGCCGCTCACCGCGTTGCGTCTGTCGCTCGACAACATCGCGGACGGCGTCGACGACGAGTTCGTCCGCGAGGACGTCGACCAGGCCACCGCCGAGGTCGTCCGGATGAGCCGCCTCGTCAGCGGACTCCTCGTGCTCGCCCGCGCCGAGGCCAAGGTGTCCGCGCCGGAACCGCTGGCGCTGCGCGAACTGGTGGAGGAGCGGCTGAGCGTCTGGCGCCCGGCGGCCGACGAGCGCGGGGTGACCATCGTCCTCACCGGTGACGCCGACGCCCGGCTCCGGGTCCTCGCCGGGCCCGGCAACCTCGACCAGGTCCTCGACAACGTCCTCTCCAACGCCCTGGAGGTCTCCCCGGACCAGGGGACGATCACCGTACGGGTGGACTCCGGCGGCGGCCACGACGAAGCGGTTCTCGAGGTCGTCGACGAGGGTCCCGGGATGTCCGCCGCCGAACAGGCCCGCGCCTTCGACCGGTTCTGGCGCGGCCAGGGGCTCACCGGCCGTTCCGGCTCCGGTCTCGGGCTCGCCATCGTCAAGCAGCTGGTCACGGACGACGGCGGCGGGGTGGCCCTCCGGGACGCGCCCGGCGGCGGACTGTGCGTGAGGATCGGGCTGCGGCCCGCGGCGGAGGGGCCGCCCCGGTGGATCAGCCCTCGGCCGGCAGCACCGAGGAGTGGTGGTTGACGATCAGCCAGTCGCCGCCCCGCTTCTCGTACACATAGGTGTAGCGGGCGTCGACGGCCCGGGTGGCACCGGTCCCCGGGTCCGTGAGGTGGAAGCGGTAGAGACCCGCGTCCAGCGCGGAGTTCTCGTCCAGGACGGTGATCTCCGAACGGAGCTTCTCCCCCCGGGGGCTGTTCCGGAGGAAGTGCTCGAAGTAGTCGGTGATCGCCGCGTGGTCGGTGCGTATCCGGGGCGAGGCGGTCGGCAGCAGCACGGCGTCCTCGGCGTACCGCTCCGTCACCTTCTCCGCGTCCCCGGTCCGCAGCGCCGCGTTCCACCGGTCGAACAGCCCGGCGATCTCCCGCTCGGTGACCTTGGCGGGCCGCCTCTCCTTCTGGTCGGCCTGGGCCGTGCCGACGCCGGCGGCGAGGGTGCCGAGGGCCGCGACGGCGACACCGGCGGCAAGGACACCACGGGTACGGGACCGGGACCGGCCACGGGTGCGGGACATGCGATTCATCGGGGGCTCCTGCAGGGGTCGGCGTGCACCGAACGCCGCTGCGCTCGGGTACGCCCACTCTCGCGGGGGCCCGTACAACGCCCGTACAACCCGCGTACAGGGCACGGACAGGACTTCGGGAAGGACTTCGGGAAGGACTTCGGGAAGGAGGAGAGGGAAGCGATTCAGGGCCGGTGAGCGGACCCGTCCGCCACGACGCCCCGGACCACACCCAGGTCGAGGAGGTCCTCCGGGCGCAGCCGGAGCCGGTCCGCCACCTCGGCCGACTCCTCCGGCGGACGCTTCAGGATGGACGCCGCGAGTTCCGGGGCGATGACCGAGAAGTAGCTGTCGGGCGTCGCCCACAGGTTCTCCGGGGCGGCCAGGGCGAGGGCGCCGCCCGAGCCGCCCTCACCGATGAGGAGCGAGGTCAGCGGGGTGCGGGCGGAGACGACGGCGGCGAAGAGATCGGCTATCGCCGGACCCGCCCCCGCGTGCTCCGCCGCCTCGTCGTTGGCCGCGCCCGGGGTGTCGATCAGCGTGAGGACCGGGATGCCCAGCCGCCCGGCGAGCCGCACGAGCCGAGCGGCCGTACGGAAGCCGGCCGGGCGGGTCGCGGTCCCGCACTGCGCCGCGTAGGCGACGGTACGGCCGTCGGGGCGCCGCCCGAAACCGCAGCGCATGCCCGGGTCGACACCGCCGCAGCGGTCGCCCGAGATCTCCGCGCGCACGGTGAAGTGGGCGTCGAGATAGGCGTCCGCCCGCGGCCGGCCGGGATGCCGCGCCCGCGCCACCGCCTCCCGGCCGCCGTCGGCGCCGGGGACGGCCGCCCCGGGTGCGTCCGGAGCGGCCCCCGGCATCGGGAGCGCGTCCGGCGGCCGGACCGGGCCCGTCCCCACCGGCCCGGTGAGCAGCGAGAGCCAGCGGCCGAGGGTGGCGCGCAGCTCGGCGGGGGCCACCACCGCGTCGACGTGGCCATGGGCGAGCTGGGCCTCGGCGGTGTACGCGGTGGGGTCCGCGTCCGGCGGCCGCACGCGCGAGCCGGCGAAGCCGACCTGGGCGCCCGGCAGGGCGAGGACCACATCGGACCCGGCGCCGAGCGTGGCCCAGCCCCCGCCCGTCGTCGGATCCCGCAGGACCGCGATCTGCGGCAGCCCGGCCGCCCGGGTCAGCTCCGACTCGCGGGCCAGGTACTGGAGCTGGAGCAGCGCCCGCATGCCCTCGTGCATCCGGCTGCCGCCGGTGGCCGGAAGGACGACCACCGGCATCCGGCGCTCCCGGGCCACCGCGTGCGCGAAGGCGATCCGCGCCCCCGTCCGCTCCCCGAGCGAACCACCGAGGAACCGGAACTCGAAGGACACCAGGACCACGGGCACCCCGCCCACCAGGCCCGTACCGCAGACCACCGACTCGGTCTCGCCGGAACGCGCGGCGGCACGGGCGTGCGCCTCGGCGTACCCGGGCCATCCGATCGGCCCGTCACCGGCCAAGGGCCCCTCGGTGAAGGTCAGCTCGGTGAAGTCGTCGGCGACCAGGCCGATCGCCCCGCGTGCCGTCGTCGTCGGTTCCCCCATGCGGACCTCGCAGCTCGTCGCCGGACCCTCGCTCCCCGCCCCGCCATCCGGCCCTCAGGCCAGGATGCCGCTCCCGTGCGGTGCGTACAGGTCGAGGAGCCTGACCCGGGTCACATGGAGGCGGTGGGCCAGGATAGCCCCCACCCAGAACATGACCGAGGCCCCGAACTCGGCGTCCGAGCGGCACATGGAGCGGACCGCCGGGGCGTCGAACTCGTGCGCCCGTACCGGTGTCATCGCCTCCGCCCCCGACTGGCACAGATACGGCGGGAACAGCCACGACACACCGACCAGCTCACCGTGGTGCAGCGTCTCGATCACCGGCGCCCCGCGGCCCGGCACCTTCGCGTCGAGCGTCACCGCACCCGTCTTCAGGATCCAGAACCGGTCGGCATGCTGCTGTTCCTCGAACAGCCGGTGGCCGGACTCGAAGTACACGTCCTCGGCGAAGGCCATCAGGCGCTCCCGGTGCTCCGGCGGCAACGTGCTGACCTTGGGCGCGGCACTGCTCATGGCGGACCCTCCTCGCACACTCGGCTCCCACCACCAGTGTCCGCCAGGCCGCCGCCGTGCGCGCCCGCGCGGCCCGCCGGCCCCCGCGCGACGCCCCGGGACACCGCTCCGGCCGGACGTGCGGGCCCGCCGCCGCTCCCGTAGCGTGACGGCGGGGGTACGGGGCGGGACCGGGGGCGGAGCCCACTTCCTCGCGCAGATCGGTTCGAGACCCATGGCAGACAGGCCCACGATCGTCCTCGTGCACGGATTCTGGGGCGGCGCCGCCCACTGGTCGAAGGTCATCGTCGAACTCCACCGGCGCGGCCACGACAGGCTCCACGCCGTCGAGAACCCGCTCACCTCCCTCGCCGACGACACCGAGCGCACCCGGAAGATGGTCGGCCAGGTGGGCGGCCCCGTGGTCCTCGTCGGCCACTCCTACGGCGGCGCCGTCATCACCGAGGCGGGCGACCTGCCGAACGTGACCGGCCTCGTCTACGTCGCCGCCTTCGCCCCGGACGCCGGGGAGAGCCCGGGACAGCTCAGCCAGGAGACGCCGCCCGAGGCCTTCGACAACATCGTGCCCGACTCCGACGGCTACCTCTGGATCAAGCAGGACGCCTTCCACGACAGCTTCGCCCAGGACCTGACCCAGGAGGAGGCCCTGGTCATGGCCGTCACGCAGAAGGCGCCCCTCGGCTCCACCTTCGGCGACACCGTCACCGCTCCGGCCTGGCGGGCGAAGCCGAGCTACTACCAGGTCTCCACCCGGGACCGCATGATCCACCCCGACAACGAGCGCCGCATGGCCGCGCGGATGAACCCCCGCAAGACCGTCGAGCTCGACGCGAGCCACGCCTCCCTGGCCTCCCGGCCCCTCGAGGTCTGCGACCTGATCGAGCTGGCCGTACGCGAGACGGAGGCCTGAGGACGGGCCGGGGGTCCGCGCGCCGGACCCGAGGTACGGGACCCGGGACCGGCAGGTCCCGGGTCCCGCCGCGTCCGTCCGGCGTGCGGGGGCCGGGCGGAGGGCGGAGCATGAACGTGAGGAGGGACCGGCAATCGGGGGCGTGACCCAGGAGGGTGCCATGCCCGTCCCGGACGGCGGCGACGAGCTGGTCGTGCTGCGCGCGGTCGACAAGCACTTCGGCAGCCTGCACGTCCTGCGATCCATCGACCTGACCGTCCACCGCGGCGAGGTCGTCGTCGTCATCGGTCCCTCGGGCTCCGGGAAGTCGACGCTCTGCCGGGCGATCAACCGGCTGGAGACCGTGGACGACGGCGAGATCGTCGTCGACGGACGGCCGCTGCCCGCCGAGGGGCGCGAACTCGCCGCCCTGCGCGCGGACGTCGGCATGGTCTTCCAGTCCTTCAACCTGTTCGCGCACAAGACGGTCCTCGGGAACGTCACCCTGGGCCAGATCAAGGTCCGCAAGAAGGACAAGAAGGCGGCCGAGCAGCGTGCCCGCGCCCTCCTCGACCGGGTCGGCGTCGCCTCGCAGGCGGACAAGTACCCGGCCCAGCTCTCGGGCGGCCAGCAGCAGCGCGTGGCCATCGCCCGCGCCCTCGCCATGGATCCGAAGGTGATGCTCTTCGACGAGCCGACCTCCGCGCTCGACCCCGAGATGATCAACGAGGTCCTGGAGGTCATGCAGCAACTCGCCCGGGACGGCATGACGATGGTGGTCGTGACCCACGAGATGGGCTTCGCCCGCTCCGCCGCCAATCGCGTCGTCTTCATGGCCGACGGCCGGATCGTCGAGGAGGCGACCCCGGACGAGTTCTTCGGCAACCCGCGCAGCGACCGGGCCAAGGACTTCCTGTCCAAGATCCTCCACCACTGAGCACGGCCGGCCGCCGCCCGACCCACAGCCCCCAGGGGTGATCCTCATGAACCCGACCAGGACCCGCAGGGCCGCCGTCAGGACCGGGAGGGCCACCGTGGCCGCAGCCGCGGCCGTCGTCCTCTCCTTCACCTCGGCGGGATTCGCGCACGCCGCGGCGGGCGGAACGCCCCGCGACCACGGCGACGGCGACAAGATCACCGTCGGCATCAAGTTCGACCAGCCCGGCGTCGGGCTGAAGACCCCCGACGGCACCTACACCGGCTTCGACGTCGACGTCGCCACGTACATCGCCAAGCAGCTCGGCCACGACCCCTCCGACATCGTCTGGAAGGAAGCCAAGAGCGCCGACCGGGAGACGCTGCTCCAGCGCGGCGACGTCGACTTCATCGCGGCCTCGTACTCGATCAACGACGAGCGCGCCAAGAAGGTCGACTTCGCCGGCCCCTACCTCCTCGCCCACCAGGACGTCCTGATCCGCGCCGACGACGCCTCCATCAAGAAGCCGTCCGACCTCAACCACAAGAAGCTCTGCTCGGTCACCGGCTCGACCTCGGCGCAGAACGTCAAGACGAAGCTCGCCCCCGACGCCCAGCTCCAGGAGTACGGCGGCTACTCCGAGTGCCTGACCGGCCTCGAGAACGGTGTCATCGACGCCGTCACCACCGACGACTCCATCCTCGCCGGATACGCGGCGCAGCCCGAGTTCAAGGGCAAGTTCAAGCTCGGCGGCTTCAAGATGAGCAACGAGAACTACGGCATCGGCGTCCAGAAGGGCAGCGACCTCAAGGGCAGGATCAACACCGCCCTGGAGAAGATGGTCGCCGACGGCTCCTGGGAGGCGGCGGTCAAGAAGAACTTCGGCCCGGCCGGGTACCAGAACGAACCCGCCCCGAAGATCGGCGTCATCGTGAAGTGAGCGGACGGCCGCCGTGTTCGACTTCCTCCAGGGGTACGACCTGCTCGGAGCCTTCTGGGTGACGGTGCAGCTCACCGTCTACTCCGCGATCGGCTCCCTCGTCTGGGGGACGCTGCTGGCCGCCATGCGCGTCAGCCCCGTCCCCCTCATGCGGGGCTTCGGCACCGTCTACGTCAACATCGTCCGCAACATCCCGCTCACCGTCATCATCGTCTTCACCTCGCTGGGCCTCTTCCAGACCCTCGGCGTCAGCATGGGCGCCGAACGCTTCACCACCATCAACTTCCGCCTCGCCGTCCTCGGCCTCACCGCCTACACCAGCGCCTTCGTCTGCGAGGCGCTCCGGTCCGGCATCAACACCGTCCCCCTGGGGCAGGTCGAGGCCGCCCGCGCCATCGGACTCAGCTTCCCCCAGGTCCTGCGCATCATCGTGCTTCCCCAGGCCTTCCGCTCCGTCGTCGGCCCGCTCGCCAACGTCCTCATCGCCCTCACCAAGAACACCACCGTGGCCGCCGCCATCGGCGTCGCCGAAGCCGCCCTGCTGATGCGCGAGATGATCGAGAACGAGGCCCAGCTCATCCTCATCTCCGCGATCTTCGCCCTCGGCTTCCTCTGCCTCACCCTGCCCACCGGACTCCTCCTCGGCTGGGTCGCCAAGAAGGTGGCGGTGAAACGGTGAAGACCCGCCCCACCGTCCTCTACGACGTCCCCGGGCCGCGCGCCCGGCGGCGCAACCTCCTCTGGACGCTGCTGTTCCTGCTGGCGCTCGCCGCCGTGCTCTGGTGGGTGGTGGCGAGCCTCGCCGGGAAGAACCAGCTCGAATGGGCCAAGTGGGCCCCCTTCTTCACCGACGCCCGCGTCTGGGAGACGTACATCCTGCCCGCCCTGAAGAACACCGTGATCGCCGCCGGGCTCTCCATGGTGATCGCCCTGCCGCTCGGCGCCCTCCTCGGCGTCTCCCGGCTCTCCGACCACCGCGCCGTACGCGCCACGGCCGGCACCGTCGTCGAGTTCTTCCGGGCCATCCCCGTGCTCATCCTGATGCTCTTCGCCAACGCCGCGTACTCCGAGTTCACCGAGGTCAGCCCCGACACCCGCCCCCTGTACGCCGTCGTCACCGGCCTGGTCCTCTACAACGCCTCCGTCCTCGCCGAGGTCGTCCGCGCCGGCATCCTCGCCCTCCCCGCCGGACAGACCGACGCGGCGAAGGCCATCGGCATGCGCAAGGGCCAGACCATGGCGTACGTCCTGCTGCCGCAGTCCGTGACGGCCATGCTGCCCGCGCTCGTCAGCCAGCTCGTCGTCATCGTCAAGGACACCGCGCTCGGCGGCGCGATGCTCGGATTCTCCGAACTCCTCGCCTCGGTCCGCCCCATGAGCGCCAACTACGGCGCCAACACCATCGCCTGCTTCACCGTCGTCGCCGTGATCTTCGTCGTCCTCAACTTCGCCCTCACCACCTTCGCGTCCTGGCTCGAAGGCCGCCTCCGGCGCGGCAGGAAGTCCACCGGGGCGGTCGTCGGCGCCGAGGCCGTCGCGGAGCTGGCCACACCGGGCGATCACCCGGGCCCGACCGACACGAGGGGGTGAGGAATCCCCGGCGCGCGCGTCGGCCCGCCCCCGCCGGGGCAGAGGGACCGTGAGGACCCGGCCCGCGCCGGGCGCCCGCTCTCCGCCTTCCAGGTGAAACCGCCCACTCGCAGTCCCCTGCCTGCCGAATGAGGAGCATGACCCTCTCACAGCCCCCGCGTGAGCCCACCCGCACCGACCGGCTCCTCGCCGCCCTCGGCGGCCTCGTCTCCGCCTACGTCTCCCTCGCCGTCGCGGACCTCGCCTCCTTCTGGGTGCGGCCCGAGGCCGGCCCCGTCATCGCCGTGGGCGGCGCCGTCGTCGACCGGACCCCGGCGGCCGTCAAGGAATGGGCGATCCGCGCCTTCGGCGAGAACGACAAGGCCGTCCTCCAGTTCGGCATCCTCGTCATCCTCGGCGCCCTCGCCGCGGCCGTCGGACTCCTCGCGCTCCGGCGCCCCCTGCTCGGCGCGGCGGCGGTCGGCGCGTTCGGCGTCCTCGGGGCGCTCGCCGCCGTCACCCGCCCGGACTCGGATTCGGCCGCGGACGCCCTGCCCTCCCTCGTCGGAGCAGCCGCCGGCGCGCTCCTCCTGTACGTCCTGATGGTCCGCCTCCTCGCCGGGCGTCCGGTGCGCGCGGGGGGCGCCGGGGACCCCGTCGCCCGTTCCGACCGCCGGGGCTTCCTCGTCGTCGCCGCCTCCGCCGGCCTCGTCGCGACCGGCGCCGCCGCGGTCGCCCGCTCGGTCGGCAGCCCCGTCGAGGAGAACGCCGCCGCCTCCCGCGAGGCCCTGCGCCTGCCCCGGCCCGCGTCCCCGGCGCCGCCCGTACCCGAGGGAGCCGTGCTCCGGGTCCCCGGCATCAGCCCCTTCCTCACCCCCAACCGCGACTTCTACCGGGTCGACACCGCCCTCGTCGTCCCGCGGGTCGACGCCGACCACTGGCGGCTGCGCGTGCACGGCAGCGGAGTGAGCCGGGAACTCACCGTCACCCTGCGGGAGCTGACGGCACGCCGGAACGTGGAGCGGGACATCACCCTCGCCTGCGTCTCCAACGAGGTCGGCGGCACCCTCGTGGGCAACGCCCGCTGGCTCGGCGTCCCCCTCGCCGACCTGCTCCGCGAGGCCGGTGTACGGCCGCCCTCCGAAGGCGGACCCGCCGACCAGCTGGTCGCCCGCTCCGTGGACGGCATGACCATCGGCACCCCCGTCGAGGACGTCATGGACGGCCGGGACGCCCTGCTCGCCTTCGGCATGAACGGCGAACCCCTGCCCTTCGTCCACGGCTTCCCCGTCCGCATGGTCGTCCCCGGGCTCTACGGCTACGTCTCCGCCTGCAAGTGGATCGAGTCGATCGAGCTCACCACCTTCGACGCCTACGACGCCTACTGGGTCCCGCGCGGCTGGTCCGCGCGGGCCCCCGTCAAGACGGAGTCCCGCATCGACACGCCCCGCGCCCTCACCCGCGTCACCGCCGGCACCGTCATGGTCGCCGGGGTCGCCTGGGCCCAGCACCGGGGCATCCGCCGGGTCGAGGTCCGCGTCGACGACGGCCCCTGGCAGGACGCCCGGCTCGCCGCCGAGGACAGCCGCGACACCTGGCGGCAGTGGGTGTACCCGTGGGCGGCCACCCCCGGCCGGCACACCCTCACCGTCCGCGCGACCGACGGCTCCGGCACCACCCAGCCGGAGGAGCGCACCGACCCCATGCCGGACGGCGCGCAGGGGTGGCACTCCGTGGAGGTCACCGTCCGCGGTGCGTAACGAACCGGCTCCGCACGCCCGTTCGTCGCCCGTATGAGGGAGACTGCCTCCGTGCGTGGACATCTTCCGGACGAGAACCCCGGATTCGTGGGACGCCGCACGGAACTGGACCGTGTCTCCGCCGCGTTGGCGGAGCACCGTCTCGTCACCGTGACCGGCGTCGGGGGAGTGGGCAAGACCCGGCTGGCCCTGCGCGCCGCGCACCGCGCCGCCGAGGGGTATCCCGACGGCGCCTGGTGGACCGATCTCTCCCCGCTCGACGGCGACCGGCTCCTCGTCGCCCTCGTCGCCGACTCCGTCGACCTCTCCGACCACACCCCCGGCATGGCCACCACCGGCCTCTGCCACCGGCTCGCCGACGCCCGGCTGCTGCTCGTCCTCGACTCCTGCGAGCACCTCGCCGAACCCTGCGCCCGGCTCGTCGCCGAACTCCTCGCCGCCGCTCCCGGACTCACCGTCCTCGCCACCGGCCGCCGCCCCCTCGGCCTCCCCGGCGAGCTGGCCGTCGCCCTCGACCCGCTCCCGGCCGCCGGAGGCGACGCCCTGGAGCTGCTCCGCCGGGCCGCGGGCGAGGACTTCCCCGCGGCCGGGCCGGCCGGTGAGATCTGCGTACGCCTGGAGGGCATCCCGCTCGCCCTGGAACTGGCCGCCGCGCAGATCCGCCTCCAGGGCGTCGACGCCGTCCGCGACCAGCTCGGCACCCGCTTCGACGCCCCGCCCTCCGCCCGCTTCGACCTGCTCGCCCACCCCGAGCGGGTCTGGCCGAGCCGCCACCAGACGCTGCGCGCCGCCATCGGCTGGAGTCACGAACTCAGCGCCCCCCTCGAACGCCTCCTCTGGGCCCGGCTCTCCGTCTTCCGCGGCCCCTTCGACCTCGCCACCGCGACCGCCGTGTGCACCGGCGGCCCCCTGGACCGGGAGACCCTGCCGGACGCCCTCGCCGGACTCGTCCGCGCCTCCGTGGTCCGCCCCCCGGACGCCGCGGGACGGCACCGGATGCTCGACACGATCCGCGCGTACGGGGCGACCTGGCTGGACCGCACCGGCGGCACCGCGGCCGTCGCCGACCGGCACGCCACCCACTTCCGGGGCCTGGCCCGCCGCGCGGACACCGAGTGGCACGGCGCCCGCCAGCTCCGCTGGTACCGGACCGTCGACACCCACCACACCGACCTGCGCACCGCCCTGGACCGGCTGCTGCGCACCGACCCCGACGCGGCCCTCGACCTCGTCGGCTCCGTCGCCTTCGCCTGGTCCTGCCGAGGCCGCCTCCGCGAGGCCCGCGACGGCCTCGAACAGGCCCTCCTCCTCAGCGAAGCCCGCGGCCGCGCCCGGGCCCGCGCCCTGTGGGCGCTCGGCGTCACCCTCGTACTCCAGGGCGAGTCGGGTCCCGCCCAGGAGGTCAGCGAGCGGTGCGCCCGGGAGGCCAGGTACGCGGAGTACACCGCACGCGCCCCGGACGCCGGGCGGGCCCACCGGCCCGCCGACGACCGCCCCGGTGAGCTGACGCTCGACGCCGCCGCCCTCGCCGGGCTCCTCGCCCTGACCACCGGCCGCCCGACGGCCGCCTACGTCGTCGTCGGCCACGTCCTCGACGCCGCCCGGGGCGGCCCCGCCGAGTCCGCCGCCCGGCTCCGCTGCCGACTCGTCCACGTCTTCGCGCTCATCGGCCTCGGCCGGTTCGCCCGGGCCCGCGAGGAGGCGCTCGCCCTGCACGCCCTGTGCGTGGAACTCGACGAGCACTGGACCAGGACCGCCCTGGAGTACCACCTCGCCCTCACCGGCCTCCTGGAAGGCGACCCGGCATCCGCCGCGGGCCACGCGCGCGCCATGCTCGAAGGCACCCGCCGGCTCGGCGCGAGCCTCGGCGTCGCCCTCGGGCTCGACGTCCTCGCCACGGCCCTCGCGGCCGCCGGCGACGGCGAGCGCGCCGCCGACGTCTCCGGCACCGGCGAGGCGTACTGGCGCTCCACCGGGCAGCCCCGGCGCGGTCTGCCGGGGCTGCGGGCGCTGCACGAGAAGTACACGGACACGGCCCGCGCGACGATCGGCGGGCCCGCCTACGAGGAGATCTTCCTCCGGGCCCTCACCGGCCTCCCGCAGGACGGCCTCGACCGGGCCCTGCGCGGCCCCCGCCAGACCTGAACCCGAAGTGCCGGGCCCCGGGGCACGGCGCACCATGAGGGCATGGACGGATCACCGCGTGGTCTGAGCGACATCAGCGCACCGGCGCGCCTGGCGGGGCCCGAGGAGGGCCTCAGCGCCCAGGAACTGGGCCTCGCGGCACGCAACCACGGCCTTCCGCTGGAAGCCATGCGGTACGACGTCACCCCGCCCGGACTCCACTACGTCCTCGTCCACTACGACATCCCGGACACGAACCCCGACGGCTGGCGGCTCACCGTCGGCGGCCGGGTACTGCGCCCGCTCACCCTGGACATGGACGCCCTCCGCGCCCGGCCCGCCGTCACCCGCCGGGTGACCCTGGAGTGCGCCGGGAACGGCCGGGCGCTCCTCGCACCGCGCCCGGTGAGCCAGCCCTGGCTGGTCGAGGCCGTCGGCACCGCCGACTGGACCGGGGTCCCCCTCGCGGCCCTCCTCGCGGACGCCGGGCCCGCCGAGGACGCCGTCGAGGCGGTCTTCACCGGCGCCGACCACGGTGTGGAGCGGGGCGTCGAGCAGGACTACCGGCGCGGCCTCCCGCTGGCGACCGCGGCCGACCCGGCCCGGGACGTCCTCGTGGCGTACGCGATGAACGGGGCGCCGCTGCCCCCGCAGCACGGCAGCCCGCTCCGGCTCGTCGTCCCCGGCTGGTACGGCATGGCCCACGTGAAGTGGCTCCACGACATCACCCTCACCGCCACCCCGTTCACCGGCTTCCAGCAGAGCGTGGCCTACCGGGTCCGGCAGGCCGCCGCCGAACCGGGGGAGCCCGTCACCCTCATCGCGCCCCGGGCCCTGATGGTGCCGCCCGGGTTCCCGGACTTCATGTCCCGGACCCGCGTCGTGCGCCCCGGACCGCTCACGCTCACCGGACGGGCCTGGTCGGGGTACGGGCCGGTGGCCCGCGTCGAGGTCAGCGAGGACGGCGGGGCGGCCTGGACGGAGGCCGAGATCGTCCGGGACCCGGCGCACCCCTGGGCGTGGTCGGCCTGGCGTGCCCGTTGGACGGCGACACCGGGCCTGCGGCACCTGACCGTGCGGGCCACCGACGCGGCGGGGCACATCCAGCCGCTGGTGGCACCCTGGAACCGCGGCGGCTTCGCCAACAACCTCGTCCAGCGGGTCGAGGTCCTCTGCGTCCCGGAGCCGACGGCCGCCTGAGGGACGGCGGCGACCTGCCCGCCTCCTGCCCCGCTGACCAGCGGGGCAGGAGGCGGGCAGGTGCCGACCCGGAGGGACAGGGCAGGGCGACGGCCCGCCGCCCCGGTGCGTAGAGTCGACCCCGGCAGCCCCGCCCACCGCACGGCAGCCCCACCGACCCCCGACGAGGAGACCCCCGTGACCGACCCGGCGTCCACCGCCCTCCAGCAGCAGATCGCCCGGGACCTCCAGGTGTCCGAGTCCTTCGACCCGGCGGCGGAGATCGAGCGCCGGGTGGCCTTCCTCACCGAGCGGCTCACCTCCACCGGGCTGCGCTCCCTCGTCCTCGGCATCAGCGGCGGCGTCGACTCCACGACCGCCGGGCGGCTCTGCCAGCTCGCCGTCGAGCGGGCCCGCGCCGCCGGCCACGACGCCACCTTCTACGCGATGCGCCTGCCGTACGGCGTCCAGGCCGACGAGAAGGACGCCAGGACCGCCCTCGACTTCATCCGCGCCGACGAGGTCCTCACGGTGGACGTGAAGGCGGCGAGCGACGCGGCCCTGGACGCCTGCGTCACCGGTGGCGTGACCTTCAGGGACGCCCACCACCAGGACTTCGTGCAGGGCAACATCAAGGCCCGCCAGCGGATGATCGCCCAGTACGCGGTCGCCGGCGCCCGCGACGGACTCGTCGTCGGCACCGACCACGCCGCCGAGGCCGTCTCCGGCTTCTTCACCAAGTTCGGCGACGGCGCCGCCGACGTCGTCCCGCTCACCGGACTCACCAAGCGGCGCGTCCGCGCCGTCGCCGCCGAGCTGGGCGCCCCGGCCGGGCTGGTGTGGAAGACCCCCACCGCCGACCTGGAGACCCTGGACCCGGGCAAGCCCGACGAGGACGCGCTCGGTGTCACCTACGACGACATCGACGACTTCCTGGAGGGGAAGCCGGTCGCGGAGGCCGCCTTCGCCACGATCGTCCGCCGCTACGGGCTCACCGAGCACAAGCGACAGCTGCCGATCGCCCCCTGACCGCTCCGCGGGCGGCGCTCGGCCGTCCACCGGTGGATCCTGGAAGGGGACCTCGTCGGAGGGCCCCGGAAGGGAGCACGTCATGTTCGGCGAGACCACTGCGTTCAGCGGCTTCTCGGTCGACGACCTCGACGCCGCCAGGCGCTTCTACGGGGAGACCCTCGGGCTGACCGTCGACGAGCAGGGCGAGGGGGAGATGCGGATGCTCTCCCTGACCCTGGCCGGCGGGGCCAAGATCTTCGTCTACCCCAAGGACGACCACACGCCCGCGAGTTTCACCATCCTCAACTTCTCCGTCGACGACATCGACCGGGCCGTCGACGAGCTGACCGGGCGCGGAGTGACCCTGGAGCGCTACCCCGGCTTCGAGGCCGACGAGAAGGGCGTCGTGCGGGCCGAGGGCGGACCGGCCATCGCCTGGTTCACCGACCCGGCGGGCAACGTCCTGTCGGTCCTCCAGGACCGCCGCTGACGGACCCGAACGGCCCGGCCCGGGTGCGCGGCCACCCCGCACCGCCTCGAATGGGAGGGTGACCGCGCCGCCCGACGACTGCCTCGCCCGCAACGAGTGGATCTGCGGCGACTACCTCTCCACCCGCCGCGAGGTCCTGGCCGACGCCGTCGTCCAGCACCTCCAGCTGACCTTCGTGTCCGTGGCGCTCGGGCTGCTGCTCGCCCTGCCCCTCGCGGTCGCGGCCCGCCGCTGGCGCTGGGCGGCCGGCCCCGTCCTCGGGATCACCACCCTGCTCTACACGATCCCCGCGCTCGCGATGTTCTCGCTGCTCCTGCCCCTGTACGGGCTCTCGGCCGCCCTGGTCGTGGCCGGACTCGTCCTGTACTCGCTGACGCTGCTCGTGCGGAACATCCTCGCCGGGCTCCGCGCCGTCCCCGAGGAGACCCGGCAGGCCGCGCGGGGCCTCGGATACGGGCCGGTCCGACTGCTGCTCACCGTCGAACTGCCGCTCGCCCTGCCCGCCGCGATGGCGGGGCTCCGGATCGCCACCGTCTCCGCCGTCTCGCTCGTCACCATCGGCGCGATCGTCGGCCACGGCGGCCTCGGCAACCTCATCTACTCCGGGATGAACACCTACTTCAAGGCCCAGGTCCTCACCGCCTCGGCCCTCTGCGTACTCATCGCCGTCGCCGCCGACCTGCTCCTCCTCGGCGTACAGCGGCTGCTGACCCCCTGGACCCGTGGGCAGGGCGCGTGACCACCCTCGCCGACACCTGGTCCTGGCTCACCACCTCCGCCAACTGGTCCGGCGAGAACGGCGTCTGGCACCGGCTCGCCGAGCACCTGTTCCTCACCGTCGTCTGCCTCGCCCTCAGCTGCGCCGTCGCCCTGCCCGTGGCGCTCGTCCTCGGCCACCTCGGCAAGGGCGGCGCGCTCGCCGTGAACCTCTCCAACATGGGCCGCGCCGTGCCCACCTTCGCCGTCCTCGTCCTGCTGCTCCTCAGCCCGATCGGCTCGTACGGCTCCTGGCCGACGATCATCGCCCTCGTCCTGTTCGCGGTGCCCCCGCTGCTCACCAACGCGTACGTGGGGATGCGGGGCGTCGACGCCGATGTCGTACGGGCCGCCCGGGGCATGGGCATGACGGGCGGCCAGACCCTCGCCCGGGTCGAACTCCCGCTCGCGCTGCCGCTGGTCCTCACCGGCGTACGGATCGCCGCCGTCCAACTGGTCGCCACCGCGACTGTCGCGGCCCTCGCGGGAGGCGGCGGGCTCGGCCGGATCATCACCGCCGGGTTCAACCTCGCCTCGACCCCGCAGGTCGTCGCGGGCGCGTGTCTCGTCGCGGCCCTCGCCCTGCTGGTGGAGGCCGTCTTCGAGGGCGTCCAGCGGCTGGCGCCCGCCGGGGTGCGGGGGAGCGGCCCGTGACCGGGCCGGCCGGCCCCCGTGCGCGCCCGCTCGTCGCCGCCGTCGTCCTCCTCCTCGCGGCCTGCGCCGGCTGCGGCACCGGCCCCTCCCTGGAGGACCAGGGGGAGGTCACCGCCCCGCCCGGCGACAGCCGTCGGCTGACCGTGGGCTCGGCCGGGTTCACCGAGAGCGACCTGCTCGCGCAGATGTACGCCCTGCTGCTCCAGGACGCCGGATACGGCACGAAGGTCCTCTCCGTCACCAACCGCGAGCTGTACGAGCCGGCCCTGGAGCGCGGCCAGATCGACGTCGTTCCGGAGTACGCGGCGACCTTCGCCGACTGGCTGAACGCCAAGGCCAACGGGCCGGACGCGCCGACCGTCGGCTCACCGGACCGGGCCGCCACCATGAGCGCCCTCCGCGCGCTCGCCGCCCCGCGCGGGCTGGCCGTCCTCGACCCGGGCGGGGCCGTCGACCAGAACGCCTTCGCCGTGACCGCCGCCTTCGCCGCCGAGCACGGGCTGAAGACCCTCAGCGACCTCGGCGCCACCGGGCTGCCCGTACGGCTCGCGGCGGGTGACGAGTGCGTCAGCAGGCCGTACTGCGCCCCCGGTCTGAAGGAGGTCTACGGGATCGACGTGACGGCCGTCGATCCGAAGGGCGTCGGCACCACCCCGGCCAAGCAGGCCGTCCAGAACGGCCAGGACCAGCTGGTGCTGACCACGACCACCGACGCGACGCTCGACGCGTTCGGGCTCGTCCTGCTCGCCGACGACAAGAACCTGCAGAACGCCGACCACATCGTCCCGGTGGTCAACCGGGCCCGCGCCGGCGGCGAGGGCGTCACCGGGGCGCTCGGCCGGCTCAACACCGTCCTGACCACGGAGGACCTCGCGCACCTCAACGAACGGGTGGACAGCTGGCGGCGTCTGCCGCAGGACGTGGCGCGCGACTACCTCGTGGACAAGGGCCTCCTGACGGACCGCCCCGACTGACCGACCGGCCCGACCGACCGCCCCATCGGACCGACCGACCCGATCCCCCGAATGACCTGCACGGTCAGCCCGCTGAACAGCGTCTCCTGTCCTGACCCTTGCGAGGTGCAGGCCGACCTGCTATTCATCCGTTAGGAAAGTTTCCTTCCAGTCGGACTCTCTGAGCCCGATCCCCCATCCCCCACTTCTCGTTCGTCGTACCGGGAGACCCCCATGACTTCGGCACGATCCGCACGACCCCGCCCCCACCGTTCCCGGCTCCGGCCCGGCACCCGCCGCCTCGGCGTCGCGGGAACCGCCCTCGGAGCCCTGCTCCTCGGCCTCGCCACCGCCCCGACCACCGCCGGCGCCGCGCCCGTCGCCCCGCGGACGGCGAAGCCGGCCGCCGCCAAGGGCCCCGCCGCCGCCACCCCCGCCTCGATCAACGGACAGCTCAAGGTCTGCGGCACCAAGCTCTGCAACCAGTACGGCAAGCCGATCCAGCTCCGGGGCATGTCCAGCCACGGCACCCAGTGGTACAGCCAGTGCCTGACCGGCGGCTCGCTCGACGCCCTCGCCAAGGACTGGAACGCCGACGTCCTGCGCGTCTCCACGTACGTCCAGGAGGACGGCTACGAGACCGACCCCCGCAAGTACACCGACCTCGTGCACTCCCTCATCGAGCAGGCCACCGCGCGCGGCATGTACGTGATCGTCGACTGGCACATGCTCGACCCGGGCGACCCGCACTACAACCTCTCCCGCGCCAAGACCTTCTTCACCGAGATCGCCCAGCGCCACGGAGCCAAGACCAACCTGCTCTACGAGATCGCCAACGAGCCCAGCGGCGTCTCCTGGTCCCGGATCAAGAGCTACGCCGAGAAGCTCATCCCGGTCATCCGCGCCAAGGACGCCGACACCCCGATCCTCGTCGGCACGCGCGCGTGGTCCTCGTTCGGCGTCTCCGACGGCGCGAACGAGTCCGAGGTCGTGTCCAGCCCCGTGAACGCGACCAACATCATGTACACCTTCCACTTCTACGCGTACTCCCACCGGGAGGAGTACCTGGACACCCTGTCCCGCGCCGCTGCCAAGCTGCCCGTGTTCGTCACCGAGTTCGGCACCCAGAACTACGCGGGCGAGGGCAGCAACGACTTCGCGATGTCGCAGAAGTTCCTCGACCTGATGGCCGCCAAGAAGATCAGCTGGGTCAACTGGAACTTCTCCGACGACGAGCGCACCGGCGCCGTCTTCAAGACCGGCACCTGCGACTCCGGCGGCCCCTGGACCGGCACCGCCTCGCTGAAGCCCGCGGGCGTGTGGATCCGGGACCGGGTCAGGACGGCGGACGACTTCCCCACCTCCTGACGCCCGGGTACGCCGGCTGACACTCCCGGCCTCCGAGGCGCCCCGCCTCCGGTACGCCCCCGCCGTGTGATCCACTGTCCTCGCGGGGGCGTACCGAACAGGAGCAGGAACACCGTGACCACCTACCGGCAGCCGGGACTCGTCCTCACCGACCACCGCTTCCCCGTCCCCCTCGACCACGCCCGCCCCGAGGGCGAGCGCATCGAGGTCTTCGGCCGAGAGGTCGTGGCGAGCGGGCACGCCGGAGCGGACCGCGACCGCCTGCCCTGGCTGGTCTACCTGGAGGGCGGCCCCGGCTTCGGCGCCCGCCGCTTCATCGGCCCGCAGGCCTGGCTCGGCCGGGCCGTCAAGGAGTTCCGCGTCCTCCTCCTCGACCAGCGCGGCACCGGCCGCTCCACCCCCGCCAACCGGCAGACCCTGCCCCTGCGCGGCACCCCGGCCGAGCAGGCCGACTACCTGGCCCACTTCCGCGCCGACTCGATCGTCCGGGACTGCGAACTCATCCGGCGCCGGCTCACCGGCGGCGCCCCCTGGACCGTGCTCGGCCAGAGCTTCGGCGGCTTCTGCGCCACCCACTACCTCTCCACGGCCCCCGAGGGCCTGGAGCGCGTCCTCGTCACCGGCGGCCTGCCCTCCCTCGACGCCACCGCCGACGAGGTCTACCGCGCCGCCTTCCCCCGCATCCGGCGCAAGAACGAGGCCCACTTCGCCCGCTACCCGCAGGACGCCGAACGGGCCCGCGCCATCGCCGCCCACCTCCTCGCCCACGAGGTGACCCTGCCCGGCGGCGGACACCTCACCCCCGAGGCCTTCCAGTCCCTCGGCATCCTCCTCGGCTCCGGCGAGGGCACCCACCAGCTCCATCTGCTCCTGGAAGGAGCGTTCGTCCCCACCCCCGCCGGGCCCGAGCTCTCCGACGCCTTCCTGGAGCAGGTCCAGGCCCAGCTGTCGTACGCCGGCCACCCGCTCTACGCCGTGCTCCACGAGGCCATCTACGCCCAGGGCGGGGGCCCCACCGACTGGGCCGCCGAGCGGATCCGCGCCGAGCACCCCGAGTTCGACGCCCGCGCCGCGCTCGCCGAGGGCCGGCCGTTCCTCTTCACCGGCGAGACCGTCCACCCCTGGCACTTCACCGCCGACCCCGCCCTGCGCCCCCTCCGCGACACCGCCGAGATCCTTGCCGCGCGCACCGACTGGGCGCCGCTCTACGACTCCGAGCGCCTCGCCGCCAACCGGGTCCCGGTCGCCGCCGCCGTCTACCACGACGACATGTACGTGGACACCGCCCACTCCCTGGAGACCGCGCGCGCGATCCGCGGCCTGCGGACCTGGGTGACCGACGAGTTCGAGCACGACGGGGTGCGGGCGGGCGGCCCCCGCGTACTCGACCGGCTGCTGGCCCTCTCCCGGGGCGAGCTCTGAGCACCCCGGACGCCCCCGCATAGGATGCAGCGGGCGTCCGGGCGGCACGAGCACGGACGGAACACGAGGGGGCCCGGATGACGGGACGCGAGACACCGGCATCGGGCCGGGAGCTGAAGTTCCGGGCCCTCATGGCCGAGCTGCGGCGCGGCATCATCGACGGCACCTGGCCGCCCGGCAGCAAGCTCCCCACCGAGCGCGCCCTCGCCACCGAGACCGGCCTGTCGGTCACCACCGTCCGCCGCGCCTACGAGGACCTCGTCGCCCTCGGCCTCGTCGAACGCCGCCAGGGCGCCGGCACGTTCGCCGCCCACCGCCCCGAGCGGGACGGCGCGGGGCGGCGGATCGTCGGCGTCCTCGTCCCCGACACGACCTTCTACTACCCCCGGGTGCTCCAGGGCATCGAGAAGGAACTCGCCTCCGCCGGCGCCCGGCTCGTCCTCGCCTGCTCCCACTACGACCCCGACGAGGAGGACGCCGCCGTCGAACGCCTCCTCTCCGCCGGCGTCCACGGCCTCCTCCTCGTCCCCGGCCTGCACACCGCCACCGACCCCGGACGGCGCGCCGAGGAACTCCTCGCCCTCCCGGTCCCCGCCGTCCTCGTCGAACGCCGCCTGGCCGCCCACGGCCCCGGCGACCCCACCGAGCACGTCTGCACCGACCACGAGGGCGGCGCCTACGACGCGGTCCGCCACCTCCACGCCCTCGGCCACCGGCGGCTCGGCCTGGTCACCCGTACCGACGCGCCCACCACCGCCCCCATCGAGTCCGGATTCGCCCGCGCCCTCCACGACCTCGGACTGCCCGAGGCACCGCCCCACGAGCGGGACGTGATGGCCGGCTGGGACGCCGACCGCGCCGGCCGGGCCCTCGCCGCGCTCCGCGCCGCCGGGGTCACCGCCGCCCTCTGCTTCGGCGACCGGGAGGCCGCGCTGATGCTGGCCGCGGCCCGCCGCGCCGGGGTCCGCGTCCCCGAGGACCTCGCCCTGATCAGCTACGACAACGAGTTCGCCGACATCGCGGAGACCCCGCTGACGGCCGTGTCCCCGCCCAAGTACCAGCTGGGCCGGCTCGCCGCGCAGATCCTGCTCCGCCGCCTCGCCGAGGGCGAGGCCGCCCCGCTCCACCAGGTGCAGCTGCGCCCCCGGCTGGTCGTCCGGGCCTCCTGCGGGGGCCGGCCGGGAACCGGCGGCGCGCGAAAGTCCAAGTAATGGTCCGACATTGCTCATGGAGTGCTCTCGACGGCTGCCGGTAGAACTCGGTCCGGGCCCCGCGGGGGAGCCCTGCGAGAGAGGACCCGACATGAGCACCCACGTCAGCGCGGAGATCGCCGGCCAGCCCGACTGCTGGCGCCGTGCCGCCGAGATCGCGGACCGTCACGCCGAACCGCTCCCGGCCCGCGGCGAGCGCGTCGCGGTGGTCGGCTGCGGCACCTCGTACTTCATCGCCCGCGCCTACGCGGCCCTGCGCGAGTCCCTCGGCGCGGGCGAGACCGACGCCTTCCCGGCCTCCGACACCACGCCGCTCGGCCGCGGCTACGACCGGATCGTGGCCCTCACCCGCTCCGGCACCACGACGGAGGTCGGGAACCTGCTGGCCCGGGCGGCCGGGAACATCCCGACGCTCGTCCTCACCGGCGTGCCCGGAAGCCCGGCCGGCCGGCTCGCCGACCGGGTGATCGACCTCGGCTTCGCCGACGAACGCTCCGTCGTCCAGACCCGGTTCGCGACCACGGCCCTCCAACTCCTGCGCGCGGGCCTCGGGGTGGACCTGACGCCCTCCATCACCGACGCCGAACTCGTCCTCTACGAACGGCTGCCCGCCGCCTGGGAGCGGCGCGGCCAGTTCACCTTCCTCGGCACCGGCTGGACCGTCGGTCTCGCCGACGAGGCGGCGCTCAAGCTCCGCGAAGTCGCCCGCGCCTGGACGGAGTCGTACGCGGCGATGGAGTACCGACACGGGCCGATCAGCATCAGCGACCGGTCCAGCCTCGTCTGGTGCCTCGGCCCCGCCCCCTCCGGGCTGCGGGACGAAGTGGAGTCCACCGGCGCCCTGTTCGCCGCCGACGCGATCGACCCGGTCGCCGCGCTCGTCCGCGCCCAGCGGCTCGCGGTCGCCCTCGCGGACCGGCGCGGACTCAACCCCGACCGGCCCCGGAACGTCTCGCGTTCGGTGATCCTTTCCGGAGCGTTCCGCCCGACCGCGTCGGAGGCGGCCCGTATCCTGCGGCCATGACCGGAACCGATGTCACGGACCTCGCGGAGATGCCCGCCGACTGGCAGCGCGCCCTCGCCGTCGTCGCCCACCCCGACGACCTGGAGTACGGCTGCGCGGCCGCCGTCGCCGAGTGGACCGACGCCGGGAAGGAGGTCGTGTACGTCCTCGCCACCCGCGGCGAGGCGGGCATCGACACCCTCGCCCCGGACGTCTGCGGTCCGCTCCGCGAGCGCGAGCAGCGGGACAGCGCGGCCGTCGTCGGCGTGGAGACGGTCGAGTTCCTCGACCACCGCGACGGGACGATCGAGTACGGGCTCGGGCTGCGCCGTGACATCGCGGCCGCGATCCGCCGCCACCGCCCGGAGCTCGTCCTCACCCTCAACCACCGGGACACCTGGGGCGGCGGCCCTGGCGCCCCCTGGAACACCCCGGACCACCTGGCCGTCGGCCGTGCCACGCTCGACGCGGCGGCCGACGCCGGAAACCGCTGGATCTTCCCCGAGCTCACCGAGCAGGGGCTCGACCCCTGGAACGGCGTGCGCTGGGTGGCGGTCGCGGCCTCCAGCACCCCGACGCACGCCGTCGACGCGAGCCGGGGCCTGGACCGCGCGATCCGTTCGCTCCTCTGCCACCGCGCCTACATCGAGGCCCTCACGGACGAGGACCCGGAGGAGTACGTCCGTTCCTTCCTCACCACCGCGACGGGCCGGTCCGCCGACCGCTTCGGCGGCCGGCCCGCGGTGACCTTCGAGCTCTTCGCCCGCTGACGGGCACGGCCGGGCCGGACCCGGCCGTGCCCCGGTACGCCCGCCGACGGCGGCCGTGCCCCGGGGCGCCTCCGACGGCGGCCGGGTCAGGCCGCCGGCGCGGGCTTGAGGACCGCGAAGGGCGCACCGAAGGGGTCGGCCAGCCAGGCGATGCGGCCGACGCCCGGGATGTCGACCGCCGGCATCACGACCGAGCCGCCGTTGCCCTGCGCGGTGGCCGCCATCGCGTCGACGTCCACCACCGCGAAGTACGGGATCCAGCGGGGAGTGTCGCTCTGGAGCTCGGCGGCGCCGCCGAAGGAGGTGTCCTGCTGGTCGCCCTCGGCCGTGGAGACCACCCGGTACGTCATGCCGGGCGCGTCCATCTCCGCCCAGCGCCAGCCGAACAGGCTCCCGTAGAAGCCGAGGACGGCCTCCGGGTCGGTGACGTGCAGTTCCACCCAGACCAGGGTGTTCGTCGACGAGGTCCGTTCGAGGCCCTGGGTGGTGCCCGCCTGCCAGACGGCGAACTCCGCGCCGCCCGGGTCGGTGAGGGCGGCCATCCGCCCGGCCTCCATGACGTCGAAGGCCGCCGCCCGCACGGCGCCGCCCGCCGCCTCGGCCGCCTTCTGGGTGGCGTCCGCGTCCGGGGTCCGGAAGTAGACCGTCCAGGCGCTGTGCGCGCCCTCCTCGGTGAGCGGGCCGAGCGCCGCGACCGTACGGCCGTCCTGCTGGAAGAAGCCGTAGCCCCCGGTCTCGGGCCCCGCCGAGCGGAACTCCCAGCCGAGGACGGCGCCGTAGAAGGCGGCCGCCGCGTCGGTGTCGGGGCTGCCGAGGTCGATCCAGCAGGGCGAACCCTTGGTGAACTGCGTACCGAGCATGGGAGGTGTCCCGTCCTTCCGTCGTCCGTCACTGCCGGGGCCCCGCCGACGGTTCCTCCGGCGTGTCGGCCACCATGGCCGATCCTCGTCGCTCGACCCGGACGGCGCAGCCGCAGCCCCGCGCGTTCATCCGGTCGGCCGACCGGCCCCGTCCGCCCGCCGGCGCGCCACCGCGTCCTCCAGGTCGGCGAAGACCAGCTCGCCGTTGAGCGCCGCGCCCGCCCGGTAGCCCCGGCTGACCGCGTTGACCACCTGCTCCTGCGGGCCGGTCACGTTCCCGGCCGCCCACACACCGGGCACGCTCGTGCGGCCCGTCTCGTCCACCGCGACGAACTCTCCGAAGGGCGTCTCGCGCAGCTCCGCGCCGAGCCGCCGCAGCAGCCCGTCCCGGGGTGCGAAGCGCGAGGCGGCGGCGAACACCACCGAGCGGGCCACGGTCCGGCCGCCGGCCAGCCGCACCCCGGTCAGCCGGTCGTCCTCCACCACGAGCCCCGTCACCTCGCCCCGCTCGATCCGCACGCCCGCCGCGTCGAGGAGGGCCGCCTCGTGCTCCGAGGGCTCGGCGGCGGTGTGCAGGAACAGGGTCACGTCCTTCGACCAGTGCGCGACCATGAGCGCCTGGTGGGCGGCCATCGTGGGATGGGCGATGACCCCGAAGGACCCGTCGCGGACCTCCCAGCCGTGGCAGTAGGGGCAGTGCAGCACGTCGCGGCCCCACCGCTCGGCGAGCCCGTCGATCGCGGGCAGCTCGTCGACGAGCCCCGTGGTCACGACCAGCCGGCGCGCGGCAACCGTGCCGCCGTCCGCCAGGGTGACGGTGAAGCCGCCGTGCCCGTCGGGCGCCGCGTCCGTCACCTCACCGGTCCGGAAGCCGACCCCGTACTCCGCGATCTCGGCCCGTCCGGCGGCGAGGAAGTCCGCCGGGCTCATGCCGTCCCGGGACAGGACGCCCTGCATGTGCGCGGCGGGCGCGTTGCGCGGCTCCCCGGCGTCGACCACCAGGGTCCTGCGCCGCGCCCGGCCCAGGATCAGGGCCGCGCTGAGCCCGGCCGCGCCCCCGCCGATCACCAGGGCCTCGTAGTCGTACGTGTCGTCCAGATGTGCGTTCATACGGCGAGCGTCGCCCGCACCCGGAGATACGGCAAGCCAAGTTGCCGTTTCTGCAACACTGGGCGCATGACCGAAGACGACCGCATAGACGCCGTCCTGAACGAGGTCGGCCCCCGGCTCCGCCGCGTCCGCCGCGACCGGGGTGTCACCCTCGCCGAACTCTCCGCCGCCACCGGCATCTCCGTGAGCACCCTGTCCCGCCTGGAGTCCGGGCAGCGCAAACCCAGCCTCGAACTCCTCCTTCCGCTCGCCCGCGCCCATCAGGTCCCGCTCGACGAACTCGTCGGCGCCCCCGCCACCGGCGACCCGAGGGTCAAGGCCAAGCCGATCGTGCGCCACGGCCGCACGATGTTCCCGCTGACCCGGCAGCCCGGCGGCCTCCAGGCGTACAAGGTGATCCAGGAGGAGACGCAGGGCGAACCGGACCCGCGCGTCCACGAGGGCTACGAATGGCTCTACGTGCTCTCCGGGAAGCTCCGGCTGGTCCTCGGCGAGCACGACGTCGTCCTCGCCGCGGGGGAGGCGGCCGAGTTCGACACCCGCGTCCCGCACTGGTTCGGCCCGACGGCCGACGGGCCGGTGGAGTTCCTCAGCCTGTTCGGGCCGCAGGGGGAGCGGATGCACGTCAGGGCCCGCCCGAAGAAGTCCGGCTGAGCCGTTCCCCCGGATGCAAGCGACCGCTTAGTATGCACCGACCGCTCGGTATGGAGGAGGCTTCCGGATGCAGGCATGGCGTGTGTACGAGAACGGGGAACCGGCCGCGGTGATGCGCCGCGAGGAGGTGGACCCGCCCACGCCCGGCGACGGTCAGGTCCTCCTCAGGGTCCGCGCCGCGAACGTCAACTTCCCCGACGCGCTGCTCTGCCGCGGCCACTACCAGGTCCGCCCCCCGCTGCCCTTCACCCCCGGCGTCGAGGTCTGCGCCGAGACCGAGGACGGCCGCCGGGTCGTCACCACCGCCGCCCTCCCGCACGGCGGCTTCGCCGACCTCGTGCTCGCCGACGCCGCCGGGCTGCTCCCCGCCCCCGACGCGCTCGACGACGCCGAGGCCGCCGCCCTCCACATCGGCTACCAGACCGGCTGGTTCGGCCTGCACCGCCGCGCCGCCCTCCGGGCGGGCGAGACCCTCCTCGTCCACGCGGCGGCCGGCGGCGTCGGCAGCGCCGCCGTCCAGCTCGGCAAGGCCGCGGGCGCCACCGTCATCGGCGTCGTCGGCGGACCCGAGAAGGCCGCCGTCGCCCGCTCCCTCGGCTGCGACCTGGTGATCGACCGCCGCTCCGAGGACGTCGTCGCCGCCGTCAAGGCCGCGACCGGCGGACGCGGCGCCGACGTGATCTACGACCCCGTCGGCGGCGAGGCCTACCAGCAGTCCGCGAAGTGCGTCGCCTTCGAGGGCCGGATCGTGATCGTCGGCTTCGCCAGCGGTACCGTCCCCGCCCCCGCGCTCAACCACGCCCTCGTGAAGAACTACGCGGTCCTCGGCCTCCACTGGGGCCTCTACGCGGCGAAGGACCCGGCCTCGATCGCCCGCTGTCACGAGACCCTGACCGAGTACGCGGCCAAGGGCCTCATCAAGCCGCTCATCGGCGAGCGCGTCCCCTTCGCCGGGGCGGCGGACGCCGTCCAGCGCGTCGCCGACGGCACCACCACCGGCCGTCTCGTCGTCCTCCCGGAAGGGGACCGCGCATGACCCGCGCCGAGGAACTCCGCTCACTCACCAGGGCGTTGCTGGCCGAGCACCCGCCCGCCACGACCGACCGCACCGACTTCCTGCGCGCCCGCTTCGACGCCGGACTCGCCTGGGTGCACTACCCCGTCGGCCTCGGCGGGCTCGACGCGCCCCGCGCGCTCCAGACCGTCGTCGACGCCGAACTCGCCGCCGCCGGCGCCCCCGACAACGACCCGCGCAGGATCGGGATCGGCCTCGGCATGGCCGCCCCCACCGTCCTCGCCCACGGCTCCGACGAGGTCAAGCGGCGCTTCCTCCGGCCGCTCTGGGTCGGCGAGGAGGTCTGGTGCCAGCTCTTCAGCGAGCCCGGGGCGGGCTCCGACCTCGCCGCGCTCGCCACCCGGGCCGTCCGGGACGACGCGGGGGACTGGATCGTCGACGGACAGAAGGTGTGGACCTCCAGCGCCCACGTCGCCCGCTGGGCCATCCTCATCGCCCGCACCGACCCGGACGCGCCCAAGCACCGGGGCATCACCTACTTCGTCTGCGACATGACCGACCCCGGCGTGGAGGTCCGGCCGCTGCGCCAGATCACCGGCGAGGCCGAGTTCAACGAGGTCTTCCTCACCGGCGTCCGCATCCCCGACGCCCACCGCCTCGGCGAGGTCGGCGACGGCTGGCGGGTCGCGCAGACCACCCTCATGAACGAGCGGGTCTCCATCGGCGGCGCCCGCATCCCCCGCGAGGGCGGCATGATCGGGAAGGCCGCCGCCACCTGGCGCGAACGTCCCGAGCTGCGCACCCACGACCTGCACCGGCGCCTCCTCGACCTGTGGGTCGACGCCGAGGTGGCCAGGCTGTCCGGCGAGCGGCTCCGGCAGCAGCTCGTCGCGGGCCGCCCCGGCCCCGAGGGCAGCGCGATGAAACTGGCCTTCGCCCGCCTCAACCAGGCCATCAGCGGCCTGGAGGTCGAACTCCTCTGCGACGAGGGCCTGTTGTACGGGGAATGGGAGATGCGCCGCCCCGAACTCGTCGACTTCACCGGCCGCGACGCGGGCTACCGCTATCTGCGGTCCAAGGGCAACTCGATCGAGGGCGGTACGAGCGAGGTGCTGCTCAACATCGTCGCCGAGCGGGTCCTCGGCCTGCCGCCGGAGCCCCGCAACGACAAGGACGTCGCCTGGAAGGACCTCACCCGATGACGGAATCGACGGAACCGACGGCCTTGCCGGAGCCGACGGAACAGCCGCTGGACCTCCTCCACTCCGAGACCGAGGAGGATCTCCGGGCGGCCGTCCGCGCCCTGCTCGCGGGCCGGGCCGGGCACCAGGCCGTCCTGGGCCGGATCGAGACGGACGACCCCTACGTCCCCGGCCTCTGGAAGTCCCTCGCCGCCGACATGGGCGCCGCCGGCCTGCTCGTACCCGAGAAGCTCGGCGGCCAGGGCGCGAGCCACCGTGAGGCCGCCGTCGTCCTGGAGGAGCTGGGCCGAACGGTCGCCCCGCTGCCGTATCTGACGAGCGCCGTGGTGGCCACCGAGACGCTGCTGGCCCTGGCGCAGGAGAGCCAGGAGGCGGCCGGACTGCTCGCGGACCTCGCGAGCGGGCGCACGGTCGCGGTCCTCGCCGTACCGCTGTCGACGGCGCCGGGCGCGATCCCCGGGCCCACCGGCTCCGGATCCGACTCCCGATCCGACTCCGACTCCGACTCCGACTCCGACTCCGTCCCCGGTGTCGCCGACGCCGTCGCCGCCGACCTGTTCCTCGTGCCGCGCACCGACGGCCTGTACGCCGTCCCGGCCGACGCCGCGACCGTCGTGCCGCAGAGCCCGCTCGACCTCACCCGCCCGCTCGCCACCGTCACCACCCGGGCCGGGAGCGGCACCCGCCTCGCGGACCCCGACGCATCCGGGGCGGCGGTCCGGCGCGGACTGCTCGCCGGGGCCGGCCTCCTCGCCTCCGAGCAGCTCGGCCTCGCCGAGTGGTGTCTGGAGGAGACCGTCCGGTACACCCGTGAGCGCCACCAGTTCAACCGGCCGGTCGGCTCCTTCCAGGCGCTCAAGCACCGCATGGCGCAGCTCTGGCTGGACCTCGTCGGGGCCAGGGCGGCGGCCCGCGCCGCCGCAGACGCCCTCGCCACGGGCCGCGCGGACGCCCCGCTGCTGGTGGCCGTCGCCCAGGCGTACTGCTCCAAGGTGGCCGTCCGGGCCGCCGAGGAGTGCGTACAGCTGCACGGCGGGATCGGGATGACCTGGGAGCATCCGGCGCACCTGGCGCTGAAGCGGGCCAAGTCCGACCAGATCGCCCTGGGTTCGGCGGGCCGTCACCAGGACACGATCGCCGCCCTGGTCGGCCTGGAGCCCCCTCGGTAGGCCACGAGGCAGGCCCCGCACAGGCCCCCGGGTGAGCCCCGGGTAAGGGGCCCCTGTGTTCACACCCCTTTACATACTGTTTAATTGCGAGTCGTTCGCAATAACAGTTGATCTCCAAGAGGGGTGTGGACACGATGACCGCCCGATCCGTCCGCGGCGGGGCCGCCGCGATACTCGCGGGGGCCCTCGCGCTCACCGCGGCGGCCTGCACGAACCCCGGCAGCACCGCCGGAGGCTCCGGCGGACCCAAGGATTCCGCGGTCGTCGGCATCGCCTACGAGCCCGAGACCCTCAGCCCCCTCCTCGGCTACGGAAAGGACGGCAACTCCAAGATCTTCGACGGGCTGCTCGCCTTCGACGCCGACATGAAGCTCGTCCCGGCGCTCGCCACGAAGCTGCCCCACGTCACCGCCGACGGGCTCACCTACACGTACACCCTCCGCGAGGGCGTCACCTTCAGCGACGGAGCCCCCTTCACGGCCGAGGACGTCGTCTTCACGTACCGGACGATCCTCGACCCGAAGACGAACAACCCCTCCCGCACCGAACTGGACGCCCTCGGGAGCGTCGAGGCGATCGGCGACGACACCGTCGTCTTCCACCTCAAGTACCCCTACGCGCCCTTCGCGCAGCGCACCGTCCACGCCATCGCCCCCGCGCACGCCGCCGCGGAGCAGGACGTCAACACCGGCGCCTTCACCACGAAGCCGATCGGCACCGGACCGTACGTCCTCACCGGCTGGTCCAAGGGCGAGAAGCTCAGCTTCAAGGCCAACCCGACCTACTGGAACGGCGCGCCCGCGGTGAAGAAGTTCACCATGGCGATCATCAAGGACGACGACGTCCGCGCCACCCGGCTGCGCGCCGGGGACCTCGACGGCGCCGTCCTGCCGCCCAACCTGGCCGCCGGGTTCAAGGACGACAAGGCGAAGCGGACCTGGACGGCCAGGACCTACGACTACCGCACGGTCACCCTCCCCACCCACCAACCGGTCACCGGCGACACCGCCGTCCGCCGCGCCCTCGACCTCGCCGTCGACCGGCAGACCATGGTCGACAAGATCCTCGAAGGCGCCGGGAAGCCCGCGTACGGTCCCGTCCCGACCGACAGCCCCTGGTTCGCGAAGGGCACCGAGCGCCGCCACGACCTCGCCGGCGCGCAGAAGCTCCTCGACGAGGCCGGCTGGAAGGCAGGCCCCGACGGCGTCCGTGTCAGGAACGGCGTCCGCGCCGCCTTCCCGCTCTGGTACCTCTCCGGCGACAAGCTCCGCCAGGACCACGCCCTCGCCTACGTCTCCGACGCCAAGAAGGCCGGCATCGACATCACCGCCCAGGCCGGCACCTGGGAGGTCATCGAGCCCCGGATGAAGACCGACGCCGTCCTCGCGGGCGGCGGCTCGCCCGGCGACCCCGACTTCGACCAGTACCTGCTGCTCAAGTCCACCCTCGCCGGCGACGGCTTCAACAACATGGCGTGGTACGACAACAAGGCCGTCGACCGCGCCCTCGACGAGGGCCGCCGCACCGACGACCCCACCGGGCGCCGTGCCGCGTACGACACCGTCCAGCGCGAACTGGTGAAGAACCCGGGCTACACCTTCCTCACCCACATCGACCACCTCTACGTCATGAACGACGCCTGGGACGGCCCCAGCACCCAGACCGAGCCCCACGACCACGGGCTCGCCTCCGGCCCCTGGTGGAACGTCGAGAGCTGGAAGCCGAAGAAGGCCGGGGCGGCCGAGAAGTGAAGCGCCGCCTCCCCTGGGGGGCCATGGCGCGGATGACGGGACGGCGCGCCCTCGCCGCCGTCCCCGTCCTCCTCGCGGTCACCCTCGCGGTGTTCGCCGTCGCCGAAGCCTCCCCGTTCGACCCCGTCAAGGCCTATGCCGGCACCGCCGGACTCACCGCCTCGCAGGAGAACCTCGACCAGCTGCGCGCCAACCTCGGCGTCGACCGGCCCCTGCTCACCCGCTGGTGGGAGTGGCTCACCTCGGCCCTCACCGGCGACCTCGGCGACTCCGCCGTCATGCGCCGCCCCGTCGCCGAGGTCGTCGGCGAACGCCTCGGCTGGTCCGTCCTCCTCGCCGTCACCGCCTTCCTCGTCGCCATCGCACTCGGCACCCTCCTCGGCGTCCTCGCCGGACGCCGACGCGGCGGCCTCGTCGACCGGGCCGTCAGCTCCGTCGCGTACACCCTGGAAGCCGCCCCCGCGTTCTGGCTCGGCCTCCTCGCCATCTGGTTCTTCGCCCTCGAGCTCGGCGCCCTGCCCGCCGGGGGACTCACCGACACCGGCAGCGACGTCGTCACCGCCGGCCAGGTCGCCCGCCACCTCGTGCTGCCCGCGCTCGTCCTCGGCGTCTCCCAGCTGCCCTGGTTCTTCCTCTACGTCCGCCAGGGCGTCGGCGACGCCCTCGACGAGGACCCCGTGCGCGGGGCCCGCGCCCGCGGCCTGCGTGAACGCACCGTCCTCACCGGCCACGCCCTCCGCTCCGGAATGCTGCCCATGCTCACCCTCGTCGGCTCCCGCGTCCCCGAACTCATCACCGGCGCACTGCTCGTGGAGACCGTCTTCAGCTGGCCCGGCATCGCCGCCGCCACCGTCCAGGCCGCCACCTCCGTGGACTTCCCGCTGCTCGCGGCCCTCACCGTGCTCGCCACCGCCGCCGTCCTCCTCGGCAACCTCCTCTCCGACCTCCTCTACGGACTCGCCGACCCGAGGGTGGGCTTCGATGGCTGACCCGCGCACCCACCGTCTGCGGCTCTGGAGCTCCGCCCTCGTCGTCGGCGCCGTCCTGCTCGCCGTCCTCCTCGTGCCCCCGCTCGTCCAGCTCGACGAACAGGCCGTCGACCTCTCCAGGAAGCTCCTCCCGCCGTCCTGGGAGCACCCCTTCGGCACCGACGACCTCGGCCGCGACCTCCTTCTGCGCTGTGTCCACGGCCTGCGGATCTCGCTCCTCGTCGGCCTCGTCGCCGCGCTCGTCGCCACCGTCGTCGGCACCGCCGTGGGCGCGGCCGCAGGGGCGCTCGGCGGCTGGACCGACCGCACCCTGATGCGGCTCGTCGACGCGTTCTCCTCCGTACCACACCTGCTGCTCGGCATCTTCGTGGTCGCCCTCTTCCGGCCCGGCGTCTGGCCCGTCATCGCCTCCGTCGCCGTCACCCACTGGCTCTCCACCGCCCGGATCGTGCGCTCCGAGGTCCTCTCCCTGCGCACCCGCCCCTTCGTCGACGCCGCCGTCTCCGGCGGCGCCACCCGGTGGCGCGTCACCGTCCGGCACCTGCTCCCCGCGGTGCTGCCCCAGGCCGGGCTGGCGGCCGTCCTGATGATCCCGCACGCCATGTGGCACGAGTCCGCGCTGTCCTTCCTCGGCCTCGGCCTCCCCAGCCACCAGGCCAGCCTGGGCAACCTCGTCCAGAACGCCCGTTCCTCGCTCCTCGCGGGCCACGGCTGGCCCACCCTCTTCCCCGGCCTCCTCCTCATCGTCCCCACCCTCGCCATCGCGGGCCTCGCCGGCGTCTGGCGCGACCGCCTCAACCCGCGCCGCCGATCGGAGCTGATGCTGTGAACGCCCCGTACGCTCCCCAGGACCGGGTCCTGCGCGCGCTTGACGCCGTCAGCGCCGAGCGGGCCGAGGGGGCCGTGCTCAGCGTCCGCGACCTGAGCGTCCGCTTCCGGCTGCGCGGCGGGCGGAGCGTCGCCGCCGTCAGTGAGGCCGGGTTCGACCTCGGCGCGGGGGAGTGCCTCGCCCTCGTCGGCGAGAGCGGCTGCGGCAAGTCCGTCCTCGCCTCCGCCCTCCTCGGGCTGCTGCCGGGGAACGCCGAGGCCTCCGGCACGGCCCTCCTCGCGGGCCCGGCCGGCGAGGAGGGCGTCGATCTGCTCGCCGCCGACGAGAAGACCCTCGCCCGGACGGTACGGGGCCGCCGCGTCGGACTCGTACCGCAGAGCCCCGCCGCCCACCTCACCCCCGTCCGCACCGTACGGTCCCAGCTGGAGGAGACCGTCCGCGCCCTCACCGGCACCGCCCGCCGCGCCCGACGCGAGGCCGCCGAGGAGGCCGCCGCACGCGCCGCCTTCCCCGCCGGGCACCTCGACCGCTACCCCCACGAACTCTCCGGCGGCCTCGCCCAGCGCGCCGCCACCGCCCTCGCCCTCATCGGCGGCGCCCCCCTCCTGCTCGCCGACGAACCCACCACCGGCCTCGACCGCGACCTCGTCGACCGCACCGTCGACGAACTCCGCCGCCACGCCGACGACGGCCGCGCCCTGCTCCTCATCACCCACGACCTGGCCGCCGCCGCCCGGATCGCCGACCGCGTCGCCGTCATGTACGCCGGCCGCATCGTCGAGATCGCCCCCGCCCAGCGGTTCTTCGGCCCCGTCGGGCCCCGCCACCCCTACGCCCGCGGCCTCCTCGACGCCCTCCCCGACCGGGCCTTCGCCCCGATCCCCGGCATGCCCCCGGAACTCTCCGCGCTGCCCGAGGGCTGCGCCTTCGCCCCGCGCTGCCCGCTCGCCACCGAACTCTGCGCCGAACGGCCCGCGTTCACCGCGGGCGTGGCCTGCCACCACCCGGAGCACCCCCGTGCTTGAACTCGACACCGTCACCGCCGGATACGACCGCCGCGCCCCCGTCTTCCGGGGCGCCTCCCTCACCGTCGCCCCCGGGGAGTCCGTCGGACTCCTCGGCCCCAGCGGCTGCGGCAAGTCCACCCTGGCCCGGGTCGCCGCCCTCCTCCACCGCCCCGACGCCGGCCGTCTGGTCCTCGACGGCACCGAGGTCACCGCCTGGCGCCACCGCGCCCCGCGCGCGCTGCGCACCGCCGTCGGCGTCGTCTTCCAGCAGCCCCGCACGGCCGCCGACCCCCGGCTCACCCTCGCCGACCTCGTCGTCGAACCCCTCCGCGCCACCGGCCGGCGCGCCGAGGCCGCCGCCCGCCTCGCCGAACTCGCCCCCGCCGTCGGACTCACCCCCGACCTGCTCGTCCGCCGCCCCCACGAGGTCAGCGACGGCCAGCTGCAACGCGCCTGCCTGGGCCGCGCCCTGGCCCTCCGTCCCCGCTGGCTGATCTGCGACGAGATGACGGCCATGCTCGACGCCTCGACCACGGCCGCCCTGGTGGCCGCCGTCGAGACCTACCGCACCGAAACCGGCGCGGGCCTCCTCGCCGTGGGCCACGACCGCGTCCTGCTGAACCGCTGGTGCGACCGAACGGTCGAGTGGAAGGACTGCCTGCCCACCGCCTCCTGACCGGATCTCACCCGTATGGCCGCCCCGCCATACGCCCGGACGGACCGTGCATTCCGCCACACTGTCCGCCGAACGCCGCAATTCCGGTGCGGCGACGGAGGGACGTGAAGGCGATGGCCGTTTCCATTTCTGTCGTGGTGCTGCTGGTGGTGCTGGCCGCGATCTTCCTGCGCAGCGGCGGGCTCAAGTTCACCCACGCGCTCGTCTGCGCCCTGCTCGGCTTCTTCCTCGCCGGCACCAGCATGGCGCCCACCATCCACAACGGCGTCGCCGCCACCGCCAACGTGGTCTCCAGCCTCAGGCCGTGAGCGTTGCGGGGGCGTGAACGGAGGTGAACCGCCGTGAACCGCCCGTGAATCCAGGGGCGGTTCCGTGTACATCTCCAGCACCCGGGCCTAGCGTCGGCCGCCGGCGCGACCGACGTGCGGACCCCGAGGAGCCGCCTTGACCACGCATCCGCCCCGACGACGAGCTCGCGCCCTGGCGCTCATCGTGCTCGCCGCCACCTTCCTCGCGGGCGCCGCCCCCGGCGCCCAGGCCGAGGAGGTCCCCCTCGGCCTCGGCCACCGGCTCGTCGACCACTACGAGGGCGCCCCCGGCACCGCGCGACCGGTTCCCGGCAAGGGCACCGCCCAGCACCCGTACCTCGTCCCCAACGGGCGCAGCGGCATGCATGCCGACGGCGCCGGGAGCGGCACCCACCCCTACCCCGGGCCCCTCGGCCGCGACCCGAAGGTGGACAGCGAGAAGATCGCGCCCGTCGGCGGCGAGTGCGCGACCCCCAGGGCGGCTTGGTTCTCCCCATGCTCTCCCCGGCGGGCACTGCTTCGGCATGAGGTGCAGCCCCTGGTCAAGGCTGTGCTCGGCTCGGAGGGGCTACGCAAAGCGTCAAGGGGGGCGCCGGTCGGTGCGACGAAGGCGGTCCGGCCGGCGAGGAGGCGGGCTGACCGGGCCGCGTAGTCCTCGGCGGCCCAGCCGATCCGGCGGAACAGTAGGCGGACAGCTCCGGTTCGCGGATGAGTGGCGCCGGTGCCCGGGATGGGTCAGAGCAGGCTTCTACTGCGGACGGGCAGGATGCTCAGGGTCTTGACGGTGCCGTCCTCGTGGAACGAGATCGGCCCGTTCCACTTGCTGGCCTCTTCGGCGCTGGGCAGGGCGGAGCGGATTTCGTAGGCTGCCTGCCGGTATTCCTTCACACGCCCTTCGCTGATCAGCCCGTACAGTCTCGTGTCCCTTCCGGAGAATCCCTCGATGCGTAAGTTCTCCATGCGGAATACGTGGTTGGTCCCCACGAATTTCCTGTCGGCGACTGTGATCTCGGCGTCGTGAGAGCTGGAGGTGGCGGCGAAGGTGGGAACGTCGTAAGGCTCGCGGCCTTGGCTGGGCCGTGGTGATGCCGGTGGCCCCGCACCCTTCCTGGGAGGACGGGTGCAGGGCCACCGTGACGTGCGGACCGTGCGCGAAGCCCTACTGGGGCATGAGGACGGTGTCGATGATGTAGACGTTGGCGTTGGCGGTCTTCACGTTGCCGCAGACCACGTTGGCGGTGTCGTTGACCTTGTAGGACTCGCCGGAGCCGGTGGTGGTGATCATGCCCTTCTGGAGGGTCTCGAAGCTGCCGTTCTCCAGCTGCTTGGGGGTGAGCTTCTGGCCGACGACGTGGTAGGTGAGGATCTTGGTGAGGGTGGCCTTGTCGGCGAGGACCTTGTCGAGGTCGGCCTTCGGGATCTTGGCGAAGGCGTCGTTGGTCGGGGCGAAGACGGTGATGTTCTCGGCGTTGTTGAGGGTGTCGACGAGGCCGGCCTTCTTGACCGCGGTCACGAGGGTGGACAGGGCCGGGTTGTTGGACGCGGCGGTGGCGACCGGGTCCTTGGCCATGCCGTCGAAGGAGCCCGCGCCCTCCTTCGGCACCCCGGCACAGGCCGGGCCGAAGGGCTGGTCGTCGGTCACCGGCGCCTCGGAGGGGGTGCCCGCCTCCCTCGTCGTCTCCGCGGCGGCCGTGGTGGGAGCGGCGGCCTTGGTGTCGTTGCCGGAGTCTGAGCACGCGGCCAGGGAGAAGGGCAGCGCGACGGCGGCGGCGACGGCGATCGCGATGCGGCGGATCTTCATGCTGTTCATGATCAGGTGCTCCTTGGGGATTCTTCTCTGAGGTGTCGAGGTGGTTGGTCGTGCTGCCCGGTGGGGGCCTTGTGGCCGTCCGGGTGGTCTAGGGGACGGTGACGAAGACGCTGTGCCAGCCGCTCGCCCCGTCGGGGATGGTGCGGGTGCGCTGTTCGGTCTGGACCTGGCCGGTGCCGTCGGTGGCGCGGACGGTGAGCGTGTGTCCGCCGGGGGTGGCCTGCCAGCGGTAGGACCACTGCCGCCAGGTGTCGACGCCTGCCTGACGGGCGAGGTCGGCGTCCTGCCAGGGCCCGTCGTCGACGCGGATCTGGACGCGGGTGATGCCGCGGCGCTGGGCCCATGCGACGCCGGCGACGGTGACGGTGCCGGCGGCGGGGCGGGCGAAGGGTTTGGGGGTGTCGATGCGCACCTGGGTCTTGATCGGCGCGCGTCGTGCCCACTTCCGCTTCACCCAGTAGGGGTCGTAGGCGTCGAAGGTGCTGAGCTCGATGTCCTCGATCCACTTGCAGGCGGAGACGTAGCCGTAGAGGCCGGGGACGAGCATGCGGACGGGGAAGCCGTGCTCGAAGGGCAGGGGTTCGCCGTTCATGCCGACGGCGAGCATCGCGTCCCGGCCGTCCATGACGTCCTCGACGGGGGTGCCGAGGGTCATGCCGTCCACGGAGCGGGCGACCAGCTGATCCGCCCGGCCGCCCTTCGACGGCGGCCGGACGCCGGCTTCCTCCAGGAGGTCGGCGAGGGGTACGCCGAGCCAGCGGGCGTTGCCGATGTAGGGGCCGCCGACCTCGTTGGAGACGCAGGTCAGGGTGATGTCGCGTTCGATGAGTGGGCGGGCCAGGAGCTGGTCGAGGGTGTAGGTGCGGGGGCGGGAGACCCCCTTGCCGTGGACGCGCAGCCGCCAGGTTCCGGCGTCGACCTTGGGCACGGTCAGGGCGGTGTCGACGCGGTAGAAGTCGGCGTTGGGTGTGGTGAAGGCTGTGATGCCCGGCACCTTCAGCTGGACACCGGCCGGGACGGAGGGGGCCGGAGAGGCGGGTCCGGGGAGCACCAGGCCTTCCCGGGAGGCGACGGCTCCCCGACCTTGCCGACCGGTGAAGTACCGGCCCAGTGCGCCGGCGGAGGTCGCGGCGACGGCGGTCACACCGGCAGCGGCGAGGAACCCGCGCCTGCTCCGCGCGCCGGGGTTTGTCTGACCGCCCGCATCGGCCGGGGCGGGAACGGGGGCGGCTTCGGTCGCCAGCACGTACAGCGCCACGGCTCCCGCGACCGCTCCAGCGACCGAGGGCAGCAGGTCACCGGCGCCGGTGGAGTCGGGACGGCTGAGAGCCGCGGCGGCGCCGACGATCCCGAACAGCAACACCCCCGCCGCACCGGCGCGCCGATGCGACATGGCCAGGATGCCGAGGCCGACGGCGATGAGGGCGAGGATCGCGAGAATCCCCAGTTGGAGAACGATCTTGTCGTTCTCCCCGAACGTGCGGATCGCGAAGTCCTTCACCGCGGCAGGCGTCCGGTCGATGACCGCCCCGCCCACCGCGGTCACCGGTCCGGCCGCCGGCCGCACCAGTCCGGCGACCAGCTCGGCCACGGCCAACGCCGTGAACGCGGCCAGGAGTCCGGCCGGCGCGCCGAGTGCGGCGCGGACGAGTTTGCTGCGGAAGCTGCTCACATTGCTGCATTCGACGGCCGCCGCCCGGCGGATTGGTCCGACCCACGAAAGAGTGAAGCCTCCTTCCGGTGTTGCCTTACGCGGCGGGCATGGAGGCGGTGGCGCGGCCATGGTCTCTGGCGCGCGGAGCGGAGCTCGTGGTGGGGCGGCGTCGGTCGCCGGGGAGGAGGGCGGGCCCCAGATGCAGCGGCCGAGGACGGGGGCGAGGAAGAGGCCTACGTGAGGGATGCCGTCGGTCTGCGCGACCGCGCCGGGAGGGACGGTGCGGGGGTCGGCGGCAGCGGAGAACGGCGCCTGGGTTCGCCGTCCTCGTCCGATTCGGTCACGGCAGCGGGAGCGGGAAGGCGGGGCTGGAGATCACTCTGACGGTCGCTCGGCACTTCTCCCGGATCCAGGCAATCCATCGCGGCAGTCGTCACGCATCACCACAACTCCACGGAGTTCCCCTTCACCCGGTATTCCTGTCACGAAGACCGCTGCGAGGAATCATCATGGACACCGCCATCGCTCCCTGCGGATGTCCGGCCACGCTGCATCTGCCGCTCCTCTCGGACGGACGCGCGGCCCGCCAGGCCCGTCAGGCCGCGGCACGGCTCCTGGCACAGGAGGCGGACGCCTGGCCCCGTGAGGTTGCCGAGGATTTCGTACTGATCGTCTCGGAGCTGGTCGGCAATGCGGTGCTCCACGCCGCCGGGCCTTACGTGCTCACCTTGAGCCTGGAGCGGGGGCGGGCGGGTATCGCCGTGAGCGACGGCACGGCGGACCTGTCAGGGGAGCACGGCGACGCGCGGCGCGAGGAGCCGGGAGGCCGGGGGCTGAAGATCGTGCGGGCGCTGGGGGCAGACCTATTCGTCAGCCCCTCCATCCGGGGCAAGCAGGTCATCGCGGTCCTCACCTGGTAGCCCAGGCGGAAGGACGTGGTGCCGCGGGCGGCTGTGCCGACAGCCGCCCGCGGCCGACCCGCATGGAGCGCGCTGCTCTCCGGGCGGATCACCGGTCCGCGCCACCCCGTCTTGTAGGCGGCGGACCGGAGCTCTTCTCGCGGTGCTCGGTCAGGCGTTGACGCAGGTGTTGCCGAAGGACGGGTTCAGCAGCCCGATCACGCTGACGGTGTTGCCGCACGCGTTGACCGGGATGTGGACGGGAACCTGCACGAGGTTGCCCGATCCCACTCCCGGCGAGTGGGCGGCCACTCCCTGCGCACCGGCATCGGCCGATGCCATCGACGCCCCGCCGACGACCACCGCACCGGCCGCCAGGGCCACCGCCAGACCGTGTCGCACACGAACCATGTGAACTACCTCCCACGAGGGTGCCTCGGCCGCGCAACCCGCGCGGCCGGTGAGGGGAGCCGGAGAACGTCGCTCCACTCGCCTCACGCACCGTCTTCGCCGTTCTACGCCTTCCGGCTTGGCCGCTGCGCCCGGCTTCCCTCGAACGGGCTACTCAGCGATGGCGCGGGTGACGAAGCGCCACCCATCCACACGCCCGTCCGCTACGAAGAATGGACGAGATACCCACCAGACTTCGGTCACCGGACCGTCCCCGGACGGTCCGGCACGATCGAGCGACGACAAAGGACCGGCATGCGATGGACGCCCCGCCCCCCGACGGCCGGCCCAGGCCGCCCCTTCGCCTTCTGTCCCCGGCCGGAGCGGCGCAGGTGAAACAGCCGCTTCCCTTTGGCGCCGGCCGCAACGGCTGCCCTGCCCCCAGCGACCTCACCGAGCTCATGGGCGAGGTGGCGCGCGGCGACAAGCAGGCCTTCTCCGCCCTCTACGACGCCCTGGCACCTCTGGTCTTCGGCATCGTGGTCAAAGTGGTGCGCGACCGGGCGCAGTCGGAGGAGGTCACCCAGGAGGTCATGATCGACCTGTGGCGGCAGGCGGCGCGCTACCGGCCCGAGGCCGGCGCGGTGACGGCGTGGGCGGCGACGATCGCCCACCGTCGGGCCGTGGACCGGGTCCGCTCCGCCCAGGCCGCCACCGACCGCGAGCACGCCCAGGCCGCCCGCGAGCACACCACCGCCTTCGACGAGGTCGCCGAACAGGTCGAGAGCCGGCTGGAGACCGAACAGGTACGGCGCTGTCTGCGCGGCCTGACCGAACTCCAGCACCAGGCCGTGACCCTGGCCTACTACCAGGGCCTGACCTACCGTGAGGTCGCCGAAGCCCTGCGCACGCCTCTTCCCACCATCAAGACACGCATGCGCGACGGGCTCATCCGGCTCCGCGACTGCATGGGGGTGACCACATGAACCACCACGCCACCGACGTCCACACCCTCGTCGCCGCCTACGCCCTGGGCGCACTCGACGACGCCGAACGCAAGGACTTCGACGCCCACCTCCAGACGTGCGAGGCATGCCGCCAGGAAGCCGCCGAGTTCCAGGCGACCACGGCGCGCCTGGCGGCAGCGGTCGCCCAGCCGCCGCCTCCGGCCGCCAAGGCACAGGTCATGGCCGCCATCGACGGCGTACGTCAGCTGCCCCCACGCGTCCCCGCCGCCAGTGCGGCGCCCGCCCTCGGCGGCATCCTGCGCCGCCGGGCCGTACCCCTGGCCCTGGCCGCCAGCGTGGCAGCCGCCGCACTGGGCGGCGTCGCGGTCTGGCAGACACAGAACGGACAGGACCTCGAACAGCGGGCACGCCAGGCCCAGCAGCAGCTCGACGCGGTCAGCGCCGTCCTGGCAGCCCCCGACGCCCGCACCGTCCACGGCAAGTCCGCCAACGGAGCCCTGACCACCGTCGTCGCGTCCGACCAGCAGAACAAGGCCGTCTTCACCGCCGCCAACCTGCCCGCACCCGGCGCGGGCAAGACCTACCAGCTGTGGCTCGACCACGACGGCACCATGCGCCCGGCCGGACTGATCAACCACGACGGCAGCGTGATCCTCACCGGCGACCCCGCCGATGCGGGCGCCGTCGGCCTCACCCTCGAACCCGACGGAGGATCCCCCCAGCCCACCACCGACCCCCTGCTGCTGATGGCCCTTCCCACCTGACCGGGCGCTCCGCATCCATCAGCGATCGAGGTACTTCATGGCAAGCACCCCGGAGATCGGGGACGTCGTCGGCGACTTCTACCCGGCCGGCGGACATCTGGACGGCGGAACCGTCCATCGCCGCGACTCCACCCTGTGCGAGCAGCGCGGCAAGCCCCTCGTCCTCGTCTGTCCGACCAAGGCCGTACGGTGGCGAAGTCCTGCGGGAACAGCGCACCCCTGAGCGGTCTGCGCCGGTCGGTGTTCGTCATCGACGGCCACGGCCGCCTGCACCGGAAGCACGTCACCGCCATAGGCGCCACCTACCCGCCCACCGTCACGCCGAGCACGCACCTCGCCGGCCTCACCGGCTGAATCGGCACAGCTCTTCGACCGACCCTCCACCCCGCGGTCACACACCACGCCAATCCGATCGTCCGGCTGCTGCGAAGTACGGGTGAAACGCAGCAGCCGAGCGGGGTGTCGAGTGGCGGGAGCGCTTGTGGTGGGAGACCGGAAAGTGGCCGTGGTCGGCGCCGGGGTGGCCGGACTGACCGCCGCCTACGTCCTGGCGTCCTCGTACGAGGTCACCCTGTACGAGGCGGACGGACGACTCGGCGGCCACGCCCACACCCGTGACCTGCCGGCCCCCGGAGGCCGGCAGGTCGCCGTGGACTCCGGGTTCATCGTCCACAACGAACGCACCTACCCCACTCTGGTGCAGCTGTTCCGCGAACTGGGGATCGGCACGCAGGACGCCGAGATGAGCATGTCGGTGCGGTGCGACGGCTGCGGCCTGGAGTACGCGGGCGCACGCGGCCCGGCCGCTCTGTTCGCCTCCCGGGCCGCCCTGCGAGGCCGCCACCTGCGTCTGCTGGCGGAGGTTCCGGCTTTCCACCGCGGCGCCCGCCGCCTGCTGGCCCGCACACCGCGTTCGGGCGTCACGCTCGGGGACTTCCTGCGCGTGGGCGGGTACTCCGCCTACTTCGTCAGCCACTTCGCCCTCCCCCTGGTCTCCGCGGTCTGGTCCTGCCCGGCACGCACCGCCCTGTCCTACCCCGCCGCCTACCTCTTCGCCTTCCTCGACCACCACGGCCTGCTGTCCGTCACCGGCTCCCCACAGTGGAAGACCGTCACCGGCGGCTCCGCCGCCTACGTCGAGGCCGCCGCCAAACACATCCAGCGGGTCCGGACCTCCAGCCCCGTCAACGCCGTCCGGCGCACCAGCCGGGGCGTGCTGATCACCACCGCCGACGCGACCACCGACGCCCACGACGCCGTGGTGATCGCCACCCACCCCGACCAGGCACTGCGGATGCTCGCGGACCCCACCACGGACGAGAAGCGGCTCCTGGGCGCGTTCACCTACTCCCGCAACCCCACCGTCCTGCACACCGACACCACCGTCCTGCCCCGCTCGCCGCGCGCCCGCGCCTGCTGGAACTACCGCATGACCAGCTGCGACTCCACGGCCGAGCCCGTCCGCGTCAGCTACGACATACGGCGGCTCCAGCAGCTGCCCGCCGGCGCCGACTACGTCGTCACTCTCGGCGGCGAGGACGGCATCGCCGCCGACCGGGTGGTGGAGCGGATGGTGTACGGACACCCGGTGTACACCCCCACCTCGGTCGCAGCCCAGCGGGAACTGCCCCGACTCAACACGGCCACGACCGCGTACGCCGGGGCCTGGCACGGCTGGGGCTTCCACGAGGACGGCTGCCGCTCCGGCGTCCAGGCTGCCCGCTCCCTGGGGGTGAGCTCGTGACCGGGACCGATTCCGCTGCCGCGCTCACGGCGGCCGGGAAACCGGCGCTGTACGACTGCGCGATCACACACGTCCGCCGCGCGCCCCTGCGGCACGCACTGCGGCACCGCACCTACCTGTGGTACGTGGACCTCGACCGGCTCCCTGTGTTGCCCCGGCCGCTGCGTCCCCTAGGGCCTGTCGTCACACTCCCGTCTGCCCCRCGACGCCTGGMACGCACTCTCGCCGCACCGGGCGAAAGCCCGAGTACGGTCCAGTACGAGGGCTTCCACCCGGCACGCCGAGAGCACGCACCAGACGCCGCGGGGCCGCCCTTCGGGCAACGACAGGAGTKTGACGACAGGCCCTAGAAGCCGATTTCCTTCGGGTTCTCGGGCTGTTCCAGCGGGGGCAACTCCCGGAGGGCGTCCCAGGGGACCTGGCGGCGGCGCAGGTCCTTGCGGATGTGCCCGGCGAGCTTCTTGGTGTCGCGGCGGTTCATGACCGCGCCGACGGCCGCGCCCACCATGAACGGCATGAGGTTCGGCAGGTTGCGGACCATGCGCTTCATGATCTGCTGGCGCAGTTCGCGCTTGAGCTGGCCGCCGAGCGCCGCGTTGACGGTGGTGGGTCTGGTGGGGTCGATGCCCCGCTCCTCGGCCCAGGAGGTCAGATAGGCCGCCGAGCGCTGGGGGAGCCGGCCGGGCGGCCGGAGTCCGTAGACCTCGTGCAGCTCGGCGATGAGTTTGAGTTCCACGGCGGCGACGCCGGTGATCTCGGCCGCGAGTTCCGCCGGCATGGCCGGGGGTACGGGGAGCATGGCGGCGGCACCGACGCTCGCGCCCACGGTCGAGCTCGCGTTCGCCGCGCCGGCGACGAGTTTGTCGGCGAGTTCTTCCGGGCCGAGGCCGGGGAAGTGTCTGCGAAGGGTCGCCAGATCGCGGACCGGGATCCGCGGGGCGAGGTCGATCAACCGGTCGGCGAGATGGCCGAGGCCCGCCTTGGCGCTGTCGCCGCCGCGCTTCACGCCCTTTCGGACGCCCTGCGCGACGCCGCGCCGGACGGCGTCGATCCGGTCGGAGTCGATCTTGATCTTGTCGAGCTGGGCCCGTGCGGGATTGGCGAGGCGACCGACGGCGCCGAAGCGTCCGCCCTGACGCGCCTCGTCCGGCACGTCGTTCCGTCCCGCTCCGCGCTCCACCGGCAGCGGGGCCGGGTCCGGCTCGGCGGGTGCTTCGAGCGAGGCCGGGAGGCCTCGCTCGTCGTCACGTACGCCGAGGGAGTGCGGGGCGGCGGCGTGCTCGGCTTCAGGGGCCTCCTGGGCACCCTCTGCCGGGCCTGTGCCGCCCTTGAACGTCTTCCGGCTCCCGGGGAGCCGGGGACGCCGCTTCCGGGACGGTGTGTCGCCTGCCACGGCCGTACGACCTCAGTCGCAGTCGCGGCAGATCGGCTGGCCGTTCTTCTCCCTGGCCAGCTGGCTGCGGTGGTGCACGAGGAAGCAGCTCATGCAGGTGAACTCGTCGGCCTGCTTGGGCAGGACCCGGACGGCCAGCTCCTCGTTCGAGAGGTCGGCGCCGGGAAGCTCCAGGCCTTCGGCGGCCTCGAACTCGTCGACGTCGACGGTCGAGGTCGACTTGTCGTTCCGGCGGGCCTTCAGTTCTTCAAGGCTGTCCGAGTCGACGTCGTCGTCGGTCTTGCGTGGGGTGTCGTAATCCGTTGCCATGTCGCTCTCCCCCTCTGGGTGGTTGCGGGTGTCTCAGCGCACGTAACGCGTGAGAGGTCGGACTTGTGCCCGACCTGAGGCGGAGATTTTGCCTCACATCAAGGTCTGTTACTCAATCGACACCCGTCCCGTCCTCTCGCGAGTGACCGGCTTCGGGTGGCGAACCGGACCGTACACGGTCCCGTGGGCGCCGCTCGCAGGCGCCACCCCGTGTACTTCCCGTCAATCCAGGCCCGGGAAACCCGGACTTTTCCTGGTTTTCCGAGGGATTTCTCGGTCACGGAGAGTGGAGATCCGGACACCCTCTCCTGTGATCGATCACACATGAGCGTCTCAGGATCGGGGCCCCGGAATTCCGCGCAAAGCGAACGGAACCGGTCGGCTCGTGCAGTCTGTCAGATCGGCAGAGTGACGCGCATCACGAGACCGCCCCCCTCGCGGGGCTCCGCGATGATACGGCCGCCGTGCGCGCGGGCCACGGATCTGGCGATCGACAGGCCGAGGCCGACGCCCTTGTCGCTGCCGGTCCGCTCCTGCCGGAGCCGCCGGAAGGGCTCGAAGAGGTTGTCGATCTCGTACGCGGGGACCACCGGTCCCGTGTTCGAGACGACCAGGACCGCCTGGCCGTCCTTGACCTCGGTGAGGACCTCCACCCAGCCTCCCTCCGGCACGTTGTACCGGACGGCGTTCTGGAGCAGGTTCAGCGCGATCCGCTCCAGCAGGACGCCGTTGCCCTGGACGACCGCCGGCTCGCGCTCGCCCCTGATCTCGACCCCCTTGGCCTCGGCCTCGGAGCGCACCTGGTCCACGCCCCGCGAGGCGACCTCGGCCAGGTCGACGGGCTTGCGCTCGACGATCTGGTTGTCGCTCCGGGCGAGCAGCAGCAGGCCCTCGACGAGCTGTTCGCTGCGCTCGTTGGTGGCGAGCAGGGTCTTGCCGAGCTGCTGGAGCTCCACCGGCGCCGCCGGGTCCGAGAGGTGGACCTCCAGGAGGGTGCGGTTGATCGCGAGCGGGGTCCGCAGCTCGTGCGAGGCGTTCGCGACGAACCGCTGCTGGGCGGTGAAGGCCCGCTCCAGGCGGTCCAGCATCTCGTCGAAGGTGTCGGCGAGCTCCTTCAGCTCGTCGTCGGGGCCGTCCAGCTCGATCCGCCGGGACAGGTCGGAGCCGGCCACCTGGCGGGCGGTCCGGGTGATCCGGCCGAGCGGGGAGAGCACCCGTCCCGCCATGGCGTAGCCGAAGGCGAAGGCGATGATGCTCATGCCGAGCAGGGCGAAGAGGGAGCGGCGCAGCAGATCCTCCAGAGCGAGGTCGCTCTGGTGGCGGAGGCAGACGGAGACGGCCTCGTTGAGCTGCTCCCCGGTGCCCTGCACGGGCAGCTGGCACCAGGAGGTGGTCGGCTGGACCTTGCCCTCGACGACCTTGAAGGGCAGCTCGGAGACGCTGTCCGTGAGGGCCTGGGCGGTGAACAGGTAGATGATCGAGAGCAGCAGGATGCCCGCGATCAGGAACATCCCGCCGTACAGCAGGGTGAGCCGTATCCGGATCGTCGGGCGGAGCAGCGGGCGGACCGGGTCCCTGGGGTCCCAGGTCGGTTTCGGGGGCGCCTGGGGATGCGGCGCGGGGGTGGTGGCCATCGGGTCAGATCCGGTACCCGGAGCCGGGGACCGTGACGATGACCGGCGGCTCGCCGAGCTTGCGGCGCAGGGTCATGACGGTGACCCGGACGACGTTGGTGAACGGGTCCGTGTTCTCGTCCCAGGCCTTCTCCAGGAGCTGCTCGGCGGAGACGACGGCGCCCTCGCTGCGCATGAGGACCTCCAGGACGGCGAACTCCTTCGGCGCGAGCTGGACCTCCTTGCCCTCGCGGAAGACCTCGCGGCGGTTCGGGTCGAGCTTGATGCCGGCGCGCTCCAGGACGGGAGGCAGCGGCACGCTCGTACGACGGCCGAGGGCCCGTACGCGCGCGGTGAGCTCGGTGAAGGCGAAGGGCTTGGGGAGGTAGTCGTCCGCGCCGAGCTCCAGGCCCTCGACGCGGTCGCTGACGTCGCCGGAGGCGGTGAGCATCAGGACGCGGGTGGGCATGCCCAGCTCCACGATCTTGCGGCAGACGTCGTCACCGTGGACGAGGGGGAGGTCGCGGTCGAGGACGACGACGTCGTAGTCGTTCACCCCGACCCGCTCCAGGGCCGCGGCGCCGTCGTACACGACGTCGACGGCCATGGCCTCCCGGCGCAGTCCGGTGGCCACCGCATCGGCGAGCAGCTGCTCGTCCTCGACGACGAGTACGCGCACGTCGTACATCCTTCCCCTTGAGCTGCGGTCCGGAGGCGGACCGGCTGAAATCCGAGCACTGACTGTGCGTGTCCATCCTGCCCCGTACGCGCGTAAACCGGCTGTAAGGCGGCGGTGCGGGGCCCCGGGACGGGTGGGCGACGGCGAGGGCGCGCACGGGGGCGCGTGGCCGGTCCCGAAGAATTCACCGGAATTCCGGGCCAGTTGAGGTTTCTCTGAGGAAGGGGTTGGGGAGGACGACTGCACACCCCGTGATCACGCCCTGTATGTGGCGCGCCACCTACCGCTCTCTGTCCCCCAGAGACCGCAGCGTGTGATCCACCCACCCTCGGCACATCCCCGTGCCACCGGACCCATGACGAGGGGGCGCACGATGGACGCTTTCACCGCAGGACTGCTGCACCGCATCAGGACCACGCAGACGGACCTCACGCGGGCTCGTGAGACGGGCGACGACTACTTGGCGGAGGTCGAGCAGGCGGAGCTGGAGGACCTGCACCGGCTGGCCGCCGAGCACGGCGTGGAGGTCGCCGCGGCGGGTCTCTGACCCGTCGTACCGCCCGCCGGGCGCCCGTAGGGCCGTCCAGACCGTCTCACCCGCACCGCTTCGAGCCGTTCCCGTTCCCGAATCCGCATTCCCGATCCCGCACGCGTGCGAGGGCCCCGGCGCCGTATCCCGGCTCCGGGGCCCTCGCGCGTCCGTCGCCGGGCCCGCTAGTCGTGCCAGGCGCCCAGTTCCTCCAGGAGGCCCTGGAGGGGTGCGAAGAGGCCCGGGGAGGCGGCCAGGGTCAGTTCTCCCGACTCCGGCTCCCCCGGGCGGCCTCCGGTCAGGGCGCCGGCCTCGCGGGCGATCAGGGCGCCGGCGGCGAGGTCCCAGGGGTTCAGGCCGCGCTCGTAGTAGGCGTCGAGCCGGCCCGCGGCGACATCGCAGAGGTCGATGGCGGCCGAGCCGCCCCGGCGGATGTCGCGGACGAGCGGGATCACCCGCCGGGCGATCTCCGCCTGATGGGCGCGCCGGTCCCGGAGGTATCCGAAGCCCGTGCCGAGGAGTGCCTCGTCGAGGACGGGCGAGGGGCGGACGGCGAGGCGCCGGTCCCCCGCGTACGCGCCGCCGCCGAGGACCGCCCGGTACGTCTCGCCGCGCATCGGGGCCTCCACGACGCCGACGACGGTCTCGCCGTCGCGTTCGGCGGCGATGGAGACGGCCCAGGTGGGCAGGCCGTACAGGTAGTTCACGGTGCCGTCGAGCGGGTCGATGACCCAGCGGACGCCGCTGGTGCCGGGGCTCGACGCGCCCTCCTCGCCGAGGAAGCCGTCGGCCGGGCGGTGCTCGGCGAGGAAGCCGGTGATCAGCTTCTCGGCGGCGATGTCCATCTCGGTGACCACGTCGACGGCGCTGGACTTGGTCCTGGCCACGGCGAGGTCGTCGGGCCTGCCGTCGCGCAGCAGCGCTCCGGCGCGGCGGGCCGCCTCCAGGGCGAGGCCGAGCAGTTCGGCGAGCAGCGGGTCTTCGGGACGCGAGTGCGTCGTGAGCGGGTCGGTCACGAGGTCTCCTCAGGCGTACGGGCTGTCGGCTCCGGCGGCGGCGGGACGCTCCGCCCTGGCCGGGCAGCAGCCGATCGGGCACAGGTCGTGGGAGGGGCCGAGGGCGCCGAGCGCGCACCGCTCGGCCCGGGTCCCGCGCTCGGCCGCGGCCCGCTCCAGGACGAGTTCGCGGACGGCGGCGGCGAAGCGCGGGTCGGCGCCGACGGTCGCGGAGCGCCGGACGGGCAGTCCGAGTGCGGCGGCCTTGGCCGTGGCCTCGGTGTCGAGGTCGTAGAGGACCTCCATGTGGTCGGAGACGAAGCCGATCGGGACCATGACGGCCGCGGGGACGCCGGCGCCGTGCAGCTCCTCCAGGTGGTCGCAGATGTCGGGCTCCAGCCACGGGATGTGGGGGGCGCCGCTGCGGGACTGGTAGACGAGCTTCCAGGGGTGCTCGGTCCCGGTGGCCGCCGTGACCGCGTCGGCGATCACCCGTGCCACGTCAAGGTGCTGGCGGACGTAGGCCCCGCCCTCGCCGTGCTCGGTGACCGGTCCGGAGGTGTCGGCTGCGGACTCGGGGATGGAGTGGGTCGTGAAGGCGAGGTGGGCGCCGTCGCGGACGGCCGGGTCGAGCTCGTCGAGGGCGGCGAGGACGCCCTCGATCATGGGCTCGACGAAGCCGGGGTGGTTGAAGTAGTGCCGGAGCTTGTCGACCCGGGGCAGCGGGAGGCCCTCCGCCTCCAGGGTGGCGAGCGCGTCGGCGAGGTTCTCGCGGTACTGGCGGCAGCCGGAGTAGGAGGCGTACGCGCTGGTGGCGAGGACGGCGATGTGGCGCCGCCCGTCGGTGATCATCTCGCGGAGGGTGTCGGTGAGGTAGGGGGCCCAGTTCCGGTTCCCCCAGTAGACCGGCAGGCCGAGGCCGGACTCCGCGAAGTCCGTGCGCAGGGCGTCGAGGAGCGCGCGGTTCTGGTCGTTGATCGGGGAGACGCCGCCGAAGAGGAAGTAGTGCTGCCCCACTTCCTTGAGCCGTTCCTTCGGGATGCCGCGGCCGCGCGTCACGTTCTCCAGGAACGGGACCACGTCGTCCGGACCCTCGGGGCCGCCGAAGGAGAGCAGCAGCAGGGCGTCGTACGGGGCGGGATCGTGCTGATCGGACATGGCACCGATCCTCCCACCCGCCTCCGACGGCGGTCGGCGCGGCCCGTCCGGCCGCGCGCGTCCGAAAAATGGGGATGACTCATCCAGTTCAACCCCGTAGGCTTTAGCTCTTAATTACACGTGTGGGCGCCCGCTCGGGCGGCCGCACGGAAGCCGCGCCCCCACGCGGAGATCCGGAGACCCCCTTGCCCAGTCCCTACCGCGCGATCTTCGAGGCGCCCGGCTCCACCCTGTTCTCCGTCGCCGGACTCCTCGGCCGGATGCCCCTGTCGATGATGGGCATCGGCATCGTGACGATGATCTCCCAGGTCACCGGCCGGTACGGGCTGGCCGGCGCCCTGTCCGCGACGCTCGCGGCGTCCGCGGCGGTCCTCGGCCCGCTGGTCTCCCGGCTCGTCGACCAGTACGGACAGCGCAAGGTCCTCCGCCCCTTCACCCTGGTCTCGCTCGCGGCGGCGGCCGGACTCCTGCTCTGCGTGCAGCAGGACGCCCCCGACTGGACGTTCTTCGTCTTCACGGCCCTGGTCGGCTGTGTCCCGAGCGTCGGGGCGATGACCCGCTCCCGCTGGGCCGCGATCTACCGGGGCGACGGGCGGCGGCTGCACACGGCGTACTCCTGGGAGTCGATCGTCGACGAGGTCTGCTTCGTCTTCGGCCCGATCCTCTCGATCGGCCTCTCGACGACCTGGTTCCCCGAGGCCGGTCCGCTGTTCGCCGGGGTGTTCCTGGCCATCGGCGTCTTCTGGCTGACCTCGCAGCGCGCCACCGAACCGGCTCCCCACCCCCGGGACGGCGGGCGCAGCACGTCCGCGCTCCGCTCCCCCGGACTCCAGGTGCTGGCCCTGGCCTTCGTCGCCACCGGCGCCATCTTCGGCTCGATCGACGTGGTGACCGTGGCGTTCGCCGAGGAGCAGGGAAAGAAGGCCGCCGCCAGTCTGGTTCTGGCCGTCTACGCGCTCGGGTCCGGCCTGGCCGGCGCCGTCTTCGGGCTGCTCCACCTCAAGGGCGAGGCGTCCCGCAGGTGGCTCCTGGGCATCTGCGCGATGGCCGTGAGTATGATCCCCCTCCTACTGGCCGGGAACTTGCCGTTGCTGGCCGTGGCGCTCTTTGTCGCGGGCCTGTCCATCGCACCGACGATGGTGACCACCATGGCCCTCGTCGAAGCGCACGTACCGCGCACCAAGCTGACCGAGGGCATGACCTGGACGGGTACCGGGCTCGCGGTCGGCGTGGCGCTCGGCTCCTCGGCCGCCGGCATGGTGGTCGACGCGTCGGGGGCCGAGGCGGGGTACGTGGTGCCCGTCGTCTCGGGTGCGGTCGCGGTCGCGGTGGGTCTCCTCGGACATCGCCGGCTGCGCAGGCCGGCACCGAACCGGGAGGGGCAGCGTGAGCGGGACGACAACAGCGGGGTCGGGCAGCACCAGGACGGCGAACAGCCCGTGGCGTAACTGGGCGGGGAACGTCACGTCCCGCCCCGTGCGGGAGGTGAGTCCGGCCTCGGCCGAGGAGCTCGCCGAGGCGGTCCGCCGGGCGGCCCGGGACGGGCTGCGGGTGAAGACGGTCGGCACCGGCCACTCCTTCACCTCGATCGCGGCCACCGACGGCGTCCTGATCCGGCCGGGCCTGCTGACCGGGATCCGGCGGATCGACCGCGAGGCGATGACCGTCACGGTCGAGTCCGGCACCCCGCTCAAGCGGCTCAACGTGGCGCTGGCCCGGGAGGGCCTGTCGCTCACGAACATGGGCGACATCATGGAGCAGACCGTCGCCGGGGCCACCTCGACGGGCACTCACGGCACCGGCCGCGAGTCGGCCTCCATAGCCGCGCAGATCCGCGAGCTGGAGCTGGTGACGGCCTCCGGCGAGCTGATGACCTGTTCGGAGAAGGAGAACCCGGAGGTCTTCGCCGCCGCCCGGATCGGGCTCGGCGCCCTCGGCGTGGTCACCGCGATCACCTTCGCGGTGGAGCCGGTCTTCCTGCTCACCGCGCGCGAGGAGCCGATGACCTTCGACCGGGTCACCGAGGAGTTCGACGCGCTGCACGCGGAGAACGAGCACTTCGAGTTCTACTGGTTCCCCCACACGGACAACTGCAACACCAAGCGCAACAACCGGAGCGCGGGCCCCGCCGCTCCCCCCGGCCGGATCGGCGGCTGGGTCGAGGACGAACTGCTCTCCAACGGCCTCTTCCAGGTGGCCTGCTCGCTGGGCCGGGCCGTCCCGCCGGTCATCCCCTCGATCGCCAAGGTCTCCAGCCGGGCCCTGTCGGCCCGTACGTACACCGACATCCCTTACAAGGTCTTCACGTCTCCGCGCCGCGTCCGCTTCCTGGAGATGGAGTACGCGCTTCCGCGTGAGGCGGCGGTCGCCGCGCTGCGCGAGGTCAAGGCGATGGTCGAGCGCTCGCCGCTCAAGGTGAGCTTCCCGGTGGAGGTGCGGACCGCCCCGGCGGACGACATCGCGCTGTCCACGGCCTCCGGCCGGGAGACCGCGTACATCGCCGTCCACCTCTACAAGGGAACGCCCCACCACGCCTACTTCACCGCGGTGGAGCGCATCATGACGGCGCACGGGGGCCGCCCCCACTGGGGCAAGGTGCACACCCGCGACGCCGCCTACTTCTCCGAGGTCTACCCGCGCTTCGCCGAGTTCACGGCGCTGCGCGACCGGCTCGACCCGGACCGGCTGTTCGCCAACGACTACCTTCGGCGCGTCCTGGGCGACTGACGGCCGGCCGTCACTCGGCCGCGGCGCCGGCTCCGGCTCCCGCCGGGGCCGGGTCTGCCGGGTCCGCCGGAGCCTCCGGCGCGCCGGTCCCCTCGGTCGGCTCCCCTGTCGGGGCGGTCGGCTCCGTCGTGGGGCCGGTGGTCGGACCGGTCGGTGTCGGCGCGGGCGTCGGCCCGCTGTCGGCGGAGCCGGAGGGGGTCGGCTCCGGCGAGGGGTCGGCGGTGCCGTCCCGGCCGGAGTCCCGGTCGCCCGGGGTCGGCGTCCCTCCGGTCCCCGGGGTGTCGGCGCCGGAGCCGTCGGCCGATCCGGTCGGCGCGGGCGTGGGGTCCTTGTCCCCGTCCGGCGCCTCCTGCCCGGTGCTTCCGCCGCCCCGGACGACGGACCCGAAGGTGGTCGTCCCCTGGGTCCCGCTGAAGTCCTGGCCGGAGACCAGCTCGTACGTGGTGATGCCGCCCATGGTGACGCCGAAGACGAGCGCGGCGGCGACGGCCGGGCGCTTCCAGCCCCGGACACGGGTGCCGTGGGTGGTCGCCGCGCCGAACTCCTCGTCCACCGGGAGCGGCGCCGGAACCGTGCCGAGCATCAGGGTGCGGTCGGCCGGCGGCCCCGGCACGGACGGCACCTGACGGGCCCTCGGCCTGCCGACGGCGGTCGCGTCGCGCATCTGCTCGCCGGTGCGGCGGAAAAGGTGCTGGAAGAGCGGACCTCCGCAGGTGGCGATGACACTGATCACACCGGCGCCCAGGATCGTGCCGTACACACCGAGGGTGGAGGCCAGCTTGGCGGCGATGACGGCGGCCAGGGCGCTGCCGGAGACCTGAGCGACACTCAGGTCGATCCTCCTCCTGCCGCCCTCCTTCTCCTCCGGCTCGTCCGTGTCGGTATTCGGCCTGTGACGCATCTCCAACCCCTGACGGTTCATCCGTTCGCCTTGCACCCAGAAGGGACAAATGGGCGAAGCGAATAGTTCCGTTTCTGCTGGTTCTGTGAAGAGCGACACGTACGGGGGAAGATCGCGGACACTCAACTCCCGTACAGCCCGAGAAGTTGGGCGGCGCGCCGGTCCACCCAGGTGGCCCGAATGGAGTACATTGACGAACCCTGGGTCCGGACGCCTTCACGGGTGCCCCGGATCGAGGGGCGGGAGCCGGAAACGGCACTCGAACCGGCGGCGCCGAGGCACCGCACGGAAGCCGGATGCACAGAGTGACCGCCTGTCACTCCGCGTAGCCATCCGGTAACCGTGCCATAACGGCGTTCCAGGGTCCACGCCCGACACGCCGGGCAACTCGGCAAGGTAGTGGCAGGCTGCACCCGGGCAGGCCACACTCGACTAGCGGAAGCAGCGACGCACGTGACGTCGGCAGGCACCACCCGGGAGGTCCCCATGCCCGAACTGCGTGTCGTGGCCGTCTCCAACGACGGCACACGACTGGTGCTGAAGGCTGCTGACAGCACGGAGTACACACTTCCGATCGACGAGCGGCTGCGCGCCGCCGTGCGCAACGACCGCGCGCGCCTCGGCCAGATCGAGATCGAGGTGGAGAGCCACCTCCGCCCCCGTGACATCCAGGCGCGCATAAGGGCCGGTGCCTCCGCCGAGGAGGTCGCCCAGCTCGCCGGCATCCCCGTCGATCGCGTACGCCGCTTCGAGGGCCCCGTGCTCGCGGAGCGCGCCTTCATGGCCGAGCGCGCCCGCAAGACCCCGGTCCGCAGGCCCGGCGAGAACAGCGGTCCCCAGCTCGGCGAGGCGGTGCAGGAGCGACTGCTGCTGCGCGGCGCCGAGAAGGACACCGTGCAGTGGGACTCCTGGCGGCGGGACGACGGCACCTGGGAGGTGCTGCTCGTCTACCGCGTCGCGGGCGAGGTCCACACCGCCAGCTGGACGTACGACCCGCCCCGGCGGCTCGTCCAGGCCGTGGACGACGAGGCCCGTGCGCTGATCGGCGAGACCGACGACACGATCGCGGCCGCGCCGGAACCGAGCTTCCCCTTCGTGCCGCGCATCGCCCGGCTGCCCAGGGACCGGCCGCTGGACCGCGCCCTGGACCGCCAGCTCGACCACCGGCAGCTGGAGCGGGCGTCCGCCTCCGCTTCCGCCCCGGTCGAGCCGGAGGAGGAGCGGGACTCGCTCACCAGCCTGCTGGAGGCCGTACCGAGCTTCCGCGGCGACATGATCGTGCCCGAGCCCACGGACACGGAGCCGGCGGAGGAGGCCGAGGCGGAGGAACCGCCGGCGACGGCCGCTTCGGCGGGTGCCGGTTCCGCGTACGCCGATGTGCTGATGCCGCGCGCCGTCTCGGGGCACCGGGACCGGCTCACCGGGACCACGGACCGCCAGGCCGAGGCGGACGGGGTCCGTCCGGGCCGCCGGGCGGCGGTCCCCAGCTGGGACGAGATCGTCTTCGGCACGCGCAGGAAGAAGCAGGACTGACGGAGCACGGCCCATGCCGTGGTCGTAGTCGTAGTCGTACGGGAGCGGGGCCCGCGCCGGATCGGTGCGGGCCCCGCTCTCGTGCCTCCGTTACTGCGGGTCCGGGCCCGTGGCCACCGGGCGGGCCGGGTCGGCGGACCACTCCGACCAGGATCCGGCGTAGAGGGCGGCCGGGATGCCGGCGACCTCCAGGGCCAGGACCTCATGGGCGCCGGAGACCCCCGAGCCGCAGTAGACCGCGACCGGCCTCCCCTCGGCGGCGCCGAGGGCGGTGAAACGGTCCCGCAGGGTGTCGGCGCCCAGGAAGCGTCCCTCCCCGTCGACGTTCTCGGTGGTCGGCGCGGAGACCGCGCCCGGAATGTGCCCGCCGACCCGGTCGATGGGCTCCACGTCCCCCCGGTAGCGCTCGGCCGCCCGCGCGTCGAGCAGCAGCCCCGAACGGGGGAGTGCCGCCGCGCCGTCCGTGTCCAGCAGCCCCAGGGCGCCCGGCTCCGGCCGGAAGTCGCCCGGCTCCGGCGCGGGGACCTTCTCCGTGAGCTCCCCCGTCCAGGCCGCGAGACCCCCGTCGAGCACCCGCACGTCCCGGTGGCCCGCCCAGCGGAGCAGCCACCAGGCGCGGGCCGCGGCCCAGCCGAGGCCGCCGTCGTAGACGACGACCGGGGTGTCCGCCGAGACCCCCGCACGGCGCATCGCCGCCCCGAAGGCCGCCGGGTCGGGCAGCGGGTGGCGCCCGCCGCTCCCGGGCGGGCCCGCGAGCTCCGTGTCCAGGTCGACGTAGACCGCTCCGGGCAGGTGCCCGGCCTCGTACACCGGTCGTCCGGGCGGGCCGCCCAGCGTCCAGCGGACGTCCAGGAGGACCGGCGGCCGGGCCCCGGCCGACTCGCTCAGCAGTTCGCTTGCGGAGATGATGGGCTTCATGGGTGCCATCCTCGCGCAGCCGCACGGCCGCGGACGAGGACCCGGCCTCCGCCCCGCGTCATCACGGCGGGATCGCGCCACTCTTTGGTGCGACCAGGGCACGCCGCGGCCCCGTCGGTGACACCATGCGGACGGGACACGGCAGGACACGGCCACGACGATGGTCCGAGGAGAGAGTCACGATGACCGAGGCGACTCGGCGCACACCCGGCACACCCTGTTGGGTGAGCCTGATGGTGCACGGGCTTGACGCCACCCAGGAGTTCTACAACGCGCTCTTCGGCTGGGAGTTCGTGCCCGGGCCACAGCATCTCGGCCCGTACGTGCGCGCGCTGCTCGACGGCCGGGAGGTGGCGGGCATCGGCCAGCTGCCGCCCGACCGGCACCTGCGGATCGCCTGGACGCCGTATCTGGCCACCGCCGACGCCGACGAGACCGCCGAGAGCATCCGCTGCTGCGGCGGCACCGTGGCGGTGGGCCCGCTCGACGCGGGCGAGGCCGGCCGGATGGCGATCTGTTCCGACCCCGTCGGCGCGGTCTTCGGCGTCTGGGAGGCGGCGGCGCACCACGGCACGGCGGCGGCCGGACCGCCGGGGACCCCGGTGTGGAACGAGCTGCTGACGTACGAGTCGTCATCGGTCGGCAAGTTCTACCGGTCGGTCTTCGGCTACGAGGTGGAGCCGGTCGAGTCCGCCGACGACGACTACGCGACACTCCGGGTGGGCGGGGACCCGGTGGCTTCCCTCCACGGCGTCGGCAACGAGCTGCCGCGCGACCGGGGCCCGCACTGGATGACGTACTTCGAGGTCGCGGACGTGGACGCAAGCGCCGGGCTCGTCGCGGAACTCGGCGGCCAGGTGCTGCGCCCGCCGTGCGACGCGAGGGCGGGACGGCTGGCCCTGGTGACGGACCTGGAAGGGGCGGTCTTCAGCCTCGTCAGGTCCGCCGCGCCGTGACACGTACGGGCTGACGGGGGCCTCACCGGTTGACGCGGGCGGGGCTGACGTGACGCCGTTCCGGTTGACGCGGGCGGGCCGGCGCGGCCCGCCCGTCCCTGCGCCCCGGTCCGCGCCGGTCCACCCCGGTCCGCTCAGCCCCGTCGTGACCGGACGAGCGTCCTGCGGAGGCGGGAGGCCGCGCCGCCCCGGGCCGGGGCGGGCGCACCGCCCGGCAGGCCCAGCTCGCCGAGGCGTTCGGCGGTGAAGTGGTGCGCCGTGCCCGGTTCCGCGTGGTGCGCGGCGAGGAAGCGGGTGGTCTCCTCGCGCAGGCCCGGATGGATCTTGTGCCGCATGCAGTAGCCGACGGCGCGGACCAGCGGCGTGAGCGAGTCCGGTGCCGGTCCCGGGACCTTCGGCGCCTCGCCCCGCTCCAGGTCGGGCAGGAGGTGGTCGACGACGGTGAGGGGGATGCGGTTGCTGTTCTCGAAGGGGGTGAGCCGTTCGAGGACCTCGGCCGTGCCCACGCGCGCGACGGGGATGTCGTAGTACACGGCGGCGGTGAGCATCGCCGTGGAGAAGCACCCGACGACGAGCCGGGGCGCGCACCGCTCGTAGAAGGTCTCGGCGAGCAGCGGCCCGTCGAGGACGGTGAGCCGTACGCCGGACCGGTCCGCCTCCTCCTGGAGGGCCAGGGAGTAGCTGGGGGGCGCGGTCGGATGGGGCTTGAAGACCACCGAGCGGTGTCCGTCGGCGACGGCGCCGCGCAGCATCCGCACGTGCAGGTCCTCCTCCTCCTCGGCGGTGAGGAGGCCGAGGGCGGCGAGGTACTGGCCGAGCAGCAGGGCGGTGGGCTCGGCGGCTGCCGCGCGCGCGATGTCCGGGTCCTCGGCCGCCGCCTCCGCGATCTCGGCGAGCACCGCGCGGAAGGCGTCGTCGGGGACGAGCTCGGGCTCCACCCCGTACTCGCTCAGGAGGAGGGGCCGGAGCCCCGGCACCAGGTCGAGGTGGAGGACCCGCCGGATGCGGCAGGCGATCGACTGCGCGAGGTCGTTGCGGGTCGGGCCGTAGCTCATGAGGCCGTCCGCGTAGACGTGCAGGGCGCTCTCGGGGAAGGTGCCGGCGAGCGCCTTGGCGGGGTTGACCTGGATGGATTCCACGATCAGCTCCACCGGGGCGGCGCCGAGGCCCCAGGCGGTGCGCAGGACGCGCTGCCAGAGCGGTGCCTCCTCGGGGCGGGGGGCCCAGGCGGCGGGGTGGTACGGGTGGATCGTCTCGTTCCAGTCGAGGGTGCCGTCGAAGCGGGCGGCGATCCGCTCGTAGCCGGTCATGGTCTCCAGGCGCAGCGCGGTCTCCGGGATCTCGGCGTTGCGCGAGATCAGCAGGAGCCTGCGGGCGTCCTCCCGGGGGCCGAACCGTCCGGCGTCGAGCGCGGCGGCGAGGGTGGCGGCGCCGTACAGGGTGGAGACCTGGAAGATCTGGACCGGCCGGTGGTCGGGGACGGCCGGGGCGGCGGGGGCGGGGGCCATGGGTCAGGCGGTCCTTCCGGTGTCGCGCAGGCTCCGGAGGAGGGTGCTGCGGGGGGTGTCCATGGTGGCCAGGGTCTCGTCGAGGACCTGCTGCGGCATCCGGTGCAGCGCGTCGCCGACGTCGGCGCGGAGCCGCTTGGCGACGGCGGGCTCGTACTTCTCGACCTTGCCCATGTGGAAGGCGATCATCGCGCAGTACGTGCGGACCGCTTTCGGGAGGAACCGGTCCGCCTCCGCGTCCCGGGACACGTCGTCGAGCAGGAGGTCGTACGACGGAATGAAGTCGAGCTGCCGGTTGTCGGTGATCTGGGTGAGCGAGGTCGTGACACCGCGCCGGTAGAAGACGCCGTGCAGGGAAAGGGCCGCGAAGGTACGGGCCTTGAGGTGGAGCCGCCAGATCCAGAGGCGGTCCTCGGCCGTTCTGAGGGAGGTCTCGAAACGCGAGGCGCCGTTCTCGAAGAGCCGGGCGCTGTAGATACCGAAGGGGACGAACGGATAGTCCACCATCGTCACCATGCTGGCGGGCGAGATTCCGTCCCTGGGGTCCATGACGGTGTCGCGGCGCTTGGCGGGGGCGTAGCGGATCTGCCGCTTCCTGCCTTCCGAGAGGACGTGGTCGGTCCGGGCGAAATCGCAGCCCAGGCGGTCGATTCCGGCGACGGTGGCGCTGAGGTGGCCGGGTGCGTACCAGTCGTCGCCGTCGAGGAAGGTGATGTAGTCGCCGCGTGCGGCGTCGATCCCGGTGTTACGCGCCTGGGCGACGCCGCTGTTCTTCTCGTGCCGGATGACGGTGGAATTCGGAAGACGGTCGCGCCAGCGGTCGAGGGTTTCCGGGGTGTCGTCCGTCGAGCAGTCGTCGATCAGCAGGAATTCGAATTCCGGATCCGCGTTGTTCGCGAGACTGCGCAGGGTGTCGGGAGCGTATGCCCCGACATTGTGGAACGGTACGACGACGGACAGTTTCGGCACTCGGGATCCCCAACTGAATCGAATAGTTAAACGCCGCTACGGCGGGCAGGTTAACGCTCCACTTTTCCGGGCGAACGATCCGAGCGTGCACTCCGGGTGAACTCTTGTCGTCCTCCGTGGAAAGGCCGTGGGGAAGTCGGTTCACCGGCGGGTCCGCCGGTGCAGGACCCCCGTCACGAGGAGGGCGAGCAGGGCGGCCGCGCCGACCGCGCCGCCGAGACGGAGGCCCGGGGGCCGGAAGGAGCAGGTGACCGTGCTCGCCCGCCCGTCGAGCGGGACGGCGACGAGCCCGCCGTACGCGCGCGCGGGGCGGGGTTCCGCGTCACCGGCGGCGCAGCTCCAGCCCGAGATGCGGGGCACGGCGAGCACGGCGGTGCCGGTGCTGCCCGGGGGCAGTTCGGCGGTGACGGTGTGCCCGGTGGCGCGCACCCGGGTGGCGCCGGTGTCGGTCAGCCCGCGTACGGCGGTGTCGAGCCGGTCCGGCACCAGGCAGCCGACGGGCTGGCGCGGCAGCCGCGGCCTGCCCTCGGGTTCCAGGGCGATCCGCACCTCTCCGGACGCCGGGACGGCGCCGAGGGCCCGCATCGGCGCGCGGACGGAGGGCGGCTTGCCCTCGAAGTCCACGGGCCGCTCCCCCGCGAGGGTCGCCGAGCCCTTGTACTCGGGCGCCCAGAACCAGGCCCGGGAGCCCGCCGGGCACCGGGCGGTGAGGGTCCGTCCGGTGCGGGCGACGGGCGGCAGCTCGTACACGGAGGCACCGAGCAGGCGTTCCTGGACGGCGAAGGCCGAGTCCCCGGAGGCGGCGGGCGGGCGGGCCGAGGGCCGTACGGTGACGAGCGGCGGTACGGGGGTGGTGGCGACGGACACCGCGGCACGGGGCGCCCGGTCCTGGCGCAGCGGCCCGTCCGGCGTCGAGCGGATCCGGGTGCCGATGGAGAACAGCGCGTCCGTCACGGGGTTGTCGAGGGTGACCGGGTGCCGGCCCTTGGCGTAGTAGCCGAAGCCGAGGGAGGCCAGGGTGCGGGAGGTCACGTCGGCGGTGAGGCTGCTGTAGTAGTCGGGGCCCTGCCCCCCGACGAGCAGGACGTCGTTGCCGCCGGGGACCTCGCCGGGGTCGGTCCGGTGGCGGGGCCAGGCGTCCGCGCGGGCCACCTCCTCGGCGACGGCCGTGTGCCAGGGGCCGATCCTGGGCGACCAGGAGACCTTGTCGCGCTGTTGCTCCTCGATCCGCTTGCCGGTGACGACGGCCTCGCCCGCCTGGGCGGCGACGAGCAGCGCGAGGGCGAGAACGGGCAGTACGCGCGCGGTGCGCCACCGTACGGAGGTACTCGCGGCGGACTCCGGACGCGTGGGGTCCGTCGCCCGGGCCGCGGCCCGGCGTGCGCCCGGCAGCGCGAGCAGGACGGCGGCGAGGGCCGGCGCGGCGGCCGTGCCGAAGGCGGGGAAGGTCCACGGGTCGATGTCCACGCTCCCCCGGGCCGCCCAGGCCAGCATCCCGAGCAGCGCGCCGCCCCCGAGGAGTGCGACGGGTCGCGGCACGCCCCCGGCGCCCGAGAACCAGGCGGCGACGAGCAGCAGCCCGCACAGGACGAAGGTCTGGCGGTACGGAATGCCGTTGGGCGACGCCCCGGCGTGCCAGACGAGATGCGTCGGCTCCCACTGGAGGGAGAGCGTGACCAGGACGACCGCAGCCGTCCAGCCGGCCCGGACGCGCGGGGCGACGGACCGGTTGAAAGGCAGGGTGAGGGCGAGGGCGAGTGCGGGGGTGCCGATGAAGAGGGCGGGGCTCGCGACGCTCGCGGTGGCCGGCAGGAACCGGGCGAGGACGTCCGTCCAGGCCGCCGGCGCGAAGGTGGTCGCGGGGGTGGGGTCGGCGACCTTCGTCGCGAGGAAGATCACCACGACGAGGGGTGCGGCGAGCCCGATGCCGATGAGGACTCCGCGCGCGGCGCGCAGCGCGCCGATGAGGCGCTGCCGGGCGGTGGCGCTCTCCTCGGCCGTGAGGAGCCGTACGACGAGGAAGACGGCGGCGCCGAGCGTCGCCATGTACGCCGTGTAGAAGTTGGCGGTCCAGGCGAGGGCGACGACCAGCGGCCCGAGGACGGGGCGTCGTCCGGTGCGGGCCCACTCGCCGACCAGGCAGAGCAGCGGGAAGGCGACGAGGCCGTCGAGCCACATCGGGACGGTGGCGCCGTAGTTGAAGGTCCAGCCGGAGAGCGCGTACGCGGTGCCCAGCACGGCGGCGACCGGCCACGGGCCGGGGCGCAGCCGCAGGAGCAGCAGCGCCATCGCGGCGCCGGCGGCGGTGATCTTGGCGGCGGTGACGACGTACAGGGCGAGTTCGATCCGGTCCGCCGGGAAGAGCACGACGAGCAGGTCGAAGGGGCTGCTCAGATAGGTGCCGATGTCCCCGAGGAAGTTGGAGCCGAAGCCGGAGTTCCAGTTGAGGAAGGCGTCGCCGTGGGTCTCGCCGAGGAGGAACGAGCGCCAGTACGCGTGGAACGGCAGGTACTGCTGGCCGAGGTCGACGATGTTCCTGGTCACCGGCCCGAAGGGGTACGTACGGGAGAGCCGGGTGGCGAGGCAGAGCAGGACGGCGGTGAGCAGGGCGGCGGAGAGCGGCCCCGCGAGCGCCGGGGAGCGCAGGGCCCGGCGGGGGCCGCGGGCCCGGGGCGGGCCGCCCGTGCCCTCCTCGCCGTCGACCTCGTCGAGCAGGGTCTCGGCGGCGGGGGGCACACGTCCTCCAAGGGGCGCACGGAACGGGAACGCCCGGAGCTGGAACCGTCACGGGCCGACCGCCATTACCGCCGAGGCGGGCGACCCGTAACCGATCATCAGGCGGTCTTCCGGTACACCTCGGGTGAACTCCCGGGGGCGCGGACGGTGACCGGCGGTCAGCCGGCCGGGGTGGCGGCCACCAGTTCGTCGACCGTACGGGCCACCGTGCCGAACAGGTCGGCGACGGTGGTCAGTCCGGCCGTGTGGAGCACGTCCGAGGCGACGACGGTGCCGTCCGGGGCCTCCAGGGAGCGGGTCGCGGTGGCCTCGGCGACCACGGTCGGGCGGTAGCCGAGGTTGAAGGCGCCCTGCGCGGTGAAGAGGACGCACATGTGCGTCATGAACCCGGCGATGACGAGGTCGCCGCCCGCGCCGAGGTCCTTGAGGGTCTCTTCGAGGTCGGTGGCGTGGAAGGCGTTCGGGAACTGCTTGACGACGACCTTCTCGCCCTCGACGGGGGCGACCTCGTCGCTGATCGCGCCGATCTCGGCCCGGATGTCGTACGGGGTGCCCTCGCCGCCGTCGTTGACGACGTGCACGACCGGAGTGCCGGCGGCGCGGGCGGCGGCGAGCAGGCGCGCTCCGGCGGCGAGGGCCTTCTCGGCACCGTCGAGGCGCATGACGCCGGTGCGGTAGGTGTTCTGGAAGTCGATGAGGATCAGGGTCGCGTCGGCGAGGCGCGGCAGCTCCTGGGGCAGGCCGATCACATCGCGGAGGGTGGTGGAGGCGGTCATGGCCGTTCCTTTCGTGGCGGGACACGGGGGTTGTTTGCAACGCTAACACAGTTCGTTAGCGTCGATAACGCGGAGAGCGGGCGGCGCCCTGGTCCGCCCGCCCTCGGGGCGGATTCGCCCAGGTCCGGACTGTTAGCGCTGATACCGTGAAGGCATGTCGACGGCACGAGAGCGCATCCTGGAAGCCACCGAGGAACTTCTCGCCACCAAGGACGCGTCGGCGATCTCGACCCGCGCCATCTGCGACCGGGCGAAGGTCGGCATGCCCGAGATCTACCGCCAGTTCGGCGACAAGCAGGGGCTGTTGACCGCCGTCGCCGACATCGGCTTCGAGCGCTTCCTCGCCGACAAGCGGCGCAACCCCCTCACCGACGACCCGGTCGAGGACCTGCGGACGGCGTGGAACAGCCACGTCGCGTTCGCCCTCCGCAACCCGCACCTCTACCGGCTGATGTTCACGCCGACGAGCGACGCCAAGCCGGAGGCCGTCAAGGAGGCCCAGGCGCTCCTCCTCAAGGCCCTGGAGCGCTGCCGCGACGCGGGACGGCTGCGGATGCCCCCCGAACTCGCCGGACAGGCCGTCCTCTCCGCCAACGTGGGCGTGTGCATGATGGCGCTGTCGTACCCCGGTCTGTTCGGCGGCTCCGGCATCTCCCCCGCCGTACGGGACGCGGTGATCGACAGGGTCACCGGCGACGAGCGGGAGGACACCCGGATCGAGGCGGCGACCGTCCTCGCCCAGACGCTGCTCGCCACCCTCACGGGGACACCCCCGAGCACCCCGGACCTCGACCGGCCGACGCGCGCACCGGGTCGGCCGGTCGCCACCCCGGAGGCGTGACAGCCCGGGGGCCGGACGCCGCCCCGGAGGCGTGACAGCCCGGGGGCCGGACGCCGCCCCGGAGGCGTGACAGCCCGGGGAGCAGGCGACTTCGACCGGTCAGCCCCGCGCACCCTCCCGCCGGGAGAAGGGGCAGGCGTCACCGGCCCCGGCGGGGGCGGAGTACGCCGTCCCGTCGGCGGCCGACGCGCCGAGCTGGTGCAGGATCTCGTCGGCGAGCAGATCCTGCGGGCCCTTGAGCGCGTCCGCGGCCGCCCGGTCCGAGGGGAAGACCAGCTCGGCGGCGATGTTGTCCTGCACGATCCGGGCGAGGTTGTCCAGGGCCACGAAGACCGGGTCCGCGGGCGGCTCGGCGGCCGGAAGGTCGATCAGACGGGTCGCCACCGTGGCCGGATTCATACAGCGCCTGATGATGATCGTGTTCTGGTTCCGTACGGACGTGGCCCACTGGGACAGCACGACGGCGTACAGGTCCCGCCACGCCCGCTCGCCGATCTCGGCCCGCCACCTCCGCATGACGCCCTCCACGCCCGCGATCTGCGCCTCGGCCGCGTACGCCATGTTGGTGCGGATGCCCGCGTACACACCGGCGGAGAAGTCCTCGAAGGACGCGATGCCCACGGAGCCGGACCTCAGGGACTCCGCGATGAACCCGAGCGCCCCGTCCAGCACCCGCGCGGACGCGCCCGCCATCTCCGGCGGCAGGCCCGCCTCGCCGAGCCGCCCGCGGGCGGCGGTCAGCAGACCGGCGTACTCCTGGAGCGGAGTGATCCAGCCACGGGGCCCGGTCCCCCCGGAGGCGACCATCCCGAGGTCGTGCGGATCGATGCGGAAGCCGTTGGGGACATGGGGGACCCGGCCGCCCAGATACGGCGCGACGATCGCGAAGACGCCGAGCGGCACATGGCTGATCGACTTCGCCAGCTCAAACACCTCCCCGGCGGGGTGCAGCGATTCGCGCGCGCCCTCGTGCACGAGGGTGAACCGTCCCCCCTTTGCGTCGTTCTGGACGACGAGAACGGGGCTCAGACGGGCGATCAGACCGGACTTGAGCCCGGCGTAGTGGGCGCGCATGCCGCCGTTGAGCGCGACGATCGCGTCTCGGGCCCCGCTCGGCGCCCCCACCGCCGGGGCCGCCGGGGCTGCCGGGGCTGCCGGGGCCGCCGGGGCGCCACCGAGCGTGACCGCGGCGCCGGTCGCGGCCGCGCCGCCGAGCAGCCTTCTGCGTGTCGTCATCTTCTGCCTTCCGTCGAGGAGTCGCCTGGCAGACGTGACAACGACGCCACCCGTCGGCGCGAAGCGGACCGTCACCCTCCCGCACCCGCCGAAAGCCCCCGCCCGGCCCCTCAACCCCTTGGATTCTCAAGCGAGTCCGATGAACGGGCAAAGTTTCGGAGACAAAACCCAACATGTGCGCCCATGCCTCATGAGGCCCCGAGGCGCACATCCGGGCGATCGGGTAGGAATGCTTTCGTATATCAGTTCGTTATGTGGGTTGATCAGGGGGAGAATCCGCTGCAACGTGATATCGAAATCAAACTCCTGCGCACTCTGCTGGCCGTCGTCGACGCGGACGGATTCTCCCGTGCCGCACAGTCGCTCCACGTGACCCAGCCGACCGTCAGCCAGCAGATCCAGCGTCTCGAATCCATCATCCAGGCGCCCTTGTTCCAGCGCGCCAAGCGACCGTTGCGACTGACCCCCGCCGGCCGCGAACTCGTGACACACGCCCGTCGCGTCGTCGCGCTCAACAACGACGTGCTCTCCAAGCTGACCGCCATCCGCAGCCTGGACACGTTCAGCATGGGCTGCTCGATCCACTTCGCCGACCGATTACGCGTGATGCTCTCGCAACTGGCCGTGGACCGGCCCCATCTGACCTGCGCCGTGGTCACCGGCCTCAGCGCGTCCCTCGTCGACCGCCTCACCGAGGGGGACCTCGAAGCGGCCCTGCTGCTCGGCACCCACACCGAGCGTTCCGAGATGCTGGGGCGGCTGCGCCTCGCGTGGTTCGGCCACGTCCCCGTCACCTCGGACGACCGGATCCCCATCGCCCTGCACGGCGGCCAGTCGGCCCTGGGCCTGCACATCGTCGAGACCCTCGCCGCACACGACGTGGCCTGGCACTCCGTTCCCTGGTCCACCGACCCGCTGGCCATCCGGGCGTCCGTCCAGGCCGGTCTGGCGTACACGGCCCTGGAGGAGCGCGCCCACCACAACCACCCCGAGCTGAGACCCGCGCCGCCCGGACTCCTGGGACCGGCCCCGGAACCGCTTCCGGTGTACCTGGCCTTCTCGCCCACCGCCCGCGAACCGGTCGTGGACGCCGCACGGGCCGCCGCCCGCGCCCTCCTCAAGGGCGCCCCGGTGTCGGCACCCTGAGGAGCGAACCCGGGAGGACCCGGAGAGGCGGCCGGGGAGCACCCTGACAGGCGGCCCCGGAGCCCCGGGAGGAGCACCCCGCGAAATGACCTCCGACGACGGCCCCGCCACCGGTCCGGGGGATGTAACCGGTCGCGTCCGGGCCGCCGTCGGAGGTGTACGGGGGCGGTGGAAGAGGTCAGTACGAGCCCCGGGCCGCTCCCTTGGCGGCCAGCTTCGGGCCGTACGGGGCCGAGTCCAGCCACTCGCCCGCGCGGCGGCCCGCGTCGGCGACCGCCGCGGCCGCGCGCTGGCGCAGCCACAGCGCCGGGTGACGGGCCAGCATGTGTTCCAGGGCGGCGCTGGCGCAGGCGCGGTTGTACGTCGCCGCCTCCTTGCGCTCCTCCGCGAAGCGCGTGACCGCGGCCCCGGCCGCCCGTGCGTCGCGCCCCGCCTCCAGGGCCTGCGCGACGGCCTCCACGGCCCGTACCGCGTCGGGGATGCTGGAGTTCATCCCGCGCGCCCCGAACGGCGCGAACAGATGCGCCGCCTCACCGGTCAGCAGCACCCGCCGGTGGGTGTCGGTGAAGTGGGCCGCGACCTGCTGGGCGAAGCGGTACGTCGAGACCCAGCGGACCCGCTCGCCGTACGCCTCCGGCAGGATGCGCGGGATCCAGTGGCGCAGGCCCTCCGGCGAGACGTACCGCGCGGGGTCGTCGTTCACCAGGAGGTTGAGGTCCACCCGCCAGCCGCCCGCGAAGGGCACGGTCAGGACGTTGCGGCCGCCGACTCCGGGGTGCCGGTAGTGGAAGACCCGCTCGATGGGCATGGGGTGGTGTTCGGGGTCGTCGTCGAGGTCGACGACGACGAAGGTGTTCTGCGAGCGCGGCCCCTCCAGCGGGCTGCCGATCGCCGAACGCAGCGCCGAACGGGAGCCGTCGGCGGCGATGACGTAGTCGGCGCTCCACTCGCGGCCGGTGGAGTCCGTGAGCAGGACGCCGTCCGGCGTCGACCGGGCCGACGTCACCTCGACGCCCCGGTGGAACTCCACCCCCTGCCGGCGGCAGGCCGCCGCCATCAGGTCCTCGGTGATCACCTGCGGCAGGCTGGTGAAGGGCGGGAGGCCGGCGCGGCCGACCGGCGGGTAGGTGCGCGCGTATATCTCCTTGCCGCCCCAGTACGAGCGCTTGGTCGCCCACATGATCCCGCGGCCGGCCACCTCGTGGCCGAGTCCCGGGCTGAGCCGCTCCAGCTCGCGCAGCGAGGCACCGTGCAGATACGCGGCGCGGCTGCCGGGCCGTACCGACTCCTCGGTGCGGCGCTCCAGGACGACGGCGGGCAGGCCCGCGGCGCGCAGGGCCAGGGCGGCGGCGAGGCCGGCCGGGCCGGCGCCCGCGATCAGGACCGGGTGGGTGCTCGCGCTCATGCCGACTCCTTGGCGAGGTGGAGCGTGTCGGAGGTGAAGCGGACGATGCGGCCGTCGAGACCGCCGGTGAGGCTCGCGTGCCAGAGGGCGGTGCGGATCACCGTCTCGTCGCGGTGGAGCACGATCTCGTCCTCCGCGGTGCTCAGTTCCACGTAGTCGCCGGTGCGGCGGGCCGTCATGCCGGCCGCCTCGGCGGTGCGGACGACGGGTTCGAACTCCGGTACGTCGAGCACGTACAACGCGAGCGTCACCGTACGTCTCCTTCCGCGGCCTTGCGGATCAGCTCTGCCTTCCGCTGCCACAGCGCCTCCACGGAGGGCCGGGGGGACTCGGCGACGTCGGCGAGGGCCAGGACCGTCAGCTCGGCGTCGCGCGAGTCGATCCCGGACATCACCCGCAGCGGGCGGGTGATCTCCAGCTGGATGCCGTTGGGGTCGTCGAAGTAGATCGACTCGATGAGTTCGTGGGCGAGGGGCCGGGTGACCCGTACGCCCCGGGCCTTCAGCCGGTCCCGCCAGTCGAGGAGTTCCTCCTCCGTGTCGACGTGGAAGGCGAGGTGCCGGGAGCGGTGCATGAGGTCGCTGGGGGCGTCCTCCTCCGGCAGGCCGAAGTAGTAGAAGAACGCGAGGCGGTTGCCCGCCCCCATGTCGAAGAAGAAGTGCACGAAGTCCGGGTAGTCCTCGGTGACCCAGCCCGTCGCGGTGATCGCGTGCACCAGGGGCATCTCCAGCACCTGCGTGTAGAACTCGACGGTGGCGCGGGGCCGCCAGGTGACGAAGGCGAGATGGTCGACCCCGTCGACGCGCGGGCCCGGCGGAGCCGCCTGGGGGCGGCCGGGCGGTGATGCGGTTGCCAATGCTCCTCCTGTGTGTGCGGAATGCCGGGGGCCGGCATGTCGGCAGATCGGCAGGTCAGCAGGTCGCTGCACGGCGCGGGGTCGACATCGGTTCAGCTCGCGGTGCGCCCCTTGAGTCCCGTCACGGCGATCAGCGCGCCGAGCAGCAGCGTCAGACCGGCGACGACGAGCGCCCACTGGGTGCCGTCGGCGTTGGTCGCGGACAGGTTGAGGATCACGCCGAGGACGGCGACTCCGAGCGAAGCGCCCACCTGGCGGGCGGAGTTGAGCGCGCCCGCGCCGATGCCCGCCAGATCGGTCGGTACGGAACTCGCCATGCCGGCGACGAGCGCGGGCAGTGCGAAGGAGACGCCGAAGCCGAAGGCGAGCAGGCCCACCACGGTGGCCCCCAGGGCGAGCGCCGAGTTGTCGGTGAACGGCGCCTGGAGCAGCGCGCCGAAGCCCATGAGGAGGAACCCGGTGGTGGCGGGGCGGCGCGGGCCGATCCGTCCGACCAGGCGTCCGGTGTAGATGGGGTTGAAGGCGGTGGGCAGGGTCAGCGGCAGGAAGGCCAGGCCGGCGGCGAGGGACGAGTAGCCGCGGCTCTCCTGGAAGTACAGCGACAGGGTGAACAGCAGCCCGGACAGACCGAAGTTGGCGAGCAGACCGGAGCCGAGCGCGGCGGAGAAGCCACGGCTGCGGAACATCCGCAGCGGCAGCATCGCCGCGTCCCCGGCCCGCTTTTCGGCGGTGACGAACACGACGGCTCCGACGGCCGCGAGCACCAGGGCGACCAGCACCGGACCGGTGCCCCAGCCCTTGCCCGGCCCCTCGATCAGCGCGTACGACAGGGCGCCGAGGGCGATCACGGCGCTGAGCTGGCCGGTGACGTCGAGGCCGCTGCGCTGCTTGCGGGCGGTCTCGGGGGCGAGGCGCACGGCGATGACGTAACTCACCGCGGCCAGCGGCACGTTGATGAGGAAGATCGCGCGCCAGCCGACGGTGTCGGTGAGCAGACCGCCGACGAGCGGACCGGCGGCGAGGGCCGCGCCGGTGATCGCCGCCCAGTTGCCGACGGCGCGGGCGCGGTCGGCGGGCTCCGTATAGGCGTTGGTGATGACGGCGAGCGAGGAGGGCAGCAGCAGCGCTCCGGCGACGCCGAGGGCGAGCCGCAGGGCCACCATGGCGCCCAGGGTGCTCGCGGCGGCGGTGACCCCGGAGAGCAGCCCGAAGGCGACGAGGCCCCAGAGGAAGACCCGGCGGCCGCCGTAGCGGTCGGAGAGCCAGCCGGCGGTGAGCAGTAACGCGGCGAACGTGATCGTGTAGCCGTTGGTGACCCACTGCAGACCGCTCAGTCCGATGTGGAGGTCACTGGAGATGGCGGGGAGCGCCACCGAGACGATCGTCATGTCCAGCAGAACCATGAAGTAGCCGAGCGAGAGGCCGATCAGCAGGGTCCGCGAGGGCTTGTCGGTTCGTGCCGGTGCGACGGAAGCCCGCTGAGGTTCCGCCTGCGTCGACATGATTTCTCCTTTGTTTCGGGTGTTTCGGATTCACTCGACAGCCGCCGCATACGAAGGGCGATACGGGGGCCGGAGGGCGTCAGAAACCATTCAACCGGACCGGAAAGGCGAATTGCCGCTGGTGACGACGGGAATGAGCTATGGGTAGCATCGGCTCAGCCGATCAGTCATCGAGGGGGCCCGAAGTCATGGAGTTACGCCATCTCCGGACGTTCGAAACGGTTGCCAGGACGCTCAGCGTCACCCAGGCCGCCAAGGAACTTCACTACGCCCAGTCCAGCGTCAGCGACCAGATCCAGGCGCTGGAACGCGAGCTGGGAGTCGAGCTGCTCGACCGCTCCCAGCGCCGGGTGCGCCTGACACCGCAGGGCGTGGCCCTGTCGGAGTACACCGATCGCATCCTCAGTCTGCTGGAGGAGGCGCGCTGGGCGGTGGCCCGGCCCGGCTCCGACGTGTCGGTCGGGGCGCTGGAGACGGTCTGTCTGCACGTCCTGCCCGAGGTGCTCTCGCGCTACCGCTCGCTGTATCCGGAGTCCCGGGTGCGAATCGCGCAGGACAACCGGGGCGAGCTGTACAAGGCGGTGCGCCGGGGCGACCTGGACATCTGTCTGACCTTCGGCGATCCGCCGGCGGACGCCGGGCTGCGGGCCGAGACGCTGACCGAGGAGCCGCTGGTCGTCATCGCGCCCCCCGGCCATCCGCTGGCCGCGCGCGGCCGGGCCCACCTCGCGGAGCTCGTGGCGGAGCCCTTCCTCGCCACCGGACGCGGCTGCGGCTTCCGGGAGATGTACGACAACGCCTTCACGGGCCGGGTCGCCAAGGAGCCGGTCGCGGAGGTCGCGAGCATCGGCGCGCTGGGCGCGTGCGTGGCCGCCGGCATGGGCTGCGCGCTCCTTCCGTACCTCGCGGTGCGCGCCCAGGCCGACCGGGGCGAGGTCGCGATCGTCGAGGTCGACGACGTGGATCTGCACACCTCGGTCACGATGACGTGGCTGGACCGGAATTCGGCCAATCCGAACCTGAACGGGCTGCAGGTCGTCCTGCGCAAGCACCTGGGCGGCTGACGACGGCCGGCGGGGGCCGCTCACGGTGTCGGGTCCGGCGCGTGGGATCCGTCGCGTGCCGGTGCTGGCGCCGATGGCGTGGCCGCCGGTGCCGTCGCCCGTCGCCGCCCGGGCGGATGCGCCGGGAGCGGTGGCAGCGGGATCGCCGTCAGACGGGCGCGGGCCGTCTTGCCGGTGACGGTCGTCGGCAGTCGTGGGACGACGACCAGCTGTTCGGGAAGTTTGTACGGGGCCAGCCCCTTGGCGGCGAGGTGACCGGTGACCTCCTCAAGGGTCAGCCGGGTGCCCTCCCGCAGGGCGGCGATCAGACAGGAGCGCTGGCCGAGCCGGGGATCGGGACGGCCGATGACCGCGTGCTGGGCGAGCTGCGGCAGGTCGTCGAGGAGTTCCTCCACCTCCAGCGCGCTGAACTTGAGCCCTCCCCGGTTGATCAGTTCGTCGGCGCGGCCCCGGTAGACGACCGAGCCGTCCGCTTCGAGCGCGGCCAGATCGCCGGAGCGCAGCCAGCCGTCGTCGGTGAGGGCGTCCCTGCTCTGCTCGGGCGCCCGGTAGTACGCGGAGAACATGTAGGGGCTGCGGAACTGCAGCTCGCCGGTCTCGCCGGGCACGGCCGGCTCGCCCTCCCAATTGAGCACCCGCACCTGGGATCCGAAGGCCGGCCGGCCGATGCCGAACGCCGCCTCGGGCGGGTCTTCGGGGCGGGTGTACGTACCGGCGCCCACCTCCGTCATCCCCCACTGCACGATGATCCGGGAGGCGAGGTTCCGCCGTACCCGCTCGGCGAGTTCGCGGGGAACGGGCGCGCCGCCCGTCCGCACCTCGCGCAGGGCGGGCCTGGGGGCGGTCCCGTCCTCCTCGATCAGGGACAGCAGGTCGCGGAGCTGGGCCGGTACGGCGAAGGCGGCCGTGGCGCCGGTCGCCTCCAGGGTCTCGGCGAACCTCCGGGGCTCCCAGCCGTCGAACAGTCCGACGGCCCCGCCGGTGACCAGCGCGAGATGGACCGAGAGCAGCCCGAAGGCGTGGCTGAGCGGGCTCGCGGAGACGACGGTGTCATGGGCGCCGAGGGCGCCGTCCGCCGCGACGGCGGCGGCGTTGCCGAGGAGCCCGCCGTGGCTGTGCACGCAGAGCTTCGGGCGCCGGGAGGTCGTCCCGGAGGAGGCGAGCAGCACCAGCGGGGTCCGCGGGTCGCTCGGCGGGGGCGGTAGGGCGAGGGGGCTGTCGTACGGCTCCGCTGGGGTGGCGGCGGTCGGGCCGGGGCTGTCGTACGGCTCCGTGGTGGGGTCCGCGCTGTCGGCGGGCCCTCCCCCGAAGAGTTCCGCCAGCTCGGGCAGTCCGCCGGTGTCGCCGGCCGCCCCGTCCGGGGACACCCACACGTGCCGCAGCGAGGCGCACCGCTCGCGCAGGGCGCGGGTCTCCTCCAGGCGGTCGTGGCCCCGGTGGGAGGCACGGGTGACCAGGGCGACCGCGCAGGACTGCTCGATCAGGGTCTGCGCCTCGTGGAGGCCGTAAGCGGAATGCAGGGGCAGCAGCACGATGCCGAGCCGGGCGGTGGCCGCGTGGAGCACCACCAGTTCCCAGGAGTTGGGCAGCCGGGTCGCGAGGACGTCGCCGGCCGTGAGGCCGTGCCGGTGCAGGGCGCCGGCGGTGTGTTCCGCCTGGCGCAGACAGTCGCGCCAGGTCCGCCATCCGCCGCCGTCCCAGATCGCGGGACGGGGGCGACGTGCGGCGGCTCGTTCCAGTGCGTCGGTGAACACGAGGAAACCTCCGATTGCGGGCAGAACGAAACTGGCACTGCCTTGCGACACGGATTCTGTGCGGCTCACCCATGGATCGTCCAGGACGACCCGATAAGAAATTCTGATGGGGCCGGGGCGGTCCAGCGCGATAAAGAAAAGCAATAGAGCCGATTCTTCGGCACTTTACCGGGGTGCCGCTTCCCCTCTCTTCGGCTCCGCCGATGGCGGTCATCGGCTGGGCCGAAGGGGGAAAGTCCGCCGAAATGGCCCGAGGGCCTGGAATCAGCGGTCACGGGAACGACGGGAAACATCAATACAGAAATATGGAGTTCCGTTTCCCGAACTGTCGGCACAGGCATCACGGACACCCATCGGCCGCACCGATGCGGGCCATCGACAAGGGCGGACAGCCGCGTTTGCCCTGGTCAAAGGGGGTGAAGAACGAGGAAGAGGCGTCCGGGACCCCGAAATCGGCCCGGCCCGACCGGATCCCCCTTGCCCGGCAACCGGAGATCGCCACAGAATTCCGACGTCCCCGAGGCAGGAGGAATCGATGGCCTTCGCTCACCCCTCAGGCACCACCGCCGGCAAATCCCGTTCCCCCGGAGCGATATCCGGGGTCGTGGACGGCGCGTTCTCCACGACCGACCTGCACCGCCTGGACGAGGCGATCCGTGACGCACGATTCGCCGCCGCCGCACCGGCGTCCGTCCTTCTCTCGCCGCTCGCCCCGCACGGCGAGGCGGCGGCACTGACCGAGCGGGAGTGCGTGTTCGACCACTGCGCCGTCCTGCTGTTCCCCACCACCCTCGCGGAGGGGCTGCGCCACCTCCGGGAACGCGGCCTCGCACCCCTGCCGACGGTGCCGAGCACGGTCGTACGCGGCCGGCTCGCCGAGCGCCACGGGCTCGACCCCGCACAGTGCGAGATCCACATCACCCGGCTGCGTCTGGAGTTGCCCGACGGACGACGGCACGCGGCGGTCGAGGTCTTCCTCTTCCCCCGCGACAGCGCGGCGTTCGGCGAGCGGATCGAGGCGGTCGAGACCACGGCCGGCTTCGAGAACCACACCGCGTACGTCGTCGGCCGTCCCTCCGCGCCGGTCCTGCGCCGGCTGGTCACCGCCTGGCAGGACGAGGCCGGACTGCTGTGGGAGGGCGGCGGCCACAACCCGCACGAGGGGGGCCCCGCCGGATCGACCGTCCTGTACTTCGTCCGCGACGAACGGCACCCCGCGCTCCGGCGCCGCTTCGAACTGCACTGCGCCGGTGACCAGCGCGAGGCCACCGCGGACCTTCCCCGCTCGGCGCAGGCGGTGCGCCGCGCCTACCGGGCCTGGCCGGCGGCCGCCCAGGACACCGCGAGACCGACGACCGGCTGACACAGGCCACCCGAACGACCGGCCCGCGTACGGCACTCGCTTCCACCGAAGCACCGCCCCGCGCATCAGCCGGAGCACCGCCCGAACACCCTCCGCCCTCCTGCGCACCCCATCCCCTGCGACCACCGGGAGTACCTCCGTGCTGCGGAACGACACGCTCAGGAACATCGCCCTCACCCCCGAACTGCACGACTATCTGCTCACCCAGGGCCGGATGACCCCCGACCCGCTCCTGATGGAACTCGCGGAGCGCACCCGGGCGGCGGTCCCCGACCAGGCCCACATGGTGGTCGCCCCCGAGGAGGCCGCCCTGCTGACCTTCCTGGTCCGGCTCCTCGGCGCCCGCCGGATCGTCGAGGTCGGCACCTTCACCGGCTCCTCCTCGCTCTGTCTGGCCCGCGGGCTCCCCCCGGGCGGGTCCCTGGTCACCTTCGACGTCAACGCCGAATGGGCCTCGGTGGCCCAGGAGTTCTGGGAGCGCGACGGGGTCGCCGACCGCATCGAGCTGCGGATCGGCCCGGCCGCGGAGACCCTGCGCCTGCTGCCCTCGGAGCCGTACCTCGATCTCGCCTTCATCGACGCCGACAAGCCCGGCTACATCGACTACTGGGAGGAGCTGGTCCCCCGGATGCGCCCCGGCGCGCTGATCCTGGTCGACAACACGCTCTTCAGCGGTCAGGTGGTCGACGAGTTCCCCGGCGAGAAGGCCGCCGCGGTCCACGCGTTCAACGAGTACGCCCGCAAGGACGACCGCGTCGAGCTGGTCATGCTGCCGGTCGCCGACGGCCTGACACTGGCCCGGCGGCTGCCGTCCGGCGAGTCGCCGTTCTGATGCCGGCCACCGGATCGCCGTATCCGCCGTCGACACCCGGCACCGGATACCCGCTGCACTCCCACGCCGTCGAGGTCGCCCTCGACGATCTGGACGAGGACTTCCCGCGCGATCTCGGCGCGGCCGAGCAGCAGCCCGACTGGGACGACCCCGTCCGCGTCGCGGCCGTCCGCTCCGAACTGGCGCGCCTGCCGGGGCTGGTGACCTGGGAGGAGGTCCGCCTGCTGCGGACCCTGCTCGCCGAGGCCGCCACCGGCCACTACCTGGTGATCCAGGCGGGTGACTGCGCCGAGGACCCGGCCGAGTGCGAGCCGTCGGCGGTGATGCGCAAGGCGGGACTGCTCGACGCCCTGGCCGGAGTGATGGTGGCGGCCACCGGCCGGCCGGTGGTGCGCATCGGCCGGATCGCCGGCCAGTTCGCGAAGCCGCGCAGCGCGAACACCGAGCTGGTCGACGGCGTGGTACTCCCCGTCTACCGGGGGCACTTGGTGAACAGACCCGAGCCGACCGAGGAGGCCCGCCGCCCCGACCCCAGCCGCATGCTGGAGTGCTACCACGCCGCCCACCGCGCCGTCACCTATCTGCGCCAGCGGACCAGCGACTGGGCACTGCCCACCGGCGCCCCGGTGTGGACCAGCCACGAAGCGCTCGTCCTCGACTACGAGTTGCCCCTGCTGCGCCGTACCGCCGCCGGCCACATCCTGCTGGCCTCCACGCACCTGCCCTGGATCGGCGAGCGCACCCGCCACGCGGACGGACCGCACGTCCGGATGCTGGCGCAGGTGACCAACCCGGTCGCGTGCAAGGTCGGCCCGACGACCCGGCCGGAGGAGCTGATCGCCCTGTGCGCCCGGCTCGACCCGCTGCGCGAGCCCGGCCGGCTCACCCTGATCTCGCGGATGGGCGCGGGGGCCGTCCGCGCGGCGCTGCCACCGCTGGTCGCCGCGGTGCGCGAGGCGGGGCACCGGGTGGCGTGGCTGTGCGACCCGATGCACGGCAACACCGTCAAGTCCCCGTCCGGCGTCAAGGTCCGGTCGGTCCGCACGGTGGTCGAGGAGGTCCGCGCCTTCCTGGAGGTGGTGGCCGAGGGCGGCGGCACGCCCGCCGGCCTCCACCTGGAGACCACCCCGTTCGACGTCGCCGAGTGCGTCTGGGGAGACCCGGCCGAACTCGACGCCGAGGCCGCCCGCGACGACGGCCGGCCCGCCCCCGCGTCCCACTGCGACCCCCGTCTCAACCCGCCGCAGGCGGTCGAGGTGGCCCGCGCCTGGACGACCCCACAGATCTGATCCCGCCCGGGATCACCGAGGAAAGGCATTCGACACCATGTCAGAAACCGTCATCCGCACCGACGACGGCACCTTCGCGATGATCAACGTCTTCGAAGTGGAGCCCGAGAAGCAGCAGGAGCTGGCCGAGGTCCTCAGCGAGGGCGCGGAAAAGTTCATCCGGCACCGTCCGGGCTGCATCTCGGTCAACATCATGACGAGCCTCGACGGCAAGCGTCTCGTCTACTACGCGCAGTGGCGCAGCAAGGCCGACATCAAGTCGACCATGGCCGACCCGGACGTCCAGGTCTACCGGGACAGGGCCGCCGCGCTGGGCAAGCCGGACCCGCACGCGTTCACGGTGTTCGCCGTCCACCACCCGGAGAGCTGACCGGGCGCTCCACCGAGAGAACCGGCCGAACGCTCCACGGGCACCGCGCCTCCCCCGCCCCAGGGGGCGGCGCGGTGCCCGGACCGCCCCACCGGCTCGGCACGCCCCCGCTTCCCACCACCTCGGCAAGACCCCGCCCGTCACCCCGGCAAGGAGAGGCCCCCGCCATGTCGTCCCGTCGTCTGTTCACCTCGGAGTCCGTGACCGAGGGCCATCCCGACAAGATCGCCGACCAGATCAGCGACACGATCCTCGACGCGCTGCTGCGCGAGGACCCCGCCTCCCGGGTCGCCGTCGAGACCCTGATCACGACCGGCCTGGTGCACGTGGCCGGCGAGGTCACCACCACCGCGTACGCGCCGATCGCCCAGCTGGTGCGCGAGAAGATCCTCGACATCGGCTACGACTCCTCCCAGAAGGGCTTCGACGGCGCCTCCTGCGGCGTCTCGGTGTCCCTCGGCACCCAGTCCCCGGACATCGCCCAGGGCGTGGACACCGGCGGCGCCGGCGACCAGGGCCTGATGTTCGGCTACGCGACCGACGAGACGCCCGAGCTGATGCCGCTGCCGATCCGCCTCGCCCACGGCCTCTCCCAGCGGCTGACCGCCGTCCGCAGGAACGGCCGCGTCCCCTACCTCCGCCCGGACGGCAAGACGCAGGTCACCCTGGAGTACGACGGGGAGCGCGCCGCGCGTCTGGACACGGTCGTCGTCTCCTCCCAGCACGCGAGCGACATCGACCTGGACTCCCTGCTCGCCCCGGACATACGGGAGTTCGTCGTCGAGCCGGAGATCCGGGCCCTCCTGGAGTCGGGCATCAAGATCGACACCGACGACTACCGGCTGCTGGTGAACCCGACCGGGCGTTTCGAGGTCGGCGGCCCGATGGGTGACGCCGGGCTCACCGGCCGGAAGATCATCATCGACACCTACG
>NZ_LMEP01000005.1:0-156673 GCF_001426405.1 Streptomyces sp. Root1304 | reverse complement strand
GAGGTCTTCGACCTCCGCCCGGCGGCGATCATCCGCGACCTGGACCTCAAGCGCCCGATCTACGCGAAGACGGCGGCGTACGGCCACTTCGGCCGCGAACTGCCGGAGTTCACCTGGGAGCGCACGGACCGGGTGGACGCGCTGCGGACCGCGGCGGGGCTGTGACGTGCGGACCACGACGGAGGGCTCCCGGACGAGGATCGCGGTCACCGGCTCCATCGCCACCGACCACCTGATGACCTTCCCCGGCCGCATCACCGACCAGCTGCTCGCCGACCGGCTGGACCGGGTGTCGTTGTCCTTCCTGGTGGACGACCTGGAGATCCGGGAGGGCGGGGTCGCCGCCAACATCGCGTACGGTCTGGCCCTGCTGGGCCACCGCCCGCTGCTCGTGGGAGCGGTCGGCGCCGACTTCGCCCCGTACGGGGACCGGCTGGCCGCCGCGGGCGTGGACACCGCCGGCGTACGGGTCTCGGAGACCCGCCACACGGCCCGCTTCCTGTGCACCACCGACCCGGAGGGCAACCAGCTCGCGTCCTTCTACCCGGGCGCGATGGCGGAGGCGTCCGCGATCGACCTCGCGGAGGTCACGGGCGCCGGCGTGGACCTCGTACTGATCGGCGCGGACGACCCGGCGGCGATGCTCCGGCACACCCGTGCGTGCCGGTCGGCCGGGCTGCGCTTCATGGCCGATCCGTCGCAGCAGCTGGCCCGTCTCGACGGGCCGGAGATCCGTGAACTGGTCGACGGCGCCGACCACTTGTTCACCAACGAGTACGAGCACGAACTGCTGCTGCGGAAGACCGGCTGGACCCGGGACGAGGTCCTGGGCCGGGTCGGCACCTGGGTGACCACGCTCGGGGAGAAGGGCAGCCGGATCGAGCGCGCCGGGGAGCCTCCGCTGGAGGTGGCCGCGGCTCCGACGGTCTCGGTCGCCGACCCGACGGGGGGCGGGGACGCGTTCCGCGCGGGCTATCTGGCCGCGCTGGCGGCGGGCCTGGACGCGGTGCGGTGCGCGCGGACGGGCTCGGTGACGGCGTCGCTGGCGCTGGCCGCCGTGGGCACGCAGACGTACGAGGTCGACCCGGTCGCGCTGCCGGCGCTGCTGGCTGCGGCGTACGGCACGACGGCGGCCGGGGTCGCGTCGCGGGAGCCCGGGAGCGGCTCCCGCCGCTGACGGCTCCCGGGGCCGGGCGGCCACCGCTGACCGGCGGGGCCGTCCGGGTGAGTGCGGCCGGGCGTCAGCCGTTGACCGGCAGGACGTCCGGGGAGAGGGCGCCCGCGTGGGCGGAGGCCGAGGTCATGCGGCGGCGGTGGTGTCGGCGGCAGAGGACCTCGTAGCCGATCTCCTCCGCCGGGCGGTTCACGTCGCCGACGACGACCTGCTCGCCCTCGACGACCATCACGCCGCCGACCGTACGGGCGTTGTGGGTGGCGCGGGCGCCGCACCAGCACAGGGCCTCGACCTGGAGCTGCTCGATGCGGTCGGCCAGCTCGATCAGCCGCTGCGAGCCGGGGAAGAGCTTGGTCCGGAAGTCCGTCGTGATGCCGAAGGCGAAGACGTCGAGCCCGAGGTCGTCGACGATCCGCGCGAGCTGGTCGATCTGCTCGGGGGCGAGGAACTGCGCCTCGTCCACGATCACGTAGTCGGCCTTGCCGCCCTGGGAGAGCTGCGCGACGAGGTACGCGTACACGTCCATGTCCCGGGGGGCCTCGACCGCCTCCGTCACCAGGCCGAGCCGGGAGGACAGCTTGCCCTCGCCCGCCCGGTCGTCACGGGTGAAGATCACGCCCTGGAGCCCCCGCGCGTCGCGGTTGTGGGCGATCTGGAGCGCCAGGGTGCTCTTCCCGCAGTCCATGGTTCCGGAGAAGAAGACCAGCTCGGGCATGACGGGTCGGGGACCTTTCAGGTCGTGGGAGGGGAGAGTGTCCGGCGCGGGGTCAGGAACGGACTTCGAGCAGCGGAACGAGCTGCTCGGCGGGGGTCATGGACCCGTGCATGCCGACCATCGCGGACTCGTGGGGCTCGTTGACGGAGGCGGTGATCGCCACGTCGTCGTGGGCCGCGGCGACGACGTCGCCGATCCGGCCGTACACCCGCTCGTCGATCTCGTCGCCGAACCAGCCGAGCGAGATGGCCTCGTCGCGGCTCGCCACCCAGAACTGCTCGCCGATCACCTCGCGCCAGCAGGTGAGGACGTCCGCCTCGGCGCCGGGCACCGCGTAGACGTGCCGGGCACGTCCCTCGCCGCCGAGGAGGGCGACGCCGGCGCGCAGCTCCCAGTCCTCGTCGAAGTCGATGCGGTGCTGCTCGTCGAAGGGGATGTCGACCATGCCGTGGTCCGCCGTGACGTACAGCGCGGCCCGGGGCGGCAGCTGCTCGGCGAGCCGCTGCACGAGCCGGTCGACGAACATCAGCTGGCCGCGCCAGGCGTCGGAGTCGATGCCGAAGCGGTGTCCGGCGCCGTCGAGTTCGCTGTAGTACGTGTAGACCAGCGAGCGGTCGCCGGCGGCGAGCTGCTCGGCGGCGAAGTCCATGCGCTCCTCGCCGGAGAGCCGCCCGTGAAACGTTCCGCCGCTGAGCGCGACCTTGGTGAGCGGCGTCTGCGCGAAGATCGGGGACGACACCTGGGCGGTGTGGATCCCGGCCTCGTGGGCGAGCCGGAAGACGGTGGGGTACGGCTGCCAGACCTGCGGCGAGGTCCAGGGCTTCCAGCGGAGCTGGTTCATCAGTTCGCCGGTGTCCGGGTTGCGCACGGTGTAGCCGGGGAGCCCGTGGGTGCCCGGGTAGCGGCCGGTGCCGACGGAGGCCAGCGAGGTCGCGGTGGTGGCGGGGAACCCGGCGGTGACCGGGCGGCCCGTACCGCCGCGGGAGGAACCGAGGAGCGAGGTCAGGTACGGGGCCTCGTCCGGGTGGGCCCGGATCTGCTCCCAGCCGAGCCCGTCGATCAGGAAGACGCAGTTGCGGTCGGCCGGCGTCAGCTCGGCGATGCGCGGCGAGAAACCGGGCACGCCCTGCCCGGCGACCAGCGTCGGCAGCACGTCGCCGAGGGAGCCGAAGGTGTACTCGGGGACCGGCGCGGTCTCCGGGGCGAGCGGGACCGGGTCGTCGGGCCAGCCGTGGGTCACGGCGGTCGGCTGCACCATCAGCGGGTGGGGGCGGCGGTGGCCGCGATGGCTTCGGAGAGGGCCTGGGCGAAGGCGAGGGTCTGCCGGACGGTGTCCGGGCCGTCCCCGGCGTCGCTCACGCGCAGGCTGAGGTCGTCGGCGGTGGCGTTGCCGGTGTAGCCGTGGTCGGCGTCGCAGTTGGGGTCGCCGCAGGCGGCCGGCTCCAGGTCGATCCGGGAGACGGCGCCCCAGCCGATGGTGAGGACGACCTCGCGGGGCAGGGTGCCCGGCGTGTACGACTCCGGATTGGCGACCACCCGGCTGACGACGACCGACGAGATCCGGTCGAGCTTCACGGACTCGGTGGAGGTCGTGGCGTACGGCGTCGGGGAGCTGGTGTCGGCGGCCTGCTCGTCGGTGTGGCTGACGATGAAGCGGTGCGGCGTCAGGACGAGGACGGTCACGTGCCGCCGGACCTCGTTCGCGTCGAAGGTGGTCTCCTGGTGCACCACGTACGACGCGACGGCCTCACCGCCGACAGCGGCCTCCACCGCCTCGGCCACGAGGGCCGGGTAGTAGCCGCTGCGCTCGATCGCCGCGCGCAGCCCCTGGGTCGTCGTACCGCTCTTTGCCATGGACTCCATCCTAATCCGTACGCGAGGACGCCTTGGCCGATTGCGAAGGGCACCGGGCGGTTCGGGAGCGCGGGGGCTGTGACATCTGACTCCCTCGGGGCGGGAGGGGGCGTGACCGCGGGGTCGGCCCGGGGGTCGGGCGCTCCGGTCGGTCCTCCGCCCGCTCCGGGGGAACGGATCGGCGGGTCAGTAGTTCGGCAGGCTGCGGGGGCCGAGGTCGGTGCGGGGTGACGCTGGGGCCAGGCGGACCGTGGCGCCGAGGACGGAGAGGCCCCGGGGGGCCACGACCACCGGTTCCAGGGAGACGGCGACCACCTCGGGGTGGTCGTCGACGAGCCGGGAGACCCTGAGCAGGACCTCCTCCAGGGCCGGGGTGTCGACCGGGGCGGAGCCGCGCCAGCCGAAGAGCAGCGGCGCGGTACGGAGGGAACGGATCAGTTCGGCGGCGTCCCGGTCCGTGGCAGGAACCAGCCGGTGGGCGACATCGCCGAGCAGTTCCGACGCCGCGCCCGAGAGCCCGAAGGACAGCACCGCGCCGACGGCCGGGTCGATCGCGGAGCGCACGACCGTGTCGACGCCCCGGGGCACCATCGCCTGGACGACCGGCTGGAGCTCCTCCGGCTTGCCGAGGACCTCGGTCAGCTCCGCGTACGCCGTCCGGAGCTGCTGCTCCGTCGCCAGGTCCAGCCGTACGCCCCCGAGGTCCGGGCGGTGGCGGAGGTGCGGTGCGGTCGTCTTGAGGGCCACCGGGTAGCCGAGCCGGCCGGCCGCGGCGACGGCCGCGTCGGGGGTCGGCGCGGGCAGCGTCGGCAGGACGGCGATCCCGTACCGCGCGAGCAGTTCCCCGGCCTGCTCGGCGCCGAGCGTCACTCCCCGGGCATCGGCCTCCGCGCCGCCGAGCACCCGCTCGATGAGGGCGGCGGCCCCGACCTCGTCGATGTCCTCGTACGCGGGCACCCGCCCCGGCTCGGCCGCCTGCCGCCGCCACTGCCCGTACCGCACGGCCTCGGCCAGCGCCCGCACGGCCCGCTCGGCGGCGGGGTAGGCGGGGAGGGTGGTGGGGGGCGCCTGGTCGGGGCCGGTGGAGGGCTCCGCGGGGCCGGCGTCCGCCCGGTCCGGAGCGGTGGAGGGCTCCCCGGGGCCGGCGTCCGCCCGGTCCGGACCGGTGGGTGTCCGCCCGGGACCGTTGGAGGCCCGGCCGGATCCCGGCGCCGCCCGCTCCGGTGTCGGCGGCAGCGCTTCCCCGGCACCGGCCGAAGCCACGGTCCGACCATGCGTCCGCGGCGTCGCGGCCCGCAGCCCCGTCACCGCCCCCGCCGCCCGTCCCGGCCGCGTGCTCGTCGCGACCGCCAGGGCCTCCGCGAGGCCGCCCATCTCGACGTGGACGACGACGACCGGCTTCGTCGGGGCCGGGGCGGAGGCGACCGCCTCCCGGAGCGCGGCGGCGAGGACCTCCCCGTCGCCGAACTCGGTGGCGCCGTTCTCCCCGACCCAGGGAATCGCGTTCACGACGACCGCGTCCGAGGTCTCGTCGGCCAGCGCCGCCGCCAGCGCGTCCCGGAAGTCCGCGGGCACCGCCGACGTCGTCAGGTCGAGCGGGCGCAGCGGGCGCAGCCCTTCGGTGAGGCAGGCGTCGTACGTGAGGAGGCCGAGGGACTCGGAGTTGCCGAGGATCGCGACCCGCGGCCCGGCGGGCAGCGGCTGCGCGGCGAGCAGCAGCCCGGCGTCCACCAGCTCCGTGACGGTGTCGACTCGGATGACGCCCGCCTGCCGGAGCAGCGCGGAGACCGTGGCGTGCGGGATGCGGGTGACCGGGACGCGGTGGCCGGGCGGGGCGCTGCCGCTGTGCCGGGCGCCCTTGACGACCACGACCGGCTTGACGGCGGCGGTACGGCGGGCGAGGCGGGTGAACTTCCGCGGGTTGCCGATGGACTCCAGATAGAGGAGGACGACATCGGTCCCGGGATCGTCGTACCAGTGCTGGAGGAAGTCGTTGCCGGAGACGTCCGCGCGGTTGCCGGCCGAGATGAAGGAGGAGAGCCCCGCGCCCCGCCGATGGAGCCCGGCGAGGAGCGCGATGCCGATCGCGCCGGACTGGGTGAAGAGCCCGATCCGCCCGGCGGCCGGCATCTGCGGGGCGAGGGAGGCGTTGAGGCGGACGTCGGGGGCGGTGTTGATGATCCCGAAGGCGTTCGGTCCGATGATCCGCATGCCGTACGAACGGGCCTGGCGTACGAGCTCCCGCTGGCGCTCGCGTCCGGCGGCCCCGCTCTCGGCGTATCCGGCGGAGAGGACGACGAGTCCCCGCACCCCGTGCTCGCCGCAGTCGGCGACGGCCTCCGGCACCCGTTCGGCGGGGACGGCGATGATCGCGAGGTCGACGGGTTCGCCGATGGCGCCGACGGAGGGGTACGCGGGGACGCCGTCGAACTCCGCGGCAGCGGCCGCGCTCCCGTCCGCGGGAGCGTCGGCGGCCCCCTCCCCCAGCGCCGCGTTGACCGCGTACGCGCGTCCGGTGAATCCCGCGCCGAGGAGGTTGCGGAGCACCGTCCGGCCGACGCCCCCCGGGGCGCGCCCGGCGCCGACGACGGCCACGGACCCGGGGGTGAGGAGGCGCTGCACGGAGCGCGCCTCGGCCCGCTGTTCCCGGGCGCGCTGCACGGCGAGCGAGCGGTCGGTGGGTTCGAGGTCGAGGTGGAGGCGTACGGACCCGTCCTCGAAGCTGCGCTTCTGGGTGTAGCCCGCGTCCGTGAAGACCTTGATCATCTTGGTGTTGGCGGGCAGCACCTCGGCGGCGAAGCGCCGGATGTCCCGCTCGCGCGCGACGGCCGCGATGTGTTCGAGCAGGGCGGAGGCGACTCCGCGCCCCTGGTGGGCGTCCTGGACGAGGAAGGCGACCTCGGCCTCGTCGGCGGGGGCGGAGGCGGGCAGCCCGCGGTCGTCGATGCGGTCGTAGCGGACGGTGGCGATGAACTCGCCGCCGACGGTCGCCGCGAGGCCCACCCGGTCCACGAAGTCGTGGTGGGTGAAGCGGTGCACGTCCTTGGCGGAGAGCCGCGGATAGGGGGCGAAGAAGCGGTAGTACTTCGACTCGTCCGAGACCTGCTCGTAGAAGCTGACGAGCCGCTCGGCGTCGTCGGCCGTGATGGGCCTGATGCGCGCGGTGCCCCCGTCGCGCAGGACCACGTCCGCTTCCCAGTGGTCGGGGTAGCTGTGGTCCGGGTGGTCCGCCACTTCCGACTGCTCCGACGCGCTCTGCATGGGGTCAGCCTACGGCCGCGCCCCCGCCGCGGCACCGGCCGCGACGCCGCCTGCGCACCGGCCGTGCCCCGGTCCCCCTACCGGCCGAAACAGCAGTCGCGACACGGCCGTGACAGCAGTCGCGCGGCGGGGGTGTGCCGTGCAAGGTGGGAGCACGCCGGACGCGGCGCGGAAGGGCCCGAAGGCGGTCCGGTCCGGGTCCGAGGTCGGCACGAGCACGGAGCATCCCGTGAGAGACTGGTCTAGACAACCGCTTAAGACTTGAAGGGCAACACCATGGCTGAGCGCCGCGTCAACGTCGGCTGGGCCGAGGGCCTGCACGCCCGCCCCGCGTCCATCTTCGTCCGTGCCGCCACGGCTTCCGGCGTTCCGGTGACGATCGCCAAGTCCGACGGCACGCCCGTGAACGCCGCCTCCATGCTCGCGGTGCTCGGCCTGGGCGCGCAGGGCGGCGAGGAGATCGTCCTCGCTTCGGAGGCCGACGGCGCCGAGGTCGCGCTGGACCGTCTGGCGAAGCTGGTCGCGGAAGGCCTGGACGAGCTCCCCGAGACCGTCTGATCCGGGTCGACCCGACCCGCCCCGTACGACGAAGGGCCGTGTCCGCCGGAATCCCGGCGGACACGGCCTTTCGCGTTCCGCCGGGCTTCCCGCCCTGTCGCATGCCGCCCGATTTCCTGGCAGCGCGAAAGAACGGACGACGGCAAGCCGAATGACGGGCACCCCGAAATAGCCCCGCCGAATTCCTGTTCTTTGTATACGGTGCGCGCGTTAATTCCGGGCACTCGCCGTGTTGACGACATGTTGCGAAACCCTCACACGGCCGCGGTCCGGCCTCTTGAGCCGGTGCAGCGCCCGCGAGCGCTCCGCGTGCAGGGCCGTCAGCGCCCTCGCCCGCTCGGCGTCGCCCCGCGCCACGGCGTCCACGATCGCGCCGTGCTCGGCCCAGGCCTCCACCGGCCGCTCGGGCAGCTCGACCGCGTACATCCAGGCGATCTTGTGCCGCAGCTGGGTGAGCAGCGCCGTCAGCGCCGGACTCCCGGAGGCCTGCGCGAGCGTCTCGTGGAACCAGCCGCCGAGCGAGCGCAGATCCTCGCCCTGGCCGCGCCCGGCCCGCTCCTGCCCCAGCCTGACCAGGCCGCGGAGGACCTTGAGATGGGCCTCCGTGCGCCGCTGGGCCGCCCGCGCCGCCCCCAGCGGTTCGAGCAGCGCCCGCATGTCGAGCAGATCGGCCGCCTCAAGATCGGTGGGCTCGGCGACCTGCGCGCCCGCGTGGCGGCGGGTCACGACGAAGCCCTCGGACTCCAGGGTGCGCAGCGCCTCACGGACCGGGACGCGGGAGACCCCGTACCGCCGGGCGAGCTGGTCCTCGGTCAGCCGGCTCCCCCGCTCGAAGACTCCGGAGACGATGTCGTCCCGGATCGCCGTGCACACCGAGTGCGCGGGAATGCGCATGTCCGACCTCCGCCTTGGTCGCGCGAGACAATTCGATCGGCGCCTGTTCCGCGCCCGATCTGCGACTCTATTGCAGCCCGCCGGTATTTCCGATGGCCGCACGGAATATGAAGGGCTTTTGACCGACGAAAAGCCCCGGCTCAGCACGAGCCGGGGCTTTTGTGATGCGTGAGGTCGGTGTCAGACGTTGACGCCGCGGGCACGCAGGTAGGCCAGCGGGTTGATGTCCGAGCCGTAGTCGGGGCTCGTGCGCGCCTCGAAGTGGAGGTGCGGGCCGGTCGAGTTGCCGGTCGAGCCGGAGACGCCTATGTGCTGGCCGGGCTCGACGCTCTGGCCGACGTAGACCCCGATGGAGGACAGGTGACCGTACTGGGTGTACGTGCCGTCGTTCATCCGGATGACGATGTTGTTGCCGTACGCGCCGCCCCAGCCGGCCTCGACGACGGTGCCGGAGCCGACGGAGACGACGTTGCTGCCGTAGGCGGCGTGGAAGTCGATGCCGGAGTGGCTGCCGGAAGACCAGAGCGAACCGCCGGTCTTGTAGCCGGTGGAGACGTACGAGCCGTCGACGGGGAGCTGGAAGGAGGCCAGGCGGCGGCGCTCGGCCTCGCGGGCGGCGCGCTCCTTGGCCTCGCGGATCTCCTTGGCGCGGGCCTCGGCCTTGCGCTTCGCCTCGGCCTGGGCCTTCGCCTTGGCGGCGGCCTCGAAGGCCTCCCGGTCCTGGGCGTCGGCCTGGGCGTTGAGCCGGTCCGCGAGGGAGTCCTCGGTGATGACCCGGGTGAGGCCGGTGTCCTCGACGGAGCGGTTGTCCTCGGCGGCGAGCGCCGGGGAGGCGAGGGTTCCGATGACGCCGGTGGTGGCGAGCGTGGCGACGCCGGCGATGCCCGCCGTGCGGCGCGCCGTCCGGCTCGGAGCACGATGCTTCCCGGTGGCACGGGTGAACGCCATGGAGGGGCTGGTCCTTTCCTTCCTTCTCGCCTACCGGGTTAGCTGACGGGTTCGGAGCAGGAAGGTCTCCTACGAGCCCCTCCGTCGAGACGAAGGCGCCCGATTCACCCCAGGGACTACGTGTGGGTCCCCGGCTCCCCAGGCTCGCGCCTGACGGGGACTCGGCGATGACTGTCCGATGCCGCGGATGCGGCACGTGCAACTGACGAACAGCCGCACCGACGCTATGCGGATCGCCTGTCGATCACCAACCAGACACGCTTTTTGTAAGACATGCCACAGGGCATACGATGAGACTTGACCATCAATACGGACAAAACGGAGAACCCCGACGAACCATGCCGTCGGGGTTCTCCGTTGCCGGTTCGGCGACCGGAATCAGCCGGTCACGACCGTCACTTCGCCGATGCCGAGCGCGCGCACCGGCTCCGCGATCTCCGCCGCGTCACCCACCAGCACCGTGACGAGCCGGTCCACCGGGAAGGCGTTGACCACGGCAGCGGTCGCCTCGACCGTGCCGGTCTCGGCCAGGCGCGCGTACAACTGCGCCTGGTAGTCGTCCGGGAGGTGCTGCTCGACCTGGTCCGCGAGCGTCCCGGCGACGGAGGCGGCCGTCTCGTACTTGAGCGGCGCGACGCCCACCAGGTTCTGCACGGCCGTCTCGCGCTCCGCGTCCGTGAGCCCCTCGGCGGCCAGGGTGCGCAGCACCTTCCACAGGTCGTCAAGAGCCGGACCCGTGTTGGGGGTGTCGATGGAACCGCTGATGGCGAGCATCGCGGCACCGTTCCCCTCGGCGTCGGAACGGAGCACCTGCCCGAAGGCGCGCACGCCGTAGGTGTAGCCCTTCTCCTCGCGCAGGACCCGGTCCAGCCGCGAGGTGAGGGTGCCACCGAGGCAGTACGTGCCCAGGACCTGGGCCGGCCAGACACGGGCGTGCCGGTCGGCGCCGATGCGGCCGATCAGCAACTGCGTCTGGACGGCGCCGGGACGGTCCACGATGACGACCCGTCCGGTGTCGTCCGCGGTGATCGGCGGCATCGGGAGCGGCTCGGCCGGCTCGCCGGTCCAGGCGCCCAGGGTCTCGGCGAGAACCTTGTCCAGGTCGACGCCGGTCAGGTCGCCGACGACCACGGCGGTGGCCGTCGCGGGCCGGACGTGCGCCTCGTAGAAGGCGCGGACGGCGGCGGCGTCGATCGCCTCGACGGTCTCCTCCGTGCCCTGGCGCGGCCGGGACATCCGGGACGCGGCCGGGAACAGCTCCTTGGAGAGCTGCTTCGCGGCACGGCGGGCCGGGTTGGCCGTCTCGTGCGGGATCTCGTCCAGCCGGTTGCGGACCAGCCGCTCGACCTCGGTGTCCAGGAACGCCGGGGCGATCAGGGCCTCGGAGAGCAGCCCCAGCGCCTTCTGCAGCCGGGAGACCGGGACCTCCAGGGAGACCCGTACTCCCGGGTGGTCCGCGTGCGCGTCGAGCGTGGCGCCGCAGCGCTCCAGCTCCGCCGCGAACTCCTCGGCGCTGTGCTGGTCGGTGCCCTCGGAGAGCGCCCGGGCCATGATGGTGGCGACGCCGTCGAGCCCGGCGGGCTCGGCGTCCAGCGGGGCCGGCAGGAAGATCTCCACGGCCACGACCTGCTGGCCGGGACGGTGGCTGGTGAGGAGCGTCAGACCGTTGTCCAGGGCGCCGCGCTCCGGGGCCGGGAAGGCCCAGGGGCGGGCGACACCGGGCGCCGGCTGCGGGTGGAAGTCCATGCTCGTCAAAGACGCGGCAGTGTCGGTCACCGGTCCGCCCCCTCTTCCTCGTCGCTGTCGCTCTCGCTCTGTTCGGTCGCCAGGGGCTCGTAGACCAGCACCGCGCGGTTGTCGGGGCGCAGCTTGGCCGCGGCGGCCGCCCGCACCTCGTCGGCGGTGATGTCCAGGACGCGGTCCACGGCCGTCAGGGCGAGCTGCGGGTCGCCGAACAGCACGGCGAAGCGGCACAGTTCGTCGGCGCGGCCCGCGACGGTGCCGAGCCGGTCGAGCCACTCGCGCTCCAACTGCGCCTGCGCGCGCTCCATCTCCTCCGGCGTGGGGCCCTCGGCGGCGAACCGGGCCAGCTCCTCGTCGACGGCCGCCTCGATCTGCGGGACCTCGACACCTCCGGAGGTCTTGACGTCCAGCCAGCCGAGCGAGGGCGCCCCGGCGAGCCGCAGCAGGCCGAAGCCGGCGGCGACGGCCGTGCGGTCCCGGCGGACCAGCCGGTTGTGCAGGCGGGAGGACTCCCCGCCGCCGAGCACCGTCAGGGCCAGGTCGGCGGCGTCGCACTCGCGCGTGCCGTCGTGCGGCAGCCGGTAGGCGGCCATCAGCGCGCGGGCCGGGACCTCCTCCTCGACGACCTCGCGCAACTGCTCGCCGATGACCTCGGGGAGGTCGCCGGAGCGCGGTGCGGGCTTGCCGTCGTGGCCGGGGATGGAGCCGAAGTACTTCTCGACCCAGGCGAGGGTCTGCTCCGGGTCGATGTCGCCGACCACGGACAGCACCGCGTTGTTCGGGGCGTAGTACGTGCGGAAGAAGTTCCGCGCGTCCTCCAGGGTGGCCGCGTCCAGGTCGGCCATGGAGCCGATCGGGGTGTGGTGGTACGGGTGGCCCTCCGGGTAGGCGAGGGCGGTCAGCTTCTCGAAGGCCGTGCCGTACGGCACGTTGTCGTAGCGCTGGCGGCGCTCGTTCTTGACGACGTCCCGCTGGTTCTCCATGGACTCGTCGTCCAGGGCGGCGAGCAGCGAGCCCATGCGGTCGGCCTCCAGCCAGAGCGCGAGCTCCAGCTGGTGCGTGGGCATGGTCTCGAAGTAGTTGGTGCGCTCGAAGCTCGTCGTGCCGTTGAGCGAGCCGCCGGCGCCCTGCACCAGCTCGAAGTGCCCGTTCCCGTGGACCTGCTTCGAGCCCTGGAACATCAGGTGCTCGAAGAGGTGGGCGAGACCGGTGCGGCCCTCGACCTCGTGGCGCGAGCCGACGTCGTACCAGAGGCAGACCGCGGCGACCGGGGTCAGGTGGTCCTCCGAGAGCACCACGCGCAGGCCGTTCGCCAACCGGTGCTCGGTCGCTGTCAGGCCGCCGGAGCCGGCCTCGGCCGTGGCCGTGTGACCCATGGGCATGTACGTCCCTTCGATCGCGATGTGAAAAAGTCCTGCCACTGTATGCAAGCGCGCCGACACCTGGCGAAGTTCCCGCCCCTTCCAGATGTCCCTCTTCCGGGTCGCGGTCGGCGTTGTCGGTGGCACGGTCCACAATGGTCCGCGTCAGATCAACCTTGTTGGTGAAGGAGCCGCAGCCGCGATGGCCCGCCGCAGCACGAAGACACCGCCGCCGGACGACGCGTTCGAGGAGCGAATCCTCGACATCGACGTCGTCGACGAGATGCAGGGCTCCTTCCTCGAGTACGCGTACTCGGTGATCTACTCGCGCGCCCTGCCCGACGCCCGGGACGGCATGAAGCCCGTCCAGCGCCGCATCGTCTACCAGATGGGCGAGATGGGGCTCCGCCCCGACCGCGGCTTCGTCAAGTGCGCCCGTGTCGTCGGCGAGGTGATGGGCAAGCTCCACCCGCACGGCGACGCGTCGATCTACGACGCGATGGTCCGCATGGCGCAGCCCTTCTCCATGCGCCTGCCGCTCGTCGACGGCCACGGGAACTTCGGTTCCCTCGGGAACGACGACCCGCCGGCCGCCATGCGGTACACCGAGTCGCGGATGGCCCCGGCCGCGCTGCTCATGACCGAGTCCATCGACGAGGACACGGTCGACTTCGCCCCGAACTACGACGGCCAGGAGCGGGAGCCGGTCGCGCTCCCCGCCGCGTACCCGAACCTGCTGGTCAACGGCGCGTCCGGAATCGCGGTCGGCATGGCGACCAACATGCCCCCGCACAACCTCGGCGAGGTCATCGCGGCCGCCCGCCATCTGATCCGCCACCCGGCAGCCGACCTCGAGACGCTGATGCGCTTCGTGCCCGGCCCCGACCTGCCGACCGGCGGCCGGATCGTCGGCCTGTCCGGCATCAAGGACGCGTACGAGTCGGGCCGCGGCTCGTTCAAGATCCGCGCCACGACGAGCGTGGAGACCGTCACGGCCCGCCGCAAGGGCATCGTCGTGACCGAGCTGCCCTTCACGGTCGGCCCCGAGAAGGTCATCTCCAAGATCAAGGACCTGGTCGGTTCCAAGAAGCTCCAGGGCATCGCGGACGTCAAGGACCTCACCGACCGCAGCCACGGCCTGCGTCTGGTCATCGAGATCAAGAACGGCTTCGTGCCCGAGGCGGTCCTGGAGCAGCTCTACAAGCTGACGCCGATGGAGGAGTCCTTCGGCATCAACAACGTGGCGCTGGTCGACGGACAGCCCCTCACCCTCGGCCTCAAGGAGCTCCTGGAGGTCTACCTCGACCACCGCTTCGAGGTCGTCAGGCGCCGCTCCGAGTTCCGCCGCACCAAGAAGAGCGACCGGCTCCACCTGGTCGAGGGCCTGCTCGTCGCGCTGCTCGACATCGACGAGGTCATCCGGCTGATCCGGGAGAGCGAGAACTCGGCGCAGGCCAAGGAGCGCCTGATCGAGCGCTTCTCGCTGAGCGAGATCCAGACCCAGTACATCCTGGACACCCCGCTGCGCCGCCTCACCAGGTTCGACCGCATGGAACTGGAGACCGAGCGCGACCGGCTCAACGGCGAGATCGACGAGCTGACCGGCATCCTCGACTCCGACGCGGAGCTGCGCAAGCTGGTCTCGGCGGAACTGGCCGGGATCGCCAAGAAGTTCGCCACGGACCGGCGGACGGTCCTCCTGGAGTCGGCGGGCGCGCCCGTCGCCGCCGTGTCCCTGGAGGTCGCGGACGACCCCTGCCGGGTGCTGCTCTCCTCCACCGGCCTCCTGGCCCGTACGGCGACGGCGGAGCTGCCCGCGGTCGACCCGGAGGCGCCCCGCGTCAAGCACGACGTGATCCTGTCGGCGGTGGCCGCCACCCAGCGCGGCGACGTCGGCGCGGTGACCTCGGCCGGCCGGCTGCTGCGGGTCGCGGTGATCGACCTGCCGCAGCTCCCGGACACGGCGAGCGCCCCCAACCTGGCGGGCGGCGCGCCGCTCTCCGAGTTCCTGTCCCTGGAGACGGACGAGACGGTGATCTGTCTCACGACGCTCGACGAGTCGTCGCCGGGGCTCGCCCTCGGCACGCTCCAGGGCGTGGTGAAGCGGGTGGTCCCGGACTACCCGGCGAACAAGGACGAGCTGGAGGTCATCACCCTCAAGGAGGGTGACCGGATCGTCGGCGCGACCGAGCTGCGGACCGGCGAGGAGGACCTGGTCTTCATCACCTCCGACGCCCAGCTGCTCCGGTACCCGGCCTCGCAGGTACGGCCCCAGGGCCGGCCGGCGGGCGGCATGGCGGGCGTCAAGCTGACGGCGGGCGCCGAGGTGCTCTCGTTCTCGGCGGTCGACCCGGCGGCGGACGCCGTCGTCTTCACCGTCGCGGGCTCCACGGGCACCCTGGACTCGTCGGCGGGTACGTCGGCGAAGCTGACGCCCTTCGACCAGTACCCGCGCAAGGGGCGCGCGACCGGCGGTGTCCGCTGCCAGCGCTTCCTGAAGGGCGAGGACGTGCTGATCATGGCCTGGGCGGGTACGACCCCGGCCCGCGCCGCCCAGAAGAGCGGCGCCCCGGTGTCCCTCCCGGAGGCGGACCCGCGCCGCGACGGTTCGGGGACACCGCTCCCGCAGCCGGTCGACGTGGTGGCGGGCCCGGCGAGCTAGACCGGAGCGGAGAGGGAGGGGCCGGAGGGGGCCGGTGGGTCAGGACGCCTCCGGCTCCTGCCCCGGCTCCTCCTCCGTCTGCCGTACGTACCGCAGGACGCCCCACATGCCGTGTTCGTCGGGGGCGTCCTGCGGGCCGTCCAGCTCGCAGGAGGCGAGCTCCTTGCGCAGTCCGGCCGCGTCGACGCCGGAGCCGATCAGCACGAGCTGGGTGAGGCGTTCCTCGCCGGCGGGCCAGGGCTCGGGGTAGAAGCGCAGGAAACGGCCGACCGCGTGCACGGTGTAGCGGTTGTCCGGGTCGGCGGCGCCGAAGTCGACGAAGCCCTTGATCCGGTAGAGGCCTTCGGGGCGCGAGTCGAGGAAGCCCATCAGACGGCGCGGGTGCAGCGGGGTCGAGGCCGTCACCGAGAGGCTCTCGTAGGCCGCGTGCGGATGGGCGTGACCGTCCTCCTCGGAGCCGTACAGGATGTCCTCGATCGACATCTGCCCCTCGATCTCGTCCTCCGGAACGACCCGGTCGAAGAGCAGCTCCGGATCCACGCGCCCGTGGGAGGCCTCGACCACGGCGGCCCGCCCGGCGAGCCCGGCCACCGCCTCCCGTACGCTCCGCAGCTCGTCCGCGCCCACCCGGTCGGCCTTGTTGACGACGACGAGGTCGGCGAGGGCGAGGTGCCGGTCGGTCCCGGGGTGCCGCCGCCGGGTGGCGGAGAACTCGGCCGCGTCGACGACCTGGACCAGCCCGCCGTACACGACCCGCTCGTTCTCGCTGGCCAGCACCATGCGGACCAGTTCCTCCGGCTCGGCGAGTCCGCTCGCCTCGATCACGATCACGTCGAGCCGGGACTCGGGGCGGGTGAGCACCTCCAGGTACTCGTCCAACTCGCTCGCGTCGACGGCGCAGCACAGGCAGCCGTTGCCGAGCGACACGGTGGAGCCGGCCTGCCCGGCGACGGTCATCGCGTCGATGCCGATGTCACCGAAGTCGTTGACCATGACGCCGATACGGGTCCCCCGGGCGCTGCGCAGCAGATGGTTGAGGAGCGTGGTCTTCCCGGCCCCGAGGAACCCGGCCAGAACGACCACGGGAATCTGCTGCGTACTCAAGGGACGTGCCTCCGCTTCCTTCACCCCCCACGGCCGCGGGGAAACCCCCAGAATAGGCACCCACCCGGCGGCCCCTGGGGACGCGACGGCCACGGCACCCCTGCGGGCGGCCACGGAAACGAGGAACCGGGCCGGGCGGCAGACGGGCCACACACCCCACCCGACCCACCGGCCCCGACAACCACAGCGGCCCCCACCGCCCACGCGCGGCAGACGGCGGCCGGCCGCCCTTCTCCCGGCCGTCGCCCACCCGCCCCAGCGCCCCTCCCGCCCTGCGCCATTTCCGGTCACGGGGCGCGGCCGCTTACCGTTTCCCGCATGAGCCCCGCACAGACCAGCCCCCCGCGCCCCCGCGCGCGCCGTCGGCGGTTCGGCTGGCCCCGGCGGGTGTTCTCGCAGGTCCTGCTGATGCAGCTGGCCATCGCCACCGGCGTGACCGTGCTCGCGACCGGCCTCTTCCTGGCCCCACTGAGCGCCCAGCTCGACGACCAGGCCATGCGGCGGGCGCTGGCCATCGCGGGTACCACCGCGTCGCCCCGGCTCGCCGCGGACCTCACCGGCACGCCGCCCTCCGCGCGCGGCCCGGTACAGACGGAGGCCGAGCGGATCCGTACCTCCACGGGCGCCGAGTACGTCGTCGTCATGGACACCCGAGGCGTGCGCTGGTCCCACACCGACCCCCGCGAGATCGGCAGGATCGTCTCGACCGACCCGAGCGACGTCCTCGCCGGCCACGAGGTGATGGAGATCGACAGCGGCACCCTGGGCCGCTCGGCGCGCGGCAAGATGCCCCTGCGCGACGCCGACGGCCGGATCGTCGGCGCGGTCTCCGTCGGCATCGAGTACGACAGCGTCCGCGACCGCCTCCTCGCCGCGATCCCCGGTCTCCTCGCCTACGCGGGCGGAGCGCTCGCCGCCGGCGCCCTGGCCGCGTACCTGATCTCCCGCCGTCTCCAGCGGCAGACCCACGACCTGGCCTTCTCCGACATCTCCGCGCTGCTCACCGAACGCGAGGCGATGCTGCACGGCATCCGCGAAGGAGTCGTGGCCCTGGACCGCAACGGCTCCGTACGGCTCATGAACGACGAGGCGCAGCGGCTGCTCGGCCTCGGCCCCGAGGCCGCGGGCCGGCCGCTCGACGAGCTCCTCGGGGACGGTCGCACCGCGGATGTCCTCGCGGGCCGGGTGACCGGCGAGGACCTGCTCACCGTCCAGGGACAGCGGGTCCTGATCGCCAACCGCATGCCGACGGACGACGGCGGTGCCGTCGCGACCCTCCGCGACCGCACCGAGCTGGAGCGCCTGGGGCGCGAGCTGGACTCCACCCGGGGCCTGATCGACGCCCTCCGCGCCCAGGACCACGAACACGCCAACCGGATGCACACCCTCCTCGGCCTCCTCGAACTGGAGATGCACGAGGAGGCGGTCGAGTTCGTCACGGAGGTGGTCGGCGTGCACCGGGCCACCGCCGAGCAGGTGACGGAGAAGGTCCACGACCCGCTGCTCGCCGCGCTCCTGGTCGGCAAGGCCACCGTCGCCGCCGAGCGGGGCGTCTCGCTGCGGCTCACCCCGGACTCGCTGCTCCCGGACCGGCTCGTCGACCCCCGCGAACTGGTCACCGTCGTCGGCAACCTCGTCGACAACGCCCTGGACGCCGTCGCCGGCACCCCCGGCGCCCGTATCGACGTCGCCTTCCGCACCGAGGGCCGTACGGTCGTGCTGCGGGTCACGGACAGTGGCCCCGGTGTCCCCGAGGACCGTCGCGAGCTGATCTTCACCGAGGGCTGGTCGACAAAGGCGCTTCCGGCGCACGGGAAGCGGGGGCTCGGACTCCCCCTGGTACGCCGCCTCGCCGAGCGTCGGGGCGGCGCCGCCGGGGTGACGGACGGTCCCGAGGGCGGCGCCGAGTTCACCGTCGTGCTCCCGGACGCCCTGACCGAACCGGAACCGCTCACCGACCCGCTCACGGAACCGGTCACGGCCGCCCTTGCCGACCCGATCACGGCTCCAGGGCGGCCCGCCGAGGCTCCCGGTCCCGTCGAGGAGACACGATGATCGACGTGCTCGTGGTGGACGACGACGTCCTGGTCGCCCGGATCAACGCCGCCTACGTCGCCAAGGTGCCCGGCTTCCGGGTCGCCGCCACCGCCCACTCGACCGCCGAGGCGCTCGCCGTCCTCGCCGCGCAGCCGGTGGACCTGATCCTCCTCGACCACTACCTGCCGGACGAGAACGGCCTCGCCGCCGTACGGGAACTCCGCGCCCGCGGCCACCAGTGCGACGTGATCATGGTGACCGCCGCCCGCGACGTGGCCACCGTCCAGGCCGCGATGCGCCACGGCGCCCTCCAGTACCTGGTCAAGCCGTTCAACTTCGCCGGCCTGCGCACCAAGCTGGAGGCGTACGCGAAGCTCCGCGACACCCTGGAGAGCGGCGGCGAGGCGGAACAGGCCGAGGTGGACCGGATCTTCGGCGTCCTGTCGGCCGGCTCCGTCGCCCCCGACCTCCCCAAGGGCCACTCCCCCACCACCGCCGAACTGGTCCGGCAGGTGCTGCTCGCCGCCGCGGGCCCCCTGTCCGCTCAGGAGATCGCCGAACGCGCGGGAGTCAGCCGCCAGACGGCCCAGCGCTACCTGAAACTTCTCGAACGCACCGGCCGGGTACGCCTCTCACTCCGCTACGGCGAAACCGGCCGCCCCGAACACCGCTACGCCTGGACGGCCTCCCCGCCCACCACCGGCTGACGTCCGGGCCCGGGCCGTCAGACGGCTCCCGCCCCGGTCAGCGCCCTCACCTCGGTCTCCGCGTGCCGTGCCTCGTCCGGCGGCTCCGTCGACATGACCGTCCCGATCCAGCCCGCGAGGAACCCGAGCGGGATGGACACCACCCCGGGGTTCTGCAACGGGAAGACGTGGAAGTCGACGCCCGGGAACAGTGCCTCGGGACTGCCGGAGACCACCGGCGACACCAGGACCAGCAGCACCGCGGGGATCAGACCGCCGTACACCGACCAGACCGCCCCCGGGGTCGTGAACTTCCGCCAGAACAGCGAGTACAGCAGCACCGGCAGATTGGCGGAGGCCGCGACGGCGAAGGCCAGACCGACGAGGAACGCCACATTGAGGTCGCGGGCGAGCAGCCCGAGTCCGATGGCGGCGGCGCCGATCCCCGCCGCCGCGACCCGCGCCACGGTCACCTCGCTGTACTGCTTGGCATGCCGGCGGCGCAGCGAGGTGTAGAGATCGTGGGCGACGGAGGCCGAGGAGGCGAGCGTGATCCCCGCGACCACGGCGAGGATCGTGGCGAACGCCACGGCCGCCACGACCGCGAAGAGCACCGTGCCACCGGTGGAACCCGCGCCGCCGCCGAGATCGAGGGCCAGCAGCGGAACGGCCGTGTTCCCGGACGCGTTGGACGCGCGGACCTCGTCGGGGCCGATCAGCGCCGCCGCGCCGAAGCCGAGCACGATGGTCATCAGGTAGAAGCTTCCGATGAGCCCGATGGACCAGACGACGGACCGACGGGCGGCCCGCGCAGTCGGCACGGTGTAGAAGCGCGACAGGATATGCGGCAGCCCGGCCGTCCCCAGGACCAGGGCGAGTCCGAGGCTGATGAAGTCGAGCCGCGCCGTCCAGTCCCCGCCGTACCGGAGCCCCGGTGCGAGGAACCCCATGCCGTGGCCGCTGCGCTCGGCCGCGGTGGACAGCAGGTTGTTCACATCGCCGTGGAACCGGAGCAGGACGAGGACGGTCAGCGCGATCGTGCCCGCCATGAGCAGGACCGCCTTGACGATCTGGATCCAGGTGGTGGCCCGCATGCCGCCGAGCGACACGTAGATCACCATCAGCGCGCCCACTCCGACCACCGTCCAGGAGCGGGCCGCTTCGCTGGACCCGCCGAGCAGCAGCGCGACCAGGCTTCCGGCACCCACCATCTGGGCCACCAGGTACAGCACGGAGACGGCCACCGAGGACGTCCCCGCGGCGATCCGCACCGGCCGCTCGGCCATCCGCGCGGCCACGACGTCCGCCAGGGTGAAACGCCCGCAGTTCCGGACCAGTTCGGCCACCAGCAGCAGAACGACGAGCCACGCGACCAGGAATCCGACGGAGTACAGCATGCCGTCGTAGCCGTAGAGCGCGATCAGCCCCGAGATCCCGAGGAACGAGGCCGCGGACATGTAGTCGCCGGCGATGGCGAAGCCGTTCTCCAGGGGCGAGAACAGCCTGCCCCCCGCGTAGAACTCCTCCGCCGACCCGTGCCGGTTGCGGCTCACCCAGGTGGTGATCCCCAGTGTGACGGCGACGAAGACGCTGAACAGGACGAGCGCCAGCGTCTGGTGGTCCCGGGTCACGGCTGCACCACCCCTCGGGTCATCTCCTGGGTGTCCCAGCGCAGTTCCAGCGCCGCCCGATCTCTGCGCAGCCGCGCGTGCCGCGCATACGCCCAGGTCAGCAGGAAGGTGCTGAGGAACTGCCCCAGTCCGGCGATCATCGCGACGTTCACCGCCCCGGCGACGGGCCGGGCCATGAAGCCCGGCGCCGCGGTCGCCGCGACCACATAGGCGAGGTACCAGAGCAGGAACGCGAGGGTGGCCGGGAAGACGAACCTGCGGTACCGGCCCCGCACTTCCTGGAACGCCGGGCTCCGCTGCACTTCCAGATAGATCTCCGCCGCGCTGTGGACCCGCTGTCGCGGCACCGCGTCCGGACGTCCCGGAACATGCGGACCGCTCTCGCCGGGCATTCCGGCGTCCTGTCCGTCCTCCCAGCCGGAGGCCGTCGCGCCGTACCAGGGGTCGTCGACCCGCATCGCCGATGCGTCGAGCCCCTCCTGCTTGTCCACCTGCTCCACCGACCAACTCTCCTTGTCAGCGAACCGTTTCGGCCGCGTGCCCAAGGATGGACAGAGCGGGAAGATCCCGGACTCTTCTCCTCCCTCTGTTCACCCCATCAGGTGACTCTTCTCCCAGGTGCCCTGACCAGACCGTGCTGATATGCGTACCGCACCGCCTGTGCCCGGTCGCGTACCCCCGTCTTCGCGAAGAGGTTGTTGATATGGGTCTTCACCGTGGCCGTGGAGATCCGCAGCCGGCTCGCGATCTCCTGATTGGAGAGCCCGTCCGCGACCAACACGATCACCTCCGTCTCCCGCTCCGTCAGCCCGTCGGCCTGGGCACCGGAAAGCCCGCCGACACCCTCAGGCACCGCCGCCCCTTCCCCACCGTCCCTCGGCGCCCCTGAGGCCCCCGGTACCCCCTGCCCCGACTCCGGCCGCCCACGACCGGGCACGGGAGCACCTCCCATTGGCTCCCCCGCGGGCCCCGTCCCCCGCTCCAACAACTGCTCCAGCAGCCGCCGCTGCACACCGGGCGAGAGCCCCGCCCGCCCGTCGGTCACGTCCCTCAGGGCCCGCACGATCTCCTCCCCGCCCGCGTCCTTGGTGAGGTACCCTCGCGCCCCGGCCCGCAGCGCGGGGAACAACGAGTCGTCATCGGCATACGTCGTGAGCACGACGACCTCCGTCCCGGGGTGCTGCTCCCGGATCCGGCGCGTGGCCTCGACCCCGTCGCAGCGAGGCATCCGCAGGTCCATCAGCACCACGTCGGGCCCGAGTTCCGCGGTCAGCGCGACCGCCTCCTCCCCGTCCCGGGCCGCCCCCACGACCTCGACTCCGGGAAGCAGTCCCAGCAGCATCACGATCCCCTCGCGCACAACGGCCTGGTCGTCAGCCACCACCACCCGCACAACAGCCCCACGCGCCCCCTCCCGGGCCACGGGCTCCTCCGCTCCCGGGGCGCTCATGCCGGCACCCGCAGTCGCACCGCGAACCCCGGGCCCTCGGGCCCCGCGTCGAGGCTGCCCCCGAGCAGTTCGGCGCGCTCCCTCATCCCACGCAGGCCGTACCCCGAGCCCGTCGAGCCGAGCCCGTCCCGGCCGCCCTCGGCCGCGGCCGGTGGCCCGGAGTCGCGTATCTCCAGGGAGACCTGGTCGGTCTCGTAGGCGAGTCGGATCCGCGTCCGGGCTCCCGGGGCGTGCTTGAGGACATTGGTGAGGGCCTCCTGCGCCACTCGTCGTACCGCCTGGGAGGCCTCGGCGGGCAGGTCGCGGCGCCGGCCGGTGACATCGACCTGGGCTCTGCCCTCCCGCGCCAGCTCCCGCAGGTAGTCCTCGACGGGCACCATGTCGCCGCGCAGGGCCGACAGTGCGTGCCGCGTCTCGGCCAGGCCCTCCCGCGCCATCGCTCGGGCCGAGGTCACGAGCTTGAGGATCTCGGCCCGCTCCGCCCCCGACTCGATCTGGAGCCGTGCCACCTCCAGGTGCACCATCTGCGCGGAAAGGCTGTGGGCGAGCACGTCATGTATCTCGCGGGCGATCCTGGCCCGCTCGGCGAGCGCCGCCGACGCGGCCTCCGCCTCCCGGGCCAGCCGCTCCTGGGCGAGCAGTTGGAAGCCCGCACCCCGCGCCTGGGCGTCCAGCCGCAGCGAGTATCCCGCGAGGAGCACGGCCGCGGTGGTGATGCCCGCTCCGAGCACCCCGGTCTCGTCGGCCTCCACGAAGCCGGCGACGAGCACCGCCACGGTGGCCAGGCCCATCGGGAGCGGCAGTCGCTCCATGGCCATGACCGAGACGACTATCCACAGCACGGTGGCGGACGTCGGCGCACCGGCCGCGTAGGCCCCCAGGCCGCAGAGGGCTATCACCGAGAGGAGTCCCAGCGACGCCGCCACCCGGTGATCCAGAGTCGTGTGGTGATAGCGCAGGGCCGCCACCACACAGAGTCCGAACCCGATGGGTGGCACGGGCGCGTACCAGCCGTGGAACGCCCCCGAGGTGTAACAGCCGGTCAGCACCAGAACGCTCAGGCCGGCGATCATGCAGTGGTCGAGGACGACGCGTCCCCGGGGCACCCCCAGGCGGGTGAGCGCCTCCCGTGAGGGCCAGGCGCCCCAGGAGACCCCCGAAGCCACCCTGCTCCCCACTCGCGCCAGGCCGCGCGCTTCCCCCATGTCCGTCCCCCTCCGTCACTTCCATGCTACGGAGAGTCGGCGAAGCTGTGATCGACCCGTGGGTGGAGCGTCCGGCTCCACCCACGGGTGGAGATCCTCAGGCGTCGATGCGCGAGCGGTCGAGGGTCGCCGCCGAGCCGGTGATGAACTCCTTGCGGGGCGCCACGTCATTGCCCATGAGGAGGTCGAAGACCTGCTCCGCCGCGTCGAGGTCGCCGATGTTGATCCGGCGCAGGGTGCGGTGGCGCGGGTCCATCGTCGTCTCCGCCAGCTGGTCGGCGTCCATCTCGCCCAGACCCTTGTACCGCTGGATGGAGTCCTTGTAGCGGACGCCCTTGCGCTGGAACTCCAGCAGGGTCTGGCGCAGCTCGTTGTCCGAGTACGTGTAGACGTACTTGTCCTGGCCCTTCTTGGGCTGGACGAGCTCGATCCGGTGCAGCGGGGGCACGGCGGCGAAGACCCGGCCGGCCTCGACCATGGGCCGCATGTAGCGCTGGAAGAGCGTCAGCAGCAGACAGCGGATGTGCGCGCCGTCGACGTCGGCGTCGACCAGGAGGACGATCTTCCCGTAGCGGGCCGCGTCGATGTCGAAGGTGCGGCCCGAGCCGGCTCCTATGACCTGGATGATCGCTCCGCACTCGGCGTTCTTCAGCATGTCCGAGACGGACGACTTCTGAACGTTGAGGATCTTGCCGCGGATCGGCAGCAGGGCCTGGAACTCGCTGTTCCGGGCCAGCTTGGCCGTACCGAGAGCGGAGTCACCCTCGACGATGAAGAGCTCGCTGCGCTCCACGTCGTCGCTGCGGCAGTCGGCCAGCTTGGCGGGCAGCGAGGAGGACTCGAGCGCGGTCTTGCGGCGCTGCGCGTCCTTGTGCTGGCGCGCCGCGATCCGGGTGCGGGCGGCGGCGACGGCCTTGTCCAGCACGGCGCGGGCCTGCGCCTTGGCGTCCCGCTTGGTCGAGGTGAGGAAGGCCTTGAGCTCCTTGGCGACCACGTTCGCCACGATCCGCCGGGCGGCGGACGTGCCGAGGACCTCCTTGGTCTGGCCCTCGAACTGGGGCTCGGCGAGCCGGACGGTCACGACGGCCGTGAGCCCCTCCAGGGCGTCGTCCTTGACGATGTCGTCCTCGGCGACGCGCAGCATCTTCGCCGAGCGCAGCACCTCGTTCACCGTCTTGGTGATGGCCTGCTCGAAGCCGGAGACGTGGGTGCCGCCCTTGGGGGTGGCGATGATGTTGACGAAGGACTTGACCGTCGCGTCGTAGCCGGTGCCCCAACGCAGGGCGACGTCGACGGCGAGCTCACGGGTGACCTCGGTCGGGGTCATGTGACCGCGCTCGTCGAGGACCGGGACGGTCTCCTTGAAGGTGCCCTGTCCGGTGAGCCGCTGGATGTCGCAGACGGCCTTGTCCTGCGCGAGGTACTCGCAGAACTCGCTGATGCCGCCGTCGAAGCGGAAGGTCTCCTCGCTCTTGCCGATCCCCGCGAGGTCCCGCTCGTCGCGGACGACGATGGTGAGGCCGGGAACGAGGAAGGCGGTCTGCCGGGCACGCTGGTGCAGCGTCTCCAGCGACAGCTTGGCGTCCTTGAGGAAGATCTGCCGGTCCGCCCAGTAACGGATGCGCGTGCCGGTGCGGGTCTTGGGGACGCGCTTGCCCTTGAGGAGGCCGTTGCCCGGATCGAAGGGGCTGTCGGGGCCCTGCTCCGTGAAGATGCCGGGGACGCCCCTGCGGAAGCTGATCGTGTGCGTGGCGCTGTTCCGGTCGACCTCGACGTCGAGGCGGGCCGACAGGGCGTTGACCACCGAGGCGCCGACGCCGTGCAGACCGCCGGACGCCGCGTACGAACCGCCGCCGAACTTGCCACCGGCGTGCAGCTTGGTCATGACGACCTCGACGCCGGAGAGTCCGGTCTTCGGCTCGATGTCGACGGGGATGCCGCGGCCGTTGTCCCGGACCTCGACGGAGCCGTCGTCGTGGAGGATGACCTCGATGTGGTCGCAGTAGCCACCCAGGGCCTCGTCGACCGAGTTGTCGATGATCTCCCAGATGCAGTGCATCAGGCCGCGGCTGTCGGTGGACCCGATGTACATACCGGGGCGCTTGCGGACCGCTTCGAGCCCTTCGAGTACGAGCAGGTGCCGCGCGGTGTAGTTGGAACCGTCACGGTCTGCGGTCAGCAGCGCACTGGACGGCACGGACGTTTCGGCGGTCACGCGGTTCGCTCCTCGCTGAATTTGAAATCGGGCCCGATGGGGTAAGGCCCGGCGTCGGTCACGGGTCAGAGGGTACCGATGCCTGGTAGAGCCGTTGTCACGCCACCCTCCCCGTTTCCTCATGCTAGTCCAGGGTCGTATGGATGTTCGATCCCTCGATGGGGTGACGCGAACATCACGTTCCCTTCCAGGCATGAACCATTTAGGCTCCGGGCACGTCCTCATCAACAACCGGCAACCGCGCCGGGAGGACTGACCGACACAAGCAACGCGAAATCCGTAGAGCGACGCAATACGGCTCATTCGCCGCCAACCGGCAGCAAACAGCCACCTGGGAAGAAGTTTCAAGGAAAAGCCGCGAGCGGGAACGTTTTCGGCCTGGTTGGATGTTGACCCTGGTACGACAGCTCGTCGAGCTAGAGAAGAGGCGACGTGACTACTGTTCTGACCCCCGCGAGCCCCCTGACGGCCGCTGACCGTTGCGACCGCTGCGGCGCCCAGGCATACCTGCGTGTCGTCCTGACCAGCGGAGGTGACTTGCTCTTCTGCGCCCACCACGGACGTAAGTTCGAGCCGGAACTCAAGAAGATCGCCGTTGAGATACAGGATGAGACGGACCGGCTGACGGACGTGCCCGCGCGCACGGTGGGCGACGAGCACTGACGCCTCGCATCCACGACGAGCCCAGATCCGGCCACTGAGACCGGACGGCGGGCGGCCACCCCCGCATTCCCAGGGGGGTGGCCGCCCGTTCTCGTACCCTCCGCGAGGACCGGGCATCCGGCCCGTCAGTAACGGGCCGGCAGCACCGCCGATACGCGCGTGTAGACGCCCGGATTCTCCGCCTGCCCACAGCCGCTGCCCCAGGACACCAGGCCGATGAGGAGCCCCTTGGCCACCAGCGGACCTCCGCTGTCGCCCTGGCACGCGTCCTTGCCGCCCTGCGGGTCTCCCGCGCAGAGCATCGTGTCGTTCCGGTACCCGACGCCGAAGCCACCCGGGTACGCCCGCCGGCACGCGCTGTCGGGCAGCACCTGCACACGTGCCGTCCGGAGCCCGGAGGCATAGGCTCCGTTGCCTGTCGTGTCGCCCCAGCCGTAGACGTCCGCCTCGGTCCCCGGCGCCTCCGCCGCGTCCTCCGCACGGGCGACGCCGATCACGTACGACTGCGGCAGCGCGCTCACCAGGGTCAGCACCGCGAGATCCCCTGAGTTGCTCGTCGGGTCGTAGTCGGGGTTCACCCAGGTGTCCGAGATCCGCACCTCCTGCCCGCCCTGCCCCCGCAGCGCCGCGCGGCCCGCGATGACGACGAAGTCACGCACCTCCCAGGGCTCGCCGCCGAGCACCTCACGGCCCAGGCAGTGGGCCGCCGTGAGCACCTTGGTCGGCGCGACGACCACGCCCCCGCAGAACTGCCCCGCGCGCGTACCACCGAACCGGTCACGGCTGGACAGTGCCACGACCCACGGCGCGTCCGCGATCCGGGCCTCGCGGCCGCCCACCACGACGCTGTCCGCGGCAACGGGGGCGGCGGTGGCCAGCTGCCCCGCCGCCGCTGCGATCAGGCCCAGGGCACCCGTCAATGCTCGGGTGAGGGAACCACGCATGGAGCCTCCTGACTCTCCGGTGATGTCGGTTCACCCAGAGTCCAGCACGCGCCGCCCCCGTGCACCCTCGCCGCACAGCCGGAGGGCCCGGCTCCCCCTCGGGGAACCGGGCCCTTCCGCGTACTTCTCCGCGTCTCGCGTCGGTGACGCGTACGGATCAGTCGAGGTAGTCGCGAAGCACCTGCGAACGCGACGGGTGACGCAGCTTCGACATCGTCTTCGACTCGATCTGACGGATCCGCTCACGCGTCACGCCGTAGACCTTGCCGATCTCGTCGAGCGTCTTCGGCTGGCCGTCGGTGAGGCCGAAGCGCATCGACACGACGCCCGCCTCACGCTCGGAGAGCGTGTCGAGGACGGAGTGCAGCTGCTCCTGGAGAAGCGTGAAGCTCACCGCGTCGGCCGGGACGACCGCCTCGGAGTCCTCGATCAGGTCGCCGAACTCGCTGTCGCCGTCCTCACCCAGCGGGGTGTGGAGGGAGATCGGCTCGCGGCCGTACTTCTGGACCTCGATGACCTTCTCAGGGGTCATGTCGAGCTCCTTGGCCAGCTCCTCCGGGGTGGGCTCGCGGCCCAGGTCCTGGAGCATCTGGCGCTGCACGCGCGCGAGCTTGTTGATGACCTCGACCATGTGCACCGGGATACGGATGGTGCGGGCCTGGTCGGCCATCGCGCGGGTGATCGCCTGACGGATCCACCAGGTGGCGTACGTGGAGAACTTGTAGCCCTTGGTGTAGTCGAACTTCTCGACGGCACGGATCAGACCCAGGTTGCCCTCCTGGATCAGGTCCAGGAAGAGCATGCCGCGGCCGGTGTAGCGCTTGGCCAGGGAGACCACCAGACGGAGGTTGGCCTCCAGGAGGTGGTTCTTGGCCCGGCGGCCGTCCTCGGCGATGATCTCCAGCTCGCGCTTGAGCTTCGGAGCGAGCTTGTCCGAGTTCGCGAGCTTGTCCTCGGCGAACAGACCGGCCTCGATGCGCTTGGCGAGCTCGACCTCCTGCTCGGCGTTGAGCAGCGGGACCTTGCCGATCTGCTTCAGGTAGTCCTTGACCGGGTCGGCGGTGGCACCTGCGACGGCGACCTGCTGCGCCGGAGCGTCGTCCTCGTCCTCGTCGGACAGGACGAAGCCCTTGCTCTCGCCCTCGGTCTCCTCTTCCTCGCCCTTGCCGGGCGCGACGTCCTCAAGGAGCTCTTCGCCCTCGGCGAGTTCGTCGGCGTCCTTCTTGGACGCGGTCTTCTTGGCCGCCGTCTTCTTGGCGACGGTCTTCTTGGCCACCGTCTTCTTGGCGACGGTCTTCTTCGCGGCCGCCTTCTTGGCGGGCGAACCGGCCTCGTCGGCCGGGTCGTCACCCTCGGCCGCGCCGGCCGTTGCGGCCGAGACGGTGGTCTTCGTCACGGTCGTCCTGGCGGTGACGGTCTTGGTGGCGGTGCGCTTGGCCGGGCTCTTCGCTGCGACGCTCTTGCGGGCGCGCTTCGGCGACTCCGCTGCACTGACCATCAGCGTCACACCCTCTTCCTCGAGGATCTGATTGAGGCTGCGCAGAACATTCTTCCACTGGGTTGGCGGAATCTGGTCAGCCTCGAAGGCCCGACGCACGTCATCGCCGGCGATCTGCCCATCAGCCTTTCCCCGCTCGATGAGCGCCATCACAGACTCGGACTCGGCGATCTCCGGCGGGAGCGTACGGGATGTGCTGGCCGACACGAACAACCTCTCGGAACGATGGAAACGGCTTCCGGCCCCGCCCTGGATGGGGCTGGAGCCGACGACCGTCGACGGGGAATGTGCCGACGGCGCGGGCTGGACCGGGGAACTGCACAGCGCCTCCATCGGCTGCTGTATTCCTTCCTCGGCCATCACCTCTTAGGTCATCGCACGGCTCGGAGGAGTGTTACGCCCAATCTTCGTGGCCCGAGTCACACCCCATGTGCGACAGAACGACGCAGAGGAGTAGATAAGCGTACATTCACGCCGCCGGAACCCTGGCGCCACCCGGGGAATCCTTCAGGTCCCCCGGGTGCCGCTCGGACCCGGCGGCGCGTGATGCCCGCGCCTCCGCACTGCCGGCCACAGCCCGCGCGTCAGTGTTCGCGGGGAGCGGGAACGACGCGCTCCACCTCGGGGTGGACCGTGAGCAGCTGGCGCATGGCCGACTCCGCTCCGTGGGCGTCCCCCGCGGCGAGCGCGTCCGCGATCCGTGCGTGGTGCGAGAGACAGGCCTCGCTCGGCCGGTCGCAGCCCGTGACGGGACCGCCGGACACCTGGAGCGCGGCGGCGACGATCCCGGAGAGGTGCTCCAGCATCCGGTTCCCGGCGAGCTGGATGAGCAGGGAGTGGAACTCCGCGTCGGCCCGGGAGAAGGTGATCCCGTCCCCCTGGGCGAACGCGTGGCCCATGATCTCGACCATGTCAGAGAGGCGCTGCTGGACGTCCTCACGGCCGTGTCCGGCGGCGAGGCGGGCCGCGAGGGGCTCGATCGTCCACCGCAGCTCGTTCAGCTCGCGGCGCTGGTCGTCGCGCTGCGGGCCGAAGGCGCGCCACTCGATGATGTCGGGGTCGAGCAGGTTCCAGTCGCTGACGGGCCTGACCCGGGTGCCGACGTTCGGACGGGCGCTGACGAGACCCTTGGCCTCCAGGACGCGCAGGGACTCACGCACGACGGTGCGCGAGACCTCGAACCGCTGGCCGATCTCCTCGGGGACGAGCGGGCGGTCGGCCCCGAGGTCCCCGGAGACGATCATCTGGCCGAGCTGCTGGACGAGCTGGCCGTGCAGCCCGCGCCCCCGGTTGCCGGTGCTCCGGCGGCCGACGCGGCCCAGGTCGGTGTCCACCCCCTCCCAGGAGGGCGGCCCCACGCGACCGGCGGCGGGCGCCTCGGCGTAGGGGTAGCGGTCGAGATCGCCCGGGGCGCCGAGGCCGGAGTCGACGGAGCGGGCGGCGGTCATCATGGTGTGCGCAAGGGTACTCACGCATCCTTTGTCGGCGTTGCCCCCGTGGCCCTTGAGGTCTTTGGTGAAAAGCACACGAAAGGGTGATCGGCACCCCCTACACAATTGACGATTAATCGGACATATTGCGCAAATTCCAAGAGAGTTGACCTTGAAGCGGAACGTTTCGGTCCGCGCTCGGTCACCAACGGGCCTTACGGCGAAGGCCCGTGAACACATAGGCACAGAACAGCCCCGTCAACGTGAGCGAGAGCGCCACACCGGCGGGCTGCCCGAGCACCCGTAGCGCCCCCGTCAGCCAACGGTCCGCGGCCGGGGACCACTGCGGCCCCGCGAACTCCCGCAACCGGGACGGGAGTCCGGCGGCCGACCGCACCGACGGCCCCGTCAGCACCTTCTGCAACAGCGGCACGAAGGCGACCGGCACCGCGAGCACCGCGGCCACACCGGCCGCCGCCGCACGGAACACCCCCGCGCCGAGCACCCCGGCCCAGGAGCAGCCGACGAGCAGTCCCAGCCAACTCGCGCAGAGAGTCGGCCAGTTCTTCGGTACGGAGATCAACTCGGGGCCGTAGACCAACCGCAGGACCTCCAGGTCGGCCAGCACGACGAGCGTCCCGAGCGCCAGGGCCACGGTCGCCGCCACCACGAGTTTCGCCACCAGGAGGCCGGGCCGACGGGGCACGGTCCCGCGTCCCGTGGTGAGCGCGGGATAGCGGTACTCCTCACCGAAGGAGAAGGCGCCGAGCAGCCCCGCCCCGAGTGCCGCGGGCGGCAGCGGGGAGATCGCCGGCCAGCCGGCCAGGACGGCGGGCAGGGCGACGCGACCGCCCCGCCCGAGGAGGAGGGCGATCGTCAGGGACGCGAGCACGACGACCCCGACGACGAGCGGCGTGGACGGGACGCCCAGAAGCCGGTGGAGCTCGTAGCACAGCGGACGCAAGGGCGACCGGGCCGGGCGCCGCCGGGCGGAGGACGTATCCTCCGGCACCTTGCGGGGCACGGCGGCAGGCGCCGCCCCCGTCTCCGTGGACGGCGGCCCGGCGGCCGGGGTATCGGCGTCGGCAGGGCTCGACTCGGGAGCGGGGGCTCCGGAGTCGGTCGTGGCGGGAGCGGGTCGACGGGGTCCTGTGTCGCCCGTCTCCACGGCGAGCCGGTGGATCGGCACCCCGTGGCGGAACGCCGTGTCGCCGACGGCCGCACAGTCGGTCCCGTAGACGGAGAGCCGGTTGCCCTCCTCCGCGACGACCTCGACGGGCCGCCGCGCCGCCCTGGCCTCCTGGGTCACGGCGGCGGCGAGCCTCGCGGCCTGGGGGGTCCGGACCGCCACGCGGGGTCGCAGCCGGGTACGGGCGAACTCGGTGACGTCCTGGTCGGCGAGGAGCCGGCCGCCGTCGATCGTGACGACCCGGTCGGCGTTGCGGGCCGCGTCCTTGGGGTCCGCCGTGCTGTAGAGCACGGTCCCCCCTTCGGACGCGTGGGTGCGCAGCAGCTCGTACAGCCACGCGCTCTCGGGTACGGAGAGGCCGGCGCCCGGCTCGTCGAGCAGCAGGGTGTGGGGGTCCCCCAACAGGGCGGAGGCGAAGCCGAGTCGACGGTCCGCGCCGATCGGGAGGGTGCCGATCCGCCGGCGTTCCAGCCCGGTGAGGCCGACGGTCCGCACCAGCTCCTCGGCCCGGGAGGCGGGAACTCCCGTGGCGGCGCAGAGCATCCGGAGCTGCCCCCGGAGCGTGCGGGAGGGGTGCCCGGGGATGTCGCCGAGGAGCACGCCTACCTCGCGCGAGGGGTGTGCGATGCGGTGCAGTGGCCGCCCCCGGAAGTACGTGATCCCACGGCCGGGCTCGAGTTCGAGCATGAGCCGGAGGGCGGTGGTCTTGCCGGCGCCCGCGGAGCCGAGGAGTGCCGTCACGGCGCCCGGCCGGGCCTCGAAGGTCAGATCGTCCACGGCGGGCGGGCGATCGCGGCGGGGAGTGCTGGTCAGTCCGATTGCCTGGAGCATCGCTTCTCTCGCGGTAGGTGACACCGCTCCGCGGCAGGGCGGCGCTACCGCAGCAAGATAACGCTACATTTCGGACTTTCGGTGCAGGGTTGGTGCCTGGGGCGCCGGATGCGGTCGCCCGTCAGACCTCGGGGCGCAGCATCGGCGGGTTGAGAAGGGTGGCCCCACCTGCCCTGAAGAGCTGGGCGGGGCGCCCGCCCTGACGGGTCGTGGTGCCACCCGCCGGAACGAGGAAGCCGGGCGTGCCGGTCACCTTCCGGTGGAAGTTTCGCGGGTCCAGGGCCACACCCCACACGGCCTCGTACACGCGTCGCAGTTCCCCGACCGTGAACTCCGGCGGGCAGAAGGCGGTGGCGAGCGAGGAGTACTCGATCTTGGAGCGTGCCCGCTCGACCCCGTCCGCGAGGATCCGTGAGTGGTCGAAGGCCAGCGCGTCCGGCCCTTCACCACCGTCCCCGGCCCCGGCTGAGGTTCCGGCCCCGACTCCGGTGTGGATGCCTCCGCCGCCGGCCGTCCCGGCGAGCGCGTCGGCGCCGAGCAGTTCCTCCACGGGCGCCCAGCGGGCGCTGTTCGCGTCCCCGCCCGCCCTCGGCGCCGGAAGATCCGGTGCGAGGGCGAGATGCGCGACGCTCACCACCCGCATGCGCGGGTCACGGTCGGGCGCCCCGTACGTCGCGAGCTGTTCGAGGTGCGCGCCGTTGCTCGGTACGGGGCTCGGAGCGGCCGGGTCGTGGGCGCACAGGCCCGTCTCCTCGACCAGCTCGCGCGCCGCCGCCGCACCGAGGTCCTCCTCCGCGCGCACAAAGCCCCCGGGCAGCGCCCAGCGCCCCTGGTACGGCGCTTCCCCCCGGCGGACGACCAGAGTGCAGAGCGCATGGCGCCGCACGGTGAGCACGACCAGATCGACGGTGACAGCGAAGGGCGGAAAGGCCGACGGGTCGTAGGCAGGCATGCCGCGATCATAGTCGTCTTCCTGACGATAAACACGCCCCCCGGAAGCATCGGCAACCACTTCCTCACCCCGCCGCGAAGCTTCCCTCGTGTCTGCGCCCGGCATCCCGTCACACCCCCAGTTGAAGGCCCGCTGCGGCCTCCTCGACCATACCGAGACCGAGCCTGCCGACCCGCACGGCGAACGGTTCACCCGCGACGACGAGGCCCGAGAACCTGATCGCTCCCAGCGGTGCCGACCGCAGCGGGTGGGTCGACACGGACCGCCCCGGCGCGTCGGGCCGGATTCCGGCGAGGGCGAGCAGAGCGTGCACCGCTCCGGCGGCCGCGACGGCCGCCGGCCTGCACGCAGCCGGGTGCGGCGCCGGACGTCCGCCCGCCGTCCGCTGCTCCCCCGCGTACATCTCGGGCAGGCGGTGGCCGAAGGCCTGCGCCGCGTCGAGCAGCCCGGACAGCAGGGCTGCGGCCTCCTTCTCGTGGCCGCCGGCGGCGAGCCCGGCCACGGCGACCGCAGTCTCGTGCACCCGCACCGCACCGGCACGGTGGCCGAAGGGGTTGTATCCCGGCTCCTTGGTCCCGAGACCGCGCAGCCCCCAGCCGGAGTCGAGAGCCGGCGTGCCCAGCAGTCTCGCCACCTGATCGGTCTCCGCCCCGTCCAGCAGGCCTTGCGCGTGCCGGCCTCCGCCGAGCAGCCCGGTGTCCAGGAGGTGCGCGGTCCAGCCGCCCAGCCGGGACCAGGTCCGCCCGTCGGACGAGCGGGCGACGGCGGGGCGGCCTCCGGCCGGATCGTCGAGCCAGAACTCGCGGCGGAACCGCTCGCGCAGCCTCCCCGCCATGTCCCGCAGCGCGTCTCCGCCGGGTCTGCCGCAGGCGTCGAGCAGGTCCGCGCCGAGGAGGGCCGCGCGGTGCGCGTGCGCCTGAGTCTCGGCCCGCCAGGGTCCGGTGGGCCCCGGGTCCGGCACGAGCCCGCTCCCTCCGGCCGTACGGCGCAACCAGCCGAGGCAGCGTTCCGCCACGGGCAGGAGCTCCTCCAGGTCCGCGGGCGGCAGCCCCCACCGGCGGGCCTCGGCGAGCACGACGGGAAAGGCGAGGGTGGACTCGATCCCGGTGCAGCGGGGCGGGAGGAGCGGGCCCGCGTCCCTGAGCGGGCCGGGAATGCGCCCGGACTCGGGTCCGTCACCGGAGAGTTGGGTGCGGGCGAGGGCGCGGAGGGTGGTGGCGGCCAGCCGAGTGCCCAGGGGAAGGGCCATCCGCGCCGCCCAGAGCGCCTCGGCCGTGACCGGTCCGCAGCGCCACGGGACTCCCGCCGCGAGATGGACGTCCGCGGGGTGCGCGGGGTCGCGCTGGAGCAGGGCCCGCAGGTCTTCGACGGACGCCCACAGCAGCTCCCCCGGGCGGGGGTCGTCGCCCTCCGCCCGGGCCTCCGCCAGGAGGTGGCCGCCCGGCCGCCCGGGGCCGGCTCCGGCCGTGGCGGGTCGGCCGGGCGAGTCGCCTCGTATCCGCAGCCGGATCGTGAACGTGGCTCCGGGAGCCAGCTCCGCCTCCCAGCGCAGGACTCCGGCCGCCGCCAGGGCGTCCATGGGCGGCGGGTCCGCGGTGACGGCGACGGATCGCCCGTCGGCTCCGGACCAGCGCAGACCGGTTCCGTGGACGGTCGCGGGGAGTTCGGGTCCCGGTCGGCCGGACGCCACCGCCCCCAGGTCCGCGAGATCCGTCCCCAGAGTGATTTCCACCGGGACCCTGAAGGGGCGGACGGTGGCGCTGCGCAGGGTGATCCGCTCCGTTCCGTCGGCGCTCCGGGTGCGCTCGACGGTGATCCCGGGGTCCGGACCCGGGTCTCCGGGGATGCGGAGGACACCGAGGAAGACCGCCCGGTCCGCCGTCGCCATACGCCCTTGGAGGGCGACGGGCTCGCGCCCGGCCACCCGCAGGAGGCATCTGGACAGGAGCCTCCTGCCTCCCGCGTACACGCCCTCGGGCCCCTCACCGGTGAGCTGGCCGTGCTCGGCGCAGACGGCGAGGGCGGGCAGGGCCACGCAGAGGAGCGCGCCGTGCACCGAGGGAAGTCCCGCCGGGGGTGCGGGGCGCGGCGGCCCGGCGGCGCCCGAAGGACGTCCCGGCGGAGAGCCGAGGAGATGGCCGGTGGGGCGGCCGGGGGCCGGGACGGGGCTGAGGGCCATGGCGGGTACGGGGTGCTCTCTGTGCGAACCGGGCGGCCGGCGGGATGGCGGCGGGAGCGTCCGGACGACTCCGCCAGAGAGCTGAACGCGTGCGCGGGCGGCCTGGTCACGGTCGGCACCGTCCGGTCCTGCTGCCGCGAGGCCCGCCGGGCCTCGGGGCCCCGCCTCCCGGGCGCCCCGCGGCGGGTCCGCCGGGCCGTACTCCGGCCGCGGGCGGGCGCTCCCCGCCGGTCCGCAGGCCGGGCTTCCCGAGGGCCTGCCGGGTGCCCTGCGGGCGGTCGGTGCGCATCCTGGGCCGTCGGGCGGCCGACGGCCCAGCCTCTTCAGGGGCGGTCCGGGAGTCCCTTTCGGTGCGCAGGCAGGAGCGGAGGGACTCGGGGTCGAGTCCTTCGTTGCACGCCTGGTGGAGCAGCCGGGCGAACATGTACTCGGAGTCGGCGTCGAGGGCCAGCCCGAGAGCGACCCGGGCGGTGGGTTCGTCGCCGGTGGACCAGGCGACCCAGCCGGCGAGGGTGAGCGGGGCGGCGGCGTGCTCCTGGTACGGGGTGACACAGCGCCTGGCGAGTACCCGCCAGAGACGCAGTGCGGCGGTTCCTTCCCAGCCCTCCATCCATTCGGCGGCGCGGTCCCGGGTGACGCGGTCCTGGAGGCCGAGGATCAGCGCGGCCGCCTCGTCGGTGCCGATCAGGGCGTCGTCGGCCCTGTCCCGCTCCGCCGTGCTGCCGGCGGCCACCGGTCCGGTCGGGCCCGGCTCCCCCTTCGCTCCCGTCCCGCTCTTCGGGTTGGTGAACCTGCGGAGGATCTCGCGGGCGAGACGGATGGTCGTCTCGCGGATCTCCTCCCGTCCCTCGCCTTCCGCTTCCAGGATCCGGGGGACGATCGCGGCCGCGGTCGCGTCGAGAGCCGCGCGCTGGGGCTCCTCGCCGGGGCCGGCCGACGGCTTGAACCGGTTCTCCATGTCCCGGAGGGTGCCGCGCACCTGGACTCCGGCGTAGGTCGCGGCCGCCGCCATCACCGACGTACCACTGAGCGCGAGGGGCGTGCCGTCGGGCGGACAGCAGCGGGCGTCGGGGCAGCAGTACGAGAAGTACAGGCCGTCGGAGATGCAGAGGGCCTCGTAGACGGGGATGTCGAGGGCGCCGCAGGCGGTGCGGAGGCGCTGGGCGAAGGGGCGGAGGCGCTCCATGACCCTGCGGCCCGACTCGCCCGGTGCGGGGTCCTGGCAGAGGAACACGACGATGCCGTCAGGTCGGGCGCCGCTCCGGGCGTCGCCCTCGACGAGGCACTCGGCGAGGTGGTCGGCGGTGGACTCCCATTCGCCCGGCGAGCCGGGGATGCCGAGCCTGACCCGGCCGCCGAAGCGACCGCGCTCGCCGTGGAGGGCGACCAGGACGACGGAGTCGGTGGGGTGGAAGCCCAGCACGAACGGGAGGGCGTCGGCGAGTTCCGCCGGGCCGCGCAGGGTGATCTGCTGGGAACGGGACGGTCCGCTGGTTTCGTGGTGATTCGCGTTCATGGTCAGGACGGTCTCGTGATCTCCCGAATTCCGAAACCCCTGTGGATAACTCCCGGAACGAGGCATCCGCCGGACCTCGAGTTGTCCACAGGTTCGGTGCCTCGTTCGCGCGATGTCCGAGGCATCGGGTTGCATGGAGGCATGACCCACGCAGATCCGCTCGAAGACCGCGCCGCGCTCCGGACCGCCGCCGACGCCGTGCTCGCCCGTCTCGTCTCCGACCCGACGGGCAGGGCGAGACTGCGCGAGGACCAGTGGCGGGCCATCGAGGCCCTGGTCGCCGACCGGCGCCGGGCCCTCGTGGTGCAGCGGACCGGCTGGGGCAAGTCGGCGGTCTACTTCGTCGCGACCTCGCTGCTCCGCGAGCGCGGCAGCGGCCCGACCGTGATCGTCTCGCCGCTGCTCGCCCTCATGCGCAACCAGGTGGAGGCGGCGGCCCGAGCGGGCATCCGTGCCCGCACGATCAACTCGTCGAACACGGAGGAGTGGGACACGGTCCAGGAGGAGGTGGCCGCCGGCGAGGTGGACGTGCTGCTGGTGAGTCCGGAGCGCCTCAACAATCCCGACTTCCGTGACCAGGTCCTTCCGCGCCTCGCCGCCGCGACCGGTCTGCTGGTGGTCGACGAGGCGCACTGCATCTCGGACTGGGGGCACGACTTCCGGCCCGACTACCGCAGGTTGCGCACGATGCTGGCCGATCTGCCGTCCGGTGTCCCGGTACTGGCCACGACCGCGACGGCGAACGCCCGGGTGACGGCGGACGTGGCCGAGCAGCTCGGTACGGGCGCGGGCACGGACGCGCTCGTGCTGCGGGGGCCGCTGGACCGGGAGAGCCTGAGCCTGGGCGTGGTGAGGCTGCCGGACGCCGCCCACCGGCTGGCCTGGCTGGCCGACCACCTCGGCGAGCTGCCCGGTTCCGGCATCATCTACACGCTCACGGTCGCCGCGGCGGACGAGGTCACGGCCTATCTCCGCCAGTGCGGGCACACCGTGTCCTCGTACACGGGCCGGACCGAGAACGCCGATCGGCAGCAGGCCGAGGACGACCTGCAGGCCAACCGGGTCAAGGCCCTCGTGGCGACCTCCGCCCTCGGCATGGGCTTCGACAAGCCGGACCTGGGCTTCGTGGTGCATCTCGGATCGCCGTCCTCTCCGATCGCGTACTACCAGCAGGTCGGCCGGGCCGGACGCGGGGTCGAGCACGCGGAGGTGCTGCTCCTTCCCGGACAGGAGGACGAGGCGATCTGGCGCTACTTCGCGTCGGTCGCGTTCCCGCCGGAGGAGCAGGTGCGTCGCACCATCGATGTGCTCGCGCAGGCCGGTCGTCCGTTGTCCCTGCCCGCCCTGGAGCCCATGGTGGAGCTGCGCAGGACTCGGCTGGAGACGATGCTCAAGGTCCTGGACGTGGACGGCGCGGTGCGACGCGTGAAGGGTGGCTGGGAGAGCACGGGCCGGCCCTGGGCGTACGACACGGAGCGGTACGCGTGGGTGGCGCGGCAGCGGGCCGCCGAGCAGCAGGCGATGCGCGACTACGCGGCGGCGACGGGCTGCCGGATGGAGTTCCTGCGGCGCCAGCTGGACGACGAGGAGGCCGCTCCGTGCGGCCGCTGTGACAACTGCGCGGGGAACCGTTTCGATCCCAAGGTGTCCGATGCCGCGCTCGACGCCGCGAAGGGCGAGCTGGGCCGGCCGGGCGTGGAGGTCGAGCCCCGGAAGATGTGGCCCACGGGGCTCGCCGCGGTCGGGGTCGACCTGAAGGGCCGGATCCCGGTCGGTGAGCAGGCGTTCGGGGGGCGGGCGCTGGGGCGGCTCTCGGACATCGGCTGGGGCAACCGACTGCGTCCGCTGCTGTCCGACGGTGCGGCGGACGGGCGCGTTCCGGACGATGTCGTGCAGGCGGTCGTGGCGGTGCTCGCCGACTGGGCCAAGGGTCCCGGCGGCTGGGCCTCCGGGGCCTCGGACGCGCCGGCCAGACCCGCCGGTGTGGTCATGGTCGCCTCGCATCGCAGGCCGCGGCTGGTGGGTTCGCTCGGGGAGCGGATCGCCGAGATCGGCCGGATGCCCTTGCTCGGCACGGTGGAGTACGCGCCGGAGGCGGAGGAGGTTCGGCTGTCCCGGACCAACAGCGCCCAGCGGGTGATGGGGCTGCAGCGCTCGCTGACGGTCTCCGCCGAGCTGGCCGGGCGGCTGGCCGAGGCCGGGGGGCCAGTGCTCCTGGTGGACGACCTGTCCGACAGCGGCTGGACCTTGGCGGTGGCGGCACGGCTGCTGCGCCGGGCCGGAGCGGAAGGGGTGTTTCCGCTGGTGCTCGCCATTCAGGGGTGAAACAGGAGGGGAAACGGGGAGTGAACAATGGGCAACTGGGCAGGGATATGAGAGGCATACCCCCGCATTCCCGTCAGCGACCTCAATTGCTCGTTGCCGCCCGCGCACGGGCCAGCAAGAATTGGGAAACCGCCCCGTACGGCCCGTCAGCGGTCCGGAAGGACCGTGCCGTGGTGCGCGCTCACCCGACCTTGCCCGCTTCGCGGGCGCGTATCCGAAGGGAGGACCGTGACCCTCGGATTCGCTCCGCCCACAGCCACCTCGCTCAGATCTTCGTCCGAGTCCGCCAGCCGCCTCGCTCGGATGCTCGAACCGGCCGAGTGGGCCGCGGCGGGAGTTCCCCTGCTGCGCAATCCGCGTGAGGTCGTCAGCGGCCTCCACTCACGGCACACGCCCACGCCCTCCATGGCGGTCCTCGCGGTCCTCGACCACGAGGAACGACTGGCCGCCAGCGCCTCGTTCGTCCGCCGCCCCGCACCGGCGGACGGCTGGGAGTTCCGCAACGCGCTGCTCGCGCATCTGCGGCGGGTCATTCCGCACGACCTCCGCAGACGCGCACCGGTCAGGACCGCGGTCCTGCTGTACTGCCGTGAGGGGGACGAGCGTTGGACGGAGGAGGACGGAGCCTGGATGTGGGGGCTCCGGGACGCCTGCACGCTGCACGGGCTCCGCTGCGGGGCGTACATCACGCTGACCCGAGGGGGCTGGCAGGTGCTCGGAGAGGGCCGGGGTGGCCGGCGTCCGAGTTCCGACTCGCTTCCTCTGCCGCTCGGCGAAGGGCCGGCCGAGCTCGGCCGGCTCACGCCGCGGACCGCGAGCGGCGCGACCGAGCCGCTGCGCCGGGCCGCCGCACGCTGATCGCGTCGGGCCGCCTCGGCCCCCGCCGGACCAGGACCGGTCCGGCGGAGGGGCGGTCGATCAGACGCCGGCGCCCGCTCCGAGGAGCGTCGTGACGCGCTGCGGGTCACCGCAGACGACGAGCAGCGCACCCGCGCGGGCCATCGCCGACGGCAGGGCCTTGGCGGCCGTCTCGTCGTCGCCGCCGTTGAGGGCGACGATCACCACGGGCCGGGCGGTCGCCCGCTCCAGCGCGGTGGCGTGCGCGAAGAACACGTCGTCGCCGGTCTCCTGCTGAGCCCAGTAGGAGGCCTCGCCGAAGGACAGCTCGTGCGTGGTCCACGGGTGCGGGTCACCGGTGGTGAGGACCAGGACGTCGCCGGGCGCCCGGCCGCTCTCCAGGAGCAGGTCCAGGGCCTCTTCGGCGGCGTCGAGCGCGCCGTCGACCGGGGCAGGGATCAGCTGGAGCTGCGGCGTGGACCGCTGGTCGGAACGATTCTCCGGGGTGTCGGCCGGAGCGGGCCCGGCAGTCGGGCGCTGGGCCGGTGCCGCGGGCCTGGCCGGACCGGGAACGGGGCGTCCGGGACGGGGAGAGGCCGCGGAACGCGGGCCGGGTACGGGACGGGGGGTCGACGCGGTGGCGCGGGGACCCTGGGCGCTCTCGTGAATCTGAGGCTCCTCGGGGATGAGAGGCATGAGTGGATGTCTATCAAACGCCGCTGCGCGGGGGCACCGGCGGGTGGGCACACATGTGCGCCCCGGTCGCATGGCAGGGCCTTCGTGTAAGGCCCCGGCGACCGGAAGTTCAGAAGTCGAAGCCGAGTTGGCCCCCGCTCTCCAGCGCGGCCGCCTCCGCGGAGAGGCGGACCTTTTTGAGGTGGCTCCACCTGGGCATCGCGTCCAGGTACGACCAGGAGAGACGGTGGTGAGGGGTGGGCCCCAGCTCTTCGAGCGCCGCTTTGTGGACCGGCGAAGGGTAGCCCGCGTTGGCACCGAAGGCGTACGCGGCGTACCCCTCGACCTCGGAGCCGAGCTCCGCCATGACCGCGTCCCGGCGGACCTTCGCGATGACGGAGGCGGCGGCCACGGCGATGCAGGACTGGTCGCCCTTGATCACCGTACGGACCCGCCAGGGGCTGCCGAGGTAGTCGTGCTTGCCGTCGAGGATCACCGCGTCGGGCCGCGCGGGGAGGCCTTCGAGGGCCCGGACGGCCGCGAGCCGCAGGGCCGCGGTCATACCGAGTTCGTCGATCTCCTGGGGAGAGGCGTCGCCGAGCGCGTAGGCCGTGACCCAGCTCTCCAGTTCCACGGCGAGCACGGTACGGCGCTTGGGGGTGATCAGCTTGGAGTCGGTGAGGCCCTCGGGGGGCCTGCGCAGGCCGGTGACGGCGGCGCACACGGTGACCGGGCCGGCCCACGCCCCTCGTCCGACCTCGTCGACTCCGGCGACGATCCTGGCACCGGTGGTGGCCCGGAGCGACCGCTCGACAGCGTGGGTGGGTGGTTCATACGGCATGGCGCCTGACAGGGTACGCCGCTCGACACCGGGTGCGGTACCCGGTTTCCCCTCGGGCGCCCGAGGGGCCTTCGCGGTGCGGTCGCCGAGAGCGCGGCGACCGCACCTCAGGGCGATCCCGCCGGGGTCAGGCACGCAGCAGCGGCACCATGATCCGGTCGATCAGATCGGCGATCTCACCGTCCGTCCATTCACTTCCGCACACCTTGGAGCGGTACATCATCATGGCGGGGATGACATCGAGCACCAGGTCGTCGTTGGCGTCGGCCCGCACCTCTCCTCTTGCCATTCCTTGCCTGAGGACATCCCGGAAGAGGCGAGCGGAGGGCTCGGTCACTCCCGAGACGATCAGCTCATGGAATCGCTCAGCGGATTCTGCATCGCATTCGTGAAGTACGGAGCGAAGGGCGAATCCGGGCCTGGAGTACATGACGTCTCGAACCCGGCGGCACAGGTCGTACAGGTCCTCGCGCACGCTGCCGAGGTCCGGCGCGTCCCCCAGCGCCGGCAGCCCGGCCTGGAGGGCGTCCGCGACGAGGTCTTCCTTGGACGGCCAGCGGCGGTACACCGCGGCTTTACCCGTCTGCGCGCCGACCGCGACACCCTCCATGGTCAGACCGTTCCATCCGACGCTGCTCAGCTGTTCGAGCGTGGCCTCCAGAATGGCCCGTTCGAGCACGGGCCCGCGGCGTCGCAGTGACACCCCCGCCGGCCGGGCGGCGGCCGCGGAGCGCGAAGTAACCATCAGGATCTCTCCGTTGAGACGAATCGTGTCGTCGGCGGTGCACAGTGAACGGTTGCGTTCACTGTGGGGGACTCACTACCGTGGTGGACAGTGAACGGGTGCGTTCACTAATTCTTCCGTGGGGGATCCATAGTGACAACTTCTCCGGTGGACACACAGACCAAGGGCGGGCCAGCTCGCGCCGGAGGCCGGCCAGGCATCGCCCTGGCCGTCATCGCCGCCTGCCAGCTGATGGTCGTACTCGACGCCACCATCGTGAACATCGCGCTGCCGCACATCCAGGACGCGCTCTCCTTCTCGACCACCGACCTGTCGTGGGTGCTCAGCGCCTACACGCTCACCTTCGGCGGTCTGCTGCTCCTCGGCGGACGGGCGGGGGACATCCTGGGCCGCCGCCGGGTGTTCATGGCCGGCATCCTGCTCTTCACCTTCGCCTCGCTGCTCGGGGGCTTCGCCCAGGAGCCCTGGCAGCTGCTCGCGGCGCGCGCACTCCAGGGGGTGGGCGGCGCCATCGCCTCGCCCACCTCGCTCGCACTGATCACCACGACGTTCCCCGAAGGGCCCGAGCGCAACCGGGCATTCGGCGTGTTCGCCGCCGTCTCCGCCGGTGGCGGCGCGGTCGGTCTGCTCGCCGGCGGCATGCTCACGGAGTGGCTCGACTGGCGTTGGGTCTTCTTCGTCAACGTTCCGATCGGTCTGCTGATCGCGTTCCTCGCCCCGCGCTACATCGCGGAGTCCCAGCGCCACCCGGGCCGGTTCGACCTCGTGGGCGCCGCCACCTCGACGCTCGGCATGGCCGCCCTGGTCTACGGGTTCATCCGGGCGTCCGAGAGCGGCTGGAAGGACGGGCTGACCATCGGCTCGTTCATCGCGGCCGTCCTGCTTCTCGTGGCGTTCGCGCTCGTGGAATCACGGGCCAAGGAGCCGATCACCCCGCTGCGGATGTTCGCCGACCGCAACCGCTCGGGCACGTACGTGATCATGCTCAGCCTGGCGGCCGCCATGTTCGGCATGTTCTTCTTCATCGTGCTCTGGGTCCAGGGCGTCCTGGGCTACACACCGATCCACTCCGGGCTCGCGTTCCTGCCGGTCACGCTGGCGATCGGCTCCGGTGCTGCACTCGCGCAGAAGCTTCTGCCGGTCCTGGGCCCCAAGCCGTTCATGGTGAGCGGTGCGGCGATCACCGGCACCGGTCTGTTCTGGCTGACCTTCCTCTCGTCCGACAGCTCCTACGCGGGCGGCGTCCTCGGCCCGATGCTTCTGTTCGGCTTCGGCATGGGCCTCAATTTCGTGACGCTCACGCTCACGGCCGTCTCCGGTGTGGCCCAGCACGAGGCGGGCGCCGCGTCGGGCCTGCTCAACGCCACCCAGCAGGTGGGCGGTTCGCTCGGCCTGTCCATCCTGGTCACGGTCTTCGGCACCGCCAGCCGCGAGGAGGGCGAGAAGCAGCTGCCGGACTTCCTCGCGCACGCCACGCCCGAGCAGCAGGCCGAGGCCCTGAAGACCAAGGAACTGCCCGCACCCTGGGGCCACGAGGTCCTGACCTCGGGCATCTCCTCGGCCTTCACCGCCGGTGTCGCGATGGTGCTGATCGCGCTGCTCACCGCCGCGCTGGTGATCCGGGTCCGCAAGAGCGACCTGGAAGCACTCAGCGGCCGCGCCGAGGCCGCCGGGCCGGCGGCCTGAGGGCGAACGGTCCGAAGGCAGGCGAGCCACAGACACGCGATCCGGGGACCCGCCAGGCCGAGACCGGGTCTCCGAGAGGGCGCTGACGGCCCCCGAACCCCTCACCGGGTCCGGGGGCCGTCGTGCCGTATCAGGCCACCTCGACCGGGACCCACTCCGGAAGGTCCTCGGTCTGCCGCAGCCAGTCCGCCGGCGGCGCGCCGTTCGCCGCGGAGGCCACGACGCCTCCGGCGATGGCGCAGGTCGTGTCGACGTCCCCACCCACCTGCGCGGTCGTCCAGAACACCCGCTCGTAGTCGCCGAGGCCACGCGCCGCCGACCAGAGCGCGAAGGGCACCGTGTCGTGCGCGCTGGTCCGCCGACCGCTGCCGAGAACCGCGGCGACCGTACCCACGTCGCCGTAGTCGAGCATGTCGCGAGCCCGGCGCAGCCCTGCCCCCACCGCGCTGCGCGGCACGAGGGCGATGACCCCGTCGAGCAGCGCCTCGGGCGTGGGCGGCCCCGCCGGGTCGGCCGCCAGCGCGGCCGCGGCGGCCACGGCCATGGCGCCGACCACGGCCTCACGGTGCTGATGGGTGGTGTACGCGGAGATCTCGGCCTGGTGCGTCGCCTGCTCCGGGTCGTCCGCGTACCAGGCTCCGAGCGGGGCGATCCGCATGGCGGCACCGTTGCCCCAGGAACCCTGTCCCTGGAAGAGCGCGGCGGCCAGCTCACGCCAGTCGCCGCCCTCCCGGATGAGCCGGAGCATGCGGTTGACCGCAGGGCCGTAGCCCCGGTCGAAGTCGTGGTGGTGGGCGAAGGACAGGGCCAGGGCGTCCTGGTCGATCCGGTGGTGGGCGACGAGGACGGCGAGGACGGAGCACGCCATCTCGGTGTCGTCGGTCCACTGCCAGGGGCCGTCGGGCAGCTCGCGCCGCTTCAGCAGGGGATAGTGGGCGGGGACGAAGAACTGGGAGCCCAGTGCGTCTCCCACGGACAGCCCGCGCAGGCTGCCCAGGGCGCGGTCGAAGCGCCGGTCGAATGCGGAGTCAGCGGTCATCGGTCTGCCACTCTATCCGGTGGGGCCGTACGGTTCCGGGGTACGCCAGCGTTCGAACGGCCTGTCCAGGCGGTATCTCCCGTCCTCGTCGAGCAGGAGGACGCGGGTCTCGGCGTTGCCGGGATTCGAGAGCGACTCGAAGTCCGCGACCGTCCAGTGGAACCAGCGCATGCAGAACAGGCGCATGGTCAGCCCATGGGTGACGAGCAGGACGTTGGGCGGGTGGTCGGGCGCCTCGAAACTGCGGTACAGGCTCTCCAGGAACGCCCCGACCCGGTCGTACACGTCCGCCCCGGACTCTCCCTGGGCGAAGCGGTAGAAGAAGTGCCCGTACGCGTCCCGATAGGCCTTCTGCAGGCGTACGTCCTCCCGCTCCTGCCAGTTGCCCCAGTCCTGCTCCCGCAGCCGGGGCTCCTCGCGCACGCGGACCTGCTCGGCGGGCAGCCGGAAGGCGCCGAGCGTCTCGTGAGTGCGACGGTACGGCGAGACATAGACGCTGACCGCCTCGTCACCGAAGAGTTCCCGCAGCCGTTCCCCCGTCTCCTCCGCCTGCCTCCAGCCGGTCTCGGTGAGACGCAGCGCGTGGTCGGGCTCCCGTTCGTACACCGTGTCATCGACATTGCCCTCGGACTCTCCGTGCCGTACGAGGACGATGCGCCGCGGTCGTGCCATACCCCGACCCTAGATCGCCGGTCCCGGGCAGGCTCAGCCGAGGAGGCGCCCGGAGTCCATCCGGCGTATCCGCCCGGTGAAGCGGCGGCGCAGCGCACGGTCGTGCGAGACGACGACGAGGGCTCCCCGCCACTGCTCCAGGGCCTCCTCCAGTTCCTCGACGAGCCCTGGCGCCAGGTGGTTGCCCGGCTCGTCGAGCAGCAGGAGATCGGCGGGCCGGGCCAGGATCCGGGCGAGCGCCAGCCGGCGGAACTGGCCCGCGGAGAGCCCGCCGACCGGCACGCCGAGGTCGGCCGGCCGGAACAGTCCGTACGACAGGAGCAGTTCGGCCTGCTCCTCCTCGGGTATGCCGAGCCCCCGCCCGAACGAGGCGAGCAGTCGCTCCTCGGGGCGCCGGACGGTGGTGTCCTGGGCCAGGTACCCGATGCGTCCGGTCCGTCGGACGTCCCCCGTGTCGGGCCGGACGGCTCCGGCGATGACCTTGAGCAGCGTGGACTTCCCCGCACCGTTGCCGCCGTGGACGAGCAGCCGCTCCCCCGCTCCGACGGTGAGCGTCTCGACGGCGAGACGGTCGGCGACCCGCACGCCGGCGAGGGTGACGAGCTCCCCTTCGGCGGCGCCGGCGAGGGGGCGGGCGGTGAAGGAGAGGGGCGGAGGCGGCTGGAGAACCGGCTTCTCGCGGAGTCTTCTCAGCCGCTCCCCGGCATTGCGGACGCGCCCGGAGACGGAGGCCTGGACACGTCCGGCCGCCCGGTCGAACGCCATCTTGTTGTTGTCCTTCATCTCCCTGCCCGGTGCGACACCGCGGGCGGTGGTCGACACGTACGTCTCCAGGCGCTCCGTCTCCGCGCACCACTCCTCGTACGCCTCCTCCCATCGCCGTCGGGCGGCCTCCCGCGCCGCGCGATATCCGGCGTACCCGTCGCCGTACCGGACGAGAGCCCGCCGGTCTCCGTCCACCTCGACGATCGCGGTGGCGATCCGCTCCAGGAAGGTCCGGTCGTGGGAAACGGCCACGACCGTGCCGCGGTGCGCCAGGAGCGCCCCCTCCAGCCAGTCGAGCGCGGACGCGTCCAGGTGGTTGGTCGGCTCGTCGAGCAGGAGCACCTCGGGGCCCGCCGCAATCGCGCAGGCGATGCCGAGCCGGGCCTGCTCGCCGCCCGAGAGGCTGCCGAGCCGGCGGTCCCGCCCGGTCCCGGCGAGGCCGAGTCCGTACAGCGCTTTGTCGACCCGGGCATCCGCCTCGTACCCGCCCCGCGCTTCAAAGGCGGTGAGGAGGTCGCCGTAAGCGGTGAGCTCGATCTCGCTCGCCCCGTCGAGTCCCGCTTCGAGTGTGCGCAGCCGACGCTCCATGGAGCGGATGTCGGCGAGCGCGACGTCGACGGCGTCGCCGACGGTGGCCTCGGGCGGCAGCTCCGGGGTCTGCGCGAGCATCCGCACACCGCCTTCGGCGAGGGCGACGACGTTGCCCTCGTCGGGTTGCTCCGCCCCGGCGAGGAGGCGCAGCAGGGTCGACTTGCCCGCGCCGTTCTCCCCCACGATCCCGATCCGCTCTCCGGGGCGCACGGAGAGCGAGACCTGATCGAGGAGAAGTCGGTCGCCGCGGGTCATGACGATGTCGTGCAGTGAGATCTGAGTGGGCAAGGGCGCCTCCATGAAGGGATCATTCAAATGCAACCTGGGTAGCATTAATGCGAGTGTGACACACTCGATCACCTAACGCAACAGGAGTAGCAATTGAACGACTCGATCGAGGATGCGCCCGCCCCGGCCCCCGGGAGCGCCCGCCCCGGCGGGCGGACCGCCCGCACCCGGGCCGCCGTACGCGACGCCGTCCTGACCGGCCTGTCGGAGCACGGCTACCCCGCGCTCACCGTGGATTACGTGGCGGAACACTCCGGGGTCCACAAGACGACGCTCTACCGCCGCTGGGGCAGCGTCGAAGGTCTTCTCGCCGACGTGCTGGACCTGGCCGGCGAGGACACGTGGACGCCGCCGGACACCGGCAGCCTCGCGGGAGACCTGCGCGCCCTCGCGCATGAGGTCGTCGACGCGTTCGGAGATCCCGCCCAGGCCGCCGCGCCGACCGCGTTCGTCGGCGCCGCGTTCCAGTCACCACGGGCGGCCGAGGCCCTCCACGCCTTCTACGCCGAGCGGTTCCGCCGCTGTGAGACCGTCGTCACCCGAGCCGTCGACCGGGGCGAGGCACCTCGGGGCACCGACCCGGGTGCGGTGGTCCGGGCCGTCTCGGCACCCTTGTTCCTGCGGTTGTTCGTCACCCGGGAGCCGATCGACGGCGCGCTCGCGGACCAGGCGGCACGGACGGCGTGCGCGGCAGTCGAGTCGGGCGCGTTCATCCCGGCGTAGGAGGCCTCAGACCGTCCAGCCCGATTCGAGCTGCACCACGTCACCGGCGAGCGCCGCCACATCGGCCGCCGTACGGGCCCGCAGTCCGAGCCGTTCGATGCGCTCCACCCGGTACTTCCCGTGCTCCGCCGCGGACTTCCACATCGACAGCACCAGGAACTCGCTGCCCGGCGCCTCCCCGAACAGCCCCCGCAGCATGCCCGGGGACCCGGCCATCGCCGGGTTCCAGACCTTCTCCTGCATGAGCGCGAAGTGCTCGGCACGGTCCTCGTGGACACGACAGTGCGCCACCCGGGCCACGTCGGCGTCGGTGAACCGCGGCTCGAACCCCGTCTTCACATCGAAGCGGTGGTCGAACAGCTTGACCTGGGCATCCTTGAACGTGCCCGCCTGCGCGGCCGCGAGCCGGTCGTGCGAGCGCGCCATGAACGAGTCGTAGAACGCCCGGCTCTCCCAGAACGCGAAGACATGGGCGACGTCCGGACGAGACCGGCTCCACCCGCCGCCCTGCCCCCGGAAACCCGGCTCACCGAGCAGCCCCGCCCATTTCCGCTGCCCCCGCTCGAACCCTCGACGGTCCATCACGGTGCAGCGAATCCACTTGACCAGCACCGCGCCATCGTACGGGCCCGAGGAGCGCCCCGGCAGACCCTCTCGGCCCTCGCCAGGACCCCATCAGGCCCCCGTCAGGCTCCGGCGGGGTGCAGTCGCAGCAGCCCCGCGCGCTCGCCCTCGTCCAGTTCGATTCCGAATGCGGACTCCAGCACCGCGATCAACTCGCCCGCGCCCACGACCCTTTCCTCGACGGACCCGTCGGCACGCACGGTCGAGAGCGTCTCGCGCACCAGCGCTCTTCGTGCGTCCGCCCCGGGCTTCTGGGCCACGACCTGGCCGAGGAATCGCGACTGCGGGTGGCTGGAGCTGTAGTGGTTCATGACGGTGAAGTCGCCCGGGTAGAGGCTCTGCGGGGCGAACGCGTACAGATCGATCCAGCCTTCCGGCCGGCGGGAACGCAGCACGTGGACGCCCTCGTCCTCGACGTCGATCCCGAAGGTCCAGCCGCTCTGCTCGACCCGGACCCCGTCCCTCAGGGGCACGGGCTCCAGGGGCCCCTGCCAGCCGAACCCGACGTCGGCGAGCCACTGTTCGCCTTCGACCGTGACGACGAGCAGCGCGTGCGTGACGGGCGGCAGCGTCGCTCCTCGCGAACGGTTGCGGGCCCCGCGCGCGGACACCGTGAATCCGATCCGCTCAAGAGCGGCGGCGAACAGGGAGTTCTGCTCGTAGCAGTAGCCTCCCCGACGGCGCCCTACGAGCTTGGCCTGAAGGCTCTTCAGGTCCAGAGGTATCCGCCGCCCGAGGGCCACATCGAGGTTCTCGAACGGAACGGCACCGACGTGCGCCCGGTGAAGGTTCGTCAAGGTCCGTAGATCAGGGGCGAGTTCCCCTTCCCGTCCGGAGTCGTATCCGATTCGAGCCAGATATCCGTCGAGATCCAGCTCGTCACCACTCCACACGCCAATCTCCCCCTCAACCCCCGGGTCCACTGTCGGAGCCCCATGACACCATGAGTGATCGGCCCACGACCACGGGCTTTCGAGCGGTCGACGGTACGACGCGAGGCGTGCGCGGGGGCGTACGCGGAGAGGGGAAGCACCATGAGCGGACTCAGCAAAGGGGTCGGACGGGTCGAGGTCGAGCTCAGGTGGGACCCCGCGCCCGCCGGCGCACCCGCCCACGACCTGGACCTCGTCGCCGGTGTCTTCGCGGCGGACGATCCGACCGGAGCGCCGGTCCAGCTGGTGCACTTCGGCAGCCGCTCTCCGGACGGCACCATCACGCTCCACCGCGACAGCCGTACGGGGCAGGGGTTCGGCTACGACGAGGCCATGACCATCGAACTGGACCGGCTGGCACCGCGGTACGCGCGCGTGGTGGTGGGCGTCGCCATACAGCAGGGCGGCGGACGGCGGGCCTTCGGTGACATAGCGAACACGGGCATACGGATCCGCGAGGGCTACGACGACCTGCTGGTCCACGACTTCGCGGACGTGCCGGACGCGCTGTCGGCGACGGTCGTCGAGTTCGTCCGCGACGGGGCCGAAGGGTGGACGCACCGCCCCCTCAGCCGCGGCTTCGACGCCGACCCCCAGGCCTTCGCGACGGTACTCGGCTCCGCGCGTCCCTGACGTTCCGGTCGGGCCGTTCCGACGTCCCTGACCTGCCCGGAAACGACGTGGGGACCGGCCCGAGGCCGGTCCCCACGTGAGGCGCCGTGTCAGTCACCAGCGGGAACCGCGCCGGGGATCAACCCCCGGCGCGCTCCCGTCCGGTGTCAGCTGCAGCCGCTGGTCGAGCCGCAGCCCTCGCAGATGTAGCAGGAGCCGGCGCGCTGCATCTTCGTGCCGCAGGAGAAGCAGAGCGGGGCGTCGGCACTGATGCCGAGCTGCATCTCGACGAGTTCCGCCGAGGTGTGGGCCTGCTTCGAGGCCGGGACCTCGGTCTTCGGGGCCGGGGCGGCGACGGCCTTCAGCTCCTGGGCGCGGGGCGCCGACTGGGCGAGGGTCTCGATGTCGACCTCGTCCTCCTCGGACTGCTCGTACGAGCCGGTGTCCAGGTGGCGCTGGCGCTCCTCGGCCGAGTGGATACCGAGGGCGGAGCGGGTCTCGAAGGGCAGGAAGTCGAGCGCCAGGCGACGGAAGATGTAGTCGACGATCGACTGCGCCATCCGCACGTCCGGGTCGTCCGTCATGCCGGCCGGCTCGAAGCGCATGTTGGTGAACTTCGAGACGTACGTCTCCAGCGGGACGCCGTACTGCAGACCGACGGAGACGGCGATGGAGAAGGCGTCCATCATGCCGGCGAGCGTCGAACCCTGCTTGGACATCTTGAGGAAGACCTCGCCGAGACCGTCGTCCGGGTAGGAGTTGGCGGTCATGTAGCCCTCGGCGCCACCGACGGTGAAGGAGGTGGTGATCCCCGGACGGCCCTTGGGCAGACGCTTGCGGACCGGGCGGTACTCGACGACCTTCTCGACGGCCTCGCGGATCGTCGCCTCGGACTTCGCGGTGACCTCGGCCTTCTCGTCCTCCTTCTTCTTGGCGGAGAGCGGCTGGCCGACCTTGCAGTTGTCGCGGTAGATCGCGAGCGCCTTGACGCCCATCTTCCAGGCCTCGAAGTAGACCTCCTCGACGTCCTCGACCGTGGCCGTCTCCGGCAGGTTCACGGTCTTGGAGAGGGCGCCCGAGATCCACGGCTGGATGGCGGCCATCATGCGGACGTGGCCCATCGCGGAGATGGAACGCTCGCCCATGGCGCAGTCGAAGACCTCGTAGTGCTCGGCCTTCAGGCCGGGGGCGTCGATCACATTGCCGTGCTCGGCGATGTGGGCGACGATCGCCTCGATCTGCTCCTCCTGGTAGCCCAGGCGGCGCAGGGCCTGCGGAACGGTGCCGTTGACGATCTGCATCGAGCCGCCGCCGACCAGCTTCTTGAACTTGACCAGGGCGAGGTCGGGCTCGAGGCCGGTGGTGTCGCAGGACATCGCGAGACCGATGGTGCCGGTCGGGGCGATGACCGAGGCCTGGGCGTTGCGGAAGCCGTTCTTGGCGCCGAGGCGGATCACGTCCTGCCAGGCCTCCGTGGCGGCGGCCCAGATCGGCGAGTCGAGGTCGTCCACGCGGACGGCCTTGGTGTTCTCGTCGGCGTGCTGCTGCATGACGCGCTGGTGCGGCTCGGCGTTACGGGCGTAGCCGTCGTACGCGCCGACGACCGCGGCGAGCTCGGCGGAGCGCTTGTACGAGGTGCCGGTCATCAGGGAGGAGATGGCACCGGCGAGGGCGCGGCCGCCGTCGGAGTCGTACGCGTGGCCGGTCGCCATCAGCAGGGCGCCGAGGTTGGCGTAACCGATGCCGAGCTGACGGAAGGCGCGGGTGTTCTCGCCGATCTTCTCGGTGGGGAAGTCGGCGAAGCAGATGGAGATGTCCATCGCGGTGATGACGAGCTCGACGACCTTGGCGAAGCGCTCGACGTCGAAGGACTGGGTGCCCTTGCCGTCGTCCTTGAGGAACTTCATCAGGTTCAGCGAGGCGAGGTTGCAGGACGTGTTGTCCAGGTGCATGTACTCGCTGCACGGGTTCGAGCCGTTGATGCGGCCGGACTCGGGGCAGGTGTGCCAGTGGTTGATCGTGTCGTCGTACTGGATGCCCGGGTCGGCACAGGCCCACGCGGCCTCGGCCATCTTGCGGAAGAGCGACTTGGCGTCGACCTCCTCGATGACCTCGCCGGTCATACGGGAGGTGAGGCCGAACTTCCCGCCGGACTCGACGGCCTTCATGAACGTGTCGTTCACGCGGACGGAGTTGTTGGCGTTCTGGTACTGGACGGACGTGATGTCGTCGCCGCCCAGGTCCATGTCGAAGCCCGCGTCACGGAGGGCGCGGATCTTCTCCTCCTCCTTGACCTTGGTCTCGATGAAGTTCTCGATGTCGGGGTGGTCGACGTCGAGGATGACCATCTTGGCCGCGCGACGGGTCGCACCGCCCGACTTGATCGTTCCCGCGGAGGCGTCGGCACCGCGCATGAAGGAGACCGGGCCGGAGGCGTTGCCGCCGGAGGAGAGCAGCTCCTTGGAGGAGCGGATGCGGGAGAGGTTCAGGCCGGCGCCGGAGCCGCCCTTGAAGATCATGCCCTCTTCCTTGTACCAGTCGAGGATCGACTCCATGGAGTCGTCGACGGACAGGATGAAGCAGGCCGAGACCTGCTGGGGCTGGGGCGTGCCGACGTTGAACCAGACCGGCGAGTTGAAGCTGAAGATCTGGTGCAGGAGGGCGTACGCCAGCTCGTGCTCGAAGATCTCGGCGTCGGCGGGCGAGGAGAAGTAGCCGTGCTCCTCGCCGGCCTTCGTGTACGTCTTCACGATCCGGTCGATGAGCTGCTTGAGACCGGTCTCGCGCTGCGGGGTGCCGACGGCCCCGCGGAAGTACTTGCTGGTGACGATGTTGACCGCGTTCACCGACCAGAAGTCGGGGAACTCGACGCCACGCTGCTCGAAGTTGATCGAGCCGTCGCGCCAGTTGGTCATGACGACGTCACGGCGCTCCCAGGCCACCTCGTCGTACGGATGCACGCCGGGGGTGGTGTGGATGCGCTCGATGCGCAGGCCCTTGCCCGCAGCCTTCGTCCCCTTGGAACGAGAACCACGTGCCGGACCGCTCGCCGTCTCTGTCATGCCGCCTCCCATATACGGGCAAAACACACTTTGGCGCCCAGATAGTCCCAGGGCACCGTCTTCTGTACGTACTTCTGTACTGCTGCCACAAGCGCCACAGGGGTCGCTCGGGGCACGTCTGCCGGGCCGCACGGCGGCCGGTCGCCGGAGCCTGTCGGCCCGGACCGCCGATCAGTCGGCGGCGATGGCGGGAACGGGGACCTCGGGGGTCGCTCCGGTCCCACGGTTCTCAGCGGGAGGCCGCACGCGGAGTTCCACGATGGCGGCCTCGAAGTCTTCGAGGCTGTCGAACGCCTTGTACACGGACGCGAAGCGCAGGTACGCGACGAGGTCGAGCTCCTGCAGCGGGCCGAGAATGGCCAGGCCCACGTCGTGGGTGGTCAGCTCGGCACTACCGGTGGCGCGCACCGCCTCCTCGACCCGCTGGCCGAGCTTGGCGAGGGCGTCCTCGGTGACCGGCCGCCCCTGGCATGCCTTGCGCACGCCGGAGATGACCTTGGTGCGACTGAAGGGCTCGGTGACACCGGACCGCTTCACCACCATGAGCGAGCACGTCTCGACCGTCGTGAAACGACGGGAGCAGTCGGGGCACTGGCGACGACGCCGGATCGACGTCCCGTCGTCGGTGGTGCGACTGTCGACGACGCGGCTGTCGGGGTGCCTGCAGAAGGGGCAGTGCATAGGTTCCGACCCTCCTTCATGGCACGACTGGTGAACCTCACCCGGCCCCTGAGGGCCCTGCGAAGCGACCACCAGCATAGGCGATGCGAGCTGCCCCGGGAGACCGGGGACCACAACCCCTGGGTGGCCGCAGACATACAACCACTAGATCTTGGGTTGTGGGCGATTCCGGGCCCTGCGCGTGTCGCGGCGCGGCGGCTCCCGCGTTTCGGGGCTTCCGGGTGCGACACTGGGAGGGCGCACCGGATCCCGCGGCCCAGCGGCGAGGTTACCGTAATGACCGAATTGGGTCGGCGGAGTGAGAGTGCTCATACACCCCTCTACGGACAGGCGTAAGGCAATCTGCGAATTTTCACTCGAACGTGTGTTTGGCGCAACCTTTCGAAAGCTACTACCGTTGTGCCAGCGAGGGACACCATTCGAGAGGGGCCGACGACGTGACCACCACCGCAGACAGTGCCACCATCACCGCCCAGGACCGCTCCCAGGGCCGACTCGAGCCGGTGCATGCCATGAATGAGATCAGCATGAACGGCGAGGACCCCGGGCGGCCCGCCCGCGCCCTTCCCGGACGACCTCCAGGCATCAGGGCGGACAGCTCCGGCCTCACCGACCGCCAGCGCAGGGTCATCGAGGTCATCCGCGACTCGGTCCAGCGGCGCGGCTACCCGCCGTCGATGCGCGAGATCGGCCAGGCGGTGGGCCTCTCCAGCACCTCCTCGGTCGCGCACCAGCTGATGGCCCTGGAGCGCAAGGGCTTCCTCCGTCGTGACCCGCACCGCCCCCGTGCGTACGAGGTCCGCGGATCCGACCAGCCGAGCACCCAGCCGACGGACACCACGGGCAAGCCCGCCGCGTCGTACGTCCCGCTGGTCGGCCGCATCGCCGCCGGCGGTCCGATCCTGGCCGAGGAGTCCGTCGAGGACGTCTTCCCCCTCCCCCGCCAGCTGGTCGGTGACGGCGAGCTGTTCGTTCTCAAGGTCGTCGGCGACTCGATGATCGAGGCCGCCATCTGCGACGGCGACTGGGTCACCGTCCGCCGTCAGCCCGTCGCGGAGAACGGCGACATCGTCGCCGCCATGCTCGACGGCGAGGCCACGGTGAAGCGCTTCAAGCGCGAGGACGGTCACGTCTGGCTGCTCCCGCACAACGCGGCGTACCAGCCGATCCCCGGCGACGAGGCCACCATCCTCGGCAAGGTCGTGGCGGTCCTGCGGCGGGTGTGACCCCACCTCGTCGGCTCTGACCGGGCCCCTGGACCCACTGCGCCGGTCCAGGGGCCCTGCCGTGTCCTGGCGAAGGCGTCGCGAGGGGAGCCCGGGCCGCCGCGTCCAGCAAAGCGTCGTGAGGGAGCCCGAGGTGCACGAAGGAGCCCCCGGGATGTCCCGGGGGCTCCTTCGTCAGCGCAAGGCCTGAAACGTCAGGTGCCCGACGCCTTCGACGTCGCGTCGATCGCCGCCAGCGACTTCCGTACCTGATTACGGTCCGTCGTGAACCAGAAGTCGGGCAGCGAGGCCTTGAGGTAGCTCCCGTACCGGGCGGTGGCCAGCCTCGGGTCGAGCACCGCCACGACGCCCCGGTCCCCCGTGGCCCGTACGAGCCGGCCGGCGCCCTGGGCCATCAGCAGCGCCGCGTGCGTCGCCGCGACCGCCATGAAGCCATTGCCCCCGGCCTCTTCCACGGCCTTCTGCCGGGCGCTCATCAGCGGGTCGTCCGGGCGCGGGAACGGGATCTTGTCCATGACGACCAGCTGACAGCTGGGGCCGGGGACGTCGACGCCCTGCCAGAGCGACAGCGTGCCGAAGAGGCAGGTCTTGGGATCGGCGGCGAAGTTCTTGATCAGCTCGCCCAGCGTGTCCTCGCCCTGGAGCAGGATCGGCAGCTCCGGAATCCGGGTCCGCAGCTCCTCGGCCGCCTGCTGCGCCGCGCGCATGGAGGAGAAGAGACCGAGCGTCCGCCCGCCGGCCGACTGCATCAGCTCGGTCAGCTCGTCGAGCATGTCGCCGCGGTCCCCGTCCCGCGCGGGGCGGGAGAGGTGCTTGGCGACGTACAGGATGCCCTGCTTCGGGTAGTCGAACGGGGAGCCGACGTCGATGCCCTTCCAGACGGGCAGGTCGTCGCCCGTGGTGCCCTCCGGGGCCAGCCCGAGCGAGGCACCGACGCCGTTGAAGTCACCGCCCAGCTTGAGCGTGGCCGAGGCCAGCACCACGGAGCGCTCGGTGAAGAGCTTCTCCCGCAGCAGGCCCGACACGGTGAGCGGGGCGACCCGCAGCGAGGCGCCGAAACGGTCGTGGCGCTCGTACCAGACGACGTCGTATTCGGAGCCCTGGGTGATCCGCTCCGCGACTCCGTGGACGGTCTCCACCGAGGCCATGGCCTGCTTCCGCACCGCGTCCTCGTCCTGCACGGACCGGTCCCGGGTGGAACCCAGGGCCGTGATCACCGCGCGGGCCGCGTCCCGCAGCGCCATCAGGGCGTACGCGAGGTCCTCCGGGATCTCCTCCAGACGACCCGGCAGAGCCAGCTCCATCACCCGCTCGAAGCCCTCGGCCGCGGTCTGCAGCTGGTCGGCGACCTTCTCGTCGACGAGCTTGGCGCACCGCCGGACGGCGCGGTTGACCTGGCCGGGGGTGAGCTCGCCGGTGGCGACGCCGGTGACCCGGGACACCAGCTCGTGGGCCTCGTCGACGATCAGCACCTCGTGCTGCGGGAGCACCGGGGCGCCCTCGATGGCATCGATGGCGAGCAGGGCGTGGTTGGTCACCACGACATCGGCGAGCTTGGCGCGCTCGCGGGCGGCCTCGGCGAAGCACTCCGGACCGTACGCGCACTTGGTGGCACCGAGGCACTCCCGGGAGGAGACCGAGACCTGGGCCCAGGCCTTGTCGGAGACGCCGGGCGTCAGGTCGTCGCGGTCGCCGGTCTCCGTCTCGTCCGACCAGTCGCGGAGCCGGATGAGGTCCTGGCCCAGCTTGCTGGTGGGCGCGGCCGCCTCGAAGGGGTCGAACAGTCCTTCTTCCTCGTCCTGCGGGACCCCTTCGTGGAGCCGGTGCAGGCAGAGGTAGTTCGACCTGCCCTTGAGCATGGCGAACTGGGGGCGGCGGCGCAGCTGCGGGTGCAGCGCGTCCACCGTGCGCGGCAGGTCGCGCTCGACGAGCTGGCGCTGCAGCGCCAGGGTGGCCGTGGCCACCACCACCCGCTCGCCCTGGGCCAGCGCCGGCACCAGATAGCCGAGCGACTTGCCCGTGCCGGTACCGGCCTGGACGAGGAGGTGGGAGTTGTCGTCGATGGCCTCGGCCACGGCCTCGGCCATGGTGACCTGGCCGGGTCGCTCCGTGCCGCCGACGGCGGAGACGGCGGCGTGGAGGAGGTCGGGGAGGGATGGCTTCGTCATAGCCCTTCCACCCTACGGGGCGCCACTGACAGCCGGAGCACGCGCGCGCGTCACGCGAGCGGGTTGGGGACGGTCCCGTGTACGGCGGCATGGGGACGGTCGGGCCGGTCGCGGTAGCCGTCCAGGTGCAGACGGTTGCGGTTGAGGCAGAGCCGCTCGATGCGGGGGGTGAGGAGGTCGAAGAGCTCGAACCGTTCCTTCAGCTCGGGGAAGCGTGCCTGGTGGCGCAGGATCTCGGCGCGGACGAGGGACCAGAAGTCCTGCTCGGGTACGTCGAGTTGTTCCTCGCAGAGCGGGGCGAGGTAGCGGAAGACGCCGACGAAGAGCCCCGAATGGATGAACTGGACGAGGAAGTCTGGTTCCTCTGTCAGGAGGACGGCGCGGACGTCGTCGGGCAGGGTGTCGTGCTCGGGGAGGGGGTGGGCGCTGATGTTCACGTCGTCGACGAAGTCCTTGATCGCCAGGCGTACGGGGACGTCCTGGTCGTCGTGGACCACGATGGCGTTCTCGCCGTGCGGGGAGAAGACCGTGCCGTACTGGTAGAGGAAGTGCAGCAGCGGGGGCAGCAGCGCGGCGAAGAGGTGCTGGAGCCAGACGGCGGGCGCGAGTCCGGAGCGGTCGACGAGTTCGGCGACGAACGCCCGGCCATTGGGATCGGTGTGCAGCAGCGAGGCGAGGGTGCGGGCCCGCTCGCCCGGAGGGAGGCGCAGCGGTTCGCGCCAGATGGCACCGAGGAGCTCCTTGTACTGGTACGGGACTTCGGGGAGCCGGTCGTACAGCGGGTGCTCGACCGTGACGGAGGCGACCTCGCCCAGGAGGATCACCCCGCATTCGTCGCGCAGGAACGGGTCCGCGTCGCGCAGGCCGTGGACCCAGGCGGTGACGGCGGGGGCCGCGAGGGTGCGTTCGGTGGGCAGTCCGCGCCAGACGAGGGTGTTGAGCACCGAAAGCGGGAGTTTGACGGTGTGCCGGTCAGGGCGGCTGGTGTTGAGGAAGGTGCGGACCGACTGTTGCGGCAGCCGGAGGTCGCCGTCGGTGGAGAGCGGGACGACGGCCCCGGCCGCGATGGCGGGGGCGTAGAGGGGGAGCAGGATCTCGTCCCACTGCCAGGGGTGGACGGGCAGCAGGAGGTAGCCGTCGGGCTGGTGACCGCGGGCGGTCAGTTCTGCGCGGAAGGCGGCGTGGACCTCGGGGTCGAGCTCGCGGGCGTAGAGACTGTCGGGGGTGTCGAGGCCACTGACTCCCCGGTAGGCGGCGATGCGGTTGCTGACGGCGATCCATGGCAGCCGGGTGGCGCGGCGGGCCTCGGGGGCCCAGCGGGCGGTGTCGGTGGCAGAGAAGCCGATGCGGCCCTTGTTGAGGACCAGCCAGGGGTGGCCGGTCTGGTGGCCTTCGAGTTCGGCGTACGAGAGTTCGGCGAGCCGGTCGGCCGGGAGCGCGGTGTGGTCCAGGCGGGCGTCGGCGGCGAGGGTCGCGGAGAGCTCGCGGATGAGATGGCCGAGGGTGGCGCCGTCGAGGCCGAGGAGGTGGCGTGCGCGGACCAGGAAGTCGAGGGGGTCGGTCAGGGGCCGGCCCTCGTGGGCGATCGAGTCGGCGTCGACGTACCAGCCGTCGTAGGCGCCGCGCCGGGCCCGGAAGGTGAGGCCGGTGCCGTCGTCGAGCCGCAGCGCGTACTGATCGTTGTCACTCTCCGCGACGGGCGTGGGTTCGAGGATCTCCTCGTAGGCGAACTCGGCGAGGGCCTTGGCGAGGAGGCGCGAGGAGGCCCGGGTCCAGGCGGCGGCGTTCAGTTCGGGGGGCGCGAGCAGGGCGTATTCCTGGGCCGGATCAGGGACGGGACCAGCGGTGTTGGCGGATGCGGGGGCGGAAAGAACAGGGTTGACCTGGGCGGGAGGTGCGGAGTCGTGGGGTGCAGGGGACATCGACACAAAGACTCCTCGAAGTGGGAACCGCTGGGGAATCAGCGGCGTTCAGATGACAGAGAGTGTTCACAGAACGTGACGGAGGGCGCGGTCACGGAGCATGAGCGCCGCTTGTTTGTCGGGTAGGTCGACTTCCGCCGCGTAGCGGAAGCCGCCGCTGAGGAAGGCCGAGACGGAGGGGGTGTTGCGGATGTCGGGTTCCGCCACGACGCGGGTACAGCGGGGACGGTGGTCGAGGACGAGGTCGGCGACGGCGCGCAGGAGCGTGGTACCGACGCCCCGGCCCCGGTCGGTGACGCCTCCGATCAGCAGATGGATACCCGTGTCGTGGGGGCGGGCCGGGTAGTGCCGGGCGAGCGGGTCGAGGTCGGCGCGGTAGATCTCGAAGTAGCTCATGGGCGTGCCGTCGAGGACTCCGACGCAGGGGACGCTGCGGCCGTCGCCCTCCAGTTGGGCACGGATGTGGTCGGCGGTCACGGTGTCCGGGCCGGCGAGTTCCCAGAAGGCCGAGACGGCGGGGTCGTTCATCCACCGGGTCAGCAGCGGTAGGTCTCGTTCGAGCTGTACGGGGACGAGCCGGAAGATACCGACGGGGGTGTCGGCGAAGCCCCAGGAGGCCACGGAGTCCAGGAGGTCGCCGTCGAGCAGCTCGGCGTCGAGGTGACCGCTTTCGAGGAGGGCGACGAGGTCGTCGAGCCTCAGGTCGAGGGTGTCGTCCCCCGGCGGTTCGACCGGTGGGCGGGCGGGTGACACGGTGTCGCTCTCCTCTCGGCGGTGCGGTCGGGGTGGTCCCCGGGGAGGTGGGGCGGTTCGAGTGGGGTGGCGCGAGCCGGGGCGGTTCGGGCCTGTGTGGCTCGGGCCGGGCGGCTGAGGTCGCCGGAGTGACTCGGTCGCCCGGGCGGCTGAGGTCGCCGGGTAGGGCGGACGGGATCAGTTGCGGAGGGGGTTGGTGACGGTGACGTACACGGACTGGGTGTCGACGGGGCCGACGAGTTCGTCCATACCGTGGAGGCGGGTGAGCAGGTTGGCCTTGCTGCGCAGGGTCGCTGCTTCCAGGAGACGGTGCGGCAGGGGGGAGCCGAGGCCGGTCGCGGAGGTCAGGAAGCTGCGGAAGGCGGCCAGCAGCACCCGCTCGTCGGCGAGTTGCTGGGAGCCGAAGGCGCCGATGAGACCGAGGACGTTGTTGATGCCCAGGTAGTAGGCGAAGCGTTCGTCGGTGACCTGGTCGGAGACGAAGGTGTCGCTCTCGTCGCCGACGCCGGGGAGGCGGCTCTCCAGCTCGCTGCGGTGGGACTCGCGGAAGTAGTAGCCCTGGTTGTCGCGGTAGCGGCCGCCGACCGGCCAGCCGTCGGGGTCCAGGAGGACCAGGGTGTTCTGCTGGTGGGCTTCCAGGGCGATGCCGGCGTGTCCGTCGAGCCAAAGAATGGGGCGGACGACCTGGTCGAGGTAGCGGAGGAACCACTCGGTGGCGACGGCCGTGGTGGGGCGGGCGGTGCGCTCGGCGAGCCGGCCGATGATGTCGGCGAGCCGGGAACGCATCGCGGTGGTGCCGGGCCAGGGACGGGGGGCGGTCAGGGAGGCGATGCAGACGGCGTCGTCGCCGGGCCCGAAGGGGTTGTGGCGGATCATGACGTCGAGTCCGGTGACGGGGGCGCCTTCCGGGTTGTCGACGGCCAGCCAGGCGGGGTCGCGGACGATGTCGAATCCCGGGTGGACCGCCTGCCATTCGTCGACGAGGCCGGTACGGAGCAGCCGGTGGACCTCGACACCGCGGTGCAGCTCCTTGCGGAGGTTCTCGCGGCGCGAGTTGGTGATGCGCAGGCCGAGGGAGAGTTTGAGCATGGCCCGGGCGCCGGGGCGGTGCACGGTACGGACGGAGGAGGTGGGGTGCCAGGGGCTGCCGTGGAGACCGAGGTCGTGGAGGAGGCCGGCGTCGAGGAGGGCGCGGACCTCGGGGCGGTGCAGGAGTTCACGGGCCTGCCAGGGGTGTACGGGCAGGGGTGCGGTGCCGGGGGGGAGCGTGAGCCCCTCGGCGAGGGCCGCGACGATCTGTTCCGCGCTGACCGGACGGCCCTGTTCGGTCCAGGCGGAGTCGGAGGCGAGGAGGCAGTGGTCGACTGCGATCCAGTGCAGCGGGAAGGAGCCGTGCAGTTCGGGTGAGTAGAGCCGGGACTCCGACTCGGAGAGGCCTTCGCGGCTCTTGGGGGTCGGGTGCAGGGGGTGGCCGAGGAGGAGGGACTGTTCGGCGGCGAGGAAGAGGTCGGCGTCGGGGTGCGGGTGAGGCCTACGGCGACGCTCCTCCAGGAACTCGGCGGTGCGGCGGGTGGAGTCGGCGACCCTGCCGACGAGTTCGGTGCCCTCTGAACGGCTGGTCTCCCGGCTGAGCAGGGCTGCCGCCGTCACGGCGTCGACGGCGGGAGCCGAGGCGGGGAGTCCTTCGAGGGCGGGGGCGCCGAAGCGGTGCCAGCCGGTGGGTGACCAGTAGCGGACGGGGACGAGGAGGGCGGTGCCACTGGCGTCGAGGGGGACGCGCAGGGTGGTGGAGCCGGGGGCGGGCAGGTTCTTCTCCCGGACCCAGCAACGGAGCAGGTTCTCGACGGCCGCCGCGTCGGCGGCGCGCTGCGGGTCGGGGTCGTCCAGGGGGTCGACGGCCGCGACCGGGCGGTGCGGGCGGGAGTCGTAGGGCCCGATGTGCTGGCGCGGGACGGTGGGATCCGCGGGGTCGGGTACGGGGGTGCCCCACGCAACGGAATCGGCGGAGCCCAGGAGGGGGGTGTGAGGCGCGGCGTGTTCCACGGAGCGCGGAGTGACGGAGCCGGGGGCGGACGTGCGGGCGTATCCCAGGGAGCCCGGTGTGGCGGAGCCGGGCGCGGGGGTGCGGGACGCGGTGTCTTCCCCGGAGCGGTGGGCGGCGGAGCCGGGCGCGGGGGTGCGGGGCCCGGTGTCTTCCGCAGAGCCCGGTGTGGCCGAGCAGGACGCGGGGGTGTGGGGCGGCGTGGCCGCCTCGGTGGTGGTCGTGCCGGGAGTCGCGGTGCTGGTGGGGGGTGCTTCGGTGGGGGGTGGAGGGGTGTCGAGACGGTCGACGGCGAGGGGTGCCTCGGTTTCGGGTCCCGGGGAGGTGGGGGTGGCGTTCACGGGGGCTTCCTTGGGGTGGGGCCGGGGGCGGTCCGGGTTCAGTGGGACGGCCCGGTGTCGGTCCGGGGGGCCAGGGCCCGGGGAGTAACGGGCGGGTGGGGGGTGTGGGCCCGTTCGGCCGCGGCGAGGGCGTCGGCGAAGCGGTCAAGGACGGCGGTGGCCTGCTCGTCGGTGAGGGTGAGCGGGGGCAGGAGCCGGACCACGGCGGAGTGGCGGCCGCCGAGTTCGACGATGAGCCCGCGGGCGAGGCATTCCTGCTGGACGGCGAGGGCCAGCGCGGGGGCGGCCGGCGGGACGAGGTCGTCCGGGCCCGCCGCGTCGGGGTCGACGAGTTCGACGCCGATCATCAGGCCCCGGCCGCGGACCTCGCCGACGCAGGGGTGGTCGGCGGCGAGGTCCTGGAGCCGGCCGAGGATGCGGGCGCCGAGGGCGCCGGCCCGTTCGGCGAGCTTGTTCTCGCGGACGTACGCGAGGGTGGCGGTGCCGGCGGCCATGGCGAGCTGGTTGCCGCGGAAGGTGCCCGCGTGGGCGCCGGGTTGCCAGGCGTCGAGCTCGGACCTGTAGACGATGACGGCGAGGGGGAGGGAGCCGCCGATGGCCTTGGAGAGGACCATCACGTCGGGCACGACGCCGCTGTGCTCGACCGCCCAGAAGGCGCCGGTGCGGCCGACGCCGGTCTGGACCTCGTCGACGACGAGGGGGATGGAGCGGTCGGCGGTGATGCGGCGCATGCGGCGCATCCAGTCGTCGGGGGCGGGCAGGACACCGCCTTCGCCCTGGACGGCCTCGACGATCATTCCGGCGGGGGTGGCGACGCCGCTCTTGGGGTCGTCGAGGAGGTTCTGGGTCCAGTGGGCGGCCAGTTGGGCGCCGCGTTCGCCGCCGACGCCGAAGGGGCAGCGGTACTGCTGCGGGTAGGGCAGCCGGGTGACCCGGACGCCGGTGGCTCCCCCGGAGGCGTCGAGGGCGCCGGCGGTCATGCCGTGGTAGGCGCCGGTGAAGGCGAGGAGTCCGTCGCGGCCGGTGGCGGTCCTGACGAGTTTGAGGGCCGCCTCGACGGCGTCCGTGCCCGCGGGGCCGCAGAACTGGATGCGGGCGTCGTCGGCGAGTCCGCTCGGCAGGGTGGCGAACAGCTCGGTGGTGAAGGCGTCCTTCACCGGGGTGGCGAGGTCCAGGACGTGGAGCGGTGCACCCGAGTCGAGGACCTTCTTGACGGCTTCGAGGACGACGGGGTGGTTGTGGCCGAGGGCCAGCGTCCCCGCCCCGGAGAGGCAGTCCAGATAGCGGCGGCCGTCGGCGCCCTCGATGGTCAGGCCGCGGGCGCGCACGGGGACGATCGGCAGGGATCGGGCGTAGGTGCGGGCGGCGGATTCCCGCAGGGACTGGCGGCGCAGGATGCCTTCGTACCCGCCGCCTCCGCCTCCCGGAGTCCGGGGCTCCCGTTCCGGAGCACGGCCGGCCGCCGGGGTCCGGTCGTCGGGGCCGGCGGCATCAGTGCCGGCGGCGTCGCTGCCGGGGGCGTCGGTCGTCCGGGTCTGGGTCCGCGCGGCCGGTGGAACGGCCGGAGCTGATTCGGTCACGGCCACGGCTCGGTGTCCTCCCGCTGTAACAGTTGCGTTGCACATCGGGGCGTCGTGGAGCCGCCGCAAGGGCCGCTCCGCACGCCACCGTTGTGTCCCCCGTCCGTACCAACGACGCGGCCTGCCCGGGATCACGGGCCGGAGGGCAGGAACTTGGCGTGTCCCGGATCACGGCACGGCAACGGCCGAACGATGACCGGAACCGCCGACCGGCCGCGTACCGTCCCCTCCGGCACCGGCATAGTGGGGGCCGTCGGCCGCTGTCCGCGCGGGCACGGCCGCTGTTGACCCAAGCACAAGTAGACGTAGTCCCAGGGGGATCACGAGATGCGATCGATTCGTCCGCTGCTGACGGCGGCTTCCGCCGTCGCGGCGCTGGCGCTCACCGTTACGGCCTGTGGACCGAGTGAGGACAACGCGGGAGACAAGCCCAGCGCGCCCGCGACCGCCCAGAACCCGGTCGACAAGATCAAGATTCCGGAGGACCTGAAGGAGCGCCTGAAGGAGCACGGGATCGACGTCGACAAGTGGCGCGACGGCGAGTGGAGGAACTGGGACCGGGACAAGTGGCTGCGTGAGGCCAAGGACTTCGTCAACCCGATCATCGAGGACCTCTGGAACCCGGACCGGATGCGGGAGGCCGAGCGCCCCGACAAGCCGGTCGAGGAGGAGGACATCTCGGGCGACAAGGGCGTGACCGACCCGACGCCGGACCCGGTGCGTGCGAAGGCCGTGGCGGCGAAGTACCACGCCAACGCCCCGGAGTCCGGGAAGGTGTTCTTCGACGGGCCCGAGGGTTCGATGGTCTGCTCGGCCACGGTCGTGAAGGACCCGGCGCACCCCGGCAAGTCGAACATGGTGTGGACGGCCGGCCACTGCGTGCACAAGGGCAAGCAGGGCGGCTGGTACCGCAACATCGCCTTCGTGCCCTCGTACAACGACGCGGCGATGTCGACCTCCGACCTGGAGAAGGCGACGCGGGAGCAGATCGCGCCCTACGGCGTGTGGTGGGCGGACTGGGTGAAGACCTCCGACCAGTGGATCGCCCAGGGCGCGTCCACCGGCGGCGCGGGCGCTCCGTACGACTTCGCGGTCATCCAGGTGACCCCGGAGAAGGGCGGCTCGGGCAAGTCCCTGGAGGAGACCGTCGGTTCGGCGCTTCCGGTGGAGTTCAACGCTCCGGCGGTGCCGAAGATCGCGAGCCTGAAGGCGACCGGCTACCCGGCGGCGCCGCCGTTCGACGGCCAGAAGATGTTCCAGTGCGAGGACAAGCCGGGCCGGCTGTCCCTGAAGGCGGAGCAGCCGACGATGTACCGCATCGGCTGCACGATGACCGGCGGTTCGTCCGGTGGCGGCTGGGTCGCCCAGGGCGGTGACGGCAAGCCGGCGCTGGTGTCGAACACCTCGATCGGCCCGTCGACGGCGGGGTGGCTCGCCGGTCCGCGCTTCGGACCCGAGGCCAAGGCCGTCTTCGACGAGGTCAGCAAGAAGTACGCCGGCCGATAGGCGGGCGTCGGTACGGAGGCGGGTCCCTCGGGTCCCGCCTCCGTGCTTGTTTCGCACGACCGGCATACTGTGCACCGCTCATGACACGTCCATGGCAAATCCAACGGGGAATCGATTCATGCGTTCCATACGAATACTGCCCGCCGCCCTCGGCCTGGCCGCCGCGCTCGCGCTGACCGCCACGGCCTGCGGCCCCACCGAGACGCCCGCCGCCGACAAGCCCGCCGCCGGGGCGAGCAGCTCCGCGCCGGCCACCGACGGCGGTGACACCGACCTTTCCAAGGACCTCGCCGACAAGCTCAAGAAGCACGGCGTCGACCTGGACAAGTGGAAGGACGGCGAGTGGAAGAACTGGGACAAGGACACCTGGCTCCGTGAGGCCGAGGACTTCGTCAACCCGGTGATCGACGGGCTCTGGAACCCGGCGCGGATGCAGTCCGCGAAGAGCCCGGACCAGACGATCACCGCGCAGGCCGGTGGCGGCGGCACCGACCCGACGCCCCGTCCCGTCAGGGCGCAGCGCGAGAAGACTCCGTACCACCGCAACGCGGCCCCGGTCGGCAAGATCTTCTTCGACGCGCCGCAGGGCCACATGGTCTGCTCGGGCACGATCGTGAAGGACCCGCGCCGGCCCGGGAAGTCCAACCTGGTGTGGACGGCCGGCCACTGCGTCCACGCGGGCGGGAAGGGCGGCTGGTACCGCAACATCACCTTCGTCCCGGCCTTCAACGACCTGGGCAAGTCCCCGGCCGCGCTGAACAACGCGCAGCCGCACGAGATCTACCCGTACGGCCAGTACTGGGCCGACTGGGCCGTGACCTCGGGTGAGTGGATCAAGTCCGGCGGCACCAACCAGGCCTGGCCGTACGACTACGCCGTGCTGCACGTGCAGCCGCAGCGGGGCGGCAAGTCGCTGGAGGAGACCGTCGGCGTCGCGCTGCCGGTCGACTTCTCCGCGCCGGCCCCCGCGCAGTCCGGGACGGTGGGCGCCTGGGGGTACCCGCAGGCGCCCCCGTACAACGGCGTGATCATGCACAAGTGCCTCGACCGCGCCACGCGGCTGACCACGGCTCCGGCCACGCCGACCATGTACCGGATCGGCTGCACGATGACCGCGGGTTCCTCGGGCGGCGGCTGGTTCCGGGTGCTGCCGAACGGCAGGACGGCCCTGGTGTCGAACACCTCGATCGGCCCGGCCGGCAGCAACGGCTGGCTCGCGGGACCGCAGCTCGGCCGGGGCGCCAAGGCGGCCCACGAGATGGTCAGCAAGAAGTTCGCACGCTGAAGCCGGTGAGGCGGTGACGCGCCGAGTCCGGTGAACACCGGGCCGGTGACGGTCGATGCCGGTGCGCGCCGAGGCCGGTGCGCACCGAGCCACCGAGACCGGTGACGCGCCGAGGCCGGTGACCACCGGGCCGATGACACGTCGCGCCACGCCAGAGGGCGCTGTCCCCCTCCCGTCTCGGGAGGAGGACAGCGCCCTCTGTTCGTTCAGCGGCCGGTCAGTGCGCCGCGGGGACGTACGGCGCGAGCATCGCCGCCAGTTCCTCGTGCACCCGGGCCTTGAGCAGGGTGCCCTCCGGGGTGTGCTCCTCGGATTCGACCTCGCCCTCGGCGTGCACCCGCGAGACGAGCCCGCCCTGCGTGTACGGCACGAGGGCTTCGAGCTCGACCTGCGGGCGGGGCAGTTCGGAGTCGATCAGGGCGAGCAGCTCCGCAATGCCCTGGCCCGAGCGGGCCGAGACCACGATGGAGTGCTTCTCCGTCCGCAGCAGCCGCTGGAGCACCAGCGGGTCGGCCGCGTCCGCCTTGTTGATGACGACGATCTCCGGCACGTTCACCGCGCCGACGTCCCGGAAGACCTCGCGCACGGCGGCCAGCTGCTCCTCCGGGGCGGGGTGCGAGCCGTCCACCACGTGCAGGATGAGGTCGGAGTCGCCGACCTCCTCCATGGTGGAGCGGAACGCCTCGACCAGGTGGTGCGGCAGGTGCCGGACGAAGCCGACCGTGTCGGCCAGGGTGTAGACCCGGCCGGTGGGCGTCTCGGCCCGGCGGACGGTCGGGTCGAGCGTGGCGAACAGAGCGTTCTCCACGAGGACGCCCGCGCCCGTGAGCCGGTTGAGCAGGGAGGACTTGCCCGCGTTGGTGTAGCCGGCGATGGCGACCGACGGCACCTTGTTGCGGCGCCGCTCCTGCCGCTTGATGTCACGGCCGGTCTTCATCTCCGCGATCTCCCGGCGCATCTTCGCCATCTTCTCGCGGATACGACGCCGGTCGGTCTCGATCTTGGTCTCACCGGGACCACGGGTGGCCATGCCGCCACCGCCGCCGCCACCCATCTGACGGGAGAGCGACTGACCCCAGCCGCGCAGTCGCGGCAGCATGTACTGCATCTGCGCGAGCGCGACCTGCGCCTTGCCCTCTCGGGACTTGGCGTGCTGGGCGAAGATGTCGAGGATCAGGGCGGTCCGGTCGACCACCTTGACCTTGACGACGTCTTCGAGGGCGATGAGCTGGCCGGGGCTGAGCTCACCGTCGCAGACGACGGTGTCGGCTCCGGTCTCGACGACGATGTCACGCAGTTCGCGCGCCTTGCCGGAACCGATGAAGGTCGCCGGGTCCGGCTTGTCACGACGCTGGATGACGCCGTCGAGCACGAGGGCGCCCGCCGTCTCGGCGAGGGCCGCGAGCTCCGCGAGGGAGTTCTCCGCGTCCTGGACGGTCCCGGAGGTCCAGACACCGACCAGCACGACGCGCTCGAGGCGCAGCTGGCGGTACTCGACCTCGGTGACGTCCTCGAGCTCGGTGGAGAGGCCCACGACACGGCGCAGGGCCGCGCGCTCGGAGCGGTCGAACTGGTCGCCGTCCCGGTCTCCGTCGATCTCGTGGCTCCAGGCGACGTCCTCTTCCATCAGGGCATCGGCCCGAAGGCTCTCGGTACGGCTCGTCTCCGCGAAGCTCTGCTCGTCCTGGGAAGGGGAAGAAGAGGAGGTCATTTGATCCTTACGTCGATTGCTTCACGTCGATTCCTCGGTGAAGCGATGAGTCTGATGTCGTCACAACGTGTGAGGGCACCGGAAGATTCCCGGTTTCCCGCGGCCGCGTCGCCGACCCGACGATGGTGACACGGCCCGGCCGGGCCCGTCACCCGGGTTTCGGGGCGGTCCGCCCGGTCCCGGCCGGGCGGCTGCGCCAGTCCGGGTGCCCCGGCATCGCCGGGGTCTTCGCCTCGTACAGCCAGGCGTGGAAGAAGGCGGTGAGGTCACGCCCGGCGACCTCGCCGGCCAGGGCGGTGAAGTCGGCGGTGGTGGCGGTGCCGTCCCGGTGCTCGGCCACCCAGCGCCGCTCCAGGCGCCGGAAGGCGCCGGTGCCGATCTCCTGGCGGAGCGCGTAGAGGACGAGGGCGCTGCCGTCGTAGACGACGGGGCGGAAGAGGCTGATCTTGTGGGTGGGCGAGGGGGGCTCGGGCGCGGCCGGCGGGCCGCCGTCGGCGCGCCAGCCGTCGGAGGCGGCGTAGGCGGCCTTCATGCGCCGCTCCAGGGGCTTGCCTGCGGTCTCCTCGGCGTACAGCGCCTCGTACCAGCTGGCGTGCCCCTCGTTGAGCCAGAGGTCGGACCAGCGCCGAGGCGAGACGCTGTCGCCGAACCACTGGTGGGCCAGCTCGTGGACCATCACCGAGTCGACGTACCACTCGGGGTACGCCGGTTCGGTGAAGAGGCCGCGCTCGAAGAGCGAGAGGGTCTGGGTCTCCAGCTCGAAGCCGGTGTCCGCGTCGGCGATGAGAACCCCGTACGTCTCGAAGGGGTACGGGCCGACCTGCCGCTCCATCCACTCCAGGTGTCCGGGGGTCTTGCGGAGCCAGGGCTCCATGAGCTTCCGGTCGGCGGTGCGCACCACGTCGCGGACGGGCAGGCCGTGGGGGCCCTCCCGGTGCACGACGGTGGAGTCGCCGATGGAGATCTGGGCGAGCTCGGTCGCCATGGGGTGACCGGTGCGGTACGTCCAGGTCGTCGTGGGGCCGTGGGTGACCCGGCCGGTGGGCAGGCCGTTGGCGACGACGGTGAGCTTCTTGGGGGCGGTGACGCGGAAGGTGAAGTACGCCTTGTCCGCCGGGTGGTCGTTGGACGGGAAGACCCGGTGGGCGGCGTCGGCCTGGTTGGCCATGGCGAGGCCGTCGCTGGTCCGCACCCAGCCGCCGGTGTCGGCGGGGCCCGAGGGGTCGCTGGTGTGGGTGACGGTGACCTCGATCCGCTCCCCCGCGTCGACCGGCACGGCCGGGGTGACGACCAGGTCCTCACCGCTGCTCGCGTACGTGGCGGGCAGGCCGTCGACGGTGACGGCGGAGACCGTGCCGTGGGTGAAGTCGAGGTTGATCCGCTCCAGGTCGGCGGTGGCGACCGCGTCGATCCGGGTCACGGCGGCCAGCGGCTGGGTGTTCACGCCGGGGTAGGTGACGTCGAGGTCGTACGCGAGGACGTCGTACCCGGGGTTCCCGAGCTGCGGGAAGAGCGGGTCCCCGATGCCGAGGGGTTCCGGGGCGGGCAGCGCGGCGGCCACGAGCCCGGCCGAGGCGGCGACGAGGACGGCGGAGCGGAGCCACCGCGCGCGGGGCAAGGGGGTTCGGACGAGCGGCATGGGCCAGGCCTTTCCGGAGGACTGGCCCTACGGCTACCAGGGCTTCCCCCGCTCCCCCGGGCGGCGCGCTCGGCCACCACCCGAAGGGGGTCGTGCCGTCACACCCGGCGTAGTCCCGGCGCGCCGCGCGCACGGCGCACCCGTACCCCCGACTTCACGCCGGGCGCACCCGTACCCCCGTCCTCACGCCCGGCGCACCCGAACCCCGTCCTCACGCCCGGCGCACCCGTACCCCCGTCCTCACGCCCGCCGGGGCTCCTGGCTCGGGCGGTGGCGGGCGCGGCTCACGTCGTACACGCCGGGGACGTCCCGCATGGCGCGCATGAGGGCGGAGAGGCCCGCCGCGTCGGGCAGATGGAGGGTGTACGTGTGGCGGACCCGCTGTTCGCTCGGCGGTTCGACGGTCGCGGAGACGACGGCCGCCCCGGCGACGGCGATGGCCTCGGTGAGGTCGGCGAGGAGGCCGGGCCGCCCGAAGGACTCGGCGACCAGCGTGACCCTGCCGTGGGCGGTGTCGCCCCAGCGGACGGTGACGGGGTCGCGGCCCAGACCGCGCATGGTGTCGACGGCGGCGCAGCCCGAGCGGTGGACGGTGACCGATCCGCCGCGCACCTTGAACCCGGTGATCTTGTCGGGGGGCACCGGGGTGCAGCAGCCGGCCGGGCGGACGGCCGAGGGCCGCTCCCCCTCCAGGTCGGCGTGGAGTTCGGCGCCGGAGCGGCGGTCCGCGACGAGGCCGGCGGCGGGGCGCGGGCCGGCGGCGGCTGCCGGTGCGGCGCTCTCGGGATGGGCCGCGAGCCAGCCGCTGATCGCGATCCGGGCGGCGGGGGTCCGGGCGTGGTCGAGCCACTCGGGCGACGGGCCCGACACGGCGTCGTGGGCCAGGAGCAGCTGGACGGTGTCGCCGTCGCCGAGGACGGTGCTCAGCGGGGCGAGGCGTCCGTTGACGCGGGCGCCGAGGCAGCCGTGGGCGGCCTCGCCGTGCTGCGCGTAGGCGGCGTCGACGCAGCTGGCTCCGGCGGGCAGGCTGAGCGTGCCGGGGGCGCTGCCGTCGGCGCGGAAGACGGTGATCTCGTCGTCCTCGGCGAGGTCGGCGCGGAGCGAGGTCCAGAAGGTGTCCGGGTCGGGCGCCGCCTGCTGCCAGTCCAGGAGCCGGGAGAGCCAGCCGGGGCGGGTGGGGTCGACGCGCTCGCCGTCCTCGGCGGGGCCCGCCGCCGTGTCCTGGAGGTCCTCGGCGGCCGACGCGGGGGCGGCGCCGGAAGCGGGCTCGGTGCCGGACGGTGCCGCGGCCTCCTGTCCGACGTGCGGATTGCCGAGGGCGACGACGCCGGCCTCGGCGACCTTGTGCATCCGGTGGGTGCGGATGAGCACTTCCGCGACGGCGCCGTCGGGGGCGGCGACGGCGGTGTGCAGGGACTGGTAGAGGTTGAACTTGGGGGCCGCGATGAAGTCCTTGAACTCGGAGATCACCGGGGTGAAGCAGGTGTGGAGCTCGCCGAGCACCCCGTAGCAGTCGGCGTCCTCGGTGACCAGGACGAGGAGCCGTCCGAAGTCGCAGCCGCGCAGTTCGCCGCGCTTGAGGCGGACCCGGTGCACGGAGACGAAGTGCCGGGGGCGGACGAGGACCTCGGCGCCGATGCCGGCCTCGCGGAGTACCGCCGACACCTGTTCGGCGACGGCGTCGAGCGCGTCCCCGGCTCCCGGTTCGGCGGCGATGAGCGCGCGCGTGGTCTCGTACTCCTCGGGGTGGAGGATGGCGAAGACGAGGTCCTCCAGCTCGGTCTTGAGGGCCTGGACCCCGAGCCGTTCGGCGAGCGGGATGAGGACGTCCCGGGTGACCCTGGCGATCCTGGCCTGTTTCTCGGGCCGCATCACGCCGAGGGTGCGCATGTTGTGGAGCCGGTCGGCGAGCTTGATCGACATCACCCGGACGTCGTTGCCGGTGGCGACGAGCATCTTGCGGAAGGTCTCGGGCTCGGCCGCGGCGCCGTAGTCGATCTTCTCCACCTTGGTGACGCCGTCGACCAGGTAGGCGACCTCGTCGCCGAACTCCTGGCGGACCTGATCGAGGGTCACCTCGGTGTCCTCGACGGTGTCGTGGAGGAGGGAGGCGGTCAAGGTGGTGGTCTCCGCGCCGAGTTCGGCGAGGATGAGGGTCACCGCGAGCGGGTGGGTGATGTACGCCTCGCCGCTCTTGCGGAACTGGCCGCGGTGCGAGGACTCGGCGAGTACGTACGCCCGGCGCAGCACCGTCAGGTCGGCCTCGGGATGGTGGGCGCGGTGCGCCTCCGCGACATGACTGATGGCGTCCGGCAGCCGGTCGCGCGGCGCCGGTCCGGCTGTGGCGCCGAGCAGGGCGGCGCGGCCGAGCCGGCGCAGGTCGATCCGGGCGCGTCCGCGTCTGCGGACGGTCACATCGGTGTCGGCGGACTCCGCCGCGCTCACAGGGTTGGTGGCCTCTGCGCTCATGGGGCACCCTCCGGCAACGTCGACCGGCGGTGGGCGGGCCAGGCGTGCCCTGGGGGCCGGTGCTTGATGCTACCGACCCCACCACGTGGCGCAGTCGCGCTCTCGCTCAGCGTGAATCGGATCACCCATTCGAGCGACAAATCAGTCGTTGACTGTTTCGATTCCGTCGCTTCCTTCGATTCCGCGCCGCTGCGGGGACCTGGTCTCAGCCGAGCCAGGCGGGGTCGACGGTGCCCTCGGCGACGATCACGGCGGGGCCGGCCATGTCGATCCGCCCGTCGGGGTGCTCGGTGATGACGAGGGTCCCGCCGAGCACGTCGACGGTGTACGTCACGGGAGTGCCGGTCTCGGCGGGGTCGGCGCCGTCCCTGCGGGCGGAGGCGACGGCGACGGCGCACGCGCCGGTGCCGCAGGAGCGCGTCTCGGCGGCGCCGCGCTCGTGGACCCGCATGGCGACGTGGCGGGGGCCCCGGTCGACGACGAACTCGATGTTCACGCCGTCCGGGTAGACCGCGGCCGGAGCGTACGGCGGCTCGGTGAAGAGGTTGCCCGCGTGGTCGAGGTCCTCGACGAAGGCGACCGCGTGCGGGTTGCCCATGTTCACGTTCCGCGCGGGCCAGCTGCGGCCGTCGACGGTGACGGTGACCCCGTCCTCGGGGAGGGCCGCGCGGCCCATGGCGACGGTGACGGATCCGTCCTTGTCGAGGTGGACGTGCTTGACCCCGCCCCGGGTGGCGACGGCGACCTCGCCGGCGGTGATGTGCCCGGCGTGCTCCAGGTAACGGGCGAAGACCCGGACCCCGTTCCCGCACATCTCGGCGACCGAACCGTCGGCGTTCCGGTAGTCCATGAACCACTCGGCCTCGTCGGCCAGGTGCCGCGCCTCGGGGTGGGCGGCGCTGCGCACGACGTGCAGCAGCCCGTCGCCGCCGATCCCGGCCCGGCGGTCGCAGAGCCGCGCGACGACGGCGGGCGGCAGGTCGACGGCGTTCTCCGCGTCGGGAATGATCACGAAGTCGTTCTCGGTGCCGTGGCCCTTGAGGAACGGGAGCGATGAGGTCTGCGCGTTGGTCACGAGATCAACTGTACGGGTCGGCCCCGAACGGCGGCCGGGTTGTCCACAGGGCGACCCGGGCCGGTCCTCCACAGGGCGCCGAGCGACGCGGACGGCCGACAGGTCGGTACGCCGGGCCCCCGCTCAGCGCAGGCGGGCGACGCGCCAGACCGCGAGGGCCACCAGGGCCGTGATCGTCGACACGTACAGGACGAGGACGCGCCAGTCGGGGCGCTCCCCCGAGCCGCGCTGCGGGAGGCCCGGCCAGGTGTAGCCGACCTTGCGGGCGGCCATCATGCCCCAGCCCGCCGCACAGGAACTGATGAGCAGTCCGAGCATGGCGACGACGGCGCCGCCGTCACCGGAGCCGAAGGCGAGCGGGAAGGCGAACATCAGCGAGCCGATGGCGGCCAGGCCCACGATCGGGGCGAGCTGCCAGATCCTCAGCCGCCGCTGGGGGCGCAGCTCGACCTCGACCTCGTCGGCGTCCACCTCCAGGGCGGTGCCGACCGCGTCGTCGGGACCGTCCGCGGCGAGACCCGAGGGACCGACGGGGACGCCGCCGTCCGTCGGACCGCCCGGGATTCCGCTCGTCGGCTCATCCGGGGCCGCTTCGTGCTGTTCTCTGTCGCGAGGGCCGGCCTCCATCGCCACGCGCCCTCCCCACTCGGACTCCACTTGGTCGATCGATGCTCGATGATGGCACGCTCCCGACCGCCGAAATGACGGGCAGTGCGTCCCGATGCCATCACGTGATCAGGCTGTAACCGCTCGTTCGACCAACGAGAGCGCCTCAGCCGGGAGTTCCCCGCGGTGATCGGCGGCTCCGCTGAGCCAGTGCACGCGCGGGTCGCGGCGGAACCACGAGTCCTGGCGGCGGGCGAAGCGCTTGGTGGCGCGCACGGTCTCGGCGCGGGCCTCGTCCTCGGTGCACTCCCCCGCGAGCGCGGCGAGGACCTGCTGGTAGCCGAGGGCGCGGGCGGCGGTGCGCCCCTCGCGCAGACCGCGCGCCTCCAGGGTGCGCACCTCGTCGACGAGACCGTCCTCCCACATCCGGTCCACCCGGGTGGCGATCCGTTCGTCGAGCTCGGGGCGGGCCACGTCGACGCCGATCTGCACGGTGTCGTAGACGGAGTCGGGACCCGGGAGGTTGGCGGTGAAGGGCTTGCCGGTGATCTCGATCACCTCGAGGGCGCGGACGATGCGGCGTCCGTTGCTGGGCAGGATGGCGCGGGCCGCCTCGGGGTCGGAATCGGTGAGCCGGGCGTGCAGGACGCCGGAGCCGCCCTCTTCGAGTTCGGCCTCCAGCCGGGCCCGGACGGCGGGGTCGGTGCCGGGGAACTCCAGGGCGTCGACGGCGCCCCGTACGTACAGGCCGGAGCCGCCGACGAGGACCGGGGTGCGGCCGGCCGCGAGCAGCCGGTCGATCTCGGCGCGGGCGAGCCGCTGGTACTCGGCGACGCTGGCGGCCTCCGTCACGTCCCAGATGTCGAGGAGGTGGTGCGGGATGCCGCCGCGTTCCCCGGGCGTCAGTTTGGCGGTGCCGATGTCCATCCCCCGGTAGAGCTGCATCGAGTCGGCGTTGACGACCTCGCCGCCGAGCTGCTGGGCCAGGAATACACCCAGATCGGACTTTCCGGCCGCTGTGGGGCCGACGACGGCGATGACCCGCGGGGCGGGAGCTGCGCTTCTCACCGCACCAGTCTCGCAAACCTCCCGGGCTGTCCCCGAATGAGCTACGTGACGGGCCGCGTCCGGCCTTCGTTGGCCGCTGCGGGGTTCCGGCCCCGTTCGCCACGGAACCCGACCCGTCCGAGTACGCTATGGAGTGAATATGGGCGTTTTTTCAATGTTTCGCCGCAAGGGTGCGGATGCCTCGTCGGAGGACGTCGAGGCCGCCACGGCGGCGGAGGAGGCCGCGACCGAAGCGGCGGACGCGGACGGTTCCGACGGCGTGGACGGCACGGACGGGGCGGTGGCGGAGTCGGCTCCCGTCGCCGCGGTCGTCGACATCCCGAAGCAGCAGTCGGCCGAGGCCGCCGCCGACAGTACGGCCGGCGAAGGCGCCGGCAAGGAGTAGCAGGACACGGAACGAGGACTCCTCGGGGTCCACGGAGGGAAGGTGCCCCATGGGTCTCCTGGATTCGCTGAAGGCAAAGCTCGCCCCGGCCAAGGACAAGGTCGCCGACCTCGCGCAGCAGCACGGGGACAAGATCGACCACGGCATCGAGAAGGCCGCGAAGCTGGTCGACGAGAAGACCAAGGGCAAGTACAGCGACAAGATCCATTCCGGTACGGACAAGGCCAAGGACGCACTGGACAGGATCGGTCACAAGGACGACGGCACGCCCGGGAGCGGCGGCACGACACCGCCGCCGACCGTCTGACGTCCGGCGTCACCCGACAGTCCCTCCGCACGGCGGACGGCCGCGGAGCACCTCGCTCCGCGGCCGTCCGCCGTTCGCCGTTCGTCGTTCGTCGTTCGTCGTTCGTCGTTCGTCGTGTGTCGCCCGTTCCGTCGTCAGGACCAGGCGGCCACGAAGTAGCCCACGCCGTACGGGGCGTCCTCGAAGAGCAGCCGGCCGTCGAGCCCCGCGCCCTCGGCGGCGCCCGCGAGGACCTGCCAGGGGGCGCGGCCGGCCGCCTTCAGCTCGTACGCGAGTTCCGGGTCGAGGGCGAGCAGCGCGGCCGCGTCGGCCGCGCCCAGCGCGCGGGCGGCCTCGGCGTCGAAGGCGGCGGCCCGCTCGTCCAGGTAGCCGGGGGCCTTCACGGTCCGGCAGGCGCTGCCGTCGCCGGTCACCAGGAGAGCGACCCGCCCGGCGGAGTCGGCGAGCCCGCGGCCGAGCCCGGCGCAGACGTCCGGGGTGGCGGCGCCGTCGACGGCGAGGCCCTCGATCGGCGCGTCGGCCCAGTCGGCCCGTTCCAGGAGCCAGGCCCCGACGGCGAGGGAGACGGGCAGCGGCCTGCCGGTGTCCGTTCGGCCCGGTTCTCCTGACCCGGCCGGGTCCCCCAGGCGTACGGAGAGGTCGACGCCGAAGCCCGCGAAGGAGCCCGTCGAGCCGGCCGGGAAGACACCCTGGGCGCCCTCGTCGGCGGGTCCGACGACGTACAGCCGGTCGGGGCGGGCGGCGGCGAGCAGCCCGAGGGCGTCCGCGCAGGCCACCCGCGCGGCGTCCAGCTCGGGGGCGGCACCGGTCGCGACCTCGGGCACGAGGAGCGGGGGGCAGGGGCAGACTGCTGCGGCGACAAGCATGATCCGCAGCCTACTGCGCCCCACTCACGGTGCGGCGGTGACCGGCGCACCCACCGTCACCGGCGGGGCGGGGGCGGATTGCACCGGCACGGCGTACGAGGGCACGGGGCGCGAGACGGCTCAGTGGCCTGTGGCGTACGCGGCCCGGGCGCGAGGCGACTCAGTGGCCCGTGGCGTACGCGGCCCGGGCGCGAGACGTCTCAGTGGCCCGGCGCGGGGCGGGACGGCGCAGGGCCCGATGGGTTGGTCCGCGTCGCCCGCCCCGTGATCCTCAGTGGCTTCCGCAGGCCGGAGCGTCGGCCGTCGGGAGCGGGGCCGGGACGCCGATCTTCGGGAGGCCCAGCAGGACGCCCTTCGGCTTCTCGGCGGTGCGCTTCTCCCAGGCGTCGCCGGCGCGGGTGCGGCGTACCGCCGACACCTGGCCCTCGGCGAGCAGGTGGTGCGGGGCGGCGTAGGTGATCTCGACGGTCACCACGTCGCCGGGGCGGACGTCCTCGGCCGGCTTGGTGAAGTGGACGAGCCGGTTGTCGGGGGCACGGCCCGAGAGTCGGTCGGTGGCGCCGTCCTTGCGGCCCTCGCCCTCGGCGACCATGACCTCCAGGGTGCGGCCGACCTGCTTCTTGTTCTCCTCCCAGGAGATCTCCTCCTGGAGGGCGACGAGGCGCATGTAGCGCTCCTGCACGACCTCCTTGGGGATCTGGTGGTCCATCTCGGCGGCCGGGGTGCCGGGGCGCTTGGAGTACTGGAAGGTGAAGGCGTTCGCGAAGCGGGCCTCGCGGACGGCGTGCATCGTCTGCTCGAAGTCCTCCTCGGTCTCGCCGGGGAAGCCCACGATGATGTCGGTGGAGATGGCGGCGTGCGGGATGGCCGCGCGGACCTTCTCGATGATCCCGAGGAAACGCTCCTGCCGGTACGAGCGACGCATCGCGCGCAGGATCGAGTCCGAGCCGGACTGCATCGGCATGTGCAGCTGCGGCATGACGTTCGGGGTCTCGGCCATCGCCGCGATCACGTCGTCGGTGAAGTCGCGGGGGTGCGGGGAGGTGAAGCGGACGCGCTCCAGGCCCTCGATGGTCCCGCAGGCGCGCAGCAGCTTGGAGAAGGCCTCGCGGTCGCCGAGGTCGGAGCCGTACGCGTTGACGTTCTGGCCGAGCAGGGTGATCTCGGAGACGCCCTCGGCGACCAGCGCCTCGATCTCGGCGAGGATGTCGCCGGGGCGGCGGTCCTCCTCCTTGCCGCGCAGGGCGGGCACGATGCAGAAGGTGCAGGTGTTGTTGCAGCCGACGGAGATCGAGACCCAGGCCGCGTACGCCGACTCGCGTCGGGTCGGCAGGGTGGAGGGGAAGGCCTCCAGGGACTCGGCGATCTCGATCTGCGCCTCCTCCTGGACGCGGGCGCGCTCCAGGAGGACGGGGAGCTTGCCGATGTTGTGCGTGCCGAAGACCACGTCGACCCAGGGAGCCCTGGAGACGATGGTCTCGCGGTCCTTCTGGGCGAGGCAGCCGCCGACGGCGATCTGCATGCCGGGGCGGGTGGTCTTCATCGGGGCGAGCCGGCCGAGGTTGCCGTACAGCTTGTTGTCGGCGTTCTCGCGGACCGCGCAGGTGTTGAAGACGACGACGTCGGCGTCCCCGTCCGAGCCCTGGGGAGCCCGGACGTACCCCGCCTCTTCCAGTAGACCGGAGAGCCGCTCGGAGTCGTGGACGTTCATCTGACACCCGTAGGTGCGGATCTCGTAGCTTCGAGTAACGCCCACTTCGTCCACCGCTCCGGCCCGGTCACTGCTGCTGGTCATGCCCCAAGGGTAAGGGTGGCCGGCGACATCCCCTCCATCGCGGACCTGGTGCCCCTACTGGCCACCCCCGTCACAGCTGCCGAACTCGACGAGTGCTGTCGGGCCCGTTCGCCTGGCGACGGCCGATGGCTGCGCCGACGAGCTGGTGCGTGAGAGCGGTGGAGGCGTGTTTCGCCCGGTCGTGGCCTGGTCTCAGGTGTGGGCGGTGCGGACGGAGACGAGGCCGGCGATGGCCCGGTAGGTGCCGGGCTTCCTCTCTGGCTGTGTGCACGGGCGGGAGGGCGATCTTGTTTGGCCTTCTGGGCGGCGTTCGACCGGGCATGCGGGCGTGATCGCGCGCTATGCGGTCGCAACGCCCAGGAAGCGCAACACCGCCAGGACGCGGCGGTGGTCGGCGTCGGCCTTGGGCAGGTCGAGCTTGGTGAAGATGCTGTTGATGTGCTTGGCGACCGCGCTCTCGCTCACGACCAGCTCGGAGGCGACGCCGGAGTTGGACCGGCCGCCCGCCATCAGCTCCAGCACCTCCCGCTCGCGCGGCGTCAGCCGGTCGAGCGGATCGCTGTGCCGGCGCACCAGCAGCTGCGCGACGACCTGCGGGTCGAGCGCGGTGCCGCCGGCAGCCACCCGGCGTACCGCCTCGGCGAACTCCTCGACGTCGGCGACCCGTTGCTTGAGCAGATAGCCGACGCCCGAGGTGTGGGCGGCGAGCAGATCGGCGGCGTACCGCTCCTCCACGTACTGCGACAGCAGGAGCACGGCGGTACCCGGGTACTGGCGGCGGATCACCAGCGCGGCGCGCACTCCCTCGTCGGTGAAGCCGGGCGGCATGCGCACGTCGACCACGGCGATGTCGGGCCGGTGCTCCTCGACGGCTGCCAGCAGCCCTTCCGCGTCGGCGACTTGCGCGCACATCTCGAACCCGGCCGCCTCCAGCACCTTGACCACGCCGATGCGCAGCAACAGGGAATCCTCGGCGATCACGGCGCGCACGGCAGCTCCACGGTGATGACGGTCGGGCCCCCGGCGGGGCTGCGGCAGGAGAACGTGCCGTCGACGGACGCGACGCGCTTGGCGAGCCCGGCAAGCCCGGTGCCACCGCCGGCCACCGCGAGATCCGCGCCGCCCGCTCCGTCGTCCGCGACGACCACCAGCAGTGTCTCCCCGATCCGCTCCACGGTCACGTCCGCCCGGGTCGCCCGGGCGTGTTTGACCACGTTCGTCAGGGCTTCGGAGACCACGAAGTACGCGACGGCCTCGACCGTGGGTGAGGGGCGCTGCGGCAGGTGCACCGCCACACCCACCGGGATCGGGAGGCGGGCGGCGACCCCGGACAGCGCGGCGTCGAGGCCGCGGTCCTCGAGGACGGCCGGATGCAGGCCGCGCACCAGGTCGTCCAGCTCGGCGATCGCCTCCTTCGCCTCGCGGTGCGCCTCGTCGATCACCTTGCGGGCCTCCTCCGGCAGGTCGCCGAGGGTGGCCCTGGCCAGGCCCAGGTTGACGGCGAGTGAGACGAGGCGCTGCTGTACGCCGTCGTGCAGGTCGCGCTCGATCCGCCGCCGCTCGGCGTCGGCGGCGTCGAGCGCGTCGGCCCGGCTCTCGGCGAGGTCGGCGACCCGGCGGGCCAGCTTCTCCGTGCGGCTGGGGCCGAGCAGAACCTCGGCCGCCCTCTTCTCCAGCCGCACCAGAGCGCCGGTCAGACGGGGCCCGAGGAACAACAGGGCGAGGCCGCCGGCGGTGATGTACGCGGCCTGCATGGTGTAGCCGAGGTCGGCGACCCGCCACTGCTGGGGCAGCGCCCAGATCCACACGTAGAGGGAGGCGGCCACGACAGCGGCGGCCCAGACGGCGAGGACGCCGAGGTCCAGGACGGCGAGCAGCGGTCCCGCCACGGCGTGGTAGCAGACCTGCCGCCACGAGGCCCGGCCGGTCAGCCGGCGAACCACCGACTTCCCGGTGACGGCGGGGCGCGGGAGGTCCTTGCCGACGAGCGCCCGGTAGCGCCGCCGCTGCCCGGCGGTCAGCAGGGGTGTCACCACGAGCGTGAGCAGCACGGGCAGCGGAGTCACGGCCACCGCGCCGGGCGTGCGCACCAACGCCGCCATCGCGCCGAGCAGCCAGAGCCACAGTGGCACCACGGCGAGGTGGAGCGGCAGGCCGGCGGCGACCAGCGCGGTCCGATGTCCTGCCCTGCGGAACGGCGGGCCCGGCAGCAGCCGCAGCCACGTGGTGAGTTGCATGCGTCAGACGGTAAAGCCGCAGGCCATCCCCGTGCCATGACGTTCTCGCCCGGTTCGGGGGTGCACTTTTCTCCACCCCAGGTCGGAACCCTGGGTGACCGACGGCGCCCTGGTGTGCGGCGGAGGGTGGAGCCCATGAAGGGACGAACCGATGGCGAGCGGGAGAAGACGATGCGTCAACTGGTGTGGTGCGATGAGGATGTGGCGGGTGCCGAGGTCATCCCGCTCCACGAAGAGGCGGAGGAGCCGCGCCCCGCGCGGGGCATGCGGCGCGCCGAGTGGCTGCTGGTCGTCTGCGGGCTCGCCCTGCTGCCGTGGCTGTACGTGCTGGCCACCGGCCTGTCGGCCACCGCGACCGCGGTGCACTGGCCGGTCGCCTGGGTCGGACTCGACGCGCTGGAAGCGCTCGGCCTGATCGCCACCGGCCTCCTCGCCGCACGCGGCGACCGGCGGCACGCCCTGGCAGCCGCCGCGACCGCGACGCTGCTGGTGGTGGACGCCTGGTTCGACACCACGACCGCGGCCCCGGGCGGCGACTTCGCCACCGCAGTCGCCATGGCGCTCGGCGCCGAGCTGCCGCTCGCTGCGCTGTGCGGCCGGCTGGCGCTGCGGGCGCTGAGCCGGCCCGCGTGACGCCGACCGCCCAGCCAGGTCAGGGACTTCGGCTCGCCGAGTGCGCCGAGCTTGCTGCGTGCAATCCGCGCGCTGTCCTGGTGTCACGATCGGAGAGAGCGGGCGGCAGCGGCCGTCCGCGCTCAGGTGGAGCTCGGTGGTGAACCCGCCCCGCGAGCGGCACCGTTCGGGCAGGTCACGGCGGTTACGTGATCAACCGGGCAAGTCCTTGGAGTTCTGGGACCCCTGAAGACGTCGGAGCTGATAGATCCTGCGCACCCCCTCGACGAGCAAGCCGGTTCCCGCCAGGACGGCGAAGATCGAATATGGGGACGGAAGGGCCTCGGACACATTGAGGCCGAGCAGCACTGCACCCACTGCGATGACCCCACAGGCTGTCCATTTGTTCACGATCACTCCTGCGGTACGTGAGGGCACAAAGGGTGCATAGCGCTTTCCGGGTGTCTGCCGCCAGAGGAAAGCCGGCGCGGGCAGCCTCCAAGAGGCGGAACCGAATGTACAGGCGGTCAGCCACCAGACCGCGCTCCCGCCGGCTGGAGCCGCCCGCTCCCGGTCTCGCACCGCGCAGCCCCTATTCTCCGGTGGTGCTCAATCGACTGCAAGGGGAGGACGTGGGCAGGCAGGAGATGCGTCGGAAGGTCTTCGAGCCGCTGAGGCGGGCGGGCTTGGAGGTGCTTGAGGGAGGCGTGCCGGACGCTCCCCTGCCGGTGTTCGCCGTGGTCCAGACGGTCGGCTGCGGTCAGGAGACGGGTCGGCGGGACGCTTACGTCGGCTTCGACGAACCGGACCTCATCGGCCGGGCCAACCGGGGCTGGTACGAGCTGGCGACCTCCTTCGGCCTGTTCGGCGCCGACCGCGAGTTCCTGCTGGCCCTGCCGGCCCACCGCTACAACCCGAGGGTGGACCTGCACCGGCCCTACGTCTGGCGTCGGGTACGCCTGCTCGACGACTGGGACATCATGGGCGCGGCGGCCGGAATCCGCCGGGGAAGGTCCGTGCTCGGATTCGACGACTGTCTGCTCGGCTCGCGAGCCGGACGTCCCGAGTTCTCGATGCTCTCCCTCGACAGCACGGTCTCCGTGGTCGGGACGACCTGGCAGGGCGGTATCAGCTCTCTGGCGGTGCCCGACCCGGGTGACACCGAGCCCGTACGCAGGCTGATCGACTACGAGGCGAACCAGGCCGAGGACATTTCGGAGCACCGCCTGGATGCCGAAGCGTGGCTGCGGCGCGAGGCACCGGCCGCGGCGGACGGGGCGTGAACGATCGGGGCCGGCTCTCGCCCCCGCTCATCGACAGGCGGGGCCGCGACCTCGAAGCCGCCCGCTGCCCCTACCCCGGGGCTTCGGCCTTCGCTCGGCCTCAGGGCGGGCTGGGTGAGCGGGGGATGATGACGGGCGAGGTAGACGGCGGGGCCTTTCCGGAGGACCTCGCCGTGGGCCCCAGGGCCTGGCCAATTCGCTCGGTGAGGTCCGGGGTCGGGATCTTCTCGCCAGTGAAGACCCGGCTGATGTACCTGGCGGAGTCGTTCACGCGCTTGCTGACCGCGCGCAGCGGCAGGCCGCTGCTGCGGTGGAGCTGGGAGAGCGCGGGGGGCGAGCTGGTTCGAAGCGCTGCGGGAAGGAGTCGGGTGATGCCACGACCGTCACGGGCGGTCGCGGTGCCGGCCCAACCCGAGGGTCAGGCGCTCGGCTTCCAGAGGGTGACCTTGAGAGTGATCTGATCCGGAGGCAGGGCGAAGGCCTCGTTCTCGTCTTCTTCTCCGCCGATGAAGTTGACGATCACGACCCGGGCGAGGTTGCCCTGATCCGTGAGAACACAGAAGACCGTCTTACGGGGAAGCTGCCAGTCACGCAGTCGCGCCTCCGAGAAGCCGCCCACCTGTGCCGCCGCCGCACAGTCCTCGGCCTTCTCAGACGGGTCTGAGGGCTGTAGTTGGGCGGCGGTCCGGCCCTCGGTGAGGACGAGGTCCCCTGATCCGGTGTTCTGGTAGGTCAAGTCCGGCTGAAGTGCGCTGCCGGCCTCTGCCGCCTTCTCCTTCTCCGCGGCCCACGCACTGTCGAGGTAGCGACGAGCGGCCGGTGCGTCGAAGTCGAGAGAGCCCGTCATACCCGACCCGATGGTGTCGCCACGAGACATGCTCAGCGACATGGTGCGGTCCTTGTAGGCGACCGTGTACGACTTGGGGGCCGGTGGCACAGACGCGGTTGTCGGCTCCTGCGAGGGGTCGGTGCTGGTCGGGTCCGGCTCCTGTGTCACCTCTTGCGAGGGCTCACTGCTGCCAGGACCCGGTCCCTGTGTCGGCGTCCGGGACTGCGTCTGTGCCGGGGGCTTCGCCTCGCCCGTCGCTTTCCGGTCGTCGGAGGACAGGAGGGAGGGAAGGACGGCGGCGGCCAGGGTGGATATGCCGACGATCGCCGAACCGATCACTGTGACCTTGCCGCCCTCGCTCAGGCTCCCGAACCAACCTTGACGCCTCGGCGGCTGAGGCGGGTACAACGGCGGAGGCGGGCCGGCCGGTGCACTCGACGGAGGCTGCTGAGGCGGATTGTTCGGTGGCGTGGGCGCCGTGGACACCGTTACTCCTTGCTCCCGAAGATCGCGATCGCGCGTGGTGAAGGGACTCTACCCCGCAGCAGAGTCTGATTGCCGTGCCCCCGAACAGGCGCTCTTCGTCTGAGAGTTCACCATCTGGCGCTTGCGGTCCGCCGTCCGGCGAGAGCGCCCCCCGCGGTCGCTTCCCCGAATGAAGACAGCCATGAGGGATGTCGACGAGCTCCCGGCCGAGGCAGTCGCCCGGGCGCTCGACAAGCGCCTGCCCAACACCGAGCCCAAGCTCCGCGCGCTCTTCACGAATCCGAACCCTCCTCCGCCCGGTAGCTTCCCGGGGCCCTGCCGTCGCGCTCCCGGGGGGCCCGCCGGCTCAGGGCGCGCCCGGAAGGTCCTCCGTGAGGTGCAGGCAGTCGCGCAGCCGGTCCACGTCGACGTCTTCGAGGCTGTCGGCGAAGGCGCGGCGGGGGGAGGCGGGCACGGGCAGCAGCGAGGGGACGACGAGGACCGCGCAGCCGGCCGCGTCGGCGGAGGCCGCGCCGTCCGGGGAGTCCTCGACGGCGACGCAGGCGGTGACCGGCAGCCCGAGCCGGGCGGCGGCGGCCCGGTAGGGGTCGGGGTGCGGTTTGGTGCGCGGGGTGTCGTCGGCGGAGAGCGTGAAGGCGAACGGGACGTGTCCGAGGGAGCCCTGGGTGACGCTGTCGACGACGGTCCGAGGCGAGGCGCTGACCAGGGCGTACGGGATTCCGGCGGCGTCCAGGCCGTCGAGCAGCCGCTGCGCTCCGGGGCGCATCGGCGCTCCGGCCTCGACGCGCAGGAAGAACGCGCGGCCGAGGCCGGCGGCGATCCGGCCCGGGTCTCCCGTACCGGTGACGCGGGCGAGGTGTGCGGCGGTGTCCTCGACGGCGCGGCCGACGACGTGGGGGGCGTCGGCCCCGGTGAGACGGTGGCCGAGGCCCGCGGCGATCTCCTCGGTGACCTGCCACCAGAGGCCCTCGGTCTCGACGAGGGTGCCGTCCATGTCGAAGAGGACGGCGCCGAGTGCCGCGCGCGCGGTCCGTGCCGGGGCCGTCACGCGGCGGTCCTGGGGACGACGAGGACGGGCTGCGGGGCGAGGCCGACGCGGGCGCGGGCGCCGACGGTGAGTGCGGTGGCCTCGCGCGAGGCCAGGTCGGCCTTGATCTCGGTCCCGCTCGGCAGGGTCAGCCGGACGCGGGTGACGGCGCCGAAGAAGGAGGTGCCGACGACGGTGGCGTCCCCGGCGGCGTCGGGGGTCGCGGTGACGTTCTCGGGGCGGACGAGGACCTCGACCTCGCCCCCGGCGGGGACGCCGGCCGGCGTACCGCCGTCGACGGGCAGCGTCTGTCCCGCGACCTCGACGGCGCCGGTGCCGGTGAGGCGGCCGGGGAGCCGGTTCATGGTGCCGACGAACTCGGCGACGAAGGCGGTGGCGGGGCGGGCGTACAGCTCGGCGGGCGCGGCGCACTGTTCGAGGCGGCCGGCGTGGAGGACGGCGACCCGGTCGGCCATGGAGAGCGCCTCCTCCTGGTCGTGCGTCACGAAGACGGTGGTGACGCCCAGCGAGAGCTGGAGTCGGCGGATCTCCTCGCGCAGGCTGAGCCGTACCTTCGCGTCGAGGGCCGAGAGGGGTTCGTCGAGGAGCAGGACACGTGGTTCGAGGGCGAGGGCGCGGGCGAGGGCGACGCGCTGCTGCTGGCCGCCGGAGAGCTGGTGGGGGTAGCGGTCGCCGTGCTGCGGCAGGCCGACGAGGTCGAGGAGTTCCGCGGCGCGTTCCTTGCGGCGGGCGGCGGGGACCTTGCGGATGCGCATGCCGAAGGCGACGTTGTCGCGGACGGTCATGTGGGGGAAGAGGCTGTACGACTGGAAGACCATGCCGGCGTCGCGGCGGTTGGCCGGGACGTCGGTGATGTCCTCGCCGTCGACGAGGACGGCTCCGGAGTCGGGGCGCTCGAAGCCGGCGACCATGCGCAGGGCCGTGGTCTTGCCGCAGCCGGAGGGGCCGAGGAGGGCGATCAGCTCGCCGGGTTCCACCGTGAGGTCGAGGCCGTCGAGGGCGACGGCGGAGCCGAAGGCGCGCCGCAGGGAGCGGAACTCGAGCCTGGCTCCGGTGCCGACGGCGGGGGCGACCCGCTCAGCGGTTGCCGATGACATGTCAGGACTCCTTACGGGAGGGTGCCGAGGCGCCGTTGGCCGTTCCCGCGCGGGACAGCACGAGGAGCAGCACCCAGGTGATGACGAGGCTGAGGATGGAGACCGCGACGGACATCCGGGCGTGGGAGCCGGAGATCGACACGATCCAGACGGCGAAGGGCCGGAAGCCGAGCAGCGAGGCGATGGTGAACTCGCCGAGGACGAGGGCGAGGGTGAGGAAGGCGGCCCCGGCGAGGGAGGCGCGCAGATTGGGCAGCAGGACCCGCAGGACGGTGTGGGTCCAGGTGGCGCCGCAGCTGCGGGCGGCCTCCACCAGGGTCGGTACGTCGATGGCGCGCAGTCCGGCGTCGAGCGAGCGGTGGACGAACGGCAGCGCGAGCACGGTGTACGCGAGGACCAGGACGACCGGGAACGACTCGTCCTGCACCGCGATGAACGTCCGGTACAGCGGGGTGCGCGACAGGTGTTCGGGTCCCCAGCGGAGCACCGTGGTGATGCCGGTGACCAGCGCGATGGGCGGGACGACGAGGGGCAGCATGCAGACCACCTCGACGACCGGCCGCAGCCGCGGCGAGCCGATCCGTACGGCGATCAGCGCGGGCACCACGAGCAGCAGCGAAAGGACGATGGTGGCGGCGGCCAGGCCGAGGGAGAGCAGCAGGCTCTCGGTGAAGCCCTCGGCGCCGATCAGCTGGGTGTACGCGTCGAAGGACACGCCCTGGCCGGGCACGTGCACGGTGAAGACGAACGAGGCGAGGAGCGGCAGCAGGAAGTACGCGCCCGCGAGGGCGAGGACGAGTCCGCGCCAGATCCGGGGCCGCGGCCGGCGGCGCGTCCGGGCCTTCCCTTCGGCGTGGGGCTCCGCGGCCGAGGGCGCGGGGGCGGGCGCCGCCGGGGCGGCGTCCGCGGTGCTCGGGGTCATCGCAGCCATCGGGCGCTCCGTCGCGTCAGGGGCAGGTAGACGGCCATCACCAGGGCGGCGACCAGGATCATGTCGAGGCCCAGGGCGAGCGCCACGTTCTCCTGGCCGGTGAGGACGTTGCCGGAGAGGGCGTCCGCGATCTTCAGGGTGACCAGCGGGACCGATCCTCCGACCAGGGCGGCGGCCGTGGCGTGCGCGGCGAAGGCGGTGCCGAAGAGCAGGACGAGGCCGCCGAGGAGGGAGGGGGCGAGCACGGGCAGGCCGACGTGGCGCCAGAACTGCCAGGGGGTGGCTCCCGCGTTGCGGGCGGCCTCGCGCCACTGGGGGCGCAGGCCGTCGAGGGCAGGGACGGTGACCAGGACCATGAGCGGGATCAGGAAGTACAGATAGACCACGGTCAGGCCGGTGAAGGAGTACAGGTCCCAGCCGAGGGCTCCGAGGTCGCCGAGCTGGGTGACGACGCCGGAGATGCCGAGGGTGGCGATGAAGGCGAACGCGAGGGGCACGCCGCCGAAGTTGGCGAGGACGCCGGAGGCGGTGAGGGTCGCGCTGCGCAGGGCCTGGGACCGGGAGGTGACCACGGCCTGGGCGACCAGAACACCGAGGACGCCGCCGATCAGGGCGGTGAGCGCGGAGAGCTGGACGCTGCCGATCAGCGAGCCGAGGTACGGGCCCCGGAGCGAGAGCGCCAGGTGGTCACCGGTGAGGGACGTGGTGGCGGCGGCGCCGGCGGTGGCGGGGGCCGTCCGGGTCACCGCGCCGATGAGGAGCGCGGCGAGCGGGAGGCCGAAGAAGACGCCGGTGAAGAGGAGGAGCGGGAGGACGGCCGGCCAGGTGCGCGGGCCGCGCCGCCGGCGGCGGGTGCCGCCGGCGGTTCCCGTCCCCGCGTGGGGGGTGAGGGATGCGGTCATCAGGAGACGGCCTTGTCCCACTTCTCGGCGAGGGTGGCCTTGGCCTTGTCGAGCTCGGCGGAGGCCGGGAAGGCGGGGGTGCCCTCGACCTCGGGGAGCTTGGTGACGAAGGACTTGTCGGCGGTGCCGTCGGCGGTCATCGCGGGCAGCAGGACCGGGCGGGCGTACCCCTTGAGCCAGAGGTTCTGGCCCTCGGCACTGTAGAGGAACTCCATCCACAGGCGGGCGGCCGCCGGGTGCGGGGCGTCCTTGTTGACGGCCTGCGAGTAGAACTGGGCGTAGACGCCGTCGGTGGGGACGGCGACCTTCCAGTCGACGCCCTTGGAGGCGAACTGGTCGGCGTAACCGGCGTTGAGGTAGTCCCAGTCGATGGAGATGGGCGTCTCGCCCTTCTCGACCGTGGCCGGGGTGGACTCGACGGGGATGAAGTTGCCGCTCTTCCTCAGCTTGCCGAAGAAGTCGATGCCGGGCTGGATGTCGCCGAAGGAGCCCTTGTTGGCGAGGGCCGCCGCGTAGACGCCGCCGAAGGCGGAGCCGGACTTGGTGGGGTTGCCGTTGAGGGCGACCTTGCCCTTGTACTCGGGCTTGAGGAGGTCCGCGAAGGTCTGCGGGCAGTTCGGGATGCGCTTGGCGTCGCAGCCGATGGAGACGTAGCCGCCGTAGTCGTTGTACCAGCGGCCGTCGGCGTCCTTCTGCGCGGCGGGGATCTTGTCCCAGGCCTCGACCTTGTACGGGGCGAAGAGGCCTTCCTCGGCGCCGCTGCGGGCGAAGGCGATGCCCAGGTCGAGGACGTCGGGGGCGCGGTCCTGGCCCTTGCGGGACTTCACGGCGGCGATCTCGTCGGCGCTGGCGGCGTCCGGGTTCTCGCTCTGGATCTTGATCTTGGGGTACTTGGCCTGGAAGGCCTTGATGATCTCGCCGTAGTTGGCCCAGTCCGGCGGCAGGGCGATGACGTGCAGCGCGCCCTCCTTCTCGGCGGCCGCGACCAGCTCCTTCATCCCTCCGAAGGCGCTCGCGGAGGTGGCCTTGGCGGCCTCGGCCCCGGAGGCGCCGGCGGCCGGGCCGTCGGGCGCCGCGCCGCAGGCGGCGGTGAGGGTGGTGAGGACGGCGGCGCCGAGCAGGGCGGCGGCACGACGGCCGGAAGGTCTGGGCACGGTCACTCCTGGAGCGAGAGGGTGGCACTTGTCTGAACAAGTTGGGCTCCAGTTCGCCCGTGTCCCGCGACGCGAAGATGAACGGGACATGACCACCCGGGGAGGAGTGCGCGAAGACCCGGAGCGCGTGAACCCCTGGTGAACGCCGGGGAGTTGACCCTGCCCGAAAGTGGACCGATCGCCACCTCGCAGGGTTACAGTGAACCTTCGGCCGGAAACCCAGGGTGACCGGCTGCGCACAGGAACGGACGGAAGAGGGGCACGTGGGGACGGCACGCTATCTGGAGATCGCCGAGGCCGTCCGGCAGGCGATACTCGAAGGCGAGTACGCCGTGGGAGCGCAACTGCCCTCCGAGGCCGAGCTGGTGGCCCGCTGGTCGGCCTCCCGGGGGACGGTCCGGCAGGCGGTCGCCGTCCTGGAGTCCGAGGGCCTCGTCGGCTCGCGCCAGGGAGCCCGCCGCATCGTCCTGCGCCAGGAGCGCCGGCACAGCTTCGCCGAGCTGAACAGCTTCGCCCAGTGGGCGCACGGCATGGGCCTGCGGGTGACCAGCCGGATCCTGCTGCGCTCACGGCGGACGGCCACGCCCGAGGAGGCGCGGCGGCTCGCCGTCCCGGCGGAGAGCGAGGTCCTGCACGTGCTGCGGCTGCGCCGCCTCGAAGGGGAGCCGGCGATGATCGAGCGGACCGCGTACGCCGACTGGGCGGCGGCGGCCGTCGAGGCGCTGCCCGAGGACTGCGTCTCGATCATGGAGAGCATCGCCCAGGAGGCGGGCATCGTCGCCCAGTACGGGGAACACCTCATCGACGCGGTGGCGGCGGGCTCCCGGGACGCGGAGCTGCTGCACATCCGGCGGGGCAGCCCGCTGCTGCGCCAACGGCACGTGAGCTGCGACCAGTCGGGGCGGCCCATCGAGTGGACCGACGACCGCTACCGCCCCGGCAGCGTCACCTTCAGCGTGACGAACTCCTCCACGACGACCCCGCTCGAACGGCACCGGGGGGCGCCGACGGGCTGAGGGGAGACCCGGGGGGCGGGGCCGACCCTGCGGTTTTCCGCAGGGTCGGCGGGAGGGAAGCCGCGTACCGGCGCCGACCTGGCCTTCCTAGGTTGAGGGGGTGCCGGCGAGCCGCCCGGCCGCCGCCCTCCGAGACCGGGAGAACCCGCCGTGCCCCTGACGACCCTGACCTCGTCGGCCCTCATCTCCTCACCCCTGCCCCTGGCCGCCCAGGAACCCGCCGGCGGGGTCGCCGGATGGGCCGCCGGGCTCGTCGACACGATGGGCGGGCCCGGCGCGGGACTCGCCATCGCGCTGGAGAACCTCTTCCCTCCGCTGCCCAGCGAGGTGATCCTGCCGCTCACCGGCTTCGCCGCCGGGCAGGGCGTGCTCAGCCTGGCCTCGGCACTGTTCTGGACGACGCTGGGCTCGGTCGTCGGGGCCGTCGCGCTGTACGGGATCGGCGGGCTGTTCGGACGGCAGCGGATGCACGCGATCTGGGCGCGGCTGCCCCTGGTGAAGGTGTCCGATCTGGAGCGCACCGAGAGGTGGTTCGCCCGGCACGGCACGAGGGCGGTGTTCCTGGGCCGGATGGTGCCGATCTTCCGCAGCCTGATCTCGGTGCCCGCCGGGGTGGAGCGGATGCCGATGCCGGTCTTCCTGCTGCTCACCACCCTGGGCAGCCTGATCTGGAACAGCGTGCTCGTGATGGCCGGTTACTGGCTCGGCGACGGCTGGGACGTGGTCGAGGGGTACGTGGGCGTGCTGTCCAAGGCCGTGCTGGTGCTCGCCGTCCTCGCCCTGGCCGCCTTCCTCGCGGTACGGCTCCGGGGGCGCGGGCGCGCCCAGCACCGCCGCACCTCGTGACCGGCGGGCGGACCCCCGGACCGTACGTCGCGGGGCCGGAGCGGGCGCACCCGCTAGGCTCGGTGACCGTGCGAGGGGACGAACAGGGCGGCGCGGTGGCCCACTTGGCGATCCGCCGGTCCGCCGGCGTCCTCCTCGGGTGCCTGACCGCCCTCCTCGGCGCCGGGTACTTCCTGGTCGCGGGGGCGGCCCTCGGCGCCTTCCTGCTGTGGCCCCGGACCCGTGCGTACGCCCGGGAGGTCCTGGTGGCCGGCGCCCGGCGGCTGGCCGCCGTGGAGCGGGGCCGCCGCGCGGTCTTCTTCGGCGACCGCTTCCCCGAGGAGCGGGTGCCCGGCGCGTACGAGGTCTCCGACCTGCGGCTGCTGCGCTATCTGGCCGCGCGGAGCTGGACGGGCCTGGTCTGCGGGGTCGTCCTCGGGCTCCTCGCCTTCGGTGCCGTCCTCGCCGGGCTGCTCGCCCGGGGCGTGGTGCGCGGCACGCTCGGCTGGGACGAACTGCTCACCCAGCTGCTGCTCGGCGGGGTGCTGCTCTTCCTCGACGTCCAGGGCCTGTACGCGCTGACCGCCCTGGACGCCCGGCTCGCCCGCGCCTTCTTCGGGCCCTCCGAGGCCGAGCTGCTGCGGCGCCGGATCACCGAACTCGCCGTCAGCCGGGCCCAGATGGTCCAGGCCGTCGACGCCGAGCGGCGCCGCATCGAACGGGACCTCCACGACGGCGTGCAGCAGCGCCTGGTGGCCCTGGCGATGCTCCTCGGCCGCGCCCGGCGCGGCCGCGAGCGGGACCGCGACCCCGAGCTGACCGGCGTCCTGCTGCTCCAGGCGCACCAGGAGGCCCAGGACGTGCTGGCCGAACTGCGGGACGTGGCCTGGCGGGTGTACCCGTCGGCGCTCGACAGCCTGGGGCTGGAAGAGGCGCTCGGCGGGGTCGCGCAGCGCTGCGCGATCCCGCTGCGGGTGCGCTTCGAGATCGGGGACGCGCCACTGCCCCGGCCGGTGGAGACGGCCGCCTACTTCGTCGTCTCCGAGGCCGTCACCAACGCCGCCAAGCACTCCTCCGCCTCGGCCGTCGCCGTCCGGCTGACCCGGACCGGCGCACTCCTGACCGTACGGGTGGAGGACGACGGCACCGGCGGCGCGGACCCCTCGGGCGGCGGGCTGACCGGGCTGCGCAGCCGGGTCGCCGCGCTCGACGGGGTGCTGCGCGTCGACAGCCCCGTCGGGGGACCCACCACTCTCGTGGCGGAGCTGCCGTGCGTGTGATCCTGGCCGAGGACTCGACCCTGCTGCGGGAGGGTCTCGTCCGGCTGCTCGTCGAGGAGGGCCACGAGGTGCTCACGGCGCTCGGCGACGCGACGACCCTGGTCGCGGAGGTGGAGGCGCGGCGGCCGGACGTCGTGGTCGTCGACATCCGGATGCCGCCGACGCACACCGACGAGGGGCTGCGGGCCGCCGTGGAGATCCGGGAGCGGCTGCCGGAGACCGGGGTGCTGGTCCTCTCGCAGCACGTCGAGCGGAGTTACGCGGCCCGGCTCCTCACCGCCGGGGCGGAACGCGTCGGCTACCTCCTCAAGGACCGGGTGGCCCAGGTGGAGGAGTTCCTCGACGCGCTGGAACGCGTCCACGCGGGCGGGGCGGCGATCGATCCGGAGGTCGTACGGCAGCTGGTCGTCCGCAGCGCGCACGCGGACCCGCTGGCCCGGCTCACCCCGCGCGAGCGGGAGGTCCTGGAGGTGCTGGCGCAGGGGTACACCAACGCGGCCATCGCCCGGCAGCTCCATCTGTCGCTGAGCGCGGTCGAGAAGTACCTCAACGCCGTCTTCGACAAGCTGGAGCTGCACAGGACCGACGGCTACAGCCGTCGCATCCTGGCCGTACTGCGCTACCTGGAGTCCTGAGCCCGGCGGGCCCGGGGCCTCAGGCGCGCCACTCCGCGAGGACCTCCTCGGTGTGCTCACCGGGGAGCGGGGCGCGGCCCGGGGCGTCGGCGGGGGTGCGGCCGAAGCGGGAGGCGGGAGCGGGCTGGACGCTGTCCCCGACGGCCACGAAGGCCTCACGGGCGGCGAGTTGGTGGTGGCGGGCGGCCTCGGCGGGGGTCAGGACCGGGGCCACTCCGGCGTCCACGGCGTCGAAGACCTTCACCCAGTGCTCGCGGTCCCGGGCGGCGAAACGCTCCGCGATCAGCGCGCGCAGCGCGGGCCAGGCGGCCGGGTCGGTCCGGTCGGGCACCTCCTCCGCACCGGCCAGGCCCAGCTGCTCCAGGAGGTTCGCGTAGAGCCGGGGCTCGATGGCGGCGACCGCGAGGTGGCGGCCGTCGGCGGCGCGGTACAGCGAGTAGTGCGGGGCGTCGGTGACGGTGTGGTTGCCGGGGACCTCCCGCCACTGGTGGATCAGGGTGGCGATCAGGGCGGCGCCGTCCGCGAGCGCGGTGTCGACGACCTGGCCGCGCCCGGAGCGCTCCCGCTCGTGCAGGGCGGCGAGCAGGGCGTGGACATGGGCGTGGGCGCCGCCGGCGAAGCTGGAGAGGTACGCGGTCGGGGGCGCCACCGGGCCCCCGGTGGCCGGGTCGGTGTCCAGGGCGCCGGTCAGGGCCAGGACCGCGAGGTCGTGCGCGGCGCGTCCGGCCCATTCGCCCCGCTGGCCCCAGCCGCTGACCCGCCCGTACACCAGGCGCGGATTGCGGGCGAGGACCGCCTCGGGGCCGATGCCGAGGCGGTCGGCGACGCCGGGGCGGAAGCCCTCGACCAGGATGTCGGCGTGCTCGGCGAGCGCGAGGGCCCGCTCGACGCCCTCCGGGCTCTTGAGGTCCAGGGCGACCGAACGGTGGCCACGGGACAGCGGGTTCTCCGGGGGGCGCGCGGCGTCGGGCGCGGGCGCTTCGGCGGGCGCCCGGTCGACGCGTACGACATCGGCGCCGAGACCGGACAGGACGGTGCCGACGAACGCCGTGGGCGCCGAACCCGCGAATTCCAGTACGCGCACTCCGGTCAGCGGTCCCGCCATGGCCAACTCCCTTGAATTCATGGGCCTGTGATGCCCTTGACGCTAGAGCGCGCACCGACGGAACGGACTGCGGAGATCCGTAGCGCCGGGAATTCGGCCGCGCCGGAGACTGGGTGAATTCCCTTTTCTCCGCTCTCGAAAGGCATCACGAATGGCCGTCGTCTACACCGCCGAGGTCGCCTCCACCGGAGACGGGCGCAACGGCGCCGTGCGCTCCTCCGACGGGCTCCTCGACCTTCCCCTGTCGAGCCCGAAGGCCGTCGGCGGCTCCGGCACCGCGACCAACCCCGAGCAGCTCTTCGCCGCCGGCTACGCCGCCTGCTTCCACAGCGCGCTCCGGGCCTCGGCGCGCGAGTCCCGGACCGCGCTCACGGGCGACTCGGTCACCGCCGAGGTGGCGCTGCACAAGGAGGAGAGCGGCTTCCACCTGTCGGTGGTGCTCACCGTGGAACTGCCGGGTCTCGACGCCGCCGAGGCACGTCGGCTCGCCGACGCCGCCCACGGCCGCTGCCCGTACTCGAAGGCGATCCGGGGAAATGTGGAGGTGAGGATCGATCTTCCCGCATGAGGCGCCCGAAGAGCGGAAAGCCCCCGGCATCGCTTTAGTTCTAGTGGTCGTTGCAACACCCCAGCTCAAGGGGTGCGATGGACTTCGAGGTCCGCAAGAACAGGAAGCCGCAGGGGCCCCGGAAGTTGGTCCGCGAGCGGGCCGCATACTTCCAGCTCATGGAGCAGGGTTACAGCACCCGGGAAGCGGCCCGGATCGTCGGCATAGACCGGCGCACGGGCATGAAGTGGCGTAACGGTCACCATGCGCCCGGGAACCTTCGCAAGGCGGTTCCTCCGATCTACCAGGAGCAGGGGCAGACCCCCGGCAACCTGCACGATCCGGAGGAACCGCCCGCCCGGTCGTCGCGGTATCTCCAGGAGCACGACCGCATCCACATCGCCGACCGGCTGCACGAGAAGGCATCGGTCCGGCAGATCGCCGCCGAGCTGGGTCGCAGCCCTTCGACGATCAGCCGCGAGATACGCCGCAACCGTCGCTCGATGCCCAGGGGCGGTTTCATCTACCGCCCGTTCGAGGCGGACCGCAGGGCCACAAGACGCCGCGCACGGCCGGAGACCGGAAAGATCGGCCAGAACCCCGAGCTGCGGGACTTCATCCAGCACCACCTCGCGATGCGGTGGAGCCCCGAGCAGATCTGCCACGCTCTGCGGGCACGCTTCCCCGACCGGCCGGAGATGCACGTGACCCACGAGACGATCTACCAGGCCCTCTACGTCCAGGGCCGCGGTGAACTCCGCCGGGAAGTGACCCGCGCCCTTCGCACCGGCCGGGCCCGCCGGCGCCCGCACCGCCAGGCCCACAAACGCACCTCCCGCGCCATCAAGGACATGGTCCTGATCAGCGAACGGCCCGCCGAAGCCGCCGACCGGGCTGTCCCCGGGCACTGGGAAGGCGACCTCATCATCGGCAAGGACGGCCGCTCAGCCATCGGCACCCTGGTCGAGCGGGCCACCCGCTATGTGATGCTCGTGCACCTGCCGATCGGCCACAGCGCGATGGCGACCCGCAACGCGCTCACCACCACGGTCCAGACCCTTCCACCACATCTGTGGCGGTCCCTGACCTGGGACCAGGGCTCGGAGATGGCCGCCCACCGCAGCTTCACCGTCGCCACGGACATCCCGGTCTACTTCTGCGACCCGGCCAGCCCCTGGCAGCGCGGCTCGAACGAGAACACCAACGGCCTGCTGCGGCAGTACTTCCCCAAGGACACCGACCTGGCCGTTCACACGCCCGAGGACCTGACGGCCGTCGCCGCCGAACTGAACAGCCGACCACGCAAAACGCTCGGCTGGGAAACCCCAGCCGAGCGCCTCGCTAAGCTCCTGGCGACAGCCAGTTGATCACTGTGTTGCTACGACCCCTGGAATTCGCTGTGGCGAAGATCCAGGTCTCGTCGGCGAGGTCGGCGAGGACGAGCCGCTTGCCGGAGAGCAGCCGGTGTCCCTCCGGCAGGGCGATGTCGAAGAGGTCCTCGCAGAGCGCGACCCGGTGGAACCGCCCGTCGGAGCGTCCCTCGTCACCGGCGGGGCCCGGGGTGCCGACGGTGTCGGCGGAGATGACGACGTCCGTCTCGCCGCGGTGCAGCAGCGAGAAGCTCTCGGGCGGGTCGACCTCGGCGAGGGAGGTCCGCAGCAGCGGCCGGGTCTCCCGCAGCCGGGCCACGGCGGGGCAGGATCAGGGCCGAGAGCGTGGTGGAGAAGCCCGCGACCGCGACCTCCCCGCGCTCGCCGCTCCGGTGGGCGGCGAGTTCCGCGCGCATCTGCTCGACCTGGGTGAAGACGGCGTCGGCGTGCCGGAGCACGATCCGCGCCGCGCCGGTGAGCCGCAGGCGGCGCCCGGACGGTTCGGTGAGCGGTACGCCCAACTCCCGTCCCAGGGCGCTGATCTGCTGGGAGACGGCCTGCGGGGTGAGGTGGAGCGCCTGGGCGGCCGCGCTGACGGTGCCGCGCTCGCTGAGCTCCCGCAGCACGCGCAGCTTCCGCAGGTCCGGATCGACCACGTCTCGCCCCCTCCGTCACGGCCCGGTCATCGTACGCAGCCGGCGTCCACGTCGATGACCTCCTTGACGAGTGTCTCCAGGACGTCGAGGTCCCGCGCGGTGCGGCCGGCCTCCCGCCGGTCGCCCGGGTAGGTCGGGTCGAGGACGACGGCCCGCGCGCCCAGGTCCTGGAGGAATCCGAGGTCGTCGGCGATCTGCGCCCGGGTGCCCTCGCCGAGGAGGCGCCCCGGGCCGAGCGGCCGGGCGGTGACCCGCAGTTTGATCCGGGGGCAGACGTCGGGGACGGGCCGTTCCTGCTCCCCGGCCACCTGGCGGAGGGCGGGAAGGCCGACGCCGAGCAGCCATTCGCCGGAGACGGAGGTGGGGTGCCAGGCGTCACCGAGGCGGACGGCCCGGCGGAGCGCGCCGCGGCTGTGGCCGCCGACCCAGACGGGCGGGCCGGGCCGCTGCACGGGCAGCGGCCCGGTGTGCACCTCGCGGAAGGAGACGTGGGCGCCGTCGAAGGAGGCGACCTCGTCCGCCCAGCAGGCCTTGATCGCGGCCAGGTACTCGTCGCTGATCGCGCCGCGCCTGCGGTACGGGACGCCGAGGACGGCGAACTCGCGGGCGGCCCAGCCGGCGGCGGCGCCGAAGACGAGCCGGCAGATTGACGCCGAATTTCATGGCGCGTTCCTTTCCAGGGCCTCGGCCGCGGTCGCGTCCGCGGCTCCGGTCCCCTTGGCGTGTCCGGTGGTGCGCCCGGTGGTCCGGGCCGGGTCCGCGGTGCGCCGGGCGAGCACGCGTACCGCGGTGAGGTGGAGGAGGACTCCCGCGCACGCGACGCCGGCGGCGGGCAGCGGGAGCCAGCGGGCGTCGAGCCCCCGGGCGAGGGCGAGGCCGCCGAGCGCGGAGCCGACGGCGCCGCCGAGGTAGGTGGCGGAGCTGTTGAGGCCGATGGCGGCGGCTCCGCCTTCGCCGTCCCCGCCGAGCAGCCGGTGCTGCTGGGGTACGACGAAGGCCCAGCCGACGGCGCCCCAGACCAGTAGGGGCAGCATGATCAGTCCGGGCGGGCCGCCGGCCCACGGCAGCGCGAGCAGCGCGGCGCCGAGGGTGCCGAGCAGGACGACGGCGAGGAGGGCGGGTCTGCCGCTCCGGTCGACGAGGGTGCCCGCGAGGAGGCTGCCGCAGACCCCGCCGATGCCCCAGACCCACAGGTACGGCACCGCGCTGCCGATGTCGGCGGACCGGCGGAGGACCGGTTCCAGATAGGTGTAGAGCCCGAGGCTCGCGACGGTCTGGGTGAAGGTGACGGCGACGACCACCGCGACCCGGGGCCGGGCGAGGGCGCGGGCCCTGGCCCCCAGGGAGGGCGCGGTGGCGCCCCGGACGGCCGGGAGCCGGGTGGCGACACCGAGCAGGGCGACCGTGCCGAGTCCGGTGATCAGCCAGAGGGCGGTGCGCCAGCCGGAGTGGCCGGCGACGAGCAGCCCGAGCGGGACGCCGAGGACGGTCCCCGCGCTCATCCCGCCGAGGACCAGGCCGAGGGCGCGGCCGCGCCGCTCGGGCGGGACGAGCGCGCCGGCGGCGGTGGCCGCCGCGGGGGTGAACAGTCCGGCGCCGGCTCCGGCGAGGGCGCGGGTGCCGAGCAGTCCGGCGTACGAACCGGTCAGCGCGGTACCGGCGTTGGCGAGCACGAAGACCACGAGGGCGGTGACCAGGACGGTCCTGGTGCCCCAGCGGGCGAGGACGGCGGAGAGCAGCGGGGCCGCCAGGGCGTAGCAGAGGGTGAAGGCGGTGACGGACTGGCCCGCGAGGGAGACCGGGACGTGCAGGTCGGAGCCGATGGCGGGGAGCAGGCCCGCCATCGCGTAGGCGTCGGTGCCCATGGCGAAGGAGCCGAGCGCGAGCAGGGCCACGGCGCGTGTGCCGCGCATCGCACCTCCTTGTCTCCTGGTCCGGGGACCTCGTACGGAACGGTTCCGGGGACGCTACTGACCGTGTGCGGCGTCCGGTGGCCACAACGCCGAAGTGGGTTCGGGGTTCCGCAGCCTCGCGCCGCCGCGCCGCTCGGATCGGCCGGTCACCTGCCTACGGTGGGTCGCTCGGGGAACCCGGGGAGGGAGTCCCTGATCGACCGAGGAACCCAGGAGGGAGTCCACCGTGCTCGACCTGTCCGTCATCAACGCGATGTTCCCGCCCGATCTCCCGGAACCGGCCGACTGGGAGCGGCGGTTCGGGCCGCGCGCCCTGCCGGAGGGCGCCGAGGTGACGCGCTTCGCCCCGAGCCCCACCGGCCATCTGCACATCGGCGGCCTGTACACGGCGGCCGTGGCGCGCGCCGTGGCCCACCAGTCGGGCGGCGTGCACCTGCTGCGCGTCGAGGACACCGACCGGTCCCGCCAAGTGGCCTGGGCCGCAGAGGGGTTCACCCGGCTGCTGGGCGCCTTCGGGCTCGCACCGGACGAGGGCGGGGTCGCCGGGGACGGCGCCTGGGGCCCGTACCTCCAGTCGGAGCGCCGGGACGTCTATCTCAGCCATGTGCGCGAGCTGGTGCGGCGGGACCGCGCGTATCCCTGCTTCTGCGCGAAGGACCGGCTGGCCCGGAGCGCGGAGGAGCAGCGCGCGGGCCGTTCGCCGCTGGGCTACTACGGGCGGTGGGCGCCGTGCCGGACGCTCGCCCCGGAGGAGGCGGCGCGGCGGCTCGCGGCCGGCGAGCCGTACGTGGTGCGGTTCCGCTGCCCGTACGAGTTCCCCGGCCGGGTCCGCTTCACGGACCGGATCCGTTCCTCGGTCACCATGCGGGACAACGGCAACGACATCGTGCTGCTCAAGTCCTCCTCGGAGGAACTGCCGCTGCCCACCTACCACTTCGCGCACGTCGTGGACGACCGGCTGATGCGGGTGTCGCTGGTGGTGCGCGGCGAGGAGTGGCTGTCCTCGACCCCGGTCCATCTCCAGCTGCACACGGCGCTGGGCTGGGAGCCGCCCGCGTACGCGCACCTCGCGCCGCTGATGAAGGCCGAGGGGCCCTCGCGCCGCAAGCTCAGCAAGCGCAAGGACCCCGAGGCGTCGGTGGACTACTACCTGGCCGCCGGGTACCCGCCGGCCGCCGTCCAGCACTATCTGCGGGGCCTCGCGAACATCCGGCTGATGGACGTCCCGACGGCCGAGGCGCTCGCCGCGCCCGTCCGGCTCGACGGCATGCGCCCATCGGGTCCGCTGCTCGACCTGCCCAAACTGCACTCCCTGAGCAGGGAGTTCATCGCCTCGCTGCCGCCGGACGAGGTGTACGCGCAGCTTCTCGCCTGGGCGCGGGACCACGATCCGGAGCTGGCGTCCGTCCTGACCCGGCACCGGGGGCTCGCCCTGGCGGCGGTGGCCGCGGGGCGTCCCGAGGGGGCGCCGGTCCGGAAGGACCTGGACCGCTGGTCCTGCTTCCGGGACCGCTACGGCTTCTTCTTCGCGGAGCTGTTCGGGGCGCCTCCGGCGCCCGGCGACGACCGGTACGGCGGGCTTCCCGACCATCGCGTACGGGCCGTCGCGGCCGGGTTCGCCGGGCAGGCGGCCGGCGCCGGCACGGCGGAGGAGTGGTACGGGAGGCTCCGCGACCTGGCCTCCCGTCATGGCTTCGCCCCCGACACGGCCGCCTGGCGGCGGGACCCGGGCCGCTGGGCGGGACCGCCGAGCGTGGTCGCGAACGTGGTCCGGGTCGCGCTCACGGGCGCGACCCGCAGCCCCGACCTGTTCACCGTGGTCGGGGCGCTGGGCCCGGAGGAGGTGCTGCGCCGCCTCACCGCCGTGGCGGGGTGAGGCGGCGCGGTCCACCCGGGCTCCCGGGGTGGGAGTCCGCGGGCGGTCAGTCCAGCGGCAGCGCCCCGTTCGAGGCGCGGACGCCCGGGGCCGTCGGCGCCGGGATCTTCAGCAGGCCCTTGTCGCTGGAGGCGGCGGGCGCCGCCGCGTCCACCGGGGTGTTGGTCGAGGGCCGGGCGGCGGTGCAGCGCTGCTTCTCGGCCACCGTCATGGGGCCGGTGCGCTGGAGCAGCCGGTCGGGGACGGTCCGCGAGGGTCCGTCGACGACGGCGTGCAGCCGGTAGTCGTCCTTCTTGCTGACGAACCAGCCCTCGACGCGCTCACGGCTCGGCTGCAGTTCGACCCAGCTGACCTCGCCGGGCTGGATCCGCTCCACGACGGTCCGCTGGTCGCTGCTGAACCACTGCCAGGGCCGCTGCCAGCCCTTCTCGTAGGCGAGGGCGAACTGGGTGGCCATGGGCCGCTCCTTCGCCCGCTTCTCGTCCTCCTCCCGCACCCCGCTCGTGGGCAGCCTGGCCACCTCGGGGAGCGCGAGGCCGGCGTCGGCGTACGTCTGGGAGATGCTGTCGTGGCTGCGCTCGGCGTACGCGAGGAGACGGCTGTGCTCCAGGGTGTTCCGGGTGCAGTTGACGAAGGCCTCGCCGACGACCCGCGCCTTGTCGTAGTAGCGGAAGGAGGTCCGGGCGTCGGGCCGGAAGGTGCAGGCGTTCTCGCCGTTGCAGGCGGCGGCCGCGTTGTGGAGGCTGCTCTCGCGTTCGTTGCCCTTGTACGCCTCCGAGGTGCCGAGCGAGGTCTTGCCGACGGTGTTGTCGACGGCCACCGGCACCTCGACCGCGCGGATGCGGGCGATCATCGGCGTACAGGTGATGTGGGTGCGGGAGTCGGTGACGCGCGAGGTGAAGGTGAGTACGGGCTCGTTCTCGTCCGCGGTGAACACATAGGCGCGGCCGGTCCAACGCCCCTTGCCGGGCGTGCCCTTCACCCGGTCGGGGTCGCCGGCCGTGGTGACCGCGCGGACCGGGCCGCCGGAGCCGCTGACCTCGTAGGGCTGGCCGTCGACGACCTGTTCGCCGGTGCACTCCTTGGAGACGGCCGGGCTGTCCTCGTAGGTCACGGTGACCTGGGCTCCGGCGCGCACTCCTCTGAGCCGCTGCCGGAGGGTGTTGCCGTCCTTCTGGAGGGCGACACCGTGGGAGGCGTCGGTGCGGCCCGAGGCGGCGGGCGAGTAGCGCTGGTTCTGGCCGGTCCAGAAGTCGAGTCCGACGGTGGTGGGTCCGTCGCCCTTCATGACCGGGTCGGCGAAGTCGCCGTTGAGGACGGGGACGGCCTGCTCGGCGGGGGCGGCCTGCGCTCCGTACGAGAGGGGCGCGAGGGGCAGCAGCAGTCCGGTGGCGCCGAGGACGACGAGGGCCGGGAGCGTGGTGCGGTTCATGGGGTTCTCCTCCCGGGTCAGGAAGCGTCGGCGGGCAGGACGACGACGCGCTTGGGCTCGGCGCCCGGGGGCACCGCCCGCGCGGCGGGGACCTCGGCCGCCGGGGCCGGGCCGGGGGCGGGAGCCGGGCCGGGGCCGGGGGCCGGGGCGGGAGCGGTGGATCCGGCGGGGCGCGTACCGCCGCAGACACCGGCGGGGGCGGCGTACGTCTGGGCGATGAAGGTGCTGCTGGTGACCATCGAGGGGCTGTCCACGGCGATGCCGATGATCCGCTGGCCGGACTTGGCGACGAGGCTGCCGACCACGCGCCGCATGGCGGCGTTCGCACCGAAGACCAGCATGTCGTGCGCGTTGACGGTGGTCTTGTAGGTGGTCGTCTCGGTGTTCTCGATGGTCCAGGACTTGGAGTACGTGGCCTTGAACGCGGCCTCGAAGGCGAGCTTGGCGCTCATCGAGCCGGACGCCTTGGCCCCGCCGGAGACGGACGTCTTGGTCCCGTTGGTCGAGGTCGGGCCGTCCTTGAGGTTGGGCGTCTTGTTCTCGCTGGTGATGTCGTTGGAGAGGTTGGTGGTGACCTCTCCGGAGGCGCTGACCGTGCCCTCGGCGGCGATCTTCCCGGAGATCTCGCCGCCGATGTTGTCGGTGGTGCCGGACTTCAGGGTGACCGTCCGGTCGACGGCCATGTCGCTCTGGGTGCAGTTGATCACCGCGTTGCCCAGCGACTTCACGGCGGTGACGTACTCACGGCCGAGCTTGGGGTCGATGACGAAGGTGCAGGCGGAGCGCTTGTCTCCGCAGTGCTCCAGGACGTCGGAGACCTTGGCCGGGCGCCCGTCGGCGGTGAGGGCGCGGGCGACGGGGGTCTCGCCCGGACCCTCCTGCTCGGCGGCGCCGGCGGGCGGCGCGAGGGAGACGGCGGCGAGACCGAGGAGGGCGGAGAGTGCGGGCAGCAGGGCGGCGCGGCGATGGCACGCGGGCATGACGGGGTTCCCTTCGGGGACGGACGGGAGGGGACGTGCGCGGGGACGCACGGGGGACGTACGGGGGACTTGCGGGGGGGGACGCACGGGGGCGCACGGGCGGTACGGGGGACGTACGCGCAGGTGCGTGGGTACGTGCGCGGAGAAGCGCGGCGTATGAGCTGCGGTCAGTCGCCGAGGAGGCCGCAGAGCTGGTCGACCGGGAAGGGGGACTGCCCCGGGTCGGTGGATCCCTGCGGCAGCGAGCCCGGGAAGGACTCGCAGGTCGACGTCACGGCCTGGGCCGCGTTGTCCGCGGGCTCGGGCTCGTTCGAGGAGATGGTGTCGGTCATGTCCTTGAGGCCCTGCTCCTCGGCGGCGCCCTTGCCGCCGGTCAGCTTGCCCATGCAGGAGGTGGAATCGGGCGGGCACTCGTCCAGCTTCTTGCCCGCGTCCTTGATGTCCTTGTCGGCCTTGCCGGCCGCCTCCTGGGTCTTCTTCTGCTGCTCCTCGATCTCCTTGGCCTCCTTGGCGTTGGCCTCCTTGTCCAGGCAGGCCTGGTCGTCGGGCTTGCACTCCTCGGCGTGGGCGGTGGTGGCCAGGGGCAGTGCGAGAGCGGCGACGAGGACGGTCGCGGCCAGCACACGGCGTGCCGAGGCCTTCAATGCGGGCATGGGAACTCCCTTGAGACAGGGGCGAGTTGGGGTGCTCGGGTGGGGACGCCAGGGGCGGACAGGGGACTGTCCTCAAGATCACCGAGCGCATCCCGACGCTAGCCGCAGGGGCCCCGGCACCCCGCCGCGACACACGGCCCGGCGCGCACCCCGGAGGCCGCTCACCACTTCGGCGGAGCGCACTCGGGGCCGCCCCGGGGGCCCTGTCCCGACGGGTCCGGGAGCCGGTCGCGGGGCCCGCCGGTCCACCCGTTCGTAGGGATCCGGGGTCCGGGCGAGAGACCGGACGACCGTGCGCGGCGGGGCCTCTCACTCCCCCGGCCGCCGCCGTTCGGCGGCCCGCCGGAGCCTCCGCGGAGCCGTCCCGGCAGGGCCCGCTCCGGGGGTGAGTGCGCCCCCTCGTCACCACCCCGAACGGAGGTCCGACAAACGGGTGTTTCAGCGATTCCGGCTCGCCGCGGTGATCGTTCTCGGACAGTCTGCTCATGTGCCCGACGGCCCGTCCCGGCCGTCGCACCAGGCCTTGGGCGACCCGTGCCCGAGGTCCCGGCACGCCGTGTTCGCATGACCCGCGACCGGCTCCGTACGCCTCCGCGCCTTCCGCGGAGGGCACGGACCGGCCGCCGCGCTCCCGTATGTCCCCGTCGAAGGAGAGCAGAGCCATGTCCCGTTCACGACCCGTCCCTCCGCGCCCCGGCCGGCGCGCCCGGCCGTTCCTCGCCGCCGTCCTGACGGCCGCCGCGCTCACCACGCTGCCCGCGCTCGCCCCCGCCGCGACCGCCGCGACCGCCAACGAGGGCAACCCGACCGTGCTGAGCTGGGGTGCCGGCCGCACCGGCCAGCTGGGCAACGGCACCCTCGCCGACAGCCTCAGCCCGACCTCGGTCACCAGCCTCTTCCGCGGCGACGTGGACCAGATGTCGGCAGGCGGCACCTCGTCGGCCGATTCCTTCGCCCTCGCCCGTACCGACAAGACCGTCAAGTCCTGGGGCCACAACTCCTCCGGCCAGCTCGGCAACGGCGGCAACACCAACCAGACCGTGCCCACCACCGTCCCCCGCCTGGCGAACATCAAGGACATCGCGGCCGGCGGGAAGCACGCCCTGGCCCTCGACACCGGCGGCCAGGTCTACTCCTGGGGCGACAACTCCTACGGCCAGCTCGGCAACAACCGCACCGGCGACAGCCGTACGGTCCCCGACCGCGTCCAGGGCATGCCCAAGGTGAAGCAGATCTCGGCGGGCTGCGACTTCAGCCTCGCCCTCCTGGAGAACGGCAAGGTGTACGCCTGGGGCCGCGGCATCCACGGCCAGCTGGGCACCGGCACCCGCGCCACCAGCTCCGTACCCCGGCAGGTCGTGGGCCTGGAGAACGTCGTGGAGATCGACGCGGGCTGCTACCACGCGCTCGCCCTGACCTCCGACGACACGGTCAAGTCCTGGGGCTACAACCTCTACGGCCAGCTCGGCAACTCCTCCACCAAGTCCTCCACCCTCCCCGTGGACGTCGACTGGGTCGAGGGCGTCTCGGACATCGAGGCGGGCGCCTTCCACAACTACGTGAAGACCAGCGACAGCCACGTCTGGGGCTGGGGCAACAACCAGTACGGCCAGCTCCTGGAGTCCGACGAGGCCTTCGACTCCAACGTCTCCCGCACCAACCGCACGGCGCCGGTCGAGATCCCGCGCCTCGAAGGCGTCCAGCACCTCGCGGCGGGCGCCCGGCACGGCGTCGCCGTCACGGCCGACGACGTCTTCGCCTGGGGCAACAACAGCGAAGGCCAGCTCGGCAACGGCACGACGGTCTCGCGCTACGAGTCGGTGAAGATCCTCAACGAGGGCTCGGCGATCAAGAACGTGGCCGTCTCGCTGGGCGGTAACACGACCTACGCGTACTGAGCGGGGCGTGGCTCCCATGAGGTACGCGTACGTACGGAGAACCGCGCTCCTCGCCCTGGCCGTACTGGCCCTCTCGGCGGGCCCCGCACGGGCCGAACCACACGATCCCTGGGCGCGGGCCTGGGGGACGAACGCCGGCGGCCAGCTCGGCAACGGCAGCGTGCTCGACCAGCTGACCCCCTCGGCCGTGAAGGGCCTCGCCCGGAACGATCTGCGCGAGCTGACGAGCGGCGGCTGGGTCAAGGAGCAGGTGTTCGCCCTTGCGCTGCTGCGTGACGGAACCGTCCAGTCCTGGGGCGGCAACGGCAACGGTCAACTGGGCGACGGCACGACCGCCGGCAGGCCGTCCCCGGCGGCGGTCGCCGGTCTGTCCGGGGTGTCCGGCATCGCGGCGGGCCTCGACTTCGCCCTGGCCCTGCGCGGCGGCCGGATGCTGTCGTGGGGGAACGACGCCTACGGACAGCTCGGCGACGGCCTCCCCGACCCGAGCACGGCGACCACCCGCCCGGTCGCCGTCCAGAGCCTGAACAAGGTGAAGGAGGTGACCGCCGGCTGCTACCACGGCGTCGCCCTCCGCGAGGACGGCACGGTCTGGACCTGGGGCCGGAACGCCGACGGCCAGCTGGGCATCGGTTCGACGACCGACCAGAGCACCCCGAAGAAGGTACCGGGCCTGGTGGACGCCGTGGCCGTCGCAGCCGGCTGCTACCACACCCTCGCGCTCACGGCCGACGGCACGGTCAAGTCCTGGGGGCGCGGCAACAGCGGCCAGCTCGGCGACGACGGCGTCGATTCCAGCCCGTCGCCCGTGGACGTGAAGCACCTCGACGGCGTCGCGAGGATCTACTCCGGCGGCCATCACAACTTCGCCGTCCTCGACGACGGCAGTGTCCGTGCCTGGGGATGGAACGCCGCCGGCCAGCTCGGCGACGGCACCACCGTCACCCGGACGACACCGGTCCCGGTGCCCGGAGCGAGCGGCGTGCGGGCACTGTCCTGCGGCTATCGGCACACCCTCGCCGTCCTCGACGACGGGTCCGTCCTCGCCTGGGGCGACAACGACACCGGGCAACTCGGCGACGGCACCACCACCCCTTCCCTCACTCCCGTCGTCTCCCTGCCCCCGGGCAGCGGAACGACCCGCGTCTCGGCCTCGACCGTGTCGAAGTCCAGCTACGCCTACTGAACCCCGAAAGGTCCCACCGATGTCCCCGAAGAGACGTCTCACCCTGCTCGCCTCCCTCACGGCGGCCACCGCGCTCGCCTCCCCCTGCCTCTCCGCCCACGCCGCCGGTACCGACCCCTGGGTACGTGCCTGGGGCGAGAACGCCCAGGGCCAGCTCGGCAACGGCAGCCTCCTCCCCCAGCAGACCCCCGCCGCCGTCACCGGCATCACCCGTGACGACGTGCGCGAGATGTCCGGCGGCGGAGGCGGAGCCGGTACCGCCGCCAACGCATTCGCCGTCGCGCTCCTCAAGGACGGCACAGTCAAGAGCTGGGGGTCCAACACCACCGGCCAGCTCGGGAACGGCACCACCACCGCCCAGAGCTTCCCCGCCACCGTCGCCGGGCTCTCCGGGGTCAGCGAGGTCTCGGCCGGTCTCAACCACGTCCTCGCCGTCAAGGGCGGCCGGATCCTCGCCTGGGGAAGCAACGCCTCCAAGCAGCTCGGCACCGGCCAGGACACCACCAACCCGTACAAGAACCCGATCCCGGTGCAGAGCCTGGACAAGGTGAAGGACGTCGGCGCGGGCTGCGACTTCAGCGTGGCGCTCCGGCAGGACGGCACGGTGTGGACCTGGGGCAAGGGCGACAACGGGCGCCTGGGGACCGGCAACAACACCACCCGCGAGACCCCGCAGAAGGTCCCGGACCTGGCCGACGTGGAGTCCATCGCCGTGGGCTGCGACCACGTCCTCGCGCTCACCGCCGACGGCACCGTGAAGTCCTGGGGCAAGGGCGCCGAGGGCCAGCTCGGCAACGACTCCACCATCGACAGCAACAAGCCCGTCGACGTCGCCTACCTCGACGCGGTGGCCCGGATCTTCGCCACCTCCGCGTCCGGCTTCGCCGTCCTCGACGACGGCAGCGTGGCCGGCTGGGGCAAGAACACCGACCGGCAGCTCGGCGACGGCACCAACGCCAACCGCACCACCCCGGTCGTCCTGGACGCCCTCCAGGGCGTCCAGAGCATCGCGGGCGGCGCCGACTTCACCCTGGCCGCGCTCGACGACGGCTCGGTGATCGGCTGGGGCGCCAACGGGGCCGCCCAGCTCGGCGACGGCTCCACGACGACGCCCACGACCACGACCACGGCGCTGCCGCCGGGCAGCGGCATCACCCACCTCACGACGACGATGACGGGCAAGTCGGGCTTCGCGTACTGAGGCCGCCGTCGGGTGAGACCCGACGGCTCCTGGTGCCGTCCGCCCGCGCGGGGCTCTCGCCGGCCCCGCGCGGGCGGACACCTGACGACTGTGGGCGGACACCTCACGACCGCGGGCGGACACCAGAGGCCGTGGGCAGGCGTCGCCGACGACCGCGGGCGGACACCGGCGACGCTGGCCAGGAACCGCACCCGGCTGGCACTATCGCCGCATGTCCGCCTCGCTCTCCCGTACCGCCCGCCGCCGTGTCCTCGCGGTCTCGGCCGCGCTGCTCGCGGTGTGCGGGGTGCTGCTCTGGTGGCTGATGCCCTTCGGCGCCCCCGCACCCAGCGGCACGGTCACGTTCAGTACGGGTGTCCCCACCGGCGTCTACCAGCGGTACGGCAAGCTGCTCAAGCAGTCCCTGGCCAAGGACCTTCCCGAGGTCTCGATACGGCTCACGGACAGCGAGGGCTCCCAGCAGAACCTGGCCCGGGTGGCCACCGGCAAGGCCGACTTCACCATCGCGACGGCCGACGCGGTGGCCCAGTACCAGCGGGAACGCAGGCCCGGCTTCGAGCGGCTGCGCGGCTGCGCCCGCCTCTACGACGACTACGTCCAGCTCGTGGTGCGCAAGGGCTCCTCGGTGCAGTCGGTGCGGGACCTGCGCGGTCTGAAGGTCGGTGTCGGCCAGGACGGCTCGGGCGTACGGCTGATCGCCGACCGGGTCCTCGCGGCGGCGGGCCTCGCCCCCGTACGCGACATCGAACCGGTCTCGGCGGGCATCGACACGATGCCGAAGCGGCTGGAGCGCGGCGACCTCGACGCCTTCTTCTGGTCGGGCGGCCTGCCCACCCAGGCGGTCCAGAACCTGGCCGAGCGCACCGAGGTCCGGCTGATCCCGCTGGACGCGGCCCTCGTGGACCGGCTCCACGACGTCGGCGAGTCGACCCGCGACTACCGGTCCGCGGTGATCCCCGCCGACGCGTACGCCAAGGCGCAGGACGGCCGGCCGATCGAGACCCTGGCGGTGGCGAACCTGCTGGTCACGACGGTGGAGGCGGACACGGACCTGGTGGAGGGCTTCACCCGCACGGTGATCGGGAGCCGCGACGGGATCGGCAGGCTGGTCCACCCGGCCCAGCTGGTGGACCTCAGGACCGCCGTCTACACGGAACCCCTCCCCCTCCACGACGGCGCCCGCCGCTACTACCGCTCGGTGAAGCCGTGACGGTGGCTCCGCGGGCCGGTGAGAGCTACCGGCCCGTACGCCTTACTGGGCAGTAGGGCGTACGGCCCAGTAAGCCCTACCGTCCGGTAACCCCTACCGCCCGGCAAACCCCTCCCGCTCCCTCTCCGGCGCCTGTCGCGGCACCGTCACCGTCACCCGCAGCCCGTGCGGTTCGTTCGGGGCGAAGGCGATGCCGCCGCCGCCCGCCGTGAGCAGGACGCGGGTGATGGAGAGGCCGAGGCCCGAACCCTTGATGTTCTGGTGGCGGCCCGAGCGCCAGAAGCGGTCGCCGACCCGGCTCAGCTCCTCGTCGGTGAGGCCGGGGCCGCGGTCGGCGACGACCACGGCCACGTGCGTCCCGCCGGAGACGAGGGAGACGGTGACCGTGACCTCCTCGCCGGCCGGAGTGAACTTCAGCGCGTTGTCGATCACCGCGTCGAGCGCGCTGGAGAGCGCGACCGGGTCCGCCCACCCCGTGACCGCCCCGCACTCCGCGGTGAGCGCGACGCCCTTGTCGTCGGCGACCGGCCGCCAGGACGCGACCCGCTCGGCGGCGAGCGACCCGACGTCGGTCAGCCGCAGCTCGGCCGCCGCGTGCTCGGCGAGCGCCAGGTCGAGCAGGTCGTCGAGGACCTGCGAGAGGCGCTTGCCCTCGGTCCGTACGGACGCGATCTCCTCGTTGCCCTCGGGGAGCTCCATGGCGAGCAGCTCGATCCGCAGGAGCAGCGCGGCGAGCGGGTTGCGCAGCTGGTGGGAGGCGTCGGCGACGAAGGCCCGCTGCTGTTCGAGCGCCTCCTCGACGTTGTCGGCCATCTCGTTGAACGAGAGCGCGAGGCGCCGCAGCTCGGGCGGTCCGCCGGTCGCGGCGACCCGGGAGTTCATGCGCCCCGTCGCGATGTCGTGGGTGACGGAGTCGAGGACGCGGACCGGCCGCAGCACCCACCCGGTGAGCCGGAACGCCGCGCCGACGGCGAGCAGCATGGCCGCCGCCTCGCCCGCGAAGATCAGCAGCCAGCCGCGCAGGATGCGGCTCCGCAGCGGCCCGGTGGGCGAGTCCGTGACGACGACGGCGACGACGTCCCCGTCACGGACGACCGGGGAGGCGATGGTGAGCCGTGCGTCGCCCTGCCAGGGCCACACCTGGGGCGGGTCGTGGCTGCGGCGGCCGAGCAGCGCCTCGTTGAAGGCGCGCCTGCCCTCGCCGTCGTACGGGACGACCCAGTCCTCGGGGGCGGCGGCCATGGAGCGGTTGTTGCGGTAGAAGACGCCGGCCCGGATGCCGTACACGTCGTGGTAGCTGGCGAGTTCGCCGCCGAGGGTGGCCCGCCGTTCGTCGGTGAGGGGGCTGGTCTCGCTGACGAACTGCGCGAGGGCGGCGAAGCGCGCGGCGTCGTCGAGCCGGTCGACGACGACCCGCTGCTGTTCGGCGGCGGCGAGGCTGGCGGCGAGCGGGAAGCCGAGGGCGAGCAGGACGCCGGCCATCAGCATGATGAGCAGAGGCAGGAGGCGGGTGCGCACGGAGGAGCCGTCCGGCGGTTACGCGGCGGGGGCGACCAGGCGGTAGCCGACGCCCCGCACGGTCTCGATCAGGGCGGGCATCCGGAGCTTGGAGCGCAGGGACGCGACGTGCACCTCCAGGGTGCGGCCGGTCCCCTCCCAACTGGTGCGCCAGACCTCGCTGATGATCTGTTCGCGGCGGAAGACGACTCCGGGGCGCTGGGCGAGGAGGGCGAGCAGGTCGAACTCCTTGCGGGTGAGCGGCACGCTCTCGCCGTCGACGCTGACCCGGCGGGTGGGCAGCTCGATGGTGACGGCGCCGAGCCGCAGCTGTGTGCCGTCGGAGGGCGCGCCGCCGCCCGTCGTCTCCTCGGGGCCCGCGTTGCGCCGGCTGACGGCGTGGATGCGGGCGAGCAGCTCGCCGGGGTCGTAGGGCTTGACGACGTAGTCGTCGGCGCCGAGGTTGAGCCCGTGGATCCGGGAGCGTACGTCGCCCCGCGCGGTGACCATGATCACCGGGGTGCTGGTGAGCTTCCGGATGCGGCCGCAGACCTGGTAGCCGTCCTGGTCGGGGAGACCGAGGTCGAGCAGGATCACCCCGTACGAGGGGCGCTCGCCCTGCGCCGTGGGCAGCACGGCCTGGAGCGCCTCCTCGCCGTTGCGGGCGTGGGTGACGGTGAACCCGTGCTTGGCGAGGATCGCGGAGAGGGCGGCGGCGACATGATCGTCGTCCTCGACGAGCAGCAGTCGCATTCGTACCTCCTCCGTGGGGATGTGCTGATGGGCGGCTCTCTGTGTACCAGGTGGTACCAGGGCATGAACACCGAACATCGGTGTCACAGTCAAGTGTCCCCCTGTGACGGCGGCGGTTCCGTTATGCAGCCGGTACGGCCCCGGGTGTCCCGTTCACACACTGTGTCCGGTTGCGGCCGGATCGTTATCCTCAATTTCCGCTCAGATGTGATGACGGTCATCACATCGGGTCTCTAGTGTCCTCCCCAACCGAGGAGGACGGAGCAAGTGCCGATGAGCGGAGAGTCAGTGTCCAAGTCCGTGCCCAGGGGGCCCGAGGACACCCCGCGTGCCACGGACGACCTGGTCGTACTGTCCGGCGTGAACAAGCACTTCGGCGCACTGCATGTCCTCCAGGACATCGATCTGACGATCAGCCGCGGCGAGGTCGTGGTCGTCATCGGGCCCTCCGGGTCCGGCAAGTCGACGCTGTGCCGCACGATCAACCGGCTGGAGAGCGTCGACTCCGGCACCATCACCATCGACGGCAAGCCGCTGCCCGCGGAGGGCCGGGAGCTCGCCCGGCTGCGTTCCGACGTCGGCATGGTCTTCCAGTCGTTCAACCTCTTCGCGCACAAGACGGTGCTCGAGAACGTGATGCTGGGCCAGATCAAGGTCCGGAAGACGGAGAAGAAGGCCGCCGAGGAGAAGGCCCGCGCCCTGCTCGACAGGGTCGGGGTCGGCACCCAGGCGGACAAGTACCCGGCGCAGCTCTCCGGCGGCCAGCAGCAGCGCGTGGCCATCGCCCGCGCGCTCGCGATGGGGCCGAAGGTCATGCTGTTCGACGAGCCGACCTCCGCTCTCGACCCCGAGATGATCAACGAGGTCCTGGAGGTCATGCAGCAGCTGGCGCAGGAGGGCATGACGATGGTGGTCGTGACCCACGAGATGGGCTTCGCCCGCTCCGCCGCCAACCGGGTCGTCTTCATGGCCGACGGACGCATCGTCGAGCAGGCGACGCCCGAGGAGTTCTTCAGCAACCCGCGGAGCGACCGGGCCAAGGACTTCCTCTCCAAGATCCTTCACCACTGAGCGAGTTCGGGCCTATTCTTCCCAACTCACTTCTATCCAAGGGACATTCCTCGATGATGCTTCGTCGCACCTCCGCCGCCGCCGCGGCCGCCGTCGTCCTCGCCCTGACCGCCACCGCCTGTGGCGGCGGCTCGGACTCGGGCAGCAACGGCGACAAGATCACCGTCGGCATCAAGTTCGACCAGCCGGGCCTGGGCCTGAAGACCCCGGACGGCACGTACGCCGGTTTCGACGTCGATGTCGCCCGCTATGTCGCCAAGGAGCTCGGCTACTCCGAGGACAAGATCACCTTCAAGCAGGCGCCGAGCGCCGAGCGCGAGAACCTGATCAAGAACGGTGACGTCAAGTTCGTCGTCGCCAGCTACTCGATCAACGACAAGCGCAAGAAGGAGGTCGACTTCGCCGGTCCGTACTTCCTGGCCCACCAGGACCTGCTCGTGCGCGCCAACGACGTTTCGATCACCAAGGTCGAGGACCTCAACTCCAAGAAGCTCTGCTCGGTCACCGGCTCGACCTCCGCGCAGAACGTCAAGGAGAAGCTGGCCCCGAAGGCCGACCTCCAGCAGCTCGGTGGCTACTCCGAGTGCCTCACGGGTCTGGAGAACAAGGCCGTCGACGCCCTGACCACCGACGACTCCATCCTCGCGGGCTACGCCTCGCAGAAGGAGCACCAGGGCAAGTTCAAGCTCGCCGGCCTCCGGATGAGCGACGAGAACTACGGCATCGGCCTCAAGAAGGGCGATGACGAGCTGCGCGGCAAGATCAACAAGGCGCTGGAGAAGATGGTCTCCGACGGCACCTGGGAGAAGCTCGTCAAGCAGCACTTCGGCCCCTCCGGCTACAAGTACGAGCCCGCGCCGAAGATCCAGAACTGACCTGACCCGCTCCGGCCGTGACGGCCGCCCCGTACGTGGGGCGGCCGTCGCACCGGCACCGGCCGCTGCCCACGCAGCGGTCGTCCCACCGACCGACCACCAGGGGAGAGCGCGGGCATCGTGTTCGACTTTCTTGATTCCGGGCAGTACGACCTGCTCGGCGCCTTCTGGGTGACGGCGCAGCTCGCCCTCTACTCCGCGATCGGCTCGCTGATCTGGGGCACCGCCCTGGTGGGCATGCGAGTGAGCCCGGTCCCCGTGATGCGCGCCTTCGCCGCCACGTACGTCAACCTCGTCCGCAACACCCCGCTGACCGTGGTCCTCGTGGCGTGTTCGTTCGCGCTCAACCAGACCCTCGACGTCAAGCTCGGCGGCAGCACGTTCGAGGAGATCGGCTTCCGGCTCGCCGTCCTCGGACTCACCGCGTACACCGGCACGTTCGTCTGCGAGGCACTGCGCTCGGGCATCAACACCGTGCCGCCGGGCCAGGCCGAGGCCGCCCGCGCTCTGGGCCTGAGCTTCACCCAGGTCCTGACCCTGGTGGTGTTCCCGCAGGCCTTCCGCGCGGTGGTGACCCCGCTCGCGAACGTCCTCATCGCCCTCACCAAGAACACCACGGTGGCCTCGGCCATCAGCGCCGCGGAGGCGGCTCTCCTGATGAAGGAGATGGTCGAGAACGAGGCGGACGCGCTCTTCGCCGTCTTCGCCGTCTTCGCGTTCGGCTTCATCCTCCTCACCCTCCCCACCGGCCTGCTCCTGGGCTGGGCGGCCAAGCGTCTGGCGGTGAAGCGATGACTTCCGTCCTGTACGACACTCCCGGCCCTCGCGCCAAGCGGCGGAACGTCCTCTACACGATCGGCTTCCTGGCCGTGCTCGGCCTCGTGGCCTGGTGGGTCCTGTCGGCCATGGCCGCCAAGAACCAGCTCGACGCCGACAAGTGGAGTCCGTTCGTCACCGACTCCCGGGTCTGGACGACGTATCTGGTGCCCGGTCTGACCGAGACCCTCAAGGCCGCCGCGCTCTCCATCGTGATCGCGCTTCCGCTCGGCGCCCTCCTCGGCATCGGCCGGCTCTCCGACCACCGCTGGGTACGGGTGCCCGTCGGAACGGTCGTGGAGTTCTTCCGCGCCATTCCGGTGCTGCTCCTGATGATGTTCGCGGCCGCGCTGTACCGGGAGTTCACGAGCGTCAGCTCCGACTTCCGCCCGCTGTACGCGGTCGTCACCGGCCTGGTGCTCTACAACGCCTCCGTCATCGCCGAGGTCGTCCGCGCCGGCGTCCTCTCGCTGCCTCGCGGCCAGGGCGACGCGGCCGAGGCACTCGGCATGCGCAAGGGCCAGACCATGCTGTACGTCCTGCTTCCGCAGGCCGTGACCGTGATGCTCCCGGCCCTCGTCAGCCAGCTCGTCGTGATCGTCAAGGACACCGCCCTCGGCGGCGCCATGCTCGGCTTCGGGGAACTTCTCAGCCAGAACCGGCAGATCACGGCCAACTACGGCGCCAACACGATCGCCACCTTCACGGTCATCGCTCTGATCTACATCGTCATCAACGCGATCCTCACCCACCTCGCCGGCCGCCTGGAGCGGCGCCTGCGTCGGGGCAAGAAGTCCGCAGCCGTGGCCATCCCGGCCCAGGGCGGACCCACCGAAGTGAAGAGCGACGCCGTCAGCGGCGCCTGACCCCTCCAGGGGTCCGTGGGGCCACAGGGGTGGGCCGGAGCGGTACCGACTTCAGGTCGGCCGCACCGCGCCCACCCCGTCACTTGACGCAAGCACCCTCAATAGGTTGCATACGGTCTGTGATCAAGCACCGGGCTCGTGCCACACTCAGCTGTGCTGCCCCCATGACCGTCCGGCCTTCAGGAGCCGCGCCGTGGACCCGGTGATCATCGTGGGCGCGGGGCCGGTCGGCCTCGCGCTCTCCCTCGCGCTCGCCGCGCAGGGCGTGCCCAGCGTCGTCCTCGACGAGGGCACCGGCAAGGACGAACCCCGCCCCGCCCGCAGCGTCGTCCTGCGCGCCGACACGGCCGCCATGGTCGAGCGGCTGGGCTGCACCACCCTCCGTGACGAGGGCCTCCGCTGGGTCGGCTGGCGCGGCATGCGCCGCCGCCAGGTCGTCCGCCATCTCGCCCTCGACCTGGGCCTCGGCGGTACGGAGGAGTGGTCCGAGGACCCGGCCGCGCCCTCCGCTCCGGCCGCTCCCCTGCACATCCCGCAGCACGCCCTCGCGCGCGGGCTGCGCGACGCCATCTCCCGCCAGAAGCTCATCGAGCTCGTCACCGAGGCCCGGCTCGACACCATCGAGCAGGACCGGGAAGGCGTCGTGGCCCACACCCGGGGCCCGGAGGGCACCTGGTGGCGCGGCAGCCACCTCGTCGGCTGCGACGGCGCCCGCTCGACCGTCCGCAAGCTGCTCGGCATCCGCTTCCCCGGCCGTACGGCGGTGGAACGCCACGCCGTCGCCGCCCTCCGTACCGAACTCCCGTGGCCCGGCGAGGCCCTGTTGCACCGTCAGCCCGCGTGGCGCGGCGCCGCCGAGGAGATCACCGCCCGCCCGCTGCCCGACGGGGTGTGGCGGATCGACTGGCTGCTGCCTCCCCGGGGCGACCTGGTCACCCCCGACGCGCTGGTCGCCCGCATCCGCGAGACCCTCGCCGGCTGGTGCGACGGGGTGACTCCCCCGTACGAACTCATCGACACCGGCGTGCACACCCTGCACCAGCGGCTCGCCCGCCGCTGGCGGGTCGACCGGGTCCTGCTCGCCGGTGACGCCGCGCACCTGCTGGGCGCGGTCGGCACCCAGGGCCTCGACGAGGGGTTCCGGGACGTCGACAACCTGGCCTGGAAGCTCGCCCACACCTGGCACCACGGCGCCTCGGACCGCCTTCTCGACAGCTACCAGAGCGAGCGCCGCTCGGCCGTCGCCCACCGGCTGCGGGCCGCCGACCAGTCGCTGCCGTACCTGCGCGGCGGCGGGGGCCTGCGGACCTATCTGCCGGGCGCGGGCCGGGGTCACGACGCCCTCCTCACCGACGGCCACGTGGGGCGCGGTCCGCTCGGCGCGCCCCCCGCGTACCCGCACTCCCCGCTCGCCCCGGCGCTCACCGAGGGCCGGATCCCGGTGGGCACCCCGACGGGCGCCCCGGTCGAGGACGTCCGCGTGACCGCCCCGGACGGCACGACCGTACGGCTCAGGGACCGGCTCGGCCAGGGCCGTCTCCTGGTCCTCCTGGTCGCCCCGGGCACCGGGGTGTGGGACCGCCGCCACTGGCGCGGCGCGGGCGTGATGCCCCGTCTCGAAGAGGCGGTACGCGTCCTCCCGGCGAAGGCCGAGGTCCTGGTCACGGAGGCGTACCCGGGCGCGCCGGCGCACGCCGTCCTGCTCGTACGGCCCGACGGGCACCTGGTCGCGGCGTTCTCCGGGGTCCGCCCCGAGGAGCTGTACGCGGCGGCGGACGCGGCGCGCGGCGGCTCCCCGACGGCCGAGACGGAGACGGACGCCGCCTCGGATACGGGTCCGGGCAGGAGTCCGGGCACGGGTTCGAGCGCGGGTTCGGACGCGGAGTCCGCTGCCACGGCCGAAGCGGGCTCGACGTCGGCCCCGGCGGCTCCTGCGGCCGGATCCGCCGCCGGGGTGTCCACGGGGAGTGACCGCACGGCGGACATGCGTTGATTCCCGAGGGCGCGCATGGTGTACTCCGGAGCGTGACCGACACCTATGCGCGCCTGTGGCGGAGGGTCCATATGGACCTCGTCCGCTACGCGGGCTGCGTGTGTCGCCCGTCCCGCTGATCTCGCCCCTCTCCCCGCGCGCGCCCCGCCACCGGACCCGGGTCCGTGTGTCCGTGCTGCCGCCGCGCGCCCTCAGCGAACCAGGACGGTCACCCGTGTCTCCATCGACACCCGCCACACGCACCCCGAACTCCCCCACCGCCGCCGTGACTTCGGCCGCGGACCCTTCCCACCCCTCCGGCGCTCCGACGGAGGCGGATCTCCTCGCCTTCGTCCGTCGCACGGCGGCGGACCGGGAACTGGTCGACTCCCTGCCGCTCGACCCCGAGGGCCGTACCTGGGTACGGCTCGAAGGGCCCGGCGGCAGCGAGGCCTGGCTCATCGGCTGGCCGCCGGGCACCGGCACCGGCTGGCACGACCACGCCGAGTCGCTGGGCGCCTTCGCGACCGCGCGCGGAACCCTGACCGAGCACGCGCTCGCGGTCCGGCTGCCGGCGAGCGGCTGGAAGACGCTGGAACTGGCCGAGGACCTCGACCGCTCCCGTCGGCTGGCGGAGGGCGGAAGCCGTGCCTTCGGCCGCCATCACGTGCACGAGGTGCTCAACGAGTCCCCGGACACCCACGCGGTCTCGGTGCACGCCTACTACCCGCCGCTCCCGCTGATCCGCCGGTTCAGCCGGACGGGCGCGGTGCTCCGCCTGGAGCAGGTCGAGCGCCCGGAGGACTGGCAGTGAGCGACGAACGCGTGGGCATCGACGAACTGCTGGAACGGGTCAGGGCGGGTATCGACCGGATCGAACCCCGGGCCGCCCACGAGGCGTACGAGGCGGGCGACGCACTCCTGGTGGACACGCGCTACGCGGCCCTGCGCGAACGGGACGGCCTGATCCCGGGCGCGCTGGTCGTGGAGCGCAACGAACTGGAATGGCGGCTCGACCCCCTGGGCAGCCACCGCGCGGCGGAGGCGAACAGCCACGACCTCCGGGTGGTGGTCCTCTGCAACGAGGGATACGCCTCCTCCCTGGCGACGGAGTCCCTGCGCCGCCTGGGCCTCCACCGTGCCACCGACCTGATCGGCGGCTTCCAGGCCTGGAAGAGGGCGGGCCTCCCGGTCCTCCTCCCCCGAAGCGACACCTGACAGCCCGGCGCGGCCCGGCACCGCACGGCGAATCCGAAGCCCTGCCGGAGCCCCGTCCGAGTCCTTCTGATCTCCCCCAGGGATCAGAAGGACTCGTCGAGACCGTCCGTGTCCTCGCCCTCGGCCTCCAGCGCCTGGCGGACGACGCGGAGGGCCATGCCCTCCGGGTATCCCTTGCGGGCGAGCATCCCGGCGAGCCGGCGCAGCCGCCGGTCGCGGTCGAGGCCGCGGGTGGCTCTCAGCTTGCGGGCCACGAGCTCGCGCGCCGTGGCCTCCTCCTGCTCGGAGTCGAGCTGTTCCACCGCCTCCTGGATGAGGGTCGGCTCGACGCCCTTGGTCCGCAGCTCGCGGGCGAGCGCCCGACGGGCGAGGCCCCGGCCGTGGTGGCGGGACTCCACCCAGGCCCCCGCGAACGCGGCGTCGTCGATGAGCCCGACGTCCTCGAAGCGGGAGAGGACCTCTTCCGCCACCTCGTCGGGGATCTCCCGCTTGCGCAGCGCGTCGGCGAGCTGCTTGCGCGTGCGGGGGGTCCCGGTGAGCAGGCGCAGACAGATCGCCCGCGCCCGCTCAGCCGGATCCTGGGGTGACGGCTCCTTCTCGGCCCTCGACGAGTCGGGGCCGTCACCCGGCCATTCGGTGCGACCGGTCACCGGTTCAGCTCTTGACCGCGGTGGCCTTGGTCGCCTTCGCGGTCTTGCTCGCGGGTGCCGGGACGCTCTTGGCGGCGTCGTCCGCGCCGGCCGCGTCCGCGGCGCCCGCCGCGTCCGTCGCCGTCTCGGCCTTCGCGGCCTCGGGCCGGACGCCGACGCCCAGCTTCTCCTTGATCTTCTTCTCGATCTCGTCGGCGAGGTCGGGGTTGTCCTTCAGGAAGTTGCGGGCGTTCTCCTTGCCCTGGCCGAGCTGGTCGCCCTCGTACGTGTACCAGGCACCGGCCTTGCGCACGAAGCCGTGCTCCACGCCCATGTCGATCAGACCGCCCTCGCGGCTGATGCCCTGGCCGTAGAGGATGTCGAACTCGGCCTGCTTGAAGGGGGGCGCGACCTTGTTCTTGACGACCTTGACGCGGGTGCGGTTGCCGACCGCGTCCGTGCCGTCCTTGAGGGTCTCGATGCGACGGATGTCGAGGCGCACGGAGGCGTAGAACTTCAGGGCGCGGCCACCGGTCGTGGTCTCCGGCGAGCCGAACATCACGCCGATCTTCTCGCGGAGCTGGTTGATGAAGATCGCGGTGGTCTTGGACTGGTTGAGCGCGCTGGTGATCTTCCGGAGCGCCTGGCTCATCAGTCGGGCCTGGAGGCCGACGTGGGAGTCGCCCATCTCGCCCTCGATCTCCGCACGCGGGACGAGCGCGGCGACGGAGTCGATGACGATCAGGTCGAGGGCGCCGGAGCGGACCAGCATGTCGACGATCTCGAGGGCCTGCTCGCCGTTGTCCGGCTGGGACAGGATGAGGTTGTCGATGTCGACGCCGAGCTTCTTGGCGTACTCGGGGTCGAGGGCGTGCTCGGCGTCCACGAAGGCCACCTGGCCGCCGGCCTTCTGGGCGTTGGCCACGGCGTGCAGGGTCAGGGTCGTCTTACCGGAGGACTCCGGTCCGTAGACCTCCACGACACGGCCGCGCGGCAGGCCGCCGACGCCGAGGGCGATGTCGAGGGCGGTCGATCCGGTGGAGATCACCTCGATCGGCTCCTGGACGCGGTCACCCATGCGCATCACGGCGCCCTTGCCGAATTGGCGTTCAATCTGTGCGAGCGCGGCGTCGAGCGCCTTCTCGCGGTCGGTTCCTGCCATGGGTTCCACCCGGTTTGCTTGAGTCGATCGCTTCATGTGAAAGACGCTAACCCCTGCCACTGACAATGGGCCCCGACGTCCCCTCCGGCCTGTGGACAACTCGCCGACAAGCCCGCGATTCCAGGGGCCGGACTTCCATGAGAATGGATGTTCGATTTCAGTGTCAAGCATGCCACGCGGGCGGGACGGACCGCCCGCGGCCCGGCCTCGCGCAGCGGACCGAGGCTCCGGTCTTCTATGTCCAACCTGCGTTGTTCCTAGAATGACCGGGTGAAGGACATCGACGCGATTGCCGCACTGCAGGACCCGGTGCGCCGCCGCCTGTACGAGTACGTGGCCGCCCAGGGGCGCGAGGTCGGCCGCAACGAGGCCGCCGAGGCGGCCGGCGTGGCGCGCACGCTCGCCGCGCACCATCTGGACAAGCTGACCGAGGCCGGGCTGCTGGAGAGCGGCAGCCGTCGCCTCACCGGCCGCTCGGGACCGGGGGCCGGCCGGCCCGCCAAGGTCTACACGCGGGCACGTGCCGAGCATTCCGTGTCACTGCCCGCCCGCGACTACCGCACCGCCGCCGAGCTGCTCGCCGAGGCCGCCGAGCAGGCCGGCCTCGACGCCGGGCTCTGCGCCGCCGCGCGCCGCCGGGGCGAGGCCCTGCGCGACTCCGCCACCCCCTGCGGCGACCTCGAAGAGGCCATGGCGGTCCTGGCCGCCCGGGGCTACGAACCACACCTGGAAGGCGCGGCCGCCGAGGGCACACCCGAGGACACCCCCACCCCCGTCGTCCGTATGCGCAACTGCCCCTTCCACTCCGTCGCCGAACGCTTCCCGCCCCTCGTCTGCGGCATGAACCTCGCCCTGCTGGAGGGGCTGATCGGCACGGACGGCCCCGTCCGCGCACGCATGGACTCCCGCCCCGGAGAGTGCTGCGTCGTGATCGAAGCTTCTAAAAACAATGAAGATTGACATAGAAAAGCGCGCCGTGCTGGGATGAGGCCATGACCGCCTCCGCGCACCCCGCGCCCGCCGCCCACCTCGCCCAGCTCAACGTCGCGACCCTCAGCCACCCCCTCGACGACCCGCGCCTCGCCCCCTTCGTCGACATGCTCGACACGGTCAACGCCGCCGCCGACGCCGCGCCCGGCTTCGTATGGCGGCTCGTCGAGGACGGGGCCGTGGACGCCACCGGTCTGCGCCCGGCTGGCGAGGACGTCATCGTCAACCTGTCGGTGTGGGAGTCCCAGGACTCGCTGTGGGACTTCACGTACCGCAGCGGGCACCTGGAGGTGATGCGGCAGCGCCGCGACTGGTTCGAGCGGCACGTCGCGGCCCACCTCGTGCTCTGGTGGGTGCCCGCCGGTCACGTCCCGACCGTCGGCGAGGCCCTGGAGCGGCTGGCGGACCTGCGGGCGAACGGACCGTCCCCGCGCGCGTTCACCTTCGCCTCCGCCCACACCGCCGCCGAGGCGGACCGGCACCACCGGTCCGGGGACGCGGCGGCGGCGCTGTAGTACGCCCCACCCCGCACGCCCCCGGTACGCCCCTCAGCACCTCCCGCCGTACGCCCCCAGCGCCTCCCGCCGTACGTCTCCCGTCACGTCCGCCTACGAAGGCCGCGGCAGCAGCGTCCACCGGTCCCCGCCGCGCCCCTCCAGCCGCATCAGGGTCAGCGCCTTCGCCGGGAGCGGTTCCGTACGCAGCGCGTGGGCGTCCGGGGTCGGGGGAAGGTCGGGGGCGACCGCGTCCAGGATCGTGCCGAGTGTCGGCGCGTCACCGGCCAGCGGGCCGAGCGCGCCCGTGACCAGGCTGCCGAGAAGCTTGCGGCGGAGCGTGTCCGGGTCGTCGTTCAGGAGCCGGCCGCTGACGGGCGGGGCCGCGATGCCGTGCCGGGCCAGGCGGGCGGGGCTGATGCGGATGTCGGCGAGGTCGCGGTAGACGAGCCGGCGGGGCCGGCACCCGGCGTCGAGGACCACGAGGAGGTTCTGCCCGTGCGCCTCCAGGGCCACCCCGAGGTCGAGCAGTTCCAGGCCGACGCCGAGGGCCAGCCGCGCGAACCCGACGGCCCTGCACAGCCGTTCGTCCGGCACGTGGGACGCGAGGAGTCCGGGAAGCGCGGCCACCGGCACCACCCTCTCCCCGGCCGCCGCGTCCGCGTACACCTGCGGCGACTCGCGCAGCAGCGCCGCCAGGTCGGCCGTTCCCGCCCCCGCCGCCGCCAGGGTGCGGGCGATGTGGAGACGGCCGTCGAACCGCTGGGCGAGCCGCTCGACGAACTCCGACGTGGCGAGCGCGTGCGTGACGGTGTACGCCGAGATGTCCCGTACGGCCGAGGTGAGTCGGGTACTCAGCGCGGTCTTGACGTGCGTGCCCCCGCCCAGGTCGAGCGTGCGCAGCGACAGCAGCGGATGCCCGTCGGGACCGGGCCGCAGCACTCGGCCGGGACCGGGCCCCCGCGCCCGTCCGCGCAGGACGTGCGCGGCCTGCCAGGGATGGACGGGGATCAGTACGGCGTCGCCGTCGCGGAGTTCGGCCGGCCACGCCCCCGAGACCGCCGCGCCCTCGACCGGGGCCAGCCACAGGGACACGACGGGCCGGTGCTCGGGCGCGTACGCGAGCTGCTCGGCGGCGGAGAAGCCCGGCCGGGAACGGCAGCAGGGGTGGTACGGATGCCCGTCGGTCTCCGTCTGCTCCCACTCCCACGGCTCCGCGGCGGAGCCGGAGAGGGCGACGGGGCGCCGGGGCGCCGTGCGTGAGAGCGCCATCGACGCGACGCTGTGGTCGAGTTCGGCGGCCAGCCGCGCGCCTCCCGGTACGGCGAGGGCGGCCATCAGTTCAGCCGGATGGCCGAACCGGCGCCCGTCGAGGTCGAGCTCCTTCACGGCGGCCCCGGCCGCCGGTGCCGCAGCCGTCGATGCCTCCGCCGCCGACACCGGTCCCGTTCCCGCCACCGGTCCCGCCATCGTCTCCGCCCCTGTCACCGGTCCCGTCCCCGTCACCGTCGCCCACGGGTCCGAGAACGGGCCCCGCAGCCGACGCCCGTCCGCCAGGCGCAGGGTCAGTCCCCCGCCGTCTGCGGTACGGGCCGCGACCCAGGGCAGCGGCTCGTGGACGAGGCCGCGCCACAGTCGGGTCAGCACCGCGCTCCTCGCCCCCGGAAGCCCCGCGGCGTACGCGTCCGTGAGGTCCGGGCGGACGGCGTTCAGTTCGGCGGCGAGAGTCCGTTCCGCGGCGGTTCGGCACATGGGGATGTTCTATCGCGGTCCGGCGCGGTCCACACATACTGATATCGATGGACATGCTCTCGCGGACCGCCGACGCCCTGGCGGTGACGCCCCTGCTCAACTGCCTGCTCCGCGAGGCCACGGACCCGGCGGAGGACCCGGAGACGCACCGGGTCCCCACGGAACCGGTCCCGGGGACGACATCGTCCCCGTCCCCGGCCGCCACCCCCCGGCACACCGTCCACCGCCTCCGTGCCACCGGCCGTCTCCTCCGTGTCCGCCCGGGGCACCGGCCCTCAGGACCCGAGCTGTGGACGGGCCGCGCCTGGCGGGCCCTGGACCATGCCCGTCTCGTCGACCTCGCCGTCCAGGAGATGTGCGCCACCACCGGCCGGGCCAATCCGGCCCTGGCCGCCGAGATGGCCGCCAGCCGCGCCGCCGTACGGGCCGTCCTCGCCGCCCGCGCCCGCAGGGCCCCGCCCGAGGACCTGTGGCTCCGCTCGGAGCAGGCCCTCGTGATGGGCCACCCGTACCACCCGGCCCCGAAGGCCCGTACCTCCGAGGGCTCCCCCACCGCCTGGCTCCGCTACGCCCCCGAGGCGTACGCCCGTTTCCCGCTCGTGCTGCTCGGCGTACGCGAGGACGCGGTGGTCGAGGACGGCGACACCCGGGCCCTGGACGCCCTCGGCGGGGCACCGCCCGGCTACCGGCTGCTCCCGGCCCACCCCTGGCAGCTCGACCTCTCGGACGGTGCCTCCCGGCTGCGCTCCGCCTTCGCCGAGGGCCGCCTCGTCCGGCTGGGCACCACGCGCGCGCCGGCCCGGCCGACCTCGTCGGTGCGCACCGTGTACATCCCCGGGGACGGCGGCCACGCGCGCGAGGACGTGTTCCTGAAGTTCAGCCTGGACGTCCGGATCACCAACGACGTCCGCCGGATGCGCCGGCACGAGCTGCTCCACGTGCGCCGTACCGACCCGCTGGTCACCGCCGCGTTCGCCGCCATGGGCGGCCCGGCGGCCTGGCTGAGCGACCGCGGCTACCGGACGGTGGACGGCCTCTTCGAGACCTGCGCCGTCCTCGTACGGGACGGCCTCGACCGCCGTCTGGTCCCGGGCGCGACGGCGGTCCTGACGGCCGCGCTCTGCGAGGGCTTCCCCGGCAACCCCCTCGACCGGCTGACGGATCCGCGGGCCTGGTGGTCGGCCTATCTGCGGTGCGTCGTGCCACCGGTCCTGGAGGCGTTCGCCCGCTTCGGCGTGGCCGTGGAGTGCCATCTGCAGAACACGCTGGTCGCCGTGGACGCCCTGGGCACCCCCGTCCAGTCGGTGTTCCGCGACGCGGAGGGCGCGAAGACGGTTCCCGGAACGCCCCACGAGGCGGCCTGGCGGCGACTCGTCTACTGCCTCGTCGTCAACAACCTCTCCGAGGTCGCCGGCGCCCTCACCCACCGGTTCCCGGGTTCCGCCGCCGCCCTCTGGGCCCTGGCCCGCGACGAGTTCGAACGGAGCGGGCGGCTCCCGGCGCTCCCCGACCTCGCCGGCCTGCTCGACGCGCCCACCCTCCCGGGCAAGGCCAACCTGCTCTCCCGCTGGATCAGGGCGGAGGGAACCGCCCCCCGCTACCTCCCCGTCCCCAACCCCCTCGCGAACGGCACCGTCGGCAGCACGCGCGCGCGTACGTGAGGGGCCCGGCCACGACGGCTCGGAGCGGTCAGGCGTCCTCGTCCGGCGCGATCTCCTTCTTGTGGTGCAGCGCCTTCTGCAGCCGGGCCACCACCGCCTCGCCGTACCGCCGGTGACCGTGGACGCGCGGGTCGTCCGTCACGTCGTACCGCTTCACGTACGCGCCGAGGAAGGCCTGGAGGGTGGCGACGGCCGGGATGGCGATCAGGGCGCCGACGGCGCCGAGCAGCGCCGTCCCCGCGATGACCGAGCCGAACGCCACCGCCGGATGGATGTCCACCGTCTTCGACGTGAGCTTCGGCTGGAGGACGTAGTTCTCGAACTGCTGGTAGATCACCACGAAGCCGAGCACCCACAGCGCGTACCAGGGGTTGACGGTGAACGCGATCAGCATCGGCAGGGCGCCGGCCAGGTAGGTGCCGATGGTCGGGATGAACTGCGAGACGAGACCGACCCACACGGCGAGGGCGGGGGCGTACGGCACGCCCAGGATCTCGAAGAGCACGAAGTGCGCGATGCCCGAGATCAGGGCCATCAGGCCGCGCGAGTACAGATAGCCGCCGGTCTTGTCGACCGCGATCTCCCAGGCGCGCAGCACCTCGGTCTGCCGGGCGGGCGGCAGGACGGAGCAGAGCGCGCGCCGCAGCCGGGGCCCGTCGGCCGCGAAGTAGAACGAGAACAGGAAGATCGTCAGCAGCCGGAAGAGTCCGCCGAGGACGGTCGCGGAGACGTCGAGGACGCCGGACGCGCTGTTCTGGACGTACTTCTGCAGCCAGTCGGAGCTGAGCACGCTGTCCTGGACCTCGACCCGCGACAGCTCCGTGTGGAAGGTCTGGTTGATCCAGTTGATCACCGAGTCGAGGTACTTGGGGAAGTTCTCGACCATGTCCACGATCTGGCCGGCGAGCATCGAGCCGAGGAGGACGACGAATCCGACACCGAAGACGAGGACGGCGAAGAAGACGAGGAAGGTGGCGAGGCCACGTCGCATCCCGCGGGCCGCCATGCGCCCGACCGCCGGTTCGATGGCGAGGGCGAGGAAGAAGGCGAGCAGGATGTTGACGAGGAGGCCGACGAGCTGGTGGAAGGCCCAGTTGCCGAGCTGGAAACAGGCGTAGAGCGCGAGGGCGAGGACGAGCGCGCGGGGCAGCCAGCGCGGCATCCGCGCCGCCTGCCCGACGGTCGGGGACGGCTGATCGGCGGGCGCGGGCGCCTGGCCCGCGGCCACGGACGCCTGGCCCGCGGGCGTCGGCGTCCGACCGGCGGGCACGGGTGTCACACCGCCGGCGTCGCCTCTGCCGGGCGGGGCCACGGAAGCGGTCGTCTCGGCGGATTCGGCCGATTCGTCGGAGGCGGTCGGGTGTGTCGCGTCGGTTTCGTCAGTCGGAGCCACCCCGCCAGTCTCGCGCACCGCACGGACATTCCACCCGGGACCCCGCACATCACCGCCGGGCACCCGGCGCTTCGCCGCCCGGCCACCTCGTGGAGGCCGCCCGTTGCCCAAAAACGGGCACGGAGAGGCCTGAGGAGCGGCAGGCGTACCCACGCCGGCACGGGTACGCGTACGGGAACGGCTGCGGGAACGCGTACGAGGCGGCCCCTACCGCCTGTCCGCCGGCACGTCGACGGCCACGCACACGGCCCGCCAGACGTCCTTCGCCTCCCAGCCGGCGTCCAGCGCCTCGCGTACCGTCCGGCCGCCCAGCTCCGCCATCACATGGTCGCGTGCGAAGGACTCGGCGTACGAGGCACCGAAGTGTTCGGCCATCCGTTCCCAGAAAATCGTCAACCGCATGACCTCAGTATCCCGCTCCCAAGAGTGCAGCCCGCTCCGCAGGCCTTGTCACCGCGACTTTCCGCCCTACCGTCGGAGCATGGCCGAAAAACCCCTCCCCTCCTCGCCCTCGACTCCCGTGGCCCGCGCCGGACACTTCGTGTGGCTGACGGCCCGCGTCCTCGAACAGCGCCGGTTCGCCTACCACTTCCTCCGCGGTGGCGCGGATCAGGTCGAGACGGCCCTCACGGCGTACCTCAACGAGGACGGCGGCTACGGCCACGCGCTCGAACCCGATCTCCGCGGACCGGTCAGCCAGCCGCTGCACACCGCGCACGCCCTCCGCGTCCTCGACTCGATCGGCCGGTGCGGCGGCCTGCGCGTGGAGCGGATCTGCCGCTACCTCACCGCCGTCTCCACCCATGACGGCGCGCTCCCGGCGATCCACCCGTCGCAGCGCGGCTACCCGTCGGCGCCGTTCGTCCCGGTCGTCGACTCCCCGCCGAGCGCGCTGCTCTCCACCGGCCCGGTGGTCGGGCTGCTGCACCGCAACCAGGTGTGGCACGCGTGGCTCTTCCGGGCCACCGAGTACTGCTGGGCGGCCGTGGAGTCGCTGGAGAAGTCCCATCCGTACGAGATCCAGGCCGCGGTCGCCTTCCTCGACGGGGCACCGGACCACGCGCGCGCGGAGGCGGCCGCCGACCGCCTGGGGCGTCTCGTACGCGAGCAGCGGCTCGCGGTCCTGGACCCGGACCGGCAGGCCGACCATCCGGTGCCGGACGGGTACGCGCCGGGAGAGCTGCACTTCCCGCACGACTACGCGCGCGTGCCGGACTCGCTGGCCGCGCGCTGGTTCACTGCGGAGGAGATGTCCCGCTCGCTGGACCGGCTCGCGGCCGACCAGCAGGAGGACGGGGGCTGGCCGATCCGCTGGCGCGCGTGGGCCCCCGGATCGGCGCTGGAGTGGCGCCCGATCGTCACGGTCGAGGCCCTGCGCACGCTCCGCGCCCACGGTCGCACGGTCGACTGAACCCGGAATCCCTCCCCGCCCCGGCCGAGTCCGCGCACTTTACCGGGGCCGCCGTCACCGAATCCGACAGCTCCGCCCCCACCGGGTCGGACGCCCCCACTGTCACCAGCCCAGCGCCCGTACCCCAGCCGTGACCACCACCGCGGCGCCCACGACGACCAGGAAGGGAGCCCGCAGGACGAGCGCGACGGCCGCCGCGGCAAGTCCGGCGGCGCGGGCGTCGACGACCAGGTCGCCGCCCGCGCTGAAGGTCTGCTGGGCGGTGAGCGCGGCGAGCAGCGCGACGGGGAGCAGCGCGGCGAGCCGCTGGACGAGGGGGCGTTCCAGCGCCCCGGCGGGGACCAGCAGTCCGATCAGCTTGACCAGGTAGCAGCCGCCCGCGGTCAGGGCGATGGCGATCCAGACGTTCATCGGGAGTCCTCCGTACGGGCGGTCGGGCCGGAGCGGCGGCCCCGGAACCACAGCACCAGGGGCGCGGCGAGGGCCGCCGCGAGGACCGGGACGCCGGCGGGCAGGACGGGCAGCAGGCCGAGGCCGAGCAGGACGGCGAGCCCGGCGGTGGCCCGCTCGGTCGTGGATTTCAGCATGGGGGCGAGCAGGGCGAGGAAGACGGCGGGGCCGGCCGCGTCGAGCCCCCAGGCGGCCGTGTCGCCGATCGCCTCGGCGCCGAGGGCGCCGAGCAGCGTGGTCACGTTCCAGAGGACGTACAGCGTGAGTCCGGTGACGGTGAAGCCGATCCGGGCGGCCCGGCGGGAGGGCTGCGCGAGCGCGACGGCCGTGGTCTCGTCGATCACCCAGTGCGCGGCGAACGGCCGGACGGCCTTCGGTACGGAGAGCAGCTGGGAGAGCCGCAGTCCGTAGAAGGCGTTGCGGGTGCCGAGGAAGAAGGCTCCGGCGGCGGCCGTGAAGGGGTTGCCGCCCGCGGCGAGCGCGCCGACCAGGGCGAACTGCGAGGCTCCGGTGAAGACGAGCAGGCTGAGGAGGCAGGTCTGGAGGACGCTCAGGCCGGAGCCCGCCGAGGTCACGCCGAAGGCGAAGCCGGAGAGTCCGACGGCGACGCCGACGCCGAGGGCGTCGCGGACGACGGCCGCGTCGGGTTTGGACGGCGTGCCGTCGCGTATCACGGGAGGTGCTGTCTGTTCTGCCACGTCGGAGACGGTACGGGGCGGGTGCCGACCCGGTCTTGTACGTTCTTGCGGCGGTCCGCTTCTCTCGGCGGACGGCTTCTCGCGGGGGTCCACTCCTCGCGGCGTGGGCCCTACGGGGCCGCCCGTCTCGCTCCACGCGCGCGTTGGTACGCCCCCGGCGGCACGCCCACGCTGCGCGTGAAGTGCCGGTTCAGATGGGACTGGTCGGTGAAGCCGACGGCGGCGGCCGCGTCCGCCGGGGGCGTCCCCGCGTCGAGGAGCCGCCGGGCCCGCCGTACGCGCGCGTCCGTGAGCCAGGTGTGCGGCGGCATGCCGTACGCGTCCCGGAAGGCCCGCAGCAGGGCGAAGGGGCTGGTGCCGAGGTCCGCGGCGAGCCGCTCCAGGGTCGGCGGCTCGGCCATGCGCTCCTCCAGGACGCTCCGCGCGCGTGCCGCGTTCCGGGCGCCCGCCGAGTGCGGCGGGAGCGGGGTGACGAGACCGCCGTGGCTGCGCAGCATCCGCGCGGTGACCAGCCGGAGCAGGCTGTCCGCGGCGAGCGCGTTGCCCTCCTCGGCGGCCCGGTGGACGCCGACGACGAGCCGGGAGGCGTACGGGTCGTCGACGACGGGCGAGGTGAAGCCGACGGAGCCGCGCAGGGCGAGGGTGTCGGCGGCGATGGACCGGACGATCTCCGCGTCGGGGTAGATCGTGCGGTACGTCCAGCCCTCGGGCACGCCCGCGTGCCCGGTGTGCGGGGTGTCGGGGTTGACCAGGGCGATCTGCCCGGGGCCCGCGTGGACCAGGTCGTCGCGGTAGTGGAAGGCCTCGACGCCCTCGGTGATCGCGGCGAAGACGAAGGTCTCGTGGGTGTGCCGGGCGAAGGCCTTGTGGATGTAGCGGGCGTGCAGCAGGTCGACCCCGGGCAGCTCGGCGTACTGCCAGTACCGTGCCCGTTCCCCGCTCGCCATGCCCCCATTCTGCGCCGCGCGCCCGCCGCCGTGCGAACGGATCTCCCCAGGTCCGGGCGGTTGTCAGTGGCCGGGTGCACGATGGGGGGCATGGTCAGGTCCGCGCTCGACTCGTTCTCCCCCGCGACCCGTGGTTGGTTCACCGGGGCCTTCACCGCGCCCACGGCGGCGCAGGAGGGCGCCTGGAACGCCATCGGCGCGGGCTCCGACGTGCTCGTCGTCGCGCCGACGGGCTCGGGCAAGACGCTGGCCGCCTTCCTCGCCTCCCTGGACCGGCTGGCCGCCTCCCCGCCGCCCGCCGAGCCGAAGCAGCGCTGCCGCGTGCTGTACGTGTCACCGCTGAAGGCCCTCGCGGTGGACGTCGAGCGGAACCTGCGGTCGCCGCTGACCGGCATCCGGCAGGAGTCGGTGCGGCTCGGGCTGCCCGAGCCGGACATCCGGGTCGGGATCCGCTCCGGCGACACCCCGCCGGCCGAGCGCCGCGCGCTCGCGACCCGGCCGCCGGACATCCTGATCACCACGCCCGAGTCGCTGTTCCTGATGCTGACCTCCGCCGCCCGGGACGCCCTCGCGGGCGTGGAGACGGTCATCCTGGACGAGGTCCACGCGGTCGCGAGCACGAAGCGGGGCGCCCACCTGGCCCTCTCCCTGGAGCGGCTCGACGAGCTGCTGCCGCGCCCCGCGCGCCGGATCGGCCTGTCGGCCACGGTCCGGCCGGTGGACGAGGTGGCGCGCTATCTGTCGCCGGGGCGCGCCGTGGAGATCGTCCAGCCGCCGTCGGGGAAGGAGTTCGACCTCTCCGTCGTCGTCCCCGTCGAGGACATGGGCGAGCTGGGCGGCTCCCCCGCGTCCGAGGGCAAGGACGGCGGCGACAAGCCCTCGATCTGGCCGCACGTCGAGGAGCGGATCGCGGACCTCGTCCAGGCGCACCGCTCCACGATCGTCTTCGCCAACTCCCGGCGTCTCGCCGAGCGCCTCTGCAACCGGCTCAACGAGATCGCGTACGAGCGGGCCACCGGCGAACCCCTCCCCGACGGGGCGCCGCCGGCCGAGATCATGGCCCAGTCGGGGGCGGCGCAGGGCGCCCCGGCGCTGCTCGCCCGCGCCCACCACGGCTCGGTGTCGAAGGAGCAGCGCGCCCTGGTCGAGGAGGACCTGAAGGCGGGCCGGCTGCCCGCCGTGGTCGCCACCTCCAGCCTGGAGCTGGGCATCGACATGGGCGCGGTGGACCTGGTCGTGCAGGTGGAGTCGCCGCCCTCGGTGGCCTCCGGGCTCCAGCGCGTGGGCCGCGCCGGCCACCAGGTCGGCGCGGTGTCGACGGGCGTGGTCTTCCCCAAGTACCGGGGCGACCTGGTGCAGGCGGCCGTGGTCACCGAGCGGATGCGTTCGGGGGCGATCGAGTCGATGCGGATCCCCGCGAACCCGCTGGACGTCCTGGCCCAGCAGCTGGTCGCCCTCGTCGCGCTCGACACCTGGCAGGTGGACGACCTGCTCGCCCTGGTGCGCCGGGCGGCGCCGTTCTCCTCGCTGCCCGAGTCGGCGTTCACGGGCGTGCTCGACATGCTGGCCGGCCGCTATCCCTCGGATGCCTTCGCGGAGCTGCGCCCGCGCGTGGTCTGGGACCGGGTCGCCGGGACCGTGACCGGGCGGCCGGGCGCGCAGCGCCTCGCCGTCACCTCGGGCGGCACGATCCCCGACCGGGGTCTGTTCGGGGTGTTCCTCGCGGGCTCCGACCCCAAGAAGGGCGGGGGCAGGGTCGGCGAGCTCGACGAGGAGATGGTGTACGAGTCGCGGGTCGGCGACGTGTTCACCCTCGGCACCACCTCGTGGCGGATCCAGGACATCACCCGGGACCGGGTGCTCGTCACGCCGGCGCCCGGAGTGCCGGGCCGGCTGCCGTTCTGGAAGGGCGACCAGCTGGGCCGCCCGCTCGAACTGGGCAGGGCCGTGGGCGCGTTCCTGCGCGAGGTGGGCGCCCTGGCGGACGAGGACGCGCGGCTGCGGCTGCTCGCGGCGGGCCTGGACGGCTGGGCCGCCGACAACGTCCTCGCGTACCTCAAGGAGCAGCGCGAGGCCTGCGGTCACGTGCCGGACGACCGGACGATCCTGGTCGAGCGCTTCCGCGACGAGCTCGGGGACTGGCGGGTCGTCATCCACTCCCCCTTCGGTGCGCAGGTGCACGCCCCGTGGGCGCTGGCCATCGGCGCGCGGCTCGCCGAGCGGTACGGCATGGACGCGCAGGTGATGCACGCGGACGACGGCATCGTGCTGCGTCTGCCGGACGCCGACCTGATGGGCCTGGACATGGGCCTGGACCTCCTCGACCACGAACCGGTCGACCCCGGCCGCCACCTCGACACGACCTACGACGCGGACAAGGCGCCCGTCGGCGCGGCGGACGCCCTCTTCGACAAGGCCGAGATCGGGCAGATCGTCACCGACCAGGTCGGCGGCTCCGCGCTGTTCGCGTCCCGCTTCCGCGAGTGCGCCGCGCGCGCCCTGCTGCTGCCCAAGCGCAACCCCGGCAAGCGCACCCCGCTCTGGCAGCAGCGGCAGCGAGCGGCCCAGCTCCTCCAGGTGGCGAGCGAGTTCGGCTCGTTCCCGATCGTCCTCGAAGCCGTCCGCGAGTGCCTCCAGGACGTGTTCGACCTCCCCGGTCTGACCGAGCTGATGGGCGACATCGAGGCCCGCCGGGTCCGCCTGGTCGAGGTCACCACCCCCGAGCCGTCCCCCTTCGCCCGCTCGCTGCTCTTCGGGTACGTCGCGCAGTTCCTGTACGAGGGCGACTCCCCGCTCGCCGAGCGGCGGGCGGCCGCGCTCTCCCTGGACTCCCGGCTGCTCGCGGAGCTGCTCGGCCAGGCGGAGCTGCGCGAACTGCTCGACCCGGAGGTCCTGGCCGAGCTGGAGCGGGAGCTCCAGTGGCTGACGGACGACCGCCGCATCAAGGACGTGGAGGGCGTCGCCGACCTGCTGCGGGTGCTGGGCCCGCTCACGGACGCCGAGCTGGTCGAGCGCGGCGCGGAAGGGGCCTGGGCGACCGCGCTGGGGGCCGCCCGGCGCGCGATCCGGGTGCGGATCGGGGGCCGGGAGCACTGGGCGGCGATCGAGGACGCGGGCCGGCTCCGTGACGCCCTGGGCACGGCCCTGCCCGTCGGGGTGCCCGAGGCCTTCACCGAGCCGGTCAAGGACCCGCTCGGCGACCTCCTCGCGCGGTACGCCCGTACCCACGGCCCGTTCACGTCCTCCCGGGCGGCCGACCGCTTCGGGCTCGGCGCGGCCGTCACCGACGGCGCCCTCCAACGGCTCGCCGCGACCGGCCGGGTCGTCCAGGGCGAGTTCCACCCCTCGGGCATCGGCCAGGAGTGGTGCGACGCGACCGTCCTGCGCCGGCTGCGGCGCCGCTCCCTGGCAGCCCTGCGCCACGAGCTGGAGCCGGTGCCCCCGGCGGCCCTCGCCACCTTCCTGCCGCAGTGGCAGCACCTGGGGAGCAACAGCCTGCGCGGGATCGACGGCCTCGCCCGCGCGATCGAGCAGCTCCAGGGCGCGCCGGTCCCCGCCTCGGCCCTGGAGAAGCTGATCCTGCCGTCCCGGGTCGGGGACTACACCCCGGCGCTCCTCGACGAGCTGACGACCACCGGCGAGGTGCTGTGGGCGGGAGCCGGATCGCTGCCCGGCAAGGACGGCTGGGTCTCGCTGTACCTGGCGGACGCGGCGCCGCTGCTCCTGCCCGTGCCGCATCCGCTGGAGCTGTCCGCCCTCCACGAGTCGGTCCTCACGGCCCTCTCCGGCGGGTACGGCCTGTTCTTCCGGCAGATCGCCGACCAGATCCGGGCCACCACCCATCCGGACGCCACGGACCCGCAGCTCGCCGACGCCGTCTGGGACCTGGCCTGGTCCGGCAGGCTCACCAACGACACCCTGGCCCCGCTGCGCTCGCTCCTCGGCTCGGGGCGCACGGCGGGGTCCACGGCCCACCGCGCGCGCCGCACGGTCCCGCGCGGCCGGTACGGCACGCTGACCGCGGCCGCCCGCCCCGCTTCCCGTACGGGCCCGCCCACGGTCTCCGGCCGCTGGTCGCTGCTGCCGCCGGCCGAACCGGAGCCCACCCACCGGGCCCATGCCCTGGCCCGTACGCTCCTGGACCGGCACGGCGTGGTGACCAGGGGCGCGGTGGCCGCCGAGGGCGTGGAGGGCGGCTTCTCGGCCACGTACCGCATCCTGGCGGCCTTCGAGGACAGCGGGCAGGCCCGGCGCGGCTATGTGGTGGAGGGCCTCGGGGCCGCCCAGTTCGCGATGGACGGCGCGGTGGACCGGCTGCGGGCCGCGGCGACCGCCCGCGACCGGGGCGTGGAGGCCGCGACGGGCCCGCGCGCGCTGGTCCTCGCGGCGGCGGACCCGGCGAACGCGTACGGGGCGGCCCTGTCCTGGCCCGAGCCGCCGACCGGCGCCGGGCACAAGCCGGGGCGCAAGGCGGGCGCGCTGGTGGTCCTGGTGGACGGCGAGCTGACGCTGTACATGGAGCGCGGCGGCAAGACGCTGCTGTGCTGGCCCGCCGAGCCCGACGACCCTGCCCTGAGGGCGGCGGCCGAAGCGCTGGCGGCGGCGGCACGGGCGGGCACCCTGGGCACGGTCACGGTGGAGCGCGTCAACGGCGCGACGGCCCTGACCTCGCCCCTGGCCCGTCCCCTGGAAACCGCGGGCTTCGTGGCGACCCCGAGAGGCCTTCGCCTGCGCGCGTGACCGGCCGGTGGGGCGTGACGGGACCGCGACGCACGAGGCCCGGACCGCCGTCACCGGTCACCGTCAGCCCAGCGCCAGCCACCGGATGCCGAGCCGTTCGACCTGGACGGCCTCGGTGCCCTCCAGCGGTGTCCGGCCGGTGGCGACGCGCAGGAAGTGCGGCGGGCTCCAGCCCAGCGCGCGGACGGCCTCGGTCTGCTCCGCGCCGAGGAGGAGTTCCGTCACCGCCTCGCCCGCCTCCGGGGTCAGCCAGGGTTCGTGGCCCAGCGCGTCCGCCAGGTCGAGACCGTGGACGGCGACCTCGACGACCCGGGTGAGCAGGAACTCCGACAGGAGCATGGGGTCGCCATGACGCGTCCGCACCGTACGGCCGGCCGGTTCGGCCCGGCAGAGCTCGTCGACCCGCTGCCAGGTCGCGGCGAAGTCCGCGGCGAAGGTGGCACCGTCGGCGGACCGCGCGGCGCGGCTCGTGGCCAGATCGATCCGGGCCCCGTTCGTCTGCGGCGAGAAGCGCTCGTCCGGCCGGTAGTACTCCACCGCGGAGATCTCGGCCTCGGGCGGGGCCGGCGCGTCCAGCATGCCCGGGAGCCAGTCGATCACGACGCAGATGTGCCCGAGGAGGCCGCGTACGGTCCAGGGCGCGCAGCGCGTGGGGAGCTCCCACCGCTCCTCGGGCAGAGTTGCCACGACATCGGCGAGCGCCCCGGACTCCCGGCGGAACGCGTCGAGCACACGATCTTGGTTCATGCGGGCGGATGCTACCAACCGGCCTCCGGCGGGGCCCCGTTGGCCGTCCCGCCTTCCGCTGCTTCCCTGCCGCTCCGCCCGGAGCCTGCGATAGGTTGCCCGGCATGACTGCTCTCGGAAGCCTCGCCTGGCCACCGGCCCCGATCAAGACCGAGCGGCTCGTCCTGCGCGAGTCCGAAGCCCGTGACCGTGCGGCGTTCGTCGACCTGTTCGCCTCGCCGGAGGTGGGCACCTACGTGGGCGGCGCCCGCCCGCGTGACGTGCTCGAACAGGCGATGCCCGAGGTGCCCGGACAGCGCCCCGGCTGCTTCGTGATCGAACACGACGGAACGATGATCGGCATGGTCACCCTCGACCCGCGCGACCCGCAGCGCCAGGGGCACGTCCGCCCGGAGGGCGGGGAGACCGAGCTCGGATACATGTTCCTGCCGACGGCGTGGGGACACGGGTACGCCGCCGAGGCCTGCGCGGCGGCACTCGACTGGTTCACCGAGGCGCTGCCCGGCGAGCCGGTGGTCCTCTGCACCCAGTCGGCGAACGACCGCGCGATGCGCGTCGCGGCGAAGCTGGGCTTCACCGAGGTGGAGCGGTTCGAGGACTACGGCGCCGAGCAGTGGTTCGGCGTACGGACCCGGGCCACCCCGACCGCCTGAGCACCGCCCACCGAGCCCGACCCGAACGGACCCGAGCCGAAGCCCCCCAGGCCCGGCCCCACCACCGAAGCCCGCCGAAGCCCCGACCCGGCATCATGGAACCGTGCCCGAAGGAGACACCGTCTGGCAGGCCGCCCACCGCCTGCACACCGCGCTCGCCGGGCGGGTGCTGACCCGCTCGGACCTCCGGGTGCCCCGCTTCGCCACCGCCGACCTCACCGGCCGCACGCTCCTGGACGTCACCCCGCGCGGCAAGCACCTGCTCGCCCGGATCGAGGGCGGGCTCACCCTCCACTCCCATCTGCGGATGGACGGCGCCTGGCGGGTGTACGCGACCGGGGAGCGCCCGCACGGCGGCCCGGAGCACCAGATCCGGGCGATCCTCGGAAACGCCGAGTCCACCGCGTACGGCTACCGCCTCCCCGTCCTGGAGCTCATCCGCACCACCGAGGAGCCCCGGGTCGTCGGCCGCCTCGGCCCGGACCTGCTCGGCCCGGACTGGGATCCGGAGGAGGCGGTACGGCGGCTCGGCGCCGACCCGGAGCGCCCCCTCGGCGAGGCGCTGCTCGACCAGCGCAACCTGGCCGGCATCGGCAACGTGTACAAGTCGGAGCTGGCCTTCCTCGCCGGTGTCACCCCCTGGCTCCCGGTCGGCGAGCTGGACCCCGGCGTCCCCGCCCGGCTGGTCGCGACCGCCCACCGCCTGCTGGACGCGAACAAGGACCGTCCGGACCGGCGCACGACGACCACCCGGCGCCCCGGCACCCCGCTCCACGTCTACGGCCGCGAGGGCCGGCCCTGCCTGCGCTGCGGCGCCCCGGTCCGCAAGGCGGAGCTCGGCGACCGGGTCACGTACTGGTGTCCCGGCTGCCAGCGGGGCCCCGAGGGAATCCCCCACACCAATTGACGACCCGTCAGATCCGGTCGTACGGTCCGGACATGACGACGACCCTTCCGGCATACGACCTCACCGGCCGCACCGCGTTCGTCACCGGCGCCGCGAGCGGCATCGGCCGCGCCACCGCGGTCCTCCTCGCCCGCGCCGGTGCCACCGTCCACTGCGCCGACCGCGACGAGAACGGCCTCAAGGAGACCGCGGCCCTCGTCGCGGCGCAGGGCGGCACCGCACACACCCACCCGCTGGACGTCACCGACCGCCCCGCGCTCGCCGCGGCGGTCCGCGCCGCCGGACCCCTCCACGTCATGGCCGCCATCGCCGGGATCATGCACACGAGCGCCGTCCTGGAGACCCGCGACGAGGACCTGGACCGCGTCCTCGCCGTGAACTTCAAGGGCGTTCTCCACGCGTGCCAGGAGGCGGCCCGTTCGATGATCGACGCGGGCGTCCCGGGCTCGATCGTCACGATGGCCTCGGGCGCGATGGACACCGCGAGCCCCGGCCTGCTCTGCTACAGCGTGACCAAGGCGGCCGTCGTGCAGCTGACGAAGACCCTGGCGGCGGAGGCGGGCCGGTACGGCATCCGGGTCAACGCGGTCGCCCCGGGCTGGATCCGCACCCCGATGACCGACCGCCACGAGCCGGCCGCCCAGGAGCAGGCGGAGGCCGCCATGATCCGTCACTCCCCGCTGGGGCGGGTCGGCGAGGCCGAGGACATCGCGCACGCGGTCCTGCACCTCGCGTCGGACGCCTCCGCGTTCACGACCGGCCAGATCCTCCGCCCCAACGGCGGCGTCGCGATGCCCTGGTGATCCGCACGCCGTCCACCGCACGCCCCGGCGCCCCGGCGAGGGACCGACCGCCCGTACGTGCCCCGGCGCGCACCCGCGCCCTTCCCGAGGAAGCCGCCACGTGCACCGGCAGCAGGCTCAGCCCCCAGCCGCCCGCGGCCACCGCCCCCTCGACCGGCCCGCTCTCCCCCGGTACGAGTACCAGGCGCAGCACGGCCCACCACCAGAGCCCCCCGGCCGCGAGCGCGCACGCGACCAGCGCGAGCGTCGCCAGCGGAACCCGTCGCCGTACCATGGCCGCCTCCTGCGGTCGACGCTAGACCGGCAGGATCACCCTGCGGGAGGGCGCACGGGAGGCAAACCCGGCGCGCACGGCCCAGTCGTACGCCACCCACCATGGCACGGCACACCGGAACCCGGCATCTCAGGCAATCGGGCACATGTCGAACAAGAAAGAGAAAAGCCCCGGTCAGCGCCCCATGAGGGCGCCGACCGGGGCTTCGCCCCGCTTCGGTCAGGCAGCGACGACGTCCACCGCTTCCGCGGGCGCCTTGATAGTCACCCGCCCGGTGGGCACACCTGCCACCGACGTCACCGACACCGAATTGAGCATCGGGCGGACCGGCGCCGGCACCGGTTCGCTCGCCGCTGCCGACTCGGCCAGTTCGGCCAGTGACAGCTCGTCGCTCACTTCACGCATGAGCTCGGACATCCGTACGTCCAGCGCGTCGCAGATCGCGGAGAGCAGCTCGGAGGATGCCTCCTTCTGCCCCCGCTCCACCTCGGAGAGATAGCCGAGCGAGACTCGGGCGGACGAGGAGACTTCGCGCAGAGTACGGCCTTGGCGCTGGCGCTGCCGACGCAGCACGTCACCCAACAGGCGACGGAGCAGAATCATCGGTGGCTCCCTCCTCGGACCGCGTAGCCGCATCCTTCACGCCCCACCGTACCGCCTCGCGCTGCGGCCGTGCGGGGAGCGATGTCGTGTTCTCTCAGGGCTGCAAACATCAATTCCCCCCGTTGTGTTCCGTATCCTGTGCCCGCGCATTTCCCGAGAGTTCCTCGTGGAGCAGTTCCAGGACGCTCCGCACACTCTCTCTACGGATGTCCGCGCGGTCGCCGTTCAACCTCAACGAGACCACTTTCCCGGCGCGGGCGCCCGTCGCGGCGGGCCCGGCGACCGCCACGTAGACCGTTCCGACGGGCTGGCCGTCCTGCGGGTCGGGCCCCGCGACCCCGGTCGTCGAGATGCCCCAGTCGGCACCGAGCCGGGCCCGGGCACCGGCCGCCATCTGCAGTGCGACCTCGGGATCCACCGCTCCGCGCTCCGCGAGGAGGGCCGCGTCGACGCCGAGCAGCTCGTGCTTGAGGGCCGTGGCGTAGGCCGTGACGGACCCCCGGAAGGCGGCCGAGGCGCCGGGGACCCCGGTCAGCTCGGCGGCCACCAGACCACCCGTGAGCGACTCCGCGACGGCCAGCGTGTGACCACGCTCCGCCAGCAGCGCCAGCACCCGGGCGGCCTCGGTCATCGCGTCGCCGTCTCCGACCGCGCGGCCGCCCGCTCGGCGGCGAGCCCCTCGCGGCGCAGGACGACCGCCTGTCGTACGTAGTCCAGACCGGTGACGACCGTCAGCACGACGGCCACCGCCATCACCCAGAAGCGCAGGGTGGCCAGGGGTCCGGTGAGCATCAGCACGTACATGCCGACCGCCGTGCCCTGGGCGAGCGTCTTCATCTTGCCGCCGCGGCTGGCCGGGATGACCCCGTGCCGGATCACCCAGAACCGCATCAGGGTGATCCCCAGCTCCCGCGCCAGGATGACCCCGGTGACCCACCAGGGCAGGTCCCCGAGCAGGGAGAGCGAGACGAGTCCGGCCGCCATGATCGCCTTGTCTGCGATCGGGTCGGCGATCTTCCCGAAGTCCGTGACCAGGTTGTACGTACGGGCGAGGTGCCCGTCGAAGACGTCCGTGATCATGGCGACGGCGAACGCCGCCCACGCCCAGGCCCGCCAGACGGGGTCGTGACCGCCGTCCTGGAGCAGCAGCACCACGAAGCCCGGCACGAGCACGAGCCGGATCATGGTCAGGATGTTGGCGATGTTCCACAGGCTGGCCTGGTTGACGGCCGCCGTGCCCAGCTTGCCGCGGGGCGCCGGCCTACCGGTCCCGCCCGTCGCGGATGCCGGGACTCCGGTCATCTGCCTGCCTCCTCGAAAAGACACTCGGCCACCAGGTCGACGCCTTCCGTGCCGACGACCTTCGCCCTGACCATACGGCCAGGAGTCAGGTCGGGGCTCGCGCCGTCGGCCGTGGTGAGCAGCACCTGGCCGTCGGTCTCGGGCGCCTGGTGGGCGGCGCGGCCGATCACGCCGTCCTCGTCGTCCACGGACTCGACCAGTACCTCAAGGGTCTCTCCGAGCCGCTCCTCCGCGCGCTGCGCGGTGAGCTCCTCGGCGAGCCGGGAGAGGTGGGCGAGCCGCGCGTCGACGACGTCCTGGTCGAGCTTGTGCTCGTACGTGGCGGCCTCGGTGCCGTCCTCGTCGGAGTAGCCGAAGACGCCCACGGCGTCGAGCCGGGCGTGGGTGACGAAGCGTTCCAGCTCGGCGAAGTCCGCCTCGGTCTCGCCGGGGAAGCCGACGATGAAGTTGGAGCGGGCACCGGCCGTGGGGGCCTTGGATCGGATGGTCTCCAGGAGCTCCAGGAAGCGGTCGGTGTCGCCGAAGCGGCGCATGGCCCGCAGCACGTCGGGGGCGCTGTGCTGGAAGGACAGGTCGAAGTACGGGGCGACCTTCTCGGTCGACGTGAGCACGTCGATCAGGCCGGGGCGCATCTCGGCCGGCTGGAGGTAGCTGACGCGGACGCGCTCGATGCCGTCGACCGCGGCCAGCTCGGGCAGCAGGCTCTCCAGGAGGCGGATGTCGCCCAGGTCCTTGCCGTACGAGGTGTTGTTCTCGGAGACCAGCATGACCTCCTTCACACCCTGCTCGGCGAGCCAGCGCGTCTCGTTGAGCACGTCCGAGGGACGGCGCGAGACGAAGGAGCCGCGGAAGGAGGGGATGGCGCAGAAGGAGCAGCGGCGGTCGCAGCCGGAGGCCAGCTTCACCGAGGCGACGGGGCTGGTGTCGAGGCGGCGCCGGAGCGGCGCGCGCGGCCCCGAGGCGGGCGCGAGGCCCTCGGGAAGGTCGGCGGGGGCGTCGACGGGGGCCTCGGCGGCGTCACCGTGTCCCGGCAGGGCCACGGCCGCGGCGGCCTCCTGGCGCTCCACCGGGGAGAGCGGCAGCAGCTTGCGCCGGTCACGCGGGGTGTGGGCCTCGACACTGCCACCGTTGAGGATGGTCTGGAGGCGGTTGGAGATGTCGGCGTAGTCGTCGAAGCCGAGGACGCCGTCGGCCTCCGGGAGGGCTTCGGCGAGCTCCTTGCCGTACCGCTCGGCCATACAGCCGACGGCGACCACGGCCTGGGTCTTGCCGTGGTCCTTCAGATCATTGGCTTCGAGGAGGGCGTCGACGGAGTCCTTCTTGGCGGCTTCGACGAATCCACAGGTGTTGACGACGGCGACATCCGCGTCCTCGGCGTTCTCGACGAGCTCCCAGCCGTCCGCTGCCAAGCGGCCTGCGAGCTCCTCCGAGTCCACCTCGTTACGGGCGCAGCCAAGAGTGACAAGGGCGACGGTACGGCGTTCGGGCATGGACTCAAGACTACTTCGTCCCGGCCGTTCCCCCGTCGCGCAGGGTTCACCTGCGCGACAGAGGTCACATCGGGGGCCGCCTCACGGGGCTCAGCCGGCCTCGGGGTCGCCCTTGGTGTAGGTCAGCCGCTCGACCTGGCCGGATTCGAACTTGTCGGCGAGCTTCTTGCCGTTCACGTAGAGATCGATCGCACCGGCGTTGCCGAGGACCAGATCGATGCGCTCGTCGTCCTGGAAGGTCTTGGACTCGCCCTTGAGGAGGAGTCCGTCGAAGAGCAGCTTGCCGTCGTGGGCCTTGGCCGAGATCCAGCTCTTGTCGTCGATCGCGGAGAGCTTCACCGTCACCTTGTCCTGCGGGACGGCGGCGATGGCGCTCTCGGTGGGCTTCGGGACGACGGGCTTGACCGGCTTCGGCTTGGCGGCCGAGGTGCCCTTCTCGGGGGCGGGCGCCGGGCCGCCGTCGGCGGCGGTGGTGCCCTTGGGCGCGTCGTTCCCGTTGAACATCGTGAAGCCGACGAAACCGACGACGGCGACGATGGCCGCGACCATCGCGGCGGTCCAGTTGGGTCGCCGGGGCTCGGGGCGGATACGTTCCGCCTCGAAGAGCGGGGCGGCGGGGGTGGGCGCGGGACGGCCACCGTGCTCGGCGTCGAACTGCTCGATCAGCGGAGCCGGATCGAGGCCGACGGCGCGGGCGAGCGTGCGGATGTGCCCGCGGGCGTAGACGTCTCCGCCGCAGCGCGAGAAGTCGTCCTCCTCGATCGCGTGCACGATCGGGATCCGGACACGGGTGGAGGCACTGACCTCTTCGACGGTGAGACCGGCGGCGATGCGGGTCTGCTGGAGAGCGCGACCGATCGAGTCCCGGTCGTCTGCCGGGAAGATCCGGTCGTCTTCGGGGGAGTTGCCGATGGACACGAGAGCGCCTTTCGAGCGTGTAGCCACCTGCTGGACGTTCAGTCTATGGGTGGTACGAAAGGGTGGGGCAACCGGGCGGGTGCTGTTTGTACGCCATGAGGCTGGGACATCCTTCTGTCCCTCCCTCCAACTTGACGTACGGCCAGGGGAAACGGTTGCCCTCCGTTCCCTTACGAGTGAGTCTCGGCCAGGTCTCGATCACGCACCCGCCCGGCCGGGTGCGCGACGCCCGCTCCCGGCCGCGTACCGCCACACCCCGGTCCCGGTCGCGTACCCCGTCTCCCCGGCGCTACGCCCCGGACTCCCCGCGGATCACCGCGAGCACCCCGTCCAGCTCGTCCGGCTTGACGAGCACGTCCCGCGCCTTCGAGCCCTCGCTCGGCCCGACGATGTTCCGCGACTCCATCAGGTCCATCAGCCGGCCGGCCTTCGCGAAGCCGACGCGCAGCTTCCGCTGGAGCATCGAGGTGGAGCCGAACTGCGTGGAGACGACCAGTTCGGCGGCCTGGCACAGCAGGTCGAGGTCGTCGCCGATGTCCTCGTCGATCTCCTTCTTCTGCCGGGTGCCGACGGTGACGTCCTCCCGGAAGACCGGGGTCATCTGGTCCTTGCAGTGCTGCACGACGGCCGCGACCTCGGCCTCGGTGACGAAGGCGCCCTGCATGCGGACGGGCTTGTTGGCGCCCATCGGCAGGAACAGTCCGTCACCCTTTCCGATGAGCTTCTCGGCGCCGGGCTGGTCGAGGATGACCCGGCTGTCGGCGAGCGAGGAGGTCGCGAAGGCGAGCCGCGAGGGCACGTTCGCCTTGATGAGACCGGTGACCACGTCCACCGAGGGCCGCTGGGTGGCGAGCACCAGATGGATGCCGGCGGCGCGCGCGAGCTGCGTGATGCGCACGATCGAGTCCTCGACGTCCCGGGGCGCGACCATCATCAGGTCGGCCAGCTCGTCGACGATGACGAGCAGGTACGGGTAGGTCTTGAGCTCCCGCTCGCTGCCCTCGGGCAGCTTGATCTTCCCGTCCCGGATCGCCTGGTTGAAGTCGTCGATGTGCCGGTAGCCGAAGGCCGCCAGGTCGTCGTAGCGGAGGTCCATCTCCTTCACCACCCACTGGAGGGCCTCGGCGGCCCGCTTGGGGTTGGTGATGATCGGGGTGATCAGGTGCGGGATGCCCTCGTAGGCGGTGAGTTCGACCCGCTTGGGGTCGACGAGGACCATCCGGACGTCCTCCGGAGTCGCTCTTATCATGATCGAGGTGATCAGGCAGTTGATGCACGAGGACTTTCCGGAGCCGGTGGCCCCGGCGACCAGGACGTGCGGCATCTTCGCCAGGTTGGCCATCTCGTAGCCGCCCTCGACGTTCTTGCCGAGTGCCACCAGCATCGGGTGGTCGTCCTCGGCGGCGGCGGCGAGCCGCAGCACGTCGCCGAGGTTGACCATCTCCCGGTCGCTGTTCGGGATCTCGATGCCGACGGCGGACTTGCCGGGGATCGGCGAGATGATCCGGACGTCCGGCGAGGCCACCGCGTACGCGATGTTCTTGGTCAGCGCCGTGATCTTCTCGACCTTCACCGCCGGACCGAGCTCGACCTCGTAGCGGGTGACCGTCGGCCCCCGGGTGAAGCCGGTGACGGCCGCGTCGACCTTGAACTCGGTGAAGACGTTCGAGAGCGAGTCCACCACGGCGTCGTTGGCGGCACTGCGTGTCTTGCCGGGCCCGCCCCGCTCCAGCAGGTCGAGCGACGGCAGCGCGTACGTGATGTCGCCGGACAGCTGGAGCTGCTCGGCCCGGGGCGGCAGATCGGTCGGCTCGGGCGCCGGCTTGGTCAGATCCGGTACGCCCCCGCCGGGCCGCTGGCCCCCGCCGCGGGCGGGCGGCACGGGCGCGGCGCCCGCCGCGGTCTCCGTCCCCTCGGCGGCGGCCTTCGCGGCGGCCGCGGCCGCCCTCCGGTCGGCGGTGACGTCCCTGGTCAGATCGGCGACGATCGGCGACGGCGGCATCCCGTTGAGCACCGCGCCGTCGAGCGCGGCGGCGGCAGCGGCGGCGATGTCCACCGGGTCCATGCCCGCGTCGAAGACGGGCTCGAAGGAGGGCCGCTCGGCGGGACGGCGGGCCGCCCCCTTGCGCCGGTCGAGCATCTCGGCCTCGGCCCGGTCCACGTCGTACGGCTCCGCCGGGCCCCGGCGGCGCGTCGGCCGGGCGGTCCGGGCCTGCGGCCTGGCGTCGCGCCACTCCTCGTCGTACTCCTCGTACCGCCCGTCCTCCTCGGCGCCCGCGTACCCCTCGGCCTCGGCCGGGTCGTAGGCGGGCTCGACGATGCCGAGCCTGGCGCCGAGGGCGCGCAGCCGCTGCGGGATCGCGTTGACCGGGGTGGCGGTGACGACGAGCAGCCCGAACAGCGTGAGCAGCACCAGCATCGGTACGGCGAGGACCTCGCCCATCATGAACACGAGGGGCTGGGAGGCGGCCCAGCCGATGAGACCGCCGGCATCCTGCATGGCCGCGCTGCCGTCCCCGCGTCCCGGCGAACCGCAGGCGATGTGGACCTGGCCGAGGACGCCGATGACGAGTGCGGAGAGGCCGATGCTGATCCGGCCGTTGGCCTCGGGCTTCTCCGGATAGAGGATCAGCCGGATGCCGATGGCGCCGAGCAGCAGCGGTACGAGCAGGTCGAGCCGGCCGAAGGAGCCGGTCACCAGCATCTCGACGAGGTCGCCGACCGGTCCGCGCAGATTGGACCAGGTTCCGGCGGCGACGATCAGCGCGAGACCGAGCAGGAGCAGGGCGAGCCCGTCCTTGCGGTGGGCCGGGTCGAGCCCCTTGGCACCACGCCCTATCCCCCGGAACATCGCCCCCACTCCATGGGCGAGACCGAGCCAGGCGCCGCGCGCGAGCCGGTAGACGCCCCCGGTCGGGGACGGCGCGGGGCGCGGCGGGACCTTCTTCGCCGCGGTCTTCCGCGCGGGCGCGCGCTTGGCGGGCACGGCCTTCTTGGCCGCCGCCTTCTTCGCGGGCGGTTTGGCGGGGGACTTCGCGGGTGCCGCTTTCTTCGCGGCGCCCGTCGTACGGCCGGCGCGCGGCTTTGCGGTGCCCGCCGTGCCCTGGGAACCCTTGCCGGACGTACGTGAAGCCATGATGCCGAGGTTACCGGTGTGGGGACCCGCTGTCCGCCTCACCCGATCGTGTCGCCCCTGCCGGGGCACGAAGCTGACGCCACCTCACGCCGACGGCCGCCCCGAAGGACGGCCGATGACGGTGTGTCAGCCCTGCGCGGGCAGCGTCGGCGCGGCGCCCGTGCCCGGTTCGAGCGCGTCCAGCGCCCGGCGCAACCCGGTGAGCTTGCGCTCCAGATGCGCCGCGGTCGCGACGGCCGCCGCGTCGGCGGAGTCGTCGTCGAGCTGCTTGGACAGCGCCTCCGCCTGCTCCTCGACCGCCGCGAGACGGGCCGAGAGCTCGGCGAGCAGTCCGGCGGACTCCTTGCCGTGACCGCCCTCGCCGCCACCCTCCAACTGCAGCCGCAGCAGGGCGGCCTGCTCGCGCAGCTTGCAGTTCTTCATGTAGAGCTCGACGAAGACGGAGACCTTGGCGCGCAGCACCCACGGGTCGAACGGCTTCGAGATGTAGTCGACCGCCCCGGCCGCGTATCCCCGGAAGGTGTGGTGGGGGCCGTGGTTGATGGCGGTGAGGAAGATGATCGGGATGTCCCGGGTCCGCTCCCGCCGCTTGATGTGCGCGGCGGTCTCGAAGCCGYCCATCCCCGGCATCTGGACGTCGAGCAGGATGACCGCGAAGTCGTCCGTCAACAGCGCCTTGAGCGCTTCCTCCCCGGAAGATGCCCGCACCAGCGTCTGATCGAGCGCGGAGAGAATGGCCTCCAGCGCCAGCAGATTCTCCGGCCGGTCATCGACCAGGAGGATCTTGGCCTTCTGCACCATGCCCCGTCCTCCTCGCCCCGGCAACGTCTCTCCCCGGCTCCCCGAACCGGGGGAAGCACCGGGCGCCGCCCCAGAAGACGACTCCCTAACGCCGTCCGTCCTTGTGCCGGTCATCGTAGCCGCACCCCGCCCGTCGCCACACCCTGTCACCGCGATGTCACTGTGCACGTACCCGCACACCTACCTGAAACGCGGTGGGAGACCAGAAGGTTCCCCGTATCCCGCCCTCTCACACCCCCGTGGCGACAGCCCGTCAGCGGAGGCCCGGGGCCCGCGCGGCACACCGCGCGGGCCCCCGACACGAGGTCCCGGACCGAGGTCCCGGGCACGAGGTCCCGGACCGACGTCCCGGTCACACCCCCCGCATCCACTGCTCCATCACGGACAGCAGGTGATCGGGGTCGACCGGCTTCGTCACGTAGTCCGAGGCACCCGACTCGATCGCCTTCTCCCGGTCGCCCTTCATCGCCTTCGCCGTCAGCGCGATGATCGGCAGCCCCGCGAACTGCGGCATCCGGCGGATCGCGGTCGTCGTCGCGTACCCGTCCATCTCCGGCATCATGATGTCCATCAGCACGACGGTCACGTCGTCGTGCTGCTCCAGGACCTCGATGCCCTCCCGCCCGTTCTCCGCGTAGAGCACCGCGAGCCCGTGCTGCTCCAGGACGCTGGTGAGCGCGAAGACGTTGCGGATGTCGTCGTCGACGATCAGCACCCGCTCGCCGGAGAACCCGAAGGTACGCCGCGGCTCGACGTCCGGCTCCTGCTCCACCCGGTCCGCCCCGGCCTCCTTGCCCGGCTGCCCGGGAACCGCGGTCCGCGCCCCGGTCGCCTCCGCCGCGGCCTTCCGCCGGTGCCGGAACAGCGCCCCGGCACCGGACCGCGCCTCCGTCCGTACGGGCGGCGGCGGGAAGTGCGGGAAGGGGTGCACGGCCCCGGCCGCCCCCTCCTCGACGCCCTGCTGCGGGTCGTCGGCGTCCTGCGCCCCCTGCCCGTACGCGCCCGTCGGCAGCTCCGTCGGGCTCAGCGGCAGATAGAGCGTGAAGGTCGAGCCACGGCCCGGCTCGCTCGCCGCGAAGATCTCGCCGCCGAGCAGCCGCGCGATCTCCCGGCTGATCGAGAGCCCCAGACCCGTACCGCCGTACTTCCGGCTGGTCGTACCGTCGGCCTGCTTGAACGCCTCGAAGATGACCCGCATCTTGCTCGCGGCGATCCCGATCCCGGTGTCGGTGACCGAGAAGGCGATCAGGTCGGCCTCCGGGTCGCTCACCGAGCCCGCCTCCAGCAGCTGTTCGCGGATCGACTGCGGTACGTCGACCCCGGCCGGCCTGATCACCAGCTCCACCGCGCCCGTGTCGGTGAACTTCACCGCGTTGGACAGGAGGTTGCGCAGCACCTGGAGCAGCCGCTGCTCGTCGGTGTGGAGCGTGGCCGGCAGCTCGGGCGAGACCCGTACCGAGAAGTCGAGCCCCTTCTCCGCCGTGAGCGGCCGGAAAGTCGCCTCCACGTAGTCGACGAGCTGGACGAGCGCGATCCGGGTCGGCGAGACGTCCATCTTGCCCGCCTCGACCTTGGACAGGTCGAGGATGTCGTTGATCAGCTGGAGCAGGTCCGAACCCGCGCCGTGGATGGTCTCCGCGAACTCGACCTGCTTCGGCGTCAGGTTCGTCTCGACGTTGTCGGCGAGCAACTTGGCCAGGATCAGCAGCGAGTTGAGCGGGGTGCGCAGCTCGTGCGACATGTTGGCGAGGAACTCGGACTTGTAGCGCATGGAGACCGCGAGCTGTTCGGCCCGCTCCTCCAGGACCTGCCGGGCCTCCTCGATCTCGGTGTTCTTCACCTCGATGTCGCGGTTCTGCCGGGCCAGCAGCTCGGCCTTCTCCTCCAGTTCCAGGTTGGAGCCCTGGAGTTCCTTCTGCCGGTGCTCCAGCTCGGCCGACCGCTCCTTGAGCTGCTCGGTGAGTTCCTGCGACTGCTGGAGCAGCACCTCGGTCTTGGTGTTGACGCTGATGGTGTTGACCGTGGTCGCGATCAGCTCGGCGATCTGGTTGAGGAAGTCCCGCTGGATCTGGGTGAACGGCTGGAAGGAGGCCAGCTCGATCACGCCGAGCACCTTGCCCTCGAAGAGGACCGGAAGCACGATCACATGCGCGGGCGAGGCCTCGCCGAGCCCGGAGGAGATCTTCAGATAGCCGGGCGGTACGTGCAGCTGGATCGTCCGCTTCTCGTCGGCCGCCGTCCCGATGAGCGTCTCCCCGGGCCGGAACGAGGTCGGCATGGACCCGGTGGAGTACCCGTAACTCCCGCGCATCCGCAGCTCGTACGCGCCGTCGCCCTCACCGACGAGTTCGGCGTCGCTGTGGGCGGAGCCCGTCGGCACGGCCACGAAGAAGGCGCCGTGCTGGGCCGAGACCACCGGCGTCAGCTCGCTCATGATGAGCGAGGCCACGTCGTCGAGGTCGCGGCGGCCCTGCATGAGGCCGGAGATGCGGGCCAGGTTGCTCTTGAGCCAGTCCTGCTCGTCGTTGGCCAGGGTGGTGTCGCGCAGGTTGGCGATCATCGTGTTGATGTTGTCCTGGAGCGCCTGGATCTCGCCGGCCGCGTCCACACCGTCGATCTTGACGTTGAGGTCGCCGCGGGTCACCGCGGTGGCGACGGCCGCGATGGCGCGCACCTGCCGGGTGAGGTTCCCGGCCATCTCGTTCACGGACTCGGTGAGGTCGCTCCAGGTGCCCTCCACGTCCCGGACCCGGGCCTGGCCGCCGAGCTGCCCGTCGGTGCCCACCTCGCGGGCCACCCGGGTGACCTCCTCGGCGAAGTTCGACAGCTGGTCGACCATCGTGTTGATGGTGTTCTTCAGCTCCTGGATCTCACCGCGCGCGTCGATGTCGATCTTCTTGGTGAGGTCGCCCTTGGCGATGGCGGTGGTGACGGCGGCGATCTGCCGCACCTGGCCGGTGAGGTTGTCGGCCATCGAGTTCACCGACTCGGTCAGGTCCTTCCAGGTGCCGGAGACTCCGGGCACCCGCGCCTGGCCGCCGAGTTCGCCCTCCGTGCCCACCTCGCGGGCCACGCGCGTGACCTCGTCCGCGAAGGACGACAGGGTCGTCACCATCGTGTTGACGGTCTCGGCGAGTTCGGCGACCTCGCCGCGCGCCTCGACCGTGACCTTCTTCGTCAGGTCGCCGTTGGCGACGGCCGCCGAGACCCGGGAGATGTTCCGCACCTGACTGGTCAGGTTGTTGGCCATCAGGTTGACGTTGTCGCTGAGGTCCTTCCACGTGCCGGTGACACCGCGCACGCGTGCCTGGCCGCCGAGGATGCCCTCCGTACCCACCTCGCGGGCCACGCGCGTGACCTCGTCCGCGAAGTTCGACAGCTGGTCGACCATCGTGTTGACGGTCGTCACCAGCTCCAGGATCTCGCCCCGGGCGTCGACCGTGATCTTCTTCGACAGGTCGCCCTTGGCGACCGCCGTCGTGACCTCGGCGATGTTCCGCACCTGGATGGTGAGGTTGTTCGCCATGAAGTTCACCGACTGGGTGAGGTCCTTCCAGGTGCCCGAGACCCCCTGCACCTCGGCCTGCCCGCCGAGGATGCCCTCGGTGCCCACCTCGCGGGCGACCCGGGTCACCTGCTCGGCGAAGTTCGAGAGCTGGTCGACCATCGTGTTGAGGGTGTTCTTCAGCTCCAGGATCTCGCCGCGCGCGTCCACGTCGATCTTCTGCGACAGGTCGCCGCGGGCCACGGCGGTGGCGACCTGCGCGATGTTGCGGACCTGGGTGGTGAGGTTGCCGGCCATGCCGTTCACCGAGTCCGTCAGGTCACGCCACACCCCGGCCACGCCCGGCACCTGCGCCTGCCCGCCGAGCCGTCCGTCGGTGCCCACCTCGCGGGCCACCCGGGTCACCTGGTCGGCGAAGGCGGAGAGCTGGTCGACCATCGTGTTGATGGTGTTCTTCAGCTCCAGGATCTCGCCGCGCGCGTCCACGTCGATCTTCTGCGACAGGTCACCGCGGGCCACGGCCGTCGTCACCTGCGCGATCTGCCGCACCTGCGAGGTCAGGTTGCCGGCCATGAAGTTCACCGAGTCGGTGAGCTCCCGCCAGCGCCCGGAGACACCGTCCACCCGCGCCTGACCGCCGAGCCGGCCCTCGGTGCCCACGTCCCGCGCCATCCGCGTCACCTGGTCCGCGAACGACGACAGCTGCGACACCATCGTGTTGACGGTGTTCTTCAGCTCCAGCATCTCGCCGGCCACGTCGACCGTGACCTTCTGCGACAGGTCGCCGTTGGCGACCGCCGTCGTCACCNTTCTTCAGCTCCAGCATCTCGCCGGCCACGTCGACCGTGACCTTCTGCGACAGGTCGCCGTTGGCGACCGCCGTCGTCACCTGCGCGATGTCCCGCACCTGTCCGGTCAGGTTGCGGAAGGCCGTGTTCACCGAGTCGGTGAGGTCCTTCCACGTGCCCGCCGCGCCCTTCACCTCGGCCTGGCCGCCGAGCAGACCCTCGACGCCGACCTCCCGGGCGACCCGGGTCACCTCGGAACCGAAGGCGGACAGCTGGTCCACCATCGTGTTGACGGTGTTCTTCAGCTCCAGCATCTCGCCGGCCACGTCGACCGTGACCTTCTGCGACAGGTCGCCGTTGGCGACCGCCGTCGTCACCGTTCTTCAGCTCCAGCATCTCGCCGGCCACGTCGACCGTGACCTTCTGCGACAGGTCGCCGTTGGCGACCGCCGTCGTCACCTGCGCGATGTCCCGCACCTGTGTGGTGATGTTCCGGAAGACGGTGTTGACGGAGTCCGTGAGGTCCTTCCAGGTCCCCGCCGCACCCGGCACCTGCGCCTGACCGCCGAGCAGACCCTCGGCGCCGACCTCGCCCGACACCCGGGTGACCTCGTCGGCGAAGATCCGCAGCGTCTGCGTCATCTGGTTGATGGTGTCGGCCAGTTGCGCGATCTCGCCGCGCGCCGACACCCGTACCTTCTGCGTCAGATCGCCGTTGGCGACCGCCGTCGTCACGAGCGCGATGTCCCGCACCTGGTTGGTCAGGTTGCCGGCCATCGTGTTGACGGAGTCCGTGAGGTCCTTCCACACGCCGGACACCCCGGCCACCTCGGCCTGACCGCCGAGCTCGCCCTCCGTGCCGACCTCCCGGGCGACGCGGGTCACCTCGGAGGAGAACGACGACAGCTGGTCCACCATCCGGTTGACGGTGTTCTTCAGCTCCAGCATCTCGCCGGCCACGTTGGCCGTGACCTTCTGCGACAGATCGCCGTCGGCGACCGCCGTCGTGACCAGCGCGATGTCCCGCACCTGGGCCGTCAGCCGGTTCGCCATGGTGTTGACCGAGTCCGTGAGGTCCTTCCACGAACCGGACACCCCGCGCACCTGCGCCTGACCGCCCAGGTTGCCGTCGGTGCCCACCTCGACGGCGACCCTGGTCACCTCGGACGCGAACACCGAGAGCTGGTCGACGAGGTTGTTGGCGGTACGCGCGACCTTCAGGAACTCCCCGCGCAGCGGCCGCACCGTCCCGTCGGCACCCTCCGAACGCAGGTCCATCCGCTGGTCCAGATCGCCCTCGGCCACCGCCGACAGCACCCGGCCCACCTCGGACACCGGCCGGGCCAGGTCGTCGACGAGCGCGTTCGCGGCCTCGATCGCCGCCGCCCACGCCCCCTCGCCGGCGCCCGCGTCGAGACGCTCGGACAGCTTGCCCTCGCGTCCCACCACCCGGCGGACCCGCGACAGCTCCCCCGTGACGTGCATCTGCCGGTCGGCGACCTCGTTGAACACGGCGGAGATCTCCGCCATGACCCCGTCGCCGGTGACCGTGAGCCGCCTGCGGAGATTCCCGTCCCGCATCGAGACCAATGCGGCGAGCAGCCGGTCCAGCGCCGCCGCGTCCACCTGTACCGTCCCCCCACGGGAACGCCCGCCCCTCGCGCGCGTACCGCCGCCTCCGCCGCGTCGCGCCGCCGTGCCAGGTTCCACCGTGTCCCTCCCGAAAGGGGTCGACCGTACCGCTCCGGCTTCCGCCGGTAGCCTGCCCAGTGTTTCACCGCCACCGAACAAGGCGATAACAGTTCGGCAGCTTCGCACAGCCTCCCTACCCCCGGTGGGCGGAATCAGCGCGACCGGCCTCCGCCGGCACAGTGAAGGAAAGTAACCTGGCTCCCGGCTGTCCAACCACCCCGGTCCGCCCGGCGGGGGCGGTGTGGTGCGGGACCGACCACCGGGCAGCGGGAGGGGCAGACCGAGCATGGCGGAGCCGGGCGTCGAGACGCGTACGAGGAGTTCTGTGATCACCGCGCGGGCGACTGCCAGCTTCGAGCCCGTCGGGCGGTCCGTCGCGGCCGCCCGCGCCTTCGTCCGGGACACCCTCCAGGGCTGGGGCCACCCCGAACTCGTCGACGACGCCGTCGTCCTCACCAGCGAACTCGTCACCAACGCCGTCATCCACGCCGGTACCTCCGCCGAGGTCCTCTGCCTCCGCTCCGACGACAGCATCCGCGTCGAGGTCGCCGACCGCTACCCCGAGCGCGAGATCCCCGTCCAGAGCGGCCGCTCGCTGGGCAGCCCGGACCGTGAGAACGGCCGCGGCCTGCTGCTCTGCGCCGCCCTCGCCCACCGCTGGGGCGTCGACTACACCCCCACGCGCAAGCACGTCTGGTTCCATCTGGACCTCCCGCAGCGCCCGGTCGGCACCCGCTCGGCGGGCCCGGTCCTGGCGGACGCGCTCCTCCCGGTCACCGACAGCCGCGTCCGCGTCGCCGTCGCCCAGATCGACCGCGGCGGAGCCATCACCGCCTGGAACGAGCACGCCGGGGAACTCTTCGGTTACGAGGCGGAGCAGGTCGTCGGCAAGCCCCTCGGCGACCTCGCCGCCTGGCCCCACACCCCCGGCATCGGCACCGGCCTCGCGGAGGCCCTGCGGCTCTCCCGCTGGGAGGGCAGTTACGGCATCCGCTGCGCCGACGGCCGCGTCGTCCCCGTCTACGCCTCCCATCTGCGGGTACGGGACGCCCAGGGCGAGCCCTCCACCGTCTGCCTCCTGGTCCGCGAGCACGAGCGGGCGGTCCTCCAGACCCCGCAGCGCGCCGCCGCCGAACCGGGCGGGGAGAACCGGACCGCCGCCGACCCGTTCGAGGTCTTCATCGGCTCCCCCGCCCCCGACGACCTCGACGGCCTCCTGCAGCGCACGGTCGAGCGCGCCCGCGACATGCTCGACGGCGACGCCGCCTTCCTCCTTCTCGCCACCGACGACGAGACGGAGCTGGAGGTACGGGCGACCACCGGCCTCCCCGCCGCCCGCCAGCGCTTCGCCCGCGTCCCCGTGGAGACCGGCGCCAGCCGTTACGGCTCCGCCCGGATGCCCGCGGTCCACGAGGACCTGGCCGCGGTCCCCGGCGCCGTCCCGCTCCTCGAAGGCACCGGCATGCGTTCGGTGGTCACCGTCCCGCTCAAGGTCGAGGGCCGTCTCACCGGCTCCCTGGGCGTGGCGGCGGAGCTCGCGAACCGCTACTCGAACGAGGAGGCCCTGCGTCTCCAGTTCGCCGCCGACCGCATCGCCCTGGCCGTGGAGTCCGCCCGCCTCGGCGAGCTGGAGCGGCTGCGCCGCGGTTCCCTCAGCTTCCTCGTCGAGGCCTCCGACCTCCTGGCCGGCACGCTCGACCGCGACCAGACGCTGGCCCTGATGGCGCAGATGACGGTCCCGACCCTGGCTACCTGGTGCGCGGTCTACACGATCGCCGACCAGTCCTCCGACCCGTACCTCTCGTACGTGCTCCACGAGGACGAGGACCGCATCGACGGCCTCAAGGACCTGCTGTCCTCGATCGCCCCGCCCGACCCGGTGCCGACCCCCGGCGCCCGTGTCTGGTCCGCTCCGGGCGACGCCGCGCACCGCGCGGCCCTGACCGCGTCGGTCCGCGCCCTCGACCATCCGACGAGCCCGCTGTCCTCCGGCATCGACACCACCCTGGCCACCGCGAGCGCGGTGGCCGGCGAGACGGTCGTCCTGCCGCTGGTCGCCCGCAACCGCGTCATCGGGATGCTGACCCTCGGCCGGCCCTCGGAGGACCACTTCCGCCAGGAGATCCTGGAGCTCGCCGAGGACCTCTCGCGCCGGGCCGCGCTGGCCCTGGACAACGCCCGCCTGTACTCGGAGCGGGTGGCGATCAGCCAGTCCCTCCAGCGCAGCCTCCTCCCGCCCGGCCTGCCCGACATCCCGGGCGTCGAGGTCGACGTGATCTACCGGGCGGCCGGCGAGGGCAACGAGGTCGGCGGCGACTTCTACGACATCTTCCCGATCAGGGACGACGTGTACGGCTTCGCCATCGGCGACGTCTGCGGTACGGGCCCGGAGGCGGCCGCCGTCACGGGCCTGGCCCGCCACGCCCTGCGCCTGCTGGCCCGTGAGGGCTTCGGCGGCCCCGCCGTCCTGGAGCGTCTGAACGCGGCGATCCTCGACGAGGGCGCCCGCAGCCGCTTCCTGACCCTCTTGTACGGGGAGATGCGCCCGCAGGCGGACGGCTCGGCGATCCTGAAGGTCGTCTGCGCCGGCCACCCGCTGCCGCTGCGTCTCCGCCCCGACGGCACGGTCAGCCCCGCTGCGGAGCCTCAGCCGCTCCTCGGTGTGATGGAGGACCTGGAGCTGTACGAGGAGACGATCACGCTCGACCCGGGCGATGTCCTCCTCTGCGTCACGGACGGCGTGACGGAACGCCGTGAGGGCACCCGCATGCTGGGCGACGACGGCCTGGCCGATGTCCTGAGGACCTGTACGGGCCTGACGGCCGGCGCGGTCGCCTCCCGGGTCCTCCGCGCGGTGGAGCGCTTCGCCCAGGCCCCGGCCTCGGACGACATGGCCATCCTGGCCATGCGCCTCCACGAACCGCACGACAGCTAAGGGCTGTCCCGTAACTGATCTACGGCATGCTGATCGACCAGCGACGCTGTGCCTCATCCGGAAGAGGTGCGCACTACCAGGCCAGTCGGGCACCTGCTTGCTCACCGGCCGTGCCGGTGCGGAGATAGCCAAGCAATGCTGTCATGGCCCTGCGGCGTCCGAATGCGTAGAGCGCCGGCTCGACGAACCAGCGGCAGAAGCTCGGGTCCGGGTCGTAGACAGCAGCGGCCATCAGCGGATCGAAGAACTCCTCGGGCAGGCCGGCGCGTTCCAGCAGTGGTCTTCGTGCGGCTCCGGCCAGGTGCCGCGCACGTAGGTCTTCAGACACGTCGGCCGCGTCCCCAAGATCCAGCAGGCGAGCCACCTCGGCTGCGCATGCAAGGAATGTACGTATGGATGCCTCGTGGCGGTCACCTTCGGTCATGGCAGGATTCTCGACCACGGGCTTGAGCAGAAGTGGTCGCATGGGCGAGATGATCTCAATGTGGCTAAGGGCTGTCCCGCAAGGCCCCTCATAGCTCCGGGAACGGCGGGGTGTCGTCCATCACCTGCAACAACTTCCGAGCAGGTGCCGCTTCCTCTGGCCGTACGGAGGAAGCGGCACCCACGATGACTGACCGGCCTGCGTACACGGCTGTCCTTGAGGCCGCCTCCCAGCCGGTTTGCTGCCGGTAGCTCGCATCGTGCTTGCGGCCCTGGGTCGCCGCGGCGGCGGAGTGCCACTGGTCGGTCCGGCAGATGCTTCCCAGCAGGTCCAACAATTCGGCCTTGCGGGCTACGTGCGGTGACCCGACCAGTTCGAGAAGGAACGGGACCGTAGGAGCTGTCGCCTCGCCGACAACGAACCCCAGCGTGCAGATGACATCGCCCAGGTCATCGATGGCGATGCGGGCCGTGTCCTCGTCCCCGTATGCGATCCGGGACAGCAGAGGGGGGATACCGTCGGCCGCGGCGCCTGTCGCGTCGCGCAGTTCTCCCCAGCGGACCCCTGAGACGCTCCTCAACAGACTTCCCACGCCCTGCTCCTCACCAGATCCTCGTGCCAGCCCCAGCAGTATCTTGAGCATGGTGCAGCTATGGGTGAGTCCCTGGCCAGGCGACCTATGACCGGGTGGTGCAACAGGCCACCGGCTGACGCCATGATCTTGCTGTGACTGGAGTGATCACGGCGTCGGCCCCATCCTGGATAGCCCCGTTCACTGGGCTGAGCCCGCGTTCCTTTGGCAATCTGGTGACCGCGCTGCGCCGCGAGGGAGCCGACGAGGTGCGGCGGGGCCGGCCGTGGGGGGCTGCCGCTGGAAGACCGGGTGCTGCTGGTCACGACGTACGGGCGCACCAACTTGACCTTGCGCCAGCCTGCCCCGCTCTTCGGGGTAAGGACACTGTGCTCATCGTGGACGGCACCCCCGTCCCCATCCGCGACCACACCATCGCCGAGCGGTCGAAGAACTACCAGTACTCCACCAACCACCAGGTGGCGGCCAACCGCGCCCGAGGCGGCTCGAAGATCATTTGCGGGACAGCCCTTAGTCGACACGACGAAGCCGGCCGGCGGTCCCCGTAGGGGATCGCCGGCCGGCTCTTCGATGCCCGACCGTACGGAAACGCAGAAAGGCCCCCGCCACAAGGCGGGGGCCTTTCTGATTGAGCCCTTTAACGGAATCGAACCGTTGACCTTCTCCTTACCATGGAGACGCTCTACCGACTGAGCTAAAAGGGCAGGTGTTCGGCGGTGTCCTACTCTCCCACAGGGTCCCCCCTGCAGTACCATCGGCGCTGAAAGGCTTAGCTTCCGGGTTCGGAATGTAACCGGGCGTTTCC
>NZ_LMEP01000004.1 GCF_001426405.1 Streptomyces sp. Root1304 | reverse complement strand
CGAGCAGCGCGTCGGGCTTGCGGCGCAGGAGGCCGGCGATGCCGTCCGCGATGAGCTCGCCGCCCGCCTTGGCGTCCTTGACGATGACAACTTCCACGTATGGCCTACCGTTTCTGAAGGAGGGTGGACTAGACCACCGTATCGAGATCGGCCCGCTCGGGAAACCTGGCTCGACCACTTTATTCGGTCATTGACAGAACGTTTTCGGGCTCCTACGTTGACCGGCAGCGATCAGGCCGTCGACCACGGTCGGCGCGCTTCCCCACGACGGTCCGACATCAGCAGACACCGACACCAGGTGGTACTCATGACCCCTTCGCCCTCGATCGATCGTCGCCGCGTCCTGCAGTGGGGAGCGGTCGCCGGCCTCGCCGCGGCGTTCGCCCCCGACACGGCCGCCGCCGGCACGCCCCGTGTCCGGATCACCGAACTGGGCCCGGCGGTGAACAACTTCTCGCTGGCCGCCGGCATCCCCGTCGGCGATCGGGTGTACGTCGCCTCGCGCAACATCGACCCCATGCGCATCGTGGGCTACGACCTCGCCACGCAGAAGGTCACGAGCATCACGCCAGGGCCCGGGATCAGCACCCAGCTGCTGGCCGCCGACCCCGACGGCCGCTACCTCTACTCGGCGATCGACGAACGCGGAGGCACCGCGCCCGGGTTCATCCGGCTCGACCTGTCGCAGCCGGACGCCCCGAAGGAGGACCTGGCGAAGCTGGGCGGCCTGAGGCCCTACGCGATCGCGATGGCGCCCGACGGTGTGCTGTTCTTCGGTGGTCAGGAGACCGCTCCACGGCTCCGGATGTACGACCCGGCGTCCGACACTCTGACGGAGATCACCGGACCGGACCCCCACGTGCCGATGATCCGCTGCCTGGTGGCGACCGAACACCACCTCTACATCGGCACCGGTGCGTCCCTCGGCGCGACCCCGACCAGCACCAGGGCGGGGCTGTTCGTCATGGATCGCGCCACCGGCGAGTACACGTCCCTGCTGCCCCCTGAGTTCGCCGATGCCGTCGAGGTGCGCGACATCGCCCTCAAGGGCGACACGCTCTACGTCTGTGCCAGCCCCGCGGACGGAGCCGCGGTCGCGATCATCGACCTCGCCGATCCGAACCGGTACCGGCTACTGCGTCACGGCGGCAAGTTCCTGCGATTGCCGGTCTTCGTGGGCGAGGACAAGGTGTACTTCAACGGCGGCACGCTGGTGGAGCTCACGCCGAGCACCGGGGTCTTCCGTGGGATCGAGCTCCAGGAGGGCGAGTTCGGCGAGATCTGGGGGCTGTGGGAACGGGACGGGTCGGTGATGGCCGTCTCGGCGTTCGGCCTCGTCTACCAGGTGGACCCCGCCACCGGTCAGGCCACGACCTACGACCTGGTGGCCGGAGGCGCGCCGGCCGACCCCCAACTGGCGATGTCGGTCGCCGCCGGAGCCGACGGCGTCTACGTGGGCGGCACCAACGCGGTGATGCGCCACGACCTCCGCGACGGCACGAAGACCCGGATCCTCGCACCGAGCGAGGCCAAGGACATCCTCATCCACGAGCGCGTGGCCTACTTCGCGCAGTACAACGGCATCGGCATCCTGGCCCACGACCCGCGGGTCGACGGCGAATGGACCCGCAAGCAGGCCCTCCTGCCTCCCGGCCAGAACCGGCCGCACCAGATCGTCTGGGACGACAGGAACCAGGTGGCGCTGATCGGCCTCCAGTCCGACACCCTCGGCGGCGGCTCGCTGATGACGTTCGACCCGAGGACCTCCGAGACGACGGTCGCCGTCAACCCGATCGACAAGACCCAGATGGTGCGGACCGTCGCGGTGCATGACGGCATCGCCTTCCTCGGCGGGCAGAACGTCGGCAACAGCGGCGGGACCGTGGTGGCGTGGGATCCCTCGTCCCACCGCGAGCTGTGGCGGATGACTCCGCAGACCAGGCCGACCGGCGTCACCGGCCTCGCGGTGCTGGGCCGTCACCTGTACGTCATGTGCCACCGGGGCGACTTCTTCGTGGTCGACCTGACGACGCGACAGGTGGTCCACACCGCCAACCACGGGCCGGTGGTACCCAACTACGGCACGCTTCTGGTGAGCCGTGGGCAGGTGTTCTGCGCTTCCAGCAAGGCCTTCTTCCGGCTCGACCCGCGGACCTTCGAGCGCACCGACCTCGCCACCCTGAACGGCGAGTGGTACGGCATCCCGCGCGCGACGGTCGACGAGGTGGGCCGGTTCTACGCGATCCGCGGCCGCAACCTGGTCCGCATCGAACTCCAGGACCGCTGACCCACGTCTCGGCGCTCCTCGCGGCGAGCGGCACGCTGCACAGCTTCCCGAAGTCCGTCCTTCGGCACCTGTTGCGACAGGTGCCGAAGGATCCCTTCTTCGAGACGGTCCGCCGGCCCGCGAGCAGCAGGGCGGCTACCCGGCCAAGTGCGCGTGACAAGCCACTAGAACGCCTCTGCCGCGAGGGTCGCTCCGGCTCGCCGAAGCCAGTGCGGGGCGTGGGCGCGGGCCGAGGCGTCGTCGCCAGCGAGTGCGGTCAGGGAGAGCAATGTGTGTGCCCTGCCGTCGGCCGCGGCAACCCGCCCTGCCACTACCGCAGCGGACGTGCCCGCCCTGTGGGCCCGGTGCAATGACTCGCCGACGGCCTTGCCCAGGGCGCTGGTCCGGTCGAAGCATCCCTCACCCGTGATCAGCAGGTCGGCGGCGGCGAGTTCGCGGTCGAGGGCGAGCAGGTCGGCGATGGCTGCCGACCCGGGCACCAGCCGGGCGTCCCAGGCGGCCGCGAGGCCATAGGCCGTGCCGCCGGCCGCCCCGGCGCCGGGGGCTTCTGGATCCCCGCCGAGCAGCGTGGCCAGGCGGGCGAGCCCACGGTCCAGATGGGCGACTTCCCCCGGTCCCGCGCCCTTCTGCGGGCCGTAGACGGCCGCCGCGCCCTCCGGCCCCCGCAGCGGGTTCGTCACGTCGCTCAGCAGGAGAACCCCGCCGGGCGGCGGCGGACGAAGGGCCGTCAGGTCGGCCGTGGCGGCCTGGACGAGGATGCCGCCGCCGTCCGGGAGGAGACGGCCGTCGGCGTCGAGCAGCCTCAGGCCCAGCGCACTCAGGAGTCCGGCGCCGCCGTCCGTGGAGGCCGAGCCTCCCAGGGCCACCACGAGGCGTCGGGCGCCGTCGTCCAGGGCACGCGCGATCGTCTCACCGGTGCCGCGTGTCGTGGCCGTGAGCGGGGCGAGTCGGCCTTCCAGCAGCGGAAGGCCGCTGGCGATGGCGAGTTCGACCAGTGCCGTACCGTCGGGGAGCATCGCGTACGCCCCCTCGACGCTACGGCCGTCGGGCCCGGTGCAGCCCGGCACCATGCGCATCTCCGTACCCGGCGTGGCCGACGCGACGGCTTCGAGGGTGCCCTCGCCGCCGTCCGCCATGGGCAGCAGAACCAGGTCGTCGTGCGGCCGGACGGAGCGCCAGCCGTCGGCCAGGGCGCGTGCTGCCTGCGCCGCCGTCGCGGTCCCCTTGAACGAATCGGGTGCTATGACGACCCTCATGGGCCGGCCACATGGGCCAGGTGGCGTTCGACCACGGTCTTGAGGGTCTGCTCACCCGGGGTGTCCCAGATGTGCTCGTTGAAGATCTCGACCTCGATCCAGCCGGTGTAGCCGGCGGCGGCGACCTGGTCGGTCAGCGTGCGGAAGTCGATGCGGCCGTCGCCGACGTGGCCCCTGCCGAGCAGGGCGTCGGCGGGCAGCGGCAGGGTCCAGTCGCAGACCTGGTACGAGGCGATCCGCTGTCCGGCGCGCGCGATCTGGCGCGGCAGGTCCGGGTCCCACCAGACGTGGTAGCTGTCGACGACAACGCCCACCTGCTCCACGGGGTGCTGCTCGGCGAGGTCCAGCGCCTGGCCCAGGGTGGAGACGACCGCCCGGTCCGCGCAGAACATGGGGTGCAGGGGTTCGATCGCCATACGGACCCCGGCGTCACCCGCGTGCGGGGCGAGTTCGGCGATCAGGTCGGCGACCCGTGTCCGGGCGCCGGCCAGGTCGCGTGATCCCTCGGGCAGGCCGCCGACGACCATGACGAGCGTGTCGGTGCCGAGTTCGGCGGCCTCTTCCAGAGCACGGAAGTTCTCCACCAGCGCCGCCCGGTACGCCTCGGGCCCGTCGACGGTGAGGAAGCCGCCGCGGCACAGGCTGCTGACGGCGAGGCCGGCGTCGCGGACCAGCCTCACCGCCTCCGACAGCCCTGCTTCGGCGACTTTGTCCCGCCACAGGCCGATCGCCGGGATACCAGCGTCCACGCACCCCCGGACGGCTTCGGGAAGGCTCCACCGCTTGGTGGTGATCTGGTTCAGCGACAGGCGCTCCAGCCCGCTCACGCGTCCACCCCCGCGATGTGGAGGAACTGCCGCATCCGCTGGGCGGCGAGCTCCGGGTCGGGAAGGACGCCGGCCGCGTCGGCGAGCCGGAACAGCTCGGTCAGATGCGAGACGGAACGACCGCTCTGCGCACCGGCCACCATGGTGAAGTGACTCTGGTGTCCGGCCAGCCAGGCGAGGAAGACCACTCCGGTCTTGTAGTGGTACGTCGGCGCGGCGAACAGGTGCCGGGCCAGCGGCAGGGTGGGCTCCATCAGGGCGTCGTACCGGTCGGTGTCACCCGCGTCCAGTGCGCGCAGCGCGACCGCCGCAACGGCCGCGATGGGGTCGAAGACGCCCAGCAGCGCGTCACTGTGACCTACCTCGTCCCCGCGGATCAGATCGGGATAGTTGAAGTCGTCGCCCGTGTACAGGCGTACGCCCTCCGGCAGCGCGCGCCGTAGCGCGATCTCCCGGTCGGCATCGAGGAGGGACACCTTGATGCCGTCGACGCGGGGCTCGTTCTCCCTGATCAGGTCGAGCACCGTGTCGGTCGCGTCGTCCAGGTTCACGCCGCCCCAGTAGCCGGCCAGTGCCGGGTCGAACATCTCGCCCAGCCAGTGCAGGATCACCGGCTGCGAAGCGGTGTCGATGACCTCGCCGTACACGTGGAGGTAGTCCTCGGGGCCCTTGGCCACCGCGGCCAGTGCGCGGCTCGCCATCAGGATCGGCCGGGCACCGGCCTCCTCCACGACGGCCAGCTGTTCCTGGTACGCGTCGATGACGGCGGGCAGGGAGGGGGGCCCGGTGAGCTGGTCGGTGCCGACGCCGCAGGCCAGCCGTCCGCCCACGGCGCGGGCCTCCGCTCCGGACCGGGTGATGAGTTCACGGGTGGCGACCCAGTCGAGGCCCATGCCGCGCTGGGCGGTGTCCATGGCGTCGGCGACGCCGAGGCCGAGGGACCACAGGTGCCGGCGGAAGGCGAGCGTGGTGTCCCAGTCGACGGCCGCAGGGGCTCCCGGGCGGTTGTCTGCCAGGGGATCGGCGACCACATGCGCGGCCGCGTACACGACCCGGGAGGTGATCGGGCGGTCGGGCACGTCGAGGACGGCGGGGGCGCGGAGACGGTGGGGGCCGTCCGGGAGGCGCAGGACGAGTGTCATCAGATCTCCAGTGCGGGGACGTCGAGACGGCGGCCCTCGCGGGCGGAGCGCAGGCCGAGTTCGGCGAGCTGGACGCCCTTGGCGCCCTCCAGCAGGTCCCAGTGGTACGCGGAGCCGGTCACCACGTGCTTGAGGAAGAGCTCCCACTGGATCTTGAAGCCGTTGTCGAACTCGCCGTTGTCCGGGACCTGCTGCCACTGGTCGCGGAACGACTCGGTCACCGGCAGGTCCGGGTTCCACACCGGCTTCGGCGTCAGGGAGCGGTGCTGGACACGGCAGTTGCGCAGGCCCGCGACGGCGCTGCCCTCAGTGCCGTCCACCTGGAACTCGACCAGCTCGTCGCGGTCGACCCGGACGGCCCAGGAAGAGTTGATCTGGGCGGTGATGCCGCCCTCCAGCTCGAAGACGCCGTAGGCGGCGTCGTCCGCCGTCGCCGGGTAGCTCCGGCCCTGCTCGTCGACCCGCGCGGGGATGTGGGTCGCGGTGTGCGCGTACACGGAGCGGACCTCGCCGAACAGGCCGTCGAGTACGTACCGCCAGTGCGGGAACATGTCGAGGATCATGCCGCCGCCGTCCTCGGCACGGTAGTTCCAGGAGGGGCGCTGGGCGGTCTGCCAGTCGCCTTCGAAGACCCAGTAGCCGAACTCGCCGCGTACGGAGAGGATCCGTCCGAAGAAGCCGCTGTCGATGAGCCGCTTGAGCTTCAGCAGGCCGGGCAGGAACAGCTTGTCCTGCACGGCGCCGTTGCACACACCCGCCTCGCGTGCCAGCCGGGCCAGTTCCAGTGCGGCGTCGAGGGATTCGGCGGTCGGCTTCTCGGTGTAGATGTGCTTGCCGGCCGCGATCGCGGTCCGGATCGCCTTCTCCCGAGCCGTGGTGACCTGGGCGTCGAAGTAGATCTCGGCGAGGGGGTGGGCCAGGGCCTCGTCCAGCTCCGTGGTCCAGTGCTCCAGGCCGTGCCGGTCGGCCAGTTCCTTCAGCTTGCGGTCGCTGCGGCCGACGAGGATCGGTTCGGGCCAGATGACGGTTCCGTCGTCCAGGGGCAGACCGCCCTGTTCGCGGATGGCCAGCACGGAGCGGACCAGGTGCTGGCGGTAGCCCATGCGACCGGTCACGCCGTTCATGACGATGCCTACGACTTTGCGGCTCATGCTCGTGTCTTCCTCTGGTGTGGCGTGGAGCTAAATGCAACTGAGTGCAGAAAGCGCTTGCTATGCGGTATGCGGCTGCCCCCGCCTCCTTGTGAGAGGTAGGGATCGGGGTACCCGTGTCAGGTCAGCCGGTTTCGGCGACGCAACGGAAGCCGATGTTGCCGGCGCTGCTGTCGGGAGTGTTGGAGCTGCGGGCGTCGACCCGGTAGCGGAAGCAGTAGCTCTCGTGGCACAGGTAGGAGCCGCCCCGCATCACCTTGCGGTCCCCGCTCGGCGGCCCGACGGGGTCGGCCCGGGGGCCGGTGGCGTGCCACGTGGGGTGGAACCAGTCGGAGCACCACTCCCACACGTTGCCGCAGGTGTTGTACAGGCCGTACCCGTTGGGCTCGTACGCGTCGGCCGGTGCGGTGCCGAGGTGGCCGTCCGCGCCGGTGTTGCGCGCGGGGAACTCGCCCTGCCACACGTTCATCCGGTGCTCCCCGCCGGGCTCGCGCTCGTCGCCCCATGGGTATCGGGCCTGCGTCAGACCGCCGCGGGCCGCGTACTCCCACTCGGCCTCGGTCGGCAGGCGCTTGCCCGCCCACTTCGCGTAGGCGCGGGCGTCACGCCAGGTGACGTGGACCACCGGGTGGTCCATGCGGTCGGCGATGTCCGATCCGGGTCCTTCGGGACGGCGCCAGTCGGCGTGCGCGACTTCCCGCCACCACGGCGTCACCGGTACGGGGCGGCCGCCCCCTACACCGTCGGGCAGCAGGCCGGCGAACACGAAGGAGGTGCCGAACCGCTCTGCCAGCGTCACCCACCCGGTGGCGTCGGTGAACTCGGCGAACGCCTCGTTGGTGACCGTCGTGGTGTCGATCAGGAAGGGCGCGAGGCGGATCTCGCGCACCGGGCCCTCTCCGTCGGCGGCGTACCCGTCTCCGGCGTCGGTGCCCATCAGGAACGTACCGCCGGGCAGCAGCGCCATGCCGGGACGCCCGGACGGAAGCCGTTCCCCGCTCGGCTCCATCGCAGGCAGCCGCTGCTCCCGCCCGGCCTCGCGGCTCGCGGCACAGCACGACCGCTGCGCGGTCATGACAGGCTCACCGGTGCGCCGCTCGTGCGGCTGCGGTGGGCGGCCTCGACGATCGCGACGATGTCGAGCACCTCCGCCTCGGGGACGTTGGGGATGCCGGTGCGGCAGGCGTCGACGATCGAGGCGAGCAGCCCGGTGAGCATGGGCGGTCCGGCCTCGATGGTGAATTCACGTGCTCCGCCGGGACCGCTGACGCGCCCCGTCGTGAGCGGTGACCACCGCTCCTCACCTCCGAGGGTCGCCACCCGTCCGTCCGGCCAGGTCAGCGTGACCCTGTCGCCGGTCGAGGCGTCGACCTGCGCGCATCCCGGCCCGAGCGCCGCGACCGCGAGGTCGACCAGGTGCACGCCGTACCAGGCCAGGAAGGCGTGGCCGGGCTGGGTGGGCAACGGGCCGGTCAGGTCGACGCGGTCGGCCCGCCCCCAGCCGGTGGCGCGGCGGAACTCGGGTGTGAAGCGCTTCGGTGAGCCCGCCAGCGGCAGGCACCCGTGGACACCTGCCGTCGCCAGCATGGCCCGGGCGTCCTCCGCCGTGAGAGCGAAGCGCGTGTCGACGTAGACCGGCTTGCCGAACGGCGCCAGCCGGGTGAAGTACCCGGCGTGGGTACGGGCGTCGGAGGCGACGACGAGCAGGGCGTCACAGCGCTCGGCGACGTCCTCGGGAGTGTCGTACAGCAGCACGCCCAGATCGGAGACCTCCTGGGCGAAGGCGTCGATGCGGTCCCGGCTGAGCGGGAAGTCCTCGGCCGCCACGCCCCTCCAGGCCGCGACGACCGTGCCGCCCGCCACGGTGCCGGTGACTCCGTCTCCGAAGAGTCGGGTGAAGGACGGTGCGTGCGGGGAGTCGACGCCGATGAGTCCGAACCGCAGGGGTGGCGCTGTCACGTCGTACGTCATCCCTTCACCCCCGACGAGGTGACGCCGGCGACGATGTGCCGCTGGAGGACCATGAAGATCACGAAGCAGGGGATGAAGCTCACGAGGGCGGCGGACATGATGCCGGCCGTGGACACCGTCTCGGTGTGCAGGGTGGCGAGTCCGACCGTCAGGGTCCGGGCCTCGTCCGTCTGGCCGACGACGAGCGGCCACAGGAGGTCGTTCCAGTGCCACAGGAAGACGAAGATGGCGAGCGTGGCGAGCACCGGCCGGATCAGCGGCAGCACGATCTGCACGAAGGTCCGCCACTCCCCCGCACCGTCGATCCGTGCCGCGTCGAAGAGTTCGTCGGGCAGGTCGCGGACGAACTGCCGGATGAGGAAGACCGCCTGGGCGTTGGCGAGGGTCGGCATGATCAGGCCCCACAGGGTGTTCACCCCGTCCATGCGGGCCACCAGGATGAAGGTGGGGATGAGCGTGGCCTGCATCGGCACCATCAAGGTGGCGACGATCGCCCACAGCACCGCGTTGCGCCCGGGGAACCTCTTGCGCACCAGGGCGTAGGCGGCCATGGAGGCGGTGAGGAGGATGACCACCACGGAGACCACGGAGTAGACGAAGGAGTTGAGGAGCCAGAGCGGGAACTCTCCGACCTCGAAGATCCGCGTGATGTTGTCGAGCGTGAGGGAGTCGGGGATCGCGTGCGGCAGGGTGGGCGCGTCCTCGGGCGAGAGGGCGAGGACAACCACGGCGATCAGCGGCGCGACGGTGAACAGCGAGATGACGGTGAGCGCGAGGACCGGCAGCCGGTTGCGGGGCCGACGGGCGGCGGGGCGGCCGGCGTCGAGGGTGGAGGGCTGGGCGGTCACTTGGTCTCCTTGCCTTCGACGAGGCGTCGCTGGACGAGGGACAGGACGAGCACGATGACGAAGAGGACCATGCCGATCGCCGCCGCGTAGCCGAAGTCGAGGAACTTGAAGCCCTCGTCGTAGAGGAAGTAGATGAGGCTGTGGCTGGCCCGGTTGGGGCCGCCGCCGGTCATCACGTAGATGGTGTCGAACACCTGGAAGCCGATGATCGTCTCGATCACGAGGACGAAGAACATCACGGGCTTGAGCAGCGGGAGGGTCACATGCCGGAACGCCTGCCAGCTGCTCGCCCCGTCGAGGCGCGCCGCCTCGTGCACCTCGGCGGGCTGGGCCTTGAGTCCGGCGAGGAAGACGAGCATCGAGTATCCGAAGCCCTTCCACACCGAGACCAGCGCGAGGCTGGCGAGGACCAGGAGCTGGTCCCCGGTGAGGAACGGGACCGGGCCGAGTCCGAGTCCGCCGAGCGCGGCGTTGAGCGGCCCGTCCATGTCGAAGATCCAGGACCAGATGATGCCGGCCATCACGAAGGAGCTGAGGTACGGGACGAAGAGCACGGCCCGGAACGTGCCGGTGAACCTCACCATCTTGTTCAGGAGCAGCGCGCCGGCCAGCGAGACGACGATGATGAGCGGCACGAAGATGAGCACGTAGCTCACCGTCACGCCGAGGCTCTGCCAGAAGTGGGGGTCGGAGAACAGGCGCGTGTAGTTCTCGGCCCCCAGATAGCTGACGTCGCCGTTGAGGCGGTAGCGCGTCAGGCTCATCGCACCGGCGCCGGCGATGGGAAGGAACTTGAACACCACGAAGATGACGAGCGTCGGCAGCACGAACAGGATGCCCGCCATGGCCTCACGGCGCTTCAGACGGCGCCGGGCCGCCCGACTGCTCGGAGAGAGGTGCATGGGCTCAGGATGGCGGAACGGTCGGCTGTCCGAGCCGGTGCTCGGAGGTGTGTACACGGGCATGGCGGCCTATCAGCGGGGAGGAGAGGAAGCGCGCGGTCGGTTGGCGGGGACCGCGCGCTCCCCTGACGGGTTCAGGACCGGGCGAGAAGGGCGCGCGCTTCCTCGGCGGCCTTCTTCAGCGCCTCCTTCGGCGTGAGGTCGCCGCCGAGGGCGGCCTGGATGTACGGCGCCAGGGTGGCCATCACCTGGCGGGCGAAGGGCGAGGGCTCACCGGGGTTGGCGTACTGGAGGGTGTCGTTCAGGACCTTGAGGTCGGGGCCGGAGTCCGGCGTGTCGACGCCGATGCGGGTCGGCAGGTTGCCAGCGGCAGCGTTGAGCGACTTCTGGGATTCGGCCGAGGAGAGGTAGGAGAGCACCTCGTAGGCGGCTTCCCGGTTCTCCTCCTCGTTGATGGAGGTCAGGGACAGCAGACCGGGGTTGCCGTAGGTCGCCCGGACCTTGCCCTGGAGGGGCAGGCCGAGGGACACGTTCTCCTTGCCGAGGGCGGCGCGCATCTGCTTGAGCTCGGGCAGGGACGTGACGGGTCGCATGGCGACCTTGCCGGCCGCGATGGGGGCCCCTTCGACCTTGGGGCCTTCGGTGGCCGCCTCGGCGGGGAGGCCGCCCGCCTTCTTCAAGTCGACGAGGAACTGGAGAGCGGAGACGCCGGCGGGCGAGTCGAACGCGACGTCGCTGCCGTCCGGGCTGAAGACGAACCCACCGGCCTGCCAGAGCAGGGGGTAGAACGAGAGGTTCAGGGTCTGCTCGGGGCTGCCGGCGTAGTCCATGACGGCGATGCCCTTCTTGGCGAGTACCGGGGCGGCCTTGAGCACGTCGTCCCAGGTCTTCGGCAGGGCGAGGCCGGCATCGGCGAAGATCTTGGTGTTGTACGCGGTGGTGTTGACGTTCTGGAAGGCGGGGACGCCGTAGAGCTTGCCCTCGATGGTGGCGGCTTCGAGCGTCCCGGGGAGGAACTTCGTACGGTCGTCGGCGACGGCGTCGTCGACGGGAAGCAGCCCCCGCACCTTGTGGTAGGTCGCGGCCTGGTCGGGGGTGATCAGGACGATGTCCGGGCCGGATCCCGCGGCGAGGGCGGCGGAGATCTGGGCGTCGCGCTTGTCGAAGGTCTGCAGTTCGATGTTCAGGTCGATGTCGGGGTGGGCCTTCTCGAAGGCGGCTTCGGTCCCGGCCCAGTACTTCTTGCTCGCGGCCTCGTCCTTGATGACGGGGTACATCCACAGCGTGACCTCGGCCTTGCCGTCACCGGAACCCGAGCCCGAGCAGGCCGTGATCGCCATGGTGGCGGCAGCGGCGAGGGCCGCGAAGCGAAGCGGTCGTGTGCTCATGCTGTTTCTCTCTCTCGTGGGGGTGCGACGGCCTTGTCGGCAAGGGAGTGACAGATGGGGGCGGACGGACCGGGAAGCGGCTGCGTCCCGTGGTCGTGGGCGGCGTGGCCCAGAGCGGTGAGAGCGTCCTGATGACGCCGTTGCAGCGGCGGCGCGCTGAGGAGCGGATCGCCGGTGGCGCGCATCCAGTCCAGCAACGCGGCGGCGAGTTCGCCCCGGACGCCCTCGTAGGCGGGGTCCAGGGCACGGTTGTCCCGCTCGTGCGGATCGCGGACCAGGTCGTACAGCTCCAGAGCGGGACTGGAGCCGATGCTGGAGCCGTTGAGGTCCACGGGGAGGCTGCGCCGTATCCACGACTGGGTGGGGTCCATGGCCCGCGGGGCGTTGGAGAAGTTCACGACCAGCTTGTGCGACGCGGACCGCACCGAGCGCTTCGGGTCGTAGTAGATGTGGTGGGACAGCTGCCCGAAGGTGTGGGTACGAGCCGGGCGGTCCTGTTCCACGACGGGGACCAGGCTGACGCCCTGACCGTCCGCGGGCTCTGGCAGGCCGACGAGTTCGAACAGGGTGGGCAGGACGTCGACATGGCTGACCTGGCCTTCGACGCGGCGGGCGCACCAGTCGGGCCGGCCTGGTACGCGCATCATGAGCGCGACTTCCAGGCCGGGGTCGTAGAGGGTGCACTTCGCCCGGGGCAGCGCGAGGCCGTGGTCGGTGGTGAACACGACGATGGTGTCGTCGTTCAGACCGAGAGCGTCGAGGTGGGCCAGGATGCTCCCGACGCCCTCGTCCATGTGGCGTACGGCGCCCTGCAGTTCGGCGATCTCTTCGCGGGCGCCCTCGTCGTCCTGGAGGTACGGGGGGACGGTGAGCCCGAGGGAGTCGTCCGCGGTCACCTTGCCGCCGAGGAACCCCATGACTCCGGGTCGGTCGTTCTTCGACGGTGTGCGGTGCGGTTCGTGGAATCCGACCTGGAGGTAGAAGGGGGAGTCCGACGCGGCCGCCCGGTCGAGGGCCTCGACGGTGCGCTCGACGACGGTGTCCCGGTCACCGCCGCTGCGGACCCGGTCGAAGCCGAGGCGCTCGGCCACGACGTCGTCCGCCAGGACCCGTGACTCGTGGTGCACGCCGATGAGTTCGGTCGCGTATCCTGCCGCGCGCAGACGGCCGGCGAGGTGGGTCGAGGGGTCGGTGAGATCCCAGCCGAAGGGGTCGTGGGTGAGTCCGAGGACCCCGTTGGCCTGCGGGTAGGTGCCGGTGAACAGGGAGGCCCGGGCGGGGCTGCAGTGCGGGGCTGTGGCGAACGCCGCCTCGAACAGGGCCGACTGCGCGGCGAGGGCGTCCAGGTGCGGTGAGACCACGGTGGGAACCTCGTACGCGCCGAGGAACCGGCCCAGGTCGTGGCAGTGGAGCAGCAGAATGTTGCGTGCCGTGGTCGCGGTCATCCCATCCTCGCCAGGTCCTCGCGCGTCAGCGCGTGCTCCAGAGGCTCTCCTGCCAGGTGCCGGCGGATCTCCTCCACGACGATCCGCCCCGCGCGTTGCCGCGAGTCGCTGGTCGCGCCGGCGATGTGCGGCGTGAGGAGGGCGTTCGGCAGGCGGCGCCAGCGGTCGTCGACGGGCAGCGGCTCGCGGTCGAACACGTCCAGGGCGGCGTCGATCCGACCCGAGGCGACCGCCTCGAACAGGGCGTCCATGTCCACGATCGAGGGCCGGGAGGTATTGACGAACCGGGTGCCGTCCCGCATCGCGGCGATCTCGTCCGCGCCGATCATGCCGTGCGTCTCCGGTGTGGCCGGGGCGTGTACGGCGACGACGTCGCTGGAGGCGAGCAGGTCCCGCAGTCCGGTGGTGAACTCGGCGAGCGGATCACAGGGCTGGACGTACGGGTCGTAGACGCGGATGTCGGCACCGAGCGCCCGGCACATGTCGATGTAACGCCGCCCGGTCCGTGAGGCGCCGACGACCCCGATGCGGGCCCCGCTGATCTCGCGTGCCCGCTCGGAACCGGCAACCGTCTCCCAGCTCCGGCCGGAGTGGAGCGCGTGGTCGTGGCGGTGGGTACGGCGCAGCAGGGACAGCGTGAAGCCCAGGGAGAGCTCCGCCACGGCCGGGGCCATCGCCGCTCCCGCCTGGGAGACGGGCAGGCCGGTGGCCCAGAAGTCGTCGCTGACGAGCCAGTGGAGCGAGGACGCGGCGTGCATGACGAAACGCAGGTCGGGTGCCAGCGCGAGGCGGGCGGCGTCGAGCCGGGGGAATCCCCAGGCGGTGACGAGAACGTGTACGCCGTCGAGGGCCCGGCGAAAGGCGTCCTCCGTCTGCAGCGCGGCCGGCTCCCGCTCGGTGACCTCACCGAGCGCTGCCAGTGCCTGAAGTGTCGCCGGAGGGAAGAAGGCTTCCTTCTCTCCTGGAGGGACGCTCAGGAGGATCCGGATGTGTGAGCCCAGAAGGCGCTGCTCCTGGCCCACTCCGAGGTGGTGACTCATGCGGCGAAGCTAACCCCGAGAGTTACTTCTGTCAATGACCGAATAAACTAGACTGGGCCCACGCGCCCAGAGGACGGAGCCCCGTCCACATCGAGCGATCAGCAGAAGGAGCCGCCAGTCATGAGGCCACGCGCCGGGAGCAAAGCCCTGATCCGCGAGATCAACGAAGCCCTGGTTCTCGATGTCGTCCGTGCTCATCGCCCTGTGGCCAGGGCCAGGATCGCCGCCGAGACCGGACTGAGTCCGGCGACCGTCACCGGCATCACGACCCGGCTGCTGGGCGCCGGGCTGCTCACGGAGACCGACGCCGTACGCAACACCGGAGGCAGGCCCGCCCGCCTGCTCGACCTGGGCACCGACGCCGTACTCGCCGCCGGCGTCAGGCTGTCGGACACCGAGGCCTACGTGGTGCTGGTCAACCTGCGGGGTGACGTCGTCGCCGCCCACCAGGAGCCACTGGCCTCCACCCGCCCGCAGGACGTCGGCGAGAGCGTCGCCCGCGCGGTGGCCCTCGCCGGCGCGAGCAAGACCTCCGCGACCCTCATCGGCGTCGGCGTCGCCGTGTCGGGCGTGGTCGACCAGCAGGGCGGCGTCGTCCGGCACAGCGGATCGATGGGCTGGGAGAACGTACCGCTCCAGCGTCGGTTGACGGCGCTGCTGGAGGCTCCCGTCGTGCTCGACAGCTACGTCAACGCCTTGGCCTCCGGTCTGCTGCTCTTCGACGACAGACTCACCGGCCGGGATCTCATGATCTTCAGCGTGGGAGCGAGTCTGGGAGCCTCCGTGGTGGTGCGGGGACGCATTCACCGTGGCTTCAGCGGCAGCGCCGGGGGGTTCGCCCACTCCCGCGTCGGCACAGATGCCGGGCGGCCCTGCCACTGCGGTGCCGAGGACTGCCTGGAGACCTGGGCCAGTCACTGGGGTATCCAGCGAGAGCTCGAAAGGCGCGGTGCGAAGCCGGGAAGCCCCGTCGGCCGCGACGACGACATCATCGAGAGCGCCGCCGACAGCCTCGGCACCGCCGTGGCCAACGCCGCCAAGATGCTCGGCCCGGAACGGGTCGTGGTCGCCTTCACGCCCGAGATGAACCTGCCGGCACTCACCGCCCGGACGGAGCAGGTGTTCCGACGGCAGTACGCTCACGGCACCAGCACTCCCCCCGCGCTGGAGATCGCCGCGACCGGCCCCTCCAGTCACGCCGCCGGCGCCGCCTACACCGTCCTGGCACAGCTCTTCACCGCCAGCACCTCCGATCCGGACACCAGCGGCGCCCACAGCAGCGTCACGGCCGGATGAGCCCGGGCCGACGCGGGCCCGGCATGGGCGACTCCGCACAGACCATCCGCCTTTCGTTCACGCCCAGACGCATCCGCGACGACGGTGAAACGCCCGACTACCGCTTCTCTCTCGCCAACGAGCGGACCTTCCTCGCCTGGATACGGACAGCGCTCGCGCTCATCGGTGGTGGCTTCGCCGTCGACCAGTTCCTGACGGACCTCGACGGGACGGTGCGGGCGGCTCTGGCACTCGCCACCATCGGCGTGGGCGCGCTGTGCGCCGTGCGGGCGGTGCACCACTGGGTCCGCTGCGAACGGGCGATACGACGCGGCGAGGACCTGCCGGCCACCGCCTTTCCCGCGCTGCTCGCCGCCTTGGTGACCATCGTCTCCGTCACCATGGTGGCCGTCGTGGCCCAGGGCAGCGCATGACCGCACCGAGCAACCGCGACCCCGGGCTCCAACCCGAACGCACACGGCTCGCCTGGCGCCGGACCACCCTCACCTGGACGGTCACGGCCCTTCTCGCGAGCCGTCAGACAGCCCACTCCCCCGCGATACTCGCCGCGGCCATGGTCACCGCACTGCTCACCTTCTGGGCCGTCGCGCACCACCGGATCACAACGTTGCGCCACGCCGAGGAACCTCCGACCATGGCGCCGGGCACTGCGGCCGCCGCCCTTGCCACCACGCTCACGCTGGCAGCGATCGCCGTCGTCCACGTCCTGTAGCACTCGGCATCCGCCCACCACCGCCCCTCCGTCGGGCAACGGGCGACGGGCGACGGGCAGACGACGATCCACCGGCCCGACAGGGCGTGCACCGCCACGCCGGCCGGTGCACGCCCTGGGCTCCTCGCTGAACGAGCCGTGGGCGGCGGCCGTCAGACAGCTGCCGCCGCGGCGAGCAGGTCCCGGGCTAGCAGCCCCGCACCCACGCACCCGGCGGCGTCCCCGAGGGCCGCCGGGACGATCGTGGGGAGCTTCTGGAACGTGATGCGTTCCGCCACTGCGGCGCGTAGGGGTGCGAGCAGGGTTTCTCCGGCCTCGGCGAGGCCGCCGCCGATGATCAGTGTGCGGGGGTCCAGGACCGTGAGCGCGGTGAGCAGGCCGTCGGCGAGGGCGTCGACCGCCGCCCGCCACACCCCGTTCGCCGCCTCGTCGCCCGCCGCGACGGCCCGGGCGCAGTCGGCGGCGTCGGCGGCGGGGTCACCGCTCGCCACGGCCCAGGCGCGACCGACCGCGGCTGCGGAGGCCACGGCCTCCAGACAGCCGCGCCCGCCGCAGCCGCACGCAGGGCCGCCGGGTCGTACGACGATGTGGCCGAGCTCGCCGGCGCCGCCGCGGGCGCCGGCCTCGATGCCGCCGTCCAGACCGATCGCACCGGCGATGCCGGTGCCGAGCGACACGTACAGGAACCGGCCGGTGCCCCGGCCCGCCCCGATGCGGCCCTCGGCAAGGCCGCCGGTGCGCACGTCGTGCCCGAGCGCGACGGGGATCCGCCCGAGCCTGTAGCTGATCAGCCCCCGCAGCGGGACGTTCCGCCAGCCCAGGCCGGCGGAGTAGACGGCGACGCCGCGCTCCGCGTCGACGGTGCCGGGCACGGCGACCCCTGCGGCCTCGGCCGCCGTGCCGAAGTGCCTCTCTCCGTGGGCGCGCAGCTCCTTTGCGAAGCCGACGATCGACTCCACGACGGCGTCGGGCCCCCGCTCGCGCCCGGTGGCCCGCCGCGCCGCGTACAACAGCGCCCCGTCCAGCCCGACCAGAGCCGCTTTCATTCCGGTGCCCCCCACATCGAGGGCGATGACATGTCTCACGGGAACACTCTCACTGGTGACTCAGGCCGTTCTGACCACTGGTTCGTATCTCGTGCCGCGTCGTGACACGGCTGTGAGGGCGAGGACTTCCTAGCGATGGAGGAGCCTCGCCCCGCGGGCTCAGCCCTGGGAGAGATCCAGGACGCGGATGTCGTCGTGGTAGACGACGCGCGTCGGTACGTCCCCCTTTTCGATCGTCTGGCCGGGGCGGTAGAGGCCCCACTTGATGTAGCCGAAGTCGGCCGGGTTGACGGGGTGGAAGGTCTGCACGTTCTCGTACGTCTGCCGCAGCGTGTAATCCGCTTCGCCGGGCATCCGTGTGGAGACCTTGTAGTAGCCGGTGCTGTCGTCCGTCCAGCTCACGTCCACGCGGAAGTGCATCCACTGACCGATGTGGGGGCGGAAGTCGCCGACCACGGTGGACTGGAGGTCGAGGGTCGGCGACCGGAAGGCGATGCTGTTCCGCTTGGTCATGAGGTAGAAGGAGGGAAGGTTTCCGCCGGCGTGCTTCCCCTGGAAGATGATGTCGCCGGTTTCCGACTCCCCGGACTCCCACGTATCCCAGTCCTTCAGCAGGACGCTGAACTCGTACCGCTGCTTGTCGCCGACGACGAACTTTCCCTCGTAGACGTCGTTCGTGGCGCTCTCGCTGCGCGGGGCGCCGTCGGAGACGTAAGCGGGATCGCCCAGGGTCACCTTGTGCGCAACGGCGTGGTCCTCGCCCGACTCTACGACGTACGAAGCGTCGGCCGCAGTCGCGTGCGTCGTGGTCAGGTTCGGGATGCCGGAGTTCAGTTCGCCGTTCCTGTAATCGATGGCCAGCAGGACAGGGACGCTGCTACTGGTGGTGCACGAGACCACCGAAGACTCGCTCCCGCCGTCCTGCCCCGCCTGCGCGGTGGCCAGGCCGGCGATGGTCAGCGTTCCCGCCATGGCCACGGCGATGGCGGACCGCCTCGTCGACTTCTTCATGGTCAGATCACCGGCCTGTCCTCGACGCGGACGAGGTTGTGGCCGCGCATGGTGTACAGCCGGCCGTAGTTGTCGGCGTTGACATGCGGGCCGCTGTACCAGGCGCCGTTGATCTCGGGGACGACGGTGCTGACGGCGAAGGTCTTGGGATCGAAGCGGAAGAGGGTGGTGTCGGAGACGCCGTAGACGATGCCCCGGCTGGTGACCATGGCCGCGAAGCCGGGGCAGAGGGCGCGGTGGTCGGCGGTGTGGATCACCCGGCGGATCGTGACGTCGACGACGAAGAAGCCGCCCTTACGGGTGAGTCCGTACAGGTGCTTGCCGTGCACTGCCAGTGCAGCCGTTCCCGTGGTCAGGGTCGCGGGGAGGTCGATGCGCCACAGCTCCCGCCCGGCGACCGGGTCGAAGGCTACGATCGTGCCACGAGGCCCCTGCGTGGTGGGGTTGTCTCCGCCGAGGAACGCGACGCCTTCCCGGGTGGCGACGGCACGCACCAACTGGCTTTTGTCGATCGGGTTGATGTAGGCGGCCTTCTTGCCCGTCTTCGTGGAGTAGGTCCACAGGGAGCCCCCTCCCTCGGTGTCGGACTGCGCGCCGACCAGCAGGAGCTCGTTGATCGGGTCGTGGCAGACGTCGAGCGGACGGTTCTGTTCGCTCGGGAACGCCGCCAGCTGGTGGGGCTGCTCGTCACGCAGGGGGTCGTACGTCCACATGCCCTGCGAGCTGTACTGGCCGGTGTAGAGCTCCCCGTCCAGCACCTGGGCGTCCTTCGCCTCACCGGGCGCCCGGAGGTTGACCACCTTGCCGCTGCGCAGGTCGTGACGGGCTATGCCGTTGTTGCCGCCGACGTAGACGAACCGGTGGTCGGCGGCGATCCCCATGGTGGCCTGGGGACTGACGGGGGCGCCCGCCGGACCGAGTTCGGTGACGAAGGACGCACCGGCGGCCATGTCGATCTCCGCGACGAAGCCGTAACCCGAGACGACGGTCAGCTTGCCGCCGGCGTAGTCCAGGCCCCAGATCTCGCCGAGGTCGCCGTCGAACGCGACGGGGGCGACGACCTTGCTCGCCGTCGAGTAGGAGTGCAGGCCCGCATCGGTGGCGAAGTAGATCAGGTCGCCGTTCGCGGCCAGATTCTTGACCACCTTGCCGGTGGTGGGCGTGACGCTGTACGAGGAGAGGTCGGCCAGGTCCATCACGGCGAGCTTGGCGGGTTCGGTCGAGCCCGCTGTACTGACGACGAGGCGGTCGCCGAGGACGAGGAGGTCGCGCAGGCTGGGGTCCTTCTCCATCTCCGGCGGGGTGACGTTGCCGAAGGTGCCCGCCTTCCGGTCGTACGCGTACAGCGACGCCTTGCTCGCCCCGTCTCCGCCGCCCAGGGTGCTGCCGGCGCCGAAGAAGACGGTGGTGTCCGTGGCGGCGACGGTCCTGGCCAGGGTCGCCTTCGGGTCGGGGATGCCGAGGTTGGTCACTTTGCCGGTGCCCGGGTCGTACATCCACAGCGCGGGCGCCTTGCCCGGCACGCCGCCGACGGCGTACACGGTGCCGTCGGGGGCGACGGCGAGGTCGCGGATGTCGCGGTCCTCGGTCCGGCCGACGCCCACGGCGGGCTTGTCCGGGGTGGTCAGGTCCCAGCGGAAGATGTTCGGCCTGCCCTCGTCGCCCTTGGTCAGGATGCCCGCGTACAGGTACCTGCCGGTGGAGTCGGCGGCGAGCGCCTGGATCGAGTGACCCACGCCGAGGACGGTCTGGGACACGACCTTGCGCGTCGGCAGGTGGAAGGCGATCACCCGGGTCGGTTCGAGGTTGCGGGACCCGATGTAGACCGTGTCACCGACCTGGAGTGCGCTCATGAGCGCGAACTGCTCGATGCCGGGGCCGAGATCGGTGATGCGGACGCAGGGTCCGTCGGCCGTGGCCTTGGCCTGGGCCGGTGCGGTGAGCAGCGGGCCCGCGGCCGCGGCGAGCCCGAGGGCACCGCCTGCCATGAGCAACTGACGCCTGCCCATCGAAGGATGGTCTTGCATGGGGGGACTCCTTTGGTCGTTGTGCGGGGGACACAAAGCGGGGAGGAGCAAGAGCCGTGGTGGGGAGCCCACGGGAGGGGTCGGCCGGTCCCCGGATGGACGGAATCCGGGGACCGGACGTGTCAGGCCGACGTCGCGAGGGCGGCGTGGTGCACGGCGTGCGCGAACGGTTCTCCGGAGCAGTAGCGCTTGACCTCGTCAACGGCGCTGCTGGTGATCCGGTGGAGTTCGCCGCCGAGCGAGCCGGCGATGTGCGGGGTGAGGAGGACGTTGGGCAGGGAGTAGAGCGGTGAGGTGGCGGGGAGCACCTCCGGCTCGGTGACGTCGATGACCGCCCCGATGCGACCGGTCACGACTTCGGCGGTGAGGGCGTCGGTGTCGACGAGGGACCCGCGTGCCGTGTTGATGAGCGTGGAGCCGTCGCGCATCAGTGACAGCCTGTGCGCGTCCACCATGTGGTGGGTCTCCGGCAGGGCCGGCGCGTGCAGCGAGACGACGTCCGAGCCGGCGACGAGTTCGTCGAGGCCGACGTGCCGGGCGCCCAGCTCCGCGGCCTGCGCGGCGTCGACGTGGGGGTCGGCGAGGAGCAGGTCGAGGTCGTAGGGCCGCAGCAGTTCGAGGACCTTGCGGCCGACGAGCGAGGCGCCGACCAGGCCCACGGTCCGGCGGTAGTTGCCGAATCCGGGGAAGTGCTGGGACCAGTCGAGGGCGGCACGGTGGTCGCGGTAGAGGCCGCCTATGTCCAGGACCCTCTTGTTGGCGAAGAGGATCGCGGCGACGGTGTACTCGGCGACCGGGACGGCGTTGGCAGCGGCGGCCGAGGAGACCACCAGTCCGCGGTCCCAACAGGCCTGGGTAACATGGTGCTTGACACTGCCCGCCGCGTGGACGATCGCCTTCAGCGCAGGCGCCCGTGCCAGGATCTCCTCGTCGAGGACGGGACAGCCCCAGGACGTGATGAGGATCTCCGCGTCCTCCAGGGCCGGTTCCTCGGTAAGGTCCTCGGCGACGTGGTCCGGGTCGATGTCGACGTACGCCGTCAGACGCTGGATCTCGGCGGGTGAGAACAGGGCGTCCCGGTGGCGACGCCCCATGGCGAACAGGGCGCGAGGGCGGGTGGTCGGGGTCGGGCGCATGGAAGGGTTCCTCACGGTGGCGGCCTACTTGACGGCGCCGGCGGTCATGCCGGACTTCCAGAACCGCTGCAGCATCAGGAAGATGGCGATCAGCGGGGCCACGGCCACGAGCGAGCCGACGACGGCCAGCAGGTAGTCCTCGGGATGGCCCTGCGTGAGCGCTGACGAGTACCAGACGTAGAGACCGAGGTTGACCGGGTAGAGGTCCTGGTCGGAGAGCATCACCAGGGGCAGGAAGAAGCTGTTCCAGATCTGGGTGAACTGGAAGAGGAAGATGGTCACGAAACCGGGAGCGATCATCGGGAACGCGATGCGGCAGAAGGTCCGGAACTCACTGGCCCCGTCCATCCGCGCCGCTTCCAGGACCTCGTCCGGCACGTAGGAGGCGCTGAAGACCCGCGCCAGGTAGACGCCGAACGGGAAGACCAGTCCGGGGATGAACACGCCCCAGAAGGTGTTGACCAGGCCGACTTTCGCGGCGAGCAGGTACAACGGGATCGCCATCGCCGTGCCGGGCACCATCACCCCGAGCAGCACGAGCGAGAACAGGCGCTCCTTCCCGGGAAACGCGAGCTTGTCGAAGGCGTAGCCGGCCGCGACGCTGAACACCGATGCCAGCAGGGCCCCGACACCGGCGTACAGCACCGTGTTGAGCAGCCAGCGCAGGTAGACGCCGCCGTCCGCCGTGAACAGGTGCCCGAGGTTCTCGGTGAGGTGGACCTCGTCGCCGAGCGCGAAACCGTTCGTGCCGAACAGATCCTCACGGCTCTTGGTGGAGGACAGCAGCAGCCAGGTCAGCGGCAGCAGGGTGTAGAGGGTGGCAAGGCCCAGCATCGCCGTGACCCCGGCCTTGGACAGCAGGGCGGACGGTGACTTCACAGGGCGGCCCTTGTCTCTACGAGTCGCCGACCGACGGCCGGACGACTGCGGCGTCACGGGCGCGGGGGCCGGAGCGTCGAGTGTGGAGGACTTGGTCACGACGTGCTCCCGCGGCGTGAGAGGCGAGTGACGACGAACGACAGCACGGCTGCGAACAGGGCGATCAGCAGTGAGGCGGCTGCCGCCAGGCCGAAGTCGTTGTTCTGGAAGGCGGCCGTCTGGACGTACATGTTGGGCGTGAAGCTGCTGCCGATCGCGCTGGAGGCGTTGTAGATGACCTTCGGTTCGGTGAAGAGCTGGATCGACCCGATGACCGTGAACAGGACCGCGAGCGCGATCGCGGGGCGGATCATCGGGACCTTGATGGACAGTGCCGTCCGCACGGCGCCCGCACCGTCGACCTTCGCCGCGTCGAGCGTCTCGCGGGGCACGGCCTGCAGAGCGGCATAGAAGATGACCATGTTGTAGCCCATCCACTCCCAGACGGCGATGTTGGCCGCGGAGAACACGGCGTTGTCGACCGACAGGAAGTTGACGTCGATGCCGCCGGATTCCAGGAAGTCGATCACGGGGCTCAGGCCGGGTGTGTAGAGGTACACCCAGATCAGCGCGGCGATCAGTCCAGGCACCGCGTGCGGCAGGAAGAGCGCCAGCTGGAAGAAGTTCCGCGCCTTGGCCAGGCCCGAGTCGAGCAGCAGGGCCAGGACCAGCGATCCGCCGATCATCACGGGGATGTAGACCGCGCAGTACACGGCGATGACGAGGAAACCGTCGCGGAACGCCTCGTCGGACAGGGCGCGGGCGTAGTTCCCCAGCCCGGAGAAGACGTTTTCCGTACCGCCGAACCCAAGGCCGGACGTGCGGGTGGTGAACAGACTCAGCCATGCCGCGTAGAACAGCGGGGCGAGGGTGACGGCCGCGAACAGGCCGAAGAACGGTGTGAGGAGCAGTGCGGCGGTCCGGCGCTGACCTCGGGCGGATGGGCTTGCCATACCGGCCTTCCTTGGGTGGGGCGGGGGAGAGCGGGTGCGGGAGGGAGCCGGGGGCCGGCCGCCTGGCAGGGAGGCCGGCCCTCCGAGCTGGGCTCCTACGGGGCGGTGACCTTCAGGCCGCGCTGCTCCATCTGCTTGATCGTGGCCTGCTCGGCGGTGGTGAGGACGCCGGGCAGGGTCACCGTGCCGTCGGCGACCTTCGGGAGCTGGTCCACGATGGCCGTGTTGGTGGCGCCCATGACGGGGCCCCACGTCCAGCCGGGCCGGATGGCGTCGTAGGACCGCGACATCAGGGTGTAGATGTCCTGCCCGCCGTAGTAGTCCGTCTTGAAGGCGGCCTTCGTGACCGGCACGAGTTTCGGGTCCGCGGGGAACATGCTGCTGGTGCCGGACGACACCCAGGCCTTCATGCCCTCGGGGTCCGTGGTGATCCACTTGATGAACTCGGCGGCGGCACCGCTGTTGTCGGACCCCTTCGGAATCACGAAGGACGAACCTCCGTACATGCCCGAGGCCGGCTTGCCGTCCCAGGTGGGCACGGGCGCCACGGCCCACTTGCCCTTCTGGTCGGGGACGGTCGCCTGGTGCGCCCCGGCGCACCAGCTGGCGCAGACGTAGGCGACGGTCTGGTTCTTCTGGACGCTCGTCCAGAAGGGGTCGAGCTGGCTCAGCGAGCGGACGAGGTCCTTGCGGGCGAGGTCACCCCAGTAGGCGGCGACCTTCTTCGACGGGCCGTCGTCGACGGTGACCTTCCAGGAGTCCTTCTCGGTGGAGAACCACTGCCCGCCGGCCTGCCAGGAGAGAGCCTCCAGGAGCCCGGGGTTGTCGGTGTACAGGACGCCGCCGCGGGCGGCGGGGTCCGCCTTCTTCACCTGCTCGGTCATGTTCCGGTACGCGTCCCACGTCGTGGGGACGTCGAGCTTGTGCTGGGTGAAGAAGTCCTTGCGGTACATCATCATCAGGGGCGCCGCGTCACGCGGGACGGCCCAGGTCCGGTCGCCGAGGTTGACCAGCTGCCGCGCCGCCTCGGGGAACTGGGCCTTCACCACCGGTCCGAGGGTGCCGCTCAGGTCCTCGATCTTCCCCTGGGCCGCGAACTCGGGTAGGTGCGGGTACTCGACCACCGCGACGTCCGGGGCGGTGCCGGCCTTCACGGCGTTGGTGAGCTTGGAGTAGTACTCCTGGCCCGACGGCACCGTCTCGAAGGTCACCTTGATGTCCGGGTGGCTGCGGTTGAAAGCCGCAGCCACCTTGTCGGACCCCTTCACGAAGGACCAGAAGGTGACCTCACCGGTCTTCTTCGCCTCGGTCGAGGAAGCGCCCTGATCCGCTCCTCCACCGCAGGCGGTGGCAAGCAGGGCGAGCGCCATGACGGAGCCGGCCATGACGGCCGTGGTTCTGCGAAGCATGATGTGCACCGATCGTTCGCTGGGGCGTTGACCGGAATCATTCGTCAGTAAATACGGCTTCGTCAATCCCTAGAGCTTCATTCGACAGATAACGAAATCAACTGATGCGATGTGGCACCGGCCTCCTGCCCGCGCTCTACGCGTGTTCACCCGCTACGGAGGAGGCCCCGCTGGAGTCCCGTACGCGCAGCTCCGGGCGGAGCAGCAGCTCGGCCAGCGGGGCGGCCGGATCGGCGAGTCGCCGCCTCATCAGATCGACCGCCCACTCCCCCACCGCCCGCTTGGGCGGTGCCACAGCCGTGAGCGGCACATCGCTCAGCTCGGCGACCTCGTCGTCGTACGTCACGATCGCCAGATCCTCCGGAACGCGCAGGCCGCGCGCCTGAAGGAGGCCGACCAGGGTGACGGCATCGAGATCGTTGTGGACCAGGGCGGCTCGCACGTCACCCGCCTCGACCGCCGACACGAGCTCCTCCAGCCACTCGGCCGACGCCTGCCCGTCAACCGGATCAATGCCGTACTCCGGGCCCGACGTCAGCCCCAGGGCCTGACAGGCCGACACGTAACCCTCCCTGATCAACAGGGTATTGGGGCTCTCCGCCCTGGCGGCCAGCGCGATCCGCTCGTACCCAAGACCGGCGAGGTGCCGGACGGCCAGGCCCGCGCCATGGGCGTGGTCCGACGCGACCTGTTCCAGCCGCCCGGCCTGCGCACCAGCCCGCCGGTCCACGAGAACGACCGGTATCTCGAGGCCGGCCAGCCACTCCTCGGCCAGGTCCACGGGTTCGAGTCCGGCGCGCGGCATCAACAGCAGACCGTCGACGCCCGCCGCGATCAGCCGTCGCACCTGCTCCTGGTTGTCCGCCAGCGTCTCGCCGGAAACCGCGAGCACAACGCGCACCCCGTGCGTGCGCGCCGCGTCCTGCACACCTCGGATGATCTCGGGGTAGTAATAGCCCCCCGGCGGGACGATCAGCCCGAAGGCATCCCCCTGCCGCGCCGAGGACCGGGGGGCGGCGGGGCCGGGCACGTCGGCCGCCTGCGCCGCGGTTGGCGACATGGCACCTCCGTGGACACGGACGATCAGCCCCCGGCCTGCCAGCTCCCGGACGTCCTGGCGCACGGTGACGGCGGAGACCCCCATCTCCTCCGCCACGTCCTTCACCTTGATCGATCCCCGGCGCTCGACCAAGCGCAGGAGCACCTCACGCCGCTCTTCAGCCAGCACTCACGTGCCCCCTCCCATCGTGAGCGAAGCCATTTGCTTTCACTCGACAAGTGAAAGGTATCAACCAAGGGCAGCGACGCGTTGCAGCGAGGAAGATCCAGCGACTAAGGTCGGACAGAAAGCGCTTTCTAAGAAGGGGGCCCTGTGTCGACCTCGGACGTCCTCGTCTACACCCGCACGGCCGGCTACCGCCACGATTCCATCCCCGCGGGTACGGACGCGCTCGTCGAGCTGGCCCGCGAGGGCGGGTTCGAGGCGGAGGCGACGGGCGAACCAGAGGCCTTCACGGCCGAGCGGCTCGGGCGGTGCGCGGTGGTGGTCCTCTTGTCCACCACCGGGTCGGTCCTCACCGGCCAGGGTCGATCGGCCCTGGAGGCATTCGTACGGCGCGGCGGCGGGCTCCTCGCCGTCCATGCGGCCGCCAACGCCGAGCCCGACTGGCCGTTCTACGGCGAGCTGCTCGGCACCCGCTTCGCGGGCCACCCCCCTCTGCAGCACGGTCTGGTCCACGTAGAGGACCCGGCACACCCGGCGACCGCGCACCTGCCCGCGGAATGGGCCTGGACCGACGAGTGGTACGACTTCACCTCACCCCCGCGCGACGCGGACGTCCACGTCCTGCTGCGTGCCGACGAGTCCACGTACACCGGCGGGACACACGGCGCGGACCATCCGCTCTCCTGGTGCCACGAGAAGGCCGGCGGCCGGTTCTTCTTCACAGCCCTCGGCCACACCTCGGAGTCGTACGCGACCCCCGCCTTCCGCACCCACCTGGCCGGCGCTCTCCATTGGGCCGCGGGCCGCCAGGGCCGCTAGGTCGTGTCCGGTCGACTGGGCGGAGTCGGACCGCGTGGTCCGGGCCATCCGCCGCCGAACAGCGAGACCGGGTCGCACGCCCTCGACCGTCGAACGGCTCAGCCGTGGGCGGCCTGGCCAGGGTGGCGCCTCAGCGGGCGGGCAGATCCTGCTCCGTCCAGATGATCTTGCCCTCCCTGGCGTGCCGGGTTCCCCAGCGCTGGGCCAGCTGCGCGACCAGCATCAGGCCGCGGCCCCCCTCGTCGAAGAGGCGGGCCCGGCGCAGGTGAGGTGCCGTGCTGCTGGCGTCGGACACCTCGCAGACGAGGCTTCGGTCGTGAATGAGCCGGAGCCTGACCGGCGGTCGGCCGTAACGGATGGCGTTGGTGACCAGTTCGCTGACGATCAGCTCGGTGATGAACGCGGAGTCGTCCAGTCCCCAGGCCGCCAGCTGTTCCGAAGCGTTCCGCCGGGCCCCTGCCACGGCCTCGGGCTCGGACGGAATGTCCCAGGCGGCGACCCGGCCGCGGTCGAGGGCCCGGGTGCGGGCCAGCAGAAGCGCGACATCGTCTTGGGGAAGGTCGGACAGGAGCGCCCCGAGCACGGTGTCACAGACCCGTTCCAGGGACGCGGCGGGTTGGGCCAGGGCCTGGCTCAGTACGTCGAGCTCGTCGCCGGTGGTGCGGCTTCGGCTCTCGGTCAGGCCGTCGGTGTACAGGGCGAGCAGACTGCCTTCCGGCAGTTTTAGCTCAATCGTCTCGAAGGGCAGCCCTCCAAGGCCCAATGGCGGCCCGATCGGCAGATCGGGAGTGACGGCCTCAGCGGGTGCCGCGGCGGGGAGGACTACACGCGGCGGCACGTGCCCGGCGCTGGCCAGCGAGCAGACACGGGAGACCGGGTCATAGACGGCGTAGAGGCACGTGGCGCTGATCTCGTCCTCGGTCGGCGACTCCTCTTGCTGGAGGCGGACGACGACGTCGTCGAGGTGGGTGAGCAGCTCATCGGGGGGCAGGTCGACGTCCGCGAGGGTCCGGACGGCCATCCGAAGCCGGCCCATGGTCGCGGAGGCATGGATACCGTGGCCGATCACGTCGCCGACCACAAGGGCGACGCGGGCCCCGGACAGCGGGATGACGTCGTACCAGTCTCCGCCCACCCCCGCGTGAGAGCCGGCCGGCTGGTATCGGGAAGCGACCTCCACGGCAGACTGCTCCGGTGGGCACCGCTGCAACAGGCTGCGCTGCAGGGTGAGCGCGGTGGAACGCTCGTGTGTATAGCGGCGAGCGTTATCGATATAGACGGCCGTTCGCTTGGTGATCTCCTGGGCGAGAAGCAGGTCGTCGTCGCTGAACGAGGCCGCCGTGCGGTGTCGGAAGAACTGAGCGAGGCCCAGGGTCCTCCCCCGTGCCTGCAGCGGCAGCACCAGCACCGAGTGGATTCCGTACTCGGCGACGACCGCCCTCTGATCGGGGCTCCGCGTCAGCCACACCGGGAGCGCCGAGGCGTCGATGCGGCAGCGCCACGGCTGCCCCGTGGCGAGGACCTGCGCAGGCTCCGCCCCTTCCGGGCAGATGTACGAATGACCGGTCCTGACAGCGGAGTCCGGGCAGCCTTCCCATACGGACCGCTGCGCGACGCGGTGGAGGGTAGGGGGTCCGGGGACCGGTTCGGCGTCCCGTTCCAGGAGCGCGGAGTCGAGCAGGTCGACGGTGACGAGGTCGGCGAAGTAGTCGGTGCCGACGGCGGCCAACTCATCCGCGGTGCCGGCGATGTCCAGGGTCGTCCCCACCCGCACGTTGGCCTCGTTCACGAGCGACAACCGCCTCTGCACCCAACGGTCGCGCTCCTCCTGATACGCCGCGACCGCCTGCTCCGAGGTGCGGTCGATGAACTCGAGGATCATCCCGCTCAGCTTGACCGTCGCCGCGTTGATCAGCACCGGGTCCTTCGTGAGCCGGTTCATCTCAGCCAGCATCGCGCGCAGGAGGCCGGCCTGCCCGTACCGATACGTCCGCAGCAGGGTGCTGATGCGCCCTCCTGCCCGGGCGAACCGCCGCGCGTACTCCACGAAGGAGAGCGGCGCCTCGACCCGCGTCAGGTCGAGACCGTTCTCGAGGGCGTCACCCCACACCGTGATGTTGTCGGCGATGCTCGCCCCTCCCAGCGTGACGATGTCCTCGTACTCCGTGAGCTCGGGAACCTTCACGCTCAGGAGCTGCGCCAGCTGGTCGGCCAGCTCGGCCGCCCTGGACACGACACCGCGAGCGGCGTGAGAGAGGATCACATCGACGTCGGACTCCACCACAGCAATGTATGCCCGACGAGCCCGTGGCGCCCTGGCAGAGACCGGGGGCCCTGCCGGACAGGAGACAGAGAGCCGGAGGAATCCTCCTGGTCAGACCACCCGGGAGGAGGCCCAGATCCGTATTCTTCGAGCGGCGGGCCTGCCATGGCCTGCCGGGCTCGAAAGCCGTTCCGTGATCCGCGATCACGTCCTGGTCCGCGAAGTGCGCCAGCGAGGAGGCGCCTGCCGTGGTGCGCCACGTCCTTCTGGGCCAGCTCTGCAGCCGGCCCAGGCCGCGCCGGCCCACACGCTCATCTCCGGCGACGCTCAGCTGAGCAACGGAATGATGTCGGAGCCGTACGCGTCGATCGTGCCCTCGCGGTTGTCGTGCATGGCGTAGACGGCGAACTGGTCGACTCCCAGGTCCTTCAGCCTGCGGAGCTTCTCGACGTGGGCCTCTGCCGGGCCCAGGAGGCAGAAGCGGTCGACGATCTCGTCGGGGACGAAGGCGGTGTCGGGGTTGTCGGCGCGGCCGTGGTGGGAGTAGTCGTAGCCCTGCCGGTCCTTGATGTACGCCGTCAGCTCCTCCGGGACCATCGAGGAGTGTTCGCCGTACTTGGAGACCAGGTCGGCGACGTGGTTGCCGACCATGCCGCCGAACCACCGGCACTGGTCACGGGCGTGCGCCAGTGCCTCGGGCGAGTCGTCGGCCGTGACGTACGCGGGCGCGGCGACGCAGACAGTGAGCGCGTCGGGGTCCCGTCCGGCGTCGGCGGCGGCCTGCCGAACCGCCTTGACCATCCATTCGGTGAGGAACGGGTCGGCGAGCTGGAGGATGAACCCGTCGGCCTTCTGCCCGGCCAGGGCGAGGGCCCTGGGGCCGTACGCCGCCATCCAGACGGGCAGCTTGCCCTCCTTGATCCACGGGATGCGGATCGGGTTGCCGTCGACCGTCGCCTCGCGGCCCTCCGCCAGGTCGCGGATGACCTCGATGGCCTCGCCCAGCCGGGCCAGGGTGTTCGGCCTGCGGCCGGCGACGCGCATCGCGGAGTCGCCGCGCCCGATGCCGCAGACGGTCCGGTTGCCGTACATGTCGTTGAGGGTCGCGAAGGTTGAGGCCGTCACCTCCCACGTCCGCGTCCCGGGGTTCGTCACCATCGGGCCGACATGGAGTTTCGTGGTGTGTTCGAGGATCTGGCTGTAGACGACGAAGGGTTCCTGCCAGAGCACGGCGGAGTCGAAGGTCCAGCCGTAGCGGAAGCCGTTGCGTTCCGCCCGGCGCATCAGGCCGACAACCTGCGAGGCGGGCGGGTCGGTCTGCAGGACGAGTCCGAAGTCCACGCGGGACCTCCAAGTTCGAGTCGGTGCGATGGGACCACTGGGCCGTTCAGCCCAGGTACTGACAGAGACCGCGCGGCACGAACGCTCCGTGGCCGGCGTGACCCACGTACTTGCGCCGGTCGATGACGACCTCACCGCGCGAGAGGACGGTCTCGACCTGCCCGGTCACCCTCTGGCCCTCGTACGCCGAGTAGTCGACGTTCATGTGGTGGGTCTCCGCCGACAGCGTCTGAGTCGCGTGCGGGTCGTAGAGGACGATGTCCGCGTCCGCGCCCGGCGCGATCGTGCCCTTCTGCGGGTACAGGCCGAACATCCTCGCCGGGGACGCGCAGGCGATCTCGATCCACCGGCGGCGCGAGATGTGTCCGTCCACGACGGCCTGGTGGAGGAGGTCCATGCGGTTCTCCACCCCCGGCAGACCGTTGGGGATCTTCGAGAAGTCGCCCCGGCCCAGCTCCTTCTGGCCGACGAAGCAGAACGGGCAGTGGTCGGTGGACACCACCTGGAGGTCGTTCGTCCGCAGCCCGCGCCACAGCGCCGCCTGGTGCTCCTTCGGACGCAGCGGCGTCGAACATACGTACTTGGCGCCCTCGAAGTCCGGCTCGGCGAGGTTGTCCGTCGACAGGAACAGGTACTGGGGGCAGGTCTCGCCGAAGACCGGGAGGCCCTTGTCCCGGGCGGCGGCGATCTCGGCGACCGCCTCCTCGGCCGAGACGTGCACGACGTACAGGGGAGCCCCCGCCACCCGGGCGAGCTGGATGGCACGGTGGGTGGCCTCCGCCTCCAGCAGGGCCTTGCGGACCTCCCCGTGATAGCGCGGATCCGTCTCGCCCCGAGCGAGCGCCTGCTCGACGAGGACGTCGATCGCGATGCCGTTCTCCGCGTGCATCATGATCAGCCCGCCGGTCTCCCCGGCCACCTGCATCGCCCGCAGAATCTGGCCGTCATCCGAATAAAAGACACCCGGATACGCCATGAACAATTTGAACGAGGAAACGCCGATTTCGACCAGCTTCCGCATCTCCCGCAGCGTCGCCTCGTTCACGTCCGACATGATCATGTGGAACGCGTAGTCGATCGCGCAGTTCCCGTCCGCCTTCTTCATCCAGGCGTCCAAGCCGGCCCTGAGTTCCTGCCCCTTCGACTGCACCGCGAAATCGACGATCGTCGTCGTACCGCCCCACGCCGCAGCCCGCGTCCCCGTCTCGAACGTGTCCGACGCGAACGTGCCGCCAAAAGGCAGCTCCATATGCGTGTGCGCGTCGACCCCGCCCGGGATCACGTACTTCTGCGACGCGTCGATCACCCGGTCCGCCGTCCACTCCTGCGTCCCCGGCGCCGCCAACGCCACCACCCGACCATGCTCGATCAGCACATCCGCGTGCACCTCGTCCGCGGCCGTGATCACAAAACCACCGGTAATCAGAGTCCGAGTCATTCCCCAGCCATCCCTTCACACCGACCAACGACCAGACCACCACCGACACGGGCCGGGGCCACACCCCGGCCCGCCGGCCCCCTCACGCCGCCACCTCGCACGGCACACGGCCTACTCCGCTAGAAGACCCCTGGTCACGCGACCGAACGAAACTCTTGAAGGAGGTGATGCCCTCCTGGACGAGACGGTCCATCTCCTTGAGCGTGTGCTCGTTGACGTCGGAGAGGATCATGTGGAAGGCGTAGTCGATCGCGCAGTTGCCGTCGGCCTTGGCGTACCAGGCGTCGAGTCCCTCGCGCAGGGACCGGCCGACGGTCTGGACGGCGAAGTCGACGATGGTGGTGGTGCCGCCCCAGGCGGCGGCGCGGGTGCCGGTCTCGAAGGTGTCGGAGGCGAAGGTGCCGCCGAAGGGCAGTTCCATGTGGGTGTGTGCGTCGACGCCGCCCGGCAGCACGTAGCGGTCGGTGGCGTCGATGGTGCGGTCGGCGGTCCAGCCGGCCGCCGCGTCGGAGCCGTGGGCCGCGAGGGCGACCACACGGCCGTCCTCGATCAGCACGTCGGCGTGGAGTTCGTCGGCGGCGGTGACGACGAGGCCGCCGCGGATGGCGGTACGGGTGCTCACGGGGACTCTCCCTGCTCGATGCGGCGGGACGACGTGACTGCTGGACCTGGGCGGAGGCGGGATGGGCCTACGGCGTGCGGTGACCGCCCGGGCGGGGGTGGGCCCACAACCTGCGGTGACCGCCCGGGCGACGTGGCTACAGCACGCCCAGGGCCTGTTCGAGGACCGCGGCGCCCTCCTCGGCCTCGGCGACCGTGAGGGAGAGCGGCGGGGCGATGCGCAGGGTGCTGGTGTTGTGGCCGCCTCCCTTGCCGAGGAGCAGGCCGTTCTCGCGCGCGGCCTCCAGTACGGCGCCGGCCGCCGCCGGGTTCGCCCGGTCGGTGCCCGGTTCGGTCAGCTCGATGCCGATCATGAGACCGCGCCCGCGGACCTCGCGTACCGCCTCGACCCCGGCGCAGGCCGCCCTGATCCGCTCGATGAGCAGGCCGCCGACCCGGCGCGCGTTGCCCTGGAGGTCGTGTTCCAGGAGGTGGCCGAGGTTGGCGAGCCCGGCGGCCATGGTGACGGGCGAACCGCCGAAGGTGGAGATGGAGCTGGCGTCGAGGCAGTTCATGACCTCGGCGCGGGCGACGACACCACCGACGGACATGCCGTTGCCGATGCCCTTGGCGAAGGTGAGGATGTCCGGCGGCCCCGCCTGGCCGTGGGCCTGCCAGCCCCAGAAGTGGTCGCCGGTACGGCCCCACCCGGTCTGCACCTCGTCGGAGATCCACAGGATGCCGTGCCGGTCGAGGACCTGCCGGAAGGCGGCGTAGAGCCCGTCGGGCGGGGAGGTGAAGCCGCCGACGCCCTGGATGGGTTCGGCGATGAGCGCGGCCACGTCCCGGGTGTGCCCGAGCAGGTCTTCGAGGTCGGCGACGCAGGCCTCGGTGAAGCGCTCGTCGGTGTACTGGGCGTACGGGCCGCGGGTGCGGACGCCGCCGTGCACGTACAGGGTCTGGAGCGGCGAGAGGCCGGTGGGCGACCAGGTGCGGTTGCCGGTGATGCCGACGGTGGAGAAGGAACGGCCGTGGTAGCTGTTCCGCATGGCCAGGATCTGGTTGGAGCGCCGGTACGCCGTGGCGAGGAGGAGCGCGGTGTCGTTGGCCTCGGTGCCGGAGGTGGTGAAGAAGACCCGGGCGTCGGGGATGCCGGAGAGTCCCGCGATCCGCTCCGCCAGCTCCACCATCGGGCGGTTGAGGTAGAGCGTCGAGGAGTGGATGATCCGCCCGGCCTGCTCGGCGACGGCCTTGGTGACCTCGGGCAGGGCGTGGGCGGTCATGGTGGTGAGGATGCCGCCGAAGAAGTCGAGGTACTTGCGGCCCTCGGCGTCCCAGACGTGGCGGCCCTCGCCGTGGGTGATCTCGATCGGGTCCTTGTAGTAGAGCGCGACCCAGTCGGGGATGACGGCCTTGTGCCGGTCGAAGAGGCTGCTCACGGCCGCACCAGCCCGTCGTACGCGTCGGGGCGGCGGTCCCGGTAGAAGGCCCACTGCTGGCGCACCTGCTCGATGAGCCCGAAGTCGAGGTCGCGGACGAGGAGTTCCTCGGACTTGTCGGAGGCGACCTCGCCCACGAACTGCCCGCGCGGGTCGACGAAGTAGCTGGTGCCGTAGAAGTCGTTGTCGCCGTACTCCTCGATGCCGACGCGGTTGATGGCGGCGACGAAGTACTCGTTGGCGACGGCGGCGGCGGGCTGTTCCAGCTGCCAGAGGTAGGAGGACAGACCGCGGTGGGTCGCCGAGGGGTTGTAGACCAACTGGGCGCCGTTCAGGCCGAGTTGGCGCCACCCTTCAGGGAAGTGCCGGTCGTAGCAGATGTAGACGCCGACCCGGCCGACGGCGGTGTCGAAGACCGGCCAGCCGGCGTTGCCCGGGCGGAAGTAGTACTTCTCCCAGAAGCCCTTGACCTGGGGGATGTGGTGCTTGCGGTACTTGCCGAGGTAGCTGCCGTCGGCGTCGATCACGGCGGCGGTGTTGTAGTAGAAGCCCTCGCTCTCGACCTCGAAGACGGGCACCACGATCACCATGCCGGTCTCGCGGGCGAGCTCCCGCATCCGGGTGACGGTGGGGCCGTCGGGGACCGGCTCGGCCCAGCGGTAGTGCTCGGGCTCCTGGACCTGGCAGAAGTAGGGGGCGTTGAACACCTCCTGGAAGCCGATCACCTTGGCGCCCTGCCGGGCCGCTTCCCGGGCGTGCTCCTCGTGTTTGGCGATCATGGATTCGGTGTCGCCGGTCCAGGTCGCCTGGACGAGCGCGGCGCGTACGACGTCGGTCATGAGCTGCTCCTTCGGCACGGCGTCAGAGAGCCTCTACGCACGTAGACGCGGTGCGTAGGAGGAGAACGTAAGCCCCGTCACACCCCGGAGCAAGACCGCCGCCGCGAAGCGGCCGGGTCGATCATGTTTCATACCCGAGTGGTCCACGTCGGACACGTACCGACACGGCGGGACACCTGATGACACCTGCCGGTGCTCGTACGCGCCCCGGGGCGGGCGAGGCGGTCAGGCCCCGGCGAGGCCCGCCACCCGGAAGGCGTGCCGCAGGTCGCGCTCCCGTGCCGCGGACACCGCGCGGGCCGCTTCGAGCAGCCGCGGGACCAGCCCGCGCGGGTCCGCGCCCGCGAGCCGGGCCGCGTCCCCGGGGGCGCGCACCCGCACGAACGCGGTGAGCAGCGCGTGGGCCTCCCGGTGGTGGCCCTCGGCCCGCAGGGCGGCGCACGCCCCGGCCAGTTCCTCGACGGGGCGCGCCACCCCCTGGCGCAGCAGCCGCTCGCAGTCCGCGGCGCGGCCGGCGTCGGCGAGGACGCCCGCGACGGCCGCGAGCCGTTCGGGCGGCAGCGAAGCCGCCTCCCAGAGCAGGGTGGACCAGTCGGCCGCGAGCCCGGCCCGGTGCAGTTCCACGGCGACGGCGGGGAGCCGGGCGGGCGGCCCGTCGAGCGCCTCGCAGAGCAGGACGTGCGCCTCACCCGTACGGCCCTGGGCGCGGAGGCGCTGGAGGGCGTAGACCGCGTTGGCCGCGGCGCGGGCGTCCCGCGCGGGGTCGGCGGCGGCGGTCGCGGCGGGGTCGGTCGCGCGGGCGGCGGCCGGGGCCGCGGCGGGGGCGGTCGCCCGGGTTCCGGCGGGAGACCGGGCCGCACCCCGCTCACCGAAGCCGCCGAACCGGGCCCCGCGCGGGGCGGCGCCTCCGGACGGGAGGACGGGTACGGCCGCGGGCGCCGCTCCGGGTACGGACACGGGCAGGGGTCCCGCGTCCGGTGCGCCCATCGGCCCCGGGCCCTCCGCCCCGTCCTCCAGCCAGGCGTACCGGGCACCCCTCGGGCGGCAGCCCGCCCCCGCCCTGCCCGGTGGTGCGACGGGTGCCGGCGACGGCGGCGGGTCGAGCCGGGCCAGCCGGGCCGTCAGCTCGGCGACCCTGGCCGCGGCCCTCGCGCGGTCGTCGCGCGTCCACGCCAGGTCGTGTTCCAGGCGGGCCGCCTCCTCCGCGTCCGGGGCGGGGTGTGCGTGCAGCCGGTCGTCGATGGCGCGGGCCCGGGCCTCGGCGTCCCGGCGTTCGCGTTCCATGAGGTCCCGGCGTTCGGCGAGTGCCTCCGCTCCGCCCGGCCTGCGGTCGTGTGCGGCGGCCGCCGCCGCGTACAGCGCCCTGCCCCGGGCGGCGCGCGGCCCGTCGCCGGGCTCGCCGGCGTCCTGGAGCAGGGACCCGACGACGTCCCAGGGCAGGAGCTCCGCCCCGGCGAAACAGGCGCGCATCCCCTCGGGGTCGCGCGCGCGGAAGAGTCCGTACCAGCCGCCGGGCGGGACGCGCTCCACGAGCTCCACGAGCCAGCCCGTGAACGCGGCCATGTCCGACGGAGGCCGGGACACCGGGAGTTGAGACACCGTCATGCGTTTCGCACCTGCCCCGCAGTCGACTGGAACCTTCCGGTCCGCGGGTATTGGACCGCAGTCGTGTTACGGGACGACTACGGACCGTTTTCGTGCGCGTGCCCCGTCGGTCCGTTCACCCGAAGGAGACGACGATCCCGGTGTGCGGGCGCTTCCCGAGCCGGACGATCATCGCGGGGACGTCGGTCAGCCAGAACTGCCAGGTGTACTTGCGGGCCAACAGCCCCCGGATCCGGCGGAGTTCGTCGCCCTCCACCAGCCGGCCCGTACCGGTGAACCGCTCGGCCCCCTCGGCGACGTTCCCGCGCACGTCACAGACGGCGACGGCGACCCGGGGGTCGTTCCGCAGGCGCTTGACCTTCCAGGAGTCGCTGCGGGTCCAGGCGTACAGCTCGGAGCCCTCCACCGCGTACCAGACGGGAGTGGCGACCTCGGTGCCGTTCTTCCGGAAGGTGGTCAGGCTGACGTAGCGGCCGCGCCGCAGCTCTTCGGGCATCATGCCCGGGAGCCTATGCCGGGGTCGGGTTGGAGGCGTGGGTGAGGGTCTCCCAGGCGACGAACAGGTCGTCCGTGCCGCCCGGCCGCTGGCTCGCGGCGAGCCTCTCGGTCTGCGGGAGCCTCATGCCCATCCGCCCTTCGAGGTGGTTGAGGGCGACCTCGACGTCCGGGCCCATCGTCCGGACGACCTTGCCGCCGCACAGCCACTTCGGAGGGGTCGCGCCGAGCTGGTAGCGGGAGTGGAACTCCAGTGCCGCGCCGATCCGCCGGGCCTCCTCGCGGTACAGGTCGAGCCCCTGGTGCCAGGCGGTCTCGGCGATGTGGGCGGTCGCGGCGAGCGAGTACCCGATGTGCATGAAGTTGCGGCAGGTCTCCTGGCCGATGCCGTCGGCGTAGGTGCGCTGCCCGAACCAGTACGTGGCCAGTTCGTCGGCCGTGTCGATCGTGCCGCCGGGCGGCGGTTTGGGCAGGGCGCCGTCGGAGGCGAGGTAGAAGTAGGCGGGGACCCGTGCGCGGTAGCGGCGTACCGCGCCCTCGAAGACCGTACGGTCCTCCAGGAACACGGCCATCCCGATGGCGGCGTCGGTCATCGCCAGTTCCCAGTTGCCGTTGTAGTCGGGCACCTCGGCGGTGACAGCCGGCAGGTAGGCCCTGCGCAGCATCCACTTGAACCGCTGGACGGCGGGGCCGCCCCACTGCGGGTATCCGGCGTGCACGATCTCGGCGGCGCGCGCCCAGGAGGAGCCCGACCAGGCGGTCTGGAGGTCGGCGTCGTCGCGCGTGTGCTCCTTGACCGTCTTCGACCAGGCGTCCATGATCTCGACGGCCTTGGCGGCGTGCGCGGCCTCTCCGGACACCGACCACATGAGGGCCTGGGTGTAGGCGGCGATGGCATCCTCGCGCTCGGCGACGCAGGCGTCCGTGCCGGCGTTGGACGGGCAGGCGACGGTCTTCGCGGGGTGGGGCGCGTAGTCCAGCGAGGCGTACGCGCTCTCGCCCATCGACCGGTAGGCGGAGGACCAGGGCTCCTCCCCCGCGGCGACATGGCGGCGCACCGACGCCAGCTGGGCGCCGCCGACGAGGACTCCGGGGTGGCGGAAGTGCTCGGGTGCGGTCCCGGCGGGCACGGCCTCGGCGTCGGACCGGGGGCCGCCGTTCCCGGCACCGCAGGCCGTGCCGAGCAGGAGCGCCGGGCCGAGGAGAGCGGCGAGGAGGATCTTCTGTCGACGGTGCACGGGTCCACGGTCACCGAGGCGGCCGGAGCGCGCATCCGGGGCTGGGCCAGCGGGTGGGGCCCGGGCGCGGGCGCGCGTCGGGTACGCGCCCCGCGCTCAGTCGCTCTTCGCGTACGCGGTCCGGGCCTCGGTGATCTCCGGGACGTGGGCGCGGGCCCAGGCGCAGGCGGTGTCGAGCGGCTCGATCAGCGAGCGGCCGAGGGCGGTCAGCGCGTACTCGACGCGCGGCGGGTTCTCGTCGTACGCGGTGCGGGTGAGGAAGCCGTCGCGCTCCATGGTGCGCAGGGTCTCGGTGAGCACCTTGGGGGTGATCCGGTGGAGCGGGACGCGCAGCTCGGAGAAGCGGCGGGGCCGTCCGTCCTCCAGACAGCGGAGCACCGTGGCCGTCCACTTGCCGCCGACCCGGATCGGCCGGGCGCGGTCGGAGCACTCCGGGTCGTCGAAGAGGTCGGCGGGCAGCTGCTGGCTCATGCGCCCGAAGCTAGCCCAGTACCGTTGAAGTAACCAGGTGGTCCGGTTCTACGGTCCTGCCATGACCAACGACATGAGCAGCGGCGACAGCGGGAACATCATCGTCTTCGGAGCGGGTGGACGGGTCGGCCGGGCGGCCGTGGCGGAGGCGGTGGCCCGGGGCCACCGGGTGACGGCCGTGGTGCGCGATCCGGCGAAGTACGGGGATCTGGCGGGGAGTTCGGTCACGCTGGTACGGGGTGACGTGACCGATCCGGCGTCGGTGGCCGCGCTCGCGGCGGGCCACGACGCGGCCGTGAACGCCTCGGTCAGGCTCGACGTCTCCTCGGAGGAGTACTTCACGGCGGCGGCGAAGGCCCTGGTGGCGGGTCTCGGGGAGGCGGGCGTGCGGCGCCTGTTGACCCTGGGGATCGCCACGACGCTGGAGAGCGAGCCGGGTGTGCGCCTGATGGACGCACCCGAATTCCCGGCGGAGTGGCGGGCGTTCTCGCAGGGGCATGTGGCCGAGTTCGCGCTCCTGTCCGCCGAGGCGGGGCCGGAGCTCGACTGGCTGATGGTGGTGCCGCCGATGGACCTGAACGCGGAGGCCGAGGTCACCGGCGGCTACCGGACGGCCGTGGGCACGGTGATCGAGGGCCCCGGCCGGATCGCGCACCGGGACCTCGCCCTGGCACTGCTCGACGAGATCGAGCGCCCGCGCCACAGCCGGGTCCAGCTGGCGGTGTCGGTCCAGGACGCGCCCGAAAAGCCTTCCGGACGCACCCCGGCCCCCTGAGGAGTGCCGACCGACCCACTCGTCAGACGGGCACGAACGCGCACCGGGTGACGAGCTCGTCCATGGAGAGGCCGAGGACCCCGGCGAGGGCCGCGACGGTGAAGAAGGCCGGGGTCGGGGCACGGCCGGTCTCGATCTTGCGGAGGGTCTCGGCGGAGAGTCCGGCGGCCGCGGCGATCTCCACCATGGACCGCTCTCCGCGCGATTCGCGCAGGAGGCGGCCGAGGCGCTCGCCGCGCTCGCGCTCTTCGGGGGTCAGGGGTGTGCGCACCATGCCGCCATTCTAATACCGGTATAGTAATTGGCATGGTGGAGATCAAGACGAACGAGAACCTGGCCGCGATGCGCGAGGCGGGGCGGGTCGTGGCCCGCGCCCTCGCGGCCGTACGGGAGAAGGCCGCGCCCGGGGTGGCGCTGACCGAGCTGGACCGTGCGGCGCGGGAGGTCCTGGCCGACGCGGGGGCCGGCTCACCCTTCCTCGACTACCACCCGGAGTGGGCGCCGGTGCCGTTCCCGGCGGTCGTGTGCGTCTCCGTGAACGACGCGATCGTGCACGGCATCCCGGACGGGACCGTGCTCGCCCCGGGCGACCTGGTCTCCGCGGACTGCGGGGCGCTGCTGGGCGGCTGGGCCGGCGACTCGGCCGTCAGCTTCACGGTGGGCCCGGCACGCCCCGAGGACGCCCGGCTCATCGCCGCGGCGGAGGAGGCCCTGGAGGCGGGCATCGCCGCCGCCGTCGTCGGCAACCGCATCGGGGACATCGCGCATGCGATCGGCCGGGTCTGCCGGGCCGCCGGGTACGGCGTCCCGGACGGCTTCGGCGGCCACGGGATCGGCCGCACGATGCACGAGGACCCGGGCGTCCCCAACGAGGGACGACCGGGCCGGGGCATGAAGCTGCGCCACGGGATGGTCCTCGCGATCGAGCCGATGCTCATCGGCGGCGGCACGGACGACCACTACACGGCGGGCGACGGCTGGACGATCCGCACCCTCGACGGCTCGCGCGCGTCGCACGCCGAGCACACGGTGGCGATCACGGACGACGGCCCGCGCATCCTGACCGCGCCGTAGGCGGCCCCGGCCCCACGCGCGCGACCGGGACCCGCGCCTCCGGCCGGGGCCCCACCCCGCCGGTCAGGCCCCGCGGCTCCTCATCGCGCCGGCCGTACGACCATCGCCGAGCCGCCGCCCCTGCGGACCGTCTCCGCCGCGGCCACCCAGCGGCCGTCCGGCAGACGCTGCACGCCCGTCGCCGCGCCGATCTCCGGGTTCTGCCGGAAGCCGTGCCCGATCGCCTCCAGCTCCGCCCTCACCGGGCTGTTCCACAGGGCCGGTTCGAGTTCGGTGGTCGCCTGGTTGCGCTGGCTGGCGCGCGGGGCGGCGATGGCGTCGACGAGCGGCAGCCCCCGGTCGACGACCCCGGTGAGCGTCTGGAGGACCGTCGTGATGATGGTGGCGCCGCCCGGGGAGCCCAGCGCGAGGACGGGCCTGCCGTGCCCGTCGAGGACGATCGTCGGGGAGATCGAGGAGCGCGGCCGCTTGCCGGGGCCGGGCAGGTTCGGGTCGTGGACCGCCGGGTTCGCCGGGGCGAAGGAGAAGTCGGTCAGCTCGTTGTTGAGCAGGAAGCCCCGGCCGGGCACGGTGATGCCGCTGCCGCCGGTGGACTCGATGGTGAGGGTGTAGGCGACGATGTTGCCCCACTTGTCGGCCACCGTGAGGTGCGTGGTGTTCTCGCCCTCGTACGTGGTCGGGGCCGCCGTCCCGCCGCTCGCGCACGGCACCGGGCTGCTCGGGTCGCCGGGCGCGAGGGGGCTGGTCAGGGCGGCGTCGTCACGGATCAGGCAGGCCCGGGAGTCGGCGTACCGCTGGGAGAGCAGTCCGCGCGTGGGCACCTGCTCGAAGGCCGGGTCGCCGACCCAGCGGCCCCGGTCGGCGAAGGCGATGCGGCTGGCCTCGATGTACCGGTGCAGATAGCGGGCCGGCGGGGCGGCGGCGAGGTCGGTGCCCTCCAGGATGTTGAGCGCCTCGCCGACGCTGGTGCCGCCGGAGGACGAGGGGGCCATCCCGTAGACGTCGAGTCCGCGGTACGAGACCTTCGTGGGCGCGCGGAACTCGGTGCGGTACGCGGCGAGGTCACGCTCCGTCAGGTCGCCGGGGCGGACCTTCCGGGTGACGCCCTCGCGGACCGGGGGCGTGCGGACGGTGTCGACGATGTCCCGGGCGAGCGGCCCCCGGTAGAGCGCGCCGACGCCCTCCCGGCCGAGCTTCTCGTACGTACGGGCCAGGTCGGGGTTCTTGAACACGGAGCCGACGACGGGCAGTCGGCCGCCCGGCAGGAACAGTTCGGAGGTGGCGGGGAAGTCGCGGAACCGCGCTTCGTTGCCCGCGGTCTGCGAGCGGAAGGTCTCGTCGACGCTGAATCCCTCGCGGGCGAGCCGCTCGGCGGGTTCCAGGAGGGTCCCGAGCCGCTTGCTGCCCCAGGCGTCGAGGGCGGTCTGCCAGGTCGCCGGGGTGCCGGGGGTGCCGACGCCGAGGCCGCTCGTCATGCCCTCCTCGAAGGGGATGGGCGCGCCGTTCTCCTGGAAGAGGCCGGCGCCGGCCGAGCGGGGCGCGGTCTCGCGCCCGTCGATGGTCCGTACGGTGCGGCTCTTCGCGTCGTAGTAGACGAAGTAGCCGCCGCCTCCGATGCCCGCCGAGTAGGGCTCGGTGACGCCGAGGGCGGCCGCGACGGCGACGGCGGCGTCGACGGCGTTGCCGCCCTTGCGGAGCACCTCGACACCGGCGGCGGAGGCGTCGGCGTCGACACTCGCGACGGCGCCGCCGTACCCGACGGCCACCGGTGTCTTGACCGGTGGCGGCGCCGCGGCCGGCGGGGCCGTGGGCGGGGCGGCGGCACCCATCGAGAGCACCGTCGCCGCGACGGCGAGAACGGAGACCTTGCCAGCGGCGGAGCGACGCATTCCCTACCTCCAGTCAATGACCGTCCGCGCAGCGTAACTTCCTTCCGCCCCTCCCGTCAGGACCGCCTCGAACAAGAGGCCGGTGTCCCGCTAGCATGCGCGCCCATGAACGAAGACGTGCGCAACATCGTGCTCGGGGTGCTGGCGACGGGGGTCAGCGCGTCGTTCGGCTGGCTGAGCCGCACCTACCTCTGGCGGCGCCGGCTCCGCCGCAGGCAGGCGTTCTTCGGACTGCCCTCCGGTTCCGAGTGCCTGCTCGTGGTGAACCGCCTGGCCGGCAACGAGCGCGGCGTGCACGCCACCGACGTCTCGGCGCTGCTGGAGCTGTCGGCGCTGATCAAGGACTGCGGGGCGCGGCCCCGCATCGTGCAGCACGACACGGCCCGTCAGGGACTGGGCGAGATAGCCGAGTTCTGCATCGGCGGCCCCTACTCCAATCGGCGCATGGCGGCCCATCTGCCGAATCTGCTGCCGGGACTCACGATGAACGTCGAGCAGGAGCCGCGCGAGGACCGGGGGCTGATCACCGTGGCGGGCGGGACCTACCGCCCGGAGTGGGGCGTCAGCGAGTACGTCGTCCTCGCACGCCTCACCCGCGGCGAGGGCAGCCGGCCGGTGTTCCTGCTCTGCGGTCAGGCCGCGGTCACCAATCAGGCCGCGGCACGCCATCTGGCCCGCCACCACGAGGAGCTGACCCACACGTACGGGCCGTACGGCTCCTTCGTGCTCCTCCTGAAGGTCGTCAACTCCCAGGCGTACGGCCCCGATGTGGTGGAGCTGGTGGCCGATGTCACCCGCGAGGCGCGGACGGCTCCCGCAGTCGAACCGGCAGCGACTTGATGCCGTTGATGAAGTTGGAGACGAGGCGCCGGGGCGGTCCGGCGAGTTCCACGCCGCCGCAGGCGCGGCGCACCTCCTCGTGGAGGATCCGGAGCTGAAGCCGGGCGAAGTGGGCCCCGAGGCAGACGTGCGGGCCATCGCCGAAGGAGACGTGCGGGTTCGGGTTCCGGCCGAGGTCGAGGCGGTGCGGGTCGGTGAAGACGCGCTCGTCGTGATTGGCGGAGGCGTGGAGGACGACGACCTTGTCGCCGCGCCGGATCGCCTGCCCGGCGAGTTCCGTGTCGTGGGCGGCGGTGCGGCGGAAGGACAGCACGGGCGGGTGGACCCGCAGGAGTTCGTCCACTGCCGTGTCCATGGAGACCTCGCCGTCCCACAACCGCCGCTGTTCGCCGGGGTTTTCGGCGAGCGCGAGGAGTCCGCCGGGGGCGGCGCTGCGGACGGTGTCGTTCCCGGCGACGGTCAGCAGGAAGAAGAACATCTCCAGTTCGGCGTCGGCGAGTTCGGAGGCGGCGAGGACGCTCATGATGTCGTCGGCGGGGTGGGCGCGCTTGTGGACCGCGAGCCGCTGGGCGTAGTCGAACATCTCGGCCAGCATGGCGGGTGAGCGGGGGTTGACCGGTCGGCCCTCGGCGTCGAGGACGGGTGGCTCGTCGGGGTCCTGGTATGCGATGACGCGCTCGGTCCAGGTGTGGAGCAGGTTCCGGTCGCTCGCGGGGACGCCGAGCAGATCGGTCAGGTTGAGCAGGGCGTAGTCGTCGGTGACGGCCCGGACGAGGTCCACCTCTCCCCCGCCGTCGACCGCCGCCGCGAGCAGCTGCCGGGCCCGCGCCCGGGCGGTGGCGCCGAAGCGCTCGATCCGTCCTGGAGTGAAGGCACGACTGACGAGCCGCCTCAACGATCCGTGTTCCGGCGGGTCCTGATTGAGCATCATGCGCCGGATGAAGGGCAGGTCGGCGGGGTCGGGGTCGCGGATCTGGGTGGCGCCGAGGCAGGAGGAGTACGTCCCCGGGTCCTTGAGCACGCGGACGACGTCGGCGTGCCGGGTGACGGCCCAGAAGCCGGGACCGGCGGGCCATCCCAGGATCTCGGGCTCGTCCTGGCGGGCGACGGGGGCGTGGTCGCGGAGCACGCGGAAGCGGTCGTGCGGGATGCCGGCGGCGTAGATCCGCGGATCGAAGACGTCGGGTGCGTCGGCCGTGTTCCCCACCGGCTCTCCCCTCGGAGTGAAGACGTCACCATCATGACAGGTCAGAGCCGTTTTTCGTAGGACGGAACGCACAGTTCGGGAGCCTTGTCCGGGCTGTCCCCCGACTCCCAGAATCTCCCTCGTGCATCACACGGAGAACAGGGGGCACATGGGGAACGAGGAGAGGTTCAGCCGGGACGCGGTGCTGCGGGCGCGGGCCCTGCTGCTCGCTTCGGAGTGGCCGTCGCTGCGGGAGCGGGTCGGGGCGTACCGGGTGCTGGCGGAGGTGAGCCCGCGCGCCTATCTGCCGAAGCTGACGCAGGCGCTGGGCGAGTGGGCCCGGGAGCAGGGGGATCCGGAACACCGGCAGTCGCTGTACGCGGAGGTGGTGGACGTGCTGCGGCGGCTCGGCGCGGAGGTGCCGGACGGAGCGCGGCAGCTGCGGTTCGCCCTGCGCGGCTACGAACACGCGCTGTTCACCGCCGGCCGGCGGGCCGAGGGGCGCGTGGTGTGCGAGGAACTGGCGGAGACCGAGCCGTACGGTCGTTTCGCGGTCGTCCTGGCCGAGGAGGGGCGGCACGCGGAGGCGGCCGAACTGTACGGTCGGCACCTCCGCTCCGACAGCACGGGCGGGACCGACTGGGCCCGGATCGAGTGGGCGGCCGAGCTCGACGCGGCCGGACGGCACGAGGAGGCCCTGCGGGCGTTCGAGCACCTGGTCGAGGACAGCCGGGGAAGGGCGGCGGCGGACCGTGCGCCGCTGGCCTCGCTGGTGTGGAAGCTGAACGAGTACGCCCGGATGCTCCGGGCCGTCGGACGCCCGGCCGAGGAGGCCGCCGCCCGGCGCGAGATCCTGGCCCTGCTCGCCCGTCTCGCACGGGACGGCGAGCCCGTGATCTGGAGCGACATCAGGGGCACCTGGTCCACGCTGTTCGCTCTCTCGGGCCGGGGCGCCGAACCGGCCGCCACTCCCGAGAGCCCGCAGCCGCCGTTCGGGAGCCATCTCCAGCACGGGTGGTCGCCCGACACGCTGGAGGCGTTCTTCGCCTCCGTCGCCGCCCTCGAGGAGGAGGCCGCCGCCCTGCGCGAGTCCGGCGACCCGGCCGGGGCTGCGGTCGCCCACCGCCGCCTCACCCTCCGCCGCGCACTCCACTGGGAGACGACCGGCCGCCGCAGCGAGGAGACGCTGGGCCGGGCCCTCGACGAGGGCGTCACACTGGCCCGGAACCTTCCCGGCGACGACGATGCCGTCGCCCGCGCGCTGACCGACCGCGCGATGTACCTCGTCGCCGCCAAGCGGTACGCGGAGGCGCTGGCCGACTTCACGGAGGCATACGCGGATCTCGCGGGGGCGCACGCCGACGTCACGGAGGCCGACGCCCTCCGGGACCAGGCCGCGCCAATCGTTACCCGCACGTAACTTACCGACCAGTTACCACGGGTAAACCACCCCGGTTACCGTCGGGTCACTTTCACTGCCCCCCACCGCTCCATCCCCGCACCGGCAGTGCCCCAGTGAGGAGTGACCCGTGCGCACATCCCTGGCCCTCGCCGCCTCGGCCGCTCTCGTGGCCGGGGCGGCCCTCGGGCTCGCCCCCACCGCCCAGGCCGGAACGACCACGGCCGACGGCATCCGCTTCGTCGACATCCCCGGAGACGGCGGCACCGTCCTCAAGGCGAACGTCATCACCCCCTCCGGAGCGGGACCGCACCCGCTCATCGTGCTCCCCACCAGCTGGGCCATGCCCCAGATCGAGTACCTCGCCCAGGCCGAGCAGCTCGCCGACTCCGGCTACGTCGTGGTGAGTTACAACTCGCGCGGCTTCTGGCAGTCCGGCGGCGAGATCGAGACGGCCGGCCCCAAGGACATCGCCGACGCCTCCGAGGTGATCGACTGGGCCCTCGCGAACACCCCTGCCGACCCCGCCCACATCGGCATGGCGGGCGTCTCGTACGGCGCCGGGATCAGCCTCCTCGCCGCCGCCCACGACCCCCGGATCAAGGCCGTCGCCGCCCTCAGCGGCTGGGCCGACCTCATCGAGTCCATCTACAGCGGCCGCACCCAGCACGTCCAGGCCGCCGCCCTGCTCGGCGGCGCCGGCCGGCTCACCGGCCGCCCGGGACCCGAACTCCAGGAGATCCTGGGCGACTTCCTCTCCTCGAACCTGGCCAAGGAGGAGGACATGATCGCCTGGGGCCGCAAGCGCTCCGCCGCCGAGCAGATCGACCGGATCAACGCCAACGGCGCCGCGATCATGCTCGGCAACGCCTGGGGCGACACCATCTTCCCACCCAACCAGTACGCGAGCTTCTACGAGAAGCTCACCGGCCCCAAGCGGCTGGAGTTCCGCCCCGGCGACCACGCCACCGCCGAGGCCACCGGCCTGTTCGGGCTGCCCAACGACACCTGGACCAGCGCCCACCGCTGGTTCGACCACTACCTCAAGGGCACCGACAACGGCATCGACCGCGAGCAGCCCGTCCAGCTCAAGTCCCGGTCCACGGGCGCCTACGAGGGCTACCCGGACTGGAAGTCCGTCCACGCGAACCAGCGGAAGTTCGGCCTCGGCGGTACGCAGCGGATCCGGGCGAACCTCGACTCCGGCGCCAACGGCGGCATCACCCTGCTCACCAACGCCCTCGACCAGTTCCTCCGCACCCCGCCCGTCGTCTCCGTCCCGCTGCTCCCCCGCGCCTTCGCCGGCGTCTGGCAGTCCGAGCGGTACGACACCCCGCAGCGGGTGCGCGGCACGGTGACCGTGCACACCACCGTCACCTCCACCGAGGAGAGCGGCACCCTCGTCGCGTACCTCTACGACGTGGGCCCGCTCGGCGTCGGCAAGCTGGTCAGCAACGCCCCGTACACCTTCCACGACCGGACCCCGGGCACGCCGTTCGGCGTCGGCCTGGAGCTGTTCTCCACGGCGTACGACGTACCGGCGGGGCACCGGCTCGCGCTGGTCGTCGACACCGTCGACCCGCTCTACATCGAGCACAACCCGACCGGCGCGCAGCTGACCTTCTCCTCCCCCTCGGCCGACCCGTCGTACGTGTCGGTACCGCTGCGGAAGGAGTGATCACCGGCTGCTGCCGGGCGGGTGCGGCTCTCGCTCGCTACTGCGGTCCCGGCAGCAGCGTCCCCGGTTCGGCCGGAGCGACGTCGACGGCCTTCGTCTTCGGGCTGCGGCGCTCCCTCCTGGCCACCCAGGTGGCGAACCAGGAGAGCAGCATGCACATCCCGATGTAGATCGGCGAGATCACCATCACGACCGGGATGAAGGGCAGGTCGTAGTCCAGGTTGGAGGCGATCAGCTTGCCCGCGTGCAGGAACTCCTCGTAGGTGATGAGGTAGCCGAGCGAGGTGTCCTTGAGGGCCACCACGAGCTGGCTGATGATGGCGGGCAGCATCGCCCGGACGGCCTGCGGCACCAGGACGTAGGTCATGACCTGCGTCTTGCGCATGCCGAGCGCGTACGCCGCCTCGCCCTGGCCGCGTGCGACGGCGTGGATGCCGGTGCGGAAGACCTCGGCGAGCACGGAGCCGTTGTAGAGGGTCAGTCCGGCGACGAGCGCGGGCAGCGGCTGCACCTTGAGCGCCACGAAGATGAAGAAGATCATCACGAGGACGGGCATGGCGCGGAAGAACTCGACCAGCACGGTCGCCACCCAGCGCAGCGCCCGGTGTTCGGAGAGGCGCCCGGTGGCGAGGACCGCGCCGAGGGCGAGGGAGAGCACCGCGGCGTAGGCGAAGGCCTTGAGGGTGTTGCCCAGTCCTCTGAGCAGCAGTTCCTGGATTCCCTCGTAGAGGAAGGGCGACCACTTGGTCGAGGTGAACTGGTCGTTGTCGAAGAGGAGATAGAGGATCCAGCCGGCCAGCGCGAGGATCACCACGGTGGAGGCGAGGCCGTAGAGCAGGTGGCGGCGCCGGGCGTGCGGGCCGGGGATGTCGTAGAGGGCGGTGGACTGGGTCATCGGGCGACTCCCCAGCGCTTCTCCATGACGTGGAAGAGGGCGCTGATGGTGAGGGTGATGATCAGGTAGCCGACGGCGATCCAGACGAAGGTCCAGATGATGTTGTAGCCGAGTTCGCTCAGGGTCTTGTAGGTGCCGAGGAGTTCGGTGACGCTGAACGCCCCCGCGATGGCCGAGTTCTTGGCGAGCGCGATCAGGGTGGAGCCGATCGGCGGGATGACCGTGCGGAAGGCCTGGGGCAGGACGACGGTGCCGAGGGTCTGGGTGAAGTTCATGCCGAGGCTGCGGGCGGCCTCGCCCTGGCCGAGCGGCACGGTGTTGATGCCGGAGCGCAGGACCTCGCAGATGAAGGCCGAGGTGTAGCAGCCGAGCGCGAGGACGGCGAACAGCTCGAAGGGCAGCACGAGTCCGAAGCGGGGCAGTCCCAGCATGACCGCGAAGAACAGCAGGGTCAGCGGGGTGTTGCGCAGGATGGTGACCCAGACGGTGCCGAAGACCCGGAAGGAACCCACCGGGGCGACCCGGAAGGAGGCCATGACGAAGCCCAGGACGAGGGCCAGCGCCGAGGAATAGACGGTGAGTTCGACGGTGCCGAGGAATCCCTTGCCGTAGAGCGAGAAGTTCTGGGTCAGGACGTCCATGAAGTGGGCTCCATGTCGGGCGTTCCTCCGGTCAGTTCGCCGGGTAACGGTCGATGGCGGGCGGCGTCGGGGCCGGGACCCCGGAGAGGCCGAGGGTGGCGTCGTACGCCTTCTTCCAGTCGCCGTTCTTCTCGTGGGCGGCGATGGCGTCGTCGAGCGCGAAGCGCAGCGCGTTGTCCCCGCGCGGGACGCCGATGCCGTACGGCTCCTCGGAGAACGGCTTGCCGACCACCTTGAGTTCGTCGGGGACCTTGGCGGCGTAGCCCATGAGGATCGTGTCGTCGGTGGTCACCGCGTCGACCTGGTAGGTCAGCAGGTTGTCCACGCAGGCCGAGTAGGTGTCGTAGGCGACGAGTTCGGCCTTCGGGTAGTCCTTCTCGATCCGCTGGTACGGGGTCGACCCGGCGGCCGAGCAGACCCGCTTCCCGTCGAGGTCCTGGGGGCCCGTGATGTCGTTCTCGTCGGTGCGGACCAGGAGGGACTGACCGGCCAGGTAGTAGGGCCCGGCGAAGCCGACGAGCTTCTTGCGGTTGTCGTTGATGGTGTAGGTGCCGACGTAGTAGTCGATCTGCCCGTTCTGCAGGGCGGTCTCGCGGTTGGCCGAGGCGATCGTACGGAAGTCGATGCCGGCCGGGTCGAAGCCGAGGGAGGCGGCCATCATCTTGGCGATCTCGATGTCGAAGCCGGAGTACCGGCCGGTGGCCGGGTCCTTCTCGCCCATGTAGGGCTGGTCCTCCTTGGCCCCGACGATCAGCCGGCCGCGCTTCTTCGCCCGGTTCCAGGTGGCGGAGTCGGGCAGGGTGAAGCCCGACTGGACCTGGTAGACGGGGAGTTGGTCGGGCTGCGGGCCCTTGACGGGCGGGCTGCCCTCCCTGCCGCAGCCGCCCAGCGCCGCCGTCACGGCGAGCAGCAGGGCGAGCGCGACCACGGTGCGGTGCGTACGCTGCATGGTTCCCAACCCGCTCAGTGCTTGAGGATCTTGGAGAGGAAGTCCTTGGCGCGCTCACTGCGCGGCGCCGTGAAGAAGTCCTCCGGCGTGCGGTCCTCGACGATCTTCCCGTCGGCCATGAAGACGACCCGGTTGGCGGCGGAGCGGGCGAAGCCCATCTCGTGGGTGACCACCACCATCGTCATGCCCTCCTGGGCGAGTTGCTGCATGACCTCCAGGACCTCGTTGATCATCTCGGGGTCGAGGGCCGAGGTCGGTTCGTCGAAGAGGAGGGCCTTGGGGTCCATGGCGAGGGCGCGGGCGATGGCCACGCGCTGCTGCTGGCCGCCGGAGAGCTGGGCCGGGTACTTGTCGGCGTGGGCGGCGAGGCCGACCCGCTCGAGGAGTTCCCGCGAACGCCGGTCGGCCTCCTCCTTCTTGCGCTTGCGGACCTTGATCTGCGCGAGGGAGACGTTCGCGAGGACGGTCTTGTGCGCGAAGAGGTTGAACGACTGGAAGACCATGCCGACCTCGGCGCGGAGCCGGGCGAGCGCCTTGCCCTCCTCGGGGAGGGGCTGTCCGTCGATGACGATCTCACCGGACTCGACCCTCTCCAGGCGGTTCATCGCCCGGCAGAGGGTGGACTTCCCGGAGCCGGACGGGCCGATGACGACGACCACCTCGCCCCGGCCCACGGTGAGATCGATGGACTGGAGGACGTGCAACGTGCCGTAGTGCTTGTTGACGCCACGCAGTTCGATCAGCGGATCGACGACGGCCATACGCTGCCCTGCCCCATTTCTCAGCGGTGTCGAGTCAGCGCAAACTATCCAGCCGAAAAGGGACTTCAGGTCCGACACACATGAAACAGGAATAAGCCGTATTTACTGCAAAAGGGTGGTGGGGTGCACCCGGAATCAGTATTCGGCGGCCTCCGCGTAGACCTGCGAGAGCTCCGGCGAGCCCGTCATCGCCCAGTCGAGACCGGCCTCCACGACCTGGATCTCACGGCCCGAGGCGAGCCGGACCACCGGGCCGCCGCCCGGCCACACCTGCCAGCGGGCACCCGGCACGTTCCGGACGATCACGGTGCCGAGGTAGAGCCCCGCGTCGTTCCCGACCCAGGGCAGCTCCTCCGCATCGTCCCGCCAGCGGGGCGGCAGCTGGTCGAGCTCCTGGAGCGAGCGCGGGGTGTCGTCGAGCGCCACCCCGGACTGCGCCACACGGGTGCGCAGCAGCTCGCACTCGGCGAGCAGCTCGCCCACTCCCTCGGGGTCGCGGTCGTAGGCCGCGGCCAGCGGGGACTCGGCCGGCTCGGGCTGATGTCGCTTGCGCCAGTTGTCCAGAAACGGGATGTTCATCCGAACAGCGTCGCACCGTCACCTGCCGGTCGACCACCCGGCGCGCGGAGATCGTCTCCGCCGCCGGGCGGCGGTCCGCGCTACACGTCGAGGTCGACGACGACGGGGGCGTGGTCCGAGGCCCCCTTGCCCTTGCGCTCCTCGCGGTCCACATAGCTGTCGGTGACCGCCTCGGCGAAGGGCTTGTTGCCGTAGACCAGGTCGATGCGCATGCCCTTGTTCTTCGGGAAGCAGAGCTGACGGTAGTCCCAGTACGTGAAGGAGTGGTCGTACTTGAGGGGGCGCGGGACCACGTCGGACAGACCGGTCTCGCGGAGGCCGGCGAGCGCGGCGCGCTCCGGCTCGGTCACGTGCGTGGCGCCCTCGAAGACGCCGATGTCCCAGACGTCGTCGTCGGTCGGCGCGATGTTGTAGTCGCCGAGGACCGCGAAGGGGCGCTCGCCGGCCGCGTCCTCCCCGACGGCGGCCTTCAGGGCTTCGAGCCAGCGGAGCTTGTAGGCGTAGTGCTCGTGGGCGACCTCCCGGCCGTTCGGCACGTACACCGACCAGACGCGGACCGGGCCGCAGGTCGCGGAGATCGCCCGGGGCTCCTCGACGCCGTCGTACTCGGGCCCGCCGGGCAGACCGGTGACCACGTCCGCGAGGCCGACGCGGGAGACCAGGGCCACGCCGTTCCACCGGCCCGTGGCGTTCACCACCGACTCGTATCCGAGGGCGCGCAGCTCCTCGGCGGGGAACTGCTCGGCGGTGCACTTGGTCTCCTGGATGCACAGCACGTCCGTGCCGCTGCTCTCCAGCCAGGCGAGCAGCCGGGGCAGCCGGGCGGTGATCGAATTGACGTTCCAGGTGGCGATGCGCATGTGCGCAAGCCTACGTGCGGGCACTGACAATCGGCGTCGGACCCGGCTCCGGGCCGGTCGTCCGGGGTCCTTCGGAGGGTGCTCAGACCTCCGTGGAGGTCCCCGGGGCGAGGCGGTTGTGGTCGGTGCCGCCGAGGGCGCCGATCTGGCGGTCGTAGATCGGCCGGGCCAGGTCGGTCAGCAGCGCGTCGTGGATGTCGTAGGCCCGCCGCGGTCTGACCTCGCGGACGTAGTCGATGACCTCGGAGATCTTGTTCCACGGGGCCATGACGGGGAGCAGCAGCGTGTCGACGGGGTGGTCGGGCACGGTGAGGGCGTCCCCGGGGTGGAAGACGGCGCCGTCGACGAGGAAGCCCACGTTGGTGACGCGGGGGATGTCCGGGTGGATCACGGCGTGCAGTTCGCCGTGCACCTGGACGTCGAACCCGGCCGCCGTGAACGTGTCGCCGTGACCGACGGTGCGCACCCGGCCGGGGAAGGCCGCCGAGAGCTGTTCGGCGACGCTGTGCAGCGTCCAGACCTCGGCGGCCCCGTTCGCTTCGAGGGCCGCGCGCAGCCGGCCCTCGTCGAAGTGGTCGGGGTGCTCGTGCGTGACGAGCAGGACGTCGGCCCCGAGGACCGCGTCCTCCTCGGTGAACACGCCGGGGTCGAGGACGAGCGTCCGCCCGTCCTTCTCCAGCCGCACGCAGGCGTGGGACTTCTTCGTCAGCTTCACACGGCCAGGTTACGCCGGGGGCCTGGTCTCCTCCTCGACGACGCGGGCGACCACGCCGAGCGCGGTCTCGGCGGCGGGGAACCCGCAGTACACGCCCGCGTGGACCACGATCTCGCGCAGTTCCGCGGCCGAGAGGCCGTTGCGGAGGCCGGCGCGGGTGTGGTCGGCGAGGGCCTCCCGATGGCCGCCGGCGATGAGCGCGGTGAGGGTGACGACGCTGCGGGTGCGCCGGTCGAGGCCCTCCCGGTTCCAGACCTCGCCCCAGGCGTACCGGGTGACGAGGTCCTGGAAGGTTCCGTCGGGGTCCCCGGCCAGCGCCTGGTCCACATGGGCGTCGCCGAGGACCTCGCGACGCAGCGCGATCCCCTGGTCGTACGGGTCGGGCCGGCCTCCCTCGGCGGGCTCGGCGGCCGGGACGGGCGCGGGCACGGGTGCGGCCGGCAGCGGCGGCACGGTGAGGACGCCGCTGGTGTCCGGCGCGGTGCCCGCGAAGTGCTCCAGGAGCAGGTCGGTCACGGCGGCGGGCTGCTCGACGGGGGCGAGGTGCGAGGCGCCGGGCACGACGGCGAGCCGGGCGTCGGCGATGCCGGCGACGAGGGTACGGGCCTCGGCGGGCCCGGTGACCTGGTCCTCCGAGCCGACGAGGACCAGTACGGGGACGCCGATCCGGTCCAGGGCCTCACGGACGTCGAAGACGGCGAGGGCCTCGCAGGCGGCGACGTAGCAGGCGGGGTCGGTCGTCCGGACCATCTGCACCGCCCAGTCCACGATGGCGGGCTGCGCACCGGCGAACACGGGGGTGAACCACTGCTCGGGGGCGGTGCGGGCCATCGGCTCCAGGCCGTTGGCCCGGACGACGACGCCGCGCTGGCGGAACTCGTCGGCGCTGCCGAACCGGGGCGAGGTCGCGACCAGGGCGAGGGAGGCGACCCGGTGCGGTGCGCGCAGGGCGAGGTCGAGGCCGACGGCCCCGCCGAGGGAGCAGCCCGCGTACCCGAAGCGCTGGACGCCGAGCGTGTCGAGGGTGGCGAGGAGCCGGTCGCCGAGCTCGGCGACGGAGGTGAAGGGCTCGGCGGGGGCGCCGCCGTGCCCGGGGAGGTCGAACCGGACGACCCGCCAGTCCTTGGTGAGTTCGGGTATCTGCCGGTCCCACATGTGGCGCGTGGTGCCGAGAGAGGGTCCCAGGACCAGGACCGGGGCGTCTTCCGGCCCGTCAGAGCCGTACTGCAGGGTTTCCGTGTTCTTCTCGTTCACCCGCTCACGCTCGCACATCCGGTGCGCCGGCCGGGACGCGGGTGCGGGCCCGCCCCGCGCGGGGCCGGGTGCCGGGGTCGCAGGAGAGGGGTCGCGCACTGGTCGCGAAAGAAAATTCCGGTGGGGGCGAATCCTTTCGGGACCTCCCCGTCTCCTATCCCTGTACCGGCCGAACGGGCCGGCCGAACCGGGAGGAAACACCCATGGTCACCGCCATCGTCGTCATCGCAGTCCTGCTCGTGGGCGCGTGCAGCTGGCACCTGGCGCGCCGCTTCAGGAGCCGCGGCTGACCGCCGGCCGCACACGGGACGCCCTCCGGATATGAGTAACCCATGAACCCACGCTTTCCCTGGCCCGACGAGCGGATCATCAAGGCCGCTCAGGACGGCGACGTCGGCTCGCTCACCGCCGTCGTCATGGAGTCGCAGCCGCACGTGCGCAAGTTCGCCCTGTCCCTGTGCGCCTCGCCGCAGGACGCGGAGGACGCGGCTCAGGAGGCGCTGATCATCCTCTACCGGAAGATCGGGACCCTCCGGGCCACCGGCGCGCTCGCCTCGTGGATGTTCCGCATCGTGCGGAACGAATGCCTCAGGCAGGTGCGGGTGCTCGTGTCGCGGGGCGAGGAGGCGTCGGCCGAACCGGAGGGGAGCGCCGAGCCGTCCGCCGAGGAGGCGGTGCTGCACCGGCTGGAGGCGGAGCGGATCGCGGCCGCGGTCGGCGCCCTTCCCCGTGAGCAGCGGCAGGTCCTGGTCATGCGGGACGTACAGGGCCTGCCCGGCAGGACCGTCGCCCGTGCGCTCGGTCTGAGCACCGCCGCGATGAAGTCGCGGCTGCACAGGGCGCGGGCCGCACTGCGCCACTCGCTGGAGACGGCCGACCGGGCACCCGGCCGGGCATCGGATCCAGCGACCGGATCAACAGTCCGAGGAGAAACGCAACCGTGAACACCGTGAAGACCGCACCCGGCGTGCTGATCGAGAACCCCGTCGCCGCGAAGCCCGCGGGGCCCGATTTCGCCAGCAAGTCCGTCCCGCGCCATCTGGCGCGGGGTGCCATCGGATTCGGGCTGATCATCGGCTCGATCGCCATGGTGCCCGTCGCCGGCCCGGCGACCCTGCTGGCGGCGCCACTGGCGCTGATCGCCTTCCGGGGCTGCCCGACCTGCTGGATGGTCGGCCTGGCGCAGACGATCTCCCGCGGCCGTCTGGAGCGTCGGTGCGTGGACGGGGTCTGCACCCTCGCCAAGGCGCAGCCGACGACGAAGACCTGACCCGCCCGGGCCCGGAAGACGGATCCCGGGGGGCCGCGCTACGCGCCGGCCGGGCCGTCGTCCTTCGCCCACAGCGAGCGGACATGGCCCAGGTGACGGGTCATGCAGGCCTCCGCGCCCTCGGCGTCGCCGGCCAGCATGAGGTCGAGGAGCTCGATGTGCTCCTCGGCCGAGGGGATGAGGTTGCCGCTCTCGTCGAGGGCGGTGAGCCCGTAGAGCCGCGAGCGCTTGCGCAGGTCGCCGACGGTCTCGACCAGGCGTTCGTTGCCCGCCAGGCCGAGGAGGGTGAGGTGGAAGAGCCGGTCGGCCTCCAGATAGCCGATGAGGTCGTGCTCGCGGGCGGCGCGCACGATCTCCTCGGCCACCGGCCGCAGCGCCTCCAGGTCCTCGCGGGCGGCGGACCGGGTGACGCGGACGACCGTCGGGATCTCGACGAGCGCGCGGATCTCGGTGAACTGGTCGAGGTCGCGGCCGTCGACCTCGGTGACCCGGAAGCCCTTGTTGCGGACGGGCTCGACCAGGCCCTCCCGGGCCAGGTCGAGCATCGCCTCGCGGACGGGGGTCGCGGAGATCCCGAAGTCCTCGGCCAGGGTGGGCGCCGAGTACACCACGCCGGGCCGCAGTTCCCCGGAGATCAGGGCGGCCCGCAGGGCGTGGGCGACCTGGTCGCGCAGCCGCTCTCGGGAGGCGTTCAGGTCGCGGTGGGTCAGGTGCCCCATGACGGTGGTGGTCCCTTCGGTTCGGCCGGCGTCACCACCGTACGATGTCACGCCGCCGAGCCCGCGGGGGTCAGCGTGTACGTACGCGACGAGGTGTAGAACTCCAGGGCCGCCCTGCCCTGCTCGCGCGGGCCGTGACCGGACTGCTTGGACCCGCCGAACGGCAGGTGGAAGTCGACGCCGGTGGACGGGGCGTTGATCCGGATCATGCCGGTGTCGACGAGGTCCAGTCCGTACAGGGCCGCGTTGAGGTCGGAGGTGTGGACCGAGGTGACGAGGCCGTACGGGACGGAGTTGGTGATCCGTACCGCGTGGGCGAGGTCGTCGGCGGGCAGCAGGGCCGCGACGGGCCCGAACACCTCCTCGTTGAGCAGCTGGTGACCCGGCGGGACCCTCTCCACCAGGGTGGGGTCCGCGAACCAGCCGGCCCGGCCCGGCACGGTGGCGCCGGCGAGCGCGGAGAGCCCCTCCCAGGCCTCGGCGACGCGGTCGCGCGCGCTCTCGTGGACGAGCGGCCCGCACACCGTGGCCGGATCCGCGGGGTCGCCGACCCGGACCGCGCGGAAGGCCTCGGAGAGGGCCTCGCGCAGCGGCTCCAGGGCGGCTCCGACGGCGACGACCCGGCTGGTGGCGGTGCACTTCTGGCCGGCGAAGCCCGCGACGGCCGCGGCGATGTGGGCGGCCGCCTGGCCGATGTCCGCGTCGGGCAGGACGATCGCCGCGTTCAGGCCGCCCATCTCGGCCTGGACCGGGATGCCCCGCGCGGTCGCCGCGCGGGCGACGGCCCGGCCGACGGGCGTGGAGCCGGTGAAGGAGACGACGTCGGCGGCCGAGACGAGGGCGTTGCCCTCGGTGGGACCGCCCGGCAGGACGGTGAACACCTTCTCCGGCAGCGCCTGCTCGATGATCTCCGCGAGCCGCAGGGCGCACGCGGTGGCCTCGGGCGCCGGCTTGAGGACGACCGCGTTGCCGACCGCGAGCGCCGGGGCGGCCTTCCAGCTGGGGATGGCGAAGGGGAAGTTCCAGGGCGTGACGAGCCCCGCCACGCCGTACGGGCGGCGCCGGTTCAGGAGCAGTCCGGGCCCCGCCGCCGTCTCGTGGACGGCGCCGGTGGGCTCGTACGGTGCCTGGGCGTAGTAGCGCCAGATCGCGGCGGCGCGGGCGATCTCGGCCCTGGCCTCGCTGAGGGGCTTGCCGACCTCGCGCACGGCGAGGTCGGCCAGTTCGTCGGCCGCGGCCTCCAGGGCGGCGCCGACCGCGCCGAGGGCGGTCGAGCGCGCGGCGGCACCGCCGCGGAGCCAGCCGGGCTGGGCCGTGCGGGCCCGCTCGACGGCGTCCGCGGCGGCGAAGGCGCCCGGGGTCGTGAGGCGGAGGAGCACGTCGTCCGGGTCCGCGGGGTTGCGGGAGACGAGGGTGGAAACGTCGGTGATCACAGGAGGAAGCCTCCGGGGAAGGGGTCGTCCGGGTCGAGGAAGTACTGCGCGGTGCCGGTGATCCAGGCGCGGCCGGTGACGGTCGGGACGACGGCGGGGAAGCCGCCGACGTCCGGCCCTGCGGTGATCCGGCCGGTGAACCGGGTGCCGATGAAGGACTCGTTGACGAAGTCGCGGTCCAGCGGGAGTTCGCCCCTGGCGTGCAGCTGCGCCATCCTGGCGCTGGTCCCGGTGCCGCACGGGGAGCGGTCGAACCAGCCGGGGTGGATGGCCATCGCGTGCCGCGAGTGCGTGGCGTCGGAGCCGGGGGCGGTGAGGTAGACGTGCTTGAGCCCGGCGATCTCGGGCTGGGTGGGGTGCACGGGCCGGTCCGGGGAGGCGTTGATGGCGTCCATGATCGCCAGCCCGGCGGCGAGGAGGTCGTCCTTGCGGTCGCGCTCGAAGGGCAGCCCGAGGTCGTCGAGGGAGACGAAGGCGTAGAAGTTGCCGCCGAAGGCGAGGTCGTAGGTGACCTTGCCGAAGCCGGCGACGTCCACGGCGCGGTCCAGGCCGACGCTGAAGGCGGGCACGTTGGTGAAGGTGGCGGACTTCGCGGCGCCGTCCTCCACCTGGACGTCCACGGAGACGAGGCCCGCCGGGGTGTCGAGCCGCACGGTGGTGACGGGTTCGGACACCGGGACCATGCCGGTCTCGACGAGGACGGTCGCGACGCCGATGGTGCCGTGGCCGCACATCGGCAGGAGGCCCGACACCTCGATGTAGAGGACTCCGTAGTCGGCGTCGGGGCGGGTGGGCGGCTGGAGGATCGCGCCGCTCATCGCCGCGTGGCCGCGCGGCTCGAACATCAGGAGCGTCCTGAGGTGGTCCAGGTGCTCGATGAAGTGGAGCCTGCGCTCGGCCATGGTGGCGCCGGGGATGACACCGACGCCTCCGGTGATCACCCGGGTGGGCATGCCCTCGGTGTGGGAGTCGACGGCGTGGAAGACATGACGCGTACGCACGGAGTTCCTTTCGGTGGGCGGTCGGAACGGTCGGGGCGGCGCCCGGTGCGGCCGGGGCGGCCGGTGGCCGGGGTGCCCCGGCGACCGGCGGGGGTCCCGTCAGTGGTGGCCGTCGGCGACGGCCTTCTCGGTGGCGGTGCGCACGGCGGCCTCGGTCGCGCCGACGAGCGGGAGGCGCGGCGGGCGGGTGGCTCCGCCCTTGCGGCCGGCGATGTCCATGGAGAGCTTGATGGACTGGACGAACTCGACCTTGGAGTCCCAGCGGAGCAGGGAGTGCAGGGAGGAGTAGAGCGACCGGGCGGTGGTCATGTCGCCCGAGACGGCGGCGCGGTACAGCTCGGCGCAGCTGGCCGGGAAGGCGTTGGGGTAGCCGGCGATCCAGCCGACGGCACCGGCTAGGGCCAGTTCCAGGAGGACGTCGTCGGCGCCGATCAGCAGGTCGAGCTCGGGGGCGAGTTCGCCGATCTCGTACGCCCTGCGGACGTCGCCGCTGAACTCCTTGACGGCGACGATGCTGCCGTCGCCGTGCAGCTTCGCGAGCAGGCTCGGGACGAGGTCGACCTTGGTGTCGATCGGGTTGTTGTACGCGACGACGGGGATGCCGACCCCGGCGACGTCGGCGTAGTGGGCGACGACGGAGCGCTCGTCGGCGCGGTACGCGTTGGGCGGCAGGAGCAGGACCGAGCCGCAACCCGCCTCGGCGGCCTGCTCGGCCCAGCGGCGGGACTCGGCGCTGCCGTAGGCGGCGACGCCGGGCATGACCCGCGCTCCGTCGCCCGCGGCGGCGACGGCGGTACGGACGACCTGGGCGCGCTCCTCGGCGGTGAGGGTCTGGTACTCGCCGAGGGAGCCGTTGGGGACGACGCCGTCGCAGCCGTTGGCGATCAGCCAGGCCACGTGCTCGGCGTAGGCGTCGTAGTCGACGGAGAGGTCTTCCTTGAAGGGCAAGGTGGTGGCGACCATGATTCCGCGCCAGGGACGGTCGGTGGACCAGGTGGTGGCGTTCATCTCGACGACCTTTCTGTAATGTGTGACATTTTACTAACAGGGAAGGGGGAGCCCGCAAGGGGTCTCCACCGACTTTCGGGGTTCTTCGGAAGGGCTTTCCATGCCGCTGCCGGCGGCGGCGTCCCGGCCGCCGCCGGCAGCGTCGCCCGAACCGCTACCGGGAGGGTTCGGCATTTCCGTCCGCCGTCCCGTCCAGCGCGGCGAGCGTCGCCAGCGGTACGGGCACGGCGAACGGGCGCCGCTCGGCGGGCGGTTCGGGGGTGCCGCCACGGGCCGCGAGGCAGGCCACGGCCGTTGCGCACATCCGGCCCTGACACCACCCCATGCCGGCCCGGGTGAGGAGTTTGACGGTGCGGGCGTCGCGCGCCCCCAGCTCGTCGACCGCCTCGCGGATGCGGCCCGCGGGGACCTCCTCGCAGCGGCACACGTCCGTGTCGTCGGCCAGCCAGCCGGGCCAGCCGGGGCCGGGGGCGTGCGCGGCGGACATCACGTCGGCGAAGGCCCGCATCCGGTCCCGGCGGCGCCGGAGTCCCGCGACCGCCCCGGCCGCCGGCCGCGCACCGGCGCGGCGGCCGAGCAGCCGGGCGGCGATCGCCCTCCCGGCCAGCTCGCCTTCGGTACGGGCGAGTTCGGCGCCTCCCACGCCGCCGGTCTCGCCCGCGGCCCACAGCCCCGGGACCGAGCTCTCCTGGAGGTCGTCCAGGACCAGGCCCAGCGTTCCGTCCGGCAGCGCGCGGGCGGCGCAGCCGACCGCCGTGGCCAGCTCGATCTGGGGCACGAGGCCGTGTCCGACGGCGAGCGCGTCGCACGCGATCCGGCGGCCCGCCCCCGGTACGGGCCGCCAGTCGCGGTCCAGGCGGGAGACCGTGACGGCCTCCACCCGGTCGGTGCCGTGCACCTCGGTCACCGCGCTGCGCAGCCGTACGGGCACCCGGTGCCGGGCCAGTGCGGCGCCGTGCACGAGGGCCTCGACGGCCTTGCGCGGGTTGGTGAGGAGGGCACGGGGAGTACGGGCGTACCGCAGGTATCCGGCCGCCTCGACGACCGCCGGCACCCGCGCGCCCGCCGAGGCGAGCGAGGAGGCGACGGCGAGCAGCAGCGGTCCGCTGCCGGCCACGACCACCCGGCGGCCGGGCAGCACGAGCCCGGACTTGAGCATGGCCTGCGCTCCCCCGGCGCCCACCACTCCGGGCAGGGTCCAGCCGGGGAAGGGCAGCTGGCGCTCGTACGCGCCGGTGGCGAGCAGCAGCGCGCGGGCGCGGACCCGGACGGGTGCCTCCGCCGTACCGTCGGCGCCGGTGACCGCGTGCGCGGCCCAGCTCCCGTCGGCCTCCTTCACCACCGTCCACACGTGGTGGCCGGTCAGATGGTCGACGTCGCTCTCCGCCAGGCGTCGGCGCAGGCCGGCGAAGGCGGACCAGTCGTGGTGCAGCGCTTCGGGGCGTACGGCGCCGAGGGCGGGCGCCGGGTGCCGGTAGAACTGCCCGCCGGGCTGGGTCGAGGAGTCCAGGAGGGCGACGGAGAGGCCGAGTTCGGCGGCGGTGACCGCTCCGGCGAGCCCGGCGGAGCCCGCGCCGACCACGACGAGGTCGTACGGCCCGTCGGGGCGCGGGCCCGCACCGGGCGCGGCCGGGTCCACGGGTCCGGTCGCCGCCGGGTCCTTCGGCTCAGACGCCGAGGCGGTCATGGCCGTGTCCTTCCTGGGTGGTGATCGCGTCGCCGGGGCGGGCGGGGACCAGACAGGCGCGCCGGTTGGGCTCGCCGTTGACGGTGGCGAGGCAGTCGTAGCACTGGCCGATGCCGCAGAAGGCGCCGCGCGGCCGGCCGCCGTCCCTGGTGGTGCGCCAGGCCAGGATGCCCGCGCCCCACAGGGCGGCGGCGACGGTCTGGCCGGGCAGGGCGGTGACCCGCCTGCCGTCGAAGGTGATCTCGAACGGCGGGTCGGGCTGTGCACCGACCAGGTCGGTGGGGGTGCGGGCCACGGGCCCTCCTCTCGTGACGGTGGGGCGCGCCTCAGGCGGTGGCGAAGCGCTCGGGTCGGAACGGGCGGATGTCGAGGGGAGGTTCGGCGCCGGTCAGGCAGGCGGCGACGATCTGCCCGGTCACCGGCGCGAGCCCGATGCCCGCGCCCTCGTGTCCGCAGGCGTGCAGCAGCCCGGGGACCCGGGGGTCGGGTCCGATGGCGGGCAGGTGGTCGGGCAGGTAGGGGCGGAAGCCGAGGTAGGTCCGGATGGCCCGTACGGTGCCGAGGACGGGGAACAGCGAGGTGGCACCGGCGGCGAGGCGGCGCAGCACCTCGGTGGACAGGCTCCGGTCGAATCCGACGCGCTCCCGGCTGGCGCCGATGAGGACGGGTCCCGCCGGGGTGCCCTCGACGACCGCGGAGGTCTGGAGGGCGGCGGAGCCGCTGGCCACGTCGGCCACGTAGTCGGCGGCGTACACCTTGTGGCGGACGACGCGCGGCAGCGGTTCGGTGACGAGGACGAAGCCCCTGCGGGGCAGTACGGGCAGGTCGACACCGGCGAGTTCGGCGACGGCGCCGCCCCAGGTCCCGGCGGCGTTCACCACGTGGGGCGCGTGGAGTTCGCGGGTCGCGGTCCGCACTCCGCGGACCGCTCCGCCCGCGCCGGTGAGGAGGCCGGTGACCTCCTCCCCCAGCGCGAGGCGGACCCGGTCGCCGGCGGTGCTGAGCAGCCGCGCGGCAGCATGGGCGGGCATCACCTGGGAGTCCTGTGGATAGTGGAATCCGCCGGTGAGGCCCGGTGCGAGGTGGGGCTCCAGGTCGTGGAGCCGGTCACCCGGCACCTCGTGCGCGATGACGCCCGACTTCTCCTGGTGGGCCGCGAACTCACGCAGGGCGCTCAGTCCCGTCTCGCCGGAGGCGACGACGAGGCCGCCCTTGGCCTCGTACTCGACGGTCGGCGGGAGCCGCTCGGCGAGTTCGGTCCACAGCGTGGTGGAGAGGAGGGCGAGTTCGAGTTCGGGGCCCGGCTCCTTGTCGGAGACCAGGAGGTTGCCCTCGCCCGCTCCGGTCGTGCCGCCCGCGACGGAGCCGCGGTCGACGACGGTGACGGAGAGGCCGGCGAGGGCCGCGTAGTGGGCGCACGCCGCGCCGACGACGCCGGCGCCGATGACGATGACGTCCGAGGTTTGTCTCGTGGGCACCGCAGTAATATTTCACATTGCACTGGCCCTGCCAAGACCCCCGACCGGGAGCATCGCCGATGCGGCGACATCGCCGCGACACCCTCCGGACACGGATGGGTAACGGCCCTCCCGATACCTTGTCAGTGCAATTTCACATTACTATGTTACCGGTCACATTCCAGCTGCCTGCGGCTGTCCGACTGTTCCACGGAGTGACCACCCATGAACAAGCGCACGTACGTCCTGGCCACCGCCTTGGTGACGACCCTGACCCTGGCCGTGACCGGCTGCTCCGGCGGAGAGAAGTCCGGCGGCGCCCGGACCGGCAAGAACCCCGCGACCACCACCGTGGGAACGGTCCTCGGCGGCACCCCGCAGAAGGGCGGCACGCTCAGCGTCCTCTCCAACCAGGACTTCACCCACCTCGACCCGGCCCGCAACTGGGTGATGCCCGACATGGACTTCGGCACCCGGCTGCTCTACCGCACCCTGGTCACCTACAAGGCGGCACCCGGCGCCGGCGGCAGCGAACTGGTCCCCGACCTCGCCGAGAACCTCGGCACCCCGTCCAACGGCGCCAAGACCTGGACCTTCCGCCTCAAGCCGGGCCTGAAGTACGAGGACGGCACCCCGATCACCGCGCAGGACATCAAGTACAACGTGGAGCGGTCCTTCTCCCCCGACCTGCCCGGCGGCCCCGACTACGCGGCCCGCTACCTCGCCGGCGCCAAGGGGTACCAGGGGCCTGCCCAGGGCAAGCACCTCGACTCCGTGAAGACACCCGACGCCCGCACGATCGTCTTCGAACTCCACACGGCCTTCGCCGAGTTCCCCTTCGCCGCCACCCTGCCGACCTTCGCCCCCGTGCCGCCGAAGCAGGACAAGGGCCCCCAGTACGACAACCGCCCGTTCTCCTCGGGACCGTACAAGATCGACACGTACGCCCGTGACAAGCAGATCGTCCTGGTCCGCAACACCCACTGGGACCCGAAGAGCGACTCCGTCCGCAAGGCGTACCCGGACCGGATCGTCGTCACCATGGGCCTCAAGGGCAACCAGATCGACGACCGGCTCATCGCCTCCTCCGGCTCCGACGCCTCCGCCGTCCCCTGGGCCCAGCTCCGCCCCGAATCCATCTCCAAGGTGCTCACCAAGGCCGATGTCAAGGCCCGGCTGCTCGCCGAGTCCAGCAGCTGTACCGAGATGGTCCAGATGCACACCGGCCGCGCCCCCTTCGACAACGTGAAGGTCCGCCAGGCCGTGCAGTGGGCCCTCGACCGGGAGGCGATCGTCACCGCCACCGGCGGCCCGGCCGTCACCGACGCCTCCAGCGCCGCCATGCCCGGCTCCCTCTTCACCGGCGGAAAGCAGCCCGACACCCTGAAGATCCCGCTCTCCGGCGACCCCGAGAAGGCCAAGCAGCTGCTCAAGGAGGCCGGAAAGGCCGGCGGCTTCTCCACCAGCCTCACCGTCTCCATCAACGACAAGGCGATCGGTGAGGCCATCCAGCAGTCCCTGGGCCGGGCCGGCATCAAGGTGACCATCGAGACCGTCGACCCGTCCGCCTTCTACGACACCATCGGCGACACCAAGAACCGCACGGACCTCGTCTACACCGGCTGGTGCCCCGACTTCCCCTCCGGCACCACCTTCCTCCCCTTCGTCTTCGACGGCCGCTACATCAAGGAGAAGGGCAACGCCGGCAACCACTCCCTCTTCAAGGACGACGCCGTCATGAAGCGGATGGACGAGATCGCCGCCATGACCGACGGCGACCGGGCCAACAAGGCGTGGCAGGAGCTCGACGGACAGATCCTCGCCAAGGCCCCGGTCGCCCCCGGAGCCATGAAGCGCCGCTCCCTCCTCGTCGGTACCAACATCGCCGGCGCCTACGGCCACATCTCCTGGAGCGGGCAGATCGACTACGCGACCGTCGGCCTCAAGGACCCGTCGAAGAGCTCGAACTGAGAACCGGCCCGATGACCACCGACACGACGGGCACCACCCGATGACCATCGACACCACGGGCACCACCCAGCCCGACGAACCCCGCACCTCCACCGGACCCACCGAGCCGAGCAAACCGGGCAGGTCCGGCCGGTTCCGCAAGAGCGCCAACCCGCCCGCCACCCGCGCGGCCGGCGGCCCCTGGCAGCTCGTCCGTGCCGAACTGCGCCGCCGTCCCTCCGCCCGGATCTCCCTCGGCGTGGTCGCGTTCTTCGCGCTCCTCACCGTGGCCGCCCCGCTGCTCAGCGCGCTGGGCGGCTGGGGCCCGGACGAGTTCGACAAGAGCGCCGTCGACCCGTACCTGGGCGGCCTGCCCATCGGTCCGCTCGGCGGCGTCTCCGCCGACCACTGGCTCGGCGTCGAACCCATCACCGGCCGCGACCTGTTCGCCCGGGTCGTGCACGGCGCCCAGGTGTCGCTGCTCATCGCCTTCTCCGCGACGGCGATCGTCGTCGTCGCGGGGACGGCGGCCGGCATCGCCGCCGGCTACTTCGGCGGCCGCACCGACACCGTGCTCTCCCGGCTGATGGACCTCACCATGTCCTTCCCCTCCCTCATCTTCATGATCGCGATGATGTCGGTGGCCCGGGACGTCAACCGGATCGTCCTCATGACCGCCGTCATCGGCCTCTTCGGCTGGCCCGGCATCGCCCGGGTCGTCCGCGGCCAGACCCTGTCGCTCAAACACCGCGAGTACGTCGACGCCGCCCGCGTCGGCGGCTCCGGCCCCTGGCGCATCCTCGTCCGCGACATCCTCCCTGGCGTCGCGGGACCCGTCATCGCCTACACCACGCTGATGGTCCCCGGCATGATCGCCACCGAGGCCGCCCTCAGCTACCTCGGCGTCGGCGTCCGTCCGCCGACCCCCTCCTGGGGCCAGATGATCGCCGAGAGCGTCGCCTACTACGACACGGACCCCATGTACTTCGCCGTCCCGAGTCTCTGCCTGTTCCTCACCGTGCTCGCGTTCACCCTCCTCGGGGACACGCTGCGCGACGTCCTCGACCCGAGGGGAGGCGGCGCGTGATCCTCTACCTCGGCCGCCGGCTCCTCGGCGTGCTCGGCGTGCTGCTCGCCATCGCCGCCGTCACCTTCGCCATCTTCTACGTCCTCCCCTCCGACCCCGCGGCCGCCGCCTGCGGCAAGTCGTGCAGCGCCGACCGCCTGGAGGCCATCCGCGCCAACATGGGCCTGGACGCCCCGCTCTGGCGGCAGTTCGCCGACTTCGTCACCGGCATCTTCACCGGCCGCACCCTGGGCACCGGCCAGTACGCCCTGGAGTGCGACTTCCCCTGCCTCGGCTACTCCTACGAGAACAGCCAGGGCGTGTGGGACCTCCTCGTCGACCGGCTGCCCGTCTCCGCCTCGCTGGCCGTGGGCGCCGCCGCGATCTGGCTGGTGCTCGGCCTCGGCGCCGGCGTCACCGCCGCGCTCCGCAAGGACACCGTCACCGACCGGGTCCTGATGGTCGGCGCGGTCGCCGCCGCCTCGCTGCCCGTCTACTTCACCTCGGTGATGCTGATCTACGGGCTGATCCGGGTCACCGGCCTGCTGCCCTACCCGCAGTACGTGCCCTTCGGGTCCGACCCGTTCTCCTGGGCCTCCAACCTGCTGCTCCCCTGGCTGGCGCTGGCCCTGCTGTACGCCGCCATGTACGCGCGGCAGAGCCGGAGTTCGATGATCGAGAGCATGGCGGAGCCGTACATCCGGACCGCCCGCGCCAAGGGCCTCCCGCGCCGCACCGTCGTCGTCAAGCACGGCCTGCGGGCCGGCATGACCCCGATCCTGACCATCTTCGGGATGGACCTGGGCGGGCTGCTCGCGGGTGCGGTGATCACCGAGTCCATCTTCGGACTGCCCGGAGTCGGACGCCTCTTCTACGGCGCCCTCTCCACCGGCGACCAGCCGGTCGTCCTCGGCGTGACCCTGCTCGCCGCCACCTTCATCGTCGTCGCCAACCTGGCCGTCGACCTGCTGTACGCCGTCGTCGACCCGCGAGTGAGGTACTGATGGCCGACTCCGCCTCCCTCCTGTCGGTACGGGACCTCACGGTCACCTTCCCGACGAAGCGCGGCCCCGTCCGGGCCGTCGACTCCCTCGCCTTCGACGTGCTGCCCGGCCGCACCCTCGGCATCGTCGGCGAGTCCGGCTCCGGGAAGTCGGTGACCTCGCTGGCCGTCATGGGGCTGCACACGGGCGCCGAGGTCACCGGCTCCGTCACCCTCGGCGGCCGGGAACTGATCGGCCTCTCCGACCGCGAGCTGAACGGGCTCCGCGGCCGGCGGATGGCCATGATCTTCCAGGACCCGCTGTCCAGCCTCCACCCCTACTACACCGTCGGCGAGCAGGTCGCCGAGCACCACCGGGTCCACTTCGGCTCCCGGCGGTCCGCCGCCCGCGAGCGGGCCGTGGAGGCGCTCGCCGAGGTCGGCATCCCCGAACCCCGTCGCCGGGCCGGCGAGTACCCCCACCAGTTCTCCGGCGGCATGCGGCAGCGCGTGATGATCGCGATGGCGCTCGTCTGCGAACCCGACCTCCTCATCGCCGACGAACCCACCACCGCGCTCGACGTCACCGTCCAGGCCCAGATCCTGGATCTGATCGCCCGGCTCCAGCAGGACCGGGGGCTCTCCGTCGTCATGATCACCCACGATCTCGGGGTGGTCGCCCGGGTGGCCCACGACGTGCTCGTCATGTACGGCGGGCGGGCCGCCGAACACGCCCCGGTGGATGCCCTGTTCGCGTCCCCGGCCCACCCCTACACCCGCGGCCTGCTCGACTCGCTGCCCCGCCTCGACGACCCCGACGACGCCCCGCTGAGGGCGATCCCGGGCAGCCCGCCGTCGCTGCTCGCACCGGCACCGGGCTGCGCGTTCGCACCCCGCTGCTCCCGGGCCGCCGCCGGTTCCGAGGAGGAGCGGGCGCGCTGCACGGGCGAACGCCCGGCCCTCGGCGGCCCGGACGGCCACCCGGCCGCCTGCCACTTCCCCGCGTACGAAGGCGTCGCCTCATGACCACGACCCCACCGCCCCTGCTCCGGGTCCGGGACCTCACCATGACGTTCCCGGGGCGCCGCCGGGGCTCGGCCCCGGTCCGGGCCGTCGACGGCGTCGGCTTCGACGTGGCGGCGGGCGAGACCCTGGGCCTCGTCGGCGAGTCCGGCTGCGGCAAGTCGACCACGGGCCGCACGATCGTACGGCTCCTGGAACCGACCGCCGGCTCCGTCTCGTACGACGGGCGCGACATCAGCCATCTGTCGCAGCGGGAGCTCAAACCGCTCCGGCGCGACCTCCAGATGGTCTTCCAGGACCCGCACTCCTCCCTCAACCCCCGGCAGACGGTGGCCCGGATCATCTCCGACCCGCTGCTCGTGCAGGGGAGTTCGGCGGCCGGGGCGCGCGAGCGGGCCGTGGAGCTGATGGAGCTGGTCGGTCTCATCCCCGAGCACATCGACCGCTACCCGCACGAGTTCTCCGGCGGCCAGGCCCAGCGCATCGGCATCGCCCGCGCGCTGGCCACCGGCCCCCGCCTGGTGGTGGCCGACGAACCGGTCTCCGCCCTCGACGTCTCCGTCCAGGCGCAGATCGTCAACCTGATGGAGCGGCTCCAGCGCGAACTGGGCCTCGCCTACCTCTTCATCGCCCACGACCTGTCCGTGGTGAAGCGGGTCTGCGACCGGGTGGCCGTGATGTACCTCGGCCGGATCGTGGAGATCGGCGACAAGGAACGGGTGTACGCGGCCCCCGCGCACCCCTACACCCGGGCGCTGCTGTCCGCCGTACCGCTGCCGGACCCGGCGGCCGAGCGGGCGCGCGAGCGGATCACCCTGCTCGGCGACCCGCCGAGCCCGGCCGCTCCCCCGCCGGGCTGCACCTTCCACCCGCGCTGTCCGAAGGCGCAGGCGATCTGCCGTACGGAGGCTCCGCTGCTGCGGATCGCCGCGCCGGGTGAGGCGCGGGAGGTCGCCTGCCACTTCCCCGAGGCCGCCTGACCCCATGCGGAATGCCCCGGTCCCGCCTTCGGGCGGGGCCGGGGCATTCGGCTGTGCTCAGGCCTCGCCGGCGGCCCGGTAGAGGGCGGTGGCGACGGCGAGGTCCTCCCAGGCCATGCCCACGCTCTTGAAGAAGCGGGGGCGGTCCTCCGCGGGCGGCCGGCTGCCGGTCACCAGTTCGGCGAGGTCACCCGTGATGTGGTCGGCCCCGATGGCCCCCTCGAAGAGGGGGACGAGCAGGTCGCCCGCCTCGCGCAGTGCGGCGGCCCGCCCCTCGACGTAGACCTCGGAGCGGGCGACGAGCGTGCTGTCGGTCTCGCGGGCGTCCGGCTCGTGCGAGCCGACGGCGACGACGGTGGCGCCCGGCGGCACCAGGGCGCCGTCGAAGAGCGGTGCGCGGGCCGTGGTGCAGCAGACGACGAGGTCGGCCTTGGCGACCTCGTCGGGGGCGCCGGTGCGGGCGAGGACGCCGAGGGTGCGGGCGTATCCGGCGAGGGCGCGGCCGCCGGCCTCGTTGCGCGCGACGACGACGGCCTCGGCGATCTCGCGGACGGCGAGGACGGCCTCCAGGTGGCCGTAGGCCTGGGGGCCCGAGCCGAAGACGACGAGGCGCAGCGGCCGGTCGGCCGGGGTCAGCCGGCTGACGGCGAGGGCGGAGACGGCCGGGGTGCGCAGCTCGGTGAGGGCGGCCCCGTCGAGGAGGGCGAGCGGCCGGAGGTCGGTGCCGTCGAGCAGCAGGTAGGAGCCGGTGATGCGGGGCAGCCCGAGGGCGGCGTTGCCGGGGGCGACCCCGGCGATCTTGACGCCGGCGAAGGAGCCGAAGGCGGCGGGCATCAGAAGGAGTTCGCCGGCCGGGACGGGCACGGCGGTGCGGTGCGGCTGGGCGTCGGGTTCGAGTCCGGCGCGCAGGACGTCGGCGAGGACGTCGGCGACGGCGGCGGGGCCCAGCAGGCGGGCCATGGTCGCGGCGTCGAGGAAGAGCGGCCGGGTCACAGGAGGAACCCCGCTCCCAGGTCGTCGTGCGGGTCGAGGTGGAAGGCGTGGCTTCCGGTGCGGTGGGTGGTGCCGGTGACCTCGGTGATCCCGCCGTCGAGGAGGCGGCCGGTGAAGACGGTGCCGACGACGGATTCGTGGCGCAGGGTCTCGCCGGGGACGAGGCGGCCGTCCTCGCCGAGCAGGACGAGCCGCGCGGAGGTGCCGGAGCCGCAGGGCGAGCGGTCGATCTGACCGTCGGCGAAGACGGTGACGTTGCGCTGGGCGGGCCCCTCGGGGGTGTCGGACAGCTCCTCGTGGAGGATGACGCCGTACACGTCGTACGCGGGGAGCGCGGCGCGGATCTCACGTCCGGCGCGGACGAGTTCGGGCAGCTCCGGCACGGTGACTCCGAGGCCGAGCGCGCGGGCGGGGACGGAGACGTAGCAGGCGCCGGAGTCGGCGATGTCGACGTCGACGGTGCCGAGGGTGGTGGCCACCGGGACCTTGCGGGCGAGGACGCGGGCCGGGACGTTGCGGAAGGTGACGCCGGTGGTGCGGCCGTCGGCGCGGTGCACGGTCGCGGTGACGCGGCCGGAGGGCACGTCGATCCGGACGGGGACGTCGCCGTCGTGCGGGGCGGGGACGCGGCCGGTGTCGACGGCCCAGGCGCCGAGGGCCATGGTGCCGTGGCCGCAGGCGGTGGAGTAGCCGTCCTTGTGCCAGAACAGGACGCCGAAGTGGGCGCCGTCGTCGTCGGGCGGGACGATGAATCCGCCGTACATTCCGGCGTGTCCGCGGGGCTCGCGGGACAGGAGGCGGCGCAGGTCGTCGAGGGGGCCGGGGCGCGGGTCGGTGCCGGAGCCGCCGGGCCCGAGAGCGGTGGCACGGCGTTCGGCGACGGTGTCGCCGGGGACCGGGGGCAGGTCCTCGTCGACGATCCGGAAGGGCTCGCCGGCGGCGTGGTAGTCGGTGGTGCGGACCGTGTGCGGGGTGGTGCTCACGAAGTACAGCCTCCGGGAAGGGGTGTCGGGATGACGCGCCTGTACCATAGTAATGTGAAATTGTACTGACAACCCCTGGGCGCGTACCGGTTGCCTCACGCTCGCACACCCGGCCGCCGGACCGGGTACGCGGAAGCCCCGCCGGACCGCTCCGGCGGGGCTTCGTCGCTCCTGGGGCCGCGCGACGACGGCACGGCGACCCGCTATCCGACGGCCACCTTCTCGGCGGCGGCCGGGGCGGCCTCCGGAGCCGCGTGGGGCTCGGGGCGGGCGCGGAGGCCGAGCCAGGCCACCAGCGCGACCAGGGCGAAGGCCGTCGCCCCGATCCAGAACGTGAGGGTGAAGCCGGACTCCGCCGGCAGCGGCGGGACCCCGGCCGGGAGGTGGGCGACGGTCTGCGAGGCCAGGATCGTCGTGACCACCGCACTGCCGATCGCGCTGCCGGTGGAGCGCGAGATGGAGTTGATGCCGTTGGCGATGCCGCTCTGGTGGTGCGGGACGCTCGCCATGATGACCGCCGGCATGGCCGCGTAGCCGAAGCTGACCGAGGCGCCGACGACCACGCCGGCCCCGATCACCGAAGCCGTCTGCCCGTGGCCCAGGGCGAGCCAGACGAAGCCCACCGTGCCGAGGGCGGCGGCCACGGCCAGGGCCGTGCGCGGGCCGCGGTGGCGGACCAGCTGGCCGCCGACGGGCGAGGCGAGCAGCGAGACGATCGCGCCGGGCAGCAGGAACTCGACGGAGGCGCGCAGGACGGACGCCCCGAAGCCGTAGCCGGTGAGCGCCTCGGGCATCTGGACCAGGTAGGAGACGCCCAGGAAGTTCGCGAACATGCCGAAGCCGACGAGGACGCCGGCCAGGTTGGCCATCAGGACGGGCCGGTGGACGAACATCCTCATGTCGACGAGGGGTTCGCGGACCTTCAGTTCGGTGAACACCCAGACCGCCGCCATGACGGCCGCGCCCACGAAGCTGCCGAGGGTGCGGGCCGAGGTCCAGCCCCACTCGTGGCCCTGCGAGATGGGCAGCAGGAGCAGCAGGAGGGTGAGGCCGAGGGTCAGCGCGCCGAGGAGGTCGGTGCGGCCGCCGGTCTTGTGGCGGGTGGCGGGGACGAGCAGGACGACGGCGAGCAGGGCGAGCGCGGCGAAGCCGGTCGCCATCCAGAAGGCGCTGCGGTAGTCGGCGTCGGAGCCCGAGGTGAGCAGGCCGGTCGCGACGAGCGCGAGTCCGCTGCCGAAGGCGAGGGTGCCGCTGACCAGGGACATGGCGCCGGGCAGCTTCTGCGGGCGGACCTCTTCGCGGAGTACGGAGAGGGCGAGCGGGAAGATCGCGGTGGCGGCGCCCTGGAGGACGCGGCCGAGGACGAGCAGCGGCAGCGAGGTCGCGAGGGCGGCGACGACGGAGCCGGCGACCATGACGCCGAGGACGGCGACGAGGGTGGGCTTCTTGCCGTGCTGGTCGCCGAAGCGACCGAGCAGCGGGGTGAAGACGGCGGCGGAGAGCAGGGTCGCGGTGGTCACCCAGCTCACGTTCGCGGCCGAGGTGCCGAGGTCGGCGCGGATGAGACCGAGGATCGGGACCGGCAGGGTCTGCATCATCGACACGACCATGGCGGCGAGGCTCAGGGCGAAGACGATGAGCGTCTCGCGCCGTGGGTCGGCGGAGGGCGGCGCGGGGGTGTGGCTCATGGCAGGAGAGGCCTTTTCAGTGCTTCAGATCGTCGATGTTTGATGTCATCAAGTACTTCGACGACGGTAGGCCCAGATACTTGAGGTGGTCAAGTAAACAATTGATAATGTCAAGTGTTCTGAGTACGCTCGGCCCCATGAGCGCGACCACCCCCGCCACCCCCACCAAGCTCCAGCTCATGGAGCTGCTCGCCGCCATCGGCACGGCCCAGTGGCGCGATTTCGCGGCCGCCGCCGCCCACCACGGCCTGACGTCCACCCAGGCGAAGGTCCTCGCCCAGCTCAACGGCCCGCTGCCGATGCGCGCGCTCGCGACCCTGCTGGTCTGCGACGCGTCCAACGTCACCGGGATCATCGACCGCCTGGAGGCCCGCGCCCTGGTCCGCCGCGAGCCCGACCCCGCCGACCGCCGCGTGAAGAACGTCGTCGCGACCGACGAGGGCCGCGACGTCATCCGCCGCGTCCGCGAGGAGATGCAGGCCACCAGCGGCGCGCTCGACACCCTCGACGCGGACGAGAGCGCGACCCTCTACACCCTGCTCGCCCGGCTGCGTCCGGGCATGGAGAAGAACGCCTGACACGGGCGGCGGCCCGGCGCCCGACGGGACGACGGGCCGGACCGGACCTCAGGGACTCGTCGTCGAGACCGCGTACACCCGGGGGAACGCCGGGTCCGTGAGGTCGACCGTGATGTCCGTGTGCGGCCGCGGCTTCTCACGGGTCACCGTGGTGCCCGACCACCGCATGCCCTCGACGAAGCGCCAGCCGGCGATCTCGACGTCGCGCTCCCCGACGGTCACCCGCCCCGGGGTGAGGGCCGCCCGGCTCGTGCCCGACTCCGCGAGGAAGACGTCGAGACCCGTCGCGGTCGTCGTGAACTGCACGTACAGCCGGCTCGTCTTCCAGTTGCTGGTCTCGTAGTAGGCGACGCCCCAGGCCCCGGCCGGGATCGGCACCTCGAACACCCGGCGCTTCATCAGCGAGGGCCAGTTCGCCTGGAGGCCGGCCGCCGAGGACTCGCGCTCCTTGTCCCGGCCGCTGTCGCGGCTCTGCCCGGCGGAGATGACCAGATAACCGGCCGGGATGCCGACGAGCAGCACGATGATGACCGCCGTCAGCCAGCGGCGGCGGATCATGTGCCGACGGTCCTCGGGAAGCCTCTCCTGCGGGGTGCGGGGCGGGGTGGACTGGTGGGGCACGGTCATGAAGGCGGGTCCTCGGGAGTACGGGCGGCCCGGGCCGAGGTCCCGTTGCGCAGGGCCTGGGCGTAGCGCTCGTACCGTTCGTACCGCTCCACCCGGCGCCGGTTGGCGCGGCGGAAGCGGCGGGCGACGAGCCGGGCGAGGTCGGCGGCGCCGACCATCCCCGCCTCGGGGCCGAGCTGGGCGCGGGTGATGCGGGCCTCGGGACGGTAGCCGCGGCCGGTGAGGTGGCGGCGGAAGGAGTCCCGCGCGGGGCCGATGAGCAGGTCGTCGGCGGCCGAGACGCCGCCGCCGATGACGAAGCAGGAGGGGTCGAGCGCGGCGGCCAGGTTGGCGATGCCGACGCCGAGCCACTGGCCGATGTCCTGGAGCAGCTCGACGCACATGGCGTCGCCCTCGCGGGCCAGCTCGGTGATCAGCGGTCCGGTGATCTCCGGGACGTTCCCCTTGACCCGCTCGATGATGTTGTACGCCACCGGGGAGTCGGCGGCGGCCAGCTCGCGGGCCTCGCGGACCAGCGCGTTGCCCGAGCTGTACTGCTCCCAGCAGCCCCGGTTGCCGCAGGGGCAGCGGTGCCCGCCGGGCACGACCTGCATGTGGCCGAACTCGCCGGCGACCCCGTACCGGCCGCGCTTGACCTGGCCGCCCTCCAGGATCGCGCCGCCGATGCCGGTGCCGAGGGTGATCATGACGAGGTGGTCCTCGCCGCGCCCGGCGCCGAAGCGCCACTCGGCCCAGGCGGCGGTGTTGGCGTCGTTGTCGACCATGACGGGGACGGCGAGACGGCCCTGGAGGGCGTCGCGCAGCGGCTCGTTCCGCCAGGCGAGGTGCGGGGCGAAGAGCACGGTGGCGCGCTCGGCGTCCACCCAGCCCGCCGCGCCGATGCCGACGGCGTGCACGTCGTGCCGGTCGGAGAGGTCGAGGACCAGCTCGACGATGGTGTCCTCGACGACCTTGGGGCTCTTCGACTTGTCCGGGGTCTCCGTGCGGAGCTTCTCCAGGATGTTGCCGTCGGCGTCGACCACCCCGGCCATCACCTTCGTACCGCCGATGTCGATGCCGACGGTCGGCACCCGGGGCGCGGTCAGGTGGGAGCGCCGCTCCCGGGTCCCGACGGTCCGCAGCACGGTGCCGCGGGCGGAGCCCCGGTGCGAGAGGTCACGGTAGGTACTCATCGGCTCCGATTCTGCCAGGTGCGGTGTGAAGCGGCCGTCCGGTCGGGGCGGGTCGCGCTACGGCGCGGAGGGCCGTTCCAGCTCGTGGCGGAGGTCCTCCAGCTCGGTGCCGCCGGCCATCTGCCGGGTCAACTCGTCGAGCGTCACGGAGCCCTTGGTGTGGCTGCCGGCCATCACGCCCCGCTTGAGGAGGACGAAACGGTCGCCGACGAGGTAGGCGTGGTGGGGGTTGTGGGTGATGAGGACCACGCCGAGGCCCTGGTCACGGGCGGCGGCCACGTACTTCAGGACGACCCCGGACTGTTTGACGCCCAGCGCGGCGGTCGGCTCGTCGAGGACGAGGACCTTGGCGCCGAAGTGGACGGCGCGGGCGATGGCCACGCACTGCCGCTCGCCGCCGGAGAGGGTGCCGATCGGCTGGTCGACGTCGCGCAGGTCGATGCCCATGCGCAGCAGCGCCTCACGGGTGGTGGACCGCATCAGGGCGACGTCGAGGCGCTTGAAGGGGCCGGAGCCCCTGGTGGGCTCGGAGCCGAGGAAGAAGTTCCGCCAGACCGGCATCAGCGGGACCACGGCGAGGTCCTGGTAGACGGTGGCGATGCCCCGGTCGAGGGCGTCGCGCGGGTTGGCGAGGGCGACCTCCTCCCCCTCGATGCGGAAGGTGCCCGCGTCGTGCCGGTGCAGCCCGGCGACGATCTTGATGAGGGTGGACTTCCCGGCGCCGTTGTCACCGAGGACGCAGGAGATCTCGCCGGAGCGGACCTCCAGGGAGACCCCTTCGAGGGCGCGGATGTTGCCGTAGTACTTGCTGACGTCGTCGAGCTCGACCAGCGGGGCGGCCTGCGCCGTGGCTTCGGTCATCACTTGGTGGCCTCCACGCGCTTGCGGATCCAGGCGTTCAGCAGGGTCGCCAGGAGGAGCATCGCTCCCAGGAAGAACTTGAACCAGTCCGGGTTCCACTCGGCGTACACGATGCCCTTGCTGGTCATGCCGAAGATGAGCGCGCCGACCGCCGAGCCGATGGCGGAGCCGTATCCGCCGGTGATCAGACAGCCGCCGATGACGGCCGCGATGATGTAGATCAGCTCGTTGCCGACGCCTTCGCCCGACTGGACGACGTCGAAGGAGAACAGCAGGTGCTGGCCCGAGATCCAGGCGCAGAAGGCGACCCCCATGTAGAGGCCGATCTTCGTCCGGTAGACGGGGACGCCGACCGCGCGGGCCGCGTCGGCGCCGCCGCCGACCGCGAAGATCCAGTTGCCGAAGCGGGTGCGCAGCAGGATCCAGGTGGCGAGCGCCACGAGCCCGAACCACCACAGGATGGTCACCTTGAACTCGACGCCGCCGATCGTCAGCTGCGAGGCGAAGAGCTTGCGGGCGGAGTCGAAGCCCTCCATGTCGGCGATGGTCTTGGTGGAGACGGTGCCGCTGATGAGCTTGGTGAGGCCCAGGTTCAGGCCGGTCAGCATCAGGAAGGTGCCGAGCGTGATGATGAAGCTGGGCAGTTTCGTACGGGTCAGCATGAAGCCGTTGAACACGCCGATCGCCAGGGTGACGAGCAGCGAGACGCCGACGCCGACCCAGACGTTCGCGGTCATCTGGTAGCTGAACATCGAGGAGATCAGCGCGGAGCTGGTCACCAGGACACCGGCCGAGAGGTCGAACTCGCCGCCGATCATGAGCAGCGCGACCGGGACGGCCATGATGCCGATGGTCGAGGCCGCGTAGAGCACGGTCCCGAGGCTGGAGGCGCGCAGGAAGCTGTCGGCGACCACCGAGAAGAAGACGAAGACGGCGACCGCGCCGACGACCGAGCCCAGCTCGGGGCGGGCGAGCAGCTTCTTCAGCGGCGTGGTGCGCAGCAGCCGCTCGTCGACGTGGTCGATGCCGGGCGGTTCCGGCGCCGGGGCGGTGGAGCTCATCGGGTGCCCCGCTCCGCGTACCCGACGAGTGCGGCGGCGTCGTCCTTGGTGATGATCTGGGGGCCGGTCAGGACCGGCTTGCCGCCGCCGAGGACATCGGCGTTGTAGCGGTAGAGCCAGAGCAGGTCGACGGCCTCGTAGCCCTGGAGGTAGGGCTGCTGGTCGACGGCGAAGCCGAGGGTGCCGGCCTGGAGGGAGCTCGCGACCTTGGCGTTGAGGTCGAAGGTGTCGATCTCGGCCTTGCTCCCGGCGCTCTTCGCGGCCTGGACGGCGGTGTCGGCGAAGGGGGCGCCGAGGGTGACGACGGCGTCGATGGACTTGTCGGACTGGAGCTTGGCCTCGATGGACGCCTTCACGTCGGGCATGTTGGTGCCGTCGACGTACAGGTTGACCAGTTCGCCGCCGAAGGTCTTCTTCGCCCCGCCGCAGCGCTGCTCGTGGCCGACGTTGCCCTGCTCGTGCAGGACGCAGAGCGCCTTCTTCTTGCCGCGCTTGTCGAGTTCCTCGCCGACGGCCTCGCCGGCGACGGTCTCGTCCTGGCCGATGTGGGTGAGCGCCCCGTACGCCTTGGACTGTTCGGCGCCCGAGTTCACGGTGATCACCGGGATGCCGGCCTTGACGGCCTTCTCCACGGCGGCCTTCATGGCGTCCGGCTTGGCGAGGGTGACGATCAGACCGTCGACGCCCTTGGCGACGTACGAGTCGATCAGCTGCGCCTGCTGCTGGGCCTCGTCGCTGTGCGCGTAGAGGAAGTTGATGTTGTCCTTGACGGCGGCCTGCTTGGCGCCCTTCTGGACGATGTCCCAGAAGGTGTCGCCGTCACCCGAGTGCGTCACCATGGCGACGGTCCAGCGGGGGGTGTCGACGGCCGCCCTGCCCTGGGCCTCGGCCGCCCTGCGGGCGTCCTCCGCCCGCTTTCCGCCGGTGCTGCTGCACCCGGCGAGCGCCCCGGTGAGCGCGAGCGCGAGCACGGCACCGATGACGGCGCGTACCCCTCCTGTCCGAAGCCTGGTCACGAGGCCGTGCCCTCCTTTGTGTCCTTCTGCGTGCATTGCAGTATCGGTCATGCGGGTCGGAGCGCTCTCCAGGGGGCCCGTATCCGGCCGTCCGGTCGGCCGCCCCGGTCCTACGGACGGACCATCAGCCGGAACTCGAAGGAGTAACGGGCGGCCCGGTAGAGGTGGGAACCGTACTCGACGGCGCGGCCGGTGTCGTCGTAGGTGACGCGTTCCATGGTGAGCAGCGGGGCCCCTTCCCGTTCGTCGAGCAGCGCGGCCTCGGCGGCGGTCGCGGCGCGCGCGCCGACGCTCTGCCGGGCGCTGTGCAGGGTGAGCGCGGCGGAACGGAGCATCCGGTAGAGGCCGGTGGTCTCCAGGCGTGCGGTGTCCGGGTCGAGCAGCCCGGTCGGGAGGTGGTTCCTGAGGTAGGCGACGGGCTCCCCGTGCGCGGTCCGGAGCCGCTCCAGATAGTGGACCTCGCTCCCCTCGGGTACGCCGAGGGCCTCGGCGACCGGTCCGGTGGCGGGTTCGACGCGGTTGACCAGGACCCGGGTGGTGGGGCTCCCGCCGGCGGCGTCCAGGTCGTCGTAGAGGCTGCTGAGCTCCGGCGGGCGGCGGACCCCGCTCCGCACGACCTGGGTGCCGACGCCCCGGCGGCGGACCAGGAGGCCCTTGTCGACGAGGGTCTGGATGGCCTGGCGGACGGTGGGCCGGGAGAGGCCGAGGCGGGTGGCGAGGTCGATCTCGTTGCCGAGGAGGGTGCCCGGGGTCAGCGTGCCGTCCTCCACGGCGCTCTCCAGCTGCTGCGCCAGCTGGTGGTAGAGCGGGACCGGGCTGCCACGGTCCACGGAGAGCGGGGGCAGGGAGGAGCCGGACTGCTTGGACACGGGGGGAGCGTAGCCCGGTGCGCTGATGACGGGAAGTCGTGACGTCCGGTTGTCCTGACAAATCCTTGACATCGGGGACGGGACGGCTCCACGGTGGGGCCATGCGCATCGGACTCATCGGTACGGGACGGATCGGGAGCTTCCACGCGGGGGTGCTGGCCCGGCACCCGGAGGTCGAGTCGCTGGTCGTGGCGGACGCGGACGCGGGCCGGGCGGCCGGGGTCGCGGGGGCGCTCGGCGCGGAGGCGGCGCCGGACGTGACGGCGCTGTTCGGGCACGCGCTGGACGCCGTGGTGATCGCCTCGGCGACGGCCGCGCACGCGGAGCTGATCGCCCGCGCGGCGGGTGAGGGCCTCCCGGCCTTCTGCGAGAAGCCGATCGCCCTGGACGTGCCGGGGACGCGGGCGGCGCTCGCGGCGGTGGCCGAGGCGGGCACGGAGCTCCAGCTCGGGTTCATGCGGCGCTTCGACGCCGGGTACCGGGCGGCGCGGGAGGCGGTGCGGTCGGGGCGGCTCGGCCGGCTGCACACCGTACGGGCGGCGACCTCCGACCCGGAGCCGCCGCCGGCCGCGTACCTCCCGCTCTCCGGCGGGCTCTTCCGGGACTGTCTGGTGCACGACTTCGACATCGTCCGCTGGGTGACCGGCCGGGAGGTCGTGGAGGTGTACGCGACGGGCTCGGACGCGGGCCCGGCAATGTTCCGGGCGGCGGACGACGTGTCGACGGCGGCCGCGCTCCTCACCCTGGACGACGGCACGCTCGTCACGGCGACGGCGACCCGCTGCAACGGCGCCGGGTACGACGTCCGCATGGAGCTGGCGGGCGACCGGGACCAGGTCGTGGTGGGCCTGGACGACCGGACCCCGCTCACCTCGCTGGAGGCGCAGGGTCCGGCGGCGCCGGGGAAGCCCTGGCCGGGGTTCCTGGAGCGGTTCGGCCCCGCGTACGAGGCGGAGCTCGACGCCTTCGTCCGGCTGGTGCGCGGGGAGGCGGCCAATCCGTGCGACGGCGCGGAGGCCCTGGCGGCCCTTCGGGTGGCGGAGGCCTGCGAGACCTCGCGCAGGGAGCGGCGCCCGGTCCGGGTGGACGACGCTCCCCGGGCCGCCGGCCACTGAGGTCAGCACGCGGTCCGCGGGGGAAAGGCGTGCCGCCGGGCGAGCGCCGTGGTCAGGACGGCTCTGTTCGGCGGCGGACGGCTCGCCGAGGCCGTCCTGCCGGCCCCCGTCCTCCTTCAGCCGGGCGCGCGCCCGCTGCAGCGAGCTGTTCACGGAGACGGTGGTGGTGCCGAGGATCGCCGCCGCCCCGGACGCGGAGAAGCGGAGCACGTCACGCAGGACCAGCGCCCCGCGCTGCCGCGCCGACAGGTGCTGCAGGACCGCGGCGAACGCCAGGCGGAGGCTGCTGCGGTCGATCACGGCCCCCGCCGGGTCGCCCGTGTCGAGCAGCGCGTCCGGCAGGGGCTGGAGCCATGCGGCGGCTCGACCGTCCGGCCGAACTCCTCGTCCCCGGCGGTCACCCCCGCGGCCGTGTTCTTCGACGACCCGGCCGGGTTCACCAGCGGACCTGCAGGTGACGGACGCCGCGCATGAGGAGGCCGGGGAGCCATTCCCAGGGCTCGGCCCCGGGGTCGAGGGTGAGGCCGGGGAAGCGGTCGAGGAGCGTCCTGAGGGCGATGCGGCCCTCCAGGCGGGCCAGTGGGGCGCCGAGGCAGTAGTGGATGCCGTGGCCGAAGGCGAGGTGGCCCCGGGTGTCGCGGCGGATGTCGAAGCGGTCGGGGTCGGGGAAGCGGGCGGGGTCGCGGTCGAGCGCGCCGATGCCGACGAGGACGCTCTGGCCCGCCGGGATCTCCGTACCGCCGATGGTGACGGCTTCCCGGGTGAAGCGGTAGGTGCCGGTCTCCACGGGGCCGTCGTACCGCAGGGACTCCTCGATCGCCCCGTCCAGGAGGCCGGGGTCGGCGCGCAGGGCCGCGAGCTGTTCGGGGTGGGTGAGCAGGTTGCGGACGGTGTTGGAGATCAGGTTGACGGTGGTCTCGTGGCCGGCGATGAGCAACAGGTAGGCCATGGCCCGGAGTTCGGGGAGGGAGAGCCGGTCGCCGTCCTCGGCGCGGGCGGCGATCAGGCCGGAGAGCAGATCGTCGGCGGGTCCCGACGCCCGCTTGTCCTCGATGAGTTCGTCGAGATAGGCGGCGAAGCCCTCCATGGCCTCCTGGATGCCCCGGTCGCCGGTCGGGGTGACCAGTTCGGTGGACCAGCGGCGGAAGGTGTCGCGGTCCTCGGCGGGGACGCCGAGGAGTTCGCAGATGACGGTGATGGGCAGCGGGTAGGCGAAGGCGTCGACGAGGTCGGCGCGGCCGGCCGGTTCCATCGCGTCGGCGAGCTCCTGGGTGAGCCGCTCGATGCGGGGGCGCAGGCTCTCCACCCGGCGGCCGGTGAACTCCCCGGCGACGAGGCGGCGCAGCCGGGTGTGGTCGGGGGCGTCCGCGCCGAGGAGGTGGACGCCGATGATGTCCTCCTCCGGCGGCCGTACGCCGATCACGGAAGGGGACTTGGCGAGCCGGGCGTCGGCGAGCGCCGCCCGGCCCTCCTCGTGACCGACGACCAGCCAGAACCGGAAGCCGTCGGGGAGTCGTATCTCGTGGACGGGACCGGACGCGCGGAGCTTCGCGTAGAAGGGGTACGGGTTCGCGGTGAAGTCCGCGCCGTACTCCCCCAGTTCGATGACGGACATCGGTCCAGCCTACGGGTTGTCCCCCCGGTCCTCGTCGAGGAGGCCCGCGTCGTGGACGAGCAGGGCGATCTGGACGCGGTTGTTCAGGCCGAGCTTGGCGAGCACCCGGGAGACGTGGGTCTTCACGGTCGGGACGCTCATGTACAGCTCGGCGGCGATCTCGGCGTTGGCCAGTCCGCGGCCGACGGCGACGGCCACTTCCCGCTCCCGGTCGGCGAGTTCGGCGAGCCGTCCGTCGGCCGTGGCGCGCGGGCCGCGTTCCGGCTGCCCGGCGACATGGGTCATGAGCTGGCGGGTGACGGCCGGGGAGAGTACGGGGTCCCCGGCGGCGACCCGGCGGACGGCGGCGACGATCTCGGCGGGCGGGGTGTCCTTGAGGACGAACCCGGCGGCCCCGGCGCGCAGCGCGCGCAGCACCTGTTCGTCCGCGTGGAAGGTGGTGAGGACGACGACCTCGGGGGCGCCCGGCCGGGCGCGGAGGAGTTCGGTGGCGGTGAGTCCGTCGACGTGCGGCATGCGGATGTCCATGAGGACGACGTCGGGGGCGTGGCGGGCGACGAGTTCGGGGACTTCGCGGCCGTCGGCGCCCTCGCCGACGATCTCCAGTTCCTCGGCTCCGCCGAGCATCAGGGTGAGGCCCGCGCGGACCAGGGGGTCGTCGTCGACGATGAGCAGCCGGATGGTCATGAGGGCCACGGTAGCCAGGCGTGCAGGGTGAACCCCCCGTCGGGGTCCGGGCCGTGCTCCAGCCGGCCGCCGGCGAGGCCGGCGCGCTCGGTGAGTCCGATGAGTCCCTGGCCGGAGCCGGGGACGTGCGGGACGGGTCCGCCGGGTGCCGGGTTGTGGACCGCGACGGTGAGGCCTTCGCCGGGCCGGCCGCGCACGGTGACGGTGACGGTGGTGCCGGGGGCGTGCTTGCGGGCGTTGGTCAGGGCTTCCTGGGCGATGCGGTAGACGGTGCGGCCGGTGGCGGCGGGCACGGCGGCCGGGTCGTCGACGGTGGTGTCGAGGACGACCTCCGCGCCGGCCTCGCGGGATTCGGCGACGAGCGCGTCGAGGGTGGCGAGGGTGGGCTGCGGCCGGTCGCCCGCTTCCCCGTTCTCGCCGGGGGCGCGCAGGACGCCGATGATCTCGCGGAGGTCCTGGAGGGCTTCGTGGGCGCTGTCGCGGATGACTCCGGCGGCGCGGGCGACCTGCTCGGGCGGGGCGTCGGGGCGGAACTCCAGGGCTCCGGCGTGGACGCTGAGCAGGGTGAGCCGGTGGGCGAGGACGTCGTGCATCTCGCGGGCGATGGCCTCGCGGGCGAGCCGCTGGGCCTGTGCGGCGCGCAGCTCTGCCTCGGCCTCGGCGCGGCGGGCGCGTTCCCTGAGGGCCTCGACGAGCTGGCGGCGGGAGCGGACGAGCATGCCCCAGGCGGTGACGAGGAGGATGAAGACGAAGCCGATGGCGAGGGCGAGGCCGACGTTGATGGTGGGGTCGGGGCGGACGAAGACCTGGGTGACGGAGGCGGCGAGGGCGAGCGCCCCGATCCAGGCGACCTCGCGGAAGGGGCGGCGTACCGCGACGCTGAACAGGCTCGCGAGGACGGCGCCCGCGGCGACCGGGGCGACGGCGCTCACCAGGCAGAGGCCGACGGCGAGCCCCACGGGCCACCGCCGGCGCAGCCAGAGCGCGCAGCAGGCGGCGGCGCCGACGAGCTGGTCGATGAGGGTGACGGTGTCGCTGGTGTACTGCGCGCTGGCGTCGGCGGCGAGGAGGCCGACGAACGCGGCGAGGAGGAAGAGCGAGATGTCCACGACCCAGTCGCGGGCGGTACGGCGGGGCCGGGCCGTCCCGCTCCCGCCCGGTTCGACCAGGTGGGAGGGGAACAGCCAGCGCTGCCGGTCCGTACGAGTCATGGGGGAAATGTACGCAGCCGGGGAGCCTCCGCGGGGCATCGGCGGGAGGGGCGCTACCGAAGTCGTACGGGTCGATACTTTGGTAGCGGTGCCGTGGACGGGAGACGGACGCGCCCTCTTCCCCGGCCGGTCCATGATCACCTCATGAAGAAATTTCTGGAAGTCGCCGGTTTCCTGCTCGCGCTCTTCGGTGTCGCCGGGGTGGTGCGCGAGCTGACGGACGGCTCGTTCCGGCTCCTCGGGGTCACGCGGTACCTCACCGAGAACGTGGGGTTCCTGGAGGGCCGGGAGCTGTTCACGAACATCGTGATCGCGGTCCTCGGGGTGGTGCTGATGATCGTGTCGGACCGGGTGCCGAAGTCGGCCTGAGGGCGGGCCGCCGGGGCGGGCGTTCAGGCGCTCGCCCTGTCGAGCCGGTTCACCTCGGCCAGGTGCTCGGCCATGCGGTGCGAGACCGAGCCGCTGGTGAAGAGGACGGCGCCGACGACGGCGAGGGGGACGGATCCCCCGAGGACCGCGAGGAGTTCGGGCCAGTCGCGCTCGTTGACGCAGGCGCTGTTGCCGTTGTGGAGGTTCTCGCTGGTGAACCGCGCGGTGCACTCGCGGCTGCGGTGCTCGTCGGCCTCGTAGGGCGTGAGGAGGAGGACCGCGAGCCAGATCCAGAGCAGGCCCGCGAGGGCGAGCAGTCCGAGGCCCCAGCCCTGGGTGCGGCGGGCGCGGGCGCGGAAGTCGTTGTCGTAGGCAAGTGAACGCATGGTCGAAGAACCTACCCGGCGTCCTTGTCGACGGCCCGGCGGCCCCAACTGGTGCCCGCGAGCAGGAGCATCGCGCCCGCGAGACCGAGGGCTCCGGGGCGGTCGCCGGCGAGGGCGATGCCCGCCGCGGCGGCCCAGAGCGGCTCCGTGCCGAGGAGGAGGCTGACCCGGGACGGGGAGCTGCGGCGGACCGCCCACATCTGCACGAAGAAGGCGAAGAGCGTGCAGAAGACGGAGAGGAAGAGCAGGCCGGCCCATTCGCGCGGGCCGAAGTCGAGGGCGACCGCCCAGGGCGAGGCGCCCGTGCCGGGGACGCACGCGATGACGGCGAAGACGGCGACGGCGGAGCCGAGCTGCACGGTGGTCAGGGAGAGCGCGTCGGCCGAACGGACCGCCTCGATCCGTGACATGGCGAGGACGTGCACGGTACGGGCGACGGCGGCGAGCAGCATGAGCAGGTCGCCCGGGGACGGGGCGGTGAAGCCCGCGCCCTGGGTGAGGAGGACGACGCCGGTGACGGAGAGCGCGGCGGCCGCGAGGAAGGCGCGGGGCGGTCTGCGCCGGGTCACGGCGGCCTCGGCGAGCGGGGTGAGGATCATGGTGAGGCTGATGATCAGGCCCGCGTTGGTGGCGGAGGTGTGGACGACCCCGTAGGTCTCCAGGAGGAAGATCCCGCCGAGGATCAGCCCGAGGGTCGCGGCGCCGCGCCACTGGGCCGGGTCGAGCGCCCGGATCCTGCGCCACCCGGCGGCGACGAGGACGGGCAGCACCACGGCGAACCGCAGCACGAGGACGGCGATGACGGTGTGGCCGGTGGTGATGCCCTTGGCCGCGAGGTAGCTGGTGCCCCAGACGACGGCGACGAGCAGGACGGGCAGGTCGGTGAGCCAGGCGCGGCGAGGCGCGCCGAGCGCCACGGGCGCGGCGAGGGGGGACGAAGCTGCCATGGTGGACCGGGTCTCCAACACTCGGGGTGGGGTGGAGACTTCGACGGCTCGCACACGGAGCGATCACCGTACCCGGAGGGGCCCGTGGCGGCTACACCTTTCCGACGGGCGGGACCGGCCGGGTGCGGGGCGGCCGGTGACGGCCCCGTCCTTCCCGGCCGGGCCCTCGCCGGCGGGTCGGCAGGTTCAGAAGCTGCCGTACGTGGGGCGGCCGGCCAGTTCGTAGGTGTGGAGGGCGACGCCCTTGCTGGTGACGCGGGCGTCGGTGAGGCGGAAGGCGGCGGGGCGGACGCCTTCGGTGAAGAGGCGGCGGCCGGTTCCCAGGACCACGGGGAAGACGTGCAGGTGGAGGGTGTCGATGAGGTCGTGGTCGAGGAGGGTCCGGGCGAGGCCCGCGCTGCCGTGCATCTGGATCTCGCCCTCGGTGCGTTCCTTGAGGGCGGCGACCTCCTTGACGACGTCCCCGCGGAGCAGCGTGGTGCCCTCCCAGTCGGCGGAGGTGAGGGTGGTGGTGGCGACGTACTTGGGGAGGCCGTTGAGCTTGGAGGCGACGGGGTCGGCGGGGTCGGTGTGCCGGGGCCAGTAGCTCGCGAAGATGTCGTACGTGCGGCGGCCGAGGAGGAAGGCGGTCGGCCGGGCGAAGATCTCGGTGATGCGCTGCCCGAAGGTGTCGTCGTCGAACGGGACGGACCAGCCGCCGTGCTCGAAGCCGCTGCTGCGGTCCTCGTCGGGGCCTCCGGGCGCCTGGATGACGCCGTCGAGGGTGAGGAACTGGGTGAGGCTGAGGGTGGCCATGGTGGGTGCCTTTCTGTTCTCCGGACCATCGTGTCCCACCTCTTCCGACCCCACCGCCCGGCGAAAGTCATCGGTGCCCGGGTCGGCGTCCGATTCCTGCCAGCGCGGGGACCTCCGCCGGAGTTTGCTTGAACCCGCAACCAATCAGCGGCTCTACGGAGGTTCGGGATGTCCACGATGAACGGCACGGCGGTACTGGTCACGGGCGGCGGCCGGGGCATCGGCGCGGCCACGGCCGTCCGGCTGGCCCGGGAGGGCGCCGATGTCGCCTTCACCTGGGTCCAGGACGAGGTGCGGGCCAAGGAGGTCGCCGCGCGGATCGAGGCGGTGGGCCGGAAGGCGCTGCCGCTGCGGGCGGACGCGGCCGACGCCGGGGACGCGGCGGGGGCGGTGGAGTGGGCGGCGGACGCGCTGGGCCGGCTCGACGTCCTGGTGAACAACGCGGGCGTCGGCGTCCTCGGTCCGCTGGAGTCCTTGGCGCTCGCGGATGTGGACCGGGTCCTGGCGGTCAATGTCCGGGCGGCCTTCCTCGCCTCTCAGGCGGCGGCCGCGCGGTTGCCGGAGGGCGGGCGGATCGTCACGATCGGCAGTTGCATGGCGCAGCGGGTGCCGGGCCCGGGTGGGGTGCTGTACGCGATGAGCAAGACGGCCCTGATCGGCCTGACGAAGGCGCTGGCGCGTGAACTCGGCGGGCGTGGCATCACGGCGAATCTGGTCCACCCGGGTCCGATCGACACGGACATGAACCCGGCGGACGGCCCGTACGCGGACGGCCAGTCGGCGCTGACGGCGCTCGGCCGCTTCGGCACGGCGGAGGAGGTGGCGGCGACGGTGGCCTTCCTGGCGGGCCCGGAGGGACGGTACGTGACGGGCGCGGAGTTCGCGGTGGACGGCGGTCACGCGGCCTGAGACGGCCGGGCGGGCCGGACGCGGTCGACGGGACCCGGCGAGTGCCCCGAAGGACGCCGCGGGGACCCGGCGAGTGATCCGAAGGGCGCCGCCGGGGGAACGACCCCGACCGCGCGGAGCCTCCCGAGGAACGAGGGAGGCGAGCACGGTCGGGGTCGTGAGCCCGGCTCCGGGCGCCCGGAGGGGAACCGAGCCCTAAAAAATTCAGCCGCCCAGCTCCTGGTGGCGGGCCGTCAGTCGGGTGCGGCCGGTCTCCGTGAGGGAGCCGTAGAGGCGGAGGCGGGAGATGCCGCCGTCCGGGTAGATGTCGATCCGGACGCGGGAGCCGACCGCGGGGGTGTCGAGGACGAAGCGGTGGTTGGTGTCGGGCTGGAGGCGGGTCCGGGGGAGGATCTCGGTCCAGTCCTCGGAGCCTTCCGCGGCGACGGAGAGCGCCGCCCAGCCCGCGCTGTTGCCCTTGAGGTAGGCGGTGTCGATCTCGACCGCGCGGATCTCGGATTCGGCGACCAGCTGGTAGCGGATCCAGTCGTTGCCCTTGTCGCGGCGGCGGCGGGTCTCCCAGCCGTCGTCCATCTTGCGGGAGCGGCCGGGCTGGATGGTGTTGGTGGCCGGGGAGTAGAAGCGGTCGGAGGCGTCTTCCACCTGGCCGCCGTTCTCGAGGGCCGCGAGGTCGAAGGTGCCGAGGACGCCCAGCCAGGCCGGGTCGGGGGCGACTTCGCCGTGGACGCGGAGGCGGGCGATGCCGCCGTCGGGGTGCTGGTTGACGCGCAGGTGGGTGAAGCGCTGTTCGACGTCGACGGCGAAGCCGTTGGCGGCGTGGCCGCCGACGGCGGTGCGCGGGACGAGGGTGGTCCACTTCACGTCGTCGGCGAGGAGTTCCTCGGGTGAGGGGGAGCCGGCGACGGAGGCGGCTTCGACGGAGACGGCCTGCGGGTAGTTGCCGCGGAAGTGGGCCGTGTCGAGGATGATCCCGCGGACGACGCCGGGGGCGCCGAGGCGTACGAGGGCCCAGTCGTGGTCGTCCTCGGTGGGGTGCGGCTGCTGGGCCGAGACGCCGCGGCGGCGGCGGGTCTCCCAGCCGTCCATGATCTTGCCCTTGTGGCCGAAGTGCTCGGGGTCGAACTCGGCGGCCTCGGGCTTCAGCAGGTTCTCGCGTTCGGCGAAGAACTCGTCGTTGGCGGCGACGACGCCCGCGCCGAGGCGCCGGTCGGCGAGGTCGGCGTACTGGGTGAAGGGGAAGTCGGCCGTGCGGTAGTCGGCGTAGGGGTCACCGCCGCCGTAGGGGCTGGCGTCGCCGGTGAAGGAGGGGATGACGGACACGTCAGTTGTTCCTTTCGAGGAGGCGGCCGGTGGGCTCGGTGAGGGTGCCGTGGTCGGCGATCCGCTGTCCGCGCAGCCAGGTGGAGGTGACGACGCCGCTGAGGGTCTTGCCCGCGTAGGCGGTGATCCGGTTGCGGTGCTGGAGTTCGGCCGGGTCGACGGTGAAGGTGGCTTCGGGGTCGAGGACGGCGAAGTCGGCGTCGCGGCCGGCTTCGATGGCGCCCTTGCGGGAGAGTCCGGCGAGCCGGGCCGGGCCCTCGGACATCCAGCGGACGACGTCCGTGAGGTCGAAGCCGCGGCGGCGGGCCTCGGTCCAGATGGCGGGCAGGCCGAGCTGGAGGGAGGAGATGCCGCCCCAGGCGGACGCGAAGTCGGGCGTCTTGAGGTCGGCGGTCGACGGGGAGTGGTCGGAGACGATGCAGTCGATGGTGCCGTCGGCGAGTCCCTGCCACAGGGCGTCCTGGTTGACGGCCTCGCGGATGGGCGGGCAGCACTTGAACTCGGTCGCGCCGTCCGGGATCTCCTCGGCGGTGAGCGTGAGGAAGTGCGGGCAGGACTCGACGGTGATCTTGACGCCCTCGGCCTTGGCGGCGGCGATGAGCGGCAGCGCGTCGGAGGAGGAGAGGTGCAGGACGTGGACGCGGGCGTTGAGCCGGCGGGCCTGGTTGACCAGGTTCTCGATGGCCGTGTTCTCGGCGTCGCGGGGCCGTGAGGCGAGGAAGTCGGCGTAGGCGAGCCCGGACTTCTGGGGGGCGGCGGCGAGGTGGTGCGGGTCTTCGGCGTGCACGATCATCAGGCCGTCGAAGCCGGAGATCTCGGCGAGCGAGGTCGCCAGCTGTTCCTGGTCGAGGGAGGGGAACTCGTCGACGCCGGAGGGCGAGAGGAAGCACTTGAAGCCGTAGACGCCGGCGTCGTGGAGCGGGCGCAGGTCCTTGGTGTTGTCGGGCAGGGCGCCGCCCCAGAAGCCGACGTCGATGTGCGCCTTGGTCCGGGCGACCTCCTGCTTGACGCGCAGGTTCTCCACGGTGGTCGTGGGGGGCAGCGAGTTGAGGGGCATGTCGAGGAGCGTGGTGATGCCGCCGGCGGCGGCCGCGCGGGTGGCGGTCCAGAAGCCTTCCCATTCGGTGCGGCCGGGGTCGTTCACGTGCACGTGGGTGTCGACGAGGCCGGGCAGGACGACGTCGTCGCCGACGTCCTCCAGCCGGGCGCCGGCGGGTACCTCGGCGTCGTACGGCAGCACGGCCGCGATCGTCCCTCCGGAGACGGCGATCGACGCCGGGCGCGTCCCCTCGGGGGTGATGACACGCGTCGAGCGCAGGACCAGGTTGACGTCCACCCGTACCCCTTCTTCAGGTTCTTCAAGTGCTCCGGCGGGAATCCGCCGGCAGGAAATTCAACGAACTGTTGAAGGAGTCTTCACTTCCGGACGACATGTCGTCAAGGGCACACTTCAAGCATCGGCCTCGACCGAACCCCGCTTGGACGTTTCCACGAAGTGGAATGTAAATTTCGTACAGTAGAACGTAGCTCCGCACATGCGGGGCGTTCGCGGACCGCCCCGGGCCCTCGACGACACCGGACAAACACGCCCTGACCGGCGCGGACGCCGAGACCGGGACCGTGTGCCCCGGCCGGGGGCGCCCGGTAGGCTGCTGCCTTGCCCGCCTGCCCCGAAAGGACCGTTGACGTGCCGACGTCCAGCGCCAGCACCACCGACGCCGCCAAACCCGCCGCGAGCGGGGGCGTCCAGTCCCTTGAGCGTGCCTTCGACCTCCTGGAGCGGATGGCCGACGCCGGGGGCGAGGTCGGGCTGAGCGAGCTCTCCGCCAGCAGCGGACTGCCGCTCCCCACCATCCACCGTCTGATGCGGACGCTGGTCGCCTGCGGATACGTCCGCCAGCAGCCCAACCGCCGGTACGCCCTCGGCCCCCGCCTGATCCGCCTCGGCGAGTCGGCCTCCCGCCTCCTCGGCACCTGGGCCCGCCCCTACCTGGCGCGGCTCGTCGAGGAGACCGGCGAGACGGCGAACATGGCGCTGCTCGACGGCGACGAGATCGTGTACGTGGCGCAGGTGCCGTCCAAGCACTCGATGCGCATGTTCACCGAGGTCGGCCGACGGGTGCTGCCGCACTCCACCGGCGTCGGCAAGGCGCTGCTCGCGCACACCCCGGCGGAGGAGGTGCGCGCGCTGCTCGCCCGTACCGGGATGCCCGCCGCGACCGAGAAGACCATCACCACGCCGGACGGCTTCCTCGACGCGCTCGTCGCGGTCCGCGAGACGGGGTACGCGGTCGACGACAACGAGCAGGAGATAGGAGTCCGCTGCCTCGCGGTGTCGGTCCCCGACTCCCCCACCGCGGCGGCGATCTCGATCTCGGGCCCGGCGGGCCGTGTGACGGAGGCGGCCACGGAGAAGATCGTCCCGATCCTCCAGGAAGTGGCCAGGGACCTCTCGGCGGCCCTCGCGAACACCGCGGGGAACAACCAGGGCTGAGTCCGCCGCGGCGCGGACGTCGACGGGTGGTCGAGGTCCGCGCCGCGCGACGGCCGTCGGGCCGTCGCGCTCGGGCGTCAGACGCCAGGGGTGCGGCGCGCCGACACCAGGCCCGATTCGTAGGCGAGGACGACCAGTTGGGCCCGGTCGCGGGCCCGTAGCTTCGTCATGGCCCGGTTGACATGGGTCTTCGCGGTCATCGGCGTGATCACCATCCGGCCGGCGATCTCGTCGTTGGACAGACCCCGCGCGACCAGGACCACCGCCTCGCGCTCCCGGTTGGTCAGCTCCTCCAGTCCGGCCCCCGGAGCGGGCCCGAACGGCTCGGCGACGTACCGGTCGATGAGCCTGCGCGTGATCGACGGCGCGAGCAGCGCGTCGCCGCGCGCCGCGACCCGCACCGCGTGCAGGAAGTCCTCCGGCACGATGTCCTTGACCAGGAAACCGGCGGCGCCCGCCCGCAGCGCCTCGAAGACGTACTCGTCCAGGCCGTAGTTGGTCAGGATGACCACGTGCACCCCGGCCAGCGCCGGATCGGCGGCGATGCGCCGGGTCGTCTCGACACCGTCCATGACCGGCATCCGGATGTCCACGAGCACGATGTCGGGCAGGTGCTCCGCCGCCAGGGCCAGGCCCTCCCGGCCGTCGCCGGCCTCCCCCACCACCCGGATGTCGTCCTCCAGGTCCAGGAGCGCGCGGAACCCGCTGCGGATGAGCGGCTGGTCGTCGACCAGCAGGACGCGGATCACGGGGTCCGCTCCAGGGGGAGCCGGGCCCGGACGGTGAAGCCGCCCTCCGTACGCGGCCGCGCGCTCAGCCCCCCGCCGAGCGCGATGACCCGTTCCCGCATCCCCAGCAGCCCCCTTCCGGGTGTCGGCGCCGAGTCCGGCGCCGCCTTCCCGTCGTCGTCGACGCGTACGGTCAGGGCGTCCGGACGGCAGTCGATCCGCACCGAGGCCGTGGCCGCGTCCGCGTGACGGGCGATGTTGGTGAGCGATTCCTGGACGATCCGGTAGACGGTCCGGTCCACCGCGACCGGCACGTGGTGCCGGTCGCCCTCGATCGTCAGCGTGGCGTCCAGGCCGGTCAGCCGGGCCCGCGCCACCAGGCCCCGCACGTCGTCGAGACCGCGCGGCGGGGCCGTGTCGTCGTCGCGCAGCGCCTCCAGGGTCGCCCGCAGTTCCCGGGTCGCCTCCCGCCCGGCCTCCTGGATCGCGAGCAGGGCCTCCGGCACCTGCTCACCGCGCCGGCGGGCCACGTGGACCGCGACCTCCGACTGCACCTTGATGATCGAGATCTGATGGGTGAGCGAATCGTGCAGCTCACGCGCGATCCGCAGGCGCTCCTCGTCGGCGCGGCGCAGCGCGGTCTCCTCCCGGGTCCGCTCGGCCTCGTCCGCCCGCGACTCGGCCTGCCGCAGCGCCTCCCCGGCGGCACCGGCCGCGATCAGCCAGGCCAGCTCCAGGGCGCCGCGGGCCCGCGCGAACGCCTCGCCCGTGTCGTGCAGGCCGGAGAGCAGCGCCGCGACCGGCAGCGCGGCGAGCACCGCCACGCTCACCACGATCGCGACGGTGCGGTGTCCGGCCCGTACGGCCGCGTACACCGCGAACAGGTACGCGACGGCGGGCACGTCGAAACCGGCCGCCTGGTAGCCCGCCGCGCAGAGCCCGGTCACGAGCAGGACGGGGACCGGGGCACGGCGGCGGACGGCGAGCGCCAGGCCACCGGCCGCGAGGAGCGCGTAGCCGAGCAGACCGAGTCCCGTGGCGGAGTGCTGCCCGGACGCCCCGGCGGACAGCAGCGCCGCCGCCACGCCGACGGCGATCACCCCGTCCCCGAGGCCCTGCGGGCCGCTGAACCGTCCCCTGGTCATGCGCGCACCCTAGCCGCGCACGGAGCCGGGCGGATCCCGCTCGCGGAGGAGCCCGCGACTACCGCGGACGCGGTAGCCGGGCCGTTCCTGCCGCGTGCGCGGCAGCGCGAAGTGACCACGGCTGCCGGACGACCGGCGGCGGGTCCGGCGGCGATGCTCGGGTGGTCCCGTTCCCCTGAGGAGCGGGTGGTCCCGTTCCCCCGAGGAGAAGGAGCACCCATGTCGGTCCGCACCGCGCTCGCCGTGACCGGAACCGTCCTGATCGGCGGTCTCGCGCTCGCCGTACCGGCGGCCGCCGACCCCGCCGTCCACCCGGTGGCCGCGAGCGTCTACACGCTGAGCGTCGGCCGTGTCGCCGCGTCGGCGGCCGCCCTGGTCGGCCTCCTGGGCGCGGTCAACGGCGCCCTCGCCCTGGCCCGCACCCCGGTCCGGGGCCGCTTCGGCGCCTGGGCCGGCCGGCACGGCTCGGTCACCGCCCTGGTGGCCGGGCTGATCGCCGTGGCCGTCGGCGGGGCGGTCGCGGCGACCGCCGACGGTGGCCTCGGCACCGGCAACGGGCTGGGGGGCGCCTACGTCGCGATGCTGGTGGGCCTGGCCGCCGTCACCCTCGGGTGGCGGGCCCGCGCACGCGCCCACCGGCACGGCTGAACGGCCCGCCGGGCCGCGCGACGCTCCGGACGGGACATCGCCCGGAGCCCGTCTCCTCCCACGCTCAGGCCCGCACCGAATCCGTCAGACGGCCGTCCTGGACCGTCACCGTGCGGTCCGTGCGGGCCAGGTGGGTGCGGTCGTGGGTGACCAGGACCGTCGCCGTGCCCCGCTCGGTGGTCAGCGTGGCCAGGAGGTCCATGACCGCTGCCCCCCGCTCGTGGTCCAGGGCGCTCGTCGGCTCGTCGACCAGGAGCAGCGAGGGCTCGTTCATCAGCGCCCGCGCGATGTTCACGCGCTGCCGCTGGCCGCCCGACAGCTGGTGCGGCCGCCGGTGGGCCTGGTCGGCGAGGCCCACCGCGTCGAGGAGGTCCATGGCCCGGCCCCGTACCGCCTTCGGCTGGCGCCCGGACAGGTGGGCCATCACCTGGAGCTGCTCCGCCGCGCTCAGCGAGGGCAGCAGGTTGGGCTGCTGGAAGACGATCCCGATGTGCTCGCGCCGCAGCTCCGCCTTGGCGGCGGGGGTGAGCGGCCCGGTGTCCGTACCGCCGACGACGACCCGCCCCTCGTCCGGGGTCACCAGGGTGGCGGCGACCGCGAGGAGGCTGGACTTGCCGGAGCCGGAGGGGCCGACGACGGCGGTGAGCGTACCGGCGGGCACGTCGAGGGAGACGGCGTCGAGCGCGGTCAGCCGGCCGTCCCCGTCGGGGTAGGTGAGGGTGACGGCGTCGAGGACGAGGCTCATCGGGTGCTCCGGGGGATGGAGAGGGGGACGGAGAGGGAGAGGGGACGGAGGCCGACGCTCATCGGGCACTTCCGAGGGCGGTCAGGGGGTCGACGGCGGTGATCCGCCGGATGGACAGGGCGGCGCCGAGGACACCGAGGACGACGATCACGGCGGCGGGCCCGAGGACGGTGAGCGGGTCGAGGACGAAGGGCACGTTCCCGCCGCTGACCAGCGCGCCGATGCCGACGGCGAGCGCCGTGCCGAACAGCGTGCCCGCGGTGAGCATGAGGACGGCCTGACCGAGGGCGTCCTTGAGGAGGTACGGGGTGGAGGCGCCGAGCGCCTTGAGGACGGCGACGTCGCCGCTGCGCTGGATGGTCCAGACGGTGAAGAAGGCCCCTATGACGAGCGCGGAGATGGCGAAGAGGAAGCCGCGCATCAGCTGGAGGGAGCCGTTCTCGGCCTGGTAGGACCCTATGGCGGTGAGGGCGCCGTCGACGGTCCGCGCCTCGGTGCCGGTCGCCTTGTCGCCGGCGGCCCAGTCGACGCCGTCGCCGCTCAGCGCGATGACGGTGGCCTGCTCCCCCGGGCCCGTGCCGTTGTGGCCGAGCTTCTGCCAGTCGTCGAGGGAGGTCCACACGACCGGGGTGTGGCTGTACGAGGCGTCGCCGGAGACCGCCGAGACGGTGAGGTCCACGGAGCCCAGGCGGACGGCGTCGCCGGGCGCGAGGCCCAGTTCCTCGGCCGCGGACTCCGAGAGGACGGCCTTGCCGGGGCCGACGGCGGCGGGCGCGAGCCCGGCGTCCGGCTCCGAGCCGAAGGCGGAGACGGCGGCGGTACGGTCCCCGGCGGCGCCGTTGAGCGTACGGATGCCGAGCGGCTCCGCCCCGGTCACGCCCGGCCGGTCCGCCCACGCCTGCCACTGCTTCTCCGTCACCGTCGAGTTGGTGAAGGAGACCGACTGTCCCGACGGCGGCGCGGCGAAGGCCAGCCGGTCGGCGGACAGGCCGGTGATCGCGGAGATGTTCTCCCGCGCGAGCCCGGCGGTCAGCCCTGACAGCAACCCGACGAGCAGCGTGATCAGCACGATCACGGTGCCCATGAGGGTGAACCGCCCCTTGGCGAATCTGAGGTCTCTCCATGCCACGAACATGCTGACCAGGTTGGCCCCCGGGGTGCCCCTCGGGCATCGCGCCACGGATGGCTCCGCAATCAAACTTTCGGTTGAGTCCGGATTGTCTCCCCCCGCCTAGGCTGGTGGGACCATGGATCCACGTTCCCTCACCCCTGCCCTCCGCGCGCTGCGCCTCTGTCTGCACCTGCTGATGGCGGGCCTGCTGGTGCTGGCGGCGGTCCGCGCGCACTCGGCCGCCGGGACGGTGGCGGCGGTGGTCATGGGCGTCGTCTACGCGGCCGGCTCGTACCTCCCTTCCGTGCGCGGCTCACAGCGGGCCGCCGCCGTGTGGCTGGGGGTCCTGGGGCTGTCGTGGCTGGTGCTGCTGTGGCTGACGCCGGAGGCGCTCTGGCTGGCGTTCCCGCTGTACTTCCTCCAACTGCACCTGCTGCCCACCCGCTGGTCGCTGCCGGTGGTCGCGCTGACGGCGGGCGCGGCGATCCTCTCGTACGTGGGGCACGGCGCGCCGCTCAATCCGGGCGTCTTCATCGGTCCGCTGCTCGGCGCGGCGGTCGCGGTGGCGACGGTCCTCGGCTACCAGGCCCTGTACCGGGAGAGCGAGCGGCGGCGGCAGCTCATCGAGGAGCTGATCACGACGCGGGCGGAGCTGGCCTCGGCGGAGCGGCACGCGGGGACGCTGGCCGAGCGGGAGCGCCTCGCCCGCGAGATCCACGACACCCTCGCGCAGGGTCTGTCCTCGATCCAGCTGCTGCTGCGGGCCGCGGAGCGGGCGCTGCCGGCGGACTCCCCGGCGGCGGGGCACATCGACCGGGCCCGGCAGGCGGCGCAGGACAACCTGGCGGAGGCGAGGCGCTTCGTCCGCGCCCTGTCGCCGCCGGACCTGGAACACGGCTCGCTGGCGGCGGCCCTGGAGCGCCTGTGCGAACCGGGTTCCGGCGGGGGTGCGGCGGCGGGGGCGTACGGGGCCGGGCCGCGCGTGCGGTTCTCGGTCAGCGGTACGCCGGCCGAGCTGCCGACGCCGTACGAGGTGGCGCTGCTGCGGATCGCGCAGTCGGCGCTCGCGAACACGGTGCGGCACGCGACCGCCTCGCGCGCCGAGATCACCCTCTCGTTCATGGACGCCTCGGTGACGCTGGACGTCGTCGACGACGGCGCGGGCTTCGATCCGGGTGCCGTACGCCCCTCCTCCGACGGCGGTTTCGGGCTTCCGGCGATGCGCGTGCGCGCGGAGTCGCTGGGCGGCACGTTCACCGTCGAGTCCGCGCCCGGCCAGGGCACGGCCGTCGCCGTCTCCCTCCCTCTTCCCGCTGGAGTCTGAAGCATGACCATCCGCCTCCTCCTCGCCGACGACCACCCGGTCGTCCGGGCCGGCCTGCGCGCGGTCCTCGACACGGAACCGGACTTCGCCGTCGTCGCCGAGGCGGCCACCGCCGAGCGCGCGGTGGAGCTGGCGGCGGCCGAGGGCGTGGACGTGGTCCTGATGGACCTGCAGTTCGGCACGGGGATGCACGGCTCGGAGGCCACGGCGGCGATCACGGCGGTCCCGGGCGGGCCGAAGGTCCTGGTCCTCACCACGTACGACACGGACGCGGACATCCTGGCGGCGGTGGAGGCGGGGGCCTCGGGCTACCTGCTGAAGGACGCGCCGCCGGAGGAGCTGGCGGCGGCGGTCCGGACGGCGGCGGCCGGGCAGTCGGCGCTCGCCCCGGCGGTGGCGCACCGGCTGATGGACCGGATGCGGACCCCGGCGGAGGCGCTGACCAAGCGGGAGCTGGAGGTGCTCCAGCTGGTGGGCGAGGGTCTGTCGAACCAGCAGATCAGCAAGGCGCTGTTCCTGAGCCAGGCGACGGTGAAGTCGCATCTGGTGCACATCTTCGCGAAGCTGGGCGTGGACTCGCGGACGGCGGCGGTGGCGGCGGCGACGGCACGGCGGCTGATCAGGCGGTAGGGACCGGAGTCGGCACCGGGCCGGTCACGGGACTCGGCACCGGGCCGGCCACGGGCTCGTCACCGGAGCGAGGGGCTCAGGGCCTCAGGGCCTCAGACCCCGCTCCCCCGCTCCGGCGGCGGTCCGAAGAGTTCGACCGCCCTGCGCACCCCCGCCAGCCCCGCCGCGAGGGCGCTGACCGAGCCGACGGAGCCCGCGACGAGCAGCAGGGAGCGGCGCAGCCGCCGTACCTCGGGGGCGCCGCTGAGCGCCATAGCGTCCAGGGCGGCGAGTTCGTCCTCGGCGATGCCCCGGTCGGCGAACTCGACGCGGTGGGCGGCCAGTTCCCTGCGGAGCCGGGACACGGCGGACCGCAGTTCGGCCACTCTGGGGTCCACGCCCTCGCCGGTCACTCGCCTCTGCCCCACGCTTCGCAACATGGTTCTCCCCCTCGCACGACACTGTGCGCAGAACTCCACACTCCGAACACTCCGAGCCGACCGCCTGGCGGTGGTCGGGCGCCGTGAGTCGCGGTCAGTTAACTCCTTCGCCGCCCCGGCGCGCCACCCTCCGCAGGGGTGATTCAGGCGAGCGTGTCATTCCGCCTGATGAGGTAAGCAGTCCTCATGACAACCACGCATGACCGAACACCCGTCCGATCGCCCGTCGTCGCGGGGCTGCTGCTCGCCGCAGGGGGCGGACGGCGCCTCGGGGGGCGCCCGAAGGCCCTCCTTCCCCACCGCGGCCGCCCGCTCGTCGAGCACGCCGTGGGGGTGCTGCGGGCGGCCGGCTGCGAGGTGGTGCACGTGGTCCTGGGGGCTTCGGCGGAAGCGGTCCGGGAGCGGGCCGAGCTGCCCGGGTGCGTGCTGGTCGACAACCCCGAGTGGGCCGAGGGGATGGGTTCGTCGCTGCGGGCGGGGCTGGCGTCGCTGGCCGCGGACCCGCGGGGGGTGGACGCGGCGCTGGTGTCCCTGGTGGACCAGCCGGGGATCGGCGCGGAGGCGGTGGCGCGGGTCCGGGCGGCGTACACGTCGAGGGAATCGCTGGCGGCGGCCTCGTACGACGGCAGCCGGGGCCATCCGGTGCTGTTCGGGGCCGCGCACTGGGCGGGGATCGCGGAGCTCGCGGTGGGAGACCGGGGCGCGCGGGACTATCTGGCGGCGCACCGGGATGCGATCACTCCGGTGGACTGTTCGGATGTGGCCGAGCCCTACGACATCGACACGGAGGCGGACCTGGACCGTCTGGAGTGATCCGACCGAAGCGAGGCGGCCCGAGCAAGGCGGCCCGAGCGACGCGACCGGAGCGAGGCACCCCGCCCCGGATCCGGCGCACCCGGAGTGAACGTTCTGGCACCCAGCGCCATGGTCTGTCGATCCGGAGAATCTCGACATCAACAAACCATTGAACTTCCACCATGAGGAAACTAGTATCCACTGTTCAGAAGCGCCTGCTGTTTCAGAAGGCGCTCGCGGCCGTATCTCGGCGCCTGCGGCACTCCGTGCCGTTCCGTGACGCCCGGCGGCCGCCTGGCACCGCCCGTGAAGTCCGCTGAAGGAAGTGACAGTTCATGTCCGCACCAGCGCCGTCCCCCCTGGCCGTCGTCGATGCCGAGCCCCTGCCGCGTCAGGAAGAGGTGCTCACCGAGGCCGCCCTGGCCTTCGTCGCCGAACTGCACCGGCGGTTCACCCCGCGCAGGGACGAGCTCCTCGCCCGCCGAGCGGAGCGTCGCGCCGAGATCGCCCGTACGTCCACCCTGGACTTCCTGCCGGAGACCGCGGCGATCCGCGCCGACGACTCCTGGAAGGTCGCGCCCGCCCCGGCGGCGCTGAACGACCGCCGCGTCGAGATCACCGGCCCGACCGACCGCAAGATGACGATCAACGCGCTCAACTCCGGCGCGAGGGTCTGGCTCGCCGACTTCGAGGACGCCTCGGCGCCGACCTGGGAGAACGTGGTCCTGGGCCAGCTCAACCTGATCGACGCGTACGCCCGGAAGATCGACTTCACGGACCCGCGCTCGGGCAAGTCGTACGCCCTCAAGCCGGCCGGCGAGCTGGCCACGGTCGTCATGCGGCCGCGCGGCTGGCACCTGGAGGAGCGTCACCTCGCCTTCGACGGCCGCCCGGTGCCGGGAGCCCTGGTCGACTTCGGCCTGTACTTCTTCCACAACGCCCAGCGTCTGATCGACCTCGGCAAGGGCCCGTACTTCTACCTGCCGAAGACGGAGTCGCACCTGGAGGCCCGCCTCTGGAACGACATCTTCGTCTTCGCCCAGGACTACGTCGGCATCCCGCAGGGCACCGTCCGCGCCACCGTCCTGATCGAGACGATCACGGCCGCGTACGAGATGGAGGAGATCCTCTACGAACTCCGCGAGCACGCCGCCGGGTTGAACGCGGGCCGCTGGGACTACCTCTTCTCCATCGTCAAGAACTTCCGTGACGGCGGAGCCAAGTTCGTCCTGCCGGACCGCAACGCGGTCACGATGACGGCCCCGTTCATGCGCGCGTACACCGAACTCCTCGTCCGCACCTGCCACAAGCGCGGTGCGCACGCGATCGGCGGCATGGCGGCGTTCATCCCGTCCCGCCGCGACGCCGAGGTCAACAAGGTCGCCTTCGAGAAGGTCAAGGCCGACAAGGACCGCGAGGCCGGCGACGGCTTCGACGGTTCCTGGGTCGCCCACCCCGACCTGGTCCCGATCGCGATGGCCTCCTTCGACGCGGTCCTCGGCGAGAAGCCGAACCAGAAGGACCGTCTCCGCGAGGACGTCTCCGTCGCGGCCGGCGACCTCATCGCCATCGACTCGCTGGACGCGAAGCCCACGTACGACGGCCTGGTGAGCGCCGTGCAGGTCGGCATCCGCTACATCGAGGCGTGGCTGCGCGGCCTCGGCGCCGTCGCCATCTTCAACCTGATGGAGGATGCGGCCACCGCCGAGATCTCGCGCTCGCAGATCTGGCAGTGGATCAACGCCGGTGTCGTCTTCGAGAACGGCGAGTCCGCCACCCCGGAACTGGCCCGCAGGGTCGCCGCCGAGGAGCTGGCCGCCATCCGCACCGAGATCGGCGAGGAGGCCTTCGCGGCCGGCAAGTGGCAGCAGGCGCACGACCTGCTGCTGCACGTCTCCCTCGACGCGGACTACGCCGACTTCCTGACGCTGCCGGCCTACGAGCAGCTGGTCGGCTGATCCACCCCCGTCGGCCGACCGCACAGCGGCCGCACACCGTCTGATCAGGGCTCCGTCCCAGGTGACGCACATCACCGGGGCGGGGCCCCGTCGCGTTCCCGGTTGCCTCACAGGGGACGTGACGGAACCGAGATACGCAGCTACCTAGCGGTAACAAGCCGCGGGGTGACAGATTCCGCCATGCCACCGGCCGGCGGCTGTCCCCCACGTCACTGCGTACCGCAGGAGCACAGCCATGCCTTCGACCCCCCACCGTGCGCTGCGCGCACTCCTGGCACTGTGTACCGCCGCCGGGCTGGCCTCCCTCGCCGCCCCGGCCGCCCATGCCTCCCCCGGCACCGGGCCCACCGCCGTCGTCACCATGGGCGACAGCTACATCTCCGGCGAGGCCGGCCGCTGGCTGGGCAACAGCCTCACCGACTCCGGGAGCCGCAACGGCACCGACCGCGCCTGGACGGGCAGCGGATACGACCCGTCCCGGGTGTACGGCTCCACCGCGGGCGGCTGCGACCGCTCGGACACCGCCGAGGTCAGGAGCGCCGGCCCGATCGCGGGTTCGCTGGTCAACCTGGCCTGTTCCGGCGCGACCACGCGGAACGTCTTCCGGGCCTCGCAGGGCGGCCAGTCCTACAAGGGCGAGGCCCCCCAGGCCGACCAGCTGGCGGCGGTCGCCGCGGCGAACGACGTGAAGCTGATCGCGCTGTCGATCGGCGGCAACGACCTCGGGTTCGCGGACGTCATCTCCACCTGCGCGACCGACTACATCGTCTGGTACTCGTACTGCCACGACGACCAGCAGGCCGCGGTGGACGCGAGGATCGACGGCGTGATGGCGGACGTCGGCCGCTCGGTCGACGAGATCAGGGCCGTCATGGCGAGCGCCGGATACGGCTCGTCCGACTACCGGATCGTCCTCCAGTCGTACCCCTCTCCCATCCCCCGCGCCGCCGACAACCGCTACGGGGAGAGCGGCTGGTCCCGTACGAACACCGGCGGCTGCCCGTTCTGGAACGCCGACTCCGACTGGGCCCGCGACTCCCTCGTCCCCCAGCTCGCCAACCGCCTGAAGGGCGTCGCCACGGCCAAGGGCGTGCAGTTCCTGGACCTGCGGGACGCGCTCCAGGGCCGTGAGGTCTGCGCGAAGGCGAGCCGCCAGGTGACGTCGACGGCGCCCGCCTCGGGCACGACGAGCGAGTGGGCGCGCTGGATCGACAGCCAGAGCACCCAGGGCCTCGTCCAGGAGTCCATGCACCCCAACGCCTATGGCCAGCAGGCCCTGGGCCGCTGCCTGGCCCTGGTCAACGCCCGCCCGACGGGCAACCAGAGCTGCCGGAACACGGCGGGGGCGGGCCCGTCGGGGATGTATCTGACGGCGGGCTGACGGACCTCGCTCGCCACGGGACGGAACGGGCCGGGGCTCGCTACAGCATGAGACCGAGCGGGCCGAGGACCCGCTCCGTCTCGTGGCGGTCCGCCGCGGCCATCGCCCGGAGCAGGGCGGCGGAACCGCCCGGCCAGGCGGCGGCCGCCGTGTCGAAGGCGGTACGGCGGGACTCCAGCGGCCCCTTCTTGGCGGGCAGCGCGTCGAGCACGAACAGCGCCCGCGCCGAGGTGCGTACCTGGATCAGGTCGGAGGGCTCGCCCCGTGCCCGCAGGGCCTGGTGGGCGTACGCGCCGATCACCGGGTCCCGCAGGGCGCCGCGCAGGGCCTCGGGCGGCGCGGATCCGGTGTCCAGGACGGCGAGGAGGCCCCGGGTGGCGGCCGCGTCGGACGTGCCGGCGTGGACGGTGCCGAGGGCCGCGAGCAGTTCGGCCCAGGCTTCGACGGTGTCTCCGCGCGCGTGGAGCCGGTCGGCGAGCACGCGCGCGGCGACGCAGTCGGGCCAGCCCACGGCGGCGGCCACCACGTCGGTCGCGGGCCACGACCTGACCTCGTCGGCGTCGGGTGCGGCGATCCCGCGCACTCCCAGCAGATAGCGCACGACGCCCGCGCCGCGCGGGGTGAGCCCGAAGGCGTCGCCGGTGCGGAAGACCAGGCCGGTGGCGGCGAGCCGGTCGAGGACGGCGGCCAGCTCGCGGGCGGGCCGTTCGAGACCGGCGCGGTCGGCCTCGGTCAGCCCGGCGGTGCCGAGGAGGCGGACGAGTTCGGGGAGCGGCGGGACGGTGTACGGGTCGGCCGCCTCGGCCGGTACCGGTACCGGCAGGTCCTCCAGGGCCGGATCGACGGCCAGGTCCTCGAACTCGGCGGCCTTGCGGACGACGGACTCGGCGCAGCAGCCGCGCCGGTAGACCACGTACAGCAGATGGGGTGCCTCCCCGCCGTAGGGCTCGAACTCCTCCTCGCTGAGTTCCTCCACGGCGGTGATGAGGGTGTCCGCGTCCTCCTCGACGGGCACGGGCCCGGCCTCGGTCGCGGGCGGCGGGGGGACGGGGACGGCGATGTCCCCGTAGTGGTCGAGGTGCTCGTCGAGGAGGGCGTCGGCGAGGACGAGGTGCGGGAAGGCCTCGGGTCCCGGCGCGAAGCGCGCGTACGGCCCGGAGAGCTGTTCGGCGAGCCCGGCGGCGGTCCACCGGTCCTGGAGCGCGGCCGCCACCTGTCCGATGCCGGTCGCGACGGCGTGGTCGGTGAGCAGCGGTCCGACGGCGGGCGGCTCCTCGGCGTCCCGTACGTACGCGCGGGTGAGGGCCTCGGCGAGGAGGACGTCCGCGAGGGCCGTACGCCCCATGAGGTCGGCGCGGTGCACGCCGGCGGGCAGCGGCGCCCCGTCGAGCGCGGCGAGCCGGCGGCGCACGTCCTCGGGATCGGCGAGATCGGCTCCGCAGGTCCGCAGCAGCGAGGCGTACCAGCGGTGCCAGGTCAGGTTCCCGGGGTCGGTCATGGCCCGCTCGAAGTCGGCGGCGGCCTCCCGGACCACGGCGCCGATCCGCTCGCCCCGCCCCCCGTCGAACCGGGCGGCGAGCCGCGCGAGCACGGCCGGGTAGGCGTCGAGCGTCCCGGGGGGCGCGTAGACGAAGGTCGGCAGGTCCTCGACGAGCAGCCGCCGCACGAGTCCCGGCGTCGGCTCGGGCACCCCACTGCCCCGGTCGGCCCCCCGCAGGGCCAGAAGCCCGAGGACCGCCTCGGCGGCACGCACGAAGACGGGATCTCGGCGCTCGGCGGTTCCGTCGAGGAAACTGTCGAGCCCGGTGTTGGTGAGAACGGTCTCGGCCACGCTTCCCAGGGTAGTTCGCAGGGGACGAATCGGGCGGGCGACGCAGGCGGGCGGGGCCGGGAATCGTCGGATTCGGCGGACCCGGTCACCGGTCCGCCGAGGCGGCGGCCGGCCGGTGGGCGCCGGTTTCAGCGCACCGTCACCGTCCTCGGGGCCGCGAAGTCGCCCCAGGTGCCGTCCGGGAGTTGGGCGCGGAGGGTGACGGTGTAGCGGGTGCCCGGGGGGTCCTGGACCGGGAAGGTGTAGGTGGCGCGGCCGGGGGGCGGGGTGTTGCCCCAGACGATGGTGGTGGCGAAGCGGCCGTTGAGGTGGAGTTCGTGGTGGGTGACCGGGGCGCCGGTGGTGGGCGGGGTCCAGGTGACCGTGATCTCGCCGCCGGCCGCGGTGACGGCGAGGTCGGTGGGGGCGGTGTTCGTGGGGGCGCCCGGCGAGGGGGCCGTGGTGAGGTCGGCGGGGGCGCTGTCCGGGGAGGAGTTCTCGGCGGCGTCGCGGGCGCGGACGGTGAAGGCGTAGGCGGTGCCGGGGCGCAGGCCGGTGAGGCGGGCGGTGGTGGCGGTGCCGGGCACGGTGTGGATGCGGGTGTCGGCCTGGTAGACGTCGTACGCGGTGACCCGGGTGTCGTCCCGGGAGGGGTTCCAGCGCAGGGTCGCGGCGCTGCTGCCGTCGGGGGTGACGCGGAGGGCCGAGGGGGTGGTGGGGGGCTTGTGGTCCTCCGCGACGGCGCGGAGGGTGGTGGCGGCGACGGTGGCGCTCGGGGGCGAGGTGTTGCCGGCGGCGTCGCGGGCGCGGACCGTGAAGCGGTGGCGGGTGGCGGGGGCGAGTCCGACCACGTCGGTCATCAGGGTGGTGGCGGGGAGGTCCTTGATCTTGCGGCCCTCGCTGTAGACCGCGTATCCGGTGACGGCCCGGTCGTCGGTGGCCGCGCTCCACATGACGTGGACGGTGGTGGCGCTGCCGGCCGTGGCGGTCACGCCGGTCGGGGCGGTGGGGGCGGCGGTGTCCTTCGCCTCGGGCGCGGCGGCGCCGGAGCAGCCGGTGGCGGCGACCGCGAGGGTGAGCGCGAGGGTGGTCAACAGGCTTGCGGCGAGCGGGCGTTGCACGGGCCGGCCTCCGTCCGTCGGAAAGGTCCAGACCTATATCGCACACGGGGGCCGACCCCGGCAAGGGGACGTCGTGGAGCGCGCCCCCGAGGCGGCCTCCGAGGGCGTTGTCAGTGGCGTGCGCTTCACTGGGAACATCACTCTCCGTAGTCGATTCAGGGGGAATCATGACGGACCGTACGACCTATGTGACCTTCGCCGGGGTGCGCGGGCGCGGCTGGACCGACACGATGGTGCGCGACCTGCTCGGCACGCCCGACGTCCAGGGCCGCGACCCGCGCCGCTGGTCCCTCGCGCCCGTCCGGCTCTACCTCCTCGCCCGGGTCCAGACGGTGGAGCGGACGCCCGAGTTCGCCGAGACCTCGGCGCTGGCCCCCGGGCGTTCCGCCGCCGCCGGGGCCCATGCCGAGCGGCGCCGGGCGGCCGTACTGACCGCGATCCGCGCGGAACCGATCGAGGTCCCGCGCCTGCCGGGCCCCGAACTGGAGCGGCGGGCGGTGCGCCACCGGCAGCTGCTCGGGGCGCGGAGCCCGGGGGCCCCACGGGCGGAGGCACGTCGCGGGGCCTCGGCCCCGCCGCAGGCCCCGGCTTCGACCCCGTCCTCCTCCGTCTCCTCGCCCGCTTCCTCCTCCGCCGCCGCCGCACCGCCCGGGTTCCCCGCCGGGGCGCTGGTGCGGTGGCAGGTGAGCTATCTGCGGCAGGCCCTCTCCCGCTACGAGGCCCTGCTCGACGGGCTGTACGGGGAGAGCGGGCGCGGCGAGGCCGAGCGGCTGCTGCGACGGCGGCTGTACGAGGCCATCGCCGCCGCCTATCCCGCGCTGGCGGACGAGTGCCGACGGCGGATCGCGGTCGAGCGGTGAACCGCCGGCACCTCCGTCCTCAGCGGGCCAGGAGGCGTTCGGCCCTGCGGCAGGCCGCCGGAATCGGGGCGACGATCCTGGTGGCGCAGCGGGTGCGGAGTTCCTCGGCGGCCTCGCCCAGCGGGCCGCCGCCGATGACCACCGCCCGCGCCCCGTCCCGTTCGACGCAGGCGCGGACCGCCCCTTCCAGCCGGTCGAGGAGCAACTCGGGGTGGGCGGAGAGGTGTTCGGGGGTGCCGGTGGTGAGCCGCAGACCGGTGTACCGCTCGGCGAGGCCGAGGGCCGTCACATGGGCCGCGATGGCGTCGGCGAGGAGCGGTGTGGTGGTGGCGATCCCGAAGGGGGTCCCGTCGGCGGCGGCCTCCCTGAGGGCGGCCTCGCCGAGCCCCACCACGGGGATGCCGGTGGCCGCGCGCAGCGCCGCGAGGCCGGGGTCACCGAAGGCGCCGACGAGGAGCGCGGCGCAGTCGCCGCCGGCGAGGGCGCGGAGGCCGGCGGCGAGGACCTCGGGAGCGGCGGCGCGCAGGGCGGCGGGGTCGGTGAGCATCCGCGGGCCCCTCGCGACGGTCACCCCCCGGACGCGCAGGGCCGGACGCAGGCTGCGCCGGGCGATGGCGGTCATCATCGCGGTCGTGGCCGCGGAGGTGTTGGGGTTGATCAGCACCACGGCCCCGGGCCCCGCGGCGTGCGCGGGGACCGGGGCGTCGGGTGGGGCGACGGGCGGGTTCAGTGGGCGTGCGCCGCCTTCGCCGTACGGCTGCCGGAGATCTCCTCGCCCGGTTCCATCGGCGCGGTGACCTCGTCGGCGTCCCGTCCCCGGCCCAGGTGGTTGAAGACCACGTTGAGCAGGACGGCGGCGACGCAGCCGGTCGAGATGCCGGAGTCCAGGATGATCTGGGCGGTCTCCGGGAAGGCGTGGTAGAAGTCCGGCTTCGTGATCGGGATGATGCCGACGGCCAGGGAGACGGCCACGATGAGGACGTTGTTGTCCTTCTCCAGGCCGGCCTTGACCAGGGTCTGGATGCCGCTGGCGGCGACCGAACCGAAGAGGACGACGCCCGCGCCGCCGAGGACCGGCCGGGGGACGACCGAGATGAGCGAGGCGGCGACCGGCGAGAGGCCCATCAGGACCAGGAAGCCGCCGCCGCAGGCGACGACGAAACGGCTGCGGATCCGGGTCATGGCGACCAGGCCGATGTTCTGCGCGAAGGCGCTGCACATGAAGCCGTTGAAGAGCGGGCTGATCGCGGAGCCGAGGGTGTCGGCGCGCAGTCCGGCCGCGATGGTCTTCTCGTCGGCCGGCCGGTCGACGATCTCGCCGAGCGCCAGCATGTCGGCGGTCGACTCGGTCATCGACACCAGCATGACCACGCACATGGAGATGATCGCGGCGAGCGCGAACTGCGGGGCACCGAAGTGGAACGGCGACGGGAAGCCGACGATGTCCGCCTCGGTCACCGGGGAGAAGTCGGTGACGCCGAAGGGGATGGCGATGACCGTGCCGATGACGAGGCCGACGAGGACGGCGATCTGCTTGAGGAAGCCGCGGGTGAAGCGGCGCAGCAGCAGGACGACGACCAGGGTGATGCCGGCCAGCGACAGGAAGGTGGTCGAACCGTAGTCCGCCGCCTTGGGGTTGGGGCCCTGGGCCCAGCCGAACGCGACCGGGAGGAGGGAGACACCTATGAGGGTGATGACGGTGCCGGTGACGACCGGCGGGAAGAACCGCACCAGCCGGGAGAACCAGGGGGCGGCGAGGAAGCCGAGGAGTCCGGCCACGATGATCGCGCCGAAGATCACGGGGAGCGCGTCGGCCTTGTTCTCGGTGGTGTCGACGATGGCGAGCATCGGCGCGACACCGGCGAAGGTCACGCCGTTGACGAAGGGCAGCCGGGCGCCGATCTTCCAGACCCCGAGCGTCTGGAGGAAGGTCGCGAGGCCGGCCGTGAAGAGGCTGGCGCCCGTCAGGAAGGTGAGTTCGGTGCCGGAGAGGCCGACGGCCGCTCCGACGATCAGGGGCGGGGCGACGACGCCCGCGTACATGGCGGCCACATGCTGGAGGCCGCTGGTGAGCATCTTCAGTGGGGGCAGCGTCTCGTCGACCGGATGCGTCTCACGGTCGTCGGGGGCGGAGCCTGCTTCTTGTGCATTGCGAACCTGGGGCTTGGCGGCCACGGCGGTTCCTCCGGTCGGGTACGCGTCGGCGGTGACACGGGTGTCAGGGAGGTGGTGCGATGCGGTGCGAGGTGCAGGAGGTGCGGCTCGTTGCGGGGGTGGTGCGGTGCGCGCGGGGAGGAGCTGCGGCGCGGGGACGGTCGGCCCGGTGGGGGTGCGGGCGTGTTTCACCTTCCCGGGAGGTGCCGTACGGCTTCTGCGTACGGCACCTCCCGGTCCGGCTGCCGCGGACCCCGCTCGGGTCCGCGGCGACCGACCGAGGGCCGTCCCCCTCGGTCGGACTCCATGGGGAGGGTCAGGCCTGGGCCGCGATGCGGGCCAGGCGCTGCGCCTCCGCGCGTGCGTCGCGCGCGATGGTGTCCTCGTCGACGGTGAGCAGGCGGTCGTTCTCGACGATCTGCTTGCCGTTGACGAAGGAGGCCGTGACCGGGGCCGCCGCGCCGAAGACGATGGCGGTGACCGGGTCGGCGATCGTGGAGTGGCCGAGGCCGTCGATCTTCCAGAGGACGAAGTCGGCGAGCTTGCCGGCCTCCAGCGAGCCGATGTTGTCGGCGCGGCCGAGGACCTGGGCGCCGCCGTAGGTGCCGAGGCGCAGGGCCTGGCGGGCGTTGAGCGCGGACTCGCGGTGGGCGCCGAGGCGGTTGATCAGGAGCGCGTTGCGCAGCTCGGTGTGGAGCTCGCCGGACTCGTTGGAGGCGGTGCCGTCGACGCCGAGGCCGACGGGTACGCCCGCCTTCAGCATGTCGGGGACGCGGGCGATGCCGGCGGCGAGGCGCGCGTTGGAGGAGGGGCAGTGCGCCACACCGGTCTTGGTGCGGGCGAACGCGGCGATGTCGGAGTCGTTCATGTGGACGCAGTGCGCCATCCACACGTCCTCGCCGAGGAAGCCGGTGGACTCGAAGTAGTCCGTCGGGCCCATCCCGAAGAGCTCGTGGCAGAACTTCTCCTCCTCCACGGTCTCCGAGCCGTGGGTGTGCATGCGCACGCCGAGGCGGCGGCCGAGCGCGGCGCCCTCCCGGAGGAGTTCGGTGGAGATGGAGAAGGGAGAACAGGGGGCGACGGCGACCTGGGTCATCGCGTCGAAGGAGGAGTCGTGGAACTTCTTCACCGTCTCCTCGGTCGCGGCGAGCGCGCCCTCGGTGGTCTCGACGGCGAAGTCCGGCGGCAGGCCGCCGTCCTTCTCGCTGCGGTCCATGGAACCGCGGGCGAGGGTGAAGCGGACGCCCATCTCGGAGGCGGCGCCGATGATGGCGCCGGAGAGGTCGCCGGAGCCCCGCGGGTAGACGTAGTGGTGGTCCATGGCCGTGGTGACACCGCCGCGGGCCATCATCGCCAGGGAGCCCTGGGCTGCGGCGCGCACCATCTGCTCGTCGATCCGCGCCCAGGTCGGGTAGAGGGCGACGAGCCAGTTGAAGAGGTTGTGGTCGGTCGCCAGGCCCCGGGTGATCCACTGGTAGAAGTGGTGGTGGGTGTTGACGAGACCGGGCGTGACGAGGTGGCCGGTGGCGTCGATGCGCCGGACCACGTTCTCCAGGCCCTCGGGAGCCTTGCCGGCGCCGATGGACTCGATCCTGTTGTCCGCGACGACGAGGTACCCGGAGGCGTACTCGGTGTCGTTCGCGTCCACGGTCGCGATCGCCGCGTTCTCGATGACGATGCGCTGGGCTGCCGAAGGTGCTGCCATGGCGGTGCTTCCTTCATTCCTCGGGGATGGTGTGGGCACGGCAGGACCCTAGGAGGATTTGAGTGCCGGGGCCGTGTGACGGCTCCGGGTGCCGAGATGGTGGAAGAAGAGATTCAGCAGGACGGCGACGAGCGCGCCCGCGCTGATGCCGGAGCCGAGCACGGTCTGCGCCCAGGCCGGGAACTCGGCGTAGAAGGTGGGTGCGGCGAGCGGGATGATGCCCGCTCCGAGCGCGACGGCCACCAGGATGATGTTGGAGCTGTCGTCGAGACCGGCCTCCGACAGGGTCCGGATGCCGCTGACCGCGATGGAGCCGAAGAGGACGATGCCGGCGCCGCCGAGGACGGGCATCGGGACCATGGAGACGACCGCGCCGAGGACGGGGAAGGCGCCGAGGACGAGCAGGGCGCCACCGGCGACGGCGACCACGTATCGGGAGCGCACCCGGGTCAGCGAGACGACACCGACGTTCTGGGCGAAGGCCGAGGTGGGGAAGCCGCCGAAGACGGGGCCGATCAGGGTGGCGATGCCGTCGGTGCGCAGGCCCCGGGTGATGGTCCTCCCGTCGCTGCGCCGCTCGCAGATCTCGCCGAGGGCGAGCATGCCGGCACTGGACTCGGTCATGAGGACCAGCATCACGATGCACAGGGAGAGGATCGCGGCGGGCTGGAACTCGGGGGCGCCGAAGGCGAAGGGGGCGGGCAGGGCCGCGACGGGCGCCTCGCGCAGGGCGCTGAAGTCGGCCATCCCGAAGGGGATCGCGGCGAGGGTGCCGATGAGGAGGCCGAGCAGCAGGGCGATCTGCTTGACGAAGCCCTTGCCGAAGCGCTGGAAGAGCAGGATGACGACGAGAGTGAAGGCGGCGAGCGCGAGGTACTTCATGGCGCCGAAGTCGGCGGCGGTTCTGTCGCCGCCCTGGGCCCAGCCGACGGGCACGGGCATCAGGGTGACCCCGATGAGAGTGATCACGACGCCGGTGACGAGCGGCGGGAAGAAGCGGAGGAGCCTGCCGAAGAAGGGGCCGACGGCGAGGCAGAACACTCCGGCGACCATCACCGCGCCGTAGATGGCGGGGAGTTGGTGTCCGGGGGCGCTGGTCTCGGCGATGGCGAGCATCGGGGCGATTCCGGCGGAGGAGGCGGCGTTGACGAACGGGAGCCGGTTTCCGGCGAAGCGTCCGATGCCGAGGGTCTGCAGGATGGTCGCGCAGCCGGCGATGAGCAGGCTGGCCGCGATGAGCCGGGTCATCCCGGCCGCGTCCAGGCCGACGGCCTGGCCGATGATGAGCGGAGGGGTGACGACGCCGGCGTACATGGCGGCGATGTGCTGGAGTGCCGCGGGGACGAGCCGCGAGGCGGGGAGCTTCTCGTCCACCGGGTGACATTCGGTCGAGGCCGAAACCGGGGTGGACGGAGGGGTGGAACACGGGCCTTCGGCGGTTGCCGGCCCCTGTGCAGGCTGTGCCATGAGATTCCCTCCGGTCTGGTGCGGCCCCCGCCCGACTGCGGGCGGGCGGGGGCCGGTCACTCAGATGCCGCTTAGAGGTTGGTCATGTCGACCGGGATCTGCGCCGTGGCTCCGTCGCGGAGGACGGTGGCCTCGATGAGGCCGTACATGCGGTCGGCGGCGTAGTAGACCTCGTTGTCGTTCTTCAGGCCGAAGGGCTCGAGGTCGACCAGGAAGTGGTGCTTGTTCGGGAGCGAGAAGCGGACTTCGTCGATCTCCGAGCGGTGGTTGATGATGCGCGTGGCCATCTGGTACAGCGTCTGCTGGAGGGAGTACGAGTACGTCTCCGAGAAGGCTTCGAGCATGTGCTTGCGCGTCTGCTCGTAGGACCGCTCCCAGTTCGGCATGCGCTGGTCGTCGTCGGTCCAGTTGAACCGCCAGCGGGCGGACACCTGCGTGGCCAGGATGCGGTCGTACGCTTCCTGGAGCGTCGTGTACTGGTCCTTGATGTAGCCCCAGAACTCCGAGTTGGTGGAGTTCATGACGACGAGGTCCTTGAGGCCGGAGATGACCTCCCACGTCGTGCCGTCGTAGCTGATCTGGGTGACGCGGGTCTCCTGGCCCTTGCGGGCGAAGGAGTGGTTGACCTCGTCGGCGCCGATGAACTTGGAGTTGGCCTCGGAGGACGCGATGCGCTCCCAGGAGTACTCCTCGATCCGGATGCGCGCCTTCTTGATCGGCTCCTGGCTCGTCACGAAGTGGCGGGCGAGGTGGATGCCGAACTGCTCGGCGGACTCGATGCCGTACTCCTTGGCGAACGCGAAGATGGTGTTCTTCGTCGTGTCGGTGGGGAGGCAGTGGGCGTTCGAGCCGGTGAGGTGGACGTCGTCGAGGTCGCCGGAGAGGGCGACGGAGACGTTCAGGTCCTTGATGTGGTGGGTGTCGCCGTCCCGCGTGATCTTGACGACGCGGTTCTCTGCTTTGCCGTACTGGTTCTGGCCGAGAATCGTGGGCATGTCTGCTAGCTCCCTCGGTATACGGAGTAGCCGAACGGGTTGAGCAGCAGCGGTACGTGGTAATGCTCGCCCGGGGTGACGGCGAAGGTGATCGCCACCTCGGGGAAGAACGCACCGCTGTCCCTTACGCGGGGGGCGTCCTGCTGCGCCTCGGCTTGCTTCTTGAAACTGTGCTGACTGGAGAAGTACGTCTCGACCTCGAAGTCGAGGCGTACGTGGGTGGTGCCTTCCGGCAGGGCCGGCAAGTCCTTGCAGCGTCCGTCCGCGTCGGTGGCCGAACCGCCGAGCGCGACCCACTCCGCGTCGGAGCCGCTGCGGGCCGCGAGCGTGATGGCCACGCCCTCGGCGGGGCGGCCGATGCTGGTGTCCAGGATGTGCGTGGACACCGAGGCCGTGGTGTCGGTGCTCATGCGGAGCTCTCTTCCTCGGAGGTCTCGGAGGTCTCTACGAGACGGGTCAGCCGGATGCGGTTGATCTTGCCCAGTTCGGTGCGGACGATCTCCCGCTCCGCCTCGGGCGAGTTCCCGATCCGCTCCCTGAGCGCGTCCCGCATCTGCTCGCCGGTCCTGCCGGTGGCGCAGATGAGGAAGACGTGACCGAACCTGTCCTGGTAGTCCAGGTTGAGGTCGAGCATCTCGGCCTTGAGCTGGTCGGAGGCGCCGGCCATCCCGCTCTGTTCGCGGGAGGAGGTCGGGTCCCCTGCCTTCGGACGACCGATCGGCGGGTGCCCCGCCATCGCCTCGGCAAGGTCCTCGGCGGTCAGCTCGGCCATGGCGGCGTCACTGGCGAGGAAGAGAGCTTCGGCGGTGGAGTACGGGCGCTGGGCGAGGACCTTGCTCCCCCACGCCGAACTGGAACACACCTCGTGGAGCGCGGCGACGGCCTCGCTGTCCGCCGAGGTGTTGAACCGGGTGAGACCCGGTGTCGTACCTGAAGTCACGGGAAGCCTCCGTGGCTGTTTTTCGCTGTGCGTCGGACGGGCTGCGGATAGCTAACGCCCTCCGCAACACAACGTCAACACTTTGTTGAAAACTCGGCCACGCAAAAGCCGTCGTCCCGACATCCGGACGACGGCTTGTGGTCATAGGTGATCAACTAGTCGCCCTTGGCGGCCTTTTCCCTGTTCAGGGCGGTCTCCCTGTTGAGGTAGTTGTACACGGTGAAGCGGCTGACACCGAGTGCACCGGCCACCGTCTCCACTCCATGGCGCACCGAGAAGGCGCCGCGCGCCTCCAGCAGCCGTACCGCCTCCTGTTTGGCCTTGCGGTCGAGTTCGGCCAGCGGCACCCCGTGCCGCCGCTCCATCGCGGCGAGGATGTGATCGAGGGATTCGGACAGCTGGGGCAGCCGTACGGCGAGGACGTCCTCGCCCTCCCAGGACAGGACGACGTCGTCGGCCCCCGCCTGCGCGGGGACGAGCAGCTCGGCGCCCATGGCGTCGACCAGGGGCTTCACCGCGGCCACCAACGGGTGCTCACTCACTTCTCCTCCTCACCGATCACGTTGACCTGGAGCGAGACGCGCGTGGCGCCGGCCGCGAGCGACTTGCGCAGCAGCGAGTCGACCGCGGTGAGCACCGCGTCGGCGCCGCCTTCCGCCGTATTGCCGAAGGGGCCGACGTCGACCGCGTCCAGTTCGGCGGACTGGATGACCTCACGGGCCACGACCGCGTGCGCCGGCGCCTCGTCGAGGTCGAACGGCTCGGTCGTGAACTCCACTCTCAAACGCACCATGGCCCCAAACTACGGCCCCGATCCGGCCCACGGCAGCCCCGGACCTGCGGGGACCTCTTGACAAGCGGGGCAACCCCCTTGCAACATTCCGTCAGACAGAAACTTACTTCCGCGATACGGAAGGAGCGCCGCCCCTCATGGCCCGCTTCTCAGTAGGCGCAGGCACGGACCAGCGCTTCGATGTGAACCTGTCGATCCTCTTCACGGAACTCCCGCTCCTGGAGCGCCCCGCGGCCGCCGCCGCGGCGGGCTTCACCGCGGTCGAGCTGTGGTGGCCCTGGATCGACACCGCCACCCCCGAGCAGAGCGAGCTCGACGCCCTCAAGAAGGCTCTTGAGGACGCCGGCACCCAGCTGGTGGGACTGAACTTCTACGCCGGGCAGCTGCCCGGCCCGGACCGCGGAGCCCTCTCCGTACCGGGTGACGAGTCGGACCGCTTCCGCGCCAACATCGAGGTGGCGGCCGACTTCGCCGCCTCGGTCGGCTGCAAGGCGCTGAACGCGCTCTACGGCAACCGCGTGGAGGGCGTCGACCCCCAGATCCAGGACACCCTCGCCCTGGAGAACCTGGTCCTGGCCGCCCGCGCCGCCGACCGGGTGGGAGCGATCCTCCTCGTCGAGACCCTCAACAAGCCGGAGTCCCCGCTCTACCCGCTGGTGAGCGCCCCCTCCGCCATCGAGGTCATCGACAAGGTCAACGCGGCCACCGGACTCGGCAACGCCAAGTTCCTCCTCGACATCTACCACCTGTCGATGAACGGCGAGGACGTCAGCCAGGTCATCGCGGAGTACGCGGCCAAGACCGGCCACGTCCAGATCGCGGACAACCCGGGCCGCGGCGCGCCGGGCACCGGCGACCTGCCCCTGGAGCAGCTCCTCGACGAGCTGAAGAAGGCCGGTTACGACGGCTGGGTCGGCCTGGAGTACAAGGCCGCCGACGCCGCCACCTCCTTCGAGTGGCTGCCCGCCGAGGCCCGCCCGGCCCGCTGACGCAGGCCCCCTCCCCGTATCACCTTGTTTTGAGAGGCACCGTCATGAGCACTCTTCCCAAGATCGCGTGGATCGGCCTCGGCATCATGGGCTCCCCCATGTCCGAGAACCTGATCAAGGCCGGCTACTCGGTCACCGGCTTCACCCTGGAGCAGGACAAGCTGGACCGCCTGGCCAAGGCCGGCGGCTCCTCCGCCGGGTCGATCGCCGAGGCCGTCGGGGACGCCGACGTCATCATCACGATGGTGCCCGCCTCCCCGCAGGTCGAGGCCATCTCGTACGGCCCCGCCGGCATCCTGGAGAACGCCAGGCAGGGCGCGCTGATCATCGACATGTCGTCGATCACCCCGCAGACCTCGGTCGACCTGGCCAAGAACGCCGCCGAGAAGGGCATCCGCGTCATCGACGCCCCGGTGTCCGGCGGCGAGGCCGGCGCCATCGAGGCCGTCCTCTCGATCATGGTCGGTGGCGAGCAGGCCGACTTCGACGAGGCCCTCCCGATCCTCGAGGCCCTCGGCAGGACCATCGTGCTCTGCGGCCCGCACGGCTCCGGCCAGACGGTGAAGGCCGCCAACCAGCTGATCGTCGCGGTCAACATCCAGGCCTGCGCCGAGGCCGTCGTCTTCCTCGAGAAGTCCGGCGTGAACCTCCAGGCCGCCCTGGACGTCCTCAACGGCGGTCTGGCCGGCTCGACCGTGCTGACCCGCAAGAAGGACAACTTCCTGAACCGGGACTTCAAGCCCGGCTTCCGGATCGACCTGCACCACAAGGACATGGGCATCGTCACCGACGCCGCCCGCAACGTCGGCGCGGCCCTCCCGGTCGGCGCGGTCGTCGCCCAGCTCGTGGCCTCGCTGCGCGCCCAGGGTGACGGCGGCCTGGACCACTCGGCCCTGCTGCGCGCCGTCGAGCGCCTCTCCGGCCAGCAGGTCTGATCCACCGCCCCTTCGCGGGGCCCCCAGATTTCCGGTCGGCGGCGGCGCTGACAACCTGTCCTGTCGCGCCCAGGCGTCGCCGCCGACCGGAACACCACACTTCCTTTTCAACAAACTGTTGACGTTACGTTCCAGCCGAATTTACGCTCCTCGGACCGTCAGCAGAGCTCCCGTACGGAAGGTCACGATGTCGAAGCGCGTGCTTACGACCGAGTCCGGCGCCCCCGTCGCCGACAACCAGAACTCCGCCACCGCCGGCGTCGGTGGCCCGATCCTCCTCCAGGACCAGCACCTGCTGGAGAAGCTCGCGCGCTTCAACCGTGAGCGGATCCCGGAGCGCGTGGTCCACGCCCGCGGCTCCGGCGCGTACGGCTACTTCGAGGTGACCGACGACGTCACCGCGTACACGAAGGCCGACTTCCTCGGCGAGGTCGGCAAGAAGACCGAGACCTTCATCCGCTTCTCCACCGTGGCCGACTCGCTCGGCGGCGCGGACGCGGTGCGCGACCCCCGCGGTTTCGCCCTGAAGTTCTACACCGAAGAGGGCAACTACGACCTCGTCGGCAACAACACCCCGGTGTTCTTCATCAAGGACCCGATCAAGTTCCCCGACTTCATCCACTCCCAGAAGCGCGACCCCTTCACGGGCAAGCAGGAGGCGGACAACGTCTGGGACTTCTGGGCGCACGCCCCCGAGGCCACCCACCAGATCACCTGGCTCATGGGCGACCGCGGCATCCCGGCCTCGTACCGTCACATGAACGGCTACGGCTCCCACACCTACCAGTGGACCAACGAGGCGGGCGAGGCCTTCTTCGTCAAGTACCACTTCAAGACGAACCAGGGCGTCCGCAGCCTCTCCGCCGACCAGGCCGCCGAGCTCGTCGGCAAGGACGCGAACTCGCACCAGACCGACCTGCTCCAGGCGATCGAGCGCGGCGTGAACCCCTCCTGGACCCTCTACGTCCAGGTGATGCCGGCCGCCGAGGCCGTGGACTACCGCTTCAACCCCTTCGACCTCACCAAGGTGTGGCCGCACAGCGACTACCCGCTGCAGCGCGTGGGCCGCCTGGTCCTCGACCGCAACCCGGAGAACGTCTTCGCCGAGGTCGAGCAGGCCGCGTTCTCCCCGAACAACTTCGTCCCGGGCATCGGGCCCTCGCCGGACAAGATGCTGCAGGGCCGTCTCTTCGCCTACGCGGACGCCCACCGCTACCGCCTCGGCGTCAACCACACCCTGCTGCCGGTGAACGCCCCCAAGGCGACGACCGCGCAGAACTACGGCCGTGACGGCGCCATGGCGCTGCGCAACGGTTCGCGCCACGACAAGAACTACGAGCCCAACTCGTACCAGGGTCCCGCCCAGACCGACGCCGCGCTCTCCGCGCCGCTGGCGATCCACGGCTGGACCGGCACCCACGAGGCGCCCGCGCACACCAAGGACGACGACTTCTTCCAGGCCGGTGAGCTCTACCGCCTGATGTCCGAGGACGAGAAGGGCCGTCTGATCGCCAACATCGCCGGCGGTCTGTCCCAGGTCTCCCGCGAGGACGTCATCGAGAAGAACCTCGCGCACTTCGCCGCCGCCGACGCGGACTACGGCAAGCGCGTGGCCGAGGCCGTCCGCGCCCTGCGCGAGGACTGATCCTCAAGGAACACCCAGACTGCGTACGGCACCTGACGGGAGGTCAGTGCCGTACGTGGTCCGGATCGCCGGCCCGGATGAGGGGTGGCCGGCGGACCGGACAAGCGTGAGGACCGCGGCGGCGCCGAGCCAGTGCGGTGGTAAGGGCGTGAGGCCCTCCTTCTTGACCTGAAAGAAGGGGTGCGCCGGACGCCCGTCGGCACCGCCGCGGTCCCAACGCCCCCTTTGTCAGGGGAACTTCCCCAAGACTCCGCCCGGCGGTGCGAACGTCCTGTCGCGCCAGCCTCGCACCGTCGGGCGGTCACGAGCGGGAGAGCGCGGAACCAGGTTTACGGTCCCTGGTTCCGCGCTCTTCTTCGTTCCCGGGCACTTCTTCGTTCCCGGGCGCTCCTTCGTCCCCGGGCGCTCCTTCGCTCCCGGGCTCCGCGGTGGGCCGTCCCGTCCCCCGGTCGGCCCGCGCCAGCCCCAGCGTCACCGCGAGCGAGGCGAGCGCGAGCACCACCATCGCCGTGCGCGGCGAGGTGTACTGCGCGAGGGTCCCCGCGAGCGCCGCGCTCACCCCCTGGAGGGCGATCATCCCGGAGGAGTGCAGCCCCAGCGCGTGCCCGGACAGCTCCTCCGGCACCAGGGTCATCAGCCGCTCCTGGTGCAGCAGGCTCGCCGCGTACCCGACCGCCGAGACCGTCACCGCGAGCAACGCGAGCGGCAGCGGCGGGTTCAGGGCGAACAGCAGGAACGGGGCCGCCAGTTGCGCCTGGAGCGGGAAGCGGACCCGGCCCCGCAGCCGGGCCGGCAGGAAGCGTCCGACGACGGTGTCCCCCGCCAGCATCCCGAACGCCGCGCAGGCGAAGAGGAGCCCGGCGCGCTCGGGGGCGTACGGCACGAAGAGCGACTCGCAGCCCACGATCAGACCGTTCGGCACCCAGAGGGCCAGGTACGCCCGGCGGCGGGCGGGCAGGGACCACAGCCGCGCGTTGGTGCGCCAGGTCTCGGCGACCGAGGCCCGGCCCTCGGCGCGCGCCGGACGCGCCCCGAGGCCGAAGCGGGCGAGGAGCGCCGCGGCGAGGTAGAGCCCGGCGCCCGCGAGGACCGTGCCGCGCGGCGAGAGCAGTGCGATCAGGACGCCGCCGGTGGCGAAGCCCGCGATCTGGCAGACGCCGACGGCCATGTTGGTCACCGAGCGGCCGAGCAGGAAGGACTCGCGGGGCAGGATCTCGTTGAGGAGCCCGTACCGCACGCCGCCGCCGAGGGAGGCGGCGAGCCCCTCCGCGAAGAGGATCACGAAGACCGCCCAGGTCGGCAGCCCGGGGATCGCGAGGGCCGCGGTGCCCAGGGCGAAGAAGAGCCCGATCCCGGCCATCGTGGCGCGCGGCGGCAGCCGGTCGGCGGCGGAGAGCAGGGTGGTCGCGCCGAGCAGCTGGGCGAGCGAGGGCCCGAAGAGGGCGAGCGCGGAGAGGAACGGGGAGCCGGTCGCGCGGAAGACGAGCGTGGCGAGAGCGAGCCCGGCGACGGTCTGGGCGGCGGTGTGGACGGAGCCGGTGAGGAAGAGCGGGGTGAACTCGGGGGTCCGGAAGAGATCGCGGTAGCGGGGCATGCCGGGAGTCTCGGGCGCGGGTGGGGGTCCCGATACTGTTTCGCGGGGACGCGAAACGACAGGGGGCGGGAATGGGCTGGTGGCAGATCGGCACGGACTCCCTCGCCGGGAGCAGATTCGTCGTCTCACCGCTCGCCGAGACGGTCGCGGCCCTCAAGACCCTGCACGCGGCGGTCGGCGCCCACCCGGGCGAGCGGGCCTGGCTGACCGCCCATCTGCCGGCCTACCGGGCACGGCTGGCCGCCGAGCCCCTCGACGCGCTGCTCGTCCGGGCGGCCATCGGGCCCACCTGGAACGCCGACTTCCTGACGCCGACGCCGACGGGTGACCGCGACCGGTCGTTCGAGGAGGAGGTCGAGGCGGTCCGCGTCGTCGAACCGGCCGACGCAGTGCCGCAGTTGGAGGTCGCGGTCGGGGGTCCCGTACCGGAGCCGCTGCGGTCGGCGCGGGATCTTCCGCACCGGCTCGCGGGCGTCCTGGAGTGGGTGTGGCGGGAGACGGTGCTGCCCGACTGGCCGCGCCGGCGCAGGGTCCTGGAGGCCGATGTGGTGGCGCGGACCGCGCAACTGGCCCGGGACGGCTGGGCGGCGGCGCTCGACGAACTGTGCCCGGGAAAGATGCGCTGGCTGGGCGACGGGCGGCTTCAGGTCAACCCCCGCGCGTATCCGCCGAGGCGCTTCGACGACGGCCGGCTGCTCTTCGTCCCGGTGACGCCGAACAAGGGCTGGGTGTCCTGGGAGGGCTCCGAACGGTCCGCGATCGTGTACGCGTGCTCCGGCGCCCTGCGGGACGCGACCGTTCCGGTCGTGCCCGAAGCCCTCGGCGCACTGCTCGGCGGGGCGCGCGCCGGGGTCCTCGTACGGCTCGAATCACCCAAGTCCACCAGCCAGTTGGTGGCACTCACCGGACAGGGACTCGGTTCGGTGGGACGGCACCTGAAGGTGCTGCTCGACGCGGGGCTGGTACGGCGGGGGCGGGCGGGCCGCTCGGTGCTGTACGAGTGGACGGAGGCGGGCGGGGTGCTCGTACGGGCGCAGGGGCGCGCGGCCTCCACGTGAACGCCGGACGGCCCCCGCCCCGGTGCTCGTCCGGGCGGGGGCCGTGTCACGGCTCCGTGAGCGTCCTGATCCGGCCTGTCGGACCTGCCAGACCTGTGGGGCCGGTGGGGCCGGTGGGGCCTGTGGGGCCGGTCGGGCGGATCCCGCCGGTCAGGCCTGGAGGGCCTTGATCGCGGTCGGCGCGTGGCCGGGCTCGGTGGCCAGGTCCTCGAACTCGGTGACGTCGCTCATGTCGACCGTCTTGCTCATCGCGATGTTCGTGATGCGCTCCAGGATGGCCTCGACGACGACCGGGACCTGGTGCTCGACGGCCAGCTTCTTGGCCTCTTCCAGCGCCTCGCCGAGCTTGTCCGGGTCGGTGACGCGGATGGCCTTGACGCCCAGGCCCTCGGCGACCTTGACGTGGTCGACGCCGTAGACGCCGATCTCAGGGGTGTTGATGTTCTCGAACTCGAGGTTGACCTCGAAGTTGATCCCCAGACCGCCCTGCGCCTGACGGATCAGGCCCAGGTAGGCGTTGTTCACGAGGACGTGGACGTAGGGGACCTTGTGCTGGGCGGCGACCGCCAGCTCCTCGATCATGAACTGGAAGTCGTAGTCGCCGGAGAGCGCGACGACCGGGGTGTCCGGGTCGGCGGTCGCGGCGCCGATCGCGGCCGGGATGGTCCAGCCGAGCGGGCCGGCCTGGCCGCAGTTGATCCAGTGGCGCGGCTTGTAGACGTGCAGGAACTGGGCCGCGGCGATCTGGGAGAGACCGATGGTGGTGACGTAGCGCGTGTCCGGGCCGAAGGCCTTGTTCATCTCCTCGTAGACGCGCTGCGGCTTCATCGGGATGTTGTCGAAGTGCGTACGGCGCTGCAGGGTGGCCTTGCGCTCCTGCGCGGAGGCGGCCCAGGCGGAGAAGTCCGGCAGCGCGCCCGCGGCCTTCAGCTCCTTGGCGATCTCGATGAAGAGGAGCAGCGCGGCCTTGGCGTCGGAGGCGATGCCGTAGTCGGGCGCGAAGATCTTGCCGAGCTGGGTGGGCTCGATGTCGACGTGGACGAACTTCCGGCCCTTGGTGTACGCCTCCAGGTTGTAGCCCGTGTGGCGGTTGGCCCAGCGGTTGCCGATGCCGAGGACGAAGTCCGACTCCAGGAAGGTCGCGTTGCCGTAGCGGTGCGCGGTCTGGACGCCGACCATGCCGGCGGCCAGCCCGTGGTCGTCCGGGATGGTGCCCCAGCCCATCAGGGTGGAGATGACCGGGATGCCGGTGAGCTCGGCGAACTCGACGAGCAGGTCGGTGGCGTCGGCGTTGATGATGCCGCCGCCGGCGACGATCAGCGGGCGCTCGGACTCCAGGAGGAAGCTCAGCGCCTTCGCGGCCTGCGCGCGGGTGGCCTGCGGCTTGTAGACCGGCAGCGGCTCGTAGGTCTCCGGGTCGAACTCGATCTCGGTCAGCTGGACGTCGATCGGGAGGTCGATGAGGACCGGGCCGGGGCGGCCGGAGCGCATCAGGTGGAAGGCCTGCTGGAAGACGCCGGGGACCTGTGCGGCCTCCAGGACGGTCGTCGCGGCCTTGGTGACCGGCTTGGCGATCGTGGCGATGTCGACGGCCTGGAAGTCCTCCTTGTGGAGCTTCGAGACCGGGGCCTGGCCCGTGATGCAGAGGATCGGGATGGAGTCCGCGATGGCCGAGTACAGGCCGGTGATCATGTCGGTGCCGGCGGGGCCTGAGGTGCCGATGCAGACGCCGATGTTGCCGGCCTTGGCACGGGTGTAGCCCTCGGCCATGTGGGACGCGCCCTCGACGTGGCGGGCCAGCGTGTGGCCGATGCCGCCGACGTTCTTGAGCTCGCGGTAGAAGGGGTTGATCGCCGCGCCGGGCACGCCGAACGCGGTGGTGACGCCTTCGCGCTTGAGGATCTCAACGGCCGCTGCGGCGGCGGTCATACGAGGCATGGGAGTGCTCCTGCTTCGGCCGGGCGGATCCAAGCCCACCGGTCGGCTCGGGGAGCCCGGACGGCTTGTTTCCGTAATGCGGAAATACTGTTCTGCTATACGGAAGCAATGTAGGTCGGGCTCCGGAGAGCCGTCAAGAGAGGTCCGTGCAACGGACTGCCACGGACCCGCGGAAGTGGCCGAACAGCCTCCCCCCGGCGTCCGATGGGTGGACGATGGGGACCGAACGACAGGGGGTCGGTTGTGGGCGAGTCGGTACCGGTGCGCTGCCCGGAGTGCCTGCGGACGCAGGCGTACGCGGCACCCGTCTTCCCCTGCGCGTGCGGAAGCCCGGTGGCGCCACCGGTGGCGGCCGGCGCGACGGCCGAACCGATCACGCACCGCAACTGGACCGACGAGTGGGTCACGGTCCGCTGCGGGGCCTGCGGCCGCGAGGACGACTGGCCGCACCCGGAACTGGGCTGCCCGTGCGGGACGGTCCTGCGGGTACCGGTCCGCGCGGCGGGGGACGGAGCGGAGCCGGGGGCGAGTCCCGGGCCGGGGCCTGCGCCGGAGGCCCGTACGGGTACGGATACGGGTACGGGCGCTGCCGGCGGGACGCCCGGGACCGCCCGCCGGGCGGCGAGACCGACCGGCTCGGAGTGGTTCGGGCCGGGCCCCGGGAACAGGCGCGACGCGCGCCCGGGTGGGGTGGCCGGGACGCCCGGCGCATCGGGCTCCTCCGGCGCTCCGGGAACGACCGGAGCCATAGCCGGGCGTACGGCAGGGGGTGCGGTGGCGGGCCCGACCGCTGCCGGAGCGTCTCCCGGCGCAGCCCGTACGGGACCGGGCGCCGGGTCCGGGGCGCAGTCCGGGGCTGGATCCGAGGCTGGGTCCGGGGCCGGGTCCGGGACCGGGACCGGGACCGGGACCGGATCCGGGGCTGGGTCCGGATCACCGTCCGCGGCTGGATCCCCGTCACAGTCCGAATCCGGCTCCGATTCCGGCCCCGGCCCCGCGCGCCCGCCCCGATTCGCCGCGCCACGGGCCTTCGCCGAGCGCTACCCCGCGCACATTCCGCTGCCGCCCACCGCTCCGCACCCCGCTCCGGTGCGCGGTGCCTTCCGGCCCGTGACCATCCGGACCTCGCGGGACGCGGTCGCCGCGGCGGCCTCGTATCTGCGCTGGCTCGGGTTCCGGGACGTGGTGCAGCCGGAGGACCGGCCCGCGTCCGGGGTGGACCTGCGGGCGCCGGGGCTCGTCGCGCAGGTCGACCCGAGCACCCGGCCCACCGGGCTGCGGGCGGTCGAGTGCCTGTGGCTGAACGGGCTCAGCGCGTCCGGCGTGAGCGTGTTCTTCTCGCTGGCGGGCTACACGCCGGAGGCGCGTTCGCGCGCCGCCGAGATCGGGCTGCCGCTCTTCGTCCTCGATCTCACCGGCACCCCGCAACCGGTGAACAACGCCGCCGACGACCTGACCGCGGGCGGCGCCTGAACCGAATCCGGCCATTCACGCGTGACGATCACCCCCTCCCGGGCAGAACACCCTCGGGGGTGGGCGTCATGCCGACGGGGATGTGGTGGTTCATCGGAGCGGCCTGTGGCCAACTACTGGTCGCCGCCGTGCTGTTGCGAACGCGCAGCCGGGAAAGCGGAACGGACGATCCGCCGCCTCCGCAGGCCCTCGCGCTGCTGCGGGGCGGACGGCGGGCGGCCGTCACCGTGGCACTGGTGGCGCTGCACCAGCGCGGAGCGGTCGCGGCGGGCCGCAAACATACGATTCGGGCCAACGGCGGGCCGGGCCGCACCCGCGACCCCGTACAGCTGGGCGTGCACGGGGCGCTCCACCGGGCGTTCCCGCTGCGCGACCTCGTGCTGCGTCCCGAGGCGCGGCGGGCGGTGGACGCGCTGCGCGGGGAGCTGCGCGGGGCGGGGCTGCTGCTGCGGCCGGCGCGGCTGTGGGCGGCGAGGGCGCTGCTCGGCGGCGTACCGCTGACGGTGGCGGCGGGGGCGTACGCGACGGGCGGCTCGGACGCGGATCCGGTGGTGGCGCTCGTGGCGGGGGCTTCGGCGGCGCTCCTGGCGCTCCTCCTGCCGCGGCTGCCCCAGGCGACCCCGGCGGCGCAGCACCTGCTCGCCGGTCTGCGGGAGCGGTATCCACTGCCGGCGCATCGGCGCGAGGTGACGGACGGGTGGCTGGTCCAGCTGTACGTGGCGCTGTACGGCGATCCGGCGCTCGCGCTGTTCCTGCCCCGGTTCTCGCGGGACGGCGGGCTGCTCGACCGGCCCGGGGAGGCGGACGGGAACCGGCCTCCGGAGGATCGTGGAGCGGATTCGGGCGACGGCCGGTGCTGAGACCGCGCCATACTGTCGTATGCGCATCAGAGCGGCCGCACCGGCCGAACTCCCGCTGCTCCAGGACATCGAACGGGCGGCGGGCGAGCCGTTCCGCACCCTCGGGATGGCAGCCGTCGCCGACGACGATCCGCTGCCCCTGGACGTCCTGGAGTCCTACCGCCGCGGCGGCCGGGCGTGGGTGGCGGTGGACGCCGCCGACCGCCCGGTCGCGTATCTGCTGACCGACACCGTCGACGGCGCCGCCCACATCGAGCAGGTGTCGGTGCATCCGGACTCCGGGCGCCGGGGGGTCGGCCGGTCGTTGATCGAGCACCTGGCGGCGACCGCCGGGGAACAGGGCCTGGCGGCGCTGACCCTGACGACGTTCACCGAAGTGCCGTGGAACGCGCCGTACTACACGCGCCTCGGCTTCCGCCCGCTCACCGACGCCGACCCGGCGCTGACGGAGGGCCTGCGCGCGATCAGCCGGGCGGAAGCGGCCCACGGCCTCTCGGTCTGGCCCCGTGTCTGCATGCGCCGGGAGCTCGTCCCGTCGCGGTGACCGCGCACGTTCACCGAGTCGCCGGCAACCGCCCGGCCCGGGCTCAGTCGCCGCAGAACACCGTCCCGAGCAGCTCGCCGAGGGCCTTCGGGAAGGCCTCCGCCGGATCGGTCCCCGAGTCGCCCGTCGTCAGGCCGGCCGTCAGCGTCCGGCGGCCGTCGGGTGTGCTGACCATCAGCGAGCCGAAGCCGCCCGGCGCGCCACCGTTGTGGTGGACGACGGTGATGCCGCGGTCCGGGTCCAGCTCCTGCACCCACAGGCCGAGACCGAGACCGAGCTTTCCGTGCGGGGTGCGCATCTCGTCGAGCAGCTTCGCCGGGAGCAGCCTGCCGCCGAGCAGGGCGGAGACGAAGACCTGGAGGTCCCGGGTGGTGGAGATCAGGTGTCCGGCGCCGGCCAGCAGCGAGGAGTTCTGGCGGGTGACGTCGGCCGTCCGCCATTCCTCGCCGTCCTGGTAGCGGAAGTAGCCGTGGGCATGCGGCTCGGGCAGGTCCGGCGCGTCCGCCCCGGGGGCGACGGTGCCGGTCAGGCCGAGGGGCCGTACGATCCGCCGGTCGAGCGCCTCGGCGTAGGTGCGGTCGGCGGCCTTCTCGATGAGCAGGAGGGCCAGGGTGTAGTTGGTGTTCGCGTAGCTCTGGTCGGCGCCGGGTGCGAAGCGGGGCGGCCTGGAGAGGGCGAAGCGCACCAGTTCCTCGGGCCGGTAGGAGCGCAGCCGGTTCTCGGCCCATGCCTTGCCGGTGGCGTCGATCCCCGGCTCGAACGCGCCCTCGGGCGTGAGCTCGCCGGTGTAGTTGTACAGGCCGCTGGTGTGCTGGAGCAGCATGCGCACGGTGATCCGCGGGTCGAGGCCGAACGCGGGCAGGTGGTCGGCGACCGGGCCGTCCAGGTCGAGCCTGCCCTCGTCCACCAGCTGGAGGACGAGGGTCGCGGTGAAGGTCTTGGTGGTGGAGCCGATCCAGAAGTGCCCGTCGACCGGGGGTTCGACGGCCTCACCCGCCGCGCGCGCTCCGGCGCTGCCGGCCCGCTGCCGCGGTCGATTCAGCCTGGCTCCGGCGCGCGCCGTCATCAACGGCGGAGTTCGCAAGGCAGCGTTGCTCGTCAGGGCAACGATGCGCGTTGTGCCGGCACAACGCCGAGCGTTAGATTCTCGTTCCGAACGGTCTGCTGGAGGGGCGATGGAGCTGCGGGACATCGAGATCTTCCTGACCCTCGCAGAGGAGCTGCACTTCGGCCGGACCGCCGAGCGGCTGCACATCACCCCGTCCCGGGTCAGCCATGTCATCAAGAAGCAGGAACGGCGCTTCGGCGCCCCCCTGTTCGCCCGCACCTCGCGCACCGTGCGGCTCACCCCGCTCGGCGAGGAACTCCGCGACGAGCTGCTTCCGGCCCAGCAGCGCATCCGCCGCGCCCTGGAGCGGGCCACCGCCCAGGGGCGCGGGACGGCGGGCGAGCTGTACGCCGGCTACACGGCGCCCTGGTGCGCCGAACTGCTGCTGAGGGCGGCCGAGCCCTTCCGCGACCGGTATCCGGGGTGGTCCGTGCGGACCCGGGAGGTGTCGTTCAGCGATCCGTACGGTCCGCTGCTCCGGGGCGAACTCCAGCTGCACATCGCCGAGTTCCCGGTGATCGAGCCCGGGATGTCCGCGGGTCCGGTGCTGTTCCGTGAGCCCAGAGCCCTGATGCTGCCCGCCGGTCACCCCCTGGCCGCCGGCGCGAGCGCGTCCATGGAGGACCTGGCCCAGGTGTCCCTGATCGGGCTCGGCAATATCCGTCCGGGGCCCGTCGTGGACAGGCACATTCCGGAACGGACACCGCTGGGGCGCCCCATCCCGCGGGGACCGTCCTGCACCTCCTGGCACGAGATCCCGGTGCTGGTCGCCGCCGGATTCGGCGCGTCGATCGTCGGGGTGCGCGCCGCCGAGTACCACGCCCGGCCCGGCGTCGCATTCGTCCCGCTGCGGGACGGCCCGACGATGGACTACGGCGTACTGCTGCCCGTCGGCGAACCGGAACCCCAGGTGGCGGCCTTCGTCGACCTCCTCCGCACCCTCGCCGACGCCGAACGCGCCCGGTGACCCTCCGAAGACCGGCCGTCCACCGGGCACGTACGCGCGCGTGGGCGCGGACCGCTAGGAACCCTCGCCGTACCGCTGCCGCAGTTCCACCTTCCGCACCTTCCCGCTCACCGTCATCGGGAACTCCGCGAGGATCTCCACCCTGCGGGGGATCTTGTAGTGGGCGAGGCGGTCACGGCAGAAGGCGGTGATGTCATCGAGGGTCGGCGGGGCCGCCGGGTCGCGCGGGACGACGCAGGCCAGGATCTCCTCGCCGTAGCGCTCGTCGGGCACGCCCACGACCTGGACGTCGGCGATCGCCGGGTGCCCGTACAGGAACTCCTCGATCTCGCGCGGGTACACGTTCTCCCCGCCCCGGATGATCATGTCCTTGATGCGGCCGACGATCTGGACGTAGCCGTCGTCGCGCATCACCGCCAGGTCCCCGGTGTGCATCCAGCGGCCGGAGTCGATCGCCTCGGCGGTCTTCTCCGGATCGTCCCAGTAGCCGATCATCACGCTGTAGCCCCGGGTGCACAGCTCGCCCGCCTCGCCGCGTTCCACGGTCAGGCCGGTCGCCGGGTCGACGACCTTGACCTCGACGTGCGGCATGACCCGGCCGACCGTGCCCGTGCGCCGTTCCAGGTCGTCGTCGCGGCGGGTCTGGGTGGAGACGGGCGAGGTCTCGGTCATGCCGTAACAGATCGACACCTCCGCCATGTTCATCTCGGCGACCACCCGCTTCATCACCTCCACCGGGCACGGCGAACCCGCCATGATGCCGGTGCGGAGGGTGGAGAGGTCGTACGCGGCGAAGTCGGGGAGGTTCAGCTCGGCGATGAACATCGTCGGCACCCCGTACAACGAGGTGCAGCGCTCCTCCTGCACCGCCCCGAGGGTGGCCGCCGGGTCGAACGACGGCGCGGGGATCACCATGCAGGCGCCGTGCGAGGTGGCGGCCAGGTTCCCCATCACCATGCCGAAGCAGTGGTAGAAGGGCACCGGGATGCAGATGCGGTCGTGCTCGCTGTAGGCGATCATCTCGCCGACGAAGTAACCGTTGTTGAGGATGTTGTGGTGGGAGAGGGTGGCCCCCTTGGGGAAGCCCGTCGTCCCCGAGGTGTACTGGATGTTGACGGGCTCGTCGCAGGACAGCGGCTCCGGTCTCAGCCCGCCCGGCGTACGCGCGAGGAAGGCGTCCCACCCGGGGTCGCCGAAGTAGACCGCCTCCCGCAGCTCCGGGCATTCCGCACGCACTTCCTCGACCATCGCCCGGTAGTCGCTCGTCTTGTGGGCGAGCGAGGCGAACAGCAGGCTGATGCCCGCCTGCCGGAGGACATAGGCCAACTCGTGTGAGCGGTAGGCCGGGTTGATGTTGACCATGACCGCGCCGATGCGGGCGGTGGCGTACTGGACGAGCACCCACTCGGCGCAGTTCACCGCCCAGATCCCGACCCGGTCGCCCTTGCGGACCCCGCTGCCGAGCAGCGACCCCGCCAACCTGTCGACGTCCGCGCCGAGTTGGGCGTACGTCCAGCGTCGGCCGGACGGCACGTCGACGAGCGCCTCGCGGTCCGGCCACGCGGCGATGGTCCGGTCCAGGTTGGCGCCGATGGTGTCGCCCAGGAGCGGCGTCCCCGACACCCCGTGGGCGTACGAGAGTTCCCCGGTGGCGCTCATGCGAGGTCCCCTTCCGTGTACTCCGTGCCGCCGCCCTCGGCGGTGAGCCGGCGCAGCTCCACGCGCCGGATCTTGCCGGAGACCGTCTTGGGCAGTTCGGCGAACTCGATGCGCCGGACGCGCTTGTAGGGGGCGAGGACCTCGCGCGAGTGGGCGAAGAGGACCTTCGCGGTCTCCGCGTTCGGCTCCCAGCCCGCCGCGAGGACGACGTACGCCTTCGGGACGGCGAGCCGCAGCGGGTCGGGGGCGGGGACGACGGCCGCCTCGGCGACGGCCTCGTGCTCCAGGAGGGCGCTCTCCAGCTCGAAGGGGGAGATCTTGTAGTCACTGGCCTTGAACACGTCGTCGGCGCGCCCGATGTACGTGATGTAGCCGTCGGCGCCCCGGGAGCCGATGTCGCCGGTGCGGTAGTAGCCGCCCTCCATCGCCTCGGCCGTACGCTCCGGGTCGCCGTGGTAGCCGGTCATCAGGCCCACCGGGTTGGCGGACAGGTCGAGACAGATCTCGCCCTCCTCCACGTCCGGGCGGCCGCTCACCGGGTCGACGAGGGTGACCCGGAAGCCGGGGCTCGGGCGCCCCATGGAGCCCTCCTTGAGGCGCTGACCGGGGCTGTTGGAGACCTGGACGGCGGTCTCCGTCTGGCCGAAGCCGTCCCGGATGGTGACGCCCCAGGCCCGCCGCACCGACTCGATGACCTCGGGGTTGAGGGGTTCGCCGGCGGCGACGACCTCGCGCGGCGGGGTCTTGAGCCGGCTCAGGTCGGCCTGGATCAGCATCCGCCACACGGTCGGCGGGGCGCAGAAGCTGGTGACGCCGTTCCGGTCCATCTCGTCCATCAGCCGGGCCGGGTCGAAGCGCGTGTAGTTGTGGATGAAGACGGTCGCCTCCGCGTTCCACGGCGCGAAGAGGTTGGACCAGGCGTGCTTGGCCCAGCCGGGCGAGGAGATGTTGAGGTGCACGTCACCGGGCTTGAGGCCGATCCAGTACATCGTCGAGAGGTGTCCGACGGGGTACGAGGTGTGGGTGTGCTCGACCAGCTTGGGCCGGGCGGTCGTCCCGGAGGTGAAGTACAGCATCAGGGTGTCGTCGGCGAGGGTGACGCCGTCGGGCTCGAACACGTCCGACGCGCCGGCGGCGTGCTCGTACCCCAGCCAGCTCACCCCGTCGCCGCCGACCGCGATCCGCGTGTAGTCCCCGGGGACGTCGTCGAACTTCGCGGTGTCCTCGGCGCGCACGATGACGTGCCGGGCCCGCCCCCGCTCGACGCGGTCGCGCAGGTCGGCGGGGCCGAGGAGCGGGGTCGCGGGGATGAGGACGGCGCGCAGCTTCATCGCGGCGAGCGCGGTCTCCCACAGCTCGGCCTGGTTGCCCAGCATGACGACGATCCGGTCGCCCGCGCGGACGCCCTGGGCCCGCAGCCAGTTCGCGACCCGGTTCGAGCGGGCGGACATCTCGGCGAAGCCGACCTTCGTCTCGGAGCCGTCCTCCTCGACGATGTGCAGGGCGGTCCCGTCGTTGCCCTCCGCGATGACGTCGAACCAGTCGAGCGCCCAGTTGAACCGGTCGGACCGGGGCCAGGCGAAGCCCTCGTAGGCCGTCTCGTAGTCCTCGCGGTACTGCAGCAGGAAGTCCCGGGCGGCCCGGAACCTCTCCGTCGCGCTGGTCGCGCTCGTAGCCGTCATGCGTCCTCCTCGTTGCGGGACCGGTCCCGGACATCGTGTAATCAGTGACCCGGGTCTCACTACCCCCGTTCGGGGGTGAAGGAGTGGTTCCGTGCCCGAGCAGATGGAATCGGTGGAGCTGCGTACGGCGCTGCTGCGGCTGCGGCGCGCCAGCGGGCTGCCCGTCGTCTTCGGCGGACTGCTCCAGGAGGGCCGCACGATGCGGATCGCCGAGCTGAGCGGGGCGGTGACGCCCGCGCTGCGCGGCCTCGCGATCTCGACCGGCTCCGGTCTCGGCGGGAAGTGCCTGGCGCTGTCGCGGCCGTGCGCGGTCACGGACTACCCGTCGGCGCGGCACATCACCCACGAGTACGACCTCCCGGTCTCGGCGGAGGGCCTTCGCTCGGTGATCGCCGTCCCCGTCGTCGTACGGCGCAAGGTGCGCGGCGTGCTGTACGGGGCACTGCGCGAGTCCCTGCCGATCGGCGAGCGCATCTTCGACGCGGCGATGGCGGCGGCGCGGGACGTCGAGCAGGCCCTCGCGGTACGGGACCAGGTGCGACAGCTGCCCGCGCCGCCGGCTCCCGGGCCTTCCTGGGAGGAGGTCCGCCAGGCGTACGGGGAGCTGCGCGAACTGGCCCCGCAGGTGGTCGACCCCGGCCTCCGGGACCGCCTCCTCGCGGTCTGCGGCCGCCTCGAATCGGCCTCGGGCGCGGCCCCATCCGCCCCCGGCGTCTCTCTGACCCCCCGCGAGACGGACGTCCTGGCGGCGGTCGCCTCCGGCGCGACGAACGCGTCGGCGGCCGCGCGCCTGGGCCTCCGCCCGGAAACGGTGAAGGGCTACCTGCGCTCGGCGATGCGGAAGCTGGGCGCGCACACGCGGATGGAGGCGGTGGTGGCGGCGCGGCGGGCAGGGGCGTTGCCGTGAGGGGGGTGGTGCTTGGGTCAGACGTGATGCTTGGGCCGGGGGTGACGCTTGGGCCGGGGGTGGCGCTTGGGTCGGGGCTGGGTGCGCCACCGCCGACGCCCCCGCCCCCGCCCCGCCGCCACCGTCATGCCCGGCGTCGCGTCACCGGTCCGCGGGGTCGCTGTGGACGATGTCGTACGGGATTCCCTCCGGTGTCAGCAGCCGGAGGATCCGCTCGGCCTCGGCGGTGAGCGCGGCGCTCTGGGCCCGGGTGGGGCGCGCGAAGGGTTCGAGGGTGACCGTGGTGCGGTCCTTGCCCTCGTCGAGGTGCCAGATCCCGGCGAGGAAGCCGTCGAGGAGGAAGACCCGGTGCGCCTGGTTGCCGGTCCAGCTGCGGGAGCGGTACTCGGCCGGGACGACGCGGGTGCGGTCGGCGTGCGAGAGGAGGAGGTTGTCGAACTCGGGCAGGAGCCGGGGCGGGGCGGGGGTGTCCTCGTCGGGGCGGGGCGCGTCGGGGAGGTCGAGGAGTTCGGTGCCGTCCTCGGCCCGGAAGACGAGCAGCTCGGGCCGGAGCCGCTCGAAGGCGGGGCGGAGCCGGGTGAGACCGCACCAGGTCTGCATGTCCTTGACGGAGGCGGGACCGAAGGCGCCGAGGTAGCGCCGTACGGTCTCGTCGAGGTCGGCGGCGCCGTCCTCGGGCTCGCCGAACCACACGTCGGTGGTGGTGAGCGCGACCTGCCCGCTGCGCCGCCAGAGCCCGCGCGGGGTGACCTGCACCATCAGCAGCAGACAGCGGGCGGCGATGCCGAGCGACTGCGGGTCGGCGTCCGGCCACTCCTGGAGCAGATGGTCCCGGAGCGCCTTCGGGGTTCGGGGCCGCTCCTCGACGTACGCGGTCGCCAGGGCGGTGAGCCGGTCGAGGTCCACGCCGTCGAGTCCCTTGCGGAACATCTTCAGCTCTCGTTCGACGGCCCCCGCCTGGACGAGCCGGCGCAGCCCGACGGCGTCGCGGGCGGTGTGGGTGTGGACGGTGGACCGCAGGGAGACGATCCGGGCGACCCGCCGGGACTCCATCAGGGCGGACAGGTCCTCGGGCCGGAAGCCGTCGAGCCGGGCGGCGAGGGCGTAGTACGGGGGCTTGGTGTTCTGCGCCTGGAGCCCGACGAGGTGCCCGACGGCCTCCTCGACGCCGAGCGGGGCGGGGCGCAGGAGGAGCTGCCGGTCGAGGGTGGCGCGGTTCAGGGCGCGGGGGCCGAGCGCGGGGTGGGTGGTCGTCTTGGAGGCCATGACGAGCACGCTATCGAGGGATGAGGACAGCTTTGGTCCGCAATGAGAAAGTCAGGACGGGGGTGATTCGCCCCATATATTCTGCTCTCGGACCGAATATCCAGGAGGTGTACGAGGATGCCCGACCGCCGCCCGCGCGCGGCGTGGCGCCGCCGGCCGGAACCGCCGCCCGCGACCTCGTCCGCAGCGCCGCCCCCGGAGCCGTACGGGGAGGGGGAGCCGAGCGTGGTGCAGTCGGCGTTGTACCGCGACGGCCGCCGGGTCTCCTCCCCCGCGACGCTCGCGGAGACCTTCCGCAAGCTGCGGGAGCACCCCGACGGCATGGCGTGGATCGGGCTGCAGCGCCCGACGGAGCAGGAACTCCACTCGCTGGCGGCGGAGTTCGACCTCCATGAACTCGCGGTGGAGGACGCGTTGGAGGCCCATCAGCGTCCGAAGCTGGAGCGGTACGGCGACACGCTGTTCGTGGTCCTGCGGGCGGCCCGCTATCTGGACGCACAGGAGGAGGTCGACTTCGGGGAGCTGCACGTCTTCGTGGGCCCGGACTTCCTGATCACGGTCCGCCACGGGGCGGCCCCGGACCTGTCGACGGTCCGGCAGCGGATGGAGCAGGACCCGGAACTCCTCGCGCTGGGCCCGGAGGCGGTGCTGTACGCGATCCTCGACGCGGTCGTCGACGGCTACGCACCGGTGGTGGCGGGCGTCCAGAACGACATCGACGAGATCGAGACGGAGGTCTTCGGCGGCGACCCGGCGGTCTCGCGCCGCATCTACGAACTCTCCCGGGAAATGGTGGAGTTCCACCGTGCGACCCGCCCGCTGGTGGGCATGCTGCACGGCCTGATGGCCGGCTTCGCCAAGTACGGCACGGACGAGGAACTCCAGCGCTACCTCCGCGACGTGGCCGACCACGTGACCCACACGAGCGAACGCGTCGACGGCTTCCGCCAGGCCCTGACGGACATCCTCACGGTCAACGCGACCCTGGTCACCCAGCAACAGAACGCGGAGATGCGAGCGCTGGCGGAGGCGGGCTTCGAACAGAACGAGGAGATCAAGAAGATCTCCAGCTGGGCGGCCATTCTCTTTGCTCCCACACTCGTGGGAACTATTTACGGCATGAACTTCGCCTCCATGCCGGAGCTGCAGTGGGGCTTCGGATACCCCTTCGCCATCGGCTTGATGGGCGTTGTTTGCGTCAGTTTGTACGTGATTTTCAAGCGGCGGGACTGGCTCTAGGAGTCGCCCGGCTCCACTCACACAGCCCGCCCGGTTTGCTTCTACACCTCCCGCACGAACCACCCATTTCGGGCGCTGGGGAGTCCCTGGGGAGACGTGATGCGGGTGATCTCCTCACCCTCCTCCCGGCAGGCCTCTGACCAGCACTTTTTGGTGTTGGACGAGCGTCGCGGAGGATCCGGGAGAAACGACTGGCCTCACGGGTCCGGCAGCCGCACATCGCAGCCACGCGGGTTGCCACTCGGCGGCGTCCACGAGAAGCGGACAGCACCGACGCCCGTCACGGACAGTGAGATCAGTGCAAGGTTGGGTCGGGGCGTCCGGCCCTCGCAGGCGCCGGGACACAACCCCGCCGCAGCCTCGCTCAGCCGGTCCGTGTCACGAGCCAACCGTCCACTGTGGGGGACATCGCCACGCTCACCGTCGACCACATCCCTGAACGACTAGTCGGCAGATTCAGGGCCCCGGTAGGGGGTGTCACTGAGGACCCGGCCTGCCGCGACCTCCGCCTTGGCGAGGGTGAGCTGGAGCCAGGCGATGTACGCGGCGGTGTTGCTGTAGCCGAATTCGTGGGCCGAGAGCTGGATGGTGCGCGCCCACTCCGGGTCGATCTCGGGGACGGGGTCCAGTTCGACGGTGGTGAAGTCCATCCAGCCGGGCTCGCGGACTTGGGCGAGTCGGTGGTCGAGTTCGGTGCGGAGGATCTGGACGGTGACCTCGGGGCCGAGCTGTCCGGCGAAGAGGAACCGGAGTCTGAAGTCGGGGTCCATGGGGCGTGGAGAGGGTTCGTACGGAGAACGGGCCCACGCCAGGAGTTCATCGCGGCCGCCATCGGTGAGCCGGTAGACCTTGGCGTCGGGTTTGCCGTCGCGGGGGTCGACCTCGAATTCCGCCCAGCCGTTGGCGACGAGGCGGGGCAGGACCCGGTAGATCTGCGGTAGTTGCACGCCGTAGCCGATGTACTTGCCCGGGCCGTCCATCCACTTGCGCATGTCGTAGCCCGAGAGCGGGCGCAGGGCCAGCAGGCCGAGAATGACGTGTTCCAGACGCATGGCGGGTCCTCAACAGAGCGGGGTCGGTACGGATTGTCTCAGGGGTCGGCCGGGGGGCGGCTCACCGCAGTTCATCCGCCGGGGCGGGCCGCTCGTCCTCGGTGAGGTCGCGGGCGATCCGGAAGCCGCAGTTGCCGGCGGAGGACTCGGGGGTGTTGGCGGAGCGGGCGGCGATCCGGTAGCGGTTGCAGTAGCTGTCGTGGCAGAGGTAGGAGCCGCCCCGGGTGACACGGGCGGTGCCGGTGCGCGGGCCGAGCGGATTGCGCCGGGGCGAGCGGCGGTAGTAGGACGGGGAGAACCAGTCGGCGCACCACTCCCAGACGTTGCCGGACGTCTCGTACAGGCCGTGGTCGTTGGGCGGGTAGGAGCGTACGGGCGCGGTGGTGAGGTGGCCGTCGCTCAGGTTGTTGTGGGTGGGGAAGGTGCCGTGCCAGATGTTGCACCGGTCCTCGCCGTCGGGGGTGAGCGTGTCGCCCCAGGGGTAGCGGCGGCCGTAGTGTCCGCCCCTGGCCGCGTACTCCCATTCGGCCTCGGTGGGCAGGCGGGCGCCGGCCCAGCGGCAGTAGGCGACGGCATCGTCCCAGGACACGTGCACGACGGGATGGTCAGGGATCTCCTCCCAGCGGGAGAGCGGTCCTGCGGGGTGGGCCCAGTCGGCGCCGGCGACGTCGAGCCACCAGGGAGTGCGGGGAGCACGCCCCAGGACGTCCCGGGCCCGGGCGCGCAGTGCGATGTGGAAGACGGCGGACGAGCCGTGGCGCTCGGCGTCCGTGCGGTGGCCGGTCGCGGCGGCGAAGGCAGCGAACTGGGCGTTGGTGACGGTGGTGGTGGCGATGGCGAAGGGGGCCAGTGCCACCCGGTGCACCGGCTGTTCTCCGTCCGACGGGTATCCCTCACCGAAGCTGTCGCCCATCAGGAACTCTCCGCCGGGAAGGTCCACGAACTCTGGTTCGTCCCGCCCCTCCGGCGACGCGGCGAGCGGGGCCGGTGCGGACGGCACCGGCAGCAGCCTCGCGTTCTCGCGAGGGGCCGTGCGGCCCGGGGTGCAACAGCTGTCCACGGCGGACTTCTCCTCGCTCCTCGGTTGTGACTCCAAGACAGCTTCATATGTACGTCAGAACTCATAAACCGGCAAGGGCCGAGCGTCGGCACCCTCTCCCTCGGAGGACACGATCAACGAAGTGATGCGGGAGTATTGCAAATCCAAGAACTCAGGTGCGACATCTTGACACCGTCGACAACAGCCCTGAAACCTGAGGCTCATAGCTGCTGACGCATATATGCCCTGAGCGCTCATCGAATGCCGACCGCCTGCGGCCCCCGTCTGTCCCCCGGAGTTCCCCTTGCGCATCATCTACGTGGACGTCGACACCCTGCGGGCCGACCACACCACCCCGTACGGCTACCACCGGCCCACCACGCCCCACCTCCAGGAGCTCGCCGACAAGTCGGTGGTCTTCGACCGCTACTACTGCTCCGACTCGCCCTGTCTGCCGTCCCGGACCGCTCTGACCAGCGGACAGTTCGGGATCACGAACGGCGTGATCGGCCACTACGGCGCCGACGCCCAGTTCCGGCTCGACTCCGGCCACGGCCCCGAGCCCGACCGGCCGCTCCTCGGGCAGCGCCTCCAGCTCGACGGCTACTACACCGCGGCCGTCTCCGTCTTCGCCGAGCGCCATCGCGCGTACTGGTTCCACGGCAACTTCCGCGAGTCCGTCCGCGCCACCGGCAACTGGGGCGACGAGGACGCCGCCGACGTCAACCGCGCCGCCCTTGACTGGATCCGCAGACATGCCGAGGACGACGACTGGTACCTCCACCTCACCTACTGGGACCCGCACACCGACTACACCCAGCCCGCCGAGTGGACCGAACGCATGGCGGCCTCCGCCCCCGTGCAGTCCTGGCCGGACGAGCAGACGATCCGGGAACACGCGGAGATCTACGGCCCCCGCAGCGCCCTGGACCTGCACTACTCGCTCACCGGAGGCGGCGGCACCTCGCCCGTGCCGCACAACATGCCCGACGCGATCCGCTCGCGCGCCGACTTCGAGCACCTGATCAACGGCTTCGACGGCGCCATCGCCTACTGGGACCACCACTTCGGCCGGCTCCTGGCCACCCTGGAGGAACTGGGCATCGCGGACGAGACGGCGATCGTCGTCAGCGCCGACCACGGCGAGGCGTTCGGCGAGCACGGCATGTACGCCGAGCATGGACTGGCCACGGAGTCCGTCCAGCGGATCCCCCTCGTCGTGTACTGGCCCGGGGTCACCGACACCCTTCCGGCCGAGGCCCGCCGCAACGACGACCTCCTGTACAACATCGACCTGGCACCCACCCTGTGCGACCTCCTCGGCCTCGACGCGCCCGAGGGCTGGCAGGGCGCCTCCTTCGCGGGCGCGGTACGCGGCGAGGAGACCGGCTCCCGCCCGTACCTGGTCCTCGGCCACGGCGCACACACCTACCAGCGGGCCGTCCGTACCCGCGACCACCTCTACATCCGCACCTATCACCCCGGCTGCTTCAAGACGGCCTGGGAGCAGCTGTACGACGTCACCGACGATCCGTACCTGACCCGTGACCTCCTGGACGAGGAGCCCGCTCTCGCCGGGACGATGCGCTCCCACCTGGCCGAGTGGTGGCACGAGCACGCCGGCCGTCCCGGCTGTCTGCCCGACCCGATGCTGAGCAATCTCCAGGCGGGCCCCGTCTACTACGCCGACCCCACCCGGTACGCCCGGCATCTGCGCGACACCGGCCGGTCCCACCTGGCCGAGGACCTGGAACAGCGTCTGGCCGTACCCCGTGCCTCGGTACCGGTTCCCTGGCACGCTCCGGCACCACCGCGTTCCGCGGAGCTCTTCGGGCGCTGGATGGAGATCTTCCAGGAACGCGCCACGAAGTCGGCGACAGCAGAGGCGACAGAAGGGAAGTCCGTGCGATGAGGGCGATCATGGTGATGTTCGACAGTCTCAACCGGCGCATGCTGCCGCCGTACGGAGGGGACTGGACGCACGCCCCGAACTTCGCGCGCCTCGCCGAGCGTACGGTGACCTTCGACAAGGCGTACGCGGGGTCGATGCCGTGCATGCCGGCCCGCCGCGAACTGCACACGGGGCGCTACAACTTCCTGCACCGCAGCTGGGGACCGCTGGAGCCGTTCGACGACTCGATGCCCGAACTACTCAAGCAGAACGGCGTGTACACCCATCTGGCCAGCGACCACCCGCACTACTGGGAGGACGGCGGCGCCACCTACCACGGCCGCTACAACTCCTGGGAGTTCTTCCGCGGGCAGGAGGGCGACCCGTGGAAGGGCCAGGTGGCCGATCCGGAGATGCCCGAGGACCTGAAGCGGATGCGCTCGGCCGCGTACCGGCAGGACTGGGTGAACCGGCCGCACATGGCGACCGAGGACCGGCATCCGCAGACGCTCACGTTCGACGCCGGTCTGGAGTTCATCCGGACGAACAAGGACGCGGATCGGTGGTTCGTGCAGATCGAGACCTTCGACCCGCACGAGCCGTTCTTCTCCCACCAGCGTTACAAGGACCTCTACCCGCACGCGTATGACGGGCCGCACTTCGACTGGCCCGACTACAAGCAGGTGGTGGAGACGAACGAGCAGGTCGCGCACGCCGGTTACGAGTACGCCGCACTGCTCTCCATGTGCGACCACTCCCTGGGCCGGGTCCTCGACGCCATGGACGAGCACGGGCTGTGGGACGACACGCTCCTGATCGTCAACACCGACCACGGTCTGCTGCTCGGCGAGAAGGGCTGGTGGGGCAAGGGCGTCCAGCCCTGGTACAACGAGCTGGTCCACCTGCCTCTCTTCGTCTGGGACCCGCGCTCCGGCGGCGCGGGCGAGCGGCGCGACACCCTCGTGCAGACCATCGACCTCGCCCCCACACTCCTGGAGTACTTCGGCGTCGAGCGCCCGGCCGACATGCAGGGCGCACCGCTGCCCGTCACCGCTGCGGACGGCCCCGTACGCGAGGCCGGCCTCTTCGGCATCCACGGCGGTCACGTGAACATCACCGACGGCCGGTACGTCTACATGCGCGCCCCCGTCTCCCCCGGCAACGCCCCGCTGCAGGAGCACACGTTGATGCCGACGCACATGCGCGGCCGCTTCACCCCCGCCGAACTCGCCGACGTGGAGCTGGCCGAGCCGTTCGGCTTCACCAAGGGCCTCCGCACCTTGCGTACGGCGGGCCGTACCTTCGTCAATCCGTACCACCACGGCAGCCTGCTCTTCGACCTGGAGAACGACCCCCAGCAGCTGGAGCCGCTCGTCGACGACGAGGTGGAGCTGCGGCTCGCCACGCTGCTGGTGGAGCTGATGCGGGATACGGAAGCGCCGCTCAGTCAGTACGAACGTCTCGGCCTGCCCGCCGAGGGCCAGGTGACCGGCGCGCACCTCCTCGTACGGGCCCAGCGCGACCAGGCCCAGCGAGCCGCGGTGCCCCTGCCTCGTGCCGAGGACTATCCCGAGGGGCGGCTCTCGCTGCGCACGCCGGTCGCGACGCTGATCGGCGATCCGGTGGCGCTGGAGGTGCTCAAGCGGCACCTGCCGGGGATCGCCGACTCGGAACTCCTGCAGTTCCTGGGGCCGACCCCGCTTATCGACATCGCGGCGATGTCGGGCGGAATGATCCCGCCCGACCGGCTGCGTCTGGTCGCCGAGGAACTCACGGAACTCTGAGACCCAGTCGTCGGAACTCAGATGGACGCCGGTGACAGGGCGGCTACCCCGTCACCGGCTTGCCTTCCCTCTCCCCACCCATCCAGCGAAGAACGAGACGAAGAAGAGGTGGCGTCTTGCCCGATCTTACCGAGGCACCCGTCGGCACGACGAAGGAGAGAAAGGCCGTCCCCGTGAAGGGCCGCTGGCGCCAGCTGTCCCTGCTCGGCGGCACCATGATCGCCGAGAACACCGAGGCGAGTCTGATCAGCGGGCTGTTCCCGGTGATCCGCCACTCGCTCGGAGTCTCGCTCGGCGCCCTCGGCGTCCTGACCGCCGCAGGCCGGATCGCCGGCGTGTTCGCCGGCCCGTTCTGGGTGTGGGTCGCCCAGCGCTGGTCCCGCAAGGGCGTCCTCGTCCTGGCCACCGGCTTCTGGGGAGTGTGGGGCATAGCCGCCGGCTTCGCCCAGAACTTCACCCAGCTCCTCATCCTGATCACCATCCTCGCCGCCGGGTACGCCGCCTCCGGACCTCTCACCACGGAAATCCTCGGGGACCTCTTCGACAGCGAGTCCCGGGGCCGCGCCGTCGGCATGCTGTACGGCGTCATCAACCTCGCCGCCTCCCTCTTCGCCACCCTGAAGGGACAGCTCGCCGCGTTCGACGACGGCTGGCGCTGGGGCCTGTGGGGCATCGGCGCCGTCAACGTCCTGTGCGGCGTCGCCCTGTTGATCTGGATGCGCGACCCAGGCAGAGGCGCGTCCGAGCACCAGCTCGCCGGCCTCGACCGACGGACCCGCGAGGCCCACACCAAGGTCACCATGAAGCAGGTGACCGCGCTCTTCCGGATCCCGAGCCTGGTGGTCCTGCTCGTCTCCCGACTCCTGTCGGGGCAACTTCTCGCCGCGATGTTCGGTGTGATCTTCCTGGTGGACGTCTACGGATTCAGCACCCAGGTCGCCTCCGTCGTCCTCTTCCCCATGGGCATCGGTTTCTTCACCGGCACTGTGCTCGGCGGCTTCCTCGCCGACTGGGCCGTCCGCCGCAACCCGCGCCACGGCCTCGTGGTCATTCTCCAGACCGCTCAGTTCGCCTTCGCGACCGTGGCCTTCTTCGGTACCCAGCTCGACTGGGGCGGGATCGGCGTGTTCGCTGTCTTCTTCGCCCTCATGGGCCTCGTCCAGGGCGTCAACCCGGTGGTCAACCGGCCCATGATCATGGCCGTGACGCTTCCCGAACTCCGCGGCGCGGCCTTCGCCATCTACCTCAGCGTCTTCGAGGCCGTCGCCATCGCCGCGTTCAGCCTCGGAGCCGGCTTCCTCGGCGACGCCTTCGGACTGCGCGCGGTGTTCCTGTGGGTTCTCGTCGGACTCGTGCTCGTCAACGGCGCCTTCCTCACCTTGCTCTATCGCACCTACGCCACCGATGTGGCCCGCGTCCAGCAGGCACTCGAAAGCCGGCGGCAGGTGGCTCTCGGCGGATAGCCCGGGTCAGAGCGGACGCTCCCGTCCGCTTCCGGAGCGGGAGCTGCTTCCGGAGGTGACCGGAGTGGGAGCCGCGATACGTCCGACGGCCGCGCGTGGCGTGGTGGTATGGCAACGGTGCGGGCGATGAACGGGGTCGAGATCGCCTACGAACGGGTGGGGCAGGGACCGCCCCTGGTGTTCGTACACGGTGCGGGTCTCGACGGTCGCATGTGGCAGCCGCAGCTCGCGGGTCCGGCGGACGAGTTCACGGTGGTCGCCTGGGACGAGCCCGGCACGGGCCGTCCCTCGGACGTTCCCTCCGGTTTCGGCCTCGCGGACTACGCCCGGTGCCTCGCGGCGGTGATTGACGATCTGCGGCTCGGCCCCGTCCACGTCGCAGGTCTCTCCTGGGGCGGGACCGTCGTGCTCGAGCTCTTTCGCCTGCGCCCGGAGCTGGTCAGGACACTGGTCCTGGCCGACACCTACGCCGGCTGGAAGGGCTCGCTGCCGCCGGAGGAGGTACGGGCCCGCGTCGACGGCCTCGGGACGCAGCTCCTCGTCATGGCCGAGGCCGACCAGATGACCTGCTGCCCGAGATCGCGGTTCCCACCCTGCTCGTCTGGCGCGAGCTCGACGCGCGGTCGCCTCCGCACGTCGCCCACACCTTCCAGGAGGCGATTCCGGACGCCTCGCTCGTCGTGCTCCCTGGCACGGGCCATGTCAGCAACCTCGCGGAGCCGGAGCTCTTCAACCGGGCCGTCCGCGAGTTCTGGCGCGCACACGCCTGATCCGACGCCTCAGGAGGGCTCGGACCAGATGTCCATGGGGACGGTGCTCACGCTGCGGCCGGCCGGGTCGAGGATGCGGCCCATGCGCTTGACGAAGCGCATGGAGACCGCTTGGTCGAGCACCTTCAGCTGAGGCAGTGCGCCGGTGAGGCGGGCTTCGAGGCCCCGGATGTCGGGTAGAGAACGGAGCCAGACGCTGATGAGGAGATTCGCCGTGCCCCCGGCGAGGCCGATGCACGCCCGGATCTCAGGGACGGTGGCCAGGAGTCTGTTCAAGGCGTCGCGGTCCTCGATCTGGGCCTGGGCCCAGATCGTGGTGGAGATCGGCCAGCCGCACAGGGGCTGGGCGACCTCGCAGCGCAGTTCCAGGTCCTCGTTGGCGATGAGGAGGGCGAGCCGATTGCGTACGGTGGTGATCCCGACGCCCAGCTCCTCCGCGAGGTCCGTCAGCGAGGTGCGTCCGTCGGCCCCGAGGCGCACGATGAGGAGCCGGTCCCTCGCCGTGAGGGTCTGGGCCGTCGACGGCGACCGAGGTGGCCGCTCGGCGGTGATGTGGGCCCGCTGGCGGGGGTCGAGGGCACGCAGGCGCCAGTCGGTGGCGTGCGTGAAGACATGGGTGCCGAGCTGGGTGCGCGTGGCACTGATTCCCGGCAGCGATCCCAGGCGTTCGAGCAGGTAGCGGGAGAGGGACGCGAGCGTGGGCGTCGACACGGTGAGCAGCAGGTCCCGGCCCCCGCTGGTGTGATCCACGGTCAGGACGTGGGGCCACTGCGCGAGGGTGTTGGCGACGTCGAGCGTGCGGCCGGCCTGGCAGTCCACTTCGACGAAGGCCAGACAGCCCTGGGAGACCTGAGCGCGCCCGGGCTGTGCCGTGATCCACGCGACGCCCGTCCCGGTCAGCCGGGACCAGCGCCTGGCTACGGTGACGGGATCGAGGTCGAGTGCCCGTCCGATGCGCGACCAGGGGGCTCGGGGGTCGATCTGCAGCGTGTTGACCAGGCTGAGGTCGAGCTCGTCCAGGTGTGCATATTCCTGCAAACGATCAGGCATGGAAGAAAGATCCTGCGTTTTCGAGAGGTGTGAGTGTCAAGTATCCATCATCGCTGGCAACCGAGCGACAGCGAGGTGAACGTCAGTGAAAGGGGATACCGGTGTCGGTGCGCGAGGACGCACGGAGTGTGCAGGGTGATCTGGTCCGCCTGCGGCGGGCGCTGCATGCCGAGCCCGAACTGGGCCTGGATTTGCCACGTACACGGGACAAGGTCCTGGCCGCCCTGGACGGACTGCCGCTGGAGGTCACCACGGGGAACCGGCTGACCTCCGTCACCGCGGTGCTGCGGGGCGCCGGCCCCGGTCCCACGGTGCTCCTGCGCGCCGACATGGACGCGCTGCCCGTCAGCGAACGCGCGGATCTCTCGTACGCCTCCCGCTCCGAGGGGGTCATGCACGCCTGTGGTCACGACCTGCACACATCCATGCTTGCCGGTGCGGCCCAGCTTCTCTCCGCTCGCCGGGACGAGCTCGCAGGCGCCGTGGTCTTCATGTTCCAGCCCGGCGAGGAGGGCCAGGACGGGGCCGGCCACATGCTTGCCGAAGGGGTCCTGGACGCCTCCGGTGAGCGGCCGGTGGCCGCCTACGCCCTGCACGTGACCTCGGCGGGCCAGCCGAACGGGCTGTTCGCGACCCGCCGGGGCCCGGTCCTGGCGTCTTCCGACAGCCTTCGCGTGACCGTCCGCGGGGCCGGAGGTCACGGTTCGATGCCGCACCTGGCCAACGACCCCGTACCGGCGGCGTGCGAGATGGTCACCGCCCTGCAGACCTTCATCAGCCGGAGGTTCGACCCCTTCGACCCCGTGGTGCTGACCGTGGGCGCCTTCCACGCGGGCACGGCCGGCAACGTCATTCCCGACGAGGCCCGGTTCACGGCGACCGTACGGTCGTTCTCCGCTTCGTCGCACGGCCGGATCAAGGACGGCGCCGCGCAGGTGTGCCGGGGCATCGCGGCCGCCCACGGTCTCGACGTCGAGGTGGACTTCGCCGAGCTGTACCCCCTCACCGTCAACGACCCGGCCGAGGCCGAGTTCGTCGCCGACGTGGTGGCGGAGGTGCACGGAGAGGAGCGCTACGCGTGGGCGCCCCGGCCGGCCACCGGGTCGGAGGACTTCTCCCGGGTGCTGGACGAGATCCCCGGCGCGTTCGTGGTCCTGGGCGCCTGCCCGCCGGACCGGGACGTGCAGCGCGCCCCGTACAACCACTCACCCTTGGCCGTCTTCGACGACAGCGTGCTCGGTGACGGAGCCGCGCTCTACGCCGGACTCGCCCTGCGCCGCCTGGCGAAGGCGACACCCGCCCCCACCTCCTGACCGCACCGCCCGCAGCTCCGCCGGACGCAGCTCATCCAGGCTGCGTCCCGTCCCCCAGGAGAAAACCGTGCCTGACCACGCATCCCCATCCCCGGCCACCAGATCCGACGCACCAGAGGCCTCGACCACGAGCGCCACGACCAGGAGCACCCCCGCCCCGTCCCGGCTGCGCACTGTCATCGGCACCGGCGTCGGCAACGCCCTGGAGTGGTACGACTGGAACGTCTACGCGATCTTCACCCCCTTCTTCGCCTCGCAGTTCTTCCCCTCCGCCGATCCGACCTCGGCCCTGCTGAGCACCCTGGCGATCTTCGCCGTGGGCTTCCTCATGCGCCCCCTGGGCGGCCTGGTCTTCGGCCGGCTCAGCGACCGCAAGGGGCGGCGTGCGGCGATGGTCGGCTCCATCGCGCTGGCCGCCGCCGGAAGCCTGCTGATCGGCCTCGCACCGACCTACGCCACGATCGGCGTGGGCGCCTCGGCCCTGTTGGTGTTCGCGCGGCTCGTCCAGGGCCTGGCCCACGGCGGGGAGCTTCCCGCGGCCCAGACGTACGTGGCGGAGATGGCCCCCCGCGAACGGCGAGGGCTCTGGTCGAGCCTGATCTACATCTCCGGCACCTGCGGCATCATGGTCGCCACCGTGCTCGCAGCGGTCCTCTCCTCCTTCCTCAGCGAGGACCAGCTCCACGCGTGGGGCTGGCGCGTGCCCTTCGTCATCGGTGGACTTCTCGGCCTGTACGCGCTGATCATGCGGCTCCGCCTCGAGGAGACCGACGCGTTCGAGAAGCAGGCCGACACCCCGGACCACGAACCGCGCACGTCGGTGTGGCGCGGCTTCTGGGAGAACCGGGCGGCGTGCCTGCGCGTGATCGGCCTCACCCTGGGCGGCACGGTCGTCTACTACACCTGGGCCGTCTCCGCCCCGGCCCAGGCCATCTCGCTCAAGGGCATCGAGGCCTCCGCCGCGCTGTGGGCGGGCGTCCTCGCCAACCTGGTCTTCCTCGTGGCGCTGCCACTGTTCGGCGCCCTCTCCGACCGCGTGGGCCGCAAGCCCATCCTGTACGGCTCCTACATCGGCGGAGCCGTCCTGGCCTTCCCCCTGAACTGGTTCATCCAGGACCAGGCCTGGCAGCTGGCTGTGTCCATGACGACGGCCATGCTCTTCATGTCCGCCGGCGCGGCGATCACCCCCGCGGTGTTCGCGGAGATGTTCCCGACCCGGCTGCGCACGACCGGTGTGGGCTTCCCCTACGCGATCGCCGTGGCCGCCTGCGGCGGCAGTGCGCCGTATCTTCAGACCTGGCTGACCAGCAACGGGAACGGTGACCTCTTCCTCGGCTACACGGTGGTCCTGCTGCTCCTCGCCCTGGCCGTGGTGCACCGGATGCCGGAGACGAAGAACACCGACCTGACGTGACACCGAAGAACGCCGAGGACCGCGAGAACGGAGCCGTACCGTGCCGAGCCTGACCAGCAGAGCGATGCCGACCGTGGTGCGGCTCCGTGGGGCCAAGAAGGTGTTCAGCTCGGCGGAGGCCGTCCGGGAACAGGTCCTCGCCCGTTCCCTGCGGCCGACCGGGTACGCCCCACCGGCCGGACTGGAGCGCACGGTCGACCTCTCCGTACGCCGGGTGGCCGGATGGCCCGTCTACGAGGTCACACCTCGCGGCGCTCTCAGCCCCGGACGGCGGGCGATCTATCTGCACGGCGGCGCGTACATCAACGAGATAGCACCCCAGCACTGGAAGCTGATCGCCCACGTGGCCGCCGAGACGGACACCCGGATCACGGTGCCGATCTACCCCCTCGCTCCCCTGGCGACGGCATCCGAGGTGGTGCCGGCCGTCACCGACCTGGCCGCCGAGCTCCTCGACGACGCGGCCACCACGGCCCTCAGCCTCATCGGCGACTCCGCCGGCGGCGGGATGGCCCTCGCCGTCGCCGTCCACCTGCGGGACCGAGGACTTCCCTCTCCCGCCCGCACCGTCCTCATCTCCCCCTGGCTGGACATCAGCCTGACCGACCCACGCATCGCCCTGCTCGAAGACCGCGACCCCTGGCTCGCCGTCCTCGGTGCGCGCTACGCCGGCGACCTCTACCGCGGCGCACTCCCCATCGACCACCCGCACGTCAGCCCCCTCCTCGCCGACCTCACCGGGTTGAACCCGATCACGCTGTTCAGCGGGACCCGGGACATCGTCAACGCCGACGCCCGACGACTGGCCGCCCGCGCCACGGCCGCGGGCGTCGAGCTGGACTTCCACGAGGCGCCGGAGATGCTGCACGTCTACCCTCTCCTGCCGATCCCCGAAGGCAGAGCCGCCCGCGCCGCCCTCTGCACCGCCCTACGGAGCTGACGCTCCCTCAGCGGCTGCCCGGTCGCGGCACGAGGGGTTGACGCCAGCATTGGTCTATGCCAATTTCTCCTCGGCGCGTGATCAGCCTTCCCCCACACGGATGTTGAAGCAGCGGGCCTCACCCTCCGCACCGCGCCGCCTCCCCCTCCCCCCACCACCTCCCCGAGAGGAACTCCCATGCGCAACGGAACCAGCCGCCGAAAGACCGGCATGCGCACCGCGCTCGCCGCCGCCACCGCCGTGATCGGTCTCGGCGCCACCTCACTGACCGCCTCCCCGGCCGCTGCCGCGGAGGAGAGCGTCGCCGTCCTGTACCGGCAGGGCGGCGCGGGCAGCGACCAGGCGGCGCCCTGGTTCACCGTGGCCAACACCGGGACGACGAACATCCCGTTGAGCCAGGTCAAGCTGCGCTACTACTTCAAGGCCGACCCCGGTGCCTCGTACAGCTACGCGTGCGACTGGGCCGTCAGGGGCTGCACGCATCTGACGGGTACGTTCGGCAGGCCGGCCAACCCCACCGCCACGGCGGACCGGTACCTGGAGGTCGGGTTCACGGCGGGGGCCGGCTCCCTGGCGCCGGGCGCCGACACCGGGGACGTGCAGCTGCGCTTCCACCGCTCCGACTGGCAGCCGCTCGACCAGTCCGACGACTACTCGTTCGGACCCGCGCAGACCACGTACGGGAACTGGACCCAGGTCACCGCCACCATCGGCGGAGTCCAGGTCTGGGGCACCGCCCCCGCCGGCAAGGAAGCAACGCCGACCCCGACCCCGACGCCGACCGACCCGTCCCCCACGACTCCGGCCACTCCCCCGGCCGAACAGGGCGTCCTCTTCGACGACTTCGACTACACCGGCCACACCGACCCGGCGATCACAGCACACGGCTGGACCATCCGCTCCGGCGGTGGCGGCCCCGGTGTCGGCGACGCGACCTGGGCACCCGAGAACGTCACCTTCGCCAAAGACGGCACGAACTCCGTCATGACGCTGCGCACGTCGACCGCGGGCACCGGCACCTCGACCCGGCAGACCGAAGTGCACACCGCGGCACGGAAGTTCAAGAACGGCACCTACGCCGCCCGGGTCCACTTCACGGACACCCCGACCAGCGGCCCGGACGGCGACCACCTGGTCCAGAGCTTCTTCACCATCAACGACCTCACCGCACCGATGGCGGACGACTACGCCGAGTACGACTTCGAGTACCTCCCCAACGGCGGCTGGGGCGAGACCGCGAACGTCCTCTACACCACCTCCTGGGAGACCTTCCGGCCCGACCCCTGGGAGGCCGTCAACCAGCACACCGAGGCCCGCACGAGCCAGGCCGGCTGGCACGACCTCGTCCTGACCATCGACGACAGGGCACTCGTCTACTACATCGACGGCAAGGAGTTCGCCCGCCACGACGCCCGCTACCTGCCCGAGCGACCCATGTCGATCCACTTCAACCAGTGGCTGATCGACCTCGCCGGTCAAACCTCCACGACCACCCGCGCCTACGAGGAGCGGATCGACTACATGCTCCACGTGAAGGACGAGGTCCTCACCCCGGCCCAGGTGGCCGCGAAGGTCGCCGCGTACCGCTCGAACGAGACGGCCTTCGAGGACTCCGTTCCGGCCTCCTGAACGAACCGGCGGGAGCGGGGCCACGGCGACACCCACCCCGTCCCGGCCTGCCGTCCGAGTACAGCGACGAACGCCGGGGCCGAACGATGGATCGCGGTGTCAAGAAGATCTCAAGCTGGGCGGCCATTTTGTTTGCACCCACGTTGGTGGGAACAATCTACGGAATGAACTTCGACGCGATGCCGGAGCTGGACTGGGTGTTCGACTACCCGTTCGCGATCCTGCTGATGGCAGCGGTGTGCACGAGCCTGTACTTCATCTTCAAGAGGCGGGACTGGCTGTAGGGGACGAACCGGATACCTCGATCATCTTCGCAAACACGAACGCCCTGGCATGGTCGTTTCGAACCCCTGGGGAGAATCTGGGGAGAATGCGCCAAGCCGCAAGCGGGGAGCGAGCGAATGCCTCCCCCACCTGCGGTTCTGCTCCCCGCTTGCGGCTTGGCGGAAGTCGAGCCACTGCCGCAGCCGTCACCGAGAGTGATCATTTTCCAACCTCACGCTGATGCGTGGTGAAGGACGAGGACGGCCTTCACGACGTCGGTGATCCGGTTGGTGCTGCAGCGGAGCTTCCGCAGGAGCCGCCAGCCCTTGAGGGTGGCCATGGCCTGCTCGCCGAGGCAGCGGATCTTCGCGTGGCTGCTGTTGTGGCGGCGCTCCCATCTCTGCAGGTGGCGGCCCCGAAACGGTACCCGGACGCGTCTGCCGGCTCCCTGATACGCCTTGTCCGCCCAGCATTTGAGCCCCGACTCGGTGAGGGCTTCGATGATTCCATGCTGTCGGGCGGCGGTGAGGTCGTGGGTCGAGCCGGGCAGGGCGGGCGAGGCCCGGAGCAGCCGTCCGACCGGATCGGTCAGGACCTGCACGTTCATGCCGTGACGCTTGTGCTTCCCGGAGTAGTGGGGGGTGTAGGCGGCGATGCGGTCGATCGGCAACAGGGTGCCGTCGAGGATGACGAACGCCTTCTCCCAGATCGTCCGCATCGCCTCGCCAGGGAAGGGGCGAGGGTGGACAGGGCCTCGACGGCTTCCCGTATGGAGCGCGGGGTCTCACCTGCTCGAACGGAGTTGAGAGCTTGGGGAAGGTCGCGATCCCGATACCGAGCCCGGCGGCCAGTTGGGCATAGGTGTCACCGCACCGCAGGTGGGCCAGGGCGAGCAGGGCCTGGGGACTGCGAATCGTTCGGGTCTGTTCCGTAGTCGGCAGTGACGGAGAGTGTGGTCAGCCCAGGAGGATGCGGTGGCGGAGGAGGGGGAAGCCCGCGCGGCTGTACATCTGGCGCTCAATCAGCTTGGTTTTGTTGTTGACGCCTTCGGTGCCGCCGTTGTGGTGCGGCAGCGTGAGGGCGGCGTCGACTGCGGCGCGGTCCTTCTCGAGGCCCCCGGTGAAGGCCTGCAGGTGGGGCAGGTCCTCGGCCTGGGCCGCGGTGATCCGGGTGCTCAGCAGGGCGGCATTGCCGTCGGCGGGATCCAGCAGCGCTGCGAAGCGGTGGATGGGGTCGGCCAGAGCGGTCATCTCGTGGCAGGCGGCGCGGGCGGCCTCGATACGTTCCCGCCGATGGCCCTTGAGGCGGTCGGGGCGGGGGAGCAGGTAGCGGGCCAGGCGCCGGGGCGAGAGCGCGGGCCGGTCGGCCTCGACGCGGCCCTGGTTGATGTAGCGGACCAGGAGGTTCGAGCTGCCGATGCAGCCCAGATCCCTGATTTCCCGGAGGAGATGGGTGACGGGGACGGCCGGGTCCTCCAGCCGCCGTTGGCGCAGGTGATCGCGGTAGGGGTCCACCAGGGTGGGCCGGTACTCGGGGGCGCGGATGAGGCGCTCGGGCTCGGCAACACGGTCGTACCGCTTGACGGTGTTGAGAGCCAGGTTCAGGCGGCGCACGCACTCCAGCAGGCCCACTCCGCGCTCTCGCAGGTCGTGTACCTGCTGCCGGCGCTCACGGGTGGTGATGGCCTGGCAGCCCTCGGCCGGGGGCTGGCCCGCTTTCGCCCAGCAGATGTTGCGGGCGGCGACCCCTTTGCGGACGGCCTCGGCGAGGTTGTGCCACAGGTGCCAGCGGTCGCTGATCTGGACCGCGTCGGGCAGGGCTCGGCGGATCGCCTCGGCGTGGCCGATCCGTCCCGGCACACGGCCTCGATGCCCGGATGCCCGCGCAGCCAGGCTTCCAAGGTGGCGGCCTCGCGGCCGGGCAGTACCTCGATCCGCTGGCCGGTCTCGGCGTTGATGATGACCGTGGCGTAGCTGTGCCGGCGCCGCAGGGCGAAGTCGTCGACCCCGATCACCCCGACCGCGCCGGCATCAGCGCCACCAAGCGCACCGCGCTCAGCAACGGAGCCGACGCCCTCAACACCGTGATCCGCAACGAGGTGGCCCAGCACGGCGGGTTCGTCTACGAGGATGCCGCCGACCGCTTCACGGGCCACCAGCTGTGCGACGCGACCCCCTGGCTCCACGCCCTCAACTGGCCCATCGGGCAGTCCTTCCACCCCAACGCGGCCGGGCAGTCGAGCGCCTACCTGCCCGCTCTCCGGACCGCCGTCCCACCCGAGCCTCGCCGTCCCCTCATGCGGTGCGTTCGAGGAACGCGGTGAGGTGCTTCTCGTAGGTGTCGGGGTCGGCGTTCCAGGCGCCGGTGTGGCTCGCTCCCTCGACGTTCACGAGCGTGACCTCGTCCGGCCAGTCACGCGCGAAGGCGACGCTCGTGGAGTGGGGAACGACCCGGTCGTCCGTGCCGTGGAAGAGGAGCACGGGCTGCCGGGGCCCGCCGGCCCGCCGATTCGCGGACAGGGCGTCGACCGCGTCGAGGTCGGCTCCGGAGCGGAGCTCCACGAAGGCGGCGGTGATGCCGCCGACGGCAGGGGGCAGGCCGAGGCCGCTCGCGATGGTGCCGATGACGGCGCGGTAGTCGAGCGCGGGAGAGTCGAGGACGACGGACCGGACCGCGGTGGTGTCGGTGGCGCGGTCCAGGTAGGTCTCGACGATGCCGCCGCCCATCGAGAAGCCGTAGAGCACCACGTCGGCAGCACCTCGAGTGCGGGCGTATCGTACGGCGGCTTCCAGATCACGCCACTCGCTGTCGCCGAACTGTCGGTTCCCGCCGGCGTCGCGCGGGGCGCCGGGGTCGTTGCGGTAGGTGATGTCGAGAACGGGATAACCCTGGGCGTGGAGCTGGGGCAGGGTACGGAGTCCTGCGCCGCGGCCGGCTCCGAGGCCGTGGACCTGGATGACCCAGGTGCTCCTGGTGCCGGGGAGGAACCAGGCCGGCATCGGGCCGTTCTCGCTGGGGTAGGTGACGTCCTGGTAGTCGAGTCCCCGTGCCCGCTGCGGGTCGCTGGCCCACACGGTCACGGAGATCTTCGCTGCGGCGTCCGCGGCGGGTGGGGTCCCGTCGTGGGTGAGTTCGCGGGTCACCGTGCCGGCGTCGGCTCGGACGATCGGGCCGAGGATGCCCTGTCGGCGCTCGCCGGTGGATTGGTCCTTCCAGATCAGGCCGTAGACACCGGCCTGCCGGCTCTCGTCGGTGGCGGGCAGGGTCACCGTTCCCCTGCCCGCCGAGACGACGCGGGTGTTCAGCGGGGTGTCGTCGATCGGCTGTACGAACTTGCCCGTGACGATCCACAGCGAGCCCGCCCCCAGACCGGCGGCGAGCACGAGCACGCACGCGAGCCCGGTCAGCAGGCGCCGGCGCAGACGGGACCGGGGGGCGCCGGACGACGAGGCCGAGACGCGTGCCGTGTTCCTCGATCCGGTCACGCCAGGCGGCTCAGCGCCGCCGACACCAGGGTCTGGACACCTGGCACGAGCACGGAGAGGTCGGGGGCGAACAGGGGGCTGTGGTTGCCCGGTACGTTGCCGAACTTCTCCGCCAGGTCCGTGCCGGGGGCCGCCTCCCACACCTCGGCCGGAGTGGAGGTGACGTACCAGTAGTCGTACGGGACGCCGTCGGGTACGAGGAGGGAGAAGTCCTCGCTGCCCATGGCCGGTCCGAAGTCGAACACCGCCTCTGCCCCGCAGAGTTCGCGGTGCACAGCCGTGATCTGCCCGTCGAGGACGGCGTCGTTGACGGTGTTCGGGTAGCCGGGCCGTACCGTGACCTCGGGCGGCTCCGGGCAGCCGGCGGTCCGGCACTCGCCCGCGACGATTCGGCGTACGGCGCCCAGGACCCGGTCGCGTACGTGCGCGTCCTGGGTGCGCAGGTTCAGGGAGAGCCGGGCGTCGGCGGGGATGATGTTGTGCTTCGTGCCGGCGTGGAACTGGCCCACCGTCAGCACCACCGAGTGCGCAGCCGCGACCTCCCTCGACACCACCGTCTGCAGGCGGGTGACGATGTAGGCGGCCGTCACGACCGGGTCGATCGTCGACTCGGGACGTGAGCCGTGGCCGCCCACGCCGTGCACGACGACGTCGATGTCGTCGGAGGCCGACATGGTGAGGCCCGGGGTGTGCGGGTAGAACCCGGCGAGACCGGGCGTCACGTGCTGGCCGAGCAGCACGTCGGGGCGGGGAAAGCGGGTGTGCAGCCCACCGGCGACCATGGCCGCCGCGCCGCCGCCGGACTCCTCGGCGGGCTGCCCGATGACGACCAGCGTACCGGACCAGGTGTCGCGGGCGGCGGCCAGCGACTCGGCGGCGCCGGCGAGCCAGGTGACGTGCAGGTCGTGGCCGCAGGCGTGCATCAATCCGTCGACGGAGGAGGCGCACTCCAGGCCGGTGGCCTCCTGGACCGGCAGCGCGTCCATGTCGCACCGCAGCCAGACGACCGGGCCGTCGCCGTTGACGAGGACACCGACGACACCGGTGCCACCGACCCTTTCCGTCACGTCGTAGCCGGCCGCGCGCAGGCAGGCGGCGAGCTTCGCCGCGGTGCGGTGCTCCTGGAAGGCGAGCTCGGGATGGCGGTGCAGGTCGCGGTAGAAGTCCTCCAGTGCGGCGGGTTTCAGACCGGCGGTGATCTGCCGCGTGCTGTCGGCGACGGCGGTCGGCTCGTTCATGCTGCAGTCTCCTTCTTCTCGGGCGTCTTCTCGGGTATCGGCTTCTCCCCGAACGCCGGTACGCTCGCCAGCAGGCGGCGTGTGTAGGGGTGTCGCGGCGTGCGGTACACGTCCCGCACCGGCCCCTGCTCCACCAGCTCCCCCTGGCGCAGGACGGCGACCTCGTCGCTGACGTGGCGGACGACGGCCAGGTCGTGGGAGATGAAGACCATCGTCAGGGCCAGCGAACGCCGTAGTTCTTCCAGGAGGTTGAGCACCTCGGCCTGGACGGAGGCGTCGAGCGCCGAGGTGATCTCGTCGGCGATCACCACTTCGGGTTCCACGGCCAGGGCGCGGGCGACCGCGATGCGTTGGCGCTGACCGCCGGAGAACTCGTGCGGGTACCTGGCCGCGGCCGAGCCGTCCAGCGCGACGGTCTCCAGCCACCGCTCGACCGTCGCCGCGTGCTTCCTGGCGTCGGCCCGCACCGGGTCGACGGCCTCGGCGATGGCCTCACCGACCGTCATGCGCGGGTTGAGCGAGGCGTACGGGTCCTGGGAGACGAGCTGTATCCGGCGGCGTACCGCGACGAGCTCGCTCCCCTGGAGACCCGTGAGGTCTTCTCCACCGAGCGTGATGCGGCCGGTGCGGACCGGGTGGATGCCCACGATCGCCTTGGCGATCGTCGACTTGCCCGATCCGGACTCGCCGACCAGGCCGAGCGTCTGCCCTGCCCGGACCCCGGTGGACACACCGTGCAGCACCGTCCTGGCGCGCCGACCGTACCCGAAGGTGACGGTCAGGTTCTCGACGGCCAGCTGGTAGGGGGACGTGGTCATGCGGGCTGCACCTCCTGGCGTACGGCATGGCAGGCGACGGCGTCGGCCATCGGCGGGCGTTCGGTTCCGCAGAGGCCGTCGAGCACCACCGGGCAGCGATCGGCGAAGGCGCAGCCGGCCGGGCGGTCGGCGGGTGCCGGTGGGCGGCCCGGGATCGTCGCGAGCGGTGCGCGCTCCACGACGGTGTCCGTATCCGCGTCCATGCCCTGAAGACGTGGGCTCGCGGCCAGCAGGGCCTTGGTGTACGGATGCCTGGCGCGGCCCGCCCGCAGGTCGGCCGCGGACAGTTCCTCCACCACCCGGCCGGCGTACATCACCACGATCCGATGGCAGACCGTGCCGATCACGCCGATGTCGTGGGAGATGAAGAGCATGCTCGTGCCACGGGTGCTGTTGATGTCCTTCAGGAGGTCGAGCACCTCGGCCTGGACGGTCACGTCGAGGGCGGTGGTCGGTTCGTCGGCGACGATCAGCCGCGGACCGGGCAGGATCGCGGCGGCGATCATCGCGCGCTGCCGCATGCCACCTGACAGCTCGTGCGGGTACTGCTTCACGACCCGGGCCGGGTTCTCGATCCGCACCTGCTCCAGGGCCTCGACAGCACGCCCCCGCGCTTTCCCTCCGCGCACTCCCTGGTGCACGCGGAGCGTCTCGGTCAGCTGACCGCCCACCTTCAGGGCCGGGTTGAAGGAGGCCGAGGGGTCCTGGAAGACGATGCCGATCTCGGTGGCCAGGCGCCGGGGGTCGGCTTCGGAGCCGGTCAGGTCGAGGTCGTCCAGAGTCAGTTCCGCCGCGTGCGCGGACAGCCCCTCCGGCAGGATCCGGGCCACGCTCATCGCCGTCAGCGACTTTCCGGAGCCGGACTCTCCCACGAGGCCGAGGATCTCGCCGGGCATGACGTGGAAGGAGACGTCGTCGACGAGACGGGTACCGTCCGGCAGGGCGACGACGAGGTTGTCCACCGTCACCAGGGCGTCCGCGGGCGTCCGGTGGGATCTCGCGGCGACCTCGACGGCCGGCCTGGCCCTGGCTGTCGTACCGCCGGCACGGGGGTCGAGTGCCGTGGCGAGGCCGTCGCCGACGAAGCCCGCGAGGACGCCGGTGACGGTGATGGCGACCGCCGGGCCGATCGCCTCGGCGGGGTTGGTGTAGAGCGACTCCAGGCCGGAGTTGAGCAGCGCTCCCCAGTCGTAGTCCGGCGACTGCACGCCGACGCCCAGGAACGACAGGCCGGACAGCGCGACGAGTACGTTCGCGAAGGCCACCGAGACCAGCACGAGCAGCGGCCCGGAGATGTTGGGCAGCAGGTGGCGGGCGAGCAGACGGAAGGGCGGTACGCCCATCAGACGGGCCTGCGTCACGAAGTCGCGCTGGGCGACCGAGGCCGCCATGTTGGCGGTGAGTCGGGCGAAGGCGGGTGCGCCGCCCAGGCCGATCGCGAGGAGCGAGGCGGTGGGTCCGGTTCCGAGGACCGTGGCGATCACCAGGGCCAGGATGAGCGCCGGGTAGGAGATCATCACGTCGATCAGCCGCAGGCCGAGCTCGCGTACGCGTCGGCCGGAGACCCAGACGACGGTGCCGAGCAGGCTGCCCGCGACGGCGGCGAGCGCGGTCGCGGCGAGCGTCATCTCCAGGGTGAGGCGGGTGGCGACCAAGGTGCGGGCCAGTACGTCGCGGCCGAGGGCGTCGGTGCCGAGCCAGTGTGCGCCGGACGGGTGCGCGCGGGCGGAGCCGCCGAGCGCGGTCGCCCGTTCCTCCCACAGGAAGGGGGCGACGATGCCGAGGAGGGCGATCAGGCCGAGGCCCGTGAGGGCCACGACGAGCGGGGCGTTCCACCGTGCGCGTCGCATCAGTGGCCTCCCTTTCCGGCGAGGGTGCGCGGGTCGAGCAGCGCGAGGACGAGGTCGACGAGCAGGTTGAGCAGGGCGGCGAGCAGGCCGAGGACCAGGACACAGCCCTGGATCACGGGGTAGTCGCGGACGAGGAGCGCCTCGACGACGCGCTGGCCGATGCCCGGCCAGGCGAAGACGGACTCGACGACGACCGTGCCGCCGAGCAGGCCCGCGAGGATCAGCCCGCCGAGGGTGAGCGTGGCGGTCAGCAGATTGGGCAGGGCGTGCCGGGCGTACAGACGCAGCGGTGACAGGCGGCGGCCCCGCGCGGTGCGCATGTAGTCCTGGGCGAGGACGTGCGCGGCCTCGCTGCGCACGATGCGGGCCATGACGCAGGTCCCGGGCAGGACCAGCGCGGCGACGGGAAGCACCATCGAGGTCACCGTCTCGGCGCCCGCCGCCGGGAACCAGTCCAGTCCGATCGCGAAGCCGAGGACGAGGAGCGTCCCGATGATGTACTCGGGTGTGGCGCCGACCAGGCCGGTGAGGAAGGTGAACGCCCCGTCGGCGCGCCGGCTTCCGCGTGCGGCGACGGCGAGTCCGATCGGCACGGCGAGCAGCAGTACCGCCAGGACGGAGAGGAACGCGATCTCGGCGGTGAACGGCAGACGGCTGCCGATGATCTCGGCGACCGGTTCCTTCGTCTGGAAGGAGGTGCCCAGGTCGCCGCCGAGCAGACCGCTCGCATACGTACCGAACTGCGTCGACAACGGCTGGTCCAGGCCCAGCTCGTGGCGGGCCTGCTCCACGTCGGCGGGCGTCGCGTCGGCGCCCGCGACCACGTGCGCCGGGTCGCCGGGGATGAGCTGCACCATCAGGAACGTGCCGACGACGAGTGTGATCGCGACGGCGGCGAGCCCGACGAGTCGCCGGAGGAGGAAGCCGCCCCAGGGGCCGAGCGCCGTCGTGCGCCCCGCCCCCGCGGCCGCGCTGCCCGTCGGTGTCGTCGCCATCAGCCGGTGATCCGGAGCGTGGAGACGGTCAGGGATCCGGCCGGCATCGCGAAGGAGACGCCCTCGCGGGCGACGTAGTGCACGTTGACCGTGGCGAGCGGAATCACGTCGTCGGCCTTGAGCAGGGCCTCCTGCGCCTTCTGCCAGGCGGCGCACTTGGCGTTCCGATCGGTGGTGGAGGTGGCCGCGACGTAGTTCTCCGCGAACGCCGTGTTCTTCACCGCGCCGTAGTTCAGACCGCCCTCGGCCGGTTCGGGGCCCAGGAAGTAGGTGCCGCCGCGCGCGAGGAGCCCGCTGATCAGCGGGAAGACGGTGACGTCCCAGTCGCCCTGGTTGGCGGTGACGTCGGTGGCCCAGGTGGCGTTGTCGGCGTTGGTGAGCTTCACCTCGGCACCGGCGGTGCGCAGGGCCTCGGCGACGTAGGAATTGCCGGCACCGCCCGCGACCGCGTTGGACCCCTCCAGCTTGATCTTCACTCCTGCGAGGGTCTTCTTCGCGGCGGCCGGGTCGGTCGCGGTCAGCAGGGAGGTGTCGGTGGAGACGCAGGCGGACGTCTCGTCCACGTACGACGTCATGGGTCGGCCCGCGCCGCCGAAGACCTTGTTGAAGGCGGTGGCGCTGACCGCCTGCGCGACCGCGTTGCGGATCTTCGGGTCGGCGCCCGGGTGCCCGGGGCGCTGGTTGAAGGCGATGTAGTTCCGGATGAACGGCGCCGACCTGATCCCGTACCCGGCATCGCCGGTGAACCGCGTGACGTCGGTGCCGGTGAGGGGGGCCAGGTCCAGGGCGCCTGTCCGCAGCTGGTTGGCGAGGGTCGACTCGTTCCTCGCGATCTGGATCCGCAGGGTGTCGGCCGGTGTTCCCGCGGGCAGCGAGGCGAAGCGCGGATACGCGTCGAAGCCCTTGCGCAGCTTCAGTTCGTAGGAGGCGCCGCGCCGCGCCGTCGCCATCTCGTACGGGCCGGAAGCCGCGCCCTTGACGGCGCCCTGAGCGAGCGCGGCGGTGCCGGCGTCGAGACCGGCCCTGCAGATGATCCCGGCGCCGGTGCCGGAAAGGCCGCTGAGGACCTCGCCCCACGGGGTGGCGGTGGTGATGGAGACGGTGCGGGCCGCGTCGTCGCCCGTGATGGTCGTCTTCTCGCCCGCGTTCGCGGCGCCGAAGGTGAGGAGGGCTCCGGCCGAGGTCGTCCGGTAGCGCTGCAGGGAGGCGACGACCTGCGAGGCGGTTAGGGAGGAACCGTCGGAGCAGGTCAGGCCCTTCTTCAGGGTCAGGGTCGTCTTCGTCGGCGTGGACGTCCACGTCTCGGCCAGACCGGCGACGAACACGCCGCCGTCGTCCTGGCCGATCAACGGCTGGTACAGCAGCGACGTCATCACGTAGTCCGTGCCACCCGCGCCCCTCGCCGGGTCGAACGAGGTGACGTCGGAGGTGACACCGATCCTGACGGTGCCCCCGCTCTTGCCGCCGCTCGACGAAGGGACGCCGACGGAGCCGGTGGTGCAGGCGGAGGCCAGGAGGGACGTGGCGGCGACCGTGACGGCGCCGGAGAGGAATCGTGAACGGTGCATGGAGGACTCCCCGGGACGGAGGACTGAGGGCGGGGGCGGCGCTGCGGTGTGATGCGGCATACAGAACAGGCCACTTCCCGCACCAGCCCGAAATTGCAAGAATCCGCAGCCGGGAGGCGCTTACATGCATGGATCCGCAGCATCTGTCGGCCCGGCCGCGGCCGACGCCCCGTCCCGGGGAACGCTCGATGAACTCGATCTCGCGCTCGTCAACGCCCTGCAGATGGCGCCCCGCGCCCCCTGGGCGCAGTTGGCCCGCCCGCTCGGCGTGGACGCGGCGACGCTGTCGCGGCGCTGGGCTCGGCTGCGCGCCTCCGGTGAGGCGTGGATCACCTGCCACGCGGCTCCTTCCCAGGTCGCTCACGGAGCCCTCGCCCTGATCGAGGTGTCGTGCGTGCCCCGGGCCCGGGAAGCCCTGGCCGACCGGCTCGCGCGACACCCGCAGGCGACGAGCGTGGAACTGGTGGCCGGATCGTGCGACCTGCTCCTGACGGTGGCCACGGCGACCAAGTCGTCGATGACCGCGTACGTCCTCGCTCTCGGCCGCGACGAGGCGGTGACCGCCACCCGCACCCACCTGGTGCAGCAGCTGTACCAGGACGGAAGCGAGTGGCGCATGGACTCGCTCTCGCGCGATCAGCGGCGCGACCTGGCGGAGGCCGAGGACAGTGCCGGCCGCACCGCCGTCGCGGTCCTCGCACCCGAGGACCGCGCCCTGATGCTCGTCCTCGCCGAGGACGGCCGCCGCTCCGTCGCCTCGATCGCCGCCGAGCTGGACCGCCCCGAGTCGACGGTGCGGCGGCTTGTGCACTCCCTTCTGCACGGCGGCAGGGCGGTGCTGCGCTGCGACACCGCTCACCTGCACTCAGGCTGGGGGAGCTCGGCGACCGTCTGGATGTCCGTGCCGCCCGCGCAGCTCGCCACGGCGGGTGACGAGTTGAGCCGGTTGCGGAACACCCGTATGGCGGCGTCGGTGTCCTCCGAGGCCAACCTGCTGAGCGTCGTGTGGCTGCACGCCCTGGACGACCTCGCCCGCTACGAGGCCCAGGCCGCCGCCAGGATCACCTCCGTGCGCGTGCTCAATCGCGCGGTGAACCTGCGCTGGGTCAAGCGCATGGGGCGCCTGCTCGCCGACGACGGCCGCAGCACGGGCTTCGTTCCCATCGACCTGTGGGCCCCGGTCGCCTGAATCACCCCCGCCCGAGCGTGCTGCGGTTTCCCGCACAGCGCCCCTGGTCGTGGCGGATCCGTGCAATCCGCGGGGCGGACGGGACCGGTCCATGAGGCTGACACCACCGGCAGACGGCCAACCGGCCCGCCTCAGCCCATGACCGAGAGGGACGCCCATGTCCAGCCACACACCCGTCGGCGACGGCCTTGTCCACCTCAGCGCCACCGACGCCATCCGGCTCTTCACCCGCCGCGAGGTGTCCCCGGTCGAGCTGATGCGCGCGGTCGTCGAACGCGCCGAGAAGGTCGAACCGCGGATCAACGCCTTCAGCGAACGCCTCTTCGACGAGGCCCTGGAGCAGGCCCGGCACGCCGAGGACCGCTACCTCGGCAAGGACGGCCTGGCCCCCCGCCCGCTGGAGGGCATCCCGGTCGCGGCGAAGGAGAAGCACTCCATCCTGGGCCGCACCCTGACGGAGGGCTCCCTCGTCCACGAAGGCCGGATCGCCGCCGAGAACGCCCCCGTGATCGACCGCATCCTCGACGCCGGCGGCATCATCCACGCCCGCACCACCACCCCCGAGTTCTCCCTCTCCACCTACACCCACTCCCGCATGTGGGGCACCACCCGCAACCCGTGGAACCTCGACTTCACCCCCGGCGGCTCCTCCGGCGGCTCCGGCGCCGCCCTCGCCGCCGGGACGACCGTGCTCGCCTCCGCCTCCGACATCGGCGGCTCCACCCGCATCCCGGCCGCTTTCACCGGAACGGTCGGCTTCAAGGCGCCCTACGGCCGCAATCCCGGGCTCGGCGTGCTCACCGCCGACCACTACCGCGGTGACGGCCCGATGGCCCGCACGGTGGACGACACCCTCGCCTTCCAGAACGTCCTGGCCGGCCCCGACCCCCGCGACCACACCTCGATCCGCCCCAGGCTGACGCTGCCCACCGCGTACGAGGACGTCAGCGGCATGCGGATCGCCCTGTGCGTACGGCTGGGCGAGTACGACGTCCACCCGGAGGTCGAAGCCAACACCCGCGCCGCCGCCCAGGCCCTCGCCGACGCCGGCGCGCACGTGGAGGAGATCACCCTCCCCTGGACCCATGCCGACCTGCTCACCTCGCTCGCCGGCCACTTCTCGACCATCTTCGGCGCCCTCGTCATCGAGGCCGCCGAGACCCATCGCGAGCTGCTGAGCCCGTACGCGGTCGCCTTCGCCGACACCATGACGTACGCCCGCACCCAGGTGAGCTACCTCGACTCGCTGCGCGCCGAGCACCGGCTGCAACGTGAACTCGCCACCGCCATGGCCGGATTCGACGTGCTGCTCTGCCCCACCACCGCCATCCCCGGCTGGCACGCGGGCGACGACCTCGCGGGCGAGAAGGTCGTGGTGCACGGCGAGGAGGTGGCCGACACGCTGTGGTGCGCCATGACCAGCCCTTTCAACATCAACAACCGCTGCCCCGTCCTCAACGTCCCCTCCGGCATGTCGAGCTGGGGAATCCCCACCGGCCTCCAGATCGTCGGCCACCCCTACGACGACCCGGCCGTCTTCCGCGTCGGCAAGGCCCTGGAGATCCTCCGCCCCTGGTCGTACGCACAGATCGAGGACCGACTGTCGTAGCCCCGCCTCCTCACCTCACCACCCACATCATCGCCCGTCGGCCGTCAGGAGACATGTCGTGCCCCTCGACCCGCACATCGCCGCCCTGCTGCGGGCGCTCGCGGACCTCGAAGCCCCGGAGAGTCCGAAGACCGATGAGCAGGCGGTGGCGCAGGCCCGGTCCCGCCTGCGCACGCTGACCGTCGACCAGCGCGACCCGGCCACAGTGCGTGAGGTCGCTTCCGTGACATCCACCGTTCTGGCCGGCTACCTCCCCGCCCGCGTGTACCGCCCCGACGCGGTGGCCCCGCTGCCCACGGTGGTGTACCTGCACGGAGGCGGCTGGGTGGCCGGCGGCCTCGACACCCATGACGCTCACGCCCGCACCCTGTGCGACGACCTGCGGGCCGTGGTGGTGAGCGTCGACTACCGGCTCGCCCCCGAGCACCGTTTCCCCGCGGCGGTCGACGACGCGTACACCGCCCTCACCTGGGTCGCGCAGCACTTGGACGACTTCGGCGGAGACGCCTCCCGGCTCGTGATCGGCGGGGACAGCGCCGGAGCGACCCTCTCCGCGGTATGCGCGCAGCAGGCCCACGCCGACGGACTGCCCCTGGCCGCGCACCTGCTGGTCTACCCCAGCACCGACATCACGGGCACGTACCCGTCGCGGACGGAGAACGCCGAGGGCTATTCCCTCACCACCGCGCAACTCCACTGGTTCGTCGAGCAGTACCTCGGGCTCTCCCGCTCGGACCCGGCCGCCGTGCGGCTCGGGACCGACCCGCGCTTCGCCCCCCTACGGGCGGAGCGGCTGTCCGGTCTCGCGCCGGCGGTGGTCGCCACAGCGGAGTTCGACCCGCTGCGCGACGAGGGAAACCGGTACGCCGATGCCCTGCGCGACGCCGGAGTACGTGTCGAGCACCGGGAGTTCGACGGGCTCATCCACGGCTTCTACGGCATGGACCACCTCAGCCCGGCCGCCGGCGAAGCGACGGCATGGATCAACACCGCTCTCAAGCGTCTGATCGGCTGAGCCCGAACCGGATCCCGCTTCACCTCCACCAGCCCACCCTCGGAAGGCAGTTCCCGTGAGCGTCCCTCAACCCGATCCGCTCTGGCCGACGTACGACCAGCCGGGCGACCTGAAGACCATCGAGTCCCTCGCGCTGGAGGACCGCGGCCTGCCGGGTTCCGCCTACGACGTCCTGGCCCGCGCCGCCGCGCTGTGGCCCGACCGGCCGGCTCTCACCGCGCTGCCCAGCGCGGAGCAGTGGACACGCGGCGAGACCGTGGGCTTCGCCCAACTGCGCGACCAGGTACACCGCATCGCGAACCTGTTCCACCAGCACGATGTCCGCCGCACCACCGCCGTGGGCCTGCTGACCCCCAATACCGGCCTGCTGCCCGCCACGCTCCTGGCCGCCCAGCTCGCGGGCATCGCCGCACCGGTCAACCCCTCCCTCGCCGCCGAGCACGCCGAACGCCTGCTGAGGCTGGGCGGGGCCAGGATCCTGGTCGCGGCCGGACCCGAACTCGACCCCGGTGCATGGCGGACTGCCCGCACCGTGGCGGCATCGCTCCGCTGCTCGGCACTCTTCGCGCTGCGCCCCGTCGGCGCATCCGATCCCGCGCCCGCGCTGGAGCCGATCGAGGGGGTCGAAGTCGCCCATCTGCACCTCGCGGCCGCCGCCCAGCCGACGGAACTCCGTCCCGGGTTGGTGCCCCCGAAAGCCGGTGACCTGGCCGCGTACTTCCACACCGGCGGCACCACCGGCGCCCCCAAGCTCGCCGCGCACACCCACGCCAACGAGGTGACCGATGCCTGGATGATCGCGGCCAACAGCCTGCTGGACCCCGATTCCGTACTCTTCGCCGGGCTGCCGCTGTTCCACGTCAACGCCCTGGTCGTCACCCTGCTCGCACCGCTGCTGCGCGGTCAGCACAGCGTGTGGGCCGGCCCTCTCGGTTACCGCGAGCCGGCGCTGTTCAAGGTCATCTGGAAGATCGTCGAGCACTTCCGGATCGCCACCATGTCCGCCGTTCCGACCGTCTACGCCGGACTCGCCCGGGTACCGCTCGACGCGGACATCACCTCGCTGCGCTTCGCGATCGTCGGGGCGTCCCCTCTGCCGCCGGCGGTACGCGCGGCGTTCGAGGACCACACCGGCGTACCCCTGTGCCAGGGGTACGGACTGACCGAGGCCACCTGCGGCAGCGCCCGAAGCTTCCTGCGCGAACACCAGCGCCCCGAGGCGGCGGGCCAGCGCATGCCCTACCAGCAGGTGAAGACGGTACGGATCGGCAGCGACGGCCAGTGGCACGACCTCCCGCAGGGTCAGCCCGGCATCCTCGCCATCAGCGGCCCCACCGTCTTCCCCGGCTACGTCGTCGGCCACGACGCCGACGGACCGCGCACGGACACCCTCGGCACCGTGCGCGACGGCTGGCTCGACACCGGTGACCTCGCACGCGTGGACGCCGATGGCTTCATCCACCTGCTCGGCCGCGCGAAGGACCTGATCATCCGCGGCGGCCACAACATCGACCCCGCCGTCATCGAGGACGCACTCCTCGCCCACCCGGCCGTCACCGGCGCGAGCGCCGTCGGCCGCCCCGACCCGCACTCCGGCGAAGTCCCCGTCGCCTACGTCACCCTGGCCCCGGGCGAGACCGACACCGGCGCCGACGAACTGATCGCGTTCGCCGCACGGCACGTACCCGAGCGAGCCGCGGCCCCCAAGGACGTCATCGTCCTGGCGGCGCTGCCCCTGACCGACATCGGCAAGCCCTCCAAGGTACCCCTGCACCTCGATGCCACCCGGCGTGCCTTCTCCAGTGCTCTGGCCTCCATCGGCATCGCCTGCTCCGACCGGCAGATCCGATGCGACCTGACCGACGGCCGCCCGGTGGTGTCCCTGCCGCCGGTCTCCGACCCCGGTCTACGCCGCCGGATCACCGCCCAGCTCGCCCCGTACGGCGTGGACTGGGCGTTCACCGACCCCGGAAGTCACTGAGACCGGCCTGCCGCATCCGGTGGCAGCCTGCGGCACCGTGCCGCCTTCCCTCCAATCACCTCCCCGAGGGGCACGCCATGCGCAACGGAACGAACCATCAGAGGCCGGGCATACGTGCGGTGCTCGCCGCCGCCACCGTGCTCGGTCTCGGCGCCACCGCGCTCACCACTCTCCCTGCCGCCGCCGCGGACGAGAGCATCGCCGTCCGGTACCGGCAGGGCGGCACGGGCAGCGGCCAAGCCGCGCCCTGGCTCACCGTGGTCAACACCGGAGCTACGACAGGCCCGTTGAGTCAGGTCAGGCTGCGCTACTACTTCAAGGCCGCCCCCGGCGCTTCCTACACCTACGCCTGCGACTGGGCCGTCAAGGGCTGCACGAACCTGAGGACCCGCGCAGACCGCGTACGCGAACTGGACCAAGGTCACCGCCACCATCGGCGGCGTCCAGGTCTGGGGCACCGACCCCGGCGGCGACGCGCCCACCCCTGCGCCGACCACCCCCTCCCCCACGACTCCGACCACTCATCCGGCCGAACAGGGCGTGCTCTTCGACGACTTCGACTACACCGGTACTACCTCGACGGCAAGGAGTTCGCCCGGCACGACGCCCGCTATCTGCCCGAGCGACCCGTGTCGATCCACTTCAACCAGTGGCTGATCGACCCCCCGCCGGCGAGACCTCCACGGTCCCCCGCGTCTACGTGGAGCAGGTCGACTACCTGCTCCACGTGAAGGACGAGGTCCTCACCCCGGCCCAGGTGGCGGCGAAGGTCGCCGGCTACCGTGCGGCCGGGACGGCCTTCGAGGACTCCGTTCCCGGCCCCTGAACGCAGCAGTGGGCGAGTACCAGGCCTGCCCCCGCGCCAGCATGCTGGTGCCCTGGATGATCGTGTCGCCGGCGGCCGTGGCCACGGACGTGGTGGCCGCCGGGGCGGTATCGGCGGGTGCGGCGGCGGGGCCGGCCAGCAGGCCGGCGGCCGCGAGGACCGTGCCGACGACGACGGCCGCGTGCGCGGCGAGCGCGTGGCCCGGGTCCCCGACCCGCTCGCCGAGACCGTCCTGAGCCTGCCCGTACTGCAGGACGGCGGGCCGGGGGCGTCGCGTTCGGGGGCTGGCGGGAGCGCACGCGCGGGGGCCTGCGGGCGGCCATGCGGCCGCTGTTCGAACTGGCTTCCGCCGGCGTCGGGGAGTACGTACCGGAGGTCTTCACGCACGCCGTCACCGGCACCCTCACGGACAGCATCGACCACACCTGGTCACTGCCCCGCCTCCAGTGGGCGGCGGACTTCGACGCCGTCGCGCAACAACGCCCCGCGCACCGCGCTGGATCCACGCGCTGCACCACGGCGACCCGGAGTGGGGCGCGGTCGTCCGCCACGCCCTGTCGGCCTACCACGCCGTGGCCGTCGCGCCGTACTGGGCGCAGATCGCGGCGACGGCGCACACCGACCGGACCCGGCGTGCGCTGGCCCTGGCCGACTCGGGAGTCGAGGGGCTCCTCACCGGCCTGCACCCAGATGTCCGGTGGACCACGCCCGTCCTCCACGTCCCGTGCGACGTCGACGCGGAGCTGCGGCTGGCGGGGCGCGGGCTGCTGCCCGTACCGACCTTCTTCTGGCCGAAGCCGCTCGCCCTGGCCGACAACGCCGACCCGGGCCGGCCGTTGGTGCTGCGGTACCCGGTCGCCCGCGACCTCGCCGGCTACGGCCAGGTCCGGGCGCCTTCCGCCCCGCACCGCCCGGACGGGGCGCCCTCGGCGCCCTGCTCGGCAGCACCCGCGTGCTGCGGGCCGCCGAGGGCGTCCGCGAGCACGGCGGAGCCGGGGCGGCGCACGGGTACGTCCCCGGCGACCGCGAGCCACCACGCGACGGTGCTGCGGACGGCCGGCCCGCTGATGTCGGACCGGGACGGGAACGGGGTCCGCCACTCCCTGACACCCTTGGGCCGCGCGCTGCTGAGCGATCCCTAGAACGTCTCCTTTCGGATCACCTCTCACCGATCGGAACCCCTTGCCGCGCGGCTCGGGCATGAAGTGGTCCCCGTTCTCACAGGGCCCGGCCCAACAGCTTCCGCCCTCGTCCGGCTCGGTCACGTCATGACTTCCGCTTCGTACGGGGGCTGTAACAGACGCGGGGACGCCGGTGTATCGACCTTCCTCGCGGTGACAATGGCGGTGTCGCTTGCACGGGGACCGGCTTCGGCTCGGTCACGGGGGAAAGAGAACGGAATGAACTCGAAGACTTTCAGGGGTGGTTCGGCACGTCGCGGCCTGCGTGGCGCTGTCCTCGGGGCGGCCGTGGTCGCGGCTCTGCTGACGACCAGCGCCTGCCAGGGCGACGACCAGGCCGGTGCGGCGCCGACCGCCGCCCCGTCGAGCTCCACGTCGGCCGGTGGGAGCGCGCCGAAGACCACCGCGCCCACCAACGACTCCGGCACCGGCACCGCCGGCCCGGCGGCGACAGGGACCGGGGACAGCGGCGAGACCGGCGGCGGCAACGGCACGACGTACCCGGACTGTGAGGCGGACGGGCTCACCACCGCGGTCGAGCTCCAGGACGCGGCCGGGGAGACCCCCCGCCACTTCCTGCTGACCGTCACCAACAAGGCGAAGGCGCCGTGTGTCCTCAACGACGCGCCGCAGGTGCGGCTGAAGGCCGGCAACTCCGCCCCGATCGTCGAGACGCTCGGAGAGCCGGACACCGAGCCCGTCGTCGTCGAGGGGGGCGGCAAGGCCTATGCCGGCCTGTACGTCTTCGGGAACGACGAGGGGGGCGAGGCGCAGTACGACCAGTCCGACCGCTTCACCGCGACCCTGGTCGCCGGTGAGGGCACCGAGCTGAGCGGCACGCTGATCTTCGACCTGCCCGACGGCCTCGACACGGTCTCCGTCGACGGCGCGGCACGGGTGAACGGCTGGGCCGGCACCGAGGGGCTCGCGATGCGCCCGATCAACCAGCTCTGAGGAGCAGCGCCTCCCCGGTGAGGACCGGGAGCGGGACGACGGTGGTGCCCCGCGCGGGCTTGTGGGGCAACCACGGATACGACGGTCCCAGATCCGACGGTCCGTCGTCCCGCGCTCCCACGTCGAGCGCGTGTTGGCCGATTCCCGCACGTCGGCACCTTGAGGTCGACGACTTCCAGAAGATCTCGGCCTGGGCCGGCCACGAACGCCCTGGCCGGCGATTCAATGCAAAGGTTTCACGGGGTGATCCGAGATGCGACTCATACGCGGCGCCGCCTTCTTGGTGGGTGCAGGATTGCTGGTTTCGGCATGTTCCATATCGCCGTCGAAGTACGAGGAGTCATGCTCGACCGGAGAAATCTCGGCGCAGCTCAGAGTGAGATACTCGCTGGGAGATCTCCCGGAAATGACTTCCTGGCCGGTGCGCTTGGGTCAGCGTGCCGATGGTGAGGGAGTCCGGCGGCTTCGGCCCTCAGCTTCCCCGTTCGTCTCGGGTGAGCGTCGGCCGGCCAGGGCCAGGGCGGCCGTCGTCGTGATCGCCATCGCGGCGACGCCGATCAGCGCCGCGGTCGTGTAGGCGTCCTCGTTCGGGAAGAGGCGGCCCGTGGCGGTGCCGGCGGCCAGGACCAGACCGCCGGTGGCACTGCCCAGGGAGTATCCGACGCTGCGGACGACGTAGTTGAAGCTCATGGCGCTGGACGTCTCGCTCTTGGGCGTGGCAGCCAGGATGACGCCGGGCATGGCGGCCGAGAAGCTGCCGACTCCGAAGCCCAGCACGCCCATGGCCACGAGCAGTTCGGCCAGGCTGGACCGGGCGGTGGCGAACAGGACGAACCCGCCGCCGACGATGACGGCGCTGCCGGCCAGGAGCAGGGGGCCGTCGATCCGTCGACGGACCCGCGGCGTGAGCTTGCCGGCGACGAACCCCAGCACGGAGAACGGGATGAGGACCAGCCCCGCCACGAAGGTGGTCAGTCCGAAGCCGTAGCCGGCGCTGTGCGGCGTCTGCGCGTAGCGGGTGATGAGCGTGAGCAGGAGGTACATGCCGATCCCGCCGACGAACATGGCGATGTTCGCCCCGGCGACCGCCGGGTGCCGTACCGCCCGGACGTCGACCAGGGGCGTCTCGGTTCGCAGTTCGGAAACGACCCAGACGCAGAGCAGGAGGACGGCGGCGACGGCGAGGGTCACCGCCACGGCGAGGTGTCGGCTCCACAGGCTCCGCTCGCCGGCCAGGAAGAGGACGAGGAACAGTCCACCCGCCAGGACGAGCGCACCGGCCACGTTCACGCGGGCGGAGCGGCCTTCGGGAGCCGCGGGCACGGAGCGCCACGCGGTCACGAAGGCGAGGGCGGTGACGAGCAGGCCGAGGCCGTAGGCGGCCCGCAGTCCGCCGAACTCGGCGAGCAGCGCGGCCAGCGGGTAGCCGACGCCGGCTCCGATGATGGAGACCACGGAGATCAGGGCGATCGTGGCCACGCTGCGCTCCTCGGGAAGATGGTCGCGGGCCACGCCCATCATCAGCGCCGTGAGACCGAGTCCAACGCCTTGGGCCGCCCTGCCCACGAGCAGCCAGGCGAACGGCAGCGGCAGCACGGTGAGCGCGCTGCCGACGACGACGATCGCCAGCGTGGCGAGGATCGTGGCCCGCCGGTGCGGACCGGCACCGAGCCGGCCGAGGACGGGGGTGGCGACGGCGCCGCTGAGCAGGGCGACGGTCAGGGTCCACTGCGCGCTGTCGAGGGAGACGTGGAACGTGGTCGCCACGCTGGTGATGAGCGGCGTCCCGAGGCTGGCGACCGCCGCCACGACCAGGGCGATGAACGTCAGGGCGGGGACCAGCAGACGTGTCTCGGAACGCATCGGGGCGGTGCTCTCGGGCCGGTCCTGGCCCTCGGCCGCGGTCACCGCATCGGAACGTATCGGGGCGGCGCTCTCGGGCCGGTCCTGGCCCTCGGCCGCGGTCACCGGTCCGACTCCTCTCGGGCGTGGCTTTCGAGCTCCGCCAGATGCAGCAGCGCCGGAAGGGCTGCCGTCAGGGCCTCGACCTCGTCACCGGTGAGTTCGTCGATCAACCGCGCGTACGCGTCGACGCCCGCCCGGCGTCGCGTCCGGACGTACGCCGCGCCGGCCTCGGTCAGGCACACCAGCGTGACCCGCTTGTCGGAGGGATCACCCTTCCGCTCGACCAGCCCGGATTCCTCCATCACCCGGACCAGGACGGTCATCGCGGGCTGGGTGACGCCCTGGGTCACCGCCAGATCGGTGATCCGTCGCGGGCCGGTCTTGTCCAGGGTGGCCAGGGTGGCGGCGGACGTCAGGCTCATGTCGCGGGGAAGGCGCCTCACGGCCCTGGTGGCCAGGCCGTAGAGGGCTGACCCGATGGCATCGGAAGCGCTGTGCGCGGCGTCTCGGCGACTCATGCCTGAAGCATAGCGAGTTTATATGAATCTTTTATAGATCTCCCGTTCGGGGTGCGCTTCGCATGAAGGAAGGGTCGGGCCTCCTGCGCGGCGGCGGACGGTCCCGGCCGGCGGTCGGGACCGCCCGCGACCGTACGGCGACGGGCTTCGCGGTGCCGGCTTCCGCCCAGGTCAGCGACCTCCGGCCCACGGACCGTGGCTGTGTGACGGCGTGCGTCGACGTGAATGCGCCCCGTAATGCGCGGCCGCACGCTCTCCCTGCGCGGTCGCACCACAAGGTGGCACAACGGGGCCGCGCGCTCGGCGAATCAAGTGAATCCGAGGGGGTGTGTGTTGATACGACTTTGACGTCGGGGCACGCTCCGTCCCAGCGGTTCTCACCCGTTGAGAGGGATGGGCATGACGACCCAAGTCACCGAGTCCGAGCTGGAAACCCTGCTCCATGGCGCACTCCGCTCCGAGGGAGCGGGCGAGCGCTGGGCCACCGAGTCGAACGAGAGCTGGTGCCGGGTGGCACCGCGCTCCGGGACCGGGCCGGCCCAGGGCTGGAAGCTGCACGTGTCGGCGACGGCCGCCTCCGCCCCGGCGGTGCTCGAGAAGGCCCTGGAGGTCCTGCTCAAGGACGGCTCGGCGTTCAAGTTCGCCCGCTCGCTGGAGCAGGTGAGCGCCCTCAACACCCGTGCCACGCCCCGCGGAAGCTCGGGCAAGTTCATCACGGTCTACCCGGCCTCCGACGCCGACGCGGCCCGTCTCGCGCAGGACCTCCACACGGCGACCGCGGGGCTGGCGGGACCCCGCATCCTGTCCGACCGGCCGTACGCCCCCGACAGCCTGGTGCACTACCGCTACGGCGCCTTCGTCGGGCGGCGGCGCCTCTCGGACGAGGGGCTGATGGTCTGGTACATCGAGGACCCCGACGGCAACCCCGTGGAGGACAAGCGGACCGGCCAGTACGCGCCGCCGGCGTGGGCGGTCAGCCCCTTCCCCGCTTCTGTCCCCGTCGCACCGGCCAAGACGGAGGCGCCGCGGCGCCCGGTCCTGCTCGGCGGCCGGTTCTCGGTGCGGGAGGCGATCCGGCACACCAACAAGGGCGGCGTCTACCGGGGCAGTGACGTCGAGACCGGCGCCCCGGTCGTCATCAAGGAGACCCGGCCCCACGTGGAGGCCGACGCCTCCGGCAACGACGTCCGCGACTGGCTGCGCACCGAGGCCCGCACCCTGGAGAAGCTCAAGGGCACGGGGCTCGCACCGGAGCCGCTCGCGCTGTTCGAGCACGGCGGACACCTGTTCCTGGCCCAGGAGGAAGTGCCGGGGATCCCCCTGCGCAACTGGGTCGCCGAGCACTTCCGCGACACCGGCGCCGCCCGCTACCGCACCGACGCGCTGGCCCAGGCCGGACGCCTGGTGGACCTCGTCGAGGCGGCCCACGCCCGGGGCTGCGTACTGCGCGACTTCACCCCCGCCAACGTGATGGTCCGCCCCGACGGCGCGCTGCGCCTCATCGACCTGGAGCTCGCCGTCCTCGCCGACGACGCCGCCCTCCCGACCCGCGTCGGCACGCCCGGCTTCAGTCCCCCCGAGCGCCTGGTGGACGCACCCGTCTCCCCGACGGGCGACTACTACAGCCTCGGCGCGACGTTGTGCTTCGTCCTGACCGGCAAGGTGCCCGCCCTGCTGGAGGAGAAGCCCGCCACCCGGCCCGCGGAGGACCGGCTCGGTGAGTGGCTGGACGCCTGCGCCGCTCCCCTGGAGCTGCCGGACGGCCTGCGCACGATGATCCTCGGGCTGATGAAGGACGACCCCGCCACACGCTGGGACCCGGCCCGGGCGCGGGACGCGCTCCGGGAGAGCGGTACGGGGAGCGGCACCGGGAGAAGACGTGGCGAGGCTGCTCGTCCGGCCGCGGCTCGCACCGGCCCGACGGGCACCGAAGCCACCGGTACGGACACCGACATCGGCACCGCCACGGCCAGGGACACCACCGCCACCACCACCGACCCGATCGACATCGCCGTGGCCGGCATCGTGGAGCACCTCGTCGACTCCATGACACCCGACGACGACCTGCGGCTGTGGCCCGTGTCCGTCAAGGCCGGGGAGACCGACGCCTGCATCGTGCAGCAGGGTGCGGCCGGTGTGCTGTCCGCCCTGACGCGCTACTTCGAGGTCACCGACGACCCCCGCCTCCCCCGGCTGATCGCCACCGCGGGCCGCTGGATCGCGGACCGCACCGACACCCGATCCACCCGGCCCGGCCTGCACTTCGGCGGCCGCGGCACGGCCTGGGCGCTGTACGACGCCGGGCGCGCCGTCGACGACCGGGCGCTCATGGACCACGCCCTGGCCCTGGCCCTCGCGCCGCAGGAGTCGACGCCCAGCCACGACATCACCCACGGCTCGGCGGGCAGCGGAATGGCCGCCGCCCACCTGTGGCACCGCACCGGCGATCCGCGCTTCGCGGAACGGGTCGCCGAGGCCGCCGACCGGCTGGCCGTCGCGGCCCGGCGCGAGCCGTCCGGGGCGAGCTGGCCGGTGCCCGCCGAGGCCGTGGCCGAGGAGACCGGCAAGCGCTACCTGGGCTTCGCCCACGGCACCGCCGGCATCGGCTGCTTCCTCCTGGAGGCCGCCGCCGTCACCGGGAACCCGGAGCACCGGGAACTGGCCCTGGCGGCGGGCGAGCTCCTCGTGACGCACGCCGTCACCGTCGGGGACGCGGCCCAGTGGCCGGCCCAGGCCACGGACGTACCGACGGCGCCGTACTGGTGCCACGGATCCGCCGGCATCGGCTCGTTCCTGGTCCGGCTGTGGCGGGCGACCGGCGACGGACGCTTCCGTGACCTCGCCGTCGGCGGCAGCCGGGCCGTGGTCGAGCGCGCCTCCCGCGCCGCCGTCACGCAGTGCCACGGCCTGGCGGGCAACGGCGACTTCCTCCTCGACATGGCCGAGGCCACCGGCGACCCCGCCCACCGGGCGCGGGCCGAGGAACTGGCCCGCCTCATCGTCTCCGAACGGTCCCACCGCGGCAGCCACGTCGTCTTCCCCAACGAGTACGGGGACGTCTCGACGAGCTGGAGCGACGGATCGGCGGGAATCCTGGCGTTCCTCCTGAGGGTCCGCCACACAGAGCCCCGGCACTGGATGGTCCAGCAGCCGGTTTGAGCGGCAGGAATCTCTGCCGCCACGGTGTCACACGAGAGAAGGAGATTGTCATGGAGAACCAGGACCTCGAGCTGCTGGCCCACCTGCACGCCCTTCCGGAGACCGACCCGGTCGGCGTCGACGGCGACTCGTTCAGCGGAACGTGCGCGTGCGTCGGCCTGCTGACGCTCCTCAACACCATCTGTATCGGTATCAGCTGCGCGTAACACCGAAGCACCCCCCGGCCGGTGGTTGCCCCGAGGCAGCCACCGGCCGGAGTGGGCTCCGGCTCCGTGCGGACGACCCGGAAGACGACGCGGAAGGCGACCCGGAGGACCACACGGACACAACGCGGAGACGACACGGAAGAGGACGAGGAAGAGGACGAGGACGGGACCCCATGCAGCCATCCGCAGGTGACGACGCACGCGCCGCAGCCGCCCTCCTGACCGCCGAGGCCACCGGCCCCCGCGCGGGCAAGCCTCCGCACGACCCCGACCCCGACCCCGACCCCGACACAGAGCCCGACCCCGAAAGCGGCACCAGCACCAGTACCGACCCCGCCACCGAGTACGCCATCCGCACGCGCCGTCTGGTGAAGAGCTACCCCGGCCCGGACGGCACCACCGTCGACGCGGTCCGCGGACTCGACCTCGACGTGCGCCGGGGCGAGACCTTCGCCTTCCTCGGCCCCAACGGCGCGGGCAAGTCCACCACCATCGCCCTCCTGTGCGCCCTCGCCCGCCCCACCTCCGGTCACGCCACCGTCGCCGGCTTCGACGTCGCCGCCCGGCCGCACGACGTACGGCGCCAGGTCGGCATCCTGTTCCAGCACAGTGCCCTCGACCCGGACCTGACCGTCGAGCAGAACCTGCGCATCCACGCCCGCCTGTACGGGCTGCCCCGTCGCGACGTACGCAGGCGGACCGCCGAGGTGCTCGAACCCGCCGGACTGACCGACCGGCGGCGGTTCCCTGTACGCGCCCTGTCGGGCGGGATGCGGCGGCGTCTGGAGATCGCCCGCCAGTTGCTGCACTCCCCGAGCGTGCTGTTCCTGGACGAGCCGACGACCGGGCTCGACCCACACGCGCGCGCCGAGATCTGGGAGCACCTGCGGGCCCTGCGCGAGCGGCTCGGCAGCACCCTCTTCGTCACCACCCACTACCTGGAGGAGGCGGAGAACTGCGACCGGATCGCGATCATCGACGGGGGCCGTCTGGTCGCGCAGGGCACGCCGCACGGGCTCAAGGCGGAGATCGGGGACGACCGGGTGGTGCTGCGCACCAGCGACGACGGGCGGGCGCGGAAGGTCGTCGCCCTGGCGGCGCCGGACCGCCCCGTCACGGTGGACGCCGACGGCACGTGGCTGCGGGTGCCCGACGGCAGTGCGTGGATCCCGCGTCTGTGCGCGGCGCTGGAGGCGGACGGCATCGCGGTGCACGCGGCCTCCGCCACCCCGCCCACGCTCGACGACGTCTTCTTCCACCACACCGGCCGCAGCATCACCACCATCCCCGCCGCGATCGGAGGCGGCCGATGACCGCCCTCACCCTCCAGGCGCCCGAGGCCACCGAGCGGGGGCGGGCGCCCCGGCTGCGGCACGAGCTGCGGGCGATCCACGCCCTGGTCCACCGCGATCTGCTGCGCCTGGCCTGCCAGCGCTCCCACACCGCGCTGATCCTGCTGCAGCCGGTGCTCTACCTCTTCGCGCTCGGCGGCGGGCTCGCCACCCTCATTCCCGCCGCCTCGCTGGGCACCGGCTACCAGACGTACCTCTTCCCCGGCATGCTCATGATGACGGTGCAGACCCCGGCCATCATGGTGGGGATCCGGCTGATCACCGACCGGCAGAGCGGCTATCTGCGCGAGCTCCTGATGGCCCCCGTCAGCCGCTCCACCCTGCTCCTGGGCAGCTGCGCGGGCGGCACCCTGGTCGCCGCGGTGCAGGGCTCCGTCCTGCTCGCCCTGGCCGGCGCGGTCGGCCTGCCGTACGACCCCGTGCTCCTGCTGCTGCTCCTCGGCGGCATGCTCCTGGCCTCGTTCGCCCTCACCAGCATGACCCTGGCGCTGTCCGTGACACTGCGCAGCCCCGAGCTGTTCCACACGCTCCTCAGCCTGCTGATGATGCCCCTGCTGTTCCTCTCCGGCGCCTTCTTCCCGCTGGAGTCCATGCCGGGCTGGGCGCGCGGCCTCGCGACCGTCAATCCGCTCGCGTACGGGGTGGACCTGCTGCGGCGCTGCATCTCCCTGCGGGACCCGGACCAGGCGGCCGTCGGCGGCATCGAATGGGCGGGGCGGCAGCCCCCGCTGCTTTTGGAGGCCGGGCTGCTCCTCGCGGTCGGAGGCCTGGCCCTGCTGTGGGCCGCCCGCCGCTTCAGCCGTCCGGAGTGACCCCCCTCCCCCGTATGCCCGCGCGGCCCGCCCGACCGGCGGGCCGCGCGGGTGTGCGGGGGTAAAGCGCGGGAAAAGTCCTGGTCGGGCCGCTGCGGTTCCCGCACGCAGCATTGACGGCTTCCTTACGCGTTCCTGGCGCCCCCGGGCCTCGTTCCGGCACCCTGGAACGACGGATTCCGCAGCGGGAGGGGCATTGACCTGCGGTTCCACCCGGGCTTCCATTCAGGCCGGGAGCCACGGACCCCACTGACACCGGACGCCTCGGAGGCGATACCGCTCCCGTTCAGATACACCGCTCGCACCGATCGGAACCGCCTGATGACGGACACCCTCAGCGCACCGCACGCGTTGGCCCCCCAGACCGGCCCCGTGCCGCAGAAACTCAAGCGCTCCATCGGTGTCGTGGGCGGCACCCTGCTCACGCTGTCGTGCGTGACGCCCGCCTCGACCCTCTTCGTGGTCGTCCCGGACCTGTTCGACGGCGTCGGCACGTACGCGGCGCTGACCATCGCCATCGGCTCGCTGCTCTGTATCGGCGTGGCGTTCTGCTACTCCGAGCTCGGCACCCTGATCCCGAGCGCGGGCGGCGAGTACGCCATCGTCTCCACCCTCGCGGGCCGCCTGGCCGGCTGGCTGGTCTTCGTGCTGTCCCTGCTGGTCGTGATGATCGTGCCACCGGTGATCGCCATGGGGACCGCGGACTACCTCGCGCCGCTCGTGCACATCCCGGCCCCGCTGGCCGGTGCCGGCGTCATGGTCCTCGCCACCCTCGCCGGTCTGCTCGACCTGCGGGCCAACGCCTGGATCACCGGGATCTTCCTCGTCCTGGAGGTCGTCGCCGCCGGCATCGTCGCGGTCCTCGGCTTCTCCCACTCGCAGCGGGGCGTCGGCGCCCTGGTCCACGGCCAGGTCGCGTCCGCCGGCGGCGGACACTCGCTCGTCACCGGCGCCATGGTCGTCTCCGGCCTCGCCATCGCCCTCTTCGTCACCCAGGGCTTCTCGACGGCCGTGTACCTCTCCGAGGAGCTGGAGAACCCGCGCCGCACGGTGGCCCGCACCGTGCTCGCCACGCTCGCCATCTCCACCGCCGTGATCCTGGTGCCCGTCGTCGCGATCACCCTCGGCGCCGGCGATCTGGAGACCCTCACCGGCGGAGACATCAGCGGCATGATCGCCGCCTGGTCCAACTCGGCCGTCGGCACCTTCATCAGCCTCTGCGTCGCCCTGGCGATCATCAACGCGGGCATCGTCATGGTCATCCAGAACTCCCGCGTCCTGTTCGCCTCCGCCCGCGACAAGGCCTGGCCGGAGCCCGTCAACAACGCCCTGTCCCGGCTCGGCCGCTTCGGCTCCCCGTGGGTGGCCACCCTGGCCGTCGGCGTCCCGGGCGCGGCCCTGTGCTTCGTGAACCTCGACACCCTGTACGGCGTCACCGGCGTCTCCGTCACCGGCATGTACCTGCTGGTCGCGGTGGCCGCCCTGTTCAGCCGCCGGGCGGCGCACCGCGAGACCGCGGCCTGGCGCATGCCGCTGTGGCCGGCCGTGCCGCTCCTGCTCATCGGCGTCCTCGCGTACGTCCTGTACATGCAGGACGTCAAGTACCTGGCCTGGACCGGCGGCATCACGGCCGCCGCCACCCTCTACTGGGCCCTGTACCTGCGCCCCCGACGGGACACCCGCTGGCTGGTCAGCATCCCGGAGGACGAGCAGGTCTGACCTCCCCGAGATCCCCTGGGTCCCCGAAGGCCGGGGCGGCACCAGCCGCCCCGGCCTTCGGCGTCGGCCCGTCCGGTCCCACCGCCCGCACGGGCCGCGGCCATGGGGAGGTTCCGGGCGCCCGACGGGTGGGGCCGGCGCGGTGGTGACTCATTTCCGTACGCCCTCTTGTGGGTTGGTGCCGCGCTTCTAAGAATGCACATGACAACCGGAGGATCTTCGGTTGCATGTCATCAGAGGGGAACCCCCACATGAAGAAGCCTCTCGTCGGCGCCCTGCTCGCGCTGCTCCTGACCGGAGCGGCCGCGGTCCCGGCCATGGCGGCCGCGCCGCCGCAGGCTCCCGCGGCCAAGGACCGGACCGCGGCGGCCGTCACCGTCGACTTCGCCGGCACGGTCGCGCTCAGCAACTGCTCCGGCTCGCTCGTCCGCATGCCGAGCTCCCAGCCGAACGACCCCGCGCTCGTCCTCTCCAACGGCCACTGTCTGGAGACCGGCATGCCGGGACCCGGCGAGGTCGTCAAGGACGTCCGCTCCACCCGCTCGTTCTCGCTGCTCAACTCGGCCGGCACCAAGGTCGCGACGCTGCGCGCCAGCAAGATCTCGTACGGCACGATGACCGACACGGACATCTCGATCTACCAGGTGACCAAGACCTACGCGCAGATCCAGAGCCTGTACGGCATAGGCGCCCTCACCCTCAACGACGTCCGCCCGACGCAGGGCTCGTCGATCAAGGTGGTGTCCGGGTACTGGAAGCGGATCTACAGCTGCGACATCGACGGCTTCGTCTACCGGATGAAGGAGGGCGACTGGACCTGGAAGGATTCCATCCGCTACACCTCCTCCTGCAACACCATCGGCGGCACCTCCGGCTCGCCGGTCATCGACACGACCACCGGCAAGGTCGTCGCCGTCAACAACACGGGCAACGAGAGCGGTGAGAGCTGCACCGTGAACAACCCGTGCGAGATCGACGAGAACGGCACCGTGACCGTCCACCAGGGCATCAACTACGCCCAGGAGACGTACACGATCGTCCCGTGCGTCGGTGCGGGCAACGTGATCGACCTGAACCGCCCGGGCTGCACCCTGCCGAAGCCGTAAGGCCGTAGAACGCGTCACGGCGCCGCCCGTCCGGTCACGCGGGGACCGGGCGGGCGGCAGTCGGTCCGTGCCTACGCGGGCCGCGCCGGGAACACGACCACCGAGCCGTCCTTGTAGCGGGCGATGTCGATCGCCACGTCCGTCGGGCGGCCGTTCACCGTGACGCCGTCGCCCAGCTTGCGGATCCGGTGCGCCGCGCTCATGAGGCGATCGACCTCGCCGGTCGTGAAGACGGGCCGCAGACCGGTCGGGCGTGCCAGTTCCAGTGCCGACAGGCGTACGAGGACACCCGCGATGCCCGACTCCCGTTCGTCGAGCTGCTGTTGGTCGCGGTGGAGGGCGCGGGTGAAGTTCTCGAACGGATTGCCCGGCTCGCTCTGGGCGTGCTCGACGGCCTGGAGGACGACCACCCGGCGCATCAGCGCGATGGCCAGGCCGGCGAGTTCGAGGTGGGTGCGGAACGTACCGCCCGGGTCGTCGACGCCGGGGAACGACTTGGTCAGCGTGCCGAGGTCGACGGGCTCGCCCTCGGTGAGCGCGTCGATTGCGCTCTGCCAGCGGGCGAGGCGGCGGTCGGCCTTGCTCAGCGCCGTGTTGATGGCGTGCACCGCCGAGTCGAGTCCCAGCGAGGCACCGACCCTGCCCTGGTCGAGCAGGACGGCGGTGGCCTTGTCGATGGCGCTCCGGCAGGCGTCGAGCGCGCTGAGCTCGTCGTCGAGCTTGTCCGCCTGGAGCTGCTCCAGCAGGTCCGTGATGTGCTCGATGGCCTGCCGGCGCTTGTGGTCGGCGTGCGCGCTGGCTCCCACCGCCACGGCCATGAGCACGAGCGGAGCGGCCACGGTGAGCGCCGTACCGCCGGCGACCGCGGCACCGGCGGCCGCACCGGCCCCGCCGATCGTGCCCGCCGCCGCCGCTCCTCCGACCGGCACGTACTGCGCGTGGGCGACGATCCTGCCCGTCGAGTCCACGAGGGGGCTGTAGCTGCCACCGGCACCCCCCTTCGGCACCATCGACCGGACCAGCCCCTGCCCGAACCGGGCGGCGACCTTCGCCGGGACGACCATGCGGTACAGGCACTCGCCGGAAGCGGTCGCCCTGGCCACCGTGAGAGAACTGCGCGCCGATTGCGTGATGACCTGGGACAGGTGCTGCGCCAGCGGACTCACGACATCGAGCGGAATGCCACCGCCGCGGTCGGTCTTCTCGGGCAGCGGATGCGCTTCCAGCGTGACGATCGGCTCGTCGGCCAGGACGGCCAGCACTCCGCGCAGCTCGGCCAGGCGCTCGGCCGTCATCGACTCGCCCGCGGCCAGGCCCGGCACGCGGACATCAGCGGTCGCCAGCGTCCACACGGGAACGGTCGCCCTACGGTCCTCGGTCATCTTCCCCCACCTTCTCCGCCCGGAGCCTACGCCCCCGGCGTCACACGGACGGCGCATCGCCGTCTTCGGCTCCCGGCCCGCACGACGGACGCGCGAACCGGGACCGGCCCGCCCCGGCCAGCCCCCCTCCGCGTGTGGCGCGCGGTGTCGACGGAACCGGGTAACGTCTTTGTCATGTTCTTCCAGACGCCGATTCACGAGTGAGAGCGCGACGGGCCCCCGCCGACGCCCCTCGGCAGCGCCGTCCGTCCCCCACCGATGAATCCGTAGATCACCTCACCACACCACCGGGAGAACCCGTGACCGACAGCAAGAACATCAACAACCCCGTGGGCCAGGGCGGCGGCCAGCGCAAGAAGCTCTCCCGCGCCGAACGCCAGAACAACGGCCCGCACCGCAACCTCGACCGCCAGGGTGCCGCCGACAAGAAGGCGGAGCTGGTGCGCAAGATGCGCGAGAAGACGCAGCCGGCCGGGACCACCGAGCAGGCGGGCGACGCCACCACCACCGAGGGCTGACACCCGCTCCCGCGCCCCCCGGTCCGGTCAGCCCAGGAAGTGGAACCCCGGCCGGGGGTGCATGAGGAAGTCGTGGTGCGAGATGTTCCAGGCGTACGCACCCGCGAGGCCGAAGGCCACCCTGTCACCGGCCCGCAGGCCCGGTGCCGGCACGTGCCGGGCGAGCAGGTCCTTGGGGGTGCACAGCTGTCCCGTCAGGGTCACCGTGTCCGCCCCGGACGCGGGCCGGGGCCAGGGGTGCGGCCAGCTGTCCACGGGGAGCACCGTGCAGGGCTGGTCGTGGCCCTTCGTCGCCGGGGTGCGCAGGTGGTGGGTGCCGCCGCGTACGACGGCGAAGTCCTCGCCGTGGCTGCGCTTCACGTCCAGGACCTCGGTGGCGTACCAGCCGCAGTACGCGGTCAGCGCCCGTCCCGGCTCGATGCGCAGGGTCAGCTCCGGGTGGTCCTCGGCGAGCAGCGCCAGGCCCTTGCCGTAGGTGGACCAGTCGAAGAGGCGGTCGGGGGCGGCGTAGTCGACGTGCCTCCCACCGCCGACGTCGACCTCGTCGAGGCGTACGCGGTGCCGGGCGGCGAGCCCGGTGGTCCAGTCGACGACGGACCGGGCGACGGCGATCTGTTCTGCGGCGTCGAGACCGCTGGCGAGGTGGGCGCGGACGCCGAGCAGCCGCAGGTGCGGGAGGGTGCCGTCGGTGAGCAGCGTGACGGCGGCGTCGGCGTCGGAGGGGTCGAGGCCGAACGGGGTCGGCCGGCCGCCCATGGCGAGCGAGCTGCCCTCCAGGCCGGCGGCGGACAGCGGCAGGTTGAACCGGAGGAGAACGCCGACGGCCGTGTCCGGGGCGCGGCGGGTGGCCAGTTCACCGAGCATCCGCAGCTCGTACAGACTCTCGACGTGGAAGCGTTCCACCCCGAGCTCCAGGGCGGTGACGATCTCGTCCGGGGTCTTGCCGGGGCCGCCGAACGCGAGGGGGCGGCCGGGCACGGCGCGGCCCACGTGGGCGAGTTCGCCGCCGGAGGACACCTCGTAGCCGTCGGCGTACGGGGAGAGCGCGGCCAGCAGCTCCGGCTCCGGGTTGGCCTTGGCCGCGTAGTAGAGCTCGACGCGCTCGGGCAGCGCCGCGCGTACGGAGGCGGCGTGGGCGCGCAGTGCCGTCAGGTCGTAGACGTAGGCGGGCAGGGCGTCGGCGGGGAGGCCGAGGACGTGCTCGCGCACGGCGGGGGTGGGGGCTGTCATCGGGCCGGGCTCCAGGGGTGGTCGATCGCGTCCGGGAGCACGTCCTCGGCGAGCGGGGAGGGAAGGCGGACGTATCCGGCCTCGCGGTCGGCCTTGCGCTCCCAGCGGGTGAGCAGGTTGGCCTTGGCCGGCAGCGGTACGCCGGCGAGGAGCGCGGCGAGCCGGGGCGGGCGGCCGTGCAGGTCGGCGTAGGTCTGGAGGGTGGCGCGGCCCCGCGCCCAGAGGGCGGGTTCGGTCTCGGGGTGCAGGTCGGCGAGGGCGGCGAGCATCTCGGCGATGTGGTTGACGAACAGGCAGTAGGCGACGCGGTCCCAGCCGCGTTCCGCGTCGTACGTCATGGCGTCCGCGACCTCGGCGGGCAGCGCGGCGAGGGTGTCGGCGTGGTGTTCGGGGAGGAGCTTGGTCCCCTCCAGGTCGCGGAAGAGGACCTGGGCGGGCATGGCGTCGTCGTCGACGCAGACGAGGACGTTCTGCAGGTGCGGCTCCAGGACCAGTCCGTGGTCGAAGTAGGCGGCCAGGACGGGCGGGACGAGCAGCTTCAGGTACGCGTCCCACCAGGCGACGACGGTGGTGGGGCCGGCGCCGTCCAGGAGGCGGGAGATGTGGGCGGGGCCGCTGGGGTACTCGTCGGCGACGGCGCCCGCGAGGAGCGGTGTGGTGCCGGGCAGCAGCCGCGCGGAGAGTCCTTCGCGGACGATGACGCCGAAGCCCTCCAGGAGGGCGCGGTCCGGGGTGCCGTCGGGACCGGGCAGGGCGAGGCTGCGGTAGGCGGGCTCGCGGAGCACGGCGCTGCCGGGGAACCGGGTGGTGAGCGCGTCGAGGACGGGTTCGAGGAGGCGGGTCAGGGCCACGGCGCCGGTGAGTTCGTAACGGGCGTTCTTGCGGAGGCAGTTGGTGATGCGGACGTTGAGGCTGAACTTCAGGAACGTGTCGCCGTCGTAGAGGGTGCGGACGGAGGCGGTCGCGGCGAACGGTGTCCCCGCCCTCCCGAGGTCCAGGATGTCGCCCCGGTCGAGCGCCTCGCGCAGCGACGGGTGGTCGCGCAGCAGCATCTCGAACTGCCAGGGGTGCGCCGGCAGCGGCCGGTAGCCGTCCGGGACGCCTTCGCCGAGCCGGTCGAGGGGCGCGGTGGCGGCGGGGTCGGTGGACTCCTCGGCGATCAGTTCGGCACGGACGGCGAGGCGGCGCAGGGGAAAGGCGGCTCCGGCCTCGGGGGCGTAGGCGAGCCAGGAGGCGGCGTCGCCGTCGCGGGCCTTGGGGGTGGGGTGGAAGCGGTGACCGAAGAGGAGGGACTGTTCGGAGGAGAGAGAGGGGTCGGGCGTGGCCGTGGCCCGGCCCGGGGTGCGCGCGTCCGGCCGTACGGGGAGGGGCGCGGCGGCGAGCCCGGCGGTGATCGCCCCGTGGCTGGAGGCGATCTGGTCGAGGAACTCCTCGTTGCGGACGCCGGTGCGCAGGGACAGTTCGTCCTGGACGTACTCGGCGAGGCGCCGCCAGTCGATCCGCTCCCAGTCCCCCTCGCGCTGCTCGTGGACCGGGCCGGTGAAGCGGTGCGCGCCCAGCAGGGACGTGCGGCGCAGTGCCACGCGCAGCAGCACCCCGCGGCGGGGCAGCCGCAGCAGGAGGTGGCCGTCGCTCGCGGCCGTCTGGTGCTCCGGCCCGGAGACCTCGCGCAGCAGGCAGTTGAGGAGGGTGTGCGCCACGACCGTGTCGGCGTCGGGCAGTTCGGTGGGGGCGGCGGCGCCGCGGGCGGCGTCCGTGGATCGGGGCAGCGACATCAACGGCTCCAGCGAGTGCCGAGAGGGTTCACGAAGGGCAGGGCGATGGGGACGATCGTGGCCAGGGCGACGGCGGTGCCGATGAGGACGGGCGCGGTGGGGCCGAAGGAGGCGGTGCCGACCGCGGCGGCCACTCCCGCCGCGACGGCGCCGGCCTTGGAGAAGAACTCCAGGGAGCCGAACATGCCCCCGGGAGCACGGCCCTTGGCACAGTCGGCGGCCAGCACGGAGAGACAGACGAGCCCGAGGGTGAGGCCGGCGCCGAGGACGAGCCGTACGGCGGCGAACGCGGGCAGCGAGCCGGCCACACCGTGTCCGGCGAGGCCGAGCGCGATGCAGAGGAAGCCGAGGGCGAGCCCGAGCCGGGGGCGGTGGTGGAACGCCCGGTGCACGGGCATCGCCACGAGCAGGTAACACAGGTGCGGCAGGGCGAACATGACGCCGGAGACACCGGTGGAGGTCCCCGGGAGGCGTTCCTCGACGAGGGAGATGAGGTACGGGAAGGAGATGACGGTGGAGAAGACGAAGGCGAACTCCAGGGCGTAGAGGGTGCAGGGGGGTGGCCGGCCGGGTTCGCTCCGGAATCTCCTGCGGGGTCGCCGACGGTGCCGTCGCGTCCGGGGCCACGGGTGTGTCCGGCAGCGCCGTGCCGTCCGGTTCCTCTCCACTCCCCCGTGACTCCGGCAGCGCGCAGATCAGCAGGGCGGCCGTCAGCGGCAGTACGGCGAGCAGGGCGTACTGCCGGTGCGGGGAGAGCCAGGGCGAGAGCGATCCGACGACGATCGGCGCGAAGACGAGGGAGGCGCGTGCCGCGCCCTGCATGAGGGTGAGCGCCTTCGAGAGGGCGGGGCCTTCGAGCGCCGCGCCGAGGTAGGCGTTGGAGGCCGCGAACGTTCCCCCCAGGACGCCCTGGAGGACGAGCGCGGCGGTGAAGGCCGGGAGCGAGTCCGCCCAGCCGGCGAGCAGGAAGGACACCGCGAGGCCGAGCTGTGCGCGCAGCAGCAGCCGCTTGCGGCCGTAGCGGTCCGCGAGCCGCCCCCACAGGGGTGCGCCGATGGCGCCGAACACGGTCGGGACGATGTAGAGCACCCCGGCCCAGCGGGCCGTGGGGTCGCCCAGCTCCGGCAGGATCTCGGTGAGGAAGGGCGGCAGGCCGAGGGCGGCGAACGAGGCCACGAAGTAACACCCGGCCACGGCGCGCACCTGGCGGCGGGCCGCTGACGGGTCGGTCGACGAGGGGGTCCTCGTACCGGCCGATGACGCGGTGGCGGCGCTCATCTCTCCACCGTCCTCAGGTAGTTGGGGCCTGTGGTGTAGTGCTTGTTGATGTCGGCGGCACCCGAGCGCTCCTTGGAGAGCAGGGTTCCGGCGGTGACCATGGCCTTGACCGGGAGTTCCGGGGCCCGCAGCACATGGGCGCGCAGGACCGCGCCGGGCTCGCCGGGCCGGGTCCCGAGCCGTTCGACGGCCTCGGTCAGCCGGTCCCGTACGAGCGTGAGCAGGGTGTTGAGCGGGGCGCGGCCCTCGCGGGCGAGGCCGAAGGCGTACGCGCCCGCGCACAGGTGCAGGGTGATGGTGGTGAACACGTCGGTGACGGCCCGGTCGTCGTCGGCGGGGACGCGGGGGTCGTCGAACGCGGCGGGGTCGGGTGCGTCGGCGCCGAGGGCGTCGCGCAGGCGCCGGAAGTCGATGCGCGGCCCGTCGTTGTCCTTGAACAGCAGCCGGAGCCGGGTGCGGCCGTCCGGGGTGCGGTCCAGTACCAGCGAGATGTTCTGCTGGTGGGACTCCAGGGCGATCCCGTACCCGAAGAGCGTGGTCTGCCAGTCGAACAGCAGCGTCAGGACGGCGTCGAGCAGGGCGACCGGGTCCCCGCCGTGGAACCGGTCGGCGAGGTGGTCGATCAGCGGGCGCCCGCCGGGGGCCTCGCTGAGCAGCGCCGCCAGGGGGACGACGACCGAGGCGTCGAGACCTGCCGGGTAGCGGCGGCAGAGCACGGCGAGGAGTTCGTGGCCGGCGTGGGCGTACACCGTCTCGTCGGCGTGCAGGATCGTTTCGCGGAACCGTGGTTCCCGGGAGATCACCGTCTCCAGGAGTCGCTGGCCCGCGGCCCCGTCCACGAGCGTGCCCGGCTTGATGGTGCGCCGGTTGCGCAGGCCCAGGGTGGCGGTGACCAGGGGCAGTTTGAGGTGCAGGGACGGTTCGTCGGCGAGGGCGACCGTACGCATGGAGAGGGTCGGCACGACCTCCAGGTACGGGCGCGGCGCGATCACCGCACGGCCGTGCGGGGCGACGGCGCGCAGGGCTTCCGTGAGGGAAGCCGCCGACTCCCCCGCCGTGAGCGGGTGGACGGGGAGGACGAGATGGGTGCCGGACAGCTCCGGCAGGCCCAGTTCGGCCGGGGAGGGCCAGCGGGCGGGGAGGCTCGCGACGCCGCCGGGCACGGTGACGGCTTCTTCGGGGACGGCGACCCAGCGCAGCGGGAAGCGGGGGTGGAACTCGGGTGCGTACGCGCGTACGTGGTCGTCGTCGAGGCCGGAACGCCCCCGCGCGGTGGGGTACACGGGATGGTCGAGCCGGGCGGCGAGCGCTTCGTGCGCGAGTCCGCCGGCGCAGCCCGTCCAGCGGGAGGGGTCGTTCCCGTACCGGGCGGTCAGCCGTTCGGCGGCCTCCTCCCGGGTTCGTTCGTGCAGCCTCATGGTGGCGAGCGTCTGCCCGCACTCCAGTGCCCGGCTCCTGACGCCGTCCGGCGGCACCGTCCACCTCGACGGCGAGGACATAGCGGGCCTCTCCGCCCGCGACTTCGCGCTGCGCCTCGCACTGCTGCCGCAGACCCCGAGCGCCCCCGACGGCATCACCGTCCGCGACCTGGTCGCCCGCGGCCGCACCCCGCACCAGCGCTGGTGGCGCCAGTGGTCCTCCACCGACGAGGCCGCCGTGGACGCGGCCCTGGCCGCCACCGGCGCGGCGGACCTGGCGCTCCGGTCCATCGACGAGCTCTCCGGCGGCCAGCGCCAGCGCGTCTGGATCGCGATGGTCCTCGCCCAGGACACACCGGTGCTGCTCCTCGACGAGCCGACGACGTATCTGGACCTGGCCCACCAGGTCGACGTCCTCGAACTGGTCGCGGGGCTCAACCGGTCCCACGGGCGCACGGTGGTCATGGTCCTCCACGAGCTGAACCTCGCCTGCCGCTACGCCGACCACCTCATCGCCATGCGCGACGGCCGCGTCGTCGCCGCCGGTGCCCCTTCGGACATCGTCACCCCCGACCTGGTCGAGGACGTCTTCGGCCTGCGCGCCAAGGTCATCGCCTGCCCCGTCGCCGGCACCCCGCTGGTCGTACCGGAAGGCGGTCGCCGGACCGAGCCCGTGTGAGGGAGCCCCCGCCCGGCGTCACCCCGTGGCGCCGGTACGCCCGAGGGCCAGGTCGAGGATCTGCCGCCACCGCACGGGCGGCAGGGGTACGGGGACACCCGGGCGGTCGCGCGGCACCAGCACCCGCAGCGCCCCCGCGCGGAGCGTGCACACCACCGGGGTGGGCATCCGCAGGGCCTCGCCGTCGACCGCCACCGCGATCTCGTCCGTCCCCGCGGTCACCTCGACGCGCTGGGCGCTCATCACGGTCAGTCCGTTGGACTGCGAGCCCCGTACGGCCAGGTCGGCGGCCTGCCCCGCGTCCTCCACACGGATGCCGAGCACACCCAGCTCACCGTCGTCGAGGCTCGGCCGGCGGCCCGAGCCGCTGAGTTCGTCGGGCGAGACGTACGGGTTGTTGCTGATCAGCAGGGCCTGCTGGGCGGAGAGCGTGGTGTCGTCGACCCGCGCGTCGACCCGTCGTACGCCGTCACCGAGCAGCAGGTCCGGCATGAGGGCCAGCGCCGTGCCCGTCTTGTCGTCGCGGTACTCGGGGTGCTGGACGACGTCGGCGTACACCCCGAAGGACACCGTGTTCACGAACGCCCGGCCGGCCACGTCGCCGAGATCGATCCGCAGCTCCTCGCCGTCGGTCAGCGCGTCCAGGCAGCGGGAGGGGTCGGACCGGTCGAGGCCCAGGTCCATGGCGAAGTGGTTGCGGGTGCCGGCGGAGACCACGAGGAACGGCAGGTCGTGCTCGGCGGCGACCGCGGCGACCAGTGCCTGGGTGCCGTCGCCGCCCGCGACCCCCAGCAGGTCCGCGCCCCCGGCCACCGCCTCCCTCGCCAGCTCGGCGACATCGGCGGGGGCGGACGGGTCGAGCAGAATCACCCGTGCGCCGAGCTCCTCCGCGCGTTCGGCCAGGTGGAACCGGCCCACCTTCCCGCCACCGGACTTCGGGTTCATGATCAGGACCGGTCGGACCGGCGGAGAGGCGGGCGTCGCCCGGGACGACTTCTCCGGCCGCGCGCTGCGCAGCGCCGCCCGTGCGCAGAGCAGCGCCACGGCCCAGCACAGGCACAGGAGGACCGCCGTCAGCCACAGCCCCTTGTACGTGAAGAGCACGACGACGCCCGCGGGAGCCGCCGCCGCGAGGAGCGCGCCCAGCAGCCGTACGGCGCCCCGGTGCGCCACGAACCACCACACGCCGACGGCGCAGGCGACGAGCCCGAGGAGCCCGGCCCCGAGGACGAGCAGCCCGCCCTCCCCCACCGCCAGCACGAGGGCGACCAGCGAACCGATCACCGCGAGCAGGGCGAGACGCGCGAGCAGACGCGCGATCCCTCCGCCGTCGGGACCGGCCACGCGCGTACTGCCCCTGCCCATGGCGTCCTCTCCCTCTCACCGGCGGCGCCCGGACGGGAGCCCCGCCCGGGACACCAGCCTGCACACTCCGGGGCGAGGCGGCATCCCGGTGGGGCCGCGGGTATGACACGGATGGCCGGTCGGACGGACCCGGTGACCCCCGCCGCGCCGGGCCGCGCCCGTCGCTTCCCCGTCGCTCAGATGACGCCCTGCGCCGCCATGGCCTCCGCGACCCTCAGGAATCCGGCCACGTTGGCGCCGAGGACGTAGTCGTCCGTGTTGCCGCCGTACGCCTCCGCCGTGGTCCGGCAGTCGGTGTGGACGTCGCGCATGACGGCGGAGAGACGGGCCTCGGTCTGCTCGAAGGTCCAGCTGTCGCGCGCCGCGTTCTGCTGCATCTCCAGGGCCGAGGTCGCCACGCCGCCCGCGTTCGCGGCCTTGCCGGGGCCGAAGAGGACCCCGGCCTGGCGGAACACCTCCACCGCCTCGGGCGTGCAGGGCATGTTCGCGCCCTCGGCGACGGCACGGACCCCGTTCTTGACCAGGGCCACGGCGTCCTCGCGGCGCACCTCGTTCTGGGTCGCGCAGGGCAGCGCGATGTCGCAGGCCACGTCGTACACCGTGCCCCGGGCCGAGAAGCGCGCGGTCGGCTTCGCCTCCGCGTAGTCGGAGATCCGGGCCCGGCGTACCTCCTTGACCTCCTTCAGCAGCTCCAGGTCGATGCCGTCCTCGTCGACGAGGTAGCCGGAGGAGTCGCTGCACGCCACCACCCGGCCGCCCAGGGCGTGGACCTTCTCCACGGCGTACACGGCCACGTTCCCCGAACCGGAGACGACCACCCGGCGCCCGTCGAAGCCCTCGCCGCGCGTGGCGAGCATCTCCTGCGCGAAGAACACCGCGCCGTACCCGGTGGCCTCGGTGCGCACGTGCGAGCCGCCCCAGCCGACCGGCTTGCCGGTGAGGACGCCGGACTCGTATCGGTTGGTGATCCGCTTGTACTGGCCGAAGAGGTAGCCGATCTCGCGTCCGCCCACGCCGATGTCACCGGCCGGGACGTCGGTGTGCTCGCCCAGGTGACGGTAGAGCTCCGTCATGAAGGACTGGCAGAACCGCATGACCTCGCCGTCCGAGCGGCCCTTGGGGTCGAAGTCGGAGCCGCCCTTGCCGCCGCCGATCGCCATCCCGGTCAGCGCGTTCTTGAAGATCTGCTCGAAGCCGAGGAACTTCACGATGCCGAGATTGACGCTCGGGTGGAAGCGGAGGCCGCCCTTGTACGGGCCGAGGGCGCTGCTGAACTCCACCCGGAAACCCCGGTTGACCCGCACCTTGCCCTGGTCGTCCACCCATGGGACCCGGAAGATCAGCTGCCGCTCGGGCTCGACCAGCCGCTCCAGTATCCCGGTCTCGGCGTACTCGGGGTGCTGTTCGAGGGCGGGCGCGAGGGAGTCGAGGACCTCGGCCGCCGCCTGGTGGAACTCGGCCTCGCCGGGGTTGCGGCGGCGGACCTCTTCGTAGACGGCCTCGATGTGTGAGCTGACGTTCATGGCGGAGTCTCGCCTTCCCTGTGTCCGATGGTTCCGGGCTCCTGTCGCGCGATACGCGCATCCTGCCGGAGTTCCGGCCCGGGCCGCCGAGGGGTCCGGCATCCGGTCCCCGCCGCCCCGGGCCACCACCGGTTCCGGTCAGGGCGCCGTCGGTACGGCCGGCGCCGCGGCCCCGCGGTGCCGGAGGTGCCGGATGTTGACGGCCACCGCCCTGGCCAGCGCCGCCGGGCTCAGGAAGCGCAGCGGGCCGATGAGACGCGAGGCGAACAGGTACATGTGGCGGGCCACCGCCTCGTCGCGCGCCGCCGCCGAGAACACCAGCCGTTCCATGGGGTTGAACGGGCGCCCCTTCGCGTAGTCGGCGGCCAGGTACTGGTGCGGGCGCAGCCGGCGCCGGTGCACGCGCGCGTACCGTGCGAGCGACCGGTCGAGGTCGCCGCGACCGGCGGCGGCGGGGCCGACCGCCTCCGCCAGCCAGTGGGCGGACTGCAGGGCCCAGCCGCATCCCACGCCCCACAGGGGGTCACCGGTCAGGGCCGCGTCGCCGACGAGCGCGAGCCCCGGCGCGGTCGGCTCGCGGCTGAGGAGCGGGTAGTCGAGCGTGCCGATGATCTTCGAGACGCGCTCGGCGTCGTCGACGGGCGGCGCTTCGGGCAGGGCGCGGACGAAGTCGAGGAAGCTGCCCTCCAGGTCCTCCCGGAAGGCGGGCAGCCGCTTCTTGTCCGGGAGGACGGCGAGGACGGTGACCCCGTCGTCGTTCGGGAACGCGTACGCCATGTCGGGTTCGAGGAACCAGGTCTGGCCGATCCCGCCGTGCAGCGGGAGTCCGCGGAAGTGGGCGAGATAGCCGAACCGGCCGTTCTCGTACGTCCGGGTGGGCAGCCCGGCGAACCTCGCGACGGGCGAGTCCTTGCCGTCGGCGCCGACCACGAGGCGGGCCCGGATCTCCCGCTCGCCCTCGCGCGTGGACGCGCGCACCCCGACGGTGCGCCCCCGCGGCCCGTCCTCCCGGAGCAGCCCGGTCACCTGGTGGCCGAGGAGCAGGTCGACGCCGGGGGTCTGCGCCGCGCGGGACCTGATGAGCGGATCGAGGACGCTGCGCCGGATGTTGTACGCGTACGGCAAATCGGGTCCCGTCGCGGCGGCCCTCGGCTCGATCCATCCCCAACGGGTGTACCAGCGGGCCTCGTTGCGGACGGCTCCGGCCTTCTCCAGGTCGGGAAGGAGGCCGAGTTCGTCCAGCACCGGGTGGGCGTTGGCGGTGAGGGAGTGGGTGCAGAGCACCTTGTACGCGGCGGGGTCCGAGCGGCGTTCCAGCAGGGCGACGCGGACGCCGCGGCGCGCGAGCAGGATCGCCGCGGCGCTTCCGGCGAGGCCGGCTCCACTGATGACGACGTCGTACGCGTCCCCCGCGGTCCCAGGCTTGGTCATGCGCTGATCTCCCCCTTGGCTTCGTGACGCCGTCCGCGAGACGGCGCGGCGACCCCACTGCTGTCAGGAGCATGACTGGTTGTCAAGGGCGGGGGCGCGTGCGGCGCGGTCGGCCGGGCGACGCTTCTTGCCGGTCGTCGGCAAGGACGGGGGCGCCCGGGTGCGCGTCAAGAACCTGTCAACGACCCGCGAGGGGCCCATAAGTTCGCTGGTGGCGCGCCGGGAGGCCCGGTCGGCGCCCCGGCCCGAGGAGCATGCGGTGAACGACGACGAGCCCGTCTTCAAGAAGAGCAAGTGGGGTACGAACCGCTACTCCCTCAATCCCCGCAACCCCGTCGGCCTCGGCCTGATCATCGCCACCTCGGTCTTCGCGATCCTCATGGTCGTCCTGATGGAGAACCGCGCCGGCCCCTTCGAGCCCTCCCCCGCACCGACCTGGAGCCCGCACGCGTACACCGACGGACTGTGGCACCCGACGCCGTCGCCGTCGTGAGGCTCAGCGCCCCGGAACGACGGGGCCGGAGTCCCGCCGGGGGCTCAGAGTCCGGCCGGCGGCAGACCCAGGTGCTCGTGGAACGCCCGGCGGCCCGCGTCGGTCACCGAGAGCGCGCGGGTGGTGCCGATCCGCGTGACCCAGCCGGCGGTGAGGGCGTGGCCGCAGAGGGCGGCGCCGACGGCGCCGGCCAGATGGGGGCGGCGCTCGGTCCAGTCCAGGCACGCGCGCACCAGCGGTCGGCGCGAGCCCTCCGGCAGAACGATCCCCGCCCCGGCCAGCCAGTCCGCGCCCTTGTGGGTCAGCCCCGGCTCGGAGCCCCACTCCAGCAGCCCGCGCCCGGCCATCGCGTCGGTGACCGCCAGCGCGAGGGATCCGGCGAGGTGGTCGTAGCAGAGCCGGGCCCGGCCGAGCGCCCGGCCGCGGCCGGAGGCCGACAGCGACCGCGTCCGTACCGCCCGCCGGGGGGCGAGCTCGGCGAGGCTCTCGATCAGATCGACCACCCGGCGGTCGGCCAACCGCACATAGCGGTGGCGTCCGTGCCGCTCCTCGACGAGGAGTCCGCCGCCGACGAGCAGGTTCAGATGCGAGGTCGCCGTGGAGGACGCGACCCCGGCATGGCGGGCGAGCTCGCTCGCCGTCCACGCCCGGCCGTCGAGCAGTGCCAGACAGAAGGAAGCCCGGGTTCCGTCGGCCAGCAGCCCCGCCACGGCCGCCAGGTCCACCCCCACGTCCCGGCCCTCCGCGTCCCTGTCCATGCCCCCATTGTCGCCGTCCTCGGTTCGACGACCGTCGAAGCGTCCGCGCCCTAGCCTCGCCGGGTGCGCGGGGCACACCCCCACGCCCCGCGACCGCACCGGGGGCGCGACCGCCTCCGCCCACCCCCTGGAGGAACCATGGCCGCATCCGACACGACCGCCGGTGCGCCCCCGCGAGGCGGACCCCACCCGGACCTCGCCGTCACCGACGCCCCGGCGCCCGGGGACCTCGCGGCGATCTCCGACGCCCTGGACCGGTTCAACGTCGAGAGGACCGGGGTCGACGACCGCCGCCCTCTCGCCGTCCTCGTCCGTGAGCCCGGGACGCACCGGGTGGTCGGCGGACTCACCGGGCGCACCTCGCTCGGACTGTTCTTCCTCGACCTGTTCTTCCTGCCGCCCGAGCTGCGCGGCGGCGGGCTGGGCGCGGAGATCCTCCGCCGGGCCGAGGGCGAGGCCCGCGCCCGCGGCTGCGCCATGGGCGTGCTCTACACGATCACCTTCCAGGCCCCCGGCTTCTACCGGAAACAGGGGTGGCGGCAGCTGGGGGAGGTTCCCGTCGCTCCGCCGGGCGCCGGCCGCGTCTTCATGACCAAGGACCTCACCGCACGACGTCCCTGACGGACACGGGCCCGTGCGCCCGCGCCGTACCCGCGTCACGGTTCCCAGTACGTGGCCAGCGCCCCCTCCCGGTACGGTGCCGGGCTCACGCTGAGTTCGCCGGCGAAGGGGCGGTCGAGGACGAAGACCAGGAGGAGGCTGAAGCCGATGGTCCGACCGCCGTTCATCGCTTCCTCCAAGCCGCCTCTCATTCGCCATGGAGAGTCACACGTTTTTGTTGCAGATAAGAGGCTCATCCACCTACGGTGTCGCACATGCGGCCCCAACCGTCCTCCAGAACTGGGGCTGGACGACACCAAGGAGTCACGAAGCCCATGTCCCTCGCGCTCACTCCCGCCAGACGCCGCACCGCCGCCGCCGTCCTCACCGCGGCCCTCCTCGTGCCGCTCGCCGCCTGCGGCGACGACTCAGGGAAGGACGGCGCGGGCTCCACCACTCCCGGCTCCGCGCCCTCCGGTTCCGCGAGCGCCGCCCCCGCCGCCGACCTGACGGTGCTCGCCGCGGCCTCCCTGACCGACGTGTTCAGGACCGCCGGTGCCGCGTACGAGAAGTCCCACCCCGGCACGAAGATCACCTTCTCCTTCGCCGGTTCCCAGGAGCTCGTCGCCCAGGTCGCCCAGGGGTCCCCCGCCGACGCCCTGGTCACCGCCGACACCAAGAGCATGGACAAGGTGAGGGCGGACACCGGCACTCCGACGGTCATCGCGAAGAACCGGCTCGTCATCGCCACCGGCAAGGGCAACCCGTTCAAGGTCGACGAGCTGAAGGACCTGGCCGACACCAAGCTGAAGGTCGTCCTCGCCGCGCCCGAGGTCCCGGCCGGCAAGTACAGCAGGAAGATCCTCGACGCCCAGAAGATCACGGTGAAGGCGGTCTCCCAGGAGCCCAACGTCCGCGCCGTCCTCAGCAAGGTCGAGCTGGGCGAGGCCGACGCCGGCCTCGTCTACCGGACGGACGCCGAGAGCGCCAGGGACAAGGTCGCCGCCGTCGAGATCCCCGACGCGCAGAACGCCGTCGCCGAGTACCCCGCCGCCACCGTGAAGGGCTCCGCGAACGCCGAGGCGGCGGCCGCGTTCGTCGCCTGGCTGTCCTCGCCCGAGGCGCAGAAGATCCTCCGGGACGCCGGCTTCCAGAAGCCGTAGCGACCGGAGGGCCGGCCGCCGAGCCCGCCCCTCCCCCTGACCAGGGGGCTGCCCGTTCCGGGGGGACGGGCAGCCCCCTCCGCCGTTCCCGCCGGACGGCCTGGTTTCCTACGTCGTGCAGGACACCGTTCCCTACGTCTTCCAGGACACTCGATGAAACGATCAGGCGTCCGCCGTACGCCCCGGGCCCGCACTCCCGTCACGCTCGTCGTGCCCGCGCTCCTCGCCGTGGCGTTCCTGACCCTCCCCCTGATCGGCGTCCTGGTCCGGACCCAGTGGGACGAACTCGCCGACCACCTCACCTCCCCCGGGACCGTCGAGGCCCTCCGCCTCTCCCTCGTCGTGTCGTTCTGGGCGCTGGGACTCTCGCTGCTGCTCGGCGTCCCGCTCGCCTGGCTGCTCGCCCGGGTGTCCTTCCCCGGCAAGGCGATCGTCCGTTCCCTCGTCCTGCTTCCCATGGTCCTGCCGCCCACCGTCGGCGGTGTGGCGCTGCTGCTCGCCTTCGGCCGGCGCGGACTGCTCGGCCCGTGGCTGGAGGGCACCTTCGGCATCACCCTGCCGTTCCACACCTCCGGCGCCGTCCTCGCGGCCACCTTCGTCGCCATGCCCTTCCTCGTCATCAGTCTGGAGGGCGCCCTCGGCGGGCTCCGGCCGCGGTACGAGGAGACCGCCGCGTCCCTCGGCGCCCCGCCGGTACGGGTCTTCCTCACCGTCACCCTGCCGATGGTCGCGCCCGGACTGATCGCGGGGGCGGCCCTCACCTGGGCGCGGGCGCTCGGCGAGTTCGGCGCCACCATCACCTTCGCCGGCAACCTGCCCGGGACCACCCAGACCCTGCCCCTCCAGGTCTATCTGCTGCTCCAGGACGAGCCGGAGGCCGCCACCTCCGTCTCCCTGCTGCTGCTCGCCATCGCGATGGCCGTACTGATCGCCCTGCGCGGACGCTGGACGGGCACCCCGTCCGACCGCCGCACCCGCCGCCCCGCACCGGACACGGGTGACGACACCCCCGGTCCGGGCCCCTCCTCGGCCCCCTCCCCCGGCGCGGCCGTGCCGCACGGGGAACAGCCCGTCGAGAAGCAGCCCCCCGGGGACCGGAGCTGGGCCCTCCACGCCGAGGTCACCGGCTTCACCCGGCTCACCCTCGACGCCGGACCCGGCACCACCATCGCCGTCGTCGGCCCCAACGGCGCGGGCAAGACCACCCTCCTCCGCGCCCTGCTCGGACTCACCCCGCGCGCCCACGCCACGCTCCGGCTCGGCGACACCGACGTCACCGCGCTGCCACCGCACCGGCGGCACGTCGCCTGGGTCCCGCAGGACGGCGCGCTCTTCCCGCACATGAACGCCCTCGCCAACACCGCCTACGGGCTGCGCGCCCAGGGCGTCCCGCGCGCGGAGGCCCGCCGGGAGGCACGCGCCTGGCTGGACCGGCTCGGCGTGGGGCATCTGGCGCACCGCAGGCCTGCGCAGCTCTCCGGCGGCCAGGCCCAACGCGTCGCCCTCGCACGGGCGCTGGCCGCGCGGCCCCGGCTGCTGGTGCTCGACGAGCCGCTCGCCGCGCTCGACCAGACGACCCGCGCGCAGGTACGGCACACCCTGCGCACCCATCTCGCGGGCTTCGGCGGGGTCTGCCTGATCGTCACCCATGACCCGGTCGAGGCCGTGTCGCTGGCGCAGCGCGTCCTCGTGCTCGACGAGGGGCGCGCCCTCCAGGACGACGCGCCCGCCGAGGTCACCCGGCACCCCCGGTCGCCCTGGGTCGCCCGGATGCTCGGCCGCAACGCCTGGCCGGGGACGGCGACCTCCGAGGGCCTCGCCCTGGACGGGGGCGGCACCCTGGTCGCCGCCGAACCGCCGGAGCCCGGCACCCCGGCCCTGGCGATCGTCGCGCCCGAGGCGGTGTCGCTGCACCGCGAGCGGCCCGGCGGGAGCCCCCGTAACGTCTGGCCCGGCACCGTACGGGAGATCACGGCCAGCGGCAGCAGGCTGCGGGTCCTGGTCGCCTCGGAGCTGGCGCCCGATCTCGTCGCCGAGATCACCCCGCAGGCGGCGGCCGAACTCGGCCTCGCCGACGGGGTGTCCGTATGGACCAGCGTGAAGGCGACGGAGGCGACGATCGTGCCGCTGTGACCGCGCGAGCGGCCCAGGGCGCCGGTACGGGGAGTGGCGCCGAACGAGTGGACTCGCCGGGGGGCGCCCCTTGCCGGGGGCCCGCGGCCCGGGGTGCCGGTGGTGATGTTGCGGTCCGTGACCGTGATGACCCGGAAGAGGCGCTCCGCCATGAGACGTATCCCCTCCCGCAGACTGTTCGCCGCGACGCTGCTCGTGGCGTCCGTGCTGACCCCGATGACGGCGGCCCCCGCCGCGCCCGCCGTCGCCTCGCCCGCGCACTCCGCGCACGCCGTGACCGGCGAGGGCTACGGCGAGGACGACCTCTCCTCCGCCGGGTTCGGCCCGGAGCTGACCGCCCGGCTGGACCGGACGATCGAGGACGTCCGCAGGAAGGCGGGCATCCCCGGTGTCGTCGTCGGCCTGTGGATGCCCGGCAAGGGACGGTACGTACGCGCCACCGGCGTCGCCGACACCAGGACCGGCCGGCCGATGCGCGTCGACACCCGCGTCCGGATCGGCAGCGAGACCAAGACGTTCACGGTGACCGCACTCCTCCAACTCGTCGACGAGGGGAAGGTCCGGCTGGACGACCCGATCTCGGACTACGTCCGCGGCGTCCCCGACGGCGACGACATCACGCTGCGTCACCTCGCCGAGATGCGCAGCGGGCTGTTCCCGTACACCGCCGACCCGGAGTTCGTCCACGATCTGCTGAGCGAGCCGGAGCGCCCGTTCAACCCCTGGGAGGCGCTCTCCTACGGGTACCGGCACGCGAACACCTTCGCTCCGGGCGCGAAGTTCCAGTACTCCAACAGCAATCTGCTGCTGCTCGGCCTGGTCGTCGAGAAGGTCGGCGGGCAGCCGCTCGCCGAGCTCCTCCACCAGCGGGTGGTCCGCCCGGCCCGGCTGCGTCACACCTTCCTCCCGGAGGGCGCCGAGTTCCCCGAGCCGCACGCGCGCGGCTACACCGACCAGACGCTGAGCGGGAAGGTCGCGGACGCCACGGACTGGAACCCCAGTTGGGCATGGGCGGCCGGCGGGATGATCTCGGACCTGCGCGACCTGCGCCACTGGGCCAAGGTCCTCGCCACCGGCGAGCTGCTGAGCCCCGCGACCCAGGCGCAGCGGCTCAGGACGCTGCCGACCCCCTTCCCGGGCACGAGCTACGGTCTCGGGATCCTGAAGACGAACGGGTGGATCGGCCACAACGGCTCGATCCCCGGGTACGAGACCGTGACGGTCTACCTGCCCTCGCAGAAGGCCACCATGGTCATCATGATCAACACGGACAGCCTCAGCCAGGGCCAGGAACCTTCGACGCTGCTCGCCCGCGCGGTCACCGAGGTCGTCACGCCGAAGAACGTCTACGCCGGGGGAATCACCCCGCGCTAGGCCTTCCGAAAGACGGACCCCCGGGCGGCCGGATCCGGGCTCGCGGCCTCGCGTCGGGATCAGGGCAAGGGGGAAACCCTCCTCTTGCCACTTCTAACGTATAGCGCATGGGGGGCCTTGCGGCAAGGCCCCCTTCGTACCGCAGAATCGCTGATCTCGGCCCGCCCGGCCGCGGACTTCGCCTGCAGATACGGGAGATTCACGAAGTGCATGTGTTTTCGTCGGTGGACACGTCGTACGGCACCGGTGCGTTCGACCTTCCCGACCGTCTCTCCTCGAAGGCCGACCCGGCCCTGATCGCCCGCGACGAGCAGCACTTCGCGGCCGTCGAGGAGAGTCTCCGTCAGTCGATCGACGAACTGTCCGACCGGCTCGACGCCACGCGCAGGGCGCCCGGCGGCGCCGGCCGGGAGGCGATGGACCGGGACGCGGAGATCCACCGCCTCACCGGCCGTCTGCGCACCCTGCGCCGCTTCGGCCTCGACCTGTGCCTCGGGCACATCGTCGCCGAGGACGACCCGGAGCCCGTGTACATCGGGCGCCTCGGGCTCACGGACAGCACCGGCCGCCGGCTGCTGCTCGACTGGCGCTCGCCCGCCGCCGAGCCCTTCTTCGCCGCGACCCACGCCCGCCCGATGGGGCTCGTGAGCCGCCGCAGGTACCGCTGGTCCGGCGGGCGCGTCAACGACTACTGGGACGAGGTGTTCACCGCCGACGGCCTCGAAGGGCACGCGGCGCTCGACGACCAGTCCGCGTTCATCGCCAGCCTGGGCGGCAGCCGTTCGCCCCGCATGCGGGACGTGCTCGGCACCATCCAGGCCGACCAGGACGCCATCATCCGGGCCGGCTCGCGCGGCACGCTCGTCGTCGACGGCGGCCCGGGTACGGGCAAGACGGTGGTCGCCCTGCACCGCTCGGCCCACCTCCTCTACGCGGACCCCCGGCTCGGGCACCGCAAGGGCGGCGTCCTGTTCGTCGGCCCGCACCAGCCGTACCTCGCGTACGTCGCCGACGTGCTGCCCAGCCTCGGCGAGGAGGGCGTGCAGACCTGCACCGTGCGGGACCTCGTCGCCGAGGGGGCCCGCGCGGTGGCCGAGACCGATCCCGAGGCCGCCCGGCTGAAGTCGTCCGCGGACATGGTCCGGGCGATCGAGACCGCCGTCGGGTTCTACGAGGAGCCGCCCGCCCGGGGGATGACGGTGTCGACCGACTGGGCCGACATCCGGCTGACCGCCGACGACTGGGCCGAGGCCTTCGACGCGCCGGACTCCGGTACGCCGCACAACGAGGCGCGCGAGCAGATCTGGGAGGAGCTGGCCACGATCCTGCTGGCCAAGCTCGACGGCGAGGTCCCCTTCCACCTGTTCCTGCGCTCCCTGCGGCAGGACGAGGAGCTGGTCAAGGAGGTGCACGGCGCCTGGCCGCTGCTGGAGGCCGCCGACCTGGTCGGGGACCTCTGGTCGGTGCCCGCCTACCTGCGCAAGTGCGCCCCCTGGCTCGACCGCGAGGAGGTGCGGCTGCTCCAGCGCACGGACGCGCAGGCGTGGACGGTCTCCGACCTGCCCCTCCTCGACGCGGCGCGGCAGCGGCTCGGCGACCCCGAGGCGGCCGTGCGCCGGAGGCGGCGGCAGGCCACCCTCGCGGCGGAGCGGGCGCGCATGGCCGATGTCATCGACAACGTGCTCGCGGCCGACGACGACGGCGAGGGCGCGGTGACGATGCTGCGCGGACAGGACCTCAAGGACAGCCTGGTCGACGAGTCCGCGGTCACCGGGACCGAACCCGACCTGCTCGCGGGCCCCTTCGCGCACGTGGTCGTGGACGAGGCCCAGGAGCTGACGGACGCGGAGTGGCAGATGCTGCTCCTCCGCTGCCCGTCCCGCAGCTTCACCATCGTCGGTGACCGCGCCCAGACGCGGCACGGGTTCACCGAGTCGTGGCAGGAGCGGCTGGAGCGGGTCGGGCTCGACCGGATCACCGTGGCGTCGCTGAGCATCAACTACCGGACGCCGGAGGAGGTCATGGCGGAGGCCGAGCCGGCCATCCGCGCGGCGCTCCCGGACGCGAACGTGCCGACCTCGGTGCGCAGCAGCGGCATCCCGGTCGTCCACGGCTCGGCCGCGGACCGCGACGGCATCCTGGAGGACTGGCTGGCCGCGCACGCGGACGGCGTCGCCTGTGTCATCGGCGACCCCTCCTTCCGGGGGTCGGCGCGGGTTCGGTCGCTCACCCCTTCGTTGTCGAAGGGCCTGGAATTCGACCTGGTCGTGCTCGTCGACCCGGAGCGGTTCGGCGAGGGCATCGAGGGTGCGGTCGACCGCTATGTCGCGATGACCAGGGCGACACAGCGGCTCGTCGTCCTCAGGAGCGCGTGAGGGCTCCGGGGTCTGACACCGTGGGACGAACCGGGCCGGTACGTGGGCGCGCCACGGCGGTTCCTGCGATCAGATGACGTATCGATAGGTTCCATGACTCCTACATGCGAGCCCGTGCCCACCTCCGTTCCCCGTGACCCACGTGATCTCCGGGACGCCCGTGACACCCGTGACGCGTTCGTTCCCGGTGGGGAGTGCCCCGAGGTCGCGTCGCTGGTCACGCCGTATCTGCGGATCATCCGTGCCGTGCTGCCGGCCGTCGAGGCGGAACGGTTCTTCATCCGGGCGCTCGCCGCGCACGAGGAGGAACGGCGACGGGCCGGGGCGCCTCAGCTGGGCTTCAGCGCGTACCTCTGGGACGGGCTCGGGGAGACCTGGGGCGGATCGCTGGCGCAGACCTCCGCGTGGGAGGCGATGCAGGCGATCCGCCATGTGGTCCGCAAGGCCCCCCGCGCGGACCTCGCCGCCTATCTGCACCTCGGACTGCGGATGAGCGCCGAGACGCAGGTGCCGGTGGTCGCCTGAGGGAGGGGGGCGGGCTCCTGCCCCCGGAGAATCCGCCGGGTCGGCGCCCGACTCCCGGACCGCGGGGCCGGCCCCGTGCCGGCCCCGCGGCGTGTTCACAGCCGGTCCGGGTTCTCGGGGGCCGCCGTCACGCGTACTGGGCGATCTGGATGAGGTTGCCGCAGGTGTCGTCGAGGATCGCGACGGTGACCGGGCCCATCTCCACGGGCTCCCGGGTGAAGCGGACCCCGAGCCCCCGGAGGCGCTCGTACTCGGCGCGGACGTCGTCGACGGCGAAGGAGGTGAGCGGGATGCCGGCCTCGACGAGGGCCTCCTTGTACACCCGCGCGGCGGGGAGGGCGGTGTCGGGTTCCAGGACCAGTTCGACGCCGTCGGGGTGCTCCGGGGAGACGACGGTCAGCCACCGGTACTCGCCCAGGGGGACCTCGGTCTTCTTCAGGAAGCCCAGCACGTCGGTGTAGAAGCGCAGGGCCTTCTCCTGGTCGTCGACGAGGAGGCCGGCCAGGTTGATCCTCATGTGTGCTCTCCGGTTCGTGGTGCGGGCGTGGGTGCGGATGCGAAGGCGGTACGGGCAGGACGGCGGGCGGGTACGAAGACGGGTACGCGCACGGGTACGCGCGGGGGCCGTGGAACTTCTAGCATCCCGCCCCGCCCTCTCGTGCCGGGACGCGCCGGGCCCGGCCGGACGGGCCCGGTCGTCGCTCCGGGGGTGCGCGCGCGTAGCGTGAGGTCGTCGGCTCCGTCGTCTCTCACCACTGGAGATCCGCTGTGTCCAGCGCCGCCCCGACCCGTACCGCCGTCGTCGAGTCCCTCATGGACCGCTTCCCCGGGCTCCCTCCGGAGGCGGTGTTCAAGGAGGACCTGCTGCGCGGCGGGCTCGCCTTCGACCCGTCCGCGCTGAGCGGCAACGAGGGGGGCGAGGTGAAGCCGAAGTCGTACTTCATCTTCTCCTTCGACCACCGCACTCTGCCGGAGCTCGGGGAGGCGGCGCTGAACCGTCCGCCGGAGGAGATCGTGCTGACCGGCGGTCCGTACGGGCTGCGGCGCACGGTGGTGTCGGTGCGCGTCAACCCGTCCTCCCCCTACCGGGTGGCACCGGACGGCGACGGCGCGCTCGCGCTCTTCCTCGACGGGGTGCGGATCGCGGACGTCGGTCTGCCGCCGATGCCGGAGTACTACCGGCACCCGCTGGCGAACGGCAAGTCCGTGATGGAGGTCGCGCCGACCATCCAGTGGGGGTACCTGATCTACCTCACGGTCTTCCGGGTCTGCCAGTACTTCGGCGCCAAGGAGGAGTGCCAGTACTGCGACATCAACCACAACTGGCGCCAGCACAAGGCGGCGGGCCGCCCGTACACCGGGGTGAAGCCGGTGGACGAGGTCCTGGAGGCCCTGGAGATCATCGACCGCCACGACACCGCCCGCACCTCGACCGCGTACACGCTGACCGGCGGGGCGGTCACCTCGCAGGTCGGCGGGAAGGACGAGGCCGACTTCTACGGGCAGTACGCGCGCGCGATCGAGGAGCGGTTCCCCGGCCGCTGGATCGGCAAGGTCGTCGCCCAGGCGCTGCCGAAGGAGGACGTGCAACGCTTCCACGACTACGGCATCCGGATCTACCACCCCAACTACGAGGTGTGGGACCGGCGGCTGTTCGAGCTGTACTGCCCCGGCAAGGAGCGCTACATCGGCCGGGACGAGTGGCACCGCCGCATCCTGGACTCGGCGGAGGTCTTCGGGCCGCGCAACGTCATCCCGAACTTCGTCGCGGGTGTCGAGATGGCGCGCCCGTCCGGCTTCCTGACCGTGGACGAGGCCATCGCCTCCACCCGGGAGGGCCTGCGGTTCTTCATGTCGCGCGGGATCACCCCCCGGTTCACCACCTGGTGCCCGGAGCCGACGACCCCGCTGGGCCGGGAGAACCCGGACGGCGCCCCGCTGGAGTACCACCTGTGCCTGCTCGAGGCGTACACGGCGACGCTGGAGGAGTACGGGCTGACCGCCCCGCCCGGCTACGGCCCCGCGGGTCCCGGCCGGGCGGTGTTCTCCGTCAGCTCGTTCATGGACGCGCTGCCGCCGGCTCCGGGCGAGTGACCCTCGGGGGGCGGGGGCCCTCCGGGTTCAGACGCGCAGTTCCCTCGCCTCGAAGCGGCCGTCGCCCAGGACCAGGACGAAGGAGACCTGCTGACCCTCGGAGAGGGTGCGCTCCTCGCCCTCGATGTCCTCGGCCCTGAAGTAGACCTGCTCCTCGGAGCCCACGGGGACGACGAATCCGTAGCCGCCGGCGCGGTTGAAGGAATGCACGAACCCTTTGCTTCTGCCCTCCACGGCGGCCTCCTCGTCGTCACCGGCGACGCGGCCGAGGGGAAGGGGGCCCGCGCTCGGCCGCATCCGCGTCTCAGAGGAGGTGTACCCCGCCGGGCCCCGGTTCGCGCGTCGGAGAGGCGCCCCGGGGGCACGTACCGGACACACCCCGCCGTCTCGTACAATGTTCAACAGAGGCCTGGTGCCGGAGATCCCCCGTGTCCGCCACCAGGTCTCGCCCACTTCTCCCTGCGGCGGCCCTCAGGCCGCCCCGCCGCCCGGGTACGCGATCCTCGACGTGATCCGGGCGATGCGCCGCGCCGACTCCCCGGGGTCCGCCACCGGCTGGACGATGTGGCTGACGGTGAGCCGCACGATCGTCTCCACCGCGAGGCCCCGCGACTCCTCGTCGACATCGGGCCAGGCCTCGGTCGCGTACGCCTCCAGCATCGCCATCGCCGTACCGAAGACCGGTTCCGGGCGGGTGGTGAGATAGGCGAGCAGGTCGTCCTCGCCGCCGCGCGCCGCCACCAGGACGCTCTTGATCAGCGGGTTGTCCACCGCCTGCTGGAGCACGTAGCCGACCCCGGCCGCGGCCGCGGCCTCCAACCGGCCCCGGTGGGCGTCGAGTTCGCGCTGGATGCCGACGAGGAAGCCCTCCAGCTCGCGCTGGACCAGCGCGTTGCCGATGGCCTCCTTCGAGCCGAACTCGTTGTAGAGGGTCTGCCGACTGATCCCCGCGGCCCGCGCGATGGAGGTCATGCGCAGCCCGCCCCAGCCGTCGGCGGCGACGAGGCCGTAGGCGGCGTCGAGCACCTGCTCACGCAACAGGGACCGAACACTCTCGCGAAAACGTGTCATCGTGCCCCCACTTTATCCATCGGGCCCCGCCCAAAGCATTGACGCTTCACGGGTGAGACGTCTAAGAACTGGACACTGAGCAAGTGAAGTGTCCACCACGTGTCCTTCCTCGTGAGGAGCCGGCATGGCCCTGCACAGCGACCCTCCCGCGACACCCCCGACGGTCCCCGCCGTCTGGCGCGATCCCAAGCGCTGGCTCTGGCTCCTCGGCCTGCTGATCCCGGCCTTCCCGTTCCTCTCCTGGGGCCTGGTGTCCGCGACCGGGCTGCGGGTCTTCTGGTGGACCGGGGTCCTCGTCCTGTACGCGGTCTTCCCCGTGGTCGACCACCTCATCGGCAAGGACTCGGCCAACCCGCCCGACAGCGCGCTCGCCCACCTCGAACAGGACCGCTACTACCGCTGGTGCACGTACCTCTACCTGCCCCTCCAGTACGCCGGCCTCGTCCTCGGCTGCTGGCTGATCGCCCGGGGCGACCTCGCCGTCGTGGACCGGATCGGGCTCATGTTCACCCTCGGCGGCGTCGCGGGCATCGCGATCAACACCGCCCATGAACTCGGGCACAAGACGGAGTCGCTGGAGCGCAGGCTGTCCCGGATCGCGCTCGCCCAGACCTGGTACGGCCACTTCTACGTCGAGCACAACCACGGCCACCACATCCGCGTCGCCACCCCCGAGGACCCGGCGAGCGCCCGGCTCGGCGAGAGCTTCTGGCGGTTCCTGCCCCGGACCGTCGCCGGCAGCCTGACCTCGGCCTGGCGTCTGGAGAAGCGCCGGCTCGCCCGCAGGGGCCGGTCCGTGTGGAGCCCGCGCAACACCGTCCTCGGCTCCTGGTCGCTGTCGTTCGCACTCTTCGCCGCGCTCGCGCTCGCCTTCGGGCCGGGGGTCCTGCCGTATCTCGCGGGGCAGGCGGTGTTCGGCTTCTGTCTGCTCGAAGTCATCAACTACACCGAGCACTACGGCCTCAAGCGCCAACTCCTCGCGAGCGGCCGGTACGAGCGCTGCGCCCCGCGCCACAGCTGGAACAGCGACAACGTCGCCTCCAACGTCTTCCTCTACCACCTCCAGCGGCACAGCGACCACCACGCCCACCCCACCCGCCGCTACCAGGCGCTGCGCCACTTCGAGGAGGCCCCCGAGATGCCGACCGGCTACGCCGGGATGATCGTCCTCGCCTACGTCCCGCCGCTCTGGCGCCGGGTCATGGACCCCCGCGTCCTGGCGCACTACGACGGCGACATCACCCGCGCCAACCTCCAGCCGTCCCGCCGCGCCCGGCTGCTCGCGCGGTACGGGACGACCACCTGATCGCGTCCGAGAGGTGGCGCGCGGTCCGGTGTCAGGCGCCGGGGACGGCCGTCCTCGTCAGCCACGGGGCGGCGGCCGCGAGCAGGGCCGTCACGCCGAGGGGGACGGTCGGCCCGGGAACGGGGGCGAAGTGCGGCGAGTGGTTGGCGGGGACGGTGTCCGGGAGGCCGTCCTCCAGGAGGGAGCCGGGGTCGATGCCCGCGTAGAGGGCGGGGTCGGCGCCACCGAAGTGCCAGAAGACGGAGGGGACGCCGAGCGCGGTCCCGAAGGTGCCGAAGTCCTCGCTGCCGGTGATGATCTGGGTGAGCGTGAAGACCCGTCCCTCGCCGAGGACTTCGGTGAGGGAGTCCTGCACCACGGCCGTCGCCGCCGCGTCGTTGACGGTGACCGGGAAGGAGTTGAGCGGGGTGAACTCGGGCTCCTTGGGGGCACCCGAGGCGACGGCCTCGGCCCGGACGATGCGCGTGACGGCGGCCAGGATCCGCTCCCGCACGGCCGGGGTCGTCGAGCGGACGTTGATCCACAGCTCTGCGGTGTCCGGGATGATGTTCTCCTTCGTCCCGGCGTGCAGCGCGCCGACGGTGACGGCACCGGTCTGCGCGGGACCGATCTCCCGGGAGACCACCGTCTGCAGCCGCATCACGACCGCCGCGGCGAGCACCACGGGGTCGACGGCCGTCTCCGGGGAGGAACCGTGGCCGCCCCGGCCGAAGAGGGTCACCCGGAAGCTGTCGGAGGCCGCCATCACCGGGCCCGGCCGGGTCCCCACGAAGCCGACCGGAGCGGGGGCCACGTGCTGGCCGAGGCAGACCTCGGCGCGCGGGAAGCGGTCGAGGAAGCCGTCCTCGATCATGGCGGGCGCGCCGCCGACCTCCTCGGCGGGCTGGAAGACGGCGACGACCGTGCCCTGCCAGGCCTCCCGGTGGGCGGCGAGCTGGGCGGTGGCGCCGAGCAGACAGGTGACGTGCATGTCGTGCCCGCAGGCGTGCATGACGGGCACCTCGTTGCCGTCGGGGTCGGTGCCGGTCGCGGTGGAGGCGTACGGCAGTCCGGTCTCCTCCTTGACGGGGAGGGCGTCCATGTCGGCGCGGAGCAGGACGACGGGGCCGGGCCCGTTGGCGAGGACGCCGACGACTCCGGTGCGCCCGACGCCCTCGGTGACCTCCCAGCCCTGGGCCCGCAGCCGCCCGGCGACGACTCCGGCGGTGCGGAACTCCTGGAACGACAGCTCGGGATGGGCGTGCAGGTCCTCGTAGAGGGCGAGGAGGTCCGGCAGCCGTCCGTCGAGGCCGGAGAGGAGCGGGGCGAGGGAGGTGGCGGCGGCTTCGGTGGTCATGCGGGGTCCTTTGCGGTGCTGGGGGACGGGGTCGTCGCCGGTTCGCCGGCGGCGGCGCGGAAGGCGGCCGCGTCCTGGGGGGTGAGGCAGGCCATGACGGCGGCGATCAGCGCGCCGAGGACGAGGAAGCCGAAGGCGACCTGGAAGGAGAAGGCGTCGGCGAGGGCCCCCATGACGGGCGGGGCGATCATGCCGGCGACCTGGCCGCCGAAGATCACGACGGCGCTGCCCGCGCCCACGTACGCCGGGGAGAGACCGGCGAGGGGGACGGCGAAGATCGGCATGTACGCGAGGGAGGCGGCGAAGACGGCGACGGTGCCGAAGACGACGAAGCCGGCGACGGAGGGCGAGCCCGCCATGAGGAGGAGGGCGACGGCCGCGACGGCCATGCCGGGGACGATGATCCTGCGGTGGTGGCCGCCGAGCCGGTCGGCGAGCCGCCCGCCGAGGACGGTGGCGAGCGCGGCACCGAGCGCGGGGACGGCGATGAGGGCTCCCGCCGAGGTGAGGGAGACCCCGTGTTCCTCGCTGAGATACGACGGGACCCAGGTGTTGAGCCCCCAGACGATCGTGTTGTAGCCGAACATCATGAAGGCGAAGCGCCACAGGACACCCTTGCCGAGGACCGCGCGGAGGGCCGGCCGGGCGGTCCCGGGGGCGGCGTCCCGCGCGTCTTCCGTACGGGGCAGGGGGGCCGGGAGCCAGCGGCGTACGGCGAGGAGGGCGAAGACGCCGAGGGCGGCGGTCGACCAGAAGGCCGAGCGCCAGCCGAAGACCGCGACGAGCGGGGCGACGCACAGCGGGGTGATGACGGCGGCGAGGGCGTTGGAGCTCATGACCGTGCCGTTGGCGCTCATGCGCTCCTCGGGCCGGGTCCGCTCGACCAGGACCTTCGTCGCGGCGGGCGGGAAGATCCCCTCGGCCGCACCGAAGGCGAAGCGCAGGGCGAGCAGCACGGCGAAGGACCAGGCGAAGCCGGTGAGGGCGGTGAAGACCGACCAGGTCAGCAGCGCCCAGAGGGTCACCCGCCGGCCGCCGAACCGGTCGGCGAGCAGGCCGCCGGGGATCTGGCAGAGGGCGTAGGCGAGGAAGAAGGCGGAGACGACGAGCCCCTGCTGGGTGCGGTCGAGGTCGAACTCGGCACCGAGGGAGGGCAGGACGAGGTTGATCACGAGCCGGTCGGCGTAGTCGACCAGCCAGGCCGCGAAGAGCAGGACGACCGTGACGCGGACGGTTCTGCGGTGTGCGGCCGACGCCCCCGGGGACGCGGGAAGGGTCGGAGCAGGCACAGTACTCCTCTCACCGGTGGCCGAATCTGGTGGTCGGCCGGAAGTGCCCCTACGATCCGGTCCGTGAGCGAGAACCCTTCCGGAATGCCGGAAAGCCTCAGAGAGGACGCCTCCGCACCGGATTCCCGCACGGAGGGCGCTCTCGCCGGCTTCTCCGAGCTGGATCTGGCGCTGATCGACGCCCTGCAGGCGGCCCCCCGGGCGCCGTGGACCCGGATCGGGCAGGCGCTCGGCGTGAACGCGACGACGGCCGCCCGCCGCTTCGAACGGCTCCGCGCCGAGGGGCTCGCCTGGGTCACCGCGTACGACGCGGCGAAGACGGCCACGGTCGCCTATGTGGAGGTGCGCTGCCGGCCGCGCGCCTTCGACCGGGTGAGCGCGGCGGTGACGGCGCTGCCCTGGGTGTTCAGCGTCGACGAGACGGCCGGGGACTTCGACCTGTTCCTCTCCGTCGCCGCCCCGGACCTGCCGTCCCTGGGGCGTGCGGTGCACCGGGGGATCGGCGGTCTCCGCGGCGTCCGCTCCACCCGGACCCGGCTGGGCATCACGCTGTACGGAGAGGGCCGCGACTGGCGGATGCGGGCGATGAACCCCGCCGGGCGCGCCGAACTGGGCGGCGGCCCGGCCGCCCGGCCACGCACCTACAGCACCCATCTCCACGAGCGGCCGTCGCCGCAGGACCAGGCACTCCTCACCGCGCTCGGTGCCGACGGACGGCTCGGCTACGGGGAACTCGGCGCGCTGACGGGCATGAGCGAGCACACGGCCCGGCGCCGGCTCCAGCGGATGCTCCGGGACGGGGACATCACGCTGCGCTGCGACCTGGCGCATCCGATGGCGGGGCTGTCCACGACGGTGGTCTACCGGACCTCGGTACCGCACGCGCTCCTGGAGCAGACGGGCCATGCTCTCGCCCGGCTGGAGCAGGTGCGGATGTGCGTGTCGGTGAGCGGCCCGTACAACCTGCTCGTCCTGGTCTGGCTGCACGGCCTCGGTGCGGTGGACCGCTTCGAGGCGCTGCTCGCGGAGCGTTTCCCGGCCCTGGAGGTACGGGACCGGACGGTGGCCCTGCACTCCCCCAAGCGGATGAGCTGGCTCCTCGACGAGCACGGGCGGGCCACGGGCCGGGTCCCGCTGGGGCTGCCCGAGCACTGAGGGGCGGCGGCCGGGAGCTGCCGGACGCGGTGCGGACGAAGAGAGGTGCCGGACGCGGTGCGGGCGAAAGGAGGTGCCACGGCGCGCCGTCGCTCCCGTAAGGACCCGGTCGGGGGTGGGGCCGGGGGGAGGCGGCGGTGCGCCGTGGCACCGGTCTGTGAGGAGTGGGGCGGGTTACGAGGCGATGCTCGGGTCCGGGTCGAGGGCGGCGGTCCCTCCGTCGAGGACGACGGACGCGCTCTCGGGGCCGGGCTCGTCGGGGCGGACCACGCAGGAGAGGGCGGTGGCCTGACGGAGGGTCTCCGTCAGGTTCTGCCAGTCGAGCGCGGGCCGGGTCTCGGGGCGGCCGTGGACCAGGGACGCGTTCCACCGCATCCGGGGGACGCCCGGGAGGGGCCGCAGTCCGCCGGCCTCCTGGTGGGAGGCGGCGAGGGCCATGGGGAGCATGGCGCAGCCGAGGCCGGACTGGGTGGCGGCGCGGACGCCGGCCATGGAGCCGAGCTCGTGGATCTCGGGAGGGCTGTCGCAGCGCAGGCGGAGGAACTCGGGCAGCCAGCGCTGCGAGGGACAGTCGGGGTCGGCGATGACGACCTGGCGGCCGAGGTTGCCGCGCCGGTGTCCGACGCTCGTGACGGGCACGAACTCGACTTCCTGGAGGCGCACTTCTGTCAGGTCGTCGGAGCGTTCGGTGTGCAGCTGGTCGGCTAAAAGAGCGGCCGGGTCGTCCGCGTCGACGACGGTGAGCACGAGGGCCCCGTCGATCGCTCCGGACCGGAAGGCGTCGTGCACCTCGGCGGTCCCCATCACGCGCAGGGCGAGCTGGACGCCGGAGAGCAGCCGCCGCCCGAGGTGGGTGACCCGGGCGAGCTGCTGCCCGTACGCGAGGGCGGGGACGATCCCGACGGTCAGCCGGGGCGGGTTGGCCGCGGGCCGGCGCAGGGCGGTCTCCATCTCGCCGACGAGAGTGAGGATCTGGCGCGCGTAGTCACGCAGGACGGTTCCGGAGTGGGTGAGCCGGACCCCGTTGGGAAGCCGCTCGAAGACGGGTTCTCCCACCTGCCTCTCCAGGGCACGCATCTGTGCCGTGACGCTGGACTGCGAGTACCCGAGGCGTCGCGCCGCCTGGGTGAAGGACCCGGTCAGGGTCACCTCGCGGAAGGTCCGAAGGGTTCTTGCGTCGATGTCCACGTGAATTCCCCCCTGCCGCGCGCAGGCGGCAGTTCCTCGCACCGGGTGAATGGTCGGCCACCCGCTTCGATCGCCCCAGTCGGTCTGTCACCAACAGCCGCAGGGGTGCCGGACGCCTCTGCGCGCCCGGCACCCCTGCTCGGCCGCGAAGACTCTACTCGGCGAGGTGGGCCGGGACCAACGGAAAGTCCAAGTCCGGCTGCGCAACGTGATTGAAGAAGTTCGACAGCACGTTCAGCGCGACGTGGCCGACGATCTCCGCGATCTCGGCGTCGGTCACGCCGGCGGCGCGGGCGTCGGTGAGGGACTCGTCGGTGACGCGGCCGCCGGTGGCCATGACGGCGCCGGCGAAGCGGAGCACCTGGTCCATGTGCGGGTCGCCGGCGTCGGTGCCGCGGCGGGTGTCGAGCAGTTCCTGCTCGCTCAGGCCGACCTTGCCGCCGCGCAGGGTATGCGCGGAGACGCAGTAGGTGCAGTCGTTGCGCTGCGCGATGTAGAGCGCGAGCTGCTCACGCTGCCGGGCGCTGAAGCTGCCGCCGACCAGGGCCTCGCGCATGGCGAGGTAACCGCGGAGCGCGGAGGGGCCGTTGGCGAGGGCCGCGTAGAGGTTCGGCAGCTTGCCGAGCTGCTTGAGGGTGCCTTCGAGCAGCTCGCGCTGCTCCTCGTTGGCGGTCTCGACGGTCAGTTGGGGCAGGCGGGGCATGGAGCTCTCCTTGAGCCGGAGCAAGACGGAACTGGTCGGTACCATCCAGACGGTACCGATCGGTTCCATCTGGCGCAACGGGAGGCGGTCACTCCGCCTGTCGCATCGGAATCACCTATACGGCACCGAGTGGTACCGTCTGGTATGGCCACGAACGCGAAAGAACGGCTCCTCAGTGCGGCGGAGCGCCTGTTCTACGAAGAGGGGATCCGGGCCGTGGGCATCGAGCGGATCCTGTCCGAATCCGGAGTCGGCCGCGCCTCCTTCTACCGCCACTTCCCCAGCAAGGACGACGTGGTCGTCGAGGTGCTGCGCCGGCGCGACGACATGTGGCGCGCCTGGCTCGACGGCCGGATCGCGGTCAGTGAGCGCACACCCGAGGAACTTCCGCTCGCGCTCTTCGACGGCCTAGCGGAGCGCTTCGCCGCGGCCTCGTTCCGGGGCTGCGCCTTCATCAACACGATGGTGGAGACGGCCGATCCGGACAGCCCGGCGCACCAGGTGGCCGCCGAGCACAAGGAGAAGGTGATCGGCGTCCTCGACCGCCTCCTCACCGAGGGCGGCTACCGCGACCACGAGGGCCTGGCCCGCCAGCTCGCACTGCTGGGCGACGGGGCCATCGTGACGGCGGTGCGCGAGGGCACGGCGGAGGCGGCGGTACGCGCGCGGGGCGTGGCGGAGGTCCTGCTGCGCACGGCGGAACGGGAGCGGGTCGGGAGCTGAGGGCCCGCCGCGGCCGGCGGGCCCGGGGCTCCGGTCTCAGCCGATCCGGTGCTCGGTCCAGAACGGGCCGAGGTCCTCGGTGGTCGCCGCCTGCGCCGCGCGCTTGAAGTCCTCGGTGGTGGCGACGCCCAGCCAGTGGTCCCGCACGTAGCCGCGCAGCATGGCCGCCGTCGCCGGGCCGCCCAGGACGCGTTCCAGGTCGTGCAGGGCGCAGGCGCCCCGCGTGTAGACGACCCGGACGTACTCCGGGCGGTGGCCGTCGGCGTAGTAGCCCATGGAGCGGGTGAGGGCGGCCGTCCCGCTGGGCCACTGCCCCTGGTCCTCCCAGCAGGTGGCGGTGGGCTCCCCGTAGTACAGCTGGTTGGCGTACTGGGCGAAGGACTCGTCCAGCCAGGGCGACGCGAACTGGTCGTTGCCGACGATGCCGTAGAACCACTGGTGGGCGACCTCGTGGACGACGGCCGAGCCCTCCGGTTCGGTCCACAGCAGCACGAGGCCCGGGAACTCCATGCTGCCGAACTCGTCGAGGTTGTCGCTCATGACGAGGTCCAGTTCGCCGTACGGGTAGCGCCCGAACCGCTCGCCGAAGGCGTCGACCGCGCCGGTGGCGGACCGCAGGTCGGTCGCCACGCCCTCCGGGGAGGTGGCGGCGGTCCAGTACGCGTTCAGCCGGACGCCGCCGGGGGTGGTGACCGTACGGGTCCGGAACGGGCCCGCCGCCCAGGCGAAGTCCCGTACCCCGCGCGCGACGGCGGTGGTGACCGTGCGGCCGGGCGCGCCGGGCCGCCGGGTGGTGGTGCCCGTCGTGGGGACCTTCAGCGCGGCGGGGTGGTCGAGGACGACCCGGAAGTCGCCGGCCAGGGTCAGGAAGCTCTCGCCGAAGCCGACGTCCGGGTCGAGGTGCGGGCCCCGCGCGTCCCGCACGGACAGCAGGGGCAGCGCGTTGCCGAGGTAGCGGTGCGCGCCGTCCCTGCCGAACCGGTGGACACGGTCCGGGACGGCGATCGACACGTCGAAGGCGACACGGGCCCGCGCCCCGTACGGCAGCGGGGCGGGCAGGTCGACGCGCAGCGCGGTGCAGCCGACGGTGAGCGCTCGCGGGGTGCCTCCGACGACCCCGCCCACCCGGACCGGGGACGGCTTCCCGGGGGTTCCGCACCCCTCGGCGCCGTTCCCCCACAGCCGCAGGTCGACCGAACGCAGGGGCCTGCGGTCGGCGTTGCGGAACGACACCGTCTGGCGGCCGGTCCAGTGCGAGCCGTCGCCGTCGGCGCGCAGGGCGACCTCGTACGAGGGCCGGTCCGGCGTCGCCGCCCGCACCGGGGCGGGCCCCGGGGAGTCCGGCGCGGCGGCCGCCCCGGGGACGAGCAGGAGGAGGGCCGCGAGGGCGAGCGAAGCGGCCCGCCGGTACCTGAGCGAGGTCATGGCAGGCACGCTAGGCCGCCCGGGCGCCCGGACGGGAGCCTTCCGACTCAACTATTCGCTGGATCAAGCGAGTTGGTGCCAGTGCCGGCCGTCAGGGCTTCGGGGTGAGTTCCCCCCGGCGCACCTTGCCCGAGCGGGTGCGCGGGAGGCGGGCGATCACCTCGACCCCGCGCGGGACGAAGACCGGCGCGAGCCGTTCGGCGGCGAGCGCCAGGAGTTCGGCCGCGACGCGCCCGTGCCCGGCCGCGTCCGGCTCCCCCTTCCCCTCCCGCAGTTCCACGACCGCGTACGGGGCGAGGCCGCCGTCCGGGTCGGGGCACGGCACCACCGCCGCGTCGGCCACCTCCGGGTGGGTGCGCAGGACCGCCTCGATCTCCGTCGGGGAGATCCGGTGGCCGTGGGACTTGAACACCTCGTCCAACCGGCCGAGCAGCCGGATGGAGCCGTCCGCGCACCGCTCGCCGCGGTCCCCCGTGCGGTACAGGCCGTCGGCGAAGGCCTCCGCCGTGCGCTCGGGGAGACCCGCGTAGCCGCGCATGAGGCCGGGCGGGCGTTCCGTCAGGTCCACACAGACCTCGCCGCTGTCGCCCGTCTCCCCGGTCTCCGGGTCGCGCAGCACGATCCGGTACCCGGGGAGCGGGTGCCCGAGCGGGGCGATCGGCTCGGGGGTGCCGGGGGCGCGGCCGATGAGCGCGGTCGCCTCCGTCTGGCCGTAGCCGTCCCGGACCCGTACGCCCCATGCGGTCTCGATCCGTGCCACCGTCTCGGCCGTCAGGGGCTCCCCGGCGGCCGTCGCCTCCCGCAGCCGGGGGGCTCCGGCGCCCCCGCTCACGTACGGGAGCAGCGAGCGCCAGGCGCTCGGGGGCGCGCAGAAGCTGGTGACGCCGTGCTCGGCGAGCACCCGGGGCAGGGCGGACGACGGGAGTCCGCCGTCCGGCGGGGCGAGGATCGTGGCCTCCGCCGCCCAGGGCACGAAGAAGCTGGACCATGAGTGCTTGGCCCAGCCGGGCGCGGAGAGGTTGAGGTGCCGGTCGCCGGGGCGCAGGCCGCTCCAGTACAGACTGGAGAGGTGGCCGACGCCGTAGCCGACGTGGCTGTGCTCGACGAGCTTGGGCAGCGAGGTCGTCCCTGAGGTGAAGTAGCAGAACGACGGGTCGGCGGCGCGGGTGGGCCCGTCGGGGACGAAGCGGGGACGGCCGGCGGCGCGGGTGTCGGGGTACGGGAGCCAGCCCGGCCTTCCGGTTTCGGGCGCCGCCGCCATCCGGATGCCCGGCACCGGCAACTCGTCGAGCAGGCCGACGAGTTCAGGTGCGGCGATCAGGTGCCGGACGCCTCCCCGGGTGATCCTGTCGGCGGCCTCGGACCGGGTGAGGTCCTGGTAGCCGGGGACGACGACGGCCCCGAGCTTGATGCAGCCGAGCAGGGTCTCCCACAGCTCGGTGCGGGTGCCGAGGAGGATGAGGACGCGGTCGCCGCGTGCGACGCCGTGCTCGCGCAGGGCCACCGCCAACGCGTCGGAGCGGGCGGCGAGTTCGGCGAAGGAGACCCGGTCGACGACCGGCACGGACCCGTCCCGTGCCGGGTGGCCGAGGAGTTCGAGCGCCGGCCGGTCGTTGGCGTCGGCGATGACGTCGAACCAGTCCAGGGCCCAGTTGAAGCGCTCGGCGCGCGGCCACCGGAAGGCGGCACCGGCCGCCTCGCGGTCGCCGCGCAGCCGCAGCAGCAGGTCCCGGGCGGCCCGGTACTCCTCGTGGGCCCCGGTGTGCCGGCCGCGGGGCGACGCGTCACCCCGCGGCCCCGGCGTGCGCACGGTGCTCACCGCACACCCCCGGCCGGTACGGCGTCGGCCCGCGCACCCTCGGCCTCCCCGGCCCCCGCGCCCTCGGCCCCCGGGGCACCCGCCCCGGCGCCGCCGAGCAGCGCCTCCGCGATGGCGTCCGCGTCACGGGTGAAGGAGCCCCAGGGTCCCGGCCGGCCGCTGCCCACCTGGGTGAACCAGCGGGTGTGCTCGCTGGGGATGCCGAGCACATGGGTGCTGGTGTCCACCGAGCCGTCGGCCCGCACCGGGTGGAACGGCGCGTCGGTGCAGTCGAGCCCGCCGGTGGCGAACTCCCCCGCCCCCTCGGCCGCGTTGGTGAACGTACGGATCTCCCCGTCCACCATCAGACAGCGGATCAGCGGGTCCCGGTCCGCCGCCAGATCGGTGCTCGGCACCCGGGCGTCCACGACGACGTCCAGCGCCACCCAGGAGTTCTCCACCTGCGTCGACTCGACGGCGAACCGCCCCTCGACGGGATCGGCCGTGAACCGGGCGCCGGGCCCGACCGGTTCGAGGACCCCGGCCGCGAGCAGGGCGAGGAACTGCTCGGAGCGCTGCTGCGGCGGCCCGGTCGACACCATCGCCGCCACGGGGCCGAACTCGGCGAGGAACCAGCGGTGCGAGTCGGGGGTCAGCCCGCCGAAGTCGACCACGGTACGGATCGTCTGCCGCACGTCCCGCAGGACGTCGGCGGCGGCCTTCAGGGGGCCCTCCGCGTTGCCCTGACGCGCCTCGAACAGGTCGGCCCGCAGCCATTCGGTGAGCACCTTGTGGAACTCGGCGGGCGAGCCGAACTGCCGGCCGCCGAACGGCCGGGCGAGCGCGTCGAGTCCGCCGAGCGGGCGGGCGTCGATCCGGTATCCGGCGGCGATCCGTTCGAGGACCTTGGGGTCCGGCCGGTCGCGGAGCGCCTGGGCGGCCCGCTCGGTGAACTCGGCCGCGGCGTCGGGTCCGTGGACCTGGCGGACGCGGGTGGCGAGCAGGACGAGGTTGACCTCGGCGAGCAGCCAGGGCAGTACGTCCGCCTCGAAGTCGAGCGGCGCCGATTCCGCGCGCAGCTCAGCCATCCGCTCGGCGGTGAACAGCCGTGCGCGGTAACGGTGTTCGGGACCCTTCTGGTTGGCACCCCGGGTGAGCAGGGGCACTCCCCCGCGCGAACCCGCCAGGATGCGGGGCTCCTTGCCGCTGGGCAGGTACAGCAGCCCGTCGCAGCCCTCGGTGAAGGTGCCGCCGCGCCCGAGGGTCAGCTCGGTGAGGATGTCGTAGAAGGTCAGCCCCATGCCGAGGATGCCCACGCGGGCGCCCGCCGGGATCTCGGCGAGCGGCATCTCCGTCGCGGAGCCGCCGACGATGTGCCGGACGGGCCGGGCGGGGGTGCTGTGGGTCCGGGCGAAGCGCGTCCAGGCCTGCTGCTCGGCGTCGGGCTCGTTGATCGGGTGGCCGGTGGCGAGGACCACCCGGTCGACCGTGAGGACGTCGCCGCGGTCGAGTCTCAGGCGGTGCGGTGCACCGTCCGGGCCGCCGCTGCCGGCCCTGCCGCCCGTACCGCCCACCCGCTCCGCGCAGATCACCCGGGCGGGGACGCGGTGGACGGTGAGCGAGGGCGGCAGGGTCTCCTCGATCCGCCGCATGACGTACGTCAGGTAGCGGCCGTAGACGGCGCGGGGCGCGTACCCCTCGGGATCGGCGCCCGCCGGGTCGTCCTCGGCCCACCAGGCGCCGAGGGTGGGCCCGGCGCCGGGCCGGTGGGGCCCGTCGTCGGCGGGCCCGGAGAACATGGTGACCTCCTGGGCCGGGGTGTTCATCAGGAACCAGGGCGACTGGTCCGTACGCCAGATCCGTCCGGCCCCCGCCTCGTACGGATCCACCGCGAAGACCTCCACCGGCCGGCCGGGGGGCCCGTCGGCACAGCGGGCCGCGAGCCGTTCCAGGACGGAGAGACCGCGCGGGCCCATGCCGACGAACGCGATCCGCAGCGGGTCCGCCGAAGGCGCCGGGGCCTCGCGCGGCGCCGGCTCGGGCGGCGGGTTCGTCCCGGCGGCCAGGTCGTGCTCCCGGGCGACCCTGCCGAGCATGCCGGACAGCTGACGTGAGGTCATCGGAATGGTCCTCCTGCTGGTGGTGAGCAGCGGCAGCGCGCCGAGGTCCGTCCACTGCAGGCGCCCGTCCGGTGCGACGGTGGACCGGACGGCGCCCCGGTTGTCCGGATGCAGGCAGAACGGCACGTCGAGCAGACCCCGGTCGAAGGCCTTGAGGAGGGCGACGCCCAGGTCGTCGGAGAGCGCGAGGACGGCGGTCACCATGGCCCGCGCCTCGGCGAGCGTCTCCTCGACGTCGGCCTCGGCGGCGGTCCTGCCCGGGTTCGGGCCGCGCCGGGGCGCGGAGCGGGCCGCGTCGGCGGCGATCCGCAGCGCCGTCAGGTTCTCGGCGACGGTCGGGATGCGGTGCGCCTCGGTCTCCGTCTTCACGATGAGGCGCTGCGCCCCGCCGCGTACGGCCAGTTCGGCGCTGCGGCGCAGCAGCAGCCGGGCGCCCGGCACGGTCCTCGGGTAGACGCCCATGTACGTGTAGAGCACGATGTGCCGGTCCACGGACGGCGGCAGGAACTCGTCGGCGAGCAGCCGCAGCGCGGTGAGCGCGCCGGCGTCCTGGGCGGGATGGGTCTGCTGGGCGTAGCTGAGGGAGACGCTGGTCGCTCCGTTGGCCGCGAAGAACAGGCACTCCAGGACGGAGACGGCGACGAGCAGCGACGGCGGGCAGAGCTGGCCGAGGAGGCAGCCGCCGAAGGATTCGAGATGGGCCCGGCGGCCGTGCGCGCGGCTCTCCTCCGTGAGGAACTGGACGGAGTCGCGCCAGGCGGCGACGGATTCGGCGAGCGGGGTGCGCCCGTAGGGCAGGCAGTACGAGACGGGTCCGCCCTCGGAGGCGGAGAGTCCGGCGGCGGCCATGGTGCGGAAGATGGCCATGGGGTCGGCGGAACCGTGCCTGATCTGGACGGGCGTGGTCCGTCCGGCCGCGGCGGCGACCCGTGCGGTGGTCTTCGGGCCGTGGCTGACCAGCGGGAAGCCGTTGAGCGGCAGGCCGGCGCGCAGGGCCGCGGTGGCGGCGGCGTGGTCGCCGACGCGGGTGTAGCTGTCGATGGTGAGGGTGGCGACGGTCCGTTCGGGCAGTGCGGCGACGGCGGCGACTCCCGCGGTCATCTCCTCGGGCGCGACCATGCCCATCCGGGGCTGGACGACGAGTTCGCCGGCCTCTGCCGACGCCTGGACGAAGGCACCGAGATCGCCGGGGGCGAGCGGGGGCGAGGCGGAGGTCGTCACGCCGCGGCCCGCCCGGTACACGCGCCGCCGAGTCCGGCGAGCTTGCGCAGCAGCGCGGTGGGCGGGGTCCCGTCGGCGTACACCTCGTCGTATCCGGCGTCGAGGAGTTCGGCGGTACGGGTGGCGGCGCCCTCCGGGGAGATGCCGAGGAGTCCGCCGATGACCATGGGCACGGCGCGGGTCTTGCGGTCGGCGCGCAGGGCGCGGGCGGCGCGCAGCCCGTCCTGGTGTCCGTGGCCGTTGACGGAGGAGAGGACGACGAGGTCGGGGCTGGTCATCCGGGCGGTGTCGACGAGCAGCTGCTCGGGGACGCAGGGCCCCAGGTTGAGCACGGAGTGCCCGTGCTCCTCCAGGAAGAGCTGGAGGTGGACGAGGTTCCAGGTGTGGGCGTCGGAGGAACCGGTGGTGAGCAGGACCCGACGGGAGGGCTCGGGACTGCGCAGGGGCTGAGGCCGTGCGGACGGTGTCATGGCGTCTCTCTCCGAAAGGGGTGCGGGGCGGGTGCGGACGGGTGTGCGGGACCGCCCGTACGGGACGGGTCGGGGTGGGGGGAGAGGTCGTGCGGGGGCGCCGCGGGGCGGGTGCGCCGTAGGGCCGCCGGACCGTCGCCGGACGGGGTGGGGCCGGGCGGTGGAGCGTGGACCGGCGTGTCCGGTGCGGGGCCGGGTCGTGCGTGGGGCGTGCGGTGTGGTGCGTGGTGCGGGCGGTCGCCGTGCGTGGGGCAGGGCGGTCGACCTGGGGGTGCCGGGCCGGTCGTACGGGGTACGGGGCCGGGGTCGTACGGGATGCGGACCGGGTGTCGTACGGGGGGCGGACCGGGTGTCGTACGGGGGCTCCGCCCGGACCCGTACGGGTCGCGGACGGGCTTCGTACGGCGCCCGGGGCCGCTTCGTACGGCGGCCCCGGGTCCGCGATCCGCCGTGCGCGGGCCGACGTCGGCCCGCGTCCCGGACGGCGCGGCGGCGGGCGTGCGCCGAGGCCGCCGGGCCCGTACGGGCTCCGGTGGCCTCGGGTCCTCCTGCGGGTCAGGCGCCGCCGGTTCCGGCGCCGACGCCGGTGGTGATCTCGCCGGCCTCGGGGGTGCGGGAGGCGGCCGGCCGGGCGCGGACGGCGAGCACGGTGCAGCCCTCGGCGCTGGACATCTGGTGCCGGGTGCCGGGTTCCTCGACGACGAGGTCGCCGCGGTGGAAGCGGCGCCCGTCGCTGTGGTCGAGGGTGCCGTCGAGGACGAGCATCAGCTCGTGCCCCAGGTGCTCGTGGAAGTCGCCGTGGGCGCCCGGCGGGAAGCGGAGGAGGAGGGACGCGGAGTCCTCGTCCTCGGCCGGGTCGGGGCCCCAGAGCACGACGTACTCGACGCCGACGCGGCCGGGTTCGGTCCACGGCACCCACGGCAGGTCGGTCTGGTCGAAGCCGTCGCGGAGCACGTTGCGGAAGACGGTGACGTCAGGCACGGGCGGGAACCTCCGATGCGGCGCCGCGCTGGGCGACGATGGACGGGATGCCGTCGGGGCCCCAGGGCCGGGGCCCGTTGACGATGGGGGCGCCGATGAGCGAGCCGAACTCGCGCCAGGCACCGTCGTAGTTGCGGATGTCGGCGAGGCCGAGGAGTTCGCTCAGCACGAACCAGCTGTGCGCGGAGCGCCAGCCGACCCGGCAGTAGACGACGGTGGGCGCGTCGGTGCGCACGTCGGCGTAGACGGCGGCCAGCTCCGCGTCGTCGCGGAAGGTGCCGTCGGCACGGACGGCGCTGTGCCAGGGGATGTGCTCGGCGGAGAGGGCGTGCCCGCAGCGCACGCCGAGGTCCTCGGGAACGCCGGGCGGGGTGTTGCTCTGCCCGAGGTACTCCTCCAGGGAGCGCACGTCGAGGAGCTGGTGGCGCCCGATGTGGTCGAGCATGTCCTCGCGGCGGGCGCGGACGGTCTCGTCGACGTCCGGCACCGGGTACGCGACGGGCTCGCGTTCCGGGACGTCCTGGGTGAGGGCGGCGCCGAGCGCCTCCCAGCGCAGCCGGCCTCCGTCGAGGATCCGCAGTTCCCGGTGGCCGTACAGGCGGAACTGCCAGTACCCGGCGGCGGCCCACCAGTTGTTGTTGCCGCTGAGGAAGACGACGGTGTGGTCGGCGGATATGCCGTGCCGGCCCAGGAGTTCGGCGAAGGCCTCGGGGCCGATGACGTCCCGGCGCACCGGGTCCTGGAGGTCCCCGGTCCAGTCGAGGCGGACCGAGCCGGGGATCCGGCCCAGCAGGCTGCCGCCGTCGGTGATCTCGACGAGGACCGTGTTCTCGTCCCCGGCCGCGGGGTTCCGCAGCTGTTCCATGATCTGCTCGCAGCTGACGAGCAGTCTGTCTCGGTTCACGGGCGCTCCGTTGAGGTTCGGTACGCGGAGGTACGGACGGGCGGGGGAGGCTTGGGGAGGGGCGGGGCGCGGCCGGCGGCGGGTGGGGTTCACCGCCGGCGGGCCGGGGTCACCACCAGTACGTCGGGTACTTGCCGATCACGCCGACGCGGGAGGCGACCAGGCCCACGAGGACCAGCAGGGCGCTGCCGACGGCGAGCAGCAGGAGGAAGCGCAGGGGCGCGGGGTCCTGGAGGACGGCGAGCACGGCCGTGGCGGCGGCGGGCGCGTGGACGGCCCGCAGCAGCAGCATCAGGCCGACGCTGAGGCCGGCGGCGACGGCGGCCACCCAGAGGGAGTGGCCGAACAGCGCGACGGCCACGAGGCCGAGGACGCCGGAGCCGATCTGGCCGAGCAGCACGCCGCGGGGCTGGGCCGGCGGCAGGGCCGGGGTGCTGCAGATGATCATGGCGGTGGCGGCCAGCGGGGCGATCATCAGCAGGTGGCCGGTGGCCTCGCCGAGCGCGACCAGGATGACCAGCGACACGACCGTCGCGAGGGTGCCGAGCACGGCGGGCCGGGTGCCGGGGAAGGGCGGGGCGCCGCCCGCCCAGCGGCTGCGGGCCGGCGGGGCCGCCGCTCCCGCGGGGGTCTGGGTCTGATTGCTCACGGTGTTCTCTCCTTGGCGGGGCGGGCGGGGCGGCGAGGGCGGTGCGGGGCTCGTACAGGGGGCGTGCAAGGAGCGCACGGAGGGCGGCCGGGCCCGGCCGGGGCCCGCGGGACCTGACCCCGCGGGTCCCGGCCGGACGGCCGGGCCGGCCGGAGCGTCAGCGGTGGCTGCCGCCGAAGTAGCTCATGGCCCGCCGGTGCACGACCGCGCCGATCTTGTGCCCCATCTCGATGCCGGGCTCGTTGTCGAAGCTCCAGTGCATGCCGCCGTAGACCCGGGAGATGCCGGCCTGGTGGGCGGCCTCGCTGAAGGTCGACCAGTGCAGGACCACGTCGGTGCGCGGGGTGAGGCCGGGCTCGACCGTGGAGGCGCCCGCCTTGAAGCGGTACGAGTCGCCGAAGGAGTCCGAGCCGGTGAAGCGGCGCAGGAACTCGGCGGCCGCGCCGGAGAAGGTGCTGTGCCCGGAGACGGTGGCCGGGAACGGCGGAACGGCCACGTACGCCTGCCAGTCGACGCCGTCCATGGTGACGGTGCCCTGGCCGGGGCCGCCCCAGGTACGGATCTGACGGCCGCGCTGGTCGTACGGGATCAGGGTGGAGGGCCGCGCGAAGTCGTACGAGGCCTTGACGGCCCAGGAGCCGATGGCGGCGTCGCACTCGGCCATGTTGAGGCCGAAGAAGATCTGGGCGTCCTCGTCGACACCGTGGCCGTCGCGGGCGGAGACGTAACGGCCCCACATCTGCTGGGCGCCGGGCGGGGTCACGTCGTCGTTCAGCCAGAACTCGGCGATGGCCTTCTGCTCGTCCGTCAGGTTGGCGCTGATGTCGAGGAGTTCCTCGATGGCGGCGGTCATCCGGACCGAGGGGTACGCGGGCGGGGCGGCGATCGTGAACTGGTCGGGGCTGCTCAGCGCGAAGGGCTTCATCACCGCGAACTGCGGGGTGAGGTAGCGCTGCGTCTTGCCGTTCACTATCAGCGGCGTCCAGTGGGCCGGCTCCGCGACCGTGGACGGGTCGAAGGCGCCGGCGACCTGCGGGGTGTTGCGCGGCTGGTAGCCCGTGGTGTCGGAGTACGCAGGGGTGCCGAGCTGGTTGGCGCCGTCGGCGTGCCGGTAGTCGAGGACGGCCTGCGCGGTGCGGCGGCCGATCCAGGCGGGGCTGTTGCGGCGCGGGGCGGTCAGCTCGGGGTCGTAGCCCAGGCCGCGCAGCATGCCGTCGATGGCGACCTTGTACTCGGGGTACAGGTCGAGCATCGCGAGGTGGGCCGCGTAGCTGATGGCCTCGTTCTTGTTGTCGAGGGTGCGCTCCGAGCGGGGCCGGCGCAGGGCGCCGCCGAAGCGGGTGCCGACGGCGCAGTGGTCGTAACACGCCCAGGCGTCGTAGATGGCGTTGTGGATGACCGCGAGGGCACGGGCGTTGACGGTGGCGGGGCCGAAGCGGTTCCCCGCGGCCTGGTAGCGGCCGAGGATCGCGTCCATCGCGGCCTGGTTCCAGCGGATGACGACGCTGGGGTCGGCGACGGCACCGGGGGCACGGCGGCCGGTGCGCGTCTCCGCCTCGAAGCTGGTGGGGACGCCCCAGGCGACGGCGCCGGGCAGGGCGAGCACCCCGGCCGCGGCAGCGGTCGTGGTGAGCACCCGGCGCCGGGTGAGCGGGGTGCGGGCCGCGGCGGTCGTGGACGGAGCGGGAGCGGCGGGTCGGTGGGACATCCGTGGATTCCTTCGCATGGTGCCGGGAGCGGATGGACGCGGTCCGGGTCCGTGGATCAAACACAAACTCGAACAGACCTCAGGCTGGCGAGAAATGATCGCGTCCGGCAACGCCCGATCGACTTCTTCCATCGCAGGCATGCAAGGAAGCGATGGGCGTCGCGGGGGTCCTCGGGAGGTGGCTAGCGTGACCCCACGGCGTCCGACCCTCCTGCCGCGATTTCGGCGTGATCCGAGCGGTCCGCCGCCCGGCTACGCCCCACCCGGCCTCGATCCGCCCCGCCCGGCCCCGTCCGGCCCCCGCGTCGACTCGTGATGGAGATGCCCGCGCATGACCGTTTCCTCCCAGGTGATACCCACCGCACCGACCACCGCACCGCAGCCCTCCGCCGCACCGACGCCGCCCGGTCTCTTCGACCGCCTCGCACCACGGCTCCACCACTACGGCCTGGGCATGCTCCGGGCCGGTCTCGGCGGTGTCTTCGTCTGGTTCGGGGTGCTCAAGGTCATCGGACTGAGCCCGGCGGCCGAACTCGTCGTCGCCGTCCTGCCGTTCCCGGCGGGCGACTGGTTCGTCCCGGCGCTCGGCTGGGCCGAGGTCGTGCTCGGCCTCTGGCTGATCTCGGGGCGCGCCCGCGCCGTGGCCCTGCCCGTGCTCGTCGGCCACCTCTGCGGCACCTTCGCTGTCCTGGTCCTCACGCCCTCGGCGGCCTTCGCGCACTCCAACCCCCTGCTCCTGACGCTGGTGGGCGAGTTCGTCGTCAAGAACGTGGTCCTGCTCGCGGGCGCGGTGGTCGTGACGACCCATCCGCGCCGCTGAACGGCGGGGCCCGTCCGGGCCCGGGGCGACGTCGCGTCGCACGCCGCCCCGACGGACCGACGCACCGGTTTGCCGAGGGGCGTGACGAGCGCCCTCCCCCACGACCCCTCCCCCGCCGCGGCGCGCGCGTTCCAGGAGTGGACCTCTCCTGCCGAAGCCCCGCGAGGCCCGACGAAAAGCCCTTACAATACCGAGCAGTCGGTTTTGATCTCGTCGAGCGACGCATGGGGCTACGGGAGCCGTTGGTGACCAAACAAGAGCGGGCCACACGGACCCGCGCCGCGCTGATCAGGTCGGCCGCGGGCGAGTTCGACCGGCACGGTTACGCCTCCGCCAGGCTCTCCACGATCAGTGCGGCGGCCGGCGTGAGCCCCGGCGCGCTCCACTTCCACTTCGAGAACAAGGCGGCGGTCGCCGCCGCCGTCGAGCACGAGGCCTCCAGCAGACTGCGCAGGACCGCCCGCATCGTGTACGGGCAGCGGTCCAACGCCCTGCAGAACCTCACCGACACCTCCCACGCCCTGGCCCGACTGCTCCGCGAGGACGTCGTCGTCCGCGCCGGATTCCGGCTCAGCTGCTCCCGGAGCTGCCACACCGATCTGAACCTGCGCCAGGAATGGCAGAGCTGCGTCCTGCAACGGCTCGCGGAGGCGGCCGACGAGGGGCTGCTCGCCACCGGCGCCGGGCGGCACCAGGACCTGACCCGGACGATCGTCGCCGCCACCGTCGGACTCGAGGCCCTCTCCGGGGACAACGGCGAATGGCTCGCGCCCGAGACCGTCACCGGCCTGTGGCGGACCCTCCTGCCGATGCTCGCGCACCCGGAGGCGCTCGCGGGCCTCGAACCGGCGGGCAGCGCGGACAGCGGGGGAGGTAGGGCAGGGACAAGCGGTACGGGAGGTGCGGAAGGTACGGCTATCACGGGTGGCACCGCCGCCCACGACCGTCCCCACGACCGCGCCGTCCACCACCCCCACGGCCCCGCCCACCAACCCGTCGCCTGACCCCCGGCCGGCGCGCGGCGGCGGCCGGCCCGACCCCGGCCTCCGCCCCCGCCCTCGCCCCCCGCCTCCGCTCAGGCGTCCGCGAGAAGCCCGTGGTACCAGGGCAGATGCGCGGCGAACCCCTCGGTGAAGCCCGGCCCCGGGTCGCAGCCGAGCTCCCGCCAGGGGCGGCCGTCGGCGAACCAGTGGTCGGTGGCGAGCATGGCCAGGTGGTGCTGCGCGAAGGGGAGGTCCGCGAGCAGCGCGCGGGCCTCCGCGATGTCGACCGCCGAGCCCCTGGGCGTACCGCTCCGGTGGGTGAGCAGCCCCTCGGCCGCCGCGAGGAGGTCTCCGACCGGCACCGGCTCGGGGTGGTCGACGTAGTACGGACCCGGCTCGGTCGCGGGCGAGAGCGCCGCGCCCAGCAGGACGCCCGCCAGGGTGTCGACGTCGATCAGGGAGTGCAGGGAGGCTCCCCCGTCGAGCGGTCCGGGGAGCGCCTCGAGCAGCCGGACCAGGCCCGGCATCAGCCGGCGGTCGCCGGTGCCGTACACGAGGTGCGGGCGCAGGACGGTGCCGCCGGCGTCCATGACGTGCCGCTCCCCCGCCGCCCTGGTGCGGCTGGTCGCGGAGCCCGGGGCGAGCGGCAGTGTGCCGGGGGCGGCGGCCCGGAAGGGGCCGCGGCCGTGGACCGACGCGGTGCTCAGGGCGACGATCCTGGTCACCCCGGCGCGCACGGCGGCGTCGACGAGGGCCCGGGTGCCCTCGTCGTTGACCGTGCGGGACAGCTCCTCGTCCGCGCCGATCGCCGAGGCGCAGTGGATCAGTACGTCGATCCCCTCGCAGGCCCGGCGCAGCGATGCGGGATCGCGGAGGTCGCCCGGGACGGTCTCGGTCTCCGGTCCCGTCGGCCGGGCACGGCCGGTGAGCGGGCGGCGGGCGAGGAGGCGTACGGAGGCGGGCGCCGTGTGCGCCGCCGCGGTGGCCGCCACCCGGCCGCCGATGAATCCGGTCGCGCCGGTGATCAGGATGCGAGGGCCCATCGTGCCGTTCCGGTTCAGCCCGCCAGGCGGCTGCCGAGGCCGGCTCCGGCCACCGCCAGTTCCCGGGACGGGGAGGTGAGCATGCACTGGAAGACGGGGTGGCCGTCCTGGTGGCCGACGACCCGGACGGTGGTCCGCGCGGGGTCGACGCCGGGCACGATCTCGGCCTCGATCCAGCAGGGGGTGTCGAGTTCCGCGTACCGGGAGAAGGAGATGTCCATGACGGTGGGCAGGTATCCGCCGTCGCCGAGCGTGATGGTCGCCGCCTGGCGGGCGGCTTCGAGGAGGACCATGCCGGGCACGTGGTCGTTGGGGCGCCGGAAGAGGGTGCCGTGCTCGGTGTTGATCCGCAGCTGCCACTGGCCGGGGCGGCTGCCGGGGCCGAGGACGACGTCCTTGACGCGTTCGCGGCCGACCAGGTCCGGCGCCGTTGCCGTGATCAGCGGGACGGGCCGGCCGAGGGCGGCCATCCGCTCGCCCCTGATCCTCCGGTACGCCGGAGCGGAGGTGCAGCGCGCCATGGCCCTGCCGGTGCCGAGGAAGCGTCCGTCACGGGTGAGGACCATGGTGGTGCGCAGGTCACGGAGGCGGCCGCCGCGGCTGCTGAGGTCGGAGCAGATCACGTCGACGGTCACGTCGGAGGAGAGCCCGTCGACCGTGAGCGCCTCCGGATCGGTGTCGTACGAGAGGCCCCACATGACGAACTGGTCGTCCACGGGTACCCCGAACTCGGCATGAGCGATCAGCATGGTGGTCTGGCGTATCGTCTCGGCCACCAGTACGGGGTCGTGCCGGTCGCCCGCCACCGGAGAGAAGAAGGGATGTGAGGCAGGCCAGCGCGCGGAGACGGAGAACCGGTTCTCCTTCAACTGCGTCCACCCCGTGGGGATGATGTCCGCGGGATCCGCCCGGTGCACGAACTCCCCGGGGACGTGTGACGTCACTCCTCGACGGTTCTGATCCATGGATCCCCCTTGCGGCCCCGCGCCCCTGGGCGGTGAGTCCGCCCGAATTAGAATACGTACAGCGCGGTTTTCTTTTCAATGCTTCACGTCACACGTTGAGCACAGACAGCGAGACAGCAGGAGGCGCCTTGGCGCAGCAAGCGCGTGCAATCCGAACCCGCCGGGTGATCCTCGAGTCGGCCGCGACGGTCTTCGCGGAGCGCGGCTACGAGCGGACCACCATCGGCGAGATCCTGGTGCGCGCCGGGGTGACCAAGGGAGCTCTGTATTTCCACTTTGCTTCCAAGGAAGACCTTGCCCTAGGCGTGCTCGACGCCCAGATGCTCGACGTGCCCCTCGCCCCGCAGGAGGTCAAGCTCCAGGAGCTGGCGGACCAGGCCTTCCTGCTGACCCATCGCCTGCAGGGCGACGCCCTCGTGCGGGCGAGCGTCGCCCTGGCGCTGGACAGCGGTGCCACCGGCGTGGACCGGGCCGCGCCCTTCCGGGCGTGGATCGATCAGGTGTCGGAGATCCTGATGGTCGCCAAGGCGCGGGGGGAGCTGCTCGTCCATGTGGACGTGACGGACACGGCCGAACTGTTCTCGGGGGCCTTCTCCGGCATCCAGGCCATGTCCCAGATCCTGTGCGACCGCAACGACCTGGCCCACCGGGTCTCGGTGCTGCTCCAGCACTTCCTGCCGAGCATCTGCACCCCGGCGCTGCTGACCCGGCTCGACATGACCGAGGCCCGTGCCCGGCAGCTCGGTGCCGAGTACGACGCGAGCCGGCTGCGCCGGGACGAGGGAAGCCTCGCGGACACCACGGGTTAGACAAAACCGACCGTCCGGTCCCTTGGAGTTCACCTCCCCGGACCGCACCCCCGGAGCGCCCCGACGCGGAACAGCGTCGGGGCGCTCTGGCGTCATGGCACTGAGTGTGTTTTGCTGAGGGTACTCAGTGCCACAAGCGTCTAGGGGAGCTCCACATCATGGGCAAGGACTTCGACCTGTATCGGCCCTCCGAGGAGCACGAGATGCTCCGGGAGTCGGTGCGTGCGCTGGCGGAGGCGAAGATCGTTCCGTTCGCGGCGGCGGTGGACGA
>NZ_LMEP01000003.1 GCF_001426405.1 Streptomyces sp. Root1304 | reverse complement strand
ACCCGGAAGCTAAGCCTTTCAGCGCCGATGGTACTGCAGGGGGGACCCTGTGGGAGAGTAGGACGCCGCCGAACAATTTTTAGCCTCAACCCCCGGACTTTGTCCGGGGGTTGAGGCATTTTTGCGTTCTGACGCGGGGGGTACCCTGTGCACGGGGGCGCCGTGGCTGAGGGTAAGGTCAGGGGGCATCGTCCGTACGTTCCCAGCAGGAGGCCCCCGGGTGGAGGTCCAGGAGACCCGCGTTCAGACCGACCGGGTCCTCACCATCCCCAACATTCTCAGCATGGCGCGTCTCGCCGGCGTGCCGCTGTTTCTGTGGTTGATTCTCCGCCCGGAGTTCGGTGGGCCCAACAGTGACGGCTGGGCGCTTCTCGTCCTGATGCTCAGCGGCGTCAGCGACTATCTCGACGGCAAACTGGCCCGGCGCTGGAACCAGATCAGCAACCTTGGCCGGCTCCTCGATCCCGCCGCCGACCGGTTGTACATCCTGTCCACGCTCGTGGGCCTGACCTGGCGCGAGATTCTGCCGTGGTGGCTGACCGCCGCCCTGCTCGCGCGTGAGGCCATGCTGCTGGTGATGGTGGGAATCCTCCGCCGGCACGGCTACCCGCCGCCGCAGGTGAACTTCCTCGGCAAAGCTGCGACATTCAACCTGATGTACGCGTTCCCGTTGCTCCTTCTCAGTGACGGAACGGGCTGGCTTTCGTCACTCGCTGAAGTTTTCGGGTGGGCCTTCGCCGGATGGGGTACAACTCTGTATTGGTGGGCAGGGATCCTCTACGTGGTCCAGGTCCGTCGACTCGTGAAGGCGGATACCGAGGCCGATTGAGCCCGTTCCTCCTGTGCCGAGCAGTGTCGCCGGCAACAACGAGGACGTCCGAGGGCCACTGAGCGGACAGGTGAAGTCGGCAGGACCGTCGTCTCTTCAAGGAGGACGCTTCCGACATGAAGGCCGTCGTGATGGCCGGTGGCGAAGGAACCCGACTTCGCCCCATGACCTCGAGCATGCCCAAGCCTCTACTGCCGGTGGTGAACCGGCCGATCATGGAGCACGTCCTACGACTGCTCAAGAGGCACGGTCTCAACGAGACCGTCGTCACCGTGCAGTTTCTCGCCTCGCTCGTCAGGAACTACTTCGGCGACGGTGAGGAGCTCGGGATGGAGCTCACGTATGCCAACGAGGAAAAGCCACTCGGTACAGCGGGAAGTGTGAAGAACGCCGAGGAGGCGCTGAAGGACGACGCCTTCCTCGTCATCTCGGGGGACGCGCTGACCGATTTCGACCTCACCGATCTGATCGCCTTCCACAAGGAGAAGGGCGCGCTCGTCACGGTCTGTCTCACCAGGGTGCCCAATCCCCTGGAATTCGGGATCACGATCGTCGACGAAGAGGGCAAGGTAGAGCGCTTTCTGGAGAAGCCGACCTGGGGGCAGGTCTTCTCGGACACGGTCAACACGGGCATCTACGTGATGGAGCCCGAGGTCTTCGACTACGTCCAGGCGGACACCCAGGTCGACTGGTCGGGCGACGTCTTTCCCCGGCTGATGAAGGAAGGCAAGCCGATCTACGGCTATGTCGCCGAGGGCTACTGGGAAGACGTCGGCACCCACGAGAGCTATGTGAAGGCCCAGGCGGACGTCCTGGAGGGCAAGGTCCAGGTCGACATCGACGGCTTCGAGATCTCGCCGGGAGTCTGGGTCGCCGAAGGCGCCGAGGTCCACCACGACGCCGTGCTGCGCGGCCCGCTCTACATCGGCGACTACGCCAAGGTCGAGGCCGACGCCGAGATCCGTGAGCACACCGTCATCGGCTCGAACGTCGTCGTCAAGAGCGGGGCCTTCCTGCACAAGGCCGTCGTCCACGACAACGTGTACATCGGCCAGCAGAGCAACCTGCGCGGCTGCGTCATCGGCAAGAACACCGACATCATGCGGGCCGCCCGGATCGAGGACGGGGCCGTCATCGGGGACGAGTGCCTGGTCGGGGAGGAATCGATCGTCCAGGGGAACGTGCGTGTCTACCCCTTCAAGACGATCGAGGCCGGTGCCTTCGTCAACACCTCCGTCATCTGGGAGTCCCGGGGGCAGGCCCATCTCTTCGGGGCGCGCGGGGTCTCCGGCATCCTCAACGTGGAGATCACGCCCGAACTGGCCGTACGGCTCGCGGGGGCGTACGCCACGACCCTCAAGAAGGGCTCGACCGTCACCACGGCCCGTGACCACTCCCGAGGGGCGCGGGCGCTGAAGCGGGCGGTCATCTCGGCCCTGCAGGCCAGCGCCATCGACGTACGGGACCTCGAGAACGTGCCGCTGCCCGTGGCGCGGCAGCAGACCGCGCGGGGAAGCGCCGGCGGCATCATGGTGCGGACCTCGCCCGGCGTCCCCGACTCCGTCGACATCATGTTCTTCGACGAACGCGGAGCCGACCTCTCCCAGGGCGGGCAGCGCAAGCTCGACCGGGTGTTCGCGCGGCAGGAGTACCGGAGAGCCTTCCCCGGGGAGATCGGCGACCTGTCCTTCCCGGCGAGCGTCTTCGACTCGTACACCGGTTCGCTGCTGCGGAACGTCGACACCTCGGGGATCGCGGAAGCCGGGCTGAAGGTCGTCGTGGACGCCTCCAACGGCAGCGCCGGGCTCGTCCTGCCCAGTCTGCTCGGGCGGCTCCAGGTGGACTCGCTGACGATCAACCCCGGGCTCGACGAGTCGCGGCCCACCGAATCGGCCGAGAGCCGGCGCGCCGGGCTCGTACGGCTCGGGGAGATCGTGGCCTCGGCGCGGGCCGCCTTCGGGGTGCGGTTCGACCCCGTCGGCGAGCGGCTCTCGCTCGTGGACGAGCGCGGGCGGATCATCGAGGACGACCGCGCGCTCCTCGTCATGCTGGACCTGGTGGCCGCCGAGCGGCGGTCCGGTCGGGTGGCCCTGCCCGTGACCACGACACGCATCGCCGAGCAGGTCGCCGCCTACCACGGCACACAGGTCGAGTGGACGACCACCTCGCCGGACGACCTCACCAGGGTCGGGCGCGAGGAGTCGACGATCTTCGGGGGCGACGGGCGCGGAGGGTTCATCGTGCCCGAGTTCAGCAGCGTCTTCGACGGCGCCGCCGCCTTCGTGCGGCTGATCGGGCTCGTTGCGCGGACCCAGCTCACCCTGAGCCAGATCGACGCGCGGATTCCACAGGCGCACGTCCTCAAGAAGGACATCCCGACCCCGTGGGCGGTGAAGGGGCTGGTGATGCGCCGGGTCGTCGAGGCGGCCGGCAGCCGGTCCGTCGACACCACCGACGGCGTGCGGGTGGTCGAGGCCGACGGCCGGTGGGTGATGGTGCTGCCCGACCCCGCGGAGGCCGTCACCCATCTGTGGGCCGAGGGACCCGACGACGCCTCCGCCCAGGCCCTGCTCGACGAGTGGGCCGAGGTGGTCGACAGCGCAGGTCGCTGACCTGACACGGCCGTCCTGTGGGGAGGCGCCCGAGCGGCCCCTCCCCACAGGACGGAGGGGCCATTCGGCGGTAGCCCGTTCGACGTGCGACGATGTGCGGCATGTCGCAGCAGCCCCCCGTTCGGAGCACCGGATCACCGCCGCCGCGTCCGGACGCGTCCATGTCGCTGCTGAACAACGTGATCGACCACGCGCTCGACGACGGCTACGCGGAGGCGACCGCCCGGCGGGCCGCCGAGGGCCGGGGACTGCCCCGTAGCCTGCGGGCCAAACTCGGTGTCGCCGCGGGCCTCCTGCTTGCCGCCGCCGTGGTGACCGTGGGCGCGGCCGAGGCACGTATCTCGGCCCCCGTCGTCGCCAAGGAGCGGCAGGAGCTCATCGACCGGATCGAGTCGGAGACGTCCACCGCCGACCAGCTGGAACAGGACGTCGAGCGGATCAGGTCCGAAGTCGGCGAACGCCAGCGGCGGGCGCTCCAGCAGCACGGCGGAGACCAGGCCGAGCTGGTGGCGCTCCTCTCGGGCGCGACGCCGGTCCACGGGCCCGGGGTGAAGCTCGTCGTCGACGACGCCAAGGACACCGACACCGGGGGCGGCGGTCCGCGCGAGAGCAGCGGCTTCTCCGACACGGGCCGGGTGCGCGACCGGGACATGCAGCGCGTGATCAACGGACTGTGGGAGTCGGGTGCCGAGGCGGTCGCCATCAACGGCCAGCGGCTGACCTCACTGTCCGCGATCCGGGCGGCGGGCGACGCCATACTGGTCGACAACAAGCCGCTGGTACCGCCCTACACGATCCTCGCGGTCGGGGACGGGAAGCGGCTGAGCACGACATTCCAGGACAGCGCCGACGGGCAGTACCTGCATGCGCTGGTGGAGAACTTCGGGATCAGGAGCGGCATCACGGCCGAGGGCGACGTACGCCTGCCGGCCGCGCCGAGCCTGACCGTACGTACCGCAGAGCCGAGGGGGGCCGGGGCGGCGACGCCGTCCGGTCGGGCCACGGCCGACACAGGGAAGGGCACATCGTGATCGCCGTACTGGGCCTGATCGTCGGAGTCGTGGTCGGACTGTTGGTCCGCCCCGAAGTTCCGGCGGTGGTCGAGCCCTATCTTCCGATCGCCGTGGTCGCCGCCCTCGACGCGGTCTTCGGCGGCCTGCGGGCCATGCTCGACGGCATCTTCGTCGACAAGGTCTTCGTGGTCTCGTTCCTCTCCAACGTGGTCGTGGCCGCGCTGATCGTCTTCCTCGGCGACAAGCTGGGCGTGGGCGCGCAGCTGTCGACCGGTGTGGTGGTCGTGCTTGGCATCCGGATCTTCTCCAACGCGGCCGCCATCCGGCGCCACGTCTTCCGGGCGTGACGCGGATGAGCGAGAACCCCCAGAACTCCCAGAATCCGCAGGACCCTCAGGACGCGCGGCGACCTGACGACCCGGCCCCTCAGAGCCCGAAGCGTCCCCAGGACCCGCAGGAGCCCGAGCGACCGCAGGAACCGCAGCGTCCTCAGGAGCCCGAGTCCGCCGGGAAGGCCGAGCGGGCCGACGGGGCGGAGGAGCCCGAGGGGGCCCCGGAGGCCGTCCACGACGGGACCGCGGACCACGACGTCCGGGTGGCCGTCCCACCGGCCGCCGCCCCCGGCAGCGAGCCGAGCGGACGACGGAGACTGGCGTCGGCGCTCTGGCCGCCGCGGGTGACCCGGGCCCAACTCGTCGTCGCGCTGCTGCTGTTCGTCCTCGGTCTCGGGCTGGCCATCCAGGTCTCCTCGACCAGTGACAACAGCGCGCTGCGCGGGGCGCGGCAGGAGGACCTCGTCCGCATCCTCGACGAGCTCGACGACCGCACCCAGCGCCTGGAGGACGAGAAGGCGCGCCTGGAGAAGCAGCGCACCGAGCTGGAGAGCAGCTCGGACCAGGCCGAGGAGGCGCGCAAGCAGACCCAGGAGAAGGAGCAGCAGCTCGGCATCCTGGCCGGCACGGTCGCCGCGGAGGGGCCCGGCATCACCCTGACCGTCGGCGATCCGACCGGGGCCGTCGAGTCCGACATGCTCCTCGACGCCATCCAGGAGCTGCGCGCCGCCGGTGCGGAGGCGATCCAGGTCAACGGTGTGCGGGTCGTCGCGGACAGTTATTTCACCGGTAGCGGTGATGACATGCGGATCGATGGAACGAAGGTGGCCGCTCCGTACGTCTTCAAGGTCATCGGCAAGCCGGAGGATCTCGAGCCCGCGCTCAACATCCCCGGCGGTGTCGTCCAGACCCTGGAGAAGGAGCAGGCCACAGCCACGGTGGAGCGGTCGGCGAAGATCGTCGTCGATGCCTTGCGACCCGCGAAGCGGCCTGACTACGCTCAGTCGTCCTCCCCGTGAGTGGGGGACGAGGAGGGTCCCGCGACAAGCGCACGACGTTGCGGGGGGTCGGCGCACCACAACGGTGGTGCGTGGTGGAAACTGTCCGGAGGATACGGACGTTGTGAAGGTGTCCGGGTCGGCAGGTGTGAGGGATCTCGGTTCGTCCTGCCCCACGGGCGGGTCTGTTTCGGTCAAGGGGAATCGCCCGTGAAGTTGTTTGCGAAGTTGTTCGGCAAGAGCGCACGTGAGGACGGCGGCAACGCCAGGCACCGCGCGTCGCGCCACGCCCAGAGCGAGGAGCAGGGCGGCGAGCGCCCGCTCTTCCGCGACGAGGTCGGTGGCCAGGGCGGTGACATTCCGGGCACTCAGGGCGCGTCTTCTGTTGACCCCGCCGGGGCTGCCCGCATAGGTTTCGGAGAACCATCAACCTCAAGTACGGGTGGAGGGTTTACCCCCGACCCGTACGCGACACAGACCTCGGCGGGTCAGCCGCGGCAGGAGGATGCGTCCATGCCGGTGTGTACGAGGTGCGGTCACCGCAACGCGGCCGACAGCCGTTTCTGCTCCCACTGCGGTACGCCGCTGCGGGGCGGGGTGGCTCCCGAGCGCGCTTCGGAGACGACGTCCACGATCTCGATCTCGGGCCTGGAGGCCTACGAGGCGGAGATCACCGGCCAGACGCAGCTGCCCTCGCTCTCTCCCGAGGCGCTGGCCGCGGTGGAGGCGCTGCCGTCCGGCTCCGCGCTCCTCGTGGTGCGCCGGGGTCCCAACTCCGGCAGCCGGTTCCTGCTCGACGGCGAGCTGACCACGGCCGGCCGTCACCCCCAGAGCGACATCTTCCTGGACGACTTCACGGTCTCCCGGCGTCATGTCGAATTCCGGCGGGCCCAGGACGGCAGCTTCACCGTTGCCGATGTCGGCAGCCTCAACGGCACGTACGTCAACCGTGAGCCGATCGACTCGGTCGTTCTGTCCAACGGCGACGAGGTGCAGATCGGCAAGTACCGCCTGGTCTTCTACTCGAGCCAGCGGGGCGTTTGACGCCTCGGAGAAGCCCTTCAGGGAAGGTCCATGCTGCGAACACCGACGGGCGGTGCCGGAACGGGCACCGCCGCGGGCGACCGGCTGGTCAGCATCGGCACGGTGCTGAACCAGCTGCGCGACGAATTTCCCGAAGTGACCATCTCCAAGATCCGGTTCCTGGAGGCCGAGGGGCTCGTCGAGCCCCGGCGGACGGCCTCCGGATACCGCAAGTTCAGCCCGCAGGACGTGGAGCGGCTCGCTCAGATCCTGCGGATGCAGCGGGACCACTACCTTCCGCTGAAGGTCATTCGCGAGCACCTCGACGCCCTGGCCCGCGGTGAGCAGATCCCGCTCCCGGCCCCCGGCCGGCGGCGGGACCTCATCGAGGGGGCCTGGGAGACGGACGCCGAGCCGCCCACCGCCGCGCGCCTGGGGCGCGCCGAGCTGCTGGCGGCGGCCGAGGTTACCGAGGCCGAACTCGCCGAGTGGGAGTCGTACGGGCTGATCTCCGCGACGGAGGGCGGCGGCTACGACCCCGAGACCGTCACCGTCGCCCGGCTCGTCGCCGATCTGGGGCGCTTCGGGCTCGAACCCCGGCACCTGCGGGCCGTGAAGGCGGCCGCGGACCGGGAGGCCGGGCTGATCGAGCAGGTCGTCGCGCCACTGCGCCGGCACCGCAATCCGCAGACCAGGGCCCATGCGGAGGAGACCGCGCGGGACCTCGCCGCACAGTCGGTGCGGCTGCACGCCGCCCTCGTACAGACCGCGCTGGGGATTCGGCTCCAGTGACCGCGTAGGGGCTCGGCGGCGGCCCGGGGACGGCCTGGCAGTGGCTCGGCGGTGCCTCCGGGAGGGGGCCCGACTATCCAAACCGGTCGGGCACGTCCTAGGGTTGCTGTGTGAACGAGCTCGACGTTGTGGGTGTCCGGGTGGAAATGCCCTCCAACCAGCCGATCGTGCTCCTGCGTGAAGTGGGAGGCGATCGGTACCTCCCCATCTGGATCGGACCGGGGGAGGCGACCGCCATTGCCTTCGCTCAGCAGGGGATGGCCCCTCCGCGGCCGCTGACGCACGACCTGTTCAAGGACGTGCTGGAAGCCGTGGGACAGGAACTCACCGAAGTCCGCATCACGGATCTGCGTGACGGGGTCTTCTACGCCGAGCTGGTCTTCGCCAGCGGCGTCGAGGTGAGCGCGCGCCCTTCGGACGCGATAGCCCTGGCCCTCCGTACCGGAACGCCGATCTTCGGCAGTGACGGTGTGCTGGACGATGCCGGCATCGCGATCCCGGACGAGCAGGAGGACGAGGTGGAGAAGTTCCGCGAGTTCCTCGACCAGATCTCACCGGAGGATTTCGGGACCAACAGTCAGTGAGGCGCAGCGGCGCGGCCGAAGGCCGTTCGCGGGGTGCTGTCAGGGCATTCGAGTAGCCTTTCCCCGGGGAGAGACACGGGAAACCACTCTCAGGGTGATTATCACTCGGCGTGCCGAGTGTGGCGATCGTTGACGCACCCCGAGTGACTGCCTACCTTCGTGTGGGCAGGTCAAGGACGGAGGGTCGGCGTGATGAGCAGCGCGGACGGTACGGCAGGGAGCTCGCTCGGACGCGTGTCCGGAGAGAGCGGTCCGTATCCGCTTCACGGCAGTGTGGGCGACTTCGGTACGGAAGCCGGTGCGGGCACCGGGCCGGGAGCGGCGGGCGAGGCGGTCGGCTATCGCGGCCCGACGGCCTGCGCGGCGGCCGGGATCACCTATCGACAGCTGGACTACTGGGCACGCACGGGGCTCGTGGAGCCGAGCGTGCGGCCCGCGTACGGGTCGGGGACCCAGCGGCTCTACAGCTTCCGCGACGTCGTCGTGCTGAAGATCGTCAAGCGGTTCCTGGACACCGGGGTCGCCCTCCAGAACATCCGGGCGGCGGTGCAGCACCTGCGCGCGCGGGGCTTCCGTGATCTGGAGCGGATGACGCTCATGAGCGACGGGGCCACGGTCTACGAGTGCTCCTCGCCCGACGAGGTCGTCAGCCTGCTCCAGGGCGGACAGGGCGTCTTCGGCATCGCCGTCGGGGTGGTGTGGAGGGACGTCGAGGCGGCCCTCTCGCAGCTGCACGGGGAGCGGGTCGACACCGGCGAGACGCTGGTCGGGAACAACCCCGGGGACGAGCTGGCGCGGCGTCGACGGGACAAGGCCGTCTAGGCCGGGCGGCTCGCGCCGTGACAGGTGGGCGGGCTTCGGGGCGTGACCGGGCGGGCCCCGGGGCGTGACGGGGCCGGCTCCTGACGTGCCGGGGCCGCGTTGTCAGTGGCGTAGGGCAGCATCGGACCTGTGAGAGCCGCGCCGACGATCCTGCATCTCGACATGGATGCGTTCTTCGCCGCCGCCGAACAGGCGGCGAAGCCCAGCCTGCGCGGAAAACCGGTGGTCGTCGGCGGCCTCGGGCCGCGCGGGGTGGTCGCCACCGCCTCGTACGAGGCGCGTCGCTTCGGCGTGCACTCGGCGATGCCGATGGGCCAGGCGCGACGGCTCGCGCCGAACGCCGCCTACCTCGTGCCCCGGTTCGCCTTCTACCGCTCGATCAGCGAGCAGGTCATGGAACTGCTCGGGCGGCTCTCCCCGCTCGTCGAGCCGCTCAGCCTCGACGAGGCCTTCGTCGACCTGGAGGCCGGAGGCGTGGCCGACGACAGCGCGAGCGCGCGGGCCGCCGGGGAGCGGCTGCGGGTCGACATCCTGGCGACGACGGGACTCACCGGTTCCGTGGGGCTCGCGGGGTCCAAGATGATCGCGAAGATCGCCTCCGAGGAGGCCAAGCCCGACGGGCTCGTCCTGATCGAGCCCGGGACCGAGCGCGAGCTGCTCGGCCCCCGGTCGGTGCGGATCCTGCCCGGGGTGGGGCCGGCCACCGGGGAGCATCTGCGGCGGGCCGGGATGACCACGGTGGCCGACCTCGCGGAGGCGGGCGAGGACGAGCTCGTACGGCTCCTGGGGCGGGCGCACGGGGCCTCGCTGTACCGGATGGCCCAGGGGTACGACGACCGGGCCGTGGTGGCCGAGCGGGATGCCAAGTCGGTGTCGGTCGAGGACACCTTCGACGTCGACCTGCACGACCGGGTCCGCATCCGGGTCGAGGTGGAGCGGCTCGCGGAGCGGTGCGTCGGGCGGCTGCGGGCCTCGGGGCACTCGGGGCGGACGATCGTCCTGAAGGTGCGGCGCTACGACTTCTCCACGCTGACCCGGTCCGAGACGCTCCGGGGGCCCACCGACGACCCCGCGGTGGTCCGGGAGGCCGTGGGGCGCCTGCTGGAGGGCGTGGACACGACCGGGGGCGTGCGGCTGCTCGGGGTGGGCGTGAGCGGGCTCGCGGACTACACCCAGGAGGACCTGTTCGCTCAGGCGGAGGCGCGGGGGGAGGCGGAGGACTCCGAGCGTGCGGGCGAGGGGGGCGCCGGGGACGCCGTGCGCGCGGCCGACGGTACGGAGACCGCGGCGGGCGGCGCTGTCGCGCCCGGTGGGGCCGAGGAGGCCGTGGAGCGGCACTGGTCGCCCGGCCACGACGTACGGCACGCGGTGCACGGGGCCGGGTGGGTCCAGGGGAGCGGGGTCGGTCGGGTCACGGTGCGGTTCGAGGAACCGTGGTCCGGACCCGGGCGGGTGCGGACGTTCTCCGTGGACGATCCGGAACTGGAGCCGTCGGAGCCGTTGCCGCTGGTGCGGGGGGACGAGGGGGAGTGACGGGTACGGGTGAGCCCGGCCCCGAGGCCGTACGGGGCCTGGGACCGGGTGCGTCGTCCCGTCCGTGCGTCAGGTGCCGTCCTGGCCCGCCAGGCGGCCGAAGTCGGTGTCCGGGGCGTCCGTGGGGGGCGGCGGGAGGGCCATGCTGTAGTGGCGGTAGAGCTGGAGTTCCTGTTCCGGGGAGAGGTGGCGGCCCACGCCGAAGTCGGGTGCGTCCTTGATCAGGGCGCGTTCGTAGGGGACGTGGAGGCCGTCGCCGGCCAGTTCGCTCGGCTCCAGCGGGACGAAGGCGTCCCGGCTGAACAGTCCGGTGCGGACCGCGGCCCATTCCGGGATGCCGGTCGCGTCGTCCAGGTACACCTCGTCCACGGTTCCGATCTTGTGTCCGTTCCGGTCGAACGCCTTGCGGCCGATCAGGCTGCGCGGATCGATGTCGGTCTGCACGGTCCCTCCAACTGGTCGCAACTGCTCTACACCCCTACGAAAGTGCACAACTGGGATGTCGGCCACTTGAGCGATGGCAGCCGCAACCGCGCTGGTAGGCTGGCTGTGGCTGTCGACCCCGTGCGGGAGAGTCCTCCGGAGAAACCTTCCGGTGGACGCCGAAGGAGCAAATCCTCCCCGGAATCTCTCAGGCCCCTGTACCGCGCGGACGAGGTCACTCTGGAAAGCAGAGCGGTGTCCACGGCATGCGCTCTCACCGACGGTGAAAGCCGGCGTGCCGTGAGGCGTGCCGGTGAAACTCTCAGGTTGAGATGACAGAGGGGGAGGCCGTCCGGGTACCCGCGCCGTGGTGCCCCTCGCAGGTCGTGACGACCAGGAGGCCTCCGTACATGACCGCCAACCGCACTCCGCTCTCCGAGCTCGAACAGGGCATCCCGTTCGAGCAGCGGCACATCGGGCCCGACGCCGAGGCGCGCGCCAAGATGCTCGCCCAGGTCGGTTACGGCTCCCTCGACGAGCTCACGGCCGCCGCCGTGCCGGACGTGATCAAGAACACCGAGGCGCTCGGGCTGCCGTCCGCGCGCACCGAGGCCGAGGTCCTCGCCGAGCTGCGCGACCTCGCCGACCGCAACCAGGTCCTCGCGCCGATGATCGGCCTCGGCTACTACGGCACCTTCACGCCGCCGGTGATCCTGCGGAACGTGATGGAGAACCCCGCCTGGTACACCGCGTACACGCCGTACCAGCCGGAGATCTCCCAGGGCCGCCTGGAGGCCCTGCTGAACTTCCAGACCGTCGTCGCCGACCTGACCGGGCTGCCCACCTCCGGCGCCTCGCTGCTCGACGAGGGCACCGCCGCCGCCGAGGCCATGTCCCTCGCCCGGCGCGTCGGCAAGGTCAAGAACGGCGTCTTCCTCGTCGACGCCGACGCCCTGCCCCAGACGATCGCCGTCATCGAGACCCGCGCCGAGCCGACCGGTGTCGAGGTCGTCGTCGCGGACCTCTCGGCGGGTATCCCGGCCGAGATCGCCGAGCGCGGTGTGTTCGGTGTGCTCCTCCAGTACCCGGGCGCCTCCGGTGCCGTCCGCGACATCAAGCCGCTGATCGACGCCGCCCACGAGCTCGGCGCGATCGTCACCGTCGCCGCCGACCTGCTCGCGCTGACCCTGCTCACCTCGCCGGGCGAGCTGGGCGCGGACATCGCCGTCGGTACGACGCAGCGCTTCGGCGTCCCGATGGGCTTCGGCGGTCCCCACGCCGGCTACATGGCCGTCCAGGACAAGCACGCCCGCTCCCTGCCCGGCCGTCTCGTGGGCGTCTCCGTCGACGCCGACGGGAACCGCGCGTACCGCCTGGCCCTCCAGACCCGCGAGCAGCACATCCGCCGCGAGAAGGCCACCAGCAACATCTGTACCGCTCAGGTGCTGCTCGCCGTCATGGCCGGCATGTACGCCGTCTACCACGGCCCCGAGGGCCTCCAGGGCATCGCGCGCCGCACCCACCGCTACGCCGCGATCCTCGCCGCCGGTCTGACCGCCGGTGGCGTGGAGCTCACCCAGGGCGCCTTCTTCGACACCCTCACCGCCCGCGTGCCCGGCAAGGCCGACGAGGTCGTCGCCGCCGCCCGCGAGGCCGGCGTGAACCTCTACCGCGTCGACGCCGACCACGTGTCGATGTCCTGCGACGAGACCACCGGCCGCGCCCAGCTCGCCGCCGTCTGGGGCGCCTTCGGCGTCACCGCCGATGTCGAGGCCCTGGACGCCACCGCCGAGGAGACGCTGCCCGCCGGGCTGCTGCGCTCCGACGCGTTCATGACCCACCCGGTCTTCCACGCGCACCGCTCCGAGACCTCGATGCTGCGCTACCTGCGCAAGCTCGCGGACCGCGACTACGCGCTCGACCGCGGCATGATCCCGCTCGGCTCCTGCACGATGAAGCTGAACGCGACGACCGAGATGGAGGCGGTGACCTGGCCCGAGTTCGGCCAGATGCACCCCTTCGCCCCGGTCGAGCAGGCGCAGGGCTACGTCACGCTCATCACCGAGCTGGAGGAGCGCCTCGCCGAGGTCACCGGCTACGACAAGGTGTCGATCCAGCCCAACGCCGGTTCGCAGGGCGAGCTGGCCGGTCTGCTGGCCGTCCGCGCCTACCACCGTGCCAACGGCGACGAGCAGCGCACCGTCTGCCTGATCCCGTCCTCCGCGCACGGCACCAACGCGGCCTCCGCGGTGATGGCCGGCATGAAGGTCGTCGTGGTGAAGACCGCCGACGACGGCGAGGTCGACGTCGAGGACCTGCGCGCCAAGATCGCCCAGTACCGCGACGAGCTGTCCGTGCTGATGATCACGTACCCCTCGACGCACGGCGTCTTCGAGGAGCACGTCGCCGACATCTGCGCCGAGGTCCACGAGGCCGGCGGTCAGGTGTACGTCGACGGCGCCAACCTCAACGCGCTGGTCGGTCTGGCCAAGCCCGGCCACTTCGGCGGCGACGTCTCGCACCTGAACCTCCACAAGACCTTCTGCATCCCGCACGGCGGCGGCGGTCCGGGCGTCGGTCCGGTCGGCGTCCGCGCGCACCTGGCCCCGTACCTCCCGAACCACCCGCTCCAGCCCACCGCGGGCCCGGAGACCGGTGTGGGCCCGATCTCGGCCGCCCCGTGGGGCTCCGCGGGCATCCTGCCGATCTCGTGGTCGTACGTGCGCCTGATGGGCGGCGAGGGCCTCAAGCGCGCCACCCAGGTCGCCGTGCTCGCGGCGAACTACATCGCCAAGCGCCTGGAGCCGCACTTCCCGGTGCTCTACACCGGCCCGGCCGGTCTGGTCGCCCACGAGTGCATCGTGGACCTGCGTCCGCTGTCCAAGGCGACGGGCGTCACGGTCGACGACATCGCCAAGCGCCTCATCGACTACGGCTTCCACGCGCCGACGATGTCGTTCCCGGTGGCCGGCACGCTGATGATCGAGCCGACCGAGTCCGAGGACCTCACGGAGCTCGACCGGTTCTGCGACACGATGATCGCGATCCGCGCCGAGATCGAGAAGGTCGCCTCGGGCCAGTGGCCCGCCGACGACAACCCGCTGCACAACGCCCCGCACACCGCGGCGGCGCTGGGCGGCGAGTGGAACCACGCCTACACCCGCGACGAGGCCGTCTTCCCGGCCGGCGTCTCGGCGGCCGACAAGTACTGGCCGCCGGTGCGCCGCATCGACGGTGCCTTCGGCGACCGGAACCTGGTCTGCTCCTGCCCGCCGCTGGACGAGTACGACAACTGAGCCAGGAGGGGCCGTGAGCGGCCCCGGGCATCGGACGAGGGCCGGTTCGGAGGATGTTCCTCCGGGCCGGCCCTCGGCGTTTCCCTCGTACGGTGTCCTCGCCGGCGCCTTCAGGCGGCCGTCGTCACCCGGCCCGTCGTCAGCGGCCGGTGAGGGGCGATGATCTGCCCGTCCGGCAGCAGCTCACCGGTGTCCTCGAAGAGCAGGACGCCGTTGCACAGCAGGCTCCAGCCCTGTTCCGGGTGGTGTGCCGTCAGTCGGGCCGCCTCCCGGTCGGCGGAGTCGGCGGTGGGACAGGCGGGCTGGTGCTGGCACATGGGTGGGTTCTCTCGCTGCGTCGTGGTGGATGTCCTGCGGCTCTTGGCGCTCATGGCCGCCCCCGTCGGTCGGTTCGGTTCCGGTCCCAGTGTTGCCCCATGGACGGTCTTCCGCAGGGATTTCGCGGCAGCTCGTCCTCTCCGGGGAAGACGCATCACCCGCAGGGGCGGTTCAGCCCAACTGCACCGTCTCTTCGGGTGGTTCGGGGTGGTCCGAGCGGGCTAGTCCGTCCGGGAGGGGTGTTCGGGCGGCGCGTTCGGACGGGTTCCTCGGACAGCAGTGCGCCCCGTGACCCGGCCGGGTCACGGGGCGGTGGCGACGCGCGTGCGGTGGATCAGGCGGGCGCCGCCGAGCCCAGGAGGGGCGGCGGCGCGAGGCGGGTACGGAGGACGGGCAGGAGGTCGGCGACCTGGTAGGCGCGGTGGGCGGCGATCCCCGGCGGGGCGGGGGCCAGCGGCACCATCAGGTCCGCGGCGGCCGGGGCGGGGGTCGCGCCGTCCTCCTCCGGCTCCGCGTGCAGCCACAGGGTCAGCATGTAGAGCTGCGGCACGGACAGCAGCCTCGGCTGGTACGCGCCGGGCAGGGCCTCGGCCTGGAGCAGCGCGCGCTCGGTGGCGGCGACGTACGGCCCCTCGAAGAAGTGCGAGAAGGACCAGCCGTCGGGGGTGAGCATGGTGTCCGCGGCGGCGATGGCCCGGTCCCCGTCGCTGATCAGGAAGCGCCAGCCGGCGAGCCGGGCACGGGGCGGGTGGCCCGGCGCTCCGGAGACTCCGAGGATGTGCACGGGCAGCGGGTGTTCGGGGCTCAGCGTTCCCTGCGCGGCCCGCAGGGCGGGCGTTCGGGCCTCGCGGACGGCGGTCGGCGAACCGAGGGCCGCGAGGACGCTGCGGAGGGCCGGCGCAGGGGCCGGGGAGGGTCGGAGCATGGTGGGTCGCCTCTCACTCAGGAGACACGGTGAAACGTGGGCAGGAACGACGGCGCTGTCGGCGGCGGGGCCGGAGATGGGCCGTACGGCCGCGGCCGGGCGCCAACACTCTGCCTCGTCCGCGGAGTTTATACGACACGTGTTCACATAGTGTTTCCGCTAGACCGCGCCGGTATTCCTGACAAGGCGTCATCGAGCCGTAAAACAACGGCAGTCGAAGCGGAATCGCCTGTCGGCGGCGTCCTCACCTGCGTATTCCGCGCAGAGGTGGAGGGCTGAATTCCGACCCCCGCTCAGCGGGCAATAGGACATCGGTATATGTCGCTTGTTCCTTGCCCTTGGAATGTGCCCGTGGGGCGCTGCATCCAGCCTATCCTCCGCGAGGTCTCCTCCGCAGGCGTTGTGGATCAGTCGGCCGGGCATCATCGTCCGTGACGCGCGGCCGCCGTGGGCGGCCGTCCACTCGGGGAGGGACGCTTCGATGGGGGAGAAGGTCGTGGCCGACGGGTTCGGCCCGTCCGACCGGCAGCACTACCGGAGAAAGCTCCAGCAGTGCCTCGCGGGACTCGCGAGGCTCCTCGCGGAGAAGAGGTTCGACCGGCCCCGCAATCTCATGGGCGTGGAGATCGAACTCAATCTCGCGGGCGCGGACGGACTGCCCCGCATGCTGAACGGGCCGGTTCTGGAAAAGATCGCGAGCCCCGATTTCCAGACGGAACTCGGTTTGTTCAACCTCGAAGTGAACATCGCGCCCCACCAGCTCGGCGGGCGCGTTTTCGACCGGCTCGCCGAGGAGATCGGAACCGGAATCGGATACGCGGACCGCAAGGCGGCCGAACTCGACGCGAGCGTCGTCATGATCGGCATACTGCCCACGCTCACCCAGGACGATCTGGTCCTGGAGAACCTGTCGGCGGCCGACCGCTACGCGCTCCTCAACGACCAGATCCTGGCGGCCCGGGGCGAGAACTTCACACTCGACATCCACGGCGTCGAACGGCTGCTCTGCACCTCGGAGTCGATCGTTCCCGAGGCGGCCTGCACGTCGGTGCAGCTCCATCTCCAGGTGACGCCCGCCCGGTTCGCCTCGGTGTGGAACGCGGCGCAGGCCGTCTCGGGGGTGCAGATCGCGCTCGGCGCCAACGCGCCCTTCGTCTTCGGCCGCGAGCTGTGGCGGGAGTCCCGGCCGCCGCTGTTCCAGCAGGCCACCGACACCCGTTCGCCCGAGCTGCAGTCCCAGGGCGTCCGGCCGCGCACCTGGTTCGGGGAGCGGTGGGTGGACTCGGTGTACGACCTCTTCGAGGAGAACGTGCGGTACTTCCCCGCCCTGCTGCCCCTCTGCGACGAGGAGGACCCGCTGCTCGTCCTGGACCGGGGCGAGGTGCCGCGCCTCCAGGAACTCGTCCTGCACAACGGCACGGTCTACCGCTGGAACCGGCCCGTGTACGGCTGGGTCGACGGGGTCCCGCACCTGCGCGTCGAGAACCGGGTGCTGCCCGCGGGGCCGACCGTCACCGACGTCATCGCCAACGCGGCCTTCTACTACGGGCTGGTGCGCTCCCTGGCCGACGACCCCCGGCCGGTCTGGAAGCGGCTGCCCTTCGAGGACGCCGAGGCCAACTTCGACGCGGCCTGCCGCCACGGCATCGAGGCGGAGCTGCGGTGGCCCCGGGCCGGCAGGGCCGGGGGCGTCGCGACCGTGCCGGCGGTACGGCTGGTCCTCGACGAGCTGCTGCCGCTCGCCGCGGCGGGGCTCGACGCCTGGCACATCGAGCCCGCCGACCGGGACTTCTACCTCGGGGTGATCGAGCAGCGGTGTCTGCGGCGGGTGAACGGGGCCTCCTGGCAGGCCGACACCTTCCACCGGGCCCTGGAATCGGGCCTCGACCGGGAGGCGGCGCTCGCGGCGACCACGCGCCGCTACCGGACTTTGATGCGGGCGGGGGCGCCCGTGCACACGTGGCCGGTGGGGCTCGGCTGAGGCCTGGGCTCCCGGGGCCTTCCGGGGGGTCTGCCCGGTGGGGCTCGGCGGGCCGGCTGCTGGGGCTCGGCGGGCTGCCCGAAGGGCCGTACCGGCGTCGTACCGGCGGTCTGCCCGGTGGTGCTCGCCGGCGGCCCCTCCCGGCGTGCTTCCCCGCGCCCGACGGCGCGGCCGATCATGACAAAGTGGTCGGGGCCGCCGGACGGGCGGCCGTTCGTGACCGGGAAGTGGAGACAGGCGTGGTGTCGGAGCAACGAGTGAGTGACGCTTCCCTGCCCCCCGACGGTCTGTCGCGCCGGGTGCTGCGCTCCGAGACGTTCATCGTCCTGGCGCTCTCCCTCGGGGCGAGCGGGGTCTCGTCCCTCATCAGCTTCATCGGCTCGCTCACCCGGACCGGGGCGCTGAAGGAACAGGCGGCGACGCTCAACGGCTCGTACGCGCCCGGACGGCCGTGGCTCGACCTGTCCTGGCAGCTCTTCGGCATCGCCACGGCCCTGGTCCCCGTCCTCCTCGTCGCCCATCTGCTGATGCGCGAGGGCTCCGGACTGCGGGCCATCGGCTTCGACCGGACCCGGCCGTGGCCGGACCTCGGGCGGGGGACCCTGGTCGCCGCGGGCATCGGGAGCGCGGGCCTCGCCTTCTACCTGGCGGCCAGGACGAGCGGCTTCAACCTGACGGTGGTTCCCGAGTCGCTGCCGGACGTGTGGTGGAAGTACCCCGTGCTGATCCTCTCGGCGGTGCAGAACTCCGTCCTGGAGGAGGTCATCGTCGTCGGTTATCTGCTGCGCAGGCTGGGGCAGTTGGGGTGGACGCCGATGGCCGCGCTGGTGGCGAGTTCGGTGCTGCGCGGCTCCTACCACCTGTACCAGGGGATCGGCGGCTTCGTCGGCAACGTCGTGATGGGCGCGGTCTTCGTCCTGCTGTACCGGCGCTGGGGCCGGGTCGGACCGCTGGTCGTGGCGCACTCGCTGCTCGACATCGTCGCGTTCGTCGGGTACGGGCTGCTGGCGGGCCGGGTGGACTGGCTGGACCGGGGCGTACGGATTCTCCGTACGCCCCGGTCCGCGTTTCCGGTGCCGCGTGGCCGCTGCGCTAGACGTGCAGGTCGCCCTCGATGACCGTGACCGCGTGGCCGTTCAGGAGGGTGCGGTCGCCGCGCAGGCGGGTGCGGACGATGCCGGTGCGGGCGCCGCCCTGGAAACCGACGAGGTCGTCGCGGCCGAAGCGGGCCGACCAGTAGGGGGCGAGCGCGGTGTGGGCGCTGCCGGTCACCGGGTCCTCGTCGATGCCGACGGCGGGGAAGAAGCCGCGGGAGACGAAGTCGTGGCCGCCGGCGGGGTCCTCGGCGGCGGCGGTCGCGATGACGCCGCGCGAGGAGAGCTTCCGCAGGGCGGCGAAGTCCGGGCGGAGCGCGCGCACGGTGGGCTCGTCGCGCAGCTCGACGAGGAGGTCCCCGATGTGCGCGGCTGTGTCGTGGACCGCGACGACCTCGGCTCCGAGCGCCTTCTCCAGGCCGTCGGGGACCGGGACGGGAGTGAGGGGCGAGGTCGGGAAGTCCATGGTGAGGGTGCCGTCGTCCTCGGCGGTGGCGCTGAGGACGCCGCAGCGCGCGGCGAAGCGGACGGTGCCCGTCGCCGTGCCGGTGGAGTGCAGGACGTGGGCCGTCGCCAGGGTGGCGTGGCCGCACATGTCGACCTCGGTGGTCGGCGTGAACCAGCGCAGGGCCCAGTCCGCCTCGCCGTCGGCCTCCCCGGCCGGCAGGGGGTGGGCGAAGGCCGTCTCGGAGAGGTTGACCTCGGCGGCGACCTTCTGGAGCCAGTCGTCGTCGGGGAAGGAGTCGAGGAGCAGGACGCCGGCCGGGTTGCCGGAGAAGGGCCGGTCGGTGAAGGCGTCGACGATTCGGATGCGCATGGGGCGACCGTACCGGGGCCCGGATCGACCGGGCCAAGGCCAATCGCGGGGAACTGGACCCGGACCCGGACTCGTCCCTGGACCCGGCCCGGGCGGGGTGGTGACGGGGCCGGGGGAGGCGCGGAGCGGTGCCTCGGGGCTCGGGGCTCGGGGCGCCCGAGCGGTGCCGGCTCCCGCGGGCGGCTCCGTTCGGCTCAGGAGTCCTGGATGAGCAGCTTGCCCCGGGAGCCGTCCTCGGACACGAAGGCGAACAGTCTCGGCGCCGCGCCGAGGGTGAGGCTGCACGGCACCCAGTTCGAGTCCAGTTGCAGGAGCAGCCGCCAGGGGCCGCCGTCCGGCCACTCGTCGCCCTGGAAGAACGACGGCGTGCCGCCGATCTTGTGGCCGTCGATCGGTTGGGCGCCGTGGTCCCGGTCGGCGGAGGGCAGCGCTCCGAGGTCCCCATCCGTCAGGGGGCCGGGCTCGTCGACGGGGCGGAGGTCCGCGGTGAACTCCACGGCCGACCCGTCGCGGGTGTAGAGCCCCGGTCCGGTCGCCAACGGCCGTACCTGGCCGGGGTGGTCGCCGCCCGGCTGCACGATCACCGCGTTCTCGCCGCCGTCGGGGTCGATGATGTCGGGGTCGAAGAACTCCTCCTCATGATCGCCGTGGGTCACGAAGACGTAGGCCACCTTCCCGTGGCCGGCCGCTCCGAGCACCTGCTCCAACTCGATCTGGGCGACGAACCGCATCGGCCGGTTCCATGCCGCGCTGATCGGCCACTGCGGGCCCCTCAGCCATACAGGTTGGCCGCCGAACTTGGTGGTCGGCGTGGAGACCGGCCGGTCGGTCGCGGAAAAGCCCTCGATGCGGAGTGTTCTCGCCATGCCCGGCATCGTGCCAGTCGGGCGGCGGAGTCCTCTCGCTGAGAGGTGACAGCGCCGAGCAGTCGGGAGTCTTGCTCGGTGAACGGTTCCGATATATCGTTGAGGCATCGCGACAGTTCGACGATGTGATCCCGATGGAAGGAGCGTTGCGATGCGTTCACATGGACACGAGTACGGAAACGGACACGGAGCCGGTCGTGGAGGCTGCGGCCCCGGGCCTCGGGGGGACTTCGAAGGGCGGCGGGCCGCGTTCGGGCCCTTCGGGCCCGGGTTCGGTGGCGGGCCCTTCGGGCGCGGTCACGGAGGCGGCCGGGGGCGGGCCAGGCGCGGTGACGTGCGGGCCTCGATCCTGGCTCTCCTCAAGGACCGTCCCATGCACGGCTACGAGATGATCCGCGAGATCGGCGAGCGCAGCGACGGGGCCTGGAAGCCCAGCCCCGGCTCCGTCTACCCGACCCTCCAGATGCTGGAGGACGAGGGGCTGATCACCAGCGCGAGCGAGGGCGGCAAGAAGCTGTTCACGCTCACCGACACCGGGCGTGCCGAGGCCGAGGGCGGCCCCGAGGCGCCGTGGGAAGAGGTCGGGCGCGGGGTCGACTGGGAGGCCATGAACGAGGTCCGTCAGGCCGGCTTCGGTCTGATGGAGGCGTTCGGGCAGGTCTGGAAGACCGGCAGTACCGAGCAGCGCCAGAAGGCCGTCGGCGTGATCAACGAGGCCCGCAAGAGGCTGTACCTGATCCTGGCCGACGAGGACTGAGCGGAGCCCGCTCGGGCCCGAGGTCGGCCGAAGGGCCCCGTGGCGTGTGCCACGGGGCCCTTCGGTGTGTCGTCGGGCCGGGCCGTCAGGCGACCAGGCCCGCGAGCTTGCGCAGCGACTCCGTCAGGGCCGCCGTCGCCGAGTCCTTGAGCTTGCCCGCCATCAGCGAGACCGCCGCTCCCGTGAACGCGCCGTCGATCCGTACGCTCGTCGCGTCCCCGTCCGGGGTGAGCGAGTAGCGGGTGGTGACGAGTACGCCCATCGGCCCCTTGCCCTTGATCGCCAGGGCGCGCTCCGACTCCAGTTCCTCGATCGTCCAGAGCACCTCGGCGGGGAAGCCCATCAGCTTCATGTTCTCGGTGAAGGTGGCGCCCGTCGCCAGGGTCTCCGGGCCGCCGTTCGGGAAGTTGGTGTGGGTGGCGTTCCACTCGCCGTGCGAGGGGAAGTCCACGAGCTGGGCCCAGACCTTTCCGGCCGGTGCCTCGATCCGTGCCTCGGCGCTGACTTCGGCCATGAGACCACCCCTTCACGCGTGCCAACTGGGTTCCGGTGTCGCGGAACGTAGCCGGGCGGGCGTGAACATTCAATACTGATGAACCGTCAGTTCTGCGGTGGTCGGGCCGGTCCCGTCGCCGATCCACCAGATCTCCGCCGCGTCGAAGCTGTCGGAGGCGCGCGGCGCGCCGTCCTCCTCGTGGCAGTGGAAAGCCGCCCAGAACAGATCGGCCGGCAGCGCCTCCCGGGGTGCGTACACCCGGTAGACGTACTGCCGCCCGTCGAGCGCGAGCAGAGCCACCATCCAGAACACGATCGGAAGACGTACGGAGACGGCTCCGTGGTTGCGTCGGGGGCGTGTGGCAAGGCGGCGCGCGCCCCCTGAGGGCAACGCGCGCGATCTCATCCGTAAGGAGGAGGAACCGTGCGTGCGTGCCCAACTCCGGTGGGATGCGGACATGCTTCTCCTCGGTGATGTTCGGGCCGCCCCGGCCTGATGAGGTGGGAGGGTGCACAGTCCCGTCCCGCTTCCCCAGTCACTCCGGCAGCCCGTCGCCCCGCGCGCGGAGCTCGCGCCCTTCCTGACGCCGTCCCTCGCGACGGTCGCGACGGGCGCGCGCCGAAGAGCCCTCAGGGACGGCGACCGGCAGATCGACACCGCGCACCTGCTGCACTCGCTCATCGAGTCCGACCCCGAGGTCGGCGCCGCCTTCGGGGGTGCGCACGAGGTCGCCCGCGTCCTCGGCTACCTCGTCCAGCGCTCCATCGGCTACGGGCTGCGCTGGCAGCGCTCGGTCGAGGACTCGGCCGCCGGGCGGCTGCTGCCCGCCGTGCGCGGCGCCGAGCCCTCGGGCTCGCGGCCCTCCGGCTGGTCGCCGGCCGCGCAGGCCGCCCTCGAGGAGGCCTTCCGCCGGGCCGCCGGCCGGGGCGATCCCCAGCCCCGCGCCGTCGACGTGCTCGCCGTCATCGCGGCCGACCCCGGGAGCCGCGCCGCCGAGGTGCTGCGCCGCGCGGGGGTCGACACGGACGCGCTGGTCACACGGATCGCGGGCGGGCGGGAAGCCGGTCCCGAGGCCCTGGAGGAGGCACCGCTTCCGGGTGTGTGACGGGGAGTCGTCTCAACAGGTGTAACGGGGGTTACGCGCCTGACCGCGTCCTGTCATCATGGCCCGATGCACGCGTCTCAGGGGAGAAGCGCCGGCCTGGGACTCGCCCTGGCCTCGGCCTTCGCATTCGGTGGGTCAGGAGTGGCGGCCAAGCCGCTCATCGAGGCGGGACTCGACCCGCTCCATGTGGTGTGGCTCCGGGTCGCCGGCGCCGCGCTCGTCATGCTCCCGGTGGCCTGGCGCCACCGGGCCCTCCTGCGCCGCAAACCCGCCCTCCTCGTCGGCTTCGGCCTGCTCGCCGTCGCCGGGGTCCAGGCCTTCTACTTCGCCTCGATCTCCCGCATCCCCGTCGGCGTCGCGCTGCTCATCGAGTACCTCGCCCCGGCGCTCGTCCTCGGCTGGGTCCGCTTCGTCCAGCGCCGGCCCGTCACCCGCGCCGCCGCCCTCGGCGTCGTCCTCGCCGTCGGCGGGCTCGCCTGCGTCGTCCAGGTCTGGTCCGGGCTGACCTTCGACCTCGTCGGGCTGCTTCTCGCGCTCGCCGCCGCCTGCTGCCAGGTCGGCTACTTCGTCCTCTCCGACCAGGGCGCCGACGAGGCGGAACAGGCCGATCCGATCGGCGTCATCGCATACGGACTGCTCATCGGCGCACTCGTCCTCACGGTGATCGCCCGCCCCTGGAACATGGACTGGTCCCTGCTCGGCGGCACCGCCGACATGGACGGCAGCGACGTGCCCGCGTGGCTGCTGCTCGGCTGGATCGTGCTGATCGCCACCGTCCTCGCGTACGTCACCGGCGTCATCTCGGTGCGCCGGCTCTCCCCGCAGGTGGCCGGTGTCGTGGCCTGTCTGGAAGCCGTCATCGCGACCGTCCTCGCCTGGGTCCTGCTCGGCGAACACCTCGACGCGCCGCAGATCATCGGCGGCGCGGTGGTGCTCGTCGGGGCCTTCATCGCCCAGTCCTCGACGCCGAAGGCGCCGGTGGTGGGGCCGGTGGCGGGATCCGGGGGCGGCCCCGGGGCGGGTTCTCGCCCGGACGAGGCGGACAGCGCTCCGGAAGACCTGGACGCCGGGCGAACCGCGCCCCGGGCCCTGTAGGGTGCCGCCCATGCATTCGACCGTGCTTCCGCCTCCCGCCGCCTAGCGCGCGCGGAGACCTCCTCGACGAAGACCGGGCTCGGCCGGGCGGTTCCTCGCCCCCGAGCGGTTCGTCGCTGCCCGCGCGCGGAGCCGAGCGACCACCTTTCCCTCCTGTCTTCCACGGAGAAGTCACGTGTCGAACTCTTCGGAATCCGCCCTGTCCGTCGGGCGGAGCCTGCTCTATCTGATCGTCGCCGGAGTCGCCTGGGGCACCGCCGGTGCCGCCGCCTCGCTGATCTTCCGGATCAGCGACATGGGCCCCCTCGCCCTCTCCTTCTGGCGCTGCGTCGGCGGGCTCGCCCTGCTGCTCGGCGCGCTCGCCCTGCGGCCCCGGCGCGCGGTCGCCCGTACCGCGGGGGAATCGCGACGCCGCCGGACCGCCCGCATCCTCGGTACGGGGATCGGACTGACCGTCTTCCAGAGCGCCTACTTCGCGGCCGTCCAGGCCACCGGCCTCGCGGTCGGCACCGTCGTCACCCTCGGTGCGGGCCCCGTCCTCATCGCGGTCGGCGCCCGGCTCACCATGGGCGAACGCCTCGGCCGCGGCGGTGTCGCCGCCGTCACCGGAGCGCTCGCCGGGCTCGTCGTCCTGGTCCTGGGAGGCGGCGCGGCGGAGGTCCGTCCGCTGGGCGTCGTGCTCGCGGTCGTCTCGGCGGCCGGATACGCGGCGATCACCCTCCTCACCCGCCGGCTCGGCAGGGACGGCGGCCGTACGGACGCCCTGTCCACCACCACCTGGGCCTTCGCGATCGGCGCGGTCGGGCTGCTGCCCGCCGCGCTCGCCGAGGGAATCGTCCCGGCGACCGAGGAGCCGGTGAGCGTCCTGCTGCTCCTCGTGTACGTGGCCGCCGTGCCGACGGCGCTCGCGTACGCGCTGTACTTCGCCGGTGCCGCGGTCGTCCGGGCCGCCACCGTCTCCGTGATCATGCTCCTGGAGCCGGTGAGCGCGGCGGTGATCGCCGTGTCGCTGCTGGGCGAGCGGCTCACCACCGCGATCGTGCTGGGCACGCTGCTGCTGCTCGCCGCCGTCACGGGCCTCGCGTTCGCGGAGGCGCGCGCGGCGGCGGCGGTGCGCAGGCAGGAGGAGGTCGTGGCGGTGTAGGGGGTCGAGGGACGCCCTCGGGTCCGGGCCTTCGCGGCTCGGTGCCGGCCCTCGCTCTCAGCGGGGCCGTCCCCGCCGCGGGTGTCAGTCCCCGGCGCGGCGGCGCAGCTGGTGGGCCCGTGCGGCCAGATCGCCGGGGCCCGCCCGCTCGGCCAGGCGGTCCATGACGCGGTCCTGGACCTCCTGCGGTTTGTTGCCCGCGTACTTGAACTTGGCCCGCACCTCGGTCACTTCGAGGCGCAGCACCCTGATCCCCGACAGGAGGCGGCCGAACGGGGCCTCGCCCGGGAGCACGGGGGCGGTGCCCCCCTCCGGCTGGAAGTGGGCGACCTGGCGGTCGAGGAGTTCCGCCTTTTCCGCCGGGTCGTCGACCACGTGCGCGGTGCAGCGCAGCTGGACGGCGGCGTAGTACGAGGTGGGGGTGCCGTGCGTGGACGGGGTGCCTTCGGGCGCCGTCCACGGGCCCGGTACGAAGACGTGGTCGTCGACCACGCTGAGCAGCACCGTCGGGTTCGCCTCAAGGGCGCGCCAGAGCGGGTTGGGCCGGGCCAGATGGGCCAGGGCGCGGCCGTACGGGCCGGGCTCGGGCTCGTACCGGAAGTGCGTCGGCTGGACCCATGGCGGCTCTCCGGGCAGGCCGTTGACGGCGAGCTGCCCGAAGTCGTGCCGGGAGAGCCAGTCGCGCCACTCGCCGTCGTCGTGGGCGGCGTCCCAGGGGTGGATCAGCATCGTCGGTCCTTCCCTCCGTCGTCGGTCGTCCTTCGGTGCGGCCGTGCGTCTCAGAGCGCCGCGAGGTAGCCGGGCAGGGGCACGGCCGGGTCGAGGTCGTCGGCCGGGACCGGGGTGCCGTAGCCGCCGCGGACCGGGACGACGCCCGACCAGTGGGGCAGTCCGAGGTCCTCGGCGTCGTCGTTGGGGCCGCCGTCGCGGACCTTCGCCGAGACCTCGTCCAGGTCGAGCCGGATCACGGCCGTGGCGGCGAGCTCCTTCGCGTTCGCGGGGCGCGAGTCGGCGGAGCGGCCGGGGACGACGTGGTCGACGAGCGCGTCGAGGGCGATGCGCAGTTCCTCGGGGTCGGTGACCTGGTGGGCCGTGCCGTGCACCACGACGGAGCGGTAGTTGAGGGAGTGGTGGAAGGCGGAGCGGGCGAGGACGAGGCCGTCGACGTGGGTCACGGTCAGGCAGACGGGCAGGCCGGGCGAGGCCACGCCGTCGCCGGCGGCGCGCAGCGGGCGCGAGCCGGTGGAGCCGTGCACGTAGAGCCGGTTCCCGACGCGGCCGAAGAGCGTCGGCAGGACGACGGGCGCGCCGTCGCGGACGAACCCGAGGTGGCAGACGTAGGCCTCGTCGAGTATCGAGTGGACGAGTGCCTTGTCGTACGAAGCGCGCTGGCGGGCGCGGGTGGGGACGGTCCGGTCGGTCGGCGCGTACGTGTCGGCGGCGGCGCTCATTGCGTACTCCATTGCACTAGTGCATACTTAGGTTTGTGCTAGGAGAATATCGGATCGAAGGTCGTCGCGCATCGGACATCGCCGCGAGCGTGGAGCGGGGGGTGGGCTCCGGGGCCTTGCAGCCCGACCAACTGCTGCCGCCCATGCGGGAGTTGGCCGCAACCCTCGGGGTGAACCCGAATACCGTGGCCGCTGCCTATCGCACCCTGCGCGAACGCGGGGTCATCGAGACCGACGGGCGGCGCGGCAGCCGGGTGCGCCCCCGCCCCGCCACCACCGCACGCGGCTCGATCCGCGTCGCGGCCCCCGCCGGGGTCAGGGACGTGAGCAACGGCAGCCCCGACCCCGCCCTGCTGCCCCCGCTCGGGGAGGCCTTCGCCGAGGTCGCGCGGAGGTACGCCGAGCGGCCCGGCATGTACGGGGAGGCCCCCGTCGACGAGGAGTTCGGGCGCCTGGCGCGCGCCGCCTTCGACGCGGACGGAGTGCCCGCCGGGCCCGTCGGCGTCACCTCGGGCTCCCTCGACGCCGTCGAGCGGGTGCTCGCCGTCCACCTCAGGCCCGGTGACGCCGTCGCCGTCGAGGACCCGGGCTGGGGCAGCCTCCTCGACCTCGTGCCCGCGCTCGGGCTGCGCCCCGTGCCCGTCGCCGTCGACGACGAGGGACCGCTGCCGGAGGAGATCGAGCGGGCGATCCGCAAGGACGGGGCCCGGGCGGTCATCGTGACCGACCGGGCGCAGAACCCGACCGGGGCCTGTGTGACCGAGAGCCGGGCGCGGGAGCTGCGGCGGGTCCTTTCCGCGCATCCCGGGGTGCTGCTCATCGAGGACGACCACGGGCACGGCATCGTCGCGCAGTCGCTGCACCCACTGGCCGGCGGCACCGACCACTGGGTCCTGATCCGCTCCGTCGCCAAGGCCTACGGGCCCGATCTGCGGATCGCCGCCTTCACCGGCGACGCCGAGACCGTCGACCGGGTGCTCGGGCGGCAGCGGCTCGGCCCCGGCTGGGTCAGCCGCCTCCTCCAGGGGGTGGTCGCCCAGCTCTGGACCACGGACGCCGTGGACGCCGCCGCCGTCGCCCGCGCGTACGGGAAGCGCCGCGACGGACTCGTACGGGCGCTGGCCCGGCGGGGCGTCGAGGCGCACGGCCGGGGCGGCATGAACGTGTGGGTGCCGGTCTCCGACGAGACCGGCGCGGTGACGGGGCTGCTCGCCACCGGGTGGGCGGTGGCCCCGGGCGCCCGGTTCCGGATGGACACCGGGCCGGCCGTCCGGCTCACCGTCTCCGGCCTCGCCGCCGCGGACATCGAACCCCTGGCGGAGGCGGTGGCCCGCGCCACCGGGCCGGTGGCGGCGCGAAGTTACGGGTAGCGGTGTGCGCCGCCGTCAGAGGGAGGCGGCCCCACGCTCCCGGAGCGCCGGATCCTGCGACGTGGCGGCCGTCCGGGCCTGGGAGGTGGCGGCGACCGGGGTCCGGGGGGCGACTGCGGGCGGGGTCTCCGGGGCCGTGGTCCCGGAAGTGCGCCGGGAGGTGCGGGTCTGGGTGAGGGCCGCGCCCGCCAGGACCACGACGGCCCCGACCGGGGTGTTCCAGGTCAGGCCCTCGTCCAGGAGCGCGACGCCCGCAGCCGTGGCGATCACCGGGATGAAGTACGTGACCATGGAGGCCGTCGTCGGGCCGACCTCCGCGACCACCCCGTACTGGAGCAGCATCGCGTAGCCGGTGCCGAGCGCGCCGAGTGCGATCACGGCGAGCAGCGGCAGCAGCTCCACCGAGCGCGGGACCGAGGTGAACAGCGGTGTGACCAAGGCCAGTTGCAGCGTCGCGAGTCCCACCTGCGACGTGGCCAGCGAGAGGTTCGAGACCCCGGCGCCGCTCAGGGTCCTGCGGACGTAGATCCAGCCGACCGCGTAACTGAACGAGGCGAGCAGCGCCAGGGCCGTACCCGTCACGTCGAGCCCGGAGAAGCCCTGCCACGCGCCGAGGACGGTGAGCACGCCCATGAAGCCGATGCCGAGCCCGGCCGCGCGGACCCGGGTCGGACGGTCCTCGGAGAGGGCGACGAGGGAGAGCAGCATGCCCCAGAGGGGGGTCGTCGCGTTGCAGATGCCCGCGAGGGTCGAGGGGATCGTCAGCTCCGCGTACGCGAAGAGGGAGAACGGCAGGGCGTTGAGGAGGAAGGCCGCGACCGTCAGGTGACCCCAGACGCGCGCGCCGCGCGGCAGCCGGTCGCGCTTCACGGCCAGCGCCACGGCCAGCACCGCCGTACCGAAGAGAAGCCGTCCGAAGGTGACCTGGAACGGCGCGAAGCCCTCCGTGCCGACCTTGATGAAGAGGAAGCTGAAGCCCCAGATGAGGGCCAGGACGCCGAACCGGACGCGCCAGTCGAGCAGGCGGGAGGCGCGGGCGGGGGACGGGAGGGGTGGGGCTGCGGGGCTCATGACACTCAGGGTGACGGCCACGACGTCTTAGAACAAGCGAGAATTCCTCGACCCCTTCCCTTAGCATCGCTTACATGTTGAATCTGGAGCGCCTGCGCACCCTCGACGCCTTCGCCCGGCACGGTTCGGTCAGCGGAGCGGCCGACGGGCTGCACGTCACCACCTCGGCCGTCTCCCAGCAGCTGTCCAAGCTGGAGCGCGAGGTGGGGCAGCAGCTGCTCGCCAAGAACGGGCGGGGCGTCCGGCTCACGGACGCGGGACTGCTGCTCGCCGAGCACGCCGCCCGCATCCTCTCCCAGGTCCAGCTGGCCCAGGCCGACATCGAGGCCCAGCGCGGCCAGGTGGTGGGCGAGGTGCGGGCCGCGGCCTTCCCGACGGCGGCCCGGGGGCTCTTCCCGGCCGCGCTCGCCGCCCTCCGCGCGGGACACCCCGATCTCCGGGTCCGTACGACGGAACTGGAGCCGGAGCAGGGCGTGCGGGCGGTGCTGCGCGGCGACGCGGACCTCGCGGTCGTCCTGGACTGGAGCAACAAGCGCGCGCCGGTGCCGGGCGGCCTGGAGCGCGCCCACCTCCTCGACGACTCCGCCGATGTCGCCCTGCCCGCCGGGCACCGGCTCGCGGGGCGGGACGCGGTGGACCTGGTGGACTTCGCCGACGAGGAGTGGGTGTCCTGGCCCGAGGGCGAGTTCTGCCACGACTGGCTGATGTTCACCCTGCGCTCCCAGGGCATCGAGCCGCGCATCGGGCACCTGGCGGGCGAGCACCACACCCAGCTGGCGCTCGTCGCCGCCGGACTCGGCGTCTGCGTGACGCCCCGGCTCGGCCGGCCGGTGCCGGAGGGTGTGGTGTTCGTGCCCGTACGACAGCAGGTGCGGCGCCACATCTACGCCACCTGGCGCGCCGACGCCGGGCGCCGCCCCTCCGTACGGGCCGTCGTCGGGGCGCTGCGGGCGGCGGCGGAGCCACTGGCGAGCTGAGGGGCGCGAGGATCGGGAGTCCGGGGGGCTGGTGCGCCCGGGGTCCGGTGGGCTCCGCCCGCCGCGGTCACCCCAGCTTGCGGAAGTCCCAGGACGCGACCGCGTCCGGCGTGAGGCGCATCCAGGCGTGCCGGCCGTCGTGCGGCATCGCGTCGAGGCCGAAGTTCTTGGCGGCGAAGAGCCGCTCGACCACGTCGAGTTCGGGACACGGCTCGCCCGTACGGGGTGCCTCGCCGACGAAGTCGACCGCGCCCGAGAGCTCCGCCCCGCGCAGCTCGCCGTACTCCTCGCCGTCGTCCACCACGACGGCGATCCTCGGGTCGGCGCGCAGCTCCGCCCAACGGCGGCTGCGGGTCAGGGAGTACAGCCACAGGGAGGAGCCGTCCCAGGCGAACCACAACGCGCTCACATGCGGGCGGCCGTCGGCGGAGACGGTCGCGACCCGGCAGGTGCGCTGTTCGGCGAGGAAGGAGTCGAGCTCGGCCGGGGTCATCATGATCCGGCGTCCACGGCGCTGTGCGACGGTCATCGTCCGCACCCTTCTGGATTTCTGATGAGACGTCAGAAAGCATGGGGGGCCATCCGCGCGCGTGCAAGGGGAGAGCCATGGGACAGAGTGCGAGAGAACGGCTCGGGGAGTGGATACGGCCGGACGGCGGAGTCGCGCTGCTCACCGTCGAATGCCAGCAGGGAGTCGTCGGACCGGACAGCGCGCTGCCCGAACTGGCCGCCGTCGCCCGCGCGTCGGGAGCCCTGGGGAACGTCGCACGGCTGGTGGCAGCGGCGCACGAGGCCGACGTCCAGGTGATCCACGCCGTCGCGGAACGGCGCCCCGACGGGCGCGGTGCCAACAGCAACGCCCGGCTGTTCCGGGCCGCCGCCCGGCTCCCCGTGCAGCAGCACAGCGGCAGCACGGCGGTACGGATCGCCGAACCGATCCAGGTCGCGGACGAGGACCTCGTCGTCCGGCGTCTGCACGGGCTCTCGCCGCTCGCCGGGACCGACGTCGACGCGCTGCTCCGCAACCTGGGCTGCCGGACCCTGATCGTCACCGGTGTCTCGGCCAACGTGGCCGTGCCCAACGCCGTCTTCGACGCGGTGAACCTGGGCTACACGGTCGTCGTGCCCGCGGACGCCATCGCGGGGGTGCCGGCCGACTACACCCCCGCGATGATCCGTCACACCCTCGCGCTCGTCGCCACGATCACCACGACGGACGAGGTCCTCGCCTGCTGGAAGGCGCCCCGGCGCGCCGGGGGTACGGGGGGCGCCGGAGGTACGGGGAGTGCCGGAGGAGCCGGAGGTGCGGGGAGCGCCGGGGGCTCGGTCACCCGAGGCTGATCTCCTCGCCCACCACCTGGATCGGCTCCGGCGGCAGCGGTGCGGTCGCCGGGCCGGCCTTCACGCTGCCGTCCGACATGTCGAAGTGGCTCTGGTGGCACGGGCAGACGATGACGCCGTCCTTGACGCCGCTCACGGCGCAGCCCTGATGCGTGCACTTCGAGGAGAAGGCCTTGAACTCGCCCGCCTTCGGCTGGGTGATCACCAGGCCCTTGTCGGCGAGGACCTTGCCGCCGCCCACCGGGATGTCCCCGGTGCGCGCGAGCGTGCCGCCCTGCTGCGCCGCGTCCTTGTCGTCGGTGCCGCCGGCCCCGCACGCGGTGAGCGCCGCTGCCAGGCCCGCGCCTCCCGCCGCCGCGACCACCGTCCGGCGTGCCGCTCCGCTCATGTACTGCCCCTCTTCCCTCGATGCGCTGTGTGTCGGCACCTGACGGTACGGCTGTGAGCTGTGTCCCGTTCACAGGATGCGCGCTTCGAGAGCCTTACAGTTCTGAGTAGAGTGTCGGAACCTGGACATCCTTCGATGGAAGTGTCCAGCCTCGGGGGAGGAAACGGGGCTGGACGCGGCCGGAACGGGGGCGACGCGGATGCCGGCGGAGACGACTCGGGTGCCGACACGATCGGTCAGCAGCCACCACGTACGCGCCGTACTGCTCGGCGCCGAGCGGCGCGGCGTCGCGGCGGGGCCGCTCCTCGCCCGCGCCGGACTGCCCGCCGCGCTCGTGCGGGAGCCCCGGGGCAGGGTTCCGGCGGAGCAGTTCGGACAGCTCGTCAGGATGCTGTGGGCCACCCTGGACGACGAGTTGATCGGCTTCGGCGGTGCGCCCAGCAAGGTCGGGACCTTCGCGATGATGGCCCATGCCGTGGTCCACGGCAGCCGCGATCTGCGCGAGGCGGTCCGGCGCGCCCAGACCTTCTACTCCCTCTTCCCCGCGGGGCCGCGCTTCCGGCTGGTCGAGCCCGGCGCGGGGCGGAGCGGCGCGGGCGGGGCCGGCGCGGTGGGGGCCGGCTCCGGAGGGCCCGGCGCGGGCGGGGGAAGCGCGGGCGGCGTCGGCGGGCTCGACGAGGCCGTGATCGAGTTCGACCTCTCCGGGTACGACGACCCCCTCCACTTCGGCGCCGAGTCCACCGTCCTCGTCGCGCACCGCTTCGCGGGCTGGCTCGTCCGGCGCCGGATCGGCCTGCGCCGGGTCGAGTTCGTCCACCCCGAGCCCCGGCACGCCCACGAGTACGCCCCGCTGTTCGGGGCGCCCTGTGTCTTCGGCGCTCCCCGCACGGCGGCCGTCTTCGACCGGGCGGACCTCGACGAACCCGTCCTGCGGGACGCGGCGGCGCTCAAGGTCTTCCTCCGCCGCGCTCCTGTCGACGTCCTGGTGTGCGCCGACTACGGCAGTACGGTGACCGGCCGCGTCCGCCATCTGATGGGGCGGGCCCTGCCCGACGGCCCCGTGCCGACGCCCGAACAGCTCGCCGCCCGGCTGTCCGTCAGCCCGCAGACCCTGCGCCGGCAACTGGCCGCCGAGGGGACGACGTACCAGCGACTGCGCGACCAGGTACGGCGGGATCACGCCATCGCCGAACTCCGTGCGGGCCGGGTGTCGATCGAGTGGCTCTCGCGCCGGCTCGGGTTCTCCGAACCCAGCGCGTTCCACCGGGCGTTCCGGCGCTGGACGGGCGAGACACCCCGGGCGTACCAGGGACGTCCCCGAGGAGCGGCGGATCCGGCCGGCCCGGCCGACGGTCCCGGGAGCGGTCGCCACGGGCACGGTCAACAACCCTGAGCGGTACGGTCACAGCGCCCGCCCGCCACTCGTCCTACCGTCCCGCCATGACCGAAAAAGACCGGTCCGGTGCCGCGCGACGGGCCCCGGACCCCCTGCGGCGCCGATGAACGCGCGCCGTGCGGCCGGCGCCGTCCTCGGGGCCGTCGTCCTGCTCGGCCTCGTCGCCGGTGTGGCCGTGACCGCCCTCGCCGTCCGGGTGGACGGCACCAGCATGGCGCCCACCCTCCACCAGGGCGACCGGATCCTCGTCGCCCCGGGATCGGCGGGCGAGGCGCACCGCTTCGACGTCGTGCTGCTGCGGGCCACCGGGAAGGACAGCCTGCTGGTGAAGCGGGTGATCGGACTGCCCGGCGACCGGGTCGCGATCGTCTCCACGCCGCGGGAGCCCTTCGAGGTCCTCCTTCAGGAGGGCGGCCGGGGGCCCGTGTTCCGGGTGGTGGCGCCCCAGTGGGCGGCGCAGTCGCGGCGCACGGGGGCCTGCTGCGGCCCGGAGGGCACCCGGACGGCCCGGCCCGCGCTGCGGACCGTACCCGAGGGGGCGTTCTTCTATCTGGGGGACAACCCCGATCTGTCGGACGACTCACGGGCGTACGGCTGGGGCGAGATCGCGCGCGTCGAGGGCCGGGTCGGCGTGCGGGCCTTCCCCGTCTCCTCGGCGCGGGAGCTCGGCAACCGGCCGGTCCTGGAGGAGTACCGGGGGCCGGGGCCGTAACGACAGCGGGGGCGGTGCCCCTGTGCGGGCGGCCCTACGGGAGCTGCTCGTGTCCCGTGCTCAGTGCGATCCGGACCGCGGTGTCCGTGATGCGCCGGGCCGATTCCTCGGGCGACGCGGAGGCCTGGACGATGTGGCTCGCCGTCAGCCGTACGGCCGCGTCGACCGCCAGCTCGCGCGCCACCGGATCGACGGTCGGCCAGGCCTCCGCCACATACGCGTCGGCCATCGCCGTCGCCAGGTCGAAGGCCGCCGCCGACCGGGTCGTGAGGTAGGAGAGGAGACCGTCCTCGCCGGTGCTCGTCAGCATGGCCCTGATCAGCGGGTTCCGGCCCGCCAGCGTGAGCGTGAAGCCGACGGCGGCCTCGACGGCCGCCGCCAGGTCGTCCCGGTGCGCGTCCAGGCCCTGCTGGATGCCGACGAGGCAGCGCTCCAGCTCGCGCTGGAACAGGGCCTCGCCGACGGCCTCCTTGGAGGGGAACTCCGAGTACAGCGTCTGCCGGCTGACGCCGACCGCTCCTGCCAGGTGCGCCATCCGCAGCTTGTCGAAGCCGCGGTCCGCGACCGCCTCGTACGCGGCGTCGAGCAGGCGCTCGCGCAGCAGTGTCCGGACCGTCTCCCTGAACCGTGGCATCGGCCAAGCCTAGTCCAGCGGGAATTCCTCCCGGGATTGCTCAAAGTGTTGACACTTCAGGTGAGAGTGTCCAATTCTCGTACAGGCAGCCGCAAAGTGTCATCCGTCTCCGACCATCCGGCCGCGGGACGCACGGCTGTGCACACCTCCCCACCCGCGCGGTCCGCGCGGGTCGACGGTTGGAGATCACATGCAGCACGAGACCAGAGGCGTGACCCGCTGGCGCAGATCGGCGTTCCTCGCCGTACCCGCCACGCTGGCCGTCGCGGCCATGGCCACGGCCATGGTGCAGGGGGCGCTCGCCGCCAACCTCTCGCTGACCAGCGTGCCGTTCACCCTCAGCTCGAAGACGGTGGCCGCGCCGCAGGGCATCGGCGCCGTCATGCACACCATCGACGCGGGCGGGGCCAAGGGCGCCGCCGAGGTCGGCATCGCCAAGGCCGGCCTGGACGGCATCTGCGTCCACGCCGTCCAGTCCGTCAACCTCCCGGTGATCGGCAGCCTCGGCACCTGGTCGCTCAACATCTCCTCGCCCGCGGCCGCCACCCCGCTCACCAGCGACCAGCTGGTCGCCGGTGCCGGACTCCAGGCCAACAAGCTCGTCCTGGACGCCCAGTCGCTCAAGGCCGCCACGGCCACGCTCAACGCGAGCGACACCACCCCGAACGTCATCGGCGCCGCCGCCGACGGCGCCGGGATCAAGGGCACCGGCATCAACGACGGCACCCCGGGCCAGTTCGGCCTGGACGCCACCGGCGGCCGTACCGACATCGCGAACCTCAACGCCGACGCCAACGGCGCCACGATCTCCGGCGCCATCACCCTGCCGGACCTCACCATCGGCATGGCCCACGGCGACAAGGGCTGCTGAGCAGCCCCCATCGCACGCGCGCGACCGCCCGAAACGGAGCACCGCGCGACAGGCACCACCGCTCGAAACGCGCCACCGGCCCCACCACGGGCCGGGGCCCCGCGCCTTGGGATGGGCGCGGGGCCCCGGCTCCCTCCCCGACCGACCTCAGCTGCGAGGCCTCCATGACCACCGATCCGCCGCCCGAGCCGACACCCGAGCCCGCGCCCGGGGCCGCCCCGGCCGCTTCCTCCGAGCCCACCGACCCGGCCGCGCCGGTCGCCGGCCCTCCCGGGCGTCCGCGAGGCGCGCGCGCCGCCTTCCGGCAGTGGCGGCGCACCCGGCCGTTCTGGGCCGCCGTCTGGACCGGGCTCGGCGGTTTCGTCATCTTCTTCCTGCCGATGGCCCCCCTCGGCAAGATCCTCCAGGTGGGCGTGGGAGGGATCGCGGGCATGGCCGGCGGTGTCGTCCTGATGGCGATGGCCCTGCTCGTCCTGCTGATGCCGAGCCAGCGGCACACCGCAGGGGTCATCGCGGTGATCGCGGGCGTCGCCTCGTTCCCGCTGTCGAACCTCGGCGGCCTCTTCGTGGGGATGATCCTCTCCGTCCTCGGAGGGTCCATGGCCTTCGCCTGGCTGCCCGAGAAGCCCGGCAAGCGGCGCGGCGGCCTCCTGCGCCGCACCCGGCCCGCCACCGGGACCGCCGCTCCCGCCGCCTCCCTGGGGAGTGGAACCGTATGACCACGAACCCTTCCCGGATCCGGCGCCTCGGCCCGTCCCTCGCCCGGATGCGGAGCACGGGCGCCCGGGCCGCCGCCGACTGGAACTCCCGGATGCTCGCCGAGGCGGCCGACGGCACCCGGCGCGGCACCCGTTGGGGGCGCGGCGCCTTCGCCTTCGTCCCCTCGGTCCTCGCCGTCGGGGCCCTCGGCACCGCGCTCGCGCAGGGCGCCCTGGCCGCCAACTTCAGCGTCGCCGGACAGCCGTTCACCCTGACGTCCAACGGCGTCGAGGGCACGGGCTTCGGCGCCATCGTCAACACGCCCTCCGTGGGCCGCCCGGACGGCACCACGAGCACCGACACGGCCATGGCGCGCGTCGGGTTCGCGAGTGCCGGACTCGCCGGACTGTGCGGGATCGTCCACCAGACGATCGCCGGAGTGCCGTACTCGCTGCTCCTGACCGGCGGCCAGAAGGTGACGGCGGCCCCGCCGACGGACTTCACCACCGACATCGACGCGTCGAACCTCTACATCCAGGCCACCGAACTCCAGGCGTACGGACCCACCACGCTCCAGAACGCGGTGCTCGGCCAGTCCGCCGACCAGGTCACCGTGGCCGGAAAGCCCCTCACCGGCGCGCTGCCCGGCGGGTTCGGACTCGGCTCGGCCGGCGGCGAGGGCGGCAGCTCCATCCGGCTGCACGGACTCAATGCCACCGCCTACGACGCCGAGATGGCCGGAGCGCTGGTCCTGCCCGACCTGAAGATCAGGGTCGTGCCCGGACAGGCCACCACGTGCTGAGCCGGCTGAGGACCGGGTACGTGTGGTTCCGGGCGTTCCGGCGCACGCGGCCGTTCTGGGGCGGGGTGTGGCTCGTCGCCGGAGGGTGGACCGTCCTGAAGTTCTCGCTCAGCTCGCTCCAGCTGATCGTGAGCACCGGATTCGGGGGAGTGGCCGGATATCTCGTGGGCGGCGGCATGATCCTCTGCGGCCTCATCCCGCTCGCGCTCCCCGCCCAGCGCTACACCTTCGGGCTCATCGGCGTCGTCCTCGCCGTCGTCTCGCTCGTCGTCTCCAACCTCGGCGGCTTCCTCCTCGGCATGGCGCTCGGCATCCTCGGCGGCTCCATGATGGTGGGCTGGGGCGCCAGACGGCCGCGGGGCCGCCCGGCGACGGTCGAGGTGGAGGTATGAGCGCGGCGACACGGCCGCGGGGGACGGCGGCCCGGCTCCGGAACGCCGCCGGCCGGCGCCCTCGTACGGCGGTCCGGACCCGGAACGCCCGGCACCCCCGTACGGCCGTCCCGGTGCGCGGGGCCCGGCACAAGGCGGTCGCCGTGGCCACCGCCCTCGTCCTCGCGGTCGGCACGGCCGTCTGGTCGGGGCAGCCGAGCAGCGCCTCCGGCAGGGCGGCCGAGGCGCCGACACCGCTGGGCGCGCCCTTCCTGCCCTCCCCGGACCCGCTGCACGTCACCATCGCGAGCATGGTCGCCGTCTCCATGAGCGTCCAGAAGAACGTCACCATACGGCTTTCCGACGGCACCACACGGGTGACCACCCAGTACACCTTCACCAAGCTCAAGATCCGCTCGCACATGAACGTGACCCAGCGGGCGAACGGACACACCGTCACCATCGACGTCCCCGACGAGGGTTCGCTCGGCGGGTACGACAGCGCCGGCAGGGCCGAGACGACCACGATGTGGGGCAGCATCTCCAACGTCTGCGTCCGCGTGCTCGTCAAGATCTGCGGCGTACAGGGCCTGCTGGACTTCTTCGGCTCCCTCATCCCGCTCACCGCCGGAGCCGAGGACTTCGCCGGCGACATCTACGCGATCCGAACGGTCGACGACCACGCGGCCCTCGACTCCACCGACAACCCCGTCCACCTCCCCGGAACCATCACGGTGACCACGCCATGAGCCCCGACCGCCGTCCCCCGGAGGGACGCACCCACTGGCGCCGCTCCCTCCTCGTCGCCCTCCCCGCCCTCCTGGCGGCCGGCGGGCTCGGCTCCGCGATGGCGAGCGGCGCCCTCGCCGTCGGCCTCCGGATCCAGGACCGGCCCGTCGACTTCACCACCAGCAGCCTGTACGGGACCCAGTACGGCGCCGCCGTCGTCGACCAGACGGTCGTACGGCCCGACGGCTCCACCGGCACGGTACGGGTGCTCCGCATGGGGTTCGCGGACGGCATGATCAACGGACTGTGCCTCAGCCAGCGGCAGCAGATCGCGGGAGCCACGTACACGCTGCTCCTCACCCTCGGCGACGACAACCCGGGCTCCTGGGAGATCCGGACGAAGAACACCGTCCTCGACCTCAAGAACGCCACCGGCGTCCTCGACATGGACGGGGTCGTCGACCTCAACACCAACGGCGCCGACGTGAAGACCGTCAAGGACACCACCGGGGCGTACGTCACCAACCCGCTGAACAGTCCGCAGCACCGCTTCGGCATCCAGGCGCGGTACGCCAAGTTCGACCGGATCGTCGGAACCGCCCAGGACTTCCAGATCCCCGGCCTCCTCACCACCCCGAAGCTCAGCCTCTCGGTACGTCCGGGCACGGTCGCCTGCCCGGCCCCGGCGGCACCCACGGGGACACCCGGAACGCCGTGAGCGCCGTGACCGCCGGGTCCGCGCCGAGCACCGCGACCGGCGCGTCCGCGGCGCGAACTCCCCGGCGGGCGGGGCCCGTACCGCACCGTCACCCGGACCTGGCAGACTGCGGGCCTCACGGCCGCCTCCCCCCACGCGTGAGCCGACCGCTCGACCGGGGGAGCGGCAAGCGACTCCTGGAGGCCTCCATGGCGCAGCGGCCCGGACACGCGGCCCACCCGAGCGGGTGCCCCCGCCCACGACCACCCCGGCGGTGCCGGAGCGGGACGGGCGCCCGATGACGCTGTGCCGCACCCGTCGTGCCGACCCCGACGCGTTCCTCGTCCGCAGCGCGCCCGCCGGAGCCGCCGCGCCGGCCGCCGCCGTCCTGCTGCTGCACGGCGGCCGCGCCGACGGCCCCGAGCCGCCGCCCGCCGTCAACCTCCCCGCGCTGCGCATGCGGCCCTTCGCCGCCGCCGTCTCCCGCGCGGTCCGGGGCCGGGACGTGCTGATCGCCGAGGTCCGCTACCGCCACCGGGGCTGGAACGGCGCGAGAGCCGACGCCGCCCGGGACGCCGAGGCCGCGCTCCTGCGGCTGCGCGAACTGGCCGGGCCCGTGCCCGTCGTCCTCCTCGGCCACTCGATGGGCGGTCGCGCCGCCCTCCGCGCCGCGGGCGCCCCCGCCGTCCGGGGCGTCGTCGCCCTCGCGCCCTGGTGCCCGACCGACGAGCCCGTGGACCACCTCGGCGGCCGGCGTCTCTATCTGCTCCACGACGAGGCCGACCGCGTCACCTCGGCCCGCGCCTCCTGGGACTTCGTCCGCAGGGCGCGGGCGGCGGGCGCGGACGCCGCGGGCATCCCGATGCCGACGGGAGGCCACGCGATGCTGCGCGGCGCCCACCTCTGGCACCGCCGCGCCGCCGAACTCACGGCGGCGCTGCTGTCTCACGGCTGAGGCGGCGCGGGGGAGTCGGGCGGGGGCGGCGGGTCGAGCGGCCGCCCGTGAGCGGCTCTGAGGGTCGGGCGACCGCGTGCCGGGTGAGGCGGCGCCCGCCTCAGGCCGCGAGCAGCCCCGCGCAGGCCTCCCGGGTCGCCGCGTGGACCGCGCGGGCGAGCCGGGCGCCCCACAGCGAGCGGGGGCCGGCGAAGGGCTCGGCGGCGCTGCCGGGGGCGGCCGTGGGCGCCGCCACGCACACCGCGTCCGTGGGCGTACCGGAGGCGTCGGCGCCCAGCTCGACGAGGGCCTGCACCTTCGCCTCGGTGGCGGTGGCGACCGCGTTGACGAGGGCCGCGTCGGTGAGGGGCACGGGCAGCGACACGATGATGTTGATCGTCCCGGGCCGAGGCACCGCGACACCGCCGGTCCCGGGCGCCGCCGCCCAGCCCCGTACCCCGATCCCCGCGGTCACCACGGCCCGCACCCCGCCGTCCGCCGCGTGACGGTGGTCCGCGACGGAGGCCGCCGTCATCAGACCCACGCCCGCCCCTTCGAGCCCTGCTCCGGCGGCCAGTTCGCGCAGATGGGCCACCGGGTCGAGGCGGTCGTAGCCGGGCGGGACCTGGGCGTTGAGGACCCACGCGCGCGTACCGATGCCCCCGCCGAGCACCGCGCTCGACACCATGCGGACGCCGGGCCCGGGCACCCACACCAGGAGCGGCCAGTCACGGCCCCCCTCGGTGTGCGTGAGGAGAGCCGCGTCGGCGAGGGAAGTGCTGGTCAGAAGGGATCGCGAAGGCACTCGCCCACCCTAGGGGGTGGTGGAGGAGGGGCCGCGACCGGCTCTGTGACCAGCGTCACGCGTCCCCGCCGTGATGTCCCGGCCCCCGCATCCGCTTGATCATCCGGCGAACGACGCCGCTACGAAGGGGAAGGGTGATCACGCATGGAGTGCGAGAACCTGACGGTGTCCGCGGCCGACATGGAGGGTCACGCGGCCGCGTTCGTGGAACGCGCCACCGCGAGGGCACGGCTTCCGCTGGACTACAGCGCGGACAGTCTCCGCGTCGTCGACCGGCTCGTCGACGGACTGAGACGCGGCGGCGCCGGCCGGGAGGAGGTCGCGGGACCGCTGCTGGCGATCGGGGCGTACGTCGGCGAGGTACTGGTCCGCGAGGCCGGGGCGGTCTGGGTGGACCTTCCGCCGGACCACCTGCTCCGTACCGTCTTCGCCCACCCCGTCGGCTCGCGCATGCCGGACGGCCGGGTGTGGAACCCGCTGGGCCGGACGGTGAACCGCTTCGAGATCGGACCGGGGGAGTCCCTGCAGACGTACTTCCTCACCCTCCACGGGCGGCGTCCGCCGCACACCCGCAGGCGGCGGGTCTGCGCGCCCGACGGCCGTGTCGCGGGCCGATGCTGACGGTCTGACAGGATGGCCGTGTTCCGGTCCGAAGGCGGCGGCCGGAGGCCGACGAACGCACGGGCTGTGAAGAGGATCGCGTGGACGAGGGGACGGGGCACACGCCCACCACCGCACGCGACGCGGAACTCGCCTCGGCCGTCGCGCGCGCCCAGCGGGGCGACGAGGAGGCGTTCGCGTACGCCTACCGCGCCGTCTACCCGGGACTGCTCGGCTACCTCCGGGGCATCGTCGGGGAGGACGCCGAGGACGTCGCCTCCGAGGCGTGGCTCGAGATAGCCCGCGACCTCGGCCGCTTCCGGGGCGACGCCGCGGGGTTCCGGGGCTGGACCGCGACCATCGCCAGGCACCGGGCCCTCGACCATCTGCGCCGGGCGCGGTCCCGGCCCCGCCCGGCCCTGCTCGTACAGGACGCGCTCGAACTGCCCTCCTCCGCCGACACGGCGGGGGAGGCGTTGGAGGTCCTCTCGACCGAGCGGGCGGTCGCGCTGGTCATGGGCCTGCCGCCCGAGCAGGCCGAGGCCGTGCTGCTCCGGGTCGTCGTCGGCCTCGACGGGCCGACCGCCGCCCGGGTTCTGGGCAAGCGCCCCGGTGCGGTACGTTCCGCCGCGCACCGGGGACTCAAGCGGCTGGCCCGGGAACTCGGGGGAAGAGGGAGGTGACGCGATGACGTCCGACGAGCGCGGACACGACGGTCTGGAGGAGGCCCTGCGGGCCGCGCTGCGGAGCGAGAGCACCGCGCGGCCCGATCCGGGAGTTCGACCCGATCCGGCCGTTCGGGCCGAACGGCCGGGCGGGGCCGGTGACATCACGGGCGCCGGGGCCGTCGTCGGCCCCGAGGGCCTCGGCGCGCCCAGCGCCTCCGGTGCCCCCGGCGCCCTCGGGGGTGAGGCGGCCGCGCTCGCCGCCTTCCGTGCCGCGCGCGACGCCGGTCTGCACGGGACCCGGCCGACGCGCCGCCGCGACGACTGGGCCCCCGGTGGCGTACGGCGGATCCGCCGGCGCTCCCTGCGGACGACCCTCGCCGCGCTCCTCGCGAGCGTGACGCTCGGCGGGGTGGCCATCGCCGCCGTGGACCTGCCCCGTCGCTTCGACGACGAGCCCGCTTCCGTACCGTCGACGCCCGTTCCCGCGTACGACGGGGGGACCGTCAAGCCCTCCGGCGGTACGACTCCGTCCGACGCGACGCCCGCACCCGCGAGTTCGGCGGGTCGGCCCGCGCCCCTTCCGGCCGTCGAAGGACGGGACCCGTGTCACGGACGGGCGGCGGAGAAGGCGGCGAAGGGCAGGACCGAGGCCGAGGCGAAGGGCGGGCCGCCGAAGACCGCGCCCTGCCACGAGCAGGGGCGCGGGCACGTTCCCGCGTACCCGGGCCAGGGCGACGGACCGGGCAAGGGGCCGACAGGAGCCCCGGGTTCCGCACCGGGAGGCGCGCGGAAGGCAGTGCCGAAGGCCGTGCCGGGCGCCGAACTCCGCCCCGTACCCGGGCACATCGCGGAGAAGGCCGCCCGTGGCCCCCAGCAGGCCCTGAACCGGGCGCACGTCGAGACACATGCGCAACACATCCCCTTCACCTAAGGCGAATTGGATGACGATTCGCCCTCATATCCGCGGGATCGGTCCGGTTCCAGGACGAACGAGGGCCACGCGCCGCGGGTCCGGGCCCGCCCCGGCCACTCCCACTGCAGCCACGCACCGCGCGAGGTCCGCAGGGGCTGAGGCCGGCCCCGGCCCGCGTATCCCTCGTCCGTGATCACCCCCGGTTACGATGCACCTTCCAAGGAAGAGATGGGTGGCCTGGGAAAGTGCTCACAGAGGTAGTCGCGACCCGCTACGTCACGCCCCTGCGTGAGGGCGGCTCGCTCCCCGGGATCGTCGAGGCCGACGACTACGGGACATACGTCATGAAGTTGTCTACCTGGTGGCGCTGACCTGCATCGATGCGGCTGTGCCCACCCCTGACCTGCGCGGATAGATCTTTCAGCGTCTTTCGGGATCGTGCTGCGTTACGCGGCCGATCCTCCCCACGCGCTCCCCAGGCCCGTCGATACTCCCCAGATTCTCCCCAAGGAGTGCCGTTGCGGCGGGCTGTGGTGGCACGGCGAGGTCGACCCGTCGGAGGCGCCGTCAAAGGCATGCTGAGTCACCGTCTGTAGGGCAGCGCCGAAGCGCCGGGAGGGTGAGCGCAAGGCGTTGGCCGGAGTGCTCCTGCCCGGCCCGCGGGCTTGTCGTCGACGCTTTTCCGACGCCCCAAGAAGCCCCGTGATGTTGGTGGTCACGGGCGGTAGACCAGTTCCAGGATGACGGCTGCGATGAGTTGCCACGCGCCGACGGCGAGCAGCCACATGCTGTCGAGGGCCAGCCCGACGGCGCTCGTGAGGGATGCGCCGACGAAGAGCGTGCGGGAGAGGCGGCGCACGCGGTGGTCGGAGGGCAGGCGTCCGTCATGTGGGCTCATGGGGCGCACTGTAGGTCTGCGGTCGGGCAGGACTGCCGATGCCCGGGAAGTCTTCACACCACCCTGATGCCCCCGTGCTGGGTGGAGGCGGGCGTCAAGGAGTTGTCAGGGGAAGGAGGGGTGGTGCCAAGAACGCGCCAGGAAGGGCGGACAGGGCCGGGAGGCGGGCGGAAGCTGAGCGGAGCCCGATCCGAAGGAGTCCGTCCGCATGATCACCGTGACCGCTGAGAAGGGCGCCGTACCCGGCGCCGAGGAACCGCCCGATACCGGCGCGCGCCACAAGCTGACCGCTGTCACCGGGCTCGCGGCCCTGTCCCTGGACGCGATGGCGTCGGTGGCGTACGGGCCCGAGGCCATCGTGCTGGTCCTCGCGGCCGCCGGCGGGCACGGGCTGGGGTTCACGCTGCCGGTGACGCTCGCCATCGCGGGGCTGCTCGCGGTGCTGGTCTTCTCGTACCGGCAGGTCATCGCCGCGTTCCCGGACGGCGGTGGTTCCTACGCCGTGGCGAAGGCGCACCTGGGGCGGCGTACGAGCCTGGTTGCGGCCGGTTCGCTGGTCCTCGACTACGTCCTGAACGTGGCCGTGGCCGTCACCGCCGGCGTGGCCGCGCTGACGTCCGCCTTCCCGGGCCTGTACGGCGACCGGCTGGTGATCTGCCTCGGTGTCCTGGTGCTCATCACGGCGGTGAACCTGCGCGGGATCGTCGACTCGGCCCGCGCCTTCATCGTCCCCACCGCCGTCTTCGTCGGAGCGATCCTCGTCGTGATCGCCGTCGGCCTGTTCCGCGACGCTCCCGCCTCCACCGCGGCCTCCGACGGACACGCCTCCGTCCTTGCCGACAACGCCACCACCGTCGGCGCCCTGCTCCTCCTCAAGGCGTTCGCCTCCGGCTGCTCCGCGCTGACCGGTGTGGAGGCGATAGCCAACGCGGTGCCGTCCTTCCGGGCACCGGCCGCCCGCCGGGCGATGCGCGCGGAGGTGGCGCTCGGCGGGCTGCTGGGTGTGATGCTGATCGGCCTTGCGGTGCTGATCTCCCGTTTCGGGCTCCAGCCGGTGGAGGGCGTCACCGTCCTCGCCCAGCTCACCGACGCCTCGCTCGGCCACAACGGGGCCTTCTACGTCGTCCAGTTCGCGACCATGGTGCTGTTGGCGCTCTCGGCCAACACGTCCTTCGGCGGTCTGCCCGTCCTACTGAAGCTGCTGGCCCGTGACAACTACGCGCCGCACGTGTTCGGCCTGAAGGCGGACCGGCAGGTGCACCGGCACGGCGTGGTGTGGCTGGCGGTGGTGTCGGCGGCGCTGCTGGTCTTCTCCGGAGGTGACACCAACACATTGGTGCCGCTCTTCGCGATCGGTGTGTTCGTCGGCTTCACGATCGCCCAGACCGGCATGGTCCTGCACTGGCGGGCCACCCGGCAGTGGGGCAAAGCGCTCCTCAACGGGCTCGGCGCCGTTCTGACCGGTGTCTCGGCGGTCGTCGTCACCGCCACCAAGTTCCACGACGGGGCCTGGCTGATCGTGATCGCCCTGCCTGCGCTCGTCCTCGCCTTCGAGACCGTCCACCGCGCGTACGGGCGGATCGGCGAGCGCCTCGGCGTGGGCAGGATCCCGGAGCCGCCGCATCGTGAGCGCTCCCTGGTCCTGGTCCCCGTCTCCTCGCTCACCCGGCTCACCAGCGAGGCCCTCACCACCGCGGTCTCCCTCGGCGACGAGGTCCGCGCGGTGACCGTCTGCCATCCGGACCCCGAGGACCTCGCGGCCACCGAGGCCCTGGAGCGTGACTGGGCACTGTGGAACCCGGGCGTCCAGCTCGTCCGGCTCCCGTTCGAACGCCGCTCGCTCGGCCGGCCCATCAGCGCCTACGTCCGCGCACTGCGCGACGCCGATCCAGGAACCCGTATCACCGTCCTGATTCCCGAGGCCGAACCCGAGAGCCTGTGGCAGCGACTGCTCCAGAACCAGCGCGGCGCCGTCGTCGCCCACGCCGTACGCCGGGACACCGACGCCGTGATCTGCCGACTGAGGTTCCGGCTCCGGGATCGTTAGCGGGCTTGATCGTGTCCGCCGTGCCTCCGACGCGGACATGCCGCCGGATATGGCCCCCGTCGCCACGGGAGTTCAGGACGGGCCGCGTCACCAGGGCCAATGGGCGGCCGCCTGGTCAGCCGACGTGGACGCGGGGGCGGCGGTCGCGGTCGGACTCGGCCTCGCGGAGGATCTCGCGGGTGACGGGGGCGATCTCGCCCTGACCGAAGAGGAAGAATCGCAGGAAGTTGGCGAACGGGTTGCCCTCGGTCCACTCGAAGTAGACGTGCGGGCGGACGCCGGTCATGTCCCGGGCGTGGAGCAGGAGGGCCGCGAGGGCGTTGGGGACGGAGGAGGACTCGACGGTGAGCACGCGGTAGCGGTTGTGCATGACCTCGCCGCGGACGGTGAGGCCGGCCTCGAACTCGGACGGGTCGGTGATCTTCACCTCGATGAAGACGAAGTCCTCGGTGCCGGGCAGGTCGTTGTCGGCGCGGATCTGGTCCTTCTTCGCCCGGTACTCTTCCGCGTCGCGGTTGTCCGGCTCGTTGGCGATGAACCGCGGGGTTCGGCTGGCGATGTCGCGGATGAAGCGCTCGGCCATGTCGTCGAGTTCGACGTGGGTGACGCGCAGCTCGAAGGCGCGGCCGAGCCGGGAGAGGAGGGAGATGAGGATGATGCCGGCGATGAAGCAGGCGCCGATCTTCACGCCGTCCGGGCGCTCGATGACGTTGACGACCGTCGTGTAGAGGAAGACAACGGAGATGATCCCGAACCCGATCGTCCAGCCGCGCTGCCCTGCCTTGCGGGCCGCGATGGTGACGGCGATGGCGGCCGAGCAGATCAGGACGAGGACGCCGGTGGCGTAGGCGCCGCCCTGGGCGTCGACGTCGGCGTCGAAGATCCAGGTCACCAGGAAGGCGACGAGGGTGAAGACGATGACCATGGGGCGCACGGCCCGGGCCCAGTGCGGGGCCATGCCGTACTTGGGCAGGTAGCGCGGCATCAGGTTGAGCAGGCCGGCCATGGCGGAGGCGCCCGCGAACCAGAGGATGAGGATCGTGGAGACGTCGTAGACGGTGCCGAAGGCGTTGCCCAGGTACTCATGGGCGAGGTAGGCCAGCGCGCGACCATTGGCTTTGCCACCGGACTCAAACTCCTCGTGGGGGATGAGGACGGTGGTGATGAAACTGGTGCAGATCAGGAAGACGCTCATGATCAGCGCGGCGGTGGTGAGGAGCTTCTTGGTGTCCCGGATGCGGCCGGTGGGCCTCGCCTCTGTGTCGCCGGGGTCGCCCTTCACATGCGGCATGACGGCGACGCCGGTCTCGAAGCCGGACAGGCCGAGGGCGAGCTTGGGGAAGACGATCAGCGCGACGCCGATCATCACAAAGACGTTGCCGTGTTCCTGGGTGAGGGCCGCCGTCCAGTCGGTGATGACATGGCCCTCGGTGATCACCTGCCACAGACCCATGACCACGACGACCACGTTCAGCGCCAGGTAGATGCCCACCAGGGCCACGGCGACGCCGATCGCCTCCAGGAACCCCTTGAGGAAGACCGCGCCGAGCAGCGCGATCAGGATCATCGTGATCAGCACCTGCTTGTCGTGCAGCGCCGATTCCAAGTGGGGGTTCTCCACCAGGTGGGTGGAGGCGTCGGCCGCCGACAGCGTGATCGTGATGAGGAAGTCGGTCGCCGCGAAGCCCAGCAGGGTGAGGACGAACAGCTTGCCCTTCCAGAACGACAGCAGCCGCGACAGCATCGCGATCGAGCCCTCCCCGTGCGGGGACTCCTCCGCCACGCGCCGGTAGACCGGCAGCGCGCCGGCCAGCGTGACGATCACGAGCACGATCGTCGCGACGGGGGAGAGCAGGCCGGCGGCGAGGGCGGCGATGCCGGGCTGGTAGCCGAGGGTGGAGAAGTAGTCGACGCCGGTCAGGCACATCACCCGCCACCAGGGCTGACCCTTGTGCCCGGCGTCCGGATCCGTTTCCTTCGGACGCGAGGGTTTGCCCTTGCCCATGTCGGACAGCCCCTCCAGCATCCACGCGCGCAGCCTGCCGCCGCGCGTCTCGTCCGTGGTGGCCATGGGGGTACTCCTGAAGTCTGCTCGATGATCGGTTCTCGGCCGCTGGTCGCGCGGCCGAGCCAGCGTAAGCAGCATGTGCGGAGGCACACCCGGCGGGCGCGTCAGGGAACCGTCAAGATCCGCCGGTAGGGCGTCACCTTCCTCACATCGGCCGCAGCCTTGATACGTACCAGGTGCGTGCGAGGGGCCACTGCGGAGGCCGACGATGCGTATGCCGTTCCGGGACGCGGCCGCTCTGGCGGCTGCGGTTCTCGCACCCTTCCTGGCGGCTCTCGCCTTGGTACCGTCGCGTACGAGCGTCACGCCGACCAACCTCGCGCTCCTGCTGGTCGTGGTGGTCGTCGCCGTCGCCGCCCTGGGCAACCGGTGGGCGGGAGCGCTGGCCGCACTGTCGGCGGCGGCCTGGTTCGACTTCTTCCATACGGAGCCCTACCAGAGCTTCCACATCGAGGATCGGGCCGACGTCGAGACGGCGGTCCTGCTGCTCCTCGTCGGCCTCGTCGTCTCCCAGCTCGCCGCCCGCGCTCGCGTGATGGGGTCGGTCGCCGTGACCGACGCGGAGCGACTGGAGCGACTGCACCGTACGTTCCGGCGGGTGCTGTCGGGCGGCGGTACGGCGTCCGAGCTGGTCGACCGGATCAGGCGGGACCTCGTGGAGGTCCTGGAGCTGCGGGAATGCCGGTTCACCACCGCCGTGGAGCCCGACGGGACCCCGCCGCCTCGCCTCAGGGCGGACGGTTCGGTACGCGTGGAGGGCTGGATCTGGGACCTGGACCGGCAGGGGTGGCCGGAAGGTGAAATGGAGCTGCCGGCGGTGGCGGGCGGCCGAGTCCTGGGGCGCTTTCTCCTGACGCCGGAGCACGGGGCCGTACCGGCCTCGGCGGAGGCGCGGCTCGTCGCCGTCGACCTGGCGGGCCTCGCCGCGCTCGTGCTCGAAGGCGACGAGCGGCCGTCACAGACCGGAGATCTTGAGGACGGACCGGGCCGTCTCGGCGTGGACGTGTAGGGCGAGCCGCGCGAGGTCGGCCGAGCCGTGGTCCAGGGTGCCGCGCTCGCGGGAGGCGCGGGCGTCGGCTTCGAGCCGCAGCCACAGGGCGGGGTTGACGAGCAGGACGCGGAGATCGATCTCGGCCCGTCCTCCGTCCTCGTCCCGCAGGGAGAGGCGCCCTGCTGTGTCCGCCGGCCAGACGGCCGCCGCGAGCCGGTCGGTGCGCACGGTCCTGGTGGCCCACAGCCCCTGGACCGTCAGCAGGCCCGGGGCCGCGCTCACCCGGGCGGGCAGCAGGACCACCAGCAGGAGCGCGGACAGGGCGATGCAGCCCAGACTCCCGAGCAGGGTCGGGCCGTGGACACCGGCGTCGACGATCAGCGCGACGCCGAGCAGGAGGCCCGAGCAGATGAGGGCGGCCCGGGCCTCACCGGGCCATCCGGCGTCGTGCAGCACGTCGGAGGAGGGGCGGGGGGAGGGGAACGGGGGCTGCATGCCGCTGACGCTAGGACCACGGGCGGTACGCGTCCGGCTGAGGCTACGCGCTGTTTACGCGGCGGCCCGCAGATTTGACGTGCCGCTGACGGTGGCCGGTCCGGTGGTGTGGTGGACGTACTCGCGGTGGAGTCGGAAGCCGGCCGTCCACGCGAGCAGGCGGCTGGCCCGGTTCTCGCGGGAACAGCTCCAGGTGGCGGTCCGGCCGCGGGCGGCGATGTCGGCGGTCAGACCCGTGACGCAGGCGAGGGCGAGGTGCTGTCGCCGCGCGCCGGGGTCGGTTGCGCAGGCCACGTCCTCGTACCGGCTGCCTGTGAACCGCGCGCAGGCCACGGCCAGGACGCGGCCCTTGCGGAAGGCGGCCCAGCCGTGTCCGGACCGGGCGAGTCCCTCGGCGCCGCCCCATGTCGCGAAAGTCCAGCCGAGGGCGAGACCGGCGGCGGCGAGCGCCGGACCGTCTTCCGTACGCAGGCGGCGGACGACCGTGCCGCGGGGGAGGCGGGGGGTGGCCGGATCGGTCTGGTGGAGGTAGAGCATGCGGTCCCACGGCTGGAGGAGGTCGAAGGCGGCTGTGAGGACGGGCAGGAAACGGGCGGCCGCCTCGATGCGGTGACCGGCCAGCGGGGACAGGTCGGCCGGGGCGAGGGCGGTCGGGTCGCCGGCCAGGAGGGCGTGGCGTCCGCTGGTGACGGCGACGGCACGGGGCCGGACGGGCCGGTCGGTCCACCAGGTGCCGTGACCGGTGGTGAGGACGTGCTCGGCCAGCGTCGCCGTGCCGGGCGCGCCGACGGGGAAGGAGCGTGCGCAGGCCGGGGGCTGGTGGGCGGGGTGGGGGATCAGCACGGGGAACCTCCGCGGGTACGAGTGTGGGGCGGCCCGCCGTCTTGGTGGACCGCCCCGGGCGGCTGGGTCAGCTCTGGCCGGCCTTGCGGCCGTGGTTCGCCTTCTTCTTGCGGCGGGCCTTCTTCTTGCGGGCGCGCTTCGACATGTTCCGGCCCCTCTTCAGGCGCTCTGGCCGACGAGGAGGTCGGCGAGCTTCGTGAGCCGCTTGACCGTGCGGGGCTCGGTCGCGACCGGTGCCGGGGTCACGCACTGGTCGCGGTCGTAGTAGGCGCCGTTGACGATCTCGGTGGCCGGGTCGCAGAGGCGTACGACGTGGGCGGCGCCCTCGGCCGGGGCGGTGCCCTCGTGCGCGTACAGGGGCAGGAGGCTGGTGGCGCAGATGCCGGGGTGGACGGAGACGGCGGTGACGCGCGGGTCGGCGGCGAAGACGGTGAGGGCCAGCTGCGACTGGGCGTAGGCGGCGAGGCGGGAGTAGCGGCGGACGCGGTTGGGGTCGTTCCACTGGATCGAGCCGGTGCGGTGGAGCACGGAGGAGACGTTGACGACACGGCCGCCGGGCTCGCTGGTGAGGGCGGGTTCGAGGAGGTGGGTGAGGAGGTAGTGGGCGAGGAAGTTGACCTGGAAGGCGATCTCGTTGCCGTCGGCGGTGACGGTGTGGCGTTCGGGTGCGGCCATGCCGGCGTTGTTGACGAGCACGTCGAGGCGCGGGTGCTCGGCCAGGACGCGGTGCGCGAGGCGCTCGACCTCCTCCAGGCGGGTGAAGTCCGCGCCGAGCGGGCGCAGGCGGGTTTCGTCGATGTCGGCCAGGGTGATCAGCCGGTCGGTGGCGGCGTGCGCCTCCTCGGTGGTGCGGCCGTGGACGAGGACGGTGGCGCCGCGCTCGGCTAGGAGCCGGGCCGTCTGGTGGCCGATGCCGGAGGTGGCGCCGGTCACCAGAACGGTGCGGGAGGAAAGGTCGGAAACGGACATGACTGGTCAGTCCCTTACGGGTGTCGTGTGTGTACGGGTACGAAGAAGGGGCGCCGGACGGAAAGAGGTCACGACGCCCCGGGGACGAGCCGGAGAGGATCAGCGCAGTGCTGCGGTCTCCGGGCAGCGGGGCTCACGACGGGGCGCCCGATGGGGCGGCCGGTCGAGCAGGAGCCACGTGCTGTCCATGCGTTCCATCGAAGCGGAGCGGCCGGCCGTCCTCAAGCCGGACGGGCTTTCCCTGACGGCCTTCTGACGGGAATTCACCCGAGACCGGGGATCGCCGAGACGAGAAGGTCGATGACCTTGATGCCGACGAAGGGGAGGGCGAGGCCGCCGAGTCCGTACACCAGCAGGTTGCGGCGCAGCAGGTCGTGCGCGGACGCCGGGGTGTAGCGGACGCCGCGCAGGGCGAGCGGGATCAGGGCCACGATGATCAGGGCGTTGAAGACGATCGCCGAGGTGATCGCCGAGGTCGGGCTGTGCAGTCCCATGATGTTCAGGGCTTCGAGGCCGGGATGGGCGCCCGCGAACATCGCGGGGATGATCGCGAAGTACTTCGCGACGTCGTTCGTGATGGAGAAGGTGGTCAGGGCTCCGCGGGTGATGAGGAGTTGTTTGCCGATCTCGACGATCTCGATGAGCTTGGTCGGGTTGGAGTCGAGGTCGACCATGTTGCCGGCCTCCTTGGCGGCCGACGTGCCGGTGTTCATCGCCACGCCGACGTCGGCCTGGGCGAGCGCGGGGGCGTCGTTGGTGCCGTCGCCGGTCATCGCGACGAGTTTGCCGCCGGCCTGCTCGCGTTTGATGAGGGCCATCTTGTCCTCGGGGGTGGCCTCGGCGAGGAAGTCGTCGACCCCGGCCTCGTGGGCGATGGCCCGGGCCGTGAGCGGGTTGTCGCCGGTGACCATGACGGTACGGATCCCCATGCGGCGCAGCTCGGCGAACCGTTCCCTGATGCCGTCCTTCACGACGTCCTTGAGGTGGACGATCCCCAGGACCCGGGGCCCGTCGGCGTCGTGGACCGCCACCAGGAGGGGAGTCCCGCCGGCGTCAGCGATCGCGTCGGACCACGTGCGGGCCTCGGGCGGCACCGTGCCCCCGTACATCTCCACCCAGGCCACGACCTGGGCCGCGGCCCCCTTGCGGATGTGGCAGGCGCCGCCGTCCCAGCGCAGGTCGAGCCCGCTCATCCGCGTCTGCGCGCTGAACTCGACGAACCGGGGGTTCGCCAACTCGCGCTCGGCGGGCGCCTCCAGGCCGTACTGGCGCCGGGCGAGCGCGGCGACGGACCGGCCCTCGGGGGTCTCGTCGGCGAGGGAGGAGAGCTGGGCGGCGTCGGCGAGGAGCGCGGGCTCGACACCGGGGAGCGGGATGAAGGCGGCGGCCTCGCGGTTGCCGAGGGTGATGGTGCCGGTCTTGTCGAGCAGCAGGGTGTTCACGTCGCCGGCCGCCTCCACCGCCCGTCCGGACATGGCGAGGACGTTGCGCTGCACCAACCGGTCCATGCCCGCGATGCCGATCGCCGAGAGCAGCGCGCCGATCGTCGTGGGGATGAGGGTCACCAGGAGGGCGACGAGCACGGTCGTGGACGGGGCGGCGTCCGCGTACCCCGCCATCGGCTTCAGCGCGACGACCACCAGGACGAAGACGACGGTCAGCGCGAAGAGGAGAATGTTGAGGGCGATCTCGTTCGGGGTCTTCTGCCGTTCCGCGCCCTCGATGAGGGCGATCATCCGGTCCATGAAGGAGTGGCCGGGCCGGGCGGTGACCCGTACGACGACCCGGTCCGAGAGCACCGTCGTCCCGCCGGTGACCCCGGAGCGGTCGCCGCCCGCCTCCCGGATCACGGGCGCGGACTCGCCCGTGACGGCGGACTCGTCGACCGAGGCGATCCCGGCGACGACGTCCCCGTCCGCCGGGATCAGCTCGCCCGCCTCGACGAGGACGAAGTCGAACTGCTTGAGGTCGGTCGCGGCCACCGCCTCCGTCGCCGCGCGGTCGACGTCCGTGCCGTATCGCCAGTGCGTGAGCCGCAGCGCGACCGTGTCCGTTCGGGCTCTGCGCAGCGACTCGGCCTGCGCGCGGCCCCGGCCCTCGGCGACGGCCTCCGCCAGGTTCGCGAAGACCACGGTCAGCCAGAGCCAGACGCTGACCGTCCAGGTGAACACGGAGGGGTCGAACAGCGCCGAGAGCGTGGTCAGCGCCGAGCCGACGGCCACCACGAAGAGCACGGGCTTCCGGACGAGGGTGCGCGGGTGCAGCTTGCGCAGGGCTTCGGGGAACGACTTCACGAGCTGCACGGGGTCGAGGAGCCCGCCGTGCCCTGCGCGCCGGCGCCCGGGACGGAAGCGGGGGGCGGGATCGCGGTGCGGGGCCGGCGAGGGGCCGGGGAAGGGCGGTCCGTCGGAAGACGGTGAACCGGCAGGGACATGCGGGCCGGCGGAAGAGGGCGGGCCGGCGGGAGGGTGCGCCGGTCGGGGCGCGGCGGAATGCATCGCGGAAGACCTTCGGGAAGATCCCGGCCGGCCGTGCGGCGGAGGCCGAGGAGAAACGGCTGGGCCCCTCCCGGGAAGAAGTCCCGGAGGAGTGGACTGTCCGGCCCGCGCCTGCGGGTGCCGGGCCGTGTGGATCCGGCACCCGTGGTGCGGCTGTGGACGGGCAGCGCGGTCGCGACGCGGGGGCACGGAACGCCGGATGGGAGGGCGTACCGTGCCCCCGCGGCCGGGACGATCAGGCCACTGACGTCCCTGGGCCGGTGAGCGACCGAGGATGAATCTAGACGCTCGACGTCCGGGGGAAGCCCGCTCGACGCAGGCTTTGACGAGCCTCTTACGAGCCGTTGGACGCGTTCGTCAAGGCCCCGTCAAGGCGAGGTGACCTGGCGTCAGAACGGCGTCAAGAGGGCCGGATCTCCGTCAGGTCGTGGCACAGGATGATCTCCTCACGGGGGATCGGACGACCGTTCGAGCGTGTGAGGTGTGAGGGGGCGCGTCGCTGAGGCGGCGCGCATGGTCCGTGACCGACGGCCCGGACCGACACCTCGGTACGAGCGAGCGGGACCGTCCGGCGAGAGGGACGTTCCGGCCCGCGGCGCCAGGGGGTGGCCGCGGGCCGGACGAGCTCTCCTGTACGACAGCCTCCCCCTCCCATGCCGAGACGTCGAGACCCCGGATCGGCGGGCATGCACGCCCGGCCGTGTGAACCGCCCGTACAGGAAGCGTCAAGGCCCCGTCAGCTTCCGGGGCGTGGTCGACAGGACGACGTCAAGGTGGGCGGGCTGCCGCCCGGTGCGGGCTTCGATGGCAGTGGGCGACCGTGTTCCGGTGCCCTTCGTGTGCCGGCCTCGGCCGTACCCCATGGGGAGTTGATCTTTCGTGAGTGTCGAGAACGTTGTCGGTCTCGTCGTCGCCCTGAGTCTCGTCGGTTACCTGGTGGCCGCGCTGATCCGCCCGGAGAAGTTCTGAACCGTGCCGGGCGTCCGGCGACGGAGTCGCTCGCCGGACGCCCGCAGGCGGGCCCACCCGTCGGACGCCGGGGGCGGCTCAAGGTGCTCGTCGGTGCCGCGCCCGGCGTCGGCAAGACGTACCGGATGCTCGACGAGGGCCACCGCAGGGCGGCACGGGGGAAGGACGTGGTCGTCGGCGCCGCCGACTGCCGCGGCCGACCGCACACCAAGGCACTCCTCGACGGCCTGGAACTCCTGGACCGCAAGGATGACGCGGCCGTCGGCCGTCCCGCGGACGGTCATGGCGGCTTCGACCTGGACGCCGCACTGCGCCGCCGCCCCGGCCTGCTCCTCGTCGACGACCTGGCCCACACCAACCCGCCCGGTCACCGCAACGCCCGCCGCTGGCAGGACGTCGAGGAACTCCTCTCGGCCGGCGTCGACGTCCTGACGACCATCGACGTCCAGCACCTGGAGTCCCTGAGCGACGTCGTCGAGACGATCACCGAGGTACCGCCTGGCGACGGCGTCCCGGACGGCTTCGTCCGCGGCGCCGACCAGATCGTCCTCGTCGACGTGGATCCCGAGGACCTGCGCCGGCGGATGGCACACGGGAACATCCACCCCCCGGAGATGGTGAACGCGGCCCTGGCCAGCTGGTTCCGCCCCGGCAACCTCACCGCCCTGCGAGAACTCGCCCTGCTCTGGGTCGCCGACCAGGTCGACGACGCCCTGCGTAAATACCGCACCGACCACGGCATCGGCGGGATCTGGGAAGCCCGGGAGCGCGTGGTCGTCGGGCTGACGGGCGGCCCGGAGGGCGACACCCTCATACGGCGCGCCGCCCGGATCGCCGCCCGCTCGGCCCGCGGCGAGCTGTCGGCCGTGCACGTCGCGCGGGGCGACGGTCTCACGGCGGGCGCCTCGTCCACGGCACTCGCACGGCAGCGGTGCCTGGTCGAGAGCCTTGGCGGCAGCTACCACACGGTCGTCGGCGAGGACGTGCCGACCGCGCTGCTGGACTTCGCCCGGGCCGGGAACGCCACCCAGCTGATCCTCGGCACGAGCAGACGCTGCCGTCTCGAACGCTTCCTCACCGGGCGCGGCATCGGTGAGACCACCGTCTCGCTCTCCGGCGGGATCGACGTGCACATGGTCACCCACGAGCGGGCGGGCCGGGGACGCCTGCTCCCCTCGCGCCGACGCACCCTGCCGCTGTCCCGGCGCATTGCCGGACCCCTCGCAGGTGTCGTCCTCCCTGTCCTCCTCACCCTGCTGCTCGACCGGGTCAGGGGCAGCGTCGACCTGACCAGCGAGGCCCTGCTCTTCCTGCTGGTCGTGGTCGGTGTGGCCTGCATCGGCGGCGTCGGATCCGCGCTCGTCGCGGCCGTGACGGCCTCCCTGCTGCTCAACTATTGGTTCGTGCCGCCCACAGGGGCGTTCTCCTTCGAAGACCCCGACAGCGTCCTCGCCCTCGGCGTGTTCGTCGTGGTCGCGGGTGCCGTCGCCGCGGTCGTGGACCGGTCGCTGCGGCTGTCGCGCAGAGCCGCGAGCGCCACGGCCGAGGCCGAGACCCTCTCGGCGCTCGCCGGCTCCGTCGTCAGGGGCGAACACACTGTGCCCGACCTGCTCGCCCGTACCCGGGAGACCTTCGCCGCCCATGCCGCCGAACTGACCGACCACCCCGTGGACGACCCCACCGCGAGCCAGGTCACGATGGGCGACGGCAGCCACCTCGTCCTGCGTGGCCGCACCCTGCCGGCCACCGACCGCCGCGTTCTCAACGCGTTCGCCGCCCATCTCATGGCCGCCGTCGAACGGGCCCGGCTCGCCGAGGCGGCGGCCGAGGCGGAGACCGCGAAGTCCGCGGACCGGATGCGCACCGCCCTCCTCGCCGCCGTCAGCCACGACCTGCGGACCCCGCTCGCCGCGGGCTGGGCAGCCGTGGCCTCCCTGCGGAGCCCCGACGTGGACTTCACACCGGAGGAACAGGAGGAGCTGCTGGCCACGGCGGACGAGTCCATGGCCCGGCTCAGCAGACTCGTCGACAACCTCCTCGACATGAGCCGCCTCCAGGCGGGCGCCCTCACCCTGGACCTCCGCCCCACGGCCTGGGAAGAGGTCGTCCCAGCGGCCTTGGACGGCCTCCCGGACGACGCGGGACGCCGGGTGGCCCTCCGCGGACTGGAAGAGGCACCGCTCGTCCTCGCCGACCCTCCGCTCCTCGAACGGGTCGTCGCCAACCTCGTCGCCAACGCCGTACGCCACTCCCCGCCCCAGCACCCCGTCCTCCTCGGAGCCAGTACGCTCGCCGGCCGCGTCGAACTGCGCGTGGTCGACCGGGGCCCCGGTCTGCCGCCGGCGGACCGTGAGCGCGTGTTCGAGCCCTTCCAACGCCTCGGCGACACCGACAACACCACCGGTGTCGGCCTCGGCCTGGCCCTGGCCCGAGGGCTCACCGAGGCGATGGGCGGCACGCTCACCCCGGAGGACACTCCCGGAGGAGGACTGACCATGGTTGTCACGCTGCCCTGCGCGTACTCCCGGACGCAGGGTGTCCCCGTCCCTACGGAGCCCTGACAGCGGCCTGGGCCGAGCGAACGATGCCCTCCAGCCGGGCACGGGAGCCGGTCGCGGGCCCGTCGCGTAGGGGACGCGTCAAGAGCGGCGTCAAGGACGTTAGAGCGGCGTCAACGACGACGGAGAGCGGCCGAAAAGGCTGTTTCCTCATCTCGTCAGAGAATCCGCTCTTCCTTCTTCCGGGAGTTCACGATGGCCGACGTGGCCTTCGTCGTCACCACGATCGCGGTCTTCGCGCTGGTGGCGTTCATCGCCAAGGGGGTGGCGAAGCTGTGAGTGCCGAGAACATCGTCGGTCTGCTCGTCGCCGCCGCCCTGCTGGGATACCTCGTCCTCGCGCTGGTCAAGCCGGAGAGGTTCTGAGCCCCGAGATGAGTCCTGTCCTGGCTGGAGTCCTCCAGCTCCTGGCGCTCGTCGCCGCGCTCGGCCTGTCGTACCGGCCGCTGGGCGACCACATGGCGCGCGTCTACTCCTCGGAGAAGCACCTCCGGCCCGAGAAGTGGATCTACAAGGCGATCGGCGCGAACCCGTCGGTCGAGATGCGCTGGCCCGCCTACCTGCGCGGGGTCCTCGCCTTCTCCGCCGTGAGCGTCCTCTTCCTGTACCTGCTCCAGCGGGTGCAGGGTTCCCTGCCCGGCTCGCTCGGCTTCGTGTCGATCGACCCGGACCAGGCGTTCAACACGGCCGCGTCGTTCGTGGCGAACACCAACTGGCAGTCGTACTACGGCGAGCAGGCCATGGGGCACGTCGTGCAGACCGGCGGCCTGGCGGTGCAGAACTTCGTGTCGGCGGCGGTCGGCATGGCCGTCGCGGTCGCCCTCGTCCGCGGCTTCGCCCGCTCGCGCTCCGGTGAGCTGGGCAACTTCTGGGCCGACCTGGTCCGAGGAGTCGTCCGCATCCTGCTCCCGATCTCCGTGATCGGCGCCCTCGTCCTCGTCGCGTGCGGCGCGATCCAGAACTTCTCCGGCATCCACGAGGTCGGCCAGTTCGGCGGCGGCACCCAGCAGTGGAACGGCGGCGCGGTGGCCTCCCAGGAGGTCATCAAGGAGCTGGGCACGAACGGCGGCGGCTACTTCAACGCCAACTCCGCCCACCCCTTCGAGAACCCCAACGGGCTGTCGAACCTCTTCGAGATCTATCTGATCCTCGTCATCCCCTTCGCGCTGACGCGGACCTTCGGCCGGATGGTCGGCTCACTCCGGCAGGGGTACGCGATCCTCGGCACGATGGCGGTGATCTGGATCGGGTTCACCGCGCTGATGATGTGGACCGAGTTCGCGGGCAACGGCCCGGCGTTCGAGCTGGCCAGCGGGGCGATGGAGGGCAAGGAGACCCGGTTCGGCATCGGCGCGTCCGCGATCTTCTCGGTTGCCACCACGCTGACCTCGACCGGCGCGGTGAACTCCTTCCACTCGTCGAACACCGGCTTCGGCGGTGGAATCAATCTGCTGGGCATGCAGCTCGGCGAGATCGCGCCCGGCGGCGTCGGCTCCGGCCTCTACGGCATGCTGATCATGGCGATCATCGCGGTGTTCATCGCGGGCCTGATGGTCGGCCGCACCCCGGAGTACCTGGGCAAGAAGATCGGCACCCGCGAGATCAAGTTCGCGGCCTGCTACATCCTGGTCACCCCGGCCCTCGTCCTCTGCTTCACCGCCGCCTCGTTCGTGCTGGACACCCCGGCGAACTCCATGACCAACTCCGGCGCGCACGGCTTCTCCGAGATCCTCTACGCCTACACCTCCGGCGCCAACAACAACGGCTCCGCCTTCGCCGGACTGAACGCGGACACCCAGTGGTTCAACTCGACCATCGGCATCGCGATGCTGCTCGGCCGGTTCCTTCCGATGGTGTTCGTCCTCGCCCTCGCCGGCTCGCTGGCCGAGCAAAAGCCCGTCCCCGAGACCGCGGGCACCCTCCGTACCGAGAAGCCGCTGTTCACCGGCCTCCTGGTCGGCACGATCATGATCATCACTGGTCTCACCTACTTCCCGGCCCTCGCCCTTGGACCGCTCGCCGAAGGGCTCGCGGCATGACCATCGACGTCAAGAAGCACGAGGACGACATGTCCACCTCCGTCCCCTCGACGAAAGCACCACACGGCGACCTGTCCGGCGGGCACCCGTCGGCCGGCCGGGTCGGCGGCGGCCTCTTCGATCCGAAGCAGTTGATCGCGTCTTTCCCGGACGCGCTCCGCAAGCTCGACCCGCGGGTGATGATCAAGTCGCCGGTCATGTTCGTGGTGCTGGTCGGCTCCGTCGTCACCACCGTCCTCGCGGTGAGGACCCCGGGGGACTGGTTCGGCTGGGCGATCACCGTCTGGCTGTGGCTGACCACGGTCTTCGCCAACCTCGCCGAGGCGGTCGCGGAGGGCCGGGGCAAGGCGCAGGCCGACACCCTGCGCAAGGCCAAGACCGACACCGTCGCCCGCCGTCTGACCACGGAAGGCCAGGGTGAGGAAGAGGTCGCCGGTACCGATCTGCGCGTCGGAGACCTGGTGGTCTGCGAGGCCGGTGACGTCATCCCCGGCGACGGTGACGTCGTCGAGGGCGTCGCGAGCGTTGACGAGTCGGCCATCACCGGCGAGTCGGCGCCCGTGATCCGCGAGTCCGGCGGCGACCGGTGCGCGGTCACGGGCGGCACGAAGGTGCTCTCCGACCGCATCGTCATCAAGATCACGACGAAGCCCGGCGAGACCTTCATCGACAGGATGATCAACCTGGTCGAGGGCGCCGCCCGGCAGAAGACCCCCAACGAGATCGCCCTCAACATCTTGCTGGCGTCCCTCACCATCGTCTTCCTGCTTGCGGTCGTGACACTGAAGCCGTTCGCGATCTACGCCGGGGCCGACGAGCAGACCTCCCTCATCGTCCTCACCGCGCTCCTGGTCTGCCTGATCCCGACGACGATCGGCGCGCTGCTCTCCGCGATCGGCATCGCCGGCATGGACCGGCTGGTCCAGCGCAACGTCCTCGCCATGTCCGGCCGCGCGGTCGAAGCCGCCGGCGACGTCTCGACGCTGCTGCTCGACAAGACCGGCACCATCACCCTCGGCAACCGCCAGGCGTCGGAGTTCGTCCCCGTGCGCGGAACCACCGAGGCCGGGGTGGCCGACGCCGCCCAGCTCTCCTCCCTCGCGGACGAGACGCCCGAAGGCCGCTCGATCGTCGTCCTTGCCAAGGAGAAGTACGGCCTGCGCGAACGCCACCAGGGCGAACTGCCCGGCGCCGAGTGGATCGAGTTCACCGCCCAGACCCGCATGTCGGGCGTGGACGTGGACGGACGCAAGGTGCGCAAGGGAGCGACCGGTTCGGTCGTCGCGTGGGTGCAGGAGCAGGGCGGTACGGTCGCCGAGGACGCGCAGGCGCTCACGGACCGGATCTCGCAGGCCGGCGGCACGCCGCTGCTCGTGGCTGTGCACGACGACAAGGGTGCCAGGGTTCTCGGCGTCATCCACCTCAAGGACGTCGTCAAGGAGGGCATGCGGGAGCGGTTCGACGAACTGCGCCGCATGGGCATCAAGACCATCATGATCACCGGTGACAACCCGCTCACCGCGAAGGCCATCGCCGAGGAGGCGGGCGTCGACGACTTCCTCGCCGAGGCCACGCCCGAGGACAAGATGGCCCTCATCAAGCGCGAGCAGGCCGGCGGCAAGCTCGTGGCGATGACCGGTGACGGCACGAACGACGCTCCCGCGCTCGCGCAGGCGGACGTCGGCGTGGCGATGAACACGGGCACGTCGGCCGCGAAGGAGGCCGGCAACATGGTCGACCTCGACTCCAACCCGACCAAGCTCATCGAGATCGTCGAGATCGGCAAGCAACTCCTCATCACCCGGGGAGCCCTGACCACCTTCTCCATCGCCAACGATGTCGCGAAGTACTTCGCGATCATCCCCGCGATGTTCGCCGTCGCCTACCCGTCGCTGGACAAGCTCAACATCATGGGCCTGGCCTCGCCGGAGTCCGCGATCCTCTCCGCCGTGATCTTCAACGCGCTGATCATCGTCGCCCTCGTCCCGCTGGCGTTGAAGGGCGTGCGCTACCGGCCGTCCAGTGCCGACTCGATGCTCCGGCGCAACCTCGGCCTGTACGGACTCGGCGGCCTGATCGCCCCGTTCATCGGCATCAAGATCATCGACCTGCTCATCTCCCTCATCCCCGGAATCGGCTGACCCACGATGAACAACTCAGCAGCGAACACCGGCCGAGTGCTGTGGGCGGGCCTGCGCGCCCTCCTCGTCCTCACCGTCCTCTGTGGCGTCCTCTACCCGCTCGCCGTCACCGGCATCGCCCAACTCGCCATGCCCGGCAAGGCCAACGGCTCCGAGATCGAGGACGCGAGCGGGAAGGTCGTCGGCTCCGAACTCATCGGCCAGACCTACACCCTGCCCCTGAAGGACGGAGAGGAGACCCCGGCCCCCGACCTGCGCTGGTTCCAGCCCCGCCCGTCCAACGGCCTCGGCACCAACAGCGTCAACACCCAGTACTCGATCATCCTCTCCGGCGCCACGAACCGCTCCGGCGACAACGCCGACCTGATCCAGTGGGTCAAGGACGCCAAGGCCGCCGTGGTCAAGGACAACTCCACGGACAGCTACAAGGTGAAGCCCTCCGACGTGCCCGCCGAGGCCGTCACCTCCTCGGGCTCCGGACTGGACCCGCACATCTCCCCGGAGTACGCGAAGCTTCAGGTCCACCGCGTCGCCGAACGCAACAAACTCGACGTCGCGACGGTCGAGAAGCTGGTCGCCGACCACACCGACGACCGGATCCTCGGCTTCATCGGCGAACCCCGCGTCAATGTCCTGAAGCTCAACATCGCACTCAAGGACCTGGTGGCCAAGGGCTGATGGGCTTAACCGAACGACAGCGGAGCCGGCGCGGCCATGGACGATCCACGGCCCGCCGGCTTCCGCCGCACACCGAACCACGACAGGAGGGGCAGCACCGATGACCCGGGTGCTGGTCGTCGAGGACGACGCGCAGCTCGCACGCGCACTGGTGATCAACCTGCAGGCGCGGAAGTACTCCGTGGACGCCGCACCCGACGGCGCCACGGCGCTGCGCCTGGTGGCCTCGGAGCGTCCGGACATGATCCTGCTCGACCTCGGCCTGCCCGACATGGACGGGGTCGACGTCATCAAGGCACTCCGGGGATGGAGCAGGGCCCCGGTGCTCGTGCTCTCCGCGCGCAGCGGTTCCGAGGACAAGGTCCGAGCGCTCGACTCCGGCGCCGACGACTACATGACGAAACCGTTCAGCATGGACGAGCTGCTCGCCCGCGTGCGGGCGGCGACCCGGCGTACCGAAGAGGCGTCCACCCGACCGCTCACGACGAGTCTGGTCACGGCCGAGTCGTTCACGGTCGACCTCGTGGCCAAGAAGGTCCGACGGCAGGACCGTGACGTACGGCTGACGCCGACCGAGTGGCACCTCCTGGAGATCCTCGTCTGCAACCCGGGCGTTCTCATCAGCCAGAGGCGCCTTCTTACCGAGGTCTGGGGGCCCAGCTCCGGCACCAAGACCAACTACCTCCGGGTGTACATGGCCCAGCTCCGGCGCAAGCTGGAATCGGACCCGGCGCACCCCCGTCACCTCGTCACCGAGCCCGGCATGGGCTACCGCTTCGAACCCTGACCCCCTCCGGACACCACCGCACGAGAACGGCAGCGCACATCACCATGGGACGTGGAAAGTTCCGCATCTACCTCGGCGCGGCACCCGGCGTCGGCAAGACGTACGCGATGCTCTCGGAGGCCCACCGCCGGGTCGAACGCGGCACCGACTGCGTCGTCGCCTTCGTCGAACACCACCACCGACCGCGTACGGAGGTCATGCTGCACGGCCTGGAGACAGTGCCGCGCAAGGAGATCGCGTACCGGGACACCGTCTTCACCGAGATGGACGTCGACGCGGTCCTCGCCCGCCGTCCGGCCGTCGCGCTCGTCGACGAGCTCGCGCACACCAACGTTCCCGGCTCCCGCAACGCCAAGCGCTGGCAGGACGTCGAGGAGCTCCTCGCGGCGGGCATCGACGTCATATCCGCGGTCAACATCCAGCACCTGGAGTCCCTCGGGGACGTCGTCGAGTCGATCACCGGCGTACGGCAGAAGGAGACCGTCCCCGACGAGGTTGTCCGCCGGGCCGACCAGATCGAGCTCGTCGACATGTCCCCGCAGGCCCTGCGGCGGCGGATGGCCCACGGCAACGTCTACAAGCCGGACAAGGTCGACGCCGCCCTGTCCAACTACTTCCGCCCCGGAAACCTCACCGCCCTGCGGGAACTCGCCCTCCTGTGGACCGCGGACCGGGTCGACGAGTACCTTCAGGAGTACCGGACCGAGCACCGGGTCTCGAAGATCTGGGGCTCCCGTGAGCGGATCGTCGTCGGCCTCACCGGAGGCCCCGAGGGACGCACCCTCATCCGGCGAGCCGTCCGCCTCGCGGAGAAGGGCGCAGGCGGCGAGGTCCTCGCCGTCTACATTTCCCGCAGCGACGGCCTCACCGCCGCCTCACCGAAGGAACTGGCGGTCCAGCGCACGCTTGTCGAAGACCTCGGCGGCACCTTCCACCACGTCGTCGGCGACGACGTCCCCACCGGGCTGCTCGAATTCGCCCGAGGCGTCAACGCCACCCAGATCGTCCTCGGCGTCAGCCGCCGCCGGACCTGGCAGTACGCCTTCGGGCCCGGCGTCAGCGCCACCGTCGCCCGCGACTCCGGCCCCGACCTCGACGTCCACATCGTCACCCACGACGAAGCCGCCAAGGGCCGCGGCCTCCCCACCGCCGGCCGGACGCGGCTCGGCCGGTCCCGCACCCTGTGGGGCTGGGCCGTCGGCCTCGCCGGGCCCGTCCTGCTCACCCTCCTGCTGAGCAGCGCCCTGCCCGACGTCGGCCTGGCCAACGACGTCCTGCTCTTCCTGACCCTGACCGTGGCCGCGGCCCTCCTCGGCGGCCTCAGACCCGCCCTGGCGTCCGCGGCCGTCGGATCGCTCCTGCTCAACTGGTACTTCACCCCGCCGCTCCACCAGCTCACGATCGCCGACCCGCGCAACATCGTCGCCTTGGTGATCTTCGTCGGAGTCGCGATCTCGGTCGCCTCGGTCGTGGACGTCGCCGCCCGCCGTACCCATCAGGCGGCCCGGCTGCGGGCGGAGGCGGAGACGCTATCCTTCCTCGCGGGCAGCGTCCTGCGCGGCGAGACCAGTCTTGATGCCCTGCTCGAACGGCTCCGGGAGACCTTCTCCATGGAATCGGTGGCGCTCCTGGAACGCGGCGAGGACACCGAACCGTGGTCGTGCGTCACCGCCGTCGGCCACCCCACCATCGGACGCCCCGAAGACGCCGACGTGGACATGCCCGTCGGCGACCACTTGACCCTCGCCCTGGCCGGCCGCGTGCTGCCGGCCGAGGACCGGCGCGTCCTCGGCGCCTTCGCCGCCCAGGCCGCCGTCGTCCTCGACCGCCAACGCCTCGTGGACCAGGCGGAGGAAGCCCGCAGGCTCGCCGAGGGCAACAAGATCCGCACCTCACTCCTCGCCGCGGTCAGCCACGATCTGCGTACTCCGCTCGCCGGCATCAAGGCGTCGGTCTCCTCCCTGCGGGCGGACGACGTGGAGTGGTCGGACGAGGACCGGGCGGAACTCCTCGGGACCATCGAGGACGGCGCCGACCGGCTGGACCACCTCGTCGGCAATCTCCTCGACGTGTCCCGCCTGGAGACCGGCACCGTCACGGCCGTGATCAGGGAGACCGACCTCGACGAGGTCGTCCCGATGGCGCTCCTCGGCGTTCCCGAGGACAGCGTCGAACTGGACATCCCCGAGACGCTTCCGATGGTCGCGGTCGACCGCGGACTGCTGGAGCGGGCCGTCGCCAACATCGTCGAGAACGCCGTCAAGTACAGCCCGCCCGAAGAACCGGTCCTCGTCGCGGCGAGCGCCCTCGCCGATCGTGTCGAACTCCGTGTCGTCGACCGCGGTCCCGGCGTCCCCGACGAGGCCAAGGACCGCATCTTCGGGGCCTTCCAGCGGTACGGGGACGCTCCGCGCGGCGAGGGCGTCGGCCTCGGCCTCGCCGTGGCGCGCGGCTTCCTGGAGGCGATGGGCGGCACGGTGACGGCGGAGGACACCCCAGGGGGCGGACTGACCATGGTGCTCGGCCTGCCTACGGCGGACGGCCTCCCTCCGTCGAGCACAGGAGTCTCCCGGGAGAAGACGACCTGAGGCCGGTGGCGGACCTGACCGTGTCAGTAGGAGTCCGGGCGGGCGCCCGGCACCTCAAGCGGCAGGTCGCAGGGGTACTCCCGCCCTTCCCGCAGGAACGTGAGGCGGACCGTGAGGACGCGCGCGGACGGGGCGACGGCCGGCCGCCCGGTGATCCGCGCCGTCCGTGTGACCGCCGTCCTCGCTCGAGCCGTACGCACCGCCCCCAGTCGGTGTACTCGTTGCCGACGTCGTCACGTGCCTCCAGCGCCAGCAGGACGGGCGACCCGCCTTCCTGCCCCTCGGGGAGTGGCGGCCTGACCGTGTAACGGACGGTGAACGAGTCCTCATCCAGCGACAGACTGTCGACGACGAGCTCGTGGCTGCCGCCGAGGACGAGGGAGGCGGGGCGGGGGGTTCGGCTGTTCATGGGGGATCACGCGCTTCCGGGCTGGGGAACCTGAGAGGTGAAAACGTAACGATCGGCGGCCGAGCTGGGCTTGGAGCCCTTCAGGAACCAGGAGAAGGTCAGCTTGTTGCCGGTGACGATCGTGCCGGAACCGCCTCCGACGTAACGGTACTTGTTCATGCTGCCGTGGAAGTCGCATGTGCTGACCGCGGTGTGCGGACTGTACGGCGGGTTGACAGCCCTGCCGTTGACATATGCGTAAGGCATCGTCACCGTGACCGGAGAACCGAGGTTCGCGCGGGCTGTGTTGGACGGCTTGAATCCCCCGGCGAGGGTGCCGCCCGGCGCGCGCTGGAAGGTGACGGTCGATGCTGCGTGCGCCCATGTGCCGGTGCACAGCTTGTTCGCCGCCGTCCGGGCGTGAACCTGCGGCGAGCCCACTGCCGTGCGCGCCGGGCCGGACGGCGAGTTCGTCCACCTCGAAGGCGCCGCACAGCCAGCTGTGTGTCCGTCGCGCGCCGAGGCCCGCGGCGGCCTGCGGATAGCAGCGGCTCGTGGGGAAGGGCGGGAGGGTGGTCCACCCGCAGGCGAAGCCGACCACGTATCCGCCTGCCACGGCCACCGCGGCGGTGAAACCCGGACGCCGGGCGTCACGGGCGAGCCGCTTGGTGAACTCGTCCTCGTTCCAGGGCGGTGCGCAGAAGGCGTCGGCGTAGAACGAGCGCAGCGCGCCGATGTGGGCGAGGACGTCTCCGCCGTTCACGGAAGGCTGTACTTCGCTCTCCCGAAGGGGAAGAAGATCCGCACGGTGGCTGTCCCCTCGGTGGCCGAGGAACTGAAGCGTCACAAAACCGGCAGTGGGCGTCCTTTGTAACCCTGGCCCGCCGGCTCGGACACCCTCGCCAGCGATCACCCTCGGTTACTGCGCTCTCTTCATGCCGGAGGCCGGCAGTTAGGGGCACGGCACCATCGACGGTCTGCTTGAGGAGCCGGGAGACTGGCTCGCAGTCGAAACTCCCCAGATTCTCCCCAGCGTCGTTGGCCGGCGATTCCTGCCTCTACACCCCGAAGAAGTAGCCCATGGATTGCAAGGCTGAATAGGCGAGTGGCCTGGGAAAGTGCTGGAAGAGGTCGTGGCGACCTGTTATGTAGCGTCCATGTGTGAGGTTGGTCCGCTGTCAGGGATCGTCGAGGTCGCCGACCTCGGCACTTTGTCGTCCAAACTCCCCAGATTCTCCCCAGGGTGTGGTCCGCCCGGTCGTAGACCGCAGAGTCCTTCCGTTGATTGCCAGGGGACTGAGGCGTATAGCCTGAGGAAATGCTTACAGAGGTGACAGCGACCCGCTATGCCACGCCCTTGCGTGAGGGCGGCTCGCTCCCCGGGATCGTCGAGGCCGACGACTTCGGCACGTACGTCATGAAGTTCACCGGCGCCGGACAGGGGCGCAAGACGCTGGTCGCCGAGGTCATCTGCGGGCAGCTCGGCCGGAGGCTCGGCCTGCGGGTGCCGGAGCTGGTGACCATCCAGCTCGACCCGGTCATCGGGCTCTCCGAACCCGACCAGGAGGTGCAGGAGCTGCTCAAGGCGAGCGGCGGGCTCAACCTGGGCATGGACTTCCTGCCCGGTTCGCTGGGCTTCGACCCGCTGGCGTACGAGGTGGACCCGGTCGAGGCCGGCCGGATCGTCTGGTTCGACGCGGTCATCAACAACGTCGACCGGTCCTGGCGGAACCCGAACATGCTCGTCTGGCACGGCGACCTGTGGCTCATCGACCACGGCGCCACCATGATCTGGCACCACAACTGGCCCGGCGCCCAGGCCTCCGCCGCCAAGCCCTACGACGCCTCCGACCACGTCCTCGCCCGCTTCGCGCCGGACGTCGCCGCGGCCGCCGCCGAACTCGCCCCGCTCGTCACCCGGGAACTCCTCGACGAGGTCGCCGCCGACGTGCCCGACGAGTGGCTCGTCGACGAGCCCGGTTTCGCGAGCACCGACGAGGTGCGCGCCGCCTACGTCGAGGCGCTGCTGCCGCGCGCCGCCACCATCCACGAGCGGATCACGCTCGGACCGCGCACCGAGACCAGGCCCCAGCAGCCGCCCGGCTGGCTCGCCGAGCGCCTCGCGCCCCGGCCGCACACCACCGAGAAGGACAGCACCCCGTGACCGACCGCGACGTCTTCGAGTACGCGCTGCTGCGCGTGGTGCCCCGGGTCGAGCGCGGCGAGTGCTTCAACGCGGGCGTGGTCGTCTACTGCCGCGCCCGGTCCTACGTGGCCGCCCGCACCCATCTGGACGAGGCGAAGCTCTCGGTGCTGGATCCGGCCGCCGACGTGACCGGCGTCCGGGCCGCGCTGCGGGCCGTCGAGGGGGTCTGCCTCGGGGGCGACGCCGCCGGCCAGGCCGCCGGCGACGACGCCGGGCGCCGCTTCCGCTGGCTCATCGCCCCGCGCTCCACGGTCGTCCAGCCCGGCCCCGTGCACACGGGCCTCACGCTCGATCCCGAGGCCGAGGTGGAGCGGCTCCTCGACCTGCTGGTGCGCTGAGGGCGGGCGCGCGGACGGGACGGTGCGCCGAGCGCACGCGCCCGGGGACGGGGAGTGACCAGGTGCACCCGGTGGGCCGTTGACACCGGGTGTCCGTGCTTCTAGCGTCTCGTTCTGCGGACGATACTAAGCGGTCGCTCATGTGTGGGACGCAGGAGCGGGTGAACGGTTCGGCCGCTACCAGGGACGATCCAAGGGCGAGGAGAACCAAGCATGTCCACCACCGAGCAGCGCGTAGCCGTCGTCACGGGTGCCGCACGGGGAATCGGCGCCGCCACCGCGCTGCGCCTCGCGGCCGAGGGCCGCGCCGTCGCCGTACTCGACCTCGACGAGGCGGCCTGCAAGGACACCGTCGAGAAGATCACCGCGGCGGGCGGCACCGCCCTCGCGGTCGGCTGCGACGTCTCCGACAGCGCCCAGGTGGAGGCCGCCGTCGCGCGCGTCGCCGCCGAGCTCGGCGCGCCGACGATCCTCGTCAACAACGCGGGCGTGCTCCGCGACAACCTGCTCTTCAAGATGTCCGAGTCCGACTGGGACCTCGTCATGAACGTGCACCTCAAGGGCGCCTTCCTGATGGCGAAGGCCTGCCAGAAGCACATGGTGGACGCGGGCTTCGGCCGGATCGTCTCGCTCTCCTCGTCCTCGGCCCTCGGCAACCGCGGCCAGGCGAACTACTCGGCCGTGAAGGCCGGTCTGCAGGGGCTGACCAAGACCCTCGCCAAGGAGCTCGGAAAGTTCGGCATCACCGCCAACGCCGTCGCCCCGGGCTTCATCGTCACCGAGATGACCGCGCAGACCGCCGAGCGGGTCGGCATGGGCTTCGAGGAGTTCCAGGCCGCCGCCGCCTCCATGATCCCGGTGCAGCGGGTCGGCCGTCCCGAGGACGTCGCCAACGCCATCGCCTTCTTCGCGGGCGACGACGCCGGCTTCGTCTCCGGCCAGGTCATGTACGTGGCCGGCGGCCCGCTCAACTGACGCCCGGCAGCGAGAGGAGCACGGCAGACATGACCGCACAGGCACGGCCGGAGCTGTCCGGCAAGGTCGCCCTCGTCACCGGCGCGAGCCGGGGCATCGGCTACGGCATCGCCGAGGCGCTCGTCGCGCGCGGCGACCGGGTCGTCATCACCGGACGCGGCGAGGAGGCCCTCAAGGAGGCCGTCGAGCGCCTCGGGGCCGACCGGGCCGTCGGCGTCCCCGGCAAGGCCCACGACGAGGTCCACCAGGCCGCCGCCGTCGAGGCGGCGATGGACGGCTTCGGCCGTCTCGACTTCCTGGTCAACAACGCCGGGACGAATCCGGTCTTCGGCCCCATCGCGGACCTGGACCTCGGGGTGGCCCGCAAGGTCTTCGAGACGAACGTGGTCTCGGCGCTCGGTTTCGCCCAGCGCAGCTGGCACGCCTGGCAGAAGGAGAACGGCGGCGCGATCGTGAACATCGCCTCGATCGCCGGCGTCTCCGCCTCGCCGTTCATCGGCGCGTACGGAATGAGCAAGGCCGCGATGGTCAATCTGACCCTGCAGCTGGCGCATGAATTCGCACCGCTCGTACGCGTCAATGCCATCGCCCCGGCCGTCGTGAAGACGAAATTCGCGCAGGCGCTCTACGAGGGCCGGGAGGCGGAGGCGGCCGCCTCCTATCCGCTCGGCCGGCTCGGCGAGCCCGAGGACATCGGTGGCGCGGCGGCGTTCCTGACCTCCTCGCAGTCGGAGTGGATCACAGGTCAGACGCTCGTCGTCGACGGCGGGATTTTCCTGAACGCCGGAGTCGGGTGACCGATATCCGGACACTCTCCGGAAGCAGTGTCCGGATTGGGCCCGGTTATACGTCGAATGACTCAAGTGCCCCGTCGGGCTCGACGATTGACCTGACGGGGTGCTGCGGTATCGTCGGCCGACCCCCGGCCGAACGAGGAGCGTGCACGTGTTCAACCGGACCAGTCTGCAGGCCGCTGCAGCCCTTGTGTCCATATCCCTGGTAACCGGATGCAGTGTCTTCTCGGACAGTGATTCCGCCGGGGATCAGAGAATCGTCATCGGTACGACGAGTTCTCCCACCACGCTTGATCCGGCCGCCGCCTGGGACAATTCCTGGGAGCTCTTCCGGAATGTCTTCCAGACCCTGGTCAGTTTCCCGACGGGAAGCACGACTCCGCAGTCGGACGCCGCCGACTGCAAGTTCACCGACACGTCGAGCCGGGTCTTCGAATGCAAGCTCCTGGAGGGCCTCGTGTTCTCCAACGGGCACAAGCTGGACGCCAAGGCCGTGCAGTACTCGATCGAGCGCATCCGCACGATCAACTTCAAGGGCGGCCCCAACGGGATGCTCGGCTCGCTCGACAAGATCGAGACCGTCGGCGACCGCACCGTCGTCTTCCGGCTCAACAAGTCGGACGCCACCTTCCCGTTCATCCTGGCCACGCCGGCGATGTCCCTCGTGGACCCGGCCGACTACCCGGCCGACGCGCTCCGCAAGGACGGCAAGATCACCGGCTCGGGGCCGTACGTCCTCGACTCGTACTCCGAGCGCAAGACGGCGGAGCTGACGAAGAACGCGATGTACAAGGGTTTCGCCGACCGCAAGAACGGCGGCGTGACCATCCGGTACTACGACGAGTCCGACGCGATGGTCGCCGCGCTCAAGAAGAACGAGATCGACGCCACCTACCGCGGCCTCACCGCCGAGGAGGTCGTGTCGCTCCAGGACGACAAGCCCGAGAACAAGGGCCTCCAGCTCGTCGAGTCGACGGGCGCGGACATCCGCTACCTGGTCTTCAACACCCAGGACCCTTCGGTCGCCGAGCCGGCCGTCCGCAAGGCCATCGCCCAGCTCGTCGACCGCGACGAACTGGTCAACAAGGTCTACCAGGGCACCGCCGAGCCCCTGTACTCGATGGTGCCCAAGGGCATCGCCGCCCACACCACCAAGTTCTTCGACCGCTACGGTTCGCCCGACGCCGCCAAGGCCAAGAAGATCCTCCGCGACGCCGACATCACCGATCCCGTCGAGCTGACCTTCTGGTACACGACGGACCGGTACGGCTCCTCCACGGCCGCCGAGTTCGCCGAGCTCAAGCGGCAGCTCGAGGAGTCCGGCCTCTTCAAGATCACCCTGCACGGCAAGCCCTGGAAGGAGTTCGCGGCGGGCTACCAGAAGGGCGAGTACCCGGTCTTCGGCCGCGGCTGGTTCCCCGACTTCCCGGACCCGGACAACTTCGTCGCGCCGTTCATGGGCAAGGAGAACGTCCTCGGCACCCCGTACGTGAGCCCCAGGATCACCGATGTCCTGATCCCGAAGTCCCGCCGCGAGAGCGACCGGGGAACCGTCACGAACGAGTTCGTGGAGGCCCAGGAGATCATGGTCCAGGACGTCCGGCTGCTGCCGCTGTGGCAGGGCAAGCTGTACATCGCGGCCCGTGAGGACATCGGCGGCGGCGAGCGCGCCCTCGACCCGCAGACGGTCATGCAGCTCTGGGAGCTGGAGCGCCGGGCCAGCTGGTAGGAGGCCTGCGGGGGCCACTGTCAGTGGCCCCCGGTAGGTTCTGGGGCGTAGACAGGAACGTCCACCGGAGGTTGTTGACCGTGACCGACACCAGCATGCTGCCCGAGTCCTGGCGGGGCGTTCTCGGCGAGGAACTGCGCAAGCCCTACTTCGCGCAGCTCACCGAGTTCGTCGAGGAGGAGCGCGCCAGGGGTCCGGTCTTCCCTCCGAAGGACGAGGTCTTCGCCGCCCTCGACGCCACCCCGTACGACAAGGTCAAGGTCCTGATCCTCGGTCAGGACCCGTACCACGGAGAGGGCCAGGGGCACGGCCTCTGCTTCTCCGTCCGGCCCGGGGTCAGGACCCCGCCCTCCCTGCGGAACATCTACAAGGAGATGCAGGCCGAGCTCGGCCACCCGATCCCGGACAACGGCTATCTGATGCCCTGGGCCGAGCAGGGCGTCCTCCTGCTCAACGCCGTGCTGACGGTCCGCTCCGGCGAGGCGAACTCGCACAAGGGCAAGGGCTGGGAGAAGTTCACCGACGCGGTGATCACCGCCGTCGCCTCGCGGCCCGACCCCGCCGTCTTCGTCCTCTGGGGCAACTACGCCCAGAAGAAGCTGCCGCTCATCGACGAGGAGCGGCACGTGGTCGTGAAGGGCGCGCACCCCTCGCCGCTCTCCGCGAAGAAGTTCTTCGGATCGCAGCCGTTCACCCGGATCGACGCGGCCGTCGCGGCCCAGGGGCACGAGCCGATCGACTGGCGCGTCCCGGACCTCGGCTGAGCCTCGGCCCGATCGGGGGCAGGTGCGGCTAGCGTCGGCACTCCCAGTGGGTGAGGCGGTGGAGGTCGCGGTGACCGAGCAGCAGCAGGTGTCGGACGACGGGGTCATGACCAGGATCGGGCAGGCCATGATGCTGCTCCACGGCGGCGACCGTGAGGAGGCCCGCAACCGCTTCGGGCTCCTGTGGCAGCAGATCGGCCCGGACGGGGACCCCCTCCACCGCTGCACCCTCGCCCACTACATGGCGGACGCGCAGGACGACCCCGACACGGAGCTGGCCTGGGACCTGCGGGCACTGAGCGCCGCCGAGGGCCTCGCGGAGGAGCGGCTCGCCGCCCATGACTCGACGGCGGCGCTCCGGGCGCTGTACCCCTCGCTCCACCTCAACCTCGCCGCCGACTATCTGAAGCTCCAGCGACCCGACGCCGCGCGGACCCACCTCGACCGGGCCCGCGCGGCCTCGGACCATCTGGACGACGACGGCTACGGCAACGGGGTCAGGGCGGCGATCGAACGGCTGGAGCTGCGGCTCGGGGGAGAGTGAGGGGTCCCGGCGAGGGGCCGCTCCGGGCGCGAGCCCGTTCCGGGCCGGGCTTGCGGACCCGGGCGCGGACGGCCCGGCCGGTCAATGGCCGTAGGTGCCGTGGCAGATGCGGGACGGGTCGCTGCCGGGTCCCCAGCCCCCGTACCGCTCGCCCAGATCGCAGACGTCCGCCCGCGAGACCGGTGGCTTCTTCCGCAGGTCGCTCAGCCGCGGCAGTTCGGGCAGCGGCGGCCGGGCCGCCGGGCGCGGACGCTCCCGCTGCCGGGGTACGAGGTCCGGGCGCGGCGCCTCGGTCCTGTGCGGGGCCCCCGCCCGCCGGTGCGGCTCGGCCGTCGGCGACGCGCGGGGCGCGGCGGACGGCGGGGGAGCGGGGAGCGCCGCCTCAAGGGCCTCGCGGGCCGGGCCCTCGACGATCTGCGGTGCCACGTCCTGGGCGGGGCGTACGGTCTCCGCGGCGGGCGCGGGGACGGGAGCCTTCGGCGGGGCGTCCACCGACACGCAGCCCGCGAGGGCGGCGACGGCCGCCCCGACCAGGATCTTCGCTGTGGTTCGGGTTCCATGCACCCGCGCCACTCTGCTGGTCCCACGACGATCTTCGCGCCCCTACCGGCGGGGAATGCCCCGCACGGGTGAGGCCCCGTGGGACCCGCCTTGACCGGTCAGTCGCCGGTCGCGCCGTCGATGCGCTCCCTGATGAGGTCCGCGTGGCCGTTGTGGCGGGCGTACTCCTCGATCATGTGGAGGTAGATCCAGCGCAGGTTGAAGGACTCCCCGCTGCGGTGCTCGCCCACGCCCAGGTCGTCGAGACCGTGCGGGGCGGCCAGGGCGCGCGCGTGGGCGATCTCCGCCTGCCAGGTGGCGAAGGCCTCCTCGTAGGTGTCCCCCTCCGTGGCGTGGATGTCCCCGTCGCGGTCCTCCTGCGTCGAGTAGATCCACTCCGCCTTCTCGCCGGCCAGGACGTTGCGGAACCAGCCGCGCTCGACCTCCGCCATGTGGCGCACGAGGCCGAGCAGGTTGAGGTCCGAGGGCGGGGCGGAGGGGGTGCGCAGCTGGGCGTCGTCGAGCCCCTCGCACTTCGACGCGAGGGTCGCGCGATGGAAGTCGAGCCACTGCTCCAGCGCCTCGCGCTCGCCCGAGGTGGTGGACGGGTCGACGCGGGGGACGGATTCGGTGCGTTCGGTGGTCATGCGCGGCATCGTGCCCCATGGCCCCCGGCGGCGCCACCGCTTTCACGCCGGGCGCGGGGACCGGTTCCCGAGCATGCCGCGGAGCAGTTCGTCGAAGCCGGTGCGGAGTTCGGTGCGGCTCGGTACGGCGGAGTGGAAGGAGCCGGCCGCGCAGGAGAACATCAGGCCCTCGCACCAGGCGATGAGGGAGAGGGCGTGCCGCTCCGGCGCCGGTGAGCCCGCCGCCGTCATCATCGCGACCAGCGGGCCGTGGAAGACGGAGCCCGCGTCGTCGAAGAAGGCGCGCAGCTCGGGGCGGCGGGTGGCTTCGAGGGCCAGCTCGTAGCGGGAGACGAGCAGCGCGCGGTGGTCGGTGAGATAGCGGTGCAGGGCGAGGGCCAGGGCGTCGACGAGCGCGTCGGGGGCGGGGTGGCCGTCGGGGTCCGGGCGGTCGTGGGCCTCGGGACGGTTGTCGGCACCCGGGCGGCCGTCGGCACCCGGGCGGACCCTGCCCCCGGCCGCGCCCGGCATCTCCTCCGGGGTCAGGACCCGGGCCTCCAGCTGGACCTGGCGTCGCACGGCCGCTTCCAGGAGGGCCTGGCGCGTCCGGGCGTGATTGGACGTCGAGCCCTGCGGCAGTCCGGCCCGCTCGTCCACGGCGCGGTGTGTCAGCCCGCGCATGCCGCGCTCGACGAGCAGGTCGAGGGCGGCGTCACCGATCCGCTCGGCGCGGGAGCCGAGGGGTTCCGGAGGGGCGGTGGCTTCGGAGGGGGCGGTGGGTTCCGACGCGGAGGAGGCGGCCGATGCGGTCATGGGGACAACCTACTACCGGGCTGACTACACCTGTAGTAGCGTCACTCCCGTCGGTCGTACTACACCTGTAGTTTCCCGTCGGAGGAGCAGTCATGGAACAGCGCCGTGCCGTCGTCGTCGGAGCCGGAGTCGGCGGTCTCACCGCCGCCGTCGCCCTCCACCGCAAGGGCTGGCGGGTCACCGTCCTCGAACGCGCCGCCGACCTCGCCCCCGTCGGCGCCGGCATCGGCCTCGCCCCCAACTCCCAGCGCGCGCTGGACGTCATCGGCCTCGGCGACCGCGTCCGCGAGCTCGCCGCCTGGCAGGGCGACGGCGGCATGCGCGCCCCCGACGGCCGCTGGCTCGCCCGCACCGACGCCAAGGCGGCCGCCGCGCGCTTCGGCGGGCCGCTGGTCCTCCTCCACCGCGCCACCCTCGTCGACATCCTCACCTCGGCGCTCCCCGCCGGAGCCGTACGTACCGGAGCGGCCGCCACCGTGCTCGACCCCGGCGACGACCGGCGCCCCGCCCGCCTCGCCACCCCGCAGGGCGAACTCGAAGCCGAACTCGTCGTCGCCGCCGACGGCATCCGCTCCGCGACGAGGCACACCCTCTTCCCCGGGCACCCCGGCCCCCGGTACGCCGGCTGCACCACCTGGCGGGTCGTCGTCCCGGCCCCCGAGCGGCCCTTCGCCCCGCACGAGACCTGGGGCGCCGGACGCCTGTGGGGCACCCAGCCCCTCAAGGACGGCCGGATCTACGCGTACGCCATGGCCACCGCCCCCGCCGGGGCCCACGCGCCCGACGACGAGCGGGCCGAACTCCTGCGCCTCTTCGGGGACTGGCACCACCCCGTCCCCGAGATCCTCGCCGCCGTCGAGCCCGGCCAGGTCCTGCGCCACGACGTCCACCACCTGCCCGACCCGCTGCCGGCCTTCCACCGGGGCCGGGTCGCGCTCCTCGGGGACGCCGCGCACGCGATGATGCCGAGCCTCGGCCAGGGCGGGAACCAGGCCATCGAGGACGCCGTCGTCCTCGCCCATCACGCAGGCTCCGCGGCCGAGTTCGTCCCGGGACCCGCGCTCGCCGCCTACACGGCCGACCGCCTGCCCCGTACCACCGCCATCGTCCGCAAGGCCGCCCGGACGGGAGCCGTCACCCTGCTCTCGGCCCGCCCCGCCGTCGCCCTCCGCTCCACCCTGGTCCGCGCCGTCTCCGCCTTCGGTCCCGGGCTCGTCCTGCGGGGCTTCGACGGCATCGCGGACTGGCGCCCGCCGGTCGCCCCGGCCCGGCCCGCGTAAGCTGACCGGCGCGAACGGCCCCCACGAGCGGGGCCTGTGGACACGACAAGGGAGACCCCGTGAAGGTTGGCTGCATCGGACTCGGCGACATCGCGCAGAAGGCCTACCTCCCCGTCCTCGCCACCCTCCCCGGGGTCGAACTCCACCTCCAGACCCGTACCGCCGCGACCCTCGACCGGGTCGCCGGCACCCTCCACCTGCCCGCCGCGCAGCGCCACCGCGACCTCGACTCACTGCTCGCGGCCGGACTCGACGCCGCGTTCGTCCACGCGCCGACCTCCGCCCACGCGGAGATCGCCGAGCGGCTCATCGAAGCCGGCGTCCCCACGTACGTCGACAAGCCCCTCGCGTACGAGTACGCCGACTCCGAGCGGATCGTGGAGCTCGCGGAGAAGCGTTCGGTCGGTCTCGCCGTCGGCTTCAACCGGCGTCTCGCCCCGTCGTACGCCCAGTGCGTCGAGCACCCGCGCGAACTGATCGTCCTCCAGAAGAACCGGGTCGGCCTCCCCGAGGACCCGCGCACGCTCGTGCTCGACGACTTCATCCACGTCGTCGACACCCTGCGGTTCCTCCTCCCCGGCGAGGTCGAGCACATCGACGTGCGGGCCAGGATCCGCGAGGGGCTCATGCACCACGTCGTGCTGCAGCTCTCCGGCGACGGGTTCACCGCCATCGGCATGATGAACCGGATGAACGGCTCCACCGAGGAGATCCTGGAGGTCTCCGGGCAGGACACCAAGCGCCAGGTCCTCAACCTCTCCGACGTCGTCGACCACAAGGGCCAGCCGACCCTGCGGCGGCGCGGCGACTGGGTGCCGGTGGCCCGTCAGCGCGGCATCGAGCAGGCCGTACTGGCCTTCCTCGACGCGGTCCGCGAGGGCCGGGTCCTCAGCGCGCGCGACGCCCTGCTGACCCACGAACTGTGCGAGCGCGTGGTCCGCGAGGCGCTGACCCAGGCTTCCTGAGCCGGCCGGGCCCCGGGGGCCTCAGGTGCGGCGCCACCGCTCGTCGACGACGACCGAGCGGAGCCGCCAGCCGTCGGCGGTGCGGCGCGCGGCGAAGGCGTAGCGGCCGCCGCACACGAAGTCCTCGCCGGAGGCGAAGCGCATCGGATTGACGTAGTCGGCGCCGATGTCGGCCAGATCGCCGGTCTGCGGATAGCCGAGGGGGTCACGGAATCGGACCCGCCGGTTCACGATGAGGTGCTGGCGTACGGGAAAGAGCGGCATCGTCTCGGCCAGCCACTCCGCGACAGCGGCGGCGGTCCCCTCGATCCCGCCCGAGCCCCGGTAGTCGGCCCGGCCGTCGGGGGTGAACAGGGCCCGGTAGGCGGGCCAGTCGCCGTCGTCCACGGCGGTCGCGTAGCCGGTGAGGAGATCGTCGAGAGCGAGCCGGTCCATCACGGTCGCGAGGTCCACGCGCTGCGTCATCGCCTCAGTGTCCGGCAGGGCACGCCCGGGGCCAAGGGGCGTGCACGACCCCGCCGGTTCGGGTGGACCGATTCCCGCCACGGTGACCGGCCGCCCGGCGACGGACGTCTCCCCGGACGTCGCTCAGCCGGTACGCGGCGGCCGACCCGCCACCTCCCGGACGGCGTCACCGATCCGCGCGGCGTCGCCGACCGCCACCGTCACCAGACGGTCCGGTGCGAACGCCTCGCGCAGGGCCGCCGACGCCTCCTCCGCGGAGACGGCCGCGGCCCGCCGGAACGCGCCCGGCAGCGTGCCCGGCGCACGCCCGTCGAGCACCAGAAGGGCGATCTCGTCCGCGACGGCGGAGGCCGTGAGGTAGCGCAGCGGCGCGGCGTCCACGATCTGCGCGACCGCCGCCGACCGCTCCCGCTCGCTGATCCCGTGCTCGGTCACCTCCCGCAGGATGCGCCGGACGTCACCGAGCGCCTCGCCCGTCACGGAGGTCTCCACCGCGCCGGTGACCACGGCGAGCGAGTGCTGCACGACCGCGAGCAGCCGGCTGTGGAAGCCGTACGTGTACCCCTTGGTCTCCCGGAGTTCCCGGTCGAGGCGCGCGTTGACGGAGCCGCCGAGACTGTGGTTCCCGATCAGCAGCGGGTCCCAGCCCGGATCCGTGCGCGCGGACGCGGCGCGGCCGAGGACCAGCCGGGTCTGGACGGCCCCGGGCCGGTCGACCACGATCACCGCCGGGTCCTCCCGCAGCGGAGGGGCGGGCGGCGCCGACAGCTTCCCCTGCTCGCCCTCCCAGGTGGACAGGACCCGGCGCAGCACCTCCTCGGTGCCGTTGCCGGAGAGGTCGCCCGCGACGACCACGGTGGTGACGGCGGGGCGCAGGAACCGGCGGTGACAGGCCACGACCGCGTCCCGGTCGACCCGGCGGACCGTCTCCTCCGTGCCGCGCGCGGGACGGCTGCGCCGGTCCGCGGGATCGAAGACGGCCGCGTGCAGTTCCACGGCGGCCCGGCGCTCGGGGTCCGCCCGGTGACGGACCAGGGCGTGGACGCGCGAGCGGGCCAGCCGGTCCACCGAGGCGGCCGGGAGCAGCGGTTCGCGCATGGCCAGGACCAGCAGGGACAGGGCGCGGGCGAGGTGCGGGACGGGGACGTCGAGGGTGATCCGCAGCCCCGCGTGCTCGGCGCCGACCCCGAGGGTCGCGCCGCAGTTCTCCAGTTCCCGGATGAAGTCGAGCGAACTCAGGCCGGGGACGCCCTCGACGAGGGCGCTGGTGGTGATGCCGAGGACGCCCTCCAGCTCACGGGGTTCGAGGGCGAGGGGCGCGGCCACGACGATCTCGACGCTCAGCACCTCCTGGCCCGGGCGGTCGCACGTCAGCAGCGTCACGCCGTTGGCGAGGACGTCCTCGTGCAGCGCGGGGAAGAGCCAGGTCTCGGCCGGCGCCGGCAAGGGCCGTTTCGGCCGCGGCGCGGCGGCCCGACGGCCGGTGACGGCCGGGGAGAGGGAGACGGGCGCGTTCATACGGGGACCCTTCGCGAAGGACCGGCGGGACGGGCGGCCGGGAAGTCTCGGTGGCGAGTGGCGAGTGCCGGTGCAGGTGCCGGTGGCAGTGACGGCGTCGTCGCCGGAGGCGCGGGCAGAGGGTCGTGCCAGGTGCGGCTCACGGTCCCGCATCCCCCGCGGGCTCGTACGTGAGGACCGCGCGCCGCGCCGGGGCGAGCAGCTCCGCGGCCGCCGCGCCGACCTCCGCCGCACCGATGTCGAGGACGCTCGCCAGGTGCCGGTCGCAGCGGGTGGCGTCGCCGAAGTACGCCTCCTGGGCGCAGAGTTCGTCGGCCCGGCCGGCCGGGTGGGCGAGCCGGTCGTGCCAGTCCCGGCGGATCTGGGCCCGCGCCCCCTCCAGCGCGTCCTCCGTGACCCCGCCGTCGGCCAGCCGCTCGATCTCCGCGTCCACCGCGCGCTCCACGTCCGCGAGTGCGGACCCGGCCGGGGCCCGTACGTTGAGCTGACCGAGGGACGGGGCCCACCGCAGCGGCATCAGCGACGCGCGCGCCGTGTGGGCGATCTGTTCGCGCCGCACCAGACGGTCGTGCAGGCCCCGGCTGCTCATCCCGCCGAGGAGGGTCAGGGCCAGGTCGGCGGCCGCGTACCCGGGTTCGCCGTACGCGGGAAGCTGGTACGCGGCCATGAACGCGGGCCCCGGCACCGGCTCCACGACGTGGCGCCGCGCCTCGACCGGCTTCTCGGGCGCGCCCGGTACGACGGTGCGCGTCAGGGGGCCGGCGGCGCCGGGTCCCGTACCGGACGGCGGGATGTGCCCGAAGTGGCGCTCGGCCAGGTCGACGACCGCCTCGGGGGAGACGTCGCCGACCACGGAGAGGATCGCCCGGTCCGGGGTGTAGTGGCGGCCGAAGAACGCACGGCAGTCGTCGAGGGTGACCGCCCGCAGGTCCTCCGGGCTGCCGGCCGGCAGGGCGCGGAAGGGGTGCCCGGGCGGGAAGGACATGGCGACCAGCTGTTCCCAGCCGGTCCCGTAGGGGACGTTGTCGTACCGCTCGCGGCGCTCGTTCAGGACCACGTCCCGCTGGGTGGCCAGGCTCTCGGCGGTCAGCGCGTCGGGCAGCCCGCCCATGCGGTCGGCCTCCAGCCAGAGCACCAGCTCCAGCTGGCCCACCGGGACGAGGCTGTGGAAGACCGTGCGCTCGAAGCCGGTGGCGGCGTTGGTGTGCCCGCCGGCGTCCTCGACGGCCGCGGTGTGCCCGCCGGCGGGCACCTGCGTCGAGCCCTGGAACATCAGGTGCTCGAAGAGGTGCGCGAGCCCGGTCCGGCCGCGCGGCTCGTCGCGGGAACCCACCTCGTACCAGAGGCAGACCGCGGCCACCGGCACGGTCGGATCCTTGGAGACGACCACCCGCAGACCGTTTGAGAGGGTGTGGCGGGCGGGGCTGAGGACGGGCACGGTGCTCCTACGGCTCGGTGGGAGGCGCGGTCTTCGGGCGGGGGTCGTCGTCGGTGCCGGCGGACGCGGCCGTCGTTCCGGCCGGCGCGTCGTCCGCTTCGCTCTCCCCGCCCTCGGTGCCCCGGAGGGCGCGGACCGGGCTGAGCAGGGGCCAGAGCGCCGAGGTGAGGAGGCCGGCCGCCGACACGTACATGACCTCGGCGAGGCCGAACCGTCCGCCGAGCCAGCCGCCGAGCAGCGCGCCCACCGGCTGGCAGCCCCAGCTGACGAAGCGGGTGGTGGCGGTGACCCGGCCGAGCAGGTGGTCGGGGACCAGGCTCTGCTTCACCGTCTCGCTGATGACCAGGTTGACCACGACCGCGAAGGTCCAGGTGAAGGTGGAGGCCGACACCAGGACGATGGAGAGCGCGCGGTTGTCCCACTGCTCGGCGAGCGGGACCAGGACCGCAGAGACGCCGGGGGCGGCGTACGCCAGGACGAGGGCGCGGCCCTGGCCGAACAGCCGGGTGAGGAAGGGGGTGGAGGACGCGCCGAGCAGACCGGCGACACCGCCCGCCATGCTGGTGGCGCCGAGCAGACCCGGGCTGAAGCCGAGGACGCGGAGCACGAAGAGGGTGTGCACCGCGAAGAACATCGCGTGGAAGATGTTGAAGTGGGTGGCGGCGAGGATCATCGGCCGCTGGATGCGGTCGTCCCGGAGGACGAGCAGCCCCTTGAGCACGGCCTTGCGGTGCGATTCCCGCGGCTCCGGCTCCCCGGCCGACGCCCCCGCGCCTGCCACCGCTCCGTCGCCTTCACCCTTGCCGTCCTGCGGGTCGGCGGGCGCCGGCGCCGCCTTGGGCAGGCCGGCCAGCGTGAAGCAGCTGATCAGATACGAGAAGCAGTCCACGACCAGGGCGACCGGCGCGCTCACGACCTGGATGAGCAGACCGGCGAGACCCGGCCCCGCGACGGTGCCGACGGAGGTGCTCGCCTCCATCCACGAGTTGGCGCGCTCCAGCTGCCCTCGCGGCAGCAGCCGGGGCAGATAGGCCGACATGGCGCTGTCGAAGAGCAGCGTGAAGGCGCCGACCAGGAAGACGACCCCGTACAGGACCGGCATGGTGAGCGCGTCGAACCAGAAGAGCAGCGGGATCGCGAAGAGCAGCAGTCCCCGGGCGACGTTGGCGACGAGCATCAGCGCGCGCCGCTCGTACCGGTCCGCCCAGACGCCCGCCGACAGCCCGAGCAGCAGGACAGCGGCGGATTCCGCGGCCTCAAGGACGCCCATCTGCCACGGGGTGGCGGCGAGGGTGGTCGCGGCGGTGATGCCGATCGCCATGAAGGTGATCTCGGTGCCGGCGAGGGACAGGGTCTCGCCGGTCCACAGCCGGAGGAACCCGGTGCCCCGGAACGGCGTCTTCTTCGGCTTCCCCCCGGGCCGTTCGCCGGTGGCCCTCTCGCCGGTGGACCCGTCCCCCGGGGGCGGCTTCTCGCCCGCCCGCGGTTCCGGCAGGTGCTGCTGATCGGTCATGAGGTCGTCGGACACGTGCACGTGCTCTCTTCGCTGTGGGTGATCTGCTGACGCGTGAAGTCCAGGGCCGCCCGGCGCCCCAGAGTGGGGCATGTTCCGCTGCACAGGAACTCGACGATGTCATGCGCGAGCATGGCGGCGACCACTGTATTGGCGGGGCCGAAGGAGAAGGGGGCGGGTTCGGTGGACCGGTCCTCGAACTCCCGGTCGCGGGCGCTGAGACCGGCGCGCCGGGCCCGTTCGAAACAGGTCCAGCAGCCACCCCGGGCCGGGTCGACCACCGGACCCCAGAGACCGACGCCGACGGCGACCGCGCCGATCGCGGTCGGCGTGCCGGTGCCGGCCGCCCACTCCGCGACCACGGCGGGCAGCTCGGGCGGGGTGTCGGCGGCCACGACCACCAGGTCCAGGTCCCCGGGCAGCGACGCCGCGAGATCACCGGCCGCGGCGATCCTCCTCCGTACGCCGACGATCTCGGCGCCCTCCCGGATCCCGCCCAGGTACGCGGCCAGCGCCACGGTCTTGGGTCGCCCCAGGTCGGAACGGGCGTACGTGAACTGCCGGTTGAGGTTGTGCAGGGCCACCCGGTCGTCGTCGACGAGCCAGAACCGCCCCACGCCGGCCGCCGCCAGGTGCTGGGCGACGATGCCGCCGATGCCGCCCAGGCCGATCACCCCGATCCGGGCGGTGAGCAGCCGGTGCTGCGCCGCGCCGGTGTCCGGAGTGAACAGGCCGAGGTAGTCGACCTGCCGCTCGAACGGCTCGCCGGTGAACTCCGTACCGTTCGCGGCCGGTTCGCCCGTGACCCAGCCCAGCTCGCGGAGCTCGGACAGGAGCGCGGAGGCCGCTTCGGGACGCCAGTCCGCGCCGAGCGCCTCCCGCGTGGTCCCTTCCCGCAGCCGCCGCAGCGCCTCGCCCAGACCCGGCCGGGCCCCGCCGATGCGGAGCAGCCGGGGGCCGAGGGTCAGCAGCGTCTCGTCCGGGGTCTCGTGGACGGCGACGGCGGGCAGCAGGCGTACGGTGTTCAGCTCCCCTCCAGGTGCTGGCCCATGGCGATGGTGTAGCGGCCGACGGTGTCCCGGGTGAAGGGCTCGACCCGGTGCCAGCAGTCCTCCCGGATGGGCATCAGGGAGACGCTGTTGAAGACGGGCTCGACGAAGAACTCCTCGTCCTCGCCGCGGCGGAAGGCGAGCCGCCCGCCGGAGTCGGGGGTGTATTCCTCGTCGAGGTAGAAGTTGACGGCGAGGACCCGCCCCGGCACCAGGTCCTGGTGGGCGCCGAGGGCGTCGGAACGGCGGTACGCGGCCAGCTCCATGGTGGTCCGCTTGCGCAGGACGAGACCGGTGCCGGAGCCGATCCAGTCGCGCAGCGCGTCGGAGAGCACCGAGAAGACGAAGAACTCCTGGAGGGTGCGCTGGTGCGCCGGGTCCATGGCGCCCTCGTCGAGCAGGGCGTGGATGTCCTTGACGACGAACTGGGCGATGGTCACCTCGTCCTGCTCGTCGACGTCCTCGTCCCAGAACTCGGTCTTTCCCAGGCGCCCTTCGTACTTGGCGGCGTGCCGCGACCAGGTCGGGATGGCGCGCATCGCGGCGGCGAGGTCCGCGGCGAACTCGGGACGCAGGAAGTTCCGCAGGTGCAGGGGGTGGACCGCCTCCCCGTGGTACCAGTCGCGCAGCCGGTCGACCGTCGAGGCGGTCAGGTACTCCGGTGCGACGTAGGGTGCGGCGCCGGCGAGGGCCGGCGGAACCGGCGACGACGGCCGTGTCGTGGTGCTGGACATGGTTCTCCTCACGGACGGGGTGGGGTGGGCGGGTTCCCGGGCGGGGCACGGGCTCAGGTCAGGACCGGCTCCGGATGTCCGGTGGCGGCCGCGGCGGTCAGCATCCGCGCCTCGACGAGCTGTCGCAGGACCGCGGTGCCGCCGGCCGTTCCGTACGCGTCCGTCAGGTCGCGGCGGGTCAGCGGCGTCCCGTCCAGCCAGGGGGCGAGCCCCCTGGCCACGGCGGCGGGCAGGACGGTGCGCTCACGGCGCAGGACGTGGGTGACGACCAGCTCGTCGCCGCGGGGCAGGACGTCCAGGGAGGAGACACCCAGCCGGAACGTCTCCTCGTCGCCGGGTAGCCGGTCGAGGAACTCGTCCCCGGTGCGGCGCATGTGGGCGGAGCCGTGGCCGATCGCGAAGTCCTGGAAGGCGCGGTGGACCCCGGTGCGCTCCTCGCGGGTCATGGCCGGGTCGATGTTGCCGAGGTGGTTGAGCGCGTACTGCGCCTGGTTCGCGAGCCCGGAGTCCTCGTCCCCGACGACCAGACCGAAGCGCTCGGGACGGCGGCCGACCTCGGAGGAGCGGGTCGCCTCGAACGGGAAGACGGTGAAGGACTCGACGCAGTCGGCGAGTTCGGCCACGTCCCGCAGCGACTCCATGGCCTCCTCCAGGGTGGTGGAGGGCAGATCGGGGATCAGGTTGATCCGCAGCTTCATGCCGGCCTGGTGGGCCTCGCGGATGAAGCGGAGGTTCTCCTCGCGGTCCGCGGACTTGTGGACCAGCTTCAGGACGCGGGTGTTCGTGGTCTCCATGCCGATGACGAGGTACTCGCAGCCGGCCCGGACCATCAGCTGGAGGAGCTCGGCGTCGAAGCGCCGGTCCACCATGGCGAAGGAGTTCCAGGTGATGTCGAGGCCGCGGTCGAGGACCGCCTGGGAGAAGCGTCGGGCGAACGCGGGCGGGATGGACTCCGTGATCAGCTCGAAGCGGCGCACCCCGTGCGTGCTGACCTGGTGCTCCAGCTCGGCCATGAAGCTCTGCACGGAGCGCCCCCGGTAGGGCGGGGAGCCGTCGTACAGCTCGACGAAGTCGCAGTAGTCGCACTTGCCCCAGTAGCAGCCGCGCGCCTGGACGATGCCCATCTCGTGGCCGACGAGCCGGGCCATCAGGGCGGGGTCGTACGCGGCGGGCGGGAGCGCGTTGGGGTGCAGGCCCGGAGCGGGCGGGGTGTGGACGGCGGTCCTCACGGCACCGTCGGTCGCGGCGCCTCCCTCGGGCCCGGCGGCCTTGTCGGTGCTGTCGGTCCCGTCGGTGTCGGCGGTGACCGTGGTCTCGGCGGTGAGGGCGGAGACCCCCGCGACCTCGGTCGGCCGCCAGTCGCCGCTGTCGGCCTGCCGGTACAGGGCGAGCAGCGGGGCCTCGCCGTCGAAGCGGACGACCGCGTCGACCTGACGGTGGACCTCCAGGAGGCGGGCGAGGTCGTCCTCGTTCATGAGGGAGAGCGTCGGGCCGCCGAGCACGATCCGCACGTCGGGCCGGATCCGCTTGACGGCCTCGGCGAGCAGCAGCGCGGGGACGAGCTGGGGGCCCATGGGGACGGACACGCCGAGGAGCCGGGCGTCCGCGGGCAGCCGGTCGGCCAGACCGAGCGAGGCGTAGTACGCACGGAAGACCAGCGTCCGGTCCGAGCGCAGCAGCGCCGGGTCGCTCAGCCACTCGGCCTCGGGGTCGATCAGATACGGCTGCGCCAGCGCGGAGAGCAGGAACGCCGGGCCGGTCTCGGCGGCGAAGGTGTGCCGCCCGAGCTCGTCGAAGAGGGCGTCGCGGTGGCTGCCGAGCCAGCGGCCCGCGACCGCGCACATCTCCTCGGGGTAGCAGCCTTCGAGACCGACGAGCCGGCCCGCCCCCGCCTCGGCCAGATGGCCGGGGTCGAGCAGATGGAGGGCGAACTCCTCGTTGAGGTCCCACTGATGGGTGCGGACCTTGCGGCTCTGCAGGAACCCGGCGAGGACGGCGCTCGACGGGAAGTAGCGGCCGAAGCTGGACTCGACCAGCGGAGGGAAGGCCAGGACGACGGAGCCGCCGCCACTGGGGCCCGCGGTGCCGGGCCCGGCCTCCTCGGGCACGGCGGGGCCGATGTCGATGCCGGATGTCATGTCACTTCACCTCACCGGGAGTCGCGGGAACGGCGGCGATGCTGACCGTGTGGCGTCCGACGCGGTCGGCGCGCCAGGGGGTGACCCAGTGCACGCAGCCGGGCCGGATCGGCATCACGGACAGGCTGTTGAAGCGGGGCGGCATCAGATGCTCGCGGCCCTCCTCGTCGCGGAACCCGAGGACGCCCCCGTCGCCCGCCCGATAAGCGGGGTCCAGGTACAGGTTGAGGACGAACAGGGTGTCCGACTCGGCGTCGGAGTGCTCCCCGAGCGTGTCGCCGGACCGGTAGCGAGCGAACTCGATGTTGGTGGTGAGCGGCCCGCCGGGGTCCGTCCACCGGTCGAGCAGATCGCGCAGGACCGTGCCCATTCCGGCGAAGACGAAGAAGTCGGAGAGCCGCGCGCGGTGCTCGGCCGCGTAGCGCGAGCCCTCGTCGAACAGGGCCGGGATGTCCCGTGCCACGTCACGGACGGCGGCCCGTTCCTCGGGAGGCGCGGCCCGCCACTCCTCCGGGCTCGCCGGCCGGGTGGCGGCCCGGTCCGGGTTCCACAGGACGGCCGAGGTCTCCCAGACGGGCAGGGCCCGCACCGTCTCGCCGAGCGCCCGCGCCTGCTCGTCCGGCAGGAAGCCGTCGAGATGGACGGGGCGGGCGGGGTCGGCGCGCAGCAGCGCGGCGAGCGCGGCCCGTTCGGCGGGGGAGCGGTCGACCGGGCGGAAGGGGCCGAGGGCGGCCGCCGCCGCCGGGGCGTTGCGGCCGTCGGGTGCGTGGGGTGCGTGGGGTGCGTCGGGCGCGGCCGGTGCGGTGGGCCCGATGGGTCCGGCGGTGGTGGGGGAGGCGTCTGGTGCGGCGGAGGCGTCGGCGCCGGGTGCGGTGGTGGCCGGGCTGTGCGTCATGCGGTACGGCCCTTCAGTGGTCGCGGTCGGGCACGGCGGTACGGGTCAGGTCGTCCAGCTGCGCGGTGCCGGTGGCGGCCACGACGGGCGCGGGACACCCGGGGCCGGTCAGGGTGACGCTGTTGACCTGGAACAGCGGCACCACCGGCGCGTGGTCGAGCACCACCGCCTCCGCCTCCCGCCAGGCCCGCGCCGCCTCCGGCCCTCCGGCCGTGCGCAGCGCCCGGTCGAGCGCCGCGTCCACGGCCGGCTCGGCGAACCCGAACGCGCGGGCCTGCCCCGAGGTGCTGTGGAAGCCGGTGAGGAAGCCCGCCACATGGGCCAGCGGGGCCGGGTTGATGCCGTACAGCAGCTCGTAGTCGAGCGTGGCGGCGGCCCGCGCGAAGTCCTCGTACGCCAGCGGGCGCAGCCGTACGGGATGGCCGAAGCGCGCGCGGAGGTCCGCCGCGACGAGCGCCGCGGCCTCCCCGTTCGGGGCGAAGTCGGCGTAGCTCAGGGTCAGTTCGGCCCGGCGTCCCGGCGGGGGGATACGGCCGGGGGGCGGCGGCACCGCGGCCCCGCTCTCGCCGTCCCGGCTCGTCCCGCGCGGCTCCCACAGGTCCGTGTAGCGCGGGAGCGGGAGGGCCGCCCGCCGGAGGAGGACGCTCGCCGCCCGCCGGTCGAAGCCGGCCGAGAAGGCGCGGCGCCCGGCCGGGGTGGCGAGGGGGCTGTCGAGGCCGGGGCGCACCCAGAGCTGGCAGGCCATGGACAGGGCGCGTACGGTCGCGCCCGGACGGGCGGCCGCCGCCGTGAACTCGTACGGGGTGAGGCCGGTGTTGACCGAGAGGTCGAGCCGGCCGTCGGCCAGGGCGGCGAAGGCCTCGGCGCGGTCGGCGTACACCTGGAAGGCGAGCCGTTCCGGGGTGCCGGGACCGGTGCGGCGGGACGGCTTGCGGCGCAGTTCGATGCGGCCGCGGGTGCGGTCGGCCAGGACCGGCCGGAAGGGGCCGCTCGCGGTCCAGCCGCCGTCGGGCGTCTCGCGGACGGGCGCGGCGCCCGGGAAGGCGAGGAGCTGCGGCAGATGGGGCAGCGGCAGCGGGGAGCGCATTTCGACGACCGCGGCGCCGTCGGCCTCGTCGCGGACGATCCGGGTGGTCACCGGGGAACCGGTGCCCCCGGGATCGTGGGCGGCGGGCAGCGGCAGGCCGGTGGGTCCCCAGGCCCGGTGGACTCCGGCGGCGATCTCCTCGGGCCGCACCGGGCTGCCGTCGTCCCAGCACTGGCCGGGGGCCGGCCGGAGCAGCCAGGTCCGATCCCCGTCGAGCGGGGTGAGCGCGGCGAGCGCGGACGGCGCCGTGCCGGGGCCCTCGGCGAGGTCGCGGGTGAGCGGGTCGACCAGGGCGTCCAGGACGAGGGCCTGGTTGAAATCCACGACGTGGAACGGATCCAGGCTGAGCGGCCAGGCGTCGAGGTCCACGACGAGAGCGGTGTCGCGTCCCTCGGCTCGGGCGTACCGGGTGCCCACTGCGGTCACGATTCCCCCCGTCGGTCTGTCGGTCGGCTGCCGGCGGTGGTGATCAGCTGCGGACGCGGTTGCCGAGGAACTCGTTGAGCAGCTCACGCTTGAAGACGAGACCGTCGGTCTCGAGCTCCGGCGTGCCGGCCGTGTCCGCCTGCTGCAGCTCGGCGGTCTCCTGGGTCTCCGGACGCTGTGCGTTGGACTCCATGGTGTTTCCCCTCTCTTCGAGTGGACGGGCGGCCGGGAGCACGTGTGTTGCCCGCCTCCGACCACCCAGTGGTCGCCGACCGGACGGGAGGTGCCCCGAACGGGCGGTCGGTGGTGACGGTGTCACGGCAATTTCTCTCGCTCAAGACCGCCGTGAGAGATTGAACCGATTCAGACGCGGCACACCGGTCGGCGAGGGGCGGGAGATCGATGGGGTTTCTGGAGGTTTCCGGACTTGAATACTGGTTGGCCGACGGTCGGATGCTTTTTCACGATGCGTCCTTCAGGGTCGGGGACGGTGACAAGGTAGCCCTGATCGGCGCGAACGGACTGGGGAAGACAACCCTGTTGCGCCTGATCACAGGCGAGTTGAAGCCGGAATCCGGAACCGTACGGGTGGTCGGCGGGCTGGGAGTGATGCCCCAGTTCATCGGTTCGGTACGGGATTCGACCACGGTGCACGAATTCCTGGTGTCCCTCGCACGACCGGAATTGCGGCGTGCATTTTCAGACATGGAACGAGCGGAACTCGCCATGATGGAATCGGACAGCGAGGCCGTCCAGATCCGATATGCCGAAGCGCTGTCCGTGTGGGGCGATGCCGGCGGCTACGACGCCGAGGTCGAATGGGATCTCGTCACCCAGGCCGCGCTGCGGCTGCCCTTCGACCTGGCCCGGTTCCGTGAGCTGCGCACTCTCTCCGGCGGAGAGCAGAAGCGGCTCGCCCTGGAGGCGCTGTTCCGGGGCAGCGCCGAGGTGCTGCTTCTGGACGAGCCGGACAACTACCTCGACGTACCCGGCAAGCGGCAGCTGGAGGAGACCATGGCGGCCTCCTCGAAGACGGTGCTGTACGTCAGCCACGACCGCGAGCTGCTCGCCGCGACCGCCACCCGGGTGCTGACCCTGGAGGCCGGGGGCGTGTGGGTGCACGGCGGTGGTTTCCGCGACTACCACGAGGCCCGCTCGGCGCGGCTGGAACGCCTCGACGAGCTGCACCGCCGCTGGTCCGAGGAGCACCAGCGGCTCAAGGACCTGGTCCGCACCCTCCAGCAGCAGGCGAAGATCTCGGCGTCGGTGGCGGGCAAGTACCGGGCGACGCAGACCCGGCTGGCCCGCTTCGAGGAGGCCGGTCCGCCGCCGGAGCGCCCGGTCGAGCAGAACGTCCGGATGAGGCTGCGCGGCGACCGCACGGCTCTTCGCGCGGTGCGCTGCGAGGGCCTCGAACTGAAGGGGCTGACGCGGCCGTTCGACCTGGAGGTGTTCTTCGGGGAGCGGGTCGCGGTGCTGGGCGCCAACGGCACCGGCAAGTCCCATCTGCTGCGGCTGCTCGCGGCCGGCGGCAGCGACCTGGAGCTCCACGAGCCCGACCGGCACGGCGATCCGGTCGCCCACACGGGCACCGCCCGCCTCGGCGGTCGGGTCAGGCCCGGCTGGTTCGCGCAGACCCAGCAGCGGCCGGACCTGATCGGGCGCACGCTGGTGGAGATCCTGGGCCGGGGCGACGGTGATCGGGACGGCCGGGAACGCGGCGGGGCGGTGTCCGCGCTGCGGCGCTACGAACTCCAGAGCCAGGCGGACCAGACCTTCGAGTCGCTCTCCGGCGGCCAGCAGGCCCGCTTCCAGATCCTGCTGCTCGAACTGCAGGGCGCCACGCTGCTGTTGCTGGACGAGCCCACGGACAACCTGGACCTGCACAGCGCCGAGGCGCTGGAGACCGCTCTCGAACGCTTCGAGGGCACGGTCCTCGCGGTCACCCACGACCGCTGGTTCGCCCGCACCTTCGACCGCTTCGTCGTCCTCGACGACGACGGGAAGGTCCGCGAACACGACGGCCCGTACTGGGGCCCGGGCATCCCGGTCCGAACCGGCCGGGAGGAGGGCGAAAAGGGCGAGGCGGAGCGGAGGGCGGGGCGGTAGGGTGCGCGCCGTGGACATACCCGACTGGTTCGTCTGGATCGCCCTCGGCCTGACGGCCCTTCAGGTCATCGGCCTCGTCCCGGTGACCCGCCGGCTGCGCGGAACCGACCCCGAGCTGCGTGTCAAGGCACGGTTCGACCTGCTGGAGACCGTCGGCAGCCTGCTCATGTTCGTCGGCCTGATGCTGAGCCTCTGGGTGACCCCGGTCTGGGCCTGGCTCGCCCTCGCCGGCCTGGCGCTCATGGCGGGCGGTTACGCGGCGAAGGGCATCCACCTGCTCCGCACACGCCGCCGCCCCACGCCCTGAGGGTCCCGCGCCCGGCGGACGGTCAGCGGCAGATCCAGGAGCCGTCCCGGACCGGGTGCGTACGCCGCTCACCGGTCGGGCGGGTCACCACGACGGCACCGTCCTCGCGGGCGCTGCGGCACCATCGGCCGGTGGCGCTGTCGGTGACCGAGCCCGAGGTCGGCAGCGCGATCACGGCGGCCGACACCGCTACCGAGGCGACGCGCCGCGAGGGCTGGGAGTACGTCCGTACCGCCGTCAGCCCGCCGACTCGCCCGCGTGGGGGCTCAGGACGTCCGTGCCCACCAGGATCAGCAGCAGGATGCCCAGCACGATCCGGTAGATCACGAACGGCATGAAGGACTTCGTGGTGATGAACTTCATGAACCAGGCGATCACCGCGTAGCCGACGCCGAAGGCGATGAGGGTGGCGAAGATCGTCGGGCCCCAGGAGACGTGGCCCTCGCCCGCGTCCTTCAGCTCGAACACGCCCGAGGCCAGGACCGCCGGGACCGCGAGGAGGAAGGAGTACCGCGCGGCCGCCTCACGGGTGTAGCCCATGAGCAGGCCGCCGGAGATGGTCGCGCCCGAGCGGGAGACGCCCGGGACCAGGGCCATCGCCTGGCAGAAGCCGAAGATCAGACCGTCCTTGACGCCGAGGTCACGGAGCGTCTTGCGTTCGCGGACCACCCGGTGGCGGCCGCCGATCTCGTCCCTGGCGGCCAGCCGGTCCGCGACGCCGAGGACGATGCCCATCACGATGAGCGTGGTGGCGATGAGCCGCAGGTCCCGGAAGGGGCCCTCGATCTGGTCCTTGAACGTGACGCCGAGGACACCGATCGGGATCGAGCCGACGATCACCAGCCAGCCCATCTGGGCGTCGTGGTCGGAGCGCATCGACTTGTCGGTGAGGGAACGGAACCAGGCCGTGACGATCCGGGCGATGTCCTTGCGGAAGTAGATCAGTACCGCGGCCTCCGTCCCGATCTGGGTGATCGCGGTGAACGCCGCACCCGGGTCTTCCCAGCCGGCGAACGCCGCCGTGAGGCGGAGGTGCGCGCTGGAGGAGATGGGAAGGAACTCCGTCAGCCCCTGGACGAGTCCGAGGATGAACGATTCGAACCAACTCATGGGGCTAGGGCCGTCCCGTTATGTACGTGTGCGGTCAGAAGGTCGTGCGCAGCGTACCGTCCCCAGATGACGGGCCCGTGCTCAGGCCTCCTGAGGGGCCGTCGGACCGGCCGTGGTCCAGCCGGGGCTCCGGACGTGGTGGCTGAGGGACTCCGTGTCGGCCTCTCCGCCGCAGTGGGCGCACACGACCCGGGGGCTGAGGACCTCGCCGCACCGGTGCTCCAGGACGACCGGCCGGGCGTCCGCGTTGAGGTGGCGGTCGCCCCAGGCCATCAGGGTCACGAGCACCGGCTGGAGTTCCTCGCCGGCGGGCGTGGCCCGGTACTCGAAGCGCTGCGGGCGTTCGCTGTACGGCACCTTCTCCAGGACCCCGGCCTCGACGAGCCGCTTGAGGCGGGCGGTGAGGATGTCGCGGGGGGCGCCGGTGTTGCGTGCGATTCGGTCGAAGCGGCGCACACCGAGGGAGACCTCGCGGAGCACCAGCAGGGAGTACTTCTCACCGACGAGCGCGAGGGTGTCCGCGATCGAGCAGGGGCGGGGGGCGGCCTTCATGGGTCCAGCGTAGGGCAGCGGCGGCCAGGTCGGTTTGAAAAACCAATCCACTGGGAGGGTGGCGGGGGAGTAGGTTCCGAGGTGGGTTTGAAAAACCAACTCACTGGGTTATGTTACCGACGAGTGTTGGTCCACTTCTCCAACTCAGGAGCCAGTCATGCGCGACGCCGTCATCGTCGAAGCCGTCCGGACCCCCATAGGCAAGGGCAAGGAGGGCGGAACCCTCTCCCACGTCCACCCCGTCGCCCTCCTCTCCCACACCCTGCGCGCCCTGATCGAACGCAGCGGCATCGACCCCGCCCTCGTCGACGACGTCATCGGCGGCACCGTCGACCAGGTCGGCGAGCAGGCCATGAACACCACCCGCTACGCCTGGCTCGGCGCCGGGTTCCCCGAGTCGGTGCCCGCCACCACCGTCGACCGGCAGTGCGGTTCCTCCCAGCAGGCCGTCCACTTCGCCGCCCAGGGCGTCCTGTCCGGGGCGTACGACATCGCCGTCGCCTGCGGAGTCGAGTCCATGAGCCGCGTCCCCATGTGGTCGAACGTGCCGCCCGGCGCCGATCCCTTCGGCCCCGGCGTCGCCGAGCGCTACCCCGAGGGCCTCGTCCCGCAGGGCGTCAGCGCCGAACTCATCGCGGCCAAGTGGTCGATCGACCGCGAGGCCATGGACGCGTTCGCCACCGCGTCGCACACCAAGGCGGCCCGCGCCTGGGCCGCCGGACTCTTCGACGCCGAGGTCGCCCCGTACGGCACCGTCCGCCGTGACGAGTCCGTGCGTCCCGCCACCACCCCCGAGATCCTCGCCGGGCTCCGGCCGTCCTTCGAGGACCCCGGATTCGCCGAGCGCTTCCCGCAGATCGACTGGTCCGTCACCGCCGGCAACAGCAGCCCCGTCAACGACGGCGCCTCCGCCGTGCTCGTCATGGCCGCCGACACCGCCCGGAGCCTCGGGCTGCGCCCGCTCGCCCGGCTGCACAGCTTCGCCGTCACGGGCTCCGACCCGCTGCTCATGCTCACCGGCGTCATCCCCGCCACCGAGAAGGTCCTGCGCCGCTCCGGCCTCTCCCTCTCCGACATCGACCTCTTCGAGATCAACGAGGCCTTCGCGAGCGTCGTCCTCGCCTGGCAGCAGGAGACCGGCGCCGACCCCGCCAAGGTCAACGTCCACGGAGGCGCCATCGCCCTCGGCCACCCGCTGGGCGCCAGCGGCACCCGCCTCACCACGACCCTGGTGCACGCGCTGCGGGCCCGGGGCGCGCGCTACGGGCTCCAGGCGATGTGCGAGGCGGGAGGCCTGGCCAACGCGATGATCGTCGAGGCGCTCTGACGGGGTCCTTCCGTGGGGCCCGCCCGGCGGCGTGCCTCAGTGCGGCCCGCCCACCGGCTCCGGCGCCGATACGGGTTCCGGCATGGGTTCCGACGCCGGCCCCGCGTCCGGCATCGGAGCCGCGGCCGGAGCCGTCGTCGGAGCCGGGGTCCGTGCCGGCGCCCGCAGGGCGTGCCGCTTGCGCCAGGCCACGACCGCCGCGGCGAGGCCGGACAGGACGATGAACCCCGCCGAGAAGAGGAAGGCGGGCGAGCCCGGCGACCCCGCCTGGGAACCGGCCACGACGTACGCCGCCGTGTTCGGCACCGAACCCAGACCCGTCGCCAGGAGGAACGGCACGTACCCCATGCGGGAGACCGCGGCGCAGTAGTTCGCCGCCGCGAAGGGCACGCCCGGGAACAGCCGGATCGCCAGCATCGAACGGAAACCGTGCCTGCTCAGCTGCCCGTCCGCCGCCGTCAGCCAGCGCCCCCGCAGCAGCGGCCGCAACGCGTCCTGACCCAGGAACCGACCGAGGGTGAAGGAGATCCCTGCGCCCAGCACCGTCCCGGCGAGCGCGGCCGTCAGACCGAAGGCCGAACCGAAGAGCGCGCCCGCCGCCAGATTGAGCACCGGGCGCGGCACGAAAGCCGCCGTGCACGCGCCGTACGCGAGGCCGAACAGCAGCACCGCCCCCGCGCCGCTCGTGTGCGGGGGCCAGCCCGAGGCGAGCAGTCGCTGCGGTTCGTAGAGAAGGACGAGGGCCGCCGCCGAGAGCAGCATCAGGGCGAGCAGCGAGAGCCGCGAGCGCGGCGAGAGCAGGGCCCGGGAGCAGCGGACGGCGAAGGAGCCCGGCGGCCGGGGCACGGGAGCGAGCATTCGGGGAGAGTAACGGACGCGTCCGTATGATCGCCGTAATGTGCGTCATGTCCGTCCGGGCCGGCCCCCGGAGCACTCAAGGACGGGGAGGCACCGTGACGGAGACCGCCGAAGCATCCGACGCCGAAACGGCAGGCGCCGGGGCCAACGACGCGGCCGTGGCCAACGACGCGAAGTCGACCACGGACACCCCTGACACGGGCGGCATCCCGGGGATCTCCGAAACTCCAGACGCCCCAGACACCCCCGGTACCCCCGCCATCCCGCCCAGCGAGCTGGCCGACACGGTCATGGAGCGGCTCACCGCCCTCTACCCCGCCGCCGGGAACCCCTTCCGGGCGCAGGAGATGGTCGCGTACATGAAGGGCGTGGCCCCCTTCCTCGGGCTGCGCACTCCCGAGCGCCGCGCCCTGTCCCGTACCGTCCTCGACGGCACGCCCCGCCCCGACGAACGCGACTGCGCCGCCGTCGCCCTGCGCTGCTTCGCGCTGCCCGAGCGCGAGTACCACTACTTCGCCGTCGACTACCTGCGCCGCCACGTGAAGCGCTGCTCCTCCGGGTTCCTGCCCGTCGCCCGCCGTCTGGTCACCACCACGTCCTGGTGGGACACGGTCGACCACCTCGCCGCGCACGTCGTCGGCGGCCTCGTCGCCGCCGATCCGGCCCTCGGGGCGCGGATGGACGAGTGGATCGAGGACGAGGACCTGTGGGTGGCCCGTACGGCGCTCCTCCACCAGCTCCGCTTCAAGGAGGACACCGACGCAGACCGGCTCTTCGCCCACTGCCTGCGCCGCGCCGCGGACACGGACTTCTTCCTCCGCAAGGCGATCGGCTGGAGCCTGCGCGAATACGCGAAGACCGCCCCCGGCGAGGTCCGCGCCTTCGTCACCACCCACACGGACCGCCTCTCCCCCCTCTCGGTCCGCGAGGCCCTCAAGCACCTGTGACGCCATCCCGGGGGTGCGGAGCGGCCGGACCACGCACGCGCGTGGGCGGGCGTATCCGTCGTCGAACCCTCCCGGCACAATGAGACCGTGAACGAGCACATTCCCGTCCTTCGCGAGGTCGACCACGGCACCGCGCGCCTCATGCCCGACGTAGACCGGGAGCGGGCGTGGCTGTTGACCGTCGACGGTGCGCCGCAGTCGTACGTCGATCTCGACGATCCCGCGTACCTGGAGTTCGAGTACGCGCGTCGGCTCGCGCACGTCGCCGACGGGGTCGCGGACGACGGTGAGCCGCTCGACGTCCTGCACCTGGGCGGCGGGGCGCTCTCCCTGCCCCGGTACGTCGCCGTCACCCGGCCGGGGTCGCGGCAGGACGTCGTCGAGGCCGACCGCGGGCTGCTCGACCTCGTCGCGGAGCACCTGCCGCTGCCCGAGGGGTCCGGCATCGCCGTGCACGGCGCGGACGCCCGGAGCTGGCTGGAGGCCGCGCCGGCGGCCTCCGCCGACCTCATCGTCGGCGATGTCTTCGGCGGCTCGCGCGTGCCCGCCCATCTGACCTCCGTCGAGTACGCGCGCGAAGTGCGGCGCGTCCTGCGGGCCGAGGGGGTCTACGCCGCCAACCTCGCCGACGGCGCGCCCTTCGCCTTCCTCCGCTCCCAGCTCGCCACCTTCGCCACCGTCTTCCCCGAGCTGGCGCTCGTCGCCGAGCCCGCCGTGCTGCGCGGCCGCCGCTTCGGGAATGCCGTCCTCGTCGCCTCCGGCCGCGCGATCGACACCGCCCACCTTGCGCGGCGGGCCGCCTCGGACGCGTTCCCCGCGCGCGTGGAGCACGGGGAGACGCTCGACCGGTTCACCAGGGGCGCGGAACCGGTCCTCGACGCCGGGGCCGTACCCTCACCCGTTCCCCCGGAGGGCGCCTTCGGGATCGGCTGACGGGGCCGCCGGCGGCGGGACGGCGCCGCCGACCTCCTTCGTGTGCGGACGGCGGGTCAGATTCCGTACGTCGGGCACCAGCAGCACCAGCGCCGTGACGACCGTCATCAGCGCCGCCGCGCCCCACAGCGCCTCGCTCCGGCCGAAGGCGCTCTCCGCGGGGCCGGCCAAGGCCGTCGTCAGCGGCAGCAGCGCCGTCGAGCCGAACCAGTCGTACGCCGAGACCCGGGACAGCTTCTCCTCCGGGATCTCCTGGTGCATCGTCGTCATCCACGACACACCGAACACCTCGATCGCGACACCGCTGACGAACATCGCGGCGGTGAGCCCCGCCGCGCCGAGCGGTACGGCCAGCGCCGCCGAGGGCAGCGCGATCGGGAAGACGCACAGCGTCCCGACGAACAGCATCCGGCGCGGCTTCCAGCGGGTCATCAGGACGGCACCGGCGACCGTCCCCGCTCCGTACGCCGCGAGCGCGATGCCCCAGGGGCGCGATCCGCCCAGCTGGTCCCTGGCCACCAGCGGCCCGAACACCGACTCGACCGCCCCGATCAGTCCCACGACCACCGAGAACTGGGCGACGATCGACCACAGCCACGGCCGGCCGACGAACTCCTGCCAGCCCTCCCGCAGATCGGCGAAGAGCCCCCCGCCCGGAGCGCGCTCCGGGGTGCCGCTCACGTCGAGGAAGGCGCGCAGCCCGCCCGCGACCGCGAACCCGATCGCGTCGATCACGAGGACCCAGCCGGGCCCGACGAAGGCGACGAGCGCGCCGCCGAGCGCGGCGCCGCCGATGGCCGCGCCGTGCATGGCCATCCGGTAGACGGCGAAGGCCCGGCTCGCCTGCTCCCCGGTGACGCTGGACATCAGCATGGCCTCGGCCGCCGGGTTGAAGAAGGCCTGCCCGGTGCCGCACAGCCCGGTGAGCACCATCATCTGCCAGATCTGCGCCTCGCCGGTGAGGACGAGGGCCGCGAAGGCCGCCTGCGAGACGCAGTTGAGGGCGTTGGCCGCGACCATCACCCGGTGCCGGGGAAGCCGGTCGGCGACGGCGCCGCCGACCAGCAGGAAGAGGACGAGCGGCAGGAACCGGGCCATCGCCACGAGACCGACGTCGCCCGCGTCGCCCCCCGTCTCGAAGACCGCCCAGGTCGTGGCGATCAGCGCGCCGTGCGTGCCGAGGTTGGTCACGACCGTGGCAGCGGTGAGGAGGACGTAGTTCCGACCGGCCCACCCGGGCCGGCGGGTACGGAACGGGGTGCGGCGCTCGGTGGCCTCGGGTCTGTTCACCCGGGGACTATCCCTGCCGACGGCGCGTGACGCCAACCGGATATCCGGACAGCCCGCCCTCGGACCGTGAAATGCGTTCCCGGGACGGCCCCCGGGCCCCGGCGCGCGCGGGTGCCGCGTGTCCCGGTACGGCAAGTCGGGCCCCGGCGCGCGGGCTTGCCGCGTGCCGGGGACCCGTCGTCTCAGGAGCCCGAGGAGAGCCGGACCGTGGAGAGGATCTGCATGATCGTCGCGTCCGGCAGCTCGTCCGCGACGCCGTCGGCCGCGTAGAGCACGAAGGTCGAGAAGTCGCCCTTGGCGTTCTTGAAGGTGAAGGCGAGCGACTTGCCGTCGGTCTCGCACTTGTTGCGCTTCTTGACGTTCGGCGCCTTGGCCGTCGCCATGCTGCCGGTGAGACCGGACTTGGTCTTGTACGGCACGGCCTTGGTGATCTTGATGGTGCTCTGCGGCATGTGCTGCGCGTAGCCGCCCCACACCCAGGTACCGGCCTCGCTGTACGCGGCGTCCGAGGTGTTCTTGGCGCCCTGGCCGCCCTTGGTGCCGGCGGTGCTGAGGCCCCAGGTCTCGTTGGTGCCGTTCTTGTCGGTGTCGAAGGTGCACCACTCGCTCTTGAGGCGGGTGGGGCTCGACATCGTGACGAGCGGGCTGCCGTCGTTCTTCTTCTCGTCCTCGAAGAAGGTGATCGTCCCGGGCTTGAGCACCTCCCACTCCGGCGGTACGTCGAAGAGGGTGCCGTACTTCGGGTTGTAGACGACCTTCCAGCCCGGGATCGTCGGCTGCTGGGCGGCGCCGTCGCGCGGGTTGGCGATGGTCGGCGAGCTGCTCGGATCCGTCGACGGGTCGGCGGACGGGTCCACCGAGGCCGTCACGGACGGCTTCTTGCCGTCGGCCTCGGGCTTCTTGTCGTCGTCGTCACCGAGCACCAGGAACCCGGTGACACCGGCGGCGACGACCACGGCCGTCGCGGCGACGATCGCGATCAGGGTGGTCTGCTTCTTCTTCCCGCCGTCGGGGCCGCCGGGCCCGCCCGGTCCCGGCACCGCGTACTGCGCGGGCGCGGTCGGCTGCTGGTACGGGTTCGGCTGCCCGTAACCCGGCTGCTGGCCGTACCCCTGCTGCGGGTAGCCCGGACCCGCGGGCGGCTGCTGCGGGTAGCCGGGCTGCGTCGGCGGCTGCGGGTACCCGGGCTGGGTCGGCGGCTGCTGATACGGGTTCGGCTGCTGGTACCCCGACTGCTGGTAGGGGTTCTGATTCTGGTCCTGCGGGTTCTGCTCGCCCCCGGGCGGCTGCTGTCCTGGCCACATGGCCAGTAACCATAGAGGTGCGGGGACCGCTCGACCACGCCCGCCCCCTGAGCGGGCGCGCGTGAAGGTGTCCGCGGGGGATGGCCAAGGCTTCTACTGGTCGGTAACCTCTGGGTTCATGAGCGCAGACCAGATGACCGTCGGCGAGATGCTCGCCGCCACGGTGCCCATGGCAGGAACCCTCAACCTGGAGTTCCTGGAGACCACCGCCGAGCGGGCCGTCGTGCGCCTGCCGGACCAGTCCGCCTACCACAACCACGTCGGCGGCCCGCACGCCGGCGCGATGTTCACCCTGGCCGAGTCCGCCAGCGGCGCCATCGTCATCGCCGCCTTCGGCGACCAGCTGAGCCGCGCCGTGCCGCTCGCCGTCAAGGCGGAGATCGGCTACAAGAAGCTCGCCATGGGCGTCGTCACGGCCACCGCCACCCTGGGCCGCCCGGTCGCCGAGGTCGTCGCCGAACTCGACGCCGGGCAGCGGCCGGAGTTCCCGGTGCGGATCGACATCACCCGCGAGGACGGCGCCGTCACCGGCGAGATGACCGTCGTCTGGACCCTCCGCCCGAACGCCTGAGCCGGACACCACGTACCGCCCTCGCACCCCCGCGTCCACCGGGCGCGGGGGCGGCCGTGCTTCCCGGGCCGCCTCGGCGTCGAGGTCCGTCCGTCCCGACCCGGTAGGCTTCAGCGGCGCGCCCGCCGCGGTGCGCGCCGGGCGAACGAGCAGCTGAGCTGCCGATACGGGAGGAACCGCGTTGCACGTCCAGGAGTGGCTGGAGACGATCCCCGCGGTCGCCGTCTACGTCCTGGTGGGGGTGGTGATCGGGCTGGAGAGCCTGGGCATCCCGCTGCCGGGCGAGATCGTGCTCGTGAGCTCGGCGCTGCTCGCGTCGCAGCACGGCGACATCAACCCGTACGTCCTCGGCGCCTGCGCCACCGCCGGCGCGATCATCGGCGACTCGATCGGCTACGCGATCGGCCGCAAGGGTGGACGGCCGCTGCTCGCCCGGCTGGGGAAGAGGTTCCCCAAGCACTTCAGCGAGGCCAACATCGGGCTCGCCGAGAGCTCCTTCCAGAAGTGGGGCATGTGGGCGGTCTTCTTCGGCCGCTTCATCGCCCTGCTGCGCATCTTCGCGGGACCCCTCGCGGGCGTGCTCCAGATGCCGTACTGGAAGTTCCTCGTCGCCAACGTCCTCGGCGGCATCCTGTGGGCCGGCGGCACGACGGCCGTCATCTACTCGGTGGGCGTCGTCGCGGAGGCCTGGCTCAAGCGCTTCTCCTGGCTCGGCCTGGTGCTCGCCGTCCTCATCGGCCTGGCCTCGATGCTGATTGTCAAGAACCGCGCGAAGAAGGCGGCGGCACGTTCGGAGACGGCGGCGGAACCGGTCCCGGTCGCGGACTGAGCGCGAGCCCCGGAACGTACGGGCAGAAGCAGGAGGGCGGCACCCGTCGACGGGTGCCGCCCTCCTCCGCGTCGTCGCAGACCGTACGGCCGCTCAGCCCTCGAAGGCCTCGGCGTGGCCCTTCGCGAGCAGCAGGTACATCTCGGCGTTCAGCTGGATGCCCGCCTTCTCCTCCTCGGTCAGCGGGCGGCGCACCTTCGCGGGGACGCCCGCGACCAGCGAGCCGGGCGGGACCTCCATGCCCTGCGGGACGAGCGCCTGGGCGGCGATCAGGGAGCCGGCGCCGATCCGGGCGCCGTTGAGGACGGTCGCGCCCATGCCCACGAGGACGTCGTCCTCGATGACACAGCCGTGCACGGTCGCGTTGTGCCCGACGGTCACCCGCGCCCCGATCGAGACGGGGAAGCCGGGGTCGACGTGCACGGTGCAGTTGTCCTGGATGTTGGAGTCCTCGCCGATGGCGATGGGGCCGCAGTCCGCGCGGAGCACGGCGTGGTACCAGACGCTGGCGCGGGCACCGAGGGTCACCTCGCCGAGCACCACGGAGGTGGGGGCGGTGAAGGCGGTCGGATCGATCTGCGGCTCCTTGCCGCCCACAGCCTTGATCAACGCCTCTGTCATGGTTCGCTCCTGCTCGTCAGCGGTGGTGTCGCGCCCGGGGGTGCCCCCGGGCGCACCCTATGCCGTGCTCATGACCGACATCACAGCGCACCGCACTGAACAGGCACGACGGCGCCGACTACGGTGTCGGGGTGCCCAGGAACAGAAACACGTTCTCCTCCCTGTCCGCCTGGCGGCGGCGGGTCCTCGCCAACGCCGTGCGCAGCGGCTGGCGCTGGGTGCAGGAGACCGGCTCCGTGACCGCCGAGCACCCCGGCGGGCTGCGGTTCCGCAGGCTGGGCGCGGGCACCAGACTCGCCTTCCCGCAGGGCACCGTCTTCGGCGAGCAGTGGATCGAGATCGGCGAGTGCTGCATCGTCGCCGAGCAGGTCACGCTCACGGCGGGCATGCTGCCGGGCCTCGACCTCGGCACGGACACGGTTCTGACGCTCGGTGACGGCGTCGTCCTCGGGCGGGGCAGCCACGTCATCGCCGACGCGAAGGTGACCATCGGCTCGGACACGTACTGCGGGCCGTACGTCTACATCACCTCGACCAACCACAGCTACGACGACCCGGACGAGCCCGTCGGCCGTCAGTGGCCCCGTTCGGAACCCGTCTCCATCGGGCCCGGCTGCTGGCTCGGCACCGGCGCGGTGATCCTCCCCGGAGCCCGGCTCGGCCGGAACGTGGTGGTCGCGGCGGGCGCGGTCGTACGGGGAGAGGTGCCGGACCACTCGGTCGTGGCGGGCGCCCCCGCCAAGGTCGTCCGCAGCTGGGACCGGGACAAGGGCTGGCAGCCCCCGCTCCGCACCCCGGCCCCGACTCCGATCCCGGACCATGTGACGCCGGAACAACTCGCCGCGCTGGCCGCGCTCGCCGCCCCGGAGGCCGAAGGGGCCCGCTGACCTCAGGGCTGTCGCGGACCGGTGCGCGTCGTGGGCGAGGACGTCGGTGGTCCCGGTTCCGGCGGGCCGGGGAAGCGCGTTCGCCGTCCCGGCCGGGAGCTTCACCAGCGTGGTACGGGCCTCAGCCCGTGGCCAGCAGCACCGTGCCGACGAGCGCGAGCCCCGCGCCCGCCGCCTGGATCGCGCGGAGACGTTCCTTGAGGACGCCGAAGGCCGCGAGGGCCGTCACCACCGGGTAGAGGCTGGCGAGCACGGCCGCGACGGTGACCGGCCCCTGCTGGGCGGCGACGGCGTACGTGCCGTTGGCGGCGACGTCCGCGAGGCCGACGAAGGCGAGGGCCGGGAGCGCCGCGCGGATGACCCCGGGGCCGGCCTCCGGGACCGCCCGGCCGCCGCGCCGTACCGAGGCGTACAGGGCGCCGCCGCCCACCAGGACGTTGGTGACCCGCTGGACGAACAGGGCGAGGAAGAGGCCGGTGACGGTCGTGGAGGCCTCGGCGATCAGCGCCATCACCGAACCGAAGCCGAAGGCCGCGACGAGGGTGAGCAGGACCGCCTGGCGCTGGACCGGCGCGCCGCGCAGCTCCGGTCCGCCGGCGAGGACCACGCCCAGGATCGCCACCGCGATCCCCGCGAACTGCGCGAGCCCCGGCCGGTCGCCGACGAGCAGCCCGACCGAGACCGGGACGACCACGCCGAGCGAGCCGAGCGGGGAGACCACTCCCATCGGGCCGAGCGCCAGCGCCTTGTAGAAGGCGAGCATGGCCGCCGGGCCCACGACGCCCGCCCCGACCGCGTACCAGAGCTGGGGGCCGGCCTCGGTCCACGCGCCGGTCGCGAGGACGACGGTGCCGAGGACGAGGACGGCGAGGGCCTGCGAGACCACCACGACGGTGAGCGCGGGGATCCGGCGGGTCAGCAGACCGCCGCCGAAGTCGGCGAGGCCCCAGAGAAGGCTGGTGGCCAGGGCGAACAGGGCGGTCATGAGGCCTCGCAGTGACAGACGGCAGTACAGTGCAGTGAACCATGGGGTACACCTCACCGTAGTTCACTGCATTGAACTCTGTCATCCAGAATATTGGACGGAATGTGTCGGACCTCGATCAGCTCACGCAGTCGCTCGCCCGGAACCTGAAGCGCTGGCGCAAGGAGCGGGGACTCACCCTGGACGCCCTCGCCGCACGGTCGGGCGTCAGCCGCGGCATGATCATCCAGATCGAACAGGCCCGCACGAACCCCAGCGTCGGCACCACGGTGAAGCTGGCCGACGCCCTGGGCGTCTCCATCACGACCCTCCTCGACTACGAGCAGGGCCCCCAGGTCCGTCTCGTCCCGCCGGACCAGGCCGTCCGCATGTGGTCCACCTCCACCGGCAGCCACACCACCCTGCTCGTCGGCACCGAGGCCCGCGGCCCCCTGGAGCTGTGGTCCTGGGCGCTCATGCCGGGCGACGGCAGCGCCTCCGACCCGCATCCCGACGGCACGGTCGAGCTCCTGAACGTGACCGCCGGCGTCCTCACCCTCGTCGTGGACGGCGAGGAACACACCCTGCCCGCCGGTACGTCCGCCGTCTTCGAGGCCAACACGACGCACGCCTACCGCAACGACGGTGCCGACCCCGTCGAGATGACGATGGCCGTCTCCATCCCGCCCGTACGCTGAGACACCCCGCCCGCACGGGGCGGCGGTGACAGGCCCTAGCGTGAGGCGCATGCGCGCACCCATCGGAACCTTCGACGACGCCCGGCCCGCCCCCGACCGCCTCGACCTGCTGACCGGGCCCGTCGCCGCCGCCGTCCGCGCCTGGACCGGCCCCGTACCGGCCGATCAGCTGCTGTACGTGGACACCGACCCGGACATCGCCGACACCGCCGCGTTCGTCGAGCACCACGGCTCCGAGCTGCTCGACGCGTCGGCGAACTGCGTGGTCGTCGCGGGCAGGCGCGGCGAGACCACCACCCTGGCCGCCTGCGTCGTGAAGTCGGCGACACGGGTCGACGTCAACGGGGTCGTGCGCAAGCATCTCGGCGCACGCAAGGTCTCGTTCGCCCCGATGGACACCGCGACCGGCGAGACCGGCATGGAGTACGGCGGCATCACCCCGATCGGCCTCCCGGACGGCTGGCCGCTCCTCGTGGACGCCGCCGTCGTCGACACCGACTGGGTCCTGATCGGCAGCGGCCGACGCCGCGGCAAGCTCATCGTCCCGGGCAAGGCCTTCGCCCAACTGCCGGGCGGGGTCGTCCTGGAGGGCCTCGGCGTCCCGGTCGGCTGAACACCGCCGACCGGGGACCCGGCGCGGCGCCCGGAAGCCGGACGCGGCTCAGCCCAGGCGCGGGATCTCGATGGCGGGGCACCGGTCCATGACCATGTCCAGGCCCGCCGCACGGGTGCGCTCGAACGCGGCCTCGTCGACGACGTCGAGCTGGAACCAGACTGCTTTGGCCCCGATCGCGACGGCCTCGTCGGCCACCGCCCCGGCCAGCTCGGCGTTCACGAACACGTCGACGACGTCCACCGGGAACGGGATGTCGGCGAGGGAGGCGTAACCCCGCTCGCCGTGGACCGTCTCCGCCTTCGGGTGGACCGGAACGATCCGCTTCCCGAAGCGCTGGAGCACGGCCGCCACGCCGTACGCGGCACGCGCCGTGTTCGACGAGAGGCCCACCACCGCCCAGGTGTCGCCCGTGGACGTGAGGATCCTCCGTACCGCCTCCGACGCGGAGTACCCGGCGGTCCCGGCGCCCTCCGTCGTGCCGGCGGTGTCGGTGGTCGTGGTGTCGACGCTCATCGTTGTGCTGCCTTTCCTCGGCGCGGCCCGTCCACCCGCTCAACGAGCCGCCCCGTGCCGTGATTCCCCACCCCCGCCTCAGACCTCCCAGGCAAGCCTTTCGGCCTCCCGGGGCCCCTCCACGAGGGACGGAAGACCCGGACCGAAGGTCATCACCGGCCGTGCCGGGTCCCATCCGCGCCAGCCGGGGTCGCCGGTCGCCGCGAACGCCACCCAGGCCGCGTGCATCGCCGACGCCAGGTCCCGGGGCGCGTCCGGGCCCGTCAGGGCGCGCGTCTCCGGCAGGCCGAGCGTGTCGAAGACGAAGCCGAGTTCGAGCGCGTGACAGGCGCCGAGGTCCAGGACGGGAGAGCGCCAGCCGAACTCGTAGAGATACGTACCGCCGGGGGCGCCGGTACGGAGCCGGGCGTCCGCGAGCCTGTTCAGCGGGATCCGCAGCAGTTTGTCCGTGGCCAGCGCCCCCAGCACCTCGCCCGGCTTCTCCAGCGGACGCCCCGCCCGGTACACCCGGGCCGTGGCCGACGGCACCTTCGCCTTCCACAGCAGCAGCCGCTGCACCCAGGGACCCACCCGGTCCGTGACCCCGCCCGGCACGAACCACAGCCGGTACTCCTCCGCGGTCGTGCCCATCAGCAGGTCCACGTCCGCCGAGGCCCCCTCCGCGAGCGCCTCCGCCGGGTCGCGCGGGACGACCTCGCCGTCGACGGCGATCTGGAAGGACTTCCCGCCGGACAGCGGCGAGCCCTTGCCGGTCACCTCCGTCTGCGCGGCCAGCAGCCGGTCCCGGTCCACGCGCGCGAAGGCCTTCGCCGTCGCCGGCACCTTGAGCCGCGCGGCCACCGCCTCGGTGGTCCGGCGGGCCTCGGCGAGCGGCAGGGCCATCGGCGCCCCGCTCTGCACCACCGCACGCCGGAACAGGCCCTTCGCGAGCGGCGAGGTCAGCAGCGCCGCGATCGAGATCGCGCCCGCCGACTCGCCGAACACCGTCACCCGCTCCGGATCCCCGCCGAAGGCCCCGATGGTGTCCCGGACCCAGCCGAGCGCGGCGATCTGGTCACGCAGACCGAGATTGCCGGGTGCGTCCGGGAAGACCCCGAAACCCTCCACGCCGAGCCGGTAGTTGACCGAGACGAGCACCACGCCGTCCCGGGCGAAGGCGGTGCCGTCGTAGACGGGGACCGCCGAGGAACCGTGGACGAGCGAACCGCCGTGGATCCAGACCATGACCGGCCGGCCGGCGGGGCCCGCGCCGCCGGCCCGCCCCCGGCCGCCACCGTCGCCGGGCCTCCGCTCCCCGCCGTCACCGGGGCGCCCGTCGCCGCCCTCCCGCGCGTCCCCGGCCGGTGGCCACGGCGCCCAGACGTTCAGGTTGAGACAGGCCTCTCCCGCGACCTCCGGGTCGGGCAGGAGGGCGTCGAGCGGCGGGGCGTACGGGCGTTTCGGCGCCGTCGGACCGAAGGCCGTGGCCTCCAGGACCCCGTCCCACGGCTCGGCCGGTTCCGGCGCCCGGAACCGCAGCGCGCCGACCGGCGCCCGCGCGTACGGCACGCCGAGGAAGGCGGCCACCCCGTCCTTCAGGGAGCCCCGCAGCACTCCGCTCCGCGTCCGGACCTCAGGACCGAGCCCACCGCTCTCCGACATCGCCCCAACCCCTTCTCCGGCCGGCCCGCCGACCGCTCCTCACCGACCGGCTTCTCCCGGCCGGCGTCCCGGGCCACGCGCGCGTGCCCCGATTCCTCCGTGGTTACGCGTTCCCCGCCAGTGCCCGCTTCAGGACCTTGCCCGTCGGACCCAGCGGCAGTTCCTCGACGAAGCGCACGATCCGGGGGTACTTGTGGCGCCCGAGACGCTCCCGCGACCAGTCCACGAGCTCCTCCTCGGAGAGCGGGGCCGCGCCGTCCCGGCGCACCACCACCGCGCACACCTCCTCGCCCTTCGCCTCGTCGCGGACGCCGATCACGGCGACCTCCGCGACCGAAGGATGGCGTACGAGCACCTCCTCGACCTCGCGCGGGTAGATGTTGAAGCCGCCCCGGATGACCAGGTCCTTCTTCCGGTCGACGATCCGCAGGAACCCGTCCTCGTCGCGTACGCCCAGGTCGCCCGTACGGAACCAGCCGTCCACGACCGCCGCCGCCGTCGCCTCCGGGTCGTTCAGGTACCCGGCGAAGACGTTGTGTCCGCGCACCACGACCTCCCCGATCGCGCCGTCCGCGAGCAGGACGACCTCCCGGTCGACGGCGGCGTCCGCGACGCCCACCTCGACGCCCCACACCGGGTGCCCGACGGTGCCCGGGCGCCGGCCCAGGTGCGGCTGGTTGAACGTGGCGACCGGCGAGGTCTCCGTCAGGCCGTACCCCTCCAGGACCTGGGTGCGGAAGGTCTCCTCGAAGCGCTCCAGGACGGCGACCGGCAGCGCCGCACCGCCCGACACGGCGGCGCGCAGGGCCTCCGGACGCAGTTCGGAACCGGCAGCCGCCTCCACCAGCGCGTGGTACATCGTCGGCACGCCCATGAAGACCGTCACCCCCTCGTCGGCCAGCACCCGCAGCGCGGCCGGGCCGCTGAACCGGGGCATGAGGACCAGCGTGGCGCCCTGGCGGAGCGTCCCGTTCATCGCGCAGGTCTGGCCGTAGCTGTGGAAGAGCGGCAGACAGCCGAGGACCACGTCCCCGGCGCCGAGACCGAGGAGGTCCTGCGAGGTCACGGACGCGTTCATGACGATGTTGAGATGGGTGAGCAGCGCCCCCTTCGGGCGGCCCGTGGTGCCGCTCGTGTACAGGATCACCGCCGGATCCGAGGGGTCGGCCGGCTCCGGCGCGGCCAGCGGCTCCACCGCCGAAGGCGCCCCCTGGAACGCGCGCACCCCGGCGGCGCGCGCCGCCTCGTCGGCCACCGCCCACAGCGGGCCGCCGCTCACGATCCCCACCGCGCCGCTGTGCTCCAGGACGTACCGCACCTCGTCCGCGACGAGCAGCGCGTGCACCGGCACCACCGTCGCACCGGCGGCGAGCGCCCCGTAGTACACCCGGAGGAACTCCGTCGTGTTCGGCAGCAGCACCGCCAGCCGGTCGCCCGGACGCACCCCCGCCTCGCGCAGTCCGGCCGCGCACCGCAGCGCCTCCGTCCACAGCTCCCCGTAGGTGAGCCGGGTCGCCCCCTCGACGACCGCGATCCGGTCGGGGAAGTGGCGGGCGGACTCGCCCAGCACGCCGGCGACGCTCAGTGACATGGCACGCTCCAGAAAGGCGGAGTCGACAACGCTGTTGACGACGGGGTGTCGATCGGCTGACACGGCACAGAATCCGCCGTGACACCGCCCGGACGCCATGTGCAGCTGCCCACCATGTGACGCGCCGAGCTGGGCAGCGGCCCCGCCGTCGCGCCCGAGCCGTGGCATTCGCCAAATCCCGACGTTACGGTGCGAGCCATGACGCACAGCTCGGCCGCACCGGGAGAGCCCCCGGCGACCCCCACGGGCGACGGCCCCCCGCCGCGCGCCTCGGCGCGCTCCGGTGGAAGTCCCGCGCCCACGCCACGCGCGGGAGCGCGCTCCGGCGGCGCCCGGACACCGCCGCCCGCCGGGGCACGCTCCGGTGGTGCGCTCCCGTCCTCGCCCCCGCCCACCGGCGTACGCCCCGGCGGAAGCCACACGCCCCTGGGCGGCGTCGGTGGCTCCGGCGCGCTCCGGCGCTCCCTCGCCACCGCGATCCTCGCCGACATCGACCGGCTCACCGACCGCGCCGTCGCCGACATCCACGCCCACTCCGGTACGTACGCCTCCGGCGCCCCCGTCACCCGCGAGGACCTGTGGGCGATCTGCCGCGACAACCTCCTGCGCGCCCTGGAGGACTTCGGCGGCCTCGAAGCGACCGGCGGCGACTTCGAGTGGGCGGCCCGCGAGACCGGCCGCCGCCGTGCCGAGCAGGGCGTACCCCTGGACACCGTCCTCCAGGCCTACCGGCGCGGCGGCCGGATCCTCTGGCAGGTCATGGCCGAGCACCTGCGGGTCCGCGCGGGGCGCGAGTCCGACAGCCGTGACATCGAGCTGGACATGGCCGGCGGCGTCTGGGAGACCATCGACCGCTACTCGGTCGCGATGGCCGACGCGTACCGGCTCGCCCAGCTGGAACTCCAGAGCCGTCAGGACACCCGTCGGGTCGCCCTCTTCGAGGCGCTGCTCGACGGCCGCGCCGACGACCCGGCCGTCGCCTCGGCCGCCGCGGCGGCGCTCGGCGTCCCCGCGTGCGACCGCTACGTCGTCGTGGTCGCCGCCCAGGACCCCGCCGCACCGCCGCACCCCGCGCCGGTCCTCGAAGCACAGGGCATGTGGTCCTTCTGGCGCCCGCGCTCCGGCCGGTACGCCGGCATCGTGCGGCTGCCCCGCCGCGACGCGCCCGCCGGCCGGTCGTCGGCGGCCGGCCCCGGCGGTGCCCCCGACCCGGCGGACCCGGCCACGCGCGCGCTGCTCGCCGCCCTGCGCGAACGGACCGGGGCCACCGCCGGGGTCTCCCCGGAGTTCGAGCGCCTCTCCGAGGCCGGCCGCGCCCTGCGGCTCGCCGAGCAGACCCTCCGTACCCTCCCGGCCGGCAGCGGCGAGGTCGCGGTCTTCGACGACCGGCTCGCCCAGGTGCTGCTGAGCGCCCGCACCGACATCGCCGAGCGGATCGTCACCGTCCACCTCGGGCCGGTGCTCGCGACCGGCGGCGAACGGGCCGCCCTCCTCACCACCCTCCGGGCTTGGCTCGACCACGGCTGCTCGGCCTCCCGCGCCGCCGAGCAGCTGTACTGCCACCGCAACACCGTGCTCAACCGCATCGGCCGCGTCGCCGAGCTCACCGGCCGCTCCAGCGAGTCCGGCGAGGCCCGCCTCGGCTGGGCGCTGGCCCTGCGCGCCCTGCCGTACGCCGGTCTCGGCACCGCGCCCGAACCGGCGGCGGGGGAGGACGAGGCGGACGGCACATAGGGCCCGGGGAGGCATCACCGGTTCCGGCGGGGATCACCGGGGCCGGCGCCACGTACGCGGGCCTCCGGCGCCCGCCGGAGATCACCGCCTCCTGCGGAACGTAGGCTGGTCGGATGCAGGAGCAGTACCGGACACCGGCCCGCGAGGGCGTGCACGAGACCGAGATCAACCGTTCGCGCTTCCTCTGCGCGCTCGCGCCCGTCGCCGACGAGCGGGAGGCGCAGGAGTTCGTCGCGCGCGTCCGCAAGGAGCACCCGACCGCCACCCACAACTGCTTCGCGTACGTCCTCGGCGCCGACGCCTCCGTCCAGAAGGCGAGCGACGACGGGGAGCCCGGCGGCACGGCGGGCGTCCCCATGCTCCAGATGCTCCTGCGCCGCGAGATGCGGTACGTGGTGGCCGTCGTCACCCGGTACTACGGCGGTGTGAAGCTCGGCGCGGGCGGCCTCATCCGCGCGTACGGCGGTGTCGTCGGTGAAGCCATCGACGCCCTCGGCACGGTGACCCGGCAGCGCTTCCGGCTCGCCACCGTCACCGTCGACCACCAGCGCGCGGGCAAGCTGGAGAACGACCTGAGGGCGACGGGGCGGGCCGTCCGCGAGGTGCGGTACGCCGAGGCCGTCACGATCGAGATCGGCCTCCCGGACGCGGACGTCACCGCCTTCCGGGCCTGGCTCGCCGACGCCACGGCGGGAGCGGCGTCGTTCGCACTCGGCGGAGAGGCGTACGGGGACGCCTGACGGGTACGGAGCGCCGGTCACCGCGCCCGGCCGCGCCACGGCGGCGTGACCCTCGACACCGTCCGCCGCCGCCCGCCCCGTACCCCCGGCGCTCCTCTCCCCGAGCGGCCCCGACCACCCGCCCCGGCGGGATAGCGTGGAGGGCGCACACGACGGGAACCGGCGGCGAGGAGCGACGCACATGCGGGGTGGGACGGCATCGTGAGGCTCCTGCACACCTCGGACTGGCACCTCGGCCGGTCCTTCCACCGCGTCGGCCTCCTCGACGCCCAGGCCGCCTTCCTCGACCACCTCGTGGCCACCGTCCACGCGCACGAGGTCGACGCCGTGCTCGTCGCCGGCGACGTGTACGACCGGGCCGTGCCCCCGCTGACCGCCGTCGAACTCTTCGACACCGCGCTGCACCGCCTCGCCGAGGCCGGTGTGCCCACCGTCATGATCTCCGGCAACCACGACTCCGCCCGCCGCCTCGGCGTCGGCGCCGGACTCATCGGGCGGGCCGGGATCCACCTCCGTACCGACCCCGCCGGCATCGGCACCCCCGTCGTCCTCACCGACGCGCACGGCGACGTCGCCGTCTACGGCCTGCCGTACCTCGAACCCGCCCTGGTCCGCGAACAGCTCGGCGCACCGAAGGCCGGGCACGAGGCCGTGCTCGCCGCCGCCATGGACCGGGTCCGCGCCGACCTCGCCGCCCGGCCGCCGGGCACCCGCTCCGTCGTCCTCGCCCATGCCTTCGTGGCCGGCGGCGCTCCCAGCGACAGCGAGCGGGACATCACCGTCGGTGGTGTCGCCGCCGTCCCCACCGGCGTCTTCGACGGCGTCGACTACGTCGCCCTCGGCCATCTGCACGGCAGCCAGACCCTCACCCCGCGCGTGCGCTACTCCGGCTCCCCGCTCGCGTACTCCTTCTCCGAGACCGACCACCGCAAGACCATGTGGCTCATCGACCTCGGCCCCGCCGACGGCCCCGACGCCCCCGGAGCCGACGGCGGCCCCGAGGGCGGGGCCACCGGCGCGATCACCCGCGCCGAACGCCTCGACTGCCCCGTCCCGCGCCCCCTCGCCCGGATCAGGGGCCACCTCGACGACCTCCTCGCCGACCCGGAGCTCACCCCCCACGAGGAGTCCTGGGTCGAGGCCACCCTCACCGACCCCCTGCGCCCCGCCGAGCCGATGGCCCGGCTCGCCGAGCGCTTCCCGCACACCCTCCACCTGGTCTTCGACCCCGAGCGCGCCGACGACGCCCCCGGCGCCTCCTACGCCTCCCGGCTCCGGGACCGCACCGACCAGCAGATCGCGGAGGACTTCGTGGCCCATGTGCGCGGCGGCGCGAGCCTCGACGGGCCCGAACGGGCGGTGCTGTACGGAGCCTTCGACGACGTACGGGTCGACGCGGCCGAGCGCGAGGTGGACCGGTGAGACTGCACCGCCTGGAGATCACCGCGTTCGGCCCCTTCGGCGGCACGCAGAGCGTGGACTTCGACGCCCTGTCCTCCGCGGGACTCTTCCTCCTCCACGGACCGACCGGCGCGGGCAAGACCTCCGTCCTCGACGCCGTCTGCTTCGCCCTCTACGGCAGCGTCCCCGGCGTCCGCCAGACCCCCGGCGCGTCCCTGCGCAGCGACCACGCGCCCGTCGGCACGACCACCGAGGTCGTCCTCGAACTGACCGTGGGGGACCGGCGCCTGGAGATCACCCGGCGCCCCGCCCAGCAGCGCCCCAAGAAGCGCGGCGGCGGCTTCACCACGGAGAAGGCCCAGACCTGGCTGCGCGCGTACGACCCCGCCACGCGCGCGTGGACCGGCCTCAGCCGCTCCCACCAGGAGGTGGGGGAGGAGATCACCCAACTCGTCGGCATGAGCCGCGACCAGTTCTGTCAGGTCGTCCTCCTCCCGCAGGGCGACTTCGCGCGCTTCCTGCGCGCCGACGCCGAGGCCCGCGGCCGCCTCCTGGGCCGCCTCTTCGACACCCGGCGCTTCGCCGCCGTCGAGGAGCGCCTCGCCGAACTGCGGCGCTCCGCCCAGCAGCAGGTCGAGGACGGGGACGAGCGGCTGCTCGCCCTCGCCCACCGCATGGGCCAGGCGGCCGGCGGCCTCGGCGTCGCCCGTACGTCCGTGGAGGGACGGCCCGGTGACCCCGGGCTCGCCGACACGGTCCTCACCTGGGCCGCCGTCGCCCGTACGGAGGCCCGCGAGGCCCTGGACATCGCGCGCGTACGGCTCGACGCGGCCGAGGTCCGCCACGGCGCCGCGCGTGCCGCGCTCGACGCCGAGAACGACCTCGCCGCCCGCCAGGAACGGCACGCCGACGCCGTCCGCCGTCAGGAACGGCTCACCGCGCACGCCCCCGAACGCGACCACCTCCAGGCCGCCCTCGACCGCGGCCTCAGGGCGGACCGGGTGGCCCCCGCCCTGGGACTCCGCCGCGACGCCGAACGCGCGCACGCCGCCGCGCACTCCGCCCGGGACCGCGCCCGCGCCCTGCTGCACCCCGAGCTGGCCGAGGCCGGGGCCGAGCAGCTCACCGCCCTCGAACACCGGCTGCGCGAGGAACTCGGCGGACTCGAAGGGGCCCGCCGCGCCGAACGCCGGGCCGCCGTGATCACCGAGGAGCGCGCCCACCTCGCGCGCGAGGCGCGCGCCGACGACGCCGTCCTCCAGGACGCGGCCGACTGGCTCGCGGGCTGGGAGCCGCGCCGGACCGCGCTCGCCGAGCGCGTCGAGGCCGCGCGGGACGCCGCCGCCCGCGCCGAGCACCTCGCCGGACGCCTGGACCCCGCCCGCCGCAGGCTCGCCGCCGCCCGCCGCAGGGACGCCCTCGCGCGGGACACCCGGGCCGCCGAGGCACGCCTCGCGGAGGCCCGCGAGCAGCGGAACGCCGCCCACGAGAGCTGGCTCGACGTCAAATCCCGCCGCCTGGAAGGCATCGCCGCCGAACTCGCGGTCACCCTCGCCCCGGGCGACCCCTGCCAGGTCTGCGGCTCCACCGCCCATCCCGCTCCCGCCCGCACCACCGCCGACCACGTCGACCGCGCCGCCGAGGACGCCGCCTACGCGGCCTACGCCCGCGCCGACGAGACCCGCACCGCGGCCGAGAGCGAACTCGCCGCCGTCCGCGAGTCCTGGACCTCGGCGCGCGCCGAGGTCCAGGCGGGCGGCCCGGCCGAGCAGGACGGCGCGGCCGAACCCGCCGTCGACGAACTCGCCCGCGAGGCGGAGGAACTGAGCCGCCGTCACGCCGAGGCGCACGCCCTCGCCGCCCAGACCCACCACGCGCGGGAGGCGCTCGCCCGCGCCGAACGCGAGTACGAGGGACGCGTCGGCGCCCAGCGGGAGGCCGAACGCCGGGTCGCCGCCCGGACCTCTCGCCGCGAAGCCCTCGACGCCGAGACGGCCGCCCTGGAGGAGGAACTCGCCCGGGGACGCGGTGCCTTCGCCGGGGTCGACGAGCACGCCACCCGGCTGGAGCGGCGGATCGCCCTTTTGATCGACGCCACCGGGGCCGTACGCGACGCCGAACTCGCCGCCCAGCGCCTCAAGGAGGCCGACGACCGGCTGGCCGACGCCGCCTACCGCGCCGGGTTCACCACCCCCGCCGAGGCCGCAGCGGCCCTCCTGCGCGAGACCGAGCGCCGGGACCACCAGCGGCGCGTGGACGCCTGGCAGGCCGAGGCGGCGGCCGTCGCCGACCGGCTCGCCGAGCCCGGCACCGCGGCCGCCGCGGGTCTGCCGCCCGCCGACCCCGAGGCCGCGGCCGTCACCCACACCGCGGCCGAACGCGCGCTCCGCGAGGCCGACTCGGCGCTGGCCGCGGCCCGCGAACGCGTCACCGGCCTCGGCGGGCTCTCCCGGCAGGCCGCGACCGAGGTCCGCCGCCTGGGACCGCTGCGCGAGGAGTACGACCGCGTCGCCCGCCTCGCCGCCCTCACCGCGGGCACCTCCGCCGAGAACGAGCGGCGCATGCGCCTGGAGTCGTACGTCCTGGCGGCCCGGCTCGAACAGGTCGCGGCCGCCGCGACCGCCCGCCTCCAGCTGATGTCCGCCGGCCGCTACACCCTGGTCCACTCCGACGCGCGCGCCGGAGGCAAGCGGGCCGGACTCGGCCTGCACGTCGTCGACGCCTGGACCGGCAACGAACGCGACACCGCGACCCTCTCCGGCGGCGAGACCTTCTTCGCCTCGCTCGCCCTCGCCCTCGGCCTGGCCGACGTGGTCACCGAGGAGGCCGGAGGCGTACGGCTCGACACCCTCTTCATCGACGAGGGCTTCGGGAGCCTCGACGAGCAGACCCTCGACGAGGTCCTCGACGTCCTCGACTCGCTGCGCGAGCGCGACCGCAGCGTCGGCATCGTCAGCCACGTGGGAGACCTCCGCCGTCGCATCCCGGCCCAGCTGGAGGTCGTCAAGGGGCGGCAGGGCTCGGCGGTACGACTGCGCGCCGGCGGCGCGGGGCTCGGGGGCTGAGCGCCCGCCGGGTGCATGCCGGGCCCGGCCGCTCAGCGGCTCAGTGACCGCCGGGGCAGCGGCGACGAGTAGACCACGCTGGTCGTCACCGCGCCCAGGGTGGAGATCTTCCCCGTGATCTCCTCCAGGTGCTTCATCGAGCGCGCCGCGACCTTCAGCACGAAGCAGTCGTCGCCGGTGACGTGGTGCGCCTCCAGGACCTCCGGCGTGGTGTCGATCAGGTCGTGGAACGGCTTGTAGTTGCCGTGCGGGTAGCGGAGCCGTACGAAGGCGAGGATGGGGAGCCCCAGCCGGTCCTGGTCGACGATCGCCGTGTATCCGGCGATCACCCCGGCCTCTTCGAGGCGCCGCACCCGCTCGGTCACCGCGGACGGGGACATCGACACGGTGCGGGCCAGCTCGGCGAAGCTGGCGCGGCCCTCGGACTGGAGGGCTTCGAGGATGCGCCAGTCGGTGGCGTCGGGGAGGTACTCGCTGGTCATGCAGCAGGAATAGCAGGGGAATCCCCGGCCGATCAAATGATCGGCCGGGAATCCCACCGGACGCGGGGCCTCAGAGCCGGGAGAGCTCCTCGACCAGGTCGTCGAGGCCCAGCGGGCCGAGCGAGAGCGCCGCCATGTGCCAGGCCTTCGCGTCGAACGCCTCGCCGTGCGCCGCCCGCGCGTTGGCGCGGCCGAGCAGCCAGGCGCGCTCGCCCAGCTTGTAGCCGATCGCCTGCCCCGGCACCGACAGGTAGCGGGTCATCTCGCTCTCCACGAACGACGGCGGACGGCTGCTGTGCCGCTGGAAGAACTCCTGCGCCAGCTCCGGGGTCCACCGCTCGCCCGGGTGGAACGGCGAGTCCGCCGGGATCTCCAGGCCCAGGTGCATGCCGATGTCCACGATCACCCGGCACGCGCGCATCATCTGGCCGTCGAGGTAGCCGAGGCGTCGCTCGGCGTCCGGCAGGAAGCCCAGTTCGTCCATCAGACGCTCGGCGTAGAGCGCCCAGCCCTCCATGTTGGCGCTGACCTTGCCGATCGTCGCCTGGTAGCGGGAGAGCCGGTCGGCGACGTGCACCCACTGCGCGATCTGGAGGTGATGGCCGGGAACGCCCTCGTGGTACCAGGTCGACACCAGGTCGTACTCGGGGAAGCGGGTGGTGCCGTCCACCGGCAGCCAGGTGCGGCCGGGCCGCGAGAAGTCCTCGGACGGGCCGGTGTAGTACGGGGCGGCGGCGCCCCCGGCCGGGGCGATCCGCGACTCCACCCGCCGTACCCGCTCGGCCAGTTCGAAGTGGGTGCCGTCCAGCGCCTCGACGGCCTCGTCCATCAGCCCCTGGAGCCAGACCCGCACCTCCTCCACGCCCTCGATGTGCGCGCCGTGCTCGTCGAGGTGGGCCAGTGCCTCCCAGGGACCGGCGCCGGGCAGGATCCGCTCGGCCTCGGTCCGCATCTCGCCGAGCAGCCGGTGGTACTCGGCCCAGCCGTACGCGTACGCCTGGTCGAGGTCCAGGTCGGTGCCGTTGAAGTAGCGGGTCCACCGCTGGTACCGCTCACGGCCCACCGTGTCCGGGGCGTCCGCGACGGCGGGGGCGTACACGTCCCGCATCCAGTCGCGCAGCGCCGCGACCGCCTCGGTCGCCCCCCGGCCTGCCTTCGCCAGCCCGGCGCGCAGGTCCTCCGGCAGGTCCGCGGGGCCGGAGGCCGCGAACTCCTCGAACCAGCCCGGCTCACCGTCCCCGGCGCCCGCCCACTCGGTGAGCTGGCCGACGAAGGTGGCGGTCGGACGCGGCCCGCCGAACAGCTCGCGTTCCAGTCCCAGCGCGAGCGAGGCGCGGTAGCCCTCGAGGGCGGCCGGGACCGCCCGGAGCCGGGACGCCACCGCCGTCCAGTCCTCCTCCGTCTCCGTCGGCATGACGGTGAAGACGATGCGGACGCTGTGCGCGGGCGAGCGCATGTTGCTGACCGCGCGGAGGGACTCCTCGGCCTCGTGCACGGCGAGTTCGGCCGTCAGGCGCTCCCGCAGCAGCCGGGCGCAGCGGCGCTCGGCCGGGTCGTCCGCGCCCGGGGAGCGCTCCGCCTCGGCGAGCCGGGCGAGCGTACGGCGGGCGAGGCCGGCCAGCGCCCGCTGGCCGGCGGGCGAGAAGTCGGGCAGCAGTCCGGCGCTCTCCTTGACTCCCAGGTACGTACCGGTGATCGGGTCGAGGGCGATGAGTGCGTCGACGTGGTCGTCGGCGACCTGGCGGGGCAGCGGGCTGCTGGAAGTCTCTGGCATGGGGGTCATCCTGGCGCCTCCGAAGGGCCCGCGTCACCCTCGTCCGGCCTCAGTCGGCTGACAAGGAGGGGCCCGACGAGGGCGGCAGAAGCGGCCCGCACTCCCACTGCTGGAAGATCAGCCGGGTCTCCACACGGGCCACCTCGCGGCGGGAGGTGAACTCGTCGAGGACGAGTCGTTGCAGGTCGGAGGGGTCCGCGACCGCCACGTGCACCAAGTAGTCATCGGGCCCCGTCAGATGGAACAGCGCCCGGGACTCCGGGAGGGCGCGGATCCGGTCGACGAACGGACCGATCAGTTCCCGCCGGTGCGGGCGGACCTGGACGAGCAGCAGCGCCTCCAGCCCACGGCCGAGTTTGGCCGGATCCAGCCGTAGCTGGTGTCCGAGGATCACCCCGGTGCGCCGCAGTCGTGCGACCCGGTCCAGGCAGGTGGAGGGGGCCACCCCGACCTCGGCGGCGAGTTCCCGGTAGGTGGTCCGGGCGTCGTTCTGCAAGAGGCGAAGAATGTGCAGATCGACCGCGTCCAGTACGACAGAATCAGCCATCCGGCGAACGTAACACGGGCCTTCTCCCCTACTTCCCGGTATCCGTTCACAGTGCCGCCATGGACGCCATGGACTACGGCCCCTCGGCCGCCCCGAGGGCCCTCGCCACCGAAGCCGTGCACGCCGGCCGCGAAGACCTCGCCTCGCTCGGGCTGCACGCCCCGCCGCTCGACCTGTCCACCACCTACCCCTCGTACGACGCCCGGGCCGAGGCCGCCCGGATCGACGAGTTCGCCACCACCGGCGCCCGGCTCGACGGGCCGCCCGTCTACGCCCGGCTCGACAACCCCACCGTCGCCCGCTTCGAGGAGGCCCTCGCCCGCCTCGAAGGCGCCGAGGCCGCCGTCGCCTTCGCCAGCGGCATGGCCGCCTTCACCGCCGTCCTGCTCGCCCGGGCGAGCCAGGGCCTGCGCCATGTCGTCGCGGTCCGCCCCCTGTACGGGTGCAGCGACCACCTGCTCGACGGCGGGCTGCTCGGCACGGAGGTGACCTGGACCGACCCGGCGGGCATCGCGGACGCGATCCGCCCCGACACCGGCCTGGTGATGGTCGAGTCGCCCGCCAACCCGACCCTCGCCGAGGCGGACATCCGCGCCCTCGCGCACTCCTGCGGCTCCGTGCCGCTGCTGGTCGACAACACCTTCGCCACCCCGGTGCTCCAGCGGCCGGTCGAGCAGGGCGCCCGCATCGTGCTGCACAGCGCGACCAAGTACCTGGGCGGGCACGGCGACGTCATGGGCGGGATCGTCGCCTGCGACGAGGAGTTCGCCCGCACCCTCCGCCAGGTCCGCTTCGCCACCGGCGGGGTGCTGCACCCGCTCGCCGGCTATCTGCTGCTGCGGGGTCTCTCGACCCTGCCGGTACGGGTCAGGGCGGCGTCCGCCACGGCGGCGGAGCTCGTACGGCGGCTCGCCACCGACCCCCGGATCGCGCGCGTCCACTACCCCCGGATCGGTGGCGCGATGATCGCCTTCGAGGTGTACGGCGACCCGCACGACGTCATCGCCGGCGTCCGGCTGATCACCCCGGCGGTCAGTCTCGGCAGCGTCGACACCCTGATCCAGCACCCGGCCTCCATCAGCCACCGCATCGTGGCCGAGGGGGACCGGCGTTCGGCGGGCGTCAGTGACCGGCTGCTGCGGATGTCGGTCGGCCTGGAGGACGTCGAGGACCTGTGGCGGGACCTCACCCAGGCGCTCAGCGCCGAGCCCGCGGAGCCGCTCCCGGCGGTCTCCGTCGTTCCTACGCCTTCCGCTGTTCCTGCCGGGGCCGGCCGGCCGGCCGAGGTGCCGGGGTCAGCCGGGCGGTGATCACCAGCGTGCCCTCCTCGATCTGGTAGTCGAGGGGCAGGCCGAGGGCGCGCATCGCGGCCACCATCCCGGTGTTGGACGACTGGGTGACGGCGTACACGCTCGCGCATCCGGCCTCCTCGGCCATGGCCACGAGCCGGCCGAGGAGTTCGGAGCCGATGCCGCGCCGCTGCCAGTCGTCCTCCACCATCAGCGCGACCTCCGTCTCGTCGCCGTCCCACAGCAGGTGGCCGAGGGCGACGAGACGGCCGGAGGTCGTCTGGACGGCGAGGGTACGGCCGAAGCGGGGGCTGAGCAGATGGTCGAGGTAGCGGTCCGCGTCGCCGACCGGGCCGTGGTAGCGCAGGCCGAGGGTGCGGGCCGAGCAGCGGTCGTGCATGGCGCGCGCGGCCCGCAGATCGCGCTGGTCGGCGCGGCGGACGGTGATCTCGTTGCCCTCGGGCAGCGTCAGCACGTCCTGGCTGCGCGGGACGCGCGGGCCGAGCCGCGCGTCGAGCTCCACGAGGGCGCGGGCGCGGGCGAACTCGGTCGGGGTGAAGGGAAGGTACGGCCGCTCGACGATGAGCGTGCCGCCGTTGGGGTCGCGCAGCCGCATCACGGTCTCTTCGAGGACCCCCTCGACCGGGGCGGGCTCGCCGGTGGGGCGGCCGGTGAGCGAGACGGCGGGCACCGAGTGGAGCGTGCAGCGGCCGAGGAGCTGGCGCAGCGCGAGCGGCAGTTCGGCCGCGTCGAGGGCGGTGCGCGTGGCCAGGCCGAGGACCCGGGTGGGGGTGTCCACCAGGTCGTGGGTGTCGGCCCGTTCGGTCCAGGTGTTCCGGCCGCCGGCCGCCGCCGTCTCGCGGGCCAGGTCCTGGGCGGAGAGGCCGGCGGGGGCGCGCAGCAGGAACTCGTCGACCGTGCCGTCGGCGAGCGGATGCGTCTGGAGGGTGAGGATGTCCACCCGCAGTCCGGCGAGGGTCGTGCACAGCGCGGCCAGGCTGCCCGGTGTGTCCGCGACGGTGGTCCGCATCCGCCACAGCGTGGTCTCGACGGGCCGCCCGGAACCGGGGGCCTCCGCGGGCTCCTCCTCGGCGGGACCGGATCCGGCGGACGGGGTCATGGCGGACGGGGCGGCGGCGGACGGGTGCGCGGGGGAGGGCTTCGAGGTGGACGGGTTCATGGGCGACGTGAGGGGGTGCCCGCCGGTGTGAGCGGCGGGCGGGGCATGGTCGGCATGCCCCCGCCTCCGTGCCCACCAGGTGTGGAAGGCCGCGGTGGCGGCCAGCGCGACCGCCGAGAAGACCAGGAGGTAGGGGCCGTCGGGGCCCTTGACGATGGTCTTGGCGATCGTGTCGGCCACCACCACGGCGGTGAACAGGGCGGCGAGCTCGATCAGGTCGTGCCGCCAGTGGTGGGGGCGTCGGGTGCTCTTCGAAGACGTCACATCGGTCATGACCTCACTGTGACCCAGTGGTGTTGCGTGATCACGAACGCTTTGTGACTGACGGGTTAAGCGCCCATCTAGCGGCTTAAAGAACGATTCAGACCGTTTCTGTCAGAGGGTGATCGGCCCCCTGACGGAGTGCGGTCAGCAGCCGTCTGGCCTGCACCAGGAGCTGTGTCGAACCCCGTCCCGAGGCGAGCGCGTCGAGCCCGGCGACCCCGTCGCCCGCCCCGCACCGCTCCACGCAGTCGGCCGCGACCGCGAGGACCTCACCCAGCCCGCGTACCGGCTTCGGCGCGGCGAGCACCTCCGGAAGCATCGCAGCGAACACCGACCAGACCGTCCCGTACGCCCCGGTCGCGGCCGCCGTCCGGGCCGCGTCCGCCAGCCGGTTCGGCTTGACCGACCCCTCCGCGACCAACGGGGCCAGCTCCGTGCCGAGCCGCCGCGCGTCGAGATCGCCCCGCGCCGCGAGGACGAGCACCGCGTCCACCGCGCGCAGCCGGTCGTCCGCGTCCCCGCAGCCGAGGCCGAACGCCAGGGCCAGATGGACCGCGCGGCCCACCGGACCGTCGGCCTCGGCCAGCGCCGTCAGGGGTGCGGTCGCACCCCGGGCGTCCCCCTCCACGGAGTGCGTGAGGGTCTGCAGGAGGCAGGCCGCGAGAAGCTCGCGGTCGGCCGGCAGCACCGGGGGCCACTGGGCGCGGCCCTCCACCCAGTGGTAGCAGGGGCGGGGCGTCGCCTCCAGAGCGCCGCCCAGCCACTGGAAGGCGGGCGGGAACTCCGCCCGCACCACGGGGTTCTCGCCGAGGTCCACCACGATCCGCTGCATCAGCCAGAACCTGTGCAGGGCCTTGTCCTCGTCCCGGGGCAGGAACCGTACGGTCGCCCCGACGGGCTCCTGGCACAGCCAGGCGGCGAGCCGCGTGCCGGCCGGGGTGCCGAGCGCCGCCGCCTCCTCGGCGGCCCGGACCACCGTCGGGGCGGTACGCAGGACCCGGACCAGGGCCTGCGCGAGATCGGCCGGAGCGGGCTCGACGCCCGCGTCCCGGTACTCCCGCAGCCGCTCCACCAGCACCAGCGGGTCGATCACTCCGGTATGTCCGGTGGGCGTGGCGAGGAGGAACGGCAGGGCGTCCGTGCCGACGAGGTCGGCGGCCTCCCACAGCCGGGCGTCGAGCACCCCGGACAGGGTCTGGTGGAAACAGGCGTCCGAGCCGTGTCCCTCGGTCCGGCGGAGGTCGACCAGAGCCGGGTTCAGGTGACGGAGCAACCCGGCGATGACGACATGGATCCCATGGGTCGCGTAGGTGAAGTAGTGGGTCTGGTGCTGCCACGGCGGCTGCGGGAAGGCCTCCCGTACCGCCTCCGCCACGGCCGTCCGGTCCCGGTGCGCGTGCCGCACCAGCCCGTCGAGCGCCCGCTCGAAGGCCACGGGATCGTCGGAGAGCCGCTTCACCACCAGCTCGGCCACCAGCTCCTCGACCGTCGTCGCCGGGGGCGCGAGCGGCTGCGGCTCGGGCAGGGGCGGCAGGATCTCCTCGTACGGCTCCACGTCCTGGGACCCCAGGGCCGCGCCGAACAGCTCCGCTGCCGACCCCCGGTGCGTGGGGCTCAGCTCACCGGCCCGCTCGGCCAGCTCACGTCGTACGGAGGCGCCGACGGCCGGCAGGTGGCGGTCCACCAGCTTCAGCGCCCGCCCCTGGAGATCGGTGTCCTCCTGCCCGAAGGCCTCCGCCACGGCGGGCAGCAGCGCGTCCGCCGAACCGGGCTCCCGTGCCAGCACCCTGCCCACCAGGGCCAGCTGAGCCCGGACCAGCTTCTTCTCGGTGCGGAAGAGCACCGCACTCGTCATCTCGGCCAGAGCGGAGGTCGGCAGCGTCCCGTCGGCCGCGAGGCCCGCCAGGGCCTCCTGCGCGTACCCCGCGACCGTCGACGGGGAGTCCGCCGCCATCCCGACGAGGTCCGGGACCCGCTCCAGGAATTCCGCCGGGGTCGGTTCGACCAGTCGCAGCACGTCCATGGGGAACCTCAGGTCACGGGGACGGCCGCCCCGGAGCAGCCGGGAGGCGGCGGCGTCCACGACCGCGGCGCGGTCGAGCACTCCCTCTCCGACCAGCGCCACCGCGGCCGTGGGCCAGTGCTCCGGGGAGTCGTCGGGGACCGCCCAGGTCAACGGCTCGGGGGTCTCCGGCATCGAGAGGGCGTGGACCAGGAGGACCGGCGACTGCGGGTCCCGCCTCAGCCGCTCCAGGAGCGTGGGCCCCTCGGGCCTCTCCGCGTGATGGCGAACGGTACCGATCTCCCGCGTCCAGGCGAGGACGTAGCCGTCCGTCGCGGGCGTCGGGCGGCCCGACCGCTCGACCAGGCCCCGGATCATCCCGTAGCTCTGCTCCGCCACGGCGGGGCGGGCGGCGAGCCGGCCCGCCACCTCCGCCAGCCACTCCGGAGTCCGGTCACCGACCGCCCGGAGCGCCAGCGCGCTGCCCTCCGAGCGCCACGGCATCAGATCGCGCCCGCCGAGCCAGGACGCCGCCGCTGCGGCGCCCGTGTGACAGCCCGCTCCCGCCACGTACAGCGCGCGCCGGATCCGGTCCGCTTCGTTCGGACGGATCCCGTCCAGGGAACGCACCTCGGTGCGCAGCTCCTTCAGCCGCGGGAGGGCCGCCTTCCGCTCGGCCGCGCCCAGCGGCTGCAGCAGCTCGGGCACCTCGGAGGCCTTCCCCTCACGCACCGCCTCGATCAGCTTCTCGATCCCCATGACGTCCTCCGCCCCCATGACCTTCCCTGCCCCCATGACCTTCTCCGCCCCTGTGGCCCTGTCCGTCGACGGTGTCGCCGTCGTGCCTTCCGTGCCTCGCGTACTGTTCCCGGTCATCGCGACGCTCCCGCAGCCGGGCCCGACGCCGCTTCCAGCGCGGTGTCCCTGGCCGCTCCCACACCCCGCCGGACCATCCGGACGGCGAGCGCATGCTTGCACGGCCCCCGCCGCCCCCGGTGGTCCGCCCACCACGCACAGGTGCAGGCGATCACCCCGTCCGACACCCGCACCCGGTAGTGCCGGTCACCCGAGGCCACCGTCGCCAGGTCCCCGTCCAGCTCCACCGCACCCTCCGCGACCAGCCGGCGCGCGGTCACCAGGCGCGGATTGTGGCGCTCCGCACGGTCCGCGTCGTACGGCAGCTCCCGGTGGAAGTAGGCCGCGTCGGCCACGTCGTACCCCACCCGGCCCGCCGTACCGAGCCGGGTCAGCGCCGCGCGCACCCGGTCGACGGTGAGCCCCGCCTGCGCCGCCAGATCGGCCGTGTCGATCCTCGGCTCCCAGGCCAGGAGGACCGAGACCAGCTCGGCGTCCTGTGCCGCCTCGTCCGTCGCGAGGGCCTCCAGGACCCCGCCCTCGCCGGAGAACCCCCGTGCGGGGTCGGGCGACAGGGTCAGCGTCAGCCGCATCCCCGGAAGGGTCACCTCCCAGGCGCTCGCCGTGGCGAAGGCGCCGTCCGGTACCGGGCCGTACACCCGGAGGCCCGTCGCGTGCCGCAGCACCCGCTCCAGGGCGACCAGCCGATCGGGGCCCGGGAGGCACACCGCGCCCGCTCCCGGCCGGGTCGTCGGACGCAGGCTCCGGCCGGACTGCGCGATCCACAGCGGGCCGCGCCCCCGGGCCTGGCCGCGCGGCAGGGAACGCAGGAAGCGGACGGCCTCCGCCCCGGTCAGCTCAGCCCGCAGATCGAACCGGGCCGAGGCGACCTGCGCCTCGGCGAAGCCCCGCAGCCAGCGGTCCGGCAGCGGGACCTTCTTCTCCACGACCGAACCGGCGAGGGTGGTCACCGCCATCTCCTCGGGGCCCACCCGCAGATGCAGCGGATCGTCCCCGGTCATCCGCGACAGCGCGTCGCGCAGCGGGTCGTTGACGTCGACGTTGGTCGTGCCGTGCCCCGTCTCCGTACCGCCGAGGCCCTCGTCGAGCACGTCCAGACGCGCGTACACCCCGCCGCAGCCGGAGAACGACTCGAACCGCAGCCGGTCGCCGTTCCCCGTCACCACCGGGTCCAGTGACCCCGGCCGCGTCCGCTGGTGGTAGCGGGCCGCCGCCACGTCGGCCACCGCGAGCAGCCCGCGCGCGGCGATCTGCGGCGCGGCCAGGAAGCCGGAGAAGAAACGGGGGTGGGCCTCGGCCCCCCGGGGCGTGAGACCCCCCGCCGTCTCCAGACCGAGCAGCCGGCCGGAGCCCGTGGACTCCAGGGCCGACGGGCGGACATAGGCGAGTGCCTGTACGGATCGCGTCATGGGAACGACATTAGGACCCGGCACTGACAATCATCCGGGCAGCACCTCCGTACCGGCCCTGACCAGGCGTTACTGTCCGACGCGGCCCGGCTGGAGGACCTTGCTGAACAGCACCGTCCCGCCCTCGGCCCGCAGACGCACGGTCAGCTCCCCGCTGTGGCCGTCGATGTCGACCTCGCCGAAGTACTGCGGGCTCTCCATCGGCGACACGTTCGCCCGCTCCGGCGCCCGGACGAACACCCGCTCCGGACCGAAGGTCGCGTCCAGCGCGTTCGCCGGGAAGCCGCCCGCCGCGAGCGGCCCCGAGACGAACTCCCAGAACGGCGCGAAGTCCTGGAACGCCGCCCGCTCCGGCGCGTAGTGCTGCGCCGAGGTGTAGTGCACGTCCGCCGTCAGCCACAGTGTGCCGGTGATCCGCCGGTGCTTGACGAACCGCAGCAGCTCCGCGATCTGGAGCTCCCGGCCGAGCGGGGCGCCGGGGTCGCCCTGCGCCACGGCCTCGAAGTTCGCCGCGCCGTCCGTCACGACCAGACCGAGCGGCATGTCCGCGGCGAGCACCTTCCACACGGCGGTGGACGCGGCCAGTTCCCGCTTCAGCCAGGCCAACTGCTCGGCGCCGAGGATTCCGGTGGTGTCGTCGGCCTGCCGGCCCGGCGAGTTGGCGTTCCGGTACGAGCGCATGTCGAGCACGAACACGTCGAGCAGCGGCCCGTACCGGACCACGCGGTGCATCCGGCCCTTGCGCCCGTCTCCGCGCGCGTGGAGCGTGGAGACCGGCGTGTACTCGCCGAAGGCGCGCAGCGCGCGCGAGGCGAGGACGTCCACGTCCTTCTCCGTGTAGCGCGCGTCGTCCAGGATCTGCCCCGGGTACCAGTTGTTGCGCACCTCGTGGTCGTCCCACTGCACCACCGACGGCACCTGGGCGTTGAACGCCCGGACGTTGTGGTCGAGCAGGTTGTACCGGAAGTTGCCCCGGTAGTCGTCGAGGGTCTCCGCGACCTTCGACTTCTCAGGCGTCGTGACGTTCCGCCAGATCCGCCCGTCGGGCAGGGTGACGCTCGGCTGGATGACGCCGTCGGCGTAGATCGAGTCGCCGCTGCACAGGAAGAAGTCCGGGTCGAGACGGCGCATCTCCTCGTACGCGCGGAAGCCGCCGATGTCCGGGTTGATGCCCCAGCCCTGCCCCGCGATGTCACCCGACCACAGGAAGCGGACGCCGTCCCTGCGGCGCTCGGGAGCGGTCCGGAAGGTGCCCAGGACCGGTTCGCCCGACCGGCGCGGGTCGTCGGGGTCGACGAGCGTCACGCGGTAGTGGACCTGCTCCCCGGCCGGCAGGCCGCGCAGCGCGGTGGTGCCGGTGAAGTCCGTGCCCGCGCCGATCAGCGGCCCGTGGTGACGGCGCACCCGCCGGAACGAGTCGGTCGCCGAGGTCTCGACGAGCATCCGCGCCGGGCGGTCCGAACGCACCCACACCAGCCCCGACGAGGTCGTGACGTCACCCGTCTGCACACCCCACTCGGCGCGGGGCCGCCCCGACAGCGCGAACGCCGGGGCCGCCGGAAGGGCTCCGCCGAGGGCGAGCGCGGCGGACGCGGCCAGCGAGCCGCGCAGCACGTTGCGGCGGGCGGGGGAGAGGGAGGGGCCGGTGGCGGGGGAACTGCCGGGTACGGGAAGGGACATGAAAGGGCCTCCGAGGCGGGGTCCGGGCGGGGGCGGAGCGTCGCCCCATGCCTAACGCCCGGGAACGGCGCGCACACGAACCCCGCGTGAACAGATCGACCGCGGCGCAGGGCCTCGGGCATGTGGCGGAGTACGGGCCGGTCGTGCGGGGCCGGACCCACGCGCGCGTGTCTTGCCGTACGGGCCGATGGTGCACGCCGGGCCCGTACCCGTTCCTCACCCGCCCCCGACCGCCTCCGCCACCAGCCGGATGCCCTTCTCCACCGCCGACGGCGCCAGGTGCGCGTAGCCGATGACCAGGCGTACGTCCCCGTCCGTGGGTCGTGTCGTGCCGTACTCCTCCAGGGGCCGCAGTGCCACCCCGGCCTCCGCCGCCCGTGCCAGGAACTGCTCCGGGGGGCCGAAACGCCCCGGTACGCGCGCGATGACGTGCAGTCCGGCCGCGATGCCGCTCACCCGCGTGCCCGGCAGGTGCTCCGCGAGCGCGGTGAGGAGGGCGTCCCGCCGCTCCCGGTAGGCGCGCTGACAGCGGCGCAGCTGGCGGTCGTAGCCGCCCCGCGTCACGAGCTCGGCCAGCACCGCCTGATCGAGCACCGGGTTGCCGAGGTCCATCGTCCGCTTGCGCTCGACGACCTCGTCGAGGAGCGCCTCGGGGACGAGCATCCAGCCGAGCCGCAGACCGGGTGCGAGCGATTTGCTGACCGAACCCGCGTACACGACCCGCTCCGGATCGAGGCCCTGGAGCGCGCCGACGGGCGCCCGGTCGTACCGGAAGTCGCCGTCGTAGTCGTCCTCCAGGACGTACCCGTCGACCTCCCGCGCCCAGTCGAGCAGCACGGCGCGGCGCTCCGCCGACCAGCTGATCCCGGACGGGAACTGGTGCGAGGGCGTCACGACGACCGCCCGCACCCCCGACGCGGAGAGCGCGTCCGGCCGCAGCCCCTCCTCGTCGAGCGGCAGCCACACCGTGTCCAGGCCGGTCGAGGCGAACAGCCGCCCGTGCTCCGGGCTGCCCGGGTCCTCCACGCCGACCGCGTCGAGCCCCCGCGCGCGCAGCACGAACCCGAGCAGCGTCGACGCCTGCGCCACCCCCGAACAGACCACCAGCCGCTCAGGGTCCGCCACCACGCCCCGCCGCCTGGTCAGCATCCCGGCCAGTGCCTCCCGCAGCTCGGGCAGACCCCGGGGGTCCGGATATCCCAGCGACGGATGGGGGAGCCGCGCCAGGACGGCGCGCTGCGCCGCCGCCCAGGCGGCCCTGGGGAAGAGCGACAGGTCGGGTGTCCCGGGACGGAAGTCCACCCGGACGTCCGGCACCGCGTGCGCCGTCCCACGGGCGCCACGCGCGTGCGTACCCGGGTCCGGAACCCCGCCGCCACGCGCGCGTGTACCGTCGGCGTTTCCGGGGCCCCCGTCGGTCTCCCCGGCCCGTACGGCGATCCGGCCCCGCGCCGCGTCACCCACCCAGGTGCCCGAACCCCGGCCGCTGCGCAGGTACCCCTCGGCGGTGAGCTGCTCGTACGCCTCCGTGACGAGCCCCCGGGAGACACCCAGGTCGGCCGCGAGTTCACGGGTGGACGGCAGCCGGGTCCCGGCCGCGAGCCGCCCGGAGCGCACCGCCTCGCGCAGCGCCTCCTGAAGGGCCCTGCCGCGCCGCCGCGCCGGTGCCCCCACGGCCGGCAGCAGCAGTTCCCAGGCCATCTGCCCGTGGCTCGTCATGTCGTCGGCCCCCTCCGCCGTCCCGCTCCCGGTCCGCTCGTCGGCGTTCCGGCCGGGGTCCATGATGCCGGTCCGGGACACGAGGGCGGACGGGAGCGGCCGCTTCGTCGATCGGGTGTACCGGCGGTGTGGCGTCCGGCCGTCGCGGGGCCCGTCGACTGCCATGGACGGGTGAAGGGACGCACGCCCGGCGGACGGCAGGCCCGGATCGGAGACCCGAACGGGGCCCGGCGACGGCGGTTTCGGCTGCGGCGCCGCCGCGAGGACGCCGACGACTCCGCCGGAACGGGGACCGGTGGAAGCAACGACTCCGGAGCCACCGCCCCCAGCACCACCGCCCCCGCCCCCTCCGGCCGCTCCCAGTGGCCCGTACTCCTGGTCGCCGTCCTGCCCGGTCTCGCCGCCCTGGTGGCGCTGCTCTTCACCTGGCGGGAGGTGCGGGTCACCGAACAAGCTCAGCTCACGAGCCGGTTCAACGACGCGATCGGCAACCTCGGGTCCCCGTCGCTGGACGTCCGCTTCGGCGGCATCTACGCCCTCCAGCGCATCATGCAGGACTCCCCGCGCGACCAGCCCAGGATCGTCCTGGTCCTCTCGGCGTACGTACGGCGCCACGCGAGCGTCCCGCCGACCGGCTTCGCGAAGGAACCGGCGGAGGCACCCGCGCAGGCACCGGCCCCGGCCGAGGCACCCGCGCCCGTGGCTCGCGCGGCGGCCGAGCCCCGCCGCCCGTCCACCGACGTCGCCGCCGTCGTGAACGTCCTGGCCCACCGATCGGCCCGGCACGACGGCGACGCGCAGGTCGACTGGAACCGGGCGGACCTCCGCGGACTCGCCCTCTCCACCTGGAACTTCAGGGAGATCGCGAAGATCCCCGAGGGCGGCGCGTTCCCCCGTACGCGTGCACCGTTCTCGTACGTGAACCTCGAAGGCGCGGACCTGCGCCACGCCGAGCTGTCGGGGGTGGACCTGCGGAGCGCGTTCGTCGCCGAGGCCTCCCTGCGGGAGGCACAACTCCTGCGCGTCGACCTCCGCGAGGCCGATCTGGGCCTGGCGGACCTGACCGACGCGAACGTCCTGGAGACGAACCTCGCCGGGGCGGACCTCAGCGGCGCCGTCCTGCGGGGGACGTTCCTGGGGGCGACGGACACTCCCCTGCCCGTGAAGTCCTCCGATCTGACCGGTGCGGTGCTCTGGGACGCGGACCTCACCGGGGCGAACCTGACCGGGGCCGCCCTGGTGGACGCGATCCTGGCCGACGCGGACCTGACCGGTGCGTCCCTGGTCGGTGCCCGTCTGCGGGGCGCCCGGTTCAGCGCCGCCGACCCGTCCCTGCAGGCGAGGGTCGTCGCCGGCACCGTCTCGGAGAGCGCGAATCTCACCCGCGTGGACCTGCGCGGGGCCGACCTGACCCGCGCCGATCTGCGGCACCCGCGGGCTCCCCTCCGCCCCGCCCCACCCCTGACCCATCCGCGCGCCCCACCCGCGCGCCCCGCCCACCCGCGCGCCCCGCCCGCCCGCGTCCGGACTCCCCTTACGGGTTCAGCTCGACGGAGAGGTGCGCGGACAGCGCCCCGAGGAAGTCCCGGGCGTCGAAGATCTCGCCCGCCGACGCGACACCGGTCGTCCTCGTCCGGCCGGTGAGGATCCGGTCGACCGCCTCCACCGCGAGGGGCGCGGTGACGGCGTAGATGTCCTGGCCGGTGGCGACGGCCCGCCGTTCCGTGTCCCCGGAACGCACCACGACGTCCACGAGGAAGGTCTGCGCGGACCGGCCGCGCCCGTCCACCGCGGCCGGCGCCGAGGCGTCCGGTGCCGACAGGTCCTGGGCGGCGTCGACCGCCATGTACGTGCGGACCTCGGGGACCGCCAGATGGCTGGGGATGGTCACGACGTCGGCCATGGTGAACTCCCCGATGACCGGCCGCGCGCCCATCGGGGCGGGGAAGGGCCACTCCAGGACCGAGAACGCGTCGTCGTGGTACTCCAGCCGCCCGCCGGTGTAGCGGACGTGCCGGCCGTCGCGCCGCTCCCGGGAGACCTTGCCCGCGGCGAGCGTCCCGGCCGTGGGGTGCCAACTGCTCAGCCCGTACGCGACATGGGCCTCGTCGGCCGAGGTCCAGTCGCCCATCGCCGCGGTGGCGAGCAGATCGCCGAGGCCGCCGTAGAAGGCCATCGCGGGCACGATCACCGTTCCCGCCGCCCGGGCCCGGTCCGAGAACGCCGCGAACGTGTCGACGTTGGCCTCGATCTCGGCCGCCACGTCCACGTACGGGATTCCGGCACGCAGCGCGGCCTCGATCACGGGGGCGCCGGTCGCCGCGAAGGGCCCCGCGCAGTTGATCACGGCCGCCGCACCGGCCAGCGCGCGGTCGAGGGAGGCCGGGTCGTCGACCGACGCGGGCCGCACGTCGAGCCCCGGACGGGACTCCGCCAGGCTCCGGAGGCTGTCCGCGTCCCGGCCGGAGAGGACCGGGACGAACCCCCGGTCGAGCAGTTCCGCGACCACGAACCGCCCGGTGTGCCCGTAGGCGCCGAACACCGTCACCGTGCGTCCCGATTCCATGACTTCTCCCTGTACTCGCGCTGTTCCCGAACGATTCCGTCGTGATCATCCTGGCGCCGCCGGGCGTCCCCGACGAGTGTCCGGAACGACGTGCTGCGTACAATTCCGGACGTGAACACCGTCGCGCTGGCCGTCACCGAGGGAATGCGTCACTTCGAGCTGTCCGTGGCGTACGAGGTCTTCGGCACCGCCCCCGCCGGGGCACCGGACCCCTGGTACGACGTCGCCCTGTGCGGAGCGGACGCCGTGCGCGTCGGACGGTTCCGGCTCGACCCCGACGGCGGCTTCGACCTGCTGGCACGGGCCGGCACGGTGATCGTCCCCGCGCTCGCCGACGCCGACGAGGACCCGCCCGGCGAACTGGTCGACGCGGTGCGCGCGGCCCACGAGGCGGGCGCGCGGGTGGCGTCCCTCTGCACGGGCGCGTTCGTGCTGGCCGCCGCCGGGCTCCTGGACGGCCGGCGGGCGACCACGCACTGGGCCCACACCGAGGCGCTGGCGGCCCGTCATCCCCGGGTGGAGGTCGATCCGGACGTGCTCTACGTCGACGACGGCAGCGTCCTCACCTCCGCGGGCAAGGCCGCCGCGATGGACCTGTGCCTGCACCTGGTCCGGCTCGACCACGGCTCCGCGGTCGCCAACACGATCGCGCGCAGCCTGGTCGTACCGCCGCACCGCGCGGGCGGCCAGGCCCAGTTCGTCACGGCCCCGGTGCCCGTCCGGGACGACCACCCGCTCGCGGCGCTGCTGCCCTGGGCCATCGAACGGCTGGAGCAGCCGCTGACCGTGGAGGACCTGGCCCGCCGGGCGGGGATGAGCTCGCGCCACCTGGGCCGCCACTTCCGGGCGGTCACCGGCACCACCCCGCTGCAGTGGCTGCTGATCCAGCGCATCCGGCACGCGCAGGAGCTGCTGGAGTCCACCGACGACAGCGTCGAGTCCGTCGCGGCCGCCACCGGCATGGGCACGGCCGCGACGCTACGGCGCCACTTCCACCGCACGGTGGGCGTGCCCCCCGACACCTACCGCCGCACCTTCCGCACCCGCACCGGCCCGTCCGGCGCGCACCTGGCGCAGGCGGACCCGGGGAGCGTTCCGGCCGGCGGCGAACTCCCGGATCAGCCGATCTCCTTCGGGCCGTAGAGGGCCGCGGCGGCTCCCGTCGCCAGGGCCCAGTAGCGGTCCCCGAAGGACCAGTGCCACCACTCCGTGGGGTAGTTCACCAGTCCCGCGGCCGTGAGCACGGAGCCCAGGAGTTCGCGGTGCGCGCGGGCCTCCTCGCCGATGCCGGCGGCGTCGGTGTAGCAGGCGCCCCCGCTCTCCTCCGGGTCCGCGTTCATGCGCGTGCCCAGGTCCAGCTCATGGCCGTCGGCGTCGGCCAGGGTGAGGTCCACGGCCGCGCCGGCGCTGTGCGGGGCGATGTCGGGCGGCGACACGTACCGGCTGGCCGCCGAGTGGATCCGCGCACCGGACCAGTCGGGGTGGGCGGCCCGCAGCTGACCGGCGTACTCCTCGAAGTACTCCCGCTGGAGCGAAGGCGGCCGGTACCCCTCGACGAACAGCAGCCGCAGACCCCGCGGCAGCTTCGCCTGCGCCTCGACCAACCGGTCCAGCACGCCTTCCCGCAGGTACGCGAAGGCGTCCGCCGGGTCCTGCTTACGGGTGTCCACCAGCAGCGCACCACCACGACGGACGTCCACGAGGCGCTCACCGCACTCGGCGACGGGTACGGCGGCCACCCGCGGGTCCGACATCAGCACGATCTTGGTCATGACCCGATCATGCCGCAGGGCATCCGGCCCGCCGGACCCGATCCCCCCCCGGACCCCGCCCGTCGGACCAGGGGGCGGCGCGTACCCACGACAGAGCCGGTCCGAAGTGGTCCCCGATGGCGTGACGGAAGTGGACCTTCACCGGGGCCGCCGCCGTTCCTAGCGTCGGAGTCATGAACGCCAACGCCCTGCGCGGGGTCCTCCTGGTGACCCTCGCCTACGCCCTCGTCGGTGCCTCCTTCACCGCGAACAGCCTGCTCGGCGCCTATCCGTACGCCGGTGGCCAGGCACTGCGCTACGGAGCCGCCTGTCTGCTCCTGCTCCCCCTGCTCGGGCGCGGCGGGCTCGCCCCGCTGCGGGTCCTGACCGCCCGTCACTGGCTCCGGCTCGGGGCCCTCGCGGGGGTCGGCATGGTCGGCTTCAACCTGGCGGTCCTCGCCGCCGAGCGGACCGCCGAACCCGCCGTGCCCGGCGTCCTGGTCGGCTGCGCCCCCGTCGTCGTCGCCGTCCTGGTCCCGCTGACCGAGGGACGCAGGCCCGCCCCCGCCGTGCTGTACGGGGCGCTCCTCGTCGCCGCCGGTGCCTTCGCCGTACAGGGCTGGGGGCGGACGGACCCGGCCGGCATCGGCTGGTCGGTGGCCGCGCTCGCGGGCGAGGTCGGCTTCACGGTCCTCGCCGTCCCGGTGCTCCGGCTGCTCGGGCCTAAGCTGCTCACGGCCGCCGTCTGCGGGGTCGGCGCCGTCGAGGCGGCCCTCGTGGGGCTGGTCGTCGACGGTGCCGGATTCGTCCGGATGCCGACGGCGGTGGAGACCGGCGCCCTGGTCTGGCAGGCGGCCCTCGCGACGGTGGTCGGCTTCGTCCTGTTCTACATGGGCGTCCAGCGCGTCGGCATGGAGCGGGCCACCCTCTTCACCGGAGCCATCCCGATCGCCGCCGCCCTGAGCGCCGTCATGGTCGGGGGTGGGTCCTTCGGCCTCCCGCAGGCGGCGGGCAGCCTCCTGGTGGGGGCCGGCGCCGCCGTCGGCACCGGCCTCTTCGCACGGCGGCGCGCCTCAGCCGGCGCTGCCGTCCAGGATCACCCGCGCGACGAGAGCCGGGTCGTCGTTCATGGGCACGTGGCCGCAGCCGGGCAGCCGGACGAGCCGCGCGCCGGGGATGGTGTGCTTGGCGCGGACACCCTGCCGGGGGAGGAGCAGCCGGTCGCGGCTGCCCCAGGCCACGGTGACCGGTACCGAGGTGACGTCCTCACGGAACCGCACGTTCCCGCCGGCGGCCAGGGTCTGCCGGAAGCCGGTGGCGCCGCGCAGCGCGAGCGTCTCGGCACGGGCGGCCTCGGGTGAACGGCGCCCCGGGCGCGCGTAGATGGTGCTGGTGAGCACCGAGCGCCCGGCGGACGTACGGGAGAGGCGCTCGATCACCGGCACCGGCAGCGAGCGGGCCGCGCCCCGCATCGCGCGCAGCGTCGTGAAGGCGTACCGCCGCTCGCCCTCCGACCAGAAGCCGGCGGGGGAGAGGGCGGTGACCGAGCGCACCAGCTTCTCCCGGCCGAGCCGCAGGGCGAGCAGTCCGCCGAGCGAGTTCCCCGCCACGTGCGGGCGCTCGACGCCGACGGCCTCGCAGAAGGCGGCGAGCACGCCCACGACGGTGGGCAGGTCGTACGGGCACCCCTCGGGCAGCGCGTCGGAGGCGCCGAAGCCCGGCAGGTCGACGGCGATCACGTCCCGGTCGGCCGCCAGGACGTCCAGGACGGGTTCCCAGGCCTGCCAGTGGTGCCCGATGCCGTGCAGGAGCAGCAGCGGCTCGCCCGCGCCCCGGCGCTCGTACATGAGGGCCGCCGTGCGGGGGCCCGCCGGGGTCTCGATCGGGAACGTGATCCGTGCGGGCATGCGGACTCCCTGTCCTGAAGCTCATCAGACGTCCAGTCAACGAGAATTACCGATGAGTAGCCTGGAGTTCAAGCCCCCGCCCGAAACTGTCCGGACCGGCCTGGACAGAGCGCCCCCGGTGGGCTGGGATGGACCGGTGCACACCGAGATTCCGACCGACACCCTGACCGAACTCTTCGAGGAACACCGCCCGATGCTCCTCGGCGTCGCCTACCGGATGCTCGGCCGCGCCGCCGACGCGGAGGACGTCGTCCAGGAGGCGTGGCTGCGCTGGACCGCCGAGGACCGGGCGGACGTCCGCGAGCCCCGTGCCTTCCTCGTACGCATCACGACGCGGCTCGCCATCGACCGCCTCCGGCAGGCGCAGGTGCGCCGCGAGTCCTACGTCGGACCGTGGCTGCCCGAGCCGGTCGTCACCGACTTCGGCCCGTCCGCCCCCGACACCGCCGAGCGGGCCCTGCTGGCCGACTCCGTGTCCCTCGCCGTCCTGGTCGTCCTCGAATCGCTCTCTCCCCTGGAGCGGGCCGTGTTCGTGCTGCGCGAGGCCTTCGGCTTCCCGTTCGCGGAGATCGCCACCGCCCTCGACCGCTCCGAGGCGGCCGTGCGCCAGCTCGCGGGGCGCGCCCGGCGCCACGTCGACGAGGGCAGGCCCCGCTACGACGTCGACCCGGTCGAACGCCGCGACCTCACCGAACGCTTCCTGGCCGCCGCCGCGGGCGGCGACCTCGGCGGACTCCTCGCCCTGCTCGCCCCGGACGTGCGCCTCGTCGGCGACGCGGGCGGCAAGGCCAAGACGCCGCTGCGGATCGTGGAGAGCGCCGACAAGGTGGGCCGCTTCCTCGCCGCCACCTCGTTCCGGGCCGAGGAGCGCTTCGAGCTGCGCTTCGCCGAGATCAACGGTGCCCCGGCGCTGCTCGCCCTCGACGGCGGACGGGTCGACACCCTCGTCCAGATCGAGGTCCGCGACGGCCGCGTCCAGTGCGTCTACATCATCCGCAACCCCGACAAGCTCCAGGGCCTGGCCGACCCCTCGGACGCCGAGGACGCCGCCGGACTCTGACGCTCGGCGCACCACAGGGCGCTCCCACGCCCCCACCGACCGGATCGCGCCGATCGGCCGGAACTCGCCCCGCCTCCCACCCCGGGAGGCGGGGCCTTTTGCTGCGCGGGGCACACGGGGGCGCGAACGTCCTGTGAACGATCTAGGTCAGAGGGTCACATTCGGGGGCGTTCGGCGGAGGATTGGTCTTGACCAAGGGGGTGGCTCGCCTTATGGTCGCAGAGTTAGTGCAGGAACCTTTAATAAACAAGGGCGCGGAAAAACGCCGCGGGACACGGCGAATTGCGGAGGATCAGGGTGGGGACCACGCAGCTGGCATCGGTACCGGAACCGAAGTATCAGCACCTCAAGACAGTGATCGGCGAAGCGCTCGACTCGGACTTCGCCGTCGGGGAGATCCTGCCCAACGAGCGCGAGCTGGCGGCCCGCTTCGGCGTCGCCCGTGCCACGCTCCGGCAGGCCCTGGAGCAGCTGGAGCTGGAAGGCCGACTGCAGCGCCGTCGCGGCGTCGGCACCACGGTCGCCCCGCCGCGCGTCGGCGTGGACGTCTCCACCACCCAGCACGCCTGGCCGGGCGTCGGAGACGAGGCCTGGGAGGCCCTGGACTCCGCGGCCGACGTGGCCCCGGCCGCCGTCGCGCGCGTCCTGGAGAGCGGCGCCGAGGAGCGGGTGCACATCGTGCGCCGCCTCCGCGTCAGCCAGGGCCAGCCCGTCGCGGCCGAGCTGCTCTACGTGCCCGAAGGCTCCGTGCCCGGCCTCAGCGCCATCGACGCGCCCGCGGGACCGGCCCGCGCCCGCGCCGTGCTGCGCGAACTCCAGCACCTCGCGCTCGACGGCCAGGACCGCTCGGTGGAACTGGGCTCCGCCCGCGCCGACGACGCAAAGGAACTCGACCGACTGCCCGGTGCGCCCGTGCTCGTGGTGACGACCCGCTACCTCTCCGGAGGGCGTACCGCCGCCGTCTCCGTGGCGACCTACCGCGCCGACACCTGCCGCCTGACCTTCGGTGACTCGGTCGACCTGGTCATGGCCTCGTAACACCCCACGAACACCGGCCGACGGCCCGCCACCAGGAACCCCTGGCGGCGGGCCGTCACCGTGTCGTCGTACGGAACCGCCGGCGGCAGGCCGTCACCGTGTCGTCGTACGGACCTGCTAGCGGCGGGCCGTCACCGTGCCGTCGACGGCGAAGAGCTGCTCCTCGACGTGGTCGAGGGCGAGCCGTAGTGCGCCGGTGCCCACCGCGGCCTCGCCGAGCAGGGACAGCACCACCCGCGGCGGCCGCAGGCAGAACCGTGCCAGCTCCTCCCGGAGCGGCTGGAGCACACCGTCCAGACCGGCCGCCCAGCCGCCGACCACCACCAGCTCGGGGTCGATCGCCAGGACCAGCGCCGCCACGTCGTGCACGAGGCGCTGGATGAACCGCTCCACCGCCGCCTCGGCCCGCGCGTCGCCCTTCTTGGCCAGCGCGAAGACCTCCGCGACCGCCTGCTCGTCCAGCGGGTGCAAGGGCTCGTCGGTGGTCGAGAGCAGATGCTCGGGGGTGACGCCCCGGCCGAGCAGGTGCAGGGCGCCGATCTCGCCGGCCGCACCGCCGAAACCGCGGTGCAGCCGGCCGCCGATCAGCGAACCGGCCCCCGGGCTCAGCCCCGCGAGCACGAACACGATGTCGTCGGAGTCGGTCGCGGCACCCTTCCAGTGCTCGGCGACGGCCGCCGCGTTCGCGTCGTTCTCCACGATCACCGGGCAGCGGAAGGAGCGCCGCAGCCGCTCGCCCAGCGCGAGACCCGTCCAGCCCGGCAGCGCCGTGCCGAGCCGGACCGTGCCGTCGGCCTCCACGATGCCGGGGGTGCCGACGCCGACGGCCCGCAGATTGGACCGGGCGACCCCGGCCCTGCGCAGCACGTCGGCCACGACCGTACGCACCCGGTCGAGGCGCTCGTCCTCGGGCGCCGACTCCGACACCTCGCGCGCACCGGCGCCGATGATCCGCCCGTCCAGACCGGACAGCAGTGCGGCCACCCGGTGCGGACCGATCTCGATGCCGAGCAGATGACCGGCCTCCGCGCGGAAGCGGAACCTCCGCGCCGGGCGCCCCTGGCGCCGGGCCTCGCCCTCCTCGGGCGCCGCCTCGACGACGAGACCACCCTCCATGAGCCCCTCGACGACACCCTCGACCGTGGGCCGCGACAGGCCGGTGATCCGGGTCAGGTCCGTGAGCGTCGGCGCGTCGGCGCCCCTCAGGGCATGGAGTACCACCGCGGAGTTGATCCGCCGCAGCAGAGACGGATCCCCGCCGGTCAGCCGCCCCACAGTGTGTCCTCCCAGCTCGTGCACCTCTCCGGCGGATGGTACTCAATGGGCCCGGTCGCGGCGAGTGCCGCCCCCGCCCCGCCTCCGGCCCGCACCGGCCGCGCCCCGGCCGCCCACCCCGCGCGCGCCGCCCCGCCGTCGCTCCCGCGACCGCCCGCCGCACCTGACGCGGCGCCAACTGTCAGTGGTGGACGCTTTACTGGGTCCATGACCACGGCAGACCATCTCACGGCGATCGACTCGCTCCGCGCGCGCGGATTCGACGGCGGGCCGGGGTTCCACCTGGCGGAACTCGCGACCAGCGAGGAGTTCTGGGAGGACGACGGCACGGGCCGGGAGATCGCCGAGGACCAGTACCAAGCGGAACGCGACGGCCTCGCCGTCCTCCTCACCGGGCGCTGGGGCGAACCGAGGGAACTCCTCCTCGGCCCGGTCCTGGAGCGGAGCATGGAGGGCGAGTCGATACCCGAGCCCTGGTCCACGCTCAGCTGCCACACCCCGGACCTGGTCCTGTGGCGGGTCGACGGGGCCTGGATCGGCCTCGGCGTCTCCCAGTGGGACAAGGAACTGCCCTTCCAGCTCCTCGCCGTGGTGACCACCGTCGACCTGCCCTGAGACGACCCGACCTGCCCCTGAGACAACCGGGCCCGGTCGGACGGACCCGGACGGACCCGGGCGGCCCGGGCGGGACAGCGGTCAGGCGGCCTGTGCGGCCTCCCGGAGCCGGGCGTACTCCTCGGCCATCGTCGCCGCCGTCCAGTGCGCGTTGAGACCGCTCGGGTTCGGCAGCGCCCAGACCCGGGTGGTGCCGATCGTCCGCCGCTGCGGCCCGATGACGGCCTTCGGCTCGTCGAAGGCCGTGCGGTACGCGGTGACGCCGACGACCGCGAGCCAGCGCGGCGCCAGCCGCTCGACCTTCGCGGACAGGATCCGCCCGCCCTCGCGGAACTCCTCACGGGTCAGTTCGTCGGCCCGCGCGGTCGCCCGCGCCACCACGTTCGTGATCCCGAGGCCGTACGCAAGGAGTTCCTCCTGCTCGTCCGGCCGCAGCTGCCGCGGAGTGAACCCGGACAGATGGAGCACCGGCCAGAAGCGGTTGCCGGGGCGGGCGAAGTGGTGGCCCGTCGCCGCCGTCATGAGACCCGGGTTGATCCCGCAGAACAACACCGAAAGGCCGCCCGCGACCACGTCGGGAACGACGCGGTCGAGGGCGGCCTCCAGCTGCTCCTTGGTGAACCGGGGGGTCCCGGTCAGAGGATCGCGCCGGGGGTGTAGGCGGCGGCCTCGGGGTGCTGCTTCAGGATGTCCTCGACGCGTGCGACGACGGCCGCGACCTGGTCGGCGGCGGCACCGGTGAAGGACAGCTTGTCCGCCATCAGCTCGTCGAGCTGCGCCCGGTCCAGCGGGATGCGCTCGTCGGCGGCCAGCTTGTCGAGCAGCTCGTTGCGCTCGGCGCCCTGCTCGCGCATCGCGAGGGCGGAGGCCACCGCGTTCTCCTTGATCGCCTCGTGGGCGACCTCGCGGCCGACGCCCGCGCGCACCGCGCCCATGAGGACCTTGGTGGTCGCCAGGAACGGCAGGTAGCGGTCGAGCTCGCGGGCGACGACGGCCGGGAAGGCGCCGAACTCGTCGAGCACGGTCAGGAAGGTCTCCAGGAGGCCGTCCAGCGCGAAGAACGCGTCGGGCAGCGCGACCCGGCGGACCACGGAGCAGGACACGTCGCCCTCGTTCCACTGGTCACCGGCCAGCTCGCCGGTCATCGACGCGTAGCCGCGCAGGATGACCATCAGGCCGTTGACGCGCTCGCAGGAGCGGGTGTTCATCTTGTGCGGCATCGCCGAGGAACCGACCTGGCCGGGCTTGAAGCCCTCGGTGACCAGCTCGTGGCCCGCCATCAGGCGGATCGTCTTGGCGATCGACGACGGGGCGGCGGCCAGCTGCACCAGCGAGGTCACCACGTCGTAGTCGAGCGAGCGCGGGTAGACCTGGCCGACCGAGGTGAAGGCGTGGGCGAAGCCGAGGTGACCGGCGATCCGCTGCTCCAGGTCGGCGAGCTTGCCGGCGTCGCCGCCGAGCAGGTCCAGCATGTCCTGCGCGGTGCCGACCGGGCCCTTGATGCCGCGCAGCGGGTAGCGGCCGAGCAGCTCCTCGAGGCGGCCGTACGCCACGAGCAGCTCGTCCGCCGCCGTCGCGAAGCGCTTGCCGAGGGTGGTGGCCTGGGCGGCGACGTTGTGCGAGCGACCCGCCATGACCAGCTCCGCGTACTCCGCGGAGAGCTTGCCGAGGCGGCCGAGGACGGCGACCGTACGGTCCCGCATCAGCTCCAGGGAGAGCCGGATCTGCAGCTGCTCGACGTTCTCGGTGAGGTCGCGCGAGGTCATGCCCTTGTGGACGTGCTCGTGGCCGGCGAGGGCGTTGAACTCCTCGATCCGGGCCTTCACGTCGTGCCGGGTGACCTTCTCGCGCTCGGCGATGGAGCCGAGGTCGACCTGGTCGAGCACGCGCTCGTAGTCGGCGAGCGCGGCCTCCGGAACCTCGATCCCGAGGTCCTTCTGCGCACGCAGCACGGCGAGCCAGAGCTGACGCTCCAGCTTCACCTTCTGCTCGGGGGACCAGAGGACGGCGAGCTCCGCGGAGGCGTAGCGGCCGGCCAGAACGTTGGGGATGCGGGGCTTCGCAGTCACAGCAGTCACGTGGACAGATTCTACTGGCGGTTTCTGCAGGCCAGCGCCACGGTCCCGTATGGAGCTTGCTACGAGACGCAGGTCACCCGCGGGCCCGGCGCGTCCGCTACGGGACGGCCGGAGGCTCGTACGGCAGCAGCTCGGGACGCTTCGGTGCCCGGCCGTCCCCGGACGAGCGGCCCGTCAGCCGGCGGCCGATCCACGGCCCCAGGTGCTCCCGGGCGAACCGGGCGTCGGCGACCCGCCTGCTCGCCCAGCCGGGCGGCGCCGACGGGGGCAGCGGCGTCCGCCAGTCCTCCTCGGGCGGGAGGCCGAGGGTCTGCCACACCGCCTCGGCGACCCGCCGGTGCCCGTCGGCGGTCAGATGGAGCCGGTCCACGTCCCACATCCGCTGGTCCCCGAGCGAAGGGGCGCCGTACAGGTCCACGACCAGGGCACCGTGCCGGGCGGCCAGCTCGTCGACATGGGTGAAGAGCTCCTCCATCCGGGGGCGGAAGCGCTCCATGACGGGGCCGTTCCGGCCCGGGCTCCGCATCAGGACCAGCTGTCCGCAGGCCGGTGTGAGGCGTTCCACTGCCTCGGTGAGGAGGTCCCGCACCCGGACCATGTCGACCTTGGGGCGGAGGGTGTCGTTGAGGCCGCCGACCAGGGTCACCACATCGGCCTTCATGCCTGCGGCCAGGTCGACTTGCTCCTCGACGATCTGCCCGATGAGCTTCCCACGCACCGCGAGGTTCGCGTAGCGGAAGCCGGGGGCGCGGGAGGCGAGACGGCCCGCGAGGACGTCCGCCCAGCCGCGGTAGGAACCGTCGGGCTTCAGGTCCGACATACCCTCGGTGAAGCTGTCGCCGACGGCGACGAGACTGTTGTACGTGGCATTGATCTCCATGGCGGAGCGATCATACCGCGCGGTATGCGAGAGGTGCCGTGGAGGACCCGGGAGGGGAGACCCGATGACCGACGCGCTGACGGGCGCACTGGCCGAGGCCCTGGCCGAGCTGGTGACGGCGGTGGCGACCTGCGACGACGAGGTCCTCGACCCCGACATCGCCGTGAAATGGCTGGAGAGCACCGGCCACACGCTCGCCGGACTCCCGGCGGCCGACCGGCGCGCCCTCGACGGACTGTTCCGCGAGGTGGCGCTGCGACGGCCGGAGGGCCCCGACCGGGACGAGCTGCTCCTGCTCCCGGAGACCTTCGGCCTGGGGGAGCCGGACGCCCCGGACGCCGCCTCTCACGTGGTGCCCCGGCCCGTCGCCCCGGGCACGGCCTCTGCCGGCCTGCACCGCGCCTTCCCGGGTGCGACCTCCGGCGGCGCCCACCCCGCCTCCCCGGAGACGACCCCCGTCGATCCCGGCCCCGACTCCCCGGGCGCCCCCGGCACCGACCCCCACGCCGCCGCCTGCGACGCCGTGGCCGCCCACGCCCTGCGCTTCGCCGCCGCCGTCCGGGGCGCCGACCCCGCCACCCCCGTCCCCACCTGCCCCGGCTGGACGCTCGCGGACCTCACCCGGCACCTGGGCGCCGGGCACCGCTGGGCCGAGCACCTGGTGTGGACGCGGGCCACCGTGCGCGTACGGCCCGAGGACGTGCCGCTCGACCTTCCGGCGGAGCCCGCCGCGTACCCCGACTGGCTGGTCACCGGCGCCGGGTCCTTCGCGGCGACCCTCCGCGCCGCCGACCCCGACGGACCTGTCTGGTCCCCCGGCGCGGACCCGCGCGTGCGCTCCTACCCCCGCCGGCTGCTCCGCGAGTCGCTGGTGCACCTCGCCGACGCCGAGATCGCGCTCGGCGGGGAACCGGGCCCGATCGACCCCCTTACGGCCGCCGACGCCGTCGACCACCTCCTCGCCGACCTCCCGTACATACCGTGGACCGCCGAACCGCTCGCCCAGCTCGACCGCGACGGCGCCGTCATCCGCCTCGCGGCCCGCGACGCGGACACCGCCTGGACGCTCACCCTCGGCGGGGGCGGCTTCACCTGGGCGCGCGGGCCGCGGACCGACCCGGGCGCGCCCGCCGTGCAAGTCGAGGGCGGTACGGGGGACCTGCTGCTGCTCCTGCACCGCAGATACGCCGCCGACGACCCCCGCTTCGACCGTTCGGGGGACGCGGACCTGCTCGACGCCTGGCTGGCGGCCACCGCGCTCTGACCCACGCCGAGGGGCCCCGGAAGAGATTCCGGGGCCCCTCGTGTGCGTGTCCCGCGTCGTCCGGTTACGGCGCCGCCGGGCGGCCCACCAGTTCCCGCAGGACGTCTTCCATCGTGACGAGCCCGGCCGGCTTGCCGTCCTCGTCGAGGACGGCCGCCAGATGGGTCCGGCTGCGGCGCATCGCCGTCAGGACGTCGTCGAGCGGGGTGGCCGCCCGGACCCGGGCGATCGGCCGCAGCGCGGACACGGGGAACGGCAGGTCGCGCGGCGTGACGTCCAGGGCGTCCTTGACGTGCAGATAGCCCAGGATGCGGTGGTCGGTGTCGACGACGGGGAAACGGGAGAAGCCCGTCCGCGCCGCCAGCGCCTCCAGCTCCTCGGGAGTGGTGCCGACCTGCGCGTACACCACCTTCTCCGCCGGCATCACGACGTCCCGGACCGGGCGCCGGCCCAGCTCCAGGGCGTCGTGCAGCCGCTCGGCGGCGCGGTCGTCGAGGAGTCCGGCGTCACCGGCGTCGGTGACCATCCGGGCCAGCTCGTCGTCCGAGAAGGTCGCCGCGACCTCGTCCTTGACCTCCACCCGCAACAGCCGGAGCAGCGCGTTCGCGAAGGCGTTGATCGCGAAGATCACCGGCCGCAGCGCCCGTGAGAGCCCCACCAGCGGCGGGCCGAGGAGCAGCGCGGTGCGCGTGGGCTCGGCCAGCGCGATGTTCTTCGGGACCATCTCGCCCAGCAGCATGTGCAGGTACGTGGCCACGCTCAGCGCGATCACGAACGAGATCGGGTGGACCAGGCCCTCCGGCACGCCGACCGCGTCGAAGACCGGTTCGAGCAGGTGCGCGATGGCCGGCTCGGCGACGATGCCGAGCACCAGGGTGCAGAGCGTGATGCCGAGCTGGGCCGCCGCGAGCATCGCGGAGACGTGCTCCAGGCCCCAGATGACGCTGCGCGCCCGCCGGTTCCCGGCCTCGGCCAGCGGCTCGATCTGGCTGCGGCGGACCGAGATCAGGGCGAACTCGGCGCCGACGAAGAAGGCGTTGACGACCAGGGTGAGGAAGCCGATCAACAGCTGGACGGCGATCATCGGCCGGCCTCCCCGGTCTCGTTCTCGTGCGCGGTGTCGTGCGCGGGGGCGTGCAGCAGCACGCGCGCCGCGCGCCGGCCCGAGGAGTCGACGACGTCGAGCCGCCATCCGGCGAGCTCCACGCTGTCGCCGACGGCCGGGATGCGGCCCAGCTCATGGGCGAGGACACCGGCGAGCGTCTCGTACGGGCCGTCCGGGACGCGCAGTCCGATCGCGCCCACCTGGTCGGTACGGGCGGCGCCGTCCGCGGACCACAGTTCGCGGCCGTCCGCGTCCTCGCCCGCCCGCGCCAGGTCCGGCGTCTCGTGCGGGTCGTGCTCGTCGCGGACCTCGCCGACGACCTCCTCGACGATGTCCTCCAGGGTCGCGACCCCGGCCGTGCCGCCGTACTCGTCGATGACCACGGCCATCGTCTGCTTCCCGGACAGCCGGTCCAGGAGACGGTCCACGGTGAGGGTCTCGGGGACGAGCAGCGGCTCGCGCAGCAGCTCCCCGATCCGGCGGTGCGGGCGCTCCGCGGCCGGTATGGCGAGCACGTCCTTGATGTGCGCGATGCCGACGACCGAGTCGAGGTTGCCGCGGTAGACGGGGAAGCGGGACAGGCCGGTCGCGCGGGTCGCGTTGGCGACGTCCTCGGCGGTGGCCTGCACCTCCAGGGCGGTGACCTGGACGCGGGGCGTCATCACGTTCTCTGCGGTCAGCTCGGCCAGGTTGAGGGTGCGGACGAACAGCTCGGCCGTGTCCGCCTCCAGGGCGCCCTCCTTGGCGGAGTGCCGGGCGAGCGCCACCAGCTCCTGCGGGGAGCGGGCGGAGGCCAGCTCCTCGGTCGGCTCCATGCCGAGGCGGCGCAGGACCCGGTTGGCGGTGTTGTTGAGATGGCTGATCAACGGCTTGAAGGCGGCCGTGAACACCCGCTGGGGGGTGGCGACGACCTTCGCGACCGCGAGCGGCGAGGAGATCGCCCAGTTCTTCGGGACCAGCTCGCCGACGACCATCAGGACGACGGTCGACAGGGCGGTGCCCAGGACCAGTGCCACCGAGGAGGCCACGGACTCGGAGAAGCCGAGGTCTTCGAGCGGGCCGCGGATCAGCTTGGAGATCGACGGCTCGGAGAGCATGCCGACCACCAGGTTGGTGACGGTGATGCCCAACTGGGCGCCGGAGAGCTGGAAGGTGAGCGACCTGACGGCCTTGAGGGCCCCGGCCGCGCCGCGCTCGCCGCGCCCGGCGGCGGCTTCGAGCTCGCCGCGCTCGACCGTGGTCAGCGAGAACTCGGCCGCGACGAAGGCGCCGCACGCCACGGCGAGCAGGAGCGCCAGGAGGAGCAGAAGCACTTCGGTCATCGGTTCACCTCCGTCCCATGATCAGCCAGGGGGAGGAGGAACGCTCGGTGTCGACTGTTGGAGCCGGTGCTTCCGGATCCGGTACGGGGATCCGTACTACTGGGAGGCTCGCCCATGGGCGGACGCTCACACCTTTCGGTCGTCGGGACGTGTGGAGAGACCATGGTAAAGGATCGGCAAAAGCGGCGTGGTGATCACCCCTTTGCTGCATGTGTCGATCCCCTTCGCTTCAGGTGCCGCGGTGCCGGTCACCCCCGGCCCGGAGGCGCCGGCGGCTCAGCCGGTGAGCGGCTTCACCCAGCGGCGCCAGCGGTCCTCGCGGCCGTAGCCGGCGGCCGTCCACAGCTGGTGCCCGGTCTCGTTGGCCTCCAGGACCATGGCGTCGGCCCGTCGTCCGCCGAGGGCGACGAATCGTTCCTCCGCCGCCTTCAGAAGCATCGTCGAGATGCCGCGCCGACGGTGGGAGGGCAGCACGGCGAGCCGGTAGAGGGAGGCGCGCCAGCCGTCCCAGCCCGCGATGACGGAGCCCACGATCAGGCCGTCGTCGTCGACGGCCAGGAGGAGCGCCTCCGGGTCGCGCTCGACCAGCCGGATCACCCCGTGCACGTCGTCCGAGATCGACGTCCCCTTGGCGGACTCCCGCCAGAAGGCGAGGACGGCCTCGGCGTCGTCGGGGGTGGCAGCACGTATCCGCAGATCGATCATGGCCGGATCCCATCAGGCGGGGAGCTGCCCGTGCAACGCGGTTCCGAGGGGAGAGACACGCCCCCGCCGAGGGACGGGAGCACCCCCTAGCGCTGCGCGACGCCCAGCACGCACGGGGAGGACGGCAGTCGGGGGCCCTTCTCGGGGATGTCGAAGGAGCGGTACGGGCCCAGCGTGAATCCGGCCGCCTCGATCGCCACGAGCGGGGCGCGCGAGGTGTGGCAGCCGCCGAAGAGCAGCGGCCAGACCGTCCGGTCCAGACCCCGCTGCACGCGCGCCAGGCCCGGCGTGTCCGCCAGCCCGTGCTCCAAGAAGCGCAGCTCCCCGCCGGGGCGCAGCACCCGGTGCAGCTCCGCGAGGGCCCGGGGCAGGTTCCGTACCGTGCAGAGGACGAGGGAGGCGACGGCCGCGTCGAAGGAGGCGTCCTCCAGAGGGAGGGCCTCCGCCGTGTCCGGCAGGACGGTCACCGGGACCGGCGCTCCGCGCGCGGCCTCCTGGGCGAGCCGGCGCAGCCGGGACTCCGGCTCGACGGCCACCACCTCGGTGACTCCCTCGGGGTAGTGCGCGAAGTTGAGCCCGTTCCCGGCGCCGATCTCCAGCACCCGGCCCGACAGCCCGGCGAGCAGCTCCGCACGCAGCTCGCCGAGCCCGCCCTTGGTCTCGGCGGACACGCTGAGCCGGGCGTAGAAGCGGGCGAACAGCGGATGGTGCACATGCGGCGCGGGGGACGACGGGGGCGGCGGCGCGGCGTGCGACGGTGTCATCGGAGCCTCCTCAGACCGTCACGAAGCAGAACTCGTTCCCCTCCGGGTCCCGCATGACCTGGAAGGTGCCCTGTTCGTCCGTGACGGGGTCTCCGACCGGGGCGGCGCCCGACCGCAGCGCCTCCGCGGCCGCCGTGACCGGGTCCTCCACCTCCAGGTCGAGATGGACGCGGTTCTTCACCGCCTTGCCCTCCGGCACCCGCTGGAAGGCGAGGCGTACGAACCCCGGCGGGTCCACGTACGACCAGTCCTCGCTCCGGTCCACCGGGGAACCGCCGAGGAGCCCGGCCCAGAAGCGGACGAGCGCCGGGGGACCCGCACAGTCGAAGACGATCTCCTGAACGTGAGCGCGCATGCCCCCAGCCTACGGAGTCACCCTCCGGCCGGGGCTCATTCGGCGGCGAACAGCTCCCGGAACGCCGCCGCGTCCCAGTGGCCGCCGAGCGCGGGCGCCAGCCAGCCGTCGGCGGCCGCCCGGAACCCGGCCGGGTCGAGCGCCCCCGACCCCTCCGGTACGGCCCCGAGCAGCGGGGCGCCCGCCGCCTCCGGCAGGTCCGCCAGATTGCAGCGCGCGGCCAGGTCGGGGGCGTCCGGCCAGCTGCCGACCACCACGCCCAGCTGCTCGATCCCGCGTGCCCTCAGCGCCTCGGCCGTCAGGGCCGTCGAGTTGAGCGTCCCCAGCCCGGCCGGGACGACCACCAGGACCGGTGCGCCGAGCAGCGCCGCCGCGTCCGCGAGCGTGCCGCCCTCCTCGTCGAAGCGGACGAGCAGCCCGCCCGCCCCCTCCACGAGCACCAGGTCGTGCGAGGCGGCCAGCTTCCTGGCCGCCTCGGCGACCTCCCGGGGCCCCACCGGCGCGAGCCCGGCCCGCCGGGCCGCCGTGCCGGGGGCCAGCGGCTCCGGGAAGCGGCCCAGCTCGGCGTGGCCCACGGCGCCGGAGAGCCGGACGACCTCGGCCGCGTCCCCGGCCTCGTCCGGCCCGACCCCCGTCTGCGCGGGCTTGAGGACGGCGACCGACCGGCCGGCGGCGGTGGCCACGGCGGCCACCGCCGCCGTCACCACCGTCTTGCCGATCTCCGTGCCGGTCCCGCTGACGACGACGATTCCCACTGCTGTCCCAGTCCTTCCGTTCAGCCCGCCGCCGCGGCCGCTCGTACGGCGGCGCAGATCCGGGCCAGGTCCTCGTCGCCGGTCACGTACGGCGGCATCGTGTAGATCAGGTCACGGAACGGGCGCAGCCACACGCCCTCCCGGACCGCCGCGCGCGTCGCCGCGGCCATGTCGACCTCGTGGTCCAGCTGTACGACCCCGATCGCGCCGAGCACCCGTACCTCGCGCACGCCCGGCAGGCCGGCGGCCGGGGCGAGCCCGGCCCGCAGCCCGGTCTCGATCCGCTTGACCTCGACCTCCCAGTCCTGGGAGAGCAGCAGGTCGATCGAGGCGCAGGCCACGGCGGACGCCAGCGGGTTCCCCATGAAGGTCGGCCCGTGCGCCAGGACCGGGACCTCGCCCCGCGAGATCCCGTCGGCGACCCGGCTCGTGCAGAGCGTCGCCGCCATCGACAGGTAGCCGCCGGTCAGCGCCTTGCCCAGACACATCACATCGGGGGAGACGCCCACCTGGTCGGCGGCGAACAGCGTGCCCGTACGCCCGAAGCCGGTGGCGATCTCGTCGAGGACGAGCAGCACGTCGTGTGCGTCGCAGGCCTCCCGCAGCACCCGCAGGTACTCCGGGTCGTGGAAACGCATCCCGCCCGCGCCCTGCACCACCGGTTCCACGATCACCGCGGCCAGTTCGTGCGCGTGCCTCCCGATCTCGGACCGCAGCAGCTCCGCGTACGACTCCTCGTACCCGGCCGGCGGGGCGTCCACGAACACCTGCGTCTGGAGCACGCCCGACCACAGCTCGTGCATCCCGCCCTGCGGGTCGCACACGGACATCGGCTGCCAGGTGTCGCCGTGGTAGCCGCCGCGCCAGGTGAGCAGCCGCTGCTTCTCGGGGCGCCCGAGCGAACGCCAGTACTGGAGGCACATCTTGACCGCGACCTCGACCGAGACGGAGCCCGAGTCGCTGAGGAAGACGTGCCGCAGCGGCTCGGGGGTGATCTCGACGAGCCGGGCGGCGAGCCGCACGGCGGGTTCGTGGGTGAGCCCGCCGAACATGACGTGGCTCATCCGGTCCAGCTGGTCGCGCACCGCGTCGTTGAGCACGGGGTGGTTGTAGCCGTGGACCGCCGACCACCAGGACGACATGCCGTCGATCAACTCGGTCTGACCCTCGGCGGGTTCGGCGAGCCGGAGGCGCACCCCGGACGCGGACGCGACGACCAGCGGGTCCGTACGGCCGGGCATGGGGCCGTACGGATGCCAGACGTGCGCCCGGTCCAGGCCGAGGAGTTCGTCGTTGCGCACGGCGTTACGCGTTCGGGGCGAGGTCCGTGCCGGCGCCGCGGCGGCGCACGGCGACCAGGTCCGGCCGGGGCTCGTTCGCGGCGGGAGCCGCCGGAGCCGCCGGAACCACCGGAGCCGTCGGGGCTTCGGACGCCGTCGGGGCCTCGGAGGACTCCGGCGCCGCGTGGCCGCCGCAGGGACCGCAGCCGCCGCCCGCCTCCGCGTGGGAGCCGCAGCCCGCGCCGTCGGCGGAGGCCTCGGAGCCGCAGCCCGCCGTGGCCTTCGCGCCGCAGCCGCCCGTCGCACCCGCCGCCGCGAGCGCGTCCGCGCGGTGCTTCGGCAGCGTGGTCGTGCCCGCGCCCTCCACCTCGAAGCCCGCGTCCGCGATCATGTCCAGGTCGGCCTGGCCGGCCTGGCCCTCGCTCGTCAGGTAGTCGCCGAGGAAGATCGAGTTCGCGATGTTCAGGGCCAGCGGCTGCATCGAGCGCAGATGCACCTCACGGCCGCCGGCGATCCGGACCTCGACGTCGGGGCAGACGAACCGCACCATCGCGAGGATCCGCAGGCAGCGCTGCGGGGTGAGGTTCCACTCCTTGGCGAGCGGCGTCCCCTCGAAGGGGATGAGGAAGTTGACCGGCACCGAGTCCGAGTCGAGCTCGCGCAGCGCGTACACGACGTCGACGAGGTCCTCGTCGGACTCGCCCATGCCCGCGATCAGACCCGAGCAGGCCGACAGACCGGCGGCGTGCGCCTTCTGCACGGTGTCCACCCGGTCCGCGTACGTGTGGGTCTTGGTGATCCCCTCGTACGTCGCCTCGGAGGTGTTCAGGTTGTGGTTGTACGCGTCGGCGCCGGCGTCCCGCAGCCGCTCCGCCTGGCCGTCCGAGAGCAGCCCGAGGCAGGCGCAGACCTCGACGCCCTCGTTCTGCTCCTTGATCGCCTCGATGGTCCTGCCGACCCGCTCGACGTCCCGGTCCGTCGGACCGCGGCCGCTCGCCACCAGGCAGACCCGCTTGGCGCCGCCCGCGACACCGGCGGCCGCCGCCTGGGAGGCCTCGTCCGGCTTCAGCCAGGTGTACTTGAGGATCTCGGCCTTGGAGCCGAGCCGCTGCGAGCAGTACGAGCAGTCCTCGGGGCACAGCCCCGACTTCAGGTTCACCAGGTAGTTGAGCTTCACCCGCCGCCCGAACCACTGGCGGCGCACCTTGCCGGCCGCCGCCACCACATCGAGCAGTTCGTCGTCTGAGGTCGCCAGCACGGCGAGCGCTTCTTCACGGGTCGGCAGCTCGCGCCGCAGCCCCTTCTCCACCAGCGTGTTCAGCAGGTCCATAACCGCTGATCCTGGCCTACCGCCCACCCCTCGGCCAAGGAGGATCCGAACAAACGACTCCGATCGGGGTGTGTGGATGACCACATCCCGACCTCGGCATGCTCCGGCTAGGGTCTGTGCGCTGCCTACAAAAGGATCGCCGTATGTCACAGGCCGAGGAGGCACGGGACGCGGGCCCGCGCCGTACCGCTTTCGACTGGACCGACGCCGAGGCGCGCCGCCGGGCCGACGCCGGTCTGGTCCGTACGCTGCGGCCCCGGGCCGCCGAGTCGGAGCTGCTCGACCTGGCGAGCAACGACTACCTCGGGCTCACCCGCCGCCGGGAGGTCACCGAGGCCGCGGCCGAGGCGGCCGTGCGCTGGGGCGCCGGCTCGACCGGATCCCGGCTCGTCACCGGCACCACCCGGCTGCACACCCGTCTCGAACGCGAACTCGCCGAGTTCTGCGGTTTCGAGGCCGCGCTCGTCTTCTCCTCCGGCTACACCGCCAACCTGGCCGCGCTGACCGCGCTCGGCGGCCGGGACTCCCTGATCGTCTCCGACGCCTCCAACCACGCCTCGATCGTGGACGGCTGCCGCCTCGCGCGCGCCGAGACGGCCGTCGTCCCGCACACCGACCCCGAGGCCGTCGCCAAGACGCTGGCCGCGCACCCCGGGCGGCGGGCCCTGGCCGTCACCGACTCCGTCTTCTCCGTCGACGGCGACAAGGCCCCGCTGCCGTGGCTGGCCGCCGCCTGCCGCGCGCACGGCGCCGGACTCGTCGTGGACGACGCCCACGGCCTCGGCGTCCTCGGCGAAGGGGGCCGGGGCGCCCTCCACGAGGCGGGACTCGCGGGCGACGAGGACGTGGTGGCCACGCTGACCCTCTCCAAGTCCCTCGGCAGCCAGGGCGGCGCCGTCCTCGGCCCGGCCCGGGTGATCGAGCACCTGGTGAACGCGGCCCGCACCTTCATCTTCGACACCGGGCTCGCCCCCGCCGCCGCGGGCGGCGCGCTCGCGAGCCTCCGGCTGCTGGTCGCCGAACCGGACCTCGCCGAGCGGGCGCGTACCGTTGCCACCACCCTGTACCGGCTGCTCACCGAGGCGGGCCTCACGGCGGCCCGGCCCGACGCGGCCGTCGTCTCGGTGCGCGCGCCCTCCCCGGAGGCGGCTCTGCGCTGGGCGGCGGACTGCCGCGAGCAGGGTCTTGCCGTCGGCTGCTTCCGGCCGCCGTCCGTGCCGGACGGCATCTCGCGACTGCGGCTCACCGCGCGGGCCGATCTGACGGACGCGCAGATCGAGCGCGCGGTGGCGACGATCCTGCGGACGGCGCCGGCCGGACCGCAGGGGTGACGGGCGGCCCAAGGGGGTTCCCGGGCCGCAGAGTTCACCGCTTCGGGCGACAGATGGGGACATATCTTGGTGGAACGCCGCCCGGCGTGGTCCGATCGGTGCCACTCTGACGCCCGAAGCGCAATCCGGGGCAGCGGCCCCGGCGGGAAAGGGACAGCGTCGCCATGGCCGATCACCAGGAAGCATCCGTCACTCTGCCGAGCGAGCCCGCCTCGGTCCCCACGGCCCGGCGGTTCGTCGCGGAGGTGCTCGACGGATGGGGCCTCGACGGGGCCGACGACCTCGCGGACGCGATCCGTCTGATGGTCTCGGAACTGGCCACCAACGCCGTGCTGCACACCCTCGGTCAGTCGCCCACGTTCACGGTCGACGTCCGCCTGGAGCGCGAGGAGCGCCTCCACATCGGCGTCACCGACAGCCATCCGCGCTGGCCGCGCCGTCTCCCGGCGGCAGTCCAGCAGGACAACGGCCGGGGCATGGTCATCATCCGCTCGCTGGCGGCGGAGGCGGGCGGCCGTCTCTCGGTCGCCCCGACCGAGGAGGGCGGGAAGACGGTCCGGATCACCCTCCCGTGGACGACGGTCCCGCTCGCGAGCTGTTAGCTCCTCGCCGGGAAGGCCCGGCCCGGCCTGCCCGGCCTGCGCGGACGGCGCTGTGTGCCGGACGCGACCCAGGTCCACGTCCGGAAGGCCCGTGCCGGGGTGCGGCGGCGCCACCGCACCCCTCGGGGTCGTACCGCTACGGCCGTCCGGTCAGCGGACGCGGCCGTAGTAGACCTTCGAGGACCAGATCCTGTCGAGCTTCACCCAGGAGCCCGTCTTGGGCGAGTGCCAGATCTTGCCGCTCCCGGCGTAGATCCCCACGTGGTACACCCTTCCGCCGGAGTGGAAGAAGACCAGGTCCCCCTTCTGTCTGCTGCCGGCGGAGATGTGCCGGGTCCTGTTGTACTGCTGCTGCGCGGTGCGGGGCAGCGACTTGCCCGCCTTCTTGTACGCGTAGAGCGTCAGACCGGAGCAGTCGAACCTCGTGGGCCCGGTGCTCCCGTACCGGTACGGGGCTCCCTTCTTGGACGCGGCGACGCTCAGTGCCTTGTTCGCGTAGGTCGTCGCTGCCTGGGCCTCCGATGCCGCACCTGGTGCGAGCAGCGTGCCGCCGACGGCGGCGAGGGTGAGAGCCGAGACGGCTCCGGCCCGGGACAGCAGGGACGGGACGTGCATCTGCGCGGTCATGCGCAACCCTTCGTCAGCCGCCTGCGAAGGATGACCTGTCGGGTTCGGGCTGGCGAAGATGCCCGGCCGCTTCCGCGGCTTCACCCCAAGGGACGGCCTCGCTGCCGGAACAGCGCGTACGCCCCGTCTGAATCGGGTCCTCCACTCCTGCCGATCCACTCCTGTCGACCAGACATCCGGGACAGCGGCAGGACTCGGCGTCCGCCCGGACCGCCCCGCCGCGGCGGCGGGGGCTTGTCGTCGACAGGGATCTTGACCTACACACAGGGCGAAATCCGAGCTGAAACGGCGATATGTGAGGCTCCTCACGACTGATCCATTCGGGTGGACAGGATGCTTTCGTGATCGTCGGAGGTTTGGCCGACGAGCCCCGCACCAGGGGTGGAACGCCCGATTCCGCCAGATGCGTACACCTGCTGTGCAACTCACCCGGCACATATGTCGACGCGTCGACTACGCCGAACGGGGGATCGATTCTGCGGTTCGTGTCGGCCGTCCGGACCTGGACACGGCACGCCGGAATGTCAACTCGCCCGTGCTTCCGGGACGGTGACGCGGCCGGTTCTGCGCTCCCCGTCCAACACTCGCAGGGCGCGCGCCAAGGTGTCCGCGTGCACCTCGCTCTCGCCCCGCGCGTGCATCAGCGTCACGGCCTCGCGCAGCGCCTCGGCCCGCCCGACCAGGGCCTGCGCCGCGCGCAGCGCCCCGTAGGTGTGGGTGCCCCTGGCGGGGTTGATCCTCCCCAGGAGGTCGACGACTTCGAGGTACGCGTCGACGAACTCGCCCTCGGCCCGCGTCAGGGCGGGCAGCGGCGGCAGTTCGGGGACCACGGCGGGCTCACCGCTCCGAGGGGCCGACGGAGTCCCGCCGGCTCGTGATCACATGGTCCACCAGGCCGTACGCGAGGGCCGCCGGCGCGTCCAGGACCGTGAGGCGGTCGAGGTCGGCGTCGATCCGCTCGCGCGGCTGCCCGGTGTGCTCGGTGAGGATCCCGGCCATCAGGGCGCGCAGGCGGAGGAGTTCGCTGGCGTGCAGGTCGAGGTCGCTGAGCTGCCCCTGGAGCGGCTCGTCCACGGCGGGCTGCCGGAGCGTGATCCGGGCGCCGGGCAGCATCGCGCGCTTGCCCGGCGTCCCCGCCGCGAGCAGGACGGCGGCGGTGGACTCCGCCTGGCCGAGGCAGGTGGTCTCCACGTCGCAGTGGAGCGAGCGGAGGGTGTCGTAGATCGCGGTCATGGCGGTGACGGAGCCGCCGGGGGAGTTGATGTAGAGCGAGAGGTCCTGTCCCGGAGCCGCGTGGTCGAGGTGGAGGAGCTGGGCGATCACGTCGTTGGCGGAGATCTCGTCGATCGGCGTGCCGAGGAAGACGATCCGGGATTCGAGGAGCTTGGAGTAGGGGTCGAGGGTCCGGGTTCCGTAGCTGGTCCGCTCCGTGAACTCGGGCAGGACGTGGCGAGCATCCATGGCGGGCACCTCCATCTGTAAAAAATGTACAGGACGTACAGGCCGTAAGATGGGGAGCATGACCTACGAGATCCCGGTGACGCAAGCGCGGGCTGAGCTCGCCGACCTCATCAACCGCGTCGTGTACGGCGGTGAGCGCGTCGTGGTCACCCGCCACGGGAAGCCCCTCGTCGCCCTGGTCTCCGCCGCTGACCTGGAAGAACTCGAGGCGGCGGAGAAGCCCGCCGACGAGCAGGTGGTCAGTACGGTCTCCGGCCTGCGCTCCGTCGACTCCGCTCCGGGCGAACAGGGCCGCTTCGGCATCGCCGCCCACCACCGCGAGCCCGGCGTCTCCTGAGCGCGCGACCGGTCCGACGATCATGGGAACGCAAAGACACAGTTAACGAGCCGGAAAAACTTCCGCCCTAACGTGCAATGTCTGCTCGCGTACCGCATCTCCGCAGTTCAACAAGGTGTTGACGGTCGGTAGGGTCCGCAGCTGTCCGGGGTCTCTCCCGGCAGACGACTGTGAGGTGGAAGAGTGCAGTTGAGCCCGCACGAACAGGAACGCCTGCTCATCCATGTGGCGGCGGACGTGGCGGAGAAGCGCAGGGCCCGCGGTGTGCTGCTCAACCACCCCGAGGCCGTCGCGCTGCTCACCGCCCATGTCCTCGAAGGTGCCAGGGACGGTCGCACGGTCGCCGAGCTGATGGCCTCCGGCCGCAAGGTGCTCACCCGCGCGGACGTCATGGACGGCATCCCCGAGATGATCCACGACGTCCAGGTCGAGGCCACCTTCCCGGACGGCACCAAGCTCGTCACCGTCCACGACCCGATCATCTGAACGGGGCGCCGCCGATGATCCCCGGAGAGATCCTGTACGCGGACGGCCCCGTCGCCCTCAACGAGGGGCGCCCCGTCACGCGTCTGACCGTGCTCAACGCCGCCGACCGGCCCGTCCAGGTCGGCTCCCACTACCACTTCGCCGAGGTCAACCCCGGTCTGCAGTTCGACCGCGGCGCCGCGCGCGGACAGCGGCTGCACATCGCCGCCGGCACCGCCGTCCGCTTCGAACCCGGCATCCCGGTCGAGGTCGAGCTCGTCCCCCTCGCGGGCCGCCGGATCGTCCCCGGCCTGCGCGGCGAGATCGCCGGCCCCCTCGACTCCGCCGGCTCCCTCGACACCACTGCCCAGGACAAGGACGGCGACCGTGCCTGACCTCCACCGCGCCGTCCACGCCGACCTGTTCGGCCCCACCACCGGCGACCGCGTCCGGCTCGCCGACACCGACCTCCTCGTGGAGATCGAGGAGGACCGCAGCGGAGGCCCCGGCCGCGCCGGCGACGAAGCCGTATTCGGCGGTGGCAAGGTCATCCGCGAGTCCATGGGGCAGGCCCGCACCACCCGCGCCGAGGGCGCCCCCGACACCGTGATCACCGGCGTCGTGGTCATCGACCACTGGGGGATCGTCAAGGCCGACATCGGCATCCGGGACGGCCGGATCACCGCCCTCGGCAAGGCCGGCAACCCCGACACCATGGACGGCGTCCACCCCGACCTGGTGATCGGCCCCGAGACCGAGATCATCGTCGGCAACGGCCGGATCGTCACCGCCGGAGCCGTCGACACCCACGTCCACTTCATCTCGCCGACCGTCGTCGAGCAGGCCCTCGCCACCGGCGTCACCACCCTCGTCGGCGGCGGTACGGGACCCGCCGAGGGCACCAAGGCCACCACCGTCACCCCCGGCCCCTGGCACACGGCCCGGATGTTCGAGGCCCTGGACACCTTCCCCGTCAACATCGGCCTGCTCGGCAAGGGCAACACGATGTCCCGCGAGGCCATGCACTCCCAGCTGCGCGGCGGGGCCCTCGGATTCAAGATCCACGAGGACTGGGGCGCCACCCCCGCCGTCATCGACGCCTGTCTGGACGTGTGCGAGGAGACGGGCGCCCAGCTCGCCATCCACACCGACACCCTGAACGAGGCGGGCTTCGTCGGCGACACCCTCGCCGCCATCGCCGGCCGCACCGTCCACGCGTACCACACCGAGGGCGCCGGCGGCGGGCACGCCCCCGACATCATCACGGTGGTCTCCGAGCCGTACATCCTGCCCAGCTCCACCAACCCGACCCGGCCGCACACCGTCAACACCATCGAGGAACACCTCGACATGCTGATGGTCTGCCACCACCTCAACCCGGCCGTCCCCGAGGACCTCGCCTTCGCGGAGTCCCGCATCCGGCCCTCCACCATCGCCGCCGAGGACGTCCTGCACGACCTCGGGGCCATCTCGATCATCTCCTCCGACGCCCAGGCCATGGGCCGGATCGGCGAGGTGATCATGCGCACCTGGCAGACCGCCCACGTCATGAAGAAGCGGCGCGGCGCCCTGCCCGGCGACGGCCGCGCCGACAACCACCGGGCGCGCCGCTACGTCGCCAAGTACACGATCAACCCGGCCGTCGCCCAGGGCATGGACCACCTCGTCGGCTCGGTCGAGCCCGGCAAGCTCGCCGACCTGGTCCTGTGGGAGCCCGCCTTCTTCGGGGTGAAGCCGCTCGTCGTCCTCAAGGGCGGGCAGATCGCGTACGCGCAGATGGGGGACGCCAACGCCTCCATCCCCACTCCCCAGCCGGTGCTGCCCCGTCCCATGTTCGGCGCGCTCGGCAGGGCCGCGGCGTCCGGCTCGGTCAACTTCGTCGCCCGGGCGGCGATCGAGGACGACATCGCCCAGCGGCTCGGTGTGAACAAGGAGTTCACCGCGATCGGCAACACCCGGCGGGTGACCAAGGCGGACATGCGGGAGAACGACGCGCTGCCCCGGGTCGAGGTCGACGCCGACACCTTCACGGTGACCATCGACGGCGAGGCGGTCGAACCCGCCCCCACCGCCGAACTGCCCATGGCCCAGCGCTACTTCCTCTTCTGATGACGAGTCGCGCAGCCCTCCTCGTGCTCGCCGACGGGCGTTTCCCCGCCGGCGGGCACGCCCACTCCGGCGGGGCCGAGGCCGCCGTGGCGGCGGGCCGGATCACGGACGCGGCGAGTCTCGCCGCCTTCTGCCGCGGCCGGCTGCACACCAGCGGCCTCACCGCGGCGGCCCTCGCCGCCGCGGCGGCGCTCGGACACGACCCCTACGCGCTCGACGCGGCCGCCGACGCGCGCACCCCCTCGCCGGCCCTCCGCGCCGCCGCCCGCAAGCTGGGCCGGCAGATGATGCGGGCGGCCCGCGCCGCCTGGCCGGGTCCCGAACTCGACGCGCTCGCCGCCGCGTTCCCGCGCGGCGCCCACCAGCCCGTCGTCCTCGGAACCGCCGCCCGCGCCGCAGGGCTCGGCCCCGAGGACGCCGCGCACTGCGTCGCGTACGAGACGGTCAGCGGCCCCGCCACCGCCACGGTCCGGCTGCTGAGCCTGGACCCCTTCCAGGCCACCGCCGTCCTCGCCCGGCTCGCCCCCGCCATGGACCGGGTCGCCGAGGAGGCCGCCGCCGCCGCCCGGCGGGGCATCGACGCCCTGCCCGCGGCCTCCGCACCCCTCCTCGACATCACCGCCGAACAGCACGCGGCCTGGCCCGTCCGCCTCTTCGCGTCCTGAGGCCACTCGTGAGCACCCGTTCCTGAGCCCCCTCTCCTGAGCACCCACGTCCGAGACCACGTCCGAGCATCGCTGGAGCCGCCCCATGCACCTCGACCACTCCCACGACCACCGCGGTGCCGTCTCCGCCGACGCCCACCGCCCCGACGGCACCCGCCGCGCCCTGCGCATCGGACTCGGCGGTCCGGTCGGCTCCGGCAAGACCGCCACCGTCGCCGCCCTCTGCCGGGCCCTGCGCGACACCCTCTCCCTCGCCGTCGTCACCAACGACATCTACACCCGCGAGGACGCCGAGTTCCTGCTCCGCAACGCCGTCCTGCCGCCCGAGCGCATCCAGGCCGTCGAGACCGGCGCCTGCCCGCACACCGCCATCCGCGACGACATCTCCGCCAACCTCGAAGCCGTCGAGGACCTGGAGGAGGCGGTCGGGCCGCTCGACCTCATCCTCGTCGAGTCCGGCGGCGACAACCTCACCGCCACCTTCTCCAAGGGGCTCGTCGACGCCCAGATCTTCGTCATCGACGTGGCCGGCGGGGACGACATCCCGCGCAAGGGCGGCCCCGGCGTCACCACCGCCGACCTCCTCGTCGTCAACAAGACCGACCTCGCCCCCTACGTGGGTTCCGACCTGGAGCGGATGGCGCGCGACGCCAAGGCGCAGCGCGGCGAACTGCCCGTGGCCTTCACCTCGCTGCGGGCCGAGAACGGCGTCGCGCCCGTCGCGGACTGGGTCCGCGCCCAGCTCGGGGCCTGGACCGCGTGAGCCTGCGCGCCACGGCCCGGATCCGCGCCGACGCCGACGGGGGGCTGCCGCTCCTGGTCGGCGACGGCCCCCTCGCCCTGCGCCGCACCCGGGCCGCGGGTCCGCCCGCCGGGCCCGCCGGTCCGTACGGGGAGGCCCCCGGTCCGTACACCCGGGTCACCGTCGTCGGGGCGATGAGCGCCCCGCTCGGCGGTGACCGGCTCGCGATCGAGACCGAGGTGTGCGACGGGGCCCGGCTCCTGGTCGACTCCGCGGCCGCCACCCTCGCGCTGCCCGGCCGGAGCGCCGAGCCCGCCGCGTACGACGTGCGGATCACCGTCGGCGACGGGGGCGTGCTCCGCTGGCTGCCGGAGCAGATGGTCTCCGTCCGGGGGTCGGACCTGCGGATGCGGACCGTCGTCGAGCTCGCTCCCACGGCGCGGCTGGTCCTCCGTGAGGAGCAGATCCTCGGCCGCCACGGCGAACCGCCCGGCACCCTCGTCACCCGGCTCACCGTGCGCCGGGCCGGACGGCCCCTGCTCGACCAGGAACTGGCCTTCGGGCCCGGCGCCCCCGGCGGCTGGGACGGCGGCGCGGTGCTCGGCGGGCACCGGGCGACCGGCCAACTCCTCGTCGTCGACCCGGCGTTCGCCGACAAGCCGGTGGAGTCCCGGCTGTTCGGGGAGCACGCCGCCGTCACCCCGCTGGCCGGACCCGCAGCCCTCGCCACCGCGGTCGCACCGGACGCGCTCGTGCTGCGCCGCCTGCTCGACAGGGCTTTGGCCGAACTCGCCCCGTTCTGACCGTTTCTGAGGGGCCCCGGTGAGGTCACCGCTCAGCGGTACACCGTTCACCGGTTATTGGTTCGGCAAAGAAACACGTGTTCGCCCTTTCATCGGGAGCCCCCGGGGCGAAAGGATCCCCCGACAACCAACACGCGGCGCTGCCACGGGGGCGGCGCCCACTGGGGGAGGACATGTGAGACGCACAGCGGTGCTCGGCTCGGCCGGCACTCTGATAGCGGGCACGCTCGTCGTGGGCGCGCTCGCCGCCCCGGCCGCGAACGCCGACAGCAACCGCCACCTGCGCGACGCGGAGTCGATCGGCGTCGCCGTCGCCGCCGCCCGCGCCGCCCAGACCGGCATCGACTGGCAGGACTGCCCGGCCGACTGGGGCCTGGAGAAGCCGATCGAGTGCGGCTGGGTCAGCGTGCCCGTCGACTACGCGAAGCCCAACGGCAAGAAGATCAAGATCGCCGTGGACCGGATCAAGTCCACCGGCACCCCCGCCGAGCGCCAGGGCGCGCTCCTCTACAACCCGGGCGGCCCCGGCGGCTCCGGCCTCCGCTTCCCCCGCCGGGTCACCACGAAGAACGCGATCTGGGCGAACGCCGCCAAGGCCTACGACTTCGTGGGCTTCGACCCGCGCGGCGTCGGCAAGTCGGCCCCCATCTCCTGCGTCGACCCGACCGACTTCGTCAAGGGCCCGAAGCTCGACCCGGTCCCCGACAGCGAGGCCGACAAGCTCGCGCAGCGCAAGCTCGCCGCCGACTACGCCAAGGGCTGTGCGGAGAAGAGCGGCGACCTGCTGCCCTTCATGAACACCCCCAACACCGCCCGTGACCTCGACGTCGTCCGCGCCGCCCTCGGCGAGCGGAAGCTCAACTTCGTCGGCGTCTCCTACGGCACCTACCTCGGCGCGGTCTACGGCACGCTCTTCCCGAGCCACGTCCGCCGCATGGTCCTCGACAGCGTCGTCAACCCCTCGACGCGGAAGATCTGGTACGAGGTCAACCTCGACCAGGACATCGCCTTCGAGGGCCGCCTCAAGGACTGGATGACCTGGGTCGCCCAGAACGACGCCACCTACCACCTCGGGGACACCCTGGCGGAGGTCCAGCAGCAGTGGGTGACCCTGCGCGCCGCCGCCAAGAAGGCCCCGCTCGGCGGGAAGGTCGGCCCTGCGGAGCTCATCGGCTTCTTCCAGAACGCCCCGTACTACGACTCCACCTGGGCCCTGGTGGCCGAGGCCTGGAGCGCCTACGCCGCCGGTGACCCGCAGCCGCTGATCGACAACGCCGCGGCCGACCTCACCGACACCGCCGGCAACATCTCCTCGGAGAACGGCAACGCCGTCTACACCGCGGTCGAGTGCAACGACGCCGCCTGGCCGACGAGCTGGAAGAAGTGGGACCGGGACAACACCCGCCTCCACGAGCAGTACCCCTTCATGACCTGGGCCAACGCGTGGATGAACCTCCCCTGCGCCACCTGGTCCGCCCCGCGCCAGCGCCCGACCGAGGTGAAGACCGGCAAGGGCCTCCCGCCGGTGCTCATCGCCCAGTCCGAGCGTGACGCCGCCACCCCGTACGCCGGCGCCGTCGAGCTGCACAAGCGTTTCAAGGGCTCGCGACTGATCACGGAGAAGGACGCCGGCTCGCACGGCATCACCAACCTGGTCAACCCCTGCCTCAACGCCAAGGTCGAGACCTACCTGCTGACCGGCAAGGTCGACGCCACGGACCAGACGTGCGCCCCGCACGCCACTCCGCAGCCGTAACACCGCCCGCATCCGGGTGAGGAGAGGGGCGGGCCGTCCGACGGCCCGCCCCTCTCCGCCGTCTCAGTGCGAGGCGAGCCAGGCGTCCTCCGCCGCGTAGTCGAAGAAGTCCACCCCGTACTTCCCCAGACCCGGGAAGACCTCCCGCCACTCCCGCCCCGCCACCCGCTCGCTCAGCCACGCGACCGTCTCCGGCAGCGACGCGGCGTACGAGACCACCGGCCGGTAGCCCAACTCCCGCTCCGCCGCCGTCATGTCGTAGACGATCGGATGTTCCGAGGTCCAGGGAGTGAGGCCCACGAGCCCGTCCGGCGCCCCCTCGATCAGCACCGTCTCGCTCTCGGCGCCGAGGACCGCGTCGATCGCCGCCCCGATCTCGGCCACCGTCGGCGCCTCCGGGTCCGCGCCGTTCAGTACCCGGCTGCCCGGCTTCGCCGCCGCCAGCCGGATCAGCTCCGCCAGATTGTCGACATGGGCAGGATGGAACCGCGAGGTCCCGCCGTACGCGAGCAGGCGCACCGGCCGTCCGTCCAACGCCCGCTTCACGAACCACAGTTCACGCGGACCCGGGCAGTGCGGACCGTGGATCGCGCCCGCCCGCAGCAGCGTCGTCGGCAGCGCCTCGCCCGCCGCGAGCAGCCGCTGTTCCAGGGCGACCTTCCGGGTGCCGTACGTGCTGTCGCCCGGCGCCACCGTCGCCAGGGACTCCGGGATCGGCACCGGATAGCGCGGGAAGCCGTCCGACCGGTCCTGGGTGTCGAAGCTTCGCCCCCGCTCGTCCTCGTACACGGCCCCGCTGGAGATCACCACCGCCGAGCCGATCCGGTCCGCGAGCCCGGTCAACTGGGCGGCGTGCCCGGCGTCGTACGCCACCATGTCCACCAGGACGTCCGTGCCGTCGCCGAGCGCGGACGCCAACGCGCCCTCCTCGCCCCGGTCGAGCCGGACCGACCGGACCTCGTCCGGCCAGCCGTCGTCCCTGCCGCCGCCCCGCGAGGCGGCCGTCACCTCCCAGCCGTCCGCGAGGAGGGCCCGCACGGCCGCCCTCCCCACCTGTCCCGATCCACCCAGCACGAACGCGCTTCCCTTGCTCATGGACGCGACGCTACGGGCGGCGGACGCGGCGGCCCAGAGGATTGCGCCGTGCGCGGATCCGCCCTCAGCGTTCCCCGCCGGGGAACTTTCGCGCCGACCGCCCGTCCTCCTCCGCCGCGGCCTTCACCACCGCCGCGTACTCGTCCACGTACTCCTGCCCGGACAGCCGCAGGATCTCGTACATGATCTCGTCCGTCACCGCGCGGACCACCGCCTTCTCACCGGCCGAACCCCTGAACCGGGCGAAGTCCAGCGGTTCCCCGAACCGGATGGTGACCCGGCGGATCCTCGGCACGACCTTCCCCGGCGGCTGGATCTCGAAGGTCCCCACCATCGCGCAGGGCACCACCGGCACCCCCGCCGTCAGCGCCATCACCGCCACCCCCACCTTGCCCTTGTACAGCCGCCCGTCGTGCGAACGCGTCCCCTCCGGATAGATGCCGAGCAGCTCGCCCCGGTCCAGCACCCCCAGCCCCTCCCGGATCGCGGCCCGCCCCGCCTCCTTCCCCGACCGGTCCACCGGGATCTGGCCGGCGGCCCGGAAGAACGCCGCCGTCAGCCGCCCCTTCACCCCCGGCCCGGTGAAGTACTCCTGCTTCGCCAGGAAGGTGATCCGCCGGTCCAGGACCACCGGCATCAGGAAGTGGTCCGAGAAGGAGAGATGGTTGCCCGCGACGATCGCCGCACCCTCCTCCGGGATGTGCTCGAGACCCTCGATCCGGGGCCGGAAGAGCAGCCTCAGGAGCGGTCCGAGCAGTACGTGCTTCATCAGGTGGTAGAACATCCGCGACCCCCGTTCGTCGTCCGTCCACCCGTTGTATCGGCGCGCGGCCCCGTGGTCCACTGGTGGGGGAGCGTCACCATGACCGACGAGCGAGGGTCCAGGCGCCCCGGCCGCGTCCTCACCGCACTGCTGTGCGCGCTGACGGCGGCCGGGCTGTACGGCTGCTCCCACCCGGGTACGCCCGAACCGACCCCCACCCCGACCCCCACGCCCGCCACCACGAGCCCCGCTCCCACCGCCCCGGTCCCCACCGGACGCTCGCCCTTCACCGGACTCCCGGCGAAACCCGCCCCCGTCCTCGCCGTCAAGATCGACAACGTGGCCGCGGCCCGCCCCCACACCGGCCTCGGCTCCGCCGACCTCGTCTACGTCGAACAGGTCGAGGGAGGCGTGACCCGGCTCCTCGCCGTCTACTCCTCCCGCCTCCCCGACCGGACCGGACCCGTCCGCAGCGCCCGCGAGTCCGACATCGAACTCCTCGCCCAGTTCGGCACCCCCGCACTCGCCTACTCCGGCTCCCAGACCGCCCTGAAACCCCTCCTCCAGGCCGCCCCGCTGCACCCGCTGCCGCAGGAGGACGCACCCCGGGCCTTCGTCCGCAGCTCCGCGCGACCGGCGCCCCACAACCTGTACCTGCTGCCCGGCCGCGCCCTGGCCGCGGCCCCCGACGCCGGCCTCTCCCGGGACATCGGCTTCCGCTTCGGGCCCGCTCCCGAGGACGGCACCCCCGTCCGGGCACGCACCGTCCGCTATCCCGCCGCCCGCTACACCTTCACTTGGAACACGGCGGAGAAGGACTGGCGGGTCGCGATGGACGGGCGGGCCGCCCGCACCACCGACGCGGGACCGCTGAAGCCCGCGACGGTCGTCGTCCAGCACGTGAACATCCGTTCCTCACGCTTCCACGACTTCCTCGGCAGCGTGTCCCCGTACACCGAGAGCGTCGGCAGCGGTACGGCACAGGTGCTGCGGGACGGCCGGTCGTACGACGCCCACTGGTCCCGCCCCACGGCGGCCTCCGGCACCACGTTCACCACCCCGGCGGGCAAGCCGCTCCCCTTCGCACCGGGACAGATCTGGGTGGTACTGGCCCCGAACGGCTAGGAAAGCCGGCAGGCGGGGTCTGCGCGTCACGAGGTCTCCACCGCCGACGGGAACCGCGCGGTGGCCAGGACCGAGCCGTCGGGAGCGAGGAGCTGGGCGCCGGACACCGTCGCCGGGTCCACCACGGCCGGCGCGCCCCAGTACCCGTACCCGCCCTTGAGGGCGAACGTGCCGAGGGGAACGGCGCTGCCGTCGGTACGTTCGAGGCGGCAGCGCACCGGTCCGTCGCGTCCCCCCAGCTCGACGGACATGTAGACCCAGCCCGGCGCACCGGCGTGGGCGAAGATCCGGCCGACCTCGTGGCCGTCGGCGATCAGGGCCGCCTCCATCAGAGCGCTGTGCGCCGGGGCGGAGGCCACCGGCGGCTCGGTGACGGCGGTGCCCACGGCCCAGCCGCCGAAGCCGCAGGCGACCGCGAGGGCGGCGCCTGCCGCCGCGAGCCGCGGCCGCAGGAGGCGGCGCCGCCCCGGGGGCCGCCCGGCCGGGCCGGACCGCCCGACGTGCCCGGCGTCCTCCGCGCGCTCCGGCCGTCCCGTCTGCTCCGGGCGGGTGCCGAACCGTTCGGTGAACAGCTCCCCGAACCGTGCGGTGACCCGGCTCTCGAAGCCCACCGGCGGCTCCGAGCCGGGCAGCAGCCCCAGCAGGCCGTCGCCGAGCGGAGCCAGCCGCGCGATGTGCTCCCGGCACGCGGCGCAGCGGTCCAGATGCGCGACCGCGAGCGCGCGCTCCCGCGCCGGGAGCACACCCAGCGCCAGTTCGGCGTCGAGCTCCCTCAGCCGTTCGCAGCTCATGCCCTCGCTCATCGCCGGTTCACCTCGGCTCCCCATGCCGTCCGCAGCTTCCGCAGCGCCGTCCTGATCCGCGTCTTCGCGGTGCCCAGCGGTATGTGCTCGAAGTCGGCGACCTCCCGCGCCGTCATCCCGTAGATCGCGGCCAGCGCCAGCGCCCGGGCCTGCTCCCTCGGCAGCCGGGCCAGGGCGGTCCCGAGCCCGGCCGCCGTCTCGGCGGCCAGGGCCCGGTCCTCGGGGGTGTCGGTCATGACGTCGAGCAGGGCGTCCAGATCCTCCGGCGCCACGGGATCGGCCCGGCGCGCCCGGACCGCGTCGACCGCGAGGTTGTGGGCGATGGTCGTCAGCCAGGTCCGCACCGAACCGCGCCGCGCGTCGTAGACCGAGGCATGACGCCAGGCCCGCTCGAAGGTCTGCTGCGCGATGTCCTCGGCGAGCTGGGTGTCACCGACGACGGCGACCGCGACACCGAACACCGTGCGCTGGAAACGGCGCACGAACGCGACGGCGATCTCGGGATCTCCCGTGGTCAGGCCGGACAGCAGCGCCTCGTCCGGCGCGTGCCCGAGTGACATCCCCATGCTCCGCACACCCCTGGATACGTTCCGCCGCCCCCAGGGGATTGCGCCGGATCCGGATCCGTGCGGAAACACCCCCTCATTCTCCTCCTCCGGCCCCGCGCAATCCCTCCGCGCCGCTCGTCCGTACCCCCTGCGGAACGGAAATCCCCAAGAACGAGAACAGGCGGAGGGCGGAGTGATGACAGGAACACACACGCGGAGCCGCGTGGCGCTCGGTCTGGCGGCCGCAGGGCTCACCGGGCTGCTGGCGGCCTGCGGGAGCGGCGGCGGGTCTGCGAACACCGCACCACCGAGCACCGCACCACCGGCACAGAGCACGACGGGCACCACCCAGGTGACCGCGGACCTCTCCGACTTCCACATCGCGCTGTCGCAGAACACGTTCAAGGCAGGCGGCTACACCTTCGTCGTCAACAACATCGGCCACCACGTCCACGCCCTGGCGGTCGAGGGCCCGGGCGGAGAGCACCGCTCGCCGAACGTGGACCCCGGCAAGAGCACGAAGCTGACCGTGACGCTGAAGTCGGGCACGTACGAGATCTACTGCCCCGTCGACGGACACAAGGACCTGGGCATGAAGACCGAGATCACCGTGGGAGGTACCGGGGGACCGGTGAACGAGAGCCCGACGGGCCATGGCTACTGAACGGGCCCGGAGCGTCCTCGCGCTGCGCCTGGCCGGCGCCGGTCTGACGGCGGCGATGGCGGCCATCCACCTCCGTCTGTGGGACACCGGCTACCGCGACCTGGCGACGATCGGCGTGCTGTTCCTGCTCAACGCCATCGGCGGCGCCCTGCTGACGCTCGCCCTGCTGGCCGCACCGACCCGCTACCTCGCCGTCCCGGCCGCGCTCGGCGCGCTCTTCACCGCCGGCACGCTCGCGGGTCTCGTCGTCAGCCTCACCACCGGACTCTTCGGCTTCGAGGAGTCCCTCGACGCGGAACTGGTCCTGCCGACGATCGTCGTCGAGTCGGCGGGCGTCGTCGTCCTGACCGTCCTCGCCCTCGCCACCGCACGCGGCTTCCCCCGCCGCGCGACCGGCGGGTGACCCGCCGCGGTCAGGGATGCGCGGGCCCGGTCCCCGCCGGTGGGCGGGGACGTGGGGCGGGCGGGGCGGTGCTGTCCGACGCGGCCATCCCGATCGTCACCACGCCGAGCACCACCCAGCCGAACCAGAGCCAGCCGCTGCTGCCGAGCGCCACCGTGTACGCCGTCGTCAGCACCAGCGCGGCGGCCGTGAGCACCGCCATCGTCTTCGTGGGACCGGACATGTGTCCGCCCTCCTCCCGACCGAGGTCGCGGAAGCCGTCCAGCCCATCGTGACCCCGGAAGGGGGGCGCGCGCTACTCCCGGGACGCTCCGGCGTGCGCCGGGATCAGCGGCCGCGGGCCTGGAGCGAGGCGAGATACGCGTTGTACGCCTCCAGCTCCTTGTCCCCGTTCCGGTCGGCGGCCCGGTCCATACGGACCGCCTGCCGCTGCTCGGAGTGGTACCACTGGTAGACCAGCGCGATCAGCACCAGCACGGACGGGATCTCGCTGAACGCCCAGGCGATGCCGCCCGCCGCGTTCTGGTCGGTGAGCACGTCGATCCCCAGCGAGGCCGGCGGGTTCTCGTAGGCCTTCACCATCGGCTCCGTGGCCATCATCAGCGCGATGCCGAAGAAGGCGTGGAACGGCATGCCCGCGAACAGCTCCAGCATCCGCATCACGTACCCCGGCCGGTGCGGCCCCGGGTCGACGCCCATGATCGGCCAGAAGAAGACCACGCCCACCATCAGGAAGTGCACCATCATCCCGATGTGGCCCGCCTTCGAGCCCATCAGGAAGTCGAAGAGCGGCGTGAAGTACAGCGCGTAGAGGCTCGCGATGAACATCGGGATCGTGAAACCGGGGTGCGTGATCACCTTCATGTACCGGCTGTGCAGCAGCTTCAGGAGCAGCTCGCGCGGCCCCGTGGAGCCCCGCCCCGCCACCGGCAGCGCCCGCAGCGCCAGCGTGATGGGCGCGCCGAGCAGCAGCAGGATCGGCGACAGCATCGAGATCACCATGTGCTGCACCATGTGCACGCTGAACATGACCATGCCGTAGTCGTTGAGCTTGGTGCACATCACGAGCGCGATCGTCAGCACGCCGACCGTGAAGAACACCGTCCGGCTGACCGGCCAGGCGTCCCCGCGCCGCCGCAGCCGCGCCACGCCCCACCCGTACAGCCCGAGCCCCGCGAGGCAGCCGATCAGGAAGAAGAGGTCGGGCGAGAACTCCAGGCCCCGACCCAGCGTGAACGGCGGCAGATCCGTGGTCATGCCGTGCCCGCTGTGATCCATCGTGTGCACTCCTGGAGCCCGATTCGCGCTTGTTGTCCGCACCAGACTAGAACCGCCCCCGGCCGCTGCTGCGACCGGGGGCGGATGTCACGCGAAGGCGTCCGTCAGAGCACGCACTCGGCCTCGGCGTAGCGGTCCGCCGGGACGGTCTTGAGGGTCTCCACGGCCTGGGCCAGCGGAACCATGGTGATCTCGGTGCCGCGCAGCGCGGTCAGCATGCCGAACTCGCCCCGGTGCGCCGCCTCGACCGCGTGCCAGCCGAAGCGGGTGGCGAGGACGCGGTCGTACGCGGTGGGGGTGCCGCCGCGCTGGACGTGACCCAGGATGACCGGGCGGGCCTCCTTGCCGAGGCGCCGCTCCAGCTCGGCGGAGAGCTGGTTGGCGATGCCGGTGAAGCGCTCGTGACCGTAGATGTCGGTGCCGGCGGTCTTGAAGTCCATGGAGCCCTCGGCGGGCTTCGCGCCCTCGGCCACGACGACGATCGCGAACCGCTTGCCGGCCTCGAAGCGCTCGCCGACCCGGGCGGTCAGCTCGTCGATGTCGAAGGGCCGCTCGGGGACCACGATGGCGTGCGCGCCGGCCGCCATGCCGGAGTGCAGCGCTATCCAGCCGGTGTGACGGCCCATGACCTCGACGACCAGGACGCGCTGGTGGGACTCGGCGGTGGTCTTGAGCCGGTCCAGGGCCTCGGTGGCGACGGTCACGGCGGTGTCGAAGCCGAAGGTGACGTCGGTGGAGGCGATGTCGTTGTCGATGGTCTTCGGGACGCCGACGATCGGGAGGCCCGCCTCGGAGAGGAGGTTCGCCGCCTTGAGGGTGCCCTCGCCGCCGATCGGGATGATCGCGTCGAGCCCCAGGTCGGCCACGTGGCCCCTGGCCCGCTCGACGCCGCCGACCAGGTGCGCGGGCTGGACCCGCGAGGAGCCGAGGATGGTGCCGCCCCGGGCGAGGATGCCGCCCACCGCGTCCAGATCGAGCTTGCGGTAGTCGCACTCCAGGAGGCCACGCCACCCGTCGTGGAAGCCGATGACCTCGTCGCCGTGGTCGACGACGGCGCGGTGCACGACGGATCGGATGACAGCGTTCAGACCGGGGCAGTCTCCGCCGGAGGTGAGCACGCCAATGCGCATAGCCCAAAAACCTTTGCAACGTGGGCCGACTCCCGGACCACGTCGTCCGGCTGGATTCCCGCCACCCTATCGCCGCAGGGTGGCGGGGCCGAACCGGATGTCCGCACAGTGGACAACGTACGTTCGTACGAGGGACCGGCGGTGGTGCGGGGCTGACTCAGGCGGGCTGCGAGGCGGCCGCGATGCGCTCGGCGCGGAGCGCCTCGTACCAGCGGTCGTCGGTCGGCGGCAGCGCGTTCACGTCGAGGGCCAGCTTCAGGAGCAGGTCCGCGATCTGCGGGTTGCGGGCCATGACGGGGCCGTGCATGTACGTACCGAAGACGGTGTCGTTGTACGCGCCCTCGGTGCCGTCGCCGGTTCCGTTGCCGTTGCCGTAGACGGTCCGGGCGAACGGCCGGGCCGTCGGGCCGAGATGGGTGATGCCCTGGTGGTTCTCGAAGCCCGTCAGCTGGGGGAGGCCCAGCTGCGGGTCGATGTCCGCGAGGACGTCGCCGACGCAGCGCTCGCCCTCGCCACGGGTCGAGATCACGTCGATGAGACCGAGGCCGGCCTCGCGCTCGCCGAGGTCGTTGATGAACTCGTGGCCCAGGATCTGGTAGCCGGCGCAGACCGAGAAGATGATCGCGCCGTTGGAGGCGGCCCGGCTCAGGCCGCCGTCCCGCCGCAGCCGTTCGGCCGCGAGCCGCTGCGGACGGTCCTCGCCGCCGCCGATCAGATAGATGTCGCCGGAGGTCGGGATCGGCTGGTCGCTGCGGACGTCGACGCGCTCGACGCTGAGGCGGCGCTGCTCGGCGCGGCGCTGCACGACCAGGACGTTGCCCTGGTCGCCGTAGGTGCTGAGCAGGTCCGGGTAGACCCAGACCAGGCGCAGGCTGCTGTCACTCATGCTGCATGTCCTCTACGGGTCAGTTGCCGACGCGGCGGCGGACGTCCTGGAAGGCGGTGTAGTTGGCGATCAGCTCGATCTGGCCGGGCGGGGCCATCGAGACGGCCTCGTCCAGCGTCTCGCAGACGCGGAAGTCCACACCCGCGACCTCCAGGCGGACCGCGAGGTCCAGCCGGCGGTCGCCGATCACCATGATCGGGTGGCCGGCGAGCCGGCCGTAGTCCACGTCCCACAGCCAGGAGGTGTCCGTGCCGTCGGCGCCCCGCGCGTTCACGGAGAGGATCACCGGGGCGGGCGGCCCGTCGATGAGGGAGAAGGTCTCGAGCCAGCCGGCCGGGTTCTTCGCGAGCAGCAGGCGCAGGTCGCGGTTCTGGAAGGAGACCACGTCGTAGCGGCCCGCGACGGCCTGCACCTGGTACATGCGCTCCAGGGCCACCTGCGGCGGCACTCCGAAGACGGCGGCGACGGCGGCCGAGGTGGCGGCGTTCGCCTTGTTGGCGCGGCCGGGCAGCTGGAGCCGGATCGGCCAGGCCGAACCGTGCGGGTCGAGCACGTGGTCGCCGCTGAGCGCCCAGCTCGGGGCGGGACGGCGGAAGCCGCACTCGCCGCAGAACCAGTCGTCGCCCGGACGCTGCATCACACCGCCGCAGGCGGGGCAGGACCAGGCGTCGTCCTTCCACTCCTGGCCGGCGGCGACCCACACCACGTTGGGGGAGGAGGAGGCGGCCCACACGATGAGCGGGTCGTCGGCGTTGGCCACGACCACGGCCTTGGTGCCGTTGAGGCCCTCGCGCCACTTCTCGGCGAGCATCCGGGTCTCCGCGGCGCGGTCGAGCTGGTCGCGGGAGAGGTTGAGCAGCGCGATGACCTTGGGCGTGGTGTCACGGGCGACGCCGGCGAGGTACTTCTCGTCGACCTCGATCACGCCGTACTTGGAGTCCGTGCCGCCGGCCAGCGCCGAGGTGATCCCGGCGGGCATGTTGGCGCCGAGCGCGTTCGAGACGACGGGGCCGGCGGCGCGCAGGGCCTCCGCGATCAGCCGGGTCGTCGTCGTCTTGCCGTTCGTCGCCGACACCAGGACGACGTCCAGATGCTGTGCGAGCCGGCCCAGGAGGTCGGGGTCGAGCTTCAGCGCCACCTTGCCGCCGATCACGGATCCGCTGCCGCGCCCCGCCGCACGCGACACCGCGGCCGCGGCCCTGCCCGCCGTCACGGCCAGCTTGGCGCGCGGCGACAGCGGCTCTGGATTACCGGGGTGTCCTGACATCTCTCTTGTTCCTCCTTGCGTCGGTCCGGGCTCAGCCTATCGAGATCCGGCCAGCAGCCCGAACAGCGGCACCGCCGAGCGGCCGCGGGAAACAGCCAGGTCACGGCGGACCGTACCCTTACGGCCATGCGAAACCGCCCCATCCCCGGCAGTTCCGGCCTCGTCCGAGCGATGACTCTGCTCGGCGACCCCGTGCTGCACAGTCCCTGCGAGCCCGTCACCGACTTCGGCCCCGAACTGGTCCGGCTCGTCGAGGACATGTTCGCCACGATGTACGCGGCGAACGGCGTGGGTCTGGCGGCGAACCAGGTCGGCGTGGGCCTGCGGGTCTTCGTCTACGACTGCCCGGACGACGAGGAGACCCGCCATCTGGGCCATGTGGTGAACCCGCGCCTGGTGGCGGCGGACGGCGACGTGGTGCGCGGCCCGGAGGGCTGTCTGTCGCTGCCGGGCCTGGAGGCCCCGACGCCCCGTCACGACCGGGCGGTGGTGGAGGGCGTCCGCGTGGACGGCACGCCGATACGGATCGAGGGCACCGGATTCTTCGCCCGCTGCCTCCAGCACGAGACCGACCACCTGGAGGGCGGGGTCTACGCGGACCACGTCACGGGGTGGCGGAAGTCACGTCTGCTCCGGGCGATCCGCAAGGAGCCGTGGGGGACGAAGGCGTCGGTACTGGAGGGCTGAGCGGCCGGGCTCCGACGGCCGGGCTCCGTGCTCGGGCCCCGGCCCCGGGGTCAGAAGCCCGGTCCGCCCGGCAGGTCGTCCGCCGCGGCCAGCCGGCCCCAGAGGAGGTCCGCCAGGCTGCGGACGAGTTCCGCGCGGGAGCAGGGGCGCTCGCCGAGCCACCAGTCGCCGGCCGCGTGCATCATGCCGACGATCCCGTGCCCCCAGATCCGGGCCTGGACCTCGGCGCCGGGGCCCAGGTCGACGCGCTCGGCGATGACCTGGCCGAGCTCCTCGCCCATGCGGCGCAGCAGCGGGGCGGAGTGCCGGCCGACGTCGAAGCCCTGCTCGGTCTGGTGCGGCTCCTCCGCGGGGTGCATGAGGAAGCGGTAGACCTGGGGCATCGCCTCGATCGAGGTGAGGTAGGTGTCGAGGGTGGCCTCGACGCGGCGGCGGCGGTCGGGGGCGGGCGCGTCCAGGGCGGACCGCAGTGCGGCCAGGAGGGCGTCCGTGTGCCGGATGGCGAGGGCGCGGTACAGGCCGCCCTTGTCGCCGAAGTGGCGGTAGAGGATCGGCTTGGTGATGCCCGCCTCGGCCGCGATCGCGTTCATGGAGGCCTTGGGGCCGTCCCGGAGCACCACCCGGTCCGCCGCCTCCAGCAGTTCGCGCCGCCGCTGCTCGGCGGGCGTCTGCCGGTCGGTGGTCCGGTGTGCGATGTCCATCAGCGTGTCTCCCCGCCCGTGCGTTTCCGTGAGGCTTCGCAACGTAACACCCGGTCGCCGTCCGGTGCCGGTCGGGCCGAACCGTCCCACCGCAGGTTGACAGCCTCTACCCACCGGTAACAGACTGGTGTTACCGGAAGTAACGTACTGCTGGGAGGGAAAGTATGGGCGAGTTCACGCTCGAACTCAACGAGGACCAGAAGCAGGTCCGCGACTGGCTGCACGGCTTCGCCGCCGATGTCATGCGGCCCGCGGCCGCCGAATGGGACGAGCGTGAGGAGACCCCCTGGCCGATCATCCAGGAAGCGGCCAAGCTCGGCATCTATTCCCTCGACTTCTACGCCCAGCAGTTCTTCGACCCGACCGGCCTCGGCATCCCGATGGCGATGGAGGAGCTGTTCTGGGGGGACGCGGGCATCGCGCTCTCCATCGTCGGCACCGGCCTCGCCGCCGTGGGCGTCCTCGCCAACGGCACCGAGGAGCAGATAGGCACCTGGATCCCGCAGATGTACGGCGACGCCGACGACGTCAAGGTCGCCGCCTTCTGCTCGTCCGAGCCCGACGCCGGATCGGACGTCGCCTCCATGCGCACCCGTGCCGTCTACGACGAGGCCAAGGACGAGTGGGTGCTCAACGGCACCAAGACCTGGGCGACCAACGGCGGCATCGCCAACGTCCACGTCGTCGTCGCGGTCGTCGACCCCGAACTCGGCTCCAAGGGGCACGCCTCCTTCATCGTCCCGCCGGGCACTCCGGGCCTCTCCCAGGGCCAGAAGTTCCAGAAGCACGGCATCCGCGCCTCCCACACCGCCGAGGTCGTCCTGGAGGACGTCCGTGTCCCCGGCGGCTGCCTCCTCGGCGGCAAGGAGAAGCTCGACGAGCGCCTCGCCCGCGCCCGGGAGAAGGCGAAGGCCGGGGGCGGCGAGCGCGTGAAGAACGCCGCCATGGCCACCTTCGAGGCCTCCCGCCCGGCGGTCGGCGCGATGGCCGTCGGCACCGCCCGCGCCGCGTACGAGGTCGCCCTCGACTACGCGAAGACCCGCGTCCAGTTCGGCCGCCCGATCATCGAGAACCAGGGCGTCGCCTTCCAGCTCGCCGACATGGCCACCCAGATCGACGCGGCCCGGCTCCTCGTCTGGCGCGCCTCCTGGATGGCGACGGCGGGCAAGCCCTTCACCTCGGCCGAGGGCTCGATGTCGAAGCTCTACGCGAGCGAGGTCGCCAAGAAGGTCACCGCCCAGGCCATCCAGATCCTCGGCGGCAACGGCTACACCCGCGAGTACCCGGTGGAGCGGATGCACCGCGACGCGGCCATCTACACGATCTTCGAGGGCACCAGCGAGATCCAGCGGATGGTCATCAGCCGCGCCCTGGCGAAGTGACCCGAGCCGCCTGACCCCGCCGGATCGCCCACGCGATCCGGCGGCGTCGCGGCACCCCGGCCCGCGCCCGGAACCCGTCCCGGCGCGGTGACCGGGGTCACACCCGGCCCCTGTCAGGAACCGGGGCGCCGTCTCGTTCAAGGCACACGCGAACGAGACAGGAGCAACGCCATGAAGCACCGCATCGTCGTCCTCGGCGCCGGCTACGCCGGGGCCTTCGCCGCCGGGAACCTCGCCCGGCGGCTCTCGCCCGCCGACACCGAGATCACCGTGGTCAACGCCGTGCCCGAGTTCGTCGAGCGGATGCGGCTCCACCAGCTCGCGAGCGGCCAGGACCTCGCGGTCCGCACGCTCGACGAGGTGTTCGCGGGCACCGGGGTGCGGCTGCGCCTCGGACGGGTCACGGGCATCGACCCTGAGCGCCGTACCGTCGCCGTGGAGGGCGGCGAGGGCGCCCGCGAGCTGCCGTACGACACGCTGCTCCACGCGCTCGGCAGCTCCGTCGCCGACCACGGCGTCCCGGGCGTGGCCGAGCACGCCTTCGACGTGACCGGCCGGGACTCGGCGCTGCGGCTGCGCGAGCGCCTGGCGGACCTGAGCGCGGGCGGGACCGTGCTCGTCGTAGGTGAGGGGCTGACCGGCATCGAGACCGCCACCGAGTTCGCCGAGTCCCGGCCCGATCTCACGGTGGCGCTCGCCGCCCGCGGTGAACCGGGCGCCTGGCTCTCCCCGAAGGCCCGCCGCCACCTCCGCCGGGCGTTCGACCGGCTCGGCGTCACCGTCCACGAGCACACCGACATCACCGCCGTCGAGCCGGCGCGGGCACTCACGGCCGACGGCACCTCCCTCCCGGCCGACGTGACCGTGTGGTCCGCCGGTTTCGCCGTGCACCCCCTCGCGGCCGCCGCCGGACTGGAGGTCTCCGCGACCGGCCGGATCGTCGTCGACGGGAGCATGCGCTCGGTCTCCCACCCGGACGTCTACGCCGCTGGTGACTGCGCCTACGCGATCGACGGCAAGGGACGGCCGCTGCCGATGTCCTGCGCCTCGGCCGGGCTCACCAACATGCGGGCCACCGCCGCGATCATCGCGCGTCTGACAGGCGGTGAGATCCCGGCCGTCGCGCTCACCCACCACGGCAACCACATCAGCCTCGGACGGCGGGACGCGATCTTCCAGATGGTCGACGGGGACGCCCGCTCGAAGTCCTGGTACCTGGGCGGCAGGCCCGCCGCGCGGCTCAAGTCGGCCGTGCTCAAGGGGGCCTCGTGGGGCATCGCGCACCCGACCTTCGGCATGCCGAAGCGCAGGCGCGGCCCGACCACGGCACCGGACCGGTCCGCCGAGCGCGTCGCCGTCTAGCCTGAGCCCCATGGACCTTGACACCGTCGAGCGGTTCGAGGCAGGCCGGGGACGGCTGGCGTCGCTCGCCTACCGACTGCTCGGCTCGGCAGCCGACGCCGAGGACGCCGTGCAGGACGCCTTCCTGCGCTGGCAGGCCGCGGACCGTGCGCGGATCGAGGTGCCGGAGGCCTGGCTGACCAAGGTCGTCACCCATCTCTGCCTCGACCGGCTCCGCTCGGCGCACGCCCGCCACGAGCGCGCGGCCGGGGCCTGGCTGCCCGAGCCGCTGCTCGACGGCGACCCGATGCTCGGCCCCGCCGCCACCTTCGAGCAGCGCGAATCGGTCTCCCTGGCCGTACTGACCCTCATGGAGCGCCTCTCGCCCGTCGAGCGCGCCGCCTATGTGCTGCGCGAGGCCTTCTCGTACCCCCATGCCGAGATTGCCGGGATCCTCGACATCACCGAGTCCGCCAGCCAGCAGCACGTCCACCGGGCCCGGGTCAGGATCGCCGCCGAGCGCCGCCGGGGCGAGGAGGTCGACCCCGCGTCCGCGCGCCGGGTCGTCGAGGAGTTCCTCGCCGCCGCGGCCTCGGGGCGTACCGAGCGGCTGGTGGCGCTGCTCACCGCCGACGTGACGGCGGTCTCGGACGGCGCCGGCCTCGCCCGGCGGCTGCTGCGGTACACGACGCCCGAGCGCGTCGCCTCGTACGTACGGGCCGGCTTCCGGCCCACGGCGGCGAAGCGGCGGCTGGCCGGGGGCTCACCCGCGTTCCACATCGTGCGGGTCAACGGCTCCCCGGCCGTCCTCGCCGTGGTCGGCGACCGGGTCGTGGGCGCCGTGGCGTTCGAGGTCGTCGGCGGCCGGGTCGCGTCCCTGTGCGGGATCGCCGCCGCGGGCCGGCTCGCGCGACTCGGCGAGGCCTGGCGGCGCTGCGGGCCCGACGCGCCGCCGGCCGTTCACGCCTGGTGACCGGCGCCCCCCGCTCTCATACGAGGCAGAACTCGTTGCCCTCCGGGTCCTGGAGGACCACCGCGTAGTAGTCCATGCCGTTGGGCTCGTCCATCGCGTACAGGATCGTCGCGCCCAGGGCCGTCAGGCGGGCCACCTCGCCGTCGACCCGCTCCCGGCGCAGGGCCAGCGGGACGTCACGGCCGCCGCCGACCTTGAGGTCCAGATGGACGCGGTTCTTGACGGTCTTCGGCTCGGGCACCTGCTGGAACCAGACGCGCGGGCCCACGCCCTCGGGGTCCACGATGGATTCCGGCAGCTCTCCGGCACCGTCGGCCAGCTCGTCCTCGGGGACGCCGATCGCCTCCCAGTACGCCCGCCAGGTGGCGTGGCCCGCGGGCGGCGGATCGGGGATGTACCGCAGGGCCTCCAGCCAGAAGGGCACCAGCCGCTGCGGCTCGGCACAGTCGATGGTCAGTTGCAGGGTCATCTCGGGTCGCTCGGACGGTGCCGGCGGGACGGTTCGCTCCATCCTCCGAGCCTCGCAGACGGCACTGACAATCGCCCTGTTCGAGCCAACCGGCCAGATTCGGACCGCTGTTCGGACGGATCTACCCGTGAGTCACTTGCTGCGGGACAATCGCTGCGCATCCGCCGACCGAGGGGAACCGTCCATGACCGTCACCACCGGTACCGAAGCACCCGAACTCGCGGGACTGCCCCTGCTCGGTTCCCTGTTCGACCTCAAGAACGACTCCCTGGCGACCTTTCTGCGAGCCCGGCGCGAGCACGGCGACGTGGTCCGCATATCCGCCGGACCGCCCGGCATCCGCGCCACCGTGTACGGCGTCTTCTCCGCCGACGGCGCACAGCAGGTCCTCGCCGGCGAATCGGCCAACTTCCGCAAGGACAACGCCTTCTACCAGGAGGTACGCGAGTCCTTCGGCAACGGCCTGCTCACCAGCCAGGACGAGGACTACCTCCGTCAGCGCCGGCTCGTCCAGCCCCTCTTCACCCGCCGCCGCGTCGACGGCTACGCCTCGGCCGTCGCCACCGAGGTCGCCCACCTCGCCGGGGAGTGGCAGGACAGCGGCGCCGAATCCGTCGACGTCCTCCAGGAGATGGCCCGCCTCGCCCTGCGCGCCGTCGCCCGCATCCTCTTCGGCACCGACGTCGACGAAGCCGTCGAGATCGTCGAGAAGAGCTTCCCGGAACTCGGCGCCTACGTGCTGCGCCGGGGCTACTCCCCGCTCAACGTGCCCCGCGACTGGCCCACCCCCGGCAACCGCCGCGCGGCCGGAGTCCACCGGGCGCTGTACGAGGTCTGCGACCGCATCATCGCCGAACGCCGGGGCGCCGGCCGGGCCCCCGGCGACGGCGACGACCTCCTCACCCTGCTCGTGGAGGCGGAGAGCGCCGAGGACGGCAGCTTCGACGCGACCGAACTGCGCGAGCAGGTCCTCGTCTTCCTGCTCGCCGGGCACGAGACCACCGCCACCTCCCTCGGCTTCGCCCTCCACCTGCTCGCCCTCCACCCGGAGGAGCGCAAGCGGGCCCACGAGGAGGTCGACCGGGTGCTGGAAGGCAGGGACCCCGGCGCCGCAGACCTCGACGCGCTGCCGTACGTCACCCGGGTCCTCAAGGAGGCCATGCGGCTCTTCCCGGCCGCCCCGGTCATCGGGCGCCGCGCCGTCGCCGCCACCGAGGTCGGCGGCGTCACCATCCCGGCCGGCGCGGACGTGATCGTCGCTCCCTGGGTCACCCACCGCCACCCGGACTACTGGGAGGACGCGGAGCGCTTCGACCCGGACCGCTTCACCCCCGAGGCGGAGGCGGCCCGCCCCCGGTACGCCTGGTTCCCCTTCGGCGGCGGTCCGCGCGCCTGCATCGGCCAGCACTTCTCGATGCTGGAATCGGTGATCGCCCTCGCGATGCTCCTCCAGCGGTACGACTTCGAGGCGATCGACACCGAGGTGCCGGTCACGTCCGCGATCACCCTCCAGGCGGCCGGCCCGGCCCGCTGCCGCCTCCGTCCCCGTCGGGCGTAGGACCGCGGGCGGCCGCCCGGCGCGGGCTCAGTCCGCCCGTTTCCCGTTCTGGAGGTGCAGTGAGCGGAGGGCCGCTTCGAGCGCGAAGCGGTGGTCGGGGTCGAGCAGCCGGTCGCCGAAGTGGTTGTCCAGGTTCCGCAGGCGGTAGCGGACCGTCTGGGCGTGCACGCCCAGCATCTCGCCGACCTGTTCGGCGGGGGCGCGGGTCGAGATGTGGACGCGCAGCGTCTCGATCAGCCGCTCCCGCCGGGTGCCGGACAGACTGTCCAGCGGGGCCAGTTCGCGCCGGGTGAGATGGGCGACGAGTGCCGGGTCGGACAGCAGCCACAACGTTGTCAGGTGGTCCTCGCAGTGCACGACGGGGGCGTCCGGCACGATGCCGTCGTCGATGAGCTGGAGGACGCGCCGCGCCCAGCGGATGGAGTGCGCGGCCTGCGCGGCCGGCACGGTCGGGCCGATGGCGGCGGGGGTGCCGGCCAGGGCGGAGCCGAGCATCGCGAGGCGCTCGGAGGTGAGCGGGCCGGGGATGAGCAGGTGCGGCTCGGGGAGCGTGAGGTCGGCGAGGACGTCACGGTCGAGGGCCGCCTGGACGAGTTCGGCGACCGGGGGCCGGAGCGCCACCAGGGTGCATTCGGAGGGGAGCTGCCAGGAGGCCTCCTGGCACAGTTCGGCGATGGTGGCCCGGGGGAGCGGGGGGCCGGCGACGACGAGGTGGAGCAACTGTCTTCGCAGCGCCGCCACATCGGTCACCGCTCGGGCCTGGACCATCAGATAGCCCTCGCGGGAGAGGGACTCCAGTTCGTCGACGTAGGCGAAGAGGGCGTCGGCGAAGGCCAGGATCAGCGTGGGGGAGAGGTTGTACGTGCGGCCGATGCTCTTGGCCCGCCGTAACGCGATGCGCGCGCCGAGGCGGTACGCGCCCTGCAGGGTGTCGAGGTCCCGGCCCTCGTAGGCCTCCACCCGGCCGAACTTGCGCAGCAGTTCGTCCCGGAGCGCCGAGTTCCGCCCGGGGTCCGCGACCCGTTCCACGAACGCCGCGAGCGCCTGCTCCACGCCCAGCCGGATCGCGTCCGAGTGGGGTCCCTTGAAGAGGTGGGCGTACACGGGGTAGGCCCGCTGGACCTCCACGCCGATCTCCTTGATCAGGCCCGGGATCTCCGGTCTCATCAGGGCGGCGAACTCCCGGGGGAGTGGATCGAGCGGTTCACCGATGTGCGGTGTCTGTGTGGTTGCGGGCATGAACCGATCCCTTGCTCTGCTACGTGACCGGTGGGGGAGCGGCGGTGCGGCGCCCGACCTGGTGCGGAGGGCGCCGCCGTTGCCGTCGGTTACGTACCGACGTTGACTGCTGAAGCTAGGACAACTGCTGTGTGCTGTACACAACTTGAGCAGGAGTAGATCCGCCCGCAGGGCTCTGTGGAGTCGACTCGGCCGGTAATCGCCCCTGGGTGGCCGTTACTTGACGGCAGAGTGCCAGTTCTGAGCGAAGACCTTGCCGGCGTCGGGCGCGGCGACGCCGGGGGCGTAGAGACCGGTCAGGTAGGTCTGGGTGTTGTTGAGCGTGATGCTGTTCTTCCCGGCGGCGGCCGGCAGCCCGGTCTTGAGGTTGACCGCGCCGTTGACCAGGCCGAGCCCCAGGCCGCAGCCGCTGGCGCCGGGGACGGCGAAGGTCTTGTCGGTCTGGGTGGAGCCGAGGATGTTCAGGCGGCTGAGGTCGCCCTCCTCGTTCGGGGTGCCGTCGCCGTTGAAGCGCTCGACGGAGAAGTCGGGGGAGGTGAGGTTGCTCGGGCGCAGCATGATCGGGTTGGACGCCGTGCCGATGTAGCAGTTGCTGCCGAGGAACGGGTTCTGGAGGTGGATGCGGACCGGGATCCGCACGATCGGCATGTCGGTGAGGACGCCCGCGATCTGGTCGAACTGCGAGGGCGTGCCGACCGATTCCACGGTGGCCGTGATCTTGTTGAGGTTCGCGTCCGTCAGCTGCCGGCAGATGTCGGTGATGAACGGGATGTCGCTCGGACACATCAGCCCGAGCAGGCCGCCGGGGACGGTCGCGGAGTCGGCGATGAGCGAGCCGGCGGGCGGCCCGACGACCGTGTTGGTGCCGTCGGCGTTCTGGATCACGCCGATCTGGAGGTTCGTCCTCCCGGTGACCACGGTCGTGTTGCCGAGCTTGATGGAGCCGCTGGCGGACGAGGAGGACACGCACTGCGGCGCCTGGTCGAGGCCGTCGGCGGCGAGCATCGCGGGGGCGTCGACCGGGCAGCGGTCGAACGGGGCCCAGGAGCCGTTCAGCTGGGGAGAGGCCGCGGTCGCCGTGCCGACGGAGACGAAGGCGCCCAGCGCGGTGAGGGCGGAGAGGGTGGCGAGGCGGGTGCGGGAGGAGACGAGGGGCATGGCGGGTGCCTTCCGTTGGGAGGAGCGGAGAAGGGGGAGCGGTGGGTGCGCGGGCTCAGCGCTCGGGCTTGGGGACCACGTACGGCTGACGGTCCTCGGTGCACTGGCCCTCGGTGGGCACCTCGACGCCCACGGCGCAGGTCTGGCCCTGGGTCTGCTTGATGTAGTTGCCGGACCCGGAGATGGAGGCGGTGAGGAGCCGGTCGAGGTTCTCGCCGCCGGCGCCGCAGCCCTTGAAGGCGGGGATGTCCACCTCGCCCGTGAGCGGGCCGCCGCCGGTGAGGACGTATCCGGTGGCGTCGGTGCCGTTGATGAGCTGTCCCTTGCCGAGGAGGACCATGTGGTCCCCGGGGTACTTGGCGGGCTGGGGCTCGGGGGAGGTGATCGGCTTCGCCGTGCGGCAGGAGGGGCCGACGTCCAGCCGGGTGCCGTTGACCCGGACGTCGAGGACGCGCAGGACCAGGGGGACCCGGATGTAGGTCTCCGCGATGTTGTCGGGGAAGACGAGGAGGATGTCCGACTCGACGCTCATGGGGCCCGTCTGCTCCAGCACCATCGTCGCCGTGACCGGGGCGAAGCCGAAGGTCAGGAAGGTGGACTCGAAGGGCGGGGACTGTTGGCGCCCCTGGTAGGAGAGGCCGCCCACCGACTTCTGGACCAGGTGCAGGGTGCCGTCCGGGCGGAACTCGATCTCCGGTGTGCCCTGTTCGATCTGGACGCAGGAGAGCGGGATGAGCGAGGCGCCGTTCAGCTTCCGCACGTTGGAGTAGCCGGTGATGTACGCCGACAAGGACGTGGGGGTCGGCTTCTCGGTCACGCAGGGCGGCGCGACACGGCGGCCCGACGAGGTGCCGGGCGTGTTCGCGTCGGCGGCCTTCGCGCCGTCCTCCACCTGGGGTCCGGCCTGCGGGCCCTTCCCGGCCGGGCCGTCCGTCGTCCCGCCCGTACCGTCCTGGCCCTTCCCGCCCTCGGTCACCGGCGCCGTCGGGGCGTCCGGCCCGGGCACGGGGGACGAGGAGGAGGGCGGGACGGGGCCGGACGGCGAGGCGGGCGGCGTGCTCGGTTCTCCGCCGGGGACGCCGGTCCCGACCGGGACCGTGGCGAGCCGGGTGCGGTCCTGCGCGTCCTGGCCGGGGACGCAGCCGACGGAGAGCGCGGCGGGAGTGGTGGCCGCGCCGTCGGCGGTGCTCGGCGCGAGGTCCACGGCCAGGCCCCCGGCGGTGAGGGCCAGGTCGCCCGCGGTGTCCGTCGTCAGGATCGGGACGTCGCCGGTCGTCGTGAGCGCGAGGGGTCCTTCGGCGGGGACGGCGAGGGGCTCCGCCGTGCCGCGCCAGACGGCTTCCGTGGCCTGTCCGTTCTGGGCCGCGCCGACCGTGAGCTGTGTCTCCGCGCGGACGGTGGCGGCCTTCAGCGCGACGAGGTCGGCCACGGCCGCGGCCGGGAGCTCCAGCGTCGTGGTCACGTCGGTGGGCCGGATCTCCTCGCCGACGGCGGCCCGTTCGGGGAGGGTGGCCCTGATCCGCACCGTCGCGGGCTGCGGGCCGGAGGGCAGGGTGCAGAGATACGGGATCTCGGCGTCGACCTCGTGCGAGCCCAGGGCCACGGCCGCCGCGGGGAGAAGGGGGGCGAGTGCCACGAGTGCGGCGATCGCCGCGCCGCGCGCGGGGGCGCGGGAAGTGCGCAGGGCGGCTCGCTGGCCTCTCATCTGGTGCTCCGCTCGGATCGTGCGCGCGCGGGCGCGAAAGGGGTGAGGACGGTCGGGGTGCGGACAGCCCGCGTCCTTACGGGTTGGAGCCGACGATCGTCGGGATGGTGGTGGTGCCCGACACCTTGGCGAGGTAGGAGCCGGTGAAGAGCGGCTTCGCGCCGACCGGGACGGCGGAGCCGCAGTTGGTCGACGAGACGACGTTCAGCTCGCCCGAGGTGCTGGCGACGGTGAGCTTGCCGGTCGAGTTGGTGTACGTGCTGGAGGCCTTGCCCGTCACGCGGAAGACGCAGGCGCCGACGGTCACCGTGGCGTCGACGTTGCCGATGTAGCCCTTGGTGACGCCGGTGGCGGCGGTGTAGTCCTGCGCCACGATCGTCCAGGGGGTGGTCGGGACGGTGGTCACGTTGCCCAGGACGCTGGTGCAGGGCGTGCCGCTGACGCCGAAGGCGATGGAGCTGATGGATCCGACCGTCGCCGGGTTGCCGGTGGCGCTCTGCATCGTGCCCGAGGCGTTCGACTTCGTACACGTCATGGCGATGCCGTTGACGCTCAGGACGATGTTCCCGCTGTTGGTCGCGGTGAAGCTGGCCGGGCTGGGGTTGACCGTCCAGACCGTGGAGGCCACCGCGGAGGCGGGGCTGACGGCGAGGACGAACGCGGCCGAGGCGGCTCCGGCGACGACGGCGAGGTTTCTGATCGGCTTCTTCATGGCTCTGGGACGCTCCTTGGGGATTGACCGGCAGAGATGGCCGCGGTGGGGGTGGAGAGCGGCCGGCGGCCCAGCGATTCTCGGCCGCGAAACCAGACGTTACTTGCGGGAAACTTAGCTGAACAATGGCAGAGCCCATGATTCTTTGAAGAGGTCGCATTGCCTGTCAAGTGGGTGAGCGATGGCGAGAATCCCCTTGGTTCCAAGGTGCGTAATGTCGACAATTATGATCGATCAACCGGGAGCATGGATGGCCAATCGGCCCCCTCCCGCGAAAAGTCGGAATCCGGTATTGCCGAGGAAGGTTACTCGGCCGTAGCGTTCCCCGGGCCGACGCTGAGTCGCAGGTCGGCGCGGCACTCTGTCTCCGTGGAGACAAAAGTCGAATCCGACTTTGTCTCCACGGTGACAAATGCCGGAGCGGATCAAGGATTTTGCGCCACACCTATTGTCCGGGTGATCCGTTCCGGCTTAACGTGCGCCCGCGGCGCACACCCGACACACGCTTGCTGGAGGTGGTATGGGAATCGAAGTAGTCGTTGAGGGTCTGACCATGTCCTTTGGCAAGCAGAACATCTGGCAGGACGTGACGCTGACATTGCCGGCCGGAGAGGTGAGCGTCATGCTCGGCCCTTCCGGAACCGGTAAGACGGTCTTCCTGAAATCGCTCATCGGGCTGCTGAAGCCGCAGCAGGGCCGTGTCCTCATCAACGGGGTCGACATGGTCAGCAGCCCCGAACGGGACATCTACGAGACCCGGAAGCTCTTCGGCCTCATGTTCCAGGACGGGGCCCTCTTCGGCTCCATGACGCTGTTCGACAACATCGCCTTCCCGCTGCGCGAGCACACCCGCAAGCGGGAGTCCGAGATCCGCCGCATCGTGATGGAGCGGATCGATCTCGTCGGCCTCCTGGGCGCGGAGGGCAAGCTGCCCGGCGAGATCAGCGGAGGCATGCGCAAGCGCGCCGGACTGGCCCGCGCGCTCGTCCTCGACCCGCAGATCGTCCTCTGCGACGAGCCGGACTCCGGGCTCGACCCGGTCCGCACCGCGTACCTCTCCCAGCTGCTCATCGACCTCAACGCGCGGATCGACGCGACGATGCTGATCGTCACCCACAACCTCGACATCGCCGCCACCGTCCCCGACAACATGGGGATGTTCTTCCGGCGCAACCTCGTCACCTTCGGACCGCGCGAAGTCCTCCTCACCAGCGACGAACCGGTCGTCACCCAGTTCCTCGCCGGCCGCCGCGAAGGCCCCATCGGCATGTCCGAGGAGAAGGACGCCGCCCTGCTCGCCGCCGAGCTGGACAACCCCGCCGCCCGGCCGGTGGCGCCCCGCGTGATCGTCCCGCAGCTGGAACCCTCGCCCGGCCTCCCGCCGCGCGCGGCGGTCGGCCGCCGCAGGGAGCGCGTCCTCGGCATGCTCGACCGGCTCCCGCCGGCCGCCCAGGCCGCCATCCGCGACACCTACGCCAAGGACGACGCGGCGTACACCCTGCCCAAGCGGGAGCGGATCACAGGGAGCGGCTCGTGATCACCGGTGGGCTGCGGCAGACCGGCCGCCTCTTCGCCCTCGCCGCCGAGGTGACCCGGGCCGTCTTCCGCCGGCCCTTCCAGTTCCGGGAGTTCGCCGAACAGTTCTGGTTCGTCGCGAGCGTCACCATCCTCCCGGCCGCGCTCGTCTCCATCCCCTTCGGCGCCGTGATCGCGCTCCAGGTCGGCTCGCTCACCCAGCAGCTGGGCGCCCAGTCGTTTACCGGCGGTGCCAGCGTCCTCGCCGTCATCCAGCAGGCCAGCCCGCTCATCGTCGCCCTGCTGATCGCCGGCGCCGGCGGCTCCGCCATCTGCGCCGACCTCGGCTCCCGCAAGATCCGCGAGGAACTGGACGCGATGGAGGTCATGGGCGTCTCGCCCGTGCAGCGCCTCGTCGTCCCGCGCGTCCTGGCCACCATGGCGGTCGCCGTGCTCCTCAACGGCATGGTCTCCGTCGTCGGCACGCTCGGCGGCTACTTCTTCAACATCGTCCTGCAGGGCGGCACCCCCGGCGCGTACCTCGCCAGCTTCTCCGCCCTCGCCCAGCTGCCCGACCTCTACATCAGCGAACTCAAGGCCCTGATCTTCGGGTTCATCGCGGGCATCGTCGCCGCCTACCGCGGACTCAACCCCCGCGGCGGCCCCAAGGGGGTCGGCGACGCAGTGAACCAGTCCGTCGTCATCACCTTCATGCTGCTGTTCTTCGTGAACATGGTGCTGACGGGCATCTACCTGCAGATCGTCCCGCCGAAGGGAGGCTGAGGGCGATGGCCTCCCCGTTCGTCTGGCTCGACAGGTCCGGTGACCAGCTCCTCTTCTACGTCCGCGCCCTGCTCTGGATACCGCGGACCCTGCGCCGCTACCTCAAAGAGGTGCAACGGCTCCTCGCCGAGGTCGCCTTCGGCTCCGGCGGCCTCGGCGTCATCGGCGGAACCATCGGCGTGATGATCGCGATGACCCTGTTCACCGGAACCGTCGTCGGCCTCCAGGGCCACGCCGCCCTCGAACAGATCGGCACCGCCGCCTTCACCGGCTTCGTGTCCGCCTACTTCAACACCCGTGAGATCGCCCCGCTCGTCGCGGGCCTCGCCCTCTCCGCCACCGTCGGCGCCGGATTCACCGCCCAGCTCGGCGCCATGCGGATCAACGAGGAGGTCGACGCCCTCGAAGGCATGGGCATCCGCTCCATGCCGTACCTGGTCACCACCCGCATCATCGCGGGCGTCGTCGCCATCGTCCCGCTGTACGCGATCGGCCTCCTCTCCTCCTACCTGGCCTCCCGCTACGTGACGGTCCTCTTCAACGGCCAGTCCCAGGGGACGTACGACCACTACTTCAACCTCTTCCTCTCGCCGACGGACGTCCTCCTCTCGGTGCTCAAAGTGCTGATCTTCAGCGTGATGGTGATCATCGCCCACTGCTACTACGGCTTCCGTGCCTCCGGCGGCCCCGCCGGCGTCGGCATCGCCGTCGGCCGCTCCGTGCGCAACGCCATCGTGCTGATCAGCGTCACCGACTTCTTCCTGTCGCTGGCCCTCTGGGGCGCGACCACGACCGTGAAGGTGGCGGGGTGAGATGAGCGACTCCCGTGCCGAGACCCTGCGCCGCCGGTCCGCAGGCGTCGTCTTCCTGCTGGTGCCCGCCCTGCTGGCCTGGCTGGCGGTGGCCGTCTACGACAAGAGCTTCACCGAGTCCGACCCGGTCGTCGTCCAGGCCGGCAGCATCGGCAACGAGATGCACCTCGGCGCCGAGGTGAAACTGCGCGGCGTCGTCATCGGCGAGGTCCGCAGGATCGACGCCGTCGACGGCGGAGCCCGCCTCACCCTCGCCATGCGCCCCGGAACCCTGGAGCACGTCCCCTCCGACGTACGCGCGCAGATGCTGCCCACCACGCTCTTCGGCGAACGCTTCGTGGCCCTCGTACCGCCCGAGAGCCCCTCGGCGCGACCGCTGGGCCCCGGCGCCGTCATCCCCGAGGACCGCTCCAGCAACGCCGTCGAACTCCAGCAGGTCCTCGACAACGTCCTGCCGATGCTCACCGCCGTCCAGCCGCAGAAGCTGTCGGCGACCCTGTCGGCCGTCTCGCAGGCCCTGGAGGGACGCGGCGACCAGCTGGGCACCACCCTCGCCCGGCTCGACGCGCACCTGCGCGAGTTCAACCCCCAACTGCCCACCCTCACCCGTGATCTGAAAGAACTCGTGAAGGTCAGCCACCTCTACGCCGACGCCGCCCCGGACATCGTCACGGCGCTCACCGACTTCACCACCACCAGCGGCACCCTCGCCGCGCAGGAGGAGCAGCTCGCCGGCACCCTGGGCGCCACCACCCGCACGGCCCAGGACCTGACCGCGTTCCTGCGGCAGAACAAGGACAACATCATCCGGCTCAGCGCCACGAGCAGGCCCACCCTGGAGCTGCTCGCCGAGTACTCCCCGTCCTTCCCCTGCACCCTGCGGACCCTCGCCCAGTTCGTGCCCGCCATGGACAAGGCGCTCGGCAAGGGCACCGACCGGCCAGGACTGCACGTCGACATCACCACCGTCCCCTCGCGCGGGGCGTACGTCCCCGGCCGCGACACCCCCTCCTACGGATCGGGCGGCGGCCCCCGCTGCTACCCCGTGCCCTACCTGGGCGTCCCCGCCGCACCCGCCGCGCGGGCCTCCGCCGCGGCCGACCAGCACCTCGGCCCGGCCAACTCCCCGCAGGAGAACGACCTCGTCAACGAACTCCTCGCCCCCGCGGCGAAGAAGCGGCCCGGCGACCTGCCGGACTGGAGCAGCCTGCTCGCCGGACCCGCGTTCCGTGGAGCGGAGGTGACCCTGCGATGACGAACCCGCCCAGCCACACCCGACGACGCGGCCTCACCGGGACCCTGCTGAAGTCCCTCGCGTTCGTCCTGGTCACCGCGCTCGCCACCACCGTGCTCGGCTTCAGCATCGCCAACACCGGCGTCGGCTCCGAAACACGCTCCTACAAGGCGCTGTTCACCGATGTCACCGGGCTCGTCGAGGGCGACTCGGTGCGCATCGCGGGCGTCAAGGTCGGCGAGGTGACCGACGTCCGGGTCGTCGAACGGCGCACCGCCCAGGTCACGTTCACCGTCCGCGAGGACCGGGAGCTCCCCGGCTCGGCCACCGCCGCCGTCAAGTACCTCAACATGGTCGGGCAGCGCTACGTCTCCCTCGGCCGCGGCAGCGGCGAGGTCACCGGCGCCCTCCGGAGCGGGGACACCATCCCGCTCAGCCGCACCACGCCGGCCCTCGATCTGACCCTCCTGTTCAACGGCTTCAAGCCCCTGTTCGAGGGGCTCTCGCCGGCCGACGTGAACGACCTCGCCGGCTCGCTCGTGCAGGTCCTCCAGGGCGAGAGCGGAACGGTCGACAGCCTCCTGACGCACATCGGCTCCCTCACGAAGACGGTGGCAGCGAAGGACAAGGTGGTCGGCGAGGTCGTCACCCACCTCAACACCGTCCTCTCCACCCTCAACACCCGCGAGGCCGGCTTCAAGGACCTCGTCGTCACCCTCCAGAAACTCGTCACCGGCTTCAACACCGACCGCAAACCCCTCGGCGAGGCGGTCCGTGCCATCGGCGACCTCACCACGACGACCGCCGGACTGTTCCAGGAGGGACGCGCCCCCCTCAAGAAGGACATCCGCGAACTCGGCCGGCTCTCCGGCACCCTCGGCGACCACACGCCCCGCCTGGAGGCGTTCCTCGCCAACACCCCCGGCAAGCTGACCGCCCTGGCACGGCTGTCCTCCTACGGATCGTGGTTCAACCTCTACCTCTGCGAGGCGCGCGTGAGCGGCGTGGGAACCTCCGACGGCTCGAAGCCGCCGACCGGCATCGCCGTGACCGAAGCGAGGTGCCGCGGATGAGCCCCCGCCTCTTCAAGCCGGTGAAGGAACGCAGCCCCGTCGCCGTCGCCGTCGTCGGACTGCTCCTCCTCGCCCTCGTCGCCGCCCTCGCGTACAACGTGGAACGGCTGCCCCTCGTCGGCGGCGACACCGCCTACAGCGCCGACTTCACGGAGGCCGCCGGACTCGACACCGGCGACGAGGTGCGCATCGCCGGCGTCAAGGTCGGCAAGGTCACCGGAGTCGCCCTCGACGGACCCAAGGTCAAGGTGACGTTCGAGGTCGGCGACGCCTGGATCGGCGACCGGTCCACGGCCGCCATCGCCATCAAGACCCTGCTGGGCGAGAAGTACCTCGCGGTCGACCCGCTGGGCTCCGCACCGCAGGACCCCGGCAGCCGCATCCCGCAGACCCGCACGACCTCCCCGTACGACGTCACCCAGGCCTTCCAGGACCTCAGCGGCACCGTCGACGCCATCGACACCGCGAAGCTCGCGCAGAGCTTCGAGACGATCTCCGACACCTTCAAGAACTCCCCGCCGCACGTGCGCAACGCCGCCACCGGCCTGTCCGAGCTGTCGAAGACCGTCTCCAAGCGCGACACCGAACTCGCCCGGCTCCTGGAGAACAGCAAGAAGTTCACCAAGACCCTGGAGGACAAGAAGTCCAGCTTCGAGATCCTCCTGGAGGACGGCGGTTCGCTGCTCGGGGAGCTGAGGAAGCGCCGCGACGCCATCCGCGCCCTGCTCAAGGGCAGCCGGGACCTGGGCACCGAACTCAGCGGCCTCGTCGGCGACAACGACCGGCAGCTCGGCCCCACCCTGAAGGCCCTCAGCCGCGTCACCGGCGTCCTGGAGAAGAACAGCGGCCAGCTGGACAAGACGCTCGCACTCATCGGCCCGTACTACCGGCTCGTCGGCAACACCCTCGGCAGCGGCCGCTGGTTCGACAGCTACCTCTGCGGCGTCGTGCCCCGTACCTATCTGCCCGAAGCCTCGCAGCCCAAGACCGGATGCATGCCGCCGCGGACCAAGGCGACGGCCAAGGGGAGCGGTGAACGATGAACAGAGCCAGGAAACCCCTCGTCGCCGGCCTCGCCCTGGCGGTGCTCGCCGCCTGCGGTCTCGTCGCCGTACGCGTCCTCGGCGACGACGGCACCCGCGTCACCGCCTGGTTCGACCGGGCCGTCGGCATCTACGCCGGCTCCGACCTGCGCGTCCTCGGCGTACGGGTCGGAGAGGTCGAGTCCGTGGAGCCGCAGGGCACCCGGGTCCGCGTCCGGCTCCGCCTCGACGAAGGCGTACGCGTCCCCGCCGACGCGCGGGCCCTCGTCGTCGCCCCCAGCATCGTCGCGGACCGCTACGTCCAGCTGACCCCCGCGTACAGCACCGGCCCCGCCCTCGCCGACGGCGCCGAACTGCCCGCCTCCCGCAACCGCACCCCCGTCGAGATCGACCAGCTGTACGCCTCGATCACCGAGCTCGGCAAGGCGCTCGGCCCCGACGGCGCCAACTCCACCGGCGCCCTCTCCGCGCTCCTCGACACCGGCGCGAAGAACCTCAAGGGCAACGGCACCGCCATCGGCACCTCCATCGAGGAGTTCGGCAAGGCCGCCAAGACCCTCGACGGCAGCAGCGAGAAGCTGTTCACCACCCTCAGCCAGCTGCAGACCTTCACCACCATGCTCAAGAACAAGGACGGCGACGTCCGCACCGCCCAGGAACGCCTGGACGAGGTCGTCGGCTACTTCGCCGAGAACAAGGACGACCTCGCCGGCGCCCTCAAGGAACTCGGCAAGGCCCTCGCCCAGGTCAAGACCTTCATCAAGGACAACCGCGGCGAACTGAAGAAGAACATCGACCGGCTCGTCCCCCTCACCCAGACCCTCGTCGACCAGCGCGCCTCCCTCGCGGAAGCGCTCGACGTGGCCCCGCTCGCCGCCGGGAACGTCGTCAACGTCTACAACCCGGCCACCCGCACCCTCGACGGCCGCGCCAACCTCAACGAGATCAGCGCGGGCGGACCCCTGCTCCCGCTGCCGATGACCGGCGTGGACTCGACCAGCACCGGAAAGGGGGAGCGGTGAGACGCGCCACCCTGCCCTCCGGGAAGGCCGCCGGGGCCGGCGCCGCCGGAGTGATCGCGCTCGGCCTCGGCCTGGCCGTCGTCCTCGGCGCGCTCCCCGCCGACCCCTTCCGCTTCGACGGCATCGAGGACCTCCCGCTGCCCGGCGGCGCCGACCTCGGCTCCCACCCCTACACGGTGACCGCCGAACTCGACGACGTACTGAGCCTCGTGCCCCAGTCCGCGGTCAAGGTCAACGACGTCGCCGTCGGCCGCGTCACCGCCATCGAGCTGGGCGACGGCACCTGGTCCGCCCGCGTCACCCTGAAGATCAACGGCGACGTACGGCTGCCCGCCGACGCCGGCGCCCGGCTGGAACAGTCCAGCCTCCTCGGCGAGAAGTACATCCAGCTCGTCGCCCCGCGGAAGCGCGCCGGCGCGCCCCTCACCGACGGCAGCGTCATCCCGCTGGCACGCACCAGCCGCAACACCGAGGTCGAGGAGGTCTTCGGCGCCCTGTCCCTGCTGCTCAACGGCGGCGGCGTCAACCAGCTCAAGACCATCACCCGGGAACTCAACGCGGCCCTCGGCGGCCGCGAACCCGAGGTCCGCTCCATGCTCAACCGGGTCAACACCCTGGTGACGACCCTGGACGCGCACCGCGGCGACATCACCCGCGCCCTCGACGGCGTCAACCGGCTCTCCGCCACCCTCGCCGGCCGCAAGAAGGACGTCGACACCGTCCTCACGGGCCTCTCGCCCGGCCTGAAGACCCTGGAGAACCAGCGGGGCTCCCTGCTCACCATGCTCCGCGCCCTCGACACCCTGTCCGGGGTCGCCGTCACCACCGTCGACGCCAGCAAGAAGGACATGGTCGCCGACCTCAAGGCCCTCGCGCCGACCCTGACCGCCCTCGCGGACGCCGGGGCCGACCTGCCCGACTCCCTGCAGGTGCTGCTCACCTACCCCTTCACCGACGAGGTGATGAAGGGCATCAAGGGCGACTACCTCAACACCTATCTGCACCTCGCCGCGACCCCGGGGACCGAGGTCATCCCGCCGCTGATCCCCAGGTCCGAGCCCACGCCCGCCCCGACCACCCCCGCACCCGCCGGCCGGCAGCGGCCCGCGACGGGCGGGGCCGCCCGCGACGGGGAATCGGTCCTGCCGCTGCCCGCCGTCGCGTCGGGCAGCACCCCGGGAACCGGCACGACCGGCCGGGCCACCCCCTCGAAGGACGGAGGCGAGAGCCGGTGATCACCCGAACCGTACGGCTGAAGAACCTCGCGTTCCTCGTCATCGCCGTGCTCGTCCTCGGCTTCGTCGGCGTCCGCTACGCCGACCTCGGCCGCTACGCGGGCGTCGCCGACCACTACACCGTCCGGGTCCATCTCGCCCGCACCGGAGGCCTGTTCACCCACTCCGACGTCACCTACCGGGGCGTCTCCGTGGGACGCGTCGGCGACATCGACCTCACCGCAGACGGCGTCGTGGCCGAACTGCGCATCAAGAACTCGGCGCCCCGGATCCCCGCCGACGCGCGGGCCGTGGTCGCCGGGCTCTCCGCCGTCGGCGAGCAGTACATCGACCTGCGCCCCGAGAGCGACGACGGCCCCTACCTCGCCGACGGCGCCCGCATCGAACAGGCCGACACCGAGGTACCGGCCCCCGTCACCGACGTCCTCGCCAGCATGAACGACCTCGCCTCCTCCGTGCCGCTGGACTCCCTGCGCACGGTCGTCGACGAGTTCGGCAAGGCCTTCGAAGGGCACGGCGACGACCTCCAGGTCCTCCTCGACAGCGGCAGCCGGTTCGTCGAGGCCGCCGACACCTCGCTGCCCGCCACCACCCGGCTCATCGACGACGGGGAGGTCGTCCTGCGCACCCAGGCCGACGAGAGCCGCGCCATCCGGGACTTCGCCACCGGAGCCCGCGACCTCGCCGCCACCCTCAAGGGCTCCGACGCCGACCTGCGCCGGCTCCTCGCCGTCACCCCCGACGCGACCGGCCAGGTCAGCGGTCTCCTCCGCGACCTCGACCCGAGCCTGAGCGTCGTCCTCGCCAACCTCCTGACCACCTCGCAGCTCGCCGTCACCCGGCAGCGCGGGATGGAGGAACTGCTCGTGAAGTACCCGGCGGCCGTCTCCGCCGGAGCCACCGCCGTCGACGGGGGACGGGTGAACTTCGGCATGGCCGTCACCTTCTTCAAGCCACTGCCCTGCACCTCCGGATACGGCGCCACGCGCTACCGCAACGGCCTCGACCTGGGGACCGCGCCCGCTCTCAACACCCGGGCCTCCTGCACGGGTTCCGCCGCGTCCGGGGTGAACGTACGCGGCTCGGCGCACGCGCCGAAGGGCGGCCCGGTACCCGATCCGGCCCGGCCCGGCTCCCTCCCCTCGGGCAGCGCCCGCACCACCGCGGGCGAGCGGGCCCCGCTGCCCGGCGCCCTCGCCCTGCCGGGCCAGAACGGCGGTCCGACGGACATGGCCGGACTCCTCGGCCTGAACACCGGGAGCGCACGATGAACCGGGCCCGGATCCTCGGCGCCGCCGCCCTCGCCGTCGCCCTGGGCTTCTGCGGGACCGGCGCGTGGAGCTACGCGCAGGCCCGGACCGACCAGGAGCTCGCCTTCGGCCGCGAGCGGGACACCGCGCTCGCCGAGGGCAGGAGCCGCGTCACGGTCCTGAACACGCTCGACGCCTCGACCCGCGAGCGCGCGGAAGCGGGCATCCGCGCCTGGCGCGAGGCCTCCACCGGGCCGCTCCGCACCGAACTCGGCCGCACCGAGCCCGCGGCGGGCGCCTCCGCGCGCGCCACGGTCACCGAGGCCGCGCTCACCGCGCTCGACACCCGAGCCGGTACGGCGAAGCTCATCGCGACCGTACGCGTCGACGTCACCCCGCGCGGAGCCGCCGCCGCGACCACCGACCGCAAGCGCCTGGAGGCCGTCCTGACGCGCACGGACGAGAACACGTGGAGGGTGGCGGCGCTGACGGCGGTCCCCGTCGCCGGTGCCCAGGAGAGCGAGGACGAGTGACGCGACTGCTGCGCGGGACGACCGACCGGACGACCGACACCCGGGACGAGACGGCGGACACCCCCGACGAGACGCCCGAGCCCTCGGTCGAGGAGTCCGCGCCGAGCGGCGAGGCGCCCGAGCCGACGGGCCGGGCGACCGACCCGGACGGCAAGGCGACCGAGCCGGAGGACGAGGCGGCCGGCCCGTCCGACGAGGAGGCCGGAGCCCCGGCCGACCGGGGCCGCCTCACCGTCACTTGGCGCCGGGCCGCCCTCGCCACCGGCGTCGTCGCCCTGCTCCTCGGCGGGAGCGCGTTCTTCTACGGCGCCCACCAGCTCCGTTCCACCCCGGCGGCGCGCAACCAGGCGCTCACCGACGCCGCCGCCACCGCCCGGGTCGGCGGTGACGTCGGAGAGGGCCTCGCCCGGATCTTCTCCTACACCCCCGCCCGGACCGACGCCGCCGAACGCTCCGCGGGAAACGTGCTGGGGGGCCGCGCCGCCCGGCAGTACGAGGAGCTGTTCGCCCAGGTCCGCGCGAGTCTGGTCCAGCAGAAGATCACCCTGAGCACCCAGGCCGTCCGCACCGGAGTGATCGAACTCGACGGGACCACCGCGCGTCTCCTCGTGTTCCTCGACCAGACCTCGCGGCGGGACGGGGCCGCCGCCACCTCCGCCGCGGCCCAGCTCACCGTCACCGCGGAGTTCCGGGGCGACCGGTGGCTGATCGTCGACATCAAGGCCCGCTGAGGATGAGCGGGAGACGGGAGCACCCCATGACACGCGCGGTCCGCACTCCGGCGGGCATCCGCCCGGCCCTGGCCGTGGCCCTCGTGCTCACCCTCGTCGCGGGCGGGTTCGCGGCCTGGGCGGGCCGGGACTGGTACGCCGCCGCGCACGACGACTCCGCCGCGTACGCCCTGCAACGCGACCGGGCGCTCGCGGCGGGGGAGCAGGCCGTGCAGAACCTCAACACGCTCGACCACCGGCGGGTGGACCAGGGGATCGACCTCTGGGAGTCCTCCACCACGGGCGAACTGCACAAGCAACTGGTCGAAGGGCGGGCCGAGTTCACCAACCAGGTGAAGACGGCGAAGACGGTCACCACGGCGCGGGTGCTGTCCGGCGCCGTCACCGAACTCGACGACCGCGCGGGGCGGGCCCGGCTGCTCGTCGCCCTGCGTATCACGGTCACCACGCCCGACAGCAAGAGCACGGAGAAGGACAGCCGGATGCTGGGCGAACTCACCCGCGCCGACGGCCAGTGGAAGCTCAGTGGTCTGGGGCAGGCCCCCGTGGGCGGCTCGTCGACCGGCTGACCCCGGCCGCACCGCGAGAGCCGCCCGCCCCCGAAAGGACACCGCACGATGCCGACGCCCCGCCACCACCTCAACCGCCAGCGCCGCCGCCAGGCCCTCGCCGACCAGTCGGCCGCCGCCCCCGCCACCGAGGAGGTCGGGTCCCGGCCGTCCGGCGGCGGCCGGTCCCGTACGCCGGTGGCACTCCTGACCGAGCCCGCCCCCCGGACCCGCACGCGGCCGTCGGCCGCGCCCGAGCGGGCCGCGGCCGACGAGCCGAAGGGGGACGCGGCGAAGGCCCGGCCCCGTCCCCTCGTGCCGCTCGTCGTCCTGTGCGTCCTGACGCTCCTCCTCGGCGGCTTCGCCGGACTCGCGTACAGCAGGGCGGAGGCGCTCCGCGACGACCCCGTGCGCGGAAACACGGCCCTCACCGACCTGGCCCGCACCAGCGAGATCAAGGGGCAGACCGCCGCGGCCGTGGCGGCGCTCTTCTCCTACGACCACGCCGACACCGCCCCCTTCGAGCGGGCCGGGAAGACCCTCCTCACCGGGAAGGCCGTCGCCCAGCACCGGACGCTGCTCGCCGGGGTGCTCGCCAAGGCGGCCCAGCGGAAGTCGGTGATCACCACGGTGGTCACCGACAGCGCGGTCGAGCGGATCGACGACGACCGCGCCCGGGTCCTGGTCTACGCCGACCAGAGCAGCGTCAGCACGGCGGGGCCCGGCAAGGCCGCCGGAGGGAAACAGCCGAAGGCCGAGGACCAGGGGGTCTACGCGGGCGCCATGTTCGCCGTCGACGTCGTGCTCCGCGACGGGCGCTGGCTCATCGAGAACATCGACACCTTCGGCCGCTGAGCCGCCCCCGGGCCGCCGCCGGGCATCCGGAAGGGGTGACGGGACCGAGCTGTCCGTCACCCCTTCCAGGTGGCGACGAGGACGGTCGCGTACATCTCCTCGCAGCTCACGATCCGGGCCTCCAGGCCGGACGCGGAGACCGCCTCCAGCGCCGGGCCGGTCTGCCGCTCGCTCGTCTCGACCAGCAGATGCCCGCCGGGCGCCAGCCAGCGCGGCGCCTCCGCCGCCACCCGGCGCAGCACGTCGAGCCCGTCCGGGCCGCCGTCCAGGGCGACCAGCGGCTCGTGCTCGCGCGCCTCGGGCGGCAGCAGTCCGACCTCCTCGGTCGGTACGTACGGCACGTTGGCGACGAGCACCTCGACCCGGCCCCGCAGGTCCGCGGGCAGCGGGTCGAACAGGTCGCCCCCGTACACCCGGCCGCCGCGCGGCTCGACGTTCCGCCGGGCGCAGGCCACCGCCGCCGGCTCGATGTCCGAGGCGTGCACCTCCGCGCCCTCGATCCGGTCGAGGAACACGGCGCCCGCGGCGCCGGAGCCGCAGCACAGGTCGAGGCAGACGGCGCCGGGCCGGGCCAGTCCCACCGCGTGCTCGACGAGGAACTCCGTACGCCTCCGGGGGACGAACACCCCGCCGTCGACCTCGATCCGCAGCCCGGCGAACTCGGCCCAGCCCACGACGTGTTCCAGCGGCAGGCCCGAGGCCCGCCTCTCGACCATCAGGTCGAGTTCGCCGGGTCCGGCCGCCGCAGCGAGCAGCATCGCCGCTTCTTCCTCGGCGAAGACACAGCCCGCGGCGCGCAGCCGCTCGACGACGCCTATCTCAGACAAGCTGGGCCTCGATCGCGGAGACGACCTCGGGGGCGTCGGGCTCGGTGCGCGGCCGGAAACGGGTGACCCGGCCGTCGCGGCCGATCAGGAACTTCTCGAAGTTCCACTGCACGTCACCGGCCTCGCCGTCGGCGTCGGCGATCTTCACCAGCTCCGCGTAGAGCGGGTGGCGGTCCTCGCCGTTGACGTCGGTCTTCTCCAGGAGGGGGAAGGACACGCCGTACGTCGTCGAGCAGAAGGTCCGGATCTCCTCGGCGCTGCCCGGCTCCTGGCCCGCGAACTGGTTGCAGGGCACACCGAGGACGGTGAAGCCGCGCTCGCCGTACTCCTTCTGCAGCCGCTCCAGACCCACGTACTGCGGGGTGAGCCCGCACTTGGAGGCGACGTTCACGACGAGGACCGCGCGGTCCCGGTAGTCGGCGAGGGAGACCGGTTCGCCGGCCAGGGTCTTCAGGGGGATGTCGTACAGGCTCATGCACAGCTCCTCGGGGGAATAGGGTTTGATCTCAGCATGGGAGACGAACCACTGGCAATCCCGATCGATTCCGCATCCGGGGCGGTGGCCCGGCCGGTGCGTTGCCGGCTCTGCGGCCGGCCCCTCACCGGGGCCGGTTCCCGTCGCACCGGTCTCGGCCCGACCTGCGACGCCAAACTGCACCCGCCGGCCCCGGACATCCGGACCCGCCGCCACGAGGTGGAGCAGGACACCCTCCCGGGCATCGACCAGCCGCCCTCGTAGGGTGCCGGGAACGCGGGTGACTCCGAGGATCCCGCGGGTCGACCGGCCTTCCCGGACATAATTCGCAGGCGCGCGGCACGGACGGCGACCTACGCTGCCCTCCATGATCGACTGGAAGAAGGTCGCGGCCACCGACTGCGCGGTGCCCGCCGACGCCCCCATGGACGACCTCGTCCGTGAGCTGTCCCGCGCCCTCGCGGATCCCGATCCCCTGGTCCGGGACGGCGAGCCGTACGGCGTCCTCGCGACCTGGATCGAGCGCGGGACCATCCCGGCGCCCCGGCGGCTGGAGCTGGGGCACGAGATGGCGGCCCGGTTCACCGACCCCCGGGTCGAGGCCCGCACCTTCGCGCCCCTGGTGCTGGACATGCTGGTGTCCGCGGGCGACTTCGAGACCGGCTGGGTGGACGCGTTCGAGCAGTGGTACCCGGCCGAACGGGACCTGCGCGGCCACGACGGGACGCTCGGCTGGCTGCACGCGGTGGCGCACGGCGCGGACCTGCTCGGCACCTTCGGCCGCCACCCCGAGGTGGCACCGACGCGGATGCTGGACCTTGCCGCCGCACGGCTGACGGCGCCCACCGACCACGTCTACGACCAGCTGGAGGACGACCGCCTGGCACGGGCCGTCGCCCTGGTCCTCACCCGCACCGACCTGAGCGAGAGCGACTCCGTCGACTGGCTCGAACCGATCGCCGACCGCTTCGGCGCCGACCGCGTCAGCACCCCCGTGCCCGCCCACCTCAGCAACTGCCTGCGCACGCTGCGCCTGCTGTACCTCCTCGCCGACCGGGGCGTCCGCCCCACGAGCGAGCTGCCCCAGGAACCCCTCCACCACCGCGAGGCGGTCAAGTCCGGCGTCGCCGCCGTCCTCGACCGGATCGTCAGACGCTGACCGAAAGCCCAGCGAAACCCCAGCCACGGGAGCCCCGAACATGTCGACCCTGCGCGTCACCGCCGAAGTCCTGACCGTTCATCCCCACCCCGACGCCGACGCCCTGGAACTGGCACAGGTCGGCCTCTACCGGGCCGTCGTCGCCAAGGGCGCCTACCGGACCGGCGACGCCGCCGTCTACATCCCGGAGCAGGCGGTGCTGCCCGCCCCGCTCATCGAGGAACTGGGACTGACCGGACGGCTCGTCGGCGGGAAGGCGGACCGGGTGAAGGCGGTACGGCTGCGCGGCGAGCTGTCGCAGGGCATCGTGTGCCGCCCCCGCGCGCTCGCGGACACCGACCTGGTGTCGGCCGCCGCCGAGGGGACCGACTTCGCGGAGGCGCTCGGCATCGTCAAGTGGGTGCCGCCGATACCGCCGACGATGAGCGGAGAGGTGGAGGCCGCGCCCGACCTGCTGCCCTGGGTCGACATCGAGAACCTCCAGCGCTACCCGGACGTCTTCGAGCCCGGCGAGCCCGTCGTCCTGACGGAGAAGCTGCACGGCACGGCCTGTCTGCTGACCCACCTCGCCGAGGAGGGCCGCGTCCAGGTCACGTCCAAGGGCTTCGGCGCCAAGGGCCTCGCCCTCCGGGAGGACCCGCGCAACCTGTACTGGCGGGCGGTCCGCGGCCACGGCCTGGCCGCCGTCGCCGAGCGGCTGGCGCGACGGCTCGGCGCCCGCCGGGTCGGCCTCTTCGGCGAGGTGTACGGCTCCGGGGTGCAGGACCTCGCGTACGGCGCCGACGCCCGCTCCGAGACCGTCGGGTACGCGCTGTTCGACGTCTCCGCCGAGATCGACGGCCAGGTGCGCTGGCTGGACCCGGCCGAGGTCCTGGAGCCGGGCGAGGTCCCGCTCGTCCCGAGGCTGTACGCGGGCCCGTACGACCTGGACACCGTCCTCGCGCACGCCGACGGCCGGGAGACCGTCTCCGGCCGCGCGACGCACCTGCGGGAGGGGGTCGTCGTCCGGGCCGCCACCGAGCGCCACAGCCCCGTCCTCGGCGGCCGGGCCATCGCGAAGGCGGTCAGCCCGGCCTATCTGACCCGCAAGGGCGGCACCGAGTACGAGTGACCGCCCCCGGCGCCGCTCACAGCTTGCGGAACAGGCCCTCCTGGACCACCGACACGAGCAGCCGGCCCTCACGGTCGTAGATCCGGCCCCGCGCGAGTCCCCGGCCGCCCGTGGCGATCGGGGACTCCTGGTCGTAGAGGAACCACTCGTCGGCCCGGAACGGCCGGTGGAACCACATCGCGTGGTCCAGCGACGCCATGTCGAAACCACGCGGGCCCCACAGCGGCTCGACGGGGATGCGGACCGCGTCGAGCAGCGTCATGTCCGAGGCGTACGTCAGGGCGCAGGTGTGGACCAGCGGGTCGTCGCCCAGCGGCCCCACGGCCCGCATCCACACCGCCGAGCGCGGGTCCGCGCCCCCGACCTCGTCCTTGCTCCAGCGCAGCCGCTCCACGTACCTGATGTCGAAGGGCTGCCGGCGGGCCATCCGCTCCAGCGCCTCCGGCAGCGCGCCCAGGTGGTCGCGGATCTCGTCCGCGAGCCTCGGCAGGCTCTCCGGTTCCGTCATGTGCCGCGGCGGCAGCTGGTGCTCGAAGGCACCCTCCTCCGGCAGGTGGAAGGAGGCCGTCAGGTTGAAGATCGTCCGGCCCTCCTGCACGGCCGTGACCCGGCGGGTCGTGAACGAGCGCCCGTCCCGCACCCGCTCCACCTGGTACACGATCGGCACCCCCGGCCGCCCCGGCCGCAGGAAATAGGCGTGCAGCGAGTGCACCGGCCGGTCGCCGTCCGTGGTGCGGCCGGCCGCCACCAGGGCCTGCCCGGCGACCTGCCCGCCGAAGACCCTCTGCAGCGACTCCTGCGGGCTGCGCCCGCGGAAGATGTCGACCTCGATCCGCTCCAGGTCGAGCAGGGCGACCAGGCTCTCGGCGGGATTGGTCACGACGCGTACTCCTCTACAGCTGTCCGACGGCCGTCACGCGGAGGACCGCGCGGCCCTCCTCGTCGGAGGCCGCCAGATCCACCTCCGCGCTGATGCCCCAGTCATGGTCGCCGTTCGGGTCGGCGAAGGTCTGCCGGACGCGCCACAGCCCGTGCGCCGCGTCCTCCTCGATGTTCAGCAGCTTCGGGCCGCGCGCGTCCGGCCCCGTACCGAGGTCGTCGTACTCGTCCCAGTACGCGTCCATCGCCTCGCCCCACGCGTCGGCGTCCCAGCCGGCCTCGCCGTCCAGCTCGCCCAGCGCGGACAGGTTGTCGAGCGCGGCCAGCTCCACCCGGCGGAACATCGCGTTGCGCACCAGGACCCGGAAGGCGCGGGCGTTGGCCGTCACCGGCTTGACCTGGTCGGCCTTCTCCTGGGCCTCCTCGGCGGTCTGCACCTCCGGGTTGGCCAGCTGCTCCCACTCGTCGAGCAGCGAGGAGTCCACCTGGCGCACCATCTCGCCCAGCCAGGCGATCAGGTCCTCCAGGTCCTCGGTCTTCAGGTCGTCGGGGATGGTGTGGTCGAGCGCCTTGTACGCGCTCGCGAGGTACCGCAGGACGATGCCCTCGGTCCGCGAGAGTTCGTACCAGGAGGTGAACTCGGTGAAGGTCAGAGCCCGTTCGTACATGTCGCGGATGATCGACTTCGGCGACACCGGGTGGTCACCGACCCACGGGTGCGACTTCCGGTAGACGTTGTAGGCGTGCCAGAGCAGCTCCTCCAGCGGCTTCGGGTACGAGATGTCCTGGAGCCGCTCCATCCGCTCCTCGTACTCGACGCCGTCCGCCTTCATCTGCCCGACGGCCTCGCCGCGCGCCTTGTTCTGCATCGCGGCGAGGATCTGGCGCGGGTCGTCGAGCGTCGACTCGACCACGGACACCATGTCCAGGGCGTACGAGGGGGACTCCGGGTCCAGCAGGTCGAAGGCGGCCAGCGCGAACGTCGACAGCGGCTGGTTCAGCGCGAAGTCCTGCTGGAGGTCGACCGTCAGCCGGATCGTGCGGCCCTCGGCGTCCGGGGTGTCCAGCTGCTCCACCACACCGCCGTCGAGCAGCGAGCGGTAGATCGCGATGGCCCGGCGGATGTGCCGCAGCTGGGCCTTGCGCGGCTCGTGGTTGTCCTCCAGGAGCTTGCGCATCGCCTCGAAGGCGTTGCCCGGCCGCGCGATCACCGAGAGCAGCATGATGTTGGTGACCTTGAAGCGGGAGGTCAGCGGCTCGGGCTCGGCGGCGATCAGCTTCTCGAAGGTGGTGTCGCTCCAGGCGACGAAGCCCTCGGGGGCCTTCTTGCGGACCACCTTGCGGCGCTTCTTCGGGTCGTCGCCGGCCTTGGCGAGCGCCTTCTCGTTCTCGATGACGTGCTCGGGGGCCTGCGCCACGACGTAGCCGGCGGTGTCGAAGCCCGCCCGGCCCGCCCGGCCCGCGATCTGGTGGAACTCACGGGCCCGCAGGGTGCGCACCCGGTTGCCGTCGTACTTCGTCAGGGCGGTGAAGAGCACCGTGCGGATCGGCACGTTCACGCCGACGCCGAGCGTGTCCGTCCCGCAGATCACCTTCAGCAGGCCCGCCTGCGCCAGCTTCTCGACGAGCCGCCGGTACTTCGGCAGCATGCCCGCGTGGTGCACGCCGATGCCGTGGCGGACGTAACGCGAGAGGTTCTGCCCGAACTTGGTGGTGAAGCGGAAGTTGCCGATCAGCTCGGCGATCTTGTCCTTCTCCTCGCGCGTGCACATGTTGATGCTCATCAGCGACTGTGCGCGCTCGACCGCCTGCGCCTGCGTGAAGTGCACGATGTAGACCGGCGCCTGCTTGGTCTCCAGGAGCTCGGTCAGCGTCTCCGTGATCGGCGTCAGCTCGTACTCGTACGAGAGGGGCACCGGCCGGGTCGCCGAGCGGACGACCGAGGTCGGCTTGCCCGTGCGCCGGGTCAGGTCCTTCTCGAACATCGACACGTCGCCGAGCGTCGCCGACATGAGGATGAACTGTGCCTGGGGGAGTTCCAGGATCGGGATCTGCCACGCCCAGCCGCGGTCCTGCTCGGCGTAGAAGTGGAACTCGTCCATGACGACCTGGCCGATGTCGGCGTACTTGCCGTCCCGCAGCGCGATGGAGGCCAGCACCTCCGCCGTGCAGCAGATCACCGGGGCGTCCGCGTTCACGGAGGCGTCGCCGGTCAGCATCCCGACGTTCTCGGTGCCGAAGAGCTTGCACAGGTCGAAGAACTTCTCCGACACCAGCGCCTTGATCGGCGCGGTGTAGAAGGTCACCTGGTCATTCGCGAGCGCGGTGAAGTGCGCACCCGCCGCGACCAGCGACTTTCCCGATCCGGTGGGCGTGGAAAGGATCACGTTGGCCCCGGAGACGACCTCGATCAGCGCCTCTTCCTGGGCCGGGTAGAGCGTGATGCCCCGGTCCTCGGCCCAGGAGGAGAAGGCCTCGAAGAGGGCGTCGGGGTCGGCGGTCGGCGGCAGCTGATCGATAAGGGTCACGCCCCCATCTTGCCCGCATTCCGCTCGGATGAGGGAACCGGCCACCGGATCGAAGATCACGAACGATAGGCTCGTCCGTCGACCGGTCGTCAACTGAGCGCCGGCACGGGAGAAACGGGGCGGGCCAACCATGATGGGACCGGCGCATTCGCTGTCCGGAGCGGCGGCCTGGCTGGGTGTCGGAGCGGCCGCGGCCGCCTTCGACCACCCGATGCCCTGGCCGGTTCTCGTCGTCGGCGCGCTCATCTGCGCGGGCGCCGCCCTCGCCCCGGACCTGGACCACAAGTCGGCGACCATCTCGCGCGCCTTCGGGCCGGTCTCCAAGGGCCTCTGCGAGATCGTCGACAAGCTGTCGTACGCCGTCTACAAGGCGACCCGCTCCTCGGCCGATCCCCGCAGGTCCGGCGGCCACCGGACCCTCACCCACACCTGGCTCTGGGCGGTCCTGATCGGCGGCGGCGCCTCCGTCGCGGCCGTCACCGGCGGGCGCTGGGCGGTCCTCGCGATCCTCTTCGTCCACCTGGTCCTGGCCGTGGAAGGCCTGCTGTGGCGGGCCGCGAGGATGTCCAGCGACGTGCTGGTCTGGCTGCTCGGCGCCACCAGCGCCTGGATCCTCGCGGGCGTCCTCGACAAGCCCGGCAACGGCTCCGACTGGTTCTTCACGGGACCCGGCCAGGAATACCTGTGGCTGGGCCTCCCGATCGTGCTCGGCGCCCTCGTGCACGACATCGGCGACGCCCTGACGGTCTCCGGCTGCCCGATCCTGTGGCCCATCCCGGTCGGCCGCAAGCGCTGGTACCCGATCGGCCCGCCGAAGGGCATGCGCTTCCGGGCCGGCAGTTGGGTCGAGCTGAAGGTCCTGATGCCCGTGTTCATGCTCCTCGGCGGGGTGGGCGGGGCCTCGGCGCTCGGGGTCTTCTAGCCTGTCCGACACAGAGGGGGGCCCGCGCCGGACATCCGGTGCGGGCCCCCTCCTCGTACGCCCTCGCGGGGCCTCGTACGCCCCCGTACGTCAGCCGTGCCAGGACCGCCACAGCGCCGCGTACGCCCCGTCCGCCGCGACCAGCTCGTGGTGGGTGCCCAGCTCGCTGATCCGGCCCGCCTCGACCACCGCGATCAGATCGGCGTCGTGCGCGGTGTGCAGCCGGTGCGCGATGGCCACGACCGTGCGCCCGTCCAGGACCCGGCCCAGCGAGCGCTCCAGGTGCCGGGCCGCGCGCGGGTCGAGCAGCGAGGTCGCCTCGTCGAGGACCAGGGTGTGCGGGTCCGCCAGGACCAGCCGGGCCAGCGCGATCTGCTGGGCCTGCGCCGGGGTCAGCGACCGGCCGCCCGAGCCGACCTCGGTGTCCAGGCCCTCGTCGAGGCCCCGGGCCCAGACCTCCGCGTCCACCGCGGTGAGCGCGGCCCACAGATCGGTGTCGGTGGCGCCGGCCCTGGCCAGGAGGAGGTTGTCGCGGAGCGTGCCCACGAAGACGTGGTGCTCCTGGTTGACCAGGGCCACGTGCTCGCGGACCCGCTCGGCGGGCATCCGGGCCAGTTCGGCGGCGCCGAGGGTGACCGAGCCCGTCCTCGGGGCGTAGATCCCGGCGAGCAGCCGGCCGAGCGTGGACTTGCCCGCGCCGGACGGGCCGACCAGGGCGATCCTGGTGCCCGGCGCGACCGTCAGGGACACCTCGTGCAGCACGTCGGCGCCCTCGCGGTAGCCGAACCGGACCTCGTCCGCGCGGACCGCCCGGCCCTCCGGCCGCACCTCCGCGTCGCCCGCCTCCGGCTCGATGTCCCGGACGCCGACCAGCCGGGCCAGCGACACCTGGGCGACCTGGAGCTCGTCGTACCAGCGCAGCACGATCCCGATCGGCTCCACCAGCATCTGCGAGAGCAGCGCGCCCGTGGTCAGCTGCCCCACGTCGATCCAGCCCTGGAGCACGAACACCCCGCCGAGCAGCACCACCGCGCACAGCACCGTCGTATGGGTGAGGTTGACGACGGGGAAGAGCACCGAGCGCAGGAAGAGCGTGTACCTCTCCCACGCCACCCATTCGGAGATCCGGCGCTCCGACAGCGCGATCCGGCGGGCGCCGAGGCGGTGGCTCTCGACCGTGCGGCCCGCGTCGACCGTCTCGGCGAGGGCGGCGGCCACCGCCGCGTACCCCGCGGACTCCGCGCGGTAGGCGGACGGCGCCCGCTTGAAGTACCACCGGGCGCCCACGATCAGCAGCGGCGCGGCGAGCAGCGCGGCCAGTGCCAGCGGCGGGGCCGTCACCGCGAGGCCGCCGAGCAGCAGCCCCGCCCAGACGACGCCGATGGCCAGCTGCGGCACGGCCTCGCGCATCGCGTTGGCGAGCCGGTCGACGTCCGTGGTGATCCGGGAGAGCAGATCGCCCGTCCCGGCCCGTTCGAGCACGCCCGGCGGCAGCCCGACCGCGCGGACGAGGAAGTCCTCGCGGAGGTCCGCGAGCATCTCCTCGCCGAGCATCGCGCCGCGCAGCCGGACCAGGCGCACGAACACGGTCTGGACGAGCAGGGCGACCGCGAACAGTCCGACCGTGCGCTCCAGATGGAGGTCACGCGCCCCGTCCGCGAGGCCGTCCACCACCGAGCCCAGCAGGTACGGGCCGGCCATCGAGGCGATCACGGCGACCGCGTTCACCCCGATGAGCAGCGCGAACGCCCGGCGGTGCCGGCGCAGCAGCTCGCGGACGTAGCCGCGGACGGTGGCGGTCCTGGCGACGGGCAGCGTCGTCGCCGTCTTCGGGGCCGCCGGGTCGTACTCCGGAGGCGCCAGGCCGATCATGCCGATTCCCCTTCCAGTGCTTCGAGTTCGCCCGCGCCGCGGGACGCGGTGGCGAGCTCCTCCTCGGTCTCGCGGGTGACGACGGCGCGGTAGCGGGGCTCGGAGGCGAGCAGGGCGCGGTGGGTGCCGACGGCGACCGCCTGCCCCTCGTGCACCAGGACGACCCGGTCGGCGCGGTCCAGGAGCAGCGGCGAGGAGGCGAGGACCACCGTGGTCCTCGTCCTGCGCAGCTCCCTGATGCCGGTGGCGACGGCGGCCTCGGTGTGCGCGTCGACCGCCGAGGTGGGCTCGTCCAGGACGAGCACCTCCGGGTCGGCCACCAGCGAGCGGGCGAGCGCCAGCCGCTGGCGCTGGCCGCCGGAGAGCGACCGGCCGCGTTCGGTGATGCGGGTGCGCATCGGGTCCCCGTCGGTGTCGACGGAGGCCTGGGCGAGTGCGTCGAGGACGTCCTCGCATCGGGCGGCGGTGAGCGCCGCCTCGGCGGGGACGGCGCCCGAGGCGGGCACGTCGAGCAGTTCGCGCAGGGTGCCCGAGAGCAGCACCGGGTCCTTGTCCTGGACGAGGACGACGGTACGGGCGTCCGCCAGCGGGAGTTCGTCGAGCGGCACCCCGCCGAGGAGCACCGAGGTGTGGTCGGCGTCCGGTTCGGCGGGGTGGCCGCCGAGCCGGTCCGCGAGCCTTCCGGCCACGTCCGGGTCGCCGCAGACCACGGCCGTGAGGAGGCCGGCCGGGGCGCGCAGCCCGGTCAGCGGGTCGTACAGGTCGCCGGTCGCCTTCCGCTCCCCGTCCCCGGCCGTGGTCGTGCCGGTGCGGCTGAGGGCGAGGACCCGGGCGGCCCGCTTCGCGGAGGGCCGCGAGAAGGAGTACGCCATCGCGATCTCCTCGAAGTTGCGCAGGGCGTGATGGGTGAGGGCCACGGCGCTGTAGACCGTGACCAGCTCGCCGACCCCGATCCGCCCGTCGAGCGCGAGCCGGGTCCCGTACGCCACGACGCCGATCATCAGCAGGCCCGGCAGCACGACCTGGACGGCGGCGATCAGCGCCCACATCCGGGCGCTGTGCACGGCCGCCTCTCGGACCTCCTGGGAGGCGGCGCGGTAGCGGCCGAGGAACAGCTCCTCGCCGCCGATGCCGCGCAGCACCCGGAGCCCGGCGACGGTGTCGGAGGCCAGCTCGGTGGCCCGGCCCGCCTTCTCGCGCTGGAGGTCCGCCCGGCGGGTCGCGCGGGGGAGCAGCGGCAGCACGGCCAGCGCGAGGACCGGGAGGCCGACGGCGACCAGGATCCCCAGGGCGGGCTGGTAGACGACGAGGCCCACGCAGACGACCACCAGGACGACGGCGGCCGCGGCGAAGCGGGAGAGGGCCTCGACGAACCACCCGATCTTCTCGACGTCGCCGGTGGAGACGGCCACCACCTCGCCCGCCGCGACCCGCCGGGTCAGCACGGAGCCCAGTTCGGCGGTCTTGCGGGAGAGGAGCTGCTGCACCCGGGCGGCGGCCGTGATCCAGTTGGTGACGGCCGTGCGGTGCAGCATCACGTCACCGACGGAGATCGCGGCCCCGAGGGCCACGAGCAGCACCCCGGCGAGCGCGAGCCGTCCGCCGTCGCGGTCGACGACGGCCTGCACGGCGATGCCGATGCCGAGCGGAAGCCCGGCGATGCCCAGATGGTGCAGCAGCCCCCAGAGCAGGGACTTCACCTGCCCGCCGAGCTGCTGACGGCCGAGCCAGACGAGGAACCGGGTGCCCGAACGGACATCGGGGACCCCTGGGTCGGCATAGGGAAGATCTCGAATCTGCATGGCGTCCCAGGGTCTCCGGGTCTCGTCTGGGGGAACGCGCGCCGGGGGTGTGCGACGGCGGTGTGGAAACCGTGCAAGGTTCGCTTTCTCGCCGGGGAGCGGCAATCGATTTTCCCCAAGAGGGAACAGATCGCGCCATGTCCGCTCATCGTCCTCTGGACCGCGCCGCACGACCGCGCTTCACTTCCGCCCCATGAGATCACTCAAGATCATGAGCATGTTCGGCGGCCTGGTCCTGGCCGCCGGGGCCCTGCTCACCGCGCACCCGGCCGCCGCCGAGGGCCCGAACGGCCCGACGCCCCCCGCCGAGTTCACCAGCGACTGGCACGACCCGGTCACCGCCGCCCCGCCCGTCGACACTCCCGGAACCCGCAGCTGCGAGGTCACCCTCGCCGCCGCCCAGTTCCGCGACTTCACCCCCTACCAGGGGAGTTACACCCCGCCGAAGGAGTGCGGCACCCGCTGGAACAAGGTCGTCCTGCGTCTGGAAGGCAAGGTGAAGGGCCGCCAGTACGACCGGCTCGGCCACCTCTCCGTCGGCGGCGTGGAGATCCTCCGCACCTCCACGCCCCAGCCCTCGCCCGACGGCATCGCCTGGTCCGTCGAGAAGGACGTCACCCGCTACCGCGACACCCTCAGCCGCCCCGGGGCGGTCGAGATGCTCATCGGCAATGTCGTGAACGAGACCTACACGGGTGTCATCGACGTCCGCGTCACGCTCACCTTCCACACCGCCCAGGGCCGGGTGAAGCCCGCCGCCGGCACCCCCGACCGGGTGGTCCCGCTCACCGGCTCCACCCTCACCACCCCGCGCAACACCGAACGCGTCCTCGCCGAGGTGTACGCCACCGGCTCCGGCGGCGGCTGCGAGGAGTACTGGTACCTCTCCGTCCCCGACGCCGCCCCCTACTCCTGCCGGGCGACCGACGGACCGCACCGGGAGGTCCGGGTCTCCGTCGACGGACGCCTCGCCGGCATCGCCGCCCCCTTCCCCACGGTCTGGACCGGCGGCTGGTCCAACCCCTTCCTCTGGTACGTCACCCCCGCGCCGCGCGCCCTCGACGTCCAGCCGATCGTCTACGACCTCACCCCCTTCGCCGCCCTCCTCAACGACGGGAAGGCCCACCGCGTGGAGGTCGCCGTCGCCGGGGTCCCGGCGGACCTCGCCGGCTGGTCCACCCCGACCAACGTGCTGCTCTGGCAGGACGAGGGCAGCGAGGTCGTCACCGGCGGTCTGGACCGCCACGAGGAGAGCACCCCGGTCAACTCCTCCGTCTACACGGCGGGTTCCCCGCACCGCGTCGACACGGAGGCGAGCCACCGGCTCACCGTCGCCGGTCACCTGAACACCTCCCACGGCCGGGTCGACACCACCGTGAGCCGGACCGTCACCGGTGACTCCGTCCACCGCTGGGGCCCGGACGAGAACCCGGACGCCTTCACCGCGCGCTGGACCGACCGGGAGAGCGTCACCTCCGGCCGGACCGTCACCCGCACCGACCGGACGTACACGATGGACGGCGAGACGACGATCGGCGCCGGTGACCGGCTGCGGACGGTCCTCACCCTCGGGGACCGCGCCGACACCACCGTCGTACGCGACGGGCGACGCCTCTCCTGGTCGCGGCTCGACGACACGTACACCGGAGACGCGACGTACACCACGGGCGTACCGCGCGACCAGCGGCACGCGGTCGGCACCACCACCGAGCGCTACCGGCTGTACGGCTCGGCGGGCTGCTACGACCGGAGCCTGACGACCGTCCAGGGGACGCTCACCGAGGACCTGCGGCGCTGCTGAACACGACGGTGCCCGGCCCCCGCCGAGGGGGGCCGGGCACCGGACGCCTCAGGCGGGCCGCGCCGAGTCCATCCCCGCGCGGGCCCCGCGCCACTCGCCGCGCGTGAAGTCGGGGATCTCCTGCGGCGCGCCGTTCGCCTTGATCGAGGCGTGGCTCAGCGGCACCGGGGCCGTCCAGGTGGCGGCGTCGTACACGTCGAAGTCCGGTACGAGGCCCAGCCGCACGCACTGCATCAGGCGGTAGACCATGATGTAGTCCATGCCGCCGTGGCCGCCCGGCGGGTTGGCGTGGTCCTTCCACAGCCAGTGGTCGAACTCGTCGGCGTACGCCGAGAAGTCGCCCCACTGGTCGTCCCGGTGGTCCGGCTCGATGTAGATCCGTTCGGGATAGTCCTCGAACACGCCCCGCGTACCGCCCAGGCTGTTGATCCTGCTGTACGGGTGCGGGGTGGAGACGTCGTGCTCCAGGCGGATCACCCGGCCCATGGCCGTCTGGACCAGACTGATCGTCCGGTCGCTCTCGATGTAGGTCTCCTTCCAGCTCGGGTCGCCGGGCGGCATGTGCTCCGCCCGGTACTCGGCGAGACCGAGCGCCGGGGTGCCGAAGCTGCTGATGCTCACCACCCGGTCGCCCCGGTTGACGTCCATGTAGTTGGCGACCGGCCCGAAGCCGTGGTTGGGGTAGAGGTCCCCGCGCAGCCGGGTGTGCCAGAGGCGGCGCCACGGACCCTCGTAGTACGTGGGGGAGAACATCAGCCCCCGCAGGTCGTGGTTGTACGCCCCCGCCCCGTGCAGCAGCCGGCCGAACTTGCCGGCGTGCGCCATCCGCAGCACCCGCAGTTCGTTCCGGCCGTAGCAGCAGTTCTCCAGCTGCATGCAGTGGCGGCGGGTCTGCTCCGAGAGGTCCACCAGCTCCCACAGCTCGTCCAGCCGCATCGCGACCGGACACTCCACGCCGACGTGCTTGCCGTTCAGCATCGCGGCCCGTGCGACGGCGAAGTGGCTGTCCCAGGGCGTGGCCACATGGACGAAGTCGATGTCGGAGCGGGCGCACAGGTTCTCGTAGTCCTGCTCGCCGTGGGTGTAGACGGCGGGCGCGGGCTGCCCTGCGGCGACGACCTTCGCGGCGGCCCGCTCGGCCTTCTCGCGGACCGGGTCGCAGACGGCGACCACCCGCACCCACGGGAGCGCGAGATAGAGGCCGATCATGCCGTTGCCCCGGTTGCCGAGACCGATCAGCCCGACGCGGACGGTCGAACGGCCCTCGAAGGGGACCCCGGCCATGGTGGCGCCGCGGCGCCGGGGGACGGTGGCGGATCCGGCGGCGGTCGCCGGTGACGCCACCGGCGCGGCCGCGGTGGCGGCCTGCGCGTCGAGGCCGCCGAGGGCGCCGATGCCGAGGCCGGTGCCGGCCGCGGCGGTGCTCCTGAGAACCCCGCGGCGGCTCGGGACGTGCGGATGCTGCTCGTTCATGGAACCTCCCGGACGGTGTGCACGGCTGTTTCATGAATCCCGCACAGGACCCTGGCCCTGGTGTCCGACGGCGCGCAAGGGCGCCGACAGGACTCTCGCGACGGGTAGTTGGACTTTACTGTTCCGGATCTCGCGTCGAGCCGTAGCGAACACCCAGCGTCACCCGAACAGGCGAAGGGCTCCTCACCGGCCGGGGTGAGAAGCCCTTCGTTCTGGGGTGGGTGACGGACGGTCAGCCCGTGGCGTACTGACGTACGGTCAGGGGCGCGTCGCGCGTTCCAGTGCCAGCAGCACCGATCCGTACGTACGGCCGGTCGCCCGGTCCATCCCGATCTCGCACATCCGGTTGGCCGAGAGATGCGCGTCGAAGGGCCGGGAGGTGACCTCGGCCGCCTCCCGGGCGGTCGCCGACTCCGTCAGCTCCGGGTGCAGCATCCCCCGGTCGCCGGCGAAGGCGCAGCAGCCGGCGTCGACGGGGACGACGACCTCCTCCGCGCAGGCCCCGGCCAGCTCGGTCAGCCGGTCCTCGTCGCCCAGGTGCCGCATCGAGCAGGTCGGGTGGACCACGGCGGACCCGACCCGGCGGCGCACGTCGAGCCGGGGCAGCAGCTCGTCCGCCGCCCACACCAGCGAGTCCAGCACCGTCAGCTCGGCGTGCAGCTCCCGGTTGTCCGGGGTGAGGTACGGCACCACCTCGTGCGCGATGCCGAGCGTGCACGAGGAGGCGTCCACCACCAGCGGCAGCCTGCCGCCGGCCGTCCAGCCCCAGGCCGCCTCGACGATCCGGTTGGCCATCACCTCGTTGCCCCGCTCGTACCCCTTGGAGTGCCAGATCGTCGCGCAGCAGGTTCCGGCCACGTCCTCGGGGATCCACACCGGCCGCCCGGCCCGCGCCGACACCGCGACCACCGCCTCGGGCAGCGACGGGCCCGGCTCGCCCTCCGGGTTCCCGAAGATGCGGTTCACACAGGCCGGGTAGTAGACGGCGGCGGCCGCGGGCCGGTGCGTGCGGGGCAGCCGCCGCGCCGCGGCGCCGGGGATCTCCGGCAGCCACTCCGGTACGAGGTCGGGGCGGACGGCCCTGCGGGCGAGGCCCGTCACCGACTCCAGGACCCGGTCGCCGATACGGTCGGCGGCGGCGACCGCGAGGCGCGCGGAGGCCTCCACCGCGCGGAAGTTCCTCGCGGCCAGGGCGGCGATCCGCTCCTCGCGCGGGGAGTGCCGCCGGTGCCGGAAGTCCTTCATCAGCGCCCCGGTGTCGATCCCGACCGGGCAGGCCAGCCCGCAGGTGGAGTCCCCGGCGCAGGTGTCGACGGCGTCGTAGCCGTACGACTCCAGGAGGCGCGCCTCGACGGGGGAGCCGTCCGGCTGGCGCATCATCTCCCGGCGCAGCACGATCCGCTGGCGCGGAGTGGTCGTCAGGTCGCCGCTGGGACAGGTCGGTTCGCAGAAGCCGCACTCGATGCAGGGATCGGCGATCGGCTCCACCGTCGGGATCGTCTTCAGGCCGCGCAGGTGGGCCTGCGGGTCACGGTCCAGGACGATCCTCGGGGCGAGCACCCCGGCGGGGTCGATCGCCTCCTTGACCCGCCACATCAGCTCGGTGGCCTTCGTGCCCCACTCCAGCTCCAGGAAGGGCGCGATGTTGCGCCCGGTGGCGTGCTCCGCCTTCAGCGAGCCGTCGAAGCGCTCCACCGTCACCTTGCAGAACTCGTCCATGAACGCCGCGTACCGCTCGACGTCGGAGGGGTCGGCCGCGTCGAAGGCCAGCAGGAAGTGGAGGTTGCCGTGTGCCGCGTGACCGGCCACGGCCGCGTCGAATCCGTGCCGCGCCTGGAGTTCGAGCAGGGTCGCGCAGGCCTCCGCGAGGCGGGCCGGCGGCACCGCGAAGTCCTCGGTGATCAGGGTCGTCCCGGAGGGCCGCGAACCGCCGACCGCCGTCACGAACGCCTTGCGGGCCTTCCAGTACCCGGAGATCCTCCCCGGGTCACGGGTGAACGCGTTCTCCACGGAGGGCACCGGGGCCACCAGGTCGAGGCGGGCGAGGACCTCCCGCGCCCTCGCCTCGTACGCCTCGCGCGCCGACGCGTCCGGCGCCCGGAACTCGACCAGGAGCGCCGCCGTCTCCTTGGGCAGCTCCGCCCAGTCCGCCGGCACGCCCGCGACGCTCACCGAGGCGCGCAGCGTGTTGCCGTCCATCAGCTCCACGGCGAGCGCCCCGGCCTCGTTGAACAGGGGGACGGCCTCCGCCGCCGCCGGCAGGGAAGGGAAGAAGAGCAGCGCGGTGGACACCTCCCGGTCCAGCGGCAGGGTGTCGAAGACGACCTCGGAGATGAAGCCGAAGGTGCCCTCGGAGCCGACCATGAGGCCGCGCAGGATCTCGACCGGCGTCGTGCCGTCGAGGAAGGCGTCGAGCCGGTAGCCGTTGGTGTTCTTGATGGCGTACTTGGCCCGGATCCGGGCGGTCAGCTCGGCATCCGCCTCGATCTCCGCCCTGAGCGCCGTCAGCTCCGCGCACAGCCGGGGCTCGGCGCGCGCCAGCTCCTCGTCGGCGTCCGGGTCGGCCGTGTCGACCACGGTCCCGCTCGGCAGCACCACGGTGAGCGAGGAGACGGTCCGGTACGAGTTCCGGGTGGTCCCCGCGGTCATCCCCGAGGCGTTGTTGGCGACGACCCCGCCGATCGTGCAGGCGATGGCGCTCGCCGGGTCGGGCCCGAGGACCCGCCCGTGCGGGGCGAGCGCGGCATTGGCCCGTACGACGGTGGTGCCGGGACGGATCCGGGCGCGCGCACCGCCGTCCAGGACCTCGACGCCCACCCAGTGGCGGCGCACGTCGACGAGGATGTCCTCGCCCTGCGCCTGACCGTTGAGGCTGGTTCCCGCCGCCCGGAAGACGACCTCGCGGCCCTTGCCGTGCGCGTACGACAGGACCGCGGAGATGTCGTCGATGTCCTCCGCGACCACCACGGCCTGCGGGACGAAGCGGTACGGGCTGGCGTCCGAGGCGTAACGCACCAGGTCGGAGATCTTCGACAGGACCTTCTCCGGGCCCAGCAGCTCGGTCAGCTCCTCGCGCAGCCGCCTCGGCGTGCCCCGGGCCTGGAGCTCCGGCACGCGGTCCGGGGCCGGGGTCCGCTTCGTCCCGGGGCGCAGGGCCCGCGGGTTCGGCTCAAGCAGCGGCATGTGACGGCTCCCCTTCGGCGCGCCCCCGGGTCCCGGGGAGTGCCCCTGCCGGTGCGGCAGGCCACCCCCGGGGGTCAGCAGCCGCCCTCCGGACCCGGGTCGACCAGGGCGGACAGCAGACCTCCGAGTTCCTCGCGCTGTTCGACGGTCAATGGAGCAAGGATGTCCTCTGCGGCCGCCCGGCGCGCGCTGCGCAGCTCACGCAGCGTGGCGCGCCCCTCGTCGGTGAGCTCGATCCGGACCACCCGGCGGTTCTTCGGGTCGGGCACCCGGCGGACCCGGCCGACCGCCTCGAGTCCGTCGACGAGACTGGTCACCGCACGCGGGACGACTTCCAGGCGGGCCGCGAGGTCGGCCATCCGGGGCGGTTCGCCGAAGTGGGCGACCGTCCGCAGCAGCCGGGACTGGGCGGGGGTGATGCCGACCGGTTCGAGGTGGCGCTTCTGGATGCGGTGCAGCCGCCGGGTGAGCCGGAGGAGCTGCTCGGCGAGGAGGCCGTCGGCGTCGGGTTCCCCCGAACGGTCGAATCCGGTCGGGACGGCGGAGGTGGTCATGCGGGAACAATATCAGGACCATGTTCATTGTGAGCATAGGTAACAATGACCTATGCTCTCATCGACATCACCGCACCCTCGAAGGAGCCCATGCGCCCCCACGACCAGTCCGACTGGACGCCCCCGCCCCGCGACTCCGACCGGCCCAAGGAGCCCGCGCAGCTGCGGCGCATCCTCGGCCTCTTCCGCCCCTACCGCGCGCGCCTCGTGCTCGTCGGCCTCCTGGTCGGCGCCGCCTCGCTCGTCTCGGTCGCCTCGCCCTTCCTGCTCAAGGAGATCCTGGACACCGCGATCCCCCAGGGCCGCACCGGGCTGCTCACCCTGCTCGCCCTCGGCATGATCGCCACCGCCGTCCTGACCAGCGTCTTCGGCGTGCTCCAGACCCTGATCTCCACCACCGTCGGCCAGCGCGTCATGCACGACCTGCGCACCGGGGTGTACGAGCAGCTCCAGCGGATGCCGCTGGCCTTCTTCACCCGGACCCGCACCGGCGAGGTCCAGTCCCGCATCGCCAACGACATCGGCGGCATGCAGGCGACGGTGACCTCCACGGCCACCTCCCTCGTCTCCAACCTCACCGCCGTCGTCGCGACCGTCGTCGCCATGCTCGCCCTCGACTGGCGCCTCACCCTCGTCTCGCTGCTCCTGCTGCCGGTCTTCGTCTGGATCAGCCGGCGCGTGGGCCGCGAGCGCAAGCGGATCACCACCCAGCGCCAGAAGCAGATGGCGGCCATGGCCGCGACCGTCACCGAGTCCCTCTCGGTCAGCGGCATCCTGCTCGGCCGCACCATGGGCCGCGCCGACTCGCTGACCAAGTCCTTCGCCGAGGAGTCCGAGCGGCTCGTCGACCTCGAAGTGCGCTCCTCCATGGCCGGGCGGTGGCGGATGTCCACCATCGGCATCGTCATGGCCGCCATGCCCGCCCTGATCTACTGGGCCGCCGGCATCGCCCTCGGCTCGGGCGGCACCACGATCTCGCTCGGCACGCTCGTCGCCTTCGTCTCGCTCCAGCAGGGCCTCTTCCGCCCCGCCGTCAGCCTGCTCTCCACCGGGGTGCAGATGCAGACCTCCCTCGCGCTCTTCCAGCGCATCTTCGAGTACCTCGACCTGCCCGTGGACATCACCGAGCCCGCCGAGCCCGTCCGGCTCCCCGAGGTCCGGGGCGAGGTCTCCTTCGAGAAGGTCGTGTTCCGGTACGACCCCGAGGGCGAGGGCCGCGCCACCCTCGACGGCATCGACCTGACCGTCCCCGCCGGGGGCAGCCTGGCCGTCGTCGGCCCCACCGGCTCCGGCAAGTCGACCCTGAGCTACCTCGTGCCCCGGCTGTACGACGTCACCGACGGCCGCGTCACGCTCGACGGCGTCGACGTGCGCGACCTGGACTTCGACACCCTGGCCCGAGCGGTGGGCGTCGTCTCCCAGGAGACGTACCTGTTCCACGCCTCCGTCGCCGACAACCTCCGCTTCGCGAAGCCGGACGCCACCGACGAGGAGATCGAGGCCGCCGCGCGCGCCGCCCAGATCCACGAGCACATCGCCTCCCTCCCCGACGGGTACGACACCCTCGTCGGCGAGCGCGGCTACCGCTTCTCGGGCGGCGAGAAGCAGCGCCTGGCCATCGCGCGGACCATCCTGCGCGACCCGCCGGTGCTGATCCTCGACGAGGCGACCAGCGCCCTCGACACCCGTACGGAACACGCCGTGCAGCAGGCCATCGACGCCCTCTCGGCCGGCCGCACCACGATCACCATCGCCCACCGGCTCTCCACCGTCCGCGACGCCGACCAGATCGTCGTCCTGGAGGCGGGCCGGATCGCCGAGCGCGGCACCCACGAGGAGCTGCTCGCGCGGGACGGGCGGTACGCCGCCCTGGTCCGCCGGGACGCACGGAGCGTCCTGGAGACCCCGAACGGTGGCGAACAAACGAACGTGGGAGCGGTTGTTCCCCAGAACGTGTGATCGTTCCGGGATTCGTTGCCCCACTCCCGTACGGCGTCGGAAGATTGCGTTGTGCGATCGACGGGCTGCAGACCGTGACCGCGCAGTCCCACTGATGTACCTGTACGAGGAGAATCACCACCATGAACGTCATCACCAACCTGCTCGCCGGCGTCTTCCACTTCCTGGGATGGCTCGTCTGACGATCGCAGTGCCCGGCGCCGTCGGTCCCCCGTCCCAGGGGGTCGGCGGCGCCGCCGCGTGCGCGGTTCCCCGGATTCCGGTTCGAGCCGGGTTAGCGTGCGGCCATGACGTACCGGCCGCCGTCACCGTACGCACCCCCACGCCGCCGCTCCCGGCTTCCCTCCCTTCCCCGGGAGCCCCGGGGCCCCCGCCGCCCCCGCCTCACCCGGCGCGGCCGGCTGGCACTCCTCCTCGGCGCCGTCCTCGCGGCCGCCGCCGCGGTCACCGTCCCGCTGCTCCTGACGACGGGCGAACCGGCCGTCGAACAGCCCCGTGCGCTCCTCGTCCCCGAGGGCTGGCGGGCCGGCCAGGTCTACACGGCCGTCGACCGGGCCCTCGGACTGCCCGAGGGGACCGCACGGAAGACCGCGACCGCACCCGCCACCACCCTCGCGCTGCCCCCGGCCGCCGGCGGCAACCCCGAGGGATATCTGTTCCCCGCGACCTATCCCGTGGTCGGCGCCACCACCCCCGAGGGGCTGCTGCGCTTCATGGTGGACACCGCGGCCAAGCGGTTCGGGGCCGCGCGGATCGTCGAGGGGGCGAAGGCGCACGGCCTCAGCGTCTACCAGACGGTGATCGCGGCCAGCATCGTGCAGGCCGAGGCCGACAACCCGGAGGACATGGCGAAGGTCGCCCGGGTCGTCCACAACCGGCTGGCCCGGGGCATGGCCCTCCAGATGGACTCGACCCTCAACTACGCGCTGGGCCGCAGCACCGTGGACACCACGTACGAGGACACCCGGAGCGCCAGCCCGTACAACACCTACGCACGCAAGGGCCTGCCGCCGACGCCGATCGGCAACCCGGGCGACGAGGCGCTCGACGCGGTGATCCGTCCGGCGGACGGGGACTGGCTCTACTTCGTCACGGTGGCCCCGGGCGACACCCGCTTCACCGCCGACTACGCGGCCCACCAGGCGAACGTGGCCGAGTTCAACGCCGGCCGGGGCGCGGAGAAGAGCTGAGCCGAAGCCTGGTCACCGCGCGACCGTGACCGCCCGCTCGTCCGCGGCGTCCGCCGCCGGGCGCGCGCTGTGGCCGGCCAGGAAGCGGCGGATGTCCGAGACCGCCGCACGGCCCGCCCGGTTGGCGCCGATCGTCGAGGCCGAGGGCCCGTACCCGACGAGGTGGACGCGCTCGTCCCGTACCGCACGCGTCCCCTCGACCCGGATGCCGCCGCCCGGCTCGCGCAGCCGCAGCGGGGTGAGATGGTCGATCGCCGCCCGGAAGCCGGTCGCCCAGAGGATCACGTCCACGTCGACCGTCCGGCCGTCGTCCCAGGCCACCCCCGTCGGGGTGATCCGGTCGAACATCGGCAGCCGGTCCAGGACCCCGCCCGCGCGGGCCGCGCGGATCGCGTCGTTGAGGGGGAGCCCGGTCACCGAGACCACGCTCTGCGGCGGCAGTCCGCGCCGCACCCGCTCCTCCACGAGCGCCACCGCCGCCCGTCCCTCCGCCTCCCCGAAGGGGCCCTCGCGGAAGACGGGCTCCCGCCGGGTCACCCAGAACGTCTCGGCGGCGACCTCCGCGATCTCCATCAGGTGCTGGGTCCCCGAGGCCCCGCCGCCCACGACGAGCACCCGCTTCCCCGCGAACTCCTCGGGGCCGGGGTAGCCGGAGGTGTGCAGCTGGCGCCCCCCGAAGGTCTCCTGCCCCGGGTAGCGGGGCCAGAACGGGCGGTCCCAGGTGCCGGTGGCGTTGATCAGGGCCCGGGTCGCGTACGTGCCCTCGGAGGTCTCGACCCGCAGCCGGCCGCCCTCGCCCTCCCGGACGGCGGTGACGTCGACCGGGCGGTGCACCCGCAGGCCGAAGGTCCGCTCGTAGGTGTCGAAGTAGCCGCCGATCACCTCGGACGAGGGGCGCGCCGGGTCGGCGCCGGTCAGCTCCATGCCGGGCAGCGCGTGCATTCCGTGGACCTTGCCGTACGTCAGCGAGGGCCAGCGGAACTGCCAGGCGCCGCCCGGCCGCGGGGCGTGGTCGAGGACGACGAAGTCCCGGTCCGGCTCCAGGCCGGACCGGGACAGGTGGAAGGCGGCCGAGAGCCCGGCCTGCCCGGCACCGATGACGACGACCTCCACGGCGCGCACCTCTGCCGCCGCGACCTCTTGTGCCCCGAAGACGTTCACGGTTCTACCAACCGAGGCGGAGGCGCGGATCTTCCCGTGCCCCGTGCCCCGCCCGCGCCCGGCATCCACGCCCGCGCCCGGCATCCCCGCGCGGTCCCGGCTCCCGGGTCTACCGCCCGCCGGGCACCAGCAGCGGCGCGCCCCCCGGTGCCGAGGCCGGCCGGCCGTTCGCGGCCGGGACGCCGAGGAGCGGGGAGACCGGGGGCGACGGCAGCAGCCCGCGCGCCCCGAGCTCCGGCCGCACGCCCTCGCAGAACCAGTACGCCTCCTCCAGATGCGGGTAGCCGGACAGCACGAAGTGCTCCACACCCAGGTTGTGGTACTCCTCGATCCGGTCGGCCACCTCGGCGTGGCTGCCGACCAGGGCCGTGCCCGCCCCACCGCGCACCAGACCCACCCCCGCCCACAGGTTCGGCGAGATCTCCAGCTGGTCGCGGCCGAGGGAGCCGCCCCGGTGGAGCGCCAGCATCCGCTGCTGGCCGACCGACTCGCTGCGGCCGAGGACGCGCTGCGCGGCGGCGACCGTCTCCGCGTCGAGATAGGAGAGCAGCCGGTCCGCCGTCGCCCAGGCCTCCCGCGAGGAGTCGCGGGAGATCGTGTGCAGCCGGATGCCGAAGCGGACGGTCCGCCCGCGCTCCTCCGCGAGACCCCGGATCCAGTCGATCTTCTCCTTCACCTGCCAGGGCGGTTCGCCCCAGGTCAGATAGACGTCCGCGTGCTCCGCCGCCACCGGGCCGGCCGCCGCCGACGAGCCGCCGAAGAAGATCTCGGGCAGCGGGTCCGGCGGCAGCGCGGTCAGCCCGCCCTCGATCCGGAAGTGCTCGCCCTCGAAGTCGAAGGGCCGGCCGCCCCACGCGCCCCGCACCACCGAGAGGAACTCGGCCGTGCGCGCGTACCGCCGGTCGTGGTCCAGGTGGTCGCCGAAGCGGCGCTGCTCGGCGGAGTCGCCGCCGGTCACCACGTTGAGGAGGAGCCGTCCCCGGGTGATCCGCTGGTACGTGGACGCCATCTGGGCCGCGAGCACCGGCGAGATCACCCCGGGCCGGAAGGCCACCAGGAACTTGAGGCGTTCGGTGTGCTGGGCGAGCGCCACCGTGGTCAGCCAGGCGTCCTCGCACCATGTGCCGGTCGGGGTCAGCACGGCTTCGAAGCCCAGCTGCTCGGCCGCCTTGGCGATCTGGATCAGATAGTCGATGTCGGGGGCCCGCACCCCCGACACGGCGCGGTCGCGGGTGATCCCGCCGTCGGTGTAGGCGTGCCGGTCGACGAGGGTCCGGCCGTCGCCGCCGGTCGGCAGGAACCAGTGCAGATGGACGGTCATCAGGAGGCCTTTCGGTAGCTGCGCGCCGGGGTGGTGGACGGCGGCAGGTCCTTGTTGAAACGGCGGTCGACGTAGTCGGCGAAGCGGAAGGTGCGCGGGATCAGCCCGAGCGCGGCGAAGGTGTCGGCGATCCGCTGCTCGGAGGCGACCGCCGCGTCGTCGAGGGCCACCGGGATGCGGGTGCCGTTGCTGCGCTTCACGGCGGCCAGGGCCACCTCGTACGGCAGGCCGGTCTCCTTCGCCCAGACCTTCGCCCACTCCTCGGGATGTTCGAACACCCAGCCCTGGGCCCGCCGCAGGCGTTCGACGAGGTCGCCGACGGCCTTCGCCTTCGCCGGGTCCGCGAGCGCGGCGGGGGCGGCGACCTGGAAGCCGAGGCCGTTGACGAGACCTCGCCCGTCGGTGAGCACCCGTCCCTTGCCGCTGAGCAGGACCTGTGAGGTGTACGGGTCCCAGACGGCCCAGGCGTCCACCTTGCCGGTGGTGAACGCGGCCAGCGCGTCGGCCGGCTGGAGCAGGGTCACCCGGACGTCGCCGAGCGTCAGACCGGCCTTCTCCAGCGAGGCGATCAGCTGGAAGTGCGCGGAGCTGCCCTGGGCGACGGCGACCTTCTTCCCCTTCAGGTCCTTCACCCCGCGCAGGGGCGAGTCCCTCGGGACGAGCAGCGCCTCGCCCGCCGAGTCGCCGTGGGTCGCGGAGACCACGGTGATCTTCGAGTCGGCGCCCGCGGCGAAGACGGGCGGGGTGTTGCCGACGGAACCGATGTCGACGGCCCCGGCGTTCACCGCTTCGAGCAGGGGCGGGCCGGAGGTGAACGTCGACCAGGTGATCCGGTACGGCAGGCCGTCCAGCTCGCCGGCGGCCCGGAGCAGCGCCTCGGAGCCGCCCTTCTGGTCGCCGACGTTCAGGACGAGGGAACCCTTGCCGTCGGAGTTCGGGCCCGCGGCGGAGGCGCCGGAGCAGGCGGAGGCGAGGAGCGCGAGCGGTACGAGCAGGGCGGCGGTGGACAGACGGAAGGACTTCACTGGTCTCTCTTCCCGGGGGACGGAACGGTCATCGGTCAGGCCGCCTGTCCGGCGAACTCGCCCTCGTGCACGCCGAGTTCGGCGAGGAGACGGCTCCGGAGCGGGGCGAGAGCGGGATCGCCGGGGGAGCGGGGGCGGTCGAGATCGACGGCCGTGTCGTACGCGATGACGCCGTCCCGCATGACGAGGGCGCGGTCCGCGAGCAGCAGCGCCTCGTCCACGTCGTGGGTGACCAGCAGGACCGTGCAGCCGCGCCGCTGCCACAGCTCGGCCACGAGCCGCTGGGCCTTGATCCGGGTCAGCGCGTCGAGCGCGCCGAACGGCTCGTCGAGCAGCAGCAGGTCCGGGTCGCGTACCAACGCCCGTGCCAGGGAGGCCCGTTGTGCCTCTCCGCCGGACAGTGTCTTCGGCCAGGCGCCCGAGCGGTTGCCGAGGCCGACCTCCGCGAGCGCCTTCTCCGCGACGGTGCGACCCGGCTTCCCCGGCAGTCCGAGGAGGACGTTGCGCCAGACGCGCTTCCAGGGCATCAGCCGCGGTGCCTGGAACGCCACGGCGCGGCGGCGCGGCACGAGCACCGTGCCCGAGATCTCCCGGTCGAGCCCCGCGAGGACCCGGAGCAGCGTGGACTTGCCGCAGCCGCTGTGCCCGAGCAGCGCGGTGAACTGCCCCGCGTGCAGGGTCAGATCGAGCCCGTCGACGACCGGGCGTCCGTCGAAGGAACGGGTGAGGCCCCGGACGGTCACTGCCCGGTGAAGGTCGGTCGCCATTGCAGCAGCAGCCTTTCGAGAGTGCGGACGACGGCGTCGGCGAGCAGGCCGAGGAAGGCGTAGACGACCAGGCAGACGACGATCACGTCGGTGCGGAAGAACTCCCGCGCCTGGTTCATCAGGAAGCCGATCCCCGCGTCGGCGTTGATGGACTCGCCGAAGACCAGCGCGAGCCAGGCCGTGGCGAGCGAGTAGCGCAGCCCGGTCATCGCGCCCGGCAGCGCCCCCGGGAGGACGACGTGCCGCACCAGACCCCAGCGGCCGAGCCCCAGGGACTGCCCGGCCTCGACGAGTTGGGCGTCGACGCCGCGGATCCCGGCGTACACGTTCAGATAGAGGTGGAAGGCGACGCCGAGCGCGATCAGCGCGACCTTCGGGGCCTCCCCGATGCCCAGCCAGATGATGAACAGCGGGATCAGCCCCACCCAGGGCACGGTCCGCAGCATCTGGACGGGCGCGTCGACGAGGTCCTCGCCGAGCCGCGAGAGGCCGGACAGCAGGGCCAGCGCGATGCCGACCGCCCCGCCGAGCAGCAGTCCCGCGGCGACCCGTCGCAGGGAGACGCCCATCGCGGTCGGCAGGGTCCCGTCACCGATCAGCTCGCCGCCGGCGCGGGCGATCGTCCCCGGCGAGGCCAGCGCGTCGGCGGGCAGCGTCCCGGTCGCGCTGAGGGTCTGCCACAGGGCCAGGAGGAGCAGCGGCCCGACGGTCCGGCGCAGCCGGCGGGGTACGGCGGGGCGGCCGCGGCCGGGGCCTCGGCCTGGCGTCAGGGACTCGACGTCCGGTCCGGGCAAAGGCGAGATATCGGGCGGTGAAGGGGGTGGGGCATGGTCGACCGTCATGGCGGGACTCCGGAGGAGAGCGGGCGAGGGTACGCGTCAGCGGCCGTGGGCGCGGAGCGGGCACGCGCGCACGGCGGACGGAGCGTCAGGAAGGGGAGGGCGAAAGGGCGTCAGCGACCGCGGCGACACGCGGCGGAGGCCACCCGCAGCAGGTCGATGTGACCGCGCGTGGTGAGCAGGGCTGTACGCAACATGGCGCGAAGGTAGCGGCGCCGACGCGCCGGGTCAACGGGCGTCTCGCCCCATGGACGGAGAGGCGCCCCGCCGCGCGCCCGCATCGCCGTGGGTCCCGGCCCGCTGCTCCCGGCCCCGTGCTCCCGACCCGGCGTTCCAGGCCTCGCGTCCCCGGGCCCGCGCTCCCGGTCCGGTGGGCGGGCCACCGCCTAAGCTGCCCATCGGCCCACGTCTCGACCCAGGAGCGCAGCACATGTCCGACCGCGACCGGAAGTTCCCCTACCCCGACGCCCTCCGGGCGGACGAGGCGCCCGCGCCGCACGAGCTGCTCGCGCCGGTGACCGGACTCCTCGGCGTCTGGACCGGCCGGGGGCGCGGTGGGTACCCGACGCTCGCCGAGGAGTTCACGTACGCTCAGGAGGTCACCTTCAGCCACGACGGGCGGCCCTTCCTCCACTACGACGCCCGCGCCTGGCTGATCGACGCCGAAGGGACCCCGCTGCGGCCCGCCGCGCGCGAGAGCGGCTGGTGGCGGCTCAAGCCGGAGGGCCACATCGAGGCACTGATCACCCAGCCCACCGGCATCGCGGAGATCCTCGTCGGGCGCGCCGAGGACGGCGCGATCGACCTCACCAGTCACGAGGTCGCCCTCGCCCCCACCGCCAAGCGGGTCGACGCCAGCCGTCGGCGCTACACCCTCACGGGCGACGGCACGCTGGACTTCGTCCACGACCTCGCGGCGGTCGGCAGGCCCCTGGGGCACCACCTCGCGGCCCGGCTGCGGCGCGAGGGTGGACAGTAGAGCCATGGACAAGGCGAACGAGGACGACCCGTACCTGTGGCTGGAGGACATCTCCGGCGAGGCCGCGCTCGCGTGGGTGGCCGAGCGGAACGCCGAGACCGCGCGTGACGTGGCCGGCGACTCCGGGTTCGAGGCGCTGAAGACGCGCCTGCGCGAGGTGCTCGACGCCTCGGACCGGATTCCCTACCCCGCGCGGCGGGGCGCGTACCTGTACAACTTCTGGCGGGACGCCGAGCACGTACGCGGGGTGTGGCGGCGCACCACCCTGGAGCGGTACCGGGAGGACGAGCCCGAGTGGGAGGTCCTCCTCGACGTCGACGCGCTCGCCGACGCCGAGGGCGAGAAGTGGGTCTGGGACGGCGCGCGGGTGCGGCGGCCCGACTTCGAGCGGGCCCTCGTGCGGCTCTCGCGCGACGGCGGCGACGCCGTCGTCGTCCGTGAATTCGACCTTGTCACCAGGGAGTTCGTGGCGGACGGCTTCCGGCTGCCCGAGGCCAAGACCCGGATCTCCTGGGCCGGCGCCGACACCGTCCTCGTCGGCACGGAGACCGGGCCGGACTCGCTCACCGACTCCGGCTACCCGCGCACGGTCCGCAGATGGCGGCGCGGGACCCCCGTCGAGGACGCCGCGCTCGTCTTCGAGGCCGAGCGGGGCGACGTGGCCGCCTGGGGCTTCCGCGACACCACGCCCGGCTTCGAGCGGGAGTTCGTCGGCCGCTCGGTGGACTTCTTCCGCAGCGAGACCCGTCTGCTGCGGCCCGACGGCAGCAGCGTACGGATCGACGTGCCCGACGACGCCGTCGCCTACGCGCACCGCGAGCACCTGATCGTCACCCTGAAGTCCGCGTGGCTCGGTCGCCCCACGGGTTCCCTGCTCGCGTTCGACTTCGACGGGTTCCTGGCGGGGGACCGCACCCACGAGGTGCTGTTCACGCCGGACGCGCGGACCGCGCTCGCCGGACACACCTGGACCCGGCACCACCTGGTCCTGGAGACGATGCGGGACGTCAGCACCCATGTCGAGGTGCTGACCCCCGCCGAGGAGGGCGGCTGGACGCGCGAGCCGCTCGCCGGGGTGCCCGCCCTGTCGGCGGTCAGCGTCTTCGGCACGGACCCGGACGTCTCCGACGAGTACTTCCTCGACGTGTCCGGCTTCCTCCAGCCCTCCACGCTCCGCTTCGGGCGGATCGGCGCCGGGTCCGAGGTCATCAAGCGGGCCCCGGAGCGCTTCGACACCGGCGGTCTCGCCGTCGAGCAGCACTTCGCCACCTCCCGGGACGGCACCCGGGTCCCGTACTTCGTCATCGGACCCGACCGCACCGCCACCGGCCCCGGCCCCACCCTGCTCTACGGGTACGGCGGCTTCGAGGTCTCCCTCACCCCGTCCTACGGGGCGGTCACGGGCCGGGCCTGGCTGGAGCGCGGCGGCACCCACGTCATCGCCAACATCCGGGGCGGCGGCGAGTACGGCCCCGACTGGCACCAGGCCGCCCTCCGCGCCGAACGGCCCCGGGCCTTCGAGGACTTCGCGGCCGTCGCGGAGGACCTCGTCGCACGGGGGATCACCACCCCGGCGATGCTGGGCGCGAGGGGCGGCAGCAACGGCGGCCTGCTCATGGGCGCCATGCTCACCCGCCACCCCGAGCTGTTCGGCGCGATCGTCGCCCAGGTGCCGCTGCTCGACATGACCCGCTTCCACAAGCTCCTCGCGGGCGCGTCGTGGATCGCCGAGTACGGGGACCCGGACGACGAGGCCGACCGCCCCCACCTGCACGATCTCTCCCCGTACCACCGGCTCGCGGCGGACCGCGCGTACCCGCCGGTCCTGCTGATGACCTCTACCCGCGACGACCGGGTGCACCCCGGGCACGCCCGGAAGACGGCGGCGCGGCTGCGGGAGCTGGGCCACCCGGTGCTGTTCCACGAGAACACGGGCGGCGGCCACGCGGGCGCGGGCGACAACGAGCAGGCGGCGCACAACAGCGCGCTCGTCCACACCTACCTGTGGCAGCGGCTCGCCCGCACCGGCCCGGAGGGCGTACCCGTGGGGGAGACGGCGACCGGCACCCGTGAGGGCGTACCCGTACGGGAGGCGGCCGCCACAGCCCCGGAGGGCGCACCCGTAGGGGAGCACGAGGCCGGTCCGCTCACAGCCACCCCGCGCGCTGCGCCTGCAGCGCCATCTGGAAGCGGCTCGTAGCGCCGAGGCGGGCCATCAGGATCTGCACCCGGCGGAACAGCGTGCGGCGGCTGACCCCGATCTCCCGCGCGATCACCTCGTCGCTCGCTCCGGCCGCGAGGAGCCGGAGCAGGCGGCGGTCCGCCGGGAGCAGCGCGGCGGGCCGCGCCGTGCGGCCGTGCAGGGGCAGGGCGCTCTGCCAGCCCTGCTCGAACAGCGCCACGAGCGCCGAGAGCAGCCCGCACGGCTGCACCACCAGCATGGTGTTGTAGACGTCCGTCTCCCGTATCGCCAGCGCGACCAGGGCGTACGCGTCGTCGATGATCAGCAGCTTGACCGGCACCGAGGGCAGCACCCGGGCCTGCTCCCCGGCCTCCACGCACGGCTCGATGGCGTTCTCCAGCTGCCCCGGGTACTCCAGGGACTCCCGCGAGTACACGACCCGCTGCGTCACCCCCCGCGCGAGGGTGGCCAGCGCGTCGTCCGTGGCGCCTTCGAGCGGGAAGTACGGCGGCGAGTCGAACTGCCGGATCTGCTCCCGCGCGCTCGCCCAGGCCTGGCGCATCCGCAGCCCGATCGCGTCCCCGGTGACGACCTCCACGAGCGGGTCGTGGTACCCGGCGAGCCGGTGCCGGCGGAACGAGTCGAACGCGCCCCCGACCGTGATCCGGGACTCGTCCAGCTCGGCCGCCCGCCGCCGCCCCAGGATCTCCAGGCCCGCGGCCGGCGGCACCGGGGCCACCACGTCGGGACCCTCCTCGGCGGCGCTCGCCAGACCGGAGTCGACGAGCTCGCGGTACGCCTCCCCCAGCGCGGCCCCTTCGAGACCGGCGGCGGCGCCGATCGCGCTCAGGGGCGCCGGGCCCATGTCCAGGAGCCTCCCGTAGACCCGGACGGCCTCCGGACCGATCCCCAGCAGCCGCAGGGCCTCACCGAGCTTCTCGTTCGCCATGACGCCCATTATCGGTGCGCCCGCTCCCCGGCCGTGGCCGATTCGTGCCACTGGCGGTCCTGGGCACCCGGGGTCGCCGGTGAGCGGTACTTTCCGGTTGCCGCCGACGACCGGTGGCCGTGGAACCCATGCGGAAGAAGGAGCAGGACGTGGCGAAGGGTCGCAAGAACGGCCTCTACGGAGGAGTCTCCGAGGAACTCTCCACCCTGATGAGGACCGGGTGGGCGGACACCGAGCGGCACGATCTCGAACCCGCCGAGCAGGCCCCGTACACGGCCCTGCGCCGTGCCGAGCTCTCCGCCCGCTTCCCCGGCGAGCGCCTGGTGATCCCCTCCGGCAACCTGAAGACCCGCTCCAACGACGACACCTACCCCTTCCGCCCGTACTCCGGCTACGTCCACATGACCGGGGACAAGGCCCGCGACGGCGCCCTGGTCCTCGAACCCCGCGCCGACGGCGGCCACGACGCGTACTGCTACGTGCTGCCCCGCGACAGCCGGGACAACGACGAGTTCTGGATCGGCTACACGGCCGAGCTGTGGATGGGCCGCCGCCCCTCCCTCGCCGAGTACGAGACGGTCCTCGGCCTGCCCTGCCGCGACGTCCGCTCCCTCGCGAAGGACCTCGCCGCCGGCGACGGCGTCCCGACCCGCATCGTCCGCGGCCACGACCCCGTCCTCGAAGCGGCCGTCACCACCGACGAGGAGCGTGACGTCGAGCTGGACGGCACGCTCAGCGACCTCCGGCTCGTCAAGGACGCGTGGGAGCTCGGCGAGATGCGCAAGGCGGTGGACTCCACCGTCCGCGGCTTCACCGACTGCGTCGGCGAGCTCTCCCGCGCGGTCGCCACCTCCGAGCGCTGGATCGAGGGCACCTTCTTCCGCCGGGCGCGCCTGGAGGGCAACGCCCTGGGCTACGGCTCCATCTGCGCCGCGGGCGACCACGCCACGATCATGCACTGGACGGAGAACGACGGACCGGTCCGCCCCGGCGAGCTGCTGCTGCTCGACGCGGGCGTGGAGACCCACTCCCTCTACACCGCCGACGTCACCCGCACCCTGCCCATCAGCGGCACCTTCACCGATGTCCAGCGCAAGGTGTACGACGCGGTGTACGAGGCCCAGGAGGCGGGCATCGCCGCCGTGAAGCCGGGCGCCGCCTACCGCGACTTCCACGAGGCGTCCCAGCGCCACCTGGCCGAGCGGCTCGTCGAGTGGGGCTTCATCGAGGGCCCCGCGGACCGCGCGTACGAGCTGGGTCTCCAGCGCCGCTTCACCATGGCCGGCACCGGCCACATGCTCGGCCTGGACGTCCACGACTGCGCGCAGGCGCGCACCGAGGAGTACGTCGACGGCGTCCTGGAGCCGGGCATGGTCCTCACCGTCGAGCCGGGCCTCTACTTCCAGCCCGACGACCTGACCGTGCCGGAGGAGTGGCGCGGCATCGGCGTCCGGATCGAGGACGACCTGGTGGTCACGGAGGACGGCAACGAGAACCTGTCCGCCGGTCTGCCGCGTTCCTCGGACGAGGTCGAGGCGTGGATGGCGCGGTTCGCCGGCTGAGCCGCGAAGAGCCGGGCGGGCGGTCGGGGCGACCGAGGGAGGTCTGCCCCGGCCGCCCGTCCCTTTCCGGTGGCGATCCGCCGTGTCACGGCGGTCGGAACGGGCCGACCACTGGACGGCGACGCGGACATGCGATGAGATGCATCTGCACCTAATCAAAAAGTTGCCTATGGAGCCGCATCATGCACCCGTTCCGTCAGGCCGTGGAGCACCGCGACCACGCCGCCATCGAGGCCATGCTCGCCGAGGACGTCGTCTTCACCAGCCCGGTGGCCTTCCGCCCGTATCCAGGCAAGGCCATCACCGCCGCCATCCTGCGCGGGGTCGTCCGCGTCTTCACCGACTTCCGCTACGTCCGCGAGATCGAGAGCGCGGACGGCCGGGACCACGCGCTCGTCTTCACCGCGAAGGTCGGGGACAAGGAGATCAACGGCTGCGACTTCCTCCACTTCGACGAGGAGGGCAGGATCGACGACTTCATGGTCATGGTCAGGCCCTTCTCCGCCGCGCAGGCGCTCTCCGCCGCCATGGGCGCCCAGTTCGAACGCATCGCGGCGGAGGCCCTCGCCGCGAGCGGCGACACGGGGACGGGCGCGGCGGCCGGCGACGGGGAGGCCGCTGCCGTGGAGACCGGCGACGGAGGCGAGGGCCGGCGGTGAGCGGCGGCGGCGACTTCGACGCCGTCGTCGTCGGCGCCGGTAACGCGGGGCTCACCGCCGCCGGTCTCCAACGCGCCGGGGCCCGGACGCCGGCATCCGGCCCGACCCCGCCTCGGGGTACGCGCACGCGTGCGTCGCCCACCCGCTGACGGACCCCCACCGCGCGCGGCGAACCCCCGTACCCGCCCGGGGGCGATCCGGGTCATCCCGTGGGCGTCGGTCCACGGGCGGATTCCGCGGAGATCACGGCTGGATAGTGTCGCGGCATGGACACGCTGAGCACGAGATCGGCCCTCACGGCCTGGGCGGGAGCCGCCCTGTACCTCCTCGCGGTGGCCCTGCTCATCGGAGGGGCCCCGCGCGCCTCGGGCACGGTCCACGGGGCCGGGGCCCTGCTCGCGGCGAGCCTGCTCGTCGGCGTGCTGCGCCGCAGGCCCCTCCTGGCGCTGTCTCTGACGCTCCTCGGGTCCACCCTCGTGGTGGTGGGCGTCCCGGGCGCCGCAGGGACGAGCCTGCCCGCCGCGTACCAGGGCCAGTTCCTCTCCTTCCTCGCGGCGGACCTCGTCCTGGGCTTCCTCGTCGCCACCCGCGCCCGACGGGTGGCGGTCGCCGCGGCGGCCGCGTCCTTCGTCGTCCAGCTCCTCGTCATCGCCGGCTTCTCGCACGGGGACACCCTCGTCGTGAACGTCGTCATCGCCCTCCTGGCGGCCGCCGCGGCCTGTACGGGCGGGCTGCTCGTCCGCGAGCGCGGAGAACACGCGGCGGAGCTCCGCTCACAGGAGCTCTCCGAGGCCGTGACCGCCGAACGGCTGCGCATCGCACGGGAACTGCACGACATGGTCGCGCACAGCATCGGCATCATCGCCATCCAGGCCGGAGCGGCGGGCCAGGTCGTCCGGACCCGGCCCACGGAGGCCGGTGAGGCGCTGCGGGCCATCGAGGCCACCAGCAGGGAGACCCTGTCGGGCCTCCGGCGCACCGTGACGGCACTGCGCCGGACGGACCCGGACGCGGCGGCCCCGGGGAGCGGCACGGGCCTCGCGCCCTCGCCGGGTCTCGCGGACCTCGACCGGCTGGCGGCGGCCACGGCCGACGCGGGGGTGTGCGTGGAGGTCCGCCGCGGCGGACGGGAGCGGCCCCTGCCGGCCGATGTCGAGCTGTCCGCCTTCCGTATCGTTCAGGAGGCGCTGACCAACGTGGTCCGCCACGCGGGCACCGGACACTGCCGGGTGCTCATCGACTACGGGGACGAGGAGCTGACCGTGGAGGTCGTCGACGCCGGGCGGGGTGCCCCCGAGGGGAACGGCCCGGCCCACGGTTTCGGCCTGGTGGGCATGCGGGAGCGGGTCGCCCTGCTGTCCGGCGAGTTCAGCGCCGGGACCCGCGCCGAGGGCGGCTTCCGGGTGACGGCCCGACTCCCGCTGGCCGAACCCGACCGGGCCCCGCTGGAGGCCCGGTGAGCACCGGCCCCCTGCGCATCGTGCTCGCCGACGACCAGCCCCTGGTGCGGTCCGGCCTGCGCCTGGTCATGGCCGACCACCCCGACCTGGAGGTCGTCGGCGAAGCGGCGAACGGTGCCGAGGCGGTCGAGCTGGTCGGCGAACTCGCCCCCGACGTCGTGGTGATGGACATCCGCATGCCCGGCATGGACGGGATCGAGGCCACCCGCCTGATCACCGAGGGGCCGGCCGCCACGCGCGTCCTCGTCCTCACCACGTTCGACGAGGACGACCACGTCTACGGCGCACTGCGGGCCGGGGCGAGCGGCTTCGTGGTCAAGGACATGGCGCTGAACGACATCCTCGCGGCGATCCGGGTGGTCGCCGGCGGCGAGGCGCTGATCGCGCCGGGGATCACCCGCCGACTGATCGCCGACTTCGTCGGGCGCCCCACGCGGCGCTCCGCACGGCCGGTCGAGGGCATCACCGAGCGGGAACGGGAGGTCCTGACCCTCATCGGACGCGGCCTGACGAACACCGAGATCGCGGAGGACCTCTTCATCACCGTGGCCACCGCCAAGTCGCACGTGTCGCGCCTGCTCACCAAACTGGGCGCCAGGGACCGGGTCCAGCTGGTGATCACCGCGTACGAGACGGGGCTCGTGACGCTGCCCGGCTGAACGGCGCGGATCGGGGCACGGCCGCGGACCCGGACGCGTATCCGGGCACGCGCCCCACCCCGTATCGGCATCCCGTGCGCACATCGACCGCCCGTACGAGGGGAAGTGGCCCCCGTATTCACCGATTCAGGTGACAGCGGCCGAGGCGAAACGTCCCTGCCGGAAGGGGGACGGTCACTCTCGGAGCGACACATGGAGCCACCCTGTGGAGCGTCCGATGCAGCTGATCCCCCGTCATGACCCGTACCTCGTCGTCCGTTCGACCGGCGGTCACACCGTCGCGGCCCTCCAGGGCGAACTCGACCTCGTCCTGGTGCGGCACCTGCGGCCCGAGCTCGACGCCCTCGTCAGGGAGTCCGACGCCCTGACGGTCGACATCCGGCGCCTCACCTTCTGCGACGCCACCGGACTCGGCCTCCTCGCCCACTGCGCCGGGCGCGTGCACCGGCGCGGGGCGCGCTGGCGGCTCCTGTGCGACCAGCCGTGGATCCTGCGGCTGATCCGTCTGACGGCGCTGGGCGAGGTGCTGCGCCCGGAGGCCGGGCCGCCGGAGGGGCTGGGGGACGGCGTACCCGGTGGACCCGCGCCCCTCCGAGCCCGGTGACACGAGCCCCGTCTCGTAGGCGGCGATCACGGCCTGGGCCCGGTCGCGCAGCCGGAGCTTCGACAAAATCCGGGCCACATGGGTCTTCACCGTCGCCTCACTCAGCCCGAACCGCACGGCCAGCTCGGCGTTGCTGTGCCCGCGCGCGAGGGCTTCCAGCACCTCCGGTTCGCGCGGGGTGAGCGTGGCGAGCTCACGGGGCGGCGCCGTCGGCGTCCCGGCGGACGCGGCGAAGCGCTCCACCAGCCGGCGGGTGATCGCCGGGCCCGAGGCGTCGCCGCGTGGCCGCCGGAGCCCTCCTGGCGGTCCACGCCCCGGCGTCTCCCCGCCGGCGGGCCTCCTCCTGGCGGGCCTCGCGGGCCACCGGATCCTCAGGGAAGCCACCCGTGAATCCTGTGCGTAGGGTGGCCGCATGTCACTGAGTCACATAGTTCTCGCGTCCGGTCGTCGGATCCGGCTCACCCAGCTGCGGATGTCCTCGACCTACGCGGGGATGCTGGAGGGCTACCCGTGCAAGCGAGTCAACGACCGCAAGGTCGAATGGCTTCAGCGGGACGCCGAACGCGCGTACTCCTCCCTGCCGGTTCACGTCGTTCCGCCGGTCCGCGCGTACCCGGACGAGCGCGCCGGAGCCTTCGGCCCCGTCGAGGTGCTGCCTTCCGTGTTCTGCGTCGGCGTCTTCGACTCCGCGCCGCTCGACCCGGCGATGGACGGCTCCTCCCTCGTCGTCGCCTGGTTCCAGCCCGCCCCGGAGGTACCGACGGGCGAGGACGCCGATCCCGCGCTCCGCGGCGTCGCCTGGGAGGAGCTGGCCGAGGACTACGAACTGTAGCGACGGGGCCGCGCGGGTCCCGCTCCTAGCTTGATCTTTAACGTGCGCTGTCGAACGGTGCGTCGTACTTGATCACTCGGTGCGGTATCCGCCGGACGTAGAAGCGGCCTTCGTCTGAACATGTGCTCCGACCAAGGAACACACACGTTCAGCGCGAAGGCCGTGGGGATGAGTCTGCTGC
>NZ_LMEP01000002.1 GCF_001426405.1 Streptomyces sp. Root1304 | reverse complement strand
CCCGGAAGCTAAGCCTTTCAGCGCCGATGGTACTGCAGGGGGGACCCTGTGGGAGAGTAGGACGCCGCCGAACAATTTTTAGCCTCAACCCCCGGACTCCGTCCGGGGGTTGAGGCATTTTTGCGTTCTAAGCTGGATCCATGCGCTACGACCTGGTCATCTTCGACAACGACGGTGTGCTCGTGGACAGCGAGTCGATTTCCAACACACTGCTGGCCGGCTATCTGACGGAACTCGGGCACCCCACCACGTACGAGGAATCGGTGCGGGACTACATGGGATCCGCGATGCACCGGATCCACGACCTGGTCGAGGAGCGGAGCGGGCAGCGGCTGCCGGCGGACTTCGACGACACCTTCCACGGGCGCGTCTTCGCCGCCTTCCGTGACCAGCTGGAGGCCGTGTCCGGGGCTCCGGACGTGGTGAAGCAGCTCGCCGAGGCCGGGGTCCCGTACTGCGTGGCCTCCTCCGGGAGCCACGAGCGGATCCGGGTGGGGCACCGGAAGACCGGGCTCGACGCCTGGTTCCGGGACGACATCGTCTTCAGCGCCGAGGACGTCGGGCGCGGCAAGCCGGCACCGGACCTCTTCCTCCACGCGGCCGCCAAGATGGGAGTGGCCCCCGAGCGCTGTGTGGTCGTCGAGGACAGCCGGCTCGGCGTGCAGGCCGCACAGGCCGCCGGGATGGACGTGTACGGGTTCACCGCGATGACCCCCCGGACCAAGCTGACCGGCGCGAACGGCTGGTTCGGGACGATGGACGAGCTGCCCGCGATATTGGGACTGTGATCCATCTACCCAGCGGTAGTTTCCGGCCGTACGCTTTGCCGCCATGACGGATGCGCGGTTGCGGCGTGGGCGGGGATCCCTGGCGGTCAGTTTCTTCGTACAGGGGGTGACGTTCGCGCTGCTCGTCACCCGAATACCGGCGCTCCAGGACCAGTACGGGATCTCGGACGGGCTGCTGCCCGTCTTCCTGGCCGCCGTGCCGATCCTGGCCGGTGTGGCCAGTGTGGTGACCGAGAAGCTCGTCGCCAGGGTGGGACCCGCAGTGGTACTGCGATGGGCCCAGCCGTTCGTGCTGCTGGCCCTGCTCTCCGTGGGCCTGGGCTCCGAACTCTGGCACGCGGCCCTGGCCCTCGGGCTCTTCGGACTGGCCGTGGGCTCCCTCGACGCCTCCATGAACATGCTGGGGGTGAGCCTCCAGCGGGCGTACGGCCGGAGCATCATGCTCGGCTTCCACGCCTCGTACAGCCTCGGCGGGATCGCGGGGGCCTCGCTGGCCTGGGTGGGGGCGCACTGGCACCAGTCGCTGTTCGAGTCCTTCCTGCCGGTGGTGGCGGTGCTGCTGCCCGTCGTGCTCGTCGGGAGCCGGTGGTACGTGGCCGGCGGGGACGGGCCCGAGGGCTCCCCGGCGGCGGGGGACAGCAAGGGGAACGGCGTCGTCTTCAAGCTGCTGCTGCCGCTGTGCCTCGTGATGACCTTCGCCTACATCGGTGACTCCACCGTCTCCAACTGGAGTGCCAAGTACCTCCAGGACGTGCTCGGCAGCTCGGAGGAGCTGGCGACCGTGCCGTACAACGCGTACATGGTGACGACGCTGCTCGGGCGGGCCGTCGGCGACTTCGGGGTGCGGCGGCTCGGGGCCGTGATGGTCGTGCGGGCCGGTGCGGTGCTCGCGGCGCTGGGCTTCGCCGTGGTGGCGGTGTCGCCGGGGGCCTGGGCGGGGATCGCCGGCTTCACGGTGCTCGGGCTGGGCCTGAGCGTGATCGTGCCGCAGACCTTCGCGGCCGCGGGACGGCTGTTCCCCGGGGCGAGCGACGCGGCGGTGGCCCGGCTCAACGTCTTCAACTACGTCGGCTTCCTCGTCGGGTCGCCCCTGGTGGGCGCGCTCGGGGACGCGTGGAGCTACCGGTGGGCGATGCTGGTGCCGATGGTGCTCGTCCTGGTGACGGTGGTGTACGCCACGTCGTTCGGGTCACGGGAGGCCCGATACGGTGGCGGGCATGAGCAGCCGCGCACTGTTGATGTGGGATGAAGCTGTCACGGGGTACGACTTCGGTCCCGAGCACCCGATGGATCCGGTACGGCTCGCGCTGACGATGTCGCTGGTCCGGGCCCACGGGCTCGACCGGGCGGTCGACGTGGTGGCGGCGAAGCCGGCGGGGGACTCGACGCTGCGGCTCGTCCACCGTGAGGACTACGTGGCGGCGGTGCGGGCGGCCTCGGCCGACCCGCGCCACGCGGACCAGGCGTACGGGCTCGGCACGGTCGACGATCCGGCGTTCGCCGGGATGCACGAGGTGTCGGCGCTGATCGCCGGGCAGTCGGTGGGGGCCGCGGAGGCGATCTGGCGCGGAGAGGCCGAGCACGCGGTGAACTTCGCGGGTGGCCTGCACCATGCGATGCCCGGGGCCGCCTCGGGATTCTGCATCTACAACGACGCCTCGCTGGCCATCGCCCGGCTGCTCGAACTGGGCGCCGAGCGGGTGGCGTACGTGGACGTGGACGTGCACCACGGCGACGGGGTGCAGGCGGCGTTCTGGGAGGACCCGCGGGTGCTGACCGTCTCGCTGCACGAGCACCCGCGGACGCTGTTCCCGCAGACCGGGTGGCCGGAGGAGACGGGCGCGGCCGGGGCGGGCGAGGGTGGGGCCGTGAACGTGGCGCTGCCGGCGGGGACGGCCGACGCGGGGTGGCTGCGGGCCTTCCACGCGGTCGTTCCCGAGCTGCTCGCGGACTTCCGGCCGCAGGTGCTCGTCACGCAGCACGGGGCGGACACCCACTTCGAGGACCCGCTCGCGCACCTGGCGGTGTCGCTCGACGCGCAGCGGGCGGTGCAGGAGGCCTGTCACGAGCTCGCGCACGAGCACGCGGAGGGGCGCTGGCTGGCGCTCGGCGGCGGCGGATACGCGGTGGTGGACGTCGTACCGCGGTCGTGGACGCATCTGGTGGGGATCGCGGCGCACGCTCCGGTGGATCCGGAGTCGGTGATCCCGGCGTCCTGGCGGGACGAGGTGTACGCGCGGACGCGGCAGCTGGGTCCGGCGCGGATGACGGACGGGCGGTGGCCGGTGGGCTTCCGGGAGTGGACGGCGGGGTACGACCCGGCGGACCGGCTGGACCAGGCGGTGCTCGCGACCCGGAAGGCGGCTTTCCCGCTGCGGGGGCTGCTCGCCTGAGGAGTGGGGGCTGGAGAGGCCTCAGGGAATCCGGGACACGGCGATCAGGGCCGTTCCCGTGAGGAAGAGTCCGGCCGCCGCCGCCATGAGGGAGAGGAAGGCGGTCCCCGTCGGGGTGAAGGCGAGGACGCCGAAGAAGCAGCACAGGCCGCTTCCCGACAGGAGCAGGCCGAGTCCGTGCGGGCCGGGACGGAGGACGCGGGACCGCTCCCAGGGGTGGATCCATCCGGTGAGGAGTTCGGTCGCCCCGCTCGCCGCCAGGGCCAGGGCGGTCGCGAAGAGCACCCCCATCACCACATGGCTCATTCCTGCCTCCCCGGCGGTCATCGTGGCACATGCGACGCTCCGGCACCGGGCGTTCACCGGCGTCTAGAACGTTCTGGTGGGCGTTACGCCGACTGTGCGGTGTCCGGGAGGTTTGGACTCCTCGGAACGGGTGTTCCGGCAGCATCGGTCGGGTGTTGAGTACCGGGGCGCTGCGGGCGCATCTGTTGGCGGCGGGGTTGGCGGGAACGGTCGCGACGTCGCGGGAGGAGAACCTGCGGAGCTACCGGCTGTTCGCGGCGCGCGATCCGCGGGTGCTGCTGGGGCTCGATCCCGCGTGGGGGTGGGGCGAGGCGGATCTGCTGCGGCTGATGGCCGACAAGTGCGGGGTGTCGGGGGACCCGGAGCACCGGTCGGGGCTCGACGTCATCGATCCCGAGCGGACGCTGAGGGGGCTGGACGCCTTCGCCGCGCGGCTGGGGGCGGCGGCGGCGCGACGGGTTCCGGTGCTCCTCGGGACGGGGCATCCGCATCGACTGCTCGGTTTCTACGTCGCTCTCGCAGACGCCTTGTCGGCGGCGGGATGTCTTGTCCTCACACCGGCGCAGGGGAGATGTGTCGACATAACGACCCGGTTCGGCGTACGCACGCACCTCCTCGACTACGTACGGGGGGTCGCGTTGGTGCGAGAGCCGGGGCCGTCGGGGGGAGGGCGTGAGCCGGGGGCGCACTCCCATTCGCCGCTGCCGGTCAGAGCCGCGCTGGAGAGCGCGGCCGAGTGCGGCGGGCCGCTGCCGGAACTCGTGGTGGGGGACCACGGCTGGGTCTGCGGGGCAGGTCAGCTGGGTATCGAGGCCATCGGGCTCGCCGATACGGACGATCCGGCACTGTTCGTCGGGGAGGCGGAGGGGCAGGTGTCCGTGGCCGTTCCGCTGGACGACGGGGTGCGCTCCGACCACTACCGGCCGTTGACTCGCTATGTACTCAATCGAGCGTGTCTGTCACGGTAAACGGCCGATGGCAGCTCCTCTTCCCCACTCGTACCACCCGCCCCTAGTCTGGAGCGTGAGCGCTCGGCGACGAAGAGTCACCGGAGGGGAAGCCGGTGGGCGTCGCGGCGGAAGGTACAGGTGGGTCATGGCTGCTGGCGAGCGACCTCTCAACGAGGTCAAGTTTCTGACCGTGGCGGAAGTCGCCTCGGTGATGCGCGTGTCCAAGATGACCGTGTACCGCTTGGTGCACAGCGGTCATCTGCCGGCGATCCGGGTGGGCAGGTCCTTCCGGGTGCCGGAACAGGCGGTTCACGAGTACCTGCGGGAGTCCTTCGTGGGGGTGGGGACCGCGTAGCGCGAGCGCGGCGACAACGTCGGGAAAGCTCCGTATGTCCCTCGGATTACAAGCGAGGTGCTCGGGACGGTAGGCTAGGCCGACGTAGGTCGTGTGGGCCCAGACGCCCCGCACCGATTCCCGCCGGGAGGCGGGGATGTTCCGAGAAGTGAGCGAGGGTAGTCGTGGGCTCTGTTATCAAGAAGCGGCGTAAGCGGATGGCCAAGAAGAAGCACCGCAAGCTGCTCAAGCGCACGCGCGTTCAGCGTCGCAACAAGAAGTAAGCGACCGCTGCACCGCAGCGTTTCGTGCGTCAGGCGTGGCCCTTCACCGTTCGCGGTGGAGGGCCACGTTTCATTGCGCGGAAATCTTGAGGCGCTACGGTGGCGGACAACGGAAGACGGACGGAAGGCGCTGATCTTGGGCAAGGTCGTGCTCGTCACCGGTGCGGCCCGGCACCTCGGGGGTCGCTTCGTACGGCGGATCCAGCGGGACCCGGATGTGGAGCGGGTGATCGCGGTGGACGCGGTCGACCCGGCGCACCAGCTCGGCGCCGCCGAGTTCGTCAGGGCGGACATCCGCCGTCCCGAGATCGCCAAGATCCTCGCCACCCACGACGTCGACACGGTGGTCCACCTGGACGTGACGGGTACGGCGATCGGCGGAGGCGGCCGTACGTCGGTCAAGGAGACCAACGTCATCGGCACCATGCAGCTGCTCGGCGCCTGCCAGAAGTCGCCGCGGATCAGCCGGCTCGTGATCAAGTCCAGTACCAGCGTCTACGGCTCCGCGCCCCGCGACCCGGCCGTCTTCACCGAGACGACCCCGGCGAAGTCGCTGCCCAGCGGGGGCTTCGCGAAGGACGCCGTCGAGGTCGAGGGGTACGTCCGGGGATTCGCCCGGCGGCGCCCGGACGTGGCCGTGTGCGTGCTGCGGTTCGCGAACATCCTCGGGCCCCGGATCGACTCCCCGCTGGCCGAGTACCTGGCGCTGCCGGTGCTGCCGACCGTCCTCGGCTACGACCCGCGGCTCCAGTTCGTCCACGAGGACGACGTCGTCGACGTGCTGCGCCTGGCGGCGCACGAGCCCCGCAGGGCCACCCAGAACAGCGGCACGTTCAACGTGGCCGGGGACGGGGTGCTGCTGCTGTCGCAGTGCGCGCGGCGGCTCGGCCGGCCGACGGTCCCGGTGCTGCTGCCCGCGGTCACCTGGGTGGGGACGGCGCTGCGCACCATCGGGATCACCGACTTCGCGCCCGAGCAGATCCGGCTCCTCACCCACGGCAGGGTCGTCTCGACGGTCCAGACGCGTGAGGTCCTCGGGTTCTCGCCGCGCTTCACGACGGCGGAGACCTTCGCCGACTTCGTAGGGGGGCGGGGGCCGGGGCTGCTGCCGCCGGAGATGCTCGCGGGGGCGGTGGACCGGATCGCGGGGCGGCTCGGGTCCTCGGCCGCGGGTCCGGGCGGCTCCGTACCGCCCGCCTCTTCCGTACCTCCCGTACCTTCTGTTCACCCTGTTCACGACGGCGCCTGAGGAGACCGGACAGCGATGGCGGACGCCAAGGTCATTCCGTTCGACGACGACCGGTCGCGGGCCCGTCGGCGGCCCGCGCGTGCCGACGGCGAGGCGGCGGCCGTACGGGCCCTGCCGGGGCCTCAGGGGCCGCTGGAGCCCGAGGGGGGCCGGGTGGACGTCCGCGCCGCCGAGGGCGCTCCGGAGGCGGGTGAGGAGGGTGTGATGGGCGAGTCGCGCGGGACCGGTGCCGGGAGCGATGCGTCCGGAGGGAGTCGGGGGGCAGGGAGCTGGGAGCGGCGGCTCGCCGGCGGGCTGTCGTTCCTGCGGCGGCGGATCACCGGGGAGTACGAGGTCGACGAGTTCGGCTACGACGAGGAACTCACCGACCAGGTCCTGATGTCGATGCTCCGCCCGCTGTACGAGAAGTACTTCCGGGTCGAGGTGAAGGGCATCGAGAACATCCCCGCCGAGGGCGGGGCGCTGATCGTCGCCAACCACTCGGGGACCCTGCCGCTGGACGGGCTGATGATGCAGGTCGCCGTCCACGACCGGCATCCGGCCGGGCGGCATCTGCGGCTGCTCGCCGCGGACCTGGTCTTCGTGCTGCCGGTCGTCAACGAGCTGGCCCGCAAGGCCGGGCACACGCTGGCCTGCGCGGAGGACGCCGAGCGGCTGCTGCGGGCGGGCGAGATCGTCGGCGTGATGCCGGAGGGCTTCAAGGGGATCGGGAAGCCCTTCGGGGAGCGGTACAAGCTCCAGCGCTTCGGCCGGGGCGGGTTCGTGTCGACGGCGCTGCGGGCCGGGGTGCCGATCGTGCCCTGCTCGATCGTCGGGGCCGAGGAGATCTACCCGATGATCGGGAACGCCAAGACCCTGGCGCGGGTGCTCGGCTTCCCGTACTTCCCGCTGACCCCGACCTTCCCGTGGCTGGGGCCGCTGGGGGCGGTGCCGCTGCCGACGAAGTGGACGATCCAGTTCGGCGAGCCGATCCCGACGGACTCCTACGCGCCGGAGGCGGCGGAGGACCCGATGCTGATGTTCAACCTGACGGATCAGGTGCGGGAGCAGATCCAGCACACGCTCTACAAGCTGCTGGTGCAGCGGCGGTCGGTGTTCTTCTGACGGCTTCCTTCTTCCGGCCTCTTCCATGCCTGGGCACGGAAGAAGGGGCGCCCCCCGTCCGTGGGGGCGCCCCTTCTCCTTGCTAGCGAGCGTCCTCGCTGTCGATGCCGAGGCCCGGTAGCAGGCCCGGCAGGAGTGGCGGAAGGGTCACGTCCGGTACGTCGGGCGTCTGCTCGCCCGAGGGTGCCGTCGGCACGCCGGACGGGGAGGGCTTGAGCAGCCCGCCGGCGCTGCCGCCGAGCAGTCCGTCGTCCTCCGGGGAACCGGTGCCGCTGTCCGTGCTCGGGCTGGTGCCCGTGCTGGGGCCGGACGGGCGGGGCGGTGCGGAGTGGCTGCCTGCCGGAGGGGTCTCCTGGGCGGACGGCGGACGCTGGGTGTCCGTGTCCTGGGGGTCCCTCGGCGTGCTGGTCCCGGCGCCGGGGCTCTCGGAGCCGATAGCGCCCTTCTCGGGGGTGCGGGGGAGGACCGACTGCAGCGGCTCGACCTCTTCGTCTATGGCGTCGAAGACGTTCGTCACCTCGCTGCCGACGTCCGCCAGCTGGACGGGGAGCCGGTCGCGGAGACCGTTCCAGGTGTCCCGGTGGGCCTGCGCGAAGGAGTTGAGCCTGGCCATCGGGCCGATCTCGCCGTCCCGGTCGTACGCCGCGCGAAGCAGGCGGTGGCCTTCGCTGGCGTCGTGCTTCATTCCGCCCAGGACACGTCGGATCTCGGCGAGCGACTCGTGGTCGAGGTCGCCGGAGCGGCCCCGCTCCATGAGCCGACGGGCCTCGCTGAGCCGGGTGGACGCCTGGTCGAGGTAGATGCCGCCGCGGTCCGCGTCGTCGTCCGCCATTCCCAGCTTGATGTCCTCCATGCCTCGCTTGAGCCCGTAGAGCGAGTCACCGGGAAGCGCGTCGGAGCTGGCAGCGGCCACTCCGCCGAAGGCGCCCGCGGCCACACCGACCGTGAGCCCACCGGCGGCGAGGCCCTTGGTCCAGCGGGAGCGGGGGCGCAGTTTCCGCAGCGGGGAGGCCCGGTGGCTTCCCTTGCCGCCCGCGGCCCGCTGTTCCGGCACCGTGGGCCCTGCGGCCGCGCTCCCCTCCATGAGCATCGCTTCCATGGCGGCGACGAGCTGGGCTCGCTGCACCACCTTGACCTCGGGGTCCAGCTGTGGCTTCGGCAGTTCGCCGAGACCGTTCGCCAAGGCCAACAGCCGTCCCTGCTCGGCAGGTTCGGCCGGGGCCTCGGGCTGCTCGGTCGCAGCGCCCTCGGCCTCCCGGTCCTCCAGGGCCTGGGCGAAGGCGTTCGCCCGCCGGTGCGCCGATACGTTCGCGATCACTGGCGGCACCTCCTCTCGTCATGACGGTCGACTCCCCGGGGTGTCCGGAAGGTTGCACACCTTGAGCGCATCCACACGAAAGAGTGAGTGGCCGCGGACATGGCGTGTCCACAGGGAGCCTGCATCCCGCACAACGAGCGGCGCGGCACTTGGGTTACGCGCGAAAGATGATCCGACCAGTGCGTCATCGAGGCGTCACCGACTGTGAGTTGGGCGGGGGTCGTGGGGGCGTGGGGGGAGGGGCGGTGGTGAGGGTGCGGACCGGTGTCCGGCGGCGCGTGTGGGGGGCGCGTACCGGTCAGCGGGCGTCGTCCGGGAGGAGGCGGGCCAGGGTGCGTACGGCCCGGTACTGGAGGGTCTTGATCGCTCCCTCGTTCTTCCCCATGACGCGGGCGGTCTCGGCGACCGAGAGGCCCTGGAGGAAGCGCAGGGTCACGCACTCCTGCTGCTGGGGGTTGAGGCGGCGGACCGCGTCGAGGAGGGCGGCGTTGGAGAGGGACTCCAGGACGGAGTCCTCCGGGCTGCGCTCGACCTCGTTGGCGTCGAGCATCTCGCCGGTGGTGACTTCCAGGCGGAAGCGGCTGGACTTGAAGTGGTCGGCGACCAGGTTCCTGGCGATGGTGACGAGCCAGGCGCCGAAGTCGCGGCCCTGCCAGGTGAAGGTGGAGATCCGGCGCAGGGCGCGCAGGAAGGTCTCGCTGGTGAGGTCCTCCGCCGTCGCCTTCCCGCCGACGCGGTAGTAGATGTAGCGGTAGACCGTGTCGCTGTACTGGTCGTAGAGGCGGCCGAAGGCTTCGGCCTCGCCCGCCTGGGCGCGCTCGACCAGGTCCATCATCCGGGCGCTGTCGCTGTCGGCGGTGGGGCGTCGGGCGGTGGTCGAGGTTCCGGAGCCGGAGCGGGCACCCCGTCTGCCCACGGCGGCCCCGCCGTCGGCCAGGGCATAGCAAGGGCCGGCGGGTGCCGGTGCGGCGAAGGCGAAGGCGGGGACAGGGCCGGCGTACGCGGTGGGGACGAAGCCGCGCAAGTGGTCGAGGACCGTTGCGCGCAGCGTAGCCAGGCCCGAGGTGTCAACCCCGACGTGTGGGTACACGGGACTCCCAGAGGCAGAGCTTCCATCACGTGCAGTGCGGGACCGTTCACTCGTCGTGGCGACGTGAGGGGTCCTTTGTGCGTCTGAGGAGAATAACGCTTCGTACAGGCAGCGCTACACCCAGTTGCTCAAATCACCGGTTACGTCTGTTCCGTTACTGCTTGCAGTCGGATCTGGTCGCAGTTCGTGACCAGATGTTGATCGGTTTGCTTTCGAGTGTGACTGCGCGCGCGATGCGTTGTGCTCAAGTGCGGGGCGGGCGAGTGATCGGGGCCGCTGCGGGGTAAGGAGTCCGGATTGCCTGGAGGTCGACCTGTGCGGTGCTGTTCGACCACGGACGGGTGAGGGCGCCTGGTCCGGGGTTGTCGCAGATGATCGCAGCCGAAACGTATCGGCAGATCGGTGCCGTGCCGGGGAGCGTCAGTGGCGGCGGCGGTGCAGGGCCACCGCGGCGGCCGTGCCGCCCGCGAGGGCGCCGAGACCCGCGGCGGCGGGGATGCCGACCTTCGCGGCCTTGCGGCCGGTCCGGTAGTCGCGCAGCCGCCAGTCCCGGTCCTTCGCGTGCTTGCGCAGCTTGGTGTCCGGGTTGATCGCGTACGGGTGCCCGACGAGCGACAGCATCGGGATGTCGTTGTGCGAGTCGCTGTACGCGGCGCAGCGGCCGAGGTCGAGGCCCTCGGCGGCGGCCAGGGCCCGTACCGCCTCGGCCTTGGCCGGTCCGTGCAGGGGTTCGCCGACCAGCCTGCCCGTATAGACGCCGTCGACCGATTCGGCGACCGTGCCGAGCGCGCCGGTCAGGCCGAGCCGCCGGGCGATGATCGTGGCCGTCTCGACCGGGGCGGCCGTCACCAGCCAGACCTTCTGGCCCGCGTCCAGGTGCGCCTGCGCCAGGCCGCGGGTGCCGGGCCAGATGCGGTCGGCCATGTACTCGTCGTAGATCTCCTCGCCGATCGACATCAGCTCGGAGACGCGGTGGCCCTTCACGATGGACAGCGCGCTGTCGCGGGCGTCCTGCATGTGCTCGGGGTCCTCGACGCCGGCCAGCCGGAACCAGGCCTGCTGCCAGGCGAAGCGGGCGAGTTCACGGCGCTGGAAGAACTTCCGCTTGTACAGGCCGCGGCCGAAGTGGAAGATCGCGGCGCCCTGCATCACGGTGTTGTCGAGATCGAAGAAGGCGGCCGCCCGTACGTCACCGACGACCGGGAACTCGGGCTCCGCGGGCGCCTCGGCCTCGGTGGTCCCGGTGGCCGCGGCCTCCTCCCGCTCGCGTTCCAGCTGGAGCGAGGACTTGCGCGCTGCCTCGGCAGCGGCCTCGCCTGCGAGGACGCTGCGCGCGGTGGCGGAGCGCCTACGGGGGGTGAGCCATCCCAGAGCGGCCATGTCGTGAGCATAGCCAGTCTGTTCGGTACTTCCCGACTTGTGACGATGCCAGGGCGTGAACACTGTGGGGCTCCCCTGTTAATCGGGACAGAATGGGCGTCATGTTCGGACGTACGAAGAAGAAGGACGCCGGGTCGCGGACCGTGACGCTGATCGGCAAGCCGGGATGCCATCTCTGTGACGACGCCCGCGCGGTGGTCGAGGCCGTCTGCGCGGAGACCGGGGCGCGCTGGGAGGAGAGGGACATCACCCAGGACGAGGAGCTCCACCGGGCCTACTGGGAACAGATTCCCGTCGTCCTGGTCGACGGCGAGCAGCACACGTTCTGGCGCGTGGACGCGGGGCGGCTGCGGCGCGAACTGGGTGCGTGACCGAAAGACGGTTACCATCATGGACGTTTTGTTGGGCTTCGGGGGCGGCATCGTGAGGAGAGTGTGCGGTTTTGCCCCCTTCGGGTTCTCAACGCGCTGACGGGCTCCGCGGTTCCACGACGATGCGAACCGGCCGCGTGACCCCGGTCACTTTGGCCGGACAAAACGGACACCATCTTTGTGCACGCGTTCACAAAGACATAGCCTGCATTCGACGGGGCGGTCTTGGGACATACGGCCGCCTGCAGCCCCGCTCATCCCGCAGGAGCACCGTGGCAACTGGCCGAACTCACCGACCGGCGACCCGTAGCCGAGGAATTCCCGAGGCCACCGTCGCCCGGCTTCCGCTGTATCTCCGCGCACTCACCGCGCTCTCGGAACGATCCGTACCCACGGTCTCCTCCGAGGAGCTCGCGGCCGCCGCCGGGGTCAACTCCGCGAAGCTGCGCAAGGACTTCAGCTACCTCGGCTCCTACGGCACCCGCGGGGTCGGCTACGACGTCGAGTACCTCGTCTACCAGATCTCCCGCGAGCTGGGCCTCACCCAGGACTGGCCCGTCGTCATCGTCGGCATCGGCAACCTCGGCGCCGCGCTCGCCGGCTACGGCGGCTTCGCCTCCCGGGGTTTCCGCGTGGCCGCGCTGATCGACGCCGACCCCGCCATGACCGGCAGGCCGGTCGCCGGGATCCCCGTCCAGCACAGCGACGACCTCGAGAAGATCATCGAGGAGGACGGCGTCTCCATCGGCGTCATCGCGACCCCGGCCGGCGTCGCCCAGCAGGTCTGCGACCGGCTCGTGGCCGCCGGAGTCACCTCCATCCTGAACTTCGCCCCGACCGTGCTCTCCGTGCCCGACGGTGTGGACGTCCGCAAGGTCGACCTCTCCATCGAGCTGCAGATCCTCGCCTTCCACGAGCAGCGGAAGGCCGGCGAGGAGTCGAACGCCGAGACCGGCACGGACACCGCCGAGGCGGAGCCCGCCCCGGCCGCCGCGCCGCCGGCCCCCCGCGCCACCACCCGCAAGGGACCCGACGGGGACGTCCCCGCCGTGATGCCGGCATGAGCCTCCTCGTCGTCGGCCTCAGCCACCGCAGCGCCCCCGTCTCCATCCTGGAGCGGGCCGCACTCGCGGCGGACACCCAGGCCAAGCTGCTCCAGGACACCCTCGCCGCCGAACCGGCCGCCGAGGGCACCGTCCTGGCCACCTGCAACCGCATCGAGCTCTACGCCGACGTGGACAAGTTCCACGCCGGCGTCGCCGAGCTGTCCACGCTCCTCGCCCAGCACAGCGGCGTCGGCCTGGACGAGCTCACCCCCTATCTCTACGTGCACTATGAGGACCGGGCCGTCCACCACCTCTTCTCGGTGGCCTGCGGGCTCGACTCCATGGTCGTCGGCGAGGGCCAGATCCTCGGCCAGATCAAGGACGCCCTCGCCCTCGGACAGGACCTGCACACCGCGGGACGCCTCCTCAACGACCTGTTCCAGCAGGCCCTCAGGGTCGGCAAGCGCGCGCACAGCGAGACCGGCATCGACCGCGCCGGGCAGTCGCTCGTCACCTTCGGCCTGGAACAGCTGGCCGACGGCACCGACGTCGACACCTGGGCCAAGGGCAAGAAGGCGCTCGTCATCGGCGCCGGCTCGATGTCCTCGCTCGCCGCCGCGACGCTCGCGCGCTCCGGCGTCTCCGAGATCGTCATCGCCAACCGCACCCTGGCCCGCGCCGAGCGCCTCGCGCAGATCCTGAACGAGCCCGGCGGAACGGGCGTGGCCGCGCACGCGGTCGAGATGGTTGCCGTCGGCGACGAACTGACACGTGCCGACGTCGTCGTCTCCTGCACCGGCGCCACCGGACTCGTCCTCACCGGCGAGGACGTCGAGACCGCCGTACGCGGCCGCCGCACCCCCCTCGCCCTGCTCGACCTCGCCATGCCCCGCGACATCGACGCCGCCGCCCACCGGGTCCCCGGAGTCCGGCTCGTCGACATCGAGTCGCTCGCCGAGGCCTCCGCCGACGCCCCCATGGCCGCCGACGTCGACCAGGTGCGCGGCATCGTCTCCGACGAGGTGGCCGCCTTCGGAGCCGCCCAGCGCGCCGCCCACATCACCCCCACCGTCGTCGCCCTGCGCACCATGGCCGCCGACGTGGTGGCCGTCGAGGTCGCCCGGCTGGAGGGCCGGCTGCCCGACCTCGACGACAAGCAGCGCGCCGAGATCACCCAGACCGTGCGCCGGGTGGTCGACAAGCTCCTGCACGCGCCGACCGTGCGGGTCAAGCAGCTGGCCAGCGAGCCCGGCGGTGCCGGGTACGCGGACGCGCTGCGGACACTCTTCGACCTCGACCCGGAGACGGTGGCTTCTGTCAGCCGGGCCGACCTGAATGACGCCGACGTCAAGAACCGAGGGCGAGTATGACCGAGAGGGCACTGAGGCTCGGGACCAGGCGCAGCAAGCTCGCCATGGCCCAGTCCGGGCACGTGGCCGACGCCGTCCGGCAGCTGACCGGCCGGCCCGTCGAGCTCGTGGAGATCACGACGTACGGGGACACCTCCCGGGAGCACCTCGCGCAGATCGGCGGCACCGGCGTCTTCGTCGCCGCCCTCCGTGACGCGCTGCTCGCCGGCGAGGTGGACTTCGCCGTCCATTCCCTGAAGGACCTGCCGACCGCCCAGCACCCCGACCTGGTGCTGGCCGCGATCCCGCGGCGCGAGGACCCGCGCGACGTACTGATCGCCCGCGACGGACTGACGCTCGACCGGCTGCCCAAGGGCGCCCGGGTCGGCACCGGCTCGCCGCGCCGCATGGCCCAGCTCCACGCGTACGCGCGCAGCCACGGCCTGGAGCTCACCTGCGTCCCGATCCGGGGGAACATCGACACCCGGGTCGGCTACGTGCGCAGCGGTGAGCTGGACGCCGTGGTCCTCGCCGCGGCCGGCCTCAACCGCATCGGCCGTACGGAGGAGCTCACCGGCTCCCTGTCGCTCGACCACCTGTCGGTCGACTCCGTGCTGCCCGCCCCCGGCCAGGGGGCCCTGGCGATCGAGTGCCCGGCGTCCGACGCCGAGCTCGTCGCCACGCTCGCCGCGCTCGACGACCCGCACACGCGGGCCGCCGTGACCGCCGAGCGATCCCTGCTCGCCGCCCTGGAGGCCGGCTGCTCCGCACCTGTGGGTGCGCTGGCCGACCTGCTGGCCGACGACCCCGGTCACGGGCAGGTTGCCACCGAGATGCGCCTGCGCGGCGTCGTCGGCACCACCGACGGCTCGACGCTGGTGCAGCTGTCCACCACCGGACCCGTACCCACCTCGCACGACGAGGCCATGGCGCTCGGACGCGAACTCGCGGACGAGATGCTCGCCAAGGGTGCGGCCGGTCTTATGGGGGAGCGAGCACTTTGAACCCCGCCAGCCCGACCACCAGCCCGCTGTCCCCGGCCTTCGCGGGCCATGGGCACGTCACATTCCTCGGCGCAGGCCCGGGTGACCCCGGACTCCTGACCCTCAGGGCCGTCGAGGCCCTCGCCGGAGCGGATGTCCTGATCGCCGAGCCGGAGGTGCTCGAGGTCGTTCGTGGCCATGCGCGGGTGGGGGTGAGCACGCCTGAGCTGACGGTTGTTGACGAGGCGTCAACAACCGCCGGTGTCCCCGTGTTGAGGGATGCGGCCAATCTTGTCATGGAGGCCGCGAGGGGCGGCAGGCGGGTCGTCCGTGCGGTGACCGGCGACCCCGGCCTCGACGGGAACGCGGGGGCCGAGATGCTCGCCTGCGCCGCCGAGGGCATCCCCTTCGAGGTCGTGCCCGGCGTGGCCACGGCCGTCGGCGTCCCCGCGTACGCCGGTGTCCCGCTGCGCGACGCGCAGGGCACGGACGTGCGCTTCGTCGACGCCCGTACCGCCGACGAACGGTGCTGGACCGAGGTCGGTGCCTCCGACGGCACCGTCGTCGTCTCCACGTCCCTGGACTCGGTCGCCGCGGCGGCCGGTGAGCTGGTGGCGGCAGGCCGTAAGCCGGACACCCCGCTCACGGTCACCATCGCCGGTACGACCACCCGGCAGCGGACCTGGAACGCCACCCTCGGCACCATCGCCCAGGTCTTCAAGCAGGGCAAGATCCTTCCCTCGCCCGAGGGCCACCGCCCGGTCATAGCCGTGGTCGGCGAGCGCAGCGCCCCGGCGCAGCGGGACCAGCTGTCGTGGTTCGAGTCGAAGCCGCTCTTCGGGTGGCGGGTGCTCGTGCCGCGCACCAAGGAGCAGGCCGCGTCGCTCTCCGACCAGCTGCGTTCGTACGGCGCGGTGCCGCACGAGGTGCCGACCATCGCCGTCGAGCCGCCGCGCACCCCGCAGCAGATGGAGCGGGCCGTCAAGGGTCTGGTCACCGGGCGCTACGAGTGGATCGCCTTCACCTCGGTCAACGCGGTCAAGGCGGTGCGGGAGAAGTTCGAGGAGTACGGGCTCGACGCGCGTGCCTTCGCCGGGATCAAGGTCGCGGCGGTGGGCGAGCAGACGGCCGCCGCGCTGGTCGACTTCGGTGTGAAGCCGGACCTGGTGCCCAGCGGTGAGCAGTCGGCCGCCGGTCTCCTGGAGGACTGGCCGCCGTACGACCCGGTCTTCGACCCGATCGACCGCGTCTTCCTGCCGCGGGCCGACATCGCGACCGAGACGCTGGTCGCGGGCCTCATCGAGCTCGGGTGGGAGGTCGACGACGTCACCGCGTACCGCACCGTACGGGCTTCGCCGCCGCCGGCGGACACCCGCGAGGCGATCAAGGGCGGCGGCTTCGACGCCGTGCTCTTCACGTCCTCCTCGACGGTGCGGAACCTGGTGGGCATCGCCGGGAAGCCGCACAACGTGACCGTCATCGCGTGCATCGGTCCCGCCACGGCCAAGACGGCCGAGGAGCACGGGCTGCGGGTGGACGTGCTGTCGCCCGAGCCTTCGGTGCACAAGCTCGCCGAGGCGCTCGCGGACTTCGGGCTGCGGCGCCGTGAGTCGGCCCTCGAGGCGGGCGATCCGGTGACGCGGCCGAGCGAGCGGCGGCCGGGGGCGCGGAGGCGTCGTACGACGTAGCGGCGCGGTGCCGCCGGAGGTGGCGGCGCGTGCGCTGGGAGGGCGGGACCTTTTTCGGGTCCCGCCCTTCTGCGTGTGCGGGGCGGGGTGGGGTGGGGTGGGGTGGCCGGGTGGGAGAGACGGGGCTGGGTGACCGGGTGGGAGTGACCGGGTGGGAGTGACGGGGCGGGAGTGGCCGGGCAGGAGCGGCCGGGCGGGAGAGACCGGGCAGGAGCGGCCGGGCAGGAGCGGCCGGGCAGGAGTGGTCGGGCCGGGTGATGTGGCGGCAACACTCTGTCGGTAAAACCACTGTTTGTTCGGGCGTAGCCTCGGGCTATGAACTCGTACGGATCCTTTCCCGGGGCGCGGCCGAGGCGGCTGCGGACGACGCCCGCCATGCGCCGGATGGTGGCCGAGACGCGGCTGCATCCCGCCGATCTGATCCTCCCCGCGTTCGTGCGCGAGGGGATCACCGAGCCCGTGCCGATCCAGGCCATGCCCGGAGTCGTCCAGCACAGCCGCGACACCCTGCGGAAGGCCGCGGTCGAGGCGCTGGAGGCCGGGGTCTCCGGGATCATGCTCTTCGGCGTGCCCGAGGACGCCAAGAAGGACGCCGCCGGCAGCGCGGGCACGGACCCCGAGGGGATCCTCCAGGTCGCGATCCGCGACGTGCGGGCCGAGGTCGGCGACGAGCTGGTCATCATGTCGGACCTGTGCCTCGACGAGTACACCGACCACGGGCACTGCGGCGTCCTGGACGCCGACGGCCGCGTCGACAACGACGCCACGCTGGAACGTTACGCCGAGATGGCCCAGGTCCAGGCGGACGCCGGCGTCCACGTCGTCGGCCCCTCCGGGATGATGGACGGCCAGGTCGGCGTGATCCGTGACGCCCTGGACACCATCGACAAGGAGGACGTGTCGATCCTCGCGTACACCGCGAAGTACTCCTCCGCCTTCTACGGCCCCTTCCGCGAGGCCGTCGGCTCCTCCCTCCAGGGCGACCGCAAGACCTACCAGCAGGACCCCGCGAACCTCCGCGAGTCGATGCGCGAGCTCGCGCTCGACCTGGAGGAGGGCGCCGACATGGTCATGGTGAAGCCCGCCGGGCCGTACCTGGACGTGCTCGCGAAGGTCGCCGAGACCGTGGACGTGCCGGTCGCCGCTTACCAGATCAGCGGTGAGTACGCGATGGTCGAGGCCGCCGCCGAGAAGGGCTGGATCGACCGCGACCGGGCGATCTTCGAGACCCTGACCGGCATCCGGCGGGCCGGGGCGCAGATGATCCTGACCTACTGGGCCACCGAGGTCGCGCAGAAGCTGGCCGCCGGGCGGGGGTAGACGGGGAGCCGGGGGCCGGGTCCGGCCGACCCGGTCACCGGGTGAGGTCCCGGGCCGGGTCCGCCCGCTCCGGCCGCCGGGCACGGCCGCGTGAGGCCCCCGGCCGCCGCGGCTAGTCCCACCAGAAGGTCCAGACGGGGGTGTCCACCAGGCCCTTGCGGGCGTAGTCCCGCAGGGTGTCGTGGTGGCCCTGCGTGATGCTGTCCGGGCAGAACGCGAAGTGCTCCCTCGCCACCGCCTCGGCCTCCTCGGCCGTGCGCGGCGGCGCCGCCACCGACACCACCAGCTGGTCGAAGGTGAGCGCCACGACCCGGGCGCCGAAACGGTCCTCCCAGGAGCGCAGCACCGCGCACAGCCGGGCCACGTCGTTCTCGTGGTTCAGGGGCCCGCCCCAGCCGATGACCGCCGGTATGTCCGCGCTGCGCCGCGCCGGAACCAGCGCCGGGCGCGCGTCCTCCAGCCAGAACCCCGGCTCCGTCAGCATCTCGGCGACCGCGGCCGCCGCCCCGTCGGGATCCGTGTCGCAGGGCAGCGCCGGAGCCAACCCCGGCCAGTCGCCCGCCCCGGGCAGCTCATCGGAGGCGTTCGCCTCCCAGAACTCGGCGAGGACCTCCTCGGCATCGTGGTCCGCCGGGTCGCTCATCCGCCCCGGCTCCAGCTCCCACCTGTCCAGGTCCCACTTGCCGCCCAGCAGGACCGGCAGCAGCCCCGCCGTACGCGCCGCCGGACGCAGCGCCCGCCAGGCCTTTGGCCCCGCCGCCTCGCGCCCCGACCAGAGATACGGGTCGTCCACCGGGCCCGCGAGCGCGCCGGGCGGCAGGTCGAGGCCGAGGGAACGGCCGGTCGGATCGGACACGAGCCGGGGAAGCTGGTTCGGGATCATCGCCATGCCGCGAACGTACGGGGTGCCACTGACAACCGGGCGAGTGGTGGGGCGGCACCGGGCGGCGCACCCTGGAGAGGTAGCCGACAGGTACCTCGCTGGAGGTGGTCCTCATGATGCACACGCTTGTCGGATGGCACGTGGAGATGGAGTTCCAGGAGGAAGGCGACCGGACGAGGGCCGCTGCCATGGTCCGGCTCACCGACGGCACCGAGTTCCGGGCCCACGGCACCGCGAACCGGCACCCCTCCGACCCGGACCAGCTACGGGTCGGCGAGGAGATCGCCGGCGCGCGGGCCCTGATGGACCTGGCCTCCCAGCTGCTCCAGAAGGCCCACACGGAGATCGACGAGGTCTCGGGCAGGACCTCGCACAGCCTCCGCTGACGACGGAGCCCCCGGGCGGTGAACCGCGCCGGGGGCTCCGCCTCCGAGGCCTCAGAGGCGCTCGGGCGTCCTGATGCCGAGCAGCGCCATGCCCTGGTGGAGCGTGCGCGCGGTCAGCTCGCAGAGGAAGAGCCGGTTCTCCGCGACGTCCTGCGCCGGCGCGGGCTTGATGACCGGGCACTCCGAGTAGAACGTCGTGTACAGCGACGCCAGCTGGTACAGGTACGCGGCCAGCTTGTGCGGGGCGTACTCCGTGGCCGCCTCCGAGATCACCTCGCCGAACTGGTCCAGGTGCAGACCGAGCGCACGCTCGGCCGGCGCCAGCTCCAGCTCCGGGTGGGCGAGCGGCTTGCGGTCGCCGGCCTTCCCGAAGATCGAGTTGATCCGCGCGTACGCGTACTGCAGGTACACCGAGGTGTCGCCGTTCAGCGAGACCATCTGGTCCAGGTCGAACTTGTAGTCACGCGCCGCCGACGTCGACAGGTCGGCGTACTTCACCGCGCCGATGCCCACGTACTGGCCGTTCTCGACGATCTCCGACTCGGTCAGGAGCGTCTCCCCGGTCTTCGCGCGGAAGTCCTCCTCCTTCTCGCGCACGACCGACGTGGCCCGCTCCACGGCCTCGTCCAGCAGGTCCACCAGCCGCACCGTCTCGCCCTCACGGGTCTTGAACGGCTTGCCGTCCTTGCCCAGGACCGTGCCGAAGGCCAGCTGGACGGCCTTCACGTCCTCGTTCAGCCAGCCGGCCCGGCGGGCCGTCTCGAAGACCATCTTGAAGTGCAGCGACTGGCGGGCGTCGACCACGTACAGCAGGGTCGTCGCCTTCAGGCTCTGCACCCGGTCCCGGATCGCCGACAGGTCCGTCGCCGCGTACCCGAAGCCACCGTCGGACTTCTGGACGATCAGCGGGGTCGGATTGCCGTCCGGGCCCTTCACGTCGTCGAAGAAGACACAGAGCGCGCCCTCGGAGCGGACGGCGACGCCCGACTCCTCCAGGATGCGGCAGGTCTCCGTCAGCATCTCGTTGTAGCCGGACTCGCCCACGACGTCGGCGTCCCGGATGTCCATGTCGAGCTTGTCGAAGACCGAGTAGAAGTAGATCTTCGACTCGTCCACGAACCGCTGCCACAGCGCGAGGGTCTCCTCGTCACCGGCCTGCAGGTCGACGACGCGCGCCCGGGCCCGCGTCTTGAACTCCTCGTCGGAGTCGAAGAGGGCACGCGAGGCCTTGTACAGCCGGTTCAGGTTCGACATGGCCTCCTCACCGGAGACCTCGGCGCCGTCCTCGGCCTGGTGGTCCAGCTCGTGCGGGTGCTCGATCAGGAACTGGATGAGCATGCCGAACTGGGTGCCCCAGTCGCCGATGTGGTGGCGCCGGACCACGCTCTCGCCGGTGAACTCCAGGATCTCCACCATCGCGGCGCCGATCACGGCGGAGCGCAGGTGACCGACGTGCATCTCCTTCGCCACGTTCGGCTGGGCGTAGTCGATGACCGTCGTGCCGGCCGACTCGTTGAACGGCACGCCGAGCCGGGCGTCGGCGGCGCGGGCCGCGAGCGTCCGCACGATCGCCGCGTCGGTGACCGTGATGTTCAGGAAGCCGGGACCCGAGACCTCGATCTCCGCCAGCACGTCGTTCTCCGGGATCGCGGCGACGACCCGGGTCGCCAGCTCACGCGGGTTGCCCTTGAGCTGCTTGGCCAGCGCCAGGATGCCGTTGGCCTGGAAGTCGGCCCGGTCGCTTCGTCGGAGCAGCGGGTCGGCGGACGCGGCGTCCGGCAGAGCTGCCGAGAGGCCGTCCGCGAGGCGCTGCTGCACGGTCGAAGCGAGGGAAGGGACCGAGGCCATGAGCTTCCGTTCCTGTTGAGTTCGGTGAGTTCGGTACGTCTGAATCGCCTGTCAAGTGTCCCATGGGAGCGCAACGAGGTTTCCCCGCCTGTGGACAACGGCGGGCCGCACGCGATCTCCGGCTGTGGACAACCTCGGAGTGCGCTCTTCCGTCTGGGAGAATGGCTCACGTAGGGCCGTCAGGCAGCACCCCCTCAGGAAGAAGGACGTACCGACCGTGGCTCAGAGCAGCACCGAGACCGACTGGGTCTCCCGTTTCGCGGACGAGGTCATCGCCGAGTCGGAGCGACGTGCGCCTGGCAAACCGGTCGTCGTCGCCTCCGGACTCTCCCCGTCGGGCCCGATCCACCTGGGCAACCTCCGCGAGGTCATGACCCCGCACCTGGTCGCCGACGAGATCCGCCGCCGCGGACACGAGGTCAGGCACCTCATCTCCTGGGACGACTACGACCGCTACCGCAAGGTGCCCAACGGCATCGAGGGCATCGACGCGTCCTGGGCCGAGCACATCGGCAAGCCGCTGACCTCCGTCCCGGCCCCCGCCGGCTCCCCCCACCCCAACTGGGCCGAGCACTTCAAGGCCGCCATGGTCGAGTCGCTGGCCGAGCTGGGCGTCGAGTACGACCCCATCAGCCAGACCGAGCAGTACACCGCCGGCACCTACCGCGAGCAGATCCTGCACGCCATGAAGCACCGCGGTGACATCGACGCCATCCTCGACCAGTACCGGACGAAGAAGGCGCCGAAGAAGCAGTCGCAGAAGCCGGTCGACGAGGCCGAGCTGGAGGCCGAGGAAGGCTCCGGCGCGGCCGGCGAGGACGACGGCTCCGGCGGTGCCTCGGGCTACTTCCCGTACAAGCCGTACTGCGGCCGGTGCGAGAAGGACCTGACGACCGTCACCGCGTACGACGACGAGACCACCGAGCTGGCCTACACCTGCACGAACTGCGGCTTCGCCGAGACCGTGAAGCTCAGCGAGTTCAACCGCGGCAAGCTGGTCTGGAAGGTCGACTGGCCCATGCGCTGGGCCTACGAGGGCGTCATCTTCGAGCCCTCCGGCGTCGACCACTCCTCGCCCGGCTCGTCCTTCGTCGTCGGCGGCCAGATCGTCCGCGAGATCTTCGACGGCGTCCAGCCGATCGGCCCGATGTACGCCTTCGTCGGCATCAGCGGCATGGCCAAGATGTCCTCCTCACGTGGTGGCGTCCCCACCGCCGCCGACGCGCTGAAGATCATGGAAGCGCCGCTGCTGCGCTGGCTCTACGCCCGCCGCCGCCCCAACCAGTCGTTCAAGATCGCCTTCGACCAGGAGATCCAGCGGCTCTACGACGAGTGGGACAAGCTGGAGGCCAAGGTCGCCGACGGCACCGTGCTGCCCGCCGACGCCGCCGCGTACACCCGCGCCGCCCGCACCGCCGCCGGCGAGCTGCCGCGCACCCCGCGCCCGCTCCCGTACCGCACGCTCGCCTCCGTCATGGACATCACCGCCGGCCACGACGAGCAGACCCTGCGGATCCTCACCGAGCTCGACCCGGAGAACCCGGTCACCTCCCTCGACGAGGTCCGCCCGCGCCTGGACCGCGCCGAGAACTGGATCACCAACCAGGTCCCGGCCGACCAGCGCACCATCGTCCGCGAGGAGCCCGACACCGAGCTGCTCGGCTCCCTCGACGACGAGGGCCGCGAGTCGCTCCGCCTCCTCCTGGCGGGCCTCGACACCCACTGGTCGCTCGACGGGCTCACCACCCTCGTCTACGGCGTCCCGAAGGTCCTGGCCGGCCTCGACCCGGAAGCCAAGCCGACCCCCGAGCTGAAGCTCGCACAGCGCGCCTTCTTCGCCCTGCTGTACAAGCTCCTGGTCAGCCGCGAGACCGGACCGCGACTGCCCACCCTGCTGCTCGCGGTGGGCGCGGACCGCGTCAGGAAGCTGCTCGGCGCCTGAGCGTGCGCCTGTGACGTGAGCATGTGAAAGGGCCGCCACCCGGATCCGGGTGGCGGCCCTTTCACATGTCGCGTGCGGCGCCCTGCGTCGTCGGGACGGTCAGGCGGGGTCGTGCTCGGCCATCTCCTGCATCTCCTGCTGGACACGGTCCTGGATCTCCGGGACCAGCTGGTTCAGCAGATCGACGTGCGTGTCAGGGAACTCGGCCAGGCCGTAGTGCTCGGCGAGCCGCTGCTGAAGCTCCGCGTTCTCGATGAACTGCCGGTTCTCCTCCGCGTACGACCGCGTGATCTTGTAAGCGGCCTCCCTGAAGTCGTCCACCGGGGGCTCCTCGGACGGGAGCTCCTCGACGTACTCCGGGTACGGCTGGAACGCCTCGGCGCCCTGCTCCTGGCGCGGGTCCGGGACCGGCAGGTCGTCCGGGCCGAGCGGAACGGCCACCGGAGTGGGCTCCAGGCCCTCGACGAACTGAGGGGCGTACGCCGTCTCATGCGCCTCCGACGGCAGCTGCGGGGCCTGGAACCACGGGCTCTCGTGGTTCACGGGTCCGACCGGCGCCTCCCCCTGCGCAAGACCCGGGTGCGGCAGCTGCTGCTGCGGCACCTGCCCCGCAGCCTGCAACTGGGGCTGCAGATGAGACTGCGCCTGCTGGGGCAGCTGCTGCGCCGGTGCCTGCGGCTGCGGCGGCAACAGGGCCGGCTCGATGCCCGCCGCCGCCAGACCCGCCGCGGCTGTCTCCGCCAGCGGCACCCCGTACCGCGCGAGCCGCAGCGGCATCAGAGCCTCCACCGGCGCCTTCCGGCGCCAGCTACGGCCGTACCGCGCCTGGAGCCGCGCCTGGTAGATCAGCCGCTCCTGCTCCAGCTTGATGACCTGCTCGTACGACCGCAGCTCCCACAGCTTCATCCGGCGCCACAGCCGGAACGTCGGCACCGGGGAGAGCAGCCAACGCGTCAGCCGCACACCCTCCATGTGCTTGTCCGCCGTGATGTCCGCGATCCGGCCCACGGCGTGCCGCGCCGCCTCGACGGCCACCACGAACAGCACCGGGATCACCGCGTGCATCCCGACACCCAGCGGGTCCGGCCACGCGGCCGCACCGTTGAAGGCGATCGTCGCCGCCGTCAGCACCCACGCCGTCTGACGGAGCAGCGGGAACGGGATGCGGAGCCAGGTCAGGAGCAGATCGAGGGCGAGCAGCACACAGATACCCGCGTCGATGCCGATCGGGAAGAAGTACGAGAAGGTGCCGAAGCCCTTCTGCAGCGCGAGCTCCCGCACGGCGGCGTACGAACCCGCGAAACCGATCCCCGCGATGATCAGCGCACCGGCGATGACGAGGCCGATGAGTATTCGGTGTGTGCGTGTCAGCTGCATCGCGGCCACCCGCGATCCCCTCCCGTCAAACGACATCCCGCGCGCACAGAGTGGCACATGGGCGCGGAGCCCGGCCCTCGGGGGAGGGACGGGCTCCGCGCCGACGGGCCTGTCTGCGCTGTTTTGTGACTACTTGTTGGCAGCCGCGACCGCCGCCACGGCCTCCTTGGCCGCCGTCGCCGCGCCGTTGATGATCGACGTCTCGCTCGGGGCGGCGGCACCCGCGTAACCGGCGCCGTTGTAGGAGAGCAGCACCAGCACGTTGCCCGTGCGCGCCACCACGGAGGTGTAGACGAAGTCCTCGTTCGTCTTCCGCAGCTGGTACGTGACGGCCTTCGACTCCTCGCCGATGCCCGGGGCGGAGAGGGTGCGGAGCTTCTTGGCGCCCTCGGTCTGCTGGACCTTGCCGAGCTCCTTGGCGAAGTTCTCCTGGGCGCGCTCCTGGCCGCTGCCGAGGGAGAGGTCCGACTCGTACCGGTAGAAGGACACGTCGAGCCAGCGGTACTGCGAGCCCTTCACGCCCTTGTCCTCCAGACCGTTCCACGAGCAGCCGCTGCGGCTGGTGAGGTCGCTGGAAGGGGCGGGGGTGCCGCCCTTCGTCTTCGCCTTGGGAACCAGGGCGGCGACGGTCTTGGCGGTGATCGCCTTGCAGGCCTGGGGCAGCTCCGCGAACTTCGCCGGCTCGACCGTCTTCGTCGTCTGCGAGGGCGTCGGGGTCACGGTGGCCGACGCGGAGGACTTGTCCTTCGCCCCCGTCGAACCGGCACCGCCGGAGTCGCCGGAGTCCGAGGAGCAGCCGGCGACGACGAGCATCACCGGGACGGCGGCGCAGGCGAGTATGCGGGTGAGTCGCGGGGCGGTTCGCTGCATGGTTCCTTCAGTCGCTTGTCGTACTGGTCCGGCGTGGGTCGGGTACGGCCACGGCGTGGGGCCACGGGTACGCCGACACGTTACGTGGTCGTCGTCCGCTCACGGATCGGAGGCGAACGGCTACTCCTCCAGCCTTTCGGCGAGCAGCCGGGCCAGGTTCCGGGCCTTTTCCTGCAGTTCCCTGCTGTCCGGGGCCTCCGCGGAACCGTTGGTCTGCTCCCGGTAGGAGACGGTCACGATGACGTTGGATGTGCGGAACACCACGCTGATGGCACGCTGATGGCCGTTCGTGCCGACCGCGCTGAGGACGTCGTCGAGGTACGCGATGTCACCGAGGCCTTCGAGGACGCGGGGTTCGAGGCCGGTGGGGTCGACGGTGGGGGTGGGGGTGCCGGGGGAGGTGTCGGCGGGGGCGCTCGGAGCGCCCGAGGCGCCCGGGCTGGCCTTGGCGGCGTTCGCCGTGACGTTCGCCGTCCCGGCGTCGGCGGGGGCCTTGCCCGAGGGGGTGCTGCCGGGGGAGGTCTGGCCGGGCCCGCCCGTACCCGTCCCCGCGTCCCCGCCCGTGCCCGGTGACGCCGGGGGCGTGGTGGGCGGCGGTGTCACGGGCAGGGCGATGCCCGCCGCGAGCTGCTTGCGGACGTACACCTCCTGCGCCCGGTCGTCGTCGCTGACGGCGGTGTCGTACGAGACGACCCGCTCGACGTCGAGGACGAGGCGGTGCGAGGTGTCGGGGGTGTCGGCCTTCCACGTGCAGCCGACGCGCCGGTCGGTGTCGTACGTGACGGCGGCGGCGCCGCGGTAGGCCTTGCCCCGCTCGGGGTCGGGCAGCGCGGCGGCGCCCGGGAGCATGTCCTTGAGTGCGGCCTGCGGGACGGAGCCGCAGGGCTCGAAGAGGGTGCGGTAGCGGCCCGGGGGTGCGACGGGCGCGGCGGGGCCCGCCTTGGCGTCGACGGCGATGTCGTCGGCCGGGGTCCCGCCGGAACAACCGGTGAGGCCGATGCCCAGGCCGAGGCCCAGGGTGAGGGCGACGGCGGTGCGAGCCGCGGACCCGGTGCGGCCGGGGGCGTACCTCTTTCGCTGCACGGTCCCAGGCTCCCTTCTCCCGAAGACTTTCCCGAAAACTGTTTGCCGCGCGAACCCGGCCGATGGACACAATGTCTATCGCACACGCAGCTGTTGATGCCGGTCCGCTGTCACCTGTACGGGCTTTGGCTCCAGTTTTTGCGTTATCAGACTTTTCGGGGGAATCGAGGGAGTATGTCGTACGTCGAGGTGCCGGGAGCGAAGGTACCGATCCGGATGTGGGCCGACCCCGCCACGGTCGAGGGCGGCGCGATGCAGCAGCTGCAGAACGTGGCGACGCTGCCGTGGATCAAGGGCCTGGCCGTGATGCCGGACGTGCACTACGGCAAGGGGGCGACCGTCGGTTCGGTGATCGCGATGCAGGGCGCGGTCTGTCCGGCGGCGGTCGGTGTGGACATCGGCTGTGGGATGTCGGCGGTCAAGACCTCCCTGACGGCGAACGACCTGCCGGGCGACCTGTCCCGCCTCCGCTCGAAGATCGAGCAGGCGATCCCGGTGGGCCGGGGCCTGCACCGCACGGAGGTGGACCCGAAGAGGCTGTACCAGTTCCCGACGGCGGGGTGGGGGGAGTTCTGGTCGCGGTTCGATACGGTCGCAGACCCGGTGAAGTTCCGTCGTGAACGGGCGGCACAACAGATGGGCACACTCGGCGGGGGGAATCACTATGCGGAAGTCTGCATAAGCATGCAGGGTGAAGTGTGGCTTGTCCTTCACTCCGGATCGCGAAACATCGGTAAGGAACTTGCCGAGTACCACATCGGTGAGGCGCAGAAACTGCCGCACAACCAGGGCTTGGTGGACAGGGACCTCGCGGTGTTCGTCGCCGACACCCCGCAGATGGCGGCCTATCGGAACGACCTCCACTGGGCTCAGGAGTATGCCAAGTACAACCGCGCCGTCATGATGGCGCTCTTCCAGGAGGTCCTTCGTCGGGAGTTCCGCAAGGCGAAGGTGACCTTCGAATCGGTGATCTCCTGCCATCACAACTACGTGGCGGAGGAGCGGTACGAAGGAATGGACCTGCTGGTCACGCGGAAGGGCGCGATCCGGGCCGGATCAGGGGAGCTCGGAATCATCCCGGGCTCCATGGGCACCAGCTCGTTCATCGTGAAGGGCCTCGGCAACGAGAAGGCCTTCAACTCCGCGTCGCACGGTGCGGGGCGGCGGATGAGCCGGAGCGAGGCGAAGCGCCGCTTCACGGTGCGGGACCTGGAGGAGCAGACGCGAGGCGTGGAGTGCCGCAAGGACTCCGGTGTCGTGGATGAGATCCCCGGCGCTTACAAACCGATCGAGCGGGTGATGGAACAGCAGCGGGACCTGGTCGAGGTGGTCGCGCAGCTGAAGCAGGTCGTCTGTGTGAAGGGCTGACGCCCGTGAGCGCCGTACGGCCCCCGGCACGTCGTGCCGGGGGCCGTACGGCTGTGCCCTAGTAGCCGCGCGGATTCGGCTTGATGCCGTTGACCAGGCGCCACCGTCGCACCTGGCAGCTGCTCTGGGACCGGCTCAGTTCTGCGGCGGCGTGAGCCAGAGTCGGCGCGGCGAGCAGGATGCGGTCTTCTTCGGCGGTCCAAGGCTTCCGCGGAGGCCGAACCTTCATCCCGGCAGGGCGCACCCACTCGGTGAGGGATGCGGTGGCGCTCTTCTTGCGCTCCAGGGCGAGGCATCCGGGGTAGTAGAGGTGCGCGGCCAGTTGGACGGCCGCCTCATTCGTGTACAGGACGTTGTGGATCCCGTCACGTGTGTTCCGCTTGATCCGGCGTTCGGCGCCGGTGACCTTCTTCGCGTAGTGGCACAGGTACGCGCCGATAGCAGTGCTTGCTGTGGTGAGGGAGACGAACGGGAGGCCCTGACCGGTGAAGCCGACCGAGCCGTCCGCGTCGATCACGCCACGGAGGTAGTCACGGCGGGAGAAGGGCACGCGAGGTGGCGTGATCTTCTTTGACTTCTTGCCGTACGGGAGGCCGAGCCGGTTCAGGACGGTGCGTGCCTCCAGCGCGGACAGGGCCCAGATGGCCGAGTGGTGGCTCATCGTGATGTTCGTGGACCGGGTGCGTTCCTTGATGCTGCTGTTGTAGGGGGTCAAGCGCTGGAACTCGTCGAGGATGTGGATGTCGCGCACGTTGAGCTCGACGGTCAGTCGCCCCCGGTTGCGTGTCTGTTCGCTGAGGTGGCCGTCAGCTTGCAGAAAGCCGAACATGTAGGCGTACTCGGAGTTCTCGAGGTCCATGAAGGACGGCGCGGTGGGTGTGAGGGCGCTGATGTCGAACAGTGCGGGCGCGCTAGGGTCTTGTTCAGCCATGGGAAGTGTTGCCTTCCTGCTGGTGAGGCCCTCGGTCGGGACTGCAATCCCTGCCGAGGGCCGTTCTTTATGGAGTTGTTTCCGACGTTAGAGCGTCTCTTCGGTCGGCGTGTGGGTGGGCGAGGGGGTTCACCCGGACGTGTCAGAGTTCGCGGTGGACCTTGGTGTTGGAGGCCTGGGCTCGGGGGCGGACCACCAGGAGGTCGATGTTGACGTGCGGGGGGCGGGTGCAGGCCCAGGTGATGGTGTCGGCCACGTCGTCCGCCGTGAGGGGTTCGGCCACGCCCGCGTAGACCTTCGCGGCCTTGTCGGTGTCGCCGCGGAAGCGGGTGGTGGCGAACTCGTCCGTCTTGACCATGCCGGGGGCGATCTCGATGACGCGGACCGGGGTGCCGACGATCTCCAGGCGGAGGGTCTCCGCGAGGACGCGGGCGCCGTTCTTGGCGGCGACGTAGCCGGCGCCGCCCTCGTAGGTGGAGTGGCCGGCGGTGGAGGAGAGGACGACGACCGTGCCGTCGCCGCTCGCGGTGAGGGCCGGGAGGAGGGCCTGCGTCACGTTGAGCGTGCCGATGACGTTGACCTCGTACATCTGGCGCCAGTCGGCCGGGTCGCCGGTGGCGACGGTGTCGGCGCCGAGGGCGCCGCCCGCGTTGTTGACGAGGACGGCGAGGTTGTTGAAGGCGGTGGCGAACTCGTCGACGGCGGTGCGGTCGGTGACGTCCAGGGCGTAGGCGGTGGCCTGGTGGCCGGCCTCGTTGATCTCGGCGGCCAGGGCCTCGATGCGGTCCTTGCGCCGGGCGGTGAGCACCACGCGGTAGCCGGCGGCGGCCAGCTGCCTGGCCGTGGCGGCGCCGATTCCGCTGCTCGCTCCGGTGACGACGGCGATGGGGGTACCGGGGGCAGTCATGACGTGGTGCTCCTCGCGCAGGTGGTCGATTACGTCGATCGCCCGGTCAGGATAGGGCGGGAGGCCGGTCAGCGGCCTCGCGGGGCGTACATGATCAGGGCCATCCCGGCGAGGCAGACGAGTGCGCCGATGACGTCCCAGCGGTCGGGGCGGTAGCCGTCGGCGACCATGCCCCAGGCGAGGGATCCGGCGACGAACACTCCTCCGTAGGCCGCGAGGACGCGGCCGAACTCGGCGTCGGGCTGGAGAGTGGCGACGAGGCCGTAGACGCCGAGGGCGAGGACTCCGCCGCCGATCCAGATCCAGCCCCGGTGCTCGCGGACGCCCTGCCAGACGAGCCAGGCGCCGCCGATCTCGAAGAGTGCGGCGAGGACGAAGAGGGTGAGGGATCGGGCGGTGACCATGAGGGCAGCGTCCCATGAGACACGCTGGCTGACCGATTGTCAGAAGATGGGATGATCTGTGGGTATTTTGGGCCTATGTGTGTAATGCGGAAGGGTGTGCTTGGGGTCGTTCTCGCGGCCGTCGTGGTGATGGGCGCGGGTACGGGTGCCGGTGCCGTGGGGCCGGTGGCCGGGCCCGAGGCGGATCTGGCCCATCACGGTCATGTCTCCCTCTGGGACGGGCGGGTCGGCGTCTGGCTGGTCAGTGAGAACCTCGGCCCCGCCGATGTCCCCGAGGCGACCGTTCGGCTGGCCTTCTCCGAGCCGATGGCGGGCGGCCAGGAGCTGCCGCCGGCCTGTCTCTGGAGCAGTGACCGGGTGGTGTCCTGCCGGACGGGCGAGCTGTCGGCCGCGGGGGGTGTCGGTGAGCTGGCGCTCGGCCTGCGGACCGCGGGTCTCCCGGACGAGCTGACCGTGGAGATCTCCACCGCCTGGCGGGACGGGGTGACCGACCGGAATCCGAGGAACGACCGGCACCGCGTCCTCGTGCTGGCCACCGGCGACCCGTACGTCTTCTGACGCCCGAGGGGGCGGTCGGGTCGGGTGCTCATCGGCTCGTCCACTGGACGTAGCCGTCGGGGCGGACCAGTACCGCCGTCCGTCGTGCCGGATCCCTCCAGGTCGCCCGTACGAGGTGTCCGGGGGTGACCGGGGCGGTCTCCGGCAGGGCCGGTGGCTCGCCCTCCGGGGCGATGAGGACGAACTCGCCCCGGCGCAGCAGTTCGTAGAGCCGGCCCTCGCGCAGTCGGGCGTCCGGTGCGCGGCGCCCCGCGGGGCGGGTGGCGCCGGCCGGGGGTGCGTAGGCGATGCCGAGGCCGCTGATCATGCCCAGGGCGCGGGCGGAGGCGGGCCGGATCGCGCCGAGGAGGCGGGCGACGAGGGTGCGGGCCGCGCGGGTGAGTGGGGTGTGGGCCATCGCGAGGCGCACGATCGCGCCGCTGCTGCGCAGCACCATGGCGCCGACCGGGTGCCGTTCGGACTGGTAGCTGTCGAGGAGGGCCTCGGGGTCGGGGGCGTCGCCGCGCAGGACGGCGGTGAGTTTCCAGGAGAGGTTGGCGGCGTCCTGGAGGCCGGTGTTCATGCCCTGGCCGCCGGCGGGGGAGTGGACGTGGGCGGCGTCTCCGGCGAGGAAGACCCGGCCGACGCGGTAGGCGGGGGCCTGGCGCTCGTCGCTGTGGAAGCGGGAGATCCAGCGCGGGTCGTGCATGCCGTGGTCGGTGCCGAAGGCGCGGCGGGCGATCTCGCGGACCTCGTCGAGGTCGACGGGTTCGCTGTCGGCGACCTGGCGGGTGCGGCTCCAGCCCATCACCCGGTACCAGCCGTCGCCGAAGGGGGCGAGGAAGGCGAAGGTGTCGCCGGAGCCGCTGACGGTGAACGACTCGGCGGGCTCCTCGGCCAGGCGGACGTCGGCGAGGACGAGGGAGCGGATCACGGAGCCGCCGGGGAAGGGCAGGCCGAGGGCGGTGCGGACGGCGCTGCGGACCCCGTCCGTGCCGGCCAGGTGGCGGGCGGTGAGGGTGAGCGGGTCCCCGTCGGGGCCGGTCAGCTCCGCGGTGACGGTGTCGGCGTCCTGGCGCAGTCCGCGCAGCTCCGTCCCGTACCGGAAGGTGACTCCGGCGGACACCGCGCGGCGCTCCAGGAGGCGCTCGACCTCGTACTGCGGGGTGACGAGCAGGTGGTTGAAGCGGCTGGGAAGCCGGGTGAGGTCGAGGTCGAGGGCGCCGAAGAGGCGGGCGCGGTCCAGGGTGGTGCCGGTGGTGAGGAGTTCGTCCGCGAGGCCGCGGGCGTCGAGCTGCTCCAGGGTGCGGGCGTGGACGCCGAAGGCGCGGGTCATGTTGCTGAGGCCCTGCGGGCGGCGCTCGACCAGGGTGACGTCGATGCCGGCGGTGGCGAGGTCGCCGGCGAGGAGCAGGCCGGTGGGGCCCGCGCCGACGACGAGTACGTCGGTGTCCGTCTTCTTCGTGGTGCTCATGGCTGCCTCCAGGGTGCCCACGATCGTTGGCCAACATCTGTTGGTCAACGCTTGTTGGCAACTGTAGGGGCGGCCCGAATGGAATGTCAACGGCTGTTGGCCTACAGTCGTTGACATGACGACCGCCCGCCGCTCCGACGCCACCAGGGCCGCCATCCTGGAAGCCGCCCGTGAGCGTTTCGCCTCCGACGGATACGACCGCGCCACGATCCGGGCCATCGCCCGGGACGCCGGGATCGATCCGTCGATGGTCATGCGCTACTACGGCAACAAGGAGGGCCTGTTCGCCGCCGCCTCCCAGATCGACATCGGCCTGCCCGAACTGGGCTCGCTGCCCGCGCGGCACATCGGCGCCGTCTTGGTCACCCACTTCATCGAGCGCTGGGAACGGGACGAGGTCCTCACCGGGATGCTGCGGGTCGGCGTCACCAACGCGGCCGGGGCCGAGCGGATGCAGGAGATCTTCGCCCAGCAGCTCGGGCCCGTGACCCGGGGCGTCTGCCCGGACCCGGCGGAGGCCCCGCAGCGGGCCGCGCTCGTCGCCTCCCAGATCCTCGGCATGGCGCTCACCCGCTATGTGCTGCGGCTCCCGCCCGCCGTCGAGATGTCCCCCGAGGACATCGTGGCCTGGCTCGGCCCGACCGTGCAGCGCTACCTCACCGCCGAGGCGCCCTAGAGTCTGGTTCGTACAATCTCTGCATGCCGCAGAAGAGTTCCGCCCGGCGCACCACCCTGATGACCGAGCTGTTCGGGGAGGCCCGCCGCTACATGGCCGCGTACGCCCTGTTCAACCAGGCCGTCGCCGACCACTTGGGGCTCCATCCGACGGATGTGCAGTGCCTGAACCTGCTCAGCCTGGAGGAGGCGCCGGTGACCACCGGCCGCGTCGCCGAGCTGACCGGTCTCACCACGGGCTCGGCCACCCGTCTCGTCGACCGCCTCGAACGGTCCGGCTACGTGACCCGCGAACGCGACACCGAGGACCGGCGCCGGGTCCTGGTCGCGCTCGTGCCCGAGCGGATCGCGGAGCTCGGCGCCCTGTGGCGCAAGCTCAACGGCACCTGGGGCACGATGTTCGACGTCTACAGCGACGCCGAGCTCGCCCTGCTCATCGCCCATATGCGGCGGACCGTGGAGGTCAGCGCCGCGCAGATCGAGCGCCTGCGCGGCGGCGACCTCGACTGACGGGCGGCAGCCCCGACCGACCGACCGGCGGCCGGCCAGTCGTCGTCCCGGGCTTCGCCCCCGTCCGCCCCGTCAGTCGGCCGTGGCGCCGCCGAACTCCCGTACCGCGTCGGAGACGATCGCCTCCAGGCGGTGGTGGTGCGCACCGCGCCAGTAGACCCGGCCGCACTCGACGCATTCGGCGAACACGTCGTACGTCTTCTCGGTGCCCTGCTCCAGGCGCTCACGCACCGCGTCCTTGTCGGCGCCGCTCAGCTCCCCGTTGCACGCGGTGCAGCGCGTCCAGGGCGCCAGCGCCGGTGCGAAGCGCTCCAGGACGTCCCGGAGCTGGTCCTCCGGCCGGTCGCTGTAGACGTAGGCGCCCGCCCACAGTTCGCGGCGGCGCAGCAGTCCGCGGTCCCGCGAGAGCATCACGCGCCGGTCCCGGGCCGAGAGCGCGGCGAGGGCGGGGTCGCCGATGTCCTCGCTCTCGTACGCCGCGTCGACCCCGAGCAGGCGCAGTCGCCTGGCCAGCGTGCCGAGGTGCACGTCGAGCAGGAACCGGAGAGGGGCGCCCGGCACCGGCTGCGGGCGGACGACGCCCTCCACCTCGACCCTCTCGCCCGCCGCCGGGACGTGCGAGGCGTCGACGGGCCGCCCGTCGACCAGGAGCCGCCCGGCCTCGGTCAGCGGCACACCGAGGGACTCCACGACATGGCCGAGCGAGGACGTGCCGTCGGTGGTCAGGGGCGTCGTGCCCGAGCGGCGGTCCGCCGCGACGAACAGGCCCAGGCCGGGGGCGAAACTGATGTGGATCTCCGGTCCGTTCACGGGGACAGGATGGCACCGGGGCGGGAGGGGCGGCCAGGGAATTCGTCGCGGGTGGAACGGCGGGGCGGCGACGGGCCGGAGCGGGAGCGGTGAGGGAGCGGTGAGGGGTGGGGTCCGGGTCCCGGTGGTCCTGGGTCCCGGGGCCCGAGCCCCGGTGCGGTGGAGGGCCGGCGGTGGGGGTGTGGTCAGGGGCGGAAGGCCTCCTCGTGGTCGGTGATCCACTGGGCGAAGGTGCGGGCCGGGTGGCCGGTGAGTTCCTCGACGGTGCGGGTCACGGGCGTCGGCCGGCCGTCGTGCGCGGCCCAGTAGGACAGCAGGGCGTCGGCGAAGGTCTCCGGCATGTAGGCGGCGACGGATTCCTTCCACTGCTCGGGTGTCACCACGGTGTGGGGAGCGGGCCGTCCCGTCACCTCGGCGAGGACCGCCAGCTGCTCGACGAAGGTCAGCGACTCGGGGCCCGTCAGCAGATACGAGGAACCCCGCAGCCGGGGCTCGGTGAGCACCGCGAAGGCGGCTTCGGCGACATCGCGCTCGTGGATCGGGTCCCCGTACGTGCCGGGGTGGGGCAGGGCGGGGCCCTGTCCGTTCCGGAGCGAATGGACCCACTGCAGGGTGTTGGTGGCGAACGCGCCCGGCCGGAGATGGGTGGCCCGGAAGGCCCCGGCGTCCGCGGCGGCGGAGAGGGCGCGCTCGGCCGCGAGGTGGGAGGCGGCGATCGGGTTCTCCTCGGCGTCCGGGGCGAGGACGGAGCTGGAGGAGAGGAGGACGACGTGCTCGACGCCGGCGGCGCGGGCCCGGTCGGCGAAGGCCTCGGCGTGGGTGGCCTCGGCATAGAGGAAGACGGAGTCGGCGCCGTCCAGTGCGGCGTCGAAGGTGGCCGGGTCGGCGAGGTCGCAGCGCACGGTGTCCACCCCGGGCGGTGGCGAGAGGTCCGCCGGGTTCTTGGAGCCGGCTCTGGCCTTGACGCCCGCGGCGTCGAGCAGTCCGAGCAGGGTGGAGGCGACGCGGCCGCGGCTGCCGGTGACGAGAACGGTCATGGGAGCTGTCCTTCCGGAGGTGGATGCAGCGGCAGACGGATTCCGCTGCGCAGCGCATCATCTGCGCCACGCAGATAAATATCCAGGGTGGCGCACGGTGCGTCAACCCCGACAAAACCCTGAGGTACGGTCCCGCCATGAAGATCATCGACCTCGAGCCGGGCGATCCCCGGCTGGAGAGCGACCTCCTGCCGGTCCTCTCCGAACTCCGCCCCCACCTCACCCCGGAACTCTTCCGCGGGGTGTACGAGGCCGGGCACCCGCAGGGGCTGCGGTTCAGCGCCGCCTACGCGGACGACGGGCGCTGCGTCGGCGCGGCCGGCTGGCGGATCGTCAACAACACCAGCACCCTGCGCAATCTCTACGTCGACGACCTCGTGACCGCCGCCGCCAGCCGCTCCGCCGGCGTCGGCCACGCACTCGTCGCCCATCTGGACGCGCACGCCCGCGCCGCCGGCTGCCACGAGCTCGAACTGGACTCCGGCACCCATCGCACCGGGGCCCACCGCTTCTATCTGCGCGAGCGCTTCGACATCGTGGCCTTCCACTTCTCCCGGCCGCTCACCGCGCCCGAAGAACCCTCCTAGGCCGGTTCCTGGGCCGGTTCCGCAGCCGAGTCCGCAGCCGGTCCCGTCAGGTCCAGGCGCCAGTCGTTGCAGCGCATCGGGCGCCCCGGCGGGTACTCGAAGTCACGCTCGCCGAGCAGCTCGAACCCCGCCTTGCGGCACACCGCGTTCGACGCGGTGTTGTCCGTCGACGGGTACGCGTGCAGGAAGCGGTACCGGCCCGCCCGCCGGGCCGCCGCGGCCACCGCGCGGGTGGCGGCCGTCGCGACCCCCCGGCCCTGGAAGCCCGGCAGCGCCGCCCACCCGGTCTCGTACGTCGGTTCGGCGTCCCCCGTCCGCACCCAGAAGCCGATGCTGCCCACCACGGCCTCCTCCGGCAGCAGCACGATCCGGAACATCCGCCCGGCGCCGACGTCGTCCGCGCTCATGCCCAGGTACTTCCGGTGGCGCCGGACGAGCTGCTCCTCGGTCTCCGGGCCGCCGAGGTGCTCCGTCAGCTCCGGGGCGTTCAGGGCGTTCAGCAGACCGCCGTCGCCCTCGGACCACGCTTCGAGCCGTACCGGTGAGGTGTCGTTGTCCATCTCCGTACGGTAGGTCAGGGGGCCGACAGTCCCCGGGCGTACGCCGTCGGCGACGCCCCGATCGTCGTGGTGAAGTCCCGTACGAGATGGGCCTGGTCGCTGTAGCCCAGCTCCGCCGCGAGGCCGGCCCAGTCCAGGTCACCGGCCGTATCGGCGGCCTCGGCGCGCTCCAGGGCCTCGTGGATGCGGTAGCGCAGGATCACCCACTTGGGGCCCACGCCGACGTGGGACGAGAACAGGCGCTGGAGCGAGCGTGCCGACAGGCCGGTCGCGGCGGCCAGTTGGGACACCCTGCGGACCGTGCGGTCCGTGCGGACCAGGTCGACGAGCTCCATGGCCTGGTCGGCGGCCGGATCGGGGGCGGGGCCGCGGGCCAGGAGGAACGCGTCGAGCGCCGCCACGCGCGCGTGGTCGGTGTCGGGGGAGAGGACGTCGGTCAGGGTGTCCGCGGCCACGGCCGCGACGGTGCCGGAGACCGTGCCCGCACCCCCGTCGGAGCCCGTACCCCCGCCCGTCCCCGCGTCCGGGAAGACCTCGGTCAGAGGGACCCTGCGGCCCGTCCACGCCGACACCGGCCACGCGGGCGCGAACGGGCGGAAGCCGCCGGGGCGGAACTGCACCCCGCAGACCCGGCCCGACTCCTCCAGCTTCTGCGTGAAGAGGCCGAGCCCGATCCCGGAGACCTCGGCGGACGCGCGCGTGGCGGCGGCCGGCGCGCCGAGCGGTCCGTACCGCTGGAAGACGATGTTCACCGAAGGGTGCGGGACGAGATGGCTCGCGTACGGCTCCTCCAGGTCCCAGTCGATCAGCCAGTAGTGCTCCAGGTAGGCCCGCAGTTCCGGCGCCGGGGCGTGGCGGCGGAAGCGGACGCGGGAGAGCAGCTCGGCGGGGTCGACGATGCCCCGGGTGTCCTTGCGCGGTGCGGAGTCGGACATCCTCCGATGCTAGGGCGTGTCCGGAAAGTCCCGCCCGGCCCGCGACGCCTGGCACGCACACTCGGCCGGAGCGGCTTCCCGGCCTGTCGTGTTTCTTCAAGGCGTGGGCGGGCATGCTCCCCTAACCTCGCCCCATGACGTCCCCCACGACTCCGACGAGCGGGTCCCCGCTTCCCGTCGGTGATCTGCTCCGCAGTGCCGCCGCACATGCCGCGCCCCTGGTCAGGGACACCCCCGACAGTGCGCTCGGCGCGCCCACGCCCTGCGCCGAGTACGACGTGCGCGCCCTGCTGAACCATCTCTTCGCCGTGGTCGTGAGCTTCCAGGACCTCGCCGCGAAGCGCTCGGCCGACTTCTCCGACACCCCGGACCGGCTCGCCGAGGCCGGCTCGCCGAGGCCGGCTGGCGCGAGCGCTTCGAGGACGAGACGGGGAAGCTCGCCGAGGCCTGGTCCGCGCCCGGTGCCGAGGAGGGCACCTCGGGGTCCCTCGGCCTGCCCGCGCGGACCGTCGGCTCCATGGTGCTGCTCGACCTGACCGTGCACGCCTGGGACCTGGCCCGTGCCACCGGGCGGAGCTTCGAGCCCGACCCGGCGGTGGTCGCCGGGCTGGCCGAGGAGGTGGAGCGGATGGCGCCCATGGCCCGTCAGGCCGGTGTCTTCGGGGAGGCCGTCGAGCCGCCCGCCGACGCCACCGCGTTCGAGCGGCTGCTCGCGACCACGGGCCGCGATCCGCGCACCCGGAACGTCTGAGCCCCGGCCGGCGTCCCCGCTCAGCGCGGGCGCGGGCGCGCAGGCTCGGTGACAGCCACGCCGCCGTCGACGCCCCCGGCGGGCCGGCGGCGAGGGGCAGGCCCTCTTGTGCGGGCCGGGGAACCGTTCCAAGGTGGCGGAAGAGGCACATTCCGGCCGGGGAGGGAGCAGCCGTATGTCCGGGTCGCAGGCGTGGGGGTTCACGGACGACAGGGGTACGGAGCCGGGCGCGGACCGCGTGCCGCGCCGGGTGATCGCGTACGTACGGGCCGGGGCGGCCCTGTGCGACCTGGGTGTGACGCCGGTCGCGGTGTACGGCTCCGGGCACGACGGCGAGGTCCTCGACCCCGCGAAGGAGGGCGGGCTCCGGTCGGCCGCCGTGACGTACCTCGGGCCTGGCCGGTCCCTGGACGAGGGGCTGTTGCGGGAGCTGCGGCCGGACCTGATCGTCGACGTGACCTACGACGGGAAGGGCCCCTACGCGCTCGACGAGGCCGTCGCCGACCGGCTCGGGGTGCCGCTCGTCGCGCTCTCCGTCGGCAGCGAACTCACCCTCGGGGCGATCCTCGAACGCTTCGGGGCGCTGGCGGTGAGCCTCGGGGCGTCGCCGGACACCGGCACGGCGGGTACGGCGGGCACGGCGGGTACGGGCTCCGGGTCGCTCCCGGCCGCCGAGGCCGCCGTCCGGGAGGCCGTCGCCCGGGGCGGGCTCTCCGTGCTCGCGCTCTCCGGGGCGGGGCCCGAGCAGGTGCATCTGGCCCGTCCGCAGGCCTGGCCCGAGCTGGCGCGTCTCGCCGAACTGGGCGTGCGGCTGCTCGAACCGGGCCCCGGCGCCGGGGCCAACTGGCTCACCGCCGACTGGGGGCACGCCGTCGAACTCCGTCCCGGCCTGGTCCTCTTCGACGAGCGCGCCCACGCCACGGCCCCCGACGGGGCCCTGCCCGGCGTCCGGCTCGCCGCGTGGAACCCCGAGACGCCGCCCAGCCCGGCCGCGTACGCGCGCTTCTTCCGCGAACTCGCCGGGGCCCTCACCGGCTGATCCCGCGCGCGCCCGGGCGATGCCAAGCTCAGGCCGGTGTCGCCGTCAGGCGGGTCCGGCGGAGCGAGTCCGCGAACTCCTCCGCGCGGGTCAGCTGGGCCCGTAGTTCGGCGACCCGTTCCGCGGCCGCCTGCTCGTACCCCCGGACGCGGGCGACGAGCGCCGCCCGCTCGGCCGGTTCGAGCTCCGCGTCCGTGCCCGCGCGGTCGGCGGCCAGCCGGTCGACGGCCGTGAGGAGTTCGCGGGTCTCGTCGAGGGTGAAGCCGAGCGGCTTCATCCGCCGGACCACCATCAGCCGGGACACGTCGGCGTCCGTGTAGAGGGGGAATCCGCCCGGTGACGCGGCGGACGGGACGACCAGGCCGCTGTCCTCGTACTGCCGGATGGTGCGGAAGGACAGTTCGGTCCGGGCGGCGACCTCGCCGATCTGCATGGGCCGGCCGCTCCCCGCGCGCGCGTCCCTCCGGGCGTCCCGTGCGGCTTGTGCTCCTTGGGTTCCGCTCACGCGTCAGGTCCTTCCTCGTACGGGACCCCCACAGGGCGTACGGGGGTTCCCACAGGGCGCGGCTTCCGCGCATTACATATCATTCGTCCTAACTTCAGCACTTATGAGAGCTGGAAGTGCGGCGAAACGCCTGCTGGTAGGTCGTCCGTTGGAAAGCGGCCGACTCGGGGAGACCCTGCTGCCGAAGCGGCTCGCGCTGCCGATCTTCTGCAGCGACCCGCTCTCCTCGGTCGCGTACGCCACCGAGGAGATCCTGCTGATCCTCGCGCTCGGCGGCCTCGCCGTGCTCCATCTGGCCTGGTACGCGGCCGTCGGGATCGTCATCCTGCTCCTGGTCGTCGTCGCCTCCTACCGGCAGACCTGTTACGCCTATCCCGGCGGCGGCGGGGCCTATGTCGTCTCCGCCGAGAACCTCGGGCAGACCGCCGCGCTCACCGCCGCCTCCGCGCTGCTCATCGACTACGTGATGACCGTCGCCGTCTCGGTCGTCTCCGGGGTCGCCGCGATCACCTCGGCCGTCCCCGCGCTCGACGGGCACGCCGTGGCCCTCTCGGTGTTCTTCGTCGTCGTCCTGGCCTGGATGAACCTGCGCGGGGTACGGGAGTCGGGCCGCTGGTTCGCCCTCCCCACCTACGCCTTCATCACCGTGATCTACCTGATGTTCGCGGTGGCCGCCGTACGGATGGCGACCGGTGCGACGATCCGCGCCGAGTCCGCCGACCTGCCCGTCGAGGCGGTCTCCACCTACTCGGGGATCGCGCTGGTGCTGCTCGCGCTGCGTGCCTTCGCCTCCGGCTGCACCGCGCTCACCGGCGTCGAGGCGGTCAGCAACGGCGTACCGGCCTTCGAGAAGCCGAAGAGCCGGAACGCGGCCATGACGCTCGCGATCATGGGCGGGCTCTCCGTGACCATGTTCTTCGGGATCACCGTGCTCGCGATGGTCTACGAGGTCCACGTCGCCGAGGACCCCACCGAACTCGGGCTCGCCCCCGGCACCCCGATGTCCACCGCGCTCGCCCAGATCGGACGGGCCACCTTCGGCGACTGGCACATCCTGTTCTACGCGCTCCAGGCCGTCACCGCGGGCGTGCTGATCCTGGCGGCCAACACCGCCTTCAACGGCTTCCCGATGCTCGCCTCCGTCCTCGGCCGTGACCGCTACGCGCCCCGCCAGCTGGTCCACCGCGGCGACCGGCTCGTCTACTCCAACGGCATCGTCATCCTGGCGCTCGCCGCGATCGTCCTCATCGTCGCCTTCGACGCGCAGCTGACCCGCCTCATCCAGCTGTACATCCTCGGCGTCTTCGTCTCCTTCACCCTTTCCCAGGCCGGCATGGTCAAGCACTGGCGGCGAGAACTCGCCACCCCCGCCCACGCGGGCCCCGCCGGCGCCGCCGCCCGCCGCGGCATCCACCGCCGCCTCGCCGTCAACGCCTTCGGGGCCTGTCTGACGGCGGTCGTCCTCGTCATCGTCCTCATCACCAAGTTCACCCACGGCGCCTGGATCGTCGTCATCGCGATGCCGGTGCTCTTCGCCGGGATGAAGGGGGTGCGCCGGCACTACGACACCGTCGCCGCCGAGGTCGCCGTCGCACCGGGGGAGCGGCCCCACACCCTGGCCGAGAACCACGTCCTCGTCCTGGTCGCCTCCGTCAACGCGCCCAGCCTCCGGGCGCTCTCCTACGCCAGGACCCTGCGCCCCGCCTCCCTCACGGCCGTCACCGTCGCCGAGGACCCGGCGGAGGCGGAGGTGCTCCGGGCGACCTGGGAGGCCCACGGCATCGACGTACCGCTGCGGGTGCTCAGCTCCCCGTACCGTTCGATCGTCCAGCCGGTCCTGCGGCACGTCAGGGACGCGCCCGAGCGGACGGCGGAATCGGTGATCTCGGTGGTCATCCCCGAGTACGTGGTGGGGCACTGGTGGGAGCAGCCGCTGCACAACCAGAGCGCGCTGCGCCTCAAGACCCGGCTGCTGTTCATGAAGAACGTCGTCGTCATCGACGTGCCGTACCGGCTCGCCTCGGCCCGCGAGCTGGCCGCCGAGCGCGCGGAGACGCCCTCGGACTCCTAGGGCCCCCGTACCCAGGGATCAGCGCCCTACGGCCACACCAAGCAGTACGGCTGGTGGCCCGCCTCGTGGAGGCGGACCGAGAAGTCCTGCCACTCGTGGAGCAGCTGGTAGACGTCGAAGGCGTCGCGCGGGCCGCCGCGGTCCGGGACCGTGGACCAGATGAAGGCCGCGGCGCCGACCGATTCCTCACCGATCCCGCGCAGCGGGTCGACGACGGTCATCGGCAGCTTCACCACCGCGTAGTCCGGGTGCAGCACCACCAGCTCCAGCGGGGGCACCTTGTGCAGGGGCATGCCCTGGATGCCCGTCAGGACCATCGCCGCTATGGTCTCGGGCTTGATCTTGGTGAACATGCCGCCCATGCCCAGCTCGTCCCCGCCGAGCTCCTCCGGGCGCATCGAGATCGGGACGCGGGCCGCCGTGGCGCCGTCGGGCGCGCCGAAGTACTTGTACGTCACCCCCAACCGGCCACTCCCGCTTCCGGGGGCCGGTTCGCCCGGGGGGCCAGGGGGTCCCTGCGCGCCGGGGCCGACCGGAGTGCCCGACGTCGGGTCTTCGGTCCGCCGGCGCCGGTGCCTGCCCCGGCGGGCAGACTCCGGACCCAGGTCGTCCGTCCCCTCGCCCGGTCCGCCACCGCGATGCATATCTCCACCCGACTGCTTTTTCTCGGCAACACGACCCCGCCGCGCGACCCGATCATCGTGTCAGTGACCTCCCCCGCGTTCGTACGGTGAAACACCTGTCCGCAAGAACGCCGTGGCCTCTGACACCATGGATTCCGTGAGCCATCCCTATGACGCCCCAGTTTCGCAGACGCGGAGGGCGAACGCCCCGGCGTAATACAGGGGATGTTCACGCCGTCCCTCCGTTCCCGATGTCGTGCCCGAAGTCGTTCTCGCAGGTCAGGATCACAGTGCCGTATTCATACGAAGCCCCAGTCTCACAGACGCTTTTCGACCGCGCTTCCCTCGTGACGCCCGGCGGCGTGAACTCACCGGTGCGTGCCTTCCGGGCCGTGGGCGGAACGCCCCGGTTCATGGTGTCCGGTTCCGGTCCCTACCTCACCGACGCGGACGGTCGTGAGTACGTCGACCTCGTCTGCTCGTGGGGACCGATGATTCTCGGCCACGCGCACCCCGAGGTCACCGCCGCCGTCCAGGACGCCGTGGCGCGGGGCACCTCCTTCGGTACGCCCGGCGAGGGCGAGGTCGCGCTCGCCGAGGAGATCGTCGCGCGCGTGGAGCCGGTCGAGCAGGTGCGTCTGGTCTCCTCCGGTACGGAGGCGACGATGTCCGCGATCCGGCTGGCCCGCGGGTTCACCGGGCGCGCCAAGGTCGTCAAGTTCGCGGGCTGCTACCACGGCCACGTGGACGCGCTGCTCGCCGCGGCCGGTTCCGGTGTCGCCACCCTCGGTCTGCCCGACACGCCCGGCGTGACCGGCGCGCAGGCCGGCGACACGATCGTGCTGCCCTACAACGACCTGGAGTCCGTGCGGGCCGCGTTCGCCGCGCACCCGGGCGAGATCGCCTGTGTCATCACGGAGGCCTCGCCCGGCAACATGGGCGTCGTCCCGCCGGTGGCCGGTTTCAACCAGGGGCTCGCGGACCTGTGCCGGGAGAACGGCGCGCTGTACATCTCCGACGAGGTGATGACCGGTTTCCGCACCTCGAAGGCCGGCTGGTACGGCGTCGACGGCGTCAAGGCCGACCTGCTGACCTTCGGCAAGGTCATGGGCGGCGGCTTCCCGGCCGCCGCGTTCGGTGGCCGCGCCGACGTCATGGGCCACCTGGCCCCGGCCGGGCCGGTCTACCAGGCGGGCACCCTCTCCGGTAACCCGATCGCGACGGCCGCCGGGCTCGCGCAGCTGCGGCTGCTCGACGACGCGGCGTACGCGAAGGTGAACGCGGTCTCGGAGGAGATCCAGGGCCTGGTCACCGGTGCGCTCGCCAAGGAGGGCGTGGCGCACCGGCTGCAGACCGCGTCCAACATGTTCTCGGTCTTCTTCACCGCCGACGAGGTGCGGAACTACGACGAGGCGAAGCAGCAGGAGGCCTTCCGCTTCAACGCCTTCTTCCACTCGATGCTGGCCGACGGCGTGTACCTGCCGCCGTCCGCGTTCGAGTCCTGGTTCGTGTCGGCCTCGCACGACGAGCGGGCGATCGAGCGCATCGCCGCCGCCCTGCCGGCCGCCGCCCGCGCCGCCGCGGAGGCGACGGCATGAGCGACGCGACGAGCCTTCCGGAGAGCTCCCCGAAGCCGAAGGGCGCAGCGGCGGGCGCGCCGAAGAGCGACCAGGACATCACCGTCGTCCATCTGATGCGGCACGGCGAGGTGCACAACCCCGACGGTGTCCTCTACGGGCGCCGTGCCGGCTACCACCTGTCCGAGCTGGGCCGGCAGATGGCGGACCGGGTCGCCGAGCACCTGGCCGACCGGGACATCACGTACGTCGTGGCCTCCCCGCTGGAGCGGGCGCAGGAGACGGCGACGCCGGTCGCCAAGTCGCACGGTCTGGACCTGGCGAGCGACGAGCGGCTGATCGAGGCGGCGAACGTCTTCGAGGGCAAGACCTTCGGCGTCGGCGACGGGGCCCTGCGCAAGCCGGGGAACTGGAAGCACCTGACCAATCCGTTCCAGCCGTCCTGGGGCGAGCCGTACGTCGAGCAGGTCGTCCGGATGATGGGCGCGCTCGACGCGGCGAAGGACGCGGCCCGGGGGCACGAGGCGGTCCTGGTCAGCCATCAGCTGCCGATCTGGATCGTGCGCAGCTTCGTGGAGAAGCGCCGGCTCTGGCACGACCCGCGGCGGCGGCAGTGCACGCTGGCCTCGCTGACCTCGTTCACGTACCGGGGCGACAAGATCGTCTCGGTCGGCTACAGCGAGCCGGCCCGGGACCTCGTACCGGCGCACCTGCTGGCGGGTGCGAAGCCGGTCAAGGGGAAGTCGAAGGCGTTCGGGGCGTAGCTCCGGGGCCGGAGGGTACGGGCTCCGCCGCCCCGACCGAACAGGGCGGACCCGAGGGGCACGGTTCAGGGCGATTGGATGATGATGTGCATGTCATCCGGTCGCCCTGAAATTTTTGTGCGATTTCCCGGAACCTCCGTGTTCCTCCCGGCATCTCACTCATTGTCGGTTTGGATGACGTTCAGGTCATACGTCAGCGCGAATGGGGATGTCATGCGCGGGATCAGTGGGATCAGTCGAAGGGGGCTGCTCGGGGCGGGCGTTGGCGCTGCGGCGGCGATGGGAGTCGCCGCATGCAGCACCAGCAATCAGGACAAGCCGGGGCGTTCCGGACCCGATAAGGGGGGAGACGTCTCCGCGGATCCGGGTAAGCCGACCCCGACCAAGGACGACGCCAAGCTCATCGGCGACGGTTCCACCGCGGACACCGGAAAGCAGCCGCACCAGCCCGACGCCCCCGTCCCGCTCGAACCCGGCCAGACCCCGCCCCAGTTCGTGATCTTCTCCTGGGACGGCGCCGGCGAGGTCGGCAACGGCCTCTTCCCGCGCTTCCTCGAAATCGCCAAGAACCACGACGCGGCGATGACCTTCTTCCTCTCCGGGATCTATCTGCTCCCCGAGTCGAAGAAGGACCTCTACCGCCCGCCGAACAACCGCGTCGGCGCCTCCGACATCGGCTACCTCACCGATGCCCACATCAAGGACACCCTGAAGTACGTCCGGCAGGCCTGGCTCGAAGGCCACGAGATCGGCACCCACTTCAACGGCCACTTCTGCGGCGGCTCCGGCTCCGTCGGCAACTGGACCCCGGCCCAGTGGCAGAGCGAGATCGACCAGGCCATGAAGTTCGTCACCGAGTGGAAGACGAACAGCGGCTGGACCGACCTCGACCCGCTGCCCTTCGACTACTCCAAGGAACTCGTCGGCGGCCGCACCCCCTGCCTCCTCGGCCAGGACAACCTGCTGCCCACCGCCAAGCGGCTGAACTGGCGGTACGACGCCAGCTCGCCCGGCGGCCGGCAGACCTGGCCCGACAAGCGCCAGGGCATCTGGGACCTGCCGCTCCAGGCCGTGCCCTTCCCCGGGCACTCCTTCGAGGTCCTCTCCATGGACTACAACATGCTGGCCAACCAGTCGAAGAACACGACGAAGGGCATGCCCTCGCGCTACCCGGGCTGGCGCAAGCAGGCCGCCGACGCGCTGCTGGGTGGCTTCACGCGCGCGTACGGGTCGAACCGCGCGCCCTTCTTCATCGGCAACCACTTCGAGCAGTGGAACGGCGGCATCTACATGGACGCCGTCGAGGAGGCGCTCAAGGGGATGGCCGGGAAGAAGGACGTACGGCTCGTCTCCTTCAAGCAGTTCGTGGACTGGCTCGACGTCCAGGACCCGAAGATCCTCGCGAAGCTGCGTACCCTGGAAGTGGGACAGAAGCCGGACGGCGGATGGAACACCTTCCTCAGGCCCGCCGCCTCGGCCACCCCGACCGCGTAACGACCGTCCGGGCCCCTTGTGCACCCGATCGCTTAGGCGATCTTGACAAGGGGCTTTCCGGGCACGTAGGGGGGTGCCCAAGATCCCCCAAACGCCCATGCGAAACTTTTCACATGAGCCTTAGCCGTGCCCCTCGACGCACCCTGCTCGCCGTCGGAGTGCTGACCGCCGCCCTCACGCTCTCGGCCTGCGGCGGCGACAGCAACGGCAAGTCCGGCGGCGGTGGCAACACCAACTTCGTGACCAACACGGGCGGTATCTCCACCGCCGCCAAGGGCGAGCGCGCGGCCACCGGGAAGCTCGCCGGCGAAACCCTCGACGGCAAGCAGCTCGACGTCGCCAACCTCAAGGGCAAGGTCGTCGTCCTCAACGTCTGGGGTTCGTGGTGCCCCCCGTGTCGCGCCGAGGCCCCGCATTTCGTCAAGGTCGCCAATGCCCTCAAGGACCAGGGCGTGGCGTTCGTCGGAATCAATACGCGTGATTTCAACAAGCAACCGGCCCTCGCCTTCGAAGAGGACTACGCAGTCCCCTATCCGAGCCTCTACGACCCGCAGGGCAAGCTGATCCTCAACGGCTTCCCCAAGGGCACCCTCAGCCTCCAGGGCATCCCCTCCACCGTCGTCCTCGACAAGGAGGGGAAGATCGCCGCCCGCTCCCTCATGGCGCTCGACGAGGAGAAGCTCCGGTCGATGATCGAGCCCGTCCTCAAGGAGAAGTGAGCCGGTGAACGAGACGGTCACCAGCGGAGCCCTGCTGCTCGCCCTGCCCCTCGCGGTCCTCGGCGGCCTGGTCTCCTTCTTCTCGCCGTGCGTCCTGCCGCTCGTCCCCGGATACCTCTCGTACGTCACCGGGGTCACCGGCACGGACCTCGCCGAGAGCCGCCGCGGCCGGATGACCGCGGGTGCCGTCCTCTTCGTCCTCGGCTTCACCGCCGTGTTCGTGTCCGGCGGCGCGCTCTTCGGCTACTTCGGGTCGACCCTCCAGGAGTACCGCGAGACCCTCACCACGGTCCTCGGCGTGCTCATGATCCTCATGGGCGTCTTCTTCCTCGGCCTGATGCCCTGGTTCACCCAGCGCGAGTTCCGCTTCCACAAGAAGCCCGTCGCCGGCCTCGTCGGCGCGCCGCTGCTCGGCGCGCTCTTCGGCATCGGCTGGACCCCGTGCATCGGCCCCACGCTCGCCTCGGTGAACGCCCTCGCCCTGGAACAGGCCAGCGCCGGACGCGGAGCGCTGCTCGCCTTCGCGTACTGCCTCGGGCTCGGCGTACCGTTCGTGCTCGCCGCCATCGCCTTCCGCAAGGCGCTCGGGGCGTTCGGATGGGTCAAGAAGCACTATGTGTGGGTGATGCGGATCGGCGGCGGCATGATGCTCGTCACCGGTGTCCTTCTCCTCACGGGCGCGTGGGACAGCATGGTCGCCACGATGCAGGGCTGGTCCAGCGGTTTCACGGTGGGGATCTGAGTTCCATGAGCAAGACCGATACGACGGAGAACACCGCGGCCCCGGAGGAGGCGGCCCGGGCGCAGCTGTCGACCGCCCCACGGGAGGACACCGCCGTCGGCGGACCCACCCTCGGGGTCGTCGGCTGGGTCCGCTGGTTCTGGCGGCAGCTGACCTCCATGCGGGTCGCGCTGATCCTGCTCTTCATGCTCTCCCTCGGCGCCGTCCCCGGCTCCCTCATCCCGCAGACCAGCGCGGACGAGCTGAAGGTGCAGGCCTTCAAGGACGCCCACGAGACCCTCACCCCGCTCTACGAGAAGCTCCAGTTCTTCGACGTCTACAGCTCGGTGTGGTTCTCCGCGATCTACATCCTGCTGTTCGTCTCCCTCATCGGCTGCATCGTGCCGCGCAGCTGGCAGTTCGTCGGCCAGCTCCGCAGCCGCCCGCCGGGCGCCCCCAAGCGCCTCGACCGGCTTCCCGCGTACACCACCTGGCGCACCGAGGCCGAGCCCGAGCAGGTCCGCGAGGCCGCGCTCACCCTCCTCAAGGGGCGCCGTTTCCGCGCCCATACGGCGGGGAACGCGGTCGCCGCCGAGAAGGGCTACCTCCGCGAGGCCGGGAACCTGGCCTTCCACGTCGCCCTGATCGTGATGCTCGTCGCCTTCGCCTGGGGCCAGCTCTTCAAGTCCGAGGGCGGCAAGCTGGTCGTCGAGGGCGACGGCTTCTCCAACACGCTCACCCAGTACGACGACTTCAAGTCGGGCTCGCAGTTCGGCGTCGACGAGCTGGAGCCGTTCAGCTTCACGCTCGACTCCTTCAACGGCACGTACGAGAAGAACGGCCCCCAGCGCGGCACCCCCCGCACCTTCGAGGCGGCCGTCACCTACTCCCGGGGCGGCGCCGACGAGAAGGCGGTCATTCGGGTCAACGAGCCGCTCAAGGTGGGCGACTCCAAGGTCTATCTGATCGCCCACGGCTACGCGCCCGTGGTCACCGTCAAGGACGGCCGCGGCAAGACCGTCTTCCACGGCGCCGTGCCACTGCTGCCCATCGACAACAACATCACGTCCACCGGTGCCATCAAGGTCATGGACGGCTACCGCGACAAGAACGGCAAGAAGGAGCAGCTGGGCTTCCAGGCCTTCTTCGTGCCGACCTTCGCGGGCGCCGGCAAGGGCACGATGTTCTCGCAGTTCCCCGGGCTCGACTTCCCCGTCATGGCGCTCACGGGCTTCCACGGCGACCTGCGGGTCAACTCCGGGCTGCCGCAGAACGTGTACCAGCTCGACAAGTCCAAGATGACCCAGTTCATGGACGCGTCCGGCAACAAGCTCGCCCAGCGGATGCTGCCCGGCGAGACCATGACGCTGCCCGGTGGCGCCGGCTCGATCACCTTCGAGAAGGACGTCAAGGAGTGGGCCAGCTTCCAGATCTCGCAGCAGCCCGGCAACGGCCTCGCCCTCACGGGCGCCATCGCCGCCATCGCAGGCCTGACCGGTTCGCTGTTCATCCAGCGGCGCCGGGTCTGGGTCCGGGCCGTGCGCGGTACGGACGGGGTGACCGTCGTCGAGATGGCGGGCCTCGGCCGCAGCGAGTCCGCGAAGCTCCCCGAGGAGCTGGGTGACCTGGCGGTCGCCCTCACGGCACAGGCCCCGCCCGCGCCGCACGCCGATCCGGAGGCCGTACCGGAACCCGCGGAAGAACCCGCAGAACCCGCAGAAGACCCTGCCCCTTCTGGAGAGGCCGACAAGTGATCCTCGCCGCCACGACCAACGAGAGCCTGGCGCGGATGAGCGACCTGCTCATCTACTCCTCGATGGCCGTCTACACCCTGGCTTTCTTCGCCCACATCGCCGAGTGGGTGCTCGGCAGCCGCAGCAAGGTCGGCCGTACCGCCGCCGCGCTGACCTCCCGTACCCCGGCCGCCGCCCCCGCCGCCGTGACCGTGCAGGTCAAGCAGGCCGGTGGCACCGCCGTCCTGGAGAAGCCGAAGGTCGTGACGCGTTCCGCGGCCGGCACCCGGGACGTCCCCGACGGCCCCGGCGCGGCCGGCGGCACGGTCAAGGGCGACCTGTACGGCCGCATCGCCATCTCGCTCACCGTCCTGGCCTTCGCGGTCGAGGCGGCGGGCGTGGTCACCCGGGCGCTCTCCGTGCAGCGGGCCCCCTGGGGCAACATGTACGAGTTCTCCACCACCTTCTCGACGGTGGCGGTCGGCGCGTACCTCGGCTTCCTCGTGGCCAAGAAGAACATCCGCTGGATCGGTCTGCCCCTGGTCACCACGGTCCTGCTCGACCTGGGCATGGCCACCACCTGGCTGAAGACCCCCAGTGACCAGCTGGTCCCCGCGCTCGACTCGTACTGGCTGTGGATCCACGTCTCCACCGCGATCTTCTGCGGCGCCGTCTTCTACATCGGCGCGGTCGGGACCCTGCTCTACCTCTTCCGCGACTCGTACGAGAACAAGCTCGCGACCGGCGGGAACCCGGGCGCCTTCGCCCGTTCCGTCATGGAGCGGCTGCCCTCCGCGGCGTCCCTCGACAAGTTCTCCTACCGGGTCAACGCCGCGGTCTTCCCGCTCTGGACCTTCACGATCATCGCGGGCGCGATCTGGGCCGGCGACGCGTGGGGCCGCTACTGGGGCTGGGACGCCAAGGAGGTCTGGTCCTTCATCACGTGGGTCGGTTACGCCGCGTACCTGCACGCGCGCGCGACGGCCGGCTGGAAGGGGCGGAAGGCCGCGTACATCGCGCTCATCGCCTTCGCCTGCTTCCTGTTCAACTACTACGGCGTCAACATCTTCGTCAGCAGCAAGCACTCCTACGCGGGCGTCTGAGCCCTGCGCTAGCGGGTGACGGGCCCCGGGGCCACGCTGGAGGTATGAGCGAGATACCCCGGGGCAGGAGCGAGACCCACGACGGGGACGCGCACCTGCTGCGGTACGTGATGGAACTGCCGCATCCGCTGCCGCTGGTCTGGGCGGCCGTCGCCTCTCCCGAGGGGCTGCCCGGCTGGCTCTGCGAGGCGGATCCGCTGGAACCCCGGCTCGGCGGCCGGGTCACCCTCCGCTGGCTGAACAGCGAGACGGAGGTCTCGGGGCGGGTGACCGCCTGGGATCCCGATGTCGTGGCCGAGTACACGGTCGATCCGACGCACGGCCGGATCCGGTTCCATCTGGAACCGGGATCCGGGGGCGACGGGTCGACCGTGCTGCGTTTCACCAACGAGTTCCGCGGCACCCGCGCGTACCGGCTCGACTGCCTGGCCGGGTGGCACGAGCACTTCGAACGGCTCGCGGCGGCGCTGGACGGCCACCCCTCGGACTGGAGCACCTGGACGCCCGAGCGGTGGCGGCACCTGCGGGAGCTGTACGAGCGGGACGAGCAGCCGTGGCCGAAGTGGGAGCCGTAGGGGATCCCCGGCTCACCCCCGCTTCGGCGGCAGACCGTAGCGCACCCCCGGCTCACCCCCGCTTCGGCGGCAGGCAGGCCTCCGTCGGCGGTTTGCCCTCCGGCCAGGCGATCTGGACGAAGCGCTGGGTGCCGTCCTGTGCCAGTTCCACGATCGGGACCGCCTTGTCGTAGGGGTTCCCGTAGTTGTCCAGGCAGATCCAGCCGCTCGCGCCCCGCACCCGCAGGGAGCCCTTGACCTGCGGCCACTGCGTACCGACGTCCTCCTTCGACGGGTACGCCGAGCCGTCCGGGGTGGCCTGCCGGATCGCGTGGACCGCCGTCGCCATCGCGTCGTACGCGATGATCGCCTGGCCGTCCGTGAGCGCCACCGGCTTCTTCGAGGCGCGGGCGATGTCCGTCAGGAACGTCGAGTACGCCACCACCGAACCGCCCGTCGCCGGAACCTGCCGTCCCGGTGCGGGCTTCCAGGCGTCCGGATGGGCGAGCGAGGCGTACCGCACGGTCAGCTTCGCCTTCAGCGCCTTGCGGTCGAGCTTCTCGTCCGCGCCCAGGTAGGAGCCCTCGTCGCCGGTGAGGACGGTGAAGGCGCGGTCGGTGCAGCCGCGCGAGCCGAGCGCGTTGATGAACTGCCGGAGCTGGGTGTGGCGGCCCGCGAAGAAGACGGTCTCGGCGCGGGTGTCGCAGATCAGATGGGTGATCTGGCGGAAGGTGTTGGCGGTGGTGCCGTCCTCGGTGGGGTCGGCGGGCGAGGTGAAGAGCCCCGGTTCGTGCGGGGCGCCCTTGAGGTTGGCGGTGAAGGCGGCCTTGAGGGTGTCGGTGTAGTGGTCGCCGGTCCGGGTGTCCTGGACGAGGAAGGCCTTGGTGGCGTCCACCCGGCCGAAGTGCGAGAGGGCCTTGGCCTCGTCGGTGTTGGTGGGGGAGACGCGGGCGAGCCCCGGGTAGCGGTTGTGGCCGGGGCCGTTGGCGATGTCGTCGGCGGTGATCGTGGTGCCGACGACCGCGATCCCGGCGGTGGTGAGCGCGGCCACCGCCTCCCGGACCTCGGTGGAGGAGGTCGCGACGCCGGAGACGGCCCGCAGCCGGTCGGGGGCGCCCGTCATGGTGACGAGCCGGTCCACCGTCTCGCGCCAGTGGGCGTTGCCCTTGCCGGTGTTGGCGAGGGCCAGACGGATCTTCGGGGTCTCGCTGTTGGACTCGTGGTTGGCGCGGTACTGGTAGGCGTACGCGCCCTGGACCTCGTGCAGCACCTTGGTCCGCATGCCGCTGTCGGCGGAGGTCAGGGGCAGCAGGACGGCGACGGTGACGTACTCGCCCTCCTTGAGCGTGGCGTTCTCGGCGCGGATGGCCTCGGCGACGTCCTTGAGGTCCGCGACGCCGAAGTCGTGGCCGGAGCCGTTGACGCCGACGCATTCCCCGCTGCCGGCCGGGCGGTCGACGCCGGGCGCGCAGGAACGGTCCTCCGGGGTGGTGAGCCGGGCGATGCCGTAGCCGCCGAGACCGAGGACGACGGCGGCGCCGACGACGGAGGCGACGAGCTTCTGGCGGGGGGTGCGGACGCGGCGGCGCAGCGTGCCGAGCGGTCGGTCGGGCATGGCGTCAGACTCCGTCCTCGCGGCCCGGCGGCAGGGACGGCTCCCGCCAGGCACGGATGTCGCGCGGCCAGTGGGTGGCCGCGTCCCAGAGCGAACCGCTGCCGGTCAGATGCCGGCCGGACAGCCGGCGCAGCTCGTGCGCGAGACGGTCGGCCACCTCCTCGTCGGGCAGCGCCAGCGGATCGGTGAGCAGCCATACGGCGTGCAGCAGGCGCCGTACGGCGAGGTGGAGTTCGGTGCGGTCGGCCTCGGGACCGGGGCCGCCGGACGGGAGGTCCGGTCCCGGTCCCCCTGCCACCAGGCCTCCCGCAGGCCCCTGCCCGAGGGCGACGGCCCGGCGCGGGTCGGGGCCGGTCAGGTTCCGCTCGCGTGGGTACGGGGCGGAGGCGATGAACCGCAGCCGGCCCAGCCAGCCGAGGACGTCGGGGCCGGCGAAGGTGTCCCGCAGATGGACGACGGCCTCCTCGGTGCGGCCGAGCGCCAGGTCGTGATGGAGCCGGTACGGGCCCGGCTCGGGTCCGTAGTGCCGGTGAAGGGTCTCGTGGACGGCGCGCCACGCGGCGTACCGGGGGTGGTCGCCGTCCTCGAAGCGCAGCCGGTGCAGCAGCAGGGCGCGCAGCAGCGGGTCGGCGACGAAGTGGCCGGGGGCCTCCGGCCAGTCCTCGGAGCGCAGCCGGTCGCGGACGCGCAGCGCCACGTCCCCGTCCAGGGACTCGCCCTGGAGCCGGGCGTGGGCGAGCATCCGGGCCGACTCCTCGTCGTGGGCGGCGGCGAGCACGGCGTACGGGCCGGGCCGCGGTACCGGGAGGAGCTCGGCGAGGAGGGTGGCGGCGACGGGCACCGGCGGGGCGTCCTCGCGGAGTTCCACCGTCAGGTCGAGGAGTCCGCCCGGGGTCAGTGCGGGCCGCAGGTGCGCGGGCGCCTCGCCGGCGGCCCGGCCGAGGAGGGCGACGCCGAGCGGCCGGCCGCCGGTCAACCGGTGGACGGCGCGGGCGAGTTCGGCCGGATTCCGGCCGGCGGGGTCGTGGTGGTCGAAGGCGGAGCGGGTCTGGGCGGGGGAGAGCGGGGTCAGTTCGACGGCGAGGATGCCGGAGCCGACGCTCGTCGCGCGCGGGCAGGGCGCCCGGTGCGCGGTCTCCGGGAGCCGGACGCGGGTGGCGTGCCGCAGGCCCTCGTGGTCCCGGACCCGGGAGGTGGCGAGGACGACGGTCCGGTCGCGGCGGCCCTCGGCGGCCCGCGCGCGCAGGACCGGCTCGACGAGCTGCCGGCCGAGGGGTTCGTGGGCGTTGTCGAGGAGGAGCAGCGGGCGGCCGATGCGGCTGCCGCGCCGGAGCCCGGTGTAGGCGTGCAGGAGGTCCTCGGTGAGGGCGCCGACGAGGAAGTCCTCGGCCTCGCGGCGGCGCCGGCCGCCCTGCTCGAAGTCGATCGCGAGCTGCTGGAGGCCGGCCTTGCCGCGCCCGCCGGCGTTGCGGTAACTCCCGTACCAGCTCTCGGAGGTGCGCTGGAGGCGGCCGAAGACCTCCTCCAGGACGGTCTCGACGGTGGCCTCGGCGAGGAGCCCGGCGAGCGGGGCGGTGGCCTCGGCGAAGGTGGCGGCGAGCTTGGCGAGGACCTTGCCGACCCAGTTGGCGGCGGCGCCCCGGGTGGCGTCGACGGTCGCGAGCAGCGGCCCGAGCCGCAGCAGGTCGCGCCGGGCGCGGTCGTCGTCCTCGCGGGACCAGGCGAGGGAGGCGACGGCGACCAGGCCGAGCGAGAGCCGGGGGAACCGGACGGGCCGGGCGCCGAGCACCTTCGGCGACAGCTGTACGGCCAGCTCGGAGAGGGCGCCGGTGACCGGGGTCCAGCCGGGGCCGTGGTCGGCGGGCGGATCGATGTGGGCGCAGTCGAGGAAGGCCAGCGGTGTGTAGCCCTTGTAGCGGTTGCGGACCTCCTTGAGCAGGGCGGTCTTGCCCGTACCGCGCCCGCCGGTGAAGACAGTGACCGGCGGATCGTCCCCGTGCTCGAACGGCACGCGGGCGGCGCCGAGCCGGGTGAGCCCGCTGAGCCGCGCGACCAGCCCGGTCTCGTCCAGGACCGCCTCGCGGCCGTACAGCTCCCTGTCCACTCCCCGTCACCCCCGTCACAGTCAACTTCAGGATATCGACGGTGTGTTGGGAAAGCGGTCGGCTTTTCGACTCCGTTGTGGATGTGTTGTCGGCCGGTGGCGGTCGTGGGCGGGCCGGCCTCACTCGTCGCCGATGTCCTCGTTCCACAGTGCGGGCTCGACGGCGATGAACTCCCGCATCAGCTCCACACACGCGGGATCGTCGAGCAGGACGACCTCGACGCCGTGCCCGGCCAGCCAGTCCTGCCCGCCGCGGAAGGTCTCGGCCTCCCCGACGACCACCCGGGAGATCCCGAACTGCCGCACGAGCCCGGAGCAGTACCAGCACGGCGACAGGGTGGTCACCATCGTCGTCCCCCGGTACGACCGCTGCCGGCCGGCGGCCCGGAACGCCTCGGTCTCGGCATGCGCGGACGGATCACCGCTCTGCACCCGCCGATTCCGCCCCCGCCCGAGCAGAACGCCGTCGGCCCCGTAGAGCGCGGCCCCGATGGGAACCCCGCCTTCGTCCCGCCCGGCACGGGCTTCGGAGAGCGCGGTGGAGAGCCACAGCCGGGCTTGGTCCTGGTCCATGGGGGGAGTGTTCCCCGGGGAGAGAGGGGCGTCACGTGTGGGGGTGGGTTTCGTCGGTCGGGAGGGGGAGGAGGGGGAGGAGTACGTGGCGTCCGGCGCCGCTCACGCCGGCCTGACGCCCCGGACGAGCAGGGTCCCGGTTCTCTTCCCCTCAGGGGGCGGGACCACCTCGGCCGTCACGTCCGTGAACCCGGCCCGAAGGAGCAGCTCCGCCCAGGTGCCGGGCTCGTGGTCCCACCGCTTCACGAAGACGGGTTCCGCTCCCTTCCCCGGCGGCTGTATCCGGGACGCCTGCGGCCCGTAGCAGCCCGCCAGGGCCGGGGGGCTGTGGGAGAAGGCGTAGACACCGCCGGGCGTCAGGCGCGCATGGACGAGGGGCAGCAGGTCGACGGGATCGGTGAACCAGGCGGCTCAGAAGACCGAGCAGACGGCCTCGAACCCGTACGTGTCCGCCGTGAGGAACTCCTCGGCCGCCTGCTCCCTCACGTCGAGGTGCGGCCGGCGCTCCCGGGCCTTGGCCACCTGGACGGGCGAGATGTCCACGCCGACCGCCTCGGCCCCGCGCGCGACCAGGTGGGCGAGGTTGCCACCGCTTCCGCAGCCCAGGTCGAGGACCCGCGCTCCGGGGAGGTCACCGAGGATCTTCTCGTCGGGCCCGTGATCGGGCCACTGCGTCCAGTTGAACCAGGTGGAGGCCCCGGCCGCGTTCGCCTCCTTGCGGCCCGGCCTGGCGGCGCCCCACATGTCCCATGCGGCGGCGTCCTGTTCGCGCACTCTCGTCCTTCCGTGTGCCGAACCCCCGCCAGAGCCGGAATTCCGCACCTCATGGGTTCAGCGCACGTCGCGCCGAGCTGATGATGTTGTGGGCCTCGGCCCCGTACACGGCGGACTCCCGCAGCGTCTTCCAGACCTTCTGGTACAGGGCGATGTTGTCGGCGTCGTCCAGCCAAAGCTCGGCGTGCCAGTCCTCCGCCACGACCAGGCGGTCCCCCAGGAGCCAGAAGCCGTTGGCGGGGACGATCTTCACCGGTACCGCGAACGGGACGACGCCCAACTCGACCGTGTCCATTCCGATCATTCCGGCGAGCCGGTCGAGTTGGCTCGCCAGCACCGAGGGCGGGCAGATCAGCGACCGAAGCGCGGCTTCCCAGACCAGCACGCGCAGCTTGTGCCCGGGTTGGTAGAGCCACTCCTGGCGCTGTGTCCGAGCGCGTACGGCGTCCTCCACGCTTTGGGTGACTCCCAGCAGCTCCGCGTAGCGCCGGATGACGTGGCGCGCGTACTCGGGGGTCTGCATCAGCCCCGGGACGACCGCCTCTTCCCACACCCGGATGTCCGAGGAGCGGTTGATCTCGGCGGTCAGCCCCTCGTACATCGGCTGAAAGCCGCTGGCCAATGCCCTGCGCCAGGACCTGATGTGGGACTCGAACCCGGCCAGCCGGGCAGCGAGTTCTGGATAGACCTCAGGCCTGCCGGTCGCGTCGGCCCACGCCTGAAGGTCCTCGGGGGTGGCCGTCTGCTTTGCGTTCTCCAACTTGCTGACCTTGGAACCCTGCCAGCCGAGACGCTGTGCGAGTTGTCGACCGGTGAGTCGGCCGGTGGGGCATGTGAAGCGAAGTTCACGCAGTCGCGCGCCCAGCGCTGCCCTTGCCTGCTGGTAGTCGGTGCTCACCGGTCGCTCGTGCTACTCGACCGCAGCCACCTGCGCCGCGAACCGGTCGTATCGCACCGCGTGGTGCATGGCGGCGTCGCGGGCGACGCAGTACCGGACGAGCTCCGCCGGCTCGGTGATCAGCTCGATGCCGAGCAGCTTGTCTTCGTCGTCGAAGTGCAGCAGGGCCACGATCCGCGAGTCGAAGATCCAGAAGTCCTCGGCGGGCAGCGAGGTCGCAGGGAGAAGAGCCCGTGGCCAGGAACGCTTGGTAGTCGGGGTCCTGTCGGTCCGATGCGTAGCCGCGTCGCGTCTCCAGACGCCAGGCGGTGTGATGGAAGGTCTCGAACAGGCGACGGAACGTGTCCCGGTCGACCAGTTCCGGCACTCGCTCCATCTCCTTCGGCCCCCAGTTCACGAGCAGCTCGCGCGGTACGGCCACCGCTGCTTCGCCCGGCCCGAGGTGCTGGAGCTGCGCGAGGTCTGCCGGGTCGGTGACCGGTGTGCCCTGAACGATGATCTCGCCGGTCTCCTCGTCCGCGTGCAGGGCGGGGCAGCCGTCGATCTTGCTGTCGGTACCGGTGAAGCGCAACTGTCGGGCCATGGACGCTGTCCCTTCCGAGGGGTGTTGATCCAACAGCATGGTCCGGGGCCGGACTCGGTTCTACGGTGTCGGCCGAGGTTCAGGAGAAAGCGTCGACAATCCGGGGCGCTTGTCGAGCAAACTCGAGAAACCAGCGTAGCCCTGGCCAACTCCGTCTCCCTAGCGTCGGGTTCATGGAGAAGCGCAAGACGACCATGAGTGGCCCGGTACATCTCCCCCTTCCCTCTCGGGCCCCGGAGCCGGTCGAAGGTTGTGCCGGCTGCGTCGAACTCGCGAACGTGCGGGACCGCGCACGGGCCGGTGGGGACTTCACCACCGTGTCCGACTGCAACGTCTTCCTGCGGCGGCACCCTGAGGGCCACTCGTGATCACGCCCGAAGACGTCGGCAGGCGTGTTCAGGACAGCGCCGGAAGGGTCGGCATCCTGCGTGACGTCATTGCCGACTACGAGGATCCGGCAGCGCTACCCGGTGAGCGCCGGAAGCAGCCCACGGCGTTTCTGCGGCCCGAACGCGGAGGGAGAGAGTGGCTGGTCCGGCCGGACGCGGTCGTGCCGGTCGCCTCGCGTGAACCGGCACCTCTTCCGGGACGAGGCGGCCCTCACGCCACCGCCCCCGCCCCCTCCTCGTAAGGGAACCGGGCGAGCGGGGTGGCGCCGGCGAAGAAGGTCTTGGCGTGGAGGAGGGCCTGTTCGTCGGCTCTGATGCGGCCCGGGCGGGAGGCCGTGCCCGTCAGTACGCCGCCGAAGTGCATGCCCAGGTAGGCCGCCGAGTGGTGGAGGGCCGTCGTCAGGCCGTCCGCCACCTCGTGTTCCTCGTGCGCCATCGCCGTCACTCCCCACAGCGTCCGGCCCGCCATGCGTTCCTTGAAGTCCGAGTCCGGGACGTTCAGCCAGCCCGACCAGTAGTCGAGGTAGCGCTTCGTCTGGGCCGAGAGGGTGTACCAGTACAGCGGGGAGGCGATGACGATGTCCGTCGCCTCCAGCGTGGCCTCGCGCAGCAGTTCCTCGGTCTCGTCGGCCGGCCATCCGTCCGTCTCGTGCCGGCCGTCCTGGAAGTCCGGCAGCGGCAGCCGGTTCAGGTCCACCCAGCGCTGCGGGACGTCGGCCGGCAGCTGCGCCGCGGCCGCGCGGGCCAGGATCTCGGTGTTGCCGTCCGCGCGCGAGCTGCCCAGGACGAAGAGGAACGAGCGGGCCGGGCCGTTCGAGCCGTTCGCGCGGGGTGATCCACTTGCCGTTTCGAGGGTCATGTCCGTACTCCGGTGTCAGGGGTGTTCCGGTGCCAACTCGCTCTCGCCCAGGGGTATTCCATGGCCCGATCGGCCCCGGCTATCGCCCCCATCGGCAGGACCCCCCACTGGCTCGTGGACCGGCGGGCGCGCCGTTCGTAGCGTCGTTCCCATGAGAAACGAGACCAGGGGAACCGTCGAACTCACCCTCGCCATGGTGCTCTCCGGCACCCTCGGCGTCTTCGTCGTCGAGTCCGGGGCGTCGCCCTTCACCGTGGTGTTCTTCCGGTGCCTCTTCGGCGCCCTCGCGCTCGGCGCGTACAGCCTCCTCCGGGGGTTCTTCACCGGGCACGGGTTCACCCCCCGGAAGCTCGGGCTCGCCGCCCTCGGCGGCGTGTTCATCGTCTTCAACTGGGTGTTCCTCTTCGAGGCGTACGAAGCGACCTCCATCTCCCTCGCCACCGTCGTCTACCACACCCAGCCCTTCTTCCTCGTGCTGCTCGGGGCCGTCCTCACCCGGGAGCGGATCTCCGGCGGCAAGCTCGGGTGGCTCGCGCTCGCCTTCGCCGGGCTCGTCCTCGTCTCCGGCGTCCGGCCCGGCGACACCGCCTCCCTCAAGGGGCTCGGCTTCGCCCTCGCCGCCGCCGTCCTCTACGCCCTCGCCACCTTCGTCACCAAGCGCGTCACCGGCGTCCGGCCGCACCTCGTCGCCCTCGTCCAGGTGCTCGTCGGGCTGCCCCTGCTGCTGCCCTTCGTCGCCTTCGGCGAGCTCGGCGGCATCGGCGGCGGCTGGGCCTGGCTCGCCGGGCTCGGGATCATCCACACCGGGCTGATGTACGTGCTCATGTACGCCGCCTACGCCAAGCTGCCCACGGCCAAGATCGCCGTGCTCGCCTTCACCTATCCCGCCGTCGCCATGGGTGTCGACTGGGCCGTGTACGGGCACCACATCGGGCTCGTCCAGGCGCTCGGGGTCCCCCTGATCGTGCTGGCCAGCCTAAGGGTCACCCTGTCGGGGGTACGGAACCCCGCCCCGGCGGCCGGAACCGGAGCCGGAGCCGGAGCAGAGCAGGACACCGACCCCGCCGCCGTACAGGACACCGACCCCGACCCCGTACGGGACACCCCCGCCCTCAGTCCCTCGGGCTCTGCTCCCGCACCAGTCGCCGCGCCTGCTCCACGAACAGCCGCACATGCGCCGGAAGCCGCTTCCCCCGTCGCCACGCGAGCTGGGTGAACAGCGTGAACGGGGCCTCCCACGCCAGCTCCACCAGCGTCCCCGACGCCAGTTCCTCCGCCACCGTCACCCGGGGCAGCAGCGCCACCCCGAGGCCCCCGGCCACGCCCCGCTTCGTCGCCTCGATCGTGCCGAACTCCATGAACGGCGGCGCCCATTCCCGCAGCGCCTCCTCGAAGAGGTCGCGGTACGGGCAGCCCGGCTCCGTGCCCACCAGCCGCGCCCCGGCCAGGTCCTCGGCCGTCAGGCCCGTACGGCCGGCGAGCGGGTGGTCCGGCCCCGCCACCAGCACCAGGGGCTCGGGCGCGAGGACCTCCGACTCCAGGCCCTCGTGCTCGGTGCCGGGTTCCATCAGGAAGCCGACGTCGTACGTGCCCTGCCGCAGCGCCTGCCGGGTCGCGTCGCCGAGCGTGGGCCGTAGCGTCAGCCGGACGCCCGGATAGCGGTGGTGGAAGTACTCCAGGAGCGGCGGCAGCCGGTAGGAGGTCAGGGACTCCATGGTGCCGACGGCGATCGTCCCGGAGGGTTCCTCGGTGACCGCGACGGCCGTACGGGCCTCCTCCGCCAGCTCGGCCATCCGGCGGGCGTACGGCAGGAGCCGCTCCCCGGCCTCGGTGAGCCGGATGCGGCTGCCGAGCCGCTCGAACAGCTCCACGCCGAGCGAGGACTCCAGGGACCGGATCTGGCCGGTGACGCTGGACTGGGCGTAACCGAGGTCGGCGGCCGCCCGGGTGAAGGAGAGGACGTCCGCGACCTTCTCGAAGGTGGCGAGGAGCCGCAGCTCCATCAGCTGTCCGTGTCCTCGCCGCGGGCCTTCCCGCTGTCGGTGTCCTCGCCGCGCTCGCGCTTCCTCAGCTCTTCCTCGCGCCGCTGGAGGTCCGCCTCCCAGTCCTTCAGGGCCGACTCGTCGCCGCCCCGCGGACCGTCCGCCCGCTCGTCCTTCTTCTCGTCCTTCTTCTCGTCCCGGAGGGACTTCAGGAACTCCGGGTTGTCGTCGGGGGCCACCCAGCCGCCCGCGCCGCCCCCGGTCCTCGGCCGCCGCTCCTTGCCCGCGACGATCCAGCCGATCGCGCCGACCACGCTGAACAGCAGGACGACGATGGCCCAGACCGGCTTCGGGAGGTGCTTGACCTCTTCTTCCGGGGTGTTCAGGCAGTCGATGAAGGCGTAGATCATCAGCGCCAGCGGCAGGATGAACAGCAGCGCCCTGAGCATGTGGGACAGCCCCCTGGAAGCGGTGGCGGAGCCCGTTTCACAGGCCCCGGTGACAGGTCAAGCCTATCGGGTGGCGGATACTTGCCCCCATGGCTTACGACGATCTCCGCTCGCTGCTCAGGGCCCTCGAGCGCGAAGGCGACCTCAAGCGCATCAAGGCCGAAGTCGACCCGTACCTGGAGGTCGGGGAGATCGTCGACCGGGTGAACAAGGCGGGAGGTCCGGCGCTTCTCTTCGAGAACGTCAAGGGCTCCGCCATGCCGCTCGCGATGAACGTCTTCGGTACGGACCGCCGGCTGCTGAAGGCCCTCGGCCTGAAGTCGTACGGCGAGATCAGCGAGAAGATCGGCGGGCTCCTGAAGCCCGAGCTGCCGCACGGCTTCGTCGGCGTCCGCGAGGCCTTCGGCAAGCTGGGCTCGATGGTCCACGTGCCGCCGAAGAAGGTGAAGGCCGGCGACGCGCCCGTGCAGGAGGTCGTCCTCACCGGCGACGACGTCGACCTGGACCGACTGCCCGCGCTGTTCACCTGGCCCAAGGACGGCGGCTCCTTCTTCAACCTGGGGCTCACCCACACCAAGCACCCCGAGACGGGCGTCCGGAACCTCGGGCTCTACCGCCTCCAGCGGCACGACAAGCGCACCATCGGCATGCACTGGCAGATCCACAAGGACAGCCGGAACCACTACGCCGTCGCGGCGGCGAAGGGCGAGCGGCTGCCGGTCGCCATCGCCTTCGGCTGCCCGCCGGCCGTCACGTACGCCTCGACGGCCCCGCTGCCCGGCGACATCGACGAGTACCTCTTCGCCGGCTTCGTGCAGGGCAAGCGGATCGAGATGGTCGACTGCAAGACCGTCCCGCTCCAGGTCCCCGCGCAGGCCGAGGTCGTCATCGAGGGCTGGCTGGAGCCGGGCGAGATGCTGCCGGAGGGTCCCTTCGGCGACCACACCGGCTTCTACACCCCGCAGGAGCCCTTCCCGGCGCTGAAGATCGACTGCGTGACGATGCGGAAGCGTCCGCTGCTCCAGTCGATCGTCGTCGGCCGGCCGCCGACCGAGGACGGCCCGCTGGGCCGCGCGACGGAGCGTTTCTTCCTGCCGCTCCTCAAGATCATCGTGCCGGACATCGTCGACTACCACCTGCCGGAGTCGGGCGGCTTCCACAACTGCGCGATCGTCTCGATCGACAAGAAGTACCCGAAGCACGCGCAGAAGGTCATGCACGCCATCTGGGGCGCGCACATGATGTCGCTGACCAAGCTGATCATCGTGGTCGACAAGGACTGCGACGTGCACGACCTGCACGAGGTGTCCTGGCGGGCCCTCGGCAACACCGACTACGCCCGCGACCTCACGGTCGTCGAGGGCCCCGTCGACCATCTCGACCACGCCTCCTACCAGCAGTTCTGGGGCGGCAAGGCCGGTATCGACGCCACGAAGAAGCTGCCCGAGGAGGGCTACACCCGGGACGGCGGCTGGCCGGACATGGTGGAGTCGGACCCGGCGACGGCGGCCCTGGTGGACCGCCGCTGGAAGGAGTACGGCCTGTGACCACGGCCGCCGTACCCGGCGCCGAGCCGGGGCGCACCAAGGCGTTCCTGCGCCTCGTGATGATCGAGCACTCGGTCTTCGCGCTGCCCTTCGCGTACACCGCCGCGCTCACCGCGATGTACCAGCTGGACAGGAACATCCACTGGTGGACGCTGTTCCTCGTCACCGTCTGCATGGTGGGGCTGCGGACCTTCGCGATGGCCTGCAACCGGATCATCGACCGCGAGATCGACGCGCGTAATCCCCGGACCGCCCACCGCGAGCTGGTGACCGGTGCGGTGTCCGTGCGCTCGGCGTGGACCGGGGCCGGGATCGCCGTCGTCGTCTTCCTCGGCGCCGCGGCCCTGCTCAACCCGCTCTGTCTGGCGCTCGCGCCGCTCGCCGTCATCCCGATGGTCGTCTATCCGTACGGCAAGCGGTTCACCAACTTCCCGCACGCCATCCTGGGCCTCGCCCAGGCGATCGGGCCGATCGGCGCCTGGCTCGCGGTGACCGGGGAGTGGTCCTGGGACGCGGTCATCCTCGGTCTGGCGGTGGGCGTCTGGATCGGCGGCTTCGACCTGATCTTCGCCTGCCAGGACGTGCAGGCGGACCGGGCGCACGGCGTGATGTCGGTGCCGGCCCGCTTCGGCATCCCGGCCGCGCTGTGGGGCGCCCGCGCCTCGGCGGTCGTCACCACGGGCCTGCTCGTCTGGTACGCCCTGGCGACCGACGCCGGTGTCTTCTTCTGGGCCGGTTTGGTGATCGTGGCGGCGGCGTTCTGTTACGAGCACTCGATCGTGAAGCCGCACGACCTCTCGCGGCTGAACCGGGCGTTCTTCACGGTGAACGGTTTCATCGGCATGGCCCTGTTCGTGTGCGCCCTGCTCGACCTGCTGGTCCGCGGGCTCACCCCGTAGCACCAGCCCCCCGACGGATAGGCTCGACGGCATGAACGACGGCAAGCGCACCCCCTGGATCGTGGGGGTTTCCGGGGCGTCGGGTACGCCGTACGCGGCGTCCGTGCTGCGGGGGCTGCTCGCCGCGGGGGAGAGCGTCGACCTCGTCGTGTCGCGGGCCTCGCGGCTCACGCTGCTCGACGAGACGGGGATCTCCTTCCGGGACGCGCACTGGCGCGAGGACCTGGCGGTCTGGCTGGCGCGGGGCGCCGACGGGAAGCCGGACGCGTTCGACGTGTCGGAGGCGCTGGAGGACGTGCGGTACTGGGCGGCCGGGGACCTGGCCGCGGGGCCGTCCTCGGGGTCGTACCCGGCGAAGGGGATGCTGGTGGTGCCGGCCTCGACCGCGGCGGTGGCGGGAGTGGCACTGGGGCTCTCGAAGGACCTGCTGCAGCGGGTCGCGAGCGTGACGCTGAAGGAACGGCGTCCGCTGGTCGTCGCCGTGCGGGAGACCCCGCTGAACGGACAGACGCTCAGGCACATGGTGGCGCTGGACGAGGCGGGCGCCGTGGTGCTGCCCGCCTCTCCGGCGTTCTACGCGGGGGCGACGCACATCCAGGATCTGGTGGACTTCGTCGCCGGGCGGGTGCTGGACGCGGCAGGGGTGCCGCACCGGCTGTACCGCCGCTGGGAGGGAGAGCTCGGCGGAGCGGCCCTCCGGTCTGATTAGCGCTTCTTCGCGTGCTTCTTGGCGGCACGCTTCGAGGCGGCGGACTGCTGGTGGGCACGCGAGCGGTTGGCCATCTCCTGCAGCTCGCGCATGCGTGCGTAGGCCATCTCGATCGTGTACACGGTGAACACCACTCCTGAAAGATCGTCTTTGATCGACTGAAAGATTCACAGGGCGTCTTCCCTGTGTACCTTAGATTCTATACCTAAACTCGCGGTATCGCTGGACAATGGAAGGCATCTACCTATGGACGCCGTGGACAGGCAGCTCATCCAGGCTCTGCGTGAGAACGGACGCGCCTCGTACGCCGAGCTCGGCCGGCTCGTCGGGCTCTCCGGCCCCTCCGTCACCGACCGCATCAACCGTCTTGAGGCGGCCGGGGTCATCACCGGCTACCGCGCCACCGTCGACGCCGCCTCGCTCGGCCTCGGCGCGACCGCCCTCATCGGCATCTCGCTCTCGGACGCGGCCGACCACGAGGACGTGGCCCGCCGCCTCAAGGACCTGGCGGAGATCGAGGACTGCTGGTTCATCGCCGGCGACGACTCGTTCATGCTCAAGGTGCGCGTCGGCGACGTCGACGGCCTGGAGAAGACGATCCGCCGCCTCAGCGGCACCAAGGGCGTCTCCCGTACCCGTACGACGGTCGTGCTCTCCACCAAGTGGGAGAACCGGGTCGGGGAGCTGCCCGAAGAGGCCTGAGGCGAAGCGGAACGGGGGTACCTCCCGCCCGAAGGGCGGGGGAGTACGGTTGGCACGGTTTTATTCGGAGAAGAGGGAGGCGGCCGGAGATGGACGCTGGGCTCAAGCGGGAGCTGGAGCAGAAGGTCCGGGACGGTGAGCGGCTGAGCCGTGAGGACGGCATCGCGCTGTACGAGTCCGACGACCTCGCCTGGCTCGGCGGTCTGGCCCACGAGGTCCGGACGCGCAAGAACGGCGACGTGGTGCACTTCAACGTGAACCGTCATCTGAACATGACGAACGTGTGCACCGCCTCCTGCGCCTACTGCTCGTTCCAGCGCAAGCCGGGTGAGAAGGACGCGTACACCATGCGCATCGAGGAGGCCGTGCGCCTCGCGAAGGCGATGGAGAACGAGAACCTCACCGAGCTGCACATCGTCAACGGGCTGCACCCCAACCTGCCCTGGCGGTACTACCCGCGCTCCCTCTCCGAGCTCAAGAAGGCCCTGCCGAACGTCTCCCTGAAGGCGTTCACCGCCACGGAGATCCACCACTTCGAGACGATCTCCGGGCTGTCGGCCTCCGACATCCTCGACGAGCTGATCGAGGCCGGTCTGGAGTCGCTGACCGGCGGCGGCGCCGAGATCTTCGACTGGGAGGTCCGGCAGCACATCGTGGACCACCGCACCCACTGGGAGGACTGGTCCCGGATCCACCGGCTCGCCCACGAGAAGGGTCTCAAGACCCCGGCGACCATGCTGTACGGGCACATCGAGGAGCCGCGCCACCGCGTGGACCACGTGCTGCGGCTGCGTGAGCTCCAGGACGAGACCGGCGGCTTCCAGGTCTTCATCCCGCTGCGCTACCAGCACGACTTCGTCGACATGCAGGACGGCAAGGTCCGCAACAAGCTCCAGGCGCGCACCACGATGGCGACCGGTGCCGAGGCGCTGAAGACCTTCGCGGTCTCCCGGCTGCTCTTCGACAACGTGCCGCACGTCAAGGTCTTCTGGGTGATGCACGGCGTGCAGACGGCGCAGCTCGCGCTCCAGCACGGCGCCGACGACATGGACGGCTCGGTCGTCGAGTACAAGATCACGCACGACGCCGACAACTACGGCACGCCGAACAAGCTGGGCCGCGAGGACCTGCTCGACCTCATCCGCGACGCGGGCTTCCGGCCGGTCGAGCGGAACACCCGGTACGAGATCATCCGCGAGTACCCGGGCCCGGACGCGAACCGGCGCGAGTCGCCGCAGCCGATGCGGGTCTGACGCCCCGGGCGGAGACGGACGGCGAGAAGGGCCGGTGGGAGATCCCACCGGCCCTTCCGCTTCGGGGTGTACGGCCCCGGGGGCGGGTGCGCCCGCGCGGCCGTACGGTCGTCACTCCGCCGTGCGTTCCACCGGGATCCACAGCGCCGCCCGTGCCGTCGTCCAGTCCTCCGAAGGGCGGACGTTCAGAATCTCGGGGCCGGGCCGGCTCGCGTACGGGTTCGACGGGAACCACTGGGTGAAGACGTCCCGCCACAGGTACTGGAGTGCCTGCGGGTACGGGCCGTCGTTCTCGAAGACCGCCCAGGTGCCGGCGGGCACGTCGAGCGCCCCGAACTCCTCCGGTACCTCGGCGCCGCTGACGGCCCCGTGCCAGTAGTCCAGTTCGGCGCCCTCCTCGCGGCTGTCCGAGAGGTGGGTGACCGCCGAGACGACGCCCGCGGGCTCCCCGTCCGAGAGGCCCGCGAGCCGGGCCAGGGCCTCCTGGCCGATGGATCTGATGTGCGCGGCGATGGCGGGGTTCTCCCCCTCGTGGACCAGGGGGACGCGGGCTCCGCGCCCGATGATCCGGAAGGCTTCCTTCTCCACGACCCTGTACCGCATGCTGCTCTTCCCTTCGACGACGAGACGGAAGGACATCCGCGGCTGGGCGTGCAGCGCGGCCCCCGTGCGGCGGGCCTCGCCGGGGCCGGTGCCGTGCACCGCGCGGAACGCGCGGGCGAAGGCCTCCCCGGAGCCGTAGCCGTACCGGACCGCGATCTCCAGGAGTGTCCGTTCCCCGGCGAGCACCTCGGCGCCCGCGAGGGTGAGCCGCCGGCGCCGTACGTACTCCGACAGCGGCATTCCGGCGAGGGCCGAGAACAGCCGGCGGAAGTGGTACTCCGAGGTCATGGCGATCCGGGCGAGTTCGGCCGGGTCGAGGTCGCCGCGGAGGCGGTCCTCGATGTGGTCGAGTGCCTGGTTGAGCCGCTCCAGCACGTGGTCGGTCCTTCCTTTTCCGTGCCTTCACCGTAGGAAGGGAGGGGCCGCGCGGACCCGACTTTCCGTGCCCGGTGCGGTCGGGTCGCGTCAGCCGGTGGCGGTGCCGGTGCCGCTTCCGGTCACGTCAGGGGCAGCAGCATGATGATGTCGTCGCGGTCGTCGCCGGGGGCGACCCGGATCGCGTCGGGGACGCGGCCGACCTCCTTGTAGCCGGACTTGGCGTAGAAGCCGTCGACGCCGGTGCCGCCCCGGCAGGTCAGCCGGATCGCCTCGACGGCCCCGAAGCCCTCGGCGGTGCGGGCGGTGTGCTCGACGGCCGCCATGAGGTCGCGGCCGTATCCCCTGCCCTGGTGGCGCGGGTGGACCATCACCGTGTAGAGCCACACCCAGTGGCTCATCAGCGGGTGGCTGTTGAAGGTGAAGAAGGCGGTGGCGGCGACCTCGCCGTCCTCGTCGCGGCCGACGAGCAGCCGGGTGCCGCCCTCGGTCATCGCGACGAGGTGCTTGAGGAGGGCGGGGCGGATCGCGTCGGGGGTGACGGGCGGGACGAAGCCGACCGCACCGCCGGCGTTGGAGACGTCGGCCCAGAGGGAGAGCACGCCGTCGCGCAGGGCGGGGTCGACCGGCGGGTCCACCTCAAAAGTAAGGGTCATGTCCGTAGGGTATCTATTACTTTCGAGGCACTCAAGGGGCCCGCGCCCGGGGCGTCCGGCGCTCCGTGCTTCACTGGAGGGGCACTTGTCCCGTACGGGATCTTGGGTACTTTTCGGAACGTCGGAACGGAAGAGTGGGCTGACATGCTCCGCTACACGCTGATGCGTCTCGGCATCTTCGCCGGATGCTTCCTCGCCCTGTGGGGTCTCGTCTACGTCGGCGTGCTGCCGCGCGGTCTCGGCGACTCGAACCTGCTCTGGGTCCTGGTGCTCTCCATCGTCATCTCCGCCCCGCTGAGCTTCGTGCTCCTGCGCAAGGTGCGGGACGAGGCGAGCGCCGAGGTCGTGGCGAAGGTCGACCGCGCCAAGGGCCGGCTCGCCGCCAACCAGTCCCAGGAGGACGCGCTCTAGGGAGCGCTCCGGGGGCCCTTCCATAAGGGCCGCGTAAGCTTCATCACAGATCATCCGCCCCTGGCGGGAGCTTCCAAGGCTCCTGCCAGGGGCGTTCTGCGTTTCGGAGGCCGGAGGCGGACCCGCCTCACCCAAAGAACGGCTTTGAGGATCTCAAAGTTCAAGTGTTAACGTGTTCGACATGACGACAGTTGTGCGCCTCCTCGATGCCGCGAGCACCCCGCTCGTGGCGCGCCTGCATGTCGATCTCTGCCGCTGTATGTCCGCGGTCTGTTGCCGCGCGCTCTGACCCGGCATCATGCAGCGGCCCGCGTGAATCGCGTGTGCGCCGCACCCCCGTCCCCGTATTGCCCGATACGCACCTGTGGAGTGTGTCTGTGTCCGCGTCCGCGACCACGCCCGAGAACGAGGCCAAGCCCTCGTCCCGCATACCGAAGGTCCCCTTCTGGGCCCAGATCATCGCCGGTCTGGTCCTCGGCGCCCTGCTCGGCTGGATCGCCCGCAGCCAGGACGTCTCCTGGCTGAAGGAGACCCTCGGCCAGGTCGGCGACATCTTCGTCCAGCTGCTCAAGCTGGCCGTGGCCCCGCTCGTCTTCTTCGCGATCCTGGTGTCGATCACCAACCTGCGGAAGGTGAACAACGCCGCCAGGCTCGCCAGCCGCACGCTGCTCTGGTTCATGATCACCTCGCTGATCGCGGTCGCCATCGGCCTCGCGATCGGTCTGATCACCAACCCGGGCGCCGGCACCGGCCTCACGCCGAAGGACGGCAAGCTCCCCAAGCACGAGGGCTCCTGGATCGACTTCCTGACGGGCATCATCCCGACGGACGTCATCACGCCCTTCACCGAGCTGAACGTCCTCCAGATCGTCTTCATGGCCGCCGTCGCCGGCATCGCCGCCCTGAAGCTCGGCGACCGCGCCAAGCCGATCCTCACCCTCTCCGAGTCGATCCTGGAGCTGCTCCAGAAGGCCCTGTGGTGGGTCATCCGCCTCGCCCCGCTCGGCACCGTCGGCCTCATCGGCTTCGCCATCGCCGACTACGGCTGGGACCTGATCGGCAAGTACGCGACCTTCACCGCCGACGTCTACGTCGGCTGCGCCCTGGTGCTCTTCGGCGTCTACCCGCTGCTCCTCGCGACCGTCGCCAAGGTCAACCCGGTCCAGTTCTACAAGGGCGCCTGGCCGGCCATCCAGCTGGCCTTCGTCTCCCGCTCCTCGGTCGGCACCATGCCGGTCACCCAGAAGGTCACCGAGCGCCTCGGCGTCCCGAAGGAGTACGCCTCCTTCGCCGTCCCGTTCGGCGCCACCACCAAGATGGACGGCTGCGCCGCGATCTACCCGGCGCTCGCCGCGATCTTCATCGCGCAGATCTTCGACGTGCAGCTCGGCATCGGTGACTACCTGCTCATCGCCTTCGTCTCCGTGATCGGCTCGGCGGCCACCGCCGGTCTGACCGGCGCGACGGTCATGCTGACCCTGACCCTCTCCACCCTGGGCCTCCCGCTGGAGGGCGTCGGCCTGCTCATGGCGATCGACCCGATCCTCGACATGATGCGGACCGCCACCAACGTGGCCGGCCAGGCGCTGGTCCCGGTGGTCGTCTCCGCCCGCGAGAAGATCCTCGACCTCACCGCGTACGAGAACGCCTCGTCGTCCCCGATCGACGACCTGGCGGGCGACCGCGCGGCCGAGACGAAGGAGTCGGTGGCGGTCGCGGCCTGACCCCCACCCGTACGTACGGCCCCGCCGTTCCCCCGCGTGCCCCCTGCCCCCGTCCGGGCAGGGGGCACGTAGGCTTCTGCGGGGCATCCAATGGATCTTGGAAGCAGGGGTGGGGCGCCATGGCCGACGGTGCGAGAGCGCGGCGGCTGCCGCGGGCCGTGCGGGAGCGGCAGATGCTGGACGCGGCCGTGCGGAGCTTCGCCCGCCACGGCTACCAGGCGGCTTCGATGGACGAGATCGCCGAGCTCGCCGGGGTCTCCAAGCCGCTGGTCTACCTGTATCTGAACTCCAAGGAGGAGCTCTTCACCGCCGTGATCCGGCGCGAGGCGCAGGCGCTGCTCGCGGTGGTCGCCGAGGCGGTCGTCGACCGGGGCGCGCCGCCGGACGAGCGGCTGTGGGCCGGACTCTCGGCCTTCTTCGCGTACGCCGCCGAGCAGCCGGACTCCTGGGCGGTGCTCAGCCGGCAGGCACGGACGCAGGGGGAGCCGTTCGCCGGGGAGGCGGCCCGGATGCGGGAGGAGATCACGGCCTTCGTGGCGGGGCTGATCGGGGAGGCGGCGCGGGAGGCGCGGGACGCCTCCGCCATCACCGAGCGCGATGTGGCCGCGCTCGCGCAGGCGCTCGTGGGGTCCGCCGAGTCGCTGGCGAGCTGGGCCAACGAGACCGCCGGGGTGACGGCGAAGGAGGCCGCCGCGACGCTGATGAACTTCGCCTGGTCCGGGCTCGGGAACCTCATGAAAAACGAGCGCTGGGCTCCCCGTTGAGCGTTACTTCACAGTAAGGTTACCGGCTAGTCAGCCGCTCTTTGGGCGCAACGCACCGACGCACGACCTCAGTTCATCGCGCAGACCGAGGAGCCGCACGTGTCCGTCGTCACCGCCGTATCCGAGAGCGAACCGGTCGAACCGCACAAGACCCTGGTCGACGGCGTGGTGCGCGAGGTGTCCCTGCCCCCGCTCGTCCCCCTGATCCGCCGCGGCTCCCTCGCCGACCTGCCGTACGACAACGCCCGCCAGGACCCGGAGGCCGTCCTCTTCTCCCGCAAGGGTCCGCAGGGGGAGTGGTACGACGTCACCGCGGCCCGCTTCGCCGCCGAGGTGCACTCCGTCGCCAAGGGGCTGATCGCCCAGGGCCTCCGCCCCGGCGACCGGCTCGCCCTGATGGCCCGCACCACCTACGAGTGGACCCTGATCGACTTCGCCGCCTGGGCCGCCGGACTCGTCACCGTCCCCGTCTACCCCACGTCCTCCGCCTTCCAGACCCGCTGGATCCTCCAGGACTCCGGCGCCGCCGCCTGTGTCGTCGAGGACGCCGCCCAGGCCCGGATGATCTCCGCCGAGCGGATGCAGCTGCCCGGCCTCACCCACCTCTGGGTCCTCGACACCGGCGCCGTCGACCAGCTCCGCAGGGCGGGCGCCCGGGTCGCCGACGAGGCCGTCACCGCCCGCCGCGGCCTGCTCACCCCGGAGACCCTCGCCACCCTCGTCTACACCTCCGGCACCACCGGCCGGCCCAAGGGCTGCGCCCTCACCCACGCCAACTTCTTCGCCGAGGTCGACAACGCCGTCCGGCTCCTCCACCCCGTCTTCGTCTCGGAGACCAAGGAACCCGCCGCCACCCTGCTGTTCCTGCCGCTCTCCCACGTCTTCGGCCGAATGGTGGCGGTCGGCTGCGTCCGGGCCCGGGTCCGTGTCGGGCACGCCCCCTCGGTCGAGGGCGAGGAACTCCTCACCGACCTCGCCGCCTTCCGCCCCACCTTCCTGCTCGCCATCCCGTACGTCCTGGAGAAGGTCTACAACAAGGCCCGCTCCACCGCCGAGAGCGGCGGCAAGGGTGCCGCCTTCGACCGCGCCGCCCGGATCGCCCGCCGGTACGGGCGGGCGGCCGCGCCCTCGCTCCCGCTGCGGGCCGCGCGGGCGCTGTACGACCCGCTGGTCTACCGGCGCATCCGGACCGCGCTCGGCGGCCGGGTCCGCTACGTGATCTGCGGCGGCTCCCCGCTCGGCACCCGCTTCGCCGAGTTCTTCGCGGGCGCCGGCGTCGAGGTCTTCGAGGGCTACGGCCTGACGGAGACCACCGCCGCCTCGACGGTCACCCCGCCGCGCCGGCCGCGCACCGGGACCGTCGGCTGGCCGCTGCCGGGCACCGCCGTCCGGATCGCCGACGACGGCGAGGTCTGGCTCAAGGGCGGCCATGTCTTCGCCGGTTACTGGGACGCGGCGCGCGGCGCCGCCGTCCCGTACACCGACGACGGCTGGTTCCCCACCGGGGACCTGGGCGCCCTGGACGCCGACGGCTATCTGCGGATCACGGGCCGCAAGAAGGACATCCTCATCACCTCGGCCGGCAAGAACGTCGCCCCGGGGCCCCTGGAGGACTGGCTGCGCGCCCATCCGCTGATCGCCCAGTGCGTGGTCGTCGGTGACGACCGCCCGTACGTCACCGCCCTGATCACCCTCGACCACGAGGGCCTGACGCACTGGCGCCGGATGCGGCACAAGGACCATCTGGCGCTCTGGGAGCTGACCCGGGACGAGGAGCTGCTCGACGCGGTCCAGCGGGCGGTGGACGACGCCAACCGCCTCGTCTCGCGGGCCGAGTCGATCCGCGCCTTCCGGCTCCTGACCGCCGAGCTCTCCGAGACGTCCGGGCACCTCACCCCGTCCCTGAAGCTCAGACGACGGGCCGTGCTGCGGGACTTCGCGCGGGAGATCGAGGAGATGTACGGGACGGGGGAGGAACCCTAGGGCCTGTCTGTCGCCCCGCGCCCCTCACACCGTGAGGGACACCTCGTGGATCTCGTCCGCCGCGTGGCCCGTGCGGGCGTGGACCCGCTGGACGGCCTCGGCGGACGGGCCGTGCGACAGGCAGTAGACGGTCCCCGAATCGGGGTCCGCCCAGGCCCGTTCGAAGTGGACTCCCTCGTCCTTCTCGACGGCGAGGTCGGCCCGGTGGGCCTCGTCCAGCTGCTCGGCCGTGATGCCCTTCATGCCCCGGTGGACATCCATGTACGTACCCATGGCTCACACCTCCTCTTCCATGGTGCGCCCTCAGGGCCAGAGCAGCTCGCGCAGCCAGCCGGTGGGGGCCGAGGGGTCGCGGCGGTAGCGGAGGCGGAGGTGGCGGCGGCGGGCGTCGCCCTGGAAGAACTCGACCTCGGCCGGTTCGACGACGTACAGCGTCCAGGTGGCGGAGGGGGCGTCCGGTTCCGCCCCGGCCCGCCGCCAGGCCGCCTCGCTCGCCTCCGCGAGGGTCCCGGGGGAGTCGAGGACCTCGCTCTGCCGGCCGACCAGGGCCGAGGCGAGGGCGCCGGTGGTACGGGCGTGGAGGTCGGCGTACGCCTCCTCCGGGGTGCCGGTGGTGACATGGCCCCTGACCCGGACCTGGCGGCCCTGGACCGGCCAGTAGAAGCCGAGCGCGGCCTCGGGGCGGGCGGCGAGCTGGCGGCCCTTGGCGCTGGTGGCGTGGGAGGCGAAGTGCCAGCCGCGGGCGTCCGCGTCGTGCAGCATCACGGTGCGGACGTCGGGACGTCCGGCCTCGTCGGCGGTGGCCAGCGAGAGGGTGTGCGGCTCGCTCTGGCCGGCCGCGACCGCCGCCGTGAACCACTCGTGGAAGAGCGGCAGCGGCTCGGGCGGGGCGCTCGCCGGGTCGAAGGACGGCAGCTCGGTGTCCCAGACCTTCAGGGAGCGCAGGGCGTGGTGGAAGTCGGTCATGCGGTCACGGTAGGACGTGCGGGGGCGGTGGGGGCGCCGGGCCCGGCGGGGCGGGCGGGAGCGGCGTAGTCCTCGATCGGGACGGCGTTCGCCGCCGACTGGATGCCGTCGCGGATCTTCTTCGCGATGAGGTTCTTCCAGGGGGTCCTCGGCAGGGTCCGCACCATGAACATGCGCAGCGCGATCTTCCACCGGGAGCCGACGGTCATCTCCTTGACGAAGCCCTCGGCCATCTTCTGGTTCTGCTCGACGCCGGGCCGCATGTGCCGCTCGTAGCGGGCGAAGGCGAGGGTGTGGTCGCCGCCCGCCCGTGCCAGTTCCCCGGCGAGGACGTAGGCGCCGATGAGGGCGAGGCCGGTGCCCTGGCCGGAGGCGGGGGAGGAGCAGTGGGCGGCGTCGCCGAGGAGGACGACGCGCCCCTTCGACCAGCTGTCCATCTCGACCAGGGACATGGAGTCGAGGTAGAAGTCGCCGGCCCCGGCCGCGTGTCCGAGGAGGCGGGGGATCTCCCAGCCGTCGCCGCCGAACCGGTCGGCGAGCGCGCGCTTCTGGGCGGCGACGTCCCGGTGGTCGTGGGCGAGTTCCTCGGGCGAGGAGAAGATGAACAGGTTCTTGGCGTCGCTCTCGCCGGCCGAGCTGTAGACGCAGACCAGCTTCCCGGGGAGCGCGTGGTAGGTCTCCCAGCGGTCCAGGCCGAGGTGGTTGGGGGCGGTGAAGATGGAGATGTACGCGCCGAGGTGGCGCTTGTAGCGCTCCTCCGGGCCGAAGGCGAGCTTCCGGGTGTGGGAGTGGAGCCCGTCGGCGCCGACGACCAGGTCGAAGCGGCGGACGGCGCCGCTCTCGAAGGTGACGGTGACGCCGTCGGCGTCCTCCGTGAGGGAGCCGATCGAGTCGCCGAAGACGTACTCGACGTCGTCGCGGGTCCGCTCGTACAGGATGCGGGCGAGCTCGCCGCGCATGATCTCGTCGTCCTCCTCGACGCGCCCGCCGAAGACGTCGGCGGGCAGCTCGCCGATGGTGCGGCCCGAGCCGTCGACGTACGAACCGCCGCGCATGTCGGTGGAGTTGGCCCGGATCTCGTCGAGGACGCCCATCCGGCGGCAGACCTCGATCGCGGTGCCGCGGATGTCCACCTTGTAGCCGCCGGTGCGGAGTTCGGGGGCGCGCTCGACGACGGTGGGGGCGAAGCCGTAGCGGTGCAGCCAGAGGGCGAGGGCGGGGCCGGCGATCGAGGCGCCGGAGATCAGGACGGTCTTGGCGGTCTTCGGGGTGCTGTTCACGGCGTTCACGGCAGGACTCCTTGTCGGGTGTCTGCGGGCCGTTCCCCTGCCCGCAGACATGACTATACGGATGTCCTACACGGCTGTCTATGACGCCTGTATAGATTCTCGGGCCGGGGCTACGACCGGCCGAGCACCACCGTCCCCGAGGAGCAGAACCAGCCGCCCGTCCCCGAGGCCACCGCCAGCTCGGGCAGCGAGCCGTCCGCCCGCCGCACCTGCCGTCCCTCCGCCTCGCCGCGCAACTGCCGTACCGCCTCCACCAGGAGGAACAGCCCCCGCATCCCCGGATGGCAGGCGGAGAGGCCGCCGCCGTCCGTGTTCACCGGCAGCCCGCCGCCGCCCACCGTCAGGCGCCCCTTCTCGACGAACGGCCCGCCCTCGCCCTTCGCGCAGAAACCCAGGTCCTCCAGGGTCACCAGGGTCATGTAGGTGAAGGCGTCGTAGATCTCGGCGAGGTCGATGTCGGCGGGCCGGACGCCCGCCCGCTCGAAGGCCAGCCGGCCGCTCACCGCCGCCGGCGAGACCGTGAAGTCCTCCCACTCCGACATGGTGGTGTGCGAGACGTGCTCGCCCGTGCCGAGCACCCAGACCGGGGCGGTGCGGCAGTCCTGGACGTACTCCTCGGCGACGAGCAGCACCGCGCAGCCGCCGTCGCTGCGGATGCAGCAGTGCAGCTTGGTGAAGGGGTCCGCGATCATCGGGCCGTCGAGGACCTCGTCGACCGTGATCGGGTCCCGGAACATCGCCTCGGGGTTGAGCGCCGCGTTCGCCCGCGCCTGGACGGCGACCTCGGCGAGCTGCTCCAGGGTCGTCCCGTACTCGTGCATGTGGCGGCGGGCGGCCATCGCGTACTTGGCGATCAGGGTGTGCCCGTAGGGGACCTCGAACTGGAGCGGGCCGCGCGAACCGAAGGAGAGGTTCGAGGTGCGGCGCCGGGCGCGGATGTCGGCGCGCGCGGTGGAGCCGTACACGAGGAGCACCGCGTTCGCGTGGCCCGCGGCGATCGCGTCGGCGGCGTGCGCGGCCATGACCTCCCAGGTGGCGCCGCCGACGGCGGTCGAGTCCACCCAGCGGGGCCGGAGCCCCAGGTACTCGGCGACCTCGACCGGTGCCAGGGTGCCGAGGCCGGCCGAGGCCAGGCCGTCGATCAGGGAGCGGTCCAGGCCGCTGTCCGCGAGGGCCCGCCGGGCGGCCTGGGCGTGCAGGGCGTACGGAGTGGCCTCGTCGACCCGGCCGCCGTCGGAGAGGGAGACGCCGACGACGGCGACGCGGCGGGAGCTGCGCATGGTGGTGGGCATGAATCTGACGGTACATCAGATTCATGCGATCGGAACCGGCGCATCTCTGGCAACCGGCCCCGCCCCGCCCTAGCATGACGCACCGTCAGATACGGAGGGAGCCCCATGGACGCCGCCGACAGCGCAGCGCTCGCCGCCGGAACCGCCTCGCTCGCCGCCCCGCTCACCGACGAGCAGGAGGAGATCCGCCGCACCCTGCGGGACCTGCTCGCCGAACGGGCCGGGCCGCACGAGAACCGCGCGGCCACCGCCACCCCCCAGGGGTACGACCCCGAGCTGTGGGCCCGGATGTCCGGGACCCTCGGCCTCGCCGGGCTCGCCCTCCCCGAGGAGTACGGCGGTGTCGGCTGCGGACCCGCCGAACTCGCCCTCGCCTGCGAGGAGACCGGCCGGGCCCTCGCCCCCTCCCCGCTCCTCGCCACCAGCGTCCTCGCCGCGCCGCTCCTCGCCGCCCTCGGCACCCCCGGCCAGCGCACCGCACTCCTGCCGCGCCTCGCCGACGGGAGCCTCACCTGCGCACTCGCCGTCCCCGGCAGCGCCCTCGCCCTCGCCCTCGGCCTGACCGGCGACAACACCGCCGACGACTGGTCCGGCGGCGGCCGCGCGGGCGGCGTCCAGGCCCGCCCCGCCGACGGCGGCTGGCGGCTCTACGGCGAGGCGGCGCAGGTCGTCGACGGACACAGCGCCGGACTGCTGCTCGTCGCCGCGCACACCGGCGGCTTCGCCCGCAGCCGGACCCTGCTCTTCCTCGTACGGGCGGAGGAGGGCGCCCCCGGGCTCGTACGGACCCGGCAGCCCACCCTGGACCTCACCAGGGCCCAGGCCACCGTCCAGTTCCGGGACACCGAGGCCGAACTCCTCGGCGAGGAACCGGCCGACGTGCTCGGCGCCCTCGCCACCACCGGCCGGGCCGCCGCCGTGATGATCGCCGCCGAGGCCGTCGGCGCCGCCCGCGAGGCCCTCGACCGGACCGTCGCCCACGTCGGCTCGCGCGAACAGTTCGGCCGGCCCGTCGGCTCCTTCCAGGCGGTCAAGCACCGCCTCGCCGACCTGTACGTCCAGGTCGAGGCCGCCCGCTCGCTCACCTACTGCGCCGCCCGCGAGCCGGACCCCGGACCCGACAGCGGGCCACTCGCCCTCGCCCACGCCCTGGAGGCACTGCGCGCCACCGCGGGGGAGTCCATCCAGCTGCACGGCGGCATCGGCTTCACCTGGGAGCACGAGGCGCACCTCTACTTCAAGCGGGCCGCCTCCGACGAACTGCTCTTCGGCCCCGTGCGACGCCTGCGCGCCCGCGCGGCGGAACGGACCGGACTCTTCGGAGAGGTGGCCGCGTAGGGCCTTTCGTCGGGATCCGGCCGGGCTCGCGGGGCCTGGCGCCGCGCCTCGCCGCGTTGTCGTCGGTCGGCATGGCTCCGCCATGACTCCCTCCTCCGCCTTGCGATCCACGACACCAGGCCCCGCTCCCTGATCCGGCCAGATCCCAACGAAAGGCCCTTTATGCCCGTCGGACGCAAGCTCATGCAGAAGATGTCCTCCACCCGGACCTTCGCCCGGATCGGCCCGCACGTCGTGCCCGCCATGGACAAGGCCGTGCACCGGCTGACCCGGGGGAAGGTGCTGCTCAGCGCCCAGATGCTGCCCGGGGTCGTGCTCACCGCGCGGGGCGCGAAGAGCGGGCAGCCCCGGGTGACCCCGCTGGCCTGCATGCCCGAGCCCGACGGCCGCTGGCTGCTCATCGGCTCCAACTTCGGCCGCCCCGGCCACCCGGCGTGGACGGCGAACCTGCTCGCCCACCCGGACGTCGAGGTGAACTGGCGGGGCGAGGACGTACCCGTACGGGCGGAACTCCTGGCGGGCGAGGAGCGGGCGGAGGCCTGGCGCGCGGCGCTGGAGTTCTGGCCGCCGTACGCCACGTACCAGGCGCGGGTGGACCGCGAGATCCGACTCTTCCGGCTGACGCGGCGGGAGGGCGGGGTCTGAGGGAGGGGGCTCGGACCGGGGCTCACGCCGTCGGGTCGGGCCCCTCCGTCGCGTCCGGTTCCGCGTCCCCTTCCGGTTCCGCGTCCCCTTGCGGCGCCACCGGCCCCGCCGTCGCCGCCGGTTCCGTCGTCAGGATCGCGCGGGCCTGTTCCGCCGCCCTGATCGTGCTCTCGGTGACGAAGTCCAGGAAGCGGGCGATGTTCTCCATGCGGGCGCCGGCCGGGGTCGTGGCGCCGAGCACCCCGACGCCCTGCCGCGCGGTCTCGACGATCTGCGCGGTGGCCCGGGCGCTGGCCAGCATCGACTGGTACCAGATGTCGTTGTCGACGGTGTAGCGCTCGCGGCGGCGTTCGTCGCGCTCCCGGCGGACCATGCCCTGGCTCTCCAGGAACGCGATCGACTTGGAGACCGACGCCGGGCTGACCTGGAGGTTCCGGACGAGGTCGGCCGCGGTGAGGCTGCCCGAGTCGGTCAGACAGAGGGCGGCCATCACCCGGGCCGCCATCGGGGGCATGCCCGACTGCAGCATGACGGCCGTGAAGACCTCCTCGTACGCGCGGACGGACTCGGCGTCCCGCCCGTGCGGCTGCTCCGGCGCGGCCGCGGCCGCCTTCGGCGCGGCCTGCTTGCTCCGGTGGGCGCGGTTCTCGGTGGCGCGGTGGGCCTGGTCGGCGCGGTAGCCGGTGGGTCCGCCGTTGCGCATGACCTCGCGCGTGATCGTCGAGGTGGGGCGATCGAGCCGACGGGCGATCTCCGCGTAGGCGAGGCCGTCGGTCAGCCCCCCTGCGATCTGCCGACGTTCCTGCTGGGTGAGCCTGCCGCCCGGCATCGGGGCCTCCTCTGTGGTCCGTGACGGCCCAGCATAGCGTTCACGTTCAGTCCATTGCAACGAAGGTGCGATCTGTCGTTGCGTTAGCTCCAGAACCGTTGCAATGAATTAGCCCATCTCACCTGCAATTTCGGGGTTCTTGCGCATCAAGGGTGTTGCTCGACTTGGAAACGCAACGTAGCTTTTCCCTCATCGGAAAGAACGGATCCAAGGAGAGCCACCATGCAGAAGTTCGCCACCACCACCCCCGTCACCGCCGTCCTCGACATCCCCGCCGGCCGCATCCGCCTCATCGCCGCCGACCGTGCCGACACCACCGTCGAGGTCCTGCCCGCCGACGCCGGCAAGAGCCGCGACGTGAAGGCGGCCGAGCAGATCCAGGTCGTCTACGGCGACGGAGTCCTCCGCATCGAGGCCCCCGCCCCGAAGAACCGCGTCCTCGGCAACCCCGGCTCCGTCGAGGTGACGGTCCAGCTGCCCGCCGACTCCCGCGTCGAGGCCAGGACGGCCAGCGCCGAACTCCGGGTCGTCGGACGCCTCGGCGACATCGACTTCGAGAGCGCGCAGGCCACCGTCAAGATCGACGAGGCGGCGACCACCCGCCTCACCGTCCAGGCCGGCGACATCTCGGCCGGACGCCTGAACGGCCCCGCGGAGATCACCACCCAGAAGGGCGACATCCGCGTCACCGAGGCCGTGCGCGGCGCGGTCACCCTGCGCACCTCCCACGGCGAGATCTCGGTCGGCGCCGCCCGCGGCGTCTCCGCCTCGCTGGACGCCGGGACCGGCTACGGCCGGATCCACAACTCGCTCCGGAACAGCGAGGGCGCCGGCGCCACCCTGACCATCCACGCCACCACCGCCTACGGCGACATCACCGCCCGCAGCCTGTGACCCCGCCCGCCCCCTCGGAAGGAACACCTCCCATGAGCAACCTGGCCATCGCGGCGAACGGGCTGCGCAAGTCCTACGGCGACAAGGTCGTGCTCGACGGCATCGACCTCGCCGTACCGGAAGGCACCGTCTTCTCCCTGCTCGGCCCGAACGGCGCCGGCAAGACCACCGCGGTCAAGATCCTCTCCACCCTCGTCTCCGCCGACGGCGGCGACCTGCGCGTCGGCGGCCACGACCTCGCCGCCGACCCGCAGGCGGTCCGCGCCTCGATCGGCGTCACCGGCCAGTTCTCCGCCGTCGACGGTCTGATCACCGGCGAGGAGAACATGCTCCTGATGGCGGACCTGCACCATCTGTCCCGGCGCGAGGGGCGGCGGGTCACCGCCGAACTCCTGGAGCGCTTCGACCTGGTGGAGGCCGCGAAGAAGCCCGCCGCCGGCTACTCCGGCGGCATGAAGCGCCGCCTCGACATCGCGATGACGCTGGTCGGCGACCCGCGGATCATCTTCCTCGACGAACCCACCACCGGCCTCGACCCGCGCAGCCGCCACACCATGTGGGGGATCATCCGCGAACTCGTCACCGGCGGCGTCACCGTCTTCCTCACCACCCAGTACCTGGAGGAGGCCGATCAGCTCGCCGACCGCATCGCCGTGCTCCACGGCGGCCGGATCGCCGCCGAGGGCACCGCGGACGAACTGAAGCGGATCGTCCCCGGCGGACACGTACGGCTCCGCTTCACCGACCCGGCCGCCTACCGCTCCGCGCTCCTCGCGCTCGGCGAGGCCACCGGGGACGACGAGGCCCTGTCCCTCCAGGTCCCCAGCGGCGGCAGCCAGCGCGAACTGCGCGCCGTCCTCGACCGGCTGGACTCGGCCGGCGTCGAGGCGGACGAACTGACCGTGCACACCCCCGACCTGGACGACGTGTTCTTCGCCCTGACCGGCGCCGACGTGCCGGCCCAGCACGACCCGACCAAGGAGAACGCCCGATGAGTACTCTCGCCCTCGCCGTCCGCGACTCGTCCACGATGCTGCGCCGCAACCTCCTGCACGCCCGGCGCTACCCGTCGCTGACCCTGAACCTGCTGCTGACCCCGGTCATGCTCCTGCTGCTCTTCGTCTACATCTTCGGCGACGTGATGAGCGCCGGGATCGCGGGCGGCGGCGCCGACCGCTCCGCCTACATCGCCTACGTCGTCCCCGGCATCCTGCTGATGACCATCGGCAGCACCGTCATCGGCGCGGCCGTCTCGGTCTCCACCGACATGTCCGAGGGCATCATCGCCCGCTTCCGCACCATGGCGATCCACCGCGGTTCGGTCCTCATCGGGCACGTCGTCGGCAGCGTCCTGCAGTCGGTCGCCAGCGTGGTCCTGGTCGGCGCCGTCGCCGTCGCCATCGGCTTCCGGTCCACGGACGCCACGGTCCTGGAGTGGCTGGCCGCGTTCGGCCTGCTCGCGCTCTTCGCCCTGGCGCTCACCTGGATCGCGGTCGGGATGGGCATGGCCAGCCCGAACGCGGAGGCGGCCAGCAACAGCGCGATGCCGCTGATCCTGCTGCCGCTCATCTCCAGCGCGTTCACCCCGATCGACGCGATGCCGGGCTGGTTCCAGCCGATCGCCGAGTACCAGCCCTTCACGCCGGCCATCGAGACCCTGCGCGGTCTGCTGCTCGGCACCGAGATCGGCCACAACGGCTGGCTCGCGGTCGGCTGGTCGATCGCCCTGGCCGCCCTCGGCTACCGCTGGTCGACGGCCTCCTTCAAGCGCGACCCGCAGTAACCGGCATGAGCGCGGGCACCTCCCGCACCCGTACCGCCAGAGGGCGGCGTACTCCGACCAGGGTCGGGGAACGCCGCCCCTTCGGCGTACGGGTCCCGGGAAGGCGTACTCCGCCCGGGAAGGCGTACGCCCCCGTCCCCGTACGCCCCCGGACACGGCGACGCCGACGGCGGTCCGTTGGGGGCGGGCCGCCGTCGGCGTCGACGACAGGACGGGTGAAGGAGTGGGTGGGGCTATCTGGTCGGCTTCTTTCCGGTGATGCCCAGATGCACCAACAGGGCGAGGTTGGGCTTGAGTTCGGCCTGCTTCACGCCCCAGGTCGTGAAGCCCTTCTGGTGGCCGGCGACCGAGGCCAGCATCGCCACCAGGGAGCCCGCCATGGCGGCCGGACTGACCTCCTTGTCGACCTTGCCCTTGGCCTGGAGCTCCTTCACCGCGTCCGTGAGGGAGTTGGTGACCGAGTTCAGGATCTTCATGCGGATCTTGTAGAACCGCTTGTCGCCCTCGGCGGCGCCGAGGTCCACGACCCGGAGGATCGCGTCGTGCTTCCGCCAGAAGTCCAGGAAGCCTTCGACGAGTTCCTCGGAGGTCTGCCAGCCGGCCTTGCCGACCCAGGAGCGGCCGGAGACCAGCTCGGTCAACCCGGCGCCCTCCTTGGCCATTTCCTCCGCGATCTCGAGAACCGCGCCCTCGACGTCCGGGAAGTACTGATAGAACGTCGCGGGTGAAGTACCCGCCTTCCGGGCCACATCGATGACCTTGACGTCCCGGTAGGGCGAGGAGCTGAGCATCTCACCGAGGCAGTCGAGCAGCTTCTGCCGCGTCGCCTGGCCGCGTCGTCCGGCCACGCGGCCGTCGACGGTGCGTACTTGTCCTGTCATGCCGTCAGCTTACCGAGGGGGTGTCGGCGCGCGATTCGGCCGACTGCAAATGGGGTGCACCCCCCGTCCGCCCGTGTTCTACGAGGTCGGCACGCGTGTCTCCGGGGAGGGAGTGCCGTGGGGGAGGGGTGGGATCGCGCCACTCCCCAGGGGTGGTGGAGGCGGCGGCGGGAGCCCCGTACCCGAATAGGCTTATGAACAGCCTGTGGACAACTTCGGTGGACAACTCAAGAGCCCCAAGGGTTGTGCGCCGATAAATCGTCCTTTTGTTCGTATGTCGGGGCGTGCGGGACCGCCGTCCCGGACCTAGCGTGATCCCATGGCCGTACGCATTGAGGGCACCCCCTGCTGGGTGGACGCACAACTCCCCGACCTGGAAGCGGGCAAGCGCTTCTACGGCGAGCTCTTCGGCTGGACCTTCGACCCCGAGCGGGACGAGGCGCTCCTCGACGGGCGCAGGGTCGCCGGTCTCCTCCCCAAGAGCGACGGCCGCATGCCCACCACCTGGACGCTCTACCTCGCGACCGGGAACGCCGGCACCCTCGCCACCCGGATCAGGGCCGCCGGGGGCCAGATGGTCATGGAGCCCTACCCCGTCGGCCCCTTCGGCGTCCTGGCGCTCGCCGCCGACCCCGGCGGCGCCGTCTTCGGACTCCGGCAGCAGGGCGACGAGGACGGCTTCGAGACCACGAACGAACCGGGCGCCTTCTGCTGGATGGAGGTGTACACGCGCCGCCCCGAGGCCGTCGACACCTTCTACGCGACCGTCTTCGGCTACCTCGGCCGCCAGGCCGACCCCGAGGAGGAGGGCAGGGACGCGGGCTTCGACTACCGCGTCTGGTCGCCCCCCGGCTCCCGGCCCGGCGACGACAGCTCCTTCGGCGGGCGGGCCGTGATCACCGACGACTTCCCCGCCGCGATGCCCGGCCACGTCCTCGTCTACTTCGCCGTCGAGGACTGTGACGAGGCCTGCGCGATCACCACCCGCCTCGGCGGCCGGGTCGCCACCCCGCCCTTCGACACCCCGCACGGCCGCATCGCCGTCCTCCACGACAACCAGGGCGCCCGCTTCGCGGTCCTCGCGGAACCCGCCGACGCGAGCTGACGGAGCCCGCCGCCACTGCCTGACGGAGCCCGCCGCACCCCCCGTCTGATATGACCTGTGACACCCCGATCCGCCCCCGGGTTCGCAACCGGGCCCTCGGACAGGAAGAATCAGGGCCAGGGCCGTACCCTCATGGCCCGTACGGGGAGGTGGCAGGCAAGTGGAACAGCTGACGCAGCACGACCCGAGACGTATCGGGCCCTTCGAGGTGCTGGGCCGGCTCGGCGCGGGCGGAATGGGCCTGGTCTATCTCGCGCGCTCGGCATCGGGCCGGCGCGTGGCGATCAAGACCGTGCGCACGGAGCTCGCTGAGGACCAGCTGTTCCGGGTCCGCTTCACCCGAGAGGTGGAGGCCGCGCGGGCGGTCTCCGGCTTCTACACGGCCGCCGTCGTCGACGCCGACCCGCGCGCCGCCGTGCCCTGGCTGGCGACCGCCTACGTCCCCGCGCCCTCGCTCGAAGAGATAGTGAACGAGTGCGGACCGCTCCCGGCCCAGGCCGTGCGCTGGCTGGCCGCCGGCGTCGCCGAGGCCCTGCAGTCCATCCACGGCGCGGGTCTGGTCCACCGCGACCTCAAGCCCTCCAACGTCCTCGTCGTCGAGGACGGCCCCCGGGTGATCGACTTCGGCATCGCGTCGGGCGTCTCCAACACGCGCCTGACCATGACCAACGTCGCCGTCGGCACCCCGGCCTACATGTCTCCCGAGCAGGCCCGCGACTCCCGCAGCGTCACCGGCGCGAGCGATGTCTTCTCGCTCGGCTCGATGCTGGTCTTCGCCGCCACCGGCCACGCGCCCTTCCACGGAGCGAACCCGGTCGAGACCGTCTTCATGCTGCTCCGCGAGGGCCCCGACCTGGAGGGCCTGCCCGAGGAGCTGCGGCCCCTCATCGAGTCCTGCATGCAGATGGACGTCAGCCGCCGGCCCACCCCGGCCGACCTCCAGGCGCAGCTGGCCCCGCACCTCTTCGGCCCCGGCAGCGACGACAGCGGGACGGCCTCGGCCTGGCTGCCGGCGAGCGCCACCGCCATGATCGAGACCCGTCGGGGCGGCCGCCGTCCGGCCCCCGTCGGCGTACCGGTGGCGCGGCGCACGCCCCCGCCGCCGCCCCTGCCGCCCGGCGACCCCCGCTTCCCCGAGCCGGCCCCTGTCGGCGGCCCGGGCGGCGGACGGCACGCCGGCCCCGCCGAGAGCGCCGGCGGACCCGTACGCCTGGGCGGCGCGACCGTCCCGATCGGCCCCGGCCCCCGGGTCGCCGACACCCGTGCCGCGCTCGCCGTCGGCCGGGGCGCCGACGCGGGCCCGGCCACCGGCTGGATCCGTCCGCCCGGCGGCGGCCCGCACGGCGCGGACCACGGCTCGCACGCCGGGGAGCCCGGCCCGCAGCCCGGTGCCCGCCCGGTCCACGTCCCCGGGCAGGGACCCGACCACACCGCGCCCCCGGAGCCCGGCCCCTGGCGGCCCTGGCGCTTCCGGATGTCGAACGACGTGTGGGGTACCCCGGTCGTGGAGGGGGACCTGCTGTACGTGACCTCGTTCGAGGTACACGCCCTGGACACCGGCAGCGGCCGGCGCCAGTTCAAGACCCGGGACGTGGCCTGGTCGATGGCGGTCGCCGCGGGCCGCATCCACGCCTCCGACGGACCCACGCTCTACGCCCTCGACGCCACCGACGGCGGCGAGCGGTGGCGGCTGCGCACCGACGCCTGGGTGTACTCCCTCCAGGTCGACCGGGGCACGGTCGTCACCGGCACGCGCGGCGGCGGGGTGCAGGGCTGGGAGGCCTCCAACGGCGCGAAGCTGTGGGAGATCACCGGCGCGCAGACCGACTTCGAGACCCCGGAGGCGGGGCCCGCCGTGCACGGCGACACCGTGTACGTGTGGCGGGAGGCCCGGCTCCAGGCCCTCGACGCCCGGACGGGCGTGGAGCGCTGGTCGTACCCGATCGGCGACGCCGCCTCCTGCGCGGGCGTGCCCGTCCGGGTGGCCCCGGCCGAGGACGGCTGCGTGTACGTGTCCGCCGGCACGCGGGTCCTGTCGATCGACATCGCCGCCGGTCACGTGCGCTGGCACTTCGAGGCGCCGGCCGTCTTCGTCTCGCCGCCCGCGTTCGCGCCGGGCCCGGCGGTCACGGGCGGCGGGGTGTACCTCTCGGACCACCTCGGCACGGTGTACGCGCTCGACGCGACCACCGGCCAGGACCGCTGGCGGATCGCGACCGAGCCGCGGCAGTCGACCGAGCCGGTGCTCGTCGCCGACGGCAACGTGCACGTCGGCAGCGGCAGCGCGCTGTACACCCTCGACGCGGTCACCGGCACGCCCCGCTGGCGGTTCGCGGCGGGCGGCGAGCTGGTCGGCTCCCCGGTGGTCGCCGACGGCCGGGTGCACTTCGGCTCGGCCGACCACGTCCTCTACACGCTGGACGCGACCGGCGGCCAGCTCCGCTGGAAGCTCGCGACCGGCGGCGAGATCACCGGTTCGCCGGTGGCCAGGGGCGGGGTCGTGTACGCGTGCAGCAAGGACCGCTGCGTGTACGCGCTGGACGCGGTGAAGGGCACGGCCACGGGACGGGGTTCGGCGGGGCGCTGAGCCCTGAGCCGCTGGCCTAGGGCCGGGGTTGCTCGGGCGGCCGGTCCGGCTGTTCGGGCGGCCCGTAGGGGTCGGGATTCCCGTAGGGGTCGGGTTTCCCGTACGGGTCCGGGCGCGGGTACTCGCTCGTGGGCGCGTCCGCCGTCCGGTCCCGCGTGCTCTCCGGCGTGCTCTCCGGCGGCGGGCCGGCCGGCGTCGGGTGGGTGGGCCCGGGGGCCCGGTCCACCCGGTGCGGCGCGTGGGACCTGCCCGACATGACGAGCGCGCCGAGCAGCAACAGGATTCCGCCGCCGAGGGCGTTCGCGACCCCGTCGCCGAGCCCCGTACCGCCGCCGCCGACGGTGAGCTGCCCCTCGGCCTGCCCGACCCGCACCATCCAGAGGATGGTGAAGCCGAGGACGACGACCCCGGCGAGGGCGACGAGCAGGCGGGAGCGCAGCACCACACCGAGCACGGTGAGGAGGGCGGCGAAGAGGAACGGCGCCAGGATCGAGCCGAGCACGTCGGACTTGGCGTCCGTGATGCCGGTGAACAGCTCGTCGATGGCGTAGTCACGGCCGTGACGGCCGTCGTACCAGGCACGGAAGGGGCTCCAGACGGCGGCCGTCGCTCCGACGAGAGCCAGCACCGCACCGGCCACGTTGCGGATCATCGTTGCGGCCTCCTTGCCGGTCCGGCTCTCGTTCCCGACGCTACGCCGGGTGCGGGGGGCCCGCCAGGCGGCACCGGAGCGGCGCTATGGTGGCGCGGACACGACAGAAGGAACGGGGAGCGGCGATGGTACGCACACGCCTGAAGCTCGCGGCGACGCTCACGATCGTGGTGCTGGCGCTGACCGGATTCCACACCGGGAAGAGCGGCCACGGCAGCAGCAGCGGCGGCGGCAGCGGGAAGAGCAAGAGCGGCAAGAGCAAGAGCCGCGGCCACTCGGACGACGACTCGGGCGGCGGCTGCTCCAGCGACGAGAAGAGCAACGACGACTACGACGGTTCGGGCGGCTCCGGCTCCGGTTCGGGCTCCGGTTCGTACACGACGGACCCCACGCCGTCGCCGTCCGCCACGGCGCGGGCCGAGGTCGTGGTCGTCGACTGCGTGAAGCCCGCCCAGAAGAAGCGCAAGGGCAAGCCGGCCCGCGCGGCCGACTCGAGCGCGACCCTGAGGATCACCCCGAACGACCTCCAGGTCCGGGGGACGTTCGTGGTCACCGTGAAGTTCAAGGACGTCAAGGGCATGGTGGTGGAGACGGACATCGTCGACGTCACCGTCAACGGCGCCGAGAAGGAGTTCGAGGCCTTCGTGCGCGACGCGAAGGACCTCGCCCGGGTGAAGAGCTGCACGGTCGACAGCGTGACCGAGCAGTAGCGGGGCCCGTCGCGTCAGCGCAGCCGGTATCCGCCGGCCCTCCCGGTGAACAGCTCGGACTGCCGGTCCGCCGGCAGGTTCCCGAGCGTCACCAGGTGCGGCGCGTGCGCCAGCGCCTGCGCCCTGGCCGCCTCGTGCACGGACCACAGCGCCCGGACCGTGCCCTGGACGGCCTCCGTCGGGTAGGAGGCGATGACGGCGGCGGCCGCGCGGGCGGCCTCCAGCGCCCCGCCGGGCGGGGTCAGCTCGGAGACCAGCCCCGTCTCGTACGCCCGCCGGGCGGAGATCCGTTCCGCGCTGCCCGTCAGCGCCATCCGGGCGATCTCCCCGCGGGGCATCCGCAGCGCCATGTGGACGGTCTCGAAGGCGCTGACCATCCCGTAGGTGGTGTGCGGGTCGAAGAAGGTGGCGTCCTCGGCGGCGACCAGGAACTCGGACTCGCCGAGCAGGTAGAACGCGCCGCCGCAGGCCATCCCCTCGACGGCGGCGATCACCGGTTTCCACAGGTCGTTCGCCTTGGGGCCGAGGGCGAGGAGGGGGTCGTCGATCGTGTACGGGGAGGACGGCTGGGGCACGTTCCCGGCGGCGTCCCGGTCGATCCCCGTGCAGAAGGCCCGCCCGCCGGCCCCGGTGACGACGATCGCGCGGATCTCGTCCTCGTAGCGGAAGCCCCGCCAGACGGCGGTGAGTTCGCGGGCCATCTCCAGGGTGACGGAGTTGTGCTTCTCGGGCCGGTCGAGGGTGACGACGGCCACCCCGGTCTCCTTGTCGCGGTCGACCCGGATGCTCATCCGCGCTCCAGGATCCAGCGGGGGACGGTGAGACCGCCGGTCTCGGTGAAGGCGACCTTCACGGCGGCGCCGATCCGGAGCCGGGCCGGGTCGACCGAGTTCAGGGGGGCGTGCGGGGTGGCGACGACGTTGCCGACGAGCCGGATGTGGGGGGCGTCGGCGAGTTCGACGAGCACCGCGTTGTACGGGGCCTGGGCCGCGTACTCGGGCAGGAGGGGCGGGTGGGGCAGGACGAACGACCAGATCCGGCCGCGCCCCGACATCAGGCGCCACTCGCTCGCGAAGGAGCGGCAGTGCGGGCAGCAGGGGCGGGGCGGGAAACGCAGTTCGCCGCAGTCGGCGCAGCTCTGGACGCGGAGTTCGCCCCGGGCGGTGTAGTCCCAGAAGGGGGCGCCGTCCTCGTCGATGACCGGTGTGAGCATCTGGATTCAGCTCCTCAGCAGGATGGCCGATGTGGGGACGCCCTCGCCCGCCGTGACCAGGCAGGTCGCGGCGTCGGGGACCTGGGCGGTGGAGGTGCCGCGCAGTTGCTTCACGCCCTCGTTGATGAGGTTGAAGCCGTGGACGTACGCCTCGCTCAGTCCGCCGCCGCCGGTGTTGAGGGGCAGCCGGCCGCCGATCTCCAGGGCGCCGCCCTCGGTGAAGGCCGCGCCCTCTCCCCGGCCGCAGAAGCCGTAGCCCTCCAGCGAGAGCGGGACGAGCGGCGTGAAGGCGTCGTAGATCTGGGCGACGTCGACGTCCTGGGGGCCGAAGTCGGCCTGCTTCCACAGGTGCCGGGCGGCGGTCCAGGCGGGGCCCGAGAGCGGGTCGTCGTTCCAGTAGTTGACCATGCCGTGGTGCTGGGAGGGCAGGCCCTGGGCGGCGGAGTGCACGTAGACGGGCTTCTGGCGGCAGTCGCGGGCCCGCTCGGCGGAGACGATCACGCACGCCAGGGCGCCGTCGGTCTCCAGGCAGTTGTCGAAGAGGCAGAGGGGTTCGCTGATCCAGCGGGCGGTCATGTACATCTCGCGGGTCAGCGGGCGGTCGTACATGATCGCGGCGGGGTTCTGGTTGGCGCGGTTGCGGCAGGCCAGGGCGACGTTGAAGAGGTGGTCGCGGGTGGCGCCGTACTCGTGCATGTAGCGGCGGGCGAGCATGCCGATCTCGTCGGCGGGGCGGAGCAGCCCGAAGGGGCGGGTCCACTGGCCGGGGGTGGGCAGCTGGACGGCGGTGTTCTTCCAGGGCCGGGGGCCGGAGCCCCGTTTCCTGGACCGCCAGGCGACGCCGACGTTCGCCTGCCCGGTGGCGACGGCGGCGGCGAGGTGGCCGACGGTGGCGCAGGAGCCGCCGCCGCCGTAGCCGACCTTGGAGAAGAAGGTGACGTCGCCGGCGCCGATGGCCTTGGCGACCTCGACCTCGTCGGTCTCCTCCATCGTGTACGAGGCGAAACCGTCGACCTCGGAAGGGTCGATCCCGGCGTCGTCGAGAGCGGCGAGGATCGCCCGGCAGGCGAGCGCCTTCTCGGTCTCGGGAAGCTGTTTCGCGAAGGCGGTCTGTCCGATTCCGACGATGGCCGTGGCGTCCTTGAGCACCGAACCTCCTCATGGGGCAGCACTGCTGACAGCGCGTCAGGTTACAACTAATCTGACGGATAGTCAGCTACGGGAGGTGGGGTATGGACATGGACCCGGCGAGGGACCTGCGCGGCGACCTGGAGTGGGGCACGATCCCCGGGCTCGTCCGGGCCGCGGCCGAGCGCCACGGACCGCGGGAGGCCGTCGTCGACGGCCGCGTCCGCGTCACCTACGCCGAACTCGGCGAACGCGTCGAGCGGGCCGCCGCCGCCTGCCTCGCCACCGGCATACGGGCGGGGGACCGGGTCGCGATCTGGGCCCCCAACACCCTCGACTGGATCGTCTCCGCCCTCGGCGCGGTCACCGCCGGCGCCGTCCTCGTCCCCCTCAACACCCGCTTCAAGGGCACCGAGGCCGCCCACATCCTCCAGCGCTCCCGGGCCCGGCTGCTCTTCGTCACCGGCACCTTCCTCGGCACCTCGTACGTGGCCTCCCTGCGCCGCTCGGGGATCGAACTCCCGGACCTGGAACGGGTGGTCGTCCTCGGCGACACCGCCCCCGACGAAGCGGGCTGGACGACCCTCAAGGCCTTCCTCGCCGAGGGCGACGCCGTCCCGGCCGCCCGCGTCCGCGCCCGCGCCGACGGCATCGACCCCGAGGCCCCCTCCGACATCATCTACACCTCCGGCACCACCGGCCGCCCCAAGGGCGCCGTCATCAGCCATGCCCAGACCCTGCGCTGCTACGCGATCTGGTCCGATCTCGCCGGGCTCCGGGAGGGCGACCGCTACCTCGTGGTCAACCCCTTCTTCCACACCTTCGGCTACAAGGCCGGCATCCTCGCCTGTCTGATGCGGGGCGCGGTGATCGTCCCGCAGTCCGTCTTCACCGTGGACACCGTCCTCGCCAACATCACCGCCGAACGCGTCACGGTCCTGCCCGGACCGCCCACCCTCCACCAGTCCCTCCTGGACCACCCGGCCCGCGCCGCCCACGACCTCTCCACTCTCCGCCTGGTCGTGACCGGCGCGGCCGTGGTCCCGCTCCGGCTCGTCGAACGCCTCCGCTCCGAGCTGGGCGTCGGCACGGTCCTCACGGCGTACGGCCTCTCCGAGGCGAGCGGCATCGTCACCATGTGCCGCCGCGACGACCCCGACGAGACGATCGCCACGACCTCCGGCCGCCCGATCCCCGGCACCGAGCTCCGCCTCTCCGCATCGGGCGAGGTCCTGGTCCGCGGCCACCACGTGATGCGCGGGTACTTCGAGGACGAGGCGGCGACGGCGACGGCGGTCGACGCGGACGGCTGGCTGCACACCGGGGACATCGGCGTCCTCGACGAGGCCGGCAACCTCCGCATCACCGACCGCCTGAAGGACATGTTCATCGTCGGCGGCTTCAACGCCTACCCGGCGGAGATCGAACAACTCCTGGGCCTCCACCCCGACATCGCGGACGTCGCCGTCATCGGCATCCCCGACCCCCGCCTGGGCGAGGTCGGCAAGGCCTTCGCGGTCCGCCGCCCGGGCTCCCGGGTCACGGCGGACGACCTCATCGCCTGGTCGCGCCGGGAGATGGCGAACTTCAAGGTCCCCAGGGAGGTCGAGTTCGTGACGGAACTCCCGAGGAACGCGAGCGGGAAGGTGGTGAAGGGGGAGCTGCGGGCGGGCAAGTGAGGGCGGGGCGGGCGTGAGAGCGGGTCGGCGCGCACGCCGAAGGGGCCGGGCGTGTGCCCGGCCCCTTCTGTGTGCGGTGGTCCGATCGCGTTGCGCACGGGCCCTGCCGGATGGATTCCCCCTGGATCCCTCCCGGCGTCCCCCGGGCCCGTGTGCTCCCCCGTCGACCGGTCCTCCGCGGTCGGTCCCGGCGGCTCCCCCGAAGTCGCCGCCGTGACCGTTCCCCGTCGGGAATGGCCTAGTTGGCCGGCTCGGTCGTGACGTGGAGGTTCTCGGCGGGGGCTCCCTCGCCGAGGACCTTGTCCGCGATGGCGTCGGCCGGCTCGGACGTGACGTGCAGGTTCTTGGTGCCGATCTGCTCGGTCTCCGTACCGGTGACGTGCAGGTTCTCCGGCGTGATGACCGGGTCCTTGGCAGTGGTGTCGCCCATGGTGATCCCCTCCTGGTGGTGGCTTCGTGTGCTGGTGGGCGGAGCCCGTCCGGCTGTTCCCCCGTGGACGGTCGGACGGGCTCCTTCGGGCCGATCACCCTAGTGCGTCCGGGTGGTGACCTCACCGGCGACCCGTCTGCCCCCCGACACGACGGATCGATGAGATGAAGTCTGCCGGGGGGCGATAAACGAATGATGAACGCGTACGGCCGGGTCCGGGTCAGGCCGCCGCGAGCGGCGCCAGCAGGGCCCTGACCTCGGCGGCCTCCGGCGAGGACAGCTCCTCGTAGATGTCGAGGGCCTCCTGCCAGCAGATCTGCGCTCGGCCCGACTGCCCGATGGCGTGCAGGGCCCGGCCGAGGACGGTGAGGACGTTGCCCCGCCGCCAGTCGCCCCCGATGCCGCGGAGCACGGACAGGGCCTTCTCGGCCCCGGCGGCCGCCGCACCGTACTGCTGGGCCCTGATGTCGACCTCGGCGATACGGAAGAGGGTCATGCCCTCCCACAGCCGCTGGCGGCTGTCCACGAAGACGTCCAGCGCCTCGCGGAGCCGCTCCGCGGCGGCCGTGAGGTGCCCGCTCTCGGTGAGCGCGAGGCCGAGCGCGTACCGCCCGTTGGCGCCCTTGAGGGCGTGCCCCATGTCGTCGTACATGTCGGACCCCTGCTGGGCCATGCGGACGGCGTCGTCCTTGCGGCCCGCGGCGAGCCGCAGCCGGGAGAGGTTGCACAGGGCCGAGGCCTCGCCGGCGCGGTCCCCGGAGGCCCGGAACTCGGTGATGGCCAGGGTGAAGTGCGTGTCCCCGTCCTCGTGCCGCCCCTGGTAGAGCGCGATGGCGCCCATCACGTTCAGCGCCCAGCAGACGGGCAGGGGGTCGTCCACGGACCGGGCCGCACGGGCCACTTCCTCCGCCTCGCGGCCGGCCTGGTCGAAGCGGCCCTGGTAGTGGTGCACATAGGCCAGCGTGTTGGCCGCGCGGGCCTCGGCCCGCACGTCACCCGCCTCGCCCGCCGCCCCCCGCAGCACCGTCGCCACCGCCTCGTACTCCTTCGAGTTCGCGCCCGACTCCGCCAGGTCCAGCGACGCCCACAGCAGGTCCACCGCCCGGCGGAGGGTGCCGGGGGACGCCGCGGACTGGCGGACCGTGGCCAGGAGGCAGTTCGCCTCCGCGTACAGCCAGTCCTGGGCCTCGTGGCGGTCGGTGAAGGCGAGGCCCTCGTACGCCGTGGGCTCCAGGTGGTCGACCAGCCGGTCGCCGGGCCGCTCGATCGCGTACACGCGCGCCGCCGTCGAGAGGTAGAAGTCCAGGAGCCGGGAGATCGCCGCCTCCTTCTCCGACGGGGGCTGCTCGTCGCGGTCGGCGCACGCACGCGCGTAGAGGCGGACCAGGTCGTGGTAGCGGTAGCGGCCCGGGGCCGCCGACTCCAGGAGCGAGGTGTCGACCAGGGCCTCCAGCAGGTCTTCCGTGTCCCACTGGGGCAGGTCCAGGACCGCTGCCGCCGCCGCCAGGGAGATGTCCGGGCCGTCGGCCAGGCCGAGCAGACGGAACGCGCGCGCCTGGGCCGGCTCCAGCTGCCCGTAGCCGAGTTCGAAGGTCGCCTTGACCGCCAGGTCGCCCGCCTGGAGCTCGTCGAGCCGGCGGCGCTCGTCCGCCAGCTTCGCCGCCAGGACCGAGACCGTCCAGGTGCGCCGGGCCGCCAGACGGGAGGCCGCGATACGGATCGCGAGCGGCAGGAATCCGCAGGCCGCGACCACGTCGAGGGCCGCCTCGCGCTCCGACCGCACCCGCTCCTCGCCCACGATCCGGGTGAACAGCCGCAGCGCCTCCTCCGGGGACATCACGTCCAGGTCCACCAGGTGCGCGCCCGCCAGGTCGACCATCCGGATGCGGCTGGTGACGAGCGCCGCGCAGCCGGCCGTGCCGGGCAGCAGCGGGCGGATCTGGGCGGCGTCACGGGCGTTGTCCAGGAGGACCAGGACCCGGCGGCCGTCGAGCGTCGAGCGGTACAGCGCCGCCCTGTCGTCGAGCGAGTCCGGGATGGCCGAATCGGGGGTGCCGAGGGCGCGCAGGAAGGAGCCGAGGACGGTCTCCGGCGCGGCGGCGCGGGAGCCCGCGCCCTGGAGGTCCACGTAGAGCTGCCCGTCCGGGAAGTGCGGCCTGGCCTCGTGCGCCACGTGCACCGCGAGCGTCGTCTTGCCGACGCCGCCGATGCCCGCGAGCGCCGAGACCGCCATGACGTGGCCCTCGGCGGTGGCCAGCCGGCCGCCGAGTTCCCGTACGAACGAGTCCCGTCCGGTGAAGTCCGGGACGGTCGCGGGGAGCTGGGCGGGGCGTGCGACGGGCGCCGCCGCCGGGGCGGCCTCCTCGACCGGGCGGGCCAGCTCGGCGTCGGCCTGGAGGATGCGCTGCTGGAGGCGGGAGAGCTCGGGGGTGGGGTCGACGCCCAGCTCGTCGGCGAGGAGCCGGCGCGTGTCGGCGTACACGGCGAGCGCCTCCGCCTGCCGTCCGCTGCGGTACAGCGCCAGCATGAGGAGTTCGCGCAGCCGCTCCCGCAGCGGGTGCGCGGCGGTGAGCGCGGTCAGCTCGGACACGGCCTCCGCGTGCGCGCCGACCTCCAGGTCGATGTCCAGGCGGGTTTCGAGGAGGGTGAGCCGCCATTCCTCCAGGCGGGTCCGCTGCGTCTCGGCGTACGGCCCGGGTACGGAGGCCAGCACCTCGCCGTCCCACAGGTCGAGCGCCTCCGCGAGCCGCGCGCGGGCGCCCGCACGGTCCCCGGCGGCGCGCAGCTTCTCGGCCTCCGCGGCGAGTTCCTGGGCGGCGGTGAGGTCCAGCGCGTCGGCGGAGGTCCGCAGGGCGTAGCCGCCGGACTCGCTGACCAGGACCTTCGGGTCGAGGGCCTTGCGGAGCCGGGAGGCGTACGTACGGACCGCCGCGAGCGCCTGCGAGGGGGGCTCCTCGCCCCAGAGCGCGTCGATCAGCTCGTGCGCGGTGGCGGTCCGCCCGCCGCGGAGCAGCAGGGCGGCGAGCAGCGCGCGCTGCTGCGGGGAGCCGGTGGGGACGGCCGCGCCGTCGCGCCAGGCGCGGACGGGGCCGAGCACGCCGAACCGCAGCTCGGCGGCGGAACCCGTGCTCACGTCCACGTCGGAACCCGAATCCGAGGCCGGTCCCGCATCCGGCCCCGTGCCCTTCCTCGGAGCCCGCTGCACCGGAACGCGCGGCCCGTCTTCACGCTCCATAGCTCCCCCTGCCCGTACCGCTGGTTTCGCCCAGGACAGTCTGCCTTGTCCGGAGGGAGTCCGTCAGCATCGGGTCGGCCCCGGGGCAGGGCCGGTACGAGGCCGTTGTACGACCGTTGTACGGCACGACAGCTGACGGACCGTCAGATGGGCGCTACCGTGAAAGCCATGGAGAGCATGGAGAGCACGGAGAGCACCGGGACCTTCCCCAGGATCATCTCGGTGGACGACCACACCGTGGAGCCCCCGCACGTCTGGCGGGACCGGCTTCCGTCCCGCTACCACGACACCGGCCCCCGGATCGTCCGCGCCCCGCTGAAGGAGATGACCTTCCTCGGCGGGAAGTTCGCCCCGGTGATGGGGGCCAAGGGCGACGAGGGCCCGGTCGGCGACTGGTGGGTCTACGAGGACCTGCACCGGCCCCTGACCCGGCTCGACACCGCCGTCGGCTACGACCGGGACGAGATACGCCTCGAAGTCATCACGTACGAGCAGATGCGGCCCGGTTCGCACTCCGTGCCCGACCGGCTGGCCGACATGGACGTCAACCACGTCCAGTCCGCGCTCTGCTTCCCCACCTTCCCGCGCTTCTGCGGGCAGACCTTCACCGAGGCGAGCGACCGCGAGCTGGGGCTGCTCTGCGTCCGGGCGTACAACGACTGGATGGTGGAGGAGTGGTGCGGGCCCGAGGCCCACGGGCGGCTGATCCCGCTCACCCTCATCCCGCTCTGGGACCCGGAACTCGCCGCCGCCGAGGTCCGCCGCAACGCCGCGCGCGGGGTCCGGGCGGTGGCCTTCTCGGAGATCCCGCCGCACCTCGGGCTCCCCTCGGTCCACACGGACCACTGGGACCCCTTCTTCCGGGCCTGCGACGAGACCGGCACGGTCATCGCCATGCACATCGGCTCGTCCAGCCGGATGCCGTCCACCTCGGCCGACGCCCCGCCGGCCGTCGGCTCCACGATCACCTTCGCCAACTGCTGCTTCTCGATGGTCGACTGGCTGATGAGCGGCAAGTTCGAGCGCTTCCCCGACCTGAAGATCATGTACGCGGAGGGGCAGATCGGCTGGATCCCGTACATCCTGGAGCGCGCCGACGTGGTCTGGGAGGAGAACCGGGGCTGGGGCGGGGTCGCGGACAAGGTGCTGCGCCCGCCGTCGGAGCTGTTCGCCGGGCACGTCTTCGGCTGCTTCTTCGACGACGCCTTCGGGCTGCGGAACCTCGACGCGATCGGGGCGGCGAACGTCCTGTACGAGACGGACTACCCGCACTCGGACTCGACCTGGCCGAAGTCGCGGGAGGTCGGCGAGGCACAGATGGGCCACCTGGCCCCGGACGTCGTGGAGCGCATCGTACGGGGCAACGCGATCGACCTCCTGGGCCTGAGCCCGGAGGGCCTCTGGGTGCCCTGATCCGAAGGGTGCCGGGCCGGTAGGCTCCCACCCCTTGTCTGATGGACCGTCAGGTACGAGCATGGGCCCCGCCCAGTGAAGTGACGGTCCGTCAGGCATCGGTGTCGAGGAGGGTCCCATGGTGGTCTACGGGATGCAGCTGCCCGTCCAGTCCCAGAGCGCGATCTACGCCGAGCCCTGGGAGGCGGACGCCGGGCCCGCCGACCTGCTGGCCGTCGCGCGGGCCGCCGAGGAGTACGGCTTCGACTACCTCGCGAGCTGCGACCACGTCGCCATCCCGCGCCGGCTCGCCGAGGCCATGAGCACCGTCTGGTACGACCCGGTCGCCACGCTCTCCTTCCTCGCCGCCGCCACCCGGCGGGTCCGGCTCCTCTCGCACGTCGCCGTCGTCGGGCTGCGCCATCCGCTGGTCACGGCCAAGGCGTACGCGACGCTCGACCACCTCTCCGGCGGCCGGCTGGTCCTCGGGGTCGGCGCCGGGCACGTCCAGGAGGAGTTCGAGGCGCTCGGCGTGGACTTCGCGCGGCGGGGCGCCGTGCTCGACGAGACCGTCGACGCGCTGCGGGCCGCGCTCGGCCCCGAGGAGTTCCCGGAGCACCTGGGGGAGCGGTTCGCCTTCAAGGACCTGGGCCAGCGGCCCCGGCCGGCACAGGTGCGGGTCCCGCTCTGGGTGGGCGGCTCCTCCCCGGCCGCCGTGCGCCGCGCCGCGCTCAAGGGCGACGGCTGGCTCCCCCAGGGCGACCCGCGCGAACAGCTCGCCGAGCAGATCCGGAAGCTGCTGCGGCTCCGCGCCGAGGCCGGGATCGCGGATCCGATCACCATCGGCGCCATCGCCGAGCCGCTGTACGTCGGCACGCCCGCCTGGCGGGTCGGCCGGCGCGCCCTGACCGGCGCGCCGGAGGAGATCGCCGCGTCCCTGCGCGCGTACGGGGAGATGGGCGTGCACCAGATCCAGGTCCGGTTCCGCTCCCGGAGCCGTACCGAACTCATCGACCAGATGGCGGCCTTCGGCACGGAGGTCGCCCCGCTTCTCTAGGGAGTACGGACATGGGCAAGCTGGACGGGCGGGTCGTCCTCGTCACCGGGGCGGCGCGCGGGCAGGGCGAGCAGGAGGCGCGGCTGTTCGCCGCCGAAGGGGCCCGGGTCGTCCTCGCGGACGTGCTCGACGACGCCGGTGAGGCGCTGGCCAAGGAGCTGGGGGAGGACCGGGCCGGGTACGTCCACCTGGACGTGACGAAGGAGGCCGACTGGACCGCCGCTGCGGCCTTCGCCAAGGAGCGGTTCGGGAAGATCGACGGGCTGGTCAACAACGCGGGCATCCTCCGCTTCAACGAACTGCTCTCCACCCCGCTGGAGGAGTTCCAGGCGATCGTCTCCGTCAACCAGACGGGCTGCTTCCTCGGCATCCGGACGGTCGCGCCCGAGATCGAGGCGGCCGGCGGCGGCACGATCGTCAACACCGCCTCGTACACGGGGCTCACCGGGATGGCCGGGGTCGGCGCCTACGCGGCCTCGAAGCACGCCGTCCTCGGGCTGACCCGGGTCGCGGCGCTGGAGCTGGCCGCGAAGGGGATCCGGGTGAACGCGGTCTGCCCGGGGGCGATCGACACCGCCATGAGCAACCCGGAGGGCGTGGACCCGGCGGCCACGGCCGAGCTGTACCGGAAGCTCGTGCCGCTGGGGCGGATCGGGCGCCCGGACGAGGTGGCGGCGCTCGCGCTCTTCCTGACCGGGGAGGAATCGGCGTACATCACGGGCCAGCCGTTCGTGATCGACGGCGGCTGGCTGGCCGGGGTCAGCCTCTTCTGAGAGCCGCCCGGACCACCAGCTGACGACTCATCAGGTATTGACGCACCTGCCGCACGGTGCGACAGTCGGGCACATCACGAATCTGACGGCTCGTCAGAAACTCCGTCAGACACTCACGAGGACGGTGAACCCCCTTGGAATTCGGGATCTTCGTACAGGGATACGTCGGCAAGCGCGCCGAGACCGATCCCGAGGCCGAGCACAAGGCGCTCATGGAGGAGACCGAGTACGTCATCCAGGCGGACAAGTCCGGGTTCAAGTACGCCTGGGCATCCGAGCACCACTTCCTGGACGAGTACTCGCACATCTCCGCCAACGACGTCTACCTGGGCTACCTCGCCCACGCCACCGAGCGCATCCACCTCGGCTCCGGCATCTTCAACCCCCTGGCCCCCGTCAACCACCCGGTGAAGGTGGCCGAGAAGGTCGCCATGCTCGACCACCTCTCCGGCGGACGCTTCGAGTTCGGCTCCGGCCGCGGCGCGGGCTCCCACGAGATCCTCGGGTTCATGCCGGGCATCACCGACATGAACCACACGAAGGAGATCTGGGAGGAGACGATCGCCGAGTTCCCCAAGATGTGGCTCCAGGAGGAGTACGTCGGCTTCCAGGGCAAGCACTGGTCGCTGCCGCCTCGCAAGATCCTCCCCAAGCCGTACGGGAAGTCCCACCCGGCCATGTGGTACGCCGCCGGCTCCCCCTCCTCGTACGCGATGGCCGCCAAGAAGGGCCTCGGCGTCCTCGGCTTCAGCGTGCAGAAGGTCTCCGACATGGAGTGGGTCGTCGAGTCCTACAAGACCGCGATCAAGGAGGCCAAGGCGGTCGGCGACTTCGTCAACGACAACGTCATGGTCACCTCCACGGCGATCTGCGCGGAGACCCACGACAAGGCCGTCGAGATCGCCGTCTCCGGCGGCCTCAACTACCTCCAGTCGCTGCTCTTCCGCTACCACGACACCTTCCCCCGGCCCGAGGGCATCCCCGAGTGGCCCGAGCTGCTCCCGGAGTACTCGGCCGAGATCATCGAACTCCTCATCCAGGAGGAGCTGATGATCTGCGGCGACCCCTCGGAGGTCCTCACCCAGTGCAAGCGCTGGGAGGCGGCCGGTGCCGACCAGCTCTCCTTCGGCATCCCGATCGGGATCTCGTACGAGGACACGATGAACTCGATCAAGCTGATCGGCGAGCACGTGATCCCCGAGATCGACACGGACCCCGTCCACCGCACCACCCGCTTCCGGCAGGCCGCAGGGGAGTAGCGGACCTCCCCCGAGGTCCTCGACCAGGGGGGTACCCCCACGTGGGCGGCGTCTTCCCGGACCGCCGCCCGCAGATGCCCCGACCGCGGCGGCCCGCGGCCGGGGCACGCCCGCGTCCGGGCACACCGGGGCGCGGGCGTGCCCGCACCCCGCGCGGAACCGCACCCCCGGGTCCGGGCACGTCAGGGCGCAGGGCGCCCCGCGTCCAGCGCAGAAGTGAAAGGGACCGTCATGCTCGACCACCTCATCACGGGCGCCACCGTCGTGGACGGCACCGGCGCCCCCGCCTTCACCGCCGACGTCGGCATCCGCGACGGGCGCATCGCCCTCGTCGCCGAACCCGGCACGACGAAGGAGCGCGCCCGGACCACCCAGGACGCCACCGGCCTGGTCCTCACCCCGGGCTTCGTCGACCCGCACACCCACTACGACGCCCAGCTGTTCTGGGACCCGTACGCCACCCCCTCCATGAACCACGGCGTCACCACCGTCGCCGGCGGCAACTGCGGCTTCACCCTCGCCCCGCTCCACCCGGACCGGCCCGAGGACGCCGACTACACCCGCCGGATGATGTCCAAGGTGGAGGGCATGGCCCTGAAGGCCCTGGAGGAGGGCGTCGACTGGAGCTGGTCGTCCTTCGCCGAGTACCTGGACGCCCTCGACGGGCGGATCGCCGTCAACGCCGGCTTCATGGTCGGCCACTGCGCCCTGCGCCGCTACGTGATGGGCGCCGACGCCGTCGGCGGGCAGCCGACGCCCGAGCAGCTGGACGCCATGGTCGCCCTGCTCAAGGCGGCCATGGAGGCCGGCGCCTGGGGGCTCTCCACCACCCAGTCCGCCACCCACTCCGACGGCGACGGCGCCCCCGTCGCCTCCCGGCACGCACGCCCCGAGGAGCTGATCGCCCTCTCCCGGGCGGTCGGCGAGCACGAGGGCACCCAGCTGGAGGCGATCCTCGCGGGCTGCCTCGACCAGTTCTCCGACGACGAGATCGACCTCTTCGTCGAGATGACGGCGGCGGCGGGCAGGCCGCTCAACTGGAACGTCCTCACCATCGACGCCACCGTCCCCGAACGCGTCCCGCGCCAGCTCACCGCCTCCGAGCGGGCCCGCAAGTCCGGCGGCCGGATCGTCGCGCTCACCATGCCGATCCTCACCCCCATGAACATGTCCCTCGGCACCTTCTGCGCGCTCAACCTCATCCCGGGCTGGGGCGAGGTCCTCGCCCTCCCCGTCCCCGAGCGGATCGCGAAGCTCCGCGACTCCGAGGTGCGGGCCGAGATGCTGCGGCGCGCCGACTCGAAGGAGGCCGGCGTCTTCCGGCGCCTCGCCCACTTCGGCCGCTACGTCATCGGGGACACGTACAGCCGGGAGAACGAGGGCCTGACCGGCCGGGTCGTGAAGGACATCGCGGCCGAACGCGGCCAGGACGCCTTCCAGTGCCTCGTCGAGATCTGCGCCAACGACGAGCTCAGGACGATCCTGTGGCCGATGCCCAGCGACAACGACCCCGCCTCCTGGGCGCTGCGCCGCGAGACCTGGGACCACGAGGACGTGATGCTCGGCGGCTCCGACGCCGGCGCGCACCTCGACCGGATGTGCGGCGCGCCGTACACGACCCGCTTCCTCGGCGACTGCCTGCGCGGCCGGAAGCTGGTGCCCCTGGAGCGGGCCGTCCGGATGCTGACCGACGACCCGGCCCGGCTCTTCGGGCTCCGCGAGCGCGGCCGGATCACCGAGGGCTTCCACGCCGACCTGGTCCTCTTCGACCCGGAGCGGATCGACGCGGGCCCGGCGACCCTCGTGCACGACCTGCCGGGGGACAGCCCGCGGCTCGACTCGCGGGCGGTCGGGATCGTGTCGGTGCGGGTCAACGGCGTGGAGACGGTACGGGACGACGAGGTGACCGGAGCGGTCCCGGGCAAGGTCCTGCGCTCCGGCCGCGACACGAGGACGGTGGCGACGCGATGACCGGCGACGTGAGAACCGAGAAGCTCTTCATCGGCGGCGAGTGGGTCGAGCCCGAGGGCGGCCACTACGAGGTGATCGACCCGGCCACCGAGGAGGTCGTCGGCCTCGCGCCCGAGGCCTCCCGGGCCCAGGTGTACGAGGCGGCCGCCGCCGCCCGCGAGGCCTTCGCCACCTGGTCCCGCACGAAACCGGAGGAGCGGGCGGCGATCCTCGACCGGGCCGCCGACCTGATGGCCAGGGACGCCGAGGCGAACACCCTGCTCGCCCGCGCCGAGACGGGCGCGACGACCGGGACCGCGCGCGGGATGCAGGTCGCGGTCGGCTCCTCCCGCTTCCGGCGGTACGCGCGGGGGGCCATGGAGCCGGTGGAGCAGGCGCTCCCCCCGCAGATCAACGAGGCCGGCCCGATGGGGAAGGCCGGGGTGTTCGGCGCGGTGGCGGTACGCCGCCCGGTCGGCGTGGTCACCTGCATCACCTCGTACAACAACCCCTGGGCGAACCCGGCGGGCAAGATCGCCCCGGCGCTCGCGATGGGCAACACGGTGCTGGTGAAGCCGGCCCCGCAGGACCCGCTCTCGGTGTACGCGATGACCCGGGCGCTCGCGGAGGCCGGGGTCCCGGCGGGCGTGGTCAACGTGGTCACCGGGTCCTCGGTGGAGTCCGGGCAGGCGGCCGTGGACTCCCCGGACGTCGACATGGTGTCCTTCACCGGCTCCACGGCCGTCGGCCAGGCGATCGGCGAGGTCTGCGGGCGCTCGCTGAAGCGGCAGCTGATGGAGCTGGGCGGCAAGGGGGCAGCGCTGGTCTTCGACGACGCCGACCTGGACTCGGCGGTCATGGGGATCGGTACGACCTTCGCCTTCTACAGCGGACAGATCTGCACCGCCCCGACCCGGGTGCTCGCGCAGCGCGGGATCTACGAGCGGCTGATCGAGAAGCTCACCGGCTATCTGGCCTTCATGAAGGTGGGCGACCCGGCGGCGAAGGGCACCGTGGTGGGCCCGGTGATCTCGGCGGCCCACCGCGACCGGGTGGAGTCGTACGTCGAGCTCGGCCGCAAGGAGGGGGCGCGGGTCGTGGTGGGCGGCGAGCGCCCGGACTTCGACCGGGGCTTCTACGTGGCCCCGACGCTGCTCGCCGACTGCACCAACGAGATGCGGGTGGTCCGGGAGGAGATCTTCGGCCCGGTCGTGGTGGTCGTCCCCTTCGACGAGGAGGAGGAGGGGATCGCGCTCGCCAACGACAGCGACTACGGCCTGATCGACTACGTGTGGTCGGGCGACGTGGCCCGCGCCTTCCGGGTCGCGGCCCGGCTGCGGGCCGGCGGGGTGGGCGTGAACACGATCGGCCGGAACATGGAGGCGCCGTTCGGCGGATTCAAGAAGAGCGGTGTCGGACGGGACGTGGGCTCGTACGCGCTGCACGCCTACAGCGAGCTCCAGGCGGTGGTGTGGCCGGGCTGAGCCCGGCGCGGAGGCGTCCGGGGGCGCCTCCGGAAAATTCCTCGGGAAAATTTGGAAACGGACATTTGGGGCGCGACTGCGGTTCCCGCATATCGGACACCCGGCGACCGACCTACCAGTTGGTCGGTCGGCCGAGGTGGTCGATCTTTCAATCATTGGCCGATGGCCGGTTTTCGCCTCGCAATGCAAGGCGATGATCGATCAAGTGAGCGGACTCTGATCTTCCGGATGTGGAAACCGCAGCATTTAACGTCCTGTTCATGACTCAGGTGGAAGTCCGGCCCCAGGCCGGAGACACGGTAAGGGGCGTCGACGCCCCGGGCGACGCCAACGGCGTGCGCACCAAAGGCCTCGGCGGGAACTCCGTCGGCCTCCTCGGCAGCGCCGTCATCGGCATCTCGACCGTCGCCCCCGTCTACTGCCTGACCTCCACGCTCGGCTCCACCGCCGGCGAGGTCGGACTGCAGATGCCCGCCGTCTTCCTCGCGGGCTTCCTCCCGATGCTCCTCGTCGCCTTCGCGTACCGGGAGCTCAACAAGGTCATGCCCGACTGCGGCACCTCGTTCACCTGGACCGTGAAGGCCTTCGGGCCGAAGATCGGCTGGATGTGCGGCTGGGGCCTCGTCATCGCGACGATCATCGTGCTGTCCAACCTGGCCGGCGTCGCGACCTCCTACTTCTGGCTCCTCGCGGGGGAGATCAGCGGCAGCGAGTCCATCGCCGCCCTGGACGACAACAAGGCCGTCCACATCGTCACCTGCCTGGCGCTCATCGCCGCGGCCACCGCGATCAGCTACCGGGGCATGACGGCCACCAAGGGCGTGCAGTACACCCTCGTCGGCCTCCAACTCGTCGTCCTCGCCGTCTTCGTCGGCATGGCCCTGTCGAAGGCCGGCTCCTTCGAGACCTCGGTCGACTTCTCCTGGTCCTGGATGAACCCCTTCGCGGTCCAGTCCTTCGCCGCCTTCACCGCCGGTCTCTCCCTCTCGATCTTCATGTACTGGGGCTGGGACGCCTGCATGGCGACCAACGAGGAGACCACTGGCAGCGCCAAGACCCCCGGCCGCGCCGCGCTCATCGCGATGGTCGTCCTGGTCGGCTCCTACCTGGCCACCGGCGTCGCCGCCCAGATGGTCGTCGGCTCCGGCGAGAAGGGCCTCGGCCTCGCCAACCCGGAGACCTCCGACAACGTCTTCGCCGCCCTCGCAGGACCGGTCATGGGCCCGACGCTCGGCATCCTGCTCTTCGTCGCGGTCCTCGCCTCGGCCGCCGCCAGCCTCCAGACCACGTTCATCCCGGTCGCCCGTACGGTGCTCGCGATGTCCACGTACGAGGCCCTGCCGAAGTCCTTCACCAAGGTCCACCCGGTCTTCAAGACCCCCGGCAGGGCCACCGTCGTCGCCGGCGTCGCCACCGGCGTCTTCTACACGGTGATGACCCTGGTCAGCGAGCACGTCCTCGTCGACACGATCTACGCGCTCGGCCTGATGATCTGCTTCTACTACGCGCTCACGGCCTTCGCCTGCGTCTGGTACTTCCGCGGCGAGCTGTTCCGCACCGCCCGCGACTTCGCCTTCAAGGGCTTCCTCCCGGCGCTCGGCGGGCTCATGCTCACCGCCGTCTTCGGCAAGACGCTGTACGACATGTGGGACCCGGCGTACGGCTCCGGCTCCGCGGTCCTCGGCGTCGGCTCGGTCTTCGTGATCGGCGTCGGCCTGCTGCTGCTCGGCGTGGTGATCATGCTGGTCATGCAGCGCAGGAGCCCCGCGTTCTTCCGCGGCGAGGTCCTGACGAAGGAGACGCCGTCGCTGGTCGTCGCCGACTGAGGCGATCCGGAGGCGTGAGCTCCTGAGTCCGTGAGTTCCTGAGTCACAGAGACGCGAAGGCGGCGGCCCGTGGGGGGTCCGCCGCTTTCGTCATTCCCCGCGTACGGCTCAGTGGCCGGGGAGCAGGCGCTCCACCGCCGTGTTGGCGGGCGGCAGGTGGGGGGTGCCGGCCGCGGGCTTGGCCTTGGGGGTCAGGACGCCGCTGAGCGGCACCACCGAGGGCAGGTTCACGCCACCGGTGTCGGCGGCGGCCGTACCGGCGGCGGAGAGGCCGCCGGTCGCGGCGAAACAGGTCAGGGCGACTGCGGTGAGCATCTTCTTCATGCCCGCACCAACGCGGACGGAGCGGATCCGGTTACGACCGCCAGGTCGCGGCGGTCGGCGGCCGGGTCGCGTGCTCGGCGAGGGCCGGCGCCGCGCGCTCCGCCCCGGTGAAGTACGGGTTCTCCCGCCAGGCCGCCACCGCGTGCAGCCGCTCGTCGGTCTCCCCGTCCCGCGTCACGGGACCGGCTGTGACGGGCGCGGTCAGAGACCCACGCCGGCCGGCTGGCGCACGGTGACGTTGAGCCGGTTGAACAGGTTGGTGACGGCGACCATCAGGACGATCGCGGCGAGCTGCTTCTCGTCGTAGTGGTCGGCCGCCGCGTCCCAGACGTCGTCCGGCACCGCGTCCGAGGCGTCGGCGAGCCGGGTCGCCGCCTCGGCGAGGGCGAGGGCCGCGCGCTCCTCGTCGGAGAAGTACGGGGCCTCGCGCCAGGCGGCGACGGCGAACAGCTTCTCGTCGCTCACACCGCTCTTGCGGGCGCTCTTCGCGCCGTAGTCGACGCAGAAGCCGCAGTTGTTGATCTGGCTGGCCCGCAGGTGCACCAGCTCCAGGGTCGACTCCGGAACCCCGCCCTGCCGGGTGGCCTTGATCAGGTTCTGGATCGCGGGGCCGGCCTCGGGAAGGACGTAGGCGGGGTTGGTCATCCGGGCCTTGGTCTCGTGCGCCATGGTGATCGCTCCTCGGTGTCGTTCGTTCTCGTTCGTCCGTCGCTCTCACTGCACTGACGGAGCGCGCGCGGAACGTGTGACAGGTTCCGGGAAGTTTTCTCAGAAGGCCGGTCCGGCCTCCGGCGGGCTCCGCAGGGTGAGGACGTACGCCGCGGTGAGCGCGACCGCGCGGTCCTCGTCCCGGGCCAGCTCCGCGAGGGCGCGGGACGCCGTGGGCCCCGGGACCTCCGCGAGCGCCTGCGTCAGCCGGCGGCGGGCGGACGGCTCCGCCGCGGCGCGGGCGAGGCGGCCGACCAGCCCGGCGGCGATCTCCTCCGCGAGCGCGGGATCGCCCGCCAGCACGCCCAGCGCGTCCGCCGCGTCGGCGTCGTTCCGCTCCGCGACGACCATGTCGAGCAGCGCGGGGACCGCCTCGGCCACCCCCCGCGCCCCGAGCGCCGGAGCCGCGCACGCCCGGACCGCCGCGTCGGGGTGGGCGAGGGCCTCCCGCAGCAGTGCGGTCGCCTCCTCCCCGGGGATCTCCGTGAGGGACAGGACGGCACGCGCGCGCACCTCCGCCACGGGCGAGCCGAGCCCCTCCGCGAGCAGCGCCGCCACGTCCCCGCCCGACCGGGCCAGCGCCCAGCGCAGGGCCCCCGCGACGATCGGGTCCGGCTCGCCGAGCACCGCCTCGACCAGCGCCTCCGCCGGCACGGGCACGTCCTCGGCCGAGGACAGGGCCGCCCGCTGCCGCGTCCCCGGGCTCGCCGACCCCAGCCCCCGCAGGAGCGCGACCGTCCGGAGCACGTCCTCCCAGCCGGCGGGCTCCGAGGCGTCGATCCGGCGCAGCCGGGTGAGCAGCTCCGTCTCCGCCGCGATGCGCTCGTGGGTGCGGCGGACGAGGTCGTCGACGAGCCGCGCGGGCGCGAACCCGGGGTCGTCGAGCGCGCGGCCCACCTCGTGCAGGGAGAGCCCCAGCGAGCGCAGGCTCTCGATGTGGAAGACGCGCCGGATGTTCTCCTCGGAGTACTCCCGGTAGCCGGACCCTGTACGGCCGGTGGGCCGCACCAGGCCGAGCCGCTCGTAGTGCCGGAGCATGCGGGCGCTCACCCCGGACCGCCGCGCGACCTCGCCGATCAGCAACGCCCACCGCCCTTCCTGGCCTTTGCGGGCCGTCCACCGGCCCTTCCCGACCGTCCTCGGCCCTCACCGGCCGTCCACCGGCCCTTCCCGACCGTCCTCGGCCCTTCCCGGCCGTCCACCGGCCCCTACCGGCCGTCCCCGCCGAGGGCCACGATCCGCTTCGCCTCCTCGACCGCGCTCTCGAACCCGGCGTCCGGGTCGTGCCACAGCCGGTCCGTGGCGAGCGCGTGCGCCCGCGCGCGGGGGTCGGGACCGTCCGCGGCGGCGTCCAGCACCGGCAGCATCACCTCGCCGAGCGCGACCAGCGCCCGGCTGAGGCTGAGCCGCGTGGCGCGCGGGCCCCGACCGAGCTGGGACGCGAGGACCCGCGCGAGCGCGTACTCCTCACCCTCGGGTACGAGGACCACCGCCGCCCGCCAGGCGCACCGCGCCACCTCGTCGTCGGCGTCGGACAGCAGCGCCGGGGTGATCACCGGCCAGGCCCGGCGGTCCCCGATCTTGGACAGGGTGTGCAGGGCCTGGCTCCGCGCCTGCGTCCGCCCGGAGCGGACCTCGTCGACGAGCGCCGGCACCGTCACCGCCGCCGGGTGACGGGTGAGCGCCCAGGTCAGCGTCTCGCGCACGGAGAAGTCCGGCTCGACCGCGCACCGCTCGACGAGTTCCCCGACGTACGCCGGGTCCGGCCGCGTACCGACCTCCAGCGCGGCCCGCAGCCGCACCGGGGCACTGCCGTCCGCCAGGCCCCGGAGCGCCCGCGCCCCGGCCGTGTCCTCTGCTCGCATGCTCATCGGGAGCACCTCCTCGGCGCCCAGTGAAGAGCTTGTCACCGTGTCAAGGTCAAGCGTCCGGGGCCTCCGCGATCAGGGCGGTCGCGACCGTACGGAAGCCGAGCCGGCCGTAGAGCCGGGCCACGTCCGCGTCCGAGGCCGTCAGGAACACCAGCTCCGTGCCGTGGGCGCGGGCGTCCGCGACGAGGGCGGCGGTGACCGCGAGCCCGAGGCCCCGGCGGCGCGCCGCCGGGACGGTGCCGACGCCGACGACCTCGGAGACCGTTCCGACGGGCTGGTGCTGTCCGGCCGCGAGGGCGTTCCCGGAGCCGTCGAGGGCCGCCGCGAGCCGGGTCAGGCCGCCCGTGATCCGCTCGGCGATCCGCGCGGCGGTGCCGGGCTGCGGCTCCGCCCCGAAGGCGGCGTACGGGGCGGCGACGGCGGTCTCCAGCGCGGGGTCGTCCGCGCCCACCATCCGTACGGCGAAGCCCTCGGGTCCCGGTACGGCGAGCGGCTCGCCCGCCAGGACCATCAGCGGGTGCTCGTGCACGGTGAGCCCGGTCGCCTCCACGGCGGCCCGCAGCCCCGGTGTCGTCTCCGCCACCCACTCGAAGGCCTCGGGAACCCCCAACGCGCGCTGCCGGGAGCGCACTTCCTCCACGGCGTCGACGGGCACCCCGCCCTCGTGCCCGAGCGCCGGGCGGGCGTAATAGGGCCAGCCCTGCCCCTCCTGCACGAAGAGGGTCAGCGGCCCGAACGCCTCGGCGCGGGCGGAGGAACGGGGGACGGCGTCGTAGTACGTCTCGATCTGCTTCAGCACCCGGCCACGGTAGGCGGAGGGCCGGGCGGACGCCCGGGGATTTCGGGCCGGGCGGGGGCGGGGCGGTACGCGCCCGTGCCGGACCCCTCGGAAATCCGGGCCGTACGCCCTACCGTGCCGTCATGCGGATCTCGACCACGATCTTCCTGACCGACGAGACCATCACCCCCGTGCGGCTCGCGCGCGAGCTGGAGCAGCGCGGCTTCGGCGGGCTCTACCTGCCCGAGCACACCCACATCCCCGTCTCCCGGGAGACGCCCTACCCCGCTGGCGGCGAGCTGCCCCGGGAGTACGGCCGCACCCTCGACCCCTTCGTGGCCCTCGGCCAGGCCGCCGCCGTCACCGAACGCCTGCTGCTCGGCACCGGGGTCACGCTGCTCGCCCAGCACGACCCGATCGCCCTCGCCAAGCAGATCGCCACCCTCGACCACCTCTCGGGCGGCCGCTTCACCCTCGGCGTCGGCTTCGGCTGGAACCGCGAGGAGGCCGCCGACCACGGCGTCGCCTGGCCGGCCCGCCGGGAGCTCGGCCGCGAACGGCTCGATCTGATGAAGGCGCTGTGGGCGCCGGAGCCGACGGCGTACGAGGGGGCGCTCGGCGACTCCGTACGCGCCTCCGAGGCCTGGCCGAAGCCGGCCGGCGGCGCGCCCCGGATCCTCCTGGGGGGCGCGGCGGGCCCGAAGCTGTTCGCGCAGATCGCCGCGCAGACGGACGGCTGGATGCCGATCGGCGGCCGGGGCCTGACGGAGTCGCTCCCGGTCCTGCGCACGGCCTGGGAGGCGGCGGGCCGCGACCCGAAGGCCCTCCAGCTGGTCCCGTACGCGGTCCTGCCGAGCCCGGGCAAGGTGGCGCACTACGCGGAACTGGGCTGCGAGGAGATCGTCCTGCAGCTGCCGCCGGGGGGTGAGAAGGAGGTGCTGGGGGTGCTGGACGCGTACGCCCGGTACCTCTGAACGATTGACTTCGGAATACGTTCCGAAGTACCGTCGATGCATGCTGACCCAGACTGTCTCCTTCTCCGAGCTCTCCAAGAACTCGAAGCGGGTCGCCGAACGGCTCGACAGCTCGCACCGCCTGCTCGTCACGCGCAGGGACGGGCAGGACCTCTACCTCACCACCGCCGGTTACGACCAGGACCGCGAGGAGACGGCCGACGTCACGGCCCGTCTTCTCGCCGCGCTCCTCGCCGCCGACGACGGTGCGCGGGTCATAGGGCGCGCCCTCCCGTCGGTCTTCCCCTGGGTGCGGCACCTGTCCTCCGGCGAACTGCGCGAGTTCCTCAAGGACCTGGTGGACGCGACGCACGACGCCGCGCAGCTGGATGTCCACGCCACCCTCCACCGCACGATCGTGGAGTGGCGGGCGACGGCACGGATCCTCGCCGACCCGTCACTCACCGCCCGGCTCACCCGGCCCCTCCCCGATGAGGACCACGGAGAGGTGACCGCCCCGTGACGCCGAAGCGCGGCGACGACGTCGCCCCACCACCGGTCGGTGAGGAGTGGCGTCTGCGCTTCGCGACGAACGAGGCGGCCAAGGGCTGGGGTGAACTTGCCGCCGAAGCTCCCGGAAACACCCGGCGTTGCTTCGAAGCCCTGCGCCGCGATCCGCTCCGGCAGGACGACCCGGACCGGCAGCACAGGCTGCGCGGCCGTCTTGCCACCGGGGTCCTCGGTGGGCGTGTCCATCCGCAGTGGGAGTACGAGGTGACGTCCGGCGGTCGGGTCCGGTATCTCGTCGACGAGCCGCGCAGGACCGTGCACCTCGTGCACGCCGCACCCCGGCATCCCAAGGACACCGACTGACCGGCCTTCCTGCGGGGACCCGAACCCTCCCCGGGTTACCCGCTCGTATGCTCGTTTCATGACGGATCACCAGGAAGCCCGCCCCACCGCGAACGCCATGCGCCGTGCCCTCAAGCGGGCCAGGGACGGGGTCGCGCTCGACGTCGGCGAGGCCGCCGTGCTGCTGCGGGCGCGCGGGGAGGACCTGGCCGATCTGGTCGCCTCCGCCGGGCGGGTGCGCGACGCCGGGCTCGCGGCGGCCGGGCGGCCCGGGGTCATCACGTACTCGAAGAGCGTGTTCATACCCCTCACCCGGCTCTGCCGCGACAAGTGCCACTACTGCACCTTCGTCACCGTCCCCGGCAAGCTGCGCCGGGACGGGCACGGGATGTTCATGTCGCCGGACGAGGTGCTCGACATCGCCCGGCGCGGCGCCGAACTGGGCTGCAAGGAAGCGCTCATCACCCTCGGCGACAAGCCCGAGGACCGCTGGCCCGAGGCCCGCGAGTGGCTCGACGCGCACGGCTACGACGACACCCTCGCGTACGTACGGGCCATGGCGATCCGCATCCTGGAGGAGACCGGCCTCCTGCCCCACCTCAACCCCGGCGTGCTGTCCTGGACCGACTTCCAGCGGCTCAAGCCCGTCGCGCCCTCCATGGGCATGATGCTGGAGACCACCGCGACCCGCCTCTGGTCGGAGCCCGGCGGCCCCCACCACGGGTCCCCCGACAAGGAACCCGCCGTCCGCCTCAGGGTCCTGGAGGACGCGGGACGCTCCTCCGTCCCCTTCACCTCGGGGCTGCTGCTCGGCATCGGGGAGACCCTGGAGGAGCGGGCCGAGTCCCTCTTCGCGCTCCGCCGGGTGTCGAGGGCGTACCACTCGATCCAGGAACTCATCATCCAGAACTTCCGCGCCAAGCCGGACACGGCCATGCGCGGGATGCCGGACGCCGAACTCGACGACCTCGTCGCCACCGTCGCCGTGGCCCGCCACATCATGGGCCCCGCCGCCTGCCTCCAGGCCCCGCCGAACCTCGTCGACGCCGAGTACGAGCGGCTGATCGCGGCCGGCATCGACGACTGGGGCGGCGTCTCCCCGCTCACCATCGACCACGTCAACCCCGAGCGCCCCTGGCCCCGGATCGAGGAGCTGGCCGAGCGGTCCCGCGCCGCCGGCTTCGAACTGCGCGAACGGCTCTGCGTCTACCCCGAGTTCGTCACCCGGGGCGAACCCTGGCTCGACCCCCGGCTCCTCCCGCACGTCCGCGCCCTCGCCGACCCCGAGACCGGCCTCGCGAACCCCGACGCGCCGGTGCGCGGACTGCCCTGGCAGGAGCCCGACGAGGCGTTCACCGCCGCCGGCCGCACCGATCTGCACGCCACCATCGACACCACCGGCCGCACCCACGACCGGCGCGACGACTTCGACGAGGTGTACGGCGACTGGGAGTCGCTGCGCGAGGCCGCCGCGCCCGGCATGGTGCCCGAGCGGGTCGACGCCGACGTCCGCGAGGCACTGAGGACGGCCGCCGACGACCCGACCGAGCTCACCGACGCCCAGGCGCTCGCCCTGCTGCACGCCGACGGGCCGGCGCTCGACGCGCTCACCCGGATCGCCGACGACGTCCGCAAGTCGGTGTCCGGCGAGGACGTCACCTACATCGTCACGCGGAACATCAACTTCACCAACGTCTGCTACACCGGCTGCCGCTTCTGCGCCTTCGCCCAGCGCCGCACCGACGCCGACGCGTACACCCTCTCCCTCGACCAGGTCGCCGACCGCGCCGAACAGGCCTGGGACGTCGGCGCCGTCGAGGTCTGCATGCAGGGCGGCATCCACCCCGACCTGCCCGGCACCGCCTACTTCGACATCGCCCGCGCGGTGAAGAAGCGCGTCCCCGGCATGCACGTGCACGCCTTCTCCCCGATGGAGGTCGTCAACGGCGCCTCCCGCACCGGGCTCTCCATCCGCGAGTGGCTGACGGCCGCCAAGGAGGCCGGGCTCGACTCGATCCCCGGCACCGCCGCCGAGATCCTCGACGACGAGGTCCGCTGGGTCCTCACCAAGGGCAAGCTCCCCACGGCCACCTGGATCGAGGTCGTCACCACCGCCCACGAACTCGGCATCCGGTCCAGCTCGACCATGATGTACGGGCACGTCGACCAGCCCCGGCACTGGCTCGGCCACTTCCGCACCCTCGCCGGCATCCAGCAGGCCGCGCTGGAGTCGGGGCGGCAGGGCTTCACCGAGTTCGTGACGCTCCCCTTCATCCACACCAACGCCCCGGTCTACCTCGCCGGCATCGCCCGCCCCGGCCCGACGACCCGCGACAACCGCGCGGTCATCGCGATGGCCCGGCTGCTGCTCCACCCGTACATCCCGAACATCCAGACCAGCTGGGTGAAGCTGGGCACGGAGGGCGCCGCCGAGATGCTCCGCTCGGGCGCCAACGACCTCGGCGGCACGCTGATGGAGGAGACCATCTCCCGCATGGCGGGGTCGAGTTACGGCTCGTACCGCTCGATCCGCGACCTGGAGGCCATCGCGGAGGCGGCGGGCCGCCCGGCGAAGCCCCGGACGACGCTGTACGGCGAGGTCCCCGAGGAGCGGCAGCGCGCCGCCCGCGCCTCGGACGGCCACCTCCCGGAGCTGCTGCCGGTCCTTCCCCAGGAGGGCGGCGCCTGAGGGGAGACGGGGGCTCACGCGTACGGGCGACCGCGTCCGGCCGGGGGCTCACGCGTACGGGCGACCGCGTCCGGCCGGGGCCCGGCACCCGGCCGGACGAGCCCTACGCCAGCCACCCCCGCTGCGCCGCCTGCCACACCAGCTGGGTCCTGGTCAGCGCCCCCGCGCGCTGCATCAGGGCCTGGATCCGGCGCTGCACCGTGCGCTGACTGACCCACAGCTGGGAGGCGATGGCCTTGTCCGCGACCCCGGCGACGATCAGGGAGAGCAGATACCGCTCGTCGTCGGCCAGGTGCACCGCCGGGCGCGGGCCGCCGCCGTCGACATCGGCCAGCTCGCCCGAGTCGGTCACGTGCAGCGGGGTCGCCGCCGCCCACTGGCTCTCGAACAGGGCGATCAGCGCGTCGAGCAGACTGCTGCTGTGGACCACGGCGGCCGTCGGCTCGCCCACCCGGTCCGCCGGACCCGCCCCGCCGACGGGATCGCCGTCCTCCCCGCTCTCGTACACCAGGGGGCAGATCGCCATCGAGCTGTCCGCGATCACCAGCCGCACCGGCAGCGTCCCGACGGCCCGCGCCTGCTCGCCCGCCCGGATGCTCCGGGCGACGTTGTCCACCATCCCGGGGCCTTCGAGGAGTTCGCGCTCGTAGATCGTCCTGTACCGCACGCCCCGGGCGAGCAGCTCCCACTCCTCGTCGTTCTCCGCCGCCGCCAGCGCCACCGGGCGGGCCTTGCAGAGCCAGCGCATCTCGCCCGCCCCGTACGCCATCTGCCGCAGCCGCTGCCGGATCACGCTCGCCCCGGTGATCACCTCGACGAGCTGCCCGGCGTCGTGCCGCCGCCCGCCCGCCCGGTACTCCTCGGCGAGCTGCTCCACACCCCGCCGCGCCCATTCGAGCGCCTCGTGCCCGCGCAGCAGCAGCGGGCGCAGCGCCGCGTCGGGTGCCATCGCGACGTACCGTTCGGGTCCGCCCTCCGGCGGTTCGGCGACCCGCCCCACCAGGCCCTTGTCGTGGAGCGAGGCGAGCAGCCAGTGGACCCGTGCCACGTCGAGGCCCAACTGGGCGGAGATTCCGGCGGCGTCGGCCTCCCGCACCCCGACGAGGAAGCGGTACACCCGCTCCTCCACGGCGCCGACCCCCGCCGCCTCCAACATGTGGCCTTCTCCCACGACGCCTTCCCCCACCCCGGTTGCCGTGACCACCCCCGTACCCGGCGTGATCAAACCACATCAGGACCGTCGGAAACGAGGGTCCGCATTACCACGCGGGCCCCGGACCGGGCGCGTGCGCGGCGCAAGGTGGCGGCGAGTGGACATGTCGCTTCTTCGTCAGTCGCAGCCCGTAGCGAAGGTGATCGTTTCTGTTGACTCTTGGTTCCGCCGGACACGGATCCCCCTCCGCCGGCGGAAGGAGTGCCCTCAGCATGCGCAGCAGACGGAGAACCGCACTGCTCGGCCTCGCCCTCACGGCCACCATGACCGCCGGCGGTCTCGCGTACGGCGCGGCCCCGCTCCCGGCGGCCGCCGGGGAGGACGCGGTGACCGCCGCGCCCCGCGACGCCGTCCGCACCGCGACGGTCACCCTGGTGACCGGCGACAAGGTGACGGTGGCCACCCGGGCGGGCAGGACCCTCGCCGTCGACGTCACCCCGTTCCGGGGCAGCGCCGCCGGACTCCGCACGTACACCGTCGGCACCGACGTGTACGTGATCCCCCGGGAGGTCGAGCCGCTGATCCACAACGGCCGGGTCGACAAGCGCCTGTTCAACGTCACCCAGCTCGTCGCCCAGGGCTTCGACGACGCCCACCGCGCGTCGACCCCGCTGATCGTGCGCTACGACTCCACCACCGCCGCCACCCCCGGCGGGGCCCGGCTCACCCGCGAGCTCCCTGGCGTCCGCGGCGCCGCCGTCACCGCCGACAAGTCCAGGGGCGACACGTTCTGGGAGGCCGTCGACGACGACAGCGCCCGCGCCGGAACCCCCGGAGCCCGCCTCTCGGGCGGCATCCAGCGCCTCTGGCTCGACGGCAAGGTGAAGGCGCTCCTGGAGAAGAGCGTCCCGCAGATCGGCGCCCCCGAGGCCTGGGCCGCCGGATACGACGGCACCGGCGTCAAGGTCGCCGTGCTCGACACCGGCGTCGACGCCACCCACCCCGACCTCGCCGACCGCATCGTCGAGAGCCGCAGCTTCGTCCCCGGCGAGACCGCGCGCGACGGTCACGGCCACGGCACCCACGTCGCCTCCACGATCCTCGGCAGCGGCGCCGGCTCCGGCGGGAAGTACCGGGGCGTGGCCCCCGGCGCGAAGCTGCTCGTGGGCAAGGTCCTCGACGACGGCGGCTCCGGCTCGGAGTCCGGCATCATCGAGGGCATGGAGTGGGCCGCGCACTCCGGCGCGAAGGTCGTCTCCATGAGCCTCGGCGGCGGCGAAGGCGCCGACGGCACCGACCCGATGGCGCTCGCGGTCAACGAACTCACCGCGAAGACGGGCGTCCTGTTCACCATCGCCGCCGGCAACAGCGGCCCCGGCGCGCGGACCGTCGGCACCCCCGGCGCCGCCGCCGCGGCCCTGACGGTCGGCGCCGTGGACGCGGCCGACGCCGTCGCGAGCTTCTCCAGCCGGGGCCCGCGCGGCGACGGCGGCCTCAAGCCGGAGATCACCGCCCCGGGCGTCCGGATCGTCGCGGCCCGCGCGGCGGGCACGACCATGGGCACCCCGGTCGGCGACCTCTACACCACCGCGAGCGGCACCTCCATGGCGACGCCGCACGTGGCGGGCGCGGCGGCGATCCTCGCCCAGCGCCACCCCGACTGGTCGCCCGCCCGGCTGAAGAGCGGGCTCATCAGCACCGCGAGGACCACCGCCGACACCTCCGTGTACGCCCAGGGCGCCGGCCGGGTCGACGTGGCCCGCGCGGTCCGCCAGCCGGTGTCCGCGAGCGGCACCGTCGACTTCGGCCTGCGCGGCTGGGACGACCGGGCCACCGTCGAGAAGAGCATCGCGTACGTCAACGACGGCGACGCCCCCGTCACGCTGGCGCTCTCCCTGGACGAGGCCGGCGAGGCACTGCCGGCCGGCACCCTCGCCCTGGGCGCCGACTCGGTGACCGTCCCCGCGCACGGCACCGCCGAGGTCGCCGTCACCCTCGACAGCGCCGGCGTCACCACCGGCTCGCACGGCGCGCACGTCACCGCCCGTGCCACCGACGGGACGACGGCGGTGACCGCGATCGGCTTCGGCCGTGACGTGGAGCGCTTCGACGTCACGCTGAAGGTCCTCGACCGCGACGGCAGGCCGACCCGCGGCATCGCCGCGGTCACCGACACCACCCTGGACAAGGCGGTCGTCCCGGAGACGTACCCGGTCGGCGAGGACGGCACCGTCGTGGTGCGGCTCCCGCGCGGCGAGCACTCCTTCGTCGCGGAGATCTTCCACTACAGCCCCGACTGGAGCCTGCTCGGCGAGTACACCTACGCGGTGCAGCCGGGCACGCTCATCGACTCCGACCGGACCTTCACCTTCGACGGTTCCCGGGCGAGCCGGGTCAGCATGAGCACGCCCCGCCCGTCGGAGACGAACCGCCTCCGCGTCGGCATCGCCTCCCGCCCCTCCTCGCTGGCCCTCGTCCACGACCGCGAGATGTGGCTGGGCGGCGAGACGGCCGTCTACTCCGTGCCGTCGGCCACCGCCGACCCCGCCCTCTTCGAGTCCCGCGTCGGCTGGTCGCTCGGCGCCCCCGCGCTCTCGGCCCGGCTCGCCGGCCCCGGCGGCCGCGCCCTGGACGTCTCCTACTTCCAGGGCTGGACCGGCTCCGCACGCTTCGACGGCAGCCGCACCCTCCGGGTCGCCCGGCCGGGCGAGGACGTCCGGGGCAAGCTCGCGCTGGTGAAGCGGGACCCCGACACCACCACGTACGCACAGGTCGACGCGGCGGCCGACGCCGGAGCGCTGGCCGTCCTCGTCTTCAACGACACCCCCGGCGGCTGGCTGGCGGGCAACTGGAGCTCCAAGGAGACCCGCATCCCCGCGATGACGGTCTCCGGCGCCGAGGGCGCACGGCTCCTCGCCCTGTCCGGCGCCCGGATCACCTTCTCCGGCACCGCGGTCAGCCCGTACGCCTACGAGCTGGTCGAGTACCGCGCCGGCGCCGTCCCGGCCGACCAGCGCTACCGCGTCCGCGCCGGTGAACTGGCCACGGTCGAGTCCAGGTTCCACGGCGCGACCGCCGGGGCCGAGGCCGGATACAGCAGGCTGATGCATTCGCCGATGCAGCCGGTCGCCAACTTCGCCTTCGGGCGGATGACGCTCCAGCGCACCCTGACCGAGTACGTCACCGCGGGCGTGCGGACCTACGAGGCCATGAAGATCGGCCCCGTGTGGTCGGCGGGCGGCAGCTGGCAGATCACGGCCCCCACCACGCTGGCCCCCGGCCAGCAGGTGCGCCGCGACTGGAACAAGGCCGTGGTCCGCACCGCGCTGCCGGACGGCCTGGACTTCGCGGCCGTCCGTGACGGCGGTGTCGGCGGGATCGGTGCGGCGGGGCTGCTCGACAGCTCCACCGGGCAGTGGGCCGTGATGCGCGACGGCGCCGACAAGGAGCTGACCACGGTCTACCGGGACGGTGTGCTGCTCGGTACCGCGCCCTCCGCGAGCGTCGCCTTCCCGGTGGTCCCGGAGCGCGCCGAGTACCGCGTGGTCGCCGACGTGCAGCGCGACGATCCCTCCTGGAGCACCTCCACGAAGGTGCGCACCGACTGGCGCTTCCACTCCGCGCAGGGTGAGGGACGGACCCTGCTGCCCGTCCTGTCGGTGGACTACCGCCTCGGCACCGACCTGGCCAACAGCGCCCGGACCGGCTCCCGGACGACCGTCGGCCTCGGTGTGCGGCACCCCAAGGGCCTGGCCGGCCCGGCGGTCACCGGGGTGAAGCTGTGGGCCTCGTACGACGACGGCGCCACCTGGCGGCAGGTCCGCCTGGACGACCGTCTGAACGGCAGCGTCGCCAACCCGGCGACCGCGGGCTTCGTCTCGCTGCGGGTCACCGCCACCGACGCCGACGGCAACTCCGTCGACCAGACGGTGACGCGCGCCTACCAGGTCCGCCGCTGACGGACCGCGGGTGAAGTGAACGGCCGGGGCACCCGCGTGCGGGCGCCCCGGCTCTCCGCGTTCCCGGGCGTCCGGGCGTCCGGACTCTCCGCGTTCCCGGGCTTCCCGGCTCCGCGCGTCCGGGCTTCCGGCTCAGCCGACCAGCAGTTCCTTCTTCAGGTCCTTCAGCTCGCGGTTGTCGATGCCGAGGCCCTCGCGCAGGTACGAGCGGAAGGAGCCGAACTCCTCCTCGACCTCGTCGAAGCTCGCGTTGAGGTACGCGGGCCGGACGTCGAGGAGCGGCTTGTAGACGGCGGCCTGCGCGGCCGGGAGGTGGGAGAGGACGGCGTCGTTGGCGGCGGCCCGGTAGGTGTTGCTGGCCAGGTAGTCGGCCATGACCGTCTCCTCGGGCACGCCGAGGGCGGTCAGCAGGGCGGCGCTCGACCAGCCGGTGCGGTCCTTGCCGGCCGTGCAGTGGAAGAGGACGCCGCGCCGGTCGTCGTCGGCGATGCCGTCGAGGACGGCGGTGTACGCGGTACGGGCGGTGTCGCCGCTCACCATGAAGCGGTTGCCCTCGACCATCATCGCCTCGGCCTCGCCGGGGGTCCTCGGCAGGCCGGTGAAGGTGCCCGAGCCCGCGAGGACGTCGGCGACGACCCGGGAGGCGCCGGCCGGGACGCGGTCGGGCGCGGTGCTCCGCTCGGACTCCATGCGCAGGTCGAAGACCGTACGGACACCGAGGCGCCTCAGCTCGGCGAGGTCCGCGTCGGTGAGCCTGTCGAGCGCGTCGGAGCGGTAGACCTCGCCCATCCTCACCCAGTGGCCGTCGGAGGTGCGGTAGCCGCCCGCGTCACGGAAGTTAACGGTGCCCTGGAGGCGGATCAGCCGGTCGGCGAGGTGGAGCGGGGCGCCCCGGTCGGGGACGAGGTCGAACCAGCGCCGGTCGGCGGCGGCGAGGCCGGTGACGGTGACGGAGCCGGTGGCGCCGCCGCGGGCGACGGTACGGCCGCCGGTGCGGACCGTGACGCCGCGGGTGCCGGGGGCGGACCACGTGACGGTGAAGGTGCCGCCCGCGTTCTCGGTGACGGTCGCGGCGGTGAAGGGGATGCGCTGCCCGCCGTGGTGCTGGTGGCCGCGGGCGGAGGCGGCCGGGGCGGTGAGCCCGGTGAGCAGGGCGGCGGCGACGACCGCGGCGGAGAGGGACTTGACTCGTGTCACGGGGTTCATGACGCGGATCGTTCAAGTCGTGATCGAACCTTGGGTGAACTGCGGTCAAAAGCGGCCTGAAGGGCGTCGGATCACATAACGTTCCGGCCCCCGAACCGACGTACCCGGTCCATTACAGTGCTGCGCAGACCGGTCTACGGGGGAGGGCACGAAGTGGCCACGACAGCCGCGGCCGTGTGGGGCCGCGCCGAACAGCAGGACTTCCGCGCCCGCGTACGGGGCTGTCTGCTCGGCGGCGCCCTCGGCGACGCGCTGGGCGCGCCCGCCGACGGACTCACCCTCCACGAGGTCCACGAGGCCCACGGACCTGACGGACTCACCGAGCCCGCACCCGCCTTCGGCCGGCGCGGCGCCGTCACCGCCGCGACCCAGATGGGCCTGTTCACCGTCGACGGCCTGATCCGCGCCCAGGTCCGCCGGGACACCGGCGCCTGGCACCCGCCCACCGACGTCCACCGGGCGCATCTGCGCTGGGCCGCCACCCAGCGCGACTGGGGCCCCGACGAGCGCCGCAAGGACAACGGCTGGCTCGCCAGGGAGGAATGGCTCTACGCCCGCCGCAACCCGCCCCGCGCCTGCCTCACCGGCTTCGGCGACGACGTTCTCGGCACCCTCGACAAGCCCAAGAACCCCACCGCCGCCGACTCCGGCGCGCTCGTCCGCTCGGCCCCCTTCGGCCTCCTCGTCGGCTGGGAGCCGCAGCTCGTCTGCCAGCTCGCCGTCGAGTGCGCCGCGCAGACCCACGGCGCCCCCGCCGCCGCCCTCGCCGCGGGCGCCTTCGCCGTCACCGTCCACGGCCTGGCGCGCGGCGCCTCCGTGGGCGCGGCCGTCGACCTGGCCCGGGAGCAGCTGGCGGCGCGCCCCGGCCACGAGCCGGTCACCGAGGCGCTGGGCCGGGCCCTCGCGGCCGTACGGGAGGGGGCTCCGGACCCGGAGCGGGTGACGGCCCTCGGCGCGGCGGAGGACCGGGCCGAGGGGCAGCTGGCGGCGGCGGTCTACTGCGCGCTCGTCGGCGAGGACGTACGGCACGGGCTGCGGCTCGCGGTGAACCACGACGGGCCCTCGTCCGTCACCGGGGCCCTCACGGGCGCGCTGCTCGGGGCCCTGCACGGCGAGACGGCCCTCCCGCCGGCCTGGCTGGCCGAACTGGAGGGCCGTGCCACGGTCCTGGAGCTCGCGGACGACTTCTCGATGGAGATGACCCAGGGCGCCGCGCTGCACGGCCCTGCGGAGTCCTCCCCGGGCTGGCTGGCGCGCTACCCGAGGGGCTGACCGGTCCGCTCGGCGCCCGGGACGAGGGGTCGACCGGTCCGCTCGGCGCCCGGGACGAGGGGCCGGGGGGCCCGGTTCAGGCGAGCGGCTGATCGGTCCGCTCGCCCGCCTGGGCGGGAAGAGCGGCGGCGCCGTCCGCCCCGTCCCCGCCCCCGTCCGAGCCGATCGTGGCCAGCAGCGCGTCCCGCTCCGGGGTGTCCTCCGGCTTCACGTACCCGATGAGGACGTAGAGGACGAGCGAGGTCGCGAGCGGCGCGACGATCTGGATCTGGAGCTCGACGCCGTCGAGGCCGTAGTTGGTGAGCCAGAAGGCGAAGAGCCCGGCGGCCCAGGAGACGAGCGCCGCGGTCGGGCCGGACTTCCGGAAGGCGCGGAGCAGCCCGAGCATGAAGGGGATCGCGATCGGGCCCATGAGCCCGGCGACCCACTTGATGACGACGGTGATGATGTCCTTGAAGGCGGGGGAGTTGACCTGGGTGGCGACCGCCATCGACAGGCCGAGGAAGGCGATCGTCGACCAGCGCGCGGCGAGCAGCCCGGCCCGCTGCGTCCAGCTCCGGGCCGCCTTGCTGAGGACGGGCGCGATGTCCCGGGTGAAGACGGCCGCGATGGCGTTGGCGTCGGAGGAGCACATGGCCATGGTGTGCGAGAAGAAGCCGACGACGACGAGCCCGAGGAGGCCGTGCGGCAGCAGCTGCTCGGTCATCAGGGCGTACGCGTCGGAGCCGTCGGGCTTCTTCGGGTCGACGAGCAGCGGCGCGCACCACATGGGGAAGAAGAGGACGAGCGGCCAGACGAACCAGAGCACGGCGGAGAGCCGCCCGGAGCGGGTGGCCTCGCGGGCGGACGGGGTGGCCATGTACCGCTGGGCCTGGTTCCACATGCCGCCGCTGTACTCGAAGGTCTTGATGAAGAGGTACGCGAGCAGGAACGTCATCGTGTACGGGCCGGCCGTCGGTGCGGTGTGGCCCTGGAGTTCGGGCCGGTCCCACACGGTCCACAACGCGCTGAAGCCGCCGAGCCTGCCGAGGACGGCGACGAGCATCGCGACGCCGGCGAGGAGCTGGATGACGAACTGCCCCAGTTCGGTGAGGGCGTCGGCCCAGAGGCCGCCGACCGTGCAGTAGATCCCGGTGACGACGCCGGTGATGAGGATGCCCTGGTTGAGGGAGATGCCGGTGAAGACCGAGAGCAGGGTCGCGATGGCGGCCCACTTGGCGCCGACGTCGACGATCTTCAGGAGGACGCCGGACCAGGCGAGGGCCTGCTGGGTGGGGAGGTCGTAGCGGTCCTTGAGGTACTCGAGCGGGGAGGCGACCCGGAGGCGGGAGCGCAGCCGGTTGAGGCGGGGCGCGAAGAGGTGGGCGCCGATCGCGATGCCGATGGCGATCGGGAAGGACCAGGTGACGTAGGAGGTGACGCCGTAGGTGTAGGCGATGCCCGCGTACCCGGTGAACATCACGGCGCTGTAGCCCGACATGTGGTGGGAGATGCCGGAGAGCCACCAGGGCATCCGGCCGCCCGCGGTGAAGAAGTCGGAGACGGTGTCGACGCGCTTGTGGGACCAGACTCCGATCGCGACCATGACGCCGAAATAGCCGATGAGCACGGCCCAGTCGAGACTGTTCATTGCGCCCTCCCTGAGGTCCGGTCCGCCTTGTGAACGCGGTTCATGGTGTGGGGAGTTGGAAGGCGCGGACAATGCAGGGGAGGGTCAAGGGGCAGTAAAATCGTTCGGCTTGCTGACCCTCGTTCATGTCCGTGAACTTGCCCCGGTGGGGCGGGGGCGGCTCAGCGCATCAGCTCCCCGGCGTTGACCAGCAGCGACTGCCCCGTGATCGCCCGCGCCCGGTCGGAGGCGAGGAACACCGCCGCCTCCGCCACGTCCCCGTCCGTCGCCAGCTCCGGCAGCGCCATCCGCTCGGTGAGCCGCCCGAGCACCTCGGCCTCCGGCACCTTCTCGGTGTGCGCGGTGAACTGGACGAAGGCCTGCACCGGCGGCCCCCACATCCAGCCCGGCAGCACGGTGTTGACCCGGATGCGGTGCGGCCCCAGCTCGTGCGCCAGCGAGTACATCGCCGAGGTCAGCGCCCCCTTCGAGGCCGCGTACGCCGCCTGCCGCACCTGCGTGGGCGCGGCCACCGCCGACTGCGTCCCGATCAGGACCACCGAACCCCCGCGCTCCTTCAGTGCCGGCAGGCAGGCCCGGGTCATCCGCAGCGTGCCGAGCAGATTGACGTCCAGGACCCCCTGCCAGGTCGCGAAGTCGGCGTCCTCCAGGCCCCCGAAGTAGGAGTCCCAGGCGGCCACGTGGACGACCGCGTCGATCCCGCCGAAGCGCTCGACGGCGAGCGCGGCGAGGGCTTCGCACTGCGCCTCGTCGGTGATGTCGGTGACCCGGTGGGCGGTGCGGCTCCCCTCCGGGTCGATCTCCGCCGCGGACTTGGCGAGGTTGGCCCCTGTGCGCGCGCCGAGCACGGCGTTGCCCCCGTCACGTACGACCGTCTCCGCGATGCGGTGCCCGAGCCCCGCCCCGACCCCCGACACGACGACCGTCTTCCCCTGGAGCAGCATCATCCGACCCCTTCCCGACCCTGGCCAATCATCTGACGGCCCGTCAGAGTAGGTCCCTGTCACCGACTTGGGAACACCTGGGAGAGGGGTACGAGAGTGAGCGAGGAGACCCGCAGCGAGACGTACGCGGAGCTGGCGTCCGTCGGCCCGTACGGGGTCCGGCCCGGCCACGCGCTGATCACCATGGTCGAGCCGCACCCGGGCCACGAGTACGCCTACAACCGCTGGTACGAGGACGACCACTACTACGCCGGCGCGATGGCGATGCCCTGGATGTACGCCGGCCGCCGCTGGGTCGCCACCCGCGAGCTCCAGGACCTGCGCGGCCCCGAGAAGTCCGCCGTCGCCCGGCCGGTCACCACGGGCTGCTACCTCTCCACGTACTGGATCACCGAGGGCCGCTACGACGACCACATGAAGTGGACCGTCGGCATCAACAAGCGGCTCAACCGCGACGCCCGCGTCCACCAGGAACGGACCCATGTCTTCACCGCGTTCCAGGACCACGCGGCGACCGTCTACCGGGACGGGGCGGCGGGCCCGCGCGACTTCCACGCCCTCGACCACCCCTACGCCGGGCTGATCCTCCAGGTGATCGACGCCGAGGGCCCGGAGGAACGGGACGCGCTGCTCGACCGGCTGCGGAACCGGGAGCTGCCCCGGCGGCTCGCCGGTTCACCGGCGGCGATGGTCACCGTCTTCCGGCCGACCCCGCTGCCCGGTGACCGCATGACGTACGTGAAGCAGGTCGAGGGCGTCGACACCCGGCTGACCCTGCTGTGGTTCCTGGAGCGGGACCCCCGGGAGTGCTGGTCGGAGCACTTCGCGGACCTGGAGTCGCTGGGCTCCTCGGGCGGGGGAGGGGCCGGCGGCCGGGTGGAGCTGGTGGCGCCGTTCATCCCGACGGTGCCGGGGACGGACCGGTACGTGGACGAGCTGCGCTGAGCTGCCCCCTCCCCGGTCCGTTCCGGGCAAAGGCCGAGCCCCCTCGGCCAGGACGGCGGACCGGTCGAAGGGGCTCATTCGTACTGCAGGTCGTGCAGGTACTGCTGGTGGTGCAGGTGGTGCAGGTGGTGCAGGTGGTGCAGGTGGTGCTGGTGGTGCTGGTGGTGCAGGTGGTGCTGGTCGTGCGGGGAGTGCGAGTGGTGCCGGTGACGGCTTGAGCGGCGGGGCTCAGAGGGCCCCGTTGCTCACCTCGCCGACGAACGCGGTCCACGTTCCCGGTCCGAAAGAGAGGGACGGACCCTCGGGGGCCTTCGAGTCCCGCACCGCGACAGCGGTCACGAGGGGGGACTTCACTTCGACGCAGGCCCCGTTCCCTCCGGAGTAGGAGGACTTCGTCCAGGTGTCCGTGCCACCCTGAATAATCGCCATGCTGCTCAGCTCCGGTTCTGCTCTGCCAGTGGTGTCGCGCCAACGTTCTTGCCGGCGTGATCGACGCTACTCGCCGGTCCCCTCCGGCGGGACCGGCGTTCACACGTCCGAGTGGCATATTCCAACTGAGCTTCCGTGGGAGCGAGTCCGAGGTGTACGGTGCTCAGCCCTTGGCGTGCTTCTTCGCCATCTCCGCGATGAAGTCCCTGGTCTGCTCGGCGTTCAGCGCCTGCGCCCTGAGGTGCTCGTACATGACGCTGTACTTGCCCACGTCCTGCGCCTTCTCCAGGTACAGATCGCTCGTCACGCCCTCGATGTAGACGACGCTCGAGTCCGAGGTGTCCGGGAACTCCAGGATCGAGTACTGCCCGCTGATCCCGGGATGCGCGCCCATGTCGAACGGCAGCACCTGCACGGTGACGTGCGGCAGGTGCGACTGCTCGATCAGGTGCTCCAGCTGCTGCACCATCAGCTGCCGGTTGCCGACGAGCCGGTGCAGCGCACCCTCGTCGATCACCGCCCAGAGGCGCAGCGGCCGTTCCTCGTCCCGGATGCGCTCCTGGCGGCGGGTGCGGACCGTGACCCGCTTCTCGATCTCGGCGGGCGTCGACTCCGGCAGCGCGCCGGAGATCACGGCCTCGGCGTACGCGTGCGTCTGCAGCAGTCCGGGGATGATCTGGGGCTCGTACATCCGCAGGCTCTCCGCGTCGGTCTCCAGGCCGATGTAGACGCTGTACGGGATGTCGCCGAAGGCGTGCCACCAGCCCTGCTGGCGCGAGTCCTTGGCCATCTGCATGAGCGAGTCGACCATGCGCTCGTCCTCGACCTCGTACACGCCGCAGAGGTCACGGACATCGCGCTGGCTGATCGAACGGCGGCCGTTCTCCAGCCGGCTGATCTTGGACTGGGAGACGAGGAGACGCTCGGCGACCTGCTCCGCCGTCATGTTCTTCGCTTCCCGGAGCCTTCGCAGCTCCTGGCCCAATCGGCGTCGCCTGACTGTGGGGTTGACGTTGGACGCCACGGAAACTGCACCTCCGGCTGTCTGCTGCGTAGCTGTGAGTATCTACCGCTTGGCAGACTGCCACCAATGGTCGGGTGTGCGCTGGAAAACGACCACAACATATGCGTCCGGGAACGCACATGTGCGGGGCGGCCGTCCTGACCGCCCCGCACACCTGTGCGGCTCCCGGTGGGGTTCGTGCGAGGTGGAGCGCGAAGTGCCTGCGCCCAGGCCCTCGCCGGTGCCTAGTGCGCCGCCACGCGGGCCATGCTGCCGCCGTGTGGCTGCGCCGGGACACCCGCGGCGCTCCGGCGCGGCTGTGCCGCCGCGCCGTTCTGGACGTCCATCACGGCATGCGCCACGAGTCCGCCCATCGGGTCGTGCCGGATCAGATCGCGCAGCCTCGACCGCGACGACCGTCCTTCGTTTCCGGGGTAGAGGTGCTTCCCGAGTCCGACCGCGTGGGCCAGCGCGGCAAGCGCCGCGGTCCGCGGGTCCGGCGGTACGCCGGTGCGGATCGCACTGTCCAGCCGGGAACGGATCTCCCGACTGATCGCCGTGTCCGTCGCCTGGTAGCGAGTCGTCGGCAACACCCCGCACATCTGGCCCTCCACGGCATGCACCATGCCGCATCGCTCCAGATGCGAGAGATACGTCTGGCGGAGCCCCAGTCGGGGTCCGCCGATCCAGTGGACGGCCCGAACCGGACTGCCACGCCTGCGCAGCAGTTCCAGTGCGGAGTCCAAGGTCGGATCTCCGGTCGGCCGTGGCATCACCACGGCGATACGATCCCCGTCAGGGGCTATCCGGCCTGCCAACGCCAGCTCCACTAGCTGTGCACCGGCCAGGCCGAGGTCGAGCGACTGCGGCTGCGCTGTGGTACCCGTGGTCGGGTCCAGAGCGAGCAGCAGAAGCTCCTCCGGAATGGTTCTGCGGCTCCTGCCCATCCATGCCTCCCCGCGTGGATGAATGACAGGGTGACCCCTCTCACATTCATCTGTCGAGAGTGCCTGGGTGCTTCATCCGGGAACCAGTAGGTATGTCGTTCTCGTCTAGCACGGGAGCCAAGGGGTTCACACAGGACACTGGTACACGGACCGGTACACGGTTCGAACGTACGCATGACGCATGGAGGAGGCACGGTGGCGGGCGAGTCCCCCGACAAGGCGGAGCAGCAGGGGTCGTCTCAGGAGACGACGGCCTCGGGCGGCGGCGGCCGGGATCCGCGGCTTTCCGTGCTCCGTGAGTCAGACGCCTCGTCGTCTGCTCCGGTTGCGACGGCGTCCGGGGCGTCCGCGATTCAGGTGGACCAGCCGACGGCCGTCTTCAAGACGCTCGCGCCACGGATGCCGGAGGACGACGCGCCGGCGTCGGAGCCGGAGCCCACGTCGGCTCCGGAGTCCGAGTCCGAGCCGGAGTCGGATGCGGGGTCGGATGAGGCCTCCGCTTCGGAGTCGGAGTCGGCTGCCTCCTCGGAGGCGGTGGACAAGCCGGAGAGCGACCGTCTGAAGGCGGCCGTGGCGGCGTGGGTCGCGACGGCGGAGGAGTCGGAGCCGGAGTCGGAGCCGGAGTCGGACTCCGGGGAGCCGGACGAGCCCGAGGACGAGGCGACGGCCGAGGACGAGCCGGAGGCGGAGGACGAGTCCGAGGCCGCGACCGAGCCTGAGGACGACGACGCGTCTGGGGCGGAGCCCGAGGACGAGCCCCAGGACGACGAGGGCGACGAGGCGGACGCCGACGAGGAGCCCGTCGAGGCGAAGGCGGCCGTCGAGGCGAAGGCGCCGGGGGAGTCCTGGTTCGCGGCGCGGAAGCCGACGGAGGGCAAGCCGGCGGACGAGAAGCCGGAGGGCAAGCCGGCCGCCGAGAAGCCGGCGGTGGAGCCGAAGGCCCCCGCGGCAGCCGCCGCGGCCCCCGCAGCCCCCGTACCCGCCTCCGAGGCGCCCTCCGACGCTCCCGGTGCCGCGGACGACGACGAGCCCCCGGTCGACCAGCCGACGACCATGTTCAAGGCCGTCAAGCTGCCCGTGGACCAGCCGACGACCGCCCTGAAGCTTCCGCCCTCGCTGACCGGGAACCCCGACAGCGAGCGCACGAGCACCTTCCTGCCGCTGCGCGCGGACATCCCGGCCGAGCAGAAGGCCGAGAAGGCCGCTCCGGAGGCGGGGAAGGCCCCGGCCGCCACCCCCGCTCCGAAGGCGACGCCGGCGCCGAAGCCGACGCCCGCGCAGTCGCGTTCGCCGCGGGCGACCCCGCCCGCGCTCGCCGAGGCGGAGCGGACGCGGCAGCAGCCCCTGCCGCCGCTGCCCCCGCTCGACCTGCTCGCCGAGCTGACGAACACGCCGCCCCCGCCGCCGACCCCGATGCGGACGACGCTGCGCCGGGTGCGGATCTGGACCCCGCTGGTCATCCTCGTGCTGATCGTGTTTGCGATCGTGCAGATGGTGCGCCCGCTGCCCGCGCCCGCTCTGACGCTCACCGCCGCGCCGACCTTCACCTTCGAGGGCGGCGAGCTGAAGATGCCGTGGCCGGGTGAGGGACAGGGCGCCGTCGAGGTCGAGGGCGTCGGCATGGTGGGCACGTACGGCGCCCAGAAGCCGGCCCCGATCGCGAGCGTCACGAAGACGATGACGGCGTACGTGATCCTGCGCGACCACCCGATCAAGGGGAAGCAGCAGGGCCCCGAGATCACGATCGACAAGAAGGCCGCGGACCAGGCCAACGCGACGCACGAGTCGACGGCGGCGGTCCAGGAGGGCCAGACGTACTCCCAGAAGGAGCTCCTGGAGCTCCTGATGATCCCCTCCGCGAACAACGTGGCCCGGCTGCTCGCGCGCTGGGACGCCGGTTCGGAGGCCGCGTTCGTGGCGAAGATGAACGCCGCCGCGAAGGGGCTCGGGATGACCGGGTCGACGTACACGGACCCGTCGGGTCTGCTGGACAGCACGGTGTCGACGCCGCAGGACCAGCTGAAGCTGGCGAAGGCGGTCATGCAGTACGACGTGTTCCGCGAGATCGTGAACATGCCGAACCTGACCGTGGACGGCATCCCCGGCCGCATCGAGAACAACAACAACATCCTGCTCGAACCCGGCGTCAACGGCATCAAGACCGGCTCGTCGACCCCGGCCGGCGGCAATCTGCTGTGGGCGGCGAACACCGTCATCGACGGCAAGAACCGCCGCATCCTCGGCATCGTCATGGGGGCGAAGAACGCCAAGGTGCTGAACGACAAGCTGCAGCTCGCCATCGACAACAGCCTCAAGCTGATCCAGCAGGCCCAGAAGGACGTCACCTCGGCGGCCGTGGTCCGCAAGGGCCAGGTCCTCGGCTACATCGACGACGGCCTCGGCGGCCGGACCCCGGTCGTGGCGACGAAGGAGCTCAAGGCGATCGGCTGGCCGGGCCTGAAGGTGGACCTGGAGCTCACCGACGGCGGCAAGGCGGTCCCGCACGCGGGCAAGGCGGGCGACATCGTCGGCCAGGTGTCCATCGGTACGGGCACGGGCAAGGTCAGCTCCCCGGTCGCCCTCCAGACGGACCTGGTGGAGCCCGGCTTCGACAAGAAGCTGACCCGCGTGGGCTGAGGGACCACCCGCTCGGCCGGGCGCCCCGGGTTGTCCGGGGCGCCCAGCTGTTAGCGTCTTCCGGGGGACGGGAAGACGCGTGACACGCGCGAGAAGCGAGACGGGCAGCACGGGAAAGGGCCGCAGTGACCACCGCCGAGCCGACACGCGCCGACCGCGCGGACTTCGCTCCGGACCCCACCGCGGGGTCCACCTCGGGGTCCGCCCCGGGGTCGACATCGGGGTCCACGTCGGGGTCCACCTCGGGCTCCACCTCGGGCTCAGCCCCGGCCCCTGCCGCTGCCGCGACTCCTGTCGCCCCCACCCGGGCCAGTGCCCGGCCCAGCACCCAGGCCCGCATTCCGGCCTCCGCCCCGGGCTCAGCCCCGGCCTCCACCCCGGACACCGATGACTCCGTATCCGACACCGACGCGGACGTCGACGCGTCTCCCGATTCGCTCCCGCGAATAGTGCTCCCGGCCCAGCGACCCGCCCCGGAGGCGGAGAACCCGGTGACCGCGGCCCCGGCCACAGCCGCTACGGCTCCCCGGGCTCCCACGGTCTCGACGACCCCCGCGACCCCTACGGCTCCGCGCCGGAAGCGTCGCTACACGGTCATGGCGGCCACCGGTCTGGCGGCCGTCACCCACATCCTGTGGTTCTTCTTCTTCGCCAACAGCGGCGGGGATCTGGCGGCGCAGGACGCGTGGGCCGAGTTCGTCGGCCGGCACCCGGACTCGGCGTACAACCTGGCCTGGTACGGCGGGATGCACCCGGTCTCGTACAGCGTCGTGTCGCCGTATCTGATGTCGGTCCTCGGCGTCCGCAGCACGATGATGGTCGCGGGGACGCTGTCGGCGGCGCTGACCGCGCTGATCCTGGTACGGGTACGGGCGGTCCGCAATCCGCTGGCCTGCTCGGTCGCGGCGGTCTTCGCCTTCCTCTGCAACGCGCTGTCGGGGCGGGTGACGTTCGGCCTCGGCATGATGTTCGCGCTGGGCGCGGTCGCGGCGGTCTTCTGCTGGCCGCACCGCTGGCGCCGCAAGCGCTGGGCGAAGGCGGTGGTCGCGGCGCCGCTGGCGGGTCTGGCGACGGCGTGCAGCCCGGTCGCGGGCCTGTTCCTGGGGATCGCGGCGGCGGCGCTGTTCCTGAACCGGCGGCGCCCGGGGGCGTACGCGCTCGGGCTGGCCCCGGTCGCGGTCGTGGCGCTCTCGTCCTGGCTGTTCCCCTTCTCGGGCACGCAGCCGATGTCCTTCGGGTCGACGGCGCTGCCGCTGCTCTTCGGGGTACTGGTGTTCCTGCTGGTCCCGAGGGACTGGCGGACGGTCCGTACGGGCGCGGCCGTGTACACGGTCGGCACGCTGCTGACCTGGCTGATCGACTCACAGATCGGCTCGAACATCTCGCGGCTCCCGATGCTCTTCGCGGGCGTGGTGCTGCTGGCGGCGCTGCCGTACACGAAGCCGCGGTCGCGGCGGTGGTACGCGCTGCTGCTGGCCTTCGCGGGGCTGAACTTCTGGATCGGCTTCAAGGGCGTCGACGACGTGATCCGCACCGCCCCGGACGCCTCCTGGGCGCGGGAGGTGGCGCCGCTGATCAACCAGCTCCAGGTGCGGGGCGCGGGCAGGGCGAGGGTCGAGGTCGTCCCGGCGTCCAGCCACCGCGAGTCCTCGGCGCTGAGCCCGTACATCAACCTGGCGCGAGGCTGGAACCGTCAGGCCGACATGGAACGGAACCCGCTCTTCTACGACGACACCCTGAACGCGGTGAACTACGAGGAGTGGCTCGACCGCTGGGCCGTCCACTACGTGGTCCTGCCGACGGGCGCCCCGGACTCGGGCGCCGAGCAGGAGGCGGAACTGGTCGACGAGGGCCTGCCGTACCTGGAGCAGGTCTGGTCGGACGAGAACTGGCGGCTGTACGAGGTCGAGAACCCGACGCCCCTCGCGGACCCGCCGGCGGAGGTGCAGAGCGCGGAGGAGAACGAGGTCGTGATCCGGGTCGACAAGCCCGGCCGGGTCCTCATCCGGGTCCCGTACTCGCCGTGGCTGGCGCTCGTGGACGAGAACGGCGGCAAGATCGAGGCCCCGCAGGAGACGGAGGCCTCGAAGCTGGCGCGCGAGGAGTCGGAGACGGAACTCCCGAAGGTCTTCGCGAACGAGCAGGGCTGCCTGTTCAAGACGGAGGCGGACGCGGACGGCGACGAGTGGACGGAACTGATCGCACCGAAGGCGGGCGTGTACCGCCTGGCGGCCCCGTACAAACTCTCCCGGGGCACGGCGTGCCCGGAGGAACTGCGCTGAACGGCGCCCCCGCCTGAGGCGGGGGCGGCGGTGGGCGTCGAGCACCTGCCGCACGGCGTCCGGAAGCCGAGCCGCTGCGTGGAGAACAGATGCCGCCCTCGGAGTGCGAGCTCCCGCCCGGCATGACCGTCGCCGTCGACGCCGACCGTGGACGTCAAAGGGCACCTACGGAGATCCGTAGGTGCCCTTTGACCTTGTGCCCCCGGCAGGATTCGAACCTGCGACACCCGCTTTAGGAGTTCGATCGGGTCGAGCCTCAGGGGTCTGTTCAGGCTGCCAGCCTAGCTCCTGCTAGCCGCCTGAAACTGTCTGCGTGCGCCCGCGTTGATGTCAGCCGTGGATGTCAGGCTTCGGTACGCAGCCCATCGCTCCTAGGGCGCAGACTCTCCCTGCGCGTTGAGCTCGCGGGCCCCTGGCAGCACTTGAGGGCCGTGCTCACATTGAGTCTGTCCCGCACCGTAGCGGGCCGCTAGCCGCTCGCTGATCAGCAGGAACGGTGCTACGTAAGCGCCTGCTTCTGCAACGGTCGCCTGACCGCTAGCGATCAGAGCAGCACCAGCAAGGAGCGCTGCCACCTGAACGTGCGTGGGGCTGCCGCCGGCCGCTGCCGTTTGGAGACGACGGAGTCGGTATCTCATACTGAAGGTGGTTCCTGTCTGCGAGGACTGAGGACCAGGAGGCCACCCGTCGTTGTCTAGGCGCATGGGTGGCCTCCCCTCTCATTGGAAGAGGGGTCAAAGAGCAAGTGTGGTAATTCTTGAGCACTCGACCAGGGAATTGCAAACGTGCAGGTCAGGGGCGGTCTTGATGTGTCAATCCTCGACACGTCTAATACTCTCAAGTTTTCGCCGAGATAATCGAGACGTCTAATACTCTCAAGTTTTCGCCGAGATAATCGGCGCAACTAATACTCTCAAGTTTTCGCCGAGATAATCGGCGATGTTGTGAGTGAGTCTGAGGGGAGACTGCGTCAGGTAGCTGGCGGGCCGTGCGCACGGGGCAGACGATCGTGGCCCCTGAGAGCTATGGGGCCCAGGAGCGGTCGGAGCCCGTGCAGAGATGGGGCGACAGATGCGCCGCGGAACTCGTCGCCGCCAGGCTTGAGGCAGGGGCCTAGCGGGAGGTGCCGCTGTTATCGCTGGATGGCTACCTCGTAGACGACCTCGCACAGCGAGGCAGGGATCACGATGTCTGCAGTCTCAACGGGGTGGCCCTGGTCGCTGTAGTACGTCCGTCGGATGTGGGTGACGAGCGCGGCCTTCTGGATCCCGAGTAGTGACGCTTCCTCGGCAGTAGCCTGCCGCGGCTCCGGCTGCTCCACGGCATGGCTGACTGTGATGCCGATCTGAGCCATCCGGTTCACGACGCCGGCCCCGGCGTGCGGCCCACCCTCGGGAAGGACGACGAGTGTCCCGCCGGTCAGGTCGTACGGCTCCCAACTCGTCGACAACTGCACAGGCCGACCGTCGGCGAGGAACTCATACACGGTCCGGACGCACAGCTCGCCCTCACCGATCCCGAGCCGCGCAGCGATCTCGGCCGGCGCCGGCTCCTTCGCATCGGTCCGGCTCTCCCAGCCGCCATTCCGTCCCACGGCCTTCATGTCGGCCCGGAACGGGGACCCGTCCGGCTGCTCGCGCGCTGCGGACCGAACCATCCTGACCCGCGCCCGGGGCTCGGCCACATAGGTCCCGGACCCGGCCCGCCCCTCCAACACGCCCTGGGAGATCAGCAACTCCTGGGCTCGGCGGACGACATTCTCGCCCACCCCGCACTCCTGACCGATCTGGGCCCGAGAGGGCAGCCGGTCTCCAGGGGTCCACTCGTGCTCCGCGATCCGCCGCCGCAGTTCGTCGGCGATGCGGAGATAAGGCGGCTGCTCAGGCATATGGAAAATCTAGTCCACTAGCTCTAATCTAGTTAACTAGCTTCACTTAAAGTGATCGCCGGTGACGGAGGCTGCCCTGTGCCTGCTCCAGAAGTAAGCGCGGAGGCCCTGGCCGCCCGGTTGTCAGCCGTCGGACTCACCACACGCGTGGAAGAGCACCCGCGGCACACATCGATCGAAGCGGAGGTACCGGAATCCCTCCCCGCCGAGATATGGCGGGAGGTCCTGGAAGTGGTGGCGACGGCGGACCGATTCGGTCTCCTGGCCACCAGCCTGGGCGGCCGCACCCTCTGGGCCGCCGTGAACAAAGTGGCCCCCGCGACGGGCGATGTCCGGGGACCTGGCCATCAGCGATAGGAGCTGATCAGCATGCTCAACCGTATCCGCCGCGCCATCAGACGCACCAGGGAGCGGTACGCCCAAACGGCCCGGCACCGCGGGGCCTTAACGCCGACGCGTCCGACGCTCATCCTCCCCAAACCGTCCAACGAACTGACGCTGTTCCTCCGACGGCTCGGAGACCGCACGGACTTCCTCGCAGGCGAGGAGACGGCCCTTGTCCGCCCCTACGTCCTGGCCGGCGAGCAGCGGACACGGCAGAGCTCGGCGTTGATCCCGCATCACCTCCTCGCCCACACCTGCTTCGTGCCGGCGGAGGCCCAAGGATGACCCGCGTCCCCACGGCGGCGTCCACGCCCTACCGGTCCAGCGCATGCCGGATCGGCACGCACCACGAGTGCGCACACTCCTCCCCGACGACGGCGCCGATCGACATCCCGGTCATCTACGAGGCGTGTGTCTGCCCCTGCCACTCCCCGGCCATGTCACCGGAGGCCGCCTCATGAACGGCATGCCCCCCGGCGGTGCACTCGCTTCCCCGGTCGAGATCACCACGGCCACGGTCCAGCGCGGCGACGTCATCCAGATCGGCGGCCAACCGTGCCGAGTAGCGGACCTCCGCCAACTCCCCGGCGGCGCCAAGCGCCTCCTTTTCGAATCGGGCGAACTCCTGACGATGCACACCCATACGCGCCTGATCGCCGTACGAGTGCTCAGAAGGTGGTGACCGACCCCATGCCGTCCCTCCGCGACACCATCGCCGCCGACCTCCGGGCGCAGATCACCACCGGCCACCTGAAGGCCGGCGCCCGCCTCCCCTCGGAACCGAGACTCGCCGCCCAGTACAAGGTCAGCACCCCAACCCTGCGCAACGCCCTCGCGCTCCTCCAGGCCGAGGGCCTGATCGAGAAGATCCACGGCAAGGGCAACTACGTCCGCGGCCCGCTCCGCAGACTCACGTACACAGGAGGCCGCCTCATCCCGGACACAGACCTCCACGTCACGATCCGCACCACCACCCTCAGAGCCCACGGAGACCTGATCCCCCTGCTGAAGGTCCCCGCGCGCACGCCGCTGACGGAGTTCCTCTACCTCACCCACTCGGGAGAGTCCCCGCACAGCTTGACCCGCATCTACGTCCCGCGTGACCCGGCGTCGGCCATGCCCTCTTGGCACCTATCCGCTGCGGAGCAGAGCCAAGACCAGATCAGCGCCCGCCTCCCAACCCCCGAGGAAGCGTCGATGCTCCGCATCAGCGCAACCCTGGCCGTCCTCTCCATCACCCGCGTGTCGACCGACACCACCGGCCGAGTGATGGAAGCGGCCCTCCTGGTCCTCCCCAGCGACCGCGCTGACGCACTCTTCACCACTCATCACACGACTGAAGAGAGGGGAACGGAAGGATGACAGCCCACAGCGAGCTCCGCCTCCTCCCGTGGTCGGGCCCCGATGGCAAGCCCTGCTACCTGAGCACCGACGACGACAGCAGCCACCTGTCCCGCCTGGCCGATACCACCGAAGCGATTCAGCTCGGCCTGGCCGACAACCTCGTGAAACACGCGGTGAACGTCCTGGACGACGAGGCAGTGGATCCCGAAGAACTCCGAGAACTGTCCGCAGACCTGGTCGGAGCACTGCGGGACGCCCTCCGTGTGGCGACAAGCCGCGGCCAGCGCCTAGTGACTCCACAACTCCCTGCCCGGGGAGGCGACGCCAGCCCTTGACTGCCGGCAGCAGCTTTCGGCTAGTGCTGCTCCTTCGGAATCAGAGGGCCCTGGGGGATACCCCGGGGCCCTGTTGAGTAGCGACGATTCGGACACGCGACTACGGAGGCCCCCAAGTCTTGCGTATCTCCGCAGGTCAGACCAGCTTTGATTCCGGCCGAGGCACTCGTTGTCTACGTAAAGCTGCACCTGCTCGGCGCCGGTCCCTCTTGGCCGTCTAGCGAGGCAGCCCGCGTCAGCGACCACCTGGCCGGAGCTGACCACAGTCAGGGACCTTGCGCCGGAGCCCTAGCCTCCGCGCACACGCATTCTTCACTATCGCTTACCTTCCGCATGCTGTTGATCTAGCCTCGGTTGCAGCTTGGGGCGATGTGTAGCGAGGTACGCCGACGGGGAGGGCATGAACGCGTGGGTCGTATCGAGGCGGTGAACGACGACACCTTCACTGCTTTCATGGAGCAGCTCCAGGAGGGCTATGTTGCGGCTGTGGCTGCTACCGCTGGCTGCGCCATGGAGTCTGTCAGACGCGACGTCTATGGTATGGATGCGTTGCTGGTACGTCCTCCCGAAGGTGTCGGCAAGCAGGAGGTCAGCGTGTTCGCTCAGCTGAAGAACACAACGACGCTCCGGCCTGACCCCAAGAAGGACACGTTCGGCTACCAGCTGAAGAAGCGTGAGTACTTTGATCGACTGGCGCTGCAGCGCAAGGACCCCAAGGCGATCTTGATCGTCATGGCGACGTCGGTTAGGCAAGCAGACTGGACCAAGGCGAGTCATGATCGACTTGAGGTGAGTCACTGCTGCTACTGGGTCTCCCTCGAAGGGCAGGCCGCGAAGGAAGGCGTGGAGAGTCAGACCGTACGCATCCCGACTGCGAACGTGTTCGACGCCAACGCTCTTGCCAACATTCTCGATAAGCTGGACAGGGGTGAATCGCTCAATGAATATTGATGACGAACTCTTCATCCCTGAAGGTGTAGATCCGAATAAGCTGGCTCTCATCCTCAGCGAGGTGGGCTGGACCCTTGTTGGCGGAAGGGATGGGTCCTACGGGAGATTCTCCCCTCCGAACGAAGGTGCGAACCTTCTGGTGCCGCTTGACGAGCAAGCGCCGGAATTCTCATTCCTGATGGAAGCTGCATTGCGTCAGCTCTCAGAGGATCGGGATCTATGGACCAGGACGCTTTCCCCCAGGTTGATTGTAGACATCGCCGACGAGTTTAAGTTTCGACGTGAATCATCAGCTCCGAGCGGGATGATCTCGTGGCGCGCAGGCGAGCAGCTAATTTCTTCAGCAAGGCGCACGCTCCTGGCGGGTGCGAAATCCTACATGGCGCCAATCCGTCACTTTAGTAACAAGTTTGGGCAATTCGCTAACCGGTATCTAGATTCCGTGCTGATGGGCCAGACGGCGCCCGGTAGCTACATCGTCACCGCCTACGCGCAGGCCGATTCAGTGGTCCCCATCCATGGTGGATCACGAGCCTTGCCCGACCTGGTCGGGGCCAACGTAGCTCAGTCTCGCCAAGTGAGCCTTGCGGTCATCAGAGCCGTGGAGGCGACTGTCGAGGCCGTTGAGCACTTCAGGCATCACCACTCCTTGTCTGGGTTCGAGGAGGGAGTGAATAGCGGCGTATCCTACGAAATGGCGACGGCGCTGCTTGCTATGACGTCTAATTCCGACGGTGCTGATATCTCCGTCGATCTAAATTCTGCCCTTCCCGTGCCTGGGAAAAGTGGCTCAGTGCGATTCGACTTGCGCGGTAGTGACGCTCCGATCCTAGAGAGGGCCGCCAATGTGCTAGTCGAGCAAGGTCCTTCTGAGCGTGCGGTGATTTCAGGAAGGGTTCACCTCCTAGCTAAGAAGGTTGCCGGGAGCCCGGGAGTATTTGGCGTCGAATCCCTCACTGGAGAGCAACCCAAGAAGGTTAGAGTGCGGCTCGCGGAAGAAGAGGATTACCACGAGGCTGTTCGTGCTCACGAAGAAGATCTTGCGATTCGAGTTAGCGGGAACTTGGAGCGCGAGGGGACTTTGAACTGGCTGTACAACGCCACCGTCGTGGAGACGCTCGGGCCGATCGAGTCGCTTATGCAGCGACGCGGACGACCTGTGCGACCCTCTGCTGTCGAAGGGCAGATAGACCTTTTCGGCGACGAGCCTCGGGGGGAATGAAGGATCAGCGGACCAAGCGCGTCCCGACCGTTCGCCCTGCTGCACTATCTCGACTGATCACCCGTGTCGATATTTTAGGTGGGGAGGGGCATGTCTCGCTATAGCGATAGCCCAAAGGTGCCAGGTAGTAAATTCACGGAAAGGAAAGGGGTCAGGAAAGTAGATGAAATCACCGAAGAATCCGGGTGTCTCTGGCGTGAGACGCAGATGCATGATGTGGGAATTGACGGGCAGATCGAGTATGTAGATGCCGAAGGTCGAGCTACCGGTAGGCTCGCTGCAGTGCAGATCAAGTCGGGTTCGTCATACTTCTCCAAGCGAGCTGACGGCATCGTCAGATTCAAGCCCGAGGCAAAGCATCGAAACTACTGGGCGTCATTCCCCATCCCTGTCGTCATCGTCCTGTATCACCCGGACGAGGATCTCGCCATCTGGGGAGATGCTCGGCACCAACTCCGAGCCGATCTTGATGCGGAGCTGCGTGTTTCCGAGAGTCAGCGCCTAGACGCTGGCGCAGTTCTCGAAATTCTCAGCCTCGACGGCGAACTACCCGTTCTTGGCTTCGATCCAACAGGCCTGCTCAGAGAGATGCTGGATCAAACCAACGGGATGCATGGGACCAGCCAATCATTCTTCGATCTGTTCTTCCATGGCCTAACCGATGTCGGGAATTGCCTCTACTTCGGGATGGATCTATTTGGCGAGATCATGAGGGAGAAGGATATCTACCTTGAGCATCAAGATAGATTGCTGTCTTGGGGTGCGGAGGACTATGAATTCCTTGACCGATACGTTTCCTTCCTCCTTGCTCACGACTTGGTTCGCCTGGACTTCGATAACCTGAGGCGAAGCGCCGACGACGGCATGGTTGGAATGTTCATTGCACCTCTAACGCCCAAAGGTAGAGACCTGGTCAGGGCGGCATCCGAACTCGACAGGGAATTCTCCCCCTCGACCGGCGGGTACCGCTCGCTAGCGCAGGAGCGAATGGTTCGCATCCTCTTCCGTGATTCAGGGGAGCGCCTCTTGCATATCGAGAAGTTCAAGGGGGCATTCCGTAGGCGCCTGAAGTCTTAGCGACAGATCGCGCGCCAATCTCTTGAGCCGCGTCCGAGGTGCTCACGTGAACCCACCGCTCGCCCCCCAACTCCCATCCCGTCTGCCGTCGACCCACACACCGTGGAGCAGGCGCGGTGCCGGGCGTCCAGGTGGAGCGCGCCACTGTACGAACGACCTGGACCGGTGCCGTGTCTGCTCGGCTCTGCCTGGGTCGATGGCAGGCGTGATGGGAGCCCCCACCTCCGCCACGACGCTGCCGGCAGACGCCCATGGCCCCTCCATCCCGGAGCCTGAGCGCCCCCGCCGGAGGCATCGCCTTGAGCCGCACTCGCGTGCCGCCTCGGCCGCCCATGGGTTCGTCGCCCATCAACCCGAGCCGTCAGGCGTGCGGACGGCGGCCGGGCTGGAGCGGGGCGGAGACAGGAGCGCAGGCCCGGACGACGGGCCGCGCGCGCCGCGCCGTGCGCGGCGGGTGCCTTGATGAAGTAGGGAAACTCTTACCGCGCTGGCTGTTGGCGCTCCGCTTGGAACTGGTCGAGCAGGGTGAAGAACAGTGCAATTGCTGAGGTGCTGGTGCTCTCTGCTTCGTGCTCGATCTCTATCGCCCAGCCCCGGGCCGGGAGGCAGTCGTTGCGCTGACCGAGCCAAGCGTCGAACGGAGAGATGCCACCCGGCGTCCAGAACGGGAAGTCTTCCTTGGCGTTGTACACCGCCATCGCCACGCGGTAGCCAGTGAGCATGGCCCCCAGGTGCGTAAGAGAGCCGTGGCGAACCCACCCCTCGGGATGAAGGCGGACCCGGTGCAGGAAGTCGTAGACGTTCTCGAACTCGTTCAGTTGCTTCGGCTGCGTCATGCGGACTTCTTCGAGAGATGCTGGCCGTCGTGGCTTCGGACGTGGGGGCCCGCTTCGTCCAGGGCGTCCAAGAGGCGGATGGCGTAGACCTCGGTCATTCGGGCGGTGATCTCTTCCGGGGTGAGCCACTCGACCGCGGTCGACTCCGTCGAGGTTCGCTCCTCGCCGCCTGCCGGCTTGCAGCGGAAGACCAACGCCACGATGCCCCGGGTCGTGTTCTTGTAGACCCCGGTCAGTTCCTCGACCTCTACCCTGATGCCTGTTTCTTCCCAGACCTCGCGGGCCACGCCCTCTTCGGGGGCCTCCGTGAGTTCGAGCACGCCGCCCGGGAGTTCCCACGTGCCGTTGTCCGCGCGGCGGATCGCCAGGAGTCGGCCGTCTTCTCGCACGACCGCGCCCGCGACCGACACGGAGTGCAGTGGCGTTGACGTCGTCTCTCGGGCGCTGTTACTCATGTACAGGAGCATAGGAGAGTGAGAAGGACTATGGGAACGACAGCAGGAGGTGGTAGGGCCGTACCTCGGTACGTCCAGATCGCCGAGGAGATCGTGCAGCAGATCCGGGCCGGCGTACTCAAGCCTGGCGACCTGGTGCCGAGTGAGTCCGAGCTCGTCGAGCGGTACGGCGTCGCCGGCGGGACCATCCGTAAGGCGATGGTCGAGGTTCGTGCGAGCGGGCTCGTGGAGACGCGGCACGGTAAGGGGTCGATCGTGAAGGACCGGCCGCCCGTGCGGCTGCGCTCCTCGGATCGGTTCCGGGCCTCGCACCGCCGGGGTGGGAAGGCTGCCTACCTTGCCGAGTCCGCCCAGTCCGGTGCGACCGCCAAGGTCAGCGTCCTCTACATCGGGCCGATGGAAGCGCCGGAGGGCATCGCCGAGCGCCTGGGTGTCGACACCGGTACGCAAGTGCTCGCGCGGCGGCGTCTGTACTTCCGTAACGGCGTTCCCGTTGAGACCGCCTCCTCCTACCTTCCGTGGGACGTGGTCAAGGACATCCCTCAGCTCTTCTCCGAGAACCCTGGGCCCGGCGGCATCTACGCCCGCTTGGAGGACGACGGGCACGTCTTCACCGAGTTCGTCGAGACGTTGCAGGCTCGGCCAGCTGCCAAGGCCGAAGCCTCCGAACTCGCGCTGAGCCCCGGGGCGCCCGTCGTTCACCTGCTGCGGAACGCCGTCACCAAGACCGGTCGCGTCGTCGAGGTCTGCGACACCCTCATGGCCGCTGACCAGTTCGTTTTCGAGTATCGGATCCCTGCCGCTGACTGACGGGCGGTCAACTCTCCTCAGCCCGCTCGGACTTCTTCGCCCGGGCGGGTTGACTCATGTATAGGAGTCGGGCACTCTTCTTCATGTCACTCATATACATGAGTGACGGAGTCCAGCACTTCTAGAGGAGTGATCTCTGTGCGCACGATCCCTGTCGACACCTCCGCGGCCTCCGTGATGGTCGCCCTGCCCCCGCAGCCCAAGGTGAAGGACCGCCGTACCGGCGAGCGCGCCATGGACGCCGAGACCGGCGCCGCGCTGTCGACCGTGGACGTCATGTTCGCGGCGAACGGTGAGGTGGAGATCCTGACCGTGACCGTCCCGGAGACCGGTGTCTCCGCCGACCTGGTCATGGGCACCCCCGTCGCGGTCACCGGCCTCGTCGCCCGGCCCTGGGAGAACGAGTTCAACGGACAGCGCCGGCACGGCATCGCCTTCCGGGCCGTTGCGGTCACCTCGCTCGTCGCCTCCGCCTCGACCACGAAGGCCGCCTGATCATGCGGTGGTTGATCGCGTCCGTCGCGCTGGTCGCCGTCCTTGCGGGGCTCCTGCGGTGGCGGCGGCCCACCTGGTACTGGCTGACCTTCGGGGTCGTGCTCGCCGTCCTTCGGGTCCTGGTCCGGTACTCCTCGGTCATGGATGCCTGCGGGCTGACCGTTCCGCCGCCCCGCTGGCGTCTCGCCCTTGCCAGGATGGCCAACCGGCCCGTACCGGAGCCGCGGGCGCCCCGCATCCTGCGGCTCCGGCCGACCCGGACCGGCCTCGTCTTACGGCTAGGGCTCCGTCCGGGGCAGGACGCCTTCGACGTGGCTGCCTCGTGCGACCGGTTGCGGCACTCGTTCGGCATGTACGGCGTGGCCTCGCGAGAGATCCGCTCCGGCGTCGTCGAACTCCGGATGACCGGATACGACGTGCTCAAGCGGGTTCAGATGCCCGCCGGCGCCAAGCGCTCGCCCATGCGTGTGCCGGTCGCCCTGCGCGAGGACGGAGCCGTCCACTACCGCGACTACCGCACCACCCCACACGCCCTCACTATCGGTGCGACCAAGTCCGGGAAGTCCGTCTACCAGCGGAACCTGGTCGCCGAACTCACGCCGCAGGACGTCGCCTTGGTGGGGATCGACTGCAAGCAGGGGGTCGAGCTGTTTCCTCTGGCTCGCCGTTTCTCCGCCCTCGCTGACAACCCCGACACCGCCGCCGACCTCCTCGACGCCCTCATCGCGCACATGGAAGGCGTCTACCGACTCATCCGCGCCGAACAGCGCATCACCGCCGACACCCCGGACGCCGACATCGCCGCCGACATCTGGGACCTGCCCGACCAGCTCCGTCCCGTTCCCGTCGTCGTCCTCGTCGACGAGGTCGCCGAACTCGCCCTCTTCGCCACGAAGGAGGAAGAGAAGCGACGAGACCGGATCATCACCGCGATTGCTCGACTCGCCCAGCTCGGCCGCGCCGCCGGCATCTATCTGGAGATCTGCGGACAGCGCTTCGGCTCCGAACTCGGCAAGGGCATCACGATGCTCCGTGCCCAGCTCAGCGTCCGTACCGCCCACCGCGTCAACGACGAGACCAGCGCCAACATGACCTTCGGCGACATCGCACCGGACGCCGTCCTCGCCACCATCCAGATCCCCGTCACCTCTCCCGGCCTCGCCATCACCGGCGACGCCTCCGGCGGCTGGTCCCGGGTCCGTACGCCGCACACCTCGCTCCGTACGGCCGTCAATGTCTGCAACAAGTACGCACACCTCACCCCGGACCTGCCCGGCCTCGCCGCCTTCCGGCCAGCCATCGAGCCGTCCGTAGACCTGGTCAAGATCCCGGCTCCGGCGGCTGCCGAGTCCCCGGCGACCGTCTGAACCTCCCCGCTCCATCCGGTCGGCGCGACCACATCGCGCCACATCCCTACCCCCGCCATGCCCAAAACGCCCGTATAAGGAGGTGGCCGCATGACCAGCAAGCTCCGCGTCGACGCCGTGCTGATCCAAGCCCTGATCGCCGGTGCGCTGTCCTTCGCCCACCTGCACGACCTGGCCGCCGCTGCCGGACAGACCGGTTGGAAGGCGTGGGCCTACCCCGTCTCCGTCGATCTGCTCCTGGTCGCCGCTTGGCGCCGGCTCCGCTCGGACGGCTCGTCCCGGCTCGCCTGGTGCTGGTTCCTGGTGTCCCTGTTCGCCTCGCTCGGCGCGAACGTCGCCACCGCCGGGTTCCTCGACCTCGCCGACCCGCCCGCCTGGCTTCGCTTCGGTATCGCCGGATGGCCCGCGGTCGCGTTCCTCGGTGGCACGCTCCTCGCCCACTCCTCCGCCCCTCCAGTCGAGACGGAGACGGGTCCCGTGCCGGAACCGCTGGTCGAGCCGGAACCGGTCAGCCTCATGCCGACCCCACCCGAGTACGTCGCCGAGTCGGAGCCTGTCCCGCCGGAACCGGCCATCGCCCCCGCCGCGCCCGTCCCGGCCGCTCTCGTCGACCACGCCCGCAAGGTCGCTGCCGACCACCTCACCCGTACCGGCCGGCCCATCGACACCGACGCCCTACGTGCCCGCCTCGGCGTCCCCGCGCCCATGGCCGACGCCATCGCCGCCCAACTCGCCTGATCAGAACGGAGAACGTCATGGCACCCCGCGACCACTTCCACTCCGTGATGCGGATCGGCCCCGTGCAGATCGGCACCCACCGCGACCGCCACGGCCGCACGAAGTACGCCGCCGTCTGCACCTCCGACCGCTGCGGCTGGTCCTCCGACTACTCCAGCTCCGCCGCCGCCCAGCTCGCGGCCCGTACCCACCGCTGCCGCATCTCCGACTGAACGGAAGCTCCTCGTGGACGTCCCGCTCTGGCTCGCCCTGATCGTCGTCGGTGCCCTCGGCATCAAGCTCATCCGCCCGCCCTGGTGGCTCGTCGCCGTGCTCCTCCTCGGCGGCTTCCTCCTCGCCGACAGCCTGCTGGCCCCCGTCATCGACACCGCGATCTCCAAGTGACCTGACCCGGAAGGGAGAACCATCCATGCTCCGACCCAAGATCCCGACCATGCCGCTGCCGACCGGCGTCGTCACCCCGCCCGCCGTCGTCGAGCCGACCGCGATCCAGACCGCGCAGTTCCCGGCCCCGGTCGCTCCGATGCCCGCCCCGGCGGCTCCGGCCCGGCCCACCGTCCAGATCACGCCCGGCACCGCGCTCGCCGTCATCGGAGCCGGCACCGCCGTCGTCCTGGTCGTCGGCACGGTCCTGGTCTCGATACTCCTCGCGACCGCCGTCACTGCCGCATCGGTCGCCGTCTGCGCCGTCGTCGTCCGCTCGCTGATGGCGTCCTCGACCCGGCGCCGCTGACCGGCCCCCGGGCGGCCTCGATACCGCCAAGCATCCGCCGCCCGGGAGCCGTACCCCTCGCCGATCTCTCAACCGGAAGGAACACCCATCATGGAACAGCGCACCGCCGCCACCGCGGCGGGCCTGGACCCGGCCACCCTCCACGACGTCCTCCGAGTCGCCGCCGCCCCCGACTTCGACCGCTGGCGGGACCAGGTGCACCGCACCGGCGGCTGCTCCGATCCCGTCCACCTGACCGGCTGGTCCCTCGCCAAGGACCGCACATCCGGCGAGACCCTGCGCCGGTACTCCACCGACACCGAACCCGGCGGGCGCCTCCGCGTCGCCTGCGGAAACCGCCGCGCCTCCCGCTGCCCCTCCTGCGCCCACACGTACTCCGGGGACACCTACCACCTGATCCGCGCGGGCCTGGCCGGCGACGAGGCCAAGGACATCCCGGCGACCGTCCGCGACCACCCCCGGGTGTTCGCCACCCTCACCGCCCCGTCCTTCGGCCCCGTGCACAACCGGCCCGACCGCGGCGCCTGCCGCTGCGGCACCCTCCACCCGGAGAACGACCCCGTCCTGGGGACGGCGCTCGACCCCGAGTCGTACGACTACGCCGGAGCCGTGCTCTTCAACAATCATGCCGGACAGCTCTGGCAACGCTTCACCAACCGCCTGCGTCGCGAGCTGGCCGCCCGCGCGGGGCTCACCCAGCGCGAGCTGAAGGACGCGTTACGGGTCTCGTATGGGAAGGTCGCCGAGTTCCAGAAGCGCGGCGCGATCCACTTCCACGCGGTGATCCGCCTCGACGGGCCGGACGGTCCTGGTACTACCCCACCCTCCTGGGCAACCGTGCGGCTCCTCGACGACGCCGTCCGCGCTGCTGCTGTCCACGCGTACACGACCATCGCCGTCCCGGCCGCCGGGGACCAACCGCGTCGGCGGTTCCAGTGGGGTCGCCAGCTCGACATCCGACCGGTGAAGGCGTTCGGCGACGGCTCCGACATCACCGAGCAGGCTGTGGCCGCGTACGTCGCGAAGTACGCCACCAAGGCGGCTGAGACCACGGGCAGCCTCGATCGGCGCATCGGCAACCGGGAGGTGCTCGACCTCCTGGACGTCGCCGACCACCCGCGCCGCCTCATCGAGGCCTGCCTCGACCTCGCTCCGCTCTACCCGGACCGCAAGCTCACCGCCTGGGCCCACATGCTCGGCTTCCGCGGCCACTTCTCCACCAAGTCACGCCGCTACTCGACCACCCTCGGCGCCCTCCGCCAGGTCCGCGCCGACTACCGCGCCGCGCAGGAAGGCCACACCGATCCGGACACCGTGCTCGTACTCGCCTCCTGGCAGTACGCCGGACACGGCCACACCCCCGGTGAGGCCGCCCTCGCCGCGACCATCTCGCGCGGTATCCAGCTCAACCGCCAGACCGCCCGTGAAGCCCTACGCGACCAACTGGCCCCGGAAGGAGCCGCAGCATGACCACCGCCATTGTCACCACCGACGAACTGCTGACTGTCCCCGAGGTCATGTCCCGGCTCAAGCTCGGACGCTCCACGGTCTACGACCTCATTCGCTCGCGGCGGCTCACCTCGATCACGGTCGGCCGCTCGCGCCGCATCCCGGTCGACGCCGTGCGGGACTTCATCTCGTACGAGATCGGGGAGGCCGCCTGATGGCCACCCAGCGCAAGCGCAACCCGAACGGCGCCGGCACCATCACCCAGCGGAAGGACGGCCGCTTCCAGGCTGCTGTGTACGTCCTCCAGCCGGACGGCACCCGCGCCCGGAAGTTCGCGTACGGCAAGACCTGGGCCGAGTGCGACACCAAGCGCCGCGCGCTCCTCGAAGCGGTCGACAACGGCATCCCCGTGCCGACCCGCTCGGCGAAGCTCTCCGAGTGGCTCCCGTACTGGCTCGACAACGTCGTCCAACCGCGCCGCAAGCTCAGCACGTACGACAAGTACGAGGCACACGTCCGCCTCTACCTCGTCCCGCTGATCGGATCCAAGCGGCTGGAGTCCCTGAGCGTGGCGGATGTCCGGCGCTTCCTCGTCCAACTGGAGAAGAAGACCACCTCCGCCACGGCCAAGGAGACCCATCGCGTCCTGCGGACCGCCCTCACGGCCGCCTGTCGCGAGGAGCTGATCACGCGCAACGTGGCCACCCTCGTCGAGCCGCCCCGGCCGAAACCGCGGGAGCTGAGCCCCTGGTCCTTGGACGAGACGCTCGACTTCCTCGCCGCCTCCCGCCGGGACCCGCTGTACGCGGCCTTCGTCCTCGCCATCGCCATGGGGCTGCGTCGGGGCGAGCTGGTCGGGCTCCGCTGGGCGGACATCGACCTCGACAAGCGCGTCCTGTACGTCCGCCAGCAGACGCAGCGCCGCCGAGGGGTCCTGTACGACGACGATCCCAAGGGGCGCCGACGGCGTGCGGTACCGCTGCCTGCCATGTGCATCGCACCCCTCCGGTGGCACCGGATGCGGCAGAACGATCAGCGGGCCAAGGCGGGGGAGGAGTGGAAGGGGAGTGACTGCGTCTTCACTACGCGTACAGGTAGCCCCGTCGAGCCGCGGAACGTGTACCGCTCCTTCACCCGCGTCGCCGCCTCCGCCGGGCTCCGCGTCATCCGGCTCCACGACGCCCGGCACGGGTGCGCGACCCTGCTCACCGCCGCCGGCGTCGCGCCCCGCGTCGTGATGGAGATCCTCGGGCACAGCCAGATCAGCATCACCATGGACGTGTACACGCACGTCGTCCAGGACACGCAGCGAGAGGCGATCAGTCACATGGACCGGCTGCTCAAGAGGCGGCCCGGTCGTCCCTGACCGTCGCCGTTGATGTCAGACGTGGATGTCAGAAGGGCCCCACCTACGGAAATCCGGAGGTGGGGCCCTTCTGAACTGGTGCCCCCGGCAGGATTCGAACCTGCGACACCCGCTTTAGGAGAGCGGTGCTCTATCCCCTGAGCTACGAAGGCGGGGCTTGTCGAAGACCGTGCCGGAAACCCCAGTGGGGGTGCCGGGGCGGTTATGACAAACGCCCTGGTCAGGGGCTTTCGGGCTGATGCCTGGGAGGTGTCTCGGGAGACACTTTCCCTGGCAGGTGCCGTGGAGGCCGACTGACCGCTGACAGCCTAGCGGATAGGGGTCAGGGAGGTCGCCCCTGTTGTCGCCGGAGGCCGTCGTGTGCCGGGGATGGGGCTCTGGCCTGGGGAGTTCTGGTGCGGCTGGTGCGAGTGCCGTGTCATGACCGATCTGCGGCGGGACGTCGACCGCACTTCCGGACGCCGGCTCTGGGTGGGGGGCGAAGACCGAACGGTCTTCGCCCCCCACGTCAGGATCCCTGTTCGACCCAAACGTTCCATGACCGGTTGAGAAGCGGCTTCTATTTCTCCGGGCTCTTGGTGAGCACCAGGGACCACGACCCGTCCGGAGCGCTGAACGCCACCTTCCCTCCGCCGCGCGCGTAGAGCTGGACACCGGAGACCTCACCGATGCCACGCTCTTCGATGTTCAGGTAGACGAAGTCGTCGGCGGAGCTCTCGAAGAACTCCCACTGGCCGTGGAAATCGGCGGGGTCGGAGTGCGAGTCCGTCGACAGAGCAGTGGCGGTGAACGTGCCGTCGGAATCGAGCTGGATCTCGCCGCCGGTCTCATCGTTGCGGTACAGGCCGGGCAGATCCTTGGCGTCGACCCGAGCCGTGCAGCCCGCGGTGAGTACCGCACAAGCCGCCAGGGCAGCGGCGAACCAACGTCCACCCGTCAGCTTGCTCACTACGGCCCCAGCGTCACGTTGAACTCGACGACCACGGTCATGGTCGACCCCGGCCCTGAGTCGCCGCTGACCCAGTCGATCAAACCGTTGATGGCCTTGCCGGCGGTCTCCTTGTACCAGTCCTGGTACCCGATGACAGGCGGGCGGGTCGCGGACTCGATGCTCTGCTCGCTGTACGCCGTGTACCGCCACACCACGCTGCCGTCCGCGTTCTTCCGGATGGGGGTCATCCGGACCTGCTGTGAACCCAGGAACGCGTACGCGGAGTTTCCGGTGTACCCGGTCAGGAACTGTTCCACCGGGCTCGTGACCCCGGCGTCCCTGAGCCACTTCAGGCCCTGGAAGCCGGCGAGGCTGTAGTCGTACATGTACGTGTGGCCCAGCTCGTAGTTCCCGGACCGCGCCATCTCGGCGAAGAAGCCGAGGGCCTCACTGGTCCAGGGATGCTCGCGGTAGATCTTGGTGAACTCGTCGTTCGGGCCGAAACACTGGGACCGGTCGCCGCCTCCCGTGAGCCAGCTCCACCCCAGCTCAAACGGTGTCCTGCCGTTTCCGGACGCGATGGGCTTGCCGAACGGCGTCAGACAGCTCTCGGCTCCGACCGGAAGGCGGTTGTCGCCGGAGCCGACGGGAACGGTCGCGTTGTCGATCGCGTTCTGGATCGCCTGGCGCCACGCGGCCTCGGCGACAAGACGGTAGGCCTGGGTCGCGGCCTGCGCGGCGGCGACGGCGTCCTTGCCGGCTTCGAATGCCTGCTTGCGAGCGACCGTTGCCGAGACCGCGGCGTCCGTGGCGTAGCGCGCGGCGGTCTCAGCGGACCGCACGGCCCGCGTCGCGGCATGGCGTGCCACGCTGCTCGCCTTGACTGCCGCGGCGGCCGCTTCGCTCGCGGTCTGGGCGGACTTCGCCGCTTCGGCCGCGGACTTCTCGGCGGCGTCGGCGTTGTCACGTGCTTCCTGTGCGGACTGCGCCGCATCCTCGGCATAACCCTTGGCGAGGTTGGCCCACTCGATCGCCTTGTCAGCGGCCTGGCGTGCGATGGCGGCGGCCTCGGAGGCGCGGGCCGCGTCCTCCTGCGCGTTCGCCGCGATCTTGGCCGCACGTGCGATCGACGCACGGACCGCGCTGATGTGCGTGGCGCGATCGTGGTCGATCCGCGCGAAGTCGTACTGAGTGGTCGCGATGAACTGGCGGAGCATGAAGGTGTCGCCCTCGAGCGCGATCTGCGCCGCCGCCTGGGTGTAAGGGCCTCCGGTCGTGAGGAGTGTGGACGCGGCCACCCGGTCGTCCTCGCGTACGGCCGCCTCGCGGCCGACCCACAGGAAGGTGTGCACGGCCTCGGCGGTCCCCGTGTCCAGTGCGGCCGCTGCCTCCTTTCGCACCCTCGTGCCGCTGCTGGGGTCGGCCAGGATCCTGGCCACCTCGACCCGGTTGTCATCAGCGGCTGCCTCGACCGATCCGGTCTCCAGGAATGCCTTGATCTTGGCGGGGTCTTCGGTCTTCAGAGCCGCCACGGCCGCCGTGGCCACGGCCTGCGTCGACATGGCGGCGAGCGCCGCGACGTTCTCGACGTTGTCCTGCTGCAGCGCGAGGACGCGGTCGGTCCCGATCCAGTTGACGACGTCCTGGTCCGAACCGGCCAGCGCGTACTCCGCTGCCTGACGGGTCCAGGTCCCCGCGCCCTCCAGGAGGCGGACCGCCGCCTTGCGCCCGGCCACCGCGGCCTGCTCGATGGTTCCGTTCTGCAGTGTTGATTCCGCAGCGCTGATGAGTGCCCGGAGCTCTTCGGAGAGGCGTGATTCCTGGGACCGCTCCCGGTTGAACCGTTCGAGCTCGTTCAACTCCGTCTGCGCCGCGAGCCGTGCCTGCTCGATCGCCTCGCTGGTCTCCTCGGCCAGACTCTCGGCCTCGGCCTGGCGGGCCGCCTGTTCGACGTCCCGCGCCTTGGCGACCGCGTCGGCGGCGGCCTTCGCCGCCTCGACAGCGGCGTTGGCAGCCAGCGTGGACCGGTTGGCGTAGTCGACCGCCTCACCGGCGTGGGCGGCCGCTTCCTTGGCCGCGGCCGCGGCCTTCTCGGCGTGATCGGCGGCGCTGTTGGCCGCGTCACGCGCCGCGCGGGCAGCGGCGGCCGCCTGCCCGGCCAGGTTCCGCGCCCTGCCCGCCGCCTGGGTCGCCCGGGCCGCGGCGGCGTCCGCTTCGGCGGCGGCCCGCTGCGCGACAGCGGCCTCGGACTGGGCTGCTCCGGAGGCCACGGCCGCGGCGGCCGCAGCGCGAGCGGCGTCGGCCGCGTTGTTCGCCGAGCTGGCGGCGGCGTCGCCCGCCCGCAGCGCCGCCTCGGAAGCCAAGGCCGCGAGGTCTGCCTTGGCGGCCACCGTGCGCACGAAGCCCACCAGCTTCAGCGCGACGTCCGCCGCCGCGCTGGCCGCGCCCGCCATCGCCCTGTCCTTGGAGGCGGCGATCGCCGCACGATACGCATTCGCCGCAGCGCGTCCCGCCGATGCCGCAGCCGCGGCAGCGGCGCTCGCGGCAGCCACCGAACGCTGTGCGGCGGCCTGTGCCGTCCGTGAGGCCGACACCGCAGTCGACGCGGCGGCGGCCGCGCCCATGGCCGCCTGCGCGGCCTTCCCTGCCGCCTTGGCCGAGCGAGTGACATCCTGCTCGGCGGCCAAGGCCTCGGCCTTGGCCTCCAACGCCGAGGCTTTCGCCTTCTCGGAAGCACTGACTGCCTGGTTGGACAGCTCGACAGCCTCGTCGGTCTTCAGACTGGCGCGGCGTCCTTCCTTCTCCACGAGGTCGACCAACTGCTGGATCGTGGCCGATTCCTCGTCGCGTGCCCGGGCGATGTACTGACCCGTCTCCAGGAACCACCGGATGGCCCTGGTCGACCCGTCGTTCATGGCCCGATTCGCGTACTCACGCACCTGTGGTGACCCTGAGGTGAGGATGGTCATCACCTGCACACGGTCGTCCTCCTGCTGCGCGGTGAACCGCCCGTCACTGAGGAAGGCGCGCAACGCGAAGGGGGAATCGGCCGCCAGCGCGGCGGATGCTTCACGCTTCACAGCCTTGGCACCGTGGGCCTGGACCGTACTCACGGCCACCCTGAGATCCTCGTCCACGGCAGTCTGGTAACCGCCCTGGAGGAGGGTCTCGACCGCTGCGTCCCCGCTGGACAACGCCGCACTGATGACGTTGCGCGTCGCCACGCCCGCTGTGGCCAGGGACTCCGCGAGCGCGAACCTGTTGTCCTCGGCCCAGGCCACAGGTGCCTTCTGATCGAGGAACGCCGTGATGTCCGCGGTGGAGCCCGCCAGCGCCGCGGACGCCGCGGTGCGGACGGCCCGGCGGCCCGATCGGTACGCCCAGACCACCTTGCCGCGATCGGTGTCCGGAAGCCCGGATCCCTCGGGCACCGCCGGCGTGCCACCCGAACCGCTCGCCGCGTACGCCGGGCGCGTCGTCCCGAACATACCGGTGGACAGCATGCTGCCGGCCGCTACCCCGGTGAAAATGGCCAGCGTCTGACGCCTACTCAACCCCCGCCGTGAGTGCTGTGACATCACGACTCCCTTCCACTCTCACTGTGTCTGTCCGACCCGTACTCGCCCCGATGGCACGGCACGGTGCCGCCCTCCCGCCGCGTTCCCCGGACAGATCCGCAAATGGCGCGCAGGTGCTGTCCGGGCATCGAGGCAGCATGATCCCAACATCCATTCAGTTGAACGTCAATTGGATGGCAATGCGAGGCGCAGTTCTACGGCTTGATCCGTGGCAATTGTTCCGTTTTCCCGGGGAATCGGCTCCGTCATTCATGATGGATCTCATAGCGCGACCCGTCCGGCAAATTGGAAATTTCGACCCCAAACATCTCTCGATGGAATTTCTATTCGCGCGTCAAAGCCCACACATTCGCAAAGATCGCACCTCTGATTCTTCACAGGTCCTTCACGGTCGTCCCTACAACCTTCGTAAGGCCGGCCGTTTCGGCGGGTGACTTCGGCAATTCTGTGTAGATTCTTCCGGTTTATCCTGTTGGACATGTGGAGGGATTGAGCTTTTGAATGAGGCGCCGTAGAAAGCCGCTTCAGCTCGCCCGGGTGAATTCGCATGCCTCGCCAGGTGGGCCGAAACGGCCTGCGCGGAAATATCGGCAGTCGTCATCCCGGCTGCTTCCAGGACTTGCTCGAATTTCCNGGGTGAATTCGCATGCCTCGCCAGGTGGGCCGAAACGGCCTGCGCGGAAATATCGGCAGTCGTCATCCCGGCTGCTTCCAGGACTTGCTCGAATTTCCCTGAAACGGCGTAGGGGCACCCGGTCGGGGCGCGTCGCTATGCATGGAAAAAGGGGATGAGGCACCTGATCTGTAAGAGGGAAGTGCACATGAAACTCGTCACTCGCGTCATTGCGACGGCATGTACCGCCGGCCTGGCGGCCGTGCTGTGGACGACTTCGTCGGCGGGCCGGCCGGCGGGGAACACGGACCCCGTGGCCGACGCGGCACCCGGATATGCCGTGGAGGAGTACAACTACCCGAACGCGGACAAGATCCTCGCCGAGAAGAACATCGTCCTGAAGCGGGGCGACGGGCACATCGTGCTGGCCGACTGCGCCAGTGAGGCCGGACTGCTCGAGGTCTGGGCCCGCAGCAAGGACAAGATCTGCTTCAAGGTCACCGGGAACAGCGGCTGGCTGACGCTTGAGATCCCCGCCGTGTACGCCGTCAAGGGCAGCGTCGACCAGAGCGCCCAGGTCGACATGACGGTCGGCACGGAGGAGAAGTCCTTCGACGTCGCCAAGAACACCTGGACCGCGGTCGGCGAGAGTGCCGACCCCGAGGGCCGCGACCACATGCTCGTCGAGATCCGCACCTCCAAGTAGGAACGTCNCGTCGCCAAGAACACCTGGACCGCGGTCGGCGAGAGTGCCGACCCCGAGGGCCGCGACCACATGCTCGTCGAGATCCGCACCTCCAAGTAGGAACGTCGGAACGCCTGTTCACCCCTTGGATCCCGCAGCAAGGAAACAACTCATGCAGCACTCCCGAGGTCTCCGCCTGGCCACGCTCGGCGCAGCCCTGATAGCGGCTCCGCTGGCGCTGTGCGCCCCACCCGCCTCCGCAGTCACCGGCACGCCTGTCGCCGACACCACCTACGCCTACACGGCCCAGATCACCGTCGGCCCGCACGACCGCGGCTGCTCCGCCGTCCTCGTGGACGCCGAGTGGCTGCTGACCGCGGCGAGTTGCTTCGCCGCCGACCCGGCCGCTTCGCTCGCCGTCCCGGCCGGAGCCCCGCAGAAGAGCACCACCGCGATCATCGGCCGCTCCGATCTGTCCGGCACCCAGGGCGCCGAGCGGCGCGTGGTCGAACTCGTCCCGCGTACCGACCGCGATGTCGTCCTGGCCCGCCTCAACAGGCCGGTCACAGGCGTCACTCCGGTGGCGCTCGCCGCGTCCGCACCGGCAGCGGGTGAAGAGCTGAAGTTCGCCGGTTACGGCCGTAACAAGACCGAGTGGGCACCGCTCAAGCTGCACACCGCCGCCTACACCGTCGACTCGGCGGCCGCCACCTCCGCGACCGTCACCGGCAAGGACGGCGCGGCCGCCTGCCTGGGCGACGCAGGTGGCCCCGTCGTACGCGCCGGCCAGCTCGTCGGCCTCAGCAGCCAGTCCTCGCAGGGGGGTTGCTACGGCATCGACCCGGCGCAGACCTCCACGGCCGGTGTCATCTCCCGTGTCGACGACCTCAAGTCCTGGATCGACGGCAAGGTCGGTGCCACCCGGATCGTGGACTTCAACGGTGACGGTCTCGAGGACATCGCGATCGCCGACCCGGCCGGCACGGTCGGCACCGACACCACCGCGGGTCTGGTGCGGATCGTGTACGGCGGGGGCAAGGGCGTCGCCGAGATCAACCAGGACCTCGACTGGGTGGCGGGGGGTGCCGAACCGGGTGACTGGTTCGGTGACTCCATGGACACGGTCGACTGGAACGAGGACGGCTACACGGACCTCGTCGTCGGCACCACCCTCGAGGACGTGGGCACCGCCGCCGACGCGGGCTTCTTCGACATCCTGTACGGCGCCCCGGGCGGTATGGGCACCGGCGCGCTGAAGAGCACCCACTTCGAGCAGGGTGCGGGTGACGGAGCGATCAAGGCGGCCACGCCCGAGGCGGGCGACCGGATGGGCGACAACGTCGTGGCCGGCACCACCGCCGCGGGCGAGCCCTACATCGTGGTCGCGGCGCCCGGCGAGAAGGTGGGCACGGTCGCCAAGGCCGGTGCGGCCTTCTACCTGCGCGGCTCCGTCAACGTCGCGATCCACCAGGACAAGGCCGACGTCCCCGGTGCGGCCGAGGCGAACGACGGCTTCGGCACGTCTCTGGCCGCCGACTCCAACCACATCGCGATCGGCGCACCCAATGAGGTCATCGGTGGCGACGCCGCCGCGGGCAACCTCGCGGTGTTCAGCCACACCCTGCACGCCGACGGTCACCCCAAGCCGCTGTTCGGCCTCGACCAGGACCTCGACACCGTCTCCGGCGGCGCCGAGGCGAACGACGACTTCGCCTGGTCGCTGTCCCTGACGGACTACCGCCCCTCGGGCTCGGCCACCGCCAACGAGTCGATCCTCGCGATCGGTTCGCCCGGTGAGGCCATGTCCACGGACGGCGGCGCCACGCAGAAGGCCGACGCGGGCCGCGTCGTGGTCGGCCGCGTGACCGCCGCGGGCGCGTGGAGCGAGACGCGTCAGCTGTGGCAGGGCACCGCCGACGACGACGTCTCCGGCACCGCCGAAGCCGGCGACCGCATGGGCGAGACCCTGACCGCCGTCAACACCGCACCCCGTGCCGTGAGCACCGGCGCCACCATGCGCCTCGCCGTCGGCACCCCCGGGGAGGCCCTCGGCACCACCGCGAACGCCGGCGCCATCCACACCTTCTCCCTGGTCGCGGCGGCCGGCACCAACGACCGCTGGATCGAGGCCGGAGACGGCGACGGCATCCCCGGCACCCCGGGCACCAACCAGTACCTGGGGCGCAACATCCACTACACCGGCACCAAGCTCTACGTCGGCATGCCCTACGGACCCGGCCTCGGCGCCCTGTACGCCCTGCCCATGTCCAACACCATCACCGGCGGAACGGTCGCACCGGTGACCGTGTACAAGCCGGGCACCGGCGGCCTGCCCAACGTCGGCACCCGCTTCGGCGCGCAGGCCCGCTGATGTAGGCGTCCGCAGCTGGACCCGGGCATCGCGATCGACGAGCTTCTTCGATGGGGCCACCGATCGGGTGTCGGTCCGTGAAGCGCGACGGGCGAGGCCCCCGAGCTGTTGATCGAGATGTCCGACGTCTCCATCACGTTGCTCGGGGGCCTCGTCGGTCATCCGTCCTGCCGCACTCGACCTGGACCCCGCCCCCGCGCGGCGGTTCCGCCGCCCCGCCGCCCCGCCGTGCGGCTGCTCGCCTTGGCGTTCGACGGCGCTTGGGTAGGGTGGCCGGTGGGGCAACAGTGACGAAGGGGGAACTGATGTCGTTCGACGAGGAATGGGCGCAGGTCCGGGACGGATCGGCCGTACGCCAGGACTCCGCGATGAGACTGAACTCCGCGGCGGCCTCCCCCGGCGGTGGTTCCGGGCAACCGGATCTCCGCACCAACGACCCGGGGAAGGCGGCCGCGGTGAAGGCGCTGGAGACGCGCCTGCAGCCCGACACCCACAAGGCGGGCGTCGTGGCCGACGAGTCCACCAACGCCGCCGAGACCGCCTTCGCGTCCTGGGCGACGAGCGCGGGCCTCAAGAGCGCGCACGAGCAGTGGGCCATGCAGGTCAAGTCGCTCCAGGCCCGGCTGGACGCCGACAAGTCCGCGCTCCAGGGCACCCGCAGCGGATTCACGGGATTCGACAACGGGCTCCAGCAGCAGTGGCTGCTCCTCCAGCCACCGGCGGCCGGCGGCCCACAGGGCCCGTTCGTCCCGTAGCCGGACCGGCAGCCGCACGACCGTACGCCGACACCGGACGCCGCTCGAACCCGTACGACAGGAAGCCGGCCCGAACCGCCGGCCCCCTACGCCGTACTGCCGGCTCGCGCGCCGTGCCGCCGGCCCCTGCGAAGACCCGCCGCACCGCTCGCCCGTATGACGAGTAACCCCCGGGGGAACCCATGCTGACGTACCAGGACGTCGTCACGATCGATCTCACTCCGCTGACCACCGCCGCGGGCAAGTGGGACGAGATGGCGACGAGCTTCCACACGCTGGAGACCGACTACAAGGATTCGGTGCAGTCCGTCGCCGAGGACGGCATCTGGCTCGGGTTCAGTGCGAACTCCGCCTCCGGGCAGTTCTCCGGGACCCGTCAGCAGTACGCCGCCGCCCAGGTCGAGGCCAAGGCCATCGCCTCGCTGCTCCGGGACGCGCACACCCAGTTCGTGACGCTGGTCAAGGCCGTCAAGGACGTCGTCACCCAGGCCCAGGCGGACGAGATGATCGTCGACGGCCAGGGGAAGGCGACCTGGGACTCCAGCAAGTACAAGACCTCCCGCAACGATCCCGACTACCCCGAGTTCCAGCGCAAGCGCCACAGCGCGTCGGAGGAGTGGACGCGGCGGATCGACGCCGCCGTGAAGGCCGTCGACGACGCCGACCAGGGCGCGAAGCTGGCCCTCGTCCAGGCGGCCGGCGGGAACAAGGGCGTCATCCCCGGCCTGCCGAACCAGCGGTACGGCTTCAACGGCGCCGCCGTCGGTGACATCGAGCTCTACGAGGCCCAGAAGGCCCAGGACATCGCCACCCGCATCAACAGCGGCGAGAAGGTGTCCGCCGCCGACTACGCCGAACTGAACCGCTCCTTCCGCGACAACGCCGGAAACAAGGAGTTCAGCCAGACCTTCCTGGCCGGGCTCGGCACCGACGGGACCATCAAGCTCTCCAACAAGCTGAACACCAAGGACCACCAGGACCTGGAACGGGGTCTGGCCAACACGGTGGCCGGAGCGACCCAGGTGCCGGGGAAGGTCTCCGACATGCCGCCGGGGTCGAAGAAGTTCAACGAGTGGCTGAACAGCCCGGACGGCAAGTTCTACAAGGACTGGACCGAGAGCCTCGACAAGAACGGCGTCAAGAACTACGGCTCCAACACCCAGCCGCTGCACGGCTACCAGTCGTTCGTCAGCATGATGCAGCACGCCGACACCGACTTCGACGACCAGTTCCTCTACCAGCTCGGCGACGACCTGATCGCCGCCGAGAAGGAGCACGAGGGCATCTTCACCAAGTGGGGCGGCGGCTGGGAGGACCGGGGCATCGAGAGCGACCCGATCGACGGCCTCCTCGGCGTGATGAGCAAGAACCCGGACGCCGCGACCGCGTTCTTCGACCCGCAGGGCAACGGGCCGGCCGGTGACCACGTCGGCAACGACCACCTGTCGTACCTGCTCGGCAGCGGCGACGGCTCCCGCGACTGGCCCGACAACGTCATCACCGGGTACGGGGTCACCACCTTCGACGACTACACCAGCCGGATCGGCCTCGGCGCGGCCCTCGAAGCGGCGACCACGGGGCGGGAGCCCGGCGCGCCCGGCGCCGCCTTCGACCAGCACTCGGAGTCCCAGGCCCGGGTGATGCAGGAGACCATCAACGTCCTGGACAAGGGCGGCAAGGGCGACGCGATCGAGCAGAACCTGAAGGTCCCGCTGGGGCGCGCGCTCGCCGACTACACCATGGACACCCACGCCATCCTCAGCGGCACCGAGAAGTCCAGCCCCGAGGGCGGCTCCGGGATCAACGCGAACGGCGAGGACTCCAGCATCACCAACAGCAAGCACAGCCTGCTCCGGGTGATGCGCGGGGTGTCCGACGCCGCGTACGGGACGACTCCCGGCGGCGAGCCCGTCCTCGTCTACGACATGCTGTACGAGAACGAGAAGCTCTACTCGGCGGAGTACCTGGCCACCGCGCGGGACGCCGCCGACGGCCAGCAGAACAACGTCGTCGGCGACTGGGACAACAAGGCCCGTGACGTCGGTGAGGTGTACGGGGCGATGACCGCGATCGGATCGGACATGATCCTCGACGACCGCGACACCAAGATCGGCAACCTCAACGACGCCATGCGCTACACGTACCACGGTGTCGGTGGTCTCTTCACCCAGATCCCGGTGGTGGGCGACCCGATCCAGCGCATGGTCGACGCGGCCACGTACGAGTACTCCAAGGACGTGGCGTCCGCGGCGGAGGACGTGGCCAGGTCCAAGGACAGCACCGCGACCTCCGCCGGTGTCGGCGGCACGAACGCGCTCATCGACGCCTGGGGCGGCAGCCGCGGCGTCCAGGGCACCGAGGCGCACGCGCACGCCAGGGGCGAGGCGGAGCAGAGCTTCATCACCGGCCGCGAGGACGCCTACTCGGCCCTGCGAACGAGGAAGTGACATGGCGGAAGGAAGCGGCCGGGCGGCCCTCGGACGGAAGGTCCTCGCACCCGTCGTGGCGGTCGGTGTCCTCGCGGTGGGCGCGCACCTCTGGCTGAACACCGACCTCTTCGCGGGCGACACGGTGTGCGGGGGCCTGGTGTCCACCGACGCGGCCGACGCCGTCTTCCCGTCCTCCGGCCGGGTCTCCGACCGCGACGGCCTGGACGAGCGGCCGGGCGACCGCCTCTCCTTCGACTGCACCGTCGAGAGCTCGTCGTTCCTGCCGGGCACGGACACCGGGCGCATCCGCGTCTCGGCCGCCCGCGAGCGCGGCGACTTCCCGTTCACCGACGACGGCCGCTGGCCGAACCCGGCCACCGCGTCGTTCTTCTCCGGCGGCGCCGGGGGCGCGGTCGGCGGGATCGGCGCGGACCACGGCTGGGTCCTGCTGCCCGCCCGCTGTACGACGCAGGCCGGGCCGGCCGTCGTCGAGGGGTACGCGCCCGAGGGCTCCGGCCCGGTGGAGTTCGCCCGGCTCCTGACCGACGTGGCCACCAGGGCGGCGGAACGGGCCGGATGCCTCACCGGGGGGCCGCTCGTCGCGCCCGCCGCGCTGCCGGCGGCCCCGGCGCCCCGGCCGGTCCGGGACGGAGCGGTGTGCGGGATCGAGGGGCTCGGATTCCCGGGACCGGGCGGACGGACTCCGGGAACGGGCGCCGGGACCGGGAGCGGGGCGGTGAAGGAGACCGTGACCGGTGCGCCGGGGGAGAGCGGCCGCCCCACCTGGGCCTGTGAGGTGGAGGGGTACGCCACCTACGCCGTGACGCGGGAGCCCCGGATCGTCGAGGGCATCCGCGCCTCGACCGGGTTCACCACGCAGCCCCCGGTGGCCGGGCGCCCGGTCTCGGGCTTCGACACCCGGCACGTGGTCGCCGACTGCGCGGGTGTTCCGACGTACTTCTCCATGGAGTTCGGCCGGAGCTACCAGGACGCCGCCGACGCGCCCGGCACCCCCCGTAGGCAGGATCTCTTCGACGACTTCGTCGAAGCCGCAGGCAAGCGGCTCGGCTGCTCCGCCCCGACCTCCTGAGGACACGACACGTGACACACGTACGAGCCCACCGCCCCGGCCGGTACCGGCGACAGGGGCTGCTGATCGCGGCGGCCCTGACGGCGGCGGCCCTGGTGACCGGCTGCCAGAGCGACACCGGCGGCGGCAGCGGCGGCGGTGCGGCCGCGCCGCTGAGCCTCGGCGGGCTGACCGGCACCGCCGACAAGGTGCCCGACGGCGGGGCGAGCACCTGCCCGCTGCCGTACGACCTGGCGGCGGCGGCGAAGAAGGCGGGCCTCGAAGGGGAGGTCGGGCCCGGGCCGGTGAAGGCGGACGGCGATCCCGTCGCCACGGCCGAGGGCGGGAAGCGGGCGAAGCCCGGGGAGCCGCTGGCCGAGAACCCGGGCGTCCTGGTGAGCTGCACCTTCCACATCGGGAAGGACGACGTGGAGGTGCACACCGTCGCCACCGGGAAGCCGCAGGCGCTCGCCCCGCTCGCCCCCGTGGTCCAGAGGCTGTCCGGGTCGTCCGTCGACGAGCTGGTCGCCTATCTGAAGAAGGCGGGTGACGCCGGGGCCGGGAAGGCGGTCGTCACCGGCAGCGGAAACGTCGCCGCCGTACGGCTGAAGCTCGACGGCGACGGGGACGCCTCCCTGCTCGTCGGCCTCGGGGAGGCGGGAGCCGGCTCCCCGGACCGCACGCGGCGGACCGGCGCCCTCGCCGAGGCCCTCGCCGCCCAACTTCCCTAGACCGAAGGCGTCTCGGCCGGCGCGGACTCCCGGAGGGTTCCGCGGGTCAGGGTGGCCGCCGCGAGGGAGAGGACCGCGGCGGTCAGCACCGCCGCCATGGCCGCCGTGCCGCCGCGGTGTTCCACCACCACGCCGACGACGATCGGGGCCAGGGACGCCGCCGCCGTGGCCGACAGGGCGACGACGCTGATGACACGGCCCTGGATGTGGGCCGGGGTGGTCGCGGCGATCCGGCCGAAGAGGAGCGAGTTGACCGCGGGGGCCAGGAACAGGCCCACCGCCAGCGGGGCGACCATCGCCAGGCTGCCGTTGAGGACGGTGCTCGCCGCGAGCAGGACCACCAGGGCCGCCAGGGCCGTCAGCAGCAGCCGGTGGAAGGGCAGCAGCCGCTGGATGCGGGCCGCGAAGAGGGCGCCGAGGAGGCCGCCGATCGCGATGCAGCCCTGGGCGATGCCGAGCGCCCGCGGGCTGTGGCCGGATTCGGTGAGGGTCAGGACGGCGGCGAACTGGGCGCCCGTGAGGGCGAAGTTGACCGGCGCCGCCATCAGGATGACCGCCCGCAGGAAGGGGCTCGCGACGACGTGCCGCAGGCCCTCCAGCATGTCGTGCCGCAGCGACGTCTTCGCGGAACCCTCCGCCTGCTCCCGCTGGGGGTCGGCGGGCCTGCGGATGAAGGAGACCGCGAGGAACGAGAGCAGGTAGCTGAGGGCGTCGAAGAGGAACGGGACCGAGCGGCCGAGCGCGTACAGGAAGCCGCCCAGCGGCGGACCGGCCAGGGAGGCGCCGTACGAGCGGGCCTCGTTGCTCGCGAAGGCCTCCGGGAGCTGCGAGCGGGGGACGAGCTGGCTGACGATCGACGTCTCGGCCGCGCCGAACAGGACGTCCAGGACCGCGGCGGCCCCGGCGACCGCGAAGATCACCGCGAGGGGTGCGCGGTCGAGCAGGATCGCCGTGGCGAGGGCCGCGAAGAGGACCGCCCGGCCCGCGTCGCAGACCTGCATGACGCGCTTCCTGTTCCAGCGGTCGGCGAACGCGCCGGCCGGCAGCTGGAAGGTGACCCGGATGACCGCCTGGAGGGTGCCGAGGGCGCCGGCCTGCACGGCGGAGCCGTTCAGGGCCAGGACGAGCAGGGGGAACGCGAGGACGGAGACGGCGGTGCCGAGCTGGGAGACGGTCTGGCCGCTCCACAGCAGTGTGAAGTCCCTGTTCTTGCGCAAGGGCTTCGAGTCGTCGAGCTCCGCCGGCTTCGCTGCGGTCGCCGCCTCCGCGGTCATGGTTCCCCCTCGTTCGTCGGTGTGGTGTCCGGTGTCGATCGGTGTCCGGCGGTCCGGCCGGTTTTGCTTCGTGCCGCGTCTCAGGCGAACGGGTGGGTCAGGACGACCACCTCGACCGCCTCCGCCTCCGGCGGCCGCGCGGCCGGGTCCTGCAGGCGGTCCCGGTAGCGCATGACCAACTCGTCGATGTCTGCGCGGAGTTCGGCCGCCTCGTCCGGGGTGACCCACCAGACCGTGTGGGCCCGCTCGGCTCCGTGGTCGTGCGAGCGGTGCCGGTCCAGCTGGCGTTCCAGGGTCATGTCGCCGAGGTGCCGGGCCGCCACCGCGTGTTCCCTGGCCTCGGTGGTGCCGTCGGGGGCCTCGTTCTCCAGGGACCAGCCGAGCCGGGTGATGCGCCAGGGGCGCGAGCGGCCGGGCATGGGGCCCGCCTCCTCCACGAAGCCGTACTTGGCGAGCTGGCGGAGGTGGAAGGAGCAGGTGGTGGGGGTCTCGTCGATCAGCTCGCCGGCCTGGGTCGCCGTCAGGGCTCCCCGGAGCGTGAGGACCTCGATGAGGGCGAGCCGGACGGGGTGGGAGAGCGCCCGCATGGAGGCGGGGTCGGTGAGGCGGCGAGGTGCTCGCCCAGGGGATTCGGTCGGCTGCTGCATGTAATGAGAGTGTTCTCTCGATAGGAGTCTGTCAATAGCTCGGAACCGCTTCCGACGCATCCGGACATGGGAGTGCGGCGGGATCCGGCCACACCTGCTCACCTTGGCCGATGTCTGTTGACCCATTGACGTGCACATCTCTAGAGTTCCCCGTGGCCTGCGCGAATTCCTGGGGGGGAGTCGAGAACCGTGGTGCAATCCGGACCAGGACCAAGAGTCGAGTACCGCGTTCTCAGCCCACTCGAAGCGACCGTCGATTCCACTCCGCTCAACCTCGGCGGCATCCGCCAGCAGACCGTGCTGGCCACACTCCTCCTCGACGCCAACCGCGTCGTCGGCGTCGACCGGCTCGTCCGGGCCGTCTACGAGGAGGCCCCGCCGGCCACCGCCCGCGCCCAGCTCCAGATCAGCGTCTCCGCCCTCCGCCGCCTCTTCGGCAACCACGGGGTCTCCGACGTCATCACCACCCACCCGCAGGGCTACATGGTCCGCGCCGGGGACGAGAACCTCGACGCCCTCCACTTCCGTGGACTCGTCGGCAGGGCGCGCAAGCTCCGCGACGCGGGGCAGCGGGAGGAGGCGGCCGCCACGTACCGCCAGGCGCTCGGCCTCTGGCGCGGGGTCGCCCTCGAAGGGATGTACAGCGAGGTCGTCCGCTCCGGCGCCGGCAAGCTCACCGAACAGCGGACCGCCGCCGCCGAGGAGTGCATCCAGCTGGAGCTCGCGCTCGGCAAGCACAGCGCGCTCGTCGGCGAACTCCTCGGCCTCGTGGACGAGTTCCCGCTCCGCGAGCGGCTGCGCGGACAGCTCATGCTGGCGCTCTACCGCTCCGGCCGGCAGGCCGAGGCCCTCCAGGTCTACCGCGACACCCGCCAGTGGATGATCGACGAGCTCGGCGTCGAACCCGACCCGCGCCTCAAACGCCTCGAACACTCCATCCTCGCCACGGACCCCCGGCTCGACCTCCCCGGCACCCGCAAGGCCGCCGCCCCCGAAGCCCCGGCCGTCGCCCCCGCCGCCGCTCCCGCCGCGCCCGTCCCGGAGATGCTCCCCGCCGACATCGCCGACTTCACCGGCCGCGACGACCTGGTCGCCGGCATCAGGGAACGACTGCTCCTCTCCTCCCACGACCAGTCCCGGCTGGCCGTGCCCATCGTCTCCATCGTCGGCAAGGCGGGCGTCGGCAAGACCGCCATGGCCGTCCACGTCGCCCACGAGGTCGCCGCCGAGTTCCCCGGCGGACAGCTCTTCGCGGACCTGCACGGCGGCGCCCCCGACATGGTCGGCCCCGCCCAGATCCTCGAACGCTTCCTCCGCGCCCTCGGCGTCAGCGGCACCGCCATCCCCGACGGCCTGGAGGAACGGGCCGAGATGTACCGGGCGCTGCTCGCCGAGCGCCGCATGCTGATCGTCCTCGACAACGTCGCGGGCGAGAGCCAGATCAAGCCGCTCCTGCCGGGCAAGCCCACCTCGGCGGTGATCGTCACCAGCCGCCGTCACATCGGCAGCCTCGCCGGAGCCGTCCGCGTCGACGTCACCACCTTCGGCCCCGCGCAGTCCGCCGAACTCCTCGGCCGGATCACCGGCGCCGAACGCGTCGAGGCCGAACCCGAGGCCACCGCCGACCTGGCCGAACTCTGCGGCCACCTCCCGCTCGCCCTGCGCATCGCGGGCGCCCGGCTCGCCGCCCGCCCCCACTGGGAGGTCGCGGAGCTGGTCGAGCGCCTGGAGGACGAGACCCGCAGGCTCGACGAGCTGAACTACGCGGACGTCGGCATCCGGGCCAGCCTCTCCCTCACGTACGACAGCGTCAGCGAGGACGCCCGGCGGCTCTTCCGCCGGCTCGCCGTCGTCGAGGAGGGCCCGTTCTCCCCGTGGACCGGCATGGCGCTGCTCGACCTTCCCGAGGCGCCCGTACGGGACCTGATCGACGAACTCTCCGACGCCCAGCTCGTGGACACCGCGGGGACCGCGACCGGCCGGCACTCCCAGTACCAACTGCACAACCTCATCCGGGTCTTCGCCCGCGAGCGGCTCGCCGACGAGGAGACCGTGGAGGCCCGCGAGGCCGCCCTGACCCGGGTGCTCGGCTGCTTCCTCTTCCTGATGACCGAGGCACGGCACCGCGAGTACGGGCAGGACGTCCTGATCCGCAGCCACGACGTGCCCCTCCACCCGCTGCCCGACCGGACCGTGGACCGCATCCTGGCCGAGCCCCTCCAGTGGTTCTCCCGGGAACGCCAGATGCTGCTCCCCAGCGTCCGGCAGGCCGCCATGATGGGGCTCACCGCGCACTGCTGGGGCCTCGCCGTCACCGCGGTGACGTTCCTGGAGACCCACGTACGGCTCGACGACTGGCGCGACACCCACGAGGTCGCCCTCGCCGCCGCCCGCAAGGGCGGGGACCAGCTCGGCCAGGCCGCCACGCTCCAGTCCCTCGGTTCGCTCGCCGTCACGAAGCAGAACTTCGCCGCCGCCGAGACCCACTTCCGGCGCTCCGCCGAGATCTTCGACGGCATCGGCGACGCCCTCGGCTCCGCCCTCGCCGCCCGCGGCCTGGGCTACCTGGCCCGGCTGCACGGCCGTGCCGACGAGGCGACCGCCCACTACGAGGCGGCCCTCCGGGTCTTCCGCGAGAGCGACGGCACCGTCGCCGTCGCGTACGTCCTGCACAACCTCGCCCAGCTCAGACTGGGCAACGGCGACGAGGACGCCGCCGGGCCCCTCCTCGACGAAGCCCTCCGGCTCAGCCGGGAGGGCCGCGGCCGCCGCGTCGAGGCCCAGGTCCTGCACCGGATGGGCCAGACCCATCTGGAGCGCGGCGCGTACGACGAGGCCCTGGAGACCTTCACCCAGGTCCACGACGTGGTCAGGCTCATCGGCGACCACACCGGCGAGGCCTACGCCCTGCACGGCATCGGCTCCGCCCGGTTCCGCCGCGGCGAGACCGCCGAGGCCGCCGAAGCGCTGCACCGCGCCCTCGTCCTCGCCGAGTCCTCCGACGAACGCCTCGTCATGGGCCGGACCCTGGTCACCCTCGGCGAGCTGGAGCTCGCCACCGGGGAGCCGGGCCGGGCCGTGGCCCGCCTGACGCGGGCGCTGCCGCTCTTCCGGCAGATGGAGACCCCCGCCCAGGAGGCCGGCGCGCTGGTCCTGCTGCGCGCCGCCCACCTGGCGGCCGGCGACCCGGAGGCCGCGGGCCGGGCCCTGGCCGACGTACGGGAGCTGACGGCCACGATGGCCCCCGAGGCGGCGGGCCGCGTGCTCGCCCGCCTCGCGGAGACGACGGACCGGGACGCGGTGGCCACGGCGGGCTGAGCCGGTGCCGGGCCGGCCCGCGCGGGCCGGCCCGACGGTCGTGGCGGTCACGTCGGGCTCAGGACGGCGGCGTACCGGTGGGGCGAGAAGGTGAGCGTCACCCGGTGTCCCGCCCCCTCCTCGGAGGCGCGGAACGTGGTCGTCACCTCGGGGTACCCGGGGGTCAGCCCGAGGCCCGCGAAGTACCGGTCGACGTCGAAGACGATCCGGTAGAGCCCCCGGTGTCCGCCCGCGTGGCCCCACTCGTCGATCCGGCCGTCCTCGTCCGTCCTGCGCTCCGCCAGGAGCACCCACTCGTTGTCGAGGAGCGATTCCAGGCGGGCGTTGAGCCCGACGGCGCTGCGTCCGTGGACGCTCTCCAGTGCTTCCGCGATGACGTTCAGCATGTTCAGCCCACCTGCTCGTTCACGTTCTGAGGGTTCGGGGACGGAGTGAGGAAGGTGCGGAGCACCTTCGCGACCTTCTCGATGGCGGGCAGCTCCGTCATCATCGCCCCGTGGTCGCCGGGCGTCCGTTCCACCACCGGTGCGGTGGTGTGGAGCGCCTGCCAGTGGCCGAGGTACTCGGCGAGGTCGCGCTCGTTCGCGACGGAGCCCTCCTGGCTGAAGGCGACCTCGTCGCTCACGAACAGCACCGCCGGGGCGGCCGACACCTCGGGCCGGTGGCCGAGGAGGGCGTCGAGGAGCAGACCGAGGGTCTCGTACGGAAGCCACTCGTCGAGCCCGACGGAGTCCGCGGGCACCTCCAAGGGGCCGGTGAAGGAGCGGAGTTCGGCCTCCAGTGCCGCCCGGGTCTCCGGGTCGGCGTCCTGGCCGCGGGCCCACAGCTCCGCCGCCCGGCCGTACAGCTCGACGCCGGGCCGCAGCCGCCGCTCCAGGCGCGGGCCGTGGACGGGCGGTTCGACCAGGAAGACCGTGGCGGTCTCGGCCGCGCCCTGGCGGGCGATCTCGTGGGCGACGACACCGCCCAGCGACCAGCCGAGGAGGTGGTAGGGCCCCTCGGGCTGGACGGACTTGATGGCCTCCCAGTACCGCTCGCCGATGGCCCGGATGTCCCGCAGCGGCATTTCGGAGCGGTCCATGCCGACGGCCTGGATGCCGTACGTGGTGCAGTCGGCGCGCAGCAGCCGGGCGAGCTGTCCGTAGGCGTTCGGGGTGCCGCCGCTGGCGTGGACGCAGAAGACGGCAGGGAGCGTGGGGTCGGCATCGCCGGCCGACAGCTTGTAGACGAGGGGGTCGGAGCCGTCGGTGACCGGGTGCCCGGAGGCGTCGGATCCGAGGGCGGCGGCCAGTTCGGCGGCGGTCTGCCACTGCATGATCTGCCGGACCGTGACGTCCAGGCCGGCGTTCCGCAGGCGCTTGGCGGCCTTGGTGGCGAGGAGGGAGTGTCCGCCGAGGTCGAAGAAGTTGTCGTGGATGCCGAGGGGGGTGTTGAGGGTCTCGGCCCAGACGGTGGTGATGGTGGTTTCGGTGGGGGTGCGGGGCGGGGTGTGGCTGGTGTTGCCGGGGGTGGTGAGGGTGGGGGCGGGGAGGGCGCGGCGGTCGACCTTGCCGTTGGGGGTGGTGGGGAGTTTGGCGAGGTGGACGAAGTGGTTGGGGACCATGTAGTCGGGGAGGTGGGTGCGGCAGTGCGCACGCAGATCGCCCGAGCCGAGGGGGGTGTTGGCGGGGGTCGTGTAGTAGGCGGTGAGCCGCTTGTCGCCGGGGGTGTCCTCCCGGACGATGACGGTGGTCAGGTTGATGTGGGGGTGGGTGGTGAGGGTGGCCTCGATCTCTCCGAGTTCGATGCGGAGGCCCCGGATCTTGACCTGGTTGTCGATCCGCCCCAGGTACTCGATGGTCCCGTCGGGGAGCCAGCGGACGAGGTCGCCGGTGCGGTAGGCGCGGGTGGGCTCGGGGGTGTGGTGGGTGGTGGTGAAGCGGTCGGCGGTGAGTTCGGGACGGTTGAGGTAGCCGCGGGCGAGACCGGGACCGGTGATCCACAGTTCGCCGGGGACGCCGACGGGAGCGAGACCGCCGTGCCGGTCCACGACCAGGTTGCCGGTGTTGGAGATCGGCCGGCCGATCGGCATGGTCGTCATGTCCGGCCGGTTCTCGTCCACCACGAAGCAGGTCGCGAAGACGGTCGCCTCGGTGGGCCCGTATCCGTTGATCAGGGTGCCGGGGGCGTACGGTCCCGACATCAGGGCGTCGGCGACCGCGCGGTCCACGGCCTCACCGCCGTACATCACGGTCTTCATCCCGGCCACCAGGTCCGGCCGCTCGGAGACGTGCTGGTTGAACAGCGGGGCCGTCAGCCAGGCGACCGTCACCCGGTCCCGGCGGAACGCGGCGGCGAGCGCGTCGGAGTCGGACAGCTCCTCCTTGTCCACGACGGCGAGCGCCGCACCCGTGATGAGGGCGCCCCAGCACTCGTACGTGAAGACGTCGAAGCAGTAGTTGCACGTCTGCGAGACGACGTCCTCGGCGCCGATCGTGTTGAACCAGTTGTTGATCAGCAGCCGGCAGACGGAGCGGTGCTCGATCTGCACGCCCTTCGGGGTGCCCGTGGAACCGGAGGTGTAGATGACGTACGCGAGGTCCCGGGGCCCGGTCGGGGTGACCGGGTCGTGCGCGGGGAACGCGGCGAAGTCGAACCGGTCGAGCGCCAGCAGCGGGGTGGGGGTGTGGTCGAGGCGGCCGGTGAGCCCCGAGTGGGTGAGGACGAGCGGGGTCGCGCTCTCCTCCAGCATGAAGGCCAGCCGGGAGGCCGGGGTGTCGGGGTCCAGCGGGACGTAGGCGCCGCCGGCCTTGAGGACCGCGAGGAGTGCGGTGATCATGTCGGTTCCGCGGTCGAGGCAGAGCGCGACGAGGGTGTCGGTGGTGACGCCCTGCTCGATGAGGTGGTGGGCGAGGCGGTTGGCCCGCTCGTTCAGTTCGCGGTAGGTGAGGGTCGCGTCGTGGTGGACGACGGCGAGCGCGTCCGGGGTCAGCGCGGCCTGCCGCTCGAAGAGGCGGTGGACGGTGGTGTCGTCGAGGTAGCCGACGGTGGTGTCGTTGAAGTCGTCCAGGATCTGGGTCTGTTCGGCCGGGGTGAGGAGCTGGATGTCGCCGGCGGGGCGGTCGGGGTGGTCGCAGACGTCGGCGAGGGCGGTGAGGAAGTGGCCGGTGGATGTCGCCGGCGGGGCGGTCGGGGTGGTCGCAGACGTCGGCGAGGGCGGTGAGGAAGTGGCCGGTCAGCCGCTCGATCGTCGCCGTGTCGAACAGCTCGGTGGCGAAGGTCGCCTCGCCCGAGAGGGTGCCGTCCGACTCCTCGGTCAGGAAGACGGAGACGTCGAACTTCGAGGTCCGCCCCGAGGTCTGCAGCAGCTCGACCGTCGTCCCCGGCAGGCTCCAGTCCTGCACCGGCAGGTTCTGCAGGGCGAACATCGACTGGATCAGCGGGTTGCGGCTGAGGTCGCGGTCGGGGGTGAGGTCTTCGACGAGGCGTTCGAAGGGGAGGTCCTGGTGGGCGTAGGCGTCGAGGGTGGTCTGGCGGACTTCGTTGAGGAGGGTGGTGAAGGGGGTGTCGGTGGTGATGTGGCGTGGGTGTCTCCGGCGCCGGAGCGGATACGGGGGCGGGGGCGGTCCGTGGGGAGTTCGAGGGTCTCCAGGCCGGCCAGCTGGGTCCGCCAGTAGTCCAGATGTCCGTCCAGCCCGTCACCGGCCAGCTGCTTCTGCTGCCAGATTGCGAAGTCCCCGTACTGGAGCGGCAGTTCGGTCAGTGAGGTGCCCGCGTAGAGCTGTCGCAGCTCCTCCACCAGGACGCCCATCGACCAGCCGTCGACGACGATGTGGTGCATCGCGAGGGCGAGGAGGTGGTCGTCCTCACCGAGGCGGACCGTCATCGCCCGCAGCAGGCGTCCGGCGGAGAGGTCGAAGGGGCGCTCGCCGAAGGACTCGACGACGGCGCGGCCGGCGTCGAGGGCCTCGGGAGCCCCGGCTTCCGGGGCCCCGGTGAGGTCGACGTGCTCGATCTCGACGTGCCAGGGCGCGTCGATCACCTGCACCGGGTCGCCGTCCGCACCCGTGGCGAACCGGGTCCGCAGCACCTCGTGGCGGACCACCAGGGCGTCGAGCGCCGAGTTCAGCGCCGCCGGGTCCAGCGGGCCGCGTACACGGAACGCCGTCGGCACCACGTACTCCGCGCTCCCCGGGTCCAGTTCGTCGAGGAACCAGAGGCGCTGCTGCGCGAAGGACAGCGGAACCTCCCGCACCCCCTCCGCACGGCGGGTGATCGGGTCGGCGGTCAGCTCCGCGCACTCCGCGAGGCTCGCGGCCAGCTCGGCCACGGTCGGGTGGCTGAAGAGCCGGCGGACGGAGACCTCGACGCCGAGCGCCTGGCCGATCCGGTTGGCGGCCTTGGTGGCGAGGAGGGAGTGTCCGCCGAGGTCGAAGAAGTTGTCGTGGACGCCGAGCGGGGTGTCGAGGGTCTCGGCCCAGATGGCGGTGATCGTGGCTTCGGTGGGGGTGCGCGGTGCCGTGTGGCCGGTGGTGTCGGCGGTGACGGTGGGGGCGGGGAGGGCGCGGCGGTCGACCTTGCCGTTGGGGGTGGTGGGGAGCTTGGAGAGGTGGACGAAGTAGTTGGGGACCATGTAGTCGGGGAGATGCGTGCGGCAGTGGGTGCGGAGGTCGTTGGTGGTGTGCGGGGTGTCCGTGGGGGTCGTGTAGTAGGCGGTCAGCCGCTTGTCGCCCGGGGTGTCCTCCCGGACGATGACGGTGGTCAGGTTGATGTGGGGGTGGGCGGTGAGGGTGGCCTCGATCTCGCCCAGCTCGATGCGGAGACCCCGGATCTTGACCTGGTTGTCGATCCGCCCCAGGAACTCGATCGCGCCGTCGGGGAGCCAGCGGACGAGGTCGCCGGTGCGGTAGGCGCGGGTCGGCTCGGGGGTGTGGTGGGTGGTGGTGAAGCGGTCGGCGGTGAGCTCCGGGCGGTCGAGGTAGCCGCGGGCCAGACCGGGACCGGTGATCCACAGCTCGCCGGGGACGCCGACGGGAGCGAGACCGCCGTGCCGGTCCACGACCAGGACCTGGGTGTTGGCCACCGGTGAGCCGATCGGCATGGAGGTCGTGCCCGGCCGGTTCTCGTCCACCACGAAGCCGGTCGCGACGACGCCCGCCTCGGTCGGCCCGTAGAGGTGCGCGAGCCGCCCCGGGGCGTACGGCCCCGACAGCAGGGCGTCCGCGATCGAACGGTCGCCGGCCTCGCCCCCGTAGAAGACGGACTTCAGGTCCTTCAGCAGGTCCGGGCGCTCCACGAGGTACTGGTTGAAGAGCGGCGTCGGGATGAGCGCGGTCGTCACGGAGTGGCGCACCAGCGCCTCCGCGAAGGGCTCGCTGCCCGCGAGGACCTTCGGGTCCAGGATCGCCATCGTGGCGCCGGAGGTGAGCACCGGCCAGCATTCGAGGGCGAAGGAGTCCCAGGCGAAGTTGAGGATCTGGGAGACGACGTCGTCGGCCGTGATCGTGTGGAACCAGTTGTTGGAGATCAGCCGGCAGAGGGAGCGGTGCTCGATCTGCACGCCCTTCGGGGTGCCGGTGGAGCCGGAGGTGTAGATCAGATAGGCGAGGTCCCGGGCGCCGGTGGGGGTGACGGGGTTGTCCGTGGGCCGGCCGTCGAGGGGGAGCCGGTCCAGGAGGACGAGGGGCGTCGGGGTGTGCTCCAGGCGCGGGGCGAGGTCCGCGTGGGTGAGGACGAGCGGCGCCCGGGTCTCCTCCAGCATGAAGGCGAGACGGCTGGGCGGGTTGTCGGGGTCCAGCGGGACGTAGGCGCCGCCGGCCTTGAGGACCGCGAGGAGTGCGGTGATCATGTCGATGCCGCGGCCGAGGGAGATCCCGACGAGGGTGTCGGTGGTGACGCCCTGCTCGATGAGGTGGTGGGCGAGGCGGTTGGCCCGCTCGTTCAGCTCCCGGTACGTGTACGAGCTGTCGCCGTGGACGACGGCGAGCGCCTCGGGGGCGAGCGCGGCCCGCTCCTCGAAGAGGCGGTGGACGGTGGTCTCGTCGGCGTAGTCGACGGTGGTGTCGTTGAACTCGTGCAGGATCTGGGTCTGTTCGGCCGGGGTGAGGAGCTGGATGTCGCCGGCGGGGCGGTCGGGGTGGTCGCAGACGTCGGCGAGGGCGGTGAGGAAGTGGCNATGTCGCCGGCGGGGCGGTCGGGGTGGTCGCAGACGTCGGCGAGGGCGGTGAGGAAGTGGCCGGTCAGCCGCTCGATCGTCGCCGTGTCGAACAGCTCCGTCGCGAAGGTCGCCTCTCCGGACAGGGTGCCGTCCGCCTCCTCCGTCAGGAAGACGGAGACGTCGACCTTCGACACCTTCGAACTCACCGGGACCGGCCGCATGGTCAGACCGGGGATCTCCCACGGGTCCGAGGACCCGCCCTCCACGCTGAAGCCCACCTGCACCAGCGGGTTGCGGCTGAGGTCGCGGTCGGGGGTGAGGTCCTCGACGAGGCGTTCGAAGGGGAGGTCCTGGTGGGCGTAGGCGTCGAGGGTGGTCTGGCGGACTTCGTTGAGGAGGGTGGTGAAGGGGGTGTCGGTGGTGATNTCGACGAGGCGTTCGAAGGGGAGGTCCTGGTGGGCGTAGGCGTCGAGGGTGGTCTGGCGGACTTCGTTGAGGAGGGTGGTGAAGGGGGTGTCGGTGGTGATGTCGGTGCGCATGACGAGGGTGTTGACGAAGAAGCCGACGAGGTCTTCGAGTTCGGTGCGGTTGCGTCCGGCGATGGGGACGCCGACGGTGATGTCGTTCTGTCCGCTCCAGCGGGCCAGGACGAGCTGGAAGACGGCGAGGCCGGTCATGAAGAGGGAGGCGTTGTTCTTCGCGGCGAGTTCGCGCAGGGCGGTGGTGGTGTCGGCGGGGACGGTGAAGGCGTGGGTGTCTCCGGCGCCGGAGCGGATACGGGGGCGGGGGCGGTCCGTGGGGAGTTCGAGGGTCTCCAGGCCGGCCAGCTGGGTCCGCCAGTAGTCCAGNTGGGTGTCTCCGGCGCCGGAGCGGATACGGGGGCGGGGGCGGTCCGTGGGGAGTTCGAGGGTCTCCAGGCCGGCCAGCTGGGTCCGCCAGTAGTCCAGGTGCTTGCCGAGGGCGTCGCCCGACAGCTGCTTCTGCTGCCAGAGCGCGAAGTCCGCGTACTGGATGGGGAGTTCTTCGAGGGGTGAGTTCCCGGTGTAGAGGCGGCGCAGCTCCTCCACCAGGACGCCCATCGACCAGCCGTCGACGACGATGTGGTGCATCGCGAGGGCGAGGAGGTGGTCGTCCTCGCCCAGGCGGACCGTCATCGCCCGCAGCAGCCGGCCCTCGGTCAGATCGAACGGGCGGTGTCCGAAGGACTCGACGATCGCCCGGCCGGCCTCCTCGGGGTCGGGGGCCCTGCCCAGGTCCAGCTGCTCGACGGCCACATGCCAGGGCTCCTCCACGATCTGCACCGGGTCGCCGTCCGCGCCCGTGGCGAACCGGGTCCGCAGCACCTCGTGGCGGACCACCAGGGCGTCGAGGGCGGTGCTCAGCGCCGCCGGGTCCAGCGGGCCGCGCACGCGGAACGCCGTCGGCACCACGTACTCCGCGCTCCCGGGGTCCAGCTGGTCGAGGAACCAGAGGCGCTGCTGCGCGAAGGACAGCGGAACCTCCCGCACCCCCTCCGCACGGCGCCCGATCCGTACCGCAGCACCCGCACGCCGCATTCGAGAAAGAAGGCGTGCCTCGGAAGAGAATTCGCCCATTAAAATCACTCCTTGATTCGCCACTCGATGCATAGGGAAATGCGCGCTTGTGGCTCATTCTCCAATACCCCTCCATCGGGCCACTATCGACGCTCTATTTTGCGGAAAGGGCTTGACGGGCGGCGTTCCCAGCCGCGTAAAGTCACCGCCGTCGGCCACAAGCCCCCGCTGCCGCACAGTGCGATCTCCCGATCCTGTGTCTCATGGCGGCGTTCCCGAAAGAGGCAGAATCATGACTTCGAGCCCCAACTCCCCGGCACGTCGGCTCCGCGTATTCGACTCGACGCTCCGCGACGGAGAGCAGGCCCCCGGCAACGCGATGAACGCGGAGCAGAAGCTGGAACTTGCCCTCGCCATCGAGGCCACCGGCGTCGACACCATCGAGGCCGGCTTCCCCAGCTCCTCCCCGAGCGACTTCCTCGCCACCAAGCTGATCGCCGAGGCGCTCACGACCGCCAAGGTCGCCACCCTCAACCGTGCGGTCCGCGAGGACATCGAGCTGGCGGCCGAGGCCGGCGGCATCGACCACCAGGTCCAGATCATGGCCACCGGCAGCGATGTCCACCTGGAGCACAAGCGCGGTCTGACCAGGGCCGAAGGCCTGCACGAGATCATCGACAGCATCCGGTTCGCCCGTGAGCTCGGCTTCACCGACATCACGCTCGGCATCGAGGACGCCAGCCGCGGCACCGACGACATGCTGCGTCCGCTGATCGAGGCGGGCGTCGCGGAGGGCGCCAGGACCGTCGCGCTCGCCGACACCACCGGCTGCATGATCCCGTCGGAATACGGCGCCCAGGTCGCCCGGGTCCGCTCCTGGATCCCCGACGACGTCATCCTTTCCACGCACTGCCACCAGGACCTCGGACTTTCCCTCGCCAATGCCCTCGCCGGTATCGAGGCGGGCGCGGACGAGGTGCAGTCGACACTCGCCGGAATCGGTGAGCGCGCCGGAAACACCCCCCTCGAAGAGCTGGCCGCCGTCCTTCTCTACAAGGGTGAGCTGCTGGGTGTGACCAGCCGTCTCCAGACCGAGAAGCTCTACGACGCCTATCTGATCCTCAGCCGGATCATCGGAATGTCGACGCCGCGCAACAAGGCCGTGTTCGGTGACAACGCATTCGCCACGCAGGCCGGAATCCACCAGGCGGGAATGCTGCGCAACCCGGTGACGTACGAATACGTCGAGCCGCACCTCTTCGGTCGCGACCGCGGAATTCTCATCGGCCGGCACTCCGGACGCAACGTCATCCGCAACCTGTTCGACCAGATGGGCCTGGGCGTCGAGCGCGATCTGCTCGACGAGATCTACGACACCTACATCGCCAACCGCGCCGACGGCACCTGCATCGAGCTGGGCGACCTGCGCGAGATCATCACCGGCCGTCTGCTGCGCGCCTCGGCGCCGGCCACCGCCGCCGCCCCGACCGCCGAGATGGCGGTGGCCGCACGATGAGCACGATCACGCAGCCGGAGCGCACCGAGCGCAACCTGATCGAGAAGGTGTGGGAGAACCACGTCGTCGACCGGGCGCCGGGCGAACCCGACCTCCTCTACATCGACCTGCACCTGCTCCACGAGGCCAGCTCGCCGCAGGCCTTCGACGGCCTCCAGCTCACCGGACGCCGGGTCCGCAGACCCGACCTGGCGCTCGCCCTGGAAGACCACAACGTGCCCACCAACACGCTGTTCGTGAAGGACGCGATGGGCAGCGCGCAGCTGGAGCGGCTCCGCGAGAACTGCGAGGAGCAGGGCATCGAGCTGTTCTCGCTGGGCGACGACCGGCAGGGCATCGTGCACGTCGTGGCACCGGAGCTGGGCTTCGTCCGCCCGGGCATGACCGTGGTGTGCGGCGACAGCCACACCTCCACGCACGGCGCCTTCGGTGCCCTCGCCTTCGGCGTCGGTACCAGCGACGTCGAGCACGTCCTCGCCACCCAGACGCTGGCCCTCCAGCGGCCGAGGACGATGTCGGTCGAGTTCGTCGGCGAGCCGCCGGCGGACGTCACGCCGAAGGACCTGATCCTCGCGCTGATCGCGCACATCGGGGCCAACGGGGCCAACGGCTACGCCATCGAGTACCGCGGCAAGGCCGTCGAGAACCTCTCCATGGAGGGGCGGATGACGGTCTGCAACATGAGCATCGAGGCCGGTGCCCGCGCCGGTCTCATCGCCCCGGACGACAAGACGGTCGACTACCTGCGCGAGCGCTGGGACCCGGCCGCGGACGCCGAGTGGGAGGAGGCCCGCGCCTACTGGGAGTCGCTGCGGACCGACGAGGGCGCCGCCTTCGACCGGGTCGTCGAGCTGGACGTCACCGGGCTGAAGCCCTTCGTCACCTGGGGCACCAACCCCGGCCAGGCCGTACCGCTGGACGCCGAGGTCCCCGCCCCCGAGTCCTTCGCGAGCGACGCCGAGCAGGCGGCGGCGCGCCGGGCCCTGGAGTACATGGGTCTCGAAGCGCACGTGCCGATGCGGGACATCGACATCAACACGGTCTTCCTCGGCTCCTGCACCAACGGCCGCATCGAGGACCTGCGGGCCGCGGCCGACGTGCTGCGCGGCCGGAAGGTCGCCCCGTCGATCACGATGCTCGTCGTCCCCGGCTCGATGGCGGTCCGCGCCCAGGCCGAGGAGGAGGGCCTGCACCAGGTCTTCCTGGACGCCGGCGCGCAGTGGCGGCTCTCCGGCTGCTCGATGTGCATGGGCATCAACGCCGACCGCCTCCAGGGCATCCAGCGCGTCGCCTCCACCTCGAACCGCAACTACGAGGGCCGGCAGGGCACCCACGCCCGCACCCATCTGGTCTCGCCCGTGGTGGCCGCCGCCACCGCCGTCGTCGGGCGACTGGCCACCCCGAGCGAGCTGACCGACCCGAAGAACGAGCAGGAGGACCAGGCATGAGAGAGCCGATGAAGGCGCACACCGGCCAGGCCGTGGCGCTGAGCAGGGACGACGTCGACACCGACCAGATCATCCCGGCCGAGTTCTGCAAGCGCCTCACCAAGTCCGGTTACGCCGACACCCTGTTCGGCCACTGGCGCAAGGAGCCCGACTTCGTCCTGAACCGGCCGGCGCACCAGGGCGCCAGCGTCCTGGTCGCGGGACACAACTTCGGTACGGGCAGCTCGCGCGAGCACGCCGTGTGGGCGCTGCGCGACTGGGGCTTCCGTGCGGTCATCGCCACCAGCTTCGGCGACATCTTCCTGCGCAACGCCCTGAAGAACGGCCTCCTCGCGGTGGCCCTGCCGGTGGAGGTCGTCGCCGAGCTGGCCGAACTGTCCCTCGCCGACCCCGAGTTCGAGATCACCGTCGACCTCCAGGAGCTGACCGTCACCGCCGACGGCCGGACCTGGGAGTTCGAGGCGGACCACCGTGCCCGCTGGCTCCTCCTCAACGGTCTCGACGACATCGACGTGACCCTCCGCAAGGCCGACGTGATCGCCGCCTACGAGGAGCGCCGGCCGGCCTGGATGACCAGCATCACCCGCGGCAGCTTCTCCTCCCCGGACGCGGCGAAGCTCCGGCGGGCGTCGTGACGACGGCGACCGCCCCCCGGCCGAGCGCCACCACGGCGACCGCCCCGGCGGGGACCCTCACGGCGCCGGCCGCGACGGGCGGCCGGGCGGCCGTCTCCCGGCGGGCCGGGCGCATCCCCAAGGGCAACCTCGCCGAGCTGTTCCTGCTGGCCCGCGAGCGCGGCGCCATCGACCTGGCCGTGGGCACCCCCGGTGCGCCGGAGACCCCGAAGCCGCTGGTCGAGGAGGCTGTACGGGCCCTGCGCGGCGGCGTCAACCAGTACGAACTGCCGCACGGCGGCGCGGACATCCGCCGCCGGATCGCCGAGTCCTTCACCACCCCCGCCGACCCGGACACCGAGCTGACCGTCACGGTCGGCGGCACCGAGGCGCTGTGCGTGGCGCTGTTCTCGCTGGTCGACCCGGGCGACGAGGTCGTCCTCCTCGACCCGTACTACGAGAACTTCCTCGGCGCCGTCGAACTGGCCGGAGCCCGGCCGAAGTTCGTCCCCCTCCACGAGCCGGAGGGGCCGGGAAGCCCCGACTGGCGGCTCGACCCGGACGAGCTGGCCGCCGCCTTCGGTCCCGCCACCCGGGCGATCATCCTGAACACCCCGGCCAACCCGACGGGCCAGACCTTGTCGGCGGAGGACCTGGAGCGGATCGCCGCCCTGTGCGAGCGGTGGGACGTGACGGTCATCTCCGACGAGGTGTACGCGAACCTCGTCTTCGACGGGCGGCCGCACCTCTCGGTCGCCGACGTGCCCTCGCTGCGCGACCGCAGCGTGGTCGTCGGCTCGCTCTCCAAGAGCCACGCCATCAGCGGCTGGCGGCTCGGGTTCCTGCGGGCCCGGCCGGAACTCACCCGGGTCTTCCGCCGGGTCCACGAGATCACCACCAACGGCGCCGGCGCCCCGCTCCAGCTGGCCGCGGGCCTCACGGACCTCTTCGACGCGGCCTCCCTCACCGCCGCGAAGGAGCTGTCCCGGGCCCGCGACGAGACGGCGGACATCCTCTCCCGGATGGGGCTCACCTTCCGCCTGCCGGAGGGCGGCTGCTTCGTCCTCGCCGACATCCGCGGCGCCACGGACGAGGACTGCCGGACCTTCGTCCGCCGCGTCCTGGAGGAGTCCTCCGTCCTCCTCGCCCCCGGCACCCCGTTCTTCGCCGACGAGGCGCGCGGCCGGAACTACGTCCGGGTGGCCTTCAACCGCTCCCCGGAGATCCTCGCGGCGGCCCGCGCCCGCCTCCTCCCCTGACGACCGCCCGCCGTCGGCCGACCGCCGACCGCCCGCCGACCGCCCGCCGGCCGGCGACCACCCTCCATCAGCCAAGAAACGGTGAGACCCCTCATGACCAAGACAGTGACCGTCATCCCCGGTGACGGCATCGGCCCCGAGGTGACCAGGGAGGCCCTGGAGACCATCGACGCCCTCGGCCTCGACCTCCGCTTCGACGTCCTCGACCACGTCAACGCCGACACCTACCTCCGTACCGGCGTCTCCCTCTCCGACGAGGACTTCGAGCGCGTCAAGGCCGGCGACGCCGTGCTCTTCGGCGCCATCGGCGACCCCCGCGTGAAGACCTCCGACTACGGCCGCGGCGTCCTCCTCCGCCTCCGCTTCGACCTCGACCTCTTCGTCAACCACCGCCCGGCCGCCCTGCTCGACGAGCGCCTCAGCCCGCTGCGCGACGAGCGGACCCGGAAGCTCGACTGCGTCATCGTCCGCGAGAACACCGAGGGCCTCTACACCGACATCGGCGGTGTCCTGCGGGCCGGCACCGAGCACGAGATGGCCGTCGACGCCGACGTCAGCACCCACATGGGCGTCTCGCGGATCATGGAGTACGCGTACTCCATCGCCAAGCGCGGCGTCTGCATGGTCGACAAGTCGAACGCCGTCCGGCACGGCGGACAGGTCTGGCAGCGGGCCTTCCAGGAGGCCGCGGCCAAGCGTCCCGACATCACGTCCACCCACCTGTACGTCGACGCGGCGGCGATGAAGTTCATCTCCGACCCCTCCCAGTTCGACGTCATCGTCACCAACAACTCGTACGGCGACATCCTCAGCGACCTCGCGGCGATGCTCGCCGGCGGCCTCGGCAACGCGGCCTCCGCCAACATCAACCCCGTCACCGGCTTCGGCCTCTACGAGCCCGTGCACGGCAGCGCCCCCGACATCGCGGGCCAGGGCATCGGCAACCCCTTCGGCGCCATCCTCAGCTCCGCCCTGATGCTCGAACACCTCGGCTGGGCCACCGAGGCCGACGCCCTCCGCCGCGCCGTCGGCACGGCCATCCGCGAGGGGCAGTGCACCCCCGACCTGGGCGGAGTCCTCGGCACCAAGGAAGCGGGCGAGGCCGTCAGGAACGCCCTCGCCGCCGCGTGACCGCGCCCCCCCGGGACCGCCACGCGCCCCCGCCCTCCCCTCACCCACGAAAGGAAGCCCCGGTGACCACCACGACCGTGCGAACCGCCGTACGCACCACCGCCGTTCGCGCCGCCGACCCGTCCGTCCCGGCCCCCGCGCCCACCGCCGTCCTCGACTGGCGGACCGCCCCCGGCAAGCCCGCCACCGCCGAGGCCCCCGCCTTCGCCGACATCGACGAGGCCTGCGCCTGGCTCCAGGAGCGGCTGCCCGAGCTGACCGCGGCCCTCCATGTGCACGGCGCCCTGTACCTGCGCGGCCTGCCGGTGCGTACGGTCGAGGACTTCGCCCGCGTCCGGGACGTGCTCGTCCCCGAGCGCACCCCGTACCGCGAGAAGGCCACCCCGCGCAGCAGCTTCGGCGACGACGTCTTCTCCTCCACGGACCTGCCGCCGTCGCAGTCGATCCGCATGCACAACGAGAACAGCTACACCCTGACCTTCCCCCGGGCCCTCCTCTTCGGCTGCCTGATCGCCCCCGCCGAGCAGGGTGCGACCCCCGTCGCCGACGTCCGCAAGGTCCTCGCGAACGTCCCGCCGGCGCTCGCCGAGAAGATGCGCGCCCACGGCTGGCTGCTCCAGCGCAGCTACTCGGACTACATCTCCACCGACTGGAAGACCGCCTTCGCCACCGAGGACCCGGCGGACGTCGAGCGCTACTGCGCCGAGAACCGCATCGCCCTCGACTGGCAGGAGGACGGCAACCTGCGCACCAGCCAGGTACGCCCCGGCACCATCCGCCACCCGGACACGGGCGAGGAGGTCTGGTTCAACCACCTCGTCTTCTGGAACGAGTGGGCGCTCGACGAGGAGCTCCGCGAGACCCTGGTCGACGAGTTCGGCCGCGAGGGCCTGCCGTTCAACACCGCCTTCGGCGACGGCACCCCGCTCAGCCGCGAGGACCTGGACGCCCTCCAGGAGGCGTACGACAAGGCGACCGTCCGCGAGCGGTGGCAGGTCGGCGACGTGATGCTCGTCGACAACATCCTCACCTCCCACGGCCGCGACCCCTTCCGCGGCGACCGGAAGATCGTCGTCGCCATGGGCAACCCGGCCGACGTCGAGGACTGCCGCCCGTCGGTCCGCCCGGCCGCGCGCTTCGCCTGAGCGACGCCACCGCCGTCCCAGCTCACCCCACCCGACCCTCCCGTCCCAAGGAGCGTGTTCCATGGCCGTCCTCCACGAGGAGCCCATCGACGCGCCGGCCCGTTTCCTGCGGGTCGCGCGCAGCCACCCCGACCGCCTCGCCGTCCACGGCTCCGACGCCACCCTGACCTTCGCCGCGCTGGAGGAGCGCACCCGCCTCCTCGCCGGTGAGCTGATCGCCCGCGGTGTCGCCCCGGGCGACCGCGTCGGCATCCACCTGCGGCGCGGTGCCGGACTCGTCGTCGCCCTGCTCGCCACCTGGCGCGCCGGAGCCGCGTACGTCCCCCTCGACCAGGCCTACCCGCACGACCGCCTCACCTACATGGCCGAGGAGTCCGGCATCCGGGTCCTCGTCGCCGACACGGGCGCCGACACCGGATTCGCCCCGGCGGGCGTCGAGCTGGTCGACCCGGCGGCGCTGCCCGAGCGGTCGCCCGCCCCCGTCCCCTTCGACGACCTGCCGGCCGCCGACGCCCCCGCGTACGTCATCTTCACCTCCGGTTCCACCGGCCGCCCCAAGGGCGTGGAGGCCACCCGGGCCGGTGTGGCCTCGCTGGTCGCGGCCCTGGAGGAGTTCGGGGCGTACGGCCCCGAGCCGCGGACCGTCGCCTGGAACGCCGGCGTCTCCTTCGACGCCTCCGTCCAGCAGTGGGTCCGGGTCTGCCGGGGCGACAGCGTCGTCGTCCTGGACGACGAGGTGCGCAAGGACCCGGAGCGCCTGGAGGAGCTGTTCGACCGGCTCGCCGTCACCGACCTCGACCTCACGCCCTCGCACTGGGAGATGCTCCGCGCCACCCTGCTGCGGCCCCGCGCCGACGGCCGGGTCCCGCGCCTCTTCATGGGCGGCGAGCCGGTCCCGGAGCGGACCTGGCGCGAGCTGTCCGAGGCCACCGCGAACGGCGTCCTCGACGCGCTCAACCTCTACGGTCCGACCGAGTGCACCGTCGACGCGACCGCCGCCTGGATCACCGGCGAGGGCCCGCACATCGGCGACGCCCTGCCCGGCAACCGGCTCCACGTCCTGGACGCGTCGGGACGCCAGGTCCCGGACGGCGAGCCCGGTGAGCTGTGCATCGCCGGACCGCGACTGGCCCTCGGCTACGTGAACCAGCCGGAGCTGACCGCCGAGCGCTTCCCGGCCGACCCGTTCGGCACGCCCGGCAGCCGGATGTACCGGACCGGTGACGTGGTCCGGCGGACGCCGCACGGACTGGAGTTCGTCGGCCGCGCCGACCGGCAGGTCAAGTTCCGCGGCTACCGCATGGAGCTGGGGGAGATCGAGCACGTCCTCGCCTCGCACCCGGACGTCGCCACGGCCGTGGTCCAGATCCGCCCGGCGGCCGACACCACCGACGCCTCCGGCGACCGTCTCGTCGCCTACCTCGTCCCCGCCGCCGGCGACGCCGGCCCGGAGACCGGTACGGAGCCGGGCGCGGCACTGCTCCGCAAGCACGCGGCGCAGGCGCTCCCGGAGTTCATGCTCCCGTCCGACTACGTCTTCCTCGACGCGCTGCCGCTGACCCCCAACGGCAAGCTCGACACCGCGGCCCTGCCCGCCCCCGAGGCGGCCGGCGGACCGGCGGAGGCCGCGGGCGGCGCCCCGGCCACCGAGACCGAGCGGCTGATCGCGGGCGTCTGGTCCGAGGTCCTGGGCCGGGCCTCGATCGGCGTCGACGACGACTTCTTCGCCCTCGGCGGCCACTCCCTGATGGCGCTCCGCGTCGTCGGACGCCTGAAGAAGAGCCTCGGCCGGCCGGTCCCCGTCAAGGACGTCTACAAGCACCCCCGGCTGCGCGACCTCGCCGACCACGTCGACGCCCTGCGCGCCACGAACGCCGCCTGACCCCACCCCACTTCGACGACGTAAGGAAGACAGACCGTGCAGGACACCATTGTGGTCCGCCCCCGGCAGGACCCCGACGCGCGCCTGAGGCTCATCTGCCTGGGCTTCTGCGGCGGCGGCGCCGGCTCGTACATGCCCTGGGCGGACGTGCTGCCCGAGGGCGTCGAACTGGCCGCGATCTGCTACCCGGGCCGTGAGGGCCGGTTCGCCGAGGACTGCCCCGACAACTGGGACGAGCTGGCCGAGGACGCCGTCGCGGCCGTGCTCTCCGCCGCCGACCGGGACTACGTCCTCTTCGGCCACAGCATGGGCGGCTGGATGGCCTTCGACGTCGCCGCCCGCATCGAGGAGCGCGGCGGCCCGCTCCCGAAGGCGCTCGTCGTCTCCTCCGCGAACGCGCCGAGCCGGGGCCTCACCGTCCAGGACATGTTCCCCGCGCAGGCGGACACCGACGAGCAGATCATGCACTGGATGGAGACGTTCGGGCTGCTGCCGCAGCACGTCCTGGACGACCCGGACCTGCGCGAGATGGCGCTCGACCTGATGCGCGCGGACGTGCGCATCCGCGACACCTTCTACTACCGCGACGGCGCCCAGGTCTCCGTACCGGTCCAGGTGATCAACGGGGACGCCGACGAGGTCATCGACCCGCGCGCCGCCGAGCAGTGGCGCGTCCTCGCCGCCGGCGCGTACCGCCACGACGTGCTGCCGGGCGGCCACTTCTACACCCCCGAGACCTGGGGCTCGCTGCCCACCCGTATCCCCGCCCTGTACGAGAACGCCCCCGAGACCGCCGCCCCGGCGACCACCGCCGCCGCGACCGCCCCGGTCCTCGCGGCCTGACGGAAGAGAGAGCGAGCCATGACCCCCGAGATCGACGCGATCTTCCAGGACGTGAAGGACCGGCACGGAGCCGACTCGATCGTCCGTGTCGAGGACATGCTGTACCGCAAGCAGCAGGAGCGGCACCCGCTCCAGAAGAACGCCAAGTGGATCATGCCGGGGATCTCGCAGACCCCCTGGCACGACCCCTACGGGCACCCCGAGGTCGCCTCCGTCGTCCGCGCCTTCGAGGCCGGGCACGCCGCGATCAAGCGGGAGCTGGACGAGGCCTGGGCCGAGCGGAAGAGCGCCTTCTCCGACTACGAGCACTACCTCACCCGGCAGGAGAACTGGCAGGCCCTGTACCTGTTCAGGGACGGCGCGCCGGTCGAGTCCTCGGCCCCGCTGGTGCCCACCGCGTACGAGGTCCTGACCCGTGAGGTCCTGGAGCAGGGCAAGCTCTGCACCCTCCTGGAGAGCCACTTCTCCACCCTGCTGCCGGGCGCCTCGATCGCCCCGCACTGCGACCTCTGGAACTTCAGCATCAACCTGCACCTCGCGGTCGACATCCCGGAGGGGTGCGGGATCACGGTGGCCGGCGAGACCCGGCAGTGGAAGGAGGGCGAGTGCCTGCTCTTCGACTACTCCTTCGAGCACGAGGCGTGGAACGACGGCGTCCGCCCGCGCACCTGCCTCCTCGTGGACCTGTGGCACCCCGAGACGACCGTCCCCGAGCGTGAGGCGCTGGTCGGCCTCATCACCGAGATTCGCAAGCTCATGGCCTAGAGGGCCCGGCGGCCCAGGGCTGCCCTTCCTGCGGAGCAGTCCGGTGGCAATCCGCTTGTCCCCTACGGAATTTCTTTCGATCGACGACTGAGGAGTGAATGGTGAACGTGTCCGTGCAGGAAGAGATTCTGTGTGGGTTGTTCGGCGAGGTGCTGGGTGTGGAGCGGGTGGGGGTGGACGACAACTTCTTCGCCCTCGGCGGTCAGTCCCTCCTCGCGACGCGTCTGGTGAGCCGGGTGCGTGCGGTGCTCGGGTACGAGGTGGGGGTGCGCGATCTGTTCCGTGCCCCGTCGGTACGGGAGTTCGCGCGGCGTCTGGCGTCGGTGGCGGCGGGCGGTGAGCGTCCGGTGCTGGCTCCGGTGGAGCGGGCGGCGGAGGTCCCGGTGTCGTTCGCGCAGCGCCGGCTGTGGTTCCTGGGCGAGATGGAGGGGCCGAGCGCGACGTACAACGTGCCGTGGCTGATCCGGCTCTCGGGCCCGGTGGACGTGGACGCCCTCGACGCGGCCGTGAACGACGTGGTCGGGCGGCACGAGGCGCTGCGGACGGTGTTCCCCTCGGTGGACGGCGAACCGCTGCAGTCGGTGCTGCCGGCCGGGGAGGTGCGGGTGCCCGTGGAGCGGGTGGACGTCACCGCCGAAGGTGTGGACGACGCGGTGGCCGCCGCGTCGGAGCGGGTGTTCGACCTGTCGTCCGAGATTCCGGTGCGCGCGTGGGTGTTCCGGGTTTCGGAGGACGAGCACGTCCTGCTCCTGCTGCTGCACCACATCGCGAGCGACGGCTGGTCGGTCGGCCCGCTGGGCCGTGACCTGAGCACGGCGTACGGCGCGCGGCTCGCCGGCTTCGCCCCGGCGTGGGAGCCGCTGCCGGTGCAGTACGCCGACTACGCGGTCTGGCAGCGGGGCCTGCTCGGCGACGTCCAGGACCCGGAGAGCCTGGAAGCACGGCAACTGTCGTACTGGCGCGGCCAGTTGAGCGAACTGCCCGAGGTCCTCGACCTTCCGTCGGACCGCCCGCGCCCGCAGGTGGCCTCGTACCGGGGCGGCATCCACCGCCTCGGCGTGCCGGCCGCTCTGCACGGCCGGCTCTCCGAGCTGGCCCGGGGCAACCAGTCCACCCTGTTCATGGTGATGCAGGCGGCGATGGCCGCCCTGCTGACCCGGCTCGGCGCGGGCACCGACATCCCGATCGGCGCGCCGCTGGCGGGCCGTACCGAGGACGGGCTCGACGACCTCGTCGGCTTCTTCGTGAACACGGTCGTGCTCCGCACGGACACCTCGGAGGACCCCTCGTTCCGTGAGCTGCTGGAGCGGGTGCGGGCCACCGACCTGGAGGCGTACGGCCACCAGGACATCCCCTTCGAGCGGCTGGTCGAGGAGCTGAACCCGGTCCGCTCGACCGCCCACCACCCGCTCTTCCAGGTCATGCTGGCCTTCCAGCACAGCTACGAGGGCCGGATCGAGATCCCCGGCGCCGAGGTCACCTGGACGGACGTGCCCAGCGGCACCGCCAAGTTCGACCTCGCCGTCTCGGTCGCCGAGCGCCACGCGGCGGACGGCGGCCCGGCGGGTCTGACCCTGGAGTGGAACTACGCGAAGGACCTGTTCGACGAGGAGACCGTCGCCGCCCTCGGCGCCCGGCTGGTCCGGCTCCTCGAAGCCGTCACCACCGACCCCGACCGGCGCATCGGCACCCTGTCCGACGCACCCGCCGTCACCGCCGGCACCGGCACGACCGTGATCGACACCGCCGCGATCGAGGACGCCCTGCGCACCCACGAGCAGGTCGCCTCCGCCGTCGTCCTGGTCAGGAACGAGGAGGCCGCGAGCGGCGAGCGGTCCGGGGACTCCGGGGGAGCGGCGGCGCGGATCGTCGCCCATGTCGTGTCCGCCCCCGGCGCCGCCTTCGACGAGACCGCCGTACGCGCGCACCTGGCGGCCGTCCTGCCCGCCGCCCTCCTCCCGGGTGCCTTCGTCGTCCGCGACGGCGGCCCCGCCCCGGCCACCGCACCTGCCGCTCCGGCCGCCGCCCCGGTCCGTGCCTCCCTGACCGCCCAGGAGGAGATCCTCTGCGGGATCTTCGGCGAGATCCTGAAGGTCGGGCGGGTCGAGCCCGACGACAACTTCTTCGCCCTCGGCGGCCACTCCCTCCTCGCGACCCGCCTGGTGAGCCGGGTGCGCGCGGTGCTCGGGTACGAGGTCGGGGTCCGGGACCTGTTCCGTGCCCCGTCGGTACGGGAGTTCGCCCGGCGCCTGGCCTCGTCGGCGGCCGGCGGTGAGCGCCCGGTGCTGGGTCCGGTGGAGCGGGCCGCCGAGGTCCCGGTGTCGTTCGCGCAGCGCCGGCTGTGGTTCCTGGGACAGCTGGAGGGCCCGAGCTCCACGTACAACGTGCCCTGGCTGATCCGGCTCGCCGGGCGCCTCGACGTGGACGCACTCGGCGCGGCCGTGAACGACGTGGTCGGGCGGCACGAGGCGCTGCGTACGGTGTTCCCCTCGGTGGGCGGCGAGCCCCTGCAGTCGATCCGGCCGGCCGCGGAGGCCCGGGTGACCCTGGAGCGCGAGGACGTGGCGCCCGGCGGCATCGACGAGGCCGTCTCCGCCGCCTCGCGCACCCCCTTCGACCTGTCGACCGAGATCCCCGTGCGTGCCCGGGTGTTCCGGGTGTCGGACGAGGAGCACTACCTGCTGCTGCTCCTGCACCACATCGCCAGCGACGGCTGGTCCGTCGGCCCGCTGGGCCGCGACCTGAGCACCGCGTACGGCGCGCGGCTCGCGGGCGGCGCGCCCGTCTGGCAGCCGCCGGCCGTGCAGTACGCCGACTACGCGGTCTGGCAGCGGAAGCTGCTCGGCGCCCCCGACGACCCGGGAAGCCTGGACGCCCGCCAGCTCGCCTACTGGCGCGAGCAGTTGGCCGAACTCCCGCAGGAACTCGCCCTGCCGGTCGACCGCACCCGCCCGCAGGTGGCCTCGCCCCGGGGCGGCATCCACCGCTTCGGCGTGCCGGCCGCTCTGCACGGCCGGCTCTCCGAGCTGGCCAGGGACAACCAGTCGACCCTGTTCATGGTCGTCCAGGCCGCCGTCGCCGCCCTGCTGACCCGGCTCGGCGCGGGTACCGACATCCCGATCGGCGCGCCGCTGGCGGGCCGTACCGAGGACGGGCTCGACGACCTCGTCGGCTTCTTCGTGAACACCGTCGTGCTGCGGACCGACACCTCGGAGGACCCCACCTTCCGCGAGCTGCTGGAGCGGGTCCGGGCCACCGACCTGGAGGCGTACGGCCACCAGGACATCCCCTTCGACCGTCTGGTCGAGGAGCTGAACCCGGTCCGCTCGACCGCCCACCACCCGCTCTTCCAGGTCATGCTGGCCTTCCTCCAGGCGACCGACGGCGACCAGCTGGCGATGCCCGGACTGGCGACGAGCTGGCACGACGTGGTCACCCACACCGCCAAGTTCGACCTCGACTTCGGCATGACCGAGCGGCACACCGCCGACCGGGAGCCGGCCGGCATCGACGCCCACATCGAGTACCTCTCCGACCTCTTCGACCACGACACGGTCGTCTCGATCGGCGACCGGCTGGTCCGGCTCCTCGAAGCCGTCGCCGCCGACCCCGACCGGCGCATCGGCGCCCTCGACGTCCTCGGCGACGAGGAGCGCGCGGCCCTGCTCCGCACCGGCGGCGACACCCGCGTCGACCACGCGGACGAGCAGCCCGTCCACCGGCTGTTCGCGGCCCGCGCCGCCGAGACCCCGGACGCCGTCGCCGTCGTCTGCGGGGACGTCCGGCTCACCTACCGGGAGCTCGACGTGCGCGCCGGGCAGGTCGCCCGCCACCTGATCGCGCGGGGCGCGGGACCCGAGGTCCCGGTCGCGATCTGCCTGGAACGCGGGCCCGACATGATCGTGGCGATGCTCGGCATCCTCAAGGCGGGCGCCGGGTACGTCCCGCTCGACCCGGCCAACCCCGTCCAGCGCCTGCAGTTCATGCTCGACGAGACCCGGACGCCGCTGGTCGTCACCCAGGAGTCCGTCGCGGGCCGGCTGCCCGCGGCGCCCGGCAGGGAACTGCTCCTGATGGACCGCGACCGCCCGCTGCTCGACGCCCTCGACGGCACCGACCCGGCGGTCCCGGTCGACCCCTCCTCGCTGGCGTACGTCATCTACACCTCCGGCTCCACGGGCACCCCCAAGGGCGTCATGATCGAGCACCGCTCGATGAGCAACCGGCTCCAGGAGATGCGGCAGCGGTACGGGCTCGGACCGGCCGACCGGACGCTCCAGTTCGCGTCGATCAGCTTCGACGCGGCGGCCGAGCAGATCTTCCCGACGCTGATGGCCGGCGGGCGGATCGTGCTCCGCGACGGCGAGACCTGGACGCCCGCGCAGAGCCTCCGGGTGATCCGCGAAGAGGGCGTCACCGTCGCCGAGTTCACCCCGGCGATGTGGCAGCAGGTGGTCGCGCGCCTGGAGGCGGGCGACACCCACGGCGACTCCTTCCGGCTCCTCGTCCTCGGCGGCGAGGCGGTCCCGGTGAACCTGGTCGCGCAGTGGTTCGGTGCCACGACGGTGCCCATCTGCAACACGTACGGCCCGACCGAGACGACCATCTCCGCGACGGCGTACACGCTGACCGGCCCCGTCGACCGGGTGCCGATCGGCCGGCCCATCGGCAACACCGAGGCGTACGTGATGGACCCCGGCGGCGGCCTCGCCCCGGCCGGTGTCCCCGGCGAGCTGTGGCTCGGCGGCGTCGGCGTCGCCCGCGGCTACTGGGAGCGGCCCGAGCTGACGGCGGGGGTCTTCGTCCCGCACCCCTTCTCGGCCGACCCGGAGGCCCGGCTCTACCGGACCGGTGACCTGGTGCGCTGGCTGCCCGACGGCAACCTGGAGTTCCTCGGCCGCATCGACCACCAGGTCAAGCTGCGCGGTCTGCGGATCGAGCTCGGAGAGATCGAGGCGGCGCTCGTCGCCCAGGAGGAGATCGCCTCGGCGGTCGTCCTGGTCCGCGAGGACGAGCCGGGCGACACCCGGCTGGTGGCCTACACCGTGCCCGCGCAGGGGCGGACCGTGGACGTGCCCGCGGTACGGCTGCGCTGCAAGGACGCCCTGCCGGAGTACATGATCCCGGGCGCGTTCGTGGTCATGGAGGAGCTGCCGCTCACCACCAGCGGGAAGATCGACCGGAAGGCGCTGCCCGCGCCGGCGGCCGAGCGCGAGCACCTGGCGAGCGACTACAGCGCCCCGCGCAACGAGATCGAGGCGGCGCTCGCGGAGGTCTGGAAGGACGTGCTCGGCGTCGACCACGTCGGCATCCACGACAGCTTCTTCGAGCTGGGCGGGCACTCGCTGCTGGCGACCCGGGTGGTCAACAAGGTCGATCTGCTCACCGGTCTGGAGATCTCCCTGAAGGAGTTCTTCGCGGCGCCGACGGTGGCCTCACTGGCGGCCCGGCTGCTGGAACTGATCGCCCTGGAGGACGAGGAAGAGGTGGGTGAGGTGTTCGAGGACGCCGGCGTCGCGGGCTGAGGCCCGTACGGCCGAACGGCCTTGGCCGTGCTCACCGGATGCCCCGGGATTCCGGGAGCGGTGAACACGGCCAGGGCCGATCGGACGGGCTGGGTGTCAGGCGCGGGAACAGGCGCTGGGAGAGCCGCCGGCGCAGACGGAGGAACAGGCGCTGGGAGACGCGGCGGGTGCCGGGCCGGTTCAGCCCCACGGGTTGTGCGGGTCCGGGGTCTCGGTGACGACGACCGTCGGCGTGGACTCGGTCTGCGGGGTGGTGACGTCCTCGGCGTAGGCGGTCGTCGTGACGGACGCGGCGGCGGCGACGAGAAGGGCGAGACCGGCGATGCGGAGCGCGATGTTCTTGATCATCTTCTACTGACTCCAAGTCCGTGAGTGCGGCCCGAGCGGCTGCTCCTTGAGGAATGACTGAAGCTTGTCAGCGGCGGCCATCGGGTCACTATCGATGCACTCCCGAGGCGGATAGACGGTCCATGGGACCGCCTCTGACCTGGTCTTTCAGCCCTATCGACAGCGTTGGAAGAGCGCCCGGAGCGCTCGCTTCCGTCAACTGAGGAGTTGAGGATCCCCATGAAACCGATGAACCCGCCCTTCGCCGGCCGCGCCGGTGCGCGGGAGGCGCAGGCGGTCGACTGCCACGTCTGGCTCACCCGCGTACCCGAGAACCCGACGCTCCGTTTCGAGCTGCTCGACGAGACGGAACGGGCCCGCTGCTCGCGGTTCCTGAACGGACGGGACCTCGCCCTGTTCGTCACCGGCCGGGCCCTCGCCAAGACGGCCGTGGGGCGGCTTGCCGGCGTCGCCCCCGAGGAGGTCGTCCTGCGCGCCCTGTGCCCCGACTGCGGCGGCCCGCACGGCAAACCGTGGGTCGAGGGGGAGGCGGCGGGCTGGGAACTGTCGCTCTCCCACTCACGGGACATGGTGGCGGTCGCGGTGGCCCACGGACACCCGGTGGGGGTGGACGTCGAGTACTTCGTACCGCCCGCGCAGCCGGGTGTCCCCGTCGAGTTCGAACTGGTGCTCACCCCCGGGGAGCGCGCGGTCGTCGACGCCCTGCCCGCGGAGCGGCGGGCCGCCGCGTGCCTCACGCTGTGGACGCGCAAGGAGGCCGTCCTGAAGGCGACCGGCGAGGGCCTGAACACCTCGATGGAGTCCTTCACGGTGTCCCCGGCGTCCGCCCCGCCCGAACTCCTCGCCTGGCACGGCCGGGACGCCGCCAGCCGCGCCCGGATCGCCCTGGCGGACCTGCCCAGGATCGGCGACTGCCACGGCGCGCTCGCGGTGACCGGCGCGCGGTCCGTGGTCCTCGACGTCCACACGGACGCGGCGGAGCTGCTCGGGGCCGGCCTGGTCGGGGCGGGTGCCGGGGCGGGTCCGGCCGGGGTTGACCCGGTCGGGGGGCGGGCATAGCGTCGCCGCGCGAAGTGAGCAGACGCTCGGGAGGTTTGTGGTGGCGGACGCACGACCGACGGAACCCGGCGGGGAGGCACCCGAGGCGCGCCTCACCGCCCCCGGCGCCCCCTTCGCGGTGAGCGAGGGGGTGTACGCCTCCGGGCCCCGCACCCTCCGGGAGTTCGTGGAGGCCACCTGGGCCTACGGCGACCGGGTGTTCCTGGTCTCCGAGGACGGCGCCACCACCTACCGGGAGTTCTTCGACGCCGCCTGCGGGCTCGCACGGCGGCTGGCCGGGGAGTACGGCCTGCGGCCGGGCGACCGGGCCGTCGTCGCCATGCGGAACCTCCCGGAGTGGCAGACCGCGTTCTGGGCCGCCCAGCTCGCCGGACTCGTCGCCGTCCCCCTCAACGCCTGGTGGACCGAGGACGAGTTCGCGTACGCGCTGGACGACTGCGCGCCGGGCGTGCTCCTCGTCGACGGGGAGCGGGTCGCGCGGGTGCGCGCCTGGGCCCGCGAGCGGAAGGTGCCCGGGATCGTCTTCCGCGGGGAGGCCGAGGACGGCTTCCTGGCGTACGTCCCCGACACCGATCCGTTCCTCGGGCCGCCCGACGTCGACGTGCTGCCCGAGCAGGACGCCACCGTCATCTACACCTCGGGGACCACCGGCCGCCCCAAGGGCGCCGTCGCCACCCACCTCGCGCAGGCCGGGGCGGCCATGAACCCCCGGTACTTCGCCGCCGCCGCGGCCCTCGCGCGCGGGGACGTGCCGGGGACCGGTCCCGCGCCCGTGTCGCTGACCACCTTCCCGTTCTTCCACGTGGCCGCGTTCACCTCGTTCTACGCGGTGATGGCGGCCGGCGGGACCCTCGTCATGATGCGGAAGTGGGACGCGGACCGCGCCCTCGAACTGATCCGGGCCCACGGCGTCACCCACTACGCGGGCGTGCCGACGACCGCGCTCCAGCTGCTCGAAGCGGCCCGCGCCGCCGGGGACGACCTGGCGACCCTCACCCTCCTCAGCACCGGCGGCGCCGCCGCCCCGCCCGGCATCGTCGCCGGGATCACCGAGGGGTACGGGGAGCGCGTCGAGCCCCGCAACGGCTACGGGCTCACCGAGACCTGCGGCGGCGTCCTGTCGAACGTCGGCGCCGAGTACCGCGCCCACCCCGGCAGCGTCGGCCGCCCCACGCCGACCACCGAGGTGCGGATCGAGGCCCCCGACGCGGAGGGCGTGGGCGAGCTGTGGCTGCGCGGGCAGGCGCTGGTCCGGGGGTACTGGGGGAACGAGGAGGCGACCCGCGCCGCGTTCTCCGAGGACGGCTGGTTCCGTACGGGGGACCTCGCGCGCGTGGACGCGGACGGCCGCGTCACCGTCGTCGACCGGCTCACCGACATGGTGATCCGGGGCGGCGAGAACGTGTACTGCGTGGAGGTCGAGGGCGTGCTCCAGGGCCACCCGGACGTCCTGGACGCCGCCGTCCTCGGCGTCCCGCACCCGCTGCTCGGCGAGGAGGTCGCGGCGGTCGTCCGGCTGCGGCCCGGCGCCACCACGGACGCCGAGGACCTCCGTACGTACGTGGGCGGGCGCCTCGCCGCCTTCAAGGTCCCCGCCCGGGTCGTCGTACGGGAGGAGGAGCTGCCCAGGAACCCGACGGGGAAGCTCCTGAAGCGGGAACTGCGGGGGTCGGAGGGGCTGGCCGACGGCGGGTGACCTCGGCCGACGGCGGGTGACCTCGGCCGACGGCGGGCGAACCCGGTCGAGGGCGGGTGACCCCGGTCGGCGCCCGGCGGGTCAGCTGCGGGTGATCCTGACCCGGTAGGCGCCGTCCCCGTCCTCGTCGAGGACGCTGATGCGGATGCCGTTCGCCCGGTCCGTGAACGTCTCGCCGGGGCGGTAGGGGGCGTCCGACAGCTCCGCGTGGACGTTGGCCCTGCGGGTGCAGCCGCCGCTCGCCCGCTCGCTGTCGGCGACGGTCACCGGACCGTGGCCGGTGTCCACGTCGGACTCGACCCGGTAGACGAGGACGCCGTCCTCGCAGACGGCCTCGTCGTTGCCGTCCTTGCTGCGGACCTCGACCGCGTACCCCGAGGTGCCGGAGAGCGGGACGAACGCGAGCTTGGGGCCGCCGGGGACAGCCAGCGGGGTGAGCGTGTAGTCGCCGCTGCCGGGCCCGGAGGCGCAGCTGACCTGGTCGTTGTCGAGCCAGCCCAGCTTCCACTTGTGCCAGCCGAGCAGGTCGTTGTTGGCGCCCCAGTCCTCGGACATGATGTCCCAGTGCCCGACGGTGCCGCCGCCGTCCGAGGTGTAGAGGTCGGGCAGCCCGAAGACGTGCCCGTTCTCGTGCGGCAGCACCCGGTAGCCGGTCTCCGCGAAGCTGCCGGAGCCGTCGTCCTGGCGGCTGTAGACGAAGGACGTGTTGGCCAGCGGCACGCCGTCCGCGTAGGGGGCGTCGTCGTTGCCGGAGAAGGTCACGGACAGGACGGTGTCGAGGGCGGAGGGCCCGGCGTTCGGCGTGACGAGGATGTTGACCAGGTCGTACGCGCTGAAGTCGACCTTCGGGTCGGCGGCCTTCACGATGTCCTCGACGAGGGAGCGGTAGCCCGGTTCGTACGGTGAGCCGCGCTCGATCCCGTACGCGGAGAACGCCTTCGGCATCCGCAGCCAGTCCGGTATCGGGGCCTCCGCGCGGTAGTGCAGCCGCCCGTACGAGCTGGTCCGGAACCAGTCGGCGGTCTGCGGGAAGAACTCGCGGAAGCGGCCCATCGCGGTGCCGTCGCCGGGCGCGTCGGGGAAGTCGACCATCAGGTTGAGGGCCCTGATCCGGCCCGTGGAGCGCACGTACCCGGGGGCGGTGGGCAGCCCCTCCGACATCTGCACGCCCATCGTGGTGGCGATGCGGCACGGTCCCAGCTGGGCGCTGTTCGGCGCGGCGGCCACGGGGCCCGCCGAGGCCGGGGCGGGGCCCGGGAGGGTGGTGCTCGCGGACGCGAGCAGCGTCAGGGAGAGCGCCGTGGTCGCGGCCAGCGCGGCGGGTCTGCGTATCCGTCGGCGGGGGTGCTGCATACGGACGCCTCTCCGGTGGGGGCAGGTCGGCGGCACGGCCCCTTCCGGTACTCGCGAGGCCGCGCCGTGCGATCAGCCTGTGGCGGGAGGTTCCGGCGCGCGCGCCGGGTGGACCGATCGTGGGTATTCCGCCCCGAGGGATGGATGTGACCCAGGTCACAGGAGGCGCGGGAAATAACCGGGGACTGGCTCCCCGTTTAGGACTGTGTTGAGCGAAGTGGGGAGTCCGTCCCCGGATCCCCCGGGCAGCCGGGGGCGTGGAGAAGCGAGGAGGCCGCAGCGTGACCACCAGTGCCGACGCAGCCGGGACCACCGGGACCGCCGGGGCCACCGACGTGGCCGGGACCACCGGGACCACCGACGTGGCCGGGACCACCGGGACCCCCGCCGCCGCCGGGGAGGCGCCCGCCCGTCGCGTCCCCCGTCCGCGGGCCGACGCCCTGCGCAACCGCGAGCGGATCGTCACGGCGGCCCGCGAGATGTTCGTCGAGTTCGGGCCCCAGGTGCCGTACGACGAGATCGCGCGCCGGGCCGGCGTCGGGAACGCCACGCTCTACCGGAACTTCCCCGAGCGGGCCGAGCTCGTCCACGAGGTCGTCCTCTCGATCATGGCCCGCGTCACCGAACTGGCCGAGCGGTCCGCCGAGGACGAGAGCGACCCGTTCGCCGCCCTCCGCCGCTTCACCCACGGCGCCGCCGACGAGCGCATCGGCGCCCTGTGTCCGATGCTCGACGGCGCCTTCGACAAGGACCACCCCGACCTGATCGCCGAACGGCAGCGCCTGGAGGAAGCCGTCCAGGGCCTCGTCGACAGCGCGCAGCGGGCCGGCCGGCTCCGCGCCGACATCGGCGTCGGCGACCTGATGGTGGCGCTCTCCCAGCTGACCCGCCCGCTGCCGGGAACGGCCTGCGGCGGTGCCTTCGATCCCTTCGTCCATCGCCATCTGCAGCTGTTCCTCGACGGTCTGGAAGCGCCCGCCCGCTCCGTACTGCCGGGGAGGGCCGTGACCCTGGAGGACCTGAGACGCGATTCCTGCGCGTCGTGACCCGCCCCCGCCCGTCGTGACCCGGCGGACGGCGCCGGCGGCCTGACACACCCCGCACTTCGCCGTTACCTACGCCCTTTTTCCACCAGTACGCGCCAAGAGGTGGCCCCACCCATGCCGAAAATCCCCGACTCCACCGCGACCCAGGCCGACCCCGGCCGCTGGAAAGCTCTCGTCTTCATCGCCCTCGCCCAGCTGATGGTCGTGCTCGACGCGACGATCGTGAACATCGCCCTGCCCTCCGCCCAGCAGGACCTCGGGATATCGGACGGCAACCGGCAGTGGGTCATCACGGCCTACGCCCTCGCCTTCGGCGGCCTGCTGCTCTTCGGCGGCCGGATCGCCGACATGTGGGGCCGCAAGCGGACCTTCGTGGTCGGCCTGATCGGCTTCGCGGCCGCCTCCGCCCTCGGCGGCGCCGCGAACGGCGAGGCCATGATGCTCGGCGCCCGCGCGCTCCAGGGCGCCTTCGGCGCGCTCCTCGCGCCCGCCGCGCTCTCGCTGCTCGCCGTGACCTTCACCGACGCCAAGGAGCGCGCCAAGGCCTTCGGCATCTACGGTGCCATCGCCGGTGGCGGCGGCGCCGTGGGTCTGATCCTCGGCGGCTTCCTCACCGAGTACCTGAACTGGCGCTGGACGTTCTTCGTCAACATCCCGTTCGCCATCGTCGCCGCCGTCGGCGCGTACCTCGTGGTCCGCGAGCCCGCGGGCGGCCGCAACCGCTCCACGCTCGACATCCCCGGCGTGATCCTGTCCACCCTGGGCCTGGTCTCGCTCGTCTACGGCTTCACCCGCGCCGAGTCCGAGGGCTGGAGCGACGCCGGCACGATCGGCCTGTTCGTCGGCTCCGCGGTGCTGCTCCTCGCCTTCGTGCTCACCGAGGCGAAGGTGAAGTCCCCGCTGCTGCCGCTGCGCGTCCTGACCGACCGCAACCGCGGCGGTGTCTACCTGTCGCTGGGTCTCGCCGTCATCGCGATGTTCGGCCTGTTCCTCTTCCTGACCTACTACCTCCAGGTCGTGAAGGGCTACTCGCCGGTCATGACGGGCTTCGCGTTCCTCCCGATGATCGCGGGCATGATCATCGGCTCGACGCAGATCGGCACCCGCCTGATGACCCGCGTCCCGCCGCGGCTGCTGATGGCCCCGGGCTTCCTGACCGCCGGTCTCGGCATGCTGCTGCTCACGCAGCTGGAGGTCGGCACCTCGTACGCCGGTCTGATCCTGCCCGCGCAGCTGCTGCTCGGCCTGGGCATGGGCACGGCGTTCATGCCGGCCATGTCCCTGGCGACGCTCGGCGTGGACCCGCGGGACGCCGGTGTGGCCTCCGCGATGGTCAACACCTCGCAGCAGGTCGGCGGCGCCATCGGTACGGCGCTGCTGAACACGATCGCCGCCTCGGCGACCACCGCGTACCTGACGGACCACGCGGCGGGCGCGACCACCCCGGCCGCGCAGAAGCTGGTCCAGCTCCAGAGCATGGTCGAGGGCTACACCGCGGCCATCTGGTGGGCGGTCGGCATCCTGGTCGTCGCGGCCACGATCGCCTTCGTCCTGATCAACACCGGGAAGCCGGACACCGGTGCGGTCGCCGGCTCGGGCGCGGGCGCGGACGACGAGGTGAAGATCCCGGTCGTCGCCCACTGACGATCGTTCGCCCGCACACCACCTGCCCTGGTTCCGCTCAGCGGAGCCGGGGCAGGTCCGCGTCCGGGTCCGGGTCAGCGGAGCCAGGGCAGGTCCGCGTCCGGGTCCGTGGGTTCGAGGCCCTCGGCCATCACGCGCATGATCGCGCCGAGCTGCTTCACCTGTTCGGGGGACAGCCGGTCGAACAGGGCCTGGCGGACGGCCGTCACATGGCCGGGGGCGTTGCGCCGCAGCACCTCGACGCCCTCGTCCGTCAGCCGGGCGAACTGGCCGCGCTTGTCGGAGGGGCAGTTCTCGCGCAGCACCCAGCCGTTCGTCTCCAGGCGGGCGATGGCGTGGGAGAGCCGGGAGCGGGTGATCTTGGCGCTCTTGGCCAGCTCGGTCATCCGGAGCCGGCGGCGGGGCGCCTGGGAGAGCTGGACGAGCAGCCCGTAGTAGACGTGCGGCATTCCGGCGTCGCGCTGCAACTGGCGGTCGAGGTGGTCCTCCAGGAGCGTGGTGGCGTGCAGGTACGAGCGCCAGACGTGCTGTTCCTCGTCGCTGAGCCAGCGGGGTTCGGTCATGTCTCCCATGGGTCCCATCGTACGACTCATTCTTGAAAGTTGAACTACATACGTTTACTCTGCAGGTATTGAGCTTGAAGTTTCAAGCATGCGAGCTTCGAGCACTCCACCCAGGACCACGAGGAAGCCGGAGGCCTTCGCCATGGACGCCACGCTGGAACGGATGCCCGCGCTCTACCTGTCCCACGGCGCCCCGCCGCTCGCCGACGACCCGATCTGGCCCGGCGAACTCGCCGCCTGGTCCGCGGGACTCCCGCGCCCCAAGGCGATCCTCATGGTCTCCGCCCACTGGGAGGAGGCCCCGCTCGCCCTCGGCGCCACCGAGACCGTCCCCCTCGTCCACGACTTCTGGGGCTTCCCCGAGCACTATTACCGCGTCCAGTACGCCGCCCCCGGCGCCCCGCGGCTCGCCGAGTCCGTCCGCAAGCTGCTCCACGGGCCCGGCCACCCCGTACAGGACATCCCCGACCGGGGACTCGACCACGGCGCGTACGTGCCGCTCGTCGAGATGTTCCCGGACGCCGACATCCCCGTACTCCAGATCTCCATGCCCACCCTCGACCCGCGCCGCCTCATGGACATCGGGCGCAGGCTCGCCCCGCTGCGCGACGAGGGCGTCCTGATCGTCGGCAGCGGCTTCTTCACCCACAACCTCGCCGCCCTCCGGCACACCGGCGGCGGGGTGCCGGGCTGGTCCGCCGAGTTCGACGCGTGGGGGCACGAGGCCCTCGCCGCGCAGGACGTCGACGCCCTCCTCGACTTCGAGCACAAGTCGCCGGCCGGGCGCCTCGCACACCCGCGCACGGAGCACTTCGCCCCGCTGTTCGTCACGATGGGCGCGGCGGACGCGGCGGGCGACCTGGACGAGGAACGCTCGGTGATCGACGGCTTCTGGATGGGACTGGCGAAGAGGTCGGTGCAGTTCGGCTGAGTCGCCGAAGGGCGGGCGCGCGGGCCGCGCCCGGTGCGGCCGATCCGCTACAGGGCGGGCGGGTTGAGGTCGATCGAGCGGACGGCGGCGGCCAGCGCGAGCGGGTCGCCCACGTCGAGCGCGGTATCGGTGAACTTGATCGTGTGGTCGTCGCCGTGCGCCGCCGCCCGCGCGAAGACCTCCTCGGGGGCGAGACCCGTGCCCGTGTACGGGGCGGCCTCCGCCGGGGTGTACGCGGCGGTCACCGCGGCCGCCGCCGCCCACGAGGCCGCCAGGCTCGGCGCCCACAGCTCGCGCGGGAGCGCGGGCAGGGTGCGCAGGACGGCGTTCGGCGCGGTCGCCGCGTGCACCAGCATGATCGGCTCGCCGTGGCCGTGGGTCGCGTACCGGTGGGTCGCCGCCGTCACCAGCTCGGTGAGCCGCGCCTTCGCGGTGTCGGGGTCCGGGGCCGCGCCCCAGACCGGGAACGCCGTCAGCTGCGCGAGCCGGGTTCTGATCCCGCCGTCCTGGTCCGGAACCGGCGGTACGGCGTCCAGCGCGGCCGCCGCCGAGGGCGCGGCGGCCAGCGGGGCGAGCGCGGGCAGCGGCTGGTGGCGGGCCGCCCAGTAGCCGAGGGCGTGCGCCAGCTCGGCGCGCCGGGGGGCCGTCTCGCCGGCGGGATCGCCGAGGAGGGTCCGTACGGCGTGGCCGGTACGGATCACCGGGTGCGTCGCCCCGCCCGCGATCCCGGGCAGCAGCCGGGGCCACCACACGGCGAGCACCTCCCGCCAGGGGCGCCCGTCGAGCTCGCGTCCGAAGAACAGGGTCCAGTCCGTGATCCGGGCCGGGTCGCCGAGCGCCTCGGCCCAGTTCTCGGCGGTGACGCGGCGGGACGCCGGAGGCGGTTCCTCCAGCTTGGGCGCGTAGTGGTCGAGCCAGCGGTGCACCGCCGGGGCCTGTCCGTGCCGGACCAGGGCCTCGACGGCCATCGGGGCGTGATTGGTGAGCCAGCCGTTGCGCTCGGGGCCGGTGGTGTGAAGACGTTCGAGGGCTTCGTCGAGGGTTCCGGTGGGATCGCTCATGGCGAAGACGCTAGGGCGGGGGAGGGGCGGTACGGAACGGGCGGGAGACCTAGGCCGGGAGGCCGAGGGGGACCGGGACCGGGACCGGGCCGGGGGAGGGGTGGTGGGCGTAGGTCCGCCACTCGTGTCCGGTCCGGGCGGGGGGCAACCCGATGGCCCGCCCCGGCGTCTTGAAGGACGGCGCAGCATGTGATCGCGGTCTCACCGACGGTGTGGTCGATTCCCCCGCGAGCGGCGCCGGATCACCCTCCGTGCCTGCTCTGACCTGCACCTCCGCGGGTTTCAGGGGCATGCCCGCAGGGGCGACGGCGGCGCAGGATACTGCATGATCGCGAAAATCCATGTGCCGGGTGGGAATTCTGTCCTGATTCCAGTCGTTGTTTCCGTCGGATGCAGGGCACCCGAAAAGGTGTCGCGACCTACTCAGCAAGGGAGCACGCATGGCAACCCGTGCCGTCGCCCGTCGTCAGACCTCCGCCAAGAGCGGGGCCGCACGGGCAAGCAGCGTTCGCGCCGTGGGCGGGGAGATCGCCGACCGCGACCTGGTCGGCATGTACCTCGACGAGATCGCGCGCACGCCTCTGCTCGACGCCGCCAAGGAGGTCGAGCTCTCCCAGACGATCGAGGCCGGGGTGTACGCCCGGCAGATACTCGACGGCGAGGTGGAGAGCGAGGCGGGGGGCGCGACCCGCGAGGAGCTCGAGGCGCTCTACGCCGAGGGCGAGCGTGCCAAGGACCTCTTCATCAAGTCCAACCTGCGGCTCGTGGTGGCCGTGGCCCGGCGCTACCCGCGCAGCGGGCTGCCGCTGCTGGACCTGATCCAGGAGGGGAACGCGGGCCTGGTGCGCGCGGTCGAGAAGTTCGACTACGCGAAGGGCTTCAAGTTCTCCACGTACGCGACGTGGTGGATCCGTCAGGCCATCACGCGGTCCATCGCGGACCAGTCGCGCACGATCCGGCTTCCCGTCCACCTGGTGGAGGAGCTGGGCCGGATCCGCCGGGTGCAGCGCGAGTTCAACCGGGAGCACGGCCGCGAGCCGGAGCCTGCGGAGATCGCGGCGGAGCTGGACACGAAGCCCGAGCGCGTCGTCGACGTCCTCGACTGGGCGCGGGACCCGGTCTCGCTGAACATGTCGGTGGACGACGCGGGCGAGACGCAGTTCGGCGACCTCCTGGAGGACACGTCGGCGGTCTCGCCGGAGCAGTCGGTGCTCACGCTGCTGCGCAGCGAGGAGCTCGACGACCTCATCGCCAAGCTCGACCACCGGACCGCGTCGATCATCCGCATGCGGTACGGCATCGAGGACGGCCGCGAGCGCACGCTGACGGAGGTCGGCAAGCAGCACGGCCTGACGCGCGAGCGCATCCGCCAGATCGAGAAGCACGCACTGCTGGAACTGAAGAAGATGGCCCACGACACGGGCTTCGACGCGGTGGCCTAGAGCGCCCGGCAGCCAGGGGGGAAGGGGCGGGTTCCGCCCCTTCCCCCCACCAACGAGGCGCATACGTCCCTGAGGAGCCTCAGCCCGCCGCCGCCGTCAGCCTCGTCGACAAGTCCCTCATGTACGTGATCAGCGGCTCCGGGCCGTGGACCTTGAAGTCGACGTCCATCAGTGCGAGCCGCAGCGCCAGCCATTCCACCGAGTCCGCGACGCGGGCGCGCAGCCGGCAGCGGTCCGGGGCCGTCGCCGTCGGCACGAGGTGGGACGGGAGGCGGGCGACGACGAACTCCGCCGGCGCCGCGAACTCCACATCGAGATCGACCTCCCCCTGCGCCCGCGCCATCGACCGCGCCATGTACGTCGCGGCGTCACCCGAAGGCAGCTCCCGCGGAGCGAACCGCGCCCCCGTCGCGAACGGCTCGCTCACCCGGTCCACCCGGAACGTCCGCCAGTCCTCGCGCCCGAGGTCGTATGCAACGAGGTACCAGCGGTGCCCCGTGGAGACCAGCCGATACGGCTCCACGAGCCGCTTGGTCTCCGTCCCGTCCCCGGCCCGGTAGCCGAACCGCAGCCGCTCGTGCCCCGTCACCGCCCCCGCGAGCGCGGTGAGCGTGGCGGGCGCGACCGTCGCCCCGTCCCCCCGGGTGAGCGGGATCGTCGCGTTCTGGAGCGTGGAGACCCGGTGCCGCAGCCGCGCCGGCAGGACCTGCTCCAGCTTCGCCAGGGCCCGTACGGACGCCTCCTCGACGCCCTCGATCGCGTGCCCGGCACCCGCCCGCAGCCCCACCGCGATGGCGACCGCCTCCTCGTCGTCGAGGAGGAGCGGCGGCATGGCCGTACCGGCGACGAGCCGGTAACCCCCGACGGCGCCGAGCGTCGCCTCGACGGGATAGCCGAGGTCACGGAGCCGGTCGATGTCCCGGCGGATGGTGCGCGGAGAGACCGAGAGCCGTTCGGCGAGTTCGCTTCCGGGCCACTCGCGCGGGGTCTGGAGGAGCGAGAGCAGATTCAGGAGTCGTGCCGGGGTGTCCGTCATGTCACCCAGGATGCGGCTCATCTAGGACATGACCTGACCTAGTTGGCTCTTATCTTCTTCGTATGAGTTCACACGACGCCGCCACGGAAGCCGCCGCGGCCAGCGACAAGAGGCGCTGGATCGCCCTCGCCATCGTCATGACCGCCGCCTTCATGGACCTGGTCGACGCCACGATCGTCAACATCGCGATCCCCAGCATCGAGAAGGACCTCGGCGCCTCGTTCGGGGCCATCCAGTGGATCACCGCCGGGTACGCGCTCGCGTTCGCCGCCGGTCTGATCACCGGCGGACGGCTCGGTGACATCTACGGCCGCAAGCGCCTCTTCCTGCTCGGCACCGCCGGCTTCACCCTCGCCTCGGCGCTCTGCGGCTTCGCGGCCAACCAGGAGATGCTGGTCGGCTCCCGCCTGCTCCAGGGCGCGGCCGCCGCGATGATGGTGCCGCAGGTCCTTTCGATCATCCACGTCACCTTCCCGGCGCACGAGCGCGGCAAGGTCTTCGGGATGTTCGGCGCGATCATCGGCCTCGGCGCGGTCTCCGGCCCGCTGCTCGGCGCGCTGCTCACCCAGTGGAACATCGCGGGCCTGGAGTGGCGCCCGATCTTCCTGATCAACCTGCCGGTCGGCGTCGCCGCGCTGGTCCTGGGCCGGAAGTTCATCACCGAGTCGAAGGCGCCGAAGGCGCTCAAGCTCGACATGGTGGGCGTGCTCCTGGTGACGGCCGCGCTGCTGATGCTGGTCTACCCGCTGACGCGCGGCCGTGAGCTGGACTGGCCGCTGTGGGGCCACCTGATGATGGCCGGCAGCGTGCTCGTCTTCGGGGCGCTCGTGGCGTACGAGAAGTACAAGACGAAGAAGGACGGCTCGCCGCTCGTCGAGCTGTCGCTGTTCAAGGTGAAGAGCTTCGCCGCCGGCATCGCCGTACAGCTGACCTTCGGCGTCGTGCTCGGCATCTTCTTCCTGGTCTGGACGCTGTACATGCAGATCGGCCTGGGCTGGAGCCCGCTGAAGGCGGGTCTGACGGGCGTGCCGTTCTCGATCGCCGTGTCGGTGGCGGCGGGCATGTCGGTGCAGAAGCTGGTGCCGCGCTTCGGCCGGAAGGTGCTCCAGACGGGCGCGCTGACGATGATCGCGGGCGTGCTGCTCTACCTCTTCGAGGCCGGGCGCTACGGCACCGGGATCGAGCCCTGGCAGATGATCCCGCCGCTGGTGGTCATGGGTCTGGGCATGGGCCTGATCGTGGCGCCGCTGACGGACGCGGTGCTCTCGGAGGTGCCGAAGGAGCACGCGGGTTCGGCCTCGGGCCTGATCAACACGACCGGTCAGATGGGCAACGCGCTGGGTCTCGGCCTGGTGTCGGTGGTCTTCTTCGGTGTGATCGACGGCAAGCCGGCCCCGAAGTCCCCGGCCGAGGCGGGGGCGGCGTTCGCGGACGCCTTCCAGAACGCGATGGGCTGGGTCGCGGCTGTGCTCGCCGTGATCTTCCTGGTGATGTTCGCGCTTCCGGCGAAGCCGAAGCAGCACCTGGAGGGCGGCGACGACGCCGAGACGGAGACCGGGACCGGGACGGGGACCGTGGTCGAGAAGGAGCCGGCGCTCACGCACTGAGCGCACTGAGCGCGGTGAGGCGGCGGAGGGGCCCCGCCCCCGGGATGCGTCCCGGGGACGGGGCCCCTCGCGGCTGTCCGGCCGCTTCCTGAGGCCGGTCGCGTCAGCGGACGCGGGAGCGGGACTCCATCGCCTCGCGGGCCGCGCGCTCGCTCTCGTACACCTCGCACATGTGCCGGCCGTCCGGCGTCGCCGTGTGCTCGACCTCCCAGAGGCTGATCTCGCTGCCGTCCAGCAGCAGGAACTGGTGCTCGTAGAGGGTGAACCCGGCGTCCCGGCCGCCCTCCACCGGGCAGTGGCGCCCGAAGGCCTGGGTGATGTGGTGCGCGAAGGCCAGCCGGAGCCGGCGGGCCGTCCGCTCACCCGGCCGGTCCGCGTTCTCCGCGCGCCGCAGGACGCGGCGCGCGTGGTCGGCGGAGTTGTCCGGCACGTACATCCGGGGCTGGGCGGGTATCGGGCGGGCGAGCAGGGCGCTCAGCAGCTCCATGTCGTCGTCCTCGTCGAGGGCGCGGCCGTCGGAGCGCTCGGCGGTCCAGCCGGGCAGCGGTCCGGTCGGGAGCCGGGAGGCGGCGAGCCGGGCCTCGGCCTCCTCCGCGTACAGCTCGTGCTGCTCGGCGCCGTCCCGCCCGGCGTTGTGCGTGATCTCCCAGAGGGAGAGCGCGCTGCCGTCGCCGAGCAGGTACGTATGGCGGTAGGTGGAGCGGTGCAGCGACGCGCTGTGGTGCGAGGAGTGCAGCGCGGTGGAGTGCGCGAGCGCCGTGCCGAGGCGCTCGACGGTCGAGTCGGGCAGGTCGAAGGAGTTGAGCGCCCGGCCGAGGAGCCGCTCAAGGTGCGTCTCGGTCGTCTCGTAGGGATCGTGAGGATCCTGCGGATCGTTCAAGAGGGTCTCCAGGCCGTCGCCGCATGTCACTTGGTGCTTGCTTAACGTAGTCCCTGGGTCTGACATCGTGTCCGGGGTTCCGGAAAACGAAGGGCGTGCGACGGAAGTTCCCGGCCCGTCCCCGTCCGCTCCTTTTCGCCTCCCTTTCCCTTTTCTTTCAACTCCCTTGGTTCACAGGGGAGTACGGACCACCCCCGGGCGCGTACAGCTCGCCGTACGAGGGGAAGTCGCCGCCCGGCCCGCGCAGCCCGCCGGGGGCCGCGAGCACCGCCCGGACGATCGCCCGGGTCACCAGGTCCGCGCCCGCCGCGAGGATCTCGTTCAGGGCGAGCGGACCCGGTCCCTCCGGCAGTTCGCGCCGTCCGGTGGCGAGCGCGAAGACGGTGTCGCCGTCGTTCATCAGGTGCACCGGGCGCACCGCGCGCGCGATGCCGTCGTGCGCGGTGCCGGCCACCTTCTGCGCCTGCGCGCGCGTGAGCACGGCGTCCGTCGCGACGACGGCGAGCGTGGTGTTCAGCGGGGGCGGGGCCGCGGCGGCCCGCGCCTCGGCGAGCCGCCGTACGGCCGCCTCGTGCACCTCGGCCCCGGGGAAGACCGGCGGCCCGTCGCCCGTGAAGCAACTCCCGTACAGGACGCCGGTGGCCGGGTCGAGGGCCGAGCCCACCGCGTTCACCACCACCAGCGCGCCGACCGTGATCCCCGACTCCAGGACCGTGCTCGCCGTCCCCACACCGCCCCGCAGCCCGCCGACGACGGCGCCGGTGCCCGCGCCGACCGCGCCCGTCTCCACGCGCGCGTGGTCACCGCTCGCGTCGGCCGCCGCGACCGCGGCCCGCCCCGTGGCCGCGTCCGGGCGGGCCGCGAAGTCGCCGCCCCTGCCCAGGTCGAAGACGCACGCCGCGGGTACCACCGGCACCACATGGGCGGGGTCGGGGCCCACGCGCACGCCCCGGTGACGCTCCTCCAGCCAGGCCATCACCCCGGCGGCGGAGTCCAGGCCGTACGCGCTGCCGCCGGTCAGGACGACCGCGTCGATGCGCTGGACGACGTTCCTCGGGTCGAGCGCGTCCGTCTCCCGCGTCCCCGGTCCGCCGCCCCGTACGTCCACGGCGGCGACCATCCCGCCCGCCGGGGCCAGCACCACGGTGGTGCCGCTGAGCGCCCGGGGCCCGGCCACGCGCGCGTGCCCCACGCGCAGCCCGCCCACATCGGTGATCCCGTCGGTCCCGGTGATCCCGTCGACCCCGTCGTGCCGTCCGCGCGTCTGCTCGGGCTCTGTCATGTCCCTTGCCTACCACGGGGACCGGGTCAGCGCTTGGGGCCGAGGTACGTACCGCCCGAGGCGTCGATCACCGTGCCCGTGATCCACCGGCCGTCCTCCGAGGCGAGGAAGGAGACCGGGTCGGCGACGTCCTCGGGCTGCCCGACCCACGGCAGCGCCTGACCGGCGATCAGCATCCCCTCCAGCGCGGGCATCGCCGCCATGGCGGCGGTGAGGTTCGCGGTCTGCGTCGGGCCGGGGGCGACCGTGTTGACGGTGATCCGGCGCTCCCCGACGACGTTGGCGAGGGTACGGGTGAAGGTCTCCATCGCCCCCTTCGACATCGCGTACGCCAGCTCGTCGGCGAGTGCGATCCGGGTGACGGCCGAGCCGATGTTGACGATCCGGCCACCGTCCCTGAGCACGGGCAGCAGTCCCTGCACGAGGAAGTACGGCGCCCGAACGTTGACGGCGAAGACGCGGTCGAAGGCCTCCGGGGTCTCGTCCGCGAGGTGCCCGCCCGAGGTCGTCGCGGCGGCGTTGTTGACGAGGACGTCGAGCGCGGCCTCCCCCGTGTGGGCGGCGAGCCCGGCCCGTACGCCCTCGACGAGCGCGAGCACGCCCTCGTGCGAGGCCAGGTCGGCACCGACGGAGAAGGCCCGGCCGCCGTCCCGCAGGATCAGGTCGACGGTCTCCTGAGCGGCGGCGGCGTCGTGCCCGTAGTGCACGGCGACGACCATCCCGTCGGCGGCGAGCCGCCGCGCGACGGCCCGCCCGATACCGCGGGAGGAGCCGGTGACGAGGGCGGTGCGGGGGGTGGTGCCGGTGGTGGAGTGCTGCGTCATGGTGGTCTCCTCGGTTTCGTCTCCCCGGGCTCTCCCGGGGCACGGGTGAACCTTCGCGGGGACCGCTGACGAGGGACTGACGGCCGGCTGACGGGCGCTGACGGCGCGTCCGGGCGTCCGGGCGGGCGGGCGGGCGGTCGTCGGCCGGGGCGGGGCCGGTGGCCGTCAGCCGTGGCCGGTGGGACGGGTCCCGGCCCCTGGCGTCGTCGCGGGGAGGGCGAGACGGACCTCGCGGGCGAGCCGGGCGAGGGCGTCGGCGCCGACGGGCCGGTTGGTGTCGACGACGAGGGGCCGGGCGCCGGGCGTACCGTCCGGGCCGAGTCCGAGGGGTCCGGGGCGGGCGGCCCAGGCGGCGACGCGGTCGCGGAGCTGCTGGGGGCCGAGTTCGTGGTCGAGATGGCCGGGATGCCGTGCGCGCGTGCGGAACCGCTCGGTGACCAGGGTGGGGTCGCAGGCGCAGTGCACCTCGACGAGGGTGCCGCCGAGTGCGCGGAGGCGGTCGGGGGCGGTGTCGCGGTGCCACCAGTTGACGAGGACGGCGCGCCCGGCGTCGGCGGCGAGGGCGTACAGGACGTCGTCGGCGGCCCGGCTCAACCGGTGCCGCCAGCCCTGGTCGCCGACGCCGAGGGAGTCGTACAGGGCCTCCAGGATCACGTCCTTGTCGAGGAGGGGGAGACCGAGGCGGGCGGCGAGCCCGCGGGCGAGGGTGCTCTTCCCGCTCGCGGGCAGCCCGGAGACGACGACGAAGGCCCGGCCGGTGGCGGTCACGGGGACGGTGGGGCGGTCGGTGGTGGCCACGGGGACGGTGGTGCGGCCGGTGGCGGTCACGGGAGCGGTGGGGCGGTCTGTGGCGGTCACGGGGACGGTGGGGCGGTCGGGTCGGAGAGACCGGCGCGGCGGGCGGTGTCCCGCGCGCGCGTGCGGTCGGATGCCGCCGACTCCGGGTCGCCCGCGGCTTCGTGGAGGTCCGCGCGCCGCAGGAGGAGGTCGACGACGTCCTCGGCGACACCCAGCGACTCGAAGAGCGCGAGGGCCTCCGCGAGGAGCGGCAGGGGCCGCTCCGAGAGCGCGGCGAGCCCTTCGAGGGCGGTGGCCGTCCCCCAGCGCTCACCGAGCGCGCGGAACCCGGCGAGGGCGTCGGTGAGCAGCACCTCGGCCTCGGCGGGTACGGCGGCCAGGTGGGCGCGCCCGACGAGCCCCAGGGACCGGGACCAGGGGTCGCCGGCGAGCCGGATCCCGTCGAGGGGACCGATGGCGGTCGACCAGAGGAAGGCGGTGTAGGGCTGACGGAGCGGGGAGGGCCGGGCGAGGAGGAGCTCCCGGGCCCGCTCGACGTGGACGCCGTCCCGCAGCCCGGCGGCGAGCACGCAGAGCGCGTACTCCTCGGCGAGAGGGCCGAGGACTGCCGCGCCGACGCCGGCCGCCGCGCCGACCCCGGCCGCCGGGTCGGCGTCGGCGCGTGGCCGGGCCTGCGTCCTCGCGCCCGGGCCGGGCCTCGGGACCGCGCCCTCCGAGCCCGCCAAACGGTCCAGAAGATCCGCTGCCAGGGGCGCCACCCGCGCCCTGAGGCCGCGGAGCCACCAGTACGGGGTCAGCGTGGCCACCAGGCGCAGGCCCTCCTCCGGGGTGGAGCTGCGCAGGGCCGCCCGGAGGTTCGCGTCCTCCTCGTCCAGGCGGGTCAGCCACTCCAGTTGGGCCGGACCCCGTAGCTCGGGGTCGGCCGTCTCCGCGAGCGCCCGGTAGTACGCGTGATGCGCGGCGACCGCCGGGTCCCCCTCCGGGAGCCGCTCCGCCGCGTGCGCGCGGATCGTCTCCAGCATCCGGTAGCGGCCGTCCCGCACCTCCACGAGCGACTTCTCCACGAGCGACGCGAGCGCCCCGCGCCCCGCCCCGCACACCGCGGCCACCGCCTCCGCCGTGGCGCCGCCCCGGAACACCGAGAGGCGGGCGGCCAGTTCCCGTTCCTCCGGCTCCAGCAGCGACCAGCTCCAGTCGACCACCGCGCGGAGCGTACGGTGCCGTTCCGGGGCGGTGCGGTCACCGCGCGACAGCAGCTCGAAACGCTCGCCGAGGCCGTCCGCGAGTTCCTCCACGGACAGCGACCGCAGCCGCGCCGCCGCGAGTTCGACGGCCAGCGGGAGCCCGTCGAGCCCCGCGCAGAGTTCCGCCACGCGCGCGTGCCCCGTGAATCCGGGCCGTACGGCCGCCGCCCGGCGGACGAACAGTTCCTGCGCCGCCTCCGGGGCGAGCGCCCCGAGCGGCAGGAGCGACTCGCCGGTGATGCCGAGCGCCTCCCGGCTCGTCGTGAGGACCCGGAGGGACGGACAGGCGGCGAGCAGCCGCCGTACGAGGACGGCGGCCTCGGCGACGACGTGCTCGCAGTTGTCCACGATCAGCAGCACCGGCCGTCCGGCCAGCGCCGTCTCCGGCCGGGCCTCGCCCCGCAGCCCGAGCGCCGCGGCGAACGCGGCGGACACGTCCCCGGACCCCTCTCCCGTGGACGCCCCTCCCGCGGTTCCCCCGCCCGCCCCCGCGACCGCCCCCAGGTCCACGAACCCGACCTCGCCCGGGAGTTCCGCGCCCACCTCCAGCGCCAGCCGCGTCTTGCCCGCGCCGCCCGGACCCACCAGGGTCACCAGCCGCGCGGCCGTCACCAGCGAGGCCAGCCGCTCCCGTTCCCGTTCCCGGCCGACGAAGTCGGTCAGCGGCGCCGGGAGCAGCGGAACCGTCCGCGGTGACGCTGTGGTCCGTCCGGCCATCTAGCCGCCGCCCCGCAGCAGGTCCAGGTGGACGGCGGACAGCTCGGGCGACGGATCCGCCCCCAGCTCCCCGGCGAGCGCCGCCCGTACCTCCTCGTACACCGCCAGCGCCTCCGCCTGCCGCCCCGACGCGGCCAGCGCCCGCATCTGGAGCCCCCGGAGCCGCTCCCGCAGCGGATGCTCCCGGGCCGCCCCGTCCAACTCCCCGGCGAGTACGGCCGGGTCACCGCCGACCGCCAGCTCGGCCGCCGCACACTCCTCCACCGCGTCCAGGCGCAGCCCTTCGAGCCGCGCCGCCGCGCCCCCGGCGAAGGGCGCGTCCCGTACGTCCGCGAGCGCCGGCCCCCGCCACAGCCCGAGCGCCTCGCGCAGCAGTACACGCGCGCGTACGGGGTCCCCCGCCGCCCGCGCCCGCGCGCCCTCCCGCGCCAGCCGCTCGAACCGGAGCGCGTCGACCGCCTCCGCCGGGTCCGCGAGGCGCAGCCGGTATCCGGCGGGGGAGAACTCGACCGTCGCGTCCGGCGGGAGCACCCGGCGGAGCCGGGAGACCTGGGCCTGGAGGGCGCCCGCGGCCCCGGCCGGCGGAGTCTCCCCGTACAGGCCGTCGACGAGCCGCTCCACGGGTGCCGTCCGGCCCGCGTCGAGGAGCAGCAGGACGAGCAGTGCGCGCACCTTGGGGCCGCCGGCGAGGGGTATCGGGGTGCCGGTGGTGTCGGACACGGCGAGCGGGCCGAGGATACGGAAGACCATGGGCCGGATTGTCGCGCAGGGAGCGGCGGTTCAGGAGCGCGTGGCCCCCGGGGCGGAACCGGTGCCGGTGCCGGTGTCCGTACCAGCGCCCGTACCCGTACCCGTACCCGTACCCGTATCCGTATCCGCTCCCGTGCTTCCGCCGTCCCCCCGCGTCGCCGGGTTCGACGCCGTCAGCGTCACTCCGATCGCGACCGAGACCGCCGCCACCAGGCCCGCCGCCAGGACCGCCCAGCGGCCCGCGAAGGAGCACAGCAGGATCGCGAGCGCCGTGACGGGCAGCACCAGCTGCTGGGCCAGGCCGATCTTGAAGTAGCGCGCGTGGAGCAGCCACACCGACATCAGGAACACCGCGGACGGGATCGTCACCGACGACGCGGCGGCGAGCGCGGAGATGTGCGCCTTGCCCACGGCCTGTTCGACGGCGATCTCCAGGCCCGCGCCGACCGCGGCGGCCGACGCGAAGATCACGTAGTGGCCGTAGCCCCACAGGAAGCCCTGGCGGCTGGAGGTGAGCCGGTCGTGGGCGGGGGCGACGAAGTAGATCCACCAGGCGGCGAACACGAGCAGCAGACCGCCGGCGGCGATCGGGAGGACCTCGCCGAGGGCGTCGTTCTCGGCGATGCCGGTCTTCACGGCGACCGTCGCGGCGGCGACGGTCTCGCCCAGCACGATGATGGTGAACAGGCCGTACCGCTCGGCGATGTGGTGCGGGTGCCAGGTGCTGGGCTCGTCCTTCTCCGCGTACAGGGGCACGGCCATCTCGGCCAGCGCCATGACCAGGAAGACCCACGGGCGGGCCGGTTCCGGCGCGAGGAGCAGGGCGAGCCAGCCGATCTGGACGGTGACGACCCCGCCCGCGTAGCGCAGGCACATCGTCCGCTCGACGGGGTCGGTGGCGTGGTACGCGGCGCGCAGCCACTGCGAGGCGAGCGCGAGCCGCATCACGAGGTAGCCGAGGTAGACGACGAGGAAGTCGTGCTCCTCGAAGGCCCGCGAGACCCCGGCGGCGAGGACGAGCACGCCGGCGATCTGGAGGAGGGTGATGACGCGGTACAGGACGTCGTCGTTGTCGTAGGCGGAGGCGAACCAGGTGAAGTTCATCCACGCCCACCAGATCGCGAAGAAGATCATCGCGTAGTTGATGATCCCCTCTCCGGCGTGGCCCTCGGCGACCGCGTGGACGAGTTCGGCGCCCGCCTGGGCGACGGCCACGACGAAACAGAGGTCGAAGAAGAGCTCCAGGGGCGTGGACGCCCGGTGCGACTCCTCGCGGGAGCGCGCGGTGAGGGGGAGGAACGGTTGTGTCATGACCCCAGCACACCAGAGCGGAAGGCCCTCCCACGCACGTGCCACGCGCGACGGCCCGGCGCCGCGCGTGGTAGGGACACCGGGCGGTGTGGATCTCGGGAGGCTCGGGCGTGGGCGGGCTCGGGCTTCGGGCGGACGGCGCCTGCCTCGACGACCCAGGCGGTCTCCCTGCCGGTGCTGCCCGTCCCTCCGTCCCGTCACTGACAGGCCCTAAGTCCGCCGGACGGGCGACCGACGCCCGCCCGCCCGGCGACCATCGGCACTCACGAACTCCCTGTCCCGCCGCGCAGCCTGGAAGGGCAAGCGAAGCCTCGGGAGATCGTCGAAGCAGCGGGAACGTCGAAGCCTCGAAGCCTCGAGAACGTCAGGGAAGTCAGGGAAGCGCCATGAGTTCCGTAGTCCAGGACAGCAGAACGACGGGCGGGACGACCGCCTCGTACGACACGGAGCAGTACCGCCCCGGCAGGCCGATCACCGACTGGGAGCCCGAGAACGAGCTCTTCTGGAAGTCGATCGGCAAGAAGGTCGCCACCCGCAACCTGTGGATCGCCGTGCCCGCGCTCCTGGTGGCCTTCGTCGTCTGGCAGGTGTGGTCGGTCACCGCGACCAACCTCAAGGACGTCGGGTTCGGCTTCTCGACCTCCCAGCTGTTCTGGCTGACGGCGATCCCCGGCCTGACCGGCGGCACGGCCCGGATCTTCTACACCTTCCTCGGCCCGATGGTCGGCCAGCGCCGCTTCACCGCGCTGTCGACGGCCGTCCTGGTCGTGCCGCTGATCTGGCTCGGCATCGCCATCCAGGACCCGACGACCCCGTACGGCGTGATGGTCGCCATCGCCGCCCTCTGCGGCATCGGCGGCGCGAACTTCGCCTCCTCCCTCGCCAACATCGGCTTCTTCTTCCCGAAGGCGAAGAAAGGCAGCGCGACCGGCATCAACGGCGGTCTCGGCAACCTCGGCGTCTCCGTCGTCCAGCTGCTCACCCCGATCGTCATCACCTGGTCGACCATCGCGATCGGTTCCGCCCAGCACAAGGCCGACGGCACCCCCGTCCACCTGCAGAACGCCGCGTTCCTCTGGGTCCCGATCCTGCTGATCCTCGCCGCCGTCGCCTGGTTCGGGCAGAACGACCTGAAGGTCGCGTCGACCCCCTTCAGCCGGCAGAAGATCATCTTCAAGCGCAAGCACAACTGGCTGATGACCTGGCTGTACGTCGGCACCTTCGGCTCCTTCATCGGCTTCGCCGCCGCCCTGCCGATGCTGATCAAGACCACGTTCCCGGACTACTCGGTCGCCACCTACGCCTGGATGGGCCCCGCCGTGGGCGCGCTCGCCCGCTGGGGCGGCGGCTGGATCGCCGACAAGTGGGGCGGCGCCCGGGTCACCATCCTGTCCTTCGTGGGCATGGCCGTCTCGATCGTCGGCGTGATCGACTTCCTGCCCTCGGGCGGTGACGGCGGCTCGTTCTACGGCTTCTTCTTCTGCTTCCTCGCCGCGTTCTTCTTCTCCGGCATCGGCAACGGCTCCACCTTCCGCCAGATCCCGGTGATCTTCCGCGGCACCCACCTCAAGGGCCTGGAGGAAGGCACCCCGGAGCACGCCAGGGCGCTGAAGCAGGCGGAGATGGAGTCCGGCGCGGTCACCGGCTTCACCTCGGCCATCGCCGCCTACGGCTTCTTCTTCATCCCGGCCCTGTTCGGCTCGGTGGCGGTGACCAGCGCGATGTGGGGCTTCGTCGCCTTCTACGTCAGCTGCATGGTCGTGACCTGGTGGTTCTACGCCCGTAAGAACGCCGAGGCGCCCAGCTGAGCCCCGCGCCGCACCCTCCAGGAAGGTCCCGCCGCGGCGGGGCCTTCCGGCGTTCCCGGAAGGGGACCAAAGGCCGTCGGCCGGTGACCAATGCCGACCGGAATGATCGATCAAACGGAGTGCAATGGAGGTAGGCAACGACGCGATCGAATGACTCGAAGAAGGCGGTGCGGGCAGTGACTGCGACTCCTGCTGAGGCAACGGTGACCGAGCGGGCCCGGAAGGGCTTCAAGGGCGGACTCTGGCGCGACGCCATCGACGTCCGCGACTTCATCCAGCAGAACTACACCCCGTACGAGGGCGACGCCTCCTTCCTCGCCGGCCCCACCGAGCGGACCACCGCCGTGTGGAAGGCCATCACGGACAAGTTCCCCGAGGAGCGCGCGAAGGGCGTCTACGACGTCTCGTACGACGTGCCCTCGACCATCACCGCCCACGCCCCCGGCTACGTCGACCGCGAGAAGGACCTGATCGTCGGCCTCCAGACCGACGCCCCGCTCAAGCGGGCGATCATGCCCTACGGGGGCTGGCGCATGGTCGCCGGCGCCCTGGAGACCTACGGCTACCCGGTCTCCCAGGAGCTGGAGAAGGTCTTCACCGAGTACCGCAAGACCCACAACGCCGGTGTCTTCGACGCGTACACCCCCGAGATCCGCGCCGCCCGCAAGGCAGGCATCGTCACCGGACTCCCCGACGCCTACGGCCGCGGCCGCATCATCGGCGACTACCGCCGGGTCGCCCTCTACGGCGTCGACCGCCTCGTCGAGGTGAAGAAGGAGGAGAAGGAGGAACTCAACTCCCTCCCCGCCGGGAACCGTTCGCTCGAAGAGACGATCCGGCTCCGCGAGGAGCTGTCGGAGCAGATCCGCGCCCTCGGCGAACTCAAGGCGATGGCCGCCTCCTACGGGCACGACATCTCCGGCCCCGCCACCACGGGCCGCGAGGCGATCCAGTGGCTGTACTTCGCCTACCTCGCCGCCGTGAAGGAGCAGAACGGCGCCGCGATGTCCCTCGGCCGCACCTCCACCTTCCTCGACGTCTACCTCCAGCGCGACATCGACGCCGGTCTCCTCACCGAGGAACAGGCCCAGGAACTCGTCGACGACTTCATCATCAAGCTCCGCATCGTCCGCTTCCTGCGCACCCCCGAGTACGACGAGCTGTTCTCCGGCGACCCCACCTGGGTCACCGAGTCCATCGCCGGCATGGGCGAGGACGGCCGCCCGCTGGTCACCCGGACCTCCTTCCGCTACCTCCAGACCCTCTACAACCTCGGCCCGGCCCCCGAGCCGAACATGACGGTCTTCTGGTCGCCGCGGCTGCCCCAGGGCTTCAAGGAGTTCTGCGCGAAGGTCTCCATCGACACCTCCTCCGTGCAGTACGAGTCGGACGAGCTGATGCGCCCCCGCTTCGGCGACGACACCGCCATCGCCTGCTGCGTCTCGGCGATGCCCGTCGGCAAGCAGATGCAGTTCTTCGGCGCCCGGGTGAACCTCGCCAAGACCCTCCTCTACGCGATCAACGGCGGCCGGGACGAGAAGTCCGGCGCCCAGGTCGGCCCCTCCACCGGCGCCCTCACCTCCGAGGTCCTCGACTACGACGAGGTCATGGCCAGGTTCGACGAGCAGATGGAATGGCTCGCGAGCGTCTACGTCCACGCCCTGAACGTCATCCACTACATGCACGACCGGTACGCCTACGAGCGCATCGAGATGGCGCTCCACGACCGCGACGTGCGCCGCACCATGGCCTGCGGCATCGCCGGCCTCTCGGTCGCCGCCGACTCCCTCTCCGCCGTGAAGTACGCCAGGGTCAGCCCGGTCCGCGACGAGACCGGTCTCGCCACCGACTACGTCATCGAGGGCGACTACCCGGCCTACGGCAACAACGACGAGCGCGTCGACGAGATCGCGGTCCGGCTGGTCGAGGAGTTCATGCGGAAGGTCCGCAAGCACCCCACGTACCGGAACGCCGAGCACACCCAGTCCGTCCTGACGATCACCTCCAACGTCGTCTGCGGCAAGAAGACCGGCAACACCCCCGACGGGCGCCGGGCCGGCGAGCCCTTCTCGCCGGGCGCCAACCCGATGAACGGCCGCGACACCCACGGCTACGTGGCCTCGGCCCTCTCGGTCGCCAAGCTCCCGTACGAGGACGCCGAGGACGGCATCTCGCTGACCAACACCGTCACCCCCGACGGCCTGGGCCGCACCCCCGAGGAGCGGATCAGGAACCTCGCGGGCGTCCTCGACGGCTACATGGCCGGCGACGGCTTCCACATGAACGTCAACGTCCTCAACCGCGACGTGCTGACGGACGCCATGGAGCACCCGGAGAACCACCCGCAGCTGACCATCCGGGTCTCCGGGTACGCGGTCAACTTCGTCCGGCTCACCCGCGAGCAGCAGCTCGACGTCCTGAACCGCACCTTCCACGGCTCGCTCTGACCCACCCGGTCACGACGAGTTCCTGAACCGCGCGGCCCCGGGCCCCGGTCCCTCGACCCTCACCCGGGCCCCGGAGCCGCGCGCATCGCCCCGACCCCCACATCCTCGCTCCACCCCTTCCCGGAGGCCCCGCCATGGCCGTACTCCTCGGACCCGACGTCCCGGTCCTGCCCGCCACCCCGGCCGCCGCGGCCACCCGGCGGCCCTCCGAGGGCTCGGTCCACTCCTGGGACCTGTCCACCGGCGTCGACGGCCCCGGCACCCGCTTCGTCACCTTCCTCTCCGGCTGCCCCCTGACCTGCCTCTACTGCCACAACCCCGACACCTGGAAGATGCGCGACGGCAAGCGCACCTCCGCCGACGACGTGATCGCCGAGGCGGGCAAATACGTCCGCTTCATCTCCGCCTCCGGCGGCGGCGCCACCGTCTCCGGTGGTGAACCACTGCTCCAGCCCGCCTTCACCGGTGAACTCCTCCACCGCATGAAGCACGAACTCGGCTTCCACACCGCGCTCGACACCTCGGGATTCCTGGGCGTCCGCGCCACCGACGCCCTGCTGCGCGACACCGACCTGGTGCTGCTCGACATCAAGTCCTGGGACCCCGAGACGTACCGGAAGGTCACCGGCCGGCCCCTCGGGCCCACCCTCGACTTCGCAAGGCGGCTCGCGGACCTCGGCCAGGAGGTCCATGTCCGCTTCGTCCTCGTGCCGGGTCTCACCGACGACCCGGCCAACGTGGAGGGCGTCGCCGCCTTCGCCGGGGGCCTCGGCAACGTCTCCCGCGTGGACATCCTGCCCTTCCACAAGCTCGGCGAAGCGAAGTGGCAAGCACTCGCCAAGCCGTTCACCCTGCACGACACCCCGTCCCCGAGCCCCGAGCGGGTCGCCGAGGTCCGCGAGGTCTTCCGCGCCCACGGCCTGAACGCGATCTGAGGACCGGGGCCCGGGGCCGCAGTACGAGGGCGGCGGTCCGAGGGCGGGCCCCACCGCGACGACCCCCGGCGACGCCACGGACGCCGTCCGGGCGATGCCTCACCCCATAAGCCCCCAAAACAGGGCAAAAGATCACGTACAGCCTTACCGTGGCCGCGTGACCGAGCCACCGCAGACCGCCGAGCCGACACCCCCGCCGGACGACCCGGCCACCGGAGCCACCGTCGCGGACGCCCCCGGCCGGGGGAGCCCGCGCGACCCGGCGGCGGGCCCCCCGCCCCAGACCCCGGCCGCCGTCCGCCGCCGCGCCACCCTCGCCGGGACCGCCGTCTCGGTCCTGCTGATCCTCGCGATCGTCCTCGGCAGCCGTCTGCTCCGCGACTTCGACTCGGCCCTCCTGCCCTACGCCGTCGCCACCGTCTTCCTCGCCTTCGGCGTCGCCTACCGCTACACCGTCTGGATCTCCGCCCCCGGCGCCCGCCGCCTCTTCCGCAAGGGCTGGGGCTCCTTCCTCTCCGCGGCGAACTTCCGCAGGGCGCCCACCGCGCTGCCGAAGATGATCGCCACCTACCTCGGCTTCCAGAAGTTCCTCGGCGCCCGCTCCCACGCCCGCTGGGCCGCCCACCAGCTCGTCTTCTGGGGCTGTCTGCTCGCCGCCGCGATCACCTTCCCGCTGACCTGGGGCTGGTTCACCTTCACCTCCTCCACCGGCTCGGGCCCCGGCTACGAGATGCGGATCTGGGGCTTCAAGATCATCGGCTTCGACTCGCTCAGCGTCCTCGGCTGGCTGATGTTCCACGGCCTCGACATCGCCGCCGTCCTCGTCATCTCCGGCGCCGCCTACTTCCTCTGGCGCCGCATGAAGGACCGCGGAGCCGTCACCGGCCAGCGCTTCGCCTACGACCTGGTGCCGCTGATCGCCCTCGTCGTCATCTCCGTGACCGGGCTCCTGCTCACCTTCTCGTCGATCTTCCTGCACGGCGGAGGCTACGAGTTCCTCGCGATCCTCCACATGGTGTCGGTGGTCTTCACCCTCATCTACATCCCGTTCGGGAAGTTCTTCCACATCGTGCAGCGGCCCGCCGCCGTCGGCATGCAGCTCTTCAAGTACACCTCCCGCCGCAAGGACGAGGAAGTCCTCGCCTGCCGCCGCTGCCACGAGCCCATCGACACCGCCCCGTACGTGCAGAACCTCCAGGGCACCATGCGCGACCTCGACCTCGGCTTCGCCGAATGGGCCGAGTACTGCCCCCGCTGCAAGCGCGTCCTGCGCGGCGGCGCCTACCTCGACCACGTGAAGAAGGGCTTCAAGTGACCGCGACCGACCCCTCCCGGGCGCTGCCGCTCGACCCCTCCCTCGCCCCGCCCGGCACCCGCAACTTCCGGGACGCCGGCGGCATCCCCGCCGACCGCTGGCGCGCCGACCAGAACGGCGAGACCCTCGTCCCCACCCACTGCTGCTTCTGCGGCGTCCAGTGCGGCATGTACCTCCGCGTCGACCACGGCGGCAAGGTCTTCGGCGTCGAGCCCCGCAACCACGACATCAACCGGATGCGGCTCTGCCCCAAGGGCATCAACGCCTACCAGCAGGTCAACCACCCCGACCGGCTCACCGCCCCGCTGATGCGCCTGAACCGCGACGAGGAGTTCCGCGAGGTCAGCTGGGACGAGGCCCTCGACCACACCGTCTCCGAGATCCGCCGCATCCAGGCCGCGTACGGCAACGACGCCTTCGGCCTCCTCGGCGGCGCGAGCCTCTACTCCGAGAAGACCTACCTCGTCGGCAAGTTCGCCCGGGTCGCCCTGAAGTCCCGGCACGTCGACTACAACGGCCGCCTCTGCATGGTCTCCGCCGCCGGGGCCAACAAACTCGCCTTCGGCATCGACCGCGCCGGCAACCCCTTCTCCGACATCCTCCTCACCGACTGCCTCCTCATCGCGGGCTCCAACGTCGGCGAGTGCTTCCCCGTCATGACCCAGTACCTGTGGGGAGCCCGCGACCGGGGCGCCACCATGATCGTCGTCGACCCGCGCGAGACCGCCGTCGCCCGCACCGCCGACATCCACGTCGCCCTCAAGCCCGGCACCGACTCCGCCTTCTTCAACGCCGTCCTCCACGTCGTCGTCGCCGAGGGACTCACCGACGAGGCCTACCTCGCCGCCCACACCACCGGCTGGGCCGAGGTCAAGGCGACCGTCGCCGCCTACCCGCCCGCCAGGTCGGCCGAGATCTGCGGCGTCCCCGAGGAGCAGATCGTCCAGGTCGCCCGCATGTTCGCCGGCGCGGGCAAGGCCATGGCCTGGCACGCCCGCGGCGTCGAGCACCACTCCCAGGGCGTCGAGAACTGCCTCAGCATCATCAACCTCTGCGTCGCCACCGGGAACATCGGCAGGCCCGGCGCCGGCTACGGCACCATCACCGGCCAGGGCAACGGCCAGGGCGGCCGTGAACACGGCCAGAAGTCCGACCTCCTCCCCGGCGGCCGCTCCATCACCAACCCCGAGCACCGCCGCCAGATCTGCGAGATCTGGGGCATCGACGAGGCCGAACTCCCGCCCGCCGGCACCTCCATGATGGAGATGGTCTGGCAGATGCAGCGCGAGGAGATCCGCGGCCTCGTCGGCATCTGCAACAACCCCTTCGTCTCGCTCCCCAACTACGCCACCGTCAAGGACGGCTACGACACCCTCCAGTTCCACGCCCAGTTCGACTTCTTCCTCTCCGAGACCGCCGCCAACGCGCACGTGGTCTTCCCCGTCACCGTCTGGGCCGAGGACGAGGGCGTCATGGCCAACGCCGAGGCCCGGGTCGTCAAGCACAACAAGGCCCAGGAACCCCCGGCCGGCGTCCGCACCGACACCTGGGTCATGTGCGAGCTGGCCAAACGGCTCGGCGCCGGCGACAAGTTCGAGTTCCCCGACTCCCGCTCCGTCTTCGAGGAACTCCGTATCGCCTCCGCCGGAACCGTCAACGACTACTACGGCATCACCTACGAACGCCTGGAGGAGACCGGCGGCATCGCCTGGCCCTGCCCGACCACCGAGCACCCCGGCACCCCCCGCCTCTTCGAGGACGGCCGCAGCTACCACCCCGACGGCAAGATCCACCTCCAGGTCGTCGAATGGCACCCGCCGATGGACCCGTACAGCGAGGAGTACCCCCTCTCGCTCACCACCGGCCGCACCGTCGCCCACTTCCTCTCCGGCAACCAGACCCGCCGGCTCGGCGCCCTCGTCGAACAGACCCCCCGCCCCTGGGTCGAGGTCCACCCCTCCCACGGCTTCCGCAACGGCGACCCCGTCCGCGTCGTCACCCGCCGGGGCAGCGAGGTCTTCCCGGCCCTGGTCACCGAGGCCATCCGCCCCGACACCGTCTTCATCCCCTACCACTGGCCCGTCCCCACCGCGGCCAACGCCCTCACCATCGACGCCCTCGACCCCCGCTCCAAGATCCCGGAGTACAAGGTCTGCGCCGCCCGCATCGAGGCCGCCGCGCACATCGACGAGGTCCCCGCCCCGCCCACCGCCCCCGGCCACCGGGCCTACCCGGAGACCCAGGTCTCCCGCACCGACCCGCTGCCCCCCACCTCCCCCCAGGGCCGCGGCACCGCGGAGAGGAGCTGACCCGCACATGATGGGCCGCACGATCTTCATCGACCCGGGCCGCTGCATCGGCTGCCAGGCCTGCGTCTCCGCCTGCCGCGAATGCGACTCCCACCGCGGCAAGTCGATGATCCACCTCGACTACCCCGACGAGGGCCACTCCGTCGCCTCCCTCCCCACCGTCTGCATGCACTGCGAGGACCCCGTCGCCCCCTGCGCCGAGGTCTGCCCCGCCGACGCGATCCTCGTCACCGCCGACGGCGTCGTGCAGCAGGCCGACACCACCCGCTGCATCGGCTGCGCCAACTGCGTCAACGCCTGCCCCTTCGGCGTACCGAAGATCGACCTCCAGGCGAAGCTGCAGATGAAGTGCAACCTCTGTTACGACCGCACCGCCTACGGCCTCGCCCCGATGTGCGCCACCGTCTGCCCCACCGGCGCCCTCTTCTACGGAACCCTCGAAGAGCTCCAGGCCGAACGCCCCGGCGTCCAGGTGGCCGACTCCTTCACCTTCGGCACCACCACCGTCTCCACCGGCGTGGCGATGGTCGTCCCCGCCGACCGCGTCCAGTGGCCGGTGCCCGGGGGGCTCCCCGTCGTCGAGATCAATGGAAGGGATGTCCGTTGAGCGTCACCGACCCCCAGCCACCTGCCTCGGACCCCCACTCCGACGCGGCCCAGGAAGCGCTCCACGACCGGATCGCCGCCGACTCGCTCACCACCCGCCGCGACTACCTGCGGATCGTCGCCACCGTCTCCGGCGGCCTCGCCGTCGGCGGCGTCGCCGTCGCCTCCGGCATCCTGCACCGGCACGGCGACAGCGACGGGGCCCCCGAGCCGAAGAGGATCGCCGACCGGATCGAACCCGGCGAGTCCCTCGCCTTCCGCTACCCCGGAGACGAGGACCGCGCGGTCGCCGTCCGCCTGGAGGACGGCACCCTCGCCGGCTACTCCGCCGTCTGCACCCACCTCGCCTGCGCCGTGCTGTGGCGCAAGGAACGGGGCAGCGAGGGCGAGCTGTACTGCCCCTGCCACGAGGGGATCTTCGACGCGCGGACGGGCGCGGTCACCGCGGGACCACCGCCCCGGCCCCTGCCGAAGGTGCTGCTCCTGGAGCAGGCCGACGGCAGCGTGTGGGCGATCGGCACCGCCCGCTCGGGCGAGAGCGCCAGGGACGGCCTCTGCCGCGAGCAGGGCGACGCCCTCCGCATCTGCCGGAGCGCCGCGGGACCGGAGAGGAGTGAGCGCACATGACCGAGAGCCCGTTCCCCAGGGACCCGGAAGCCCCCCGGACCCCGGAGGAAGCGGCGGCGCCCGCGGAACCCGCGCCCCCGCGCCCCGTGTACACCCCCGGCAGTGCGCAGCCGCGCCTGAACCGTCCCGTGCACGAGCGGTATCCGCAGATCCGCCCCACCAGCGGGTACAGCGACCCCCGGATCACCCGCACCGGGCCGGGACCGGGGGCCGGAACGGAGCAGGAACCGGAGCGCTCCGCGAAGCTGACGGCCCGGCTGACGCTGGCGCTCACGGTGGTCATCGGCCAGCTGTGGGGGCTGACCATCGTGGTGGACGAGTCGATGACCGGCGACACCGGCACCGCGTGGTGGGGTGCGGGCTTCCTCGTCCTGTCGTTCCTGGTGGTCCTGGGCCTCTGGCTCGTCGACCCGAAGGACCGCTGACGCCAGAGTGCCGTCGACCCGAAGGACCGCTGACGCCGGAGTGCCGTCGACCTGAGGACCGCTGGCCGGAAGGGCCGCCGACCCGCCCTCCCGCGGGCGTACCCTGGAGGTATGAGCACCGCCCCCGCCCACGGACCGCGAGACGCGAAGCGGCCCGGCGCAAGTCCCAGCCCCGAGAACAGTCCGAAGCCGGTACTCGTCTTCGACGATCCGCTGGACCGGCAGTCCGCGGACGACACGGACCGTGGATGGGGCGAGCGGCCTCCGGCCGGCGGCAGCAGCGCCGCCGACCTCGCGCGCTTCCTCGACGAGAAGCCGCCGCACCACCTCTGATCCCGGCACGGGGTGCCGGTCAGGAGGTGGGGTGCGACCCCGATCCGCCGCCCGCGCCCGAACCGGCGCCCGTTCCCGTGCCCGTCGACGGGCCGCGCTGCGCGACCAGGTGGTCGCGGATCTCCTTGAGTACCTCCAGCTCGCTGATCTCCATGGTCTCCGCGACGCCCTCCTTCGCCTTGTCGTGCGCGGCGCGCTTCGCGAGGATCTTCGCCATCGGCAGGACCATCAGGAAGTAGACGACGGCCGCGGTGATCAGGAAGCTCAGCACCGCGCTGAGCACCAGGCCCCACTGGAGCTGGACGCCCTCGATCTCGCCGTTCACCACCTTGCAGGTGCCCTTGATGCAGGACGAGTAGCTCTCCAGGTCCTTGGTGCCGAAGGCGCCGACGATCGGGTTGATGAGGCCCTTGACCACCGAGTTCACGATGTTCGTGAACGCGGCACCGATGACGACGGCCACCGCCAGGTCGATCACGTTGCCGCGCATCAGGAAGGCCTTGAAGCCTCCCAGCAAACTTTCCTTCTTCTCGGCCACCGAGGTGCCTTTCGTCGCGTGTGTTGCGGGGTGCGGAGCCATTAGGCCGTGAAGGGCACAGAGGCGTCCAATCCGTACACACGTAACGGTGACTTGACAGTGTGTCAGTGCGAATCAGCACACCGTCACCGCCAGTTGGGATGTGACACCGGCACCTGCGAGGGCCGCCGCCGTCGCCCGTGGCACGGACAGGACGACGAGCGCCCCTCCGTCCGAACGAGTCTCACCCGGGTGCGGAACTTCGGCCACTCGGGCGCCCGTCGCGACCACCCGCGCCTCACCCGCCGCGCCGAGCGCCGAGTTGGGTGCGGCGATCACGTCGACCCGGTCACCGGGGCGCAGCAGCCGTACGGTCGCGGCGTCGGCGATCCGCACCGGCACGGACACCGGCCGGACGACGACGGGCGGCCGGGCGCGAGCGGTGGCGACGGCGGTCGCCGGGGGTGGCTCCGGCCGTGGACCGCCGCCCGCGACGGCCAGCGCGGCGGCCACCAGGGCCAGCAGCACGGCGGGCAGATGGCGGCCCCGCCGCAGTGCCCCGCGCAGCCGGTGCCGGGCGCCCCGCACCCGTAGCGGCTCGAAGAACGGCACCACGCACGGCGCCGGCACGGGCGACGGAAAGCCGGAGGAGACGCCGGACGAGGAGCAATGAGAAGGGGAGGAAGGAGAAGTGGGAGGAGGGGAAAGGGGAGTCGTCATCGTGGCCGCCGCCGTCCTGGTCGGGAGTGGGATCGCCCCCCACTCTCCCCGCCCCGCCGCCCGCCCGCTCCGGCCTGGGGACCACCCCGTGCCTGTGGACAACTCCCTCACCCTCCAGGGGGGTTTACGGCAGTTCGATCCCCAGGTCCCAGCCGTCGTGCGCGTGGGTGCACAGGCAGTCCCGGTCCAGCGTCGCAGGCAGGGCGCCCACCGCGTCGAAGAGCACCTCCCGCAGCCGGCCCACGTTCTCGCCGAACACCCGCAGCACCTCGGTGTGGGAGACGCCGTCGCCGGTCTCGGCGCCCGCGTCCAGGTCGGTGACGAGCGCGAGGGAGGTGTAGCAGAGGCCCAGTTCGCGGGCGAGGACGGCCTCGGGGTGCCCGGTCATGCCCACCACCGACCAGCCGGCCGCCGCGTGCCACCGGGACTCGGCCCGGGTGGAGAAGCGCGGCCCCTCGATCACGACCATCGTGCCGCCGTCGACGGGATCCCAGCCCCGCCCCCGCGCGGCCTTGACGGCGGCCCGCCGCCCGTCCGGGCAGTACGGGTCGGCGAAGGTGACGTGGACGACCCGGGGCACGACGCCGTCGGCCCGGCGCACCCCGTCGAAGTAGGTCTGCTCGCGGTGCTTCGTACGGTCGACCAGCTGGTCGGGGACGACGAGGGTGCCCGGCCCGTACTCCTCGCTCAGTCCGCCCACGGCACAGGGCCCGAGGATCTGCCGCACGCCGACGGAGCGCAGGGCCCAGAGGTTGGCGCGGTAGTTGATGCGGTGCGGCGGGACCGTGTGGCCGCGGCCGTGGCGGGGGAGGAAGGCGACCCGGCGGCCGGCGATCTCGCCGAGGAAGAGGGAGTCGCTGGGGCTGCCGTAGGGGGTGCCGACGGACACCTCCGTGACGTCCTCCAGGAAGGAGTAGAAGCCGGATCCGCCGATCACACCGATGTCCGCGTACGTGTCTTGGGTCGCCATGGCGGCCACCCTATGCGCGGCACCGGGAAACGCCGAGGCCCCGTCGCGAACGACGGGGCCTCGTACGGGAACCGTAAGAATCCGGCCTGGATCAGGCGGCCGAGGTCGAGCTTCCGGCACTCGACGACGAGCCGCTCGACGACGACGTGGACGCCGTCGAAGAGGAACCGGACGACGACGAGCTCGAAGCGGCGGGCTTCGCGTCCGAAGAGGACGTCGACGAGGTCGAGGACTTCGAGGCGGCCGGCGAGCTGCTGGACGACGAGCCGCGGCTGTCGTTCCGGTAGAAGCCGGATCCCTTGAAGACGATGCCGACGGCCGAGAACACCTTCTTCAGGCGGCCCTTGCACTGGGGGCACTCGGTCAGCGCGTCATCGGTGAACTTCTGCACCGCCTCGAGGCCTTCGCCGCACTCGGTGCACTGGTACTGGTAGGTCGGCACTTGTCTTCCTCCTGGCACTCACACTCATCGAGTGCTAACGACGATCCATACTGACGTATTCCGCGGGTTCAGTCCACCGCCACCGGCACGCGGTGACCGACACCACGCGCCGCGACGCGGCTCGTCTCGCGCGGCCTGAGCCGCGACCGCAGGGCGAGGAGCGTTGCCAGGGCGAGCGCGGTGCCCACCATCGGGACCAGGAATCCGGTGCTCGCGCCGTGGGCGTCGGCGAGGCGGCCGGCGACGGTGACGGCCGCGGCCTGGCCGAGCGCGACGGCGCCGGTGAGCCAGGTGAAGGCCTCGGTACGGGCGGACGCCGGGATCAGGGTCTCGACGATGGTGTAGCCGGTGATCAGGGCGGGGGCGATGAAGAGACCCACGACCAGGCCCAGGGCGCCGAGGAGCAGCACCGAGTGGGTGGTCCACAGCAGGGACGCGGCGACGGTGAGCCCGGCGTAGCCGAGGATCAGCCGGCGGCGGGGGCCGGTCTTCCAGGCCACGGCACCCATGGCGATGCCCGCGAGCATGTTGCCCGCGGCGAAGACGCCGTAGAGCAGGCCGTTGGCGCCGGGGTTGCCGATCTCCTCGGTGAAGGCGGTGAGGGAGACCTGCATGCCGCCGAAGACGGAGCCGATGCCGAGGAAGGCGACGATCAGGACCCGGACGCCGGGGATGGAGAGCGCCGAGCGGTGGGGCTCGGCGGCGTGGGCCGAGGAGGCGCCGAAGGCGGGCTGGGTGGCGCGCTGGGCGGCGAAGAAGAGCCCGCCGACGAGGGTGAGGGCGGCCTCGGCGATCAGACCGGCGGCCGGGTGGACGCCGGTGCACAGGGCGGTGGCGAGGACCGGGCCGACGACGAAGGTGAACTCGTCGGTCACGGACTCGAAGGCGGCGGCCGTCGGCATCAGCGGGGTGCCGTCGAGCTTGGCGGCCCAGCGGGCCCGGACCATCGGTCCGACCTGCGGCACGGAGGCGCCGGCGGGGACGGCCGCGAGGAACAGGGCCCAGAGCGGGGCGCCGCTCAGTGCGAGCACCACGAGCAGGATGACGGACGCGGTGTGGACGAGGACGCCGGGGATCAGGACGGCCCGCTGGCCGAAGCGGTCGGCGAGCTTGCCGCTCTGCGGGGCGAACAGCGCCATCGAGACGCCGGTGACGGCGGCGACCGCGCCGGCGCTGCCGAAGGAGCCGGTGGTGTGCTGGACGAGCAGCACGATGCCGATGGTCAGCATCGCGAAGGGCTGCCGGGCGGCGAAGCCGGGAAGCAGGAAGGACAGCGCACCGGGGGTGCGCAGCAGCTGCCCGTAGCCGGGCCGCTTGTCGGAGATGACCGTGGACGCCACGGTCCTGGCCTTTCTGCCGCCTGGTAGCGCGCCCCGGCACGGTGGTGCGGGTGTCGCCGAGAGCTGTCCTCATGCGCGTTACTGCGGTAGATACCGGGCCGGCCCCACTGTGGAGGGGCGCCACGGCCGCCATACGGTCGCGCCAGCTCTGCGTCAGGCAGAGTTGGTTCGATCAGGTGTGCCTTCATGGTACAGGGAAGAGCGTCTTCCCGCCTGGGAAAACGCTCCCGCCCTTGAAATAATGCCTGGGATTAACCGGATGTTCGTCTGTGCTGTTCGCTGTGCCGGTGGAAGCGCGGTGCCGTGCCCGAGGGGGCCGAGGCCGCGGTGGCCCCGCCGGTGCCCAGCCAGCCGGCCAGTTTGCCGCCCTGGCCGACCGCGCGCAGCCGCCGCTCGGTGGCGTCGCGCACCGGGTCGGTCGCGACGACGAGGAGTTCGTCGCCGTGCCGCAGGACGGTCGCGGGGCCCGGTACGAAGCTGGTCCCGTCGCGTACGACGAGGGTGACGGCCGCTCCGGCGGGGAGGCGCAGTTCGGCGACCTCGACGCCGTGCATCCGGGAGTGCTCCGGGATGGCGACGGAGAGGAGGTGGCCGCGGAGCCGTTCCAGGGGTGCGGACTCGACGCCGAGGTCGGCGGCCTCGCCGGAGGCGCCGAGCTTCAGTGCCTTCGCCAGCCAGGGCAGGGTCGGGCCCTGGACGAGGGTGTAGACGACGACGAGCACGAAGACGATGTTGAAGATCCGCTCGCTGCCCTCGATCCCGGACACCATCGGGATGGTGGCGAGGATGATGGGGACGGCGCCGCGCAGGCCCGCCCAGGACATCAGGGCCTGTTCCTGCCAGGGGATGCGGAAGGGCAGCAGGCTGACCAGGACTTCCATGGGCCGGGCGACCACGGTCAGGACCAGGCCGATGACGACGGCGGGCCAGAAGTCGTGGACGAGCTCGTGCGGGGTGACGAGCAGGCCGAGCAGGACGAACATGCCGATCTGGGCGATCCAGCCGAGTCCCTCGGCGAAGCCGCGGTTCGCGGGCGCGTGCGGCAGCTTGGCGTTGCCGAGGACCATCGAGGCCAGGTAGACGGCGAGGAACCCGGAGCCGTGGGCCATGGCGCCGGCCGCGTAGGCGACGACGGCGATGGCCATGACGGCGATCGGATAGAGGCCGGAGGCGGGCAGCGCGACGTGGCGCAGCCCGTAGGCGCCGAGGAATCCGACGGCGAGGCCGACGGCGACGCCGATGGCGAGTTCGAGGGCGATCGTGCCGACCAGGACGTACCAGTGGTCGACGGGTCCGGCGGTGGAGAAGGCGACGACGAGGATCACGACGGGGGCGTCGTTGAAGCCGGACTCGGCCTCCAGGACGCCGGTGACCCGGGACGGCAGGGGCACCTTGCGCAGGACGGAGAAGACGGCCGCGGCGTCGGTCGAGGAGACGACGGCGCCGATGATGAGCGCCTGGCGCCAGTCGAGGCCGACGAGGTAGTGGGCGGCCGAGGCCGTGATGCCCACGCTGACGGCGACGCCGATGGTGGAGAGGACGACCGCGGCGGGCAGGGCCGGCCTGATCTCCTTCCACTTCGTGCCGAGACCGCCCTCGGCGAGGATCACGACGAGGGCGGCGTAGCCGATGACCTGGGTGAGTTCCGCGTTGTCGAAGGCGACGTTGCCGATCCCGTCCTGGCCCATGGCGATGCCGATGCCGAGGTAGAGCAGCAGGCTGGGGAGCCCGCTCCGGGACGAGATCCGTACGGCCGCGACCGCGATCAGCAGCACGAGGGAGCTGATGAGCAGGAGTTCGTTGAGCTCGTGGACAGTCAGTGGCCGGTCCTTCCCCTCACATGCAGCTGGATCGTTCCTCCAGCGGCCGGTACTTCGTTACCTTACCTAATCTTTAACGCTTTCTTGACGCGCTCTTTGCATCTCCTCGCTCGTCAGTACGGTTCTCTTCCTGACACCGCGTCCGGGTCGTCCGGACGCTGCGCCTAAGGTTGCTCCCGTACTCCAGGACCACCCTGCCCCTCGAAGGACAGCGATGCCCTCCAACACGACCCCGCCTCCCGTCAAGAAGAAAGGGCGGCGCGCCCGCCTGATCCTCCTCGTCCTGGTCCTCGCCCTGGTCGCGGGCGTCGGATACGGCGGGTACTGGGGTGTGAGCACCGTCCGGGCCTCGTTCCCGCAGACCACGGGCGAGATCCGGCTCGACGCGCTCTCCGGCGAGGTCGAGGTGAAGCGGGACGCGAACGGCGTTCCGCAGATCTACGCCGACAACGAGACGGACCTGTTCCGCGCCCAGGGCTACGTCCAGGCGCAGGACCGCTTCTACGAGATGGACGTCCGGCGGCACGTGACCGCGGGCCGGCTCTCCGAGATGTTCGGCGAGAGCCAGGTCGAGACCGACTCCTTCCTGCGCACGCTCGGCTGGCGCCGGGTCGCGCAGCAGGAGTACGACTCGGTCCTCTCGCCGGAGACGAAGAAGTACCTCCAGGCGTACGCGGAGGGCGTCAACGCCTATCTGAAGGACCGGGACCCGGCCGACATCTCCGTCGAGTACGCGGCCCTGGCCCTCACCAACGACTACGCGATCGAGCCGTGGACGCCGGTGGACTCGGTGGCCTGGCTCAAGGCGATGGCCTGGGACCTGCGCGGCAACATGCAGGACGAGATCGACCGCTCGCTGATGACGAGCCGGCTGAGCGCACGCCAGATCAAGCAGCTGTACCCGGAGTACCCGTACGCGCTCCACCAGCCGATCGTGGACCGGGGCGGGGTCGACGAGTCGACCGGGAAGTTCGACCCGAAGGCCGGCGCCGGCGAGGGCGACGGGGTCACCACCGGTGACACCCAGGGCGACGGCCCCGGCGCGCAGGCCCAGCTCGGGGCGCTCTCCGAGGTCCTGGACACCATCCCGGCCCTGCTCGGCCCCAACGGCAACGGCATCGGCTCGAACTCCTGGGTCGTCGGCGGGAAGCTGACGACCTCCGGCAAGCCGCTGCTCGCCAACGACCCGCACCTCGCGCCCCAGCTGCCGTCCCTCTGGTACCAGATGGGTCTGCACTGCCGCTCGGTCTCGGCGACCTGCCGCTACGACGTCGCCGGGTACACGTTTTCCGGCATGCCCGGTGTGATCATCGGACACAACGACAAGATCGCCTGGGGTCTCACCAACCTCGGCGCCGACGTGACCGACCTCTACCTGGAGAAGATCGGCCCGGACGGCTACCTCGTCGACGGCAAGGTCAAGCCCTTCACCAGCCGTGAGGAGACCATCAAGGTCGCCGGCGGGGAGGACCGCAAGATCACCGTCCGCTCCACCGGCCACGGCCCCCTGGTCTCCGACCGCTCCTCCGAACTGGAGAAGGTCGGCCAGAAGGCCCCCGTCGGCAACGCCGCCCCCGACCGCGGCACCGGCTACGGCGTCTCCCTCCAGTGGACCGCCCTCCAGCCGGGCCGGTCGATGGACGCGATCTTCGCCCTCGACCGCGCCAAGGACTTCGACTCCTTCCGGGCCGCCGCGAAGAACTTCGAGGTCCCCTCGCAGAACCTGATCTACGCCGACACCGCGGGCAACATCGGCTACCAGTCCCCGGGCAAGATCCCGCAGCGCGGCACCGGCGACGGCACCCTCCCGGCGCCCGGCTGGGACTCCAGGTACCGCTGGAAGGGCTACATCCCCTTCGCGCAGCTGCCCTACGAGTACAACCCCGAGCGCGGCTACATCGTCACCGCCAACCAGGCCGTCATCGACGAGAAGGCCTACCCCGACCTGCTCACCAAGGACTGGGGCTACGGTTCGCGCAGCCAGCGGATCAACGACCTCATCGAGTCGAAGACCAAGGACGGCGGAAAGATCTCGCCGGACGACATGCGGACCATGCAGACCGACAACCGCAGCGAGATCGCGACCCTGCTCAACCCGCTGCTGCTGAAGATCGACATCTCCGACCCGTACGTCCGCGAGGCGCAGAAGCTCCTGGAGGGCTGGGACTACACCCAGGAGCCCGACTCGGCCGCCGCCGCCTACTTCAACGCGGTCTGGCGCAACGTCCTCAAGCTGTCCTTCGGCAACAAGCTGCCCAAGGAACTGCGCGCCGAGGGCGACTGCATCAACGTCCGCCCGGCCGAGGCCACCGGCCCGGTCGACGAGCAGAACAAGCTCGTACGGGAATGCGGCGAGCGCGACCCCGACTCGGCGCAGCCGGACGGCGGCGACCGCTGGTACGAGGTCGTCCGCCCGCTCCTGAAGCAGGAGAAGAGCGAGTGGTGGACCACCCCCGGCAACCGCCTGGACCCGGCCACCGAGACCCGTGACCAGCTGCTCGCCCGCGCCATGAAGGACGCGCGCTGGGAGCTGACCGCCAAGCTCGGAAAGGACGTCTCCACCTGGAGCTGGGGCCGGCTGCACCAGCTGACCCTGAAGAACCAGACCCTCGGCACCGCCGGACCCGGCGTCGTGCAGCAGCTCCTCAACCGCGGCCCGTGGAACCTGGGCGGCGGCGAGGCGGCCGTCGACGCCACCGGCTGGAACGCGGCCGGCGGCTACGACGTGATCTGGGTGCCGTCGATGCGGATGGTCGTCAACGTCGGCGACTGGGACAAGTCCCGGTGGATCAACCTGACCGGTGCCTCCGGGCACGCCTTCCACTCGAACTACACCGACCAGACGGACGCCTGGGCGAAGGGCGAGCTCTACGACTGGGCGTACGGGAAGGCGGCCGTCGACGCGTCGACGAAGGACACGCTGGTCCTCAAGCCGTAGCGGTGCGGAAGCGGGTGACCCCCTCCGGGGTCACCACCGCGTGAACGGGGTGGTCGTGCGGTTCCTCCGGGACCCGGGTGACCACCTCGTCCGCGTACAGGAGCACCACCAGGGCCGGATCCACGCCCGCGCGTGCGAGCCGGGCGAGCACCCGGTCGTACGAGCCGCCGCCGCGGCCGAGACGCATCCCGCGCCCGTCGACCGCGAGGCCCGGCAGCAGGACGGCGTCGGTGGCGCACACGGCCTCGGGGCCGAGCCGGGGGCCGAGCGGTTCGAGCAGTCCCCGGCCGGCCTTCACGAGCCGCCCGGGACCGTCGTACGCGGCCCAGTCCAGGTCGTTGTCGGGGAGCAGGACGGGGAGCAGGACCCGTACTCCGCGTGCGTGGAGCGCGTCGAGCAACGCGCGCGTGCCCGGTTCGCGGCCGACCGACACATAGGCGGCGACGGTGGAGGCCTCGGAAAGTTCGGCCAGTTCGAGTCCCTGGCGGGCGAGGGAATCGGCCGTGTGCGCCAGGGAATCGGCGTCCAGGGCGGCGCGGGCGGCCAGAAGTCGACTGCGCAGCGCGGTCTTTTCGGACATCTCAGGTGTCATGACGGCCTCATGGGGATCCGTGGAATTCTCGTAACTGGCGTGATGTGGAGGAAGTTAATCAAAGGCACATCTTCTTCTCATTTCGAACGGCTAAGGTGCACCGCATGAATCAGTCGCTCCCCAGGCTCGGCCGGATCAGCAAGGCTGTCATCCCGGCCGCCGGCCTCGGCACCCGCTTCCTCCCGGCGACCAAGGCGACGCCCAAGGAGATGCTGCCGGTCGTCGACAAGCCGGCCATCCAGTACGTCGTGGAGGAGGCCGTCGCGGCCGGTCTCTCCGACGTGCTGATGATCACCGGCCGGAACAAGCGTCCCCTGGAGGACCACTTCGACCGGAACTACGAGCTGGAGGAGGCCCTGAGCCGGAAGGGCGACGCCGAACGCCTCTCCAAGGTCCAGGAGTCCAGCGACCTCGCCACCATGCACTACGTCCGCCAGGGCGCCCCGCGCGGCCTCGGCCACGCCGTCCTGTGCGCCGCCCCGCACGTCGGCGACCAGCCCTTCGCGGTCCTCCTCGGCGACGACCTGATCGACCCGCGCGACCCGCTGCTCGCGCGGATGGTGGAGATCCAGGAGCGGGAGGGCGGCAGCGTGATCGCCCTCATGGAGGTCGAGCCCTCGCAGATCCACCTGTACGGCTGCGCGGCGGTCGAGGCGACCGTCGACTCCGACGTGGTGAAGGTGACGGACCTGGTCGAGAAGCCCGAGGCGGGCGAGGCGCCCAGCAACTACGCGATCATCGGCCGGTACGTCCTGGACCCGGCCGTCTTCGGGATGCTGCGGGAGACCGAGCCGGGGCGCGGCGGCGAGATCCAGCTGACCGACGCCCTGCAGAAGCTCGCCTCCGACGAGAAGATCGGCGGACCGGTGCACGGCGTCGTGTTCAAGGGGCGCCGCTATGACACCGGCGACCGCGGGGACTATCTGCGTGCCATTGTCAGACTCGCGTGCGAACGTGAAGATCTGGGACCGGACTTCCGGGCCTGGCTCCGGAGATACGTCAGCGAGGAGATGTAGCACCTTGAGCAGCAGCACGGCACCGTCGCCGTCCCACGACGACCACGAGCACGGCCCTGACGACGAGCGGAAGCCTGCCGACCCCTGCGCGGGCCCCGCGCGCGGTCTGTGGTCGGTGGACGAGCACCTGGCCGACATCCTCGCGACCGTCGGCCCGCTCGAACCCATCGAGCTGCAACTCCTCGACGCCCAGGGCTGCGTCCTCGTCGAGGACGTGACGGTGCCGGCCGCGCTGCCGCCCTTCGACAACAGCTCCATGGACGGGTACGCGGTCCGGGTCGCCGATGTCGCCGGTGCCACCGAGGAGTTCCCCGCCGTCCTCACCGTCATCGGCGACGTCGCCGCGGGCGCCGGCGGCCTGCCCGAGGTCGGCCCCGGCCAGGCCGCCCGCATCATGACCGGCGCCCCGCTGCCGCCCGGCGCCGAGGCCGTCGTCCCCGTGGAGTGGACCGACGGCGGTACGGGCTGCGGCGCCGCCACCGGCATGACCGCCGCGAGCACCGCCCCCGAGGGCGCGGCCGGCGAGGTCCGGGTGCACCGCGCCGCCGAGGCCCGCGCCCATGTCCGCGCCCAGGGCAGCGACGTCCGCGCGGGCGAGCTGGCCCTCGCGGCCGGCACCGTCCTCGGGCCGCCGCAGATCGGGCTGCTCGCCGCGATCGGGCGCGGCTCCGTCCGGGTGCGGCCCCGCCCCCGCGTGGTCGTCATGTCCACGGGCAGCGAGCTGGTCCAGCCCGGCGAGCCGCTGGGCGAGGGCCAGATCCACGACTCCAACAGCTTCGCGCTCGCCGCCGCCGCCCGGGACGCGGGCGCGCTCGCGTACCGGGTGGGCGCCGTCGCCGACGACGCGGAGTCGCTGCGCGCCACCGTCGAGGACCAGCTCATCCGGGCCGACCTCATCGTGACCACGGGCGGGGTGAGCGTCGGCGCGTACGACGTGGTGAAGGAGGCGCTGAGCGCGGACGGGCAGGTCGACTTCCGCAAGCTGGCCATGCAGCCGGGCAAGCCGCAGGGCTTCGGCGCGATCGGCGAGGAGCAGATCCCGCTGCTCGCGCTCCCGGGCAACCCGGTCTCCTCGTACGTCTCCTTCGAGTTGTTCGTCCGCCCCGCGATCCGTGCCCTGATGGGCGTCGAGGACCTGCACCGGCCCCGGGTGCGGGCGGAGCTGGCCGCGGACGGGGCGCTGTCCTCGCCGGCCGGGCGCCGGCAGTTCCTCCGGGGGACGTACGACCCGGAGGCGGGCACGGTCACCCCCGTGGGCGGCGCCGGCTCCCATCTGATCGCGGCCCTCGCGCACGCGGACTGCCTGCTCGTGGTCCCGGAGGAGACGGTGAGCGTGGAACCGGGCACCGAGCTGGAAGTGGTCCTCCTCGGCTGAGGGGGCGAGGGTGGGGGTACGGTGTCGTCCCACACAGCGACCGGGAGTGTCACGGCCATGAGCACGCAGCAAGGTCTCACCCACATCGACGAGGCGGGCGCCGCCCGCATGGTCGACGTATCGGCGAAGGACGTCACGTCCCGCACCGCCAGCGCCAGCGGGCGGGTCCTCGTCTCGCCGCGCGTGATCGAGCTGCTGCGCGGCGAGGGCGTCCCGAAGGGCGACGCGCTGGCGACCGCCCGGATCGCCGGGATCATGGGCGCCAAGCGCACCCCCGACCTCATCCCGCTCTGCCACCCGCTCGCCGTCTCCGGCGTGACGCTGGACCTGGCGGTCACCGACGACGCGGTCGAGATCCTGGCGACGGTGAGGACAACCGACCGGACGGGCGTCGAGATGGAGGCCCTGACGGCGGTCTCCGTGGCCGCCCTCACCGTGGTCGACATGGTGAAGGCGGTCGACAAGGGCGCGGTCATCTCCGACGTACGGGTGGAGGAGAAGACGGGCGGCAAGTCGGGCCACTGGACGCGGAGCGGCTCGTGACGCGCGGGGGCCGGGTGGCGGGGACCCATGACCACGAGCACGAGGACCCGCCGGCGGCGCCCGAGGCGGACGCCGGGGGCGCCCTGCCTGCCCCGTACTCCGCGCTGGTCGTCACCGCCTCCAACCGGGCGGCCGCGGGCGTCTACGAGGACAAGGGCGGACCGCTGATCGCCGAGGGCCTCACCCGGATGGGCTTCGCCGTCGACGGCCCGCGGGTCGTCCCGGACGGGGCGCCGGTCGAGGCCGCGCTGCGGGCCGGGATCGCCGCCGGGTACGACGCGATCGTCACCACCGGCGGCACGGGCATCTCGCCCACCGACGAGACGCCCGAGGTGACCCGCCGGGTCCTGGAGCGGGAGATCCCCGGCATCCCGGAGGCGATCCGGGCGTACGGCCGGGAGAAGGTGCCCACGGCGGCGCTCTCCCGGGGCCTCGCCGGGGTCGCGGGCGGCACCCTGATCGTGAACCTGCCGGGGTCCACCGGCGGGGTACGGGACGGGCTCACCGTCCTGGAGCCGGTCCTGCGGCACGCCGTCGACCAGATCCGCGGCGGCGACCACCCGAGACCGTCGTGATCCCGTCCTGGCCGGTGGTCCTCGTGGACGGCGAGGTGCTGCTCCGTCCGATAAGGACGCGCGACCACGCCGCCTGGCGCGAGGTGAACCGGCGCAACCGCGAGTGGCTGCGGCCCTGGGAGGCGACGGTCCCGCCGGCGCCTCCGGGCGCGCCGGTCGCGCAGCGCCCCACGTACCGTCAGATGGTCCGCCATCTGCGGTCGGAGGCGAACGCCGGCCGGATGCTGCCCTTCGTGATCGAGTACCGGGGGCGGCTCGTCGGTCAGTTGACCGTCGCCGGGATCACCTGGGGCTCGATGTGCTCGGGGCACGTGGGCTACTGGGTGGACAGCGAGGTCGCCGGGCGCGGGGTCATGCCGACGGCGGTCGCGCTCGCCGTCGACCACTGCTTCCGCACGGTGGGCCTGCACCGGATGGAGGTCTGCATCCGCCCGGAGAACGGGCCTTCGCGGCGGGTCGTGGAGAAGCTCGGCTTCCGCGAGGAGGGGCTGCGGCCCCGGTACCTCCACATCGACGGCGCCTGGCGGGACCATCTGGTCTTCGCGCTGACGGCGGAGGAAGTCCCGGAGGGGCTGCTCCGACGCTGGCACCAGGCGAGAATAAAATAAGTGTTCGAATTTAATCGGTAGTTGGCGGTCAATCGATCTGAACAATCACAAAAAAGTTCAGTGATATCAGCCAGATCGTGCGACACACCGGGCCAATTGGCCGATGCGTGTTACGGAACCCCTCTACCGTGTGAGGCGTGAGCAGCAGCGGCCTCATCTACGCAGTCATCGTCGGGGCCTGGGCCGCCTACTTGGTGCCGATGTGGCTCCGCAGGCAGGACGAGCTGAACGAAGCCCGTCCGACGGAACGCTTCAGCACCGCCATCCGGCTGCTTTCCGGACGGGCGGGCATGGAGCGTCGGTACGCCAAGGAGCTCAAGGAGCGGGACCGTACGGCGGAGGGTCCGACGCCCGACGTGGACCCGGACGTGGAGACCGAGCATCTCAGCTCGGTCGACGTCCGGGCCTTCTCCGCGCCCGCGGCCAGAACGGAAGCGCGCCTGGAGGTCCCGGCGCCGGAGCCGGAACGGGTCCATGCCCAGGCGCCGGCTTCGCACCCCGCCCAGGCCCGCCCCGCCGCGGGAGCCCCCGGCGCCTCGGGTTCCGCCGGTTCCGCGGCCGAGCGCGCCCGTCGCGGCAAGGTGCTCGCGCGCCGCCGCCGGACCACGACACTCCTCTTCGCCGGGTTCACCCTCGGCGCGGTCGTCGCGGCCGTCGGCGGAGTGCCCTTCCTGTGGGCGCCGGCCGTCCCCGCGCTGCTGCTGAGCTCGTACATCGTGCATCTGCGCGTCCAGGAGCGGCGCCGCTTCGTGTACGTGATGGACCGGCGGCGCGCCGAAGCGGCCGCGGCCCGGCTGCGCGAGAGCCGGCGCCCGGCGCCCACGCCCGAGCCGTCCCCCGAGGAGGCCCCCTCCCCGCAGGAGGCGGACCGGCGGGCCCTGGTCGAACAGACCGACCACGCGGAGTGGGTCGACCAGCAGCGCGAGCGCGGCCCGGCCCGGGGCGACAGCTGGGACCCGGTCCCGGTGCCGCTGCCCACGTACGTCACCGCGCCGGTCGCCCCGCGCGCCACCAGCGGCATCGACATCACGGACCCGGAGACCTGGAGCGCGGCGCGCTCCTCCACGGCGGCCGACCCGGCCCCCGCGCCGTCCCCGGCCCCGCGCCAGCGCACCACCCAGCCCCGCCGAGGCCGCGACAACGGCCGCACCCCGCTCTTCGACCAGTACGCGGACGACGACCGCCCCCGGGCCGCCAACGAATGACGCGGCCCCCTCCCTGACCGGCCATTCCAGGCCGGCCGGGGAGTCCGGCGCGCGTGTCGACGCTCCCCCCGAACCCCCCGGGCTGACCTGCGGAGGAACGGATTTTTGCCTGAGCCGGTCGGGATGCTAATGTTTCACACGTCGCAAGGGCCTGTGGCGCAGTCTGGTAGCGCACCTCGTTCGCATCGAGGGGGTCTGGGGTTCAAATCCCCACAGGTCCACAGACAAACGGAGATCCCGTCCGATCGAAAGATCGGACGGGATCTCCGTCGTTTCGGGGGTCGTCCCGTTGTGCGGGACAACCCCCGGGGTGACGCCTCAGAGCAGTGGCTTGGCGAAGCAGCGGCTTGTGGGGTGGTTGCGGTAGTGGCCGAACCTGGCGCAGGGTTCGTAGCCGCTGGAGAGGTAGAGGGCTATCGCCTCCGGCTGGGCCGTGCCGGTCTCCAGGACCATGCGGGTGCGGCCGGTGGTGCGGGCGTCGGATTCCAGGTCCGCCAGGATGCGGCGGGCCAGGCCCAGGCCGCGGGCCTCCGGGGTGACGTACATGCGCTTGAGTTCGGCGTCGCCGTTCTCGTAGCCCTCGTCGTTCTTGTCCTGGGTGCGCCAGCCGCCGGTGGCGACGGGGCGGCCCGCCGGGTCGTAGGCGAGGAGGTAGAGGCCCTGGGGCGGGGCGAACATCCAGGCCGCCAGCGGTGTGACATCGCCCTCGTCGTCGTAGCGGGCGGCGTACTCCGCCTGGACGGCGGCGTCCAGAGCGACGGCGTCCGGGTGGTCATAGGGCGTGGGCTGGATGTTCATGCGGAGTATCGTACATGTATGCGGACCTCGGGTGTCGGTATTCTCCCGGGATGCTCACTGTGACCAGCGTGAATGTGAACGGGCTCCGCGCCGCCGCCAAGAAGGGGTTCGTCGAGTGGCTGGGCGGGACCTCCGCCGATGCCGTCTGCCTCCAGGAGGTGCGCGCCGAGGAGGCGCAGCTGCCCGAGGAGGTGCGGGCGCCCGAGGGCTGGTTCACCGTCCACGCGCCCGCCGCCGCCAAGGGCCGCGCCGGCGTCTCCCTCTACACCCGCCGCGAGCCCGACCGGGTCCGCGTCGGCTTCGGTTCGAGCGAGTTCGACGGCAGCGGCCGGTACGTCGAGGCCGACCTGCCCGGCGTCACCGTCGCCAGCCTCTACCTGCCCTCCGGCGAGGTCGGCACCGAGCGCCAGGACGAGAAGTACCGGTTCATGGACGCCTTCCTGCCCTACCTCAAGGAGCTGCGCGAGAAGGCCGCCGCCGACGGGCGCGAGGTCGTCGTCTGCGGCGACTGGAACATCGCCCACCGCGAGGCCGACCTCAAGAACTGGAAGGCCAACAAGAAGAACGCCGGCTTCCTGCCCGAGGAGCGGGAGTGGCTCGGCCGGGTGCTCGACGCGGCGGACGGGGCCTATGTCGACGTCGTGCGGGAGCTCCATCCCGAGCAGGAGGGCCCCTACTCCTGGTGGTCCTACCGGGGGCGGGCCTTCGACAACGACTCCGGCTGGCGCATCGACTACCAGATGGCCACCGCCGGTCTCGCCGCCAAGGCCGTCAAGGCGTACGTGGAGCGGGCCGCCACCCACGAGGAGCGCTGGAGCGACCACGCCCCCGTGACCGCCGTCTACGACCTGTAGGCCGCCTGTGGGCCGTTGACCGGCCCTGCCCGGTGGCGGGCCGCCTGCGGGGCCCTTGGCCGGCCTGTCCGGTGGCGAGGGGCGGGCCGGGCGTCTACGCGTCCGGTTCCGTCGCTCCGCCCGCGCGGAGCCGGCGGTCGAGGGCCAGCGACAGCTCCGCCTCCACCACGCTCTTCGCGAGCGGCCGCAGCCGCCACACGTCGTCCTCGCCCGCGTGGGCGCGCAGCACCTCGGTGAAGAGCTCCGCGAGGGCGTCGGCGTGCTCGCGGACGCGGGAGCCCGCCTTGAGCACCTCGGCGAGCGGGATGCCCTCCCGGACCAGGGCGGCGGAGACGTCGAGCAGCCGGCGGCTGATGTGGATGATCTCCTCGCCGTCGGTGACGAGATAGCCGAGGTCGAGCGCGGCGGCGAAGTTCTCGGCGGTGACCTCGCCGGCGAAGTGGTCGGCCAGCTCCTCGGGGGTCAGGCGGACCGGCTCCTCCTCGGAGGGGGCGGGGAGGGCGAGGACCTCGCGGACGTTCCGGCCGCTCTCGAAGGCGGTGGTGAGGTCGGCGATGCCGTTGAGGGTGTGACCGCGCTCCAGGAGGGCGGCTATGGTCCGCAGCCGGGCCAGGTGCCGGGTGTCGTACCAGGCGATCCGGCCCTCCCTGCGGGGCGGCGGGATCAGTCCGCGCTCGCGGTAGAAGCGCAGGGTGCGCACGGTGATGCCGGCGGCGGCCGCCAGCTCCTCCATGCGGTACTCGCGTTCGCCCTCGTCCGTCACGGTCTCGGTTCCCGGTCCCTTGCCCGATCCTTCTGCCACGTCCGCCAGCCTATGTTGTACCGCCGGTAACTTTCCCTCGTCGTACCCCTACCGCTCGGTATGGAGCTGCTCTACAGTCCCGACTGTGCCAGTGATTGCTGGCGCGATCGACCGGGCGCGCGGGAGGCGGCATGGCGAAGCACGAGCACGTACGGGTGGCGGTGATCGGATCCGGATTCGGTGGCCTCGGCGCCGCGGTCCGGCTGCGCCGCGAGGGGATCACCGACTTCGTGGTCCTGGAACGGGCCGACTCCGTGGGCGGCACCTGGCGGGACAACAGCTACCCCGGCTGCGCCTGCGACGTCCCGTCCCACCTCTACTCCTTCTCCTTCGCGCCCAACCCCGACTGGCCCCGGACCTTCTCCGGGCAGCGGCACATCCGGGCGTACCTCGAACACGTCACGGACACCTTCGGCATCCGCCCCCACCTCCGCCTCGACCACGAGGTGCTGCGCATGGTGTGGGACGCCGAGACGCTCCGCTGGGAGATCGAGACCAGCCGCGGCAGCTTCAGCGCCGAGGTCGTCGTCTCCGCGACCGGACCGCTCTCCGACCCCAAGATCCCGGACATCCCCGGTATCGCCGACTTCCCCGGCAAGGTCTTCCACTCGGCCTGCTGGGACCACGACTACGACCTCACCGGCAAGCGCGTCGCCATGGTCGGCACCGGCGCCTCCGCCATCCAGATCGTGCCCGCCATCCAGCCGCGGGTCGGGAAGCTGACCCTCTTCCAGCGCACGCCCCCCTGGGTCATGCGCCGCATGGACCGGGCCATCACCGGCCCCGAGCGCTGGCTCCACCGCGCCCTGCCCGTCACCGGCACCCTGCGCCGGGGCATCCTCTGGGGCATCCGCGAACTCCAGGTCGGCGCCTTCACCAAGCACCCGAACGAACTCGGCCTGGTCGAGAAGCTCGCCAGGGCCAACATCGCCAAGTCCATCAAGGACCCGGTGCTGCGGGCCAAGCTGACGCCCTCGTACCGCATCGGCTGCAAGCGCATCCTGCTCTCCAACGCCTACTACCCGGCGCTCGCGCAGCCCAACGTCGACGTCGTCGCCTCCGGGCTCCGTGAGATCCGCGGCTCCACCGTGGTCGCCGCCGACGGCACCGAGACCGAGGTCGACGCGATCGTCTTCGGCACCGGCTTCCACGTCACCGACATGCCGATCGCGGAACGGGTCGTCGGTGAAGGCGGGCAGACCCTCGCCGAGTCCTGGAAGGGCGGGGTGGAGGCGCTGCGCGGCGCCACCGCCGCCGGCTTCCCCAACTTCATGACGGTCATCGGCCCCAACACGGGCCTCGGCAACTCCTCGATGATCCTGATGATCGAGTCCCAGCTGAACTACCTGGCCGACTACCTGCGCCAGCTGAACGTCCTCGGCGGGCGCGCCGCCCTCGCCGCCCGGCCCTCCGCCGTCGGCGCCTGGAACCGCAAGGTGCAGGCCCGGATGGAGCGGACCGTCTGGAAGGCCGGCGGCTGCGAGAGCTGGTACCTCGACGCCAACGGCCGCAACACCACGCTCTGGCCGGGCACGACCGGCGAGTTCCGGCGCGAGACCCGGCAGGTCGACCTCTCGGAGTACGAGGTCATCCGCGCGCCGAAGCCGATCAGGACCGCGGAGGCGGCCAGGCCCGCGGAGGCGGTCGAGTCCGCCGAGCCGGTCACGTCCACCGAGCCGGTCGAGTCCGCCGAGGCGGCCGTACCCGCCGAGCCCACCGAGTCCGTCGAGTCCACCGAGCCCGCCGCCGCCGCGAAGAGCCGCGGCACCACCTCCCGCAAGAAGGAGGCCGCCCAGTGAGCCGGCACCTGACCTCGCTGCCCCCGTCCCGCGAACTCACCGCCGTCTCCGCCGACGGCTCCCGGATCCACGTCGAGGTGTACGGCCCCGAGGGCGCGCCCGCCGTCGTCCTCGCCCACGGCTGGACCTGCTCGATCGCCTTCTGGGCCGAGCAGATACGGGCCCTCGCCGCCGACCACCGGGTCATCGCCTACGACCAGCGCGGCCACGGCCGGTCCCCGGCCCCCGCCGGGCCCTCCGGGTACGCGACCCGCGCGCTCGCCGACGACCTCGAAGCGGTCCTCGCGGCCACCCTCGCCCCCGGTGAGAAGGCCGTCGTCGCCGGGCACTCCATGGGCGGCATGACGCTGATGGCGGCGGCCGGCCGGCCGGGCTTCCGGGAGCACGCGGCGGCCCTGCTGCTCTGCTCCACCGGACCGTCCCGGCTGACCGCCGAGGCCACCGTCGTCCCGGGCCGTCCCAGCGGGCGGCGCACCCGGCTGACCCGGGGCGTCCTCGGCGCCAAGGCGCCCCTCGGACCGGTCAACGCCGTCTCGAAGAAGATCCTCAAGTACGCGACGATGGGACCGGGTTCCGCCCCGGACCGGGTCGACGCCTGTGCCAGGATCGTGCACGCCTGCCCGCGCGGCGCCCGTGTCGGCTGGTCCCGGGTGCTCTCCGAGCTCGACCTCGAAGCGGGCGTACGGGCCCTCGACCTGCCGGTCGCGGTCCTCGTCGGCACCGCCGACCGGCTCACCCCGCCCGTCCACTCGCGGGCGATGGCCGAGGCGCTCCCGCAGTGCGTGGGCCTGCTCGAACTCGCGGGCATGGGCCACATGACGCCGGTGGAGGCCCCCGAGGCCGTCACCGCGCGGATCCGTGAACTGACCGACACGTACCTGGAAGTGAAGGAGAAGGCATGAGCCGGGTGAGCCTGGAAGGACAGGTCGCGGTCGTCACCGGAGGTGCCCGCGGCGTCGGGGAACTCCTCGCCCGCAAGCTGTCCGCGCGCGGGGCGAAGATCGCGCTGGTCGGCCTGGAGCCGGAGCAGCTCAAGGAGGTCGCCGGGCGGCTGCACACCGAGGCCGACTGGTGGCACGCCGACGTCACCGACCACGAGGCGATGGCCAGGGTCGCGGCCGAGGTGAAGGAACGCTTCGGGAAGGTCGACATCGTCGTCGCCAACGCCGGTGTCGCGGCGGGCGGTCCGTTCGCCGAGTCCGACCCGGTCGCCTGGCGCCGGGTCATCGAGGTCAATCTGATCGGCGGCGCCGTGACGGGCCGGGCGTTCCTGCCCGTCCTCATGGAGTCCCGGGGGTACTTCCTCCAGATCGCCTCGCTCGCGGCGCTCACCCCGGCCCCGATGATGTCGGCGTACTGCGCCTCCAAGTCGGGTGTCGAGGCCTTCGCGCACAGCCTGCGCGCCGAGGTCGCGTACAAGGGCGTGAAGGTCGGCGTCGGCTACCTCTCCTGGACCGACACGGACATGGTGCGGGGCGCCGACGAGGACGACGTGATGCGGGAGTTGCGGCAGCGGCTGCCGTGGCCGGCGAACCGTACGTACCCCCTCGGCCCGGCCGTCGACCGGATCGTCGCGGGCATCGAGCGGCGCTCCCCCCATGTGTACGCGCAGTGGTGGCTGCGCGGGATGCAGTCGGTCCGGGGCTATCTGCCCGGGATCATCGCGACCGTCGGACAGCGCGAGATGAAGCGCTTCGAGCCCCGGCTCGGCTCGGTGCCCAAGGGGCTCGTGGGTGCGGGCGGGGCGGCCGACGAGGAGGCCAGGGCGGACGGGCCCGCCGCCCGGTAGCGGTCCGTAACCGATCGACATGCGTGGAGTGTTCGCTCGTGCAACGCTGGTCGAGGCCCGAGGGGCAAGCAGCCCCCGGCCCCCGCACACACCCTTCTAGGAGTGAACTTCCATGGGTATGCAGGACCAGTTCAAGGACAAGGGCAAGCAGGCCGCGGACAAGGCCAAGCAGGCCATGGGCAAGGCGAAGGACGAGGCGTCCGAGCGCGCCTCCCAGGGCCGTGGCCGTCCCGAGGACGAGACGCGCCGGGCCCAGCAGGAGGCCCAGGACCGTCTCGACCAGGACTACGACGCCTGACGCGTCGCGCTTCGCCTGCGATCGTGTCGGTCGCGCGGGGAGGGCGCACCCGGGTCATCCCGGGTGCGCCCTCCCCTGTGCGTGTGCTCGCTGACCGCGAGTCCCGTCGGGCTCAGGCGACGCTGTCGTACGGACCGCCGTAGACGTTGGTCAGGGTCGCGGCCTGCGGGCCGAGCAGCGGGGTCTTCCAGTCGCCCGTACCGCGGTAGAGGTACTGGCCCTGCGCGCCGACGCCGACCAGGTCGGGGCGGCCGTCCCGGTTCGCGTCACCGACGCCGACCAGGTGCTGGTAGGGGCCCCAGCCTCCGCTGATCCTGGTGCGGGCCGCGAAGGTGCCGTCACCCTTGCCGAGGTAGAGCCAGAGCACGCCGGCCGTGTCCCGGGCGACCAGGTCGCCGGCCGGTCCGCCCGCGACGTTGCCGACGGCGGCCAGCTGGTTGTAGATGCCCCAGCCGTAGCCGATCTTCTTGCGCGGGGCGAAGGGGGTCGTGGCGGAGCCCGTGCCCTTGTGCAGCCACAGGTCGCCGGCCTTGTCGAGGCCGACCAGGTCGGCCCGGCCGTCGCCGGTCAGGTCGCTGCCGCCCGCGAGCTGCTGGTAGACCTGCCAGCCGCCGCCCAGGCCGACCCGGGGGGCGAAGCCGCCGCGCCCGTCGCCCTGGTGCAGCCAGAGGACGCCCGCCTTGTCCCGGGACACGAGGTCGGCGACGGGCGAGCCGGCGACGTCCCCGGTGACCTCGATCCGGTCGTAGATCTGCCAGCCCGGTCCGATCAGCTGGTGGGTGTAGGCCTTGAGCTGTTCGCCGTACGTGGTGTTCGCCCGCCACAGCCGGCCGGAGGTGTCCCTCAGGAAGACGTCGGGGGCGCCGTCGTCGTCGAAGTCGTGCGGCTTGGGCGTGCGGGTGGCCGTGAACGAACCGGTCGCGACCGCAGGCGGGCCGATGTAGTTGTCGGGCTGGGCGGTCAGTTCCCACGTGTAGTCGCCGTTGTACGAGCCCTGCCACTCGAAGGTCGCCTTCGCGGTGTCCCGCGGGTAGTCGTAGGCCCGGAAGTCCGCCCCGGTCCGGGTGTGCCACACCCGGAGCTGCACGTTCGCGCCGGGCCTGGACAGGGTCCAGCTGAACGTCGCCTTCCCGCCGTTCCTGTCGAGGTCGACCTTGGCGGGGACGTCGTCGCCCGTGATCTGCAGCGCGGTGGGCTCGCCGGTGCTCGCCACCAGGGTGACGGCGGGGGTGTCGTCCCCCGTCGCCGTGACCCGGTACATGCCCTCGCCCTGTTCGACGCTGCCGCCCCGCACGTACAGGCTGCCGTCGCCGGCCGCGGCGGCCGAGGTCATGTGGTCGAGCAGCTTCGCCGTCGTCTTCGTGGCCAGGTGGTACGCGGTGACGGGGCCCAGCGGGGTGTAGTCCTCGAAGGCGCCCCCGGCGCCGTACACGACCCAGCCGCCGACCAGGCGGACCAGGAACTCGCCCTGCACCGGCTGGGGGACGGGGACTTCCTGGACGGCCTCCGTGGCCCGGTCCATGACGAAGACCGCCGCACGGGTGTTGGCATCGCCCCTGGCCCAGGCGACGTGCGTCGCGGAGACGGCGCTGATCGTGGCGCCCGCCGGGAGGTCGAAGCTCTTGCCGACGGTGTCGGTGGTGAGGTCGAGCAGCGCCCACTTCCGCACGCCGTCCGCGGTGAACTGGACCAGGGCGTCGTCGGGGGTGCCCGGCTGGATCGTGACGGCGGTGGCGCCGGTCGGCAGGCCCGCCACGTATCCCGTGCCGCCCGCGATGGTGTGCTTGAGCAGGTCCGTGCCGTCGGTGGTGAACACGGCGTCCGCGGCGGAGCCGACGTACGCGGACGTGTTCGTCAGGGGGTCGAGGGGGACCTCGCGGATCGCCATCGTCGTCAGGTCCCGGAGCGTGACCTTGTAGTGCTCGGCGAAGACCAGGAAGTCGTTGGTCCGGGTGGACCGCAGATACGTGCGGCTTCCGTAGCCGGCCGCGGTGCCGCCCGCGTACCAGGCGAATCGGGTCTGGAGCCCGTCCGCGGACCGGGTGAGGAAGCCCTTCACGCCGGCGTCGGCCAGCTTCTGTCCCTTCGGGAACGGGATCGGGGCGTCGGCGGTGACCGCCGTGACGGCCGCCGCGGAGCCGGCGGGGGCGGCGTTCGCCGGGACGGCGAGTGCGCCCGCGCCGAGGGTGACGGCGAGAACGGTGGTGACGGCGACGACCAGCCGGCGTCGCGTCGTGCGGGCGTGAAGCACGTTCGAATTCCTCCCGGAGCACTGGCGCGCCATGCGCCACACCCGGTCAGACCCGTCACAGGCCGAAAAGTTGTACGTGTCCGGCGGCGGATCTTCGTACGGTGGCGCCCATGGCCGTACTTGAGCGACTGCGATCCGATCACGCCACCGCCCTCCTCGCCTTCGAGCGCGAGAACCGGGCGTACTTCGCCGCGTCCGTGCCCGACCGGGGGGACGCGTACTTCGCCGACTTCGCGGAACGCCACCGGGCCCTGCTCGACGAGCAGGAGACCGGGGCGATCCGGTTCCACGTGCTGGTGGGGGAGGGCGGGGAGATCCTCGGGCGGTTCAACCTGGTCGACCTCGTCGACGGGGAGGCCGAGCTGGGCTACCGGGTGGCCGAGAGGGCGACCGGGCGCGGAGTGGCGACCGCCGGGGTGCGGGAGGTGTGCCGGCTGGCGCGCGAGACGTACGGGCTGAGCCGGCTGACCGCCGTCACGACCCTCGACAACGCGGGGTCGAGGGCCGTGCTCGGGCGGGTCGGCTTCGGTGTGGTCGGGAGCGTGACGCTCGACGGTCGGGCGGGGGCGGCGTACGAGCTGGACCTCGGGGAGCTGGCCTTCGACCAGGGCCTGCCTTCTGGATCAGCCCCTAGCTCGTCGCCCGGGGCGGCAGCTTCGGGCGGGAGCGGTCCGGCAGTGCCTCGTATCCCGGCGGACTCGCCGCCGGGCTCTCCGTGAGGAGCGCGAGGGCCAGGTTGACCGCGTCGTCGAGCTGTCCGTACCGGCCCTCCGCCCAGTCCAGTGGCGTACGGAGCACCGCGAGGTCCGGTTCGACGCCGTGGTTCTCCAGGGACCAGCCGTACTCGGGGAACCAGGCCGCGTTCATCGGGACGGTGATCTGGGTGCCGTCCCCGAGCCGGTGGCGGCCGGTCATGCCGACCACCCCGCCCCAGGTGCGCTGGCCGACGACCGGACCCAGGCCGAGCAGCTTGAACGCGGCGGTGATCATGTCGCCGTCGGAGGAGGTCGCCTCGTCCGCGAGCGCGACGACGGGGCCGCGCGGGGCGTTGGAGGCGTACGCGACGGGCTGGGCGTTGCGGGTGAGGTCCCAGCCGATGATCCTGCGGGTCAGCTTCTCGATGACGAGCTCGCTGATGTTGCCGCCCGCGTTGCCGCGCACGTCGACGATCAGCGCGGGCCGGGAGACCTCCATCCGCAGGTCCCGGTTGAACTGGGCCCAGCCCGAGCCGCCCATGTCGGGGATGTGGAGGTAGCCGCAGCGGCCGCCGCTGAGTTCCCGTACCACCGCACGGCGTTTGGCGACCCAGTCCTGGTAGCGCAGCGGGCGTTCGTCGACGAGCGGGACGACGGCGACGCGGCGGGCCGGGCCCTCGCCCTCGGCGGGGGTGAAGGTCAGCTCGACGGTGGTGCCGCCGGTGCCGGAGAACAGCGGGTACGGGCCGGCGACGGGGTCCACGGGCCGGCCGTCGACATGGGTGAGGACGGCGCCCTCGCGGATGCCGGTGCCGGCCAGCGGGGAGCGGGCCTTGGAGTCGGAGGACTCGCCGGGCAGGATGCGCTTCACCGTCCATCCGGCCTCGCGGAGCACCAGGTTGGCGCCGAGGAGGCCCATGGGCCGCTGGTAGTGCGGGGGTCCCTCGTTGCGGCGGGCGGGGGTGACGTATGCGTGCGAGGTGCCCAGTTCGCCCATCACCTCGCGCAGCAGGTCGGCGAACTCGTCGGGGGAGGCGACCCGTTCCACGAGCGGCCGGTACTGGTCGAGGACGGCCGTCCAGTCGACCCCGCCCATCCCGGGCTCCCAGAAGTAGGCGCGGACGATCCGCCCGGCCTCGTCGAAGGCCTGCCGCCACTCGGCGCCCGGGTCGATCTCGTGCAGGATGCGCCGCAGGTCCAGATAGACGGTGGAGTCGCCGTCCCCGGACTCGGTCGCGGGCACCGCCCGCAGCTCGCCGTCGTCGGCGACGACCAGCCGGGTGCCGTCGCCGCTGACCGCGAACCAGTCGAGGTCCTTGGCGAGTTCGCTCTTGCGGGCCCGGGTGATGGAGAAGTGCTCCAGGGTCGGCTTCCCCGAGGTGTCGGCCGGGTTGGCGAAGGTCTCGCCGAGCGCGCCCGAGATCGGCCAGCGCAGCCAGACGAGACCGCCGCCGCCGACCGGGTGCAGGGCCGAGTACTTGGAGGCGGCGACGGGGAACGGGGTCACCCGCTCCGCCAGCCCCTCGATCTCCACGGTGACCGTGCCGTCCCCGGTGTCCGTGTCGTCGTCGGCGGGGTCGAGACCTCCGGCCGCCGGGCGCCCGTCGGGCAGCAGCGCGAACGGCGAGGGCGTCGCGGAGGAGAGCGGCACGAGATAGGGGCGGCAGCCGAGCGGGAAGGACAGGTCGCCGGTGTGCACGTCGTACACCGGGTCGAAGCCGCGCCAGGACAGGAAGGCGAGGTAGCGGCCGTCCCGGGTGAAAACGGGGTTCTCGTCCTCGAAGCGCCCGTTGGTGACGTCGACGACGGTCCGGGCGCCGGGCCCGGAGATCCGGGCCATCTTGATGGAGCGCAGGGAGCGGCCGATGCCCGGGTGGGACCAGGTGAGCCAGTCGCCGTCGGGGGAGAAGGCGAGGTCGCGGACGGGCCCGTTGACGGACCTGATCAGCTCGGTGACCTCGCCGTTGGAGTCCTCGGTCGCGTCGAGGAGGAGGAGCCGGCCGTCGTGGGAGGCGATGGCGAGGCGCTCGCCGTCCGGGTCGGCGATCAGTTCCTCGACCCGGCCGAGGTCGCCGGAGGCGAGGCGGCGCGGGGGCCGGTCGCCGCTGGCACGCGGCAGATAGGCGACCTCGACGGCGTCCTCGCCCTCGGCGTCGGTGACGTACGCGACCTGCCCGAGGCTGCCGAGCATCTCGGGCAGCCTGACCCGGACGCCCGGGGTGTCGACGATGGTCCGGGCCGGGCCGTCGCGGTGCGTCAGCCAGTACAGGCTGCCGCGTACGGACACGGCGCTGGCGCGGCCGGTCTCGTCGACGGAGAGCGCGTCGATGTGGTGGGCGGCGGGCGCCTGGTAGGCGCGCCGGCCGACCCGCTGCCCGCCGAGCCGGACCTCCAGCCTGCGGGGGCGGGAGTCGGCGGTGAGCGCGTCGACGATCCAGAGGTCGCCGGCGCACTGGTAGACGACGCGGCGGCCGTCGCTGGAGGCGTGCCGGGCGTAGAACTCGTCGTGGTCGGTGTGGCGGCGCAGGTCGGTGCCGTCGGGCAGGCAGGAGTAGAGGTTGCCGACGCCCTCGTGGTCGGAGAGGAAGGCGACCCGGCCGTCGACGGCCATGGGGCAGTCGAGGTGGCCGCCGATGTCGGGGAGCAGCCGTTCGCCGTGCAGCCAGAGGCGGCCGGTGGCGCCGCCGAGGTAGCGCTTCCAGGAGGCGGGTTCGTGCGGCGGCTTGCCGGTGAGGAGCAGGGTGCGGCGCTCCCCCTCGGCGTCGGTGACGCTGATGTCGGAGACCGGGCCCCAGGGCAGCCGGCGGCCGGGGGAGCCGTCGGTGGGGACGGTGTAGGCCCAGGAGTAGTACGAGAAGGGCTGGCCGTGCGAGGAGACGGCGAGGATCTCGGAGCGGCCCTCCTGGTCGGGCGGTGTCCAGCCGCAGACCCGGGTGTCGGTGGACCCCCAGTAGCTGAGCCGCCGGGCCGCGCCGCCGTCTATGGGGACGAGGTGGATCTCGGGGTCGAGGCTGCGCCAGTTCGTGTACGCGATGTGGCGCCCGTCCGGCGAGAAGCGCGGGTGGCCGACCCGGGTCCGGTCGACGGTGAGCCGCCAGGCCCGGCCGGGGCGGTGGCCCTCGGGGACGAGCGGGGCGATCCACAGGTCGTCCTCGGCGGCGAAGCACAGGAGGTCGTCGTGGAGGTGCGGAAAACGGAGATACGCGACGTCGTCACTCACGCCCTCATGCTTTCCGCGCGGAGGGGGTGTGGCAACTCGTACGTGCTTGCGGGTTTCCCGTCCTGCGGGGATTCCCGTGTGGCCCAGGACACGTACGAAACGGTTTCGTTTCGTTGGGGGCGGGGGTATCTTCGTACTGTACGAAACCGTTTCGTTCGGTCCGGAGGTCGGCATGGCCCGCAGCAGACTCACTCCCGAGCGGGAGTCCGAGCTGTACGCGGCCGTTCTCGACCTCCTCCGCGAAGTCGGCTACGACGCCCTCACCATGGACGCCGTCGCCGCCCGCACCCACTCCAGCAAGGCCACCCTCTACCGCCAGTGGGGGAGCAAGCCCGAACTGGTCGCCAGGGCGCTGCGCGACAACAAGCCGGCCGACCTCTCCGAGATCGACACCGGCTCGCTGCGCGGCGACTTCCACGAGCTGATCCTGCGGACCGACGACTGCCAGATGGAGAAGGACTCCGCGCTGATGCGGGGTCTGGCCCATGCCGTCCACACCAACCCCGAACTGCACCGGGCGCTGCGCGAGCTGCTCATCGAACCCGAGATGAACGGCCTCGACGAAGTGCTGCGCCGAGCGGTCCGCAGGGGCGAGGTCGAGGCCGGGAACCCGGCGCTGAAGCTCGTCCCGCACATGCTGATCGGTGCGTTCGTCGCCCGCCCGCTGATCGACGATCAGCCGGTGGACCGCGCCTTCCTCAGCGCGTACATCGACGCCGTCGTGCTCCCCTCACTCGGCGTCTGACCCGCTCCACCCCTCTTCACCGCTCCACCCTCTCCACCTGACGTCGCACCGCTCACGCCGTCGGGCCGGCTCCCCACGCCCTGACCCACCCCACACCGGGAGACGCCCCCGTGGCCACGTTCCTCTACAAGTTGGGCCGTTCCGCCTTCCGGCGCCGACGGCTCGTCGCCCTCCTCTGGGTGGCCCTCCTGGCGGTCGCCGGGATCGGCGCCGCCACCGCACCCGCGGCGACTTCCAGCTCCTTCTCGATCCCCGGCACCGAGGCCCAGCGCGCCTTCGACCTGCTCGAAGAGCGCTTCCCGGGCGCCGGCGCCGACGGGGCCACCGCCCGCGTCGTCTTCAAGGCCCCCGAGGGCCAGAAGGTGACCGACCCGGCGCACAAGGCCGTCGTCGAGGAGACCGTCGCCGCGCTGAAGTCCGGCTCGGACCAGATCGTCTCGGTCGCCGACCCGTACACCGCGCAGGCCGTCTCCCAGGACGGCTCCACCGCCTACGTCTCCGTCGCCTACAAGGTCAACGCGATGGAGCTGACCGAGGAGACCCGCGAGGCCCTCAAGGACACCGGCCAGAACGCGCAGGGCAAGGGGCTGACCGTCGAGATCGGCGGCGACGCGCTCCAGAGCATGCCCGAGCAGGGCATGAGCGAGGCCATCGGCGTCGTCCTCGCGGGCGTCGTGCTCGCCCTCACCTTCGGCTCGCTCGTCGCCGCCGGACTCCCGCTGCTCACGGCGGTCATCGGCGTCGGCATCGGCGTCTCGACGGTCACCGCGCTCGCGTACGCCCTGGACCTGGGCTCCACCACCTCCATCCTGGCGTCGATGATCGGCCTCGCCGTCGGCATCGACTACGCCCTCTTCATCGTCTCCCGCTACCGCGCGGAGCTGGCCGAGGGCCGCGAGAAGGAGGAGGCGGCGGGCCGCGCGGTCGGCACGGCGGGATCGGCCGTCGTCTTCGCCGGACTCACCGTCGTCATCGCCCTGGTCGGTCTGGCCGTCGTCAACATCCCGATGCTGACGAAGATGGGCTTCGCCGCCGCCGGCACGGTCGTGATCGCCGTACTGATCGCGCTGACCCTGATCCCGGCGCTGCTCGGCTTCGCCGGCGACAAGGTCGTCGGCCGCAAGCAGCGCAAGGCGGGGAAGGCCGGCGAGGCCGCCGCTCCGAAGAAGAGCGACAAGCCCAACGGCGGCACCCGCTGGGCCCGCTTCGTCATCCGCCGCCCCGTCATGGTGCTGGTGATCGGCGTCCTCGGCCTCGGCGCCGTCGCGCTGCCCGCCGCCTCCCTGGAGATGGGCCTGCCCGACGACGGCGTCAAGCCGACCTCGACCTCCGAGCGCCGGGCGTACGACGCGCTCTCCGACGGCTTCGGCCCCGGCTTCAACGGCCCGCTGCTCGTCGTCGTGGACGGCGACAAGGCGACCGCCGACCGGACCGTCTCCACCATCAAGGGCCTCGAAGGCTGGGCGGCCGTCACCCCGGCGACGCCGAACAAGGCCGGCGACGCCGCCATGATCACGGTGGTCCCGAAGGACCGGCCGTCCTCGGCCGCCACCGAGAACCTCGTCCACGACATCCGGAACGCCACCGGCGACGACGTCCTCGTCACCGGCGCCACCGCGATGAACATCGACTTCTCGCAGAAGATGAACGACGCCCTGGTTCCGTACCTGGCGCTCGTCGTCGGCCTGGCCTTCCTGCTCCTGACCCTGGTCTTCCGCTCGGTCCTCGTCCCCCTGAAGGCGGCCCTCGGCTTCCTGCTCTCGGTGGTCGCGGCGCTCGGCGCGGTCGTCGCGGTCTACCAGTGGGGCTGGCTCGGGAGCCTCTTCGGGGTCGAGCAGACCGGCCCGATCATGTCGATGATGCCGATCTTCATGGTGGGTGTCGTCTTCGGTCTCGCGATGGACTACGAGGTCTTCCTCGTCACCCGGATGCGTGAGGCGTACGTCCACGGGGAGCGGCCCGGCGAGGCGATCGTGACCGGCTTCCGGCACAGCGCCCGGGTGGTCACCGCCGCCGCCGTGATCATGATCGCGGTCTTCTCCGGCTTCATCGGCATGGACGACCAGATGATCAAGATGATCGGCTTCGGTCTGGCCGTCGCGGTTCTCTTCGACGCCTTCGTGGTCCGGATGGCGATCGTCCCGGCCGTCCTCGCGCTGCTCGGCCACAAGGCCTGGTGGCTGCCGAAGTGGCTGGACCGGATCCTGCCGAACGTCGACGTGGAGGGCGAGGCGCTCGCCCGGCACACCGACGGGGCCCCGGGTGGGAGCGCGAAGCCGGACCTCGTGAAGGTCTGATCGGGGGTTCGCCCGGTCCGTACGCCGTCAGCGCGTCGGGATCCGGGTCTGCTCGATCCGTACGCCGTCAGCGCGTCGACATCGACGTGCCGGCGGCGTACGTGTGCCTGAGGAAGCGGAGCAGGGCGGTGGTGTCGAACTGGACGACCGTGACCCCCTCGTCCGTGTGCAGCTCGACCACCGTCTGGACCCGGCCGCAGGGCCAGACCCCGATGTCGCCGCGGCGGGTCGGGGCGCGCAGCCCGGTCTCCAGGAGGGCCCGCGGGAAGGACCACTCGACCGCGCCGGGGAAGCCGAAGCGGACGGTCGCGGGGGAGAAGCCGGGGTCGTACCGGAGGGACACCGGCACGGGGCGGGAGAGCGGGGCGTCGCTGATGATCCGTCCCTTGGCATGGTCGTCGACTTCGCGGTCGTGCGCGGCGGCCATCGGGGGGCTCCTCACGGTTTGTCCTCTTATCGACTCACTCTTGCACTCCTTCCCGGTGGGTGCGCGGCGCATGCGTGGACGGGTACGGGTGTGCGCGGGGTCACGTGCGACCGTGCGCCGCCGTTCTGTGACCCGTGCGCTGTTGCAAGCTCTTTGCAGGAGCGCCCTATCATTCGGAACGTGCATGTACCTGACGGATTCATCAACGCCCCCGTATCGGCCGCCGCCGGTGTCGTCGCCGCCGGCGCCGTCGCGATCGGCCTGCGCGGGGCGCGGCGCGAACTGGACGAGAAGACCGCGCCGCTCGCCGGTCTCGTCGCCGCCTTCGTCTTCGCCGTACAGATGCTGAACTTCCCGGTCGCCGCCGGGACCAGCGGACACCTGCTCGGGGGCGCGCTCGCCGCGATCCTCGTCGGACCGTGGACCGGCGTCCTGTGCATCGCCGTCGTCCTGCTGATGCAGGGCATCCTCTTCGCCGACGGCGGCCTCACCGCCCTCGGCGTGAACATCACCGTCATGGGCGTCGTCACCGTCGTCGTCGCGTACGCGCTCTTCCGCGGCCTCGTCCTGCTGCTGCCCCGCACCCGCGCCTCGGTGACCGCGGCCTCCTTCGTCGCCGCGCTGGTCTCCGTACCGGCGGCCGCCGCCGCCTTCACGCTCATCTACGCGATCGGCGGCACCACCGACGTACCCGTCGGCAAGGTCCTCACGGCCATGGTCGGCGTGCACGTCCTCATCGGCGTCGGCGAGGCCGTCATCACCATGCTGACCGTCGGCGCGGTGATCGCCGTCCGCCCCGACCTGGTCCACGGCGCCCGCGGCCTCACCGCCCCGCTCAAGCTCCGCGTCGACGGGGAACTGGTCGACGCGGCCCCCGCCGCCGCCCCGGCGGCCACCCGCTCCCCGAAGAAGCTCTGGATCGGCGGCGTCGTCACCGCCCTCGTCCTCGCCGGCTTCGTCTCCTTCTATGCCTCCGCCAGCCCCGACGGCCTGGAGAAGGTCGCCGCCGACAAGGGCATCGACGCCAAGGCCGAGGACCACGCCGCCGCCGGCTCCCCGCTCGCCGACTACGGCGTCAAGGGCATCGAGGCCCCCCGCCTCTCCGGCGGCCTGGCCGGCGTGATCGGCGTGGGCGCGACCCTCGCCGCCGGCACCGGCGCCTTCTGGGTCGTACGCCGCCGCAAGACCGCCGCGCTGGAGGCGTGACATGGGAGCGGGGCACGCCCACAAGCTCTACCGGCACGCACACTCGCCGGTCCACGAGCTGCCCCCGCACACCAAGCTCGCCGCCGTCCTCGGCTTCGTCGTGGTCGTCGTCTCGACGCCTCGCGAGGCCGTCTGGGCCTTCGCTCTCTACGCCGTCCTCCTCGCGGCCGTCGCCGCGAAGGCCCGCGTCCCGGCCGGCTTCCTGCTGAAGCGGCTGCTGATCGAGGTGCCGTTCGTCGCGTTCGCGCTGCTCATGCCGTTCGTCGTGCCCGGCGCGCAGACCACCGTCCTCGGGGTGTCGCTGAGCGTCCCCGGACTCTGGGGCGCCTGGAACGTCCTCGCCAAGGGCACCCTCGGCGTCGCCGCCTCCGTCCTCCTGGCCTCCACCACCGAACTGCGGGAGCTGATCCTCGGCCTCCAGCGGCTGAAACTGCCGCCGCTGCTCGTCCAGATCGCCTCGTTCATGATCCGGTACGGCGACGTCATCACCGACGAGATGCGCCGGATGTCCGTCGCCCGCCGCTCGCGCGGCTTCGAGGCGAAGGGCGTCCGCCACTGGGGCGTCCTCGCGAAGTCCGCCGGCGCGCTCTTCATCCGCTCGTACGAGCGCGGGGAGCGGGTCCACCTCGCCATGGTCAGCCGCGGCTACACCGGCAGCATGCCGGTCATCGACGAGGTCACCGCGACCCGCGCCCAGTGGGCGTACGCCGCCGCGCTCCCGCTCACCGCCCTCCTGATCTGCCTCCTGGGATGGACCCTATGACCGCCCCCTCGCTCGAGGTCACCGGCCTCGCGTACGCCTACCCCGACGGCCACCAGGCCCTCTTCGGCGTGAACCTGACCGTCGCGCGCGGCGAACGGGTCGCCCTGCTCGGCCCCAACGGCGCGGGCAAGACCACCCTGGTCCTCCACCTCAACGGCATCCTCACCGGCGGCGCGGGGACGGTCACCGTGGCCGGGCTGCCCGTCGGCAAGAAGCACATGGCCGAGATCAGGCGCAAGGTCGGCATCGTCTTCCAGGACCCCGACGACCAGCTGTTCATGCCGACCGTGCGCGAGGACGTGGCCTTCGGCCCGGCGGCGGCGGGCGTCCGGGGCGCCGCGCTCGAAGCCGTCGTCCACAAGGCCCTCGAACGGGTCGGGATGGCGGAGTACGCGGACCGGCCGCCGCACCACCTCTCCTTCGGGCAGCGCCGCCGGGTCGCCGTCGCGACCGTCCTCGCGATGGAGCCGGAGATCCTCGTCCTCGACGAGCCGTCCTCCAACCTGGACCCGGCCTCCCGCCGCGAGCTCGCCGACGTCCTGCGCGCCCTCGACGTCACCGTCCTCATGGTCACCCACGACCTGCCGTACGCCCTGGAGCTCTGCCCGCGCGCGGTGATCCTCAGCGAGGGCGTCCTCGCCGCCGACGGGCGGACCGGCGAGATCCTCGCCGACGAGGAGCTGATGGCCCGGCACCGCCTGGAGCTGCCGTTCGGCTTCGTCCCGCAGTCGGTCGCCTGACCCCCCGGAATCGGACCCCGGCCGCCCGCGTTGCACCATGGGAAGCCGGATTCACGAGCAGGGAGTGGTGGCACAGGTGGACGTCCAGGGCACGGTGGCGGCGGGCTGGGAGCCCGTCAGGGACGCGTTCCTGCGCAACTTCGAACAGCGCGGTGAGCGGGGCGCGGCCGTCGCCGTCCACCGCGACGGCGCGCGGGTCGTCGACCTGTGGGCGGGCAGCCGTGACGTGGACGGTACGGACCCGTGGACGGCCGACACCGCGCAGGTCGTCCGCTCGGCCACCAAGGGCGTCGCCGCCGTCGTCCCCCTCCTCCTGCACCAGCGCGGACTGCTCGACCTGGACGCCCCGGTCGCCGCGTACTGGCCCGAGTTCAAGGCCGCGGGCAAGGACCGGGTGACCGTACGACAGCTCCTCGCGCACCGGGCGGGGGTCCCCGTACTGGACCGCCCGCTGACCCTCGCCGAGGCCGCCGACCTGGAGACCGCGACCGCCGCCATAGCCGCCCAGGCCCCCGTCTGGGAGCCCGGCACCGCGCACGGCTACCACGCCCACACCTTCAGCTGGCTGCTCTCCGGCCTGGTCCACCGGGTCACCGGCCGCACCATCGGCCACTGGGCCGCCGAGGAGATCACCGGCCCCCTCGGCCTCGACCTGTGGATCGGCCTCCCCGAGGCGGAGGCCCACCGGGTCGGCAGGATCGGCCCCGTCGAGGAGATCGAACCGTCCGGCGGCGGCGCCCTCAGGCTCCGCCCCAAGCGCTCCGTCACCGAGGCCTACCAGAACCCGGACTCCCTCACCCGGCGCGCCTTCGGGGTCATCGACCCCAAGCCCGACGAGAACGACCCGGTCTACCGGGCCGCCGAACTCCCCGGCTCGGCCGGCGTCGCCACCGCCCGCGCCCTCGCCCGCTTCTACGCCGCCACCCTCGGCCCCGTGGACGGCGGCGCCCGTCTCCTCACCCCCGAGAGCCTCGCGCTCGCGCGGACCGAGCAGTCGGCGGGCCCGGACGAGGTACTGATGGTCGGCACCCGGTTCGGCCTCGGCCACATGCTGCACGGCGCGGCGTCCCCGCTCCTCGGCCCCTCCTCCTTCGGGCACCCGGGGCGCGGCGGCTCGCTCGGCTTCGCGGACCCCGACACCGGGATCGCCTTCGGATACGTCACCAACGGCATGCGCAGGACGGTCACCGCGGACCCGCGCGCCCAGTCCCTCGTCCGGGCGATACGGGCGGTCGCCGACCTGACGTCCTGAGCGCGCCGCGGGCGGTCGCGGCGCCGGCGTCCGGGGTGCGGGCGCGGACCTGACATTCTGAGCGGCAACCTGGCGGGTACATGATCAACCGGCCGGTAACGTGTGCCCGCTCCACCGCCCGGTGGACCAGGCGCACGGGGGCGCATGTGATCGAGATTCCGTCGAGGACATCCGGACGCGGGACGGTTCGGATCGCCGACAGCAGGCTCTGGGAGACGTACGGCAGCATCGGGCTGCTGTCCTCGTACCCGGGGCTCACACCCTGGCCGTACACCAACTGGGGGAGAGCGGCCCGCCGTTCGCTCGCACGGGCCGACGTGACCGTCCCCGGCTGGCTCCTCCACCTCCACCGGACCGGCGGCGGCACCCTGCCGTCCTTCCTCCTCACGGTCCCCTCCTCGGCCGGAACGCCCGACCCGGCGGCGGAGATCGCCGCACTGGGCGCCGTGACCCCGGCCCGGATCCGCGAGGAACTGGAACGCCGGTTCCCGCAGGGCGTCCCCGCAGAGGTGCGCCCGCTGCACGCGGACCCCGAGGCGCGGATGGCGGAACTCCGCGCCTTCCTGCCCCGCTACCGGCGGGCCGCCCTGGCCCCGTTCGAGGACTCCCTGCGGGCCGCCACGGAGGAGGACATCCTGCTCCGCGCCCGCATCCTCGCCACCCAGGGCCCGGACCGCCTCCTCGGCACGCTGCGCGGGAACGGGCTCCGGGTGCCCGAGACCGGACGACTCGTCCTCGTTCCGCTGGTGTTCGGACGCGGAACATCCCTCCTCGTCCGCGCCCCGAACAGCGTCACGGCCGTGTCCTACCAGGCCGAAGGGGCCGCCGTACTGGCCGGCGGAGTGCGCTCCCACGGCGGGCGGACCGGTGAACCCGCGCGCGGGGACCGCCTGGAGATCCTGCTCGGCCGCAGCCGGGCGGGCGTCGTGCGCGGCCTCGTCGCGCCGACCACCACCTCGGACCTGGCGACCACGCTCGGCCTCGCCCCGAGCACCGTCTCCGAGCACCTGACCTCGCTGGTGGCCGCCGGGGTGGTCCGGCGGCGGCGGGCGGGCGTACGGGTGCTGTACGAACTCGACGGCTCGGGAGTCGAGCTGCTGAGGCACCTCGATCACGGGCGTAGGGTCAACCAGCCGTAGGCCACAAGTAGTTGAAACACGCCGCAACAAGGAGGAACCGCATGACCACGGACGCCGAGAAGGCTGTCGGGGCCGGCACGGACGCCGGGGCGACCCACGCCGCGTACGAGAAGCTGCTCGCCCTGCTCGACGAGCGCGGGGCCGCCTACCGGGTGATCGAGCACGCGCCGGAGGGCGGCACCGAGGCGGTCAGCGCGCTGCGGGGCCACACCCTCGCCGAAGCGGCCAAGTGCATCATCGCCATGGTGAAGATCGGCAAGAAGGAGAAGCGCTTCGCGCTGGTCGTCGTCCCCGGTGACCGGCGCATCGACCTCAACGCGGTGAAGGCGCTGTACGGAGGCACGTACGTCTCCTTCGCCTCCCCGGAGATCGCCGAGGAGCTCGCGGGCTCCCCGAGCGGCACGATCCTGCCGTTCGCCTTCGACGAGCGCCTCGAACTGCTCGTGGACCCCGACCTGCTGACGCACGAGGAGTTCTACTTCAACGCGGCCCGGCTCGACCGCTCGCTCGCCCTGTCGGCGGCGGACTACCGGTCGATCGCCGAGCCGCGCGTGGAGCGCGTCTCGGCCGTCTGACCCCTCCGGGCCGCGCTCACGCCATGGACGGCGTCAGCGCGAGCACCATCCCCAGCCCGACGAGGACGGTCCCGATGACCTTGTTGAGCACGGTCTGCCGCTGCAACAGCCGGGCGCGCAGGCTCTGGTTGGAGAAGAGGAGCGCGGCCAGCGAGAACCAGACGAGGTGGGCGACCGACATGAACAGGCCGTAGCCGACCTGCTGGAAGACGGGGGTGTCGGCGCTGACGACCTGCGTGTACGTGCTCAGCACGAACAGCATGGTCTTCGGGTTCAGCGCGTTCGTGAGGAATCCGGTCCGCAGCGCCCCCGCCTTCGACAGGCCGGCGTCGTCCGACAGGTCGATGTCCACCTGCGCCTTGGTGACGAACGTCTTGTATCCGATGTAGACGAGATACGCGGCGCCGATCAGTTTCATCGCCGTGAAAAGCAGCGGAGTACGGGAGACCAGAAGTCCCACGCCCAGCATGGTGTAGGTGACGTGGACGAGAACGCCCAGGGAAATTCCGACGGCCGCGAGAACTCCGGCCGTCCGTCCGTACAGATAACTGTTCCGGACCGTCATCGCGAAATCCGCGCCGGGGCTGATGACGGCCAGGACGGTGATGACCGCCACGGCGATGAGCTGACCCATTTTCCGGTCTTCCCGTCTTCCTGCTCGAAGGGGTGCGCGGGCGGGGGGCGGGCGCCTTCGTGGACGCCGGCCCCCCGCCCGCGTCTGACATCAGGGCTTGTGACGGTAGGTGATGACCAGGACGTCGCGCGAGGCCGGGGCGGCGGGATCGATCTGCTCGATGGGCGTGACGCCGTGGTAGACCCGCTCGTCGTTGACGAGGGCCACGTCCAGGAGGTCGGTCAGGGCGAACTTCTCGACCGGCTGCTTGTCCAGGTCGAAGACGGTGCTCTCGCCGCCGGTGGCGTTCGCGCGGCCGATCATCGCCATCAGGACGAAGGTGACGCCGTCCCGGTGCACCCCCTCCGGCGTGGGCAGACCGACCTCCTCGCCGTCGACCTCGATGCGGAACTGGTGGGCCTCGACGTGCCAGCCGGAGTACGGGGCGAGCCGCCCGAAGACGTCGCAGCCGAGGGTCAGCAGGCTGTCCATGGTGCGGCCGCGCAGGATCTCGTCCTCGAACGGCTCGTAGTGCCGGGCCACACCGCCGTTGAGGTTGTTGTAGTCGAGGCCCTGGTAGTGCGGCTGGTGCGGCTCGACCCGGTAACCGGCGCCCGCCCGGGGCGCGCTGAGCGTGGCGTGGCGGCGGCGACGGTAGCGGCCGCCGTCCGCCATGTAGCTGTCGAGCGGCATCCGGGACCAGCTGTCGCGGAAGGGTTCGAGGTCGTCGAGGGCGTTCTCGGAACGGTGCAGGAGAAGCTGCTTCACCTTGTCGCCGGATATCAGGTCGTAACTCCGGGAGGAAAGGGCCTCGGCCATTTCCTCCACGCCGGAGAGATAGAGCGAGGACTGTGAGGACGGCGAAGACATGATTCCCCCTGATGAACAAGTGATCGTCGGCGGAGTAGATCGTGGTATTCGCGCCAGGGGTGTGTCAAAGACTTTCGGCTGTGGCCGAATTGCGGTGGGTGCGTGTATTTCCGTACGAGGAGGGGTGGCGCGGAACGGGCCCGGGATGCTGGGATCGGGGCCATGGAGAGCGTGGACGGCATGGGCGACGGGCAGGACACGGACCGCACGGACCCGGGGCGACGCTTCGGCGGGTACGCGGTACTGATCACGGGCGCGGCCCGGGGGATCGGCGCGGCCACGGCGCGGCGCCTGGCGTCGGAGGGGGCGCGGGTCCTCGTCACGGACATCGACGAGGAGGAGGCGGCCCGGACGGCGGCGGGGATCGACGGCGCGGAGTCCCTGCGCTGCGACGTGGCGGACCGGGAGTCGGTCGAGGCGGCGGTGGCGTACGCGCTCCGCGTCTTCGGCCGCCTGGACGTCCTCGTCAACAACGCGCTCGGCCCGGTCGCGCCGGACCGGGACCGCTTCGAGGACGAGCCGGACGAGGTCTGGAGGGTCCAGCACGACGTCACGTTCATGGGCGCGGTCCGCTGCTCGCGCGCGGCGCTGCCGCACCTGGCGGCGGGCGGGCGGGGGGCGATCGTGATGATCGGCTCGGTCAACGCGGAGGCGGACTTCGGCGGTCACGCGTACAGCGCGCAGAAGGCGGCCCTGGCGTCCCTGACCCGCACGCTGGCGGGCGACGCGGCGAAGCGCGGGGTCCGCGTCAACCAGATCAACCCGGGCACGATCGCGACGACGGCCTGGCAGGGCAAGGAACCCCGACTGGCGGCCCTGGCGAACCGCGTGTACCCCCTGTCCCGGGTGGGCACCCCGGAGGACGTGGCGGCGGCGGTCGCCTTCCTGGCCTCGAAGGACGCGTCCTGGATCACCGGTACCACCCTCAGGGTGGACGGCGGCCTCCTGGCGGTGAACACCCACTTCGCGGAGGTACTGGGGGAGCCGGGGGAGTAGGTCCTTGGGGCCGGCCTAGTTTCCGACGATCCGACCGGTGAACCCCCGGTCGCGCAGCCGTTCGTAGGCGGTGGTGACGGGTGCGGGGATCGGCTGCTCGATCATGAACCCTTGCTTCGGGTAGATGATCAGCCGCTGGACGGCCCCGACGAGCATGTCGAGCACGAGCCGGTCGTCCCCGATGGAGTCCACGTACTCCGGCAGGGTCATCGGGGAGGACGCGCTGACGATCTCCACCCCTGGCCAGAGCTTGCGGGCGGTCGCGTACGCCCGGCGCTCCTCGTACGGCTTGCTGACGAGCAGTACGGAGGACACGTCGACGCCCCGCTCCGCGAGCAGCTCCCGCGAGAAGCGGATGTTCTCGCCGGTGTTCCGGGCCCGGGGCTCGACGAGCACGGCGTCCTCCGGGACCCCCGACTCCAGTGCCCGCTCCCGGTAGTGCTCGGCCTCGCCCCGGGGCATCCGCTCCCGCGTCGTACGACTGGTGGCCCCGGTGAAGACGAGCAGGGGCACCAGCCCCCGCCGGTACAGCCCGATGGCCACGTCGGCCACCCCGAGATCATGACTCCCGAGTCCGACCCCCACGGAGCAGGCCCGGGGCACGTGCCCCATCCGCTGGAACTCCCAGAGCAGCCGCGCGTCGGACCAGACATGGGCGGAGATCACCGGGGGTCCTCCTGTGCGCTGTCGGGCACGGCGAAGTCGTAGCTCCAGGCGAACCGCGTGGCCGCGTGGACGCCGACGGCGAACTCCACGACGGTGCCGTCGGCGGTGTACACGGTCCGGTGCAACTCCACCACCCACTCTCCCGCACCGAGTTGGAGCAGTGCGGTCTCCTCCGGCGTGGCCACCCGGGCACGCAGTTCCTCGCGCATGTGGTCGATCTCGTACCCCGCGTCGTAGAGCACGCGAAAGCCGCCACCACGCCCGGCGGGCCCCGGCGTCGGGTCGACCAGCCGCGTTCCCTCCACGTGCTCGGGTCGGTAGTAGCTGGTCAGGGTGTGTGTCGGCCGGCTGCCTTCCTTGATCAGTCGCACCCTCGCGTAGACGGGGGCGTCCTCGGCCAAGTCGAACGCGGAAGCGACGATCGCGGGAGCTGCCATGCGACTCACCGTCTGCGTCTGCTCCCCGCGCTGGTGGGTGCGCCCGGAGGCGACGCGGTCAGCGATGAACGCGACCTCGTCGCCGTCGCGCCACTTCGCCTTGTCGTAACGGGTGATGCCGAGCCGCTTCAGCGGCGGCTGCCGCCGTACGACGGTGCCGTGCCCTCGGGAGGAGGTCACGAGGCCTTCGGCCTCCAGTGCCTTGTAGGCCGCGTGGACGGTGGACTTCGATCCCTCGCCGGCCTCGACGAGGTCCCGGATGTGCGGCAGCTGCTGCCCGGCCGCGTACTCGCCGGTCCTGATGCGCTCAGCCAGCTTGTCCGCGAGTTCCCGCCACTTGGGTGCCACGCCCGCTCCTTTCGACACTTCAGTCAAACACAGTCCCAGGACTGTTGACAGTCCTGGGACTGTGCGCCACTGTTGCTCATCGATCCCGCAGTCCCAGGACAGCGGGAGGGTGAGTTGTGAATGAACGGACCCCCGCGACCGAGCGACCGGTCCAGGGGCATGGCCAACGCTTCGAAGGAGCGTCAACGTGAACGACCCTATCGGCTGCCCCGTCGGGGACACCGTCGTCCTGCGCTGGCGGCAGGCCGCCAGGAGCGTGCCCCTGGCGCGGCGTGAGCTGCGGCGGACGCTGCGGCGGTGGGACTGGGACGCCGTCGAGGACGCCGCCTCCCTCGTGCTCTCGGAGCTGCTGACGAACGCCGTACGTCACGGTCGCGTACCCGGGCGGGAGATCGAGACCCGCTTCACCCGGCTGACGGACGAGCGGCTTCGCATCGAGGTCCATGACGCCTCGGAGCGCCGCCCGCTGATGGCCCTGCCGGCCGGTGGGGGCGAGGGAGGGTGGGGTCTGCCGCTGGTGGACACCCTCGCCGCGAACTGGGGCGTCGGCGACCGCCCCGGGCCCGGCAAGCTGGTCTGGGCCGAACTGACCCTGAGCGGCGAGCCGTGGTGAGCCGGGGAACGGGTCTCCACCGCGGGGTCATGCGGTCCCTCACCCCGCGTGCAGCATCAGTCCGATGCCCGCCACCATCAGGCCCGCCGCCGCGATTCTCGGGGTGCCGAAGCGTTCCTTGAAGAAGACGGCTCCGATCGCCGCGCCCACGATGATCGACGACTCGCGGAGGGCCGCGACCGGGGCCAGGGGGGCCTTCGTCTGGGCCCAGAGGACCAGGGCGTACGCCGTCACCGAGAGCGCCGCGCCCAGCAGGCCCCGGGCCGCGTACGGGCGGAGTTGGGGGAGGAGGGCCGCGCGGCGGGTCCACAGGGCGTACGCCGGGATCGCCAGGCCCTCCAGGACCATCAGCCACGCGATGTAGCCGAGGGACGTGCCCGAGGCGCGGACGCCCACGCCGTCGACGACCGTGTACAGGGCGATCGAGAGCCCCGTGGCCCCCGCCGCCGCCAGCGCCGGCCAGTGCGGCTTCGCACCCTTCCCCCGGATGCCCCACAGCGCAAGGCCCGTCAGGCCCGCGCACGCCACCGCCACGCCCAGCAACTGCCCGCCGCCCGGCACCTCGTGGAGGAGGACCGCCGCCAGGACCGTCACGGCCAGCGGCGCCGTCCCGCGCGCGATCGGGTACATCTGCCCGAAGTCGCCGAGCGTGAACGAGCGCATCAGCAGCACCATGTAGCCCACGTGCAGCAGCGCCGACGTCACCAGGTACGGCCACGCGCCCGCCGCCGGCAACGGTACGAACACCGCCGCCGCCAGGCCCAGCAGCGCCCCGCCGCCCGAGATCAGCGTGAACGACAGCAACTGGTCCTTGATGTGGTGCGCGAGGGCGTTCCAGCCCGCGTGCGTGACGGCGGCGACCAGCACCGCGAACGTGACGAGCGGAGTCACTCCGACGGCTCGCGTACGTCCACCAGCGTGGCGCCCGCCTGCGCGACCAGCGTCTTCGGGTCCAGCGCGAACACCGTGTGCGGAGTGCCCGCCGCCGCCCACACCAGCGCGTGGTCGAGCAGGCCCCGGTCCGCGAGCACCCGTGTCCGCGTGCGGTGCCCGAACGGCGGGACGCCCCCGATCGCGTACCCCGTGGTCTCCCGCACCACCTTCGCGTCCGCCCGCGTCACCTTCCCCGCGCCCAGCTCCACCCGCACCCGCTCGACGTCCACCCGCGACGCGCCGTCCATCAGGACCAGCACCGGAACCCCGTCCGCCGCGAAGATCAGCGACTTCACGATCTCGGAGACCTCGCAGCCGATGGCCTCGGCGGCCTGCTGCGCGGTCCGCGTCTCGTCCGGGAAGCGCCGGACCTCGACGTCGAGCCCCAGCTCTTCGAGCGCTGCGGCGAACTGGGGGTGGGCGTGGGAGGCGGCGGACGCGGATGCCGTGGTGGCGTTCTCAGCGGTCATGCGCCGCACGCTAGCGGCCGGTGTACGGGGCACGCGACCGGGTTCCGGTGCATGGACGCGCCCGCCGCCCGCCCCGTCTCAGCCCGCCTTCAGCACCTGCGCCACCACCGGCCCCGCCGCGTCCCCGCCGTGGCCGCCCGACTGCACGACCGCAGCCGCCGCCAGATCGCCCGAGTAGGCGGTGAACCAGCTGTTCGAGGTGGACTGGCCGTCGACCTCCGCAGAGCCGGTCTTCGCGCCCTTGGGGGAGGGAACGCCCGACATCGCCTTCGTCGCGGTGCCCTCGCCCGTCGTCGTCGCCTTCATCATCGCGCGCAGCCCCTTGGCGATGTCGTCGGAGAGCGGGTCGGCGGTGGCGAACTGCCGGTCGTCGAGTTCCCGCGCCACCAGATACGGCTGGAGGAAGCCGCCGTTCTTCGCCGTCGCGGAGAGCGAGGCGACGTTCAGGGCGCTCATCGTGATCTTGCCCTGGCCGATGTACGAGGCGGGCGTCTCGGAGCCCGCGGACTCGGGCACGGAGCCGTCCACCGCCGGGACGCCGATGTTCCACTCCTGGCCGATGCCGAAGGAGTCGCGGGCGGTCTCGCCGAGGGCGGTGTCCGCGACGCCCTTGTCGCTGAGCTTGCCGATCGCCTTGATGAAGGCGGTGTTGCAGGAGCGGCGGAAGGCGTCGGTGAGGGTGCCGTTGTCGATCTTGAAATCCTTCAGATTGTGGAAGGTCGCGCTCCGCGACACCACTTCGGAAGGACACTCGACCCGGCTGCCGGGCGTCGCCAGCCCGTGCTGCATCATCATCGTCGCCGTGACGATCTTCATCGTCGAGCCGGGCGCCTGCTGCCCCAGGAAGGCCGTGTTGAAGCCGCCGGCAGGGCTGTTGGCGACCGCCCGTATCGCCCCCGTCGACGGCTCTATCGCCGCCACCGCAGCCTTCCCGTAGGACTTCACGGCCTTCTCGGCCGCCGCCTGCACGTCCGCGTCGATGGTGGTCTTGAGCGTGCCCGCCTTGCCCTTCTTCAGGACGAGGAGGGTGGTGTCGGCGACGGACTCGCTGCCCGAGTCGATCCAGGTCTCGACCCCGCTGGTGCCGTCCACCTTCGCGCCGTACCGCTTGCGCAGCTCGTCCAGGACCGGTCCGAGCGAGGGGTACTTCTCAGCCGTCAGCTCGACGCCGTTGTGGTCGACCGCCTTGACGGCCGCGGTCTTCGAGACGCCCGTGCGCAGGGTGCCGTTCGCGGTCAGCTTGGGGTGGAGCACGGTCGGCAGCCACTTCACCAGCGGCCGGCCGGTGGTCTGCCCGCGCACCACGGTCAGTTCGGAGGCGTACGACCAGTCCTTCGACACGCCCTCGTACGTGACGGTCGCCTCGACCGTGAACGGCACCGTCGCGCCGACCGGCGTCCCCGGCGTGATGACCGCCTTCGACACCTTGGCGCCCTCGCGGAAACCGAGGACGGCGGGGCCCGCCGTGACCGGGTCGTTCGTCAGCTGGGCCGCCTTGTCCGATTCCCCGGCGGCCCAGGCGGCGAGGAAGTCCTTCGAGGTGGACGTGACCTCGTCGTTCGTGACGGGCCCCGTTCTCGGCGCGTCGTCGGATCTCGTCCCCACGGACGCATCACCGCCGGTGATCCCGTTCCAGAGGTTCAGTCCCCCGTACCCGACCCCGCCCGCCACGACGACGAACACCGTCGCCACTATCGCGGTCTTGGCTCCACTGCGCATGACTGCGCCTCCCCTCCCCAGGTGGACCCATGAGTCAAGCAGTGTCACGGGAGTTGTGTCGAGCAACTTCCGTCACATCTGTCATTCGGGGCGGGGAGAGGAGGCGCGGGAAGGGCCGGGCGGAGGGGCGCGGGCCGGCCGGGGGCCGGACCCGCCGCCTCACACCCAGGTGTCCAGCCACATCCGGTTGCGCCATTGCTCTATCGGAATGGGCGTGCCCGTGTAGATGGGCCAGAAGTAGATGAAATTCCAGACGATGAGAAGGACGAGACATCCCGCCGTCACCGCGCCGAATGTGCGGCGTCTTTCCGATGAACCCGCGGGGCCGATGATCGCGCCCAGCATCATGGCCACCGCCAGACACAGGAAAGGCACGAACACCACCGCGTAGAAAAGGAAGATGGTGCGTTCCTGATAGAGGAACCAGGGAACCCAGCCGGCCGCGACGCCGCAGGCGATGGCGCCCGCGCGCCAGTCGCGGCGGAACGCCCAGCGCCACAGGACGTACAGCAGGGCGAAACAGGCGGCCCACCACAGCAGCGGGGTGCCGAGGGCCAGGACCTCCTGGGCGCACTTCGCCTTCGTCGTGGCCGGGCAGCCGTTGACGCCCGGCGCGGGGGACTCGTAGAAGTACGAGACCGGGCGGCCGAGGACGATCCAGGACCAGGGGTTCGACTCGTAGGTGTGCGGCGAGGTCAGGCCCACGTGGAACGAGTACACCTCGGACTCGTAGTGCCACAGGCTGCGCAGCCACTGCGGCACCCAGCCCCAGGTCCCGCCGCCGCCGATCTTGTCCTGCTGGGCGGCCCAGTCGCGGAAGTAACCCTTGTCGGTGACGAGCCAGCCGGTCCAGGTCGCCAGGTACGTGACGATCGCCACCGGCACCACCGACACGAAGGCCGGGACCAGGTCCTTCTTGATCACCGCGAGGTACGGGCGGACCGCGCCGGCCGTACGGCGCCCGCCGACGTCCCACAGGACCGTCATCAGGCCGAAGCCGACCATCACGTACAGGCCGTTCCACTTCGTGGCCGCCGCCAGGCCCAGCATCACACCGGCCGCGATCCGCCACGGCCGCCACCCCAGGCGCAGGGTCTCCGCGATCTCCGCGTCGGGCCGCAGCACCCCCTCCTCGTCCTCGGGGAGCGCCCCCGCGAGCCGTTTCCTGGTCCGGTCCCGGTCCAGGACGAGGCAGCCGAAGGCGGCGAGCACGAAGAACATCAGCACCTGGTCGAGCAGCGCGGTGCGGCTCATCACGAAGTGCAGCCCGTCGACGGCGAGCAGCAGGCCCGCCAGACAGCCCAGGAACGTCGAGCGGAACAGCCGCCGCCCGATCCGGCACAGCATCAGCACCGACAGGGTGCCGAGCAGCGCCACCATGAAGCGCCAGCCGAAGGGCTCGAAGCCGAAGATCTTCTCGCCGACGCCGATGACCCACTTGCCCATCGGGGGATGGACGACGTACCCGTGCTCGGTCGGCACGAGCACCGCGCCCGGGTCCGTCAGGATCGTCTTGTCGATGTCCTTCGGCCAGGCCCCCTCGTACCCCTGGTTGATCAGGGCCCAGGAGTCCTTGGCGTAGTACGTCTCGTCGAATATCACCGCGTGCGGCTTGCCGAGGTTCCAGAACCTCAGCAGCCCGGCGACCGCCGTGACCAGGAGCGGACCGCCCCAGGCCATCAGCCGCCACAGCCGCTCGGACCGGTCGGGGCCGATGCCGATCAGCGACATGAGGCGCTCGGACGGGCGGACGAACGGGGGGACGAGCCGCTCGCGCAGCCCGATGGGCGCGGCGCTTCCGGTGGGCGGCGCGTAGCCGAAACGACGGAGCCGCTTCTGCCACGAAGAGGGCTCTGCCACGGCGTGCCGGCCCTCCAGGGCCTCGGGTGCGGTACTGGTCACCGCGCCATCGTAGGGAACGCGCCTGTGCGCGTCGCCTGTCCGGGCTGGGAGGATGGTCCGTGTGACAGGAACGCTGGTACTCGCAGGGACCCCCATCGGTGACATCGCGGACGCTCCGCCCCGACTCGCCACCGAACTGGAGAACGCGGACATCGTGGCCGCCGAGGACACCCGGAGGCTGCGCGGACTGACCCGCGCGCTGGGCATCCACACCTCGGGCCGGGTCGTCTCCTACTTCGAGGGGAACGAGTCCGCCCGTACGCCCGAACTGGTCGAGGCGCTGGTCGGCGGCGCCCGGGTGCTGCTGGTGACCGACGCGGGCATGCCGTCCGTGTCGGACCCCGGCTACCGGCTGGTCGCCGCCGCCGTCGAGCAGGACATCAAGGTGACGGCCGTCCCCGGCCCGTCCGCCGTGCTCACCGCGCTGGCCCTCTCCGGGCTGCCCGTGGACCGCTTCTGCTTCGAGGGCTTCCTGCCGAGGAAGGCCGGCGAGCGCCTCGGGAAGCTCCGCGAGGTCGCGGACGAGAAGCGGACCCTCGTCTACTTCGAGGCCCCGCACCGCCTGGACGACACGCTCGCCGCGATGGCCGAGGTCTTCGGCGCCGAGCGCCGGGCCGCCGTCTGCCGCGAGCTGACCAAGACGTACGAGGAGGTCAAGCGCGGCCCGCTGGCCGAGCTCGCCGCCTGGGCGGCCGAGGGGGTCCGCGGCGAGATCACGGTCGTCGTCGAGGGCGCCCCGGAGACCGGCCCGGCCGAACTCGACGCCGAGGAGCTGGTGCGCAGGGTGCGGGTGCGCGAGGAGGCGGGGGAGCGCCGCAAGGAGGCCATCGCGGCCGTCGCGGCGGACGCGGGACTTCCCAAGCGGGAGGTGTTCGATGCCGTCGTGGCGGCAAAGAATGCGGCTGGTCCGGTCCCCGGAAACGGTAAAGGACTAACCTGAAAGGCAAAGCCGAAACCGGTGCCGGGACACTCCGCAGGGTGCTTGGCAAGGGAAGAGCCAAAAGCCTTCCATGGTTCCTTCCGCGCTGATGCGCTCCGGCCCGAAAAGGCGTCCACTGATCAGTGGAGAGGAGCTGGCATGAGCGAGATCACCGGCACCGGCATTTCCGTCGCCCATGAGGCGTACGCCTTCGCCTGCATGCGCTGTGGATACGGCTGGGAGCAGGCGTACGACATCGAACACCACGTCGACGCCGCCGGCCACGAATTCGTCGTCTACAAGGCCGACGGGGAGCGGGTGCCTTCCCCGCTGTCCAGCCCCACCTGCATGAACTGCGGCGGACACGTCGTCCGCATCATGCGCGCGGGGCAGGTGTCGTCGGTGCTCGACCTGATCGCCGCGACCGAGAAGCACCGGCAGGGATCCAAGGAGACGAGGCCCGTGGGACCGGCCGGACCCATCGGCCAGGAGCTGACCGAGGGCGGCCCGGAGCAGCCTCCGGTGCCGCACCACTGGCACCTCTCGGACCTCCTGCACCCGTTCCGGCGCCATCAGTGAACGGCTGCCGACGGCACGGGTAACCATGCGCGCGGGCGCTCATGAGCCTCGTACGATCGGGGCCATGAGTGCCAAGGACGCCCCGCCGCCGCTGCCCGAACCCCTCCTGGTGGAGGTCGCGGACTCGCACACCCATCTGGACCTCCAGTCCGGGACCGTCGAGGAGGCCCTCGTCAAGGCCGCCGCCGTCGGCGTGACCACGGTCGTCCAGGTGGGCTGCGACGTGAAGGGCTCGCAGTGGGCCGCGGAGACGGCCGCCGCACACGAACACGTCCACGCGGCCGTCGCCCTGCACCCCAACGAAGCGCCCCGGATCGTCCTCGGGGACCCCGACGGCTGGTCCCGGCAGGGGGCCAGGGAGGGCGGCGGGGACGCCGCCCTGGACGACGCGCTCGCCGAGATCGACCGCCTCGCCGCCCTGCCGTACGTCCGCGGCGTGGGCGAGACCGGCCTCGACTTCTTCCGTACCGGCCCCGAGGGCATCGCCGCGCAGGAGCGTTCCTTCCGCGCCCACATCGAGATCGCCAAGCGGCACGGCAAGGCGCTCGTCATCCACGACCGGGAGGCCCACGCCGACGTGCTGCGGGTCCTGGACGAGGAGGGCGCCCCCGAGCGGACCGTCTTCCACTGCTACTCAGGCGACGCCGCCATGGCCGAGATCTGCGCCGCCAAGGGCTACTACATGTCCTTCGCCGGCAACGTCACCTTCAAGAACGCCCAGCACCTGCGGGACGCGCTCGCCGTCGCCCCGCTGGACCTGGTCCTCGTCGAGACCGACGCCCCCTTCCTCACCCCGGCGCCCTACCGGGGCCGCCCGAACGCCCCGTACCTGATCCCGGTCACGCTCCGGGCGATGGCGCAGGTGCGGGGGATCGGGGAGAACGAGCTGGCCGAGGCCATCGCCGTGAACACGGCCCGCGCGTTCGACTACTGACCCGGCCGCCGCCCGGCGCTCCATAACGATTACGTTTCGTGGTCGGGTCGTCCGGCTGAGTGACGACGACCGGGGCTAGGGTCCCGGCCTCGTGAGCACTTCCCAGGGCAGTCACCGAGCGGGACGGCGGGGCGCGGCCGCGACGCTGCCCGTGCACGAGCAGCCGACGATGGCGGCGCCCCTCGTGGCGCCCGCCCCGGAGACCGCCCCCGGGCCCGGGGCGGCCGTCCCCGGGCAGGGCTCCCGGGCCGGGTCCCGGCGCGCCGCCCGCCGCCGCAGGGCCTCCGGGCCCGCCGGGGAGGGGCTGCGCAGGCTCGTCCCGCAGGCCCTCGTCGTCGCCTTCCTCGCCGGCGGCACCAGCGCCTTCGTCGCCGACGACAAGGCCGTCCGGCTCACCGTGGACGGCGTGCCCCGCACCCTGCACACCTTCGCCGACGACATCGGCGAACTCCTCGCCGACGAGGGCGTGGCCGTCGGCACGCACGACATCGTCGCGCCCGCCCCCGCGGCGGCCCTGGCCAGCGGCGACGAGATCGTCGTCCGGTACGGCCGGCCGGTCGCCCTCACCCTCGACGGGCAGCGCCGCCAGGTGTGGACGACCGCCCACACCGTCGAGGGGGCGCTGCGGCAGCTCGGCGTCCGCGCGGAGGGCGCGTTCCTCTCGGTCTCGCGGGGGGCCGCGATCTCCCGGCAGGGCCTCGCCCTCGACGTGCGCACCGAGCGGAGCATCACCTTCCTCGCCGACGGGCGCGAGCGGACCGTCCGGACGAACGCCGCGACCGTCGGGGAGGCCCTGGCCGAGGCGGGGATCACCCTCACCGGGCAGGACGTCACCTCCGTCGCCCCCGGCTCCTTCCCGCGCGACGGCCAGACGGTCAACGTGCTGCGGATCACCGGCTCCCGGCAGGTGCGGGAGGAGGCGATCCCGTACGCGGTGGAGACGGTCCGCGACCCGGAGCTGTTCGCGGGCTCCGAGGTCGTCGAACGGCAGGGGGTTCCCGGGGTCCGCCGGGTCACGTACAGCCTCCGAACGGTCAACGGCGTCCGGCAGCGGCCCCGCCGCACCGGGGAGGAGATCGTCCGCGAGCCCGTCAGCCGCACGGTCCGGGTCGGCACCCGGCCGCTGCCCAGCTCCGTCGCCGGGGCCGACGGCCTCGACTGGGGCGCGCTCGCCGCCTGCGAGTCCGGCGGCCGGCCGGGCGCGGTCGACCCGTCGGGGACGTACGGCGGGCTCTACCAGTTCGACCCCGGCACCTGGCGGGCGCTCGGCGGCAGCGGCGTCGCGCAGAACGCGCCCGCCGCCGAGCAGACCTTCCGGGCGAAGAAGCTGTACGTGCAGCGGGGCGCGAGCCCGTGGCCCCACTGCGGCCGAAGGCTGTACGGGTGAGGCGGGGCGGTACGGGCTCCGCCGCGCGGCCCCGGCCCGTCGGGGTGAGGGGCGGGTCCTGCCGCGCAGCCCCGGGCTCGACGCGGGCTCCGCTGCGCAGCCCCCGGCTCGTGCCGGTGAGACCCGGTCGCGCAGGCCCTAGGCTGTACCGGTGAGCACCACCACCGGCCCCGAAAGCCCCGACGCCCTCCTCGGCCCCGCCGACATCCGTGAGCTGGCCGCCGCCCTCGGCGTGCGCCCCACGAAGCAGAAGGGCCAGAACTTCGTCATCGACGCCAACACCGTCCGGCGGATCGTCCGCACGGCCGAGGTGCGGCCCGACGACGTGGTCGTGGAGGTGGGGCCCGGACTCGGCTCCCTCACCCTGGCCCTCCTGGAGGCCGCGGACCGGGTGACGGCCGTCGAGATCGACGACGTCCTCGCCGCCGCGCTGCCCGCCACGATCGCCGCCCGCATGCCGGCCCGCGCCGACCGCTTCGCGCTCGTCCACTCGGACGCCATGCAGGTCCAGGAGCTGCCGGGCCCGGCGCCGACCGCGCTCGTCGCCAACCTGCCGTACAACGTCGCCGTGCCGGTCCTGCTCCACATGCTGGAGCGGTTCCCGAGCATCGAGCGGACCCTCGTCATGGTCCAGGCGGAGGTCGCCGACCGCCTCGCCGCCAAGCCGGGGAACAAGGTCTACGGCGTACCGTCGGTGAAGGCCAACTGGTACGCGGAGGTCAAGCGGGCCGGCTCCATCGGCCGCAACGTCTTCTGGCCCGCGCCGAACGTCGACTCCGGCCTCGTCTCCCTGGTCCGCCGCACCGAGCCCCTCGCGACCACCGCGAGCCGCCAGGAGGTCTTCGCCGTCGTCGACGCGGCCTTCGCGCAGCGCCGCAAGACCCTGCGCGCCGCCCTCGCGACCTGGGCGGGCTCGCCCGCGGCGGCCGAGGAGGCCCTCGTGACGGCCGGGATCTCGCCGCAGGCGCGCGGCGAGGCGCTGACGGTGGAGGAGTTCGCCCGGATCGCGGAGGCGAAGGCGTGAGCGCTCCCCGAGACGTCACCGTCCGCGTCCCCGCCAAGGTCAACGCCCAGCTCGCGGTCGGCGCGGCCCGCCCCGACGGCTTCCACGACCTGGCCAACGTCTTCCTCGCCGTCTCCCTGTACGACGAGGTCACGGCGACCCCCGCCGAGGCGCTGACGGTCACCTGCGAGGGCCCCGACGCCGACAAGGTGCCGCTCGACCGCACCAACCTGGCCGCGCGCGCCGCCGAACTGCTCGCCGCCCGGCACGGCATCGCACCGGACGTGCACCTGCACATCAGGAAGGACATCCCGGTCGCCGGCGGCATGGCCGGCGGCAGCGCGGACGGGGCGGGCGCCCTGCTCGCCTGCGACGCGCTGTGGGGCCTGGACACCCCCCGCGACGTCCTCCTGGAGATCTGCGCCGAACTCGGCTCCGACGTGCCGTTCAGCCTGGTCGGCGGGGCGGCGCTCGGCACCGGGCGCGGCGAGAAGCTCGACGGGCTGCCGGTCGGCGGCACCTTCCACTGGGTGTTCGCCGTCGCCGACGGCGGTCTTTCGACCCCGGCGGTGTACGGCGAGTTCGACCGCCTCGCCGAGGGCGTGGACGTCCCCGAGCCGGCCGCGTCCCCGGCCCTCCTGGAAGCCCTGCGGACCGGTGACACCGCCGCCCTCGCGGGCGCCCTCGCCAACGACCTCCAGGCCCCCGCGCTCTCCCTGCGCCCCTCGCTCGCCGCGACCCTGGCCGCCGGCACCGGGGCGGGCGCCCTCGCGGCCCTGGTCTCCGGCTCGGGCCCGACGACGGCGTTCCTGGTGAAGGACCCGGAGACGGCGGCCGCCGTCGCCGCCGCCCTGATCGCCTCCGGCACCTGCCGCACGGCGAGGGTGGCGACCTCACCGGCGGCAGGCGCGACCGTCCTCTGAACGCGACCTGGCGCTTGTTCTTCGAGATCCGCGCCAGGAGCAGGTTCGGGTCCGGGTCCGGGGTGGTGAAGCAGGCCGCGCCGGGGATGTGGACGGACTTGGCGCGCACCGCCACCGAGGTCGGGTTCTCGAGGCCGTCCGCCGCGGTGAGGACGGTCCTGTGGGTGCCGACCGGAGGACCGGCGCCGGCGCCGTACTCAGCCGCCGGTTGAGTATCCGCGCGCTGACGCCGCACCGGGCCGTCGCGGGACCGTACGAGCATGGGAATCAGCGCGCGTGAACTCGCCGCCGCCACACCGGCGACGCGGGACCGGTACGTCGACCTGCTCCGGGTCGCCTCGCTCGCCGTCGTCGTCCTCGGCCACTGGCTGATGGCGGCCGTCACCGCCGACGGACAGGTCGGCAACCTGCTCGCCGTCGTGCCGGAGCTCCAGGTGGTGACCTGGGCGTTCCAGGTCATGCCGGTGTTCTTCTTCGTCGGCGGCTTCTCGCACGCCCTCGCCCACCGCTCGCGCCCGCAGTACGCGGCCTTCCTGCGGGCCCGGCTCCAGCGGCTGCTGCGGCCGACGATGGTCTTCGTCGGGGTCTGGGGCGCGGCCGCGCTGGTGCTCCAGCTGTCCGGCGCGGACGGCGGGCTCACCGGCGTCGCGCTGCGGCTCGTCACCCAGCCGCTCTGGTTCATCGGGATCTACCTCGCGATGGTCGCCTTCACCCCGCCGCTGCTGCGGCTGCACGAGCGCTGGGGCTGGGGCGCCTTCGCCGCGCTCGTGGGCGGCGCGGTCGCCGTGGACGTCCTGCGGTTCGCGGCGCACGTGCCGTACGTCGAGTTCCTGAACTTCGCGTTCGTCTGGCTGGCCGTCCACCAGCTCGGCTTCCTCCGCGCCGACGGCATGATCCGCCGTCCGGCCCTGCTCGCCGGCGCGGGCCTGCTCGGTGCGACCGCGCTCGTCGCCCTCGGGCCGTACCCGCTGTCCATGGTGGGGATGCCCGGCGAGAAGGTCTCCAACATGGCCCCGCCGACCCTGGCCCTGCTCTGCCACGGCCTGTGGCTGGTCGGCGCGGTCGAGCTGCTGAAGAGGCCGGGGACCCGCCTCGTCGCCCGCGCCGGGGTGTGGCGCGGGGTGGTCGCCGCCAACGGGATCGCGATGACCGCGTTCCTCTGGCACCTGACGGCGATGCTCGGGGTGTACGGGGCGATGCTCGGCCTCGGCGTCGAGCTGCCCGCCCCGGCGACCGGGGCGTGGTGGGCGCAGGTGCCGCTCCGGTTCGCGGCGGCGGGCCTGCTCACCGCCGTCCTCGTCGCCGTGTTCCGCCGCTTCGAGTCCCCCGGCCCGGCCGCCCCGGCGAACGGCACCGGCGGCCCGGCCGCCGCCGTCGGCATCACCCTCGCCCTGCTCGGCGTCCTCGGGCTCTCCCTGACCGGTTTCGGCGGTCTCCTGACCGGCCACTCGGCCACCCTGATCGCCGTTCCGGTCACCGCCCCGGCGGCCGTCGCCCTGGCCCTGGCGGGCTGGCTGCTGGTGGAGAGGGCCGGGCGCCGCCCGGGGGCCTGACGCCGGGGCCGGGGCCGGTCCGCGCGGGGACGTACCCTGGGACGTCGATCGATCACCCCGTACAGGAGTCAACGTGGCCGTCAATCTGGTCAATGTCGAGGCCGTCACCAAGGTCTACGGCACCCGTGCCCTCCTCGACGGGGTCTCGCTCGGCGTCTCCGAAGGGGAGCGGATCGGGGTCGTGGGCCGCAACGGCGACGGCAAGACCACCCTCATCCGGATGCTCGCCAAGCTGGAGGAGGCCGACACCGGCCGCGTCACCCACAGCGGCGGGCTGCGCCTCGGCGTGCTGACCCAGCACGACTCGCTCGACCCGAAGGCCACCATCCGGCACGAGGTCATCGGCGTCATGGCCGACCACGAGTGGGCGGGCAGCGCCAAGATCCGCGACGTGCTCACCGGGCTCTTCGGCGGGCTCGACCTGCCCGGCTTCGAGAACGGCCTCGACACCGTCATCGGCCCGCTCTCCGGCGGTGAGCGCCGCCGCATCGCGCTCGCCAAGCTGCTCATCGAGGACCAGGACCTCCTCGTCCTCGACGAGCCCACCAACCACCTCGACGTCGAGGGCATTGCCTGGCTCGCCAAGCACCTCCAGGAGCGCCGCTCCGCGCTCGTCTGCGTCACCCACGACCGCTGGTTCCTCGACCAGGTCTGCACCCGCATGTGGGACGTGCAGCGCGGGGCCGTCCACGAGTACGAGGGCGGCTACTCCGACTACGTCTTCGCCCGTGCCGAGCGCGAGCGCATCGCCGCCACCGAGGAGACCAAGCGGCAGAACCTGATGCGCAAGGAGCTGGCCTGGCTGCGGCGCGGCGCCCCCGCCCGCACCTCCAAGCCCCGCTACCGCATCGAGGCCGCCAACGAGCTGATCGCCGACGTGCCGCCGCCGCGCGACACCTCCGAGCTGATGAAGTTCGCCAACGCCCGGCTCGGCAAGACGGTCTTCGACCTGGAGGACGTGACCGTCACCGCCGGACCCAAGACCCTGCTCCAGCACCTCACCTGGCAGCTGGGCCCCGGCGACCGCATCGGTCTCGTCGGCGTCAACGGCGCGGGCAAGACCTCACTCCTGCGCGCACTCGCGGACGCCGCCGTCAGCCAGGGCGAGATCCAGCCCGCCGCCGGCTCCGTCACGGTCGGCAAGACCGTCCGGCTCGCCTACCTCTCCCAGGACGTCACCGAACTCCCCGGCACCCTGCGGGTCCTGGAGGCCGTCCAGCAGATCCGCGACCGCGTCGACCTCGGCAAGGGCCGCGAGATGACGGCCGGCCAGCTCTGCGAGCAGTTCGGCTTCACCAAGGAGAAGCAGTGGACGCCGGTCGGCGACCTCTCCGGCGGTGAGCGCCGCCGCCTCCAGCTGCTGCGCCTGCTGATGGACGAGCCGAACGTGCTCTTCCTCGACGAGCCCACCAACGACCTCGACATCGAGACCCTGACCCAGCTGGAGGACCTCCTCGACGGCTGGCCGGGCTCCATGGTCGTCATCTCCCACGACCGGTTCTTCATCGAGCGCACCACCGACAAGACGCTCGCGCTGCTCGGCGACCGGACCCTGCGGATGCTGCCGCGCGGCATCGACGAGTACCTGGAGCGCCGCCGGGCGATGATCGAGGCGTCCGTCCCGACGCCCGCCGCCGCGCCCGCGCAGGCCAAGCCGGGCGTCTCCGCCGCCGACGCCCGCGCCGCGAAGAAGGAGCTGCAGAAGGTCGAGCGGCAGCTCGACAAGGTCTCCGACAAGGAGGCCAAGCTGCACACCCGGATCGCCGACAACGCCACCGATTTCGAGCTGGTGGCGAAGCTCGACGCGGAACTCCGCGAACTCGCCGGGGAGCGCGAGGAACTGGAGATGCGCTGGCTCGAACTGGCCGAGGACGCATAACGAGGGCATCACAGGCCGGTCCTCCCTTGGGTACAAGGGGCGGACCGGTCGCTTTTGCGCCATCACGCGAGTGGTAGAAAGAAAAGCCGCTCACGTCAAGGGGGAACCGCTGATGACCCAGCCGCCCAGCAACCAGCCGCCGGGGGGCTTCGGAGCTCCCCAGGATCCGAACCAGGCCCCGGGCCAGAACCAGGGCAGCCCGAACCTGGACAAGGCCCCGGGCACGCCGCCCGTCCCGCCGCAGGCACCGCAGACCCCGCCGCCGCCGGCCGGTCCGCCCGGGATGCCGCCGACCGCGCCTCCGGCCGCGCCCGGACCGTACGGGCAGCAGCCGCAGCCCGGCTACGGCTACCCGCAGCAGGGCCAGCCCGGCCCGTACGGCCAGCAGCCCCCGTACGGCTACCCCCAGCAGGGGCAGCAGCCCGGTTACGGGCAGCAGCAGCAGCCGCAGCAGCCCGGCCCGTACGGCCAGCAGCAGAACCCGTACGGCGGCGGTGGCTACCCCACCCAGCCGATGTACCAGGGCGCCCCGACCCCGCCGCCGGCCGGTGGCGGCGGGCCCCTCAAGGGCCGGACCGGTGTCGTCGCGGCCGTGGCCGCCGCCGCCGTCCTGGTGGCCGCCGTCACCACCTGGGCGGTCGTCGGAGGTGGCGACGACGAGGAACCGATCGCCGCGCCGACCACCAGCGCCTCGTCCTCGTCGGGCATCCCCAAGCCGACCGAGTCGGTCGACAAGGGCGACGGCTCCGGTGACGGATCCAACGGCGAGGAGGACCTCAACGCCGGCCGCAAGGACGGCGAGGCCAAGGTCAACTGGCTGCTGAAGAACGACGTCGACCTGCCCCGCAACGGCGCCGACGTGTACGGCCCCTGGATCGTCGGCGACACCGTCGTCAAGGCCATGTACAAGGGCATCGACGGCTACAGCCTCACGGACGGCTCGCCGAAGTGGCACGTCGACGTGCCCTTCGAGCTGTGCGCGGCCCCCGCGAACCCCTCGGCGACCGGCGTCATGGTCTTCGGCTACGCCGAGAGCGCCAAGGACGGCGCCAAGTGCAGCGAGCTCCAGCAGGTCGACCTGAAGACCGGCAAGGCGGGCTGGAAGAAGTCCGTGCCGAAGCCCAAGGGCCTCTTCGCGTTCTCGGACAACACCCTGGCCATCAGCGGCAACACGCTGACCGTGGCCGGCACCAGCAGCGCCTACGGCTTCTCCCTCGCCGACGGCAAGCAGCTGTTCACCGGTCCGACGAGCGGCTGCAAGCCCTTCGCGTTCGCCGGCGGCAGCAGGCTGATCGCCGCCATGGACTGCGGCTCGGGCAGCGGCTCCAAGAAGGTCCAGGCCGTCGGCCCGGTCGACCCGGCCACCGGCAAGCCCAAGTACAGCTTCAAGCTGGAGGCGGGCTGGGAGGTCGACAAGGTCTACTCGGTCGACCCGCTGGTCGTCTCCGCCACCCAGCGCGAGCCGAAGAAGTGGACCATCTTCACGCTCAACCCCAACGGCACGCTCCGCTCCCAGATCCAGGGCGGCAAGGACAAGTTCGCCCCGTCCTGCGGCGGCGGGTTCGTCATCTTCGGGCGCAACCTGGAGGGCTGCACGGGTGTCGCGGCCGACGCGAACAACTTCTACATGGCGACCGAGGTCGGCTACGGCAAGTCCAACGAGGTCGTCGCCTTCGACCTGAAGACCGGCAAGGCCAAGTGGCGCTCCAAGGCCCCCGAGGGCCAGTCCATGACGCCGCTGCGCATGGAGGGCTCCGAGGTCCTGGTGTACGTGGACTCCTCGTACGACAAGGGCGGCGCGGTCGCGACGATCGCCCCGACCGGTGGTGCGCCGAAGATCCTGCTCCAGCACCCGGCGTCGACGTCCGAGATCGAGAACAGCTTCTACAGCCCCGGCTACGCCTACGGCGGTGGCACCTTCGTCGTGGCGAGCGGACGCGTCTCCGCCTCGAACGACAAGGAAGAGAAGTTGGTCAAGACGATGATGGCGTTCAGCAAGTGAGGTACGAGGACCGATGACGCAGCCACCCCCGCCGCCGAACCAGCCGCCGGATCCGCAGGGCGGCTTCGGGGCCCCGACGCCCCCGCCGCAGCAGCCGGAGCCGGGCTACGGCTACCCGCAGCACGCCCCGGCCCCGGACCAGTCGTACGGCTATCCGCCGCAGCAGCCCGGCCAGGGCTACGGGCAGCAGCCGCAGCAGCCGTACGGCTACCCCGGCGCCCAGCCGCAGCAGCCGCCGCAGCAGCCCCCGTACGGCACCCAGCCGCAGCAGCAGCCGGTGCAGCCCCCGTACGGCTACCCGACGCAGCCGCAGCAGGCCTACGGCGGGTACCAGCAGCCCACCCCGCCGCCGGCGCCCGGCGGCGGCAAGAAGCTGTCGGCGCAGCTCCAGATCATCATCGCGGCGGTCGTCGCCGTCGTGCTGATCGTCGGCGTCGGCATCTGGTACGCCGGTTCCGAGGGCGGCGGCAAGGACGACGAGGCCAAGGGCTCGGCCGGCACCTCGCAGGGCACCGGCGGCGACGGCGGGAAGACCGGCGGCACCAGCGGTCTGGGCGGTGACGGCAAGGAGAAGGCGTCCGCGAACACGCAGGCGAAGCTGGCCTTCTCGATCGACGAGCCGAAGGTCCCGGACGTCACCGACGTCTCCGGTTCCTGGATCACCGACAAGGCGTACGTGAAGACCGGGGTCAACTCGATCGTCGCGCACGACCTGGACAAGGGCACGGTCCTGTGGACCCTGCCGCTGGCCGGTCAGGTCTGCGGTGCCTCCCGGCACAAGACCGCCGACAACAAGGTGCCGGTCCTCTTCGAGGCCAAGAAGAGGGTCGCCCCGCGCTACTACCAGCAGTGCACCGAGGTCGGCCTGGTCGACCTGAACACCGGCAAGCTGCTGTGGACCTCCTCGGTCACCGGCGGCACCGGCGGCGACCAGAAGGTCCGCTTCTCCGAGGTCACCCTCAGCGGGAAGACGGTCGCGGCCGGCGGCACCGACGGCGGCGCCGCCTTCGACCTGGCCAACGGCAACGCGCGCTGGAAGCCGCAGGCCAACGACCAGAACTGCTACGACCTGGGCTACGGCGGCGGCGAGGGCCTGGTCGCGGTCCGCAAGTGCGGTTCGTACGACAGCCAGTACGTGCTGATTCAGAACCTCGACCCGATGACGGGCGCCCCGGTCTCGCAGTACAAGATGCCGACCGGTGTGAAGTACGCGTCGGTGGTCTCCTCCAAGCCGCTGGTCGTCGCGGCCGACGTCGGCGACACCGCCGGTGACGGCAGCGGCATCTCGGACTTCTTCTCGATCGACGAGAAGACCGGGAAGCTCAAGGCGAAGATCACGGCCGACGCCGACCAGTACGCGGGCCGCTGCCGCTCGACCAAGGTCGAGTCCTGCCAGCAGGTGCTCGTCGGCAACAACCGGCTCTACGTGCCGACCGAGGAGCACGAGGGCTCCACCGGCGAGTACGGCGACGAGACGAACGAGATCATCGCCTTCGAGCTGGCCACCGGGAAGATGGTGCCGGAGAAGGCGGACGCGGGCGACCGCTACACCCTGGTCCCGCTCCGCATGGACGGCGGCGACCTCATCGCGTACAAGGAGCCGCCGTACGACAAGGGCGGCCGGATCGTGTCGATCAACGCCGGCACGATGAAGGAGACGCTGCTCCTGGAGAACCCGGGGGAGCGCTCGATCCGCGCGATGGAGACCAACACCAGCCTCACCGGTGCGGAGGTCCTCTACGGGGACGGCCGGCTGTTCATCGCGCAGACGCTGGTGAGCAAGGCCAGGGAGGGCGCCACGGACAAGAAGTACCTGGTGGTCTCCTTCGCCGTCCCGCGCTGACGGCGGTACCGACCGACGCACGACCGTCGTGGGCCCCTCCGGTGATCCGGAGGGGCCCACGCGCGTCCCGCCCCGGCCGTGACCGTCACCGGGAAGGGGGGAATTCCGCACCGGGACGGGTCTCCTGCCCGCGGTTGGGGCGATGGGGGGCGGGGGAGCGTGTACCTTGCCGGGTCAGGCGTGCCGGGGGACGGCGGGCGCGGACGAGGGGGATGACCGGGATGGGCGTACGCCTGGTGGTGGTGGACGACCACCGTCTGCTCGCGGAGGCGCTGGCCTCGGCGCTCAAACTGCGCGGGCACCGGGTGCTCGCGGCGGCGGCGCCGGTGGCGGGCGCGGCGGAGCTGGTGGTGGGCCGGGCGCCGGAGGTCTGTCTGCTGGGCACGGCGACGCCGGACCTGCCGGGGGTCTTCGACCCGGTCGTGCGGATCAAGCGGGAGCGGCCGCAGGTGGCGGTCGTGGTGCTCGGCCCGGTGCCCTCGCCGCGCGGGATCGCGGCGGCGTTCGCGGCCGGCGCCTCCGGGTACGTCCGGCACGACGAGCGGATCGAGGGCGTGGAACGCGCCCTGGTGAAGGCCAGGGCGGGGGAGTCGGCGGTGGCGCCGCAACTGCTCAGATCGGCCTTCGAGGAGTTGCTGAACCCTTCGGCGCAGCCGGACGACGAGGGGCAGCGGCTGCTGCGGCTGCTGACGCAGCGGGAGGTGGAGGTCCTCGTCCGGGTCGCGGAGGGGGAGGACACCCGGCTGATCGCGGCGGGGATGGGGATCGCGTCGAGCACGGCGCGGACGCACGTGCAGCGGGTCCTGATGAAGCTGGGGGTCGGCTCGCGCCTGGAGGCGGCGGCGCTGGCGGCCCGTACGGGGCTGCTGGACCGGGCGCTGCCGGGGCCGCGCGGGCCCGGGGTGACGGGCGCCTGACGCGCCGGGGCGCGAAGGCCTGGCGCGGTGCTTCTTCGTTCCGTCCGGTTCCGTTCATGTGCGGGACCGGGCTTCACCGTTGACGGTGATGTTGGAATGTGCTTCCTTGTGTGTGGTTCTGTTTGATCCGCCCCGGAGGGCACCCCCGTGAAGAAGACCGTCACCACGCTGGCCGACGGGCGCGAACTGATCTACTACGACACGCGCGACGACACCGTCCGCACCGCCGTCGACCCGCGCCCCCTCACCCCCGTCGTCTCCCGCTCCGAGATCCGGTACGACGCCCTCACCGGCGACGCGGTCGCCGTCGCCTCGCACCGGCAGTCCCGCACCTACCTCCCGCCGGCCGACGCCTGCCCGCTCTGCCCCGCCAGGGACGGACGCGAGAGCGAGGTCCCCGAGGAGAGCTACGAGGTGGTGGTCTTCGAGAACCGCTTCCCCTCGCTCTCCGGCGGCGTCGGCCGCTGCGAGGTCGTCTGCTTCACCGACGACCACACGGACTCCTTCGCCGACCTCACCGAGGAGCGGGCCGCCCTCGTCCTCGACGCCTGGACCGACCGCACCGCCGAACTCTCCGCGCTGCCCGGCGTCGAGCAGGTCTACTGCTTCGAGAACCGGGGCGCGGAGATCGGCGTCACCCTGCCCCACGCGCACGGCCAGATCTACGCCTTCCCCTACGTGACGCCCCGGACGGCGGCCATGCGGCGCCGCCTCGACGAGCACCGCGCCGAGACCGGCCGGAACCTCTTCGACGACGTGGTCGAGCGGGAAAGGACCGACGGCGAGCGGGTGGTCCTGGAGACCGAGCACTGGATCGCCTTCGTGCCGTACGCCGCCCACTGGCCGTACGAGGTGCACCTGCACCCCAAGCGCCGGGTGCCGGACCTCCTCGCCCTCGAAGGGGCGGCCCGCACAGAGTGCGCACAGGTGTACCTGGAACTCTTGAGGCGCTTCGACCGGATCTTCGGCCCGGACGAGCCGCCGACGCCCTACATCTCCGCCTGGCACCAGGCGCCGTTCACGGACGCCCGGCGGGAGGACTTCGGACTGCACCTGGAGCTCTTCACCGTCCGACGGGCCTCCGGCAAGCTGAAGTTCCTCGCGGGCACCGAGTCCGGCATGGGCGCGTTCATGAACGACGTACGGCCGGAGGACGCGGCCCGACGACTGCGAGAGGTGGCGACCGCCGAGTGAGCGCGGACACGAAGAAGTACCTGGTGACGGGTGGGGCCGGATACGTGGGCAGCGTCGTCGCCGCCCACCTCCTGGAGCGGGGCCACCGGGTCACCGTCCTCGACGACCTCTCCACCGGCTTCGCCGAGGCGGTCCCGGCGGGCGCCGCGTTCGTCGAGGGCCGCGTCCAGGACGCCGCGAAGTGGCTGGACGACTCCTACGACGGCGTCCTGCACTTCGCCGCCTTCTCCCAGGTCGGCGAATCCGTCGCCAGGCCGGAGAAGTACTGGGAGAACAACGTCGGCGGCACCATGGCCCTGCTGGCGGCCATGCGCTCCACGGGAGTGCGCAGGCTCGTCTTCTCCTCCACCGCCGCGACCTACGGCGAGCCGGAGACCGTGCCGATCACCGAGACCGCGCCGACCGCGCCCACCAGCCCCTACGGGGCGAGCAAGCTGGCCGTCGACCACATGATCGCCGGCGAGTGCGCCGCCCACGGCCTGGCCGCCGTGTCGCTGCGCTACTTCAACGTGGCGGGGGCGTACGGCCCGCTCGGCGAGCGCCACGCACCCGAGTCGCACCTGATCCCGCTCGTCCTCCAGGTCGCCGTGGGCGAGCGCGAGGCGATATCCGTGTACGGCGAGGACTACCCGACCCCGGACGGCACCTGCGTCCGCGACTACATCCACGTCGCCGACCTGGCCGAGGCCCATGTGCTGGCGCTCGACGCGATGACGGCCGGTTCCGTGCCGGCCGGGGAGCACCTCGTCTGCAACCTCGGCAACGGCAACGGATTCTCCGTCCGCGAGGTCGTCGAGACCGTGCGGAAGGTCACCGGGCACCCGGTCCCCGAGATCACCGCCGCGCGCCGCCCCGGCGACCCGGCCGTCCTGGTCGCCTCCGCCGACGCGGCCCGCGAGCGGCTCGGCTGGACGCCGTCCCGGCCGGACCTGGCGGCCGTCGTCGCCGACGCCTGGGCCTTCGCCCGGCTCCGCCGCGAGGAGGGTTCCGCGTGAGCGTCGCCGAGGACTTCGAGGCGCTGTACGGCGCCGCGCCCGACGGTGTCTGGGCGGCCCCCGGGCGGGTCAACCTCATCGGGGAGTACACCGACTTCAACGAGGGCTTCGTGCTGCCGCTCGCGCTGCCGCACACCGCCGTCGCCGCCGTCTCCCGCCGTGACGACGGCGTGCTGCGCCTGCACTCCGCCGACGTCGGAGGCGGTGTCGTCCAGCTCGCGGCCGACACCCTGGAGCCGCTCTCGGGCGGCGGCTGGGCGGCCTATCCGGCCGGTGTGGTCTGGGCGCTGAGGGAGGCCGGCCACCCGGTGACGGGCGCGGACGTGCACCTCGCCTCGACCGTGCCGACCGGTGCCGGGCTCTCCTCCTCGGCGGCCCTGGAGGTCGTCACCGCGCTCGCCCTGAACGACCTGTTCGGGCTCGGGCTCACCCGGCCCGAGCTCGCCCGGCTCGCGCAGCGCGCCGAGAACGCCTTCGTCGGCGTGCCCTGCGGGGTCATGGACCAGATGGCCTCCGCGTGCGCCGAGGAGGGCCACGCCCTCCATCTGGACACCCGGGACCTCTCGTACCGTCAGGTCCCCTTCGACCTCGCCCGCGAGGGGCTGCGGCTGCTCGTCGTCGACACCCGCGTGAAGCACGCGCTCGGGGACGGCGCGTACGCGGAGCGGCGCGCCGGGTGTGAAGCGGGTGCGCGGGCGCTCGGCGCCCGTGCCCTGCGCGACGTGAGCGCCGTACACCTACCCGAAACCCTCGCACGCCTGAGCGACGAGACGGTGCGGCGGTACGTCCGGCACGTCGTCACCGACAACGCGCGCGTGGAGCGGACCCTCGCGCTGCTCGACGCCGGCGACACCCGGGCCGTCGGCCCGGTGCTCACCGAGGGGCACGCCTCCCTCCGGGACGACCTCCGGGTCTCCTGCCCCGAGCTGGACCTCGCCGTCGAGGCGGCGAACGCCGCAGGCGCGCTGGGTGCCCGGATGACCGGCGGCGGCTTCGGCGGCTCGGCCGTCGTCCTGGTCGGGGCCGACCGGGCGGACGCGGTCGCCGCCGCCGTGGAGAAGGCCTTCGCCGGGGCCGGGTACGCCCCTCCGGGGATCTTCCCGGCCGTCCCCTCGGCAGGCGCGCGCAGGCTCTGAACCCGCCGCGCGCACGCGCGACTTCGGACAGTTCCGCGAATCGGCCCCCACCGTGACGCCCCGCCCCTACGCTGAGGGGCGGCGCCGGTGGGGGCCGGTGCTGTTCAGGGGGCGTGACCCGGTCGGGTACGGCGCCGGAAGCGGGGTAACAGTCAACGCACGGCGGCGGCCGCGCATCCGACGGACCCGCCTCCGGCGCCGTGCCCGCGTCGGTTCCGTTCCTCGACACTTGGGGGTGTCCGTGGCACGTATCCGTGTCCTGGTGGTGGACGACCACCGCGTCTTCGCCGAATCGCTGGCCGCCGCACTCGCGGCGGAGCCCGACGTCGACGTCGCGGCCGCGGGAAGCGGCCCGGCCGCCCTGCGCTGCCTGGAGCGCGGTGCGGCGGAGGGACGCAGGTTCGACGTGCTGCTCGTCGACGCCGAGCTGGGCGCGGGCCCGCCGGGCGCGGCCGCGGCCCGCGCCGTCCCGGACGACGCCGAGGGCGCCGTCGGTGCTGTCGGTGCCGTCGACGGGCTCTCGCTGGTGGCCGGGGTGCGCCGGGCGCAGCCCGCGGTCCGCACCGTCGTCCTCGCGGAGAGGGACGACCCGCGGCGGGCGGCGCTCGCCCTCCAGGCCGGGGCCTCCGGCTGGGTGGCGAAGGACTGTTCGCTGCAACGGCTGCTGGCCGTGGTGCGCGGGGTGCTGCGGGACGAGACGCATCTGCCGCCCGCGCTGCTCACCGGGGTGCTGCGGGAGCTGACGGAGGTGCGCAAGCACCGGACGGACAGCGAGCGGCTGGTGGAGTCGCTGACCCCGCGCGAGCGGGAGGTGCTGCGCTGCATGGTCGCGGGTCTCGGCCGCAAGGCGGTCGCGGAGCGGCTGTTCCTGTCGCCGCACACGGTCCGTACGCACATGCAGAACGTGCTGGGGAAGCTGGGCGTGCACTCGACCCTGGCGGCGGTGGCGCTGGCCCGCCGGGCGGGCGTGGGTCCCGCGCAGCCGGTCGGGGTGCCGGGGTCCGGACTAGCCGGGGACGTTGTCGAACGGGGCGGTCAGCCGGCGTAGCAGTCCGGCCAGTTCGCCGCGCTGGGCGCGGGAGAGCTGGGCCAGGATGGCCCGCTCCTGGGCGAGGAGTCCGGCGAGCGCCTCGTCGGCGCGGTCGCGGCCCTCGGGGGTGAGCCGGACGAGGACCCCGCGCCGGTCGCTGGGGTCGGGCAGCCGCTCGACGAGGCCCTTCTTGGTGAGCCGGTCGATGCGGTTGGTCATGGTGCCCGAGGTGACCAGGGTCTGGGTGAGGAGCTGGCCGGGGGAGAGCTGGTACGGCGCTCCGGCGCGGCGCAGGGAGGTGAGGACGTCGAACTCCCAGGGCTCCAGCTGGTGCTCGGAGAAGGCGAGCCGACGGGCGCGGTCGAGGTGCCGGGCGAGCCGCGAGACGCGGCTGAGCACCTCGAGCGGTTCCACGTCGAGGTCGGGGCGCTCGCGGCGCCATGCTGCGACCAGTCGGTCGACCTCGTCCTCCATGACGATCAGTGTAGAGGGTCTGTTGACATAAAGTCTCTTGGGGTCAAGTTTCTCGATATCGAGTATCTTGGAGTCAAGATATATTTCCCTGGACTATGGGGAAGGGACCCGGCCGGAACTACGTTCCGCTTCGGCAACTCGTGCCAGCAAGGGGGCTTCGAACATGCATTCCGTGGAAACCGTCGTACCCACCGCACCGACCTGGGACCCACAGCAGTACCTCCGACACTCCGGCCATCGCACCCGGCCCTTCCTCGACCTGCTCGCCCGAATACCGCATCTCCCGGCCGAGGACCGCCCGGCCCGCATCGCCGACCTCGGCTGCGGCCCCGGCAACGTCACGGCCCTCCTCGCCGACCGGTGGTCCGACGCCCACATCACCGGCTACGACCTCTCGCCCGACATGCTGGAGCGGGCCGAGAAGGACTGGGCCGGCACCACCCGCGGCGGCGGCTGGATCGACTTCCGGCCCGCCGACGCCGCCCACTGGACCCCCACCGAGCCCTACGACCTCATCGTCTCCAACGCCGCCCTCCAGTGGGTGCCCAACCACCCCGAGTCCTTCGCGGGATGGATCGACGGACTCCACCCCGGCGGCACCTTCGCCTTCCAGGTCCCCGGCAACTTCACCTCGCCCAGCCACGCCCTGCTCGGCGAACTCTGCGACACCCCCGAATGGCGCGCCCGCCTCGGCGACCAGGGCCGCCGCTTCGTCCACATCCTCGACTCCGCCGACTACCTCACCCGCCTCACCGACCTCGGCTGCGAGGTGGACGTCTGGGAGACCACGTACTGCCAGCTGCTCCAGGGCGAGGACCCCGTCCTCGACTGGGTCAAGGGCACCGCCCTGCGGCCCGTCCTCACGACCCTGGCCGACGACCGGGAGGCGGCCGACGCCTTCCTCGGGCAGTACCGCGCCCTCCTCCGCGAGGCCTACCCCCCGGGCCCGCACGGCACCGTCTTCCCGTTCCGCCGCATCTTCGCCCTCGCCCGCAAGCCCTCCTGACCTCGCACGGGCCCGTGACGCACGGACGCCCCGCACCGGAACTCCGGTGCGGGGCGCCCCGCGCGCCGCGACCCGTAGGGGCCGCGGTGCGACTAGTACATGCCGCTGTACGTCTGGTAGCCGTAGCCGATCTTGGCGCGCGGGCCGAAGTAGTTCTTCGCGGCGCCGCCGTCGAAGCGGTACAGGTCGCCGCCGGGCGTCGCGGCGACGAAGTCGCCCTTGCCGTCACCCGTCAGGTCACCCGTGGCGACCAGCTTCGCGTACGCGTTGAAGCCCTCGCCCAGCTTGATCCGGCCCTGGAACGGCTTGGTCGCCGAACCCGTGCCCGGGAAGAGGTAGAGCGTGCCGGTCGTGGTGCGCGCCAGCAGGTCGTTCCGGCCGTCGTTGGTGTAGTCACCCGCGCCGAAGAACCAGTTGTACGTCTGCCAGCCACCGCTCACCAGGGTCCGGGCGCGGAGCGCCGAACCGGTCACCGTGGTCGGGTACAGGTACAGGTTGCCGGAGCGGTCCCGCGCCAGCAGGTCGCCCGAGCCGTCGCCGTTCAGGTCACCGGGGCCCGCGAGCAGGTTGAAGGCGTTCCAGCCGCCTCCCATGTCCTTGCTCTCGATGTAGAGGCGGTTGTTGTAGATCTCCACGACGTCCGACTCGCCGTTCGGGTCGACCGAGGAGACGTTGGTGAGGTTCACCCCGCCCCAGCCGTTGGCGATCCACTGACGGGCGCTGAGACCACCGTTGTTGACCGCGTGGTACCAGTAGAGCGCGCCGCGCTTGTCGATCGCGAGCAGCTCCTCCTTGCCGTGGGCGGGGAGGTTGCCGGCGCCGCCGAACTGGGCGACGGGCGCCCACTCGCCGGTCGCGCCGAGCGTCTCCCGGGTGTCGTAGCCGCCGGTGCCCGAGCCCGTGTAGACCATCAGCGTGCCGTTCTTCCGGCGCGCGTAGACCTCGGTGTCACCGTCGCCGTCCTGGTCGTCCACACCCAGGATCTGGTTGAAGACGTCCCACATGGCGCCGATGCCGGTGGCCTGCTTGAACGGCGCCCCCGGGTCACCGGTGCTGCCGAAGAAGTCGAGGGAGCCGTCGGGCTTGCGGGCGATGACATCGCCCTTGCCGTCGCCGTCGTTGTCGCCGATGCCGACGATCTGGTCGTACACCTGCCAGCCGTAGCCGACCTTCGTCCGGCCCTGGAAGGGCGTGGCCGGCGTGCCGGAGGCCAGGTACAGGTACAGGTCGCCCTCGGGCGTGCGGCCCATCAGGTCCGCGCGGCCGTCGCCGTCCACGTCGCCCGGCGAGAACACCTTGTTGTAGATGTTCCAGCCGTTGCCGTACCAGCGCAGGTTCGCCGAGGCCGTCGTCGAGGCGTTTCCGTACAGTTCGAGGCGGCCCAGCGTCGTCAGCGTCAGGACCTCGGGCCTGCCGCCGTTCAGGTCCTGGTCACCGACCGGGATGATGTCCTTGACGAAGTCCTTCGAGCCGCCGGTCCGCGAGAACTCGACCGCCGTCGTCTGCGTCGAGAGCGTGAGGGAGCCGTCGAGCTCCCGGTAGACCAGGTCGCTCCGGCCGTCGCCGTCGAAGTCGGCGCGCGGCGCGGAACCCGCGGCCGCGGCGCCCTCGGCGCCCGCCGCACGGGCACCCGACGCGGGCAGGGACGGCATCAGCAGCTTCGGGCCGGCCGCCGGCGCGGGCTTCGCGGCCGAGAGCGGCGGGGCGGGCGTACCGGCCATGGCCGGCCGGCTGAGCAGCATGCCCGTGGAGAGCAGCAGGGCGGTGCAGGTGACCACACGACGTGCGCGCGTGGAACGCAGGAAAGACAAAAAGATCCCCCCCAGGGATCAGAGGTCCAAAGGAATCCGAGCACGGGGGGTTCACAGCGGCGTCGAACGGCATCAGCGCAGGCCACAGGGCACGCGAACGGCTTCGCCCGACAACGGGAACACCCCCACGGATGTTGAAGCCGATCCTACTCGTGCCCCGGCCGGACGCCAGGGGTTAACCCCCCTCCGACCCGGAGAACCGGACCGTCCGGTCCGTTCCTCCGGCGCGGCCCTCAGCTCTTCCGGTGCCCTATCAACCGCGGCTTCGGCTCCAGACCGTCCAGACCGTGCCACGCCAGGTTCACCAGATGCGCCGCGACCTCCGCCTTCTTCGGCTTCCGGACGTCCAGCCACCACTGACCCGTCAGCGCCACACTGCCCACCAGCGCCTGCGCGTACAGCGGCGCCAGCTTCGGATCGAAGCCGCGGGCCTTGAACTCAAGACCCAGGATGTCCTCCACCTGCGTGGCGATGTCGCTGATCAGCGACGCGAACGTGCCCGTCGACTGCGCCACCGGGGAGTCCCGTACGAGAATCCGGAAACCGTCCGTGTAGTTCTCGATGTAGTCGAGCAGCGCGAACGCCGCCTGCTCCAGGAGTTCCCGCGGATGCCCCGCCGTCAGCGCCCCCGTCACCCCGTCCAGGAGCTGCCGCATCTCGCGGTCGACGACCACCGCGTACAGCCCCTCCTTGCCGCCGAAGTGCTCGTACACCACCGGCTTGGAGACCCCGGCCTTCGCCGCGATCTCCTCCACCGACGTGCCCTCGAAACCCTTCGCGGCGAAGAGCGTGCGGCCGATGTCCAGCAGCTGTTCCCGGCGCTCCGCGCCCGTCATCCGCACCCGGCGCCCGCGCCGGGGCTTCTGCTCGCCGCTGCCGGTGCCACTGGTCCTGCCGTCGTTCGCCACGTCTTCCATCATGCCGCGTCTGCGGACGCGCTCTGGCGGCGGGCTTCGATGCGGGCCTGCGCCGGCCAGCGCACGTCGGACGCCCAGCCCGCCAGCTCGAACCAGCGGATCAGCCGCGCACTGGAGTCGACCTGCCCGCGCAGCACCCCGTGCCGGGCCGAGGTCGGGTCCGCGTGGTGCAGGTTGTGCCAGGACTCACCACAGGACAGCACCGCCAGCCACCACACGTTGCCCGAGCGGTCCCGCGACTTGAACGGACGCTTGCCCACCGCGTGACAGATCGAGTTGATCGACCACGTCACGTGGTGCAGCAGCGCCACCCGGACCAGCGAGCCCCAGAAGAACGCGGTGAACGCGCCCCACCACGACATCGTGACCAGACCGCCCACCAGCGGCGGGATCGCCAGCGACAGCACCGTCCACAGCACGAACTGGCGGGAGATCGCCCGGATCGCCGGGTCCTTGATCAGATCGGGGGCGTACTTGTGCTGCGGGGTCCGCTCCTCGTCGAACATCCACCCGATGTGCGCCCACCACAGGCCCTTCATCAGGGCCGGGACCGTCTCGCCGAACCGCCACGGCGAGTGCGGGTCACCCTCCGCGTCCGAGAACTTGTGGTGCTTGCGGTGGTCCGCCACCCAGCGCACCACCGGACCCTCCACCGCGAGCGAGCCCATGATCGCCAGCGCGATCCGCAGCGGCCGCTTCGCCTTGAAGGAACCGTGCGTGAAGTACCGGTGGAAACCGATCGTGATCCCGTGGCAGCCGATGAAGTACATCGCCACCATCAGCCCGAGATCCAGCCAGCTCACCCCCCAGCCCCAGGCCAGCGGCACCGCCGCGAGCAGCGCCACGAACGGCACCGTGATGAACAGCAGCAGCGCGACCTGCTCGACCGAACCCTTGCTGTCCCCGCCGAGCGTGGCGGAGGGCAGGACGGGGTCGCCGTCGGACAGCTCGGGTGCCTCGGGCGAGGTCACCTCGGGGCTCATGGTCATGGATGTCCCCTGGGGGTGAGGGTGAGGGTGGGGGAAAACTGCGGGAAAGACGCGAAAAAGTACGCGCAGACACGGCCGTGGCTACGCCTCCGTAACCTACGGCGTCGTAAGTATGGCAGCGCCGGGGCGCGCGGCAAGAGGGCACAACAGGGGCAGGGCCGTCACCGAGAAGACGGACACCTATCCTGGGTGCGTCGGACAGCGCGGTCCGCAAGCCTCCAGAACCCCTCCAGACGTGCTCAAACACTGCAAGGAGCCGCACCTGTGAGCAGTGCCGACCAGACCCCCACCGCCAGCGCCGAGCTGCGCGCCGACATCCGCCGACTGGGCGACCTGCTGGGCGAGACCCTCGTCCGCCAGGAGGGCCACGAACTCCTCGACCTCGTCGAGCGGGTCCGCAGCCTCACCCGCGAGAACGGAGAGGCCGCCGCCGAGCTGCTGAGCGGCGTCGAGCTGGAGACAGCCGCCAAGCTCGTACGCGCCTTCTCCACCTACTTCCACCTCGCGAACGTCACCGAGCAGGTCCACCGCGGCCGCGAGATGCGCGAGAAGCGCGCCGCCGAGGGCAGCCTCCTCGCCCGCACCGCCGACATGCTCAAGGACGGAGACCCCGAGCACGTCCGCGAGACGGTCAAGAACCTCAACGTCCGGCCCGTCTTCACCGCGCACCCCACCGAAGCCGCCCGCCGTTCCGTCCTCAACAAGCTCCGCCGGATCGCCGTCCTCCTGGAGACCCCGGTCATCGAGGCCGACCGGCGCCGCCACGACCTGAGGCTCGCCGAGAACATCGACCTCATCTGGCAGACCGACGAACTCCGGGTCGTCCGCCCCGAGCCCGCCGACGAGGCCCGCAACGCCATCTACTACCTCGACGAACTGCACGCCAACGCCGTCGGCGACGTCCTGGAGGACCTCGCCGCCGAGCTGGAGCGCGTCGGCGTCGAACTGCCCGCCGGCACCCGCCCGCTCACCTTCGGCACCTGGATCGGCGGCGACCGCGACGGCAACCCCAACGTCACCCCCCAGGTGACCAGGGACGTCCTGATCCTCCAGCACGAGCACGGCATCACCGACGCCCTCGAACTCGTCGACTACCTCCGCGGACTCCTCTCCAACTCCATCCGCTACACCGGAGCCACCCAGGAACTCCTGGACTCCCTCCAGCGCGACCTGGAACTCCTCCCGGAGATCAGCCCCCGCTACAAGCGCCTCAACGCCGAGGAGCCCTACCGGCTCAAGGCCACCTGCATCCGGCAGAAGCTCCTCAACACCCGCGAGCGCCTCGCCTCCGGCACCCCCCACCAGGACGGCCGCGACTACCTCGGCACCGCCGAACTCGTCCACGACCTCACCCTGATCCAGACCTCGCTGCGCGAGCACCGCGGCGGCCTCTTCGCCGACGGCCGGATGGACCGCACCATCCGCACCCTCTCGGCCTTCGGCCTCCAGCTCGCCACCATGGACGTACGCGAGCACGCCGACGCCCACCACCACGCCCTCGGGCAGCTCTTCGACCGCCTCGGCGAGGAGTCCTGGCGCTACGCCGACATGCCGCGCGACTACCGGCAGAAGCTGCTCGCCAAGGAGCTGCGCTCGCGCCGCCCCCTCGCGCCCACCCCCGCCCCGCTCGACGCGGCCGGGCAGAAGACCCTCGGCGTCTTCCACACCGTCAAGGAGGCCTTCGAGCGCTTCGGCCCCGAGGTCATCGAGTCCTACATCATCTCGATGTGCCAGGGCGCCGACGACGTCTTCGCCGCCGCCGTCCTCGCCCGCGAGGCCGGACTGATCGACCTCCACGGCGGCTGGGCCAAGATCGGCATCGTGCCCCTCCTGGAGACCACCGACGAGCTCAAGGCCGCCGACGTCATCCTCGACGGCATGCTCGCCGACCCCTCCTACCGGCGCCTCGTCTCGCTCCGCGGCGACGTCCAGGAGGTCATGCTCGGCTACTCCGACTCCTCCAAGTTCGGCGGCATCACCACCTCCCAGTGGGAGATCCACCGCGCCCAGCGCCGGCTGCGCGACGTCGCCCACCGCTACGGCGTGCGGCTGCGCCTCTTCCACGGCCGCGGCGGCACCGTCGGCCGCGGCGGCGGCCCCTCGCACGACGCGATCCTCGCCCAGCCCTGGGGAACCCTGGAGGGCGAGATCAAGGTGACCGAGCAGGGCGAGGTCATCTCCGACAAGTACCTGATCCCGTCCCTCGCCCGCGAGAACCTCGAACTGACCGTCGCCGCCACCCTGCAGGCCTCCGCCCTGCACACCGCGCCGCGCCAGTCCGACGAGGCCCTCGCCCGCTGGGACGCGGCCATGGACACCGTCTCGGACGCCGCCCACACCGCGTACCGCAAGCTCGTCGAGGACCCCGGCCTGCCGGCGTACTTCCTCGCCTCCACCCCCGTCGACCAGCTCGCCGACCTGCACCTGGGCTCACGGCCCTCCCGCCGCCCCGGCTCCGGCGTCTCCCTCGACGGACTCCGCGCCATCCCCTGGGTGTTCGGCTGGACCCAGTCCCGCCAGATCGTCCCCGGCTGGTTCGGCGTCGGCTCCGGCCTCAAGGCCCTCCGCGAGGCCGGCCTCGACCCCGTCCTCGGCGAGATGTACGACCGCTGGCACTTCTTCCGCAACTTCCTCTCCAACGTCGAGATGACGCTCGCGAAGACGGACCTGCGGATCGCCCGCCACTACGTCGACACCCTCGTCCCCGACGACCTCAAGCACGTCTTCGACGCCATCGAGGCCGAGCACGCGCTGACCGTCGCCGAGGTCCTCAAGATCACCGGAGGCGAGAAGCTCCTCGACTCCAACCCCGTGCTCCAGCAGACCTTCGCCATCCGCGACGCCTACCTGGACCCGATCTCCTACCTCCAGGTCGCCCTGCTGGCCCGCCAGCGCGCGGACGCCGAGGCCGGCGCGGAGCCCGACCCGCTGCTCGCACGGGCCCTGCTCCTCACCGTCAACGGCGTGGCGGCCGGCCTGCGCAACACCGGCTGACACCCCGCCCGTACGACAGAAGCCCCCGCCGGTCTCCGGCGGGGGCTTCCGTCATGACGGGGGTACGTCAGTGCTGCTGCGCCTTGCGACGACGCGTCACCAGGTACGCACCCGCACCCGCGAGGGCGAGGGCCACGGCGGCGAGGAGGCCGACGGGGGTGCTGGAGCCGGTCTCGGCCAGGTCACCACCGGTCGACGACGAACCGGAGGCGCTCGGCACGGGCTGGCCCGCGCTGTTGGTCGCCGTCGGCGAGACGCTCGACGAGGGGCTGTCCGTCGGGGAGACGCTCGACGAGGGGCTGTCCGTCGGGGAGACGGTCGACGACGGGGTCTGGGAGGGGGTGCCCGACGGGGTGCCCGTGGGCGCCTCGGTCGTCGGCGTGTCCGTCGGCGTCGGCGCGGTGGTGCTCGGGGTGCCGGTCGGGGTGGGCTTCACGGCCGTCGGGCAGGTGTGGGACAGGTTGAACCAGCCCTGCGTGACGGTGCCGTTGATCTCGGCCGAGGCGGAGATCAGCTTCGCGCCCGGCTCGGACCCGACGTACGCGTGCTTCGCGTCCGGCGGACCGAAGACCGTGACGGTCTGGACGCCACCCGGCTGGAACTCCACCGTCAGCTTCGAGAAGGTGGCGCTGCGGCCCGGCAGCACGAAGTGCCAACCGTCCTGGTCGGTCGGGACGTTCCCGCAGACCTTCTCGGTCTCCTTCCAGTCCGAGGCGGTCAGGGGCAGCTTGTCGGCCTGGTGCAGCGGAAGCGGCTTCGGGCCCTCCGACGCGGAAGCAACCGGCGCGAGGGCGAGGGAACCCGCCATGGCCGCGACGAGCGCGGCGGCGGGTATGAAGGAGCGTCGCATGTGCAGTCGTCCATCTGTGGGATGAGGGATGCCGTGGGAGGTGGCGGGGGCAGCCTATCCGTCGCTTTGAGCGGGCCTTGAGCCAGAGGTCGGTAACGATCGCACCAGGAAACCCGTGTCAACGGGCCGGAACTGTGAACAAGCTGGATCAGAGCGCGAAGAACGCGGCCACCAGCAGCGACCCACCCGCACCGGCCATCGACCACGCCGTCCTCGGCAGCCGCAGCCCGCCGCCGACCAGCGGCGCCGCGAGCAGCAGCGCCCCGCCCAACGGCAGCCACGCGTGCAGACCACCGCCCCAGCCCGTCCGTACGCCCTCGTCCGTACCGGGCTTCACGACCACCGGGATCGTCACCCCCGGCTCCGCCGCCACCGAACGCTCGATCGTCAGCGTCCGTCGCGTCGACGACGGGTCGTCAGGGGCGAACCGGCCGCTGCACCTCTCCTCCGTACAGCCCGTCACGGTCAGCGTCCCGTGCTCCCGCCCCTTGCCGAGCAGGACGTGCTGGGCCGAGTTCCAGGAGGCCCACCCACCCGCGACGAGCAGAAGAAGGGCGACCAGGGCCATGGCGGCGTTACGGACGTGCGTCATGACCCGCGATCGTACAGTCGTACGTTCCGACCGCCAGGGGGCCGGACCCGTCGGACCGCTCCTAGGAGTTGTACGCCGACTGGGCCCGCTCCAGGCCCTCCGCCACCAGGCACTCCACCGAGTCCGCAGCCCGGTCCACGAACCAGTCCAGGTCCTTGCGCTCCGTCGACGAGAAGTCCTTCAGGACGAAGTCCGCCACCTGCATCCGGCCCGGCGGGCGCCCGATCCCGCACCGGACCCGGTGGTACTCGGGACCCATCGCCTTCGTCATCGACTTCAGGCCGTTGTGACCGTTGTCCCCGCCGCCGATCTTCAGCCGCAGCACCCCGTAGTCGATGTCCAGCTCGTCGTGGATCGCCACGATGTTCGCCGTCGGCACCTTGTAGAAGTCCCGCAGCGCCGTCACCGGACCGCCCGACAGGTTCATGTACGACATCGGCTTCGCCAGGATCACCCGGCGGCTCGCGGGTCCCGGCGGGCCCATCCGGCCCTCGACGACCTGCGCCTGCGCCTTCTGCGCGCGCTTGAACGAACCGCGCATCCGCTCGGCGAGCAGATCCACCGTCATGAAGCCGATGTTGTGCCGGTTGGCCGCGTACTCGGGCCCCGGGTTGCCGAGGCCGACGATCAGCCAGGGGGCGTTCGCGTCGTCCGTCATCTGCGTCAGGTCTCCTCGTATCCGTCCACGCGCGTGCGTACTTCCGTACCCGTACAAGGGAAACGGGGTGACGGGCCGCGTGGCCCGTCACCCCGTCACGTCAGGCAGAGCCTACGGCTCAGGCCTCGGCACCCTCGGTGGCCTCGGCCTCGGCGGCCGGCTCCTCGGCCTGCGCGCCCAGGACCTGGAGGACGACGGCGTCGCCGTCGGTGACCAGGGTGGCGCCCTTCGGCAGGGTGATGTCCTTGGCGAGGACGGAGGCGCCGGCCGCCAGGCCCTCGACGGAGACCGTGACGGCCTCGGGGAGGTGGGTGGCCTCGGCCTCGATGGAGAGGGTGCTCAGCACGTGCTCCAGCAGGTTGCCACCGGCGGCGAGCTCGCCCTCGGCCTGGACCGGGATCTCGACCGTGACCTTCTCGCCGCGCTTGACGAGCAGCAGGTCGACGTGGACCAGGAAGCCCTTGATGGCGTCGCGCTGGATCGCCTTCGGGATCGCCAGCTCGTTCTTGCCGTCCACGTCCAGGGAGAGCAGGACGTTCGGCGTGCGCAGCGCCAGGGCAAGGTCGTGGGCCGGGAGGGTCACGTGCGCCGGCTCGGAGCCGTGGCCGTAGACGACCGCGGGAACCTGGTTGTTGCGGCGGATCGCACGGGCGGCGCCCTTGCCGAACTCGGTACGGACGGCAGCGGCGAGCTTGACCTCGGACATGGTGCACTCCTCGTGGAAAGGTGACGAAAGACTTGGGTCACCCGGCCACGACTGGCGATGGCCTGCTACGAAGAGCGCGTCGATAACGGACCGCCGTGACCCTGTACATCCGTACGGGTACGGCCTCCCTCGCCGAGCAACTACGGCAGTCTACCGGCCCACCGCCCTACCACCCAATTCGATCACCGAAACACGACCGAGGGCCGCTCCCCCGAACGGGGAAGCGGCCCTCGGGTCCGCTGTGGCGCTACGGCTCAGTGCTCCTCGAAGAGGCTCGTCACCGAACCGTCCTCGAACACCTCGCGCACCGCGCGCGCGATCGTCGGCGCGATCGACAGCACCGTGATCTTGTCGAGCTCCAGGGCGCCGGGAACCGGCAGCGTGTCCGTGAACACGAACTCGCTGACCTTGGAGTTCTTCAGGCGGTCCGCGGCCGGGCCCGACAGGATGCCGTGCGTGGCCGTCACGATGACGTCCTCCGCGCCGTGCGCGAACAGGGCGTCGGCGGCGGCGACGATCGTGCCACCGGTGTCGACCATGTCGTCCACCAGGACGCAGACGCGGCCCTTCACGTCACCGACGACCTCGTGCACGGTGACCTGGTTGGCGACGTCCTTGTCGCGGCGCTTGTGCACGATCGCCAGGGGGGCGTCCAGGCGGTCGCACCAGCGGTCGGCGACGCGCACGCGGCCGGCGTCCGGGGAGACGATCGTCAGCTTGTCGCGGTCGACCTTGGCGCCCACGTAGTCCGCGAGGACCGGCAGCGCCGACAGGTGGTCGACCGGGCCGTCGAAGAAGCCCTGGATCTGGTCCGTGTGCAGGTCGACCGTCAGGATGCGGTCGGCGCCCGCGGTCTTCAGCAGGTCCGCCACCAGACGCGCCGAGATCGGCTCGCGGCCGCGGTGCTTCTTGTCCTGACGGGCGTAGCCGTACGACGGGATGATCACGGTGATGCTCCGGGCGGAGGCCCGCTTCAGAGCGTCGATCATGATCAGCTGTTCCATGATCCACTTGTTGATCGGAGCCGTGTGGCTCTGGATCAGGAAGCAGTCCGCGCCACGGGCCGACTCCTGGAAGCGGACGTAGATCTCACCGTTGGCGAAGTCGAAGGCCTTGGTGGGAACGAGACCGACGCCCAGCTGGTGCGCGACCTCCTCGGCCAGCTCGGGGTGGGCGCGGCCGGAGAAGAGCATCAGCTTCTTCTCGCCGGTCGTCTTGATCCCGGTCACAGCACTGTCTCCTCAGACGTGTTGTCTGGCCGCGTTCCACGAGCTGTCGTGCGCGTGTGCGAGCCAGCCGAATTTGTGTGCACGTATCACGGTACGCCGAGTTCGGCGTACCTGTTTCCGGTCAGCTCTCGCCGGCGGAGTCCTCGGTCGCGGCCTGGGCGGCCTGCGCGGCGGCGCTTCCGGGCCGCTTCCTGGCCACCCAACCCTCGATATTCCGCTGCTGGCCCCGGGCCACGGCGAGCGAGCCGGCCGGTACGTCCTTCGTGATCACGGACCCGGCGGCGGTGTAGGCGCCGTCCCCGATCGTGATGGGAGCCACAAACATGTTGTCCGAACCGGTCCGGCAGTGGGACCCGATCGTGGTGTGGTGCTTCGCCTCGCCGTCGTAGTTCACGAAGACACTGGCGGCGCCGATGTTCGAGTACTCGCCGATCGTCGCGTCGCCCACGTACGACAGGTGGGGGACCTTGGTGCCCTCGCCGATCGTCGCGTTCTTCATCTCGACGTACGTGCCGGCCTTGGCCTTCCTGCCGAGGTTCGTGCCCGGACGGAGGTACGCGAAGGGGCCCACGGAGGCGCTGTCGCCGATGACGGCGGAGAAGGCCACGGTGTTGTCCACACGGGCCCCCTTGCCCACGGTGGTGTCCGTCAGACGCGTGTTGGGGCCGACCTCGGCGTCCTCGCCGATGTGCGTGGCGCCCAGGAGCTGGGTGCCCGGCAGGATCACCGCGTCCGGCTCGAAGGTCACGGTGACGTCCACGAACACGCTCGCCGGGTCGACGACCGTCACGCCCGCGAGCATCGCCCGCTCGATCAGCCGCTGGTTCAGCAGGGCGCGGGCCTCGGCGAGCTGCACGCGGTTGTTGATGCCGAGGATCTCGCGGTGGTCGGCCGCCACGGAGGCGCCGACGCGGTGCCCGGCCTCGCGGAGGATGCTCAGCACGTCGGTGAGGTACTCCTCGCCCTGGCTGTTGTCGGTCCGCACCTTGCCGAGGGCGTCCGCGAGCAGCTGCCCGTCGAAGGCGAACACACCGGAGTTGATCTCACGGATGGCGCGCTGCTCGTCGGTGGCGTCCTTGTGCTCGACGATCTCGGTGACGGCGCCGGAGGCGTCGCGGACGATCCGTCCGTAGCCGGTGGAGTCGGGGACCTCGGCGCTCAGCACGGTGACGGCGTTGCCGTCGGCGGCGTGGGTGGCGGCCAGCGCGCGCAGGGTCTCCCCGGACAGCAGCGGCGTGTCGCCGCAGACGACGACGACGGTCCCGTCGGGCGCCTGGCCGAGCTCCCGCAGGGCCATCCGCACCGCGTGCCCGGTGCCGTTCTGCTCCTCCTGGACGGCGGTCCGGGTCCCGGCGTAGTGCGCGTCCAGGTGACCCTTCACCTGCTCACGGGCGTGCCCGACGACCACGACGAGGTGCTCGGGCTCCAGCTCCCGCGCGGCGGACACGACGTGGCCGACGAGCGACCGTCCGGCGATCTCGTGCAGGACCTTGGGGGTCTTCGACTTCATGCGGGTGCCCTCACCCGCTGCGAGGACGACGACGGCTGCCGCGGGGTTGGCGCTCACGGGATTGCCCTTCGGCTTTGGGTGGTGGACGCACGAAGGATACCGGGGGGCAAGGGGGCGGACATGAGTGCGGGTCCTGACCGCGGAGGTCAGGACCCGAGTGGAGAAGCTCCCCCGCCAGGACTCGAACCCGGACATAAGGCACCAAAAGCCTCAGTGCTGCCAATTACACCACAGGGGACTGCTTATGCCGCGAAACGGACAATTTCGCTGGTCCGTTGATCCGGCGGCCTCCACTATGCCGTACCTGGACCCTTCGAGGCGACGGTATAGGCGGGAGCCCGCCGCCACCGGTGGGCCGCGCCCGTAGGGTGGTGGGTATGACCACAACGGGGGCAGATCGGGACGCCGAGGGCGTCGGGAGATGGTGGTGGTGGGGGAGACGGCGGAGTGTCGTGCTCGATGTCGGGCTCGCTCTGCTGTCCGCGTTCGAGTGCGCGCTCGAAGGCGTCGGGTTCGCCGGCAAGGCCGCGCTGCCCGTGCCCGTGGGCGTGCTCTTCGGGCTGATCGTCGGGTCCACGCTGCTCGTCCGCCGCCGGTGGCCCATCGCCGTCGTCCTCGTGTCGATCGCCGTCGCGCCCGCCGAGATGGGCTTCCTCATGGGGATCGTCGGGCTGTACTCGCTCGCCGCCTCCGAGGTGCCCCGCCGGATCACCGCCCTGCTCGCCTGCATGTCGACGCTCGCCGTGTTCGTCGTGACCGTGGTGCGGATGCGGCAGGACGTCGCCCAGGCCGACGTCGGACAGCCCGACATCGACCCCAGTGGCTGGTACGTCCCCGTCGTCGCCGTCTTCATGACGCTCGGCCTCAACGCCCCGCCCCTGCTCTTCGGCCTCTACATAGGGGCCCGCCGCCGGCTCATGGAGAGCCTCCGCGAACGCGCCGACAGCCTGGAGCAGGAACTGTCCCTGCTCGCCGACCGCGCCGAGCAGCGCGCCCAGTGGGCGCGCCAGGAGGAGCGGACCCGGATCGCCCGCGAGATGCACGACGTGGTCGCCCACCGGGTCTCCCTGATGGTGGTGCACGCGGCCGCCCTCCAGGCCGTCGCCCTGAAGGACCCGCAGAAGGCCGTACGGAACGCCGCCCTCGTCGGCGACATGGGGCGCCAGGCCCTCACCGAACTGCGCGAGATGCTGGGCGTCCTCCGTGAGGGCTCCGCCCCGGCCGCGCCCGCCGTCGTGCCCCTCGCCGCCGTGGGGCGGGCCGCCGCCGCCGCCGCCGAGGCCGCCGCCGACGACGGGCCCTGCCTGGACGCCCTGGAGACGCTGTGCGAGCAGTCCCGGCTGGCCGGGGCGGCCGTGGAGTTCCTGGTGATCGGCGAGGCCCGCGGCTACCCGCCGGACGTGGAGCGGACGGCGTACCGGGTCGTGCAGGAGGCCCTCACCAACGTCCACAAGCACGCGGCGGGCGCCCAGGTCGTGGTGCGTCTGGCGCACCGGGACACCGAGGTCGCCATGCAGGTGGAGAACGGCCCCTCGGACGCCGCGGCGGCCGACGTGGACCTGCCGAGCGGCGGCAACGGCCTCGTGGGGATGCGCGAGCGGGTCCTGCGGCTCGGCGGGGTGTTCGTCTCGGGCGCGACGGACGCCGGCGGCTTCAAGGTCTCGGCGGTCCTGCCGACGGGACCCGGCCGGGAGTGAGGGGCTACTCCCCGCCCGCCGTCAGCCGCGTCGGCTGCGCCCCCGTGACCAGCGTCGACAGGGCCGCGTCGATGTCCTTGCCGAGGTACCAGTCGCCCGCGTGGTCGAGGCTGTAGACCCGGCCCTCCGCGTCCATCGCCAGGATCGCCTGGTGGTCGCCCTCCTCGCCGAGCGGCGCGATCTCCGTGTCCAGGGCGCGCCCCAGGTCCGCCAGGGTCCTGGACAGGTGGAGTCCGGCGAGCGGGTCGAAGCGGACCGCCGCGGGTGCTATCTGCCGGCCGTGTCCCGGCGCGGTGATCCGCAGCCCGCCGAACTCGGCCCAGGCCTCGACGGCGGCGGGGAAGACGCTGTGCCGGTGTCCCGCCGGGGACGTGTGGGCGCGCAGGGTGTCCGCCCACTCCTCGGCGAGCTTGATGTCCCAGCGGCCGGGCTGCCAGCCGGCCTCGCGGAGCGCCGCGTCGACGTTGACCGGGAAACGGGTGGTGCTGAGGTGGTCGGGCATGGCGGTGCGGTCAGCCGTTCTCTGCGGGCGTGGTGGGGTCGACGGCACGGACGCCGAAATGGGCGAGCATCGCCGTACAGGAGCGACAGGGAGCGGCGTAGCTGCCGTGGAGCGGGTCGCCGTCCTCACGGATGCGCCGGGTGGTCACCTTGGCGTGCTTCAGGGACCGGCGGGCCTCGCCGTGGGTGAGCGGCTTGCGCTGGGCGCGCTTGGAGCGCCCGTCCTCGGTCGCCGCGAGGTGCCGGGAGAGCAGGATCGCCTCGGGGCAGCGCCCGGTGAAGCGTTCCCGCTGGCCGCTGGTGAGGGTGTCCAGGAAGTCCTGGACGAGCGCGTGCAGGGCGGGCGGGCGGTCGCCGCGGCCCGCGGTGCACGTGAGGGTCTCGCCCCGTACGGAGAGGGCGGCACCGACGGTGGGGAGGATGCCGTCGCGACGGTGACGCAGTAACGGGGCGCGGCCGGATTCGGCGCTGCTGCTCCAGTTGAGGCGTGGGTCACCCTGTGTGGGCGTCGGTGCTGTGTGCATGGTGCTGGTCTTCCCCTCCTGCAATCCCCCGAGTTGCGTGGACAGCCTGCCAAATAGGGAGCCATATGGGGAAGCTGGGGCGGCGGAACGCTGCTTCGGTGTGTCGGAATCATGGTGCGTCTGTCATGGCGTCGTGACAGTTGGTCACCGTCGGATCGGGCCGGTTCGGCCTCTTGTGGCAGCGCATAGGCTGTGCGGCATCAGTCAGGAGCAGCCAGCGGCTGCGCGTAGTAGCAGTCAGCGACGCCAGTGCAGGGGGCAACCGCCATGACGACAGGTCGGCTCGGGCAGGACACCGCGCCACCGAACGCGGCCTATGCCGGGCAGGTCGTGCACTTCCCGGACCCGGTCCGTGCTTCCCGTCACCCGAGAGGGGTGCGGGTGGACGAGTTCGGTCACCCGGATTTCTCGCCGTACGCGCGCGCGGCGGCGGAGATCGCCGACCCGCCCGAGGGTTTCGGTGTCGACGAGCTGCGGCTCACGGACTACGTCTCGGCGAACGCGGCGATGGCATCCACCGGTCATGAGCTGTGGGACACGATCCCCTCGGTGGCGACACCGCACGGCTGGACCTGGCACCACGTGGCGCGCAGCCGCCGGATGGAGCTGGTCCCGGTCGAGGTGAAGGCCCTGCTGCGGCATCACGGCGGGGTGACGACGGCGGCCGTGGACCACGGCAAGCGGGGTACGCGTCCGCTGCAGGAGACCCGGCCGGCGCACTTCGGACTGCCGAAGACCCTGGTGTCGGTGTCGGAGCAGCAGCTCCAGGGCGTCGAGGAGGACCTCGGCTACCGGCTTCCGGGGGCGTACCGCTCCTTCCTGAAGGCGGCCGGCGGGTGCGCCCCGGTGGGTGCGGCGCTCGACGCGGAGCTGGGGCTCCTGGTCGACCAGCCGTTCTTCACGGTCCGGGAGGAGGCGGGCGTCAATGACCTCGTCTATGTCAACAAGTGCCTCCGTGACCATCTGACCAAGGACTATCTGGGCGTCGCGTTCGTCCAGGGCGGTCTGATCGCGCTGAAGGTGCGGGGTGAGGGGGTCGGTTCGGTGTGGTTCTGCGCGTACGACGACGCCCGGGACTCCGGCGAGGTGGCGGCCGGCTGGACGGTGGCCGAGCGGGTGGAGCGGCTGCTGCTGCCCTGCGGTACGGATTTCGACGCGTTTCTGCAGCGTCTGGCGGGCAATCCGCCGGAGCTGGAGACGGTGGCGAACCTGATGGTGGACGGTGGCTTCGCGCGTGCGGTGCCGGTCGTCCCGGTGGGGGAGTGAGTGGGCTGTGGTGACCTTCGCGCAGGCGCAGGAGCGCGCCGAGGAGTGGATCAACGGCGACCTGCCGTCGTACCAGCACCGTGAGGTGCGGGTGCGGGAGTTCGAGCTGGGGTTCGTGGTGTGGGCGGAGGACCGCGAGGGCGGTCCGACCTCGGACGGCGGGCGTCAGCGTCTCGTGATCGCCCGGGACAGCGGCGAGGCGACGCTGTGGCCGGGGCTGCCGGTGGGTGAGGTCATCCGCCGGTACGAGGAGGAGTACGGGGCCGCGGAGGACGTTCCGGCCCAGGCGGCGGTGCCGGCGGCCCGGATCGATCTGAACCAGACGTCGTTCCTGCTGAGTCCGCCGGAGTGGCTGCAGGACGCGGCGGACAAGATCGGGCTGCCGAAGCAGCCGAACGTGTCGCAGGAGAACGCGAGCGCGGCGGCGTCGGTGGACGACGCGTCGGACGCGGGGGCGTCGGGGGCGATGCCGGCCTCGGCTTCGGTCGCTTCGTCGTCGTCGTCCTCGTCGTCGTCCTCTTTCTCTTCCTCCTCTTCCTCCCCCTCTTCCGCGTCCTCGGCGTTCTCCGCTTCGGAGGGGGCCGGGGTCGCGTACGAGCCCACGGCGATGGACGGGGTTCCGGCGGAGACGCCGGCGGCTCCGGTGCCGCCGGCCCGGCCCGCGTCCGGGGGCAGCCCCTGGGCCGACGCCAACGCGAGTTCCGGTGGGGCCGACGGCGCGGTGCCGCTGCCCGCGACGGTGTTCGCGCCGGCGCTCTCGGGGACGGACGACGAGGACGCCCCGCCGCCCTCGGTGGGTGCGGACGCGCCGACCGCCCTGATGAAGGGCGGCAGCGCGCTGCCGCCGACCGCCATCGCCCCGCGCCTCGACCCGGCCGCCCCGGCGCCGGGCGCCGCTCCGGCGACCCCGCCGGGACCGCCCGCGCCCGCGCAGGCCGGTCCGGTGCGTCCGGCCGGTCCCGTCGGTCCGGGTGTGCCGCCTCCGCCTCCGGCGCCCACGCCGTCCGCGCCGGGTGGCGGGGACATCGCGGACGCCGCGACGAGCAAGGCCTCGCTGTCGCCGAAGAGCGGGCGCGGCCCCGTGTCGCCGCCCCCGCCGCCGGGCGCCCCGGGTGTTCCCGGTGTTCCGGGAGCCCCTGGTGCCGCCGGTGCTTCGGGTGCCCCCGCCTACGTACCGACGCAGCTGGTGTCGCAGCTCGGGCCCGACGGCCCCCAGCCGCCCGGTCCGCCTGCTCCGCCCGCGCGACCGGGCCCGCCCGGCCCGCCCGCGCCGCCCGCTCCGCCCGGTCCGGTGACGCCGCCGCAGCCCGTGCACCACGCGGCCACGATGCTCGCGCACCCGAACCAGGGCGGTCCCGGCGCTCCGCCGCCGCCCCCGCCGCCGCCGGGCATGCCCGGTGCGCCCGGTACGCCCGCGGGCGGGATCGCGCACGCCGCGACGATGCTGGCGCATCCCGGTCCGGCCGGTCCCGCGGCCCCGCAGCCGCCCGGTCCGCCGGCTCCGCCGCCGCCGGTGCACGGGGGCCACACGCCGCCGCCCGCGCCGGGTCCGCCGGCGGGTCCCGGGGCCGTACCGCCCGCGTACGGGTATCCGCAGCCCACGGGGCAGCCGACGGTCGGCCCCGGCTACCAGGCGGTGCTGCGCTACCGCGCGCCCGACGGTTCCGAGGCGCAGATCATCCGGCGTTCGGCGCCGGGCACCCCGCACCCGGAGTGGCAGATCCTGCACGAGCTGCGCGCGATGAACGTGCCGCCGCAGCAGGTGCTCGAACTGCACACCGAGCTGGAGTCCTGTGAGCTGCCGGGTGGTTACTGCGCCCGGATGATCAGGGAGACCTGGCCGCAGGCGCGGATCACCAGCATCGCCCCGTACGGTCGTGATCACGCGGGCCGTCAGCAGGGCATGCGTCAACTCCTCACGCATCAGGGTGAGTTGCACCAGGTCGCGGACGGTCCCGCGCGGCCCGCGCCGGTACGGGCGCCGCTGCCGCAGGTGCAGCCGGCTCCGCCGGTGCCGCCGGAGGCCATCGCGCAGGAGCTGGCCGGGGCGTTCGGTCCCGGCATCCTCCGCTTCGACCAGCGCGCGGTGTCCCGGCAGGGCGTGCCGGAGGTCGTGGCGCTGACGCTGGTGTGGGCGGGTCTGCCCGCGGACTTCGGGCCGTTCTTCTGGGCGCAGCCCGCGGTCCCGGTGGTGCCGACGCTGGCCGAACTGGCGGCGCAGCGGCAGGTTCCGGCCGCGCCGGACGCGAGTTCGTACCTGGTGATCGGTTCGGACTTCGGCCGGGCGCTCTGTGTCCAGTACGGGACCGCGCACATCGTGGCCGTACCGGTGGAGGCGGGCCCCGGCGGGCAGTCGGTGCCGCCGCAGTTCGTGAACACCGGACTGCCGGAGTTCACGCGCTCGATGGCGCTGCTGGGCCGGATGTGGCGGCTGCGGTTCGGGCTCAACCCGGAGCAGGCGGGGCGCTGGACGGTCGACTTCCAGGCGCAGTTGGCCATGCTGGACCCGGCGGCGCTGTCGTCGCCGGAGAACTGGTGGTCGGTGCTCCTGGAGCAGATGTGGGACGGCCTTCTGTAGCGCTTCTGTCGCGCAGGAAGGTGGGAATGTGACGAAGGGCGCTCGACGTGTGGACACGTTGGGCGTCTTTTGTCCGTTCTGATGCCGCATTCTTTACGGGTCGTGCTTTATGCGTGGGGACCGGGAGAAGGGGCGTCAGGGATGAGTTTCGCCGTCGGGCGGGGGCGCGGATACCGCCCCGAGCAGGTCGACCGGCACCTTGCCGCGCTCTCCGACGAGCGCGACGCCGCCTGGGAACGGGCGGCGCGGCTCACGGTCCTCGCCAAGGAGATGGAGACCGAGGCCGCCGGGCTCCGGCTCGCCGTCACCCAGCTCGTCCCGCACCGCTACGAGTCCCTCGGCGAGGCCGCGCGGAAGATCCTGGACCTGGCCGAGCAGGAGGACGAGCGGCTCGTACGGTCCGCGGAGGCGGAGGCGCAGGCCCTCGCGGAGGCCGCCGAGGAGGCGGCCCGGGAGGCGACGGAGGCCGCCGGGGCGTACGCCGAGGGCGTGCGCACGGCGGCGGACGCGGCCGCCCGGGCGGCCCTGGAGGAGGCCCGCACCCGGTCCGAGGAGATCGGGACGATCGCCCGGCGGGACGCGGAGGGGGAGCGGGAGGCCGCGCGCGAGGCCTTCGAGGCGACCGAGCGCCGGTCGGAGGCGCTGCTCGCGGACCAGCGGGAGGAGCAGCGGACCGTACGGGCCGAGGCGGAGCGCGCGGCCGAGGCGGAGGCGGCGGCCCTGGACGCCCACCACGAGGAACTGGTCTCGGCGGCGCAGACCCGGCTGGCGGAGACGCAGCGGGCCCTGGCCGAGACGGAGGAACAGGCCCGGCACGGCCAGGAGGACGCGGAGGCCCGCGCGGAGGAGACGCTCGCCGAGGCCAGGATGAAGGCGGAGCGGGTCGAGCGCGAGACGGAACGGCTGCTGCGGGAGCACGAGGAGGAGCGGGAGGAGATCCACTCCCACATGGAGCACATCCGCAACTCCCTGGCGGCGCTGACGGGACGGGTGGGGCCGGAGCGGGCTCGGGAGAAGGGTCGGGAGGACCGGGCTCAGGAGAAGGGTCGGGACCAGGCTCAGGAGGGGACTCCGGACCGGGCTCAGGAACGGACTTCGGACCGGGCTCAGGACCGGGCTTCGGACCGGGCTTCGGACGCGCCGGAGGGACCGGACGCGCCGGAGGGGTCGGCCTAGCCGGAAGTCCCGGGATCGGCCGTGGACGGTCCGGCGCGGACGACTGCCTGGTCTCCCCGCGGGCCGAACAGGTGCAGGATCTCCACGGATTCCGTGTCCGCGGGGCCGAACCAGTGGGGCTCGGTGGTGTCGAACTCGGCCACCTCGCCGGGCCGCAGGGTGAAGTCCCGCGCGCCGAGGACGAGACGGAGCCGGCCGGCGAGGACGTAGAGCCACTCGTAGCCCTCGTGGGTGACCAGTTCCGGCGGCCGGGGTGCCAGTACCTGCTTGAAGACCTGCACGCGGCCCGGGTACTGCGTCAGGGGCACGAGGACGCTCCCGCGCTGCTTGCGCAGGGGCTTCAGGTGCACCCGGGGGTCACCGCTGGCCGGCGCCGCGACCAGCTGGTCGAGTGCGACGTGGTGCGCGCGTGCCAGCGGGATGAGCAGGTCCAGGGTCGGGCGCCGGAGGCCCGACTCCACCCGGGACAGGGTGCTGACCGAGATCCCGGTCGTGACCGCGAGCGCCGCGAGGGTGAGTCCCCGTTCCTGGCGGAGCGTGCGCAGCCGGGGTCCGATGCCGTCGAGAATCCGCTCCAGCTCCGGGCCACCGGATCCTGAGTTCATGGCCCCAGTGTCGCAGCCTTCTTTTGCGGTCCTCGCAAAAACGATGGGCCGTGACGGTCGGGCGGGCCGAGCCTTGCCGGGCATCGTTCCCGGAGACCAGAGGCGGACCATGACCGCGACGACACACCCCGTTCACCCCGTGCTCAGCGCGCGCAGACGCTGGACGGTCCTGGCCGTCTGCTGCCTGAGCATGTTCCTGGTGGGCCTGGACACCACCATCGTCAATGTGGGCCTGCCGGCCATCGGGCGCGGTCTGGACGTCGACACGCGCGGTCTCGAATGGATCGTGGACGCCTACACCCTCGTCCTGGCCGGTCTCCTGATCTCCTCCGGCGCGCTGGCGGACCGCTTCGGGCGCCGCCGGGTGTTCCGGTCCGGTCTCGTCCTGTTCGGCGCGGCCTCGCTGGTCTGCGCGCTCGCCCCGTCGGCGGGCGTACTCGTCGCGGGCCGCGCCCTGCAGGGAGTCGGCGCCTCGATGCTCAGTCCCGTGGCGCTCGCGATCGTGGTGAACGCGATGCCCGACCCGAAGGAGAGGGCGCGGGCGATCGGCGTCTGGGCGTCGGTGTTCGGGCTGAGCATGGCCGCCGGACCGGTCACGGGCGGCGCGCTGCTCGCGGGGCTGGACTGGCGGGCGCTGTTCTGGATCAACGCACCCGTCGTCGTGGCCGCTCTGCTGCTCACCGCGGTGTTCGTGCCGGAGTCCCGGGCGCAGCGGCCCCGGCCCCTCGACCTGCCCGGCCAGGTCCTGCTGACCGTGGTCCTCACCGTCGTGGTGGGCGTCCTGATCGAAGGGCCGCGCATCGGCTGGACGTCGCCCGCGGCGCTGGCGGGATACGCGGGGGCCGTCGTGGCGACGGCCGCGTTCGTGAGGGTCGAGTCCCGCCGACGTGAGCCGCTGATGGATCTGAGCCTCTTCGGGCGTCCGGTCTTCAGCGGTGCCGTGGTGGGCGCGGTGGCGGTCTTCGTCGCCCTGAGCGCGACGCTGCTGCTGAACACCCTCTACCTGCAGCACACCCGGGGGTGGACGCCGCTGGCCGCCGGGGTGGCGGCCCTGCCGCTGGCCGCCGGAGCGACCGTCTGCGCCCCCTGGTCCGGGCGCATGGTCGGCCGTACGGGGCCGCGGCTGCCGCTGCTCCTCGCCGGCGGCTTCATCACGGCGGGCGGGCTGTGCCTGGTCCGGCTCACCCCGCACACCGGCGTGCTCCTGCTCCTGGCCGCGTACGCGCTCATCGGCATCGGGTTCGGCTTCGCCAACGCCCCGATCACCAACACGGCGGTCAACGGACTGCCACCCGCCCGCGCCGGAGTGGCCGGGGCGATCACCTCCACCGCACGGCAACTCGGCTCCGCCCTCGGCATCGCGCTCGCGGGCGGCCTGGTCGCGGCCGCCGGCCCCGCGGAGCTCGCGCAGGCGTCCCGCCCGGGCTGGCTCCTGGTCGCCGGCTGCGGCGCACTGCTCTTCCTCGTCGCCCACGCGTCCCAGCCGAAGGAGACCGCCGCGGTCCCCGCCTCGCCGTGAGCCCGGTCGCCCAGGGCCCGCCGTGGGGCAGACGGCGCCACTTTCCCGACACGACCTAGGCTCCCCACCATGATCATGAAGCTGAAGGCGGTCACCCTCGACTGCGCCGACCCCATGGCCCTCGCCGACTTCTACCGGCGGGCGACCGGGCTCCCGACGGCCGAGGGGTCCGACGGCGAGTTCGCCGGACTGCGGGGAGCGGACGGCCTGTTCCTCGGATTCCAGCGCGTCGACGGCTACCGTCCCCCGTCCTGGCCGGGGCAGGAGGTCCCGCAGCAGCTGCACCTCGACTTCGTCGTCGACGACCTGGACGAGGCCGCGGCCCGCCTCGTGGAGTGGGGCGCGACCGTCCCGGACGGCCAGCCCCGCCCGGACCTGTGGCGGGTCGTCCTGGACCCGGCGGGCCACCCCTTCTGCCTGACGATCCCGCGCGGAGCCGCGTAGGGGTCAGTCCTCGTCCCCCGCCGCCTCCTTGAGGACCGGGAAGCGGCGGGGTGCGAGGGTCAGCAGGACCAGGAGGGCGAGGGCGGCCGCGCCCGCCGCGCCGACGAAGACGTGGTCGACGGCCGCGTCGACCGCGCGCCGCAGCTGGTCGATGGCCGTGGCGGTGAGGGAGCCCGGGTCGTCGAGGGCGCGGGCCAGGGTGTCCAGGTCGCCGCTGTCGCCGAGGCGGGAGGCGAGGACGCCGTTGGCGACGGCGCCGAAGACGGCCGCGCCTATGCTCTGGCCGACCTGGCGGCAGAAGAGCACCGACGCGGTGGTCGTGCCCCGCTCCCCGTAGGGGACGGTGGACTGGACCCCGACGATCAGCGGCAGTTGGAAGAATCCCAGGGCTCCGCCGAGGAGCAGCATGAGGAGGGCGGGCTGCCAGGGTTCCCCGGGGAACGGCAGGAACGGGAACGCGAGCAGCAGGAGCAGCGCGATCGAGATGCCGAGGACGGCGGTGAGGCGGAAGCCGATCCGGCTGTAGACCCGGTTGGAGAACGCGGCGGTGATGGGCCAGCTCAGGGTCATCACCGAGAGCACGAACCCGGCGGCGATCGGCCCGAGTCCCAGCACGGACTGGGCGTACGTCGGCAGGAACACGGTCGGGGCGACCATGAGCAGGCCGAGGGCGCCGAGGGCGAGGTTCACCGCGGCTATCGTGCGGCGGCACCAGACCCAGCCGGGGATGATCGGTTCGGCGGCGCGCCGTTCGACGACGACGGTGACGGCGCCGAGGGCGGCGGCTCCGGCGAACAGGCCGAGCGACGGCGCGGAGAGCCAGGGCCAGGCGACCCCGCCCTGGACGAGCGCGGTGAGCAGCAGGGCTCCGGTGGCGAAGACGGCGAGGGCGCCGGGCCAGTCGACGCGTACGCGCGCGCGTGGGGCCCCGGTCCGGGCCACGCGCGCGCGTGCGGCGGCGTGCGGCCGGCCGGCCCCCGGCACGTGCGCGCGTGAGCGGCCGGCCCCCGCCACGCGCGCGTGCGCGCCGTCGGTTCCGTCCGTGGCCGGGCGCGGTGGCTCCACCAGGTTGCGGACGATCAGCCACAGGGCGACGAGCCCGACCGGCAGGTTGATCAGGAAGATCCAGCGCCAGTCGGCGTACCCCGCGAGGAGACCGCCGGCGGCCGGGCCGGCCACCGAGGACGCGGCCCACACGGAGGAGAGCTTCGCCTGGATCTTGGGGCGTTCCTTCAGCGGGTACAGGTCGGCGGCGATCGTCTGGATCGTGCCCTGGAGCGCACCGCCCCCGAGGCCCTGGACGACGCGGAAGGCGATGAGCGAGGCCATGTTCCAGGCGCCCGCGCAGAGCAGGGAGCCGATGAGGAAGAGGACGACGCCGGTGATGAGGACCGGCTTGCGGCCGCAGGTGTCGCTGAGCTTCCCGTACACGGGGAGGGTCACGGTCACGGCGAGCAGATAGCCGGAGAACAGCCAGGAGAAGACGGAGAGTCCGCCGAGGTCACCGACGATCTGGGGGACGGCGGTGGAGACGATCGTGCCGTCGATGGCGGCGAGCCCCATGCCGAGCATCAGGGCGGCCACTACGGGTCCGCGGCGGGCGGGCGGGGCGTCGCGGCCCGCCGTCGCGACCCCCTTCACGTACGGCTCCGTCACCGCGGCGTTCCTTTCTTCGTACACCTAAATGTGCGGGGTCAGGGTCCCACTCGACCCCCGGGGGAGGAACCCCTAGGGGCATCTCCCCCATACGGGCCAGGGGTCGTTCGTCCCGTCGGAGGAGGTGAAGTGCCGTACCGGCTTCTTAACTTGAACTTACAAAGCCACCTGCTGCACGCCATCACTAGGAGAGAACCGTGACCACGGCTGTGACCATCCCCAGGCACGGGGGTACTGGAGAGAGCACGGCCGTCGCCGCGCGGGCCCGTCAGGTCGTCAAGGCGTACGGCTCCGGGGAGACCCGGGTCGTCGCGCTGGACTCCGTCGACGTCGACATCGACCGCGGTCGGTTCACCGCGATCATGGGGCCCTCGGGCTCCGGCAAGTCGACCCTGATGCACTGCCTCGCCGGGCTCGACACCGTCACCAGCGGGGAGATCTTCCTCGACGAGACCGAGATCACCGGCCTCAAGGACAAGAAGCTGACGCAGCTGCGCCGGGACCGGATCGGCTTCATCTTCCAGGCGTTCAACCTGCTGCCCACGCTGAGCGCGATCGAGAACATCACGCTCCCGATGGACATCGCGGGGCGGAAGCCGGACGCCGAGTGGCTGCGCAGGGTCGTCGACACCGTCGGCCTCTCCGAGCGGCTGAAGCACCGGCCGAACGAGCTCTCCGGCGGTCAGCAGCAGCGCGTCGCCGTGGCCCGCGCGCTCGCCGCCCGGCCCGAGATCATCTTCGGTGACGAGCCGACCGGAAACCTCGACTCCCGGGCCGGCGCCGAGGTCCTCGGCTTCCTCCGTACGTCCGTGGACGAGCTGGGCCAGACGATCGTCATGGTCACCCACGACCCGGTCGCCGCCTCCTACGCGGACCGCGTCCTCTACCTCGCCGACGGGCGGATCGTGGACGAGATGCTGCGGCCCACCGCCGACGCCGTCCTCGACCGGATGAAGGACTTCGACGCGCGCGGGCGGACCTCATGAGCGTCCTGAAGACCTCGCTGCGCAACTTCTTCGCGCACAAGGGCCGGATGGCGCTCTCCGCCGTCGCCGTCCTCCTCTCCGTCGCCTTCGTCAGTGGGACCCTGGTCTTCACCGACACGATGAACACGACGTTCGACAAGCTCTTCGCGTCGACGGCGTCCGACGTCACCGTCAGCCCGAAGGGCGCCGCCACCGACGACGAGACCCCGCAGACCGGCCGCCCCGAGACCTTCCCCGCCTCGCTCGTCGAGCAGGTCCGGAAGGTCGACGGCGTCCAGGCCGCGCAGGGCGCGGTCGTGTCGACCAGCGTCACCGTCGTCGACGCCAGGAGCGAGAACGTCGGACCCACCAGCGGCGCCCCGACCATCGCCGCCAACTGGAGCCCCAACGAGCTGCGTTCGGTGGACATCGCCTCCGGCCACGAGCCGCGCGGCCCCACCGAGGTCGTCGTCGACGGCGCCACCGCCGAGAAGCACGGCCTGAAGCTCGGCGACACGCTGCGCACGATCTCCGTCACCGGTGACTTCACCGCGAAGATCTCCGGCATCGTCGAGTTCAAGGTCACCAACCCGGGCGCCACCGTCGTCTACTTCGACACCGCCACCGCGCAGCGCGAACTCCTCGGAAAGGAAGGCCTGTTCACCCAGATCACGGCCGACGCCGAGCCCGGTGTCGGCGACGACGTCCTGAAGCGCGACATCGCCGCCGCGATCGGCGGCGGCTACAAGCTGCAGACCGCCGCCGAGGCCGCCGACGCCGGCCGCGAGGACGTCGCCGGATTCCTCGACGTCATGAAGTACGCGATGCTCGGCTTCGCCTTCGTCGCCTTCCTCGTCGGCATCTTCCTCATCGTCAACACCTTCTCCATGCTGGTCGCCCAGCGCACCCGCGAGATCGGCCTCATGCGGGCGATCGGCTCCAGCCGCAAGCAGGTGAACCGTTCCGTCCTCGTCGAAGCCCTGCTCCTCGGCCTCTTCGGCTCGGTCGCCGGCGTCGGCGCGGGCGTCGGACTCGCCGTCGGCCTCATGAAGCTCATGTCCGCGGCCGGCATGGAACTCTCCACCCGCGACCTCACCGTCAGGTGGACGACCCCGACCGTCGGCCTCGCCCTCGGCATCGTCGTCACCGTCCTCGCCGCGTACATCCCGGCCCGCCGCGCCGGGAAGATCTCCCCGATGGCCGCCCTCCGCGACGCGGGCACCCCCGCCGACGGCCGGGCGGGCCGGGTGCGGGGCGCGATCGGCCTGGTCCTCACGGCCGCCGGAGCGGCCGCGCTGTTCGCCGCGACCCGCGCCGACGAGGCCGGCCCCGGCTCCCTCTGGCTCGGTCTCGGCGTCGTCCTCTCCCTGCTCGGCTTCGTCGTCGTCGGCCCGCTCCTCGCGGGCGGTGTCGTCCGCGCCCTGGGCGTCGTCGTCCTGCGGATCTTCGGCCCGGTCGGCCGGATGGCCGAGCGGAACGCGCTCCGCAACCCGCGCCGCACCGGCGCCACCGCCGCCGCCCTGATGATCGGCCTCGCGCTCGTCGCCGGCCTGTCCGTGGTCGGCTCCTCGATGGTCGCCTCGGCCACCGACGAACTGGACCGGTCCGTCGGCGCCGACTTCATCGTGCAGTCCGGCACCGGGCAGCCGATCGTCCCGCAGGCCGCCGCCGCGCTGGACAAGGCGCCGGGCCTGGACCACGTCACCGAGTACCGGTGGGTCGACGCCACCGTCACCGACCCGCGCGGGAGGACCACCACCGCCGACCTGGCCGCCACCGAACCGTCGTACGTGAAGGACCTGCGCCGCGAGACCACGGCCGGCACCCTCACCGACGCGTACGGCAAGGGCGCCATGTCCGTCGGCAGCGACTACGCCACCGCGCACGCGGTCAAGGTCGGCGACGTGCTGACGATCGCCTTCAAGGGCGGCGACAAGGCGAAGCTGAAGGTCGCGGCGATCACCGCGGACACCGGCCAGGTCGACAAGGGGGCGATGTACATCAACGTCTCCACCCTCGCCGAGCACGTCCCCGCCGAGCGGATGCCGCAGAGCCTGCTGATCCTCGCCAGCGCGAAGGACGGCCAGGAGACCCAGGCCTACCAGGCCCTCAAGGACGCGCTCGCGCCGTACCCGCAGTACAAGGTCAGCAACCAGGCCGACTACAAGAAGCAGCTCCAGGACCAGGTCGGCCAGCTGCTCAACATCGTGTACGGGCTCCTCGCCCTCGCGATCGTCGTCGCCGTCCTCGGCGTCGTGAACACCCTGGCGCTCTCGGTGGTCGAGCGGACCCGCGAGATCGGCCTCATGCGGGCCATCGGCCTCTCCCGCCGCCAGCTGCGCCGCATGATCCGCCTGGAGTCGGTGGTCATCGCCCTCTTCGGTGCGCTGCTCGGCCTCGGCCTGGGCATGGGCTGGGGCACGTCCGCGCAGAAGCTGCTCGCGCTCGAAGGCCTCGGCGTCCTGGAGATCCCCTGGTCGACGATCCTGACGGTCTTCGTCGGCTCGGCCTTCGTGGGCCTCTTCGCCGCCCTGGTCCCGGCGTTCCGGGCGGGCCGGATGAACATCCTGAACGCCATCGCGAGCGACTAGCCGTTCTGACGGAGGCCGCTATCCGCGACCCGCACCCCCTGTGCGCCGCACGGGGGGTGCGGTCGCGCTTCGGGAGCGGGTGTCCACGGTGCGTCGTACGCTGGACTCCCCGGCCCGTTCGACGTGTCGGGCTGTTCGCGTTGCCCGCCCCCGTCGTCCGAACCCGGGATGGAAGCTCCATGAGCCTGCACGGTCTGCTCGATGTCGTCGTCAAGGACGCGGCCCTCGCCGAGGCGGTCAAGGCCGCCGCCGACGGGAACCGCCCGCACGTCGACCTGGTCGGGCCGGCGGCGGCACGGCCCTTCGCCGTCGCCGCGCTCGCCCGGGACTCGGGGCGGCCGGTGCTCGCGGTGACCGCGACCGGGCGGGAGGCCGAGGACCTGGCCGCCGCGCTGCGGTCCCTGCTCGACCCGGACCGGGTCGTCGAGTACCCCTCCTGGGAGACCCTGCCGCACGAGCGGCTCTCGCCCCGCTCCGACACCGTCGGCCGCCGGCTCGCCGTCCTGCGCCGGCTCGCCCACCCGCGCGACGACGACCCGGCCGCCGGCCCCGTCAGCGTGGTCGTGGCGCCCATCCGCTCCGTACTCCAGCCGCAGGTCAAGGGCCTGGGCGACCTGGAGCCGGTGGCTCTCAGGAGCGGGCAGACGGCCGACCTGAACGAGATCGTGGAAGGGCTCGCCGCCGCCGCGTACGCGCGCGTGGAGCTGGTGGAGAAGCGCGGCGAGTTCGCCGTCCGCGGCGGCATCCTGGACGTCTTCCCGCCGACCGAGGAGCATCCGCTCCGGATCGAGTTCTGGGGCGACGACATCGAGGAGATCCGCTACTTCAAGGTCGCCGACCAGCGGTCCCTGGAGGTCGCCGAGCACGGCCTGTGGGCGCCGCCCTGCCGTGAGCTGCTGCTGACGCCCGAGGTGCGGGAACGGGCGGCGGCGCTCGCCGAGGCCCACCCGGAGCTGGGCGAACTCCTCAACAAGATCGCCGAGGGGATCGCCGTCGAGGGCATGGAATCCCTCGCGCCGGTCCTCGTCGACGACATGGAGCTGCTGCTCGACGTGCTGCCCGAGGGCGCGATGGCGGTGGTCTGCGACCCCGAGCGGGTCAGGACCCGCGCCGCCGACCTCGTCGCCACCAGCCAGGAGTTCCTGCAGGCGTCCTGGGCGGCCACGGCGGGCGGCGGCGAGGCCCCGATCGACGTCGGCGCGGCCTCCCTGTGGGGGATCGCGGACGTCCGCGACCGGGCCCGCGAACTGGACATCGCCTGGTGGTCGGTGTCGCCGTTCGCGGCCGACGAGATCGTGTCGGGGGACACCCTGACCCTCGGCATGCACGCCCCCGAGTCGTACCGCGGCGACACCGCCCGCGCGCTCGCCGACACCAAGGGCTGGCTGGCCGACGGCTGGCGCACCGTCTACGTGACGGAGGCGCACGGCCCCGCCTCCCGTACGGTCGAGGTCCTCGGCGGCGAGGGCATCGCCGCCCGACTCGACGCGGACCTGGCGGAGATCTCGCCGTCCGTCGTCCACGTGTCGACCGGCTCCATCGACTACGGCTTCGTCGACCACGCGCTCAAGCTGGCCGTGCTCACCGAGACCGACCTGTCCGGCCAGAAGGCGGCCGGCAAGGACGGCCAGCGGATGCCGGCCAAGCGCCGCAAGACGATCGACCCGCTGACCCTGGAGGTCGGCGACTACATCGTGCACGAGCAGCACGGCGTCGGCCGGTACGTGGAGATGGTCCAGCGGACCGTGCAGGGCGCGACCCGCGAGTACCTCCTCGTCGAGTACGCCCCCGCGAAGCGCGGCCAGCCCGGCGACCGGCTGTACATCCCGACCGACCAGCTGGAGCAGGTCACCAAGTACGTGGGCGGCGAGGCGCCGACCCTGCACCGGCTCGGCGGCGCGGACTGGACGAAGACGAAGGCGCGCGCGAAGAAGGCCGTCAAGGAGATCGCGGCGGACCTGATCAAGCTGTACTCGGCGCGGATGGCGGCCCCCGGCCACGCCTTCGGCTCCGACACCCCGTGGCAGCGGGAGCTGGAGGACGCCTTCCCGTACGCGGAGACCCCCGACCAGCTGTCGACGATCGCGGAGGTCAAGGAGGACATGGAGAAGACGGTCCCCATGGACCGTCTGATCTGCGGCGACGTCGGTTACGGCAAGACGGAGATCGCCGTGCGGGCGGCCTTCAAGGCGGTCCAGGACGGCAAGCAGGTCGCGGTCCTCGTGCCCACGACCCTGCTGGTGCAGCAGCACTTCGGCACGTTCAGCGAGCGGTACTCGCAGTTCCCGGTGAAGGTGCGGGCCCTGTCCCGCTTCCAGACGGACACCGAGTCGAAGGCGACCCTGGAGGGGCTGCGCGAGGGCTCCGTCGACGTCGTCATCGGCACCCACCGGCTGTTCTCCTCGGAGACGAAGTTCAAGGACCTGGGCCTGGTCGTCGTCGACGAGGAGCAGCGCTTCGGCGTCGAGCACAAGGAGCAGCTGAAGAAGCTCCGCGCCAACGTCGACGTGCTGACCATGTCGGCCACCCCCATCCCCCGTACGCTCGAAATGGCCGTCACCGGCATCCGCGAGATGTCGACGATCACCACCCCGCCGGAGGAGCGGCACCCGGTCCTCACCTTCGTCGGACCGTACGAGGAGAAGCAGATCGGCGCCGCGATCCGGCGCGAACTCCTGCGCGAGGGCCAGGTCTTCTACATCCACAACCGGGTCGACTCGATCGACCGGGCGGCGGCGCGGCTCCGCGAGATCGTCCCCGAGGCGCGGATCGCGACGGCGCACGGCCAGATGAGCGAGAGCGCCCTCGAACAGGTCGTCGTCGACTTCTGGGAGAAGAAGTTCGACGTGCTCGTCTCGACGACGATCGTCGAGTCCGGCATCGACATCTCCAACGCGAACACCCTGATCGTCGAGCGCGGCGACAACTTCGGCCTCTCGCAGCTCCACCAGCTGCGCGGCCGTGTCGGCCGCGGCCGCGAGCGGGGGTACGCGTACTTCCTGTACCCGCCGGAGAAGCCGCTGACGGAGACCGCGCACGAGCGGCTCGCGACGATCGCCCAGCACACCGAGATGGGCGCCGGCATGTACGTGGCCATGAAGGACCTGGAGATCCGCGGCGCGGGCAACCTGCTCGGCGGCGAGCAGTCCGGTCACATCGCGGGCGTCGGCTTCGACCTGTACGTGCGGATGGTCGGCGAGGCGGTCGCGGACTACCGGGCGCAGATGGAGGGCGGCGCGGAGGAGGAGGCGCCGCTGGAGGTGAAGATCGAGCTGCCGGTCGACGCCCACATGCCGCACGACTACGCGCCGGGCGAGCGGCTGCGGCTCCAGGCCTACCGCTCGATCGCCTCGGCCAACTCGGAGGAGGACATCAGGGCCGTACGCGAGGAACTCACCGACCGTTACGGCAAGCTGCCCGAGCCCGTCGAGAACCTGCTCCTGGTGGCGGGCCTGCGGATGCTGGCCCGCGCGTGCGGCGTCGGCGAGATCGTCCTCCAGGGTCCCAACATCCGCTTCGCCCCTGTGGAGTTGAGGGAGTCGCAGGAGCTGCGCCTGAAGCGGCTGTACCCGCGCACGGTCATCAAGCCGGCGGTCCACCAGATCCTGGTGCCGCGCCCGACCTCGGGCAAGATCGGCGGGAAGCCGGTGGTGGGACGCGAACTGCTGGCGTGGACGGGCGAGTTCCTGACGACGATCCTGGGGTCGTGAGGCGGAACCGCCGGCCGGTGGCCGTCGGGTCGTGAGGCCGTGCGGCGTGGTCAGAGGCGGTCGAGGTCGATCGCCTCGGCCATGGCGCGGTAGCCCGCGTCGCTCGGGTGGAGGTGGTCGCCCGAGTCGTACGCCGGGAGCATCCGGTCCGGGTCGGCCGGGTCCGCGAGGGCGCGGTCGAAGTCGACGTACGCGTCGTAGGCGTCGGCGCCCTCCGCCGTGCGGATCCAGTGGTTGAAGGCGTCCCGTTCGGCCTCGGTGGCCGGGGTGTCGTAGACGGAGCCCTTCACGGGGGTGAGGGTGGCGCCGACGACCTTCAGGCCCCGGGCGCGGGCCTCGCGGATGAGCGTGCGGTGGCCCTCGATCAGCTCGTCGACGGTGACGTCGGCGTGGCGCCGGCCGCCGAGGTCGTTGATGCCTTCGAGGACGAGGACGGTGCTGACGCCGCGCTCGGCGAGGACGTCCGGCGCGAAGCGGTCGAGGGCCTGTTCGCCGAAGACGCCGCCGTCGCGGACGACCCTGTTGCCGCCGATGCCGTGGTTGAGGACGGCGCGGGGGCGGCCGGCGGCGGCGAGGCGCTCGGCGAGTTCGTCGGGGTAGCGGTTGTCGGCGTCCGTGGTGGCGCCGGCCCCGTCGGTGAGGGAGTCGCCGAAGGTGACGACGGCGCCCGGGCGTTCCGCACGGGCGCCGCCCGAGACCTCGATCCCGGAGAGGTAGTACCAGGACGTGCCGTGCTCGGTGAACGCCGAGCCGTCCGTGTCGGCGAGGCGGTCGCCCTTCGCGCGGTGGCTGGTGGCGGTGGCGAGTAGGTGGGAGGTGGCGGGGCCGGTGGGCCCGGCCAGGTGAAGGGTGACCGTCACCCGCGCGAAGGGCGCGACGGGGAGGTCGGCGGCCTCGCTGAGGACGGTGCCGCCCCGTGGGACGGTGGCCGCGGTGTCCCCGCCGGGACCGAAGGTCAGCCGGCGGACGGAGCCGGGCTCGACGGAGCCGGGCTCGACGGAGCCGGGGCCTGCCGTGCCTGTGGGAGTGGGGGCCGTCGCGCGGGCGACGGTGGCACCGGTGAGGTGCAGCGGGGTCGTGCCGTAACGGTTGCTCAGCTCGATACGGAGCCGCGTCCCGCCGGCGGTGACCCGGACGGTCTGGCGCAGGGTGTGGTCCGTGAAGCCCTGCTGGGACCAGTTGCCGGGGCCCGGGGGCTGCGGCGAGGCGGCCCAGGCGCCGCGCCAGGAGCCGTCGGCGGGCGCCCCGCGCGCGTGGGCCCCGGCATCGGTGCCGCAGGCGGTGAGGGTGGTCGCGGCGGCGAGGGCGAGGAGGGGGAGGAGGACGCGGAGGGGGTGGTGTGAGCGGGGAGGGTGGTGCGGGTGGCTGCTCATGCGCTGCGCCGCTCCGTACGTGAGAGGGCTTCCGGGGCTACGGGCTCCGCGTCGACGGCTTCCGGGGCGACGGGCTCCGCGTCGCCGGGCTTCGGGGCCGCGGGCTCCGTGCCGCCGGGCTCCGCGTCTGCGGGCTCCGCGCCGCCCGGCTGCGTGTCCACGGGCTCCGCGCCGCCCGGCTCCGGCCCGAACATCAGGCCCGTCAGCGAGCGGAACATCTCGCCCGGTTCCCGGCCCCCGAGCGGTTCGTCCAGGTTGTGGCCCAGGAGCAGCGTCGCGAAGCCGTGGGCGAGGGACCAGGCGGCGATGCCGGCCGTACGGGGGTCGGGGGAGTGGTGCAGCTCGGCGACGCCCGTACGGAGTTCGACGGAGGCGGCCTCCTTCGCGGCGGCCAGGTCGGGGTCGTCGGCGCGCAGCAGCTCCGGCTGGAACATGACCTGGAAGTGGGCCGGGTGCCCGGTCGCGAAGCGCACGTACCGCACGCCGCGTTCGCGCAGCTCGGGGACGCCGGCGAGGGCCTCGGCGAGGAGCCGGTACCCCTCGGCGGCGACGGCTGTGAGGAGTCCGGTGCGGTCCTTGAAGTGGTGGGCGGGCGCGGCGTGGGAGACGCCGGCGCGGCGGGCGAGGTCGCGGAGGCTCAGCGCCCCCGGTCCTTCGGCGGCGATGACGTCGAGGGCGGCGTCGAGGACGGCCCGCCGCAGGTCGCCGTGGTGGTAGGTGCTCCGGCTCGTCATGGCAGCAGCCTAGCCCTGATCTAGTCATTGACAAGTTGGCGGGCGGAGCGCAATCTTGTCAGTGACAAGATGCTGGGCGGGCCGATCGTGAGGGAGAACGCCGTGGAATCCGGACGCGTACGCCAGATGTGGCACCTGCTCGAACCGCTGCACGCCCTGCTCTACTACGCCCCCGAGGCCTTCGACGAGGCCGCCGCGCTCGGCTACGACACCGCCGAACGCTGGCCCTCCTACTTCGCCTGGCGCGCCGCGCCGCTCGGTGCGGCGGGCCCGGTCCGGGTGGCCTCCGCCTTCTACAGCTTCAGCCCCGGCATGGTCGCCCGGTACGTCCCCGCCGCCTGGGAGACCGCCGCTCCGGCCGAGGTGCTCGCCGCCCGCCTCCGGGCCGTGGACCGCACCTACCGAACGGTCCTCGGCGAGGAGGCCGTGACGGGCCCCGGCCTCGCCGAGGCGGCGGGTCTCGCACGGCGCGCGGCGGAGGCCGTGGGGGTGGCGGGGGTGAGCGAGGCGGCCGGGACCGGCGGCGCCGCGGGGCGTCCGCTCGCCGCGGCCAACGCCGAGCTGCCCTGGCCAGAGGCCCCGCACCTCGTCCTCTGGCAGGCCGCGACGGTGCTCCGTGAGCACCGGGGCGACGGGCACCTCGTCGCCCTGCTGGCCGCCGGGCTCGACCCGGTCGAGGCGCTCGTCTCGTTCGCGGCGATCGGCGCCGCGCCCGAGCCCGTCTTCGAGAGCCGGGGCTGGAGCGCCGCCGACTGGTCCGGCGCCCGCGCGCGGCTGACCGCCCGTGGGCTCCTGGACGCGTCGGGGGCCGCCACCGAGGAGGGCCGCGCCCTGCGCGCCGAGGTCGAGCGGCGTACGGACGAACTGGCCGCCGCCCCCTGGGACGCCCTCGGTTCCGACGGCGCCGCCCGGCTCGCCGACCTGCTCGGCGGCCCCTGGCTGGCCGCGATCGGCTCGGGTCTGCTGCCCTCCGAGAACACCCTCGGGATCGGCAAGGTGTGAGGCGGGGAGGGGGTGGGGCGGAACCCCGGCGGGGCCGGGAGGGTCGGCGGGCCGGAACCCCGGCGCCTCCTCGCGCCCGCCCGGCGGGGCCTTGGACCCGTCCGTTTCGGGACCAAGGGTACGAAGGGCCCGTCGCCGTCCGGCCTAGGATTCCAGGGTGCTGACGTATCGAAGGACCCTGGCCGCCTCGGCACTTGCCGTCGCCGCACTCGTAACCACCGCCTGCTCGCCCGGAGCTGACACCCCGGAGTCCGGTGGCGGATCCGCCGGGAAGCCCGCCGCGCGCGGTACCGCCCTCGCCGCCGTGGACACGCTCACCGTCAAGGGCCGCGCACCGAAGACGGGGTACGAGCGGGAGAAGTTCGGCCGCGCCTGGGTGGACGTCGACGGCAACGGCTGCGGCACCCGTGACGACATACTCAAACGCGATCTGGCCGGCGTCCGGTTCACGGACGGCCACTGCAAGGTCGCCTCGGGAACCCTCACCGACGACCCGTACACCGGGACCACCGTCTCCTACGTCCGGGGGCGCAGCAAGGTCGACATCGACCATGTCGTGGCGCTCTCCGACGCCTGGCAGAAGGGCGCGCAGAAGTGGGACGGGGAGACCCGCCGCCGCTTCGCCAACGACCCGCTCAACCTGCTCGCCGTCGACGCGGCCACGAACCGCCGCAAGTCCGACGGGGACGCGGCGACCTGGCTGCCGCCGAACCGGGCGTACCGCTGCACCTATGTGGCCCGGCAGGTCGCGGTGAAGAAGAAGTACGGCGTGTGGGTGACGGGCGGGGAGCGGGACGCGATGAAGAAGGTCCTCGCCGGATGCCCGCAGCAGAAACTTCCGTAAGGTGCCGACCTATCCGAAAAAACGTTTGAGCAACCGGAAAACGATCTTTAGCCTGCCGTCATGGACCTGAACATCACGACCCTTGCCGAGCGCCCCGAACTGGAAGGGCCGATGTGGGGTATGCGCGACCTCTGGCCCGAGTTCATGATGTACGACCCGGTGGGCTGGGCGAACATCGGGCAGATCGTCCGTCAGCTGCCGGAGTACGTCCTCGTCGCCACCGACGCCGAGGGCAAGGTCGTCGCGCGTGGTTTCAGCGTGCCCTTCCGCCTGGACGTGGACGGCCGCCGTGAGCTGCCGGCCCGCGGCTGGGACGAGGTCCTGCTCTGGGCGTTCTCGGACCTGAAGCACGGCCGGGAGGCCGACACGGTCAGCGCGATCGAGATCACCGTCGACACGAGCGCCCTCGGCCAGGGCATCTCGCACCGGATGCTGGCCGCGATGCGGGAGAACGTCGCCGCGCACGGTTTCTCCGAGCTGGTCGCCCCGGTCCGCCCCAACGGCAAGCACCTGGAGGCCGAGGCCTCCATCCACGAGTACGCCTTCCGCACCCGTGAGGCCGACGGCCTGCCGCACGACGCGTGGCTCCGTGTCCATGTGCGCGCGGGCGGTGTGGTCGAGGCGGTGGCCCCGGCGTCGATGACCGTCGCCGGCTCCGTCGAGCAGTGGCGGAAGTGGACCGGTCTTCCCTTCGACACCGACGGTCCGGTGGAGGTCGAGGGCGCCCTCGTCCCCGTCCACTGCGAGGCCACTCGTGGCTACGCGGTCTACGTCGAGCCCAACGTCTGGGTCCGGCACCGCCTGGTCCCGTAGCGGACCGGTGGTCCGGACGCCCGCCGCCGAGGCCGCTGCCCTTCCGGGCCGCGGCCTCCGGTCGTCTCCGGCCCAGGGCCTTCCGGGCCGGGCCGTACCTTCCCGGCTCGGACCGGTCGGGCTGCTCAGGCCGGTCGTGCCAGTCGGGCCGGTCGGGCTGCTCAGGCCGCTCGGGCCTTCGGGTCAGGCCGTCTTCGTCCAGTCGCCGCAGCCCGAGGACTTGAAGTAGCCGTCCGAGGCGGTGACCTTCACGATGGCCGTGCCCGTGACGTTGTCGTTGGCGAGGATCGCGTCCGTGCTGTGGCTCGCGTCCTTCGACCGCTCCCAGTAGCACTCCGCGTCCTTGTTCCCCGTCGACTTGTACGTGCCGGGGGCGATGTCGACGCCCACCTTGAACATGCCTCCGTCGCCCTTGAGCGTGGCCTTGGGGGTGCCCGTCGCCTTGGCGTCGACGGCCTCCCACTTCCCGCAGCCGGAGGACTTGAAGAGCTTGTCCGTGGCCTTGATCTCGACGTAGCCCGTGCCCGTCACGTTGTCGTTGGCCAGGATCGAGTCCGTGTCCCCGGAGGCGTTCTTGGCGCGCTCCCAATAGCACCCCGCGTCCTTGTTGCCCGTGGAGCGGTAGAGGCCGGGCTTGGCGTCCGTGCCCACCTCGAAGTCGCCGTCGCCGTCGATCGTGACGACCTTCTTCCCGGCGGGGGCCTTGGACTCGGGGGCCTTCTTGTCGCCGCCCTGCTTCGCGGGCTGCTCCTTCTTGTCGCCCGCCTTGGGGGAGCCGCCGTCGCCGCCCCCGCCCATCGCCGCGCCGATGGCGATGACCGCGACGACCGCGCCGGCGGCGGTGAGGACCTTGTGGCGGGCGAACCAGTTGCGCTGCTGCTGCTGAGACATGGCTGTGGCACCTTCCGTGGCGCTGTGGGGACTTCGTGTTCCGATGGAGTAATCACAGCAGAACCTGTGAACCGAGTCAACAGGGTTCACAGGAAATGGATTCGCTCACGCCGTGAACGGGTGCGGGCGCTATGCTCGCTGTGTTCACACACGTACGAGGGGAGACGGACAGGTGCCCGAAGAGAGCACGACAGAGGTCACCGCCGCCGGCATCGCCCGGCTCGCGGGCGTCGGCAGGGCCGCCGTCAGTAACTGGCGCCGCCGCCACGCCGACTTCCCCAAGCCCGTCGGCGGGACCGAGACCAGCCCGTCCTTCTCCCTCACCGACGTCGAGCGATGGCTCCGCGACCAGGGGAAACTCGCCGAGGTCCCGCTCCGCGAGCGTGTCTGGCAACAGCTCGCCGGCCACCCCGCAGGCACCGTCGCCGGCCTCGTACAGGCCGGCTGCGTCCTGCTCCTCCTCCGCGCGCGCCCCGGCGCCTGGACCGAACTGGCCGCCCTGCCCGACGCCCGCCTCGCCGAAGTCCTGCCCGACGTCTTCGAAGAGGTGCTCACCGTCCGCTTCGGCGCACCGAGAGCCGTGCACACCCCCACCCCGGCCGAGACGGCCACCGCCGTCCCCCTGCTCCGCGCCGCCGTCGAGCTCGCCGTCGAGCTGGGCGGCGCCCGCCAGGCCTTCGAGTTCCTGCTCGGCCGCCACCTGGACGCCAACCCGCGCCAGTACACGCTGACCCCGCCCCCGCTCGCCGAGCTGATGGCGGCCCTCGCCGTCGCCGCCGCACCCGAGGGCCGGCCCCCCGCCACCGTCCTCGACCCCGCCTCCGGCACCGGCGGCCTGCTCCGCGCCGTCCCGTACCCCACCGCGCTCTACGCCCAGGACACCGACCGCGACCTGGCCGCCCTCTCCGCCCTCCGGCTCGCCCTCCACGGCGACGCCGACATCCGGGCCGCCGCCGCCGACACCCTCCGAGCCGACGCCTTCCCCGCCCTCGTGGCCGACGCGGTCCTCTGCCACCCCCCGTTCAACGAACGGACCTGGGGCCACGACGAACTCGCCTACGACCCCCGCTGGGAGTACGGCTTCCCGGCCCGCACGGAATCCGAGCTGGCCTGGGTGCAGCACGCCCTCGCGCGCCTCCGCGACGGCGGCACCGCCGTCCTCCTCATGCCGCCCGCCGTGGCCTCCCGCCGCTCCGGCCGCCGCATCCGCGCCGACCTGCTGCGCCGCGGCGCGCTCCGCGCGGTCGTGGCCCTGCCCGCCGGGGCCGCGCCCCCGTACGGCATCCCGCTCCACCTCTGGGTCCTCGTCCGGCCGGGCGCCGACCAGCGGCCCCCGGCGGAGACCCTGTTCGTGGACACCGCCGGGCTCGTCCCCGACGCCGGCCGCGACAAGCTCCCCTGGACCGCCCTGCGGAACACGGTGCTCGACGCCTGGGCGGGCCGCGGCGGGGACGAGTCCGTGGCCCGCGCCGTCCCCGTCGTCGAACTCCTCGACGACGAGGTCGACCTCGCGCCCGCCCGCTACCTCACGGCCCCCGCCGCCGGCGGCACCGCACCCGAACTCGCCGCCGTGCGCGACCGCCTGGACGAGTCCCTGCGCCGCACCCAGGGCCTCGCTCCGACCCCGGTCCCCGCGCGCCCCGGGCCCCGCCCCCTCACGACCGTCGGCGAACTCGCCCGCACCGGCGCCCTCCAGCTCCGTACCGGCGGCTCGGGCACCGCACCGGCCGGGGACACCGTCGTCCCGGTCCTCACCGAGCACGACGTCCTGTCCGGCGGCGCGCCCTCCGGCACCCTGCCGGCCGGCGCCCCCGCCGAGGAGCCGGTCCTCGTCGCCGAGGGCGACGTCGTCGTCCCCGTCCTCGGCGGCGGCTCCGTCGCCCGGGTGGTGGACGCCGCCACGGCCGGCGCCGCCCTCGGGCGGAACCTCCAGCTGCTGCGTCCAGCCCCGGCCGCCCTCGACCCCTGGTTCCTCGCCGGCTTCCTGCGGGGCACCGCCAACAACCGGCAGGCGAGCAGCTTCGCCTCGACCGCGACCCGGCTCGACGTGCGACGCCTCCAGCTGCCCCGGCTGCCCCTCACGGACCAGCGCCGCCACGGCGCCCACTTCAAGTCGCTCGCGGAGTTCGAGGAGGCGCTGCGACTGGCGTCGCGGCTCGGCGAACAGCTGGTGCAGGGGCTGTACGACGGTCTCGCCGACGGAAGTGTGGAGCCGGAGTGAAGACCGGCATACCCTCATAGCCGGATCATCGGGTGATCATCCGTTCTGGGGGAGCGTTCGCATGTACGGTCAGGTGCCCACACCCGCACCCACGCCCACCGGGGCACCCACGCCCGCGCGTGCGGGCGGCCCTTCGGCGGCCACGATCACGGTCCGTGTGCTGATCACGGTCCTGGTCCTGCTGTCCCTGGGCTTCCTCGCGTGGGTCGCCATGCTCCGGATCGCGATCATGCGCCGCTCGGGGCGCGACTGGGCGCTCTTCTGGGCCCAACTGGTCCTGAACATCGGCTGCGTGGTGCCGCTGGAGGAGCGGTTCGCGGGCACCTGGATGAACAACGCCGGCATGGTGGTCCTGCTCGTCCAGATGGCCCTGGTGACCGGCTACTTCCTGGTGGTCGACATCCGCCACCACCAGCCGGCGCCGATCGTGGTCATGGCCCCGCCCCCGCCGCCGTACCTCCCGATGGGGCACGTCTACGCGCCGGGCACGCCGGGCACCCCGCCCGCCGTCGCCCCGCGACCGGACCTCGACGGCGCCCCCAACCCGTACACCTGCGCCCCGCCGCTCCCCGCGAACCACGGCCCGCTGCCCGGGACGCAGGGCACGGTCCCCGCGAACCAGGCGCCCCTGCCCCCGCATCCGCCCCGCATCGACCAGGTCCGGGCCGAACTCGACGAGCTGAGCGATCTCCTCCGCAAGGAGGGGGAGAAGTGAACGGCCGGGTCATCGGCGGCCGTTACGAGCTGGCCAACCTCATCGGGCAGGGCGGCATGGGCCAGGTCTGGACGGCCTACGACGGACGGCTCGACCGCCGGGTCGCGGTGAAGCTGCTCCGCCCGGCCACCCTGTCCGGCCCGGAGACCGCCGCCGACGAGCTGCGGCGCCGCTTCGTGCGGGAGTGCCGGGTGACCGCGCAGGTCGGTCATCCCGGACTGGTCACCGTGCACGACGCGGGCAGCGAGGGCGAGGACCTGTACCTCGTCATGCAGTACGTGGAGGGCGCGGACCTCGCCGACCACCTCGCCGAGCACGATCCGTACCCGTGGGAGTGGGCGGTCTGCGTCGCCGCCCAGCTGTGCGGGGTGCTGGCCGCCGTGCACGCGGTGCCGATCGTGCACCGGGACCTCAAGCCGCGGAACGTGGTGGTCCGGCACGACGGCGCGGTCGTCGTCCTCGACCTCGGTGTCGCCTCCGTCCTCGACTCCGACACCACCCGCCTCACCCACACCGGTTCCCCCATCGGCAGCCCGGCCTACATGGCGCCCGAGCAGGCCATGGGCGGCGCCGTGGGCCCGTCCACCGACCTGTACGCGCTCGGCGTCCTCCTGCACGAACTCCTCAGCGGGAACGTGCCGTTCGCCGGGTCCACCGCGCTGGGCGTGCTCCACCGCCATCTGTACGAGCCGCCCCTGCCGCTCCGCCGGCTGCGGCCCGAGGTCCCGGAGGTCCTCGAAGCGCTGGTCCTGCGTCTGTTGGCCAAGGACCCGAGGGAACGGCCGTCCGGCGCGCACGAGGTGTACGAGCACCTGGCGCCGCTGCTGCCCGCGCGCGGGGCCCCGGTGGGGCCGATGGACCCGACCCGGCCGTTCCTCCGCCCGCACGCGCCGTGGCCGGACCGGCCGACGGCGCGTGCGCCGCAGGCGCCCCCGAACTCGCGGGCCGTCGCACCGGCGGACCCGAGGGCGTACGGGTCGCAGGCGGGCCCGGTGCCGGCTCAGGCACCTCCGGCGTGGACGCAGGTACCGGCGCCGGCGCAGACGCAGACGCCGACGGCCGCAGCCCCGCACCCCCCGGGTGCCACCGATGTGGCGGCCGCCGTCGACGAGGTGAAGCGGCTGCTGGGGGAGGGCTCGCTGACCCAGGCCGTGGACATCCTCGGCGGCATCCTGCCCACGGCCGAGGCGGAGCACGGGGAACGGTCGCCGGTCGTCCGCATCCTGCGCAAGCAGTACGCGTCGACGCTGATGGACGACGGCCGGTACGGGCGCGCGCTGCCGGAACTGCGGCGGCTGGCGGCGGACCGTGAGGCGGAGGCGGGCCCGGCGGATCCGCAGGTTCTTCAATTCCGTTATGACGCGGCGTTGTGTCTGGAGCAGCTGGGGGAGACGGCGGAGGCGCTGGCGGAGTTCCGCGCGGTGCTGCCGTACTTCGAGCGGGACGGGGATCCGGCCCGCGCCTTCGACATCCGGCAGCGGGTGGGGCTGCTGCTCGTGGCGACGGGCGAGCACGGGGAGGGGCAGGACCAGCTCCAGCGGCTCCTGTTCGACGCGGAGCGCGCGTATGGCCCGTATCACCCGCTTCCGGTGGAGTTGAGGCGGGTTCTGGAGCACCAGAGGCAGCTGGGGCCGCGTTCCTGACGTGATGCCAGGGTCACGACTCGGCATCTGATCGAGAAGTGGATCTTCCTGATCCTTTTTGCCTGTTTTGGCACATGTAACGTTCGCGTCTGATCATGTCCGCGTCCCCAAGGAATCCCTCATGACGACGCCTTCCGCGCCCTTCACCCCCGAGCAGCCCGCCGCTCCCGCGAAGAAGGGCAGCGCCCTCCTGAAGAAGGTCGGCGGAGTCGTCATCGCGATCGTCCTGGCCGTGGCCGTGAAGCTGGGCCTGCCCTACCTGACCGGCGACGCCCCGGTCCACGCCAAGGCCGGCGAGTGCGTGACCGTGACCGGTCCCGACAACGACCCGAAGGTCGACACGACGGACTGCTCCTCCGGCAAGGCGGACCTGTTCAAGGTCGTCAAGGTCATCGACAACACCTTCGACGTGAACCAGTGCGGCGACCAGCTCTCCGCGCTGGCGCAGCAGCTGGACTCGGACAAGTTCGTCCTCTGCCTGGAAGAGGTCGCCGCGAAGTAATCGCGCGCGAGAACCAGTAGAGGAAGGGCCGGAACCCCAGGGTTCCGGCCCTTCCTCCGTTCCCGGGGCCCCTCCGGCCGACGGAGGGCCGTTGTCAGAGGTGACGCCTACGGTTCGGCCATGAGCGTCCCCGAGGTCATTCCGATCAAGCACGAGCCCGACTACCGCACGAGCACCATCGGGCGGTGGAGCGGCGGCCAGTTCTTCGCCTCGGTCACCGGGGCCTTCTCGGAGGGCTGGACCGGTGGCGACTGGGAGAAGCACAGGCGTTGGTGCGCGGTGCTCCACCGGTTCGACGGGGCGGGCCGGCACCTGGACTCGCGCATCGAGTTCACCGGCACGACGGCGGACGGCGAGAGAAGCGTCGTCGACGCCGCGACCCGGCTCCTCGACGCATGGCTGGACGCGCTGCCGGAGCGGCAGTACCAGGACATCGCCGTCGCGCCGTTCACCTTGGAATACGAGGGAGTGCGGTTCGGCCTGGTCGTGGAGGGCCGCGAGAACGAAGAGGGTGAGGAGGTGCCCGACGTGTGGGTCGAGCTCTACCCCGACGGGCTCGGTTTCTCCGCTCCCTGGGACGGCGAGTACGACACCTGATCCCGAACGGCCGGTGACGTCACGCCGAATCCGGGTCCCACTCCGACGCGCGGTCCAGTTCCGCCGCGAGGGCCGGGTCGCGCATGCCCGGGAAGCCGTAGCCCTCGGACGCGTCCCAGGGGACGTCGAGGTCGTCCATGTGGACGTGCCACTCCGCGCCCGGCAGCGCGCGGCGCAGGTCGCTGACGGAGTCCAGGACGTGGATCATCACCGGCATCAACCGCCCGGGATCCAGCGGCAGCTTCGTCGACCCGGCCAGGATCCGGCCGGGCTCGCTGCCGTCGTTCTCGTACAGCGAGAGGCTTTCGGTGTCCTCGTACGGGAACGACGAGATGTGCGCGGCGACGATGCTCTCGACGGCGGCCGTCTCGGCGGCCGACAGCGGCAACGCCCGGTCCGCGGAGTAGTAGAGGGAGACGCTCATGGCCCGAGCGTACGGAGGGGGTACGACAACCGGCCCCGGGAACGGGCCCCGTGGCCGCCCCCGCAGTACGACAGGCCCTAACGCGACGGGGCGGCGTCCGTCTTCACCGACGGGCCGACCGGGCCCGGGGTCGGGAGGGGGGTCGTCTCGGGCTTCGGGTGGATGACCACGCCCGGCGGGCGGGCGGGCGGTTCCGGAGCCGGGTTCAGCGCACCGCCGGGGGACGACCCCAGCAGGTACGCCGCGGCCACGGCCGCCGCCGCCCCGAGGCCCGCGAAGGCGAGTCCCCGGACCCGGCGCGTTCCCCAGGCGCGCCCCTGCGGCGGCTCGTCGCGGCGCAGTTCGCGGTACGTGACGAGGGCCGCGCGCGCGGCCAGCGCGGCGCGCAGCCGCTCCTCGACGGGGGAGCCGTGGTCCCCGGCGGACGGTGTCTGCGGTCTCATCGGCCCGCCTCCAGCTTCTTCTCCAGCGCGTCGAGCGCCCGGCTCGCGGTCGACTTGACCGTGCCGCACGAGAGTCCCAGCGTCCGCGCGATCTGTGCCTCGGTCAGCTCCGACCAGTAACGCAGCACGAGCACCTCGCGCTGCCGCCGGGTCAGCTGCGCGAGGGCGTCGAGCACGTGCCGGTGCTCCTCCGCGAGCAGCAGCCCCTCGTCGACCGGCGCCCCCACTCCCGGGTGCGGCGGGATGTACGCGCGCGCGGTGCGGCGCCGGCGCAGTACGGAACGGGCGGCGTTCACCACGGCGGTGTGCAGGTACGCCCCCGGGTCGTCGAGCCCCCCGAGCGACGTGCCGTGCGTGCGGCACAGCGCGGCGAACGCGTCCTGGACCACGTCCTCCGCCGTGTGCAGGTCGTCCACCAGGAACAGCGCGAGCCGCACCATGTCGAGCCGCCGCGCCAGGTACAGCTCGGTGAGGGTCGGCGGCGGCTCGTGGCGCGACGGCGACCCGGGGCCGTGCGCCACCTCGTCCGCGTACGACGGTCCGACCGCCCGGAGACGGCGCCCGCGCTCCCGCCCCCGTACCGGCGCCTCGTCGGCCGCCCGGGACACCCGGGCGAGCAGCCGCGACCACCAGGCCGACGGCGCGGGGCCGGGGCGGGGGCGGGGGCTGGATATGGCGTACGACACCTGCACGTCCTCGGTCGTTCCGTCGCGGGAGGGGTGGCGGGACGGGACCGGGCCCGTCCCGCCACCCCGGTGGCGTTACCGCTCGCCGTTACTTCCCGGCGCCGGTGCCGGGCGAGATCACCCGGGGCGCGGCCTCGGCCGGGGCGGGCACCGGGGCGGGGGTGGCGGTGGAGACGGGCGCCGCGGTCCCCTTCGCGGGGGCGGGCTTCGGCGCGGGCACGGCGGTACCGGGCTTCGCCACGGCCGGCGCGGGCGCGGGCGTCGCCGCACCCGGCTTCGCCACGGCCGGGGCGGCGTCGGGCGCGGTGGCCGGGACGGGTGCGGGGGCCGGGGCGGGCTTCGCGCCGGAGTCGGCGACGGCCTGCGCGGCGAAACCGCCGCCGAGGAGCAGCGCGGCACCGGCGACGACGCCCAGGATCCGGGGGCGGCGGACGTTCCGCTTGGAGTGGACGGACATGGGATCTCCCGAAGAGTGGGACGGAAACACGGTCTGGTGGATCAGCTGAAGGGCGCCTTCACACCACCAGACGTGCGTCGCCCCCCGAGGTTGCGACCTGCTCCGGAAAACTTTCCGCGGGCTTCGGGTGCCCTGATCCGAGCGCCCCGGCACCCGGTCGCCGCCCGGCCCTCACCCGCTGAACCGTCCCGCGTGCTCGCCGTTCGTCCGGCCCGCCGGGAGCCTCCTGCCGTACGCGAGGAGCAGCAGGTCCTGGCCGGTGCCCGTGAGCGGGGACCCGGTGCCGAAGGACCAGTCGGTGTCGGTCGCTTCGAGCCGTACGCCGTCGAGGTGCGCGCCGAAGAAGCGGACCGTGCGCCGGTCGACCGCGTCGAGGAGGACCCGGATCCGGTCCTCCGGGACCCGGCGGCCGAGGTCCAGGGCGACCGAGATGTCGAGACCGTGGACGACGTCGTGCCCGAGGGCCGCCACCCGGCCCCCGACCGGCGGCGTCCACGGGTGAAGGGCGTTGTCCCGGAGCGCGGCGGCGAGCGCGCGCGGCGGGAGCGACGCCGCGTCCCTGCGCGCGCACCGGTCCGTCATCCGGTGCAGCCGCCCGCCCGCCCGGAGGAGCTCCAGGGCGACCTTCGGCAGGGAGTACCGGAACCCCAGCGACATATGGGCCGCGACCTCCCGCACCCGCCAGTCCCCGCACAGGGTGGGCGCGTCCCACGCCTCGGCGGGCAGGGCGTCCAGCAGGTCGGCCAGTTCGCGGCGTTCGGCCGCGATCGACTCCGTCAACGACTCCGGGGTGCGTGTGGTGTGTCCCATGTGTCCAGGGTGGTCGCGGCCGGGGTCATAAGTCCAAGAGCCAGTTGTTCTGTTTCCTAGAATCAGTGGTTATGGAGCTTCGGCAGTTGCGGTACTTCGTCGCGGTGGTGGAGGAGGCCGGCTTCACGCGCGCGGCGGCCCGGCTGCACCTGGCGCAGCCGGGCGTCAGCGCCCAGATCCGGCAACTGGAACGGGAGCTGGGCCAGCGGCTCCTGGACCGCTCCGGCGGGACGGTGACGCCGACGGAGGTGGGGGAGGCCCTGCTGCCGTACGCGCGGGCCGCGCTGGCCGCCGTCGAAGGCGTACGGCAGGTGGCGGACGAGTTCGGCGGACTCCTGCGCGGGCGGGTGACGATCGGGGTGGCGGCGGGCGTGGCGGTCTCCGCCGTCCCGGCCCACGCCTTCGATCTGGCCGCCGTGCTCGCCGACTTCCACCGCCGTCACCCGCGCATCGAGGTCACGTTGACGGAGGCGGCGTCCGAGCGGATGCTCGCGGCGCTCCAGAACGGTGAGCTGGACATCGCCCTCGTCGGCCTCCCCGACGACGAGCCTCCGGCGGGCGTCTCGCTGCACGTCCTGATCGACGAGCCGCTGGTGGCCGCCGTGGCGGCGGAGGACCCGCTGGCGCGGGACTCCGGAGGGGTGATCGGTGTCGCGGCGCTCCGCGGTCTTCCGCTGATCTGCCTGCCGCGCGGGACGGGGACGCGCGGGGTGCTCGAACGGTCCTGCGCCCGCGCCGGGTTCCGGCCCCGGGTGGTCTTCGAGGCGGCCGACCCGCGCCTTCTCGCGCAGCTCGCCGCGCGAGGCCTGGGGGTGGCGGCGGTGCCGAGGCTCGCGGACGGTGTGGCGGAGGGTCTCGGGCTGCGGGTCCTGCGCTTCGAGGACCCGCAGCCCCGGGCCCGTATCGCCCTGGCCTGGCGCACGGACGGCCCGACGGCCCCGGCGTCGGGGGCACTCCTGAGCCGCCTCAGGGAGGCGTTCGCGGCAGCGGAGGGAGCTTCCTGGGGGTAGGTCTTTGCCTCAGGTGACGGCGAGGCGGTCGACGAGGAGTTCCAGGCGCTGTTCGGTGTCCTCCGGGGGGAGCCGGCCGGCTCGGGTGAGGGTCGCGATCCCGTGCAGGGCCGCCCAGAAGGTCTCGGTGAACAGTCCCGGGTGGACGCCCTCCCCGGCGGCCCCGTCGAGGGCCTCCATCAGGGCGGCGAAGGCGTCCTTGAGGGGGGCAGGGGTGTCCTCCCGCGCGTAGGCGAGGCCGCCGTCGAGCTGGAAGAGGGCGTCGTAGACGGCGGGGTTGCGCGCGGCGAAGTCGAGGTAGGTGCGGGCGAGTGCGGCGACCCGTTCGCGCGGGCCGTCCGCGGCGGCGGTCGCGGCCCGTACCGCCCGGGCCATCTCGGTGGCGCCCTGGAGGGCGACCGCGCCGATGATCTCGCGCTTGCCGCGGAAGTGGCTGTAGAGGACGGGCTGGCTGTACTCGATGCGCTCGGCGAGGCGGCGGGTGGTGACCGCGTCCCAGCCGTGCAGTTCGGCGAGTTCACGGGCCGTCGCCACGATGAGGCGCTCGCGGTCCGCCCGTTCGCGCTGCTTGCGTTCCTGTACCGACATGACTCGATGCTAGCACCGCTAGACAATCAAGCGGCAGTAGTACTAGCGTTGCCTCAACAGCTAGCGCCACTAGATCTCGGGGGTCAGTCATGCTCAGCACGCTTCAGGTCGTCACCACCGTCGCCGTCGGCGTCATGGTGGGGGTGGAGTTCTCCGTCGCCTTCGTCATGAACCCGATCCTCGACGCGCTCCCCGGGGACAGCCGCCAGCTCGGTCACGCCCACGGGGGCCGGATGCTCGGCGCCGTGATGCCCTTCTGGTACATCGGCTCGCTCGTCCTCGTCGCCGTCTGGGCCGCCCTCGGGTGGCACGACCACGGCACCCGCCTCGTCGTCGCCTCCGGCGCGCTGCTGCTCCTGAGCGTGCTCATGTCCGTCCTGCTGCTCGTCCCGATCAACAACCGGAACAAGACGTGGACCCCCGAGAACCGGACCGAGGGCTGGGAGGAGGGGAAGGACCGCTGGATCCGCTGGCACTACGCCCGCGTCGCCGTCATCATCGGCGCCTTCGCCTGCCTGGTCGCCGCCCTCGTCTGACCCCGTGCGGACCGGCCCGCGCCCCGGGCCCGCCCGCGCCCGTCCGACGGACCGAGGCCCGTCCGGCAGGCCCTAGACCTCGGGAAGGGAAGGGTCCGGGGTCCAGGGGGACGGCGCGGTGACGGCCCAGCGTTCGTGGTCGCGCCAGGCGCCGTCGATGAAGAGGTACGCGGGCGACAGGCCCTCGTAGTGGAAGCCCAGGCGCCGGACCAGGGACAGGGACGCCTCGTTGGCCGGCTGGATGTTCGCTTCCAGGCGGTGGAGCCGCAGGCCGGTGAAGGCGTGGTCCACCGTGGCGGCGACGCCTTCCGTCATGTAGCCCCGCCCCGCGGACGGGGCGAAGGCCGCGTAGCCGAGGGACGCGCCCTGGTAGCGGCCCCTGATGATCGAGTTGATGTTGACCATGCCGGCGGCCGCGCCGGTCTCCCGGACACGTACCAGGAAGCCCAGGGTCGAGCCGTCGCGGAAGCGTTCCATCCAGCCGCGGAACTTCTCCGGCGTCGTGGGCAGTTGCATCCACGGCCCGTGCAGCTCGGTACTGGCCCTCACCAGCGCGCAGAACTCGTCCTGGTCGTCGAAGGTGAGCGGGCTCAGCTCGACCCGGGACGACGGGGCGGGCACGGGCGGCGGGGGAGACGCGGCGGGTACGGGCGGTACGGCGGGTCCGGGCGGTCCGGGCGGTACGGCAGGTTCGGCGGGCATCGCGGCTAGGGCCTTTCTTTTGGATCAGGCCGGATCAGGGAGCGGGGCCTGGTGCGTGCGATCGCAAGGCGGAGGAGGGAGTCAACGCGGTGGGGGCACCTCCCGGCGGTAGCTGGGGGAGTTGGCGACCGACGACAACGCGGCGAGCGTGCGTGCCAGGCCCCGCGAGCCCGGCATGATCCGAAAGACAGGCCCCTAGGCCCTCGCGTCCGGCTTCCAGTCCTCGGCCAGGAGCCCGAGCAGCACCTCGTCCAGGAACTCGCCCAGCACCCACGCCGAGGACCGCAGCACGCCCTCGCGGACGAAGCCGTTGCTCTCGGCGGAACGCAGCATCGCGGTGTTGTCCGCCAGCGTCTCGATCTGCAGCCGGTGCAGGCCCCGTACGACGAAACCGTAGTGGCACAGGGTCGCCACCACGTCGGTGCCGTACCCCTTGCCGCGCGCGGCCGGCAGCAGCCCGAGGCCGATGTGCCCGCAGCGGTTGTGGGTGTCGATGCCCCACAGGTTCGCGCTGCCGACCAGCTCGCCGCTCTCCAGGTCGACCACGGAGAACGAGACGGTCGACTGATTCGTCTCGTCCACCACGAGCCGCCGGTCCTGCGAGCCGGGCGTGATCGGCCGCCACGGGCCGCCCTCGGCCCGCGCGGAGTTGACCACGTCGTCGTAGAGCTCGGTCCGCAGAACCGGGATGTCGTCGTCGTGGCGGGCCCGCAGCCCGACCCTCTCGCCCCTCAGCATGCTGGTTTCCTATCCGACGCCGACGGCCGACGGCAAACCGATTTCGCCCGTGGGTACGGGCCGGGGAATGCGGACCGCGGCCCCCGGACTTGTACGAGCGCCACGCAGAGTGCGGGAACCCTGTCGCGATCGGGAACCGGTCACTGCATTCTGGCCACCGGCAACAAGTAGGCCCCGGGGGAGCGCGCGATGTGGTCAGTGGTGTCGTCGGGCGACCTGCCCGACGGGGAGCGGTTCGAATGGTTCGCGGACATGATCTCCCGGGAGGTCATGCCCACCGCGCTGACCAGCGAGCGGCCCGCCGAGTTCACCGCGGACGTCTCCCTGCTCGACCTCGGCGGGCTCCAGGTGTCCAAGGTCGCGTACTCCCCGCTGCGTTCGCAGCGCACCCCGGCGCTCATCCGGCGCGGCGACCCCGAGCAGTACCAGCTCGGGCTGGTGACCCGAGGGGCGATGACGCTCTCCCAGCGCGGCAACGACTGCGAGGCCGAGGCCGGGGACCTCGTCTTCTGGGACACGTCGCGGCCCTCCGACGCGCGGTACGTCTCCGACGGCGACCCCGGGCAGCTGCTCATCCTCCAGCTCCCGCGCGACACGCTGCCGTTGCGTACCGACCGGCTCGACGGCGTCCTCGCCCGGCGCATGTCGGGGCGGAGCGGGATCGGGGCGGTGCTCGTCGACTTCCTGCGGTCGCTCGTCACGCACGGCGGGGAGTGCGCGCCCGAGGAGCTGAGCCGGCTCGGGGCCACGGCGGTGGACCTCGCGGCGGCCTGTCTCGCCCAGCACTCGGGCGCCGGGGAGAAGCTGCCGGCCGAGGTGCGGGCGCGGACGCTGCTCCGCCGGATCCACGCGTTCATCGAGTACAACCTCGGCGACCCGGAACTGACGCCCGTCGTCGTGGCCACCCACCACAACCTGTCCGTCCGCACGCTCCACCAGCTCTTCAGGGGTGAGGGGGAGACCGTCCAGGCCCGTATCCGGCGGCGCCGCCTGGAGCGGTGCCGTGACGACCTGGCCCGGCCCGAACTCCTCGCGCACCCGGTGCAGGCCATCGCCGCGCGGCGGGGGTTCAGCGGTCCGGCGGTCTTCAGCCGGGCGTTCCGGGAGGCGTACGGGGTGAGTCCCAGCGAGTTCCGTGCGCGGAAGATCAAGGAGGTCCGCGCTGCACGCACACCGGGTGGGGTGGCGGATTCGTAGGCTGGGGCGGCGGGTTCCCTGACCGGGAGCCGGCGGGAGCGGGCAAGGGGACGACGGGGGAGGTCACGATGGGCGGGAAGAGCAACAACCAGGGGGTCTGGGACCTCCGCGCGTGAGGCCGTGGTCCACTGGGGCCCGACCGGCGCCTGCGCGGAGGACCGGCGCGAACGACGGGGAAGACATGAGCGACGCGGCCGGCAGGGACGACGCGACCGGCACCGGCGACACGGCCGGGGTGGACGACGCGGCCGGGGTGGCGGCGGCGACGATACGCACCCGCCGCCTCGACCTCGAACCGCTGACCGTCGCGCACGCGGACGAGATGGCGGAGGTCCTCTCCGACCCCGCCCTCCACGTCTTCATCGGCGGCGAGCCCCTCACCGCACCCGAACTGCGGGCCCGCTACGAGCGGTTGACCGCTGGCTCCCCGGACCCGGCGACGGTCTGGTGCAACTGGGCGGTCCGCCTCCGCGAAGAGGACCGGCTGACCGGCACGGTCCAGGCGACCCTCACGGAAGGCGGCCGGGTCGCGGAGGTGGCGTGGGTGACCGGCACGGAGTGGCAGGGCCGGGGGATCGCCCGGGAGGCGGCCGGGGGCCTGGTGACGGCACTGACGGAGCGGGGCGGCGTACGAACGGTGGTGGCTCACATCCACCCGGCCCACGAGGCCTCGGCCGCGGTGGCCCGATCGGCCGGCCTCACCCCGACGCCCGAACAACAGGACGGCGAAGTCCGCTTCCGCCTCTCGCGGGAGGACCGGGCGGTGCCGGACCGCCCGCCGGTGGACGGCGAAGGCCCGCGGGGGCGCGCCGGGTTCTCCGGGGCCGAGGGGCCGTGAGCGCGGAGACGTTCCTCTTCCGGTTCGTGGACGGCGAGCTCGCGGAGCTGGACGTCGAGCGGTTCCGCCGGCTGGTCGAGCCGTACGTGGTGGCGGGGACGCCGGACCTCGGTGACGTCCTGCTCCGCGCGGAGGACGGAGGCACGGCGGAGTTCTCCGTCCGCGGCGGAGCGGCCGGCGTACCGGCGACCCTGACGGCGACGCACCTCTCGCACGGCGCCGTGCTCGACGTGCTCGCCCGGCTCGCCGAGACGCTGGGGGCCGTCATCCTGCCCGTGGGCGGCGCCGCGCTGATCCTCCACGAGGACCAGCGGCGCCATCTGCCGCCGGCCCTCCGGGCGGAGGCGCTCGTCGTCGCTCCCACCGGCGCGGCCGTCAGCGAGGCGATCCGCCGCTCCTGACGCTCCCGCGCCCGGTCAGTTCGCCGTGAGCGCGGCGCCCGCCCGTTCCCCGGGCTCCCGCGCCCGGTCAGTTCGCCGTGAGCGCGCCGCCCGTCCGTTCCCCACGTCCCCGCACCCGGTCGGTTCGCCCTCGGCGCGCCGCCCGTCCCTTCCCCGTGCTCCTGCGGCCCGCCGCCGCCAGCCCCGTCAGCAGCAGGACCGACAGCGCGCCCGTTGCCAGGCCCGCTCTTAGGCCCGGGGGGCGGAAGGCGCAGGTCAGTTCGGTTCGGGTGGGGGTGAGGGGGACCGCCAGGAGGCCGCCGTACGAGCCCGCCTTCGTGCCCTCGCAGTGCCAGCCCGCTATGCGCGGGGTCGCCACGACCGCCGTTCCCCCGCCCGGGGGGAACGTGGCGCTGATGCCGTTCGAGGTGACCCCGACCGACGTCGCCGGGCGGGCGCGGAGGGCCTTCACCGCCGCACGCAGCCGGTCGTGGTCCAGGCAGCCGAGTTCGCCCCGGCCCGGCAGCACCGGCTTCAGGCCGGGGACGCGCTGGACGCCCAGCGACGTCAGGGCCGCCCGGCGCTTCGGGCCGCCGCCCAGCAGGCGCGTCCCGCGGTCGCCCAGCCGGGCCGTGCCCGTCGCCTCGGGGGCCCAGAGGAACACCTCCGTACCGACCGGGCACGCGCCCGCGCGCGGGCGAGCGTAGACCTCGGCCCCCAGCAGGAGTTCCTGGTTGCGGAACGGGGACGGGCCGTACACCGGGGCCGGGCCCGGCGGCCGTACCGTCACCAGCGGCAGAAACGTGTCCGTGCGGACGACCGCGCCGTCCCGCCACCGCGCCCCCACCCCGAACAGCGCGTCCGTCACCGGGTTGTCCAGGCTCAGCAGGTTGCGGCCCCGTGAGGTCCACCCGCCGCCCAGCGCCGTCAGCGTCTCCGTCAGGACCGCCGGGGTGTGGCTGCTGTAGTACGCCGCACCCTGCCCGCCGAGCAGCAGCGGATCGTTGCCCGCGACCCGGGGCAGCCCCGCGTCCGTGCGGTACGCGGGCCAGCCGTCGGCCGCCGCCAGGGCCGCCGCCCGCCGGTCCTGCTCCACGCCCCACGGCGGGTAGTCGTCGAGCCGGGCCGGCCGCTCCCGGTCCGCGTACGCCGTCGTCGCCGCCGCCTGCCCCAGGACCGTGCCCGTGACGAGGAGCGCGGCGAGCACCCCGTACCGCCCCCGCGCCGGGAGCAGCAGCGCGCCCGCCACCGCCGCCAGGCCCACGCCCGTCAGCAGCAGCGCCCAGGAGGTGACGAAGGGGCTCGCGAGCGCCCCCGCCGCCAGTGCCGCGACGACCGCCGCCCCGCCGAGCAGCGCGCGCCGGTCCGGGCGGCCGTGGCCGAGGCCCGTCCAGGCGGCGACGACGAGGACCCCGGAGAGGACGAAGGTCTGCCGGTACGGGCTGCCGTTCGGCGTCGCGAACGCGTGCCACACCAGATGCGTCGGCCCCCACTGCATCGAGGCCGCCACCGCCGCGCACAGCCCCGCCCACAGCCACCGCTCCCGGCCGGGCACGTCCCGCCGGAACAGCAGCGTCCCCACGAGCAGCAGCACCGCCGTGCTGACGAAGGCCGCCGGTGTCGAGAAGCTGTACGTCACCGGGAGCAGCCGGGCCAGCACGTCCGTGGCCGGCGCCGGGTCGAACTCCCTGACCAGGCCGGGATGGGCGTGGCGCGAGCCGAGGAGGACCGGGATCAGCACGGGCGCGGCCAGCCCCACCCCGAGGCCCGTCGTCACCGCCGCCCGCAGGACCGTGCGGACACGGAAGGAGTCCGTCACCGCAAGACGGACGAGGAGGACCAGGGCCGCGCCGAGCGTCGCCATGTACCCGGTGTAGAAGTTCGCCGTCCAGCAGACCGCCACCACCAGGGGCCCCAGGAGCGGGCGGCGGCCCTCCCGCACCCACTCGCCCACCAGGCACAGCAGCGGGAGGGCGATCAGGCCGTCCAGCCACATCGGGTTGTACGTGCCCTCCGCGAGCGACCAGCCGCACAGCGCGTACGAGGCGCCGAGGACCGACGCCCACCACCAGGTCCCGGGGCCGAGACGGCGCAGCAGGAAGGTCATCGCGGCCGCGGCGAGCGCCGTCTTGAGGACGGTGACCGCGTAGACGGCGTACTCGATGTCCCCGCGCGGGAAGAGCGCGACCAGCGGGGCGAGGGGGCTCGACAGATAGGTGCCGTAGTCGGGGAGGAAGCTCGTCCCCCAGCCGGCCTGCCAGTCGAGCAGCGGCCCGCCGTCCGCCCTGCCGTGCAGCAGGTCCCACAGGTGCGCGTGGAACGGCACGAACTGGTTGGCGAGGTCGTTGACGGCCCGGTGGCGCGGCCCGAAGGGGAACACCCGGGCGACGGCGTCCCCACCGCAGACGGCGGCCACGGAGAGCAGCGCGGCGAGCGCGGGGGCGAGGAGGCGGGGGGTGCCCGGAGCGTCCGGGGCCGGGCTCCCAGGAGCGTCCGGAGCGTGGTGCTGAGGGTGCTGTGCGTTCGGCATGACATGCCGAATATGCCTCGGTCCCGCCCGGAAGTCCGCCCCCCGGCCGCCCCGTTCACGCAATGGTCGTCTCGGCGCCACTCCGGTGGACCGGCCGGGTCACCGCGCTCCGTTGTCGTGGTCGGGTGCTGCTCTCGATCGTCGTCCCGTGCTTCAACGAGGAGGACGTCCTCGCCCGTTTCCACGACCACGTGACCGACGAACTCGCCAGGCTCGACGGTGAGTTCGAGATCGTCTACGTGGACGACGGAAGCCGGGACGGGACGCTCCCACTCCTCCAGGAGCTCGCCGCGCGCGACTCCCGACACGTCCGCTACGTCTCCTTCAGCCGTAACTTCGGCAAGGAGGCGGCGATGCTGGCCGGTCTCCGCGACGCCGCCGGCGACGCCGTCGTCATCATGGACGCCGACCTCCAGCACCCGCCCGAACTCGTGCACCGCATGGTCGCCCTGCACGCCGAGGGGTACGACCAGGTCGTCGCCCGCCGCACCCGCGAGGGCGACCGCGTCACCCGCACCCTCACCGCCCGGCTCTACTACCGGGCGATCAACCGGCTCGTCGACGTCGAGCTGGTCGACGGCGTCGGCGACTTCCGGCTCCTGTCCCGCCGCACCGTGGACGCGGTCCTCGGCCTCGGCGAGTACAACCGCTTCTCCAAGGGCCTGTTCTCCTGGGTCGGTTTCCGGACGACGACCTTCTCGTACGAGAACGCCGTCCGCGAGCAGGGCCGCTCCAAGTGGACCTTCGGCAAACTCCTCAACTACGGCCTCGACGGCCTCCTCTCCTTCAACAACAAGCCGCTCAGGGCCGCCGTCCACCTCGGCTTCCTGCTCGTCCTCGTCGCCCTCGGCTACGCGGCCTGGATCGTCGGGGACGCGCTGGTCAACGGCGTCGACACACCCGGCTACGTCACCCTCCTCGTCGCCGTCACCGCCCTCGCCGGCGTGCAGATGGTGATGGTCGGGCTGATCGGCGAATACGTCGGCCGCATCTACTACGAGGTGAAGCGCCGCCCCCACTACCTGGTGAAGGAGACCCACGAGGGGTACGAGAAGGACGTGATGCGGACCGACACCCGGCGTACGGGTGAGTCGTTGTGGGAAACAGTCGCACCGAAGTAGTGGCTCCGGCCCCGGCGACTCCCTACCATCGATCACCGCAAGGTCGTTCCACTGACGCACGACCGCCCGGGAGGCTCCTTTGCACCGCCGCACCGCGCTCACCGTCACCGCCGCGCTCCTCGCCGCGGCCCCGCTGCTCACCGCCTGCGGCAGTGACGCCCACCCAGGAGCGGCGGCCGTCGTCGGCGGCGAACGGATCGACGTCTCCAGCCTCCAGGCACAGGTGGCGGACGTCCGCACCGCGCAGGACCGCTCCCCGCAGGCCGCCCAGCTGGTGCAGGCCACCGGCGACCTGCCCCGCCGCAAGCTCAACGTCATGATCTTCGACAAGGTCGTCGACAAGGTCGCCGCGGACAACGGCGTCAGCGCCACCCGCGCCGACCTCCAGCAGACCCGCACCGCCTTCGTCCGCCAGAGCGGCGGCGAGGACCAGCTCGCCGCCGTCCTCCTCCAGGAGCAGGGCGTGGCCCCCGGCCAGATCGACGACCTGGTCCGCCGCAACGTCCTCATGAACAAGATCGCCGCCAAGCTGGGCGTCACCGACAGCCCCGAGGGCCAGAAGAAGCTGACCGAGGTCTTCTCGGCCGCGTCCAAGTCCCTCGGCATCGACGTGAACCCGCGCTACGGCTCCTGGGACGACGCACAGGTCCGGCTCACCGACACCACGGCGCCCTGGCTGCGGCAGCTCAGCCAGGACCCCGGCGCCGTCCCGGCCGGTGCCTGAGCCGTTGTAGGTTCGAGGGGTGACAACTGAGAGCCCCGGCCGCATCGTCCTGCTCACCGCCAGCCACCGTGTGGCGCCCGGACTGCTGTCCTGGCCCGCCTGGCAGGCGCTGCGCACCGCGGACCGGGTGCTCTGCCCCGACGAGCACCACCCCCAGCTGCCGTACCTGCGGGAGGCCGGGGTCGCCGTCGAGCACCTGCGGCCCACCGCCGAGGAGCTCGTCGCCGCCTGCGCCGGAGGCCGTACGGTCCTCGTCCTGCCCTCCGGCGAGGGCGACCGCGCCCTCACCGACGGCCTCGCCAGGCTCGCCGGCTCCGGCCGGCTCACCATGCCGGACCTGGAACTGCTGCCCGGCTCGTACGACCTGCCCGGCGCCCGGCTGCTCGACCTCGTGCAGATCATGGACCGCATCCGGCGCGAATGCCCCTGGTCCTCGCGGCAGACGCACCGGGGGCTCGCCAAGTACGCCATCGAGGAGTCGTACGAACTCGTCGAGGCGATCGAGGACGGCGACCGGCACGAGCTGCGCGAGGAGCTGGGGGACGTCCTGCTCCAGGTCGTCTTCCACGCCCGGATCGCCGAGGAGGACGCGGAGGAGCCGTTCTCCGTGGACGACGTCGCCGGCACCCTCGTCGAGAAGCTGGTCCTCCGCCACCCGCACGTCTTCGGCGACGAGACCGCCGAGACGCCGGAGGAGGTGCGGGAGCACTGGCTGCGCACCAAGGCCGTCGAGAAGCAGCGGGAGTCCGTGACGGACGGCGTGCCGCTCGGCCAGCCGGGGCTGGCCCTCGCGGCGAAGCTCGGCAGCCGGGCCCGGACGGCGGGCCTCGACGTGTCCGTACCGGACGGCGAGGGCATCGGCTACGAACTCCTGGCCCTCGCGGTACGGGCGGAGGCCGGGGGAGTGGACCCGGAGGCCGCCCTGCGCGCGGCGGCCCGCACGTACCGGGACGCGATCCGCGCGGCGGAGGGCGTCACGCCGTAGGAAAAGCCGCTCCACGCGCGCGCGGGGCGCGGGCCTCCGGGTTGTGCCAGAGCGGTGGGGGCGGGCCCAGGAGGCGTTCGGCCGCGGTGTTCGGGCGGACGGTGAAGCGGCCCACCGGGGACAGCGTGTCGTGGTGGATGCGGTCCGGGTCGGTGCCCAGCTCGACGAGGGCCTCGACGACCTCCGTGAGGAAGCCGGGCGGACCGGCCAGGTACACGTCGTGGGCAGGCCAGTGCACACACGCCCGCAGCGCCTGGAGGAGACGTTCGGTCGCCTGGTCCTTGCCGTGGCCGGGGGCCGAGGTGATGTAGGTGACGCTGAGCCCGCCGAGACGTTCCTTCAGCCGCTCCGCGTCCCGCCGCCCGTACAGGTACTCCTTCGCGCGCGCCACCACGAACAGCCGGCCCTTCAGCTCCGGCTCGGCCTCCGCCGCCTCCGCCAGGAGGGCGCGCACCGGCGCCCAGCCCGTACCCGCGCATATATACGTGCGGAGACCGCCCCGCTCCGTCCGCGCGACCAGACCGCCGTCGGGCGCGCTCAGCCGCAGCGTCTCGCCCGGCCGCGTCGCGTCGACCAGCGCCGTGCTCATCGCGCCGCCCCGGATACGGCTCACGTGGAGCTCCACCGTGCCGTCCGCACGGGGCGCGTCCGCGAGGGAGTACGTGCGCCAGACGCGCGGCACCCGCGGCGAGCTGACGCTGACGTACTGGCCGGGCAGGAACGGCAGGGGCCGCCGGGGCCGCAGGGTCAGGACCGCCAGGTCCTCGCCGAACCGCTCGTGCCGGACGACGTCCGTGTCCCACCAGGCCGGCTCCCCGGCCCCGGCCGCCTCCTCGGCGCCCGCCAGCATCAGATCGGCCACGTGCCCGTACGCCTCGGCCCAGGCCTTCTCGGCCTCCACCGTCCAGACGGGGCCCGCCGCGTGCGCGAAAGCGGCCAGCAGGCTCGTCCCGACCGCCGCGTACAGGGCGGGGGAGGCGAGGAACTTGCGGTGGTCGCGGCCGAGGCGGCCCAGGTAGGCGGCGAGCGCCGGGTCCTCCAGATGGGCCACGACATGGGTCAGCGCGGCGAACAGCCGGTCGCGCTGGGGCCGCAGGTCCTCGGGGAACAGTTCGCGGACGCCCGGGTTGTGCCAGAAGAGATGCGAGTAGAAGAAGGTGACGGCGTGTTCGGCCCGTCTCTCGACGACCGCGAACGTGCTTCTGAGCGTCTGGGGATCCACCGGCACGAATCTAGGGCACCACCCCCCTCCGTGATCACAGGATCTCCACAACCCCGCCGTCCGGGCCTGCCTGTACGGTCGGGGGGTGAGCACCACCCCCGGCACCGGCCCCACCTCCGAGCCCACCCCCGAGCCTTCTTCCGCGCCCGCCCCGGAGCCCGCCCCGGAGCCCGTCGCCGCGCCCGCCTCCTGCCCCGTCGGCGGCGCCGCGGCCGATGCCCGGCCCCCCGCGCCCGAGCTCTTCACCTGGGAGTTCGCGAGCGATCCGTACCCGGCGTACGCGTGGCTCCGCGCCCACGCGCCCGTGCACCGCACGACGCTCCCCAGCGGGGTCGAGGCCTGGCTCGTGACCCGGTACGCCGACGCCCGGCAGGCCCTCGCCGACCAGCGGCTCTCCAAGAACCCCGCGCACCACGACGAGTCCCCGCACGCCAAGGGCAAGACGGGCATCCCGGGCGAGCGCAAGGCCGAGCTGATGACGCATCTGCTCAACATCGACCCGCCGGACCACACCCGGCTGCGGCGGCTCGTCTCCAAGGCCTTCACCCCGCGCCGGGTCGCCGAGTTCGCGCCGCGCGTGCAGGAGCTGACCGACCGGCTCATCGACTCCTTCGTGGAGAAGGGGAGCGCGGACCTCATCCACGAGTTCGCCTTCCCGCTCCCCATCTACGCCATCTGCGACCTGCTCGGCGTGCCCGAGGAGGACCAGGACGACTTCCGCGACTGGGCCGGGATGATGATCCGGCACGGCGGCGGGCCGCGCGGCGGGGTCGCCCGGTCGGTCAAGAAGATGCGCGGCTACCTCGCCGAGCTGATCCACCGCAAGCGCGAGGAACCCGGGGACGACCTCATCTCGGGGCTCATCAAGGCCTCCGACCACGGCGAGCACCTCACCGAGAACGAGGCCGCCGCCATGGCCTTCATCCTGCTCTTCGCCGGCTTCGAAACCACCGTAAATTTGGTCGGAAACGGACTTTACGCACTTCTCCGCAACCCCGAGCAGCGCGAGCGGCTCCAGCAGTCGATCGCCGCCGGGGAGACCGGACTCCTGGAGACCGGCATCGAGGAGCTGCTGCGGTACGACGGGCCCGTGGAGATGGCCACCTGGCGGTACGCCACCCGGAACCTGGCCATCGGCGGCCAGGAGATCCCGGCGGGCGACCCGGTGCTCGTGGTGCTCGCCGCCGCCGACCGCGACCCGGAGCGGTTCGACGGGCCGGACGTCCTCGACCTCGCCCGCCGCGACAACCAGCACCTCGGATACGGCCACGGCATCCACTACTGCCTGGGCGCGCCGCTCGCCCGCCTCGAAGGGCAGACGGCGCTGGCCACCCTGCTGACTCGGCTTCCGGACCTGCGACTTGCCGCCGATCCGGACGAACTGCGGTGGCGCGGCGGGCTCATCATGCGGGGATTGCGCACTCTTCCGGTGGAGTTCTCCCCATCCGTACGTCTCCCGTGAACCCGCGGTGAACTGACGTGCCGTCACGAATGTGATCTTCGCGTGATCGTGCGGCCGCCGACTTGTGATGAGTGTTCGAATGCGGCTACGTTTCGCGGCAGTCTCAGCCGTCACGCGAAAGGCGCTCCTATGCGTTCCGGGAACGGACGACACCGTCGCCCCCGTCAGGCCCCCGCCCTCGTCGTCGCCGCGGGCGTGACCGGATCCGCCATGGCGCTGCCGCTGCTCGCCACCGGATCCGCCTCCGCCGCCGACGCCGCCACCTGGGACCGGGTCGCCGAGTGCGAGTCCGGCGGCCAGTGGAGCGCCAACTTCGGCAACGGCATGTACGGCGGGCTCCAGTTCACCCAGGACAGCTGGGAGCGCCACGGCGGTCTGGTGTACGCGCCCAGCCCCGACCTGGCCAGCCGCGCCCAGCAGATCGCGGTGGCCGAGAAGGCGCTCGCGAAGGGCTCCCTGGAGTGGGCGACCTGCGCTCCGATCGCCGGCCTGAAGAACGACGGCACGGCCCCCGGAGTGAACCCGGGCCCGACCGCGCTGCCGAAGGCCTCCACGGGCCCGGTCGCCGAGTCGAACCGGACCTCGGGCCTGCCGTCCTCCGACACCGCGGGGACGGCGACGCCGGGGGCGGAGCAGGACGCCCGTACGGCCACGCCCGCCGCTCCCGGCACGCCGGCCGCGCCGGTGACCCCGACCGCGCCGACGACGCCTCCGGCGGCCACGACGCCGGGTACGCCCACCACGCCGGTGACCCCCGGCGCGCCGACCACTCCGGCAGTGCCCGATACGTCGGTTACGCCGGACACATCCGTTACGCCCGGCCTGCCGGGTGGTGACGTGTCGTCGGCCACTCCCGGGACCGGGAAGCACCGGGGCGGGGCCGCTCCGGAGGGGAGCGCGAAGCCGGACACTTCGCCCGAATCGGGCCGACACGCCTCGACCGGTGTCGAGCTGGCGGAGGACACCGCGGCGAAGCCCGCCCCTGACGCCACGAAGGATTCGGGCGCAACGGACACTTCCGGCACTTCGGGCGCGTACACCGTGCGGCCGGGTGACAGCCTGTCCGACATCGCGCAGGAGAACGAACTCCCCGGAGGCTGGACGGCGCTCTATGACGCCAACCGCGGGACCGTGGGCATCGATCCGAACCTCATCCTGCCTGGTCAGAGCCTCGACCTGACGAACGGTTCGGCCGCGAAGGCGGAGTGATTCGGGGTCAAATGTCCGGTTCTGGGCAAGTGAGACATGGGTCTCTTCGCCCCAACTGGCGTGTCCCGTCCGCGAAATCCGCCCCCATCACCTCTCACCTGCACAAACACGCCCAACCGGAAGGCAAGCAGGGGCGATATTTCCGCAATACGCCTCTTTGAACTTCCGGTGGGTCTGTGTCTACGGTCGTCACCGCTCGCCACCGCGGGCCCCGTCGACCGAAACGCCGAATCCTGCCGTCGGCCGATGGGAACAGTCGTCGCGTCAGCGCCGAAGGCAGGAGTGGGGGACCCAAGGTAAGTGCCTGTCCCGGCCGTTGAGAAAGACGGCCGACGACCGGCTTGGGGTGAAGCCGCGTGCAAGGACACGCGGCCGGGCAACTTTCCGGCCCGAACCCGACAGCTCACCTCACAGGCGTCGGTGAGGAGTATTTCCATGCTGTTTTCCGGTAAGGGCAAACACCGTCGTCCCTCCAAGGCCACCCAGGTCGCCACGCTCGTCGGCGTCACCGGTGTCGCCGTCGCCGCCCCGCTGATGACCGCGGGCACCGCGTCGGCCGCCACGGTCTCCGAGTGGGACCGCGTCGCCCAGTGCGAGTCCGGCGGCAACTGGTCCATCAACACGGGCAACGGCTACTACGGCGGCCTGCAGTTCTCGGCCTCCACCTGGGCCGCGTACGGCGGCACCGCCTACGCCTCGACCGCCAACCAGGCGTCGAAGTCCCAGCAGATCGCCATCGGCGAGAAGGTCCTCGCGGGCCAGGGCAAGGGCGCGTGGCCGAGCTGCGGCGTGGGCCTCTCCGGTGCCTCCTACGACGGCGGCGCCGCCGAGAGCACCCCGAAGACCGTCACCCAGCAGCCGCGCCAGCAGCCGAAGCAGGAGCGGAAGGCCGAGCAGCCGACCACCCGCAGCGAGCAGCGCCAGGTCCCGAAGAAGGCCACGCAGCAGCAGGCCGCCCCGAAGGCCGCCAAGCAGACCGTCACCACCCCGACCGGCAAGACGGTCAAGAAGGGCGACGGCGAGTACAAGGTCGCGGCCGGCGACACCCTCAGCAAGATCGCCCAGGCGCACGGCGTCAAGGGCGGCTGGGCCAAGCTCTTCGAGCTGAACAAGGACGTCGTCGAGAACGCCGACCTGATCTACCCGGGCCAGCAGCTCCACCTGAAGTAAGGCCCGGCGGCCCCCCGTGAGTCCGGCGGCTCACGCGGGCCCCACGACCCTCCCGCGGTGACCACCCCGGCCCCGACGCGCCCTTCCCCCGTGCGCGCCGGGGCCGGGGTTCCCCCGTTCCAGGGGCCACTTTGCGGTTACTGTCCAGTAGATCCGGGGTCCTTCGTCCCGGGATGCATGCCCTTGGGTCCTTTTTCGTCCCAGCGGGCGGGCGCCCGGCTGGCCGGAGCCTCCGAGCCGGTTAGGCTCTTGTCGCAAGGCCGGTCGACCCTGCACCGGCCATGCGTCACATCCAGCGTCACATCCCAAAAAGGAGATGCTCGTGCCGTCCATCGACGTCGTCGTAGCCCGGGAAATCCTGGACTCCCGAGGCAACCCCACGGTCGAGGTCGAGGTCGGCCTCGACGACGGCAGCACCGGTCGTGCTGCTGTTCCGTCCGGCGCCTCCACCGGTGCGTTCGAGGCCATCGAGCTTCGCGACGGTGACCCGAACCGCTACCTGGGCAAGGGTGTCGAGAAGGCCGTCCTCGCCGTCATCGAGCAGATCGGCCCGGAGCTCGTCGGCTACGACGCCACCGAGCAGCGCCTGATCGACCAGGCCATGTTCGACCTGGACGCCACCGAGAACAAGGGCTCCCTCGGCGCCAACGCCATCCTGGGCGTCTCCCTCGCCGTCGCGCACGCCGCGTCCGAGGCCTCGGACCTCCCGCTCTTCCGCTACCTCGGCGGCCCGAACGCGCACCTGCTGCCCGTTCCGATGATGAACATCCTCAACGGTGGGTCGCACGCCGACTCCAACGTCGACATCCAGGAGTTCATGATCGCCCCGATCGGCGCGGAGTCCTTCTCCGAGGCCCTCCGCTGGGGCGCCGAGATCTACCACACGCTCAAGGCCGTGCTGAAGCGCAAGGGCCTCTCCACCGGCCTCGGCGACGAGGGCGGCTTCGCCCCGAACCTCGAGTCGAACCGCGCCGCCCTCGACCTCATCGTCGAGGCCATCAAGGAGGCCGGCTACACCCCGGGCTCCGATGTCGCGCTCGCGCTCGACGTCGCCGCGTCCGAGTTCTACAAGGACGGCAAGTACGAGTTCGAGGGCAAGTCCCGCTCGGCCGCCGAGATGACCGAGTACTACGAGGAGCTCGTCGCCGCGTACCCGATGGTCTCCATCGAGGACCCGCTGTTCGAGGACGACTGGGCGGGCTGGAAGGTCCTCACCGACAAGCTGGGCGCCAAGGTCCAGATCGTCGGCGACGACCTCTTCGTCACCAACCCGGAGCGTCTGGCCCGCGGCATCGAGGAGGGCACCGCGAACGCCCTCCTGGTCAAGGTCAACCAGATCGGCTCGCTGACCGAGACGCTGGACGCCGTCGAGCTGGCCCAGCGCAACGGCTTCAAGTGCATGATGTCCCACCGCTCCGGCGAGACCGAGGACGTCACCATCGCCGACCTCGCCGTCGCCGTGAACTGCGGTCAGATCAAGACCGGCGCCCCGGCCCGCTCGGACCGCGTCGCCAAGTACAACCAGCTGCTGCGCATCGAGGAGATCCTCGACGACGCCGCCGTCTACGCCGGCCGCAGCGCCTTCCCGCGCTTCAAGGGCTGACACCAGGTCTCATCCCTACGTCCCCGCACTCGGTCCCGTACCGTGTGCGGGGACGTCCGCGTGAACAGGGGAGGCGACACGACATGGCCGCGAAGGACCGGGACCGGTTCTCGACCGCGACCCGGATCAGACTGCTCGGCGAGCAGACCGCCGCCCGTGTCTACCGCTCCCAGACGCGCCGTCAGGCCCGCCGCTCCCGGCTCACCGGCCGCGCGGCCTTCCTCGCCCTGGTCGTCTGCTCCCTCGTCGTGGCGCTCGCCTACCCGATGCGGAGCTACGTCTCCCAGCAGGGCGAGATCGCCGACCAGGAGCGCAAGGCCGCCGAGGCCGCCCGGCGGGTCGAGGAGCTCAGGGACGAGAAGGCCCGCCTCCAGGACCCGGCCTACGTCCGCCGCCTCGCCCGCGAGCACCTGCACTACCTGCTGCCCGGCGAGACCGGCTTCACCGTGAACGACCCCGACGCGGAGCAACGGCCCCGCACCGACCAGGGCGCGGCGGACCGCCCCTGGTACGACAACCTCTGGGACGGCGTCGACCACGCCGACCGCCCCTGACCCCTCCTCCGCGACAACGAGCAAGGCAACCGAAGACATGGAAACGCCCCCTCCGCAGACCGAACGCACCGAGCCCACCGAGCGGGACATCGCCGCCTTCGAGCTCCAGCTCGGCCGGCCGCCCCGCGGCCTGCGCGCCATCGCGCACCGCTGCCCGTGCGGCAACCCGGACGTCGTCGAGACCGCGCCCCGGCTCCCCGACGGCACGCCGTTCCCGACCACGTACTACCTGACCTGCCCCCGGGCGGCCTCGGCCATCGGGACGCTGGAGGCCAACGGGGTCATGAAGGAGATGCAGGCCCGGCTCGCCACCGACCCGGAGCTGGCCGCCGCCTACCGGGCCGCGCACGAGGACTACATCGCCCGCCGTGACGCCATCGAGGTCCTTGAGGGCTTCCCGAGCGCCGGCGGCATGCCGGACCGGGTCAAGTGCCTGCACGTCCTCGTCGGCCACTCGCTGGCCGCCGGCCCCGGCGTGAACCCCTTCGGCGACGAGGCCCTCGCGATGCTGCCGGAGTGGTGGGCGAAGGGCGCCTGCGTCACCCCCTGCGCCGACAGGGAAGCCGACAGGGAAGAAGGAGAGAAGTGACCCGGGTCGCCGGAATCGACTGCGGTACGAACTCCATCCGCCTCCTCGTCGCCGACGTCCACCCGGAGACGGGCGAGCTGATCGAGCTGGACCGGCGGATGACGATCGTCCGCCTCGGCCAGGGCGTCGACAAGACGGGCCGGCTGGCCCCCGAGGCCCTGGAGCGCACCTTCGCGGCCTGCCGCGCGTACGCCGAGGTCATCGAGGAGCTGGGCGTCGAGAAGCTCCGCTTCGTCGCCACCTCCGCCTCCCGCGACGCCGAGAACCGCGCGGACTTCGTGAACGGGGTCGTGGAGATCCTCGGCGTCGAGCCCGAGGTCATCACCGGCGACCAGGAGGCCGCGTTCTCCTTCACCGGCGCCACCGGCGAGCTGCACGGCACCGAGACCTACCTCGTCGTGGACATCGGCGGCGGCTCCACCGAGTTCGTCACCGGCAACCAGCACGTCGAGGCGGCCCGCTCGGTCGACATCGGCTGCGTCCGGCTCACCGAGCGGCACGTCCGGCACGACCCGCCGACCGCCGAGGAGGCCGACGCGATCCGCGCCGACGTCCGCGCGGCGCTCGACCTGGCCGCCGAGACCGTGCCGATCGACAGCGCCGGGACCCTCGTCGGCCTGGCCGGCTCGGTGACCACGGTCGCCGCCATCGCCCTCGGCCTCCCGGAGTACGACTCCGAGAAGGTCCACCACTCCCGGATCTCCGCCGCGCGGATCGCCGAGGTCACCGACCGGCTGCTCGCCTCCACCCACGCCGAACGGGCCGCGATCCCGGTCATCCACCCCGGCCGGGTCGACGTGATCATCGCCGGCGCGCTCGTCCTCAGGGAGATCGTCGAGCGGGTCGGAGCCCACGAGGTCGTCGTCAGCGAGCACGACATCCTCGATGGGATCGCCCTATCCGTCGCATAGCGGGCGTCTATCGAGCCTCCCGGCGACACCCCGTCGGGAAAGTTCGTGAAGTTCTTCACAAGGAAAAGGGCCCCGAGGGCGTCCGAGGGGGGTCTTTAGGCCCTCCGAGGGTTGCCCCGGGGCCCTTTCGCAGGCGCGGAGGCCGATTCGCTCGATGTTTCCATCGTGTGAACGGGTGCCCCGGTTCAGCGTTAACGGAGGCTCTCCTGGCCAGTTCACAAGGGGTGAACAACGTTCGCCCCCGCACTCCGGTTCCTTTGCACCACCATGACATGGATCACGTGGGCGGCGGAGTGTAGCAGAGGTACCCGGAGACCTTGTGAAGGGGCGCACGAGCACCCCCCTGGGGCGGGGTGGATACTCGATGGCATGAGCACCACGGAGCGTCCCAGGATCCTCGTAGTAGGCGGCGGGTACGTAGGCCTGTACGCAGCTCGGCGCATCCTCAAGAAGATGCGCTACGCGGAGGCGACCGTCACGGTCGTCGACCCGCGGTCGTACATGACCTACCAGCCCTTCCTCCCCGAAGCCGCCGCCGGCAGCATCTCGCCGCGCCACGTCGTCGTCCCGCTGCGACGCGTCGTGCGCGGAGCCGAGGTGCTCACCGGCCGGGTCACCACCATCGACCAGGACCGCAAGGTCGCCACGATCGCGCCGCTCGTCGGCGAGGCGTACGAGCTGCCCTTCGACTACCTGGTCATCGCGATGGGCGCGGTCTCCCGTACCTTCCCGATCCCCGGCCTCGCCGAGCAGGGCATCGGCATGAAGGGCATCGAGGAGGCCATCGGCCTGCGCAACCACGTCCTCGAGCAGCTCGACAAGGCCGACTCGACCACCGACGAGGATGTCCGCCGCAAGGCGCTGACCTTCGTCTTCGTGGGCGGCGGCTTCGCCGGCGCGGAGACCATCGGCGAGGTCGAGGACATGGCCCGCGACGCGGCGAAGTACTACCAGAACGTGAAGCGCGAGGACATGCGCTTCATCCTGGTCGACGCCGCCGACAAGATCCTTCCCGAGGTCGGCCCGAAGCTGGGCCAGTACGGCAAGGAGCACCTCGAGAGCCGCGGCATCGAGATCTACCTCCAGACCTCGATGGACTCCTGCGTCGACGGCCACGTCGTGCTGAAGAACGGCCTCGAGGTCGACTCCAGCACCATCGTGTGGACCGCCGGTGTGAAGCCGAACCCGGCGCTCTCCCGCTTCGGTCTGCCGCTCGGCCCCCGCGGCCACGTGGACTGCAACGAGAAGCTCCAGATCAACGGCCTCGACTACGCCTGGGCCGCGGGCGACAACGCCCAGGTCCCGGACCTGGCCGCGATGAAGGCCGGCGTCCCGGCCGAGCGCGCCTGGTGCCCGCCGAACGCCCAGCACGCGCTGCGCCAGGCCAAGGTCCTCGGCGACAACGTGGTGTCCGGCATGCGCGGCTTCCCGCAGAAGGAGTACGCGCACGCCAACAAGGGCGCCGTCGCGGGTCTCGGCCTGCACAAGGGCGTCGCGATGATCGTCATGGGCAAGATGAAGATCAAGCTCAAGGGCCGTCTCGCCTGGTACATGCACCGTGGCTACCACGGCATGGCGATGCCGACCTGGAACCGCAAGATCCGCATCTTCGCCGACTGGACCCTCGGCATGTTCCTCAAGCGCGAGGTCGTCTCCCTGGGCGCCATGGAGACCCCGCGCGAGGAGTTCTACGAGGCCGCCAAGCCCGCCCCCGCGCCGGCCGCCCCGGCGCAGGAGAAGGCCAAGGCCTCCTAGCGCACCCGCAGCACGCAGTACCCGCAGTACCCGAAAGGGCCGTCCGCCATCCGTGGTGCGGACGGCCCTTCGCGTGTTTTGCCGAGTTGTTGCGCTGCGGCGGGACTGCAAACGCCTACCGACGGTGTTCCCTTGGTGACGAGCATTTCTGGGGCACGAGATCACGGAGGTGTGCACCATGGCCGACGCCGCGTCGCGGCTGACGACTCTCGCCGAGGAGCTGCTGGGAGGGCCGCTCCCGGTACGACTGCGAGCCTGGGACGGCAGCGAGGCCGGTCCCCCCGGAGGCCCCGTCCTGATCGTCCGCGACCGCCGAGCCCTGCGGAGGATGATCTGGAAGCCCGGCGAACTGGGCCTGGCCCGCGCCTGGGTGGCCGGGGAACTCGACGTCGAGGGTGACCTGTACGCCCTCCTGGACGGGCTCTCGGGCCTTCTCTGGGAGCGGGAGGGCGACACCAGGAGCCTGCTCGCGTCCGCGCGCGACCCCAGGCTCCGCGCCGCCGCCCGCAGCCTGCTGCGCCTCGCCGGGCCGCTGCCGCCCCCGCAGCCGCCGGCCGAGGAGATGCGGGGCCGCAGCGGCGGCCGTCACAGCAGGCGCAGGGACAAGCAGGCGATCAGTCACCACTACGACGTGGGCAACGACTTCTACGAGCTGGTCCTCGGCCCGTCGATGGTCTACTCGTGCGCGTACTGGGCCTCCGACGGTCCCGACGCGACCCTGGAGGACGCCCAGCGCGACAAGCTGGACCTCATCGCCCGCAAGCTGAACCTCAAGGAGGGCGACCGGCTCCTCGACGTGGGCTGCGGCTGGGGCTCCATGGCCGTCCACGCCGCCCGCGAGTACGGCGCCCGGGTCGTCGGCATCACCCTCTCCCGCGAGCAGGCCGCGTACGCCCGCAAGCGGATCGCCGAGGAGGGCCTGACCGACCTGATCGAGATCCGCGTCCAGGACTACCGGGACGTCACGGACGGCCCGTACGACGCGATCTCCTCGATCGGCATGGCCGAGCACGTCGGCGCCGTGAAGTACCGGGAGTACGCCGACATCCTCCACGGGCTCCTCAGGCCCGGCGGGCGGCTCCTGAACCACCAGATCTCGCGGCGCCCCGAGCCCGACGAGGAGGCGTACGAGGTCGACGAGTTCATCGACGCGTACGTCTTCCCCGACGGGGAGCTCGCCCCGATGGGCCGGACGCTGACCACCCTGGAGGACGCCGGCTTCGAGGTCAGGGACGTGGAGGCGATCCGCGAGCACTACGCGCTCACCCTGCGCCGCTGGGTGGCCAACCTGGAGCGGGAGTGGGACCGGGCGGTCCGGCTCACCTCGCCGGGCCGGGCGAGGATCTGGCGGCTCTACATGGCGGCCTCCGCCGTCTCCTTCGAGCGCAACCGGATCGGCGTGAACCAGTTCCTCGCCGTGAAGACCCCGGTCTCGGGGAAGAGCGGCACGGCGCTGAGGCCGCGCGTCTGGGACGAGCGGGTCTGACGCGGGTACGACGAAGGGCCGGTCCCCCCAGCGGGGAGACCGGCCCTTCCGTGTCCCGCGTGAGGACTACTCGGCCTTGATCGCGGAGAGCATGTTCAGCTTCGCCGCGCTCCGGGCGGGCCACAGGGAGGCGAGGACGCCGACCAGGGCGGCCAGGACCAGGAAGAGTCCGATCCGGTCCCAGGGCAGGACCAGCGCGTAGTCCGGCAGGCTGCTCTTCACGGTCTCGCCGATGGCCCAGCCGAGGAAGGTGCCGAGGCCGATGCCGACGACCGCGCCGAACACCGAGATGACCACGGCCTCCAGACGGACCATCCGCTTCACCCGGCGCCGGTCGAGACCGATCGCCCGCAGCATGCCGATCTCCTGCTGGCGCTCGAAGACCGACATCGCGAGGGTGTTGACGACACCGAGGACCGCGATGATCAGGGCCATGCCGAGCAGGCCGTACATGATGTTGAGCATCAGGTTGATCGGGCCGCCGAAGGTGTCACGGATCTCCTTGTGGTCCATGACCTGGATCGCCGGGTTGTCGCCCATGGCCTTCGACAGGGCCTGCTCGTGGGCCGCGCTCGCGCCGCCCTCGGTCGAGACGAAGATCTCGCGGATCTCCGCGCGCTCCTCGTGCGGGGTGAGCAGCTTGTGGTCGATCAGGACCGGCGAGACGAACTCGTTGCCCCGGAAGACCGCGCCGACGGTCAGCTTGCCCTTCTGCTTGTCGAGGTACTCGACCGGGACGGTGTCGCCGACCTTCAGGCCGCGCTTCTCCGCGACCTTCTCGTCGACGGCGATGCCGCCCTTGGCGAGGGTGGACAGCGAGCCGTTCACGACGGGGAGCTTGAGGACCTTGTCGATGTCGGCGGGGGAGACGCCGGAGGCCGAGACGTACGAGCCCTTGAGTTCGAGGGCGCCGGCCTGCTGCGGGGAGACGGCGGTGACGCCCGGGGCCTTCTCCAGGGCGGCCAGCGCCTCCTGGCTGAGGCTGTTGCCGCTGGCCATGGAGACCATGTAGTCGGCCTTGACCTGGTCGGTCGTGGCCTTGTCCACGGCCGAGCCGACGGTGGCGCCGAGCACCGAGAGGCCGGTGACCAGGGTCAGGCCGATGGCGAGCGCGGAGGCGGTGGCGCCGGTGCGGCGCGGGTTGCGGACCGCGTTGAGGCCGGCGAGCTTGCCGGAGACGCCGAAGAAGTTCACGAAGAGGGGGCGGATCAGGGCGATCACGGGCCGGGAGAGGAACGGGATCAGCACGATCACCCCGATGAGGGTGACGAACGCGCCGCCCGCGATGAGCATCCGGCCCTCGTCGCCGCCCTGTCCGGCTCCGAGCACGATCAGCACGGCGCCGATGGCGGTGAGCGCCGCGCCGATGGAGTTCCGTACGACGAGCGACTTGGTGGTCGCGGTGGCGTGGACGCTGTTCATGGCGGCGACCGGCGGGATCTTCGCGGCGCGGCGGCCGGGCAGCCAGGCGGCGAGCATCGTGATCAGGACGCCGACGGCGAAGGCGGAGACGACCGGGGTGGCACCGAGGACCAGGCCGCCGCCGGGCACCTTCATGTCGAAGGCGCTCATGGCCGAGCGGAGGCCGACGGCCAGGCCGACACCGAGGACGTAGCCGACGGCGGAGGCGAGCAGGCCGACCAGTCCGGCCTCGGCGAGGACGGAGCGGGTGATCTGCTTGCGCGAGGCACCGACCGCGCGCATCAGGGCCAGTTCCTTGGTGCGCTGGGCGACCAGCATGGTGAAGGTGTTGGAGATCAGGAAGATCCCGACGAAGAGCGCGATGCCCGCGAAGCCCAGGAGGATCTGGTTGAGCGCGCCGAGGCCGGACTCGATCTGCTTCGCCTGCTCGTCGGCGAGGGCCTGGCCGGTCTGCGCGGAGGCGGCCTTCGGGACGACCTTCACGACCTCGGCGAGGAGCTTGGCGTCGTCGGCGCCGGGGGCGGCGGTGACGGTCATGTCCCGGAAGTAGCCGGGCTTCAGGTAGAGCTTCTGGGCGACGGAGGTGTCGAAGACGACCAGGCTGCCGCCGGCGTTGACGGCGCCGTCCTCGGTGGTGAAGACACCGGAGAGGGTGTACTCCTTCACCGGGCCGTTGGTGGCGACGCGGACGGTGTCGCCGACCTTGTAGCCGCCCTTGTCGGCGGTGGCCCTGTCGAGCGCGACCTGTCCGGCGTCGGCCGGGCCCGTACCCGTGGTGAAGGAGTACGCGCGGTCCTTGCCGTCCTTGCCGGGGGCGAAGTTGGTGCCCTTGTTGGACCAGCCGCTGCCGATCAGCTTGCCGTCCTTGTCGGGCACACCGGCGAAGCCGTCGACGCGCGGGGTGACGGAGGCGACCCCGTCGAGCTTCGCGACCTTGTCGACGTCCTGCTGGGAGAGGCCGGGGGCCTTACGGGCCTCCTCGGCGTCCGGGTACATCTCGACGGCGACGGCGACGTCGTCGTAGCTCTTCGCCGACTGGTTGCGGAAGGCGCTGGAGAGGGTGTCGGTGAAGACGAGGGTGCCGGAGACGAAGGCCACGCCGAGCATCACGGCGAGGACGGTCATCAGCAGTCTCGCCTTGTGCGCGAGCACGTTGCGCAGGGCGGTACGGAACATGGGTGTGTCCTGGAGGAAAGAGGGACGGCGGGCGGGGCGGGGCTGCGCGGGGCGGTACCGGTTCGGGTCCGGTTCCGGCGCCGTCGGTCAGCTCGTGCGGCCCTTGGCGTCGAAGGCCTTCATGCGGTCGAGCACGCCGTCCGCGGTGGGGTGCAGCATCTCGTCGACGATCCGGCCGTCCGCGAGGAAGATCACGCGGTCCGCGTAGGAGGCGGCGACCGGGTCGTGGGTGACCATGACGACGGTCTGGCCCAGTTCCCGCACCGAGTTGCGGAGGAAGCCGAGGACCTCGGCGCCCGAGCGGGAGTCCAGGTTTCCGGTGGGCTCGTCGCCGAAGATGATCTCGGGGCGGGAGGCGAGGGCGCGGGCCACGGCCACGCGCTGCTGCTGGCCGCCGGAGAGCTCGGTGGGGCGGTGGGTGAGCCGGGCGGAGAGGCCGAGCATGTCGATGACCTGCTGGACCCACTGCTTGTCGGGCTTGCGGCCCGCGATGTCCATCGGCAGCGTGATGTTCTCCAGGGCGGTCAGGGTCGGCAGCAGGTTGAAGGCCTGGAAGATGAAGCCGATCTTGTCCCGGCGGAGCTGGGTGAGCTGCTTGTCCTTGAGGGTGGAGAGCTCCGTCTCGCCGATCCGGACGGAGCCGGAGGAGAAGGAGTCCAGGCCGGCGACGCAGTGCATCAGCGTCGACTTGCCGGAGCCCGAGGGGCCCATGATCGCGGTGAACTCGCCCTGGCGGAAGTCCACGGTGACATGGTCGAGGGCGACCACCTGGGTCTCGCCCTGTCCGTAGACCTTCGAGAGATCCGTGGCGCGGGCGGCCACCGCGGTGGCACGGGACACGGTGGGGGTGGTGGTCACGAGGGACTCCTGTCACTGCGGGGTTGTTGCGGGAACCCCTCCATCGTGTCGTTCGTTCGAGTCCGGAACGTCCGTCCCTGTGCCCGTTCCCGGGGCAGCCTGGAGTCGGACCGGGGACCCGGATCCTCCTCCTGAGGTATGACGGCCTCCCTGAGACGGGCCGGGACGGCGGGCTTCGGCCGACGTGACAGACGTGCGACGACTTTTCGTCATTCCAGGGGGTGCGGCTTTGCGCCTGCGACCCCCGTCACAGTTCGGCGAAAACGCCCCCACCTGCACTGACGCACCCTCAGACGTCAATAAAATAAGACAACATCGGGCCGATGTTCCGCTGAACGGGGGAAGCGTCCCGATAGGCTCATGTGCCAACGCGGAGCTTCGCGACGCCCGGATGGTGGAACGCAGACACGGCGAGCTTAAACCTCGCTGGCCTTCGGGCCGTACCGGTTCGAGTCCGGTTCCGGGCACCACGGTTTCGCTAGTGCGGCAGGTTGTCCAGCAGCCAGGAGCCGTACTCCTTCGAGAACAGCGAGCCGGCGGGGGCCGCCTCGCCGGCGTTCGTCAGGTCGGCCTCGTCCTCGTCCAGACCGTCGGCGGCGCCCTCGTCGAGCATCCTCAGGAACATCGGCGCCCGCGGCCTGCCGCCCAGACGCATGAGCTCGGCCTCCTCGTCCAGGTCCGGCACCGCGGCGTTGTACGAGAAGTACGCCCCGGTCCGGTGGTCCAGCCGCATGTACTCCATGCTCGCCAGGGCGTAGCGGGCGGCGAGCGCGCCCCGGCCGGTGCCGCCGACGGCCAGCGGGGTGTCGCCGGCGGCCTCGGCGATCACGCGCTGCACGGCTTCCTGGACGGCCCCGCCGTCGCCGGAGATGCCGGCGTCGGCGGGCAGGCCCACCAGGACCAGGTCACGGCCGCGCGCCCGCAGCTCGCTCAGGAACGCGTACGAGCCGTCCTCCAGGCTCGCGGCCAGCGCCGCCGGGTCCGTACCGGCGTCCCCGGCCAGGACGACGGGCCGGCTGAGGCCCCCGCCCGCCGTGAACACCCACGCGGTCCCGTTGCGCAGCTGCCAGGTCTCGTGCGGTGCGGTGGTCATCGGTTCTCCAGGGGAAGGGGGGTGGTGTCCCGGGTGAGCCTCGCGGAGCGGGGCCCTCCGGCGCCGACGAAGATCGAAAACTTACGGGAAAAGATCCTCCCCGAGCACTAGAGAGTTTCTTTTGCCTACGCATTACTCTTGACGCGAGGCCGCGCACGTGCGGCACGCCATGGAGGAGTGAGATGAGGAGCAGCAACCCGGTCTTCTCGCGACGGGGGTTCAGCCGCGACAACGGCACCGCGGGCTTCAACGGCCAGCAGCCGCAGGCCGGGGGCCCCGCCGTAGGAACCAACCCGTACGCCACCGGCAACCCGTATGCCGAGGGCGCGACGAACCCGTACGCGACCAACCCGTACGCCCCGCAGGACACGCAGCTCGGCGCCCCGCAGCAGGCCCGCGGCAACGTGATGACGATCGACGACGTCGTGAGCCGTACGGCCATGACGCTCGGCACGGTCGTGCTCACCGCCGTGCTGTCCTGGCTGCTGCTGCCGGTCGACCCGGCGAACCTGGGCAAGTCCTACGGCATCGCGATCGGCGCCGCTCTGGTCGCGCTCGTGCTGTCGCTCGTCCAGTCCTTCAAGCGCAAGCCGTCGCCGGCGCTGATCCTGGGCTACGCGGCCTTCGAGGGCGTCTTCCTCGGAGTGATCTCGGCCGCCGTCTCGACGTACATCGCCGACGGCGTGGTCATCCAGGCGGTCCTGGGCACGATGGCGGTCTTCGCCGGTGTCCTGATCGCCTACAAGATGGGCTGGATCCGCGTCAACCGACGTTTCTACGGCTTCGTGATGGCCGCCGCGATGGGCTTCATGCTCCTCATGGTGACCAACCTGCTGTTCGCCGTCTTCGCCGGCGGTGACGGCCTCGGCTTCCGCAGCGGTGGCCTCGGCATCCTCTTCGGTGTCATCGGCATCATCCTGGGCGCCTGCTTCCTGGCCCTCGACTTCAAGCAGGTCGAGGACGGCGTGACCTACGGCGCGCCGCGCGAGGAGGCCTGGCTGGCCGCCTTCGGTCTCACCATGACCCTGGTGTGGATCTACCTGGAGATGCTGCGTCTGCTGTCGATCCTGCAGGGCGACGACTGACGCGTTCCCCGATTCGGGGGGAAGGGCCCGTCCGGCTTCGTGCTGGGCGGGCCCTTCCGCGTGTTCAGGGGCGGGCGGCGGCGAGCAGGACCGCGGCCGCGTCCTTCGCCTGCGCGGCGGGTTCGGCGGAGCCGGTGATGCCCGCGACGGCCATCGCGCCGTTGGCGAGCAGGGCCAGCTGGTCGGCGAGGACCGGCGGGAGGCCGAGGGCGTCCGTCTGCTCGGCGAAGTACGCCCGCAGGGCCGCCTTGTGGTCGCGGGCGAGGGCGGCGACGGCCGGGGTGACCCCGCCCAGCTCCCCGAAGGTGTTGATGAACGCGCACCCCCGGAACCCGGGCTCCGCGAACCAGTCGGCCAGCCAGTCGAAGACCGCGAGCGCCCGGCCGCGCGGGTCCTGCGCGACCCGCTCGCCGTGCGCCGCGAGGGAGGAGCGTACCGCCTCGTCACGGCGCCGCAGGACCGCCTCGACCAGCAGGTCCTTGGACGGGAAGACCTGGTAGAGCCGCTTCAGGGAGACACCGGACGCGGACCGGATGGCGTCCATGCCGACGGCCTGCACCCCCCGCTCGTCGAAGAGCCGCTCCGCGGTGTCGAGCAGCTTGAGACCGGCGGATTCCGCGTCCATCGTCCATTCACCCCTTGCGTGGAGAACCATCGTTCTCGTAGCCTACAGGGCATCGGGAGAACGATCGTTCTCCCGGTCGGTAAACGAACCGGGGAGATACCTGTGTCCGCCTTCGCCCAGCGCGCCCGCACCGTCACCGTCGACGGCCTCGACGTCTTCTACCGGGAGGCCGGCGACCCGGCGAACCCCACCCTCGTCCTGCTGCACGGCTTCCCGTCCAGCTCGCACATGTACCGGGGCCTGATCGCCGAGCTCGCCGACTCCTACCACCTGATCGCCCCCGACCACATCGGCTTCGGCGCCTCCGCCGCACCGGCCGTCGAGGACTTCCCGTACAGCTTCGAGAAGCTCACCGAGATCACCCTCGGACTCCTCGACGCGCTGGGCGTGGAGCGGTTCGCGCTCTACGTCCAGGACTACGGCGCCCCGATCGGCCTGCGGATCGCCTCCCGGCAGCCCGAGCGGGTCACCGCGATCGTCAGCCAGAGCGGCAACGCCTACCTGGAGGGCTTCACCCCCTTCTGGGACGTGCTCTTCGCCCACGCCAAGGACCGGGCCGCGCACGAGGCCGGGGTGCGGGAGCTGCTCACCGCCGAGGCCACCCGCTGGCAGTACACCCACGGCGTCCCCGCCGACCGGCTCGACCGGATCGCCCCCGAGGCCTGGACCCTGGACCAGGCCGGCCTCGACCGGCCCGGGAACCAGGAGATCCAGCTCCAGCTCTTCTGGGACTACCAGTTCAACCTGGACGGCTACCCGGCTTTCCAGGAGTACTTCCGCACCCACCGGCCGCCGCTGCTCGCGGCCTGGGGGCGCGGCGACGAGATCTTCGGGCCGGCCGGCGCGGAGGCCTTCGCCCGCGACCTGCCGGACGCCGAGATCCACCTCCTGGACGCCGGACACTTCGCCCTGGAGACCCACGGCGAGGAGATCGCCGGACTCGTCCGGGACTTCCTCGGCCGGCACGTGAAGTGAGGTCCCGGCGGGTGAGCGGGGCGCGGGGGCGGGCCCGCGGCGGGTGGGTCAGAGCAGTCTGCGGGCCGCCCGCCGCAGGTCGTACTCGTGCAGGATCGCCTTGGCGTGGCCGTACGCCAGGTCGTGCGCCCCGCGCAGCCAGTGCACCCGCTCCTCGAAGCGGAGGAGGGACGGGCCCTCATCGACGGTGCGCATCCAGTCGGCGATCTCACGACCGGTGCGGCGCGGGATCCGGGCCAGCATCTGACGGTGGGTCTCTTCGGAGAATGTGTGGGACATCGGCGCCTCCGGACGCGTTCGTACCGTTCGCTCCTCGTACTCCTTCACGTCACCGTGCCGAAGACCGTGCCCGTTGGCAAGGGGCCCGGGGCGGCGCGTAGGGTCGCGGGGTGCGTGATACGAGTGAACTGACCGCCGCCGTCGAGCGCTTCGCCGACCGGCTGCGGGCCGCCCCGCAGAGCCGTCTCCAGCGGGGCGCGGCGGCCGAAGGACTTGCCCTGGCCAGGGAGCTCGCGGTGCGCGCGCAGCGCGTCGAGGACCCGGAGCGGGAGCCGAGGACCATGCCGGACGCGGGCGTCTTCACCGTGGCCGACCAGCTCGTCGTGGCCGGGAACGATCTGGCCGAGATCCTGCGAACGGCCCCGGCCGACTCCCATGGAGGAGATCTGGCGGAGGCCGTGGAACGGGTACGTGAGGCGGCCGAGCGCGCGGGGCTCTAGGGCCTGTCGTCACACTCCCGTCGTTGCCCGGAGGGCGGCCCCGCGGCGTCTGGTGCGTGCTCTCGGCGTGCCGGGTGGAAGCCTTCGTACTGGACCGTACTTGGGCTTTCGCCCGGTGCGGCGAGAGTGCGTGCCAGGCGTCGTGGGGCAGGCGGGAGTTTGACGACAGGCCCTAGCCGCCTGCGAGGGGCTTGCGGGGACGGTGCCGGGCTTTCGGGCCGGTCCGTCCCGGTCGGGGCCTACAGGGACGCGATGACGCGGTCCGCCAGGATGTAGACGTTCTCCTCGTCCGACTCGCCGTACGAGAAGGTCAGGGCGAAGGCGCCCGAGACGCCCGAGCCGCCGAGCAGCACCGGCGTACGGCCGGCGCGCAGGGCCTCCGCCAGGCGCTCCGCGGTCTCGCGGTGCCCCGGGGTCATGCAGAGCGTGGTGCCGTCCGCGAAGACGTACACGTCGAGCGTGCCGAGCGGGCCCGGGCGTACGTCGGTCAGCGCCGTGCGGGTGTCCGCCAGCTCCTCCAGGCGGGCCACCGTCCGCTCGTGGTCGGTGACGACGGGCGTCTGCACCGGCACGAAGTCCGGGTGCGAGGGGTGGCGGCGGCGGGCCGCGGCCAGCTCGGCGGAGTCCTCGGGGTACTCGTCGAAGGCCTCGAGCGCGTCGGAACCGTCGAGCGCGGCCGCCTCCGCCTCCATGGCCTCCAGGGCCATCGCCTCCAGGCCCACGAAGTCGGCCTGGCGCGGCACGAAGAAGGTGCCGTCGTCGACCGGGCTTCCGAGGCCGCCGAGCAGGGACGGGGCGTCGGCCGCGTCCCGGGCCTCCTGCGCGGCCCAGAAGGCCCGCGCCTCGGCGAGCTCGCGCTCGCGCTCCTCGGCCAGCGCCTCCGCCACGGCGGCCCGTATCTCGGCGGCGGGCGTGGCACGGGCGGCGGGAACGGTGACGCCGCGCGCGGCCGCCAGTTCGCTCCGCAGGGCGGTGACCTGCTTGCGGAGACCGTGGACGGCGTGCAGGGCGGCAGCGCCCACGGCCGTGGCAGCGGCCGTGGTCAGCAGCAGGGCAAGAGGCATGGCGCTCACTGACGTACTCCCGATTCCGAGTCGATCCCCCGACTTCCTACATCAGCTTGTCCTGAGGTGTGGCCCGCTGTCAGTGCATTACGTCACGAATTGGACAGGTATTTGTGCCGGGCGTTTAGTCCCGAAACGGCTCTGACCTGGGAAAACGAACTCCCCCGGGACGTAGGTCACATCCTGGGGGAGATTCGGTCACGGCTCGGACGCGAGGCGGTTGACGCCGATGGCGTCAGGAGAGGCGCGGGGCCGCAGGCTCAGGGAGCTCGGCTCAGTCGCTCGCATTTCCGGTCGCACTGAGCCTCGCCTCCGCTGCGGCTCAGCTCAGTCGCTCGATCACCATCGCCATGCCCTGGCCGCCGCCCACGCACATCGTCTCCAGGCCGAACTGCTTGTCGTGGAACTGCAGGCTGTTGATGAGAGTGCCCGTGATGCGGGCGCCCGTCATGCCGAAGGGGTGGCCGACGGCGATGGCGCCACCGTTGACGTTCACCTTGTCCAGATCCAGACCCAGCTCCTGGTAGGAGGGGATGACCTGGGCGGCGAAGGCCTCGTTGATCTCGGCCAGGTCGATGTCGCCGATGGTCAGGCCGGCGCGCTTGAGCGCCTGCTTCGACGCCTCGACCGGGCCGAGGCCCATGATCTCGGGGGAGAGGCCGGAGACGCCGGTGGAGACGATCCGGGCCAGCGGGGTCAGGCCCAGCTCGGCGGCCTTGGTGTCCGACATGATCACGAGCGCGGCGGCGCCGTCGTTCAGCGGGCAGCAGTTGGCGGCGGTGACCAGGCCGTCGGGGCGGAAGACCGGCTTCAGGCCCTCCACGCCCTCCAGGGTGACGCCCGCGCGCGGGCCGTCGTCGGTGGAGACGACCGTGCCGTCCGGCAGCGTCACGGGGGTGATCTCGCGGGCCCAGAAGCCGTTCTTGATGGCCTGCTCGGCGAGGTTCTGCGACCGCACGCCGAACTCGTCCATCTCGCGGCGGCCGATCCCCTTGAGGCGGGCCAGGTTCTCCGCGGTCTGACCCATGGAGATGTACGCGTCCGGCACGATGCCGTCCTCGCGCGGGTCGTGCCAGGTGGCGCCCTCGGAGGCGGCGACCGCGGCGGTGCGGGCCTCGGCCTCGGCGAAGAAGGGGTTGTGCGTGTCGGGCAGGGAGTCCGAGTTGCCCTTCACGAAGCGGGACACCATCTCGACACCGGCCGAGATGAAGACGTCGCCCTCGCCCGCCTTGATCGCGTGCAGCGCCATCCGCGAGGTCTGGAGCGAGGAGGAGCAGTAGCGGGTGATCGTGCAGCCCGGGAGGTGGTCCATGCCCATCTCGACGGCCACGATCCGGCCCAGGTTGTTGCCCTGCTCGCCGCCGGGCAGACCGCAGCCCAGCATCAGGTCGTCGATGTCGCGCGGGTCCAGCTCCGGCACCTTCGCCAGCGCGGCCTGGACGATGGTCGCGGTGAGGTCGTCCGGCCGCAGGTCCTTCAGGGAGCCCTTGAAGGCCCGGCCGATGGGCGAACGGGCGGTCGAGACGATCACGGCTTCGGGCATCACGGCTCCATGAGGGTGCGGAGTGAGCGGACTGAAAGGGAAGTTACCCGTACGTACCGCATGGGGTCACCGGGCTCGGCATGTGATGCGGACCTCTTTTCTAAGCGCTCGCTCAGGCGAGGGGGGCGTCGGTGGCGGCGGGGTCCTCCGCCGGGACCGGCAGACGCCGCCTGCGGCGGTGCTTGAGCAGCGCCCACGGTGCCCGGGCTCCGGTCACCTCGGTGCCCGCCTCCCGCGCCGCCTCGGCCGCCGCCTTCGCCACCGGAAGCACGTTCTCCCGCCGCTCCGGCTCGATCCGGTCGGTCTCCGGCCAGACGCCGAGCACTGCGCACAGGGTCGGCAGGACGGCCATCGCCGCCGTCGCGTACCCCTCCGCCGAGGGGTGGAAGTTGTCCACCGCGAACATCTCGCGCGGATTCGCCGCGAACTCGGGCCCGAGGAGGTCCCCCAGCGACACCGTCCGCCCGCCCTGCTCGACCACCACGATCGTCTGTGCCGCCGCCAGCTGCCGGGAGGCCCGCCGGGCCAGCCAGCGCAGCGGCTGGTAGACCGGCTCGATCGTCCCCAGGTCGGGACAGGTCCCGACCACCACCTCCGCGCCGGCCGTCCGCAGCCGCCGCACCGCCGACGCCAGGAGCCGTACCGACTGGGTCGGCGGCATCCGGTGCGTCACGTCGTTCGCCCCGATCATGATCACGCACACGTCCGGCGGCCCCAGCGGCTGCGCCAGCAGCAGCGACACCTGCCGCTCCAGATCGTCCGAGCGTGCACCGGAGAGCGCCACGTTCCGCAGCACCACCGGCCGCTCCGCCACCGCCGCGAGCCCCGAGGCGAGCAGCGCGCCCGGCGTCTGGCCCGAGCGGCGCACCCCCTGGCCCGCCGCCGTGGAATCACCCAGAAGGGCCAGCCGCAGCGGGTCGTCCGTGCCGAACGCCCTGCCGTACAGACCGTCCGCCCCCGGCGGCAGCGGGGCCGCCCCGCCGCCCACCGTCCGCTTCGCGATCTGCACCTCGGCGACGAGGACCCCCATCGCGGCCACGCCCAGCAGCCCGATGCTCCCGCCCCCGTACGCCGCACCCGCCGCGATCCGCCGCGCCACCCTCGCCCTCGACATGGGGCCGTCACCTCCTTCAAGCCGTTCAGGGTCTAACTGCCCCGTAACCCGCTCCGACTACGCATACGCTGACCACACCATTACGGAGACCCCGGAGATTACGGTGCAATTCCACGACTCGATGATCAGCCTCGTCGGCAACACCCCGCTGGTGAAGCTCAACAACGTGACAGCGGGCATCCAGGCGACCGTCCTGGCCAAGGTCGAGTACTTCAACCCCGGCGGTTCGGTCAAGGACCGGATCGCCCTGCGCATGATCGAGGCGGCCGAGCAGAGCGGCGAGCTCAAGCCCGGCGGCACCATCGTCGAGCCCACGTCGGGCAACACCGGCGTCGGCCTGGCGATCGTGGCCCAGCAGAAGGGTTACAAGTGCATCTTCGTCTGCCCGGACAAGGTGTCGCTCGACAAGATCAACGTGCTGCGCGCGTACGGCGCCGAGGTCGTGGTCTGCCCGACCGCCGTCGACCCGGAGCACCCGGACTCCTACTACAACGTCTCGGACCGCCTCGTCCGTGAGACGCCCGGAGCCTGGAAGCCCGACCAGTACTCCAACCCGAACAACCCGCGCTCCCACTACGAGACCACCGGTCCCGAGCTGTGGGAGCAGACGGAGGGGAAGATCACCCACTTCGTGGCGGGCGTCGGCACCGGCGGCACCATCTCCGGCACCGGCAACTACCTCAAGGAGGCCAGCGGCGGCTCCGTGCAGGTCGTCGGCGCCGACCCGGAGGGCTCCGTCTACTCCGGCGGTTCCGGCCGCCCGTACCTCGTCGAGGGCGTCGGCGAGGACTTCTGGCCCACCGCGTACGACCGGAACGTCACCGACCGGATCGTCGCCGTGTCCGACAAGGACTCCTTCCAGATGACCCGCCGCCTCGCCAAGGAGGAGGGCCTGCTCGTCGGCGGCTCCTGCGGCATGGCCGTCGTGGCCGCCCTGGAGGTCGCCAAGGACCTCGGCCCCGACGACGTCGTGGTCGTGCTGCTGCCGGACTCCGGCCGCGGCTACATGTCCAAGATCTTCAGTGACGAGTGGATGGCCGGTCACGGCTTCCTGGAGGACACCTCCACCGCCACCGTCGCCGACGTCCTGCGCCACAAGGAGGGCGTCATGCCCTCCCTCGTCCACATGCACCCGGACGAGACCGTCGGCCAGGCCATCGAGGTGCTGCGCGAGTACGGCGTCTCCCAGATGCCCATCGTGAAGCCCGGCGCCGGCCACCCCGACGTGATGGCCGCCGAGGTCGTCGGCTCGGTCGTCGAGCGCGAGCTCCTCGACCACCTCTTCACCAAGAAGGCCTCCCTGGAGGACCCGCTGGAGCGCCACATGAGCGCGCCGCTGCCGCAGGTCGGCTCCGGCGAGCCCGTCGCCGCCCTGATGGCCGTCCTCGGCGAGTCCGCCGACGCGGCGATCGTGCTGGTCGAGGGCAAGCCGACCGGTGTCGTCAGCCGCCAGGACCTGCTGGCCTTCCTGGCCAACGGCGGCGGGAAGTAGCACGTGGGGCCGCGGGTGCGCGGGTACGCGGAGCCGTTCGTACAACTGGTACGGGGGCGACACGTACCCGCAGCACCCGCTTAACACGCGTCCGGCACATTGGTCCCTGTCGGCGTCAAGGACTTCCGGAGCGGCTCCCGGGTCTCCATCGACGCCGCGGACGCGGAGACCGGTCCTGACCCGGACCCGCGTCCATCGCGGGGACCGCCGTCGTCCCGCCCCCCGGTTCCGGGGGTGCGGCGGTCCCCGCGCGACACTTCCCCGGTGAAGACCGAACGCAGAGGCGGGACCCCGCCCTGGATGAGGGTCCTGGCCGCGCTCCTGCTCACTCCCGTGGTGGCGCTCGCCGTGCTGTACGCCGTGTCCCGGGTCCGCGAGGCGGGCCGGGAACGGGAGGCCTTCGAGGCCACCCGGGCGGACGCGCGGCGGTTCGCCGACGCCCTCGTCGCCGCCGGGGACTCCACGCCTTCCGCCCAGGACGTACGGGACGTGCTCGACGGCGGGGCGGGCCCGGTCCACTGGAACGGGACGCTCCACGAGGTGCTGACCGACGGCCGGGGCACCCGCGTCGTCGTCCTCTTCTCCCACCGGTACGAGCAGGCCCTGGCGGTCTTCGGCCCGGCGGACGCGTGGGCCGGCCGCTGTTTCACCCTCGACTTCCCGGCCCGGACGGCCCCCGCGGCCGGACCGGGGGAGCCCCGGCCCCGGATCACGGCGTACGGCGCCGACGAGTCCTGCGCGGAGGTCCGGTTCACGGGCTGGCCCTGAGTCCACCCGCCTGCATATCCTTATGCAGAGTCATCAGTGGGTGAATAGGTGGAGGGGGCGGCATGAGCGACAGCCCGGCCGGGCGGCTGCAGGCGCTCTTCGAGGGGCACCGGCTGACGCCGACCCAACGGCGGATCGCGCACTGCATGGTGCGCCGCGCCGCCGACGTGCCCTTCCTGTCCAGCGTCGAACTCGCCGAACTCGCCGGGGTCAGCCAGCCCTCCGTGACCCGCTTCGCCGTCGCCCTCGGCTTCGACGGCTACCCGGCGCTCCGCCGCCATCTGCGCGAGGTCGCGCCCCCCGAGCCGGACGCCGGCGAGGACCGGGACGAGACGCTCAACGAGTACCAGCAGGCCGTCCTCGCCGAGATCGAGAACCTCCGGCACCTCGCCGGGCTGCTCGCCGACCCCGCCCCCGTCGAACGGGCGGGCCGGCTGCTCGCCCGCTCCCGCCCGCTGCCCGTCCTCGGACTGCGGGCCGCCTCCTCGCAGGCGCGCGGCTTCGCCTACTTCGCCGCGAAGGTGCACCCCGACGTCCGGCTCCTCGACGAGGGCGGCTCGATGCTCACCGACCGCGTCGACGCGGCCGTACGGGCTGGTGCCACCGCCCTGCTGTGCTTCGCGCTGCCCCGGCACCCCCGGGAGGTCGTCGAGGCCCTGGAGTACGCGCGGGCGGCCGGGCTCGCGGTCGTGACCGTCGCCGAGTCGGCGTTCGCACCCGTCGCCGCCCACAGCGACCTGCTCATCCCGGCCGCCGTCGGCACCGGGCTCGCCTTCGACACCGCCTGCGCGCCGATGCTGCTCGGCCGGGTCCTCCTGGAGGCCATGGCCGACGAACTCCCGGACGCGCAGGCGCGCCTGGAGGAGTTCGACACGAAGGCGGCGGCGCGGGGCCTGTTCGTCGAGTGACGAACGGGGGCCGTCACAGCTCCAGTTCGGCCTCGATCTTCTTGAGCTGGTGGCGGGCCATCGCCAGGTTGGCGCGGTCCTTCGACAGGGCCAGGTAGAGGAACAGGCCGTTCGTGCCGCGGCCCTTGAGCAGCCGGATCAGGTGGTACTGGCCGCCGAGGGTGATCAGGATGTCCTCGATGTCGTCGTTCAGGCCGAGCAGTTCCATCGCACGGACCTTGGCCCGGACGACGTCGGTGTTGCCGGCCGCGGCGACGTTCAGGTCGAGCTCCTTGCCGCCGCCGATCGTGCCGAGCGCCATGCCGCTCGTGTAGTCGACGAGGGCCGCGCCGATCGCGCCGTCGATGGAGGCCGCTTCCTTGAGGGAGGTCTCGGTGTTCGCCATGGTGTCGTACTTCCTTTACGGGATGGGTTTCCTTGCGTGTTCAGTTCAGGTCTTTGCGTTCCAGCGCGCCGTCGACGAGTTCGCCTATCCGCACGCTGGACCTCCGGGCCTCCAGATGGAGCCGGCCCACGTTGATCCGGGGCTCCGCCAGCAGGGTCAGGACGGCCGCGCCGCCCGCCGCGTACGTGGCGACGTAACCGCTGTCCCCGCGGACGAGCAGTTCGCGGAAGCGGCCCTGGCCGGTGCAGTCGGTCAGTCGCTGCCCGACGCCGAGCGCCGCCGCCGTCAGCGCGGCCACGCTCTCCGCCTCGCCGTCCACCGTGTCGTGGGCCAGGACGAGTCCGTCGGCGCTGGCCGCGAGCGCACCCGTCAGCTGGGGCAGCCGGGCCCGCAGCCGTCTGAGCTCGCCGAGTACCTCGGCTTCTGCCGTCATGAGCTGTTTCCTTTCGGCGCGCAGGCGCAGGGCACGCCTCATCACAGGTGTGCCTCCAGGGCGTCACGGAGCCGGCGCAGCAGGGCGATGTCGGGGTCGGCCACCGGCAGGACCGGTAAGAGGGCCGGCGGGGGCTCGGGGCCCGGGTCGGGGCCGGTGTCGAGCGGGGTCTCGACGAGCCCGGCGGCGGCGAGCCGCCGTACGTCGAGGAGGGTGTGGAAGGCGGGCCGGCCGAGCAGCCGGGCCAGCTCCGCCGGGGTGCGCTCCCCGTCGGCGGCGGCGAGCAGGGCGCGCTGACGGGCCCCCACCGTCTGGCCGGGCGCGGCGGGGCGCGGCACGACCGGGGCGGTGTCCACGGCGGCGTACGGCCAGACGGCGTCGAGGAGTTCGCGGCGGCGCACCGTCTCGCGCTCGACCGCCTCGGCGGACACCGGCCGCACCGTGCCGAACCAGTGCCCCACCCCGTACCGGAAGCGGGTCGGTCCGCTGGTCGGGGAGAGCGCGAAGAAGGCGGCGTCGAAGACGGCCCCGAGGTGGCAGATCTCCAGCTCGCCGTCGTGCAGCCGGCCGCTGTCGACGAGGAACCGGCCGACCGCGCGGTGCGCCCCGGCCCGGTCGACGGCCTCGTCCCAGCCCTCGCGGGGCAGCCGGCCGCCGGTGGTCAGGAGCACGTCGACGCCGGGGGCGGCCGGGCTCTCGGCGTGCACGACCCGGCCGTCGACGAGGTAGAGCGTGCCGTGGTCGCGGAGCAGCGCGCCGGTGGCCTTCTCGGCGGCGAGCCGGACCAGCATGGGGGAGACGGGGGTGGCGACCGCGCTCATCCGAGGACCAGCCTCTCGGCGATGTCGCGGAGCCGGATGCGGGCGAGGGCGAGGTTGCCGGTGTCGCGGTCGAGCCAGAGGTGGAGGAAGACGCTGCTGTCGAAGGAGGTCTCGACGAAGCGGAGCACGTGGTAGCCGGCCCGGGTGGTGACGATCAGGTCCTCGACGGGCGGCCCGTCGGAGGGGGTCTCGCCCTCGGCGACGAAGGAGTCGAACTCGGCGGCGGAACGGGCGAGTTCGGCGGTCTCGGCGGCCGTCGTCTCATGGTCCCCGACGGGGGAGTCGCCCGCCGTCCCGAGGGCGAGCCCGCTGGTCCAGTCGACCAGGGAGGCGCCACGAGCACCCGGCAGGGTCATGGCCTCCGTCAGGCACTCGTCGATTCCGGGCACGCGGATTCCCCTCCCGATGCGGCATGCGAACGTGCGGCAGTGACGGTGACGTTACTGAACGCAGTGCCCCTGGGGAGGCGTTCTGGCATTTTCCATCGGAACATGCCAGCCACTGACGGAAATTGCCCGAGCGGGTCCGTCAGGTCCGGGACTCGACCGCCCGGGCGATCTCGGAGAGGTCCTTGGCGAGTGCCCTGGAGACGGCCTTCGCGCCGAAGCGGGCCAGCAGCCGGCCGAGGACGCCGGGGGCGCGGCCGGCGGCGGGCGTGGCGGAGAAGGCCATCCGCAGGGTGGTGGCCCCGGCCCCGTCCGGGGTGAGGGTGAGCTCGGAGACGTAGTGCATGCCGTGCGAGTCGGCGACCGTGACGTACCGGTCGGGCGGCTCGGACTCGGTCACGGTCATCTCCTCCGTGGCCTCCTTGCCCAGCATCCGCCGGGTCTCGCGCCAGCGCGTGCCGACCCCGAAGCCGCCCTCGGTGAGGACCTCGACCCTCTCGACGCCCGAGAGGACGCGGGGCATGTCCCGCAGGTCGGTGATCGACTCCCAGACCCGTCCGGGGGAGGCGGCGACCCGGCGCTCGACGACGACGGAGGTGGTGCCGGCAGCGGTTCCAGTCATGGCTCCATGCAAACCGGGGCGGGGGCGGGGCGCTACCGGACGGGCAGGGTCCGTATCGGGGGCCGGGTCCGGGTCGGGCCCGGCGCGACGCCTCGCGCCCGGGCGCAGGCGTCCCCAGGGGACCCGCCACCGGACCCCGCCCCCCCGCTCCCCCTACCGCACCAGCGCCTCCGCCTCCCCGCCGCCCGACTCCGCGACGATCTCCGCGAGCGTCTGCGGCTTCCGTACGGTCGCGAAGGTGACCGCCCCGTCCTCCGCCACCGTGAAGCCGTGGACCCCGGGCCGGGGCAGGCTGTTGTACGCGTAGTGGTGGGCGAAGTAGTACGCCCCGGTGTCCGGGACCGCCACCACGTCGCCCTGGCGCAGCGGCGGCAGCGCCCGCCCGGTGGCGAGCAGGTCACCGGCGAAACAGGCGGGGCCCGCCACGTCCTGGACGACCTCCTCCCCGGTGCGGGGCCGGCCCTCGGAGTCGTACGCGAGGACCCGCAGCGGCCAGGACCCGGGGGCGTAGACCGTACGGGTGGCCAGCTGGACGCCCGCGTGGGTGACGGCGATCGGGCGGCCCCCGGAGGTCTTGGTGTACTCCACCCGGGCGAGGACGGTGCCGTGCTTGGCGAGCAGGGAGCGCCCGAACTCGGTGACGAGCCGGTAGCGGCCGTCGAAGAGCCCGGGGGCGGTGTCGGCGAGCAGCCGCGCGTACTCCGCGTACGTCGGCGTCTCCTCGTCGGAGGCGAAGTTCACCGGCAGCCCGCCGCCGATGTCGAGGGTGTCGATCTGCTGCCGGCCGGCCGCGTGGTTGATCTCCTCGGCGAGCGCGTACGCCTCCCCCACGCCCTCGGCCATCAGGGCGAGCGGTACGCCCTGGGAGCCGGTGTGGGTGTGCATCCGGGTCAGCCAGGGGCGCTCCAGGAAGGCCTGGACGACGGTCTTGCGGGCGCCCTCGTCACGGAGCGCGACACCGAACTTGGAGGTGGCGGTCGCGGTCGAGAGCGCCCCGATGGAACCGGCTCCGACCTGCGGGTTCACCCGGAGCCCGAGGGGTGAGGCGGTGGGCGCGGAGGCGACGAGCGCGTCCAGCCTGGCCAGCTCCTGGAGGTTGTCGGCGTTGACGGCGATGCCGAGGGCGAGGGCCTGGCGCAGCTCGGCCGGGGTCTTCGCGGGGGAGTCGAGCACGGTGTGGCCGGGCGGGATCCCGGCGGCGCGGGCGAGGGCGAGTTCGCCGGGGCTGGCGACCTCGACGCCGAGCCCGGCCTCGTGCAGCAGGCGCAGGACGGGGACGAGGGGGCAGGCCTTGACGGCGAAGGCGTGCAGCACGTGGGCGTCGGTGACGGCGGCGAAAGCGCTGGTCAGGGCGGTGGCGGAGGCGCGGATGCCGGCGGTGTCGAGCAGTGCGACGACCGGTTCGGCGGCGGAGAGGAGTCCTTGATCGACGGTGGCTCGGACGGCGAGATCGCGACGGGAGGAGGCCATGACGTCCATCCCATCACCCCGACTCGCGGGGGTGTGGGGCATCGCCCTGTTGACTACAACTATTCATGGCGCCAGGATGTGAATATCTAGTCGACATCCGAGGAGGCACCCCCATGTCAGGACCCCGCCCCGTACGAGCCGCCCGCGGTACGGAACTGAGCGCCCTGGGATGGCAGCAGGAAGCCGCCCTCCGGATGCTCCAGAACAACCTCGACCCCGAGGTCGCCGAGCACCCCGACAAGCTCGTCGTCTACGGCGGCACCGGCAAGGCCGCCCGCGACTGGCGCTCCTTCGACGCCATGGTCCGCACCCTGCGCACCCTCAAGCAGGACGAGACGATGCTGGTCCAGTCGGGCCGCCCGGTCGGCGTCATGCAGACCCACGAGTGGGCCCCGCGCGTCCTCCTCGCCAACTCCAACCTGGTCGGCGACTGGGCCAACTGGGAGGAGTTCCGCCGCCTGGAACACCTCGGCCTCACGATGTACGGCCAGATGACCGCCGGCTCCTGGATCTACATCGGCACCCAGGGCATCCTCCAGGGCACCTACGAGACCTTCGCCGCCGTCGCCGCGAAGAAGTTCAACGGCACCCTGGCCGGCACGATCACCCTGACCGCCGGCCTCGGCGGCATGGGCGGCGCCCAGCCCCTCGCCGTGACGATGAACGACGGCGTCGCGATCTGTATCGACGTCGACCCGCGCGCCATCGAGCGCCGCATCGAGCACCGCTACCTGGACGTCAAGGCCGACAACCTGGCCCACGCCCTCCAGCTCGCCACCGAGGCCCGCGACGCCCGCCGCCCGCTCTCCATCGGCCTCCTCGGCAACGCCGCCGAGCTGCTCCCGCGGATGCTCGCCGAGGGAGCCCCGATCGACATCGTGACCGACCAGACCTCGGCCCACGACCCGCTCGCGTACCTCCCGATCGGCGTCGCCTTCGACGACATGGCCGACGCGGCGGCGAAGGACCCGGCCGGGTTCACCCAGCGCTCGCGCGAGTCGATGGCCAAGCACGTCGAGGCCATGGTCGGCTTCATGGACGCGGGCGCAGAGGTCTTCGACTACGGCAACTCGATCCGCGGCGAGGCCCAGCTCGCGGGCTACGACCGCGCGTTCGCCTTCCCCGGCTTCGTCCCCGCGTACATCCGCCCGCTGTTCTGCGAGGGCAAGGGCCCGTTCCGCTGGGCCGCCCTCTCCGGCGAGGCCTCCGACATCCACAAGACGGACAAGGCCCTCCTGGAGCTCTTCCCGGAGAACGAGTCCCTGCACCGCTGGATCAAGATGGCCGGCGAGCGCGTCCACTTCCAGGGCCTCCCCGCCCGCATCTGCTGGCTCGGCCAGGGCGAGCGCGACAAGGCCGGCGACATGTTCAACGACATGGTCGGCAACGGCACCCTCGCCGCGCCCCTCGCCATCGGCCGCGACCACCTGGACTGCGGCTCCGTCGCCTCCCCGTACCGCGAGACCGAGGCCATGCTCGACGGCTCCGACGCCATCGCGGACTGGCCGCTGCTCAACGCCATGGTGAACGTCGCCTCCGGCGCCTCCTGGGTCTCCATCCACCACGGCGGCGGCGTCGGCATGGGCCGCTCCATCCACGCCGGTCAGGTCTCGGTCGCCGACGGCACGGCGCTCGCGGGCGAGAAGATCCGCCGCGTGCTCACCAACGACCCCGGCATGGGCGTCATCCGTCACGTCGACGCGGGCTACGACATCGCCGAGCGGGTCGCCGACGAGAAGGGCGTCCGCGTCCCGATGCGCGAGGGCTCCGACGAAGAGGCCTCCGCGTGAGCGACAGCTTCCACGCCATGTGGCGGTCGCTGCGGCCCATCGGCCGCAGCGCCGCCTCGGGCGGCTACCGCCGCTACGCCTGGACCGAGGCCGACGCCGACTGCCGGCTCTGGTTCCGGATGCAGGCCGAGGCCCGCCGCCTGGACGTCGAGACCGACCGCAACGGCAACCAGTGGGCCTGGCTCGGCGACCCCACGGCGGGGAACGCCGTCGTCACCGGCTCCCACCTGGACTCCGTCCCCGACGGCGGCGCCTTCGACGGCCCCCTCGGCGTCGTCTCCTCCTTCGCCGCGCTCGACGAACTCCGCGCCCGCGGCGTCCAGTTCAAGCGCCCCCTCGCCATCGTCAACTTCGGCGACGAGGAGGGCGCCCGCTTCGGCCTCGCCTGCGTCGGCTCCCGGCTCACCGCCGGCCGGCTGACGAAGGAGCAGGCGTACGAGCTCCGCGACGCCACCGGCACCAGCCTCCCGCAGGCCATGGAGGCGGCCGGGTACGACCCCTCGGGGATCGGTCCGGACCCCGAACGGCTCGCCCGGATCGGCGCCTTCGTCGAACTCCACGTCGAGCAGGGCCGTGCCCTCGACCTGTCCGGCGACGCCGTCGGCATCGCCTCCTCCATCTGGCCGCACGGCCGCTGGCGGTACGACTTCGCGGGCGAGGCCAACCACGCCGGCACCACCCGGCTCGTCGACCGCCGCGACCCCATGCTCACCTACGCGGAGACGGTCCTCACCGCCCGTCGCGAGGCCGAGCTGGCCGGCGCCGTCGCCACCTTCGGCAAGATCGCCGTCGAGCCCAACGGCGTCAACGCCATCCCCTCCCTCGTCAGGGGCTGGCTCGACGCCCGCGCCGCCGACCAGGACTCCCTGGACACCGTGATCGCGGGCATCGAGAAGGCCGCCCAGGAGCACGCCACCCGGCAGGGCATCGACCTCACCGTCGTACGGGAGTCCTTCACCCCCGTCGTGGAGTTCTCGCACGCCCTGCGCGACGAGCTGTCGCGCATCCTCGGCACCTCGGGCAAGGTCCCGGTCCTCGGCACGGGCGCGGGACACGACGCGGGCATCCTGTCCGAATCGATCCCGACCGCCATGCTGTTCGTACGGAACCCCACCGGCGTCTCGCACTCCCCGGCCGAGTCCGCGGCCGAGGACGACTGCGTGGCGGGGGTCCTCGCACTCGCCGACGTACTGGAGGAGCTGGCGTGCCGCTGACGACGTACTGGCTGGAACACGCCTGGCTCGACACCGACGTCGAGCCGGGCGTGGCCCTGGACGTGTCCGAGGACGGCAGGATCGCCGCCGTACGGACGGGGGTGGAGGCGCCCCCGCCGGGCGCCGTCGCCCTCCGCGGCCTCACGATCCCCGGCCTGGCCAACGCCCACTCGCACGCCTTCCACCGCGCCCTGCGCGGCACCGTCCAGGTCGGCTCGGGCACCTTCTGGACCTGGCGCGAAGTCATGTACGGCGTCGCCCAGCGCCTCACCCCCGACAGTTACTTCGCGCTCGCCCGCGCGGTGTACGCGGAGATGGCGCTCGCCGGCATCACCGCCGTCGGCGAGTTCCACTACCTCCACCACGCGCCCGGCGGCACCCCCTACGCCGACCCCAACGCCATGGGCGAGGCGCTCGTCGCGGCGGCGGGCGAGGCGGGCATCCGCATCACCCTCCTCGACACCGCGTACCTCTCCTCCGGCTTCGGCGCCGCCCCCGAGCGGCACCAGCTCCGCTTCACCGACGGCACGGCGGAGAAGTGGGCGGAGCGCGTCTCGGCCCTCAAGGACCGGGAGGGCGTACGCGTCGGGGCGGCGATCCACTCCGTACGCGCGGTCCCGGCGGACCAGCTGTCCACGGTGGCCCGCTGGGCGCGCGACCGGCAGGCCCCGCTGCACGTCCACCTCTCGGAGCAGACCGCCGAGAACGACGCCTGCCTCGCCGCGCACGGCATGACGCCGACCGAGCTCCTGGCCGAGCACGGCGTCCTCGGCGCCCGGACGACGGGCGTCCACAACACCCATCTGACGGACACGGACATCGGCTTGCTCGGCTCGTCGAGGACCGGCACCTGCATGTGCCCGACGACCGAACGCGACCTCGCGGACGGCATCGGCCCGGCGGTCGCCCTCCAGCGCGCCGGCTCCCCGCTCTCCCTCGGCAGCGACAGCCATGCGGTCATCGACCTGTTCGAAGAGGCGCGGGCGATGGAACTGAACGAGCGCCTGCGCACCCGCACCCGCGGCCACTGGACGGCGGCGGCCCTCCTCCGCGCGGCGACGACGGACGGCCACGCGGCCCTCGGCTGGACCGACGCGGGCACCCTGGAGCAGGGGGCCCTCGCCGACTTCACGACGATCGCGCTGGACACGGTGCGGACGGCGGGCCCGGTACCGCGCCTGGCGGCGGAGACGGCGGTCTTCGCGGCGACGGCGGCGGACGTCCACCACGTGGTGGTGGGCGGCAGGACCGTGGTGAAGGACGGCACCCACGTGAACGTGCCGAACGCGGGCGAGGAGCTGGCGAGGACGATCGCCGTGTTGAGGCAGTAGCCACAGGCTGTGGGCACCTGTTCCGCGACGGCGGAACGGGTGGGCACAGCCGACCACCGGCCCGCACCCGAACGACCGCCCCACCGGAGAGCACCCATGAAGACGACGCTCATCACCCACATCGGCAGCCTGGTGACGAACGACCCGACCCTGGGGGACGGCTCCCCCCTGGGCCTGATCAAGGACGCGGCACTGGTCCTGGAGGGCGAGCGGGTCGTCTGGGCGGGCCCGGCGGCGAACGCCCCCGCCGCGGACCACTCCGTCGACGCGGCCGGCCGCGCCGTCATCCCCGGCTTCGTCGACTCCCACTCCCACCTCGTCTTCGCGGGCGACCGCACCGCCGAGTTCAACGCGCGCATGTCCGGCCAGGCCTACGCGGCGGGCGGCATCCGCACGACGGTCGCGGCGACGCGCGCGGCCTCCGACGAGGCCCTCTCGGCGAACGTCGCCCGCTACCTCCGCGAAGCCCTCCGCCAGGGCACGACCACCTTCGAGACCAAGTCCGGCTACGGCCTGACGGTCGAGGACGAGGCCCGCGCCCTCCGCATCGCCGCCGAGCACACCGACGAGGTGACGTACCTCGGCGCGCACATCGTCTCCCCGGACTACGCGGACGACCCGGCCGCGTACGTGGAGCTGGTGACGGGCGAGATGCTGGAGGCCTGCGCCCCGTACGCCCGCTGGGTGGACGTCTTCTGCGAGAAGGGCGCGTTCGACGGGGACCAGGCGCGCGCGATCCTGACGGCCGGCAAGGCGAAGGGCCTGCACCCCCGGGTGCACGCCAACCAGCTGACGTACGGCCCCGGCGTCCAGCTGGCGGTGGAGCTGGACGCGGCGAGCGCGGACCACTGCACGCATCTGACGGACGCGGACGTGGACGCGCTGGCGAGCGGGTCGACGGTCGCGACGCTCCTCCCGGGGGCGGAGTTCTCCACCCGGGCGGAGTGGCCGAACGCCCGCCGGCTCCTGGACGCGGGCGTGACGGTGGCGCTCTCCACGGACTGCAACCCGGGCTCGTCGTTCACGTCCTCGGTCCCGTTCTGCATCGCCCTGGCGGTACGGGACATGGGCATGACCCCGGACGAGGCGGTCTGGTCGGCCACGGCGGGCGGGGCGGCGGCCCTGCGCCGCACGGACGTCGGCCGCCTGGCACCCGGCGCCCGGGCGGACCTCACGTTCCTGGACGCCCCGTCGCACGTCCACCTGGCGTACCGCCCGGGGGTCCCGCTGGTGACGGAGGTCTGGCGGGCGGGCACGCGAGTGGTCTGAGTGATCGGCCGGGAAGGCCGAGTACGAGTACTCATGTGCGGCCGGCCGCGCGCGCCGAGACTACGGGCATGAAGTCAACTCGGACGAAGCGCAGGCGAGTCGGCGGCGCCCTGGCGGTGGCGCTGTGCGCCCTGACGCTCACGGCCTGCGGCACGGAGGGAGCGGGGGCGAGGCCGGAAGCGGCAGCGGTGGCCGCGACCACGCCGCCGCCCCCCGCCCGGACCGCCACCCCGACGGCGGCCGCGACCCCCACGGCGCCGGCCACCGACCCGGCCGACGACCCGAACCTCACGCCCGAGCAGCAGGCGGCCGAGATGGCGTTCATGGAGCTCCTCGTCGAGGTCGCCGGGCCGTGCCTGGGGGACCCGGCCGAGCCGCCGGCGACGGAGCCGGCGACGGAGCCTCCGGCCTCGCTCCAGGTTCCGCCGGGCGCGCCCGGGCCCGGCCCGTCCGAGGTCCCCGTCGACGACACGGCGCAGCCGACCGGGCAGCCCTGGAGCTTCGAACGCGCCCGGCAGGAAACCGAGTTGAGCGAGGGCGAGAAGTGCGCGGCGCCCCGCCACGGCCGCCGTATCGCGAAGGTCCTGGACGGGACGGGCGACGCGACCCCGGCCCATGTGGAGAAGGCCCTCAGGGACCTCGGCTACCGCGTCGAATACCGCGTGAACGGCCCCCGGGAGAAGAACGGGAAGGTCGGCTTCACCCTGGACCTCCGGTTCATGGGAGACCTGTGCCTCACGGGCGAGTACGACGGCTCCCGAACCACGTACGACGCCTACGGAGCCTCCCCGGAGGTCCGCTGCACGGACGTGAAGCGCCGGGAGAAGTGAGCGCCCGCGGGACCGCCGGTACGGCTGAGCGCCCGCGGGACCGCCCGTACGACCGGCCCGGCGGCCGGGCCCCCGGGATATCCTGACAATCCATGGAAGCCACCACAGCTCTCTGGTCCTTCGCCCTCGTCGTAGGGCTCCTCACCCTCACTCCCGGCCTCGACACGGCGCTGGTCCTCCGCACGTCGGCCGTCGGCCACCGCGCGCGGGCCTGGGGGGTCGTCCTCGGCATCCAGACGGGCACGCTGCTGTGGGGCGCGCTCACGTCCCTGGGCGTGACGGCGCTCCTCACCGCCTCGCAACTGGCGTACGACATCCTGCGCTGGGCGGGCGCCGCGTACCTGGTCTGGATCGGCGTCCAGATGCTCCGCAACACCTTCCGCGGCCTCCCGGCGGCGGACGGCGCGGAGGAGGACGGGCCGACGGACCGCGACTCGCTGACGGCGGGCTGGCGCCAGGGCACGCTGACGAACCTGCTGAACCCGAAGGTCGGCGCGTTCTACGTGGCGGTCCTGCCGCAGTTCCTCCCGCCGGGCGGCGACCACTTCACGATGGGCCTCCTCCTCACGAGCGAACACATCGTCCTGGGCCTCCTCTGGTCCACGGTCCTGATCGCCTTCGCCCGCCTCCTCGGCACCCAACTCCGCAAACCCCGGGCCCGCCGCCTCCTGGACCGCCTCACGGGCACGGTCATCACGGCCTTCGGCGTCCGCCTGGCGCTGTCGAACTGACGGGGACGGCCGGGGCCGGTCAGGCCCCGTGGCTCAGGACGTTGATCACGCGGCCGTCCGGGTCCCGGGTGAAGAAGCGGCGGACGCCCCAGGGCTCGTCGGTCAGGGGGTGGACGATCTCCGCGCCCGTCGCGCGGACCGCCGCGTACGCCGCGTCCACGTCGTCGACCTCCACGCTCAGGTCGGGGACCACCGGGGCCGTCAGGTCGTGGGTCATCAGGCTGATCTGGGCCGTGGGGGAGGACGGCGAGGCGAGCGTCGTGATCCAGCCGTGGTCCATCACGGGCTCGAAGCCGAGCAGCCCGTAGAACGCGCGGTTCTCCTCCGGCGCCGACGTACGGAGATTGGGCACGGCCCGTCGAACGGTCATCGGAGGCTCCCGTACAAGTCGGAGGCTTCGGCGTTCTCGCCGTCCGCCCTCAGCAGTCGTCCCATGGCCGCACCCTAAGTCAGCGGAACTCGTGGACGACGGCGATCTCGCCCACGATGTGCGCGTTGAACGCGTGGTTCGGCCGGTCGCGGGTCTTCGCTCTCCTCGCGGGCGGACCTCCGTACGGCCGCCGAGCCCTCGAACGTAGCCCCCGGCCCCGGCCCCGGCCAGCGCTTTTCGCCTGTGCGTCGGCCCGTCCGCCGGGCGGGGCGCCGCGGCACCACCCCTCCCCGCCACGTCCGTTCCTTCCCGGAACGGCCGAGGAAAGACCGGGTATCCCTGCCTCGGAGCGTTGCGGACGGGTAGCGTCCTGTCCTGGCAGGACTCAGGGGGAGACCGGGGGGTCGGCAAGGTGAGCGCTGTCCGCATGCGGATCGTCAGGCCGGGGGAGCTGGGCGTCCGCGAGGTCGAGGCCTGGCGCGAGCTGCGTGCCGAGTCCGGAGCGCCCGCGAACCCCTTCATGGAACCGGAGTTCACCCAGGCCGTCGCCACCGTCCGCCCCCGTTCCCGCGTCGCCGTGTGGTGGGAGGACGACGAACCCGTCGGCTTCTTCCCCTACGAGAAGGGCCCCTTGGGCCAGGGACGTGCCATCGGCTACGGCGTCTCCGACGCCCAGGGCGCCGTCCTGCGGCCCGGTCTGCGCCCCGGCGCCCGGCCCCTGCTGCGCCACTGCGGCCTCGCCGGCTGGGAGTTCGACAACCTGGAGTCCGGCCAGCCGGTCTTCGAGGGCGCCGCCGTCGAGGAGTTCGCCTCGCCCGTCATCGACGTCGGCGAGGGCTACGCCGCCTACGAGGCCCTCCTGCGCGTCCAGTCCCCCAAGTTCCTCCGGACCACCCTCGCCAAGGAGCGCCGGCTCGGCCGCCGGGACGACGGGGACGTGCGGTTCGTCTTCGACGAGCGCGACCCGGCGGCCCTGCGCACCCTCATGGAGTGGAAGTCCGCCCAGTACCGCAGGACCGGCCGCCGCGACCGCTTCGCCAAGGAGTGGATCAGCACCCTGGTCCGCCGCCTCCACGAACTCCGCACCCCCGGCTGCTCCGGCGTCCTCTCCGTGCTCTACACCGGCGAGCGGCCCGTCGCCGCCCACTTCGGGCTGCGGTCCGCGACCGTGCTGTCCTGCTGGTTCCCCTCGTACGACCCCGAGTTCGCCAAGTACTCGCCCGGCCTCGTCCTCCATCTGCGGATGGCCGAGGCCGCCGCCGCGGCCGGGATCGGCATGCTGGACCTCGGACGCGGCGACGCCGAGTACAAGAACGCCCTCAAGACGGGCGAACTCACCGTGTACGAGGGGGCCGTCGTCCGCCCCGGCGTCCGGGCCGCCCTCCACTGGCTGGGCCGCGAACCCTCCCGCCGGGCCCACCGCTTCGTCCGCAACCGCCCGGAACTCGCGGCCCGGGGCCGCGCCGCCCTGAACCACGCCGCCCGGCTGCGGGGCAGCCGTTAACGGCGGGGCCGGGGCGCCGACCCGGGAGCGCGCCGTCGTCGTGCCCGCTTCCCCCACCGGCTTCGCCGTCCGTCCGTCGAGAGACCCCCGATGAGCCTCCCCGCCCCCCGGCCGATCTCCGTCGCCGAGCTCGACCTCGACGCGCCCGACGGCGGCGTCCTCGCCCTCCGGCCCGCTCCCGGCGGGCCGCCCGTCGTGCCCGGTGACGTCTACGCGCTCGTACGGCTCCGGGGGCGGCCCGTCGCCACCGTCGTCGGCTCCTTCACCGTCGACGAGGACCCCGCCGAGGTGCTCGCCGCCCTCGCCCGGCGTCGCCTCACGGACGCCGGATCCCCCCGTACCGACGCCGAACACCTCGCCGCCTCCGACCGGGCCGCCCGCCCGACGGACCCCGCCTCCGACCGGGCCGCCCGCCCCACCGAGCCCGCATCCCTCTCCACGGATCCCGAGCCCCGCCCCACGAACGCCTCCCCCCACCTCTCCGTCGTCCTCGCCACCCGCGAGCGGCCCGCGTCCCTCGCCCGCGCGCTCGACTCGCTGCTCGTCCAGGACCATCCCGACCACGAGCTGATCGTCGTCGACAACGCGCCCCGCACCCCCGACACCCACGACCTCGTCACCCGGAAGTACGCCGGCCGCGTGCGGTACGTCCGTGAGGACACCCCCGGTCTCGCCGTCGCCCACAACACCGGTCTCGCCGCCGCCCGCGGCGCCCTCGTCGCCTTCACCGACGACGACGTCATCGCCGACCCGCACTGGCTGACCGCCCTCGCCGCGCCCTTCGCCGCCGATCCCGGGCTCGGCTGCGTCACCGGGCTGATCCTGCCCGCCCGGCTGCGGACCCCCGCCCAGATCCTCCTGGAGTCCCACGGCGGCTTCGCCAAGGGCTTCGCGCCCCGGCTCTACGACCCCGCCCGGCCGCCCGCCGACGAACCGCTCTTCCCGTTCACCGCGGGCAGTTTCGGGTCCGGCGCCAACATGGCCTTCCGCGCCGAGGCGCTCCGGCGGGCCGGCGGTTTCGACCCGGCGACCGGCACCGGCACCCCGGCGAAGGGCGGCGACGACCTGTACGCCTTCGTCGCCGTCCTCTCCGCCGGATTCCGCCTCCGCTACACCGCCGAGGCCCTCGTCTGGCACCACCACCGCGACACCTGGCAGGACCTGCGGAACCAGGCGTACGGATACGGCGCCGGCCTCACCGCGTACCTCACCGCGACCCTGGTCCGCAGCCCCCGTCTGCTGCCCGCGCTGCTCGCCCGGCTGCCCCGCGGCCTCGCGTACGCCCGCGCCATGACCGCCCGGCGCGGCGAGACCGAGGACGCGACCGGCGGCGGCGTCCCCGGCGAGCACGGCACCCACCACCACCCCTGGCCCGCCGCCCTCTCCCGGCTGGAGCGGCGCGGCATGCTCTACGGCCCGATCGGATACGCGAAGGCCCGCATGCGGACCCGGCGCGGGAAGGCGACCCCATGACGAACGGACCCGTCCGCACCCGGATACCCGTCCACACCCGGATACCCGTCCTCCTCTATCACGCCGTGATGGAGGACCCGCCGGACTGGATCGCCGAATTCACGGTCTCGCCAAGGGAGTTCGCCTCCCAGCTCGATGCGATCGTCGCCAGCGGGCGTACCGCGGTCACGGTCGGCGCACTCGCCGCGCACGTCGCCGGCGGCACCCCGCTGCCGCCCCGGCCCGTCGTCCTCACCTTCGACGACGGCTTCGCCGACCTCGTCGGGCCGACCGCCGAGGCGCTCGCCTCCCGGGGCCTCCCGGCCACCGCGTACCTCACCACCGGCGCCATCACTCCCGGCCGGTCCTGTCTGCTGCCGCCCGCGCCGATGATGACCCTCGCGCAGGCCCCGCGCCTGGCGGGGTACGGGATGGAGGTCGGCGGCCACACGGCCACCCATCCGCAGCTCGACACCCTCGCCCCGGGGGCGCTCCGCCGCGAACTGCGGGAGTCGAAGGCGGTGTTGGAGGACGTCCTCGGGCACGAGGTGCAGCACCTGGCCTACCCGCACGGCTACAACAGCCCGGCGGTACGGCGGGCGGCGGCGGCCGCCGGGTACACCTCGGCGGTCGCCGTCCGGCACGCCCTCAGCTCCGGCACCGACGAGGTCTACCGCATCGCCCGGCTCATCCTGCGCAGGAGCCACACCGTCGCGGACATCGAGCGGTGGATGGAGGGCCGGGGTGCGAAGGCCGCGCCGTACCCGGACTCGCTGCCCACGGTCGGCTGGCGGATGTACCGCAGGGCCCGTGCCCTGCTCAGGGGGCCCGAGTTCGCCGGCTGAGCGCGCGAGCGGGTGGGGAACCGCAACTCCGATGATCCGGCCGGGAGTTGAAAGTGCGAACAAAACCGAAGTACGTTCCTGTACTTCGCCGAAAGGGACAGTCCGTGGGGGGAGAGGCCGTGCAGCGTCAGGGGCCCGCACCGGAGACCGGGAACGGCGTACCGCCGCGTCCGGCCGGCGGGAAGGCGACCGTCCCGGGGCAGGAGGACCGCGCGTCGGGCCACCGCGAGCCGGGCGCCGCGGAGCGGGCGGGCCGGACACCCCGCCCCGCCCGCGGCCGCGATCGCCTCGCCGAAGCCCTCCGCTCTCCCGACGCCCTCAACCTCGTCCCCCTGCTCCTCGCCGCAGGGCTCTGGCTGTGGGCGCTGCCCCGGATCGACTTCCGGCACATCGCGGAGTTCGGCCTCCTGGACCGCTTTCCGCTCCCCTTCTACGCCGCTCTCGCCGTCCTGACCGGCGGTTTCGTCCTCACCCTGCGCCGGGCGGGCACCGCCCCGCTCTGGCCCGCCACCTACTGCGCGGCCATGCTGTTCGCCCTCAAGGCGCCGCCCGCGATCCTCTACGACACCGTCCGCTACGCCTGGGCGTCCAAGCACGACGCGATCATCAGCAGGATGCTCGCCGAGGGCGGTGTCCACCCCGGGGCCGAGCTGACGGGCGGCATGTCCGCCTACGACCAGTGGCCCGGCTTCTTCTCCCTCGACGCGGCCCTCGTGCGCGCCTTCGGCGTGGACGCCGCCGCCTCCTTCATCAACTGGGCGCCGGTCGCGCTCGGCCTGCTGCTCGTGCCCGTCCTCATCCTGATCTACCGCACGTTCAGCGACGACTGGCGGCTCGTGTGGACCGGGGTGTGGATCTTCCAGCTGGCGAACTGGGTCGGCCAGGACTACCTGTCCCCGCAGGGCTTCTCGTACCTGCTCTACCTCACCGTCTTCGCCGTCGTCGTCCGGCACTTCGTGCTCCCCGGCTCGGCGGGCCCGCTGCGCGACCGGGGCACCCTCGACCCGGCGGCCTCCGCCGTCCCGCCGCCCACGACGACCCGGCAGCGGGCCGTCGCCGTGCTGATCCTGCTGCCGCTGATCGCCACCATCAACGCCAGCCACCAGCTGACCCCGATCATGCTGTGCGCCACCCTCTTCGCCCTGTGCCTCACCCGCCGCTACCGCAACATCGGGCTGCTCGTCACCACCGGCCTCGTCATGCTCGCCTGGAACCTCACCATGGGCCGCGAGCTCTTCCTCACCACCCTCGGGACCCTCCGCGAGAAGGCCGGCGACCTGCTCGGCAACTCCCGCCCCGGCTTCGCGGGCGACCCCACGGGACCCGGGCCCGAACTCGTCGGCGACGCCAACATCCTCATGGTCCTCGCGCTCGGCGGGCTCGCCGCCGCCGCCGTCCTGCTCCGCCGCCGACTGGTCCGCAGCGCCCTGCCGCTGCTCCTCGCCGCCGCCGCGCCGCTGCCGATGTTCGCCGTCAACGACTACGGCGGCGAGATGATCTTCCGGGTCTATCTCTTCGGTCTGCCCGGCGCCGCCTTCTTCGCCGCCGCCGCGCTCGTCCCCGCCGCCGGGGCCGCGAGCCGCGCCGCCGTGACCGCCCGCCGGGCCATGCTCGTCGCCCTGCCCGTGACCCTCGTCGCCATGCTCGCCGGCTTCCTGCCCTCGTACTACGGCAAGGAGGGCATGCACTACGCGCCGCCCGCCGAGACCGCGCTCACCCGCCGCGCCTTCGACCGGGCGCCCGAGGGCTCCCTCATCGTGGCGGCGACCGGCGCGTTCCCCGACTCGTACTACCGCTACGACCGGTACGTGCGCTGGTTCTTCACCGAGCAGGAGGTCGACGAGAACCTCCGGATGCTGAAGGACCCGGCGGCCTACCTGGCCGGCGGCATCCCGGTGGACTGCCCGGCGTACGTGATCCTCACCCGCACCCAGGGCGAGGCCGTCATCGGCGAGGGCTACCTCCCCGAGGGCGGCTTCGACAGCATCGAGGCCGCGCTGAAGCGCTCCCCGCTGTTCGAGGTCGTCGAGGAGAACGCGTACGGCGTCGTCCTCCGCTACCGGCCCACCACCGGCGGATGAACGCCCCCTCACCGCCCGCCCGGACCCCACGCGCGAGGAGCAGGTACGCCATGGCCCACCCACGCCCGACCCCGCGCGTCCAGCGCAGAGCCGCCCTCGCGGTCTCCGGATGGGTCGCGCTCGCGGCGACCGCCCTCCCCGGCGGCTCCCCGCTGCGCTGGATCCCCGTCCTCGCCTTCGTCGCCCTCGGCCCCGGCCTCGCGCTGCTGCTCCCGCAGCCGACCGGCCTGCGCCCCGGCGCCCGCCTGGAGGTGCTGGCGCTCGCCGCGCCCGTCAGCCTCTCCGTGGCCACCCTGGTCGCGACCGCGCTGTTCCTCGGCAGGTCCTTCTCCCTGCTCGTCTTCATGGGCGTCCTCGCCCTCTTCGTGAGCGTCGCCGCCGTCCTGCCCGGAGTGCCGCTCCCGGCCGCCACGCGCGGCGCCGTCGAACGCGAGGGCGCCAAACCCTCCCGCACGCACGCGCGTACGCCCCGGTTCCGCGCGCGAGGGGCCCGCGGTGGGGGCGGGTGACCGACCGCAGCTCCACCGGCGGCCCCCGGACCCGGCTGCGACCTGACGGTTAACTCGGCACCCACCCTTGAGGGTTACCGCACCGCGGGCCAGGACCCGTACTTCCGGCAGGACGTACCGGAGGACCGACCGGGGTACGGGTGCCTCAGCGACGGCCGCCCGAGGTCAGGCCCCGGAAGGCGCAGACCGCCATCGTGCCCCCGGCCAGGCCGAGGAACAGCGGCAGCGGCGCGGCGGCGAAGGCCTGCTGGCCCGCCCAGCCCGCCCAGACGAGCACCCACACCACCCCCGCCGTCACCCGGGCACCCACCCCGACCACCCGCAGCAGCACCGCCACCAGGAGCAGGCTCAACGCCTGCAGCGCCACCGGCGCCACGGCCCGCTCCAGACCGTCGCCGATGAGTACGGCACCGGGCCCGCCCGCCTCGGCCGGGCGCAGCCCGAGCAGCGGGGGCGCGGTGTGCAGGGCGAGGAAGGTGGCGAGCAGCACGGCCCCGGCGAACACGGGCCGGAAGACCCGCAGGGCGACGGCCGCGCCCTGGAGGGCGACGAGCAGCAGCCCGGCGGCGAGCGTGACCGGCGGCAGCGCGGTCAGCAGCCCGGTGCCGGAGAGCCGCTCCACGCTCAGCTCGCCGGAGCGGACGAGGGGGAACCAGAACAGCCCGGCGGCCAGGCCGAGCGCGGGCCACAGCCAGAGCGCCGGTCCCCGGTCCGGCCGGGCGGGCGTCCGGTCCGGGGCGTCCGCCGCCCGCCGCGGGGACGCCGCCGACGCGCCCCCGTCCTGCCGGGGCACGTACACCGGGATGCCGAAGGCCGGTGTCACCGAGTCGTGCGCTCCCCGCAGATAGGCGCTCTCCCGCGCCCAGTTGGTGCCGTACCCGTCCTCGGCGCGCGGCTTCGCCCGTGCGGCCTCCGGGGGCCGGGGCGCGGGTGACCGGCCCTGGAGCGCGGCCCGCAGGCCCGGGGCCGAGACCGCCGCCATCAGCGTCATCGAGGCGAGGACGGCGACGCCCGCGCCCGCGATGCCGACCCGGCCGAGGAGCAGGGCCGCGCTGCCGAGCACGAAGACGCACATGGCGCCCTGGAGGAGGGCGAGCACGCCCGTACGGCCCTGGACGCGCAGGACCCCGATGTACAGCTCGACCGCGACCCGGGGGAGCGCGGCGGCGGCCAGCAGCCGGAGCACGGTCGTGCCGTGCTCGGCGTAGTCCGGGCCGAACGGCGCGAGGATCACCGGCGCGAGGACGAGGAGGACGAGGACGACCGGGACGAGCAGCAGGGCCATGCGGCGCAGTGCGCCCCGGACGCCCTCGGCGAGGGACTCGGGGCTGTGGGAGGCGTGCGCGGTGAGCGAGGAGGCCATGTTGATGGCCATGAACTCCATGGTGCCGCCGACGGTGTAGGCCGTGTAGAAGAAGGCGTTGTGGGCGGCGTCGAAGCGGACGGCGACCATCACCGGCAGCAGGTTGATCATCGCGAGGCTGAAGAGCGCGCCGACGGAGTCCCCGGCCATGAACCGGCCGATCTCGCGCAGGCCCGGCGGTTCGCGGTCCCGGTCGGCGCGGGCCTGCCGGGGGATGAGCCGCCGGAAGACGAGCCAGCCGAGCGGCACCACGGACAGGGCGATGGCCGCCGACCAGGACACGAAGACGCCGAGCACCGGCAGGGCGGCGGCGAGGACGACGAGCAGGACGAGCTTGCCGAGCGAGAAGACGGCGTTGCCGACGGGGACCCAGACCGCCCGTCTCAGCCCGGTGAGGACGCCGTCCTGGAGGGTGAGCAGGGCCCAGCCGACGCAGGAGGCGGTGAAGAACAGCCCGGCGGAGAGGGTGCCGAGCGGGGCGTACGTGGGCCCCCACCAGTCCAGGGTGAGCAGGAAGACCCCGCAGGCGACGGCGACGACCACCGTGCTGACCAGGTACACGCGCAGGACGAGCGGCCCGGTGGCGCGGCCGGCCCGGGGCACGTAGCGGACGACGGCGCCGATCATCGTGGTCGCGGTGAGGGAGGCGAGCAGGCGCTGCGCGGCGATGGCGGCGGAGCCCTGGCCGACGGCCTCCTCCGAGTAGTAGCGGGCGGCGACCAGCCAGAAGCCGAGGCCGAGGGCGGCGGAGACGCCGGTGGAGAGCATGAGGGCGTAGGCGTTGCGGAACATGGAGCTCTCGTCGGAGCCACCGGAGCCACCGGAGCCGTCGTGGCCGCTCGCGTCGTGGTCGCCCGTCCCGTGGCCCGCGCCCGCCCCCGTACCGCCGTCCCCCGCCCCCGTACCGCCGTCCCCCGTCCGTCCCGCGCTCCCGTCCGCCGGGTCGCCGCCCGTCTCCCGCTCCTCGCCCCGCAGCCGTACGGTGTCGGTCACCTGGCACCTCCGGGGGCGTCCGAGGGCCGCACCGGGCGGATGCCGGCGGCGCGCAGCACGGCGAGGACCTCGTCGGCGCGGCGCGGGTCCACGGGCAGGGCGTGCCGGGCGAACCAGGCGGCCGGTTCCGGCGCGGGGGACGGGTCGGTGAAGACCTCGCCCGCGTAGCGGTCGAGCGGCGGGTCGTAGAGGTAGCCGGTGGTGATCCGATGCCGGGCGAGCGCGGCGGCGGCCGCGTCCCGGTCGTCGACGAGCAGCGGTACCCGGAACAGCGGCTGGACCTCGCGGCTCCCTCCGTGGTCCGGCTCCCCGTCGTCCGGCCCTCCGCCGTACGCGTCGGCGAGCAGCCGTGCCGTGCCCGCCCGGTGGGCGTCGAGCACGCCGTCGAGGCGGGCCAGTCTGCGGGCGGTGCGGCGGAGGCGGCCGGGGCCCGGCCGGAGCCGGTAGTCGTGCATGTCGACCCGGACCCAGGAGTGGAAGGGGTCGAGGGCGGGCGCCGTCGGCAGGGCCTGCTTCAGCGCGTCGGCGCGCAGCGGCATCCGGATCTCCTCCCGCTCCTCCAGGCCGAGCATCCGCAGTGTCGCGCGGGCCGCCCCGACCAGGCGCAGCCCGCGCACGGTGGCCTCGGCGTACGGCCGTACCAGGTGGGCGAGTTCGGCGGTGGTACGGGTCGGCTGCAGCAACGCGTCCCGGGCGGCGGCGAGTTCCCCGCGCAGGGCCGGGTCCGCGAGGGTGAGGAAGCCGCCGGTCTTGGCGGCGGTGTGCTTGGAGAGGCTGAACACGGAGGCCTCGCCGTACGTGCCGACCGGGCGCCCGCCCACGGTGGAGCCGATGGCGTGGGCGGCGTCCTCGATCAGCGGGATGCCGAGCCGGTCGCACCGCTCGCGCAGCTCGGGCGCAGGGTCGGGGTTCCCGTACAGATTGGTGGTGAGGACGGCCGAGAGGTCCCGCCAGACGGCCTCGGGCACGGCGGAGACGTCGACGGAGCCGTCGCGCGGGTCGAGCGGCGCCTGGACGGGCCGGAGCCCGGCGGCGAGGACGACGAAGAAGATGACGTCGTCGTTGACCGGCGACATCAGCACCCGGCCACCGGGCCGGCACCAGTGGCGCAGCGCGAGATAGAGGCCGAAGCGGCACGACGGCACGTAGAGGCACTCCCTGCCCCCGAGCCGGCCGCGCATGCGGTCTTCCAGTTCCGCGTACGCAGAAACCATGTGATTCCCCCCTGAACCCCCGGGCTCGGTCCGGCCCGGTGCGGACGGCCCGTCAACACGGCCCTCCGGTCGCGCGGAAGGGCCCGTCCCGGGTCGGAAGACCGTGAACGGGCCCTTTCCACAGCCATTTTGGCGGCTCGGGGGAGACGGTGGAGGTCATTCCTCCAGAGTGAGCCCCCGGCGCAGCCTGGCGAGGGTGCGGGCGAGCAGCCGGGAGACGTGCATCTGCGAGATGCCCAGCTCCGTGCCGATCTCCGACTGGGTCATGCCGGAGACGAAGCGGAGGGAGAGGATGTGCCGCTCGCGGGCGGGCAGCGAGGCGATCATGGGCTTCAGGGACGCGATGTACTCGATCCCGGTGAGCCCGTGGTCCTCGTAGCCGAGCCGGTCGGCGAGCGTGGCCTCACCGCCACCGCCGTCCTCCTCGTCGGGCTGGGCGTCGAGCGAGCTCGCGGTGTACGCGTTGCTCGCGGCCATGCCCTCGACGACCTCCTCGGGGGAGATGCCGAGCTCCTCCGCCAGTTCGGCCACGGTGGGGGAGCGGTCGAGGCGCTGGGAGAGGGCGTCGCCCGCCCTGGCGAGGTCGAGCCGGAGCTCCTGGAGCCGGCGGGGTACGTGCACGGACCAGGAGGTGTCGCGGAAGAAGCGCTTGATCTCGCCGATGATGGTCGGCATCGCGAAGGTGGGGAACTCGACGCCGCGCGTCAGCTCGAAGCGGTCGATCGCCTTGATCAGGCCGATGGTGCCGACCTGGACGATGTCCTCCATCGGCTCGCTGCGGGTGCCGAACCGGGCGGCGGCGAACTTCACCAGGGCCAGGTTGAGTTCGACGAGGGTGTTGCGGACGTACGCGTGGTCGTGGGTGCCCTCCTCCAGCTCGGCGAGCCGGGCGAACAGCTGCTTCGACAGAGCGCGCGCGTCGACCGGTCCGATGCGGTCGAGGGGCTGGTCGGTGAGCTGTTCCGGGAGCTGGAGGGCATGGTCGGGGGACTGGGTGGGCAGGCGGCCGAGGGGGACTGCTGCCGACGGCGCGTGGGGGGTACGCGGGGCGTCGAGCCGGGGTGACATGGGTCTCCTTCCGGGGTCTTCTGCTGCGGTTTGCGGCGCCTCCGAAGCCGGTCGTGTCGGATGTTCTCTACTAGCCCTACCTGCTCGGCGGGGGAGGTCGCAAGTATCGACAATTCGCTTTGTCCTGGTTTGTGGTGGACCTTGTGTGCGCGGGAGGGCGCCCCGCTTGTAGGGTTCGAGGCACGTCAGTCGGCATCCGCGAGAGCGAGAAGAGGCACGGCCATGGACCGCCAGCACATCGGCAGCGCGCCGCCCGCGCGGTTGCGGGTCGAGGTCCGGACCGTGGGTGCGAGCGAGGTCCTCGCCCCGGTCGGTGAGCTCGACCACCACACCGTCGAGCTGCTGCGCGGCCCCCTGGACGACGCGCTCGACGCGGGGCGCGCGCGCCTCGTCGTGGACTGCTCGGGCCTGGAGTTCTGCGACTCCACCGGACTCAACGTGCTGCTCGGCGCCCGGCTCCGCGCGGAGGCCGCCGGCGGCGGGGTCCATCTGGTGGCGATGCGGCCCGCGGTCGCCCGGGTGTTCCACATCACGGGCGCGGAGGCCGTCTTCACCGTGCACGAGACACTCGCCACAGCCCTTCCCGGCTGAGCCCCGCACGCCCGGCCCCGGGGCCCGCCTCCCCGGTCCGCCGCCCGCACGCCCCGCACGTCCGCCCCACTGTTCCTCCCTCTGTTCCGTCTCTGTCCCGTCGATCGGTGAGGTGAAGCGCTGATGGACCAAGCTTCCGACGTCCGTACGCTCGCCCTCGGCGAGACCAGCGGCACCGTGCCGCTCGCCCGCGACTTCACGCGGACCGCCCTCCACGAGTGGGGCTGGCTGCCGGCCGCCACCGCCGACCGCAGAGCCGCCGCCGAGGACGTCCTGCTCGTCGTCTCCGAGCTGGTGACCAACGCCTGTCTGCACGCCGAGGGCCCCGAGCGGCTGCGCGTCCTGCGCCTGCCCAAGGTCCTGCGCCTCGAAGTCACCGACCGGGGCGCCGGACAGCCCGCGCCCCGCACCCCGCACCGGTCGGGGCGGCCCGGCGGCCACGGGATGTTCATCGTGCAGCGCCTCTGCCTCGACTGGGGCATCGAGCGCACCCCGGGCGCCCCCGGGAAGACGGTCTGGGCCGAACTCGCGGCTCCCGCCTAGGCCGGACGCCCGGCCTCCCGCCCGTCCCTCCGGACATCTCCGGGGGACTTTCACAACTCCGCACGTTCCCCTGCCTTCCCTCCTCAGGGCCTCAGGCGTACCTTGACGCCCAATCTGAAAGACCGTCAGGTCCGTTGCGGTGAGGGGTGTTCGGGGTGTCCAAGGTGCCGAACCGGAGGAGAACGGCCGCCGCGCTCACGGCTGCGGCAGCGGTGACGGGCGCGGCCGTGCTGGCCGCCGCCCCGGCGGCCCACGCGGCCGTCGTCGACGTCAGCTACGCCTGCGAGACGAAGATCGGGCCCAAGAGCGCCGTCTCGCCCGTCGACATCAAGGCCGTCAAGAGCGGCAGCGCGTACACGATCACCATGTCGTTCGAGAAGGGCGTCTCCGACAGCCCCGTCGAACTGCCCAAGGGCGTCATGACCCCGCGCGCCGAACTCGTCCTCGGCGGCGCCGACTCCGGCACCGTCAAGGTCAAGGGAACGCCGAACACGGCCGCGATCCCGCCCGACACCCCCATCAAGATCGGCACCCTGACCGGCACGTACACCCCGAAGAAGAACGGCAAGGTCACCTTCACCGCCGGGACGCTCACGGTGCACGCCCTCGGCATGGACGCCGCCGTCTGCACCGCCAAGAACAGTCCGAAGCCCTCGCTGGAACTCGACGTCACCGACGTCTCCGGCGGCTCCGACACCCCGCCCCCGGCCGCCGGCGGCTCCGGGGACGCCGGAGCGACCGGGGACACCGGCGCCGAGCTGCCCAAGACCGGCCCCCTCGACTCCGCCATGGCCCTCGGGACCCTCGGCGGCACCGTCCTGCTGACCGGCGCCGCCGGAGTCCTCTGGCTCAGCCGGCGCACGGCACGCTGATGCGGACGGCGGCACGCTCGGGACTCGTGGCCGCCGCGACCGCACTCTGCGGCGTGGTCGCGGCGGCTCCCCCCGGGGCCCAGGGCTGGACGGCGGCGCCCGCCGCCGGACGGCCGTACGCCTATCTGGAGGGCCCCGCGGGGAGCGTCCTCCAGGACACCCTGTCGGTCACCAACCCGGGCGCCCGGCCGCTCACCGTACGGCTCAGCGGCCAGGGCGCACCCGTCTCCTTCGCCGCCCGGACCGTGACCGTGCCCGCCAGGACCCGGGCCGACGTGCCCTTCGCCGTGACCGTCACCGCCGACCTCCCGCCCGGCGAACACCGGGGCACCGTACGGGCCGCCGCGGCCGGCCGCGAGGTCCGCGTCGACCTGCGGCTCCGGGTCAGCGGCCCGCACCTCGCCGCGCTCACCGTCGAGGACGTCCGCGTCGACACCGGCACCGGCGCCCTCCGCTACACCCTGGTCAACCGGGGCAGCACGGTCCTCTCCCCGCGCCTCGCGGTCCGCGCCGAAGGCCTCCTCGGCACCGTCCTCGACCGGCCGGACCGCGCCCTGCCGCTCACCCTCCGCCCCGGCGAGCGCACCACCCGCACCGAGACCTGGCCCGACCCGCCCGCCCTCGACTCCGTCACCGTCCGGCTGACCGCCACCGCCCCGGGCGCCGCGCCCGCCACCGCCCGCGCCGAGGCCGCCTTCGCCTCGGGCCCCGCGCTCGCCGGCGCGGCCGGCCTGCTCCTCGCGGCGGGCGGCGGCGGTTACGCGGTACGGCGCCGCGTCAGGTCCCGTACCCCACGAGCCTCGGCGGGAGCGACACCATGAGGACCATCCGTACGGCAGCCGCCCTCCTCGCGGCCCTGGCCCTCGCGCTGCTGCCCCTCGCACCCGCGACGGCCGCCCCCGGCCCCGTCGTCGAACTCTCGCAGGCGGAGGGCGGCAAGGGCGGCGAGATCACCGTCAGCGGCAGCGGCTGGCAGCCGGGCGCGCTGCTCATGCTCCTGATCTGCGGCCAGGGATCCCCCGGCACCGGAGTCATCGGGGGCACCAACTCCTGCGCCAACACCGAGGGCAGGGCCGCCACGGTCGACGCCAGGGGCGCGTTCAGCGCGAAGCTCCCCGTCACCGAACCGCCCAAGCCCTGCCCGTGCGTCGTGCACGTGGCCGGGGTCACCGGCCGTCAGGACACCGTCGACCGCCCGTTCACGGTCGCCGGGCACCCCACCGCCCCGCTGCCCGAGCCCTCGGGCGACGGGCGGCTCGCCGTCCTCGCCGCCGTACGCCTCGACGGTTCCAGCGGCCTGCTCGTCCGGTTCGGGGCGCCGCCGTCCCGGGAGATCGTCTTCACCGTCGGCAACCTCGGCTCCGCCCCGGTGAAGGACCCCGTCTTCCAGGTCGGCACCAGCCACGGCGTCTTCACCCCGCAGTACGAGGAACGCCAGTGGCGCGGCACGGTCGCCCCCGGCAAGAAGGCCCTCGTCCGGCTCCCCGTCGAACTCCCGGCGGGCGCGCACGGCGACTACCAGGTGTCCGTGAAGTACGGGGAGAAGGTCCTCGTCGAGCAGCCCTGGGGCGTCGGACGGCCGTGGGGCGTGACGCTCTTCTGGCTGCTGCTCGCCGTCGTCGTACCGGCCGCCCTGTTCCGGATCGGGATGGCGGTGGTGGACCGCAGCCGGCCCGCCCGCCCCGCCCGGCCCGCCCGCTCCACCACCGGCCCCGGCCGGCCCGACCGGACCCGTTCCCGGGCCGCGGGCCGCCGCCGCACACGTACCCCCGGGTCCGTACGACCGGACCCGGGGGACGGAGAACCCACCGCGGTCCTGCCGTGGTTCAGTCCTGACTCCGCACCGTCAGCCCCAGAGAGCAGCCCGACGACGAAGGGACATGCGTGAACACGCAACGGAGGATGAGCGCGGCCGGAGTCGCGCTGATGCTCGGCGGCGCGGGGATCCTGATTTCCGCCGGCCCCGCGCAGGCCGCCGAGGTCGCGTACAAGACGGAGTGCATCCCGCCGTCCATCTCCGGGCTTCCGCCCGTGCAGGGGACGACGAAGGTGCTCATCACGGCGCCGGCGGAGGCCAAGGTCGGCGACGAGGTCGAGATCGTCTGGAAGACGGTCCAGGCCGCCTCGAAGAACCCCGACGTGCTCGACCTCGGCCAGGACACGGTCAAGCCGACCGGCGTCCTCACCGTGGGCGGCGCGGCGAGCGGCACCGTCTCCATGGAGGGGCCCCGGACGAACCCGCCGGTCCCCAAGAACAGCGCGATGCCGCTGTCCGACATGAAGGGGAAGCTGAAGCTGACCAAGGCGGGCGAGATCACCCTCACGCCCGACAAGTACACGATCAACGTGTCCAAGCCGCTGTCCACGGACACGAAGTGCACCCCGAAGGAGGCGGTGCCGGTCGCCGCGACCATCAAGGTCACGGACGGCGGGGGCTCCTCGACGACCTCCGGCGGTACGACGTCGGGCGGTACGACCTCCGGCGGTTCGACGAGCTCGACCGGTGGAGGATCCAACAACACGGGCGGCTCGGCCACCAGCTCCTCCGGCGGAACCGGCGGCTCCACCGGCTCCACCGGCTCGGGCTCCGGTTCCTCCGGCTCGGGCTCCGCCTCCGGCGGTTCCTCCGGCGGCGGTGGCGGTCAGACCGACTTCCCCGGTACGGAGGTCTCCGTCGGCTTCGCCTGCCAGGCCCCCGGCCCCGCCGACATCAAGTCCAAGGTCACCATCAGCGCCAAGAAGAACGGCGGCGCCTACGACCTCACGGTCAAGACGGCCAAGGGCGTCATGGACAGCCCCGCCCCGCTGCCCGCGGGAGCCCTCAAGGCCTCCATGGCGATCAAGGTCGGCGGCGCGGACAGCGGCACGGTGAAGGTCACCGGCCCCGCCAACGCCACCGCCCTGAAGATCGGCGACCCGGTGAACCTGGCGGACATGAAGGGCACCTACCGGCCGGGCGCGACGGGCAAGGCCACGCTCAGCCCCGGTGCGCTGACCATCGACGTCACGCTCGGCAGCTCGAAGATGCAGATCCCCTGCCAGGTCAAGGGCGCCGTCAAGGCCTCCCTCGAACTGGACACCAGCAAGCAGGCCGGCGGCGTGTCCGGCGGCTCCGGGAGCGGCTCGGGGAGCGGCTCGGGCGGCGGGAGCTCGGCCTCCGGCGGCTCCTCCGGCGAGAACCTCGCCCAGACCGGCGCCGAGAACGACGGCGTCCTGCGCGCCCTCGCCCTCGTCGGCGGCACGGTGATCCTGCTGGGCGGCGCGGTGTTCGCCTTCACTCCGTGGGCGCGCCTCAGGCGCTGACGACGGCGGAGGGCCACCGAACGGCGGAAGCCCGCCGAAACGGCGGAGGGCCGCCGCACCGGATCGGTGCGGCGGCCCTCACGGCCGTACGGGTACGGGTGCGTCAGTGGACGCTGCCCATGAGCCCCTGGACCTTCTTGCGGTACATGTAGATCGCGAAGCCGGCCGCGACGGCGAGCGTCGCTTGCAGGGCGATGATTCCCGTGCCGTTGAGGTCGACTCCCGCGATGGAGAGCAGACCCGTGGTGCAGTCACCGGCGGTGACGGCGAGGAACCAGACACCCATCATCTGGGAGGCGTACTTCTGCGGCGCCATCTTCGTGGTGACGGAGAGGCCGACCGGGGAGAGGCACAGCTCACCGATGGTCTGGATCATGTAGATCGAGACGAGCCACATCGGGGAGACCTTGGTGCCGTCGCCCGCCATGTTCATCGGGACGATGAAGACGAAGAAGGACGCGCCGACCAGGACCAGGCCCATCGCGAACTTCACGATGGTGTTCGGCTCCTGGTTCTTGCGGGCCAGCCACAGCCACAGCCAAGCGAAGACCGGGGCCAGCGCCATCACGAACAGCGGGTTCAGCGACTGGTACCAGGTGGCGGGGAAGCCGAGCCCGAAGATCGTGTCGGCGGTCTTGGCGTCGGCGAACAGCGACAGCGTCGAGCCGCCCTGGTCGTAGATCATCCAGAAGATCGCGGCGGCGACGAAGAACCAGATGTAGCCGGTCACGCGGGACTTCTCGCCCGCGCTCAGGTCCTTGTCGCCCTTGATGCGGGCCAGGACGGCGACCGGGATGATCAGACCCGCGAGGGTGATCGGGACCATCGCCCAGTTCAGGGTGTACATGCCCATCGCGACGACGGCGCCGTAGAACGCGGCGGCCACGACGACGACGACGGCGACCTTGGTGATGACGGCCTTGCGCTCCGCGGCGGACAGCGGGTTCGGGACCTCGCTGCTCTTCGGGTTCAGCGTCTTGCCGAAGGCCAGGAAGACGGCCAGGCCGAGGCCCATGCCGACGGCGGCGAGGGCGAAGCCCAGGTGCCAGTTGACCTTCTCACCGACGGTGCCGATGACCAGCGGCGCGAAGAACGCGCCCAGGTTGATGCCGATGTAGAAGAGCGTGAAGCCACCGTCACGGCGCGGGTCGTCCGCGCCCTTGTAGAGGTGGCCGACCATCGTCGAGATGTTGGCCTTCAGGAGGCCGGAGCCGACCGCGACGAGCGCGAGACCGACGAAGAACATGGCCTGGCCGGGGATGGCCAGCGAGACGTGGCCGAGCATGATCACGGAGGCCGCGATCGCGACGGTCTTGCGGGCGCCCCAGACGCGGTCGCCGAACCAGCCGCCGGGCATGGCCATGAGGTAGACCATCGAGACGTAGACGGAGTAGATCGCCGTCGCCGTCGCCGCGGTCATCGCGAGACCGCCGCCCTGGCTGCCCGTAGCGGCGTCCACGCCGCCGGAGACCAGGTACAGAACGAGAAGGGCCCTCATGCCGTAGTAGGAGAAACGCTCCCACATCTCGGTCATGAAGAGAGTGGCCAGACCACGGGGGTGGCCGAGGAAGGTCTTCTCGTAGCCGAGGGGTTCGGCCGAGTCCTTCGTCAGGCTGGACGCCATGTCGATCCTTGCTCTGTCGGGACGCACGCCTTGTGAGCGTGATGCGCCCGGTGGGGGAGGCCGGCACCGGCGGAGCCATGGGGGACTCCACCGGGATCCACGCCCCGGGAAACGCGTCTACGCGCCCCGGAACCCGGCCCACAGGTCATTCACCGTCTTCGAGGTTCGGCGGAGCCGACCTCACGCAGAAAGAGGACCTTGGCGCGCGAAGCTGGCCAAAGGTCCCCGATTACCGCTACAGACGTCGAGCCACCATACGACACGACACTGCCGGATATGGAAGGACTTGAGAGATGGATCACAGGTGATGGTGCAACCGCACAAGGTCATTCGAAGGTCATGCGCAAGATACCCACAAGATCTCCAGGGGTCGTCCGGGGCAAGCGGATCTCTCCCCGTCCCGGCACCCGCGCGGACTACCATCACCCCATGACCCGTGTACTGCTCGCCGAGGACGACGCCTCCATCTCGGAACCGCTGGCCCGCGCCCTGCGGAGAGAGGGGTACGAGGTCGAGGTCCGCGAGGACGGCCCCACCGCCCTCGACGCCGGACTCCAGGGCGGAGTGGACCTGGTCGTGCTCGACCTGGGGCTCCCCGGCATGGACGGCCTCGAAGTCGCCCGGCGACTCCGTGCCGAGGGCCACACCGTCCCGATCCTGGTGCTCACCGCGCGCGCCGACGAGGTCGACACCGTGGTCGGACTCGACGCCGGCGCCGACGACTACGTCACCAAGCCCTTCCGGCTCGCCGAACTCCTCGCCCGCGTCCGGGCCCTGCTCCGGCGCGGCGCCACCGAGCCCGTCGCCGCCCCCACGACCCACGGCGTGCGGATCGACGTCGAGTCGCACCGCGCCTGGATGGGCGACGAGGAGCTCCAGCTGACCGCCAAGGAGTTCGACCTGCTCCGGGTCCTGGTCAGGGACGCCGGCCGGGTCGTCACCCGCGACCAGCTGATGCGCGAGGTCTGGGACACCACCTGGTGGTCCTCCACCAAGACCCTCGACATGCACATCTCCTGGCTGCGCAAGAAGCTCGGCGACGACGCGGCGAACCCCCGCTACATCGCCACCGTCCGAGGCGTCGGCTTCCGCTTCGAGAAGAGCTGACCCTCCGAGACGAGCCGACACCCCCCGCCCCCGGAGAACACCGTGCGCCGCCGTCTCATCAACTCCACGCTCGCCGTGGTGCTCGTCGTCGTCGCCGTCTTCGGCGTCTCCCTGGTCATCGTCGAGGCCCGCACCATCTCCAACAGCGCCCAGGAGAGCGTCGACCTGGAGGCGCTGCGGATCGTCTCCATCGTCGACAGCCGGCTCATCGGCGGCGAGCCGGTCAACCCGGACATCCTCGCCGAGCAGAGCGGCGCCAAGCGGTACGCCCAGATCCGCATCCCCGGCCGCGACACCATCGAGATCGGCACCCGCCCCGAGGGCGACGTCATCCGGGGCCTCGCCGAGGGCGAGCGCGGCGAGAGCGTCGTCGTCGAGGAGTCCCGCTCCGCCGTCACCGCCGAGGTCGGCCGCACCCTCATGATCATCGGCGCGGTGGCGCTCCTCGCCGTCGTCGCCGCCGTCCTCCTCGCCGTACGCCAGGCCAACCGGCTCACCTCCCCGCTCACCGACCTCGCGGAGACCGCCGAGCGCCTCGGCTCCGGCGACCCGCGCCCCCGGCACAAGCGGTACGGGGTCCCCGAGCTCGACCGGGTCGCGGACGTCCTCGACGCCTCCGCCGAGCGCATCGCCCGGATGCTCACCGCCGAACGCCGGCTCGCCGCCGACGCCTCGCACCAGCTCCGCACGCCCCTCACCGCACTCTCCATGCGCCTGGAGGAGGTCGCCCTCGCCGACGACCTGGACACGGTCAAGGAGGAGGCGACGATCGCGCTCACCCAGGTCGAGCGGCTCACCGACGTCGTCGAGCGGCTGCTGACCAACTCCAGGGACCCGCGCACGGGCTCCGCCGTCGCCTTCGACCTCGACGAGGTCATCAAGCAGCAGATCGAGGAGTGGCGGCCGGCCTACCGCAGCGCCGGACGGGCCATCGTCCACTCCGGCAAGCAGGGGATGCGCGCGGTCGGCACGCCGGGCGCGGTCGCCCAGGTCCTCGCCGCCCTCATCGAGAACTCGCTCATGCACGGCGGCGGCACCGTCGCCCTCCGCACCCGCGTCACCGGCAACCAGTCGGTGATCGAGGTCACCGACGAGGGACCGGGTGTCCCCGCCGACCTCGGCGCGCGGATCTTCGAGCGGGCGGTCAGCGGCCGCAGCTCCACGGGCATCGGCCTCGCGGTCGCCCGCGACCTCGCGGAGGCGGACGGCGGCCGCCTGGAGCTCCTCCAGCAGCAGCCCCCGGTCTTCGCGCTGTTCCTGGGCCGGGAGGTCAGAAGCGTCGCGGAGACACCCCGGGAGCGCCCCGTACGGTGACCGCCCGCGCCGGAGGCGGCTGTGGGTGAAGCCCCTATGCCCGGGATATTCGCATGCGGGCCACGGGCGCCAGCCCCGCCATGAGCAGCAGCCCGCCGATCGGCAGCAGGTCGAGGTCGGCCGCGAAGAGCACGAAGCCCACGAGGACCAACAGGGGGCTCCAGACGGGCAGCAGACGCGGTCGGGCGGCGACCAGCATGACCAGCAGGGTGAGCCACCCCAGCTGGAACGCGAGCGGCCCGATCATCTGCAGCGGTTCGGGCAGGGGCGCCGCGCTGTCCAGGTCCGCGAACAGGTCACCGAGGATCACCCAGAGGAAACAGGCGACACCGAAGAGGCCGGCCGTCGCCGCCGCGTTCGCCAGGAGGCGTCCGCGGCTGGTGGTGGCGGGCACGAGCCGCCGCAGTCCCACCGTCACCACGCCGAAGAGCGCGAAGCCGACGAAGAACAGGGCGTGGCCGAGGTTCCAGGCGAGCCCGGGGCCGTGTTCCCCGTCGAGCCCGTCGACGAGCCGCAGCAGGCCGTACAGCACCAGCAGCAGTGGAGCGATGAGGGCGGGACTCTTCACGCCCAGGCGTCGGGAGGTCATATGAGCAGCCTCACAGGCCGCCGCTCCCGGGCCTATCGGGGACGGCCCCCACCCGACCCGGTAATCCGACCCGTAGGGGACGCGCCCCGAAGACGCGCCCCCGAGCCGTCAGACCCGGTTCGGCTGGCGGCGGGTCGCCTGCCGCGGGGCCTGCTCCAGGAAGGACTCGGCGGTCTGCACCGCCTCCTTCGCCGGCAGCGCACGGAACACCCACGTGCGGTAGGACCAGAAGCGGAAGAGGGTCCCGATCCCGATGCCGAAGAACTTGAAGAAGTTGCTCGCGAGCGGGCCGTCCCAGCCGAAGCCGTACGTCGCCGCGTAGAGCACGCCGTTCTCGATGACCATGCCGACCACGCTGAACAGCAGGAACAGCGACAGTTCCTTGGTCCGGCCCGACTTGTCCCGGTCGCGGTACGTGAAGTAGCGGAACCCGATGTAGTTGAAGACGATCGCGACCACGGTGGCGATCAGGCTGGCCCGCACCATCGGGATGTCGGTGAAGTGGCGCACCAGGTTGAAGACACCGAGGTTGACGAGGACGCCGAGGCCGCCGACCAGACCGAACTTGGCGACCTCCCGGGCGAGCCGGTCGAGTCGCGTGCGAAGCGCACCGGGTTCACTCATGGTGATGGGTCTGTCCCGTCCGTCCGGATGACGTCCGGGCGACGTCAACCCAACCATGCTAACCAGCCGCTCCGTCACCCGCCCGGGTACCTCGCAATCCATGGAGCGAGCCGTTCCCCACCTGGGCTCTCCTTGTGCCAACACACAGCCGGAAGAGTGTTCCCCGATGGTGCGGATACCCTAAGAGGGTGACGTTCCCGGTAGTAGGCATGGTCGGCGGCGGTCAGCTCGCGCGTATGACCCACGAGGCGGGTATCCCCCTCGGCATCAAGTTCAAGCTCCTCAGCGACACCCCGCAGGACTCCGCGGCCCAGGTGGTGAGCGAGGTCGTCATCGGCGACTACCGCGACCTGGCTACGCTGCGTGACTTCGCGCGTGGCTGCGATGTGATCACCTTCGATCACGAGCACGTCCCCACCGAGCACCTCAGGGCCCTCGAAGCGGACGGCATCCCCGTCCGCCCCGGGCCCGACGCTCTGGTGCACGCCCAGGACAAGGGGGTGATGCGCGCGAAGCTCGACGAGATCGGCGCACCCAGCCCCCGGCACCGTCTCGTGACGGACCCCGAGGACGCGGCGGCCTTCGCCGCCGAGGTCGGCGGTTTCCCGATCATCCTCAAGACCGTGCGCGGCGGCTACGACGGCAAGGGCGTCTGGTTCGTCCGTACGCCCGAGGACGCCAGGGACCCCTTCCTCGCGGGCGTCCGGGTCCTCGCCGAGGAGAAGGTCGACTTCGTCCGCGAGCTCGCGGCGAACATCGTCCGCTCCCCGCACGGCCAGGCCGTCGCCTACCCCGTCGTGGAGTCCCGTCAGGTCGACGGCGTCTGCGACACGGTGATCGCCCCCGCCCCGGACCTCGACGACGCGCTCGCCGGGCAGGCGCAGGAACTGGCGCTGCGGATCGCCAAGGAACTGGGCGTCGTCGGCCATCTGGCCGTCGAGCTGTTCCAGACCACGGACGGCCGCATCCTCGTCAACGAACTGGCGATGCGCCCGCACAACTCCGGCCACTGGACCCAGGACGGCGCGATCACCTCGCAGTTCGCCAACCACGTCCGGGCGGTCCTCGACCTGCCCCTCGGCGATCCGCGCCCGCGCGCGACGTGGACCGTGATGTGCAATGTCCTGGGCGGCGACTACCCGGACATGTACTCCGCGTACCTGCACTGCATGGCCAGGGACCCGCAGCTCAAGATCCACATGTATGGCAAGGACGTGAAGCCCGGCCGCAAGGTGGGGCACGTCAACACCTACGGCGACGACCTGGACGACGTGCTGGAGCGCGCCCGCCACGCCGCCGGCTACCTGCGAGGAACGATCACCGAGTGAGCAGCACGAGCCCCGCCACGAGCCCCGCCACCGACACCGCCCCCGTGATCGGCATCGTCATGGGATCCGACTCCGACTGGCCCGTCATGGAGGCCGCCGCGCAGGCCCTGGACGAGTTCGGGATCCCGTACGAGGTCGACGTCGTCTCCGCCCACCGGATGCCGCGCGAGATGATCGCGTACGGCGAGGAGGCGGCGGGCCGCGGCCTCAAGGCGATCATCGCCGGCGCGGGCGGCGCCGCCCACCTGCCGGGCATGCTCGCCTCCGTCACCCCGCTGCCCGTCATCGGCGTGCCGGTGCCGCTGAAGTACCTCGACGGCATGGACTCGCTGCTCTCCATCGTGCAGATGCCGGCCGGCGTCCCCGTCGCCACGGTCTCCGTCGCGGGCGCCCGCAACGCCGGTCTGCTCGCCGCCCGGATCCTCGCCGCGCACGACCCCGAGCTCCGGACCCGGATGAACGACTTCCTCCAGGAGCTCAACGACCAGGCGACCGAGAAGGGCAAGCGGCTGCGGGCCAAGGTCGAGGGCGCCGAGTCCTTCGGGTTCGCCAAGTGAGCGCCTCGGAACGGCTGGAGGAGGCCCGCGCCCTGCTCGCGGGCCACCCCGTCGTCGACGGCCACAACGACCTGCCCTGGGCGCTGCGCGAGCACGTGCGCTACGACCTCGACAAGCTCGACGTCGGCGCGGACCAGACCGGTGTGCTCCACACCGACCTCGCCCGGCTGCGGGCCGGCGGCGTCGGCGCCCAGTTCTGGTCGGTGTACGTGCCCTGCCGGCTGACCGGAGACGACGCGGTCAGCGCCACCCTGGAACAGATCGACATCGTCGACCAGCTCCTGGAGCGGTACGCGGCCGACCTGGCCCCCGCGCTGACCGCCGACGACATGGAGGCCGCCCGCGCGGAGGGCCGCATCGCCTCCCTGAAGGGCGCCGAGGGCGGCCACTCGATCAACAACTCCCTCGCCACCCTGCGCGCCCTGCACACCCTCGGCGTGCGCTACATGACGCTCACGCACAACGACAACAACGACTGGGCGGACTCGGCGACCGACGCGCCCGGCGTCGGCGGGCTCTCCGCCTTCGGCCGTGAGGTCGTCCGCGAGATGAACCGCTGCGGCATGCTCGTCGACCTCTCGCACGTCGCCGCCACCACCATGCGGGACGCGCTGGACGCCACGGCGGCGCCGGTGATCTTCTCGCACTCCTCGGCGCTCGCGGTCTGCGACCACCCGAGGAACATCCCGGACGACGTCCTGGAGCGGCTGCCCGCCAACGGCGGCGTCGCGATGGCGACCTTCGTGCCCAAGTTCATCCTCCCGGCGGCCGTCGAGTGGACCGCGCGGGCGGACGACAACCTCCGGGCGCACGGCTTCGACCACCTCGACACCACGGCCGAGGCGATGAAGCTGCACCGCGCCTTCGAGGAGGCGAACCCCCGCCCGATCGCCACCGCCGCCACGGTCGCCGACCACCTCGACCACATGCGCGAGGCCGCCGGCATCGACCACATCGGCATCGGCGGCGACTACGACGGAACGGCCTTCACCCCGGCCGGACTCGACGACGTCGCCGGCTACCCGAACCTGGTCGCGGAGCTGCTGCACCGCGGCTGGTCGCACCCGGACCTCGCCAAGCTGACCTGGTCCAACGCCGTCCGCGCACTCCGTGACGCGGAGGCGGTCTCGCGCGATCTGACGAGCCGTACGGCCCCGTCGAACGCGACGCTCGACGCCCTGGACTCCCCGGTCGTCCCGCGGGCCTGACGGCTCGTACGGGCCTCCGGGCCTTCACCCGGACGGCCCAGCCCGCCGCGCCCCCGCAGGGGGCCGGTGGCACGGTGGACGGTACTGCCCCGCCGCACTCGGCGGGGCGGTACTGCATCGCCGAGTTCGGAGTAGCACCATGGCGGATCTGCTAGACGACCATCCCACCCTCTCCACCGTTCCTGCCGCCGCCGGGGAGCCCTCCCCACCCGAGCCACCCCCACCGCTCGACGAGACGGCCCGCGCCCGCGCCATCCTGGCCGCCCAGCCCGTCACCGAGGGACACACCGAGCTGCCCCGGGCCCTCGACCCGGAGGACCTCCCGCCCGTCCGGGCCGCGGAGGCCGGAGCCCAGTTCTGGTCCCTGCACGTCGACTCCGACGACGGCGTCATCGGGACCCTGCGCCGCATCGACGCCGTCCGCGCGCTCGTCGCCGCCTGCCCGGAGGACCTGCGCCTCGCGTACACCACCTCCGAGATGGCCCACGCCCGCAACTGCGGCCGGGTCGCCGCGCTGCTCGGGCCGGTCGCCTGGACCGCGCTCGGCGGCTCCGCGGCGACCCTGCGGGCCTACCACGCCCTGGGCGTACGGGCCGTCAACCTCACCCGCTTCGACCGCTTCGCCCGTGAGGCGGTCCGGGAGATGAACCGCATCGGCCTGGCCGTGGACCTCTCGGGCGCCGACCCGGACACGGTCCGCCGCACCCTCGCGGTCACCCGCGCGCCGGCCCTGCTCACCCGGGCGGCCCCGGAGGCCCTGCCGGACGACGTCCTCGGCCTCCTGGGCGAGAACGGCGCCGTCTGCATGGTCACGGTGACCGACGACCCCGTCGCCGTCGCCGACGTCCTGGACCGGCTGCGGACCGGCGCCGGACCGCACTGCGTGGGCGTCTCCCACACGACCGCCCCGGCCCTCGGCCACGTCCCGCTCTTCGCGGAGCTGCTGCGCCGGGGCTGGCCCGCCCAGGACCTGGTGGGGCTCGCCCACGCCAACGTCACCAGGGCGCTGCGGGAGACGGAGTTCCTGGCCCGCACGAACCGCATCAGGCCGGCGGCGGCCTGACCGCAGGACGGGCAGGACAGGAAGGAGGGGCGCACCCGACCGGGTGCGCCCCTCCTTCTGTGTGTACGCCTCGGGCGCGTCCGTGCGCCCGCTTCACGCGCGCGTGGACGGCTACGGGCCCGCCTCACGCGCGCGTGGACACGGCTACGCGCGCGGCCGGCCCATCGCGCGGTACGTCCAGCCCGCCGCCCGCCAGCGCTCCGCGTCGAGCGCGTTGCGGCCGTCCAGGATCACCCGCGAGGAGGAAACCTCGGCCAGCTCCGCCGGGTCGAGCTCACGGAACTCGCGCCACTCGGTCAGGTGCAGCACCACGTCCGCCCCGCGTACGGCCTCCAGGGCCGAGTCCGCGTATCCCAGGGTCGGGAAGACGCGCCGGGCGTTGTCCATGCCCTTCGGGTCGTAGACGGTGACCTGGCCGCCCTGGAGGTGTATCTGACCGGCCACGTTCAGCGCGGGGGAGTCGCGGACGTCGTCCGAGTCCGGCTTGAAGGTGGCGCCGAGGACGGCGACCCGGCGGCCCAGGAAGGAGTTCCCGCCCAGCACCTCCCGGGTCATCTCCACCATCTGGCCGCGCCGCCGCATGTTGATCGAGTCGATCTCGCGGAGGAAGGTCAGGGCCTGGTCGGCGCCCAGCTCGCCCGCGCGGGCCATGAAGGCCCGGATGTCCTTGGGCAGGCAGCCGCCGCCGAAGCCGATGCCGGCCCGCAGGAACTTGGCGCCGATCCGGTCGTCGTGGCCGATCGCCTCGGCCAGCTTGGCGACGTCGCCGCCGGCGGCCTCGCAGACCTCGGCCATCGCGTTGATGAAGGAGATCTTCGTGGCGAGGAAGGAGTTCGCGGCGGTCTTCACCAGTTCGGCGGTCGGGAAGTCGGTCACCACGAACGGCGAGCCCGCGCCGACGGGGACCGCGTACACCTCGCGCAGCGTCTTCTCGGCCCGCTCGCCGCGGACGCCGACGACGATCCGGTCGGGGCGCAGGGTGTCCTGCACGGCGAAGCCCTCGCGCAGGAACTCGGGGTTCCAGGCCAGCTCCACGCCCTCCGGCAGCACCTCCGCGAGCCGTTCGGCCGAACCGACGGGAACGGTCGACTTGCCGACGACCAGGGCCCCTTCGCGCACGACCCCGGCGAGGGAGGTGAAGGCGGCGTCCACGTAGCTCATGTCGCAGGCGTACTCACCGTGCTTCTGCGGGGTGTTCACACAGACGAAGTGCACGTCGCCGAAGGCGCCGACCTCCTCCCAGGAGGTGGTGAAGCGCAGCCGGCCGCTCGATCCCTCGATGCCGGCCACGTGCTTCGCGAGGAGTTCCTCGAGACCGGGCTCGTACATCGGGACCCGGCCGGAGGAGAGCAGCTCGATCTTCTCGGGTACGACGTCCAGGCCGAGGACCTCGAAGCCCAGTTCCGCCATGGCCGCGGCGTGGGTGGCGCCGAGGTAGCCGGTGCCGATCACGGTGATCTTGAGGGCCATGCGGGTCTCCAGTGACGTCGGGCGGAATGCCTGCCCGAGCATAGTCGTGCCCTGGCCCGCGGCCCGGCCACGCCCTACCCTTTGGGTTACTTAACGGTAGTTAGCAAGCGTGGGAGTGAATGAGCATGGCGGGTTCTGCCGATTTCGACCTGTATCGGCCCTCCGAGGAGCACGAGATGCTCCGGGAGTCGGTGCGTGCGCTGGCGGAGGCGAAGATCGTTCCGTTCGCGGCGGCGGTGGACGANTTCGACCTGTATCGGCCCTCCGAGGAGCACGAGATGCTCCGGGAGTCGGTGCGTGCGCTGGCGGAGGCGAAGATCGTTCCGTTCGCGGCGGCGGTGGACGAGGAGGGCCGGTTCCCGCAGGAGGCCCTGGACGCGCTGGTCGCCAACGACCTGCACGCCGTGCACGTCCCCGAGACCTACGGCGGCGCGGGCGCGGACGCCCTCGCGACGGTCATCGTGATCGAGGAGGTCGCGCGCGCGTGCGGGTCGTCCTCGCTGATCCCGGCCGTGAACAAGCTGGGCTCGCTGCCGGTGATCCTGTCCGGCTCGGAGGAGCTGAAGCACAAGTACCTCGGCCCGCTGGCCAAGGGCGACGCGATGTTCTCCTACGCCCTGTCCGAGCCCGACGCCGGCTCGGACGCCGCCGGGATGAAGACCCGCGCGGTGCGCGACGGGGACTTCTGGGTCCTCAACGGCGTCAAGCGGTGGATCACCAACGCCGGCGTCTCGGAGTACTACACCGTGATGGCCGTCACCGACCCCGACAAGCGCTCCAAGGGCATCAGCGCCTTCGTCGTGGAGAAGTCCGACGAGGGTGTCTCCTTCGGCGCCCCGGAGAAGAAGCTCGGCATCAAGGGCTCCCCGACCCGCGAGGTCTACCTCGACAACGTCCGCATCCCCGCCGACCGCATGATCGGCGCCGAGGGCACCGGCTTCGCCACCGCGATGAAGACCCTCGACCACACCCGCGTCACCATCGCCGCCCAGGCCGTCGGCATCGCCCAGGGCGCCCTCGACTACGCCAAGGGCTACGTCCAGGAGCGCAAGCAGTTCGGCAAGCCCATCGCCGACTTCCAGGGCGTGCAGTTCATGCTCGCCGACATGGCCATGAAGCTCGAAGCCGCCCGCCAGCTCACCTACGCCGCCGCCGCCCGCTCCGAGCGCGTCTCCGCCGGAGCCGAGAAGGAACACCTCACCTTCTTCGGCGCCGCCGCGAAGTGCTTCGCCTCCGACATCGCGATGGAGGTCACCATCGACGCCGTCCAGCTCCTCGGCGGCTACGGCTACACCCGCGACTACCCCGTCGAGCGCATGATGCGCGACGCCAAGATCACCCAGATCTACGAAGGCACCAACCAGGTCCAGCGCATCGTCATGGCCCGCAACCTCCCGTAACGGC
>NZ_LMEP01000001.1:0-1062663 GCF_001426405.1 Streptomyces sp. Root1304 | reverse complement strand
GATGGGTGGCTGGTCGTTGCTTGAGAACTACACAGTGGACGCGAGCATCTGTGGCCAAGTTTTTAAGGGCGCACGGTGGATGCCTTGGCACCAGGAACCGATGAAGGACGTGGGAGGCCACGATAGTCCCCGGGGAGCCGTCAACCAGGCTTTGATCCGGGGGTTTCCGAATGGGGAAACCCGGCAGTCGTCATGGGCTGTCACCCATGCCTGAACACATAGGGCATGTGGAGGGAACGAGGGGAAGTGAAACATCTCAGTACCCTCAGGAAGAGAAAACAACCGTGATTCCGGGAGTAGTGGCGAGCGAAACCGGATGAGGCCAAACCGTATGCGTGTGATACCCGGCAGGGGTTGCGCATGCGGGGTTGTGGGATCTCTCTTTCACAGTCTGCCGGCTGTGAGACGAGTCAGAAACCGTTGATGTAGGCGAAGGACATGCGAAAGGTCCGGCGTAGAGGGTAAGACCCCCGTAGCTGAAACATTGACGGCTCGTTTGAGAGACACCCAAGTAGCACGGGGCCCGAGAAATCCCGTGTGAATCTGGCGGGACCACCCGCTAAGCCTAAATATTCCCTGGTGACCGATAGCGGATAGTACCGTGAGGGAATGGTGAAAAGTACCGCGGGAGCGGAGTGAAATAGTACCTGAAACCGTGTGCCTACAAGCCGTGGGAGCGTCGCTCATTGAGTTTACTCAATGGGTCGTGACTGCGTGCCTTTTGAAGAATGAGCCTGCGAGTTTGCGGTGCGTTGCGAGGTTAACCCGTGTGGGGAAGCCGTAGCGAAAGCGAGTCCGAACAGGGCGATTCAGTAGCGCGCTCAAGACCCGAAGCGGAGTGATCTAGCCATGGGCAGGTTGAAGCGGAGGTAAGACTTCGTGGAGGACCGAACCCACCAGGGTTGAAAACCTGGGGGATGACCTGTGGTTAGGGGTGAAAGGCCAATCAAACTCCGTGATAGCTGGTTCTCCCCGAAATGCATTTAGGTGCAGCGTCGTGTGTTTCTTGCCGGAGGTAGAGCACTGGATAGGCGATGGGCCCTACCGGGTTACTGACCTTAGCCAAACTCCGAATGCCGGTAAGTGAGAGCACGGCAGTGAGACTGTGGGGGATAAGCTCCATGGTCGAGAGGGAAACAGCCCAGAGCATCGACTAAGGCCCCTAAGCGTACGCTAAGTGGGAAAGGATGTGGAGTCGCAGAGACAACCAGGAGGTTGGCTTAGAAGCAGCCACCCTTGAAAGAGTGCGTAATAGCTCACTGGTCAAGTGATTCCGCGCCGACAATGTAGCGGGGCTCAAGCGTACCGCCGAAGTCGTGTCATTGCAGTACRTACCCCCAACGGGGACTGTGATGGGTAGGGGAGCGTCGTGTGCCGGGTGAAGCAGCCGCGGAAGCGAGTTGTGGACGGTTCACGAGTGAGAATGCAGGCATGAGTAGCGATACACACGTGAGAAACGTGTGCGCCGATTGACTAAGGGTTCCTGGGTCAAGCTGATCTGCCCAGGGTAAGTCGGGACCTAAGGCGAGGCCGACAGGCGTAGTCGATGGACAACCGGTTGATATTCCGGTACCCGCTTTGAAACGCCCAATATCGAGCCCATTAATGCTAAGGCCGTGAAGCCGTTCCGGACCCTTCGGGGAAAGGAAAGTGGTGGAGCCGCTGACCCAAGGTGGTAGTAGGTAAGCGATGGGGTGACGCAGGAAGGTAGTCCAGCCCGGGCGGTGGTAGTCCCGGGGTAAGGGTGTAGGCCGTGTGATAGGCAAATCCGTCACACATTGAGGCTGAGACCTGATGCCGAGCCGATTGTGGTGAAGTGGATGATCCTATGCTGTCGAGAAAAGCCTCTAGCGAGTTTCATGGCGGCCCGTACCCTAAACCGACTCAGGTGGTCAGGTAGAGAATACCGAGGCGTTCGGGTGAACTATGGTTAAGGAACTCGGCAAAATGCCCCCGTAACTTCGGGAGAAGGGGGGCCACGTCTGGTGATGAGTCTTGCACTCTGAGCTGGGGGTGGCCGCAGAGACCAGCGAGAAGCGACTGTTTACTAAAAACACAGGTCCGTGCGAAGCCGTAAGGCGATGTATACGGACTGACGCCTGCCCGGTGCTGGAACGTTAAGGGGACCGGTTAGTCACATTTCGGTGTGGCGAAGCTGAGAACTTAAGCGCCAGTAAACGGCGGTGGTAACTATAACCATCCTAAGGTAGCGAAATTCCTTGTCGGGTAAGTTCCGACCTGCACGAATGGCGTAACGACTTCTCGACTGTCTCAACCATAGGCCCGGTGAAATTGCACTACGAGTAAAGATGCTCGTTTCGCGCAGCAGGACGGAAAGACCCCGGGACCTTTACTACAGTTTGATATTGGTGTTCGGTTCGGCTTGTGTAGGATAGGTGGGAGACTTTGAAGCAGCCACGCCAGTGGTTGTGGAGTCGCCGTTGAAATACCACTCTGGTCGTGCTGGATGTCTAACCTCGGTCCGTGATCCGGATCAGGGACAGTGTCTGATGGGTAGTTTAACTGGGGCGGTTGCCTCCCAAAGGGTAACGGAGGCGCCCAAAGGTTCCCTCAGCCTGGTTGGCAATCAGGTGTTGAGTGTAAGTGCACAAGGGAGCTTGACTGTGAGACCGACGGGTCGAGCAGGGACGAAAGTCGGGACTAGTGATCCGGCGGTGGCTTGTGGAAGCGCCGTCGCTCAACGGATAAAAGGTACCCCGGGGATAACAGGCTGATCTTCCCCAAGAGTCCATATCGACGGGATGGTTTGGCACCTCGATGTCGGCTCGTCGCATCCTGGGGCTGGAGTCGGTCCCAAGGGTTGGGCTGTTCGCCCATTAAAGCGGTACGCGAGCTGGGTTTAGAACGTCGTGAGACAGTTCGGTCCCTATCCGCTGCGCGCGTAGGAATATTGAGAAGGGCTGTCCCTAGTACGAGAGGACCGGGACGGACGAACCTCTGGTGTGCCAGTTGTCCTGCCAAGGGCATGGCTGGTTGGCTACGTTCGGGAGGGATAACCGCTGAAAGCATCTAAGCGGGAAGCCTGCTTCGAGATGAGTATTCCCACCTCCTTGAGAGGGTAAGGCTCCCAGTAGACGACTGGGTTGATAGGCCGGATGTGGAAGCCCAGTAATGGGTGGAGCTGACCGGTACTAATAGGCCGAGGGCTTGTCCTCAGTTGCTCGCGTCCACTGTGTTAGTTCTGAAGTAACGAACCGTGCYGATATCCGGTTGGTTAACTTCATAGAGTTTCGGTGGTCATAGCGTTAGGGAAACGCCCGGTTACATTCCGAACCCGGAAGCTAAGCCTTTCAGCGCCGATGGTACTGCAGGGGGGACCCTGTGGGAGAGTAGGACGGGAAACGCCCGGTTACATTCCGAACCCGGAAGCTAAGCCTTTCAGCGCCGATGGTACTGCAGGGGGGACCCTGTGGGAGAGTAGGACGCCGCCGAACAATCATTGTGGGAAAGCCCCGCACCTCATGGTGCGGGGCTTTTCTGCGTTTACGGCCCGGAAGGGTTCCGGAACCTTCCGGAACCCTTCCGGGTCAGGCCGGCGTGACCAGCTGGGTGTCGTAGGCCAGGATCACCGCTTGCACCCGGTCCCGGGCGCCCGTCTTCGACAGGATGCGGCCCACATGGGTCTTCACCGTCGACTCCGCGAGGTGGAACCGTTCGGCGATCTCCGTGTTCGTCCAGCCCTGGCCGATGACCGTGAGGATCTCGCGTTCCCGTTCCGTCAGGGAGGCGAGACGGGGGTCCTCCGGGTGGGGATCGGCCGCGGGGGACTGCGGCAGGTGGTGGATGTACGCGTCCAGGAGGCGGCGGGTGAGGCTCGGGGCGACGACCGCGTCCCCGCTCGCCACCGCGCGGATGCCGGCCAGCAGCTCTTCCGGCTGGGCGTCCTTCACCAGGAAGCCGCTCGCGCCGGCGCGCAGGCCGTCGTACGCGTACTCGTCGAGATCGAAGGTCGTGACGATCAGGATCCGGCTGCGGGCGCCCGTCGCGATGATGCGGCGGGTGGCCTCGATGCCGTCCAGGCCCGGCATCCGGATGTCCATCAGGACGACGTCGGGGTGGTGCCGGTCGACCAGGCGGATCGCCTCGGTGCCGTTCGAGGCCTCCCCGACGATTGTCATGTCGTCCTGGCTCTCCAGCAGCATGCGGAAGCCGAAACGCTGCATCGGCTGGTCGTCGGCGATGAGAACGGTCGTCACGAGGGGGAGTCCTCCCGGGGGAGTCGGAGCCTGACCTGCCAGCCGCCGGCCGGCAGGGGGCCGCTGTCGAGTGTGCCGTCGTAGAGCGCCGCGCGTTCCCGCATGCCCGTGAGCCCCTGGCCCGGCGACGAGGCCGGGGCGGGGGTGCGCGTGCTCGTGTTCGTGATCTCCACCCTGGCCTCCCGCGCGGTGTACGTCAGCAGAACGGTCGCCTTCGCCCCCTCGCCCGCGTGCTTCAGGGTATTGGTCAGGGCCTCCTGGATCACCCGGTAGACCGTCAGCTGGGCGCCCGGCGGGAGGACTTGGGCGTTCGGGACGTCGTCGTGGGCCTCGTAACGGACCGGCAGGCCCGCCTTGCGTACGCCCGTGATCAGGGTGTCGAGGTCGGCGAGGGTCGGCTGGGGGTCGCGGGCCGCCTCCTGCTCGTCGTCGCGCAGGACACCGAGCAGGCGGCGGAGTTCGGCGAGGGCCTCGCGGCTCGTCGTACCGATGGCGTCGAGGGCCTGGGCGGCCCGCTCGGGGCTCTTCGCCGCCGCGTAACGGCCGCCGTCGGCGAGGCCGGTGATGACCGAGAGGTTGTGGCCGATGATGTCGTGCATCTCGCGGGCGATCCGGGTGCGTTCGGCCGCCGCCGCGAGCCGGATCTCCTGGTCGCGCACGATCTCCAGACGGCGGGCCCGGTCCACCAGGGCGGCGGTGTGGTCCCTGCGGGAACGGACGACGATGCCGAGGAGGGAGACCAGCGCGTACGTCGACAGGGTGGGGACGACGTGCTGGTCCCAGCTGCCGCGCGGATACAGGACGGCGCCCGTCACGAGCGGCGGCAGGAGCAGGGCGAGGGCCCAGAGCAGGGTGCGCGGCCGGCGTACCAGCGCGAGGTGGAAGAGCGGGATCAGCTGGAGGTACACGGCCTGGAGGAAGGCGCCCGAGACGGCGCTGCCGAGTGCCGCGCAGGCCATCACGGTCAGCACGGCCATCGGCCGGCGGCGGCGCAGGAAGAGGGGGAGGGCCAGGCACAGGCTGAGGACGACCACCAGCCAGGTGGGGACGGTCGGGTCGGGGGCGGTGGTCCGCCAGCCGCCCGACGCGTCCACGAGCGCCGCCCCGGTCCAGAAGAGGGTCAGGGCGGCGTCCCAGATCCAGGGGCGGCGGGCGTCGGCGGCGCGGACCAGGGTGAGCAGGTGCTGGACGCGTCCGCTGAGGCCAGTCGTTCCCGTGGTGTGCGTGGTCACCCCGTCATCATCCTCATACGTCCCGGCGCTTGAGCAACAGCGCGGGGACCACGAGTGCCACCGCCGCCCACAGGAGCAGGGCGAGGAGCGCGGCGCCGGGGGAGGCGGCGTCCGGCAGCGGGGTGGCGGAGCCGAGGACGCCGGACGCCTGGGTGGGGAAGTACCGGACGGCCGTCTCCATCGCCCCGTAAGGGAGCATCCCGAGGATCTCGGGGACGATCAGGACCCCGCCGACGAAGGCGCCGATCGCGCCCGGCACCGAGCGGAGGCCCGCGCCGAGACCGAGGGCGATGAGACCGAGGAGGGTGAGGCCGACGGCGTTGCCCGCGAGGGCGGCGAGGACGCCGTCGTCGGTGAGGGAGGCGGCCTGGTCGGTGTCGGAGAGGAAGACCTGTGCGGCGAGGAAGGTCAGCACGTTGGTGACGAAGGTGACCGTGAGGACGGTGCCGGTGAAGACGGCGGCCTTCGCCCACAGGACGGGCAGGCGGGTGGGGACGGCGGTGAGGGTGGCGCGGATCGTGCCCGTCGCGTACTCGCCGGCCGTGACGAGGATGCCGAGGACGGCGAGTGCGATGGCGCCGAGCTGGGAGCCGTAGAGGGTGAGGACGACGGTGTCGACGTCGGAGTCGCCGCCGTCGGAGGTGTACGTGGTGCCCATGAGGACGCCGACGCCGAGGACGAGCGCGGCGGCGGTGAGGACCGTGATCCAGCTGGAGCGGAGCGTCCGGAGTTTGTGCCACTCGGAGTGGACGACCCGGGCGAGGGTGACGGTCCCGGTGCCGGGGGTCCTCGGGGTGGTGTCGGGGGTGGCCTCGGGGAGGGTGGTGGTCGTCATGCGGGGGCTCCCTGGTACTCGACGGAGTCGTGGGTGAGGGCCATGAACGCCTGCTCCAGGGACGGGGCCTGGGGGGTGAGTTCATGGAGGGGGACGCCGTGGGCGGCGGCCGTGCGGCCGATCTCCGGGGCGTCCGGGCCGGTGACGAGAAGGGTGTCGGGGGCATCGACGGTGATCCCGGCGCCCGGCAGGAGGCCGCGCAGCCGGTCGGCCTCGGGGGTGACGACCCTGACGGAGCTGCCGCCGGAGGTGCGGACGAGTTCGTCGACCGTTGTGTCGGCGAGGAGCCGGCCCTTGCCGATGACGATCAGGTGGTCGGCGGTGAGTGCCATCTCGCTCATCAGGTGCGAGGAGACGAGGACGGTACGGCCCTCGGCGGCCAGGGACTTGAGGAGGGTGCGGATCCAGAGGACACCCTCGGGGTCGAGGCCGTTGACCGGTTCGTCGAGGACGACGGTGGCCGGGTCGCCGAGGAGGGCGGCGGCCATGCCGAGGCGCTGGCCCATGCCGAGGGAGAAGCCCTTCACGCGCTTGTGGGCGACCTGGGTGAGACCGGTCAGGGCGAGCACCCGCTCGACCCGCGCCGCGGGGATGCCGTGGGTGTGGGCGAGGGCCGTGAGGTGGTGGTGGGCGGTCCGGCCGGGGTGCACGGAGCGGGCTTCGAGGAGGGCGCCGACGCGGGTGAGCGGGGCGCCGTGCCGGGCGTAGGGGAGTCCGTCGACGGTGGCGTGGCCGCGGGTCGGGGCGTCGAGGCCCAGGATCATGCGGAGGGTGGTGGACTTTCCGGCGCCGTTGGGGCCGAGGAAGCCGGTGACGGTGCCCGGGTGGACGGTGAAGCTGAGGTCGCGGACGACGGTGGTGTCCCCGTACCTCTTGGTGAGGTTCTCTGCTCGGATCATGTCTTCGACGGTAGGGAGCGGCGGGCGGCCGGGCGTCCGACCGGGGGCGGGGGCGGGGCGGCGGGCGTAGTACCGGGGTACGACGAGGGGGAAAAGGCCTTGTCGGCGGGGGTGGGGGCGTCGGAGGATCGGGCCATGGACCTTTCGATACGTGTCATCCGTGCCGACGAGTGGGAGCGGACCCGCGAGATCCGCCTCGCGGCCCTGCGGGATCCGGTCGCGCACCTGGCGTTCCTCGACACGTACGAGGCGGCCGTCGCGCGTCCGGACGAGTTCTGGCGGGACCGGGCGGCGGCCGCGTCGGACTCGGGTGACGGGAAGGTGCGGCAGTTCGTGGCCGAGACCACGGACGGGCGCTGGGTCGGGACCGTCTCGGTGCTGGTGGAACGGGCCGGGGCGGAGCTGACGTTCGGGCCGGTGCCGAAGGCCGACCAGACGCACATCGTCGGTGTCTATGTGCGCCCCGAGGTCCGTGGGACGGGTGCGGTCGACGCGCTGTTCCGGGCGGCCCTGGAGTGGTCCTGGGCGCTTCCGGAGCCGGTGGAGCGGGCGCGGCTGTACGTCCACGAGGACAACGCGCGGGCCGCCGCCTTCTACGAGCGGTTCGGGTTCACGGCCTCGGGCGTGCGGGTGCCGGTGCCGGGGCACGACAGGGCGATGGAGGTCGAGTACGAGGTGGGGCGGCCGACCGTCCGGCACGGGGAGTACGCGCTGCGGGCGATCCGTTCCGACGAGTGGGAGCGGGTGCGGGAGCTGCGGCTCGCGGCCCTGCGGGACCCGGTGGCGGCGCTGGCCTTCGTGGAGTCGTACGAGGAGGCGGCGGCCCGGCCGGACGCCTTCTGGCAGGAGCGGGCCGAGGGCGGTTCGGAGGACCGGGGCACGTGGATCCGGCAGTTCGTGGCCGAGGCGGCCGACGGGCGCTGGGTCGGCACGGTGACGGTGCTGGTGGAGCGGCCGGAGGACGGGCGGACGCTCTTCGGTGACGTGGTGACGGTGCCGCAGACCGATGTGGTGGGTGTGTACGTGCGTCCGGAGGCACGCGGCGGCGGTCTGGTGGACGCGCTGCTGCGGGTGGCCGTGGAGTGGTCGTGGGCGCGGCCGGCGCCGCTGGTGGAGCGGGTCCGGCTGTTCGTGCACGAGGAGAACGAGCGGGCGGCGGCCGTGTACCGCCGGTTCGGTTTCGTGGCGACGGGCGGCCGGGCGGACACGCTGGGTTCGGGTGAGCCCCGGGACCTGGAGCACGAGCTGCGGCGGCCGGTCTGAGGGGCGGGTGTCGTGTCGGGCCGGCGGCCGGACACGACACCCTCAGGCGGGGTGCGGGGAGTACTCCGGCCAGCGGGAGCGGGCCTGTTCGCGGGAGCGGAGCAGGGCGAGGGTCGGGAGGCCCTGGGTGTGGCCGGTGGCGAGCAGCTCGGGGAGCTGGGGCAGCGGGGCCACGGCGGCGACGTCGTCGAGGACGAGCGTCAGTGGTGGGTCGAGCCGACCGTCGGATGACCGTGCGGCCATGCGGCGGCCGTGCTCGACCACGCTTGCGGCGAGCGCCGTGAGGAGCGGCATCGCGCCGGGGTGGGTGCGGGGATCCTCGATCGGTTCCCCCACCACGTAGAGGGTGCCCCCTTCGGGGAGGAAAGATGCCAGGGCCAGCGAATCCGTTCGATTCGGGGTGCAGGCTTCCCTGATGTGGACCGAGGAGAGCGCGGAGAGCGCACGGGCCGTCAGTTCCTGGGCCAGGCGGCGGCTTTCCGGGTGGGCGGTGAGGGCCGCTTCGAGGAGTCCGGCGTGGCCGGAGGCGGCCTTCGGGTGGCTGCGGAGGATGCGTACCGGTTCGTGGGCGCCCGCGCCCTGTGCCCAGCGGTGGACCTGGCGGAAGGGGCGTCCGTCGACGGCGGCGGCGTGCAGCCAGCAGCGCAGGAGCGTTTCCGCGGTGTCGGCGGTGGCCGCGTCCAGGCGGGCGTGTGGGCATACGGGGGCCAGCAGGGCGACCGCGCGCTGCTTGGCGGTCTCCGGGTCCTCGCAGTGTTCGGAGGGCGACCAGTGGAGGCGGGCCGGGGTGTCGCAGAGGTGGCCGGGGTCGTGGACGAGGACCGGGCCGAGTTTGCCGCGGGCGTCCTTGGTGGCGGACCAGACGGTGGGGTCGGAGGTGACGACCAGGACCGCGCCCTCGGCGTCCCGGATCGCCTGTACGGCGGCGGGGCGGCGGGCTTCCGGGGGGCCGTAGAGGGTGCGGGTGCTTCCTGTGGAGGCTGGGCTCGGGGGCGGTGCGGGAGCCGGGGCTGGTGTCGGGGCCGGGGTGGGGGTCGGCGGGTGTTCCGTCGCCGGGCGGCGGGGGGCCGGGGGCGCGGGTTCCCGTAGGGGCTCCGCGGGCTCCCGTACGGGCTTCTCCGGCTTCCGTAGGGGGTCCTGGGGTGCTGCGGGCCCCGGGGTCTCCCGTACGGGCTCCGGGAACTCCCGTACGGGCCTGCGGGATTCCCGTACGGGCTCCTCGCGGGCCGGCTCCCGGTCCGGGGTGTACACGCCCGCCTTCCTGTTCGCCCTGACCGCTCGCCAGCGGGCCACCGTGCCCAGGGCGAAGACCGCGAGGACGAGGAGGATCATCGCCTCGCCGATCAGCAGGCCCCAGAACAGGCCGTACCCCGACAGCTGGCCCGGCGGGGTGGACGGCCAGGCCGCCGGGAGGTCCGTCGGGGCCGTCGCCAGGGAGCGCAGGGCCGACGGGGTGCCCGTGAAGGCGACGCCCTGCGGCCAGGCGCCGTGGGAGAAGAGACCGGAGAGGCCGGTCGCCGTCCACACCAGGACCGTGAGGCAGAGGAGGAGGGCGAAGAGGCTGAGCAGCAGCCCGTCGGAGACGCCTCCGCCTCCGCCCCCTCCCTTCCGTGCCGATTCCATCTATGCCACCGTCGACTGCGAAGTGCCGTTCATCTGCTGCTCGATGAGGATCGCGCGCTGTTCCGTCTCCCACTCCAGTTCCGGATCGGTGGCCGAGGACTCGGTCATGGCGCGGTCCGTGTAGACGAGCGGGCGTTCCCGTTCGGTGATGAGGTGTTTGACCACCTGCACGTTGCCGTTGACGTCCCAGACCGCGATGCCGGGGGTGAGGGTCGGGATGATCTCGACCGCCCAGCGTGGCAGGCCGAGGACCCGGCCGGTGTTGCGTGCCTCGTCGGCCTTCTGGGCGTAGATGGTCCGGGTGGAGGCCATCTTGAGGATCGCCGCCGCTTCCTTGGCCGCCGCTCCGTCGACGACGTCGGAGAGGTGGTGGACGACGGCGACGAAGGACAGGCCGAGGCGTCGGCCGAACTTCAGCAGCCGCTGGAACAGCTGGGCCACGAAGGGGCTGTTGATGATGTGCCAGGCCTCCTCGACCAGGAAGATGCGCTTCTTCCGGTCGGGGCGGATCCAGGTGTGCTCCAGCCAGACGCCGACGATCGCCATGAGGATCGGCATGGCGATGGAGTTGCGGTCGATGTGGGAGAGGTCGAAGACGATCAGGGGCGCGTCGAGGTCGATGCCGACGGTCGTCGGGCCGTCGAACATGCCCCGGAGGTCACCGTCGACCAGCCGGTCCAGGACGAGGGCGACGTCCAGGCCCCAGGCTCGTACGTCGTCTATGTCGACGTTCATCGCCTCGGCGGACTCGGCCTCGGGGTGGCGGAGGCGCTCGACGATGTCGGTGAGGATCGGCTGCCGGTCGGTGGTGTGCTCGGTGACGTAGGCGTGGGCGACCTTGAGCGCGAAGCCGGAGCGCTCGTCGAGGCCGTGGCCCATGGCCACCTCGATGATCGTACGGAGCAGGGCGAGCTGGCCCGTGGTCGTGATCGACGGGTCGAGCGGGTTCAGGCGGATCCCGGAGTCGTTGGCGACCATCGGGTCCAGGCGGATGGGGGTTATCCCCAGCTCCTGGGCGATGAGGTTCCATTCGCCGACGCCGTCCTCGCCCTGGGCGTCGAGGACCACGACCTGCCGGTCGCGGAAGCGGAGCTGGCGGAGCACGTACGTCTTCTCCAGCGCCGACTTGCCGTTGCCGGACTCGCCGAGGACCAGCCAGTGCGGGGCGGGCAGTTGCTGCCCGTACAGCTGGAAGGGGTCGTAGATGTACCCCTTCCCGCTGTAGACCTCGCGGCCGATGATGACGCCGGAGTCGCCGAGGCCGGGTGCGGCGGTCGGCAGGTAGACGGCCTGGGCCTGCCCGGTGGAGGTGCGGACGGGCAGGCGGGTCGTCTCCACCTTCCCGAGGACGAAGGAGGTGAAGGCATCGGTGAGGACGGACAGCGGATCTCGCATCGGTCTGTGCCCCTTCGGCCCTAGCGGCGGATGCCGGTCGCGAACGGCAAGGTGTTCACAAAGGCCCGGTGGTGCTCGCGGTCGCACCACTCCAGCTTCAGGTACGACTTGCCGGCGGAGGCCCTGATCGTGCGCTTGTCCCGGGCCAGGGCCTCGGGCGAACGCGACGACACCGTGATGTACCCGACGAGGTTCACTCCGGCCGCGCCACTGGCGAGATCTTCACCCCGCTGGTCGAGCCGGCCGTGGGCGGCGATGTCGCGCGGGTCGACCGTGCGGTTCATCTTGGCGGCGCGGCTGGCGTCGGCCTCGTCGTTGGTCTTCTCGGTGAGCATCCGCTCGATGGCGACCTCGGTGGGCTCCAGGTCCATGGTCACGGCGACCGTACGGATGACGTCCGGGGTGTGGACGAGGAGCGGGGCGAGGAAGTTCACGCCGACCGGGGTCATCGGCCATTCCTTCACCCAGGCGGTGGCGTGGCACCAGGGGGCGCGGGTGGAGGACTCGCGGGTCTTGGCCTGGAGGTACGTCGGTTCCATCGCGTCGAGTTCGGCCGGCCAAGCGTTTCGTTTCGTCATGGCCTGGATGTGGTCGATGGGGTGGTCCGGGTCGTACATGGAGTGCACGAGGGAGGCGAGCCGGGACTGGCCGAGGGGCTGGCGGACGCGGATGTCGGCCTCGGCGAGGCGGGCGCAGATGTCGGTGAGCTCGCGGGCCATGACGACGGCGAGGCCGGCGTCGCGGTCGAGCCTGCGGGCGCCGGAGGCGTGCCGGGCGGCGCGGGCCATGGCGTTGGCCTCGGCGGCGAGTTCGCGCGTGTAGTGCATGCAGGCGACGAGGTAGGCGCGGTGCTGCTCGCTGGAGGTGGAGACCATGGACTGGAGCTGGTCGTACGACTCCATGAGCCACGCGGGGGCGTGCGGGTCGCCGCGCTGGCCGACGTCCTTGGCGTGGGCGTCGGGGTCGGCGGGGAGGGTGCGGGCCAGCATCTGGAGGCGGGTCACGAAGCCGTCGCCGTTGGCGACGTGCTTGAGGAGGGTGCCGAAGCGGTCGACCAGGGCTTCCTGGTCCTCGCTGTCGCGCAGGCCGACGCCGGGGCCCTCGATCTCGATGGCGGCGGTGACGGTGCGGCGGTCGGCGTGCAGGAGGACGGCGATCTCGTCGGGGCCGAAGGGGGCGGCGAGCCAGCCGACGCGGCCGATGCCGGGCGGCGGGCCGACCTCGACCTCGCGGCCGTCGAGGCGGGTGCCGGCCTCGGTGACGACGGAGCGGTAGGCCGTGCCGCGCTTGAGCATCCGCTTGTAGCTGCGGTTGATCTCGAACCACTTGTAGAAGGTGCGGTGCTTGTACGGGACGTACACGGCGGCGATGGCGACCATGGGCAGGCCTGCGAGGAGTGCGATCCGCAGCGGGAGGAGAGGGACGAGGAGTCCGCTCATCATGCCGAGGAAGGCGCCGGCGATGATCAGGGCGATCTCGCCGGTCTCGCGGTTCTTGCCGACGATCGCGTTCGGCCGGGCGCGGCCCACGAGATACGTACGGCGGGGCGCGACCGGCTGGGACTGGGTCGTCAACGCCCTGCACCTCCAGAGTTCTTGCGGTTGCTGTGCGGGGTACCCGCGGTGGGACTGCTGCTGCGGGGGGCGGGCGGGGGAGTCGCGCCGCCACCGCCGCCGCGGCTGCTGTGGGCGGCCATGCCGCCGGACATCGGGTTGGCGGCGCGGGCGGCCTGGGGGGACTGGCCGCCGCCGTCGCCGCGGGAGCTGTGCGTCTTGATGCCCTGGGAGACGAGGGACGCGGGGGAGGAGATGACGGCCGCGGCCGCGTTCTCACCGGCGCGGTGCAGGCGGTTGTTGCGGGAGGCGGCGATCTCGTCGCCGAAGCCGGGGACGAAGCGGTAGATCATCGCGGAGGCGAAGATCGCGAGCAGGATGATCGCGAGGCCGGACACGACGGCGGAGAACGAGTCGGGGCCGGTGCCGGAGGAGAGTGCGCCGGCCAGGCCCAGGACGATGACGATGACCGGTTTGACCATGATGATCGCGATCATGATGCCGGCCCAGCGGCGGACGTGGCCCCACATGTTCTTGTCGACGAGCCCGGAGTAGACGACGACGCCGAGGAGGGCGCCGACGTACAGCATCACGGCGCGGAGGAACAGCTCCAGGTAGAGCACGCCGGCGGCGAGGACGGTCACCAGCGACACGATGATCAGCATGATGGGGCCGCCACCGATGCTGTCGCCCTTCTGGAGGGCCTGCTTGAAGCTGCCGAAGAAGACGTCGGTCTGCTGGCCGGTGCCGGAGGCGATGACCTCGGTGACGGCGTCGGTGGCATTGACGACGGTGTAGAGGATCAGCGGGGTGAAGGCGGAGGCGAGGACCGTCAGCCAGAGGAATCCGATGGCCTCGGAGAAGGCGGTGGTGAGGGGGACGCCGCGGATGGCGCGCTTGGCGACCGCGAGGAGCCAGAGGAGCAGGGTGAGGAAGGTCGCGGCGGCGAAGACGATGGCGTAGCGGCCGAGGAACTCGAGGTTGGTGAAGTCGACGTCGGCGGTCTCTTTGACGGCCTTGGAGAGGTAGTCGATGGTCGCGATGGCGGCGTCGGCGCAGCCGCGGGCGAGGGAGGAGAGGGGGTCGACGGCGGCGGTGGGGTCGGTGGCGGGGGTGTTGGCGGCGCCGCCGCTCTGGCCTCGCTCGCACAGCTCCCTGGCCTGGCCCACGATGAGGGCGCACTTGTTGTCCGTGGCGCTCGGGCTCGGCGTGGGACCCGTCGGGGTCGGCGTGGGCGCCGCCTGGGCGTACGAGGAGAAGAGGAACGGTGCGGCGAGGAACGCGGCGGTGAGCGTGGCCGTCGCACGGCCCGCCAGTCTGCGGCTAGCGGGCATAGGTGAAGCCTCCGTATCCCTCGACGGCCTCGGCGATCTCGTCGGCCATGGACGCGCGGTTGTCCCCGTTGACCGGGGTCGGGCCCTCGGTCTGGCTGGACGAGCTGATGCGCCAGTCGCCGCCGACCCAGGTGAGCTTCTGCGTGAGGGTGAACCAGGTGGACGTGACGGGCTTGGTCGACCCGACGCCGGCCAGGCCGACCAGGCCGGTGCACCAGACGTCGACCGTCGCGGAGGTGTCGGTGTAGTCCCGGACCTTGGCGCCGACGGGGATGGTGCGGGAGACGAAGGTCAGGCCTGAGGGCGCGGTGCCGCTCGCGTCGAGCCCGATCCCGGTGAGGAAGTCGGCGGTGTAGGAGGCGTCGAGCCGCTTCACCAGGTCGTCCGTGACGGCGGGGTCGTGGGTGGCGCGCACGATGTCCTCGCGGGGGCCGTCCTGGAACATGCCGGCCGACCCCAGCGCCACCGCGTAGTTCGTCGCCGCGCTCTGGGCGCCCTGGTCGTCGTGGGTGTAGCCGGTGGGGATTCGGCCGTTCTTGCCGGTGACCGGGCGGACGCCCGTCGCCGCTGTGGGGGCCGCCTTGCCGGCGGTGGTGCCGGAGGGGCCCGCCGCGTCCGCCGGTTCGCCGCCGCCGCGGTTGGCGAAGGCGATGGCCGCGACGAGGAGGACGACCACGCCCACGACCGTGATGAGGGAGCGGGAGCTGCGGACGGGGCGGCGGGCGCCGCCGTAGACGTCGCCGCTGTTGCCCTCGGGCAGGCGGGTCCGGGTCTGGCCCGAGCCGCCCACGCCGCCGAAGCTGTCGTGCTCGTCACCGGGACTCATGCCGGGTACGCCCCCTCACTGGTTCGCGGTACGGGCAGTGCTGCAACATGACTGGACATCAGGAACGCATTCTCAGGAGGACGGGGTCCGACGGGGACTCAGACGGCCATCCCGTACACGATGGTGAACAGCGTCCCCAGCGAGCCGATGATGAAGACTCCGGTCAGGCCGGCCACGATCAGGCCCTTGCCCTGTTCCGCGCTGAACGTGTCCCGGAGGGCGGTCGCGCCGATGCGCTGCTTGGCCGCTCCCCAGATGGCGATGCCGAGGCAGAGCAGGATGGCCACGGCCATCACGACCTCGATCATCACCTTGGCCTCGTTGCCCAGGCTCCCGAAAGGCCCCCAGTTCGGGGCGATTCCACCGATGATGGTGGTGATGTCGCCCTTTTCAGCCGCCAGGTACATGTAACTCACCGCCCCTGTGGGGTAGTTGGTTTGGCCCTGCCGGACGGCATGGGTCATCGCCCTATCTTCGCTGATGAAACCGCTCGCGTGTGACGGCTTGGCGGCTCTCTTTACCCGATCCCCGCACATCTGACCGACTTGACCGTCTTGACCTGCGGTGGTGCGGCCGGTTTCTATGCAAGGAAGCGTATGGTCACTCTGTGTATCACGGAGAGTGACTCCGGGCAATGATTGTCGTTGTTGCACTCTTGGGGCGGCGTCAGGGGCGAGGTGACCGGGGGGTGTCGCGCAAGCGGCCCCGGCGGGCACCGGGCGACCTAGACTGTCCCCCGGGGGCGTACTGGCATGGGCCGAGGGGTGGTTGACGGTGCGTAGGGCCGGCAAGGCGTGGCTGGTGGGCGGTGGGGCGTTCGGGGTCTGTCTCGGCTTCGTCGTCCTGATCGTCGTCGGTACGTACTCGGCGGCGGCCGGTCTCGTCGGCGGCGCGGGCGGCGCGAAGAACGGCACCGTGGCCCTCGCCAAGGGTTCCGTACCGGCGCTCTACCAGGGGCTCGTGCAGCGGTGGGGGAACCTCTGCCCCGCCATCAACCCGGCCCTGCTCGCCGCCCAGCTCTATCAGGAGAGCGGCTGGAACCCGCGGGCCGTCTCCTCCGCGGACGCCCGGGGCATCGCCCAGTTCATCCCCAGCACCTGGGCCGGTCACGGCGTGGACGGCGACGGGGACGGTGACCGGGACATCTGGGACCCCAAGGACGCGATCCCCTCGGCGGCCTCGTACGACTGCGAGCTGGCCGGTTACGTGAAGGACGTGCCCGGGGACCCGGCGAACAACATGCTGGCGGCGTACAACGCGGGCGCGTACCGGGTCATCAGGAACGGCGGGGTCCCGCCCATCAGCGAGACCCAGAACTACGTGCGGATCATCCGGTCCCTGGAGAAGAGCTTCGCCCGGCCGCTGGGCCGGGTCGATCCCTCCCGGCAGGCGGCCGGGGCGATCCACTGGGCGCAGCAGAAGCTCGGCACCCCGTACCTCTGGGGCGGGACCGGGACGGCCGCGCAGAACGGCCGGTTCGACTGCTCGGGCCTCACCCAGGCCGCGTTCGACAGCGTCGGCGTCCAGCTGCCGCGCGTCGCCAACGACCAGTACAACGCCGGACCGCACCCCTCGCGCGACGAACTGCTCCCCGGCGACCTGGTCTTCTTCTCCGACGACCTGACCGACTCCCGGGCCATCCGGCACGTCGGCATCTACGTCGGCGGCGGGTACATGATCGACGCCCCGCGCACCGGAGCGGTGATCCGCTTCGACCGGATCGACACCCCGGACTACTTCGGCGCGACCCGGGTCACCAAGGAGGGCGCGGCGGCGCTGCCGACCCATTTCCCGGAGGGGTGAGCGGAGGAGACGGGCCGTCGGGGCCGTACTGGACATGGCCGGAACTCTCCGTCATGCAGGGGCCCTGAGCTGCGGAGAACCGTCACTCTTCGATAACGTCGTCATGATCCACCTGAGAGACGGAACGTGCGCCTCGGGCGACTCGTTCCCTGATCCGAGCGCTCTGACCACGGGGGTTGGAAACCGGACACACAGACACGAGAGCAAGGGGCCGCAGCAGATGGCTGTACTCGCATCGGACGGTTCGAACCCCGATGTCGGCCTGCTCTACGACATCAACGGGCTGGCCAAGGCCGCCCCGCCCTGGTTCGACCGTGTCATGGAGTTCGTCGGCGAGTACGGGATCATGCTCGCGATGGTGCTGGTGATGCTGTGGTGCTGGTGGAGCGTCCGCCGGCGCGGCACCCTCGCCGACTCCGTCTCCGCCGTCGCCGGACTCGTCTGGGCCCCGCTGGCGGCCGGGATCGCGCTCCTGGTCAACATCCCCATCCGCGGCTTCGTCGAGCGCCCCCGCCCGTTCAAGGAGCACCAGGGCCTCGAGGTCCTCGTCGACGGGAAGACCGACTTCTCCTTCGTCAGCGACCACGCCACCCTCGCGATGGCGCTCGGCGTCGGGGTCTTCGTCGCCCACCGCAGGTTCGGGCTCGCCGCCATCGGACTGGCCCTCGCCGAGGGCTTCGCGCGCGTCTACATGGGTGTGCACTACCCGACCGACGTGATCGGCGGCTTCGCCCTCGGTACGGCGGTGGCGCTGCTCCTGGCGCCGCTCGCGCTCGCGCTGCTCACCCCGCTGCTGTCCGCCGTCGCCCGCTCGCCGCGCGGTGCCCGGCTGGTCCGCTCCCGCCGGGCCGAGGCGCCGCGGCGCCCGGAGGCGGTCGGCATCCCGGAGCCGCGCGTCAACGGCCAGGCCACCGGCCCGGACAACGGCAGGAACGACCTCGCGGCGTAACGGGTACCGCGGCTCGGGCGTCCTCGCCCGCCGTCGCCCCCACCCGGAGGCCTCCCGCGCCCCCGCTCAGCGGTCTCCCGCCGCCTCGCTCAGAGCTGTTCGCCCGTCGTCGTGCGCAGGTGGTCCGCCGCGTCCGTGCGGGCACGGTCTCTGGATCTTCGCGCCGGGCCCGTCCAGCCGCAGCTGCAGCGTGCCAGCGCGAACGAGCCGCGCTCCGTCGTCGTCGTGTGGTGGGACTGCGCGTGCACCCCACCACCGTACTGCGCGTGACGGCGCGCCCGGACCGTCGTTATGGGATCGGGTGCCCCCGGACCCGCGGGGCCCGTGGGGAGGGCGGGTCCCGGGCAAACAGCGGTGAGGCGTTGGGGGTTGGCAGGCGATGGTGGTGCATCGGTACGGGCGTCCGCACGGTCGTGGGCGCGGGGCGTTCGCCGTCACCGCCGTCCTGGTCGGCTCCCTCGTGGGGGCCGGGGCGGTCACGGGGTGCGCGGCCCCCGAGGACCCGAAGCCGACGGGCGATCCCGCCGTCGCCGTACGGGACGCGGCCGGGGTGCTGACGAAGGCCGGCACCTCCAAGGCCACCACCTCCATGGAGATGGCGGCGGGCGGGACCCGGGTGACCATCAGGGGTGAGGGCCGCTACGACTTCCGGCGCCGTACCGGCCGGCTCCAGGTGGTGCTGCCGAAGGACGCCGCCGGGACGAGCGCGCACCGGCCGATCACCGAGCTGCTCACCCCCGGCGCGCTCTACATGAAGAACCGGGGGGCCGGGGTGCCCGCCGACAAGTGGGTCCGGGTGGACACCACCACCCTCGACGACGGGAACCTGGTCACCGGCGGGGCCACCGATCCGGCCGCCGCGGTCGAGCTGCTGCGGGGCGTCCGGGAGGTCACGTACCTCGGCGAGGTCGATCTGGCAGGGGTGAAAGTCAGCCACTACCGGGGGGTCACGGACATCGCCCGGGCCGCCCGGGTCGCCTCGCCGCAGCTGCGGGGAGCGCTCGCCGCGGCGGCGAAAGGGTTCACCAAGGACACCGTGCCCTTCGACGCGTACCTCGACGGGGAGGGGCGGCTGCGGAAGGTGCGCCACCAGTTCAGTTTCAGCAACCGGGGGCGGACGGTCGCGGTCGCGTCGACGACCCTGCTGTACGGCTTCGGGGTGCCCGTCGAGGTGACGCTGCCGGACCACCGTGACATCTACGCCGGGAAGATCAAGGCCTGACCTGGGCCGCTGCCGCCGGGGCCATCGGCAAATGGTCCGGACGTGTCATGCGCGGTGTGTGCCGCCGTCCCTACGCTGGGAGACCGCTGGGAGACCGACGCCGGCAGGAAGAGGTGGATGCGCGTGGCCCCGCCCGGTACAGCGACCGTGCCCGCAGACCCGGACCGCGTCGCCCTCGCCGAGATAGAGCTCTGCGGCGAGCTGATCATCGCGGCCTCGGCCGCGGACGGGGAGCGGCTCAGCGCCGACCGCATCGACGAGGTGCTGCGGGTGGCGGCGGAGCGGGCGGCGGAGGACCACCGCTGACGTACGGCTCCGCCCGCGCCTGCGGAGGGGAGGGTACGGCTCCGCCCACGCCGGCGGACGGGAGCTGCTCAGGTGCGCAGCATGCGGGCGATGGCCTTGGTGGCCTCCTCGACCTTGGCGTCGATGCCCTCGCCGCCCTTGGCCGCGGCGTCCGCGACGCAGTGCCGCAGGTGCTCCTCCAGGAGCTGGAGCGCGAAGGACTGGAGCGCCTTCGTGGAGGCGGAGACCTGCGTGAGTATGTCGATGCAGTAGACGTCCTCGTCGACCATCCGCTGCAGACCGCGGATCTGGCCCTCGATCCGGCGGAGCCGCTTGAGGTGCTCGTCCTTCTGCTTGTGGTAGCCGTGCACACCGTGCTCGTGGTCGGCCGGCTCGACGGCCTCGACGGCCTCGGGGGTGACCTGGTCCGCCTCGGTGGTCGTCATCGCGTCCTCCCGTTGTCCATTAAGGGGGTGTATACCCCTCGTGGGTATATGGTACCGATCCCCGCCGATCCGGGCGGGGGTCCGTGCTGTTCACTGTGCCTGATGGGCGACACTGAGAGACGCCGGTTAGCCGTGGCCGGATGATGCGCCTAGCATCAGCCTGACCGAAACCCAGCACCCCGAGGACCTCACGTGCGATTTCGTCTGACCCCCAGGGAGACGAGCTTCTACGACATGTTCGCCGCGTCCGCGGACAACATCGTCACGGGCTCGAAGCTCCTGATGGAACTGCTCGGGGCGGAGCCTTCCGCCCGGGCCGAGATCGCGGAGCGGATGCGGGCAGCGGAGCACGCCGGCGACGACGCGACCCATGCCATCTTCCATCAGCTGAACTCCTCGTTCATCACGCCCTTCGACCGCGAGGACATCTACAACCTCGCGTCCTCCCTCGACGACATCATGGACTTCATGGAGGAGGCCGTCGACCTGGTCGTCCTCTACAACGTCGAGGAGCTTCCCAAGGGCGTCGAGCAGCAGATCGAGGTGCTGGCGCGGGCGGCCGAGCTGACCGCCGAGGCCATGCCGAACCTGCGGACCATGGCCAACCTCACCGAGTACTGGATCGAGGTCAACCGTCTGGAGAACCAGGCCGACCAGATCCACCGCAAGCTTCTGGCGACGCTCTTCAACGGCAAGTACGACGCCATCGAGGTGCTCAAGCTCAAGCAGATCGTGGATGTGCTGGAAGAGGCGGCCGACGCGTTCGAGCACGTGGCCAACACGGTGGAGACCATCGCGGTCAAGGAGTCCTGAGGCTTCGTGGACACCTTCGCTCTGATCGTGACCATCGGTGTCGCGCTCGGCTTCACGTATACGAACGGCTTTCACGACTCCGCCAATGCCATCGCCACCTCGGTGTCGACGCGTGCGCTGACCCCCCGGGCGGCCCTCGCGATGGCGGCGGTGATGAACCTCGCCGGTGCCTTCATGGGCAGCGGTGTCGCCAAGACGGTCAGTGAGGGTCTGATCGAGACCCCGCACGGCGACAAGGGGATGGGCATCCTCTTCGCCGCGCTCGTCGGCGCGATCATCTGGAACCTGGTCACCTGGTACTTCGGTCTGCCGTCCTCGTCCTCGCACGCGCTGTTCGGCGGCATGGTGGGCGCCGCGCTCGCCGGCGGGACCGAGGTCATCTGGGGCGGGGTGCTCGACAAGGTCGTCATCCCGATGTTCATCTCGCCGGTGGTCGGCCTCGTGGTCGGTTACCTGGTGATGTGCGCGATCATGTGGATGTTCCGCCGGGCCAACCCGCACAAGGCCAAGCGCGGTTTCCGCATCGCGCAGACGGTGTCGGCGGCCGGCATGGCGCTCGGCCACGGTCTGCAGGACGCGCAGAAGACCATGGGCATCGTGGTGATGGCCCTGGTCATCGCCGATGTGCAGGACGCCGGGGACGACATCCCGGTGTGGGTGAAGATCGCCTGTGCCGTGATGCTCTCGCTCGGTACGTACGCGGGCGGCTGGCGCATCATGCGGACGCTCGGCCGGAAGATCATCGAGCTGGACCCGCCGCAGGGCTTCGCGGCGGAGACCACCGGTGCGTCGATCATGTTCGGCTCGGCGTTCCTCTTCCACGCGCCGATCTCGACGACCCATGTCATCACCTCCGCGATCATGGGCGTGGGCGCGACCAAGCGCGTCAACGCGGTCCGGTGGGGCGTCGCGAAGAACATCATCCTGGGATGGTTCATCACGATGCCGGCGGCCGCGGTGGTCGCGGCGCTGAGCTACTACGTGGTGCAGCTGTTCTTCGGCTGACCGTCCGGGACGAAATGGTCGGGCCCGGCTCCCCTGTGGGGGAGCCGGGCCCTTCGTCGTACGGTGGCACCGCCATGCAGCACCGCAGACGAGTCTTTATCCGAAGCGGCCGGAGATGTAGTCCTCGGTCGCCTGGACGCTCGGGTTGGAGAAGATCCGCTCGGTGTCGTCGAGCTCGATCAGCTTGCCGGGCTGGCCGACGGCCGCCAGGTTGAAGAAGGCCGTACGGTCCGAGACACGGGCGGCCTGCTGCATGTTGTGCGTCACGATGACGATCGTGAAGCGCTCCTTCAGCTCGCCGATGAGGTCCTCGATCGCCAGCGTCGAGATCGGGTCGAGGGCCGAGCAGGGCTCGTCCATCAGCAGGACCTCGGGCTCGACCGCGATGGCGCGGGCGATGCACAGGCGCTGCTGCTGACCGCCGGAGAGGCCGGAGCCGGGCTTGTTGAGGCGGTCCTTGACCTCGTTCCAGAGGTTGGCGCCCTTGAGGGACTTCTCGACGATGTCGTTGAGCTGGGACTTCTTGTAGTTGCCGTTGAGCCGCAGGCCCGCCGCCACGTTGTCGAAGATCGACATGGTGGGGAAGGGGTTGGGGCGCTGGAACACCATGCCGACCGTGCGGCGCACGGCGACCGGGTCGACGTTGGTGCCGTACAGGTTCTCGTCGTCCAGCATCACCTTGCCCTCGACGCGGCCGCCGGGGGTGACCTCGTGCATCCGGTTGAGGGTGCGGAGGAAGGTGGACTTGCCGCAGCCGGAGGGGCCGATGAAGGCCGTCACGGAGCGGGGCTCGACGGTCATCGAGATGTCGTCGATCGCCTTGTGGGCGCCGTAGTAGGCGGAGAGGCCGCTGACGTCGATTCGCTTGGCCATATCAATTCACTTCCAGAGGTGGACGCTGGTCAGCGGCCGGTCTTGGGGGCCTTCCAGCGGGCGATGCCGCGGGCCACCATGTTGAGGATCATGACGAAGGCGATCAGGACGAGCGCTGCGGCCCAGGCGCGGGCCACGGCTGCGTCGGTGCCGACCGCGTACTGCTCGTACACGTAGAGCGGCAGGGAGGACTGGGCGCCTTCGAAGGGGTTCGGGTTGATGAGCTTCGTACCGAACACGAGGAGCAGGACCGGGGCGGTCTCACCGGTGATACGGGCGACCGCGAGCATGACGCCCGTGGTGATGCCGCCGATCGCGGTGGGCAGGACCACCTTCAGGATGGTGCGCCACTTGGGGATGCCGAGGGCGAGGGAGGCCTCGCGGAGCTCGTTCGGGACGAGCTTGAGCATCTCCTCGGTGGAGCGGACCACGACCGGCATCATCAGGATGGCGAGGGCCATCGCGCCGGCGAAACCGGAGGGGCCGAAGCCCAGGATCAGGTTCCAGGTGGCGAGGACGAAGAGGCCGGCGACGATCGACGGGATGCCCGTCATGACGTCGACGAAGAAGGTGACGGCCTTGGCGAGCTTCCCGTTGCCGTACTCGACCAGGTAGACCGCGGTCAGCAGGCCGATCGGCGCGGCGATCACGGTCGCGATGCCGACCTGCTCGATGGTGCCGAGCAGCGCGTGGTAGACGCCGCCGCCGGCCTCGGTGTCGAGGACGCCGTTCATCGAGTGGGTCAGGAAGTAGAAGTCGAGGACCTGCGCGCCCTTGCTGATCGTGACCCAGCCGAGGGAGAGCAGCGGGATGACGGCGAGGACGAAGCACACCCAGACGAGGCTGGTGGCGACGCGGTCCTTGGCCTGGCGGCGGCCCTCGACCTTGGTGGTCACGGCGAAGGTGACGAGGACGAAGAGCAGCGCGGCGATCAGGCCCCACTGGACCTTGCTGTGCCAGCCGGCCGCGAGACCGATGCCGATGCCTCCGGCGACCGAGCCGACCGCGACCGCGAGCGGGGTCCAGCGGGGGAGCCGGGCGTGGGAGAGGGATCCGCGGGGCGTGGCCACCGAGACCGGACGATCCTGTATGGCGTGGCTCATGCCGCGGCCCCCGAGTACTCCTTGCGGCGGCCGATGATCCAGCGGGCGCCGCCGTTGACGAGCAGGGTGATGACGAAGAGGACGAGACCGGAGGCGATCAGCGCGTCCCGGCCGAACTCGTTCGCCTCGTTGAACTTGGCGGCGATGTTCTGCGCGAAGGTGCCGCCGCCCGGGTCGAGCAGGTGGCCCGAGAGGACGAAGCTGGGGGAGAGGACCACGGCGACGGCCATGGTCTCGCCGAGTGCGCGGCCGAGGCCCAGCATGGAGGCGGAGATGATGCCGGAGCGGCCGAAGGGCAGCACCGACATGCGGATGACCTCCCAGCGGGTGGCGCCGAGGGCGAGCGCGGCTTCCTCGTGCATCTTCGGGGCCTGGAGGAAGACCTCACGGGTGACGTTGGTGATGATCGGCAGGACCATGATCGCCAGCAGGATGCCCACGGTGAAGAGGTTGCGGGCGACGCCGTCGGCGGACTTGTCGAAGATGTACGTCCAGCCCAGGTACTGGTCCAGCCACTGGTTGAGGCCGTCCAGGTAGGGGACGAGGAAGATCGCGCCCCAGAGGCCGTAGATGATGCTGGGCACCGCGGCGAGCAGGTCGACCACGTACGCGAGCGGCTTGGCCAGCTTGCGCGGGGCGTAGTGCGAGATGAAGAGCGCGATGCCGATCGCGACCGGTACGGCGATGGCCATGGCGATCACCGAGGACACGATCGTGCCGAAGGCGAGGACGGCGATGCCGAAGACCGGCGGGTTCCCGGCCGGGTTCCACTCGAAGGTGGTGAAGAAGTTGGCCTCGTCCTTCGAGATGGCGAGGACGGCGCGGTAGGTCAGGAAGGCCGCGATGGCGGCCATGATGACGAGCAGGGTGATGCCGGAGCCCTTGGAGAGGCCGCTGAAGACGCGGTCCCCGGGGCGGGCAGCGCTCTTGGCGCGCCTGCTCCTGTTCTTCTCTATGGCGGGTGGTGTCGAGGTAACCATCGGATTCTCCGGTCTGCGGAGCCTTGCGGCTCCTGGCGGCGGTGCACCGGATGCCGGGGGCGGCCTCCTCCACGGGAGGTGAGGGGGCCGCCCCCGGCCGGGGGTCAGGACAGGGTCGGGACGATGGCGCGGACCTTGGCCGCGATCTCGGCCGGCATCGGCGCGTAGTCGGCGTCGGTGAGGACCTTCTGGCCCTCCTCGCTGATCGCGTAGTTGAGGAACGCCTTCAGGGTCGGCAGGGTCTCCGCCTTGTTGCCCTTGTCGCAGGCGATCTCGTACGTGACGAGGACCAGCGGGTAGGCGCCCTCGGCCTTGGTGGTGTAGTCGAGGGAGAGGGCCACGTCGTTGCCGGTGCCCTTGACCTTCGCGGCGGCGATGGCCTTGGAGGCGTTCTCCGAGGTGGCGGCGACCGGGGCGGAGGCGCCGGTGTTGACGCTGACCGTGGAGATCTTGTTGGCGGTGGCGTGGGAGAGCTCGAAGTAGCCGATGGAGCCCTCCGCGTTCTTCACCGCCTGGGCGACACCGGAGGAGCCGTTGGCGGCCTGGCCGTCCGGGGCGGGCCACGACTTGGTCTTCGGGTCGTACTTCCAGTCGGCCGCGGCGGCGGTCGAGAGGTACTTGCCCAGGTTCTGGGTGGTGCCGGACTCGTCCGAGCGGTGGAACGCCTGGATGGTGGAGTCGGGAAGCTTCGCGCCCGGGTTCAGCTTGACGATCGCCGGGTCGTTCCACTTGGTGATCTTCATGTTGAAGATCTTGGCGATCGTGGGGGCGTCCAGGACCAGGTTGTCCACGCCGTCCAGCTTGTAGCCGATGGCGATGGGGCCGCCGACCATGGGCAGGTTGACGCCGGTGCCGCCCTTGCAGATCTTCTTGGACTCGGCGACCTCTTCGTCCTTCAGGGCGGAGTCGGAGCCCGCGAAGGCGACCTGGCCCTGGTTGAACTTGGTGATGCCACCGCCGGAGCCGATGCCCTGGTAGTTGACCTCGACGCCCGAGCAGGCGGCCTGGAAGTTCTTGACCCAGAGGTCGACCGCGTTCTCCTGCGCGCTGGAGCCCGCGGCGAGCAGCTGGCCCTTGGCGCCGTCGCACTTGATGGTGGACGCCGCGGCGGAGGTCTTGGTGCCGTTTTCCTTGGCCGGGGTCTCCGTGTTGTTGTCCGAGCCACACGCCGAGAGGACGAAGGCGCCGGAGACGACGAGGGCACCGATCGCGGAGGCGCGAAGCCCGTTCTTGCGCGAAAGCTTCACTTGCGGGTGTTCCTTCCAGAAGCCGCCCTGTCGCGGACCGGGTGTCCTGAACGTTCTACGGCGGCGTGTGTCGGTGGGTGGTGCGTCGCTGTGCTCTGTGCACCGTGTAAGGCCGAAATTAGGCAGAACAGGTGAAGCGGTCGACGGAGGAGAGTGAACGGAAAGTGAACCGTGCCGGAAGCCCGGGTGCGGGGGCTCGGGTGGGCGGCGGGAGGCCGGCCGGGGGTGAGGCGGCGGAGGGGAGAGATCAGGCCGGGGCGTGCGGGGGTGACGGGCGCCGGGCAGGGTCGCCGTGGGTGTCGGTCTGCGCCCGGGCGTGGGCTCGGGCCCGGCTCAGTGGTGGGTGGTCGCCATGGCCGCGTCCAGGAGTTCGCGGTCCCGGGGCCGGCTGAGGCGGGCGCGGGCCTCGGCCGGGGGGAGCCAGACGAGGGCGTCGACCTCGTGGCTCGGGACGAACGCACCGCCGAGGGCGCGGGCCGCCCAGTAGTCGACCTCCTTGGGACGGCCGTCCACCGTGTAGTGGGCCGTCGGCAGCCGGGGGCCCGGCTCGCAGCGCTGCCCCGTCTCCTCGTACACCTCGCGCAGCGCGCAGGCCTCCGCGGTCTCCGCGCGCTTCCGCTTGCCCTTCGGGTGCGACCAGTCGTCGTACTTCGGCCGGTGCACGAGCGCGATCTCGATGCCGTGACCGGTGGGCGCCGGGCGCCAGAGCACGCACCCGGCGGCACGGACCGGATCCCGGCGCGGCTGTGTCACGGGACCGGTGCCGTCGTTCTTCGCCAGGTGCGCTGGAAGGCGAAGCGGGCCGCTTCGACCTCGTGGCGCTGGTCGGCGTGGAGGACTCCCAGGGCGTACGCGGTCGCCGGGGCGATGCGCGGGGTGCGGGCCGCGGCGGCGGCGGCCGCGGCGGCTTCCGCGGCGTCGCGGTGGCGGTCCAGGGCGCGGGCGGCCTCGTACAGGACGGAGTCGGGTTCGCCGCCGGTGTGCAGGGCCTCGGTGGCGTACCGGTGCAGCCGGAGCAGCAGCCGGGTGTGGTGCCAGGGCGCGTCCTGGTGCTCCCCGGCGGCGAGCGCGAGCGCCTCCGCGTTGTACGGGTGGGCCGCGCGCGTCAGGGGCAGCGCGGCCACCGCTTCCAGGAGGCGCCGCTCCGCGAGCTCGGCGGGCCCGTCCAGGACCTCGACGGCGGGCGCGGTGCCGACGGGGCCGAGCGGCACCTCGGAGGCGAGGAGCGCGACGGCGTCGGCGAGGGCGTGGAACCGGGCCGAGCCCAGCGCCTGGAGGGACGCCGAGTGGGCGCGTGTCCGGGCCAGGGTGAGCTGGCGTTCCAGCAGGGCGCCGGCCCGTGCCGCGCCGACGGTGAGCCCGGCGGACTCGCTGCCGCGGGCGGCGGGGACGGGGTCCTGGGGGGCGCCGGCGCCGTTGAGCTGGGTGCCGCCGGCGCCCGCCGCCTTGGCCGCGCCCCTGCCCGGTGTCGTACCGACGGCCGGTGACGGGCCTCCCGAGCCGTTCGACAGCCGGGACAGCGCGTCCACCAGGCGGAACAGCCGGGAGGTGCAGGCCTGCTCCACGGCCAGCGTGCCCGACAGCCAGACCAGCTCGGTGCGGAGCTGGTCCGCCCAGGCCGTGTCGAGCAGCGGCCGGAAGGTGTGGAGGGTGCCGCTGATCCGGCGGGCGGCGCCGCGCAGGGTGCGGGCCGCCTCCTCCGCTCCGGCCGTGTCGGATCCGCTCTCGCCGTGGAGCCGGAGGCCGCGGAGGAAGTCCGCGGCACGGGCGTGCAGGTAGGGGGCCAGGACCTCGCCCGCCGAGACGTCCTGCGCATGGTCAGGGTTGTGCACGCCGGCGCCTCCGCGCGTCGATGAGCATCTCCTGGACGTGCCGTAGGGGGCGGCCCTCGGGGTCGGTCGCGTGCCGCGTCCAGTTCCCGTCGGGGCCGAGGTGCCAGGAGGAGGTGGTGTCGGACATCCCGGTCTCCAGGAGCCGGGTGAGCGCCGCCCGGTGCGCCGGGTCGGAGACCCGTACGAGGGCCTCGATCCGGCGGTCCAGGTTGCGGTGCATCATGTCGGCGCTGCCGAACCAGACCTCGGGTTCGCCGCCGTTGCCGAAGGCGAAGACCCGGGAGTGCTCCAGGAAGCGGCCGAGGATCGAGCGGACCCGGATGTTCTCCGAGAGCCCGGTGACGCCGGGGCGCACGGCGCAGATGCCGCGGACCCAGATGTCGACGGGGACTCCGGCCCGGGAGGCCTGGTAGCAGGCGTCGATGATCGCTTCGTCGACCATCGAGTTGACCTTGATCCGCACGTACGCGGGCCGGCCGGCGCGGTGGTGGGCGATCTCCTTGGTGATCCGGGAGACCAGCCCGTCCCGCAGCGACTTCGGGGCGGTGAGCAGACGGCGGTACGTCTCGCGGCGGGAGTAGCCGGAGAGCCGGTTGAAGAGGTCGGACAGGTCCGCGCCGACCTGCGGGTCGGCGGTGAGCAGGCCCAGGTCCTCGTAGAGGCGGGCCGTCTTCGGGTGGTAGTTGCCGGTGCCGACGTGGGAGTAGCGGCGCAGCAGCTCGCCCTCCTGCCGGACGACCAGCGACAGCTTGCAGTGGGTCTTCAGGCCGACGAGGCCGTAGACGACGTGGCAGCCGGCCTCCTCCAGCTTCCGCGCCCACTTGATGTTGGCCTGCTCGTCGAAGCGGGCCTTGATCTCGACGAGGACCAGGACCTGCTTGCCGGACTCGGCCGCGTCGATGAGGGCGTCGACTATCGGGGAGTCGCCGGAGGTGCGGTACAGGGTCTGCTTGATCGCGAGGACGTCCGGGTCGGCGGCCGCCTGCTCCAGGAAGGCCTGCACGGACGTCGAGAACGAGTCGTACGGGTGGTGGAGCAGGACGTCCCGTTCGCGCAGCGCCGCGAAGACGTCCGGTGCGGACGCCGACTCGACCTCGGCGAGGTCGCGGTGAGTGCCGGCGACGAACGTCGGGTACTTCAGCTCCGGCCGGTCCTGCCCGGAGATCCCGAAGAGCCCGGTCAGGTCCAGCGGGCCCGGCAGCGGGTAGACCTCGGCGTCGGAGACCTTCAGCTCGCGGACCAGCAGGTCGAGGACGTAGGGGTCGATGGACTCCTCGACCTCCAGGCGCACCGGCGGGCCGAAGCGGCGCCGCATGAGCTCCTTCTCCAGGGCCTGGAGCAGGTTCTCGGCGTCGTCCTCCTCGACCTCCAGGTCCTCGTTCCTGGTCACCCGGAACATGTGGTGCGCGAGCACCTCCATGCCGGGGAACAGCTCCTCCAGGTGCGCCGCGATGACGTCCTCCAGGGGGACGTACCGCTGCGGGGAGGCCTCCAGGAAGCGGGAGAGCAGCGGGGGCACCTTCACGCGCGCGAAGTGGCGGTGGCCGCTGACCGGATTGCGTACGACCACGGCGAGGTTGAGGCTCAGGCCGGAGATGTACGGGAAGGGGTGCGCCGGGTCCACGGCGAGCGGGGTGAGGACCGGGAAGATCTGCTGCCGGAACAGGGTGAAGAGCCGCGCCTGCTCCTTCTCCGTGAGCTCGGGCCAGCGGATGAGGTGGATGCCCTCGTCGGCGAGGGCCGGGGCGACGTCCTGCTGGTAGCAGGCGGCGTGCCGGGCCATGAGCTCGCGCGAGCGCGTCCAGATCAGGTCGAGGACCTCGCGGGGCTGGAGGCCGGAGGCGGAGCGGGTGGCGACGCCGGTGGCGATGCGGCGCTTGAGGCCGGCGACCCGGACCATGAAGAACTCGTCGAGGTTCGAGGCGAAGATCGCGAGGAAGTTCGCCCGTTCGAGGAGGGGGGTCGTCGGGTCCTCGGCGAGTTCGAGGACGCGCTCGTTGAACGCGAGCCAGCTGCGCTCCCGGTCGAGGAAGCGCCCCTGCGGCAGCTCGTCGCCGAGTGTGCCGTCGTCCTCGTAGGTGTCGGGATCCGAGTCCAGGTCGGCGTCGAGGCCGGTGACGACGGCGCCGTTCACGATCTGCGCGCGGTGCGCGGTGAGGGAACCCAGGGACGGCGCGGCGGGCGCCGTTCCGGACACGGGGGCGGACGACGTGGCGGAGGACTGGACCGGGACCTCGGCGGGCTGCTGGCTCATGGCCCCATTCTTCCGCGCGAAGGGGTGGTCGGGCGCGTCGGAGCGGGCCGTGGGGGAGGGAAGTCTCCCCTTGGGGAGGGCGGACACGGAGCGCTTCATTGCGTGAGCGTCGCAAGCGCGTCTGAATGGCCGGTAACGACGACATGTCGTACGGGAATCGGGGGCGGGGCCGTGTGCGGGCCCCGCCCGCGGGGATTTTCTAGGGGTGGCGGGTCCGGAGGACGCGGAAGGCGGCGAAGGCGACGAGGGCGGTGAGGGCGAGGAGGATGCCGGTCTCGATGAGCTGGGTGGGCCAGAAGTGGGACTGGGGGTGGTAGTCGACGTACTGGCCGGTGATGTTCTTCGCCGCGAGGCAGGCGCTCTGGTCCTGCGACGGGTCCCAGCAGAGCCACTCGGTGGTTCGCCCTCCGTCACGGAAGAGCATGCCCATGTCCATCATGAGCCCGTTGTCGGGGACGTTGAGGTGGCGGGCTTCCGGTCCGACGGGGCCGGTGACCGTGAGCACCGGGAGGAAGCTCCACCGGAGGGAGCCGAGGACGAGCAGGACCGCGCCCGTGACCAGGCCGGTCGCGGCCATCGCCAGGAGCGTGCGGCGGATGAGCTGTCCGAGGAGCGCGCCGATGGCCACGGCGAGGAGGACATAGGCGACGAGGACGCTTCCGGTCGCCTCGTACGAGCCCCGGTCCGACCAATGGAGCTGCCACAAGCCCGAGACCCGACCCCAGCCGATCCGGTGGACGGCGATGAGGGCAAGTGTGGCCGCGACGGAGGCGACGGACGTGGTGAGCAGCTTCGAGGCGAGCCAGCGGTCCGGGCTGATCGACTGGGTGAGGGAGAGCTTGTACGTCCCCGATTCCAGCTCGCGGGCGACCAGGGGGCCGGCCACGAAGGCCCCGACGAGGAGCGGCAGGAAGACCATGCCGAGGGAGAGGTACTCCATGGCCCATCGGAGCATGCCGAAGCCGTGATTCTCGTTGGACGGGACCAGGTAGCGGCCCTGCATGTACGTGTCCGGGGTCTGGGCGTCCCAGATCCGCAGCCCCCCGATCGTCGCCAGGGCCAGGATCACCAGGGCTCCCGTCAGCCGCAGCGTCCGTCGGTACTGGCGGACCGTCACCCAGTAGGGGCCCTTCAGGGCGAGGCTGCTCATGCCGGGACTCCTTCGGAGGGGGTGCGGAGATGGGCCAGGAGGAGTTCCTCCAGGGAGGGTTCCGTCGTCTCCCAGGGGCCTTCGACCGGGCCCTCGTGGCGGATCAGCGCGGTGAGCTGACGGCCCGTGGTGCGGGACTCGACGACCGTGTGCGGGGCGAGGTCGCCGACCGGGCCGGTGAGCAGGGTGTGGGCGGCGAGGAGGTCGTCGACGGGTCCGTCGAGCCGTATCCGTCCGCCGTGCAGCAGGAGGAGGTGGTCGCAGGCGCCCTCCAACTCGGTGAGGATGTGGGAGGACATGACGACGGTGGTCCCGTGTTCGGCGGCGTCGGCCATGAGCAGGCCCATCAGCTGGTGCCGGGCGAGCGGGTCGAGGTCGGCCATCGGCTCGTCGAGGAGCAGCAGTTCGGCGCGTTTCCCGAGGGCGAGTGCGAGGGCGACGCGGGTGCGCTGGCCGCCGGAGAGGTCGCGTACGAGGGCGCGCGGGTCGAGTTCGTCGGCGACGACCCGCCGGGCGGCGGCCTCGTCCCAGCGGCCGGGGTTGAGCTCGCGGCCCATGCGCAGGGTGTCGGCGACGCTCAGCCGGGGGTGGAGCGGCTTGTCCTGGGCGACGTACGCGAGGTGTTCGCGGGCCGGGGCGTGGATCGTGCCCTCGGTGGGCCGAAGGAGCCCTGCGGCGAGGGAGAGGAGGGTGGACTTGCCAGAGCCGTTGGGGCCGACGAGGGCACAGACGCGTCCGGTGGGGAGGGCGAAGTCGCATTCCCTGAGGGCCCAGCGGTGGCCCCGCCCTCGGTATTTCTTGCCCAGGAGATCGGCCTCCAGCGCGATGCCGTCCCTTGTCATGCGTCGTCCCCCTCGAAGTGTTCCCTCAGTACGGATGTGAAGAGCGCGGCCACGTCCTCCCGCTCCAGTCCCGCCGCTCGTGCCCGGCGGGCCCAGTCGGCGAGTTCGCCGCGTAGGGGCGAGTCGGCCGGGTTCGTGCCGAGCGTGGCGCGGACGAAGGTGCCGAGGCCCCTGCGGGGCTCGACCAGGCCTTCGCGTTCGAGTTCGCGGTAGGCCTTGAGGACCGTGTTGGGGTTGATGGCCGTCGCTTCGACGACCTCGCGTGCGGTGGGCAGTCGGTCGCCGGGTTCCAGGAGGCCCATCCGGAGGGCCTGTTTCGTCTGCTGGACGATCTGGAGGTAGGTGGCGACGCCACTGCGCCGGTCGATGCGGTACTCGACCACGATCCCTTCCACCACCCTTTCACTAATCAAGTAGTGGAAGGGTGGTGCAAAGAAGGGGGCGGTGTCAACCGCCCCCTGGTGAACCGGACTTACGGTTCTACGACTCCGTGCGGTACATCAGGTCCACCTCGTGCGTGACGAAGCCCAGCCGCTCGTACACCGTCACCGCCGCCGTGTTGTCGGCGTCCACGTACAGCATCGCCGTCGGCAGCCCCTGCGCCGCCAGGTGCCGCAGGCCGATCGCCGTCAGCGCCTTGCCGAGGCCGCCGCCCTGGGCGGTCGGCAGGATGCCGACCACGTAGACCTCCCCGAGTTGCTCCTCGCCGTGCGTCTTCGTCCAGTGGAAGCCGACCAGCTTGCCGTCCTTCTCCGCCAGGAAGAAGCCCTTCGGGTCGAACCAGGGCTCCGCCATCCGGTCGTCCAGGTCGCGCTGGGTGAGCGAGCCCTGCTCCGGGTGGTGGGCGAACGCGGTCGCGTTGACCGCGAGCCAGGCCGTGTCGTCCTGGCCGGGCACGAAGGTACGGACGGTGACGCCCTCGGGGAGCGCCGGCTCGGGGATGTCGAGCGGGGCGAGCGGGCGCCGCAGCTGGCGCAGTTCGCGGAAGAGCGTCAGCCCGAGGACCTGCGCGAGGTGCCGGGCGGCCGACTTGCCGCCGTGCGCCCAGACGCGCAGCCGCTTGCCGGAGGCGGCGAGCAGGGCGGTGCCGAGCGCCCGGCCGTGGCCGCGGCCCCGGTGGGAGGGGTGGACGACCAGCTCGGCGGCGGGGGCCTCGATGGGGTCGGTCTCCTCCAGCTGGGCGTAGCCGTAGAGGTGGGCGCCGACGGTGAGCAGGAAGTGGCGGACGCCTTCGCGGCTGCCGTGGCGGAGGTAGAGCCGTCCCTGTTCGGAGACCGCGTGGACGCCGTCGGCGCTGTCGGCGGCCTCCAGCAGGTCCAGTACGTCCTGGATCTGCTCGGGCGTGAGCTCGTCATACGTGTGGATCTGCCGTCCCGGTTCGAGGGCCGGCGCCGCGTCGGAAGTCATGGGCACGACCTTACGGCGACACGCCGCCGCGCCGGGGAAAGGCGGCGGCAACTGTCTTGTAACCCGCTACCCCCTGTTGCGCTACGCGCGTTGACTCTAGGCTGCACCGGCAGACGGGGGCGTATGTCAACGCCACAAAAGGGGCAAGGGGACGAGTGGGAGAGATGGCGACACCGAGGAAGAACAAGACCGCGCGGCGTGTTCTGGCCGCTGGGGCGGGACTTGCGACGGTCGGGGCGCTCGTCGCCGCGATGCCGTCGGCCGGGGCGAGCGGCGACGTGTTCGCCGCCGGGCAGGGCAACGGCAAGGGCTGGGGCCGGATGGTCGACGTCCAGCTGCTGTCCTTCAACGACCTGCACGGCAACCTGGAGCCGCCGGCCGGTTCGTCCGGGCAGGTCACCCGGACCAAGGCGGACGGCACCGCCGAGAAGATCGACGCCGGCGGTGTCGAGTACCTGGCCACGCACCTGCGTCAGGCGCGTCAGGGGAACCGTTACTCCGTGACGGCGGCGGCCGGTGACCTCATCGGTGCCTCGCCCCTGCTGTCCGGGCTCTTCCACGACGAGCCGACCATCGGTGCGCTGAACCAGCTGGACCTGGACGTCACCTCGGTGGGCAACCACGAGTTCGACGAGGGTGCCGTCGAGCTGGCCCGGATGCAGAACGGCGGCTGTCACCCGACCGCCGGCTGCTTCGTCAAGGGCGAGGAGTTCGAGGGTGCCGACTTCCCGTACCTCGCGGCCAACGTGACGAACGAGAAGACCGGCAAGCCGCTGCTCGACCCGTACTTCATCTGGGAGAAGGACGGCGTCCGGATCGGTTTCATCGGCGTGACCCTGGAGGGCACCCCGAACGTCGTCACCGCCGAGGGCGTCAAGGGCCTCAAGTTCGGTGACGAGGTCGAGACGATCAACAAGTACACGAAGGTCCTGGAGCGCAAGGGCGTCAAGTCCATCGTCGCACTGGTCCACGAGGGCGGCATGCCGGCCTCGCAGGCCGTCGACTACAACTGCGACGGCAATGGCGACGGTGAGGGCGAGGGCGTCTCCGGCGCGATCGTGGACATCGCGAAGAAGGTCTCGCCGCAGGTCGACGCGCTGGTCACCGGCCACACCCACCAGGCGTACGTGTGCAGCATCCCGGACCCGGCGGGCAAGCCGCGCCTGGTCACCTCGGCGTCCTCGTTCGGCAAGCTGTACACCGACACGACGCTGACGTACGACCGCGCCACCAAGGACATCGTGCGGACGGCCGTCGCGTCGGCCAACCACATCGTCACGCGTGACGTGCCGAAGGCCGCGGACGTCACGAAGCTGATCGAGGACTGGCGGACGATCGCGGCCCCGGTCGCGAACCGCCCGCAGGGCTTCATCGCCGCCGACATCAACGGCCGCGGCTCCACGGCGTACGAGAAGCCGCTCGGCGACCTGATCGCCGACGCGCAGCTGGAGGGCCTGGCCCCCGCGGACAAGGGCGGCGCGCAGCTGGCCCTGATGAACCCGGGCGGCATCCGCTCCGACCTCGTCTTCAAGGCGTCCGGCGCCGAGGGCGACGGCGTGGTGACGTACGGCGAGTCCTTCACCGTGCAGCCCTTCACCAACATGATGAACGTGGTCGACCTGACCGGCGCGAACCTGATCACCGCGCTGAAGCAGCAGGTCAGCGGCTCCAACCTGAACTCCGTCAAGATCCTTCAGATCTCGAAGGGCCTCACGTACACGCTCGACATGACGAAGACGGGCGCGGACCGCGTCGTCGACGGCACGATCAAGCTGAACGGTGAGGCGATCGACCCGTCGAAGACCTACCGCGTCGCGATGAACGAGTTCCTCGCGGGCGGCGGCGACGGCTTCGCGGCTCTGGCCACCGGCACGAACAAGCTGGTCGGCGCCTCGGACCTGGACGTCTTCAACGCCTACCTGGCGAGCCGCTCCTCGGCGTCCGCCCCGCTGCCGGTCCCGGCGGCGAACCGCATCACCGTCGTGCAGTAGTACCCGGGCGCAGCCCGAGGGGCACCCCGGGCACGGCCTGAGGGGCGCCCCGGGGAAGGGGGTGGCGGACCGCCGGATTCGGCGGTCCGTCGCCCCCTTCCCTGTTTTGATATGGACCTGTCATGCTGCGGCGCATGGAGCGACGTAGCTTTCTCGTGGGGGCCCTCGCCGCAGGGGCCGGAGTGATGCTCGGGGCGCCCGCCGCCTCGGCCGTGGACGTACGCGCGTGGATGGGGGCGCACGGCGACGGCATCCCGCTCCAGCGGCTCACGATCCCCGGCACGCACGACTCCGGCGCCCGGTTCGGCGGGCCCTGGTCGGAGTGCCAGAACACCACCATCGGGCAGCAGCTGGACAGCGGCATCCGGTTCCTGGACGTCAGATGCCGGGTGACAAGCGGCTCCTTCGCCATCCACCACGGACCCTCGTACCAGAACATGATGTTCGGCGACGTCCTCGTCGCCTGCCGGGACTTCCTCGCCGCCCACCCCTCCGAGACCGTCCTCATGCGGGTCAAGCAGGAGTACTCGGAGGAGTCCGACGCCACCTTCCGCGCGGTCTTCGACGACTACCTCGACGGACGTGGCTGGCGCTCCCTCTTCCGGATCGGCAACGGGGTGCCGCTGCTCGGAGAGGCCCGCGGCAAGGTCGTCCTGATCGCCGACAACGGCGGCCTGCCCGGCGGACTGCGCTGGGGGGACGGCTCCACCCTCGCCATCCAGGACGACTGGAACGCCCTGCCCGACGCCAAGTACCCCAAGATCGAGGCACACTTCCGCACGGCCGTCGCCCAGCCCGGCCGCCTCTACGTGAACTTCGTCAGCACCTCGGCCTCCCTGCCGCCCCGCTGGAACTCCGACCGCCTCAACCCCCGCGTCCACGGCTTCCTCGACGGCGCGGAGATGTCCGGCCGGACGGGCCTGGGAATCGTCCCGATGGACTTCCCCAACACCCGCACGGGGCTGGTGGAGGCGCTTCTCCGGCACAACTAGGGGGAGCCGCGCCCGGCTCAGGCCGGCTGCCCGGCCCTCGGCGTCTTCTCGCCGTGCACCGCCGTGTACTCGGCCGCCAGCCAGGGCCCCAGCTCGTCGACGAGCACGTCCAGGACGGCCGGATCGGGCGCGGTCGCCCGGCCCGTCGTCACCGCGAGCCGCATCTGCGCCGCGCGCTCCGGGTAGTAGCCGCCGAACACCTCCGCCGACCGGTCGAGATCGCTGGTCCAGCCGCCCCAGCGCGGCATGACCAGGGTGAAGCCGGTACGGACCAGGCGGCGGCCGACCCTCCGCCCCAGGGCGCGCGGGTCGGTGCCCACGTCGGCGCGGGCCCGCCAGCCCGGGAGCAGCCGGGCGAGGTCGCCGTTGGTCTCACGGGCGAGGAGCGAGGTCGGCCGGTACGGGGGCAGCCCGGCGGCGAGGTCGGGGCCGAGCAGCGGGGTGCAGAGGCAGGCGAGGAAGAAGCCCGCGTCATGGCGTTCGGCCTCGCTGAGCAGCGACCCGGTGCCGGACAGCAGGAAGCCGACGCCGTCGACCTCGGGGAAGTCGCGGTCGAGCCCCGCCTCGACGGCGCGCGCGTCGGCGCGGTCGGCCGCCGTGGGCTCCCGGTGGAGGGCCAGCTGCAGGTCGAGGTCGGAGACGCCGGGGATCGCGGTGCCGCGCGGAACACTGCCGTACAGATAGGCGCTGTGCAGGCGGTCCGGCCCGAACACCGCCGCGATCCGTGCGCGGGCGGCCTCGACGGCCGGCGCGAACGCCGGGGCCACCCGCTCCAGGGCGCCTTCGCGCGCGATCGTTCCGTCGGGGGCGAGGCCGCGTTCGTCCATGCCGACACCCTCCCCGGTACGGCCGCCGGGCGCCCCCGATATCCGCCCCCGCCGGCGCCTCAGTGCTCCGGTGGCGGTGTCGGTGCCCCCGGCAGTCGTACCGTCGCCACCGTCCCGCCGGACGTCGCCGGGGCCAGGGTCACCGTGCCGCCCGCGTGGTGGATCGTGCGGGCCACGATCGACAGGCCCAGGCCCGAGCCCGGGAGGCTGCGGGCCGAGGGGGAGCGCCAGAAGCGTTCGAAGACGTGCGGGAGTTCGTCCGGGGGGATGCCGGGGCCCTCGTCGCGGACCGTGAGTTCGCCGCGCATCAGGGTCACCTCGACCGTGCCCCGGGGCGGCGAGAACTTCACCGCGTTGTCCAGGACGTTGACCAGCGCCCGTTCCAGGGCCGCCGCGTCCGCCCGTACGTACCAGGGCGCCAGGTCCGTGACGAAGGTCAGCTCCGGGCCGCGCAGCCGCGCCCGGTCCAGGGCCGTCCGCAGGATCGTGTGGAAGGGGACCACGGCGAGCGGCCCCGGTTCGGCCGTGTCCGGGCGGGCCAGTTCCTGGAGGTCGCCGATCAGCGCGGCCAGCTCCGTCATCTGCGCCTTCACCGAGGCCATCAGGGCCCGCCGGTCCTCCGGCGGGATCGCCCGGCCGGTCTCCTCGCTGCGCGCGAGCAGCTCGACGTTGGTGCGCAGCGAGGTGAGGGGCGTACGGAGTTCGTGGCCGGCGTCCGCGATGAGCTGCGCCTGCCGGTCCCGGGAGGTCGCGAGCGCCGCCGTCATCGCGTTGAACGAGCGGGACAGCCGGGCGATCTCGTCCTCGCCCTCCACCGGGATGCGGACGGTCAGGTCCTCGGTCGCGGCCACGTGCTCGACGGCCCCGGTCAGCCGGTTCACCGGCTCCAGACCGGTCCGCGCGACCCAGAGCCCGGCCGCGCCCGCGCCGACGACGCCGATCCCGGAGACCAGGAACAGCACCCAGCGCAGGGTGGACATCGAGTTGTCGATCTCGTCGAGGGGCCGGGCGACGGAGACCGCGAGCCCGATCGGTCCCTCCTGCGGGTAGGTGTAGACCCGCATCTCCCGCCCGGCGTCGTCCTTGACGGTGTGCAGGACGTACTCCAGCTGCCCCCGCGCCACCGCGAGGTCACCGGCTCCGGCCGGGATCGCGGCCTTGCCGGAGGTGCACACGCTGCCGTTGGCGAGGATCACCTGCACGGTGTACGAGCCCGCCACCGGCGGCGGCGTCGTGCCCTGCCGGCACAGCGAGAGGAGGCTCTGCACCCCGTTCGGGTCGAGCCGGGTGCCGCGCAGCGAGGAGTCCATCTCGGCTTCCAGCTGCGCCCGGGTGACGAACCAGCAGGCCAGCGACACCGCCGCCACCGCGACCGCCACCGCGACCGCCGTGAGCAGCGCGAGCCGCGAGCGCAGCGGCCGGGAACGGAACCACGTCAGGGGACCGGTCACTCCCCGCCTCCTCCGCGCAGCGCGTACCCGACGCCCCGCACCGTGTGCACGAGGCGCGGCTCGCCGCCGGCCTCCGTCTTGCGCCGCAGGTACATCACGTACACGTCCAGCGAGTTCGAGCTCGGTTCGAAGTCGAAGCCCCACACCGCCTTGAGGATCTGCTCGCGGGTGAGGACCTGGCGCGGGTGCGCGAGGAACATCTCCAGGAGCGTGAACTCGGTCCGGGTCAGCTCGACCGTCCGCCCGCCCCGGGTCACCTCGCGGGTGGCCAGGTCCATCCGCAGGTCCTCGAAGGACAGCACGTCGGCGTCGGCCGGGCCGCCGGACCGGGCGGAGGCGTACGAGCTGCGCCGCAGCAGCGCCCTGATCCGGGCGAACAGCTCGTCCAGCTCGAAGGGCTTCACGAGGTAGTCGTCCGCGCCCGCGTCGAGTCCGGTGACGCGGTCGCCGACGGTGTCGCGGGCGGTCAGCATCAGGATCGGCACGGTGGAGCCGGAGGCCCGGATGCGGCGGGCCGCCGTCAGCCCGTCCATCCGGGGCATCTGGACGTCGAGGACGACGAGGTCGGGGGCGTACGACTCCATCCGGGCGAGCGCGTCCAGGCCGTCGACGGCGTCCTGCGTCCCGTACCCCTCGAAGGCGAGGCTGCGGCGCAGGGCCTCCCGTACGGCGGGCTCGTCGTCGACGATGAGGATGCGTTCGGCTTCGTGTCGCTGGTCGGTCATGGGCTCAGCGTCGCACGCGGCCCGTTCACCGGCGGGTACGGCGTTCAGTTGCCGCCGCCCGCCCGCAGACCGTCCAGGTCGGCCTTCACGGTGTCGACCGGGATCGCGAATCCGAGACCGACGCTGCCGGCCGTCGAACCGCTCGAAGAACTGGGCGAATACATGGCCGAATTGATTCCGATGATCTCGCCGTTCATATTGATCAGCGCGCCGCCGGAATTCCCCGGATTGAGCGAGGCGTCGGTCTGGATCGCCTTGTACGTCGTCTTCGACGAGCCGGTGTCGCCGTTGAACTGCCGGCCGCCGAACTCGAACGGCCAGCCCTGCCGCGGGTCGTACTGCTGCCCCTGCCCCTGCTGCTGGTCCTGGCCGCTCTCGTCCTTGGCGACGGTCACGTCCCGGTCGAGGGCGGAGACGATGCCGCTGGTGACGGTCCCGGTCAGGCCCTCGGGGGAGCCGATGGCGACGACCTCGTCGCCGACCCTGACGTCCTTCGAGGAGCCGAGGGTGGCGGTCTTGAGGCCGGAGGCGCCCCGCAGTTTGATCAGCGCCAGGTCCTTGTCGGGGTCGGTGCCGACGACCGAGGCCGGGTAGGACTTCCCGTCGCTGAGCTGCACGGTGATCTCGGAGGCCCCGGAGATCACGTGGTTGTTGGTGACGATCTCGCCGTCGGAGGTGATGATCACGCCCGAGCCGGTGGACTTGCCGGCGTTCGAGGCCGCGGAGATCTCGACGATCGACGGGGAGACCGCCTGGGCGACCCCGGCGACCGTGCCGGTGTCGCGGGCAGAGACGTTGGTGCCGCTCACGGCGGTGGAGGCGGTGGCGGGGGTGTCGGAGGTGAGCTGCTGGACCAGCGTCGCCGTACCGCCGCCGACCGCGGCGGCCGCGATGGCCACGGCGACCAGGAGGCCGACCCCGCGCTTGGCGCGGCGCCGGGCACCGGGGGCGCCGCCTGCCGGGGCGGCGACGGGGGGTCCCACCGGCGGCGGCACGTGCCCGCCGGACGGCCACACCGTGGTGCCCGGCTCGGTCGTGATCGGCTGCGTCGGATCGTACGGCGGCCTCGGCGGGTGGTGAGGCTGCTGCGGCTGCTGCTGGAAGTCCGTCATGGGTACGACTCTCGGATCCGTAGATGAGAGCCGTCTGAGGACCGGGTGAGAAGCCCGACAGAACCCTGTATGCCCGATGTAAAGGCGGGTGCCGCGCGGCGGTGAAGACGGGAGCCGCGGCGGTGAAGACGGGAGCCGCGCGGCTGATGCGGACGGGTCCCGCGCGGCTGCCCGGGGCAGCCCTCGCGTGCCGCTACTCGTGGCAGCCGCACGAGCGGCGGACGACCAGACCCGAGGGGAACAGCTTCACGCGCTCGCGGCGCGAGCCCGCCACCCGGAGCGAGTCGTCCAGGACCAGGTCCACGGCCGCCCGCGCCATCGCCGGCCGGTCCGAGGAGATCGTCGTCAGCGGCGGGTCGGTGAGCGCCGCCTCCTTGACGTCGTCGAAGCCCGCGACCGCCAGCTCCGAGGGCACCTCGATGCGCAGCTCGCGCGCCGCCCTGAGCACACCGAAGGCCTGGTCGTCGGTGGAGCAGAAGATGGCCGGCGGTCGGTCGGGCCCGGAGAGCAGCTTCAGGGCCACCTGGTAGGCGTCGTAACGGTTGTACGGGGCCTCGAAGAGCCGTCCCTCGACCGACCGGCCCGCCTCCAGCATGGCGCGCCGCCAGCCCTCGACGTGGTCGGCGACGGGGTCGCCGACGGCCGGGGTGTTCGGGACGCCGCCGAGGCACGCCACGTACGGGTGACCGTGCTCCAGGAGGTGACGGGTGGCGAGCTGGGCGCCGCCGATGTCGTCGGTGACGACGGCGACGTCGTCCATCGCCTCGGGCCGCTCGTGGAGCAGCACCACGCGCGCGTCCCAGGCCTCGATCTCGCTCGCGGCCTGCTCGCTCATGCCCTGGCTGACCAGGATCAGTCCGGACACCCGCATGCCGAGGAACGCGCGCAGGTAGTGGACCTCGCGCTCGGTGCGGTAGTCGGAGTTCCCGACGAGGACCATCTTCCCGCGCTCGGCGGCGGCCTGTTCGACGGCGTGCGCCATCTCGGCGAAGAACGGCTGCCGGGCGTCGGGGACGATCATGCCTATGAGGTCCGTGCGCCGTGACGCCATGGCCTGGGCGACCCGGTCGGGGCGGTAGCCCAGTTCCTTGATCGCGGCGAGGACACGCTCGCGCGTGGCCGGGGCGACCGGCCGGGGTCCGTTGTTGATGACGTAGCTCACGACCGCGGTCGATGTACCTGCCAGTCGAGCTACGTCATCCCGCGTCACCTTGGCCACGCGCGGCAGTCTACGCGGGGTGACCTACCTACCGGCAGGTCGCACTGTGGCATCCGCCACGTTCCTGTCCTCCGAACGGGTGGGGTCGACCGTGGCGTCCTTGACGCCGGCGCCCGCCCTGGCCCCTTCCTTCGCGCGGGCCTCCTCCTTCGCACGGGCCTCCTCGGCGGCCCGCTCGACCTTCTCGGGGGTGACGAAGCGGTAGCCGACGTTACGGACGGTGCCGATGAGCGACTCGTGCTCCGGGCCCAGCTTGGCCCGCAGCCGCCGTACGTGGACGTCCACCGTCCGGGTGCCGCCGAAGTAGTCGTACCCCCACACCTCCTGGAGGAGCTGCGCGCGGGTGAAGACCCGCCCGGGGTGCTGCGCCAGGTACTTCAGGAGCTCGAACTCCTTGAAGGTCAGGTCGAGGACCCTGCCCTTGAGCTTCGCGCTGTACGTCGCCTCGTCGACCGACAGGTCGCCGTTGCGGATCTCCATGGGGGAGTCGTCCGCGACGATCTGCCGGCGGCCGGTCGCGAGCCGCAGCCGCGCCTCGACCTCGGCCGGACCCGCGGTGTCGAGGAGGACGTCGTCGATGCCCCAGTCGGCGGTGACGGCGGCGAGGCCGCCCTCGGTGACGACGAGGATCAGCGGACTGCCGAGCCCGGTGGAGCGCAGCAGCTGACAGAGGGAGCGCACCTGCGGGAGGTCGCGCCGCCCGTCCACGAGGATCACGTCCGCGCCGGGGGTGTCCACGAGGGCGGGGCCCTCCGCCGGGGCGACCCGGACGCTGTGGAGCAGCAGACCGAGGGCGGGGAGCACCTCGGTGGAAGGCTGGAGGGCGTTGGTCAGGAGCAGCAGGGAGCTCATCGTGCTCCTCCTGCCACCGGTCGGTCGTGCTTCGTTCGCTCGCTCATCGTTCGGTTCCTCCTCGGTCCCTGCGAGGACGTGGCACTGCTTCGTACGTCGTTCCGTACAGCTCTTTGCCGGCTCTCGCGCCCTGAGAGCTTTTGTTCATCCGTCCGTAACAACGGTCGGAAAACGCAAAAGGACCCGGGGGCTGCGTCGCCCGGATCCTCTGCACAGGAGAATAGCCCACATGAGTTCAGAGGGAGAGGGCGGATTTCATATGGCGGATGTCTCTCTGATCACTTCCGGCTCCCGGCGGGCCATGTTGCGTACGGATGACGATGTCCGGATCGAGGCGGTTTACGAACCGTCCCGGGCCAGTGTCACCGATACGGCCGTCGTCGTCGCCCACGGGTTCACCGGGTCGGCCGACCGGCCCGCCGTCCGGCGTGCCGCGCGCGCCTTCGCGGAGCGGGGCGCCGCCGCGGTCGTGACCTTCTCCTTCCGCGGCCACGGCGGCTCCGGCGGCCGTTCGACCGTCGGCGACCGGGAGGTCCTCGACCTGTCCGCCGCCGTCCGCTGGGCCCGTGAGCTCGGCCACGCGCGCGTGGCGACGGTCGGCTTCTCCATGGGCGGGTCCGTGGTCCTGCGCCACGCCGCGCTGGACCGGGAGGGGCCGGGGCGCGCCGACCGGGTGGCCGCCGTCTCCGCGCCGGCCCGCTGGTACTACCGGGGGACGGCCCCGATGCGCCGCCTCCACTGGGTGGTCACCCGCCCGGCGGGCCGCCTCGTCGGGCGGTACGGGCTCCGCACCCGGATCGACAGCCGCGCCTGGGACCCCGTACCGCTCTCGCCGGTGGCCGCGGCGCCGCTGATCGCGCCGACGCCGCTGCTGGTCGTGCACGGCGACCGGGACCCGTACTTCCCGCTCGACCACCCGCGGATGCTCGCCGGGGCCTCCGACGCGGAACTGTGGCTGGAGCGGGGCATGGGCCACGCCGAGAACGCGGCCGGGGACGAGCTGCTCGCCCGGCTCGGGGACTGGCTCACGCGCGCATAGCCCATCATGGGGGGCGGCGCGCACACGAACGAAGGGAGCGCCGCTATGGCAGCGGGAACCATCCGCTACTGGGCCGCGGCCAAGGCCGCCGCCGGTGTCGCGGAGGAGCCGTACACCGCCGAGCACCTGGCGGAGGCGCTCGACGCGGTCCGCGCGAAGCACCCGGGCGAGCTGGTCCAGGTCCTCCGGCGGTGCTCGTTCCTGGTCGACGGCGACCCCGTCGGGACCCGGAGCCATGAGACGGTACGGCTTGCCGAGGGCGGCACCGTCGAGGTGCTCCCCCCGTTCGCAGGAGGGTGAACCCCACAGCATGAGCAATGACCAGTACTACGGCGGTCAGCAGTACGACCCGTACGCGAACGGGCAGGGACAGCACGTACCGCAGGCGCCGCAGGCCGCCGACGTCACCCAGACGTGGGAGGGCCAGACCTGGGACACCACGTACCAGCCGGCCGTCTCGTACGACGAGGTGCGGGCGGCGCGGGCGCAGGGCGGGCAGCAGGGACACGCGCCGCAGGGATACGCGCCGCAGGAGGGGTACCAGCAGCCGTACGAGCAGCCGCAGGCCCAGCCCCAGCATCAGTCGTACGCCGAGCCTCAGGCGTACCAGCAGCACCAGGGGTACGAGTCGCAGCCGCAGCAGGCGTACTACGCCGAGCCGCAGCCGCCGGTTTCCGCCGCTCCCGCTCCGGCTCCGGTGCAGGCTCCCGCTCCGGTGCAGGCTCCCGCCGTCGGGGCCGAGGCCGGTCCCGGCTGGTCCTCGCCCACCACCTCCGGGAACACCCGGATCACCGACGCCCAGCGCGCGCGGGCCGAGGGCCGGTCCCCGGTCATCGAGCCCGGCATGCAGCCGGCCGCGCTGACCGCCCTGCTCGGGCTGCTGCTCGCCGGCGGCGCCGCGCTCGGCACGTACGGGCTGCTCGTCCCGCTCGTCCTGCTCCAGGCCGTCACCGCCGCCGGCTGGTTCCGGCTCAACGGCATGTGGCCCGCCCGGCAGGGCATCGCGCTGGCCTTCGCCGGCGGCCTCGCCGCCGACGCGGCCCTGCTCGCCACCGGCCGGGAGCACGCGGCCGCCGCGATCCTCGGCACCCTCGGCGTCTGGGTGCTGCTCTGCCTGGTCCTCCAGCTGCGCAGCCACGCCGACCCGGACGAGCGGATGTACGGCCTGATGGCCACCATCGCCTCGGCGGCGCTCACCGTCGTCGCCACCGGGCACCTCGGCGCCGACCCCGACGCGGTGGTCGTCGGCGGGATCGCGGTCGCCGCCGCCGTCCTCGCGCGGGCGCTGCCGCTGCCCGGCGCCGTCTCCGTGGCCGTCGCGCTGCTCGCCTCCGCGGGCGCGGGGACCGCGGCCGGCGGCCTCACCGGCCTGGGCGCCTCCGGGGCGCTGCTGGGCCTCGGGGCTGGGGTCTGCGCGCTGGTCGGCCTGCGGGTGGCGAGCTACGACTACCCGTCGCGCTTCGTGCACATGACGGCCGGGGTCGCGCTGCCGCTGACGGCCGCGGCGCCCGCCGTCTACCTGCTGGGCCGGGCCCTGGCCTGACCCCGACACGGCCCTGAAGCGGCCCTGACCGGACCCTGATCCGGGCGGGGCGCGGGAACCAACCGGCCCCTCGGCACGTCGATCTTCGTGTCGGGGGGCCGAACGCATATCCACTTCCATCGGGGGGACGCACTACCCATGCGAGCACTGCGGATTCTGTTGATCGTGGCCGTCGTGCTGGGCGGGGTCCTGGTGGGGATCGACCGGCTGGCCGTGGCGTGGGCCGAGGACGAGGCGGCGGGGCGGGTGAAGCTCGCCGCCGTGGACAGCGACTCCATAGAGGTCGACATCAAGGGCTTCCCCTTCCTCACCCAGGTGGCGGGCAAGCACCTCGACGAGGTCGAGGTGAAGGCCTCCGGCGTCCGGGCGACGGCGGGCGACAAGCGCATCCGGGTCGGGGAGCTGACCGTGGCGCTGAAGGACGTCACCGTGACCGGCGACTGGTCGGGCGCGAAGGCGGGTTCCGCGACCGGGACGGCCCTCGTCTCGTACGCGGACCTCACGGCGGCCTCCGACCGGGAGGCCACCGTCGCCTACGGCGGGAACGGCAAGGTGAAGGTCACCGGCGGCGTGAAGATCATGGGCCGGACGCTGACGAAGACGGTCACCTCGACGGTGACCGTGGTGAACGGCGACACCCTCAAGGTGCGCGCCGACGAGGTGCCCGGCGAGGGCATCCCCGGCATCGAGGACCTGGTCCGCGCCCGGACCGACTTCGAGCGCCCGATCGGCGACATAGCCGGCATGAAGGTGGAGAAGGTCGAGCCGCGCCCCGAGGGCCTGGCGGTGACCGTGACCGGCAAGGACATCGTCCTGGCGGGCTGAGGCCCGGTGCCTCCAGGGGGCCCGGACACCCCCGTACGTACTCGTTGGTCACATGCTGAGACGCAGCTGTCCGATCCGCAGAAACGGAACCGGACGCCTCGGTACGGAGGCGTCCGGAGCCGACCCGTACGGTGATCGCGTCTCACATCTCGGACGATCGCGTCTCAAAATACGACACGCCGGTGACACGGCCGCCTGTCCGTCCCTACGATCGAGGGCATGAAGCGACAGGCGGATCTCACGAAGCGGCGGGCAGTAGACCTGTGCCGCGTCGCCGCCATGCTCTGTCGTTCCGTCTGAGCGGGACCCACCACTCCCGTATTCCTCAGGCCCTCCGACCGAGGTCGGGGCCGCCCCGTGCAAGCCGTACGCATGTCCGTCACGCACGTCCCTCATGCACGCGACGCCGCGTACGCAGCCACACCCGCACCACACCGCCGCACACTGCCCCGGAGGAGAACAGCATGGCTCGCAGCGACGTCCTGGTCGACGCGGACTGGGTCGAGGCCAACCTCGACAACCCGCAGGTCGCCCTGGTCGAGGTCGACGAGGACACCTCGGCCTACGAGAAGAACCACATCCGCAACGCCATCCGGATCGACTGGACGAAGGACCTCCAGGACCCGGTCCGCCGCGACTTCATCGACCAGGAGGGCTTCGAGAAGCTCCTCTCGGCCAAGGGCATCGCGAACGACACCACGGTCGTCCTCTACGGCGGCAACAACAACTGGTTCGCCTCGTACGCCTACTGGTACTTCAAGCTCTACGGCCACCAGGACGTGAAGCTCCTCGACGGCGGCCGCAAGAAGTGGGAGCTCGACTCCCGCGACCTGGTCGACGGCTCCGAGATCCCGGCCCGCCCGGCCACCGCGTACAAGGCCCAGGCCCTGGACAACTCGATCCGCGCCTTCCGCGACGACGTCGTGGCCGCGATCGGCGCCCAGAACCTGGTCGACGTCCGCTCGCCCGACGAGTTCTCCGGCAAGCTGCTCGCCCCGGCGCACCTCCCGCAGGAGCAGTCGCAGCGCCCCGGCCACGTGCCGAGCGCCCGCAACATCCCGTGGTCGAAGAACGCCAACGACGACGGCACCTTCAAGTCGGACGACGAGCTCAAGGCCCTCTACGAGGCCGAGCAGGTCGACCTGGCGAAGGACACCATCGCCTACTGCCGCATCGGCGAGCGCTCCGCGCTCACCTGGTTCGTCCTCCACGAGCTGCTCGAGGTCACGAACGTCAAGAACTACGACGGCTCGTGGACCGAGTACGGCTCCCTCGTCGGCGTGCCGATCGAGCTCGGCGCCAACAAGTAACCCCGGACCCTCCCTCCTCCGGACCCCTCGACCGTAAGGACAGAACGACATGTGTGGAGCGCAGCCCGGCGGCCCCGACGCCTCGACGATCAAGCCCGGTGAGACCACCATCCAGGGCTTCGTGACCAAGGACGGCCAGCCCGTCACCGGTTACGTCCGCCTCCTGGACTCGACCGGCGAGTTCACGGCCGAGGTCCCGACCTCCGCCACCGGCCAGTTCCGTTTCTACGCGGCCGAGGGCACGTGGACCGTCCGCGCCCTGGTCCCCGGCGGCACCGCCGACCGCCAGGTCGTGGCGCAGCACGGTGGCCTCGCCGAGGTCGCCATCGCGGTGTGATCCCGCACCGTTGAACCGGCCGAAGGGCCGTGCCTCCTGGGGGGTTGGACGCCATTTCCAGGACTAGAGGCACGGCCCTTCGGTCTGCCCGCTTCCGCCCGCCCCCGCCGGATTCCCGTCCGGTCTCCTGCCGGTGACGGGCGGCGTCCCCGGTCGTACGCTGAAGGTGTGTACGCACGCCGTCGGCACGTCTACTTCTGGATGATGGGCGCCTGCCTGGTCCTGTTCGTGGGCGCCTGGGCCGTCGTGCGGCTCTTCTCGATGCCGGTGGCGATCGGCATGTGCGTGGTGGCCATGGTCATCCCCCCGGTCGCCGCGATGGTCGCGAACCGGCGGGGCCCCGAGGACCGCTGGTGGGACGACCCCTCGGGGGACCCGAAGTCGGACGAGTGGTGGGACGAACTCGACGGCAAGAAACGCCCCCGCGAGCGCTGAGGGTCGGCTGACCCGGACCGAGGGGCGGCCGGAACGTCAGTAGACGAGGGCCTGGGTCTCGTCGGCCATGGCCTCCTGGACGAAGACCTGCGCGCCGGCGATGCGGAAGCCCTCCAGGAGGTCCTTCTCCTCGATGTCACGGCGCGCCGCGCACTGGGTGCACACCGTGGCCCGGCCCCCGGCCGCCAGGATCGAGTCGATCAGGTCCGGCAGCGGCGCGGCGTGCGGCAGCTCGAACTCCGCCGCCCGGCCCGGGAGGGCGAACCACGAGGACTCGCCGGTCAGCCAGAGCGACACCTCGACACCGCTGGCGGCGGCGACGGCGGCCACCGTGAAGGCCTGGGAGCAGCGTTCGGGGGCGTCGGCCCCGGCGGTCACCTTGATCACGAGCTTCTTCGCCATATGCCGAACTGTAATGCGCGGCGGTGCAACCCCCCGCGCCCCTCATGTGTCAGCTGGGTGCGCGGATGACGGAATCCGCGCTTCAGGTCTCGTGGGGGGACTCTTGAGCATCGAAGAAAGTATCCAAAATACGGATACGGCACCACCGCCGACCCCGGAGCCGGCGACGGAAACCGCGCCTCCGGTCGCTTCGCCGGGCCCGGCACCGGATGTGTCCCCGGACACACCGGAGCCCGCACGGCCGCGCCGCCGCGCCCTCCGCACGGTCGGCCTGATCGCCGTCGCCGCCGTCCTCGGCCTCGTCGGCGGCACGGCCGTCGGCTACGGCATCCAGGCCGACCGCGAACCGACGGCCCTGCCCGCGCTGAACCAGCCGGGCCTGGCATACCCGGCGAAGCCCCTCCCGAAGGGACAGGAGCCGGAGGCACTGTCGGCGAAGGAGGACCTCCAGGCGAAGGCGCAGGGGGACCTGCGGAAGCTGCTGCTGCCGAGGCCGGCGGGGGCGCGGGCGGACGGTGAGGACGGCTGGCAGTCGCTGATCGAGTACGCCAACGACTTCACCCAGCCCGACTCGGCGCTGGAGTACCAGCTCGAACAGGAGATCCGGCGGACCGTCAGCCGCGTGTGGCGGTCGGGCGAGAACCGCTGGGTCAAGATCGAACTCGCCCAGTACCGGCCGAGCGCCGGCATGGGCGCGTACGAACACGTGCGGCGCCAGCAGACCATCGCCATGGGCCGGACCAGGTCCGATTCCATCGGTGAGCCGGTGAAGGGCTCGGGGAACGGGCGCTATTTCGTCTTCCCGGTGGAGCGCAGGGCCGGCTACCTGGACTCCTACCAGGCCCGCGCCTTCATCCAGCGCGGTGACATCGCCATCACCATCATCATGTCCGACACGCGGAAGATCTCCGGGAACGAGATCCGTTCCCTGGCCGAGCGACAGCTGGGGCGTCTGTGACCGAGAAGTCCGGGGGCCGGGCTCGCCGCCTCCTGAAGAACGTGCTGACCGCCGTGCTGGTGCTCGGGGCCGTGGGCGGCGGGGTCGCGTACACCGCCACCACCGTCGACGGAGCCGACCGCACGGCGCCCACCGTGGCGTGGGGGACGCCCACCGCGACCGCCACCCCCGAGGACCCGGCGGCCGCCGTCGACAAGGGCCGCGCCTCCACGCCGATGAGCAGGCTCCTGCTGCCCGTGCCGGACGGCTACGTGCTCGGCGCCGACCTCGCCGGGTACGGCAACGACGACGAACTGGGCGCCAAGGCGGCCGCGGCCCTCTTCAAGAAGAGCGGCAAGGGCGTCTACGGAAAGGAGCGCCGCACGTACGAGAAGGCGGTCGACGCGCTCGGCATCCAGGGCATGGCGGTCCGCTCGTACGCCCGGGTCGACAACAGCCTCCAGGCGGAGGTGTCCATCCTGCGGATGAAGGACAAGAAGGCGGTCCGGAAGTTCTTCGGGATCCGCAAGGACCTGGCCGAGCTCCTGGACCTGGACAAGGGCCCGAAGATCGAGGGCCACGCGAAGAACGCCTTCTGCCACCTGAGCCCCGAGCCCCAGAAGCCCGAGCAGGACGGTGAGGTGCGGACGCCCGAGCTCCGGGCGGTGATCTGCGTGGCGTACGACGGCGAGGTCATGGTCTCCGTCACGGCGTACGGCATCCCGCCCCTCGACACCAAGGCCGTGGCGGTCCTCGTCGAGAAGCAGATCCGCCACATCGAGTCCCCGGGGGAGTACGTATGACCGAGCAGTCGACGAAGCAGGCGCCCGAGGAGATCGAGACGGCCGGGACGACCGAGGTGGCGGAGACGGTCGCCGACGCGGTGGAGCCCGCCGCCGAGACGGTCGTGGACGCCGCAGCAGCAGCTCCCGATGCCGCTCCCGCCCCCGCCGTCGCCCCCCGGCGGGCCCGGCGGGTGCTGTGGGCCGTCGCCCGGTGGACGGCCGCCGTCGTGGTGTGCGGCGGCGTCGGCGCGGGTACGGCCCTGGGAATCACCGGGCTCGACCGGAGCGAGGTCCCCGGGCTCGCGACCGAGAACGACGGCCGCTGGGAGTACCCGCGGCTCCGTCTCCCGGCGCTGCCGGCCGACCGGCCCCGCCCGTTCACCGCGGCCAACAACGGCGAGATCCACTACGCGGACGTGCGCGAGCTGCTGCTGCCCGCGCCGGCCGGGGCGACGCCCGACCCGAAGCTGGACGGCGGGTTCGTGTCCACGGAGGCGTACCTCTCCCTGTACGGGAAGGAGTTCCGCGGCGAGCTCCGGCAGAGCCTGGCGGACTCCACCCTGCGGCACATCGCCGCGCGCGGGTGGACGACCCCGGACGGCACCCGGACCACCGTCCATCTGCTCCGGTTCAGCTCCGTCGCGTATGCCCAGTCGTACCAGGACGTGGCCCTGGAGGTGGACGCGACGGACGGCCCGAAGGCACTGCCGGACGGGGTCGAGAACGTCGTCCCGGAGACCTTCGCGGACGACATCGAGGTGCCGGACACGCGCGCGTACGCCTTCCGGGAGAAGAAGCCCTACGGTCCCGAGCAGGTCCGCTGGGCCTACGTCCAGGCAGGCGACACCCTCGCGCTGATCACCCAGACCCGTAAGGGCGAGGCGCTCGGCGTCCCGTTCCAGCAGACGGTCACCCTGCAGAACCAGCTGCTCGGCTAGCCGTACTCCGGCGGACCCACCTGCTAGACCCACCTCACCGAGTGGGCCGGGCCCCCGCCCACTAAGCTGGGGTCCGGCCCGTTCCGCCTTCACCGCTCAGTCGAGGAGCACCCCGTGATCTTTTTCTTCGAAGCACTGCTGGTCCTGGTCTGCGTCGGCGTGCTCGCCTTCACCGGTCTGGCCGTGAAGAAGCTGTACCAGGGCCAGCGCTGATCCACTTCCCGCCAACCACTTCCTAGAGAACGCCAGAGCCGCTCATGATCGAGATCCCCTCCGACCTCAACCCGGGCCTCGTCCCCCTCGCGTTCCTGCTCGGCACGTGGGAGGGCGCGGGCGTCTCCGACTTCCCCGGCGCCGAGAAGTGCAACTTCGGCCAGTCCGTGACGTTCAGCCACGACGGCCGTGACTTCCTCGAGTACACGTCCCACTCCTGGGTCCTGGACGAGGAGGGCAACAAGGTCCGCCCGCTGGAGAGCGAGAGCGGGTACTGGCGGATCGACAAGGACCGCAAGGTCGAGATCGTGATGGTCCGCGACCAGGGCATCGTCGAGATCTGGTACGGCGAGCTCGCCGACCAGAAGCCGCAGATCGACCTCGCGACGGACGCCGTCGCCCGGACGGCGGCCTCGGGCCCGTACTCCGGCGGCAAGCGCCTCTACGGCTACGTCAAGAGCGACCTCATGTGGGTGGGCGAGAAGGCGACCCCCGAGGTCCCGCTGCGGCCGTACATGTCGGCGCACCTGAAGAAGGTCGTCACGCCGGAAGAGGTCGCGGAGATGGCCCGCAACCTTCCCGACATGCCGGACGACGGCATCGCCTTCTTCCGCTAGGAAGTCCGGGTCGGCGCGCCGCGCCCTCCTACACTGGGGGGCGTGGTGAGCACCGACTGGAAAAGCGACCTGCGGCAGCGCGGATACCGGCTGACGCCGCAGCGTCAGCTCGTCCTGGAGGCCGTCGACGCGCTGGAGCACGCGACGCCCGACGAGATCCTCGTGGAGGTCCGCAGGACGGCCTCCGGCGTGAACATCTCCACCGTGTACCGGACCCTGGAGCTCCTGGAGGAGCTCGGGCTGGTGAGTCACGCCCATCTGGGGCACGGGGCCCCGACGTACCACCTCGCCGACCGGCACCACCATCTGCACCTGGTGTGCCGGGACTGCTCCGGGGTGATCGAGGCGGACGTCGAGGTGGCCGCCGAGTTCACCGGGAAGCTCCGGGAGACCTTCGGCTTCGAGACGGACATGAAGCACTTCGCGATCTTCGGCCGCTGCGCGGACTGTACGAAGAAGGCGGCCCAGGAGCGCGCCCCGGAGGACGGGGACCGCGCCCGGCCGGACGGGGAGACCGCGTCCGGAGCGACGGGGACCGCGCCCTGAAGGACCGCCCCGCGGAGTCGTAGGCTTTTCTCATGCAGCGACATTCAACGATCAGCCCGCTCCTGTCCCTGCCCGGTGCCGTCGCCGCCGAAGGCCGCGACGAAGGTGTCGCCGCGCACTACGGCGACCTCTTCCGCGAGCAGCGCTCCCTCGCCGACGGACACGGTTTCGTCGACCTCTCGCACCGCGGTGTCGTCGCCGTGACCGGTGACGACCGGCTGAGCTGGCTGCACCTGCTCGTCACCCAGTACATGACGGACCTGGCGCCCGGCCGGGCCACCGAGGCGCTGGTCCTGTCCGCGAACGGGCACATCGAGCACGCCCTGTACCTCGTCGACGACGGCGAGACGCTGTGGGCGCACGTCGAGCCGGGGACGCGGGAGGAACTCGTCGCGTACCTGGAGTCGATGAAGTTCTTCTACCGCGTCGAGGTCGCCGACCGTACGGAGGACATCGCCGTCGTCCACCTCCCGGCCGGCTCCATCGCCGAGGTGCCCGAGGGCGCCGTCGTACGGGAGACCCCGCACGGCCGTGACCTGTTCCTGCCCCGCGCCGACCTGGAGTCCTTCGCCGCCTCCCACGGGCCGGCCGCGGGCATCCTGGCGTACGAGGCGCTGCGCGTCGAGGCGCACCGCCCCCGGCTCGGCTTCGAGACCGACCACCGGACCATCCCGCACGAGGTCGGCCTCATCGGCAGCGCCGTCCACCTGCAGAAGGGCTGCTACCGGGGCCAGGAGACCGTCGCCCGGGTGCAGAACCTGGGGAAGCCGCCGCGCCGCCTGGTCTTCCTGCACCTGGACGGCAGCGAGGTCCTGCTGCCGGCCCACGGCACGCCGCTCCGGCTGGCCTCCGACGGCGAGGAGGGCCGCCAGCTCGGCTTCGTGACGACGGCGGTCCGCCACCACGAACTGGGCCCGATCGCCCTCGCCCTGGTGAAGCGCAACGTCCCGGTGGACGCCCCCCTGATCGCGGGGACGACGGCGGCGGCACAGGAGACGGTGGTCGAGCCGTAGGACGGGCCGGGGGGGCGATACGTCCTCGTCCGGCACGCTCAGCGTCGTAGCGCTTCGGCGGGCTGGATACGGGCGGCCCGCCAGGCCGGGTACAGCCCGGCGACGAGTCCGGTGAGCAGGCCGATCGCCGGGGCGGCGGCGACCGTGAGCGGGTGGACGACCGGCGTCCACGCCCGTACGACGGCTACGATCACCACTGTCAGGACACCCAACGAGGTGCCGACCAGCCCTCCGAACGTGCCGAGTACGCCGGACTCCGCGAGGAACTGGCTCATGACGTGCCGTCCGCGCGCGCCCAGGGCGCGCCGGAGTCCGATCTCGCCCGTCCGTTCGAGCACCGCGACCAGAGTGGTGTTTGCGATGCCCACGGCGCCGATGACCAGACAGATCGCGGCGAGGACGAGGAAGAGCTGCCCGAGGTCACCGCTGACACCGCCACGCAGCGCGCGGGGGTCGGGTGGAGGAACCGCCTTCAGATACTCCGGGTGGTCCGGACGCAGCGCAGTCGGCACCTGTTCGGCGATCTGCGGAGCCGCTCCGAGGTCGGTGGAGATCAGCATCGACGCACCGTCACGCGGCCGTCCCCACATCCGCTCGGCCGTCTTCGGCGGCACGATCACCGAGAGCAGCAGATCCGTCTTCCGCTCGGTGCCGCCGATGATGCCCGCCACCGTGAACGGCTGGTCCCCGATGAAGACGGCGGGGCGCGTCTCCAGCGTGGTGATGCCGAGACGCTCGGCGACACTCCGCCCGAGGACCGCGACGGGCTGTACGCCGTTCGCGGCGAAGTCGTCGTAGACGCGCCCCTCTACGAGCGAGACCGAGGCGGCGGAGAGCACTCCGGGCGAGGCTGCGACGACCTGAACCCGGCCGCCGTCCGTGCCACTGCCCGGACCGCTCCCGCCGCCCGAACCGCTCACCAGGGCCGCGCCGACGCCGTCACCGGGCGGCAGTTCCACGCTCCAGTACACGCCGGCATGCCGTACGCCCGGGAGACGCTCGACCCGTTCGTCGGCGTCGGCGGGGAATCCGGGTCCTGCGAACTCGTTCTGTTCGCGGGACACGTCGCGGACGGTGACCTCGGTCGCCGCCAGCGCGTTGAAACGCGCGTCGATCTGGGATGACGCGGTGGCGGTGAGGCCGAGGATCGCGACGAAGGAGCCCACGCCGAGCACCGTCCCCAGGGCTGTCAGAACCGAGCGGGCGGGGCGCCGGAGGATGCCGGTGAGCGCCTCGGAGAGCAGGTCCCCGGTGCTGAAGACGGACAGGCGTACGGCGGGCGGGCGACGACGGAAGCGGCGGGGGATCACAGCCTTCCTCCCGTCGTGCGGTCCGCCTCGTCGAGGACTCCGTCGCGGATCGTCAGGGTGCGCCCGCCATGGGCGGCGACCTCGGGGTCATGGGTGATCATGACGATCGTCATGCCGTCCTCGTTCAGTTCCCGCAGCAGGGCCAGGACCGAGCCGGCGTTGACGCTGTCCAGGTTTCCGGTGGGTTCGTCGCACAGCAGGACCGACGGACGGCCGACGAGGGCGCGGGCGATGGCGACGCGCTGGCGCTCGCCGCCGGAGAGGGTGGTCGGCAGGGCGTGGGCGCGGTTCTCCAAGCCGACGCGTTCGAGGACGGTGAGGGCCCGGGCGGTGCGCTCGCGGCGGGGCGTTCCGTCGTAGACCATGGCGAGTGCCACGTTCTCCAGGGCGCTGCGATGCGGCAGCAGGTGGAACGACTGGAAGACGAAGCCCAGCCGACGGCCCCGCAGGGCGGTCCGTTCGGCGTCCCGGAGGCCGCCGATGTCGATCCCGTCGAGGAGGTAGGTGCCGGTGGAGGGGGCGTCGAGCAGCCCCAGGATGTTGAGGAACGTCGACTTCCCCGAGCCGGAGGGGCCCACGACGGTGACGAAGGCTCCCCGGAGGACGGAGAGGTCGCACGGCTGGAGCGCATGCACGGCGGGCGGGCCGGGGTAGGTCAGTCCGACGGCTCGCAGCTCGATCACGGCGGATGCGTCGAGCATCACGGTGTTCCGCCGCCCCCGTCGCCACCCGTGGTTGCTCCCGCTGCCCCCGCGCCGGGCACGTCCCCGGCGGCGGAGCGGCCGACACCGGTGACGACGGGATCCCCCGCTGTCAGTCGCCCGTCGCCGACGGGGGTGACGGCGACGAAGCCGTCACCTGCCGTACCCGGACGCACCTCGACGCGCCGCCGGTCGCCCGACGGGGCGACCACGGTCACCGTCGTCCTGCCGTCGGCACCGGAGCTGAGGGCGGTGACGGGAACCACGAGGGCTTTGCGTCCCGTTGAGGCCGCTTCGATGGTGAGCCGTACGTCCTGGCCGGTCAGGCGTTCGTCGAGGGGCTTGTCCGGAACGATCTCGACCAGGTAGCCGGTGTTCTCGTCACCGGTCTGGGTACCGTCCGCCGCGGGCTGCGCGGGGGCAACGGGCTCGGACGCCACGGAGGAGACACGGGCCGTGGCGGTCACTCCGGTGGTCTCGGAGTAGATCTCGACGCGCTGGCCGCGGCGGAGCAGCCCCTTCTGGTACTCGGGGACGTACGACTGGACGAGGAGCCTGCCGGCCGAGACGGTCAGCGAGGCCTCGGAGGCTTCGCTGCCGACGCTGCCCCGTACCGAGTCGAGCCGCCCCGGGAAGCCGGAGAGGTAGACGACTTCGCCGGCGGGGAGCATGGGGCCGGCGGACGCCTCGGTCTCGGACAACTCGGTGCGGGCGGCGTCGAGGTCTTCGGCGGCGCGGTGCAGTTCGGTCCGTGAGCCCGCGGTGCCGGAATTGGTTCCGGAGTCTTCGCCCTTGGCGCCGTCGCTTCCGCTGGTGCTTGTGCCTTTGTCAGTCCTGCTCGCGGCGGCTCGGGCGTCCTCCCATCTGCGTTGTGCCTGCTTCACCGCCTCCCGGGCGGACTTGAGGGCGGTGGCGGCATCCGTCCGGGCGGGGAGGGGCTCGTAGCCGAGGCCGGTGTACAGCGCGGTGAGCGCGTTCTTCGTGCCGGTGCCGAAAACGCCCTGCCGATCACCGCCGGTGTCGTGCCCGAGGAGCGTGAGGGCGTGCTGCAGCTGTCGTACGTCTGCGCCTGTCGCGCCCGGCCGCAGGTCGCGGTACGAGGGCAGCGTGCCCTGAAGAGCGATGACGGGGCGTCCGCTGACCTCCACGAGCACGGCGCCCCGGCGTACCGCGTCGCCCTGACGAAGGGGGAGGCGGGTCACCACCGGAGCGACCGAGCCTTCGGCGCCCGTGATCTGGGGCTTCACCTGGAGGGACTGGGTCGCCTTCACTTGGCCACGGGTGATGACGGAGGAGATGAGCACACGGTGCTCGACGGGTGAGGTGAGGGCCTGCGCCTTGGGAGGACGGGCATCCGCGGCGGCCTGCGCCGGGGACTTGATGGTGCCGGCGGCCAGGACGCCGCCGACCGACACCACGACGGCGGCGCCGGCGATGGCCAGCGCCCAGCGTCGGCGACGCGCGGCGCCGTTCGGCACTCCGGCGGCCGGTGCGGTCCGTTCCTGTGACATGAGGGCTCAGCCGCCCAGGTTGTCGCTGTCGCCGTCGGCGCCGGGGCCGCAGGCGCGCTGGGCGGCGCGGAGTGCTTCCCTGTCACCGTTGCCGGTCTTCTCGGAGATGCGCGTCTCGCCGGTCTTCGGGTCGGGGTCCGGGTAGTCGGTGATCCCCTGGGCGCGTACGCAGGCGCTGAACTCGCGGGCCTTGGCGAGTTGTTCCTCGGTGGCCTCGGGCGCTTCCTCCTTCGGGATCAGATCCCGGCAGGACTCCTGGGCGCGCAGTTGCTTTTCGGTGGAATTGGCCGGGGCATCCTTGTCCACGCGCAGCCGGGAGTCCTCCAGCTCCTCCAGGACGAGGCCCTGCTTCTCCAGGCAGCGGAAGTAGGTGGTCTCCTCCTGGCTGGGGGCGCCGCTGCGGTTCGCGCTGGGGGTCCCGTCCTCGGAGCAACCCAGTGTGAGCGCGCCGAGCATCAGGACGGCGGTGACGCGGATGACGTGGCGCGATGCCGTACGCACGGCAGACACAGGAAGACCCCCAGTGGTCGGGAAGGCGAAAGGGGGGCCGCTTCGCGACGACGCGCGACGGCCCGGTGACCCCCGTAACCGACGGCTCCGGCAACAACCACGGAGCCACCCCCACGGCGATCATCGCACAGGTGAATGATCAGTTAAACACGTGGACACTCGGGATCGAACTGAGTTTCAATTCAGCGAGTCTGGGGGGCTGTTGAGGTCCCAGAGGAATCTGATGAGGGTGGGGAAACATGAAGGCAACCAGCACCGCGCGTCGGCTGGCCGGTGTCGCGCTGGCAGCCACCGCGATGGCAGGAATCAGCCTTGCCGCGGCTCCTGGCGCCTGGGCGCAGCCTGACGACGGCATCCTGGAGGCCGGCGAGTTCGGGCTCTACTACAACTCGGGACAGTCCGGCTGCGTGTTCGACCTGTTCAACTACGACACCAACTTCTCGGGGGACACGTTCTGGAGGGTGTCAGGCACCTGCACCGGCTACGGCCAGACGACCAACGACAACACGGCCTCCTACTACAACCGCGACAGTGGTACCTGGTGGGTCTACACCGACGCGAACGCCGATGGGGCCGAGGGCACGCTGCCCGCCGGCTACAAGGGCACCGCCACCGACACGTTCAAGAACAAGATCTCGTCGGCGTACCCGTACGACGCGCACTGATTCCGCGCGATCCGACGGGCCCATGGCGGCCGTCGTACCGGTGACCCCGGTGCGACGGCCGCCATGCGGCGTCCCTCCCCGAACCGTTGAGGACCACATGTTTTCGTCATCCCTACGCCGTCGTGCCCTGCCCTGGGTAGCCCTTCTGTGCGTCGCCGGCCCGCTCACCGGATGTTCCGGCGCCGAGGAGACCCCCGGCGCGAACCGGGCCGAGCCGCAAGTGGCCGTCGTGCCCGTCATGGCGGAGGCGACGGTGCTCAAGTTCCCGCTGGACGTCTTCGAGGCGAGCGATGAGCAGCAGCGCACGTTGGGACGGGCTCAGAGTGTGCTGATCGCGCGGTGTATGGCCCGCTTTGGCTTCACCTATCGGGGCGGTGAAGAACGTTCACCCGAGCGGCCGGAGAGTGTGTCGCGACGGTTCGGCGTCGGTGATCCCCGTACCGCCGAGCGGTACGGCTACGCCAATCCGAGTGCGGCGCGTGCTCCGCAGAAGCGCGTCAAGGGGCTCGGACTGACTCGCCCCGAGGAAATCGCCCTGCTCGGCGAACCCGACCTCGACCCCGCGAAGCTGCCGAACAGCCAGCAGGAGGCCGAGCAGCAGGCCGCCGGGGCGGGCAAGGCCGGCGACCGCCGTCCTCCGGCCGGTGGCTGCACCCGTGAGTCGTACCTCAAGCTGTATGCGCCCCGGCCTGACAGCGTCGACCTGCTCTACGTGTTCAACCTCCGGAATCGCGCCGACTCCGAGTACCGTGAGGACTCACGGGTCCGCGCCGTGGACAAGAGCTGGTCCGCCTGTATGGCGAAGTCGGGCTACAAGGTGACCGACCCCCACGATGCGGCCGACGAGCTCGGTCTCGGAGACCGCCGGTCGAGCGCCGAGGCGATCACCGCCGCCAAGACCGACGTGCGCTGCAAGCGGCAGGTGAACCTGCTCGGTGTCCACTACTCGGTCCTCTCCGCCTATGAGCAGCGCGCGGCCGAGCAGAACGCTGAAACGCTGAAGCTTGTCAAGGACCAGCTCGACGAGCGGCTGCGCACGGCCGCGGCGCTGACCGGCTGACCGGCCGGCGGTCGTCCGGTGAACCGTCGCGTCACACCTCGATCAGTACCGTGAACGGGCCGTGGTTCGTGAGGGAGACGCGCATGTCCGCTCCGAAGCGGCCCGTTTCCACGTGGGCGCCCAGTTCGCGGAGGCGGGCCACCACCTCGTCCACGAGGGGTTCGGCGACCGGGCCGGGGGCCGCCGCGTTCCAGGTGGGGCGGCGGCCCTTGCGGGCGTCTCCGTAGAGGGTGAACTGGGAGACGACGAGCAGCGGCGCGTTCACGTCCGAGCACGACTTCTCGCCGTCCAGTACCCGGACGGACCAGAGCTTTCTGGCCAATTGGGCGGCCTTCTCCGGGGTGTCGTCGTGGGTCACCCCCACGAGCACGCACAAGCCCTCCCCGGTGATCTCACCGACGGTCTCCCCTGCGACGACGACGCTCGCGCCGTCCACCCTCTGCACCACTGCACGCATACGCCCCAACCTACCGATCCGCTCCCAGTCCGACGGATGAGGGGCCGAACGGGTGCAGAGCGCCTGCACGCGCGCGCACAGGAGTGGCACCATGCGTGTCAGGCGGTGCGGCTCCGCACCGGTCGAGGGGACGATTCTCATGAGTGCACCTGGCACCGGGCCGACGCCGTCCGGCCCCGTACCGCTGATCCGCTCCGGAACCCGGGGCGGTGGACCGGGCGCCGGCCCCGTCACGCGCCCACCCGTGCAGCGGACCTCCGAACCCGCCCTGCCGGACCGGGCCGAACCCGACCTCGGCGCGCTGCGGCTGCCCGAACTGCGCGCGCTGCGCCGGGACGCCCAGAGCGACGAGGCCGACCTGAGCTACGTACGCCGGATGCTCCAGGGCCGGATCGACATCCTCCGGGCCGAGCTGGCCCGGCGGACCGATCCGGAGGCCCCGGTCCTGGACCGGCTCTCCGAGATCCTCGCCGACGTGCCCTCGCGGCACCGCAGCTCGGCCCGGCACGTGACCCTGTCGACGCCGCGCAGTGAGGAGTACCGGCGGCTCGCGGCCGAGATGCTGTCCGAGGTCGAGCTGTCGGACCTGACGGCCCGCACGGACGACGAGCTGCACGCGGGGATGGGTCGGCTCGCCGGGTACGAGCAGCAGATCTCGCGGCGCCGGCAGCACCTCCAGCGGACCGCCGACGAATGCAGCGCGGAGATCGCCCGCCGCTACCGCGAGGGCGAGGCGCAGGTCGACGACCTGCTGGCCTGAGTCCGCGCGGCGGGCGGGGTGCGGGCGGGGTGCCCGTCCGCCCGTACGCGGGCCGGGAAAAGTCGGGTGCGGTCGTCACCGGCCCGTGCGTAGGGTCGAAGGATGAGTGTCGACGTACGCACGGTCACGGAGTCCGAGTTCCCCGACTGGCTGCGGGCCCTGCGCACCGGGTTCCTCCGTCCGCCCCTCGTGTCCGACGAGGAGGCCGCCGACCGGCTGGCCCACGCCGACCTCGCGCGGACGCGCGCCGCCTTCGACCGCGACCGGGTCGTCGCCACCTTCCGCTCGTTCCGGCAGGAGGTCGGCACGGTCGGCGGGGGCAGTCTCACCGCCGACGCCATCACCCAGGTCACCGTCTCCCCGACGCACCGCAGGCGCGGACTGCTCAGCCGGATGATGGGCGAGGACCTGGGCGCCGCCCGGGAGCGCGGCGACGCCCTCGCGACCCTGATCGCCGCCGAGTACCCGATCTACGGGCGCTTCGGCTTCGGCCCGGCGAGCTGGGCCACCGAGTGGAGCGTGGACCTGCGCCGTGCGGGCCTCGACCCGCGCCGCTCGGGCCGCCCGGAGGACGGCGGCCGGATCGACCTCACCGACGCGGCGGAGATCCGCAAGGCCGGCCCCGAGGTGCACCGCCGGCTCGCCGGCCTCCGCGCCGGGGTCACCCACCGCAGCACCCGCGACTGGGAGTTCGGCACGGGCCTCGGCGTACAGACCGATCCCTGGACGGAGCCGTACTACGCGCTCTACCGCAACGCGTCCGGCGAGGCCGAGGGGTACGTGGCCTACGGCTCCGACCAGAAGTGGGACGACGCCAAGCAGCCGGTGAACACCGCGAAGGTGCGCGACCTGATCGCCTGCACCCCGGCCGCCGAGCGCGCCCTCTGGACCTACGTCTGCTCCATCGACTGGATCACCACCGTCCGCTCCGGCTTCCGCGCGCCCGACGACCCGCTGCCGATGCTCCTGCCCGACCCGCGCGCCGCGAGGGTCGTGACGCACGCCGACATGCTGTGGGTCCGCGTCCTGGACGTCGTCCGGGTCCTGGAGAGCCGTACGTACCCGGTGGCGGACGGTCTCGTGCTCGACGTCCGGGACGGCGACGGATTCGCCGGCGGGCGCTACCGGCTCGACGCCTCCCCGGACGGCGTCGCCTGCTCCCGTACGACCGAGTCCGCCGATCTCGCTCTCGACGTCGCCGAGCTGGGGGTGCTCGCCTTCGGTGACGAGTCGGCGGTACGGCTCTCCCGGCTGGGGCGCGTGGAGGAGCTGACGCCGGGCGCGGCGGGCCGTGCCGAGCTGCTGTTCCGGACCCCGCTGCGGGCCTTCTCGCCCGACATCTTCTGATCCCCGCACGGGCGGCCTCACTAGGATGGGCCGCAGGTGGAAAGGGGTGTGCCGTGAGCTCGGACTCTGTGGCTGATGGGGCCGGTGGGGCTGATCCGGCCGAGTCGGCCGGCGCGCCCGGTCTGCGGGAGCGGAAGAAGGAGCGGACCCGGCAGGCCCTGTCGGAGGCCGCCGTCGCCCTGTTCCTGGAGCGGGGCTTCGACACCGTCTCCGTCGCCGAGGTGGCCGCCGCCGCCGAGGTCTCCAAGCCGACCCTCTTCCGGTACTTCCCCGCCAAGGAAGACCTGGTCCTGCACCGGTTCGCCGACCACGAGGACGAGTCGGCCCGGGTGGTGACCGCCGGGCGGCAGGCCGGGACCGCCCCGCTCGACGCGCTCCACTCCCACCTCCTCGACGGGCTCTCCCGGCGCGACCCGGTCACCGGGCTCTGCGACCACCCGGCGGTCCTCGCGTATCTGCGGCTCCTGTACGGCACCCCGGCCCTGGTGGCGCGCATGCACGCGTACCAGGGGCGGTCGGAGGTCGCCCTCGCCCGCGCGCTCGGCGGCGACCCCCTGGGCGCGCGCCTCGCCGCCGGTCAGATCGTGGCCGTGCTCCGCGTCCTGGCCGAGGAGAACACGGCCCGGATCGCGGCCGGGGAGACGGCCGGGCAGGTGGAGGCGGACGCGGTGGCCGCCGCCGGGCTGGCCTTCCGGGCGCTGCGGGAGGGCCTTCCGTACGGGGCGTGAACCTGCCCGCCCGGACTCGAATCCGTAGACAAGTAAAAAATGTAACCCAGTAACGTTTTCCGTTAGGCTTGTCGGAATGACGTCACTGGACCTTGAGCTCGCCCGCGAACGCTCCCACCACGACGCCTGCCGTGCCGCCCTGATCCGCATGACCGAGGACGTCGCCGGGCAGGTCGTCACCGGCGAGGACACCGCCGCCTCCGGCGCCGACGCCGAGGCCCTCGGCCGGCACCTCCGCAGCCGCGCGAAGGAGATGCGGGAGCAGCCGCCCGGGCCGCTGTTCTTCGCGCGCCTCGACCGCGAGGACGGCCAGATCCACCACATCGGCCGCCGCCGCATCGCCGAGGACCACGCCGCCCCGCCTCTCGTCGTCGACTGGCGCGCCCCCGTCTCCCGCGCCTACTACCAGGCCGGCGCCCACGATCCGCAGGGCGTCCTCCGGCGCCGCCGCTTCGGCTGGGCCCCGTACAGCGACGGCGCGTCCGAGGACCTGACCGCCCTGGAGGACGAACAGCTCACGGCCGGCGGCGCGGTGACGGCCAGTGCCCTGCTCGCCGGGGAGATCGAGCGGCCCCGGGTGGGCCCCATGCGGGACATCGCCGCCACCATCCAGCCCGAGCAGGACGACCTCGTACGCTCCGACCCGGCCGCGTCCCTGTGCGTGCAGGGTGCGCCCGGCACCGGCAAGACCGCCGTGGGGCTGCACCGGGCCGCGTACCTGCTCTACACGCATCCGCAGCGGATCCGCCGTTCCGGCCTCCTCGTCCTCGGTCCGCACCGGGCGTTCCTCTCGTACATCTCCGAGGTGCTGCCCTCGCTCGGCGAGACCGGGATCCGGCAGGCCACCCTCGCCGACGAGATCGCCCGCCATCCGGTACGCGCCGAGGACGGCGGGGCGGCGGCGTCGGTCAAGCACGACGCCCGGATGGCGGAGGTGCTGCACCGCGCGCTGTACGGCCGGGTCGACCCGGCCCCGGCGGACGACCTCGCGGTCCCCGACGGCTCGTCCCACTGGCGGCTGCCCGCAGCGGGGCTCGCGGAGATCGTCGCGGCGGTACGGGAGGAGGCGCCGCCCTACGCGACGGGCCGCGAGCGGGTCCGCGCCCGGATCGTACGGGCCCTCCAGCTGCGTGCCGAACGCCGCTGGGGTCCCATGGGCGCGGCCTGGGCGCGGCGGATCGAACGGGCCCGGACGGTCACCGCGTTCCTCGACGCGTGCTGGCCGAGGACCACCCCGGAGGAGGTCCTCGCGGGCCTGCTCACCGACCCCGCCGACCCGGCCCTGACGGCGGCCGAGCGGGCGGCGATCCGCTGGGAGCGGCCGCCGCGCTCGTACCGTTCGGCGCGCTGGACCGCCGCCGACCTCGTCCTTCTCGACGAGCTGGCCGGGCTGATCGAGCGGCCCGAGAGCTACGGCCATGTCGTCGTCGACGAGGCCCAGGACCTCTCGCCCATGGAGTGCCGGGCGATTGCCCGCCGCACCGGGTTCGGCTCGCTCACCGTCCTCGGCGACCTGGCCCAGGGCACCACCCCGTGGGCGGCCCGCGACTGGCCGGAACAGCTGGCGCACCTCGGCAAGCCGGGGGCGCCCGTGGTGCCGCTGACCCTCGGCTACCGGGTCCCGGCGGCGATCGTGGACCTCGCCAACCGGCTCCTTCCGCACCTGGGCGCGGACGTGCCGGCGGGCCGGTCGGTGCGGAAGGACGGCGAGGTGACGGTCCACCGGACGACGGACCTTCGCACGGCGACCGCCGAGGCGGTGCGGGCCGCGCTGACGGCGGAGGGCTCGGTGGGGGTGATCACGACGGAGGAACTGGTCGGGGTGGCGGAGTCGGCGGTGACGGGTCTGTCGGATCTGTCGGGGGAGGCCTCGGGGAGGGCCGGGGAGCGGGTGACCGTGTTGCCCGCGAGTGCGGTCAAGGGGCTGGAGTTCGACCACGTCGTGGTGGTGGAACCGGCCGCGATCGTGGCGGCGGAGGCCCGGGGCGCGAACCGGCTGTACGTGGCGCTCACCCGCGCGGTGTCCCGGCTGACGCTGGTGCACGAGGAGGAACTGCCGGGGTGGCTGAGGGGGTAGRCGGGGAAGGGGGTGCCGGGGTGGCTGAGGGGGTAGGCGGGGAAGGGGGTGCCGGGGTGGCTGAGGGGGTAGGCGGGGGTGGAGGGGCGGTCGCGTCCCGTCCCTCCTCCGTGCCCTCCCGCCCGTACAGCGCCGTGAGTTCCGCGCCGATGCGCGCCAGGGCCGTGCGCGCCTCCGGTGGGGACAGGAGTTCCACTCGGGCTCCCAGGCCCGCCAGGCGGGCGGCGATCACCTCCGGCGAGGGGCCGTCGGCCTCGATGGCGGTCCAGCCGTCCGGGGCGCGTTCCCCGTACCGCACACGGCCGTTGAGCAGGCCTTCCAGCACCTGTTCCGTGCCGGGCGCGGCCCGGCCCCGTACCGTCGCGGCGACCAGCCGGTCCTCCATCCGGGCGGCGAGCGCCCGCCACGCGGTGGCGAGGTCGAAGCCCTCGGGCCGTACGGCGGGGGCGCCGGTCTCCGTCACGGAGGTGACGCGGCCGACCCTGAAGGTCCGCAGCCCGTGCTCGGTGTCCGCGACGAGGTAGCGGACCCCCGCCTTCACGGCGATCCCCAGCGGGTGGACGGTCCGCTCGCTCGGCTCGCGGCCGGGCCTGGCGTACCCGATCACGACCTCCCTCGCCTCGACCACCGCCCGCTGGAGCGGGGCGAGCCGGGGCTCCTCCGTCCCCGCCCCCGACCAGTCGGTGCCGTCGGAGATCCCCGCGCGGGCTGCCGCCTCGGCGCCCTCCCTGAGGGGTGCGGGGAGGGCCCGTACGAGCTTCCGCAGGGCGGTCCGGGTCTGCGGGCTCGTGTCGGCGTCCGGGCCGGTGAGCAGGAAGAGCTGCCGGATCTCGGGGGCGGTCAGACCGGTCAGGTCGGTACGGGCTCCGCCGACGAGGGACCAGCCGCCGCCCTGGCCCGCCTGTGAGTACACCGGGATCCCGGAGCTCGCGAGAGCTTCGAGATCCCGGCGTGCGGTGCGCTCGGACACGTCCAGTTCGGCGGCGAGTTCGGCGGCGGTGACGCGCTGCCGGGTCTGGAGGAAGAGCAGGGCGGCGACGAGTCGATCGGCTCTCATGCCGCCATTGTCAGGGCCGCGGACGCCTGTTCGGGGCGGCGGCGCAGGACGGTGAGGGCGAGGGCCAGGGCGGCGAGCAGGAGCGCGGTGCCGACGGCGAAGGCGAGGTGGTAGCCGCCGGTCAGGGCCTCGCCGGCGGGCCGGCCGGCGGCGGAGAGGGACGCGGTGCGGGAGGCGGCCAGGGTGGAGAGGACGGCGATGCCGAGCGCCATGCCGATCTGCTGGGTGGTGTTGAAGAGCCCGGAGGCGAGGCCGGCGTCGGCCTCCTCGGCGCCGGACATGGCGAGCGAGGTGAGCGCGGGGAGCGCCAGGCCGAAGCCGGCGGCGAGCAGCATCACGGGCAGGAGGTCCGTCACGTACGAGGCGTGGACGGGGACGCGGACCAGCAGGCCGAGGACGCCGACGAGCATCAGCAGGCCGGTGAGCAGGACGTTCCGCTCGCCGAAGCGGGCGATGAGGCGGGCGGAGGCGCCGAGCGAGACGGCGCCGATGACGGCGGCGGCGGGCAGCATCGCGAGGCCGGTCGCGGCGGCTCCGTAGCCGAGGACCTTCTGCAGGTAGAGGGCGACGAGGATCTGGAAGGAGAAGAGCGCGGCGACCATCAGCATCTGGACGGCGTTGGCGCCGGAGACGGCGCGGGAGCGGAGGATCCGCAGCGGCATGAGCGGGTGCGCGGCCTTGGCCTGGCGGAGGAGGAAGCCGGCCAGGAGGGCGAGCGCGAGGGCGCCGAGGCCGAGGGTGTGCGCCGAACCGGCCCCGTACTCCTCGATCTTGACGACCGCGTAGATCCCGGTCATGAGGCCGGTGGTGACGAGCAGGGCGCCGAGGGCGTCGGCACCGGCCGTGAGTCCGAGGCCCCGGTCGGCGGGGAGGGCGCGGAGGGCCACGAGGAGGGTGGCGAGGCCGATGGGCAGGTTGATGAAGAAGATCCAGTTCCAGTCGAGGGCGTCGGTGAGGACACCGCCGAGGACCTGGCCGAGGGAGGCGCCGGCGGCGCCGGTGAAGCTGAACACGGCGATGGCGCGGGCGCGTTCGCGGGGCGCGGTGAAGAGGGTGACGAGGATGCCGAGGCCGACCGCCGAGGACATCGCGCTGCCGACGCCCTGGAGGAAGCGGGCGGCGACGAGGAGGCCGGGGGAGGTGGCGAACCCGGCGAGGAGGGAGGCGGCGGTGAAGATCCCGGTGCCGGCCAGGAACATCCGCTTGCGGCCGATGAGGTCACCGAGGCGGCCGGCGAGCAGGAGGAGGGAGCCGAAGGCGATCAGGTAGGCGTTGACGACCCAGCTGAGGCCGACCGGGGTGAAGCCGAGGTCGCTCTGGATGGCGGGCATGGCGACCGTGACGATGCTGCCGTCGAGGACGGTCATGAGCATGCCGGTGGCGAGGACGCCGAGGGCGAGCTGACGGGAGGGCGCGGGCATGGGGATCGCTCCTGTTCGGTGGCGGGAACAGGAGCGACGTTAGCAGATGGTTTTGTTGCAGACTATTTTTTACGGAACGAGTTTGAGGGCGCCTACCTGGGTCTCCCCGCCCGCCGGCCTGCCTGGGCTATCCGCGCTGGCGGGCCCGGCGGGCGGGGGTCGGGCTCTCGACGGGGGTCTCCAGATGGCCGGTGACCAGCAGGTTCAGGGCGCGGAGGAGGGCGGCGCGCTCGTCGTCGGGGAGGGAGGCGAGGGCTCCCTCGTGGACGCCGTCGACGATCTTCTGGCTCTCGCGGGCGGCCTTCGCCCCAGCTTCGGTCACGGCGATGGTCCGGGCCCGCCGGTCGGTGCTCGACGGCCGGCGCTCGGCGAGCCCGGCCTTCTCCAGGGCGTCGACGGTGACCACCATGGTGGTCTTGTCCATGTCACCGATCTCCGCGAGCTGCGCCTGGGTGCGCTCCTCCTCCAGGGCGTGGACCAGGACGCAGTGCATCCGGGGGGTGAGCCCGATCGCCCCGAGCGCGGCCGTCATCCGGGTCCGCAGGACGTGACTGGTGTGGTCGAGGAGGTAGGAGAGGTCGGGCTCGGTGCGGGTGGGCGCCATGGCTGTCATGCCGTCCAGTCTGCCAGGAACGGGGGCGATCGGTCCGTCGCGGATTATCGGGAAGCGGATGAGTGGGGGCGGGGGGCGCGCAGGATGGGGGCATGGAGAGCGCGCAGGGGTACGGGGCGGGTGCGGGGTACGAGGGGGAGAGGGCGCGCGGTGCGAGGAGCGAGGGGGAGCGGGCGCGCGGTGCGAGGAGCGGGGGACCGCTGCCTCTGCCCCTGCTGTTCCTGGACGTGGACTTTACCGACCGCGGGCAGTGCTGCCCGTGATGTCCGTCTGAGCCTGTGACCTCGACGTCATGGGCTCGTTTACCGACCGGGGCCGGGATGTCGGTCATGTTCCGGAGTCGGTGCGGAGGGCAAGTGGCACGGCACGTCGTGGTGGGGGACCTGAGGGTCCAGCGGATCGAGCGGAAGGACGGGCGCAGGTCATGGACGATCGTCTGGCCCGAGGGCACGCTCCACGTGGAGGCGGACCGGTTCCTGCGTGAGCACGAGGGCTCGGGCACGCAGAAGACCTACGCGTACTACCTGGTGGACCACCTGCGGTGGCTGGAGCGCGAGTGCCTGGCCTTCGACACGGTCCAACTACGCGATCTTGAGAGGTACATGGGGATCGTCGGAGCCGAGGTCCGCATGCCGCTCGGAGAGCCGTGGCGAGTCGGCAAGCGGCCCTACGGGCGCTCCGCGCTGTCGACCGCAGCGGCTTGCTTGAAGGGCTTCTACCTGCGCCAGGCCTCCCTCGGCATCAACGGCGAGCTCGGCAAGAAGCTCGACAAGTCCCGGCTGCCGTCTCGGGTGGACCGGCGCCGATCGTTCCTCGGTCATGTGAAGTCTCCAATGCCGACGAACCCGCTGGCGCCGAGGGGGCCGCACCGTCGACACCCGAAGATGCTGCCGGAAGGGGCGAGGGAGAGGCTGCTGGAGACGGTGAACGCCGCCCGGGACCGGCTGGTCGTCGACTGGCTCGCCGACGGGGGGCTGCGGATCGGCGAGCTCTGCGGGCTGCACCTGGTCGACCTGCACCTGCGGGAGAACGCTGCCTGCGGCGAGTGCCGCACCCCGCACCTGCACGTCTGTCACCGGCCCGGCAACCCGAACCGCGCCGAGGCCAAGACCAAGCACCCGTGGCGGGTCGAGCGCGGGACGGTGACCGGCGGGCTGATCAAACGAGTCAGCCCGGCGATGGTGCACTCCTACTTCGAGTACATCACCACCGAGTACCCGCGCGGCGCTCGGCACGGCATGCTCCTGGTCCAGCTGCACGGTGCCGATGCCGGCCGGCCGTGGGCACCGGTCGGCGCCCGCCGGATGCTCGGCCGGGCCGGGGAACGCGCTGGTCTGGGAGCGGTGAAACCCCACGCCTTCCGGCACACGTTCACCTCGGCGGTTCTCGATGCCGCGAACGGCAATACCCTGATCGCCCGGGACGCGGGCGGCTGGACCTCGGCCGCGATGGTCGACGAGGTATACGGCCACGTCGACATTCATGACCCGGTTTTCGACGCCGCTCTGCGTACGGTCTGGGGTGAGGGCCGATGAAGCGCCGGGACGCCTTCCTGCTGCCCTTGCTGGCCACGCACCAGGACGACACTCGGATCGACCGGGATCGCCTGGAGATCATTGCCGCGCTGCTGAACGCACCCTCCTTCGATCCCCTGTTCCGCAGCGACATCGTGCAGATCCCGCCAGGGCACCAGACCTACCGATGGTTCTGCCGGGTCGTCGGCTGTCAACGCGCCCTTGGTCCCGGAGACTTCTGCCATGCTCACCGTCAGAGGTGGCTCGCCGTCGCGAAAGAAGGTGTCAGCCGTTCGGCGTTTCTCAGCGCCGCTGAACCGCTGGACCAGGCAGTCGAACACGACGGGAATCTGTCCTGTCTGATCTGCCCCGAGCGGCCCGCGCGGGCGGGCCGGTATCGCCTCTGTGAGCACCACCTCCAGGAATGGGGGCGGACACGAGCCGACCAGGACACCTCGCTCGACTTCGATGGGTGGGCTGCCGAGCAAAGCCCTGCTCCGGGATTCGGAACCTGCATGGTGCTGGTCTGCCCCCTACTGGCGGAATCCCCACTGGGACTGTGCCGCCGTCACACCAACGCCTACCGGAGGGCGGGTTTCCCTGGCGGTGCGTCCGTCTCGGAAGGACGGCGGGACGGCCGAGCCACAGTCGGTCATGTCGACCACGCCCAGTTCCAGACATGGTGCGTCGCGGAGGCCGCGGTCGCCTTTCCCGCTCAGCTGAACCTGCGCGGGCTGCGGCCCTTGGCACGAGCAGAGATCCAGTGGGGGCTGTTCAGCCACACCCAGCGGCCGCGTCCGGCCCGCTGGGACGTCATCCCGCTCCGGATGGTGGTGAACGCCTGCCGCGAACAGGATGCGAACTCGGTCGTCGATCTGGACCTCACTCGCCTGAGCAAGTCCGCCACCGGGATCGCGAAGGAGATCCTCCACGAACTGCGTCTGATCTATTTCACCCCCGAGGAGACCAAAGAGGCCGGATTCCTCGAGACCCGGCATTTCGGGATCAGTTACGAGCAGCGGCTCGGGCACATCAGCTTCGCCACGATCTCCCAACGATGGCTGCGGGACATCACGTGGGACTACTTCGCCGAACTCTTGCGCTCACCGCGCTGCCCCAACAGCGCCCACACCCTTGACCAGATGCGTCGAGCGATGACCGAGTTGAGCGCGTTCATCGAGGTCGACGCCCCCGGCGGGGGCTGTGACCCCACAGTCCTGAAGAAGGAACACGCCGACCGTTTCGTCGCAGACCAGCGGCATCGCGAGCGCCATGCGCTCCCGTCTCTGGCCGCGGTCCGGGCCGATGGGAAGCCGAGCATCGTCACGACCGGCACGCGTTCGGTGGTCTTCAACCACACCCGCAGGATCCTCCGCAAGGCGATGGACGACGGCGTGACGGACGCTGTCGGCCTGGCCAGGGAATTCGTCACCGCGCTGCCGAGTGCCGGTGCCACCGCCTATCAGAAGCGACGGCGCCCCTTCGCCGACGAGGTGGCACGCGCGTTGGCCGACGAGCACAATCTCGCCGAACTCACGCGCGTCCACGATCCGCATGACGAAGGTGCCCGGGACATCTGGGAGATCATCGTGGTCACCGGACGGCGGTTGGGGGAAGTCACCGAACTCCGCTGGAACTGCATCGGCCGACTCAACGGGCTCGCGATGCTCTGGCATGACCAGACCAAAGTCGGCAACTACGACGCGGCCATCCGCATCCCCGAGTCGCTCTTCGAGCGCATCGTCGACCGGCAACGCAAGACCCTGTGCCGGTTCGCCGACGAGCACGGCTACACCCCCACGGGTAGAGAACGCGACGGGCTCGCACTGTTTCCCAGCGGCTATCGCAACGCCGACGGGACGATCGCACTGAGCAGGCCGTGGTTCTACAGCCGTTTCCGGCCCTGGGTCGAAGCCATGGACATCGGCCACTGCGTCCCGCACCAAGCGCGCCACACCCTCGCCACCGGTCTTCTCCGCCAGGGCGCCACCCTCACCCACATCCGCCGCTATCTCGGACACGTCTCGGACCGGATGGCCGAGCACTACGTCCACCTCTCCAACACCGATCTGGAGAACGTGCTTCAGCACGTCTGGGTCGCCGGTCCTGGCACCGCCGTCCCAGGTGAGCTCCTCGCGGGCGACTCGGCCGGGGCGCTCACCAAGGAGCAGGCCCTGGCCATCGCGGTCGACCTTTCCCGCCGCAGCACCCCGGCCGAGGGCGGCTTCTGCACCTTCCAGCCCGTCGTCGCAGGCGGCGCCTGTCCTTGGAACCTGGACTGCCACAACTGCGACAAGTTCGTCCTCTCCGGCGCGGACCTCCTCTACTGGCGGCGCAAGCGCGAGCAGTGGCGGCTGCTGGCCGAGGGCGCCCCGGACGACGCGACCGCCGACTATCTGCACCGGTACTTCGAACCCACCGCCCGCGCCATCGACGGCCTGGAGAAGGCCCTGGCCGGCCTCGGCCTCCTCGACGACGCTCTTGCCCTGGACCTGCGCAAGCCGCAGGACTACTTCCACCGCGTGTGGTCCACGGCCTTCCGCGCCGCCGACCTCGCTGACGCCGGCAGTGAAGAGCAGGACGAGTACAGCGACACGTGCGCAACGGACGGCGACGATCTCGAACAGGACATCGCATGAAGACCACCACCGTCCCAGAACCCCGCACGGCAGCCGCCCTGGCAGCCCGCCGTCGCAAGACCGAGACCGCCCTCCAACGTGTCCACGAGGCCATTGCCCGCCTGCGGCGCGAAAAAGCCCAGATCAGTGTCGCCGCCGTCGCCCGCCGCGCAGACGTCTCCCGCACCTTCCTCTACGACAACCCCGAGGCCAGGACCGCCATCGCCTCGGCCATGGTCGAGGCCGGCGAACGCCTGTCCCGGACGCTCACTGAGCAGGACGACGAACGTGAGGCGACCTGGCGCGAACGCGCACTCAACGCGGAGGACGCCCTCAAGGCCGCTCAGGCCGAGATCCTCACCCAGCGGACCCGCATCGGTGAACTCATCGGCGAAGTAAGGGACTTGCAGGCCGAATGGACTGAGGAAGCTATCCAGCGGATCACCACCGAGAACACCACCCTCAAGCAGCGAGTCCGCCAGCTCACTGCCGACAACCGCACCCTCGACGAGCGGCTCAAGGCCGCCCGCTCCAACCTCCGGTTCCAGGACCGGCGCCTCGCCGACCTCGAAGCCCGCCTCGCCGATACTGGATCAGCGACTTGAGCCTGTCACGCTGAGGCCGGGACACCGGAAGCTGCGATTCCTTCAGGCAACAGCGATCTTAGGGAAGGTCGCTGTTGCCGCCCAGATTGCTGATCATGCGGCGCAGAACGTTGAGCGCCGCCACGTACTCGGCCGTTTCGATACCTTCATGCATCTGTTCGTGAGCGCGTGCGTTGCGATCCCTTGCACGGAGCCGCCCGGCCTACCCGGCCTCGGTCAGGGTGAGCGTCCCAGCGTCTTCCTTCATCCACCCGCGGGTGACCAGATCGTCGAAGACACCGTCGAAATCGATCCCGAGGTCATCGAACGTGACCAGCCGTTCAGCGAGCTTCGCGCGGCTCCACGCGCCGGGGGTGCCTGCGACATGGTTGAGCGTCCACCAATGCGGCTGGGTGAGATCTTCCACAGCCAGTTCCGCGCGGATGCGTCCAACGACTCTGCGGCATGCCTCGCCACTCCAGTAGCCAATGGGCTGGGAGGCAAGCTCCTCCTGGGAGTACTCCTTCATGGTCACGATCACGCGCTCCTTCTGGCCGACTGAACGGATACGAGCACGGTAAAAGCTCAAGCCTGCTTGAGGTCAAGGAGTCCCTGCGGCGCGGGATGCTGCCCCAGACACGCTCATGCTCTGGCCATCCCACGGCCCGTCCGCCGGACGGCGGACGGGCCGTTCCATGAGACCACCCGGACGAGCTACAGCAACGGTCCCAACTCGCCGTCACGGACATGTAGTCTATGAATCGTCGCAGGTCAGAGTCGGGATACGGGCTCCCGCGGTCGGTAAAGTGGACGGACCGCTGATCCCCTTCGGGGCGAGGGGTGGCGCGTACCCGACGTACCCGCCCGTGCCGCCGGCTTCCGTCAGCCCTCTCCTCGCGCGGCTCGATCCCGCGCAGGGGCCCCGGCTGGCGGCGCTGCCGTACGAGCTGGTGTGGGCGACGACCTGGGAGGGCGAGGCGAACGCCTGGGTGGCGCCGCGCCTCGGGCTGCCCGCGCTGCCGCTCGTCCCCTGGCCGGACGAGGACGCCGTCCCCGGGCGGGCCGGCCTGCACTGGAAGACGCCCGCGCTCGTGGCGTGGGCGGCCGGGCGGGCGTTCGCGTGGGTCGACGACGAGATCGGCGCGGCGGACCGGGCGTGGGTCGCCCGCCACCATCGCGGGCGGGCGTTGCTCCATCGGGTGGACCCCGGACGGGGGCTCGGGGCGGCGGACTTCGAGACGCTGGCGGGGTGGGCGCGTGGGGTGGAGGGGGCGGACGGGGTTCGCGGCGTGCACGGGGTGGGGTGAGGGCCCCTCACCCCGTCCGCCTCCCGGTCAGAGCCCCCGTGCGCCGTCGATCCGCTCGCGGAGGATGTCGGCGTGGCCGTTGTGGCGCGCGTACTCCTCGACCATGTGGATGAGGACCCAGCGGAGCGAGACGTGGCCGCGCCAGGAATCGTGGCCCGACACGTCGAGGTCGGGTGCCTCGGCGGCGTAGCGCTCGGCGAAGTCCACCGCCTCCCGCCAGGCCTTCCAGGCCTCGGTGACGGCCGACGGGTCGGATGTGGCGCCGTCGAAGTCGCCGTCGGGGTCGGCGGCGGAGGAGTAGAGCGGGCCGGCGTCCTCCCGCCCGGCGAGCACCTGCCCGAACCAGTGGCGTTCCATGTCGGTGAGGTGCCGGACGAGGCCGAGCAGCGAGAGCGTCGACGGCTCGGCGGCCCGCCGGGCGATCAGCTCCCCCGCCCGCGCCCCTTCGAGGCCCGCGCACTTCAGGACCAGGGTCTTCCGCTGGTCCGCCAGGAACATGGCGAGCATCTGACGTTCGTCCCCGGTCGCGGGTCCGGAGAAGCGCGGGCCGGGCAGGGCGGGACCGCCGGGCTCGGTCGCGTGCGCCTGGGGGTTCTCGTTCCCGGGCTCGTCGAGGACGTCCGCGCGGCGCCGGGGCGCGGGGCTCACCACGACCGCTCCCGGGCGGAGCGGGTGAAGCGAACGGACCGGGTGGAGCGGCCGGCGTACGGAACGCCCGGCCGGATGCGTACAACTGTCATGCGGACCCTCCCTGTTGGACCGGATCACATGCTGGCACGAGGGAGGGCCGCCGGGCAGGTGGGTTACGAGGCGGTACGGGGCCGGGCGAACCGGATCATGTTGCCGGCGGGGTCGCGGAAGGCGCAGTCGCGGACGCCGTACGGCTGGTCGACCGGTTCCTGGAGGACCTCGCCGCCGGCCGCGCGGACCTGCTCGAAGGTGGCGTCGACGTCCTCGGTGGAGAAGATCACCCCGCGCAGCATGCCCTTGGCGAGCAGCTCGGCCACGGCCTGGCGGTCGGCGGGGGAGGCGCCGGGGTCGGCGAGCGGCGGTTCGAGGACGATCGCGACGTCGGGCTGTGCGGGCGACCCGAGGGTCACCCAGCGCATCCCCTCGAAACCGACGTCGTTGCGGATTTCGAGACCGAGGGCGTCGCGGTAGAAGCCGAGGGCCTTGTCGTGGTCGTCGACGGCGATGAAGCACTGCGAGAGCTTGATGTCCATGCGATCGAAGCTACGGCGCGACGACGGATCCCGCTTCTTCGATCCTGACCGATGGGTGCCGTGCGGGGGAGGGGCGGCGCGGGGGGCACGGGGCCCCTCCGCGCACGCCCCGGCGTACGTACGTCAGTCGCAGGCGGTGAGCAGCTCCCCGACGGCGGCGCGGATGTTCTCGTCGTCGGTGAAGCCGCGCCAGCCGCCGCCGCTGCGGAACCGCTGGTCACGGGCGGGTACCCCGCGCAACAGGTCGGCGGCGGGCCGGGCGGCGCGGCCGATGCGGGCGAGGTGGCGTACGGCCGGGAGCATGACGGGGAGGTGGGTGCCGGTGGCGAGGTCCTGGACGGAGGCCATGAGGGCGGGGACGGTGGTGTCCGTGTCACCGGTCGCGGCCCACAGGGCGTACGCGGCCTCGGTGCGCGTCCAGGGCTCGGTGGCGGCGGTCATGGTCCTGAGCCGGTCCGCGAGGGGGGCGGCGTGGGGGCCGAGGTCGGCGAGCCTGCGCAGGGCGGGATGGCAGAAGCGGTCCGCGTCGATGCCGCGGCCGAGTACGTCCAGGGCGGGCCCGGGTTCGCCGCCGAGCCTCCAGTACGCCCAGGCCGCGAGTTCCGCGTGCGGTCCGGTGGTGAGGGCCCGGGAGAGGAGCAGGTCGCGTGCGCGGGCGGCTGCGGGGGCGGTCTCCGCGGAGGGGGCCGGGGTCGAGCCGTCGGGCGCCGAGCCGTTCGGGGTCGAGTGGTCCGGGGTCGAACCGTTCGGGGTCGAGCGGTCCAGGGGCGAGCCGTCCGGTGCCGAGCCGTTCGGGGTCGAGCGGTCCGGGATCGAGCCGTCCGGGGGCCCGATCTCCGCCAGCGCCTTCGCCGCCGGTGTCCAGACCCGGTCGTCCTCCGCCTCCAGCAGGGCGAGCAGCCGTGGGATCGCCGGCCTCGCCGCGGGCCCCCACTCCGCGAGTGCCGTGCAGAGCCGGCTGAGTACCCGCTCGTCGGTGGCGGCGTCGAGCCGCTCGCAGATCGAAGGGAGCAGCAGCTCGGCGTGGTCGGGGAGCCGGCCCAGCAGCTCGTCGAGCGCGGGGAGGACGGCGATGTGGAGGCGGTCGGCGGGGTAGTGGGCGGACGCCGACGCGAAGCCGGGGCGCGCGCCGTTGATCAACTCGATCGCGCCGGGGACGCAGCGGGGGTCGTTCATCCGGGCCAGGGCCCACAGGGCGGCCCCGCCGACGGTCTGCCGTACGCGCGTGGCGCGGGCGGCGGTGTCGGAGAGGAGAGCGGCGACCTCGTCGGCGTGGGCGGCGGCGGCCGGGCCGAGGCAGGCGAGCAGTTCGGTCGCCCGGAAGCGGGCTTCGACGGAGGGATCGTCCAGTCGCGCGGCGAGACGGGGCAGCACGGCGGCGGTCGGTGAGTGCCACCGGGACAGCAGCGAGCCCGCCTGGGCCAGGGCGCCGACGCGCTGTTCGGGGTCGTGGTGGTCGGCCAGCAGTCCGAGCGTGAACGCGGGATCGGGGCCGGTCATCAGCCCTGCGGTCCACTGGTGGATGCCCAGGACGCCGGTGCACACCGAGCTGGTGTGCCTCCACATCTCGACGGTGGGGTCGCGGAGCGCTTCGAGGACGAGACCGAGCTCGCGGGCGGGCAGGCCCGGCTCGTTCGGGGCGAGCGCGTGCACCGCCGCCAGACGGAGCTGGGGTTCCGGGGAGTCGAGCAGGCCGTGGAGCAGCGCGTGGACCTCGGTGCCGTGTTCGCCGACGGGCGCGCGGCGGGCGGCCAGGCCCAGGGAGAGGGCCAGTTCGAGGCGGGTCCCCGGATCGTCCTCGGTCTTCCAGCACCGCAGGAGTCCGGGGAGAACCGAGGCGCCGGGGTCGGCGCAGACGCCGAGCACGTCGGCGGCGGCCCGCCGGATGCGGGGCTCGGGGTCGTCGAGGAGGCCGAGCACCTCGGGGAGGGCGCGTTCCCACGCGGGTACCCAGCCGGGGTCGAGGAACCGGTCCTCGACGCGACGGGCCTCCGCCGCCAGCATCGCGACCAGCTCCAGCATCGCGCAGCGGGTCGGCACCCGCGGGGCGGTGGCCAGGCGCATGAGGAAGGGCAGCGCGGCGGAGGCGGCGGAACAGATCCAGCCGCCCTGGTGGAAGAGCAGGTTGAGCAGATCGGACGCGGCGTCGTCGGCGTCGTCGGCATCGTCGGGGGCGGTCGTACGGTCGGGCGTATGCGGATCGCCCGGCCCGCCGCCGTCGACGAGGCCCGCGTCACCCGCGTCACCCGCGTCACGCGCGCCCGGCCCGTCACTGGCGACGCCCGCGCCACCCGCGCCACGCCCGTCACTCACGTCCCGCCCGCCGCACCGCCTGAGCAGGTCGGGTATGTCCTCGGCGGACCCGTAGTTGTGCTCCAGCCCGGCCCAGTCGACCGCGTCCAGTCCCAGTCCCACCCACATGCGCGCGACCCTATCGCCCGGTCGCGTACCCGTACCGCTCGCCGGAGGTCCGGCGGCGGGGCTCAGGCTTCCGTCGTGGACGGCAGGACGAGCCGCTCGGCCTCCTCCAGCCAGCCGGTGTACCAGCGGCCGAACGTCACCGGCTTCCCGTCACCGTCGAGGAGCGGCGTCACGTCGCCCTCGTCCGCCCGGCCGTCGGACCAGATCGTGCCCCGGTGGATGCCGCTGAGGACCAGCCACTCCCGCTGCGCACAGCCCAGATGGCAGACCACGACGGCACCGGCGGTGAGTTCCGGGGCGTACGCGAGGGCGTACCACTCCTCGTCCCATGCTTCGAGGGCGTCGTCGAAGTCATCGCTCTCCGCGAAGTCCTCCTCCTCGGGGCTCCGGGCGCGGAGTTCGTCGAGACGCGCGGGGTCCGGCCCCCGCGCGGGGAACGGCTCCGCGAGCAGGGAGAGGTCCGCCAGGTCGGCGCCGTCGCCTTCCCAGCGCCACCGGTCCTGCGCGCGCCGCACGGGAAAGAGGCCGTAGGCCGGTCCCGCGCCCCCCGCGGCGACATGGCGGAGGAAGGTCCGGTACTCCTCCGGCAGCCGCACGCCTATCTGGTCCTCAAGTGTGGCGAGCTCCTCCTCGGTGAGCGGCTCTTCCAGGGCCCACCGGTGCCCGAAGCCCCCGAAGACCTGACTGCTCGCGGGCAGCGCGCCCAACGCCGCGACGCGTTCCCGTACCCCTGCCCACTGGTCGATCATGACCGGAACCGTACGGGGCACCACTGACACCGGCCCGCGAGGCGATAGAGCGACTCTTGCAAGCAGCTGCTTGCAATAGTTAGCAAAGGCTGGCATGGTCGGGGCATGGCATCGCTCAACGTCGGCAATCTCGGCAATCTCGGTGAGTACCTCCGCGAGCAGCGGCGGACCGCGCAGCTGTCGCTGCGGCAGCTCGCCGACGCCGCCGGGGTGTCGAATCCGTATCTGAGCCAGATCGAGCGCGGGCTGCGGAAGCCCAGCGCCGAGGTGCTGCAGCAGGTCGCCAAGGCGCTGCGGATCTCCGCCGAGACGCTCTACGTACGGGCCGGAATCCTCGAAGAGAAGGAGCGGGACGAGCTGGAGACGCGCGCCGTCATCCTGGCCGACCCCTCGATCAACGAGCGGCAGAAGCAGGTGCTGCTCCAGATCTACGACTCCTTCCGCAAGGAGAACGCCGCCGAGGCGGCGGTCGCCGCAGCGGCGGCAGCGGAAGCAGCCGCAGAAGCGGAAGCGGCAGCAGAAGCAGCCGCTGAAGCGGAAGCCGCCCACGCCGACGCGGACGCCGACACCGCCGCGCCCGATGCCCCCTCGCCCAAGAGCCGGCCCTGAGGCACGGCCCTCGGACCCGCCCCTCAGCCCTCGCTCGTACGTCACCAAAACCGGGAGGACCACCAGCATGGCCATCATCGACGAACTGCGTACCCCTCTCTACTTCGCCGCCGGCACCGCCGACCTCGTCGCCCAGCAGGCCAAGAAGGTTCCCGGCCTGATCGAGCAGATCGCCGCCGAGGCGCCCGCCCGGATCGAGGCCGTCCGGAACGCCGACCCGAAGGCCGTGCAGGAGAAGGTGACCGCGCAGGCCAAGGAGGCCCAGGCCACCGTCCAGTCGAAGTTCGCCGATGTCGTCGGCGGTTTCGACACGGACCTCAAGAAGCTCGGTGAGACCGCCCAGGACTTCGCCCTGCGCGGGGTCGGCGTCGCCGCCGAGTACGCGGTCAAGGCGCGCGAGAAGTACGAGGAGGTCGCCGCCCACGGCGAGGAGGCCGTCAAGGCCTGGCGCGGCGAGGCCGCCGACGAGATCGTCGAGATCGCGGTCGTCGTCGAGCCGGAGGAGTCGAAGGCCGAGCCCGCGTCCGCCGAGAAGCCGGTCGCCGCCGAGGAGCCGGCCGCGGACGAGCCCGAGGCCAAGAAGGCGCCCGCCAAGAAGGCCACCGCGCGCAAGGCCCCCGCCAAGAAGGCGAGCGTCACCGCCGAGAAGGAGTAGGTCCGGGCACCATGACGGGTACCTGGTGCGTTGTACCGGGTACCTTGGCCGCGAGGCGCTCTTCCCCTCTTCACTAGGCGGTGCTCAGCATGTTGCGCGCGGGATTCGACTCCCTCCTCTCCCTGGTGCTCTTCCTGGTCTTCATCGGCTTCGCCATCGCCGCGCTCGTCTTCGCCGCCATGGCACGCGAGGACGCCTACCGCGCCGCCGGGAAGCAGACGAAGAAGTTCTGGCTGATCCTCCTGGGCATCAACCTCGTCATGAACCTGCCGTTCCTGCCGTCGCTGCTGTTCCTGCAGATCGCCGGTCTGATCGCCGCCATCGTCTTCATGGTGGACGTCCGGCCCGCGCTCGCGCAGGTCTCGGGCGGCGGCCGTGGCGGCCGCCGGGGCGGCGGCTCCAGCAGTGACGGTCCGTACGGCCCCTACAACGGCGGCCGCTAGCAGCAACCGTGTGTACGGCCCCTACGACGGCGGCCGCTAGCAGCAACCGTGTGTACGGCCCCTACGACGGCGGCCGCTAGCAGTAACCGTGCAGATAGGACAGGACCCGAGGGCTCACCGCCCCCGGGTCCTGTCCCTTTCCAGGGCCAGGACCGCGACGTCGTCCGTCAGCTCGCCGCCGTTCAGCGACCGGACCTCCGTCACCGCCGCCTCCAGCAGTTCCTCGCCCCGCAGGCCCTCCGCCAGCTGCCGGTTGATCATCTCGACCATCCCGTCCTGGCCGAGCCGCGGCGAGCCCGGGCCCGCCGAGCGGCCCTCGATCAGTCCGTCCGTGTACATGAGCAGGCTCCACGCCCCGCCCAGCTCCACCTGCCGGCGCGGCCAGCGGGCGCGCGGCAGCAGTCCGAGGGCCGGGCCGCCGTCCTCGTACGGAAGCAGCCGGGCGGCCCGCCCCTGCCGGGCGATCAGCGGGGACGGGTGGCCGGCCAGGCACAGGCCCGCGCGGCGTCCGTCGGGTGCGATGTCGACGGTGCAGAGCGTCGCGAAGATCTCGTCGCTCTCCCGCTCGTGCTCCAGGACCTGCTGCATCGTCGAGAGCAGCTCGTCCCCGCACAGTCCGGCGAAGGTCAGCGCCCGCCAGGCGATCCGCAGCTCGACCCCGAGCGCGGCCTCGTCGGGGCCGTGCCCGCAGACGTCGCCGATCATGGCGTGGACGGTGCCGTCGGGGGTGCGCACGGTGTCGTAGAAGTCGCCGCCGAGCAGGGCGCGGGAGCGTCCCGGCCGGTAGCGGGCGGCGAAGCGCAGGTCGGAGCCCTCCAGGAGGGGTGTCGGGAGCAGTCCGCGCTCCAGACGGGCGTTCTCCTGCGCCCGGAGCCGCGACTCGGCCAGCTTCACCTGGACGGCGTCGGCCCGCTTGCGCTCGACGGCGTAGCGGATGGCCCGGCTGAGCAGCCGCCCGTCGAGCTCCTCGCGGAAGAGGTGGTCCTGGGCCCCGACGCGTACCGCCTCGGCCGCCAGCTCCGCGTCCGCGGAGGCCGCGAGCGCGAGCACGGCGTGGCGCGGGGCGAGGCGCAGGATGTGCCGCAGCGGGGCGAGCGGGTCGTCGCCGGCGGCGGCGCGGGGGCCGGGCAGGGAGAGGTCGACGAGCACGCAGTGGACGTCGTCGGTGAGGAGCCGCTCGGCCTCGGTGAGGTTGCGCGCGGTCCGGATCCGGACCCGGGTGCCGGCGGCGTCGGCCGCGTCGAGCAGTTCGGGTACGGCGAGGGCACCCGCGGGGTCGTCCTCGACGACCAGGAGGGTGAGATCGGTGCGGTCGGTGCCGGTGACTGTGCCTGTCATAGCGGTGGCGTCCATGGCGGTGGCGTCCGTAACGGTGATGTCGCCGGGTCCCGCAACGGCAGAGACGTTTCTCTGACGCGGTACGGATACGGGCATCGGTCCGGGTTTCCTTCCCTCCCCCCGAGGTGCGCGGGGCGCCGGGTGGCGCCCCGCCCGTCCCGGACCCTAGCGGTAGGGCGGTGCGCAGCGGAATGGTGATCGGCCGACCGGCGCCCGCGCCGGGCTTGGCATATGCCGCGGAAGGGGAGGTACTTGCCGTCACGCGGCCGCAGGGCCCCCGGAAGGCAATGAGAAACGTCACGCCGGGCGGGTACGGGCCGGGCGCTTGTCACACCACCCGGCCTCGGCGGCCCGTAGCGACCCCCGAGCCACCCGTAACGAGTGACGACCCCGAGCCGCCCGTAACGACCCCCGAGCCACCCGTAACGAGGAACGACCCCGAGCCGCCCGTACGGCGACAGGCGCCCCCGCCCGTCACATCGGACGGACGACCCCCAGGATCTCCATCGAGCCCGCGCCCGCGATCGTCACGTTCCGCCCCGGGCGCGGGGCGTGCACGATCGCGCCGTTGCCGACGTACATCCCGATGTGGCTCGCGTCCTTGAAGTAGACGATCAGGTCGCCCGGCCGCATGTCCTTGATCTCCACGTGCGGCAGCAGGCGCCACTGCTCCTGCGAGGTGCGGGGGATCGGCCGGCCGGCCACGCCCCAGGCGCTCTGGGTCAGTCCCGAGCAGTCGAACGAGCTCGGGCCCTCGTCCCCCCACCCGTACGGCTTGCCGATCTGGGCCGTGGCGAACTCGATCGCCTTCTTCGCCTCCGGCGTCGTGTCGGCCTTCAGACCGGCGAGGACACCCGTGCCGAGCCAGGTCGTCTGGGCCCGGTACTGCGCCTGCTCCTCGAGGCGGCGCAGCCGCTCGCGCTCCTCGGCGGCGAGCGTGGACTCCAGCTTCTTCGCCGCGTCGATCCTGTCGTTGATCTGCTTCTTGGCCTGGGCCTGCCGGACGCGGGCGGCCTCCAGCTTGGTCCAGTTGACGCCCGCGTCCTTGGCGTACACGTCCAACTGGGCCTGGGTGCGGTTCATTTCGCCGAGCAGGTCCGTGGTGGCCTTCGCCCCGGCCTTGAGCCGTCCCGCGGTGTCGAGGAAGAGCTGCGGGTCGTCGGTGAGGACGAGCTGCGCGCCGTCGGGGAGCCCGCCGTTGCGGTACTGGGCCCGGGCGGCGGCGCCGGCCCTGGCCTGGAGGTCCTCGATCTTCTCGCGGCTCTCGACGATCATCCGGGCGACCCGGACGATCTCCGCGGACTGCTCCTTGGTCTTCTCCTCCGCGAGGTTGTACGCGTCGGTGGCGACGGCGGCCTGCCGGTACAGGACCTCGATCTCCTTGCGCACCTCCTCCAGGCTCCTCTTCGGAGGGGGAGGCGGCAGGGGTGCGGCGGAGGCCTGGAGGGTCAGTGCGGGAGAGGCCAGCACGGTCAGGGCGCAGATCACGGTGATCGCGGCGGTGGCGTGGCGGCGTCGGTTCACGAGCTCCCCCTCGAGTGACCAGATCTGATTTACCGTCAGTAACTTGACGGTGACCTTGGCGATAGTGCCATGCGAAACCGCAAAGCAACAGGGGAAACCGGGGCCTGTCGGGCCTGTTTCCCTCACGGGGGACGCGTGGTGCGCGCGTGGCGTTCCCGACGTAGGGGAAATTCAGCGGGAGTTGGGGAAAGAGGGGGTCAGGGGGCGGGGAGCGGGGGCCGGGGGAGCCTCATCGGGGCGCCAGCGCCTCCCACCGCACCGACACCTCGCCCTGGCGCCACCGCCGGGGCCCGTCCGTGAGCGGCCAGTCCGCCGCCAGGTCGCGGACGGAGCGGATCCACCGCTGCCGCGCGCCGAGCGAGGCGTACGGGGCCGCCGCCGCCCACGCCCGGTCGAAGTCCCGCAGGAACGCGTGCACCGGCTCGCCCGGCACGTTGCGGTGGATGAGCGCCTTCGGCAGCCGCTCCGCGAGGTCGGAGGGGCGTTCCAGCGAGCCGAGCCGGGTCGCGAAGGTCACCGTCCGGGGCCCGTCCGCGTCGAGCGCCACCCACACGTGCCGGCGTCCGATCTCGTCGCAGGTCCCCTCGACGAGCAGTCCGCCGGGCGCGAGCCGCCCGCACAGTCGCCGCCAGACGGCCGTGACCTGCTCCTCGTCGTACTGGCGCAGCACGTTCGCGGCCCGGATCAGGGTGACCCTGCCGGGTACCGGGACCTCGAAGCCGCCGTGCAGGAAGGAGAGGCCCTCGTGCTCGTAGGGCTTCGCGGCCTCGACCCGTGCGGGTTCGATCTCGATCCCGTAGAGGCGGGTACGGGGTTCGGCGGTGCGCAGCCGGGCCAGGAGCTCGACGGCGGTCCAGGGGGCGGCCCCGTATCCGAGGTCCACGGCGAGCGGCGGCTCGGGGGAGCGGCGCAGGGCGGGGCCGTGGACGGCGGCGATCCAGCGGTCCATGCGGCGCAGCCGGTTGGGGTTGGTGGTCCCGCGGGTCGGGTTGCCGACGGGGCGGGTGGTGCGCGGGGCCATGCCGAAAAGGTTACGGGGTGGGGGTGAGGGGCGGCGCACCCCGGTAATTAATTGGCAAAGCGACACCGGTGAAGGAAATGAAAGGACCCATTCCGGTGTTGACCGGGCCGGAGGGCGCACCACGCCCTCCCGCCGTCATGCCCGCGGCGCCGAGCACAGCCCCGACATGTCAAGGCCGACGTGTCCGGCCCCGAAGGGCCGGCATGTGTCAGCCCCGAGCGGAAGGACCGCCGACGTGAGCCAGTACGTGTCCCGGTTCGCCGGAACCCGGCACCGGCATCCGGCTCCGGCCCGGCTCCGGCTCCCCGGCCGGAACCGCACCCCGCGCCGCGTGGCCATGCTCAGCGTCCACACCTCCCCACTGCACCAGCCGGGGACGGGCGACGCGGGCGGCATGAACGTCTACATCGTCGAGCTGGCGAGACGACTCGCCGCCATCGACATCGAGGTCGAGATCTTCACCAGGGCCACCACCGGCGGCCTGCCCCCGGTCGTCGAGCTGACCCCCGGCGTCCTCGTCCGGCACGTCGACGCCGGCCCCTACGAGGGCCTGGCCAAGGAGGAGCTGCCCGCGCAGCTCTGCGCCTTCACGCACGGCGTGATGCAGGCGTGGGCGGGCCACCGCCCCGGCCACTACGACCTCGTCCACTCCCACTACTGGCTCTCCGGCCACGTCGGCTGGCTCGCCGCCGAGCGCTGGGGCGTCCCGCTCGTCCACGCCATGCACACCATGGCGAAGGTCAAGAACGCGGCGCTCGCCGAGGGCGACACCCCCGAGCCCGCGGCCCGGGTGATCGGGGAGACGCAGATCGTCTCCGCCGCCGACCGGCTGATCGCGAACACGGCCGAGGAGGCCGACGAGCTGGCCCGTTTCTACGAGGCCGACCCCGGCAAGGTCGCGGTCGTCCACCCGGGCGTGAACCTGGACCGCTTCCGTCCGGCCGACGGCCGCGCCGCCGCCCGTGCCCGGCTCGGGCTGCCGCAGGACGCCTTCATCCCGGTCTTCGCCGGCCGCATACAGCCGCTGAAGGCGCCGGACATCCTGCTCCGGGCCGCCGCGCTGCTCGTCGACCAGGACCCGTCGCTGCGCTCGCGCATGGTCGTGCCGGTGGTCGGCGGCCCGAGCGGCAGCGGTCTCGCGAAGCCGGAGGGGCTGCAGAAGCTGGCCGCCCGGCTCGGCATCGCGGACGTCGTGCGCTTCCACCCGCCGGTCGGCCAGGACCGGCTCGCGGACTGGTTCCGCGCGGCGAGCGTCCTCGTCATGCCCTCGTACAGCGAGTCCTTCGGCCTGGTCGCCATCGAGGCGCAGGCGGCCGGCACCCCGGTGGTGGCGGCCTCGGTCGGCGGTCTGCCCGTGGCCGTACGGGACGACACGACCGGCTTCCTCGTCCAGGGGCACGACCCGGCGGACTACGCCCGCGCGCTGGGCCGGTTCGTGGCGAACCCCTCGCTCGTGGACCGGATGGGCGCGGCGGCGGCCCTGCACGCGGGGTCCTTCGGCTGGGACACGGCGGCCTCGGGGACGGCGGACGTGTACACGGCCGCCATGCACGACCACCGGCTGCGCGAGAACCGCCGTCGCGTACGCTCCCACCATGGCTGAGGACGTTCGGCGGATCATCGAGGACACCTTCAACGACGCGGAGCTGGACTGGGAGTCCCCGGAGCCCGGCTCGTACGTCGTGAAGCTCCCGGGCACGCGCAAGCTGTTCACCACGCTGTCGCTCCGGGCGGGCCGCCACTCCCTCTCCCTCAACGCCTTCGTCATCCGCCACCCGGACGAGAACGAGGCGGGCGTCCACCGCTGGCTGCTCGAACGCAACCTCAAGCTGTACGGGGTGGGTTACGCGGTCGACGGCCTCGGCGACGTCTACCTCGCCGGCAAGCTCCCGCTCTCCGCCGTCACGCCCGAGGAACTGGACCGGCTGCTCGGCTCGGTCCTGGAGGCGGCGGACGGCGACTTCAACACGCTCCTGGAGCTGGGGTTCGCGTCGGCGATCCGGCGCGAGTACGAGTGGCGGGTCTCGCGCGGCGAGTCGACGCGGAACCTCGACGCGTTCAAGAACCTGACCCAGAAGCCGTCGGAGAAGCCGTCGGGGCAGCTCGGCGACTGACCTTTCCCGGTCTCCTCTTCCCCCTGCTTCCTCCTCTTCACTCTCCCCTCTTCCCGGTCCCTTCCCGCAGGGGGCTTCTGCTGTCATGCTCTCGCCCAACGCAGATCTGAACACCGTTCATACATGTGAAAGGGCTCAGGTTCATGGCACTCAGCAGAAGGCAGTTCGTCGGCGGTGCGGCGGCGGTGGCGGGAGCGGCGGGCACGACCGGTTTCACCCTCCCCGCCGGCCCCCCTCACCCCACGCCCCTCTGGCGGGAGTTCGAGGCGGCCCCCTACACCCACCCTCAGATCCCCTACGTGGGCCGGGCCGGCGCCCACGCGGGTGCCCGCCGCTCGCCCCGTCCGCCCGTCGTCGCGAACGCCGTCACCTACGGGGCGACCCCCGACGGCTCCGGCGACTCCGCCCCCGCGATCAACCGGGCCCTCGCCGCGGCCGGGGAGCGCGGCGGCGGCACGGTCCTCCTGCCGCCGGGCACGTACCGGATCGACGACTACCTCCGGATCGGCCACAGCGGTGTCGTCCTGCGGGGCGCGGGCTCCGGCCGTACGACCCTGATCGCCACCCGCAGCCTCACGGAACTGATCGGCCCGTACGGGTCGCGGTACGGCGGCGACAAGTCGTCCTGGTCGTGGGCCGGCGGCCTGATCTGGCTGTCGCCGCAGGCCCGGCACGCCTCCCTGGTGGCCGCGGTACGGGACCGGGCCTGGCCCTTCGAGGGCTGGACCGGCAACCGGCGCGACGAGTGGACCACGCTCACCGCCGTCCGCCCGGCCCGCAGGGGCGACCGCTCGGTGACCGTCGAGGACCCCTCCGCCCTGACGCGCGGTCGACTGGTCGTCCTCCGGCTGGCCGACGACGCCGGGCACACCCTCCTGGAGCACATGGCGGGCGGCGGCCCGGGCCCGGAGGCGTACGCCTGGGACGACAAGACGAAGCTGACCAGCTACGTCCCCTACGAGTGGCCCGTGCGGATCACCGACGTACGGGGCGGGAGGGTCACCCTGGAACGCCCGCTCCCCCTCGACGTACGCCCCGAGTGGGACCCCCGACTCGTCTCAGGGGTGGCGCCGCTCACCCACTCGGGGGTCGTCGGGCTGACCCTGGAGGCCGTCGAGACCCCGCAGTCACCCCATCTGCTCGACCAGGGCTACAACGGGGTCGTCTTCCAGTGCGCGTACGACTGCTGGGCGGAGGACGTGGTGGTCCGGCACGTCGACAACGGCTTCGGCCTCGTCGCCGCCTCCGCCTGCACCCTGCGCCGGACGCGGGTGGAGGGGCGCGGCTCGCACCACCCGTACTTCTGCCGGGAGGGCGCGCACGACAACCTGGTCGAGGACTTCCGCATCGCCGCCCGGACGGTCCCGGCCCCGGCCGGTACCCAGCTGCACGGCATCAACGTCGAGGGCCTGTCCAGCCACAACGTCTGGTCGCGCGGGGTGATGGAGATGGGCACCTTCGACACCCACCGGGGCATGCCGTTCGCGAACGTACGGACGGAGATCACGGTGGAGAACAACGGCCGGCACGGCGGCGACGGTTCTGCGGGCCCGCTGTACGGGGCCCGGTTCGCCCACTGGAACGTGACGGTCACCAATGGCCGGGCGGGCCTGGTGAAGATCGACACCGTCGCGCCGTACAGCGCGACGGTGGGCATCAGCGAGGTCCGCGATTTCGACCAGACCGATGTCCCGGACTTCCGGGGCGACCTCCACGCGCGCGTGGAGGCGTACGGAAGCCCGGGATCGGTACGGCCGGGGAACCTGTACGAGGCGCAGCGCGCCCTCAGGCGCTGACGGGCGCGGGCTGCTCGGTGCCGGTGGTGCCGGTGGTGCCGACGGTGACCACGTCTTCCTCGGGCTCCTCGCAGAGGGCCTTCCGCAGCCGGATGGAGTACCCGACGGCGGCGATGACGCCGATCGCGAAGGTCGCCGCCCAGAGGACGGTCGGGCCCGGGCCTCCGACGATCGCGCCCGCGCCGATCGGGGCGACGAACCCGGCGACGGCCCAGGACATGCCCATGACGCCCTGGTAGCGGCCGCGGGCGTGCTCGGGGGCGAGCCGGGCGGTGGCGGCGGCGTTGGTGGGGACGTGGATCATCTCGCCGACGGTCCAGACGACGACGGTCGCGGCGAAGGCCACCACGGAGGAGCCCGCGAGGGCGGTGGCGCCGGTGCCGAGGGCGAAGAGGAGGGAGGAGAGGGTGAGCAGGACGACGGGGGAGCGCTTGTCGGTCAGCTTGTTGACGAGCAGCTGGAAGCCGACGATCACGATGCCGTTGACGGCGATGACGACGCCGTACGAGGAGGGGGAGAGGCCCTTGTCCGCCATGGTGAGCGGCAGGCCGATCCAGGGGGCGGTGAAGACGAGGCAGACGAAGAGGTTGAGCAGGACGAGGGTGCGGAAGGGGGCGTCGCGCAGCACGGTGAGCATGCTCACCTTCGCCTCGACGACGGGTGCGCCGGCCTTGTCGGTGCGGGCCTCGGGGCGGGTCTCGGGGAGCCGGAGGAAGACGATGACCGCGCAGAGGGTGGTGGCGACGGCGTCGACGACGAAGAGGGTGCGGTAGCCGAGGAAGATCGCGGCGCCGCCGCCGATGGAGGCGATGGCGAAGCCGAGGTTGAGGGCCCAGTAGTTGAGGGAGTACGCCCGGCGCACCTCGTGGGCGGGGACCATGTCGGCGATGGTGGCGTTGATGGAGGGGCGGACGGCCTGCATGGCGACGCCCATGAGGAGGACGGCGGTCGCGATGGCCCAGGCGCTGGTGACGACGGCGAGGGCGGCGGCGCAGGCGGCGGCCGCGAGGTGCATGGTGATCATGGTGGGGCGGCGGCCCCAGCGGTCGGTGAGCGCGCCGCCGAGCGGGGAGCCCGCGACGCCGCCGAGGCCGTGGAGGGCGACGACGAGACCGGCGAACCAGGCGGAGTGTCCGAGCTCGACCGTCAGATAGAGGGAGAGGAACGTCAGGACGAAGGCGCCGGTCCTGTTGACCAGGGTCGACAGCCAGAGCCACCAGAAGCCCTGCGGGAGCCCGGAAACCGTCTCGCGTGCTGATCGTCTGAGCGAGTCGATGGACATGTGTGGCGGCCCCCTGAAGATGTAAGTCCCACTAACGGCAGTCGTAACTTACGCATCTCAGGTGCCGGACGCCAGCGAATTGACGGCGCGCGTCAATCGTCAGAGGTCCATTAGGCTCGTACGCATGGCCGACGCACCGTACAAGCTGATCCTCCTCCGCCACGGCGAGAGCGAGTGGAACGAGAAGAATCTGTTCACCGGTTGGGTGGACGTGAACCTCACCGCGAAGGGTGAGAAGGAGGCGACGCGCGGCGGCGAGCTGCTCAAGGACGCCGGTCTGCTGCCCGACGTGCTGCACACCTCCCTCCAGAAGCGCGCGATCCGCACCGCCCAGCTCGCGCTGGAGTCCGCGGACCGCCACTGGATCCCGGTCAACCGCTCCTGGCGCCTGAACGAGCGCCACTACGGCGCGCTCCAGGGCAAGGACAAGGCGCAGACGCTCGCCGAGTTCGGCGAGGAGCAGTTCATGCTGTGGCGCCGCTCGTACGACACCCCGCCGCCGGCGCTCTCGGACGACAGCGAGTACTCGCAGGCGCGCGACGCCCGCTACGCGACGATCCCGCCGGAGCTGCGCCCGCGGACCGAGTGCCTCAAGGACGTCGTCGAGCGGATGCTCCCCTACTGGTACGACAACATCGTCCCGGACCTCCTGGCCGGCCGCACGGTCCTGGTCGCCGCCCACGGCAACAGCCTCCGCGCCCTGGTGAAGCACCTGGACGGCATCTCGGACGCGGACATCGCGGGCCTCAACATCCCGACGGGCATCCCGCTCGCGTACGAACTGGACGAGAACTTCAAGCCCCTGAACCCGGGCGGCACGTACCTCGACCCGGAGGCCGCGGCGGCGGCCATCGAGGCGGTCAAGAACCAGGGCAAGAAGTAGCCCTGACGTACCCCCTGACGCACCCCTGACGCACGAGCAGGCCCCCGTCCCCGTGGTTTCCCCCGGGGACGGGGGCCTCTTCGTGTGCCCGTGCGGGCGTTCGTCTGCGGTGTTGTGCCGCGGGTGTTCTGGCGGCGTACCAGGTCTGTGACATCGAGGGGCTGGGTCCTGTGGCCGGGGGCGCGGCGTTGCTACGTTCCGGGCAGGGGGTGGTCGCGTGGGTGGCCGCCCGTTGAAGAGGGGGACTTCTCGATGAACGCCGACCGTCGTCTCAGACCCGCCGCCGTCGCACTCGCCGCCGTCGCGCTGGCCGCCGTGCTCACCGGATGCCAGGGCGGCGCCTCCGCCTCCGGCGCACCCCGTACCGCCCCCGCCGCCACCGCCGCTCCCGGCTCCGCCGACTCCGCCGGTGATGCCGGTGATGCCGGTCCGACCGTCGCTCCGGCCGTCAAGAAGCCCGCCACCACCGGGGTCACCAAGCCCGCCGGGAAGAAGTCCTCCGCGCCCAGGTCCAAGGCCAAGTCCAAGACCAAGACCGCCGCCCCCGTCCCCGACTGCGTCGACGCGACGCCCGGGCCCGACGACGTCGACCCCGACGAGATCGCGCTCTACCGGATCGAGGAGCTCGACGGCAGCACCGGCAAGGTCAACCTCGTCCTCCAGCACGGCGCCTGGGGCTGCGGCTCCCCGGACAGCGACGGCGCTCCCTTCGTCGTCACCGGCGAGGAGAGCCGCTGGGCCCTCGACCAGGCCGCGTACGTCACCGTCACCAACCCCGTCGTCACCAGCACCGAGAACCGGCGGATCGGGGTACAGGAGCTGATCGACTGGGTCGACGCCCACCCCGACTCGGGCCTGGTCTTCCGCTACACGGTCGGCGACGACGGCGCCATCCACCGCCTTGAGCAGGTGTTCACGCCGTAACCCCGGCGTCGCTTCGGCCGGACGGGTGAGGGCGAAACCTTCCGGCTGCGATGCGCCGCGTGCGCGGTGGGGGAGGGGGCTAGAGGTGAGGGGGAGGTGGAGGCGGGTGACCTCGGTCGTTCCCGTAGCCGCCCCCGAACCACCGGCCCGCCGAACCACCGAAACGAGAACCCTCGTGCGTCTCCGCCACTCCGTCGCCGCCGTCTGCGGCGCCCTCGCCCTCACCGCCACCCTGGCCGCCCCCGCCCACGCCACCACCGGCGACTTCAGCTACCAGTTCGTCGGCTTCAGCGGCGACCGGCAGTGGATCACGCTCCACGACCCGGCGAGCGACGTGTGCATCACGCTCGCCGAGGCCGCCGACCCCGGCTCCTCCGAGCCTGCCTTCGCCCCGCACAACGACACCGACGAGTACGCGCTCGTCTTCACCGGGCCCGACTGCACGGGCGACTCCTGGACGCTGCGCCCCCACGGCCGCCCGGCCTCCGACCGCCTCAAGCTCCGCTCGGTGGTCTTCGTCCGCTAGGGCGGGCAGCAGCGCGGACAGTAAGAGGACAGTAGGGACAGAAAGACACTTCGCCCGTTCGACCCCGACCGCTCGCCACGGGCACGGCAGGCCGGCGTCCGATATTCATCGGCGCCGGCCCCGCCGACTGGCTACCGTCCAGGCCATGAGCACGTCACTCCGTCTGGAACCGGTCACCCCCGCCACCATCGACGCCGCCCTCGCCCTGCGCGTCCACCCCCACCAGGAGCGGAACGTCGCCCCTGTCGTCCGCTCCCTCGCCGAGGCCTACGCCTACGGCGACACCGCCTGGCCGCGGCTCATCTTCGACGGCGACCGGCTCGTCGGCTTCCTGATGGCCTTCCTCGACATCCAGTGGAACGAGAAGAAGGACCCCAACGACCACCGCAGCGGTCTCTGGCGGCTCAACATCTCCGCCGACGCCCAGGGCAAGGGGTACGGGCGCTTCGCCGTCGACGCCGTCCGCGAGGAACTGCTGCGGCGCGGTGAACAGCGGTTCTACGTCACCTGGGAACCCGGCGAGGACGGCCCCGGCGCCTTCTACCGTCGGCTCGGCTTCCGTACGACCGGCGAGACCAGCGGAGACCAGACCGTCGGCGTACTCGACCTGTAGAACGCACTCGGCACAGAGAAGGGGAAGGGGGCGGGACGCGGCGACCGCCGCATCCCGCCCCTCACCGTTCAGCCCGAGCAGCCACCGCACTGGCACGGCGACCCCGACTGGCAGCCGCAGCCGCAGCCCGAGCCGCACCCGCAGGCACCCAGCAGGGGCAGGCGCACCGCCTCGCGGGGCGCTTCCGGCGTGGAGTCCGTCGTGATGGGCGAATCGGACATGGGGATCCCTCCCTTACGAGACGCGGAGTCGTCTCTCCCCAGTGCATGCCCAGTCGGCCGGGCGCATCAACGGCGCACGGGAGTTCCTCGCGCCCGTGCGCCCTCCGGCACGCCCCGCGCGCCCCCGCACCCGCGGAACTACGCGCCCTCCACCGGCGCGTCCGCCGCCTGCAGCTCGTCCGCGTGCTCACCCGTCACCAGGTACACGACCCGCTTCGCCACCGACACCGCGTGGTCCGCGAACCGCTCGTAGTAGCGGCCGAGCAGCGTCACGTCGACCGCCGTCTCGATGCCGTGCTTCCAGCGGTCGTCGATCAGGTGCTGGAACAGCGTCCGGTGCAGCAGGTCCATCTCGTCGTCGTCCTGCTCCAGCTGGAGCGCCAGGTCGACGTCCTTCGTGATGATGACCTCCGCCGCCTTGGCCATCAGGCGCTGCGCCAGCTGCCCCATCTCCAGGATGGTCGCGTGCAGGTCCCGCGGCACCGCCGTGTCGGGGAACCGCAGCCGCGCCAGCTTCGCGACGTGCTGCGCCAGGTCGCCCGAGCGCTCCAGGTCGGCGCTCATGCGCAGCGAGGTCACCACGATGCGCAGGTCCGTCGCCACCGGCTGCTGCCGGGCGAGCAGTGCTATCGCACGCGCCTCCAGGTCGTGCTGGAGGTCGTCGACCTTCTGGTCCGCGGCGATCACGCTCTCCGCGAGCTTCAGATCCGCGTCGAGCATCGCCGTCGTGGCGCGCCCGATCGCCGACCCGACGAGTCGGGCCATCTCGACCAGGCCCTCGCCGATCGAGTCAAGTTCCTCGTGGTACGCGTCCCGCATGGATGTCCCTCTCTACGCAATGCTCCGGGGTCCGGGTGGGGCTTCGGACCCCCACGCTCCCACGTTCGGCCCTGTACGCGTCCGGTTCCACCCCCACACATGAACCACCTCCGTCCCCCAGGTGAACTCTGGGCTACGTACGCCACCGCCCCTCCCAGGACAAGTGAACCGGCCCGGTCTTCACGGTGAACTCTGGGCGACGAGTGTTCGAGCAGCCACTCGGACGGCTGGGAGAGTGTCCGTCGGCCCGCATAACCTTGAGGCATGGACGTGAACGCGGCGGTCGCCGCATTGGCCGCGATCGCCGGCGTGTGCACCGGCGTGATCGCCATGCTGGCGTTCCGCTGGAGCGAGCGCGACCAGGCGAGACCCACCCGAACCTCCTTGCACACCGACGCCGTGCTCCCGCCCGGCGTCGACACCGTGCTGTCCGTGCTGCGCTCCTCCGCGGTCGTGCTCGACGAGAGCGACTCCGTGGTGAAGGCCAGCTCGGCGGCGTACGCACTCGGCCTGGTCCGGGGCGGGAAGCTGGCCGTGGAGCCGATGCTCAACATGGCCCGCGACACCCGCCGCGACGGAGAGATACGGCAGGTCGAGCTGGACCTCGCCCGGCGCGGCACCGGACGCGGCGAGGCCCTCGCCGTCTCCGCCCGGGTCGCCCCGCTGGGCTCGCGCCTCGTGCTGCTGCTGGTCGAGGACCTCACCGAGGCCCGTCGCATCGAAGCGGTACGGCGCGACTTCGTCGCCAATGTGAGCCATGAGCTCAAGACGCCCACGGGGGCGCTCTCCCTGCTCTCCGAGGCGGTCATGGACGCCTCGGACGACCCCGAGGCGGTCACCCGTTTCGCCGGCCGCATGCAGATAGAGGCGACCCGCCTCACCAACCTCGTACAGGAGCTGATCGACCTCTCCCGCGTGCAGAACGACGACCCGCTGGAGGACTCCGAGCCGGTGTCCGTGGACGAGCTGGTCGCCGAGGCGATCGACCGCTCCCGGCACACCGCCTCCACCAAGCAGATCACCATGGTCTCCGGCGGCGACGCCGCTCTGCGGGTCTGGGGGAGCCGCGGCCAGCTCGCCGCCGCCCTCGGCAACCTCGTCGAGAACGCGGTCAACTACTCACCGGCCCGTACGCGGGTGGGCATCGCCGCCCGCCGCGTGGCCGCCCCGGCCGGCGACCTGATCGAGATAGCCGTCACCGACCAGGGCATCGGCATCCCCGACAAGGACAAGGAGCGCGTCTTCGAGCGCTTCTACCGGGTCGACCCGGCCCGTTCCCGTGCCACCGGCGGTACGGGACTCGGACTGGCCATCGTCAAGCACGTGGCGGCCTCCCACGGCGGAGAGGTCACCGTCTGGAGCACCGAGGGCCAGGGCTCCACCTTCACCCTGCGGCTGCCCGAGGCGGGCGCCGTACGGGATCGCCGGCCCGCCTCCCCCACCCCTGATCTCATGACCGAACCGCTTCCTGCCCCGGAGGTCCTTCCGTGACCCGAGTGCTCGTCGTCGAGGATGAGGAATCCTTCAGCGACGCCCTGTCCTACATGCTTCGCAAGGAGGGCTTCGAGGTCGCCGTTGCGGCGACCGGGCCCGACGGCCTCGACGAGTTCGAGCGCAACGGGGCCGACCTCGTCCTCCTCGACCTGATGCTTCCGGGGCTCCCCGGTACCGAGGTGTGCCGTCAGCTGCGCGGCCGCTCGAACGTCCCGGTCATCATGGTGACCGCCAAGGACAGCGAGATCGACAAGGTCGTCGGGCTGGAGATAGGAGCCGACGACTACGTGACGAAGCCCTTCTCCTCGCGGGAGCTGGTCGCCCGCATCCGCGCGGTGCTGCGGCGCCGCGGGGAGCCGGAGGAGGTCACCCCGGCGGCCCTGGAGGCCGGCCCGGTCCGGATGGACGTCGACCGCCACGTGGTGACGGTCGCGGGCGGCAAGGTCGACCTGCCGCTGAAGGAGTTCGACCTCCTGGAGATGCTGCTGCGCAACGCGGGCCGCGTGCTGACCCGTATGCAGCTCATCGACCGGGTGTGGGGCGCGGACTACGTGGGCGACACCAAGACCCTCGACGTCCACGTGAAGCGCCTCCGCGCCAAGATCGAGCCGGACCCGGGCGCCCCGCGCTACCTGGTCACGGTCCGCGGCCTGGGCTACAAGTTCGAGCCGTAGAACCCGGCTGCGAGCCGGGCCGTGGCCCTCGGCTGCGAGGTCACGGAGCCCGCGGGCCCCGGCCGTGAGGCCGGGCCGTCGTGCGGGCACGGCTTTCCGGCCGCGCACTCCATGCATACGTGAAGGGCGCCCTCCCCGGCCGGGGAGGGCGCCCTTCACGTCGTACGTGCGGTCAGTGACCGGCCGCGTGGCTCGCCTCGCCCGAGGGCTCGCCGGACGCGATGCCCGTCGGCTCGGCGGAGGCCTCGGTGCCGTGCTCCGCCTCGCCCGAGGGCGTCGCGGTGGCGGAGGGCTCGGTGCCCGGGGGAGCCGGGATCACGGTCGGGCCGAAGTCCTTGAAGTAGCTCGTGGCCGGGACGACGAAGGCGTTCAGGCTCACGTCGCCGGTCCGGCTCAGCTTGAAGACGACCTGCTGCGCGTCGCCGTCGCGGGCGGCCTCGGCGCCGTTCTCGATGATGGCGGAGGCGTTGCCCTCGCCGCCGATGACGACGGAGCCGCCGGCCGGGACGGTGATCGGGCCGGTGCCCTCGGCCGCCTTCAGCTTCACCAGGGCGCGGCTGCCCGGCAGGCTGATGGAGTCGATGGTCTGCGGCAGGCGACCGTTGTTGAAGACGGTGGCGGAGACCGCGGCGGGACCCTTGACGCCACGCGCGGGCTGGGTGATGACCAGCGCGTTCTGGATCTTGACGTCGTCCACGGTGACGGCGGCGTTGTCCGGCCGGACGCCGAGCGTCTGCGCGTCGTTGCCCGCACCACAGGCGGACAGCGCGGCGATGGAGAACACGATGGCGGTGGCGGCGAGGGCGCCGCGTCGAAGGCTGCGGCTCACGGCGGCGGCATCTCCTATGACGTACGGACGGGCAATGGACAGGCTGCGGAACCAAGGTCCAGCTAAAGGTGTGTCAGCGCGCTCAGGTTACCGAGCCCTACTCTCCGTCCCGCACTCGACCCGCCCCTAAGCGGTCGCGGGCGTCTCCGGGGCTCTCCGGCGGTCCCGCGGACCGCAGCGACGGAGCTCGGCCGATGTGGCTGGATCACGACCCATTGACCTGTTGTTCACATAACCGCCTTGATCAATTCGAGGCGCCCCGCGCATTCCCCGGAGCCGCGCCTCCGGAAAATCCCGGACCCGGCTCGGCTGATCAATTACGGAAACACCCCGCGATGCATCCGTACGGGTGGACGATCCTCGAACGGAGTAGGGGAAGAAGGCCACTCCGAACCAGACAAAACGGGACATCGCCCCACCTGTGGGAGTCTCCGGGTGGGTGTAGTGTGCGCGTTTCTCTCCGTCGACGCAGCCGCTCCGACCTGCGAATACCGCCTTCCGGAAGCCCTCCGCAGCACGTTCGTGTTGCTGTTGTCAAGCCCCGAGATATGCCCTGACCTGCGAAAACGCCATTCAGAAGAAGCCGTATCCGTGTTACCCTGGATAGCCACGGAAGGGGTACCTGTCACATGACGTTCAAGGTTGGCGACACCGTGGTCTATCCCCATCACGGGGCCGCGCTGATCGAGGCCATCGAAACTCGCCAGATCAAAGGCGTGGACAAGACCTACTTGGTGCTCAAGGTCGCGCAGGGCGACCTGACTGTTCGTGTGCCGGCGGACAATGCGGAGTTCGTCGGTGTTCGCGACGTGGTCGGTCAGGACGGGCTGGACCGGGTCTTCGAGGTGCTGCGCGCACCGTACGCAGAAGAGCCGACGAACTGGTCCCGTCGCTACAAGGCAAATCTCGAGAAGCTCGCCTCCGGCGATGTCATCAAGGTCGCCGAAGTAGTCCGCGACCTGTGGCGGCGCGAGCGCGAGCGCGGTCTCTCCGCCGGTGAGAAGCGCATGCTCGCCAAGGCTCGGCAGATCCTGGTCAGCGAGCTGGCCCTCGCGGAGAACACGAACGAGGACAAGGCCGAGGCTCTCCTCGACGAGGTCCTCGCGTCCTGAGCGTGCTCTGACGACATCCGAGCGCGCTACCAAGTGAAATGATGCCGTGGTGCCCGTTGGCGCACTGTGATCCACACAGTGCAGCTGCCGGGCGCTGCGGCATATTCATGTACGTATGTATGGTCACGTACGCGTACGCCCCGTACGCATGCTCCTACGTACGTCCCCGTCCCCCTCTTGCTTCCTCACGTCCGAACCCCTGTGCTCGGGCAACACAGCCTCGACCGTCGTCACGGAAAGGGCCCGGTCAAGGCTGAGCGTCCGGCACGGTGAGGCCATACCCATGTCGGCCGCGGAAACAAACCTGCCGGAGTGCAACCGATGTCAGACGATGCGCGTCCTCCTCGTACCGCTGTGGTGATCCCGGCGGCCGGACGGGGCGTACGCCTCGGTCCGGGCGCCCCCAAGGCGCTGCGCGCGCTGAACGGCACCCCCATGCTCATCCACGCCGTCCGCGCGATGGCCGCCTCCCGCGCGGTCCAGCTGGTCGTCGTGGTCGCCCCTTCCGACGGGGCTGCCGAGGTCAAGAACCTCCTCGACACCCATGCCCTCCCCGAGCGGACCGACTACCTCGTCGTCCCCGGCGGAGACACCCGCCAGGAGTCCGTGCACCTCGGTCTCCAGGCGCTCCCCGAGGGCGTCACCACCGTCCTCGTCCACGACGCGGCCCGCCCGCTCGTCCCCGTCGACACCGTGGACGCCGTCATCGAGGCCGTACGGGACGGGGCCGTCGCCGTCGTCCCCGCGCTGCCCCTCGCGGACACCGTCAAGGAGGTCGAGCCGGCCGAGAAGCCGGGCGACCCCGAGCAGGTCGTCGCCACCCCGGTCCGGGCCCGGCTCCGCGCCGTCCAGACCCCGCAGGGCTTCGACCACGACACCCTCGTCAACGCCCACGCCACCATCGCCCTCACCGGTGACGGCGCCACCGACGACGCCGGCATGGTCGAGCGGCTCGGCGCGCCCGTCGTCGTCGTGCCCGGCCACGAAGAGGCCTTCAAGGTGACCCGCCCCCTCGACCTCGTCCTCGCCGAGGCCGTACTCGCCCGCAGGAGGGCCAACGATGGCTTCTGAGCCGACCCCCCAGCTCCCGCTGATCCCCCGCACCGGCATCGGCACCGACGTCCACGCCTTCGAGAAGGGCCGCGAACTCTGGTGCGCCGGCCTCCTCTGGGAGGGTGAGGAGTACGGCCTCGCCGGGCACTCCGACGGCGACGTCGCCGCCCACGCCGCCTGCGACGCCCTCTTCTCCGCCGCCGGCATCGGCGACCTCGGTGCCCACTTCGGCACCTCCCGCCCCGAGTGGTCCGGCGCCTCCGGCGTCACCCTGCTCGCCGAGGCCGCCCGGATCGTCCGCGCCGAGGGATACGAGATCGGCAACATCGCCGTCCAGGTCATCGGCGTACGCCCCAAGGTCGGCAAGCGCCGCGAGGAGGCCCAGAAGGCGCTGGGCGAGGCGGCCGGCGCGCCGGTCTCCGTCTCCGGCACGACCACGGACGGGCTCGGACTCACCGGTCGCGCCGAGGGCCTCGCGGCACTCGCGACCGCCCTCGTCTACCGGACGGAAGCGGGCTAGACGCCGTCCGGACTGCGGCCGGGCGAGCCCCCGGGGGCTCCTGAAGGGCCGGCAGGCCCCGGTACCGGGTGAAAAACGTCATCGGAGACGCGGATCGGGTATCGGGGCACTACCACACGCCCACTACCCTGGAGTGGTGACTATTCGCCTGTACGACACCAACGCCCGGCAGATCCGTGACTTCACCCCGCTCACGCCGGGCTGCGTCTCGATCTACCTCTGTGGTGCCACCGTCCAGGCGGCCCCGCACATCGGCCACATCCGGTCGGGGCTGAACTTCGACATCATGCGCCGCTGGTTCGCGTACCGCGGCTACGACGTCACGTTCATCCGCAACGTCACCGACATCGACGACAAGATCATCACCAAGGGTGCCGAGCAGGGCCGCCCCTGGTGGTCCATCGGCTTCGAGAACGAGCGCGCGTTCAACTCGGGCTACGAGGCCCTCGGTTGCCTGCCGCCCACCTACGAGCCGCGCGCCACCGGGCACGTCCCCGAGATGATCGAGATGATGCGCGGCCTCATCGAGCGCGGTCACGCGTACGAGGCCGACGGCAGCGTCTACTTCGACGTGCGCTCCTTCCCGGGGTACCTGGAGCTGTCCAACCAGGACATCGACGACCTGCGCCAGCCCTCCGAGGACGGCATCACCGGCAAGCGCGACCCCCGCGACTTCGCGATGTGGAAGGCGACCAAGCCGGGCGAGCCCGACTGGGAGACCCCCTGGGGCCGCGGCCGCCCCGGCTGGCACCTGGAGTGCTCGGCCATGGCCCACAAGTACCTGGGCTCCGCCTTCGACATCCACGGCGGCGGCCTCGACCTGATCTTCCCGCACCACGAGAACGAGATCGCCCAGGCCAAGGCCTTCGGCGACTCCTTCGCCCAGTACTGGGTGCACAACGCCTGGGTCACCATGAGCGGCGAGAAGATGTCGAAGTCGCTCGGCAACAGCGTGCTGGTGTCCGAGATGGTGAAGAACTGGCGCCCGATCGTCCTCCGCTACTACCTGGGCACCCCGCACTACCGCTCGATGATCGAGTACAGCGAGGACGCCCTGCGCGAGGCCGAATCGGCGTTCGGCCGCATCGAGGGCTTCGTCCAGCGCGCCACCGAGAAGGCCGGGACGACCGTCGCCCCCGCCGCCGAGGTGCCGCCGGCCTTCGCCGAGGCCATGGACGACGACCTGGGCGTGCCGCACGCGCTCGCGATCATCCACACCACCGTCCGCCAGGGCAACAGCGCCCTCGCCGCGGACGACAAGGACGAGGCCATCGCCCGCCTCGCCGAGGTCCGGGCCATGCTCGGCGTCCTCGGCCTCGACCCGCTCGACCCGCACTGGGCCGAGGAGACGGGTGGCGGCGAAGAGCTCCACGGCGTCGTCGACACCCTCGTACGGCTCGTGCTCCAGCAGCGCGAGTCGGCCCGCGAGCGGAAGGACTGGGCGACGGCGGACGCGATCCGCGACCAGCTGAGCCAGTCCGGTCTCGCCATCGAGGACAGCCCCGACGGCCCCCGCTGGACGCTGGGCAACCGTTAGAAGACGTGCCGCTCGGGTCACCGGGCGGCACACTTCACTTACAGACTTTGTACGTCAGCAGAGGAAACAGGTAGTCATGGCCGGGAACAGCCAGCGCAGGAACCGTCGCACGTCGAACAAGAAGGGTGCGACGGTCGGCAGCGGTGGCCAGCGGCGCAAGGGCCTCGAAGGCAAGGGCCCGACCCCCAAGGCCGAGAACCGCAAGGGCCACAAGGCGTTCCGCGTCTCCAACGCGATGGCCAGGAACGTGGCCAAGCGCAAGCCCGTCGCCCGCCGCGGCGGCAAGGGCCTGTCCGAGATGGTCGTCGGCCGCAACCCGGTCTTCGAGGCCCTGCGCGACGGCGTGCCCGCCTCGACGCTGTACGTGCAGCAGTTCATCGACAACGACGAGCGCGTGCGCGAGGCCCTGAACCTCGCCACCGGCCGCGGCAACATCAACATCATGGAGGCGCCGCGCCCCGAGCTCGACCGGATGACGAACGGCCTCAACCACCAGGGCCTCGTCCTCCAGGTCCCGCCGTACGAGTACGCGCACCCCGAGGACCTGGTCGCGGCCGCCTTCGACGACCACGAGGACCCGCTGATCGTCGCCCTCGACGGCGTCACCGACCCGCGTAACCTCGGCGCCGTCGTCCGCTCCGTCTCCGCCTTCGGCGGCCACGGCGTCGTCGTCCCCGAGCGCCGCGCCGCCGGCATGACCGCCGGTGCGTGGAAGACCTCGGCCGGCACCGCCGCCCGTACGCCCGTCGCCCGCGCCACCAACCTGACGCGCTGCCTTGAGGCGTACCAGAAGGCCGGCGTCACGGTCGTCGGCCTCGCCGCCGACGGTGACCGCGAGGTGCACGAGCTGGAGGAGCTGGGCGGCCCGGTCGTCATCGTCGTCGGCTCCGAGGGCAAGGGCCTGTCCCGCCTGGTCGGCGAGACCTGCGACTTCCTCGTCCGCATCCCGATGCCGGGCGGCGCCGAGTCGCTGAACGCCGGTGTAGCGGCGGGCGTCGTGCTGTACGAGGCGGCGCGGCGACGCATGGCGTGACCTGCCGCGTCGGGCGCCGGCCGGGCTCGGCCCGGTCGGCGTTGATCTTGACGGGTCTCGGACATTTGCGATCCGTCAAGGCAGTGTCCTAAACCCAGATCACTCGGTTAGATGAGTGTGGACACCAGAACGCCCCGGCCGGGGTTCGACGATCAGCCCGCGTTGAGCATGGTCAAGGTGGATTCCGATCCCGCCCAGGTGATCGTGAACCACGCCAGCTTCCGTGTGCGGCTCGCGCCGGCCCCGCAGCCGAAGTTCGGCGCCGGCGCCCGCACCGCAGCCCTGTCCGGGGCCGGCGGACCGCGCCGTCGCCCCGTCGTGTGGAGCGGGAAGTCCGCACCGGGCGCGACCGGCCTCCTCCAGGCCGTGCGCGAGTCGTCCGTCTCCACCCTCGACCCGGCGGTCGGCCGGGGCGGTCACGGAGGCCCGGACACCGGCTCCACCCGGGCCGTCCCGCGCTTCGACGACACCATGCCCACCCCCGTGGTGCCCGCCGACGGCCCTCTGCTGCCGCCGATGCGCCGCGCCGAGGGCGCGTACGACGACCTGTACGAGATGCGGCCCGAGACCCTCGGACCGGAGGCGTACGAGGACGAGGAGACGTCCGGCCGGACGGCCCAGCGCCACGGCCAGGACAGCGTCCGGCACGCGTACTACCCGGGCCGCCGGATGAACCTCGGCGTCGTCCTCCTCCCGCTCCGCGTCTTCCTCGGCTTCATCTCCATCTACGCGGGCATGGGCAAGCTCTGCGACCCCGTCTACTTCGACGGCGGCGAGCGCGGCTCCATGGTGAAGTGGCTCAACTCCCTGCACCCCTGGGCCCTCGCCGAACCGCTGCGCGACTTCGCCCTCCAGCACCCCGTCGGCGCCGGCCTCACCGTCGCGTTCCTCCAGGTCGTCGTCGGTGTCCTCACCGTCCTCGGCCTCTGGCAGCGCGTCGCGGCCGTCGTCGGCGCCCTGCTCTCCGCCGCGCTGATCCTGACCGTCAGCTGGAAGACCGTCCCGGTCTACGACTCCGCCGACATCATCTACCTGGCCGCCTGGTCGCCGCTGATCATCGCCGGCGCCCCGGTCTACTCCCTCGACGGCCGCCTCGCGGGCGAGGCCTGGCGCACCCTCGGCCCCCGCGCCGAACTGTGGGACCTGCGCCGCCGCGTCGTGCGCCGCAGCACCCTCCTCGCCTCCGTCGTCGTCGGCCTCACCCTCCTCATCGGCTCCGTCCTCGGCGGCGCCGTCCGCTCCACCGAGATGATCACCGTCCCGGGCCCGAACGACGACCCGATCAACCACCTCCCCGGCCGCCCGCTCCCCACGGAGCCGGCCCGCCGGACCCCCTCCGAGGCCGCGTCCACCGCGCCCGAGCCGGCCGCGACCAGCGACGCCCCGGCGGAGCGCGAGAAGACCGAGGAGGCGAGCCGGCCCACCGAGACGACCCGCGAGTCGACCCGGACCCAGGAGCAGCGCCCGACCTCCACCGAGGGCAGCGGCACGGGCACCACCCGTACGCCCACGCAGTCCAAGCCCGCGCCGCCGCCGTCGACGAGCGACACCCCGAGCAGCACCGGGAGCGGGTCGAGCGGCGGCTCGACCGGCGGGACCACGGACACGCCGTCGGAGCCGGGCTCGACGACGGGCGGGGCGCAGAACCCGATCGGCGGCCTGCTGGGCTGAGACGCCGGTCTCGTACGTACGGAAAGGGCGGCACCGCGGTTCTCCGCGGTGCCGCCCTTCTTGTTCCCTCTGCGCCGGTGCCTGTCCGCGCGGGATCCATGTGCTGAGCCGAGCCCGTGCGGGGTCTACGCACCGGCGTCTGTCCGTGCGGGGTCTACGCGGGCTCAGCTCGGTCCGGCCCGGCCGCCTCTCGGCTCAGCCGCGCTGGGCGGCGAGTTCCTTCGCGGCCTCCGTGAGGTCCTTGGCGGTGTCGATGGCCCGCCAGTACGCCCCCTGGGGCAGGGGGAAGCCCGCGAGGCGCCGCTCGCGGGCGAGGCGGGGGAAGGTGGTCCGCTCGTGGTCGCCGAGGTCGGGGAGGAGCTCGGTGAAGGCGGCGGAGAAGACGTACACGCCCGCGTTGATGAGGAACGGCGAGGGCGGCGCCTCGATGAAGTCGGTGATGTGCCCGAAGGTGTCGGTCTCGACGGCGCCCCAGGGGATGCGGGGGCGGGCCAGGGCGAGCGTCGCGAGGGCGTCGCGCTCGGCGTGGAAGGCGGCCATCTCGCGCAGCGAGAACCGGGTCCAGATGTCGCCGTTGGTGGCGTACCAGGGCTGGTCGGGCGCGGGCAGGTGCCCGGCGGCGTACTTGAGGCCGCCGCCGCGGCCCAGCGGCTCGGTCTCGACGACCGTGGTCACCTTGAGGGGGAGGTCGGCGTCCTCCAGCCATTCCTGGAGCACCTCGGCGAGATGGCCGCAGGAGACGACGGCGTCGGTCACGCCCTCGGCGGCCAGCCAGGAAAGCTGATGGCCGATGATCGGGGTCCCGGTGCCCGGGATCTCGACCATCGGCTTGGGGCGGTCGTCGGTGTACGGGCGGAGCCGTGAGCCCTGGCCGCCCGCCAGGACCACGGCCTGCGTCGGAGAGGTGTGCATACGGGGAACGATAGGTGCCCCGCGGGCACGAGGTCCGGACGCGCGACGGCGCTCAGCGTCCGGCTGTTCAGCTCGCGCGCATCACGCCGGTCGCGAACGAGGTGTCGCAGACCGGGCGGGAGAAGGACTGGGCGCGCGTGGGGCCGTACTGCTCGACGGCGGCGCGGCCGAGGGAGCGGGCGATGGACATGCAGTGCTTGGCGAGGGACGGCCGGTTCTCCACCTCGCGCTGGAGGTGGGTGAGGGCCGTGCCCGGGTCCTTCTCCTGGAGCTCGGCGAGGAGCTGGTCCCGCAGGACGTCCTGCGGGGCGCGGGACTTGGCGCGGACGGAGACCTCGGAAGAGGAGGCCGTCAGCTGGGTCCCGGAGTCCTGGCCGGCCCACGGAACGGCGGACACCGCGAGCGTTCCCGAGAGCACCAGGACGACGGGCAGGACGAGGGCGAGAGAGCGGCCGATTCGGCGGGCAGTGTGCGTCACGCAGGCGAGCGTAGCGGCCGGTAGTGATATGGCGACATTTAGTCACTCTCGCGAGGGATGGTTCGAGGCGGCTTTTCGAATCCCGTGTTGACGCGGAGGGTGGAGGTGGGCCCTGAATGCCGGGGTTTTCCAGGGTAAACCACCACTTGCGCGGCAGATGGGCGAACGGCCCCGCATCCGGGGGGATGCGGGGCCGTTCGGCCAGCGTGGCTGGGCGTGCTGTGCTCGGCTTCGGCTGCGGGTCAGTCGCTGAGGCGGGCGCCGGTCGACGTCGAGAAGACGTGGAGCTCGGCGGCGCGCGGCACGACGTGCAGCGTGGTGCCCTTGGAGGGGACGTCACGGCCGCCGACGCGGACGACCAGGTCCTTGTCCTCGCCGCCGACGCGGGTGGAGCCGTACACGAAGCCGTCGGAGCCGAGCTCCTCGACGACGTTGACGGTGACGGCGAGGCCGTCCTTGCCGGTGGGGCCCTGCACGTCGAAGTGCTCGGGGCGGACGCCGACGGTGACGGTGGTGTCGCCGTTGGCGGAGGCGGCGGCGATGGCGTCACGGGAGACGGGGACGACGCTGTTGCCGAACTTCACGCCGCCGTCGGTGATCGGGACCTCGATCAGGTTCATGGCGGGGGAGCCGATGAAGCCGGCGACGAAGAGGTTGGCGGGCTTGTCGTACATGTTGCGCGGGGAGTCGACCTGCTGGAGCAGACCGTCCTTGAGGACGGCGACGCGGTCGCCCATGGTGAGGGCCTCGGTCTGGTCGTGCGTGACGTACACGGTCGTGATGCCGAGGCGGCGCTGCAGGCCGGCGATCTGCGTACGGGTCGAGACGCGGAGCTTGGCGTCGAGGTTGGACAGCGGCTCGTCCATGAGGAAGACCTGCGGCTCGCGGACGATGGCGCGGCCCATGGCGACACGCTGGCGCTGACCGCCGGAGAGCGCCTTCGGCTTGCGGTCCAGGTACTCGGTGAGGTCCAGGATCTTCGCGGCCTCTTCGACCTTGGTGCGGATCTCGGACTTGTTGACGCCGGCGATCTTGAGGGCGAAGCCCATGTTGTCGGCGACGGTCATGTGCGGGTAGAGCGCGTAGTTCTGGAACACCATGGCGATGTCCCGGTCCTTGGGCGGCAGGTGCGTGACGTCGCGGTCACCGATACGGATGGAGCCGGCGTTGACGTCCTCGAGACCCGCGAGCATGCGCAGGGAGGTCGACTTGCCACAGCCGGAGGGCCCGACGAGGACGAGGAACTCGCCGTCGGCGATCTCGATGTCGAGCTGGTCGACGGAGGGCTTGGTGGCACCGGGGTAGATCCGGGTCGCCTTGTCGAAAGTGACGGAAGCCATGGTGATGTGTCCCTTCACCGGCAGGAACGTGCCGGACGATCCGAGTAAAGGAAGGATTGAGGTCTAGTCCACCAGGGTGAACCGCAAGTGACGCTACCTGCCGGTGCCCGTTCTGTCAGCACTCACGGGCCGGTGAGATTTCCGACCGCGTCCGGGACGGGGTTGGTTACACTGCACTGGCTGCCTCCTTAGCTCAGCTGGCCAGAGCACCGCTCTTGTAAAGCGGGGGTCGTCGGTTCGAACCCGACAGGGGGCTCCAGGTAGGAACGTCGAAGACCCCCAACCGATCATGGTTGGGGGTCTTCGACAGCTACGGGTGACATCAACGGCGACGGTCAGTCGACGACGCCCGCGAGTGCGCGGAGCGAAGTGCGGATGCCGGGTCCCGGACCCGGCGGGCAGGATCGCGTCATGTCGACCGATGTCAGCGGAATGATCGAGTGCCGGCAGGGGGCTCGGCTGTGGGGCGTGGACGATGAGGACACGGTCTGGGAAGCGGGCATTGACCTCTTCCTGCTGAGCGTGGGATCCAGAGGGCCGCGCTCGTCACTCACATCCGGCGGACGTACTACAGCGACGAGGGGTGGCCGGTGGAGCCGGCGGACATCGTCGTACCTGCCGCCCTGTGCGAGATCCTCGGGCAGTCACCGGCGGCATGGCCGGCAGTTGGTGCGAGCCCCGTGGGAGCGGCCGGATCGAGCGCCTAGAGCGGTGGCTTCCTTGCAGGTAGCGGCAGGGTCCAGCTCGCGCAGGCCACCAGTGCGCTGCCGTCCTCGGTGAGGAAGAGCAGAGTGAATCGTGTCCGATTCTCGGGATCAATCAGTGCGGTGCGCACGGGGCGGTCGTACTCGCTGATGAGCTGCACCGCTCGTTCCAGCCCAGGGGGTTCGAATCCACGCATCCGCATGCGCTGAAGTCGACGACTGAATACTCCGGCATGCGCACCAGTGGGTTGAACCCGCTCTTCCACCGAGTAGGGGGCGCCACGGCGCAGGGCGGCCAGCGCTACCGCGGACGCCTCGTCATCGCCGGTCAACAGCGCTTCCAGCACATGCCGTTCCATGGTCACCTCGGTTGGATCGTGCGGGCCGCCCACCTCCGGACCCTCGTCCCAGTGGCGGTATCTCCTGCGAAGCCGGATCGGTCCTAGTCTCCTGAGAATCCGAAGATTCCCAGGTGCGTCGGACTGTCGTCGGTGTGGAGGACGACGTAGTAGCCGGTCCACCGCATCCGGCACTCGCCGAGCAGGCTCTGTTTGTGCTCCTCGTTGCTCGAAGCCGCACCGGCGGCAGCCGCGAGCTTCTCGTACTGCTCGACCGACGGGCGGTCCGTGTGGAAGTGGTGGATCACGCGGTTGAGAGCCAGAGGGCGCAGGGTGCCGTAGTCGGCGCCTCTGGTGGGCGTCGGCGGGGCATCCGTGGCGACCACCGTGTCGATGTCGAGGATCGTATGGGTGCCCTCGGTCCCCATGAACTCCTCGTCCTCGTAGAGGTCTTCCAGGCTTCGGTATCGGGCGTCATCGCCGTACTCCTTCTGGAACACGCTTGCCTGCAAGGTTGCCAAGGCCGCCTCGACATCGCCCTCGTACCTGGCGACGTAGTCCCATCCGCTGGCACCCATCGAGCCACCCCTCCTTGAAGATCGCGAACGGGGGAACGGTAGCGGCGGGGACTGACAGCGCCGCGGTCCGGCGCCGGGGCGGGTGTTCTGCGGAGGTCGGCGGACCGTGGCAGCTCCACGCCGAAGCCGCTCCGTCGGCCTACTCCTGAAGGGGCAGATCCGGATGGGCGAACACGAAGAGCATGTACGCGACGGCCGCTGCCGTACCCACTGACGAGAGTGCCAGGCCGGTCAGAGGCTGCGCACGGCTGACGCCCTGTCGTGAGGCAGTTCGGTACTCGATGACGCCCAGGACGAGGCCCGTGAGGCCGAGCGGCAGGGCCAGAGCCCAGACGAGCATCCAGAGCGGGCAGCAGAACCAGAACGCGACGGAAGCCGCACCGAAAGCCACGGAACGGCTCATCCGGCCGGATCTGTCGCCGGCCGGATCATCAGAGTGGGTCATGCTCTGATCAAAGCAGCAGGTCAGGGGGGCTCGGCGGCCGCCCTGACAATCACCCGACCAGTGGCGGGGTCAACGCATCGGGCCCGTCCTCAGCAGCCCGTTGCGGCGGGTCGGCCAGGTCAGGGCTCGGACCAGGGGGTTGGTCACCACCCAGTAGCCCGGGTGCACCCAGTTCTCCTCCTTGGACAGGAGCCCCGGGCCCTCTTCGCGGTACAAGTGCCGCAGCAGGCGGTCGTACGCCGGGCCGCCGGCAACCAGGAGCAGGGGTGCGGTGAGGGTCGCGCCGACCCAGATCCCGCACCGGAGGGCCACTTGAGCATGTCCGTCTATGCGCACCTCGCGAGTATGCCGCCGGGACTACCCGCCGGTCGGAGCCACCACGATCTGGTGCTCGTCCTCGTAGAGGATTCTTCCCGGGTTCGTGGACTCCAGGCGGTGGCATGCGATGCCGTGGGCCGCCAGGAGGGTCAGGTAGCCGTCCACGCGGGTGATCAGGTGGTGGGCCGTCGGCTTGAACCAGGCCACCGCACCCGGGTTCACCTCCGGGGCGTAGATCCTCGGGTCCACGTCCGTCGGGTTCGTGTAGTGGGCGTCGTACCAGTCGTTGTTCGTTCTCCAGAAGCGGTACTCCGCCTCCGACAGCCGTCCCTCGCGCGCCAGTTCGTTCGCCAGGACGAAGACGCCCGGGAAGTGGCCCCGCGGGTGCCTCACCGTTCCCTGGAACCGTACGTACGGCGCTCCGTCCGCGACTGTCTCCTCCACCCCTCCGACAGTACGCCCCACCGGCGGACAACGGGCCCTCCGTCCGGGACACTTGTCCGTCACGGGGGCGTTTGTGTGGTCGGGGTGTCGTCGGGAGGGGTGGGGCGGATGAGTCGGCGGGCCGGTGGGCTGCTCGGGGTGTGGGCCGAGCAGCAGCGGGTGGCGCAGCGGCAACGCGAGGGGCAGCACCAGGCGGTGCTGCGGCAGCAGCGCGACGCCGAGCGGGTGCAACGGGAGTACGCGCGCGACGTCGCCCGCATGCAGCGGGAACAGCGCGCCGCCTACCGGCAGCAGCGCGAAGCCGACGCCCTGCGCCGCACCCGCGAACTGGAACAGCGGGTCGCACTCCTCGAAGGGCTGCTCGCCGCCGGCTGCCGCGCCCCCGCCTTCTCCGTCGAGTCCCTGCGACGCGGCGAGGACATCGCCCCGTTCTCACCCGGCCCCCTCGGCGAGCCCGTCGCCCTGCCCGACCAGCGCTTCTACCGGCCCCAGGGCTCCTGGACCCCCTCCGGGCGCGCCCAGGCCGAGCAGGACGCCCGCGCCCGCTTCGAGCGGGACTGGTACGCCGCCCAGGCCGCCGAAGCCCGCCGGGTCGAGCAACTCGCCGCCCACCGGCGGCAGTACGACACCTGGGCCGCCGAACGCCTCACCGAGATACGTACCCACAACGCCGGCCTCGCCGGCACCGTGGCCGCCCTCGGCGACGGAGACGCCGAGACCGTCGTCGAGTTCTTCTCCGCCGTCCTCTTCGCCTCCACCGCCTGGCCCGAGGGCTTCCCCCGCGAGGTCTCCGCCGCCTACGACCGCCGCGTCCGCGGGCTCGTCCTCGACTGGGACCTGCCCGGCCACGAGGTCGTCCCCGAGGCCAAGGGCGTGAAGTACCTGCCCAGCACCGACCAGGAGAAGGAAGTCCCCCGGCCCGTCACCCAGCGCCGCGCCCTCTACCGGGACGTCCTCGCGCAGAGCGTCCTCCTCGCCGTACGGGAACTCTTCGCCGCCGACCGCTTCGGCGCCCTGGAGGCCATCACCCTCAACGGCCACATCGGCGGGGTCGACCCAGCCACCGGGCTCGCCGGGCGCGTCTGCGTCGCCTCCGTCGTCGTCGAGCGGGCCGCCTTCGACCGGCTCAACCTCGAACGCGTCGCCGCCGTCGACTGCCTCACCGGCGCCCTCGCCGGCCGCCTCTCCGCCAAGCCCGACGAACGCGTCGCCGTGGCCGCCTTCCGCGCCCCCGACCAGGTGGGCTCCGACGTCGTCGTCCAGGGCGACGGCGAAGAGCCCGACCTGCTCGCCATGGACCCCATCGCCTTCGAAGGGCTCGTCGCCGAACTGTTCCGCGCCCGCGGGCTCCAGGCCGTCACCACCCGCCGCTCCAACGACGGCGGCGTCGACGTCGAGGCCCTCGACCCCGATCCCATCAGCGGCGGGTCCATCGTCGTCCAGGTCAAGCGGTACCGGAACACCGTGCCCCCGGCCGCCGTACGCGACCTCTTCGGCACCGTCCAGGGTGCCGGCGCCAACAAGGGCGTCCTCGTCACCACCTCCAAGTTCGGGCCCGGCTCCTACACCTTCGCCAACGGCAAGCCCCTCACCCTGATATCCGGGACCGAACTCGTCGAGCTGCTCCATCAGCACGGGCTTCGGGGGCGGTTGGGGTCGGGGGGACCCGTAGGGGCCCCCGCATCCGGACCCGTACCCGCGCCCGTTCCCGGCTCTGCCCCTGCCGCCGGCTCCGCCTCCGTCGAGGCCGATGCCGACTTCAACCTGCTCGGCATGGTCTGGTCCGGATCCACCGCCCTCGACGTCTGCGCCCTCGTCTGCGCCGGCAACCGCGTCCTCGGCGACGAGTGGTTCGTCTTCTTCAACAACCCTTCCACGCCCGATGGTTCGGTCGCCGCCGTGGCCGCCCCGCCCGGCGACCGGGCCGCCGTCCGGGTCGGCTTCGACCGGCTTCCCTCACGCGCCGACCGTCTCGTCCTCGTCGCCGCCGTCGACCCCGAGGTGAACCCCGAGGCCGATCTCCGGGAGTTCACCGATGCCGGCATCCGGCTCCGCGACGACTCCGGCGTCGAACTCGACCGGCTCGTCGTCTCCGACGGCCGGCCCGGCGAGACCGCGCTCGTCCTCGGGTCCTTCCGGCGGCGCGCCGGGGGCGACTGGGACTTCGTGCTGGGAGGGAAGGGGTACCGGGGCGGGCTCGAGGAGCTGGTGGGGGACTTCGGGATCGAGGTGGAGTGACGTGCCGTCCGCCGTGATGCGCGTCCGCCGCCTGCCGTGATCCGCGTCCACCCCCCGCCGAGATCGGCCTCCCCCGCCGTGATCCGCCTCCGCCCCCCGCTGACCGTTCCGCCCCCTCAGCGGCCGCTCAGCCTGTTCGCCACCACCGCCACCCGGTCCGTCTGCGCCGTGTGGCCCGTCGCCTCGCGGCGGTCCGCGCCACGGAAGGCCGCGTACATCGTCTGGACGCCCAGCCAGCGCAGCGGCTCCGGTTCCCACTTGCGGACCTTGTGGTTGACCCACGGGAGCGCCGTCAGGTCCGTGGGGCCCGACTGGCCCGAGTCCTGCTGGATGAGGTCGCGCAGGGTGCGGGCCGCGAGGTTCGCGGTGGCGACGCCCGAGCCGACGTAGCCGCCGGCCCAGCCCAGGCCGGTGGAGCGGTCGAGGGTGACCGTGGCGCACCAGTCGCGCGGGACGCCGAGGACGCCGGACCACGCGTGGTCCACCCGTACCCCCGCCAGCTGCGGGAAGAAGCGCACCAGGATCTCGCGCAGGGCCTCGATGGTCTGCGGCTGGGTGCGGCCGTCGCTGTCGGTCTTCGAGCCGAAGCGGTACGGGACCCCCCGGCCGCCCAGCGCGATGCGGCCGTCGGCGGTGCGCTGGGCGTACATGTAGGCGTGCGCCATGTCGCCGAGGGTCTCGCGGCCGTCCCAGCCGATCGACGCCCACTGCTCGTCGCTGAGCGGCTCGGTCGCGATCATCGAGGAGTTCATGGGGAGCCAGGTGCGCCGCTGGCCCGCGAGGGAGGCGGTGAAGCCCTCGGTGCAGCGGAGCACGTAGGGGGCACGGACCGTCCCGTACGGGGTGAGCGCGTGCTTCGGCTTGATCTCGGTGACCGGGGTCGACTCGTGGATCGTGACGCCGAGCGCCTCGACCGCGTCCGCGAGGCCCTGGACCAGCTTCACCGGGTGCAGGCGCGCCCCGTGCGGGCTCCATGAGGAGCCGACGGCCCCGGCGACGCGGATGCGTTCGGCGGTCTCGCGGGCCCCGTACAGCTCCCGGTCCGTCTCGCCGAAGGCGACCTCGGCGGCGTGGAACGCCTTGAGGCGGGAGAGCTGGGAGGGGGAGAGGGCGACTTCGAGGACGCCGCCCCGGTGGAGGTCGGCGTCGATCTTCTCCTGCTCGCACACGTCGACGACCTCGGTGACCGTGGCGTTCATGGCGTGCTGGAGGCGGACGGCGGCCTCGTGGCCGTGGAGCTTCGCGTAGCGGTCGCGGCCGGCGATGCCGTTGTAGAGCCAGCCGCCGTTGCGGCCGGAGGCCCCGTACCCGCAGAACTTCGCCTCCAGGACCGTGATGTTCAGGAAGGGCACGGCCTTCTTGAGGTAGTAGGCGGTCCACAGGCCCGTGTAGCCGCCGCCGACGATGCAGACGTCGGCGCTGATGTCCCCGGGGAGCGGTTCGCGGGGCGCGGGGGCGCCCTCCTGCGCGTACCAGAACGAAATGCCGCCGTTGACCGTACTCATGTGTATCCCTCTTCCGGGTGCGTGAGCGGGACGTTACCCGGGGCCTCGGGCCCCTGGATACGGGTCCTTCGGCGACGCTTCCCGTACGGGGCCGGCCCTGGGTCCGAGGGTGCGTGGCAAGGGCGTTCCACGTGCGGATTCCGTTGCTCCGGAAGGACTCCCCCGTGCCCGTGCGCAGGACCCCGCGCGTGGTCGTCGGGGAAACGAAGGCGGACGCCCCCTGGGGCCCTGGCCCTAGGGTCGTAGCGTGATCCACGTACCCGAGGAACTGGCCCGGTCGCAGGTGAAGTACAACGGCGAGGCCGGGCGGGCCTTCGTCGCCGGGCTGCCCGCGCTCGCCGAGGACTTCCTCGGCCGGTGGGGGCTGCGGGTCACCGGCCCCTCGATGCACGGCGTGGCCTCGCTGGTCCTGCCCGTCGAACGGGCCGCCGACGGCGCGCCCGCCGCGCTGAAGATGCAGATCCTCGACGACGAGACCGAGGGCGAACCGGCCGGCCTGCTCGCCTGGGGCGGGGACGGGTGCGTGCGTCTCCTCGACCACGATCCCGCCACCGGCACGATGCTCCTCGAACGGCTCGACGAGGCCCGGCCGTTGACCTCCCACGCCGACACCCGCGAGGCGCTCGGCGTCGTCGCCGGGCTGCTCGCCCGCCTGTCGGCGGTCCCCGCGCCGGCCGGGCTGCGCGGCCTCGGCGACATCACCGCCGCGATGCTCGACGCGGTGCCCGGCGCCGAGAAGAGCCTCGGTGCCGCCGACGCGGCCGTCCTGCGGGACTGCGCGGCGGCCGTACGGGAGGTCGCGGGCGAACCCGGGGACCGGCTGCTCCACTGGGACCTGCACCTGGGGAACGTGCTCGCGGCGGACCGGGAACCGTGGCTCGCGATCGACCCGAAGCCCCTCGCGGGCGACCCCGGTTTCGAGCTGCTGCCGGCGCTCATGGACCGGTTCGACCCGGACCCGGCGGAGGTGCTGTGGCGCTTCGACCTCCTCGCCGAGGTCGTCGGGGACCGGGGGCGCGCGGTGGCGTGGACGCTGGGGCGGGTGCTGCAGAACGGGCTGTGGGACGTGGAGGACGGGGAGCCCGCGCTCGACCCGGAACAGGTCGCCGCCGCGCGGATCCTGCTGGCCGGAAGGGCCTGACACGGGGCAGTCTTGGGCCATGATCCGTACCGCCGTCGCTTCCGACGTTCCCGTCATCCACTCCCTGATCCGTGACCTCGCGGAGTACGAGAAGGCCCTCGACGAGGTCCGCGCCACCCCCGAGCAGCTCCACGAGGCCCTGTTCGGCGACCGCCCGGCCGCCTACGCCCACATCGCCGAGGCCGAGGACGGCGAACCGGTCGGCTTCGCGCTCTGGTTCCTCAACTTCTCCACCTGGCGCGGCGTCCACGGCATCTACCTGGAGGACCTGTACGTCCGTCCCGAGGCGCGCGGCGGCGGCCACGGCAAGGCCCTGCTCACCGAACTGGCCCGGATCTGCGTCGAGCGCGGCTACGAACGCCTGGAGTGGTCCGTACTGAACTGGAACAAGCCCTCGATCGACTTCTACGAGTCCCTCGGCGCCCGCCCGCAGGACGAGTGGACGGTCTACCGGCTGACGGACGGGGCCCTGGCGGAGCTCGGTTCGGGCGGGGTGTAGGAAAGGGGCATGGACAACGACATCGAGCAGCGCTTCCAGCGGATCACGGCCTTCGTCGAGGCGCGGCTGACCCCGCTCTTCGACCCCGCGAACGGCAGCGACCACGGTTTCGGGATGGACGACACCTCCCGCGCCCTGCGTGCCACCCGCTACACCGTGCAGGCCGCCTCGGCCGTCAACGGGCTCGTGGAGAAGCGCGAATCGGCGCCGGAGCTGCGCCAGGTCGTGGACCAGGCGCTGGAGCACAACTGGGACGTGCTGCGTTCCGTCGCCCGCATGTGGGAGGACCACCCCGACTTCCTGAAGGAGTACAAGGCGCACTCCTGGGACGTCATCGGGGTCTGAGGGGGATGGGGATTCGGTGGGGGGCTGGGGCCGGTCCCGAAGGGCCTTGGGGGCGGACCCTGAGGACCTCGGGCCCGACCCGTAGGACCCTGAGCCGGACCCTGAGGACCTCGGGCCCGACCCCGTAGGACCCTGAGCCGGACCCGTCACAACCCCGGCCCCACCGCTCAGGGGATCAGGACCACCTTGCCCGTCGTGCCCCTGGTCTCCAGGGCGCGGTGGGCGTCCGCCGCCTTCGCCAGGGGGAAGCGGTGGACCGCCGGGCGGAGGGTGCCCGTGCTCGCCGCGGCCAGGGCGGCGAGTTCGAGGCCGCGGACGTCGCCGCCCGCCTTCCGGATCATGACGGGGCCGAGGACGGACTCCGACGTGATGCCCCGCGCCGCCAGCTCCTCCGGGGTGAACGTGAGCGGCTCCCCGTCGTGGAGTCCGGTGCTCGACCAGCCGAAGACGAGGTGCTGTCCGCCCTCGCCGAGGAGGTCCACGGCGGCCCGCCCGGTCTCGCCGCCGACCGAGTCGAAGACGACGGTCGCGGCGCGCCCGCCCAGGTGCGCGCGGACCTTCTCCGCCCAGTCGGGCCGCCGGTAGTCGACGGCCAGGTCGGCGCCGTTCGCCTCGACGAGGGCGACCTTCGCCGGGCCGCCGGCGAGACCGACGACGGTGGCGCCGGCGTTCTTCGCGTACTGCACCAGCAGGGTGCCGATGCCGCCCGCGGCGGCCGGGACGATCGCCACCGACTCCGGGCCGAGGGCCGTGAACTGCAGGATGCCCAGGGTGGTGCGGCCGGTGCCGATCATGGCGACCGCCTCCGCCGCGCCGAGGTGGTCGGGCAGGGCGTGGAGGCGGGCGGCGTCGGTGACGGCGAGTTCCGCGTAGCCGCCCGGGTTCATGCCGAGGTGGGCGACGACCCGCTTGCCGAGCCAGACGGGGTCGGTGCCCTCGCCGAGCGCGTCGACGGTGCCGGCGACCTCGCGGCCGGGGACCGTGGGGAGTGCGGCGGGCGCCGGGTACGGGCCCGTCATCCCCTCCCGCAGCGCGGTGTCGAGGAGGTGCACGCCGGCCGCCGCGACCCGGACGCGGACCTGGCCGGGGCCCGGTACGGGGTCGGGGGTCTCCTCGTACGTGAGGTTCTCAGCGGGGCCGAAGGCGTGGAGGCGGACGGCGTGCATGGCGTTCCCCGTTCGTCGTACGGATGGTGGTGCGCGGCGCGACGTCGCGGTGCACCGGCGTGCTGCACTCGCCCGCTGCACTCGCGTCGTCCGTCCCGCGTCCTACGCGGAACACCCTCGGACCTCAAGCGCGCTTGAGGTCAAGGCGTTCCGCGCGCAGCGCCAGCGACACCGCCTCCACCGCGCTCGTGAACGACACCTCCGACAGCACGCCCGGCGCCGCCACCTGGTCGCCCACCAGGTACACGCCGTCGCCCCGGTCGACGGCCGGCCGGTCGCGCCAGGTGGTGCCGGGGCGGTCCACCGCTCCCGTACGCCCCTGCGACACCGACTCCCGCCGCCACACCGTCCGCTCCCGCCAGCCCGGGAAACCGAGGTCGAGCAGCCGTTCCGCGTGCGCGACGCCGTCCGCCTTCGTCGCGCCGGGGGCGATCGGCAGCTGCGCCTGGACCAGCTGCTGCCCGGCCGGGGCGAGCGACGGGTCCTGGGCGGTGAACCGCTCGATCCAGCCCGGCGCGTCCACGTCGGAGACCGCGAACGGGTCCCCCTTCCGGGTGCGCAGCGCCAGGTCGAGCAGCACCGTACGGCCGCTCTCCCACGTCAGCGCCGGGTCGCCGAGGAGGCGGGCGGCGGCCGGCAGAGAGGTCGCCACGACCACCGGGCCCTCGCCCGAGGGGAGGCTGTCGACGCGCGAGGAGGTCTCGATCCGTACCCCCGTCTCCCAGGCGCGGGCGGCCATCCGCTCGATCAGTTGCCCCCAGCCGCCGCGCACGTACCGTGCCTCGGGCGGCAGGGCGGCGGCCCGGTGGAGGCGCTCCTGCACGAAGCGGGCGGAGAGCGCGCCGGGGTCGTGGTGGAAGAGCGCGACCGCCGCGTACGCCGCGGCCTCGCGCGCGGTCCGCGCGCCCGCGAGCCGGGTGGCCCAGCTGAGGAAGTCGAGGTCGGCGGGGGCCTGTTCGGCGGTACGGAGCGACTGGCGCAGCAGTCCGAGCGGCGGGGTGCGGCGCAGGGCGCCCGCCCGGTGGAAGCGGAGCCGGAGGGCCTCGGCGGCCGGCAGCGGGGCGAGCGGGCCGAGGAGGCCGCGCTGCCGGAGCCAGGTCCAGTGGGGGCCGCCGCGGTAGAGGGCGTGCGGGCCCTCGTTCGTGGCGTACGGGCCCTCGGCGGTACGGGCCCGGCCGCCGAGGGTGCGGTGCGCCTCGTGCACGGTCACCTTGAGACCGGCCTCGGCGGCGGTGATCGCCGCGGTGAGTCCGGCGAAACCGCCGCCGATGATCGTGAGCTTCCGCATGTCCGTCTCCCTCGTGGTGGCCGGTTCCGTACGGTTCCGTACGCATGACGGGGGGCGGGGGTCCGTTCGTGACATCGGGGGCGTTGTCAGTGGCGTACCTCACCATGGGTGCATGGCGACGACTCGGAAGAAGAAGGCGGCCGTGGCGGGGGCGCGGCGGCCGGAGGTGCGGCTGCCTCCCCTGGAGGCGTACGAGGGCGGGATCGCGGCGGACGGGGACTACGACGGCCTCGAACTGACCGGACTCGACCTGGCGGGGCAGTCGGGGGAGGGCGCGCGGTTCCTGGACTGCGCGCTGCGCGACTGCGGGCTGGACGAGGCGCGGCTTACGGGGGCGCGGTTCCTCGACTCGGTGCTCACGGGGGTACGGGGGGTGGGCACGGTCCTGTCGGGGGCCCAGCTGCGGGACGTGGAGCTCGTGGAGGCGCGGCTCGGCGGGACACAGCTCCACGGGGCGGTGCTGGAGAGAGTCGTGGTGCGGGGCGGGAAGATCGACTACCTGAACCTGCGGGCGGCGAAGCTGAAGGACGTCGTCTTCGAGGGCTGTGTCCTGAGCGAGCCCGACTTCGGGGGCGCCGCGCTCGAACGGGTGGAGTTCGTGGACTGCGTGCTCACCGGGGCGGACTTCAGCGGGGCCCGGCTGAAGGACGTGGACCTGCGGGGCGTCCAGCGGCTGGAGATCACACGGGGGCTGGACTCGCTGTCCGGGGCCGTGATCTCGACGGCCCAGCTCTTCGACCTGGCACCGGTGCTCGCGGCGCAGCTGGGGGTGCGGGTGGAGGGGTAGGGCGTTCGCGCCGCCCGCGTGGGTGTCGCGCCCGCGTGGGGGCGGGGCCCGCGTGGGGGCGGCGCCGGCAGGGAAGCAGGCCTGCCCCCCGTCGGGGTTACGGCAGCCGGGGGAAGCGGGCCTGGAGGGACCAGATCGCCGGGTTGTCGGCGAGGCCCTCGTGCATGTCCGTGAGGTCGGCGATCAGGTCGTGCAGGAAGTCGCGGGCCTCGCGGCGCAGCATCTTGTGGTTGAAGGTGACCGGCGGCTCGTCGCCCGGCATCCAGTCGGCCTCGACGTCCACCCAGCCGAAGCGGCGCTCGAAGAGCATCCGGTCACTGGACTCGGTGAAGTCCAGCTCCGCGTACTGCGGCTGGGAGGCGCGGTTGCCGCGCGGGTCCTGGTCGAGCTGCTCGACGATGTCGCACAGCGCCCACGCGAAGTCGAGCACCGGCACCCATCCCCAGGCTGTGGACACCTCGCGGTCCGCCTTGGTGTCGGCCAGGTACACGTCCCCGCAGAACAGGTCGTGGCGCAGAGCGTGGACGTCCGCGTGGCGGTAGTCGGTCTGCGGCGGGTCGGGGAAGCGACGCGAGAGGGAGTAGCCGATGTCGAGCACGTCACCGATGGTGTCACGGCGCCAGGCCCGCCTGGTACGCGAGGATCACCAGCTGCACCCGGTCGCGGGCGTCCAGCTTGGTGAAGAGCCGCGCCACGTGCGCCTTGGCGGTGGCCGCGCTGATGTGGAGCCGTTCCGCGATCTCCCCGTTGGACAGGCCCCGGCCGACCAGGGCCAGCACCTCGCGCTCCCGCGCGGTGACCCCGGTGAGGGCGTGCGACGGGGGCGGCGCGGGGACGCCGGGCTCCGGGCGGGCCGCGAACTCCTCGATCAGCCGCCGGGTGACGCCCGGCGCGATCAGGGCGTCCCCGGCGGCGACGACCCGGATCGCCGCCAGGATGTCGTCCAGGGCCATGTCCTTGACCAGGAAGCCGCTCGCGCCGGAGCGCAGCGCGCCGTAGACGTACTCGTCGTCGTCGAAGGTGGTGAGGACGAGGACGCGGGGCGCGCCGGGGCCGGCCGTCACGATCCGGGTGGCCTCGATGCCGTCCATGCCGGGCATCCGGACGTCCATCACCACCACGTCGGGCCGCAGCTCGCGGGCGAGCCGGACCGCCTCGTCGCCCGTGCCCGCCTCGCCGGCCACCGCGAGGTCGGGGCTGTCGGCCATGAGCACGCGCAGGCCCGCCCGTACGAGGGGCTGGTCGTCGACGAGGAGGACCCGGATGGGGGCGGGGGAGGGGCCGGACGCCGAGGAGGCCGTGTCTTCGGCGCGCGGGCTCTCGCCGTACGGACTCTCCGGGCGCGGACCCTTGCCGTAGGGGCTCTCCGGGCGCGGACCCTTGGCGTACGGGCTCTCGCCGTACGGACTCTCCGGGCGCGGGTTCTCGTCGGTGGGGCTCACGACGGGCGGGTTCCTTCCGGGGCGGTGGTGGGCAGGGGCAGCAGGGCCGTCACGTGGAAGCCGCCGCCGGGGCGCGGTCCCGCGGAGAAGCGGCCACCGAGGAGCTCGGTCCGCTCCCGCATGCCGACGATGCCGTACCCGCCCCCGGCCGGGGCGGGGCCCGCCGGCCTCGCGGTCGCGGGGCCGTCGTCCGTGATCTCGACGACGAGGCCGTCCTCGCCCCGCTCCACGGTCACCCGGCAGGCGGGTGCGGACGCGTGGCGTACGACGTTCGTCAGCGACTCCTGCACGATCCGGTACGCCGCCAGGTCGACCTCCGGCGGCAGCGGCCGGCCGGGGTCCCCGAGGTGCCGCACCTCGACCCGTACGCCCGCGTCCGCCGTCGACGCGGTGAGCCGCTCCAGGTCCGCGAGGCCCGGCGCGGGATCGCGCGGCGCGTGCCCGTCGGCGTCCCGTGCGGCGGCCCGCAGCGCGCCCAGGGTGCGGCGCAGACCGGCGAGGGTCTCGCGGCTGGTGGTCTCGATGGTGGCGAGCGCGTTGCGGGCCTCGGCCGGCTGGGTCTCGATCACCCGGCGGCCGACGCCCGCCTGGATGGCGATGACGCCGATGCTGTGCGCGACCACGTCGTGCAGCTCGCGGGCGATGCGCAGCCGTTCGGCGGCGACGGCCTCGGCGGCCGTCGCCGCCCGCAGCTCCGCCGCGTGACCGCGCCGGTCCCGTACCGAACGGCCCAGCAGCCCGGCGGTCAGCAGCGCGAGCGCGAGGGCCGCCACGGTGCTGACGAAGACGTCCTGCCCGGAGGTGGTGTAGGTGGCGGCGGCGACCTGCACGGCGAGCGAGCCGAGGGCGGCGGGCAGCAGCACCCGGAGCGGGCGCCGGGCGGCGAGCCACCCGACGATGCCGTCGGCGGCGAGCACCGGCAGGTAGAGGAGCACCGCTTCCGGCCGGGTGGTCGCCCCCGCGAACAGCCCGGTGAGCAGCAGTCCCAGCGCGGCGAGCGGGTTGCGGCGCGCCAGCGGCAGCGCCAGCCCCACGGTGACGGCGGTGAGGAAGAGCCGGAGTTCGGTGGAGCGGTACGGCCCCGCCCGCAGGGCGGAGAGCAGGACGAAGGGGTGGGCGACGGCCGCGCACCAGGCGAGGACCGCCGCCACCCGCCCGCCGGACGGGAGGGAGGAGCGCGGAGTGGCGGGCATGGCCCGATCGTAGGCACCGGCCCCGCGCCGGGACATCGGCCCGGGGGCGTACGCCCCCGGGCCACCCCCTCGCACCGCTTGTGCCCGGCCGGCCGATGTGCCGGGGGCTGCCGGGCCGGGACCGTGGGCCGCATGATCGAAGTACACGAACTGACCAAACAGTACGGCCGTCCGGGCCGGGGCCGGCTCGCCGTCGACCGGCTCGGCTTCGGCGTGAAGCCCGGGCGGGTGACCGGGTTCCTCGGGCCCAACGGGGCCGGGAAGTCGACGACCCTGCGGCTGATCCTGGGGCTGAACGAGCCGACGTCCGGCACCGCCACCGTCGGCGGGCGGCGGTTCCGGGACCTGCCGCGCGGGCTGCGGCACGTGGGGGCGCTGCTCGACGCGCAGGACGTGCACGGCGGCCGGACCGCCGAGGCCCAGCTGGCCGCGCTGGCCCGCGGCAACGGCATCCCGCGCCGCCGGGTCGGCGAGGTCCTCGACGAGGTCGGGCTCGCCGAGGTGGGCCGGCGGCGGATCGGCGGCTACTCGCTCGGCATGCGGCAGCGGCTCGGGATCGCCGCCGCACTGCTCGGCGACCCTCCCGTGCTGCTCTTCGACGAACCGGTCAACGGCCTGGACCCGGAGGGGGTGCTGTGGGCGCGCGGACTGTTCCGGCGGCTCGCCGCCGAGGGCCGGACGGTGTTCGTCTCCAGCCATCTGATGGGCGAGATGGAGCACACCGCCGACGACCTCGTCGTCATCGGCCGGGGTCGGCTCCTCGCGGCCGAGAGCGTCGCCGACTTCGCGGCGCGGGGCACCCGCCGGAGCGTGACGGTACGGCCGGCGGACCCGGCCGCCGCGCAGGGCCTGGCCGCCGCACTGACGGCGGAGGGGGCGACCGTACGCACGGAGCCTGTGCGAGCGGAGGCCGCCCACCCCGTACGCACGGAGCCCGTACGCACGGAGCCCGTACGAGCGGAGGCCGTACGAAGCGAGGCCGCCGGAACCCTCGTCGTCACCGGCGTGGACGCGGCCCGGATCGGAGTCCTCGCCTTCCGCCGCGGCGTCCCGCTCGCCGAACTGACCCCGAACGCCTCCACCCTCGAAGAGGCGTTCATGGAACTCACCGCCGACACCGTGGAGTACCGCTGATGGACGCCCGCTTCCGTGACCTCCTCGCCGCCGAGTGGCTGAAGCTGTGGTCGCTCCGCTCCACCCCCTGGGCCTTCGTCGTCGGCGCGGTCGCCGCGCTCGGCGTCAACCTCAACGCGACCCTCGCCGACCACCGCAACTACCCCCGCTACTCGGACGGCATCAAGGAACTCTTCGTGCCGATCTGGGCCATGCGCGACGCGTTCACGCTCGGCGGGGCCATGGTGTTCACCCTCGCGACCGCTTCCATCGGCGCGCTGATGATCGTCGGCGAGTACGGCACGGGCCAGATCCGTACGACCTTCGCGGCCGTCCCGGCCCGCCGGGCGGTCGTCGCCGCGAAGACGCTCGTCCTCGCCGCCGTGATGACGGCGTACGGGACGCTGGTCGCCGGGGTCTCGTTCGCCGCCACGCAGGCCGTGCTCGACGACCGGGGGGTCGGCATGGCGATCGGCGACGAGGGCGTGCTGCCGGCCGTCGCCGCGTCCGCGCTGCTCGCCCCGGTGTGCGCGCTCGCCGGTTTCGGCCTCGGGGCGCTCCTCCGGCACACGGCGACGACGATCGTCACCCTCACCGGCGTCCTGCTCCTGCTGCCGGCGCTGATGGACGACCGCAACCGCTGGGGCGCGACCTTCCTCCACGCCCTGCCGCAGGGGGCGTGGAAGCGGCTCACGGAGGTGGGGGAATCGCCGGTGCCGGTGGACTTCCCGTGGACGGCGGGCGGGGCGTGGACGGTGTACGCGGTGTGGGCGCTGGGCGCGGCGGCGGTGGCGTTCGTGGCGGTGGGGCGCAGGGACGTGTGAGCGCGTACGCCCCCGGGCCGCGTCCCGTCAGCGCCGCCCGTGGACCGCCCGCGCCACCCTCGGGCCCAGCCAGCGCTTCAGGCGCCGCAGGGACTCCAGCTGCCCGGCGGCCCGGTCGATCCGGTAGTACAGCTGCGGCGGGATGTGGGGGAGCAGCGGCGAGTGGCGCTGGCCCAGGAGGGCGAACATCTGCGCCGGTTCCAGGCGCATGTAGCGCGGCAGGTTCTCGTACCACTGGGCGCTGTACCGGGCCGCGCTCTGCGCGGAGACGAGTTCCGCGCGGCGCCGCTTCCCGTACGTGGTGAGGGCGGTGTCGAGGTCCCGGCCCCCGGCGCCGCTGCCCGTGCCGCGCAGGGCGTCCGCGAGGGCGAGCGCGTCCTCCAGGGCCAGGGTGGTGCCCGCGCCGATCGAGTAGTGGGTGGTGTGGGCGGCGTCGCCGAGGAGGACGAGGTTGCCGCGGTGCCAGACCCGGTTGGTGAGGGTGCGGAAGGTGAGCCACTGGGCGGGTTCGTCGGCCCGGCCGCGGCCGATCAGCTCGTGCCCGTCGAGCAGGTCGTGGAACAGCTTCTCCAGGAGGCGCAGGCTGTCGGCCTCGCCGAGCGCGTCGAGCCCGAGGCCGGTCCACGTCTCGGGGGAGCACTCGACGACACAGGTGGAGCGCTCGCCGCTGAACCCGTACGCGTAGCACCAGATCCAGCCGTGCTCGGTCTCCTTGAAGGCGAAGCTGAACGAGTCGAAGACCTTCGTGGTGCCGAGCCAGACGTACGGGTTGCGGCCGCTCGTGGCCTCGCCGCCGAAGTGGCCGGAATGCGCCTCGCGGAGGGCGCTGTTGACGCCGTCGGCGGCGACGACCAGGTCCGCGTCGGCCAGTTCGGGTGCGTCCGGTCCGGTGATCTCGTGCTCGAACCGGACCCGTACGCCGAGCTCCTCCGCCCGGTCGGCGAGGAGCGCGAGCATCCGCCGGCGTCCGATGCCGAAGCCCGCGTCGCCGCGGTGCACGGTCCGTTCGTCGCGGACGATCGCGACGCCGTCGGTCCAGGTCACCGACGCCTCGGCGACGGCGGCGGCGGACTCGGGGTCACCGGCGCGCAGCTTGTCGAGGAGCCCGGCCCAGTACGTCACGCCCCAGCCGTACGTGGAACCCTCGGGGTTCCGCTCGTACACGGCGATCTCGTGGGCGGGGTCCTGCCGCTTCAGGAGGATCGAGAGGTAGAGGCCGGCGGGGCCGCCGCCGACGATCGCGAACTTCACGTGCGCTCCCACTGAGACATGACACCGTGCGGTCGAATGGCAACGCAGGGTAGCAGTGGTGAGGGTGCCGGGAGCGACGGAGTGCGGGTGGCGGCGTACGCGCCGGGCGGGGGCGCGGCCGTACGTGCCGGGTGCGGGTGCTCTCTTACGTGCGGGGCGGAGGTGCCTTCGTAGGTATGTGCCGGGCGGAGATGCCCTCGCATGTACGGGGGCTGTCGGAGGCCACTGCCCCCGACGGCCCCGCCCTCGACGGCCCCGCCTCCGGCGCCCCGCCCCCTACGGCAGCAGCCGTCGTTCCTTCGCCACCGCGACCGCGCCCGCGCGCGTGTCGACGCCGAGCTTCGCGTAGATCCGGCCCAGGTGGGTCTTCACCGTCGCCTCGCTGATGAACAGCGCCCGCGCGATCTCCCGGTTGCCCAGGCCCCGGCCCAGCTGGCCCAGGATGTCCCGCTCCCGGTCCGTGAGGCTCGGGCCCGCCGCGCCCCGCATCCGGTCCATCACCCGGCTGGCGACCGGCGGGGACAGGGCGGTGCGGCCCTGCGCCGCCGCGTGGATGGCGGCGAACAGCTCCTCGGGCCGCTCCGCCTTCAGCAGATAGCCGGTGGCGCCCGCCTCGATCGCCCGCGTGATGTCCGCGTCCGTGTCGTACGTGGTGAGGACGAGGACGTGCACCCCCGTCGGCGCGATCCGCCGGGTCGCCTCCACGCCGTCGATGCCCGCGCCGAGCTGGAGGTCCATCAGGACGACGTCCGGCTTCAGCTTCGCCGCCATGGCGACGGCCTCCTCGCCGCTGCCGGCCTCGCCGACCACCTCGATGTCGGGGGTGCTGCCGAGCAGGGCCAGCAGACCGGCGCGGACGACGACGTGGTCGTCGCAGAGGAGGATCCGTACGGACATCAGGACTCCAGGGAGAGCGGGATCGCGGCCGAGAGCACCGTGCCCTCGCCCGGGGTGGACTCGACTGTCAGGGTGCCGCCCAGCTGCCGCGCCCGCACGCCCATCGCGGGAAGACCGTGGCCCCGTACCCCGCCCGGCTTCTCCACCGGGTCGAAGCCCCGCCCGTCGTCGGCGATGTCCAGGACGACCTGGTCGTCGAGGTAGGTGAGGGTGAGCGCGGCGGACTCGGCGCCGGCGTGCTCGCGGATGTTGGCGAGGGCGCCCTGCGCGATCCGCAGCAGCGCCGACTGCACCCGCTCGGGCAGCGGCACGGCCGTCCCGTCGACCCGGAACGCCGCCGACTCGCGTGCGGCGAGTCCGCGCAGCGCCTCTTCGAGACCGCCGCCCTCGGCGAGGTCGGCGGGCGCCAGGTCGTGCACGAAGCGGCGCGCCTCGGCCAGGTCGCGTTCGGCGATGGACTCGGCGGTACGGACGTGGCGGCGCGCGGTCGACGGGTCGCTGTCCCAGGTGCGGTCGGCAGCCTGGAGCAGCATCTGCTGGCTGGACAGGCCCTGTGCCAGGGTGTCGTGGATCTCCATCGACAGTCGCTGGCGCTCGGCGAGGGTGCCCTCGCGGCGCTCGATCGCGGCCAGTTCGCGGCGGGTGCGGATCAGGTCGTCGATGAGGGCCCGCTGCCGGGCCGCCTGCCGGTCGGAGTACACGAACACCCCGGTGGCGAGGGCGGCGACGGCCGGCGGGGCGACGATCAGGTTCGGGTCCCAGCCGCCGTGCGCCAGCTGCACCTGCGCGAACACCACGAACGCGGTCAGCAGGGTGACCAGACCGAGCGCCGCGCGCGCCGGGAGCGTGCGCAGGCCCGTGTAGAAGAGCGGCACCGCGCACCAGGCGAAGCTGGGCGCGAGGACGACGAGGACGATCCACACGGCGACGACCGTGCACAGCCAGGCGATCCGGCGGGGCGCGGCGCGGGTGCCGACGACGGGGCCCAGGAGGTACAGGGCGGCGAGGGCGCCGGAGAGGGCGACGATCCAGGGGCTGCGCTCCTCCCAGGGGTGGCGCAGCAGGAACCGGGCGAGGGAGGCGCCGAGGAGGAGGAAGAAGGCGATGTGCATGACCCGCGCCAGCCAGCGGGCGTCGGGATCCTGCTCCGTCCCGGTCGGCCGTGTCACGTCCAAGCCGCCCGCCTCCTTCTCCACATACCTGCCTGACCTGGGGATATCAGTCCATCCTGGCCCGGAGGGACCACGTGGGCATCAGCCGATCGGCTGACCCGGCCGTCCTCCAGTGTGCGTGAGGAGGGCAGCCGGACCGTGGACCGGGCGGCCCGGGTTCCGGCCACAGGATGGGTTGCAGAGCGAAGGAGCAGCACGAAGCCCCGCCGCTCGGCAGACCTCCTCACCGCATCTCACCCTCACGGAGTTCCTCATGAAGAAGATCCTCTTCGGTGCCACCGCCGCCGCCGTCATCGCCGCCGGTACCTTCGGCGCGGTCTCCGCGAACGCCTCCGCCCCTGCCGCCGCCCCCGCCGCCGCGATCACCGCCGACGCCGGCAACGCCAACCTGCAGCAGTCGACGCACCTGACGATCGAGGCCGCCACGAAGGCCGCGCAGGCCACGCTGGACGCCGCCGAGAAGGAGAACCAGCGCGTCTCCGTCGCCGTCGTCGACCGCAACGGCAACACCATCGTCACCCTCCGCGGCNGCCACGAAGGCCGCGCAGGCCACGCTGGACGCCGCCGAGAAGGAGAACCAGCGCGTCTCCGTCGCCGTCGTCGACCGCAACGGCAACACCATCGTCACCCTCCGCGGCGACGGCGCCGGCCCGCAGTCCTACGAGTCGGCCGTGAAGAAGGCCTACACCGCCGTCTCCTGGAACGCCCCCACCTCCGAGCTGGCCAAGCGCCTCACCAACGCCCCCACCCTCAAGGACATCCCCGGCACCCTCTTCCTCGCCGGCGGCGCCCCGGTGACCGCCAAGGGCGCGCCCATCGCGGGCATCGGTGTCGCGGGCGCCCCCTCCGGCGACCTCGACGAGAAGTTCGCCCAGGCCGGCGTCGCCACGCTCGGCAAGTAACCGNCCCTCTTCCTCGCCGGCGGCGCCCCGGTGACCGCCAAGGGCGCGCCCATCGCGGGCATCGGTGTCGCGGGCGCCCCCTCCGGCGACCTCGACGAGAAGTTCGCCCAGGCCGGCGTCGCCACGCTCGGCAAGTAACCGGAAGGCCGGCAGGTCGACCTCGCGGTCGACCTCGCGACCGGCCGACCCCACAGCTGGTGATGGCGCCCGGATCCCCCGCCGGGCGCCATCACCTTTTCCGTGTCCCGAACCTTTTCCGTATCCCGATCCCGCTTTCCGCGGCGGATTCCGCTTCCGTCCCGCTCGGGGCCGATACACGATCCGTCCCGGGCCGATACGCGATCCGTCCCGCTTGGGGCGGATACCTGATCCGTCCTGCTTAGGATCGTTACGTGATCCAGCGCCACCGCACCGGAACCGTCACCGGCGGCCTCGCCGCCGCCCTCGTCGCCCTCGCGCTGCTCGCGGGCGGCTGCACCGGTGCCACCGGTGGTGTCAGAGGTACGCCCGGGGCGGCCGGGGTGCGCGACCCGTACTTCCCGAAGCTGGGGAACGGCGGCTACGACGTCCGGCACTACGCCCTGGACCTCGCGTACGACCCCGGGACCGGGCGGCTCACCGGGACCGCCGACATCACCGCCCGCGCCACGCAGGACCTGAGCGCCTTCAACCTCGACCTGGCGGGCCTCACCGTCGAGGGGACGACCGTCGACGGCGCGCCCGCGGCGGCCAACCGGGCGGGGAACGAGCTGACGCTCAGGCCGCGCGAGGAGATCCGGGAGGGCGCGGAGTTCCGGACGGTCGTCAGGTACGCGGGTGTGCCCGAGCGGGTCACGGACGCGGACGGCTCGGAGGAGGGCTGGCTGCGGACGGCCGACGGGGCGGTCGCGGTCGGCGAGCCGACCGGCTCCATGACCTGGTTCCCCGGCAACCACCACCCCTCCGACAAGGCCGCGTACGACATCACCCTGACCGTCCCCGCCGGGCTCGAAGCGCTCTCGAACGGGGTCAGGACGGCCCGCCGGACGGAGCCGGACGGCCGGGTCACCACGGTGTGGCACGCGCCGGAACCGATGGCGAGCTATCTGGCGACGGTCGCGATCGGCCGGTACGAGACGAAGGCGGCGAGCACCCCCGACCCGGCGGTGCCGGTCCTGACCGCCGCCGAGCGGTCGGTTGCCGCGCGGAGTGCGGCGCTGCGGGACGAGGTCCCGCAGATCCTCGCCCGGCAGGTCCGGCGCTTCGGCCCGTACCCCTTCTCGGCCGCCGGGGCGACGGTCACCGCCGACGGCACCCTCGACTACGCCCTGGAGACCCAGACGCGTCCCGTCTTCCCCGCCGCCTCCTTCGACCGGACGACACTCGTCCACGAACTGGCCCACCAGTGGTTCGGGAACTCGGTGACGCCCGCGAGCTGGCGGGACCTGTGGCTGAACGAGGGCTTCGCGACGTACGCGGAGTGGCTCTACACGGAGGAGTACGAACACGTCCCCGCGCGGACGCACTTCGAGCGGGCGTTCGCCCAGGAGGCCAACTGGGCCTTCCCGCCGGCCGCGCCGCCCACCGCCGAGAACCTCTTCGACCCGCCGGTCTACCAGCGGGGCGCGATGGTCCTGCACAAGCTGCGGGAGACGGTCGGGGACGCGGTCTTCGACGAGATCCTCCGCGGCTGGCCGGCGAAGTACCGCCACGCCAACGCCACCACGGCCGACTTCACCGCCTACGCGGAATCCGTGGCGGGCCGGAACCTGGACTCCCTGTGGGACGTGTGGCTGTACGGCGACGAACGTCCGACGGCCCCTTAGGGGGCTGATCCGGAAGACAGGCTCTGAGGCGTGTTCTCCGCGAGGCTCTTGCGCAGGACCACGCACGGGCGGTCGAGCGCGCGGTCCCGGCGGCGGGCGGTCTCCTCGTAGCCGAGGGAGGTCCAGAAGGCTAGCGCCTTCGGGTTGTTCTCCAGGACGGCGAGCCGCAGACCCGTGCGGCCGGCGGCGCGGAAGCGGTCCTCGACGTACGCGGCGAGCCGGCGGCCGTGGCCCGAGCGGCGGACGTCCCCGTGGACCATCAGAAGCCCCAGCCAGGGGTCGGGATCGGCCGGGTCGGGGTGGTGGGCGAGGGTCACGGCGACCGCCACGAGCCGGCCCTCGGAGCGGGCGAGGAGGACCTCGGAGCCGGGCTGGGCCAGCTCCTCGGCGAGGGTGGCCGCGATCTGCTCGGGCCGGACGTCGGACGGGTCCGGGAAGTCGCCACTGAGCTGGTGGAACTCCTCGTTGGAGGCGTACAGCGCGGTGAGCTCGGTCAGCAGCGCGCCGGGGAGCGCGGCGCCGTCCTCCAGGGCCTTGGGGGCGAGGGCTTCGACGATCACGCGCACAGGGTAGAGCCCCGGCCGGGACTTCCCGGCCGGGGCTCCACCTGTGTGCGAAGGATCAGAGGTTGACGCCGAAGTCGCGGGCGATGCCCTCCAGGCCCGAGGCGTAGCCCTGGCCGACCGCGCGGAACTTCCACTCGGCACCGTTGCGGTACAGCTCGCCGAAGACCATGGCGGTCTCGACGGCGGCGTCCTCGGAGAGGTCGTAGCGCGCGAGCTCGGCGCCGCCGGCCTGGTTGACGATGCGGATGTACGCGTTGCGCACCTGGCCGAAGTTCTGCGAGCGGTTCACCGCGTCGTAGATGGAGACCGGGAAGACGATCTTGTCGACGTTCGGCGGGAGGGCCGCGAGGTTGACGTTGATCTGCTCGTCGTCGCCGCCGCCCTCGCCGGTGCGGTTGTCACCGGTGTGCACGATGGTCTGGTCGGGCGTCGACTTGTTGTTGAAGAAGACGAAGTGCGCGTCGGACGCGACCTTGCCCGCGGCGTCCACACCGATGGCGGAGGCGTCGAGGTCGAAGTCCGTGCCGGTGGTCGTACGGACGTCCCAGCCGAGGCCCACGGTGACGGCGGCGAGGCCGGGGGCCTCCTTGGTCAGGGAGACGTTGCCGCCCTTGGACAGGCTCACAGCCATGGAAAGTCCCTTTCATCGTGATGTCTTGCCTGGAGGAACGCGCGTGAGCGCCCGGCGGTTCCCGGAAGCTTCCGTGCGAAAACAGGATGACTCCGATGGCCCTGTGCGGGGAACATGGAGGGCATGTCCGGTCCGTATCCCATTCGCGGCTCCGTCTCGCTTCCCGAGGCCGAGCTCCAGTGGCGTTTCTCGCGTTCCTCGGGCCCGGGCGGACAGCATGTGAACACCAGCGACTCCCAGGTCGAGCTGCGCTTCGACCTCGCCGCCACGGAGTCGCTGCCCGAGGTGTGGAAGGCCCGCGCCCTGGAGCGCCTGGCGTCCCGCCTGGTCAACGGCGTCGTGACGGTCCGCGCCTCGGAGCACCGCTCCCAGTGGCGCAACCGCGAGACGGCGGCGGTCCGCCTCGCCGCCCTGCTCGCCGAGGCGACGGCCCCGCCACCGAAGCCCCGCAGACCGACGAAGATCCCCCGGGGCATCAACGAACGCCGCCTGCGGGAGAAGAAACAGCGCTCGGAGACGAAGAAGACCCGCCGGTCGCGCGACTGGAGCTGACCGGGGCCGTGTCCCGGCCGCCGCCCCCGTACCAGGGAGTGGGCGCTACATCACAGGCAGCCTGTAGCGCATCCGGTAGCGGTGTGCCGCCTTCGTCATCAGTGTGACCTCGATCGGACGCCGGGCGTCGGAGTAGACCACCCGGAAGGCGACCAGTACGGGCATGTCCTTCGGAAGCTCCAGCGCCACGACCTCCTCCTCCGTCGGGATCTCGGACGACAACTCGTCCACGAACTCGCGTGGAGGGAAGCCCATGGAGTCGAGCAGCGCCGGCGTACCGCCCCGAATCCGCTTCTTCTCCAGCACGGCCGTGCCCTCGACCAGGCTCAGCGGGTAGTACGACCGGGTGAGTTCCGTCGGCTCCCCGTCCAGGAACAGGATCTGCTTGCGGAGCACGGCTCGCTCGCCGTCCTCCAGGTGCAGGGCTTCGGCCACTTCCTGCGGCGGGACGACGACCTCGACGCCGAGGAGCTGGGACCTGCCGACCTGCTGCCGCTTCGCGGCCTCGGACATCCAGGGGTACGGCTCACCCGGCCCGGCCGGCCTCATGAAGGCGATCGGCTCGACGGACTGCTGCGCGTGTTGCCGCACGTACACGCCCTTGCCCGGGAGCCCTTCGAGGAGTCCCTCCGCCTTCAGCGCCTGGAGGGCCTTCTGGACGGTCGTATTGGCCACGTCGCCGTACTGCTTCATCAGCTCGGCGGTCGAGCCCAGCTTGCTTCCCGGAGGGAGGTCACCGCGGGTGATCTGCCGTCGAAGCTCCGCCGCGATCTTCTGGTGCGGGGATCTCGGATCCTTGAACTCCTTCGCCATCACACGCCCTGCTTCCCGAGCCGATACGTGAGGTGTCTGTCCGTCGGCATGGTCATCAGTGAGGCCTCCATCGGAGTCCCGTCGGCGGTTCGCGTCAGGCGGAGCAGGTGGAGGACGGCACTGCCCTCAGGCAGCTCCAGGTGCTCGCGCTCCTCCGTGGTGGCGAGGGCGGCGCTCACGTCCTCGACGACCTCGGCGCCGGTGTACCCCAGGTTCTTGAGCAGGGTGACGGCGCCGCCAGGCACCTTGCCCGGCTCTGCCAGGGGCGTGCCGCCCGCGATGGGGACGGGGTAGTACGAGTCGGCCAGTTCCACGGGCCGGTCGTCGAGCAGGATCAGCCGACGTCTGACGATCACGCGCTCGGCGGCTGACAACCGCAGGGCGGTACGGATGGCGTCGGGGGCGTCCACTTCGCCTGCCTGGAGAAGCCGTTGGCCGCCTCGGCGCCCACGGCGAGCGGCCTCATCGGTCCATGCGTCGCTCTGGCCGGGCTCGCGCGGGGCCAGGTACGGCGCGGTCTCGCTGATCCACGCATCGCCCGACATGTTCCTACCTCCAGGTGACTGTTGTCAGCGACCCTACTTCCTTGCTTCTGCCGGACCCGATCAACCTTAAGTGCTTGCCGCTTAGGGTCGTTTGCGCTTAAGGTGGGGATCGTGGAAATGACGGAAGCTGACGAACCGCAGAGCGGCGTTCCCGTACCGCCGGACGGGTTGAGCCCGGCTCTCCGGGCTCGGGCCGAAGCCGGGTGGCGGGAATTCCTCGAACGGTGGTTCGACGCCTGTGAGGAACCCGATCGGTGAGCGTGCCGGGCGCCGAGGGTGGGGAGGGCCACCCCCTCCTTCACCGGAGGGTCCGCGACATCGCGAGCCGAGGTGAAGGGGTGCTGACGGCCGTCGTTCACGAGTGGCACGGCGGCCGGCTGCTGCGTATCGCGTATCTCCAGCCCGCCACCGGCGTCGCCTGGACGACGGCGGTGGACAACATCAGGGCCGCCCTGGGGTGCGGGGCATCGCCTTGCGGGGAGGCGGGAGGCGGAGGCGAAGCCTCATGAAGGACGCTGAGAGTCGAAGCTCCGGCCATTCTCGGACCGTGGCCGAAGGGGCGCGTGAGGCGTTCCGCCACGCGCCGCCGCCCCGCCTCAGGACAGGTGCCGGTACTTCCCCTGGTAGTACATGAGCGGGCCGCCCTCCGGGGTCGGGCCGTCGACCGACAGGACCCGGCCCACCACCAGCGTGTGGTCGCCGGCCACGACCCTGCTCTCCGTGCGGCACTCCAGGGCCGCGAGCGCGCCGCTCATCAGCGGCGCGCCGCTCTCCTCGCCCCGGGTGTACGGCAGGTCCGCGAACAGCAGCCGGTCGCTCACGCGGTTCTTCATCGCGAAGCGGCCGGCGATGTGCCGCTGGTTCTCGGCGAGCATCGACACCGCCCAGACGGGCACCTCGGCGAGCAGGTCGTCCATGCGGGAGCCGTTGCGGAGGCTGACCAGGACCAGTGGCGGGTCGAGGGAGACCGACATGAAGGCGGTGGCCGTCATACCGACGTCCTCGCCGCGCGGGCCGTCGTCGGGGTCGTGCGCGGTCACCAGGACCACGCCCGCCGCGAGGCGGGACATCGCCGCCCGGAAGTCGTCGTTGCTCACCCCCTCAGCATGGGGGATGGCCAGATCGGACACGGGGGGAGTGGCGGGAGTCTTCTGCAGCACACTCGCACGCTAGTCCGGGCCCTCCGGCGCCCGCATCGGGCCCGGGGACCAGTCCGGCACCCCCGCCGGACCTAGGTCCTGGCCCCCGCCGGGACGCTACGGAGGCGCCCGCAGGTCACGGCGGAGACGCCTGCCGGGCCGCACGGAGGCGCCCACCGCGCCCCCGTGCCCGCCCGCCGCCGGGGTTGTACGCGACCCGCCCATGACCTGCTGTGACTTGAGTCACAGACACGAGTATTTGCTGACCCTGTGTACCGGGTGCGCAGCTCGCTGTGATTCAGTGGCGATGACAGTGCACGGTAAATCGTGACTGTGCACCACGAAGCCGATGAGAACCCTGGAGTTGCTGTCGAGGTCTCGGGGAGAGCGAGCGATGGAGACCGAGTCGGAGCCGTACGTCCGTCTCTCGACCCTGCGGCAGCTGCATCAGGTCGTGGCGGACCTCAACACCGCGCGCAGCCTGGCGGACACCCTGCAGACCGTCGCCGACGGTGTGGTCGCCGGTCTCAACTACGAGCTGTGCTGCGTCAACCTCGTACGCCCCGACGGTGACCTCGTCGTCGCCGCCTTCGCCGGAAGCACCGCCGCCGAGGCCCTGATCACCGGCCGGGTCGGCTCCCGCGCCTCCTGGGACCGGCGCCTCTCCATGGCCGACGCCTGGGGCGACCTGCGGTTCATCTCGCACACCGAGGGCTGGGTGCTCATGGAGGACGACGTCCCCCAGTGGCACACCGACGGCCCCGCGCCCCGCTTCGAGGACGAGTGGCACCCCCACGACCGCCTCTACGCCCCGATGTACGCCTCCGGCTCCGGCCGCGAGCTCCTCGGCGTCATATCCGTCGACCGCCCGCGCAACGGCCGGCACCCCGGCCCCTGGGGGCAGGAGGCGCTCCAGATGTACGCCTCCCAGTCCGCCATCGCCATCAGCAACGCCCGCCTCCGCTCCAACATGCAGCGCGCCCTCGTCCGGCTCGAACGCGAGCAGCAGGCCCTCCGCGCCAGCGAGGAGTCCTTCCGGCAGGCCTTCGAGTACGCCCCCTCCGGCATGGCCATCGCCGAGATGGGCGGCGACCAGCACGGCCGCCTGCTCCGTACCAACGACGCCCTGTGCCGGCTCCTCGGCCGGCCCGCGTCCGTCATGCGGCGCTACTCCTTCGCCGACCTCGTCCACCCCGAGGACATAGGGACCCTGCTGCGGACCTCCGCCGAGGGCGGCCGGGCCGAGCTGCGGCTCGGGCGGCGCGACGGCACGTACGTCTGGGTCTCCCTCCGCAACTCCGTCGTCGCCGACACCGCCGACGGCCCCCGCTTCCTCCTCACCCACGTCGAGGACATCGAGGAGCGCAAGCGGCACGAGCTCCAGCTCGCCCACCGCGCCTCGCACGACGCCCTGACCGGCCTCCCCAACAGCGCCGAGCTGCGCTCCCGCCTCTCCGCCCGCCTCTGCGAGCGCCCGGCGGCCCCCGGCCCCGCCGTCGAGGTCGCGTACGGCGGCTACGAGACGCCGGGCTACGACTCCCAGCGCGACGGCGGCTACGACACGGCGGGCTACGACACGGCGGGGTACGACACCTCGGGGTACGACTCCCAGCGCGACGGCGGGTACGAGCCCGCGTACGACTCCGGTGACTCCGGCCACGACCCCGCTCCCGCCGCGCCCTCCGGCTACGGCGGCTCCCCGTACGAGCACGCCCACGAGCACGGCTTCGGCTTCGAGCCGGCCGGCGTCGGCCCGTACGACCACCACGTCCACATCGTGGCCCCCACGGGCGGCGACGTCGACGACGGCACCAAGGGACTCGCCGTCCTCTTCTGCGACCTGGACGGCTTCAAGTCGATCAACGACCGCTTCGGGCACCACACCGGCGACGCCGTCCTCATCGAGGTGGCGCGCCGGCTCACCACCGGCGTTCGCGACGGCGACACCGTCGCCCGGCTCGGCGGTGACGAGTTCGTCGTCCTCGCCGACGGGCTCGGCGCGGCCGATGCCGCTGACCTGGCCGTACGCCTCCGCAACGCGATCATTCCGCCCATCCGGGTGGACGGGCGGGCCGTTCGGGTGGGGGCGAGTTTCGGCATCGGATGGGCCGAATGCGGGATGTCCGTGGAAGAGGTCCTGAACTCCGCGGACCAACGGATGTACGTGGAGAAACGCTCCCGTGCCAAGGTCCACCGCCGCGCCGGCTGAGGCGCCGCACCCGCCCGGGCCCGCTTCGGCGGCTGCTCCGTTCGGGGTAGGCTCGGCCGGTCGGCGACGGCTGGCGAGCATGGAGAGGAACCCGGATGGCTGCCGGTAACGACGGCGCGAACACGCCCGAGAACGACGACCCGTTCGGCTACCTGTACGAGGACGGCCAGGCGGCGGGTGCCCAGCCCCCGCAGGGTGGTGGCTACGGCTACCCCGGCCCCGCGCAGGCGCAGCCAGGCGTCCCCCGCACCTCGTACAACCAGGTCAGGACGGTCGGCGAGCGCCAGTACGGGCAGCCGCCGCAGGGCCAGCAGCCCTACGTGCCGCCGCAGCAGCAGGCCTCCTACGGGCAGCCGCAGGCGCAGTACGCCGCCCCCGAGACGTACGGCGGCCAGCCGCCCCGCCAGGCCCCGCCGCAGCAGCACCACGGCGGCTCCGGCCGCGGCCCGAACACCAAGGGTCTGCTGATCGGCGCGGTCGCGGTCGTCGCGGTCGTCGTGATCGCCATCACGGCCGCCGTGATCAGCAACTCGGGCAACAAGGACGACAAGAACGGCCAGGCCGGCGGCACCACCCCGACCGCGCCCTCGACGGTCTCGGAGAAGCCGACCACGGAGCCGAGCCCCGACAAGACCCAGGCGGAGCTGCCGAAGCAGGATGCGGCCACCCTGAAGCTGGGCGGTGCGGCGTCCCTGTCCAAGGACGTGAAGGGTGCGAAGGGCGCGGACGGCGCCTATGTGACCTTCAACGGGGTGGGCGGTTCGGCGAGCTGGTCCGTCAACGTGCCCGACTCCGGCGAGTACACGCTCCGCATCACGTACGGCGTGCCCGGCAAGGATGCCAAGACCACGCTGACGGTCAACGGCGAGCCGCCGCGCGGCGTGAACATGTCCAACTTCGCGAAGGCCGCCGAAGGCGACTGGGAGAAGGGCTGGACCTACACGTACGCCTACGTGAACCTGAAGAAGGGCGACAACGCACTCAAGATCTCCTGCGAAGCGGGCGACACGTGCGAGGCGATCCTGGACCAGGTCTACCTGGAGGCCGGCCACACCGGTAGGTGAGCCTCGCGTCCCCGGGGTGCCCGCGACGGTCGGACGGCGTCGGGCCCGGTGAGCCCGCGCCTACCAGTCGGAGCAGCTGTTGACGAGGGTGCCCGCACTGTTGGTGCGGGCAACCTGCACCCCGATGTTGAACAGCCCGTTGGGGTGCGAGGCGGTGGTCTCCCACGTGCTCCTCGTTCCGGAGCCCTTGGCGTTCGTGCGCCACGGCCAGTAGTGCACCTTTCCCCAGACGTCGGTGGACAGCAGGCGCATGCGCACTTCGTAGCCGTCGGCCAGGGTGTCGTCCAGAGTGAAAGAGATCTCCACGGTGGCGTCCGGGCCGTGGTAGTTCGAGTAATACAAGTCCCCGTGCGCGCCCGGGGTGTTGCACGAGGCGCTGCCGGTGTTCTCCTCTGCGTGGGCCGCACCCGTCATCGGCAGTGTCAGGGCCAGGGTCGTGGCGAGAATTCCGGCAGTGGTGAGGACTCTCCGGCGCATGTGTCTCTCCCTGAGGGCGACCGTGTGTGATCGCTGCATCATCGATCACGAGTCGGGTCGAGGCTAGGGAAAAATGCCGTTGTGGTCTGAATTCGACCACATGGCCGCTCGGGCCTGAACCGGCGTGGAGCCGCATGGGTGCGGGCTGAGCTCTCGGGCGCGGTTCCTACACCCGCGCCGGTTCCTCCGTCACCTTCACCCGGGGCAGCAGCTCCTCGTACGCCGTGCGGTCGAACTCCCCGGCTACCGGGGAGAGCACCGTCGCCGCCGACAGGGCCACCGCCCGGGTCAGTCGTTCCGGCCAGGGCGCGTCGTCGGCCAGGCCCGAGAGCAGGCCCGCCACCGCCGAGTCGCCCGCGCCCGTCGGGTTGCCCTTCACCGGTGCGGGCGGGGCCGCGTGCCACAGGCCCTCCGGGGTGGCGGCGAGCAGTCCCTCCGGGCCCAGTGACGAGACGACCGCGCGGGCGCCCCGGCCCCGTGCCTCGCGGGTCGCGCGCAGCGGGTCGCGGGAGCCGGTGAGCTGGGCGAGTTCGTCGGCGTTCGGCTTGACCAGGTCCGGGCGGGCGGCGATGCCCCGCCGCAGGGGTTCGCCGCTGGTGTCCAGGAGGACGGGGACCCCGGCCGTCCTGGAGAGCCGGACGAGTTCCGCGTACGCGCCGACGTGGATGCCCGGCGGGAGGCTGCCGCAGAGCGCGACCGCCGAGGCGCCGTCCAGGAGTTCCGTGAAGTGGTCGCGGAAGGCGGTCCACTCGGCGGCCGAGACGGTCGGTCCGGGTTCGTTGAGCTGGGTGGTGTCGCCGGTCGTGGCGTCGACGATCGCGACCGTACGGCGGGTGGGGCCGGCGGTGGCGACGAGTTCGTCCCGGACGGGCGTCGCGGCGAGCTGCTCGCGCAGGACGCCGCCGGTGGTGCCGCCCGCGAAGCCGGTGGCGACCGTCTCGTGGCCGAGGGCCGCGAGGACCCGGGCGACGTTGAGGCCCTTGCCGCCGGGCCGTTCGATGACCTGGGTGACGCGGTGGGAGGCGTGCGGGGTGAGCGCGGGGACCCGATAGGTCAGGTCCAGTGCCGTGTTGAGGGTGACCGTGAGAATCACCTGTCCACCCCCCGTACTCCGTGTGAAGTCCTGCGGAACGTCCGCTCGACGGGCACCGATCATGCCAAACGAAAGGCGGTTGGCCCAGACCCCCGGGCCAACCGCTCTCCTGAGTGACACCTGATCAGACGGCCGCGCCCGCCGTCGGGTCGACGATCCACTCGCCCTTGCGCATGACGCCCTTGAGCTCGAAGTCGGCGTCGAGGACGACGATGTCGGCGTCCTTGCCGGGCTCCAGCGAGCCGACGCGGTCGTACACGCCGAGCAGCCGGGCCGGGTTGGCGGAGATGGCCTGGACGACCGCCTCGACGGGAAGGCCGTCGATCGTCGCGGCGCGCTTGAACGCGCGGTCCAGGGTGAGGGTGGACCCGGCGATGGAGCCGCCCTCGACGAGGCGGGCCACGCTGTCCTTCACCTCGACCTCCAGCGGGCCGAGCATGTAGCGGCCGTCGCCGAAGCCGGCGGCGTCCATCGCGTCCGTGATGAAGGCGACCCGCCCGGCGCCCGCGTGGTGGAAGGCGAGCTCCAGCGCGGCGGGGTGCAGATGGGTGCCGTCGTTGATGAGCTCGACGGTGATCCGCCCGTCCTCCAGGAGGGCGGCGATCGGGCCGGGGGCGCGGTGGCCGAGCGCGGGCATCGCGTTGTAGAGGTGGGTGGCGACCGTCGCGCCCGCGTCGATGGCCTCGGCGGTCTGCTCGTACGAGGCGTCGGTGTGGCCGATCGCGGCGATCACACCGTGCTCGGCGAGCAGCCGTACGGAGTCGATGCCGCCGGGCAGCTCGGTGGCGAGGGTGACCATCTTGGCCTGGCCGCGGGCCGCGTCGATCAGCTTGCGGACATCGGCCGGGTCGGGGTCGCGCAGCAGCGTCTCGTCGTGCGCGCCCTTGCGGCAGGGGGAGATGAACGGGCCCTCGAAGTGCAGGCCGGCCAGGTCGCCCTGCTCGGCGAGCTCGGAGAGCAGCCCGGCCCGCTGGGTGAGGAAGTCCATGTCGCCGGTGACGAAGGAGGCGACGACGGTGGTGGTGCCGTGCAGCCGGTGGGTGTGGACGCCCTTGAGGACCTCGTCGACCGTGCCGGAGGTGAAGGACGCGCCGCCGCCGCCGTGGTTGTGCATGTCGACGAAGCCGGGGACGAGCCAGTGGCCGGTCAGGTCGAGGGCGGGGGTGCCCTCGGGGGCCGCGCCCGCGATGCGGTCGCCGTCGACGATCACGCGTCCGTTCTCGACGATCCCGGTGGGCAGCACGACGTGTGCGCCGGCGAGAACCTTGTGATCGGCCATCAGGCGGAAACCTCCGAGTCGGTGGGGCGCTGTTCGGCGAGCAGGTCCCAGGCGAGGAGGCCCGCGCCCAGGCATCCGGCGGTGTCCCCGAGGGCCGCCGGGACGATGGCGGGCAGCTTCTGGAACGTGACTCGCTCCTCCACCGCGGCCCGAAGTGGTGTGAACAAGGTTTCCCCGGCCTCCGCCAGTCCGCCACCGATGATCAGGGTGCGGGGGTCCAGCAGGGTGAGCGCCGTGACCAGGCCGTCGGCGAGGGCGTCGACGGCGTCCTGCCACACCCGTACGGCCGTGGGGTCGCCGGACTCGACGGCCTTCGCGCAGTCGGCCGCGTCGGCCTCGGGGTCGCCGCTCGCCCCGGCCCAGGCCTGGGAGACGGCGGAGGCGGAGGCGTACCGCTCCAGGCAGCCGCGCTGGCCGCAGCCGCACTCCGTACCGCCGGGGCGGACGACGATGTGGCCGATCTCGCCGGCGTAGCCGTGGGCGCCGGCCTCGATGCGGTCGCCGATGCCGATGGCGCCGGCGATGCCGGTGCCGAGGGGGACGAAGAGGAAGCGGTCGGCGCCGTTGCCCGCGCCGATGCGGCCCTCGGCGAGGCCGCCGGTGCGCACGTCGTGGCCGAGGGCGACGGGGACGCCGTCGAGCCGGCGGCTGAGGAGTTCGCGCATGGGAACGTCGCGCCAGCCGAGGTTGGCGGCGTAGACGGCGATGCCGTTCTCCGCGTCGACGATTCCGGGGACGGCGACTCCGGCGGCCGCGGCGGGTTCTCCGTACCGCTCCTGGCCGAGTGCACGGAGGTCCTCGGCGAAGCCGAGGATGGTCTCCACCACCGCCTCGGGCCCGCGGTCGCGCCCGGTGGCGCGGCGGGCCTCGTGGAGCAGCGTGCCGTCCGCCCCGACGAGGGCGGCCTTCATACCGGTGCCGCCCACATCCAGGGCGATGACGTGTCTCACGGAGGACAGTTTGGCTCGGGAGGACCCAAAAGGTCTAGTCCACTGCCGAGGATTGTTGCGTACGGATACAAATTCGGGGCCCGCCATGGGTCCATCGTCCCCGTGGCGTTGCGGAAGTGATACCCGAGTGGTGTAGACCTCATGCCCGCCGCCGGGAGAGACTTACGGCCCTGCGCAGAGCAAACGTGCGGCTCGATGCAGCTCAACGACGAGCAAAAGGTGGATGAAAAGCGTGCAGCGGCGACGATTCCTTGGACTGACCGCGGCCGCCGCCGCCCTCGGGCTGACCGCCACGGTCGCCGGCTGCGGCTCCCTCGGCGGCGACTCCGGCGATGTGACCCTCAGACTGGTCGCCGCGGACTACGACCTCACCGGCGGGGACACCACCAAGAAGTACTGGACCGACCTCGTCGCCGCCTTCGAGGCGAAGCACCCGGGCGTCAAGGTCGAGGTGCAGGTCGAGTCCTGGGACGACGTCGACCGCAAGGTCGCCGAGATGGTGAAGGCCGACAAGGCCCCCGACATCGCGCAGATCGGCGCCTACGCCGACTACGCGGCCGCCGGCGAGCTCTACGCCGCCGACGAGCTCCTCTCCATCCCCGTCCAGGCCAACTTCCTCGCCCCGCTCGTCGCCGCCGGCGAGCACAAGCGCACCCAGTACGGCCTGCCGTTCGTCGCCTCCACCCGGCCGCTCTTCTACAACCAGGCCCTCTTCGACGACGCCGGGGTCAAGGCCCCCACCAGCTGGGACGAGCTGGCCGCCGCCGCCGAGAAGCTGAAGGACAACGGCGTCCGCACCCCCTTCGCGCTGCCGCTCGGCCCGGAGGAGGCCCAGGCCGAGGCCCTCATGTGGATGCTCAGCGGCGGGGGCGGCTGGACCGACGGAACCGACCACTACACGGTCGACTCCGACGCGAACGTCCGCACCTTCGAGTGGCTGAAGAAGAACCTCGTCGGCAAGGGCCTCACCGGCCCCGTCGCCCCCGGCAAGCTCAACCGCAAGGCCGCGTTCGCCGCCTTCGCGAACGGCGAGGTCGGCATGCTCAACGGCCACCCCTCGCTCCTGAAGGAAGCCGCCAAGAAGGGCGTCAAGGTCGGCCAGGTCCCGCTGCCCGGCGCGGACGGCCCGGCGAAGGCCGCGATGGGCGTCGCCGACTGGATCATGGGCTTCAAGCAGAACGGTCACCGCAAGGAGATCGGCGACTTCCTCAACTTCGTCTTCAGCGACGAGAACGTCCTGAAGTTCGCCGGCGACAACGACCTGCTGCCCGTCACCGTCAGCGCCTCCGCCCGCATGGAGACCGAGCCCGAGCACGCCAACCTGCGCGTCTTCCTCAAGACGCTCCCGGACAGCCAGCTCCCGCCGGTCGGCAAGACCTCCTGGGCCAAGGTCAGCGAGAACGTGAAGCAGAACATCGGCAAGGCGGTCACCCCGGCCGGCCGTCCCTCGGACGTGCTGGGCGCGATCGGCAGGGTGGCGACGGCGGCCGAGGCGGCGGAGTGACGTGATCGGCGGTCCCGGTCATCGTCCGGGACCGCCGACCGGAACCGCAGGGTGGGCCGACCGGGACCGCCGGGTAATAGGTTGGTCGTATGAGCGAGGAACAGGGCGTGGCAGCCGACGACGAGGGCGGGCTCGGTGAGCGCGAGCAGGCCCTGCTCGCCGTCGAGCGCCGCTCCTGGCCCGGCCCCGGCGCCAAGGAACGAGCGGTCCGCGAGCGCCTCGGCCTCTCCCCGACCCGCTACTACCAGCTCCTCAACGCCCTCCTCGACGACCCGCGCGCCCTCGCCCACGACCCGGTGACCGTCAACCGGCTCCGCCGCGTCCGCACCGAGCGCCAGCGGCGCCGCTGACGCGGAGCCCCTCCGTCGGTAGGGTCGGGAACATGGTCAGCAGCCTTCCGCACCCGGCCACACCCTCCGGCCGCGACGGTCTGGCCGCGCTCCTCGCGCGGCCCGCGAAGGCCGTCGTCGCCCTCGACTTCGACGGCACCCTCGCCGAGATCGTCCCCGACCCGGAGCGGGCCCGCGCCCACCCCGGCGCCGTGGCCGCGCTCGCGGCCCTCGCGCCCGAGGTCGCCTCGATCGCCGTCGTCACCGGCCGCCCCGCCGGGGTCGCCGTCCGCTACGGCGGCTTCGCCGGCGTCCCCGGCCTGGAGCACCTCGTGGTCCTCGGCCACTACGGCGCCGAACGCTGGGACGCCGTCTCCGGCACCGTCAGGGCCGCCGCCCCGCACCCCGGCGTCGCCTCCGTCCGCGCCGAACTCCCCGGCTTCCTGGACCGGGCCGGCGCCTGGCCGGGCGTCTGGATCGAGGAGAAGGGCCGCGCGGTCGCCGTCCACACCCGCCGCGCCCAGGACCCGGAGGGCGCCTTCGAGGCGCTCAAGGGCCCGCTCGGCGACCTGGCCGTCGCCCACGGTCTGGTCCTGGAACCCGGCCGCATGGTCCTGGAGCTGCGGCCGCCGGGCATGGACAAGGGCGTGGCGCTCGCGGAGTACGTACGGGAGGTGGGCGCCGGGTCCGTGCTCTACGCGGGCGACGACCTGGGCGACCTGCCGGCCTTCGCCGCCGTGGAGAAGCTCCGCTCCGACGGCACCCCGGGCCTGCTGGTCTGCAGCGGCTCCACCGAGGTCCCGGAACTGGCCGACCGCGCGGACCTGGCGGTGCCGGGCCCGGCGGGCGTGGTGGAGTTCCTGACGGAACTGGCGAGGGCGGTACGGGAGGGCTGAGGACCGGCAGGCCTGAGCCCCGGCAGGCCTGAGACCCGGCATGCCGCGAGGGCGGTACGGGAGGCCCGGGGCCCCGCCGTACCGCCCTCGCCGCTGTCCGCGCGGATCCGTACGGATCAGTGCGCGGCCGGGTTGACCACGCTGATCGTCAGGTCGTCGCCCGCGTCGCCGGTGACCGTGACGCGCACGCCGTGGCCGGCGACCTTCACGCTGGCCTGGGGGGCCGTCGTGTCGTAGTACGCGTTCGGGTCGGTGTCGTCGAAGACCGGGATGCCCGGGACGGAGGGGGCGCAGGCCGCCTGCGTCTCGACGGTCTTGTTGCCGCCCTTGCCCACCAGGACCTCCTTGTGGAGGCAGGTGGCGTCGGTGGCCTCCAGGCCGAAGGTCGCGTCGAAGGGCTGGCGCCGGTTGCTGGGCGCGGTCCCGTCGGCGTACGCGAAGGGGGCCGGGCGGGCGTCGACGGCCATGGACTGGCCGCCGCCCGCGTGGTTGCTGACGTTGTTGTCGTCGAAGGACCGGTCGACGTACCAGACGAGCATGCCGTTCTGGTAGCGGAACCACTCGACCCAGTCGGGGGCGGTGATGCCCTTGCTGAACTGGTAGGGGCCCTCGGCGAGCAGCGCGTCGGAGCCGACGTACTCGCGGTTCTCCAGGAGGTAGTAGCGCGGGTAGGTGGCGGTGACGGTGCCGGTGGAGACGGACCAGCGGCCGGTGGCCGACCAGCCGTTCGCGCCCTGCTCGACGTCGTCGGACGCCAGGCTCGTACCGCCCGAGGCCAGGGTGATGTCGTCGAGGAAGGCGCCGGCGAAGTGCACGCCGCCGTCGGTCTGGTAGCGGAAGCGGAAGAGGGAGGGCTTGCCGGCGGAGTCGTACGTGTACCGCAGCGTCGTCCACTTCCCGGCCGATGAGCCGTCGACGGCCTCGCCCGCGCGGGCCCAGGTGGCGCCGCCGTCGAGGGAGTACTCGGCGAAGAGGGCGTCGAAGTCGGCCTCGATCTCGTACCAGGCGCTCGCCTTGACGGTGACCTTCGGGGCGGCCGGGACCGAGCGGGTGAGGGACTGGTTGAGGCCGTCGGCCGAGCCGGTCCACCAGGCGTGGGTGCCCGAGGTGGGGGTGGCGTAGGTGGTGCTGGTCGTCTTGTCCGGGAGCGCGACGCGGACCGCCTGGTCCTTGCCGGTGACCTGGAGCTGCGCCGGGTTGAGGGTGTACGTGCCGGAGGCGCCGAGCGGGGCGTCGCTGTAGTCCAGCCAGCCGAGGAAGAGCTTCTCCTCGGCGCCCATGAGGCCCGGGTGGGTGCCGATGCCGGCGTTGGCGGCGGCGCCGTGGCTCAGCCAGGAGCCGGAGCTCATCAGGGTCCAGAAGGCGGTGGAGTTCTCGCCGCCGTCGGTGTCGTAGTAGTCCGGCAGGCCGAGGTCGTGGCCGAACTCGTGGCAGAAGACGCCGAGTCCGCCGTTCTCGCCCTCGGTGGTGTAGTCACCGAGCCAGTACTTCGACTGGCCGATGCGGGCGCCGCCGGCCTTGTTCTGGGTGCCGGAGACGGCGGGGCCGGTGAGGCCGAAGTCGTCGCCGTTGACGTACCAGCGGTGCGACCAGATGGCGTCCTCGCCCTGCGCGCCGCCGCCCGCGTCCTCGCCCATGCCGGCGTGGACGGCCTGGAAGTGGTCGATGTAGCCGTCGGGCTCGTCGAAGTCGCCGTCGTGGTCGTAGTCGTTGCGGTCCCAGACGTCGAACTGGGCGAGGTACGCGTCGATCTCGGCCGGCGTCTTGCCGGCGGCGAGCTGCGCGTTCCACCAGGCGTCGCCGGTGTCCTGGATGAAGGCCCAGGAGCCGCCGGTGTCCTCGACGGCGTTGTCGCCGTAGGTGGAGGCGTTGCCGGGGACCTTGACCCAGTCCTCGACGGTGTTGGTGACCGAGTAGCGGCCGTTGGACAGCTTCTCGTAGTACGTCTTCATGGACTCGCCGGAGCCGTTGAACAGCTCCTCGTAGTGGGACTTGGAGAAGTCGGCGGTCCAGGCGTTGGAGTTGTCCGTGGTCCGGTCGGGCTGCGGGATCTGGTTGTGCAGCGGGCCGGGGACGGTGCCGAGCTTGCCGGCGCCCTGGTCGCCGAACTCGGAGAGGATCGTGAAGATCTTCTCCTGCCGGTCGGCGGTGGTCCCGGACGCGGTCTCGGTCTCCGCGAACTTGCCGGGGGCGACCTCGACGACGCCGTCGGCGTTCGCCTTGGCCCTGCCCTTGGCGACCAGGTCGATCGCCTTCTCGCGCAGCTCGGTGCGCTGTTTCGTGAGCGGTCCGGGACGGTTGTCGGGCCGGTGGGTGCCGGCCCCGGCCGGTGCGGTGTCCCGGGCTTCCTGCGCGGCGGCGGGGGTGAGCCCCGCGGCGAGGAGTGCGGTGAGCGCGGACCCGAGGGTCATGCTCACGACAATCTTCTTCACGTCTCTTGCGATCCTTCCGCTTGCCTCATGCGTCTCATGGGGAAAAACGGATCGCCTGGGGGAACGATCGCCGCAGAGTCTGACACGGGAAGGCCCCTCAGGAGGAGGGGGCGTACCGATTATCGGAGGAGAAGATTCACCACCCCCGTCAGTCCCTCCTCCCCGCTCCCCACGTCGAGGCGACGGCGCATCAGCTCGAAGTACGGACGGAGCAGCTCCGGGCTGACGCCCTGCCCCTCGGCGGTGGCCAGGAACGTCGGCGTGCCGGCCACCTGCATCGCGAGGTTCGAGACCACGCCGGCGGTGTAGTCGCCGTCCTTCAGATGGGCGGCGGTCTGCCGGACGGACGGCCCCGCCATCGCCCCGATCCACTCCCCGAGCAGCGGGGCGAACGCCACGGGGTCGATGTCCTCCCGCCGGATCAGCGCGAAGGCGTGCGCGGCCCCGGCGAACATCCCGTACATGGCGCTGAGCAGGGCCACGTCGTGGAGGGCGGCGAATCCGGCGTCCGCGCCGACGAACCTCGTGCCCGCGGGCACGGCCAGGGCGTCCCGGTGCAGCTCGAACAGCTCCCGGGACCCGCTGTAGAACACGTAACCCCCGGCTTCCGGCACCCCGATCATCGGCGGTACGGCCATGATGCCGCCGTCCAGGTATCGGGCACCCCGCGCCTCCGCCCACGCGGCACGGGAGCGGGCCTGGGCGGGGGTCGTGGTGGTGAGGCTGACGAGGTCCTTGCCGGTCAGGTCGACGCCTTCCAGGGCGGAGCCGACGGAGTCGTCGTCGAGGAGGCAGACCACGACGAGGGTGCTCGCGGCGACGGCCCCGGCGGCGCTCCCGGCGACCTTCGCGCCTTCGGCGGCGAGCGCCTCGGCGCGGGCGGGGGTGCGGTTCCAGACGGTGAGGGGATGCCCGGCGGCGAGCCAGGTGCGGGCGAGGGCGGCGCCCATGGCACCGAGTCCGAGGAGGCTGAGGGGGGTCTTCTCCGCGCTGTTCTCTGTCATGCCGACAAGGCTGCTCCAGGGCCCTGACCTGCTCAAGTACCCACTTGGGAGTGGGTGGTTACCCTGAGGTGAGCGAGCAGGTCAGAAGGGTGGAGCACAGGGCGACACTGAACCGGCCTGGCACGTCCGAGAGGTGGGGCGCATGACGACACTGAACCGGCCCGAGGACGACGACGGCCACGTCTGCGGCATCGACGCGGCGATGGAGGTCATCGGCGGCAAGTGGAAGGTCCTCATCCTCTGGGCCCTCCACGAACACCCCCACCGCCGCTTCGGCGAACTCCGCCGCCTCCTCCCGGGCGTCACGGAGAAGGTCCTCACCTCCCACCTCCGCGAACTGGAGGCGGACGGAATCGTCGACCGGACCGCGTACGAGGAGGTCCCGCCGCGCGTCGAGTACTCCCTGACGAAGGCCGGCCTCCGCCTCAACGAGGCTCTGGAACCGCTGGCGGAGTGGGGGAGGGGACGGCGGGAGGCCACCGGCTGAAGCCGGTGACCGGACCAGCCGTTCACCGCACCGTCGCCGTCACCAGAAGTGTGCCGAGAGCCGCACGGTCCGGGTTCGGCAGCAGCCTTGCCCGCACGGACGTGAAGCCGTGCCGCTTGAGGACGTCCGTCCACTGCTCGGCCGTGTACTGCCAGCGCAGGACGGTCAGCTCGGTCTCGCGGCCTTCGAGCCACTTCCCGCCCATCTGCTGCGCCCCGTACTGTCCGACGACGGGCTCGCGGTGCGAGAAGCCGAAGACGCCAGCCGGCGCGAGACGCGCGGCGACGAGCGGAAACAGGTCCTCGGGGTCCGTGAACCAGACGGCCCCCCACGTCGAGTAGATCGCGTCGAACCGCCGGTTCTCCTGGTGGAGAAAGGCGCAGGCCTCGGCATGCACGAAGGTCAGGCGGGGCTCGTCGCCCCAGAACCGGCGGGCACGGTCGACCTGGGAGGACGAGAAGTCGACCGCGGTCACGCGCACGCCCTGCCGGGCGAGGAAGGCGGCGTTCTCCCCTTCGGCCGGACCCAGGTCCAGCGCGGTCTCCGGGACGCCGAGCAGTTCGGCCCCGGGCCCGTGTCCCGGAACGCCGGTCCAGTCGAAGGCGCCGGCCGCGGGCCGAGGCTGTTCTCCCTCCCCCCGGTAGGGCTTGTACGTGTCCCAGTATTCGGCCGGGGTGGCCGGTGCTGCGCTGAACATGAAGTCCTCCGGAGGGCGTGCCGGACGGTGGGGACCGTGAGGCTACTCGCGTCTCTCCGCGTGTCGTGGGCGAATCCGAGCGGGGCGCCCGGACGTGTCACGGGGAGCCCGGAGGCGCGGGAGCGCCTCCGGGCGTGGTGTGGGTGCCGGTGCTCAGTGGCAGTTGGAACCGGCGGAGCACGGGCCGCACTTGGCGTAGTCCGCCTCCCACAGCTTCCAGTCCACCTCGAAGCCGTTCTCGGCGATGATGTGCGCGGTCCGCTCGACCGAGCCGTCGTACTTGAAGGCGATCTCCGGAATGTGTTCCAGGAAGCGGCCGTCGAAGTGCTCGGCGCAGAACTCGCGGTAGTTGCGGGTGTCCAGGATGAAGACGTGGACGGCGATGTCGACGATCCGGCCGCAGCACATCTCCAGGCCTTGGCCCCACTTCTCCATCGCGGTGACGAGGTACGAGACCGCCGCGCCGAACAGACGGGTGGCCATCACCTCGTCGAAGGGGTGGTCGCGCATCAGCAGGGTGATCTCACGCTCCCACACGTCCGGCTTGACGTAGGTGCGCGGGTCGCGGAGAGCGGGGGCTTCCGAGACCTCGGGTTCCATGGCCTGCAAGGTCATGTCTTGCTCCTCTCGATCGCTTCGGTTCGAGTGGTGCGGGCGGGGGCGAAACCGTCCGTACGGGGAACTCCGCCGGGCACGCACCCCCATCGCCGGCGACCTGCCCGGGGGCAGACCGGCGAGACTGTGCGGCCGGGCGTCAGCCCATGCCGGGATCGGCGAGCGGGGGCCACGAGTAGCGGACCGTTGTGGCGCGGTCCTTGAGCCACGCGATCTCGTGTGCGCGGAGCTCGTGGGAGTGCTCGGGTGAGATGGCGGCGGGCCAGCGGACGATCACCGTTGCGACCCGGCCGGCCTCGGCGTGTTCGCGGACGCGCAGCCAGCCTTCGCGGAGCCGGGGGTCCGGCTGGCCGAAGGGATCGGTGATCGTCTCGACCAAGGAGAGGCCGTGGCGGTCGGCGAAGTTCCGGCCCTCCTCCTCGGCGCGCTCGACGGGAAGGTGGGGCTGCAGTCCGCCTCGCTGGACACACACGTACAGCGCTGCGGCGCGTACGGCGGCGGGCGGCCTGAGCCGGCCGAGGGGTGCTGTCCAGCCGGAGCCGCCGCCCTCCGGGGTGAGCTGATGGGTGGCGGTGCCGGTGTCCTCCGGTAACGCGGTCACGACACCGACGCGCGAGCTGCCGATGTCGTACGCGAGGTCGCCGCGCTGCGGCCGCCAGGCCGTCGCGGAGACGTGGGTGGTGCGTCCTTCCGTCATGCCTCAGAAGCTATGGGACGAACGACAGCTGAATATGAGTCAGGAGAATAGGTCCTGGTCATCGAGGTGAAATCGGCTCGACATCCCACGCAACTGTCCTCGGGTGGAGGCCCGTTCGGCGTACACGATCTTCCGTAGGGTGGCCCGGGCTATCGGGTGGTTGCGAACGAGCTGCGGGGCCAGGCTCTCGGCTGCGCGGAGTTCGGCCAGCGCACGATGCCGGTCGCCGTCCCATAGATAGGCTCGGGCCAGGTCCATGCGGTGGTGCCCCTGGCGGGAATGGGGAAGGGCCTCGATCTGGCCCTGGTCCGCCTGGTGGTTGAGCGCCAGCGCACGGCGCTGGTCGCTCATCTCCAGGGCGACGTTGATGCCGTGGACGGTCACGTTGCCGGACGAGAACGTGAGCGAGTGCCGGTCGTCGAACGGCTCGCCGCGAACGGCGTCCGCGCGGTCGGCGGCTTGGCGGGCGAGGCCGATGCGGTGTTCGGCTTCGGCCCTGTTGTTGGCCCGCGCGGCGGAGACGGCCGCGCGGAGCTGGAGGCTGCCCCAGGCCCGCACGGCGCGCGGTTCGCCCCGCTCGTACTCGGCCTCGATCCCGGTCAGAGCCTTGTCCGCGAGCGCGACGGCGTCTGCCCAGTCCGCGGTGGCCCACATGTCCCACACGCGCATCCAGTCGGCGACGGCCGGGAGGATCGGGTCACCCGACAGGCGGGACGCCCAGGAGGCCCGCTCGCACGCGGTGGCGACCAGTTCGGCGTGGCCGAGGGTATGAGCGGAAGTGTGGGCGAACTTGCAGCACACCGCGTAGATGCCGAACGCCTCTTCCTGCTCGTGCCCCCGGGACCGATCGGCCAGGGCGTGAGCCTCGCGCAGCAGGTCCGGCAGGTTCCGCAGGATCGCCACGTTCGCGGCCGCGTCGCGGAGTCGGTGGAGGCGGGTCATGTCCGCCCACAGTGCGTTCGAGGGGCGCGGAGTTCCGTCGAAGACCGGGGTCAGGTCGTAGCGGCGGAACTCACGCAGGATCGACGCCGCCGCCGGCTGCCACTGCTCGTCGCTCGGACTGCCCAGGTAGGGGCGGGAGATGAGGTCGTTGGGGTGGCAGTGCAGCGCGGCCGCGATCACGTTGATGAGGCCGGCCCTGTCCAGCTCGATCCGGCCCCGCTCGACCTTGGACACCCACGCCTGCGACTTGCGGATGGCCGCGCCGAGGTCGGCCTGAGCCATGCCGAGGCCGAGTCGACGCCGTTTGATCCGGCGGCCGATGGCCTCCTGTTCCTCCAGCTCGTACGCCATACGGGAACGGTACCGGCGACCCGGCGACGGCGTGAGCCCCTTCCCGTAGGCGGCCCGCGGTGACCGCGGCCCACGAAAGCCCGCCGAGGCTGCGGGACAGCCGGACGGGCGTCCGCCATGTGCGCACGACGACCACCCACCGGCCCCGGCCACGCTTCCCTGCTGCTCCGGCCCCGGCCGACGGCGGCCGGGTGGGCACCCGAGGCGAGGGTGGGGCACCCCCGAGGAACGGAGCGCAGCGAGTACCGCAGGGGCTCCCGTACGGCGGGTGCGCTTTCCCTATGAAGACGGGCTGACCATGGCAGGCCCCGGACCTGCGTGAATGACCGAGCCGTGTTGCAGCCATGGAGAGTGGCTATGCGAGATTGCATAGAAGATGGTATGGATCGGCTTGGTCTATGCAAAGGTGGATGCTCCATGAAGGTCTTAGGTGAGGCCATCCAGTTCTGGATGGCCTCATTTAGTCACGGAGGTACGCTGTGCGTGCGGCTCGACGAGTGACCAGGATCGAGACGGTCAACCGGACCACCGGTGAGGTGCAGGACCTCACGGTGCACTCCTCGGTCGGCGCCGCGCACGGACTCTGGTTCCGGGGAGGTGGGTTCACCACGATGGGATACGACGCGCACGACGCCCTTGCCGAGGCGGACCTCAGCGGGGCGGCCTACAAGCTGTTCCACAAGATGTGCGCCCTCCAGAACCGCAAGGACCACGGTCTTGTCCGGGTGGAGAGCCAGGTCAAGTTCGCCGAGCAGGTGGGCATGTCCCAGTCGACCGTGTCGCGGTCCCTCAGGCAGCTCGCCGAGGCCGGTTTCATCTACCCCGACGGGCGTGACTGGCGTATCCGCCCGGACTTCGTGTTCAACGGCAACGGTGCCGCTCAGGGCCGGGCCGTCCGGAACATCCCCGCCGGCACCCCCGACCCGTACGCGGGGAAGGGTGCCGAGCTGACCGTCATCGACGGCGGCAGCGACAGCGACGTCTGAGCGACACCCTCTGGGAGCGCCTTCGGGTCGACTGGGCGGCGGGGTGATCCGAGAGAGCCCACTGGTCGTCATCTCAGAGAATTGTCAAGGCTCTTTTCGGGCATTTTTGGTGGCTCCGGTACCTTGCTGTCACTTCGCGACGAAGCAGGGTGAAAATTGGTCATAGTGCTGAGATGTTGTGCCGAGATGTGAACGAACTGCGTAGGTTCTGGGCTCGGTTCGGGAGGTCCTGTGACGCCCGGCCGCAGAGTTCGTCCATTGGAACCGGAGGGGAAATCGCATGGCTGACATCGACCTCGGCGTGGCGTCCGACTGGGACGAGGGGGACACCCACGGCCGAGTCAAGCTGCGGCAGAACCAGATCTACCCGTCCTCGCCGAAGAAGGACGTGCTCATCAGCTCCCCGGTGAGCATCGAGCTGTCCGTGAACACGAACTACTCCACCTCGCAGGAGGCGGACAAGATCTACTTCACGACCCACCACGGCTCCACGAAGAAGATCATCGCGGTGCTCGACTCCGACGGTAATCTGCACATCGCCGGCCGTCTGATCACCGAGCAGAAGGACCTCGGCTACTAGACGGTTCCCCTCGGATCACCTCGCCGACCGGATGAAGACGGCGGCGTGGGGTCCGGTGAGGCGGATGGTGGCGGTCTTGCCGTAGCGGGTGGCAAGGCCGTCACCGCTTGCGCGGGCGCGGCACCGGCGTCGTGCGGCGCGGCACCGTCGTCGTGCGGCGGCGGAGTCGTGGGGTCAGGGCTCGAGCCCTTCCAGTGCCTCCAGCTGCGACAGGAACCAGCGTTGTGGGGGCAGGGCCGTCGCCGCTGCCGCCAGGCGTTTCGTGCGGTCCGCTCGTTCCGCGGGGGGCATCGACAGGGCTCTGTGGAGGGCTTCGGCCGTTTCCGTCACGTCGAAGGCGTTCACCGTGAGGGCGTCGTCCTTCAGTTCCTCGTGGGCGCCCGCGCCCGTGGAGAGGACCAGGGCGCAGCCGGACTCCGAGACCACCGGTATTTCCTTCGCCACCAGGTTCATGCCGTCGCGGACCGGGTTCACCAGGGCCACGTCCGCGAGGCGGTAGGCGGCCAGGGAGCGGGGGAAGTCGTCCTCGACCGAGACCAGGACCGGCTGCCAGGCCGCCGTGCCGAACTCGGCGTTGATCTCGTCCGCGAGCTCCGTCACCGCGGCCGTGTAGGCGCGGTACGACTCCAGGTCCTGGCGGGAGGGGTACGCCGACGCCAGGTGGACGACCCTGTCCTGCCATTCGGGGTGGGTGGTGAGCAGTTCGCGGTAGGCGTGCAGGCCGCGCAGGATGTTCTTCGAGAGTTCCGTGCGGTCGACCCGGACGATGGTCTTCCGGCCGCCGGTCTCCGCGCGCAGGCGGGCCAGCTTCTCGTCCACCTCCGGGCGGTACGCGAGGGCGCGGAGCTCGTCGGCGTCGACGCCCAGGGGGTACACCGCGACCCGGGTGCGCCCGAGCTCGCCCGCGCAGTCCTCGAACGCCCTCGCCCAGGTCGGGGTGTGGAAGCCCAGCCGGTCCGCGCCCAGCATCCCCCGCAGCAGTTCCTCGCGGATGTCGGCCGGGAGCATGCGCAGAGAGTCCGGGGCGGCCCAGGGGGTGTGCGTGAAGTGGGCGATCCGCAGGTCCGGGCGGAGGGCCCGGAGCTGCCCCGGGACCAGGGCCAGGTGGTAGTCCTGCACCAGGACCGCCGCGCCCTCGTCCGCCTCCGCCGCCAGCGCCCGGGCGAAGGCGCGGTTGTAGCTCCGGTACGACTTCCAGCGGCGCCGGAACCCCGCGTCGAAGACCGGCTCGCGCGGAATGTCGTACAACTGGTGGTGGAGGAACCACAGCACCGAGTTCGCGATGCCGTTGTACGCGTCGGCGTACACCTCCGGGTCGATGTCCAGCATCCGTACGCCCGGCTCCCCGACCCCCTGCCGGACGGCCTCCCGGTCGCCCTCGCCGAGCGCCGCGCACACCCACAGACTGTCCTGGGCGGACACGGCGCTCAGCCCCGAGACCAGGCCGCCGCCGCCCCTGCGGGCGTCGAGCGAGCCGTCGTCGCCGAGGACGTACGAGACGGGGCCCCGGTTGGATGCCACGAGCACAGAAGCCATGGGGCGAACCTAGCCCGTCCCGTAAACGCTCAAACGTACGTATACGAGACGGGGGGATCCGGCCACCCAGCGTGGTCGGGCGTCAGTCGCGCCGTCCGCGCATCGCCGCCCTCGCCACCACGCCCGTCGCCGCCAGCGCCAGGCCCAGCGCGCCGAGCAGCCACAGCCGCTCGCCGTTGCCGCCGGTCTCTGCCATCGAACCGGCGTCACCGGCGTCACCGGCGTCACCGGCGTCGTCGCCGTGCGGCCCGGGCGCCGGGGGAGCGGGGGAGGAGGGCTCGACGGTCGCCGGGGGCGTGGGGTCGTCGGTGGGGGTCGGCGTGGGGTCGACCTCCGTCGGGGTCGGGGTCGGGTCCACCGGGGTGGGTGTCGGGGTCGGCGTCGGGGTCGGCTTCGGCCTGTCGATCTCCGGGGCCACCGCGCACGACGGGTCCTCGCTGCCCTTGCCGCAGTTCGAGCGGGGTGTCTCGACCTCCACGCCGTTGCGGAGCTTCCCGTCCCCGGCCGGCGTGTTCTTGATCTTCACCGAGTAGGTGACGGTCGCCGTCTTCCCCGCCGGGATGGTCCCGGAGTACGAGATCCTCGGCTTCGTGTACGTCGCCCTCCCGGGGCCCGTCGTCCGTACGTCCCCGGCGTAGTCGGCGTCGTCGAGGTTGCCGGTGAGGTCGTCGCCGAACTTCGCGTTCGGGTAGTCGAGCGGGCCGGTGTTCTTCGCGGTGATCGTGTACGTGAGCGTGTCGCCCGGCTTCACCGTGCGAGGGCTCGCCGTCTTGGTGATCTCCAGGTCGGGGACCGGTACGGAGAAGGCGAGACCGGACGGCAGATAGGTGTCGCCGCTGGTGGAGAACGTCAGATCGGCCGAGGTCGCGCCCGGCGGGACCGCGCCGGCCGGGAGGGCGAAGGCCTTGGCGTCGATGCTCAGGTTGTTGGCCGGACGGGGGTCGACGGCGCCGTCGTCCTCGCTGATGAAGAAGTTGTTGGTGTTGCCGGTGTGGGACTCGGTGACGTTCCTGCCGTCGACGAGGAACGTGTCGCCCGGAGTGTTCCAGTCCCCCTCGTACGCCGTCACGCTCGCGCGCACCGTGCCCGGACTCCGGTGGAAGCCGTCGACGGTGATCGTGGTCGCGGGGGAGGTCGAGCGCTGCAGGACGTGGCCGCCGTACACGTGGACGCTCCGGCGCTCCGGCGCCTTGACCGGGTCCGGGCCGGGGAACCTGTGGACCACCGTCAGCGACCAACCCGCCACGCAGCCCTTGCCGTTGGGTGCCCAGACGTTCCCGACCGCGATCCGCGCGTCCGTCCCCGAGACGCCCGCGAAGGCGGCGGTCACGTCCGACTCGCCCGTGTAGTAGTGCGGCCCGTTGGTGTCCGCCGGGTCCGCGACCATGCTGTCGATCGAGACCGGGACCGCCGGACCCGAGCCGACCTCGATCACCGGGGCGGTCGTCGTCGGGTCGCCGGGGGAGCGCCCGACATCCGCGCCGGAGATGTCGCAGCGGTTCAGCGCGGCTCCGCTCGGGCCCTTGTACGTGCCGTCGTTGCCGCCCCAGAAGAGCCGGGCGTACGCCACCTCGGCGCCCGCCGGGATCACCACGTGGCCGGTGCTGGAGCCGTATCCGCCCCCGGTTCCGGCCGTGTCGATCCGCTCCATCACGAAGGCGTTGTTGTTGTCCGACCCCTGGCCGGCCGCCGCGGTCGCGCAGCGCGCCGCCATGTCCGCAGGGGCGGTCGGGCAGCCCATGACCGTGTTCCCGAGCGTCGTGAAGTCGCCGTACAGCGACTCTTCGTACCGCTTGCCGAAGGGCTCGATCACGTCCGCGGCGGCCGGTCCGGCCGCCGTGAACGCCAGGGAGCCCGCGACGAGCCCGACGGCCGCGAGCACTCTCCCGAAGTGAGGTGATGTGAAGCGCATAAAAGGGCAATTTATGCAAAACGGATCATCATGGGGCGTTACGCCACGCGGCGCCTCGCGTACTCCGCGATGTCGGCCATCGGCGGCCGCTCCTCCGTGTCCACCGCGTACGTCGTCGGCTCGAAGCCCTTCTCGCCCCGCTCGAACTGCGTCAGCCGCGGCCGCACCAGATGGCCCCGCGACAGCCGCAGCTGCGCAGTCCGGTAGATCGCCGCCGCCATCCGGCCCAGCGCCTGCCCGTCCTGGTGACGGTGCTTGCGCACCCCCACGTCCACCTGCGCGAGCGCGTCCAGACCCACCGTGTGCAGGGCGTCCACCAGCAGCCCCAGCTCCACTCCGTAACCCACCGGGAACGGCAGCCGTTCGAGCAGCGAGCGCCGCGCCGCGTACTCGCCGCCCAGCGGCTGCACGAAGCCGGCCAGCTGCGGCCAGTGCAGGTTCAGGAGCGGGCGCGCCACCAGCTCCGTCACCCGCCCGCCCTGAGCGGGGGTCCCGCCGGAGGCGGGCCCTTCGGGGCCGGCGTCGCCGAACGGGCGGTCGTACATCGCCTTCACGAACTCCACGTCCGGGTCCGTGAGCAGCGGGCCCACGATCCCCGTCACGAAGTCCGCCGAGAAGTCCCGCAGGTCCGCGTCGACGAAGCAGACGACGTCCCCGCTCGTCACCATCAGTGACCGCCACAGGACCTCGCCCTTGCCCGGCACGGCCGGTATCCGGGGAAGGATCGCGTCCCGCGCCACCACCCGCGCGCCGGCCGCCGCCGCGACCTCCGCCGTCCGGTCCGTGGAACCCGAGTCGATCACCACCAGCTCGTCGACCAGCGGAACGGCCTCCGTCATCAGCTCGCGCCGGATCACGGCGACGATGTCGCCGACCGTCGCCTCCTCGTTCAGCGCCGGCAGGACGACGCTGACCTTCGTGTTCCGCTTGGCCGCGAGGATTCGCTCCAGCGGCCGGTCCGCCACGGACCAGGACCGCCGGTCCAGCCAGCGTTCCACCTCTTCCAGCACGTGATCTCCATCTCGCGGTTCGGACGGCCGGTCCGAGCGTCCGGGCCTTCGGTTACAGTCTTGAACAACGCGGATCCCCGATGCACGTCGGGGTGCCGACCGCGTCGGAGCGCAGGAACGAAGTCCACCGCGCTTCACAATCGAATACCGCTCATCCAGAGGGGCAGAGGGAAACGGCCCGTTGAAGCCCCGGCAACCCTCCAGTCGGTTTGTCTCGTACTCCATCGAGGCCCCCGGCTCGGGAAGGTGCCAAATCCGTCTCATGACGAAAAATTCGTCATGGGAAAGATGAGGAGAAAGGGCCTCGCCTCCATGGCTGTACAGACGGTTACCCCCGCCACTTCGGTCGACCTCGGTCCCGCGTCCGGGCTTTCCTGCCGCGAATGCGGTGAAGTGTTCGCACTCGGTCCCATTTTCGCCTGTGAGCTGTGTTTCGGACCGCTCGAAGTCGCGTACGACCTCCCCACCGGTGACCCCGAGGCGCTGCGGAAGCAGATCGAGGCCGGCCCCGCCAACATCTGGCGCTACGCCCCCCTGCTGCCCGTCCCCGCCGACGTCGCCGACAAGCCCAACCTGAACCCGGGCTGGACCAAGCTCGTCCAGGCCGACAACCTCGCCCGCGAGATCGGCGTCGCCCCCGGCAAGCTGTTCGTCAAGGACGACTCCGGCAACCCGACCCACTCCTTCAAGGACCGGGTCGTCGCCCAGGCCATCGAGGCCGCCCGCGCCTTCGGCTTCACCACCCTCTCCTGCTCCTCCACCGGCAACCTGGCCGGCGCCGTCGGCGCCGCCGCCGCCCGCGCCGGCTTCCGCTCCTGCGTGTTCATCCCGCACGACCTGGAGCAGGGCAAGGTCGTCATGGCCGGTGTCTACGGCGGTGACCTGGTCGCCATCGAGGGCAACTACGACGACGTCAACCGCTTCTGCTCGGAGCTCATCGGCGACCCGCTCGGCGAGGGCTGGGGCTTCGTGAACGTCAACCTCCGCCCGTACTACGGCGAGGGCTCCAAGACGCTCGCGTACGAGATCTGCGAGCAGCTCGGCTGGGTCATCCCCGACCAGCTGGTCATCCCGATCGCCTCCGGCTCCCAGCTCACGAAGATCGACAAGGGTCTCCAGGAGCTCATCAAGCTGGGCCTGGTCGAGGACAAGCCGTACAAGATCTTCGGTGCCCAGGCCGAGGGCTGCTCCCCGGTGTCCGTGGCCTTCAAGGCCGGCCACGACGTCGTACGGCCCCAGAAGCCGAACACGATCGCCAAGTCGCTCGCGATCGGCAACCCGGCCGACGGCCCGTACGTCCTCGACATCGCCCGCCGGACCGGCGGCGCCGTGGAGGACGTGAACGACGAGCAGGTCGTGGACGCGATCCGGCTGCTCGCGCAGACCGAGGGGATCTTCGCGGAGACCGCGGGCGGCGTGACCGTCGGCGTCACGAAGAAGCTCGTCGAGGCCGGGCTGATCGACCCGGACCTCACCACCGTCGTCCTCAACACCGGCGACGGACTCAAGACCCTGGACGCGGTGGCCGACACCTCTCAGGCGACCACCACCATCCGCCCGAGCCTGGACGCGTTCCGCGAAGCCGGCCTGGCGCTCTGAGCCGGCCCGCTCAGGGCCGGCCCGCCTGAGCCGGTCCGCTCCGGACCGGCCCGCTTTCCTGGCCCACTGAAAGGTTTCGAAGACATGGCCGTGAACGTCCGCATCCCCACCATCCTCCGCACCTACACGGGCGGGCAGTCCGAGGTCCAGGCCGAGGGCACGACCCTCGCCGAGGTCATCGCGGACCTGGAGAAGAACCACACGGGCATCGCCGCCCGCGTCCTGGACGACCAGGGCAAGCTGCGCCGCTTCGTCAACGTCTACGTGAACGACGACGACGTGCGCTTCGAGCAGGGCCTGGAGACGGCCACCCCGGCCGGCGCGGGCGTCTCGATCATTCCGGCCGTCGCCGGCGGCTGCTGATCCCCATCTCTCTCGAATTGCCCCTTCCGCGCCTGTAAGCGGAAGGGGCAATTCTGCATGGTTGAGCGCGGTAGAGTTGGGGAAGCCCCCTCCGCTGCTCATGCCGGACGCATATGAGAATGCGTCGCCGTGCGTCAGGAAGCAGCCAAAGTACCTGCGCGTTGTGTACGTTCTGCGCGTTTTGCCGGGCCCGACTTGCCCCGGAACTCCAGGGATTATCCCCAATTCACCTTTCCGGCGCGCCCAGAATTCTCGCTCGAATGACCTGTTGCAGAGGGCAGTTGGGCAGATACATTCAGCGGCGGTCGACGCGTTCCGGCGCAGGGTCTGACCCCGGGTCCGCGAAGTGCGGGTCCCGCGCAAGGGCCAGTAATAGGGGAGTTAGGCATGGCTCAGGGCACCGTCAAGTGGTTCAACGCGGAGAAGGGCTACGGCTTCATCGCGGTAGACGGTGGTGCGGATGTTTTCGTCCACTACAGCGCGATCCAGATGGATGGCTACCGCAGTCTCGAAGAGGGCCAGCGGGTCGAGTTCGAGATCTCGCAGGGCCAGAAGGGTCCGCAGGCGGACATGGTCAAGCTCGCCGTCTGAGCGCGGCGCGATCGGCCGACGACGCAACGCTGTCGAGGGGTCCGCATCCCTGAGGGGATGCGGACCCCTCGTGCGTTCCCGGGGCCCGGCTGTGCGTGTCCCCGGGACCCGGTCACGCGTGTCCCCGGGACCCGGCTGCGAGTGTCCCGATCGTCGAGAGTCGCTTGCACTCTCCTAGGCCGAGTGCTAATCATTGGCGTTAGCACTCGGAAGGTGAGAGTGCTTACGAGGATCGGGCAGATGAGGCCCGCGGCCAGGTGGGGCAAGGAACCGCCGGGCTCGCAGGCCGTCCGTCGCGGGCGTCGGCGCGGTCCTGGAGCGTTATCCACCCCATGTCCGGGAGGACCACTTCACATGGCCAAGATCATCGCGTTCGACGAGGAGGCCCGGCGCGGTCTCGAGCGCGGCATGAACCAGCTCGCTGACGCCGTCAAGGTCACCCTCGGCCCGAAGGGCCGCAACGTCGTCCTCGAGAAGAAGTGGGGCGCCCCCACGATCACCAACGATGGTGTCTCCATCGCCAAGGAGATCGAGCTCGAGGACCCGTACGAGAAGATCGGCGCCGAGCTGGTCAAGGAAGTCGCCAAGAAGACGGACGACGTCGCCGGCGACGGTACGACCACCGCCACCGTTCTCGCCCAGGCGCTCGTCCGCGAGGGCCTCCGCAACGTTGCCGCGGGTGCCAACCCGATGGCCCTCAAGCGCGGTATCGAGAAGGCCGTCGAGGCCGTCTCGGGCGCCCTGCTGGAGCAGGCGAAGGATGTCGAGACCAAGGAGCAGATCGCTTCGACGGCCTCCATCTCCGCCGCCGACACCCAGATCGGCGAGCTCATCGCCGAGGCGATGGACAAGGTCGGCAAGGAAGGCGTCATCACCGTCGAGGAGTCCCAGACCTTCGGTCTGGAGCTGGAACTCACCGAGGGCATGCGCTTCGACAAGGGCTACATCTCGGCGTACTTCGCCACCGACATGGAGCGCATGGAGTCGTCGCTCGACGACCCGTACCTCCTCATCGTCAACTCCAAGATCTCCTCGGTGAAGGACCTTCTCCCGCTCCTGGAGAAGGTCATGCAGTCGGGCAAGCCCCTGCTGATCATCGCCGAGGACGTCGAGGGCGAGGCCCTGTCGACCCTGGTCGTCAACAAGATCCGCGGCACCTTCAAGTCCGTCGCGGTCAAGGCTCCGGGCTTCGGCGACCGCCGCAAGGCCATGCTGAACGACATCGCCATCCTCACCGGCGGCACGGTCATCTCCGAGGAGGTCGGCCTGAAGCTGGAGAACGCGGGCCTCGACCTGCTGGGCCGCGCCCGCAAGGTCGTCATCACCAAGGACGAGACCACCATCGTCGACGGTGCCGGTGACAGCGAGCAGGTCGCCGGTCGCGTGAACCAGATCCGCGCCGAGATCGAGAACAGCGACTCGGACTACGACCGCGAGAAGCTGCAGGAGCGCCTGGCGAAGCTCGCCGGCGGTGTCGCGGTCATCAAGGCCGGTGCCGCGACCGAGGTCGAGCTCAAGGAGCGCAAGCACCGCATCGAGGACGCCGTTCGCAACGCGAAGGCGGCCGTCGAGGAGGGCATCGTCGCCGGCGGTGGCGTCGCCCTCGTCCAGGCCGACGGTGTGTTCGACAAGCTGGAGCTCTCGGGTGACGAGGCCACCGGTGCCGACATCGTCCGCAAGGCGCTCGACGCCCCGCTGAAGCAGATCGCCGTCAACGCCGGCCTTGAGGGTGGCGTCGTGTCGGAGAAGGTCCGCAACCTGCCCGTCGGCCACGGCCTGAACGCCGCGACCAACGAGTACGTCGACCTCATCGCCGAGGGCATCATCGACCCGGCGAAGGTCACGCGCTCCGCGCTGCAGAACGCCGCGTCGATCGCCGCGCTGTTCCTCACCACCGAGGCCGTCATCGCCGACAAGCCGGAGAAGGCGTCCGCGCCGGCCGGCGGCGGCATGCCGGGCGGTGACATGGACTTCTGATCCTCCGGGATCGGTGGTTCGTCGCCGAGGCGCGAGCCGGAGCGAAGAAGAACGGACCGAGGGCGGCACCCCCTGCTGGGGGTGCCGCCCTCGGGCGTTGTACGGGCCCTGAGGTAGCGGCCCTACGGGGAAGGGATCAGCGCACGTCGACGAAGTCGGCCCACGGGGCCGCCGAGTGGAAGTGCGTGGAGTCGCCCCAGTACCGGATGCGCCAGCTGCCGTCGACGGAGGCCTTCGCCTTCAGCGAGACCCAGCCGTTGGCGGCCGAGCGGCCGGTGGCGACCTGACGCCAGGTCGTCGTGCCCTTGGCCTGGAACTGCAGGGCCACGGGAACGTTCCCGAACGCCCGCCACGCGCCGCTCGTGTAGTGCTGGAGCGTGCCCGTCGTGGCGACGTACGCGCCCTTGCGGACCGGCTCGGGACCGGAGTTCATGCCGGCGACCCGGACCGGGGTCCTGACCAGCCGGAACACCCGGCTGCTGGACTCCGCGTAGGCGTCGCTGGTCAGGTGCCGGACGCGGAAGTAGCCGCCGCTGCTGTTCGCGGCGAGGCCGAAGGTCGACCAGTAGCCGGCGTACGCCTCCGCGGCGGCGATCTTCCGCCAGCCGGTCTTCCCGTCGGCGGACTGCTCCAGCTGGAGGTACTGGGCCGGTACGGAGGAGCGCGAGCCGAGCCCGTAACGGGGGCGGAAGACGCCGCCCACCGAGACCCGGCCGTCGGCGGAAAGCCCGCCGGTCAGCAGGTCGATACGGGTCTCCCACGGCACGGCGACCGCACCGGAGACCTGGTCGAACCGCAGGTACGGATCGGCGGACCGCACCGTCCAGTAGTCCCCGTAGTCCGAGAGGCCCGAGGCGGCGATCAGACGCGCGGAGAAGCGCCCGTCGGCGTCGGTGTGGACGGTCGTGCCGTACGGGGCGTTGTACGTGTACTCCCCGAGGGTCACCATGAGCGCCTGGTCCGCGACCGGGGCGTTCCCGGCGGCCGGGTCGGTGACGCGGCCGCTGATGGTGACGGCCTCGCCGCTGAGCGCCCGCTTCTTGTCGGCGACGGCGGTGACCTGCACCGCGCGGCCCTTCACGTCGTACACCTGGCGGTACTCGGAGACCGAGCCGTGCACCTCGGCGCTGTCCTCGGAGTACGAGGCCTCGAAGGAGGCGTAGCGGTCGGCCACCGGCAGCGGACCGCCGGTGAACGCGCCGGTGTCGCCGGTGACCGCCGTGACGGCGGAGCCCGGCGTCGTGGCCGTCGGCGCGACGGTGACCGTACGGCCGGACAGCGGCACCAGGTCCCCGGAGCCGGGCTGGACGCCGACGAGCGTGCCCGTCGGGCGGGCGTTGCGGTCGTCCCAGGCGGGGGTGCCGACGCCGAAGGTGTCCAGCCGGGGCCGCAGCCGGAAGTCCAGCGTGCCGGCGTCGGTGCGGGTGAAGGTGTTGCCGAGCGAGTCGGTGGCCGTGACGTCGATCGCGTACGTACCGAGGGCCGGGATGGTCCCGCCGTCCTCGGTGAGGCGCAGCGCGGCCTCGGACGGCACCAGGAAGCGGCCCGCGGTCTGCGAGTCCCAGGGGTTCCCCGGGGCCAGGGCGGGGATCTCGGCGAGGACGGTGTCGCCCTGCCGGACCCGGGCCGACACCGCGGTGACCTTGGCCTGCGGGGCGTCGGTCCAGGCCGCGACCCGGAACGTGCCGCGCTGGGCGTCGTCGGTGAGGGCGGGGCCGATGCCGATCGGGGTCGGCGTGGCCGGTGCCTCGTCGGCGAGGGCGGGCAGGGTGGCGGCGGAGAGGACGGCGGCGGTGAGCACCGCGGTCAGGGAGAGCCGGAGATCAGCGCGCATCGATGTACCTCGCAGTGGTCTCGCTGTAGAAGTAGCCCGCCGGCGGCTGCAGGATCGTGATCCAGGTGCCGTCCTCGTAGGCGGTGGCGCGGTAGCTGAAGTTGCCGCTGGTGTTGGTGACGATGCTCTTGGTGATCCAGTACCAGTTGGTGTCGCCCTTGGGCTTGAAGAGCAGCGTCAGCTTCGCGCCGGCGTACGGCTTCCAGACCCCGCTGACCTTGCGCTGCACCGTGCCGGAGACCGTCATCTTGCCGTTCACCACGGGCCGGGTGGGGCTGATGGTGAAGGCGGAGAAGCGGGTCTCGTAGCGGGCGAGGCGGATGTTGGCGGCGGCCTTGCCGACGAGCTGGTCCGTCTCCGGGTGGACCACCCGGTAGCGGGCGTCCGTGTAGCCCCAGGCGGAGAGGGTGTAGTTGCAGTAGAAGTCGGTCGCGCCGGAGCGCAGGGTGCCCCAGGTGCGCCCGCCGTCACGGGAGTACTGGAGGACGACCGGCTGCACCTTGTCGCAGTACGGCGCGGCGCCGCTGGCGAGCCTGCCGGTCGCGGTGACCTTGCCGTACGCGTCGAGAGTGATCTTGTACGGGCTGAACGAGAACTGCTGCGGGACCGCGATGTCGTTCTTGTCGTACGGGCGGACCGACCCCGCGAAGTACGGCGAGGGCCGCAGCGAGGTGTAGACGGCCTCGGTCACGTAGTACGGGCGCGCGAGGAACGAGAAGGTGCCGTTCTCCGCGGTGTTGATCCCGCCGAGCACGTTCACCGCGGCGGCGTCGTAGCCGGGCTGGAGGCCGGTGGCGACGACGGGCACGCCCGCGAAGGGCTTCCAGCCGGCCGGGGTCAGCCGCTCCACCCGTCCGGTGACCCGGACGTCGGTCGAGGCGAGGACGCGGAACTTGCTCACGTCCGAGGTGATCCGGTACTTCAGGGTCGCGTCCGCGGGCAGGTACGGCACCGGGACGGTGTCGTCCGGGTCGAGGCCGGGCGCCGGCTCGACGATCCGGGCCGTGGCCCCCTGGATGCTTCCGTTAGGCGTGACCGGCAGCGCGAAGCTGCCGTCGGCGCCGGCGACGGCGACCGCGCTGAGCGTCCGGGAGGAGCCGTTGTTGTCGATGGGCAGGGTGACCAGCACCTTGGTGCCCTCGGGGGCGGCGGTGCGCTCACCGGTGGCCGGGTTCCACAGGGTGGTGGTGCCGGTGAGCACGGCCCTGCGGTTGTCCCAGTCGGTCGAGGCGCGGTCGAACGCCAGCTTCCCGACGCCGACGTGCGTGCGGTGCCCGTAGGTGCCCGTCCACTGCTTGGTGGTCTCGCCGGAGAGCCGGTAGTCGACCCTGACCGGGTAGTCCCCCAGGGCGGTGCCCGCGGGGAGGGTGACCGGCGCCTTGGTCGTCACCCAGCTGCCCTTCGGGATCACCTCCTCCGTGGAGGCGAGGACCGGGGCGTCGGCGTCGGCGGAGGCCAGGACGCTGACCTTCACCCAGAGCGCGTTGTTCGGGAGGGTGACGGTGTAGCGGCCGTCGTCCTCGGTGGTGCCCTGGACGGACGTCCAGTCCGCGTGAGCGGCAGGGGCGTGGATGACGGCGGGCACGATGACGCCCGCCGAGAGAGCGAAAACGGCTGCTGCACGCACGAGGGCGTGCGGAAGCCTGCGCGTAGAGCGCGGCAAAGGGGACCCCCCACAGGTCGTGATGGCGGCGTCGCCGTGATCGAGGCGGCCGCGTGGCAGCACTGTAGCGCTGACCTGTTGAACATGTTCACTTGGTTTACCGGGAGCGCCGGGGTGATCCTGGAATGGCTGGATTGGTTCACGGCCGGATTCCCGTACGGCGGTGGACGCGCGTGCGGCCGGACGCACGGACGGCCGGAACGAGGAAGGGAACGGGCCATGGTCACCCTCCTGACGACGCCGACCGACCGCGAGCTGGTCGTGACCCGTACGTTCGACGCCCCACCGGCCCGGGTGTGGGAGGCGTGGACGGGCCCGGAGCACGTACGGGAGTGGTACGGGGTGTCCGCGCTGACCACGACGGTCGTCGACATCGATCTCAGGGTCGGTGGCGCGTGGCGCTGGGGGCAGACCGCCCCCGACGGCCAGGAGTTCGTCTTCTCCGGGACGTACGAGGACGTCGTCCCGGTCGAACGCCTCGACTACACCGAGGTCTTCGAACAGATGCCGGACGCCGACCCGGTCCGCGTCACCCTCACCTTCGACGCGACCCCGGACGGCGGCACGGCCCTGACCAGCACGTCCTTCTGGCCCTCGAACGAGATCCGCGACCAGGCCCTGGCGGCGGGGATGGAGGCGGGGGTACGCGAACAGTACGACCGGCTGGCGGAGCACCTGAGGTCGATGTGAGGGACGGGCTCCCGGGGGAGCCGGCCCTGCCCTTACGGGTGGAGGAGGGCCTGCGCGATCGGCTCGCGTGCGCGCCGTGCCACCACCGCATTGCCCGGGCGGCGGTGACGCGGCGCGTCGGTCGTCAGGCGCGGCGGAAGAGGGCCGTCCAGAGGAAGGATTCGCCGAAGGCGGGGGAGTCGGCGGGTTCGTCGCGCATGCGGCGGACCTCGATCTCCGTCAGGTCCGCGAACAGCGCGCGCAGGGACGCGTCCGTGTACGCGAGTCCGCCTTCGAGGCTTCCCCGCCGGTAGAGCTCCGCGTCCGGGACCTCCGAGCCCATCCCGCCGTCCCCGGCCGCGAACGCGGTCATGGAGAGGTGGCCGCCGGGCGCGAGGACGCGCTCCAGGAGGGCGAGGTAGCTGACCCGGCGGTGCGGCGGCAGGTGGTGGAAGCAGCCGGAGTCGTGGATCAGGTCGTACGGGCCGTCCAGGGCGGCCGACGTGAAGGCGTCGCCGCGTACGAACCGGACGCCCGTCGCCCCGGCCTCCCGGGCCCGCTCCCCGGCCCAGCCGATCGCGGTGGGGGAGAGGTCGACGGCGTCCACCTCGTATCCGAGCGAGGCGAGGTAGAGGGTGTTCCGGCCGGGACCGCAGCCGAGGTCGAGGGCCCGGCGACGCGTGGTGGGCGTGCCCGGGGAGGCGGCGTCGGCGGTCGGCAGGAGGCCCCGCTCGACGTACGACACCAGGCTCTCGTCCGGCTTCGTGACGAAGAACGGGACGGGCTTGTCCCGGTCGGCGTAGAAGCCGTCCCACCAGTCCGACCCGCCCTCCGTCCACCGGTCGGCGTCGGGCGCGAAGAGCCCGTCGAGCAGGCGCAGGACGTCGTCGACCGTGCGGATGTCACGGTTGTTCAGATCCAAGAAGATCTCCCCTCCGAGTTGTCTCCAGGGTAGGGGGAGTGAGGGTAAAAGCCCAGGTCAGGACGGGTGTTGAGGGTGGGCGGGGAGGGGCTGTGCGGGGCGTGGGCCGCGTACGGGGAGGGGGTGCGGGTGCGGGGGTGCAACCCGTACGGGAGGCCTCGTAGGGGTGCCCTCAGGGTCGGGGAGGGGGGTGTGCGGGGGGCGCCGGGGTGGGTTTTCAGGGGGGTCGGGGAGGTGGGCCGGAGGGTGGTCGGCGGGCGGGCGTGAGGTGAAGGAAAGGCGCCAATCTGACAGATGCCCCGGATGTGCGCATTGGCCTGAATCCCGCTGGTACGTAACGGACTTACCGCCCGGACCCGCTCCCCGGCCCGTCTGGCGGTGTGAAATCCCGTCCGGTACATGCCCCGGGCGTTTGGCCGGACTCCCCCGTTGCCGCCGACACCGGCCCCCGCTAGTCCCGTTGGCGGCCCGCGCCCCGCTCCCCATCATCGACACCATCGTCCGAGAGGCGCGAGGCACTTGCCTCCGGGGAGGGAACGACGTGCAGGGAACGACCGCGCAGAGAAGCGATGTTGGGGCCGGGGCTGGGGCCGGGGTCGGGGCCGTACGCGCAGGCCGCGCGTGAGCGTCTTCACCGGCCGCCGCCTCGGCCGGCTCATCGCCGACCGCACCGGCCAGCCCGCACTCGCCCACGACGCCGACGTCGTCGGCAGCGTCCTGCCCTTCCGGGTCAGCGCCCACGTCGCCGACGAACTCATCGACTGGTCCCGTGCCCCGGACGACCCCCTCTACCGCCTGGTCATGCCCCACCGGGACATGCTCGACCCCGCCGACTTCGCGGCCGTCGAACACACCCTGCGGACCGGGGACAGGGACCGGTCGCGCCTGGTCGTCGACGGCATCAGGGAACGGCTGTCGCGGCATTCGGGCGGCTGGGGCGGCGGATCGCGTACGGGCGACGGCGCGCGTACGGGCGACGGGGGAGGCGCGGGTGGCGGGGGTCGCGCGGGCGACCCGTACGACCCGTACGACCCCGACCCCTGCGACCCGTACGATCCCCCGGACCTCTGGGACCCGGTCGGCCCCTGCGACCCGCTGCTCACGCGTACCGCCCTCCTCGACGCGTGCCTCACCCCGCTCCTCGACCAGCCCCGCGTGCACACCGTCCGCATCGGCACGAGGGCCGTGTCGTTCTCGCCCGCGCGGTTCCTGGACGCCCCCGACGCCGACGACCTGCTCCGCCTCTTCGAGCGGATCGTCGACTCCGGGCGGCACCTCGCCCTGATGCTGCACGTCACCCACCCCCGGGAACTCCGGCCCGAAGCGGCCCGCCGCGCCCTGCGCCGGCTGCGGGCCACCGGAGCCATCCTGCGCACCCGCGCCCCCGTGCTCCGGCACGTCAACGACGACGCGGACACCTGGGCCCGGATGTGGCGGGAACAGCTCGAACTCGGCCTCTTCCCGTACTCCCTCTCCGCCGTACGCGGCACGGGCCCGCGCCGCTACTTCGGGCTGCCGCTCGCCCGGACCCTGGAGGTCTGCACGGCGGCGGCGCGGCAGGTGCCGGAACTCGCCCGCCCCGCGTGCGGCCCCGTGATGTCCACGGCACTGGGCACGCTCGCCGTCGACGGGATCGCGCACCTCGACCAGGGCCCGGCGTTCGCCCTCCGCGCGCTGTGGAGCCGCGACCCGGCCCTCACGGGGAGGGTCGCGCACGCCCGGTACGACCCGAGGGCCCGGTGGTGGGACGAACTCGTCCCGTACGGGCCCGGGGACCGGACCCTGATCCCGGGGGAGCCGCTGACGGTGGAGGACGTGACGGGGTTGAGCCCGTAGGGGCCCGAGGGGTCCGTAGGGGTCCCCTCGGCCCCCTACGGGTCCGGAGGGAGGCCTTCCCAGGTGGGCCCCGTCAGGCCTCAGGCCGGTGGGGCGAGCAGCCCCGCGTCCTGGCCGGCGCGGCGGAGCGAGTCGGCGACGAAGCCGTTCGCCTTCAGCTCCTCGACGGTGTCGCGGAGGAAGGCGACCGTCGCGGGGGCACGGCCGACGGTCGTGCCGACCGCCTGCCGGATCTCCATGAACCGGCCGTCGATCAGCCGGAGCTCGGGGTGATCCCCCACGTACGCGGTCATCGGCTGACGGATGCCCGCACCGGCCTCGAGCCCCTCGGCCAGGAACGTGTCGACCCCCTCGTCCCCGCGCACGACGGTCGCGTGCGCGAGGGACCGGGACAGGAACAGGTCGTACGCGGAACCCTGCTTGACCCCGATCCGGACACCGGGCGCGTCGACGTCGGCGACGGAGGTGAGGCCGGAGTCACGGGGAACGGCGTACACGCCCTCGATGACGACGTACGGGGCGGTGAACGCCACCTCCGTCTCCCGCGCCGGGTCCACGGCCAGGAAGCAGAGGTCGGCCCGGCCGTCCGCCATCGCCTCGAACGACTTCCGCGCCGCGTCGAAACAGAGCAGCTCCACGGGTACGCCGAGCCGCGCGCCGAACTCCCGCGCCAGGTCGACGGTGATTCCGGACGGCGCCTCGGGGGTGCCCTGGGCGAGCACGGGATTCCCGAGGTTGACGGAGGCCCGGAGGACGCCGGTGGGGGCGAGGTCGGCGGCGATGGCGGGGCTGGGGGCGGTGGTCGTCATGGGGAGGGAGTCTAGGCAGTGGCCCCGGCGAGGTGGAGTCCGTCGAGCAGGGCCAGCTCGTCGGCGGTGAGCCGGATCGCGCCGGCGGCGACGTTCGCGGCGAGGTGGGCGGGGTCGCCGGTGCCGGGGATGGCGAGGAGGTGGGGGCCCTGGTGGAGGGTCCAGGCGATACGGATCTGGGCGGGGCTCGCACCATGGGCCTCGGCGACGGCGAGGACCTCGGGGCTCTCGGGGGCGGTGTTGCCGCCTTCGCGGCCGGCGCCGGCGATGGCGTAGAAGGGCACGAAGGCGATGCCGTCCTCGCCGCAGCGGCGGACGAAGTCGGCGTACTCGGGGCGGACGCCGATCCCGTACATGTTCTGCACGCAGACGACGGGGGCGATGGTCCGGGCCTCGGCGAGCTGCTCGGGGGTGACGTTGGAGACGCCGAGGTGGCGTATGAGGCCGGCGTCGCGGAGCTCGGCGAGGGCGCCGAACCGCTCGGCGACGGAATCGGTGCCGAGGATGCGGAGGTTGACGAGATCGAGGTGGTCGCGGCCGAGCTGGCGCAGGTTCTCCTCGACCTGGCCGCGCAGGGCGGCGGGCGTCCGCGCGTGCGCACCCCACGCGCCGGAGGCGTCGCGGCAGGGCCCGACCTTGGTGGCGATGACGAGGTCGTCGGGGTAGGGCCCGCCGAGGGCGCTGTTGATCAGCTCGTTGGCGGAGAGCAGCGGAGAGAAGTAGAAAGCGGCGGTGTCCACGTGGTTCACCCCGAGCTCGACGGCCCGCCGCAGCACGGCGATGGCCTCGGCCCGGTCACGGGGCACGGCGTCCTCGACGAGAGCGGCCCCCCGCTGGGGCAACCGCATGGCACCGAATCCGACGCGACGGACGGTGAGATCACCGAGGGTCCAGGTGCTGGGGGTGGAGGTGTCAGTCATGCGGAGGATGATCGCCGAGACGGGGCCCGCGAGGCCAGGGGGGTGGGTGTTCGGGGCTGGGGCGTGGCCGCTTTCTTTGTGAGTGGGATGGCTCCGTAGGAGCCCGGCGCTCGACCGGCTAGGTCGGCCAGGTGATCGTCTGGCCGTCCGGGGCGACGGTGATCCTGAAGTCGTCCAGGTCTGGCGATCCGGTTCGCCGCCAGCGGGTCACGTGGTCCTCGACCGTGTCCCACAAGCGGTCCTCGCCTCCCTGGCTGACGATCCAGCGGGCGCCGTCGCGACGCAGGGTCGCCCACGAACCGGCGTCGGCGTCGAGGAGTACCTCGACTTCTTTGCCGCCCTCGGACGCCACGCGGATGCGCTGGGTACGTGGGGCGGCGAGTTGGGCGACGAACCGGGTGGTCCAGTCGTCCAGTGAGTCGGCGCCGACGGGTGTCTCCCGTTCTTCCCCGGCGGCGAGGTCGGGCAGGACGCCGAGGGGCGGTGGCAGATGGGGGCGGGCCTGCATGAACGAGACCTGGCCGCCGAGCAGCCGGCCGTGGGCGCCGCCCTCCCCGTCGACGGTGAGCAGGGCCAGCTCGGAGGCGTACATCCATCCGCCCACCGTGACGAGGATCCGGCCGCCGGGCCTGACCTGGGCGAGCCACGCCAGCGGCACCTCCAGGACTCCGCAGGTGGCCACGATCCGGTCGTAAGGGCCGCCGTCCGGATCCCCGGCGAGGCCGTCCCCGACGAGTAGGCGGGGGGTGTGTCCGGTGGCGCCGAGGGCGTTCCGGGCGCGGACGGACACGCCTTCGTCGATGTCGATCGAGGTCACGAGGCCGTCACCGAGACGGTGGCAGAGGAGAGCGGTCGAGTAGCCGGTGCCGGTGCCGATCTCCAGGACGCGCATCCCGTCCTCCACGTGCAGTTCCTCAAGCATGCGGACGACCAGGCCCGGCATGGTGCTGGAACTGGTCGGCGGGCGATGGATCCGGCCGTGGAGGTCGCCGGGGACGACGGTTCCGGCGATCTGGGTCACCAGCGATTCGTCGGCGTACGTGGCCGGGAGCCACGCGGGGTCCGTGGGCATCACCGGGCTCCAGCCGGTGGTGCCGTCTCCGTCGACCCGCTGGAAGAAGCCGCCGCGAAGGAACTCGTGGCGAGGGGTGTCGAGCACGGCCCGCCGCCATCGGGGCGAGCGCAGGTGTCCGTCGGCGGCGAGCCGGTCGGCCAAGCCGCGGGTGAGCTCAGTCCCGTCACTCACGCGGTCCTCCGTTCCAGGAGATCCGCCATGGCCGCCACCATCGGCAGCCCGGTCTCCGGCTCCAGCCACGCCCACTGCCCGGACGGGTTGCACTCCAGGAACCACCATGCGCCCGCCCGGTCCACGGCGAAGTCGAAAGCCCCGAAGACCAGCCCGAAGTGGTCCAGATACCGGTGAAGAGCGTCGACGATCCCGGACGGCGCCTCGACCACGGTGTACACGAGCCGCTCGTAGTCGGTACGCCAGTCCAGCAGCCCGGACTCGATGCGCACGCTGAACACCTCCCGCCCGATCACGGTCACCCGCACGTCCGCGGCCTTGTCCACGCGGCGCTGGAACAGGTGCGCGGTGCCGGCCACCCGCTCGTCGATCTGGTCCTCGGTGACCTCACCGACCTCGACCGTGCAGGACACCCTGCCGATCCGGAAGGGCGGGGTCGACAACGGCTTGTAGAGGACGGGCCCGTGGCTCCTGGCGAAGGCGCGTGCGGCGGCCGGGTCCGAGGTGACGAGCGTCGCCGGGACCCGGAATCCGCACCGGACGGCGGCGGCGAGGCCGGAGGGCTTGAACTCGGCGTCCCCGATGCGGTGCGGGTGGTTCACGTAGAGGCAGCCGGGCAGTGAGGCGAGGACGCCGCCGAGACCGTAGCGGGCCTGGGTGACGGCGAAGCGGAGGTCCTGCTCGTCGAGGTGGGTGAAGGCGAAGCCGGACGGGCGTCGGTAGTACAGCGACCGTACGGCGGAGAGGTCGGCGGTCCGGGTGGGGGTGGACAGGGTTCCCCCGATGCCGTGAGGCGTGAGTGAAGCCGCGAAGGACAGGGTGGCGGGGAAGTCCCCGGAGTCGAGCCGTACGACCGGGACGCCCCGGTCGTACAGCTCGCTGATCACCACGTCGGCCGTGGGGTCGTCGATCATGGTGACGACCAGCACCGGGCCGGTGCGCGTCACTGGTCGGAGTCGTTCCCGGTGTCGCTGTCCCCGCCACCGGAACCACCGCCGCTGGAACCGTCGGACGGGTTGCCGGTGTTGGTGCCCGGGTTGGTGCCGGTACTCGTTCCGTGCTGGGGCATCTCCATGACCTGGCCCGCCAGGTCGAAGTAGCGGGCGGTCTGGGTGTCCGGGTCGACCTCGGCCCGCGCCCAGGAGGGGGCCATGGCGGGGTAGGGGACCATGCGCTGCACACCCCAGGGGGCGGGGGTGTCGTACCCCAGGGGCAGGGGGGTGCCGGTCGGGAGTCGGTCCGAGTGACGGAACACGGGTTTCTCCAAGGTGAGTTGGCGGGTGAGTGGCATCTGCGGGGGTGGTGCTCAGCCGTCGGGGGTTTCGAAGGCGGCGTGGATGTTGTCGGCGGAGGTTGTCCACTCGATGCCGTTCGGGGGCCGGATGTGGGCGATGCGGACCACGCGGCCGTCGTGATGCAGCTCGTGGGTGACGGCGGTGAGCTCGCCTTCGCACCGGCTGGCGGTGTCGCGGACCTTCGTGTGGAGCAGAGGGTGCTGCTCGTGGCCGTCGTGCCCTACGGGATTCACGTACGGGCCCGGGCGAGGGCCTGGACCGGGGCCGGTCCCGGAGGTGGGGCTTCGGGCTCCGCCAGGGGTTCCTCCTCGACGGGGACGTCGACCTCCGCCCGGCGCATGAACCTCGCCCATCCGGCCGCCGCCCGCAGCCGGAGCGGACGGCTGGGCGCGCCGGGCGGGGGTTCGGGGGAGGTGTGCGTCTGGCGGCTGGAACCGGGGGTTCTGCGGGGTGGGTCGGGAGTGGGCATGTGGGGGCTCCTCTCAGGAAGGGCAGCGGACGGGAGGTACACAGGGGCGCCCCTTCGGCCCGCTGCCGCAGGTCGCGCAGTGGAGCCGTTGTTGCTCCTCGATGTGCGCGTCAACGCCCGCTACCCGTATGGGTGCTGGTCGTTTCCGCGTCTTGAACGTACGGTCGGCGCGGGCGCGGTAGGACTGACCGGCAGTACGTGTTGGAGGACGGAACGTTCTCGGGGAGTTCGGCCATGACGTCAAGACCACCTGCGCGGGGTCGTGCGGCTACGGGATCCATCGCGGGATTCGTCCTGCGCTTGGCGCGCGAAAGCATCCCGCGCACGCAGACCACCATATGGGCGTCCTCAAGAACGCCAAGCGCACCGGGTGGTGGTTCACCGGGAACAACAATCCCGAGTCGATCGCCGAGCATTCGTTCCGCGTGGGCATCGTCGGCGCCGTGCTGGCCATGATGGAGGGCGTGGACCCCGCCAAGGTCGCCCTCATGTGCCTGTTCCACGACACGCAGGAGACGCGGATCGGCGACATCCCGCACATCGGCCGCCGGTACATCGACGCGGCGTCGAACCGGACGGTCACCGCCGATCAGGTGTCCGCCGCGCACCCGGCGGTGCGGGCCGGGGTGCAGCGGGTGGTCGAGGAGTACGAGGCGAACGACAGTCCCGAGGCGATCGTGGCCAAGGACGCGGACAAGCTGGAGTGCCTCGTGCAGGCCGTGGAGTACCGGTCTCAGGGCAACACGCTGGTCCAGGACTGGATCGACACGTCCATGAACAGCCTCAAGACGGCGTCGGCGCGTGCCCTCGCGGAGGCGGCGCTCACGATGTCTCCGCTGGAGTGGCGGAAGACGTTCCTGAGCTGACGCGGGGCTCGGCGCCTCGGTGAGGGGTCAGGTCGGGAAGCCGGTGAGGAGGGGGTGGGATTCCTCGCGGCCGGAGGTCAGTACCTTCGCGAGTACGGTGCGCAGCTCGGCGATGCTCTCGGCCGGTACGTCGAGTACGGCCTCGATCGTCGTGTCGTCCAGCTCCAGGTCGTCCAGGCAGGCCGGGTCCAGCGTCACCGTGAGCGAGGTGTCCGTGAGGGTCGCCTCGCGGACGCAGCCGTAGGCCGTGCACTCGTCCGGGGTGGTCACTTGGTACGTGTCGAGCCCGAGCGGGACGTCCTGTGCGGACGGCTCGCCGAGGGCGCGCGTGAACAGGAGGAAGAAGCCCTCGTCCTCCTCCGCCACACCGGCCTGCATCTCGCCCTCGACGTCCGCCTCGGCCGCGACGGCGCGGGCTGTGAACCTGTATGTCATGCCCGGGTTCTATCAGGAGCCGCAGCGTGGCCGCGGCCCCGGGCTGCGGCCGGTCGTGTCGGCGGGCCGGTCGCAGGTCGGGCCGAGGTCGAACCGAGGCCCGGCTCACCCGGCCGCAGGTCGGGCCGAGGCCCGGCTCACCCGGTCGCGGGGTACACGTTCAGGTCGATGCCCACCGCCGCGTACTCGTTGATCACGTACGTGCTCGCGCCGTCGTAGAGGCCGCGGTCCTTGCCCGTGCGGGCGTCGAGGATGACGCCGTCGGCGTCGGCCGTGGCGTAGACGGCACCGTGGAAGGCGTTCTCGACCTCGGGCTTCTTCCGCGAGGGGTCGTTCTCGGAGATGGTCCAGAGCACCTTGCGGCTCTGGGCGTCGATGCCCCGTGCGGTCTCCTTGGTGTCGCAGACGACCACGGACCGCTGGTCGTGGACGCAGTGGATGAGGCTGCTGTTCGGTGCGCCGGCGACGCGCTCGCCCGTACGGCTGTCGCGCAGCGTGCCCGCGACGAAGAAGCCGCCTCCCACCTGCTCGACCTCCACGCCGGCGCGGTCCTCCTCCTTCCAGCGCGGGGAGCCGTCCGTGAGCGCCAGGCCCGCGAGGGCGAGGTCCTTCTGCGGGGAGTGCCAGCCGTCGATCGCCTGGAAGGTCGCCTCCTCGCTGAGCTGGGCGCCGATGACGACGCCGCTGTCCAGCACGCCGCCCGCGAAGCCGTCCTTCTGCCAGGTCACCTGGTGGCTCTTCAGGTCGACCGCGTAGGTGGTGGCGCTCTGGCCGCCGTCCCTGCCGCCGCCGTCCGTGCTGGTGAGGACCCTGACGGCGGCGGTTCCGCCCTCGGCGCCGATCACCCCTGGCTCCAGGTCACTCACGGTCGCCCCCTTCGGCGCGGGCAGCCGGATCGTCCAGGACACCTTGCCGCTGTCCGCGTCGACGGAACGCAGGTAGACGTCGGTCCGGTCGCGCTCGGTGCCCGAGCCCTTCGTGTAGTCGGCGTACGCGAAGAGGACGCCCGTGCGCCCGTCCTGCTGGGCGAGGACCGGGGGGATGACCTGGTCGTCGCTCGGCTGGCCCTCCTTGCCGGTGTACCAGTCCTTGCGGCCGAGGGGGGACGACCAGAGCTTCTGCCCGGAGTGGGTGTCGTAGGCGTCGAGGGCCGCGGAGGTCCGGTGGTACAGCGTGGGCCCGTGCAGGGCGAACCCCCAGTCCTTGACGTCCTCGTCCACGGGCAGGGCGATCTCCTCGCCGAACTTCGCCGGAGGGTCGAACGCCTTCGGCTTCGCCGCGGCCGGAGGCTTGGCGCCGGAGGTCGCACCCGGGGCCCCGGCGTCCGTGTCCGTCCCGGACGCGCCGCCGGAACAGCCCGCCAAACCGGTCAGCGCAGCCACCAGAGCCAGATGCGTGACGTGCCGGTGCGTCGCTCGCACAGTGATCCTCCTCGGGGTAACTCACCGTCAGACTAGTGGTGTTGTCCTCGTGGCGCGTTCGCATAAACCGTGTCCTGGTCCGCGGACTGCCGCGTAATTCGGTTGACCCCTTCTCCCCGTCGGACTGCACTGTGCCCGGGCACCGCACCTCGTCGTGTCCGTGCCCTTCCCGGGAGGAAGCCGTCGTCATGGAGATCCGTTCCACCACCGACCAGGACCTCACCGTCTTCGTCGACACCCTCCACGCCGCCTTCGGGCGCTTCACCGAGACGCCCGCCGAGGGCGGTGGCGGGCTCTGGTGGTCGGCGCTCGAAATGGACCGGGGTGTGCTCGCCTCCACCGCCGACGGCGTGCCCGTCGGCACCGCCGGGTCGTATTCCTTCGAGCTGACCCTGCCCGGCGGGGTCCTCGCCCCCGCCGCCGGGGTGAGTGCCGTCGGCGTCCTCCCCTCGCACCGGCGTCGGGGCGTCCTCGGCGCGATGATGCGGTATCAGCTCGACGAGCTGCGCGGCCGCGGGGAGTTCCTCTCCGTCCTGCTCGCCTCCGAGGCCCCGATCTACGGCCGGTTCGGCTACGGGCCCGCGACCTACACCGCCCGTCTCACCGTGCCCCGCCATCAGGCGGCCCTCGCCCCTTCCCGGGCGGGCGGAACCACCGACGTCCAGGAGTTCGGCCAGGAGTCCGGCCCGGCGCCCCGCCCCGGCTCCGTCGAAGTGCTCCGTCGTGCCGACTGCGGGGAGATCCTCGAAACCGTCTACGACCGGTACCGCCGCGCGCAGCCCGGCGCGCTGTCCCGGCCGCCCCGCTGGTGGGCCCTGGGCGCGGGGCAGCCCCCGGTCTCCCCGGCGCCGCGCTACGTCGCCGTCCACCGCGACGCCGACGGCGTCCCCGACGGATACGCGAGCTACTCCCGCGACGACGCCGAGAACGCCCTCACCGTCGACGAGACCATCGCCACCGACGACGCCGTCCTCACGGCCCTGGCCCGGTTCCTCCTCGGCCACGACCTGGTCTCCCAGGTCGTGTTCAAGCACCTTCCGCCCGAGCATCCGCTGCGCTGGCAGCTCACGGACTTCCGCGCCGGGCAGGTCGGCGGCGACACCGACTGGCTCTGGGTACGGATCCTCGACGTCCCGCGCGCGCTGACCGCACGCGGCTGGGACACGGACGGCGAGCTCGTCCTCGACGTCGACGACCCCTTCCTCGGCGAGCACGGCCGCTACCTCCTGACCGTCCGCGACGGCAAGGCGGACTGCGCTCCGACCGACCGGGAACCCGATCTCTCCCTGGACGTAAGGGACTTGGGCTCGATCTACCTCGGCGGCACCACCCCGACCACCCTCGTGCGCGCCGGCCACATCCGAGCCCACCACCCGGCCGCCCCCGCCCTCGCCGACACCCTCTTCCGCTCCGACCGCACCCCGCACTGCCTCCACTGGTTCTGACCGGCTCCACAGCACCTCCCCTCCCGAACACCCCTCCCGCACCCGGGGGTTGACCCCACCACCGATCCGCCTGTTCGCCGGATGGGGTGGGCGGGGCGGGTTCGGGAGGCTGTGGGTATGACAACGAACCGTGGACGCAACGCCCTGCTTCTCGCCCTCTCCGCCCTCGCCGTCGCCGGCGCCGGGGTCGTTTCCGGCGGGGGTGCTCCCGCCGTCGCCGCCGGGCTCGACTGGGGGGTCTGCGACCCCGCGGTGAAGCCGCTGCCCGGGCAGGAGTGCGCCAAGCTCTCCGTACCCCTCGACTACGCCGATCCCGACGGCGAGCGGATCCAGCTCGCCGTCTCCCGCATCCGGAGCACCCGGCCCGAGGCCCGGCGCGGGGCGCTCATGGTCATTCCCGGGGGGCCCGGGAGTTCCGGTGTGCAGCGGCTCGCGCAGAAGGGGGCCGTGCTCGCCGGGCAGCTCGACGGGGCCTACGACCTCGTCGCCTTCGACCCGCGGGGCATCGGCGGCTCCGCGAAGGCGCGGTGCGGGCTCGACGAGGGCGACCGGTGGATGGTGACGCTGCGGTCCTGGCCCGGCGCCGACGGCGGCATCGACGAGAACGTCGCCCGGTCCAAGCGGATCGCCGACACCTGCGCCCGCAACGGCGGCGCCATGCTGCGCGGGCTGACCACCGCCAACCAGGTGCGCGACCTCGAACGCCTCCGCCAGGCCCTCGGCGAGCGCAAGCTGTCCGCCTGGGGCGTGTCGTACGGGACCTACGTCGCCGCCGCCTACGCCGAGAAGTACCCGGACCGCACCGACCGCTGGGTCCTCGACAGCAGCAACGACCCCGACCCCAGGCGGGTCGCCCGCGGCTGGCTCGTGGGCATGGCGACGGGCGCCGAGGACCGCTTCCCCGACTTCGCGGCCTGGGCCGCCCACCCCGACCGTGCCGGGGAAGGGCTGCGGCTCGCCGAACGCCCCGAGGACGTACGGGCGGCGGTGCTCGGTCTCGCCGCCCGGCTCGACCGCGAGCCGCACCCGTCGAACACCCCCGGCGTGCCCCTGACCGGCACCATGCTCCTCCAGGCGCTTCAGCAGGCCCTGTACTCCGACGCCGCCTTCCCCGCCTTCGCCCAGCTCGTGACCGACGCCCTCGACCCCGCCGGGGTGCCCGTACTGCCGCGCGAGCTCGCCGCCCCGATGCCCGACGACGCCGCCGCCATCACCGTCGGCGTCATCTGCAACGACGTCGACTGGCCGCGTTCCCCCGTCCGCTCCTACCAGCGCGCCGTCACCGCCGACCGCGCCGCCCACCCGCTGACCGCCGGCCTGCCCGTGAACGTCACCCCCTGCGCGTACTGGAAGGGCGGCGCCACCGAGAAGCCCGTCCGCATCACCGACCGCGGGCCGTCCAACATCCTCATGATCCAGAACCTGCGCGACCCCTCCACCCCGTACTCCAAGGGCCTCGCCATGCGCGCCGCCCTCGGTCAGCGCGCGCGGCTCGTCTCCGTCGACCACGGCGGGCACGGGGTCTACCTCGGGAACGGGAACGCCTGCGGGGACACGGCCGTGACCCGGTTCCTCACGGAGGGCGTACGGCCCGGGGCCGACGTGCTCTGCCGGTAGGACGGACCGGGTGCACAGAGGGGAGGGCCCGGCCGGATCTCTCCGGCCGGGCCCTCCCCGTGCTTCCCCCTGCTTCGTGCCTCGGTCGTCAGACCTTCGCCGGTTCCGGCTCGGGGGTCCGCGCCGGGGACTCCGTGCCCGTCACCTCCGCCGGCTCCGACTTCGGCTCCGTCTCCACGTTGAACTCCTCCAGGAGTTCCTTGCTGAAGCCCCAGAAGTACGTCGCCACGAAGCCGACCAGATAGCCGACGATCAGCCCGCCCGCGTAGATCGCGATCGTCCCGCCCAGGCCCTTGTTGCCGTCGAGGAGCGGGAAGAGGGCCCAGCCCGAGGGGCCGATCGCGGTCGAGCCGACCGAGTCGCCCAGCATGCTGAAGAGTCCGATGAAGCCGCCGCCGAACGCGCCGCCGACGCAGGCGGTGATGAACGGGCGGCCCAGCGGGAGCGAGACGCCGTAGATCAGGGGCTCGCCCACGCCCAGGAAGCCGGCCGGGAGGGCGGACTTGATGGTGCGGCGGATGGAGCCGTTGCGGGGGAGCTTGAGGTAGACGGCCATGGCCGCGCCGACCTGGCCCGCGCCCGCCATCGCGAGGATGGGGAGGAGGACCGTGTACCCCTGCTGCTCGATGAGCGTGGTGTGGATCGGGATGAGGGCCTGGTGGAGGCCGAGCATGACGAGGGGCAGGAACAGGCCGCCGAGGAGGAAGCCCGCTCCGGCGCCCGCGTTCGCGAGGAGCCAGTTGGCGAACTCGCCGATGGCGGTGGAGATCTCACCGGCCAGGAACATCAGGCCGAAGATGGTCACCAGGCCCGAGATCAGGACGGTCAGGGTCGGGGTGACCAGGACGTCCAGGGCCTCCGGCACCCAGCGGCGGCACCACTTCTCGACGTACACCGCGAGGACCGCCGCGCCGAGCGCGCCGAGCACACCGCCCTGGCCGGGGGAGAGCGTCTGGCCGAAGGCGTCGATCTTCGCGACGCCGGGGAAGACGATGATCGCCGCGACCGCGCCGCCCAGGATCGCCGTACCGCCGAACTCCTTCGCCGTGTTGTAGCCGACGAAGACCGCGATGAGCGCCATGAACCCGCTGGCCATCGCCGCGAGCGCGGGGGTGACGCCGGGCAGCCAGCCGAGGTTGACGAGCAGCCCGTTGAGGCCGGCGATGATGCCGCAGCCGATGAGGGCGGGGATCAGCGGGACGAAGATGTTCGCGATCCGGCGGAGGAACAGCTTGAACGGGGTGGCGTTCTTCGCCTTCCGCGCCGACTTCATCGCCGCGCCCTGTGCCGCGAGGTCGTCGGCGGAGTGCACCGGCTTCGGCGCGGCCGCCACCAGGGCCTCGAACTCGGGGGTCACGCGGGCGACGGTGCCGGGGCCGAGGACGATCTGGTACGTGTCGTCCTCCACCACACCCATCACCGGGGGCAGGGCCTTGAGGGCCTCGTCCTGGACGAGCGAGCGGTCACGCAGTCCCAGCCGGAGGCGGGTCATGCAGTGGGCCACGGAGCTGATGTTCTCGGCGCCGCCGACGAGGGGGAGGATCGCGGCGGCGATGGCGCGGTTCTTGTCGTCTGTGCTCATGGTGCGGTGGTGCCTTGCTGTGAGGGGAGGGGGCTCAGCTGGACTTCGCGTGCAGCGCCGCACGCAGATGCCCCTGGGAGACGGTGAGCCGCTGCGCGGCCGTCGGGGCGTCGATGTCGGCGAGGATCATGAGGATCGCGTTCTTCACCTCCCCGTCGGCGGCGGTGAGCGCGGCCTCGATCTGCTCGTCCGGGGCGCCGGTGGCCAGCGCGACGATGCGCCGCGAGCGGGCCTGGAGCTTCTCGTTGGAGGCGCGGACGTCGACCATGAGGTTTCCGTACGTCTTGCCGAGCCGGATCATGGTGATCGTCGAGATCATGTTGAGGACGAGCTTCTGGGCGGTGCCCGCCTTGAGCCGGGTGGAGCCGGTGAGCAGCTCGGGGCCGGGGACGACCTCGATGCCGTGCTCGGCGGCGGCGGCGAGGGCGCTGTCCGCGTTGCAGGACAGGCCGATGGTGAGCGCGCCCCGGGCGCGGGCGTGCTCGACGGCGCCGATGGCGTACGGGGTGCGGCCCGAGGCGGAGATGCCGACGACGGTGTCGTCCGCGGTGATGCCGAGGGCGGTGAGGTCCTCGGCGGCGAGTTCCTTGGAGTCCTCGGCGCCTTCGACGGCCTTGACCATGGCGGACGGGCCGCCGGCGATCAGGCCGACGACCCGGGAGGGGTCGGTGTTGAAGGTGGGCGGGCATTCGCTGGCGTCGAGGACGCCGAGGCGGCCGGCGGTGCCCGCGCCCATGTAGACGAGGCGTCCGCCGCGGGCCATGCGCTCGGCGGTGGCGTCGATCGCGGCGGCGATGGCGGGGAGCTGCCGGGCGACGGCGGCGGGGACGGTGGCGTCCTCGCCGTTCATGAGCGCGGCGATCTCGGCGGTGGGGAGCTGGTCGATCTCGGCCAGTTCCGGACGGAACGCTTCGGTGGTGAGGGTGGCCAGCTGGGCGCGCAGTTCGGAGTACGTGGTGGACACGAGAGGCTCTTTCGTGGGTGGTTCGGCGGGTGCGGTTGCCGGGGGCGGCTTCGTGGGCCGGTCAGCGGGTGCGGGGTGAGTGGCGGTGGGCGAGGGCTTCGTACGAGGCGGCGAGGGCAGGGGCCGCCGTCTCGTACGTGCGCTGCGTGACGCAGGTGAACAGGCAGTCCACGACCAGGAGTTGGCTGGTGCGGGACGACATGGCCGCGGGGCGCAGTTCGCTCTCGCGGGCGGTGGAGGTGGTCAGGACGTGGTCGGCGTACTGGGTGACCGGGCCGTCCGGGCGGCCGGTGATCGCGACCGTGGTGGCGCCGTGGTCGAAGGCGACCCGGAGCGGTTCTATGACGTCGCCCGTCGAGCCGGAGTGGGTGATGGCGATGGCCACGTCCCCGGAGCGCAGCTGCACGGCGTTGGTGACCGCGAGGTGCGGGTCGCTGTGGGCGTGTGCGAGGAGGCCGATGCGAAGGAGTTTCTGGCCGAGGTCCTGGGCGACGAGGCCGGAGGCGCCGACGCCGTAGATGTCGATGCGGCGGGCGGTGGCGAGGGCGGCGACGGCGGCGCCGAGCTGGACGGTGTCGAGTCCGGCGGCGGTGTCGGCGAGGGTCTGCTGCTCGTCGTAGGCCAGCTTGGCGACGACGTCGGCGATCGGGTCGTCGACGGCGATGTCGGCGGTGACGGCGGGCGCCCGGCCGGACTGCTGCTGGGCGGCGAGCCCGGCGAGGGCGAGCCGGAGGTCGCGGTAGCCGGGGTAGCCGAGGAGGCGGGCGGTGCGGACGACGGTCGCCTCGCTGGTGCCGGTGAGCTCGGCGAGGCCGGTGACTGTGAGCGCGGCGCAGCCGGCCGGGTCTCCGGCGACGGCCTCGGCGACCCGCTGCATGGAGCGGGTCATGGACGGCGCGAGGGTCCGGACCTTGGCCGCGAGGGCGGCGGGTGCGGGCGGCGCGTCGCTCGTGAAACTTTCCTTCACATCATTGGTCACATCTGAAAGATACTTTCGGAGGGGTGGGGCGACAAGACCCCGTCGGTCCCCGATCGGGAGGGGGCCTTGGTCCCTTCCGTATGGGCGCCCGGCGGCAGTCGTACGGCCGGCGGGGCGGCGGTCCTGCGGCCGGCCGGCGTATTCGTACGGTTCTCCCGCGGCGAGTGACAATGAGTCCATGGACGACATCGACCCCGTGGAGCAGGCGCTCCACGCCGCTCGCGCGCTGGTACTGGCCGACCTGGTGGCCCGCGAGGTCGCGGCCGCCGAGGTCGTGTCGATGGTGGAGGACGCCGTGACCCACCGGCGCTGGTGGGTCGAGCAGTGGCCCGAGGGCGTCACGTACGTCGCCGGGCTCGTCGCCCAGGACGTGCAGGACGCCCTGCTCGAACGCCACGGGCGCTGGCCGCTCTGCCCGGTCTGCTCCTCCGGCGACCCGCACGCCCTCGACGTGGAACCCGAGCTGGGCCCGGACCCGCACTGGGTCTGCGGCAAGCAGGGCGTGGTCGTCGCGCCGGTGGGCGGGCTGACGTGACCCTCTACATCGACCCCCCGACCTGGCCGGGGCACGGCCGCATGTGGTCCCACCTGGTCAGCGACGTCTCCTTCGACGAGCTGCACGCCTTCGCCGCCTCGATCGGCGCCCCGCCCCGCGCCTTCGAGCGGGACCACTACGACATCCCCTCCGACCGGTACCGGGACGCGGTGGAGGCCGGCGCGGTCGAGGTCGGGTCGAAGGAGCTGCTGCTGCGGCTCACGGAGGCGGGCCTGCGCCGGCCGAAGGGGCGTCCGGCGTCCTGACGGCGGCTTCGGCGCGGCGTCACGGCGGCGGGCTGCGCGTCACGCCCACCTGGAGGTGGATGTGGTCCTGGTGGGCGGCCCGGAGCGCGGCCGAGCCGCCGTAGTCCGGGTAGATCACGAACCCGGCGCCGCCCAGCTCCGGCATGGGCCACTTGTTGGCCGCGCCGATCGCCGTGGCCTCGCACTCGAACGTCGCGCACCGGAAGGCCGTCGTGAACAGCCCGTACCCGAGCGGGTCCGTGGTGGGGCTGATGCGGACGACGACGCCGGGCGGGCGGGGCAGACTGCCCCAGTGCTGCTTCACCGAGCGGGTGAAGGCCGCGCCGTCCGCCTCGCCCACGATGCCGGAGAGGTCGAGCGCCCTGCCCTCGTTGTGGCAGTCGTTGGCCGGGCCGTTGCCGTGGCCGATGCCCAGGTGGAGCAGCTCGGTGACGTCGGGCGCGGAGGAGTTGATCCAGCGGGTCAGCCGGTACAGCGCGACCAGCATCCGCTGGTCGAGGTTGTCGATGACGGTGGCCGCCGGGGCGATCTGGTTCGTGTAGCGGATGCCGCCGAAGGTCGGCGGGCTCACCACCACCCGCTGGGCGGGCGTCGGTGACACGATCCCGGCCGGTCCGTCCACGAACACCGGGCTCTTCAGGGTCAGGACGCCCCGCCGGATCAGGTCGGCCATCAGGCGGTTCGCCTGGACGGGACTGAGCAACCGGGCCGGCGCGACCGCCCCGGAGGGGGTCGGCGCGAGCCGGAAGGACGCGTCGAGGGGGCCGCTCGCGTCCACCGCGTCGGCGTCCACGTCGAAGCGCTGGTACTGGCCGCCGCGGAAGAAGTACGCGTACCGCCCGCCGGGGTAGGAGACCGCGTCCAGGCCCGAGGGGAACACCCCGGTCCAGCGGTCCGCGATCTTCACGGGGTAGCCGGGGTCGACCCGGTCGGCGGTGATGTCGTACCGCACGTACGCGTCGCCCTTGAAGAGGTACAGCTTGCCGTTGCCCCAGTTCACGGCGGCGTCGATGCCGGTCCGCCAGTCGGGGCCGCCGCCCTCGCCGGCGGGGAGTCCGGGCCAGCCGGGGCCCACCGGGAGCGGATAGTCGGGGTCGACCCGGTCGGCGGGGTCGTCGTACCGGAAGTAGTCGCCGCCGGAGAAGGCGTACGCCTTGCCCGCGCCCCACCAGACGAACGCGTCGGGCGACCGGGGGAGCCCCTCCCACCGGTCGATGCCGAGCCCGGAGTCCTCCCGGACCCCGGTCACCGAGTCGTACCGGTCGTAGGTGTCGTCGTCGAGGAAGAGATACGTCTTGTCGTTCGGCCAGGAGACCGCCGACCGCAGCTGCGCCATGGCTTCCGCTCCTTCTCCTCATGGTGGCGGGCCGCCGCTCGGACGACCCGTCACCACCCTTTCCCTCACAGGACTCCGGTCCAGCGGCAGCCCGTCGCCGGTGCGCAGGTCCAGCCGCGCCCGTACCCGTGCACGAGGGGCGCGGGGTCGGCGGGCAGACCTCCGAAGGGGCCCTTCGGCGGCTGGTGGACCAGGAACTCGGGCAGGCCCGGTGGCCGGGCTATGACGACGATGCGGAACGGCAGGTAGTGCTCCCGCCGGTCCACCGCCGGTGCCAGCTTCGGCAGGTCGAGTCGCATGGTTCTTCCTCGGATCGGGCGGGACCGGACCGGTCACGGGTCCGCGGTGCCGGTCCCGCCGATGGCGCCGGACTCAGAACGGCAGGATGTCGCCGAGGAGGCTGCCGAGGAACCCACTGGCCGCCGCGCCGCCGGAGGCGTCCCCGCTCTCGGGGTGCCTGCCGCGCTCGACGGGTGCGGACTGCTGGGGGAGCTGGAGCCGGAGCTGCCCGGCAGGGGACCGGCGGGGCGTGTCCGCGCCGCCTTCCTGGGCTTGGGTCTCCTTGAACATGGTGTTCTCCTTTCCTTGTCACCGCTGTTGTGCCGCGGTCTTCCGGCCTTGCGGTCCTTGCGGTGTCGCGGGCCTCAGAACGGCAGGATGTCGCCGAGGAGGCTGGCGATCAGGCCGCTGGCCGCGACGCCGGAGGCGTCCCCGCTCTCGGGGTGCCTGCCGCGCTCGACCGGCGCGGACTGCTGGGGGAGCTGGAGCCGGAGCTGCCCGGCGGTGGACCGGCGGGGGCTCGCGTCGCCGGCTTCGCGGGTGGTGTGGGTCTCGTCGGACATGACGGTTTCCTTTCCTCTCCTCGAAGGCTTCGGTCAGGTGGCCACGCCGTAACTCGCGTAGCACATCTGCCTGGCCGGGCCGGTCATGGTGGCGCAGGGGGACTTGGCGGCCCCGACGCCGGTACGGGGGTCCGCGCCGGTCTCGTACGCGTCGCGGCGGACCGGACGGGCCTGGAGCGGCGGTGTTCCCGGAGCGCGTGGAGGCGGAGTGCGCCGGGTGTTCATGGGGTTCTCCTCTCGCGGTACTGGGGTCGGAAGGAGTCCTGGTGTCGGAAGGAGCCCTCGGGTCAGAAGGAGCCGAGGAAGGTGTGGACCGGGGCGAGGGTGACCGGCAGCTCGTCGCTCACGTCGATCGTGAACTGGTACGAGAGCCGGGACCTGCGCTCGTCCTCCGGGTCGTAGAAGGTCACGGTCACGTCCTGGCAGTCCGAACCGAGGCGGCAGTACGGGCTCTTGGTCACGGCGACCGTGTCGAGCGCGTACAGGTTCTTGCTGGATCCGGGCACCTTGCTCGACGACAGCAGGCCCTGGGCGAGCATGTTGCTGAAGGAGTAGGTGTTGGTGCCCATGAAGTTGAGCGCGCGGTCGGCGGAGGTCTGGCCGAGGTTGCGGAACTGGTAGTAGATCTTGTCGAGGAACGACCGGATCGTCAGGCGCAGTTCCTCCGGGTTGCGGATCTTGACCTTCTGGTTGCCGGCCTCGTCCTTGATCTGCTGGATGACGGTGTCGACGAGCAGGGACTCGTGCCAGGTGTAGAGGCCGCGGCTCTTCACCTCGACCACCGGCACGATCTGGCCGGAGTAGAGGCGGGTGGTGCGGCCGGTGAGGACGCCGGGGATGGAGACGCGGGAGATGTAGTCGGCGCGCTCGTCGGTCTGCCGCTCGACGTTGATGGCCTGGCCCGCGATGGCGTCGCGGAACACGCGGTAGACGGTCGACACCGGGGGGCTGGTCAGCATCGCGACCAGCGCCTCGAAGGAGGTGTCCTTCTTGGCGGCGAGCTCCGCTACCGTCCTGCGCTCCTTCTGGACCTCCTCGGGGAGCACGAGTGGCTGGCCCCAGTCCATGGCGACGGGCGTCTCGGCCTCCAGCGCGTACACCGTGGCCCCGTCCATGACGAGGGTCCAGGTGAGCTTGTCGCAGGCCCAGGGGGCGCCGAGGAGGTAGTCGTGGAGCTGGTTGACGTTGTACGGGTCGGGGTCCTGCTCGACCTCCTCGCCGCCGACGGTGGTGGTGAAGTACGGCATCTGCTGCCGGAAGCCGTCGCGGCGGGCCTCGGTCGGGTAGTCGAAGCCGATGGTGCCGATCGCGTACACCAGCTGCCGTCCCCCGGCCGTACTCCCGTCCCCGCCGCCGCAGGTGCAGCCGGCGGGGTCGCCGCCGCACCCGCAGGAGGGGCGTACGCCGGAGTGCGCGGGGTGGGGGGAGGTGTACGCGGGGGCGGGCGCGGGAGGCGCGACGGGTGCGGGCGGCGGGGCCGGTGCCGGGGCCTGGGGGGCGGGTGCCTGCTGTACGGGCGGGGGTACGGCCGCGGGCGCGGGCGCCGGGGGCGCGACGGCGGCTGCGGGTGCGGCCGCCGGGACGACCGCCGGGGCCGCCACGGGTGCGACCGCCGCCGGGGCGGCCTGCGGTGCGGGGCTCTGGGTCGGGGCGGGTGCCGGTGCCGGTGCGGGCGCCCCGGGCTGGGGCGCGGCGGCGGATTCGGCTGCGGGAGTGGTCACGGCTGTCTCCTCTTTCCTGGTGGTGGCGGCGAGGGCCCGGACGGCGTCCAGGCTGCCGCCGAGCCCGCGCCGGCAGGCCGGGGCGTCCGGGTCGGCGCAGTCCGCGGGTGCGGTGGCCGTCGAGAGCAGTACCTGGCCGGCGGCCCTCGGGTCCGCGGAGGCGCCGCCGGCCAGCTGGGCGGCGACGAGCAGGGCCGCCGTGCCGGCGACGAGGGGGGTGGCGAAGCTGCTGCCCGTCAGGGAGGCGAGGCCGCCGCCGGGAGCGGCGCCCTCGATGTCCTGTCCGGGGGCGAGGATCCCGTGGGCCCGGTAGGCGCCGCCCCAGTTGCTGATGTCGAGCGGGGAGCCGTCGGCCGCGGCGGCGCCGACGGCCAGGACGGAGGGGACGGCGGCCGGGACCTGGAGGGTGTCGGCCCCGTCGTTGCCGACGGCGGAGACGACCAGGACGCCCCGGTCCTCGCAGAGCCGCAGGGCCCGTTCGAGGAGGGCGTCGGGCCGGCCGTCGTCGGCGCGTTCGCCGCCGCTGATGTTGATGACGTGGGCGCCTTCCTCGACGGCGCGTTCGATGGCGCGGGCCAGGTCGATCTGGGGGACGCGGCCGTCGCCGCCGTCGCGGAAGACGGGGAGGAGCAGGCCGCGGCAGTGCGGGGCGATCCCGGTGACGGGGGTGCCGGGCCGGCCGAAGAGCAGGCTGGCCACGTGGGTGCCGTGGAGCGACATCGGGCCGGGGCCCGCGGGCTCCTGCACCAGGGTGTCCAGACGCGTAAGATCCGCGCCCGCGAAGCAGGGGTGGGACAGGTCCACGGGGCCGTCGAGCAGGGCGACGCACACCCGGGGGTCGCCGAACGGCTCGTCGGGCCGTGGGCGGAGTTCTCCCAGGACTGCCCGAGGCTTCATCTCGGACCTGCTTTCCGTGCCCGTGGGCACCGCGTGCGGAAAGGCTTGTCGGTCCGACTCTGGGCGGCCGTCGTGCACGGTGTGTCACCCGGAACGTGCAAGCGGCGTCGCGGGATCGTTTCCGGGGCGTCGCGGGGGTGTCGCCGGGGCGTGCGCGGGGCCGTTTGGCCGCCGGTCAGCCCGGTGGGGCGGCGGGGCCCGGCGGGGTTCCGGCGGCGGGCGGGGCCGGTGCGGGCGGGCCGGGGGCGGGGCCGTGGAGGTGTACGGCGGCGGTCCGGGCGGGCGGACGAGCGGATGCGTGATCCACCGGCCGGTTGCACAGTGAGGGATGTGTCATCGAACGGCGTATACCTCGAACTGCTCGGTGCTTTCGAGCTCTCATACGCCGGATGCCGCATCCCCCTCCCCTCGGGGGCGCAGCGCCTGTTGGCGCTTCTCGCCGTGCACACGGCCGGCGGCGTGTACCGGGGTGCGGCAGCCGAGCGGCTCTGGCCCGACTGCAGTCCGAGCAGGGCTGCGGCGAACCTGAGGACCGCGCTGTGCCACGGTCGGCGGGCGGGTCCGGTGACGGCGGTGGAGTGCGTGGACCACAGGCTGCGGCTGGCTCCGGTGGTCGAGGTCGATCTGCACGCGGTACGGGGCCTGGCGCGGGGCGCGGTGGCGGACGGCCCGCCGCCGCCCGACCCGGACGCGCTGGTGGAGAGCCTGGGCGAGGAGCTGCTGCCGCGCTGGCCGGACGAGTGGCTGGTGCTCGAGCGGGAGCGCTGGGACCAGGTGCGGCTGCACGCGCTGGAGAGCCTGGCGCAGCGGCTGCGGCGGGACGGGGAGTATCTGGCGGCGCTGCAGACGGCGCTGACGGCGACGGAGATCGACCCGATCAGGGAGACGGCGCACCGGATCCTGATCGAGATCCACATCGCGGAGGGCAACACGGCGTGCGCGGTGAAGCGCTACAAGGACTACCAGCGGTTGCTGCGGCGGGAGTTGGCGGTGGAGCCGTCTCCGCTGATGACGCGCCTGGTGCAGGATCTGACGTCGGCGTGAGCGGTCTCGGCGCGGGTCCGGAGGCGCTCGCGTCACACGACGCGGGCGGCGACGGCGCGGGCGCAGTCGAGGGACGCGGTGTGGGTGGTGTCGACCTCGATGTCGTAGACCACGCCCCGGTGGACGAGGTCGGCCTGCTTCGCGGCCATGCCGGCGACGCGGTCGCCGCGGGCGGTCTCGCGGGCTTCGGCGACGGCGGCGTCGCACCGGACGCCGACCCAGAGCACGTCCAGGTCGCCGAGGAAGCCCCGCCAGCGTTCCTGGGAGGCGGCCCCGCCGAGGAAGACGTCGTCGACGACGACGCGGGCGCCGGCGCGGGCCATGGCGACGAGGCCCTGGGCCCAGGCGCCCTCCAGGGCGCGGAAGTCGTCCCCGACGCTGACGCCTCCGTCGGCGGCGAACCCGATGCCGTCGTCGGAGCTCTGCAGGGCGACGGGCATGGCGTCGATGAGCGAGTCGATCCCGAACGCCAGCCAGGGCTGCGGCAGTACGTCCTGGAGACACCGCACGATGCCGGACTTCCCGGCGCTGGAACCGCCGTTGAGGATGATCATCTGGGTCGTCACGGTGCCACCCTAGGGGCGTGACGGCCGGCCGCGCGGCGATTTTCCGGCCACGCGCGGCCGGCCGGTCGCGACGGGTTCAGCGGGACGATACGGCCTTCCGCTCCGCCGGTGATCCGGAGGTCACCACGCGGGACGGGGACCTGTGGAGCTTGAGGGCGACGGCCGCCGTTCCCAGGCCCACGGCCGTCATCGCCGCGCCCGCCCAGGCCGTCGAGGCGTAGCCGAGGTTCGCGTCGATGACCGTGCCGCCGAGCCAGGGGCCGCCGGTGTTGCCGAGGTTGAACGCGGCGGTGGTGGTGGCGCCCGCGAGGGTGGGGGCGGCGCCGGCGACGTTGAACATGCGGGCGTTGAGCGCGGGGGCCGTGTAGAAGGCGGAGACGCCGAGGAGGAAGGTCAGGACGATCGTCGCGGCCGGGCTGGACGCGAAGAGCGCCAGGGCGACCAGGAAGACGGTGGAGGCGGCGATGCCGCTGAGCAGGACGCCGAAGAGGTGGGCGTCGGCGACGCGGCCGCCGATGGCGGTGCCGACGACGGCGCCGATGCCGAAGAGGGCGAGGACTCCGGAGATCCAGCTGTCGTCGAGTCCGGAGACGTCGGTGAGCAGCGGGGCGAGGTAGGAGAAGGCGCAGAAGACGCCGCCCGCCGCGAGGGCGGTGACGGCGACGGCGAGGAGCACCTGGCGGTCGCGGTAGATGGCGAGCTCGCGCTTGAGGCGGGGCTTGGTCTCGGGGAGCGGGATGTGCGGGATGCGGGTGATCACGCCGACGAGGGCGATGGCGGAGGCGAGGCCGACGGCCCAGAACGCGGAGCGCCAGCCGAGGTGTTCGCCGAGGAAGGCGCCGGCGGGGACGCCGAGGACGTTCGCGATGGAGAGGCCGCCGATCATGACGGCCATGGCGCGGGCGCGCGAGCCGACCGGGACCATCGCGATGGCGACGGCCGCGCCGACCGCCCAGAAGCCGGCGCAGGCGAGGGCGCTCACGATGCGGGAGGCGAAGAGGATCGCGTAGGTGGGGGCGAGGGCGCCGGCCACCTGTCCGAGGCCGAAGACGGTGATCAGGGCGATGAGGGTGGTCTTGCGGGGGAGGCGGAGGGTGGCCACCGCGAGGAGCGGGGCGCCGACGACCATGCCGATCGCGAAGGCGGATATGAGGAGTCCGGCGCTGGGGATGGAGACGTTCATGTCGTCCGCGATGGGCGGCAGGAGGCCGGAGAGCATGAATTCGCTCGTGCCGAGTGCGAAGACGGACAGGCCGAGGATGTAGACGGCGAGGGGCATGCGACGGCCCTCGGGCGTGCTCCCGGGGGTCGTGCCGGCGGGGTTCGTGGGCTCGGCGGAGGGTGACGGCATGACATGCGTCAACCTGGGGTTTGTGCCTGTCATTCCCGGACCCGCGGGGATCTCGACATTTGGGACGGCCGGGCGGTCGGCGGTTCCTTACGGCCGGTAACAAGATGATCAACTGATCGGTTGCTTTGTCCGTACTCGGTGTCCCGTACGCGGTTGGCGGCATTTATTTGATCTTCACGCGAGCTACCGCGCGTGACATCGTCGCAGGGTAAGCGGCAGTGTCGGTTCGTGGGGGGACGAGGGCGCCGGCACCTGCCGTGCCCGGGGACTCTGCTGTCATGCCCATGACTGAACTGCCGGTCGATCGCAGAGATCAAAGGCAGACCATGTCATTGCTCAGAGACGCCGGCAGACGCCGGCGTCGTCTACGGTCCACGGTGACCAGAGCCACCAGCACGGTGGCCCTCGTCACGGCCGCGGCCGTACTCACCGGCCTCGTCCAGGCCCCGGCGGCCACGGCCGACACGGTGCCCGAGGAGGACACCGGCCTCTCCCGCAACACCATCGGCGCGTCACGGCGGCTCGACCGCTGCCTCGCCGGGGTGGCGCTCCACTTCGGCGCCGGGCAGATGAAGGCCAAGGCGATCGAGGGCCTCACCGGCACCGAGACCCAGCTCCGCGACACCATCGGCGACCTCGGCTGGATCGGATACGGCCCCCTCGGCCTCGCCGCCGACGCCGACAAGGAGGCCGGCGGCGTCTACTCCGACATGGTGCGGGCCCGCACCGACGGACTGGACACCGCCAACAAGCCCTACCGCGAGTCCGCCTGGAACAACGACGCCATGGAGTGGCACGCCCCCGCCTTCGGCGAGGACGTCAGCCACTTCACCCTCGTCACGCAGACCCAGCTCGCCTGGCGTCTCGGCTGGGACGGCCACAGCAACGCCAGCGACGAGGCCGTCGCCCGCGCCCGCGCCCTCATGGAGGAGAGCGCGGGCAAGGACGACTGGCACGACTTCGCCGCGAACGACATGCTGCGGGACAGCTCGGTCAAGAACACCCAGTACTCCGGCGGTACGACCTCCAGCGACATCGCGTCCTACCTGAAGCACGGCGGCTACGTCGTCGCGCCCCTCGCCAAGGACTCCCCGGAGTACCGCGTCGAGGTCGAGGACCTCAAGCAGGCCTGGGCCGGCTGCGACTACCAGAACCCGGTCGACCCGCGCCGCGTCCTCAACGAGCCGGTCATGACCGCGATGGTCGAGTGGGAGCAGGAGTACGCCGGTCAGGCGGCCCAGCGCGCCACGATCATCAAGGCGGAGGCCGACGCCGCGAAGGCGACCCGCGAGGCCGCCGACGACATGGTCGAGGCCATCGGGCAGGCGTGGCTCGCCGACCAGATCCTGACCTGGCGCAAGCACTGGCAGGACACCCTCGCGAACGACCCGGACACCATCTTCGAGAAGCCCGACCAGGCCTTCTACGACAAGGCCACCGCCGACCTCGCGGCCGCCCGCTCCACCGCCGCCGCCGCGGCCGCCTCGGCCAAGGCCTGGGCCGCGAAGGCCGCCACCGCCTCGGCGCAGGCCGCCACCGCGCAGCAGGAGGCGTGGGCCGTCGCGGACAGCTCGCACGTGCCGCGCGGCCGCGGCCTGATGTACGCCCAGCAGTCGGTGCAGGTCGTCCGCGCCTCGGCGGCGGCCGCGACCGCCGCCGCGAAGGCCACCGAGACGGCGCTCTCCGCCGCGAACGCGACGATCGCGACCAGTGACGCGCTCCTCGCCAAGGCGCAGACCGAGTCGCACGCCATCAGCACCGAGTTCCGCCGCGTCGCCGCCGAGGAGGCCGCCGCGCAGGCGAAGGCCGCCGCCGACAGCGCCGAGGCCAACGCCACGGCCGCCGCCGAGAGCGCGAACACCGCGAAGGCCGCCCGTACGACGGCCGAGCAGAAGCGCGACAAGGCCAAGACGGCCGCCGCGACCGCCGCCGCCGAGCGCGCCGAGGCGCAGACGGAGCGGGCCAACGCCGTCGCCGCCCGCGCCAAGGCCGCCACCGAGCGCACCAAGGCGGTGGAGGCCGAGCAGCGGGCCGGTACGCAGAAGACCACCGCGCAGAGCGCCGACACGGCCGCCGGTACGGCGACCACCGACGCCACCACGAAGCGCACGCTGGCGAACACCAGGGCGAAGGCCGCGCAGACCGCCCGGGAGCAGGCCGTCGCCGCGCTCCGGTCGAAGCAGGCCACCGCCGCCCGCGCCGCCGCCCTCGAAGCCGCGGCGAACGCCGCCGCGGGCACGGCCGCCGCCGCCGAGACCCGGGCCGCCGCCACGGCCGCCCGGACGGCCGCGACCCAGGCCGCCACGGCCGCCACCGCCGCCCAGACCGCCGCGGACCAGGCCACGGCCGCCGCCGTCACCGCGCGGACCGCCGCCACCACCGCGGAGGGCGCCGCCGAGCGGGCCCAGGCCTCCGCGGGCAGCGCCTGGTCGGCGTACTACACCTCGGTCGGCGCGGCCTCCACCGCGCACGCCGCCGCAGCCGTCGCGCTCGACGCGTCCCAGGACGCGTCGACCCGCGCGGACAACGCCGCCACGGCCTCGGAGAACGCCACCGCGCTCGCCAGGAAGGCCGAGCAGGAGTCGCTCGCCGCCGGTACGAGCGCCGCCGAGGCGCTCACCTCGGCCGCGACCGTCCTCGGCCGCGCGTACGCCGCCGGTCAGGCCGCGCTCGCCGCCCGTGACAGCGCCAAGGAGGCGGTGGCCGCCGGCAACGACGCCATCGCCATCGGCACCCCGTACCAGGAGAAGGACAGCTCCGCGGCCTTCGCCGTGCTCGTCGGCCAGTCGTCGAAGACGGTCGCCGAGCAGCAGGCCGCGGCGGCCGAGGCCAAGGCGACGGAGGCCGCCGAGGCCGCCGCGTCGGCGCAGCAGACCGCCGCGCAGGCCACCGGTGACGCGAAGCTCGCCGCCGAGGCGGCCGCCCGTGCCGCCGCCGACTCGGTCCGCGCCGTCGAGGCCGTGACCCGCGCCCAGGCGTCGGCGGCCGAGGCCTCCGGTGCCCAGAAGGGCGCGAAGGCGGCCTCCGACGCCGCCGCCGGCCACGCCACGCAGGCCGGGAACGACGCCGTCTCCGCCCGCCTCACCGCGGACGAGGCGAGCAACGCCGCCCTTGAGGCCGACCGTGAGGCCACCGACGCCGAGCGGCACGCCGCCGAGGCGAACGAGAAGGCCGGGCGGGCCGCCGAGGCCGCCCAGGGCGCGCAGGACAAGGCGTCCCAGGCGGAGCAGGAGGCCAAGGACGCCGAGACGAAGGCGTCCGACGCGGCGGGCAACAGCACCGCCGCCGAGGAGGCCGCCAGGCTCGCCGAGCAGCAGCAGCGCGACCGCAACGAGGCCGCGCACAAGGACGCGCTGGCCCAGGGCGTCACGCCCATCAAGGGCGGTGCCTCCAACTGGCCGGTGCTCGGGCAGCGCGAGGAGCAGATCCTGCTCGACGCCTGTGGCCAGACCTGCGTCGACGACTACCGGAAGGGCCTCGCGGCCGTCTCCGTGGACATCGTCGAGTGGGCGACCGCGAACGGCGGGCAGATCCTCTTCGAGCAGCTCGACGCCGCGAAGGTCAAGGACTGCCTGGCCGGTTCCGACGTCGAGGACTGCCTGTGGGAGCTCGTCGACATCCCCTCGTCGGCCGTGATCGTGGGCCGGATGCCCGCGCTCGCGCAGGCGATCGAGCAGGTCTCCTCCGGTCTGCGGAAGATCTTCGACGACGCCGACAACGCCCTGCGGCGCCTGAACGACCTGACGGCCGTCATCCGTGACGTCCGCTCCACCCCGCGCCTCAACCGGTGCCTCGCCGGAGTCGCCCTGCACGCGGGCGGCGCCAAGACCAAGGCCATCGCGATCCAGGGCCTGTCCGGCACCAACGACGACCTGAAGGCCGTCATCGGGGACATCGGCTGGATCGGCTTCATGCCCCTGGGGCAGGCCAGTGACCAGGACCGCGAGGCCGGTTACGCGTACCTCGACACGTTCGCGGCGCGCAAGGCCCTCCTGGAGGACGCCAACCGCCCGTACGCGATGAGCTCGTTCGACGACGGGATCACGCTGCACGCCCCGGAGTTCGGCGCCGACATCAGCGCCTACACCTACTCCACGCAGGCGAAGATGGCCGACCGCATCGGCTGGGACGCGCACACCAACGCGAGCCCCGAGGCGATAGCCAAGGCCCGCCAGATCACCGAGCAGAACCGCGGCCAGGACAGCTGGCACGACTTCGCCGCGGACATCATGCTGCGGGACTCCAGCGTCAACCAGACGCGGTACTCCGGTGGCACCACGTCCGCCGACATCGCCACGTACCTGCGGAACGGCGGCTTCGCCCGCCAGAAGCTGACCGAGGGCTCGCCCGAGTTCCGTGTCGAGGTCGAGGACCTCAAGCAGCAGTGGGCCACGTGCAACCACGCGGACCCGACCGACCCGCGCAACGCCCTGAGCGAGGCCGTCTCCCAGGCCTCGGCCGAGTGGGAGGCGGAGTACGCCGGCCAGGCCGCCCCGCGCACCCTGATCATGCAGGCCGAGGCGGACGCCGCCGCGGCCACCCGCAAGGCCACCGACAACATGGTCGAGGCCATCGGCCAGGCCTGGCTCGCCGACCAGATCCTGCGCTGGCAGAAGTACTGGCACGACGAGCTGGAGGCCGACCCGGACCACATCCTCAAGCCCAAGCAGGCCCTCTTCGACAAGGCGAAGACGGACCTCGCGAAGGCCCGGGGCAAGGTCCAGGCCCTGGTCACCGCAGCCAAGGAGCAGGCCACCGCAGCCAACGCCGCCGCGCAGCGCGCGGTGTCGGCCCAGCAGCAGGCCTGGACGATCGCGGACGCGGCCCAGGTGCCGCGCGGCCGGGGTCTGATGTACGCCCAGCAGTCCGTGCAGGTCGCCCGTGCCTCGGGCGCGGCCGCCACGGCCGCCTCCAAGGCGACCGAGACGGCCCTGAACGCGGCGAACGCGACCGTGTCGACCTCGGAGGCGCTGCTCGCCCTGGCGCAGACCGAGACGCACGCGGTGAACACCGAGTTCCGCCGCATCGCCGCGCAGGAGGCCGCCGCCCAGGCGAAGGCCGCCGCGGACAGCGCCGACGCCTACGCGGCCTCGGCCGCGGCGAACGCCGCCACCGCCAAGAAGGCCAAGGAGACGGCCCTCGCGGAGGAGCAGGACGCGAAGAAGGCGGCGGCCGACGCGCAGGCGTCGCGTGCCGTCGCCGAGCTGGAGCGCGCCAACGCGGCGGCCTACCGGGCCACCGCCGAGCGCGAGCGCGACAAGGCCGCCGGCCATGAGGCCGACGCCGTCGCCCAGGGACGGATCGCGAGCGAGGCCCGTACCTCGGCCGAGGCGGCCGGAGCCACGGCGTCGGCCCGCAGGGGCGACGCCGAGCAGTCGGAGCGCGACGCGGTCGCCGCCCGCGACAAGGCCCTTGAGGCCGAGATGCGGCGTGACTCGCTGAACGCGAAGGCCGCGGCCTTCGAGGCCAAGGCCGCAGCCGACGAGGGTACGGACGCGGCCGTCGCGTCCCGTGCGGCCGCGACCGACGCCCGTTCCGCCGCGAACGAGGCGACCACGGCGGCCACCAACGCGCGCGCGGCGGCGAACGCGGCCACGGCCGCCGCCACCAACGCCCGCGAGGCGGCCACCAAGGCGCAGGGCTCCGCGTCCCGCGCCAAGGCGGCGGCCGACAGCGCCTGGGCGTCGTACTGGATCGCGGCCGGTTCCGCCGCCGCGGCCCACGCGGCGGCGGCCGAGGCGATCGACGCCTCGCAGGCCGCCGCGGCCGACGCGAAGGGTGCCAAGGAGCAGTCGGAGAAGGCCTCCGCGGCGGCCAAGGTCGCCAAGACGGAGGCGGCTGCCGCCCGTTCCGAGGCGGCGCAGACCGCGTCCTGGGCGGCGGTCACCGCGGGCAAGGCGCTCGCGGCCGTACGGTCCTCCCTCGCGGCGCGTGACTCCGCGGCGGCGGTGAACAAGCCGGCGAACGAGGCGATCTCGCTCGGCGGCCCGTACCAGGAGCTCGACAGTTCCGCGGCGTTCGCGGTGCTCACCGGCCAGCAGTCGCTGACGATCGCGCAGCAGCAGGCGGCGGCAGCGGCCGCCACCGCGAACCAGGCCCTGGCGTTCTCCGCCGAGGCGAAGGCCCTGGCCGATCAGGCCGCCGCGGACATGAAGCTCGCGGCGCAGGCCTCAGCGGCCGCCGCGGCGGACGCGTCCCGCGCCGCCAAGGCGTATCTGCGGGCCCAGGAGTCGGCGGCGCAGGCGGCCAAGGACGCCAAGGAGGCCCAGGCGGCCGCCGGCCGCGCCGACGGCTACGCCATGTCGGCCGGCAACGACGCCATGGCGGCGTCGTCGGCGGCCAGTGACGCGCAGACCGACGCCAACGCGGCCGACGCCGCGGCGACCGAGGCGGAGAAGGACGCCGCCAACGCCCGCGCCGTGGCCACCAAGGCCGAGGAGGACGCGGCCAGCGCCCGTGCCACCGCCACCCAGGCGGAGACGGACGCGACGGCCGCCGAGAAGGCCGCGGCCGGCGCCAGGGACGCGGCGGAGGAGGCTCAGGACGCCGCCGACCGCACCGAGAAGGCCGGCAGCTCCGAGCAGATCTCGCAGGGCGTCACCACCGGGATCAGCGATGTGTGGGCGGTGCTCGACCACATCGAGTACATCGGTGAGCCGAAGAACGTCAAGAAGGACAACTGCAACCCGATCATCCACTTCGGGGACTGCAAGGTCACGTCCGACGTCACGTACAAGTCGCACGTCGACGTGTACATGTGCATGGTGCCGTGGGAGCAGTACACGGCCTCGGGCAGCTGCCCGGCCGCGGACACCGTCTACCTCGGCCCGGAGACGACCGAGGCCGAGACCAAGACGCTCACCATCACGCTGACGATGACCGAGTTCAACTCGGGCATCGACCCGGTCGACATCCTCCTCGGGGACTTCATCGGCTGCGCGAAGCTGCTCACCCCGGGTGTGTCGGGCGGCAGCTGGGGCGACTGCGCCTGGGCGGCCAGCTGGTTCGTCGCGGGCCCGCTCTTCCGCGGGGCCAAGGCCGGAGTGGCCGCCCTGGACGCCTCCCTCAGGATGGGCGTCGGGTTCATGGACGCCTACCGGGCGCTCCGCACCATCGGTCTGACCGAGGCCGCCATCTCGGGCATCATCAGCCGGATCCTCCGGAAGATCGACGAGGTGTGCCAGGCCGGGGACGTCGTGACCTTCAAGGTCGCCTCGTTCTCGGTGGCGTCGAGCGGCGACGACCTCGTCAAGAAGTGCGCCGCGATCCTCGCCGGTCTGGTGAAGGACGGCGATCACGTCGTCCTCGGAATCAACCCCTACTCGGACGACCTGGCCAAGTCCCTCGGCGGTCAGACGTTCAACAACAAGGAGCTGTACGGCATCGAACTGCCGGAGAGCATGGGGCTGGGGAAGCGCGCCATCTGGACGGTGGGTGTGGAGCGGGCGGTGTCCAACCCCAACGTGAAGCTCTCGGTCTCCCTGGACGGTGTCGAGGGCGCCAAGACCGCCGACGAGGCGCTGTCCATGCTTCTGGCGCGAGGGGACTCGATCCCGGACAGCAGCTGGAAGCTCATTCAGGACGGCGGCTACGGAACCGCGTGGGAGATGGTCAAGCTCCGTGCGGCTCTCCGGATGGAGTACCGGAAGTGGGCCTCCGTCGAGTGGCACATGACCGTGAGGGACCCGGAGACGGGGAAGATGGTGGTCAAGCAGGTCTATCCGACGAAGCTGACCTATGCCAACGGCACACCGGTCGATTAAGGAGAGGAGGACGGCGGTCATGACGGATTTCATCCGGGAGGGGCGGCTCTTCAGAGTCACCGCGTTTCTCCCCTCGCACCGGCAGCTGTTCCTGACCAGTCCGGCCACCCTGGTGGACCAGACCACGACGAGGGTCGAGGTCTCCATCGGGCATGTGGAACTGATGTTCCTCAAGCCCCTCTACCGGAACGGGCTCCACATCCGGCGGGCGACCGCCGAGGAGTTCGCCGTGCTCGGTGAACGGCACGGCATTCCGGAGGAAAGCGCCGCGTACACGTGGATGCTGGAACGGGACGGCGACAGCTTCGTCGTCGGTGCCAACCCGTCCTGGCGGGAGGCGGAGTACGAGCTGATGGGTGACCTTCAGTCCTTGTACGACGCCCCCTCGCCGCCGGAGTTCCCGATGGAATCGGGGCACGTCGACTGACCTGGTCGGCCGACATGAAAGGGGCCTCCCCGGGAAAGCGAAAGCTTTCCCGGGGAGGCCCCTTCCGTGCGTACGGAAAAAAGGGGGACGTCAGCCCCCCAGGCGGTCCAGCTGCGCCTTGATCAGCGGTTCCGGGATCGCCGCCTGCTGGGGGTCCAGCATGTTCACGCCGTAGAACGCGGCGATGATTCCGCCCTCGCGGACCACCGTGTACGTCATCGGGACCTTCTGCTTGCCGATGTCGCCGGTGATCCGGTAGCCGACGGCCTCGGCGCCGAGCTTCGGCGCGGGGAGGCTCTCGACCTTGCCGTACGTCAGGCCGAGGGTCTTGAAGCCCTTGGGGCAGGCGGTGACGGCGGCGCGCAGGTCCTTCATGACCCGGGCGGCGTTCTCCTCGGAGTGGGAGGCGAGCCACATGGATCCGACGGTCGCGCTGGTCGCCTCGACCGGCTGGAGCGAGCGGTGCACCTCGCTGACGGCCGGGATGTGCGTGAAGCCGCCGATGAGGCTGGCGAGGGGCTGGCAGGCCTTCTTGTCGGCCTCCATGCCGCGGCCGGCCTCGACCTCCGACTTGGCTATCTTCTTGGCGTCGAATCCGGCGTTCTTTCCCGTGAGGGCGACCTTTTCGAGCTGCTTGGTGTCGAGTGCGCCGAGTTTCTTCGCCTCCGCCGCCTCCTTCTCCTCGGCGCTGCTCGTGTTCTGCGCGCTCGCCTTCGGATTCTTGTCGCCCGAGTCCGAGGATTCGCCGCTGCACGCGGACAGGGCGAGCAGGGCGGGCAATACGGCGGCGATCGGGAGGGCCGTACGCAGTCTCATGTTCTTTTTCCTGGAATCTCTCGCGGGTGAAGACAAAGTGGAAATGATCTTACCGGCGGTAGAGGGTCTTTCTCATTACGTTTCGAGGTCGACTCGATCCGTTCAGGCCTTTCCGGACATGTCCGTCAGTTCCGCGAGTTCCCGCTCCATGTTCTCGCGCGCCCGTTCCTCCCAGACCGCCGCGCCGTAGGGCGTGCGGAAGAGGCGGGGCAGGCCGAGGAGGTGGCGGAGGATCGTCGCGCGGCCTTCGCGGAAGGCGGTTTCGGGGACGAAGGCGTACTCCTCGCGGACCGCCGCCGTATACCCCTGGTAGGTATCGCGGTCGGAGGCCAGGACCGCGAGGTCGGCATCGCAGAGGGTCTCGCCGTTGAGGTCGCCGCCGGCCGGGTCGTGGCCGGTCGTGAGGCGGACGAGCCGGGCCACCTCGGCGACCTCGTGCGGGGTGAGTCCGGCCTCGGTGAGGGCCTTCTCGGCGAGGACCGCCGAGCGTTCCTCGTTCTCCGAGCGGTCCGGGCGGTAGACGGCGTCGTGGAACCAGGCGGCGAGCCGTACGAGCTCCAGCTCGCCTCCCTCGCCGCCCTGATCGGTCAGTTCGTCGATGCGGTCGAGGACCGCCCGGAGGTGGTCGACCGTGTGGTAGCGGCGCTGCGGCTCGGCCCAGCGGGCGAGCAGGTTGCGGCCGTAGGGGGCGGGGTCGGGGCCCTCGCGGCCGGCGCGGGCGGCGAGCAGGGTGGTGTTCCACCGCTGGAGGAGCGCGGGGTCCTGGTCTGCGGTCATGGGGGCATTCTGCCCGGCCGGGGCCGCGGAAGCGCTGCTTCCCACGCATCCCCGGCTCCGTCCTCACCTCGCCCTTACATACCCCCCATGGGTATGCTACGGTGCACCGCACAGGTACCCCCTAGGGGTATGCCCCGGCCGTGGTCGGGGGTCAGAGCGAGCGAAGGGTCAGGGCAATGTCAACCGTCAATCCCCGGCGCTGGTGGGCACTTGTCGTGCTCGCCGCCGCACAGTTCATGGTCATCATGGACACGTCGATCATCGGGGTCGCGCTTCCCGAGATGCAGAAGGACCTGGGCTTCTCGCAGAGCGAGCTCCAGTGGATCTTCAACGCCTATGTGATCGTCTTCGGCGGTCTGCTGCTCCTCGGCGGACGCCTCTCCGACCTGGTCGGAGCCCGCAGGATCTTCGTCTCGGGCTGGGCGGTCATGATCGCCGGTTCCGTCGTGGCCGCCGCCGCGCAGACCGCCTGGGTCGAGATCGTCGGCCGCGCCGTCCAGGGCGTCGGCGGTGCGCTGATCGCGCCCTCCGCGATGACCCTGCTCATGATGCTCTTCATGCACGACCCGAAGGAGCTCGGCAAGGCGATGGCGCTCTACGGCGCCGCGGCCCCCGCCGGCGGTACCGCGGGCGTCTTCCTCGGTGGTGTCTTCACCGAGTGGATGAGCTGGCAGTGGGTCTTCATCATCTACATCCCGATCGGCCTCGCCACTCTCGCCGCGACCAAGCTGCTCCCGAACGTCGAGTCCCGCCGCGGCTCGGTCGACGTCCTCGGAGCCGCCGCCGTCACCGCCGGTCTCGCGCTCGCCGTGTTCGCCGTGGTCCGCGCCCCCGAGGTCGGCTGGGGCTCCACCGGCACGATCCTCCAGCTGATCGGCGCCGCCGTCCTCCTGGGCCTGTTCCTCGTGATCCAGAAGAGCATCAGCGAGCCGCTCATGCCGCTCAGCGTCTGGCGGGTCCCGCGCCTCGGCTCGGCCAACCTGGCGATGACGCTGCTCGGTGCCGCCTGGATCCCGATGTGGTACTTCCTCAACCTGTACCTCCAGCAGGTGCTGGGCTTCGGCGCCTTCGAGTCCGGTGCCGCGCTGCTCCCGATGACCGTGCTCCTCATGATCTTCATGACGGCCATCACCGCCCGGCTCATGATGAAGTTCGGGGCCAAGCCGCTCATCGGCGGCGGTCTGCTGGTCCTCGCGGCCGGTCTGGTCTGGCTGGCGGCCGTCCCGCCGACCGGTTCCTTCCTCGTCGACGTCCTGCCGGCCTCGCTGGTCGCCGCGCTCGGCATGTCCCTCGCGTACATCCCCGCGATGATCGCCGCCATGTCCGGCGCCCCGCAGGAGCAGGCCGGTCTCGCCTCCGGCATCGTCAACACCACCTACAACGTGGGCTCCGCGCTCGGTCTGGCCGCGCTGACCGCCGTCGCGATGTCCCAGGGCGCCGACCAGCTCGGCAACCTGCCGAAGCTGACGGACGGCTTCTCGTCCGCCTTCATCGGCGCCGCGATCATCGCCGCCCTCGGCGGTGTGATCACCCTGCTCGTCATGAAGAGCGACAAGGCCCTCGCGGCCGAGGCCGCCGCCCCCGCTCCGCAGGGCGAGAAGGTCACCGCCTGAACCGCCCCGAAGGGGCCGCCCGATGTCCTTCCCCGGACATCGGGCGGCCCCTTTTCCGTACCCCGTCAGGGTTCTCGAAAGGACCGTCGTGGAACTGAACACCCGTGCCGTGCACGTAGTCAACGAGCCTTTCCAGAGCGGTAGTTGGCCGCTCTCGGTGCCCCTCGTGCAGTCCTCCGCCTTCGCCTTCGACTCCGCCGCCGAGCTGGCCGGGGCGATGGCGGACCCCGACGGGCGGTACGTCTACAGCCGCCGGGGCAACCCGACCGTACGGGCCCTGGAGCAGACCCTCGCCGGCCTCGAAGGCGGCGAGGGGGCCCTCGCCTTCGCCTCCGGCATGGGGGCGATCAGCGGGGTCCTGCTCGCCCTCCTGCGGCCCGGCGACCGGGTGGTCGCCCAGCGGTGCCTTTACGGCGGCACGCACGCCGTCCTCGCGGACCTCTCCGAGCGGTACGGGATCGAGGTCGTCCGGATATCCGGCGACGACCCCGCCGAGCTGGAGGCCGCGGCCGTGCACCCCGCCACCCGGATGCTGGTCCTGGAGACCATCGCCAACCCCACCGGCCAGGTCCCCGACCTGCCGGGTCTGCTGGCCGCCGCCCGCGCGCTCGGGGTGACGAGCGTGGTCGACAACTCGCTGGCCTCGCCCGTGCTCTGCCGCCCCCTGGAGCACGGCGCCGACATCGTGGTCCACTCGACCACCAAGTACCTCTCCGGGCACTCCGACGTGCTCGGCGGCGCCGCCGTCTTCGCGGACGACGGACTGCGCCGCCGCGTCTGGCCCCGGACGGTCGAACTCGGCGCCTGCGCCGACCCGTTCGCCGCCTGGCTGACGCTGCGCGGGATACCCACGCTGCCGCTGCGGATGCGCGCCCACTGCGCCAACGCCGCCGCCCTGGCCGAGCGGCTCGACGCCCACCCCGGCGTCTCGGCCGTCCACTACCCCCGGCTCGCGGGGCACCCCTCGTACGAGCGCGCCGGGAAGGTCCTCTCCGGCGGCGGCGGGCTGCTCTCCTTCGAGCCGGCGGGCGGCCGGGAGGCGGGCCGGGCCTTCGTCGAGCGCGTACGGGTGGCCAGGCTCGCGCTCTCCCTCGGCGGCGTGGAGACCCTCGTGACGCACCCCGCGTCCACCTCCCACCGGGAGCTGGACGAGGCCGCCCTGAGGGCCGCGGGGGTCGCTCCCGGGCTCGTGCGGATGTCGGTGGGCATCGAGGACGCCGAGGATCTCTGGTCGGACGTCGAACAGGCCCTCGGCTGAGCGCTCCGAAATCCTTCTTTTGGGTTGACAAAATAAATGGTCGATTCGTAGATTGGGGTGTGCCAGGGAAAGACCACTCCTAGGTCAAGGGGGGGCGCGAGATGCGCTACTTCGAGGACTTCCGGCCCGGCGACGTCCATGAGCTGGGCGCCGTCACCGTCACGGCGGAGGAGGTGCTGGAGTTCGGCAGGCGCTTCGACCCGCAGCCCTTCCACACGGACCCCGTACGCGCGGAGCAGTCGCAGTTCCGCGGCCTGATCGCGAGCGGGTTCCACACCCAGGCGATGTTCATGCGCCGCTACGTCGACGGACTGCTCGCCTACAGCGCCTGTATGGGCTCGCCCGGCATCGACGAGGTCCGCTACCTGCGGCCCGTCCGCCCGGGCGACGTCCTCACCGCGCGCTTCGAGGTCCTCGGCGTCACCCCGTCGCCGTTCAACCCCGCCACCGGCACCGTCAAACCGCGGTGCACCCTGGTGGCCGCCGACGGGACGGCCGTGTTCAGCATGATCCTGCACAGCATCTTCCGCCGGCGCCCCGCCGACTCCGAGGCCGACCATCTGTCGTCGATGCCCGCGGCCGAGGACCCCGTCGCGTGCGCGCGACCGGCCAAGACCTGTGTCCCGGTCATGAGCGCCTGACGAACCGTCCTTCGTCGGGCCCCTGAACACGGCCGTCCGTACCTCCCGCACCACCCCACCCACACCAGACCGTTCACGAGTGAAGGGGGACCTCCTGTGGAGGCCGTATCCCGCACCGCCCAGTGGACCGCCGCCGCGCGCGCCCTGGAGACCGAGCGCGAGGACCGGCTGTTCGCCGATCCCTACGCGCGCACCGTCGCCGACACGATCGGCTTCGAACTGCTCGAGCGCTACGCCGGGGGCGGCACCGTGCCGTTCCTCGCCATCCGCACCACGTACCTCGACCGGGCCATCGTCCGGGCCGTCGAGGAGCGGGGCATCCGTCAGGTCGTCTTCCTCGCCGCCGGCATGGACACCCGCTTCTTCCGGCTGCCCTGGCCCGACGGCGTCACCGTCTACGAGCTCGACCGCCCGGCCCTCCTGGAGGCCAAGGCCGAGATGCTCAAGGACGAGCCGCAGCCCGCGGGCCGCACCCGGGTCCCGATCCCGGTCGACCTCACCCAGGACTGGACCGGCCCCCTCAAGGAGGCGGGCTGGAAGAGCGAGGAGCCCGTCCTGTGGGTCGTCGAGGGCCTGCTGTTCTTCCTGCCCGAGCAGGCCGTACGGACCCTCATGTCGACGCTCTCCGCGCACGCCGCCCCCGGCTCCGTGCTGCTCGGCGACGTCATCTCCAAGGCCGCCCTGGAGAACCCGCTCGCCCGCGGCTTCATGAAGGCCCTGGACGAGGACGGCAACCCGTGGCTCTTCGGCACCGAGGAGCCCGAGGCGCTGCTCGCCGACTGCGGCTGGGCCGTACGGGAGGTCAGGCAGCCCGGTGAGCCGGGCGCCGACTTCGACCGCTGGCCCTACCCGGTCCCGGCCCGCTCCGTTCCGCGCGTGCCCCGGTCCTTCCTCTTCACCTGCGACCTGCCCACGTACGAGGAGGAGAAGGCCGCATGAGCGCCCACGACTTCCACCAGAGGGTCATCACCGACGCCGGTGCGGCCGTCCGCGGCCTGACCGTCGCCCTCGGCGAGCGCCTCGGCCTCTACCGGGCGCTGGCCGAGCACGGCCCGCTGACCGCCCCCGAGCTGGCCGCGAGGACCGGCACGAACGAGCGGTACATCGAGGAGTGGCTGCACGCCCAGCTCTCCGCCGGGTACGTCGAGCGGCACCCCAGCTCCCTCACGTACACGCTGCCCGCCGACCACGTCGAGGTCCTCGCGGACCCGAAGGCCGTCACGTACGCCGCCGGGTTCTTCACCGCCCTGAAGGCGCTGTACGCCACCGAGGACCTGCTCGTCGACGCGTACCGCACCGGTGACGGCGTCGGCTGGGCCGAGCACGACGCGGCCCTCGACACCGGCATGGGCTCCTTCTTCCAGCCGACCTACGAGCACAAGCTCGTCCCGGACTGGCTGCCCGCGCTGCACCAGGTCACCGACAAGCTGGCCGCCGGCGGCACCGTCGCCGACGTGGGCTGCGGCGTCGGCCACACCACGCTGCTCATCGCGAAGGCCTTCCCGAACGCCACCGTCCACGGCTTCGACTACTCGGAGGAGGCCATCTCGATCGCGCGGGAGCTCGCCGAGGAGGCCGGTCTGTCCGACCGGGTCGTCTTCGACGTGGCGTCCGCCGACGACTACCCGGGCTCCGGCTACGACCTGGTGTGCTTCTTCAACGCCCTGCACGACATGGGCGACCCGGTCGCCGCCGCCCAGCACGTCCACAAGTCCCTGGACGCGGAAGGCACCTGGATGCTCGTCGAGTCGAACGTGTCCCCGCAGGACATCGACGTCCAGACGCCCGCCGCCCGCATGTTCATGGCCCTGTCCGCCGTGATGTGCCTGCCCGTCGCGGTCGCCCAGCGCGGCCCGCACGCGCTCGGCAACCACTCCGGCGAGAAGGCCTTCCGTGCCATCGCGGAGGAGGCCGGCTTCACCCGCTGGCGCCGCGCGACCGAGACCCCGGTCAACGCGGTCTACGAAGTCCGCCCGTAGTCCCCTTCCCAAGGAGTCACATCATGGGCGTCGCCGCCCCGCTGCCGGTCACGGACCGGTTCATGGAGGTCCTCGAACGCCTCAGCGAGCGCTCGGTCGAGGACTACTACAACCCGTACCAGACCTTCCAGTGGCCCGAGACGCTGGAGGAGAACCGTTTCTGGATGACGCCGGAGCTGCTCACCGTCTACGGCACCGAGCACTACGACGCCCTCGGTGAGGAAACGCTTCAGCGCCTGTCGAAGTGGGAGTCGATCAACTTCTACAGCCTCAATGTGCACGGCATCCGCGAACTCCTCATCGAGGTCGTCGGCCGCATCCACATGCCCGGCTTCGAGGTGCCCTCGGACTTCTTCCACCACTTCATCGGTGAGGAGAACGAACACATGTGGTTCTTCTCCGAGTTCTGCCGCCGCTACGGCCACAAGATCTACGGTTCCACCGCGATGCGCGCCGACGCGGCCTGGGAGCCGGAGGTCGAGAACTTCCTCGTCTTCACCCGCATCCTCTTCTTCGAGGAGCTGGTCGACCACTACAACTCCCGGATGGCGAAGGACACCTCGCTCTGCCACACGATCCGCGAGGTCAACCGGATCCACCACCAGGACGAGTCCCGCCACATCGCCTTCGGCCGTGAGCTGGTCTCCCTGCTGTACGGCCGGATGTGCCAGGCCGTGAGCGCCGAGCGGGTCCGCGAGGTCGAGGCGTACCTCAAGCGGTACGTCGTCTACAGCGTCAACTCCCTCTACAACCCCCATGTGTACCGGGACGCCGGCATCCCCGACCCGCTGGCCCTGCGCAACGCGCTGGTCGCCGACCCGAGCCGCCGCCCCCACGAGCGCAAGGCGATCCGCAAGCCGCTCGCCTTCTTCCTGAAGACCGGGATCTTCTCGGACGACAGCCTGCCCGTCGTCTGAGCGACTCCCCGACCCGAGAGCCCTCACCCGAGAGGTGCACCGACCATGACCTTGACGACCCCCGAGACCGTCGGGGAGACCAGGGGCCTCCCCTCGCTCGGCCCGGAGGGGACCCGCCTGCTGCGGCTCCTCGACGACACCTTCGAGAGCTGGGGAGTGACCGCGGGCGCCCGCCCGATGACCATGCCCCCGCTCCTGCCGGCCGCCGAGCTGGCGAAGCTCGACTACTACGACAACTTCCCGCACCAGGCCGTCGTGGCGACCCCGCTCGACCTGGAGCGCCGGGAGACCGCGCCCTTCTCCGCCGAGACGGGCCGCTTCCCCAGCGAGGCCCTGGAACCGGCCGCGCTCGGACTGCCCTCGGCGTCCTGCTACGCCGTCTACCTCGACCACCGGGGCACCCGGGTCGCCGACGACACCCTCGTCACGATCTGCTCCTGGTGCTTCCGCAAGGAGACCCACTACGAGGGCATGCGGCGCCAGCTCGGCTTCCGCATGCGGGAGATCGTCGCCATCGGCGCGCGTGAGCACGCCGAGACGCACCTCGCGGACTTCACGGGCAGGATCCAGGCGTTCGCCGCCGCCCTCGACCTGCCGCTCCGCAAGGAGGCCGCCTGCGACCCGTTCTTCGACAAGGGCGGCTCGAAGGCGCTCCTCCAGCGGCTGACGCCGGTGAAGTACGAGTTCCTGTACGAGGACCTGGCCATCGCCTCGGTCAACACGCACCGGAACTTCTTCGGCGACCGCTGCGACATCACCCTGGAGTCGACCGGCGGGCCGGCCTTCACCAGCTGTGTCGCCTTCGGTCTCGAACGCTGGCTGTCCGCGCTGACCAGGCGCCACGGCAGCTGGGAGGCCGCCACCGGGGCGGTGCTCGACGCGAACGCCCGCCTGCGGGCCGATGCGAGTGGCGCGGCCGGGCCGGTGATCTGACGTGCCGGCCCGTCCCGCCGCCCCGCCGGCGGGCGGCCTGGGGTGGGCGAACCTCGGCATGGACATCGTGTCCGTCAACCGTGTCCGCAGGCTCCTCGCCCAGTACGGGGAGCGGTTCTTCGAGCGGATGCTCACCCCCGGCGAGCTCGCCGACTGCCGTACCTCCTCCGGGCTCGACGTGCTGAGCCTGTGCGGACGGATCGCGGCCAAGGAAGCGGCCTTCAAGACCTTACGGGTCAGGGGCAGGTTCCTGCCCTGGCCGGACATCGTGGTGCGGCGTTCCGAGGGCGGCTGGCCGCTCGTGGAACTGCACCGGTCGGCGGCCGAGATGGCCGCCGAGTCCGGCATCACCGAGATCACCGTGTCCATCAGCCACGACGTGGACTACGCGGTCGCGGTGGCCGCTCCGATCATCGCCCCCACCCCGTACCCCGCCCCCACCCCTCACGTATCCAGCAGCAGTAGCTAGCAGCAGCTAAAGGAGAGCAACCATGGCCGACGGCCTGCAGACGGTGAAGAACTGGATCCTCGAGCGTCACCCGGAGCGCGACGACATCGCGTCCGACCTCGACCTGATCGAGAACCGGCTCATCGACTCGCTGTCCTTCGTCGAGTTCGTCTTCCTCCTGGAGCAGGAGAGCGGCACCGCGATCCAGATGGAGACCCTGGAGGTCGAGTCCATCCGCACCCTCGGTGCCATCGAGCAGCACTTCTTCAAGGCCCCGGTGGAGGTCCAGGCATGAGCCGGCGCCTCTTCACCTCGGAGTCGGTGACCGAGGGCCACCCCGACAAGATCGCCGACCGGATCAGCGACACCATCCTGGACGCCCTGCTCGCCGAGGACCCGTCCTCGCGGGTGGCGGTGGAGACCCTGATCACCACGGGTCTCGTGCACATCGCGGGCGAGGTCACCACCTCGGCGTACGCGCCGATAGCGAAGCTGGTGCGCGAGGCCGTCCTCGACATCGGCTACGACTCCTCCGCGAAGGGCTTCGACGGCGCCTCCTGCGGCGTCTCGGTGTCCATCGGCGCGCAGTCCCCGGACATCGCCCAGGGCGTGGACACGGCGTACGAGTCCCGCGTCGAGGGCGCGGGCGACGAGCTGGCCGCGCAGGGCGCGGGCGACCAGGGCCTGATGTTCGGCTACGCCTGCGACGACACGGCCGAGCTGATGCCGCTGCCGATCGCGCTCGCCCACCGGCTCTCGCGCCGGCTGACCGAGGTCCGCAAGAACGGCACCGTGCCGTATCTGCGGCCCGACGGGAAGACCCAGGTCACCATCGAGTACGACGGGGACCGCCCGGTGCGCCTCGACACGGTGGTGGTGTCCTCGCAGCACGCCGCCGACATCTCCGTCGAGGGCCTGCTCACCCCGGACGTGCGCGAGTACGTCGTCGAGCACGTCCTCAAGGAGCTGGTGGAGGAGGGCGTCAGCCTGGAGTCCGACGGCTACCGGCTGCTGGTGAACCCGACCGGGCGTTTCGAGGTCGGCGGCCCGATGGGTGACGCCGGGCTCACCGGCCGGAAGATCATCATCGACACCTACGNCTACCGGCTGCTGGTGAACCCGACCGGGCGTTTCGAGGTCGGCGGCCCGATGGGTGACGCCGGGCTCACCGGCCGGAAGATCATCATCGACACCTACGGCGGGATGGCCCGCCACGGCGGCGGCGCGTTCTCCGGCAAGGACCCGTCGAAGGTGGACCGCTCGGCGGCSTACGCCATGCGCTGGGTCGCGAAGAACGTCGTCGCGGCCGGTCTCGCCCGCCGCTGCGAGGTGCAGGTGGCGTACGCGATCGGCAAGGCCGAGCCCGTCGGCCTCTTCGTGGAGACCTTCGGCACCGGCACCCTGCCGGACGAGCGGATCCAGGAGGCCGTCAGCGAGGTCTTCGACCTCCGCCCGGCGGCGATCATCCGCGACCTGGACCTCAAGCGCCCGATCTACGCGAAGACGGCGGCGTACGGCCACTTCGGCCGCGANGAGCGGATCCAGGAGGCCGTCAGCGAGGTCTTCGACCTCCGCCCGGCGGCGATCATCCGCGACCTGGACCTCAAGCGCCCGATCTACGCGAAGACGGCGGCGTACGGCCACTTCGGCCGCGAGCTGCCGGAGTTCACGTGGGAGCGCACGGACCGTGCGGAGGCCCTGAAGAAGGCAGTGGGGGAGTAGGCCATGCGCATCGCTGTCACGGGATCCATCGCGACCGACCATCTGATGACCTTCCCCGGCTGGTTCAGCGAGCAGCTGCTCGCCGACCGGCTCGACAAGGTCTCCCTGTCGTTCCTCGCCGACAACCTGGAGGTCAGGCGCGGTGGAGTGGCAGCGAACATCTCCTTCGGACTCGGTGTCCTCGGTCTGCGTCCCGCCCTGGTGGGCGCGGTCGGCGCCGACTTCGAGCCGTACCGGGTCTGGCTGAAGGACCACGGTGTGGACACCGACTCGGTGCGCGTCAGCGAGTCGCTCCACACCGCCCGGTTCGTCTGTACGACCGACCGGGCCCAGAACCAGATCGCCACCTTCTACGCGGGGGCGATGGCCGAGGCGCGCGAGATCGACCTCAGGGACGTGGTCGCGCGCACCGGCCGGCTGGAGCTGGTCCTGGTCTCCCCGGACGCCCCCGAGGCCATGCTGCGGCACACCCGCACCTGCCGTGACCTGGGGATTCCCTTCGCCGCCGATCCCTCGCAGCAGTTGGCGCGGCTCGACGGCGAGCAGGTGCGGGAGCTGGTGGACGGGGCGCGGTTCCTGTTCACCAACGAGTACGAGACGGCGCTCCTCCTGGAGAAGTCCGGCTGGGCGGAGGCGGACGTGCTGCGCCGGGTGGGCACCTGGGTGACCACCCACGGCGAGGCGGGCGTCCGTGTCCGGGGCGAGGGCCGGGAGCCGCTGGCGGTGCCCGCGGTGGAGGTCGCCGGGGTCGTCGACCCGACCGGGGTCGGGGACGCGTTCCGGGCGGGCTTCCTCGCCGGCTGGCTGTGGGGCGTGCCGGAGCGGTGCGCGGCGCAGCTGGGCTGCGCGGTGGCCGCGACGGTCCTCGACTACGTGGGGACGCAGGAGTACCGGCTGCACCGGGACTCCCTCCTGGACCGGATCAGGACGACGTACGGGGTGGGCTGCACGGCCACGCTCGTGACACATCTGAGGGGGCTGACGTGAGTACCGCCCGGCGTTCCCTGCGGGAGGAGTTCGCGACGCGGGTCGTGGTGGCCGACGGGGCGATGGGCACGATGCTCCAGGCCGCCGACCCGACGATGGAGGACTTCCGGCAGCTGGAGGGCTGCAACGAGATCCTCAACCTCACGCGCCCCGACATCGTCGCCTCCGTCCACGACGCCTACTTCTCGGTGGGCGTGGACTGCGTCGAGACGAACACCTTCGGCGCGAACCTGGCGGCGCTGGCCGAGTACGGCATCGAGAACCAGGTGTACGAGCTGTCCGAGGCCGGCGCCCGGATCGCCCGTACGTCGGCGGACGCGCACACGGCCGCCGACGGCCGCCCCCGCTGGGTGCTCGGCTCCATGGGCCCCGGTACGAAGCTGCCGACGCTCGGCCACGTGACGTACGAGCCGCTGCGGGAGGCCTTCCAGCAGAACGCGGAGGGTCTGATCCGGGGCGGCGCGGACGCCCTGCTCATCGAGACCTCGCAGGACCTGCTCCAGACGAAGGCGGCCGTCATCGGCGCCCGCCGGGCCCTGGACTGGGTGGGTGTGGACCTGCCGGTGATCGTCCAGGTCACCGTGGAGACCACGGGCACCATGCTGCTCGGCTCGGAGATCGGGGCGGCGCTGACGGCCCTGGAGCCGCTGGGCATCGACATGATCGGCCTGAACTGCGCGACCGGCCCGGCGGAGATGGCCGAGCACCTGCGGCACCTGTCCCGGCACGCCCGGATCCCGATCTCGGTCATGCCGAACGCGGGTCTGCCGGTCCTCACCTCGGACGGCGCCCACTATCCGCTGTCGCCGGCCGAACTGGCCGACGCGCAGGAGAACTTCGTCCGCGAGTACGGGCCCGCCCTGGTCGGCGGCTGCTGCGGGACGACCCCGGAGCACCTGCGGGAGATCGTGGAGCGGGTGCGGGGCGCGGCCGTCCTGGACCGGCGGCCGACGCCGGAGCCGGGCGCGTCCTCCCTCTACAGCCACGTGCCGTTCCGGCAGGACACCGCGTACCTGGCGATCGGCGAGCGCACCAACGCCAACGGCTCGAAGAAGTTCCGTGAGGCGATGCTCGACGGCCGCTGGGACGACTGCGTCGAGATGGCGCGGGACCAGATCCGCGAGGGCGCGCACATGCTCGACCTGTGCGTGGACTACGTGGGCCGGGACGGCACCGCGGACATGGCGGAGCTGGCCGGCCGGTTCGCGACGGCCTCGACGCTGCCGATCGTCCTCGACTCGACGGAGATCGGGGTGCTGCGGGCCGGTCTGGAGAAGCTCGGCGGCCGGGCCGTGGTGAACTCGGTGAACTACGAGGACGGCGACGGGCCGGAGTCGCGGTTCGCGCAGGTCACGGCGCTCGCGAAGGAGCACGGCGCGGCGCTGATGGCGCTGACCATCGACGAGGAGGGCCAGGCCCGCAGCGTCGGGCACAAGGTGGCGGTGGCGCAGCGGATCATCGCCGACCTGACCGGGAACTGGGGGATCAGGGAGTCGGACATCCTGATCGACACCCTCACGTTCACGATCTGCACCGGTCAGGAGGAGTCCCGCAGGGACGGCATCCACACGATCGAGGCGATCCGCGAGCTGAAGCGCCGCCATCCGGACGTGCAGACCACCCTGGGCCTCTCCAACATCTCCTTCGGTCTGAATCCGGCCGCCCGGATCGTCCTCAACTCGGTCTTCCTCGACGAGTGCGTGAAGGCGGGCCTGGACTCGGCGATCGTGCACGCCTCGAAGATCCTGCCGATCGCCCGTCTGGAGGCGGAGCAGGTCGAGGTGGCGCTCGATCTGATCCACGACCGGCGCCGCGAGGGGTACGACCCGCTGCAGCGTTTCCTGGAGATGTTCGAGGGCGCGACGGCGAAGTCCCTCAAGGCCGGCAAGGCCGAGGAACTCCTCGCGCTGCCGCTGGACGAGCGGCTGAAGCGGCGGATCGTCGACGGCGAGAAGAACGGTCTGGAGGCGGACCTCGACGAGGCCCTGGAGTCGCGTCCGGCTCTGGAGATCGTCAACGAGGTGCTGCTCGACGGCATGAAGACCGTCGGTGAGCTGTTCGGCTCGGGCCAGATGCAGCTGCCGTTCGTGCTCCAGTCCGCCGAGGTCATGAAGACGGCCGTGGCCCATCTGGAACCGCACATGGAGAAGTCGGACGCGGAGGGGAAGGGCACGATCGTGCTCGCCACCGTCCGCGGCGACGTCCACGACATCGGCAAGAACCTCGTCGACATCATCCTGTCCAACAACGGCTACAACGCGACGTCCACGACATCGGCAAGAACCTCGTCGACATCATCCTGTCCAACAACGGCTACAACGTCGTCAACATCGGCATCAAGCAGCCGGTCTCCGCGATCCTGGAGGCGGCGGAGGAGCACCGGGCCGACGTCATCGGCATGTCCGGTCTCCTCGTGAAGTCCACCGTGATCATGAAGGAGAACCTCCAGGAGCTGAACGGCCGGGGACTGGCCGCGAAGTTCCCCGTGATCCTCGGCGGCGCCGCCCTGACCAGGGCGTACGTCGAGCAGGACCTGCACGAGCTGTACGAGGGCGAGGTGCGGTACGCCCGGGACGCCTTCGAGGGCCTGCGTCTCATGGACGCGCTCATGGGCGTCAAGCGCGGCGTCCCCGGAGCCGTACTGCCGCCGCTCAAGCCGCGCCGGGTCCCCAAGCGGGAGACGCCCGTGGTGGAGGTCCGGGAGCCCGAGCCGGCCGGCCGCTCCGACGTCGCCGCCGACAACCCCGTGCCCGAGCCCCCCTTCCTCGGGACGAAGGTCGTCCAGGGCATCCCGCTCGCGGAGTACGCCCCCTGGCTCGACGAGACCGCCCTCTTCAAGGGCCAGTGGGGACTGAAGGACAACGCGACCATCGAGACGGAGGGCAGGCCGCGGCTGCGGGCCCTGCTCGACCGGATCGAGCGCGAGGACCTGGTCGAAGCGGCCGTCGTGTACGGCTGGTTCCCCTGTGTGTCCAAGGGCGACGACCTGATCGTCCTGGACGAGGACGGAGGCGAGCGGACCCGCTTCTCCTTCCCCCGCCAGCAGCGGGGCCGCCGCCTCTGCCTGGCCGACTTCCACCGCGCCGAGGACTCCGGCGAGGTGGACGCGGTCGCCCTCCAGGTCGTCACCGTCGGCTCCCGCATCGGGGAGGAGACCGCCCGTCTCTTCGCCGCCGACGCCTACCGCGACTACCTCGAACTCCACGGCCTCTCCGTCCAGTTGGCGGAGGCCCTGGCCGAGTACTGGCACGCCGGGGTGCGCGCCGAGTGGGGCATCGCCGGGGCCTCGGAGCCGGCGGGCCTCGAAGGGATGCTGCGCACCGAGTACCGGGGCTGCCGCTACTCCCTCGGCTATCCGGCCTGCCCCGACCTGGAGGACCGGGCGAAGATCGCCGCCCTGCTCCGCCCGGAGCGGATCGGGGTCGAGCTGTCGGAGGAGTACCAGCTGCACCCCGAGCAGTCGACGGACGCGATCGTCGTCCACCACCCGGAGGCGAGCTACTTCAACGCGGGAGGCCGGCGCCTGTGAACCCCACGTGCGTGAACCCCACGTTCTCCTTCGAGTTCTTCCCGCCGAAGACCGACCGGGGCGAGCAGACCCTGTGGGACGCGATCCGCCGGGTGGAGGCGCTGTCCCCGGACTTCGTCTCCGTGACGTACGGCGCGGGCGGCTCGTCCCGCGACCGGACCATCGACGTCACCCAGCGGATCGTCACGGAGACGACCCTGCGGCCCGTCGCGCATCTGACGGCCGTCGGACACTCGGTCGCCGAGCTGCGGGCCATCATCGGCGCGTACGCGGACGCCGGGGTCAGGGACGTCCTCGTGCTGCGCGGCGACCCGCCGGGCGACCCGCGCGGCGCCTGGACCCCGCACCCGCAGGGCTTCCGCTACGCCTACGAACTCGTCGAGCTGGTGCGTTCGCTGGGCGACTTCCGGATCGGGGTGGCCGCCTTCCCGGAGGGTCACCCGAGGTCCCGGGGCCCGGCGGAGGACCTGGCGCACTTCGTCGCCAAGTGCCGGGCCGGGGCCGACTACGCCATCACGCAGATGTTCTTCGACCCCGAGGACTATCTGCGGCTGCGGGACCGGGTGGCGGCCGCCGGCTGCGACACCCCGATCATCCCGGAGATCATGCCGGCCACCGACGTACGCCAGATCCGGCGCTTCGCGGAGCTGAGCGACGCCGCGTTCCCCGAGGACCTGGCGCACCGCCTGGAGGCGGCGAAGGACGACCCGGCCGCCGCGTACCGCATCGGCGTCGAGCACGCCACGCGGATGGGCCTGCGGCTGCTCGACGAGGGCGCGCCCGGCCTGCACTACATCACGCTGAACAAGTCGACGGCGGCCCTGCACATCCACCGAACCATCCTCAGCGCAAGGAGAGTTGCCGCACATGTCTGATTTCTCTGACTACAAGGTCGCCGACATCTCGCTGGCCGCCTTCGGCCGCAAGGAGATCACCCTCGCCGAGCACGAGATGCCGGGCCTGATGTCGATCCGCCGCGAGTACGCCGCCGCGCAGCCGCTGGCCGGGGCGCGGATCACCGGCTCGCTGCACATGACGGTCCAGACCGCCGTCCTCATCGAGACCCTGGTCGCCCTCGGCGCCGAGGTCCGCTGGGTGTCCTGCAACATCTACTCCACCCAGGACCACGCGGCGGCCGCCGTCGCCGCCGCCGGGATCCCCGTCTTCGCCTGGAAGGGCGAGACCCTGGAGGAGTACTGGTGGTGCACCGAGCAGGCGCTGACCTGGCCGGGCGCCGACGGCCCCAACATGATCCTCGACGACGGCGGTGACGCCACGCTCCTCGTCCACAAGGGTGTGGAGTACCAGAAGGCCGGCGAGGTCCCTGACCCGTCGACGGCGGAGAACGACGAGCACCGGGTGATCCTGGAGCTGCTGCGGAGCACCACCCTCGACTGGGCGACGATCGCCGCCGCCATCCGCGGCGTCACCGAGGAGACCACGACGGGCGTCCACCGCCTGTACGAGATGCACCGCGAGGGCGCGCTGCTCTTCCCGGCGATCAACGTGAACGACGCCGTCCGCCACTCCCTCATCGACGGCATCAACCGTGCCACCGACGTCCTCATCGGCGGCAAGACCGCCGTGGTCTGCGGCTACGGCGACGTCGGCAAGGGCTCGGCGGAGTCGCTGCGCGGCCAGGGCGCCCGGGTGATCGTCACCGAGATCGACCCGATCTGCGCGCTCCAGGCGGCGATGGACGGCTACCAGGTCGCCACCCTGGAGGATGTGGTGGAGACCGCGGACATCTTCATCACCACCACGGGCAACAAGGACATCATCATGGCGTCCGACATCGCCCGCATGAAGCACCAGGCCATCGTCGGCAACATCGGCCACTTCGACAACGAGATCGACATGGCCGGCCTGGCCAGGATCCCCGGGATCGTGAAGGACGAGGTCAAGCCGCAGGTCCACACCTGGACCTTCGAGGACGGCAAGGTCGTCATCGTCCTCTCCGAGGGCCGGCTGCTGAACCTGGGCAACGCCACCGGACATCCCTCCTTCGTGATGTCGAACTCCTTCGCGGACCAGACGCTGGCCCAGATCGAGCTGTTCACGAAGCCGGAGGAGTACCCCGTCGACGTGTACACGCTGCCGAAGCACCTCGACGAGAAGGTCGCCCGGCTGCACCTGGACGCCCTCGGCGTCCGCCTCACGACCCTGCGCCCCGAGCAGGCGTCGTACATCGGGGTCCCGGTGGAGGGCCCGTACAAGCCGGACCACTACCGCTACTGAGGACGCATGTGTACCGACGACCCAGGTGACGCGCCCGACGTGCGCGACCCGTGGCTACCGGACCGGCTCCTGAGGACGGAGCGGGACCTGCTGATGCCGCTGCTCCGCCGCACCTCCGAGGAGGCGTACGAGCTGCGTACCGCCTGCCCCGGCTGGACGGCGCGGCAGGTCCTCGCCCACTGCGGGGCGGCCCTCGTGCGGATCGTCGAGGGCCGGCTCGAAGAGGGGGTGTTCCTGCCCGAGGCCAACGCCTGCGACGTGGCCGAGCGGGAGGAGTGGCCGCTCGGCCGGATCCTCGACGAACTGGAACGCGGCCTCACCGAGGCGGGACCGGTCATCGCGGCGCGCGAGGACGGCAGGCTCGACGCCGTCGCGCTCGGCGAGTGGGTCCACGCCGGAGACGTACGGGAGGCCTTCGGCGAACCCGGCGCCTACTGCGGCGAGAGCCTCGACCTCGCCCTGCCGCTCCTCTCGGTGACGAGCCGCAAGCGGGAGACGCCCCGCCTGGTGGGCGTCCTCGCGGACCGGGACGCCACCCCGGTGGCCCTCGGCAACCCCGTCGAGGGCCGCCCGCCGGCCTCCTTCAAGGGGGACGCCGCCACCCTGATCCGGATCTACGCGGGCCGCCCGCTGGTCCGGACCCGCTACGAGCTGACCGGTGCGACCGAACACGAACTGCTCATCTACCGCTGAGGGCCGGCGGGGGCGCCGGGCCCGGGTCCCCGTCGCCCCCTTCCTCCAGAGGAACGCCATGCCCAGCACGCTCGACCGGCTGCTCCACGCCGAGACACTGGAACGGCCCGACGCCACCGCCGTGGTGTACGAGGGCGAGACGCTCACCTTCCGGGAGCTGTCGGAGGGCGCCCTCGTCCTCGCCGCGTACCTGCGGACGCTCGGCGCGACGAAGGACACCCGCGTCGGCGTCCACGTCGATCCCTCACTCGAACTGGTGATCGGGGCCTGGGGCGTCCTGTGCTCCGGCGCCGCCTACGTCCCCCTCTCCCCGGAGTACCCGGAGGAGCGCGTCCGCTACATGATCGAGGACAGCGGCGCCCGGATCGTCTTCACCCAGGACCGCCACCGCGACCGCGTCACCGCGCTCGCCCCGCCCGGCACCACCGTCGTCACCCTCCAGGACGCCGTCCGGCACGCCTGGCGGAGGGCGGGCGAGGAGGTGGTCCCGTACGGCATCGACGAGTGCGACCTCGCGTACGTCATCTACACCTCCGGCTCCACCGGAAAGCCCAAGGGCGTCATGGTCGAGCACCGCTCGATCGTCGCCCAGATGCGCTGGATGGCCGCCGAGCACCGGCTGCGCCCCGGCGCGACCGTCCTGCAGAAGACCCCCATGAGCTTCGACGCCGCCCAGTGGGAGATCCTCGCCCCGGCTGTGGGCGCCCGCGTCGCCGTCGGCCCGCCCGGCTGCTACCGGGACCCGGAGGCCCTCGTCGACGCGATCCGCGCCCATGGCGCGACCATGCTCCAGGGCGTCCCGACCCTCCTCCAGGCCCTCGTCGACACCGAGCGCCTCGGCACCTGCACCAGCCTCCGCCGGGTGTACTCGGGCGGCGAGATCCTCTCCCGCAACCTGGCCGCGCAGCTCCTCGCCGAGCTGCCCGCCGCCGAGCTGATCAATCTCTACGGCCCCACCGAGTGCACCATCAACGCCTCCTCGCACACGGTCGACCGTGCGACGCTCACCGCCGACGGGCCGGCCGCGATACCCATCGGCAGACCCGCGTACGACACCACCTTCCACATCCGCGACGGCGAGCTGTGCATCGGCGGGGTCCAGGTGGCGCGGGGGTACCTGGACCGTCCCGAGCTGACGGCGGAACGATTCGTCACCACCGGGACCGGCGAGCGCCTCTACCGCACCGGCGACCTCGCCCACTGGAACGAGGACGGCACCGTCCAGTTCGCCGGACGCGCCGACAACCAGATCAAGCTCCGCGGCTTCCGCGTCGAGCTGGACGAGATCGCGCTCGCCGTCGAGAACCACGACTGGGTGAAGAACGCGGCCGTGATCGTGAAGGACGAGCCCCGCACCGGCTTCCAGAACCTGGTCGCCTGCGTCGAGCTGTCCCCGAAGGAAGCGGCCCTGATGGACCAGGGCAACCACGGCGCCCACCACCAGTCCAAGGAGTCCAAGCTCCAGGTCAAGGCGCAGCTCTCCGACGCGGGCACCCGCGACGACGCCGACCTCGCGGGCCGCCCCGTCGTCGTCCTGCCGGGCGTCACCCCCACCGAGCGGATGCGCCGCACCGTCTTCGCCCGCAAGACCTACCGCTTCTACGAGGGCGGCGAGGTCACCCGCGCCGACGTCCTCGCGGCCCTGGCCCGCCGCCCCGAGGGCATCGGCTCCCGGACGATCGCCGGCCTGACGGTGGGCGACCTGGGCGAGGTCCTGCGCTGGTTCGGCCAGTTCACCAGCGAGGAACGCCTGCTCCCGAAGTACGGCTTCGCGTCCCCGGGCGCCCTGTACGCCACCCAGCTGTACGTGGAGGCGCGCGGGATCACGGGCCTGGAGCCGGGCACGTACTACTACCACCCGGTCCGGCACCGGCTGTACCTGACGGAGGCGGCCGGGGGCGAGGGCGAACCGTGCTTGCGGGTGTCGTTCCGGGGGCGGCGGGAAGCGATCGAGCCGGTCTACCGGAACAACATCCAGGAGGTCCTGGAGATCGAGACGGGCCACATGGTGGGCCTGTTCGAGGAGATCCTGCCGGGGTACGGGCTGGACATCAGGCCGTGGGGGGCGTCGGCGCCCGGTGAGGCCGGTTCCGGGGGCGCGGGGGCCGGGGAGGCCTCGTACGAGATCCACCCGTACGACGAGGAGTGCCGCGCCGACCCCGAGGTCGACGTCTACGTCCAGGCGCACCCGGGCCGGGTGACGGACCTCCCGGCCGGCCAGTACGCCTACGAGCAGGGCGGCTTACGCCCGGTCTCGCCCTCCCTCGTCGAGAAGAAGCACGTGATCGCGATCAACCAGGCGGTCTACGAGCGGGCGGCGCTCGGCATCACGGTGATCAGCCGCACGGCGGAGACGGGACGGGCGTACGTCGACCTCGGTCGCGCGCTCCAGCGCCTCCAGCTCGGCGGCCACGGCCTCGGGTTCATGTCCTCCGGCTACAGCTCGAAGTCCGGCCATCCGCTGCCCGCCGCCCGCCGTGTCGACGAGATCCTGACGGCGGCCGGCCGGGAGACCGGCCCCTCGTACTTCTTCGTCGGCGGCCGGGTCTCCGAGGAGCAGCGGCTGAGCGAGGGCATGTACGAGGACACCGTCCACATGAAGGGTCCGGCGGAGATGATCCGCGACGACCTCGTCCACCACCTGCCGGACTACATGATCCCGAACCGGGTCGTGGTCCTCGACCGGCTGCCGCTGTCCGCGAACGGCAAGGTCGACACGAAGGCGCTCGGCGAACTCGCGGTCGTCAACGCGGGCCTGCACGGCCGCCCGCACGTCGTCCCGCGCACCCGCACGGAGAGCAGGCTCGCGGAGATCTGGGCGGCGGCCCTCAAGTACGAGGAGTCCGGGGCGGTCTCCGTCCTCGACGACTTCTTCGAGTCGGGCGGGAACTCGCTGATCGCGGTCGCGCTCGTCACGAGGATCAACCGCGAGTTCGGCGCGGCGCTGCCGCTCCAGATCCTCTTCGACCGCCCGACGATCGAGAAGCTCGCCCACCAGCTGGACGGCGCCGCCGCGACCCCCGCCTCCCGCCTGGTCCGGCTCCACGCGCCGGGCGCCCGCCCGCCGGTCTACTGCTGGCCGGGTCTCGGCGGCTACACGATGAACCTGCGGCACCTCGCGGAGGAGATCGGCATCGACCGCCCCTTCTACGGGGTGCAGGCCTACGGCATCAACCGGGGCGAGGAACCGTACGACACCATCCGTGACATGGCGGCGGCGGACGTGGAGGCGATCCGGCGGCGCCAGCCGGCGGGCCCGTACACCCTGTGGGGCTACTCCTTCGGCGCCCGGGTCGCCTTCGAGTCGGCGCACCTGCTCGAAGCGGCGGGGGAGCAGGTCGAGAACCTCTTCCTGATCGCTCCGGGTTCCCCGAAGGTCCGGTCGGCGGAGACGGGCGGGGCGACGTACGACAACCCGGCGTTCGTGACGATCCTCAACTCGGTGTTCTCGGGGGCGATCGAGGAGCTTCCGCCGGAGGTCCGGGACCGGGCGACGTTCGTCGCGCACGTCGCGGACCGCTTCCCGGCCCTGGACCCCGATCTGATCGGCCGGATCGTGGCGATCGTCGAGGAGACCTTCGAGTTCACGTACACCTTCAAGGAGTTGAGTGAGCGTCAGGCGCGCTGCCCCGTGACGCTCTTCAAGGCGGCGGGGGACGACTACTCGTTCCTGGAGAATGCGGAGGGCTGGTCGACGCGCCCGCCGACGGTGGTGGAGCTGGACGCGGACCACTACAGCCTGCTGCGGCAGCCGGACCTGAGGGAACTGACGAAGAAGATCAGGTACCGGCTGGGTCAGTAGCCGGGGCGGGGGTGCCGGGGTCTCCGGGGCTGCCCGGAGACCCGGCGTCGAGGGCGGCCCAGGCCCGGAGCTTCTCCGGGTTGCGGACCGCCCAGATGCGGCCGACGCGGTCGCCGGTGAGGTCGAAGGCCGCCACGGTCACGGTCACGCCGGAGTGCTGGGCGACCAGCCCCGGCCGGCCGTTGACCGTGCGTTCCAGGAGGGTCAGGCCGGGGGCCTTGGCGGCGATGAACACGAGGTACTCGGCGATGCTCCGGCTGCCGACGACCGGCCGCAGGGCCGTTCCGACGAGCCCGCCGCCGTCCGCGGTCATCGTGGCGTCGGGGTCGAGGAGCCCGACGACGGCCTGGATGTCCCCGGCCTCCCAGGCCTCCTTGAAGTGCCGTACGAGACCGGCCTGCCCGGCCGCCGGTACGGCGGGGGCGTGCGCGGCGCGGACCCGGCGGCGCCCCGAGGAGGCGAGCTGCCGGCAGGCGGCGGGCGTCCGGCCGACGATCCCGGCGACCTCGGGGAAGGGGTAACGGAAGACGTCGTGGAGGACGAAGGCGACCCGCTCGGCGGGGGTCATCGACTCCAGGACGACGAGGAACGCCATGCTGACGGACTCGTCGAGGGTGACCCGGTCGGCGGGATCGGCGGGCACCCGGCCGCCCGCCGCCCCGCCGATCCACTCCGAGCGGTCGGGCAGCGGCTCGGGGACCCACTCGCCGACGTAGCGCTCGCGCCGGGCCCGCGCCGACCCGAGCAGGTCGAGGCAGACGCGGCCGGTGACGGTGGTCAGCCAGGCCCCGGGGGCGTCGACGGCGGCCTGCTTCTCCGGCGGCATGGCGTACCAGCGGGCGTACGCCTCCTGCACGGCGTCCTCGGCCTCGGTGAGCGAACCGAGCAGCCGGTAGGCGATGTTGAGGAGCAGGGGCCGCTCGCGGAGGAGGGCGGCGGGGTCGGTCCCGGTGCGAGTGCTCATGACGGCGAAGCTCCTGATTCCCCCGGTCGGCGCACGTCGCCTCACACTTCGCGGCTCCGTTTCGTCGGACTGTCGAGACAGTATCGATCGACCGCCGCGAGGCGGGAAGTGGGGGCCGGACCATGGCGGTACAGGCGACGACGGCGGGGCGGAACGGAGCGACGTTCCTGAAGGTGTCGGTGGCGCTGCAGACGGTGGCGATCTTCTTCCAGGCGAGCACGGCGGGGCTGGTGCTCTCCTCGTCGTACGGGGAACTGCTGCACGGGGTCGGGGCGCGGGTGATGTACGGCGCGACGATGGTGTACCTCCTCGCGGCGGTCCTGGCGTGGCGGCCGGGCGGCGGCTCCCCGCGCCCGATCCTGTACGCGACGGGCTTCCTGGTCCTGGCCTCGGCACAGGTGATCCTGGGCGTGGCACACGTGCCGTCGGTGCACCTGCCGCTGGGCGTGGTGATGTTCGCGCTGAGCGTGCTGGACCTGAGCAGGGTGTGGGGGGCGCGGGGGCGTTGAGGGTCGGGGCGGGGGCTCGGGCCGGGCGTGAGGGGCGGTGGCTCGGGGCTTGGACCGGCTGTGGGGCGGCGGCCCGGGGCTTGGACCGGCTGAGGGGCGGCGGCCCGGGGGTCAGGTGCGGCAGTCGGGGCACAGGGTCTCGTCGGCGACGGGCCGGAAGAGCATGGGGTGGGTGTGGGTGCCGCTGAGGCATTCGCGGGCGCCTTCGAGACGGGGGGAGAGGCGGGTGCCGGTGGGCGCGGGGCGGGGCAGTTCGCGGGCCGGTACGGCGCGCAGGAGGTAGCGGACGAGGCCGCCGGGCCGGTGGACGGGGGTCCCGGCGCCGGGGAGGCCACGCAGGACGTGCTCGTGGACGTCGGTGGAACTGTGCCCGGCGTCGAGCCAGCGGGCGGCGAGGCGGGCGAGTTCGTCGCGCATGCCGGGCGGGATGTGCCGGAGGGCGGGGGAGAGGAGGGGGAGGGCGCCGATGAGGGCGCGGGCGTCGTCGAGGTGGGGTGACTCGGCGGGGGCGCGGGGCTCTTCCGGCTCGGCGACGGCGACGGCGACGGCTTCGGCTTCGACTTCGGGAGCATTCCGGGGCGCGGGGGGAAGGTTGGAGGTCTCTTCCCCAGGATCTTTATCTGGATGACCGTCGGTCGACGGGGGAGTTGGCGCGTCGACGGCCGGGTCGCCGACGGGCGGGTCACCGGCGACCGGTGTTCCGCGACCCGGTGCGACCTGCGGGGACGCGGGATCGGGGCTGGTGCGGAGGGGCGTACGGGCGAGGAGCTTGGCGGCCTGGTCGGAGGTCAACGGCCGACTGGAGACGAGCTGTTGGGTGACCCAGCGGCCACCGGCGCCCTGGACGCGCCGCTCGTGCAGGAAGCCCTCGTCGATGAGCTGCCGCTTGGCACGGGTGAAGGCGGTCGCGCCGATGCCGGCACGTTCAGCCGTACGGGACAGATTTTCCGTGGCGCCCCGGGGGAGGGAGAGCTGCCAGGTCAGAAGCCGAACGGCGTCGGAGCGAAGGCGGGGGTGCCGGATGAGTTCGTGCGAGAACTGGGTGAAGGCACGGCAGGGGGAGATAACGTTCCGGTAGATCACAGTGGCCTGTTTCCACGAGTGGTTGAGGCCCCCGGCGATGGTCGCTAGCCATCGACGGGGGCCGTTTTGCGCGAACGTACCGCACGGAAGGTGCGCAAGCGGACACACCGGATGAAGTACGCCCGTACGAGTGAAGTCCCCCGTATCGGACCTGAGTTCGCGGTGGCCGCGTTGCGTGTACGGGGCCGGAGCGCGCCCACGGCCACGGCGATCAGGAAGAGGGCCGCGCGGGCGACGGTGACGTGCTGATGACGCGGACCGCTCCGCGCGGGGTGAGGCTTTCGCGCTCTTCGGGGCTCGCGGCCCAGCACTGGTCGGCCGCCGCCTCCCACAGGTAGCCGCTGGGGCGGACGAGGACCAGCATGCCGCCGTGCACGCCGCGCACGCGCCCGGTGAGCGCGCGCTGCGCGTCCGTCACGACCTCGCCGACGCGGTACCTCACGGGGTGGCTCGGGCGTCACGCAGGAGCACGGTGAGCCGCTCGGCCCCGAGGAGACTGACGACCCCGAGCCCGTAGCGGTGGACGTCGCCGCCGGGGGAGTGGGTGACGTCGCGGTAGAGCCCACTGGTGGGAAGCCCGACGGAGTCCATGGCGGCCTTGAGGTCCTGGAAGACCCGCGCGGCTTCGGACTCGGAGACGGGGCGGGAGGGATGGACGGGCGGTGTGTGGGTGGACGTACGCATGGAGGGCTCTCTTTCTGATGGATCTCCTCCTGGATGCCTCCACGATGACGCGACTGGACCTACGCTCACCAGTAGTTGGGTTTCCCCCGGGGATCAGGAAACGAGGCATATGCCGGCCCAGAACGACATCGACCCGAGCGAGAGCCTGGAAAGCTTCATCGCCGGCATGATCCGCGACGCGCGCAAGCGCCTCGGATGGCGCCAACAAGACCTCGCCGCAAAGGTGTTCAGCAGTACGACGCGGATCTCCGAGATCGAGAACGGCGACCCGCCGGATCTGAAGCTCGGGCGCCAGCTGGACCAGGTGCTGGAGCTCGGTGGGGCGATGGCGAACCTGTTGGTTATCCGTGATCGCACGGCCTTCCGCGATTACGCGCAGGGGTTCCTCAGGGACCAGGCGCGGGCGCGGACCATACACGAGTTCTCGCTCTCCGTTCCGGGCCTGCTCCAGACACCGGAATACGCACGGGCGACGATGCAACTGGCCGACCCCAGCGGCGAGGGCGACCTCGATGCTGCCGTTCGGCGACGTGCGGAGCGGCAGAGGGTGTTCGAAGGCGAGCGACCGCCGTGGTTCTGGGTGGTCCTCGACGAGAACGCGCTCTCGAAGGTGATCGGGTCGAAGCAGGTGATGCGCGGGCAGATCGAGCGACTCCTCGAAGCGGTCACGTGCCCGTTCATCAACATCCAGATCCTGGAAGCGACCCGTTCTTCCATTGCCGGCTCCGTGAGCCTCCTGACCCTGCCGTCCGGTGAACGCACCGCCTACACAGAGGGCTTCAGTACCGGCCGCTACATGGTCGAAGCGGCCGACGTGGACCGGTTCCAGCGGATCTATGATCGGCTCCATGCCGACGCCCTCGGGACCGTCGAGTCGGAAGAGATCATCCGCGAAGCACTGGGGAAGCACGATGACTGAGCCCAACTGGCACAAGAGCACGTACAGCGGCGACAACGACAACTGCATCGAGGTCGCCGACAACCTTCCCCGCGTGCGCGTGCGCGACACCAAGGACCACGCCCAGGGCGAGCTGACCGTCACCCCGGCCGCCTGGTCCGCCTTCACCGCGTACGCGCGGGCGCAGTTGGGCTGACGGAGGCGTGGGGCCTCGCGCGCGGCCTACCCCAGGTCCGTGCTCGGGTGGCGGCGCCAGTCCCAGTCCGGGTGCCGGTCCAGCAGCGCGAGGAACTCCCCCGCCCGCAGCACGTCGAAGTGGTTCGTGTCGATCAGGCCGTCGAAGCCGTCGAGCGCGCTGCGCAGGAACGTCCGCGCCGCGTCCATGGACTGGCACGAGACGTAGACCCCGTACGGCTCACCGATCCTCGCCGCCAACTCCGCCAGCTCGTCCGGCTCGTAGTCCGACAGGATCCCGCCCGAGAGGTCGAGGTAGTACGAGTACCCCTCCCAGTGCAGCTTCTCGTCACCCGTCACGGGATCGGGCACGAGCCCGAAGGCCCGGACGCGCGCTTCGAGCGCCGCGCGCTCCACGGCGGGCGCGAAAAGGATCACAGACGGCCAGGACACGGGACTCCACCTCCGCGGAGACGGTATCCGAACCGCCTCTTCACCGGCCGAAGGTCATCGCCCACCGCGCGGAACCGTCCGCCCGCCCGCTGCCGTCCCCTCGCGGTCACGTCTCACGCCCATACCGCCTTCACCACCGCGTGCCCCGCCGACGCCGCCCGCCCGTAGAACTCCTTGAGTGCCCCGTGGTGGTCGAGGAACTCCTCTCTGGCCCGGCCGAGGCCGGTGAACCCCGGGCCGGCAGCGCTCCACAGCTCGTCGAACGAGACCGCCGCGAGGAACCGGGCCGCCCGCGACACCCCCACCGGCTCCAGGAGCATCAGCGGGGGATTCGAAGGGTCGGCGTCGGGGCCGTGCGCCACGGGCCGGCCGCCGTAGATCGGCAGCCTCCAGGGCTCGTCGGCGTCCGCGCCGAGCGCCTCGGCCGCGGCGTAGAGGCCGTCGACGGCGTTCCAGACCTTGGCGATCGAGACCGCGACACCCGCCTCGTACTCGGCGGAGTGGTTCTCCCAGGCCTCGGACATGAACGCGGCGAGCCAGGTGTGGTCGTCCCGGATCCCGTCCTCGGCCACGGCTCGAAGGTGCAGATGGATGCTCACGGTGACGGGACCCTCCGGCTCGGCGGCCCCCTGTCGGGCCGAACGGACAGAGCCCAGTGTGACGCGGCGCCGCGCGGGCGCGGGATCGGCGGCGTCCCGTAGCCGCACGGGTTCAGCGCGGGATCGGTGCCGTCCCCGTCGCCGCGAGGGACCATTCCCAGAGGTGTTCCGCCGCGTCCGGGGCGATGGCGTACGCGCGTACCCCGCCGTTGTCCATGGGCTTATCCGGGCCCGAGACCCGGGCGACCTCGCAGTCCTCCAGATAGAGCCTGCCCCGCCCGGCCAGCAGGGGCGACGTGGCTGCCCACAGGCCCGTCGCGGCGTCCGAGGGCGTCGAGGTGGACGGCGCGCCGCGCAGGACGTGTTCGTGGACGTCGGCGGAGCTGTGCCCCGGCATCGAGCCGGCGGGCGGCGAGGCCATGCTGACGTCGGGCACCGATGGCGTGGCAGGACTGCGTGGCCCGCGGATCCGACTCGTCGTGGCGTGGTCGAGCCTGCTCCTCGATCGTCGGAGTATGCAGGCCAGGGCCACCCTGGGGAGCTTCTGAACCGCACAGCGAAGCTGCCCTGTTGTGTGCAGTAGGCACCCGCCGCCTTGCCGGGGTTGGCAACTTGACGGAGTCGGTTTGGCAACGCGGCTGACTGCAGGTGAGGTGTGGAGCGCGTCAGATGCGTGCACTATCGCCATCCAACCAGGGCAAATTGGATGCCGGGGAGGGTGTACGCCATGACATTGCAGATGAATCAAGCCATCGGGAGTAGATTCACATACTTCACTTTCGGCTCGCGATTCCTCAAGGGATGCTCAAACCTATTCGCTTCGCTCAGCGGTTGGTCGATTGGGCCCGTAAGTTCTGCTCAGAGAAGGCCACTCCGACGGGGGGTGGAGTAAATTCTGGAGGAATTCGTGCTGCTTAAGACGAAGATGGCCCTGGTCGCGTGTGGGCTGACTCTCAGCCCTCTTTGTGCTGGGAACGCCGCAGCGGCTACGGGGGACCCCTCGCCTCAGTCTGAGTACTGTCAGCCGCACGACTATCGTGCTTACACATGGACCTCGAACAACTGGTACGCCTTCGACTCTGGAACGCTGAAGAACGCGTCCGGTGGAACTATCAGTAAGACGTTTACTCACTCTTCGTCGAAGTCGAAGACCACCGAGGTGTCCGTGGAGGTGGGATTGTCTGCCAGTGCGGTCATTGCCGAAGTCAACGCCAAGTTCGGGATTTCGTCATCGGTAACCGCCTCCTACACTACGACGACCGCTTTCACCGTGACCGCACCCGCGCATACGACCGTCTCGTACAAGGACGGGATTTTGATGCGCGCGTACAACGTTAAAAGGGTCCATACCTACAGTAACTGCACCACCTCTACGACCTACGGCAAGATCCTCGCCATGGACAACTACTCTGAGGCCCGCTGACCGGTCCCGGCTTGAAGAGGAGCGAAACGGTGCTCAAGTCCCAGCGTGTGTGGGCGTGGAAGGCGGCAGTAGCGGTTTGCCTCGCCGGCATGACCGTGAGCTGTACGGAAGATGTCGAGAGCAAGGGGCCGGAGTCGGCCCGGCCGCCGGGCGTTGATTGCGGGCTCGAAACGGCCGCACATGGCGAGGGGCTGCTCTCTGTTCAGGATGTCTGGCCCGGCGCGGGAAAGAAGAATCGATCAACACGCATCGTTGACCTGGCGGGCACCACGTGTGCTACCGGGCAGGGCACCGCGACAACTCCGACCAACTCCTGTGAGACGTCCGGATTCCCCTGGACAAGGTCACCGGATTCCTCGAATCAAGATCTGTACCGATCGGGAATCCGGCGATGGGCGTCCGCCTCCCTGGAAGGTTCGGACGGGGGAATCCTGAAGGAGAACGTCCTGATTCCGTCGGATGGAGAGTCCGATGGGGTCTTGGATGCGTACCGGAAACATCTGAAGGGCTGCGACGCCACGGTGCTCAGTTCGCAGAATGGGAGGCCCGTTCAGTTCTTCTTGAAGGGATCCCCCGCGCTCGTGGTGAGCTTCCAGGGTGAGAGGATCACCGCCTTGCAGGGGTACGGATCCGGCTGGAAGGGCGACCAGTTGGCCAACTTGTTGGGGGTCGCCGAAAACCGCAGTGGCACCCTCGCGGCAGGGTAGCCCCGCTGCCGTAGGGTCCGCGCTTGTCCTGCAACTCGGTCCCGGGGTAGACGACGATCTCGTGGGCGATGGCGTCCTCGCGCAGCGCTTGGGCGGAGTGCGGAAGTCGGTGATCCCGCGCGCCTCAGTCCCCGGTTGGCGTCCAGGCCGGGACCGCCGCGGGTGTTGCCGCGAACGGCTCCACGAGCACCGTGTACTGCTCCTCGGTCAGCTTCCCCCGCTTGCGGACCGCCCGGGCCGCGATCCCGCACGCGGAGATCGCGTCCGAGTGCAGGCCGTCCCGGGCCTCCGTCAGTTCGTCGGCGCGGGGGAGCAGCGCGGATCGCACCGCGCGGCTGATCGACGAGTTCTCCGACGCGGACACCTTCGCCGCGCGGCTCGCCTCCCGGCCTCCGGTCGACCGCCGGTCCACCATCTCGTCGAACACCGTCGCCAGCACGGCGGGCGGCAAGGCCGTCGCGGTCTCGATGAAGCGGGCGGTCACGGGATCCATCGCGAGAGCCTCCTCAAGGCGGGGCTGTGGCCGGTCATACTGATGTGCCGTAACGCGTAGGGGGAGTGGTCGTGCGGGACATGGGGTCGGCATCGGATCTGCCGGAGCATATCGGCGGCTATGCCGTGGAGCGGGAGCTCGGCGCCGGCGGGATGGGGACCGTGTACCTGGCACGGTCGCGCGGCGGCCGTCCCGTGGCCGTCAAGGTCGCCCGTCCCGAGCTGGCCGCCGATCCGCATTTCCGTGAGCGGTTCCGCGCGGAGGTCGCCGCGGCGCGCAAGGTCGGCGGGTTCCACACGGCTCCGGTCGTGGACGCCGACCCGGAGGCCGCGGCGCCCTGGCTCGCGACCGCGTACGTCCCCGGTCCCACGTTGAGCGGGCTGCTCGCGGAGCAGGGGCCCATGGACGAGGACCGGCTGCGGTTGCTGGGGGCTGCCCTGGCGGAAGCGCTGCAGGCTGTTCACGCCTGCGGGCTCGTCCACCGCGATCTCAAGCCGGGCAACATCATCATGGCCGAGGACGGCCCCCGCGTGCTCGACTTCGGGATCGCGCGGGCCGTCGAGTCCACCCGGCTGACCTCCACCGGAGCCGCTTTCGGGACCCCCGGGTTTCTCGCTCCCGAGCAGGCCCAGGGCGCCGAGGTCGACGGCGGGGCCGATGTGTTCGCGCTCGGCGCCGTGCTGGTGGCGGCGGCCGGCGGCAGCGCGTTCGGCGCCGGTACGCCGATGGCGCTGATGTACCGCTCGGTGCACGAGCCCGCGGACCTGTCCACGGTGCCGCAGGGGCTGCGTCCCGTGGTGGCCGCCTGCCTGGCCAAGGACCCCGCCGACCGGCCCACGCCCGCGAAACTCCTGGACCTGTTCGTCCCGGGCTCGACCCCGTACACCCCCACCGTGGCCGTCCCGGCCGAGGCGTCGGATCCCGCGCCCGCCCGTCCTGGCACGGCCCCGGCCCCGTACACCCCCACCGCGGCCGTTCCGACGGAGGCGCCCGGCCCCGCGTCCGTCCCCTCCCTCCCGTCCGGCCCTTCCCGCAGACGCACCCTGTCCCTCGGGCTCGTGCTCGCGGCCGTGATCGCCGCACTCGTCGGCGGTACGTACCTCCTCATGCAGAAGGACGACCACCAGAACCCTCCTTCGGCCGCCGCATCGGGGCCGAGCGGGAATCCCTCAGCCACCGAAACGCCCTCCACCCGCGCTCCGGCACCGTCGACTCCGCCGGCCGCCACCGGAGACAGCACCGAGGGCAAGGTGACCGTCGTGGTCAGCACCAAGGAGCGGAGCGCCTGGCTCTCGGCCAAGGCCTCCGACGGAGGGTCGCTCTTCGACGGCGTCCTCCAGGCGGGCCAGACCCGCACCTTCACGGACGGGGAGCAGATCAGCCTCGTCCTGGGAGACGCGGAAGCCTTCCGGCTCGTCGTCAACGGCAAGCCGATCCAGGAGACATACGAACCCGGACAGGTGGAGCGGCTGACGTTCACCCCCTCGGAGTGGAACAGCTGACGCTCACCCCCGGGTCAGTGCCCCTCGCTCGTTCGGAGGCCGTCCCCGTGCGGCCCCCCGGGCCTCCTGGTCTGCTGGGCAGCGAACCCTTCCCGTACGTACAGGAGCCCCCATGGCCGTCATCGTCACCCTTGAGCTCCCCGGCGGCACCCAGGAGCAGTACGAGGAGACCACCCGCATGCTCCGGGCCACCGACTGGTTCCCGCCCAAGGGGTTCATCGCGCACGCCGCCGGGCCCGACGGGACCGGTGGGTGGCGGGTCGTGGACTTCTGGGAGTCCGAGGACGACTTCCTCGCCTTCGTCGAGAAGGCCCGGCCCCTCTTCGAACGCGCCGGCGTCCGGTCCTTCCTGCCCACCGTCCAGCCGGCCGTGAACGTGATCGTGCGGCCCGAGCCGAAGTGAAAACCCTTTGCGGGGCGGGGGACCGGCGGCCACTCTTGCGCCCATGACCAGTCATCCTTCCCCCCGCTCCGTCGCGGACCTGTTCGCCGCCGACGGGCGGCTCAAGGCCGTCCCCCGTCGGCCCGCCCGCCGTGAGGCCCTGCTCGCGCACCTTGCCGCGACCCTCTTCGACGACGGCCGCGACTACCGCGAGTCCGAGGTCAACGAGGCCCTGCTCACCGTCCACGAGGACTTCTCGGCGCTCCGCCGGTATCTCGTGATCGGCGGCTTCCTCGCCCGTACGAAGGACGGTTCGGCCTACCGCCGACAGCAGCAGACCGGCTCCCCCGAAGGCGCGATCACCGCCGTCGCGTGACCGCCGCGGTGGTGGCCGGCCTGCTCGCCGGCTACGGCATCGCGATCCCGGTCGGCGCCGTCGGCGCCTACCTGGTGGCCGTCACAGCCCGTACCGGCTGGCGTACGGGTGCCGGCGCGGCCCTCGGCGTCGCCACGGCCGACGGGGTGTACGCACTCGTCGCCGTCCTCGGCGGCTCCGCCCTCGTCCCGCTGCTCACCCCGGTGATGACCCCGCTCCGGTGGGCCTCCGCGGTGGTGCTCGTCGCCCTCGCGCTCCGGGCGGCCCACGGCGCGCTCGCCGCGTTCCGTACCGGCGGCCTCGCCTCCCGCGACGACGGTACGGCCCTGACACCGGCCCGCGCGTACCTCACGTTCCTGGGGATCACGGTCCTCAACCCCATGACGGTGATCTACTTCGCCGCGCTCGTCCTCGCCGCCGGGCCCTCCTCGCCCGCGACCCTCCCCGACCGCAGCGCCTTCGTCCTCGCGGCCGTCCTCGCCTCCGCGAGCTGGCAGCTGCTCCTCGCCCTCGGCGGGACCCTCCTCGGCCGGACCCTCGCCGGGGCCCGGGGGCGGCTCGTCACGGCGCTCGCGTCGAGCACGCTGATCGTGGTGCTCGCGGTGCGGCTGGTCGCCCGGTCGTGAGAGGCCGGCCGCCCTGTTGACTCTCGGGTTACCCGAGACGGCACAGTCCTCCCCATGGACAGGACGAACCTGCTGCCGATCGGGCAGTTCTCCCGGGCCAGTGGCCTTTCGGTCACCGCCCTGAGGCACTACGACGCGAGCGGTGTCCTCACCCCGGCCCATGTGGACCCGGACAGCGGCTACCGCTACTTCCGGCCCGACCAGCTCCGCATCGCCCAACTCGTGCGCGCACTGCGGCAGTTGGACATTCCCATCGAGGAGGTGCGAAGGCTGCTCGCGTACGGCGACGGCGACGGCGGCGAGGAGCTGGCGTCGGCGCTGCGCGCCCACCTCACCGCCACGGAGACCCGGCTCGCCCGCCAGCGGTCCGTCGTCCACGGCCTGTTGAACCGACTGACCCGAGGAGCAGAGATGAGCCACCCCGTCACCCTTCGCCAGGGCGAAGCCCAACGCGTCCTCGTCCGCGGCGCGACCGTGGACCACTCCGGACTCGACGCCTTCCTCCGTACCGCCTACGAGGAGATGTACGCCCTCGCCGGGCGCGGCCCGCTCACCTTCACCGGGCCCGCGTTCGTCCGGTACCACGGGGTGTGCGACGAGGAGAACGAAACCCTCGTCGAGGCCTGCCTGCCGTTCTCGGCGACCGGCGCCCAGCCGGGGGTTCTCCCGGAGGGGATGTCCGTGAGGGACCTCCCGGAGAACTCCTTCGCGTGTACGGAGGTGGTGGGCGCGGCGGCCGCGTACCCGGACATCCTCTCCGCGTACGACGCCGTCGCGAACTGGACCGCCGACCACGGCTTCGCCTTCGCGGGCCCGGTCCGCTCGGTCTTCCGCAACTGGACCGGCACCCCGGACCACCCGGACAACCGCCTGGAGATCGCCTGGCCGGTCATGGAGCCGGAAGCGGCAAGGACGGAGGAGTAGGAGCTCCGCCCTCAGGGGCACACCTCAGGGGCGCGCGTATCCGGCCAGGAAGAGGTCCACTCCCGCGCCGATCACCCGCGTCAGCTCCGCGTCGTCCAGCTCCGCGTCGGGCGAGAACGTACGGACCAGCTGCGGCACGCCCACCGTGGCCCCGACCAGCTGCTGCACGGCGAGCGCCGGATCGGGAACGTCCAGGGTCCCGCGCGCGTCCAGCGCGGTGAAGGCCTCGATCAGCGGGCCGTTGGTCATCTCGTAGCTCACCCGGTACCAGAGCCGGCCCAGCTGCGGGAAGCGGTCGATCTCGCCGATCACCAGCCGGCGCAGCTTCATGATGTCGGGGCGCAGCAGGATGCGGGCCCAGTCGGTGGTGAGCCGGACGAGCGCGGCCCGCAGGTCGGGGGCGTCGGCGAGGGCGGCGTGGGAGGGCTCCAGACCGGCGTACGTCTGCGGGAGCACCCCGCCGATCACGGCGAGGAAGAGACGTTCCTTGCTGCCGAAGTGCTTGTAGATCGTCGCCTTGGAGACCCCGGAGCTCCGGGTGATCGCGTCCATGGAGGCCGCCGAGTACCCCTCGGCGAGGAACTCCGCGAGCGCCGCGTCGATGATCGCCCGCCGCTTGCGCGAGGCCGCGTCGGCGGGGTCCGGGATGATCGGGATGCCGTACTCGTCGGTCGCGTCGTCGGCGTGGGCGTCGGCTCCGGCTCCCATGGGTGGTCCTTAGCTGTGGTGGCTGTGGTGGCTGTGGTGGCGGGGCCTCTCGGTCCGGCGGGGCCGCCCACCCGTACGCGCACTATATGAACTGAACCGTTTCGTCTGCAAAGGTCGCCCGGGCCGCCCTCCGGCCCCCCGTCCCTCATACGGGCATCCGGCCCATCAGCCCGCGCCTGAAGTCCTGCTCCGCCTGCCGGAGTTCGGCGGCGGTGTTCATCACGAACGGGCCGCTGCGGGCGACCGGTTCGTCGATCGGCTCGCCCGCGAGGACCAGCACCTCGGCCGCTTCGCCGGGCGCCCCGACGGTGAACCGCTCGCCGTCCCGGGCGAGCACGGCGAGGTGCCCGTCGGGCAGCTGCTCGCCGGCCACCTCGGCCGCGCCCCGCATCACGTACACCATCGCGTTGTGCCCGGCGGGCACGGTGAACGCGGCGCCGCTGCCGGCCGCGAGCCGCCCGTGGACCACGAGGACCGGTGTACGGGTCTCGAAGGGGCCGGTCACCCCGTGGCTCTCGCCGGCCAGGACGGTGAGCGCGGCGCCCTCGCGGTCGGTGACCGTGGGGAGGTCGGCGGCCTCGGCGTTCTGGCTGCGCGGCGGGACGCCCTTGAGGTGGGCGGGGAGGTTCACCCAGATCTGGAGCATGTGCTGATGCCCGCCCTCGGCGAGGAACTCCGGTGTGGGCAGGGCCTCGTGGACGATCCCGGACCCGGCGGTGAGCCACTGGACCCCGCCCGCGCGGACGACGGCGCGGTGGCCGCGGGAGTCGGCGTTCGCTATGTCGCCGTCGAGGACGTACTGGATCGTCTCGAAGCCGCGGTGCGGGTGCGGGGGAGCGCCCTTCGCCTCACCGGGCCCGAGGTCGACCGGACCGACCTGGTCGACCATCAGGAAGGGATCCAGGAAGGGGAGTTCGGCGGTGGGGAAGGGGCGCCGGACCGGGAATCCGGCGCCCTCGTGGGTGTGGAAGGGGCGGACGGTGCGGGCGACGGTCCGCTCGGTGGCGGTGGCGGTGGCGGTGACAGCTGCGGAGGTCATGGATCGAATGAACTACACCATTCAGTTCACTGTCAAGACTAAACCGTTTCGTTGACAGATTGAACCGATCGGTTTAGTTTCCTCGTGTCGGAGTCCGGCACTCGCGCGGCTCCACCCATCCACCCGACCCCTCAGGGAGCGCCCGTATGACCGCGTCCGCGATCTCCGCCACCTACCTGGGCACGGCGACCGTCCTCCTCCGCATCGGGGACCTCACCGTCCTCACCGACCCCGCCCTCGACCCCGCGCCGGCCGACTACCCGGCCGCCCGCCCGCTGCGCCGCACCGCGAGCCCCGCGCCTGCCGCCGGCCGGCTGCCGCCCGTGGACCTGGTCCTGCTCTCGCACGACCAGCACGCCGACAACCTCGACCACGCCGGCCGCGAAGCCCTCGGCCGCGCGGGTGTCGTCCTCACCACCCCGGAGGCCGCCGGACGTCTCGGCGGGCGGGCGGTGGGCCTTGCGCCCTGGGAGAGCCGGACGGTCACCGCCGGCGCGACGACCGTCACCGTGACGGCCACCCCCGCCCGGCACGGACCCGAGGGAACCGAGCAGGCCACCGGTCCTGTCACCGGCTTCGTGGTCACGTACGACGGCGGCGCCCTGTACGTCTCCGGCGACACCGTCCGCCATGACGCCCTGACGGAGATCGGGCGGCGCTTCGCCCTCGACGTCGCCTTCCTCCACCTGGGAGACGCGCACTTCCCGTCCACCGGCGACCGCGCCTTCTCGATGAGCGCCCGCGAAGGCGCCGCGCTCGCCCGCATGCTCGGCGCGCGCACGGTGGTCCCGCTGCACTACGACTCCTGGGAGCACCTCGCCGAGGACCCGGCGCGCATCACCGAGGCCTTCGCGGCCGATCCGGAGCTGGCCGGCCGGCTGAGGTGGCTCAGGCCCGGCGTACCCGAGACGCTCTGATCCCGTACGCGCCCGCCAGCGCCAGTGCCGTCCCCGCCGCGAGCACCCCGCGGTGCGCACGCCAGGAGAGGACGGACCAGCTCGACCGGGCCGAAAGGAGGGAGCCGACGCTCGCCCAGGAGCCCACGGAGCCCACCGACAGGGCGGAACCCACCGAGCCGACGGACAGGAACGAACCGACCGAGCCGACCGACAGCGTCGACCCGACCGACCCGACGGACAGGAAGGAGTCCCGCGACCAGAGCGACAGGGCCGAGCCGTTACGAGAGGTCATACGGCGATCGTAGGCACGCCGGGAGTCACTCCGCGCGCCCGTTCCGGGCTGCCCCGCGCGAGCCGACCCCCGCCGCCCCGCACCCCGTCCCGCGCCTACCCCGCGCACGCCGGCAGGAACTCCAGGCCCTCCGGCGTCCCGAAGCGGAGGACCGCGAGGTACGCCTCCGGGTAGTCGCAGCCCACGTCCGCCCACTGGAGGGCGAGGACCGTCCAGACGACGAACACGGCAAGGAAGAACCAGCGCCATCCCTTTGACATGTACGCCCAGTACCCCCGCCCGTCCGGAAGAACCGCTTCCCCCGCCGCGAGGGTCAAACGGGAGTAAAGGGTGGGCGTGCGTGGCTCATTGGACCAATCCGTCCACTCCTTGCAACGCGGCAGTACGCACCCGCCCTCGCTCGATGCACCACACAACACACCGCCAAATTGGTCTAGTCCAACTTTGGTCCGATCCATTGACGCGGCCCGGACAACGGGGATTCCGTATCCCCACCACCCGCGCGCCCCAACGGCGTCGGCGCGTCCCCGCACCCCCCCACAGCCATTGGATTGCCATGATGAGACGCATCAGGTCGCTCCGCTCCGCCCTCACCGCCGCCGCGACCGCCGTCGCCGCCCTCGGCCTGGCCGCCACCGCCACGGCTCCCGCCCAGGCGGCCACCCCGCTCCCCGCGCACGTCTTCGCCCCCTACTTCGAGGCCTGGACCGGCGAGAGCCCCGCCGCCCTCAGCGCCCAGTCCGGGGCCAAGCACCTGACGATGGCGTTCCTCCAGACCGCCACGAAGGGCTCGTGCACCGCGTACTGGAACGGCGACAGCGGTTCCCCCGTCGCCCAGTCCACCTTCGGCGCCGACATCAAGACCATCCAGTCGCGCGGCGGCGACGTCATCCCCTCCTTCGGCGGGTACACGGCCGACACCACCGGCACCGAGATCGCCGACAGCTGCACCGACGTCAACCAGATCGCCGCGGTCTACCAGAAGGTCATCACGACCTACGACGTCACCCGGCTCGACATGGACATCGAGGTCGACTCGCTCGACAACGCCGCGGGCATCGACCGGCGCAACAAGGCCATCAAGGTCCTCCAGGACTGGGCCGCCGCCAACGGGCGCAAGATCGAGATCTCGTACACCCTGCCGACGACCACCCACGGCCTCGCCGCCAGCGGGCTCGCGGTCCTCAAGAACGCCGTGACGAACGGCGCCAAGGTCGACGTCGTCAACATGATGACCTTCGACTACTACGACAACGCCGCCCACGACATGGCCGCCGACACCAAGACCGCCGGCCAGGGCCTGTACGACCAGCTCGCCAAGCTCTACCCCACCAAGACCCCCGCCCAGCTCTGGGGCATGGTCGGCATCACCGAGATGATCGGCGTCGACGACTTCGGCCCCGCCGAGACCTTCACCCTCGCCAACGCCCGTACGGTCTACGACTGGGCGGTCTCCAAGGGCATCAACACGCTGTCCTTCTGGGCGCTCCAGCGTGACAACGGCGGCTGCGCCGGCGGCGCAGCGGCCGACAACTGCTCGGGGATCCAGCAGAACACCTGGGACTTCTCCCACATCTTCGCGCCCTTCACCAGCGGCACCACCACCCCCACCGACGACTTCTCGGTGACCACGACCCCGGCGTCCGCCACCGTCACGGCGGGCGGCTCCACCACGGCGACGGTGCAGACCGCCGTCACCGCCGGTACGGCCCAGACGGTGAACCTCACGGTCAGCGGCCTGCCCGCCGGCGTCACCGCCACCCTCAGCCCCGCCTCCGTGACGGCCGGGGGCACCTCGACCCTGACCGTGAACACCGCGGCGACGGCGGTCTCCGGCACGTACCAGATCGTGGTCAACGGTTCGAGCGCCTCCGCGGGTCACGCGGCGGTCCTCTCGCTGACGGTCACCGGCGGCGCCACCCAGTGCACCGCGTCCCCGTGGGCCTCCGCCACCGTCTACACCGGCGGCCAGCAGGTCTCGCACAAGGGCCACACCTGGAAGGCCAAGTGGTGGACGACGGGCGAGGAGCCCGGTACCACGGGCGAGTGGGGCGTCTGGCAGGACCTGGGCGCCTGCTGATCCCGTAGTACGGGGCCCGTAGGGGCTCAGGCGGAGTCCGTCCGAACCCCTACGGGTGGCGGCCCGGAGTCCATGGACTCCGGGCCGCCACCCGTACCCGTCACAGCTCCCCGAAGTTCCTCCGGTTGCGGTCGTCCGTGGACTGCTGGTCACCGGAGATCAGCAGGATCGCGTCCGGCAGGGCGCCGGCCAGATGCTCGCCGACGGCCGCCGTGGCCGCCGCGAGGCGGTCCAGGATCAGGTCGACGTCCGGGGCGAGCGCCTCGGCGAAGGACCCGCCGGCCCGGGCGGCCGCGTGCTGGGAGACGGCGTCGGCCAGTTCGGCGCTCGTCCGGCCGAGGACGTCGTCGGAGACCGAGGCGATCCGGCTCGCGGCGATCTTGTGCTCGTCGTGGTCCACGCGGACACCGGTACTGCCGGAGAGGTCGCCGCCCGTACCGCCGTCCCCTCCGGCGTGCCGGGAGTCCCCCGCGCCCCCACCCGAGGTTCTGCCCGCGACACCTCCGGCCGCGCCGCCCCCGCCCGCGACACCTCCCGCCACGCCGCCCCACGCCCCCGTCCCCGCTCCCGCGATCCCGGCCCCGGCCCCGGCCCCGGTGGTGACCGAGCCGCCGACGCCGTTCGCCAGGTCGGCCGGGACCGACTCCAGGGCGATCACGTTCGGGTCCGCGAGCAGGCCCTTGAGGACCTGCCGGACGGCCGAGGCCGTCGACCGGATCCGCTCGGCGACCCGTTGGCGGGTGACGTCGGCGTCGCGCGTGGCCGCCGTGGCCGCCGCGGCCGTGGCGTCCCCGCCGAAGGTGAGCACCCCGGCGGCCAGCGTGATGCCGTTGCGGTCGGCCAGCGCCCGCGCCTCGTACGCGATCGTCTGCTTGAGGGTCACGATCGCCTGCGGGATCTCGCTCACGGTGCCGGCCAGGGTGTTGGCCGACTTGGCGACGGGCGCCATGTCCTGGTCCATGACCCGGACCCAGTGCTCCTGGAGCGCGGTCAGGGCCTCGCCCCGGCCGGAGGAGAGCAGCCGCTGCATGTGCCGGTTGGCGGCCCAGCCGTCGTCCAGGGTGAACTGCGCGTAGGCGTTGAGCGCGGTCACCACCGCCGGGTAGGCGTTCTCGTCGACCTCCGGCCAGGGCAGGCCGTACTGCTGGACGATCGCTTCCTCGAGGCCCGACAGTGACGTCGTCATGTCCTCAACTCCCCCTCGCCGCACGCGTGTCGGTGCCACACGCCCCCGTGTGTGGCGCTCACGGTCCCACCCGGTCCGCGAGGTCACAAGAGCGACGCTTCAGGGGCGTGCTCAGTCGATGTGGACGATCTGGAACGCCTCCGCCATCCGCCCCGGCGGCAGGCCTCCCGCCCGCGCGTGCTCCCCGAGCCAGGTGCGGAGCAGCCCCGCGAGGTCGTCGAAGTGGGCGGTCTGGGAGGTGTGGATGCGCAGCGCCTCGACCTTGCGGTCGAAGACGGAGGTGACGTCCACGTACTGGTTCGGGGTGGGGCCGGTCATCAGCCACAGCTCGTGGACGGTCCAGGGCTCCAGGCCCTCGTCCTTGAGCAGAGCGGCGTGCGCGAAGGGGTTGCGGGCCTCGGGGTAGACGGCGCGCAGACAGGCGTCGCCGACGGCGCGGTGGTCGGGGTGGAGGTCCGCGACCCGCGCCCAGTTGATCTCGGGGGAGGGGATGATGGCCCGCTGCGGGCGGACCTCGCGTATCACCCGGCACAGGTCCCGGCGGAGTTCCACCGAGGCTTCGACGAAGCTGTCGGGGTAGCCGAGGAAGCGGACGTCGGCGACGCCGCTGAGCTTGGCCGAGTGGACCTGCTCGGCGCGGCGCAGATCCGCCATCGCCTGGCGGGGGAGCTGCTCGTCGTAACCGCCCGCGCCGCCGTCCGTGACGATGCAGTACGTGACGCGGGTGCCGCGCTCGATCCACTGCATGACGGTGCCGCTGACACAGAACTCGATGTCGTCGGGGTGTGCCGCCACCACCAGCAGGGATTCGGGCGCGGAACGTTCGGTCGTCGCGAAGTCCTCCATGGGGCAAGCCTGTTGGGGCGGCGGGGGCGTCGCAAGGCCAACTCGTGGCGTGAACCGGACATGGCACTTACGCGCCATTCAAAAACTTGGTAGATTCAAATCATTGGGTGCGACCAGTGTGTTGACGAATGTCGGCGAGTGTCGACGAGGACAGTGACTACGGAGGCGACCGGCATGTGCAGGATCCTCGGCTCCTTCGCCGCGGGGGCGGACCGCCCCGAGCCGGCCCAACTCGCGGCGGTATCCGCCCGCCAGCGCCACGGAGGCCCCGACGAGCACCATGTGCTCAGCGGCCCCGGCTGGTCCCTCGGCTGCGACCGGCTCGCCGTGACCGACCCCTGCGGCGGACAGCAGCCCTACCGGCTGCCCCACCTCCCCGGCATCCTCGCCGTGCTCAACGGCGAGATCTACAACCACGCCGAGCTGCGCCGCACCCTCGCCGCGCGCGGCCACCGGTTCCCCGACCGCTGCGACGGCACCGTGCTCCCCGCGCTCTACGCCGAGTACGGCCCCGCCTTCGCCGAACACCTCGACGGCATGTTCGCCGTCGCCCTCCTCGACCTGCGCCCCGGCAGCACCCAACTCGTCCTCGCCGTCGACGACATGGGCATGAAGCCGGTCCACCTGCACCACGACCCCTACGACGGCTCCACCCGCTTCGCCTCCGAGATCCCCGCCCTGCTCGCCTTCGAAGGGGTACGGATCTCCCCGCGCGAGGACTCCCTCGACACCGTCCTCGCCACCCGCACCTCCTTCTCCACCCACACCGCGCTCGACGGCGTCAGCGTCCTGCCGCCCGGCGCGACCGCCCTCGTACGGCCCGGCGCCGCCCCCGTCGTACGCCGCCGCGGCCCCCACCGGGCCACCCCCGTCGGCGACACCCAGGACGTGCTGCGCCACGAGGTGCGCCGGCTCGCCCGGGCCGAGGTCCCCGTCTGCGCCATCACCAGCGGCGGCCTCGACTCCGGCCTCGTCACCGCGCTCGCCGCCGAGCACGCCCGCGAGACCGACGCGCCGCCGCTGCACACCTTCCACCTCACCTACCGGGGCCGTTGGCCCGAGTCCGAGGCCGCGTACGCCCGTTCCGTCGCCCGCAGGACCCGGACCGTGCACCACGAGGTCGCCGTCGACCCCGACGAACTCGGCTCCCTCCTCACCCGCACCGTCCGCCACCTCGGCCAGCCCAACGCCGACCCCATCACCCTCTCCACCTACGCCCTCTTCCGTGCCGTCCGCGAGAACGGCTTCACCGTCGCCCTCACCGGCGACGGCGCCGACGAACTCTTCGGCGGCTACGACCGGATGCGCGACGCGCTCGCCGCCCCCGCCGGGGCCGACTGGGCCGGCGCCTACGCCGACGCCCTGTCCGCCGCGCCCCGGATGCTCCGCGAGCACCTCTACACCGCCAACTACCGGGCCCACATCGCCGACCAGGGCTCCGCCGCCGACCGCATCGAGCAGGAACTCCGCTCGGCGGAGGCCGTCGGCGAGGACCGGCTCACCGCGATGACCGCCTTCGAGACGCGCTGGCGGCTCCCCGCGTACCACCTGCGGCGCGTCGACCACCTCTCGATGGCCTGGGCCGTCGAGGCGCGCATGCCGTTCTGCCAGCCCTCGGTCGTGGCCCACGCCCGCGCGCTGCCGACGGCCGCCCGTACGGGCAAGCGCGCGCTGTACGAGGCCGGGGCGGAGCTGCTGCCCTCGGCGGTCCTGCGCCGGCCCAAGCAGCCCTTCACGCTGCCCGTGGCGGCCCTGCTCGCGCCCGGCAGCCCGCTCCTGGACACCGTCCGCGAACTGCTCTCCCCGGCCCGGCTCGTCCTCGGCGGGAAGGTCCGCGCGGACCGGGTGCAGAAACTCCTCGCCCGCCAGCTCGAACGCCCCTCGCGCCACGACGCCCAGGCCCTGTGGGCCCTCGCCGTCCACGAGCTGTGGACGGAGGTCGTCCAGGGCATGAGAATCCCGGTCGGCTGTGCGGCCTGACCCGCCGGGCCACCGGGACACGGCCGCGACGACCCTCGCGACCGCCCCTGGCTCTGTGACGGTTTCCGCCCCGGTGGCCGCCCCCGCCACCGTGACCGCCCTCGCGACCGTCCCCGTCACCGTCGTCCGCGCCGAGGACGCGCCCGGTCCCACCCTCGTCGTACGCCTCGACCGGCTCCCGGCCGGGGCACTGGCCCTGGCCGAGGAGCTGGCGTACCTGCGCCACGCCCTCGGTCGCACGCCGTACGCCGACCTCAACAAGATCGCGCTGTACGGGAGTTCGGCGCGGCCCGGCGTCGACCTCGACCACCGCTTCGTGCAGGCCCTCCCGGGCGGCGGCTTCGACTTCCGGGCCGGCTGCGGCCACTCCCTCCTCGCCTGTGTGGTCGCCGAAGGCCGCCGGGGCCCGGTCACGGTCCGCGCGGTGACGACGGGCGACACGGTGCTGTGCGAACCCGAGCCCGACGCGTACACCCTGCATTTCCTGCGACCGCCGGCCGTCCCCGGCACCCTCCCCACCGGCCGCCCCGTCGACCTCCTCGACGGCACCCCCGCCTCCCTCGTCCGGTACGGCAATCCGTACGTGTTCGTCGACGCCCGCCATCTCCGGGCGCGCGACGACGACGGCCTCCGGGACCGGCTCCTCCACCTCCGCGCCGAGGCCGCCCGGCTCCTCGGCCACCCGCCCCACTCCGCCCTCCCCAAGATCGCCGCCTTCGCCGCCGGACCCGACGGGCGGCTCTCCGTCCGCGCCCTCACCGTCGGCGGCTGGCACCCCCGGCTCGCCCTCACCGGGGCCGCCGCCCTCGCCGCAGCCGGGGCGCTCGACGGCACCGTCGTCCCGCCCGTCCACGGCGAGGTCCGCACCCCCGGCGGCCCGGTGACCGTCTCCACCGCGCCCGACCGCGTCCGCGTCCACCACAAGCGGGCCCGTGTCCTGGAAAGGCTCGACGTGCCGTGGCGTATCCACGCAACGGCGTGAACGCGCACCCCGCTCACCGGGCGCGCGGTCCGTTTCCTCTGCCACGCTGAAATGGACCGGCCATCGGTATCCGTGGGGAGAGCAGACACACATGAAATTCGAGAATCTGCGTGTCGTCGTGACCGGGGCGTCCCGCTATTTCGGTCGCGCGCTCGCCGTCGGATTCGCCCATCTCGGCGCCGAGGTCTATGTGTCGGCGCGAACCGTGGAGGCGGCCGAACGCACCCGCACCGAAGTCATGGGATCGGCCCGTGAGCGTATCCACGCCTTCGGCTGTGACCTCAGCAGGCCCGCCGAGATCCGCGAGTTCGCCGCCCGGGTCGGCGAACACACCGACCGCGTCGACCTGTTGGTCAACAACGGCGCCCGCTGGCTCGACGGCATGGACCTGGAGGCGGCCAGCGACGCCGAGATCGTCGAGACGATCGAGTCGACGGCCGGCGGCACCGTCCTCATGGTGAAGCACTTCCTGCCGCTGCTGCGCGGCTCGCTGCGGCCCGACATCGTGAACATGGTCGCCGTCCGCGACGCCGAGGGCGCCTCCGCGGCGACCGCCGGCGCCGCCCACGAGGCCTTCTGGGCGGCGAAGAGCGCCCAGGCAGGATTCGCCGACATCCTGTCGCGCCGGCTGCGGCCCTCCGGGGTCCGGGTGTTCTCCCTCTTCCCGCCGGACTTCTCGACCTCCGACCCGCGCTTCGCGGAATGGGACGGCTCGAATCCGGACGGAATAGCGCCCGACGAGAAGCTGACCACCCAGGCCCTTTTCGAATGCATCGTCTACGCGGTCGAGCAGCCGCGCGACTGCTTCATCCGCTCGTTCCACTTCGAGCCCCGCTGACCGCCCCGCCCGTCCACTTCGACCCGCTGACCGCCCTGCGCCGACCGCGCTCCGCCGCCCGCGACCGCTGAAGCCCACCGCACCACAGCGTCAAGGAGGTCCCATGAGCACCCCTGTCTGGATCACCGCGACTCCTCCCGCCACCCACGGCGAACTCCACATCGGCCACCTCGCGGGGCCGTACGTCGCCGCCGACGTCCTCACCCGCTATCTGCGCGCGGAGGGCGAGGCCGTCCGGTTCACCACCGGCACCGCCGACCACGCCAGCTCCGTCGAGGTCCGGGCGCTGCGCCACCACCGCAAGCCCGAGGAGGTCGCGGAGGGCTACCGGGCCGCGATCACCGCCGACTGGCTGCGCTCGGGCGTGGAGTTCGACCACATCGTGCGCCCGCGCCGCGACAAGGGCTACGGACGCTGGGTGCAGGACCTCTTCGGCCGGCTCTTCGCGCAGGGCGTGATCGCCCCGCGCACCCGGCTGCTGCCGTACTGCGAGCCCTGCGACCGCTGGCTGCACGGGGCGCACGCCACCGGCACCTGCCCGCACTGCGGCGCGGTCAGCGACGGCGGGATGTGCCACGAGTGCGCCCGCCCCAACGACGGCGGCGACCTGATCGGGGCGCGCTGCGCGCTCTGCGACACCCCGGCGGTGGCCCGCCGCTGCCGCCGGCTCTACGTCCCCCTGGAACCCTTCAGGGACACGCTCGCCGACTACTGGGCGACGGCCGGCCTCCCGCCGCGCCTCGCGGCCCTGTGCGAGTCGCTCGTCGAGGACGGCCTGCCGGACATCGCGGTCGGCCACCCCGCCGAGTGGGGGCTGCCGGTGCCGGTCGAGGGCTTCCCCGACCACCGGATCGACGGCTGCTTCGAGGCAGCAGCCATGCACCTCTTCGGCTACGACGTGACGGGGCCGCTGCCCCGCCGCGCCATCCACTTCTGCGGCTTCGGGCACGCCTTCTGCCACGCGGTGCTGCTGCCGGTGCTGCTGCTCGCGCAGGACATCAAGCTGCCGCAGGACTTCAACGTCAACGAGTCGTACGTCATCGAGGAGGGCGTCCAGGAGGGCAACGTCTGGGCGCTGGACCTGCTCACCGAGTACGGCTCCGACACCCTGCGCCGCCATGTCCTCCAGGCCCGTCCGCTGGGCCGCCGCACCGTCTTCCACCGGGAGCGGCTCGCGGCGGCCCGGCGCGAGCTGGACGAGAACTGGAACAGCTGGCTGTCCCGGCTCTTCGCCGCCGTTCGGGAGGAGTGCGGCGGGCTCGCCCCGCAGGCGCTGCCCGGCGGCACCGGCTGGGAGATCCTGGAGCGGCGGCTGCACCGGGGCGTGGACGATCTGCGCGAGGCGTACGGGCCCGACGCCTTCGATCCGCGCCGCGCGGTGGCCGTCCTCGACGAGATGGTCCGCTCGGCGGCCGACTTCGGCCACGTCAACGCCCACGAGCGGTGCCGGCCCAGTACCTCCTGCCGTCATCTCCCGGCGCTGGCCGCGCAGTTGGCGGTGGCCTCGGCCCTGTCGGCGTGGTCGCGGCCGGTGATGCCGGAGGGCGCGGACCGGCTCGCGGCGGCGCTCCATGTGGCACCGGGGCGGGCGGTCGACTGGCACGCGCTGACGGCGCCGCTGCCGGGGACGCGGCTGGCACCGCCGTCGGGTCCGGTCTTCGGGTTCTGACCCCCACTACTAAACAACTAAGTACGTCCGTAGGAATGTCCCCTGTCGCGTGACCGTGCGCGCGCGAGCGACGCGCAGGGACACGTGGCCCCCACTCCCCAGGAGCCCCACGTGTCCCTGCGCGTCGCCATGCTCAGCGTCCACACCTCCCCGCTCCACCAGCCAGGGACGGGGGACGCCGGCGGGATGAACGTCTACATGGTCGAGCTGTCCCGCGCCCTGGCCGAACAGGGCGTGGAGGTCGACCTGTTCACCCGCTGCCGGGGCGAGGGGTCGCCCCCGTTCGTCGAACTCGCCCCGGGCATAAGGGTCCGGCACCTGTACGCCGGGCCGCGCGAGGCCCTGCCGAAGGAGGCCATGCCCGACCTGGTGGTGCCGTTCTCGCTCGCCCTGCTCAAGGAGGAGCGGCGCTACGACCTGGTCCACTCCCACTACTGGCTCTCCGGGCAGGCGGGTCGGATCGCCTCGGTCGGCTGGCGCGTCCCGCTGGTGCACACCGCCCACACCCTGGCCCGGGTGAAGAACGCCTCCCTCGCCGCCGGTGACACCCCCGAGCCGGAGCTGCGGGTCAGGGGCGAGCACCAGGTGGTGTCCGCCGCCGACCGGCTGATCGCCAACACGGCCGACGAGGCGGAGGCGCTGCGCACCCTGTACGGGGCGGAGGGGGCGCGTACCGAGGTCGTCCGCCCCGGGGTCGACCTGCGGACCTTCAGCCCCGGGGACGGCCGGGCGGCGGCGAGGGCCAGGCTCGGGCTGCCCGCGGACGCCTTCGTCCCGCTCTACGCCGGCCGCATACAGCCCCTCAAGGGCCCGGACGTGCTCGTGCGGGCGGTCGCCGAACTGCTGCGGGAGGTGCCGGAACTGCGCCGCCGGCTACTGGTGCCGGTGGTCGGCGGCCACTCGGGCGCGAGCCGCGAGGGGACGGCCCGGCAGCTCGCCGCGGAGCTGGGGGTGACCGATGTGCTGCGGTCGTGCCCTCCCGTACGGCAGGAGCTGCTGGCCGACTGGTTCCGGGCGGCGGACGTCCTGGTGGTGCCCTCGCGCAGCGAGTCCTTCGGGCTGGTGGCGCTGGAGGCGCAGGCCTGCGGGACGCCGGTGCTCGCGGCGGCGGTGGGCGGGCTGCCGACGGCGGTGCGGGACGGGGTGACGGGGCTGTTGGTGCGCGGCCACGATCCGGTGGAGTACGCGCGGCGGCTGCGGTGGCTCGCGGAGCACCCGGAGGCGGTGGAGGCGATGGGGGAGGCGGCGGTCCGTCACGCGCGCGGGATGAGCTGGCGCGCTTCCGCCGCGCGGACGGTCGAGGTGTACCGGGGGGCGCTCGCGGAGACGCGCCGGCCGGCCGTGGTCGGGGTGGTGGGGCAGGGGCGGCGGCACGCCCCTGCCCCGACGGCCCCTCTCTCCTGGAGGAACGAGAAGGCCGTAGCACAAGTCTAGCATCTCTTTTGGTTCGACCAAAGATATGGGAAGCTCCGGATCCTTCAATTCCGTTGTACACATGGCGCATTGACGCATCCGCGCCATGGCGGGTCCACGCAGAGAGAATCCCTGGATTCGATTCGGGGGCCGGGACAGAATGGAGATGTCTTCAGGGAACGCCCGGCGGCACGGGCCCCCGGAAGGACGAATTCACATTCCACATCCTGGAGGAATCATGTCTGCTGTGCGCGCCACGGGGATGCGTAAGATCGTCCGTCAGTTCGCCGTCGCCGCGGCTGCCTGTCTGTCCGTCGCGGGCGGTGCGGCGCTCGTGACGGCCCCGGAAACCGCGTCGGCCGCTTCCCAGCATGTGGTGGCCGAAGGAACGGACGGCACCGCCACCGTCACCCCCACCCCCACGCCTTCCCCGTCCAACGGGAACGAATGGGACCGTGTCTCCCCGGCGCCGATTCCTGCCAATTGAGCGCCGTCGGGTAAAAGGCTCCGTGGCCGCCCTTTCCGGGCGGCCACGGATCCTTTGCATTCCCCGGGCAATTGCCGCCGGGCTGTGCGGAATTGGGCCTCCGTCAGTCCACCCAGCCCAGCCGGTAGGCGCGCACTCCGGCCTCGAAGCGGCTCGTCGCGCCCATCTCCTGCATCAGCTCGGACAGCATCCGGCTCACCGTCCGCAGCGACACCCCGAGCCCGCGCGCGATCTTCTCGTCCTTCATCCCGGAGGCGAGCATGCTCAGCGCCGCCCGCTGCTGCTCGGAGAGGCCGTCGCCGCCCTGCTCGGGCGCGGAGGCGTCCCCGTACGGCGAAGCGGTGTGCCAGCAGTGCTCGTACAGTGCGAGGTACGAGCGGACCAGGGCCGGCCCCCGGGCCAGCACCGCGCCCGCCGCCGGCTCCGCCGGATCCACCGGGACCACCGCGAACTGCGCGTCCGCGATGATCAGCGGCATCGGCACGGCCGGTGCGATCCGCACCTCCACCCCCGCCTCGACCCGGCGCCGCAGATGCTCCTGCACCTCCGGGGAGGAGCAGACCTGCTCGCTGTACATGGCGCGGACGCGCACCCCGTTGCCGATCTGCCGCCGGTCCCGGCTCAGCACCCGCTCGCCCACCTCGCGGTTCAGCGAGGTCAGATGCATGGACGCCAGACCGTGCTGGATGACGTCCGTGATGTCCTCGAGCACCTGCTGGATCCGCCGGTAGTCGCTGAGCAGCTCGACGTCGGCGTCCGAGCGCGTCAGTGATCCGGCCCGCAGATAGGCCCCCGCGAGCGTCTCCAGGGTGCTGTAAGCCCGGTCCGCCTCGTCCAGATGGTCGCGCAGCTGCTCCCGCTCGCGGTGCAGCAGCCGGAGCATGGCGATCTCCGGGTCGATCACGGCGACCGTGTCGCCGTCCTGCTGCCCCGCGGCGCCCTCGAACTCCCCCCGGGCTCCGTGCTGGGCGGGATTCGTCGGCACGATCAGCCCGAGGGAGGTCAGCTCGTCCCTACATCGCTCGTACTCCTCTGGTGCGAGCCGCAGTTGGGATCCCACCTCGCGCAGCCGGGACACCCCCCGCCTGCGTAATTCCTGGTAGAGGTCCACCACAGGATCGGGTGACCATCGCGCTCCCGTACTGCCGCCGCCGGTGATCATGGCGAAGTGACCCCCTGTTCGCTCGAGTCGCCCCCGCCCTCACCCTGTCATACGGCCAGGAGGGGTCCGTCATGCTTGGTCGCACCCATCGTGCGTCATCCGAACTCCTCCGGGGGAGCCCCCCGTCCTCACAGCCCGCGATCGGTCCCCTCGCTGTCCAGCAGTCCCAGCCGGGCCGCCTTCACGCCCGCCTCGAAGCGGCTCGCCGCCCCCAACTCCTGCATCACCTCGGACAGAAGCCGGCTGACCGTCCGCAGCGACACCCCCAGATTGCGGGCGATCTGCTCGTCCTTGATGCCGGAGGCCAGCATCAGCAGCGCCGTCCGCTGCTGTTCCGAGAGCCCGTCGCCGCCCCTCTCCGCCGGTTCCTCCTGGCCGTACGGGGCCGCCGCCGTCCAGCAGTACTCGTACAGCGCCAGATAGGACCGGACCAGGCCCGGACCGCGCGCGAGGATCGACGGGGACGAGGGCTCGTACGGGTCGGTCGGGAGCATCGCGAAGTTCTCGTCGGCCAGCACCATGTTCATCGGCACCACCGACGACAGCCGGATCTCCACGCCGACGGCGGCGCGCTCCTCCAGGTGCTGGGCCATCTCCGGCACCGAGGCGGCCCGGCGGCTGTACATGGCGCGGACCCGGACGCCCCGCCCGGCCCACAGCCGGTCCCGGTCCAGCTCACCGCCCATCTCCTCGCGCCGGACGGAGCCGGTGTGCATGAAGTGCGCGGCCGTCCGAACCGAGTCCGTCAGGTCCGCGAGGCTCCCCAGCACCCGGTCCGGAGCGTCGACGATCTCGACCTCCACCTCGGCCCTGGGCGTGGCTCCGGCCTGCAGGAACGGCCCGGCGAGGGCTTCGAGGGCGGTGTGCGTGCGGCTGGTCGCGGCCAGGCGTTCCTGGAGCCGGTCGCGCTCCCTGCGCAGCAGCCGCAGCAGGGCGACATCGGGATCGACGATCGCGGGGGCCGGGGACGCCCCGGAGCCGGCCGGTCCGCCGGCCTCGGTCAGTCCCAGGGCGGCGAGTTCGTCCCGGCAGCGCTCCCGCTCCTCGGCGGAGAGCTCGAAACGGTCCGCGACCTCGTCGAACGTGGCATCCGGGTGGATGCGGAGTTCCTGGTAGACGGCGAGGGCCTGATCGCCACCCACACGCGGAACGGCGGTGTTTCTGGACACTGCGCAGCAGACTCCCCTCGGTCCACCCGGACCCGTTGAATCGCCCCGCTAGACCCTGCCACAAAATCGAACGACACGCACGGAGTTGGGCCCTGCTCAGGCGGTGGGGGCGCTTGCCCGGCAATCGGGGCACAGCCCCTTGAAGACGATCTCCGCGTCGTCCACCCGCCACTCCGGCAGGGCGCCGCGGGGCGGCACCGGCGCGGCCGCCGACACGTTCTCCACCCGGCCGCAGACCGTGCACAGGGCGTGCTGGTGCGCGGGACCCGAGATCTCGAAGACGGCGGGCAGACCCGGCCGGTCGAACTTGCTGACCAGGCCCGTCTCCTGGAAGTGGCGCAGCATCTCGTACACGGCCTGGCTGGTCAGCGTGCCGAGCCGCTCCCGGGCGGTCGTCGTGATCGCCTCGACGTCGAGATGGCCGCCGGCGGCGAGCACCGTGAGCACCTCCAGGCGCGGGCCCGTGACCCGCAGCCCGACGTCACGCAGGCGCTGGATCACCGCCTCGCGGCCCGTCAGCTCTTCCACGACTGCCATCTTCTCCGCCCGCCACCTGGTCGGCCCAAACTTTTGTGTGCATCGTACCTCTTGCTCGTCAACCTCGTCAGGCGTGCGCGTCCACCCCGTCAGGTGCTCCGCCGCCTCCGGTCAGTCGTCCGCCCGGCACACGAGCAGGACGGACTCGGTCCGCTCGTCGATCCGGTGCCGCCGCCGCCCCTCGATGTGCAGCCCCGCCGAGTGCAGCTCGGCCGCGAGCCGCTCGGGGTCCACGATCCACTTGTCGGTGGTGAGCACGACCCGCTCCGTGGAGAGCTTCCCGGTCCGCGCCGTGTAGTACGTGATCCGCTCGCTCATCGACGGCAGGTCGAAGACCTGCCGGGCCACCACCCACTCGTCGATCCCGTCGAAGCGCGGCACCTGGAACGCCCAGGTCCGCCGCGGTTCCGCGATCAGCCCCGGCAGCTGGTGCGCGGTGTAGTCGAGGGCCAGCGCCCCGCCCGCCTCCAGGTGCCCGGCGACCTCCCGCAGCAGTCCGGGCCGCCGCGCCGGGGGTACGGCGGTGACCATGGCGCCCGCGAGCAGGGCCAGCCGGTAACTGCCGTCGAGGCGCAGCTCGTTGAGGTCCGCTCGGTGGGTCATGACGAGTCCCGCCACCTGCGGGCCGATCCGGCGGGCCCAGCCTTCGAGGCGCTCCAGGGCCGAGGCGTCCCGGTCCACGGCTTCCACGGCGAAGCCGTGCCGGGCGAACGGGACGGCGAGCCGCCCGGCTCCCGAGCCGAGGTCGAGGACGGGTCCGCCGGTGGAGCGGGCGAGGCTGAGGTACCGGACGATGTCCGCGCTGTGCGGGCCGAGCAGGGCGTCGTGCAGCCACACGGACGCCTCGTCGGCGGGGGAGACGGATTCGAGCCCGGGAAGGCTGTCCGGGGTGACCCGGACGCCGGCCCCGGGGGCGGGCTCGCGCTCCCGGCCGTATCGGGACGGCAGGACCGGCGCGAGCGCTGCGGGCACGACGGGCAGGGAAGTGCCGCTCGGTGTGTGCATCGCTCCTCCAGGGGCTCGCTCGGTCCATGCCGTCCGGACGAGGTACCCGTGCCGCCGGGACCGCGCCGCTGGACCCATCCTGACCTGGGGAGGGAGCCCCGATCCACCGGATCGGGCTGCGTGAACACGCGATGGCGTGGATCTGCCACGCCTCGGATCAGAGCCCGCGGCTCCAGCGCCGGGGGGAGAGGGCCGCGAAGCCCAGGTGCCGGTAGAAGGGAAGCGCCGGGTCGGACTCCGCCGGGAGCTCCACGCGCTGGTCGCGGGCGCCGAAGTCGCGCATCCGCTGGGTGGCCGCCGCCATCAGGGCCGTACCGACGCCCCCGCGCCGGGAACCGTCCGCCACGGCCAGGGCGTACACCTCGCCCTCGCCCGGTACGGGAACCCCGCCGGCCGCCGCTCCGACGATGGAGCCCGCCGTGTCGGTCGCCACGAGCCAGCCCAGCCAGCCGGGCGCGCCCCCCGGAATTTCAATTTCCGCGCGTATGCGGGGGAGTGCGCACTGTGCGGAGATCAGCCGGCCCATCGGGATTTCGTCGAGGATTCCCGTGTAGCTGCTCCGAATGGCATCGGCAAGCAGCCTGGATATCGTCGTCGCATCGCCGGCCGCGGCCGTCCGAACCCCAGCCAGCTGCATTGGTTTCGTACCCTTCGACGTGCCGAGCGTGAGCCCCAACATACCCACAATAGCGGGGAATTCAGTTGTCCGTGACCGATGCGAAATCTACGAATTCGCTTAGTAAATAGGGCGGTTATCAGGGGAACGAACAGCAGGCGACGATCAAGGGCGCCATCGCGAGAGCTGCGGAAGCGATGGTCAGCAGTCCGAGCAGAACGGGATGTCCCGCGCTGTGCGGAGTGAGGATGCGCCGCATCCGCACCGCCGCCGAAGGGCCGCCCGCGGCGAAGGCCGACCGGGGCGCCCGGCCCGAGGCCAGCGCGTACAGCGCGGTCGCCAGCGCGTCCCGCGTACACCGCCGCAACGCCCGGTCGTCCGCCGCCATTTCGAGCAGCAGCGGTACGGCGGGTCCGCCGTACCGGGCGAGCGGAAGGCGCGCGAAGACCGCCGCGAAGGCCTCCGCCGCCGCGACCAGGAGGTGGTGGCGCCCGGCGATGTGCGCCCGCTCGTGCGCGAGCGCTGCCGCCAGCTGGGCCGGGGTGAGGGTGCGCAGCGCGCCCGAGGAGACCACGACCCGGCGCGAGCGGCCGGGCAGGCAGTACACGGCGGGCCGCTCGTCGTCGAGGACGGTGGCGCGCAGGGCGGGGTCGTACCGCCCGACGAGCCGCAGCACACCGGCGTGCCGCAGCCGCGTCCGGCGGGCCCGGGCGAGACGGCGCGCGAACGCGGCGGCGGGCAGCGACAGGACGAGCAGGGAGAGCGAAAAAGCGAACCGCTCGCGCCCGTCGAGGTTCATGACCTGCGCGAGCGTGGGCGGTTCGAGGGTGTACACCATGTCGGCCAGCCGGTGGCTGCTCCCGGCCGGCAGGACCAGCTGGGCGGGGATCAGGGCGGTCGCCGCCGCGAAGACGGCGCCGCACGCGGCCCAGACGGCGAGGGCGAGCCGGGGCGCCTGCTGGGCCCAGCGTGACCGGCCCACCAGCCAGGGCACCAGGAAGCCGGTGAGCAGGACGAGCCCGAGCGGGACGAGGATGTGGTGGTTCACGCGCCGCCCCCGTCCCCCGGATGTGGATGCAGGTGCTGGTCGCCGCGGGCCGCGCGGAGGGCCGCGTCGAGGGCGTCCATGTCCTCGTCCGAGATGACCTCGACGAAGCGGAGCAGGGCCGCCGGGCGGTCCTGGCTGTCGCCGAGGGCGTCCCGCATCAGTCCGGCCGTGTACTCCTCGCGGCTGCGGACCGGTTCGTACAGCCAGGCCCGGCCGGCCTTCTCCCGGCGGAGCCAGCCCTTGCGGTGCAGGATGTCCGCGACGGTCATGACGGTCGTGTACGCGACCCGTCGTTCCCGGTTGATGTCGTCGACGATCTCGCGGACCGTGGCGGGCCGCTGCCAGGCCCACAGTCGGTCCATGATCTCGGCCTCCAGCTCTCCCAGCCGGCGCACGTGCATCCCCTCCCCCTACGGGCGGCTCATCGTACGGGCCGCTTCCCCCGGCCAGGTATACCCCCCAGGGGTACAGTGGCAGGATGTCGACCCTCCTGAAGACCCTTCTGGCGACCCCTACGAAGAACCGCCCCTGCGCGGAGGTCTGCGACTCCGGTCTCCCCGGATCGGTGGAGCTGGTGCTCCTCCGGCAGCTGCTCGGCCTCTGTCTCCGGCTGAGTCTCACGCTGTCCGCCGACTGCCCTTCACGCAAGAGCGGTTGATCTCCCCGACGGGCCCCCGCACCGGGGGCCCGCCGCCGGGCCTATGTCCGGATCAGCCGGGCGATGGCCTTCGACGCCTCGCCCACCTTCACCTTCGCCTGGTCTCCGCCCTGGGCGATGGCCTCCGTGACGCAGCAGCTGAGGTGCTCGTCCAGCAGGGCCACCGCGCAGGACTGGAGGGCCGCGTTGATCGCGGAGACCTGGGTGAGGACGTCGATGCAGTAGACGTCCTCGTCGACCATCCGCTGCACCCCCCTGACCTGACCCTCGATGCGGCGCAGGCGTCTGATGATGTCTTCCTTGTGCTGTCCGTAACCGGCCACGACGGGCTCCTCGGGGAGGGGGAGGGGGAGGGAGGGAAGGGCGTTCGTCAGCGGTCGGCGGCCTGGAAGCCCCGCAGGCGGAGGCTGTTGCCGACCACGAAGACCGAGGAGAAGGCCATGGCCGCGCCCGCGATCATCGGGTTGAGCAGTCCGGCCGCGGCGAGCGGCAGGGCCGCCACGTTGTAGGCGAAGGCCCAGAACAGGTTCGAGCGGATCGTGCCGAGCGTCTTGCGGGAGAGCCTGATCGCGTCGGCCGCGGCCCGCAGGTCGCCCCGTACGAGGGTCAGGTCGCCGGCCTCGATGGCGGCGTCCGTGCCGGTGCCCATCGCCAGGCCCAGGTCGGCCTGGGCGAGCGCGGCGGCGTCGTTGACGCCGTCGCCGACCATGGCGACCGAACGGCCCTCCGCCTGGAGCTTCTTGACCACGTCGACCTTGTCCTGCGGCATGACCTCCGCGATGACCTCGTCGATGCCGACCTCGGCGGCGACGGCCTCCGCGACCGCCTTGTTGTCACCGGTGAGCAGGATCGGCGTCAGACCGAGCGCGCGGAGCCGCTTGATGGCCTCGGCGCTGGTCTCCTTGACGGCGTCGGCGACCTCCAGGACCGCACGGGCCTCGCCGTCCCAGGCCACCGCGATGGCGGTCTTGCCGGTCTTCTCGGCGGCGTCCTTCGCGGACTTGAGGTCCGCGGGGAGCGCCATGGCCCACTCGTCGAGCAGCTTCTCGCGGCCGACGAGGACGGCGTGGCCCTCGACGACGCCCTGCACGCCGAGACCGGGAATGTTGGCGAAATCCTCGGGGGTCGGCAGGGTGCCGACCTTGGCGGCGGCGCCGGTGGCGACGGCCTGGGCGATCGGGTGCTCGGAGGAGTGCTCCAGGGCGCCGGCCAGGCGCAGCACGTCCGTCTCGTCGACGCCCTCGGCGGTGTGGACCTTGATCAGGGTCATCCGGCCGGTGGTGACGGTGCCGGTCTTGTCGAGGACGATCGTGTCGACCTTGCGGGTGGTCTCCAGGACCTCGGGTCCCTTGATCAGGATGCCGAGCTGGGCGCCGCGGCCGGTGCCGACCATGAGGGCGGTCGGGGTGGCCAGGCCGAGGGCGCAGGGGCAGGCGATGATCAGGACGGCGACGGCCGCGGTGAAGGCGGCGGTCAGGCCCTGACCCGTACCCAGCCAGAAGCCGAGGGTGCCGAGGGCGAGCGCGATGACGACCGGGACGAAGACGGCCGAGATCCGGTCGGCGAGGCGCTGGGCGGCGGCCTTGCCGTTCTGGGCGTCCTCGACGAGCTTCGCCATCCGGGCGAGCTGGGTGTCGGAGCCGACGCGGGTGGCCTCGACGACCAGTCGGCCGCCGGCGTTCAGGGTGGCGCCGGTGACGGAGTCGCCGACCGAGACCTCGACCGGGACGGACTCGCCGGTGAGCATGGAGGCGTCCACGGCGGACGAACCCTCGACGACGGTGCCGTCGGTGGCGATCTTCTCGCCGGGGCGGACCAGGAAGCGGTCCCCGACCTGCAGGTCGGCCGTCGGTACGGTGACCTCCTGGCCGTTCCTGAGGACGGTCACCTCCTTGGCGCCCAGCTGCATCAGCGCCTTGAGCGCGGCGCCCGCCTTGCGCTTCGAGCGGGCCTCGAAGTAGCGGCCCGCGAGGATGAAGGCGGTGACGCCGGCCGCGGCCTCCAGGTAGATGTTCCCGGCGCCGTCGGTACGGGCGATCGTGAACTCGAAGGCGTGGGTCATCCCCGGCGTGCCGGCGGTGCCGAAGAACAGCGCCCACAGGGACCACAGGAACGCGGCGATCGTGCCGACCGAGATCAGGGTGTCCATGGTGGCCGCGCCGTGCTTGGCGTTGGTCCAGGCGGCCTTGTGGAAGGGCCAGGCGGCGTAGACGACGACCGGCGCGGTGAGCGTGAGGCTCAGCCACTGCCAGTACTCGATCTGGAGCGCCGGGACCATCGCCATCGCGATGACCGGCACGGCGAGCGTGACGGCGGTGATCAGCCGCTGCTTGAGGGGCCGCAGCTCCTCGTCGGCCTTCTCCTCGTCGGTCGGGCCCTCCTCGCCGCCGCCGCTCGCGGGGCGCTCGGGCTGCGGTTCGGCGGCGGTGTAGCCGGTGGCCTCGACGGTGGCGATCAGCGCGGCGACGTCGATGTCGGCGTCGAAGGTGACCTTCGCCTTCTCGGTGGCGTAGTTGACGGTGGCCTCGACCCCGTCCATCCGGTTGAGCTTCTTCTCGATACGGGCCGCACATGAGGCGCAGGTCATGCCGCCGATGGCGAGCTCGACCTGGGCGGTCCCGGGTGTCGTCGTTGTCATGAGCTCCTGCTCCTCATTTGCGGGGTGTCGGGGGCCGGGGCCCGGGCGTGGTGGGCGGGCCCCGGCGGCCGAGGGGGCTGTTCGGTCAGGCGGCGCGGCCGGTGAGCTCGTAGCCCGCGTCGTCGACCGCCGCGGTGATCGCGGCGTCGTCGGGCTCGCCGCCCGTGGTCACGGTCACCAGGCCGGCGTCCACGTCGACGTCCACGGCGAGGACGCCGTCCAGGGCGCTGACGGACTTGGTGATCGCGGTCCTGCAGTGCCCGCAGGTCATGCCGGAGACGGCGTAGACCGTGGCGGTGCTGTCGGCGACCGCGACGGCGGTGGCCTCCGTGGTCGAGCAGCTGTTGTCGGGGGTGCAGCAGGAGCCCATGGCTTCCTCCTCGGTCGAATCCGGTCCGATACCCTCGGGGGGTATTCGGTTGTGAGTCCATGTATACCCCCCTCCCGTATCCGACGCAAGCCGTTCCCCGACTTGACTTGATACCCCCCAGGGGTATGGTGAAGTGCATCGGACAGCGCGGTGCGCCCCTCACGGGCGCGACGCGCCGCACGGATCAGCCACCCCACCCACGTACGGGAGAGCAGCCATGAACACCGGAGTGAAGATCACTGCCTACGCCGCCGCGCTCGCCGCGACCTTCGGGGCCGCGTACGGGGTGGGCACGGGCGTCGGCCCCGTCGAGGAGCCCAAGAAGGCAGAGCACGGCGACCACGCTGCCGCGCCCACCGCCACCAAGAGCCCCGCCGCCGACGGTCACGCCGGCCACGAGGAGGCCGCGCCCGCCGCCGCCGCGAACCTCCCCGGCGGCCTCCAGGTCTCCGACGGCGGCTACACCCTCGCCCTGGAGACCCCCGTCACCACCGCGGGCCGCAGCGTCCTGAAGTTCTCCGTCAAGGACGCCGCCGGCAAGAAGGTCACCGCCTTCACCACCGAGCACGGCAAGGAACTGCACTTCATCGTCGCCTCGCGCGACCTCAACACCTTCCGCCACCTGCACCCCGTGAAGGCGGCCGACGGCACCTGGACGACCCCCGTCGACCTGCCCGCCGCCGGCGGCTACAAGGCCTTCGCCGACTTCAAGCCCGCCGCGCCCGGCGCCAAGGGCGTCACGCTCGGCGCCGACCTCTCCGTACCGGGGGCGTACGCGCCGAAGCCGCTGCCCGCCATCGCGCCGACCGCGGCCGTCGACGGCTACCAGGTCCGCCTCGGTGGCACCCTGGACCCCGGCAAGGCCGGCGAGCTGCGGCTCACCGTCACCAAGGCCGGGAAGCCGGTCACCGACCTGGAGCCGTACCTCGGGGCGTACGGGCACCTCGTCGCCCTCCGCGACGGCGACCTCGCCTACCTCCACGTGCACCCGAACGAGGGCGGCCCCGGCCCCGACGTCTCCTTCACGGCGACGGCACCCAGCGCGGGCACGTACCGTCTGTTCCTGGACTTCCAGCACCAGGGAAAGGTACGGACGGCGGCCTTCACCGTGACGGCGGGCGCGAACGGGAAGGCGCCCGCGCAGGCGCCCGCTCCGGCGGCCTCCGCGACCGAGCACGGTGCGGGAGGGCACGCGCACGGCTAGTCTGGTCATTGGACTAGACCTATAGCCGTCATTCATGGAGGAATGGGCTCGATGAGCAACCGTGCAGTCCTTGAGGTGATCGCCCTCGACGAGGAAGACGCGGTCGCTGCCCAGACCGGTGGCGCCGACCGCCTCGAACTCGTCACCGACATGGCGGCGGACGGCCTCACCCCGTCCCGGACCGGCTTCGCCGCGATCCGCGCCGCCGTCGACATCCCGCTGCGCGTGATGCTCCGCCTCACCGACGGATTCGCGGCCGGCGACGTCGACGCCCTGGTCGGGCGGGCCCTGGACCTGCGCGAGGCGGGGGCGGACGAGTTCGTCCTCGGCTTCCTCACCCCCGACGGCGAGCCCGACCTCGTGGCCGTCGAGCGCCTCCTCGCCGTCCTCGACGGCGCCCGCTGGACCTTCCACCGGGCGATCGACCGCGCCGCCGACCGCGACGGCCTCCGCAAGCGCCTCGCCGACCTGCCCGGCCTCGACACCTACCTCACGGCCGGCGCCGCCACCGGCGTCGACGACGGCCTCGCCACCCTCAAGGCCGAGGCGGCCCGCACGGGCGAGCCCGGCTACGAGGCGCGGATCCTCGTCGGCGGCGGCCTCCGCCTCGACCACCTCCCCGAACTCCGCGCGGCCGGCCTGGACGCCTTCCACATCGGCGGCGCGGCCCGCCCCCGCGGCTGGGCGGCCCCGGTCTCCGCGGACGCGGTGCGGACGTGGCGGGAGGCGCTGGACGCGTAGGTCCCGGCGAGGGGGCGCCGACGGCCTGCACGCTCATGCCGGACGCCCCACGCGTACGGCTCGGCTCCCGGACGGTCCGAGCCGGACGCCGCCCGAACCGGGTCACCGCCCCGGCCGGCGCTCCCGGTCCCGCCAGGCGGCTTCCCGGCGGCGGGTCATCGCCGGATAGACGATCAGGTACCGGAAGGGCGCGATCAGGGCCATGTAGAGGCGGCCGAAGCGCCCGTTGGGCTTGACCAGGACCGCCATGCGGAGCTCGTGGCCGCCGTCGGGCGTCTCCACCCAGCCCAGGTGCATGACCGCGTGGACGGTCCTGTTCGCCAGCTCGCGGGCGCACTCGTCGTGCAGCTCGTACAGCGGGACGAACGGGCCGGGGCCGGCGGCGGGGTCCACCGTCTCCGTCAGCTCCTCCGGCAGGCGGTCGCGCAGCGACGGGACGCGCGGGCCGAGACCGGCCTTCGGGTCGTCCCAGCCGAGCAGGGCGCCCAGCTTCCAGCGCACCGCCATCAGGAACCTCGTCGGCCCGGACGGCTCGGTGAGGCTCGCGTCGGCCGTGATCGCGGCGAGCGCGGTCGCGAAGTCGTCGGGCCCGGCACCCGGGGTGCGGTAGGACCACACGTCCTCGGTCGTGAAGTCGGGGGTGAACTCGTGGATCCGCCACGGCCGGCCGGTGTGTTCGCGCACGGGAAGTCTCATGACCGCTGCCACCTTCGTTCTATACGCTGGCGTACAACTACGAGGTCAACCATGTCAGACCGAATGTACGGAGGCGTATATTCGGCCGCCGGGTGAGGAGGGACACACCATGGGCGCCGCACGCACACCGCGCGAACGATGGGTGGAGGAGGGCCTGACCGTCCTCGCCGACGGCGGCCCCGACGCCGTCCGGATCGAGGTGCTCGCCAAACGCCTCGGCGTCACCAAAGGCGGCTTCTACGGCTACTTCGCCGACCGCGACGCACTCCTCGCCGCCATGCTCGACACCTGGGAACGAGAAGCCACCGACCAGGTCATCGACCGCGTCCGGCAGGAGGAGGGCGGCGACCCGAGGGCCCTCATCACGCTCGCCGGCATGCTCACCTTCTCCGGCGACCGGCTGCGCCCCATCGACCTCGCCGTCCGCGACTGGGCCCGGCGCGACGAGACCGTCGCCGCCCGCCTGCGCCGCGTCGACAACCGGCGCATGGACCTGCTTCGCGAGATGATCGGCACCTTCTGTTCCGACCCCGACGAGGTCGAGGCCCGCGCCCTCCTCGCCTTCTGCGTGGCCATCGGCCACCACTTCCTCGCCGCCGACCACCGGGGCCGCACCCGCGCCGAGGTCCTCGCCCGGGCCGGAGACCTGATCCTGGAGGGGCCGGGGGAGCCGAAACCCCGTGGCCCGGAAGGCGCGTGACGGCTACCGTCGCGCGCATGACCTCTCCCGGCCCCGCCATCGACACCGCACTCGTCGAGCGGCTGATCGCCGCCCAGTTCCCCGACTGGGCGGGGCTTCCCGTACGGGAGGTCGACTCCGCCGGCACCGACAACGCGATGTTCCGGCTCGGTGACGAACTCGCCGTACGCCTGCCCAAGGCCGCCTGGTCGGAAGGCCAGGCCGAGAAGGAGCAGCGCTGGCTGCCCCACCTCGCACCGCACCTGCCCCTGCCCGTGCCGGTACCGGTCGGGCGGGGAGTGCCAGGGGAGGGATACGGCCGGGTCTGGTCGGTGTTCGCCTGGCTCGACGGGGACGACACGTACGACGCCCCGCTCACCGACCTCGCCCACACGGCCGTCGAACTGGGCCGCTTCGGCGCCGCCCTGCGCGTCGTCGACGCGGGCGACGGGCCCGCCTCCTCCCGGGGCGGCCCGGTCACCGGCTGGGAGGACGGCCACCTGCCGGGCGCCGTCCGGGACCTCGCCGCCGACGGCCTGGTCGACGCGGAACTCGCGACCGCCGCCTGGGAGTCGGTCCTCCGGCTCCCGCAGTGGGACGGCGCGCCCGTCTGGGTGCACGGCGACCTGCTCCCCGGCAACCTGCTCGGCCGCGACGGCCGGCTCAGCGCCGTCATCGACTTCGGCGCCCTCGGCACGGGCGACCCGGCCTGCGACACGATGCCCGCCTGGACGATGTTCACCGCCGACACCCGCCCCCTCTTCCGGGAGGCGGCCCGCGTCGACGACATGACCTGGGAGCGCGGGCGGGGCTGGGCACTCGCCTGGGGTCTGGTCACCGAGCACTACTACCGCGACACGAACCGGGTCCTGGCGGCGGTGGCCCGCCGCGCCCGGACGGAGGCACTCGCGGAGTACGCGAAGCTCTGACCCGCCCTGTCAGGGGCAGGACCCTGTCAGGGTCCTGCCCCTGACAGGGGGCGCCCCTCCCATGCCCCCGACCCTGTCAGGGTTCAGCGCACGACCTCGAAGACGTTCTTCTGCATGCCGTTCGCGTAGGCCTCGTGCTCGACGAGCTTCAGCTTCTGCGTGTCCTTGTCCGTGTCGCTGAACAGCCGCTTGCCCGCGCCGAGGAGCAGCGGGAAGACGAGCAGGTTGTACCGGTCGATCAGCCCGGCGTCCGAGAGCGACCGGCCCAGCGACGCGCTGCCGTGCATGATGATCGGGCCGCCCTCGGTCTCCTTCAGCGCGGCGACCTCGTCGAGCGAGCGCAGGATCGTGGTCTCGCCCCAGTTGTCCACGAGGTCGTCCTCGGTGAGCGTCGTCGACACCACGTACTTCGGCATCGCCTTGTAGGCCGCGAACTCCTCCATGTCGGGCCAGACGGGGCTGAACGCCTCGTAGCTGGTCCGGCCGAACAGCATCGCGGTGGCCTCCTGCTGCTCCTCGCCCTTGAGGGCGTACGCCTCCGGCAGGAACTCCATGTCCTTGAAGGTCCAGCCGGAGTTGCGGTAGCCGGGCTCGCCGCCGGGGGCCTCCACGACACCGTCGAGCGAGACGAAGGCGGTGCTGATCAGGGTGCGCATCTGGATCTCCCGTGAGGTTCGTGACTGGTGCTCAGCAGCACCGACTACAACCTATAGACGGGGGAGTACGCCGAAACTCATCGGTCGTGTCCGACCGGATCGGCGACGAGTTCCACCTCGAACCCGTCGGCGTTCTCCAGGTAGGCCGCGTAGACCCCCTCGCCCCCGGCGTACGGGTGCCGGTCCGCGAACAGCAGCCGCCAGCCGTGCGCCGGCGCCTCGGCGGCGAGCGCGTCGACGGCGGCCCGGTCCCCGGCGTGGAACGCCAGGTGGTTCAGGCCGGGCCGCAGCCGGTCGTGCCGGTCCGACGTACGGGCGGGGGACCGCTCGACGACCAGGTAGCAGGAGCCGAGCGCCCAGCTCCGGCCGCCCTCCCACCGCTGGAACGGCGCGTACCCGAGCGCGCCGAGCAGCCACCCGAAACTCTCCTCGGCGTGCTCCAGGTCCCCCACCCACACCTCGACGTGATGCAGCGACCCGACGGCGCCGCGCACGGGCCCCGCACCGCTCACAGCGCGCCCAACTGGTGCGGAACGGGAGCGGAGTGGACGACCGCGAGCCCCGACACCGCACGCGTCAGCGCCACGTACAGCCGGCGCAGCCCGGTCCGCTCGTCCGGTTCGCCGTCGACGACCGCCGCCGGCTCGTCCAGGACCACGTAGTCGTACTCCAGACCCTTCGCGAGCGAGGCGGGCACCAGCGTCAGACGCGACTCGGCGGTCGTCTCCTCACCGGGGGAGAGGTAGGCGAGACCGGCGGCCGTCAGCGCCTCCGCGAGCGGCGCGATCCGCGCGTCGGCGGCGATCAGACCGATCGAGCCCTCGTGCGCGAGCGCCTCGGCGCAGGCCGCGACGACCTCCGCGTCGAGCGCGTCCGTGTGCCGCACCTCCAGCGAACCGGGGTTCTCCCGCACCGACTCGACCGCCGCGAGCCCCGGCGACATGAACGGCAGCAGCCGCGAGGCGTACGCGATCACCTCGCGCGGCACGCGGAAACCGGCCGTCAGCTCCTCCACCAGGGCCTCCGGCTTGCCCAGGTGCCCGAGCGCCTGCGCCCAGCTCTCCGTCGCCCAGGGCGTCGTGCCCTGCGCCAGGTCGCCGAGGATCGTTGCCGAACCGGTCGTGCAGCGGCGGCCCACCGCCCGGTACTGCATCGGCGACAGGTCCTGCGCCTCGTCGAGGACCACGTGCCCGAGCGAGTGCGTCCGCTCCACCAGGTCCCGCGCCTCGTCGACGAGGACCGCGTCCGCCGCCGACCACTTCGCCGTCTTCACGCTGCGGGCCGGCTTCGCCCACAGCAGCAGCTTCTGCTCGTCCTCGGTGAGCAGCCCCTCGGCGTGCTCCGCCAGGAACTCGGCGTCGCCGAGCAGCCGCAGCACCAGCTTCGCGGGGTCCACCGCCGGCCAGCACTCCTTCACGACCGCCTTCACGGCGGCGTTCCGGGCGACCGTGTTCTGCACCCGGTCGTCGGGCGCCTCGCCCGCCTCCTCCATGCGGACCAGGACGGCGTGCGCGATGCGCTGCGGCAGCGCCTCGTGGGCGGCCCCGTACCGCATGTCCCGGTCCAGCAGCTCCCGCACCATCTCCTCGATCTCGTACGCGGGCACCCGCCAGCGGCGCGAGCCGCGCACCACCATCAGGGACTCCTTCGGCAGCGAGACGTGCGAGCGCAGCGCCCGGCGCAGCAGCTCCGCCATCCGGGCGTCGCCCTTGACGACCGCCGTCGCCGCCTCGTCCGTCCCCCGCACCTCGACGTGCGCGACGAGGTCGTCGACGGTGGCCTGCTTCACCTCCAGCTCGCCCAGGGCGGGCAGCACCTGCTCGATGTACTGGAGGAAGGACCGGTTCGGCCCGATGACCAGGGTGCCGGTGCGGGCGAGCCGCTCCCGGTGCGCGTAGAGGAGGTACGCGACACGGTGCAGGCCGACGGCCGTCTTGCCGGTGCCGGGGCCGCCCTGCACGCACACCGTCCCCGACAGGTCGGAGCGGACGATGCCGTCCTGCTCCGGCTGGATCGTGGCGACGATGTCGCGCATGGGGCCGACGCGGGGCCGCTCGATCTCGGTCTGGAGCAGCCGGCTGGTCCGCTCCAGCTCGCCGGGGTCGGAGAGGTGCTCGTCCTCGTACGCGGTCAGCTCGCCGCCGGTGTACCCGAAGCGGCGCCGCAGGCCGACGTCCTGCGGGTCCTTCCGCGAGGCCTGGTAGTACGGCTGCGAGACCGGCGCACGCCAGTCGATCACCATCGGGTCGCCCTGGGCGTCGTGGACGTGCCGGCGCCCGATGTAGAAACGCTGCCCCTCCTGCGTGGTGTGCAGGTAGTCGAGGCGCCCGAAGAACAGCGGCGTGTGGGAGAGGTCGGCCAGTGCCTTGATCCGCTCCTCGATCTGCCGGCCGAGGATCAGGGAGTTCACCCAGTTCGCGGTGACGTCCTTGATGTCGAGCGCCTCCACGTCCTCGCGCATCGCGCGCAGGGCGGCGCGGGAGGAGGCGAGATGGGCGCGCTCGTGCGCGAGCGGATCGGATGCGGACACAGTGAGGCCTCCGGGCAGGTGGATACGCGGACACGACAAGGTGGCCGCCGGTTTCCGACCGGACGGCGGCGCTCCACGAACGGGAAGCGGGGAAGCCGAGAAGTGTAACTCCGGCCGGGCGGCCGGGCGAACCACGGAACCCCTAGGGGGTGGGGTCCGACGTGAGGGGGACCCGGATTCCACCCCCAGGGCGATGTGTTCGTAATGTCCGAATTCGATGATGGAGGCATGACCGCGACGACCTTCACCCTCGTGACCACCGTCCCCCGCCCCCGCGTCCGCCCCCTCGGCACGGCGTTGCGCGCGATACGCGCCTTCGGCGGCGCGGCGGCCGCCGTGACCCTCCTCGGCGACTACGGCCCACCGGAGGCGGGCGTGCGGAACCCGCGACCTGAGTACGCGCCGGGCCCGGACTGAGTACGCGCACGGCTGTGGGCGCCGGGGGAGCGCTGATGTGATCGGCACATGACGACGAAGCCCGCCACGAGCACCGAGCCCGCCGCGACCGCGACCACCGGCACCCCGGCCACGGGCCCCAGCACCCGGGCCCTCCGCTTCACCGCAGCGGGCGGGTTCCTCTTCCTCGCGGTGTGCCTGGTGGTGACGGGCGCCCTGGGACTCCTCGACGCCGTCGACGGGGACGGCGTCGACGACGGCTTCATGGCGGCCGGCTTCTGGGCCGTGGGCCTGGGCGCCGCCACGGGCGTGGCGGCGCTGATCGGCCCCCGTAAGGGCCTGGTGGTCGCCCAGTACGCCCTGGGGGCCGCGGGTCCGCTCCTCGCGCTGATGGACTGAGCGCGCGAGGCCGGGCCCGGCCCCGTACGGGGCGGGGCGGAGCCCGTACGGGGCGGGGCGGAGCCCGTACGGGGCGGGGCGGCTACGGCGCGAGCAGTTCGTCCGCGTCGACGATCCGGTAGGCGTACCCCTGCTCGGCGAGGAACCGCTGCCGGTGGGCGGCGAAGTCCTGGTCGATGGTGTCGCGGGCGACGACCGAGTAGAAGTGCGCCTGGTGGCCGTCGGCCTTCGGCCGGAGGACACGGCCGAGGCGCTGTGCCTCCTCCTGGCGGGAGCCGAAGGTGCCGGACACCTGGATGGCGACGGTGGCCTCGGGCAGGTCGATGGAGAAGTTGGCGACCTTCGACACGACGAGGACGCTGATCTCGCCGGTGCGGAAGGCGTCGAAGAGCTTCTCGCGCTGCGCGTTCGGGGTCTCGCCCTTGATGACGGGGGCGTCGAGGTGCTCGCCGAGCTCGTCGAGCTGGTCGATGTACTGGCCGATGACGAGGATCTGCTGCCCCTCGAACTTCTTCACCAGGGCCTCGGTGACCTTCCGCTTGGTCGCCGTGGTGGCGCAGAAGCGGTACTTCTCCTCGGCCTCGGCGGTGGCGTAGGCGAGCCGCTCGGAGTCGGTCAGGTTGACGCGGACCTCGACGCAGTCGGCGGGCGCGATGTAGCCCTGCGCCTCGATCTCCTTCCAGGGGGCGTCGAACCGCTTGGGCCCGATGAGGGAGAAGACGTCGGACTCGCGCCCGTCCTCGCGGACGAGGGTGGCGGTGAGCCCGAGCCGCCGCCGGGCCTGGAGGTCGGCGGTGAACTTGAAGACGGGCGCGGGAAGCAGGTGGACCTCGTCGTAGACGATGAGTCCCCAGTCACGGGAGTCGAAGAGCTCCAGGTGGGGGTAGACGCCCTTCCGCCGGGTGGTGAGCACCTGGTACGTGGCGATGGTGACCGGCCGGATCTCCTTCTTCGTACCGCTGTACTCGCCGATCTCGTCCTCGGTCAGCGAGGTGCGCTTCACCAGCTCGCTCTTCCACTGGCGGGCGGAGACGGTGTTGGTGACCAGGATGAGCGTGGTCGCCTTGGCCTGGGCCATCGCACCGGCCCCGACCAGCGTCTTCCCGGCACCACACGGCAGGACGACGACGCCGGAGCCACCGTGCCAGAAGCCCTCGACGGCCTGCTTCTGGTACGGCCGCAGGGACCAGCCGTCCTCGGCGAGATCGATCCGGTGGGCCTCGCCGTCGACGTACCCGGCGAGGTCCTCGGCCGGCCAGCCCAGCTTGAGCAGCGTCTGCTTGATCTGTCCGCGCTCGGAGGGGTGGACGGCGACGGTGTCGGCGTCGATCCGCTCCCCGACCAGCGGCTGCACCTTCCGCGACCGCAGGATCTCCTCGAGGACCGGCCGGTCGGTGCTGGTCAGGACGAGCCCGTGGGTGGGGTGCTTGGAGAGGGTGAGGCGCCCGTAGCGGGCCATGGTCTCGGCGATGTCGACGAGGAGGGCGTGGGGCACGGGGTAGCGGGAGTACTCGACGAGCGCGTCGACGACCTGCTCGGCGTCGTGCCCGGCGGCCCGCGCGTTCCACAGCCCGAGGGGCGTCAGCCGATAGGTGTGAATGTGCTCGGGAGCCCGCTCCAGCTCGGCAAAGGGCGCGATGACCCGCCGACACGCCTCGGCGAGCTCGTGGTCGACCTCCAGGAGCAGCGTCTTGTCACTCTGGACGATAAGAGGTCCGTTCACGCGATCAGGTCCTTCCGACACCGTGCCGTCCCCATAACGGCCAATCCTCCAGTGTGCCCGACACGCGCGCCGGCCGGAGGCCCCTGAGGGCTTCTAGCCCAGGTAGGGATCCCGCCGCCGCTCGAGGAAGTGCCGGATCCGTAGCCGTTGTGTGTGGTGCATGGGAAGCGAGTCGAGTTCTTCGGGGGCCACGAAGCGGAGCTCCGTGCTCTCTTCCGAGACGGCCAGGTCCCCGCCCACGATCCGGGCGGTGAAACACACGTTGAACTGGCGGCGGACCTCTCCGTCGCTGTAGGCGATGACGTGCCGGGGATCGGTGTACGTACCGACGAGCCCGGTGACCTCGACATCGAGCCCGGTCTCCTCCTTGACCTCCCGCACGGCCGTACCGGGCAGCGAATCCCCCATGTCCATCGCCCCGCCGGGCAGCGCCCACAGACCGTTGTCCCGCCGCAGCTGGAGCAGCAGACGCCCGTGCGCGTCGGTGACGACGGCGGAGGCGGCGACGACGAGGCTGTTGGGGTCGGGGGCGGCGGGGTCGTCGTAGAACTCGGTTCGAGACACGACGCTCACCCTTCCATGGGCCGGGCGTTCTGCCATACGGCGTCGAAGCTCCCCGCGTAGGTGTCGAACATGCCGCCGCTGCTGTGACGCCGCAGGTGCCACACGGGTGCCCCGTAGGCGTTCACGCCCCACACGTGCGCGTTGACCAGCATGTGATCGTCGGCGCGGTACACGCTGTTGTAGAGCGTGGTTCCGTGCGTGCGCAGCTCGATTCCGGGCACGTCCGCGAGAGGCTGGTAGTGCAGGAACGCGAGACGGCAGCGGGACTCGATGCCGTGCCCGAATCTTTCCTCCCGACCGCGCTGCTGGACGTTCGGGGCGTCCGCGTCTCCCACCGCGACGCGAATCGCACACCCGTCGTCCGCCCGTTCGCGCAGGAGGTCGTTGAGGCGCGGGTACGCCTCGTGCAGGAAGACGGCCGCGTAGACCAGCACGTCGATGTGTTGCCGCGCCTGAGAGAGGAGCTCGACAAACACCGACACCGGGAGGTCTGCACGCTGGCCGTACAGTGCGACGAGTTCGGGGCTGACTGCTGCTGCGGCACGGGCTTGCCGGAGTGCAGGCCACAGAGCGTGCACGTCCTCCCCCAGAGCCTCCGCTGCCTGGAGCGCGGTTGCCCGACGGGGAGTCCGCCCGAGATTGACCCATCGTTCGACCGACTTCGGATCGACGCCGGTGATGTCCGCGAGGGCCGCGTGTGTCCAGCCGCCCGTCTCCATGACGGCTCGAAGCCGCTCGTTCGCCATGATGTGCTCCCTCGGCTTTCCGGACACTTCACGGGACGTTCTACCGTCTGCGGGACGTCCCAAAGTGGGGAACGTACGAGGTTCCTCCGTCCTGATGACCGGCGCGACGATCCCGTCATGACCGAACCCGCGCGCTACAGCGCCCCGCCGATCGAACTTCCCCTGGACCTCGGGCGCGAACCGGCGCCCGTCGAGGGATGCGCGGGACGTGTCGAACTCGCCGCCGTGCGGAGCCGTGCTCGAGCGGTCGGCGACTGGACGACCGTCACCGACTGCAACGTCTTCATGCGCCGCCACCCCGAGGGCCACTGATGGTCACCCCGGCGGACATCGGCGCACCGGTCCGGGACGCTGCCGGGCGGGTCGGCATCCTGCGCGACGTGATTCCGGACTACGAGGACCCCGCCGAGCTTCCCGGCCGACGCCGGAGGCGGCCCATGGCGTTCCTGCGGGCTGCGGGCGGCGGCCCGGAATGGCTGGTTGCCCCGGAACGCGTCAGTCGCCGAGAGGGCGTCGGGGCGTCCGCCGGGTGTGAGTACCGGATCCGTGCCGGTTGAGTACGTGTGCGGTGGGGCGGGCGGCAGGGCTCGGGTGGGATGGGGGCATGACGAACAGCCTCCGGCCTTCCGCCTCCGGCGCCCCCGCCCCGACCGCCGCCGCCTCCGGCCCCGGCGACGAAGCCGACCCCCGCTGGTGGGTGCCGCCGCTCGCGGCGACCCTGCTCTCGCCTCTCCTGTCGCTGATGGCCGTGGCGGCGATGGACATGCTCACCGCCCTCCCCGTCCTCTTGATCAGCGGTTTCCTGCTGCCCTTCGCCGCCGTCGTGCCGAGCTGGTGCCTTGCCCGGACACGGCGGCGCCGTCAGGCCCGGATCAACCTCGCGGTCGTGGCGTGCGGCCTGGCGGCGGGATACCCGGGGCTGCTCATCGGTGTCGGCTCGACGGTCTTCTTCGTCATGCTCCTGACCGGGAACGTCCACTCCTGACCCGGACCGCCCTCACACCTGGTCGTCCGCCAGTTCCGCCACCCCCGTGATCCGGTGCAGCGGGTACGTGCGGACCTCGTCCGCCGTGTGGTCGTAGCCCGTCACGAAGCCGCCCTCCACGCGGACCGGGGCGATCACCCGCTGGCTCGCCGCGCCCTCCGCGTTCACGTAGCCGATCCAGACCGCCGAGCCCGTCATCGCCGCCGCCTGCACCGTCGCCAGCGTCTCCGCCGCCGAGGTGCGCGGCAGCGCGCCCGCCGCCGTGGGGGCCGCCGCCGGTTCCTTCCGTACCGCCGTCGCCGCCCGGTCGCCCGCCCGGATCGCCCGTACCGCCGCGCCCAGCAGCGTCGCGTCCGGGGCCGGCGGGCCGTCCGGGACCGGCACCGGGGCCGTCCGCGCGCCCGTCCGGTACGCGTCCGCCCTGGTGATCAGCACATCGCCCGCCGCCGACTCCGCCGCCGGCGCGTACCCCATCGACCGCAGCCCGTCGAGCAGCGACGCCGGGTCCGTCTGCGCCGCGAGCACCGTCGGCGCCAGCCTCCGCAGCCCCAGCGCCGCCGAACGCCGGTCGGCCAGGATCTCCCCGAGGACCGTGTCGTCGTCGCATCGGACGTACGCCGACGCCGCCCCCACCCGCAGATGCCCGTGCCGTCGCGCCACGTCGTCGATCAGATACGCGAGTGGCTGCGGCACCGGCGTACGGGAATGCGCCTTCAGGAACTCGTGCAGGTCGGACGCCGTCCGCCCCGAGTCGAGCGCCCGGCGCACCGACCCCGGCGTGAACCGGTAGACCGTCGCGCCACCCTTCGACTCCACGTCCGCGAGCACCGCGAGCGCGTCCGCCAGCGGCCGCCGCAACGGCCCCGGCGCCACCGCCGTCAGGTCCGCCTGGAGGAGCACGTGGTCGACCGCCTCCGGCAGCAGCGGCGCGAGCAGCGTCGCCGCCCGCCCGGCCGCCACCGACAGCTCGACCCCGCCCCCCGGCTCGGCGTCCGACGCCGCCTCCGCCAGCGGCAGGTTCAGCAGCGCCCGCGCGGGCCCCGACAGGGCGCCCCGCCCCGTGAGCCCCAGCAGCTCCGCCTCGGCCAGCGTCCAGCGGGCGAGCCGCGACCGCAGATCACCGGGCGCCGGCGGCGGTACGGCGGAACCACCGGCCCCGACGCCACCCGTCCCGACCGCACCGGCCCCGACAGGTCCCGCTCCCGCCCCCGCGACCTGCTCCGGCGCCCGGCCGCCCTGCCCCGCGCCCCGCAGCGGCCGCTCCCACCGGAGCCGCGCGAACAGCGACTCCGGGTCCGCCGCCGACCCCGGCGGCAGCGTCGCCAGCAGCCCCAGCACCCGGTGCCGGACCTCCGGCGCCGGCGCCCGGTCCAGCTCCGGCCCGAGCGCCGACAGCGCCCGCCCCTTCGCGTCCTGCCCGCCGACCAGCCCCGCCGTCCGCGTCGCCGTCAGCCACGGCGCCACCAGCAGCGACCAGCGCTCCGCCGGCGGCAGGTCCAGCCAGTCGTCGTACGCCGGCGTCGGCGCGTACCGCTCGTCCGCCTCCCCGTCCGAGGCCAGCAGCCCCGCCGCGTAACAGAGCTCCAGCCAGAACGCGGCCGTCTCCTCCGTGACGTCGAGCGCCGCCGCCGTCCGCCGCAGATCCCGCACCGAAAGACCGCCCGCCCGCAGCACCTGCGGCCCGCCCCGGTCCCAGGACTTCAGCAGCTCCTCGACCGTCGCGAGCGCCAGCTGCGCCTGCCCGGCCGCCGCACTGTCCACAACCTGTGGGCGGTACTCGCGCTGCACCCCCAGCTCCGGCGCCAGCGGCTCCGGCGCCCGGTGCGCCCGACCGCCCCGCAGATGCAGCGCCACCTCACGCGGCAGCACCATCGTCCGCGCCGACACCGGCAGCAGCAGCCCCCGGTCCCGCAGCCACTGCACCGGCCGCGCCGGCTTCGCCGTCACCTCGCCGTACGGCGGACCCCACACCAGCCGGTCCAGGACCGCCAGCGCGTCCGGCGGCGCCGTGTCGAGCAGCTCGCTCATCCGGACCCGGTCCGTGAACAACTCCGTCAGCACCCGCACCGCCGACACCGGATCGTGCGTCGCCGAGAGCCCCGCCGCCGCGATGATCTCCTGCACCCGGCCCGGCGACATCCCCGACGTCGCCTCCGCCACCGTCGGCCCGAGCCCCGTCGGCGACGGATGCTGCGCCGACGGCGCCAGCAGCTCCCGCGCCGTCCGCACCAGCCGCAGCCGGTCGTCCTCGCCCCACACGAGCGCCTGCTCGCGCAGCAACGCCACCGCGCCCGGCAGCGCCGCCTCGATCGTCGCGTCCCCCTCGTCGCCGGTGAGCAGCGCCAGGAGTACGGGGTACGGGGCCGGGTCCGGCGCCACCGCCAGCGCCTCCGCCGTCTGGAGGGCGAACCGGTCGAGCCGCTCCAGCGCCCGCACCACCGAACCCCGCGTCCCGGCGCGCGTCGCCAGCTGCGTCAGATCGTTCGGCACGGGCCCCAGCAGGTCGGGCCGGGCCCGCAACAGCGCGGCGAGCCCCTCGTCGCCCCGCGCGCGCAGCGCCTCGGCGAGTGTGCGGGGCGCCGCGGCGGCACCAGTTACCTCGGGCACGTGCGCCTCCCGGTCGAGCTCACCGATCCCCATCCGGACCACGTTAGCCGCTGCGCAGGCGCTAACGTCGGGCCGTACCGGGCGAACCGGCCGTGGAGGGGCACCGTGGGGATCGAGAGCGACCAGTTGGTCTACGACTATCTGAGCCGGGTCGGCGATCTGGCACAGCAACGCCAGCTGCCCGCGAGCGAACGGATGCGGCTGGTGTCGACCCTCCGCAACGAGATCGACCGCCGCCGCGCCACCTTCGGCGAGGAGAGCCCGACGGCGATACGGGGCATCCTCGGCGCCCTGGGAACACCGGACGAGGTGGTGGAACGCGCGGAGGGACCGGGCGCGTCGCGGGAGGCGGAGGACGCCCCGCCCCGGGGCACGTCGCGGAAGGCCGGGGTGCCGCAACCGCGGAAGGAGGGGCGCCGGGGGAGGACGCCGGGGTGGCTGCCGGGCAGCAGGAGGAGCGGGGAGGGGACGGGACCAGGGGCGGGCTCGGGCTCGGGGTCGGGGTCGGGATCGGGGTCGGGCTCGGAGGCGAGCGGTTTCACGTCCGCGTCGGGCAAGACCGCGTCGGGCAAGTCCGCGCCCGGGAAGCCCCCGTCGTCCGGCAGGTCACTCTTCGGGAAGTCCAGGCCGGGCAGCCGCACCGCCGCCGACGCCCCCCACACGCCCGACAACAGCGGTGGCGGCGGCGACGCTGACGGCGGCGATCTCCTCGACGACACCTCGGACTGGTGGCAGCAGGAGGACCCGACGGACGGCCTCCCGGGGTTCGTCGGCGGGGTGGAGCACCCCGATCTCTTCGTGGAGCCGCTGCCCGAGGAGGAGGACGAGGAGGCGGAGGACGAGGAGCCCGTACCGGGGAAGCGCCGCCGCCTGGCCCGTATCCTCCGCCGCCGCGGGACCGCGGACGCCCCCGAGGCGGAGTCCGACGCGGAGTACGACGCGGCCCCCGTGTCCCGTCTGCGCTTCGGGAGCCCCTTCGTGCTGCTCGCGGCGCTGCTGCTGCTGGGCGGGGCGCTGTTCGGTTCGCTGGTGCCGCTGGCGGCGGGCTGGCTGCTCGCGTACGCGTCGCGGCGGCTGACGCCGGGCGAGGCGAAGACGGCCGTGCTGGTGATCCCGGGCGTGGCGGCGGCGTCGGGCGCGCTGTGGCTGTGGGGCAGGGTGGGCGGACGCTGGGGCGCCCCGGTGGCCCCGGGCGGCGAGGCGATGGGCGCGGCGCTCGCGGAGACATGGCCGTGGACCCTACGGGCCGCGGCGGTGGCCTCGGCCTTGTTCCTCTTGTGGCGAGCCCGCCGCAGCTGACGCGGCGGGCGCCGACGTAGCGGTGCGGGGCCCTGCGCCGTGGGGCTACGCCGCCACCGGCCGACGCCCGGGCAGTATCGGCCGCCCCGCCCCCATCAGCCGCCCGTCAGCCCTCGGCCCCCACCGTCTCCACCCGCTCCGCCACCCCCCACGGCGCCCCCGGTACCACCAGCGGTGACCCCGTCACGGGGTCCGGGACCACCACCGACTCCAGGCCGAAGACGTCCCTGACCAGGGTCTCCGTCACGACCTCCGACGGCGGGCCCTCCGCCACCACCCGGCCCGCCTTCATCGCGACCAGGTGGTCCGCGTACCGCGCCGCCTGGTTCAGGTCGTGGAGGACGAGGACGACCGTGCGGCCCCGCAGCCGGTTGAGGCGGCGGACCAGGTCGAGGACCTCGACCTGGTGGGAGATGTCCAGGTAGGTGGTGGGCTCGTCGAGGAGGAGCAGGTCCGTCTCCTGCGCGAGGGCCATCGCGATCCACACCCGCTGCCGCTGCCCGCCCGACAGCGCGTCCACGGACCGGTCGGCGAGCGCGGCGACGTCCGTGCGTTCCATCGCGTCGGCGACGGCCCGCTCGTCCTCCTCCGACCACTGCTTCCACCAGGCCTGGTGCGGCTGCCGGCCCCGGGAGACCAGGTCGGCGACGGTGATCGCCTCGGGCGCGACCGGCGTCTGCGGCAGCAGCCCCACCGCGCGGGCGATCCGCTTGGTGGGCAGCTTCGCCAGCGACTCCCCGTCGAGCAGCACGGCCCCGCCCGCCGGCCTGAGGAGCCGCCCGAGCGCCCGGAGCGTGGTGGACTTGCCGCAGGCGTTGGGACCGACGATCACGGTCACCTTGCCGTCGGGGATCGCGAGGTCCAGCTCGTGGACGACGGTCCGGTCCTCGTAGGCGAGCGTCAGCTCGCGCGCGGTCAGCCTGCTCACGCCTTGCCTCCAGCGGATCCTGCGGTACGGCTCCGGACGATGAGCCAGATCAGATACGGGGCGCCGACCGCCGCCGTGAGGACTCCCACCGGCAGTTCGACGGGGGAGAAGAGCCGCCTGCCGAGCAGGTCGGCGAGGACCACGATCACCGCACCGGTCAGCGCCGAGCACAGCAGCGGGACCTGCGCGGTCCTGGTCATCCGGCGGGCGATCTGCGGCGCGAGCAGCGCGACGAAGTCCACCGGACCCGCGACGCCCGTCGCCACCGACGCGAGCACCACGCCCACGGCGACGAGTCCGAGCCGGACCGGCCCGAGCCGCACGCCGAGCGCGGTCGCCGTGTCGTCGTCGAGCGACACGGTCCGCTGCGCGCGGGCCGCCCACAGCACGGCGGGCAGCATGAGGAGCAGCGTCCAGCGGAGGGGCGCGGACTCGTCCCAGCCGCGCCCGTTCAGCGAGCCCGTCATCCAGATCTGCGCCTGCTGGGCGACGAGGTAGTCGCCCTTGGTCATGAACAGGGTGGTGAGGGACCGCAGCGCGATGGCGAAGCCGATGCCGATGAGGACGAAGCGGGTCGCGTGCAGCCCGCCGCGCCAGGCGAACGCGTACACGAGCGCCGCCGCGAGGACACCGCCGGCGATCGAGAGGTACGGCAGGACGGTGTACGAGCCGAGGCCGAAGGTCATCGCGGCGACGGTCACGGCCCCGGCGCCCTGGCTGATGCCGATGATGTCGGGGGAGGCGAGCGGATTGCGGGCGACGGTCTGGATGAGGGCGCCCGCGACGCCGAACGCCGCACCGACGGCCAGCGCGACGACGAGCCGCGGCACGCGCAGCTCCTCCACGACGAACGCGGCCGGCGACGACTGCCCGAACAGGATCCGGACGACCTCGGAGGGGCCGACGAACCGCTCGCCGACACAGAGGTACGCGACGGAGGACACCGCCAGGAGCAGCAGCAGCCCCCCGGCGACGAGCGCGGAACGCCGGTGGACGAGGAAGGACACACCCCGGGCACGGACGATCCCGTACCCGGCGGGCCGCGCGCCGGCGGTCGTACGCGCGCCCGTGGCCGTACCTGTGTCGGTGGTCGTACGAGACGTACTCACGCCGGCACCGCCTTCCGGCGTACGAGGGTCACCAGGAACGGCACCCCGATCAGCGCCGTCATCACCCCGGCGGGCACCTCGCCCGGCGGGAACACGATCCGTCCGGCGACGTCCGCCACGAGCAGCATCACCGGGCCGACGATCGCGGCCATCGGCAGCACCCACCGGTGGTCGGAGCCGACGATCGCCCGCGCGATGTGCGGCACGGCGAGGCCGACGAAGGCGACCGGCCCGGCGGCGGCGACGGCCGCGCCGGTGAGGACGGTCGCCCCGATCCCGCCGACGATCCGCACCGTCGCGACCCGCTGACCGAGCCCCTTGGCGACGTCCTCGCCGAGCGCGAGCGCGTCGAGCCCGCGGGCCACGGAGACCACGAGGACCGCGCCGAGCAGCAGGAAGGGCCAGATCTGGCCGACGATCTGCGCGTCGCGCCCGTCGAGCGAGCCGATCTGCCAGAACCGGAACTCGTCGAGCGCCGAGGCCCGGGTGGTGAGGATGCCGGTGGTGACGGAGAGCAGCAGCGCGTTGATCGCGGCCCCGCCGAGCGCCAGCTTCACAGGCGTCGCCCCGCCGCGTCCGCTGGAGGCGACGGCGTGCACGGCGACCGCCGCGAGGGCGGCGCCGGCGAAGGCGAACCACACGTACCCGGTGAGGGTGTGCACGCCGAAGAAGGAGATGGCGAGGACGACGCCGACGGAGGAGCCCTGGCTGATGCCGAGGATGCCGGGGTCGGCGATCGGGTTGCGGGTGATGCCCTGGAGCGCGGTGCCGGCGAGCGCGAGCGCGGCGCCGACCATCAGCCCGATGAGGGTGCGGGGGACGCGGAGCTGCCGTACGACCTCGGCGTCGGGGCTCGTACCGCCGTGCAGCAGGGCGTCGAACACCGTGGCAGGGGCGATGGCGCGGGCGCCGACGGCGAGGCTGAGGAGAACGGCGAGGAGCAGGGCGACGAGAGCCGCCGAGGTCGCGAGGACCCGTCTGGTACGGAAAGCGGCTGGCATCAGGACCCATCGGGTGGTGCGGGGGAGCGGGCGGTGCGACGAGCAGGTTTGGTAAGGCTTAGCTCAGTGTAAGCAGCACCCAACGGCGACCAACCGGGCCGGAGGTCCCTCGAAGGACCGAGCCCGCCGCCCTCCGGTCCCCGAGGTGGTCCCCCGACGGCCCCCCGGGGCGACCCCGGAGAATGGCCCCATGACGATGACCCCCGACGCCACCCCTGCCTCAGCCCCTACGCCCACCCCCACCCCCACCCCCACCCCCACCCCGCCCCCGCTCACCGTCGGCTTCGACCTCGACCTGACGCTGATCGACACCCGCCCCGGTATCAAGGCCGCCTGGGAGGCCTTCTCGGCCGAGTACGGCGTCCCCGTCGACGCCGACCTCGTCGTCAGCCGCCTCGGTCCGCCGCTGGAGCACGAGATGGCGCACTGGGTCCCCGAGGAGCAGGTCACGGAGATGGTGGCCCGCTACCGGGCGCTCTACCCGGCGTACGCGATCGAGCCCTCGCACCCGATGCCGGGCGCCCGGGACGCCATAGCCGCGGTCCGCGAGGCGGGCGGCCGCACGATCGTCGTCACCGCGAAGAACGGCCCGCACGCCGAGCTGCACCTCGCGCACCTCGGCATCGAGCCGGACGCGGTCGTCGGCAGCCTGTGGGCCGAGGGCAAGGCGGAGGCCCTGCGCGCGCACGGCGCGCAGGTGTACGTGGGCGACCACATCGGCGACGTCCGGGGCGCCGCGACGGCGGGCGCCTACTCGGTGGCCGTCGCGACCGGCCCCTGCCCCGCCGAGGAGCTGACGGAGGCCGGCGCGGACGTGGTCCTGACGGACCTGACGGACTTCCGTCCCTGGTGGGAGAGCTACCTGGCCTGAACCGGTGCGGTCGCGCCGGCCCGCGCCTGGCGCCGCTGGGCCGCGATCGAGCGCAGCACACCGGCCGCGGCGACGGCGAAGCCGACGCCCATCAGCATGGAGACGGTGTAGGCGACGGTGGGGAACGGGTCCGTGCCCAGGAACAGCGGAGCCACGGTGACCAGCGTCGCCACCGCGCCGATCGCGAAGAGGACGACACCGGCCTTGACGAGACCGTCACCCGGAGCGCTGTCGTTCACCGGTGCGGCGGGGGTTTCACTAAGCATCGAGCCAGGGTAGTTCCCTGGCCACAGGAACACATCGGCGACGTCTTGTCACCGGCCTCCGGACCATTAGCCTGGTGCCGGCGGGCCGGTCGGCCCGCTGTGTGCCATCCCCATCGACGAGGACGAGGACGGACGTGCCTACCGGCAAGGTCAAATGGTTCAACAGCGAGAAGGGCTTCGGCTTTCTCTCCCGTGACGACGGCGGCGACGTCTTCGTCCACTCGTCGGTGCTCCCTGCCGGAGTCGACGCACTGAAGCCGGGCCAGCGGGTCGAGTTCGGAGTCGTCGCGGGTCAACGCGGCGACCAGGCGCTGTCCGTCACGATCCTCGACCCCACCCCGTCCGTCGCGGCGGCGCAGCGCCGCAAGCCCGACGAACTGGCGTCCATCGTGCAGGACCTGACGACGCTCCTGGAGAACATCACGCCGATGCTGGAGCGCGGCCGCTACCCCGACAAGACGCAGGGCGCCAAGATCGCGGGCCTGCTGCGCGCGGTCGCGGACCAGCTGGACGTGTAGGCCCCCTCAGGGGAAGGCGAGCGCGTCCGGGCCGAGGGGCGGTACGAGTCCCTCGGCCGCGGCGCGGGTGAGCAGCCCGCGGACCGCCGCGTAACCGTGCTCGCCGAGGTCGGCCGTGAACTCGTTCACGTACAGCCCGATGTGCTGGTCGGCCACCTTCGGGTCCATCTCCTGCGCGTGCTCCAGGACGTACGGGCGGGAGGCCTCCGGGTCGTCCCAGGCCATCCGCACCGACGTCCGGGCCGCGTCGGCGAGCCGCCGCAGGGTCTCCTCGCCGAGGGACCGGCGGGCGACGATCGCGCCCAGCGGGATCGGCAGCCCGGTCGTGGACTCCCAGTGCTCGCCCATGTCGGCGAGGCAGTGCAGCCCGTAGCTCCCGTAGGTGAAGCGGGCCTCGTGGATGACGAGCCCGGCGTCGACCTTGCCGTCGCGCACGGCGGGCATGATCTCGTGGAACGGCATCACGACGACGTTCCCGACCCCGCCGGGCACCTGCTCGGCCGCCCAGAGCCGGAACAGCAGGTACGCGGTCGAGCGTTCGCTCGGCACCGCCACCGTCTTCCCGGCCAGATCGGCACCGGTGCCGGCCTCCCGGGTCAGGACGAGCGGGCCGCAGCCCCGGCCGAGGGCGCCGCCGCAGGGCAGCAGCGCGTACTCGTCGAGGATCCAGGGCAGCACCGCGTACGACACCTTCAGGACGTCGTGGCCGTCGGCGCCGCTCTCCGCCCAGCCGTTGGTGATGTCGATGTCGGCGAAGGTGACGTCGAGGCGCGGCGCGCCGGGGACACGGCCGTGGGCCCAGGCGTCGAAGACGAAGGTGTCGTTCGGGCAGGGCGAGTAGGCGATCTTCAGCTTGCTCACGACGGCTCCAGCTCCACGAAGACGGTGCTGCTCAACAGCTCGAAAGTGTGCCGGAGCGCGGTCAGGGCCTCGCCGATGCGCCAGGCGGCGCGGTCGCGGGGGCCGACGGCGTTCGACACGGCCCGGATCTCGACGACCGGCAGGCCGTACGCGGCGGCGGCCTCGGCGACGCCGAAGCCCTCCATCGCCTCGGCGGCGGCTCCGGGATGCCGCTCCGCCAGTGCGGCGGCGCGGGCGGCGGTGCCGGTGACGGTGGAGACGGTGAGGACGGGCGCGACGGCGTACGGCGTGCCGCCCGCGTCCAGGGCGGCGGCGACACGGCCGGTCAGCGCGTCCGGCACGGGGTGGACGGACCGCCCGAAGCCGAGCTCGTCGACCGCGAGGTACCCGTCGGGGGTCTCCGCGCCGAGGTCGGCGGCGACGAGCGCCGAGGACACGACGACGGACCCGAGGGGCGCGAGGGGCTGGAACCCGCCGGCGATCCCGGCGGAGACGACGAGGTCGTAGGGCCGGGCGTCAGGAGCGGGGTGGCATCCCGTACGGGATGCCGGGCCGGTCCGGGCGCGGGTGTCCGTATCGGAGCCCGTCCCGGTCAGCGAGGCGTACGCCAGCGCCGTCCCGGTCGAGGCGGCGACGGCGGCGGGGCCGACCCCGCCGACGAGCACGTCGATCCGTACGGCCCCGGTGCCGCCCGTGTGGCGGCGCAGGACGAGGCCGCCCGGCAGCGGCAGCGGCTCGGGGCCGCCGAGGCCGGGGGAGAGGGCGAGGCCCGCGGAGACGGAGTCCGCCTCCGCCGCCACGGCCGTCACGATCAGGATCCGGTGGATCCGATGGTCGGGGACCACCGGAGGATCAGGATTCCTTCTTCAGCTGGAAGTGCCAGATGCCGGTCAGCTTCTTGCCGGTGTTCTCGACGATGGTCACCTGCGTCTGGCTGGTGGGCTCGCCGGACTGGCTGGAGAAGAAGGCGCTGGCCGGAATGGTCCGGTACGTCTTCTTGTAGGGCTCGGGCTCGGCCTGCTGGCCGCCGAGGAAGATGGTCCAGCCGTTGTCCGCGACTTCGGGGTCGACCCCGAAGCGGATCTTGTCGTCCATCGCGACGGTGATGGACTTCTCGGCCTTCTTGTTGAGGCACTGCTGGATCTGCGACTCCTTGATGGCGTCGCCGTCGTTGTAGCAGGCGGCCTCGGAGTGGACCGAGTCGGTCCCGACCGTCAGGGTCGCGATCGGAGTCGGCTTGTCGCAGGCGGAGAGTACGAGGAGCCCGGCGGAGACGGCCCCGAGGGCGACGGCGGCCCGGCGGCGCGAGCCGGTGAAGAACGCAACGGTCATGAGCCGAAGGCTATCGGGCCGCCGCGCCCGCGCCACGCGGGGGTACGGCGTGCCGTCTTCCGGCACCGGATGGCGGCACCCGGGGCGTCGCCCCTGAGGCCGCTCGGGGGTCGGCCACGGGGCCATCGGGAGCCGGCCCCTGATGCCCCTCCTACCCCACCCGCGCCTTCGTCCGCCCCTTGGGGCCCGGCCTGCGGCGGGCCTCCGCCAGCAGGCCGCGCACCGCGAGCAGCGCGCCCACCGCCAGGATCGCCGCCGCCACCGCCATGCCCAGGGTGCCGTTCAGCGGCAGCGCGATGCCGATCCCCCCGCCCACCACCCACGCCATCTGCAGCGCCGTCTCGGACCGTGCGAACGCCGACGTCCGTACGACCTCCGGCACGTCCCGCTGGATCAGCGCGTCCAGGGACAGCTTCGACAGTGCCTGGGTGAGCCCCGCGACCGCGCCGAGCACGGCCACCATCACCCCGCCGAAGAACACCGCCGTCACGATCGCCGTACCGCAGACCACGCTGATCATGGTGGCGATGATCACCTCGGGCCCGTGCCCCCGGTCGCGGAGCAGCGAGCCCATCGCCGTACCGCACGCGTTGCCGACGCCCGCCGCCACGCCGACGATCCCCAGCGACACGGCGGCGCTCTGCCCCGACAGGGGGTGCTCGCGCAGCAGGAACGCCAGGAAGAAGATCAGGAAACCCGACAGCATGCGCTGCGCCGCGTTCGCCTCCAGGCCGTGCAGGACCGAGGGCCCCACTGTCCGCAGGCTCGGCTTCCGCTCACCGTGCGTCAGCAGGTGCGCCCGCCGTTCGCCCTTCGCCGAGTCCACCTTGTGCGGCATCCGCAGCGCCCAGAACGTCCCGAGCAGGAACAGCGCGCACGCCCCGTACAGCGGATACCGGGGCCCCAGCATCTGGAGCCCCGCCCCGACGGGCGCGGCTATCCCCGTCGCGAGCAGCCCGGCGAGGGTCACCCGGGAGTTCGCCTTCACCAGGGAGAAGCCCGGTGGCAGCAGCCGGGGCACGACCGCGCTGCGGACCACCCCGTACGCCTTCGAGGCCACCAGGACCCCCAGCGCCGCCGGGTACAGCTCGAGACCACCCGTCGCCACGGCCCCCGACATCATGATCGCCAGGACCGCGCGGGTCAGCATCGCGCCGGCCATCGCGGCCCGCCGCCCGTGCGGGATGCGGTCCAGGAGCGGACCGATCACCGGGGCGAGGAGCGTGAAGGGGGCCATCGTGACGGCGAGGTAGAGGGCGACCCGCCCACGGGCCTCGTCCGTCGGCACGGAGAAGAACACCGTGGAGGCCAGCGCGACGGTGATCATGACGTCGCCGGCGCCGTTCACGGCGTGCAGCTCGATCAGTTTCCCGAGCCCCGACTCGCCCGCGCCGTGCGCGTGGGTCGCCTTGCGGATTCCCTTCGCCGTCCCCGTGAAGGGCAGGTGCAGGGCGCGACCGACCCTCCGGCCCGCTCGGCGGAGCGGTCCGGCATGATCTTCGGATCGTGCGGGGGACCGTGCGGCTGCCACTCCGTCATAGTGCCCCACCGGCGCGCCCGGCGAACCGTGGCGCGGCGGTGAAGGCCCTCACGGACCGCGACCGGATCCCTTCCCGGAGGCCGGGAGACCGCTTCCCCGACCGCCTTCCCATCACCGGAAGCCCGCCTCCCGACCGCCGGAAGCCCGCCTCCCGACCGCCTCTCACCCCCTTCCCGACCGCCTTCCAGCCCCTTCCCGGCGTCCGTGATGCGGGCCACTTGGGGCGGGCATGTGGGCTGAGGCCCGCGAACGGGGTAGCGTGCGTAGCGCGTCACCGGCGGAAGCTCTCGGCCGCGCGCCTCTTCGGCATCCCGCAGAATGGATGGCGATAGGTGTGCCCGAGACACGCGAGACAAGTCGGGTGCGCGGACGTCGATGCGGCCCACAGGTCCGCTCCGCCCGCCGCCCGTGGCTTCGCTCCCGCCCCTCGGCCGGCGCACCCGTGAGACGGCGTAGGAGAGAAGCGAGACCTGTGAGTGCTGCGACGACGCGAAGCGGTACCCCGCGTACCCCGCGAGCCACGCGTATCCCCGACCGCCTGTGTGCCGAGGCCGTAGACCTCGCGCGGGAGGCCGCCGAGGAGGCGGCCGCCCCCGGGATCGTCGGCGCCCACGTCGAGGTGGTCGCCGAGGGTGACCGCGTCGTCACCCACTACTTCGAGTCCAAGGAACCCGGCTACCGGGGCTGGCGCTGGGCGGTGACGGTCACCCGCGCCTCCCGCGCCAAGAACGTCACGCTTGACGAAACCGTCCTGCTGCCCGGCTCCGACGCCCTCCTCGCCCCCGAGTGGGTGCCGTGGAGCGAGCGGCTACGGCCCGGCGACATGGGTCCCGGGGACCTGCTGCCCACCGAGCAGGACGACCTGCGTCTGGAGCCCGGCTACACCGGCGAGGACGCGCCCCCGCCGAACTCCGTGGTCTCGGAGGAGCTGGCCGACCACCTGGACACGGAGGACGCGGAGATCGTCACCCGCGTGCCCTCGCGCGGTGCGATCGCGGCGGTGGCCGAGGAGCTCGGCATGCGCCGGGCCCGGGTCCTCTCCCGGTACGGGCTCCACACGGCGACGGACCGCTGGGACGAGGCGTTCGGCGCGAAGACGCCGATGGCGCTCGCCGCGCCCGCGACGTGCGAGTCCTGCGCGTTCCTGGTGCCGCTCGCGGGCTCCCTGAAGCAGGCCTTCGGTGTCTGCGCGAACGAGTTCTCCCCGGCGGACGGCCGGGTCGTCTCCCTCGCGTACGGCTGCGGGGGCCACTCCGAGGCCGCCGTCATGCCGAAGCCCCCGCGCCCGGCGCCCCCGGTCCTCGACTCGATGGGCGCGGACGAGTTCCCCCTCCGCCCGGCGAAGGACTCCGGCTCGACGACGGAACCGGACGACGCGTCGGAGGACCTGGGGCACTCGTAGGGGGGACACCGGACCGGGCCGGGAGGCCCGCCAACGGCACGGCACGGGGCCGCACCACATGCGGCCCATGCCGATGCGAGCCTCGCGCCGAATTGCGTGCGCTGCACCGTGCGGACCCCAGGCCCGCGCGGGCCGACACCGCACCGCGTGGGCCGGGACCTCCACCGCTTGGGCCCGCATCCGCGCCCGTGCGGGCCCCCGCCGTGTGGGTAATCGTCCCGCTTGGGGGTCCCCCCTGGACGAAGTCCTTGGGGGAGGGACGGGTGGGCACACGGGACATCGTCCCCTGCCGGGCCCAGGCCCCCACGCCTGAACGCCCAGTCACCGGCACATGCACCCCCAGGCGCCCGCGCCCAACGCACCCGCCCGCCCGAAGGCCCAACGCACCCACACGCCCCCGGCCCCCCCCCCGCGCCCCGTCAAGGCCACCGCCCCCGGCACGGTACCTTCGGCCCCCGGGCCCAAAGGCCCACCCCGGACCCCCAAGGTCCACCCCCGGACCCCAAGGTCCACCCCCGGGCCCCCAAGGCCCGCCCCGCCCCCGCAGAGTGGAGTCAGACGTGAGCGTCAGCGTCCGGACGACGACCGACGGAACCGATCCCTTCGGCACCGCCCGGCTGCGGCGGGGAGTGCTCGACGCCTGGGGCGCCTCCCCCGCCCGCTTCCGCGAGGACGCCAACGCCGAGGAGGACCTCGCCCTCGGCGGCTACCGCGACCGCCTCGTCGTCGAACTCGCCCAGAACGCCGCCGACGCCGCCCACCGCGCCGGCGTCACCGGCCGCCTCCGCCTCACCCTGCACCCCGCCGACCACGAGGGCCCGGCGATCCTCGCCGCCGCCAACACCGGCGCCCCCCTGGACGCGACGGGCGCCGAATCGCTGTCGACGCTCCGGGCCTCCGCCAAGCGCGAGCAGACCGACGGCGCCGTCGGCCGCTTCGGCGTCGGCTTCGCCGCCGTCCTCGCCGTCACCGACGAGCCCGCCGTCCTCGGCCGCCACGGCGGCGTCCGCTGGTCCCTCGCGGAGGCCCGCGAACTCGCCGCCGGGGCCGCCGCGCACAGCCCCGGCCTCGGCGACGAACTGCGCCGCCGCGACGGTCACGTACCGCTGCTGCGGCTGCCGCTGCCCGCCGAGGGCACCGCCCCCGACGGCTACGACACCGTCGTCGTCCTCCCGCTGCGCGACACCGCCGCCCTCGACCTCGCCGAACGGCTCCTCGCCTCCGTCGACGACGCCCTCCTCCTCACCCTGCCCGGGCTCGCGGAGATCGTCGTGGAGACGGCCGAGGGCGTACGGACGCTCCGCCGCTCCGAGGACGACGGCTACGTACGGATCGACGACTCCGCCACCGGTACCCACCGCTGGCGGACCGTCTCCCACGGCGGCCCGCTCGACGCCGGACTCCTCAAGGACCGCCCGGTCGAGGAGCGCCTCCGCCCGCACTGGTCGGTCACCTGGGCCGTACCCGTGGACGGGGAGGGCGCCCCGCGCTTCCCGCGTACGACCCCGGTCGTGCACGCCCCCACCCCCACCGACGAACCCCTCGGCATCCCCGCGCTGCTCATCGCGTCCCTGCCGCTGGACACCGCGCGCCGGCACCCGGCGCCCGGCCCGCTGACGGACTTCCTCGTGCAGCGCGCCGCCGACGCGTACGCCGAACTCCTCGCCGAGTGGCAGCCGGTGACGACCGCGACGCTCGACCTCGTCCCCGGCCCGCTCGGCAAGGGTCCGCTCGACGGGGCGCTCCGCGAGGCGATCCTGGACCGGCTGCCGAGGGTCGCGTTCCTCGCGCCCGCCGCGCCCACCGAGGAACTCCCCGCCCTCCGCCCGATCGAGGCCGAGGTCGCGGAGGGCGCGGGCGCGGACACCGTGGAGGTCCTGGCGGAGGTCTTCCCGACGCTCCTCCCGGCGGGCCTGGAGCGGCGCCCCGAGCTGCGCACCCTGGGGGTCGGCAGGGTCCCCCTGACGGAGGCCGTGGACCGTCTCGCCGGGGTCGACCGGGCCCCGACCTGGTGGTGGCGCCTGTACGACTCCCTCGCGGGTGTCGACCCGGACCGGCTGTCCGGTCTGCCGGTGCCGCTGGCGGACGCGGAGGAGGACGGCCGCACCCGTACGGCCGTCGGCCCCCGCCAGGTCCTCCTGCCGCAGGACCGGACCCCCGCCGAGCTGACCCGGCTGGGCCTGAAGGTCGCGCACCCGGAGGCGGCGCACCCGCTCCTGGAGAAGCTGGGCGCCCTGCCGGCCACGCCCCGCGCGGTCCTGACGACCCCGCAGGTGCGGGCGGCGGTCGCGGGCTCCCTCGACGCGGGCGAGATCTGGGACGAGGACGCGGACGCGCTGGACGCGGACGAACTCGTCGACACGGTCCTCGCGCTCGTACGGGACGCGGAGCTCGACCCGGGCGACGAGCCGTGGCTCGGCGCCCTCGCCCTCCCCGACGAGGACGGCGAACTCGCCCCGGCGGGCGAGCTGGTGATGCCGGGCTCGGCCTTCGCCGCCGTGATGCGGGAGGACGAACTCGCTTACGTGGAAGCCGAACTGGCCGCCCGCTGGGGCGAACAGCCCCTCGCGGCCTGCGGGGTGCTGGCCACCTTCGCACTGGTACGGGCGACCGATCTGCTCCTCGACCCGGACGAGGTCGAACCGCGCGAGGGCGACTACCCGGAGCCCGACGACGCGGGGCTCCTCGACGCGGTCGACGTGTGGTGCGAGGACGTCCTCGACCGGCTGCCGGAGTCGCCGGTGCCGCCGGTGGCGACGGAGATCGTGGCCGTACGGGACCTGGACCTGGTCGACGACGACGCCTGGCCGCAGGCGCTGGCGCTGCTGGCGCAGCCGCCCCTGAGGGACGCCCTGACCCAGCCCGTACGGGTGCTGCTGCCGGACGGGACGACGGAGACGGTCCGCTCGTACACGGCGTGGTGGCTGCGGGACCACCCGGTCCTGGACGGCCGCCGCCCGGCGGGCCTCCGCGCGGCGGGCGGCGACCCGCTCCTGACCGGGCTGTACGACCCCGCCGACGCGACCGGCTTCGAGGACGAGCAGGTCCTGAGGGCGCTGGGCGTCCGCACGACGGTCACGGCGCTCCTGGACGAACCGGGAGGGGCGGCGGAGCTGCTTGGCCGCCTGGCGGATCCGTCCCGCGAGGTGACGGCGCCGCAACTGCACGCCCTGTACACGGCGCTGGCGGACCTGGACCCGGACCAGGTGACGCTCCCGGACGACCTGAGGGCGGTCGTGGACGGCGCCGTCGTGGTGGTCGACGCGGCGGAGGCCCTGGTGGCGGACGCCCCGGACCTCCTGCCGCTCGCGGGCGGCCTGCCGCTGCTGCCGGTGTCGCCGTCGAGGGCGGCGGACCTGGCGGAACTGTTCCAGGTGCGGTGCCTGAGCGAGACGGTCGAGGCGGAGGTCACGACGACGGGCGAGGAGCACGAGGTGCCGGAGCCGGTGCGTACGCTGCTGGGCGCGGCGACCCCGTCGACGTACGTCGAGCACGAGGAACTGAGGGCGGCGGGCACGGAACTCGACTGGCGCCGCACCCCGGACGGGGTGGTCCACGCGTCCACCCTGGAAGGCGTGGCGGCGGGCCTGGCCTGGGCCTCGGGCCAATGGCCCCGCCGCTTCGAGGTGGCGGCCCTCCTGGAGGACCCGTCCCGCACGGCGGAACTGGCGCGGGACCGCTGGTTCGACTGAGCGGTCAGGCGGTGAGGCCCTGCCGAGCCGGGTTCCCCCGAAGGGCCCGGTAGGCAAGGCCGAGGAGGAAGGCGTTGATCAGCGCGGAGAGGACCAGCGCCGTGTAGTGGTACGCGGTCGCCCAGCCCGAGAGGCCGGTCATCGCGTCGGGCAGCAGCAGGAGCAGGCTACTGGGCGCGGTGGCCATGGCGAGCCAGACGTCCGCGAAGGCCTGGCCCTCGGTCCACGGGCTGACCAGCAGGGGAAGCGAAGCCACGACCGTCAGGTACACCAGCGAGACGGGGTTGGCGAACGTGAGCCGGACGGCTGCGCGGGGGCGGTTGTCTCGCATGGGTCGGTTCCTCCTGGACGGTTCGGTCGCGCCGTTTCGCGGCCGGTCCCATCGTGCGGCCGGCCGTCCCCTGCCCACCTGAGTAGCGCTACTCAAACCGCGGTGAGCGCGTGCACGTCGCGGCCCTGAGTGATGTCACCGGGACCGCGACGCGCGCCCCCGCCCTCAGTCCAGGCAGAACTCGTTGCCCTCGGGGTCGCCCATCACGATGATCCCCTCGTTGGGAATGCTGGTCATGCCGGAACCGGAACGCGAGGCCACGCTCGCCCGGATGCGCGCATTCCTCGCGAGCCGGCCGGAGACCGCCGACGGCGAGTTCACCCTCCCGATGCTGACCGCCGTACTGCGCGTGCGGCGGCTGGGCGAGCCGGTGTGACGCCCCAGCGGCGGCTGACTCATCCGGCCGCCGCGGTGGACGGAGCCGCCGTCCGAGGGGGCGTGGACCGAGGGGCCGTGACGGTCGGCGGCGCGAGGAAGGAGTGGATCCAGGCCTGGTAGGCCGGTGCGACGATGATGTCGCCGAGCACTACGGGGGCAGGGATGAGCGGGGTGAGTCTGCCCGATGGGCCCGGTTCGGATCCGCCTTGCGGAGGGCGCTGTTGCCACAGCGCGCCGCCGCTGTGGCGGTCCAGGGCGATGACGGTGCCGTCCTGGGTGGTGAAGTGGATCCGGTCGCCCTCCACCGTCGGGGCGGAGAAGCGGTGGTGGAGCGTGCTGGAGGACCACAGGCGCCGGCCGGTGGCGATGTCGTACGCGCTGATGACGCCGCCGCGATGGCTGTAGAAGACCTCGCCGACGATGTCCAGCATGCGTTCGGGGACCGCCAGGTCCGTCGTCGTCTCGCCCCCTCGCTCCGGGTCGAGCCGGACGAGTTTCGTCACGCCTCCCCGGTAGGTGAGGAAGTAAAGGAAGCCCTCACCGGACACCGTGGCGAAGTCGGTGCCCTTGGGGACGTCCTTGCGCCAGACGAGGTGGCCGTCGCCCTGGCTGATCTCGCCGACCTCCGTGGGCAGGCCGGACTCGGTCTTCTTCACGACGTAGACGTTCTGTGACGGCGATCCCTTCGGCGAGGGGAGCAGGACCCGGTCCGATGGAACGGTCCACAGGGGGGAGAGTCCCTCCAGGCTCCACGCCGAGATGCTGTCACCGTGGGAGCAGACGACGATCTCGGCAGCGATGCCGCACTCCTGCGCCCCGGGGACCGAGCGCTCGTTACGCGGTCTTCCCGTCTCCATGTCGTACGCCTGGATCTTGTACGCCTGCGTGGACCCGGTGTTCTGATGGGCGCCGGCCAGAACGGTCCAGCGCGTCATGCCCAGGAGGGTCGCTCCCGACCCGCCGGGCGATCGGCCACCTTAGCGGGGACTCGGACGGCTCGGCAGAGAGCTTGCCGCCGGGGATCGGTCCGCCGGGGCTTATGCCGGGAACCTCCGGCTCACCCAGCGGTACGCCACCTCCAGGAGCGCGCCGCCCGCCGCCGCGATCGCGACCGCCGTCCACGGCATCGTCACGCCCACCAGTTTCAGTGCGAAGAAGTTCTGGAGCCACGGGACGGCCAGGACCAGGAGGAACGCGCCGCCCATCGTGGCGACCAGGGCCACCCGCCACCACGTGTACGGGCGGGCGATGATCGCCAGGACCCACATCGAGACCAGGAAGAGGGTGAGGGTGGCCGCGCTGGTCTCGGCGCCCAGGGCGTCCGGGCCCGTGTAGTAGTGGCGGGCCAGCAGATACGTCGCGAAGGTGGCCGCCGCCGCGATGACGCCGCCGGGGATCGCGTACCGCATCACCCTGCGGACGAAGTTCGGCCTGGCCCGTTCCTTGTTCGGGGCGAGCGCCAGGAAGAAGGCCGGTACGCCGATCGTGAGGGTGGAGAGCAGCGTGAGGTGGCGGGGGAGGAAGGGGTACTCCACCTGGGAGCAGACCACCAGGACCGCCAGGAGGACCGAGTAGACCGTCTTCGTGAGGAAGAGCGTCGCGACCCGGGTGATGTTGCCGATGACCCGGCGGCCCTCCGCCACCACCGACGGCAGCGTCGCGAAGCTGTTGTTCAGCAGGACGATCTGCGCCACCGCCCGCGTCGCCTCCGAGCCCGAGCCCATCGAGACGCCGATGTCCGCGTCCTTGAGGGCGAGGACGTCGTTGACGCCGTCGCCCGTCATGGCGACGGTGTGCCCGCGGGACTGGAGCGCCGCCACCATGTCCCGCTTCTGCTGCGGGGTGACCCGGCCGAAGACCGCGTTCTCGTCGAGGACCTTCGCCATCCCCTCCCGGTCGGAGGGCAGCTTCCGCGCGTCCACCGTGTTCTCCGCGCCCGCCATGTCGAGCTTCGCGGCCACCGCGCCCACCGAGACCGCGTTGTCACCGGAGATGACCTTCGTCGCGACGTTCTGGTCGGCGAAGTAGGCGAGCGTGTCGGCGGCGTCCGGCCGCAGCCGCTGTTCGAGGACGACGAGCGCGGTGGGGCGGGCGTCGGCGGCGACCTCGGAGCTGTCGAGCTCGTGGACCGTACGGGCGAGGAGGAGGACCCGCAGCCCCTGCTCGTTGAGGTGGTCGATCTCCGTGAGCGTCGGGTCGCCGGACTTCAGGAGGACGTCGGGCGCGCCGAGCAGCCAGGTCGAGTTCTCGCCGTCGCCCTCGCTGAAGGACGCCCCGCTGTACTTGCGGGCGGAGGAGAACGGCAGCGACTCCGTGCACCGCCACTCCACCGTCTCCGGGTAGGCGTCGATGATCGCCTGGAGGGAGGCGTTCGGGCGCGGGTCGGACTCGCCGAGCGCCCCCAGCACCTTCCGTACGTACGCCTCGTCCGCGCCGCCCAGCGGCCGGAGCTCCGTGACGTCCATGCCGCCCTCGGTGAGCGTGCCCGTCTTGTCGAGGCAGACGACGTCGACCCGGGCGAGGCCCTCGATGGCCGGCAGCTCCTGCACGAGGCACTGCTTGCGGCCCAGTCGTACGACACCGATCGCGAACGCGACCGAGGTGAGCAGGACGAGGCCCTCGGGGATCATCGGCACGATGCCGCCGACCGTGCGGGCGATGGCGTCCTTGAAGTTGTCGTCCTTGACGACCAGCTGGCTGATCACCAGCCCGAGCGCCGTCGGGATCATCATCCACGTCACGTACTTCAGGATCGTGGAGATGCCCGTACGCAGTTCGGAGTGGACGAGCGTGAAGCGGGACGCCTCCTCGGCGAGCTGCGCCGCGTACGCCTCCCGGCCGACCTTGGTCGCGGTGAACGCGCCGCCGCCCGCGACGACGAACGAGCCGGACATCATCCGGTCGCCGCGCTTCTTCACGACGGGGTCGGCCTCGCCGGTGAGCAGCGACTCGTCGATCTCCAGGCTGTCGGCCTCGGCGACCTCGCCGTCGACGACGACCTTGTCGCCGGGGCCCAGCTCGATGAGGTCCCCGAGGACGATCTCGGAGGTGGAGAGTTCCGCGGCCACTCCGTCGCGCCGCACGGTCGGTTTCGCCTCGCCGATGACGGCGAGCCCGTCGAGGGTCTTCTTGGCGCGGAGTTCCTGGATGATGCCGATGCCGGTGTTGGCGATGATCACGAAGCCGAAGAGGCTGTCCTGGATCGGCGCGACGGCGAGCATGATCACCCACAGCACGCCGATGATCGCGTTGAAGCGGGTGAAGACGTTGGCGCGGACGATGTCCGGGGTCGAGCGGGAACTCCGTACGGGTACGTCGTTCACCTCACCGCGCGCGACGCGCTCGGCGACCTCGGCGGAGGTGAGCCCGGCGGCCCGGTGGACCACGGGTGGCCCCTTTTCGGCCGTCTCGCCGCCACCCGTGTCGATCTTCGCCTGCTGCGTCATGTTTTCGACGGTACGACCGGTTCGGGGCGTTCACCTGCCGAGAAGGGCGAAGATCAGACCGGGGGAGGAGACGAATCGTCCCCTGGTTCTACGCGCCCCCGGCTCGCGGGCGCACCCCGGTGCTACGCGCGGCCGGGCGTCTCGGGGTTGTCCCCGGTCTCGGCCTCGGTCCCGGTCCCGGGCCGGGGCCCGGTCCCGGCCTCGGCTCCGGTCCCGGCCTCGGTCACCCGCCCCGCCCCGGGCGCTCCCGCCGCTTCCGCCGCCCGCGCCGCCTCGTGGCGCTTGATCGCCGCGTCCCGCCCCCGTACGTACCAGATGCCGATCAGGCCCAGGCCGGCTCCGGCCAGGCAGGTCCACACCCACCAGGTCAGGTCCCGGTCGTCGAACCAGCCGTAGAAGGGGACCTGGACGAGGAAGAGGACGAACCACAGGATCGTTCCGCCGGTGATGGTGGCGACGACGGGCCCTTCCAGGGGCTCGGGTGCCTCGTGCTTCGGTGTCCACTTCGCCATGGGGCTCAGTTTAGGCCGCGCTTTCGGGTGTCTACGCGCGGAGATGGACGCTCGCTCGTTCATGTGTTCATACTGAAACGGTTTGCCTCTGGCGGGTTTCCTTCGTATGAACCGCCAAAACGGACTCTCCGAAGAGGACCCACCCCATGAGCACCACGGCCACCGCCAAGGCCATGCCCGACGAGCCCTCCGCTCCCCAGGAGCCGGGCTCCGGCCTCGACCGCTACTTCAAGATCTCGGAGCGCGGCTCGACCGTCGCCCGCGAGATCCGTGGCGGCTTCGCCACCTTCTTCGCGATGGCCTACATCATCGTGCTGAACCCGATCATCCTCGGCAGCGCCAAGGACATGTACGGGCACCAGCTCGACAGCGGCCAGCTCGTCACCGCCACCGTCCTGACGGCGGCCTTCTCGACGCTCCTCATGGGCGTCATCGGCAACGTCCCGATCGCCCTCGCCGCCGGCCTCGGCGTCAACACGGTCGTCGCCCTCCAGCTCGCGCCGAAGATGTCCTGGCCGGACGCCATGGGCATGGTCGTCCTCGCCGGCATCGTCGTGATGCTGCTGGTCGCGACCGGTCTGCGCGAGCGCGTGATGAACGCGGTTCCGGTCGGCCTGCGCAAGGGCATCGCGATCGGCATCGGCCTCTTCATCATGCTGATCGGTCTCGTCGACTCGGGCTTCGTCTCCCGCATCCCCGACGCCGCGCACACCACCGTCCCGCTCCAGCTGGGCGGCGACGGTCACCTCACCGGCTGGCCGGTCCTGGTCTTCATCCTGGGCACGCTCCTCACCCTCGCCCTGATCATCCGCAAGGTGCCGGGCGCGATCCTCATCTCGATCGTCGTCATGACGATCGTCGCGATGGTCATCAACGCGGTCGCGACCGTCCCGTCCTGGGGTCTGACCACCCCGGAGTGGCCGGGCAACCCGGTCGCCTCGCCCGACTTCGGGCTGGTCGGCGAGGTCAGCCTCTTCGGCGGCTTCGAGAAGGTCGGCCTGCTGACCGGCGTCCTCTTCGTCTTCACCGTGCTGCTGTCCTGCTTCTTCGACGCGATGGGCACGATCCTCGGCGTCGGCGACGAGGCCAAGCTGATCGACAGGGACGGCAACTTCCCCGGCATCAACAAGGTCCTGCTCGTCGACGGCCTGGCCGTCGCCTCCGGCGGCGCGACCTCCTCGTCGGCCACCACCTGCTTCGTGGAGTCCACGGCGGGCGTCGGCGAGGGGGCCCGTACGGGTCTCGCCTCGGTGGTGACGGGTGCGCTGTTCTCGGTGGCGCTGTTCCTCACGCCGCTGGCGACGATGGTCCCGTCGCAGGCGGCCACGCCCGCGCTGCTCGCGGTCGGCTTCCTGATCCTGGCCGGTTCGGTCAAGGACATCGACTGGAGCGACTTCACGATCGCGGTGCCGGCGTTCCTCGCCATGGTGATGATGCCGTTCACGTACTCGATCACCAACGGCATCGGTATCGGCTTCATCAGCTTCAGCGTGCTGCGGCTGGCGGCCGGTCGGGGCCGTGAGGTCCCGGTGGCCATGTACATCGTGTCGGCGGTCTTCGTCTTCTACTACGCGATGCCGGCGCTCGGCCTCACGTGATCCGGGTCCCGGGCCCCTTCGGGCCCGGGTGCCCCGCCTTCCCCGTAGAACTTCTGCGTCTCCTCGACGGCGGTCTTGAACCGTTCGTCGAAGTCCTCCCGAATGAGCGTCCGGACGACATAGTCCTGGACGCTCATTCCTCTTTTCGCGGCGTGACTCTTGAGCCGGTCGAGCAGCTCACTGTCGATGCGCAGGCTGAGCACTGTCGATCCCATGCCGTTCAGGGTCGGGGCAGCGGGTGCCTCTTTGCGTCACTTTCCGGATCCGACTCACTCATTTGGGTGATACATGGATGCCGAAGCGTGACCTGCGAGTGCCAGGTTCACGCGCGTGCGGGGATATACGGGTGTGATGCGCGCTACGTCGGCGTGTTCCCGTTGGTATTTAGGCAGAGTAATGAGTTAGGCTAACAAACATGCCTGACCTGTCCCACGGCACCGCCGACGACGCCGCGGCCGTGAACGCGCTCCGCTCCGCCGTCATGCGACTGGGCCGCCGCCTCAAGCACCAGCGCGTCGACGAGTCGCTGAGCCCCACCGAGATGTCGGTGCTCGGCACCCTCGCGCTCTGCGGCTCCGCCACCCCCGGCGAACTGGCCCGCAAGGAGCACGTCCAGCCTCCGTCGATGACCCGCATCGTCGCGCTGCTCGAAGCCAAGGGACTGGTCCGGCTGGAGCCGCACCCCGACGATCGCCGGCAGAAGGTGGTCAGCCAGACCGAGCAGGCCGAAGCCATGCTCGAGGAGTCCCGCCGCAAGCGGAACGCCTGGCTGGCCTCCCTCGCCGAGGGACTGGACGAGGACGAATGGGCCAAGCTGCGCGCCGCCGCCCCGGTCCTGGAGAAGCTCGCCCACCTGTAATCCCCGCGCCAAGGAGGCGACGCACTTTGAGTACGGGACCCGGAGCAGACTCCGCACCCGTCCACCAACCCACCCTCAAGACCCGTGGGCGGGGGGAAACCTTCTCCTCGCTCAGGATTCGTAACTACCGGCTGTTCTTCACCGGTGCCATCGTCTCCAACACCGGCACCTGGATGGCCCGCATCACCCAGGACTGGCTGGTCCTGAGCCTCACCGGCTCGGCCGCCGCCGTCGGCATCACGACCGCCCTGCAGTTCCTGCCGATGCTGCTCTTCGGCCTCTACGGCGGCGTCATCGCCGACCGCTACCCGAAGCGGCGCCTGCTGCTCGTCAGCCAGGCCGCCCTCGGACTCTGCGGCATCGCGCTCGCCGTCCTCACCCTCTCCGGCAGCATCCAGGTCTGGCACGTCTACCTGATCGCCTTCCTGCTCGGCATGGTCACGGTCGTCGACAACCCGGCCCGGCAGACCTTCGTCTCCGAGATGGTCGGCCCGAAGCAGCTCCGGAACGCCGTCTCGCTGAACTCCGCGAACTTCCAGTCCGCGCGGCTCATCGGTCCCGCCGTCGCCGGTGTCCTCATCGCCGGGGTCGGCAGCGGCTGGGCCTTCCTCCTCAACGGCCTGTCCTTCCTCGCCCCCCTCGTGAGCCTCCTGCTCATGCGGACCAGCGAACTCCACAAGGTGGAGCGCGCCCCGCGCGGCAAGGGCCAGCTGCGGGAGGGCCTGCGGTACGTGGCCGGGCGGCCGGACCTGATCTGGCCGATCGTCCTCGTCGGCTTCATCGGCACCTTCGGGTTCAACTTCCCGATCTGGCTCACCGCCTTCTCCGGGGACGTCTTCCACGTCGGGGCCGGCACGTACGGCTTCCTCAACACCCTGATGGCGGCCGGCTCGCTCGTCGGCGCCCTCGCGGCGGCCCGGCGCGGCTCCACCCGGCTGCGGATGCTGGTGGTCGCTGCGGGAGTCTTCGGCGTCCTGGAGATCGCGGCGGCGCTGTCGCCGACGTTCTGGCTGTTCGCGCTGCTGCTCGTACCGATCGGCATGATCGGCCTCACGGTGAACATCACCGCGAACTCGGCCGTCCAGATGGCGACCGACCCCGCCATGCGGGGCCGTGTCATGAGCCTCTACATGATGGTCTTCGCCGGTGGCACGCCGATCGGCGCGCCGCTCCTCGGCTGGGTCACCGACACGTACGGCGCCCGCGTCGGCTTCGCCACGGGCGGCGTGATCTCGCTCGCGGCGGCGGTCGTCGTGGGCCTGGTCCTCGCCCGGGTCGGCGGCCTCAAGGTCGCGTGGGCCTGGCGGCACGGACACCCGCAGGTGCGGTTCGTGGCGCGGGAACGGCTGGCTACGGCGGCGTGACGGCGTAGTCGTGTCGTGGGGCGGGGGCGGGCTCTTTACGGGGCCCGCCCCTGCTGCGTAACCCCGGCCCTCTGGCCTTCCGCCGCGTCCCCGGCCCCCTGGCCTTCCGCCGCGCCCCCCGGCCTTCCGTCGCGTACCCCCGCCTCCGGTCCTCCGCCGTCGTGGCTCAGACCCGTCGCTCCAGTACCTGTCCCGGCCAGTCGCCGACCGTGAACGGTTCCGTACGGGTGAATCCCTGGCCCTCGTAGTACGCGATCAGACGGCCCTCGCTGCCCGCGAAGCAGTCCACCCGCAGCAGCGACACCTCCTGCCGCCGGGTCTCCTCCACCGCGTGCGCGAGCAGCGCCGCGCCGACGCCGTGACCGTGGAACCGCGCGTCGGTCGCGAGCAGCCGTACGTACACCTCGGGCTCGTCCGCCGGAGTGATGTACTGCCCCGGGTGCGGGGTCAGCGTCATCGTCCCCGCCGGTACGCCGTCGATCTCGGCGATCCACGGATCGCCCGCGGCCATGGTGTCCTCGACCTGCTTCACGGCCTTGGGGCGCCCGGAGAACGGCTCGGTCCCCCACTGCGCGGTGATCCCCTTGGCGTTCAGCCACACGACCGCGCTGTCCAGCACGCCGAGTATCGCGGGGAGGTCGTCCGCCCCGCCCTTCCGAATGGTGATCTTCATGCCCGCGAGGCTAGCGCCTGCCTGTTCGGATCATGCCGGGCTCGCGGGGCCCGGCACTGCCAGACTTCCCCCATGAGGCTTTTCGCCGCGGTCCTGCCGCCCCCGGAGCGGCTGACCGAGCTCGGACGCGTCGTCGACCGCCTGCACCGGCTGCCCGGGGCCGACGGGCTCCGCTGGACCTCGCGGCCCGGCTGGCACCTCACGCTCGCCTTCATGGGGGAGGTCGAGGAGGAGGTGCTGCCCGAGCTGGGCGTACGGCTCGCGAGGGCCGCGCACCGCACCCCGCCGTTCCCGCTGCGGCTCCACGGCGGCGGGCACTTCGGGCGGCGCGCGCTGTGGACCGGGGTCGCGGGGGACCTGGACGAGCTGCGGCTGCTGGCCGAGCGCGCCGACGCCGCCGCGCGCAGGTCCGGGGTGCCGATGGAGGAGCACCGCCGCTACCAGGCGCATCTGACACTCGGCCGCGCCCGCGGGGAGGGAGTGGACCTGCACCCGTTCCTCGACGAACTGGCCGGCTTCGAGGGGGCCCGCTGGGAGGCCGGAGAACTGGCCCTCGTCCGGTCGGACCTGCCGGTGAGCGGGGTGCGGGGCGAGCAGCCCCGGTACGAGACCGTCGGAGCCTGGCCCCTTGAGAGAGCCGGGGGGCAGTCGGGTTAACCTCGTCGGGTGGACCCGAAGACCCGTAACCGAATCATGGCCGGCGTGCTCGTACTGATGTTCGCGATCATCGCGGTGACGTCGCTGGCCGGCCAGTAGCCCGCTCGTAGCCGGAGCCCCGCACAGCCGGAGGACCCGCGCAGCCGGACCCTGCCACCCCGTGGGAAGTCCCTTGCTTCGAGTGCGCTCGAAGCAGTTGGCTTGACTCCCATGGAGTACACGCAGCTCGGACGCACCGGACTCAAGGTCAGCCGCCTCGTCCTCGGCACGATGAACTTCGGACCTCAGACCGACGAACCCACCAGCCACGCGATCATGGACGCGGCGCTGGACGCCGGACTCAACTTCTTCGACACCGCCAACGTCTACGGCTGGGGCGAGAACAAGGGCCGCACCGAGGAGATCGTCGGCTCCTGGTTCGCGAAGGGCGACGGCCGCCGCGACCGGACCGTCCTCGCCACCAAGGTCTACGGGAACATGGGCGCCGACGGCGAGGCCTGGCCCAACCACGACAAGCTCTCGGCGCTGAACATCCGCCGCGCCGTCGAGGCCAGCCTCAAGCGCCTCGGCACCGACTACATCGACGTCTACCAGTTCCACCACATCGACCGCACGACTCCCTTCGAGGAGATCTGGCAGGCGGTCGACGTCCTCATCCAGCAGGGCAAGGTGCTCTACGCGGGCTCCTCGAACTTCCCCGGCTACAAGATCGCCCAGGCCAACGAGACCGCCGCCCGGCGCGGCTCCGTCGGCCTCGTCAGCGAGCAGTGCCTCTACAACCTCTTCGAGCGGCGCGCCGAGATGGAGGTCATCCCGGCCGCGCAGGAGTACGGCCTCGGCGTCATCCCCTGGTCGCCGCTGCACGGCGGCCTCCTCGGCGGGGTCCTGAGGAAGGAGGCCGAGGGCAAGCGCCGTACGGAGGGACGCGCGGCGGCCACCCTCGCCGACCCGGCCTCCCGGGCCAAGCTCCAGGCCTACGAGGACCTGCTCGACAAGCACGGCCTCGCGCCCGGCGAGACCGCCCTCGCCTGGCTGCTCACCCGGCCGGGCGTGACGGGCCCGATCGTCGGCCCCCGCACCCCCGAGCAGCTCGCCGGCGCGCTGCGGGCGCTGGAGCTGGAGCTGAGCGAGGAACTGCTGGCCGGTCTGGACGAGATCTTCCCGGGCCCGGGTCCGTCGCCGGAGGCCTTCGCCTGGTGATCCCGTAGGGGCCGGGGCGGGTCGGGGTGGCTCAGGGTGGTTCCGGGCCCGTAAGGGTCGGGCCGAGCCCGGTGACCCCGTGTCCGTGAGGGCCGGGGCGGGGCAGGGTGCGCCCGGGTCCCGTAAGGGTCAGGGCGTGCCCAGCCAGCTCGTGGCGTCCAGGCGGAACGCCGTCTCCGCGGGGACGACGTTCCGCAGGGCGCCCTCCAGGTCGCGGACGCGGTCCGCCCCGAGCGCCGCGACCCACTCCGCCCTCAGTTCGTCGAAGATCGCCGCCGAGCGGGCGAGGGCGTCGAAGCCGCGCGGGGTGAGGCGGACGAGTTTGCGGCGGGCGTCGGTGGGATCGTCGGCGCGGTCGGCGTATCCGAGGGCGAGCAGCCGGTCGACGGTCTTGCCGGCGGCCTGCTTGGAGACGCCGAGACGGCGGCCGATCTCGCTGGCGGTGGCTCCCCGGCTGCCGACCGCCTGCATGGCGAAGCCGTGCGCCGGGCGCATGTCGGGGTGGCCCTCCGCGGCCAGGCGGGCGTGCAGGCGGTCGATCAGGGTGCGGAAGCCGCCGAAGAGGAGCAGGGGCAGTTCGTACCCGGGGGCGTCGTACCCGGGCGCGTCGCTCGCGGGTGCTTCCGGGCGTACCCCCTTGCCAGTATCGACAACCTGGTTTACGTTTTCTCCAGCGACATGGTCAACCATGTTGTCCATTCTACTCAGGGGGAACCGCCTTGTCCGCACCGCTCGACATGTCCGCCCGTACCGCCGCCGCCGTCGCCCTCCTCAAGGAGTCCCCGGAGACCCTCGACGGCTTCCTCAAGCTCAGCGCGATCTTCGAGTCCACCACCCTCGACCCGCACTCCCGCGAGACCGTCGTCCTGACCGTCGCCGAACGCCATCAGTGCCACCTCTGCGTCGACATGCACGAGGCCAAGATGGCCGCCCTCGGTCCGGCGCCCGACGCCGAACGCCTCGCCGCCGTCCGGACGTTCACCCTCCGGGTCCTCGCCTCCTCCGGGGCGGTGAGCGACGAGGACCTCGCCGCCTTCGCGAAGGCCGGCTACACCCGCCGCAACGCCCTGGAGGTCGTCCTCGGCGTCGGCACGTACACCCTCTCCACCTTCGCGAACCGGCTGACCCGGGCGGCCTGACGGGAGCGGCACGTCTCAGGGGGAGTACGGGCCGCCCAGCCCCCACGCCTGGTGCATCGCGTCGGCGAAGGCGGCGGCCAGCTTGTGTTCCCCGCTGGGGCCGGGGTGGGTGCCGTCGTACGTGTCGGCTCCGAGGTCGTACGACTCCGGGACCGTCGCGAGCAGCAGCGGCGAGGCGGCCGTGTCCAGGTCGGCGACCGCCTTCGCGAGCAGTTCGTTGAAGCGCGCGCACTCGGCCGCGAAGGGGGCGTCGTAGCCGGCGCGGACATTGGGTATCACCGGCAGGAGCACGGCTTTGACGTGCGGGTTCGCGGTGCGGGCGGCCGCGACGAACGCCCGGACGTTCTCCTCGGTCTGCGTGCTGTTGGTGTAGAAACCGAGGTCGATCAGACCGAGCGAGACGAGCAGCACGTCGGCCCCGGTCTCCGTGACGGTCCCGCCGATCACCGGCGCCATGTGCAGCCAGCCCTCGCCCCAGCCGGCCAGGTGCCGGCGGGCCGGGTCGGGGAACGCGGGGTCGGCGTACGCCACCGAGGCCGGGGCGTCGGCGGCGGGGTCGTAAAGACCGGTGCGCGGGCCGACGATCTCGTACCCGCCGGGGAGTACGGACTCCAGGTGCCGCCACATGCGGTAGCGCCAGGTCCAGTCGCCGGCGCGTCCGATGGTCATGCTGTCGCCGACGAACAGAAAACGCATGGTCACATCATCGCGGACGGTGTCCCGGACCTCGACGTGATCCGGGACACGGGCACGCGTGCGCCGAGGCCTTCGGAGGGGCCCTGAGGCCTGCCCCTCGGCGTCAGCTCCTCGGTCTCAGCCCCTCGGCCTCAGCCCTCCAGGAACGCCGCCACCGCCGTCACGAGTCCCTCCGCGTCGTCGTGCCACGGGAAGTGACCCGCCCCCGCGAGGACCACCAGCCCGGACCGCTCGGCCTTCGGGAACAGCTCCGCGTACGCGGTCGCCGTCGGCACGGGCGTGTTCGCGTCGAACTCCCCGGCCACGACGAGCACCGGCCGCCCGAACTCCGCCAGCACCGCGCGCGTGGCCGCCGGATCGTAGGCACCCTCGCTCCCGTAGACCGCGGCCGCGTCCTTGTTCCGCTGCCGGCCGCTCGCGGCCTGGAACTCCCGCGCCGCGTCGTCCCAGGTGCCGTGGAAGAACGGCGTCACCGCCTGGACGTCCTCGGCCGAACCGCTGTTCGTCGAGAGCCGCTCCAGGGCCTCGTACGCCGGGCCGAACCACGACTCCCCGCTCCGCAGCCGCGCCGTGGCCTTCCGTACCTCCGCGCTCGTGTCGAGCCCGACCGCCGCCGTGCCCGGCGCGACGAGGACCAGCCGGGCCACCCGCTCCGGGTACCGGGCCGTGTACAGCGCCGCGAGGTTCGCGCTCGCCGAGTGCCCGAGCAGGTCGACCGTCTCCAGGCCCAGGTGCGCGCGCAGCGCCTCCACGTCCTCGACGAGGCGGTCGCAGCGGTACGAGGCCGGGTCCTCCGGCACGGCGGACGCGCCCGTGCCCCGGAGGTCGAGCCGGATCAGCCGGCGGTGGGCGCTCAGCCCGCCGAGGTCGCCCAGATAGGCGGAGTTCTGGAACGGTCCGCCGGGGAGGCAGAGGAGCGGGGCACCGGAGCCGGACACGTGGTACGCGAGCGTCGTGCCGTCGGGAGCGGAGAAGGTCTGCGGGGCGGAGGAAGAGGAAGAGGAAGAGGGAGACGAGGAGGAGGCCGGAGAGGCGGAGGTCTGCGGGGCGGCGGAGGGCTGCGAGCCGGAGGTGATCACGGCCGCGACCCTGACATCGGCTTCAGGGCAGGTCAAGGGAGTTTTCAGGGTCGGGGGACCGGGCCGGGGCCGCCGCGCCGTGGCAGGCTTGAGCCCATGCGATCTGCTCTGTGTGCTCTCGGCGCGGCGGCGGCCCTGGTGCTGCTCCCGGTCGGTCTCGCCCATGCCGAAGGGCAGGAGCCCGACCGGGACTTCACCATCGAGGACTCCCGGGTCACCGAGTCGAGCGGCCTCGCCGCGAGCCGGGCCCACCCCGGGATCTACTGGACGCACAACGACCAGGACGCACCCCTGATCTACGGAATCGACTCCCGTACGGGAAAGACGGTCGCGACCCTGACCATGAAGGGGGTCGGCACCCCCCGGGACATGGAGGCCATCGCGGTCGGACCGGACGGCGACATCTACGTCGGGGACATCGGTGACAACCTCGACGGCTCCTGGGACCACGTCTGGATCTACCGCTTCCCCGAGCCGAAGACGCTCGGGGACCGGACGGTGACGGCGAAGCAGTACGTCGTGAAGTACGCCGACGGCCCGCGCAACGCCGAGGCGCTGATGGTCCATCCGAAGACCGGCCGGGTGTACATCGCCAGCAAGAACGAGGACGGCGGCGGGCTGTACGCGGGCCCCGAGCGGCTCTCCTCGTCGGGGACGAACGTCTTCCGGCGGGTCGACGAGGTGCCGTGGGTGACCGACGGCGCGTTCTCGCCGGACGGCGACAGACTGGTCCTGCGCGGCTACTTCAGCGCGAAGGAGTACGCCTGGAAGGCGGGCGGCCCGGGCGGCGGCAGCCTCGGTGACGACGGCACGGCGGTCGGGGCCCCGTTCCAGGGGCAGGCGGAGTCGGTGACGTACACGAGAGACGGTTCGGCCCTCATGTTCGGCTCGGAGGGCCGCAACAGCCGGGTCCTGCGGGTGGAACGGTCCGGGCAGCCGGGCACCGGAAACCCCTCGGGAAAGCCGACGCGGGGTCCGGGTGGCGCGCCGACGTCCCCGTCGGGCGCGGCCCCCGCCGACGCCGGAAAGGGCAGCGTCACCACCGGCTTCCTCGTCCTCGCCGGCGCCACCGTCCTCGTCGTGGGCATCAAGCGTCTGCTGCGGAAGTAGCCAGGATCAGCGAGGAGTAGCGAGGAGTAGCGAAGAAGGCGGTAGGGAGACAGCCGAAGGGCCCGGCCCCGGACGGTGTCCGGGGCCGGGCCCTTCGTGCGGTGAGCGGGAAGCGGGGGTTACAGCTTCTCGATGACGTAGTCGATGCAGGCCGTCAGGGCGCGCACGTCCGCCGGGTCGATCGCCGGGAACATCGCGATCCGCAGCTGGTTGCGGCCCAGCTTGCGGTACGGCTCCGTGTCGACGATGCCGTTCGCGCGCAGCACCTTCGCGACCGCGGCCGCGTCGATCTCGTCCGCGAAGTCGATCGTGCCGATGACCTGCGAGCGCTTCGCCGCGTCCGTGACGAACGGCGTCGCGTACTTGGACTCCTCGGCCCAGCCGTACAGCGCGTCCGAGGACTCCTTCGTACGGGCCACGGCCCAGTCCAGACCGCCCTGGCCGTTGATCCACTTCAGCTGCTCGTTGAGCAGGAAGAGGGTCGAGAGCGCCGGGGTGTTGTACGTCTGGTTCTTGAGCGAGTTGTCGATCGCCGTCGGCAGGGAGAAGAACTCCGGGATGTGCCGGCCGGAGTCCTTGATCGTCTGCGCCCGCTCCAGCGCGGCCGGCGAGAAGGCCGCCAGCCACAGGCCGCCCTCGGCGGCGAAGGACTTCTGCGGGGCGAAGTAGTAGACGTCCGTCTCCGCGATGTCGACCGGGAGGCCGCCCGCGCCGGAGGTCGCGTCGACCAGGACGAGCGCGCCCGGGTCGGCGCCGGCGACCCGCTTGATCGGGGCGGCGACACCGGTGGAGGTCTCGTTGTGCGTGTACGCGTAGACGTCGACGCCCGCCTCGGCCACCGGCTCCGGGTGGGTGCCCGGGTCGGAGGAGATCACGGTCGGCTCGGCCAGCCACGGGGCCAGCTTGGCGGCCTTCGCGAACTTGGAGGAGAACTCGCCGAAGGTGAGGTGCTGCGACTTGTGCTCGATCAGACCGTGCGTCGCGACGTCCCAGAAGGCGGTGGAGCCGCCGTTGCCCAGGATCACCTCGTAGCCCTCGGGGAGGGAGAAGAGGTCACGGATGCCGGTACGTACCTCGCCGACCAGGTTCTTGACCGGAGCCTGGCGGTGAGAGGTGCCGAGGAGGGAGGTGCCGGTGGCGGCCAGGGCGTCCAGCGCCTCCGTACGCACCTTGGAGGGGCCCGCGCCGAAACGGCCGTCGGCGGGCTTGATGTCAGCGGGAATCTGGATATCAGCCACGAGGCGGAGAGTATCGGGTCGTGAAGGGGCCGGTCGCCGGATGTCCGCCCGATGAGACGAGGACTGAGACATCCTGGGCTTGTGGGAACACACGAGAAGCAGGCTCCGGAAACAGCCCGACTCGCCGCGGAACTGAGGGCCGCCGTCGCCGGGGAGGTCGACTTCTCGACCACGGCACGTGCCCTGACGACCATGGACGCCTCCAACTACCGCCGTGTGCCTGCCGGTACGGTCGCGCCGCGCGACGCCGACGACGTGGCGGCGGTCCTTGAGGTGTGCCGGGCGCACGGCACACCGGTCGTCGCGCGCGGCGGCGGCACGTCCATCGGAGGCCAGGCCACCGGCACCGGCGTCGTGCTCGACCTCACACGGCACATGGCCGGACTGGTCTCCCTGGACCCCGAGGAACGGACCGCCGTCGTACGGCCGGGGCTCGTCCTCGACCGGCTGAGGGACGCGGCACGCCCGTACGGGCTGACCTTCGGCCCCGACCCGTCGACCCACAGCCGCTGCACCCTCGGCGGCATGATCGGCAACAACGCGTGCGGGGCGCACTCGGTCGCCTGGGGCACCACGGCGGACAACGTGCGCTCGCTGGATGTGATGACGTACCGGGGCGACAGGTTGACGCTGGGGCGGGAGGGGCGGGGTGCGCCGCCCGGACTCCTCGACCTCGTCGGCCGGAACCTCGCACTGCTGCGGACCGGATACCCGGAGGGGCTGCCGCGCCGGATCTCCGGATACGCCCTCGACGCGCTGCTGCCCGAGCGGGGCGTGGACATGGCCCGCTCCTTCTGCGGCAGCGAGGGCACGCTCGGGGTGGTGACGGAGGCGACGGTACGCCTGGTCCCGCTGCCCGCCGAGCCGGTGCTCGTGGTGCTGGGCTACGCGGACGAGAGCGCGGCGGCGGACGCGGCGGCGGGCCTGCTGGCGTACGGGCCGCTCACGGTGGAGGGGATGGCGGCGGATCTGGTGCGGGGCGGGGTCGGCGGCGGGGGTGGAGGCGGCCGGGGCGGCGGACGGGGGTCGGCTCCGGGTGGGGTGTCGGGGTTGCCTCGGGGTGGGGCGTGGTTGTTCTGCGAGGTGGACGGGGAGGGTGCGGCCCGGCGGCTCGTCCGGGCGGCCGACGCGCTCGACGCGGCCGTGGTGCGCGAACCCGCCGGGCAGCGGGCGCTGTGGCGCATCCGGGAGGACGCGGCGGGGACGGCGACGCGGATGCCCGGAGGCACCTCCCGGACGGGGTCCGGGGGAGGGGGCGAGGCCTGGCCCGGGTGGGAGGACTGCGCGGTACCGCCGGCGCGACTGGGCGCGTACCTCCGTGAGTTCCGCGCGCTGCTGGCCGAATTCGGACTCCGGGGAGTCCCGTACGGGCACTTCGGGGACGGCTGTGTGCACGTCCGGATCGACTTCGACCTGTGGACGGGGGAAGGGGTACGGCACTTCCGCCGGTTCTCGGAGGCGGTGGCGGACCTGGTCGTCGCCCACGGCGGCTCGCTCTCCGGGGAGCACGGCGACGGGCAGGCGCGCGCCGAACTGCTCCCGAAGATGTACGGGGAGGAGCTGGTCGGCCTGTTCGGCGCGGTCAAGGACGTGTGGGACCCGGACGGGGGCCTCAACCCGGGGATGCTCGTACGGCCGCGCCGGCTCGACGAGGGGCTGCGGTTCACCGGACTGCCGCTGGTCGGGGTGGGGAGGGAGGCCGCACGCTGCGTGGGGGTGGCCAAGTGCCGCGTGGAGGGCCCGAGTACGGGGCCGGGGGTGATGTGCCCCTCGTACCGGGCGACGGGGGAGGAGCGGCACTCGACGCGGGGCCGGGCGCGACTGCTGCACGAGATGGCGCTCGGGGAGGTCGTCACGGACGGCTGGCGCTCGGAGGAGGTGCGGGAGGCGCTGGACCTGTGCCTGTCGTGCAAGGGATGTCGCAGCGACTGCCCGGTGGGCATCGACATGGCCGCGTACAAGGCGGAGTTCCTGGACCGGCACTACGCGGGACCGCTCGGCTTCCTGCGCAGACCGCGCTCCCACTGGACGATGGGCAGGCTGCCGCACTGGCTGGACCTGTTCGGCCGGGCGCTGAACCCGGCGCTGGGGCTGCCGTTCGCCGCGCGGTGGGCGGGGCTGACGCCGGAACGCACGATGCCGCGCGTGGCGGACCGCACCTTCACGTCCTGGTTCGCGGAACGCGCCTCGGCGCGCCCGCCGGCCCTGACGCTGTGGCCGGACACGTTCACGGACCACCTGGCGCCGGAGGTGGGCAGGGCGGCGGTGAGGGTCCTGGAGGCGGCGGGACTGGGGGTCACGCTGCCGAGGGGGAGGGTGTGCTGCGGGCTGACGTATGTGTCGACGGGGCAGTTGGGGGCGGCGCGGAGGGTGATGGGGCGGATGTTGGACGTGATGGAGGGAGAGAGGGAAGGGCAGGAAGGGCAGGGGAAGGGGGCGGGTGCGGGTGCGGGTTCTGGAGGCGGTGTCAGGCCGGTGGTCGTGCTGGAGCCCTCGTGTGCGGCGACGCTGAGGACGGACCTGCCGGAGCTGCTGCCGGACGACCCGAGGGCGGCGCGCCTCGCGGCGTCGGTGCGCACGTTCGCGGAGGCGCTGGAGGCTCTGGCGCCGGAATGGGAGCCGCCGCGACTGGACCGCCCGGTGGCGGGTCAGACGCACTGTCACCAGCACGCGGTGCTGGGCGACGGGGCGGACCGCAGGCTCCGGGAACGCGCCGGTCTGAGGGGCGGGTTGTCGGGCGGGTGCTGCGGCCTGGCGGGCAACTTCGGCTTCGAACCGGGCCACTACGAGGTGTCGGTCGCGTGCGCGGAGGACCAACTGCTCCCGGCCCTCAGGGAAGCCCCGGAGGGGGCGGAGGTCCTGGCGGACGGGTTCTCGTGCAGGACGCAGATCGGGGAGTTGGCGGGGGAGGGGGTGCCGGGGGAGCGAGGGTCGGGGGCCGCGTCGGGGGAGCGGGGGCCAGGGTTTGCGGGAGGGGCGGCGGGGGCGGGGCCTCGGGTCGTGAGGGGGCTGCGGGCGAGGCATCTGGCGGAGGTGCTGGCCGAGGGGCTGGAGGAGGGTTTCTAGGGGGTGGGGGTGCCGGGCCGGGCATGGAAGGTGAATAGCTGCGCTCTACTCCTGGTAACAGGGCCTGAACGGGGTCGGATTGGCTCCCCGAGGTCGAGTTACTGCGGGAAACCACCCAATCCGGGATCCGCGCCGCCGGGCGATCTTGGTCAAAGGCTGGCTGGGTGCGGCACGATCAGCCGGGCAGGATAGGGCAGGGCATCGGGTAGTGAGGTAGGGGGTGTCGGTTTGGGCCGGCAGGAGCGGTATCGCAAAGTGGTCAGGCCGCTGCTGCGAGCCGGGATCGAGCTGATACCCGATGCGGTTCCGGGTTCGGCGGTCCCGCATGTTCTGGGGTACGAAAGCGAGCGGGTGTTCGGGTTCCACCTGGTCGAGTACGAGGACCCACGATTCGTGGAGCGGCTCAACGCGGCCTGGTACGAGCTCGCCACGTCCTCCGGCCTGATCGACGAGAACCGCGAGTTCCTCCTCATGTTGCCCAGGGGGACCTGGACCGCCGAGGAGGACCGCCGGCGACGCGCGATGCACGGCTGGCAGCGGGTCCGCCTGCTGGAACGGTGGGACATCATGGGGGCCGGTGCGGCGACGTTCCTCGGCATCCGTCCCGGCCACCCCGGTTTCGCCATGCTGGCCCTGGACAACAGCGTCTGGCTCCTGGCCGACACGTACGAAACGGGTGCGGCCGTGTACGCGGTACGCGACCCCGCCGACTCTCCAGGCGTTCTGTGCGAGTTGAAGCGGGAGTTGGAGCGGCCGGTCGGGAAGAACGAAGACCGAGAGTTCCGGCGTGAGATCGGTGTGTGGCTGGAGAGCAGACAACCCCGGGCCAGCGGGGCCTGAACCCCGGCCCATCGGCAGCGGCCGCCCGCTCGCGCGCTCGCCCCCCTCGCCCGGGAGACCTGGCGCCACCGTCCGCCGTGCTTCCCCGCACCCCCGACCTGCCGGGCGTACGCCCCTCACCCCCCGCTCACGATCTCGTGCGCCATCGCCGCCAGCGCCCCCGTCGCCGGGTGCGGGAACGCGTCGCGCCATGCCAGGACCACCGGCAGCGCCGGCGCGTCGGGGAGCGGGCGGTACGCGACCCCCGGGTGCGGGTGCAGCGCCGCCGTCGACGCCGACGAGACGCCGACCCCCCTGCCCGCCGCGATGGCCGCCAGCCAGTCGTCCGTGTTGGCGACCGTCAGCGTCGCCGCCGGGCGCGCGCCCGGCGGCCAGAGCGTGAGCGCCGTCGTGCCCGACACCGTGTTCAGTACGACCGTTCCGTCCGCCAGGTCTCCGAGCGTCAGCCCCGGCCGCTCCGCCAGCGGGCTGTCCGCCGGGACCGCCGCCACCCGTTCCTCCGTCGTCAGTTCCTCCGTGACCAGCCCCGGCGCCTCGACCTGCCCCCTCAGCAGCGCCGCGTCCACCTCGCCCCGCGTCAGGCCCGCCGTCCGGTCGTCGATCCTGAGGAGTTCGAGCGGGGTCTCCGGGTGCTCCCGCTGCCAGCGCCGTAGCAGCGGCGTCGTGTACGGGCCGAACGCCGACCACGCGTGCCCCAGCCGCAGCGGCCGGTGCCGGAGCCTCGCCGGGTCCACCGCGTCCTCGAACGCGGCCAGCGCCGCAGCCGCCCTGTCCTGGAACGCGCGGCCGTCGGCCGTCAGCGCCAGGTGGTGGGTGCTGCGGTCCACGAGCCGGGCGCCCAGGTGCGATTCGAGCGCGGCGAGCGTGCGCGAGACGGCCGGCTGGGTGAGGTGGAGTCGCGCGGCCGCCCTGGTGAGGCTGGATTCCTCGGCGATGGCGAGGAAGCAGCGGAGGTGGCGTAGCTCGATGCTCATGCCTTCGGAGCATAACCGCAGCACAATCGGCATTTCCGGTGCCGCGCTGGGGCTCGTAGCGTGAGGGGGGAACTTCGGCGACATCCAGCCGGGAGTGCATTATTCTGGACTGAAAGTGCAGTTCAATGAACGAGTGAGGAGTCCTCGGTGGACAGTCCGGTCAAGGAGGCGACCCTGACCCCGGCCCCCGTCCCGGTGCGCGCCGAGGTCGGCGCGGGGTCGACGGGTGCTGCGGGAGCGGCGGGCGCCTCCGCATCGGCGGGCGCCCCGGCGTCGGCGGGCTTCGCTGCCCGTAAGGAGTCGGGGCATCGGCTCGGGCCCGTCGCGCTCGTCGTCGCCGGCGGGCTCTCCGTGCAGTTCGGCTCCGCCGTCGCCGTCCTTCTGATGCCCCGGGCCGGCGCCCTCGGCGTCGTGACGCTGCGGCTCGTGCTCGCCGCCCTCGTCCTGCTCCTCGTCTGCCGTCCCAAGGTGCGGGGCTACAGCCGGGCCGACTGGGGCACGGTCGTCGCCTTCGGTACGGCGATGGCCGGGATGAACATCCTCTTCTACCAGGCCGCCGACCGCATACCCCTCGGCGCCGCGGTGACCCTGGAGGTCCTGGGCCCGCTGGTCCTCTCGGTGGTCGCCTCCCGGCGCCTGATGAACCTGCTCTGGGCAGGGCTGGCCCTCGGCGGCGTCGTCCTGCTCGGCGGCGGCGGCTTCGACCGGCTGGATCCGGTGGGTGCCGGGTTCGCGCTGGCGGCGGGCGTGATGTGGGCGACGTACATCGTGTTCAGCGCCCGTACGGGCCGGCGCTTCCCGCAGGCGGACGGACTCGCCCTCGCGATGGCGTTCGGCGCGGTCCTGAGCCTGCCGCTGGGCATCGCCGAGGCCGGTGACAAGCTCCTCGTGCCGTCGACGATCGCCCTCGGCCTCGGGGTCGCCCTGATGTCCTCCGTCCTTCCGTACACCCTCGAACTCCTCGCCCTGCGGCGTCTCCCCGCCCCCACCTTCGCGATCCTGATGAGCCTCGAACCGGCCATCGCAGCGACGGCCGGCTTCCTCGTCCTCCATCAGGCCCTGTCCCTGACGGACGCCCTGGCCATCGCCCTCGTCATCGCGGCGAGCATGGGCGCGGTCCGCACCCAGGTCCGGGGCAATCGGCCACGGGACCTCGCGGCGTAGGCGGTGTGGCTCGCAGGGGGAGGGCTCGCTTGCCGGCCCGTGGGGCGCGCCCGGCCCGTAGGGCGTCATCGGGTCTGTAGGGGGTCGTCCGGCCTGTAGGGGGGCGCCCCGCCCGTAGGGCGTTGCCCGGCCCGGAAGGGTCGTCCGGCCCGTAGGGGTTGCCCTGCCCGTAGGGGGCCGCCGACCCTTGAGGGGGCACCCCGCCCGTAGGGGGCCGCCCGACCCCGTAAGGGGGTCGCCCCGGACCGTAGGGGGAGGGTGGGGGCGGGTACGGGAGGCGAGGGCAGGGGCGGGAAGGGTGGGGGAGCCGTCCGGCCCGAGGTCTCGGGGCGAATCCCGTGAAGACCCGCCGGGCGGGTCCTAGACTCCCCGCGTGATCGCCCAGCTGCAGTGCCTCGTCATCGACTGCCCCGTGCCCGCCGAGCTCGCGGAGTTCTACCGCGCCGTCCTCGGCGGCGAGGTCGACCGGCCCGACCCCCGTTGGCACCTCGGTGAGGACTGGTCCACCCTGCACACGCCCGGCGGGCTCGTCCTCTGCTTCCAGCGCGTCGCCGATCACCGCCCGCCGACGTGGCCGCACCCCGATCTTCCCCAGCAGTTCCACCTCGACTTCGAGGTCGCCGACCTCGACGCCGCCGACGAACAGGTCCGCGCCCTGGGCGCGACCCTCCTGGACGCGGGCGACGGCGCCCGCCGCTGGAAGGTCTACGCGGACCCGTCCGGCCACCCCTTCTGCCTCGTCCGGCACTGACCGCGCCGCCCCGCCCGGCGCCGGCCTGGCCGCCCCGCCCGGCGCTGACCGGGCCATCTCGTCCCGCACCGGCTGCCCCGTCCCGGCGGATGCGGGTCCTCCCGCCCCGCCCCTGCTCCGGCATTCCGCACCCACCCGCCCCCTGGCCCGATCCTGTTGATCATTGGCCTTCCGGCTGTTTCCCGTGGTCGCGGGCTCCTCGACGATGAGGGTGTCGTCGGACGTACGCGTGGCGCGTGCGGGAGAAGGAGGTCGTCGTGGCTCTGGAGATGCGTGAGCTGTGCGAGAAGTGCGGGACCGCGGCGCTGGCCGTCGACGGGGACGCGCGGATCTGTTCGTACGAGTGCAGTTTCTGTGTGCCCTGTGCCGACGCGATGAGCGACGTCTGCCCCAACTGTGGGGGCGAACTCGTGCCGAGGCCCCGGCGGACCGCCGGGTAGCGGAGCCCCGTCCTCCTGTCATCGCCGCTGGTCGGCCGGGTGGTGGATCCGGTCGTCCATCAGCGTCACTGATGACAGTTGATACCTTCGCGAAGGTTTTTATTTCATGGGGTCATGACCGCATCCACCAGCTCCACTCCGGAGCCGGCTCCTCTGCCGGCTCGCCCCGGGGCCTACCCGGACGGCAGGACCACCCCCCTCGCTGACGCCGTGCTCGCAGTCGCCCGACGGGACATTGCCACGTTCCACGCGCTGCCGCTCTCGCACGGCCGGTCTATCCGCGACTCCCACATGCGGGAGACCTACGAGGCGCTCTTCGGCGCCGCGCAGCTCGCGGCCGACGTGTCCTACAGCGGCACGATGCTCGACTCCTTCTTCCGGCCCCGCGGCCCGCTCCGGGACGCCCAGCGCCTCGCCGCCCGCAGCTTCGGCGCCGACGCCACCTTCTTCCTGTCGGCCGGCACCAGCACCGCCAACCGGGTCGCGCTCACCGCGCTGACCCAGCCCGGCTCCCGGGTCCTCGCGGACCGCTCCTGCCACCAGTCGGTGCACTTCGCCCTCAACTCGCTCGGCGTCCAGGTCGCGTACGCCCCCATGCAGCGCTGCTGCGACGACTGCCCGCGGACGTACGCCGATCTGCCCCGGCTCCTGGAGATGTTCCGCGCCGCCGCCGTCGAAGGCCGGCCCTACGACACCGTCGTCCTCTCCGCCGTCTCCTACGACGGCGTCCGGTACGACCTGCCGACCGTCCTCGCCGAACTCTCCGCCGTCCACCCCACCGTCTCCGTCCTCGTCGACGAGGCCTGGGGGGCGGCCCACCGCTTCCACCCCCGGCTGCGCCCCCTCACGGCGCTGCACGCCGTCGAGGCGCTGCGCGCCGCCGACCCCCGCCTCGCCATGAACGTCGCCGTCACCCACTCCGCGCACAAGTCGATGTCCGCGCTCCGGCAGGGCTCCTACCTGCACCTCATCGGCGACGGCGAGGCCGCCGAGCGCACCGCGCAGGCCCTCTTCCAGCACCACACCACCTCGCCCAGCTGGCCGGTCCTCGCCAGCCTGGACCTGGCCCGGCTCCAGGCGGAGACGGAGGGCGAGGCGCTCCTCGGCCGTTCCCTCGGGCTCGCCCGCACCCTGCGCGTCGAACTCGCCACGGACCCGCGCCTCTCCGCGTACCGGCCGCTCGGACCGGACGGGCACCTCACCGACCCGGCGCAGCTCGTCAGCGACGACCCCACCCGGGTCCTCGTCGACATCAGCGCCCTCGGGATCACGGCGGCGGACTTCCGCCGGATGCTCTTCGACGAGTACGCGCTGTACGTGGCCCGGGAGAGCGGCGACGCCGTCCTCTTCCACATCCACATCGGTGTGGACGAGGCGACGCTGCTCCGGCTCCTCGACGCCCTCCGCACCATCCAGCGCACCTATCGCAGCGCGTCGGCGGCCCTGGCCGCGGGCACCTCCGAGCACTTCATCATCGCGTACCCGCCCGGCATCCCCATCACCGTTCCCGGCGAGAAGCTCTGCGAGCGGACGCTCAGCCAGATCGACTCCCTGCGGTCCAGCGGCTGCGAGATCTACACGCTCCGGAACCCGACCGTCTCGGCGGGCGAACTGGCCGCGCAGGCCGCGGCGACGGGGACCCTGCCGTCCGTGCCGTCGATCCCGGCCCTGCCGTCCGCGGCGTCGATCGCGTCGCTCCCGTCCGTGCCTCCGGCGCCGGTCTCCGCCCAGCTCGCCGGTGCCGCCGCCGCCGTGTCCGCCGCCTCGACCACCGCCGCCACCGTGTCCGCGGCGGCGAACGCCACGGCCGGCGCAGGCGCCACCCGCTGAGATCCGGGGCCCCACACCCGAGATCCCACACCCGAGATCCCACACCCGAGACACCGCGCACCCCAGACCCGCTTCCGTACCGCTCCGTCCCCGCCCGACCTCCAGGGAGACACCTCCATGATCAAGATCGCGGACATCCGTAAGCACGCCGCCCGCTGGCCCCAGCGCGTCGCCGTCGTCGACGGCGAGACCCGTATGACCTGGGCGAGTTTCTCCGACAAGGTCAGCCGCGTGGCCTGCGCCATCCAGGACCTGCTGCCCGAGACCCGGCCCGCCCGTGCCGTCTTCCTCGCCGAGAACAGCTGGGAGCTGGTGGTCGCCATGGCCGCCGTCAGCTCGCTCGGCATCCCCTGCGTCGGCCTCGACTACACCGCCGGGCCCGTCGCGACCACCGCGGCGCTCGACCAGCTGGAGCCGACCGTCGTGATCACCTCGAAGGCCCACCGCGGCCTCGTCGAGGAGTGCGGCTGGCCCGACGGCAGAGACATACTCGACATATTCATCGACAGCGAGCCCGTCGGTCTCCCCGACGGACACACGGTCTCCGTCAGCTTCACCGACCTCCTCGTGTCGGCGCCCGGCGACCCGCAGCCCGTCGAGCAGCCCTTCGAGGCCTTCTCCTTCACCTCCGGCACCAGCGGCGTGCCCAAGATGGTCGTCCGCCGTACGTCCTTCGAGGCCCGCCGGTTCGCCGATCTGGTCGACCAGTACGCCTTCGACGAGGAGGACGTGCACCTGGTGACCGTCCCGCTCTACCACGCCTCCGGGCCCGGCTGGGCGCGTATCTTCCTCACCCTGGGCGGCACCGTCGTCCTCGGCCCGCACGACGACGCCGAGGAGCTCATCCGGATCATCCAGGACGAGGGCGTGTCCACCACCCTGATGGTCCCGCCGGTCCTCGCCCGGGTGGTCGCCCACCCGAACTCCGAGCACCTGCACAAGACGTCCCGCCTGCACTTCGTGCTCTCCGGCGGCCGGCACCTCAACCGCTGGGTCATCAACAACGCCTGGGACCGCCTCGGCCCCGTCCTGCACCTCTACTACGGGACCACCGAGACCGGCGTGAACGTCATGATCGGCCCCGAGGAGCTGCACGTGGCGCCCTGCCGCTCCGGCCGCCCCATGCCCGGCAACACCGTCGTCGTCCTCGACGCCGACAACAAGCCGCTCCCCAAGGGCAGTCGGGGCCGGGTCGCCATCGCCAGCTACCAGCTGATGGACAGTTACGCGAGCAGCGAGCCCGACTTCATGACCCTCGACTACGGCGGCCGCACCCAGCGGTTCCTGCTCACCGGTGACAGCGGCCTCGTCGACGAGGCGGGGCGGCTCGAACTCACCGGCCGCAACGACGGCGTGGCCAAGGCGGAGGCGGGCAAGCCGCTCGACGTCAACATCTTCGGCCTCGAAGCGGACCTGATGGACCTGCCCTGCGTCCGGGAGACCGCCGTCCTGCGGACGAGTCTTCCCGGGGTGGGCGAGGTGCTCGTCGTCCCCTTCACGCCGGTGGCGCCCGAGCGCCAGGAGAGCGGGTACCGGGCGGTCAGCGCCGCCTGCGCCCGCCGCGTGCCCTGCCTCCCGGCGTACGTGGTGCCGGTCGGCGCCATCCCGTACAGCCCGACCGGCAAGGTCCGGGCGGCCCAGCTCCTGGAGTCGGTCCTCCCGCTCCTCGACGTCCGGCCCGCGGACTCCCGTGTGCCGGAGCCGGTCGGGGTCTGACTCCGGCCGCCCGCGCACACGAACACGCGGGTACGCACGCAGGCACGCAGCACGTACGCACGCACGCGCGTGGCCGGGTCCCGGAGCCCGTACCCCCTCCTCCGGACCCGGGACCCGGCCGCCGCCCTCCCCTCCCCGTGACCCCTCCCCGCAAGACCTCCCCGTAGCCCCTCCCTCCCCGCAAGTCCTCGACTCCCAGCCCGCTCAGGCCCGACAGGAAGACTCATGAACAGTCAGAACACGTACACGCGAGGCGTCCTTCTCTGCCTCCTGGCCACGGTGTCCTGGGGTGCGATGTTCCCCCTGATGGACTCCACCCTCCAGCACATCGACCCGTTCACCTTCACCGTCATGCGGTACACCATCGCCGGCGCGATGTTCCTGGTCTTCCTGCGGATGCGGGAGGGGCGCGAGGGGCTGCGGCTGAAGGGTGAACGCATCGGCCTGGCCTGGCTGTTCGGTACGGCCGGCTTCGCGGGATTCCAGTTCCTGGTCTTCTTCGGCCAGGACCTCATCGGCGAGCGGGGCGCCCTCAACGCCTCGATCATGATGGCGACGATGCCCATGATGGGCTTCCTGGTGAACTGGGTGCTCAAGAAGGTCGTTCCGCCGAAGTTCTCGCTCGTCTTCATCGCGATGTCCTTCGTCGGCACCATCCTCGTCGTCTCGAACGGTGACATCGGCTCCCTGATCGCCGACCCGAAGACGGCCGGCGCCGACGCCCTGCTGCTCTTCGCCGCGCTGTGCTGGGTCGTCTACACCTCGGGTGCCAGCTACTTCCCGACCTGGTCCCCGATCAAGTACACGGCGATCACCACGGTCCTCGGTCTCGCCAGCGCCACCGTGATCACGGCGATCATCCTGGCCGCCGGCGGCGTGCCGGTCCCGACGGCGGGCGCGGTGGGCTCGATCCTTCCCCAGCTGGCGTACATGAGCGTCATCGCCGGGTTCGTCGGTGTGCTCGGCTGGAACTTCGGCAACCGCTACCTCGGCCCGCTCAACGGCGTCCTCTTCATGGACGTCGTGCCGATCACGGCCTTCGTGATCTCCGCCCTGACGGGTGTCGTCCCGGCGGGCGTGCAGATCATCGGTGCCGCGCTCACGGCGGCGGCGCTCGTCTTCAACAACCTGTACCTGCGGCGGATCGCGGCCAAGGCCGCCGCGGCGGCCGCGACTCCGGCTCCCGTCGCCGTCGCCGCCGGCGCCACGGCGTCCGGTGCGGCGTCCGGCGGATCCGCTGGTACCGCTTCCGGTTCGGCTTCCGCTTCCGCTCCGGCGCCGGTCGGTTCGGGCAGCAGGTCCTGAGCGCGTACGGCCCGCCCGAGGGCCGCTGAACGCATACGGCGTGGCCTCCCACCTCTCGTGGGGGGCCACGCCGTTCTCGGTCTCTCACGGCAGGCGTGCCCGGCTGATCAGCCGCGCATCCCGTCGAGCAGGACGGTGCGCAGCTCCGCGTACCGCTCGGGGAGGTCCTTGCGCCGGGTCAGGACGTCGGAGATGTGCTGCATGCCGAAGAAGGCGGAGACCAGGACGCGGGCGGCGGCGCGCGGTTCCACTCCGGCCCGCAGTTGTCCCGCGTCCTGGGCCTCGGTGATCAGCCGGCTGAGGTAGTCCTCCCAGCCGACGTACGGCTCGGGCAACTCGGCGTCGATGAGAGCGCGTTCGATCTGGAGCCGGGCGCCCGCCTGGACGACGATGTCCCGCGCGAACGCCCTGGTGACGGTGTCCAGGACGGCCGCGAGCCGGTCGAAGGGCTCCTCGTGGTCGCCCTCGGCGCCGTTGAGGATCCCGGGCCAGCGGGCGTAGTGCTCCTGGACGACCGCGACGGCCAGGGCCTCCTTGTTCGTGTAGTGGAAATACACCGCACCCTTGGTCATCTCGGCCCGTTCGGCCACGTCCTGGAGCGTCACGGTCGCGTAGCCGCGCTCCGAGAACAGCTCGGCCGCCGACTGGAGGATGTGCACCTTCGTGCGCCGGGCGCGTTCCTGCTTCGGTTCGCTTCGGGGTGTCGCCATGCCTGTCCGCCTCTCTCGTGCCAACGCCTTGCAATATACATTCTCGAAGGTATATTTCTTGCTGCCGAGGGACCGCCGAGGTCCCTCGTCGCCACGATGATTCACCTTGAGGGGGAAAAGGATGTCCATCGGTGTGCTGCAGACCGTAATGCCTCTTGAACCGCTTGAGCCCCTGGAGTCACTGGAGTCCCTGATACGGGAGGCCAAGGAGGGACTCAGCTTCGACCGCACCGTGTCCCGGCGGCTCGTGCACCGCGCCTCGGTGACGGAGGTCTTCCTCACCGACGCGGCGGTGGCCGGCACGGACCGCTTCCTGGTCGGCGCCCAACTGCCCCGCAACCACGCGCTGTACCGCCCGGAGGAGACCGGGCAGGCCGACTTCATGCTGCTCGTCGAGGCCGTACGGCAGGCCGGCATCTTCCTGAGCCACCGCTACCACGACGTACCGCTCGGCCACCACTTCATCTTCAAGGCGCTGTCGCTGCGCATCAGCGACCCGGCCGCCCTCCGGGTCGGCGGCGGGCCGCTCCCGGTGGTCCTCGACGTGAAGGTCGTGACGCCGGCCGGGGGACGCAACCCGCGCCGCTTCGACGCCCGCTTCGACATGGTGATCGAGGTCGGCGGCCGCGAGTGCGCCCGCGCGTCCGCCGGTGTGACCGTGATCGACGGGGTGCGGTACGGACGCCTCCGGCAGCGGGGGCGTACGGCGCAGCCCGCGGCCCGGCCCGCACCGCCCGTGGGGTCCGGCGAGGAGGGGAGGGGCGTGCTCCTGCCCGTGGCGGGCGCCCCGGGGACGTGGCAGCTGCTCGTCGACCCGACGCACCCCGGGTACTTCGAGCACCCCTCGGACCACGTACCCGGGATGCTGCTCCTGGAGGCCTTCCGCCAGGCGGCGCTGCTGACGGGGCGCGCCGCCGGGGGAGCGGGCGGGGAGCCGGGTGCGGGATTCCCGGTGTCGCTCGCCTCGCTGGACGCCGAGTTCGCCGTCTTCGGCGAGCTGGCCGAGGCCGTGACCGTCGAGGCGACGGCGACCGGCGACGGCCGGGTGCGGCTCTCCGCCACCCAGGGGACCCGCGTCCTCGCGACCGCCGTGGCCCGCCGCGCCGCGTGAACGTACGAGAACAAGGTCAAGGCAAGAACACACGAGCGTAGAAAGGTACGGAGATGGAACTCCAGCACTTACGGGCCTTCCGCGAAGTGGCCCGAGAGCTCAGCTTCACCCGCGCCGCCCACAACCTGCACTACTCCCAGCCCGCGGTGACCGCGCAGATCAAGGGCCTGGAGGAGGACATGGGGGCGTCACTGTTCCAGCGGCGCGGCAACCGCTCCGTGGAACTCACCCCGGCGGGAGCGCGTCTGCGGCCGCTGGCGGAACGCATCCTCGAACTGGTCGAGACGGCGCAGCACGAGATCGCCGAGCCGCCGAAGCAGGTCCAGGAGCGCAGGGTCGTCCCGATGGGCGGCGGTACGCCGATGGGCGGGAGCGCGCCGCTGGGGGCGGGCGTCGGTGTCGGCGCCGGTGTCGGCGCCGGACCAGGTGCCGGGTCCGGCCGGCGGTTCCTCAAGGGGCAGTTCGGGGACACCCGTATCGCGGGCAGAGGGGGCAGATCATGAGCATCGCTCCCGTCCGGGCCGCGTTCTTCGACGTGGACGAGACCCTGATCACCTGCAAGAGCATGGCCTGCGTCCTCGCCCGTTTCTGGGGGCGGGGGGAGGTCGCCGCCCGCCGGCTCGCCGCGGCGCAGGCCTCGCTCCAGAGCCAGATCCGCGCTGGCGTGCCCCGGGAACAGGTGAACCGTTCCTTCTTCCGCTTCCTCGCCGGCAGCCACCTCGACGACCTGGAGGCCTGCGGTCAGGAGTGGTACGAGAAGGCCCGGGCCGGCGGTCTGATCCACACGCCCGTGTACGAGGCGCTGCGCCGCCACGCCGACGCCGGTGACCTGGTCGTCCTCGTCTCCGGGGCCTTCTCCGCCTGCCTCGACCCGCTCGCCCGGGAGATCGGCGCCGACCTGGTGGTCTGCACCGTGCCCGAGGTGACCTCGGAGGGCCGGCTCACCGGGGAGCTGATCGGCGCGCCGATGATCGGCGCCGCCAAGGGTGAGGCGGTCCAACGGATCATGACGGCCTTCGGCCTCACGCCCGAGGACTGTTTCGCGTACGCGGACGACGAGAGCGACCTGCCGCTGCTGCGGGCCGTCGGCCATCCCGTCCTGGTCGGCGACGGGCCCGTCTCCGCCCCGCGCGCGGAGACGGCAGGCTGGTCCTGGCTGCCCGGCCCCGCACCACTGCCCGGCCCAGGTTCCGCCGCCACCCCCACGGGCGCGCGGACCCCCGCGCCACCGGCCCGCGCGCTGACCCCGCAGGCGGCCTGAGGCTCCGGAGTGGCCGCGGCCGACCGCCGCACGACCACTACCGCCGCCGCAGCGCCCCGGGGCCGGGGTCGGGGCCGGTGAGACCTCCGCCGCCGAGGAGGGTCCTGCCGCCGGAGAATCCCCGCCGCCGAGGATGACCTCGTTGCCGGAGCGACCTCTGAGGGTGTCCCTGCCGTCGGATGTGCCCCTGCCGCCAGGGAGGCGCTCCGCCGGAGGAGCGTCGTCGCCGCCGCCGTATCAGCTGCCCCGATGGGGCAGGTTCCGATGGCGCGAGTCCCGATGCCGGATGGCCCCACCACCGGAGCGGCTCCACCGCCGGAGAAGCCTCACCATCGGAGATCCCACCACCGGAGCCCCCACCACCGGAGAAGCCCCGCCGCCACGGAGGCTTCGGGGCCGGGGACTTCCGAAGTGCCGTCGTTCATCCCCCCACGTGTCCACGCGTCCCCCACCTCATCCGCGCACCGGATGGCGGGCGTCGGACAGCGACGGCTCCAGGAGGTCCCACACCTCGCGTACGAACTCGGCCGGACCGGCCGAGGCGTCCGTCGCCGTCACCACGGCGGGGGCGCCCACGAGCAACGCCACCACGAGCTGGGCCAGAAGCCCGGCCGGGTGGGCGTCGGAGACGGACCCCTCCTCCTGACCCTTCCGGATCAGCAGGGCCACCACGGCGCAGAGGTCGCCGAGGGGGGCGGGCACGGTTCCCTCGGCGCGGGCCGCGTCCATGACCAGGCGCAGTCCCGCCGCGAACGGCAGGTCCTCGTACACCCTGCGGGAGAGCCCGACGAGCAGCCGGCGGAGGGCGGGCAGCGCCCGGTCCTCGTCTGCGTCCGTCCCCTCCCCGTCGCCCCGCGCGTCGGCGGTGGCGGCGGCGAGGGCGTCGGCCCATCCCGACGTGAAAGAGCGGGTCAGCTCGCCGGCGAGATCCGCCTTCGACGAGAAGTGTCCGTAGAGGGCTCCCTTGGTCAGCCCGGTGCGGGCCGTGATGTCGGCCAGGTTCGTCCCCGCGAATCCGTGCAGGGAGAACTCGGCTGCTGCGGCGCCGACCACCAGGTCGTAGGTCATGCGGGCCCTGTCCTGTTGCCTCACCGAGCGTCCGCCTCCCGTCGCGTGTCCTGCCTCCATGGGGTCCATGACGGCCTCTCAGAAAATACCTTCCGGACCGAATCTTTTTCTACTCGCGCCGGCCTCGCATCAGTACCGCCACTCAAGGAGTACGCGTCATGACAGTCGTCGACACCCCTGCGATCGTGCCCGCGCCCGCTTTCGCGCCCGTTTCCGCGTCCGTGCCGGAGTCCGCGAGCGCGCCCTCCGCGCCGGCCGCGTCCCTCGCCGCCGGGCACCTGTACGCCGCCGCCGCGCGGCACGCCGAGGAGTCGGAGCGGTCCGGGCGGCTCCACCCCGAGGTGGTCGCCGCGATGACCGGCGCCGGCCTCGCCCGGCACTTCGTACCGCGCCGCTGGGGAGGAGCGGAGGGCACCTTCGCCGGTCTGGTCGACACGGTCGCCGAGGTGGGTGCGGCCTGTGCGTCCACCGCCTGGTGCGGGGTGCTGCTCGCCGCGCACGGCCGCCTCGCCGCGCACCTGCCGGCCGAGGGGCAGCGCGAGTTGTGGGGCGACTCGCCCGACACCCGCGTCGCGGCGGCGGTCGTACCCCCGGCGGGCCGGCTCACCCGGGTGCCGGGCGGCTGGACGTTGTCGGGGGAGTGGGCGTTCGCCAGCGGCGTCGAGCACGCGGAGTGGGTGCTGCTGGCGTCTCTCGATCACTCGGGTGCGGGCTCGGGTACGGGGATGGGTGCGGGCTCCGGTTCGGGTAGGGGCGTGGGCTCGGGTACGGGTAGGGGCACGGGTAAGGGCACGGGCTCCGCCTCGGGTGCGAGTGCGGCGCCGGTCCCGGGCGCGGCGGCGGAGGCTCCGGTGTACCGGGTCCTGGCCGTGCCCCGCGAGCGGGTCGGGATCAGGGAGACGTGGGACGCGGTGGGGCTGCGGGCGACCGGCAGCCACAGCGTGGTGATCGAGGAGGCGGACGCGGTCTTCGTGCCGGAGCACCGCACGTTCGTGCGCGAGGCGTTGGTGACCGGGGTCCGTGAGGACGAGGGGGAAGGGGTGACTGCCGTACGGGGTTCCCGCGTGGCCCCCTGCCACCGGGTCCCGTATCAGCTGGTCGCTGCCCTCCTCTTCGCCGCCCCGGCGCTCGGCGCGGCGCGCGGTGCGCTGGAGGCGTGGACCGTTCTGACGGGCCTCCGCCGTCTTCCCGGCGGCCGGCCGCTGACGGAGGACCCGGTGGTGCAGCAGACCCTGGCCCGCTGCGCGGCCGAAATCGACGCCGCGCGGCTGCTGTTGGGGGCGGCGGCGGCGCGGGCCGACGGCTGGACCGCGGGCGGGGCCGACGCGACCGCCATCGCCCTCAACCAGCGGGACTCCGCCGTCGCCGTGGACCTGCTGGTCGGTGCCGTCGAGCGCCTGATGCGCGCCGGGGGTGCCCGGGGGCTCATCGCGGGCGGCGGCCTGGAGCGCGCCTGGCGCGACATCCACGCCATCGCCGCGCACGCGGCCCTCCAGCCGGCCCCGGCGGCCGCGGCCTACGCGGCGACGGTCTTCCCCTCGGATTCCTGAACGCCCTTATGAGTGGCGGGACTTCATCGCCCCCACGGTTGAAGCGTCCGCCTCTCGCTCCTCTCCCACACCCATGGGCAGGGGGGTCTATACATCACGTGTATAGACCGTGCGTATAGTCGCCGCCATGGCACCGTCCTCACCCACCCCGCTCGGCCCCCGGCTCCTGAAGGCGCTGATCGTCTCGACGCTCGGCGTCGCCGCCTCGCACCTGGTCCTGTCCGACGGCCTGTACCTGTCGTTCATGGGCCAGGCGGCGGCGACGCTGGGGGCGGGGCCGGGGTACTCGACCGATCAGGCGTTCACGGCGGCGATCGTGAACACGTCCCTCGTCATGCCGATCGTCCTGTGGATCGGCATGCTCGTCACGGGGGAGCGGCGGGTCGGCCCGATGGCCCTGGTGGGCACGGTCAGTTGGATCACGGCCGTGGGCAACGGCATCGACGTCATCGACGACGCCCCCGACACCCTCCTCCCCCTCCCCTCCCTGATCCTCGTCGTCGCCGTCACGACCCTGTCGTCGCCCGTCCGGAGAAAGCGACGCGGGGACGGGCTCGCCCGGTTGACCTGACGCGCCCGCGGGGACGGGCCCGCCCAGGTGACCTGCCCGTTGTTGCCGGGCCGGACGCCCAGGCGGGGGCGGTGGCGGGGTCAGCCGGCCGGGGAGTCGCTGACCTTGCCCACCGGGCTGATCTCCATCTTGCCGCCGTCCTCGCCGTCGGTGACGGCGAGCGTGCCCGCCGGCCACTTCAGGGTGAAGGGCTCGGTCTCGTTCGGGGGCGTCACCACGAGGTCGGTCAGCTTCACGCCGGAGCCGCCGGTGTTGTTGACCGGGAACGTGATGTTGAAGGCGGCGGTGTCGCCCTCCTTGAGGATCTGCGGCACGGCCTGCTCGCCGTTGCGGTCCACGGAGATGGTGTCGCCCAGGGACGTCTTGATGTCGACACCCGGGAAGCCGCTGATGCGGCAGTCGGCGCTGCCGAAGTTCTTGAAGGTGACGGTGACGACGCCGTTCGTCTCGTCCGTGGTGTTGTTGGTGGCGGTGGCGTCGAGCACGCCGGAGCGGCACATGTCGACCTTGCCCTCGCCGGCGTCACCGCTGCCGCTGCCGGTGCCCTTGCCGCTCCCACCGGTGCCGGTGCCCGCGCCCTGGTCGCTCCCACCGGTGCCGGTGCCCGCGCTCTGGTCCGTCTTGCCCGCCCCGCCGGTGCCGCCCGCCTTGTCCGCCGACGCGGTGGGGCCGCCCTGCGTGCTGCCCAGCCCGCCGTTGTCGCCGTTGCAGGCGGTGAGGGCGAGAGTGAGGGCGGCGGTGAGCGCCGCGCCGATGGTGGCGGTGCGCTTGCCGGAGCGGAACGTCGTACGCATGTGAATTCCCCGAATGTGTGGCGGCCGAGTACGGAGGTGCAGTCGCGGCCCGGAACGCGCGGCGAACCGCTACCCCACTTGGCCTGCTGACACATGAAGCATTCCGCCCGCCGCTCACGTCCGGCTATCGCCTCACTTACGTCCTGCTGCCGTCCCGGCACCGGGGGAGCCCTCCGTACCCCTCCGGGATCACCGTCAGGGGCCCGCAAAATCTAAAGCAAGCACGCTTGATTGTTTCTGGTGTCACTGACATGCTCCTCGCGAAGGCCCGAGACCGCCCGTCCCCCGAGGGGAGCGCACCGTGTCCGACCCCGTCGTCGTCCTCGACGACCTGCGCGACGAGAGTGAAGAACTCGACCGTCTCGTCGGCGAGTTGAGCGAGGAACAGTGGGCCGCGCCCACCCCCGCGCCTGGCTGGACCGTCGCCCACCAGATCGCCCATCTCGCCTGGACCGACCGGGCGGCACTCCTCGCCGCCACCGACGCGGAGGGCTTCGCCGCCGAGACCGAGAAGGCGCTCGCCGCCCCCGACCGCTTCGTCGACGAGGGCGCGGAGGAGGGTGCGAAGCTGCCGCCCGCCGTGCTCCTCGCCCGCTGGCGCGAGGGTCGCGAACGGCTCCAGGAGGCCCTGCGCGCGGTGCCGCCGGGCGTGCGATTCCCCTGGTACGGGCCGCCGATGAGCGCCCCCGCCATGGCCACGGCCCGGCTCATGGAGACCTGGGCGCACGCCCAGGACGTCGCCGACGCCCTCGGCGCGAGCCACCCGCCCACCGCCCGGCTCCGGCACGTCGCCTGGATCGGCCACCGCGCCCGCGACTACGCCTTCCTCGTCCGGGGCCTCCCGGTGCCCGCCGGGCCCGTCCGGGTCGAGATCACCGCGCCCGACGGGGAGTTGTGGACCTACGGCCCCGAGGACGCCGCGCAGAAGGTCACCGGCCCCGCCCTCGACTTCTGCCTCCTCGTCACCCAGCGCGCGCACCGCGACGACACGGCCCTGGTCGCCCACGGCGCCGACGCCGAACGCTGGCTGGGCATCGCCCAGGCCTTCGCGGGCCCGGCGGGCGGCGGGCGCGCCGCGAAGGGGACGGCATGAGGGACGTCCTCCGCATCGGCAACGCCTCCGGCTTCTACGGCGACCGCTTCGACGCCGTCCGCGAGATGCTCACCGGCGGCGAACTCGACGTCCTCACCGGCGACTACCTCGCCGAGCTGACCATGCTCATCCTCGGCCGCGACCAGCTCAAGGACCCCTCGGCCGGGTACGCGAAGACCTTCCTGCGCCAGATGGAGGAGGGCCTCGGCCTCGCCCACGAGCGCCGGGTCCGGATCGTCACCAACGCCGGCGGCCTCAACCCGGCCGGGCTCGCCGACGCCCTGCGCGCGCTCGCCGCGAAGCTCGGCCTGCCGACCCGGATCGCCCATGTGGAGGGCGACCTGCTGCCCGTCACCGGCGGCGCGCTCGCGGCCAACGCCTACCTCGGCGGGGCCGGCATCGCCGCCTGCCTCGCCGCCGGGGCCGATGTCGTCGTCACCGGCCGGGTCACCGACGCCGCCCTCGTCACCGGGCCCGCGCAGTGGCACTTCGGCTGGGGCCCGGAGGAGTACGACCGGCTGGCCGGCGCGGTCGTCGCCGGCCACGTCCTGGAGTGCGGCACCCAGGCCACCGGCGGCAACTACGCCTTCTTCCGCGAGCACGACCCGCGCCTCCTGCGCCGCCCCGGCTTCCCCGTCGCCGAACTCCACGAGGACGGCAGCGCGGTCGTCACCAAGCACCCCGGCACCGGCGGCCTCGTCGACCTCGGCACGGTCACCGCCCAGCTCCTCTACGAGACGGCCGGCGCCCGCTACCCCGGCCCCGACGTGACCACCCGCCTCGACACCGTCCGGCTCACCCCGGAGGGCCCCGACAGGGTCAGGATCGACGGCGTACGGGGCGAGGCGCCGCCCCCGACGCTCAAGGTCGGGCTCAGCCGGCTCGGCGGCTTCCGCAACGAGGTCGTCTTCGTCCTCACCGGCCTCGACATCGAGGCCAAGGCGGCACTCCTCCAGGAGCAGATCCACGACGCCCTGGCGAAGAACCCGCCCGCCGAGACCCGCTGGGAACTCGTCCGCACCGACCGCCCCGACGCCCCCACCGAGGAGACCGCGAGCGCCCTGCTGCGGCTCGTCGTCAGGGACACCGACCCCGAGAAGGTGGGGCGCACCCTGACAGGGGCGGCGATCGAGCTGGCCCTCGCGAGCTACCCCGGCTTCCACGTCACCGCCCCGCCCGGCAGGGGCGCCCCCTACGGGGTCTTCGAGACGGTGTACGTCCCCGCCGCCGAGGTCCCGCACACGGCCGTGCTCCCCGACGGGACCCGTAGGGAGATCCCCGTACCGCGGCGGACCCGGGACCTGGAGCCGGTCCCGGAACCGGCCCTGCCCGAGCCGCTCCGGCCGGGGTCCACCCGGTGCGAGCCGCTCGGCCTGGTCGCCGGAGCCCGCAGCGGTGACAAGGGCGGCGACGCCAACGTCGGCGTCTGGGTCCGCACGGAGGAGGAGTGGCGCTGGCTCGCCCACGCCCTGACCGTGGAGAAGGTCCGCGAACTCCTCCCGGAGACCGCCGGGCTGGTGGTCACCCGGCACCTGCTGCCCCGCCTCCGCGCGGTGAACTTCACGATCGCCGGAATCCTCGGCGAGGGCGTCGCCTCCCAGGCCCGCTTCGACCCCCAGGCCAAGGCCCTCGGCGAGTGGCTCCGCTCCCGCCGCCTCGACATCCCGGAGGAACTGCTGCCCGAGTCCCCGGGCGCAGGCCTCTCACCCGAGCCCCCGGCCGAGCCCCTCTCACCCGAGCCCCCGGCCGAGCCCCTCTCACCCGAGCCCCCGGCCGCCCCCCTCCCACCCCACACCCCGGCCGCACCCCTCCCGCCCGACGACCCGGAGGAAATCCAGTGACCGTCCTCGCCTCCGCCCTCGACACCGGCGGATCCGACTACGCCGCCGCCCGCGCCGCCATGCTCGACAAGCTGACCGCCCTCGACGCCGAGCACGCCAAGGCCCTCGCCGGCGGCGGCGAGAAGTACACGGCCCGGCACCGGGCGCGCGGCAAGATGCTCGCCCGCGAGCGCGTCGAGCTGCTCGTGGACCCCGACTCGCCGTTCCTCGAACTGTCGCCGCTCGCCGCCTGGGGCAGCGACTACGCCGTAGGGGCCTCCCTGATCACCGGCATCGGGGTCGTCGAGGGCGTCGAGTGCCTGATCACGGCCAACGACCCGACCGTGCGCGGCGGCGCCTCCAACCCGTGGACGCTGAAGAAGGCCCTCCGCGCCAACGAGATCGCGTTCGCCAACCGGCTCCCCGTCATCTCGCTGGTCGAGTCCGGCGGCGCCGACCTCCCCTCCCAGAAGGAGATCTTCATCCCCGGCGGGGCGCTCTTCCGCGACCTCACCCGGCTCTCGGCGGCGGGCATCCCCACGGTCGCGGTCGTCTTCGGCAACTCGACGGCCGGCGGCGCGTACGTCCCCGGCATGTCCGACCACACCGTGATGATCAAGGAGCGGTCGAAGGTCTTCCTCGGCGGTCCGCCGCTGGTGAAGATGGCGACGGGCGAGGAGAGCGACGACGAGTCGCTGGGCGGCGCCGAGATGCACGCCCGCACGAGCGGTCTGGCCGACCACTACGCCGTGGACGAGGCCGACGCGCTCCGTCAGGCCCGCCGGATCGTCGCCCGCCTCAACCACCGCAAGGCGCACGCCGATCCGGCCCTCGCGGAGCCGCCGAAGTACGACGAGGACGAACTCCTCGGGATCGTCCCCGGCGACCTCAAGACCCCCTTCGACCCGCGCGAGGTCATCGCGCGGATCGTCGACGGCTCCGACTTCGACGAGTTCAAGCCGCTGTACGGGACCTCGCTCACGACCGGGTGGGCGCGCCTGCACGGCTACCCGGTCGGGGTGATCGCCAACGCGCAGGGCGTCCTGTTCTCCGCCGAGTCGCAGAAGGCGGCGCAGTTCATCCAGCTCGCCAACCAGCGGGACATCCCGCTGCTCTTCCTCCACAACACCACCGGCTACATGGTCGGCAAGGAGTACGAGCAGGGCGGCATCATCAAGCACGGCGCGATGATGATCAACGCGGTGTCGAACTCGAAGGTCCCCCATCTGTCCGTGCTCATGGGCGCGAGCTACGGCGCCGGGCACTACGGCATGTGCGGCCGGGCGTACGACCCCCGCTTCCTCTTCGCCTGGCCGAGCGCCAAGTCCGCCGTCATGGGCCCGCAGCAGCTCGCGGGCGTCCTGTCGATCGTGGCGCGGGCGTCCGCCGCCGCGAAGGGGCAGCCGTACGACGAGGAGGCCGACGCCGGTCTCCGCGCGCTGGTCGAGGCGCAGATCGAGTCCGAGTCGCTGCCGATGTTCCTCTCCGGCCGGCTCTACGACGACGGGGTCATCGACCCCCGCGACACCCGCACGGTCCTCGGGCTGTGCCTCTCCGCGATCCACACGTCACCGGTCGAGGGCGCCCGCGGCGGCTTCGGCGTCTTCCGAATGTGAGGCCCCAGGTGATTTCCACCCTTCTGGTCGCCAACCGGGGCGAGATCGCCTGCCGGGTGTTCCGTACCTGCCGTGAGCTGGGCATCTCCACCGTCGCCGTGTACTCCGACGCGGACGCCGGCGCCCTGCACGTGCGGGAGGCCGACGCGGCGGTACGGCTGCCGGGGGCCGCGCCCTCGGAGACGTATCTGCGCGGGGACCTGGTGGTGGCGGCGGCCCTCGCGGCCGGCGCCGACGCCGTCCACCCCGGCTACGGCTTCCTCTCCGAGAACGCCGACTTCGCGCGGGCGGTGAACGCCGCCGGACTGACCTGGATCGGCCCGCCGCCCGAGGCCATCGAGGCGATGGCGTCGAAGACCCGCGCCAAGGAACTCCTGGGCGTCGCGCCCCTCCGTCCGGAGGACGTGACCGGGACCGACCTGCCCGTGCTGGTGAAGGCGGCGGCGGGCGGCGGCGGCCGGGGCATGCGGATCGTCCGCGAACTCGGCGAGCTGGCAGGGGCGTTGGAGTCCGCTTCGACGGAGGCCGCGAGCGCCTTCGGGGACGGCGAGGTGTTCGTCGAGCCGTACGTCGAGAACGGCCGGCACATCGAGGTCCAGGTCCTCGCGGACACCCACGGCGCCGTCCGGACGCTCGGCGCCCGCGACTGCTCCCTCCAGCGCCGCCACCAGAAGGTGATCGAGGAGACCCCGCCGCCCGGCCTGCCCGCCGACGTCGTGCGGGACCTGTCCGAGGTGGCGACGGACGCCGTGAAGGCGATCGGCTACGTCGGCGCGGGAACGGTCGAGTTCCTGATGGGCGAGAACGGCCGCACGCACTTCCTGGAGATGAACACCCGGCTCCAGGTCGAACACCCGGTGACCGAGGAGCTGTTCGGCGTCGACCTCGTCGCCCTCCAGATCTCCGTGGCCGAGGGCACCCCGCTGACGGACGTCCTGGAGTACGCCGCCGCCGGGGGTCGCAGGGTGGCGCCGGCCGGACACGCCGTCGAGGCGCGGCTGTACGCCGAGGACCCGGCGTCCGGCTGGACCCCGCAGGCGGGCGTGCTGCACCGGCTGGAGTTCCCCGCCGGTCCGGGCCTCCGCGTCGACGCCGGGTACGCCTCCGGGGACACCGTCCCCGTCCCGTACGACTCCCTGCTAGCCAAGGTCATCGCGTACGCACCGACCCGCGCCGAGGCCGTCCGCAAGCTCGCCGACGCCCTCGAACGCACGGTGATCCACGGGCCCGCCACCAACCGGGACCTGCTCGTCGCCTCCCTGCGGCACTCCGAGTTCCGGGAGACCCGCGGCCTCGACACCGGGTTCTACGACCGCAACCTGGCGGCGCTGACCGGCCCCCGGGACGGCGGGGAGCACGCGGCCGTCGCCGCCGCCCTCGCCGGGGCCGCCGCCAACACCGGTCGGTTCGGCGGGGGTTGGCGGAACGTCCGCTCGCAGGAGGAGACGCGGACGTTCGGGGACCACGAGGTCCGCTACCGGCCCGTCAGGGGCGGCGGATACGAGGTCACCGCACCGGAAGGGGTGCGGGTCGTCTCGGCTTCCCCCGACCGCGTACGGCTCGAAGTCGCCGGAGTCGTACGGGACTTCGAGGTCGCCTCGTACGGCGACGGCGTCGTCCACGCCGGGCGCCACCGTCTCGCCGCCGTCCCCCGCTTCACCGACCCCGCCGACCAGCGGGAGCCCGGCTCCCTGCTCGCCCCCATGCCCGGCACCGTCGTCCGGGTCGCGGACGGTCTCGCCGTCGGCGACCGGGTCACCGCCGGGCAGCCGCTCCTCTGGCTGGAGGCCATGAAGATGGAGCACCGCGTCATCGCTCCCGCCTCCGGCACGCTCACCGCGCTCCACGCCGCCCCCGGCCGCCAGGTCGAGGTCGGCACCCTGCTCGCCGTCGTACAGACCGAAGCAACGGAGGAAGACCCCGTATGAGCACCGACATCGAGCCGCAGGAACACACCGAACTCCGCGCCGCCGTCACCGCGCTGGGGCGACGCCACGGCCCCGGCTTCGACCGGGCCGCCCTGTGGGCGGAGGCCGGGAAGCTCGGCTACCTGGGCGTGAACCTCCCCGAGGAGTACGGCGGCGGGGGCGGCGGCATCGCCGAGCTGTCCCTCGTCCTGGAGGAGACGGGCGCCGCCGGGGCCCCGCTCCTGATGATGGTGGTGTCGCCCGCCATCTGCGGCACGGTCATCTCCCGCTTCGGTACGGAGGAGCAGAAGCGGGCCTGGCTCCCCGGCCTCGCGGACGGCTCGAAGACGATGGCCTTCGGCATCACCGAGCCCGACGCGGGTTCCAACTCGCACCGCATCACCACCACCGCCACCCGCACCGAGGACGGCTGGGTGCTCAACGGGCGGAAGGTGTTCGTCTCCGGGGTCGACATCGCGGACGCGACCCTCATCGTCGGCCGCACCTCGGACGCCCGCACCGGCAGCCTCAAGCCCTGCCTGTTCATCGTCCCGCGTGATGCCCCCGGCTTCGGGCGGCGTCACATCGAGATGGAACTCGACGCGGACGAGAAGCAGTTCGAGCTGACCCTCGACGACGTCCACCTGCCGGCGGAGGCGCTCGTCGGCGACGAGGACGCGGGCCTGCTCCAGCTCTTCGCCGGGCTCAACCCGGAGCGGATCATGACGGCCGCGTTCGCGATCGGCATGGGCCGTCACGCCCTGGACCGGGCGGTGGCCTACGCGAAGGAGCGCCAGGTCTGGAAGGCGCCGATCGGCGCCCACCAGGCCATCGCCCACCCCCTCGCACAGGCCCACATCGAGATCGAACTCGCCCGTCTGATGATGCAGAAGGCGGCGCGGCTGTACGACGCGGGTGACGACGTGGGTGCGGGCGAGGCCGCGAACATGGCGAAGTACGCGGCGGCGGAGGCCTGTGTGAAGGCCGTCGACACCGCCGTGCACACGCTCGGCGGCAACGGCCTCACCAAGGAGTTCGGGATCGCCCGCCTGATCACGGCGGCGCGGGTGGCCCGGATCGCCCCCGTCAGCAGGGAGATGATCCTGAACTACGTGTCGAGCCACTCGCTGGGGCTGCCCAAGTCGTACTGATTCCCGGTCGTGGTCGTCGACGGCCGTGGCCCCGGGCGGGCGGCCGTCGGCGACGCGTACCGTCCCGGCCGGACGTCGGCGACGTGAACCGTCCCGGCCGGCCCGGCCGCTGCCGGGCCGTCCTGATGTCTCATCTCGGCCAATCCGCCCTCCGGTTGTGAAGGCCGCGTGTACGATCCCCCCACTTCGGCCACATCTCAGGGCCGTGAGCCAGGGGAGAGACGCGCGTGTACCAGCAGCCCAACCCGTACCAGAGCCCGCCGCCGTGGGTGCCGCAGCGGCGCTGGTGGCAGCATCCGGCCCTGGTCATCGCCCTGCTGGTGATCTTCCCGCCGGGGGGCATAGCCCTGGCCTGGCTGAGCCGCTGGACCGGCCGGACCAAGATCGTGGTGACGGTCGTGTCGGCCCTGTGGTTCGTCTTCGCCCTCGCCGTCGACGACCCGAAGGAGAACGGCACCGACGACCCGAAGCCCGCCGTGACGGTCACGGCCCCGGCGACCCCGACGGCCACCGAGCCGACCCCCACCACCCCGCCGCCGACCACCCCGGAAGCGGCGCCGACCACCCAGTCGCCCACCCCGACTCCGGAGCCCACCACGGCCGAGCCGACCCCGGAACCGACCACGGCCCCGCCCCGGACCACGGCCCCCAGGCCGACCCGCACCCCGGCACCGGCCCCCACCACCCGCGAGCCGGAGCCCGTACGGACGACCGAGGACGCACCCGAAGAGGTCTACTACGCGAACTGCACCGCCGTCCGCGCGGCCGGCGCCGCCCCCATCCACCGCGGGGAACCCGGCTACGACAGCCACCTCGACCGCGACGGCGACGGAGTCGCCTGCGAAGGCTGAACCGCCGTCCCACAAACCATGCAGGCACGCTTGATTGTTTTTCGGAGGGCTGACAGGGTCTCCCCAAGTCCCGCCCGCAGCCGCGATCCTGGCGTCCACTCTCACCTCTCCAGGGGGTCAACGCATGGTGTTCCACAGCGAGTACGAGGCCGTTCCGTCCCTCTCCCTGCCGATCCATGACGTCGTACTCGGCCGCGCCGCCGAGTACGGCGACACCCCGGCCCTCGTCGACGGGGCCGGGGGGCTGACCCTCACCTACGGGCAGGTCGACGCCTTCCACCGGAAGGTCGCCGCCGGGCTCGCCGGGGCCGGTGTGCGGAAGGGGGACGTGCTCGCGCTGCACAGCCCCAACACCGTGCTGTTCCCCATCGCGTTCTACGCCGCCACCCGCGCCGGCGCGGCCGTCACCACCGTGCACCCGCTGGCCACGCCCGAGGAGTTCGCGAAGCAGCTGCGCGACTCCTCGGCGCGGTGGATCGTCACCGTCTCGCCGCTGCTCGCCGCCGCCCGCGCGGCGGCCGAACTCGCCGGCGGCATCGAGGAGATCTTCGTCTGCGACCAGGCCCCGGAGGGTGAGGGCGTCCGCTCGCTGCAGGCCTTCCTCGGCTCCACCGAGGCGCTCCCCGAGATCGTCATCGACCCCGACCGGAACGTGGCGGCCCTCCCGTACTCCTCCGGCACCACCGGCGTCCCCAAGGGCGTGATGCTCACGCACACGTCCATCGCCACCAACCTGGCCCAGCTGGAGCCGGTCATCCCGATGGGCCCGGGTGACCGAATCCTTGCCATTCTTCCCTTTTTTCACATCTACGGGCTCACGGCTCTCATGAACGCCCCCCTCCGCCGGGGCGCCACCGTCGTCGTCCTGCCCCGCTTCGAGCTCGACACCTTCCTCGGCGCCATCCAGGAGCACCGGATCAACGGCCTGTACGTCGCCCCGCCGATCGTGCTCGCGCTCGCCAAGCACCCGGCCGTCGCCGACTACGACCTCTCCTCCCTGGAGTACGTCGTCAGCGCCGCCGCCCCGCTCGACGCGGCCCTCGCCCAGGCGTGCTCGGCCCGGCTCGGGCTGCCGCCGGTCCTCCAGGCGTACGGCATGACGGAGCTGTCCCCGGGCACCCACGTCGTCCCGCTCGGCGCCCCGAACCCGCCGCCCGGCACCGTCGGCAAGCTGCTGCCCTCCACCGAGATGCGCATCCTGTCCCTCGACGACCCGGCGAAGGACGCGGCGCCCGGCGAGGAGGGCGAGGTCGCCATCCGGGGCCCCCAGGTCATGAAGGGCTACCTCGGCCGGCCCGACGCCACCGCCGCGATGATCGACGCCGACGGCTGGGTGCACACCGGCGACATCGGCCGCGTCGACGAGGACGGCTGGCTGTTCGTCGTCGACCGCGTCAAGGAACTCATCAAGTACAAGGGCTTCCAGGTCGCCCCCGCCGAACTCGAAGCGCTCCTCCTCACCCACGAGGGGATAGCCGACGCCGCCGTCATCGGCGTCACCGACGCCGACGGGACCGAGACGCCCAGGGCCTTCGTCGTACGCCAGCCCGCCGCGCCCGGCCTCACCGCCGAGGACGTCATGGCGTACGTCGCCGCCCGCGTCTCCCCGTACAAGAAGGTCCGCAGCGTCGAGTTCATCGACACCGTGCCCCGGGCGGCCTCCGGGAAGATCCTCCGCAGGGAATTGAGGGACCGCGCATGACCCTGGTCGCCGTCACCGAGGAACGGGGCGTCACCACGCTCGCCCTCGACTCCCCGGCCAACCGCAACGCGCTGTCGGCCGCGCTCGTCGCCGAACTCGCCGACGCGCTCACCGACTGCGGCAAGGACCCGGCGGTCCGGGCCGTCGTCCTCACCCACACCGGCTCCACGTTCAGCGCGGGCGCCGACCTGAAGGGCCCCGCGAGCCCGTACGCCTTCGTGGACCTGCTCCGTCAGCTCGTCGAGCTGCCGAAACCGGTCGTCGGCCACGTCACCGGGCACGTACGGGCCGGCGGCCTCGGCCTGCTCGGCGCCTGTGACCTCGTGGTGGCGGGGGAGCGGGCGGACTTCGCCCTCACGGAGGTACGGATCGGCGTCGCGCCCGCCGTCATCTCCCTCACCCTCCTCCCCACCCTCGAACCGCGCGCGGCCTCCCGCTACTACCTGACGGGCGAGCGGTTCGGCGTCCCGGAGGCGATCGGCATGGGCCTGGTGACGGCCGGCGAGGAGGCCCTCCCGGGCATCCTCGACTCCTTCCGCGCCGCCTCCCCGCAGGGCCTGCGGGAGGCGAAGCGGCTGGTCACCGCTAGAGTCCTGGAGACCTTCGAACGTGACGCGGAGGACCTGGTGCAGAGGTCGGCCACGCTCTTCGCCTCGGCCGAGGCACGCGAGGGGATGACGGCCTTCCTCGAACGACGGGACCCCGCATGGCGGCTGTGACCGCGCCCAAGCCGGACCGGAACTCCAAGCCGGACGGGACCGCCAGGCCCGACCGGAACCCCAAGCAGGACCGCAGCCGGGCCACCCGGCAGCGGCTCCTCGAAGCCGCCGTGTCCTGCCTGGCCGAGCACGGCTGGGCGGGCTCCACGGTCGCCGTCGTCGCCGAGCGGGCCGGAGTGTCCCGGGGGGCCGCCCAGCACCACTTCCCGACCCGCGAGGACCTGTTCACCGCCGCCGTCGAGTACGTGGCGGAGGAGCGCTCGCAGGCCCTGCGGGCGGTCCGCACGGACGACCGCGAACAGGCCGTCGCCGCGCTCGTCGGCCTCTACACCGGGCCCCTCTTCCGGGCCGCGCTCCACCTGTGGGTCGCCGCCTCCGACGAGGAACAGCTCCGTGAACGGGTCACGGAGCTGGAGGCCCGCGTCGGGCGCGAGTCGCACCGGATCGCCGTCGAGGTGCTCGGCGCCGACGAGTCCCGCCCCGGAGTCCGCGAGACCGTGCAGGGCCTCCTGGACATGGCCAGGGGCCTGGGCCTCGCGACCCTCCTCACGGACGACCGCGCCCGCCGGGACCGTGTGGTGTCCCAGTGGGCGCGGCTGGTGAACGAGGCGCTGAACGACTAGACGCCCGGGATCGCCCGTGCGCGGAAGGCGTCGCGCACGGCGTTCGCCGCCGTCGTGCCGTACATCTTCTGCGCGGTCGCGACCGTCTTCAGGGCCGCGTCCTCGAAGGTCGTGTCGGCGGCGAAGCCGAACTGGGCGTTCACGATGATCCGGTCGGCGGTGCGGGCGCCGAGCTTGCCCCGGATGTCGAAGAGCGCCCGGGACCAGATCTCGCCGTCCGCGTGGACCTCGCCCTCGACGTCCGCGTACGTCTTGGTGCCGTCGATCCGGCGCAGGCAGTGCGGGGCCGCGCTGTAGCCGGTCGAGTCCCAGTCGCCGACGCAGGCCAGGTCGGCCTTCATCGGCCAGCCGTACTTCGTGACCGCGTTCGAGCCGACCTCCACGGCCAGGTAGTCGCCGAAGGCCTCGCCGATCGCACCCGCCTCGGGGGACGAACCGAAGCCGGGCACCTGGGCGTTGTGCACGGCGTGGCCGTACTCGTGGACGATCACCTCGGCGTCCTCGGCGTCGTCCACCCCGCCCTTGCCGAAGCGGATCTCGGCCTTCTTGTCGGTGAAGAAGGAGTTGTCGGCGCCCCACTGGTTGAGGCGGACCGGCTGCACCCGGTCGTTGGCGCCCGGCAGCTCGCTGCCGAAGCCCAGGCCCTGGAGGTACTCCTGCGCCTCGTTGACCCAGAAGTACGCCATGACCTGCTCGAACTCGTCGTCCGAGCGGTCGTACGAGCCGGCGCCGGCGACCGCGGCGGGCTTGCCGGTCTCCGAGCGGACGGCGGCCCACCTGCCGGACAGCGCGCCGCTCGCGTCGAGGTTCCGCAGCGTGACGGTGGCGTACGCGGAGGCGGGGATGTCGCTCGCCGCGTCCTTGTGGTCGGCGAGGGACTGGTCGCCCGAGGACTGGACCGGGTTCACCATGAAGACCCGGGCCTGGGGGAGCGACGCGGCCGAGGCGCCGGCGGAGGGGAGGAGCGCGGCGGTGGCGGCGACGGCCGCGGTGGCGGTGGCCGCGGCGATCAGGCCGCGGGACGGGCGGCGACTCATGGACATCCTCCTGCGTTGGGATGCTGCGACGAGATGATTGGCATGCGCTTGACATGCGTGGCGGTGATCTTCGCGTACCGCCGCCCCTTTGAACACCCCTGGACCACCGGCCGCGGGACGTGACGCGGGCCACAGTCGAACCCGCCCCGCCGCAGTACGCTGGTCCCATGCCTACGCTCGTACGCCGCCGCCACGTGGACTTCGTCCGCGTCACGAGCATGAGCTGTCGCCGCTCCGCCTGACCCTCACGGCACCGGGGCCACACCACGCCCCCCACCCACGGGTCCCTCGTCCAGAGCCCCTGCCGACCGGCACCCGTGGCCCCCGCCCCACCCCTGGCGGCCGCCCCGGGCACCCGTAGACCCCGCGGACGCATCCATGACTCGCAGCTCGTACACCTCGCAGCTCCCCATCGTCGACCTCTCCGCCGCCGACCGGGACCCGCAGGCCCGGCGCCTCCTCCACGCACAGCTCCACTCCGCCGCCCACGACGTGGGCTTCTTCCAGCTCATCGGGCACGGCGTCACCGAGGCCGAGACCCGGGCCCTGACCTCCGCCATGCGCGCCTTCTTCGCGCTGCCCGAGGCCGACCGGCTCGCCCTCGACAACATCAACTCGCCGCACTTCCGCGGCTACACCCGCGTCGGCGACGAACGCACCGCGGGCGCCCGCGACTGGCGCGACCAGCTCGACATCGGCGCCGAGCGACCCGCGCACGTCCCCGCCCCCTGGGAAGCCCCCTACTGGTGGCTCGAAGGCCCCAACCAGTGGCCCGAGGCCCTCCCCGAGCTGCGGACCGCCGCCCTGCACTGGATCGACCGGCTCAGCGGCGTCGCCGAGCGCCTGCTGCACGAGCTGCTGGCCTCCATCGGCGCGCCCGCGGACTTCTACGACGGCATCTTCGGGCCGCGCGCCCACCCGCACCTCAAGCTGGTGCGCTACCCGGGCAGCAGCGGCGAGGGTGACGACCAGGGCGTCGGCGCGCACAAGGACTACGGCTTCCTCACCCTGCTGCTCCAGGACCAGGTGGGCGGACTCCAGGTGCAGCGCGAGGACGGCGACTTCCACGAGGTGCCGCCGCTGCCCGGCGCGTTCGTCGTGAACCTGGGCGAGCTGCTCGAAGTGGCGACGAACGGCTATCTGGTCGCCACCAACCACCGGGTCGTCTCACCGCCCGGGGCGACGGAGCGCTACTCCGTGCCGTTCTTCTACAACCCGCGGCTCGACGCCCGCATCGAACCGCTGGTCTTCCCGTACGCGGGCACGGCGCCCGGCGTCACGGCCGACCCGGCGAACCCGCTGTTCGCCGAGTACGGGCGCAACGAACTGAAGGGCAAGATGCGGGCGCACCCGCTGGTCGCGGCCCGCCACCACGCGGACCTGCTCCTGCACCCGGAGGCGCAGCCGGCGCTGTCGGTCTAGCCGGCGCCTTACGGGCGTGGCGGCGGCAGCCGGCCTCCGGCTGCCGCCGCGCGGGCGTACGCGGCCAGCCGGCTCCGGCTGCCGCCGCTCATGCGACGACGGCCCTGACTGTGCGGGTCGGGCCGTCGTCGTCCTGCGTGGTGCGTGCGAGGTGCGGGGTGCGTGCTGCGGTCGGGGTCAGCCCGCGATGTCCGCGTAGCCCTCGATCTCGCGCGGGTCCCGCTGGCCCGGGCCCGTGTAGCGGGCCGAGGGGCGCACGAGGCGGCCGGTGCGCTTCTGCTCCAGGATGTGCGCCGACCATCCGGCGGTACGCGCGCACGTGAACATCGAGGTGAACATGTGCGCCGGGACCTCGGCGAAGTCGAGGACGATGGCCGCCCAGAACTCCACGTTCGTCGCGAGGACGCGATCGGGGCGGCGGTTGTGCAGCTCCTCCAGGGCGGCCTTCTCCAGGGCGGCGGCCACCTCGTAGCGGGGGGCGTCCAGCTCCTTCGCGGTACGCCGCAGCACGCGCGCGCGGGGGTCCTCGGCGCGGTAGACGCGGTGGCCGAAGCCCATCAGGCGCTCGCCCTTGTCCAGCGCCTGCTTCACCCACGCGGTGGCGTCGCCGGTCCGCTCGATCTCCTCGATCATGCCGAGGACGCGGGAGGGCGCGCCGCCGTGCAGCGGGCCGGACATGGCGCCGACGGCTCCGGAGAGGGAGGCGGCCACGTCGGCGCCGGTGGAGGCGATCACGCGGGCGGTGAAGGTCGACGCGTTCATGCCGTGCTCGGCGGCGGAGGTCCAGTAGGCGTCGACGGCCTTCACGTGCTTCGGGTCGGGCTCGCCGCGCCAGCGGATCATGAAGCGCTCGACGACCGACTCGGCCTTGTCGATCTCGCTCTGCGGGACCATCGCGACGCCCTGGCCGCGCGCGGACTGGGCCACGTACGAGAGGGCCATGACGGCGGCCCGGGCGAGGTCGTCGCGGGCCTGCTCGGCGGAGATGTCCAGGAGCGGCTTGAGGCCCCACACGGGGGCGAGCATCGCGAGCGCGGACTGCACGTCGACCCGGATGTCGCCGGAGTGGACCGGGATCGGGAACGGCTCCGCGGCCGGCAGGCCCGGGTTGAAGGCGCCGTCGACGAGGAGGCCCCAGACGTTGCCGAACGAGACGTGACCGACGAGGTCCTCGATGTCGACGCCGCGGTAGCGGAGGGCGCCGCCTTCCTTGTCGGGTTCGGCGATCTCCGTCTCGAACGCGACGACTCCTTCGAGCCCGGGTACGAAGTCGGACATCAGGCGGCTCCTCTAATCGATGATCGATCAACCGAGTACTGGTCGATGGTCGGGTTTCAACAGTCGTCCAGCCCCAGAGTCTGTACGGTTCCGATGATGCGGGGAAGCGTGACATCCGGCACACTCCGCCGATCCGGCGAGTGAGGATTGGCGGCGGGCGGTGCCGGGCAAACTGAGGCGCTGACGCACAATGACTCCGTGACCGATCCCGTGACCGACGCCCTGGATCCCGCCGACATGCGCGAGCAGTACCGCACCACGGAGCTGTCCGCCGCCGACCTCGCGCCCGAGCCGATCGCGCAGTTCACCCGCTGGTTCAAGGAGACCGCCGCCAACCCGGCGATCCACGAGCCGAACGCGATGATCGTCTCCACGGCCACGCCCGACGGCCGCCCCTCCTCCCGGACCGTCCTGCTCAAGCACTACGACGAGGCCGGATTCGTCTTCTTCACCAACTACGACTCCCGCAAGGGCGCGGAGATCGCGGCCAACCCGTACGCCTCGCTGCTCTTCCCCTGGCACCCGCTGGCCCGCCAGGTCATCGTCACCGGCCGCGCCGAGCGCGTCGGCCGCGAGGAGACCGCCGCCTACTTCCGCACCCGCCCGCACGGCTCGCAGCTCGGCGCCTGGGCGAGCCGCCAGTCCTCGGTGATCGCCTCCCGCGAGGAACTCCTCGCCCGCTACGAGGAGCTGGCCGCCCGCCACCCCGAGGGCTCCCAGGTCCCGGTCCCGCCCGAGTGGGGCGGCATCAGGGTCGTCCCGGACGCCGTCGAGTTCTGGCAGGGCCACGAGAACCGCCTCCACGACCGCCTCCGCTACGTCCGCGAGGGCGGCCCGCGGGGCGAGACCTGGCGGGTGGAGCGGCTGGCCCCGTAAGGGCCGGGGTGCCGGTGCCGGCGGCCATCCCCTCATCGCCCGATTCGTATGCGTTTCCGCGATGCAACGATTTCGGTGAAGGTGATGTGCCCTGCGTCACGTTCCAGTTGAATGGCCGCAGCATGGGGGGTGCGGCATGAGTGCATTCACGGGGTCCGCGAGCGAGACCGCTTCCGTTCCCGGGGCGGGGGCCGATCTGCTGGCCGCGCTGCTCGACGGGATGGACGCGGCGCTCTGCGCCTTCGACGCCGACGGGACGGTCACCCACTGGAACCGCGAGGCCGAGCGGATCCTCGGCTGGTCCGCGGGCGAGGCCGTCGGACGCCGCGGTTTCGAGGGCTGGGCCGCGCGCAGCGCCGACTCCGAGGACATCCTGAACCGGCTGATGGGCGTCATGAAGGGCCCCGGCCGGCAGGTCCACGAGCTGGCCCTGCTCCGCAAGGACGGCGGCCGGGTGCTCGTCCGCAGCCAGGCCGCCGGGGTGCGCGGCGCCGACGGGGCGCCGGCGGGCGTGTACTGCGCGTTCAGCGAGGTCCACGTACAGCTCGACCTGGAGCGTTCGGTGGCCCTCAGCGAGGCCCTCTTCGAGGACGCCTCCTGGGGTGTCGTCCTCGTCGACGCCGACCTGCGCCCCGCGATGGTCAACGGGCACGCCGCCCGCGCCCTCGGCACCGGGCGCACGGCCCTGCTCGGGCGCCCGCTGGGCGATGTGGTCGTCCAGGGCGCCGAGGAGCTGGAGGCCGCCCTGCAGCACGTCCTCGCGGAGGGCACCCCGCCCGCGCCCGCCGAGGTCTGGGTGACGCTGCGGACCTCCGCCGGGGAGGAGCGCCGCCGGTGCTGGCGCAGCGGCTTCCTGCGGCTGGCCTCGCCGATGGCGGAGGAGCCGGTGCCGCTGGGCGTGGCCTGGCTGTTCCAGGACGTCACCGAGGAGCGGCTCGCGGCGCGGCAGGCGGACCGGCTGCGGTTCCGGTGGAGCCAACTGCACCGGGCGGGCGCGGCGGCGGCGGAGTGCGAGGACCCGGCGGAGGCCGCGGCCGTCCTGCTCGACTTCGCCCTGGCCGGGTTCGCGGACCACGCCCTCGTCGACCGGGTGGCGGGCGAGCGCCGCCTCACCCGCGCCCTGGCCACCCCGGCGACCGCCCCCGGCCCCGCGTCGCCGGTCGTGGGCGGCGGCATCCCGCTGCGGTACGGGCCGCGGCACCCGGCGCTCCAGGCCTGGGACCGGGTGGGCACGGTACGGGCGAGCGCGGGCCGGACGGCCGAGGTGTGGGCGGAGGCCCACCAGTGGCCGGGGGACGCGGCGCACGCGGTGTGCGTCCCGCTGCGCTCCCGGGGCCGGACGCTCGGCGTCGTCACCTTCCTGCGCGCCGCCTGCCGTCCCCCGTTCGAGCGGGACGACGTGGTCCTCGCGGAGGCGGTGGCGACGAGGGTGGCGGCGGCGCTGGACCTGGGCGACACCACCCCTTAGGGCGTGTCCGGGACGTCCCGGACGGGCCGGGCAAGGAAGGGGTCAGGTTTCTGCCGGGGTCCGGCATGGACGGCCCCGATGGGGCGGGACGACCATGAGGGTCTCCGGTCGGACCGGAAGAGGGGGATCTCATGGCGTGGATGGTGGGAGCGGGGATGCTCCTGGGGCTGGTGGTGATCACGCTGGGCGTGCTGACGCTCCGGACGGGCTGGGTTCCGCCCTGGACCCGCCGGCACGTCACCAGGCCCCGGCTCCAGGGCGTCGGGGCGGTGCTGACGGGCCTGGCCGTCCTGCTGCCGGGGCTGGCGTACTTCGGCGTCCTGCCGGGCCTCTCCTGGGAGGTCCGCTTCTTCGGCCAGCTCACCCTGATGTTCACCGGGCTCGGCTGCATCGGCATGAGCCAGCTGCTGTCGCCCCCGCGCGGCAGGACCGGGCACCCGGCCGCCGAGTAGCGGCCGGTGCGTCTGGTCGTCCGGCCGGTGCCCGGCGTCGGGTCCGTCCGGTGCCGGTCTCAGTGCCGGTAGAAGATCCGGTCGCCGTACTCCGTCATCACACGGCCGTTCCACTCGTGCCCGCCGTCGACGTTGCCGGAGCGCAGCAGCGGCGGCTCGATGCCGCGGCGGACCAGTTCCTCGGCGGCGGCGGCCATCGTGGCCTGCATGAGGGCGCTGGTGACGACGGTGGACGCGGGGGCGAAGGGCGCCTCGATGCCCTCGTGGGTGAGCTCGGCGTCGCCGACGGCGATCTTCGAGTCGAGGACGATGTCGCAGTGGTCCTTGAGGTAGGTCCCCGAGACGTGCCGGGACTTCGTCTCCGTCCCGTACGCCACCGAGGTGACGCCGATGACGGTGAGGCCGAGCGCGCGGGCGTTCATGGCCATCTCGACGGGCAGGGCGTTCCGCCCGGAGAGCGAGATGATGATCAGGACGTCCCCGGCCTTGGCGGGGGAGGAGTCCAGGACCGCCCCGGCGAGGCCGTCGACCCGTTCGAGGGCGGAGCCGAGCGTGGCCGGCATGACGTCGACGCCGACGACGCCCGGGACCACGAGCAGGTTCATCAGGGCGAGGCCGCCGGCCCGGTAGACGACGTCCTGGGCGGCGAGCGAGGAGTGGCCCGCGCCGAACGCGAAGAGCCGGTTGCCGTTCGCGACGGCCTCCGCGATGGCGGCGCCCGCGGCGGCGATCTCGGCCGAGTCGCCGTCCCGCACCTGCTGGAGCAGGCCGATCGCGGCGTCGAAGAACTGTCCGGCCAGTTTGCTCTCGCCCGCGCTGTCGCCCATTCCGGAAGCTCCTTCTCGTCGCCGTGGTGTCGCCGGTCGTGTCATGGTCGTGCCCTGGTCGCCGATCACGGTGCGGTCTGGACCATTGCTCTGTCAATACCGCCTTCACCGCGCCTTCACCCGGTGCGGCCCGGTTGTCGGCGCGATGCGTCAGAATTGGTGCAGGGCCAGCGCACGACTCATCGAGGGGCACGTATGTCCGGACTGATCGACACCACGGAGATGTATCTCCGCACCATCCTCGAGCTCGAGGAGGAAGGCGTGGTCCCCATGCGCGCCCGGATCGCCGAGCGGCTCGACCAGAGCGGCCCGACGGTGAGCCAGACGGTGGCCCGGATGGAGCGCGACGGCCTGGTGGCCGTCGCCAGCGACCGGCACCTGGAGCTCACGGACGAGGGCCGCCGCCTCGCCACCCGCGTCATGCGCAAGCACCGCCTCGCGGAGTGCCTGCTCGTCGACGTGATCGGCCTGGAGTGGGAGCAGGTGCACGCCGAGGCCTGCCGCTGGGAGCACGTGATGAGCGAGGCCGTGGAGCGGCGCGTCCTCGAGCTGCTGCGTCACCCGACGGAGTCGCCGTACGGGAACCCGATCCCGGGCCTCGAAGAGCTCGGCGAGAAGGCGGAGGCCGAGGCCTTCCTCGACGACTCGATGGTCTCGCTGGCGGACCTGGACGCGAGCGAGGGCAAGACCGTGATCGTGCGGCGGATCGGCGAGCCGATCCAGACGGACGCCCAGCTGATGTACACGCTGCGGCGCGCGGGCGTGCAGCCCGGCTCCGTGGTGTCGGTGACGGAGTCCCCCGGCGGCGTCCTGGTGGGCAGCAGCGGCGAGGCGGCCGAGCTGGACGCGGAGGTCGCGGCGCACGTGTTCGTCGCGAAGCGCTGAGGCCGAGCCACTGAGAAGGGGCGCCCCGCAGGTCGACAGGACCGGCGGGGCGCCCCTCTCCGCTCTTCCGGGCCGCCGCGCGGCCCTGACCCGGTGGTCCGGCCGCGTGCCGCGCGCCCCGTTTTACGCCGGAATCGCCACGCCCGCGCCCCGGCCGTGCCACGCTGGTATGTCCAGGGCGCGGCGGGTGGGGGATTGGGGTGGGGCATGCGGGCCGAAGACGACAGAGGGCCCCGGCGCCCATGGGCGCCGGGGCCTGTCCTCCCCTGTTCTGACCTGGAGCCCCGAGCTCTCAAGGTCAGTCCCGCCGGACCCCTTTTCCCCGAGTGGTCCGCCTCCCGCTCAAGATCTCCCCTCGGCAGCGGCTGCCAATCCTTGAGCCCTGTCACTCGAACGAGGGGTGTTGCGCGGCAGTAGCGCATTTTCGAATACGAGTTCGATAGTCTGGCGTGGTTCGACGGGAAAGAGGGGGTGCCAGGGATGGCGCGACGACTCGACGTCACCGGAGCCGACGGTGTTCGGCTGGCGGCCTGGGACTACACACCCGGGGGTCATACGGCCGGGAGCCCCGGCATCCCCGGGATTCCTGGCGGCCCCGGCAGTCCCGCACCCGCACCCGCGTCCGGCGTGCGCGGGATCATCCCGCAGCCCGGTCCGGACACCGCCCCGAGCCCCGGCGGCCACACCGCCCCGCGCCCCGGCGGCCACACCGTCCCCCGCCCCGCGCGGCCCCCGGCCGCTCCCGCTCCCGCTCCCGCTCCCGGCGCTCCCGGGGTGTTACTCCTCCACGGCCTGATGGGCCACGCGGGCCACTGGGCCCCCGCCGTCCGCCGGCTCACCGGCGGGCACCGGATCGTCGCCCTCGACCAGCGCGGTCACGGCGCGAGCGGAAAGCCCGCAGCCGGCCCCTTCACCCGCGAGGCGTACGTGGCGGACGCCGCCGCCGTCGTCGAGCAGCTCGGCCTCGGCCCGGTCACCCTCGTCGGCCACTCCATGGGCGCCCTGACCGCCTGGCAGCTGGCCGCCGAGCGCCCCGACCTCGTACGGGCCCTCGTCATCTGCGACATGCGGGCCTCGGCCCTCGGGGCGGCCTCGCAGCGGGCCTGGCAGGACTGGTTCCGCGGCTGGCCCGCGCCCTTCCCGTCCCTCCCGGCCGTCCACCGCTGGTTCGGCGACGAGGACCCGTGGGTGGAGACGCCCCACCCGGCGCGGGGCGCCTTCTTCGCCGAGGTGATGGCCGAGCACCCGGACGGCTGGCGTCCGGTCTTCGACCCGGAGCAGATGCTGACCTCCCGCGAGACCTGGGTGCACGACGCCCACTGGGACTCGCTCGCCCAGGTCCGCTGCCCGACCCTCGTCGTCCGCGGCCTGGACGGCGAACTGGGCCGCGCCGAGGCCCAGGAGATGGTCCGGGTCCTGCCCCGGGGCGCGTACGCGGAGGTCCCCGACGCCGGCCACCTCCTCCACTACACCCACCCGGAGGCCTGGAGCGAGGCCGTGGAGCCCTTCCTGAACGGCGTGCTCACACCGTAGGCCGGGCGGACCGGGACCTACGGCGTGCTCACACCGTAGGCCGGGCGGACCGGGACCTACGGCGTGCTCACGCCGTAGCCCGGGGAACCGGGCCCCTACTGGACGCGGAAGTCCACCACCGGGGGGATGGTCCACCGGCTCGGGTCCGGGGTCACGGTGTTGCCCCGGACCGCGGCGGGCAGCGCGGTCATCACGGCCAGGGCGGCGGCGACGCCGAGGAGCGCGCTGAGCCCGTCCGAGACGAGACCGAGGAGGACCGGGGTCAGGGCGGCCGCGGCGAGCGCGAACCACAGCAGCATCCGGCCGTGGACGGCGGCGCGGAAGTACGGGCGGGGGCGCACCGGACGGGCCCGCAGGCCGGGCGTGGTGGCGTGCAGGTTCGTGGGGTCGGTCAGATAGCGGTCGGTGTAGTCGTGGGCCGCGTAGCCCCACACCATGTCGCCGGTGTCGGCGATGACGGCCACCGGGTACGCCGGGCGGTTGCTGTTCCGGGTGGCGGCGAGGACCGGCTGCCACCGCTCCGGCCAGTAGACCCAGACCTGGCGGCCCTTGAACCGGGGCCCGAAGAAGGCGAGTTGGTTACGGGCGTGGTCCGGGCCCATGAGGCTGCTGAGGAGGCCGTGGGTGCCGTACCACTTCCCCTTGGCGTCCTGGAGCTTCAGGTGCTGGGCGTGTTCGAACGGCGGGTCGATGAGCTTGGTGCAGTCCTCGGGCACGATCCGGTTCCACTCGCCGCCCGCCGACTCGAAGCGGACGGCGATCACCCGGCCCGCCCGGGCGTCCGCGGCGAGCAGCCGCTGCGCCTCCGGCAGCCGCCGTACGAGCAGGTGCTTGACCGTCAGGAAGAGGACGACGGCGGTCCAGGTGAAGAGCGGCAGGGCGCCCAGGACGACGTAGGCGAGGTGGATCTCGCCGTGGGCGGCGTAGCGGAACACGGCCCAGGGCGCGAAGGCGTAGACCGTCGAACCGGCCGTCAGATACCAGTCGACGGGGTTGCGCGGCAGCACGGACGGCAGGGCCGTCATGGGTCCGGGGGCCGGCTCCGGCGGGCCGAGCGGTGCCTCCCGCCGGGTGAGCACCGCCCATGCGCCGATGCAGGCCGCCGTCGCGAGGACGGCGGCCAGGACGTCCCAGCGGACGCCGTCGGCCTTGTCGCGGAAGAGGAAGAGGGCGACGGCGACGGCGGCGCAGACCAGGGCGGCGGCGCGCAGGGATTCGGTGACGGTGTGTCTCACGGGAGTCCTGGGGTTCGGTCCGACGAGGGGGGAGAGGTACGAAGATCGGCTCAACGTACCGACGCCGCCGGGGCGGACGGAACCCTTCCCGCCGGGCCCGCGTCAGTGCTCCTTGGCAGGTCCCGCGCCGGGGTTCCGGGACAGGTGCCAGACCTGGAGTTCGCCGGTCTCGGCCGGGGCGAGCGCTTCGGCGGGGCGCCGCTCGCCCGCCGTGAACCCGAGCCGGGCGGGAACGGCGCCGCTCGCCCGGTTCGCCGGATCGTGGACGATCTCGACGCGCTCGACACCGGGCATCCGGAACGCCTCCTCCACCAGCGCGCGGGCCGCCCGGGTCACCACACCCCGGCCGGTCGCGGCCGGATGCAGCCAGTAGCCGACCTCCACGGCGCCGTCCGGGGTGTCCTCGTGCCGGTGCAGCCCGCAGGAGCCGACGAGGGCGCCGTCGAGCACGATCGCGTACGTGTACGAGGCCCCGCTCGCCCATGCCGCGGGCAGCCCCGCGAGGAAGGCGGTCCCCCGGTCGGGGCTGTGCTCGGAGGCCCAGGGCATCCACGGCCGCAGATGGTCGAGCGACTCCTCGACGACCCGGAGGAACTCGGGAAGGTCCGCCACGGCGTCGAACACGCGCAGGGTGAGCGCGTCGTCGAGGGCGATCACGGGCCTGGGTACGGCGAGGAGGTCCATGCGGCGAGGATCGTACGGGGCACCCGCCGCGGGCAAGGGAATTCGGCGGGCCGGGGCCGGGGCGGGCGCGGGCCGCGAGTCCTGGGCCGGGGAGCGGTCCGCGACCGGCGCGGGCGCCGCGAGACGCAGGTCACATTCCGCCGTGTCACATCCCGGAGGGCCCGTCCCGTCCTGGGGGTGTAGTCAACGACCACGACGGAGGAGCCCGCCATGACCGCTCGCCTGAACATGTTCGCCAGCCAGATCTCCGGCAAGGTCTGGAAGCACATCATCGCCGCCAACCAGGCCCTCGCGGACTCGACCCTGCCGCACGCGACGCAGGAGCTCGTGAAGATCCGGGCCAGCCAGATCAACGGCTGCGCCTACTGCCTCGACATGCACACCAAGGACGCCACCGCCGCCGGTGAGACCTCGGTCCGCCTCCACCTCGTCGCCGCCTGGCGGGAGGCCACGGTGTTCACGGACGCCGAGCGCGCGGCCCTCGAAGTGACCGAGTACGGCACCCGCCTGGCCGACGGCGGCGGCGTCCCGGACGAGGTCTGGGAGAACGCGGCCAAGCACTACGACGAGGAGCAGCTCGCCGCGCTCGTCGCCCAGATCGCGATCATCAACGCCTTCAACCGGGGCAACGCCATCATCCAGCAGCCGGCCGGCGACTACCGCCCGGGCCAGCACGGCTGACACCCGGCAACCATCACCGCGACCGCCGCCCCGCCCCGTAACCGCCCTTCCCCGTAAAGGAGACAGCCGTGAACATCGCGCTGTGGATCGTCGCCGGACTCCTCGCCGCCGCCTACCTGGCCGGTGGCATGTACAAGGTCGTCGTCCCCAAGACGAAGATCGCCGCCGCCGGTCCGAGCGGGCAGTGGGTCGACGACTTCAGCGCGGGGAGCGTGAAGGCCATCGGAGCCCTGGAGGCCCTGGGGGCCGTCGGGCTGGTGCTGCCCGCCCTGCTCGGCACGGCGCCGGTCCTGGTGCCACTGGCCGGGGTGGGGCTGATGATCGTCATGGCGGGAGCGGCGGTCGTACGGGTACGGCGCAACGAACTGAAGCTCGTGGCCGTGGACCTGGCCTACCTGGTCCTCATCGGCTTCGTGGTCTGGGGCCGCTTCGGCCCGGAGGCCTTCACGGGCTGAGCGCCTTGCCGTGGGCCCCGGGACGGACGACCGTCCCGGGGCCCACGGCTGCGCGGGCTCAGCCGAGCTGGGCGAGGAAGGCGGCCCAGGCGGTGGGGGAGACCTCGAAGGACGGGATCAGGGTGTCCTTGGAGTCCCGGACGTGGACGGTGTGGGGGCAGGTGGCGACCTCGACGCAGTCGCCACCCTGGGGGCTGCTGTAGCTGCTCTTGAACCAGTGGAGATCGTTGCTCATAGCTTCCGTGCCACCTGTTCGATGAAGTCTGCTGATTCTTCGGGGGTGAGTGCTTGGGCCCGCAACGAACCGTATCGAGCGAAGGCGTCACCCAACTCGGGCTGCTCGGTGAGAAAGTACCTGCCGCTCTGCCACTCGACATAGACGAGTTGCCCTTTGCGGGCTTCCGTCTCCAGCAGGGTGAACGGACCATCGAGCCCGGCATGGGTCTCCCGGTCCTCCGGCATGACCTGGATCTCGACGTTGCGAAGTCGGGCGACATCAAGGATGTGGATCAGGTTGTCCCTGAGGATCTGGGATCCGCCGATCGGGCGGGTGAGTGCGGTCTTCTCCAGAACGAACCTGATCAGCGTGAAGGGCTTGCGGTGGAACACCGCGTGTCTCGCCATGCGGTTCTCGATCATCGCCTCCCGCTCGTCGTCCTCCCAGGGAGGGTTGGCGCAGTTGAAGACGGCTCGTGCGTAGTCAGGGGTCTGGAGCAGCCCGGGGATCAACTGGTTCGCGTACGCGTGGATCCCGGCGGCCTTCGCCTCCTCCTCCAGGTAATCCTCGAACCAGGCGGCCACCGCGCTGAGCGGTACCTCCGCGGCCACCTCCAGAAGTGCACCTTGTGCACCCAGCATCCCGTCGGCGATGGCGACGAAGTCTCCCTTCGCGCGCCGCTCCCCGCGCTCGATCATGGCCACTTGGGACTTCGAGTATCCGGTTTCCCGGCCCAGCGCCTCCTGCGAGATCCCGGCCCGTTCCCGGTAGAACCGCAGCAGTCTCCCGAAGGCCTTCGCGGCCCCTGGGCTCCTGCTGTTCCCCTTGTTCACAGCCCACCTCCCCGAGTGCACAGTCCTGCACAAACGGACTGTGTCGCTGGTCACAGGAGAACACGGCCTCCAAGCTGGCCGCATGAATCTGCGCAAGTCGCTTGACGCGGTGCCTTCTTGGGTGCCTGCGACCGGTCACGCCCTCCGTCACGCGGGCGTGCACTTCGACGCCGTACGGATCGGCGGCTTCATCGGTGAGGACGTGGCCTACCGGCTGATGGAGTTCACGGACTTCCAGGCGGGCCCGATCGTGCGGGCGGCGACGGGGGAGCGGAACTACTACTTCCTGCTACCGCCGCAGACCGTCGGGGACTTCGCGTGGCCGGCGCCCGCGAGGGCACTGGGCCGGAACGGGCGCAGTGAGGCGTTCGTAGGGATTCCGGCGCTGTACGGGGTGACCTGGCCGCTGGACTGGAGGTCGCGGCCGACGATCGAAGATCCTTTCGTAGAGCCGGAGTTGTTGCATCGCACGGTGATGTGTGCGCTACGGTGATCACATCATCACGCTCCGTAAATGGAGCGGTCCCCGGCTGGTGCGCCAACACCAGGGAGTCCGGGGACCTTCACTGCCAGTGGAATACAGAGGTCCACCAGAAATGCTTCGGCATGCTATCGCCCCTGTTCGGTGTTTCACCAAGGTCTCGAACAGTGTCGTGCGACACCCGCGTCTGAACAGCGACGCGAAGCTCCTCCTCATCTACGTGCAGGGCCTCCCCGAGACCGACGGCACCAAGCCGCTCGGGGAGCACGCGGCCGACCTGGGCATGCGGCCCCGGGCGTACCACCGGGCGAAGGTCTGGCTGACGGAGTGCGGGTACCTCCACGAGTGGAAGTGGCATAGCCGGAGGGGGCATTGGGTGACCGAGCAGCTGCTGTCGAACGTCACCCTCACGCGTGAGCAGGCGAACGGGCTCCGGGACGGGGTACCGGCCGGGTCTCCGGCTGACGGGGAACCGACTACCGGTTTTCGGAGTGTCCGGCACCCGGCGACTCAACCGGTAGACAAAGACGGAGACAAGACTTCTTCCCACCCACCCACCAAAGAGCGGCCGCAGCGCCCGGAACCGGCCCCGGAAGCCGCCCCGGAACCGGAGCGGGAACCGGCCCCCGAGCCGCACCCCGAGCCCGCCGCCGACCCCGAGCCCGCCGCCCCGGAGGCGCCGTCGACGCCCGAGAGCCCGGCCGCCCCCGAAGTCGTGGAAGCCGAGCGGGTGCTGCTGTCGCTGCGGCACCAGAACCGGGACCTGCTGCTCGGGGTCAGGGAGGCCCGTGGGCTGGCGGAGGCGGCGGCGGAATGGCTGCGGAGGGGGGTGTCCGTCGCGGACCTGCGCCATGCGCTGACGGCGCATCTGCCGCGCGGCGGGGTCCGTTCGGCGGCGGGCTTCCTCCGGCACCGCCTGACGGAGAAGCTCCCGGCCGGGCCCGCCCCGGCCCGTACGGCGGTGTCCGAACCGGCCGGGACGCGCGTCGCCGAGCTGGTGACCTGCGACGGCCCCGGCAACACGCACGTCTTCCGGCCCACGGCCGACGAGACCTTCTGCGGCCCCTGCCGCACGGAGGAGGCCTGGAAGGCCCACGCCCGCCGCTTCCAGCCCGAAACCGCCGTCGCGACCCCCTGGCGGGAACGCGTGGAAGCGATCGTCCAGGCGCTCCCGTCCTGAGATCGCCGGGGTGGCCGGCGGCGCCGGGAACGCCGTCGGCCAAGACCTGCGTGACGCGTAAACCCTCCGTACTCGCGCCGGTTCGAGGCGCGGGCCGTCTCCGTACAACCTTTCGCCTTCTCGTGCGTCACAGGAATGTGGTGCAAGTGGCACCTGATGCGTCCGAGGGAGAACTGAATTGCGCCGTCCCCGCGCCGCCCGGCGGTTTGCGACTGCCCTGGCCGCCGTCCTGTCCGTCACGTTCGCCGCAGGCGCGGTAGATACCACGGCCGCCACGGCCGCCACAACCGCCACGGCCGAGGACGACATCACGCTGGTCCGGCACACCGTTCCGCCGGTCATCGACATGACCAACCGGCAGTACGTCGCGCTGGAGTGGGAACTGACGGGGGGCGCGTGGGCCACCGTCGTCATGCGCAACACCCGCACCGGTTACACGACCACCGAGCTCCTGGGCACACCCTCGAGTTCGAGCACATTCAGGCTTTACTGGGACGCCCACAACATCGAGAAGGGTGATGCCCCCAACGGCGACTACACCTGGACGATCACGCTTGACGGCATCCCGCTCGGCTTCAAGGCCTCCGGCTCCTTCAAGCTCGTCCGCCGGCCCGCTGCGCACGACCTCGATGTCGACGGCGCCTTCGACCTGCTCCAGCGGGAATCCGGCGGCGGCCTGTGGCGCACCGACAGCACGTACTACAGCGGTGAGCTGGAAATGGACTCGCACCATCGTGAGTTCATCGGCCCGGGATGGCAGGTCTACGACCGGATCGCGTCGGTCGGCAACCTCGGCGGATCGACCGTGAGCGACATCCTCACCCGCGACACCTCCGGGGTGCTGTGGCTCCACGCCGGCAACGGCCAGGGCGGCTTCTACGGCCGTATCAGGGTCGGCGCCGGCTGGCAGATCTACGACCGGATCACCGGAGGCAGCGACCTGACCGGCGACGGCAGGCCGGACGTCCTCGCCGCCGACAAGGCCGGCGTTCTCTGGCTGCACCCCGGAACCGGCAACGCCACCAGCCCCTTCACCGCCCGGAAGAAGCTCGGCACCGGCTGGGGCATCTACAACGACATCACCGCCGTCGGCGACATCGCGGGCGGCCCGGCCGGAGACCTCCTCGCCCGTGACACCTCGGGCGTCCTCTGGAGCCACCTGGGCAAGGGCGACGGCACCTTCGCCCCGCGCACCCGGGTGGGCGGCGGCTGGAACGCCTTCGCGTTCCTCATAGCGGCCGGAGACGTCTCCAAGGACGGCCGTCCCGACCTGCTCGCCATCCGTCCTACCGGCGACATGTCCCTCTACCGGGGCACGGGCGACTGGAAGACCCCGCTCCTCGGCGCCCAGAAAGTCTGGTCCTACGACGTGGGGTTCGGCTACAACCACGCTGCCTGACCGACGCCCCGGATCGTGCTCCGCCACCGCGGGCCGCTGCCGGCTCCCGCGCCGGTGTCAGTGCCGGTGCCTATGCTGATCACCCGTTCGCGCAGGGTGTCCGCAGAGGGTGGGGGAGCATGATCGACGTCGACGGGTATCTGGCCGTACTGGGGGTCGCCCGGCCGGCGGCCCCGACCGCCGAGGCGCTGGGGGAACTGCACCGGGCCCAGGTGGAGCGGGTCGCGTACGAGAACCTCGACATCCATCTGGGACGGCCGACGGGCATCGGCGCCGCCGCGTCCGTGGCCCGGATCCTGCGCGGACGCGGTGGCTACTGCTTCCACCTCAACGGGGCCTTCAGCGAACTCCTCACCGCCCTCGGCTACGAGGTGACCCGGCACCGGGCCGGGGTGCAGGGCACCCCCGAGGACCCCGCGAACGCGGACGGCAACCACCTCGCGCTCACCGTCCGGCTCGACGGCGAACGCTGGTTCGTCGACACCGGGCTCGGCGACGGACTGCACGAGCCCCTGCCGCTGCGCGAGGGCAGCCACACCCAGGGGCCCTTCACCTACGCGCTGGCCCCGTCGACGGCGGTGCCCGGCGGCTGGCGGTTCACCCATGACCCGCGCGGCTCGTTCACGGGGATGGACTTCGCGCCGGAACCGGCGGACCTGTCCTCCTTCGAGGAGGAGCACGTCCGGCTCTCCACCTCCCCCGAGTCCGGCTTCGTCCGGGTCCTCAGCGCCCAGCGCCGCGACGCCGAGGGCGTGGACGTGCTGCGCGGCTGCGTGCTCCGCCGGACCGGCGCGGGGGGAACGGACGAGCGGACCATCGCATCGGCCGACGACTGGTACGACGTGCTGGCCGGCGTGTTCCGCCTGGACCTGAGCGACGTCGACGCCCCCGCACGCGCGGAACTCTGGCACCGCGTCCGCGCCGCGCACACGCGGTGGGAGGCGGCGAGACACCCCGTGAGCTGACCGGCGGGCACGGGCCCCGAGACGTACGACCGTCCCGGGGCCCGCGTCCGTACGGGCTCAGCCCTTGCTGACCGCCGCCAGGATCTCCGGCAGTCGCCGGGCCGTGCGCGGGGCCGCCGCCTTCAGGCCCGCCCAGGCGATCAGCGCGCCGTACAGCGCGCCGACCGGGAGCACCAGCCACAGCAGGGACCCCTGGTCGGAGACGTGCAGATAGATCGTCCCGGCGATCAGCGGCGCGCAGAGCACCGCGGCCGCGATCATGCCGCCCAGGATCGACATCCAGGCCAGACCGCCCTGCCCCGGCACCACGTTCTTGTAGCCGCTGTCCTGGGGGATCGAGTACGGGAAGCCCGCCGACGCCACCGCGCCCGAGGCCAGCATCGCGCCGAGCAGCGCGAACGCCAGTCCCAGGGCCTCCGGGAACCGCGACCACTGCCCGAGGACGCCCGCCGTCACCGCCGTGACGAGCGCCGTGAACGGCAGGGTGATCGTCAGCAGGGCGAGGGCCCGCGCCCGGAGTTCGGCGTACGCGTCGGCGCTCGTCGAGATGGTCTGCGCGACCATCCAGAACGCCGAGGTGTCCTGCCCGAACTGGTTGTACATCTGCATGCCGAGCATGCCCGAGGCGAAGCACGCGAAGTAGATCGAGCCGCTGCCCTGGAAGGCGTTGAACAGCGGGACGATCAGGCCGATGGCGAGCGAGGTCACCCACGCCGCCTTCGTCTTCGGGTCGCGCCAGATGTAGCGCAGGCTGCGCTCCATGACCGTGCCCGTACGGCCGTCCGGCAGGATGCGGCCGAGCAGCCCCGCACCGGTGGACTTCTCCCGCCCGCTGTCGGAGGCGGCGCCGATCGTGGAACCGTCCGGCTCGACCATCAGCCGCACCAGGCTCCGCCGCCACCAGTACACCAGCGCCGCCAGGGTGGCCGCCGTGAGCAGCAGCCGGACCGCCGCCACCAGGTGCTCGCCCCTGCTCGCCGCGTCGACCGCGCCGATCCCGGCGGCCGGCGGCAGCCAGCCGACGACGGTCGCCGCCGGTTCGAGGGAGGTGAGGCTGCCGGCCCGGTTGAGGCGCTGGACCCCGAAGTTCACGAACTGGATGCCGACCGCGATCACCAGACCGCTCAGCAGAGCCAGGTCGCGGCCCTTGCGGGAGGTCAGGAGCCGGATGTTGGCGGCGGCCACCGCCCGCGACAGCGCCACGCACGTCACGGTCACCAGCGGCACGGCCAGGACGGCGACGACGGTCGCGGCGGCGCCGTGCGCGACGGACAGCGCGGCGCCGAAGACCAGGAGGAAGGTGAGGACCGGGCCGACGCCGACGAGCGAGGCCACGAGCAGGGCCCGCACGAGCGGCTGCGGCCGCAGCGGCAGCATCACGAGCCGCGAGGGGTCGAGGGTCTCGTCGCCGCTCGGGATGAACAGCGGCATCACCGTCCACGAGAGCGCGAGCGCCCCCGTGAGGAGGACCGCGACGGTGTCGGCGTCTGCGCTGCCCCGCAGCAGGACGAAGGCCAGCAGCATCAGGGCGGCGAAGAAGGCGCCGAAGACGGCCGAGGCGATGTACGCGGCGGTCCGCCCGCCCGACTGGCGCAGCCCGTTGCGCAGCAGCGCCAGCTTGAGCCGTACGAAGACGGTGGTGAGGGAGGGGGCGGAACCGGCCCCGGCGGAGGGGGCGGTGGTCGTGACGGCACTCATCACTGAGCCCCACCGGAAGCACCGGACCCACCCGAAGCACCGGCCGCACCGGAAGCACCGGACCCACCCGAAGCACCGGCCGCACCGGAAGCACCGGACCCGCCCGAAGCACCGGCCCCACCGGCCGCGCCGCCCCCGCCGCCCAGCCAGTCCAGCGAGTCCCCGGCCGCCTCGCGGCCGTTCGCGCCGACCAGTTCCAGGAACGCCGCCTGGAGCGACGGCGCCGAGCCCCGTACCGCTTCGAGCGGGCCCTGCGCCCGGATCTGGCCCGCCGCCATCACGGCGACCCAGTCGCAGAGCGACTCGACCAGTTCCATGACGTGGCTGGAGAAGACGACGGTCGCGCCGGAGGAGGTGTACCGCTCCAGGACGCCCCGGATGGTCTGCGCCGAGACCGGGTCGACGCCCTCGAAGGGCTCGTCGAGGAAGAGCACCTCGGGGTTGTGCAGCAGCGCCGCCGCGAGCCCGATCTTCTTCCGCATGCCGGTGGAGTAGTCGACGACCAGCTTGTTCTGCGAACCGGTCAGGTCGAGCACGTCGAGCAGCTGCGCGGCCCGCTTGTCGACCTCGGCGCCCGGCAGCCCCCGCAGCCGGCCGCTGTACGCGAGGAGTTCACGGCCGGAGAGGCGCTCGAAGAGCCGCAGGCCCTCCGGCAGGATGCCGATCCGGGCCTTGACCTGGGCGACCGACTCCGGGTCGGCCCACACGTCGTGCCCGGCGACCAGGATGCGGCCGTGGTCGGGCCGGAGCAGACCGGTGATCATCGAGAGGGTGGTGGTCTTGCCCGCGCCGTTGGGCCCCACGAGCCCGATGAACTTGCCCGCGGGCAGGACGAGATCGATCCCGTTCACCGCGATCTGCTGCCCGAAGCGCTTCCACAGCCCCTCGACGCGGACGGCGGGCACCGCACCGTCGCCCGGTGCCGCGCCCGCCTTTTCGTACGCTCCGTCAAATGCCTGGTCAGGCATGTTCCGTCAACCCTTCGGTCGTCCCCGTGTGTACGGGGCAACCCTAAGGGCGGGGCCTCCGCGCCCCTAGGCCCGCGACCTGCGGAATCCCGGGGGCCCGGGGGTCACGAGGTGCGGCCGCGCGCCTCCGCCGCCTCCCGGCCGCAGGCGTACGCGAGGGCGCTGATCAGCTCCTCCGCGTCGGGGAGCCAGCGGTTCGCCGGGGTGGGGCGGCGGGCCCACTGCACGGCGCCGCAGCCGCCGATGCGGGTGGGCGGGGCGGCGACGTAGTGGCCCTCGCCGCGCGTGGTGAGGTCGATGGCGGCCGGGACCCAGCCCAGCTTGCGGACGAGGTCGGGGACCTTGGTCGCGGCGCCCGGCAGGACGAAGAAGTACATGCGGCGGTCCGGGGTACAGGTCACCGGGCCGAGCGTCAGCTCCATCCGCTCCATGCGGGCGAGCGCGAGGAAGCCGGCCGACTCGGGCACCTCGATCGCGTCGAAGGTGCGGCCCGTCGGGAGCAGGATCGAGGCCTTCGGCTGCTTCGACCACATGCGCCGCGCCCCGACCCCGCTGCCGGTCGCCTGGGTCGACCAGTCGGGCCGGACGGCGTGGGCGCCGGGCAGGGCGCACGCGTCCGCGCCGCAGGAGCAGCGCTCCCTGCCCTCGACGGCTTCCAGCCAGGTCCCGGGAAACACGTCCCAGTGCCGCTCTTCCGCGTACCGCACGGCACTGTCCAGCAGCTGTTCGCCGCGCTGCTGGGGGATCTGTGCGGCTTCCGTGACTCCCATGGTCTCTTCCACGGTGAACACAACTTCCCGCGTCACCCGGGGTTACGGGCGGAGGGTCCGGTGGTGTGAGGCATCGATCCTGCATGCGGGGCGCATCGGAGCACGGGCGGGGGCGCGCGGGGGGCCGGGGAGCGGGGGTGGGTACGGAGTGGTGGGGGCACCGGCGGGATCGCGGCCGACGTGTCCGGTTTCGCGTGTTCACATCGGCATTGACCGGATATCCACCGGGCAGTGATCACTTCTCTCGTGATCACCGCACGGCCTCAGGGGGTACTCATGGCAGCCAGGCCACTCGTTCCGCGTCAGCTCAACGAACGGCTCCAGGCGCTCATTCAGGAGGCGGGCTGCTCCAACGCCGGTCTCGCCCGCAGGGTCAACATGGTCGGCTCGGAGCGCGGCCTCGACCTGCGGTACGACAAGACGTCCGTGGCGCGCTGGCTGCGCGGGCAGCAGCCGCGCGGCCGGGCGCCCGGCGTCATCGCCGAGGCGCTGGGCCGCAAGCTGGGCCGCACGGTCACGATCGACGAGGTCGGCATGGCCAACGGGCGGAACCTCGCCGCCGGGGTCGGCCTCCAGTTCGCGCCGACCGTGCCCGGGGCGATCGAGCAGGTCTGCGAGCTGTGGCGCAGCGACGTGGGGCGGCGGGACTTCCTGGCCGGCTCGACGGTGGCGGCCTCCGCACTGGTCGAGCCCAGCAGGGACTGGCTGATCACGGGGCCCGACACGCACGTGGCCAGGATGGCGGGGACGCGCGTCGGGGTCGCGGACGTGGCGGCCGTACGGGAGATGACGGGCGCGCTCGTCGACCTCGACCGTCGGTTCGGCAGCGGGCACGTGCGGCCGGTGGTCGTCCACTACCTCAACAGCGTGGTGTCGGGGATGCTGTCGGGCTCGTACCGGGAGGCGGTCGGGCGGCAGTTGTTCGCGGCGGTCGCCCGGCTCACCGAACTCGCCGGGTACATGGCGGTGGACACCGGTGAACCGGGGCTCGCGCAGCGGTACTACATCCAGGCGCTGCGGCTCGCGCAGGCGGCGGGCGACCGGGGCTACGGCGGGTACGTGCTGGCCGCCTCGATGAGCCACCTCGCCGCACAGCTCGGGAACCCCCGGGAGATCGCCCAGCTGGCGCGGGCCGCGCAGGAGGGGGCGCGGGGGAAGGTGCCGCCGAGGGCGGAGGCGATGTTCTTCGCGGCCGAGGCGCGCGGGCACGCGCTGCTCGGGGACGTCCGTGCCTTCGAGGAGGCCGCGGGGCGGGCCGCGCGGGCGCTGGAGCGGGCCGATCCGGCGGCGGGCGACGACCCGTCGTGGATCGCGCACTTCGACGGGGCGTACCTGTCGGACGAACTGGCGCACTGCTACCGGGACCTGGGGCAGCCGGAGGCGGCGGCGCGGGCGGCGGCGGAGTCGGTGGAGGGCCATCCGGAGACGCGGGCGCGGCGGCGGGCGATCGGTCTGGCGCTGCTCGCGTCGGCGCAGGTGCAGCAGCGGGAGGTCGAGCAGGCCTGCCGGACGGGGACGCGGGCGCTCGAACTCCTGGGCACGCTGCGGTCGTCGCGGGGCGCGGAGTACCTGGAGGACCTGAGGGACCGCCTGGAGCCGTACGCGGGGGAGTCGGTGGTACGGGAGTTCGGGGCGCGGATGGAGCTGTACGCCGCGTAGCCGCTGGTGGGGCAGGGGTGGTGAAGGAAGGTTGTGTAACCGGGCTCACACGTGTGTGCGGAGCCCGGCGCGCACCCGGTAGCGTGAGCCGACGATTCCGTAGGTCCATCAGTAGGAGTCCCGGTGACGCAGAACGGACAGGGTCCGGAGCAGCAGTACCCGGCGGTGCCCCCGGCGCACGACGCCCGCGGGGGAGCGCAGCCGTGGGACGGTGCCTGGGGTCCCGCCGCCGGCCGGCCGGGCGGGCAGCCGCTGCCGCCCGCGCAGCCGCTGCCTCCGGAGGCGACCCCGGGCGGCGCCGCGGACATGCAGTCGACGCAGTACCTGCCGCCGGTGCCGCCGCAGGGTGCCCCGCCGCAGCCCGGTTACGGCTACCCGGGCCCGGGGGCCGGTGACATGCAGGCGACCCAGCACATCGCCCCGGTCGCGGGCGGCATGCCGCCCGCTTCGGGCGGAATGCCCGGATTTCAGGGCGGGATGCCGCCGGTGTCGGCCCCGCAGCAGCCCGGGTACGGGTACCCGCCGCCGGCCGCCGGTGACATGCAGGCCACCCAGCACATAGCGCCGGTCCCGCCGCAGCAGGGCGGGGGCGCCTCGACCCAGTTCCTCGGCACCGGACCGCTCCAGGCGCAGGCCCCCGGGCCCGCCGGCGCCTCCGACGCGACCCAGTACATCGCTCCCGTACCGCCGCAGGCTCCCGGCGAGCGGCAGCCCCCCGCCGAGTTCGACAACCTCTTCCGTACGGAGGCCCCGCGGGCGCCCCAGGCCCCGCAGCCGCCGCGCACGCAGGCGTACCAGCAGCCGCCCGCGCCCGCCCCGTACCAGCAGCACCAGCCGCCGCAGCACCAGCAGCAGCACCAGGGGCCGCCCCCGCAGCAGTACGCCTACCAGGACGCGTACTACGACGACGGAGGCGAGCCCGAACCCCCGCGCCGCAAGTCGCCCGTCGCGCTGATCGCCGCCGTGGTCGTCGGCTGCGCGGTCGTCGGGCTCGGCGCCGGTGCGCTCCTCAGCGGCGGCGACGACGAGAAGACGCCCGAGAAGGGCACCCAGAACGTGGCCACCGGCTCCGCCGCGCCCTCCACCCAGCCGCCCGCGGAGAAGCCCGCCGACCCGGCCGAGCCGCAGGCGCGCGAGCTGAGCAAGCTGCTCGCCGACAGCAGCAGCAGCCGTGACACGGTGATCAGCTCGGTGGAGCTCATCAAGCAGTGCAAGAACCTCGACAAGGCGGCCGGCGACCTGCGCGGCGCCGCCGAGCAGCGGCGGGGCCTGGTGACCCGGCTCCAGACGCTCGGAGTCGACAAGATCCCGAACAGCCCGGCGCTGACCGCCGCCCTCACCAAGGCCTGGCAGGCCTCGGCCTCCGCCGACGACCACTACGCGGCCTGGGCCGACCAGATGAAGGCCAAGAAGGCCTGCAAGGGCGGCAAGGCCCGGTCGACGAACCAGACGGTCGCGGCGACGCAGAAGAGCGGCGAGGCCACCGCGGCGAAGAAGCAGGCGGCCGGGCTGTGGAACCCGACCGCCGCGAAGTACGGCCTGGAGAAGCGGACGTACACCCAGCTGTAGCCCCTGGGGGCGGTGCTCAGGGCGCGCTGAGCACCGTCGCGCCGACGTCGACGAAGCCGGGCTTCTGCGCCACCAGCCGGCCCTTGCGGACCACCTGGAAGGTCACCTGGTGGTTGACGATCCGGGGGAAGCCGGGGGCGCCGAGCAGGTCCTCGTACTTCCAGCGCAGGCTGGGGGTCAGGCCGCCGGTGTCGATCCGCTCGCCCCGGTCGAGGGCGTGGGTGATCTGCGCGGCGCTGATCCGGTCGCTGCCGAGGGACTCGACGACCTCCTTGAGGACCGTGTACGCGATCCAGGTGGTCTGCACGCCCGCGTCGGCCGGGTCCACCCGGTTGTCGGCGAACGCGTGCTCCTGGATGACCTTCCGCATCGGCGCCCAGCTCTTGTCGTCGGCCTCCGGGTACCAGCCGGTGACGTAGGCGCCCTCGAAGGGGCTGTGCGCGCCTCCCGTGCGGTCGATCACGGGCTGGCCGACGCTGCCGAGCACCGAGGAGATCCGTACGGCGTCCCGCTTGCCGTCGGAGCCCTTGGCTTCCTCCTCCTCGGGGAGGCGGCGGAAGGAGTCGAAGAAGGTCTGGGTGCGCTCGCCGAGCACGGCGGTGACGCAGCCCTCCCGGTCGCCGGCCTTCTCGCGGGCCCGGCCCGCCTGCGTGCTGTACTCGGCGGCGTCCTCGACGGCCGGGATGTCGACGGCGCTGCGGTGGCTCGCCTTGCGGAGGCCCGAGTTGAGCAGTTCAGGCAGTTTGTCCCCGGCGAGGGTGTCGGGCCGGACGAGCGAGACCGTCCGGCAGGTCGCGGCGAGCTGCATGCCGTGCCCGGCGATGAGCGAGGCCTGCCCGCCGTTGACGGGGTACGAGAGCGGGCTCGTGAACTCGTCCTCCGTGATGCCGTAGCCGCCGATGTACGGGATCTCCGCGGCTTCGAGCGGGGCCATGAAGGCGCGGCCGTTCTGGCTGTACGAGCCGACGACCGCGACCGCGTTCTCGTGGACGGCCCGGCGGGCGCAGGCGGCGGCGCCGGAGGGGGTGTTGTGCTCGTTGCAGGTGAGGACGCGCAGTTCGTGGCCGTCGATCCCGCCCTGGGAGTTGACCCAGCGGGCGAAGGCCTGCGCCATGGCGGGCATTCCGGGCATGTTGGTCGCGCGGGTCTGGTCGGGGGCCCAGGTCATCACCGTGACGGGCTCCCTGGAGCCCCCCGTGGCCCCAGGGAGCACGCCACACCCGGTGAGCATCGAGGCTCCGGCCGCCGCGGTCGTGACGTACGCGAGGAGTGAGGTCAGTCGCCTACCGGTCATGGGCATGCACATTTCCGCCTCATGGGTAACGCGGGAGTGAGCACGGTTCAACGGTGGGTGACGTGAAGGTGAATTACGGGGGCTGCGAGGGGGCGACTCCGGTTACCGGACAGGGGAACGTACGATCGAAACGTGTCCAGTCCAGTCTCCGGTTCGGTGAACTCTTCCCGTCGTGGCCGTCGCTCCTCCACCATGGGCGGCATGCCGCTCAACGACATGCCGTGGTGGCGCTGGCGCAGCAACGTGCGCTCGGCGCTGCACATGCTCTCCGACCCCGGGTTCCACGAGACGACCTGGCTGGCCGGCCTGGACGGGTACGGCGACGTCACCGACGCCGTATACCGCCTGGTCGAGGACACCTGGCTCGACAACTGGTCCGCCGAGAAGTACGTGGGCTCGATCTTCCGCGACACCGCCGAGGCCGCCCTCGTCGACGTCGCCGTCCTCCGGGTGCTCCGGATCATGCACCAGGTGGGCCCGGACGCCCCCGTCTCCGCCTACCTCCAGCACCCCGGCTGGCCCGAGGCCGTACGGGCCGCCCGCGAGGCCCACGTCCACCTGGCGCGGGCGGACGGCGAGGACCCCGACACGCCTCCGCGCTCGCTGGACGTGCTGCAGATCATGACCGGGGCCTGAACCGTCGGTGAGCCGTTCGCGCGTCGCCCCCCTCCGGGCGTCCGTGAACCCGTTCCGTCTGGCGGACGGTGGGCCGCCGGAAGGCCCGGGTGTGGCAGGCTGACGGGATGACCGACCAGTACGTCCTCACCCTCTCGTGCCCCGACAAGCAGGGCATCGTGCACGCAGTGTCGAGCTACCTCTTCATCACCGGGTGCAACATCGAGGACAGCCAGCAGTTCGGAGACCGCGACACCGGACTCTTCTTCATGAGGGTCCACTTCTCGGCCGAGGCCCCCGTGAACGTCGACAAGCTGCGGGCCAGCTTCGCCGCCGTCGGCGACTCCTTCGCGATGGACTGGCAGATCAACCGCGCCGACGAGCGCATGCGCGTCGTCCTCATGGTGTCGAAGTTCGGCCACTGCCTGAACGACCTGCTGTTCCGCTCCCGGATCGGCGCGCTGCCGGTGGAGATCGTCGCCGTCGTCTCCAACCACACCGACTTCGAGGCACTCGTCGGCTCGTACGGGCTGCCCTTCCGGCACATCCCCGTCACCAAGGACACCAAGGCCGAGGCGGAGGCCGAGCTGCTCGACCTCGTCCGCGAGCAGAACGTCGAACTGGTCGTCCTCGCCCGCTACATGCAGGTCCTCTCCGACGACCTCTGCAAGCAGCTCTCCGGCCGGATCATCAACATCCACCACTCCTTCCTCCCGAGCTTCAAGGGCGCCAAGCCCTACCACCAGGCGCACGCGCGCGGGGTGAAGCTGATCGGCGCGACCGCCCACTACGTGACGGCCGACCTCGACGAGGGCCCGATCATCGAGCAGGAGGTCGAGCGCGTCGGCCACGAGGTCACCCCGGACCAGCTGGTCGCGATCGGCCGGGACGTGGAGTGCCAGGCGCTGGCCCGCGCGGTGAAGTGGCACGCGGAGCGCCGCATCCTCCTGAACGGCCGCCGCACCGTCGTCTTCGCGTAGCGGAGCCGTACCACCCCTCAGGACCCCTGGGCCGACCGGCCGTCTACAGCCGGCTCAGGGAGGCCGCCGCGAACAGGACGTCCCTGATCGCCTCGCGGTCGCCGTCCTGGCCCGCCGCCGCCTCCTCCGGCGAGATGTGGCCCGCCACCAGCTGGCAGAACTCCACCCCGTCCATCGCCACCTGCGCCACCGCCCGTTCCGGTGAACCGACCGCCGCCGGGGAGTCCAGCGCGATGTACCAGTGGCCGCCGCCCGCGCCCTCCACCTCCAGGTGGAGCGAGCGGCCCGGCGCGCCCGCCGCGACGAGCTGCCGGGCCGGGGACGCGAGGCCGGTGCGACGGCGCCCGGCCAGGGCCGCCGGGAGCAGCCGCGCCGCCAGGTCGATCATGCCGTGCAGATGCGCGCCGCTGGGCGGGGCGTACGGGTAGGCCACCGCGTTCGCGATGTCGTCGGCGTGCACCCAGCACTCGAAGGCCCGCTCCAGGAGCGAGTCGCGCAGCGGCAGCGCGAAGTCCTTGTAGGTGACCGTCAGATCCGCCACGCCGCGGCCCGCGAACGAGACCGTGCGGATCAGGGCGTGGCTCTGCTCCCGCCACGGACCCCGCAGGGACCGGTTCGCGGGGCGCTCCAGACCCGACCAGAACTCCTCGGTGCGCTCCGTCGGCGACAGCTCGGGCGTGCCGGCGCCCAGCGGGTCGTCGAGTCCGAGCGACGCCGCGACCAGTCCGTCGACGGCGAGGAGGTGGCCGATGACCCCGGCGACGGTCGCCTTGCGGCGCACGACGCGGTCCTGCTCGTACCACTTGAGCCGGACCGGGGCGTGCCACTCGGACTCGCCGATGTCCCGCAGCAGCGCGTCGAGCCGCGCGGTCTCGGCGTCGTACGGGGTGACCCAGTCGGGGACGGGGATGCGGGCCGGGCGGCGGCCCAGGCAGTTCTCCAGGACCCGGGAGCGCAGCAGCGGGTCGAGGTCCAGGTCGCGGTCCTCGTGGAGCAGCGACACGGCGTCGCGGAGCCGCAGGGCCTCGTCGGCGCAGGGCGCGCAGGCGGTGAGGTGGTCCTCGACGGCCCGGGTCTCCCCGGCCGAACACGCCGAAAGCGCCCAGGCCCCGAGCAGGGACTTGAGCACTCCGTGGCTGAGGACGGGCACGTCGGGTTCCGGTTCCGGTTCCGGCTGCGGTTCCGGCGGAGGGCCGACGCCGTTCGCGTCCCTGTGACCGTCCGCGAGCTCGTGCCCGTCCGCGTCCCTGTCGGCGCGCCCGTCCGTGTCCGTGTCCCCGTCCCCGTACGCCGTCTCCGCCGTCAGGTCCGCGTGGTCGTCGGCCGCCCGGCGCGGCCCCGGTATCCAGGGGGCGCGTGCGACGTCGTCCGCGTCGTCGTTCGCCCCGGTCACAGTGCCCGTCCGTAACCGGGCGGTGCTCCGCCCTCGACGGGGCGGGCGTTGGCCGAGGAGAGCAGCTGGAGGCCGAGACGCAGGCGCCGTCGGGCCTCGTCCTCGGTGACGCCGAGGTCGGCGGCGGTCTGCCGGTAGTCCCGGCGCTGGAAGTACGCCAGTTCGAGCGCGGCCCGCAGCGGTCTCGGCATGGACGTGACGATGTAGTCGGCGCGGGCGGCGACGGTGGCCCGCCGGACCTTCTGCTCCAGTTCCTCGGCGGAGCCGAGCCCGGTCTCCGCGTACGCCGTGGCCTCGGCCTGCCGGAGCCGGTGGACGGCCTGCCGCTGGGTCAGCTTGGCGACCCAGGAGCGCAGGTTGCCCTGCCGGGGGTCGTAGGCGTCGGGGTTCTCCCAGATGTAGCCGAAGACCTCGCGGGTGACCTGGTCGGCCGCGTCGTCGTCGTCGAGGACCCGGTGGGCGAGGCTGTGCACCAGGGCGGCGAACCGGTCGTACAGCTCGCCGAGCGCGGCGGCCTCGCCGCGCGCCAGCCGCTGCTGCATCCTGCGGTCCCAGCGCGGTGGTGTCTCCCTCGCCATCCGGTCCTCCGCCCCTCCCGGCATCCCCGTCGGCTCCCCGGTTCCCCTCCAACGTAGTGGCCCGCGCCGAGAACGCACGCCTGTTTGCCGCAAGTGCGCCCTTGATGCGGACCCGGGTGGTAAGGAAAGCGTCATCCACCGGTCCGGGGGTTTCGTCCCTTCCCCGCTGGGCAGGCGGCGGACGTGACGACGATCGAGGTCGACGAGGACGAGTACGGCTCCTGGACGGTGTTCCAGGTGCGCGGAGAGATGGACCTGATCACCTCCCCACGGATACGCCGGCGGGTCCACGACGCCGTGGCGGGCGGCCGTCGCGACCTGGTCATGGACCTGTCCGCCGTGCGGTTCTGCGATTCCAGCGGGGTCGGCGTCCTGATCGCGGCCCGGCGGCTGCTCCGGTCCTGCGGCGGCCGGCTGCGGCTGATCCTGCCGGAGGACCGGGAGGGCCACGTCGGCCGGGTGCTGGCCGCGCTCGGCGTCCGCCGCCTCTTCGAGGTGTACGAGGACGTACCGGCGGCGGTCTCCGGGGCGGGCGCGTCGGCGGCGCTCACGGAGTCGGGCCTCACGGCGTCGGCGCTCACGGCCTCGGGCCGAACTGTTCCCTCAGCCGGTACTTGAGGACCTTCCGCAGCGTCTCGTTGCGGGGGAGGGCGTCCACCACCTCCAGCTGTTCCGGCAGCTTGTGGACGGAGAGGCCGGCCTCCCGCAGGAAGGCCGTGAGCTGCGGGAGGGCCAGCGGGGCGGCGCCCGGCGGCTGTTCCACGACGGCGCAGACGCGCTCGCCGCGTTCGGTGTCCGGGAGGCCGATGACAGCGGCGTCGCCGACGTCCGGGTGCTCGTGCAGGAGGTCCTCGATCTCCTTGGCCGAGATGTTCTCGCCCTTGCGGATGATGATGTCCTTGATGCGGCCGGTGAGCACGAGGTGGCCGCCCGGGGTGAGGTGCCCGACGTCGCCGGTGATCAGGAAGCCGTCCTCGTCGAAGGCGGCGGCGGTCTGCGCCGGGTCGAGGTAGCCCCGGCAGACGGCCTCGCCGCGCAGCCGGACCTCCCCCGAGCCGGTGATCCGTATCTCCATGCCGGCGGGCGGCCGCCCCTCGGTGGTCGCGAGGTTCTCGGAGGTGTCCTCGGGGTCGCCCATGGTGATCATGGGGACCTCGGTCATGCCGTACCCGTGGGTGAGCTGGCAGCCCAGCTCCTTGCGCACGGCGTGGTAGATCTCCGGCGGCTTGGGCGCGCCGCCGCCCGCGAGCAGCCGGAGGGTGGGGATGACGGGTTCGCCGGGCCGCTTGCGCTGTTCGGCCAGGAACATGGCGTAGAAGGCGGTGGAGCCGCCGGCCACGGTCACCCCGTGCCGCCGGTACTCGTCGAGGGCGTCGGGCAGTGCGAACTGCTCGAACATGACGGCCGGGAAGCCGTAGAGCAGCAGCATCACGGTGTAGTCGGGCCCGGCGATGTGCGCGTACGGGAAGGCCATCGAGCCGACGTCCTCGGCGGTGAGCCGCAGCGCGTGGGCGAGGCAGGAGCCGCCGGCCAGCAGGGAACGGTCGGTGTGCAGGACGCCCTTGGGGTCGGAGGTCGTGCCGGAGGTCCAGTAGATCCAGCGGACGTCGGTGCCCGAGGAGGGCGGCGGGGGCAGTACGGCCGGGTCGCCGTCGGGCAGGTCGTCGTAGGCCTCGAAGATCCCGCGCGCGCCGAGCCGCCGGGCCATGCCGGTGTGGTCGAAGCCGCGCCAGACGCCGGGGACGGCGAAGAACTCGGCCTCGGACTCGCGCAGCGCGAAGCCGACCTCCTTGTCCCGGTAGAAGGGGATCACGGGCGTCTGTACGGCTCCGAGGCGGGCGAGCGCGAAGGAGAGCACGGCGGTCTCGATGCGGGTGGGCAGCTGCCAGGCGACGACCGTCCCGGGCCGCACCCCCATGGCGTACAGCCCGGCGGCGCACCGCTCGGCCCGCTCCCGGAGCCCCCCGAAGGTGAGCACCCGGTCCCCCTGCAGAAGAACGGGCCGGCCGGGCGTGAGCTCGGCGCGACGTTCGACGAGCTCCCAGAGCGTGCCGGACTCGCCCAGGGCGTGCGCGGTCTGATCCATGACCGTACTCCTCTTGGCTGACGTTCCGTCAGATGGTGCGGTGAGCGTAGAGGCCCGGCGCTTGTCGGTCCAGGGGTGCGGGGCTAGCCTGATCCCGTCAGATCTGACGGTCCATCAGAAAGCGCCATGAGAGACATGGAGGGGTCATGACGGAACTGCCCCGCATCATCAGCGTCGACGACCACGTGATCGAGCCCGCCCACCTCTTCGACACCTGGCTCCCGAAGAAGTACCGGGACCGGGGGCCCCGGCCGCTCACCGCCGGGATCGGGGAGCTCGCCTACGTCGCCGGGAAGTACCAGATCGCGATGGATCCCGACGGGCCGCCCACCGACTGGTGGATCTACGAGGACCTCAAGTTCCCGTACAAGCGCAACATCGCCGCCGTCGGCTTCGACCGGGACGAGATGACCCTGGAGGGGATCACCCGGGAGGAGATGCGGCGCGGGTGCTGGGACCCGGTCGCCCGGCTCAAGGACATGGACCTCAACCACGTCGAGGCCTCCCTCTGCTTCCCCACCTTCCCGCGCTTCTGCGGGCAGACCTTCGCCGAGGCCCACGACAAGGAGGTCGCCCTCGCCTGCGTCCGCGCCTACAACGACTGGATGGTCGAGGAGTGGTGCGGCGACAGCGGCGGCCGGCTCATCCCGCTCTGCATCATCCCGCTCTGGGACATCGACCTCGCCGTGGCCGAGATCCGGCGCAACGCCGCCCGGGGCGTCAGGGCCGTCACCTTCTCCGAGATCCCCACCCACCTCGGACTGCCCTCGATCCACTCCGGCTACTGGGACCCCTTCTTCGCCGTCTGCCAGGAGACCGGCACGGTGGTCAACATGCACATCGGGTCCAGCTCCCAGATGCCCGCCGCCTCGCCCGACGCCCCGCCCGCCGTCCAGGCCTCGCTGAGCTTCAACAACGCCATGGCCTCGATGATGGACTTCCTCTTCAGCGGGGTCCTCGTGAAGTTCCCGCGGCTGAAGCTCGCCTACAGCGAGGGGCAGATGGGCTGGATCCCGTACGCCCTCGAACGCGCCGACGACGTCTGGGAGGAGCACCGCGCCTGGGGCGGCGTCCGCGACCTCGTCCCCGAGCCGCCGTCCACGTACTACTACCGGCAGATCTTCTGCTGCTTCTTCCGCGACAAGCACGGCATCGCCTCGCTCGACGTCGTCGGCCGCGACAACGCCACCTTCGAGACCGACTACCCGCACGTCGACTCGACCTTCCCGCACACCAAGGAGGTCGCCCTCGACCACGTCCGGGGCCTCGACGACGAGACCGTCTACAAGCTCATGCGCGGCAACGCCATCCGCATGCTCGGACTCGACCTCGACCGCGGCCGGGGCACCGTCTGATGGACCTCTCCTGCACCGACGAGGAGGAGGACTACCGCGCCGGGCTGCGGGAATGGCTCGCCGCCACCCTCCCCGGCCTCCCCGAACGGCCCGACCCGCTCGACTGGCCGGGCCGCCGCGCCTACGACTGCGGCTGGCAGCGCCGGCTGTACGACGCCGGATACGCCGACGTCCACTGGGACGCCTCCCCGACCCAGCGCCTCATCTTCCTGGAGGAGACCGAACTCGCCGGAGCGCCCTACGTCGGTGCCAACTTCGTCGGCCTCCTCCACGCGGGCCCGACCGTCGCCGCCGAGGGCACGCCCGAACAGCGCGCCCGCTGGCTGCCGCCGGTCCTGCGCGGCGACGAGGTCTGGTGCCAGGGCTTCAGCGAACCCGGCGCCGGCTCCGACCTCGCCTCGCTCCGCACCAAGGCGGTCCGCGACGGGGACGCGTACGTCGTCAGCGGCCAGAAGATCTGGACCTCGCACGCCGAGGTCGCCGACTGGTGCGAACTCCTCGTCCGTACGGACCCGGGGGCGGCCTCCAAGCACAAGGGCATCACCTGGCTCGCCATGCCCATGGACGCCCCTGGCATCACCGTACGGCCGCTGCGGACCCTCGCCGGGTCGACGGAGTTCGCCGAGGTCTTCCTCGACGAGGTCCGGGTGCCCGTGGAGAACCGGGTGGGCGAGGAGAACGACGGCTGGCGGGTCACCATGGTCACCCTCTCCTTCGAGCGCGGCACCGCGTTCGTCGGGGAGGTCGTCGCCTGCCGCCGCCTCCTCGGCGAACTCGCCCGCGCCGCCCGGAAGAACGGCACCTGGGACGACCCCGTCCTGCGCCGCCGGCTCGGCAGGCTCTCCGCCGAGTTCCGGGCCCTCTGGCGGATCGTCCAGGGCAACGTCAGCGAGGCCCAGGCGACGGGCGGGGTCCCCGGCGCCGGCGGCTCCGTCTTCAAACTGCACTACTCCCACGCCCGCCAGGAGCTGTACGACGCCGCCGCCGCGGTCCTCGGCCCCGACGCGCTCGACCTCGGCCGCGACTGGACCCTGGACCGGCTCTCCTCGCTCTCCTACACGATCGCGGCCGGCACCTCCCAGATCCAGCGCAACATCGTCGCCGAGCGCATCCTCGGCCTGCCGAAGGGCCGGTGACCCCACCGTGGACTTCCGACTCACCGAGGACCAGCGGGCCCTCAGCAGGGGCGTACGGGACCTCCTCGAAGGGCGCTTCGACCGCGAGGCGCTCCGGGCGGCGGCCGACGCCCCCGCCCTGGACCGGGAGCTGTGGCGGGAGCTCGGCGACGCCGGGTTCTTCGCCCTGCGGCTGCCCGAGGAGGACGGGGGCGTGGGGCTCGGCCTCCCGGAGGCGGTGCTCGTCTTCGAGGAGGCCGGCCGGGCCCTGCTGCCGGGGCCGCTGGTCGCCACGCACCTGGCGGCCGGCGCCGTGCCGGGCGCGGCGGAGGGCACCGTCGTCGTCACCGAGGCGGCCGAGGGCCTCGTCCCCTGGCTGGACGAGGCCGACGTGGTCCTCGGCGACGCGGGCGGCGCCGTGCCGATGCGGTCGGTGGACCCGCTGACACCGCTCCACCGGGTGCCGGGGTCTCCCGAGGAGGGTGGGGAGGGCGGGGAGGACCGGCTCGTCGCCGCGCTCCTGCTCGCCGCCGAGCAGGTCGGCAGCGCCGGGTGGAGCACCGAGGCGGCCGTCGGGTACGCCCGCGAGCGGGAGCAGTTCGGGCAGCCGATCGGGGCCTTCCAGGCGGTGAAGCACCTCTGCGCCGGGATGCTCGTCCGTGCCGAACTGGCCCGCGCCGCCGTCCGTGCGGCTTCCGTCACCGCCGACCCCGTCGAGATCGCCGGGGCCAAGCTGCTCGCCGACACGGCCGCCGTCGGCAACGCCCGGGACTGCCTCCAGGTCCTCGGCGGCATGGGCTTCACCTGGGAGGCGGACGTCCATCTGCACCTCAAGCGGGCCTGGGTGCGGGCCGAGCTGCGGCTGCCCGCCGCGCGGGCGGAGGAGGCGGTGGCGGCCGGACTGTGACGGGCCGGTAGCCCTCCGCGTCCGGTGGGTCACGGAATGTCGATACCGGGTTGTGTCCTTCGGTGGGGCCGTCACGGCCCGGAGTCGCCCTCCGGCTCCGGTACGCTCCGTGGGATGCGAGTGCGTGTTGACCCGGATCGTCCCGGTGTCGCCCCCGAGGTGACTCCGGGTTCGGGAATGTGCGCCGCTCGCGCCCCGAGGAGGCGCCCCGCGCGCTCCTGTTCGACTCCCCGCAGCGCGCGTCGCACAGTATGGACTACGCGTACTCCTTCGCGCTGGAATATGCCCGAAGCGCTTGTTGCGGTGACTGTACGTCAACCATGCTGTCTCGCAAGGGAATCACGTTCCGTAAGGACGTCGATGTCTGTGAGGCGCGAGGCGATGTGTCCGCCGGTTCGGATGGTGTGAGCGGTGCAGGTGCTTCAGGTTCAGTTGGAGGTCGGGCCCGACCCGGCCGAGGTGGGGCGGGCCCGGAGGTGGGCCCGGTCGAGGCTCGCCGGCTCGGGCATAGGGGACGACGAGCCGCTGGCGGACACGCTGGTGCTGCTCATCTCCGAGCTCGTGACCAATGCCGTGGTGCACACCGGCTGCCCGGCCGTGCTCCGGATGCTGTTCGCGGCGGAGGGCGGGGTGCGGGTCGAGGTGGCCGACAGGAGCGACCGCCCGCCGAAGCCCCGGCACGCGGAGGGTGAGGACACCAACGGGCGCGGCCTGGAGCTGGTGGACGGCCTCGCGGACCGGTGGGGCTGGCAGCCCGAGGGCGTCGGCAAGAGCATCTGGTGCGAGGTGGACCGGTCGGCTCCGGCCGCGCCCGCGCCGGCGGCTTCCTTCACCCCCGGCCGGGTGCCCTGCTGACCGTTCTTCGTGGGTGGCTGTCCTGGGGCCTGATCCGAAAGGCAGGCCCTAGAGGACGGCCACCGGTGCCACGGGTGTCCCCGTGGCGCCCACGAAGGGCTCCGGCATCGCCGAGAGCAGGAAGGCGTAGCGCCGCTCCTGTGCACAGGCTGTGGACAGTGCTTCCAGGTTCCAGTTCTGGCCCTGGAGCATGCCCATCTCGACCAGGTGGAGGGCGTGCACGGGCAGCCACAGGTCCTCGATCTCCGGCGGGAAGATCTCGAACGTGAGGGTGTCGTTGGCGACCGCCGCGACGTCCCGCGCGTGGAACCACTCCGGCGTGCGGACCGAGAGCCCGGGTGACGGGAACGCGTACCCGTGCCGGTCCCCGGCCAAGTAGAGCTGGATCTGGCCGGTGCGGACGAGCACGACGTCCCCGGCCCGTACGGTCACCCCGCCGAAGTCCGCCGCCTCGTCGAGGTCCTCCGGGGTGACGGCGTGGTCGCCCGGCAGCCGGTCCAGGCCCTTCGCGGCGGCCACGTCCAGCAGGACGCCGCGCGAGACGAGGTGGCGGGCGGTCTGGATGCCGCTGAACTCGGCGCCGCCGTGCGGGGTGATGGTGCCGGCGGGGCGGCCGTTGTAGATGCGGCCCGAGTGCGAGGCGTGGGTCAGCGCGTCCCAGTGGGTGCCGGCCTGGAGGCCCAGGGTCACGGCGTCGTCGCTGGTGGCGACCGTGCCGGGGCCGAAGAGCTCCTGGTTGATCTGGACCATGGCGTGGAGCGGGTTGACCCGGCCGGGGATCATCCCGGTCTGGACGCCGTCCTGTTTCAGGTCGACGGCGAGCGGGACGCGGTGGCCGGTGCGGACGGTGGCGACGGCTTCCCGTACGACCTCGTCCGTGACGAGGTTGAGGGTGCCGATCTCGTCGTCCTGGCCCCAACGTCCCCAGTTGTTGACGCGCTTGGCGATCTCGTGGAATGCGGCGGGCAGAGACATCCGGGGCCTCCGGGGTCTTGTTTTCCGGTATCTGACGGACCGTAGAATCCTGACGACGAACGAATCTAACGGACCGTCAGAAAGCGCGGGAAGGGGCCGGACGTGGGGAACTTCTTGACTGGCAAGGTCGTCGCCGTGACGGGGGCGGGGCGGGGCATCGGCCGTGCCGTCGCCCTCGCGTGCGCGGCGGAGGGCGCCAAGGTCGTCGTCAACGACTACGGGGTGTCCATCGAGGGCGGGGAACCGACCTCGGAGATCGCCCTCTCGGTGGTGAAGGAGATCGAGGCGGCGGGCGGCACGGCCGTCGCGGTCGCCGACGACATCTCGACGATGGCGGGCGGCCGGCGGGTCGTCGACACCGCCCTCGCGGAGTACGGGCGCATCGACGGCGTCGTCTGCGTGGCGGGCATCCTGCGCGAGCGGATGCTCTTCAACATGTCCGAGGAGGAGTGGGACCCGGTCGTCGCGACCCACCTCAAGGGCACGTTCACGGTCTTCCGGGCGGCCTCGGCGGTCATGCGCCGCCAGGGCGCCGGCACGCTGATCGGCTTCACCAGCGGCAACCACCAGGGCTCCGTGGCCCAGGCCAACTACTCGGCCGCCAAGGGCGGGATCATCTCGCTCGTGCGGTCGGCGGCGCTCGGGCTCCACAAGTACGGGGTCACGGCGAACGCGGTGGCGCCGGTGGCACGGACCCGGATGTCGGCCAACGTCCCGATGGAGCTGACCGAGATCGGGGAGCCGGAGGACGTGGCGGCCCTGGTCGTCTACCTGCTCTCCGAGCGGGCCCGCGAGGAGAAGATCACCGGCCAGGTCTACACGATCGCCGGACCCAAGATCGCGGTCTGGGCGCAGCCCCGTGAACTGCGGGCCGGGTACGCCGAGGGCGGTGCGTGGACCCCCGAGCGGATCGCGGACTTCCTGCCGGGGACGGTGGGCGTCGACCCGATGCCCATGCTGGCGCGCCTGGAGGAGATGGCGCGCGCCGCGGCGGCGGGCGAGCGCCCCAACACCGGTAAGGAGAACGGATCATGAGGGGTGTCGTCTTCGACGGGAAGCAGGTCCGGGTCGTCGACGACCTGGAGATACGGGACCCCGGGCCGGGCGAGGTGCTGGTCGGGGTGGCCGCCGCCGGGCTCTGCCACAGCGACCTGTCCGTGGTCGACGGGACCATCCCGTTCCCCGTGCCCGTCGTCCTCGGGCACGAGGGTGCCGGGGTCGTCGAGGCCGTCGGGCCCGGCGTCACGCACGTCGCCCCCGGCGACCACGTCGCCCTGTCCACCCTCGCGAACTGCGGCGCCTGCGCCGACTGCGACCGGGGCCGGCCCACGATGTGCCGCAAGGCCATCGGGATGCCGGGGCAGCCGTTCTCGCGGGACGGCCGGCCGCTCTACCAGTTCGCGTCGAACTCGTCGTTCGCCGAGCGGACCGTCGTCAAGGCCGTCCAGGCCGTGAAGATCCCGAAGGACATCCCGCTCACCTCCGCCGCCCTCATGGGCTGCGGCGTCCTCACCGGCGTCGGAGCCGTGCTGAACCGGGCGAAGGTCGGCCGGGGCGAGACCGTCGTCGTCATCGGCACCGGCGGCATCGGCCTCAACGTCCTCCAGGGCGCCCGGGTCGCCGGCGCCCTCACGATCGTGGCCGTGGACACCAACCCGGACAAGGAGGAGGTGGCCCGCCGCTTCGGCGCCACCCACTTCCTGGACTCCACCGACGGCGTACGGGGCATCCTGCCCACCGGCGCCGACCACGTCTTCGAGTGCGTCGGGCACACCGGGCTCGTCCGCACCGCCGTCGACCTCCTCGACCGGCACGGACAGGCGATCCTCCTCGGCATGACCGCGCCCAAGGCGGAGGCGACGTTCCTGCCCGCCGCGATGTTCCTCGACAAGTCGATCCTCGGCTGCCGCTACGGCTCCTCCCGGCCCCAGCGGGACATCGCCCTCTACGCCGAGCTGTACCGCTCGGGCCGTCTCCTCCTCGACGAACTCGTCACCTCTACCTACCCCGTGGAGGACTTCGCACGGGCCGTGGAGGACGCGGAGGCGGGCAAGGTCGCCAGGGGCGTGCTCACCTTCTGAGCCGTCCCCGTAAACCGGCTGGGCTCAGGGCCGTACGGCGGTTACGGTCCTGGCCATGTCCTACCGCGAGCTAGCCACCCGTTCCGTCCTCTTCTGGTCGGGCGTCACCGTCACCAGCAGACTGCCCGTCGCCATGGCGCCGCTCGCGCTCGTGTTCCTGGTGCGGGAGCGGCCCGGGGGCTACTCGCTGGGGGCGGCGCTCGCCGCCGCGTACGTCATCGGCGAGATCGTCGCCGCCCCCGTCCTCGGCATGCGGATGAACGCCGGGCGGGCCCGGCCGCAGCTCGCCGCCGGGCTCGCGGTGGGCGCCGCCGGGTTCGCGGGCCTCGGGCTCCTGCCGGGCGCGCACCCGGTGGTCCTCGCCGTCCTCGCGCTGTTCGCGGGCGCCGGGCCCGCCGCCGTGCCCGGCGGGCTGCGGGCCCTCCTCACCAGCCTGGTCCCGGAGCGGGCCGTCACCCAGGCCATGAGCATGGAGTCGGTGCTCACCTTCGCCATCTGGGCCGCCGCGCCCGCGCTCGTCACCGGACTGGCGCTCGGCGTCGACCCCGCCGTACCGCTGGTGCTCTCGGCGGTGTCGATGGCGCTCGGTGTCGCCGGACTGTGGCTGCTGCCCGCCGGATGGGAGCAGGCGGCGGCCGGGGAGGACGGCGGGGCCGCGCGGCGGGCGCTGCTGCGGGCCTGGCCGGTGTACGTCCTGGGGGCCGCCGGACTGACCCTGTTGGCGCTCGCCGAGCTGATCCTGCCCGCCCTGCTCGAACAGCGCGGGATCGGCATCGGGTGGGTGGGGCCGCTGCTCGCCGGGTTCTCGATCGGCTCGGCGGTCGGCGCGTTCGTCTACGGCCTGCGGGGGAACTGGCCGGGCTCGCTGCTCGGGCAGTCCTTCGTCCTCGTCCTCGTGGTGACCTCGGGCGTCGCGCTCGTCGCCGTCCTGCCGTGGACGGCCGCCATCGCGGTCGCCCTGGTCGTCGCCGGCCTCTGCCAGGCCCCCGCCGGCCTCGCGCGGAACCTGGCCCTGCGGCGGCTCCTGCCGCCGTCCGCGCTCGCCGCCGGGTACTCCGTGATGTACGCGGCCGTCGGCGCCGGATACGCGGCGAGCGGGGCCCTCGCGGGCGGGCTGCTCAAGGTGGTCGCCCCCTCGACGGCGATCCTCTACGGGGTGGGGCTGACGGTGCTGCTGGCGGTCGTGGGGGCGGTGGGGGAGCGAAGGCTCGACCGCGAGACGCCGAAGCTCGTGGGGGAGGGGGAGGCGTCCGCGCCGGACGGTCGGGGCGACGTCCTGCCGGCGCCGGACGGTCAGGCCGACGCGTCCGCGCCCGTGCGGAAGGTCCGCCGGTAGGACGTCGGGGTCACCCCGATCGCGCTCATCAGGTGCACCCGGAGGGACTGCGCCGTGCCGAAGCCCGCGTCCCGCGCCACCCGGTCCACCGGCAGCCCCGTGGACTCCAGGAGGTACCGGGCGCGCTCCACGCGCTGCTGGGTGAGCCACTGGCCGGGGCTGATGCCGACCTCGTCCCGGAACCGGCGGGTGAACGTCCGTACGCTCATCGCCTCCTTCTCGGCCAGGTCCCGCAGCTGGATCGGCTCGTGGAGGTGGGCGAGCGCCCAGGCCCGCGCCGCCGTCGTGGTGTGGGTGCCCGTCTCCGGCACCGGACGCTCGATGTACTGGGCCTGGCCGCCGTCCCGGTGCGGCGGGACGACCGTCCGGCGGGCGACGTCGTTCGCGACCGCCGTGCCGTGGTCGCGGCGCACGATGTGCAGGCACAGGTCGATCCCGGCGGCCACCCCCGCAGACGTGAGCACGTCGCCGTCGTCGACGAACAGCACGTCCGCGTCGACCCGTACGCGCGGGAAGAGCCGCTGGAAGTGCGCGGCCGAGGACCAGTGCGTGGTGGCCGGGCGGCCGTCGAGGAAGCCCGCGGCGGCGAGCACGTACCCGCCGGTGCAGATGGAGACCAGCCGGGTGCCGGGCCGGATGTGGGCGAGGGCGGCGGCCAGGTCCCCGGGGAGCCGGCCCTCGTCGTAGACCGGGCCCAGCTCGTACGAGGCCGGTACGACGACCGTGTCGGCGGTGGCGAGGGCCTCCGGGCCGTGCTCGACGTGCACCGAGAAGTCGGCGTCCGTGGGTACGGGCCCGGCGACCGGCGCGCAGGTGACGATCTCGTACAGCAGCCGGCCCTCCGCGTCGCGGGCGCGGCCGAAGATCCGGTGGGGGATGCCCAGTTCGAAGGGGAGGAGGCCGGGCAGGGCGAGCACGGCGACGCGGTGCGGAGACGGCACGGGCGGTGCTCCCATCGGAAAATCAGTGGTGGTGTAGACCAGCTGGCTGGTAGCTGTTCGTCTTCGTGACGGACAACACGTACAAGTCTGAGGCCGCCGAGCGGATTCCCGCCCCGGCCGAGCCGCCCGCACTGTGGAACCGTAACTTCCGGCTCTTCTTCGTCGCCCGCGCGGTCGCCGTCTTCGGCGAGGGCATGGTCCCGGTGGCCTTCGCCGCCGGACTCCTCGGCGCCGGTCACTCCGGCTCCACCGTCGGGTACGCGCTCGGCGGCTGGACCGCCGCCTTCGCCCTCTTCGTCCTCTTCGGCGGCGTCCTCGCCGACCGGTTCACGGCCCGCCGCATGATGATCCTCGCGGACCTGCTGCGGCTCCCCGGCGCCGCCGTCCTCGCCGTCTCCTTCGCCCTCGGCAGCCCGCCGCTGTGGGCGGTCTACGCCCTCTCCGTCCTCAGCGGAATCGGCGCCGCGCTCTTCCAGCCGGGGGTCGCCTCCACGATCCCGCGCATCGCCCCGGACGTGCAGCGCGCCAACGCCGTCCTGCGGGTCGTCGAAGCCCTCATGATCATGGCGGGACCGGCGGCGGCGGGCGTGCTCGTCGCCGTGTGGAACGCGGGCGCCGCGTTCGCCGTCAACGGCGTGACGTTCGCGGTCAGCGCCCTCTGCCTCGCTCTGATGCGGATCGCGCCGATCCCGTCCGACTCCCTGCGACGCGACTCGCTCGGTGCCGAACTCGTGGGCGGATGGCGGGAGTTCCGGTCCCGCAACTGGCTCTGGGGGGTCATCTCCATCTGGACGGTGTACGGGCTGACCGTCGCGGGCCCCATGGTGCCGCTCACCGCGAGCCTGGTCACCGAGGACCACGGCTCGGCCGCGTACGGCGTGCTCATGGCGATCAACGGCGCGGGCAGCGCGGTCGGCGGCCTCCTCGCCCTCCGGCTGCGCCCGCGCCGCCCCCTCGCGTCGGGTGCGGTCGCCCTCCTCGGCCTCCCCGTCAACCTCGTCCTGCTCGGCCTGGGCGCGCCGGTGGCGTTGCTCGGCGCGGGCCAGTTCATCGGCGGGGCGGCCTTCGCCTTCTGGCTGGTGATGTGGTCGACGTCCGTCCAGACCCACGTGCCGCAGGAGGCGCTGAACCGGATGCACGCGTACGACGTGGCCGGCTCGCTGCTGATGATGGGCGTCGGCCGCACCCTGTCGGGCCCGGTGGCGGCGGCGGTCGGGACGGAGCGGGTGCTGCTGACGGGGGCGGGGATCGCGGTACTGGTGGTGGCGGCGCTGCTGGCGGTACGGCCGATCAGGACGCTGCCCAGGGCTTCGGCTCCGGGTTCGGTGCCGGCTTAGGGGCCGGGTCTTCCAGGACGCGGCGGCGCAGTGCCTCGCCGTGCAGGGCGGTCAGGGCGGGGACGACGGCGTCCCAGCGGGCGGCGGCGCGGCCGAGGGCCGTCCCGAGTTCGCGGTCGATACGGGACCGGAACAGGCGCAGTCCCACGGCGGCGACCAGTCGCAGCGGGAACCGGCCGTGGGCGGCGAGCACGAGCCGCACGCGCCACCGGCCGTCCGGCGACGGCTGCGGGGCCACGAGGGCTTCGTCCCGGAACAGCCGGTGCCGGAACCGTCCGCTCAGCGGGACCTCCGCCGGGCGGCCCACGGCGCCGTCCTCCTCGAAGAGCTGCTGGAAGCGGATGAGCTTGCGCCTCAGCCTGCCCGAGCCTCCCGGAGGGGTACACCCCTCTGGTCCGTTGCTCGCGCCCGTGTCCCGATCCGTTCGAAAGCTGTCAGTCGGGCCAATGGCCGGGGCGGGGCGCACACGGGAGGCTCAGTGGCATGGCCCAGACAACCGAGACCCCTGCCCGTACCCCTGCCGGACCGGCCCGCGACTCCCGCGTCCACCGTGCCTGGTTCGTCGCGGCGGTCACCTTCGTCACGATCATCGGCGCCGCCGCCTTCGCCTCCCTGCCGGGTCTGCTGATCGAGCCCCTGCACACCGAGTTCGACTGGTCGCGGGGCACGATCGGCTTCGCCGTCTCGGTGAACCTCGCCCTCTACGGCCTCACCGCCCCCTTCGCCGCGGCCCTGATGGACCGTTTCGGCATCCGCCGGGTCGTCGCCGTCGCGCTGACGATCATCTCCGCCGGATCGGTCCTCACGGTGTGGATGACGGCCGCGTGGCAGCTGGTGCTCTTCTGGGGCGTCCTCGTCGGACTCGGCAGCGGCTCGATGGCGCTGGCCTTCGCCGCGACCGTCACCAACCGCTGGTTCGTCGCCCGCCGGGGCCTGGTGACCGGCATCCTCACCGCGGCCGGGGCGTCCGGGCAACTCGTCTTCCTGCCGCTGCTGTCCTGGCTGGTCGAGCACCACGGCTGGCGACCGGCCGCCGTGACGGTCTCCCTCGCGGCGCTCGCCGTCGTGCCGTTCGTCTGGCTGCTGCTGCGGGACCACCCGGCGGACGTGGGACTCGCCCCGTACGGCGGGGAGTACGCGGAGAAGCCCGCCCCCGTGCCGGGCGCCGCGCGCCGGGCCGTCACCGTCCTCTTCAAGGCGGCCCGCACCGGCCCCTTCTGGCTCCTCGCGGGCACCTTCGCGATCTGTGGCGCGTCCACGAACGGCCTGGTCAAGACCCACTTCGTGCCGGCGGCGCACGACCACGGCATGCCGGTCACGGCGGCGGCCGGACTGCTCGCCGTGATCGGGGTGTTCGACGTGGTCGGCACGATCGCCTCGGGCTGGTTCACCGACCGTTTCGAGGCGCGGCGGCTCCTCGCGGTCTACTACGCGCTCCGCGGGATCTCGCTGCTCTTCCTGCCGGTGCTGCTCGCGCCGACCGTGCACCCGCCGATGCTGTTCTTCATCGTCTTCTACGGCCTCGACTGGGTGGCGACGGTCCCGCCGACGATCGCGCTGTGCCGCGAGCACTACGGGGAGGACTCGGCGATCGTCTTCGGCTGGGTGCTCGCCTCGCACCAGGTCGGGGCGGCGGTCGTCGCCTTCGCGGGCGGGGTGGCCCGTGACGTCTTCGGCACGTACGACGTGGTCTGGTACGCCTCGGGCGCGCTGTGCGCGGCGGCGGCCCTGATGGCGCTGGTCATCAGGCGACCCCGGACGGGAACGGTGTCCCCGGCAGGAGCATGATGACCGCCGGGGGTGATCGCGATGAGCGGTCCGGACGACGGTCGGACGCATGCCCGGATGCTGTGGGCGTCGGTGCTTGCGCTGTTCCTCGAAGGGGCGCTGGCGCTGGCCCTGGGGGTGGTGTTCGGGGACGCCGGGCAGGCGGAGCCGGGGGAGGAACGCGTCAGCGCGCTGACGCTGCTGTTCCTCCCGTTCCTGCCGCTGATGGCACTGCTGCCGGCCCTGGTGGTCTCCGCGGTGATCGTGCTCCCGACGGTGCTGCTCGGCGAGGACCTGGCGCGCAGGTTCGGAGGCCGTCCGCTCGGCTGGCAGCTGCTCCTGTCGGCCGCGGCGGGCGCGCTGGTCCTCCCGCTGACGGGCCGGCAGGGCTGGCCCCTGGCGGCGGCCTGCCTGTCCGCGGCGACCCTCCTGACCCGCCCGGCCCGCAGGGGCTACTTCGTCTCGCTCCTGGTGTGGGGCGCGCTGGTGGTCCTGACGGTCTTCACACTGGGCGGGATCGGGGTGTACGCGGGCCTGATCGGCGACTGAACCCCCCTCAGCCCCCGGGCACGGGCGTGGATAGCGCCCCCGTACGGAGGGCGCGACAGCCTAGGCGCCGCTGAACCGGCCGAACTTCCCCCGGTGGAACAGCAGTGGCCCCCCGTCCTCCTCCTCCGACCCCAGGGATTCCACCCGGCCGACCACGATCAGGTGGTCGCCCCCCGTGTGCACCGCCGTGATCGTGCAGTCGATCCAGGCGGGCGTTCCCGTCAGGCGGGGTGCGCCCGTCGTCGGGGCGGGGGTCCAGTCGACGCCCGCGAACTTGTCCGCGCCGCTCACCGCGAACGCGCGGCACAGGCCGCCCTGGTCCGCGCCCAGGATGTTGACGCAGAAGGTGCCCGCGCTCGCGATCCGGGGCCAGGTCGTCGACGTACGGGCGACCATGAAGGCGACCAGGGGCGGGTCGAGGGAGAGGGAGGCGAAGGACTGGCAGGCGAAGCCGGCCGGTCCTTCCGGGTCGAGCGCGGTCACGATCGTGACGCCGCTCGCGAAGTGGCCGAGGACGCGGCGGAATTCGGCCGGGTCGACGGGCGGTCGCTCGTCCTCCCGTACCGCGCGCAGTACCGGCCTGGGCAGTGGTTCCACGGCCGTCGGCGAACCGGCCGCTCTCAGGTGTCGGACGGCGGTGGCCGCCATCCCCGCGTGTCCCATCACGTCACCCATTGAAACTGACGCATCGTCAGATGGGAAGCCCCCGGGAGCCGCCGGGCCGCCGCCCGCCGCCGTACGCCACAGCCCCCGGCGCGACGGACCGGCCGTCGCCCCGGGGGCTGCTGGATGAGCGTGCGCTAGGCGGTCGGGATCACCCGGCGACCGCACCCGTCGAACGGGTCCAGGCGACGCCCGCCGTGTGGCCGGTCCGGTAGGCGGTCACCTTGACGGTGATCCGCGTCCCGCGCTGGGCCTTGCCGAGCGTGAGCCAGGTCTTCGTTGCGCCGGTGATGGCCCGCCCGTTCGCGTACCACTGGTACGTGTACGAGGTCGGTGCCGGCGTCCACGTGCCCCGGTTCAGGGTGAGGGTCCGCCCGACCCTGACCGTGCCGGTGACGTACGGCGCGACGGTCGCCTTCGGCGCGAGGCCGTAGCCGACGGTGTAGCCGGCCGAGGTGTACGAACCGGTCAGGTGCCCGGTGCGGAGGGCGTACACGGTGACGGTCAGCTTCTTGCCGCGGGCGGCGGCCGGGAGGACGTAACGCGCCCCGGTGGCACCGGGGATCGCGAGCCCGTCGACCCGCCACTGGTAGGCGTACGAGGTGGGCGCGGGCGCCCAGGCCCCGACGACGGCGGAAACGGTCCCGCCGACGCGCGCGTACCCGGTCATGTAGGGCACGCGGGTCGGCTTGGGGGCGAGCCCCTTGACGACCACGGCCGGACTGACGGCGGTGACGGAGGGGTGCCCGGCCTTGCGGGCGGTGACGGCCACGGACAGCGGCTTGCCCTGAAGGGCGGCGGGGATCGTGTACGTGGCGGCTGTGGCCCCCGCGACGGCGACGCCGTTCGCACGCCACTGGTACGCGAGCGAGTCCACCGGCAGCGACCACGATCCGGGCTTCGCCGCCACCGTCCCGCCGACGACCGCCGTGCCGGAGAACCCGGGTGCGGCGGTGTTTCGGAGGGCGGCAACGACGGTCACCGACGGCTTCATGTACTGCGCGCCGAACACGTACACACTGGCGCTCAGCGAGCCGAGCGGCGCGTTCGTCAGGTCCAGGCCCACCGTCATGCTTCGCCGGTCCGGCGCGACGGAGACCGTAGTGGACTCGGCCCGGAACGATCCGTCCGTCAGGACGACCTTGGCGGAGTCGGGCAGCGCCGAGCCGGTGACGGTCATCGAGACCTTGCCCCGGCCGACCGTTGTCGGGCCGACGGTGCCGACGGAGCGCTCGTCGGTGCCGCAGACCGCGCCGGTGCAGGTGAACTGCGCCTTGACGGGCGTGGACGCCTGCGCCGGCTGGTTCGGCAGGCCGAACACGAGCGTGGTCGGTTTGGCCGTCTTCGGGTACGAGCCCGCGATGCCGCAGCGGTACACCTCGCCCTCGCTCGTGTACAAGCGGCCGCAGAAGTTCACCCGGCTGCTCACGTCGTACATCCGGGGCCGCGGCATGGTCTCGAACGTGCCGGCCGGGCTGAGCGCGACGTCGAAGTTGTCGCCCGCACCGGTCGGGAGCGCCCAGCACAGCGTGGAGTGCTGTTCGCTGAGGGTTCCGGTGAGCGGACCGAAGCCGTAGCTCGCGTTCGCCACCTTGCCGCACTCCGGGGCGGGCCCGGTCGGCGTGCCGATGCGGGCGGCGTCGAGCCGGTAGGCGGCGGGGCCGGTGCCGTCCGCCGGGACCTGGAGCAGCACCTGGTAGGCGGCCGAGCCGGTGATGGCGCAGCCGTCCGCGAAGTAGTCGCAGCCCGCCGTGCCCTTGGCGTCGAAGGCCATGAGCCGGACGGACTGGTCCGCGTCCCGCACGTCCAGGTGCAGGGTGTCCCCGGCGGCGGTCGTCGTGACCCGGCGGCACAGGAAGTCGCCGGGCGCGGCGGTGACGCCCTCGGTGGAGGGGCCGCCTACGGCGACGGCCGGGGTGGTGACGCAGCCGCGCGCGGTGGCGGTGACGTCCTGGCGGGTCAGCAGGGTCTCTGCGGCCGTGTCACGGCCCTGGACCAGGACCGTGTGGGCGAGGCCCGGGGTCAGGGGGCAGGTCGAGAAGGAGCTGTAGTAGGTGCGGATCTCGCAGGCGACCTTGCCCGCCGCGTCCACCACGACGGCCTCGGCGGGCGAACCACCGGCGCCCTGCGCGATGCGGAACAGCTCCTTGGCGGAGTGGCTGCCGGCGGGGATCGTCAGGCAGTCGGCGAAGACGCCGTCACCGGTCTTCACGACCGACCGGGCCGGGGCCGCGCTGAAATCGGCGGCGGCGAAGGTCTGGCAGGCGGAGGGCGCGTCGGTCCGGTGGACGACGAGGGCGTACCCGTCGCCGCCCTCGTACACGTCCTCGTCGGTGACGACCGCCCGGTAGGGGGCGGTGCCGCCGAGCACGCAGGTGGCGTCCCACAGGTTCGTGGCGTAGAGGCACTGCTCGACGCCTGTCGCGTCGTACACCGTGATGTCGGTGGTGCGGTCCGACAGGATGGCGAGGTGCGAGCCGGCCGGCACCGGCAGGTTCAGACAGTCGACCTCACCGGGCGCGGAGAACGTGCCCCGGTACGTGGCGGCGAGCGCGACCCCGTCCACGCAGCCCTCGGTGGAGCCACGGCCGAAGGCCTGGACGGCGTCGTCGGTGAGGACGGTGTACGTCGTGCCCGCCGTGAGTGAGCAGGAGGCGTCGTAGCCCCGGCAGGCGTAGGTGCCGTCCTTCAGGTACATGGAGACGCTGCCGCGGTTGCCCTGCTCGTCCACGGAACGCACGTCGTAGGGGCCGGAAACGGTGGGCGTGAGGGTCTTGCAGCCGGTCGCGGGCCCGGACCGGTCCGGCGCGATGCCGTAGACGGAGGGGGCGACGGTGGCGCAGCCCGCCGGGTCGGACAGGCGGCGGACCTTCAGGGTGTACGGGGAGCGGGTGCCGTCCTCCTGGTCGGCGACGATCCCGTAGACGCGGTATCCGCTGCTGCCTTCGGGCAGTACACAGCCCTCGGAGCCGTCCTGGTTGCGCTCCGCGCAGAGGCGCCTGCCGGTCGCGTCGGAGATCCACGCGGCGGCGTCGCCGTAGGCGGCGCGCCGGATCTCCTTCGTGATCCGCTCGCCCGGGGCGGCGGTGAAGCTGTGGCAGACGACGCCCATCGGTCCTGCGCCCGTGCCGGTCGCGGGGGCCGTGTCGTATCCGGTGCCGGGGACGGCGGGGCAGTCGCCCGGGGCGGTCGCCATCAGCGGAACGAGGGCGACCCGGTTCCTGGCGGCCGACCAGCCGTTGTTGGTGAGCTTGAGCGTGTACTCGCCGACGGGCAGGTCGCACCAGGCGGCCTTGTAGACCCAGTCCTGGCACGCGACCCGGTCCTCGCCCGCGTAGATCTCCGGGTAGGTGTCGTGGCTGCCGTCGACGAGGATGCGGTGCGTGCCGGGCTTGTCGACGGTGACGGTGAAGCAGGCGGTGCCCTTCGACTCGATGTCGACCTGCTTGACCGCGTCGCTCGCGTCGCCCGGGTCGCCGAGCGTCGCGAGCGGCAGCGCGGGACAGGGAGCGGCGGTGGGCGTCGGGTCGGGCGTGGGATCGGTGGTCGGCGTCGGATCGGTGGTGGCCGACGGCTCGGGCGTGGGCTCGTCCGGAGCCTGGGCGACCGGAACCGACGGCGAAGTGGGCGACGGCGACGCGGTCGACGGCGATGCGGTCGGCGCGGCTGTCGCCGCCACCGCCGTACCGGTCGGCAGCATCGGTCCCACGAGGGCTGTCAGCAGGGCAGGTACGAGCAGGAGCGTTCTCGCGGATCGTCTGGATCTCACGCGAGAACGCGCGAAGTTCGGCATTGTTCCGTTCCCCCCGGAGCGGTGCGTGTCATATGCGCGTCACACCCTACGGGCAGCCCCGGACATCGTCGCGGGACTATTTCCCCTCGTACCGCGCCTCCCTCCGTTCCACGAAGCTCGCCACCCCCTCCTGCGCGTCCCTCGTCGTCATGTTCAGTTCCTGCGCCGTCGCCTCCGCCGCGAAGGCCGTCGCCCGGTCCGCGTCCAGGGACGCGTTCACCAGCTGCTTCGTCAGGGCGAGCGCCCGCGTCGGGCCCTGGGCCAGGCGTTCGGCCCACTCCCGGGCCGTCTTCGGCAGTTCCTCCGCCGGGACGACCCGGTTCACCAGGCCCAGTTCCCGCGCCTCCGCCGCCGTCACCGCGTCCCCGAAGAACAGCAGTTCCTTCGCCCGCTGCGGCCCGATCAGCCGCGGCAGCAGATACGCCCCGCCGCCGTCCGGCACCAGACCCCGCCGGACGAACACCTCGATGAACCGCGCCGACTCCGCCGCGATCACCAGGTCGCACGCGAACGCCAGGTGCGCGCCGATGCCCGCCGCCGTCCCGTTCACCGCCGCGATCACCGGCTTCTCGCAGTCCATGACCGCCGCGACGAACCGCTGGGCGCCCTGCCGGATCATCCGGGCCACGTCCCCCACCACCCGTTCACCGGAAGCGGCCGGCGCGCCCCGCAGGTCCGCGCCCGCGCAGAAGCCGCGGCCCGTCGCCGTCACCACCACCGCCCGTACGTCCGGGTCGGCGGAGGCCTCAGCGAGCAGGGCGATGATCCGTTCCCGCTGGTCCCAGGTGACCGCGTTCATCGCCTCGGGCCGGTTGAGCGTGATCCACGAGACGCCGTTCTCGACGGTGTGGAGTACGTCGGACATCGCAAGGGCTCCTATCGGCAGACCGCCAGCGCGTCCAGGGCGACCGCGCCCTGCCCGCGCGGCAGCACCATCAGCGGGTTGATGTCGAGTTCGGCGAGGTCGCCGTCGAGTTCCAGCGCCATCCGCTGCACCCGCAGGACGACCTCGACGAGCGCGTCGATGTCGGCGGGTGGCGCTCCCCGTACGCCGTCGAGCAGCGCCCGGCCGCGCAGTTCGTCGAGCATCGAGCGGGCCTCGCGCTCCCCGAACGGCGGGACCCGTACGGCCGTGTCGTTGAGGACCTCCACCAGGACCCCGCCGAGGCCGACCGTGACCGTCGGGCCGAAGAGTTCGTCGCGGGTCACGCCCACCACCATCTCGACCCCGCGCCCGACCATCTGGCAGACCAGGATGCCGTCGAGGTCGATCTCCTCGAAGCGGGCGATGTCGGTGAGTTCGCGGTACGCGTCCCGGACCTGGCTGGCCGAGGTGAGCCCGACCTTGACCAGGCCCAGTTCCGTCTTGTGGGCGAGCTGCGCGCCCGAGGCCTTCATCACCACCGGGTAGCCGACGAGCCCGGCGGCCCGGACGGCCGCCGCCGCGCTGGTGACGAGCTGCTCGCGCGGCACCCGTATCCCGTACGCCCGCAGGAGCTGCTTCGCCGCGTGCTCGCTGAGCCGCCGGCCGGGCCGCATGAGGGCCTGCGCCTTGCGGAGCGAGGGGGAGGGGGTGCGGGGGGCCTCGTCGAAGGGGGAGCGGTAGGCGGTGCTGAAGCGGTGGTGGTCGAGATAGGCCTTCACGGCGCCGATGCAGTTGGAGAAGGTGCGGAAGGTGGCGACGCGCGAGGAGCCGAGGAGGGTCGTGCGGTACGCCTCCTCCGTGCCGACCGGGGAGCCCCAGACCACGCACACCAGCTTGTCCGTCGCCTCGGCGGCGTCGACGAGGTCCTGGGCGAGCTTGTCGCTCATGGGCGGGAAGGGGCCGGTGATGGGGCAGATGAGGACGCCGACGGAGGGGTCGGCGAGGATCGCGTCGATGATCTTCCGGCCGCGCCAGTCGCCCACCGGGTGGCCGCCGTTGTCGACGGGGTTGGCGACGTTCAGGTACTCCGGGATCCACTGGTGGAGTTCGTCCTGCTTGGCCTGCGGGAGGGTGGGGATGTCGAGCCCCGCCGCCGTGGCGAGGTCGGCGAAGTGGGCGCCGGTGCCGCCGGAGATCGAGTAGACGACGACGCCGTCGGCGCGCGGCGCGCGGGCGCGGGCGAGCAGCGCCGCGGTGTCCTGGAGCTCGTCGAGCCCGTCGACCCGGATCACCCCGAACTGGCGCATGGCGGCGTCGACGACCCGGTCGGCGCCGGTGAGCTTGCCGGTGTGGGAGGCGGCGGTACGGGCCCCGGTCTCGGTGCGGCCGACCTTGACGGCCACGACGGGGACGCCCTGGCGGGCCGCCCGGTCGGCGGCGAGGAGGAAGGAGCGGCCGTCCTTGAGCCCCTCGACGTAGCAGGCGATGGCGCCGACCTCGGGCCGTCCGGCGAAGTACGAGAGGAAGTCGGAGGTCTCCAGGTCGGCTTCGTTGCCGGTGGGTGCCCAGTGGGAGAGGCGGACGCCGAGCTCCTGGAGGGTGAAGACGGGCCGCCCCTGGTGGCCGGACTGGGTGATGAGGGCGACGGCGGGGCCTTCGAGGTCGTCGCGGAAGCGCTCGAAGGCGTTGAGGTTGGTGTTGGGGCCGAGGAGGCGGATCCCGGAGCGGCGCACGGCGGCGGCGAGGCGTTCCTGCGCGGCGGCGCCGGCCGCCCCGGTCTCGGCGAAGCCGGAGGCGAAGGCGACCGCGAACTTCACCTTGGTCTCGGCGAGTTGCTCGATGACCGGCAGCGGGTCAGCGACGAGGAGGACGGCGAGGTCGACGGGTTCGGTGAGGTCGCCGACGGACGGCACGCAGTCGATCCCGAAGACGCTGGTACGGGTCGGGTGCACGGGTATGAGCCGGGCGCCGACGCGTTCGGCCCAGGCGAGCAGCTGCCGGGTGATCCCGGTGTTCGGCCGGCCCTCGGTGTCCGAGGCGCCGACGACGGCGACGGACCCGGGCCGGAAGAACCGGTCGAGGTCGGGTACGGGCGCGTGCAGCGGACGCCCGCTCACGTCCAGGTCGCCGGGGGCGGCGGTGACGCCGTGCACGGTCGCCCGGTCCGGTTCTCCGCAGGCGACCACGCGGGCGCGGAGATCGGTCGTGAAGGTGCCGTGAGTCGATCCAAGCAATGTTCCGCCCGCCCTTCACCCATCATCCCTATGAAGCTGACACTTAGTCAGATTACAGAACTGACGGGTAGTCAGGAATAGGTGTGCGCGGGGAAGCCGGATCCGGCCGGAGAGCCCCGGCCGGATCCCGCCGGGACATTCCGTACAACCGTACGGGGGACCGGGCGGTCTCACCCCCTGGACGACGACGAACGCACGGCGTCCGACATGGAACGAGCAGCGTCCGAGAGCATGAACGTCCCCGTGTCCGACGACTCAGCCCTGGGGGGCTTCTTGAACCGCACCACCCACACCGACCGCACCACTCGCACCTCCCGCGCCCCGGGCCGCCGCCGCGCCCTCGGCACCGCCCTGGCCGTCCTCGCCTCCTCCGCCGCGCTCGCCGCGGTCACGGCGCCGCCCGCCCAGGCCGCCGCCCCGGTGCCCCCGAGGCCCCGCGCGGTCTTCACCGAGCACAAGGACGTGAACGGGGTCCGCGTCAGCACCCTGGTCTCGGTCAACCCCGACGGCACGGACCGGCGCGAGCCCGCGGCGGCCTCCAGGCGGCCCGGGGCCGCGGCTCCGGCTTCGGCTCCTACCGGCTGACCGGTGTCGGCCCGCTCGGGCAGGACGGCGACCGGTACGTCATCGGCGTGTCCGACAACGGCGACCAGTACGCCTACTGGATGGGGATGGGCGCCCGGGAGGAGATCGGCTGGGGCTGGAAGGGCATGGCGCTGGTCGGCGTCGGAGATCTCAGCGGCGACGGCGTCCCCGACCTGCTCGCCCGCGACGGCTCCGGCAACCTGTGGCGGTACGACGGCGACGGCGGCGGCTCGCTCGCGCAGCGCGTCAAGATCGGCTGGGGCTGGCAGGGCCTCACCGCGTTCTGATCCCGTTCCCCCCCCGGGATCAGCCGGTGCCCCGCCCCTGTTCCCCCGGGGCGGGGCACCGCCTTTCACCGCCGTACGTACGTCGGGTCGCGTCCGGCACCGCCCAAGGCGGCCCGTGTCTCAGGCCGCGTCCGACCGACCCGCCCGCCCCGACCGCCGCGCGATCCGCCGCGCTATCCGCTCCGCGTCGATCGCCAGTTCTCTGAACATCCCGCTGATCGGGTTCGTGAAGCCCGTGAAGTACAGCCCCGGCGCGTCCGGCGCGCACCGCGCCCCGTGCGCCAGTGGCTTGCCCCGGGCGTCCAGGACGTCCAGGTGGCCCAGGAGGGGTTCCAGGGCCCGGTGGTAGCCCGTGGCCGCGATGACCGCGTCCGGGGTGATGCGGGTGCCGTCCGCGAGGAGGACGTCCGGGCCCTCCAGGTCCTCCACGGCCGCCACGATCTCGACCTTGCCCGCCCTTACGGCGGCGACCAGGCCCACGTCCTGCACCGGGATCGCGCCCTCCCGCTGCCGGGTGGCGAGACCGGTGCCCGGCCGGGGCAGCCCGTACGCCGTGAGGTCCGGCGACGCGAACCGGGCCATCAGCGCGCCCAGCCGGTCCACGAGCGCCGCCGGCAGCCGCCGGACGAGGATGCCGGAGCGCTGGGCGGGCCAGCCGGCCGTCGTCCGGCGCACCAGGTGCGGGACCGTCCGCACGGCCAGCCGGACGCGCTTCGCCCCGCCCTCCGCGAGGTCGGCGGCGATCTCCGCACCGGTGTTGCCGATGCCGACGACGAGCACGTCCTTCCCGGTGTACGGCTCCGGGTTGCGGTACTTCCGGGCGTGGCTCAGCTCGCCCTCGTACGCGGCCAGGCCCGGCCACTCGGGCAGGCGCGGGGTGTGGTTGTGGCCGGTGGCCACGACCACCGCGCTCGCGGTGAGCCGCCGCCCGCCCGTCGCGTGCAGGACCCAGTCCCCGCCGGCCCGGTCGACGCGGAAGACCTCGACGCCCGTCACGATCTCCAGTTCGTGCTTCTCGGCGTACTTCTCCAGGTAGCGGACCACGTCCGCGCGGGCGACCCAGCGCCCGAAGGAGCGGGGCATGCGCAGCCCCGGGAGCGCCGAGAGGCGCCGGGTGGTGTGCAGCCGCAGCCGGTCGTAGTGGGTGCGCCAGGAGGCGCCGACCGCGTCGGACTTCTCCAGGACGACGGCCCGGACGCCCCGCTCGCGGAGCGAGGCGGCGACCGCGAGTCCGCCGGGGCCGCCGCCGATGACGTAGACGGGGTGGACGGAGGAGGGATGGGGGGTGGTGGCCATGAATGCTGAGCGTAATGACGTGTACACGTAGTGGGTCTCGACCAAGAGGGATTTCGGTTGCGAATCGGTCACGCCCGCCCATGTCCCGCGCCCGGCGGCCCGGTCCGGCCGCACCCGAAGCTCCGGCCCCGCGTCCCCACCCCTTGCGCTTCCCGCCCGCCCTGCGCTGAACTGACGTACCGTCAGATCAGCTCGTCGAGAGGACGCGCGCATGCAGACCGTCTGGCTCACCGGCGCCGAATGGCTCGCCGTCCTCCGCATCGGCCTCGGCCTGTGGTGGCTGGAGAGCTGGCGCCACAAGGACAAGAAGGGCTGGTTCGAGCGCGGCACCGGGATCGCCTGGGCCGCCGACGTCGCGGGCAAGCACAAGTGGCCGCAGGTCAAGAAGGGCTTCGAGGCCGTCGTCGCCCCGCGCCCCAAGCTCATGGCGTACGTCGTCGTCTACGCGGAACTCGCCCTCGGGCTCGGCCTCGTCGTCGGGTTCCTCACCCCCGTCGCCCTCGTCGGCGGTCTCCTCCTCAACCTCCTCTACCTCGTCCTGATGATCCACGACTGGGCCGAGCAGGGGCAGAACGCGATGATGGCGCTGATCTCGCTCGTCGCGCTCCTCGCCCTGTCCTGGCAGACCTGGTCCCTCGACTCCGCGATCGGACTCTTCTGATGACGGCCACCCCGGCGAACCTCCCGGACATCGACGCCTTCACCCGCCCCTACTGGGACGCCGCCGCCGAGGGCCGGCTGCTGCTGCGCCGCTGCGCCGCCTGCGACCGCGTCCACCACTACCCGCGCGAGTTCTGCCCCCACTGCTGGAGCGAGGACGTCCACTGGGAGGGGGCGAGCGGCCGGGCCACCCTCTACACCTGGTCGGTCGTCCACCGGAACGACCTCCCGCCCTTCGGCGGGCGCGTCCCGTACGTCGCCGCCGTCGTCGACCTCGCGGAGGGGCCGCGCATGATGACGGAGGTCGTCGACGTGGCGGAGGACGACCTCCGGATCGGGATGGAACTCCGGGTCGCCTTCCGCACGGAGGGCGCGGAGGGCGCGGAGGGAGGGGTGACCGTCCCGGTCTTCACGACCGCCACCGCCACCACCGCCGCCACCTGAGCCGGCCGTCCCGCCTAGACCGGCGAGATGTTCTTCCAGAGCTGGGTCCTGCTGCTCGGGTCGCAGGTGTACTGCATCATGAACGGCGGCCCGGCGACCATGCACTGGCCGCTGCTCATGTTCTTGATGGTCATCCCGGCGGACGACTTGCTGTTGATCTTCCAGGACTGGAGGCTGGAGCCGTTGCAGGCCTTGGCCGTGAAGCCGGGGGTCCCCTCCGGCTGGAGGCAGTGACCCGACTGCTTGTTGACCAGCCGGAAGGTGCCGTTCGCCTGGGACCGGTAGATCCAGGCGTAGGAGATCGTGCCGCTGGTGGCCGGCTCGCCGCACGGCGAGGTGTAGGCCAGGATCGCGTATCCGGGGTTGGTCTCGGCCAGGCACTCCCCGTTGGAGACGCTCTCGATGGAGTACGTCCCCGAGGGCGCCGAGCCGCCGGTCGCCGGCGGGGGCGCGGGCTGCTGGGTCGTCGGGTTCGACGTGGGCGGCCGGGTGGTGGGCTTGGGCGTCGTTCCGCCGCCGGACGGCGCGGTCGTGCCGCCGCCCGAACCGCTGCCCGAGCCGGACCCGCTGCCGGAACCGGAGCCACTGCCCGCCCCGCCTCCGCCCCCGCCGCCCGGCAGGGTGCCCGTACCGCCCGCGCCGCCACCGGCCGCCGCGCCACCACCCGCCGCGTTGGCGGGCGGCGGGGCGCCGGGCGTGGTGCCCGGCGGCGGGGACGTGGGCTTGACGCCCGGGGTCTTCGCCGACGGCGAGCCGGGCTTGGACGACGGCGGTACGTTCGCGGGCTGCGAGGCCACCACGGACGGCGACGCGGAGGAGGGCCCGTCCGCGCCCAGCCGGTCGACGCCGTACGGGCCGAGGGCGACCGTCAGCGTCGTGCCGGTCGCCACGACGACCGGCACGCCCAGCATGATGAACCGGTTCCGCCGCTTCTTTTCCCGCTGCCCGGCGGCGGGTCCGGTGAGGACGCCGAGCTGGTCGGGCGACGCGGTGGCGGGCTCCTTCGCGCCGGCCTGCGGGGTGAGGGAGGCCGTGGCCACGTCCTCGGCGGGCTCCGCCTTCGCCAGCTCCGCCAGGTGCTCGGCGGTGGGCGTCTCGGCGGCGAACACGGCTCGCTCCGCGATCCGTTCACCGACGGCGGCGGGCCACAGCGCGCCCTCGGACCGCTCGGTCGTCCGCTCGACGAGCTCGGCCGCCGTGGGCCGGTCCGCCGGGTCCTTCGCGAGGCAGGTCCGGATGAGCGCGGCCAGCTCGGGATCGGTCTCCGTGAGCTTCCCGAACTCCGGCTCGGCGTGCACGACGCGGTAGAGGAGGTCGGGCCCGGAGCCGTCACCGAACGGCGGGCGCCCGTTGGCCGCGTAGAGCAGGAGGCTGCCGAGGGCGAAGACGTCGGCGGCGCCGGTCAGCTGCCGGTCCGCGACGGCCTGCTCGGGCGCCATGTAGGCGGGGGTCCCGATGACCATGCCGGTCTTCGTCAGACGGCTCTGGTCGGCGGCGCGGGCCACACCGAAGTCGATGAGGGAGAGGCCGGAGCCGGTGAGCATGACGTTGGACGGCTTGAGGTCGCGGTGGACCATGTCGGCGCCGTGGACGACGCCGAGCCCGGCCGCCGCGTGGTGCAGCAGCTGCCAGAGGGCCTCGGCCGGGAGCGGGCCGCCGTTCAGCCGGATCGCCTCGTTGAGGGTGATGCCGGGGATGAACTCGGTCGCGAACCACGGCGGCTTGGCCGTGCGGTCGCTGGCGAGCAGCTTGGTGTTGGCACCGGCGGGCAGCCGGGCGAGGTTGTCGAGTTCGTGGCCGAAGTGGTTCAGGAAGTCGGCGTCCTCGGCGAGCACGGGAAGCACCCGCTTCACTGCCGCGAACTTCCCGGGGACGGCGCCGAGATAGACCCGGCCCATGCCTCCCGACCCGAGGACACCGAGCAGCCTGAAGGCGCCGATCTGTCGCGGATCCCCCGGTTCCAGCGGTATGGCCCCGCTGCCACCCAAACTGTCCGAACTAGAACTGGTTTCTGATTCCCCCTGCATGGGCCTCAGCGTAGCGGAGCCGGTTTGCGATCTGAATGCACGTCAAGAGCTTGTATCCATACTGTGGTTCAACGTTCCGCGGAGATCTCGAAGACGTACGCGATCTCGCCCTTGTCGTTCTCGCGCTGCCCGACCCGGGCGAAGCCGAAGCCCGCGAGGGTGGCCAGGGAGGGCAGGTTGTCGGCGGCGATCGTGGCCCGCACGGTACGGACCTCGGGCTCGGCGGCGGCCCTGGCGAGCAGCGCCCTCACCATGGCGCGGGCGTAGCCCCGGCGGCGCTGCTCCGGCACCACGGTGTAGCCGATCTCGATCACGCCCGACTCGTCCGGCGGACCGTGGAACCCGGCGTCACCGATGACGGTCCCGTCCGGCTCCGACACCGCCGCCCGCGTGATCCAGGGGGCGGCCGACGGGTCCCTTTCGAGCTGGTCGGCGCGGTAGCCGAAGATCCAGCGGGCCCGTTCGCCGACGAAGTGCGGGTCGAGCGCGACCCCGGCCTCGGCACTGCCCCCGGCGAGATCGCCCTCGGAGAGGGCCCGCAGGGCCTTCGCGTTCAGCTCGACGAAGCGGACGCGGCGGGGGAGGGGAAGTTCGTTGTTCATCGGGGGCGACGATAGGGCAGGGCGGGAGGGGTTGTCGGGGCATTATCCGACCGCCCCACCGGGTCCCGGGGGCGGGAACGCGTACGCGCTCCCGCCCGGGTCCGCTCCCCGGCGCCGGTCAGGCGCCGGACGCCACGTCCAGGAACGCGGCCCAGGCCGCCGGGGCGACGGCGAACTGCGGGCCGCCGGGGTTCTTGGAGTCACGGACGTGGACGGCGGCGGGGTGGGTGGCCACCTCGACGCATTCGCCGCCTTCGGAGTCGCTGTAGCTGGACTTCTGCCAGTTGTAGGCGACTTCGATGCAGTTGCCGCCCTCACCACTGCTGTAGCTGCTCTTGAACCAGGCCAGATCCGTGGTGCTCATAGCTCTCCCAGCATCTTCTCGATCATGTCCAGGGACTCGGGGGGCGTGAGTGCCTGCGCCCGGATGATCCCATAGCGCTCGGTGTACACGCGCACCTCTTCCGGGTCGGTGATCAGCCGGGAGTGTCCGTAGATCTCGGTGTACGCCACTTCACGCCGACCCTTCGGCGTCAGGAGCGTGAATGCGCCGTCGAGCGAGGGGTGTTCCTTCATCAGTAGCGGCATCACCTGGAGGTGGATCGTGTGCCGCTTGGCGATGTTGTAGATGTGGCGCACCTGCTCGCGGTGGACCTCCGGGCCACCGGTGGGGCGATGCAGGATGGCCTCCTCCAGGACGAAGCTGATCGTCGTCGGCGGCCACTTGTCGAGGAGGGTTTGGCGACCCAGGCGGTCCGACACCCATTTCTCGATCGTCTGCTCGTCCCAGACGGGGCGTCGGTGGCGCATGACGGCGTGTGCGTACGCCTTCGTCTGCAACAGCCCCGGCACTGCCTGCACCTCGTAGTAGTGCAGCGCCACCGCCTCCGCCTCCGCCTTCGCGAAGCTTCGGAACCAGTCCGGATGCCGCACCCGCGCCCGGGAAACCGCCTCCCGTACGTCGTCCGCCGCAGCCGCCAGCACCCCGCCCGCCCCGAGCGCGGGGTCGGCCACGAGCAGGAAGTCCGGCTGGGGGACCCGTACACCCCGCTCGATCGAGGAGATCAGGTCCTCGCTGCAATGCGTGACGGCGGCCAGCTCCGCCTGGCTCAGGCCCGCGTTTCTCCGCAGTGCCTTGATCTGTTTCCCCAGCGCCCGGAAAAGGTGCGCCGTACCGTCCACCTCGGAGGGCCGTTCCGGCCGGTCCGACTCGTTCCCCGACATCCGTACCGCCTTCTTGGCGTACCCGTACAGTTACTCAGCGTCGTGGCGTCGCTGCTGGTCAGCGTACGGCCAGGGGGCCAGGCTCGGGGGCATGAAGTCCGAAACCTCCACTCCAACCGGTGAGTTCGTCCTGCGGCTGTCGGCCACCCGGCGCGGCGCCCGGCTGGCCCGGCTGTTCGCCGTGCACCAGCTCCACGACTGGGGCGTGACCGGGCCCGGCGGCGAGGCCGTCGAGCTGGTCGTCGCCGAGCTGGCCAGTAACGCGGTGTCCCACGGGCGGGTCCCCGGCCGGGACTTCGAGGTGCGGATGCGGCGGGGCGGCGACCACGTGCGGGTGGAGGTGGCGGACGCGCGGGGCGACCGGCGGCCGTCCCCCCGCGCCGAGCCGGACGAGGGCGGTTACGGGCTGCTGCTCGTCGCCGCGCTCGCGTCGGCGTGGGGGGTCAGTGACCGGTGCGTCGGCAAGACGGTCTGGGCGACCGTCCCGCTGACCGGTCAGAACAGGGTCGTGCCGGACCAGTCCGCCGCACTGTAGACGTCGCGGGCGGCCGCGAACGGCGCGCGCCAGTCGCCCGTGCCCGGGAAGTAGGACGGCGTGGCGAGGGTGTCGTTGACGAGCAGGTCGGGGCGGCCGTCCTGGTCGAGGTCGCCGATGCCGACGAAGTCGGCGTACGGGGTCCATCCGCCGGGGATCCTCGTCCGGGCGGCGCCGATGAGCACCGTGTCGGCGGGGAGGGTCTCCCTCACGAGGTACGGGAGCGGCGGAATCCGCCGCTCCCGTACCCGACCCCTCACGGGGTCGAAGGGGTGTACGCCCTGATCAGGAGAGGGAGTTGAACTTGCTGCCCTCGCCCGCGTACAGGTTCGTCAGCGTCCGGCTGAAGGGCGTGGACACCGCGCCCGTGCCCACGTAGACGTAGACGCCGTTCGGGCCGTAGGCCAGGAGATCGCCCCGGCCGTCGTTGTTCGCGTCGCCCATGCCGACGAGCTGCGAGAAGCCCGCCCAGCCGCCGCCGATCCGGGAGCGGGCGGCGAAGGTGCCGTCGCCCTTGCCGGGGAACAGCCACAGCACGCCCGCCGTGTCGCGGGCGACGACGTCGCCCGCGGCGCTGCCCGCCACGTCACCGACGGCCGCGATCTGGTTGTACGTGTTGAAGCCGCCCGACGCGAGCCGCACGCGGGGCGCGTAGGGGACGTCCCACTTGCCGGTCGCCTTGTGCAGCCACAGCGCGCCCGCGCCGTCGACGGCCACGAGGTCCGGGCGGCCGTCGCCCGTCAGGTCCGAGCCCGCCGCGACCTTGTTGTACGCGCCCCAGCCGGGGCCGACCTTCGTGCGCGGGGCGAAGCTGCCGTCGCCCTTGCCGAGGAAGCTCCACAGCACACCGGCGGAGTCCCGGGCGACGAAGTCCGCCGCCGTACCGCCCGCGTGGTTCCCCGCCGCCTCGATCAGGTTGTACGCCTGGAAACCCGCGCCGATCTTCGTACGGTTCACGACGGACAGACGGCCGTCGGCGTACCAGTCGAAGGTGTCGTCCCGCCACAGGGTGCCGGAGGCGTCCCGGGCGAGGAGGTCGGCCGAGCCGTTGTCGGTGAGGTCGTGGGAGTTCAGCGGGCGGGCCAGCTTGGTGTAGCCCGAGACGGAGACCGGGCCGCCGATGCCGTTCAGCGGGGTGGCCATGGCCTCCCACAGGTAGGTCCCGTTCGGGGCGGGGACACCGGAGGTCAGGACGCCGTTCCAGACGTACTCGGTGGTGGTCGGCGGCAGGAACATGCGCTGGGTGAACGACGCGCCGGTGGCCGTGTTCCGGAACGTCAGGTCCAGACGGACGTTGGACGCCGACAGGTTCCATGTCATGCGCGTGGGGCTGTGGTTGATGTCGGTGTTCAGCACGGCGGGGACGTTCTGCCCGAGGAAACGGAACCCCGTCGGGACGCCGGTGCTCACCGCGAGGGTGGCCATCGGGAAGCCGCCCGCGTCGGAGATCCGGTACAGGCCCTCGCCCTCGGAGAGCGTGCCGCCGCGCACCAGGAGGGTGCCGTCCGGGCCGGTCGCCGTGCTCGTCAGGTGGTCGAGCAGCTTGACGGTCTCACCGGTCAGGACGTTGCGGGCGGTCAGCGCGTGGACCGGGTCGACACCGGCCGCCGTGGCGCCGCCGGGCCGCCCGTACACGACCCAGTCACCGACGAACCCGGCCACGACCGCGGGGCTGCCGCTGGGCCCGGTGCCGAGCGGGATGCGCTGGACCGGATCGGTCCCGACGCGCTTCTCGACCGCGAGGGTGGTGGCACCCTCCGGGGTCCGCTCGGTCCACGCCAGGTACGCCGGGGCGACCGCCCCGGTCGCGGTCGCCGGGTCCCAGGGCTGCGCGGACCGGATGTAGTCGTAGATCTGCCCGCCCTTGTGGACGGTGTGGAAATACGCGGTGACGCCGTTGACGTCCCGGGTGCCCAGGATGAGCGGGTAGTCGCCGGGCCTGCCGAAGACGCGGAAGCTCGTGTTGTCGTAGCCGTACGAGATCTTCGTCTTCGACATCACCCCGTTCAGCTTCTGCAGCTGGTAGAGGTCCTGGTAGCCGAAGCTCGGCACCGACACGTAGAGCATCTGGCCGACGACGCCGACGACCGTGGAACCGGGGCCCAGTTCACGGACGGGGTCGATGGTCGTCTGCGTGTTGTTCCGCATGTCGCGGACGGTGTAGCTGCCGAGCGTGCTGGTCACGACCGCGTCCGAGGCGGTGTCGTACCCCTCGGTGCCGGAGATCGGCTCGGTGGAGCCGTCGTCGAAGCGCGTCCAGGTGAAGGCAGAACCGCCCGCGCCGTCGGGCCGGGCGGACAGGAAGCCGAGGGTGCCGGTGCTGACGATCCGGGCGTCGTCGGGGAGGGAGATCGCCGCGGCGGCGGCCGTTCCCGTGGTGGCGGAGGCGGCGGCCGTCGCCGGAGTGACGGCCAGGGTCCCCGTCACGGCCGTGACGGCGAGGACGGCGGTGACGGCGGCGGCGAGGCGACGCCCCGCCGTGGGGCGGTGGTTCACGCGGAGGTTCTCCCTGGGAAGCGGGCGACGGGGGTGGGGCGGTGGGGCGGGCCCGGGTGGTGGGGCCGGCCCGTGGGCCGGGGTCACTCGCCCCACCGGGATCAGGCGACGTTCCGGAACTTGGTGCCCTCGCCGTAGAACAGCTGGCCGTACGACTTCTGGCCGAGCGGCGCCGACCACAGGCCGGTGCCCATGTACACCTGCGGCTCGCGGCCGTACGCGACCAGCTCGGGGTGACCGTCCTTGTCGATGTCCCCGGCGCCGACGAGCTGGGTGTACGCGTTCCAGCCGCCGCCGATCTTCGTGCGCGGTGCGAAACCGCCCCTGCCGTTGCCGAGGAAGCTCCACAGCACGCCGGTGGTGTCGCGGGCGACCAGGTCACCGGCCGTACCGCCCGCGTAGTCGCCGACGGCGGTGATCTGGTTGTACGTGTTGAAGCCGCCGGCGGCGACCTTGACCCGGGCCGCGTAGGGGGCGTCCCACTTGCCGGTCGCCTTGTGCAGCCACAGCGCGCCCGCGCCGTCGACGGCCACGAGGTCCGGGCGGCCGTCGCCGGTCAGGTCGGAGCCCGCCGCGATCTTGTTGTACGCGCCCCAGCCGGGGCCGACCTTCGTCCGGGCCGTGAAGGTGCCGTCGCCCTTGCCGAGGAAGCTCCACAGGACACCGGCGGAGTCCCGGGCGACGAAGTCCCCGGCCGCACCGCCCGCGAGGTTCCCGGCGGCCTCGATCTGGTTGTACGCCTGGAAGCCCGCGCCGACCTTCACCGGCCCGGCCGAGTCGATGCCCTGGGACATCCGGCCGTGGAAGACGTCGTAGCGCCACAGGACGCCGGACGCGTCCAGGGCGAGCAGGTCGGGCGAGCCGTTGTCGTTGAAGTCGTGCGCGTTGGCCTTGCGGACGACCTTGAACGTGCCGGTCGCCTTCAGGGCCGGTCCGATGCCGTTCTTCGGGGTGGCGTCCAGCTCCCAGACGTAGTCGCCGTTGGGGGCGTGCTGCCAGCCGCTGCGGTCGTCCCAGGTGACCTGCAGCGTGCCGGTGCCGGAGGCCCCCTGGAGAGGCGAGTCGAAGGTCTGCTCGAGCACCGTCCTGCCCGTGCGGACGTGACGGAGCTTCACCGTGCCGGAGACCAGCTGCCGGGACAGCTGCCACCGCAGGGTCGCGGTGGAGTCGGCCTTGTCGAAGTCGACGACGGCCGGGACCTGGGTGTCGAGGAGGGTGAGCGCGGTCGGCCGGCCGGTGCTCGCGACCATGGTGACGGTCGGGGTGGCGCCGCCGGTGTCGGTGATCCGGTAGACGCCCTCGCCCTGCGCGACCGTACCGCCGCGCACGAGGATGCTGCCGTCGGGCGCGGCGACGGAGGAGTACGCCGCGTCGAGCAGCGTGGCCTTGACGCCGGTGGCGGGGTCGAGGGCGGTGAGCGCGAACAGCGGGTTCGGCGCGGTGGCCCAGTCGGCGTTGGGCACCGCGTACGTCAGCCAGCGGCCGGCGAACGCGAGCCGGGTGCTGGTGCCGGTGCCCAGGGGGATCGGCGTCCCGGCCGGTCCCGCGCCCTCGCCGTCGCGCTCCGCGTAGTGCAGGGTGGCGGACGTGTTCATCGTCTCCACCCACGCCAGGTGCGAGGCGGACTGGGCCGAGTCGGCGGAGTGGACCATGGTGCCGATCGCGCGCTTCTCGACCACCGAGGCGGAGGTGGTGTCGACGACGGCGAGGTAGTGGTGGACGACGGACTCCGCGTCCCGCGCCGTGTAGTGGACGAGCGCGCCGGTCGCCGAGGTCGCCTCGGCCCTGAGGATCCGGGCGTTGTCCGGAAGCCCGGTCACCAGCCGGTTGGAGGCCGCTTCGCTGCCGCGCGTCACGAGCCGCAGCTCGCCCGTGGAGGCCGTGTCGTTCCAGGACGACATGACCAGCGTCGAACCGGCCACGGCCTGGAGGGTGGACGCGCCGCTCGGCGTGAACGACTGGTACTCGAGGCCCGGCTGCGACATGTCGTACAGCCGGTAGGCGCTCCCGTTGGGCTCCTTGGTGACGACGACGTCGGAGAACCCGCCGTAGTAGACGCCCAGCGTGGGCAGCACCCGGGTGGTGCCGTCGACGGTGCTCGTCCACCGGTAGATCTGGTCGTAGAGCGGGGAGTCGGGGGCGGGGCCCGCGCTCAGGAAGCCGGACGGGCCCGCGCTGAGGACCGAGGAGGTGTCGGGGAGGGGTATCGGGGTGTCGGCCGTGGTGACCGTGCCCGCGACGGCCGCCGTCGGCGCGGCGACGGCCGGTGCGGCCAGGGCGCCTGCGCCGAGCGTGACGGCGAGCACGGCGGTCACGGCGGCGGTGAGCCGGCGCGAGGAGGGAGAGATGCGCACGTGAGTCCTTCGCTGAGAGGAGGGGGAGGAAGGTACGGAGGCCCGGAGGGCCGGTCAGGCGATCACGATGAACGGGCCGCCGTCGTTCGAGAGGAGTGGGCTCGCCGCCGGAGGCACCCGGAGCGGGGTCGCCCAGGCTCCCGTACCCCGGTATACGTACGCGCCGCCGGCCCCGTAACCGATCAGGTCGACGCGCCCGTCCTTGTCGAGGTCCCCGGCGCCGACGAGCTGGGTGTACGCGTTCCAGCCGCCGCCGATCCGGGTGCGCGGGGCGAAGGTGCCGTCGCCCTTGCCGAGGAAGCTCCACAGGACGCCGTCCCTGTCCCGGGCGAGGAGGTCACCGGCCGCACCGCCCGCGAGGTCGCCGACGGCGGTGATCTCGTTGTAGACGCCCCAGCCGACGCCCATCCGGGTCCGGGGCGCGTAGGGGGTGTCCCACTTGCCGGTGCCCTTGTGGAGCCAGAGGTCGCCGGCCTTGTCGACGCCGACGAGGTCGGGGCGGCCGTCGCCGGTCAGGTCGGACCCGGCGGCGATCGAGGCGTACGTGTTCCAGCCGCCGCCGATCCGCACGCGCGGGGCGAAGGTGCCGTCGCCCTTGCCGAGGAAGCCCCACAGCACGCCGGTGGTGTCCCGGGCGACGAAGTCGCCGTGGGCGGCGCCGCCGATGTTCCCGGTGGCCTCGATCCGGTCGTACGCCCGGAAGCCCTCGCCGATCTTCGCGCGCCGGGCGGCGACACCACCGGGCACCTGGACGTTCGGGTAGGTGTCGTCCCGGTACAGGAAGCCGGAGTAGTCCATGGCGAGCAGGTCGGTCGTGGTGTTGTCGTTGAAGTCGTGCGGGTACGTCCGCCGGGTCAGCTCGAAGCCGCCGGACTCGTGGACGTCCGGTCCGATGCCGTTGAGCGGCCGGGCGTCGAGCTGCCAGGTGTAGGCACCGGCGGGGGCGGTCTCGCCGGTGCCGGTCCTGCCGTTCCAGAGCATCTGGACGTAGCCGGTGCCGGACTCCGTGCGCCCGGCGGAGTCGTAGGACTCGGTCACCGTCCGGCCGGTGAGGACATGGCGCAGCGTCACCGTGACGCGGGCCTGGTACCGGGACAGCGTCCAGGTCAGGTTGGCGGCGCCCTGGTTGCCGTCGATGACCGCGAGGGCGGGCACGCCGGACTTCAGCAGCGTCAGGGCGGTCGGCTTCCCGGTGCTCGCGACGAGCGTGGCGGTGATCGTGTTCCCGTCGGCCGCGACCCGGTAGATCCCCTCGCCCCGGTCGACGGTGCCGCCGCGCACGAACAGGCTGCCGTCGGGCGCGGGGAGGGACGCCGAGGCGTGGTCGAGCAGGGTGACCCGGCTGCCGTCGACGGTGTTGAAGGCGGTCAGCGCGTAGCTCGCGGACGGGGCGGTGGCGGTGTCGCCGCCCGGGTTCGCGGAGGTGAGCCAGCTGCCCACGACGCCGATGTGGGTGTTGTTCCCGAGCAGGGCGGGCCCTTCGACGGCGGGCGCGGTGCCGTCGCCGCGCTCGGCGTACATCAGCGTGGCGGCGGGGCTGCTGGGTCCCTCGTGGTGCTCCACCCAGGCCAGGCGGGATCCGGAGGCGGCCATGTCGACGAAGTCGAGGGTGCCGGCGCTCACCTCGCGCCGCTCGACGACCGAGGCGGAGACGGTGTCGACGACGGCGAGGTAGTGGTGGACGGCGGCGTTCGCGTCGGCCGCCGCGTAGTGGACGAGCGCGGTGGAGGCCGAGGCGGGGACGACCCGCAGGACGCCGGCGTCGGCGGGCAGGCCGGTGACCGGGAGGTCGGTGCCGGTGTCGCCGTCCGAGCGGACGAGGCGGAGTCCGCCGGAGCCGTCCGCGGCGGTCGGGGCGACGAAGAGCAGCGCCGGGCCGACCGCGGCCCGGAGGCCGAGACCGGTGCGCGGGGTGACGGTCCGGTAGGTGTCGCCCGGGGACGCCATGTCGTACACGCGGTAGCTCCGGCCGCCGTCCGGGTCGCTGACGACGACCGTGTCGGAGAACCCGGCGAGCGCGGTGCCGTAGGAGGGGAACGTGCCCGGAAGCAGCCGGGAGGTTCCGTCCGCGGTGCTCGTCCAGCGGAGCGAGACGCGGTCCCCCGCCGGTTCGTCGGTGAGGAGACCGGACGCCCCGACGGCGCGGAAGCCCGCGGCGCCGGGGAGGGAGACCACGCCGTCGGCGGTGGTGGCGGCGGGCGCGGTGGCGGCCGGGGCGGTCGCCGGGGCGGCGAAGACGGGGGTGGACAGGGCGGTCGCCCCGAGGGCCACCGCGACGGCGACGGCGACGGCGGCGGTGAGGCGCTGCGAGGAGGAGACGGGCACAGGGGTCCTTGGAAGGGTGAGGTGTGCGGGGCGACCGGTCGGGGCGGGGCCGGTGTCGGCCGACGTACGACCCCGCCCGTCGGCCGACGGGCGGGGTCGTACGGGGTGGCGTCAGACGACGGAGTCGTACGGCACCGTGCCGAACGGCGCGGAGTCGGCCGCCTGGAAGGGGGCCGTCCACTGGCCCGTCCCCGTCTTCAGGTAGCCGCCGTTGTAGCGGTCGAACTCCAGGAGGTCGTTGCGCCCGTCGCCGTTGGCGTCACCGAGGCCGACGAGCCGGCGGTCGTTGGCGATCGTGCCGATCCGGTAGCGCCCGACGAACGTGCCGTCGCCCTTGCCGAGGAACAGCCAGACCGCGCCGCTCTTCTCACGGGCGAGGAAGTCCCCGTGGCCGGCGCCGCCGACGTTCCCGACGGCGGTGATGTCGTTGTAGATGCCCCAGCCCGCGGACACCTTCCGGCGCGCGCCGAAGGGAGCCGTGTCCTTGCCGGTGCCCGGGTGGACCCACAGGACGCCGGCCTTGTCGGTGCCGAGCAGGTCGGGGCGCCCGTCGCCGGTGACGTCGCTGCCGCCGGTGAGGAGGCTGTACGTGCCCCAGCCCGTGCCGACCCGGATGCGGTTGGCGAACGTGCCGTCGCCGCGGCCCTTGTGCAGCCACAGCACGCCGTACTTGTCGCGGCCGACGACGTCGCCGACACCGGAGCCGCCGAGGTTGCCGGTGGCCTCGATCCGGTCGTACGCCTGCCAGCCGGTGCCGACCAGGGCGCGCGGCGCGACCTTCCACACGTTCTGCCGGGTGTCCTCGTCGGGCCGGTAGAAGGTGTCCTGGCGCCACAGCCGGCCCTCGGCGTCACGGGTCAGGACGTCGGGGGTGCCGTTGTTGTTGAAGTCGTGCGGCTGGGTCCTGCGGAGGACGGTGAAGGCGCCGGAGGTGTTCAGGACCGGCCCGATGCCGTTCAGCGGCCGGGCGCTCAGCGTCCAGGTGTACGCGCCGGCGGGCGCGGGGCCCGTGGCGAGCTCCTCCGACCACTGGTACGAGAAGCCGGGGGTGTGGTACGGCAGGTCGGGGATCGCCTTGTGGGTGTACGTCTTGCCCGTGAGGGTGTGCCGCAGGGTGACGGTCCCCTCGACGTTGCCCCGCGTCAGCGGCCAGAACAGGTTCAGCGCGTAGGAGCCGAGGTCCGCGTTGAGGGTGGTGGGGACGGTGCCCCGGAGGCCCACGGCGGTCTTCTCGCCGAGCGCCTTGCGGAGCGTGGCCGCGGGGACGCCGTCGGTGCCGGGGGCGATGCGGAAGTAGCCCTCGTTCGTGGCGACGGAACCGCCGCGCACCACCGGGAGCCCGTCGGGGCCGACGGCCATCGAGGTGATGTGGTCGAGGAGCTTGCGGGTGGTGCCGGACGGCAGGTGGTACGCGGTCAGCGCGTGGTACGGGTTCGGTTCGAGGCTCTGGAGGCCGCCCGGCACGGCGCGGACCAGCCAGTCGCCGACGAACGCGAACGACATCGTGGCGGAGCCGCCCGGCAGCGGGATCGCCGTGGTGGCACCGGTGGTGCGGTCGGTGACCGTCACCGTCTTCGCCGTCGTGTCGAACCAGGCGAGACGCGTGGCGGAGAACGCGGCCAGGTAGGAGCCGGCCGGCTGCGCGTACGTCTTCGTGACCGCGCCGCTCGCCAGGTCGAGGACGCCGACGTGGGAGGTCGCGTCCGCGCCGGTGCCGGCGGTGTACGCCACGGCGGCCTGCCCGGGGAGGGCGTACGGCAGGATCCGGGCCGAGGAGGTGTCGGCCGGGAGACCGGTCACCGGCCGCCGGGTCACGCCCTCGCCCTCGCCGACGAGCATCTGGAGCGTGACGGTGCCCTGCTGGGCGCCGGCGACGGAGGCGAAGAGCGAGGAACCGGCGGCGCCGGCGTACTGGCTCTCCGGCAGGTTCTGCAGGTCCTTGCCCGTGGCCATGTTCCGCAGGAGGGCCGTGCCGGAGGGGTGCAGCGCGAGCAGGTCGCCGGTGAGCCCGGCCGCGTACACCCGGTCCGCGGGCGTGATGCCGGAGATCGGCCGCGCGACCCCGTCGGAGTACCGCGTCCAGGCGTAGTCGCCCTGGTAGTCCGCCTCGAACCCGGTCCCGCGATGGCTCACGAAGCCGGTCGCGTTGGCGGCGACGACGTCGTCGATGGACGGTCTCAGCTGGATGCTCATCGGCGCGACGGCGGAGGCCCCGGCGACGGGCGCGGCGGCCACGGGCCCGCCGGTCAGGACACCGGCACCGAGGGTGACGGCGAGGGTGACGGTGAGCGCCGCGGCGAGCCGGCGGCGGGAGGAGGAGAGACGCATGGGAGTCCTTGACGGAGGAGGCGGCAGGGGAAGTTGTGGGTCCGGCGGTGGGGCCGCGGACGAAGCGGCGGGGCCGGAGGTCAGAAGGTGGTGAAGCCGTTGAGGCCCGGCAGACCGAGGTCCTGCGGGGTGGTGTTCCTGAACGGAGCCCGCCAGTCGCCGGTGCCCAGGTGGATCTTCAGGCTGCCGGCGGGATGGGTGAAGGTGACCATGTCGGGGCGCCCGTCGCGGTTGATGTCGCCGACGCCGAGTACCACGGAGCCCGGCCAGGTGAGGCTGATCCTGGTGCGGGGCGCGAAGGTGCCGTCGCCCTTGCCGAGGTGGAGCCAGGCGGATCCGTACCCGTCGACGGCGACGACGTCGCCGGCGGGCCCGCCGGCGATGTTGCCCACGCCGGCGACGGAGTAGTAGACCCCCCAGCCCTTGCCGAGGTTCTTGCGTGCGGCGAGGAAGGGGGCGGTGTCCTTGCCGGTCCCCGTGTGGAGCCAGAGTTCGCCGGTGGTCGAGGAGATTCCGAGCAGGTCGGGCTTCCCGTCCCCGGTGATGTCGCTGCCGCCCACGAGCTTCTTGTAGACGTGCCATCCGGTACCGACGTTGATGGGCGCGCTGAAGGTGCCGTCACCGCGGCCCTTGTTGAGGTAGAGGACGCCACCGACCCGGGAGACGAAGTCGCCGACAGCGGAGCCGCCGAGGTTGCCCGTGGCGATGTGGAAGGGGTGGGAGAGCATGGGGTCGGTCTCGGCGGGGATGCCGGTGGACGCCCAGGCCCCAGCGGTGACCTTGCCCGTGGCCGGGTCGTACGCCGTGTCGGATCGCACCATGGTGGGCCGGTCGTAGGACTCGGAGAGCAGATCCGGCGTGCCGTTGCCGTTGAAGTCGTGCCAGGTCACCGGGGTGACCGGGGCCGTCGCGGCCGTGGCGGCCGGTGCGGACAGCGTGGCCACGCCGAGCGTGGCGGCGAGGACGGCGGTCACGGCCGTGGTGACGCGGCGGCGGGATGCGGTGATGTGACGCAAGAGAAACGTTCCTCCCCCAAGGAGGGTGCGCGGTGAAGAGCGCGGCACCCGGAAATTCGTGGCGCACGGCCCGTGAGGAAAGATCGCTCACGAGGTGCTGCAGGGTCAGACACATGATCGGGCCGGAGGGTTGTACGGCGGTTCACCGAATGTTCAGGGCGTCTCGCGGGAGCCCCGACGGCCCCTCCCCGGATGCCCAACTGCCCGCCCCCGAAGGCCCGGACGGGCGATCGGGGACGGGCGGCCGGAGCGGGGAAGGTCAGGCGACGGGGGAGTAGCCCCACACGAACGCCACACCCGTGAGCTGGCGGCCCTGGAACGGGGTCCGCCAGTCGTTCGTGCCGCGGAACAGGTACGAGTCCCCGCCGTACGTGTGCACGTACAGGTCGTTGCGCCCGTCGCGGTTCGCGTCGCCCACGCCGACCAGGTCGTCGTACACGTGGAACCCGGCGCCGATCTTCGTACGCGGCACGAAGCCGCCCCTGCCGTTGCCGAGGAAGCTCCACAGCACGCCGGACCTGTCACGGGCGACGAGGTCCCCGGCGGTGCCGCCCGCGATGTTGCCGACGGCGGTGATCTGGTTGTAGATGCCGAAGCCGACGCCGAGCCTCACGCGTCCCGAGTAGGGGGCCGTGTCCTTGCCGGTGCCCTTGTACAGCCAGAACACGCCCGCCTTGTCGATGCCGACGAGGTCGGAGCGGCCGTCACCGGTGAAGTCGCTGCCGCCGGTGAGCTGGTCGTAGGTGTTCCAGCCGCCGCCGATGCGGATGCGGCCCGCGAACGTGCCGTCCCCCCGGCCCTTGAACAGCCACAGCACACCGGTCTTGTCCCGCGCGACGAAGTCGCCGACGCCCGAGCCGCCGACGTCGCCGACGGCCTCGATCCGGTCGTAGATGTTCCAGCCGGTGCCGATCAGCGCCGGCTTGGGCGTCGAGGGCTCGACGAGCTGCCCGCCGTTGGCGTACGCCGAGTAGTTCGAGTCGTGCCGCCACAGGCGCCCGGCGGAGTCCCGCGCGAGGACGTCCGGGGTGCCGTTGTCGTTGAAGTCGTGCGGCGCGGGCTTCCGGACGACCTTGAAGGTGCCGGTCGCGGTCGTGGCCGGGCCGATGCCGTTGAGCGGGGTGGCGGTGACCGACCAGGTGTAGTCGCCGTTGGGGGCGCTCACCCGCGAGGGGCCCAGCTCGCCGTCCCAGTTCATCGTGACCCACGGGTTGTACGGGTGGGTCTCGTAGTGGGTCATGGTCAGACCGGTCCGCACGTGGCGCACCGTCATCCTCACGTCGACCGAGGTCCGGGACAGGTTCCAGGTGAAGGAGGCCCGGCCGCGGGTCTTGTCGAAGTCGACGACGGCGGGGACGTTGTTCGTCCCGATGACGACCTTGGTCGGCTCGCCGGTGGACGCCACGAGGGTGACCAGCGGGTTCCCGGCGCCGTCGGGGGCGATCCGGTACAGGCCCTCGCCCTGCGCGACCGTGCCGCCGCGCACCAGCAGGCTGCCGTCGGGCGCCGCCTCGGACGAGGTCAGGTGGTCGATCAGCTTGACCTTGGCCCCGGTGGCCGGGTCGATCGCGGTGGGCGCGTACAGCGGGTTCGTGGCGCCGGCGGAGAGGCCGCCGGCCTCGCCGTACACGACCCGGCCGCCGACCAGGCCGATCTGGACGCCGTACGCCGCCACGTCGCCCAGCGCGATGCGCCGGGTCGTGCCCGTGGCGCGGTCGAGGAGGACGACCGAGACCCGCTGGGTCGCGCTGGTCTCGGTCCACGCCACCCGGGTCGCGGAGACGGCGACGTCGCCGCCGAGCGAGGCGTTCGGGCGGTCGCGTATCTCGTCGACGACGCCGGTGGCGAGGTCGAGCATGCCCCACTTCTCCACCGTGCCCACGGTGAAGGTGACCAGGGCGTCGTCGGGGGTGCCGGGACCGACCGCGAGGTCGGTGGCACCCTGCGGCAGGCCGGTCACCGTGACCGGGCCGCCCTCCCCGGTGTGCTTCGTCAGCACCTCGGGTCCGTCGTCGGTCGCGACCGACGTGAAGACGGCGTCACCCGCCGCACCCGCGTACTGGGACCCGCCGCCCGCGAAGCCGGTCGGGACGTCCAGCACCGCACTGGTGCTCAGGTTCCGGAGCGTGACCTGGCGGCTGCCGACGAAGACCAGGTAGTCCGTGGTCCGCGAGGAGCGCAGCAGGACGCGGCCGGTGTACCCCGTCGACGCGCCGGTCGCGTACGAGGTCCAGCGGGTGTCGTAGGTGTCGGGGTTCTGCGAGAGGAAGCCGGTGACCCCGGCGCCCGTGACCTTGTAGTTCTTGGCGAAGGGGACGGCGGCGGCCGCCGTCGTGCCCGTCGTGGCCGTGACGGCACCGGCGGGAGCCGCGGTCGCCGGAGCCGTCAGGGCCCCGGCGCCGAGGGTCACGGCGAGGACGGTGGTGACGGCGACGAACAGCCGTCGGCGAGCGGTTCGGACGTGGGACAAGATCTGTCTCTCTCCCTGTGGGTGGGACTGAGCGTTCGTGAGGTTCGTGAGGGGTGACGCGAAGGGTCGCGGGCCGGGCGGGGAGCCCGGCGGGCGCGTGTCACCCGTAGAGGTCGAAGGGTTCCGTCGTGCTGCCGGACCGGACCGTGTACGCCTCCTGGCCCGGCCGCAGCGGCGCCCGCCAGTCGCCGGTCCCCCGGTAGAGGTACGCGTCCGAGACGGAGAGGTCGGCGCGGCCGTCCCGGTCGGCGTCCCCGAGACCCACCAGGTCCCAGTCGGCCCCCCAGCCGCCGCCGATCCGGGTCCGGGGCGCGAGCGTGCCGTCCCCCTTGCCGAGGTGGAGCCAGAGCACCCCGGCCCGGTCGCGGGCCACGAGGTCCCCGGCGGAGCCACCGGCGAGGTCGCCGACGGCGGTGATCTGGGTGTAGATCCCCCAGCCGACGCCGAGCTTCCGGCGCGCCGTGAAGGGGGCGGTGTCCTTTCCGGTGCCCGGGTGCAGCCAGAGGACACCCGCCTTGTCGGTGGCGAGGACGTCGGCCCGGCCGTCGCCGGTCAGGTCGCTGCCGCCGGTGATCCGGTCGTAGGTGTTCCAGCCGCCGCTGATCCGGATGCGGCCGGTGAAGGTGCCGTCGCCCCTGCCCTTGAACAGCCACAGCACACCGGTCTTGTCCCGCGCGACGAAGTCGCCGACACCGGAGCCGCCGAGGTTGCCGGTGGCCTCGATGCGGTCGTAGATGTTCCAGCCGCCGCTGACGACCCTGGAGTACGGCACGCTGAACTGCGTGGAGTACTCGACGCCGTACCGGGTGAAGAAGGAGTCGGCCAGCCACAGCCGGCCCGCCGTGTCCCGGGCGAGCAGGTCCGGCGCGCCGTCGCTGTCGAAGTCGTGCGGCTGCGTCCGGCTGCGGGTCACCGTGAAGGACCCGGAGGCGACGAGGTCCGGCCCGATGCCGTTGAGCGGCTTGGCGTCGATCCGCCAGGTGTACGCACCGGACGGCGCGGCCGTCGGCAGTTCCGGGAAGTCCTTCCGGTCGACGTCGCCCTGCCAGTCGAAGTGGGCGTACTCGAAGTCCGTGGCCTGCTCCGCGAGGGGCAGGACCGTCTCGGTCTTCGTGACCCCGGTGCCGGTGTGGCGCAGGGTCAGGGTCATCTCCACGTTGATCCGGGAGAGCCGCCACTTCAGGTCGAAGGACGGGCCCCGGCTCAGGTCGATCACCGACGGGATGCTGTGGCCCAGGAGCGCCACCCGCGTCGGCTCGCCGCTGGCGGCGACGAGCGTGGCGACCGGGACGCCGCCGGTGCCGGGCGCGATCCGGTACAGGCCCTCGCCCTGCGCGGCCGTACCGCCGTGGACACCGATCGCGTCGCCGGGCGCGTCGATGTCCGTCACCACGTGGTCGAGGAGCTTGCGGGTCGCCCCGGTGGTCAGGTCGCGGGCGGTCAGCGCGTACAGCGGGTCGGGTTCGTACTCCCGCAGGTCGCCGGGGCGCCCGTACGTCACCCAGTTCCCCACCAGGGCGACGGTGAGGTCACCCGTCCCGGCGCCGAAGCGCTGGACGGCGCCGGTGGCCCGGTTCAGCACGTTCACGGTGGTGGTGCCGGTCGCCGGGCGCTCGGCCCAGGCGACGTGCGTGGCCGAGAGGGCGACGCGGCCGTCCGCGGCCCGCTGGCGGTGCGTGGTGACGGCGGCGGTCCCGAGGTCGAGGACCGCCCAGTGGTGGCGGACCGCCGTCCCCGAACCGGTCCGGTACGTCAGCAGCACGTCGGTGCCCGCGGCTCCCGCGGCGTACACGTCGGTCGCGTCCGCCGGCAGCCCGGTCGCGGTCCGCTTGGCCGGCCCGTCGGCGCCCGGCGCGTAGAGGTCGAGGTTCTGGCCGCCGGTGGCGTTGCTCGTGGTGACGAAGAGGGTCGACCCCGCGGCACCGGCGCGCTGGGCGTTCGGCCCGGCCGCCGCCAGGTCGACCTGGAGCAGGTCGGTGGCCGTGGCCATGTCCCGGAGCGTGACGAGACTGCTCCGGACGTCCATCACCACGTCGGAGTCGCGCGAGCCGAAGACGTAGTGACCGGCGCGGAACGCCGTCGAGGACCCGTCCGAGAAGCGGGTCCAGCGGGCCGTGCCCTCATCGGTGGCGTCCCAGGTGAGGAAGCCGGTCTTCCCCAGACTCCAGAGCCACCCCTGCTTCGGGTACGGCACGGCGGCGGTGGCAGCGGTGGCAGTGGTGGTGGCCGTCGCGGCCGTCGACGCCGCGGCCGGGACGGCGGTCAGCACGCCCCCCACGGTGACGGCGAGCGCGGTGCCCACGGCGACGGCGAGCAGCCGGCCGGGCGCACGACGGCCCGGCGCGGACGGACGGACACGGGACGCACGAAAGCGGTACGACAAGACTGCGGTCCTCCCCGGGGTGGCCGCGCCGGCCGATGGCGGCGGCGGCGGCCGTGGCGCGCGGGGCGGCCGGTGGTGCCCCCCAACCGGAGCATCGCCTCGCACGAAAGTTCGGGGCGGACGCTACCAGCCGCTCCCGGCACCCGTCACGATCATTCCCGCCGCTCCACCACACCCCGCACGTACGCCGCCTGCCCCGCGTGCTGGAGATCGTCCGCGATCACCGAGACCAGCCGGACGCCCAGCGTGACCGGCGGATTCCAGGCGGTGTCGACCACCCGGTCCAGATCGGCGTTCGTCAGCGACCGCACCAGCTCCTCGGTCCGCGCGTGGACCGCGTCGTGATAGCCGAGGAGCAGCTCGCCCGGGGCCCGAACCGCCCCGACCTGGGCGCTCGTCTGGCCGTATCCGGTCGCCCGCTTCGGGAACGGCAGCCCGAACCGGTCCCGCCAGCCGTCCGCGTCCCAGAGCTGCTCCAGGCCGAACGCGTCCGCGAGGTGATCGTCCTGGACCCGGGTGAGGTGCCAGACGAGCCAGGCGATCGTGTTCGCGTCCGGATCGATCCGTGCGGCCAGCTCGTCGTCCGTGAGGCCGTCGACGGCCTCACGGACGGCCTCCCGCACCCGTCCGAACGAGTCGGCCAGCAGACCGGCGCTGTTCATGGGGACTCCTTCCGGTGACTCACGAGGACCCCTTCCGCGGCGCGCGAGGACCTTCGGCGGCTCGCGAGGGGCCCATCCGGCCGCCCGCCCGGGGTCAGGGACGCTCCGCCCGCCACCGCTCGACGACCGCGTCGACGTCGAACGGCCGCAGGTTCAGCGGAGCCCCGGCCGGCGGGCGCGCGAGGGCCTCGGCGATCTTCGTGTTGATCTCCCCGAGGATGCGGCGCACCTGGCTCTCCGAGACCGCCGAGGCCACCGCCGCCTCCGCGTCCTCGGCGGCCTTGCGCAGGGCCAGCGAGGGCGGCAGCACGGCCGCGCCCTCGCGGTGCATCTTGCCCTTGATCCACCACAGCTCGTCGTACGGGGCCCGGTCGTCGGAGAGCGGCTTGCCGAATCCCGGCAGGCTGCTGAACTCACCCCGCTCCGAGGCCTCGCGGATCTGCTTGTCCACGAACGACTCGAAGTCCACTCCCGGCGGCTTGCGTTCGGTCATGTGTCCAGACTACGTAAACACCTCGGAACGGGTGTGGTGTTCGCGGTCTACTGCGGCACGCGATCTTCCGGCACGCTGGGGCCGTTCAACGCGCGTCGACCCAGTCGAGACCCCGTACCCCGGCCCGGTACGCCCGGGCCCCACACCCCGTACCGGAGGACGCATGCGTGCCCGGATCACCCCGCTCGGCACCCTGCTCGCGCTCGTCGCGGGCCTGCTCACCGCGCTCGTCACCACGACCCCCGCCCAGGCCGCGCCCCTGTTCAAGGCCCCCTACCCCTGCGGCCAGACCTGGACCTACAGCCACCACTCCGCCGAGGTCCGCCAGGCCCTCGACTTCATCCGCTCCGACGGCGGCACGACCGCCGGCACCCCGGTCCTCGCCTCGGCGTCCGGCACCGCCTACCGCTACTCCCAGCCGGACGGCGCGGGCAACTACATCGCGATCGAGCACGGCGGCGGCTGGAAGACGTACTACTTCCACCTCAACGCCTACTCCGTCGCCAACGGCGCCACCGTCTCCCAGGGCCAGCAGATCGGCACCACCGGCAGCACGGGCAACAGCTCCGGCGCCCACATCCACTACGAGCAGCTCTACAACGGCGTCGGCCAGCCCATCGTGATCAACGGCGCCTCCCTCGCCCCCTACCCGGGCTCCTACGGCTCCAAGTCCCTGACCAGCGACAACGGCTGCTCGGGCGGCGGGGGCGGAAAGTACTGGGTGGACACCTTCGCCAACGCCACCGGCTACGCCCAGGCGAACACGAACGACCCGCAGGGCGTGCTGAACGCGGGCACGAACTACGTCTACTGCAAGGTCTGGGGCGCGGAGGTCCGCGACGGCTCCGGGAGCTTCAACCACTGGTGGCTGCGGACCGACCTGGACACGGTCTACGCCGGGAAGAACGGTCGCGGAGCGTACGTCTCCGCGTACTACCTGTCCCGCTGGGGCAACGACGAGGCCCGCGACAACAACGGGACGGTCATCTCCGACTGCTGAGCGGCCGGGTCCGCCGAGCGGCCCCGCCCGGTCACCCCTCCGGCCGACTGCCCGGCCGCCCGGATAAGGGCAGGAGCCCCGCTCGTGCCCGAAGACACGGAGCGGGGCTCCTTGGGTACTGCTCTAGTCGTGCGTGTTCGCCGACCCAGGCACCTTAGGCCGGGGAGACGTTCTCCGCCTGCGGGCCCTTCGGGCCCTGCGTGACGTCGAAGGTCACGAGCTGGTTCTCCTCGAGCGAACGGAAGCCGTTCGCGTTGATCGCGGAGTAGTGGACGAAGACATCCGGGCCGCCGCCGTCCTGGGCGATGAAGCCGAAGCCCTTTTCAGCGTTGAACCACTTCACGGTTCCGGTAGCCATGAGCCCTCCTATGGGCCAAAGGGTCGCCCTGCTCCAGAACCTGCAAACAAGTCTGAAAACTACAAAAGCCTGCGGGTCACATGCTCCGCAGGCTCTGTACTGCAAGGGAAACCAAACTGCAACTTGCGTTGAGCGTAGCACGCAGGACGCTCAGAACGGTAGAGGGAAAGATCACGTCACCCGCATGTTTGATCTCGCTCCGTGTGCTGACGCGCGTGCCCCGGCGATGCCCACGGGACGAGACGGGTCTAGCCTCACGATGTGGACAATGCAACCGACGACCAGCAGCGCAGCCGGCCCCGCGTCGGGCACATCCAGTTCCTGAACTGCCTCCCCCTCTACTGGGGTCTGGCCAGAACCGGAACGCTTCTGGATCTGGAGCTCACGAAGGACACCCCGGAGAAGCTCAGCGAGCGGCTCGTCCGCGGCGACCTCGACATCGGGCCCATCACCCTCGTCGAGTACCTCCGCAACGCGGACGACCTCGTCGCCCTCCCCGACATCGCCGTCGGCTGCGACGGACCCGTCATGTCCTGCGTGATCGTCTCCCAGCTGCCGCTGGAAGAGCTGGACGGGGCGCGCGTCGCGCTCGGTTCGACCTCCCGCACCTCCGTACGCCTCGCACAGCTGCTCCTCGCCGAGCGGTACGGGGTGACGCCCGACTACTACACCTGCCCGCCGGACCTCGGCCTGATGATGCAGGAGGCGGACGCCGCCGTCCTCATCGGCGACGCCGCCCTCCGTGCCTCGCTGCACGACGCGCCCCGGCTCGGCCTCCAGGTCCACGACCTGGGGCTGATGTGGAAGGAGTGGACGGGCCTCCCGTTCGTCTTCGCCGTCTGGGCGGCGCGCAAGGACTACCTGGCGCGCGAGCCGGAGACCGTCCACGAGGTGCACCGGGCCTTCCTGGCCTCGCGCGACCTCTCCCTGGAGGAGGTCGCCAAGGTCGCGGAGCAGGCCGCCCGCTGGGAGACCTTCGACGCCGAACTCCTGGAGCGGTACTTCCGTACCCTCGACTTCCGCTTCGGCCCCGAGCAGCTCGCCGGGGTCCGTGAGTTCGCCCGCCGCACCGGCCCCACGACCGGCTTCCCGGCGGACGTCGCGGTCGAACTCCTCCCGCCCGAGCACCACTAGGGGGCGTCCGGCGCCCGGGCGGGGCTCACGCCCGGTCCGGCACCGGGGGCTGGAGCCGGCGGCTGATCCACTGGATCGTGCCGTCCTCCAGCCCCCGCATGTACGTCCGGGCGTTGTGCCCGCCGTCCGGTATCACCTGGAGCCGGCTCTTCACCGGCCCCTTGGTGTACTTCCGCATGAACCGCCGTACGTCCGGCGCGATCCCGGTCTCCCGCGAGCCGAGCTGGAACGCCAGGTACACCTCGTTCCACGGCGTGTCCGGCCGCCGGACCAGCCGACCGGCAAGCCGCCCGGGGTCGTTCGCCCGCCGCGCCGCCTCGTGCCCGCGCCACAGCGGCGAGTCCGGAACCGTGTCCGGCCCCGAGGCGATGACGGCCTTGAACCGGTCCGGATGCTGGAGCACCGACTTGAGCCCGACGAAGCCGCCGGAGGACGAGCCCATGAACGCCCAGCCGTCCCGCGAGGCGAACGTCCGGAAATTCGCGCGGACGAAATCCGGTACGTCCTCCGCGATCCAGGTCCCCATTCTCGGCTGCCCCGGAATATCGCTGCCGTCGTAGTAGTGGTCGAAGTTCGGGTTGAGGACGGGCATCACGACGATGAACGGAAGGCTCTTTCCCTCCCGGGACCACCGGGAGATGCCCGACTCCAGTCCGAGATCCGTGCCCATCCAGTAATTCACCGGATATCCGTGCCCGCCCGGCAACGCCTCCAGGACCGGGAAGCCGCTGTGCGCGTAAGCCGGGTCGAAATACTGCGGAGGCGCCCACACCCACACCTTGCCCGTGAAACCGGACTTCCGCCCGCGCAGCGTCGTGACCCCGATGCGGGTGCCGTCCTCGACCTCCCCGGCGACCGTGAACCGCGCCCGGGGGCCACGCGGATAGACGGTCACCGGCTGCCCCGGCGCCGCCTTCGGCCCCGAGGACGGCCCGCCGAACATGAACGGCTCGTCCTTGCCGTCGTCGCAGCCGCCGAGCAGCGTGAGCGGTACGGCGAGCGCGAGGCCCGCGGCGAGGGAGCGGACGGCGGCGGCCGGGCGGGACCTCCGGGGCGTGCGTGCCATCGGGCGACTCCGGTTCCTTCGGGGCAGATCGGGTGATTCCGAAGGAGGAGAGGGGCGCGGAGCCCGGAAGGTTGCCCTGGCGTACGCTGGTTCTGACTGCTCAGAACCCCTCCGAAAGGGACACAACCGGTGACCGAGAAGGCCGAACTCACGTCGATTGATGTCGCAGCCGTTCTCGACCGCGCTGCCGCGGGCGGCCGGATCACCCCCGAGGAGGCGCTCGACCTCTACCGCTCGGCGCCGCTGCACGCGCTGGGCGCCGCCGCCGACGCGGTGCGCCGCCGCCGGTACGCGGGGACCGAGCACATCGCGACGTACATCATCGAGCGGAACATCAACTACACGAACGTCTGCGTGACGGCGTGCAAGTTCTGTGCCTTCTACGCGGCCCCCAAGGACACGAAGAAGGGCTGGACCCGCGACCTCGACGACATCCTGCGCCGCTGCGCGGAGACCGTGGAGCTCGGCGGCACCCAGATCATGTTCCAGGGCGGCCACCACCCCGACTTCGGCGTCGAGTACTACGAGCAGCACTTCGCCGCCATCAAGGCCGCGTTCCCGCAGCTGGTCATCCACTCCCTCGGCGCGTCCGAGGTCGAGCACATGGCCCGGATCAGCGGGGTCTCCGTCGAGGAGGCCATCACCCGGATCCACGCCGCCGGCCTCGACTCCTTCGCGGGCGCCGGCGCCGAGCTGCTGCCCGCACGGCCCCGCAAGGCCATCGCCCCCCTCAAGGAGAGCGGCGAGCGCTGGCTGGAGATCATGGAGATCGCCCACAAGCTGGGCGTCGAGTCCACCTCCACCATGCTGATGGGCACCGGCGAGACCAACGCCGAGCGGATCGAGCACCTGCGCATGATCCGTGACACGCAGGACCGGACGGGCGGCTTCCGGGCCTTCATCCCGTACACGTACCAGCCCGAGAACAACCACCTCAAGGGCCAGACGCAGGCCACCCTCTTCGAGTACCTGCGGATGATCGCCATCGCCCGGCTGTTCCTCGACAACGTCGCCCACATCCAGGGCTCCTGGCTCACCACCGGCAAGGAGGTCGGCCAGCTCTCCCTGCACTACGGCGCCGACGACCTCGGCTCGATCATGCTGGAGGAGAACGTCGTCTCCTCCGCCGGTGCCAAGCACCGCTCCAACCGCCTGGAGATCATCGACCTGATCCGCAAGGCGGGCCGCGTCCCGGCGCAGCGCGCCACCACGTACGAGCACCTCGTCGTCCACGACGACCCGGCGAACGACCCGGTCGACGAGCGCGTCGTCTCCCACCTGTCGTCCATCGCGATCGAGGGCGGCACGGCCCACCCCGAGCTGAAGCTCCTCGACGCCAACTGAGGCCCACGGTGCCGACCCTCCACGCCGCAGAGGCGTCCCCCGAGACCGCCGTCCTCGTCGACGGCGCGCACATCGCCGCCCTCGGCCCGTACGAGGAACTGGCCGCCGTGCACGAGGACGCCAAGCTGCGGCTGTGGCCGGGCATCCTCACGCCCGGCCTGCTCAACCCGTACGGGCCCGAGCTGCTCGAAGCCACCTACCACCCGGACCCCCGCGAGGCCGAGGAGTTCGGCACCCGGCCGATCCACGGCGAGCGGGCGCGCGAGATCCTCGACGCCGACCCCGCGCGGCCCGGCGCCTCCGCGCGGCGCGGAGTGCAGCGGCTCCTCGCGCACGGGATGGTGGCCGTCGCCGGAGAACTGCGCGGCCGGGCCGCGCAGGACGCGGTCCGCAGGGCCGGGCTCGTCGTCGGACGGCGCCCCGCCACGATGCCCGGACCGCCCTCCCTCGCGCCGAGGCCCCTCGTCCTGCTGCCCCGTCTGGCGGTCGGCGGCCCGGCACGGTTCGCCGTGTTCGACGTCCCCGACCGGGAGACCCTGGTCCGGCTGGGCCCGGCCACCTGCGTGGCGACCGTCCTCGGCGGCCGGCTGGTCTTCCGCCGCCGCTGAGCCCGCCCGGGCTCAGCCGCCCCTGACCGGGGCGCCCTTCTTCTGCACCGGGTAGGCGTCCGCGTACTTCAGCAGGTCCGTGAAGCGCGGGTCGCGCACGACGGCGAGCAGCTGGTCCGGCGTCACCGGCGCCGAGGCCCCGGCCGACGGGTCGACCGAGAGCAGCACACTGCTCCGGCCGTAACGGGTGACGACCCTGGACCCCAGGGTCCCGGGATCGTTCACCGCCATCCCGTACACCTGGGCGGTCCTGCCCCCGTCGAGACCTGCCTCCTCGCAGGTCGTCCGCTTCGACGGGATGTTCCGGCAGTCCGGGAGGCGCTCGTTCTCCGCCGGCCGGACGGACAGCTTCACCGGGAAGACCGTGCCGCCGGCGGTGATCCGGTACGAGGACACCTCGTCCGCGACCGGCCGGACGTCCGAGACGGACGCCGGGAGCAGTTCGTCGAGGAGCGCCGACACCTGCTGCTGGAACTGGGCGCGGCGCGCGCCCTCCTCGGCGGACACCTTCTCGGGCGGCGTCTGCCCGGGAGTCGGTTCGACCCGCACCGGCGTGCGGTACGCCGAGGGGAAGGCCGCCGGGGGCGACGCGGGCAGGGCGGTACCGGGGTCCGCGCCGGGCAGCAGGGTGAGTCCGAGCGCGGCGGCGGTGACCGTGCCGAAGACACCTCCGGCGACGGTGAGCCGGGCCCGCGCACGGCGTCTGCGGCCCTGCCGTACGGCGACGGGCACGAGGTCGGGAAGGGGGGGAAGCTCCTGGGCCGTGCGGTCCATGGCACGGCGGAGCATCGTTGCGTCGTCCACTCGGGGTGCCTCAGCTTCCGATGGCGTGGTGGAGGTGGGGATCGGCGGTGTAGAGGTGTGGGTCGCCCAGCTGTTCCCGGAGCCGGGCCAGTGAGCGCGAGCACTGGCTTTTGACCGTCGCCTCGCTGCAGCGCAGGAGCGAGGCGACGGTCTCCACACTCAGGTCCTCCCAGTACCGAAGGACGACCATGGCGCGGGCTCTGGGCGGGAGCTCGGCGAGCGCGGCGAGCAGCGTGACCCGGAGGTCGGGCTGCTCGGTGGTCCGCGCCGGTCCGAGCCCGCCGGTCCTGGTGAAGGCGAGCAGATCGCGCAGGCGGCGACGCCGCTCGGCCAGGAACGTGCGGGTGAGCACGGTCTTGGCGTAGGCGTGCGGATGTTCCGCCGCCCCTGCCCGCCGCCAGTGCTGGAAGAGTTTGGCGAGCGTGGTCTGCGTGAGGTCGCGGGCGGTCTCCGCGTCCCCGCACAGCAGGTACGCGGTGCGGTACAGCCGCGTCTGCGCGGACCGGGCGAACTCCTCGAACCCGATGTCCGAGCCAAGCGGTGACGGCATCTCGTTCCCTTCGTCAGCACTGTCACCCTTCCTTGAGCGCGCTCGCCGCGAAAAGGTTGAAAGGAGCTCCGGGAAAATCTTCCGGGGGCCGGGGCCGGTCCCCGCCCGGCAGGGGGGCGGCTGCCACAATGGCCGGGTGAGCCGAGCATCCCTGGACAAGCAGCCGCACGAAGTCGCCTCGATGTTCGACGCCGTGGCGGCGAACTACGACGTCACCAACGACGTCCTGTCCCTCGGGCAGGACCGGCGCTGGCGCAAGGAGGTCGCGAAGGCGGTCGACGCGCGGCCCGCGCAGAAGGTCCTCGACCTGGCCGCCGGGACGGCGACCTCCTCACAGCCCTTCGTGCGGGCGGGCGCGTACGTCGTCCCGTGCGACTTCTCCCTGGGCATGCTGCGGGTCGGCAAGAAGAACCACCCGTGGATGCCGTTCACGGCGGGCGACGGCACGAAGCTGCCGTTCCGCGACGACGTCTTCGACGCCGTCACCATCTCCTTCGGGCTGCGGAACATCCAGGACACCGACCAGGCGCTGCGCGAGCTGTACCGGGTGACCAAGCCGGGCGGCCGGGTCGTCATCTGCGAGTTCTCGCACCCCACCTGGAAGCCGTTCAGGACCGTGTACGAGGAGTACCTGATGCGCGCGCTGCCGCCGGTGGCCCGCGCCGTCTCCTCCAACCCCGACGCGTACGTCTACCTCGCCGAGTCCATCCAGACCTGGCCGGACCAGCCGGCCCTGGCCGGTCTGCTCCGCAAGGCCGGCTGGTCGAAGGTGGCGTACCGGAACCTGACGGGCGGCATCGTCGCCCTGCACCGCGGTTTCAAGGCCTGAGCCCGCCCCGGCGAACCCCCGCAATAGACTTCGACCACCCCTTTTTTCCTCGACCCCTCCGGGAGATCCGCCGTGACCGAGCAGCCCCTCTCCGAGCACAGCGCTGATGTGATCGTCGTCGGGGCGGGCCCGGCCGGCTCCACCACGGCCTACTACCTGGCGAAGGCCGGACTCGACGTCCTGCTCCTGGAGAAGACGGCGTTCCCCCGCGAGAAGGTCTGCGGCGACGGGCTCACCCCGCGCGCCACCAAGCAGCTCGTCTCCATGGGCATCGACATCTCCGAGGAGGCCGGCTGGCTGCGGAACAAGGGCCTGCGGATCATCGGCGGCGGGGTGCGCCTCGAACTCGACTGGCCGGAGCTGGCCTCGTACCCGGACTACGGTCTGGTCCGCAAGCGCGACGACTTCGACGAGCAGCTCGCCCGGCAGGCACAGAAGGCCGGCGCCCGGCTGTACGAGCGCTGCAACGTGGGCGCGCCGGTCATCGACGACCGCACGGGCCGGATCACCGGCGTCCACGCCAAGCTGGGCGAGGAGAAGCGCGAGGTCACCTTCCACGCGCCGCTCGTCGTCGCCGCCGACGGCAACTCCACCCGGCTCTCCCTCGCGATGGGCCTGCACCGGCGCGAGGACCGGCCGATGGGCGTCGCCGTCCGCACGTACTTCACCTCGCCCCGGCACGACGACGACTACCTGGAGTCGTGGCTGGAGCTGTGGGACCGGCGCGGCGCGCAGGACCGGCTGCTGCCCGGCTACGGCTGGGTCTTCGGCATGGGCGACGGCACGTCCAACGTCGGCCTCGGCATCCTCAACTCCTCGAAGGCCTTCCGCGAGCTGGACTGGCGCGAGGTCCTCAAGGCCTGGTGCGCCTCGATGCCGGAGGACTGGGGCTTCACCCCGGACAACATGACGACGCCGATCCGGGGCGCCGCCCTCCCGATGGCCTTCAACCGCCAGCCGCACTACACCCGGGGCCTGCTGCTCGTCGGTGACGCGGGCGGCCTGGTCAACCCCTTCAACGGCGAGGGCATCGCGTACGCCATGGAGTCGGGCCAGATCGCGGCCGACGTCATCGTCCAGGCGCACGCGCGCGCGACCCCCGCCCAGCGCGAACTGGCCCTGCGGAACTACCCGCAGGTCCTCAAGGACACCTACGGCGGGTACTACACGCTGGGCCGCGCCTTCGTGAAGCTCATCGGCAACCCGAAGGTCATGAAGATCGCGACCCAGCGCGGACTGACGCACCCGCTCCTGATGAAGTTCACGCTGAAGATGCTGGCCAACCTGACCGACCCCACGGGCGGGGACGCGATGGACCGCATCATCAACGGTCTGTCGAAGGTGGCCCCGAAGGCCTGACCGTCAGGCGCAGCTCTTGACGGCGGCGAACCGCCGCGTCACGGCGGGCCGGGGGACGATCGCGCGGGGTTCCGCGCTCGCCGCCGGTCCGTCGTGACGACAGAGACGGCAGGGCCGGACCGTCTCGGTGAGCAGGGCGAGCAGATGGAGCTGGGCGCGCGACAGACCGCCCAGCTTCTCCCGCATGTTGGTGACGTGGAACTTGACGGTGCGCTCGGTGATGCCGAGCTGCTCGGCGAGGTCCGTGTTGGACTCTCCGCCGGGCATCGCCGACAGGACCTCGATCTCGCGTTCCGTCAGGAGGTCCAGGTGGCGCAGGGCGGTGGTGACCGGGTTGATCCGGGCCGCTCGTGTCTCGCCCTCGCCTAATCCCGGTCCGCAGTACGGGCAGTGACGAAGCATGTGTCCCCCCCAGAGACGGCGTTCGTTGGACGTGGTGCGAGGGAACCGAGCCGGTCGGTTCCTCTCGGGAACGGTAACCGGATCGCGTCACGAAAGGTTGCCCGTGACGGCGGGACGGGACGTCCCAGGGACGTCCCGTCGGCCGGAAAACGACGTCGGGCCCCCGGCGCGACGTGCGCCGGGGGCCCTTCCGATGTCGTGGTGGCGGGTCAGCCCGCGGTGGCGGCCGCCAGCCTCAGCCGCTCGTTGAGCTCGGTCTTCGCCTGGTTGAGCGCCTCGGCGTTCTGCTCGATGCTCCGCTTCTGGTAGGCGCTCTCGACGGTGAACCAGATCCCGACGAGGTTGGCCTTTTCCTTGCAGGCGACGTCCTGCTTGGCGGCGGCGACGGCCCGGGGGCTCCCGTAGCTGTTCGGGTCGAGCTTCAGGTCGCTCTGCGGGCTGACGGGCTCGTCGACCTTGTAGCCCTTCTCGGCCATGCAGGCGGACCAGGCCTTCACGGCGGCGACGACCCGGGAGTCCTCGCGGGAGCGGGAGTTGGCGTCCATCACCATGTTGGTGACGAACATGCTGTCCAGCGTGCCCTTCTTCGGCGCGTAGACCGTGAGGTAGCCCTCGCGGAGGCAGCCGCCGACGGGCACCTTCTTCCCGGCGAGGGTCTTGCCGCTGTCCACGGCCGCGGCCTCCTCCAGGCTCATCGGCTGGGGGCCCTTGTACTCGGGGCCGTTGAGGGCGAGCCTGCCGGACTCGGTCAGCGTCTGGACGGCCGGCTTGGCGGGCGGCTGGGCTCCCCGGTTCGGGGTGTAGCCGTAGCGGGCGGCGACGGTGGCGTCGGTCAGGCCGTAACGCCGGGAGTCGGAGGACCGGCCGACGGGTGCGGGGGACACGGGCATCTCGTACGTGAAACCGAAGCGCGCCATGCAGTCGCTGGTCACCCGGGCCTGGGCCCGCTCCAGCGTGCGGCGCTGCTCGTCGGTGGTCGCGTAGCCGTCGAGCGGGAAGGAGAGCCCGGTCGTGGAGAGCAGCCGGGGGACCGTCCCGGTCTCCGGCTCCTTCGCGGAACTGCCGCCGCCACCACCGGACTCGGAGGAACAGGCGGTGAGGAGCGCGGCGCTCAGCAGGAGAACGGTCGCGCGGGCGGCGAGTGGACGCATGGGGCTGCTCCAGGGGCGGGTGCGTGTCTACCATGGGAGCAGCCGTTGCTCTGCCCGCCTCTTTCGGGCGGAGCAACGGCTGCCTCGGTGGTGCGTGCCGGGGTCCGGGAACTACGCCGGCGGTTCAGCTGGTGGTGCGGACCCTGAGGATCAACGGGCCTTGTAGTGGTACGCGGAGGAGATCTGGTTCTTGAACGTCGTGGACGCGTTGCCGACGTAGCCGGGGGGCAGGCTGCCCTCGATGCCACCGGCGTAGGCGTCGGTGTAGACGTACCACGTCAGGGAGTCGGCGTTGTGGTACGAGGCGGTGTTGTCGTTCACCGGCTGGCCGGCGCCGTTGCCGGGACCCGGGAACCAGTCGTCCGAGAAGTTGTCGTCCGCGATGTAGAGATCGAAGACGGCTCCGGCCTGGTTGGAGTTGTAGTACAGGCCGAGCTCGCCGCTCTCCAGGTAGCCGTTCTTGCCGGTCGCGGCGGAGGCCGAGCCGGCGGTGGCGAGCGCGCCGGCGCCGATGGCGACGAGCGCGACGGCCGTGGCGGCCACGCGACGGAGTGCAGTGCGCTGCATGTCGATGCCTTTCACATAGCTGTTGCTGAGGGGTTCGTTGTGGCCCGGAGTGGGCCGGTCTCCATACGAACATCGCCAACTCGACCGCGTCCACTGTCCGTTGAGACAGTTACCGGCGAGGCCACCCGCGGGCTATCCTCGGCCATGTCCAAGCGCCCGCCGGGCGCCGGAGACCCACCGCGCAGAGGCCTTGTACGTGGCGTAGCGCAACGCCGCGTCGGCCTCCTCACGCGCGTTCCCTGGAGACGCCCCGTGACGGGAATCCCCGTCGGAAGGACCGTTCTGATGAGACGCCTCATGGCCGTTCCCGTGCTGATCCTCGCCCTCGGGCTCGGGGGGTGCTCGAGCGACGGGGACAGCGCAACCCGGTCGGGACCGAGCACCGGAACCACCTCCGCGGCCCCCTCCTCGTCCGCCGCCCCCTCGTCCGGCGGGCCTTCCGCCGGGGCCTCGAAGGGCACCGCCGACTGGGCCGCGTACTACGACTGCCTGGGCGCCCAGGGGCTCAAGCTCCAGGACAGCGGGGGCGGGGAGAAGCGCGTCGACAAGGACGCGAACACCGCCGAGGCGATCACCGCGGCCGAGCGGACCTGCGCCCCGAAGCTGCCCGAGCGGCCGAAGGCCGGGCCGGACCGGCTGGCGTCCGCGCAGAAGATGTCCGCCTGCATGCGCGGGAAGGGCGTCACCGACTACCCGGACCCCGACCCCGTCACCGGCGAGGTGCCGCTGACCGGCGCCCTGGCCGACCGGGTGAAGAGCGACCCCACGGTGATCGCGGCGCTGAAGGAGTGCGCCCCCATGGCGGGAGGCGGCAACGGCGGGACGGTCGTCGGTGGCTGACGACAGCCCGGCCGGCGAGGCCGCGACGGCGGCGGACCACCGTCACGGGGCCGGCGACACCGTGAGCGCGAAGGACTCCCCGGCCCCCGGCGGCGACGCCGGGGCCGTCCGGATGTCCCGGCGCCGCTTCTGGGTCGCCGCCCTCGTGGCGGGGGCGGTCGCCCTGACCGGCGCCGGAGTGGCGGCCACCTCGCTCATCCGGTCGCCCGCCCAGGTCGCCGCCGACGCCGAACCGCCCCCGCAGGACGTGCTGATCGCCCGGGTCGAGAACCGGGTCCTCGCGGAGACCGTCGTCCTGCGCGGCACCGTCGTGGCCGGCCAGACCATCCAGGTCGCCCCGGTCTCCGCCGGCGGCGAGGGCGGCGCCGCCCCCGTGATCACCAAGGTCTCCGTCCGGAGCGGGGACGCGGTGCGCTCGGGCAAGGTGCTCCTGGAGATATCCGGCCGGCCCGTCTTCGTCCTGCCCGGCGCCCTGCCCGTGTACCGGGACCTCAAGCCCGGCGCCACCGGCGACGACGTGAAGCAGCTGCAGACCGCGCTCGCCGGCCTCGGCCACGGCCGCGGCGAGGACGCCCGGGGCACCTTCGGCCCCGGAACCAAGGAAGCGGTCGAGGAGTTCTACGCCTCCATCGGCTACGACCCCCGGCCGGCCGTGGACGACGACGGCGCGGCCGTGGACGGCGCGAAGGCCGCCGTCACCGGCGCCGAACGGGCCGCCGTCGACGCCCGCGACGCCCTCGCGGCCAACACCGACGACACCCAGAAGAAGCAGCTCAAGAAGGCGCGCGACCGGGCCGTCGAGGATCTGGACGCCGCCCGCCGGGCGCTGGAGAAGGCCGAGGCCGCCGCCGGTCCGATGGTCCCGGCGGCCGAGGTCGTCTTCGTACGGGCCTTCCCGGCGCGGGTCGCCACGGTCACCGCACGGCCGGGGGCGCAGGCCTCCGGCACGGCCATGACCCTGTCCTCCGGCAGGCTGATGGCCCAGGGCTTCCTCCAGGACCACCAGAAGGGCCTGGTCCGCGCCGGACAGAAGGTGCGGATCCTCGCCGAGAGCACCGGGCAGGAGACGGCGGGCCGGGTGGTCTCGGTGGCCGACAGCCCGAGCAGGGAGCAGGACCAGCAGCCGGGGTCCGGCGGGCAGGGCTCCGGCTCCGGCTCCGGTGGGAACGGCGCCAACGGCGGGGGAGGGGACGGCGCGCAGGGCAGCGGCGCCGTCGGCTACCTCTTCACCGTCGAACCGGCCCGCGAACTCCCCTCGGGACTCGCGGACCAGGAGGTCCGGCTCACCATCGAGGCCGCCTCCACCGACGGCAAGGCCCTCGTCGTCCCGGTCACGGCCGTCTCCGCGGGTGTGGACGGCCGGACGGTCGTCACCACGGTCGACGGCACCGGCCGGCAGGAGCGGATCGAGGTGCGGACCGGCACGACCGGAGACGGTTTCGTCGAGGTCGTCCCGGTCACCGCCGGGGCGCTCAAGGAGGGCGACGAAGTGGTCACCGGGGTGAACCCGGGCGTGGCGTCGGGGAAGTCCAAGGGGTCGCCGTGAGCGATCAGGACGTCCCGGTCATCGAGTTCCGCGCGGTGAGCCTGACCTATCCGGGACCGCCGCCCGTCGCCGCCCTGAGACCGTGCGGACTCACCGTACGGAAAGGGGAGTTCATCACGGTCGTCGGCCCGTCCGGATCGGGCAAGTCGACCTTCCTGAACGTCGCCGGACTGCTCGACGCGCCCACCGGCGGTACGTACCTCCTGGACGGCATCGACACGGCGGCGCTGCGCGACGGGGACCGTACGGCCCTGCGCGGGCGGCGCATCGGCTTCGTCTTCCAGTCCTTCCACCTCCTTCCGCACCGCAGCGCCACCGAGAACGTCATGCTCTCGATGGTCTACTCGGCGGTGCCCCGGGCCGAGCGCCGGGCCCGGGCCCGTACCGCCCTCGAACGGGTGGGGCTCGGACACCGGGCCGACGCGCTGCCCGGCCGGCTGTCCGGCGGCGAACGCCAGCGGGTGGCCATCGCCCGCGCCCTGGCCGGCCGCCCTTCGCTGCTGCTGTGCGACGAGCCGACCGGCAACCTCGACTCGGACAACGCGGGATCGGTCCTCGACCTCCTCGGCGAACTGCACGCCTCCGGGATGACGATCCTCGTGATCACCCACGACGCGGAGGTCGCCGAGCGCGGCCAGCGCACGGTGACCATCCGCGACGGGGTGCTGAGCGAGCCGGTGACGGAGGCGACAGGGTGAGCCGATCCCCCAGGGGCGGGAAGCCCCGGAAGCGGAACCGGCTGGTCGAACCCTCCCGGCTGGCCGCCCGCGACGTCCTCGCCGAGGCCGTCGCCGGGATGCTCCAGCGGCCGGGACGCTCGGTCCTCACCGCGCTCGGCACCGTCCTCGGCGTCGGCACGTTCGTCGCGATCCTCGGGCTCACGGCGACCACCTCCTCGCAGATCGACGCGCGGTTCAACCTGCTGACGGCCACCGAGGTGACCGTCGAGGACGTGGCCCGCGAACAGGACGAGTTCGCCGACCCCGCCTTCCCGGCCGACGCGGACGCCCGCATCGAGCGGCTCGGCGGCGTCGAGGACGCCGGTGTCTACTGGTCCGTCCGCCTGGAACCGGGCACGGCCGTCCGCTCCGCACCGGTCGGCGACGGCGGGGGCAGCGAGCGGATCGAGGTCGTCGCGGCGTCCCCCGGGGCGCTGCGGGCGGCGGCGCCGACGCTCGCCCAGGGCCGGCTGTACGACGAGTTCACCTCCCGGTCCGGTCAGCCGGTCGCCGTGCTCGGCAAGTCGGTCGCGGACCGGCTCGGCATCACGACCCTGGAGACCCGGCCCGCGGTGTTCATCGGCGACGAACCGTTCACGGTCGCCGGGATCATCGACGACGTGCAGCGCAGGGCGGACGTCCTGATGTCGGTGACCGTGCCGAGGACGACCGCCGAGAAGCTGTGGGGGCCGCCGCAGCAGGGTGACGCGAAGATGCTGATCACGACGGCGACGGGCGCGGCCGGCCAGATCGCGCGGGAGGCGCCGGTCGCCCTGCGCCCGGACCACCCGGAGTACCTGAAGGCGATCCCCCCGCCGGACCCCAAGGCCCTGCGGGCGGGCGTGACCGACGACCTGGACCAGCTGTTCCTGCTGCTCGCGGCGATCTGTCTGGTCATCGGCGCGGTCGGGATCGCCAACACCACGCTCGTCGCGGTCCTCGAACGGACCGGGGAAATCGGCCTGCGGCGGGCCCTCGGCGCCAGGGGACGGCACATCACCGTCCAGTTCCTCACGGAATCGGGTGCTCTGGGCGCGTTGGGCGGTCTCGTCGGTACGGCGCTCGGGGTGTCCACGGTCATCGCGGTGGCGCTGGTGCGCGACTGGACTCCGGTCATGCACACCGGGACGGTGGTCGCGGCCCCGGCCGTCGGCCTGGTCACGGGAGTCGTCGCCGGGCTCTACCCGGCCTGGCGGGCCTCCCGGATCGAACCGGCCGAGGCGCTGCGCCGCTGACCCGGCGCCGCGGGTACGGCGAAGGGCCGTCGCTCCCCCGAGGAGTGACGGCCCTTCGGCGTGAAGAGGGGTGGATCAGAGGATGCGGACGGCGCCCGAGGGCATGTCCCAGTCCAGGGAGCGCTCGACGACGCCCGTCGACGGGTTCTGCGCGCCGACGTACTTGCCGCCGCCCACGTAGATGGCCACGTGGTACGAGCCGCTGCGGCTGCCCCAGTAGAGGACGTCGCCCGGCTGGAGGTTGCTCAGGGAGACGGAGGTGCCCATGCTCGACTGGTCGCCGGAGATGCGGGGCAGGTCGATGCCGGCCTCGCGGTAGGCGGCCTGGACGAGGCCCGAGCAGTCCCAGGAGTTGGGGCCGGTGCCGCCCATGACGTACGAGTCGCCGATCTGGGCACGGGCGAAGGCCACGATCGCGGCGGCGGAGCCGGAGGGCGCCTGCGTGGTGCTCTCGCTGCTGCCGGTCGAGGAGCCGCTGTCCGAGGACGAGCCGCTGTCGTTCGACGAGCTCGTGGACGTGGTGGAGAGCTGGGTGCGCGCGCGGTCGCGGGAGGCGCGGTCCTCGGCCTCCTGGCGCTCCTGCTCGGCCTTGAGGCGGGCCTTCTCGGCCTTCTCGGCGGCGGCCTTGCGGTCGGCCTCGGCCTTGGCCTTCTTGGCCTCCTGGGAGGCCTTGAGGAGGGCGGTGTTCTCCTGCGTGGCGAGGCTCTGGTCGAGAGCCTCCTGCTGGGAGGCCTCGGCGGAGGCGGCGACGGCACTGGCGAGGCCCGTGCCGGCGTCGAGCGAGCCGAGGGTGGGCATTTCGATGGTCTCGGTCACCGGCTCGGCCGAGGCCGGCCCGGCAGCACCGGCCACCGCGATGGTGCCGAGGACGCCACCGGCAACTCCGGCTCGCAGCGCGAGCTTCGAGGCGCTGCGGCGGGGCTTCCGGTGGCTGGGTATGTGAGCGGTGTGGGACATGGGAACAACCGCTATCAGGGCTTCAGGGTTCCCTTCAAGAAACGTGGGTTGCGCCACAGTTACGTTTGGAAGCCGCGAATCCGCTTCCGTGGCGCCCTTATTGACGCCGTAACGGGCAAAACGGGCACAGCTCATCCGGGGCTTGATCACGGGTTTTCATTGAAACGTCCGAATTGCCCGACGCTTACCACCTCTTGACGCCGATGGCCAAGCCCCGCTTTTTTCGTGACTTCGCGGTGTGGCGCAGGTCACACTCCCGTCTCACGAACGCTCGTGAAAGCGCGCCCGCGTCCACCCTCGTACGCCGGACCCCCCGACCGGGCGACGGGCGGTTCCTCTATCACCCGTACGCGTCCATCGCCAATTTGCTTGTAGTGGCCATCACTTGATAGTGCGACACCCCCTCCGATCAGCGATTTCCGGTCCGGATGTCACATCTGGTGATCACCTGGGCGCTTCGCGCAACAAGATCACCGCTCATCCGACTTCATGATCCTTCGTCAGGTGGTGGAGATCACAAAGTCGTTGCTGCACCCCGTGTCGCAGATCACAGAGGGGCGGGCATAGGATGCGGGGCAGCCGGGCTTGTGAACTGCCTCACATGGGGGCGATCTTTCACGGTCCGGCCGTGCGGTCCAACGGTCAAGGACGACTGGAAGGAGCGAGGAGCGTGAATGCGTACGCGCCCGTCCTCGTGCTCGGTGCCCTGGGTGCGGGGTTTGCGATCTTCTCCGTGGTCATGGCCACGCTTATCGGGCCAAAGCGGTACAACAGGGCAAAACTTGAGGCGTACGAGTGCGGCATCGAGCCGACGCCCACTCCCGCCGGAGGCGGCCGCTTCCCGATCAAGTACTACCTGACGGCGATGCTCTTCATCGTCTTCGACATCGAGATCGTCTTCCTCTACCCCTGGGCGGTCACCTTCGACGCCCTGGGGCTTTTCGGGCTCGTGGAGATGCTGCTCTTCGTGCTCACCGTCTTCGTCGCCTACGCCTACGTGTGGCGTCGCGGCGGCCTGGAATGGGACTGAGGGGCTGAGGGGCACCTATGGGACTCGAAGAGAAACTCCCGAGCGGCTTTCTGCTGACGACGGTCGAACAGGCCGCGGGCTGGGTGCGCAAGGCGTCCGTGTTCCCCGCGACCTTCGGCCTCGCCTGCTGCGCCATCGAGATGATGACCACCGGAGCCGGCCGGTACGACCTGGCCCGCTTCGGCATGGAGGTCTTCCGCGGCTCGCCGCGCCAGGCCGACCTGATGATCGTGGCCGGCCGGGTCAGCCAGAAGATGGCGCCCGTCCTGAGGCAGGTCTACGACCAGATGCCCAACCCCAAGTGGGTCATCTCCATGGGCGTCTGCGCCTCCTCGGGCGGCATGTTCAACAACTACGCGATCGTCCAGGGCGTCGACCACATCGTGCCGGTCGACATCTACCTGCCCGGCTGCCCGCCGCGGCCGGAGATGCTGCTCGACGCGATCCTCAAGCTCCACCAGAAGATCCAGACCTCCAAGCTCGGCGTGAACGCCGAGGAGGCGGCCCGGGAGGCGGAGGAGGCGGCGCTCAAGGCGCTGCCGACCATCGAAATGAAGGGGCTGCTGAGGTGACCGGCGCACGCGCGGCCGCCGGGCCGCAGCAAGCGACGAAGCCGGCACCTCTGCGCCGCGCGGGCGGAGAAGGGAACGGTTCAGCACAGTGAGCGACGAGACACCCAACCCCGAGAAGGACCTCAGCGCGCAGAACCTGCCGGGGCAGCGCGGGGAGCACGGCGAGGAGGTCCGCGTCCAGCGCGGCATGTTCGGCGCCAACAACGGCGGCGACACCTCCGGCTACGGCGGCCTCGTCCGCTCGATCCGGCTCCCCGGCGAAGCCACCCGCCCCTACGGCGGCTGGTTCGACGAGGTCGCCGACGAACTCGAGGGCGCGCTGGAGGAGCAGGGACTCCTGCCGTCCGGCGCCATCGAGAAGACCGTCGTCGACCGCGGCGAGCTGACCTTCCACATCGAGCGCGAGCACCTCGTCCGCGTCGCCCGCACCCTGCGCGACGACCCGGCGCTCCGCTTCGAGCTCTGCACCGGCGTCTCCGGCGTGCACTACCCCGGGGACAAGGGCCGCGAGCTGCACGCGGTGTACCACCTGCGCTCGCTCACCCACGGCCGGCTGCTGCGCCTGGAGGTCTCGGCGCCCGACGCCGACCCGCACATCCCGTCCCTGGTCGCCGTCTACCCGACGAACGACTGGCACGAGCGCGAGACGTACGACTTCTTCGGCATCGTCTTCGACGGCCACCCCGCCCTCACCCGGATCATGATGCCGGACGACTGGCAGGGCCACCCGCAGCGCAAGGACTACCCCCTCGGCGGCATCGCCGTCGAGTACAAGGGCGCCCAGATCCCGGCTCCGGACCAGCGGAGGTCGTACTCGTGAGCACTTCCCACGCGTCTCCCCGCGAGACGACAGAAGGCGCCGTCTACACGGTGACCGGCGGCGACTGGGAAGAGGTCGTCCAGTCCGCCGCCAAGGCCGACGACGAGCGCATCATCGTCAACATGGGCCCCCAGCACCCGTCCACCCACGGCGTGCTCCGGCTCATCCTGGAGATCGACGGCGAGACCGTCACCGAGGCCCGCTGCGGCATCGGCTACCTCCATACCGGCATCGAGAAGAACCTCGAGTACCGGACCTGGACGCAGGGCACCACCTTCGTCACGCGCATGGACTACCTCACCTCGTTCTACAACGAGACGGCGTACTGCCTCGGCGTGGAGAAGCTGCTCGGCATCACCGACCAGATCCCGGACCGCGCCAGCATCATCCGCGTCCTGCTGATGGAGCTGAACCGGCTCTCCTCCCACCTGGTGTGCATCGCCACCGGCGGCATGGAGCTCGGCGCCACCACGATCATGATCTACGGCTTCCGGGACCGCGAGATGATCCTGGACCTGTACGAGCTGATCACCGGCCTGCGCATGAACCACGCGTTCATCCGCCCCGGCGGCCTCGCCCAGGACCTCCCGCCCGGCGCCGTCGACGCCGTCCGCGAGTTCGTGAAGACCATGAAGAAGAACCTGCCGGAGTACGACAAGCTCGCCACCGGCAACCCCATCTTCAAGGCCCGCATGCAGGACGTCGGCTACCTCGACCTCACCGGCTGCATGGCGCTCGGCGCCACCGGACCGATCCTGCGCTCGGCGGGCCTCCCGCACGACCTGCGCAAGACCGACCCGTACTGCGGCTACGAGAACTACGACTTCGAGGTCCCGACCGCCGACAGCTGCGACTCCTACGGACGCTTCCTCGTCCGCCTGGAGGAGATGCGCCAGTCCCTCCGGATCGTCGAGCAGTGCCTCGACCGCCTGGAGCCCGGCGACGTCATGGTCGGCGACAAGAAGATCGCCTGGCCCGCGCAGCTCGCCCTCGGCGTCGACGGCCTCGGCAACTCCATGGACCACATCAAGAAGATCATGGGCACCTCCATGGAGGCCCTGATCCACCACTTCAAGCTGGTGACCGAGGGCTTCCGGGTCCCCGCCGGGCAGGCCTACGCGGCCGTCGAGTCCCCCAAGGGCGAACTCGGCGTGCACGTCGTCTCCGACGGCGGCACCCGCCCCTTCCGGGTCCACTTCCGCGACCCGTCCTTCACCAACCTCCAGGCCATGGCCGCGATGTGCGAGGGCGGCCAGGTCGCCGACGTCATCGTCGCCGTCGCCTCCATCGACCCCGTGATGGGAGGCGTCGACCGATGACGGAGAACGTCAGCCTGGGGATGCCCCAGCTCCCCGCCCCCGCGTACCCGGCCGAGGTCCGCGCCCGCCTGACGGAGGACGCGCGGGCGATCATCGACCGCTACCCGGACTCCCGCTCCGCGCTCCTGCCGATGCTGCACCTCGTGCAGTCGGAGGAGGGCCATGTGACCCGCACCGGCATGGCGTTCTGCGCCGAGACCCTCGGCCTCACCACCGCCGAGGTCACCGCCGTCGCCACCTTCTACACCATGTACCGGCGCAAGCCCTCCGGCGACTACCAGGTCGGCGTCTGCACCAACACGCTCTGCGCGGTCATGGGCGGCGACGCCATCTTCGAGGAGCTCAAGCAGCACCTCGGCGTCGGCAACGACGAGACCACCGAAGACGGCAGGATCACCCTCGAACACATCGAGTGCAACGCCGCCTGCGACTTCGCCCCCGTGGTGATGGTCAACTGGGAGTTCTTCGACAACCAGACCCCCGAGTCCGCCAAGAAGATGGTGGACGACCTCCGGGCCGGCCGGACCGTCGAACCCACCCGCGGCGCCCCGCTCTGCACCTTCAAGGAGACCGCCCGCATCCTCGCCGGCTTCCCCGACGAGCGCCCCGGCGCCGTCGAGGCCACCGGCGGCGCGGGCCCCGCCTCCCTCGTCGGACTCCGACTCGCCAAGGGCGAGCAGCCGCACCACCGAATCGTCCACCCGCGCGGTGAGACCTCCGGTCAGGAGGGGGAGTGATGACCTTGGCCGCCGAGATCAACAACAGCAGCCCCGAGAAGCTCCTCGCGCCGGTGCTCTCGGCCTTCTGGGACCAGCCCGACTCCTGGACCCTGGAGACCTACGAGCGCCACGAGGGCTACCAGGGACTCAGGCGCGCCCTCGCGATGAGCCCCGACGACCTCATCGCGTACGTCAAGGAATCCGGCCTCCGCGGCCGCGGCGGCGCAGGCTTCCCCACCGGCATGAAGTGGCAGTTCATCCCGCAGGGCGACGGCAAGCCCCACTACCTCGTCGTCAACGCCGACGAGTCCGAGCCCGGCACCTGCAAGGACATCCCGCTCCTCTTCGCCAACCCGCACTCCCTCATCGAGGGAATGATCATCGCCTGCTACGCGATCCGCTCCGAGCACGCGTTCATCTACCTGCGCGGCGAGGTCGTCCCCGTGCTCCGCCGCCTCCACGAGGCCGTCCGCGAGGCCTACGCCGCCGGCTACCTCGGCCGGGACATCCTCGGCAGCGGCCTGAACCTCGAACTCACCGTGCACGCCGGCGCCGGCGCGTACATCTGCGGCGAGGAGACCGCGCTCCTCGACTCGCTCGAAGGGCGCCGCGGCCAGCCCCGGCTGCGCCCCCCCTTCCCCGCGGTCGCCGGTCTGTACGCCTGCCCCACTGTCGTGAACAACGTCGAGTCCATCGCGTCCGTTCCCGCGATCCTCAACCGGGGCAAGGAATGGTTCACCTCGATGGGCAGCGAGAAGTCCCCGGGCTTCACGCTGTACTCGCTCTCCGGGCACGTCTCCTCGCCCGGCCAGTACGAGGCCCCGCTCGGCATCACCCTGCGCCAGCTCCTCGACATGAGCGGCGGCATGCGCCCCGGCCACCGCCTCAAGTTCTGGACGCCCGGCGGCTCCTCCACCCCCATGTTCACCGACGAGCACCTCGACGTGCCCCTCGACTACGAGGGCGTCGGTGCCGCCGGATCCATGCTCGGCACCAAGGCGCTCCAGTGCTTCGACGAGACCACCTGCGTCGTGCGGGCCGTCACCCGCTGGACCGAGTTCTACGCCCACGAGTCCTGCGGCAAGTGCACGCCCTGCCGCGAAGGCACGTACTGGCTCGTCCAGTTGCTCCGCGACATCGAGGCCGGCAAGGGCAAGATGTCCGACCTCGACAAGCTCAACGACATCGCCGACAACATCAACGGCAAGTCGTTCTGCGCCCTCGGCGACGGCGCCGCCTCGCCGATCTTCTCCTCGCTGAAGTACTTCCGCGAGGAGTACGAGCAGCACATCACCGGCCGGGGCTGCCCCTTCGACCCGGCCAAGTCGACCGCCTGGGCGGACAACCACAAGGAGGTGTCGGCATGACGGTCACCACGGCCGGCCCGGCCGGCGGCGGCTCCCCGGCCGTACCGCCCGAGGATCTCGTCACGCTGACCATCGACGGCATCGAGATCTCCGTCCCCAAGGGGACCCTGGTCATCCGCGCCGCCGAACAGCTCGGCATCGAGATCCCGCGGTTCTGCGACCACCCGCTCCTCGACCCCGCCGGCGCCTGCCGCCAGTGCATCGTCGAGGTCGAGGGCCAGCGCAAGCCGATGGCCTCCTGCACCATCACCTGCACCGACGGCATGGTGGTGAAGTCGCAGCTGACCAGCCCGGTCGCCGAGAAGGCCCAGCACGGCGTGATGGAGCTGCTGCTCGTCAACCACCCGCTGGACTGCCCGGTCTGCGACAAGGGCGGCGAGTGCCCCCTGCAGAACCAGGCCATGTCCCACGGGCAGTCCGAGTCCCGCTTCGAGGGCGTCAAGCGCACCTACGAGAAGCCGGTCCCGATCTCCACCCAGGTCCTGCTCGACCGCGAACGCTGCGTGCTCTGCGCCCGCTGCACCCGCTTCTCCAACCAGGTCGCCGGCGACCCGATGATCGAGCTCATCGAGCGCGGCGCCCTCCAGCAGGTCGGCACCGGCGAGGGCGACCCCTTCGAGTCGTACTTCTCCGGCAACACCATCCAGATCTGCCCGGTCGGCGCCCTCACCTCGGCCGCCTACCGCTTCCGCTCCCGCCCCTTCGACCTGGTCTCCTCGCCGTCGGTGTGCGAGCAGTGCGCCGGCGGCTGCGCCACCCGCACCGACCACCGGCGCGGCAAGGTCATGCGGCGGCTCGCCGCCGACGACCCGGAGGTCAACGAGGAGTGGATCTGCGACAAGGGCCGCTTCGGCTTCCGCTACGCCCAGCAGCGCGACCGGCTCACCACCCCGCTGGTCCGCAACACCGACACCGGTGAACTGGAGCCCGCCTCCTGGCCGGAGGCCCTGGAGGCCGCCGCCCGCGGCCTCGTCCGCGGCCGCACCGGCGTCCTCGCCGGCGGCAGGCTGACCGTCGAGGACTCCTACGCGTACGCCAAGTTCGCCCGCGTCGCCCTCGACACCCACGACATCGACTTCCGGGCCCGGATCCACTCCGGCGAGGAGGCCGACTTCCTGGCCTCCGCCGTCGCCGGACGCGGCCGCGACCTGGACGGCACGGGCGTCACGTACACCTCGCTCGAAGCCGCCCCGGCCGTGCTCCTGGTCGGCCTGGAGGCCGAGGAGGAGGCCCCCGGCGTCTTCCTGCGGCTCCGCAAGGCCTGGCGCAAGCACGGCCAGAAGACGTACGCCGTCGCCTCTTTCGCGACCCGCGGCCTGGAGAAGGCCGGCGGCACCCTGCTGCCCGCCGCCCCCGGCACCGAGACCGAATGGCTCGACGCCCTCACCTCCCGGGTCGGCCTCGAAGGCGACGGACTCGCCGCCGCCGAGGCCCTCCGCCAGGAAGGCTCCGTCCTCGCCGTCGGCGAACGCCTCGCCGGCGTCCCCGGCGCGCTGACCGCCGCCCTGCGCGCCTCGGCCGCCACCGGCGCCCGGCTCGTCTGGATCCCGCGCCGCTCCGGCGAACGCGGAGCCGTCGAGGCCGGAGCGCTCCCCGCGCTGCTCCCCGGCGGGCGGCCCGCGACCCACCCGCGCGCGCGGGAGGAGGTCGCCGCCGTCTGGGGCGTCCGCGAACTCCCGCACGGCTACGGCCGCGACACCGGCCAGATCGTCGAGGCCGCCGCCACCGGCGAACTCGCCGCCCTGCTCGTCGGCGCCGTCGGCGTCTCCGACCTGCCGGACCCGGCCCGTGCGCGCGAGGCCCTGGACGCGGCCTTCGTCGTCTCCCTGGAGCTGCGGCCCAGCGAGGTCACCGCACGCGCCGACGTCGTCCTGCCGGTCGCCGCCGTCGCCGAGAAGCCCGGCACCTTCCTCAACTGGGAGGGCAGGGCCCGGATGTTCGAGGCCGCGCTCAAGCCCGAGCAGATGACCCGGCCGCTCGCGCCGAGCGACGCGCGCGTGCTCCACATGCTCGCCGACGCCCTCGACGTCCACCTCGGCCTGCCCGACCTCAGGGCCGTACGCCGGGAACTCGACCGGCTCGCCGGCTGGGCCGACGAGCGGGCCTCCGAGCCCAGCGAGCCCGGACAGGCCGCGGCCCGGCCCGGCGACGGCGAGGCCGTCCTCGCCGGACACCGGATGCTGCTCGACCTCGGCCGCCTCCAGGAGGGCGACACCGCGCTTGCCGGAACCCGGCACGCCGCCGTCGCCCGGCTCTCCGCCGCCACCGCCGCCGACACCGGCGTCAAGGACGGCGACCTCCTCGAAGTCACCGGCCCCGCCGGCTCCGTGGCCTTCCCGCTCCAGGTCACCGAGATGCCCGACCGCGTCGTCTGGGTCCCGCTGAACTCGGCCGGCCGGGGCGTCCTCTCCGACACCGGCGCCCACCCGGGCGACCCGGTCCGCATCGGCCCGGCGACCCCGAGCCCCGTCGATGTCACGGAGGTGCAGGCATGACCACGCCGCTCGCCGCTGAAGACCTGTCCATGTTCGGCACGGACCCCTGGTGGCTCGTCCTGATCAAGGCCGTCTTCTGCTTCGCCTTCCTGATGGTCACCGTGCTCTTCTCCATCGTGTGGGAGCGCAAGGTCGTCGCCTGGATGCAGCTGCGCATCGGCCCCAACCGGCACGGCCCCTGGGGCCTCCTCCAGTCCCTCGCGGACGGCATCAAGCTGATGCTCAAGGAGGACGTGATCGTCAAGAAGGCCGACAAGGTCGTCTACGTCCTCGCCCCGATCGTCGCCGCCATCCCGGCGTTCATGGCCATCGCCGTGATCCCCTTCGGCCCGGCCGGCAACGAGGTCTCGATCTTCGGCCACCGCACCGCGATGCAGCTCACCGACCTGCCGATCGCGATGCTGTACGTCCTCGCGGTCGCCTCCGTCGGCATCTACGGCATCGTCCTCGCCGGCTGGTCCTCCGGCTCCACGTACCCGCTCCTCGGCGGTCTGCGCTCCTGCGCGCAGATGATCTCGTACGAGATCGCCATGGGCGCCGCCTTCGCCTCCGTCTTCCTCTACTCCGGGTCGATGTCGACCTCGAAGATCGTCGAGGCGCAGGCGGACCGCTGGTTCATCATCCTGCTGCCGGTCTCGTTCATCATCTACATCATCACGATGGTCGGCGAGACCAACCGCGCCCCCTTCGACATGCCGGAGTCCGAGGGCGACCTCGTCGGTGGCTTCAACACCGAGTACTCGTCCATCAAGTTCGCGATGTTCATGCTCGCCGAGTACGTGAACATGGTGACGGTCTCCGCCGTGTCGGTGACCCTCTTCCTGGGCGGCTGGCGGGCCCCGTACCCGGTGTCCACCTTCTGGGAGGGCGCGAACCACGGCTGGTGGCCGATGCTCTGGTTCGTCATCAAGGTGCAGCTGCTGCTGTTCTTCTTCATCTGGCTCCGCGGCACCCTGCCCCGCGTCCGCTACGACCAGCTGATGAAGCTCGGCTGGAAGGTCCTCATCCCGGTCTCCGTGGTCTGGCTGATGCTGGTCGCCACCGTCCGGGCGCTGCGGAACGAGAACATCGCCTTCACCAACATCGTCCTGTACGTCGCCGGAGCCGTCCTCGGACTGCTGCTGCTCTCCTTCGTGATCGACGTGTTCCGCGACCGGAAGGCGAAGGCGACCACCGCCGGACCCGCCGGGGAGCGGGCCTTCGACCCGATGGCCGGCGGCTTCCCCGTACCGCCCAAGCCCGGCCAGTCCCTGCCGCCCGTGCCCCGGCGCAGGCCGCGGCACGACCGGGACCTCGTGGTCAGCGGGGCCTCCGACACTGCCACTGCGAGTGAGGGAAAGGAGACGGACGGTGTCTGACTTCCAGAATCCGGTGGCCGGCTTCGGCGTGACCTTCAAGGCCATGTTCAAGAAGCGGCTGACCGAGCAGTACCCGGAGCAGCCGAAGACGACGGCGCCCCGCTTCCACGGCCGGCACCAGCTCAACCGTCACCCCGACGGCCTGGAGAAGTGCGTCGGCTGCGAACTGTGCGCCTGGGCCTGTCCCGCCGACGCCATCTACGTCGAGGGCGCGGACAACACCGACGAGGAGCGCTACTCGCCCGGCGAGCGGTACGGCCGCGTCTACCAGATCAACTACGCCCGCTGCATCCTGTGCGGGCTGTGCATCGAGGCCTGCCCCACCCGGGCGCTGACGATGACCAACGAGTTCGAACTGGCCGACTCCTCCCGCGAGAACCTGATCTACACCAAGGAACAGCTCCTCGCGGGCCTCGACGACACCATGGTCGACACCCCGCACGCGATCTTCCCCGGCATGACCGAACAGGACTACTACCGGGGCCTGGTCGAGGAGGCCGCCCCGGGCACCGTCCGCCAGGTCGCCGTGTCCAAGGGGGAGACGGGCGAGCCGGAGGGGGCGGACGCATGAGCAACCTCGCTGCCTACACGACGTCCTCGGGCGAGGCCTTCCAGTTCTGGGTCCTCGGCACCGTCGCCGTCATCGGCGCCCTCTGCACGATCCTGATGCGGCGGGCCGTCCACTCGGCGCTCTGCCTCGCCGGAACCATGATCATCCTCGCGGTCTTCTACCTGGCCAACGGGGCGTACTTCCTCGGCATCGTCCAGATCGTCGTCTACACCGGCGCGATCATGATGCTCTTCCTCTTCGTCGTCATGCTGGTCGGTGTCACGGCCGCGGACTCGCTGAAGGAGACCATCAAGGGCCAGCGCTGGTGGGCCGTCCTCTGCGGCCTCGGCTTCGGCGTCCTGCTCGCCGCCGGCATCGGCAACGCCTCGCTGACGGAGTTCGCCGGACTCGGCGCCGCCAACAGCGCGCGCGGCGGGAACGTCGAGGGCCTCGCCGCCCTCATCTTCACCAAGTACGTCTTCGCCTTCGAGATCACCGGCGCGCTGCTCATCACCGCCGCCGTCGGCGCGATGGTGCTCACCCACCGCGAGCGCACCGAGAAGGCGCGCACCCAGCGCGAACTCGCCGAGCAGCGCGTCCGCGAGGGCACCCACGTGCCGCCGCTGCCCGCCCCCGGCGTCTACGCCCGGCACAACGCCGTGGACATCGCCGGTCTGCTGCCCGACGGGACCCCGTCGGAGCTCACCGTCATGCAGACCCTGCGCAAGCGGGGCCAGATCCGGGACGTGTCCACCGAGGCGCTGGCCGACCTCAAGGCCCTGGAGCAGCGCTCCGAGGAGCGGCTCGGCCGGGACCGGGACGAAGAGGAGGCCACCCGGTGAACCCCGTCAACTACCTGTACCTCGCCGCCCTGCTGTTCACCATCGGTGCGGCCGGGGTGCTGATCCGGCGCAACGCGATCGTGGTCTTCATGTGCGTCGAGCTGATGCTCAACGCCTGCAACCTCGCGTTCGTCACCTTCTCCCGCATGCACGGAAACCTCGACGGCCAGATCATCGCGTTCTTCACGATGGTCGTCGCCGCCGCGGAGGTCGTCGTCGGGCTCGCGATCATCGTGTCCGTCTTCCGTGCCCGCCACTCGGCCTCGGTCGACGACGCCAGCCTGATGAAGCTGTGAGGGGCTGACCGTGGAAAATCTCATTGCGCTGCTCGTCGGGGCACCCCTGCTCGGCGCCGCCGTCCTGCTCTGCGGCGGTCGGCGGCTCGACAGGATCGGGCACTGGATCGGCACGCTGCTCGCGGCCGTCTCCTTCGTGATCGGCCTGACGCTCTTCGCCGACATGCTCGGCAAGGCCGCCGACGACCGGGCCCTGCACCAGACGCTCTACACCTGGATCCCCGTCGAGGGCTTCCAGGCGGACATCGCCTTCCAGCTCGACCAGCTGTCGATGACCTTCGTCCTGCTGATCAGCGGGGTCGGCACGCTCATCCACGTCTACTCCATCGGCTACATGGAGCACGACGAGCGCCGCCGCCGGTTCTTCGGCTACCTGAACCTGTTCGTCGCGGCGATGCTCCTGCTCGTCCTCGCCGACAACTACCTGCTCCTGTACTTCGGCTGGGAGGGCGTCGGCCTCGCCTCGTACCTCCTGATCGGCTTCTGGCAGCACAAGCCCACCGCGGCCACCGCCGCGAAGAAGGCCTTCCTGGTCAACCGGGTCGGCGACATGGGCCTCTCCATCGCCATCATGATCATGTTCACCACCTTCGGCACCTTCGCCTTCGGGCCGGTGCTCGGGGCGACCGGCGAGACGAGCGAGGGCAAGCTGACCGCGATCGGTCTGATGCTGCTCCTCGCTGCGTGCGGCAAGTCGGCCCAGGTGCCGCTGCAGTCCTGGCTCGGGGACGCGATGGAGGGCCCGACCCCGGTCTCGGCCCTCATCCACGCGGCCACGATGGTGACCGCCGGTGTCTATCTGATCGTCCGCTCCGCCGACATCTTCAACGCCGCCCCGGACGCGCAGCTCGTCGTCACCGTGGTCGGCGCGGTCACGCTCCTCTTCGGTGCGATCGTCGGTTGCGCGAAGGACGACATCAAGAAGGCCCTCGCCGGCTCGACGATGTCGCAGATCGGCTACATGATCCTGGCGGCCGGCCTCGGCCCCATCGGCTACGTCTTCGCGATCATGCACCTGGTGACCCACGGCTTCTTCAAGGCCGGACTCTTCCTCGGCGCCGGTTCGGTCATGCACGGCATGAACGACGAGGTCGACATGCGGAAGTACGGCGGCCTGCGGAAGTACATGCCGGTCACCTTCGTCACCTTCGGCCTCGGCTACCTCGCGATCATCGGCTTCCCCGGTCTGTCCGGCTTCTTCTCCAAGGACAAGATCATCGAGGCGGCCTTCGCGAAGGGCGGCGCCGAGGGCTGGATCCTCGGCTCGGTCACCCTGCTGGGCGCGGCCATCACCGCGTACTACATGACCCGCGTGATGCTGATGACCTTCTTCGGCGAGAAGCGCTGGCAGGCGGACGCCGAAGGCCACGAGCCCCACCCGCACGAGTCGCCCAGGTCCATGGTCATCCCCATGGTCCTGCTGGCCGTCGGCTCGGTCGCCGGAGGCGCGTTCTTCGAGTTCGCCGGGTTCGTCGAGTGGCTGGAGCCGGTCACCGGCTTCGCGCACGGCCACTCGCCGCTCAGCGCCGCCGCCGTCACCACCGCCACCGTCGCCGTCATGGTGATCGGCGTCGGCCTCGCCTACCTCCAGTACGGCCGCAGGCCCGTCCCGGTGGTCGCCCCGCGCGGCTCGCTCCTCACCCGGGCCGCCCGCCGCGACCTCCTCCAGGACGACTTCAACCACGCCGTCTTCGTCACCGGCGGCACCCACCTGACCCGCTCGCTGGTCTACGTCGACCACTCCCTGGTCGACGGCGTCGTCAACGGCACCGCGGCCGCCGTCGGCGGACTCTCCGGCCGGCTGCGCAAGCTCCAGAACGGCTACGCCCGCTCGTACGCGGTCTCCATGTTCGGAGGTACGGCGGTGCTGATCGCCGCGACCCTGCTGATGAGGGCGGTGTAACTTCCATGTCCTTCCCGCTCCTTACGGTGACGGCAGCGGTTCCGGCGGTCGGTGCGATCCTCACCGCCGCCGTCCCCGCCGCCCGCCGCACCGCCGCCAAGTGGCTGGCGCTGCTGGTCTCGCTCGCCACGCTCGTGCTCGCCGCCGTCGTCTTCGTACGGTTCGAGCCCGGCGGCGACCGCTACCAGCTCGTCGAGTCCCACTCCTGGATCAAGGACTTCGGCGTCCGGTACGAACTCGGGGTCGACGGCATCGGGGTGGCGCTCATCGCGCTCACCGCGCTGCTGATCCCGTTCATCGTGCTGGCCGGCTGGCACGACGCCGACCCCCTGGAGACCTCCTCGAAGAGGTGGCGGCCGACGCAGGGCTTCTTCGCCCTGATCCTCATGGTCGAGGCGATGGTGATCCTCTCCTTCGAGGCCACCGACGTCTTCCTCTTCTACATCCTGTTCGAAGCCATGCTCATCCCGATGTACTTCCTCATCGGCGGCTTCGGCGACCGCGCCCACACGGGCTCCGACGAGAACGCGGCGGCCCAGCGCTCGTACGCGGCCGTCAAGTTCCTCCTCTACAACCTGGTCGGCGGCCTGATCATGCTGGCCGCCGTCATCGGGCTCTACGTGGTCGCGGGGAACTTCTCGCTCACCGAGATCGCCGAGGCCCGAGGCAACGGCACCCTCGACATGGCGACCAGCACCGAGCGGTGGCTGTTCCTCGGCTTCTTCTTCGCCTTCGCGGTGAAGGCGCCGCTCTGGCCGCTGCACACCTGGCTGCCGAACGCGATGGGGGAGGCCACCGCCCCGGTCGCCGTCCTCATCACCGCCGTCGTCGACAAGGTCGGCACCTTCGCGATGCTCCGCTTCTGCCTCGGGCTCTTCCCCGAGGCGTCGAAGTGGGCCACGCCCGCGATCGTCGTCCTCGCCCTCATCAGCATCGTCTACGGGGCGCTGGTCGCCGTCGGCCAGCGGGACATCAAGCGGCTGGTCGCCTACGCGTCGATCTCGCACTTCGGCTTCATCATCCTGGGCATCTTCGCGATGACCAGCCAGGGCCAGTCCGGTGCCACGCTCTACATGGTCAACCACGGCATCTCGACGGCCGCGCTGATGCTCGTCGCCGGCTTCCTGATCTCCCGGCGCGGCTCGCGGCTCATCGCCGACTACGGCGGTGTGCAGAAGGTCGCCCCGGTTCTCGCCGGAACCTTCCTGATCGGTGGCCTCGCGACCCTGTCGCTGCCCGGACTCGCGCCGTTCGTCAGCGAGTTCCTGGTGCTGGTCGGCACGTTCGCCCGGTATCCGGTGGCCGGTGTCATCGCCACCACCGGCATCGTCCTCGCCGCGCTCTACACCCTCGTCCTGTACCAGCGGACGATGACCGGGCCGGTGAAGGAGGAGGTCCGGGAGCTGCCCGACCTGCGGGTGCGTGAACTGGCGGTGGTCGTCCCGCTGATCGCCGTCCTGATCTTCCTCGGGGTCTTCCCGAAGCCGCTGACGGACGTCGTCAACCCGGCCGTGCAGCACACCATGTCCGACGTCCAGCAGAAGGATCCCCAGCCTTCTGTGCCTATCCAGAACGTGGAGGCGGCCAAGTGAGCACATCCGCCGTCGCATCCTCCGTCCACAGCCTGTGGGCGACCGCCGCCGGGCCGCTGGACAAGATCCCGGCGCCCCACATCGAGTACACCCAGCTCTCGCCCGTGCTCATCGTGCTCGGCGCCGCGATCATCAGCGTCCTCGTCGAGGCCTTCGTGCCCCGCAGGGGCCGCTACCACAGCCAGGTCTTCCTCAGCGTCGTGGCGCTCGTCGCCGCGTTCGCCGCGATCGTCGGCCTGGCCGCCGGCGGCTACGGCTCCACCAAGGCCCACATCGCGGCCATGGGCGCCATCGCCGTCGACGGGCCCGCCCTCTTCCTCCAGGGCACCATTCTCCTCGCCTCGATCGTCGCGGTCTTCACCTTCGCCGAGCGCAGGCTCGACCCGGCCGACCACGGCCACAAGGTCGACTCCTTCGCCGCCGAGGCCGCCGCCGTCCCCGGCAGCGACCACGAACGGGCCGCGATCAAGGCCGGGTTCACCACCACCGAGGTGTTCCCGCTCGCCCTCTTCGCCATCGCCGGCATGCTGGTCTTCCCGGCCGCCAACGACCTCCTGACGCTCTTCGTCGCCCTGGAGGTCTTCTCCCTCCCGCTGTACCTGCTCTGCGCCGTCGCCCGCCGCAAGCGGCTGATGTCGCAGGAGGCGGCCGTCAAGTACTTCCTGCTCGGCGCCTTCTCCTCGGCCTTCCTGCTCTTCGGGATCGCCCTGCTCTACGGCTACGCGGGCTCCGTCTCGTACGCCACCATCGCCCAGGTCGTCGACGGCTCGGTCGGCTCCGTGAGCCCGGCGCTCGCCGACACCATGGGCAACGACGTGCTGCTGCTCATCGGCTTCGCGATGGTCCTCATGGGGCTCCTCTTCAAGGTCGGCGCCGTGCCGTTCCACATGTGGACCCCGGACGTCTACCAGGGCGCCCCGACCCCGGTCACCGGCTTCATGGCCGCCGCGACCAAGGTCGCCGCGTTCGGCGCGCTGCTCCGCCTGCTGTACGTGGTGCTGCCCGGCCTCACCTGGGACTGGCGGCCGGTCATGTGGGGCGTCGCGATCGTCACCATGCTGGGCGGTGCGATCGTCGCCATCACGCAGACCGACATCAAGCGGCTCCTCGCGTACTCCTCGATCGCGCACGCGGGCTTCCTGCTCGCGGGTGTCATCGCGGCCACCCCGAGCGGCATCTCGTCGGTCCTGTTCTACCTGGGCGCCTACTCCTTCGTGACGATCGGCGCCTTCGCCGTCGTCACCCTGGTCAGGGACGCGGGCGGCGAGGCCACCCACCTCTCCAAGTGGGCCGGGCTCGGCCGCCGTTCGCCGCTCGTCGCGGCGGTCTTCGCGGTCTTCCTGCTCGCCTTCGCCGGCATCCCGCTGACCTCCGGCTTCGCCGGGAAGTTCGCGGTCTTCAAGGCGGCGGCGGAGGGCGGCGCGGGCGCGCTCGTCGTGGTCGGTGTGATCTCCTCGGCCATCGCCGCGTTCTTCTACATCCGGGTGATCGTGCTGATGTTCTTCAGCGAGCCGAAGGCGGACGGCCCCACGGTCGCCGTGCCGTCGGCGCTGACGACGATCACGATCACGGCGGGCGTGGCGGTCACCCTGGTGCTCGGCCTCGCGCCGCAGTACTTCCTGGACCTGGCCAACCAGGCGAGTGTCTTCGTCCGGTAGACGCCACGCGCGCGAAGGGCCCGGCTCGGGGGCGAGCCGGGCCCTTCGGCGTGTCCGGGGGCGGTCAGGGGCGCTCCACCCCCGGGTGGCGGCGGGCGAAGGGGCGCCCCGCACGCGGGGGTGACCCGCCGGAGGTGTCCGTGCCATCGTGTGAAGCGCCTCAATGGTCTGTACCACCTGGCCCTCCGTCCACGAGGAGAAGCGGCACGATGCGCGACAGCACCGCGTTACCGGGGACCCCCTGCGCCGCCCCGAGAGCCGGCGACCCGCCCATGCACCGGCTGGAGGTCCGGCTGCCCGACCGGGTGCCTTTCGCCGCCGGGACCTTCGACACCATCGGTCCCATGGCCCGGGCCGCCTTCCCGCACCGGCACACCTTCCACGAGATCGTCCACGTCACCGCGGGCACCGGCACCCATGTCGTCGACCTCGCCCGCTGGGACATCAGCCCGCCCCACCTCGGCCTCGTCCTCCCCGGACAACTGCACCACTGGGAGGACGCCCACGGCCTCGACGGCAGCGTCGTCCTCTTCACCGAGGAGTTCCTCCTCGACCACCCCGGCGACCGCGACCTCCTGCGCCGCCTCGGCGAACGCCCCTGGATCAGCCTCGACGGGCCCGCGCACGCCCGCACCGGCCGGCTGATGGCCGAACTCGTCGAGGAGTACGGGCACGGCGCCGACGGCTTCGCGACCGTCCTGCGCTCCCTGCTGCACGTCCTCCTGGTCCGTACGGCCCGGCTGCCCGGCCCCGGCCCCGAGGCCGGCCCCGATCCCGGCCCCGGCGTCCCGCCGCCCGGCCGGACCGCCGCCGTCGCCGCGGAGTTCGCCCGGCTGCTCGCCCGCACCGGGACCGAGGGCCGGCCCGTCCGCGCGTACGCCGACCGGCTCGGCGTCACCCCCGGCTACCTCACGGAGGCCGTCCGCGCCGCCACCGGCCGCACCCCCGGCGCGCTGCTCCGGGAGGCCCGCACCCGTGAGGCCCAACGCCTCCTGGCCCGCACCGGACTGTCGATCCGTCAGGTCGCCGCCCGGACCGGATTCAGCGACCCGGCGTACTTCTGCCGCTTCTTCCGCCGCGAGACCGGCACCAGCCCCGGAGCCTTCCGGAAACACCACGACCGCCCCGCTCCGTCCCTCGAACCCGCCGCCCCACCGGCCTAGGTTCGATGCCGATCCCCCTCCCCCCTCAGCCCCCACACGAGGAGCAGGCATGGACAGCGAGACCAGCACCGGGCACGTCACCCGCAAGGCGGTGCTGCGGGCCGCCCTCGCGGCCGGCATGGCGGCCCCCGTCGCACTCATGGGCGTACCGGCACTCGCCCGTACCCTCACCGCCGGCGAGGCGGCGCCCGCGCTCACCCCCGAGTGCGACGACGGCGACGACCCCACCCCGCCGCAGATGGAGGGCCCCTACTTCAAGCCCAACTCACCCCTGCGCACCAGCCTGCTGGAGTCCGGCACGGCCGGTGTCCGGCTGACCTTCAGCGGCTATGTCTTCGGGCTCGCCTGCCGGCCGATATCCGGCGTCCTGCTCGACTTCTGGCAGGCCGACACCAACGGCGGCTACGACAACAGCGGCTTCCGCTTCCGCGGCCACCAGTTCACCGACGCCCAGGGCGCGTTCAAGCTCACCACGATCGTGCCCGGCCTCTACCCCGGCCGCACCCGGCACCTGCACGTCAAGATCCAGGCCCCCGGCCGCCCGGTGCTCACCACCCAGCTGTACTTCCCGGGCGAGCCCCGCAACAACACCGACAGCCTCTTCGACGCCCGGCTCCTCATGAACGTGCGGGACGCGGGCGCCGCGAAGGAGGCGGCCTTCGACTTCGTCCTGAACGTGCCGCAGGACCCCGGCCCCAGCCCCACCCCCACGGCCACCGCGACCACCCAGCCGCCCGGCGGCACCTGGGCCGCCGGGACCGCCTACCGGGCGGGGGACAGGGTCACCTACGGCGGCCTGACCTATGTGTGCCTCCAGGCACACACGGGCCAGACCGGCTGGGAGCCGCCGTACGTCCCCGCCCTCTGGCAGGCGCTGTAACTAGGCGCGAGGCACGATCCGGCCCCGGACCTCGCCCAGTGCCACCCGCGTGCCGTCCGGGCCCGGAGCCCAGGCCGTGAGGACGACCTCGTCGCCGTCCTCCAGGAACGTCCGCCTGCCACCGGCCAGGTCGATCGCGTCCCGGCCGTTCCACGTGAGCTCCAGCAGCGAACCGCGCTGGTCCACCTCGGGCCCGGACACCGTGCCGGAGCCGTAGAGGTCACCCGTGCGCAGCGAGGCGCCGTTCACCGTCATGTGCGCGAGCTGCTGCGCGGCGGTCCAGTACATGGTGGAGAACGGCGGCTCCGCCACCACCTCGCCGTTGATCTCCACCGTGATCCGCAGGTCGAAGCCGCCCGGCTCCTCCTCGGCCGCGTCGTCCAGGTACGGAAGCAGCGGGAAGTCCCGCGCGGGCGGCGCGGTCCTGGCGGCGTCCAGCGCCTCCAGGGGCGTCACCCACGCCGACACCGAGGTCTGGAACGACTTCCCCAGGAACGGGCCGAGCGGCACGTACTCCCAGGCCTGCACGTCACGCGCCGACCAGTCGTTGAGCAGCGTCAGACCGAAGACGTGCTCGCGGAAGTCCGCCAGGGGGACCGGCGCGCCCAGCTCCGACGGGGTGCCGACCAGGAAGCCGACCTCCGCCTCGATGTCCAGCTTGACCGAGGGGCCGAAGACCGGGGCCGCGTCGGCGGGCGTCTTGCGCTGCCCGGAGGGGCGTACGACATCGGTGCCGGAGACCACGACCGTGCCCGCGCGACCGTGGTAACCGATCGGCAGGTGCTTCCAGTTGGGGGTGAGCGCGTCGCCGTCGGGGCGGAAGATCTTCCCCACGTTCGTCGCGTGGTGCTCGCTCGCGTAGAAGTCGACGTAGTCCGCGACCTCGTACGGCAGGTGCATCGTCACCGCGTCCAGCGGGTGCAGCAGCGGCTCGATGTCCGCGCGGTGCGCCGGCACCGTCACCCAGGCCGTGAGCGCCCGGCGCACATCGCGCCAGGCGGTCCGCCCGGCCGCGAGCAGCGGGTTCAGGCTCGGCCGGTCGAGCAGCGCCGCGTACGGGGAGCCGAGCGCGTGCGCCGCGGCACCCGCGTCCAGCACGTGCCCGCCGATCCGGACGCCGAGCCGGCGCCGGTCGGGCTCGTCGGCGGTGGAGAAGACGCCGTACGGGAGGTTGTGCGGGCCGAAGGGATCGCCCTCGGCCAGGTCGAGCGGGCTGTGCTCGGACATCGGTGCTTGCCTCGCTTTCCACGGGTGTGGGGGACACGTTACGGGGCGGGCCGTCGGGCGCGGATGACATGGATCACACAGAAAGTGCGGCCTCCGTGGGCAACTGTCCGACTTGCTCCGATATTCGGTCCCCGTCGGCCTCGGACCCCGCCCCGAGCTGGGAAAACGGGCCTCCCGCAGGGGCGTTCCCGGCCATACGATCGCAGAGGCGCCGCGCCGCGTGAACCTACCGCGAGTGCGCGCCCCGCACTGCTCTCACCCCTCCCTGACCAGGAAAAAGGTCCCGCACTGTGAAGATCCGCCGCATTCTCGCGACCGCCGTGGCCGCCGCAGTTACCACCCCGGTCGTGTTCCTCTCCGCCGCGCCCGCGTTCGCGGCCGGCCCGGCCGTGCCCGGCCAGACCCAGGGCACCACGCAGGACGACCCCGACGGCGACGACTTCGCCGAGTACGAGAAGCTGGTCGCCGCCGTCGAGAAGGCGGAGGCCAAGGTCGAGGCGCTGAAGGCCGAGCGCAAGGCCGTCGTGAAGGACCTCGAGGACGACAACGTCGACCCGGCTCTGAAGACCGAGCTGGCCGCCGCGAAGGAGGCCGTCAAGGCCGCCAAGGCCGCGAAGACCGCCGCCGACGAGACGCTCACCGCCGCCGAGCAGGCCGTGAAGGACCTGCCCGCCGACGCCACCGAGGAGCAGAAGGCAGCCGCCGACGCCGCCGTCACCACCGCGAAGGCGGGGGTCGAGGAGGCCGTCGCCGGTACGGTCGCCGCCGAACTCCGCGAGAAGAACGCCGACACCGCCTGCGACGACGCGAGGGTCGAGCTCTCCCGGAAGGCCGGCCTGCTCGCCGCCGACATCCTGGTGGCCGAGAAGGACCTCTCCGACGCCGAAGCCGCCCTGAAGGAGTTCGAGGAGGGCGGCCCCGACGAGTGCCCCGAGGACGACGCCGTCAAGGTCTCCATGACCGGGCCCAAGTCGGTCACCGCCGGTACCACCGCGCTCTTCTCCCTGCGCGTCAGCAACACCACCGACCACACCCTCAAGGCCGTCCAGGCCTACGCCGCCGCCCTGAACATCCCGGGCTCCGACGACGAGATCGACGAGGACGACGAGGAGTTCTTCGACGACCTCCTCACCTTCGAGTGGTCCTCCGCCTCCCACCCGGCGTGGACGAAGCTCTCCGCCGAGACCGAGGACGCCATCACCATCGGTGAGCTGGCCAAGGGCGGCAAGGCCGACGTGAAGCTGCGCCTCACGATCGACGCCGACACCCCGGCCGGCGAGGGCCTCGCCTTCGCCGTCGGCGCGTACGAGAAGAACGACGGCTCCTGCGGCAGCAGCAAGGAGTACGCGACCGTCAACTTCGACATCCTCGCGGCCAAGGGCGAGAAGCCCACCCCGACGCCCTCCCCGTCGACCTCCACCCCGGCGCCCACCAACACCGGCAGCACTGGTGGCAACACCAACACCACCGGTCAGGGCGGCACCTCGAACACCCCGGTGAACGGCTCCCTCGCCGCCACCGGTGCGAACAACACCCTCCCGGTCGGCATCGCCGCCGCCGCGGCCGTCGCCCTCGGCGCCGGCGCGCTGGTCGTCGCCCGCCGCCGCAAGGCCGGCGCCGGCGCGTAACCCGGCCCCGGATCCCCCGTACGCGCGCTCAGCCCGCCGTGCGGGGGATCCGCTTTTCCCAGGTCCGGTGGAAGACGACCTCGCCGCCCTCCTTGCACACCACCTCGTCCGTGGTGAGGAACTCATGGGCGTCGCAGGAGATCTCCGAGCGGGTGTCCACGGTGACGTCCCAGGCCAGCTCCGGCCGGTGCAGCCGGACCGACCACTCCGAGCGGGTCCGGGCGGACAGCGGGCCGCTCTCGTCGATCGTGTACGTCTCCACCGCGTCCTCGGTGAACTCCAGGCCGTCCGGGTACACGCGCGTACCGCCGTACTTCGGGTCGACCTCCAGGGTCCATTCGCCCTTCGCCACGTCCCTGACCACCACCCGTTCCGGACGCGGCTCCTCCAGCGTCCGCGGGTAGACCACGCCCAGCGGCTCGGACTGCTCCGGCTCCTCCCACGTGACGGCGTCCTGGGTGGGGCGGCGCACGGGCAGGGTCAGCGAGGAGCCCGCCGGGTCGAGGGTGAAGCCCGCCGCGTCCGGCTGCGGCCAGATCCACGGCCAGTACGTCGAGGACACCGCGAGCCGCACCCGGTGACCGGGCGCGAAGGAGTGCCCGATGCCGTTCAGCTCGAAGGCGAAGCTCTCCGTCTCGCCGATCTGCGCCTCCACCGCCCGGTCACGGCCGTACCGCGCGGAGAAGTTCAGCGCGCCCCGGGTGACCAGGGTGGAGGAACCGTCCGGGGCGATGTCGCAGAGCCGGGCGATCACCTGCCCGGTGGGCGCGGCCGTCCGCAGCGCCAGGGCGACCGAGGGGCGGCCCAGGATCTCGACCGGACCGCCGTCCTCCGGCACGGGGAAGTCGAAGCAGGCCGAGTGGGCGTCCTCGTCGCGCTGGTCGGGCGGCAGGTCGGCGTCGTTGCCGAAGGGGAAGAAACGGCCGGCGTCGAGCCCGGTCTGCTGCGGCGAGTCGACGACCACGGGCGCGCCCTGGAAGGCGTACGTGACCGGGGTGACGTTCGGGGAGGGCCAGGCGGGGTCGGTGACCCAGCGGCCCGGCAGCTCCTCGTAGACGGTCGCGGGCAGGTGCGAGTCGCTGATCCAGGAGCGGAGCAGCGGTTCGGCCATCACGTCGTTCTCCGCGCCCTTGAGGTGGTGGTCCCACCAGCGCAGGGTCTCCTGGAGGAAGCCGATGGCGGGGCCCGGCGGCAGACCGCGGTCCGGGTACTGGTGGGACCAGGGGCCGATGATGCCGCGCACCCGGTCCTGGGGGAGGTGCTGGGTGAGCCGCAGGACGGTGTCGCGGTACGGGTCGTGCCAGCCGCCGACGGCGAGGACGGCGGCCCGGATCGCGCCGTAGTCCTCGCAGACGCTGCCGTGCCGCCAGTAGGCGTCGCGGGTCTGGTGGGAGAGCCAGGTGTGGATGAACGGCTCCACGGCCGCCAGGCGCTTCAGCCACCGCTCGCGCCACTCCTCGCCCACGTACACCGGGTCCGGGGGACGGCAGACGAAGGCGAGCATGGTGGCGGCCCAGGCGTGCATGTCGACGGCGAGGACGGAGCCGCCCATGTAGTGCACGTCGTTGTCGTAGCGGTCGTCGGTGGAGCAGACGGTGACGATCGCCTTGAGCGGTTCGGGGGCGAGGGCGGCGATCTGGAGCGAGTTGAAGCCGCCCCAGGAGATGCCGAACATGCCGACCCTGCCGGTGCACCAGGGCTGTTCGGCGAGCCAGTTCACGACGGCGACGCCGTCGGCGAGCTCGACCGGGTCGTACTCGTCGCCGGGCAGGCCGTCGCTGTTGCCGTGGCCGCGGACGTCGACCCGTACGGAGGCGTAGCCGTGGCCCGCGTACCAGGGGTGGCGCTGCCAGTCGCGGGGCGCGGTCCAGTCGGTGAGGCGGTACGGCAGGTACTCCAGGAGGGCCGGTACGGGCTCGTCGGTGAGGGGCCGCCACACGCGCGCGTACAGCTCGGTGCCGTCCGGGAGCGGGATGCGGACGTCGTCGTGGCGGGTCTCGTACGGGAAGTCGGTGCGGATCTTCATCTCGGCTCCCTAGTGGACGGGGTGCATGGTGCGGCGCAGCCACGGCGCCAGGGCGATCACGACGAGGCCGACGGCGACGGCCACGGCGCCGTTCACGCCGAAGTAGACGGGTTTGGAGACGTCGTCGTAGAGCTTCACGGTCTGCGCCTGGATGCCGTTGGCGAGCGCGAGGGAGAGGAACCAGAGCGACATCGTCTGGCTGGAGAACGCCTTCGGGGCGAGCTTGCTGGTCGCGGACATCCCGGAGGTCTCCAGGAGCACGTCGCCGAGGCCGAGGAGCAGGTACGAGCCGACGATCCACCAGGCGGCCATCTGGTACGTGTCGTCGGCGTGCCCGGAGGTCGGCAGGACCATCAGGAGGAAGGAGAGGCCGCCGAGGATCACGCCGAAGGCGATCTTGTTGGAGGCGTGCGGCTGGCGGGGGCCCATCCGGGCCCAGGCGGCGGCCACCACGGGCGCCAGGAGGACCTCGAAGGCGCCGAGGGCGGAGGCGTACCAGCCGGCCGGGAAGTCGAAGCCGAGGATGGTCGTACGGGCGTTGGTGGACGCCAGCAGCATCATCGTCGAGTACGCCTGGAAGAGGATGAAGTTGAAGGCCACCGAAGCCAGGAACAGCACGATGTACGGCTTCAGGCGGCCGCGCTCCTCGGCGGTGACCCGGGGGCTGGTGAACATCACCCAGAAGTAGACGACCGGGGCGATCACCGAGATCAGCGTCAGCAGGTCGACGAACCGGTCCATGGTGAGCCGGCCCGCGAGGGCGAGGCCGGTGGCGACGAGGGCCGTGACGAGCGTGCCGACGACCATCAGGCGGACCGCCCGGCGCATCGCGTCGGGGGCGAGCGCGAACTCGGCGGAGTGCTTGCGCCCGGCCAGGTGACGCCGGCCGGCGACGTACTGGATCAGGCCGAGGGTCATGCCGAGCGCGGCGGCGGAGAAGCCCCAGTGGTAGCCCTTGTGGTCGGCGAGCCAGGCGGTGATCAGCGGACCGGCGAACGCGCCGATGTTGATCGCCATGTAGTAGAGCGCGAAACCGGCGTCCCGGCGCTCGTCGTCCGTCCGGTACAGCTTGCCGACCATGGTCGCCACGTTCGGCTTGAGCAGACCGGTGCCCGCGCTGATCAGGCCCAGGCCGACCCAGGTCATGGCGGCGGCCGGCACCGCCATGGCGTAATGGCCGCAGGCGATCAGGATGCCGCCCCAGAGGACCGCGCGGTACGAACCGAGGATGCGGTCGGCGAGCCAGCCGCCCGCCACCGAGACCAGGTAGACGAGCGTGCCGTACGCGGCGGAGACCGAGGCGGCGGTGCCGGCCGCCATGCCGAGGCCGCCGTCGGCGACGGTGGCCGCGAAGTACAGGACGAGGATGGCCTGCATGCCCAGGAACGAGAACCGTTCCCAGACCTCCAGACCGGAGAGGGTGAGCAGACCCCGCGGATGCCCGAGGAAGGCGTGGTCGTCCTCGGAGGGAGGCTGCTCGCCGTTCGTTTCGGTGTCGATCGCTGTTCGGGACAAAACGCCTACTCCTGGTCGTATGAGCTGATCCCGAACATACCGGGGGTGACGGGAAGGCGCCCACGGTGATCGAAAGGTGACCGGATACGCTGGCTTGAGTGAATCGAGCGACACATCGACAATCCGTGTGATCGTGCACAGTCAGACCCGTCCCACCATCCGCGTGGACGATCCGTGCGATCGTCAGCAGGCGTCAGCAGACAGGAGACCCCCTCGTGACCGTCGTCGGGCCGTTCGGTCTTAGCGTGCGGGACCAGGCTCTCGAAGCCGATGTCCAGACCGGTTTGGCGGCTGCGGAGGCGGGCCTCCTGGACGCCACCAAGAGCGATGTCCCGTTCATCACGGAGGCCGCCCAGCACCTCGTGCTCGCCGGCGGGAAGCGCTTCCGCCCCCTGCTCGTGATGCTCGCCGCCCAGTTCGGCGACCCCTACGCGCCGGGCGTCGTGCCCTCCGCCGTCGTCGTCGAGCTCACCCACCTGGCCACGCTCTACCACGACGACGTCATGGACGAGGCCGACGTGCGCCGCGGCGTCGACAGCGCCAACACGCGCTGGGGCAACTCCATCGCCGTCCTCACGGGTGACTTCCTCTTCGCCCGCGCCTCGCACACGCTCGCGGACCTCGGCCCCGAGGCCGTTCGCATCCAGTCCGAGGCGTTCGAACGGCTCGTGACCGGACAGATCCTGGAGACCGCCGGTCCCATGGACGGCCGCGACCCCGTCGACCACTACCTCGACGTCCTCGGCGGCAAGACCGGCTCGCTCGTCGCCGTCGCCTGCCGCTTCGGCGCCATGATGTCCGGCGCCGACGAGAGCGTCGTCGACACCCTCACCCAGTACGGCGAGCGGCTCGGCGTCGCCTTCCAGCTCGCCGACGACATCCTCGACATCGCCTCCGACTCCCACGAGTCGGGCAAGACCCCCGGCACCGACCTCCGCGAGGGCGTCCCCACCCTGCCCGTGCTCCACCTGCGGGCCGCCGCGGCCGCCCACGGGCGCCCCGAGGACCTGGAACTCGTCGCCCTGATCGACAGCGACCTCAGCGACGACGAGCGGCACGCCGAGGCCCTGCGCCGGCTGCGCGCCCACCCGGCCCTGGAGCAGGCCCGCCGGGTCACCGTGCGGTACGCGGAGGAGGCGCGCGCGATGCTCGCGCCGCTGCCCGACGGCTACGCGAAGGCGGCGCTCGCGGAGATGTGCGACGCGGTCGTCCACCGGGCGGGCTAGGTCCTCTCAGGGTCGGGTCATCCCGAAGCAGTACGTGAGGTTGATCCCGGGGGCTGACGTTTCGGGGCCTTCGAGTTGGTGAGATGGATCCATCGACAACGGAGGTAGCGGAGACCATGGCAGAGACCCGTAAGGCGAGCCGGTTCATCGTCCCGGTCGCGGTGGCAGGAGTCGCGGCGGCGACCATCGGACTCGTACCGGCACTGGCGGCGTCCGGAGACCCCGACCTGCCCGAGATCACGGCCCAGCAGCTCATCGAGAAGATCGCGGCCTCGGACACCCAGACGCTGTCCGGCACGTTCAAGATCTCCACCGACCTCGGGCTGCCGTCCCTCGGCGGCCTGACCTCGGGTCTGGGCGGCGGCGGTTCCGCCTCGGCCGACCCGACCGAGAAGCTCACCGCGCTCGTCGCGGGCAGCCACACCCTGCGCATCGCGGCCGACGGCCCCGAGCGCCAGAAGCTCACCCTGATCGACGGCTCCGACGAGTACACCCTGATCCACAACGGCGAGGACGTCTGGGGCTACGACAGCACGTCGAACGAGGTCTTCCACGAGAAGGGCGCGGGCGCCGGTCCCGGCGCGGAGAAGGGCGAGGAGCTTCCGGGCACGCCCAAGCAGCTCGCGGACGAGGTCCTGAAGGCGGCCGGCGACACCACGTCGATCACGGTCGACGGTACGGCGAAGGTGGCCGGCCGGAACGCGTACCAGCTGGTCGTCAAGCCGAAGCAGACCGGTTCGACGGTCGAGTCGGTGAAGATCGCGGTGGACGCGGCGACCGGCACCCCGCTGAAGTTCACCCTCTCCTCGGTCGAGGGCGGCAAGCCCGTCGTCGACGCGGGCTTCACGAAGGTCGACTTCGCGAAGCCGGCCGCCTCGGAGTTCACCTTCACGGCGCCGAAGGGCGCGAAGGTGACGGAGGGGGCGGCGGAGAAGGCCGCGGAGGAGGCCGGCGGGGAGCACGGGAAGCTTCCCGAGGGCTTCGAGGGCGGCTTCCCCGGCCTGGGGAAGGCCTTCGGCGGCTCCGGCGAGGGCATGAACGTCATCGGTGAGGGCTGGACGACGATCGCGAAGCTCGACACGGGGGCGCCGGCGCCGAAGACGGACGAGGCGCCGAAGGAGATCCAGGGCTTCCTGGACTCCTTCGGCGACAAGGTCACCGGGAAGTTCGGCTCGGGCACCGTCTTCAAGACGAAGCTGGTGAACGCGCTCCTCACCGACGACGGCAAGGTCTACGTCGGCGCGGTGACGCGGGACGCGCTGGTGGACGCGGCGAACGCCGGTAAGTAGCGGGCTGGTTGGGACCCCGGGCGGGTCGGGGGCGATGGTCACCGACCCACCCGGGAGTTTTTCGTGTGGCCTGCGGGCCTGCGGGCCTGCGGGCTCGTGGGCTCGTGGGCCCTACGGGCCGGCCTTACGGGAAGGTCAGCTTGAAGCCGTTGATGTAGCCCGTGTCGGCCGAGGCCTTGTCCTGGACGCGGAGCTTCCAGACGCCGTTGGCGACCTCGGTGGAGGCGTTCACGGTGTAGGTCTGGACGATGTTGTCCGTGCCGCTGCCGGTCCGGTTGTGCAGGTTGTAGACCGAGCCGTCGGGGGCGATCAGGTCGACGACCAGGTCGCCGATCCAGGTGTGGACGATGTCGACGCCGACCTTGAGGGTCGCCGGCGCGTTGCCCGTGATGCCGCTGACGGTGACGGAGGAGGTCACCGCGGCGCCGTTGTCCGGGACGGAGACGTCGGCGGTGTTCTCGAAGACCGTGCCGGTGGGCGGGGTCGTCGAGCCGGTGGACAGGTTCCAGATCGCGTACGCGATGGCGTCGGCGTTGCGGTCCAGGGCGGTGTCGTTGATGTTCGCCGTGGTGTCGCAGGACGAGTGGTAGCAGCGGTCGAAGGCCTGGCCGGAGGTGCCGCCCCACTTCTGGGCCTGGGCGGCGGTCTTGGTGTAGTCGGCGCCGGAGAAGAGGCCGCCGACGGGTATGCCCACGTTCTTGAAGGGGGCGTGGTCGGAGCGGCCGTCGCCCTCGGTCTCGATCTCCGTGGGGATGCCGAGCCCGGCGTAGTAGTCCTTGAAGGTCTGCTCGATGGTGGGGTCGTCGTCGTAGACGAAGTAGCCCGGGTTGGGCGAGCCGATCATGTCGAAGTTCAGATAGCCGCTGATCTTCGCACGCTCGGTGGAGGGAAGGTTGTTGACGTAGTACTTCGAGCCGACGAGCCCGAGTTCCTCGGCGCCCCACCAGCCGAAGCGGAGGTGCTTGGTGGGCTGGAGCTGGGCGCGGGAGACGGCGAGCGCGGCTTCGAGGGTGGCGGCGGAACCGGAGCCGTTGTCGTTGATGCCGGGGCCGGAGGTGACCGAGTCGAGGTGCGAACCGGACATGATGACCTGGTTCGGGTCGCCGCCGGGCCAGTCGGCTATGAGGTTGTAGCCGGTGGCGCCGTTGTAGGAGAACTGCTGGAGCGCGGTGGTGTAGCCGGCGGCGTCGAGCTTGGCCTTCACGAAGTCGATGGAGGCCTTGTAGCCGGTACGGCCGTGGGCGCGGTTGCCGCCGTTGGCGGTGGCGATGGCCTGGAGGTCCGTCAAGTGCTGCTTGACGTTGGCGAGCGGGATGTCGGGCGCGGCGAGGGCGCCGCCGGCGCCGACGGGGCTGGCGGAGGCGGTGGTGCCGGTGAGTCCGCCGAGTGCGAGCGCCGCGAGGGCGGCGGCCGCGGTGACGCGTCTGGGCACGGAGATGTTCATCTGTGGGGGCTCCGGATTCCGAACGGGGATGGGACGGAACGTGCGAGACGCCTCGGGCTTGGGTGCCACGAGGCGCTGGAGCTGTACGAGTGCTGTACGAGTGCTGTGCGAGTGCGTGCTGAATGTTCAACGAGAGTTTGACTCTGCGTCAAGAGCGAAAACCGGTCAGGGGCGTTCGCTCAGCGGACGGGGAGTGCCGGTGAACTCCCTTGTGAAGGTGGGTTGTTGAGGTGATCCCCCCGCGCCGCTCGGACCGGCCCGCCCTTGGAGCTCGTCCAGTCGGACGCTCAGTTGCACCCCCAGCTCCCTGAACCCGAGCGCCCTCGCCACCGCCCTCGACTCCACCGTCCTGGCCCGCCACTGGGGCATCAGTCCTGCCTCCAGTGCGTGTGCCACCGCCGCCGAAGCCGTTCGCCTCGCCAGCCCGCGACCTCGGTGGCCCGCCGCCGTCAGCACACTGACGTGCGCCGTCGACTCCGGCCACGCCTCGTATCCCGCCGCCGCCACGACGGCCGTGCCGGCCGCCCCTTCCCCTCCGCGCACGACGAACGCCGGAGACGTGATGTCCTCCATCCCGCTCTCGTCCGCGTCCTCCCGCCCCACCGACCGCACCAGCTCCCGGACTTCCTCGCTCCCCGCCCGTACCTCCCCGGCCCTCGCGCCCACCGGATCCGCCGCACCCGCCGTCCACGGGCGGAAGTCCTCCGGCGACGCGTACGCCAGCGTCGCCGGGCCGAGTACGTCCGTCACCGGCACCAGCCCCCGTACCGTCTCCGCCCTCGCCAGTGCCTCCACCGGCACACCCGCCGTCCCCCTCTCCCACGCCCTCGCCGCCGCCTCCGTCGGCACGGTGACGAGCGCCGCGCCCCCCAGCACGACCACCCCCACCCACGACGGCGGGCACAGCCCCGACTCCGGTGACACCACGACCCTCACCCCGCCCGGCGGCGCGAACGAGACGGGCGCGGCGGCCAGCGTCTCCCACAGGCGGCGGGCACGGGCCGGCAACGGATCCTCGTCGTTCATCCGTCGATCCTCCCCTCCCTCCGGCGGCGCTGCGCGCACGCCCCCACCCCCGCCCCCGACCAAGATCATCTGACGTGCAGAATGACCCGTATGCCTACCTCGAACACACCGATATCGGCAACGGTCGACGATGCACCCATGGTCAGCCGCACCCTGGCCCGTGCCTTCGGCGACGACCCGATGATGCGCTGGTTCTTCCCCGACGACGTCTCGCGCGAGGCCGGTCTCGGGCGGTACTTCACCACCCTCCTCACCCGGCAGTACGGACTGCACGGCGTCTGCGAGCGCACCGACGCCGCCGCCGCGTTCTGGGTGGCCCCGGAAGGGCAGGAGAAGGCCGTCCCCGACGCCGAGACCGTCCAGGAGCTCGCCGCCATCCTCGGTGACCGCGCCGACCTCTTCCGCCAGGCCGTCGAGGGCGCCGCCGCCCACACCCCGCCCGAGCCCCACTGGTACCTCGCCGTGATCGGCGCCGACCCCGCCGCCCGCGGCCAGGGCCACGGTTCCGCGCTCCTGCGCTCCGGCCTCGCCCAGGCCGACGCGGCCGGTCTGCCCGTCTACCTGGAGTCCTCCAAGCCCGACAACCTCCCCGTCTACGAGCACTTCGGCTTCGTCGTGCTCGGCGAGGTCTCCCTGCCGGGCGGCGGACCCACCCTGTGGGCCATGCGGCGCCCGCCCCGGGACCCCGCCGCTGCCTGACTGCCGCGAGCGGACGCGAGGGTCCGAGGACGTGCGCCCGGGACACCCCGGGCGCACTCCCGCGCCCCCGCCCCACCTCGGGACACCCCCGGGACGCCGCGGGACGGATTCGGGACGGCGGGCCCGCCCCGTACCGCATAGGGTCGGCCTTCCCGGGCCGTCGTCCCCTCCGAAGGAGCGCACGTCATGCAGATCGCCGTACTCGGAACCGGTGAGGTCGGCCGCCGACTCGCCACCAAGCTCGTCTCACTCGGCCACGAGGTCACGCTCGGTTCCCGTACGGCGGACAACGCCGAGGCCGCGAAGTGGGCCGCCGAGACCGGCGGCGCGCACGGCACCTTCGCCGACGCCGCCGCCTCCGCCGAGCTCGTGGTCAACGCGACCGGCGGTCTCGTCTCCCTCGCCGTCCTGGAGGCCGCCGGCGCGGACAATCTGCGCGGCAAGGTCCTCGTCGACGTGTCCAACCCGCTCGACTTCTCCGGCGGCATGCCGCCCACCGTCGTCACGCCCGACGGCGGCAGCCTCGCCGAGCAGCTCCAGCAGGCGTTCCCCGAGGCGCGCGTCGTCAAGACGCTCAACACCATGGCCAACGCCGTCATGGTCGAGCCCGGCCGCGTTCCCGGGCACCACAACGTGTTCCTCAGCGGCGACGACGCCGCCGCCAAGGCCGTCGTCGCGGACCTGCTCGGCTCCTTCGGCTGGCCCGCCGACCGGATCATCGACCTCGGCGACCTGAGCAGCGCGCGGGGCGTCGAACTGCTGCTGCCGCTGTGGCTGCGCCTCTACGGCACGCTCGGCACCGGCGACTTCAACTTCTCGGTGGTCACGGCCCCGCCGGCGTCCTCCTGACCGCGCACCCGGTCCAGTAGCCCCGGGGTCTCCGCGTACGGCTCCTCGCGGGGCAGCAGCAGCCGGGCGGCGTCCCGTTCGCCCGCCCGGACGAGCGCGTGGACCCGGTGGGCGAGCGGGGTCACATCGGTGACGGAGACCGTCCACTCGTCCGCGTACCGCCGGGAGGCCTCGCCCGAGAGGCCGAGCTGGAGCGAACGGTACGGGAGCGCCCGGAGGTCCAGGTCCCGCTCCGGGTCCCACTGCACCCGGGCCGGGGACTCCCTCAACTGCCGCTTCCAGTCCGCCCGGTCGGGGTGGAACCCGTGCGCGTAGTGGGAGAGGCAGGCGTTCCGCAGGGCCCACTCGAAGCCCTCGCGCGCGATCTCCACGGCGAGGACGGTCTCCTGGCCCTCCTTCGTCCCCCAGCCGCAGCGGTACATCATCCACAGGAACGACGGCTTGATCCACGTCATCCGGTCCCGCTTCCAGCTGGCCGGAAAGCGTCCCTCCCGCGCCGCCGCCAGGCCGATCCCGGGCCGGTACGCCTGGTAGACGGTGATCGTCCGGGCGGTGTGGAGCGCGCGGATCCGGTACTTCGGTTCTTCCATGCGTCCCAGGGTGCGGGGGCCCGGCGGGGGTGGGCCAGTGGATTTCCGGGCTCCCCGGAGGTCCCGGAGCCCGCTGGCCGATGTCGCCGCGACGTACATGCCCCGGCTTGCGGAGTTCAGCGCGAGGGCGGCGGTGCGGGGGCCGCGACGGGGGCGCCCGTCTTCGCCTGTGCCGTCTCCGCCTTGGCCGCCTCCACCGCCGCCCGGCTGTGCCGTGCCGTGCGCAGGGCGTCCCAGGTGAGGAGGGTCAGCGCCAGCCAGACGAGCGAGAAGCCCGCCCAGCGCTCCGGCGGCATCTCCTCGTGGAAGTAGAGGATGCCCAGCAGGAACTGGAAGGTCGGCGCCAGGTACTGGAGGAGGCCGAGCGTCGACAGGGGGACGCGGATCGCCGCCGCCCCGAAGAGGACGAGCGGGGCCGCCGTGACGATGCCGGTGGCCACGAGCAGGGCCGTGTGGCCCCCGCCGTGGGAGCCGAAGGCCAGCTCGCCCTGAGTGCCGAGCCAGACGAGGTAGCCGAGGGCGGGCAGGAACTGGACGGCGGTCTCGGCGGCGAGCGACTCCAGGCCGCCGAGGTTGACCTTCTTCTTCACCAGGCCGTAGACGGCGAAGGAGAAGGCGAGGGTGAGCGAGATCCAGGGCGGCTTGCCGTAGCCGATCGCGAGGACCAGGACGGCGGCGAAGCCGACGCCGACCGCCGCCCACTGCGCGGGGCGCAGTCGTTCCTGGAGGACGAGGACGCCGAGGGCGATGGTGACGAGCGGATTGATGAAGTAGCCGAGGGAGGCCTCGACGACGTGGCCCGTGTTGACGGACCAGATGTAGAGGCCCCAGTTCACCGTGATGACGGCGGCGGCGACGGTGATCAGGCCGAGCTTGCGCGGGCTGCGGACGAGCTCGCGCATCCAGCCCCAGCGGCGTACGGCGAGCAGCGCGAGGGCGACGAAGGCCAGCGACCACACCATCCGGTGGGCGAGGATCTCGACCGCCCCGGCGGGCTTGAGGAGCGGCCAGAAGAGCGGGACCAGTCCCCACATGCCGTAGGCGCCGATCCCGTAGAGCAATCCTGCTCGTTCCTCGTTATCCGTCTTCACCGGACCTCCCGCCCTGCGCCGCGCTGTCCTGTCGAAGGTAGCGCCGCACCGGGCGGGTTGTCATGCCCGTACCGCAATACGGTCATGACGGCGGGGAGGCGGTCCGGGGGCGGTCCCGGAGTCGCTTCGGGAGTCGCTTCAGGAGGCGGCGAGCGCTTCCTTGATCGTCTCGGCGATCGGGGTGGTCGGGCGGCCGATCAGCCGGGCCAGGTCGCCGGTCCGCCGGGCGAGCGCGCCGCGCTCGATGGCCCGGTCGACGTCGACGAGGATCGCGGCGAAGAAGGGCGGGACCCCGGCGTCGGTCAGGATCGCGAGGTGGGCCTCGGCGGGCACGTTGCTGTACGTGATCTCCCGGCCGGACCGGGAGCCGACCTCGGCGGCGTACTCGGCGAGCGACCAGGCGGTGTCGCCGCTCAGCTCGTACGCCTTGTTCAGGTGCTCCTCGGCCGGGCCCGTCAGGACGGCGGCCGCGGCGGCGGCGTAGTCGGCGCGGGTCGCGGAGGCGATCCGGCCCTCGCCGGCGTTGGAGACGACGGCGCCGTGGGCCAGGACGGGGGCGAGGTTGGCGGTGTAGTTCTCGGAGTACCAGCCGTTGCGGAGGAAGGTGTACGGCAGCCCGGAGGCGAGGATCAGCCGCTCGGTCTCCCGGTGCTCGGCGGCGAGGTCGAAGTCGGCCTCCGGGCCGCCGAGGACGCCGGTGTACGCGAGCTGGGCGACGCCCGCGGCCTTGGCCGCGGCGATCACGGCGGCGTGCTGGGGCACGCGCTGCCCGACCTCGCTGCCCGAGACCAGGAGCACCCGGTCGCCGGCCTCGAAGGCCTCCGCGAGGGTCTCCGGCCGGCTGTAGTCGGCGATCCGCAGCGTGACACCGCGCTCCGCGAGGCCGGCCGCCTTCTCCTTGTTCCGGACGACGGCGACGACGGACTCGGCGGGGACGGTCGCGAGGAGGCTCTCGACGACGAGGTGGCCGAGCTGGCCGGTGGCTCCGGTGACGACGATGCTCATGATGCGGCTTCCTTTTCCGGTGGGGCGGGGTGCGGTGGGCTCGGACGGGTGGGGCGCTCACCGGTACTCACCGTACGTCGGGCACTTTCCTTTCGTAAGTACCCACTTTGAAGTAAGGTACTGGTATGGGAGTAAGTGAGGAACCGAAGAGTCTGCTCGCCGGTGTCGACGGCGCCCAGTGCCCGGCCCGGCTCGTCCTCGAGCACGTCACCAGCCGCTGGGGCGTGCTGATCCTGATCTCGCTGCGGGAGCGCTCGTACCGCTTCAGCGAGCTGCGGCGGCACGTCGGCGGGGTCAGCGAGAAGATGCTCACCCAGACCCTCCAGACCCTGGAGCGCGACGGCTTCGTCCACCGCGACGCCAAGCCCGTCATCCCGCCCCGCGTCGACTACAGCCTCACCGCCCTCGGCGAGGAGGCCGCCCGCCAGGTCTGGGAGCTCGCCCGCTGGACCGACCTCCGGGTCCCGGAGGTCGAGGAGGCCCGCGCCCGCTACGACGAGGCCCGCCGCGAGGCCGCGGGGCATCGAGCGAATGCCACCGCTTCGTCCCAATGATGTGGTGGGCGGGGTGAGTTGGTCCTCTCCTGCGTACGATCTCCCTCGGTTCGGAGGTTCTGTGGACGTGGGGTGGGGGACGCGTGACGTACGGAAGATCCTTGCGCGCCTGTGGGGCCGTGCTGACGGCCGGGCTCGTGCTGGCGGGCTGCTCCGGCGGGGGAGGGGGCGACGGGAAGCCGGGCGGCGGGGGCGGCGGTACGGCGTCCCGGGCCCCGGCGTCCCCGGCCCCGGCGTCCGCGTCGGCCGCTGACCCGGCCGCCACGCCCGCGCCCACCGCCTACGCCTTCACGCCCGATCCCGCCCGGACGCCGAAGACCCGGGCCGAGGCCGAGCGCCTCGCCCGCGCCGTCGTCGCGGGGCCGGGCGCCTGGGGGCCCGACTACGTCGAGAGCGAGCCCTATCCGAGCGCCGGGGACTCCTGGCCGGTCCTCTCCCCGACCTGTGTCTGGGAGGCCGGTTCCCTGCCCGCCGACGTGCTCTCCAGCGTCACCGCCCACAGCGAGATACCGGCGGCGGGCGGCAGGGGACGCGTCCGGGTCACGGCGACCGTCACCGTCCACCGCACGGCGGACGACGCGGACTGGGAGATGTCCCAGAGCCTGGAGGAGGTGCTGCGCTGCCCCGAGCAGACGCTGCGGGCGGGCGAGCGGATCGTCCGGCTGATGTCCCTCGGGGACCCCGGGAGCGCCGGGGACATCGTCGCGGAGGACTCCATCAACGAGCGCGGCAGGTTCGTCGACGACGCGGTCGGGGGCGAGCACTACTACGGCTGGGCCCAGGGCCGCGTGGGCCAGGTGACGGTCGCGGCCTCCGTCAGGGGCGGACCGGGCCACACCGAAGCCGACCTGAGCACGGCCACGGCCAAGGCCTGGGTCACCATGCTCAACCGCGTCGAGTCCCAGCTGAAGGGCCGCTGATGAGCTCCGACATGCCCCCGGGGCCGACGCCGCCGCCCGGGTCCACGCCTTCCGGGTCCAGGCCTTCCGGGTCCAGGCCTTCCGAGCCCACGCAGCCCGGGTCCAGGCCGCTGCCTGAGCCGGCGTCTGCGCCGGGTGCGGGGCCGACCACGCCTTCCGGGCCGATCCCCTCCGGGTCTGCCCCTTCCGGGTCTGTCCCTTCCGGGTCTGTCCCTTCCAGGCCGATCCCCTCCGGGTCGCCCCCTACCGGCCCTACCCCTACCGCCCCGACCGCTCCCACCCCCGCCCCGCCTCCCCCGCTCCCCGCCCCTCCCGGCCCCTCCGTCCCTCCCCGCCCCGGCGACCTCCAGCCCCTCCTCCCCTCCGATCCCTCCGTCATCGCCTCCTACCGGCTTCTCGGGCGGCTCGGTGCCGGTGGCATGGGGGTCGTCTATCTGGGCCGCACCGCCGACGGCGAGCTCGCCGCCGTCAAGGTCACTCATGCGGACCGGGCCGACCAGCCCGACTTCCGGGACCGGTTCCGCCGTGAGGTCGAGGCCGCCCGCCGGGTCTCCAGCCCCTGGGCGGTCCCCGTCACCGGCGCCGACCCCGACGCCCCCGAGCCCTGGATGGCCACCGCCTTCGTCGCCGGGCCCTCCCTCCACGAGGCCGTCACCGCGCACGGTCCGCTGCCCGAGCGGAGCGTCCGCCTCCTCGGCTGGTCCGTCGCCCGCGCCCTCGCCGCCGTGCACACGGCCGGGATCGTCCACCGGGACGTCAAACCGGGCAACGTCCTCCTCGCCGTCGACGGCCCGCGCCTCATCGACTTCGGCATCGCCCGCGCCACCGGGGAGACCGCCCTCACCGCCACCGGCATGGTCGTCGGCACCCCCGGCTTCCTCGCCCCCGAGCAGGCCGAGGCCCGGGCCGACGCCATCGGCCCGCCCGCCGACGTCTTCGCGCTCGGCTGCCTCCTCGCGTACGCGGCCACCGGCCGCGCGCCCTTCGGCACCGGCGCCGTGGACGCCCTGATGTACCGGACCGTCCACGACGAACCGGACCTCACCGGCGTGCCCGAGGGGCTGCTCGACCTCGTCCGGGCCTGCCTCGCCAAGGACCCGGCCGCCCGGCCGACGGCCGCCGGGGCCGGCGTACGGCTCGTCGAGGACACCCCCGGCGACGGCGCGGGCTGGCTGCCCGCCCCCGTCGTCCGGACCATCGCCGAACGCTCCGCCCGGATGCTCGCCCTGCCCGCGATCGACGCCACCGAGGCGCCCGGGGAGCCCGCCGCGCCACCGGCGAGGAGCCGCCGCGGCTTCCTGCTCCTCGCCGGCGGCGGCGTGCTCGCCACGGGCGGCGGCGTGACCGCCTGGGCCGCTTTCGGCGGAGGCGACGACGGGCCGGAGAAGCCCGCGCCGCCGAGGGCCCGGCGGTGGACCATCGGCGTCCAGGCCGACCTGACGGGACCCGGCAAGGGCGTCGGCCGGGCCCAGGAGCGGGGCGTCCGGCTCGCCGTCGAACGGTTCAACTCCCGTGAGGACAAGCCGTTCATGCTCGACGTGAAGGTCTCCGACGACGGCGGCGACCGGCGCCGCGCGCTCGCCGCCGCCCGCGCCCTGACCCGCGACCCCGACGTCCTCGGCATCATCGGCCCCACCTCCGACTACGCGGGATACGTCTCGCTGCCCGCCTACGACGAGGCCCGGCTGCCGGTCATCACCGTCTCCGCCGGTCTGAACCTGCTGATCAGGCCCACGATGTCGCAGGGCACGAGCCTGCTGCGGGCCTGCAACACCCACTCCTACGCCAGCATGTTCCTCACCTACTACGTCGAGGCCAGGGCCCGTACCGTCCGGCCCGGCCTCCTCCAGGAACGCACCGACGACCCCTACGCCTGGCAGTGCGCCGTCTCCGCGAAGTTCGCCTTCGAGCAGGCTGGGATCACCCCCCTGCCCCGGGTGATCCCGGCCGGGGCCAAGCGGCTGGAGCAGGTCCTCGGCGAGATGGTCGAGGCGGGCATCGACGCGTACGTCCACGCCGGTCTCGCCCCGAGCGCGGTCCGGGCGGCGAAGGAGCTCGACGCCCTCGGCTTCACCGGCACGCGCGCCGCGGGCCAGCATGTCTTCGGGCCCGAGTTCATCGAGGGCGCGGGGAGGGCGGCCGAGGGCTGGATCGTCGGCGCACCGGTCGTCGACCCCACCACCCGGAAGGAGGCGGCGGGGCTGGTGGCCGCCCACCGGAAGGCGTACGGCAGGGTCCCGGACTTCTACACGGGTGAGGCGTACGACGTCACCAGCCTCCTCGCCGAGCAGGTCGAGAAGGCGGCCAGGGGCGGGAAGCGCCCCGACCGCACCACCCTCACGCCCCTGCTGCGGGCGGCCGAGTACCAGGGGGTCATGGGCGGTTACGCCTTCGGCGAGGACGGCAACCTGGCCGGAATCAGCACCTTCGTGTACGTCGTCGAGAACGGCCGCTACAAGCCGCTGGAGTTCGCGCCCGCCGGGCCGCCGAAGAAGCCGAAGAAGGCCGGGAGGGCCTGACCCGTGAAACCGCTGGGCAAGGGCGACCCTTCGGCCGTCGCCGGGTACCGCCTCCTCGGCCGGCTCGGCGCGGGCGGCATGGGCGTGGTCTACCTCGCCCGCTCCGCAGGCGGGGCGCTCGCCGCGCTCAAGCTGATCCGCGCCGAGCACGCCACCGACCCTGGGTTCCGGGAGCGCTTCCGCCGCGAGGCCCGCGCCGCCGAGCGCGTCACCGGACGCTGGGTCGTGCGCGTCCTGGACGCGGCCCCGGAGGCCCGGGAACCGTGGCTGGCGACCGAGTACGTGCCGGGGCCCTCGCTCGCCGAGGCGGTGGGCCTGCACGGCGCCCTGCCCGAGGCGACCGTCTGCGCCCTGGGCGCCCGGCTCGCCTCCGCGCTCGCCGGGATGCACGCGGCCGGGCTGGTCCACCGGGACGTCAAGCCGGGGAACGTCCTGCTCGCCCTCGACGGGCCCCGGCTCATCGACTTCGGCATCGCCCGTACCGCCGGGGCGACCGCCCTGACGGCCACCGACGCGATGATCGGCACCCCCGGCTTCCTCGCCCCCGAACAGGCCGGGGTCGCCGGTTCCGGCGATGTCGGGCCGGCCGCCGACGTGTTCTCGCTCGGCTGCGTCCTCGCGTACGCGCTCACCGGCGAACGCCCCTTCGGCACCGGCGGGGTCGCGGCCGTCGTCTACCGGGCCGTCCACGAGGAACCCGACCTCGCCGAAGTGCCGGACACGATCCGGCCGCTGGTCGAGGCCTGCCTGGCGAAGGACCCGGCGGACCGGCCCACGGCGGCGGAGGTACGGGACGAACTCGGGGACGCCGAGGGGCCCGCGGGCGACTGGCTGCCGGACGGCCTGCCCACCCTGATCGCCCACCGCTCCTCACGGGTCCTCGACCTGCCGGTCGCCGAACCGACCGTGCTCGTGCCCGAGGAACCGCCCCAAGGCCCCTCGCGGCGGCGGATGTTGACCCTCGGGTCGGCGGCGGCCGTCGCTGGTACGGGCGGCCTCGCCGCCTGGCTGATGACCCGCTCCCCGGGCACGGCCACCGGTACGGGCGGTCCGCCCCGGCCGCTCACCACGTACACGATCGGCGTCCAGACCGATCTGAGCGGCGCCCGGAAGGACGCGGGACGGGGCCAGGAGCGGGGTGTTCGCCTCGCCGTGGAGGCCTTCAACGCCCGCGCCGGGCGGCCGTTCGACCTCGCGGTGAAGGTCCGTGACGACGCCGGCGACCCGCGCCGGGCCGCCGCCGCGGCCGAGGCCTTCGGCAGGGACCGCTCGGTCCTCGCCGTCCTCGGGCCGACCACCCCCGAGGTCGCCCTCACCGCTGCCGAGACCTACCAGCGCCACGCCCTCGTGTACGCGTGCGTGGCCACCGGCATCGAGTTCGAGCGGATCCCGCAGGTCGCGCACGCACCCTCCTACTTCGAGATGCGTCCGCCGCGCGACATGCTCCAGCTGGGCTTCTCGACGCTCGCCGTCGTCCGCGGGCAACGCAGGGTCGCGGTCGTCGAGGACCGGGCGGCGGGCACCTACGCCTGGTACTCCGCCGTGTCCGCCCAGGAGACCTTCGACGGCGCACGGGTCACCGTCACCCGCCTCCGGACGGCCGCCGGCACCGAGGACTTCGGCCCCGTCGTCCGCGCCGCACTGGCGGCGGACGCGGAGGGCCTCTTCTACGCGGGCCTCTCGCCGCGCCGGGCCGGACTCTGCGCCAGGGAACTCGCGGCCCAGGGCTTCAAGGGCCTCCGCGGCGCCGTCGAGTACGCCCTCGAACCGGAGTTCCTGGAGGTCGCGGGCCCCGCCGCCGAGGGGTGGGTCTTCGGCACCAGCTACGTCGACCCGGCCCTGACGCCCACCGCGAAGGACTTCACCGCCGCGTACCGGAAGCGGTGGGGGCTGTCCGGCGCGGCACCGGTCGACCGGTACGCGGCCGAGGCGTACGACGTGGTGCTCGCCGTCGCCGAGGCGATGGCGCGGCTGGTGCGGGACGGGCTCGCCGTGGAGCGGGGCGCGCTGACCCGGCGGCTGCGGGAACTCACGTACCGGGGGGTGGCCAAGACGTACGGCTTCGACCGGGCGAACGTCTACCGGTTCACCGATCAGGTCTACGTCCACCGGATCGAGCGGGGCGCGCCCCGCTTCCTCGGCGGCTACCTCAAGGCGACCAGGGACGACACCGCCGCCAGGAAGGCGCGGGAGGCGGCGGGCACATGAGAGGGCCCGGTCCGCGGTGCGGACCGGGCCCCCTCGGTGGCGCGGTGTCAGCCGACCACGGTCCAGGTGTCGTTGCCCGCGAGGAGCCGGCTCAGATCGCCCTTGCCCTGCTGCTCCACGGCCGTCTCCAGCTGATCCGCCATCAGCGTGTCGTAGACCGGCCGGTCCACCGACCTGAAGACCCCGATGGGTGTCTGGTGGAGGGTGTCGGGGTCGGCGAGGCGGGAGAGGGCGAAGGCGGTGGTGGGGGAGGCGCCGTGGGCGTCGTGGACGAGGATCCGGGACTCGTTCTCCGGGGTGACCGTGACGACCTGGAGGTCGCCGGTGGCCTGGTCGCGGACGACGCCCTTCTCGTTCTCGGCGCCGAAGCGGATCGGCTGCCCGTGTTCGAGGCGGATGACGGCTTCCCTGGCCTGGTCCTTGTCCTTCAGGACCTCGAAGGCGCCGTCGTTGAAGATGTTGCAGTTCTGGTAGATCTCCACGAGCGCCGTGCCGTTGTGCTGGGCGGCCTGCCGCAGCACCTCGGTGAGGTGCTTGCGGTCGGAGTCGACCGTACGGGCCACGAAGGAGGCCTCCGCGCCGAGCGCCAGCGACACCGGGTTGAAGGGCGCGTCCAGGGAGCCCATCGGGGTCGACTTGGTGATCTTGCCGACCTCGGAGGTGGGGCTGTACTGGCCCTTGGTGAGCCCGTAGATCCGGTTGTTGAAGAGCAGGATCTTCAGGTTCACGTTGCGGCGGAGGGCGTGGATGAGGTGGTTGCCGCCGATGGAGAGCGCGTCGCCGTCGCCGGTCACCACCCACACCGACAGGTCGCGGCGCGAGGTGGCGAGACCGGTCGCGATGGCCGGGGCGCGGCCGTGGATCGAGTGCATCCCGTAGGTGTTCATGTAGTACGGGAAGCGGGAGGAGCAGCCGATGCCGGAGACGAAGACGATGTTCTCCTTCGCCAGGCCCAGTTCGGGCATGAAGCCCTGGACGGCGGCGAGGACGGCGTAGTCACCGCAGCCCGGGCACCAGCGGACCTCCTGGTCGGACTTGAAGTCCTTCATGGTCTGCTGCGCCTCGGCCCTGGGCACCAGGTTGAGGAGGGGCTCAGGCATCGATGGCCTCCTTGAGAGCGGCGGCGAGCTGCTCGGCCTTGAACGGCATCCCGTTGACCTGGGTGTGGCTGCGGGCGTCGACGAGGTACTTCGCCCGGACGAGGGTGGCGAGCTGGCCGAGGTTCATCTCGGGGACGACGACCTTCTCGTACCGCTCCAGGACCTCCCCGAGGTTCTTCGGGAAGGGGTTGAGGTGGCGCAGGTGGGCCTGGGCGATGGGGTGGCCCGCGACCCTGAGGCGGCGGACGGCCGCCGTGATGGGCCCGTAGGTGGAACCCCAGCCGAGGACCAGGGTGGCCGCGCCGTCCGGGTCGTCGACCTCGATGTCGGGGACGTCGATCCCGTCGATCTTGGCCTGCCGGGTGCGGACCATGAACTCGTGGTTCGCGGGGTCGTACGAGATGTTGCCGGTGCCGTCCTGCTTCTCGATGCCGCCGATGCGGTGTTCGAGACCGGGGGTGCCGGGCACCGCCCAGGGGCGGGCCAGGGTCTCCGGGTCGCGCTTGTACGGCCAGAAGACCTCGGTGCCGTCGTCGAGCGTGTGGTTCGGCCCGGTGGCGAACCGCGTCCGCAGGTCGGGCAGTTCGTCGACGTCCGGGATCCGCCAGGGCTCGGAGCCGTTGGCGAGGTAGCCGTCGGAGAGCAGGAAGACCGGTGTGCGGTACGTGAGCGCGATCCGGGCGGCCTCGATCGCCGCGTCGAAGCAGTCGGCGGGCGTCCTCGGGGCGACGACCGGCACCGGCGCCTCGCCGTTGCGGCCGTACATGGCCTGGAGGAGGTCGGCCTGCTCGGTCTTGGTCGGCAGGCCCGTGGACGGGCCGCCGCGCTGGATGTCGACGATCAGCAGCGGCAGCTCCAGGGAGACCGCGAGGCCGATGGTCTCCGACTTGAGCGCCACACCGGGGCCGGAGGTCGTCGTCACGGCCAGCGAACCGCCGAAGGCCGCGCCGAGCGCGGCGCCGATGCCGGCGATCTCGTCCTCGGCCTGGAAGGTGCGCACGCCGAAGTTCTTGTGCCGGGACAGCTCGTGGAGGATGTCCGAGGCCGGGGTGATGGGGTACGAGCCCAGGTAGAGCGGCAGGTCGGCCTGACGGGAGGCGGCGACCAGGCCGTACGACAGGGCCAGGTTCCCCGAGATGTTCCGGTAGGTGCCGGTGGGGAAGGCACGGGTCGCCGGGGCGATCTCGTACGAGACGGCGAAGTCCTCGGTGGTCTCGCCGAAGTTCCAGCCGGCCCGGAAGGCGACGATGTTCGCCTCCGCGATGGCGGGCTTCTTGGCGAACTTCTGCCGCAGGAACGTCTCGGTGCCCTCGGTCGGCCGGTGGTACATCCAGGACAGCAGCCCGAGCGCGAACATGTTCTTGGAGCGCTCGGCCTCCTTCCGGGAGAGGCCGAAGTCCTTGAGGGCCTCGACGGTCAGCGTGGTGAGCGGCACCGGGTGGACCCGGTAGCCGTCCAGCGAACCGTCTTCGAGGGGCGAGGTCGCGTATCCGACCTTCGCCATGGCGCGCTTGGCGAACTCGTCGGTGTTGACGATGATCTCGCCACCGCGCGGCACGTCCCCGATGTTCGCCCTGAGGGCGGCGGGGTTCATCGCGACCAGCACGTTCGGGGCGTCGCCCGGCGTCAGGATGTCGTGGTCGGCGAAGTGCAGCTGGAAGGACGAGACGCCCGGCAGGGTTCCGGCGGGTGCCCGGATCTCGGCCGGGAAGTTCGGCAGCGTGGAGAGGTCGTTCCCGAAGGACGCCGTCTCCGAGGTGAACCGGTCACCCGTGAGCTGCATGCCGTCGCCGGAGTCACCCGCGAAGCGGATGATCACCCGGTCGAGCCGGCGCACTTCCTTCTCGGTGCCGTGGTGCGGCTTCGCCGGGGCGCTGCGCTGCTCCCCGAGCAGGGCCTCACCGGCCTCGCTACTGACCTGGCTGGTCACTGAACTGGACCTCCCTCGCGGCAAGGGGACTCTCCGCCGGAGGCGGGAGAAGGCTCGGGATGCGGTCGGCCGATCACCGTCCGTCCCGAGGCCCACCCTACGACGGTAAGGAGGGCCCTCCCGGGACTTCTCACATCGTGGACCTCTTTTTGAGACGCCCTCTTGCCCTGAATCGTCACGTTCTGTCGCCACCCGGAGTGTTCCGGAAAGTCGGATTCCGCCTCATCCTTTGGATCTAGGACCCTCGGACGCGGCCGGTCGGCCCTCCGTTCTCCGTGTGATCTGATAGAGTGTCAGATCGTCAGGATTTCAGATACGTCAACACCGCCAGTACCCGGCGGTGATCGCCGTCACTCGGCGAGAGGCCCAGCTTCAGGAAGATGTTGCTGATGTGCTTCTCCACCGCGCCGTCGCTCACGACCAGCGCTTTCGCGATGGCCGAGTTCGTCCGGCCCTCCGCCATCAGACCCAGGACCTCCCGCTCGCGCGGGGTCAGGTTCGCCAGCACGTCCTGCTGACGGCTCCGGCCCAGCAGCTGCTGCACCACCTCGGGGTCCAGCGCCGTACCGCCCCCGGCGACCCGCACGACCGCGTCCACGAACTCACGGACCTCCGCGACCCGGTCCTTCAGCAGATAGCCCACACCCCGGCTGGAACCGGCCAGGAGTTCGGTGGCGTACTGCTCCTCCACGTACTGCGACAGCACCAGCACCCCCAGTCCCGGATGCTCCTTGCGCAGCCGCACCGCCGCCCGGACCCCCTCGTCGGTGTGCGTCGGCGGCATCCGCACGTCCGCCACCACCACGTCCGGCAGCGCGCCCTCGGACGCGAGCCCGGCGACGGTCTCGACGAGCGCCTCACCGTCCCCCACACCGGCCACGACCTCGTGCCCCAGATCGGTCAGGAGCCTGGTCAGCCCCTCCCGCAACAGCACCGAATCCTCGGCGATGACCACCCGAACCCGACTCGCCACGTCTTGCACACCCACGCCGTACTGCCTCCATTGCCCCGTTGTCCGACTCTCGCTGCGACCGGGCCAGCATCGCAGGGTCGGGGGCCTTACGGGGCTGTGGGCGGGAAGGAACGGAGACCGCCCCGGGGCACGAGGCCCCGGGTGGTCGGTCCGTCGCAGGCGGTCACGCCCGCCAGGGCAGTTCGACCGTCACCGTCGTCGGACCGCCCGCCGGCGAGTCCACCGCCAGGACCCCGTCCACCGCGCCGATCCGGTCCGACAGCCGCTCCAGGCTCCGCCCGGCGGCCACCTCCGCGCCGCCCACGCCGTCGTCCCGCACCTGGAGCATCAGCCGGTCCCCGGTGCGCCACACGTCCACCCAGGCCCGCCGCGCCCGCGCGTGCGCCGTGACGTTCCGGAGCAGCTCCGACACCGCGAAGTACGCGATCCCCTCGATCGCGGGCACCGGCCGGGCCGGCAGGTCCACGTCCACCGACACTGGCACCGCGCACCGCGAGGCCACCGCCGACAGCGCCGCGTCGAGCCCCCGGTCGGTGAGGACCGCCGGGTGGATGCCCCGGGCGAGGTCCCGCAGCTCCTGGAGCGCGAGCTTCACCTCGCCGTGCGCCTCGTCGACCAGCACCGCCGCCGCCTGCGGGTCCTCCGCGAGCTTCTCCTTCGCGAGCCCCAGATCCATGGCGAGCGCCGCGAGCCGGGCCTGCGCGCCGTCGTGCAGATCGCGCTCGATGCGCCGCAGGTCGGCCGCGGCGGTGTCGACGACCACGCCCCGGTCCGACTCCAGCTCCGTCACGCGGGAGGCGAGGCGGGACGGGCCGAGCAGCCCGGAGACGAGCAGCCGGTCGACGGCGACGAAACCGCGCAGCAGCCACGGGCCGGCCATCACGAACAGCAGGCCGACGAGGCTGGTGACGGCGATCTCGAAGGGGGAGTCCAGGTAGAAGTCGTGGGAGCCGTCGCCGTACAGCTGGAGGCCGTCCTGCCCCGCGTACATCGGGAAGACCCACTGCCACAGCGGGTACGTGAAGAGGCTCCAGCCCCAGGAGAAGAACGCCACGGTCACCGAGAACGAGAACACCGCCCACGGCATGTGCAGCACCGCGTACAGCAGGTGCCGCCAGGACGCCCCGCTCTTCAGCATCGCGCCCATCCAGGAGAACGCCCCGCCCGTCCGGCCCCGCACCGGCTCCGGCGCCCGCACGTCGAGATCGAGCAGCCCGCGCGCCCTGGCCCGCTCCACCGCGCCGAAGCCCCGGCACATCGCGAGCGCCCCGGCCAGGATCGGGATCCCGAGGAAGGTGATCAGCAGCCCGGCGCCGGCCGACACGAACGCGATGGAGAGCGCGAACCAGCAGACGCTGAGCGGCAGCCCGATCAGCACGTGGAGGAGGGCACGCCAGGTGCGGGCCTCGAACGGCGCGCGGATCGCGGCGGGGAGTCGGTGGGAGGCCATCGCGGGGTCCTTCTCTGCTCGGGGAGGGGCGGGCTGGGGAGGGGCGGGCTTACGTGTTCCAGGGTTCCGTCCCGGGCCCCGCCGGACCATGAGGCGGGTGGGCGTCTACGGGCGGGGGTTTTCCCTACCTGGGGGGCGGGGGAGGGGCGGGGTACGGGTGCTAGGGCCACTACGGGTGCGCAGGGCCCTTACGGGTTCTCGGGCCCCTACGGGTGCGCCGACCCCTTACGGGTGCTCGGACCCCTACCGGGTTCGCAGGCCCCTTACGGGCTCGCAGGACCCCTACAGGCCCCGAGACCCCCACAAGCCCACGCGCACAAGGCCTCACGCGGCCGGCCGCGAGCGCCACGGCAGTTCCGCCGTGACCGTCGTCGGGCCGCCCGCCGGCGAGTCCACGACCAGCAGGCCGTCCACCGCGCCGAGCCGCTCCGCGAGCCCCGCGAGCCCCGTGCCGCCGTCGAAGCTCGCCCCGCCCGTCCCGTCGTCGTGGACCCGGAGCATCAGCCGCTCACCGGTCCGCCACACCTCCACCGACGCCGTCCGGGCACGCGCGTGCTTGGAGACGTTCTGGAGCAGCTCCGACACCGTGAAGTACGCGATGCCCTCGATCGCCTCCGCCGGACGTTCCGCCAGGTCGACGGTCACCTTCACCGGCACCGTGCAGCGCGCCGAGACCGAGGAGAGCGCGGCGCTCAGCCCCCGGTCGGTGAGGACCGCCGGGTGGATGCCCCGGGCGAGGTCCCGCAGCTCCTGGAGCGCGAGCTTCACCTCGCCGTGGGCCTCGTCGACCATCGCCGCCGCCCCCTCCGGGTCGTCGAGGAGCTTCTCCTTCGCCAGCCCGAGCCCCATCGCGAGGGCGACGAGCCGGGCCTGCGCGCCGTCGTGCAGATCGCGCTCGATGCGCCGCAGGTCGGCCGCGGCGGTGTCGACGACCACGCCCCGGTCCGACTCCAGCTCGGCGATCCGCCGCTCCAGCTCGTCGGAGGGCGAGAGGAGCCCCCGGACCATCCCCCGGTCGGCGTTGGCCAGGCCCCGGGACAGGAAGGGGAGCACGGGCCAGAGGACGAGGAGCGAGACCAGGCCCACCGTGAACGTCAGGATGCCCCAGGGCAGCCGGATCAGCCCGTACAGCTGGGTCCGCCAGGCCACCGGGTCCTTCAGCGAGCCCCACAGCCAGCCGAAGAAACCGCGGTGCCGCGGCAGCGGGGACGGCTCGGCGACCTTCACCCCGAGCAGCCCGCGCGCCCGGGCGCGCTCCGAACGGCCGATGAGCCGCGCGCCGCCGAGCCCGAGCGCGAGCAGCGGAAGCCCGATCACGGTGACCGAGAGACCGACGCCGAGGAGCACGCTCACGACCGCGTAGACGAAACCGGCCAGCGTCGTGAAGAGGTTGGAGAGCAGGAAGGCGATCTCCTTCCAGGTCTCCTTCCCGTAGGCGGTGCGCTTGCGGGGAGGCGAGGCGGCGGCGGCGCCGTGATCAGCGGTCATGGTCCCCAGACTGCCGGTCGGGCGGTGCGCGACGCCATGGGGGAGGTCGGTGAGCGTGAGGGGGGATATCCCCACCCGGACCCTGACGGGGTGGTACGGGCACACCGGGTGCCGCCGTAGGGGAGGCGCGCGGGAGCCCGTACGGGACCCGGTGCGGGAGCGCGTACGCGACTGCTTACGGTCCCTTTAGCAGGGCCTAGACTCGCGACCGTACAGAAGTGACTCATGAGACACCGAGACCGAGGGGCGGACGTGCGGGAACCGACCGTTGTCGCGGCCGACGCGGCGGACTACTTCCAGACGTATTCCGTCGTCGGACTGCTCGCCGTCGTCGGCGTGCTCTTCGTCGCCGTGGCGTTCGGCGCGGGCCGGCTGCTCCGGCCCGTCGTGCCGACGCCCGAGAAACTCCTGACGTACGAGTGCGGCGTCGACCCCGTGGGGGAGGGCTGGGCCCACACCCAGGTCCGCTACTACGTGTACGCCTTCCTCTACGTCGTCTTCGCCGTCGACTCGATCTTCCTCTTCCCCTGGGCGACGGTCTTCGCCGCGCCCGGCTTCGGCGCCGCGACCCTGGTCGAGATGTTCGTCTTCCTCGGCTTCCTGGCCGTGGGGCTGCTCTACGCGTACAAGAAGGGCGTCCTGGCATGGACGTAACACCCCTGCCCACACCCCTGCCGGCCCCGAAGCTGGGGACGCTCGCGCGCCTCGCCCCCGAGCCGATGAAGGTGGTCCTGAACTGGGGCCGCCGCTACAGCCTGTGGGTCTTCAACTTCGGGCTCGCCTGCTGCGCGATCGAGTTCATCGCCGCGTCGATGGCCCGGCACGACTTCATCCGGCTCGGCGTGATCCCCTTCGCGCCCGGCCCGCGCCAGGCCGACCTGATGATCGTCTCGGGCACGGTGACGGACAAGATGGCACCGGCCGTGAAGCGGCTCTACGAGCAGATGCCGGAGCCGAAGTACGTCATCTCCTTCGGCGCCTGCTCCAACTGCGGCGGGCCCTACTGGGACTCGTACTCGGTCACCAAGGGCGTCGACCAGATCATCCCGGTCGACGTGTACGTACCGGGCTGCCCGCCCCGCCCCGAAGCGCTGCTCCAGGGCATCCTCAAGCTCCAGGAGAAGATCGCGCGGGAGAGCCTGGCGGAGCGGTACGCGACCGCCGCGTCGGTCTCCCAGCTGACGAGCCCCCTGGTCCCGCCGCCGGGAGGCAACCGGTGAACGGGTACGACTCCCTCCCGGACGCCGTCACGGAGATCTTCGGCGAGGAGGCGACGGCGGAGCGGGCGTACGACCTGCTGACGGTCGACGTCCCGCCGGCCTCCTGGATCACGGCGCTCACGACCGCCCGCGACGAGCTGGGCTGCACGTACTTCGACTGGCTGAGCGCGGTGGACGAGCCGGGCACGGGCTTCCGGGTCTGCGCGCACGTCGTGTCCCTGTCCGGGGGCCGCCCGCGCCGCCTCCTGCTGCGCACGACCGTCCCGCACGAGGCGCCGGTGCTGCCCACCGCGATCGAGGTGTACGCGGGGGCGGGCTGGCACGAGCGCGAGACCCACGAGATGTTCGGCGTGGCCTTCGAGGGCCACCCGCACCTGGTGCCGCTGCTTCTCCCCGAGAACTTCGAGGGCCACCCGCTGCGCAAGGACTTCGTCCTCGCGGCCCGGGTCGCGAAGGCGTGGCCGGGTGCGAAGGAACCGGGCGAGTCCCACGACGGCGGCGGCCCGAAGCGCCGCCAGATGCTCCCGCCGGGCGTCCCGGACCCCAACGAGTGGGGCCCCCTGAAGGGCCAGCTCCCCCCGGCCCCGACCCGCCCGGCCCGAGCGACGGCGGGCGACCGCCCGGCGCGCCGCACCCGCTCGGTGACGGAAGGCTCGACGAGCCAGCCGGAGCCGACGGTCCCGGACACCCCGACGGCGGCGGCGCGCCCGCCGCGCCGCTCCCGCTCGGTGACGGAGGGCTCGGCGAGCCAGACGGAGCCGAAGGGCACGGAGGAACCGACCGGCCCGGACACCCCGACGGCCGCGGCGCGCCCGCCGCGCCGCTCCCGCTCGGCGGCGGACGGCTCGGCGAGCCAGGCGACCCCCGCATCGGACACGACGGTTCCGGCGGCGGACACTCCGACTCCGGAGCCGGGAAGCACACCCCCGGCGACGGACACCACGACTCCCGAGCGGACCGCTCCGGCTGCCGAACCGACCGCTCCGGCTCCGACCGCTCCGGCTGCCGAGCCGACCGCTGACGCCCCGCCCGCCGCGCCCGCGCGCCCGCCGCGCCGTTCCCGGTCGGCGGCCGACGGCTCCGCGAGCCAGGCGGCGGGCCCGGGCGGCCCCGCGCCCGCCGGCCCGGCGACTCCGCGTACCCGCAGCTCGGACGCCCCGTGGCACCACGCCACCCCGGCCTTCGACGAGGAGCCCCCCGCCCCGCCGAAGCCGGACACCCCGGCCGAACCGGCCACGGAGTCCGCCCCCGCCGTCACCGAGGGCGCCCCCGCCCCCCAACGCGACACCGACCCCACCACCCCCGCCGGAGGCGATCCCGCGTGAACGACGTACTCGACGTCGCCCTCCGGCTGCTCGTCGTCTTCGCCGTGTTCCTCGTGCTGCCGCTCGTCGTCGGGCAGACCGAGCACAAGGTCATGGCCCACATGCAGGGCCGCCTCGGTCCCATGTACGCCGGCGGTTTCCACGGCTGGGCCCAGCTCGTCGCCGACGGCGTGAAGTTCGCGCAGAAGGAGGACGTCGTCCCGAAGGACGCGGACCGGCGGATCTTCCAGCTCGCGCCGGCCGTCGCCCTCCTCCCGTACCTCCTCGTGCTCGTCGCGATCCCGATCGGCCCCAGCGAGGGCGCCGTCGGCCAGGTCGTCGACGCCGGCATCTTCTTCGCGCTCGCGGTGATGGGCGTCGGCGTGCTCGGCAGCCTGATGGCCGGCTGGGCGTCCGCGAACAAGTTCTCGCTGCTCGGCGGCCTCCGTACCGCCGCCCAGCTCCTCGCGTACGAGTTGCCGATGCTCCTCGCCGCCGCCTCCGTCGCGATGGCCGCGGGCACCGTCTCCCTCCCCGGCATCCTGAACGCCTTCGAGTGGTGGTGGGTGCCCTGGCAGATCACCGGCGCGCTCGTCTTCTTCGTGGCCGGCCTCGCGGAGCTCCAGCGGCCCCCGTTCGACATGCCCGTCGCCGACTCGGAGATCATCTTCGGCGCGTACACCGAGTACACCGGCCTCCGCTTCGCGCTGTTCCTGCTCGCCGAGTACGCCGGCATCGTCGTCCTCTGCGGTCTCACCACCGTCCTCTTCCTCGGCGGCTGGCACGGCCCCTTCGGGGCGGACGGTCTCGGCTGGGTCTGGACCCTCCTCAAGACCGCCGTCCTCGCGTTCGTCGTGATCTGGCTGCGGGTCAGCTACCCGCGCCTGCGCGAGGACCAGCTCCAGAAGCTCGCCTGGACGACCCTCGTCCCGCTCGCGCTCGCGCAGATCGCGCTCACCGGCATCGTGAAGGTGGCGATCCAGTAATGCCCATCCCCGGCTCCGGCCTCGCCAAGGGCCTCGCCGTCACCCTCCGCACGATGACGAGGAAGACCGTCACCGCGCAGTACCCGGACGTGCAGCCCGAGCTGCCGCCCCGCACCCGCGGGGTCATCGGCCTGTTCGAGGAGAACTGCACGGTCTGCATGCTCTGCGCCCGCGAGTGTCCCGACTGGTGCATCTACATCGACTCCCACAAGGAGACGGTGCCGGCGGCGGCCCCCGGCGGCCGCGAGCGCAGCCGGAACGTCCTCGACCGCTTCGCCATCGACTTCTCGCTCTGCATGTACTGCGGCATCTGCATCGAGGTCTGCCCCTTCGACGCGCTGTTCTGGTCGCCCGAGTTCGAGTACGCGGAGACCGACATCCACGAGCTGACCCACGAGCGCGACAAGCTCCGCGAGTGGATGTGGACGGTCCCGGAACCGCCCGCGCTCGACCCGCGCGCGGAGGAACCGAAGGAGATCGCGGCGGCCCGCAAGGCGGCGGAGAAGGCCGCGGCAGCGGCGGCAGCGGCCGCCGCCGAGGGGGAGCAGCAGTGATCCTGGCAGCACACACGACCCAAGCGGCGCAGCTAGCACAGCAGGCCCACGGCTTCCTCTCCCCGACCGGCGTCGAGATCGCCTTCCTCCTCGTCGGTCTCGTCACCCTCGGCGCCGCCGTCGTCACCGTCACCACCCGTCAGCTCGTCCACGCAGCGCTCTGGCTGGTCGTGGCTCTCGGCGGACTCGCGGTCGAGTACCTGCTCCTGACGGCCGAGTTCATCGCCTGGGTCCAGGTCCTGATCTACGTCGGCTCCGTCGTCGTCCTCCTCCTCTTCGGCCTCATGCTCACCAAGGCCCCCATCGGCCGCTCCCCGGACGCCGACTCCGGCAACAGGCCGGTCGCGCTCGCGGTCGCCCTGGCCGCCGGGGCCGCGCTCGTCTGGGTCGTCGTCGACGCCTTCCGTACGACGTGGATCGACCTGGACGGAGCCGTACAGGGCTCGACGAAGACCTCGGGCGAGACCCTCTTCCGGCACTGGGTGCTGCCCTTCGAGGCGCTCTCCGTCCTCCTGCTCGCCGCCCTGGTCGGCGCCATCGTGCTCTCCCGCAAGAAGAAGGAAGGGGAGCGCTGATGCATCTCGCCTACCCGGCCGTCCTCGCCGCCCTCCTCTTCGCCATCGGCGTGTACGGCGTCCTCGCGCGCCGCAACGCGATCCTGGTCCTGATGTCCGTCGAGCTGATGCTCAACGCCGTCAACCTCAACCTGGTCGCCTTCGACGTCTGGCTCCGCGACACCCTGCACGCCGGCCAGGCCCTCACCCTCTTCACGATCGCCGTCGCCGCCGCGGAGATCGGCATCGGCCTCGCGATCGTCCTGATGGTGCACCGCAACAAGGGCACCGCCGACATCGACCGCCTCCGCGACACGGCGGAGCACCCCTCGTCCCCGGACGACGCACCCGCGGCGGCGACCCCCGCGGACGACGACGCGCCCACCGGCGAGAAGGCCGAGGCCACCGCGTGACCACCACGACCCTCGCCGTCCTCGTCCCCCTCCTGCCCTTCCTCGGCTCCGTCGCCGGACTCCTGCTCGGCCGCACCGCGCCCGGCTTCGTCCGCCCGCTCGCCGTGCTGCCGACGCTCGCTGCCGCCGTCCTGGCCGCCGTGGTCGCCGCCCGCCAGGGCGGCGGGAAGGCGATCGACGCCGCCACCCAGCTCACCCCCACCGGCTCGGTCCCCATCGACCTGGCCCTGCACATCGACGGCTTCGCCGCCCTCGTCGCCGTCCTGGTCGGCCTCGTCGCCACCTGTGTGCAGATCTACTCGACCGGCTACCTCCGCGAGGACCCCCGCTACCCCTCGTACGCCGCGCTCGTCTCCCTCTTCACCTCCGCGATGCTGCTCGTCGTCTACTCCGGCGACCTGATGGTGCTGCTGGTCGGCTGGGAGATCATGGGCATCTGCTCGTACTTCCTCGTCGGCCACTACTGGGAGACCCCCGAGGCGCGGGCCGCCTCCCTGAAGGCCTTCCTCGTCACCAAGCTCGGTGACGTCCCCTTCCTCATCGGTCTCTTCGCGCTCGCCGCCGACGCGGGCACCTTCCGCATCACGGGCGTCCTCGGCGCCGTCGCGAGCGGCGGCCTCGACCACCCCACCCTGATCGCCCTGCTGCTGCTCGCCGGCGTGGCGGGCAAGTCGGCGCAGTTCCCGCTGCACACCTGGCTCCCGGACGCCATGGCCGGCCCCACCCCCGTCTCCGCGCTCATCCACGCGGCGACGATGGTCGCCGCCGGCATCTACTTCACGGCCCGGCTGCTGCCCGTCTTCGCCGCCTCCGCCGCCGCGCTGACGGTGCTCGCCGTGATGGCCGCGATCACCATGGTCGGCTCGGCGCTCGCCGCGCTCGCCCAGGACGACATCAAGCGGGTCCTCGCGTACTCGACGATCGGCCAGCTCGGCTACATGGCCGGTGCGCTCGCCGTCGGCGACCGGGGCGCCGCCGTCTTCCACCTCCTCTCGCACGCCGCCTTCAAGGCGCTGCTGTTCCTCGCCGCCGGCACGGTCATCCACGCCGCCGGTACGAACTCGCTGACCGCCATGTCCCGCATGAGCGGCCTCGCGAAGCGCGTCCCGGACGCGTACTGGACGATGACCGTCGCCCTCCTCGCGCTCGCCGCGATCCCGCCCTTCGCCGGCTTCTTCTCCAAGGAAGCCGTCCTCGTCGCCGCCGAGCACACCGCGCTCGGGGAGCGGACCGTGGCCCCCGCCGGGGCCGGCTGGACCGTCCTCGTCGCGGGCCTGCTCACCGCCCTGCTGACCGCCGCGTACGCGCTCCGCCTCTGGCTGCGGACCTTCCGCGGCCGCGGCGCCGAAGCCCCCGATCACGGCCGCCAGCCGATCGCGATGACGACCGTCCTCTGGGTGCTCGCCGTCCCCTCCCTGGGCTTCGGGCTGACCGTCACCTACCTGGACGACTGGTTCGACGGCAACGACCTCACCCCGACCCTCACCACCGCCGTCCTCGGCACCGGCCTCGCCGCCGCCGGGGCCGTGATCACGTACGCGGCCTGGCGCACCCTCGCCGCCCGCACCGCCGCCGTCCCGGCTCCGGCCCCGCACGTCGCCCACCCCGACGCCGACGCGGGACTCGTCGAGGCCGAGGCGCTGCACCTGCCGCACCCGGCGGAGGACCCGGCCGACCCCGGCCGCGCCCTCCTCGGCCCGCTGCACGGTCCCGCCGCCGACGGCTTCCACCTGGACGCCGTCTACCGGGCCGCGTTCGTCCGGCCCGTCCTCGCCGCCGCCTCCCTGGTCCGCTTCCTGGACCGCGAGGTCGTCGACACCTACGTACGTGCCGCGGGCAACTCCGCCAAGGGGCTCGGCCGGCTCGTCCGCCGCGCCCAGACCGGCAACGTGCAGACCTATCTGAGCGCCCTGCTCGCCGGCTCCGTCGTCCTGGTGATCGCCGCAGTCGCCCTCGCCAACGCCGTCGCCGGAGCGTGAGACGTGATCGATATCAGCGAATCCGTGATGCAGTTCCTTCTGGCGTCGATCGTCGCCGTCCCGCTCCTCGGCGCCGCCGCCGCTCTGCTCCCCGCCCCGCCCGGACTGAAGGGGAAGTCACCCGACCAGGCCGTTCTGCGCCACGGCGTCACCGTCACCGGTGTCGTCCTGCTGGCCGCGATCGTCCTCGTCCTCGGCTTCGACCACGACCAGCCGTCGAGGATGCAGGCCACGACCGACATCAGCTGGATCAGGGCACTGGACGTGCGGATCCACCTCGGTGTCGACGGCATTTCCCTCCCCCTCCTGGTCCTGACCGCGCTCCTGAGCTTCCTCTGCGCGCTGTACAGCTACTTCAAGATGCCGAGCGGCCCGTCCCCGAAGGCCTTCGTCGCCCTGCTGCTCGTCCTGGAGTCCGGCACCCTCGCCACCTTCGCCGTCCTCGACCTCGTCCTGTTCTTCCTGGCCTTCGAGATGGTCCTCATCCCGATGTACTTCCTCATCGCCCGCTGGGGCGGCGAGGGCAGGCAGGCCGCCGCCTGGAAGTTCATCCTCTACACGCTGCTCGGTTCGGTCGTCATGCTGCTCGGCCTGCTCCTCATCGGCGTGAAGGCGGGCACGTTCGACATGGTGGCACTCGCCACTGACAACGGCCGTGGACTGACCACATCGGTGCAGGTCATCGCCGTTCTCGCGATCGGTCTCGGGCTCGCCGTGAAGACCCCGATGTGGCCGCTCCACAGCTGGCTCCCGGACGCCCACACCGCCGCCCCCACGGTCGGCTCGGTCCTCCTCGCCGGCGTCCTGCTCAAGATGGGCACCTACGGGTTCGTCCGGATCGTCCTGCCGATCGCCCCCGACGGCATGGCGACCTTCGCCCCGTACCTCGCCGCCTTCGCCGTCGCCGGGATCATCTACGGATCGCTCGCCTGCCTCGCCCTCGCCCGGTCCGGCAACAAGGGCGACCTCAAGCGCCTCATCGCGTACTCCTCCGTCGGCCACATGGGCTTCGTCCTCCTCGGCATCGCCACCATGACCCCCACCGGCGTCAACGGCGCGCTCTTCGCCAACGTCGCCCACGGCCTCGTCACCGGCCTGCTGTTCTTCCTGGTCGGCGCCGTCAAGGACCGCTACGGCACCGCCGACCTCGACACCCTCGCCGGGGCCACCGGCGCCGCCCTCTACGGCCGCGCCCCCCGCCTCGGCGCCCTCCTCGCCTTCGCCGCCGTCGCCTCCCTCGGCCTGCCCGGCCTGGCCGGCTTCTGGGGCGAGATGCTGGCCCTGTTCGGCGCCTTCGAACCGGCCGCGGGCCTCAGCCGCCCCGCCTTCCTCACCTTCATGGCGATCGGCGCCTTCGGCACCCTGCTCACCGCCGCGTACCTCCTCCTCGTCGTCCGCCGGGTCTGCATGGGCGGCCCCCGGCCCGCCGGGGAGACCCCGATCGCCGACGTCCAGGGGTACGAGTTCGCCGCCTGGACCCCCCTCGTCGTCCTCACCGTCCTCGCCGGACTCTGGCCCGCGGTCCTCCTCGGCCTCACCGACCCGGCCGTCCAGCAGCTCCTCGCCGGAGGCACCCGATGACCGCAGTGACGACGCTCGCCGGCGAGTCGCTCGTCCAGTCCGTCGACTGGCTCACGATCGCGCCCCCGACCCTGACGGCCGTGGCCGCCCTCGTGGTCCTCGTCGCCGACCTCTTCGTCCCCGAGGAACGCAAGCGGGTCCTCGGCTGGACCGCGATCGGCGGCCTCGTCGCCGCCCTCGCCCTCCTCGTCCCGCTGCGGGCCGGCGACCGCTCGACGTTCTGCCTCACGGCCGACACCCAGGTCAGCGCGTGCAGCTACACCGCCGACCACTTCACCCTCGTCATCCAGCTGCTCGTGCTCGGCGGCGCGCTCCTCACGGCGCTGCTCTCGCTCACGGAGACCGCGGAGAAGCTCCCGGCGGGCGAGTTCTGGTTCCTGCTGCTGTCCTCCGCCGCCGGAGCGGCGCTGCTGCCCGCCTCCCGCGACCTGGCGACCCTGGTCATCGCCCTCGAAGTGGCCTCGCTGCCCGCGTTCGCGCTCGTCGGCCTCAAGCGCGGCGACCGCAGGTCCGGGGAGGCGGCGCTCAAGTTCTTCCTGTCGTCCGTGACCGCGACCGCCGTCACGCTGCTCGGCGTCAGCTTCGTCTACGCGGCCACCGGCACCCTCCACCTCACGGAGCTGGCCCAGCGCCTCGACGACGTGCCCGGCCAGCTCCAGACGCTCGCCGAGGCGGGCGTCGCCCTCACCCTCGTCGGCTTCGCCTTCAAGACGGCCGCCGTCCCCTTCCACTTCTGGGTCCCCGACACCTATGTGGGCGCCCCGCTGCCGGTGGCCGCCTACCTCTCGGTGGTCGGCAAGGCCGTCGGCTTCACCGGCCTCATCCTGGTGACGGTCGTCGCCTTCCCCTCGTACGCGGACGTGTGGGGCCCGGCGCTCGCGGCCCTGGCCGCGCTGACCATGACCGCGGGCAACGTCGCCGCCCTGCGGCAGGTCTCCACGCGCGCGTGGAGCGCGGTACGGCTGCTCGCCTGGTCGTCGGTCGCCCAGGCCGGCTACCTCCTGGTGCCGATCGCGGCCGCCGCGTACTCCAGCGACGACCAGGTCGGCGCCACCGTCGCGTACGCCCTGATGTACGCCGTGGTGAACCTCGGCGCCTTCGCGGTGGTCGCGCTCGTCGCCCGCAGACACCCCCTGAACCGCCTCGCGGACTACCGGGGCCTGTACGCGACGAGCCCCGCCGCCGCCCTCGCGCTCGGCTTCTTCCTGCTGAATCTGGCCGGTCTGCCCCCGGGTATCATCGGCCTCTTCGCCAAGGTGACCGTCTTCTCGGCGGCCGTCGACGCGGGCCTCGGCTGGCTGGCCGTGATCATGGCGGTGAACGTCGTGATCGCGCTGTACTACTACCTCCGCTGGACGGCAATGCTGTTCCGTACGCCGGAGACCGTGCCCGGAACCGCGTCGGAAGCCGCGCCGGGGAAGGGCGCGGAGAAGGCCCCCCACCGGGCCCCCGTGCCGATCACCCTGGCGATCGCGCTGACCGCCGTCGCCGGAGCCGTCCTGTCGGGCTACCCGCAGTTCGCCCTCCGCTTCGCCGCGAACAGCCTCTTCTGACCCCCGGAAGAGCCCGTCCCCCCACAGAAAAAGAACGAGGAGCAAGACCCCGTGCTGAACGGATTCAAGGACTTCATACTTCGCGGGAACGTCATCTCGATGGCCATCGGTCTGGCCGTCGGTTCCGCGTTCACGGCCGTCGTCACGGGTTTCAGCAAGGCGTTCATCACCCCGCTCATCGGTCTCGCCACCGGCTCCGTCGGCGACTTCAGCGAGGCCAGCTTCAAGGTCCAGGGCACGGTCTTCCCGTACGGCCTGGCCATAGCGGCGATCATCGCCTTCGTCATCACGGCCGCCGTCCTCTACTTCCTGATCGTCGTCCCGATGACCAAGATCCAGGACAGGTTCGCCAAGGCCGAGGCCGCCGACCCCAAGGCCGAGAAGCGCGACTGCCCCCGCTGCTTCACCGAGATCCCGGCCATCGCCACCCGCTGCGCCCACTGCACCAGCGAGATCGAGCCCGCCGCCACCAGCCTGGAGAAGCTCGCGGTCCCCGCCGCCCGCTGATCACCCGAACGGCGCACACCACCCCCGGTACGGCCCGGGGAACCCGAGCTTCCCGCCTGGCGTTGACCAGTACGGAAGGGTCCACTGGAGGTGGACCTCCCCCCGGACGACGTCCGGGAGAGGACGACCACGCAGCAAAGGGTTCCCCTGCCGCACCACTTGGAGGGCGTACCGTGCACCGCCGGCACAACGGGCTGAGGACCGCCGTACTCCTCGGAGGGCTCTCGGCCCTCATCATCGTCATCGGCAGCTTCTTCGGGCGTACGGGGCTGATCGTCGGCCTCGTCGTGGCGCTCGGCACCAACGCGTACGCGTACTGGAACAGCGACAAGCTGGCGCTGCGGGCCATGCGCGCCCGCCCGGTCAGCGAATTCGAGGCGCCCGCGCTCTACCGGATGGTGCGCGAGCTCTCCACCCAGGCCCGGCAGCCGATGCCTCGGCTCTACATCTCGCCGACCCAGGCGCCGAACGCGTTCGCCACCGGCCGCAACCCGCGCAACGCCGCCGTCTGCTGCACCGAGGGCATCCTCGCGATCCTCGACGAGCGCGAACTGCGCGGGGTCCTCGGCCACGAGCTGAGCCACGTCTACAACCGGGACATCCTGATCTCCTCGGTCGCAGGAGCGCTCGCGTCCGTGGTCATGTTCCTGGTCAACTTCGCCTGGCTGATCCCGGTCGGCCGCTCCAACGACGACGACGGCCCCGGCCTCCTCGGGTACCTCATGATCGTCATCCTGGGCCCCATCGCCGCCTCGATCATCCAGCTCGCCATCTCCCGCTCCCGGGAGTACGAGGCCGACGCCTCCGGAGCCCAGCTCACCGGCGACCCGCTCGCCCTGGCCAGCGCCCTGCGGAAGCTGGACGCGGGCACCAAGCAGCTGCCGCTGCCCCCCGAGCCCCGGATCGAGACCGCGAGCCACATGATGATCGCGAACCCCTTCCGGCCCGGACAGGGCATGTCCAAGATGTTCTCCACCCATCCGCCGATGGCCGAGCGCATCGCCCGGCTCGAACAGATGGCAGGTCACCGCCCGTGAAGACGATCCTCAACGTCATATGGCTGATCCTGTGCGGCTTCTGGATGTTCCTGGGCTACATGCTCGCGGGCGTCCTGCTCTGCATCACGATCATCGGCATCCCCTTCGGGCTCGCCGCCTTCCGCATCGGCGTCTACGCCCTGTGGCCCTTCGGGCAGACGGTCGTCGACCGCCGGGACGCGGGCGCGCCCTCCTGCGTCGGCAACGTGCTGTGGCTGATCCTCGCCGGCTGGTGGCTCGCCCTCGGCCACATCACCACCGGCATCGCCCTCTGCATCACGATCATCGGCATCCCGCTCGGCATCGCGAACTTCAAGATGATCCCGGTCTCGCTCCTGCCCCTGGGCAAGGAGATCGTTCCCACGGACCAGGCGTACGGCCACACCACCGTCCGCTGATGCAGAACCCCCGCTACGCACTGCTCTCCGGCCGGTACGCGGTCGCGCTCTGCACGGACGTCGAGGGCCTCTTCGGAGAGCCCGACCCACCGCCCCGCACGCGGTACGAGCTCCGCGGCTGCGAACCGCGCGGCGAGCTGGCCCGCGCCGTCACCGAGGCGATCGTGGAGGGCACGGCCCCGCTCGGCACCCTCGACGTGGAGACCCCCGACGGGCCGTGGCGCTTCGACGCCGTCCGCGTCCTGGGCGCGCGCGGCGACATCGTCACGGTGGAGAGCGCGGGCGCCCCGCGCCGCCTCCACGGGTCGGGCGCCACCACCCCCTGCGCCCACTTCATCCCGGTCTCCCGCGAGACCGGGACCGGCCGCACCGAGGTCACCTTCCTCGGCTGCTCCCCGCGCGGCGCGCTCCGCACCGCTCTGGACGCCGGCGCCGAGGAGTTCGACGCGGTCCGCTACCAGGGCCTCACCTGGCTGGGGAACCACCACCACGAGGCCGACGCGGGCCGCGTCACCGGCTGGGACACCTCCGCCGGCCACCGGGGTCTGATCGACCTCACCGTGTCCTTCCCCCGTACGGGCCTGCTGCCGCACCCGACCCGGGAGGTGTGGGACCTCTTCTGGCGCGACCGGCCCACCGAGCCGGGAACCTGGCGCCGCTTCCCCGGCCCCGGCCGGGCCCTGTGGCTGGCCCAGGCCGCCGCACTCGGCTCGTACGGCGCCCGGGAGCCCGTCCCCGGCGCGACCTACCACCTCGACGGCACCGGCGTCGTCGACGAGGACGCCTTCCTCTGCGCCGTGGGCGAGACCGTCCACGGCCCCGGCCACACCTTCCGCGGAGGCCTCCCGGAGGTCGGCGAGGCGCTGGAGGGCACGACCCTCGTCTGGCACCACGCCGGCGTGGCCCGCGCCTGCCTCGGCGTGCGCCCGCTGGCAGGACGCCGCCCGGCCACCTTCCGGGAGATCACCGAGGGACTCACGGCCGCGGGGGTTCGGCTCGTCCTCGACTGACCGCCCAGGCCACGACCCCCGCCGCGACGACCGCCGAGCCCGCGAGGACGGAGCCGAGCGGCAGCGCGAAGGCCAGCGCCCCGCACCCGGCGAGCCCGAGCGCGGCGAGCGCCCGCCGCTCCGGCCCCAGGGTCCAGGCGGAGGCGTTCGCGATCCCGTAGTAGACGAGCACCCCGAACGACGAGAAGCCGATCGCGCCCCGCACGTCCGCCGTCGCCGCCACCGCGGCCACCACCGCGCCCACCGCGAGCTCCGCCCGGTGCGGCACCTGGAAACGCGGGTGGACGGCCGCGAGCGCCGTCGGCAGGTATCCGTCCCGGGCCATGGCCAGGGCCGTACGGGACACCCCGAGGATCAGCGAGAGCAGCGAGCCCAGGGCGGCGACGGCGGCGCCCACCGCGACCACCGGCACCAGCCCGGCGGCGCCGGCGGCGCGGGCCGCGTCGGTCAGCGGGGCGGGGGAGTCGGCCAGGGCGCCGGGGCCGAGGACGGTGAGCACGCTCACGGCGACGAGCACGTACACGGCGAGCGCGATCCCGAGCGCGACCGGCACGGCACGGGGGATCGTCCGGGCCGGGTCGCGGACCTCCTCGCCGAGCGTGGCGATCCGCGCGTACCCCGCGAATGCGAAGAAGAGCAAACCCGCGGCCTGGAGGACCCCGCCGTAGGTCAGCTCCCCGCCGGGTGCGAGCGGGGAGGTCCAGCCGGCCCCGAGGCAGACCACGACCAGCGCGGCGAGGACCGCGAGGACCAGCGCCACGATCACCCGGGTGAGCAGCGCCGACTTCTGAACTCCCCCGTAGTTCACGGCCGTCAGGGCCACCACGGCGGCCACCGCGACCGCGTGCGCCTGCCCCGGCCACACGTACGCCCCGACGGTCAGCGCCATCGCCGCGCAGGAGGCGGTCTTGCCCACCACGAACGCCCAGCCGGCCAGGTACCCCCAGAACGGTCCGAGACGTTCGCGACCGTACACATAGGTACCGCCCGAGCTGGGGTGGACGGCCGCGAGCCGCGCCGAGGCCATGGCGTTGCAGTACGCGACGACGGCGGCGATCCCGAGCGCGAGCAGCAGCCCGCCGCCGGACCCGGCGGCCCCGGCGGCCGGTCCGAGGGCGACGAAGATCCCGGCCCCGACCATGGCACCGAGCCCGATCACGACCGCGTCGAAGACACCGAGGGACCGCCGCAGCTCAGCACTCATGCGCCGCAGCCTAGAGCGTGCCTTGCCGTGGTTACAGCCCCGTCTCCCGGAGCGTGATGTTCAGCCGCCCGGTCAGCCCGAGCCCCGGATCGGCCGTCCCCGGGAACACCTTCGGCACCCCGTGGTGGACCCACCGCGAGGTCCCGCCGAACACGAACAGGTCCCCGGAGGCCAGGTCCACGTCCTGGTACGGCCGGCCCCGGCTCTCCTCGTTCCCGAAGCGGAACACGCACCGGTCCCCGAGGCTCAGCGACACCACCGGCGCACCCGAACGCTCCTCCCGGTCCTGGTGCATCCCCATCCGCGCCCCCGGCGCGTAGAAGTTCACCAGCGCGGTGTCGGGCGTGAAACCCCCGTCGTCCCCGTACGCCTCGGCCAGCGCCTCCCGGCCCAGGGCCACCAGCCACCCGGGCAGCGGGACCCCGACGGTGTCGAGATAGCGGTACGGCTCCCACCGCCGGCCCAGACACAGCGAGCGCACCGACATGACGCCCCCGCCGGGCAGCACGGTCTGCCGGTACGGCACCGGCCCGCGCCCCCACTCCCGGCAGACGTCCACCAGCTCCCGCTGCCGGGCGAACGGCAGCCACCCGGGGACGTGCACGGCGCCGGGCGCCACCGTGGCCCGCTCGCGCGGGAAGAGCCCCTCGGTCACACCGGGGCCCCCTCCAGGCCCAGGAGCCGCTCCTTGCGCTCCAGCCCGGCGGCGTACCCGCGCAGGCTCCCGTCGGCCCCGATCACCCGGTGACAGGGCCGCACCACGAGCAGCGGATTGCGCCCGATCGCGGTCCCGACCGCCCGCACCCCGGCGCCCGAGGAGCCGACGCGCCGCGCGATCTCCCCGTACGAGACGGTCGTGCCGTAGGGGATCTCCTCCAGGGCCGCCCAGACGCGCCGCTGGAACGGCGTCCCGGCGTCGGTGGCGAGCGACAGCTCGAACCGGTCGCGGCGCCCGGCGAAGTACTCCCCGAGCTGCTCGACGGCCTCGCCGAAGGCCTCGGGCGCCAGGACCCATCCGTCCTCGACCTCGACGGCGCCCTTCTGCCCCGGCAGGGACAGCGAGCGCAGCACGGCACGGCCCCCTTCGGCGAGCTGCCCGACCAGCAGCATCTCGCCCAGGGGGCCGTCGGCGTACGCGTACACGGTCATGGCTGGTTCCTCTCCCCGCACGGGTCTTCCAGATACCCAGTGTGCGGGGACCGCCGAGCCTCGGGCTGGCGGTATTCGGACATGACCCTCAGGACCGCTCAGGGGTCAGCGGTAGTTCACGAACTGGATCGCGAAGTCGAAGTCCTTGCCCTTGAGCAGCGCCTGGACCGCCTGCAGGTCGTCCCGGCTCTTCGAGCTGACCCGCAGCTCGTCGCCCTGCACCTGCGCCTTGACGCCCTTGGGGCCCTCGTCCCGGATGGCCTTCGCGACCTTCTTGGCGTTCTCCTGGGAGATGCCCTCCTGGACGGAGGCGAAGAGCTTGTACTCCTTGCCGGACAGCTGCGGCTCACCCTCGACGTCCAGCGACTTCAGCGAGATGCCCCGCTTGATCAGCTTGGACTGGAAGATGTCGAGGATCGCCATGACGCGCTCCTCGCCGTTCGCCTGCATCAGGATCTTCTCGCCCGACCAGGCGATCGAGGCGTTGGTTCCCTTGAAGTCGTAGCGCTGCGAGATCTCCTTCACGGCCTGGTTGAGGGCGTTGTCGACCTCCTGCCGCTCGACCTTGGACACGATGTCGAAACTGGAGTCGGCCATGACTCGTGGCTCCTTGCTCGGATGCTGTGGGGTACAGCCCAAAGCCTAGGGGGTGCGCAACGGCCCGAACGGCTGATCAATCCGGTGGCGAAGCACCCCCCGGGATCAGGTATTGTTTACGTCGTTGCCACGGAACACCGCCGAAAAGCGGCTCCACGGCAGCGATCTCATGGCGATGTGCCCGAGTGGCCAATGGGAGCGGACTGTAAATCCGTCGGCTTAGCCTACCCAGGTTCGAATCCTGGCGTCGCCACGCGATACGGAAGGTCCTCGGTGCTTGCACCGGGGACCTTCTCGCGTTTCTCGGGGCCGGCGAAGGCCTCAGTTTCCGGCCACGTCCTTCACCGCGACCGACAGCGGCGTCGAGCCCGCGATCAGCTCCAGGGTCAGGCCGGACGTCGCCGGGGTGTCCAGGAGTTCGGCGAGGACCGCCGCCACGTCGTCCCGGGGGACCGGGCCGCGGCCCGTGCGGGCCTCCAGACGGACCATGCCCGTGCCCGCGTCGTTCGTCAGCGAACCCGGGCGCAGGACCGTCCAGTCCAGCGCCGTGCGCGACCTGACCTCGTCGTCGGCGGCGCCCTTCGCGCGGAGGTACGCGTCGAAGATCTCGTCGCCCGGGTGGGTGGAGTCGGCGCCCATCGAGGAGACGACGACGTACCGCCGTACGCCCGCCCGCTCCGCCGCGTCCGCGAACAGCACCGCAGCCGCCCGGTCCACCGTGTCCTTGCGGTCCGCCCCGCTGCCCGGCCCCGCGCCCGCCGCGAAGACCGCCGCGTCCGCGCCCTGGAGCACCGCCGCGACCATCTCCACCGACGCCGACTCCAGGTCCAGGACGACGGGCTCCGCGCCCGCGTCCCGCAGGTCCCCCGCCTGCTCCGGTCTGCGGATGATCCCCGCGACCTCGTGCCCGCCCGCCGAGAGCAGCCTCTCCAGGCGCAGGGCGATCTGTCCGTGTCCTCCAGCGATGACGATGCGCATACTCACGACCGTACGACGGGACCGGCCGGAGGGCTTCCCGGCTCCGGCGGACGCTCCGGGCGCGCCTGCCGCGGCAGGTCCAGCGCCGCCGCCGAGTCGCAGTACTCCCGCACCGCGCTCGTCCGGGCCACCACCCGCCCCCGGTGCACCGCGATCCGGCTGTACGCGAGGGACAGCACGCCCGAGAGGCGCTCGCCGCGGACCGCGAGCAGCTCCGCCGGGAACCCCGCCTCCACCCGCACCTCCGGCAGCCCCATCGCCGCCCGCGCCTCCGCGCTCACCGCCGCGTACGCGTCCTCCGGCGGGAGCCCGCCGAGCGAGGCCAGCAGGTACGCCGCCTCCAGCGGGTCGCCGCGCCCCACCGGGTTCGCGACGTCCCGCAGCGCCCCGCTGCCCGCCGCGACCCGTACGCCCGCCGCCCGCAGCAGCCGTACCGGCGCCGAGCCGCGCCGCTCCGTGCTCCCGCAGCCGCCCTGCGGCAGGCACACCACGGTCACCCCGGCCGCCGCGAGTCCGTCCGCCGCCCGCCGTGCCACGTCCGCCGGCAGCCGGCCGAGCCCGGCGCAGGGGCCGACCGACACCCCGGGGCGCAGCCCGCCGGCCATCGCCGCGAGCCGGGCGAGCCGCGCCGGGTCGCCGCCGTCGGTGTGCAGGTCGACCGGGACGCCGTGCTCGCCCGCGACCTCCAGGACCGCCTCCACGTAGCCGGACGGGTCGGGGTCGAGGTCCGGGCAGCCGCCGACCACCCCGGCGCCCATCTTCACCGCGTCCCGCAGCATGGCCAGGCCGTCGGCGCCGGCCACCCCGGTGAGCAGCCTCGGCACCGCGACCGCGGTCAGGTCCACCAGGCCGCGCAGCGAGCGCCTGGCCTGGAGGACGGCTTCGAGCGGGCCGAGCCCGTGGACGTCGCCGGTCCGTACGTGCGCGCGCTGCGCGGTGGCGCCGTGCCCGAGCTGGAGCAGCGCGGCCTCGGTGGCCCGGCGCTGCACCTCCTCGGGGGCGTACGAGACGGGGCCGGGGGAGTCGGCGGAGAGCGCGGTGTCGGCGTGCGCGTGGGGTTCGGCGGCGGCGGGCAGCAGCAGATAGCCGGTGAGGTCGACCCGGGCTCCGACGGCGGCGAGGCTGCCGGCCGTGCCGACCGCCTCGATGCGGCCCCCGACGAGCCGTACGTCGACGGTCCGCCCGTCGGTGAGCCGTGCGTGGGAGAGCAGGAGGGAGGTCGAGTCGGCCGTGGCGGCGGCCCCGTCCTCGGGCGGCGGCTGGGGCTGCTTGCTGTCGGCTGACATCGGGCTCCTCAAGGCTCCTCAAGATCAAGATCACGCAGCGTGGGGGCCGAGCCTAGGGGCGCTCGGTCCGCGCTTCGAGGAGGAGCGCAATAGTCGTACCGATGAGGCCACGAGTGGCGTACGGGACGCCTGGTGGGGACCCTCGCGGGGGCTCCGCGAAACGGATTTGGGTGATGGGCGGGAGACCGTGTAATGTCTTCCTCGCTCGCCCCAATAGCTCAGTCGGTAGAGCGTCTCCATGGTAAGGAGAAGGTCTACGGTTCGATTCCGTATTGGGGCTCTGGTGAGAAGGACCCGTCTTCGGACGGGATCCGGATCATCAAAGCGGTGTAGCTCAGTCGGTAGAGCAAGCGGCTCATAATCGCTGTGTCACCGGTTCAAGTCCGGTCACCGCTACACACGGTAGCCGATTGTGGGGTCGGTCCTTCGATCGGCTACTCTTTTATGCGTTCATCCGTCCCATCCGTCCAAGGAGCACTCACGTGGCTGCCACCGACGTCCGCCCGAAGATCACGCTGGCCTGCGTGGAGTGCAAGGAGCGGAACTACATCACCAAGAAGAACCGGCGTAACAACCCGGATCGCATGGAGATGAAGAAGCACTGCCCCCGCTGCAACTCGCACACTGCGCACCGCGAGACGCGCTAATCAGGCTCGTACACGAGGCCGTCCCCACTGCGGGGGCGGCCTCGTGTCGTTTGTCGGCACACCTCGGCAGACATCGGCACACAGACGGCGACGGCACCGCCCGCCGGAGCCCTCGGCAACAAATCCAGGAGGTATCGAGTCCATGGCGCTCGACCAGTCCTTCGTGGGCCGGACCTATCCGCCCACCGCGCCCTACGAGGTCGGCCGCGAGAAGATCCGCGAGTTCGCCGAGGCGATCGGCGACGCGAATCCCGCGTACACCGACACCGAGGCGGCCAAGGCGCTCGGACACTCCGATGTGATCGCCCCGCCGACCTTCGTGTTCGCCATCACGTTCAAGGCGGCCGGCGCGGTCGTCGAGGACCCGCAGCTGGGCCTGGACTACAGCCGCGTCGTGCACGGCGACCAGAAGTTCGCCTACACCCGGCCCGTGCGCGCCGGGGACCGGCTCTCGGTGACCTCCACCATCGAGGCGATCAAGTCCCTCGCCGGGAACGACATCCTGGACATCCGCGGCGAGGTCCACGACGCCTCCGGCGAGCACGTCGTGACCGCCTGGACCAAGCTCGTCTCCCGCGCACCCGAGGGGGTCTGACCATGACCGCGAAGATCGCCTACGACGAGGTCGAGGTCGGCACCGAGCTGCCGGCGCAGAGCTTCCCCGTGACGCGCGCCACGCTCGTGCGGTACGCCGGTGCCTCCGGGGACTTCAACCCCATCCACTGGAACGAGAAGTTCGCGGTGGAGGTCGGCCTGCCCGACGTCATCGCCCACGGCATGTTCACCATGGCCGAGGCCGTCCGCGTCGTCACCGACTGGGCCGGCGACCCCGCCGCCGTCGTCGAGTACGGCGTCCGCTTCACCAAGCCGGTCGTCGTCCCCAACGACGGGACGGGCGCGCTGATCGAGGTCAGCGCCAAGGTCGCGGCGAAGCTCGACGACCAGCGGGTCCGGGTGGACCTCACGGCGATGTGCGCCGGACAGAAGGTGCTGGGGATGAGCCGGGCCGTGGTCCGGCTCGCCTGAAGCAGGTGACGGGCCCCGCATTCCGCCGAGGCGGAAAGCGGGGCCCGTACTCTTGAGCCCGTGCAGCTCCTCAACGACGCCCCCCTCGCGCCCCTGACCACCTTCCGGCTCGGTGGCCCCGCCGCCCGGCTCGTCACCGCCACCACCGACGACGAGGTCGTCGCGGCCGTGCGCGAGGCCGACACCGCGGGGACCCCGCTGCTGATCATCGGCGGCGGCTCCAACCTGGTCATCGGGGACAAGGGCTTCGACGGCACCGCGCTGCGCATCGCCACCACCGGCTTCTCCCTCGACGGGACCCGCCTCGAACTCGCCGCCGGCGAGGTCTGGACGGACGCCGTCGCCCGGACCGTAGAAGCCGGGCTCGCCGGGATCGAGTGCCTGGCCGGCATCCCCGGCTCGGCCGGCGCGACCCCCATCCAGAACGTCGGCGCCTACGGCCAGGACGTCTCCGCCACCGTCACCGAGGTCGTCGCGTACGACCGGCGCGCCGGGGAGACCGTCACCCTCACGGGCGCCGAGTGCCGCTTCTCGTACCGGCACAGCCTCTTCAAGGACCACCCCGAGCGGTACGTGGTGCTGCGCGTCCGCTTCGAGCTGGAGGACGCGGACGGGATGTCCGCCCCGATCAAGTACCCGGAGACCGCCCGCGCCCTCGGCGTCGAGGCGGGGGACCGGGTGCCCCTCGCCACCGCCCGCGAGACCGTGCTGCGGCTGCGCGCCGGCAAGGGCATGGTCCTCGACCCGGAGGACCACGACACCTGGTCCGCGGGCTCCTTCTTCACCAACCCGATCCTCACGGCGGGGGAGTACGAGACCTTCCTCGCGCGCGTGGCCGGGCGCCTCGGCGCGGACGTCGCCCCGCCGGCCTTCCCCGCGGGCGGGGACGGCGAGGTGAAGACCTCCGCCGCGTGGCTGATCGACCGGGCCGGCTTCACCAAGGGGTACGGCTCCGGGCCCGCGCGGATCTCCACCAAGCACACCCTCGCCCTCACCAACCGGGGCGAGGCGACCACGGAGGACCTGCTCGCGCTCGCCCGCGAGGTCGTCGCCGGGGTCCACGAGGCCTTCGGGATCACCCTCGTCAACGAGCCGGTGACGGTCGGCGTCAGCCTCTGAGGTTCTGTACGGGGACGCCGGCGGCGTTCAGTACGCGACGCCCACGCCCTGCTTGACCGTCGCCGGGTCGTCGATCATCGACAGCATCGCGTGGGCCACGTCCGCGCGGGCGAGCGAGCGGCCCCGGGGCGGGTTCCCGCCGACGACCGTGCGGTAGCGGCCGGTGACCGGCTTGTCCGTGAGCTTGGGCGGGCGTACGGACGTCCAGTCGGCGCCGCTCGCGGCGAGGTCGGACTCCATGACCCGCAGGTCGGCGTAGATGTCCTTGAGGACGTTGTTGACGACCGTGAGGACGGCCCGGTCCAGGACGCCCTGGCCGTCCGGGACCGGGCCCAGCGGGGCCGCGCTGACCACCAGGAGCCGGCGCGTCCGCTCCACCTCCATCGCCGCGAGCACCGAGCGGGTCAGCCGGGCGGCCACGCCCGCGTCCGCGCGGGAGCGGGCGCCGAGGCCGGAGAGCACCGCGTCGCGGCCCGCGACCGCCCCGCGCAGGGCCTCCGGGTCGGACAGGTCGGCGCGCAGGACCGTGAGCCGCTCGCCGGTCGCGGTGAGCCGCGCCGGGTCCCGTACCACCGCCGTCACCTCGTGGCCCGAGGCCAGTGCCTGCCGGACGATCTCCTGGCCGATGCCACCGGTCGCACCGAAGACTGTGAGCTTCATGGCGCACCCTCCTGGGGTGGGTAAGTGTTCACTCACCTCCAGGGTGAGTGGATACTCACTCACACGTCAAGAGTGGCTGGAGGGTGCATGGAACAGAAACCGACCCGGGAGCGGATCGTGGACGCCGCCCGCGACCTCATGCGGACCGTGGGGCTCGCCCGCACCACGACCAAGGAGATCGCCAAGGCCGCCGGGTGCTCGGAGGCCGCGCTCTACAAGTACTTCGCGAGCAAGGAGGCGCTGTTCCTCGCCGTCCTCAACGAGCGGCTTCCCCGGCTCGGCGGACTCCTCGACACGCTCGCTGCCGACCCCGGCGGCCGTACCGTCGAGGAGAACCTCGTCCAGGTCGCCCGGCAGGCCGCCCTCTTCTACCAGCAGACCTTCCCGATCGCCGCCTCCCTCTACGCCGAGCCACAGCTCAAACAGCGCCACGAGGAGGTCATGCACGCCTACGGGCGCGGCCCCCACAAGCCCATCGAGGGACTCGCCGCCTATCTGCGCGCCGAGCAGCGGCACGGGCGCATCGCCGCCGACGCCGACCCGGTGGCCGCCGCCTCGCTGCTCCTCGGAGCCTGCGTCCAGCGCGCCTTCGCCTGGGAGATGAGCCCGGACCGCAGGCCGCCGGACTCCCTCGACGACTTCGCCCGCGCGCTCGCCCGCACCCTGCTCCGGGGGATCAGCTAGCGATCCAGTCGTCGATCCCCGCGAGCAGCTTCGCCCGTACGTCCTCCGGGGCCGCCGAGCCCCGCACCGACTGCCGGGCCAGCTCCGCCAGCTCCGCGTCGGTGAAGGCGTGGTGCCGGCGGGCGATCTCGTACTGCGCGGCGAGCCGCGAGCCGAAGAGCAGCGGGTCGTCCGCGCCGAGCGCCATCGGCACCCCCGCCTCGAAGAGCGTCCGCAGGGGCACGTCCTCGTGCTTCTCGTACACCCCGAGGGCCACGTTCGACGCGGGGCAGACCTCGCAGGTCACCCCGCGCTCCGCGAGCCTGCGCAGGAGCCGCGGGTCCTCGGCCGCCCGCACCCCGTGGCCGACCCGCGCCGCCCGCAGATCGTCCAGGCAGTCCCGTACCGAGGAGGGACCCGTCAGCTCGCCGCCGTGCGGGGCCGCGAGCAGACCGCCGTCGCGGGCGATGGCGAAGGCCCGGTCGAAGTCCCGCGCCATGCCCCGCCGCTCGTCGTTGGAGAGCCCGAAGCCGACGACGCCCCGGTCCGCGAACCGCACCGCGAGCCGGGCGAGCGTACGCGCCTCCAGCGGGTGCTTCATCCGGTTCGCCGCGACCAGCACCCGCATCCCGAGCCCGGTCTCCCGCGAGGCCGCGTCGACCGCGTCCAGGATGATCTCCAGCGCCGGGATGAGCCCGCCGAGGTGCGGGGCGTACGAGGTCGGGTCGACCTGGATCTCCAGCCACCCGGAGCCGTCCCTGACGTCCTCCTGGGCCGCCTCGCGGACGAGCCGCTGGATGTCCTCGGGCGCGCGCAGACAGGAGCGGGCGACGTCGTAGAGGCGCTGGAAGCGGAACCAGCCGCGCTCGTCGGTGGCCCGCAGCCGGGGAGGCGTACCGCCCTTGAGCGCCTCGGGAAGGCGCACCCCGTACTTGTCGGCCAGTTCCAGCAGGGTCGAGGGCCTCATCGAACCGGTGAAGTGCAGGTGCAGATGGGCCTTCGGGAGGGTGGTGAGATCGCGGTGTCCGTGCTCCATCGGCCGATCCTGCCCTACCCGAATGGACGAACACAGCCCGTTTCCCCGATCGGGACCTTGCTAGAACGCAAAAACGGGCCCCGGTTCCGAAGAACCGGGGCCCGTCACCACCTGGCGACGTTGCCAGGTGGTCAGTCCGTGGCCTCGGCCAGGAGCTTCTGGATCCGGGACACGCCCTCCACCAGGTCCTCGTCGCCCAGCGCGTACGACAGGCGCAGGTAGCCCGGGGTGCCGAAGGCCTCGCCGGGGACGACCGCGACCTCGGCCTCGTCCAGGATCAGGGCCGCCAGCTCGACCGAGCTCTGCGGGCGCTTGCCGCGGATCTCCTTGCCGAGCAGCGCCTTCACCGAGGGGTACGCGTAGAACGCGCCCTCCGGCGTCGGGCAGTACACGCCCTCGATCTCGTTCAGCATCCGCACGATCGTCTGACGGCGACGGTCGAAGGCGGTGCGCATCTCCGCGACGGCGTCCAGGTTGCCCGAGACGGCGGCGAGCGCGGCGATCTGCGCGACGTTGCTCACGTTGGACGTGGCGTGCGACTGCAGGTTCGTCGCGGCCTTCACGACGTCCTTCGGGCCCACGATCCACCCGACGCGCCAGCCAGTCATCGCGTACGTCTTCGCCACGCCGTTGACCACGATGCACTTGTCGCGCAGCTCGGGGACGATCGCCGGCAGCGAGGTGAACTTCGCGTCGCCGTAGACCAGGTGCTCGTAGATCTCGTCGGTCAGGACCCACAGGCCGTGCTCGACGGCCCAGCGGCCGATGGCCTCCGCGTCGGCCTCGGTGTAGACCGCGCCGGTCGGGTTGGAGGGCGAGACGAAGAGGACGACCTTGGTCCGCTCCGTCCGGGCCGCCTCCAGCTGCTCCACCGAGACCCGGTAGCCGGTGGTCTCGTCGGCCACGACCTCCACCGGGACACCGCCCGCGAGACGGATCGACTCCGGGTACGTCGTCCAGTACGGCGCCGGGACGATGACCTCGTCGCCCGGGTCGAGGATCGCGGCGAAGGCCTCGTAGATCGCCTGCTTGCCGCCGTTGGTCACCAGGACCTGGGAGGCGTCGACCTCGTAGCCGGAGTCGCGCAGCGTCTTGGCGGCGATGGCGGCCTTCAGCTCGGGCAGACCGCCGGCCGGCGTGTAGCGGTGGTACTTCGGGTTCTTGCAGGCCTCGACGGCCGCTTCGACGATGTAGTCCGGGGTCGGGAAGTCGGGCTCACCCGCGCCGAAACCGATCACCGGGCGCCCGGCGGCCTTGAGGGCCTTGGCCTTGGCGTCGACGGCGAGGGTGGCGGACTCGGAGATCGCACCGATCCGGGCGGAGACCCGACGCTCGGTGGGAGGGGTAGCAGCGCTCATGCGGCCCATCGTCCCAGACCGGCTCAGGCCCCGGCACACAGGTTTCACGGACCGGACAGGAACGGTCATTCCCGGTCGTACGCGCGTCCGACGGCAGGTCCGTCGTGGTTTCTGTTCGACGCGGGGCCCTCTGACCACGTATGCTCACTCCTCGTTGGCCCGCACCGACCACATCTCACGATGCGGTACGTTGAGGGACACCAACAAAGGGTCGTAGCTCAATTGGTAGAGCACCGGTCTCCAAAACCGGCGGTTGGGGGTTCAAGTCCCTCCGGCCCTGCTACACACACCGCCAGGTGTTGTGCGCATGTACGTACTTCATTGCACCGCCGTGCGGCTCCACCCGGGCGCGGCACGGCCGACCCGGAATCAGGTGAGAGATCGTGACGGACGCCGTAGGCTCCATCGACATGCCTGATGCCGACGACGAGGCCGCCGACTCGAAGAAGAAGTCGCGCAAGGGCGGCAAGCGCGGAAAGAAGGGCCCTCTGGGCCGTCTCGCGCTCTTCTACCGCCAGATCATCGCGGAGCTCCGCAAGGTCGTCTGGCCCACGCGCAGCCAGCTCTCGACGTACACCACTGTGGTGATCGTCTTCGTCGTCATCATGATCGGCCTCGTCACCGTGATTGACTATGGCTTCCAGGAAGCAGTCAAGTACGTCTTCGGCTGACTTTTTGTTCCACCCCATCTGTATCGCAGGAAGAAGCAGCCACCGTGTCTGACGCGAACCTGAACGACGCCTTCGAGTCCGAGTCCGTCGAGGACGAGCTGGACATCATCGAGGCCGCCGACGAGGACCAGGCGGACGCTGCTGACGAGGCCGCGGGCGAGGCCGCCGAGGAAGCCGCTCTCCACGTCGAGGACGAGGACGAGCAGGAGTCCGACGAGACCGACGAGGACGTCGACGCCGCCGAGGGCGACGAGGACGAGACCGTCGAGGACGAGACCGTCGAGGTCGAGGCCGAGGACACCGAGGAAGAGACCGACGAGGAGGCCGAGCCGGCCGCCCCGGTCGACCCGGTCGCCGCGCTCCGCGAGGAACTGCGCACCCTCCCCGGCGAGTGGTACGTCATCCACACCTACGCGGGCTACGAGAAGCGCGTGAAGGCCAACCTGGAGCAGCGCGCCGTCTCGCTCAACGTCGAGGACTTCATCTACCAGGCCGAGGTCCCCGAGGAAGAGATCGTCCAGATCAAGGGCGGCGAGCGGAAGAACGTCAAGCAGAACAAGCTTCCCGGCTACGTTCTCGTCCGCATGGACCTGACGAACGAGTCCTGGGGCGTCGTCCGCAACACCCCCGGTGTCACCGGCTTCGTGGGCAACGCCTACGACCCGTACCCGCTGACGCTGGACGAGATCGTCAAGATGCTCGCCCCGGAGGCCGAGGAGAAGGCCGCCCGCGAGGCCGCCGAGGCCGAGGGCAAGCCGGCTCCGGCCCGCAAGCTCGAGATCCAGGTCCTGGACTTCGAGGTCGGCGACTCGGTCACCGTCACCGACGGCCCCTTCGCCACCCTCCAGGCGACCATCAACGAGATCAACCCGGACTCGAAGAAGGTCAAGGGCCTCGTCGAGATCTTCGGTCGCGAGACCCCGGTCGAGCTCAGCTTCGACCAGATCCAGAAGAACTGATCTCACAGATTTCCGACCAGGTCAGAGTGGCTGCCAAAGCCGCTCTGACCTGCTCGGTTTTTGGCCGCGCGTCTATACCCGTTATCGTTGTGCGGTATGCCTCCATCCGGATGACCGGATGGCGGGCTGAACACTCTCACTAGGACCCGGAGAGAGCAATGCCTCCCAAGAAGAAGAAGGTCACGGGGCTTATCAAGCTCCAGATCAACGCCGGTGCGGCGAACCCGGCCCCGCCGGTCGGCCCCGCGCTCGGTCAGCACGGCGTCAACATCATGGAGTTCTGCAAGGCCTACAACGCCGCGACCGAGTCGCAGCGTGGCATGGTCGTGCCGGTGGAGATCACGGTCTACGAGGACCGCACCTTCACCTTCATCACCAAGACTCCGCCGGCCGCCAAGCTGATCCTCAAGGCCGCTGGTGTGGACAAGGGCTCCGGCGAGCCGCACAAGACCAAGGTCGCCAAGCTCACGGCCGCCCAGGTCCGCGAGATCGCCACGGTCAAGCTCCCCGACCTGAACGCCAACGACCTGGACGCCGCGTCCAAGATCATCGCTGGCACCGCCCGTTCCATGGGCATCACGGTCGAGGGCTGATCACCCCCCCTCGTGACCTCAGTGGTAGGGCCTGCGCGGCCCGCACCACGACTCCATACCTGAACCAACAGGAGAAGCAGTGAAGCGCAGCAAGGCTCTCCGCTCCGCGGACGCCAAGGTCGACCGCGAGCGGAACTACGCGCCCCTCGAGGCCGTCCGTATCGCCAAGGACACCGCCACCACGAAGTTCGACGGCACCGTCGAGGTCGCCTTCCGCCTGGGTGTCGACCCGCGCAAGGCCGACCAGATGGTCCGTGGCACCGTGAACCTTCCGCACGGCACCGGCAAGACCGCCCGGGTCCTGGTCTTCGCGACCGGTGACCGTGCCGAGGCCGCGATTGCCGCGGGCGCCGACATCGTCGGCTCCGACGAGCTCATCGACGAGATCTCCAAGGGCAACCGCCTGAACGAGTTCGACGCCGTGGTGGCCACCCCGGACCTCATGGGCAAGGTCGGCCGCCTCGGCCGCGTCCTCGGCCCGCGTGGTCTCATGCCGAACCCCAAGGTCGGCACCGTCACGCCCGACGTGGCGAAGGCTGTCAACGAGATCAAGGGCGGCAAGATCGAGTTCCGCGTCGACAAGCACTCGAACCTGCACTTCATCATCGGCAAGGTCTCCTTCGACGAGACGAAGCTGGTCGAGAACTACGCCGCGGCTCTGGAGGAGATCCTCCGTCTGAAGCCGTCCGCCGCCAAGGGCCGCTACATCAAGAAGGCGACCCTGACGACGACGATGGGCCCCGGCATCCCGCTGGACTCCAACCGCACCCGCAACCTCCTCGTCGAGGAGGACCCGGCCGCGGTCTGAACCCCATCGGTTCACTGAGTGGTCAGCCGGCCCCGCACCTCTCCGGAGGTGCGGGGCCGGCTCTTTGTTACGGTTCAAGGAACCGTAAAGACGTTGATCAAGGGGTGGGGAACACTCATGAACAAGTCCACGTGGAAGCGTGCGGGCATCGCTCTGACGGCCGTGGCGGTCGTGACGGGTGTCGCGGGCTGTCAGGACGGCGACGAGGCCAAGAAGGGCGCCGCCGACGCGCCGGCGAAGTCGCAGGCGCAGACGCAGAGCCTGGAGGACGTCACCAAGGTCATCCAGGCCGCGTACACGAAGACCTCGGCCGCGAAGTCCGCGAAGATCCGGATGACCATGGAGATGCCGGCCGGCCTCGAAGGCGGCGGCACCATGGAGATGACCGGCGTCCAGGGCTGGGACCCCTCGGTGATGGACCTCACGGTGAAGGGCTCCATGCTCACGGCGGGGAACCCTGGCGGACCCGAGCAGATGCGCATGATCATGCTCGGCGACGCCATGTACATGGACATGGGTGCCGGGCAGGCCGCCGAGACGGGCGGCAAGCGCTGGATGAAGCTCGACCTGAAGGCCGTCGCCGCCGCGTCCGGGGACAAGGGCCTGGAGAAGTCCATGACCGGGGGCATGGAGAACATGAACCAGGACCCGTCCAAGCAGCTCGCCATGCTGCTCGACTCGCCCAACCTCAAGCACGTCGGCGCGGAGAAGGTCGACGGCGTCGACACCCAGCACTACAAGGGCTCGCTGACCCTGGAGCAGATGGTCGCCGCCAACCCGTCCTTCGACGTGCTCTCCGAGAAGGACCGCGCCGAGATGATCGACGGCGTCCGGAAGGCCGGCATCACGGCGTACGACACCCAGGTCTGGGTGAACGGCGACGGTTACCCGGTGAAGATGGACGTCGGCATGAAGACGGCGCAGGGCACCGTGAAGACGGCGATGCACTTCTCCGAATACGGCGCCAAGGCGAGCGTCCAGGCCCCGGCGGCCAAGGACACGGTGGACCTGTTCGAGATGCTGAAGGGCATGGGCCAGGGCTGATTTGCCCCGGGCCGACCCGGTCGCGTACTCTTCCATCGAAGCCAAAGACCGCTGGTCGTCACTGTGCCGTCAAGGTGCGGTGGCCGAAGGATTCGCTGAGACGCGAACGACCCGCGCAGGTGATCGTGGAAGAGTTCCCGGATCTTCGGATGCGGTTGAGCTGAGCCCCGAGCGCTTGCGCCCGGGGCGTTTTGTTTTGTCAGCCCCTTCTGAGCGGTCCTCATCACCCGGAAGGAGGCCGACGCTCTATGGCAAGGCCCGACAAGGCTGCCGCGGTAGCCGAGCTTGAGGACAAGTTCCGCAGCTCGAACGCCGTCGTGCTGACCTCGTACACGGGGCTCACCGTGGCGCAGCTCAAGACGCTGCGTCGTTCGCTCGGTGAGAACGCCCAGTACGCCGTGGTGAAGAACACGCTGACCAAGATTGCGGCCAACCAGGCCGGCATCTCCGCGCTGGACGACCAGCTTGCTGGTTCGACCGCGGCCGCCTTCGTCACCGGTGACCCGGTGGAGTCGGCGAAGGCTCTGCGTGACTTCGCCAAGGAGAACCCCAACCTCGTCATCAAGGGCGGTGTCCTTGATGGCAAGGCGCTGTCCGCCGACGAGTTCAAGAAGCTCGCGGACCTCGAGTCCCGCGAGGTTCTGCTCAGCAAGCTGGCCGGCGCGTTCAAGGGCAAGCAGTCCCAGGCTGCCTCGCTCTTCCAGGCGCTGCCGTCGAAGTTCGTCCGCACCGCGGAAGCGCTTCGCGTCAAGCTCGCCGAGCAGGGCGGTGCCGAGTAATTCGGCTCGCGTCATGACCCGCGCCGCCTAGGCGCAGGTCGTAGCGGGCCGTAACGCCCGCCTCTCTATACATCCGGCACCTGCCGAATTAGTGGAAGGATCGCCCATCATGGCGAAGCTCTCTCAGGACGACCTCCTCGCCCAGTTCGAGGAGATGACCCTCATCGAGCTCTCCGAGTTCGTTAAGGCGTTCGAGGACAAGTTCGACGTCACCGCCGCCGCGGCCGTCGCCGTTGCCGGCCCGGGCGCCCCGGTCGCCGGTGCCGAGGCCGTCGAGGAGCAGGACGAGTTCGACGTCATCCTCGAGGGTGCCGGCGACAAGAAGATCCAGGTCATCAAGGTCGTGCGTGAGCTCACCTCCCTGGGCCTGAAGGAGGCCAAGGACCTCGTCGACGGCACCCCGAAGCCGGTCCTCGAGAAGGTCGCGAAGGAGGCCGCCGAGAAGGCTGCCGAGTCCCTCAAGGCCGCCGGCGCCTCCGTCACGGTCAAGTAAGACCGTTTCGGCTCGCTGAGCTGACTCCTGCCCCCGTGTAACGCGGGAGCACCGAAAGGCGATCACCCTTGTGGGTGGTCGCCTTTCGGCGTTCCCCGGGAAGGGCGTGGCGGGGGACCTGTGGGCCGCCGGAAGCGGAGTATGGTGATCTTCGCCGTGCGCCCCGCAGACCGGGGGGCCTTGACGAACCGCACGCAGCGCGCAATTCTCAGGACGCGTCGTCACAACGATCCGTTTCCGAGGCATGGATCGACGACTGAACGGGCAGTATCGAGGTGCGCCACACGGCGCGAGGCACCGCGGAGTTGAGAGCAACGAGGGTCGCGAATTATTCGCCCTGGACATCAGTGAGCCAAGTGGCTACACTGACCCTTTGCGCTGCCTGTTAGCTGCCCCCTGCCCGTCACCAGGGGCATACCTTCGCATCCGCTTCTCGGACCGACCCCGTCTGACCTGGCCTTTCGGTCATCTCAGGAAACGTCTGCCGTGAAGCATTGCTGGGGACCGGTACGCGCGTAGTGAGTCCGAGCCCTCGGAAGGACCCCCTCTTGGCCGCCTCGCGCAACGCCTCGACCAATACGAACAACGGCGCAAGCACCGCCCCGCTGCGCATCTCTTTTGCAAAGATCAGGGAGCCCCTCGAGGTTCCGAACCTCCTCGCGCTGCAGACCGAGAGCTTTGACTGGCTGCTCGGCAACGCCGCCTGGAAGGCTCGCGTCGAGGCTGCCCTTGAGTCGGGACAGGACGTCCCCAGGAAGTCCGGCCTGGAGGAGATCTTCGAGGAGATCTCCCCGATCGAGGACTTCTCCGGGTCGATGTCGCTGACCTTCCGCGACCACCGCTTCGAGCCGCCGAAGAACTCGATCGACGAGTGCAAGGACCGTGACTTCACGTACGGCGCCCCGCTCTTCGTCACCGCCGAGTTCACCAACAACGAGACCGGCGAGATCAAGTCCCAGACGGTCTTCATGGGCGACTTCCCGCTCATGACGAACAAGGGCACCTTCGTCATCAACGGCACCGAGCGTGTCGTGGTGTCGCAGCTGGTCCGTTCGCCGGGTGTCTACTTCGACTCCTCCATCGACAAGACGTCCGACAAGGACATCTTCTCCGCCAAGATCATCCCGTCCCGGGGTGCCTGGCTGGAGATGGAGATCGACAAGCGCGACCTGGTCGGTGTCCGCATCGACCGCAAGCGCAAGCAGTCCGTCACCGTCCTCCTCAAGGCTCTCGGCTGGACCACCGAGCAGATCCTGCAGGAGTTCGGCGAGTACGAGTCCATGCGCGCCACCCTGGAGAAGGACCACACCCAGGGCCAGGACGACGCGCTGCTCGACATCTACCGCAAGCTGCGTCCGGGCGAGCCGCCGACCCGTGAGGCCGCTCAGACGCTGCTCGAGAACCTCTACTTCAACCCGAAGCGCTACGACCTCGCCAAGGTCGGCCGCTACAAGGTGAACAAGAAGCTCGGCGCGGACGAGCCGCTGGACGCCGGCGTGCTCACCACCGATGACGTCATCGCCACGATCAAGTACCTGGTCAAGCTCCACGCGGGCGAGACCGAGACGATCGGCGAGAGCGGCAGCGAGATCGTCGTCGAGACCGACGACATCGACCACTTCGGCAACCGTCGTCTGCGCAACGTCGGCGAGCTCATCCAGAACCAGGTCCGCACGGGTCTGGCTCGTATGGAGCGCGTCGTGCGCGAGCGCATGACCACCCAGGACGTCGAGGCGATCACGCCGCAGACCCTGATCAACATCCGGCCGGTCGTCGCCTCCATCAAGGAGTTCTTCGGCACCAGCCAGCTGTCCCAGTTCATGGACCAGAACAACCCGCTGTCGGGTCTGACGCACAAGCGTCGTCTCTCGGCGCTGGGCCCTGGTGGTCTGTCCCGTGAGCGGGCCGGCTTCGAGGTCCGAGACGTGCACCCGTCCCACTACGGACGCATGTGCCCGATCGAGACCCCCGAAGGCCCGAACATCGGTCTGATCGGTTCGCTCGCCTCGTACGGCCGGATCAACCCCTTCGGCTTCATCGAGACGCCGTACCGCAAGGTCATCGACGGCCAGGTCACCGACGAGGTCGACTACGTCACCGCCGATGAGGAGGACCGCTTCGTCATCGCCCAGGCGAACGCGACCCTGAACGACGAGCTCCAGTTCACCGAGCCCCGCGTCCTGGTCCGTAAGCGTGGCGGCGAGGTCGACTACGTCCCGCCGGCCGAGGTCGACTACATGGACGTCTCGCCGCGCCAGATGGTGTCGGTCGCGACGGCGATGATCCCGTTCCTCGAGCACGACGACGCCAACCGTGCCCTCATGGGCGCGAACATGATGCGTCAGGCGGTGCCGCTCATCAAGTCGGAGGCCCCGCTCGTCGGCACCGGCATGGAGTACCGCTGCGCCACCGACGCCGGCGACGTGCTCAAGGCCGAGAAGGACGGTGTCGTCCAGGAGCTGTCGGCCGACTACATCACGGTCGCCAACGACGACGGCACGTACATCACGTACCGCCTGCACAAGTTCTCCCGCTCCAACCAGGGCACCTCTGTGAACCAGAAGGTCGTCGTGGACGAGGGCGACCGCGTCATCGAGGGCCAGGTCCTCGCCGACGGTCCCGCCACCGAAGACGGCGAGATGGCGCTCGGCAAGAACCTGCTCGTGGCGTTCATGCCGTGGGAGGGTCACAACTACGAGGACGCGATCATCCTGTCGCAGCGCCTCGTGCAGGACGACGTCCTCTCCTCGATCCACATCGAGGAGCACGAGGTCGACGCCCGTGACACCAAGCTCGGCCCGGAGGAGATCACCCGGGACATCCCGAACGTCTCCGAGGAGGTCCTCGCCGACCTCGACGAGCGCGGCATCATCCGTATCGGTGCCGAGGTCGTCGCCGGCGACATCCTCGTCGGCAAGGTCACGCCCAAGGGCGAGACCGAGCTGACCCCGGAGGAGCGCCTGCTCCGCGCGATCTTCGGTGAGAAGGCGCGCGAGGTCCGTGACACCTCGCTGAAGGTGCCGCACGGCGAGATCGGCAAGATCATCGGCGTCCGCGTCTTCGACCGCGAGGAGGGCGACGAGCTTCCCCCGGGCGTGAACCAGCTGGTCCGCGTCTACGTCGCCCAGAAGCGCAAGATCACCGACGGTGACAAGCTCGCCGGCCGTCACGGCAACAAGGGCGTCATCTCGAAGATCCTGCCGATCGAGGACATGCCGTTCCTGGAGGACGGCACCCCGGTCGACATCATCCTCAACCCGCTGGGTGTCCCGTCCCGAATGAACCCGGGACAGGTCCTGGAGATCCACCTCGGCTGGCTCGCCAGCCGCGGCTGGGACGTCTCCGGCCTCGCGGACGAGTGGGCGCAGCGCCTCCAGGCCATCGGTGCCGACCAGGTCGCCCCCGGCACCAACGTCGCCACCCCGGTCTTCGACGGTGCGCGCGAGGACGAGCTCGCGGGCCTGCTGAACCACACCATCCCGAACCGCGACGGCGAGCGCATGGTGCTCCCGACCGGTAAGGCGAGGCTGTTCGACGGCCGCTCCGGCGAGCCGTTCCCGGACCCGATCTCCGTCGGGTACATGTACATCCTCAAGCTCCACCACCTGGTCGACGACAAGCTCCACGCGCGTTCGACCGGCCCGTACTCGATGATCACCCAGCAGCCGCTGGGTGGTAAGGCCCAGTTCGGTGGCCAGCGCTTCGGTGAGATGGAGGTGTGGGCGCTCGAGGCGTACGGCGCCGCCTACGCCCTCCAGGAGCTGCTGACGATCAAGTCCGACGACGTGACCGGCCGCGTGAAGGTCTACGAGGCCATCGTCAAGGGCGAGAACATCCCTGAGCCCGGCATCCCCGAGTCCTTCAAGGTGCTCATCAAGGAGATGCAGTCCCTGTGCCTCAACGTGGAGGTGCTGTCCTCGGACGGCATGTCCATCGAGATGCGCGACACCGACGAGGACGTCTTCCGCGCAGCGGAGGAGCTCGGCATCGACCTGTCCCGGCGCGAGCCGAGCAGCGTCGAAGAGGTCTGACGGGAGTCCGGCAGGGGGACCAGCATTGGTCCCCCCGCCGGCCCCAGGACCCCCGTATCAGACCCCAAAGCCTTACAACCCTGAGAGGGATTGACGCATAGTGCTCGACGTCAACTTCTTCGACGAGCTCCGGATCGGTCTGGCCACCGCTGACGACATCCGTCAGTGGAGCCACGGCGAGGTCAAGAAGCCGGAGACCATCAACTACCGCACGCTCAAGCCCGAGAAGGACGGACTCTTCTGCGAGAAGATCTTCGGTCCGACCCGGGACTGGGAGTGCTACTGCGGCAAGTACAAGCGTGTCCGCTTCAAGGGCATCATCTGTGAGCGGTGTGGCGTCGAGGTCACCCGCGCGAAGGTGCGCCGCGAGCGGATGGGCCACATCGAGCTCGCCGCTCCCGTCACCCACATCTGGTACTTCAAGGGCGTCCCGTCGCGCCTCGGATACCTGCTCGACCTCGCCCCGAAGGACCTCGAGAAGGTCATCTACTTCGCGGCGTACATGATCACGTACGTCGACGACGAGCGTCGTACGCGTGACCTGCCCTCGCTGGAGGCGCACGTCTCCGTCGAGCGCCAGCAGATCGAGAACCGTCGCGACTCCGACCTGGAGGCCCGCGCCAAGAAGCTCGAGAACGACCTCGGCGAGCTCGAGGCCGAGGGTGCCAAGGCCGACGTGCGCCGCAAGGTGCGCGAGGGTGCCGAGCGCGAGATGAAGCAGCTGCGCGACCGTGCGCAGCGCGAGATCGACCGTCTCGACGAGGTCTGGGCGCGCTTCAAGAACCTCAAGGTCCAGGACCTGGAGGGCGACGAGCTCCTCTACCGCGAGCTGCGTGACCGCTTCGGCACGTACTTCGACGGCTGCATGGGTGCCGCCGCGCTGCAGAAGCGCCTGGAGTCCTTCGACCTCGAGGAGGAGGCCGAGCGCCTCCGCGAGATCATCCGTACCGGCAAGGGCCAGAAGAAGACCCGTGCGCTCAAGCGCCTCAAGGTCGTCTCCGCGTTCCTGCAGACGGCCAACAAGCCCAAGGGCATGGTGCTCGACTGCGTGCCGGTCATCCCGCCGGACCTGCGTCCGATGGTGCAGCTGGACGGTGGCCGCTTCGCGACCTCCGACCTGAACGACCTGTACCGCCGCGTGATCAACCGCAACAACCGCCTGAAGCGGCTTCTCGACCTCGGCGCGCCCGAGATCATCGTGAACAACGAGAAGCGCATGCTCCAGGAGGCCGTGGACGCCCTCTTCGACAACGGTCGTCGTGGTCGCCCGGTGACGGGCCCCGGCAACCGCCCGCTGAAGTCCCTGAGCGACATGCTCAAGGGCAAGCAGGGTCGTTTCCGTCAGAACCTCCTCGGCAAGCGCGTGGACTACTCCGCGCGTTCCGTGATCGTCGTCGGTCCGCAGCTGAAGCTGCACCAGTGCGGTCTGCCGAAGGCCATGGCGCTGGAGCTCTTCAAGCCGTTCGTGATGAAGCGCCTGGTCGACCTGAACCACGCGCAGAACATCAAGAGCGCCAAGCGGATGGTCGAGCGCGGCCGCACGGTCGTGTACGACGTCCTCGAAGAGGTCATCGCCGAGCACCCGGTTCTGCTGAACCGTGCGCCCACGCTGCACCGCCTCGGCATCCAGGCCTTCGAGCCCCAGCTGGTCGAGGGCAAGGCCATCCAGATCCACCCGCTCGTCTGCACCGCGTTCAACGCGGACTTCGACGGTGACCAGATGGCCGTGCACCTGCCGCTCTCCGCGGAGGCGCAGGCCGAGGCCCGCATCCTGATGCTGTCCTCGAACAACATCCTGAAGCCGGCCGACGGCCGTCCGGTCACGATGCCGACCCAGGACATGGTCCTCGGTCTGTTCTTCCTGACCACCGACGGTGAGCTCCGTGACACCAAGGGCGAGGGCCGCGCGTTCGGCTCCACGGCCGAGGCGATCATGGCGTTCGACGCCGGCGAGCTCGCTCTGCAGTCGCAGATCGACATCCGCTTCCCCGTCGGCACCATCGCTCCCCGCGGCTGGGTTCCCCCGGTCGCCGAGGAGGGTGAGCCGGAGTGGCAGCAGGGTGACTCGTTCCGCCTGCGGACCTCGCTGGGCCGCGCGCTCTTCAACGAGCTGCTGCCCGAGGACTACCCGTTCGTCGACTACTCCGTCGGCAAGAAGCAGCTCTCCGAGATCGTCAACGACCTCGCCGAGCGCTACCCCAAGGTCATCGTGGCGGCGACGCTCGACAACCTGAAGGCGGCGGGCTTCTACTGGGCGACCCGTTCCGGTGTCACCGTGGCCATCTCCGACGTCGTCGTGCCCGAGGCCAAGAAGGCCATCGTCAAGGGCTACGAGGAGCAGGACGAGAAGGTCCAGAAGCAGTACGAGCGCGGTCTCATCACGAAGGAAGAGCGCACTCAGGAGCTCATCGCGATCTGGACCAAGGCGACCAACGAGGTTGCCGAGGCGATGAACGCGAACTTCCCGAAGACGAACCCCATCTTCATGATGGTCGACTCGGGTGCCCGAGGAAACATGATGCAGATGCGTCAGATCGCGGGTATGCGTGGTCTGGTGTCGAACGCCAAGAACGAGACGATCCCGCGTCCCATCAAGGCGTCCTTCCGTGAGGGCCTCACCGTTCTGGAGTACTTCATCTCCACTCACGGTGCCCGTAAGGGTCTGGCGGACACCGCCCTGCGTACCGCCGACTCGGGTTACCTGACCCGTCGTCTGGTGGACGTCTCGCAGGACGTGATCATCCGCGAGGAGGACTGTGGCACCGAGCGCGGTCTGAAGCTGCGGATCGCCGAGCGCGGCGCCGACGGTGTGCTGCGCAAGACGGACGACGTCGAGACCTCCGTGTACGCGCGGATGCTCGCCGAGGACGTCGTCGTCGACGGCAAGGTCATCGCGCCCGCCAACGTCGACCTGGGTGACGTGCTCATCGACGCCCTCGTGGGCGCCGGTGTCGAGGAGGTCAAGACCCGCTCGGTCCTGACCTGTGAGTCGGCCGTCGGTACCTGTGCGTTCTGCTACGGCCGTTCGCTCGCCACCGGCAAGCTGGTCGACATCGGTGAGGCGGTCGGCATCATCGCCGCCCAGTCCATCGGTGAGCCCGGTACCCAGCTGACGATGCGTACCTTCCACACCGGTGGTGTGGCCGGTGACGACATCACCCAGGGTCTGCCGCGTGTCGTCGAGCTCTTCGAGGCGCGTCAGCCCAAGGGTGTCGCCCCGATCTCGGAGGCGGCCGGCCGCGTCCGCATCGAGGAGACCGAGAAGACGAAGAAGATCGTCGTCACCCCGGACGACGGCACCGACGAGACGGCGTTCCCGATCTCGAAGCGTGCCCGTCTGCTCGTGGGCGAGGGCGACCACGTCGAGGTGGGCCAGAAGCTCACCGTGGGTGCCACCAACCCGCACGACGTGCTGCGCATCCTCGGTCAGCGCGCGGTCCAGATCCACCTGGTCGCCGAAGTCCAGAAGGTCTACAACTCGCAGGGCGTGTCGATCCACGACAAGCACATCGAGATCATCATCCGGCAGATGCTGCGCCGCGTGACGATCATCGAGTCCGGCGACGCGGAGCTGCTTCCGGGCGAGCTCGTCGAGCGCTCGAAGTTCGAGACCGAGAACCGTCGTGTGGTCACCGAGGGCGGTCACCCCGCCTCCGGCCGTCCGCAGCTGATGGGTATCACCAAGGCCTCGCTGGCGACGGAATCCTGGCTGTCGGCCGCCTCCTTCCAGGAGACGACCCGAGTCCTGACGGATGCGGCGATCAACGCCAAGTCCGACAGCCTCATCGGCCTCAAGGAGAACGTCATCATCGGTAAGCTCATCCCGGCCGGTACGGGTCTGTCCCGCTACCGCAACATCCGGGTGGAGCCGACCGAGGAGGCCAAGGCCGCGATGTACTCGGCCGTCGGCTACGACGACATCGACTACTCGCCGTTCGGCTCGGGCTCCGGCCAGGCCGTTCCGCTGGAGGACTACGACTACGGTCCGTACAACCAGTAAGTAGTGCGAACCGAAGGGCGGCACCCCGTGACCGGGGTGCCGCCCTTCGGCGTACCGGGACCCCGCGGACGCCCGTGCGCGCGGGCCCGGTAGGTTGGCGGCCCCGTCCGACCGAGGAGCCGCCCGTGCCCGCCCGCCCCCGCCTCCTGTACGTCTCCGACCTCGCCTATCCGGCCCGTGGACGGCGCTACTGCGACGAGGACATCCGGCTGACCGCCCGGCTGCGCGAGGACTTCGACCTGGCGCTCTGCCATCCGCTCGACGCGGCGGCGCTCATGGACGGCTTCGACGCGGTCGTCGTGCGCAACAGCGGGCCCGTCCTGGGCTACCAGCGGGAGTACGAGGCCTTCCGGGCCGCCGCCCTGGCCCGGGGGACCCGCGTCTACAACCCGCTCCACGGGCGCGGCGACATGGCCGGCAAGCAGTACCTGCTGGACCTGACGGCCGCCGGGTACCCGGTCATCCCCACCGTCGACCGGGCGGAGCACCTCGACCGGCTGCCCGGGGCCGCCGCGTACGCGGTGAAGCCGAAGGCCGGCGCCGACTCCCTCGGCCTGCGCTTCCTGCCCCGGGAGGAGCTGACCGGGCTGGACCTCGACGGACTCCTGGTGCAGCCGCGGGTGGACTTCCGCTACGAGGTGTCGTTCTACTTCGTCGACGACCTCTTCCAGTACGCCCTGTACGCGCCCGACCCGGAGTGCCGCTGGGAGCTGGAGCCGTACGAGCCCACCGGGGACGACCTGGCCTTCGCGCGCCGCTTCGTGGACTGGAACACCCTGGACGCGGGCATCCAGCGCGTGGACGCCTGCAGGGCGCCCGGGGGAGAGCTGCTCCTGGTCGAGCTGGAGGACCTGAACCCCTACCTGTCGCTGGATCTGGTGCCCGAGAAAACCTGTATGTCCTTCGTCACGGCCCTCACCGCCTCCCTGCACCGGTTTCTCGCCGCCTGACGGGCCCACAGCTCCGTCGGGGCTGACCTGCGCGTCGGCATTTGTTTTGACCGGAGTCCATGCGATAGGTACGCTCATGCCTTGTGCCTGGGGTGTGCCTGGGCTCGCGTGCGTGTCCTCAACCGCACAGTGAGTCCGATACCGGCCGCCGTGATCCGCGCCTTCTCCGCTTCGGCGGAGGTCCGCGAGATTCGACACACCCGACCGCGTGGGTCGGTGGATGTTCCAGGTTAGTTTTACGACGGCACACAGAAACCGGAGAAGTAGTGCCTACGATCCAGCAGCTGGTCCGTAAGGGCCGGCAGGACAAGGTCGAGAAGAACAAGACGCCCGCACTCGAGGGTTCCCCTCAGCGTCGCGGCGTCTGCACGCGTGTGTTCACGACCACCCCGAAGAAGCCGAACTCGGCCCTCCGTAAGGTCGCGCGTGTGCGTCTGACCTCGGGCATCGAGGTCACGGCCTACATCCCGGGTGAGGGTCACAACCTGCAGGAGCACTCGATCGTGCTCGTGCGCGGTGGCCGTGTGAAGGACCTGCCGGGTGTTCGCTACAAGATCATCCGCGGTTCCCTCGACACGCAGGGCGTCAAGAACCGTAAGCAGGCTCGCAGCCGCTACGGCGCCAAGAAGGAGAAGTAAGAATGCCTCGTAAGGGCCCCGCCCCGAAGCGCCCGGTCATCATCGACCCGGTCTACAGCTCTCCTCTTGTCACCTCGCTGATCAACAAGATCCTGCTGGACGGCAAGCGTTCCACCGCCGAGCGCATCGTGTACGGCGCCATGGAGGGTCTTCGCGAGAAGACCGGCCAGGACCCGGTCATCACGCTGAAGCGCGCGCTGGAGAACGTCAAGCCGGCCCTCGAGGTCAAGTCCCGCCGTGTCGGTGGCGCCACCTACCAGGTGCCGATCGAGGTCAAGCCGGGCCGCGCGTCCACGCTGGCCCTCCGCTGGCTCGTCGGTTACTCCCGCGCCCGTCGCGAGAAGACCATGACCGAGCGCCTCATGAACGAGCTCCTCGACGCCTCGAACGGCCTCGGTGCGGCCGTCAAGAAGCGCGAGGACACGCACAAGATGGCCGAGTCCAACAAGGCCTTCGCGCACTACCGCTGGTAGTCGCAACCCACATCGAGACCGAGAGAAGACTGAGCCGATATGGCTACCACTTCGCTTGACCTTGCCAAGGTGCGCAACATCGGCATCATGGCGCACATCGACGCGGGCAAGACGACCACCACCGAGCGGATCCTGTTCTACACCGGTGTCTCTTACAAGATCGGTGAAGTCCACGACGGCGCTGCCACGATGGACTGGATGGAGCAGGAGCAGGAGCGCGGCATCACGATCACGTCCGCCGCGACGACCTGCCACTGGCCGCTCGAGAATGTCGATCACACGATCAACATCATCGACACGCCGGGTCACGTCGACTTCACCGTCGAGGTGGAGCGTTCGCTGCGCGTGCTCGACGGTGCTGTCACCGTGTTCGACGGTGTGGCCGGCGTCGAGCCCCAGTCCGAGACTGTCTGGCGTCAGGCGGACCGCTACGGCGTTCCGCGTATCTGCTTCGTCAACAAGCTCGACCGTACGGGCGCCGAGTTCCTGCGCTGCGTCGACATGATCGTGGAGCGCCTCGGCGCCGTCCCGATCGTCATGCAGCTCCCGATCGGCGCCGAGATGGACTTCCAGGGCGTCGTCGACCTCGTCCGCATGAAGGCCCTCGTCTGGTCCGCCGAGGCCAGCAAGGGTGAGATGTACGACGTCGTCGACATCCCGGCCTCGCACACCGAGCTCGCCGAAGAGTGGCGCGCCAAGCTGGTCGAGACCGTCGCCGAGAACGACGAGGAGCTCATGGAGCTCTTCCTCGAGGGCGTCGAGCCCACCGAGGAGCAGCTCTACGCTGCCGTCCGTCGCATCACCATTGCCTCCGGCAAGGGTGGCGGCGAGAAGACGGTCACCCCCGTCTTCTGTGGCACCGCGTTCAAGAACAAGGGCGTCCAGCCCCTGCTCGACGCGGTCGTGCGCTACCTCCCCTCCCCCCTGGACGTCGAGGCCATCGAGGGCCACGGCGTGAAGGACCCGGAGGAGATCGTCAAGCGCAAGCCGTCCGACGACGAGCCCCTGTCGGCCCTCGCGTTCAAGATCGCGAGCGACCCGCACCTGGGCAAGCTCACCTTCGTCCGGATCTACTCCGGTCGCCTGGAGGCCGGCACCGCGGTGCTGAACTCCGTCAAGGGCAAGAAGGAGCGCATCGGCAAGATCTACCGCATGCACGCGAACAAGCGTGAGGAGATCGACTCGGTGGGCGCCGGCGACATCGTCGCCGTCATGGGCCTGAAGCAGACCACCACCGGTGAGACGCTGTGCGACGACAAGAACCCGGTCATCCTGGAGTCCATGGACTTCCCGGCGCCGGTCATTCAGGTCGCGATCGAGCCCAAGTCCAAGGGTGACCAGGAGAAGCTGGGTGTTGCCATCCAGCGTCTCGCGGAGGAGGACCCCTCCTTCCAGGTGCACTCGGACGAGGAGACCGGCCAGACCATCATCGGTGGTATGGGCGAGCTTCACCTCGACATCCTCGTCGACCGCATGCGTCGCGAGTTCAAGGTCGAGGCGAACGTCGGCAAGCCGCAGGTCGCGTACCGCGAGACGATCCGCAAGGCCGTCGAGCGACTTGACTACACCCACAAGAAGCAGACCGGTGGTACCGGTCAGTTCGCCAAGGTGCAGATCGCGATCGAGCCCATCGAGGGCGGCGACGCCTCGTACGAGTTCGTGAACAAGGTCACCGGTGGCCGCATCCCGAAGGAGTACATCCCTTCGGTCGACGCGGGTGCGCAGGAGGCCATGCAGTTCGGCATCCTGGCCGGCTACGAGATGACTGGCGTCCGCGTCATCCTTCTCGACGGTGGCTACCACGAGGTCGACTCCTCCGAGCTCGCGTTCAAGATCGCCGGTTCGCAGGCCTTCAAGGAGGCCGCGCGCAAGGCTTCGCCGGTCATCCTCGAACCGATGATGTCCGTCGAGGTCACCACGCCCGAGGACTACATGGGCGAGGTCATCGGTGACATCAACTCCCGCCGTGGCCAGATTCAGGCCATGGAGGAGCGCAGCGGCGCTCGCGTCGTGAAGGGCCTCGTGCCCCTCTCGGAGATGTTCGGCTACGTCGGAGACCTCCGCAGCAAGACCTCGGGTCGCGCAAGCTACTCGATGCAGTTCGACTCCTACGCCGAGGTTCCGCGGAACGTCGCCGAGGAGATCATCGCGAAGGCCAAGGGCGAGTAACTCTTCCGAGTTCACGCTTTAGGCTTGACACCAGTCGCCGGGGCTCGGCCCCCGAAACCCGAGGAACGGGCCCCGGGCGACTGGCATCCCAGCAAAGATCACCTGGCGCCGATGAAGCAAGGCGTACAGAACCACTCCGCAGGAGGATTCAGTGGCGAAGGCAAAGTTCGAGCGGACTAAGCCGCACGTCAACATCGGCACCATCGGTCACATTGACCACGGTAAGACGACCCTCACGGCCGCCATTACCAAGGTGCTGCACGACGCGTACCCGGACCTGAACGAGGCCTCGGCCTTCGACCAGATCGACAAGGCTCCCGAGGAGCGCCAGCGCGGTATCACGATCTCGATCGCGCACGTCGAGTACCAGACGGAGTCGCGTCACTACGCGCACGTCGACTGCCCGGGTCACGCTGACTACATCAAGAACATGATCACGGGTGCCGCGCAGATGGACGGCGCCATCCTCGTGGTCGCCGCCACCGACGGCCCGATGCCGCAGACCAAGGAGCACGTGCTCCTGGCCCGCCAGGTCGGCGTTCCGTACATCGTCGTCGCCCTGAACAAGGCCGACATGGTGGACGACGAGGAGATCCTGGAGCTCGTCGAGCTCGAGGTCCGTGAGCTCCTCTCCGAGTACGAGTTCCCGGGCGACGACCTGCCGGTCGTCCGCGTCTCGGCGCTCAAGGCGCTCGAGGGCGACAAGGAGTGGGGCGAGAAGCTTCTCGGCCTCATGCACGCCGTCGACGAGTCGATCCCGCAGCCCGAGCGTGACGTCGACAAGCCGTTCCTGATGCCGATCGAGGACGTCTTCACGATCACCGGTCGTGGCACCGTCGTCACCGGTCGTATCGAGCGCGGCATCCTCAAGGTCAACGAGACCGTCGACATCATCGGCATCAAGACCGAGAAGACCACCACCACGGTCACCGGTATCGAGATGTTCCGCAAGCTGCTCGACGAGGGCCAGGCCGGTGAGAACGTCGGTCTGCTCCTCCGTGGCATCAAGCGCGAGGATGTCGAGCGCGGCCAGGTCATCATCAAGCCGGGTTCGGTCACGCCGCACACCCAGTTCGAGGCCCAGGCCTACATCCTGTCGAAGGACGAGGGTGGCCGTCACACCCCGTTCTTCAACAACTACCGCCCGCAGTTCTACTTCCGTACCACGGACGTGACCGGCGTCGTGACCCTCCCCGAGGGCACCGAGATGGTCATGCCGGGCGACAACACCGCCATGAGCGTTGAGCTGATCCAGCCCATCGCCATGGAGGAGGGCCTCAAGTTCGCCATCCGTGAGGGTGGCCGGACCGTCGGCGCCGGCCAGGTCGTCAAGATCACTGCCTGATCTTGAACTGACCTGGTGGCTCGTACGAGCCACTGAGCAGTAGGGGAAGGCCCCGCACCGAAAGGTGCGGGGCCTTCTCGCGTTCCCGGGGGCCCGCTTCCCGGGTCCTACGGTCGCCAGCTCCACGGTCGGCCGTCCGCGCCGAGGCCCACCACGGTCACGCCGGGCGCCCCCAGGTGCAGCGCGGCCGAGACCGCCGAGGGGCCCGTCGTACGTGTGCGGAGCCGGCCGCCGGACCTGACCCGCACCCGGCCTTCCTCGTCCGTGCCGAGCAGCACCGTGCCGAGGGACGCCGAGCGGGCGGCGACCACGCCCCCGAAGCCGTCCAGGCCCGCGTCGCCCCCTGGACCGAGCAGCGCGGCGGCGGCGGGCGCCCGGTGGTACAGCTCCCCGCCGGCCGACGCCACCGTGGACCCCGAGCGCGGCAGCGGCTCCGTGCGCTCCACCCCGTCCACCCAGTGCCGTACGGACTCCCGCCCGGCCGCGTACAGGTGCACCCGGCCCGAGCCGTCGAGCGAGACCGCGAGCCCGTCCTGGACCTCGGCCGTGCCGGGCAGTGCCCGCCACGGACCCCAGGAGCCGTCGGCCGCCGCCCGGACCCGGGTGGAGACGCCCTTCTCCGCGTTCCGTACGAAGAGGTGGACCCGGCCGTCCGGGGCCGTGACCGCGACCGGCGCGCCGATCCGCCGCCCCCGGTCGTCCCCGCGCTCCGGGTTGCCGAGTCCGGTCCAGGCCAGGAACGGGCCGCCGGGGGAGCGCTGCTCCAGGAGGACCAGCTCGCGCCGGTTCGGGCCGCCGTGGCCGTCGAGCGCGGCGAACCGCACGCCGAAGAGCAGGACGCGGCCGTCGGCCAGCACCGCCGAGCCGAGCGCGGGCGCCAGCGGGCCGCCGCCCAGGTCCTCGGGCGCGCTCCAGGCGCCGGGTGTCCGCTCGCGCCAGCGGACCGCGCGCAGACCGAGCACCCCGTACGCGCCGAGGCGGCCGTCCGGCTCGCGCGCGAGCGCGGGGCCCGCGCTCGGCCAGCGGTGGTGGGTGGAGCGGACCCAGCCCTTGCGGTTGGTGAGGGGCCGGTCGCCGCCGACGCCGTAGTCGCCGCAGCCCGAGGGGTTGCCGCACTCCCAGGACGGGTCGCCGCCGTACGGGACGAGGCGGGCGGCCTTCTCCTTCAGCGGCCCCGGCGGGAGGTTCTTGGGCCAGTGCCGGTTGTAGTAGCCGCGGAAGGCGGTCGTGGTGAACGCCGGTATCGGACCGCCGGCCCCGACCGTGTCCGTGACCCAGCGGGCCAGCGCCGCCCAGGTGAAGCAGGCGACCGCGGTGTGGTCCCCGTGGTCGGAGTAGCCCGGCTGCTCGGAGTCCCGCTTCCGGGTGGCCTCGTCGCTGGTCTGGACGTCCGGGTCGGGGTCGAGGGTGTGCACCACGGTGGGCCGGTAGCGGTGGAAGAGCTCGGCGAGGACGCCGACCAGGCGGTCGTAGTCGTACGTGTCCGAGCGGGTCACCGGCGAACCGGTGGACAGATGGGTGCGCAGCTCCAGCGCGCGGTCGTGCCAGAGCGCGGGCAGCGCCATGTACCGGCGGCTCGTGTGCATCGGCAGGTTGAGGAAGACCAGCTCGACCCGGCGGGCGCCGTGCGTGAGCGTGTCGAGCTCCGCGCGCCGGCCGTCGGGGAGGGCGAGCGTCTCCCGCCGCCACGGGGTGAACGCCGGCAGGCCCAGCGCCACCGCGTACGACTGGCGCAGCCCCTGGTGGCGGGCGGAGGAGTACGCGGCCCGGTCCGGGGGAGTGTCGGGCATCCCGGCGATCCGGTTGCGGCCGGTGTGCTCGCCGGCCGTCACGTACACGGAGACCAGCGGGACCCCGGCGTCCAGCAGCCGCTGGGAGTCGGGGTTCATGAAGTACAGGTCGTCGTCCGGGTGCGCGGCGACCTGGAGCAGCAGGGCCCGGCGGGCGGGCGCGGAGGCGATCGGCTTGCCGGGCGCCGGGTCGGCGGTCGGCGCGGTCCTGCGCGGCTCCGGGACGGAACACCCGGCGGCGGCCGAGGTGACCGCGAGGGCGGCGGCGAGGACCGTCCGGCGGCGGGGTGGAGTGTGCACGGCGGGGCCCTTCGCTCAATCGGTCCCCTGCAAGACGGATATGCGAGCGCCGGGGTTGTGCCGGGCCGGCCCCGGGGAAAAGATCTTCGAAAAAAGATCCCTCGGATGTGAGGACCGATGTCGAGCGGACGGTCCCGGCTCCGACCGAAGGGTGACAGCGCGCCACAGGGGCGGGCGGTACGGGGAGGAAACCCGAGATGAAGTACGTCGCGATGATCTACGGCAACCAGGCCAAGTGGGAGTCCTTCCCGGCCGAGGAGTGGCCCGGGGCGATCGCCCGGCAGGAGGCCTTCAACCGGAAGTACCGGGAGAGCGGCGAGCTGATCGGCGCCTACGGACTGGCCGACGCGGCCGCCGCACAGCTCGTGCGCCGGGAGGGCGGGGCCCCCGCCGTCACCGACGGGCCGTACCTGGAGACCAAGGAGTACCTGGCCAGCTTCTACCTGCTGGACTGCGACAGCCTGGAGCGAGCCCAGGAGATCGCCGCGGACATGCCGTTCGCGGACGTGGACCCGGTCGAACTGTGGCCGGTGCTGCACGAGTCCGCGGCGGACGTGTGACCGGGACGCCCCACCCGCACCGGATCGAGGACCTGCTGCGGGAGTACGCGCCGCAGGTCCTCGGCCGGCTCGTCCGCCGGTACGGCGCCTTCGACACCTGCGAGGACGCCGTCCAGGAGGCCCTGATCGCGGCCGCCCGGCAGTGGCCGGAGGAGGGCGTCCCCGACAACCCGCGCGGCTGGCTGGTCACCGTCGCCCAGCGCCGGCTCGTCGACGAGGTGCGCAGCGAGGCCGCGCGCCGCCGCCGCGAGGACTCCCTCGCCCTGGCCACCCCCGCCTCGGAACTCCTCGCGCACGCCGCCGACGAGGACCCCGGCACCGACCGGGACGACTCCCTGGCGCTGCTGTTCCTCTGCTGCCACCGCGACCTGTCGCCGCCGAGCCGGATCGCGCTCACCCTGCGCGCGGTCGGCGGTCTCACCACGGCGCAGATCGCCGCCGCCTTCCTGGTGCCCGAGGCGACCATGGCGCAGCGGATCAGCCGGGCCAAGCAGACGGTCAGGGCGGCGGGCGGATCGCTCGCCCTGCCCGAGGGGGAGGAGCGCACGGCCCGGCTCGCCGAGGTGCGGCACGTGCTCTATCTGGTCTTCAACGAGGGGTACACGGCCAGCGGCGGGGACGCGCTGACCGTGCCCGAGCTGTCCACGGAGGCGATCCGGCTGGCGCGGCTGCTCCACCGGCTGCTGCCCGGGGACACGGAGACGGCGGGGCTGCTCGCCCTGATGCTGCTCACCGACGCCCGCCGGCCGGCGCGCACCGGGCCGCACGGCGAGCTGGTGCCGCTCGCGGAGCAGGACCGGGGGCGGTGGGACGCGGATCTGGTCGAGGAGGGCGTCGCGCTGATCAGCCGTACGCTGCCGCTCGGCCGGGTCGGCCCGTACCAGCTCCAGGCGGCCATCGCGGCGGTGCACGACGAGGCGGAGTCCGCGGCGGCGACCGACTGGCCGCAGATCCTCGCGCTCTACGAGCTGCTGGAGGGGACCGGGCCGAATCCGATGGTCACCCTGAACCGGGCGGTGGCGGTCGCGATGGTGAAGGGGCCGGGGGCGGGGCTCGCCGTGCTGGACGAGGTGGCGCGGGACAAGCGCCTCGCGCGGCACCACCGGCTGCTCGCGGCCCGGGCGCATCTCCTCGAACTCCTCGGCGAGCGGGAGGAGGCGGCCGCGGCCTACCGGGAGGCGGCCCGCCGGACGACCAGTGCCCCCGAGCGGCGCCATCTCACGGAGCGCGCACGGCGCTTGGGGTGAGGGGGAAGGAGGGGGCGGACGCGCGAGGCGCGTGCGCCCGGCGCATGCCCGTACGTGACGTGGGGTACAGTCTTCGATCCCGATTGGCGGCCGGATGGCCCCGTATGGCAGACTGTCGGGGTTGCTCGGTTGAGTGCCGATGCTGCGCGCCTCCCGTCGGGAGGACCGGAAGCGAGTCCCACAGTACTCGTCGCTCCTCTGGGGCGGACGTACGGGAATCTTCTGGGAAGCGTCAGCGGGGTGCCGACCAGGCGCCCGGTGGGCCAGTGGAGTCAGTGCTGCCGCCCCCGGCCTGCGGTCATGGCGACCGTGCCCCCTTGGTTGGGAAATCCCTCTGGGATTTCTGCGTAGAGGGAGTGCGACACGCCCGACCGCGTGGGTCGGAGGAGGGCGACTCTCCGCAGTTTGTACAGCCGACCAGGTTCCAGAGCGTTACGAGACAAAGGACTACTAGTAGCCATGGCGGGACAGAAGATCCGCATCCGGCTCAAGGCCTACGACCACGAGGTCATCGACTCCTCGGCGAAGAAGATCGTCGAGACGGTGACCCGCACTGGTGCGTCGGTCGCGGGCCCGGTGCCGCTGCCCACTGAGAAGAACGTGTACTGCGTCATCAAGTCGCCGCACAAGTACAAGGACTCGCGCGAGCACTTCGAGATGCGCACGCACAAGCGCCTCATCGACATCCTCGACCCCACGCCGAAGACGGTTGACTCGCTCATGCGTCTCGACCTCCCGGCGGGCGTCGACATCGAGATCAAGCTCTGAGGGCGCGCGAGATGGCTAAGAACATCAAGGGCATCCTGGGCGAGAAGCTCGGCATGACGCAGGTCTGGGACGAGAACAACCGGGTCGTCCCGGTGACCGTCGTCAAGGCCGGCCCCAATGTCGTGACCCAGGTGCGTACGAACGACGTCGACGGCTACGAGTCGGTCCAGATCGCCTTCGGCGAGATCGACCCGCGCAAGGTGAACAAGCCCCTCAAGGGTCACTTCGCCAAGGCCGACGTCACCCCGCGCCGCCACCTGGTGGAGCTCCGCACCGCTGACGCCGCCGAGTACACGCTCGGCCAGGAGATCACCGCCGAGCTCTTCGAGGCCGGCGTGAAGGTCGACGTCACCGCGAAGAGCAAGGGCAAGGGCTTCGCCGGCGTCATGAAGCGCCACAACTTCCGTGGTGGCAAGGCGTCGCACGGTGCCCACCGCGTGCACCGCAAGCCCGGTTCCATCGGTGGCTGCGCCACCCCGGGCCGTGTCTTCAAGGGCATGAAGATGGCTGGTCGCATGGGCAACGAGCGTGTGACCACCCAGAACCTGACCGTCCACGCCGTTGACGCCGAGAAGGGTCTGCTGCTCATCAAGGGCGCCGTCCCCGGCCCCAACGGTGGCCTCGTCCTGGTCCGCACCGCGGCCAAGGGGGTTTGAGGAACCGATGAGCACCATTGACATCCTTTCGCCGGCAGGCGAGAAGACCGGGACCGTCGAGCTCCCCGCGGAGATCTTCGGCGCCAAGGTCAGCGTTCCGCTGATCCACCAGGTCGTCGTCGCGCAGCTGGCCGCGGCCCGTCAGGGCACGCACAAGACCAAGCGTCGTGGCGAAGTCCGTGGTGGTGGCAAGAAGCCTTACCGCCAGAAGGGCACCGGCCGCGCCCGTCAGGGTTCGACCCGCGCCCCGCAGTTCGCCGGCGGTGGCGTTGTCCACGGCCCGCAGCCGCGTGACTACTCGCAGCGGACCCCGAAGAAGATGAAGGTCGCCGCCCTCCGCGGTGCCCTGTCGGACCGGGCCACCCACTCCCGCATCCACGTCGTCACCGGCGTGGTCGAGGGTGACGTCTCCACCAAGGCCGCGAAGACGCTGTTCGGCAAGATCTCGGAGCGCAAGAACCTGCTCCTGGTCGTCGAGCGCTCCGACGAGGCCGCGTGGCTGTCCGCTCGTAACCTGCCCCAGGTGCACATCCTGGAGCCGGGCCAGCTCAACACGTACGACGTGATCGTCTCCGACGACGTGGTCTTCACCCAGGCCGCCCTCGAGTCTTTCGTGTCTGGCCCCCAGACCGCTGAGACCGAAGGGAGCGACGCCTGATGACTGAGGCCGTCGTCACCAGCAAGACCTTCTCGGACCCGCGCGACATTCTGATCAAGCCGGTCGTCTCGGAGAAGAGCTACGCCCTGCTGGACGAGAACAAGTACACGTTCATCGTCGCGCCTGGCTCCAACAAGACCCAGATCAAGCAGGCCGTCGAGGCGGTCTTCTCGGTCAAGGTCACCGGGGTCAACACGATCAACCGCCAGGGTAAGCGCAAGCGCACCAAGGCCGGTTTCGGCAAGCGCAAGGACACCAAGCGCGCCATCGTGACCCTTGCCGAGGGCAACCGTATCGACATCTTCGGCGGTCCGACCGCCTAACGGCGGTCTGGATCGTCCGGAATCGGACGAGGACTGAGAAATGGGAATCCGCAAGTACAAGCCGACTACGCCGGGCCGCCGTGGCTCCTCCGTAGCCGACTTCGTCGAGATCACGCGGTCCACGCCGGAGAAGTCGCTGGTCCGCCCCCTGCACAGCAAGGGCGGCCGTAACAACACCGGTCGTGTGACCGTCCGTCACCAGGGCGGTGGCCACAAGCGCGCCTACCGCGTGATCGACTTCCGTCGTCACGACAAGGACGGCGTGCCGGCGAAGGTCGCTCACATCGAGTACGACCCCAACCGCACCGCGCGCATCGCGCTGCTCCACTACGTGGACGGCGAGAAGCGCTACATCATCGCCCCCAAGGGTCTGACGCAGGGTGACCGCGTCGAGAACGGCCCCGGCGCTGACATCAAGCCCGGCAACAACCTGGCGCTCCGCAACATCCCGGTCGGTACCACGATCCACGCGATCGAGCTCCGTCCCGGTGGCGGTGCCAAGTTCGCCCGCTCGGCCGGCGCCTCCGTGCAGCTGCTGGCGAAGGAGGGCACGATGGCCCACCTTCGTATGCCGTCCGGTGAGATCCGTCTCGTCGACGCCCGCTGCCGCGCCACCATCGGCGAGGTCGGCAACGCCGAGCAGTCGAACATCAACTGGGGCAAGGCCGGCCGTAAGCGCTGGCTGGGCGTTCGCCCGACCGTTCGCGGTGTGGCGATGAACCCGGTGGACCACCCGCACGGTGGTGGTGAGGGCAAGACCTCCGGTGGTCGCCACCCGGTCTCCCCGTGGGGTCAGAAGGAGGGTCGTACTCGTTCGCCGAAGAAGGCTTCGAACAAGTACATCGTCCGCCGCCGCAAGACGAACAAGAAGCGCTAGGAGCGGGTTTAGATGCCGCGCAGTCTCAAGAAGGGACCCTTCGTTGACGGCCACCTCGTAAAGAAGGTGGACGCTCAGAACGAAGCCGGTACCAAGAACGTCATCAAGACCTGGTCCCGTCGCTCGATGATCATCCCGGCCATGCTCGGCCACACGATCGCGGTGCACAACGGCAAGACCCACATTCCGGTGTTTGTCACCGAGTCGATGGTCGGCCACAAGCTCGGCGAGTTCTCGCCGACGCGCACCTTCCGGGGTCACGTGAAGGACGACCGGAAGTCGAAGCGCCGCTAGTAGCGGGGTGGAATGACCATGACAGACACTGGAAGGACAACCATGGAAGCCAGGGCCCAGGCGCGGTACATCCGCGTCACGCCCATGAAGGCCCGCCGAGTGGTGGACCTTATCCGTGGCATGGACGCCACGGAGGCTCAGGCGGTCCTGCGTTTCGCCCCGCAGGCCGCGAGCGTGCCGGTTGGCAAGGTGCTGGACAGCGCCATTGCCAACGCTGCACACAACTACGACCACACGGACGCCTCTTCGCTGGTCATCAGCGAGGCGTTTGTGGATGAGGGCCCGACCCTGAAGCGGTTCCGTCCGCGTGCCCAGGGCCGTGCCTACCGGATCCGTAAGCGGACCAGCCACATCACCGTGGTCGTCAGCAGCAAGGAAGGAACCCGGTAATGGGCCAGAAGGTTAACCCGCATGGGTTCCGGCTCGGCATCACCACGGACTTCAAGTCCCGTTGGTACGCCGACAAGCTGTACAAGGACTACGTCAAGGAAGACGTCGCCATCCGTCGGATGATGACGTCCGGCATGGAGCGCGCCGGCATCTCGAAGGTTGAGATCGAGCGCACCCGTGACCGTGTGCGGGTGGACATCCACACCGCGCGTCCCGGCATCGTCATCGGCCGCCGTGGCGCCGAGGCCGACCGCATCCGCGGCGACCTCGAGAAGCTCACGGGCAAGCAGGTCCAGCTGAACATCCTCGAGGTCAAGAACCCCGAGATGGACGCTCAGCTGGTCGCCCAGGCCGTTGCCGAGCAGCTCTCCTCCCGCGTCTCCTTCCGTCGCGCCATGCGTAAGAGCATGCAGGGCACGATGAAGGCCGGCGCCAAGGGCATCAAGATCCAGTGCGGCGGTCGTCTCGGCGGCGCCGAGATGTCCCGCTCGGAGTTCTACCGCGAGGGCCGTGTGCCGCTGCACACGCTCCGCGCGAACGTGGACTACGGCTTCTTCGAGGCCAAGACGACCTTCGGTCGCATTGGCGTCAAGGTCTGGATCTACAAGGGCGACGTCAAGAACATCGCCGAGGTCCGCGCCGAGAACGCTGCGGCCCGTGCGGGTAACCGCCCGGCCCGTGGTGCCGGCGCTGGCGACCGTCCCGCCGGCCGTGGTGGCCGTGGTGGCGAGCGTGGCGGCCGCGGCCGCAAGCCGCAGCAGCAGTCCGCGTCGGCTGCCGAGGCCCCCAAGGCCGAGGCTCCCGCCGCCGCTGCCGCTCCGGCTGAGAGCACCGGAACGGAGGCCTGACCGAAATGCTGATCCCCCGTAGGGTCAAGCACCGCAAGCAGCACCACCCCAAGCGCTCGGGTATGAGCAAGGGTGGTACGCAGGTTGCGTTCGGCGAGTACGGCATTCAGGCCCTCACGCCGGCGTACGTGACCAACCGCCAGATCGAGGCGGCTCGTATCGCGATGACCCGCCACATCAAGCGTGGCGGCAAGGTCTGGATCAACATCTACCCGGACCGCCCGCTGACGAAGAAGCCCGCCGAGACCCGCATGGGTTCCGGTAAGGGTTCTCCGGAGTGGTGGATCGCGAACGTCAAGCCGGGTCGGGTGATGTTCGAACTGTCCTACCCGAACGAGAAGATCGCGCGCGAGGCCCTGACCCGTGCGGCCCACAAGCTGCCGATGAAGTGCAAGATCGTGAAGCGCGAAGCAGGTGAGCTGTGATGTCGGCCGGTACCAAGGCGTCCGAGCTGCGCGAGCTGGGCAACGAGGAGCTTCTCAACAAGCTCCGCGAGGCCAAGGAAGAGCTGTTCAACCTCCGCTTCCAGGCGGCGACGGGCCAGCTCGAGAACCACGGTCGGCTCAAGTCCGTCCGTAAGGACATCGCCCGGATCTACACCCTGATGCGCGAGCGCGAGCTGGGCATCGAGACGGTGGAGAACGTCTGATGAGCGAGAGCAACGTGACTGAGAAGACCGAGCGCAACGCTCGCAAGGTCCGCGAGGGCCTGGTCGTCAGCGACAAGATGGACAAGACCGTCGTCGTCGCTGTCGAGGACCGCGTCAAGCACGCGCTGTACGGCAAGGTCATCCGCCGTACGAACAAGCTCAAGGCTCACGACGAGCAGAACGCTGCCGGCATCGGTGACCGCGTCCTCCTGATGGAGACCCGGAAGCTGTCGTCGACGAAGCACTGGCGCGTCGTCGAGATCCTCGAGAAGGCCAAGTAATTCTTGAAGGGGTAACCCTTCGAGTTCGTTCCGCCAGGCTCGGTGGGGTCGTGCTGACCGTTGGCACGACCCCGCCGGGAACCGGCAGACAAATCAGGAGATAGACGTGATCCAGCAGGAGTCGCGACTGCGTGTCGCCGACAACACTGGTGCCAAGGAGATCCTTTGCATCCGTGTTCTCGGTGGCTCGGGTCGCCGCTACGCGGGCATCGGTGACGTCATCGTCGCCACCGTCAAGGACGCGATCCCCGGTGGCAACGTGAAGAAGGGTGACGTCGTCAAGGCGGTCATCGTTCGCACCGTCAAGGAGCGCCGCCGCCAGGACGGCTCGTACATCCGCTTCGACGAGAACGCCGCTGTCATTCTCAAGAACGACGGCGACCCTCGTGGCACCCGTATCTTCGGCCCGGTCGGCCGTGAGCTGCGCGAGAAGAAGTTCATGAAGATCATCTCGCTCGCGCCGGAGGTGCTGTAAGCATGAAGATCAAGAAGGGCGACCTGGTCCAGGTCATCACCGGTAAGGACAAGGGCAAGCAGGGCAAGGTCATCACGGCCTTCCCCCGTGAGAACCGTGTCCTCGTCGAGGGTGTCAACCGGGTCAAGAAGCACACCAAGGCCGGCCCGTCGCAGGCCGGTGGCATCGTCACGACCGAGGCTCCGGTCCACGTCTCCAACGTCCAGCTGGTCGTGGAGAAGGACGGCAAGAAGGTCGTCACGCGTGTCGGTTACCGCTTCGACGACGAGGGCAACAAGATCCGCGTTGCCAAGCGGACGGGTGAGGACATCTGATGGCTACCACCACTCCGCGTCTCAAGACGAAGTACCGCGAGGAGATCGCGGGCAAGCTGCGTGAGGAGTTCTCCTACGAGAACGTCATGCAGGTTCCCGGCCTCGTGAAGATCGTGGTCAACATGGGTGTCGGCGACGCCGCCCGTGACTCGAAGCTCATGGACGGTGCCGTCCGTGACCTGACCACGATCACCGGCCAGAAGCCGGCCGTCACCAAGGCTCGCAAGTCCATCGCGCAGTTCAAGCTGCGTGAGGGCCAGCCGATCGGTGCGCACGTCACCCTCCGTGGCGACCGCATGTGGGAGTTCCTGGACCGCACCCTGTCGCTCGCGCTTCCGCGCATCCGCGACTTCCGTGGTCTGTCCCCCAAGCAGTTCGACGGGCGTGGCAACTACACCTTCGGTCTCACGGAGCAGGTCATGTTCCACGAGATCGACCAGGACAAGATCGACCGTGTCCGGGGTATGGACATCACCGTGGTGACCACGGCGACCAACGACGACGAGGGCCGTGCCCTTCTGCGTCACCTCGGCTTCCCGTTCAAGGAGGCGTAAGCGAGATGGCGAAGAAGGCTCTCATCGCGAAGGCTGCCCGCAAGCCCAAGTTCGGCGTGCGTGGTTACACGCGCTGCCAGCGTTGTGGTCGTCCCCACTCCGTGTACCGCAAGTTCGGCCTGTGCCGCGTGTGCCTTCGTGAGATGGCTCACCGTGGCGAGCTGCCGGGCGTGACCAAGAGCTCCTGGTAATCCCTTACTTGGGATGACCGGAGTCTCTCGGTAAGCATTGGGTTGGCGGACGCCCGAGCCTCCATGGCTTAGGCTAGGAGGGTTGGGCGTCCGCCGCCCTTACGACTTACTACGCCGTAGGTCCCCGCGCCGCACCCGTCCCGCCCCTGTGTGGGGAGAGGGATGGCGCACCGGAAACCACGGCGAGAGAGGCCGAAGGCCAATTCATGACCATGACTGATCCGATCGCGGACATGCTGACTCGTCTGCGTAACGCGAACTCGGCATACCACGACTCCGTGACGATGCCGCACAGCAAGATCAAGTCTCACATCGCGGAAATCCTCCAGCAGGAGGGCTTCATCACGGGCTGGAAGGTCGAGGACGCCGAGGTCGGCAAGAACCTCGTCCTCGAGCTCAAGTTCGGTCCGAACCGTGAGCGCTCCATCGCGGGCATCAAGCGGATCTCGAAGCCCGGTCTCCGGGTTTACGCGAAGTCCACAAACCTGCCGAAGGTTCTCGGCGGCCTGGGCGTGGCGATCATCTCCACGTCCCACGGTCTCCTGACCGGCCAGCAGGCAGGCAAGAAGGGCGTAGGTGGGGAAGTCCTCGCCTACGTCTGGTAGTCGGGAAAGGAAGGAAAGCTCATGTCGCGTATTGGCAAGCTGCCTATCCAGGTTCCCGCCGGCGTGGACGTCACCATCGATGGCCGCACGGTCACGGTGAAGGGTTCCAAGGGCACCCTGAGCCACACCGTCGCCGCTCCGATCGAGATCGTTAAGGGCGAGGATGGCGTGCTGAACGTCAACCGTCCGAACGACGAGCGTCAGAACAAGGCCCTTCACGGCCTGTCCCGCACGCTGGTGGCCAACATGATCACCGGTGTGACCCAGGGTTACGTGAAGGCGCTCGAGATCAGCGGTGTCGGTTACCGCGTGGCCGCGAAGGGCTCCAGCCTGGAGTTCCAGCTCGGCTACAGCCACCCGATCCTGATCGAGGCGCCCGAGGGCATCTCGTTCAAGGTCGAGTCGCCGACCAAGTTCTCGGTCGAGGGCATCGACAAGCAGAAGGTCGGCGAGGTTGCGGCGAACATCCGCAAGCTGCGCAAGCCCGACCCGTACAAGGCCAAGGGCGTCAAGTACGCCGGCGAGGTCATCCGCCGCAAGGTCGGAAAGGCTGGTAAGTAAGCCATGGCATACGGTGTGAAGATCGCCAAGGGCGACGCTTACAAGCGTGCCGCCAAGGCTCGCCGCCACATCCGCATCCGCAAGAACGTGTCGGGTACGGCGGAGCGTCCGCGCCTCGTCGTGACGCGTTCGAACCGTGGCATCACCGCTCAGGTCATCGACGACCTCAAGGGTCACACCCTTGCGTCGGCGTCGAACCTGGACGCGTCGATCCGCGGTGGCGAGGGTGACAAGTCCGCGCAGGCCAAGCAGGTCGGCGCTCTTGTCGCCGAGCGCGCCAAGGCCGCCGGCGTCGAGGCCGTCGTGTTCGACCGTGGTGGCAACAGGTACGCCGGGCGCATTGCCGCTCTGGCTGACGCCGCCCGCGAAGCCGGGCTGAAGTTCTAAGCCCCGGTTCCGGGACTAACGGACGTAACAGAGAGAGGTAAATCCAATGGCTGGACCCCAGCGCCGCGGAAGCGGTGCCGGTGGCGGCGAGCGGCGGGACCGGAAGGGCCGCGACGGTGGCGCTGCCGCCGAGAAGACCGCGTACGTTGAGCGCGTTGTCGCGATCAACCGCGTCGCCAAGGTTGTCAAGGGTGGTCGCCGCTTCAGCTTCACCGCGCTGGTCGTGGTGGGCGACGGTGACGGCACCGTAGGTGTCGGTTACGGCAAGGCCAAGGAAGTTCCCGCGGCCATCGCCAAGGGTGTCGAGGAAGCCAAGAAGAACTTCTTCAAGGTTCCGCGCATCCAGGGCACGATTCCTCACCCGATCACGGGCGAGCGTGCCGCGGGCGTCGTGCTCCTGAAGCCGGCTTCCCCCGGTACCGGCGTTATCGCCGGTGGCCCGGTGCGCGCCGTTCTGGAGTGCGCCGGCGTTCACGACATCCTGTCGAAGTCGCTTGGCTCGTCCAACGCGATCAACATCGTGCACGCGACCGTGGCGGCCCTCAAGGGTCTGCAGCGTCCCGAGGAGATCGCGGCTCGCCGTGGTCTGCCCCTCGAGGACGTCGCCCCCGCGGCCCTGCTTCGTGCGCGTGCTGGGGCGGGTGCGTAATGGCTCGCCTCAAGGTCACGCAGACGAAGTCGTACATCGGCAGCAAGCAGAACCACCGCGACACCCTGCGTTCGCTCGGCCTCAAGCGGGTCAACGACGTGGTTGTCAAGGAGGATCGTCCCGAGTTCCGCGGCATGGTGCACACCGTCCGCCACCTCGTGACGGTCGAGGAGGTTGACTGACATGGCGGAGACCAACCCGCTGAAGGCCCACAACCTCCGTCCCGCCCCCGGCGCCAAGACCGCGAAGACCCGTGTGGGCCGTGGTGAGGCGTCGAAGGGTAAGACGGCCGGTCGTGGTACCAAGGGCACGAAGGCCCGTTACCAGGTTCCGCAGCGCTTCGAGGGTGGGCAGATGCCCCTCCACATGCGTCTGCCGAAGCTCAAGGGCTTCAAGAACCCGTTCCGCACCGAGTACCAGGTCGTGAACCTGGACAAGCTCACCGCGCTCTACCCGCAGGGTGGCGAGGTCACGGTGGCCGATCTGGTCGCCAAGGGTGCGGTTCGCAAGAACCAGCTCGTCAAGGTGCTCGGCACCGGCGAGATCACCGTGGCGCTGCAGGTGACGGTCGACGCCGTCTCCGGCTCCGCCAAGGAGAAGATCGCCGCCGCTGGTGGCACCGTCACCGAGCTCGTCTGAGACGACTCGATGGCTTGAACATCCGATCGGGGATGCCTCCCAAAAGGGGCATCCCCGATTGGTCGTTCCTAGGGGGGCATGGTCGCCGGTAAGGTGGCGTGCACTGTCTAGGCTCCGTGCGGTATGCCCGTACGGAATTGATGACCGATACCTATTCGTCGAACCTCAAGACCGTCACCCTTGACGCCTAGCGCGGGGGTCGCAGGAGGCACCGTGCTCACCGCGTTCGCCCGGGCGTTCAAGACGCCCGACCTGCGCAAGAAGCTGCTCTTCACGCTCGCCATCATCGTGCTGTACCGCCTCGGGGCCCACATCCCGGTCCCCGGCGTCAGCTACGAGGCCGTCCAGCAGTGTGTCAAGCAGGCCAGCGAGGGCAACAACAGCCTGTTCGGCCTGGTCAACATGTTCAGTGGCGGGGCGCTGCTGCAGATCACCATCTTCGCGCTCGGCATCATGCCGTACATCACGGCGAGCATCATCCTGCAGCTGCTGACCGTCGTGATCCCGCGACTCGAGGCCCTCAAGAAGGAGGGTCAGTCCGGTACCGCCAAGATCACGCAGTACACCCGGTACCTGACGGTCGCCCTGGCCATCCTGCAGGGCACGGGTCTCGTCGCGACGGCCAAGAGCGGTGCTCTGTTCAGCGGCTGCTCGGTGGCGGACCAGGTCGTTCCTGACCCGTCCGTCTTCACCATCGCCACCATGGTCATCACGATGACCGCGGGTACCTGTGTCGTCATGTGGCTCGGTGAGCTGATCACCGACCGCGGCATCGGCAACGGCATGTCGATCCTGATGTTCATCTCGATCGCCGCCGGCTTCCCGGGCGCCCTGTGGGCCATCAAGGAGAGCGGCAAGCTCGCCAAGGGCTGGATCGAGTTCGGCACCGTCATCCTCATCGGCTTCGTGATGGTGGCCCTCGTGGTCTTCGTCGAGCAGGCCCAGCGCCGCATCCCGGTGCAGTACGCGAAGCGCATGATCGGCCGGCGCTCCTACGGCGGTACGTCCACGTACATCCCGTTGAAGGTGAACCAGGCGGGTGTGATTCCTGTCATCTTCGCGTCGTCGCTGCTCTACATCCCGGCCCTGATCGCGCAGTTCTCGAACTCCACCGCAGGGTGGAAGACCTGGATCGAAGCCCACTTCGTCAAGGGTGACCACCCCTACTACATCGCCGCGTACTTCCTCCTGATCGTGTTCTTCGCCTTCTTCTACGTGGCGATCTCGTTCAACCCCGAGGAAGTCGCCGACAACATGAAGAAGTATGGTGGCTTCATCCCGGGTATCCGGGCTGGTCGACCTACTGCCGAGTACCTGAGCTACGTGCTCAACCGGATCACTTGGCCGGGCTCGCTGTACTTGGGTCTGATCGCTCTTGTGCCGACGATGGCGTTGGCAGGCTTCGGTGGCGCCAATGCCAACTTCCCCTTCGGTGGGACGAGCATCCTCATCATCGTGGGTGTGGGGCTGGAGACCGTGAAGCAGATCGAGAGCCAGCTCCAGCAGCGCAATTACGAAGGGTTCCTCCGCTGATGCGAATCGTCCTCGTCGGACCGCCCGGTGCCGGCAAGGGAACGCAGGCTGCGTTCCTCGCCAAGAACCTGGGCATCCCGCACATCTCTACGGGCGACCTGTTCCGTGCCAACATCTCGCAGGGCACGCCGCTGGGCGTAGAGGCGCAGTCGTACATGAAGGCCGGCCAGCTCGTGCCGGACTCCGTGACGATCGGGATGGCCGAGGACCGCATGCACCAGGCGGACGCCGAGGGCGGCTTCCTGCTGGACGGGTTCCCGCGGAACGTGGCCCAGGCCGAGGCTCTGGACGCGTTCCTCAAGGCGGACGGCATCCAGCTGGACGCGGTGCTGGACCTCGAGGTCCCCGAGGACGAGGTCGTGAAGCGGATCGCGGGTCGCCGCATCTGCCGCAAGGACTCGTCGCACGTCTTCCACGTGACGTACAACGCTCCGAAGACCGAGGGCGTCTGCGACGTCTGCGGCGGCGAGCTGTACCAGCGTGACGACGACACGGAGGAGACCGTCCGCAAGCGTCTGTCGGTCTACCACACCGAGACCGAGCCGATCATCGACTACTACCGGGCGCAGAACCTGGTGTCGACGATCTCGGCGCTCGGCAAGGTGGACGAGGTCACCGCCAAGGCGATGGACGCGATCAAGAAGTAACCCCTGGTTCGTGCGATACGGCCGCGGTGCCCCTCAGGGGCGCCGCGGCCGTATCGTTGTTCTGTTCCCCGTACTCGACGGAAAGGCCGCGGCCCGTGCAGATCAAGACCCCCGAGCAGATCGCGAAGATGCGCGAGGCGGGGCTGGTCGTCGCCGCCATTCACGCGGCGACCCGTGAGGCGGCCGTGCCGGGCGCCACGACGAAGGACCTCGACGAGGTCGCGCGGAAGGTCATCGCCGACCACGGGGCGAAGTCGAACTTCCTCGGGTACGGCGGTTTCCCCGCGACGATCTGCACCTCGGCCAACGAGGTCGTCGTCCACGGCATCCCCGACGACAAGACCGTCCTCAAGGACGGCGACATCATCTCCATCGACGCGGGCGCGATCGTGGACGGCTGGCACGGTGACGCGGCCTACACGGCCTTCGTGGGCACCGGGCACGCGCCGGAGCTGGTCGAGCTCTCCCGGGTCACGGAGGAGTCGATGTGGGCCGGTATCGCGGCCATGAAGCTCGGCAACCGCCTGGTCGACATCTCGAAGGCGATCGAGACGTACATCAAGCGTCAGCCGCGGCCGGCGGTCGGCGACCACAGCCTCGGTCGCTACGGGATCATCGAGGACTACGGCGGCCACGGCATCGGCACCGAGATGCACATGGACCCGCACCTGCTGAACTACGTCTCCCGCAAGCGCGGCAAGGGCCCGAAGCTGGTCCCCGGCCTCTGCCTGGCGATCGAGCCGATGGTCTCCCTGGGCACCGCGCAGACGGAGGTCCTGAAGGACGACTGGACGGTCATCACGACCGACGGCACCTGGTCCTCGCACTGGGAGCACTCGATCGCCCTGACCGAGGAGGGCCCCCTGGTCCTCACCGCGGTCGACGGCGGCAAGGCGAAGCTGGCGGAGCTGGGCGTGACGGCTGCGCCGGACCCGCTGGCGTAGCCCGGGATTCTGCGGCGTGGCTCCTTGCGTAAGGATCTTTCCGGGTGGGCACACTTTCCCGATTCGTCTTTTCCTGGGGCCTGACGTAGACTGATGCGTCGGCTCTCGTGTACCCCTGTGTCCGCACACGGCGGCGGGAGTCGATCAAGGTAGCCGATTCGAAAGGCGAAGCGTGGCCAAGAAGCAAGGTGCCATCGAAATCGAGGGCACCGTGATCGAGTCCCTCCCGAACGCCATGTTCAAGGTGGAGCTCCAGAACGGTCACAAGGTCCTCGCGCACATCTCCGGCAAGATGCGGATGCACTACATCCGAATCCTCCCGGACGACCGGGTCGTCGTGGAGCTCTCTCCGTACGACCTGACGCGTGGCCGGATCGTCTACCGGTACAAGTAGATCTTGCCCGCACCCCGCCTCCGTGCGCGGGTGGTGGCACTGACCCGGAGAACCTCACATCCCATGAAGGTCAAGCCGAGCGTCAAGAAGATCTGCGACAAGTGCAAGGTGATCCGCCGTCACGGCCGGGTCATGGTCATCTGCGACAACCTGCGCCACAAGCAGCGCCAGGGCTGACGCACGCCGACCGACCTGCATTTCGCAGTTCTTCGCGCGACGCATAGCAATACGTACATACGCAGAGCCCGTCGGGCCGTGTTCCACGGTTGACGGCACCTCCGGCGGGGGCCGGGGACCCGGACGTACCACTGTTCCGACAGGAACGGTCGGCGGTCGGGAGCGGTTCTGCAGCAGACCCCCGAGAACACAGGAGCCATTGAATGGCACGCGTTTCCGGTGTTGACATCCCGCGCGAAAAGCGCGTGGTGGTCGCACTCACCTACGTCTTCGGTATCGGGCGTACCCGGTCCGAGGAGATTCTCGCCGCGACCGGCGTGAACCCGTCCACCCGTGTCCGCGACCTTGCCGAGGAAGACCTCGTCAAGATCCGCGAGTACGTGGACGCCAACCTCCAGACCGAGGGTGACCTCCGCCGCGAGATCGCCGCCGACATCCGCCGCAAGGTCGAGATCGGCTGCTACCAGGGTCTGCGCCACCGTCGTGGCCTGCCCGTCCGCGGCCAGCGCACCAGCACGAACGCTCGTACCCGCAAGGGCCCGCGTCGCGCCATCGCCGGCAAGAAGAAGCCGGGCAAGAAGTAGTCCTCAGCGGACGCTTGACCAAGCGGTCTTCGCTGTAGGACCGACCACCTCCCGTAGGAGATATAGATGCCCCCCAAGGGTCGTCAGGGCGCTGCCAAGAAGGTGCGCCGCAAGGAAAAGAAGAACGTCGCTCACGGCCACGCGCACATCAAGAGCACGTTCAACAACACGATCGTCTCGATCACGGACCCCTCGGGCAACGTGATCTCCTGGGCCTCCGCCGGCCACGTCGGCTTCAAGGGCTCGCGCAAGTCCACCCCCTTCGCCGCGCAGATGGCCGCCGAGTCGGCCGCCCGTCGCGCGCAGGAGCACGGCATGCGCAAGGTCGACGTCTTCGTCAAGGGTCCCGGCTCCGGCCGTGAGACCGCGATCCGCTCCCTCCAGGCCACGGGCCTCGAGGTCGGTTCGATCCAGGACGTCACCCCCACGCCGCACAACGGCTGCCGTCCCCCCAAGCGCCGCCGCGTCTGACGCACGGGCTGCTTGACCAGGGATTTCCGGGCGGTGCGTCCCCTATGGGGGCGTACCGCCCGTACCCTTGTAGTACTCCGAGGACGTCAAATAGTGGGCGTCCACGACTGAAGGAATCACAGACATGCTGATCGCTCAGCGTCCGTCGCTGACCGAAGAGGTCGTCGACGAGTTCCGCTCCCGGTTCGTCATCGAGCCCCTGGAGCCGGGCTTCGGCTACACCCTCGGCAACTCCCTCCGCCGTACCCTCCTCTCGTCGATCCCCGGCGCTGCTGTCACCAGCATCCGCATCGACGGTGTCCTGCACGAGTTCACCACCGTGCCGGGCGTCAAGGAGGACGTGACCGACCTCATCCTCAACATCAAGCAGCTGGTCGTCTCCTCGGAGCACGACGAGCCGGTCGTGATGTACCTGCGCAAGCAGGGCCCGGGTCTGGTCACCGCCGCCGACATCGCGCCCCCGGCCGGTGTCGAGGTGCACAACCCCGACCTCGTCCTCGCCACGCTCAACGGCAAGGGCAAGCTGGAGATGGAGCTGACCGTCGAGCGCGGTCGCGGCTACGTCTCCGCCGTGCAGAACAAGCAGGTGGGCCAGGAGATCGGCCGTATCCCGGTCGACTCCATCTACTCGCCGGTGCTCAAGGTCACGTACAAGGTCGAGGCGACCCGTGTCGAGCAGCGCACCGACTTCGACAAGCTGATCGTCGACGTCGAGACCAAGCAGGCCATGCGCCCGCGTGACGCCATGGCGTCCGCCGGCAAGACCCTGGTCGAGCTGTTCGGTCTGGCGCGCGAGCTCAACATCGACGCCGAGGGCATCGACATGGGCCCGTCCCCCACGGACGCCGCCCTGGCCGCCGACCTCGCGCTGCCGATCGAGGAGCTCGAGCTCACCGTTCGTTCGTACAACTGCCTCAAGCGCGAGGGCATCCACTCCGTGGGTGAGCTCGTGGCGCGCTCCGAGGCCGACCTGCTCGACATCCGCAACTTCGGTGCGAAGTCGATCGACGAGGTCAAGGCGAAGCTGGCCGGTATGGGCCTCGCGCTGAAGGACTCGCCTCCCGGCTTCGACCCGACCGCCGCCGCGGACGCCTTCGGCGCCGACGACGACGCGGACGCGGGTTTCGTGGAGACCGAGCAGTACTAGGAGCTCGGGCCTCACGGTCCGTACTCGGGTGCGGGAGCGCTGTGCTTGATCGCGCAGTTCCCCGCGCCCCTTCCGGCCTCGCCCCTTCGGGGCTCGGCCGGATCTCCGACGGGTGACCGCCCGCTCGGACACTGACACCGGTACCTCATACGGCCGGTGCAGATCACAAGGAGAAACACCATGCCGCGTCCCGCGAAGGGTGCCCGCCTCGGCGGTTCCGCCGCGCACGAGAAGCTGCTCCTCGCCAACCTGGCGAAGTCGCTCTTCGAGCACGGCCGCATCACCACGACCGAGGCCAAGGCCCGTCGCCTGCGTCCGGTCGCCGAGCGCCTGATCACCAAGGCGAAGAAGGGCGACATCCACAACCGTCGCCTGGTGCTGCAGACGATCACCGACAAGGGCATCGTCCACACCCTCTTCACCGAGATCGCCCCGCGTTACTCGGAGCGTCCGGGTGGTTACACCCGTATCACCAAGATCGGCAACCGTCGTGGCGACAACGCCCCGATGGCCGTGATCGAGCTGGTCGAGGGCGAGATCGCCAAGAAGGCGACCGTCGCCGAGGCCGAGGCCGCCACCGTGCGCGCCGTCAAGGAGGCCGACGCGGCCGCCGAGACCCCGGCTGAGGAGTCGAAGGACGCGTAAGCGTTCTTCCGACGTTTCTCGTGAGCGGGCCCGTACCCCCTGGGGTGCGGGCCCGTTCCCGTGTGTTTGAGAGGATCTCCGCGTGAGCGATGACGTGCAGGACGGGTTCGTACGGGTTCGGCTTGACCTGTCGTACGACGGCAAGGACTTCTCCGGCTGGGCCAAGCAGCCCGGTGGGCGGCGGACGGTGCAGGGGGACATCGAGGACGCCCTGCGGACCGTGACCCGGTCCAAGGAGACCTACGAGCTGACCGTGGCCGGCCGCACCGACTCCGGGGTGCACGCGCGCGGCCAGGTCGCCCATGTCGACCTGCCCGTCGAGCTGTGGGCCGAGCACCGCGACAAGCTGCTCAGGCGGCTCGCGGGGCGGCTCTCCCACGACGTCCGGATCTGGTCCCTGGCCGAGGCCCCCAGCGGCTTCAACGCGCGTTTCTCCGCGATCTGGCGCCGCTACGCCTACCGCGTCACCGACAACCCCGGCGGGGTCGACCCGCTGCTGCGCGGCCACGTCCTGTGGCACGACTGGGCCCTCGACATGGACGCCATGAACGAGGCCGCCGCCGCGCTCGTCGGCGAGCACGACTTCGCCGCGTACTGCAAGAAGCGCGAGGGCGCGACCACCATCCGCACGCTCCAGGTGCTGCGCTGGGAGCGGCGGTCCGACGGTGTGATGGAAGCGACCGTGAAGGCGGACGCCTTCTGCCACAACATGGTCCGCTCGCTCGTCGGCGCCCTGCTGTTCGTCGGCGACGGGCACCGGCCGGTGGACTGGCCGGGCAAGGTCCTTGCGGCCGGGGTGCGGGACTCGGCCGTGCACGTCGTGAAGCCGCACGGGCTCACCCTCGAAGAGGTCGGTTACCCCGCCGACGAGCTCCTGGCCGCCCGGAACCTGGAGGCCAGGAACAAGCGGTCACTCCCCGGGAGCTCCGGCTGCTGCTGAGGCCTGGGAGCGGCCCCGGGCGTAGATCTGGTTGAAGGTGAAGGTGCCCAGGTCGTCGCTGGCCTGGAAGACCGCCTTGTCGGCCTTGGTGACCTTCTTGCCGTTGGCGAAGCCGGCCTGGGTGAAGTACGCGTAGCGGCCGACCGAGTTCGAGCGGCGCAGACAGACCGTGGCGTGGCAGAAGTCACCCACGCCGGCGCCGGCCAGCGGGGAGACGCCTCCGGTGGCCTGGTTCTTCGCCTTCAGGGCCGCGGCCTCCGAGGGGAAGACGGCGACGCCGACGGTGATCGCCACGCCGTCCTTCACATAGGTGGCGCGGAGCACCCGCTGGCAGCCGTTGTTCTTCAGGACGGTGCCGAGACCGCCCTGCGTGACGGCCGCGCAGTTCGTCGTGGCGGAGGTCGCGCCCTTCTTGTAGGGGCGCTTGTTCATCGTGAGCTTCTTGCCCGGGAAGAGGCCCTCCGCGCTCAGCGGGGCCTTGTCCTTCTTCGGGTCCGAGATGTAGTCCTTCGGGTTCGGCGGGGGCGGCGGCGCCACCGACGAGAAGGTCGGCTCCGGGGTGGGGGAGGCCGTGGGGGTGACGGTGCCGGTGGGCACCCCGCCGTTCCCGGCCTCGTCGTTCTTCTTGCCGCTCGCCACCACGGCGGTCGCGACGATCGCGCCGACGACCACGGCGGCCACCGTGCCACCGCCGATCATCAGCCAGCGCTTGCGCCGGTTACGGGAGGCGGAGGCGTCGGCCAGGGCGCCCCAGTCGGGGGTGTTCCCGCCCTGGGCGCCCGGGAAGGGGTCGGGCTGTCCGCCGAATCCGGGCTGCTGCCCGTACCCCTGCTGTGGTCCCTGGCCGGGCTGTCCGCCGTACCCGGGCTGCTGCCCGTACCCCTGCTGCGGCTGTCCGCCGTACCCCTGCTGCCCCTGCTGCTGCGGCTCTTGCGGCCACTGCGGTCCCCCAAAGCTCATGCCGCGCATCCTAAACCGGTTGGGCCGGGCCGACGCGGGCGGCGACAATGCACCTCATGGGACATGTCGAGGCCGCGCATCTGGAGTACTACCTTCCCGACGGGAGGGTCCTGCTCGGGGACGCCTCCTTCCGGGTGGGGGAGGGCGCCGTGGTCGCCCTCGTCGGGGCCAACGGCGCCGGGAAGACCACACTGCTCCGGATGATCGCCGGGGAGCTCCAGCCGCACGGCGGCTCGGTCACCGTCAGCGGCGGGCTCGGCGTGATGCCGCAGTTCGTCGGCTCCGTACGGGACGAGTCCACCGTCCGTGACCTGCTGGTCTCGGTGGCGCAGCCGCGCATCCGGGAGGCCGCGAAGGCCGTCGACGAGGCCGAGCACCTGATCATGACGGTCGACGACGAGGCCGCGCAGATGAAGTACGCGCAGGCCCTCAGCGACTGGGCCGAGGTGCAGGGGTACGAGGCGGAGACCCTCTGGGACATCTGCACCATGTCCGCGCTCGGCATCCCGTACGAGAAGGCGCAGTTCCGGCAGGTCAGGACGCTCTCCGGCGGTGAGCAGAAGCGTCTGGTCCTGGAGTCGCTGCTGCGCGGCACCGACGAGGTGCTGCTGCTCGACGAGCCGGACAACTATCTGGACGTGCCGGGCAAACGGTGGCTGGAGGAGCGGCTGCGGGAGACCCGCAAGACCGTGTTGTTCATCTCCCACGACCGGGAGCTGCTCTCCCGCGCCGCACAGAAGATCATCGCGGTCGAGCCGGGTCCCGCGGGGTCGGACGTGTGGGTGCACGGCGGTGGCTTCGGCACCTTCCACGAGGCGCGGCGGGAGCGGTTCGCGCGCTTCGAGGAGCTGAAGCGGCGCTGGGAGGAGAAGCACGCCCAGCTGAAGAAGCTCGTGGTCAACCTGCGGCAGGCGGCCGCGGTCAGCCACGAGATGGCCTCGCGGTACGCGGCGGCGCAGACCCGGCTGAGGAAGTTCGAGGAGGCGGGGCCGCCGCCGGAGCCGCCGCGCGAGCAGGACATCCGGATGCGGCTGCGCGGCGGCCGGACCGGCGTGCGCGCGGTGACCGTCGAGAACCTCGAGCTGACCGGTCTGATGAAGCCGTTCTCGCTGGAGATCTTCTACGGGGAGCGGGTGGCCGTCCTCGGCTCGAACGGCTCGGGCAAGTCGCACTTCCTGCGGCTGCTCGCCGGCGATCCGTCGGTGGCCCACACGGGCGACTGGAAGCTCGGCGCGCGCGTGGTGCCGGGGCACTTCGCCCAGACCCACGCGCACCCGGAGCTGACCGGGCGGCCGCTCGTCGACATCCTGTGGTCGGAGCACGCCAAGGACCGGGGCGGGGCGATGTCGATGCTGCGCCGGTACGAGCTGGAGCGGCAGGGCGACCAGTCCTTCGACAAGCTCTCCGGCGGGCAGCAGGCGCGGTTCCAGATCCTGCTGCTGGAGCTGGCGGGCACGACCGCGCTGCTGCTCGACGAGCCGACCGACAACCTGGACCTGGAGTCGGCGGAGGCGCTGCAGGACGGGCTGGAGTCGTACGACGGGACGGTGCTGGCCGTGACCCACGACCGCTGGTTCTCGAAGAGCTTCGACCGGTTCCTGGTCTTCGGCTCGGACGGGGTCGTACGCGAGACGACGGAGCCGGTCTGGGACGAGCGGCGGGTCGAGCGGGCGCGGTGACCTGGGGCGGTCGGCGGTCGGCGGCCGGCAGCCGCAGGTCCGCGGCCCGCGGCCGGTGGCCAGTGACGGCGTCGGGGAGGGGCCCGCGGCGTTTTGACCCGTCGGGGGTGGCGCGGGTACTGTTGCGGTTTGTTATGCGTAGTGGCTTCGCCGTTCTCCGGCGAACGGCCCTTACGCAGGTTCCCTGGAGCAGTTACCAGTGGCTCGCATACGGGCGGTGTCCCGGCAGTGCAGGCCCCAGCTGCATGATCGCTTCAGGTGTGTCTGGACTCCATCCACTGAAGAAGCGAAGGCTACGAAGTGCGTACGTACAGCCCCAAGCCCGGCGATGTCACTCGCCAGTGGCACATCATCGACGCGCAGGACATCGTCCTGGGCCGTCTGGCGACCACGGCTGCGAACCTCCTCCGAGGCAAGCACAAGCCGGTCTACGCCCCGCACATGGACATGGGCGACTTCGTCATCATCATCAACGCTGACAAGGTCCACCTGTCCGGCAACAAGAAGACCCAGAAGCTGGCGTACCGCCACTCCGGCTTCCCGGGCGGTCTGCGCTCCGTCCGTTACGACGAGCTGCTGTCGAAGAACCCCGAGAAGGCCGTCGAGAAGGCCATCAAGGGCATGATCCCCAAGAACACCCTGGGCCGTCAGATGCTCTCGAAGCTGAAGGTCTACGCGGGCGAGAACCACCCGCACGCTGCGCAGCAGCCGGTCCCGTTCGAGATCACCCAGGTCGCGCAGTAGTTCCGGCCACACCCCCTAAGAACGAAAGAAATCTGAGGAGCATCGTGGCCGAGACCACCCCCGAGACCCCCGTCGACGAGTTCGAGGGCGTTGAGGAGTACACCACCGAGACCGAGCTCGTCGAGGGTGAGTACACCTCCGAGTCGCTCGCGTCCCGCTTCGGCGACCCGCAGCCGGCCGCCGGCCTGGGCCGTCGCAAGAACGCCATCGCCCGCGTCCGGATCGTTCCGGGCACCGGCAAGTGGAAGATCAACGGTCGCACCCTTGAGGACTACTTCCCCAACAAGGTGCACCAGCAGGAAGTCAACGAGCCCTTCAAGGTGCTCGAGCTCGACAACCGCTACGACGTCATCGCCCGCATCGCGGGTGGCGGTGTCTCCGGTCAGGCCGGCGCCCTGCGCCTCGGCGTGGCCCGTGCGCTGAACGAGGCGGACGTCGAGAACAACCGCCCGGCGCTGAAGAAGGCCGGCTTCCTCTCCCGCGACGACCGTGCGGTCGAGCGCAAGAAGGCCGGTCTCAAGAAGGCCCGTAAGGCTCCGCAGTACAGCAAGCGTTAATCACGCCTGCTCGCTGCTTTCGTACGCCCCGGCGGCACTGCCCGTGCCGTCGGGGCGTACGTTTTTTCATAAGCTTTTTCGTCACCTTTTTCATCACCACCTCTTTTCATCGGCTTGGGCACGTATTTTCGGAGGACAGCTGTGGGACGACTCTTCGGCACGGACGGCGTGCGCGGCGTGGCCAACGCGGACCTGACGGCGGAGCTGGCGCTCGGCCTGTCGGTCGCGGCGGCGCACGTGCTCGCCGAGGCGGGCACCTTCGAGGGCCATCGGCCGACCGCGGTGGTCGGGCGGGACCCGCGTGCCTCCGGAGAGTTCCTGGAAGCGGCCGTCGTGGCGGGACTCGCCAGCGCCGGTGTCGACGTCCTGCGCGTCGGCGTGCTGCCCACCCCGGCCGTGGCCCACCTGACCGGCGTCCTCGGCGCCGACCTCGGCGTGATGCTCTCCGCCAGCCACAACGCCATGCCCGACAACGGCATCAAGTTCTTCGCGCGCGGCGGCCACAAGCTCGCCGACGACCTCGAGGACAAGATCGAGACCGTCTACGAGCAGCACCGCACCGGCGCCCCCTGGGAGCGTCCGACCGGTGCCGGCGTCGGCCGCGTCCGCGACTACGACGAGGGCTTCGAGACGTACGTCTCCCACCTCCTCTCCGTCGTCCCCAACCGGCTCGACGGCCTCAAGGTCGTCCTCGACGAGGCCCACGGCGCCGCCGCCCGCGTCTCGCCCGAGGCCTTCACCCGGGCCGGCGCGCAGGTCGTCACCATCGGCGCCGAGCCGGACGGCCTCAACATCAACGACGGCTGCGGCTCCACCCACCTGGGGCTGCTCCGCGCCGCCGTCGTCGAGCACGGCGCCGACCTGGGCATCGCCCACGACGGCGACGCCGACCGCTGCCTCGCCGTGGACGCCGCGGGCAACGAGGTCGACGGCGACCAGATCCTCGCCGTGCTCGCCCTCGCCATGCGCGAGGCCGGGACGCTGCGCGGCGACACCGTCGTCGCGACCGTCATGTCCAACCTGGGCTTCAAGCTCGCCATGGAGGGCGCGGGCCTGAACCTCGTCCAGACCGCGGTCGGCGACCGGTACGTCCTGGAGTCCATGAAGGAGCACGGCTACGCGCTCGGCGGTGAGCAGTCCGGGCACGTCATCGTGCTCGACCACGCCACCACCGGCGACGGCACCCTCACCGGCCTCATGCTGGCGGCCCGCATCGCCGCCACCGGCCGGTCGCTCGCGGACCTCGCCGGCGTGATGGAGCGGCTGCCGCAGATCCTCATCAACGTCCCCGACGTCGACAAGGCCCGGGTGAAGACCTCCGGCGACCTGGCCGCCGCCGTCGCCTCCGCCGAGCAGGAGCTCGGCTCCACCGGCCGCGTCCTGCTGCGCCCCTCCGGCACCGAGCCGCTGGTCCGCGTGATGGTCGAGGCGGCCGACATCGAGCAGGCGCGCGCGGTCGCGCAGCGGCTCGCGGACGTCGTGAAGTCGGCGCTGGGCTAGGCTTCCTGAGGCACCGTCATGCTCTGGTGAGAGGCCCCGTCGTACCGGATGTCCGGTGCGGCGGGGCCTCTTCGTGTGCCGGTGTCCTCGTGCGGCGGAGTGCCCGTGTCCTTCGGCGCGCGACGGGCTCAGCCCCTGCGCAGGCGGCGGCGGAGCCGGCCGCGCTGGGTGCGCCAGAGCCTCTTCTGCAGGGACAGGGTCGCCGTCCCCGCCAGCATGATCCCCAGCAGGTTGAGCATCAGCTGCGCGATCGACCCGCCCATCTGCCCGACCTCGCCGTAGCTGAGCGCCACCGCCGCGTTCGCCGCCGCGGGGACGGTCGTCACCGAGATCGCCACGCCCACCAGCGCGCCCGACTTGGACGAGGTGAGCGAGAGGGTGCCGGCCGCGCCCGCGAGGAGCGCCACGACGAACGAGAACAGGTCCGGCTGCCAGATGAAGCTGGTCTGCGGGCGCGGCGCGTCGAGCATGGACTGACTGAACAGGTCCAGCCGGTCCATCACCAGGCTGAACACGGTCGTCGCCACGATCGCCGACGCGAAGCCGATGAGCAGCGCGATCAGAGAGCGCGCCGCCAGTCTCGGCGCCCGCTGCACGATCGCCGTGCACACTCCGGCGAGCGGGCCGAACTCCGGGCCGACCGCCATGGCGCCCACGATCAGGATCGCGTTGTCCAGGACGACACCGCAGGCCGCGATCATCGTGGCCAGGCCCATGAAGGAGAGGTACGTGAAGGAGAGCGTCGACTCCTCGTGGGTCGCCTCCGCCAGCTGCTCCCAGATGACGGCGTCGGCGCCCTCGCCGGGGGCCTCCCGCTCGGCCGTGTCCGCCCGGGTCGACATCGACAGGTCGATGCCCTCCACCGCGATCGACCCGTCCTGATCGATCTTCATGTCGCGCAGGCCGTGCAGCAGTTCGTCGGCCGACTCGCGGGCCATGTCGCACATGACCAGGTCGCCGTGGGGGTCCCTGGCCACGCCCGGCAGTACCACGAGGTGGGTGGTGCCGACCGTCGACTCGATCAGCTCGATCGCGGGCGCGGTGCGGTCCGGCGGGACGATCATCCGTAGATGCAACATGCCCCGAGCTTACGAAGGTCAGAGCTTGCGCAGGCTCAGGCGCTGCACCTTGTGGTCGGGGCCCTTGCGGACGACGAGGGTGGCCCGGCCGCGGGTCGGCGCCACGTTCTCCAGGAGGTTCACCTTGTTGATGGTCCGCCACATGGTGCGGGCGTAGTCGAGGGCCTCCTCCTCGGAGACCTGCGTGTAGCGCTGGAAGTACGAGGAGGGGTTCTGGAACGCGGTGTCCCGGAGCTTGCGGAAGCGGTTGAGGTACCAGCGCTCGATGTCCTCCGGCCGCGCGTCGACGTACACCGAGAAGTCGAAGTAGTCGGCGAGGCCGACGCGGGTGCGGCCGTCCTGGCCGGGGAGGGCGGGCTGGAGGACGTTCAGCCCCTCCACGATGAGGATGTCCGGGCGGCGGACGACGAGCCGCTCGTCGGGCACGCGGTCGTAGATCAGATGGGAGTAGACCGGGGCCGTGACCTCGTTCTTGCCCGCCTTGATGTCGGCGACGAAGCGGGTCAGGGCCCGGCGGTCGTACGACTCGGGGAACCCCTTGCGGGACATCAGACCGCGCGCCTTCAGTTCCTCCATCGGGTAGAGGAAGGCGTCGGTGGTGACCAGCTCCACGCGCGGGTGCTCGGGCCAGCGGGCGAGCAGGGCCTGCAGGAGACGGGAGACCGTCGACTTGCCGACGGCGACCGAACCGGCGACCCCTATGACGAAGGGGGTGCCGCGCTGCTCGGCGCTCTCGCCGAGGAAGGTGTTGAGGGCGCCGCGCAGTCCGCTGGTGGCCTGCACGTACAGATTGAGCAGCCGGGACAGGGGCAGATAGACGTCCCGTACCTCGTCGAGGTCGATGACGTCCCCGAGACCGCGGAGCCGCTCGACCTCGTCGGCGGTCAGCGGCAGGGGCGTCTTGTCCCGCAGGGCGCTCCACTCGGCCCGGGTGAGGTCGACGTAGGGGCTCGCCCCGCTGGAGCTTCGTGGCGGCGAAGTGATCACCTCGCCATTGTCGGGGGTCGAGGGAGTTCTCGGGACTCCGCGGGCCGTGGGGTGGGTCACGCGACAAAAGCCGTTGTCCGACCCGGCGTCTAAGGTGATCCTGTTCGTTGCCGCGTGGGTCTCTGCTCTTCACGCGGGGGGAGCCGTCTTCGGGCGGCTGTTTGTGAGCACCGAGAGAAACAGAGAGTCACCCCAGATGCGTACGTCCATGAGGAGCGCCGCCGGCGCTGCCGCCGCCGTGTCCCTCGTCCTGCTCGTCAGCGGCTGTGGTGGGGAGGGCAAGGGGGACGACAACGGGCAGGATGCCCCCAAGGCCTCCGCCTCCGCCACGAGTGCGCCCGCCGCGAAGGCGCTGTCCGCCGCCGAGCTGGACAAGCTGATCCTCGAGAAGGGCGACCTCAAGGGGTACCAGGTGGCGAAGGCCGACACCGGGGACGTCGTCCCGGCCTCCTCGGTCACCACCGACAAGGCCTCCTGCGTGCCGATCGCCCACGCCATGTCCTTCATCTCGCCCGGCTCGCCCGCCGCTTCGGCGCAGCGCAAGGTGCTGGAGGAGCCGAAGAAGGACGCGAAGGCCTCCCCGGAGGAAGCGCTCCTCGGCGGGCTCGGCGTCCGGGTCACGGCCGTGACCCTCGGTTCCTACGACGGACAGGGCGCCCAGGACGCCTTCGCCTCGGTGAAGAAGGCCGGCGGCGAGTGCGCCGGCGGTTTCACCGTGATCCACGGGGCGGAGAAGACGAAGGTCGGCAAGGTCGCCCCGGAGAGCGTCACCGCGGGGGAGGAGGCGGTCGCCTTCACCATCACCAGCGAGATGGAGGGCGAGCCGTTCGTCAGCAAGCTGGTCGTCCTGCGCCAGGGCAACACGCTCGCGTCGTTCTCGACCATCAGCTTCGTCCCCGGCGGCGTGAAGGCCTACCCGAAGGACGTCGTCGACGCGCAGGCCGCCAAGCTGAGCTGACTCCGGCCCTCCGGGCACCTTCCGCCGTACGCTTCCGTCATGTGCGGAATCGTGGGATACGTCGGCGGGCAGTCGGCGCTTGATGTGGTGGTCGCGGGCCTCAAGAGGCTCGAATACCGGGGCTACGACTCGGCCGGTGTCGCGGTGCTCTCCGACGGAGGGCTGGCCGCGGCCAAGAAGGCGGGCAAGCTCGTCAACCTGGAGAAGGAGCTCGTCGACCGGCCGTTGGCCGGCGGGTCCGTGGGCATCGGCCACACCCGCTGGGCCACCCACGGCGGGCCGACCGACGTCAACGCGCACCCGCACCTGGACAACGCGGGGCGCGTCGCCGTCGTCCACAACGGCATCATCGAGAACTTCGCCGCCCTGCGCGCGGAGCTCACCGAGCGCGGCCACGACCTGGCGTCCGAGACGGACACCGAGGTCGTGGCCCACCTCCTCGCCGAGGAGTTCTCCTCGGCCGGGGAACTGTCGGAGGCCATGCGGCTGGTGTGCCGGCGGCTCGAAGGGGCGTTCACCCTGGTCGCCGTGCACGCCGACCAGCCGGACGTGGTCGTCGGCGCCCGCCGGAACTCCCCGCTCGTCGTCGGCGTCGGCGAGGGCGAGAACTTCCTCGCCTCCGACGTGTCCGCCTTCATCGCCCACACCCGTTCGGCGATCGAACTCGGCCAGGACCAGGTCGTCGAGCTGACCAGGGACGGCGTCACCGTCACCGACTTCGACGGGGCGCCCGCCGACGTGCGGGCCTTCCACGTCGACTGGGACGCCTCGGCCGCCGAGAAGGGCGGTTACGCCTCCTTCATGCTCAAGGAGATCGCCGAGCAGCCGAAGGCCGTCGCCGACACCCTCCTCGGCCGGATCGACGGCAGCGGCCGGCTGACCCTCGACGAGGTGCGCATCCCGGACGCCGTGCTCCGCGAGGCCGACAAGATCGTCATCATCGCCTGCGGCACCGCCTTCCACGCCGGGCTCATCGCCAAGTACGCCATCGAGCACTGGACCCGCATCCCCTGCGAGGTCGAGCTCGCCAGCGAGTTCCGCTACCGGGACCCGATCCTCGGACAGAAGACGCTCGTCGTCGCGATCTCGCAGTCCGGCGAGACCATGGACACCCTGATGGCGCTCCGGCACGCGCGCGAACAGGGCGCGAAGGTCCTCGCCGTCTGCAACACCAACGGCTCGACGATTCCACGGGAGTCGGACGCCGTCCTCTACACCCACGCCGGGCCCGAGGTCGCCGTCGCGTCGACCAAGGCCTTCCTCACGCAGCTGGTCGCCTGCTACCTCCTCGCGCTCTACCTCGGCCAGGTGCGCGGCACCAAGTGGGGCGACGAGATCCGCGCCGTCGTCCGCGAACTCGCCCGCATCGGCGACGAGGTGGAACGGGTCCTGGGGACCATGGAGCCGGTCCGGGCCCTCGCCCGCTCGCTCGCCCACAAGAGCACGGTGCTCTTCCTCGGCCGGCACGTCGGCTACCCGGTCGCCCTCGAAGGAGCCCTGAAACTCAAGGAACTCGCGTACATGCACGCCGAGGGCTTCGCCGCCGGAGAGCTCAAGCACGGGCCGATCGCGCTCATCGAGGAGGACCTGCCGGTCGTCGTCGTGGTCCCCTCGCCCAAGGGCCGCTCCGTCCTCCACGACAAGATCGTCTCCAACATCCAGGAGATCCGGGCGCGCGGTGCCCGGACGATCGTGATCGCCGAGGAGGGCGACGAGACCGTCGTCCCGTACGCCGACCACCTCGTCCGCATCCCCGCGACGCCTACGCTGCTCCAGCCGCTGGTCTCCACGGTGCCGCTCCAGGTCTTCGCCTGCGAGCTCGCCACCGCGCGGGGCAACGAGGTCGACCAGCCGCGCAACCTGGCCAAATCGGTGACCGTGGAGTGAGTGGGAAATGATCATTGGGGTGGGGATCGACGTGGCGGAGATCGACCGCTTCGCCGCGTCGATCGAACGGACGCCGGGGCTGCTCCAGCGCCTCTTCGTCGAGCGCGAGCAGCTGCTGCCCAGCGGGGAGCGGCGCGGACCGGCCTCGCTCGCGGTGCGGTTCGCCGCGAAGGAGGCGCTCGCGAAGGCGCTCGGCGCGCCGGGCGGGCTGCACTGGACGGACGCCGAGGTGTACGTCGAGGGCACCGGGCAGCCGAGGCTCCGGGTGCGCGGGACGGTCGCGGCGCGGGCGGCGGAGCTGGGCGTGAAGCACTGGCACGTCTCGCTGAGCCATGACGCGGGGGTCGCCTCGGCGGTGGTGATCGCGGAGGGGTGAGGCCGGGGCTCGCGCCGACGGTCCCGTACGGGGGTGGCGGCGCGGGGGTGCTCCCCCGGCGGTTCCCGTACGGGGTGTCCCTACGACCGTGCTCCTACGGCGGGTCCCGTACGGGAGTGTCCGCACGGCGGTTCCCGTACGGGGAGCGTTCCCCCGGCTCGGGCGGCAGACTGCTGACCATGCGTACCGCTTACCGCGTGGAGACCGTACGGGCCGCCGAGGCCGCCCTCATGGCCCGCCTTCCCGAGGGCGCCCTCATGATGCGGGCCGCCGCCGGGCTCGCCGCCGCCTGCTGCTCACTGCTCGGCAAGGGACGGGTGTACGGGTCCCGGGTCGTCCTCCTCGTCGGCAGCGGCGACAACGGCGGCGACGCCCTGTACGCCGGGGCCCGGCTCGCCCGGCGCGGCGCCGGAGTCACCGCCGTCCTGCTCGGCGCCCGCGCCCACGAGGCCGGGCTCGCCGCGCTCCGGGCGGCCGGCGGACGCATCGCCGACGACCCCTTCGAACCGCTGGCCAACGCCGACCTGGTCCTCGACGGCATCACCGGCATCGGCGGGCGCGGCGGCCTCCGGCCCGACGCCGTGCCGGTCGTCCGGGCCGCGCGCGGCTCCGACGCCGTCGTCGTCGCCGTCGACCTGCCCAGCGGCGTCGACGCGGACACGGGCGAGGTCACGGGGGAGGCCCTGCGCGCCGACGTGACCGTCACCTTCGGTACGTACAAGCCGGGTCTCCTCGTCGACCCGGCCCGGGAGTACGCGGGCGCCCTGCGGCTCGTCGACATCGGGCTCGGCGAGGAACTGCCCGGCGTGCCCGACCTGGAGGCCCTCCAGCACCAGGACGTGGCACGGCTGCTGCCCGTACCGGGCGCCGCCAGCGACAAGTACCGGCGCGGGGTCCTCGGCGTCGTCGCCGGCTCCGCCCGCTACCCGGGGGCGGCGGTCCTCACCGTCGCGGCGGCGCTGCGCGGCGGCGCCGGAGCGGTCCGGTACGTCGGCCCGGCCGCCGACGCGGTGATCGCCCGGCACCCCGAGACGCTGGTCCACGCCGGACCCCCGGACAAGGCGGGGCGCGTCCAGGCCTGGGTGGTGGGGCCCGGGCTCGGCGACGGACCTGGCGTCGCGGAGGTCCTCGCCTCTGACGTGCCGGTGCTCGTCGACGCCGACGGGCTGCGGGACCTCGACCCCGCCCTCGTACGGGCCCGCAGCGCCCCGACCCTGCTCACCCCGCACGCGGGCGAGGCGGCGGCACTGCTCGGCGCGTCCCGCGAGGAGGTCGAGGCGGGCCGGCTCGGGGCCGTACGGGAACTGGTGGGCAGGTTCGGGGCGACGGTGCTGCTCAAGGGCTCGACGACGCTGGTGCACGGGCCGGACGGCGACCCCGTACGGGTGAACCCCACCGGGACCGGCTGGCTGGCCACGGCCGGCAGCGGCGACGTCCTCTCCGGCCTGGCGGGTTCGCTCCTGGCGGCCGGGCTGCGCCCGGCGGACGCGGCCTCGTGCGCCGCGTACCTCCACGGCCTCGCGGCCCGGCGGGCCTCGGAGGAACGCGGACCGGTGACGGCGGGGGAGGTCGCGGAGGCGCTGGGCGGCGCGTGGCGGGACGTACGCGACGTGCGGGCCGGCGGGTAGGGCTCCGGGGATCCCCCTACCGGGCAGGCGGGTAGGGCTCCGGGGTTTCCCGCGAGGGTGACCGGGTCTACATCCGGGGAAAGCGGCCCTCGGGCCGACACCTGAGAGACTGGGCGCGATGACTGAGACACCGCCGCCCCGCAGAGCCCGCGCCGAGATCGACCTCGGTGCGCTGCGTGCGAACGTCCGCACGCTGCGCGCCCGCGTCGCCCCCCACGTCCGGATCATGGCCGTGGTCAAGGCCGACGCGTACGGACACGGCGCGGTGCGCTGCGCCCGCGCCGCCCTGGACGCGGGCGCGGACTGGCTCGGCACGGCCACCCCGCACGAGGCGCTCGCGCTGCGCGCCGCCGGGATCACGGACGTGCCGGTGATGTGCTGGCTCTGGACGCCCGGCGACCCCTGGGACCGGGGCATCGAGGCCGGCCTCGACATGTCCGTGAGCGGACTGTGGGCCCTGGAGGAGGTCGTCGAGGCGGCCCGCGCGACCGGCGGGACGGCCAGGATCCAGCTCAAGGCCGACACCGGGCTCGGTCGCAACGGCTGCCAGCCCGCCGACTGGCCCGAGTTGGTGGAGCGGGCGCTGAAGGCCCAGGCCGAGGGCCTGGTCGAGGTCACCGGGCTCTGGTCGCACTTCGCCTGCGCCGACGAACCCCACCACCCCTCGATCGCCGCGCAGCTCGACGTCTTCCGTTCGATGCTCGACCACGCCGAGAAGGCCGGCGTCCGGCCCGAGGTCCGGCACATCGCCAACTCGCCGGCCACCCTCACCCTCCCCGAGGCCCACTTCGACCTGGTGCGGCCGGGGATCGCGATGTACGGCGTCTCGCCGAGCCCGGAGCTCGGCACCTCCGCCGAGCTGGGGCTCCGCCCGGTGATGTCGCTCAAGGCGAGCGTCGCCCTGGTGAAGCGGGTCCCGGCCGGGCACGGCGTCAGCTACGGCCACCACTACGTCACCGGCACGGAGACGACCCTCGGTCTCGTCCCGCTCGGCTACGCCGACGGCGTCCCCCGGCACGCCTCGGGCCGCGGCCCCGTCCTCGTCGACGGCACCGTCCGCACGGTCGCGGGGCGGGTCGCCATGGACCAGTTCGTGGTCGACCTCGGCGGGGAGGAGCCCGCGCCGGGCACGGAGGCCGTGCTGTTCGGTCCCGGCGACGGGGGCGAACCGACCGCCGAGGACTGGGCGGTGGCCGCCGACACCATCGCGTACGAGATCGTCACCCGGATCGGCGCGCGCGTCCCGCGCGTGTACCTGGGCGAGTAGAGGGGGCCCCGTGGGCGAGTCCAGCAGCACCGGTACGTGGCGGCGCGCCGGATTCGCCGGCGCCGCGATAGGCGTGCTCGCGGCGGGGGCGGCGGCCGGGGTGGCCGTCGAGCGGCTCACCGTGGGGCGTTCCGTACGACAGAAGGCGCGGCTCGCGCTGGACGCCACCGGCCCCTACGGGGGGCTGCGGGGGACGCCCGGCCGGGCGCTCGCGGACGACGCGACCGTCCTCTACTACGAGGTCGACGACGTCGAGGACGACACTGCGCCGGCCCGCCGCCGACGGCTCTTCGGACGCAAGGAGCCCGCGCCCGTCACGGTCGTCTTCAGCCACGGCTACTGCCTCAACCAGGACTCCTGGCACTTCCAGCGGGCCGCGCTGCGCGGGCTCGTCCGCACCGTCCACTGGGACCAGCGCAGCCACGGCCGCTCGGGCCAGGGCCTCTCGCAGACCGGGCCCGACGCGGTGCCCGTCTCCATCGACCGGCTGGGCCGGGACCTGAAGACGGTCCTCGACATGGCGGCGCCCGAGGGGCCGCTCGTCCTCGTCGGGCACTCGATGGGCGGCATGACGATCATGGCGCTGGCGGACCGCTACCCGGAGTTCGTCCGCGAGCGGGTCGTCGGCGTCGCCTTCGTCGGCACCTCCGCGGGGAACCTCGGAGAGGTGTCGTACGGGCTGCCGATCGCCGGCGTCAACGCCGTCCGGCGGGTCCTGCCGGGGGTCCTGCGGGCGCTGGGCTCACAGGCGGAGCTGGTCGAGCGGGGCCGGCGGGCGACGGCGGACCTCTTCGCCGGGCTGATCAAGAAGTACTCGTTCGCGTCGAAGGACGTGGACCCGGCGGTGGCCCGGTTCGCGGAGCGGATGATCGAGTCGACCCCGATCGACGTGGTCGCCGCCTTCTACCCGGCCTTCGCCGAACACGACAAGGCGGCCGCCCTGGCCGTGCTGAGCGAGGTGCCGGTGCTGGCGCTGGCCGGGGACCACGACCTGGTGACCCCCAGCTCGCACACCGAGGTCATCGCCGGTCTGCTCCCGGACGCGGAGCTGGTCATCGTCCCGGACGGGGGCCATCTGGTGATGCTGGAGCACCCGGAGGCGGTCACCGACCGCCTCGCGGACCTGCTGGTACGGGCGGGGGCGGTGCCCGCGACGGCGGCGGCGACGGTCACGGCGGAGCCGGACGACCGCAACGGCTAAGTTGGCGGGTATGGAAGCAGCGCACCCGCCCGTCTCCGGCGCCACCCTCTCCGTCGACTCCCCGCAGCAGATGCAGGAGCTCGGCCGCCGCCTCGCGAAGATCCTCCGTCCCGGCGACCTCGTCATGCTCACCGGCGAGCTGGGTGCCGGGAAGACCACCCTCACCCGGGGGCTCGGCGAGGGCCTCGGGGTGCGCGGGGCCGTCACCTCGCCGACCTTCGTCATCGCCCGTGTCCATCCGTCGCTGGTCGGCGGCCCGGCCCTGGTGCACGTGGACGCGTACCGCCTCGGCGGCGGTCTCGACGAGATGGAGGACCTCGACCTGGACGTCTCGCTGCCCGAGTCGGTGGTCGTCGTCGAGTGGGGCGACGGCAAGGTCGAGGAGCTGACGGACGACCGGCTGCACCTCCTGATCCACCGGGTGACCGGCGACACCGACGACGACCGGCGCACGGTCGTGCTGCGCGGGATCGGGGAGCGCTGGGCCGAGGTGGACCTCGCCGCGCTCTGAGCGGCCGGGCCGTAGATTCCGACAACGTGTCGGGAAGGTGTTGCGTGCGTCGTGCGTGCCGTGGTGACATGGATGCACGAGCTGGTTAGGTGTACCTAACCTACGGGAGGCATGCATGGCGACGCCGGAGCGCGCGGAACCCGCCCGGGACCACGTCTCGATGACCGATCTGCTGGCGTCCTGCGCGGCGGCGCGGACGCTCTCGACCCCGCCGCGGAGAACGCCGGAGCGATGCGACGAGGAACCGCCGGCCGAGTCGCCGGCGGAGCCGGTGGTGCGTCCGGTGGTGCGCGGCGAGGCCGCCTAGCGGCGACCCGCGCCCGTACGACAGGACCGGCGCGCCGACGGACTGCGCGGCGACGGCCGGAGCGCCGGCGGACTACGCGACGACGACGACCTTCGCGCCGATCACCGCGAACGTCCACAGCGCGTCCCCGTCGGCCCGCTTCATGCGGATGCCGCCGGTCTTCTTCGACGCGTCCGGGGCCGGCGTCGAGCCGTCGACCGCCGCGCTGAAGCCGATCGCCACGTCCTGCGTCGTCGCGAACCGTACGACGTGCTCGATCTGCACCCCGTCCGAGCCGCGGACCGAACCCGAGCGGGAGGTCACGCGGTACGCCCCCGGCACCGGGTGCACGGTGCTCGGCATCACGGTGAACGTCCGGGTCGCCTTGTTCTTCGCGTCGACCAGCCACACCCGGCGGTCGGCGAGCGCGTACACGACCCGCTCGCCGGTGCCCGATTCCGCCGGGACGGCGAGGGGGTTCCCGGCCGGCTTCTTCGGCCCGCCGCTCGGCGAGACCGAGGGCGCGGAGCTGTTCGGCGTCCGGGGGTCGGCCGACAGGTGCGCGGGAGCGTTCGCCGAGGCCTGGTAGGCCAGGAAGCAGACCGCGGCGACGGCCGCCGCCGTGAGCCCGGCCACGAATCCCGAGCTGCTCCGTGCCACCGTGCCCACCTCTCGTACGAACGTTTCGAAGGGTGACGGTAGCAGCCGGGGGAGCGCGGGGCCGGGCACCGTGCCCGGGAGCCGTAGGCTGTTCGCGTGCTGTTGCTCGCCATGGATACCGCCACCCCCGCCGTCACCGTCGCCCTCCACGACGGCGAGGCCGTCGTCGCCTCGTCGGCCGAGGTCGACGCCCGCCGTCACGGGGAGCTGCTGCTGCCCGCCGTCGACCGGGTCCTCGCCGAGGCCGGGCTGAAGCTCGACGCGGTCACCGGGATCGTCGTCGGCGTCGGACCGGGGCCGTACACCGGACTCCGGGTCGGTCTCGTCACGGCCGCCGCCTTCTCCTCCGCGCTCGGCGTGCCCGTCCACGGCCTGTGCACCCTCGACGGCCTCGCGTACGCCTCCGGGATCGACGGGCCCTTCGCCGTCGCCACGGACGCGCGCCGCAAGGAGGTCTACTGGGCGCGGTACGAGGACTCCCGTACGCGCGTGACCGACGCGGCCGTCGACCGGCCCGCCGAGATCGCCGAGCGGCTCGCGGGCCTCCCGGTCGTCGGCGCGGGCGCCCGCCTCTACCCCGAGGCCTTCCCCGACGCCCGCGACCCCGAGCACCAGTCGGCGGCCGGGCTCGCCGCGCTCGCGGTGGAGAAGCTGGCGGCCGGCCCCTCGGCGGACGGCGACGACGGCTTCCTGGAGCCACTGCCGATGTACCTGCGCCGGCCCGACGCGCAGGTGCCCAAGAACTACAAGGTGGTCACCCCCAAGTGACCGGTGCCGTGGAACTGCGCGAGATGCGCTGGTGGGACATCGCACCGGTGCTCGCCCTCGAGGACGAGCTGTTCCCCGAGGACGCCTGGTCGGCGGGGATGTTCTGGTCGGAGCTGGCGCACGCGCGCGGACCCCGGGCCACCCGCCGCTACCTCGTGGCGGAGGACGGCGAGGGACGGCTCGTCGGGTACGCCGGGCTCGCCGCCGCCGGTGGACTCGGCGACGTGCAGACCATCGCCGTCGCCCGCGACCAGTGGGGCACGGGCCTCGGCGCCCGCCTCCTCACCGACCTGCTCCAGCACGCCACCGCCTTCGAATGCGAGGAGGTCCTCCTCGAAGTGCGCGTGGACAACACCAGGGCCCAGAAGCTCTACGAGCGCTTCGGCTTCGAGCCCATCGGTTTCCGGCGCGGCTACTACCAGCCCGGAAACGTGGACGCGCTCGTGATGCGACTGACCGTTCAAGGAACCGGGACTGAGATCTGATGGCCGTACGACACCTGGCTGGACCGACTGATGGCTGCTGACGAACCGCTCGTACTCGGCATCGAGACCTCCTGCGACGAGACCGGCGTCGGCATCGTCCACGGGACCACGCTCCTCGCGGACGCCATCGCGTCCAGCGTCGACACCCACGCCCGCTTCGGCGGCGTCGTGCCCGAGATCGCCTCCCGCGCCCATCTGGAGGCGATGGTCCCGACGATCGAGCGCGCCCTGAAGACGGCCGGCGTCTCCCCGAAGGACCTCGACGGCATCGCGGTCACGGCCGGTCCCGGCCTGGCGGGCGCGCTGCTCGTCGGCGTCTCGGCGGCCAAGGCGTACGCGTACGCCCTCGGCAAGCCCCTCTACGGCGTCAACCACCTGGCCTCGCACATCTGCGTCGACCAGCTGGAGCACGGCAAGCTGCCCGAGCCGACGATGGCCCTCCTGGTCTCCGGCGGCCACTCCTCGCTGCTGCTCTCCGCCGACATCACCTCCGACGTCCGCCCGATGGGCGCCACCATCGACGACGCCGCCGGCGAGGCCTTCGACAAGATCGCCCGTGTGCTCGACCTCGGCTTCCCCGGCGGGCCCGTCATCGACCGGCTCGCCAAGGAGGGCGACCCGGCCGCCATCGCGTTCCCGCGCGGCCTGAGCGGCTCCCGGGACCCCGCGTACGACTTCTCCTTCTCCGGCCTCAAGACCGCCGTCGCCCGCTGGATCGAGGCGAAGCGGGCGGCCGGCGAGGACGTGCCGGTGCGGGACGTGGCCGCGTCCTTCCAGGAGGCCGTCGTGGACGTGCTCACCCGCAAGGCCGTCCGGGCCTGCAAGGACGAGGGCGTCGACCATCTGATGATCGGCGGCGGCGTCGCCGCCAACTCGCGGCTCCGGGCCCTCGCCCAGGAGCGCTGCGAGCGGGCCGGCATCCGGCTGCGCGTCCCCCGGCCCGGTCTGTGCACCGACAACGGCGCGATGGTCGCGGCCCTCGGCTCCGAGATGGTCGCCCGCAACCGGCCGGCCTCCGACCTGGAGCTGTCCGCGGACTCGTCGCTGCCGGTGACGGACCCGCACGTGCCGGGCGCGCACGCGCACGGCCACTCCCACGACCACGATCACGTGCACGAGGTCAGCAAGGAGAACCTGTACCCGTGACGACCGTGACCCTCATGTGGGAGGCGCGGGCCGCGCAGGGGCGCGGCGCCGAGCTCCTGGAGTGGGCCAGGGCCCAGGTCCTCGCGCGCGAGCCGCTGCGCCGGGAGCTGTTCCGGGCGCCGGGGGACCGGGTCCTCGTCCTCACCTGGTGGGAGGCGGCGGCCCTCGACGCGGAACTGCCGGAGCTGCCCGAGCCGGACGCGGAGCTGATCACCCGGCCGGTCCACCGCTGGCGCTTCGAATCGGTCGAATAGTCGAGTATCGAGCAACCTTTCGGACGGGCCGGGCATCCCACCATGCGTGAAGAAGACGATCGCGCTCTGGGCGGCCCTCACCGCCGCCGCCCTGCTGGTGACTGGCTGCGCGGCCGAGGGCCCCGCCGGTCCCGCCGCTCCCGCGGAGAAGGTCGGTCCCTCCACCGGAAGCGGGGAAGCCGGGGAAGCCGGGGAAGCCGGAGCCGACGGGGGCGCCGGAGCGCGTGAGGCCGCCGGGGCGCCCGGTGCGGCCAGGGCCGCCGCTGCCGCCGCGTACCGGAAGTGGGGGCTCAAGCCCTTCCCGCCGCCGCCCGCCCCGCCCGCCGTCAAGCCGGTGGTCCGCAAGCCCGGCGGTCCCGTGCCCGTGATCAGCGAGATCCCCACCACCGAGAAGATCGTCTTCATCACGATCGACGACGGGGCGGAGAAGGACCCCGCGTTCGTGACGATGATGAAGGACCTCAAGGTCCCGGTCACGATGTTCCTCACCGACGCGGCCATCCGCGCCGACTACCCGTACTTCGCCCCGCTCGTCGCCCAGGGCCACGGCCTCGCCAACCACACCCTCACCCACCCCGACCTGCCCACGCTCTCCCAGGACGCCCAGCGCCGGGAGATCTGCGGCCAGCGGGACAGGCTGACACAGCGGTACGGCACGACCCCGCGCCTCTTCCGCCCGCCCTACGGCAACTGGAACGAGGCCACGCGCGCGGCGGCCGGGGAGTGCGGCGTGGACGCGATCGTGCTCTGGCGCGAGTCCATGCAGATCAAGAACATGCAGTACCAGCGCGGCGACCGGAAGCTGCGCCCCGGCGACATCATCCTGGCCCACTTCCGCGGCCCGTCCGAGCTCAAGGGCCGGACGATGACCGAGATGACGGCGACGATGCTGCGCCGCATCCAGGAGCAGGGCTTCACCGTGGCCCGCCTGGAGGACTACGTCTGAGAAATCCCCCGGGCGCGGTGTCGATGCGGGAGGGGCCCGTTCGACGTATGAGTGAGAGGCGGGGAACGGCCCCGCCACCGCACCCGCGAGGAGTCACCATGCCCCGCTACCTGACCCTGGTCCGCATCGAGGAGAACACCATCGACATGGCGGACGCCGACCCCGGCTTCGAGGAGCGCATGGGCGCGCTCTTCGAGGAGATCACCAAGGCCGGCGTCATGCTGGACACGGCGGGCCTCAAGCCGACCGCCGAGGCGACCCGGATCACCTGGTCGGACGGGAAGCTGTCGTACACGGACGGGCCGTTCACCGAGACCAAGGAGGTCGTCGGCGGCTACGCGATGATGCAGTGCAAGGACATGGCCGAGGCGATGGAGTGGTCCAAGCGCTTCCTCGCGGTGCACCCGCCGCACTGGACGGTGGGCCTGGAGGTCCGCGAGGTCGAGGAGATGCCGGGGGCCTGAGACGCCGCCCGCCGCCGCTCCCGGCGCCCGTCCGTTGTCGGCGCCGTGTGCTGTCATGTGAGGTGTGACGGCACACGGCACCGACGCGGTGGAGAACGCGGTGGAGAGCACCCTCGACACGGTCTTCCGCATGGAGTCCCCGCGGATCGTCGCCACCGCGGCGCGCATCGTCCGCGACCTCGGCATCGCCGAGGAGATCGCGCAGGACGCCCTGGTCGCCGCCCTGGAGCAGTGGCCGCGGACCGGGGTCCCCGAGCGGCCCGGCGCGTGGCTGACGGCCACCGCCAAGCACCGCGCCGTCGACCTCGTACGGCGCCGCGAGACGTACGCGCGGAAGCTCGCCGAGGTCGGCAGGACCCTCACGGAGGAGTCGTACGACCCGGAGCCGCCGGGACCCGACGACATCGACGACGACGTGCTGCGGCTCGTCTTCACCACCTGCCACCCGGTGCTCTCCGCCGAGGCGCGGGCGGCGCTGACCCTCCGGCTCGTCGGCGGGCTCCGCACGGACGAGATCGCCCGCGCCTTCCTCGCCCCGGAGGCGACCGTCGCGGCGCGGATCACCCGCGCGAAGCGGACCCTCGCGAAGGCCGGCGTGGAGTTCGAGGTGCCGTACGGGGAGGACCGGGCGGCCCGCCTCGGGTCCGTCCTCGAAGTCGTCTACCTGATCTTCAACGAGGGGTACGCGGCGACCGCCGGCGACGACCTGCTGCGGCCCGGCCTCTGCGAGGACGCGCTGCGGCTGGCCCGGGTCCTCGCCGCGCTCGTGCCGCAGGAGGGCGAGGCGCAGGGCCTGGCCGCCCTGCTGGAGCTCCAGGCCTCCCGGACGGCGGCCAGGACCGGGCCCGACGGGCGGCCGGTGCTGCTCGCCGCGCAGGACCGGCGCCGCTGGAACGGGCTGCTCATCCGGCGCGGGTACGCCGCCCTGGCGCGGGCCGGGGACGGGCGCTCGTACGGTCCGTACGCCCTCCAGGCCGCCATCGCCGCCTGCCACGCGCGGGCCGCCTCGTACGAGGAGACCGACTGGGCGACGATCGCCGCGCTCTACGGCCGGCTCGGCGTCCTCGCGCCGTCCCCGGTCGTCGAGTTGAACCGCGCGGTCGCCGTGTCGATGGCGGAGGGCCCGGCGGCGGCGCTGCCCCTGGTCGACGCCCTCGCCGCCGAACCGGCCCTGGCGCGCTACCACTTGCTGCCGAGCGTGCGCGGCGACCTGCTGGCCCGGCTGGGGCGTACGGAGGAGGCCCGCGCGGAGTTCGAACGGGCGGCGGCCCTCACCCGCAACGAGAGCGAGCGGGCGCTGCTGCGGGCGAAGGCGGGGGAGCCCGGAGGCTCTTGACGAGGACGTGACGACCAGGGTCTGTAGGGCAGGCCCTAGGGTTCTTGGCATGTCCCCGCGTACTCCGCTCCCTCCGCCGCCCCCGCCCGCCGCACTCCGGAGCTGGCCCGACCGCGACGCGCGGCTCGCCGACCGGGCGCTGGCACTGGACGAGCTCGGCCGGCGGCTGCTCGGCGGCGGGCGGCTCGCGCTGTTCCTGCTCTGGTTCCTCCTGCTCGAACTGGGCTGGTCGATGATCGGCCTCCTGGTCATCGCGGCCGGAGCGCCCCTGCCCGACCCGTTCATGGTGATGTTCGGGATCATCTCGGCGTTCTTCGGCCTCGGGGTCTTCGCCCCGGCCGTGTGGCTGACGATCCGCAGCCTGCGGCGCGACCGGACCGTCCGGGAGCGACTCGCCCAGTGGGCGGCCCTCGACCGGCACGCCCCGACGGACGCCCGGCTGCGCGCCCCCGTCCTCAGCGCCGCCTGGTTCCTGCTGTCCTTCGCGCTGTGCGGAACCGGCCTCTGGCTGGGCTTCGCGGTCCCGGCGGGCGTGAGCCGCGACGACGGGTACGGCCTCGTCGTCTACGGCATGGGCGTCGCCCTGATCCTCTGGATCACCGGCCTGACCGGCCTGGCGAAGGCCTTCGGCCACTACCGCTTCGCGGTCCGCCTGACCGGCGGAGGGCGCTTCGCCGGGAGGACCTCCCAGGGGACTCCGTAGGGGACCTCCCCGGACCCGGCCCAGGGGCCTGTGACGACAGGCCCCTAGGCCTTCGCCGGCCGCCCGATCAGCATCGTCGGCGCGCCCGCCACCCGGGTGAGGAGCACCGTCGCCGCGTGGGGGCCCTTCGGCTTCACCTTGCGGCGGATCTCCTCGGGTTCCACCGCCGAGCCGCGCTTCTTCACCGTCAGCGTGCCGACCTCCCGCTCCCGCAGCAGCGCCTTCAGCTTCTTGAGGTTGAAGGGGAGTTCGTCGGTGATCTCGTAGGCGGCGGCGTACGGGGTGGGGACGAGGGCGTCGGCCGTGACGTACGCGATCGTGGCGTCGATCAGACCGCCGTCCAGCTCCTCCGCGACCTCCGCGACCAGATGCGCGCGGATGACCGCGCCGTCCGGCTCGTAGAGGTAGCGCCCGACCGGGCGGACCGCCGGGTCGGGGAGGCCACGGCCGACGAGTCCCGCCCCCGAGGGGAGCAGGGTGGCGCGGCGCGCGCCCGGCCGCGTACCGAACCAGAGCACGGCCTCCTTGACGTCCCCGCCGTCCGAGATCCACTCGGCCTCGGCGTCCTCGGGGACCGCCTCGTGGGGGATGCCGGGGGCCACCTTCAGGGCCGCGTGCGGGGCCTTGCGGGCCGCTTCGACCGCCCAGGAGAGCGGCGGCGAGTAGGCCTCCGGGTCGAAGATCCGGCCCCGGCCGCCGCGCCGCGCCGGGTCGACGAAGACCGCGTCGTACGGGGTGGTGTCGATCTCGGTGACGTCCGCGCAGCGCACCTCGATCAGCTCCGCGAGGCCGAGAGCCTCGGCGTTGGCGCGGGCCGCCTCGGCGGTCAGCGGGTCGCGGTCGACGGCGAGGACGGAGATCCCGGCGCGGGCGAGGGCGAGGGCGTCGCCGCCGATGCCGGAGCAGAGGTCCGCGACGCTCCGGACGCCGAGCGCCTTGAGGCGGGCCGCCCGGTAGGCGCCGACGGAGGCGCGGGTCGACTGCTCGACGCCGTTGGGCGTGAAGTACATCCGGTACGCGTCCTCCGTGCCGAACTTCGCCACCGCCCGCTGCCGCAGCCGGGCCTGGCCGACGGCCGCCGTGACCAGCTCGGCGGGGTGGTCGCGGCGCAGCCGGGAGACGACCGCCAGCTCCTGGGCGGGGTCGTGGTCGCGCAGCGCGGCCAGCAGGGTCTGGCCCTCGGGGCCGAGCAGGGAGGCGAAGGAGGCGAGGTCGGTCACCCGTCCCATTGTGGGCCCTGCGGCGGTGTGGGCCGGCCGGGGGACGGTGGCGGCGGTACGGCGGTGTCGTGGCCCGGAAGGGCTTCCGCGCTGACAGGATGCGGCGCCATACCGCTCGTACGACAAAAGGACCAGATGATGGCAAAAGGTGTGCACCGTTCCTCTCGGGCGCTCGGGGCGGCGCTCGCCTTCGCCGCCCTCGCCTCCGCCGCCACGGCCTGCTCCGCGGGCACCGAGCCGGCCGGCGGCGCGCCCGCACCCGCCGCCGGGCAGCAGGCCCAGGGGCAGGGTGCCGCCGGCGCGCTCACCGCGTACGTCGAGAAGGTCCGCCAGCAGCGCGCCGCCCGCGTCCTCGCCGCCAAGAAGTGGGGCCTGGCCCGGCCCCCGCTCGAAGCGCCCGCCCCGCCCGCCGTCAAGCCGAGGATCACCACCCGCAAGGGCTTCGAGACGGACGGCGAAGGCCTGCCGCCGGTCTTCACCACCGTGCCGACCAAGCAGAAGGTCGTGTTCCTGACGATCGACGACGGCGCGGAGAAGGACCCCGCGCTGCTGCGGATGATGAACGAGCTCAGGATCCCGTACAGCGCCTTCCTCAGCGACTACGTCGTCAAGGACGACTACGCCTACTTCGCCCGCATGCAGAAGTCGCAGCCGGGCGGGATCGCCCTGAACAACCACACCCTCAACCACCGCTACCTGCCCGGACTGTCGTACGGCGAGCAGAAGCGCGAGATCTGCGGCATGCAGGACGTCATCGAGAAGCGCTTCGGCAAGCGGCCGCCGCTCTTCCGTCCCCCGTACGGCAACTACAACGAGGACACCCTGCGCGCCGCGAAGTCCTGCGGCGTCAAGGCCGTCCCGCTGTGGGCCTCCGAGGCCTTCCCCGACCACATGGAGTGGCGCGAGTGGGACCGGGACCTGCACCCCGGCGACATCGTGCTCACCCACTTCCGGGGCAAGGAGGACTGGAAGGGCACGATGCCGGACATGATCCGCAGGGTGATGAACGTGATCACGGCCAAGGGGTACGCGGTCGCCAAGCTCGAGGACTACGTGTGAGCCGAGCGCGACCCGGCCGCCCGGGGCCACGGGTGAACCGCGCGCGGGCGCGCCGGCCCCTCGCCGTCCTGCTGCTCGCCGGCGCCCTGGCCGGTCTCACCGGCTGTGCCTCGGCCGTGGACTCGATCGAGCGGCTCGGCCGGAAGGCGGCGGAACAGGTCGGCACCGGGCACGACGGGGTGGAACGGGCCGGCACCGCCCGGGAACGAGCGGAACGGGCGGGCCGGGACGGGGTGGAACGGACGGGCGCCGGCCGGGACTCGGGGGCGGTGCGGACCGCCACGGAGTGAGGAATTGGCACTCCGCTTGACCGAGTGCTAATCGCGGTCATAGTCTCGGCTCTGGCACTCCCCACTGGAGAGTGCCAACACAGCGACGGGCAGGTCCGGCACCCGCGACGACGGATCCACCTGGTCGCCACCTCAGACAGTTAACCCCGAGATCTCCGAAGGGGGAGGTCGGATCGTGACGACCACCAGCTCCAAGGTTGCCATCAAGCCGCTCGAGGACCGCATTGTGGTCCAGCCGCTCGACGCCGAGCAGACCACCGCCTCTGGCCTGGTCATCCCGGACACGGCGAAGGAGAAGCCCCAGGAGGGCGTCGTCCTGGCCGTGGGCCCGGGTCGCTTCGAGAACGGCGAGCGTCTGCCGCTCGACGTCAAGACCGGCGACATCGTGCTGTACAGCAAGTACGGCGGCACCGAGGTGAAGTACAACGGCGAGGAGTACCTCGTCCTCTCGGCTCGCGACGTGCTCGCGATCGTCGAGAAGTAATTCACCGACGTACCGAAGTACCTGAAGTACCCGAGCACTGAAGCAGATGCTCTAGAGCTGCGCCCCGAGGCCCCTTCCAGGCGCCCCGGGGCGCGGTTCGTTCCACCCCGATTCCGAGAGGGCTGAACCGCTCCCATGGCGAAGATCCTGAAGTTCGACGAGGACGCCCGTCGCGCCCTTGAGCGCGGCGTCAACAAGCTTGCCGACACGGTGAAGGTGACGATCGGCCCCAAGGGCCGCAACGTCGTCATCGACAAGAAGTTCGGCGCCCCCACCATCACCAACGACGGTGTCACGATCGCCCGCGAGGTCGAGATCGAGGACCCGTACGAGAACCTCGGCGCCCAGCTGGTGAAGGAGGTGGCGACCAAGACCAACGACATCGCGGGTGACGGCACCACCACCGCCACCGTGCTCGCCCAGGCCCTGGTCCGCGAGGGTCTGCGCAACGTCGCCGCGGGTGCCTCCCCGGCCGCCCTGAAGAAGGGCATCGACGCCGCCGTCAAGGCCGTCTCCGACGAGCTGCTCGCCACCGCGCGCCCGATCGAGGACAAGTCCGACATCGCCGCCGTCGCCGCGCTCTCCGCGCAGGACCAGCAGGTCGGCGAGCTCATCGCCGAGGCGATGGACAAGGTCGGCAAGGACGGTGTCATCACCGTCGAGGAGTCCAACACCTTCGGCCTGGAGCTCGACTTCACCGAGGGCATGGCCTTCGACAAGGGCTACCTGTCCCCGTACATGGTGTCCGACCAGGAGCGTATGGAGGCCGTCCTCGACGACCCGTACATCCTGATCAACCAGGGCAAGATCTCCTCGATCCAGGACCTGCTGCCCATCCTGGAGAAGGTCATCCAGGCCGGCGCCGGCAAGCCGCTGCTGATCATCGCCGAGGACGTCGAGGGCGAGGCCCTGTCGACCCTGGTCGTCAACAAGATCCGCGGCACGTTCAACGCCGTGGCCGTCAAGGCCCCCGGCTTCGGCGACCGCCGCAAGGCCATGCTCGGCGACATCGCCACCCTCACCGGTGCGACCGTCATCGCCGAGGAGGTCGGCCTCAAGCTCGACCAGGCCGGTCTGGACGTGCTCGGCACCGCCCGCCGCGTCACCATCACCAAGGACGACACGACGATCGTCGACGGTGGCGGCGACTCCTCCGAGGTGCAGGGCCGCGTCAACCAGATCAAGGCCGAGATCGAGTCCACGGACTCCGACTGGGACCGCGAGAAGCTCCAGGAGCGCCTCGCGAAGCTGGCCGGCGGCGTGTGCGTGATCAAGGTCGGCGCCGCCACCGAGGTGGAGCTGAAGGAGAAGAAGCACCGTCTGGAGGACGCCATCTCCGCGACCCGCGCCGCGGTCGAGGAGGGCATCGTCTCCGGTGGTGGCTCCGCGCTCGTCCACGCCGTCAAGGTCCTCGAGGGCAACCTCGACAAGACCGGCGACGAGGCCACGGGTGTCGCGGTCGTCCGCCGCGCCGCCGTCGAGCCGCTGCGCTGGATCGCCGAGAACGCCGGCCTCGAGGGCTACGTCATCACCTCGAAGGTGGCGGAGCTCGACAAGGGCCAGGGCTTCAACGCCGCGACCGGCGAGTACGGCGACCTGGTCAAGGCCGGCGTCATCGACCCGGTGAAGGTGACGCGCTCCGCCCTGGAGAACGCCGCCTCGATCGCCTCCCTCCTCCTCACCACCGAGACCCTCGTGGTGGAGAAGAAGGAAGAGGAGCCGGCCGACGCGGGCCACGGCCACGGTCACGGCCACTCGCACTGAGGTCGCACGGTCGGAGGAAGGCCCTGCCCGCGCGCAGCAGCATGTGAGCGGGGCCTTCCTCTTTTTCTTCTTACGTGGGTGGAGTTGTCAGCTATGAGTGCGCAGCACGAAGCGGACAGGCTCTGAGAGCAGTGCTCACGCCCTTCGATGTCTGGCAGGCGCGCCGCGAGAGCTGCCTCCGCGAGACGCTGCGGTAGTGATTCCACCGGACGTCGCCGTCTCCCTGGCGAGTGATCGCTGTTCCCGCCAGATAAAATCAGGTCCAGATACGCTTCCCGGGCCTCGGCCAGTTTCGCCTGTGCCCGCAACGTGAGTAGCACGGGTGGATCGGTGTCGGGCAGAACCTCCCCGGCGGTGCGCGTCAGAGTGTGTGAACGGAAGCGGTCCGGTCCGAATCCATTCCACTTGGCACGCCCGCCGTCTTCTGTCGGTTCCACGAAGCACGTCTGCGTCGCCAGTGGATGTATGTCCCCACCCAACTGCGCCTCGCAAGCAGCAGCTTTCGGTGGCCCTTCGACTTCTTCGGTGAGCAGATCCGGGTCTGTGCGGCCGTTTTCTGTGCGACCGTTCAGCACGGTTAACGGCGGCGGAGCCGTGCACGACGCCGTCAGATTCATGAAGTGCCACTGCTTAAAACGCCGTTTAGCTGCGCCCGCAGCGAGGCCCTGAGTCTTTCAGCGCGGCCCGAACAGCAGGCGTCCGTCCTCCACGAGATCGGGCCCGGCTGGTGGCGTTGCTGGGAAGCTCGGCCACGACCAACTCCAGGGCGTCGTGGGCGGGGGAAGGGAGGGTGGACTGGGGTGCTGGTGAACGAAGCGGCACCCGAGGATGCGGTGGCTGTGCTTTGAAGCTCCCGCCCGCTCGGGTCGCTGACCAGGATCTCTTCGTGTACGGCAGTGCTTGCAGGGCGCGGGGTGGGCGCTGCGGGGGTTGGTCGGCCTGTTGTGGGCGTCGGTGGGTTGGTGAGAAGGGAGAGCCTTGCGCGGCGGAGCCGTACCGGTTCCGGACCGCCCCGCCTATGATCTCTCCCGTGCAGGTGAATTCAGCAGAGCACCACTTCGCCCATGCAGCTCTTCGCCACTACAAGGATGCTGTCCTTCTCCACGACGGCGCGAGGCTGTCCAATGCCGACCATCACTTCGGCTTCGCGGTGGAATGCGCTCTGAAGAGCCTGCTGCTGCGTTTCACCACTGCCACCATGGGCCCGAAACCCAACGGTAAGCCCGCGACCAAGCCGTGGTCCATGAATCCGATGACCGGCGCCTTTCAGGAACACGGCCACCTCCCCGGGCTGACGACCGACGTGTCCCTGCTCACGCACGGACGGTCGGCAGCCAGCCTGACCGCCGCACTCGCGGGTCTCAGCGCCTTCGCGACATGGTCGGTGCACGACCGCTACCTCGACGGCAGCGCCGTCGTCGAGGCGGATGTCCGGCAGCGGCGTACGGTGGCCGAGAACATACTGGCCCTACACGAACAGGCACTCATCACCGGAAGGATGCCGTGACTCTCGTCCCTGAACCGGCTGGCGGACCCGTCCGCTTTGCCGAGGCGCGCTTGCTTGCCCTCGCTCTCGCCCACGAGCTGGCGGCCGTCGGGGTGGACGTCCTGGCCGTCCGTGACGTGCAGGGACGGTTCACCCTCATCGTTGACGACCGCAATCGGCAGGTCCCGCCAGCTCTGGAGAACCTGGAAGAGATCTACGGGCCCCGTGTCGCCCGAGACCTGGGACCGTACGCCGCGGACCGACCGCTGATGCGGGCGTCCGGGCTCTTCTCGGCAGGGGTGCTGCTTGACTCGGAGCGCGCCGTGGCCGACCCGGAGCGGCCTGCCGGCCGGGTCCGCGTGCTTGACAACACCGTAGTGGGCGAGGACTGGGCACATGTGTCCACCCCCGCTGCAGAAGCTGACGGGACGCGTACCCACCGCACCGCGCTCTACGGCTTCAAGGGCGGTGTCGGTCGCAGTACGGCCACTGCTGTCCTCGCGCGCCACCTCGCAGACAAGGGGCACATTGTGCTCGTCGTCGACCTGGACCTGGAGTCGCCGGGTGTCGGCCCGATCGTTGCCGCCGGAGCGGAGTTGCCCCCGCACGGCATCATCGACCAGCTCGTCGAGGCGGCCATCGGCAATGACGAGGGGCTCGAGCATGTCGTCCGCTCGGCCTACATGCCTCGAGGCGGCCGGGGCGAGCTGTGGCTGGCGCCCGCTCGCGGGCAAGGGACGCCCGGCATTCCGTACGCCTACGTCGATAAGCTCAACCGTGTGTACGCGGACGTGCCCGGCGCAGGCTTCTCCGATCGGCTGGAACAGGCAGTCCGTGCCTGCGAGGACGCGGTGGTTCGGAACGGCGACAGCGGCCGTCGCCCCGACATCGTCCTCCTCGATAGCAGGGCCGGCATCCATGACATTGCCGCCGTCACCATCTCCCGCCTGTGTGACCTGGCTCTGCTCTTCGGCACGGACAACGCGCAGACCTGGCAGGGCTACGGGGACCTCTTCGCGGCGTGGCTCTCCTCCGGGCAGGCGCCGGCGATCCGGGAGAAGCTGCGCATGGTGGCCTCGATGGTGCCCGACTCGCCGCAGGACGCGTATCTGCGGTCGTTCCGTGAGCACGCGTGGGAGTGCTTCTCCCTGCTGTATGACGACGATGTCCCGGCTTCGGGGACCAACGAGCTCGACCCCGACCTCTTCTCTCCCTCCTTGGAAGACGAATCGGCACCCCACCACCCCGTCCCGATCCTCTTCGAGCCGGGACTCGTCGGCTTGGATGCGGTCACCGTCCCGGGGTGGCAGGACCGGGCCTTCGTGCAGGCGGCGTACCAGGACTTCCTGCCCACCGCTACGCTCCTGATCACCGCAGATCCGCAGAGCAGCAAGGGACCCTGATGACCACCCCACTGAGCGTCCAGGAGTATCGCGAGCTTCTGGCCGCCGCACTCCCGGAGGCCACGGACGCCGACACCGCCGAGCCGAACGTGCAGAGCCTGTTCACCCCGGACAGCCATCGTGCGGCCCTCTACGTCGACAGCACGGTGGTCCGCGGCGGCCGGGGCGTCGGGAAGACGTTCTGGTACCGCTCGCTCCTCGACGAGACCCTGCGAGAGATCGCCGCCCAGGAGTACGGCATTGAGCGACTGCGCAGGGTGAAGGTGTATCGGGGCTACGGAGCCTCCATGGAACCGGACCTCTACCCTGGGACGGGGAACCTGCGACAGTTGATGGAGGAGGGCATCCCTCCCTACGACCTCTGGTACGCCGTGCTGCTGACCGCGTTCGGCCAACCGGAGCTGCGCGAGTTGACCGAGTGGCGGGACAAGGCCGCCTGGGTGCGCAACAATCCGGGCGCGGTCGAGCGCACCATCCAGGTCGTCGACCGCCAGGCCCAGGAAGACGGCGTTACCCACCTGGTCCTGTTCGACGCTCTGGATCACCTGCACCGCGTCCGGGCGCAGGCCGACAAGCTCGTGGGCGGCATCCTGGAACTGGCGCTCGCCATGCGCCTGGGTACACGCGCCATCCGGTTCAAGGTGTTCATCCGTCCTGACATGTACGACGGCGCCCTGCTCCACTTCCCAGACGCGTCCAAGCTCAGTTCCAACGCCGCGGCCCTGACTTGGTCGCGAGCCAACCTTTACGGACTGCTGTTTCACACCATGGGCAACGCCGACAGTGTGCTAGCGGCGCGCTTCCGGCAACTGACGGGGGGCTGGCAGAGCGAGGCGGACGGTCGACGTCATGTTCCACCCGCACTGCTCAGCGGTGACGAGCAGTTCCAGACAGATCAGTTCACCCAGGTCGCCGGACCCTACATGGGGTCCAACTTCCGCAAGGGCCACACTTTCACGTGGCTGCCCAATCACCTCATGGACGGCGTCGAACAGGTCAGTCCCCGCAGCTTTCTGAGCGCCCTGCAGAAAGCCCTGTCGGAGACCAAGGGGCAGTACGCGGGTCACGAGTTCGCACTGCACCACGAGGGGATCCGACGCGGAGTGCAGAAGGCCTCGGAGACGCGAGTCGTCGAGGTCAGCGAGGACATGCCATGGGTGAGCCTGGCCATCGAACCGCTCGCCGGCCACCAGGTGCCCATCGAGCAGGACAAGGTCGAGTCCCTGTGGGAGGAGCACCGCCTTGTGGACGCCCTGCGCAAGGAGGCCGAGCGTTACGTGCCGGGGAACCCTGAGGGCGACTCACCGGTGCGTACGGGCCCCCGCTACCCAGAGAACCCGGCCCAGCTGATCGAGGAACTGATCGAGCTCGGCGTGATGCGCCGCCGCGCCGACCGCCGCATCGACCTCCCGGATGTCTACCGGATCGCCTTCGGCGTGGGTCGCAAGGGCGGAGTGCCCAGAGTGGCGACCTGAGCCGCATCGGTCGTTGGCGGCGCGACCGCGCGGGTGATGGTGGCGACTGCGTCGAGGCCGCAGACGCTGGAACGGCGATGCTTGACCGTGACTCCAAGCGGCAGGAGCACGCTCGTGTCTGCGTCGATGCCCAGAAGTGGGCAGCCACTGCCAGATGGCCGTGCGCGGCTGACAAGACGATGGAGGGGCGGCTGGCCGCCCCTCTCGCCCGTCAGTTCCTTGGCGTTGAGATCGGTCAGATGCAGGGATTGCGGAGGGTGCTGACCCGGCCACCGTGGGAATGGCAGGTGCCGCTGTGGTTCAAGATCTGGCGGGAGTGCCCCTTCAGCTCCAGCAGATTCAGCCCGCCAGGGACGGTGATCAGCACGTCGGACTCGTTGATGCGGCCACAGGCGCCCATGAACTGGAATGTCCCCCCCAGGCTCGAAGCGGCTCGGTGTTGGGCGTGCGCGTACAAGTCGGGCGTCTGCCCCACTTCCACGTACGCCAGCAACTTCGATTCCGGTCCTGAACGGCCTCTCTTTGCAGGCCGCTATCCCTCCACCGCGCCCAGCTGCCCCATCAGCCCCAGCAGGTCGTACTGCCACCAGCCCTCCGCGATCTTCCCGTCCTCCCGGAAGCGGTGGACGACCGTGCCGGTCATCGTCACCTCCATGCCGGTGGGCTGGAGCCCCATGAAGTCGCCGGTGTGCGAGCCCCGCCAGGTCCAGCGGGTGCACACCCGGTCGCCCTCCGCGATCTGGTCGTCGACGGCGAAGGCGAAGTCGAAGCCGCCCCGCCACATTTCCACCTCGCGCCGGACGGCGTCCATGCCGATGACGTCCTGCTCGTTCGTCGGGTCGTGGTCGTGGTAGCCCTCGGCGAGCACCTCGTCGAGCAGCGCGAGCTCCGGCTCGGTCTCGAACATCTCCAGGAGGCGGCGGGCGGCCGCCTTGTAGAGGGCCTCGTTCCGGACCACGTCCAGGTCCGTGAAGGTCGGCATCTCGTCACAGAGGGCGACCATCTCCCGGAAGATCCGGTCGGTCTCGGGGAGCTGGGAATTCCGCATGGCCACGTCGTACGAGGGGAACTCGACGATCTCCACGAGGTGCGAGGCGTCGGAACGGTCCTTGCCGACGATGCTGTGGGTGGCGGTCCGCTTGCCCCGGGTCTGCTCGACCCACCGGTCCATGAGCCGGTTCAGGTCGTCCATCCGGCTCGTCCTGCAGTCGATGATCTGTACGAACGTCATGACGCCTCCCGACCCAGGTGCGGTCCTTCCAGTCTAGGTTGAGTGCATGGAGCGGGCAGGGGGAGAGCCGCGGCCGTCGATCACGGTCGACAACGGGCCGGGCGTCGTCGTCATCGGCGACGGCAACCGCGTCGTGAACGGGACGCCGCCGGCCGTCCGCTCGGCCTACCGGGAGCAGGTGCGCCGCATCGCCCCGCCCGAACTCGTCGGCAGGGAAGCCGAGTTGGTGGAGCTGGCGGAGTTCTGCCGAGCCGACTCCGGCCCGGCGTACGCGTATTGGCGCGCCGAGGCCTGGGCCGGGAAGACCGCGCTGATGGCGTGGTTCGCCCTCGATCCGCCGCCGGGCGTACGGATCGTCCCCTTCTTCGTCACCGCCCGCCTCGGCGCCCAGAACGATGTCGCCGCCTACACGGACGTGGTCCTGGAACAGCTCGCCGAACTGGCCGGCGAGGGCCTGCCGGCCCTGCTCACGGCGGCGACGAGGGAGGCCCACCTCCTGCGCCTGTACACCTCGGCCGCCGAGGCGTGCGCCGCGCGCGGCGAGCGCCTGGTCCTCCTCGTCGACGGCCTGGACGAGGACCGGGGCGTGACCACGGGGGCGGACGCCCGCTCGATCGCAGGCCTGCTGCCGTACGGCCTCCGGGTGATCGTCTCGGGCCGCCCGAACCCGCCGCTCCCGGCCGACGTCCCCGAGAACCATCCGCTCCGGGACCCCGCGGTCGTCCGGCCCCTCGCCCCGTCCCCGTCCGCGCGGGCGATCCGCGTCGAGGCCGAGCGCGAACTGAAACGCCTCCTGGAGGCGGGCGGCCTCCCGTACGAACTGCTCGCCCTGGTCACGGCGGCGGGCGGCGGCCTGACGGCGGACGACCTGGCGGAGCTCACGGGCGCGGTGCCGTACCGGGTGCGGGACGTGCTGCGGACGGGACCGGGCCGTACCTTCGCGCGGCGGAGCGAGGCGTACCTGCTCGCGCACGAGGAACTGGTCGTCCGCGCCCGGGAGATGCTCGGGGACCGGGAGCTCGACCGGTGGCGGGCGGTGCTGCACGACTGGGCCGGCCGCCGGCGCGAGCGGGGCTGGCCGGACGACACCCCGGACTACCTCCTGCACGGGTACGTCCCGATGCTGCGGGCGGCCGGGGACGCGGAGCGGCTGGTGGCCTGCGCGGTGGACGAGCGGCGCCACGCCCGGCTCCTCGCCGTGACCGGGGGCGACGCGGCGGCGCTGGCGGAGATCGGGGCGGCGGAGGACGCGGTCCTCGGCCGGGCGGAGGCCGAGGGCTCGGTGGTGGTCGAGAGCGCGGTGGAGGCCGAGGGCTCGGTGGTGGCCGCGCTGCGGCTCGCGACGGCCCGGGCGGCGCTGCTCCGGGGCAGCGGGAGCGTGCCGGTCTCCCTGCTGGCGGGCTGGGTGGCCGTCGGGCGGCCGGACCGCGCGGTGGCGCTCGCCCGGAGCCTGGAGGGCGACCGTGTCGTCGAGGGACTGTGCGTGGTGGCGGAGAAACTGCTCGACGCGGGGGAGCGGGAGCGGGCCGAGGCACTCGCAGACGAGGCGGAGCCGCTGACGAGGGGCTTCACGGACATCACGTCCCCCGCGGCGGGCGACGCCCTCCCGCTGCTGCTCGTGCGGCTCGGCGCGCCCGAGCGGGCGGAACGGCTGGTGAGGGCGCACCACTCCCGTGTGGCGCCCCGTTCCCGGCGGATGCTCGCGGATCTCCTGCTCGCGGCGGGGCGGTACCGCAGGGCCGGTGCCCTCGTGGAGTCGGAGCAGGACCCGGCCACGCGGCCGGTCCTGCGGTCCGCCGTCGTGGCCGCCCTGGTTCGGGACGGTCGCATCGACGAGGCGGTGAACGAGGCGTGCTTCGGGGGTGAGGAGGAGCTGGGCGGACGGGTGGCGGTGATGCTCAGGGCCTCGGTCGCCCTGCGCGCGGCCGGTCACCGCGACGCGGCGGAGGGAGTGCTGCGCCTCGCGACGAGGCGCCTGGCGCGGATGGACCGCCGGCAGTTCGCGCGGTTCGGCGGGCAGGTGATCGCCGCCCTCTTCGCCGCCGGGGAGACCGAAGCGGCGCGTGCCGTCGGTGCGGGGAAGGAGGCCTTCTCGTACGCCGCCGCGCTGGCGGAGTACGGCCGGTGGGACGAGGCCCTCGAGGTCGCCGGGACCCTGGACGACCACAACAGGGAGACCCTGCGCGGGCGGGTCGCCCGCGGGCTGGCGCGCGCCGGTGCCGTCGAGCGGGCCCTGGCCCTGGCTCCGGAACGGGGTCCCGGCCGGTACTCCGACGACACCTGGCCCGCGCTTGCCGAGGCCCTGCTGGCACGCGGGGACCTGGAGGCCGTCGCCCCGCTGTGCGCACGGCTCGTGGCGGGCCCGGACGCGCCCCGGGGCAGGTCCGGGCGGAGCGGCGACGGCCTCCGGGTGCTCGGAGCCCTTCTCCGCCGGCTGCTCGCGGAGGGAGCGGTGGACCGGGCCCGCGCGGTGATGAGGGAGTTGGGGGAGAACACGGAGGGCCTCGCCGTGTTCGCGGAGGAGCTGTACCGGGCGGGCCACGTCGCCGAGGCCCGGCGGCTGCTCGCGGCGGAGGAGAGGAGGGTGCGCGTCCCCGCGCGGGCGGCGCTGGCCGGTGACCTGGTGGCGCTCGCCCGGGGCCTGGCGGAGGCCGGGCGGCGCGAGGAGGCGGTGGATCTGCTCCGCGCCGTGGAGAACGAGCCGGGTGTCGAGCCGCGCGACGCCGCCCTCGTGGCGCTCGCGGCGGGGCGGTGGGAGTGGGCGGAGACGTTCATCCGGGCGGCGCCGTGGTCACTGCGGCGGGAGCTGTTCCGCCGGCTCTACGAGGCCTACGCGGCCGAGGGGGAGTTCGACCGCGTCCTGCGGCTGGTCGGGGATCCGGGCACGCACGAGAACTTCGGCCAGGAGGCGGCCGTGGCCTTCGCGGCCGTCGGCGCCAGGGAGCGGGCGGAGAAACTGATGTCGGGTCGGCCCGCGGCGCCGAACGCCGTGGAGGTGTACGCGCGGATGGCGCTGGCCTGTGGGGAGCGGGGGCGCCGCGAGGACGCCGAGCACTACCTGGCCGCCGCCCGCGCGCGGGAACTCGACGGGCCCGCGTCGCTGCCCCTGCTGCGCGCCGAGTGCGCCCTGGCACCGGAGAACGCGGCCGCCCTGGGCGCCGCGTGCTTCGCCCGGTTCCCGTGGCAGCGGACCTCGCCCGTCGCGCTCGTCGTCACCGGCTCCTGCGACGAGGTAGTGGCCCGGTTCCGCGAGTTTCCGCACAGCTATCCGGGGCGGTGGTCCGTCACCGTGGTCACCGAGCTGCTGCGGACCGCCCGGTACGACCACGCCGCCGCCCTCCTCGACGGCATGCACCACGTCGGTCCGCCCTGCGGCGAGGCCTACGCGCTGCTGGCCCGCGCCGAGCCCGATCCCGTACGGGCCCGACGCTGGGCCGTGCTCGCGCTGCGGCTGGGCGAACGGCCGGTCGTGCTGCCGGCCGTTCTCGACGTCGCGCCCGAAGCGGTTCCGCTCGTCCTCGACGAGGCCGCGCGGCTACGCCGAGCGCTGCAGGTCTGAGGCCCGTACCTCCTCCGCGAACGGTTCGCCCTTCCCGTACCGCTCCACCTCGTCCAGCGCCTGGTCCGTCATGCGGTGGAGCTCGTTGCCCAGGGAGCCCGCCACGTGCGGGGTGAGCAGGACGTTCGGGAGGGTGTAGAGCGGGGAGCCCGGGGGCGGGAGCTCGGGGTCCGTGACGTCCAGGGTCGCGTGGAGCCGGCCGCGGACGAGATGGGGGAGGAGGGCCTGTTCGTCGATCAGGGAGCCCCGGGAGGTGTTGATCAGGGTCGCGCCGTCCGGCATCGCCGCCAGCTGCGCCGCGCCGATCATGCGGTACGTGGAGGGGAGCTGGGGCGCGTGGACCGAGACGACCGTGCTGCGGGCGCACAGCTCGTCGAGGTCCGCGACCAGTTCCACACCGGGGGGCGGGACGTCGGCGTAGGGGTCGTACAGCAGGATCTCGATGTCGAAGGGGCGCAGCAGCTCGATGACCCTGCGGCCGATGCGGGAGGCGCCCACGATGCCTACCGTGCGGCGGTAGTTGCCCCAGGCGGCGGACTCGGTGAGCCAGGAGTGGTCGGTGCGGAGTTCCGCGTACCGCTGGGCGGAGCCGAGGACCCGCTTCCCGGCGAAGAGGATCGCGGCGAGCGTGTACTCGGCGACCGGGAGCGCGTTCGCGGCGGCGGCCGAGGTGACGCGCAGGCCGCGCTCCCAGCAGGCGTCGGTGATGTGGTGCTTGACCGAGCCGGCCGCGTGGACGACCGCCTTCAGGCGGGGCGCGCGGTCCAGCACCTCGGCGGTCAGCGGGGTCGCTCCCCAGCAGGTGAGGAGGATCTCGGCCTCGGCGAGGGCGGCGGCGGCCCGGGGGCCGGGGTCCGTCAGGTCGTGGGCGACCAGGTGCGGGTCGGTGCGGGCGAGGACCGCGAGGCGGGTGCGGTGGGCGTCGGTGAGGAGGCGTCCGGCGACGTCCTCGCCCATCGCGAGCAGCAGCGCCGGGCGGTTGTCAGTGGTCGGGTGCATCGTTGTACCTGTGTTCCTCACTTGACGCTGCCGGCGGTCAGACCGGCCTTCCAGTGGCGCTGGAGGGAGACGAAGGCGACGACGAGGGGGACGACGGCGAGCAGGGATCCGGTGACGACGAGGGGGTAGTAGTCGGGTTCGGCGTGGGCGTTGCTGTTCCACGCGTACAGGCCGAGGCTCAGGGGATAGAGCTTCTGGTCCGACAGCATCACCAGGGGGAGGAAGAAGTTGTTCCAGACGGCGGTGAACTGGAAGAGGAAGACGGTCACGAAGCCGGGCATCACCATGCGCAGACCGATCGACCAGAAGACGCGCAGCTCGCCGGCCCCGTCGATACGGGCGGCCTCCAGCGCCTCGTCGGGGATGTAGCCGGCGCAGAACACCCGGGACAGGTAGACGCCGAAGGGGTTGACGAGGACCGGGATCAGGACGGCCCAGTAGGTGTTGACGATGCCGACCTCGCTGGCGAGGAGGTACATCGGCAGGGCGAGCGCGGTGGTGGGGACGAGCACGCCCAGGAGGACGAGGCCGAAGAGCTTCTCTTTGCCCCTGAAGTCGTAGACGTGGAAGGCGTATCCGGCGGCCACGCTGACGAACGAGCAGGCCAGCGCCCCGAATCCGGCGTAGAGGAGGCTGTTCAGGTACCAGTGGAAGTAGATGCCGTCGTTGTACTCGGCGAGCCGGGAGAGGTTGCCGCCGAGGTCGAAGCCCTCGAAGGAGAAGGCGTTTCCGGCGAGGAGACCGCCCGCGTCCTTGGTGGCGGCGGTGAGCAGCCACACGAGCGGGAAGAGCATGTAGGCGACGGCGAGGAGGAGGGCGCCGTTGACGGCGGTCTTCGACAGCCAGCGGTTGGGGGTACGGGGCTTGCTCATGCCGCCTTCTCCTTCCGGGCGGCGCCGGCCTTGCGGCGGCCGGTCAGCCGGGTCACCACGAAGGAGAGCAGCGCCGCGGTCAGGGCGAGGAGTACGGACGCGGCGGCGGCGAGTCCGTAGTCGTTGCGGTCGAAGGCCGCGGTGTAGGCGTACATGTTCGGCGTCCAGGTGGAGGTGACGGCGGAGCCGGTGCCCTTGCTGAGGATCAGCGGCTCGGTGAAGAGCTGGAGGGAGCCGATGACCGTGAAGAGGCCGACCATCGCGAGGGAGGCCTTGACCAGCGGGATCTTGATGGAGAAGGCGATCCGCCAGGCGCCGGCCCCGTCGACGGTGGCCGCTTCGAGGACGGAGCGGTCGATGGCCTGGAGGGCCGCGTAGAAGATGACCATGTTGTAGCCGAGCCACTCCCACAGGGCGATGTTGACGACGGAGGGCAGGGCGCCTTCGGGGGAGAAGAAGTCGAAGCCGATGCCGCCGGACTCCATGGCCTGGACGACCGGGCTGAGCTGGGGCGTGTAGAGGTAGACCCAGATCAGGGCGGCGATGATGCCGGGGACGGCGTGCGGCAGGAACAGCGCCAGCTGGAAGAAGCGCCGGGCGCGGGCGAGTGCCGAGTCGAGCAGGAGGGCGAGGCCGAGGGCCCCGGCGAGCAGCAGCGGGATGTAGAACAGGCAGTAGCCGAGCAGGACGCCGAAGCCCTCGCGGAAGGCCCGGTCACCCAGCGCCGCGGTGTAGTTGTCGAGGCCGGTGAAGACGGTCTCGGTGCCGCCGAAGCCCAGTCCGGACTGCTTCTCGGTGAAGAGGCTGAGCCAGACCGCGTATCCGATCGGCACCACCATCACCGCGGTGAAGAGCAGGAAGAAGGGGGTCAGCAGGATCGTCGCGGCGCGGGTGCGGGCCTTCATCCGGTCAGCCCTCGACCTTCAGGCCGCGCTTGGTGAGTTCGGCGACGGTGGCGTCGTGGCCGGCCTTGACGGCTTCGGCGATGCCGGGGCCGCCCTGGGCGATCTTGCCGAAGTTGTCCTTGATGGTGGTGTTGGTGGTGCCGGTGGTCGGTCCCCAGGCCCAGTTGGGGCTGATGGAGGCGCCCGCGTTCTCGAAGAGGGCGTAGATGTCCTGGCCGCCGTAGTAGCTGGCGTCGAAGGCCTTCTTGGCGACGGGGCGCAGCGCGGTCGCGGCGGGGAAGGCGGAGGAGGTGCCGGAGGCGATGCGGGCCTTGACGCCCTCCTCGGTGGTGGACATCCACTCGGCGAAGGTGACGGCCGCGGCCTTCTGCTTGCTGTCCTTGGTCACGGCGAAGGAGGTGCCGCCGAGCATGCCGCTGGCGGGCTTGCCGTCCCAGCTGGGCATGGGGGCCACGGCCCACTTGCCGTTCTGCTCGGGGAGGGTGCCCTTGAGGACGCCCGCGCCCCAGGAGGCGCCGAGGTAGCCGATGGTGGTGCTGTTCTTGAGGGAGCCGGTCCACTCGGGGCTGAAGGAGGCGTTCTTGTGGACGAGTCCGCCGTCGAGGAGGCCCTGCCAGTAGGCGGCGACCTTGGTGGTGGCGGGGTCGGTGGTGTTGATCTTCCAGGTGTCGTTCTCGGCCTTGAACCACTGGGCGCCGGCCTGCCAGGCCATGGCCTCGAAGGTGGTCGGGTCGTCCGGGAAGAAGGTGGCGATACGGGCCTTGGCGTCGGCCTTCTTGACCTGCTCGGCGGCCTTCTTGAACTCGTCCCAGGTGGTGGGGACCTGGACCTTGTACTGCGCGAAGAGGTCCTTGCGGTAGAAGAAGGCCTGCGGGGCGGCGTCGAAGGGGACGGCCCAGGTCTTGCCGCCGAGGGTGGTGAGGTCGACGGTCTGTGGCAGCAGCTTGGCGCGGTCGGCCTCGGTGAACTCGCCGCCGATGTCCTGGAGGGCGCCGGAGCTCACGAACTCGGGGAGCGAGGAGTACTCGATGGAGACGAGGTCGGGGGCGTTGCCGGCCTTCACCGCGTTGGAGATCTTGGCGTAGCCGCCGGCGGTGCCGGAGGGGATCTCCTCGAACTTCACCTGGATGTCGGTGTGGGAGGCGTTGAAGGCGTCGACGACGTCCTTGGAGCCCTTGGCCCAGCCCCAGAAGGTGAGGGTCACGGGCCCGGCGGGCTTGTTCGCGGTGTCGTCACCACCGCCGCCGCAGGCCGTGAGGACGGCGAGGGCGGTGGCGGTGCCGGCTATGACACGGGACGTTCTGCTCCAACTACGGGTCACGGCACGACTCCTGAGGGCGGCGGCGGGGAGGTTGTGGCCGTGATCCTGTGACCGTTCATGACCGAAGTCAAGAGCGAAAGATTGATTGATCGAAAAAAGATCAGACGGAGTGTGTGGCGCGCGCCCCGCAGGAGGCCCGCACCCGCAGCCTCGGCAGCAGCCCGAGATGCCGTCGCGCCGCGTCCTCGTCGGGGTCCTGGGTGAGCCGCTCCACCAGGAGTTCCGTCGCGTGCCGCCCCACCTGACGCTTCGGCGGGGCGACCGCCGTGAGCGGGGTGTCCGCGAGCGCGGCGACCTCGTCGTCGTACGCGATCAGGGCCAGGTCCTGCGGCACCCGTACGCCCAGCTCGGCCAGCCGCTGCACGATCTCGATCGCGTCCACGTCGTTGTGCACCAGGGCCGCGCCCGCCAGGCCCGAACCGACCGCCTCGTGCAGCGCCCTGACCGCCCGCTCGAAGCCCTCCGGATCCGCCTCCGCCGGAACGGAGTCGATGACCGGCCGCGGCTCCTCCAGGCCCAGCGTCTTCAGCGCGTCGGCGTACCCGGTGCGCACCGCGAGGGCGGTGGGGGAGTCCTTGCGGGCCACCAGCAGCGGGGTCGCGTGCCCGAGGGAGAGCAGGTGGCGCAGGGCGAGCAGGACGCCGTGGCCGTGGTCGGACGCCACCCGGTCCAGCCCGTCCAGCGGGCTGCCGGGCTCGGCCGTGCGCTCCAGGAGCACCGCGGGCACCGGCAGTTCGGCCAGCCAGTCGCCGTACGCCGGCCGGTCCTCGGGGCCCCGCCAGCCGGGCGCGACGAGCACCCCCTCGGCACCGGCCGCGAGCAGCCCCTCGGTGCGGGCCCGGTCCTCCTCCGGCCGGTAGTCCGAGATGCGCAGCACGAGCCGCGCCCCGGCGCGGGCCGCCGCCTCGTGCGCGCCCCGGATGACCTCGGCGAAGTAGTACGTGGCGGAGGGTGCGAGCAGGCCGAGGACCAGGCCCTCGCCGGCCCGTCCGCCGCCGGGCGCGCCCTGCCGGAGCGGCCAGGAGACCTGGCCGTGCACCCGGTCGAGCAGGCCGCGGCCGGCCAGCACCTCGACGTCGCGGCGGGCCGTGACGGGGGAGACCCCGAGCCGTTCGGCCAGTTCGGAGACGCGGGCGGTGCCGCGCTCGCGCACCAGGGCCAGCAGTCGGTCGTGTCGTTCGGCAGCACTCTCGCGCACGGCGCGTTCCCCCTCGCGGTGGTGGTGGATCCCCGACCCTAGCCCAGGAATGATCGAACGACGGGAGTTTCGATCATTCGCTCCGATTCTCTTGACGTTCGATCGGAGCCTGTTCAGGATTCCCGGCGACGCAGACGTCACCGCAGGGAGTCCCAGGGAGCATCATGCCCACGCCGCCCGAGAACCGTGAGCTCAGCCCGTACACCGGCTGGACCCGTGCCCACTGGGAGACCACGGCCGACCGACTCCTCCTGGACGTACGCCCGTTCGCCTCGCCGGGACGCGGCCTCATCGACCTCCCCGGCCCGCGCGCCAGCTGGTCGGGCCCGCGCTCCGACGGCCTGGAGGGCTGGGCCCGCACCTTCCTGCTCGCGGCGCTCAGGGTCGCGGGCGCGGGGGGCCGGGACCCGTACGGGCACCTGGACCGGTACGCGGAGGGACTCGCGGCGGGGACGGCGCGGGGTGCGGGGACGGCGAGGACGGCGAGGACGGCGGGGACGGCGAAGGGTGCGGCGCGGACGGCGAGGGGTGCGGCGAGGTCCGCGGCCGGTGCGTCCCGCGGCCCGGGCCCCGACTCCTGGCCCCGGATGGCCGACACCCGCCAGGCGATCGTCGAATCCGCCTCCATCGCCCTCGGCCTCCGCCTCACCCGCCCCTGGCTCTGGGACCGGCTCGACGACCGCACCCGCGAGCAGGTCGTCGACTGGCTCCGCCCCGCGCTCGGACCCTCCCCCGTCGACAACAACTGGTGGCTGTTCGGCCTCACCGTCGCCGGCTTCCTCCAGGACGCCGGCATCGAGACGGACCTGGCCGCCGCCACGATCGACCGCTCGCTCGCCCGCGTCGAGGACTGGTACCTCGGCGACGGCTGGTACAGCGACGGCGACAACCGCGCCTTCGACCACTACAACGCCTGGGCGCTGCACTTCTACCCGGTCCTCCACGCCCACCTCGCCGGCGACCGGAAGCTCCTCGACCACTACGGGTCCCGGCTGCGCGCCCATCTCGACGACTACGTCCACCTCTTCGACGCCGACGGCGCCCCCCTCCCGTACGGGCGGTCCCTGATCTACCGCTTCGCCGCCGCCGCCGCACCCTGGCTCGGCACCCTCGCCGGCCACACCCCGCTCACCCCCGGCGCCACCCGCCGCCTCGGCTCCGGCACCCTCCGGTACTTCCTCGACCGGGGCGCCACCGACCCGAACGGACTCCTCACCCTCGGCTGGCACGGCCCCTACCCGCCGCTCGTCCAGGAGTACTCGGGCCCCGGCTCCCCCTACTGGGCGTCCAAGGGCTTCCTCGGCCTCCTGCTCCCCGCCGACCACCCCGCCTGGACCGACCCCGAGGAACCCCTGCCCGCCGAACGCGCCGACACCGTCCGGGCCTTCGCCCCGGCCGGGCTCCTCGTCCAGACCACCGCCGCCGACGGACTCGTACGCCTCCACAACCACGGCAGCAACCACGTGGGCAGCGCGGAAGGCGGGACGGACGACCCCGGCTACGCCCGGCACGCCTACTCCACCCGTACGGGACCCACCACCGGCGACGCCCCCGCCGACAACCACTTCGCACTGCTCACGGCCGACGGCCGGGCCACCACCCGGGGCCCCGCCACCCCCCTCGGTACCGGCCCCGACCGGGCCCTCTCCCTCCACCACCCGCTGCCCGGCGTCCGGGTGCTCTCCGCGACCCTCGCCCACGGGCGGGCCGAGGTCCGCGCCCATCTCGTCCTCGGCGCCCCGGAGGGGACCCCCGTACGGCAGACCGGCTGGGCCACCACCCCCGACGGACCGCACGCCCAGCTCCACCCGGTCCACGGCTATCCCGGAGACCGTCCGGCCGCCGAACTCCCCACCGGGGAAACCCTTCAGGGACCCGGCAGCCGCACCCTGAGCCTGCACGGCGTGACGAGCGGCCCGGCCGCCCTCTTCGTGGCCCTCGCCTCCCTCACGGCGGAGCCCGGCCCCGCACCCGTGTCGGCCCTCGCGAACGTCCAGGTCACGGGCCCCCACGCCCTCACCGTGACCTGGTGGAACGGCACCACCGCACAGCTCGATCTCGCAGCCCTCGAAGCCCCCGATTCGGAGGATCAGTGACCCAGCGCCGTACGTACACCGCGCTCGCCGCCCTCACGCTGTCCCTGCTCGCCACCGCCCCCGCCCAGGCCGCACCCCCGCCCGGCGACCGCCACCACGTCGACTGCTCGGCGACCGCCCCCGGCGACGGCACCGTCCAGCACCCCTGGACCACCCTCGCCGAGGCCAACGCCCACCCCTACGGGCCCGGCGACCGGCTCCTGTTCAAGCGCGGCACCACCTGCCTCGGCACCCTCGCGCCCCGGGGTTCCGGCTCGGCCGCGCACCCCTTCACCGTCGCGGACTACGGGGACGCCCCCACGCGCGCGGTGATCGACGGCAACGGCGCCCACGACGCCGTACTCCTCGCCGACAGCCAGTACCTGCGGCTCACCCGCCTGGAGATCACCAACGCCGCCGCCCCCGGCACCGAACGCAACGGCGTCCGCCTCCGCCTCGGCGACTTCGGCGCCGCGAAGGACATCACCCTCGACCACCTGTCGATCCACGACGTGCGCGGCGGCGACTTCAAGACCCTCACCGGCTCCAGCGCGATCCACGTCGCCGTCGAGGGAACCACCGTCCCCAGCTGGTACGACGGCCTGGAGATCCACCACAACGACATCCGCGACGTCGACCGCGAGGGCATCTACTTCAAGTCCCGCTTCTCCAAGCGCGAGCTGGTCGGCAACCAGCAGGACCCGAACGCCTACCCGGGAGCCTGGACCCCCAGCCTCGGCGTCCGGATCCACCACAACACCCTGACCTCGCTCGCCGGCGACGGCATCAAGATCGACACCACCAGCGGCGCCCGCGTCGACCACAACCGCCTCGACGGGTTCCAGCTCCGCTCCCGGGCCGCCAACGCGGGCATCTGGACCTTCAACACCGACGACACCGTCGTCGAGTACAACGAGGTCTCGGGCGGCGGCGGCACCAAGGACGGCATGTCCTTCGACGCCGACGGAGCCTCGAAGGGCACGGTCTTCCAGTACAACCACAGCCACGACAACCAGGGCGGCTTCCTGCTGATCTGCCCCTACAGCGGCGCCAAGACCCTCGGCACCGTGGTCCGTTACAACCTCAGCGTCGACGACGGGGCCCGGCTGATCCAGAACTGCTGGGGCCCCATCCTCGACACCCGGATCCACAACAACACCTTCGTCAACCGGACCGCGGTGCCCGCCTACCTCGTCCAGGACGACGCCGGCAGCCCCGCGACCACCCGGCACGAGCTGTCGATCCGCAACAACATCTTCGTCAACGAGGGCGCGAGCGGCGGCTACGCGTTCAAGAACCCGACCCCCGGGCTCTCCTTCTCCCACAACCTCTTCCACGGCATCGCCATGACCCGCCCCAACCCCGGCGGCATCGACGCCGACCCGCTGCTCCGCCCCGACCTCAGGCTCGCCGCCGGCTCCCCGGCCCTGTCCGCGGGCACGCTCATCGCGGACAACGGCGGCAGGGACTGGTTCGGAAACGCCGTGTCGGCGACGACGGTTCCGAACATCGGCGCGTACGAGGGCCCCGGCGTGAACTGACCCTTCGGAAGCGCTACTTGGGCCCGTACTTCCGGCCCGCCCTGGAGGAGGCGCCGCCCAGCAGCCCGCGCGGCGCCAGCTTCACCACACCCATCAGGGCCTTGTAGCGGGGGTCCGGGATCGACAGCGTCTTCCCCCGCTCCAGGTCCGCGAGGGCCGCCGTCACCAGCTTGTCCGCGTCGAGCCACATCCAGCCCGGGATGTTGTCGGTCCCCATCCCGGCCCGCTCGTGGAACTCGGTCCGTACGAAGCCGGGGCAGAGCGCCATCATCCGCACCCCGCTGCCCGTGAGGTCCCGCGCAGCGCCCTGGGTGAACTGCACGACCCAGGCCTTCGAGGCGCCGTACGTGCCCCGGGGCAGGAAGGCGGCCACCGAGGCGACGTTCACGACGGCGCCCCGGCGGCGCTCCTTCATCGCGGTGGCGGCGGCCGAGGTCAGCCGCAGCACCGCCTCGCAGTGCACCGTGAGCATCTTCAGCTCGTCGGCCATCGACACTTCGAGGAAGCGCCCCTTGTTGCCGAACCCGGCGTTGTTCACGAGCATGTCGACCGGCCGCTTCGGATCCGAGAGCCGCGCCTCGACGGCGGCGATCCCCTTCTCCTCGGCGAGGTCCGCCGACAGCACCTCGGCCTCGACGCCGTGTCGGTCGTGCAGCTCGGTCGCCTGCTCCCTGAGCCGCTTCACGTCCCTGGCCACGAGCACGACATCGTGGCCGTCCGCCGCGAGTCTCCGTGCGAAGGCGGCCCCGATGCCCGCGGTGGCGCCCGTAATCAGTGCAGTCGTCATACGGGCACGGTAGTGCCCCACCGCAGGCCTTCTTGTCCGCGTACCGGCGAGGGCCTGTCCTTCGGATCGGGCCGGGCTCGCGGGGCCTACGCGCGCGCGTACTTCTCCGTGTACTGGCGGGCGAGCGCGAGGAGTCCCGACTCCATCCACTCGGCGGCGGCCAACGTGCTGGGCAGCAGCGGGCGTTCGGTGGTGGCCGCGCGGTGCAGCAGCGCGACCGTGATGTCGTGGTCCGGCCGGTGGACGACGGTGATCGGGTCGCCCGCGCGGATCTCGCCCGGCACGATCACCCGCAGCAGCGCCCCGGGACCGGCCTCGGACCGGGTGAACCGCCGCACCCAGCCCTTCTCCTCCACGAAGCCCGCGAACGTACGGCAGGGGATGCGGCCGCCGGTGACCTCCAGGACCACCTCGTCACCGATCCGCCAGCGCTCGCCGATCAGGGCCCCGTTCACGTCGAGGCCGGAGGTGGTGAGGTTCTCGCCGAAGGAGCCGTTCACGATCTCGCGGCCGAGCTCCCGCTCCCACCGGTCCAGGTCCTCCCGGGCGAAGGCGTACGCCGCCCGGTCGTCGCCGCCGTGGAAGCGCAGGTCGCAGACGGTGTCCCCGGCCAGCCCACTCGCTCCGACCCCGGGCACCCCGGGGGCCTCGATCCGCACCGGCCCGTCGACCGGGCGCTTGTCGATGCCGGTCGTCCCGGACGCGGCGTCGGTGTAGTCCACGGCCTTGGCGCGGCCCACATTCACACTCAGCAAGGTCATGCCGGAACCTTAGGGGCACAGGTCTCAAAGTCGCAGGCGAAAATGTGCTGGTTCACCCAAGATTCGCTTATGCTGGAACGCATGATCGAGGCACGCCACCTCCGCGTCCTGCGCGCCGTCGCCGCGACCGGCTCCTTCTCGGCCGCCGCGCGCGAACTCGGCTGCACCCAGCCCGCCGTCAGCCAGCAGATGAAGGCCCTCGAAGCCTCCGCGGGCACGCCCCTGCTGATCCGCGCGGCACGCGAGATGCGCCTCACCCAGGCCGGCGAGGTCCTCGTCCGGCACGCCTCCGGCATCCTCGCCGGGCTCACCGCCGCCGAGGAGGAGGTCGCCGCCATCGCCGGGCTCCGGGCGGGCCGGGTCCGCCTGGTCTCCTTCCCGAGCGGCAGCTCCACCCTCGTCCCCACCGCGCTCGCCGCCCTGCGGGCCGCGCACCCCGGCACCCGGGTCTCGCTCGTCGAGGCCGAACCGCCGCGCTCGGTCGAGATGCTCCGCGAGGGCGACTGCGACGTGGCTCTCGCCTTCCGCTACGGGGCGGGCCAGGCCGAGTGGGACGACCTCGTCGTCCGGCCGATCCTCGCCGACCGTCTGGTGGGCCTGGTCCCCGAGGGGCACCGGCTCGCCGGGGCCGGGTCCGTCGGCATCGCCGAACTCGCCGAGGAGTCCTGGATCGCGGGCTGCCCGCGCTGCCGCCGCCAGCTCGTCGACGTCTGCGAGGAGGCGGGCTTCACGCCCCGCATCGACTTCGCCACCGACGACTACCCGGCGGTGGTGGGCCTGGTCGGCGCGGGCCTGGGCGTGGCCGTCCTGCCGGAGCTGGCCATCGAGTCCGTACGGCCCAAGGGGGCGCGGACCGTGGCCGTGGAGCCCGCCGTGGAGCGGGAGATCGTGGCCCTCACGCTGCCGGACCTGGCCCAGGTCCCGGCCGTCGCCGCCACGCTCGACGAACTGACCCGCGCCGCCACGCGCGCGTGAGCCGGTCCGGCCGGGCCACGCGCGCGTGAGACGGCTTTCCCGGGCCACACACGCGTGAGCCGTCCCGCCGGGCCGCGGAGCTCCGCGCCGCCACGCGCGCGCAGGCACCCTGAGGGCGCCGTCACGCGCGCGCGGGCGCGGTCGTGTCCGGGCTCGGTGGTGGTCGCCGTCCTAGCTGGAGAAACGTTCCTTCACATGCGCTCCACGATCGGCCGGCCTGCTGCCGCCGCCGATGTCGTCAGGGGTGTCATGGCCGGCGCCGTCGTGATCAGGCGATTGCGCGCACGTCCCATGAGCTCTTCGCGTTCGTCCTCGGTGAGGCCGCCCCATACGCCGTAGGGCTCCCGCACGGCGAGTGCGTGTGCCGCGCACTCCGCGCGCACCGGGCACCGCATGCAGACCTCTTTCGCCGAGTTCTCACGCGCACTCCGTGCCGCGCCGCGCTCTCCCTCGGGGTGGAAGAACAGGGAGCTGTCGACCCCGCGGCAGGCCGCGAGGAGTTGCCAGTCCCACAGGTCGGCGTTGGGTCCGGGAAGGCGGGAGAAATCTGCCATAGCGCTTGTCCCCTTGAAACCGTGTCGAACGGATAGGTGGGCGGATGGATGGCTGATGGCCGGGGCTCCTCGGGTCCCGACGGGTCCGGGTCGGTACACCTACTGTCTAAGTAGATGTAAATATGACTCATTGCGAATCTAGCCACAGACACCGCGAAAAGGGAAGAAAACCCGCTAAATGGGGCATAGCTTTCGATGAAGGACGGATGACCCGCGTCGCTCTCCTCCGCGCACGAGCCCTCACGTAGAGTGCCGAAGGCTGCCGTCCGACCCGTAACTCTTTCGAGTGACCGTCGTTGAGAGTGCGGAGGCGGTTGAAGGAACAAGCGCTCGGACAGGTGTCCGAGAGCGTCAATCGCACAGGTGACGATTACGTACAGCCCTGGAGGCTCAAGGTGACGCGCAACAGCTGCGAGAGCCGCGGAGGTCAGGCATGACATCCGTCCTCGTCTGCGACGACTCCCCGCTTGCCCGAGAGGCGCTCCGGCGGGCGGTCGCGACCGTGCCCGGCGTCGAGCGCGTGACCACCGCGGCCAACGGCGAGGAAGTCCTCCGCCGCTGGGGCGCGGACCGCTCGGACCTGATTCTGATGGACGTACGCATGCCCGGTCTGGGCGGCGTGGAGACCGTCCGCCGGCTGCTCTCCGCGGACCCCGGCGCCCGCATCATCATGCTCACCGTCGCCGAGGACCTCGACGGCGTCGCCCTCGCGGTCGCCGCGGGTGCGCGTGGCTATCTGCACAAGGACGCCTCGCGCGCCGAGCTGCGGGCCACCGTTACCCAGGCGCTCGCCGACCCGACCTGGCGGCTCGCCCCCCGCCGTCTCCGTTCGGCCGAGATGGGCGCCGCGCCCACCCTCACCGCGCGCGAGATCCAGGTCCTCGAAGGCATGAGCCACGGCCGGTCCAACGCGGAGATCGGGCGCGAGCTCTTCCTCTCCGAGGACACCGTCAAGACCCACGCCCGGCGCCTCTTCAAGAAGCTCGGCGCCTCGGACCGGGCGCACGCCGTCGCTCTCGGTTTCCGCTGGGGACTGGTTCGCTGAGCCGCAGGTCACCCGCCGTGTTCCCGTCCTCGCCCGCGCCCTTCGCGGGGTGGACGGGGCGGGCTTGTGTCACTTCCCCGCCGGATGACGCATCCTTGAGATGTGGAGTTCCTCGGGGACGAGTCGATCGAGCGGGAGGGGAGGGCGCGGGAGATGAGTTCCGGCGCACCTGCTCATAACGCTTCGGTGCACAACTACGGACGCGGTGCCGCGAACGCAGAGGCGTCGGGGCACCATGGAGCGATGCGCGACGACGAGACCGTGGGTTCCCCCATGCCTGCCGGGCAGGGGGAGATCGGCGCGCTCGTCCGCCGTGCGGTCGAGGGCGACGCCCAGGCCACCCATGACCTGCTCGCGCGCGTGCACCCGCTCGCCCTGCGGTACTGCCGCACCCGCCTCAACCGCCTTCCCGGTGACGCCCGGCACTTCGTCGAGGACCTCGCCCAGGAGGTCTGCGTCGCGGTCCTGATGGCGCTGCCGCGCTACAAGGACACCGGCAGGCCCTTCGAGGCCTTCGTCTTCGCCATCGCAGGACACAAGGTCGCCGACCTCCAGCGGGCCGCCATGCGGCACCCGGGGTCCACGGCCGTGCCCTCCGACGAGATGCCGGAGCGCCCGGACGACTCCCTCGGGCCCGAGGAGCGCGCGCTGCTCAGCGACGACGCCGAGTGGGCCAAGAAGCTGCTGGCCAACCTCCCGGAGAACCAGCGCGAGCTGCTCGTGCTCCGGGTCGCCGTCGGCCTGACCGCCGAGGAGACCGGCCAGATGCTCGGCATGTCGCCGGGCGCCGTCCGCGTCGCACAGCACCGTGCCCTCAGCCGGCTCCGCGCGCTGGCGGAGCAGTAGCACCGAGCGGGCGGCGGCGCCCGGCGGGCGTTGGCGCGTGTCCCGTGGAGTGACCTCGGTCGCACGGTGGTCTCGGTCGCACGGTGACTTCGGTCGCGCGGTGGCCTCGGTCGCGGTGGCCGACCAGTAGGCGTTCCCGGGGTCTGTCGGCCCTTTCGTACACGTACGAATGTCCAAAGCTTGCGGCTGATCTTGATCGTGGAATGAGACACCGCTTCAGGCCGTTAGCATGGACATCCGCACCGAGCAAGGCCATTTGGGGAAGGTGTCATGACTGCAAACGTCGACGGAGTGCCCGAGAAATTCGCGACACTCGGGCTGACCTACGACGACGTGCTGCTGCTGCCGGGCGCATCCGAGGTGCTCCCGAACGCGGTCGACACCTCGTCCCGCATCTCGCGCAACGTCCGGGTCAACATCCCGCTGCTCTCCGCGGCGATGGACAAGGTGACCGAGTCCCGCATGGCCATCGCGATGGCCCGTCTGGGCGGCGTCGGTGTCCTGCACCGGAACCTCTCGGTCGAGGACCAGGTCAACCAGGTCGACCTGGTGAAGCGCTCCGAGTCCGGCATGGTCACCGACCCGATCACCGTGCACCCCGAGGCGACGCTCGCCGAGGCGGACGCGCTCTGCGCCAAGTTCCGCATCAGCGGTGTCCCCGTCACGGACCCGGCCGGCAAGCTGCTCGGCATCGTCACCAACCGTGACATGGCGTTCGAGAGCGACCGCAGCCGTCAGGTCCGCGAGGTCATGACGCCGATGCCGCTGGTCACCGGCAAGGTCGGCATCTCCGGCGTCGACGCCATGGAGCTGCTGCGCCGGCACAAGATCGAGAAGCTGCCCCTCGTCGACGACAAGGGCGTGCTCAAGGGTCTGATCACGGTCAAGGACTTCGTCAAGGCGGAGAAGTACCCGAACGCCGCGAAGGACTCCGAGGGCCGTCTGCTCGTCGGCGCGGCCGTCGGCGCCAGCCCGGAGTCGCTGGAGCGCGCCCAGGCGCTCGCCGCCGTCGGCGTGGACTTCCTGGTCGTCGACACCTCGCACGGCCACAACAGCAACGCCCTCAGCTGGATGTCGAAGATCAAGTCCAGCGTGAACGTCGACGTGATCGGCGGCAACGTCGCCACGCGTGACGGCGCGCAGGCGATGATCGACGCCGGTGTCGACGGCATCAAGGTCGGTGTCGGCCCCGGTTCGATCTGCACCACCCGTGTGGTCGCGGGCATCGGCGTCCCGCAGGTCACCGCCATCTACGAGGCCTCCCTCGCGGCCCGCGCCGCCGGGATCCCGCTGATCGGCGACGGCGGTCTGCAGTACTCCGGCGACATCGGCAAGGCGCTGGCCGCCGGTGCCGACACCGTGATGCTCGGCAGCCTCCTCGCGGGCTGCGAGGAGTCGCCCGGTGAGCTGATGTTCATCAACGGCAAGCAGTTCAAGTCGTACCGCGGCATGGGCTCGCTGGGCGCCATGCAGTCCCGCGGCCAGGGCAGGTCGTACTCGAAGGACCGTTACTTCCAGGCGGAGGTCACGTCCGACGACAAGCTCGTGCCCGAGGGCATCGAGGGCCAGGTGCCGTACCGCGGTCCGCTCTCCAACGTCCTGCACCAGCTCGTCGGCGGTCTCCGCCAGACCATGGGCTATGTGGGTGCTGCCACGGTCGAGGAGATGGAGTCGAAGGGCCGCTTCGTGCGGATCACCTCCGCGGGCCTCAAGGAGAGCCACCCGCACGACATCCAGATGACGGTCGAGGCGCCGAACTACAGCAGGAAGTAACACAGCGCGACGCGTGGGGGCGGTTCCGGAACATGACCGGAACCGCCCCTCACGCTTGTGTCGGGGATACTGGTAGGCGCAGACGTAGAGGGAAAGGCCACACATCGTGACTGAGATCGAGATCGGGCGCGGCAAGCGCGGCCGCAGGGCGTACGCGTTCGACGACATCGCCGTCGTCCCCAGCCGGCGCACCCGGGACCCGAAGGAGGTCTCGATCGCCTGGCAGATCGACGCCTACCGGTTCGAGCTGCCGTTCCTGGCCGCGCCGATGGACTCGGTCGTCTCGCCGCAGACCGCCATCCGCATCGGTGAGCTGGGCGGCCTGGGCGTGCTGAACCTGGAGGGTCTCTGGACCCGGTACGAGGACCCGCAGCCGCTGCTCGACGAGATCGCCGAGCTGGACGAGGCCTCCGCGACCCGCCGTCTGCAGGAGATCTACGCGGCGCCGATCAAGGAAGAGCTGATCGGGCAGCGCATCAAGGAGGTGCGCGACTCCGGTGTCGTCACCGCCGCCGCGCTCTCCCCGCAGCGCACCGCGCAGTTCTCCAAGGCCGTCGTCGACGCGGGCGTGGACCTGTTCGTCATCCGCGGTACGACGGTCTCCGCCGAGCACGTCTCCGGCGCGTCCGAGCCGCTGAACCTGAAGCAGTTCATCTACGAGCTGGACGTCCCGGTCATCGTCGGCGGCTGCGCCACGTACACCGCGGCCCTGCACCTGATGCGCACCGGCGCGGCGGGTGTCCTCGTCGGCTTCGGCGGCGGCGCCGCGCACACCACCCGCAACGTCCTCGGCATCCAGGTCCCGATGGCGACCGCGGTCGCCGACGTGGCCGCGGCCCGCCGCGACTACATGGACGAGTCCGGCGGCCGGTACGTGCACGTCATCGCCGACGGCGGTGTCGGCTGGTCCGGCGACCTGCCGAAGGCCATCGCCTGCGGCGCCGACGCGGTCATGATCGGCTCCCCGCTGGCCCGCGCCACGGACGCGCCCGGCAAGGGCCACCACTGGGGCATGGAGGCCGTCCACGAGGACGTGCCGCGCGGCAAGCTGGTCGACCTGGGCATCGTCGGCACCACCGAGGAGATCCTCGCGGGCCCGTCGCACACCCCGGACGGCTCGATGAACTTCTTCGGCGCCCTGCGCCGCGCGATGGCCACCACGGGCTACAGCGAGCTCAAGGAGTTCCAGCGCGTCGAGGTCACGGTCGCGGACGCACAGCACAAGCGCTGACCGCGTAGGTCCGTACGCGAAGGGGCCCCGCACCGGGTGGTGCGGGGCCCCTTCGGCGTAGGCCGCGGGATCAGGCGGAGATCTTCTTGGTGATGACGAAGCCCTCGTAGCCGGCGATGGCGAAGAACAGCAGGTCCATGGCTCCGAGCTCTTCCTTCCACGCCGTGAGCAGGTCCGAGAAGTGCGAGGTGAGGATCTCGGTGACGGGCAGGGACTGCCCGTCCAGTTCGGCCCACCAGCTGGCCATCAGGGCGTAACCGAAGAGCTGGCCCGCGAAGACGCCGAACAGGGCGATCGGCACGCCCGCGAACGGCAGGACCGGATGGGCGCCGCCCACCTTGCCGAGGGCGAAGCCGACCAGCGCGCCGACGCCGAGTGCGAGGATGCCGAGCTGCGTGTAGCTGCCGTCCTCCTTCGCCATGGCGCGCATGATGCCGCCGAGGACGAGCGCGCCGACGATCGCACCGCCGAAACCGGCCAGCAGGCCGAGGGCCAGGTTGGCGCGGGCGGGCGCGGGTGCCGGCGCCATCGGGTACGGCTGCGGGGCGGCGCCCTCGGCGAACGGGTTGCCGGGCGGCGGAACGGGCTGAGACATGCGGTGATCCCCCCAGGGAACGGTGAAGTGCGGTCGGTCGTGAACGGCGTCAGCCGAGGAGCGCCGCGATCAACGGCGCGAGGATCATCCCGAAGCCGATCAGGGCCAGCACCCCGCCGACGACGCGGAAGCCGGTGGCGGTGAGGAGCCGGTCGTGCGGGCCGAGACGTCCCGAGGCCTGGGCGCGCAGGTCGAGGTTGCGCACGTGCCAGCGCTCCAGTCGGGTGGCGGAGTTCCTCACGTCGAGCGCGACCCAGAGGCCGGAGACCCCTCCCGTCAGGAAGAACACGAGCAACAGCAGGATGACGATGAACACGGAGGGCCCCCGGGACGGTGCGCGCAGGGAACGGTGCGCGCGGCGGTCCCGGAGGCTAGCAGCCGCATGTGCCACGGGCATAGGGAATTCCGGCCGAAGCCGTCCTCAGAGCCGGTGGGCCGCGCCCGTGGGGGTGGCGCCCCGGGTGTCGAGGAGGAGTTGGGCCTTGACCGAGAGGCCCTGGAGGTCGTACGTGCGGTGGTGCTGGAGCAGGACCGTCAGATCGGCGTGGGCGGCGGCCTCGTAGAGGGAGTCCGCGCGGGGGACGGGGAGTTCGCGGACGCGCCAGTCGGGGACGTGCGGGTCGTGGTAGCTGACGGCCGCGCCCAGGTCCATCAGGCGGCGGGCGATCTCGTCGGCGGGGGAGCCCTGGCGGTCGGGGAGGTCGGGCTTGTACGTGATGCCCAGGAGGAGGACGCGGGCGCCGCGGGCCGACTTGCCGTGCTCGTTGAGGAGGGTGGCGGCGCGCTGGACGACGTACGGGGGCATGCGTTCGTTGACCTGGCCGGCGAGTTCGACGAGCCGGAGCGGGCGGTGGGCGCCGACGGTGTCGACGGGGACGCCGTGGCCGCCGACCCCGGGGCCGGGGCGGAAGGCCTGGAAGCCGAAGGGCTTGGTCTCGGCGCAGCGGATGACGTCCCACAGGTCGACGCCGAGTTCGTGGCAGAGCACCGCCATCTCGTTGACGAGGGCGATGTTGACGTGCCGGAAGTTGGTCTCCAGGAGCTTGACCGTCTCCGCCTCGCGGGGGCCGCGCGCGCGTACCACCTTGTCGGTGAGCCGGCCGTAGAAGGCGGCCGCCGATTCGGTGCAGGCCGGGGTGAGGCCGCCGATCACCTTGGGGGTGCCGGCGAAGCCGTGGGTACGGCTGCCGGGGTCCAGGCGGCCGGGGGAGTACGCGAGGTGGAAGTCGCGGCCGGCGCGGAGGCCCGAGCCCTCTTCGAGGAGGTCGCGGAGCAGGCCCTCCGTGGTGCCGGGCGGGACGGGGGACTCCAGGAGGACCGTGGTGTGGGGGCGCAGCCGGGCGGCGAGCGCGCGGGCCGCGTCGGTGACGGCGGTGAGGTCGAGCGTGCGGTCGGGGGCGAGGGGGGTGGGGGCGCAGATGACGGCGGTGCGGACCCGGCCGAGTTCGGCGGGGTCGGCGGTCGGCCGGAAGCGCCCGGACAGCATCCGGCGGATCTCCGGGACGGTGAGGGAGCCGTCGACGGGGGACCGTCCGGCGGCGAGTTCGGCGACGGGACGGGGGTCGGTGTCGAAGCCGATGGTGTCGACGCCTGCGGCGGCGGCGGCCTGGGCGAGGGGGAGTCCGTGGTGGCCGAGGCCGATGACGGCGAGATCAGCGGGCATGGAGGTGGACCGTCCTTCCCTGTAGCCGGAGGGCACGCGAGGCGCAAGCCCGGTGGACAGAACGGGTCGAGCGCAATGTCAGACTAGGCGTAAATATGACCGATATGCCGCATTGTGGGGCCGAAGGTCATCGAGTGTTATCCACAGGTCGGCGGCGAGGCGGTGGCTGAAGTCGCCGGGGCGGGACAGAATCGAGCTGTGAGCCGGACCACACGCGGCCGGGGCCGGTCGGGCCGGTTCGTACGGGTCCGGTCCGGTTCGCGTGTCGGCGGGAAGAGAACGGCGCGCGGCCACAGGAACGACGCACGACGACGAGGACGACAGGGACCACGGGAACGACAGGAACGACGGGAGCCACAGCCGTGAGGACAGCGACACTGGGACCCGCCGAGCGCACCGAGGCGCTCGCGGCCATGGCCGAGCGCGAGTTGGACGTGCTGGTCGTCGGCGCCGGAGTGGTCGGCGCCGGGACCGCCCTCGACGCCGTCACGAGAGGGCTCTCCACCGGCATCGTCGAGGCCCGCGACTGGGCATCCGGCACCTCCAGCCGCTCCAGCAAGCTCATCCACGGCGGCCTGCGCTATCTGGAGATGCTGGACTTCGCCCTGGTCAGAGAAGCGCTCAAGGAGCGCGGTCTGCTCCTGGAGCGGCTCGCACCCCACCTGGTGAAGCCGGTCCCCTTCCTCTACCCGCTCCAGCACAAGGGCTGGGAGCGGTTCTACGCGGGCTCCGGCGTCGCGCTGTACGACGCGATGTCCCTGTCCTCCGGCCACGGCCGGGGCCTCCCCGTCCACCGGCACCTCTCCCGGCGCTCGGCACTGCGGGTCGCCCCCTGCCTGCGGAAGGACGCGCTCGTCGGCGCCCTGCAGTACTACGACGCCCAGATGGACGACGCCCGCTTCGTCACCACCCTCGTGCGCACCGCCGCCTCCTACGGCGCCAAGGCCGCCAGCAGGGCCCGCGTCACCGGCTTCCTGCGCGAGGGCGAGCGGGTCGTCGGCGCGCGCGTCCAGGACGTCGAGGCCGGTCTCGCGTACGAGATCCGGGCCAAGCAGATCGTCAACGCCACCGGGGTGTGGACCGACGACACCCAGGCCCTCATCGGCGAGCGCGGCCAGTTCCACGTCCGCGCCTCCAAGGGCATCCACCTCGTCGTCCCCAAGGACCGCATCCACTCGACCACCGGACTCATCCTGCGCACCGAGAAGTCCGTGCTCTTCGTGATCCCCTGGGGCCGCCACTGGATCGTCGGCACCACGGACACCGAGTGGGACCTCGACAAGGCCCACCCCGCCGCGTCCAGCGCCGACATCGACTACCTCCTGGAGCACGTGAACACCGTGCTCTCCACACCGCTCACCCGCGACGACGTCCAGGGCGTCTACGCGGGCCTGCGGCCCCTGCTCGCCGGCGAGTCGGACGCCACGAGCAAGCTCTCGCGCGAACACACCGTCGCCCACCCCGTCCCCGGCCTCGTCGTCGTCGCCGGCGGCAAGTACACGACGTACCGCGTCATGGCGAAGGACGCCGTCGACGAGGCGGTGCACGGCCTCGACCAGCGCGTGGCGCCCTGTGTCACCGAGGACACCCCGCTGCTCGGCGCGGAGGGCTACCGGGCCCTGTGGAACGCGCGGGCGAGGATCGCCGCGCGCACCGGCCTCCACGTCGTCCGCGTCGAGCACCTCCTCAACCGCTACGGCTCCCTGACGGAGCAGATCCTCGAGCTCGTCGCCGCGGACCCCACGCTGGGTCAGCCGCTCGCGGCGGCCGACGACTACCTGCGCGCCGAGATCGTCTACGCCGCCTCGCACGAGGGCGCCCGCCACCTCGACGACGTCCTCACCCGGCGGACCAGGATCTCCATCGAGACCTTCGACCGGGGCACGCGCAGCGCCCGCGAGTGCGCCGAGCTGATGGCGCCCGTCCTCGGCTGGGACGACCGGCAGATCGAGAAGGAGATCGAGCACTACGAGAAGCGGGTCGAGGCGGAGCGCGAGTCGCAGCGGCAGCCCGACGACCAGACGGCGGACGCGGCGCGGCTCGGGGCGCCGGACATCGTGCCGATCTGACAGGAAGTCCGGGTCGCCCGATTCCGGTGGGAACCTGGGGGGTGTGCGGGGGCGTCGTCATCCCGGAGTACGGACCCGGGGGCGCCACCCGTCCCGAGGTGAGGGACAATGGGCTCTCTTCCAGGGCGGGTTACCGCATCGCGCGGGAAGCGGCAGACGCGGCGAAGATCAGGGATCGCAGAGGGGACGCATGTCGGAGGCGGAGCAGTCGCGGGACACGGCGAAGGACCCCAGGCGGGACGCCGCCGCGGGGGCCGCGACCGACGGCGACCGAGGAGTGGTCCCGGCCGCGCGTGAGCCGGAGCGGGACGCGCGGGACACGGAACAGGACGCGCAGGTCAGCCGGGGTGCACGGGAACCGGAGGACGGGCGCGAGCCGGAGCCTGCGGCCGGTTCGGAGCCGTCTCGGGCATCTTCCGAGGAGTCGAAGCCGGGACTGACGTCCGGGCCGGACTCGGAGCCTGAAGCGCAGTCGGAGTCGCAGTCGGAGCCGGAGTCCGGTGCCGACGGCGCGAAGGACCCTCGGGACGTGCCGTCTGACGGCGCGACGGGTTCGGCCGCCGGCGACGCCGGGACCGGAGCCGCCGCCACCGCCGGTGACGCCCCCGCCGGGGCCGGGCGGCTGCGGGGGACCGAGCCGTCGACCGGACGGGCCGGGTTCGGCGCCGGGGACGGCGACGGCGAGAGCGACCGCCGGCCGGCGCAGGGCGCCTCCGGTGCGCGCGGCACCGGCGGAGACCGGATGCGCAAGGCCCCGGTCGGCGAGGGCCGGCTGCTCTCGGGCCGCTACCGCCTCGGCGCGGTCCTCGGGCGCGGCGGCATGGGCACGGTGTGGCGCGCGGTCGACGAGACCCTCGGCCGTACCGTCGCCGTCAAGGAACTCCGCTTCCCCACCAGCATCGACGACGACGAGAAGCGACGCCTCATCACCCGGACCCTGCGCGAGGCCAAGGCCATCGCCCGGATCCGCAACAACGGCGCAGTCACCGTGTACGACGTCGTCGACGAGGACGACCGTCCGTGGATCGTCATGGAGCTCATCGAGGGCAAGTCCCTCGCGGACGCCGTGCGCGAGGACGGCACCCTCACGCCCCGGCGCGCCGCCGAGGTCGGCCTCGCCATCCTCGACGTGCTGCGCTCGGCCCACCGCGAGGGCATCCTCCACCGCGACGTGAAGCCGTCCAACGTGCTGATCGCCGAGGACGGCCGGGTCGTCCTCACCGACTTCGGCATCGCCCAGGTGGAGGGCGACCCCTCGATCACCTCCACCGGCATGCTCGTCGGCGCCCCCTCGTACATCTCCCCGGAGCGCGCCCGCGGCCACAAGCCCGGCCCCGCCGCAGACATGTGGTCGCTCGGCGGCCTGATCTACGCGGCGGTCGAGGGCAGCCCGCCGTACGACAAGGGTTCCGCCATCGCCACCCTCACGGCGGTGATGACCGAGCCGGTCGACCCGCCGAAGAACGCCGGGCCCGAGCTGGAGAAGGTCATCTACGGCCTGCTCGCCAAGGACCCCGCCCAGCGGCTCGACGACGCCGGTGCGCGCGCCCTGCTGCGGGCCGTGCTCGACGCGCCCGACGCGGCGCCCGAGGTCTCGCCCGAGGTCACCAGGGTCGTACCGCTGCCGCCCCGCCCCGAGGGCGTTCCGGGGGCGCCGGTGGGACCGGCGGCGCCGGCCGCCGGCCAGGACCGGACGTCCGAGGCCTCCGACCGGATGCGCGGCGCCCTGAAGTCCGTGCGCAACGCGGCGGCCTCGGTGAAGCCCGACGCGACGCCCGCGGCGCACGGCACCGCGCGCACGGGAGCGCGGACGGGCGCCGGCACCGGCTCCGTACCGCAGCACGGGACCGGCCGGCCGACCCCGGCACGCGCGCCGCTCACCGATGTCGTGCCGCGCCGCACGCTGGTGATCATCGCCGCCGTCGTCGTGCTCGCCCTGCTCGGAACGATCCTCGCGGTCTCCCTCAGCGGTGGCGACGAAGGCGACCAGGGCAAGGGCGACGGGGGCACCACGTCCTCGGCCGGTGCCTCGGCCGGCGGTGACGGTTCCGGCGGCGCGGGCTCGGACGGCGGCAAGGGCCAGACCTCCGGCGGACCCGGCCAGCAGGGCGGGGTGCAGCCCGGGGACAGCGGATCCAACGGATCGACCGGCGCCAACGGCACCACCGGCGCCACGGACGGGGCCAACGGGACGAACGGCAACGGCGTCACGCCGTCCGGGAAGCCCGGCGGCGGCGCGGGCGGAGCGCAACTGCCCGCCGGCTACGCCCTCGTGACGAACGCGCGCTTCCACTTCTCCATGGCGATGCCCGCGAACTTCCGCATGCGGGCCATACCGGGATACAGCGGCGGTGGCGTGTTCAGCGAGAGCGGCGGCTTCCCGCGCATCCAGGTCGACTTCAACGGCAGCCCGAAGGACGACGCGGCGAGCGCCTGGGAGCTGGCCAAGATCGGTGTGGCCGCCACCAGCAAGGGCTACAAGCACGTCGGCATAAGCCCGGTCTCGTACAACGGCTACCCGACCGTCGCCGACTGGGAGTTCGAGCGGACCCAGCAGGGCATGCGCGTCCACGTGCTCAACCGCGGCTTCAAGGTGGACGCCAAGCACGGCTACTCCATCATGATCAGCTGCAAGGCGGACGAGTGGAACGGCGCGGAGTGCCGGACGCTGCGGGAGACGGCGTTCGCCACGTTCAGCCCCAAGGACTGACCGGCGGCCGTATCGTGAGGGTTCGAGGACCGTACGAAGTCGAACAGAGTCGTTGACTGCACGGTGCCGGACCGAATGTGACGGACTCGCGTGACCCCGCACGACTCCTGGGGTCCGCGGGTCCACGGGGGACAGCGTGCGCGCGTGGGGAGGCGTCGTGGACGACTACGCGGGAAGGGTGCTGGCGGACCGCTACCGCCTGCCGCTGCCGCCGGTGGACGCGGACGGGCATTCCGACGCGTACGCCCTGGCCGAGACGCGCGCCTTCGACACCTACAGCGGCCAGGAGGTCCTGGTCCGCCAGGTGCCGCTGCCGGAGTTCGTCGATGCCGAGGTGCTCGACGGAGAGAGCGGCACGGCGGCGCTCCACGGCGGTACGGGGCGGGCGACCCGCCGCCCCGCCGAACCCGTCGTGCGCCGGGCGATCGAGGCGGCCCAGGCCGCCGCGCAGATCCCCGACCACCCCCTCCTCGACCAGGTCTTCGACGTCTTCGCGGAGGCCGGTTCGCTGTGGATAGTGAGCGAACGCATCGCGGCCCGCCCGCTGGCGGCGCTCCTCGCCGAGCGGCCGCTCAACCCCTACCGGGCCGCCGAGATCGGCGCCGACGTCCTCACCGCGCTGCGCGCCCTCCACGCCCATGGCTGGGTGCACCGGAACATCACCGCCCGGACCGTGCTCGTCTGCGACGACGGCCGGGTGGTGCTCACGGGCCTCGCGGTGGGCGCGGCCGAGGAGGCCCTCTGCGGGTACGCCCCCGTACCGGAGGAGGACGCGGAGGCACCCGGACCGGGGTGGGACTCGCCGACGGGGGAGGCCGACGGGGACGAGGGTCCGGACGAGTTCCGGCACGAGGACGACTTGGGGCCCGAGGTCGGCTTCGGGACCGAGGAGGACTTCGGGAGCGGGACGGACTTCGGGACCGAGACGGACTTCGGGAGCGGGACGGACTTCGGGACCGAGACGGACTTCGGGACCGAGGAGGACTTCGCGACCGAGGGCGGCCTCGGGGACCCGGAGGGCTTCGGGGGGTACGGGACCGAGGAGTACGGCTCCGAGCGGTACGGCGCGGAGGAGTACGGCTCCGGCCGGCGGGGCTTCGAGGAGTACGGCACGGAGGAGTACGGCTCCGAGGTCCACGCCTCCGACCTGTACGAGGTGGAGGTCTACGAGGAGGCCGACGAGCAGGTCCCGTACGGGTCGGAAGCGCACGCGGACCCGGACCTGACCCCTGCCCCGTACGGCCCGGACCCCGACACCGACCCGGACCCGGACCCCGGCCCCGGCCCCGACCTGTACGGCGTCGACCCCTACGGGCGCGCCACCCCCGCTGCCCCCGCCGAGACGCAGCCCGCCCCCGCGCCGCCCACCGCCGATGTGCGGGCCGCACGGGCCGGGGCCATCGCCGCGTACCGGGCCGGGGCCCGTGCCGCCGCGCGCCTCGGCGAGACCGGGTCGCTCCCGGTCCAGCGGCCCGCGCCGCCCGGCCCGCCCGAACTGCCGCCGCCCCCTCCGCCGACGGCCCAGGCGGTCGGCGCGCCCGAGCCGCAGTGGTGGGCGCGGGTGGCGGACGACGACGAGGACGACGACGGCGACGAGCCGTACGGGGACGGTGGGCCGCCGCCCGGCAGGCCCCCGCGCGTGATGCTCGCCGGCAGCTGGAGCGACGGCCCGCACAGCTCGCGGGACGGCTCGGGACCGATCCCCGCCGGCGGCGGTTCGGGCGGACCGGGTGGTTCAGGGGGTACGGGAGGGTCGCGGGGCGCGGGAGGTGAAGGGCCCGGACGAGGGCCCGTGCTGCCCGGTTCCGGTCGCCCCGCCCTGCCCGCCGGGTACACGGCCGCGACCCCGGACCCGGCCCGCCTCCCGGTCCCCGCCGCCGCCCGCGAGGCCGGGGCGGTCGCGATCCCCGCGCAGGCCCACCGCGGCCCCACCACCCGGCTCGCCGCCGAGCGGGCCCGGCAGACCCGGATCGCGGTCGTCGGCGCCGTCACGGAACGCTGGGCCCCCGAACAGGCCGGTCCGGTCCACGAGAACTGGCGGCTCGCCCCGCCGATCGGCCCCGCGACCGACCTGTGGGCGCTCGGGGCGCTCCTCTACCGGGCCGTCCAGGGGCACGCGCCGTACCCGGAGGACAGCGCGGCGGAGCTGGTCCAGCTGGTCTGCGCCGAGCCGCCCGCCTTCGCGGAGGAATGCGGGCCGCTGCGCCCGGTCGTGGAGTCGCTGCTGCGTCAGGACCCCACCGAACGGCCCGACTTCGAGGAGCTGCGCGGCTGGCTGCGGTCCCTCGTGCGCTCGGCGCCCGAGCCGGAGGCGGGAGCCGGAGTCGTACCGCTGCCGTCCTTCGACGAGGCGCGGCTGCCGATCGTCCGCCGGCGCGGTGAGCTGGTGCGCCGCCGGCGCGGGGGAGCGGGGGCGGGCCGGCACCGCCACAAGCGCGGCAAGGACGCGCGCCTTCCGGCCCCCCACGAGGACGCGCGCGCGTACGAGGCCGATCACGGACGCGGCGACCCCGGAGGCGGTGGCGATCACGCCCCCGCCGGTCGCGGGCGCGCCGATCGCGTACGGGCCGAGTACCGCGAGGAGTTCCACGAGGAGTACCGCGAGGAGATCCCGCAGCGCGCGCCCAGGCCGCCCCGTACCGGACGGTCGTCGTCCGCCGGGTCCGAGGGTGCCTCGGGTTCGCCGCGGAACCTCGGCCGTACGCTCCTGGTCCTGGTCTTCCTCCTGCTCGGCGGCGCCGTCGCGTACGCCGTCCTCTTCCTGCCCGGCGACAAGGAGTCGCCCGCCGGGCCGACCGAGCCCACCACCGCCGGCCGGCCCCCGACCACGGCCGGTCGGAGCCCGGGCTCCGGCACCACCGCACCCACGACCGCACCGTCGACGAAGCCGACCGCGCCGCGCACCACCCCGCCCCCCGCGAACCCTTCGGGGCCCGCGCTCGCCGCCGGGTACGCCCTGCGGCAGGACCCGGAGGGCTTCCGCATCGGGGTGCCGGACGGGTGGCGGCGCAGTGCCATCAACGACGCCGGACAAGTGCGGTACAGCAGCGGCGACTTCACGATGATCGTCGTACCCGGCCGGGACGGCGTCCGCGAGAACGGCTCGGACCCCTTGGAGTACCAGAACTCCAAGGAGCGCGAGCTGGATCCGTGGCGCACGTCCAGCTGGTCGGGGGCGGAGAAGACCCGCCGGGTCGACATCGGCAGCACGGCTACGGCCACCGGGAGTTACTGGTGGCTGGACAGCACGGGCCGTGAGGTGTTCGTCCGCAACCTCGCGCTGATCGACGGCGGTCGCTATCACGTCGTGCAGGTCATCGGCCCGCAGAGCGAGCGCGACAAGGTGTCGGAGATCTTCGACGAGGCGACGAAGGCGTTCCGCCCGGGCCGCTGAACGGGCGGGATCGCAGGCGGGATCGCGCGCCCGGTCGCGCGCGGAGGGCGCGCGGTTCGTACTCCGGTCGTACGCGGGTTGTACGCGCGCCGCGCACGCCGAGCGCGCGGAACACCCGACCGAAGTGCGCCCGGGGCGCACGCAATCCCCGCGCAATCCGTGCACAAGCCGCGCATGCGCCGCGCACGATCCGCGCGTGGCACGCGCAGGGCGCCGAAACGTCCACCGGCCCCCGGTCACAGTGCTGTTCCTATGGCAGCCCCGAGGTTCCGTCGCGCGTACCCCCCTCCGTAACCTGGCATCAGAAGGAACGGGCGGGGGCAAGTGGAACATTCTCAGAGCACAGGATCCGGGCTGTTGCTCGCCGGTCGCTACCGGCTGGGCGAGTCCATCGGGCGCGGCGGCATGGGCAAGGTCTGGCGCGCGCACGACGAGGTGCTGCACCGTGTGGTGGCGGTGAAGGAGCTGACGGCCGGCCGGTTCGTGGGCGAGGCCGACCGGCTGGTGCTGCACGCCCGGACGCAGAAGGAGGCGCGGGCCGCCGCGCGGATCACGCACCCGGGCGTGGTGACCGTCCACGACGTCCTGGAGCACGACGACCGTCCGTGGATCGTGATGCAGTACGTCGACGGGCCCTCGCTCGCCGACGCCGCCAAGGAGTCGGGCCCGATCGACCCCCACGAGGCGGCCAGGATCGGGCTGCACGTCCTCGGCGCGCTGCGCGCCGCCCACGCGGCCGGGGTGCTGCACCGGGACGTCAAGCCGGGCAACGTCCTGCTGGCGCGCGACGGGCGCGTGCTGATCACCGACTTCGGGATCGCGGCGATCGAGGGGGACGCGACGATCACCCGGACGGGTGAACTCGTCGGCTCCATCGACTACCTGGCGCCCGAGCGGGTGCGGGGCGGCGACCCCGGACCGGCCTCCGACCTCTGGTCCCTCGGCGCCACCCTGTACACGGCGGTGGAGGGCACCTCGCCGTTCCGCCGCACCTCCCCCATCAGCACCATGCAGGCCGTGGTCGCCGAGGAGCCGCCGTACCCGGAGAAGGCCGGACCGCTGGCCTCCGTCATCGTGGCCCTGCTGCGCAAGGACCCGGACCAGCGGCCGCAGGCGGACGAGGCCGGGCGGATGCTGCTCGACGCGATGGAGGGGCGCGCGCCGGAGGCGGCGCAGGCGTACGTGCCGACCCAGCGCGTGGCCAGGGAAGAGCTGGAGTCGGCGGGGGAGGGGCGGGGCTCCGTCCTCGACCTCGTGGAGCTGGGTGAGGACGACGGCGAAGGCCCGCAGAGCCACGAAGGCACCGGAGCACGCACGGGGAAGGGCGCCGGTACGGCCACGGGTACGGGTTCGGCGGACGCCACCGGCCCGTCGGGCACCTCCCGCACGCCCGCCCCGGCCCGTACCGCCCAGTGGGCCCAGCCGCCCCACGGCCACCAGCCCGCTCACCCCCACCAGTCGTCCCACCCCGCCTCTCCGCCCACCCTGGCCCCCGCTCCCTCCGCCCCCGGCCGGGGCCGCTGGCGCACCGCCGTCCTGGCGGCCCTGCTCGCCGGACTCGTCGCGGGCGGCGCGGTCTTCGCCGCGATGAACTACGTCGGCGGCGACCGCGAGGGCAACGACGGCGGCCGGACCACGTCCACCGGACCCGGTCCCGCCCCGTCCACACCGGGCCCCGCGACCGACGTCCCGGCCGGCTGGCACCGCGTCGACGACCCCGAGGGCTTCAGCCTCCTCGTACCGGACGGCTGGAAGCGCCAGACCGAGGGCGACCAGATCGACTACACCCCGGACAACGGCAACCACCGCATCCGGATCAGCATCGACCGGAACCCGGACTTCGAGAATCCGTACATGCACGCCCTCGACCTGGAACGGGTCCTGGAGCGGCGGATGGACTACAGCCGGATCAAGCTCGGCCAGGTCACCTACCGCGACCAGGTCCGTTCCTGCCAGTGGGAGTTCACCTGGACGGAGAAGAAGGACTTCCCCGGGCCCCGGCACGCGATCGACCTGATGTACTACGAGGACGACGGCACGGAGTACGCCCTGTACATGTCCTCGCCGGAGTCGAGCTGGGAGAAGACCCGGGAACAGTTCGACATCGTCCTCCAGCACTGGCGGGCGCCGGGCGACTGACCGGCGGGGCCGGAGGCGCGGACGACGGACCGGCCCGCCCGGAGGTGCCGGAAAATCTCCGCAAAAACGCCCCGGCGGCCGTAAGCCGCTGATCAGGCCTTATGTGCCAGTGATCGCTGGCGCGATGTGAGTACCCGGTGAAAACGCGTTACCGACGGGTACCCAAAGGGCGGAACGCGGCCTACGCTCGGCCTCATGACGGACTCGCAGGCCCCCGCCGCCCCCTCGGTTCCCGACGCCCCCGCCGCGAAGGCCGGAGCCGCCCCCGCGGGGGCGACCAATCCGGTCGCGCCCGCGCCCGCCGGCGCGCGTACCGCCGCCGACGTCGTGACGCCCGAGGTGGTCGCCCGGCTCACCCGCGGAGTCGCCGGCTCCGGACGCACCGCCAACCACACCCCCTTCACCGGGGCGAAGCTGGCGGACCTGCCCGAGTCCACCCCCGAGGACGTCGCCGAGGCCTTCACGCGCGCGCGGGCCGCCCAGGAGGCCTGGGCCGCCACGCCGGTCAAGGCCCGCGCCGCGATCCTCCTCCGCTTCCACGACCTCGTCCTCCAGCGCCAGTCCGAGGTCCTCGACCTCATCCAGCTGGAGACGGGCAAGGCGCGCCTGCACGCCCACGAGGAGGTGCAGGCGGTGGCCGTCGCCGCCCGCCACTACGGCCGCAAGGCCCCCTCGTACCTGCGCCCCAAGCGCCACACCGGCGTCGTCCCGACCCTCACCAAGGTCACCGAGCTGCGCCAGCCCCGCGGTGTCGTCGGCCAGATCGCGCCCTGGAACTACCCCCTGGAGCTGTCCGTCGGCGACGCGCTCCCCGCCTTCGTCGCGGGCAACGCCGTCGTCATGAAGCCCGACACCGAGACCGCGCTCACCGCGCTGTGGGCCCGTGACCTGCTCATCGAGGCCGGCCTTCCCGCCGAGGTCTTCCAGGTCGTCATCGGCGAGGGCCCGGTCGTCGGCCCCGAGGTCGTCAAGCACGCGGACTACGTCTCCTTCACCGGCTCCACCCGCACCGGCCGCGAGGTCGCCCAGGGCGCCGCCGCCCGACTGGTCGGCGTGACCCTGGAGCTCGGCGGCAAGAACGCGATGCTCGTCCTGAAGGACGCCGACATCGAGAAGGCCGCCGCCGGAGCCGTCCGCGCCTGCTTCTCCTCCGCCGGCCAGCTCTGCATCTCCATCGAGCGCCTCTACGTGCACGAGTCGATCGCCGACGCCTTCCTCGACCGCTTCGCCGCCCGCACCAAGGCCATGCGCCTCGGCCACTCCCTCGCGTACGGCGCGGACATGGGCTCCCTCGTCGGCGAGCGGCAGCTGGAGACGGTCACGAAGCACGTCGAGGAGGCCGTCGCCAAGGGCGCCACGCTCGTCGCGGGCGGCGTCGCCCGCCCCGACATCGGCCCCCTCTTCTTCGAGCCGACCATCCTCGACGGCGTCGAGGCCCCGATGGCCGTCTGCAACGAGGAGACCTTCGGCCCGGTCGTCTCGATCTACCGCTTCCGCGACGAGGACGAGGTCGTCGCCCTCGCCAACGGCACCCCGTACGGCCTGAACTCCTCCGTCTGGACGAAGGACGCCCGCCGCGGCCACGCCGTCGCCGCCCGGCTGCGCACCGGCACCGTCAACATCAACGAGGGATACGCCCCCGCCTACGGCAGCGTGCAGTCCCCGATGGGCGGCATGAAGGACTCCGGCCTCGGCCGCCGCCATGGCTCCGAGGGCATCCTCAAGTACACCGAGGCCCAGACCGTCGCCCAGCAGCGGCTGATCCCGCTCGCGCCCTCCTTCGGGATGGACGACGAGAAGTACGCCGCGTTCATGAGCACGTCCCTGAAGGCGATGAAGGCCCTGCGCCTGCGCTGATCCCGGATCCGCCCCGCCCCTTTTCGCCCTTTTCCGTACGAGGAGAGCCATGACCGCGCTACCCCCTACCCAAAATCAGGAGCAGCCCGAGAACGGCTCGTACGGCGACGGCGACGGCTCCGGGGACGGCTACGACTACGACGTCCTCGTCGTCGGCTCCGGCTTCGGCGGTTCGGTCACCGCCCTCCGCCTCACCGAGAAGGGCTACCGGGTCGGCGTCCTGGAGGCCGGCCGCCGCTTCACCCGCGCGACCCTGCCGAAGAACTCCTGGGACGTGAAGAACTTCCTGTGGGCCCCGGCCCTCGGGCTCTACGGCATCCAGCGCATCCACCTGCTGGGCAACGTCATGGTCCTCGCGGGCGCCGGCGTCGGCGGCGGCTCCCTCAACTACGCCAACACTCTCTACGTACCGCCGAAGCCGTTCTTCGACGACCCGCAGTGGAAGGACATCACGGACTGGCAGGAGGAGCTGGGGCCCTACTACGACCAGGCGAAGCGCATGCTCGGCGTCCGCCTCAACCCGACCATGACCCCCTCCGACGTGCACCTGAAGTCCGCCGCGCAGGCCATGGGAATCGGCGACACCTTCCACATGGCGCCGGTCGGCGTCTTCTTCGGTGACGGCGACGACGCCGACGGTACGGCGAAGGCGAAGCCCGGCGGCGAGGTCGCGGACCCCTACTTCGGCGGCGCGGGCCCCTCCCGGCGCGCCTGCACCGAGTGCGGCGAGTGCATGACGGGCTGCCGCCACGGCGCCAAGAACACCCTCAACGAGAACTACCTCCACCTCGCCGAGAAGGCGGGCGCCACCGTCCACCCCATGACCACCGTCGTCACCGTCACCGAGGACTCGCGCGGCGGCTTCGCCGTGAAGACCCTCCCCACCGACCAGCGGCGCAAGGGCAAGGGCCGCACCTTCACCGCCCGCCGGGTGGTCGTCGCGGCCGGCACCTACGGCACCCAGACCCTGCTGCACCGGATGAAGGACAGCGGGCTGCTGCCCCGGATCTCGCAGCGCCTCGGCGAACTCACCCGCACCAACTCCGAGGGCCTGGTCGGCGCCCAGACCACCGACCGGCGCTACCGCAGGAAGCACGGCAAGGAGAAGGCCGACTTCACCAGGGGCGTCGCCATCACCTCCTCGGTCCACCCCGACACCAACACCCACATCGAGCCCGTGCGGTACGGCAAGGGCTCCAACTCGATGGGCAGCCTGACCGTCCTCCAGGTCCCCTACGGGGCCCACCGGGTGCGCAACTGGTTCCTCAACCTGCTCCGGCACCCCACGCTCGCCGCCCGTTCGCTCTCCAACTGGCACTGGTCGGAGCGGACCATCATCGGCCTGGTCATGCAGTCCCTCGACAACTCCCTGACGACCTACCGCAAGCCCGGCGGCCTCGGAAAGGGCCTGCTCACCGCCCGCCAGGGCCACGGCGCGCCCAACCCGGTCCAGATCCCGGAGGCCACCCGGGCCGCGACCCTCCTCGCCGAGGAGATCAACGGCTTCCCCGGCTCCAACGTCGGCGAACTGATGGGCACCCCGCTCACCGCCCACTTCCTGGGCGGCTGCCCCATCGGCTCCGACGCCGAGTCCGGCGTCATCGACCCGTACCACCGGCTCTACGGGCACCCCGGGATCTCCGTCGTCGACGGCGCGGCCGTCTCGGCCAACCTCGGCGTCAACCCGTCCCTGACCATCACGGCGCAGGCGGAGCGGGCGATGTCCTTCTGGCCGAACAAGGGCGACGAGGACACCCGGCCGCGCCAGGGCGAGGCGTACGTACGGCTCTCGGCGGTCGAACCGAAGTCCCCCGTGGTCCCGGCCGAGGCCTTCGGCGCCCTGCGGCTGCCCTTCCTCGGCATCCCGACGGTCCCGCCGAAGGCGGAGTGACCCGCTCGCGGGACAGGTGAACAGGTAAAGGGCGCTGCACCCCCCTCCGAGTGCAGCGCCCTTACCAGCTTTGGTGGTGCTGCATAGATGACCCGCGACCGCCGGGGATGGTTGTAGCGGTTGCACAGGTTCTTCGTGTGACGCGCGTCACGTACGGGGTGAGGGGTGTCCGGGCGCACGGGCAAGGGCCCCGTGGCGCGATTCCGGTCGCGGCACGGGGCCCTTGGGGGTCGGCACCGGTGTCAGGGCAGCGGCGGTGCCGAGCGGGGCGGCGCCGGGGGTTGCGCCGCGTGGGGAGGGAGAGGGGAGGGGGACGGGTCGGTACGGAGTACGGGGTTCGTACGCTGCTGGCGGTCGCGGGGGCCGCGGCCGGATGAGCCGGTTGCGGCCGACCCCGAGCGTCCCCGGGATCGACCGCTCCTTCTGGGCGACCGGACTGCTGTCCCCTGCTGTCCGGTCACAAGCGCTGGTGCGAGGTCCCACGACGTACCAGAGGTACGCCACACGCCCCAGCGAAGCCACGCGTGGTTTCTTACGGGCCCGCCCCTGGCTGGCACGGACACCCGGACCAACGAAGCCGACTCGGAGCCGGTCACGCGCCGTACGGGTGAGAGCGGGCCCGAACTCAGATCCGGGCAGCCACCCCGGTGCGTGCCCGGCGCGGCCCCTGGCGGGTCCGAGGCGCGCTGCCCGCGCCCCGGGCCGCCGCGCCGAGGTGTGCTGCCCGCGCCCCGGGCCGCCGCGCCGAGGTGTGCTGCCCGCGCCCCGGGCCGCCGCCGCTCCCGTCAGATGCGGCCCCGGCACAGCTCCAGCATCGTCATCGCCAGCGCCGTGCCCGGCTTGCCCAGCGCGTCCCGGTAGTGGGCGAGGACCTCCATCTCGCGCGCCAGGTTCACCCGGCGGCCGCCCGAGGAGATCCGGGACTCCTGGATGACGGCCGAGACGGCCATCCGCTCCTGGATCAGCCCGATGATCCGGTCGTCCAGCGCGTCGATCCGCTCCCGGGCGCCCCCGATCAGCGTCGCCGCCTCGTCGGTGCGGGCGCCGGTCTTCTCGGGGGTGGCGGTGTTCGTCGTCATGGCGGTGCTCCTGGGGGTGTCGTACGGTCCCGGCGGCGCCGGACCGATGCGGATGACCCCGGGGCGACCCGGCCCGGAACGACAGAACGCCCCGGGCTGTCAGCCCGGGGCGCCTGGGAAGTCGCTTGTCAGTTGCTCAAGCAGCACGACCATGGCAGCCGGTGGGCCGGTTGCCATAGGTAAAGACGTAGGTCGTGAACTCGCGCATGCCGACAGTATGGACCCCCGTACGGAGCGGGACCGAACCGGGTTCGGATGGTGAGACGAAAAGCGCCACCGGCGCGCCGGTAGAATCGACAAATAGCACCCCCCTTCGGGGGACCCACCCTCCTACCGCCGGAAGGCCGCCGAAGTGTCATCAGCGACCCCCGCTGCCGCGCCCGACGTCACCAACCCGGACGTAGTCCTCGTTGTCGACTTCGGCGCCCAGTACGCCCAGCTCATCGCCCGCCGCGTCCGTGAGGCCCGGGTCTACAGCGAGATCGTCCCGTCCACCATGCCGGTGGCCGAGATGCTGGCCAAGAACCCGAAGGCGATCATCCTCTCCGGCGGCCCGTCCTCCGTGTACGCGGAAGGCGCCCCGCGCCTCGACCGCGCCCTCTTCGAGGCGGGCGTCCCCGTCTTCGGCATGTGCTACGGCTTCCAGCTGATGGCGACGACCCTCGGTGGCACCGTCGACAACACCGGCGCCCGCGAGTACGGCCGCACCGAGCTGCACGTCTCCAAGGCCGGCTCCACCCTCTTCGAGGGCACCCCGGTCGAGCAGTCCGTGTGGATGTCGCACGGCGACGCCTGCTCCGCCGCCCCCGAGGGCTTCACCGTCACCGCGTCCACGGACGTCGTGCCGGTCGCCGCCTTCGAGAACGACGAGAAGAAGCTCTACGGCGTCCAGTACCACCCCGAGGTGCTGCACTCCACCCACGGCCAGCAGATCCTGGAGCACTTCCTCTACCGGGGCGCCGGCATCGAGCCCAGCTGGACCACGGGCAACGTGATCGAGGAGCAGGTCGCGGCCATCCGCGCCCAGGTCGGCGACAAGCGCGCCGTCTGCGGCCTCTCCGGCGGCGTCGACTCCGCCGTGGCCGCCGCGCTCGTCCAGAAGGCCATCGGCTCCCAGCTCACCTGCGTCTACGTCGACCACGGCCTGATGCGCAAGGGCGAGACCGAGCAGGTCGAGAAGGACTTCGTCGCCTCGACCGGCGTCAACCTGAAGGTCGTCGACGCCCAGGAGCGCTTCCTCACCGCCCTCGCCGGCGTCTCCGACCCGGAGACCAAGCGCAAGATCATCGGCCGTGAGTTCATCCGCGTCTTCGAGCAGGCGCAGCTGGAGATCCTCCAGGAGGACGGCCCCGAGGTCGCGTTCCTCGTGCAGGGCACCCTCTACCCGGACATCGTCGAGTCCGGCGGCGGCACCGGCACGGCCAACATCAAGTCCCACCACAACGTGGGCGGCCTCCCCGACGACATCGAGTTCGAGCTCGTCGAGCCGCTGCGCCAGCTCTTCAAGGACGAGGTCCGCATGGTCGGCCAGGAGCTCGGCCTGCCCGACGAGATCGTCCAGCGCCAGCCCTTCCCCGGCCCCGGCCTCGGCATCCGCATCGTCGGCGAGGTCACCAAGGACCGCCTGGACCTGCTGCGCGAGGCCGACGCCATCGCCCGCGAGGAGCTCACCGCGGCCGGCCTCGACCGAGAGATCTGGCAGTGCCCGGTCGTCCTGCTCGCCGACGTCCGCTCCGTGGGCGTCCAGGGCGACGGCCGCACCTACGGCCACCCGATCGTCCTCCGTCCGGTCTCCTCCGAGGACGCCATGACGGCCGACTGGTCGCGTCTCCCGTACGATGTACTGGCCAAGATCTCGACCCGCATCACCAACGAGGTCGCCGACGTCAACCGCGTCGTCCTCGACATCACGAGCAAGCCGCCGGGCACCATCGAGTGGGAGTAGTCGCTCCCGCCCCCTGAGCCGGCCGAAGCCGTCGCCCCGCACGACCGGGGGCGGCGGCTTCGTCGTTCGGTCCGTCCGGGCTCTGGTGAGTTGACCGGCCGGGCGTTACCTTCCGGCGCATGAGCGTGATACCCGACCCCGTCCCCCTCGAACGGCTCCACTTCGCCATGCCGCCCGTCCACGCGACGGCCGAGGAGGAACGCACCCACCGCAAACAGCGGATCGCGGGCGCACTCCGGCTCTTCGGACGCTTCGGATACGAGGAGGGCGTCTCGGGCCACATCAGCGCCCGCGACCCCGAGCACCCCGACTGCTACTGGGTGAACCCCTTCGGGGCCCCGTTCGAAGAAGTGACCGCGAGCGAACTCATCCTCGTCAACGGCGACGGCCAGGTCCTCCGGGGCGGCCGGCACGTCAACCAGGCCGCGTTCACCGTCCACGCCCAGGTCCACCGCGCCCGGCCCGACGCCGTCGCCGTCGCCCACACCCACTCCCTCCACGGACGGGCCCTCGCCGCGCTCGGCGAACTCCTCGACCCGATCACCCAGGAGGCCTGCGCCTTCTACCAGGACCACGCCCTCTACGACGCCTACACGGGCGTCACCGTGGACGCCGAGGAAGGCCGCCGCATCGCCGTCGCCCTCGGCGCGTTCAAGGCGATCGTCCTCCGCAACCACGGCCTCCTCACCGTCGGCACCTCCGTCGACGCGGCCGCCTGGTGGTTCATCGCCCTGGAACGCTGCGCCCAGGTCCAGCTGACCGCGCGCGCGGCCGGCAAACCCGTCCTGATCGACCACCGCGAGGCCGTCGCCACCCGCGAACAGCTCGGCAGCGACCTCGTCGCCTGGATCAACTACCAGCCGCTCTGGCGCAGGATCAGCCGAGCGGAGCCCGAACTCCTGTCGTAACACCATCGCTTCACCCTTCTGTACGTCAATGAGATGGCGCGGCAATCACTCTCCGGCGGGGCGCACGCGGCACGCGCGGAAGCCGCCGGTGCGACACAATTCCGGTGAATCAACGGCTGGTTGACCATTCGGGGCGCACCGGCACGTGTCGTGAAGTGAGCTCGGGAAGTGGGCACCGTGGCGGTTCAAGAGGCGAGACAGTACGGCGAACACGGGACGGCCTGCGCCGGCTGCGCCCACTGCGGGCAGGCCGGCCACCGGCGCGCCGTCGCCGCCTTCCTCGCCCGGCGCGACGAACTCGCCGCCGGACACGGCGTCCCCGCGGCCGTCGCCCACTCCCCGGTCGCCGCCCGCCAGTGGGTCTCCGACGAGCTCGCCCAGTCCGCCCGCGCGGTCGCCGTGCACGGCCGCGAGGCCGGGGGCGCCTGGCTCGACCGGGTCCGCCGCGGCGGCCTCGGCGCCGTCTGGGGCGCCGCCCTCGCCCTCCTCCTCGGCCAGGCCCTCACCGCGATCGAGGCCGGCTGGACCGGAGCCCGCACGGCCGGCCTCTGCACCGCCGTGGTCCTCGCCCTGCTTCTCAGCGCCGCCGCCCACACCCACCGGGCCCGAGGCGGCCTCCTCGCCCCCCTGGTCGGTGAGGACAACCGGCTCTCCACCACCCGCGCCGTCGCCGCCGCCTGGCTCCTGCTCCTCGCCTTCACCCTCCTCTTCCTGGCGTTCCTGTCACCGGGCGCTGCCGCCTTCGCCCTGGCCCGCGGCGCGGGCCTCCTCACCGTCCTCGCCCTGGTGTCGGCCGTCACCGTGACCGCCCGCCTCGTCGTCTCCGCGGGCATCGCGGCCGGCCGCCTCCAGAAGGTGCGCGCCGACCGTCCCCGCGCCGCCGACCTGCTCTGCGACGACAGCGGCCGGGCCGCTCTCGCCGACGTCCAGTACCTCCTCGTCTCCGTCGCCGTCCTCGCCCTCACGGCCTTCGGCCTCGCCGAGGACCCCTCGCGGCTCCCCGAAGTTCCCTGGTCCCTGGTGGTGCTCCTCGGGGTCTCGGCCGCCTGGCACCTCGCCGCCAAGCTCACCGAGGGCGTCCCCCCCACGATCCACTCCGTGGTCCGGTCCCGGGAGGCCGGCGATCTCGACGCCCCGATCCGCACGGGCGACGACATCGAGATCCGCGGCTACGGCTTCGTCCCGCCCGGTGCCGGCGCCCCCGACCCGCTGACCCGCCTGGTGGTCCGCATCGGCCCCGTCCACGCCCACGTGCCACTCGTCCCGGTCCCGGGCGGCTTCGCCAACCCCACCGACACGTCCCTGACCGTCCCCCTCCCCGCCGACGTGGAACCCGGCCGGGTGGAGGTGTCGGTCGTGACGGCGGCGGGCGTGGAGACCAACCGCGTCGCGATCGACGTGGTGGACTGAAGACCGGACTGCGCATCCGGCCCCTTGGCGTGTCCCCGGAGCGGCGGTGCGAGGAGAATCGTTCCGCGAACAGCCGTACGGGGTGTGGAGAGGTGACCGACGATGACGGGACAGGCGGGCCGCGCGGGCCAGGAGTACGACCCGGCCGACGGGTTCGGCGGCAGCGGAAGCGGCAGCGGTGCCGACGGCACCGGTGGCTCCGGTGCTGCTGCTGACTCCGGTGCCGCTCGTGACTCCGGTGGTGCGACCGGTGCCGGCCGGTTCGGTGGACTCGGTGGGATCGACGGGTGGAAGGCGGTCGCCTCCCGGTACTCGCTCCTTCCTCTCCGGCTCTTCCTCGGGATCACCTTCATCTACGCCGGACTCGACAAGCTCACGGACTCCGCCTTCTTCGCGGACTCCGGCAGCGGCTCCATCGGCGAGATGATGCGGGGCGTCCGGGACTCCTCGGCCCTCCCCGCCCTCGTCGACGTCGCCCTCAAGAACCCCACCGGATTCGGCTACGCCATCGCCTTCGGGGAGCTCGCCGTCGGGATCGGGACCCTGCTGGGTCTCTACGCCCGCGTGGCGGCGCTCGGCGGCGCACTGATCTCCCTGAGCCTCTGGCTGACCGTGAGCTGGCAGGTGAATCCGTACTACCTCGGCAACGATCTGGCCTATCTGATGTCCTGGCTCCCGCTGCTGCTCGCCGGGGCGTCGGTGCTGTCGCTGGACCGGCTCCTGGCCGTGCGACGCCGTATTCGATAGGCCACCCAGGTCGCGATGCCGGCCACTCCCAGGCCGCCGCCGAGCACGGGGAACACCGCGTACCACGGGGTCGTCCAGGACCCGGCGGCGTCCCCGGCGTAGACCGCGGCCAGCGCGAGGGCGGTGAGGCCGACGAGCAGCCGGCCGGGGCGGAACTCATGAAGCAGCACGGGTGACCTCCACCTGTCCGATGCCGACCTCGAGCGAGAGGTCCAGGGTGCCCGCCGGAGTGGTCCCGGCAGGCGGTTGGATCGTGCGGGTCACATCGCGGTCCGGCGCGATGTCGATGTCGTTGGGGGTCTCGCCGGGCAGCTGCAGATCACCGAGTCCGACCTCGGCGTGCAGCTTCACCACCGCGTCCTTCGGGACGATCACCTTCAGCTGCCCCGCGCCCACCTCCGCCGACGCCGAGACGGTCGCTCCCGCCGGGAGCGGGAGCCCCGACAGATCGAGCGTGCCGACGCCGGTGCCGAGCTCGTAGTGGGACTGCACGGCGGTGACCGACGTCGGTCTCCAGGTGTCACGGACCCAATCCGTCGTGATCTCGGTGGGCAGCGCCGTCGCCAGGGCCAGCAGACCCGCCGTGATCACGGTGTGGAAGATCGTGCCGAACCCGGTCCGGCCGAGGAAGCTGCTGACGACCAGGCCGAGACCGAACACCGCGAGGGCGGCGGCCAGACCGGTCTGCAGACTCGTGCCGAGCGGCTCCGTCTCCCAGGTGAGCGCGGTGCCGGTGACCGCCGCCACCAGGGCGAGCAGGTACACGAGACCACCGATGGACAGCGGACTCCGCCGCACCGACGGCTCCGGCCGGCCGGGAGCCGCGGGAGGCGGCCCCCACTGGCTGCCGGGCTTCGGCACCTCGCCGTTCACCCGGCCGTCCTCGTCGAGGACGCCGTGCGGTCCCCACAGATAGCCGATGGCCACCTTGCCCGTCGACCCGTCCTTGACTATCGGGTCCCTCCACCAGGACGGGTGATCGGCCAGCGGCGGGGCCTTGGTCTCGGGCGGTGCCTCGGAGACCGCGAGGGCGGCCGCGGCCGACTCCACCCGGCCCTCGGGCTCCACCGCGCCGGCCTGCCGGTGCCGGGACCACACCGCCGCCGCGCACACCACGAAGGACAGCAGGAGGGCGGAGCCCAGCATCGACCCGCTGTGCAGCATCGAGAGGAAGATCCCGCAGCCCACCAGCGCCATCAGCAGCGCGGCCAGCGAGGCCCCGGAGACCCGGCCGGTCAGGACTCTGCGCCCCTCGTTCTCCTCGTCGCCCGCGAGCGGGATCAGCAGCCAGGCGAAGCCGTAGAAGATCAGTCCGAGCCCGCCCGGCACCGCCAGCACACCGAACGCGACCCGGAAGATCACCGGGTCGAGGTCGAAGTACCGCCCGAGACCACCGCAGACACCGCCCACGACCTTGCTGCCGCGCGAGCGCCGCAGGGGTGGGGTGGCCTCGGCCTCCGCCGGCGGCGGGGCCTCGTGCTGCGAAGGCATCGAACTCGTCATGCCTCCATGGTGACCGCCCGTGACGTCGAGCGGCACCGGGATCGACCCTGGCCCGACCCTGATATTCGGAGGACCCCTCTCCCTGATGCCGTACCAGGGACGATCTCAGGGCGGACCCTGATGCCCCGGGCGGGCCGAACGTGTGACGATCGGTGCATGTCCGCATCCGCTCGTGTCACCGACACCGACGAACCGCCCGTGCGCAAGCTCTACCGGAGCGCCGACGGGCGGTGGCTCGGCGGTGTCGCACGCGGCCTCGCCGGGCATCTGGGACTGCCGGTCGTGTGGGTGCGGGTGGCGTTCCTCGTCCTCACCTTCATGGACGGCCTCGGTCTGCTGGTCTACGCCGCCTTCTGGATCGTCGTCCCGCTGGGCGTGGGCGGCCGGGCCGCCCCGCGCCCCGTCTTCGAGGTCACCTCGGACGGCCGGCGCAGACTGCGCAAGCCCGACCGGGGGCAGGTCTTCGCCCTCATAGCGCTCGCGATAGGCAGCGCGGCCCTCATCGGGAACATCAACATCGACAGCGAGTCCGGACGGTACGTCTGGCCCGTCCTCCTCATCGGCGCCGGTCTCGCCGTCGTCTGGCGCCAGTCGGACAACGCCCGGCGGGCCAGCTGGACCGACGGCGGGCGACACAGCCGGGCCTTCCATGTCACGCGGGGGCTCGTCGGTGTCGCCCTGGTCGGCACCGGCCTCGCCGTCTTCGTGGTGGTCCGGGGGTCCGTCGCCCAGCTCGGCACTGCCCTCACCGCCGCCGTCGCGGTCCTCACGGGCATAGCCCTCCTCGCCGGCCCCTGGCTGGTGCGGATGTCCCAGGACCTCACCGAGGAGCGGACCATGCGCATCCGCGCCCAGGAACGCGCCGAGGTCGCGGCCCACGTCCACGACTCGGTGCTGCACACCCTCACCCTGATCCAGCGCAACGCCGAGAACGCGGCCGAGGTGCGCCGCCTCGCCCGCGCCCAGGAACGGGAGCTGCGGAACTGGCTCTACAAGCCCGAGGGCACGGGCAAGGACAAGGACGAGGAGCCCGGGACGGTCGCCGAGGCGGTGAAGAGAGCCGCGGCGGAGGTCGAGGACAAGCACGGAGTGCCGCTGGAGGTCGTCGTCGTGGGCGACTGCCCGCTCGACGACGGACTGGTGGCACAGATGCAGGCCGCGCGCGAGGCGATGGTCAACGCCGCCAAGTACGGTGGCGAGGGCGGGGCCGTGCAGGTGTACGCCGAGGTGGAGGGCCGCAGGGTCTTCGTCTCGGTGCGGGACCGGGGGCCGGGATTCGACCTGGACGCGGTGCCCGAGGACAGGATGGGCGTACGAGAATCGATCATCGGCCGAATGCAGCGCAACGGCGGCTCGGCCCGGCTGCGGTCCGTTCCGGACGGGGGCACCGAAGTGGAGCTTGAGATGGAGAGGGCGGACGGATGAGCGACGACACCGGGACAGCGGCCGGAGCCGACGCGGGGGCGGCGGGCACGGACCGCCGGGTGCGGGTGGTGCTCGTCGACGACCACCGGATGTTCCGTACCGGAGTGCAGGCGGAGATCGGCCGCACCGACGTGACCGGCGTCGAGGTGGTCGGCGAGGCCGCCGACGTCGACCAGGCGGTCACCGTGATCACGGCGACCCGCCCCGAGGTGGTGCTGCTCGACGTGCACCTGCCGGGCGGCGGTGGGGTCGAGGTGCTGCGCCGCTGCGCGAACCTCATGGGAGCGGCGGAGGACCCGGTCCGCTTCCTGGCCCTCTCGGTCTCGGACGCGGCCGAGGACGTGATCGGGGTGATCCGGGGCGGTGCCCGCGGCTACGTCACGAAGACGATCACCGGCACCGACCTGGTCGACTCGATCTTCCGGGTCCAGGAGGGCGACGCCGTGTTCTCGCCGCGGCTCGCCGGCTTCGTCCTGGACGCCTTCGCGTCGACGGACGCGCCGCCGGTGGACGAGGACATGGACCGGCTCACCCAGCGGGAGCGGGAGGTGCTGCGGCTGATCGCCCGGGGGTACGCGTACAAGGAGATCGCCAAGCAGCTCTACATCTCCGTGAAGACGGTCGAGTCGCACGTCTCCGCGGTGCTGCGGAAGCTCCAGCTCTCCAATCGCCACGAACTGACCCGCTGGGCCACCGCACGCCGCCTGGTCTGAAGTTCCGAACCCGCAGCCCGGACCTTCGACCGCAGCCGGGCGGAGGCCGCACCCCGGTCCGAGCCCGGGGTGGGGGTGTCAGGCGACTCGGGTGGCTCCCGCGAAGGGCATCTCGTCGATGGGCGCGATGCGGACCGGGGCGCCCGGGCGGGGGGCGTGGATCATCTGGCCGCCGCCGATGTAGAGGCCGACGTGGCTGATGCCGGAGTAGAAGAAGATCAGGTCGCCGGGGGCGAGCTGGGACCGGGAGACGCGCTGACCGGCGTTGATCTGGGTGTACGTGGTGCGCGGCAGGGAGACGCCCGCGGCGCGCCAGGCCGCCTGGGTGAGGCCGGAGCAGTCGTAGGCCGAGGGGCCGGTCGCGCCCCATACGTACGGCTTGCCGAGCTGGGCGCGGGCGAAGGAGATGGCCTGGGCGGCCCGTCCGGTGGGGGCGGTGACGGGGCCGCGGTCGCCGCCCGAGGAGCGGTCGGCGCGGGTCATGGCGGAGCCGCCGGTGGAGGTACCGCCGGATGTGCCGTTCCCGGCCGAGGTGCTGGTGGTGCCGTCGCGGCCGGCGGCGGCGGCCTCGTAGCGGGCGCGTTCCTCGGCGGTGAGCCGGGCGAGGAGGGTGCGGGCCTCGGTCAGTTTGCCGAGGACGGCGGCCTTCTGGCGGCGGAGCTCCGCCTCGTTGCGGCGGAGTGCGGTGAGGTGTCCGGCGGACTCGCCGCGGAGCTGCCGGATCGCTCCCAGCTCACGCCGTACGGCGGTGACGGCGGCGGCCTGCCGGCTGCCCGCCTTCTCGGCGAGGGCGGCGCGCTCCAGGTACTCGTCGGGGTCCGAGGTGAGGGCCAGCTGCACGGCGGGGTCGAGGCCTCCGGTGCGGTACTGGGCGGCGGCCATGGCGCCGAGCCCGTCGCGTGCCGTGTTGAGGCGCTGGGTCCTGCGGGCGGCCTCGTCGCGCAGCCGGTCGAAGGCGGCGCGGGCCTCGTCGGCCTTCTCCTTCGCCCCGTTGTACCGCTCGGTGGCGGCCTCGGCCTCCTCGTAGAGCCGGTCGACCTTCGCCTTGACCTGGGCGGTGGTGGGCCGGGGGTCCGCGTGCCCGGACCCTTCGAAGAGGGTCGTGGTCGCCGCGGAGGCGAGGGCGAGGGTGGCGGCGGTGCGGACGGCCGGGCGGCCGAGCGGGGACTGCCTGGGTTTTCGGTGTGCTGCCACGAGGGCGGTCACATCCTCTGTTCGAGGGGCAGGGCCCACCGGGGCCGACGGCGGGCCGCCACAGGGGAGACGGCCCGCCGCCGGGTTTCTCGGCGGGGGTGACCGACAACCGCCGGATCGCCGGCGGTGGTGGGGAGCCGGCCACCTGGTCCAGGACGCTAAACCTGGGGTCACGGCGGGGCGGAGGGTTGATCGCTATTGGCGTCAGTTGACGTGTCGGGGACCGAACTCTTTCGCCCGGAGTGAGGGGCCGGGGACATTCCGGTGCCCGCCCGACCGAAGCGCGGGAGTGGGTGGACCCGGCCGGAGCGCGGTGCTAGGGCCCCGTTAGGCTCCGCCTCATGGACGTACTCATCAATGTCTTCGTCGCCCTGCACATCATCGGGATCGCCTCCCTCCTCGGCGGCTTCCTCACCCAGATGAAGGCGATGGGCTCCGGTACGGCCCGCTTCAGCCCCGCGATGCTGCACGGCGCGCTGACCATGCTGGTCACGGGCGTCGCCCTCGTCGGCCTCAACCAGGCGGACGACCAGACCGTGAACAACCTCAAGGTCGGGATCAAGCTGCTGATCCTCGTGGTCGTCCTCGGCCTCGTCTACGTCAAGCGGGACGAGGAGAAGGTCGACAAGGGCCTTTTCGCCGCCGTCGGCGGTCTGACCACGGCGAACATCTTCATCGCGACCCTCTGGGTGTGAGCGCTTCCACAGCGCGGGTCCCGAAGGCGGGCCCGGATGTCGGTGGGGCGTCCTAGACTCGTGAGGCGATGAGCAGCCTCTTTGACGACAGCTTCCTGGCCGGCCTCCAGAACCACTCCTCGGAGGAGCCCCCGCCCCACCCCGAGGACGACGAGCACGGCTCCCCGGCCGTGGAGGACGTCCCGCACGACCTCTTCGGGGAGCACTTCGACGTGCCCCCGCCCGCCCGGGACGCGTACTACCGCGACGGCGCCCACCGGCCCGTCGTGGACCCCGCCGCGCTCCTGGACGGGCTGAACGAACAGCAGCGCGCCGCCGTCGTCCACACCGACACCCCGCTGCTCATCGTGGCCGGCGCCGGTTCCGGGAAGACCCGGGTGCTCACCCACCGCATCGCCCACCTCCTGGGCACGCGCCATGTGCACCCCGGCCAGATACTCGCGATCACCTTCACCAACAAGGCCGCCGGTGAGATGAAGGAGCGCGTCGAGCAGCTCGTCGGGCCGCGGGCCAACGCGATGTGGGTGATGACCTTCCACAGCGCGTGCGTCCGCATCCTGCGCCGCGAGTCGAAGAAGCTCGGCTTCACCTCCTCCTTCTCGATCTACGACGCCGCAGACTCCAAGCGCCTGATGTCCCTGGTCTGCCGCGACCTGGACCTCGACCCGAAGAAGTTCCCGCCGAAGTCGTTCAGCGCCAAGATCTCGAACCTGAAGAACGAGCTGATCGACGAGGAGACCTTCGCCGACCAGGCCGTCGACGGTTTCGAGAAGACGCTCGCCGAGGCGTACCGGATGTACCAGGCGCGGCTGCGCGAGGCCAACGCCCTGGACTTCGACGACATCATCATGACGACGGTCCATCTGCTCCAGGCGTTCCCGGACGTCGCCGAGCACTACCGCCGCCGCTTCCGGCACGTGCTCGTCGACGAGTACCAGGACACCAACCACGCCCAGTACACCCTGGTGCGGGAGCTGGTCGGCACCGGTTACGAGGACCTCGGCCCGGCCGAGCTGTGCGTCGTCGGTGACGCCGACCAGTCGATCTACGCCTTCCGCGGCGCGACCATCCGCAACATCCTCCAGTTCGAGGAGGACTACCCGGACGCGACGACGATCCTCCTGGAGCAGAACTACCGCTCCACGCAGACGATCCTCTCCGCCGCCAACGCCGTCATCGAGCGCAACGAGTCCCGCCGCCCCAAGAACCTCTGGACCAACGCGGGCGCGGGCGCGCAGATCACCGGCTACGTCGCGGACACCGAGCACGACGAGGCCCAGTTCGTCGCGGACGAGATCGACCGGCTCACGGACGCGGCCGAGGCCAAGGCGGGGGACGTCGCCGTCTTCTACCGGACCAACGCCCAGTCGCGCGTGTTCGAGGAGATCTTCATCCGCGTCGGGCTGCCGTACAAGGTCGTCGGCGGCGTGCGCTTCTACGAGCGCAAGGAGGTCCGGGACGTCCTCGCGTACCTGCGCGTCCTCGCCAACCCCGAGGACAACGTGCCGCTGCGCCGCATCCTCAACGTGCCCAAGCGGGGCATCGGCGAGCGCGCCGAGGCCATGATCGACGCCCTCTCGCTGCGCGAGAAGATCACCTTCCCGCAGGCCCTCAAGCGGGTCGACGAGGCGTACGGCATGGCCGCGCGTTCGGCGAACGCCGTGAAGCGGTTCAACGCGCTCATGGACGAGCTGCGCACCGTCGTCGAGTCCGGCGCCGGCCCGGCCGTCGTCCTGGAGGCCGTCCTGGAGCGGACGGGCTATCTGGCCGAGCTCCAGGCCTCGACGGACCCGCAGGACGAGACCCGGATCGAGAACCTCCAGGAACTCGCCGCCGTGGCGCTGGAGTTCGAGCAGGAGCGCGGCGAGGAGCCGGCGACGCTCGCCGAGTTCCTGGAGAAGGTCGCGCTCGTCGCCGACTCCGACCAGATCCCGGACGAGGACGAGGAGGGCAGGGGCGTCATCACCCTGATGACCCTGCACACCGCCAAGGGCCTCGAATTCCCCGTGGTGTTCCTGACGGGCATGGAGGACGGCGTCTTCCCGCACATGCGCGCCCTCGGCCAGGCGAAGGAGCTGGAGGAGGAGCGGCGCCTCGCGTACGTGGGCATCACGCGCGCGCGTGAGCGGCTCTACCTCACGCGTTCGTCGATGCGCAGCGCCTGGGGGCAGCCCTCGTACAACCCGGCCTCGCGGTTCCTGGAGGAGATCCCGCCCGCGTACCTGGAGTGGAAGCGGACCGGGCCGATGGCCAAGCCGGCCGGCCCGACCTCGGGGATCACCTCCTCGCTGTCCTCGGCGCGTTCGCGTTCCGGCCCCTCGGGCTTCGCCACCCGGCGTGCCGGCGAGAAGCCGGTGATCTCGCTCCAGGTCGGCGACCGGGTCACCCACGACCAGTTCGGCCTCGGCACGGTCATGACGGTGACCGGCGCGGGCGCGGACGCCCAGGCGACGATCGACTTCGGCGACGAGAAGCCGAAGCGGCTGCTGCTGCGGTACGCGCCGGTCGAGAAGCTGTAGCGGAGCCCCCGCGCCCGCTCGGGCGCGGGCGGTCTCCGGCTGCCGGCGAACGACAGGAGCGGGCCCCGGCTTTCGGCCGGGGCCCGCTCCTGTGCGTACGGACGAGGTGGGTCAGTTGGTCGGGTCGAGGCCGTGGCTGCGCAGCCAGGCCAGCGGGTCGATCGCGGAGCCGCCGCCGGGCCGGACCTCGAAGTGGAGGTGCGGGCCGGTGGAGTTGCCCGAGTCGCCGGAGTACGCGATGACGTCGCCGGCCTTCACCTGGCCGGAGCGGATCTTGGCGCTGCTCAGGTGGCAGTACCAGGTCTCGGTGCCGTCCGGGGCGGTCACGATCACCATGTTGCCGTAGGCGCTGTTCAGCTGGGTGCGGACGGTGCCGTCCGTCGCGGCCATCACGGGCGTGCCGGTGAACACGGGGAAGTCGATGCCGGTGTGCACGGACATCCAGTTGACGCCCGACTGCCCGAAGCGCGCGCTGAGCCGGTGGAGCTTCACGGGCAGCATGTACTTGGGACGGAGCGCCTCCTTGCGGGCCGCCTCCTCCTCGCGCTTCTTCTTGTCGGCCGCCTGGCGCTGCCGGAGGTCGATGCGCTCCTGGGTGCGGCTGGCGCGGTCGCCGAAGTCGCGGGCGTCGGCGCTGAGGGCGGCGAGCTGCGTGTCGAGCGCGTTGTTGGCGGCGACCTGCTTGACCGAGGCCGGGTCGGCGGCGGCGAGCGCGGTGGTGTCCTTCTGGCCGCCGTCGGTGCCGGGGGTGGTGAGGCCGCCGACGGAGGCGGCGGCGATGCCGGCGACCCCCATGACGCAGGCGGAGGGGACGGCGACGGTCAGCAGCGCGGAACGCTTGGCGGGGGTACGGCGACGGCCGCGGCTGCCGCCGGAGGGGCGGCGCACGGGGCGGCCGCCGAGGGGGGAGTCGGTCCGGACCTCGACGGCGGGGCGGCCGTCCGGGTCGGCGGCGCCGAAGTCGCCTTCGGTCTCGGCCTCGAAGTCCGTCTCGAAGCCGGTCTCGGTGTCGAAGTCGCCTTCGGCGGCGGTGTCGACGTCGGCTTCCGCGGTGGCGTGGTCGGCGTCGCGGCCGGACCGCTCGTCGAGGTCCTGGTGGGCCTCGGCGGCGGTCTCCGCCTCGGGCTCGTACGCGAAGGCGAACTCCGCGGTGTGCTCGGCCTGCGGGGTGTACTGCTGCGGGACGACCGGCTCGGCCTCGGGGGCCGCCTGGTTCCAGGCGGTCGCGTCGTAGGCGCCGGTGTCGGCGGCGAAGGCGGGGGCGGCCCACTGGCCGGTGGTGTCGTAGGCCTCGTAGCCGTACGCGCCCTGGGCGGCGTAGGCGCCGGAGTGGACGGTCTCGTACTGGCCGGTCTGCTGGGCCTCGGTCCAGGCGGACGCGTCCCACTGGCCGGTGGTGTCGTACGAGGCGGCGGGGTCGTACTGCGGGGCGGCGGCGTACTGGCCGGTCGTCGTCCCGTAGGTGCCGGTGGTGTCGTACGCGCCGGTCGTGTCGTACGAGCCCGTGGTGTCGTAGGCGCCGGTGGTGTTCCACTGGCCCGTGGTGTCCCACTGGCCGGTCGTGTCGTGCTGCCCGTACTGCGGGGTGGCGTACTGGGCGGGGTCGTACTGCGTGGTGTCGTACTGACCCGTGGTGGTGTCGTACGTGCCGGTCGCGGTGGTGTCGTACTGACCCGTCGTGCCGTACGTGCCGGTGGCGTCGTACTGGCCGAGGTCCCACTGGCCACTGTGGTCGGCGTGGCCGTCCGGATAGGAGCCGAAGTGCGGATCGACTCCGTAACCGCCGGTGGTGTGGGCGCCGTCTCCGGCGTACCCGGCGTGGGGGTGCTGGTCGTTCACCAACGTCTCTCTCGCCTCGGCAGCAGGACCAGTCCGGGGCGGGCCCGACGAGGGGTGTCCCGGGGGTAAGCAGTGGCGCGACTGTACCCGGCGGTATGCGCAGCCGACAATCTTCGGAAGGGTTCGCAGCCGTAGGAAACGGGCAATCGGCCGTGTTTCGCCAGCTCACGGAACGAGCTTTGGCCTTGTGTTCGAGGAACGTTCGAAGAACGGTCTCCGCGTGTCAGGCGACGGCCCCGGCGCCCGGCTCCGCCTCCCGGGCCCCCACGGCCTGTGCCCCGCCGTCCGCGTCGAGGGCCTCCCGGACCCCGGCGGCCACCGTCGGGTGCACGGGCAGCGCGAGATGTCCGATGCCGCTGACCCGGACGTTGTGCACGAGCAGGTCGGGATGGTCGAGACGGGCCGTCTCCACCGGCACCATCACCTGGTCGAGATCGCTCCAGAAGCTCACGAAACGGGTCCGGCAGCCGGTCGCCGGGCCCGCCAGCTCCCGCAGCACCTCGGAACCCGGCCGCATCTGCCGGACCAGCGGATGGGCGTCGGCGAGCGGGGCCACGGTCGTGCCCGAGTGCGGGGTGCCCAGCATCACCACGGTGCGTACCCGGGCGTCACCGCCGAGGCACTGGACGTAATAGCGGGCGATGAGCCCGCCCAGACTGTGCCCGACGATGTCGACCTCGGCGTGTCCCGTACGGGCGCGGATCTCCTCCACCCGCCGGCCGAGCAGCTCCGCGGCCGCCCGCAGGTCACAGGTGAGCGGCGAGTAGTTGAGCGACTCGACGCGGTCGCGGCCGTGACGGAGCAGGGAACGGCGCAGGAGGACGAAGACCGAACGGTTGTCGACGAAACCGTGCAGCAGGATCACCGGGCGCCGGCCCGGGGTGATCGAGGCCGGGGGAACGGTGGGGGAGAGGCGCTCGGCCACGATCCCCGAGGGGTAGAGGACGAGATGCCCGGTGAGGATCGCGAGCTCGAGGGCGGTGGCCTTCATCAGGGCGGTGACCTTGGTGAACTCCATGGCCGGCCTCCCGAACGGCACACGGGGCCGGACGGTACGCCGGTACGCCGCGCCCCCGCGCCGCACGGACGGCGGCACGGAGGCGCGGCGACCTCGTCGCGGCTCCCTTCGCGCCTCGCCCCGCTTGCGGCTGGTGGGCCCAGGAGGAGGGCCCGAAAGCGGGGTGGGGCGCAGAGCGAACATGTCCCACGTGTGATTTCCCCCTCGCTCGCCACCGCGAAACAGCCGGGTGCGGGATGCTGGCGATAACGTTCGTTCACCTCCCCGGCAATCAGGCGCGGGGGTCGCATGTGGAGGCAGTGATGGGTGTGACCGGTCCGATCCGCGTGGTGGTGGCCAAGCCGGGTCTCGACGGCCACGATCGCGGGGCCAAGGTGATCGCGCGGGCACTCCGCGACGCCGGTATGGAGGTCATCTACACCGGCCTCCACCAGACGCCCGAGCAGATCGTCGACACCGCGATCCAGGAGGACGCCGACGCGATCGGCCTCTCGATCCTCTCGGGCGCGCACAACACGCTGTTCGCGAAGGTCCTGGAGCTGCTCAAGGACCGTGACGCGGAGGACATCAAGGTCTTCGGCGGCGGCATCATCCCGGAGGCGGACATCGCGCCGCTGAAGGAGAAGGGCGTGGCGGAGATCTTCACGCCCGGCGCCACGACCGCGTCCATCGTCGACTGGGTGAACGCGAACGTCCGCGTGGCGGCGTAACCCTTCGGGACCCGCTGTCGCGGACCTCGCTTTCGGGACGCGCTTTCGGGACGCGCTTTCGGGGCCCTCCCTTCGGGGAGGGCCCTTCGGCGTGTCCGGGACGTCTCCGGGCTGTGGCCCGGCAGCCTGCGGGTCGTCTCCGGTCCGGGGCTACGGGGTGACCGGAGCGTCCGGGGCCGGTCCCGTGAGTTCGGCTCTCATCGCCTCGCGCAGCCGGAGCGTCGAGACCAGCCGCTGGAACGCCTCGGACCAGTAGCCGCCCGCGCCGGGGGACACGTCCTCGGCCTCGTCCGGCCGGGCCGTCAGGGACTCCAGCTGCCGGGCCGCCTCCGGGGCGAGGCAGCGCTCCGCGAGGCCCATCACCCCGCTGAAGCTCCACGGATAACTGCCCGCGTCCCGCGCGATGTCGAGCGCGTCGACCACCGCGCCGCCGAGCGGCTCCGCCCACGGCACCTCGCACACGCCGAGCAGCTGGAACGCCTCCGAAAGACCGTGCGCGGCGACGAACGCGGCGACCCAGAGCGCCCGTTCCTCCGGGGGCAGCGTCGACAGGAGCTGGGCCCGCTCCGCGAGCGACGACGTGCCCGGGCCCGTCGCGGGCGGATCAGCCGGCGCGCCGAGCAGCGCGCGCGACCAGGCCGCGTCCCGCTGCCGTACGGCCGCCCGGCACCAGGCCGCGTGCAGTTCGGCCTGCCAGTCGTCGCCGACCGGCAGCGCCACGATCTCCTCCGGGCCGCGTCCCCCGAACCGGGGCGGCCAGCAGGACAGCGGGGCCGCCTCGACGAGCTGGCCGAGCCACCAGGACCGCTCGCCGCGCCCCGCCGGGGGCGTCGCGACCAGCCCGTCCCGTTGCATGGCCGTGTCGCACTCGTGCGGGGCCTCGACGGTGACCGCCGGCGACGGCGCGGTTCGGTCGAGGCCTACGCACGAGACGGCGCGGTCGGCCATCCGGCCGGCGAGGGCCGAGGCCGGCAGGGCGGACAAAAGTTCGGCGGCGGTGGTACGGACGTTGCGGCTGCGGTCGCCGAGGGCCGCCTCCAGGAACTCCTCGTCCGCGTCGGAGAGCCCGCCCCGCAGCGAGTCCAGGAACATCAGCCGGTCCTCCGCCCGCTCGGCGGACCAGGTGGACGCGAGCAGGGCGAGTCCGGCGGCCGGGTCCTCGGCGCGCACGGCCGCGAGCAGGGCGACCCGCTCGGCGAACAGGCCCTCGTCCCACAGGGTGCGTACGCCCTCCGGGTCCCCGAGGTCCGGGAGCGCGCCTCCCGCACCCGCACCCCGCAGCGCGAACCGCCACTCGGGGTTGAGCCGGGCCAGCCACAGACCGCGCGGCCCCGCCAGCCGAAGGGCCTGGGGGCGCAGATCGGTACGGGCGCGGGCCGCGTCGAGGAGGGCGGGAAGGGAGGCGGACGGCGCCTTGTAGCCGTGCCGGTTGGCGAGCGTCAGCCACTGGGGGAGCAGTTCGGCGAGGTCGGGAGCGGAACCGCGCCGGCCGGCCGGGGAGGGTGCGGCCCGGCCGGCGAGCAGCTGGTCCAGCCGCCGCCTCGCCGCCTCGGGCAGGAGACCGCGAGGGTCCTCGGGCGCGGGCTCCGGCGGCGGTGCGGCGGGTCCGGGGCGCAGGCCCGCCCTGCGCCGTACGGTGTGCAGCGCGGCGGCGTCGAGCAGGGCCCCCGGCAGGTCGGCGCCGGGCACCGCGCCGAAACCGGCCACGCCGGTGGGCGTGCGCCGGTCCGTGCCGAGCAGCGCCGAGGTGACGAGCTCCTCCCAGACGCCGGCCTCGTCCGTTCCGACGTCTGCGCCTGTGCTCGCGCCTGAGCCCGTGTCCGCGTCGGCGTCCGCGGTGAGAAGCATGCCGTCGGGGGTCTTCGGGTCCGTTTCCATCGAGGTCCTCCGGTCGGTCGGCGGGCGGTGGTGGTCGGTCGTAGCGGTCCGGGTGGTCCCAGTGGTGCTGGTGGTGCTGGTAGTGCTGGTGGTGCCAGTGGTGCCGGTGGCCCCAGCAGTCCCACTGGTCCCAGCAGTCCTACTGGTCCCAGCGGTCATATGAGAGGAACCGTCTCGTCCGGCGCCTCCGGAGCCCACGCCGCGAGTGGTGTGAATCCCCGGTGCCCGCACTCGCCGAAGACCGTCAGCGGGCCGCCGCCCGACAGGGCGACGAGGCGCCAGAGGCCCGGCCGGGACTGGGCGGCGGGCGTCAGGGGTAGTGCCTCGCGGCCGTTCGCGTCGGCGAGCTGCCAGCCGTACTCCGCGCGCGTGGGCACGACCCCGCTCAGGGTCACCGGCCAGGAGTCCAGCCACGGGTCCTCCCGCAGCGCCCGCCCGTACGCGTCGAGCGCCGCGCCCACCGGGCCGCCCGGCGGTGGCGCGGCGGACGAGGCGACCGGCACGAACCGCTCGCCCGGCTCGGCCCGCAGCCGGCCGGAGCCCGCGTACGGCGTCAGCTCCCCGTCGAGCACCGCGCCCACCGGGAGCGCCAGTTGGGGTGCGCGGCCGGCCGCCCCGTACGACAGCAGGAGCGCGGTGCGCCCGGTCGTCGTGCCGTGCAGCCAGATGCGCCGGGTGGTCAGCCGGGCGTCGCCCGCGTCGTACTGCGCGAGGACGTGCCACCGGTCGCGGACCGCCGGGCCGTCGGCGGGGGCCGCGAGGCCCACCCGGGTCCGTACCGTCGTCGCGAACGCCGACGGCAGCCGTTCGGCGCCCAGCCAGGCGCGGTCGAGCAGATGGGTCAGCGCGCACTCCTCGAGAAGCCGTACCGGCCAGCCGGGGCCCGAGCCCGGTATCGCCCCCAGCTCCCGCACCCGGCCCGCGAGGCCCGGCGCCTGGGCGTCCACCATGCGCGCCGCCGTCTCCTCCCACAGGCCGTACCCCGAACGCTCCGCCGACGCCAGCCCTCCGCGCAGCAGATCGGCGAGCCGCTGCTCCAGCTCCTGGGCGCCCGAGGTGATCCGGGCCGCCCTGCGCTCGGCCCTGCGGCGCGCCGCCTCCGGGTCCGCCGGGGCTTCGGCCCCGCCGCCCTCGGCCCGGCGGGCCGCCGCGCTCGCGGCGCGCCCGCGACGTCCTTCGAGCCACGTCCCGGCCCAGTCGGGCGCGGTGGCCTCCTCGGCCGCCGTCGCCTCCGAGGCCTGGAGCAGCAGCAGTCCGAGCGCGTGCTTGCAGGGGAACTTCCGGCTCGGGCAACTGCAGTGGTACGCCGGTCCCGTGGTGTCGACGACCGTCCGGTACGGCGTGCGGCCGCTGCCCTTGCACAGGCCCCAGACGGCACCCTCGGCACGCCCGGTCCCGGACCACGGCCCGGCCGTGCCCAGCTTGCTTCCCGCTCTGCGCGACGCCTCGTCAGGAGCCAGTGCAAGCACCTGCTCGGCGGTCCAGCGCACCCCCATGGCATTCATGTCCTCGACGGTAGGGGGAGGCACTGACAATGCCCCTGGCCTGGGAGTTGGCCGATGCGGGAGGGGTCGGGAAGGATTTGACTTTGCCATCCCTTTAAGGTTGCCTGCGCGGACCAACCGATCCACACCACGCGTCCAGGGGGACCCCCATGAAGCGCACCGTCCGCACCGCCGTCTCGGCCCTCACCGTCGCCGGACTCGCCCTCGGCCTCGGCGCCTGCTCGGAGGCCGCGGAGAAGGCCGCCGACCAGGTCGACAAGTCCGTGAACGAGTCCTACGAGGTCACCTACGAGGTCACCGGAAAGGCCGTGGAGTCCATCGACTACCACGCCGGTGACGGCACCGCGATGGCGCCGAAGGTCGAGACGGAGAAGAAGCCCGCGACCCCGTGGAAGAAGACGGTGAAGCTGAAGGGCATCATGCCGCCGGCCGTCATGCCGATCTCGCTCGACCCCTCCGACCTCACCTGCAAGGTCATCTACCAGGGCAAGGTCATCAAGGAGGCCAAGGCCGAGCAGGCGATGGCCGGCGGCTGCGTGGCCGTGTCCCCCGTCGTGGGCTGACGCCCCCTCACCCCTCCAACCGGCCCTGACCAGCGGTGACATCCGATTGTCAGTGCCATGGTGCACGGTGGATCGCACAGCAGGTCGAACGATCTGGAGGGGGATCCATGACCGTGCCCGAAACCATCGCGAAGCCCGGTTCCGGTGTCGAGACGGACACCGGAACGGGGCGGACGCAGGCCGCCGCCGAGGCCCTGCGGCCGCACGCCGAGCACGCCTTCGCCGACGAACTCGCCGCGCTCGCCGCGGCCGACGACCGGCCCCGGCCCGCCCGTTGGCGCCTCTCGCCGTGGGCCGTCGCCACCTATCTCCTCGGCGGCACCCTCCCCGACGGGACGGTGATCACGCCCAAGTACGTGGGACCGCGCCGCATCGTGGAGGTCGCCGTCACCACGCTCGCCACCGACCGGGCGCTGCTGTTGCTCGGGGTGCCCGGCACCGCCAAGACCTGGGTCTCCGAGCACCTCGCCGCCGCCGTCAGCGGCGACTCCACCCTCCTCGTGCAGGGCACCGCCGGCACCCCCGAGGAGGCCATCCGGTACGGGTGGAACTACGCCCGGCTCCTCGCCCACGGCCCCAGCCGCGACGCGCTCGTGCCGAGCCCCGTCATGCGCGCCATGTCCCAGGGCATGACGGCCCGGGTGGAGGAACTGACCCGCATCCCCGCCGACGTGCAGGACACGCTCATCACGATCCTGTCCGAGAAGACCCTGCCCGTCCCCGAGCTGGGCCAGGAGATCCAGGCCGTCCCCGGGTTCAACCTGATCGCCACGGCCAACGACCGCGACCGAGGCGTCAACGAACTCTCCAGCGCGCTGCGCCGCCGCTTCAACACGGTCGTGCTGCCGCTGCCCGCGACCCCCGAGGCCGAGGTCGACATCGTCGCTCGCCGTGTCGAGCAGCTCGGGCGTTCCCTGGAACTGCCGGCCGTCCCTGAGGGGGTGGACGAGATCCGCCGGGTCGTCACCGTCTTCCGCGAGCTGCGGGACGGGGTCACCACGGACGGACGGACCCGGGTCAAGTCCCCCTCGGGGACGCTCTCGACGGCCGAGGCGATCTCCGTCGTGACCGGCGGACTCGCGCTCGCCGCCCACTTCGGCGACGGGGTGCTGCGGCCCGCGGACATCGCGGCGGGCATCCTCGGCGCGGTCGTCCGCGACCCGGCGGCCGACCGGGTCGTCTGGCAGGAGTACCTGGAGACGGTGGTCAGGGAGAGAGACGGCTGGAAGGACTTCTACCGCGCTTGCCGCGAGGTGAGCGCATGACGGCCGCCGCCGTGGCCGCCGGGGCGGTCCTCGGGACGGTCACGGGGGCGGAGCGGACCGGCGGGTCCGTTCCCGCCGCCGGGGGCGAGTGGACCTCCGGGCCGGGGGGCGGTGCCGGCGGTGAGCCGACCTCCGGGCCGGGGGCCGGTCCTGCCGCCGGAGCCTCCGTTCCTGCCGCCCGTGCCGAGGGCACCCCCCGTTCCGCGCGCGTCGGTGGGCCGCTCGTGCTCGGGGTGCGGCACCACGGGCCCGGGTCCGCGCGGGGCGTGCGGGCCGCGCTGGACGCGGAGAAGCCCGCCGTGGTGCTCGTCGAGGGGCCCGCCGAGGCCGACGCGCTCGTGGCGCTCGCCGGGGACCCCGGCATGCGCCCGCCGGTCGCTCTGCTCGCCCACGCCGTGGACGACCCGGGACGGGCCGCGTTCTGGCCCATGGCCGAGTTCTCGCCCGAGTGGGTCGCGATCCGCTGGGCCCTCGACCGGGGCGCCGCCGTCCGCTTCATCGACCTGCCCGCCGCCCACAGCCTCGCCGCCGCCGACCCCACCTGGGACGACGGGGAGGACGAGGTCTCCGGGAGCGGACTGCGCATCGATCCGGTCGCCGAACTCGCCGGGGCCGCCGGGTACGAGGACGCCGAGCGCTGGTGGGAGGACGTCGTCGAACTGCGCGGCGACGCCGACCCCACCGCCCCGTTCGAGGCGCTCGCCGAGGCCATGGGCGCGCTCCGGGAGGCGTACGGGCACGGCGGCCACCCCCGCGACCTGGTCCGCGAGGCGTACATGCGGCTCCAGCTCCGCGCCGCCCGCAAGGAGTACGGCGAGGCCGTCGCCGTCGTCTGCGGCGCCTGGCACGTCCCCGCCCTCACCCGGCGGACGACCGTCGCCGCCGACCGGGCCCTGCTCAAGGGCCTGCCCAAGGTGAAGACCGAGATGACCTGGGTCCCCTGGACCCACCGCAGGCTCGCCCGCCGCTCGGGGTACGGCGCGGGCATCGAGGCGCCCGGCTGGTACGCCCACCTCTTCGCCGCCCCCGACCGGCCCGTCGAGCGCTGGATGACCAAGGTCGCCGGACTCCTCAGGGCCGAGGACCACCTCGTCTCCTCCGCCCACGTCATCGAGGCCGTCCGGCTCGCCGACACCCTCGCCGCCCTGCGCGGCCGGCCGCTCCCCGGGCTCGACGAGACGACCGACGCGATCCGCGCGGTGCTCTGCGAGGGCTCCGACGTCCCGCTCGACCTCGTCCGGGACCGTCTCGTCGTCGGCGACGTGCTCGGCGAGGTCCCCGACGGCGCCCCCGCCGTCCCCCTCCAGCGCGACCTGGCCCGCCGTCAGCGCACCCTGCGCCTCAAGCCCGAGGCGCACGAACGCGAGCTCGACCTCGACCTCCGCAAGGACACGGACGGCGAGCGCAGCCGTCTGCTGCACCGGCTGCGGCTCCTCGGCGTCGACTGGGGCGCACCGGCCGCCGGCCGTTCCGGCACCGGCACCTTCCGGGAGGGCTGGCGGCTGCGGTGGGAGCCCGAGCTGCACGTCCAGGTCGCCGAGGCCGGGGTCTGGGGCACCACCGTCGAGGCGGCCGCCACCGCCAGGGCCCGGTCCCTGGCCGTGGCGGCGACCGGCCTCGCCGACATCACCGCCCTCGCCGAGCAGTGCCTGCTCGCCGGGCTCGCCGACGCGCTGCCCGTCGTGATGCGCGCGCTCGCCGACCGGGCCGCGCTCGACACCGACGTCGCCCACCTCGCCCAGGCACTCCCGGCCCTCGCCCGCTCCCTGCGCTACGGCGACGTGCGGGGCACCGACACGGCGGCCCTCGCCGAGGTCGCCGCCGGACTCGCGGAGCGGATCTGCGTGGGGCTGCCGCCCGCCTGCGCCGGACTCGACGCCGACGCGGCCGCCGCCATGCGCGAGCGGATCGACGAGGTGCACCGGTCCCTCGGTCTGCTGCCCGGCGCGGACGGGCTCACCGAGCGCTGGGCGGGCGTCCTGCGGCGCCTCGCGGACCGCGACCGGATACCGGGCGTCCTGCGCGGCCGGGCCGCCCGGCTCCTCCTCGACGAGGGACGGCTCGCCGAGGACGAGGCGGCCCTGCTGATGAGCAGGGCCCTCTCGCCCGGCACGCCGCCGCCCGACGCCGCCGCCTGGATCGATGGCTTCGTCGGCGGCGCGTCGGGCGGGGGCCTGCTCCTCGTCCACGACGAACGGCTCCTCGGCCTGCTCGACGACTGGCTCACGGGCGTTCCCGCCGAGGCGTTCACCGACGTCCTGCCGCTGCTGCGCCGGACCTTCTCGGCGTACGAGCCGGGGGTGCGCCGCACCCTCGGCGAGCTGGCCGCCCGGGGACCGGGCTCCGGCGGCCCCGGGCACACCGCGCCGGGCACACCGGGGTTCGCCCCGACGCTCGACCGGGAGCGGGCGGACGCCGTACTGCCCCTCCTCCACCTCGTCCTCGGCCCGCACCCCGACCCGCAGCCCGGCCCGCACCTCGTCCCCGGCAAGGAGGCCCCCGTATGACCACGGACCCGACCGCCACCCTGGCCACCACCGCCCCTCTGGCCGCAGGTGCCACCGGCCCCCTCGCCACCACCCCTCACACCGCCGCCCCCGGCGCCCGCCCCGACGACGGTGACGAGCGGCTGCGGCGGTGGCGGCTCGTCCTCGGGGGAGGGGAGGCCGACGGCACCGGGCGGGCGCTCGCCGGTACGGACGCCGCCATGGACGGAGCCCTCACCGCGCTCTACGGCCGCCAGGGCCAGGGCGGGGACCGCGCCGGGAGGGACCGTTCGGCCGGGCTCGGTGCCTCCGCACCCTCCGTCGCCCGCTGGCTCGGCGACATCCGTACGTACTTCCCCAGCTCCGTCGTCCAGATCATGCAGCGCGACGCGATCGACCGCCTCGGCCTCGCCACGCTCCTCCTGGAGCCGGAGATGCTGGAGGCCGTCGAGGCGGACGTGCACCTCGTCGGCACCCTGCTCTCCCTCCACAAGGCCATGCCCGAGACGACCAGGGAGACCGCGCGGATCGTCGTGCGCAAGGTCGTCGACGAGCTGGAGAAGCGCCTCGCCACCCGTACCCGCGCGACCCTGACCGGCGCGCTCGACCGTTCCGCCCGGATCAGCCGGCCCCGCCACCGGGACATCGACTGGGACCGTACGATCCGCGCCAACCTCAAGAACTACCTGCCCGAGCACCGCACGATCGTCCCCGAGCGGCTCGTCGGCCACGGGCGGGCCTCCCAGGCGGTCCGCAAGGAGGTCGTGCTCTGCATCGACCAGTCGGGCTCGATGGCCGCCTCCGTCGTGTACGCCTCCGTCTTCGGCGCGGTGCTCGCGTCGATGCGGTCGATCGCCACCCGGCTGGTCGTCTTCGACACGGCCGTCGTCGACCTGACCGACCGGCTCGACGACCCGGTCGACGTCCTGTTCGGCACCCAGCTGGGCGGCGGTACGGACATCAACCGGGCGCTCGCCCACTGCCAGTCGAAGATCACCCGGCCCGCCGACACGGTCGTCGTCCTCATCAGCGACCTGTACGAGGGGGGCATCCGCGACGAGATGCTGAAGCGGGTCGCGGCGATGAAGGCCTCCGGGGTCCAGTTCGTGGCGCTGCTCGCGCTCTCCGACGAGGGCGCCCCGGCCTACGACCGCGACCACGCGGCGGCGCTGGCCGCGCTCGGGGCGCCGGCCTTCGCCTGCACCCCCGACCTGTTCCCGGAGGTGATGGCGGCGGCCCTGGAGAAGCGCCCGCTGCCGATACCCGAGGCGTGACCGGCCTGCCCGCACCTGACCGATACCCGTGGCCAGGCCGGCCGGCCCGCTCGCCCCCGACCGGCGCCCGCGGCCCGAGCGCCCCAGGTGCGGAATCCGTAGCCCCCGACCACCCGCACGGGTGCCCGCAGGGTGACTGAGTCCCATATCACACCCCTTTCGGAACGGCCCTCACCCTGCGTTCCGGCGCGCCGTGAGGGGGCGGGAGCCCAAGCCCCACCTGCCGTGCACGCCCCCCGCCCCCGCCCGCCGCCCCCTACGGACGGCCCCCTCGCCCCTACGATCTGTGACCCGTATCACCGCTCCGTTGTGACCTGCGATTTAGGGACCCACGTCCCACGGCGATAACCTGCGAGACGGACATGCCGCGTCCACGGACAACCGTGTGCGCCTCCCTTGTGACAGTGCAGTCACGTTGCCCTTCGCGGCACGCCCACGCAGACAACGAACCGCGATCATCAGAAAAGGGACGGACGCGCGTGGACCTGTTCGAGTACCAGGCGAGGGACCTCTTCGCCAAGCACGGTGTACCGGTGCTGGCCGGTGAAGTCATCGACACGCCTGAGGCGGCGCGCGAGGCCACCGAGCGTCTTGGCGGCAAGTCGGTCGTCAAGGCGCAGGTGAAGGTCGGCGGCCGCGGCAAGGCCGGCGGCGTGAAGCTGGCCGCCACCCCGGACGAGGCCGTCGCTCGCGCGACGGACATCCTCGGGATGGACATCAAGGGCCACACGGTCCACAAGGTGATGATCGCCGAGCTGTCCCCGGAGATCGAGGCGGAGTACTACGTCTCGTACCTCCTCGACCGCACCAACCGCACCTTCCTCGCCATGGCGTCGGTGCAGGGCGGCATGGACATCGAGGAGGTCGCGGAGAAGACCCCCGAGGCCCTCGCGAAGGTCCCGGTCAACGCCGTCGACGGCGTGAACATCGAGAAGGCCCGCGAGATCGTGGCCCTGGCGAAGTTCCCGGCCGAGGTGGCCGAGGGCGTCGCCGAGGCGATGGTGACCCTGTGGGACACCTTCGTCGCCGAGGACGCGCTCCTCGTCGAGGTCAACCCCCTGGTGAAGACCAAGGACGGCCGCATCCTGGCGCTGGACGGCAAGGTGTCTCTCGACGAGAACGCCGACTTCCGTCAGCCCGGCCACGAGGCGCTCGAGGACAAGGCCGCAGCCAACCCGCTCGAGGCTGCCGCCAAGGCCAAGAACCTCAACTACGTCAAGCTCGACGGCGAGGTCGGCATCATCGGCAACGGCGCCGGCCTGGTCATGTCGACCCTGGACGTCGTCGCGTACGCCGGTGAGAACCACGGCGGCGTGAAGCCGGCCAACTTCCTCGACATCGGTGGCGGCGCCTCCGCCGAGGTCATGGCGAACGGCCTGGAGATCATCCTGGGCGACCCGGACGTCAAGTCCGTGTTCGTCAACGTCTTCGGTGGCATCACCGCCTGTGACGAGGTCGCCAACGGCATCGTCCAGGCCCTGGAGCTCCTCGCCTCCCGTGGCGACGAGGTCACCAAGCCGCTGGTCGTGCGCCTCGACGGCAACAACGCGGAGCTGGGTCGCAAGATCCTGTCGGACGCGAACCACCCGCTCGTGCAGCGCGTGGACACCATGGACGGCGCGGCCGACAAGGCCGCCGAGCTCGCGGCTGCGAAGTAAGGGACGAGGTCAGAACACCATGGCTATCTTCCTGACCAAGGACAGCAAGGTCATCGTCCAGGGCATGACCGGTGCCACGGGCATGAAGCACACCAAGCTCATGCTGGGTGACGGCACCAACATCGTCGGTGGCGTGAACCCGCGCAAGGCCGGCACGACCGTCGACTTCGACGGCACCGAGGTCCCGGTCTTCGGCTCCGTCGCCGAGGCGATGAAGGAGACCGGCGCCAACGTCTCGGTCCTCTTCGTCCCGCCGGCCTTCGCCAAGGCCGCCGTGGTCGAGGCGATCGACGCCGAGATCCCCCTCGCGGTCGTCATCACCGAGGGCATCGCCGTCCACGACTCCGCCGCCTTCTGGGCGTACGCGCAGTCGAAGGGCAACAAGACCCGCATCATCGGCCCGAACTGCCCCGGTCTCATCACCCCGGGCCAGTCCAACGCCGGCATCATCCCGGGCGACATCACGAAGCCGGGCCGCATCGGCCTGGTCTCGAAGTCCGGCACGCTGACGTACCAGATGATGTACGAGCTCCGTGACATCGGCTTCTCGTCCGCCGTCGGCATCGGTGGCGACCCGGTCATCGGCACCACGCACATCGACGCCCTCGCGGCGTTCGAGGCGGACCCCGACACCGACCTGATCGTCATGATCGGTGAGATCGGCGGCGACGCCGAGGAGCGTGCGGCCGACTTCATCAAGGCCAACGTCACCAAGCCGGTCGTCGGCTACGTCGCGGGCTTCACCGCGCCCGAGGGCAAGACCATGGGCCACGCCGGCGCCATCGTCTCCGGCTCCTCCGGCACCGCCCAGGCGAAGAAGGAGGCCCTCGAGGCCGCCGGCGTCAAGGTCGGCAAGACGCCGACCGAGACGGCCAAGCTGGCGCGCGCCATCCTCGCGGGCTGAACGGGCTGAAACGCACAGCAGCCTGACAGGCAGTACGTGAGCGGGCCCCGCCCCTCCCGGGAAACCGGGTGGGGGCGGGGCCCGCTCACGTGTGTGCCGGGTTACTCGGCCGCAGGAAGCAGCCGTTCCGGACCCGGGTTCGGCTGGGAGCGCAGCTTCTCGCGGAGCTCCACGTCCTCCGGGCGGAGCTTCTGCGGACCGCCGCGCACCGGCACGCCGTTGACGGTCTCGCCGGGGGCGTTGACGGGGATGTACCGGGTCGGCGCGGTCGCCGCCGTGAAGCCGGTGACGCCGATGAGGACCGCCGTCACCCCCAGCACCGCCCGCGTCCACGTCCGGATCAGCCGGTCGCTGCCCGTGCGGACGGTACGGGCGGCCGGGAGGGTCGCCGTCGGCGCCTCCGAGACCAGCGCGCCGAGCCGCCGGTGCAGGACCTCCGGCTCGGCCAGCTCGGGAATCCGCCGCCCGAGGACGGTCCGGGCGTGCAGCAGCCGGTTGGCGGCGGCGGGGGTACTGGCCTCGGTCTCGGCCGCCGTCTCCGGCAGGTCGAGGCCGAGCCCGTCGTACAGCAGGACGGTACGGCGGTACGGCGGCGGCAGTTCGAGGAGCGCGGAGAGCAGCGCGCGCCGGTTCGCCTCCGTCGGCGGGGCGTCGGGGTGCTTGTGGGCGCGGCGCAGCCGGTGCCAGGGGGAGAGGGCGTACTCGTAGGCCGTCGCGCGCACCCAGCCGACCGGGTCCGGGTCGACGGCGACCTCGGGCCAGTGCCGCCAGGCGTGCTGGAAGGCGTACTCGACGGCCTCGCGGGAGAGCCGGCGGCGGCCGGTCAGCAGATAGGTCTGGTGGACGAGGCCGGGGGCGGCGTGCGCGTAGAGCGCGTCGAAGGCCTGCTCGGGCGTGAGCGACGGCGCCTCGGAGGGCGCCGGCGCCGGCGCCGGCGCCGGCGCGGGGGTGGGGGCCGCCGCGTCCGCCGGTACCGGTTTCAGCCGCTCCTGCGGCTTCGGGGCGCCCTTGCGGGCGGGGCCGGAGGTGATGGCGGGGGCAGGCGAGGGGGCCTTCGGCGGCCGTCCGGCCCGCTTGGCGGTGGCCTTGGGCCGGACACCGGCGGACTCGGCGGCCTGAACCCGCGCGGGCGGCTTCAGGAAGGACGGGGTCTGGGCGTGGGGGTGGGGGTAGGTCTGGGCGTGGGACGGGGCTTGGGACTGCCCCTGCGCCTGCGCCTGCGCCTGTGCCTGGGACTGCCCCTGTGCCTGCGGCGGCGCGGGGCTGCGCTCGTCCGAGCCCTCGGGCCCGTCCGTGCCGAGCAGCTTCGCGTACGCCTCGCGCTTGCGGCCCCGGGGCGTCGAGCGCCCCGTCTCCCACGCTCTGACCGTGGCCTTCGTGACGCCCATGGCCTCGGCGACCTGCTCCTCGCTCAGGGCGAGGGCCTCACGCAACCTGCGCCGCTCCTTCGGGGTCGGCAGGGTGACGGCGGATGCGGAATCCGCGGTGCTCCGGCTCATCGGCGTCGACCTCCCGCAGAGCTGCTCTGGGCGGAAAAGTACATAAACGTATCTTGAGCGACACAACGGAGGTTTGCCTGTTACGCGGCAAAAGCGCGTGTCGTTGGCAGCATGACCCCGTGACCCATCCGACCGAACACCCCCTGGTCCAGGGCGGTCGTTCCGCCGCCCTGGCCACCGCCTGTGTCCGGGGCGGGGTCGCCGCCGGGCTCGGTCTCGGGGCCCTCGCGGTCCTCGTGGTCGCGGCCTGGATCAGCTCCCCGTACCCCGACGGCGGCGCCGGAGGCGCCCTGCACCTGGCCGCCGGGCTCTGGCTGCTCGCCCACGGCGTCGACCTCGTCCGTACGGACACCCTGACCGGTCTGCCCGCGCCCCTCGGTATCGTGCCGCTGCTCCTGCCCGTCCTGCCCGTCTGGCTCGTCCACCGGGCCGCCCGCGACACCCTCGACGGCGGCGACGACGACCGGCCGTCCCCCTCCGCCGGGGGCGCCGTCGCCGCCGTCGCCGGGGGATACCTGCTGGTCGCGGCCGTGGTCGTGGTCTACAGCGAGAGCGGCCCGCTTCCCGCCGGCCTCGTGAGCGCCGGGCTCTGGCTGCCCGCCGTCGTCACGGCCGCGGCGGGAGCCGGGGTGTGGACCGCGCTCGGCCGCCCGCTGCCCGGTCAGCGGCAGGCCGCCGTCGCCCTGCGCGCGACGGGATTCGGCCTCCTGACCCTGTCGGCCGGCGGCGCGGTGGCCGCGGCGGTCTCACTGGCCTGGCACGCGAACGAGGCGCAGGCGGCGTACGCGGCTCTCACGGGGGAGTGGTCCGGACGGGTGGCGGTCCTGCTGCTCGTGCTTGCGCTGCTCCCGAACATGGCCGTGTGGGGCGCCGCGTACGGGCTCGGGCCGGGGTTCGCCCTCGGCACCGGCGCGCTCGCCACCCCGCTGGGTCTCGTCGGGGACCCGGCCGTGCCGCCGTTCCCGCTGCTCGCGGCGCTGCCCGCCGAGGGGCGCGGGGAGTGGCCGCACTGGACGGCCGTGGCCGTTCCGCTGGCCGCCGCCGTGCTCCAGGGCCGCTGTGTGGGCCGCTCGGCGCGGACCTGGGCGGCCCGCGACACCGCCCTCACGGCGCTGGGCGCGGCCTGGGGCTGCGGGGCGGCCGTCGCCGTCCTCGCGGGCGCGGCGGGCGGCCCGCTCGGCAGCGGGCGCCTCTCGGCGTTCGGCCCGGTGTGGTGGCAGACGGGGGCGGCGGCGGTGCTGTGGGGCGTGTGCGTGGGGGTCCCGGTGGCCCTGGGCGTACGGGCCTGGGGCCGCCGCGTACCCCGGGCGCCGCGCCGGTCGGTCCCGGCACCGGGGCAGGGTGCGATGGCGGGCGCCCGGCTGGTGGGGGCGTCGGTGGGAGTCGCGGCCGAGGCGTCGGTGGCGGGAGGAGCTGCGGCGGACGCCGGTTCAGGGGCGGGAGCCGGTGCCGGACCGGGGCCGGGAGCCGGACCCATGGCGGCGGACGGCGTCGGACCGGGTGCCGGAGCGGCGGCCGGGCCCGCGTCCGGTGGCGCCGCCGGAGCCGTACCCGGGCCCGGCCCCGTACACCCGGCCCCGGCAGCGCAGAGCGCACCCGCGGGCGCGACCTCCGGCGCCGACCTCGGCCTCGACGACCCGTACGGCGACTCCGCCTTCGAGCCGTACGACTACCTCCCGGCGGCCTGGGAGCCCGCGCCGCCGCCCCCGGCCCGTCCCGAGGGCGGCGGACCCGCCGGTCCTACTCCCTGACGCCGAAGCCCGCGCGCAGCGGCTTCGGCAGGAGGTCGTTGCAGGCCAGCTGGCCCGCGTGGGTGAGGGCGTCGTCGCGGCACTCGTAGAAGTCGCTGTAGACGAGCTTCATCGTGAAGCCGACCGCGACGATCATCAGGGCCACGCTCGCCGCGACCAGGCCGCTGATCGCGGCGGTCCGCATCGCGCGCACCGGGGTCGCCCCGGAGGGGCCCTGCGGCGTCGTTCCCGCTCCCGCGCCGGCGGGCCGGTCCGCCGGCGCGGCCGTCGGCTGTGACGTCGGCGACAGCTCCGCCGCGGGCTTCGGCTTCATGCGCAGCGAGCTGATCGCCCAGTAGAGGCCGAGCGCGCCGAGCAGCAGCGCCAGCTCCGGGATCTCGAAGATCGCGAAGAAGAAGGCCCACATGCCCGCGAGGATCGCGTACCGCGCCCGCCGCTGCGCCGGGTCCGTGGGGTCCCAGCGGAGCCGGGGCCCACCCTGGCCGCCCTCGGGGCCACCCTGACCGCCCCCCTGGCGCTCGGGCCTGCGGCCGAAGCCGTCGTTCGAGGGTCCCGGCTGCTGGGGGCTCCAGCGGCCGTCGGACGGCCCCGACGAGCCGGAGTTCCCGGACGTCTCGTCGTCCGAACCCTCCGGTCGCCGCGGCTGCCACGGCTGATCCGGCCTGCCCTCGGGCGGCGGCGCGAACGGGTTGTTGTCGTCCGTGGACTGGCGTTCCGGCATCTGCTGAACGTCTTCCCTCTGTCGTCGTGACCACGTCCGCACCCGTGGTCTCCGCTGCTGTCTCGTCTGCTGCTGTCCTGCCGCGGCCCGCGGTTCGTCCGCCGCGGCCCGCTCTTCGTCGGCCGCCGCCCGCTGTTCTTCGGGCGTCGGCCCCTGACGCTACCGCCCTGCTCCGCCCCCGTCCCGTGGGGGCCGTCCGGTGTGCCGGTATCGTTGCTGACGGTCGAGCCATTCGTAGGGTTCCCCGTATCGAGCGGCACGATTCGTTCGTACGACCGCACAAACACCACGGAAAGAGTGACCCAGTGGCTGCCGCCCGCCTCGTCGTCCTGGTCTCCGGTTCCGGTACCAATCTGCAGGCCCTCCTCGACGGCATCGCCGCGGACCCCGAGTACGGCGCGGAGATCGTCGCCGTGGGTGCCGACCGCGACGGCATCGCCGGTCTGGAGCGCGCCGAGCGCGCCGGGCTGCCGACCTTCGTCTGCCGGGTCAAGGACCACGCCACCCGCGAGGAGTGGGACCGGGCGCTGGCCGAGGCCACGGCGGCGTACGAGCCGGACCTCGTCGTCTCGGCCGGATTCATGAAGATCGTCGGCAAGGAGTTCCTCGCCCGCTTCGGCGGCCGGGTCGTCAACACCCACCCGGCTCTGCTCCCCAGTTTTCCCGGTGCCCACGGGGTGCGTGACGCCCTCGCCTACGGCGCGAAGGTCACCGGGTGCACCGTCCACTTCGTCGACGACGGTGTCGACACCGGCCCGATCATCGCCCAGGGCGTGGTCGAGGTGCGGGAGACGGACGATGAAGCCGCTCTGCACGAGCGCATCAAGGAAGTCGAGCGCTCGCTGCTCGTCGACGTCGTGGGGCGCCTCGCCCGGCACGGCTATCGCATTGAGGGACGAAAGGTTCATGTCGGTGAACACGGACACCGTTAAGCCCATCCGCCGCGCGCTGGTCAGCGTCTACGACAAGACGGGTCTGGAGGAGCTGGCCCGCGGTCTGCACGAGGCCGGTGTCGAGCTCGTCTCCACCGGCTCCACGGCCGGGAAGATCGCCGCCGCCGGGGTGCCGGTCACCAAGGTCGAGGAGCTGACCGGCTTCCCCGAGTGCCTGGACGGCCGCGTCAAGACCCTCCACCCGCGCGTGCACGCCGGCATCCTCGCCGACCTGCGCCTGGAGTCGCACCGCGCGCAGCTCGCCGAGCTGGGCGTGGAGCCCTTCGACCTGGTCGTCGTGAACCTCTACCCGTTCCGCGAGACCGTCGCCTCCGGCGCCACCCCGGACGAGTGCGTCGAGCAGATCGACATCGGCGGCCCGTCCATGGTCCGCGCCGCCGCGAAGAACCACCCGTCCGTGGCGATCGTGACCAGCCCCGAGCGGTACGAGGACGTGCTCGCGGCCGTCAAGGCGGGCGGTTTCGACCTGACCGCGCGCAAGCGGCTCGCCGGTGAGGCCTTCCAGCACACGGCCGCGTACGACGTGGCTGTCGCCTCTTGGTTCGCCGATGACTACGCCGCTGCCGACGACTCGGGCTTCCCCGACTTCCTGGGCGCCACCTACACGCGGAACAACGTCCTGCGCTACGGCGAGAACCCGCACCAGGGCGCCGCGCTCTACGTCGACGGCACGGGCGGCCTCGCCGAGGCCGAGCAGCTGCACGGCAAGGAGATGTCGTACAACAACTTCACGGACACCGACGCCGCGCGCCGGGCCGCGTACGACCATACCGAGCCCTGCGTCGCGATCATCAAGCACGCCAACCCGTGCGGCATCGCGGTCGGCGCGGACGTCGCCGAGGCCCACCGCAAGGCGCACGCCTGCGACCCGCTGTCCGCGTTCGGCGGCGTCATCGCCGTCAACCGCCCGGTCTCGGTCGCGATGGCCGAGCAGGTCGCGGAGATCTTCACCGAGGTCATCGTCGCTCCGGCGTACGAGGACGGCGCCGTGGAGATCCTCGCCAAGAAGAAGAACATCCGCGTGCTGCGCGCCGAGGGCGGCCCGGCCAACCCGGTCGAGGTCAAGCCGATCGACGGCGGCGCGCTGCTCCAGGTCACCGACCGCCTCCAGGCCGAGGGCGACGACCCGGCGAACTGGACCCTGGCGACCGGCGAGGCCCTGTCGGCCGACGAGCTCGCCGAGCTGGCCTTCGCGTGGAAGGCCTGCCGCGCGGTCAAGTCCAACGCGATCCTGCTCTCCAAGGACGGCGCCTCGGTCGGCGTCGGCATGGGCCAGGTCAACCGCGTGGACTCCGCGAAGCTGGCCGTCGAGCGGGCGGGCGAGGAGCGGGCGCGCGGCTCGTACGCCGCTTCCGACGCGTTCTTCCCCTTCCCCGACGGCCTGGAGATCCTCACCGCGGCCGGCGTGAAGGCGGTCGTGCAGCCGGGCGGCTCGATGCGTGACGAGCTGGTCGTCGAGGCGGCGAAGAAGGCGGGCGTGACGATGTACTTCACGGGCACGCGCCACTTCTTCCACTGATCCTCCGGCTCGGACGGACAGCGGACGGCCCGCCGGTACCTGGGAGGTACCGGCGGGCCGCTGTGCGTGCGGGAGGTCACCCCATCATGCTGTCGTCCGTGCACGCGTTCCGGTACACCCACTGGTGGGACCGGATCTGGTTGTTCATGTTGCGGCCGTTGGTGAAGTTGTTCGCGGGCCGGGACAGGTCGTCGACGAAGAACTCGCCCGGCGCGAGACAGCCGTAGCCGCCGGAGTAGTTGCTGAGGTAGTAGAAGGCCACGACGTCCTTGCCGCCCAGAGTGCCGGCGTTCATCACCGACGAGGCCTTGTCCCCCGCGTCGGTGAACCCGTTGCCCGAGGCGTTCCAGTCGGCGTCGTTACCTGCGGTGCTGCCGAGGTATCCGTAGCAGTAGGTGTCGTTGTAGGCGTACACGTTGCCGTTGCGGCCCGGCCAGATGTCGTTGCAGTGGTTGCTCGCGGCGCCGGTGCCCGATGCCTGGGCCGCCGTGGCGGGGGCGACCAGGCCGGCGACGGCGAGGCCGAGTGCGGCGATGGACGTGCCGAACTTGCTCATGTTTCGCTCCTGTTGGGTCCGCCTCGTCAGAGGCATGCTGATCCACGGCGCACGCCGTGGAGGTCTTTGGGGTCCGGTTCAGACCCGCGGGCCCGTGATGCGGGTGGCCCGGTTGTAGGCGTCGTGCTGGAGCCTCCGGTAGGTGTCGACCGCGTCTCCGTACCGGTCGCGAAGCGCTCCCGCGTAGTGCGACTCGCGTTTCCGGCCGATGTCCTTCAGCGATGTCTCGCGGGCACAGCGGGCCTCCGCGACCGCGATCGAGACCTCGAAGGCGAAGGCACGGTCAGGGCTGACCCCGGTGGAGAGACGGGGCACCGCGTCGCGCGCTGCGGGCGGATCCGGGTAGGCGTGCCCGGACCTCCGCATGCATGCCGCCCAGGCGGCGAGTGCCCGCCCGAATTCCCCGTCCCGCATCAGGGCGGGGACGTACAACGGACGAAGGTTGGCCGCGAGCTTCTCGGCTCGGAACCAGCGCGCCGGATCGCCGTAGAGCTCCTTCTCCACTACTTCGACGCAGCCGCCGAGTCGCTTGCGGATCGATCCGCCGCCGGGGATCTCGGTGGTCAGGATCCTCGCCGAGCGGCCGCCGTCGAGTGCCTTGTCATAGGCCGTACGCCGCTGCGGGGAGAGCCCGGCCCGGTACGTCCCGTTCGGGTTCGCCCGCCGGGCGCGGTCCTCCTTGTCCCGGATCCGGCTTCCGTAGCCGTGCTTCTGCGCCCACTCCACGTCATCGTTCACGAAACCGGTCGAGCGGCTCTCCTCCAGACCGAGCCGGGGGCTCGTCCAGTACGAGAATCCCGCCCGGTTCATGCACTGCTGGATCAGGATCTCGGTCGCGTCGGAGATCCGCAGCTGCTCCGCCTGGGTCGGAGCGCGCTCCGGCGGGGTGGGCGGATTCGAGCAGCCGGTCGTCACCGCCGCGACAACGGCGGCGACCACGCTCGCACGCACCAGCAAGTACCTCATCGCAGGTCCCCCCTGTGACCGCGCCGCACCTTCGCGGCGCAGTCACACCTTGGGGCCGATGCCGGGCCCGGGGTACCTCGTAACTCCTAGGGAAGTCCCCGGGGGAGCCCTACGGGCATTCGCCGCCCCAGGTCACCGCCTTGATCGTGCGGCCGCCCGACGGGAAGTCTCCGCGGCCCTCCGTCCAGCCGTGGTGCAGGCACTGGGAGCCGCCCTCGGCGAAGGTGACGTAGGCGTGGTCGTAACCGGGCTGCGCGTTGCCGTTGTTGAAGTAGGACTTCCGCAGGCCGCAGGGGCTGCTGGGGGTGTTCACGTCGGTCTTGCAGACCGTGCCCGTGCCGGCCGTGCCGGAGTAGAAGCAGACGTAGCCGGCCGGGCAGTTCGCCCACGCCTGCGGGGAAGAGCAGTTCCTGCTGGTGACGGAGAGCCACTCCGCCTCGGGACCGCCGTACTCGACGCCGTCGAAGTGGACCGGAACCCGGTCGGTCTCGTACGTGAAGTCGCCGGAGGCGCGGTAGCGCTGCTCGTAGTGCAGGTGGGCCCAGTCGCGTGCGTTCCCCGACTTGCCGATGCTGCCGATCCGGGTGGCGCCAGTGACCGACTGGCCCACCCGGACGAATGTCTCCGGCGCCTCCTGGAGGTGGTAGTACGCCGTGAACCAGCCGTTGCCGTGGCTGATCTGGAGGGTGTTGCCGGAGCCGGGGTGGACGTACGCGGCGGAGACCGTGCCGGGCGCGGACGCGTAGACGGGGCGGCCGTCCGAACCCGGGTTGCCCTCGGCCATGATGTCAAGGGCGGGGTCGTGCCCCCAGGTGTCGAGCTGCCATGTCGTCCCGCAGGCGAAGGGCAGCTGGAAGTCGGGCTTCCCCGGTGGCGGGGCGGCGGCTCGCGCGGTGCCGGTGGCGGCGGCGAGGCCGAGGGCGACGGCCGCGAGGGCCAGGAGCAGCGCGAGGGCGGCGCGTGGCGGTGTGAACGTGAACGTCATACGTGCGGACACACTTCCTCCGTTCGGGTTCGGTTCGTTCGGTTCGGTTCGGTTCGGTTCGGGCGGAGTCCACCGTCGCCGTGCGCGCCGCCCCGCGCGTACTCAGAACTCAGAGGGTGCGGTGCACCGCTTGACCCACTCGTGCGAGCGGGGTCGCACGGGCACCGCGAAGTCGATCCGGGTTCCCTTGCGCAGGCAGCCGAGGAGCTGCCGGTGTCCGGTCGCGGTGTAGAACTCCAGGTCCGGCAGCACCGTCCCCTCCTGGGGGCCGAAGCCGTTGTTGTACGCCGAGACGACCGGGCCGGTGCTCGCCCAGGCACACCGCGTCTCGGCGGCCCAGTCCGTCGCACCGCCCTGCCACAGGCACATCTCGCCCTTGCCGTCCCGCTGGCTGAAGAAGCACACGGCTCCGGGCGTACAGCGTTCGTAGCCCGGCTCCGGGCCCCCGCCGCCCCAGGCGATCAGGCCCGCGGTGAGACCGAGCGCCGTACCCGCCGTGACCAGCACTGTTCCGCGGACCAGTGCCCGCGTACGGCCGGGCCGCCGGGGCAGTCGGCCCTGCGCCGCCTCCCGTACCCGCTCCAGGAGCAGGGTGGCGTCGTGCGGGGCGCGGGACTCGTGGGTGCGGCCGAGGCAGTCGGCGACGATCCGGCGCCAGGGTTCGGGCAGAGTGGGGGAGAGGCGCAGGTCCTCGGTGCCGCGGGCGTAGCGGAGGACGGCGTCGCGGCGGGCGGCTGGGGTGCCGCCGGGGAGCGGGTGGGTGCCGGTGAGGACGAGGTGGGCGAGGACGCCGAAGGCCCAGATGTCGCCACTCGGCCGGACCCGGACGCCGCGGGCGCCCGTCTCGGGCCAGAGCAGCTCGGGCGGGGTGTAGTCCGGCGTGGCGAACCCGGGACCGTAGGCGTGGGTGCCCTCCAGCTCGCAGGCGGTGCTGAAGTCGCCGAGCCGTACGCCGCCGTCGGCCATCAGGAGCACGTTGCCCGGTTTGAGGTCGCCGTGGACCCAGCCGGCGTCGTGGAGCTGGTGGAGGCCCTCGCAGATCTGCACGAGGAGGGCGGGGCCTTCGGGGAGGGGGGTGGTCCTGGTATCGGGATCGGTCTTTGTGTCGGCCTCGGCCAGGAGAGCGTGGAGGGAGCGTTCGGCCGCTTCGAGTACGAGGACGGTGGTGCCGTCCAGTTCCGGGTTGCCGGGGTCGTCGACGGTGAGCGTCTCGTACAGCCGGACGAGCCGGGGGGCCCGTAACCGGCTCAGCAGCTCGACCTCTCGCTCCGCGAGGTCCTTGAGGTGGCGCAGTCCGCGCGGGGTGCACGTGCCGGTCGGCAGGAACTTGAGCGCCGCCGTCTCGGGGAGGTCCCCGTCGCTCTCGCCTTCGCCCGCGGTCCGCTGCGCCGCGTACACGCTGGCGAAGGCGCCGGCGCCGAGCGGCCGGCCGACGGTCCATCCGCCGACCCGGTAGCCCGGGTCCACGGTGAGCGGGAAGGAGTCGAGGGGGACGACGCTCATCGCTCCTCCGCCGGGGCGGTCGGAGCCGCCTGAGCCGTCGAGGCCGTCGGGGCCGGCAGCGCCGCCAGGGCCGACAGGTCGTCCTCGCGGACGAGGTCGAAGCGGAGGGCGAGCGAGACCAGGGACTCCTTCTTGCCGTTGAGGCGCGGTCCCGCGTCGGCGGTGTCCGGGCCGGGCTTGAGCCGTAGCTTCACGGCCAGGTAGTCGATGTTCCACTGCACGGAGGCGCGGTTCACCGCCGGCCACAGCGTTCGCAGCCGCCCCACGATCTGTTCGACCGTCGGCAGCGGCGCGTGCGGCTCGCCGCGCAGCCGGGACTCGCAGAGTGCGGCGAGCACGAGGAAGTAGCGCTTGGAGCGGTCGAGAGGGAAGGCGAGCGCGGTCGGCTCGCCGTCCCCTGCGGTGTGCGCGCGTTCCACGTAGTCGTGGCGGGGCGCCCAGACGCTGAAGTCGAGCAGGTCGCCGCCCGCGGGCAGAACGACCCGGGAGAACTCGAACGGCACAGGGGCGTCGACCCGTCCCGGGGCGATCTTGATGTGCTCCCCGGCGCCCTCCGGGTTCTCGACCACGTAGGTGGATGCGGTGCTGAAGTTGCTGAGGGTCCAGTAGCTCGCGGTCGCGCCGATCTCTCCGGCGGTCCTGGACACCCCGGGGTGGGGGATGTCCAGATGACGCCGTCCGCCTGCCGTGTGGGGGGCGGTGCGGCCGAAGTGGAGCCTTTCGCCGGGCGCCAGCCTGACCTGGCTCCCGGGGTCGGCGGCGTGTGCGGGCACCACGATGATGCTGTACATGACGCTTCCTTTCCCCGAGGTCTGCGCCGTCAGGCTAGGAAGCCGCGATAAACGAACGCAGAACGTCACCGAGGGTCGCCGGTCCGTCACCCGGCCCCCGGCGGCGACAGATCCGCCGATCGGGTGGACTCTGGTCTAATGGGTTGCTCTTTTGTCGACCACCAGTAGTGGGGGCGTGGTGTTGGACGTACAGAACAGGTCCGCCGAGGAGGCCGTCACCGGCGCTCCCGGCCCCGGCGGCACCGAGTCGCCGGACGGCCTCCCGCCCGCCCCGCTCCGCCCGTACCTGATCCTCGCGGGCGTCCTGTGCGGCCTGTACTTCCTGTACTCGTGGGTCCAGTACGCGCACTTCCGCACCCCGTCCTGGGACCTCGGGATCTTCGGGCAGTCTGTCAGGGCGTACGCCGAGTTCCGGGCCCCCGTCGTCGACATCAAGGGCCCCGGCTTCCAGATACTCGGCGACCACTTCAGCCCGGTCACCGCGCTCCTCGCGCCGCTGTACTGGATCTGGCCCTCACCGGTCGCCCTGCTCTTCGCGCAGGCCGCGCTGTTCGCCGCCGGAGCCGTCGTCGTCGGCCGGACCACCCAGCAGATCCTGGGCAGCCGCGCCGCGGGCATCGGGCTCACCGTCGCGTACGGGCTGTCCTGGGGGCTCCAGGAGGCGGTGAAGTCCGACTTCCACGAGATCGCCTTCGCCGTCCCGCTGCTCGCCCTGACCTGCCGGGCCCTGCTCCTCGGACGCTGGACCGCCGCCGCCGCCTGGGCGGCCCCGCTGGTCCTCGTCAAGGAGGACATGGGGCTGACCGTCGCCATGGTCGGCGCGGTGCTCTTCCTGAAGGGGCAGAAGCGGCTCGGCGCGGCCGTGGCCGGCTTCGGCACGGCCGCCTTCGCGCTGACCGTCCTCGTCCTGATCCCGGCGGCGAGCCGGGTCGGCGAGTACGACTACTGGTCCAAGATCGAGAAGACCGGGCAGGGCACCGAGACCTCCTTCGGGCAGGTCATCGGTGACGCGCTCGCCTCGGGCGAGCGCTGGGAGATGGTGTTCTACCTGCTCGCCATCACCGGCTTCCTGGCCCTGCGGTCCCCGCTGATCCTTCTCGTCCTGCCGACCCTCGGCTGGCGCTTCCTCTCCCAGGACCCGAACCACTGGGGCATGCACTGGCACTACAGCGCGATCCTGATGCCGGTCGTGTTCCTCGCCCTGGTGGACGGCGCCCGCTCCGTACGCACCTCACCGCGCGCGTGGCTCGTCTCGTACGGGAAGGTCGTCGTCCCCGTCGCGACGGCGGTCGCGCTCGTCCTCGCCGCGAACCTGCCGCTGCGCGAGCTGACGAAGCCGGAGACGTACCGGACGGACACCCGCACCGAGCAGGCGCGGGCGGCGGTCGACGCGGTGCCGGACGGGGTGAGCGTCGAGGCCGACGTCTCGCTCCTCGCGCACCTCACGGCGGACCACCGGGTCTACTGGGTGGGCACCTCGGGGGACGTCGACCCGGACTATCTCGCCTTCGACCTGCGCGGCTGGTCGCAGCAGGTCTCCGACCCGGCGCAGCTGGCTTCGCAACTGCATCCGGAGGCGCGGTACGAGATCGTGCACCGCTCGGACGGCTTCGCGGTGCTCAAGAGGGTGTGAGACGCGGCGCGCACGCACGAAGGGCCCGGTTCCGTGGGGAACCGGGCCCTTCGTCCGTGGATCAGTACTGCTGCTTGTTGCGGTTGAACCAGGCGGAGGCCTGTCCGCCGACCATCGAGGCCAGGATGATGCCGCCGATGGCGAGGCTGACGATGCCGCCGAAGACGCCGCTGGGCTGGCCGCCGGCGAAGTTGCCGAGCGCGCCGACGAGCATCAGCGAGGCGTAGATGATCGTGATCACGCGGATCGCGGTGCCGCCGGTCGAGAACTTCACGCCGAGGAAGATCGACAGGCCGCCGATGACCGCGAGCAGGGCGACGAGGACGAAGCCCAGCCCGGCGAGGCCCGTCGCGGTGTCCGAGTCGTCGATCGTGCTGGAGGCCGCGGCGATCCCGATGCCCATGACGACGGCTCCGATGAGCTGGAGGCCGCCGATGATGAACAACAGCACCCGCGCGGTGGTCATCAGTCCGGGCATCTTGACCGGGCCCTGCGGGTAACCGCCGCCGTACGGGGAGACCGGCGGGGCCGCCGGGTAGCCGTACCCCTGCTGCGGCGGCACGCCCTGGGGGGCCTGCTGCGGGTAGCCGTAACCGGGCTGCTGGCCCTGGCCCTGCGGCTGGCCGTAAGGGTTGTTCGGGTCGCCGAAGCTCATTCCGGGGTTCCTCCGTGAATTTCTCTGTGCGGGGACGACGCGGCCCGCGCGGAGGACGTTTCACGGCATGTGAGCGGATTCCCCCCGGCACTTTCCGCGGTACTACGCGGATCATCGTCGGCGCTGCGTCGACTTTTTGTCCAGTCGTTACCCGGCGCAGTTGTGCGAGTGCAACCTTCCGCGCCGTGCGAGAGGGTGCCCGGCCCGAGCGAATTGGAACAAGGCGGGGGTCATCCGGGAGGATGTCTCCATGAGCGCCCAGATTCTCGATGGCAAGGCCACCGCAGCCGCGATCAAGTCCGATCTGACCGTCCGTGTGGCGGCCCTCAAGGAGCAGGGCATCACACCCGGACTCGGCACCGTCCTCGTCGGCGACGACGCGGCCAGCCAGAAGTACGTGGCCGGCAAGCACCGGGACTGCGCGGAGGTCGGGCTCGCCTCGATCCAGCGCACCCTGCCCGCCGACGCCACGCAGGAGGAGATCGAGGCCGTCGTCCAGGAGCTCAACGAGGACCCGGCCTGCACCGGGTACATCGTCCAGCTCCCGCTGCCCAAGGGCATCGACGAGAACCGCATCCTGGAGCTGATGGACCCCGCCAAGGACGCGGACGGTCTGCACCCCACCAACCTCGGCCGGCTCGTCCTCAACGAGCCCGCCCCGCTGCCCTGCACGCCCAACGGCGTCATCACCCTCCTCCGCCGCCACGGCGTCGAGATCAACGGCGCCGAGGTCGTGGTCGTCGGACGCGGGGTCACCATCGGCCGCCCGATGCCGCTGCTGCTCACCCGCCGCTCGGAGAACGCGACCGTGACCCAGTGCCACACCGGCACCCGGGACCTCTCCGCCCACCTGCGCAACGCCGACATCATCGTCGCGGCGGCCGGTGTGCCCCACCTGATCAAGCCGGAGGACGTGAAGCCGGGCGCCGCCGTCCTCGACGTCGGCGTCTCCCGCAACGGCGAGGGCAAGATCGTCGGCGATGTGCACCCGGGCGTCGCCGAGGTGGCCGGCTGGATCTCCCCGAACCCCGGCGGCGTCGGCCCGATGACCCGCGCCCAGCTCCTCGTCAACGTCGTCGAGGCCGCGGAGCGCGCGGCCGCGGCGCTCTGACATGACCTCGGGGACCCCGGGGAATCCGGGAACGCCGGGGAACCCGGACGGTACGGAAGCGCCGGCGGAGGCCTCCGCCGGCGGCGGGCGGAAGCGCCCGGCGACCGTCACCACCGACACCGCGCGGCCCGAGGGCGGCGGCCGGGCAGCCCCCGGGGACGCTTCCGCGCCCGCCCGCCAGTGGCCGCTGCTCACCGTGCTCACGCTCGCCGGGACCGGGCTGCTCGTGGTGGGGACGGACCCCTTCCCGCAGGCCTTCCGGGTCGGCGCGATGCTGATCGGCGCCGCGCTCCTGGTGGGGGCCGTGATGCGCCGGGTGCTGCCCTCCGTGGGCATGCTGGCCGTCCGGTCCCGCTTCACGGACATGATCACGTACGGGGTGATGGGTGGCCTGATCGTGCTGCTCGCGCTCATGGTGCAGCCCGGGCCCTGGCTGAAGATCCCGTTCCTGGAGGAGATCCTCCATCTCACGGTGACCTAGGGTCCGCACCCGGCCGGAAGCCGGACCCCGGCCCGCAGCGTTTGAGACACGGCGCCCGCCCTCTCCCCCGTGGGAGGGCGGGCGCCGCTGTGATCAAGGGTCATGTACGCGCCAACGTGCGGCAAGTGCCGTCGGGGCGCTGTGGCACGGAAGTGACCATTCCGCTACCTCGGATCCGCATCCGGGGCGCGCGTCGCCTCCGGACCTGCCATTCTTCGGGGCAGCAGGGAGTCGCGAGGGGTACGGGACAAGGGGGACCGCACATGCCTGGCTGGAAGACGCTGCCCGACGAACTCGATCCGGACGTCCGCGCGTTCACCGAGCTGCTCCGCCGTCTCGTCGACCGCAGCGGCCTCGCCGTCGCGGCCGTCGCCGAACGCACCGGACACGAACGGGCCGTATGGGACGCCTTTCTGAACGCCCGTCAACCCGTGCCCCGTAGCGCCGTCATGGCACTCGCCGACGTCACGGGCAGCGACTCGGGAGGCCTCGCGGCCCACTGGGAGCGGGCGGAACGGGTGTGGTCCGGCCGGGTCGCCGGCGAGGGCGGGGGCGGGAGTGCGCCGACGGCCGGGGGCGGTGCCCGTGGTGACGGCGACCGTGACAGTGGCCGTGGTGACGGTGACCGTCGGGCCCGCGACGACCGCCACGACGAGAGCGACCGCACGATGCAGATCCGGCGCATCGACCTGCCGAGCCCTGCGCCCGCCCCCGATCCCGCCGCCGCCCCCACCCCCGCTCCCGCTCCTGTCTCCACCCCTGCTCCCACCCCCGCCTCCCGCCGCCACCGCGTCCTCCTCTACGTCGTCGGCACGCTCGGCGCCCTGCTCGTCGTCACCGCCGCCCTGCTCCTCGTCGACCTCGGCGGTTCCGACGGAGCGGACGACCGGGCGGCCGCCCCGTCGCCCACCACCGCCCCGCCCGCCACCCGGCCCCCCAGCCTCCCCCCGGGCGTGAGGTGCGCGGGCGCCGACTGCACCGGGCAGGACCCGGAGGCCATGGGCTGCGGCGGCGAGCTCGCCACGACCGTCGCCCGCGCGCGCGTGGGCACGGCCCTGATCGAGGTCCGCTACAGCGGCACCTGCGGGGCCGCCTGGGCCCGGATCACCGGAGCCGCCCCCGGGGACACCGTGAGCGTCGAGGCCGCGAGCACCGTCAGGAACGCCACCGTCGCCCCGGACGCCGACACGGCGGCGGCGACCGACGCGTACACGCCGATGGTCGCCGTCGGATCCGGCACGGCCGCACGGGCCTGCGGCGCGCTCGCGAACGGCCGCGAGGGCTGCACCGCGGGCGACTGACGTACGGCCGCCGTACGGCCGGACACGCGGGCGGACCCGGCACCGGACACGCGGGCGGACGCGGGCCCGGACACGCGCGCGGGCGCGCGGCAGTGAGCCGGACCACAAGGGGGTGGGGATTCGCCGGGGTCCGGGTCGGATAGCCTGACCGCTGGATATCTCTTCATGTCGAGACACCGATCGATCAAGAGAGCTATCCCGCACCAGGGGCAGGAACCCCCACCGCCAGCTGTCTTACGGAGATCGCCATGACCCGCACTCCCGTGAATGTCACCGTGACCGGCGCGGCCGGCCAGATCGGCTACGCGCTGCTCTTCCGCATCGCCTCCGGCCACCTGCTCGGCGCGGACGTGCCGGTCAAGCTGCGCCTCCTCGAGATCCCGCAGGGCGTGAAGGCCGCCGAGGGCACCGCCATGGAGCTCGACGACTGCGCGTTCCCGCTGCTCAAGGGCATCGACATCTTCGACGACCCGAACAAGGGCTTCGAGGGCGCCAACATCGGCCTGCTCGTCGGCGCCCGTCCGCGCGGCCCGGGCATGGAGCGCGGCGACCTGCTCGCCGCCAACGGCGGCATCTTCAAGCCGCAGGGCAAGGCCATCAACGACAACGCCGCGGACGACATCAAGATCCTCGTCGTCGGCAACCCGGCCAACACCAACGCCCTGATCGCCCAGGCCGCCGCCCCGGACGTGCCGGCCGAGCGCTTCACCGCCATGACCCGTCTGGACCACAACCGCGCGCTGACGCAGCTGGCCCAGAAGACCGGCTCCTCGGTCGAGGACATCAAGCGCCTCACCATCTGGGGCAACCACTCGGCGACCCAGTACCCGGACATCTTCCACGCGGAGATCGCCGGCAAGAACGCCGCCGAGGTCGTGGGCGACGAGGCGTGGCTGGCCGACACCTTCATCCCGACCGTCGCCAAGCGCGGCGCCGCGATCATCGACGCCCGTGGCGCGTCCTCCGCGGCCTCCGCCGCCAACGCCGCCATCGACCACGTCCACACGTGGGTCAACGGCACCGCGGCCGGCGACTGGACCTCCATGGGCATCCCGTCGGACGGCTCGTACGGCGTGCCGGAGGGTCTCATCTCCTCCTTCCCCGTCACCTGCGAGGGTGGCGAGTACAAGATCGTCCAGGGCCTGGAGATCAACGAGTTCTCCCGCACCCGCATCGACGCCTCCGTGAAGGAGCTCTCCGAGGAGCGCGACGCGGTCCGCGAGCTCGGCCTCATCTGAGCCCCGGCCTGATCCGAGCCAAGGCACGATTCGAGCCAAGGCCTGATCCGAGCCCCGCTCCACCAGGGCTCCCCCTGCTCGGCGCCCCCGGCCCGTACGACCGACCGTACGGACCGGGGGCGCCGTCATTTCCAGCCGACAGGGCACCCCCGGCTCCCCTATGCTGGCCCACCGGTTCGCCGTCAAGTGGGCCGTACGCAGGGACAGTTGCCGCATCCTCGGGGGAGTCATGGCGTCATCGTTCGTACCCCGGCAGCCCGAAGGGCCACCCACACCGCCGCCGGGCGCGCCGGCGGCCCTCGGCCCGCGCCGGACACCGGCCACCAGCGAGGCGACCCGGCTGCTCTGCGCCGGCGCCTACCTCGACGACGCCTTCCGCGACGCGGTCGTCGACGAGCTCTACGTCCACGAGGAGCGCTTCGCCGCCCCCTCCCTCGGCTTCGACGCGAGCCGCGTCCTCGCCCACGCGCTGCGCGCCCGCCGCGTCGAACTCGGCTGGGCCGCCGGCATCCTGGCCCTCTGGATCATCGCGCTGCCGCTGACCAAGGGTCTGATCGGCCTGCTGATCGTGCCGTTCCTCGTCCTCGGCCTGGGCCGCTGGATCCGCGGGCGCTCCGCCACCGCCCCCGTGTACCGGGTCGTCCCGGCCTTCGTGCTGCGCTGGTACGGGCGGTTGATGCTCGTCCAGTCCGCGCTGCTGCTCCTCCTGCTGGCCTTCGGCGACCTGGAGCGCGGCGGGGAGTTCCTCGGCGACGGCTACGGCGGCGGGTACGGCGACGACCTCGGGTTCGGCGAACTCCTCGGCCTCGGCGTCAGCGTCGCCGCCGAGGAGATCTGGGGGATCGGCAGGGCGGAGGTGTGGATCACCCTCGCCGTGCCGCTGCTCGTCGCCTGGGCGGTGGCCACCCAGCGCGGCCAGTTCGCCCGCGCGCTCACCGAGGAACTGTCCCGGGACCGCTTCCCCGACCAGCACTCCGACCCGGCCGAGCGCGCCGAGGGAGTCAGGTTCCGCAGGCTGCGCGACCGGATCAGGGTCGAGCAGCACGCCCGGCTCGTCATGTACGGGGCCGACGACCCGTTCTGCGGCGCCGGTGAGCCGTACGAGCCCTGGTCGCTCTCCGTCGAGCTGCGCCCGCGCGCGGACCTCGGGGAGGACGGCCCCGAGCCGCTCGACAACAGCGCCGTCATGCGGCACGTCGTCCCGCTGGTGGAGGCGCTGCGCGTGCCGTCGCCGCACGGTTCGCCGCAGCTCAGGGAAGCGGTACGGGACCGGCTGCGCGAGCTGGAGATCGACGAGGTCGTCTTCCTGCCGGTCGACGGGCTGCCGGCCCGCACCGCCGCCCCGTACAGCCCCGAGGGGTACGAGCGGCACCGCTCGGGCTCGATCGAGGAGGGCGGCGAGGCCCGCCGTCACTTCCTGCGCATCCGGGTCGGCGGCTGGGACGAGGAGATCGTCACCACCGTCTTCGTCCGCGTCCACACCCAGGGCGGGATGCTGATGCTGGAGGTCGCGCCGCACGTGCTGCGGCCGGTGAAGCCGCTCTACCGGTACGCCGACCGGATCGCCCACCGCTACCGGCACAACCACACCTTCGGCAAGGCCGTCTGGGCGCTCGGGCAGACCCCGCGCTCGGCAGGGCAGGCCCTGGTCACGATCGGGCGTTCCCTCGGGCACGCCTGGCGGCTGCTCACCGGCGGCCACGCCCGCGCGCTGCCCGAGGGGCCCGGGCTCTCGGTCCGCGAGCTCGGCTCCGACGACGAGGCGTCCCTCTTCCAGGAGATGGACGTCAGCCGCTATCTGAAGAGCGTGCAGGACCGGGTCACCAACGGGGTGACGTCCGCGCTGCGCGAAGCGGGGTACGAGACGGCCGAGTTCGAGCAGCGGATCGTGCACGTCGCCGAGGGCGGCACGTTCATCGAGAACACCCGGGGCAACGTCACCCTCGGCAACCACAACACCGTCACCAGCAAGACCTTCACCCAGGCGACCACCGGAGGCAACCGTGGCTGAACAGGACAACGGAACGGGCACCGGGACCGGCGGCGAGCGGGCCCGTGGCGACATCCGGATCACCAACACCGGCGGCAACGTCACCATCGGCGACCACAACACCGTCACCCACACCGTGTACGGCACCCCGCCGGACCGCGACCCGGCCCACGAGGAACTGCTCCTGGCCGTCCGCAGGCTCCGCGCCGATCTCGAAGGGGTCGTCCCCACCGAGCGGACCGCCGCCCTCGACGCCGAACTCTCCGACGCCGAGGACGAGATCGAGGGCACCGGCCGGGCCGATACCGGACGGCTGACCCGACTGCGCCGGGCCCTGGGGGACGCGGGCGCGGTGACCGGCATCCTCGCCTCGGGCGTGGCCGTGGGCCAAGCGGTCGCGGCCCTGCTCGGAGGGTGAGATGAGCGGCTACGGGGCCGGGGGAGGGCCCCGCTGGAACGACGGGACGCAGCGCTGGGAGACCGGTCCTGGCCCGTCCGCACCCGCGCCGGAGCACGGGCCGGAGCACGGTCCGGAAGCCGCACCGCCGTACGCCCCCGCGCCTGCCCCCGCTCCCGGTCCCGCCCCCGCGTACCTGCCGGAGACGGGCGGCTGGCAGTACTCCGTGGTCGACGCCGGCCCGGCGGCACGCACGCGCGCCCGCCCGCGTACAGCCGTCGTGGTGGGGGCGGCCGTGGCCGTCCTGGTCGCGGGTTTCGTGGGCGGCCTGCTGTTCTGGAACGGTGACGACGGGAAGAGCCCGTCGGCCGGCGACTCCCCGTCCGCGGTGTCGGTGTCGCCGTCCGCGTCGGACTCCGAGACCGACGGGAGCGGGGACGCGACGCCGACCGACGGGACCGACGGCACGGACGGGACCGACGGCACCGGTGACCCCACCTCCGCCGCGCCCTCGGACGACGTCCCCCCGCCCGGCTCCCACCTCGTGGACGACCCCACGGGCTTCCGGATCGCCGTCCCCCTGACCTGGAACCGCACCGAGTCGGACCAGGGCGTCTTCTACACCGCGCCGGACGGCACGAGCCTGATCCAGGTGTACGTGGTCACCGAACCCGGCCTGACGCCGTACGACGCCCTGCGCGCGGCCTCCGAGGACGGCCGGGCGAACAAGACCGACTACCGCGAGATCCTGCTCGAACGGGTCACCGGCGATCCGGGCGCCGCGACCGGGGCGGCCGAGCTGGTGTACGCGTACACCCGTGAGGACGGCAGCCGCCGCAAGGTGGTCGACCGGGCCTTCCTCGCCGCGGACGGCACCCACTACGCGATCCTGGCCGCAGGCCCGGAGAGCGAATGGCCGAGCCAGCGCGGAGTCCTCACCGGGGCGCTGAAGTTCTTCCGCCCCGGCGCGGGATGACGGACGGCGGCGGCCGGAGCGGGAACAGCGCACCCCCGAACCCGCTGTTCCCGCTCCGGCCGCGCTAGAAGTGCCGCGCTAGAAGTGCCGCGCCAGGAGTGCCCTGCTGGGAGCGCCCTGCTGGGAGAGCCCCGCCCGGACTGCCCCGCTCAGAGCGCCCCGCCGTCCCTGACCTTCGCCGCCAGGTCCGCCAGGTCCCGCGCCGCGCGCACCAACAGTCCGTCGCCGAAGGTGACGCGGCTCGCGCCGAGCCGGCCGAGCTCGGCGAAGGACGGGCCGCCCGGGAGGGCGAGGACGTTGAGCGGCAGATCGCCCAGCGCGGCGCGCAGCGGCGGGAGGTCGCCCGGCGGGGCGGCGATCGGGTAGACGCAGTCCGCGCCCGCCCCGGCGTAGAGCAGGGCGCGGGCGAGCGCGTCCGCCGCGGGCTCGGGCGCCCGCCGGATGTACGTGTCCACGCGCGCGTTGAGGAAGAGGCCGGGGCCCGCCGCCGCCCGTACCTCCGCCAGCCAGTCGGCGTGCGCCCGAGGGTCCCTGAGGCGGCCGTCCGGGCCGGTGTCCTCCAGGTTCACCCCGACGGCCCCCGACTCCCGTACACGCTCGACGAGTTCGTCCGGGGCGAGCCCGTACCCGCCCTCCAGGTCCGCCGTGACGGGCACGGAGACCGCGCGGACGATCCGGGCCACGGCGGCGAACATCTCCGCCGCCGGGGTCGCCCCGTCCTCGTGTCCGAGGGCGACGGCGATACCGGCGCTCGGCGTTGCCAGCGCCGGGAATCCGGCGGCTTCGAAGGCGCGGGCGCTGACCGCGTCCCACGGGCCGGGCAGGACGAGCGGGTCCTCCGCCGGGCGGTCCCGGTGGAGGGCGCGCAGGACGGCCGCACGCCCCTCCCCGGTCCCGGTCGCCGTCCCGCTCATCCCGAGCGCGGGGTGTAGTGGCCGGGTGTCATCCGGGTCGTGACGGCGATCCGGTTCCAGGCGTTGATGACGACGATCGCGCCGATCACCCGGGCGAGTTCGGTCTCGTCGAAGTGCGCGGCGGCGCGGGCGTACACCGCGTCGGGGACGAAGCCGTCGGTGAGGACGGTGACGGACTCGGTGAGCGCGAGGGCGGCCAGTTCCCGTTCGGTGTAGAAGTGCCGGGACTCCTCCCAGGCGGAGAGCTGCACGATCCGCTCGACGGTCTCGCCCTCGGCGAGCGCGTCCTTGGTGTGCATGTCGACGCAGAACGCGCAGTGGTTGATCTGCGAGGCCCTGATCTTGATCAGGTGGTAGAGCGTCGGGTCGATGTCCTTCGCCGCCGCCGTCTCCAGGCGGAGCATGGCCCGGTAGAACTCCGGGACGCGCTCGGCGAGGGGGAGCCGGGGGGCGTGCTCGTGGGCGTACTCGGCCGGCGCGGCGGCCGGGGTTCCGTCGAGGTCGGTGTGCGTGGTCATGACTTCACCGTACGAGCCGGGTGGCACAGGAGTATGGTCCATTTCCATGGCAAACGAGTGGGCCATATTCGGGGCCGACCTCCATCTGGAACTGCGCGGACCGCGCCTGCGGGCCGGCCTCATGGACGCCCTGCGGGAGGCGGTGCGCAGCGGGCGGCTGGCGGCCGGCACCCGGCTGCCGTCCTCCCGGTCGCTCGCCGCCGACCTCGGCATGGCCCGCAACACCGTCGCCGACGCCTACGCCGAACTGGTCGCCGAGGGCTGGCTGACGGCCCGCCAGGGCTCCGGCACCCGGGTCGCCCGCCGGGCCGAGCCGCGCCGGGCCGAACCCCGCCGCGCGGGCTCCCGCACGGCCTCCCCGCGGCCCACCGGCCTCGCGGGGGCCGCCGTGCCCGCCGGGACCCCCCGCCCCGTCCCGCCCGCCGGGCTCGCCCCGCCGCGCGCCTCCGCGCCCGCGCACAACCTCAAGGCCGGCACCCCCGACCTCGCGTCCTTCCCGCGCGCCGAATGGCTCAAGGCCTACCGGCGGGCCCTCACCGCCGCCCCCAACGAGGCCTTCGGGTACGGCGATCCGCGCGGCCGGATCGAACTCCGCACCGTCCTCGCCGAGTACCTGGCCCGCGCCCGGGGGGTCCACGCCCGGCCCGAACGGATCGTGATCTGCGCGGGTTTCGTGCACGGGCTGATGCTGATGGGCCAGGTGCTGCGCGCCAGGGGCGTACGGGACGTGGCGGTCGAGTCGTACGGCCTCGGGCTCCACGCCGGACTCCTCACCGGCGCGGGCCTCGGCACCCCGGCGCTGCCCTTCGACGGGCGCGGCACCCGGGTCGAGGCGCTGGCGGACGGGGACGCCGGCGCCGTCCTCATGACCGCGGCCCACCAGTTCCCGCTGGGCGGCGCGCTGCCACCGGACCGGCGCGCGGCGGTCGTCGACTGGGCGCGGACCTCGGGCGGCCTCGTCCTGGAGGACGACTACGACGGGGAGTTCCGCTACGACCGGCAGCCGGTGGGCGCGCTCCAGGGCCTCGACCCCGACCGTGTCGTCTACTTCGGCACCGCGAGCAAGTCCCTCGCGCCCGGGCTCCGGCTGGCGTGGATGGTGCTGCCGGACGGCCTGGCCGGTGAGGTGGTGGCGGCGAAGGGGGCGGTGGACTGGGTGTGCGGGGCGCCGGACCAGCTGGCGTTCGCGGAGTTCCTGGCCTCGGGGGCGTACGACCGCCACGTCCGGGCGATGCGGCTGCGCTACCGGCGCCGCCGCGACCAGCTGGTGGCGGCGGTCGCCGCGCACTCGCCCGAGACCCGGGTCAGCGGGATCGCGGCCGGTCTGCACGCGGTCCTGGCCCTGCCGCCCGGCACGGAACAGGAGGTCCTGCGCGCCGCCGCGTGGCACGGCCTCGCCGTGCAGGGCGTCAACCAGTTCCGCAGGCCCGGGGTCCCCGCGACCCTGGACGGCCTGGTCGTCGGCTATGCCACGCCGACGGACAGCGCCTGGCAGGGCGCCCTCCAGAGCCTGTGCCGGGTGCTGCCCCAGGGATGACCCGGGGTCCGGCCGTCAGAGGCAGGCTCTAGCCTGTCCCTGACAACAGGGGGTGCCGCGGATGCGGAGGACGAACGGCCCGAAGGCCCTGGTGGTGGCCGCGCTGGTCCTGACGGGTCTCCTCTCGGCCTGCGGCGCGCGGGAGCCCGATCCGGAACAGGCCGCGGCCTGGCGGGAGGACTACTGCACGCGTCTGTCGGCCTGGCAGCGCTTCGCCCACGACCCGGCCGTGCGGGACAACGACGACGACCCCGGGCTGATGGCCGCGGCGGTGCTCTCCGCGGCGAAGGTCGTCGACCGCGAGCACCTCGACCACGAGGGCAGCCACGTCCTGGACGACACCGCCCAGGCGGTCGCCCACGACGACCGGGACGCGGAGGGCCGGGTGTCGGCGTACTGCTCCGCGGTGGGCTTCGAGACGCTGATGAAGTACTAGGCCCTAGCCGACGACGAAGCGCCGGGGGGCGAAGCGTCGGGGCGAAGCCCTAGACCGCGTCCCGCGCCGCCTCGGTCCCGACGGTGGCCGGTTCCGGGGGTTCGCCGAAGCGGGCCAGGGTCAGGGAGCCCGCCACCGCCACCGCGAAGCCCAGGACCGCCATCCAGCCGTAGCCCTCGCGCGTGGTGTCCCCGAGCCAGGCCACGCCCACGATCGCCGGGCCGATCGTCTCGCCGAGCACCGCGCCCGCCGTGGCCGTGGTCACCGCGCCGCGCTGGAGCGCCGAGGTCAGCAGCAGGAACGCGGCCCCGCCGCCCACGAGGAGCGCGTACCAGACGGGGTCCGCGAGGTCGATGCCGTCGATCAGCCGGACCGCCACCTCCACCACCCCGAAGCCGAACCCGGCCCCGAGGCCCAGGACGAGGGCGCGGGACCGCTGCGGCAGCCGGCCGCCGACCACGCCGAGCAGCAGCACCCCGAAGGCCGTCGCGAGGAGCGCCCAGCGCAGCGCGTCCGAGCCGTCCCGGTGCCCCTCCCGCCCCGAGGCGAGCGCGAGCAGGGCGAGTCCCGCGCAGACCACGGCCACCGCGGCCCACTCCACCCGGCTGAGCCGCACCCGCAGCACCCGGGAGGCGATGACCGCCGTGACCGCCAGGCTCGCGGCGAGGGCCGCGCCGACCACGTAGATGGGGAGGGTGCGCAGGGCGACGATCTGCAGGACGAAGCCCAGACCGTCCATGCCGAGGCCGGCGAGATACCGCCACTGGCGCAGCGCCCGCCACATCAGGGCGACGTCGACACCGCTGCCGGTCCCCGGCGGCGCGGCGCGGGCCGCCATCGCCTGGAGGACCGAGGCCGCACCGAAGCAGACCGACGAGGCGAGCGCACAAATCATCCCGAGAAGCACGAAACGACTCTAGGTCCTGTCGCCGGAGCGGCAGCCTGGTCCCGGCCGGGTCGCGGCCGGAAACGACCGGCCTACACTGTGCGGTCGCGACAGGCGTGGACGCGACAAGCGTGACCGCGGGGCGCGACAGGCGCGGCCCCGGTGGCCGTGCGCGCGAAGGGGAGGCGGACGGAATGCGGAGGCTGAGGTCGAGCACGGTGGTGCTCGGCGGGATGGGCGTGCTCGCGGCGACGATCACCGCGTGCGGCTCCGAACCGGACAAGCGGTGCGTGGATCCGCTGACCCGGGAGGAACTGCCCAGCTACCGCTGCGAGAGCGGTGGCGGTGGCGGCGATGACGACGACAACGGCAGCACCAACCGCGGTTCGTACTACTACGGCGGTTCCGTCCGCGACAAGCGGGTGAGCGGCGGCAGCTTCGACAAGACCGCCGTGGACACCGGCGGCTTCGGCTGCTCCGGTTCCGGCGGCGGCTGAGAGGGGCCCGGCCCATGGAACGGCACACCATCGAACCCCGCCCCGGCTGGCAGGAGACCGTGGAGGAGCAGGGGCTCGTCTACCCGCTGACCCGGCACCCGGACGGTTCGCTCCGCCCCTACTGGGACGAGAGCGCGTACTACTCCTTCACGCTGCCCGAGGTCGAGGCGCTGGAGGAGGTCGTCGAGGAGCTGCACGCGATGTGCCTGGCGGCCGCCGCGCACATCGTCGAGCAGGACCGTTTCGCCGAGCTGGGGATCACCGATCCGAAGCTGGCGGGCCTGGTCGCCGAGTCCTGGCGGCGCCGCGCCGAACTCCCCTCCCTGTACGGGCGGTTCGACCTGCGCTACGACGGTACGGGCCCGGCCAGGATGCTGGAGTACAACGCCGACACCCCCACCTCGCTCGTGGAGGCCGCGAGCCCGCAGTGGTTCTGGATGGAGGAACGGTTCCCCGGCGCCGACCAGTGGAACTCCCTCCACGAACGGCTCGTCGACGCCTGGAAGCGCCAGGCCCCGCTGCTGCCCCCGGGCCCGCTGCACTTCGCGCACTCGGACGGCGACGAGCTGGGCGAGGACCTGATGACGGTCGCGTACCTGCGCGAGACCGCCCAGCAGGCCGGACTCGACACCGAGGCGCTCTCCGTCGAACGGATCGGCTGGGACCGGCTCTCGCGCCGCTTCGTGGACGACCGGCTCCGCTTCATCCGCAGCTGCTTCAAGCTCTACCCCTGGGAGTGGCTGACCACCGACCGCTTCGGCGGGCACGTCCTGGACACCCTCGACAACGGCGGCGGCACCGGCACGACCTGCTGGATCGAGCCCGCCTGGAAGATGCTGCTCTCCAACAAGGCGCTGCTCGCGATCCTGTGGGAGCTGTACCCGGGGCACCCCAACCTGCTGCCCGCCTATCTCGACGGGCCCCGAGAACTCGCCACGACCACCGGCTGGGTCGCGAAGCCGCTGCTCGGCCGGGAGGGCGCGGGCGTCACGCTGCACGAGGCCGGCACGGAGCCGTTCGTACGGGACGGGGAGCCCTGCTGCTACCAGGAGCTGGCCCCGCTGCCGGACTTCGACGGCAACCGGGTGGTGCTCGGCGCGTGGGTCGTCGAGGACGAGGCGGCGGGACTGGGCATCAGGGAGTCGGCGGGGCTCGTCACCGACGAGTACGCCCGCTTCCTGCCGCACGTGATCCTTTAGGGACACGGACCCGGCAGGGGCGCCGGCCCGGCACCGGCGCCCACCTGGCAGGGCGCCGGCCCGACACCGGCGCCCACCTGACACCGGCGCCCACCCGGCAGGGCGCCGGCCCGAAGCGGACGGGTCGGCGTCGGTGCCCCCTCGCCGGGCGCCTTCCGCGGCACGACGAAGGGGCACCTCGGGCGCCCGGGGCGTCAGCCCGCCAGCACCCCCCTCAGCTGCTCCAGACCCCAGTCCAGGTCCTCCTTCGAGATCACCAGCGGCGGCGCCAGCCGGATCGTCGAGCCGTGGGTGTCCTTCACCAGGACCCCACGCTCCATCAGCTTCTCCGAGATCTCCCGGCCCGTGCCGTGCGAGGGCGCGATGTCCACCCCGGCCCACAGGCCGCGGCCGCGCACCGCCTCCACCGCGCCGCCGCCCACCAGCAGCCCCAGCTCCGCGTGGAGGTGCTCGCCCAGCTCCGCCGCCCGCTCCTGGTACTCGCCCGTCCGCAGCATCGCGATCACCTCCAGGGCCACCGCGCAGGCCAGCGGGTTCCCGCCGAAGGTCGACCCGTGCTCGCCCGGCCGGAACACCCCGAGCACGTCACGGTCGGCGACCACCGCCGACACCGGCACCACCCCGCCGCCCAGCGCCTTCCCCAGGACGTACACGTCCGGCACCACGCCCTCGTGCTCGCACGCGAACGTCCGCCCCGTCCGGCCCAGGCCCGACTGGATCTCGTCCGCCATGAACAGCACGTTCCGCCGCCGCGTCAGCTCCCGCACCCCCGCCAGATAGCCCGCCGGCGGCACCAGGACCCCCGCCTCGCCCTGGATCGGTTCGAGCAGCACCGCCACCGTGTTCTCGGTGACCGCCGCCTCCAGCGCCGTCAGGTCCCCGTACGGCACGATCTCGAACCCCGGCGTGTACGGACCGAAGTGGTCCCGCGCCTCGTGGTCCGTGGAGAAGCTGACGATCGTCGTCGTCCGGCCGTGGAAGTTGTTCGCCGCGACCACGATCTTCGCGTGCCCGTCCGGCACGCCCTTCACCTCGTACCCCCACTTCCGGGCCGTCTTCACGGCTGTCTCGACCGCCTCCGCGCCGGTGTTCATCGGCAGCACCGCCTCCTTGCCGCACAGCTCCGCGAGCTGTGTGCAGAAGTCGGCGAACCGGTCGTGGTGGAAGGCGCGCGAGGTCAGCGTCACGCGCTCCAGCTGGGCCTTCGCCGCGTCGAGCAGACGCCGGTTGCCGTGCCCGAAGTTGAGCGCCGAGTAGCCGGCGAGCATGTCGAGATAGCGGCGCCCCTCGACATCGGTCATCCAGGCGCCGTCCGCCGAAGCGACGACGACCGGCAGGGGGTGGTAGTTGTGCGCGCTGTGCGCGTCCGCGGAAGCGATGGCGTCTTCTGTCCTCGACACGGGATCTCCGTTCGTCCTGCGGCTCGGGGGGTGCGTGTGGCCCCTTTCCTATCGTCGCTCGGATGCCGGACCGGGAAACCTCGCGGACGACGCGCGAGCTACTCTGAGAACACGCACGGCGACTGGCGTACGGGGAAGCGACCCCGGGGGAGCCGTGCGCGGCAGACCGCACGAGACGCCGCCCGCCTGGGCGTCACGGGACCGACGTCCCGCGCGGCGCCGCGCCTCCCACGCCGCGCCCCGGGACCCACCGACGCCCGGAGGACACCGTCGTGAACGCCCCACAGCACCCCGCACTCACTGCCGCCGACCCCGAACTCGCCGCCCTCGTCGGCGCCGAGGAACGGCTCCAGGCCGAGACCCTCCGCCTCATCCCCAGCGAGAACTACGTCTCCGCCGCCGTCCTCGAAGCCTCCGGCACCGTCCTGCAGAACAAGTACAGCGAGGGCTACCCCGGCCGCCGCTACTACGAGGGCCAGCAGAACATCGACCAGGTCGAGACCCTCGCGGTCGAGCGCGCCAAGGCCCTCTTCGGCGTCGACCACGCCAACGTCCAGCCCTACTCCGGCTCCCCGGCCAACCTCGCCGTCTACCTCGCCTTCGCGAAGCCCGGCGACACCGTCATGGGCATGGCCCTGCCCATGGGCGGCCACCTCACCCACGGCTGGGGCGTCTCGGCCACCGGCAGCTGGTTCCGCGGCGTCCAGTACGGCGTCCGCCAGGACACGGGCCTCATCGACTTCGACGAGGTCCGCGACCTCGCCCTCAAGGAGCGCCCGAAGGTGATCTTCTGCGGCGGCACCGCGCTGCCCCGCACGATCGACTTCGCCGCCTTCGGCGAGATCGCCCGCGAGGCCGGTGCCGTGCTCGTCGCCGACGTCGCCCACATCGCCGGGCTGATCGCGGGCGGCGCGCACCCGTCCCCGGTCGGCCACGTGGACGTGATCTCCACGACCACCCACAAGACGCTGCGCGGCCCGCGCGGCGCCATGCTGATGTCCCGCGCCGAGTACGCCAAGGCCCTCGACAAGGCCGTCTTCCCCGGCCTCCAGGGCGGCCCGCACAACCAGACCACCGCCGCCATCGCCGTCGCCCTGCGCGAGGCCTCCCTGCCGTCCTTCCGCGACTACGCCCACGCCGTCGTCGCCAACGCCCGGGCCCTCGCCGAGGCGCTCCTCGCCCGCGGCTTCGACCTGGTCTCCGGCGGCACCGACAACCACCTGATCCTGATGGACCTCACCTCCCGGCAGGTCCCCGGCAAGATCGCCGCGAAGGCGCTCGACCGGGCGGGCATCGTCGTCAACTACAACACCGTCCCCTACGACCCCCGGAAGCCCTTCGACCCCTCCGGCATCCGCATCGGCACCCCGTCCCTGACCTCCCGCGGTCTCGGCACGGAGCACATGGCCGCGGTCGCCGGCTGGATCGACCGCGCCGTGACGGCCGCCGGCACCGGTGACGAGGACGCGCTCGCCGCCGTCCGCGCCGAGGTCGCCGACCTGATGGCCGCCTTCCCCGCGCCGGGCCTGCCGGTCTAGGGCAGGGCCGACCCCGCGCCGCCGGTCCCGGTGGCGCGGGGCCCGTACGGCGCTGTGTCCGTGGTCTCACACGCCGGTAGTCGGGGATCGCTTCCCACACCTGAGAGAATGATGTGCATGGCCTCTGACAGTCCCCGCGTGCTCTCCGGAATCCAGCCCACCGCAGGCTCGTTCCACCTCGGCAACTACCTCGGCGCCGTCCGCCAGTGGGTCGCCCTCCAGGAGACCCACGACGCCTTCTACATGGTCGTCGACCTGCACGCCATCACGGTCCCGCAGGACCCCGCCGAGCTGCGTGCCAACACCCGGCTCGCCGCCGCCCAGCTGCTCGCGGCCGGTCTCGACCCGGAACGCTGCACCCTGTTCATCCAGAGCCACGTCCCCGAGCACGCCCAGCTCGGCTGGGTCATGAACTGCCTCACCGGCTTCGGCGAGGCCTCCCGCATGACCCAGTTCAAGGACAAGTCCGCCCGGCACGGCGCCGACCGCGCCACCGTCGGCCTCTTCACGTACCCGGTGCTCCAGGTCGCGGACATCCTGCTCTACCAGGCCGACCAGGTCCCGGTCGGCGAGGACCAGCGCCAGCACATCGAGCTGACCCGCGACCTCGCGGAGCGCTTCAACGGCCGCTTCGGCGACACGTTCACGATCCCCTCGCCGTACATCCTCAAGGAGACGGGGAAGATCTACGACCTCCAGGACCCGTCGATCAAGATGAGCAAGTCGGCGTCCACGCCGAAGGGTCTGATCAACCTCCTGGACGACCCGAAGGTCACCGCGAAGAAGGTCAAGAGCGCGGTCACCGACACCGACACCGTGATCCGGTTCGACCCGGAGAACAAGGCGGGCGTCTCCAACCTCCTCGGCATCATGTCCACGCTCACCGGCACGTCCGTCGACGACCTGGTGAAGGGCTACGAGGGCAAGATGTACGGCGCGCTGAAGACGGATCTCGCCGAGGTCATGGTGGACTTCGTCACGCCGTTCCGGACCCGCACCCAGGAATACCTGGACGACCCGGAGACGCTGGACTCGATCCTGGCCAAGGGAGCGGAGAAGGCCCGCGCGGTCGCCGCCGAGACGCTGGCGCAGACGTACGACCGGATCGGTTTCCTGCCCGCCAAGCACTGAGCGGGTACGAGACCGAGGGCCCTGGCCCAAAGGGTGGTGCAGGCCGCACACTGGCGGCGGCACCACCCGGCACAAGCCGACCGACAACGGAGGAGAACGACGTGGGGACCGTAACGCTCGGCGTTTCGATCGCGGTCCCGGAGCCCTACGGCAGCCTGCTCCAGGAGCGGCGCGCCGGCTTCGGGGACCCGGCCGCCTACGGCATCCCCACGCACGTCACCCTGGTCCCGCCGACCGAGGTCGCGGAGGAGCGGCTGCCGGAGATCGAGGCGCACCTCGCGGGTGTCGCCGCCGACCACCAGCCGTTCCCCGTGCGCCTCAAGGGCACCGGGACGTTCCGGCCGCTCTCGCCGGTCGTCTTCGTGAAGGTGGAGGAGGGCGTGCCCCTCTGCACCCGGCTCCAGGCCCGGATCCGGGACGAGTCCGGCCCGCTGGTGCGCGAGCTCCAGTTCCCGTACCACCCGCACGTCACCGTGGCGCACGGCATCTCCGAGGAGGGGATGGACCGGGCGTACGAGGAGCTCGCGGGCTACGAGGCGGCCTGGACGTGCCGCTCCTTCGCGCTGTACGAGCAGGGCCCGGACGGGGTCTGGCGGAAGCTGTACGACTACGAGTTCGGCAGCGGCCGCCCCATCTCGGCGGTCCCGGCGCAGGGCGGCAGCCCGGTCGACACGCCGAGCCCCACCGCGTAGCGCCGTCCCGCCCGGAGCGGTACGCCACACCGCCGGGAGCCGTACGTCACATCGGCAGGCGCCGGAACAGCGGCCTCGGCACGTGCCGTACCGCCGCCATCACCATCCGCAGCGCCCCCGGCACCCACACCGTCTCCGAGCGGCGCCGCAGCCCCAGCTCGATCGCGGTCGCGACCGCCTCCGGGGTCGTCGCGAGCGGCGCCTCGGCGAGCCCGGCCGTCATCTTCGAGCGCACGAACCCCGGCCGGACGACCATGACGTGCACCCCGGTCCCGTGCAGCGCGTCCCCGAGGCCCTGGGCGAAGGCGTCGAGGCCCGCCTTCGAGGAGCCGTAGATGAAGTTGGCGCGGCGGGCCCGCTCGCCCGCCACCGAGGACAGCACCACCAGCGAGCCGTGCCCCTGCGCCTGGAGCGCGCCCGCGCACACCAGCCCGGCCGAGACGGCGCCCGTGTAGTTGGTCTGGGCGACGCGGGCGGCGGCCACCGGGTCGGACTCGTCCCGCGCCTGGTCCCCGAGGACCCCGAAGGCGAGCAGCACCATGTCGATGTCGCCCTCGGTGAAGATCTTCCCGAGCCGCTCCTCGTGCGACTCGGTGTCGAGCGCGTCGAAGGGCACGGTCCGCACGTCCGCGCCGAGCGCGCGCAGCGACTCCGCGGCGGCGGTCAGCGCGGGGGAGGGGCGCCCGGCGAGCCAGACGGTACGGGTCCGGCGGGCGATCAGCCGGCGGGCGGTGGCGAGCCCGATCTCCGAGGTGCCGCCGAGGACGAGCAGGGACTGCGGGGCACCGAAGGCGTCCTTCACGGGAACTCCTAGAGGTCGAGACGGCGGGCGAGGTCGGAGGTGAAGACGGACCGGGGGTCGAGCTCGGCGCGCAGCGCCCGGAAGGCGTCGAGCCGCGGATACATGGCGGCCAGCGTCTCCGGCCGCACCCGGGAGTCCTTGGCGAGGTAGACCCGGCCGCCCGCGCCCACGACCTCCTCGTCCAGCGCGTCGAGGAACGCGCCGAGCCCGGGGAGCCCGGTGGGCAGGTCGAGCGCGAGGGTCCAGCCGGGGAGCGGGAAGGAGAGCCAGCCGGGGTCGCCCGCGCCGAAGCGCTTGAGCACGGCGAGGAACGAGGGGCAGCCGCGGTCCGCGATCCGCCGCACCACCCTCCGCAGGGCCTCCTCCTGCCCGTACGGGACGACGAACTGGTACTGGACGAAGCCCTCGCGGCCGTAGATCCGGTTCCAGTGCGGGATGCCGTCCAGCGGGTGGAAGAAGGCCGACAGCGACTGGACGGCGCCGGTGCTCCGGCGGGGGGCCCTGCGGTACCAGAACGCGTTGAAGAGCCCGACGCTGCCGCGGCCGAGGAGCCCGCCGGGGACGTACGGGGGAGGGGCGGGCAGCCGTCCCGGCCGGAAGGCGAGCGGGGCGCGGCGGGCCCGGTGGCGGCGGGGCAGCGCGTCGTACGGGGTGTGGTCGCCGCGGGTGAGGACCGCGCGCCCGGTGGCGGAGCCCCGGGCGAGCAGGTCGATCCAGGCGACGGAGTAGCGGTAGCGGTGGTCGGTCGCCGTCAGCCGGGCCATCAGCTCGTCGAGGTCGCGGGCGCGCTCGGTGTCCACGGACACGTACGCGGTCTCGACGGGCAGCAGCCGCAGGGTGGCGGAGAGGATCACCCCGGTCAGGCCCATGCCGCCGGTGGTGGCGTCGAAGAGCGGGGTGCCGGGCAGCACGGTCCGGACCTCCCCGTCGGCGGTGAGGAGTTCGAGCGAGGTCACGTGCCGGCCGAAGGAGCCGGAGAGGTGGTGGTTCTTGCCGTGGATGTCGGCGCCGATCGCCCCGCCGACGGTGACGTAGCGGGTGCCGGGGGTGACGGGCACGAACCAGCCGAGCGGCAGCAGCGCCGTCATCAGCCGGTGCAGGCTGACGCCGGCCTCGCAGACGACGAGACCGGCGGCGGTGTCGACGGAGAGGACGCGGTCGAGGCCGGTCATGTCGAGGACGGTGCCGCCGGCGTTCTGGGCGGCGTCGCCGTAGGCGCGGCCCAGGCCGCGGGCGATCGTGCCGCGGGCCGGGCCGGCGCGGAGGGCGTCGACGGCCGCGACGGCCTCGGCCCGGCCGCGGGGCCGTTGCACGCGCGCGAGGGTCGGGGCGGTGCGTCCCCAGCCGGTGATCGCTTCGCAGTCCTCGTCCAGGAGGCGGGTGTCGACAGCCATGAGGGTGACCGTATAGCCGCGTCTGTGGCTTATGCCGGTATTGCATGGCGGTTCGTCGAAATGGGTGATTAAAGGAGTGTCAGGAAAGAGTGCCCGTGCCCTCGGCCGCGCCCCGCGCCACAGTCGCCCTGACCGAGCCGGACGACGAGGCGCGACAGGGGACGAACACGGATGCGCGACGCACGACCGACCGTGACCGGGCGACCCGACGAGACGGGCGGGAGGCCCTGGGCCCTCGCCGAGCGGCGCGCCCTGGGCGCCATGCGCGCCCACGGGCGCCGCCCCCCGGTCGCCGTCCTCGCCCGGGCGCTCTCCACCGGCGGGGAGCACGGCGCCCTCTGGCTGGCGGCCGGGCTGACCGCCGCCGCCCTCGACCCGGCCCGCCGCGACGGCTGGCTGCGGGGCACCGCCCTGATCGCCGCCGCGCACCTGACGAGCATGGGCGTCAAACGCCTGGTGCGGCGGCCGCGGCCCGACCCGGAGACCTACCGGCCGCTCGTGCGCACCGCCGGCCGGCACTCCTTCCCCAGCTCCCACGCGGCCTCCGCCGCCGCTGCCGCCGTCGCCTTCGGCGTGCTCCACCCGCCCGCCGGCCGGATCGCCGCCCCGCTCGCGACCGCCCTGTGCGTCTCCCGGCTCGTCGTCGGCGTCCACTACCCGACCGACGTGGCCGCGGGCGCCCTGCTCGGCGCGGCCACCGCCGCCGCGGGCCGCCGGCTGCTCGTCCCCGCCACGCGCGCGCGTGGGGAGGTCCGGCCGTGACCGAGCGCGCCGGGGCCGCCGTACTCGCCGCGCCCACCGCCGTACCGGACGGCGCTCCCGTGCGTACGCCGCTCGGTCCCGCGCTCGGGCTGCTCAGGACCGCCCGGCCCCGCCAGTGGGTCAAGAACGTGCTCGTGCTCGCCGCGCCCGTCGCCGCCGGGCGGCTCGACTCCTGGCAGACCGGCGCCCGACTCGCCCTGGTCTTCGCCCTGTTCACGGCCGCCGCGTCCGCCGTCTACCTCCTCAACGACGCGCGAGACGCCGAGGCCGACCGCGCCCACCCCGTCAAACGCCACCGCCCGGTGGCGGCCGGGCAGGTCCCCGCGGGCCTCGCCGCCGGCACCGGCGTGCTGCTCGGCCTGGGCGCGGCCGTCGCCGCCGCACTGCTCTGCGGGGCCATGACGGCCGCCCTGCTCGCCGCTTACCTCGTCATGCAGGCCGCCTACTGCGTGCGGCTCAAGCACGTCCTCGTCGTCGACCTCGCGGTCGTCGCCACCGGCTTCCTGATGCGCGCGATGATCGGCGGGGTGGCGCTCGGCATCCCGCTGTCCCGCTGGTTCCTCATCACCACCGGCTTCGGGGCGCTCTTCATGGTCGCGGCGAAGCGGTACTCCGAGGCCGTGCAGATGGAGGGCGCCGAGGGTGCCACGCGCGCGCTGCTCACCCGGTACACCACGGGCTACCTGCGGTTCGTCTGGCAGCTCGCGGCCGGTGCCGCCGTCCTCGGCTACTGCCTGTGGGCCCTGGAGGCGGGCCCGGCGGAGACGCTCCTGCCGTGGCGTCAGCTCTCCATGGTCGCCTTCATCCTCGGAGTGCTGCGGTACGCGGTCTTCGCCGACCGGGGCACCGCGGGCGCCCCCGAGGACGTCGTCCTGCGCGACCGGCCGCTGGTGGTCATCGGGCTCGCGTGGGCGGCGATGTACGGGATGTCGCTCGTGGGACTGTGAGCCCCGCCGGGGGATTCTCGTACCGGGACCGACGCACGGTCGTCCCGCGGTCGCCGTACCCGGGGGCACGCACACCGAACGAGGGGCAGGCGCAGGAGATGGAGCGGTCGAGGGGCAGGGGTACGACATGGACTGGCTGACGAGACTCCCCGTCATCGGCCCGTGGGTCGTCCGCTTCATGCGCACCCACGCGTGGCGCGCGTACGAGACCCTCGACGAGGCCCACTGGACCAGGCTCGCCGCCGCGATCACCTTCCTCTCCTTCCTCGCCCTCTTCCCGCTGATCACCGTGGCCGCCGCGATCGGCGCCGCGCTGCTCAGCAAGGACCAGCTCGACCGCATCGAGGAGAAGCTCGGGGAGCAGGTGCCCGGCATCTCCGACCAGCTCGACATCGGCTCGCTCGTCGCCAACGCCGGCACCGTCGGACTCGTCGCCGGCGCGATCCTGCTCGTCACCGGCATCAGCTGGATCGGCTCCATGCGGGAGTGCCTGCGCGCGGTGTGGGGGCTCGACGACATCGAGGGCAACCCGGTCCTGCTCAAGGGCAAGGACGGGCTCATCCTCCTCGGTCTCGGCGGCGTCGCCCTCGCCTCGCTCGCCGCGTCCTGGCTCGGCTCCACCGCCGTCGGCTGGTCCGCCGACCGGATCGGCGTCTCCGGCGACGGGGCCGGCGGGGTCCTCCTCCAGGTCGCGGCCGTCCTGGTCGGCGTCGTCGCCGACTTCCTGATCCTGCTGTACGTGCTGACGCTGCTGCCGGGCGTGCACCCGCCGCGCCGCGCGCTGGTCGAGGCGGCGCTGATGGGGGCGGTCGGCTTCGAACTGCTGAAGCTGCTGCTCGGCGGCTATATGAAGGGCGTCGCGGCGAAGTCGATGTACGGGGCGTTCGGCGTGCCGGTCGCCCTGCTGCTGTGGATCAACTTCACCGCGAAGCTGCTGCTGTTCTGCGCCGCGTGGACGGCTACGGATTCACGTCGGGAGTCCGCTCCGAGCGACGACGCCGGCCCTGCGCCCCGGCCAGCGGCCAGCGGCGGTTGACCAGGAAGACCGCCCCGGCGAGCAGCACGAGCACGCCGCCCGCCACGGCCAGCGCGATCCCGACACCGCCGGACTTCTCGGCGACCGCCGCCTGGACGGGCCCGTCCGGCGCGTTCTTGCCGGGGGCGGGCGCGGTGCCCGTGTCCGGGGCGGACGTCCCGGTACGGGCGGACCTCGGCGGCACCAGCTCGCCGACCGGCGTCACCTTCCCGGCCGCCGCGAAGCCCCAGTCGAGCAGCCGGGCGGCCTCGCGGTAGACCGCGTGCTGCTCCTTCGACGAGGGGTTCATGACGGTGACGAGCAGCACCTTGCCGTTGCGCTCGGCGACCCCGGTGAAGGTGGCGCCCGCGTGGGTGGTGTTGCCGTTCTTGACCCCGGCGATGCCCTGGTACGGGGCGACGCCGAGGTCACCGGTGAGCAGCCGGTTGGTGTTCTGGATCTCGAAGGTCTCGCGCTTCTTGCCCGGCTTCTGCTCGCCGGGGAAGGCGGCCCGCGGCGTGGCGGCGTACTCGCGGAAGTCCGGGTTCTGCATGCCGTCGCGGGCGATCAGTGTCAGGTCGTACGCGGAGGAGACCTGGCCCGGGGCGTCGTAGCCGTCCGGGGAGACGACGTGGGTGTCGAGCGCCTGGAGCTCGGCCGCCCGGTCGTTCATGTCCTTCACGGTCTGCCGCAGGCCGTTGTTCATGCTGGTCAGCACGTGTACGGCGTCGTTACCGGAGCGCAGGAAGACGCCGAGCCACAGGTCGTGGACGCTGTAGGTCTGCTTCTCCTTGATGCCGACCAGGCTGGAGCCCTCGCCCATCCCGGCCAGGTCCGCGGGGGCCACCAGGTGGTTCTGGGTGCGGGGGAACTTCGGCAGCAGGGTGTCCGCGAAGAGCATCTTGAGGGTGGACGCGGGGGCGAGCGGCCAGTGCGCGTTGTGCGAGGCGAGGATCTGGCCGTTCTCCGCGTCGGCGACGATCCAGGACCGGCCGGACAGCTCCTTCGGCAGGACCGGGGCGCCGGGGCCCAGCTTCACCTGCGTCCCGGGGGTGCCGAGCAGGGGACCGCCGACCGAGGACATCGCGGCGGGCGGCTTGGGCTGCTGCTTCTCCTTGTCGTCCTTCGGGTCCGCGTGGGCGGGCCCGGCGGCGACGAGGGGAAGAAACAGAGCAGCGGCGACCGCCCAAGCGGTCTTCTTCGAAGCAGACACGGTCGTGAACGTACAGGTACGGAAGAGCGATCCGAACCCCGGCTGGCGGTTCGCGCGGGCTCGTCCACCCGGACGCGGGGCCGTGGAGGCGCACGGTGATACTGGGGTCATGAAGCTCAGCGGCCGCGTCTCCTGGTTCCTGCTCGCGTTCGGGGTGTGGAGCTGGTTCATCTGGATCACCTTCGTCAAGAACCTCTGGAACGACGGGAGCGGCCTCGCCTTCGACGACGCGGGCGACCCGACCGCCTACTTCTGGGTTCATCTGCTGCTCGCCGTCACGTCCTTTGTCCTGGGGACGGTGATCGGGGTGCTCGGGTTGCGTGGAGTGCGCGCCGCGCGCCGCGCGGACGGCTAGAACCGCGCGAGCGGTGACAAGAGGGGGTTCCGGGACGTGGTCGTCTTCCTGCTGGTTCTGATCGTGGTGCTCGCGCTGCTCGTCGCGGTCCACCGCTATGTGTGGCAGCGCCTCGTGCGTGACGTCACGACGCGCGGCGGCCTGCCGCGCCGCCTGGGCACGGCCGCCGTCGTGGCCCTGCCGCTGCTCTCCGTCGCGGCCCTGGTCTCCTCCCGCGCCGGAGCGCCCTTCACGCTCCAGCAGGCGGTCGCCTGGCCCGGGTTCCTGTGGCTCGCGCTGCTCCTGTACCTGACCCTGGCCCTGCTCGTCGGCGAGGCCGTCCGGCCCGCCCTGCGCGCCTGGCTGGTCCGGCGGGACGCGAGGGCGACGGCGCCGGCGGGGACGCCCGTACCGGCACCGGCACCGGCACCGGCACCGGCACCGTCCCCGGTCCCGGACACTGCACCGGCAGCGGAGACGCTCCCCGAGGCCCCAGCCCCCGCGAACCCTGCCCCCGAGGCCTCCGAGACCCCCGCCGACGTCTCCCGGCGGCTCTTCGTCTCCCGGGTCGTGGGCGGCACCGCCGCCGCCGTCGCCGTCGGGACCGTCGGCTACGGGACGTACGGCGTCCTGCGCGGCCCCCGGATCAAGCGGGTCACCGTCCCGCTCGCCAAGATCCCGCGCGCCGTCCACGGCTACCGGATCGCCGTCGTGTCCGACATCCACCTCGGACCGATCCTGGGCCGCGCCCACACCCAGCGCATCGTGGACACGATCAACTCCGCCCAGCCCGACCTGATCGCCGTCGTCGGCGACCTCGTCGACGGCACGGTCCAGGACCTCGGCTCCGCCGCCGAGCCGCTCGCCCGGCTCCGTGCCCGCCACGGCTCCTTCTTCGTGACCGGCAACCACGAGTACTTCTCCGGCGCCGACGCCTGGGTCGACCACGTCCGCGAGCTGGGCCTGCACCCGCTGCGCAACGAGCGCGTGGAGATCGCGGCCGGCTTCGACCTCGCCGGTGTCGACGACGTCGCCGGGGAGAGCGAGGGCCACGGTCCCGACTTCGGGCGGGCGCTCGGCGACCGCGACCGGGCCCGCGCCGCCGTCCTCCTGGCGCACCAGCCGATCGTCGTCCACGACGCCGTACGCCACGGCGTGGACCTCCAGCTCTCCGGCCACACCCACGGCGGTCAGCTCTGGCCCGGCAACTACCTCGCCGAACTGGCCAACCCGACCGTCGCCGGGCTCGAACGCTACGGGGACACCCAGCTGTACGTGTCCCGGGGCGCGGGCGCCTGGGGCCCTCCGGTCCGGGTCGGCGCCCCCTCCGACATCACGATCGTCGAACTCGCCTCGAAACAGGCGTAAATGGGGCAGGGTCACTCCCTGCTCCGAGACCGATACGTGCTGCTCATCGACTTAAATTCGCATTTCCCGGACATATACCTGTGGTGTGAAAGTTTTCTCTTCCACTTGTGAAATCGGTGTGATGGGATGACGCCATCGCGACGATTCCGGGGGGTTGTCGCAGCTGGGGTGGACGAAAAAAGGAAGCACGGCAATGCGGTCGACGGTCCGTCTGCGGATCCTCATCACTTGTGGAGTACTGGTGGCCGCCGGAGTCGGGGGCTGGCAACTCCTGCCCTCCGACGCCGGCAGGACCGACCCGATCAGCGTCGGCACAACCGACGAGGTCACTTCACTGGACCCGGCCGGCGCGTACGACGCCGGTTCCTGGGCCATGTACAGCAACGTTTTCCAGTCTCTGCTGACGTTCAAGCCGGGGTTCACGACCCCGGTCCCCGACGCCGCCGAGAGTTGCAAGTTCGTGGGCACCAAGCTCACTACCTATCAGTGCACGCTCCGTGACGACCTCTCGTTCTCCAACGGGCGCAAGGTCACCGTCGAGGACGTCAAGTACTCCTTCGAGCGGATGCTGCGCATCAAGACGGACGTCGGTCCGCAGCCCCTCTTCCCGACGCTGAAGAGCGTCTCGGCCGAGGGCCGCACCGTCACCTTCCACCTGAGTGCCCGGGACGCCACGTTCCCGCTGAAGGTGGCCACGGGTGCCGGTTCGATCGTCGACAAGGACAAGTACCCGGAGAAGGCGCTGCGCTCGGGCGCGGCGGTCGACGGATCCGGGCCGTACGTCCTCAAGGAGTACAAGCCGGGCAAGACCGCGCTCCTGGAGCCCAACCCGAACTACCGGGGCGCCGTCGTCAAGAAGGGCGGCCCGGTCCTCGTGAAGTACTACGCGCAGTCCGAGGACCTCGCCAACGCCTGGCGGGCGAAGGACGTCCAGGTGACGCACCGGCAGCTCCCGCCGGACTTCCTCTCCTCCCTGGACACCAAGGACGGGACGCGGCTCACCGAGGCGGAGAGCGCCGAGATCCGCAACCTCGTCTTCAACGTCCGGCCCGGCACGCCCATGGCGGACAAGGCCGTACGGCAGGCGGTCGCCGCGGTCCTGGACCGCCCGGCGATCACCACGGGCGCGTACAAGGGCACGGTCGAGCCGCTGTACTCGCTCATCCCGCAGGGCTTCGTCGGGCACAGCACCGCCTTCTACGACGCCTACCCGGAGCCGAGCGCCAAGACGGCGAAGAAGATCCTGAAGGACGCCGGGATCAAGACCCCGGTGAAGTTCAGCTTCGGCTACCGCAAGGACGCCACCTACGCCGCCGAGACCGTCGAGATCAAGCGGCAGCTGGAGGAGACCGGCCTCTTCGAGGTCGAGGCGGTGGAAATCAAGTGGACGGAGTTCCAGAAGGCGTACGCGAAGGGCACCTATGACGCGTACACCGTCGGCTGGCTCCCCGACTTCCCCGACTCCGACAGCTTCACCGCGCCGCTCGTCGGCACCGAGAACACCCTGCACAACGAGTTCTCCAGCAAGCGGATCGACCGGCTGATCTCGTCGACCCAGCAGTACAGCGACCGGTCGCGCGCGACCGCCGACTTCAAGGCGATCCAGAGCGAGGTCGCCACCGACGTCCCGCTCGTCCCGATCTGGCAGAAGAAGGACTACGTCCTCTCCGCCGAGGCGGTCGCCGGCTCCCAGTACCTCACGGACGGTACGGGCATCTGGCGCCTGTGGGAGCTCAGCTGGATCTAGTCTTCTGAGTCAGGAGACTAGGGTCCGTACGGCCCTTCACGCCGGGCCCGGCCCCGTCCGACGCGAACCGTCGGACGGGGCCGGGCCCGTTCTCACGAGGTCTCCGGCGCCTTCGGGTCGGCCCGCTTCCTGGGCTTGCCCGAGGCCGCCATTCCGGCTGCCGTGGGCATGAAGTCGGAGAGCAGCTCGTGGGTCTCCTTGACCAGCGGGCGCAGGATGCGGAACCGGGAGAGCGAGATCGCGCGGGCGGTGACCGGCGCGAGGCGCTCCACCAGGCGGCGGCTGTTGGCGGCGCCCTCGGAGCGGTCGTACACCCAGAACAGCACCAGGCCCATCTGCTGGAGCCAGAGCAACTGCGGGAGGGCTTCGGCCAGTTCCGGGTCGACCTTCACGGAGGCCCCGGAGATGACCCGCCGGTGGACCTCGATCGCCGCCTCGCGCGGGCCCTCGGACTCCGGCGAGAACGGGCTGAGCGGGCTGTCCGGGTCGGCGGCGTTCTTGAAGAACTGGGACGCGAACTCGTGGTACGGCTCGGCGATGTCGAGCCAGCCGAGGTAGACCCCGCGGATGCGGGCCGTGAGGTCCTTCTCGCCGCCGGTCAGGATGGACTCGACGGCCGCCTGGTGCTCCTCGGCGATCCGGTCGTAGAAGCCCTGGACGAGGTGCTCCTTGGACGAGAAGTAGTAGTACGCGTTCCCGACGGAGACTCCGGCCTCCTGGGCGATGGCCCGCATCGTCGTCTTGTCGTAACCGCGCTCCCTGAACAGCCGGAGCGCGGTTTCGAGGATGAGCGTGCGGGTCTGCTCGCTCTTCGGGGCCTTCTTCTCGTCGGCCTGCTTCTCTTCCTTCACGTCCTTCACGGGACCGAGCCTAACCGGGCGGACCGGGCACCTCGCAGTGCCCGTCGTCGCAGGGTCCGCCGTCGGCGCCGGGTCCCTTGAGGGCCTCGCGCCACTTCGCCGCCGCGAGGACCGTCATCCGGGCGAAGGGCTGCCCGGCGGGGGTGGCCAGCCAGTGGGCCTTGGCCCGGTGGTCGGCGAGCGCCCAGAGGCAGACGATCCAGGCGGCGGTCTCCCGGTAGACCTGCCCCCGGTCCCCGACCACGGTGATCTCCCGCAGGGTGGCGGCGTGGTCGAGGTCCGGGAAGCGGCGCCCGGCCTCCTGCGAACCGGCCGGTACGAGGTCGAGCGGGACGAGCTGCCGCTGGCGCAGCAGCCAGTGCCTGAGGTGGACGCAGAGCGGGCAGTCGGCGTCGTACAGCACCGTCAGATGGCCCACGGGGGTCGCCACGGCGGTCAGCGCTGCGGCGCGGGCGGGGCCCAGGGGCCGGCCTTGGGCGCCGCGGTCCAGCCGTGCGGGCCGACCGGCGGCACCTGTTCGCGCTCCATGACGCCCCGGCGCCGGATCTTGTTGAGCACGTACACGTTCGCGAGGTGCATGACGCCCAGGACCAGCAGCACGACTCCGAGCTTGACGGAGAGCGCCTCGAAGAGCGCGCGGGCGTCGAGGACGGCGGCGTCCTGGCTCAGGTAGAGGGCGACGAAGCCGAAGTTGACGAGGTAGAAGCCCACCACCAGGAGGTGGTTGACCGCTTCGGCGAGCTTCTCGTTCCCGTGCAGGACGTCCGCGAGGAAGATCCTTCCGTTGCGGCTGAGCGTGCGCGCGACCCAGACGGTCAGAGCCACGCTGATCAGCAGGTAGACGATGTACGCGATGACAGTGAGGTCCATGCCCCACCCTCCCTTGAACGCGTTCAAAAGCTGGCGGTCCTGACTGTAGACCTCTCTTTGAACGTGTTCAAGTCCAGGGGGAAACCCGCTGGCCGCCCCCGGGGACACCCCTTAGGGTCGGCGGGTGACTCTCTCTCATGACACGGCCGGACACGGCCCCTCGACCGTCCTCCTGCTGCACTCCGGGGTCTGCGACCGCCGGATGTGGGACGGCCAGTTCCAGGCGCTCGCCGAGGCGGGACACCGGGTCGTCCGCTGCGACCTCCGCGGCTTCGGCGAGAGCCCCGTCGACGCCCGGCACACCCACGCCGACGACGTCCGGGACCTCCTCGACCACCTCGGCGCCGACCGCGCGGCCGTGGTCGGCTCCTCCTTCGGGGGCTGCGTCGCCCTGGAGTTCGCCGCCCGCAACCCCGGCCGCGTCTCCGCCCTCGCCCTGCTCGGCTCCAACATCCCCGGCTTCGCGCCCAGCGACGAACTGCGCGCCTGGGGCGCCCGCGAGGACGCGCTGCTCGACGCGGGCGACCTCGACGCCGCCGTCGAACTCAACGTCGACACCTGGCTCGGCCCCGACGCGGGACCCGAGGCCCGCGCCCTCGTCCGCGCGATGCAGCGCCGCGCCTTCGACGTCCAGCTCGCCGCGCCCGAGGAGTTCCACCCCGTCGACCCCGAGGTCACCCGGGACGAACTCGCCGGGATCGCGGTCCCCGCCCTGGTGGCCTCCGGCGGTCACGACGTCCCCGACTTCCGGGCCGTCGCCGACGACCTCGCCGGACTGCTCCCCGCAGCCCGCCGCGTCGACCTCGACTGGGCGGGACACCTCCCGGCCCTGGAACGCCCGGCCGAGACGGCCCGCCTCCTCACGGACTTCCTGAAGGAGACCCTCTAGGCCGCGTCCGTACCCGCCGGCATCGCTCAGGCGAGCCGGCGCACCCCCGGCACCAGCACCGTGGCCAGGCAGCAGCCGCCCACCGCCACCGCGGCGGCGACCAGCGGCACCCCGGGGCCCCAGGCCGAGGCGGCGAGCGGGGCCAGGACGTATCCCAGGGGCATCGCGGCCAGCGAGAGCAGCCAGTCGTACGAGGTGACCCGCGCCAGCGCGTGCGCGGGCACCTCGCGCTGGACGGCGGTCGACCACACGGGCGACAGGAAGCCGAGCCCCGCCTGCGCGAGGCCGTACGCGGCGATCGTCACCGGGGCGGGCGCGGCGACCGCGAGCAGGACCAACGGCAGGGCGTACGTGGCGAGTCCGAGGTTCGCCACGAGGACCGGGCGCCGGGGGCTGACCCGGTCGGCGAGCAGCGCCCCGAGCAGGAACCCGACGGCGCCGACCTGGAGCAGGACGACCCAGGTGGTGCCGCCCCCGAGCCGCTGCACGGCCACGGCGGGACCGAGGGTCATCAGGACGGCCGCGGCGCCGTTCCACGCGCTGTGGCCGATGAGGCTGCTCCAGTACCAGTCCCGGGAGCGGACCTCCCGCCAGCCCTCCATCAGGTCGGCCCGGAGCGAGCGGCGCGGGACGGCCACCCGCTCCACCCGCACCGCCGTCAGGAGCAGGGCGCTGACGGCGAAGGTGGCCGCGTCGAGCACGAACGCCCAGCCCGGCCCCACGGTCAGGACGAGGGTGCCCGCGAGCGCCGGCCCGCCCAGCCGTCCGGCGCTCTGGGCGACGCTCATCGCCGCGTTGGCCCGGTGCAGCGACCCGGCGGGCACCGTCCCCTTCACGAGCGGCGAGCTGGTCGGCATCGCGAACGCCCCCGCCGCGCCGCCGAGCGCCTCGGCGACCGCCAGCACGGCGAGGCTCGGGGCGCCGCCGAGCAGCTGGACGCCGACGACGAGCTGGGTGACGCACCGGACGAGGTCGGTGGTGAGCGCGACCGTGCGGGCGTCGAACCGGTCGCCCACGACCCCGCCCAGCGGCAGCAGGAGCAGCTTGGGCACCATCGCGCAGCCGAGGACCAGGGCGAGCGCGGAGGTGGAGCCGGTGGCCTCCAGGACCGCGAGGGCGAGGGCGGCCGGGATGGCGGCGTCGCCCAGGAGGGAGAGCGCCCGACCGGTGAAGAGCAGCCGGAAGGAGCGGGTGCGCAGGGGGTGCGGGAGGGGTAGGGGTGCCGTGTCGGGAGCAGCCGTCATACCCGCAAGCTATTTCGGAACCGAATGGTTCGTCAACGAAATATTAGGTAACGAAGTAGTTCGAGGTGGGGGAGCGGGAGCGGCGACGTACGATCGGGCCATGGAGCCGACGGAAGCGACCGACCCCCCGGAGGCGACCCCCGTGCGGCGCGACTGGACCGACGGGCACGTCGCCCGCTGGAAGCCCGTCCTGCCCGGGCTCGACCCCGTCGTCGAGGGGGCCGTCACCCGGATGAAGAAGCTCTCCGTGCACCTGCGGCGGGTCAGGGAGCAGTCCCTCGTCGACTTCGACCTGGAGCGCCACGAGTTCGACACCCTGCACAAGATCGCCGGCCGCGGCGGCAGCGCCGCCCCCTCCGAACTCGCGCAGGACCTCGACCTGGCCCCCGCCTCCGTCTCCGGCCGCCTCGACGCCCTGGAGAAGCGCGGCTTCGTCCGCCGTACCCCGTCCACCACCGACCGCCGCCGGGTCGTCGTCGAACTCACCGGGACCGGCCGCGAGACCTGGCTCGGCGCGATGGACGTCCTGGGCGACGAGGAGTACCGCCTGCTCGGCGTCCTCACCCCCGAGGAGCGGACCCTCCTCAACGACATGCTCCGCCGGATCATGACCGAGGCGGAGTCCACCGAACCGCCGCACTCCTGGCACGGCTGACACCCCGGCCCGGGCCCGCCCCGCACGGTCTTCCGGGCGGACCCTGCTCCGGACGCGCACTCACATGCTCAGCGACCGCGCGTAGTTGAGCTGCCCCATCACCCAGTGGATGGTGTCCGGGCCCCGCGCCGGGATCATCGTCGCGTGGTGACGGCCCCCGCTGGTCACCGTGACCTGGATGAAGCCCGTCGTCGTCTTCTCCTTCATCAGCAGGAACAGCAGTCCCAGCAGACAGAAGAGGAAGAAGATGACGGCCAGCACGATCGCGACCGTGGGCAGCTTCTCCTCGGTCCGCGACATGTCCATCGCGTTCCACACGGAGCCCTTGAGGGGCATCGCCCCGGCCGGCGTGATGATCTGGTCGCCGACCACGGTGATGTCACCCAGGCTCAGCAGCGGCGCACCCCCGCCCGCCATGCCCGCCTGCGGCACCGGCAGGTGCTGCGGGGGGACGGGCACGCCCTCGGGCATGGTCGGCTGGTACCCCGGAGCCTGCGGGTAGCCGTAGCCCGGCGTTCCCGCCTGCTGGCCCGGCCCCCACTGGTAGTCCTCCGGCTTGTAAGGGTTCGGATCGCTCATATCCCCGTCCTCCACAACGAAAAAGCCCGCTCCTGCACGCCGCAGCGTACAGAAGCGGGCCGAAGCACCGGACCCGGAGGTCAGAAGCGACGCGTGATCAGCGCGCGCTTGACCTCCTGGATCGCCTTCGTGACCTCGATGCCACGCGGGCAGGCGTCCGTGCAGTTGAACGTCGTGCGGCAGCGCCACACGCCGTCCTTGTCGTTCAGGATCTCCAGGCGCTGCTCGCCCGCCTCGTCACGCGAGTCGAAGATGAAGCGGTGCGCGTTGACGATCGCGGCCGGACCGAAGTACTGGCCGTCGTTCCAGAAGACCGGGCAGGACGACGTGCACGCGGCGCACAGGATGCACTTGGTGGTGTCGTCGAAGCGCTCGCGGTCCTCGGCGGACTGCAGGCGCTCGCGGGTCGGCTCGTTCCCCTTGGTGACCAGGAACGGCATGACGTCCCGGTACGCCTGGAAGAACGGCTCCATGTCGACCACGAGGTCCTTGAGGACCGTCAGGCCCTTGATGGCCTCGACCGTGATCGGCTTCTCGGGGTTGATGTCCTTGATCAGCGTCTTGCAGGCGAGCCTGTTCTTGCCGTTGATCCGCATCGCGTCCGAGCCGCAGATGCCGTGCGCGCAGGAGCGACGGAAGGTCAGCGTCCCGTCGACGTCCCACTTGATCTTGTGAAGGGCGTCGAGCACACGCTCCTTCGGGTCGATCTCGATCTGGAAGTCCTCCCAGACCGCGGCGTCCGACACCTCGGGGTTGAAGCGGCGGACCCGCATCGTGACCGTGATGTACGGGGAGGCGGCGGACTCCGCCTCGACCTTGTCCAGTACGGGGGTAGCCATCAGTACTTACGCTCCATCGGCTGGTAGCGGGTCGTCACGACCGGCTTGTAGTCGAGACGGACGGTCTCGGAGCCGTCCTCGCCGACCTCGCGGTACGCCATGGTGTGGCGCATGAAGTTGACGTCGTCGCGGTTGGGGTAGTCCTCGCGGTAGTGACCGCCGCGGGACTCCTTGCGCGCCAGGGCCGAGACGGCCATGACCTCGGCCAGTTCGAGCAGGTTGCCCAGCTCGATGGCCTCCAGGAGGTCGGTGTTGAAGCGCTTGCCCTTGTCCTGGATGGACACGTTCTCGTAGCGCTCGCGCAGCTCGGCGATCTTCTCGACGGCCGTCTTGATGGTCTGCTCCGTACGGAACACCATCACGTTGGCGTCCATCGTCTCCTGCAGCTCACGGCGGATGTCGGCGACCCGCTCGTGACCCGTGGAGTTGCGCAGCTTCTCGATCGTCGCGACGACGAGGGACTCCGGGTTCTCCGGCAGCTCGACGTAGTCGTGCTTGGCGGAGTACTCGGCCGCGGCGATGCCGGAGCGCTTGCCGAAGACGTTGATGTCGAGCAGCGAGTTCGTGCCCAGACGGTTGGCGCCGTGCACGGAGACACAGGCGACCTCGCCGGCCGCGTACAGGCCCGGGACGACGGTGGTGTTGTCCGAGAGGACCTCACCCTCGACGTTGGTCGGGATGCCGCCCATGGCGTAGTGCGCGGTGGGCTGGATCGGGATCGGGTCCGTGTACGGCTCGATGCCGAGGTACGTACGGGCGAACTCGGTGATGTCCGGGAGCTTGGCGTCGAGCTGCTCCGGCGGGAGGTGCGTCAGGTCCAGGTAGACGTGGTCGCCCTCGGGACCGCAGCCGCGGCCCTCGCGGATCTCCGTGTAGATGGAGCGGGAGACGACGTCACGGGACGCGAGGTCCTTCATGACCGGCGCGTACTTCTCCATGAAGCGCTCGCCGTCCTTGTTGCGGAGGATGCCGCCCTCACCGCGGGCGCCCTCCGTCAGCAGGATGCCCATGCGCCAGATGCCCGTCGGGTGGAACTGGAAGAACTCCATGTCCTCCAGGGGCAGACCGCGGCGGTAGCAGGCGGCCTGGCCGTCACCGGTCAGGGTGTGGGCGTTGGAGGTCACCTTGAAGAACTTGCCGGTGCCGCCGGAGGCGTAGATGACGGCCTTGGCCTGGAAGATGTGGATCTCGCCGGTGGCCAGCTCGTACGCGACGACGCCCGCGGAGTGCTTGACCCCGTCGACCTCGGTGATCAGCTGGTCGAGGACGTAGAACTCGTTGAAGAACTCCACGCCCTCCTTGACGCAGTTCTGGTACAGCGTCTGGAGGATCATGTGGCCGGTGCGGTCCGCGGCGTAGCAGGACCGGCGGACCGGGGCCTCGCCGTGGTTGCGGGAGTGACCGCCGAAGCGGCGCTGGTCGATGGTGCCGTTCGGGGTGCGGTTGAACGGCAGGCCCATCTTCTCCAGGTCGAGGACGGCGTCGATGGCCTCCTTCGCCAGGATCTCGGCGGCGTCCTGGTCGACCAGGTAGTCACCGCCCTTGACCGTGTCGAAGGTGTGCCACTCCCAGTTGTCCTCCTCCACGTTCGCCAGCGCGGCGGCCATGCCGCCCTGCGCGGCGCCCGTGTGGGAGCGGGTGGGGTAGAGCTTCGTCAGCACGGCGGTGCGGCTGCGCTTCGTCGACTCGATGGCCGCGCGCATGCCGGCGCCACCGGCGCCGACGATGACGGTGTCGTACTTGTGGATCTTCATGAGTGGATTACCTCAGCCCCGTGCCTAGCGGATGTTCGGGTCGAAGGTGAAGATCACCAGCGTGCCCAGAAGGATGGTGAACACCGTGGCGGTGTACAGCAGGCCCTTGAGCCACAGGCGCGTGTTGGCCCGCTCCGCGTAGTCGTTGATGACGGTGCGGAGGCCGTTGGCGCCGTGCAGCATGGCGAGCCAGAGCATCAGCAGGTCCCAGACCTGCCAGAACGGGGACGCCCAGCGGCCCGCCACGAAGGCGAAGCCGATCTTGGAGACGCCGCCGTCCAGGAAGAGCTGGATCAGCAGGTGGCCGAGGACCAGGACGACGAGCACGATGCCCGAGAGGCGCATGAAGAGCCACGCGGCCATCTCGAAGTTGCCGCGGGTCGCGCGCGGCGTCTTGCCGGTGCGCTTGCGCGGGGCCTCGATGAACGGCGCGGGGTTGTCCACGTCGTAGTGGGCGCCGCCCTCGACGGGGCCGATCGCGGCGGAGGTCGTGTCAGCAGACATGAGTGGCGTCAGCTCCCGAACAGTTCACGTGCGGCGTGGCCGAGGACGGGGTACAGCGAGCCCGCCATCAGGACGACCCAGATGCCCACGACGGTCCAGAGCATCTGCTTCTGGTAGCGCGGGCCCTTGGACCAGAAGTCCACGGCGATGACACGGAGACCGTTCAGCGCGTGGAAGAGGATGGCGGCGACGAGGCCGTACTCCAGAAGAGCGACGATCGGCGTCTTGTAGGTCGCGACGACCTCGTCGTACGCCTCGGGGGAGACGCGGACGAGAGCGGTGTCCAGCACGTGTACGAACAGGAAGAAGAAGATGAGGACGCCGGTGACTCGATGAGCCACCCAGCTCCACATTCCTTCCCGGCCGCGGTACAGCGTTCCAGCCGGCACGGAAAAACCCTCCGGGAGCGGGGATCAGGGTCGGCCGGCTTCTCTGTCGGTTCGACCCGGCCGGGTACGGTCCACCGGCCCCGGTCATCGTAGCGACGACTCGTCGGTTCGCTCGCGCGGGGTCCATCGGTGTGATCAAACAGGCACGGACGGACTATCGCACAGGCTGGAATCGCCGCATTCCGGACGGAATCACGGTGCGGAGTGTCGCGGTGTGAGCCCTTCGGCGAGCCGGAAGGCCAGGCGGGCGCGGGCGAGCCGCCGCAGTTCCTCGGCCGCGATCACCCGTTCCTCCTCCGGTTCGTTGCCGAGACGTGACCGGATCCCCGCCAATACCTGGTCGAGACGCTCCCCGGGGCGCACTCCGTCGAGGCTGATCACGAACGCGTGTCCGAAGCTGCTCTCGTACGCGGCGTGGGCGGCCCGCAGCGCGGTGCGCGCCGCGGGCGGCGCGTCGGGGTGCGGCAGGGCCGAGGACTCGGCGGCCAGGGCGTCGTCGAGGTCGGCGCGGGACAGGTCGTACCCTGCCTCGTCGGCGGCGGCGAGCAGCGCGTCCACCGTCGGGTACGGGCGGTGCGCGGCCACCCGTTCGGCCCAGCGGTGGCTGTGGCAGCAGGAGAGGAGCAGGGCCTCGGCCTCGGCGGGGGAGGCGGCGTTGAAGCGGGTCAGCCCGTGCGGGGAGGGGCCCTTGTTCTGGGCGGGTATCGCGGGGGTGGCCGACGTGTCCGTGGAGCCCGGCTTCCGGCAGGGGACGTGGGTGTCGCTGGTCAGCGTGGGCTCCGGTACTCCGGGACGGGCGGGGCGGGTCGCGCGCGGGACGGGCGCGATGGGGTGGGTGTGACGCAACGTTATCGACGGGACGAGGGAAGTGTCCGACGGATGCGCGAATTTCACCCGGAAGGGAGAGTTTCGGAACACATCATGGACGAAAGGGTTCCGGTCGTCGCCCCGCACCGCCCCGGCCCGTCCCCCGATTGGCCGGACCGCCCGCCGTACGGGAGGATTCCGAATGATGCGGTACTCCATACGAGGGCCCCACAAGGGCCCCGCACTCCTGGCGACCGCGGTGGCACTGGTCACCGTGGCGGCCTGTTCGAACGGATCCCCGTCCGGAGCGGCGCCCCCCTCCGCCACCGGGAGTACGGGCACGAGCGCCGCGCCCACCAGCGCGCCGCCCCCGAGCCCGACCCCCACGCCGACGCCGACCCGGACCTACCCCCTCTCCGTGGCGCCCCGCACGGTGCCCGCGGTCCGCTCCCACGAGGCCGCCCGCGGCCCCGGCTGGAAGCCCGCGCCCACGGGCGGGGTCGTCCTCGCCGCGGACAGCGAGGGCCTCGCCGACGAGGGGAAGCTGCTCGCCGGGGAGCTCGGCGTCCCCTACCGGGGCGCGGCCGCCGCCGGACCGGGTGACGTCGAACTGGCCCTGGGCGGGAAGGGCGCCCCGGAGTCGTACGTCCTGACCGTCCGCGACGACCGGGTCCGGATCAGCGGCCCCGACGAGGCCGGCGTCTTCTACGGCACCCGCACCCTCAAGCAGTCCGTGAAGGCCACCGGCGCGATGCCCGAGGGCACCGTCACCGACCGCCCCGCGAAGCCGCAGCGCGGACTCAACGTCGACATCGCCCGCAAGCACTTCACGGCCGGCTGGATCGAGGACCGCATCCGGGAGATGGGCGACCTCAAGCTCAACCAGCTCGGCCTGCACTTCTCGGACGACCAGGGCTTCCGCATCGCCTCCGACAGCCACCCCGAGATCGTCTCCGCCCAGCACCTCACCAAGGCAGAGGTGCGCCGCATCCTGGCCCTGGCGGCCGGCCGGCACATCACCGTGGTCCCCGAGATCGACTCCCCGGGACACCTCGGGGCGGTCATCGCCGCCCACCCGGACCTCCAGCTGCGCAGCGCGGGCGGCCGCAGCCCGCGCGGGGCCGTCGACATCGCGAACCCGGCCTCGGCGAGGATCGTCGACGATCTGCTGCGCGAGTACACCCAGCTCTTCCCCGGGGCGTACTGGCACCTCGGCGCCGACGAGTACGTCGCCCTGATGGCCAAGGACCCCGAGGCCACCTACCCGCAGCTCGCCCGCGCCGCCCGCGCGAAGTACGGGGCGGACGCCCGCGTCCAGGACCTGGCCACCGGCTGGCTCAACGACCGCGCCGCCGTCGTCCGCCCCACCGGCAAGACCCTCAAGGCCTGGAACGACGGCTTCTTCCCCGGCGGGGTGGTGAGTGCGGCCGGTGACATCGAGGTCGAGTACTGGACGGGCAAGGAGATCGGCGCCCGGCCGCCCGTCCCGTATCTGAGCGCGGGCCGGAAGCTGGTCAACCTCAACGACGAGTACCTGTACTACGTCCTCGGCCAGCCCAACGACTTCACGTACCCCACCGGCCGCCGCATCTACGAGCAGTGGACACCGCTGGTCGTGCGCGGCACGAGCCCCGTCCCCGCGCGGTACGACTCCCAGATCCTCGGCGCCCGTTTCGCCGTCTGGTGCGACCTGTCGGGCGCCCAGACGCAGGCACAGGTGGCGGACGGCATCCGGATGCCGCTGACGGCGCTCGCGCAGAAGGTCTGGAATCCGGCGAAACCGGCGCTGACCTGGGAGCAGTTCAGGGCGCTGGCGGCGAAGGTGCGCTGATTCTCGTCGTGGACGCGATCGGTCCGGATCGCGTACGTTCCCCCGGCGGCGGCCGCTCGGCCGCCGCTCGTTCCTTGGGGGGAACCGCGTGCTCACGCTCAGAAATCCGAACGGCCTCGCGCATGCCGTCGTGGCCCTGCTGGCCGGCAACATCGTCTTCGACATCCTGCTCAGCCTCGAAGAGGTCCGCTATCTGACCGCCGACGAGGCGGACTCCTACGACCCGGACAGGCTCGGGACGCTCAACCTCGGCGTGCTCTACAGCCTGTCGATGATGGTGTACCTGGCGACCGGGATCGTCTTCATCGTCTGGTTCCACCGGCTGCGGAAGAACGCCGAGGTCTGGGCCGCCGACCTGCAGACCCGGACGCCGGGCTACGCCATCGGCGGCTGGTTCATCCCGCTCGCCAACTTCTGGATCCCGCGGGCCATCGCCGCCGAGATCTGGCGGGCCAGCCGCCGGGAGCCGTACGCCGCCGACGGTCGTGGAGAGCTGGCGCTGCTCAACAGTTGGTGGGTGTGCTGGATCGTCGCCACCCTGGCGAGCTGGGTCTCCGGCCAGATGTACGAGACGGCGGAGACCACCGGCGACTACACCACCGCCAGCCAGGGGTCCCTGGTCGGCTACGCGCTCGACGCCGCCGCCGCCGTCCTCGCCATCCTCTTCGTCCGGCGTCTGACCTCTATGCAGCACGCCAAGGCCACTGGCATGATTCCGGCCGCGCAGTGACGAAAAAGCGCCCCTCGGCGCAGTAGTGGAAGTACTGCGTCCGCATCGGGTGGCGAGGAGGCGTCCATGACGTCCGTGAGTTCGGCAACGGGCCGGAGCCTGCTGGAACTGATCGACGGGGCCGACGAACGGGGCCTGGCCGCGGCCGGACTCGCCTGCCTCGACCGCTGTCTGCCCCTGCTCGCCACCGACCGCGCGGACGCCCTGCGCCCCGTCTGGGCGGCCGTCGCCCGCGGCGACGGGGGCGCCTGGGGCGAGGCCGTCGCCAAGGCCCGGGTGGAGCTCGACGCCGACGCCTCGGCGGACGCCGGGGCCGTACGCGGCATGCTCGCGGACGCCCCGGCCGCCTGGACGGCCGACGCCCTGCGCGCCTGGGCCGGCGGATGCTCCGTCACCGCCCTCACCCTGCACGGGCGGTACGACGCCTCCGGAACCCCCGACGGCCTCGTCGAGCGCTGCCGGGCCGGGGACGCCGACGGCGCGGGCCCGCTGCTCGCCGGGGAGCTCCGCCGTCAGCAGGCCGTCCTCGAATCGGTGGCCCACGGCCCGACCGGACTGCGCCGGGCCCGTGAGCTCTCCGTCGAGGGCGGCCGGGTGCTGCGCGCGGTCGTCTCGCGCCGGGCCCGCACCGCCTGAACCCTCAGGAACCGTCCTCCGGCGCCGCGATCGTCGCCGAGGCGATCGTCTCGGCGATCTGCCGCTCCGCCGTCGCCTTGTCGAGGCCGAGACCGGTGAGGACGCCCTCGCCGTCCTCGTGCTCCAGGAGCGCGAGCAGGATGTGCTCGGTGCCGACGTAGTTGTGGCCCAGGCGCAGCGCCTCGCGGAACGTCAGCTCCAGGACCTTCTTCGCCGCCGCGTCGTACGGGACGAGCGCGGGCGCCTCGGCGGCGGCCGGCGGCAGGGTCGCCGTGAGGGCCTCGCGGACCTGCTCAGGGGTCACGCCCCGGGAGCCGATCCAGAGCGCCGCGAGCCCCTCGGGCTCGGCCAGCAGGCCGAGCGCCAGGTGGGCGGGGAGGATCTCGTCGTTCCCGGCGGCGGTGGCCTCGTTCTGGGAGGCCATCACCACGTTCCGCGCCCGGGGGGTGAAACGGCTGAACCCCGCGTTCGGGTCCATCTTCTCCGCGTCCGGCCCCTTGGGGACGAAGCGCTTCTGGGCCGCCTGGCGCGTGACGCCCATGCTGCGGCCGATGTCGGTCCAGGAGGCGCCGGAGCGCCGGGCCTGGTCCACGAAGTGGCCGATGAGGTGGTCGGCGACATCGCCGAGGTGGTCCGCCGCGATGACGGCGCCGGAGAGCTGCTCCAGGGCGTCGGGGTGGACCTTCTTGATCGCTTCGATGAGCTCGTCGAGACGGACGGGCACCTGCAGACCGACTGGATTCGTCATGAGTGCAACCCTAGGTTGACACCCTTGCACTGTCAACCGCCCGTTGACAGTGAAGAGGGTGCACCGCGCCCTGGGCAGGAGAAAGGCGCGAGAAACGCCTGAGAAAAGGGAAGAAGAGGGAGGAAATGGGAGACGACCGGGGCCGCCACCCCCCACAGGAGAGGCCCCGGTCGTCATCCACGGAGCCGCAGCACGGCTCCGTACTCCTTTCAGCGCCGGGCCCGCGATTTCTGTCACACCACGCACCCCCGCCCGAAGGTTGCAAGTTGCACGAAGAGTCCGGATCGCGTGGACGTGGCGCCGGGACACGACGTAGCGTGCAGATGCGCGAGGCGGCGTGGCGGTGGTGACCAGCCGCGATGAAGCGACGACGCGACCGACGAACAGGGTTTGGGGAGTGCTGGGGGACGACGCGGAGCTGACGGCCGCGGTGCTCGCTGCGCAGGACGGGGACGAGAACGCCTTCCGTACTGTGTATCGCGCCGTGCATCCACGGCTGCTCGGCTACATACGCACACTGGTCGGCGACGCCGACGCGGAGGACGTCGCCTCGGAAGCCTGGCTCCAGATAACCCGCGACCTCGACCGCTTCGACGGCGACGCCGACCGCTTCCGCGGCTGGGCGGCCCGGATCGCGCGCAACCGCGCCCTCGACCACATCAGGATGCGCGGCAGGCGGCCCGTCGTCGGCGGCGACGAGACCGAGCTGACCGACAAGCCCGCCGCCTCCGACACCGCGGGCGAGGCCCTGGAGGCGCTGGCCACCGGCCACACCATGGACCTGATCGCCCAGCTGCCGCAGGACCAGGCCGAGGCCGTCGTCCTGCGGGTCGTCGTCGGCCTGGACGCCAAGAGCGCCGCCGACGCCCTGGGCAAACGCCCCGGCGCGGTACGCACCGCCGCCCACCGCGGCCTCAAGAAGCTCGCCGAACTCCTCGGCGTCGACGACGGCACGGCGGGCCCGGACGATCCCGACGAGGCCGCCCTGCCACTGGACGGCGTGCCTCCGCAACGCGGCCGCGGGCTCGGTGCCGTGGCGCCCGGCGGTGTGACGCAATCACGTCCGCGTACGCAGAAGGACATGTGATGGCCGACGAGCGGTACCAGTGGCTCGACCAGGAGGCCGCGGAGCGGCTGCTCCGCGGCGAGCCGGTCGACCCGGTCGACGACCGCGCGCGCCGGGGGGCGGAACGCCTGGCCAAGGCCCTCGACACGGCCAGGACCCCGGACCTCCCGCCGGCCGTGCGCACCGAACTCCCCGGCGAGGCCGCCGCGCTCGCCGCGTTCCGGCAGACCGCCGCCGCGCGGTCCGCGGCGGCGAGGACCGGAGCCGCGACCGCCGCGACCGCCCGCGTGAACCGCGCCGGCCGGGCCGATCACGCCGATCTGGGACACGTACGCCTCTCGACCGTCACCGCCCCGGCCCGCCGCTGGGGACGTTCCGTGCGGTACGGGCTGGCCGCCGCGGTCGCCGCCGTCACGGTCGGCGGCGTCGCCGTCGCCGCGGGCACGGGCATGCTGCCGCTGGTGGGCCCCGCGCCCTCCACCTCGGTCACGGCCGGGGAGAGCGCCGACCCGCTCGTGTCCGCGGACCCCGGCATACGCGAGGACCCCGAAGCGCCCCCGACCCGGCCGGGCGACGGCGACGGCTCGCCCGGCGCGTCCCCCTCGGCCGGTACGGGTACGGGCACCACGGCGCCGCCGACCGGAGGCCCGGACGGGCGGGGCGGCGAAGGAACCCCGAAGCCCGGCAGGAGCGGTACGGCCGGCACGGAGAAGGACTCCGGGGGCACCGGCAAGGACTCCGGCGGCACCGGCAAGGACACGGGCGGTACGGGCACGGACGCCGGCACCACGCTCGCCCGCGAGAAGGCCGTCAGGGCCTGCCGGGCGTACCGCTCGGGGAAGCTCGACGCCACCGGCCGGACCCAGCTCACCGGCGCCCTGCGCGACGGCGAGACCCTGCGCCGCTACTGCGACCGGATCCTGGGAGGCGCCGCCACCGGAACGCCCGGGGAGACCGGCCAGGACGGATCCAAGGACGGGTCCGAGGACGATTCCCAGGACGACCCCAAGGGCGACAAGGAGACCGGCGGCAGCGGCGCCGGGAACGACCGGAAGGGCAGCGGCGGCAACGGCACCAGCGGCAACGGAAGCGGTGGCCGGTCCGCCGGAACGGCCTCCGGACTCACCGCCACGATCCCCCTCGACCTCGCCGTCACCGCACCCGCCGCACCCCGGGTGTAACACTTCCGGGCCCGGCGACGCAGTACGGAATGCCGACTGGTCATCGGCCGCGCAGTGAGCCGGGGTTCCCCCCGTACCTTCGGCTCCGCGCACCTGGCGCGGGTGGGACACGTTCCCCCGGTCCCACCCGCGCCCTCTCCTTCTCCCCCTCCCGGGTCACCAGTGGACGACGACCTTGTCGCCGGTCTTCACCTGGTCGAAGAGGGCCGTGAGCTTGGCCCGGTCCCGGACGTTGACGCAGCCGTGCGAGGCCCCGTTGTAGCCGCGGGCCGCGAAGTCCGCCGAGTAGTGCACGGCCTGGCCGCGGCTGAAGTACATCGAGAGCGGCATCGGCGTGTGGTAGAGCCGGGACCAGTCCTGGCGGACCTTGCGCTCGACGGTGAAGACGCCCTCGCGCGTCGGGGTGTTCTCCGAACCGAAGCGGACGTCCATGGACGAGACGACCTTGCCGTCGATCATCCAGGCCAGCGTCCGGCTCTCCTTGCTGATGCAGAGCACCCGGCCGGTCAGGCACCGGGCGTCGGGGGTGTCGAGCTTGTTCGTGGTCGAGGGCTTCAGCTCGTCGGCGGTCGGCTTCGTGCTGACGTCCAGCAGCCGCTCCCAGGTCGTCCCGTCGACCGTGCCGGTCGCCGGCAGCCCCCGCATCTTCTGGAAGGCCTTGACCGCGCCCGCCGTCATCGTGCCGTAGAACCCGGTGGGCGCCCGGTCGAAGTGGTCGAGCTGCCGCAGCCGCGCCTGGAGCTCGCGGACCTGCTCGCTCTCGTCGCCGTCGTCCATCAGGACCCGGGACCCCGGCTTCCCGGTGGCGGACCCGGAGGGCGAGGCGGTCGTCGCGGTGGGGGAGGGGGCCTTGCCGTCCTCGCCCGGGGTGCCGGTCGCGCTCGGCGCGGCCGAGGCCCGCACCGGACCCTTCGTCGGGCCCGCGGCGCCGCCGCCCGCCGCCTGGGCCGTACAGCCCGCCGCGAGGGCCACCGAGGCCGCTGCCAGTACCGCTCTGCGTATGACGGAAGAAGACCGCTTCATGATTGCCCCCCGGGACGACTCGTGTGTAGCTAGGGATGCTTCCCGCGCGTGTGCGGTTGCGCTCCCGGGCGGCGGACCGCGCATGCTGTGAGGAAGGTCCCAGCGCGCTGCCCTCCATCGCTCGGACAGCCGCCGCTACAGTCCGTCGCGAGGGTCGCTACCGCTGAGTACACAGCTATCGGGAGGCACAACGCATGGCGCGCGAGTCGGAGTCGGGGCTGCCCGTCGAGCCGGTCTACGGACCGGACGCCCTGGACGGATGGGACCCCGCCGAGAAGCTGGGTGAGCCGGGCGCGTACCCCTTCACGCGCGGCGTGTACCCGTCGATGTACACGGGACGGCCGTGGACGATGCGGCAGTACGCGGGCTTCGGCACCGCCGTCGAGTCCAACGCCCGCTACAAGCAACTCATCGCCAACGGCACCATGGGGCTCTCCGTCGCCTTCGACCTGCCGACGCAGATGGGCCACGACTCGGACGCGCCCATCGCCTCCGGCGAGGTCGGCAAGGTCGGCGTCGCGATCGACTCCCTCGACGACATGCGCGTCCTGTTCGACGGCATTCCGCTGGACAAGGTCTCCACGTCGATGACCATCAACGCCCCCGGCGCCCTCCTGCTGCTCCTCTACCAGCTCGTCGGCGAGGAGCAGGGCGTCCCGGCCGACAAGCTGACCGGCACCATCCAGAACGACGTGCTGAAGGAGTACATCGCCCGCGGGACGTACATCTTCCCGCCGAAGCCCTCGCTGCGGCTGATCGCGGACATCTTCAAGTACTGCCGGACCGAGATCCCCAAGTGGAACACCATCTCGATCTCCGGCTACCACATGGCCGAGGCCGGTGCCTCGCCCGCGCAGGAGATCGCGTTCACCCTCGCCGACGGCATCGAGTACGTGCGGACCGCCGTCGCCGCCGGCATGGACGTGGACGACTTCGCGCCCCGCCTCTCCTTCTTCTTCGTGGCCCGCACGACCATCCTGGAGGAGGTCGCCAAGTTCCGGGCGGCCCGCCGGATCTGGGCGCGGGTCATGAAGGAGGAGTTCGGCGCGAAGAACCCCAAGTCGCTGATGCTCCGCTTCCACACCCAGACCGCGGGCGTGCAGCTCACCGCCCAGCAGCCCGAGGTCAACCTCGTGCGGGTCGCCGTACAGGGCCTCGCGGCCGTCCTCGGCGGGACGCAGTCGCTGCACACCAACTCCTTCGACGAGGCCATCGCCCTGCCGACGGACAAGTCCGCCCGCCTCGCCCTGCGCACCCAGCAGGTCCTGGCGTACGAGACCGACGTCACCGCGACCGTCGACCCCTTCGCCGGCAGCTACGTCGTCGAGAAGATGACGGACGACGTCGAGGCGGCGGCCCTGGAGCTGATGGGCCGGGTCGAGGAGATGGGCGGCGCGGTCAGCGCGATCGAGCGCGGCTTCCAGAAGGGCGAGATCGAGCGCTCCGCCTACCGGATCGCGCAGGAGACCGACAGCGGCGAGAGGGTCGTCGTCGGCGTCAACCGCTACACGATCGACGTCGAGGAGCCCTACGAGCCGCTCCGCGTCGACCCGGCGATCGAGGCCCAGCAGGCCGAGCGCCTCGCGAGGCTCCGGCAGGAACGCGACCAGTCGGCCGTGGACGCGGCGCTCGTCGAACTGAAGAAGGCGGCCGAGGGCACGGACAACGTCCTGTACCCGATGAAGACGGCCCTCAAGGCGCGGGCGACGGTCGGCGAGGTCTGCAACGCGCTGCGGGAGGTCTGGGGCACGTACGTCCCGACCGACGCGTTCTAGGGCCTGTCTGACAATTCCACCTGTCGAAACCCAAAGCGGAGTCTCGTACCGGTGTGCGAGACTCCGCTTCATGCTGGGTGTCACCGATCTGCCGACCTATCTCGCCGGGCTCGTCCTCATCATTCTCCTGCCGGGGCCGAACTCGCTGTACGTCCTGTCCGTCGCCGCCCGCAAGGGCACCCGGACCGGATACCAGGCCGCCGCCGGGGTGTTCACCGGCGACGCGGTCCTGATGACGCTGGCCGCCCTCGGCGCGGCCTCGCTCCTCCAGACCACCCCGCTGCTCTTCATGATCGTGAAGTACGCGGGCGCCGGCTACCTGGCCTGGATGGCGTACGGGATGCTGCGGTCCGCCTGGGCGATGTGGCGCTCGCGCGCCGAGACGGTGACCGACGAGCCGGAGCCGGTCCTCGCGACGCCGGGGGAGAACCCGTACCGCAGGGCCCTCGTCATCAGCCTCTTCAACCCGAAGGCGATCCTCTTCCTGATCTCCTTCTTCGTGCAGTTCGTGGACCCGTCGTACGCCTACCCGGCGCTCTCCTTCCTGGTGCTCGGCACCCTGCTGGAGATCGGCAGCTTCCTCTACCTGACGATGCTGATCTTCGGCGGCACCCGTCTCGCGTCCGCGTTCCGCCGCCGCAGGCGCCTCTCCGCCGGAGCGACCTCCGCCGCCGGCGCCCTCTTCCTCGGCTTCGCCGCGAAGCTCTCCCTCAGCAGCGCCTGACCGCCTCACCGCACCGTCTCCGCTTGACCCTCACACCGTGTGAGGCCGTTCCGTAGGGGTCGTCATGTTCACCATCGGAGACTTCGCCCGGCACGGGCGGGTGTCGGTCCGGATGCTGCGTCACTACGACGCCATCGGACTGCTGCGCCCGGCCCACGTCGACCCGCACAGCGGCTACCGCTTCTACACCGCGGACCAGCTCGCCCTGCTCAACCGCGTCATCGCGCTCAAGGACCTCGGCTTCACGCTCGAACAGGTGGGGGCGATCCTCGGCGAGAAGATCGACGCGGACGAGCTGCGGGGGATGCTGCGGCTCCGCCGGGCCGAGCTGGAAGCGGCCCTGACGGAGGCGCGGGCACGGCTCGCCCAGGTCGGCGCGAGGCTCCGAGCCATCGAGAGCGAGGGACGCATGTCCACCCAGGACGTCGTCGTCAAGAAGATCCCCGCCGTCCGGATCGCCGAGCTGAGCGCGGTCGCCGCGAGCTTCGGCCCGCACGACATCACCCCGGTCATCGGACCGCTGTACGACGAGCTGTGCGGCCGCCTGGAGGCCGCCGGGCTCACCGGGTTCGGGCCCGGGATCGCGTACTACGAGGACGCGGGCAAGGGCGACGGCTCCGTCCTCGTGCACGCCGCGATGACCGTCCCTGAGGGGACGGTCGTGGAGGGCGTCGAGGTGCACGTCCTGCCCGGCATCGAGGAGGCGGCGACCGTCGTCCACCGCGGCTCGATGGACACGATCCTGCCGACCGCGCAGACCCTGGCGCGCTGGATCGAGGCCAACGGGTACGAGACGCGGCACTACGCCCGCGAGCTGTACCTGGAGTGCCCCGAGGACCGCGCGCAGTGGGTGACGGAGATCCAGGAGGAGATCGTCCGCGCCTGAGCCCGCACAGGCCTGCGGGCCCGGGACCCCCGCACGGGTTCCCGGGCCCGCCGCTTTCGGCCCTCCGCTACCTCTTCAGCGCCTTCCGCAGCCGCAGCGCCCGGCGCGCCAGGCGGCGGACCCTCGGGTGACGGGGGAGCGGGATGCCGCCCGGCAGGTTCAGGACGGTGAGGCGGCGGCGGGTGAAGTGGTGCCGGGTGCGCTCCGCGAGCGGGCCCGACAGATGCCGGACCGCGGACTCCCGCAGGTCCGGGCGGATCTTCGGCTGCATGGCGAAGCCGACCGCAGCGACCAGGTCGTTCAGCTCCGCCGTACCGACCGTGCCCCCGTCGTCCTCCCCGCCGTCCTCCAGCGGCGGGACGACCGCGTCGACGACGGTGAGCGGGACGCGGTTGCTGTTCTGGAACGGGGTGAGCCGCTCCAGCAGGGCGCGCGTCCCGACCCGGGCGACCGGCAGCCCGTAGAAGGTCTTCGCGGTGAGCAGCGCCGTGGAGAAGCAGCCGACGACGAGCGCGGGCCGCAGCTCGCGGTAGAGGACCTCGGCGAGCACCGGCCGGTCCTCGACCGTCAGCTCGGCGCCGAGCGCCTCCGCCTCGCGGACCAGCGTCCTCGACCAGGCGTCGGGGGCCGTCGGGTGCGGCTTGAAGACGAGCCGGCGGTGGCCCCGGGCGACCGCGCCCCGGACCATCCGCAGGTGCAGGTCCTCCTCCTCGGCGGCGGTCAGCAGGTTGATCGCCGCGAGGTACTGGCCGAGGAGCAGCGCGGGCCCGTCCTGCGGCCCGGCGGCGGCGGGCCCGGTCAGTTCGTCGACGCAGGTGGTGAACGCCTCGGTCGGTACGGGCTCCGGCTCCGCCCCGAACTCGGCGAGCAGCAGCGGGGCGAGCCCGGGGACGAGGTCCAGGTGGAGGAGCCGTCCGACCCGGCCGCCGATCAGCGGGTCGATCTTGTTGCGGGTCGGTCCGTAGCTCATCAGACCGTCCGCGTACACCGTGACGGGGGCCTCGGGCAGCAGCTGGGCGATGGCGAGCGCGGGTGTCACCTGGAGTGATTCCAGGGCGAGTTCGACGTGGTCGTCGCCGAGGTCCCAGAGCGTGCGCAGATGGCGCTGGAGCATCGGGAGGTCGCTCGGGCGGGGGGTCCAGCCGGCCGGGTGGAGCGGGGAGATCGTCTCGTTCCAGGAGAGGACGGAGTCGAAGCGGCCGCGCAGCCGCGCGAAGCCCTCGGCCTCGTCGAGGGGCGGGGTGGTCTCGGGGACGGCGGCGTTGTTGGTGACGAGGAGGATGCGCCGGTCGGCGGGCCGGAAGCAGCCGCTGTCGAGGGCGGCGGCGAGCGTCACCGCGCCGTAGAGGGTGGAGGCGCAGAAGATCTGGGTGGTACGGCGGGCAGTCACGCGGCCACCTCCGAGGAGGCCGGGGCGGGGGTGGTGGCCGTGGCGGAAGCCGGGGTGGAAGCGGGTGCCGGACCTGCCGTCGGGCCCGATCCCGATCCCGATCCAGACCCCGGTCCCGGGCCCGGTGCCGGCGGTGGTGCCGGGCGGCGGCGGCGCAGCCTGCGCAGCATCGTCGCGCGGTCCCCGCCCATCGCCGCGAGCGCCTCGTCGAGCACCCCCTGCGGCATCCGCCGCAGCGCGCCCGCGCTCATCGCCTTCAGCTGTCGGGCCACCTCGGGTTCGAATCGTTCGATCGATCCGATGTGATGGGAAATCACCGCGCAATACGTGCGCACGGCCTTCGGGAGAAGAAGATCCGCGTCCACGTCCCGCGCCGTTTCCTCGATCACCTGATCGAAAGCGCGAATGAAATCCAATTGCCGCACATCACCGATCTGCGTGAGCGAGGTCGCCACCCCGCGCCGGTAGAACACACCGAGTTCACCGATCGCCGCGAACGATTCCGCCTCGCGGTGCAGCTTCCAGATCCACGGCCGGTCCTCGGCGGTCCGCAGCCCGTGCGTGAAATGCAGCAGCCCCCGGTCCAGGAGCCGCCGGTGGTAGATCCCCGCCCAGGCGTACGGGTAGTCGACCGAGGTCGTCCGGTGCGCCGGCAGGATCGCGTCCCGGGGGTTCAGGACCTCCGCGCGGCGGGGAACCGGCGCCCGGCGGACCGACCGGTTCCGCCCGGTGACCGAGACGTGGTCGGTGCGCAGGAAGTCGCAGCCCAGTTCCTCGGCCGCGGCGACCAGCCGGGCGTAGTACCCGGGGGCGAGCCAGTCGTCCCCGTCCAGGAAGGCGAGGTACTCGCCCCGGGCGGCGTCGAGGCCGGTGTTCCGGGCCGTGGCGAGGCCCTCGTTCTGTTCGTGCCTGATCAGGACGGCACCCGGGATCTCGCGCGCGGCCCGTTCGAGGAGCTCGGGCGTCCCGTCCGACGAGCAGTCGTCGACGAGGAGGAACTCGAAGTCCTCGCGGGCGTTGGCCCGCAGGCTGGTGAGGGTGTCGGGGGCGTATGTCTGCACGTTGAAGAACGGCACGACGACGGAGAGCTTGACCACCCGGCCGACGCTAGGCGCCGACCCGGCATTCCCACCGACCGGTGGGAAGCTGTTCGGTGAACACCAAGCGGCGGGCCGCTTAACCACCTTTCCCCGCAAGGGAAATCGGCCGCCCCACGTCCGAATGGCGACCCACTTCAGCAGGCGGAGAGGCGCTGTTCACCGTTTGTTGTGGCCCAGTTGGGCCGAAAAGCGGAATGCCCTTCTAGCGTCCTCGGCGTGCCAGCAAGTACCAGAGAAGCGGTACGGGTCGCCGTACTCGCCGACTCCGACACCCGGTGGAAATGGGGCGCCCTCACGGCGCGCCGCATCACCACGGCGACCGCCGAACCCACCGGATTCGTCCTGCGCGGACGGGCCACTCCGACCGCCCGGCAGCTCGCCGAGACCGGGGTGTCCACGACGACCCCCGGCGAGGTGACGGGCGCGGAGTTCCTGCGCGCGGTACGGGACGCGGCGGAACGCGGCGAGGCGTACGACGTCGTGGTGCTCGCCCTCGTCGGAGGCACCGTGCGGGCCGTCCTCCAGGGCCTCGCGGACCTGGGGCTCGAACGGCGCCCCCTGGTCGTCACCGGCTACGTCGGCGTCGTCTACGAGAAGCTCACCGACGGACTCCTGCTGCGCCACGGCGCCGATGTGGTCCTCGCCAACTCCCGCCACGACGCCGAGCGCTTCCGCGCCGTGTACGAGGGAGTGGGCGCGGACGCCGACTCGGTCGTCGAGGCCGCGCTGCCCTTCCTCGGCGGCGCCCCGCACACCCCCGAGGCCGGCCGCGACACCCTGGTCTTCGCCGCCCAGCCGTCCGTGCCCGCCACCCGGGCCGAACGGGCCTACGTGCTCCGCCGCCTCGTCGAGCACGCCCGCCTCCACCCGGGCCGCGAGGTCCTCCTCAAGCTCCGCTCCAAGCCGGGCGAACACACCACGCACCTGGAGGAGTTCCCCTTCCAGAAGCTGGTCCGCGAGCTCGACCCGCCGGCCAACTTCCGCCTCGTGTACGGGCACATGGGCGAGGTCCTCGACCGCACCGACCTCCTGGTCACCGTCTCCTCGACGGCCGCGCTCGAAGCCCTCCACCGGCGCATCCCCACCGCGATCCTCACCGACCTCGGGGTCCGCGAGGCGCTCGGCAACCACCACTTCGTCGGCTCCGGTCTGCTCGCCTCCTTCGACCGGCTCGACAAGGGGCTCGCGCCGACGCCCGACGAGACCTGGCTCGGCCGGCAGGGCGTCGCCTCCGACAGCCCGTACGAGGCCGCCTTCGACGCCGCCCGCGACCGGGTCGCCGCCCTCCTGGCGCTTCCCGGGCTGCCCCCGATCACCCCCTACTACACCGCGGAGACGGCCCCCGGCTACCTGCCCGGGATCCTCGCCCGCCACCGCCTGGACGTCACCGCGCCGGAGCCCCGCGAGAGCGGACTGCGCCGGGTCGTCCGGGAGGCCGCGCGGGGCGCGTACCGCCACGGCGTGCAACGCGTCGCCCCCGTCATCCGCCGCCTGGGAGAACTCTGATGAGCGCCACCGCCACGCCCGCCGCGCAGCCGCCCACGGCCGTACCGGTCACGGAGCCCACGGCCGTACCGGTCACGGAGCCCACGGCCGTACCGGTCACGGAGCCCACGGCCGCGGGAACCACCGCCCCGGCCGCGGACCCCGCCGCCCCCGCACCCGTCGTGCTCGCCGTGATCCCCGCGCGCGGCGGCTCCAAGGGCGTCCCCGCCAAGAACCTCGCCCCGGTGGCCGGAGTCCCCCTGGTGGCCCGCGCCGTCCACGCCTGCCTCGGCGCCCGACCCGTCACCCACGTCCTGGTCTCCACCGACGACGCCGGCATCGCGGCGGCCGCCCGTACCGCAGGGGCCGAGGCCGTCCGGCGCCCCGCCGGGATCGCCGGCGACACCGCCACCAGCGAGGCCGCCGTCCTGCACGCCATGGACGCCTTCGAGGCCACCCACGGCCGCCCCGCCGACGTGGTCCTCCTCGTCCAGTGCACGAGCCCCTTCATCGGCTCCGCCGAGGTCGCCGAGGCCGTCGGGCGCATCACCTCCGGCGCCGCCGACACCGCCTTCACCGCGGCCCCCACGCACGGCTTCCTCTGGCGCGAGACAGTCCAGGACGGAGCCACCGGCGTCAACCACGACAAGGCGCACCGCCCCCGCCGCCAGGACCGGGAGCCCGAGTACCTGGAGACCGGCGCCGTCTACGCCATGGACGCGACCGGCTTCCGCACCCACCGGCACCGCTTCTTCGGCCGCACCGCGCTCGTCGTCACCGACCCCGCCCGGGTCCTGGAGATCGACGACCCGCACGACCTGGCCCGCGCCCGCGCCCTCGCGCCGCTGCTCGACACCCCGGCCACCCCCGGCTTCGCCGACGTCGACGCCGTCGTCCTCGACTTCGACGGCACCCAGACCGACGACCGGGTCCACCTGGACGCCGAGGGCCGCGAGTTCGTCTCCGCGCACCGCGGCGACGGCCTCGGCATCGCCGCCCTGCGCCGCGCCGGACTGCCCGTCCTCATCCTCTCCACCGAGCAGAACGCCGTCGTCGCCGCCCGCGCCCGCAAGCTCAAGATCCCCGTCCTGCACGGCATCGACCGCAAGGACCGGGCCCTCAAGGAGTGGTGCGACGCGGAGGGCATCGACCCGCAGCGCGTGCTCTACGCCGGAAACGACGTCAACGACCTTCCCTGCTTCCACCTCGTCGGCTGGCCCGTCGCGGTGAGCAGCGCCCACGACTCCGTACGGGCCGCGGCCCGCGCGGTCACCGTCACCCCGGGCGGCTCCGGCGCGATCCGCGAGATCGCCGCCTGGCTCCTCGGACCCGAGCTCAACACCCCCGACTCCTAAGGAACAGCACCATGAGCAACACCCGAATCCGCACCTTCGGCTCCAAGACCGCCGGCCCGGGCCGGCCCGTCTACATCACGGGCGAGATCGGCATCAACCACAACGGTGAGCTCGAGAACGCCCTCGCGCTCGTCGACGTCGCCGCCGAGGCCGGCTGCGACGCCGTCAAGTTCCAGAAGCGCACCCCGGAGATCTGCACCCCGCGCGACCAGTGGGACATCGAGCGCGACACCCCCTGGGGCCGGATGACGTACATCGACTACCGCCACCGCGTGGAGTTCGGCGAGGACGAGTACCGCGCCATCGACGAGCACTGCAAGAAGCGCGGCATCGACTGGTTCGCCTCCCCGTGGGACACCGAGGCCGTCGCCTTCCTGGAGAAGTTCGACCTCCCCGCCCACAAGGTCGCCTCCGCCTCCCTCACCGACGACGAGCTGCTGCGCGCCCTGCGCGCCACCGGCCGTACGGTCATCCTCTCCACCGGCATGTCGACGCCGAAGCAGATCCGCCACGCGGTCGAGGTCCTCGGCTCGGACAACATCCTGCTCTGCCACGCCACCTCGACCTACCCGGCCAAGGCCGAGGAGCTCAACCTGCGCGTCATCCAGACGCTCCAGGACGAGTACCCGAACGTCCCGATCGGCTACTCCGGCCACGAGACCGGCCTCCAGACCACGCTGGCCGCCGTCGCCCTCGGCGCCACCTTCGTCGAGCGCCACATCACCCTCGACCGCGCCATGTGGGGCTCCGACCAGGCCGCCTCCGTCGAGCCGCAGGGCCTCCAGCGCCTCGTCCGCGACATCCGCACCATCGAGACCGCCCTCGGCGACGGCGTCAAGAAGGTCTACGAGTCGGAGCTCGGCCCGATGAAGAAGCTCCGCCGGGTCCAGGGGCTCGTCGCCGCATGACCGGGCAGCTGGCGTTCGTCGAGAGCCCGGTCCAGCTCCTCAACGTCCTGGAATGGGCGCACACCCGGGCCGCGGCCACGGGCGCGCCCTCCGCCGCGCAGGCCGGCGCGCCCACCGAGGCGCCCGGCCCCGCGGACGCCGCGCCCACCACGGCGCCCGGCTCCGGGCCCGCCGCCGCCGGGGCGCTCCGGCCGGCGGACGCCACCGCCCCCGGGGCGGCGCAGGCCGCACCCGACCTCACCGTCGTCGTGCTCTCGCCGACCGACCCCATGTCGCGTGGCCAGCTGCGCCGGATGGCCCAGCTGGCCCGCGACGAGGGCCTCACCGTCCGCTGGCAGGAGGCCCGCGGCGGCCGGGGCGCGCTCGTCCGCACCCTGCGGCAGCTCGCCCCGCCGCTGCGCTCGGCGGAGCGGGTCATCATCGGGGACCCGTTCTCCCGGTACGTCCAGCTGCTCCTGACCCTGTTCGGCCCCCGGCACCTCACGGTGGTTGACGACGGCACCGCGACCATGGAGTTCGCCGCCCAGCTCAGCCGGGGCGAGCGCCTGGTCCGCTGGCACCGCAAGGGCAGCCTGGGCCCGCGCGAGCTGGTCCTCGCCCCGGTGACCTCGCTGGCCCGGCGGCGGCTCGCCCCGAGCCGGGGCCGTACGGTCGAGATCTTCACCTCGCTGCCCGTCGAGGCGCCCGAGGGCGTCACGGTCACCGAGAACTCCTTCGCCTGGACCCGGTCCCGCTTCGGGCCCCCGCTGCTCACCGGCGGCGCGGACCTGGTGGGGACCTCGCTGGTCGAGACGGGCGTGGTCGACGCCGAGCACTACGACCGGGTGGTGGGCGAGCTGGCCCGCACCCACGGCGCCACCCGGTACTTCGCGCACCGCAGGGAGAGCGCCGAGAAACTGCACCGGATCGCGGTCGAGACGGGCCTGCAGGTGGTCCGGCCCGATCTGCCGCTGGAGCTGATCGCCCGGCGCGGCCCCATCGGCCGTACGGTCGTCAGCTTCCCGTCCACGGTGGTCCACACCCTGCCGCTGGCCCTGGCGGGCACCGGGGTGCGGGTCGCGGTCTGCGAGATCGCGCCCGAGTGGCTGCGGGAGACCGCCTCGCCGCGGGCCCAGGGCTTCCTGTCCGGAGTGGCGGGTACGGCGGCCCACGAGGTGGACCGGCTCACCACCCGGGCGTCCCACACCACCGACCGGCTCGAATTCGGCTGAGCGTACCCATATGGAACGGCCTTCATGCCTGTGAAACCGAGATTCTTTCCCCTAACGGGCTGAACTTTTCGTGATCAACGGGCAGTTGACCTCCCGGGAGGCCTACCCTTCAAAGGGTGAACCAGTTGAAGTCCCGTGAGCCAGGCTCCGCCACCCTGCCCGGAACGCTGTCCGAACCCCTGCGCGTCGAACTGATCGCCTTCCGCAGGGACTTGCACATGCACCCGGAGCTGGGGAACCAGGAGTTCCGTACGACCGCCGCGCTCAAGGCCCGCCTGGAGGCGGCCGGACTCGCGCCGAAGGTCCTTCCGGCCGGCACCGGACTCATCTGTGACATCGGCACGCCGGACGGCGACCGGCCCATGCTCGCCCTGCGCGCCGACATCGACGCGCTGCCCATCCCCGACGTCAAGACGGTCGCCTACCGCTCCACCGTGGCCAACCGCGCCCACGCCTGCGGACACGACGTCCACACCACCACGGTCCTCGGCGCCGGGCTCGTCCTCGCCGAACTCGACCGGCGGGGCCTGCTCCCCGCCGCCGTGCGGCTGATCTTCCAGCCCGCCGAGGAGGTCCTCCCCGGCGGCGCCGCCGACATCGTCGAGGACGGCGTCCTGGACGGCGTCGGCCGGATCATCGCCGTGCACTGCGACCCCAAGGTCGACGCCGGGACGATCGGCCTCCGGCCCGGCCCCATCACCTCCGCCTGCGACCGGCTCGAAGTCACCCTGGACGGGCCCGGCGGCCACACCGCCCGCCCGCACCTCACCACCGACCTGGTGACCGCCGCCGCCCGGGTCGCCACCGACGTGCCCGCCGTGCTGGCCCGCCGCGTCGACGCCCGCTCGGGGCTCTCCGTCACCTGGGGCCGCATCGAGGCCGGTCACGCCTGCAACGTCATCCCGCAGCACGCCGAGCTGTCCGGCACCGTCCGCTGCCTCGACCTGCCGACCTGGCGGGACGCGCCCGACCAGGTGCACGCGGCCATCGACGAGATCGCGACCCTGCACCGGGCCAAGTCGACCGTGACGTACGTCCGGGGCGTCCCCCCGGTCGTCAACGACCCGGTCGTCACCGAACTCCTCCGCGAGGCGATGACGGCCCGGCGCGGACCGCACGCGGTCGAGGACACCGAGCAGAGCCTCGGCGGCGAGGACTTCTCCTGGTACCTGGAGCACGTGCCCGGCGCCATGGCCCGCCTCGGCGTCCGCACCCCCGGCGACACCCGGGTCCGCGATCTGCACGCCGGCGACTTCGACGTGGACGAGCGGTGCATCGAGGCCGGGGTGGAGCTCTTCACGGCGGCGGCCCTGCTCGACGCGGCCCGCACGGCCTGAGCGGGGGAGGCCCGGGCGCCGGGGGGTCGTGGAGACGCGGCCGAGGGCGCCGGAAGGCGCCCTCGGCCGTCCGGCTCAACCCCCGGCGTGTCCCCTTCGAATGCCCGGTCGAGCCTCCCGATCGGGGGGTATAACCGGCTGTGCCGGGCCGAACGCCCCCGGTCGCCTCGACTGGCCGGTTCGCGACGATCCGATAACGACTCATGAACGGGTCTTTAACTGACATCTACGCGCGTTACGATCGCCGCGAAACCAGCGCCGGAAGAGGCGCTTTCGGTCAGTCTCGAAGGGACCCTCCTCTTGCGCCGGATCACCAGGATCGCGACCGTGGGCATCGCCTCCGCCGCGCTCGCTCTTTCCGCCACCGCGTGTGGCAAGTCCTCGAACGACTCCGGCTCCAGCCCGAGCTCGGACTCCAAGGCGACCAAGGCCGCCATCGCGTACGACATCGGCGGCCGCGGCGACCAGTCCTTCAACGACGCCGCCTACGCGGGTCTGAAGAAGGCAGAGGACGAGCTCGGCGTCAAGGGCGCCGAGGCCGAGCCCTCCGCCGGTGAGGGCGACGCCGACAAGGTCGCGCGCCTCACCGCGCTGGCCCGCGCCGGGAACAACCCGGTCATCGGTGTCGGCTTCGCGTACGCCCCGGCGATCGAGAAGGTCTCCAAGGCCTACCCGAAGACCACCTTCGGCATCATCGACGACACGTCGGTGACCGGTGCGAACATCGCCAACCTGGTCTTCAACGAGGAGCAGGGCTCCTACCTGGCCGGCGTCGCCGCCGCCAAGACCTCGAAGACCGGCACGGTCGGCTTCATCGGTGGCGTCGAGGTGCCGCTGATCAAGAAGTTCGAGGCGGGCTTCGCCCAGGGCGTCAAGGACACCAACCCCAAGGCGAAGGTGCTCGTCCAGTACCTGACCCAGCCGCCGAACTTCGACGGCTTCTCCAAGCCCGACCTGGGCAAGGCCGCCGCGCAGGGCCAGCTCGACAAGGGCGCCGACGTGATCTACGCCGCCGCCGGTCTGGCCGGTTCCGGCTCGATCGAGGCCGCCTCGACCGCGGGCAAGTGGGCCATCGGCGTCGACTCCGACCAGTACAACCAGGCGGGTCTGGCCAAGTACAAGGCCCAGATCCTGACCTCGGTCACCAAGGACGTCTCCGACTCCGTCTTCAACCTGATCAAGTCGGTCAAGGACGGCAAGCCGCAGACCGGTGAGATCCGCTACGGCCTCGCCACGGACGGTGTCGGCCTGGCCGACTCCAACCCGGCGTACAAGGCGATGACCGAGGTCACCGCCGCCGTGGCGAAGGCGAAGAAGGACATCGTCGACGGCAAGATCACGGTCAAGACCGCTCCGTAAGGACGCACAGGTCACCGACCCAAGGCCCGGCACCGGTGGGACCCCCACCGGGGCCGGGCCCCATTCCCGTACGGGTTTTCATTTTTCGGCAGCGCTACGCGTGTAGATGTCTCCCTGGCACGATAACTTCGCCCCGCCCTGCCCTCCCGCTCCCACTCCTTCCGGCCAAGGAGAGTGCGTCATCAACGCGTCCAGCCCCCCTGCCGTAGAACTGCACGGCATCACCAAGCGATTCCCCGGCGTCGTCGCCAACAAGGACATCGCCATCACGGTCCGCAAGGGCACCGTGCACGCCCTCATCGGCGAGAACGGTGCCGGCAAGTCGACCCTCATGAAGATCCTCTACGGCATGCAGAAGCCGGACGAGGGCACCATCGCCGTCGACGGCGAGCAGGTCACCTTCTCCAGCCCCGGTGACGCCATCGCGCGCGGCATCGGCATGGTGCACCAGCACTTCATGCTCGCGGACAACTTCACCGTCCTGGAGAACGTCGTCCTCGGCGGCGAGAACCTCTACGGCATCGGCGCCAAGGCGCGGAAGAAGATCCAGGAGATCTCCGACGCGTACGGCCTCGGGGTCCGCCCCGACGCCCTCGTCGAGGACCTCGGCGTCGCCGACCGCCAGCGCGTGGAGATCCTCAAGGTCCTCTACCGCGGCGCCAGGATCCTCATCCTCGACGAGCCGACCGCCGTGCTCGTCCCGCAGGAGGTCGACGCGCTCTTCGACAACCTGCGCGAGCTCAAGTCCGAGGGCCTGACCGTCATCTTCATCTCGCACAAGCTGGGCGAGGTCCTGAAGGTCGCCGACGACATCACCGTCATCCGCCGGGGCACCACGGTCGGCACCGCCGACCCGAAGACCGCCACCACCAAGCAGCTCGCCGAGCTGATGGTCGGCAGCGAGCTGCCCTCGCCGGAGACCCGCGAGTCCACGGTCACCGACGTGCCGATGCTCCAGGTCGCGAACCTGACGCTGGTCGAGAGCGGCGCCGCCGGCGCCCCGCTCACCACGGCCGCCCCGGCCGACCCGGCCGCCGCGGTCACGGTGCACGAGGAGGTCGCCACCGGGCGCAAGCTCCTCGACGACATCTCCCTCACGATCCACAAGGGCGAGATCCTCGGCATCGCGGGCGTCGAGGGCAACGGCCAGACCGAGCTCATCGAGTCCCTCATGGGCATGGCCACCCCCGACGCGGGCGTCATCACCCTCGACGGCCAGGACATCTCCAAGGTCTCCGTGCGCAAGCGCCGCGAGGGCGGCATCGGCTACATCCCCGAGGACCGCCACCGCCACGGCCTGCTCCTGGAGGCCCCCCTCTGGGAGAACCGCATCCTCGGCCACGTCACCGAGGCGCCCAACTCCAAGCGCGGCATCCTCGACCCGAAGGCGGCCCGCAAGGACACCGAGCGGATCGTGCGCGAGTACGACGTCCGCACCCCCGGCATCGACGTGACCGCGTCCTCCCTCTCCGGCGGCAACCAGCAGAAGCTGATCGTCGGCCGCGAGATGAGCCACGGCCCCAAGTTCCTGATCGCCGCCCACCCCACCCGCGGTGTGGACGTCGGCGCGCAGGCGCAGATCTGGGACGCGATCCGGGACGCCCGCCGCGAGGGCCTCGCGGTGCTGCTGATCTCCGCCGACCTCGACGAGCTGATCGGCCTCTCCGACACCCTCCGGGTGATGTACCGCGGCAAGCTCGTCGCGGACGCCGACCCCGCCACCATCACGCCCGAGGAGCTGGGCTCCGCCATGACCGGCGCGGCCACCGGCCGACTCGAGGGCACCGAAGAGTCCGAAGACGGTGACGCCCGATGATGAAATTCGACAAGGACAAGCTGATCATCGGGGCCGCAGGCCCGGTGCTCGCCCTGGTCACCTCGTTCGTGCTCACCGTCCTGGTGCTGCTCGCCACGGGGCTCGACCCGATCGAGCCGATCCAGCTGATGATCGACAACGCCGCGTACTCGGACATCCAGGTCCTGATCGTCAACCAGACCGGGATCTACTACCTGGCAGCCCTGGCCGTGGCCATCGGCTTCCGGATGAACCTGTTCAACATCGGCGTCGACGGCCAGTACCGGCTCGCCGCGATGGTGTCGGCCCTGGTCGGCGCCTCGGTCGAGCTGCCCGGCCCGCTGCACATCCTGCTGATCGTGCTCGTCGCGATGCTGACCGGTGCCTTCTGGTCCGGCATCGCCGGCATCCTGAAGACCACCCGCGGTGTCTCCGAGGTCGTCTCGACGATCATGCTGAACGCCATCGCGACCTCGCTGGTGGCCTGGCTGATCCTGCCGAAGAACTTCGGCGTCCAGCCCGCCGGCTCCAACAACCTCACCACCGGCAAGATCGCCGAGTCGGGCTGGTTCCCCGGCATCGACATGGGTGAGGGCAACGGGGTCATCTACGGCTTCACCTTCGTCGCGCTCGCCCTCGGCGTCGTCTACTGGTTCGCCCTCAACCGCACCCGCTTCGGCTTCGACCTGCGCGCCACCGGCGCCAGCGAGTCCGCCGCGCAGGCCAGCGGCGTCGACGCCAAGCGGATGATCCTCACCTCGATGCTGCTCTCGGGCGCGCTGGCCGGCCTCTCCGGCATGCCGACGCTGCTCGGCGAGTCCCACACGTACAGCCTCGACTTCCCGGTCGGCGTCGGCTTCACCGCCATCACCATCGCGCTGCTCGGCCGCAACCACCCGGTCGGCATCCTCTTCGCCGCGCTCCTCTTCGCGTTCCTCGACAAGGCGTCCTCGACGCTCGACACCGAGGGTTACCCGAAGGAGATCACCCAGATCATGCAGGGCATCATCGTGATCGCCGTCGTGGTCTCGTACGAGCTCGTCCGTCGTTACGGCATCCGCCGCCAGCAGCAGAAGGTCGGCGAGGAACTCGCCGCCGGCGGCGCCATCAAGACCGACAAGGAGGTGGCGGCATGAGCACCACCACCGTTGCCAAGCCGAGCGCCGCGCCCAAGGGCGGACGCCGCAAGCTCACCTGGCCCTGGATCATGCTGATCGTCGCGGCCGGCCTCGTGCTCTTCTCGCTGGTCCGGGTCGTCTCCGGGGCCGACGACCTCACCTCCGTCGGCCAGGTCTCCGGCGCGCTCCAGCTCGCCGTCCCGATCGGCCTCGCCGGTCTCGGCGGTCTGTGGGCCGAGCGCGCGGGCGTCGTCAACATCGGCCTCGAAGGCATGATGGTGCTCGGCACCTGGTTCGGCGCCTGGGCCGGCTACCAGTGGGGCCCCTGGGTGGGCGTCCTCTTCGGTCTCCTCGGCGGCGCGCTCGGCGGCCTGCTGCACGCGATCATCACCGTCACGTTCAACGTGAACCACATCGTCTCCGGTGTGGCGATCAACATCCTCGCGGTCGGCTTCACCCAGTACCTGTCGAACTTCACCTTCGCCGAGGCCGAGGGCGGCTCCTCCAAGCAGTCCCCGCGCATCGATCCGATCACCGACATCACCATCCCAGGGCTCTCCGACTGGCTGATGGACCTCCAGCAGAAGCACTGGTTCCTGATCTCGGACATCGCCGGCATCCTCGGCGGCCTGGTCACCAACCTGTCGCTGCTCACCGTCGTCGCGATCCTGCTGATCCCGGCCACCTGGTGGGTGCTCTGGCGCACGTCCTTCGGCCTGCGGCTCCGCTCCTGCGGTGAGAACCCGGTCGCGGCCGAGTCCCTCGGCGTGAACGTCTACAAGTACAAGTACATCGCCGTCACCACCTCCGGTGCCCTCGCGGGCCTCGGCGGCGCCTTCCTCGCGATCGTCGCCACCGGCATCTACCAGGAGGGCCAGACCGGCGGCCGCGGCTACATCGGTCTCGCCGCGATGATCTTCGGCAACTGGATGCCCGGCGGCATGGCGCTCGGCGCCGGCCTCTTCGGCTTCACCGACAGCCTCAAGCTGCGCGGCGGCGCCGAGAACGTCCACGCGCTGCTGCTGCTCGTCGCGGTGCTCCTGGTGATCGCCGCGCTGTGGCAGCTGTACAAGAAGAAGTACGTGGTCGCGGTCGTCTCCGCCGCCTTCTCCGCCGCGTTCTTCCTCTGGTACTTCCTGACCGACGAGGTCCCGAGCCAGTTCGTCGACGCCGCCCCGTACGTCACCACCCTGCTGGTGCTCGCCCTCTCGGCGCAGCGCCTGCGGATGCCGAAGGCGGACGGTCTGCCGTACCGCAAGGGCGAGGGCAAGTGACGGGCGGCCTGGCCGAAGCCGACTGGGAGGCCCTGCGGGTCACGGCCCGCGAGGCCATGTCCCGCGCCTACGCCCCGTACTCGGGCTTCCCGGTCGGCGCGGCGGCCCGCGTCGACGACGGGCGGACGGTCTCCGGCTGCAACGTGGAGAACGCCTCGTTCGGCCTCGGCCTGTGCGCCGAGTGCGGGCTCGTCTCGGCGCTCCAGTCGACCGGCGGCGGCCGGCTGACCCACTTCGTCTGCGTGGACGGCCGGGGCGAGTCCCTGGTGCCGTGCGGCCGGTGCCGGCAGCTCCTGTACGAGTTCGGCGGCCCCGAACTCGTCCTGGAGACCCCGGCGGGGTTCCTGACCCTGGCGGAGATGCTCCCGCAGGCCTTCGGCCCGGAGCACCTGTCGAAGTAATCCTCGGAGCGGCCCTTCCGGCACGATGGGAAGGGTCGCTCCCCCTTTCCCCCTCTATGCGCGTAGAAAGAGGCACCACCATGGACGTCATCTCCGTCATCCGCACCAAGCGGGACAAGGGCGAGCTGAGCCCCGAGCAGATCGACTGGGTCATCGACGCGTACACCCGCGGTGCGGTCGCCGACGAGCAGATGTCCGCCCTGGCCATGGCCATCCTGCTGAACGGCATGAACCGCACGGAGATCGCCCGCTGGACCGCCGCGATGATCGCCAGTGGTGAGCGCATGAACTTCGACTCGCTCTCCCGCCCGACCGCCGACAAGCACTCCACCGGCGGCGTCGGCGACAAGATCACCCTGCCGCTCGCCCCGCTCGTCGCCGCCTGCGGCGCGGCCGTACCGCAGCTCTCCGGCCGCGGCCTCGGCCACACCGGCGGCACCCTCGACAAGCTGGAGTCCATCCCCGGCTGGCGGGCGCTGCTCTCCAACGAGGAGATGCTGCACGTCCTCGACACCACCGGCGCGGTCATCTGCGCGGCGGGCGACGGTCTGGCCCCCGCCGACAAGAAGCTGTACGCGCTCCGCGACGTCACCGGCACCGTCGAGGCCATCCCGCTGATCGCCTCCTCGATCATGTCGAAGAAGATCGCCGAGGGCACCGGCTCCCTGGTCCTCGACGTCAAGGTCGGCACCGGCGCCTTCATGAAGAACATCGAGGACGCCCGCGAGCTGGCCTCGACGATGGTCGGCCTCGGCACCGACAGCGGTGTCAGGACGGTGGCCCTGCTCACCGACATGTCGACCCCGCTCGGCCTCACCGCGGGCAACGCCCTGGAGGTCCGCGAGTCGGTCGAGGTCCTGGCCGGCGGCGGCCCGGCGGACGTCGTCGAGCTGACGATCGCGCTCGCCCGCGAGATGCTCGCGGCGGCCGGCATCAAGGACGCGGACCCGGCGAAGGCGCTCGCCGACGGCTCGGCCATGGACCACTGGCGCCGGATGATCGCGGCCCAGGGCGGCGACCCGGACGCGGCCCTCCCGGTCGCCCGCGAGCAGCACGTCGTCACGGCCCCGTCGACCGGTGTCCTCACCCGCCTCGACGCGTACGACATCGGCATCGCCGCCTGGCGCCTGGGCGCGGGCCGCGCCCGCAAGGAGGACCCGGTGCAGGCGGGCGCCGGCGTCGAGCTGCACGCGAAGCCCGGCGACACGGTGACCGCGGGCCAGCCGCTGCTGACCCTCCACACGGACACCCCGGAGAAGTTCGACTACGCCCTGAAGTCCCTGGACTCGGCCTGGGACATCGCGGCACCGGGCACGGAGTTCACCCCGAACCCGATCGTCCTGGACCGCATCGCCTGAGACTGGGCGCGCGACGGGAGCCGGTGCGAGGGCTACGCCGGCTCCCCGAGCAGCCCCGGCAGCTCCCTCATGTCCTCGAACACGACCGTGCGCGGGCCCCTCAGGCGGTCCGCGCGGGTGAGGCCGCCGCAGTAGCCGAAGGCGCGCATGCCGGCGGCACGGGCGGCCCGGACGCCGTAGGGGCTGTCCTCCACCACCGCGCAGCGCTCCGGCGGGACGCCCATCGCGGCCGCCGCGTGCAGGAAGAGGTCCGGGGCGGGCTTGCCCCGGGCGACGTCGCGGGCGCTGAATATCCGGCCCTCGAAGCGGTCCAGGAGGCCGGTGCGGCCGAGGTTCCTGCGGATGTCGGCGTGGCTGCCGTTGGAGGCGAGGCAGTACGGGACCTCCAGGGCGTCCAGGACGTCCGTGACGCCCTCCACGGCCGTCAGCTCCGCGTCCAGCGCGTCCTCGTACCGCTGCTCGAACGGGGAGTGCCAGCCGGGTTCGAGGGGGCGGCCCCTGCGCTCCTCCACGAGGGAGGTGAGCATCGCGTGCGAGGAGCCGACGAAGCGGTCGATCACCTCCGCCTCGGTGAACACCGCGCCGAGGGCCGCGAACACCTCCCGGTCCACGCGGCAGTAGATCCGCTCGCTGTCCACCAGAACGCCGTCGCAGTCGAAGATCACCAGTTCGACAGGCTCGTGAGTCATGATCGAGAGCCTAGGGGGTGCGCCCGGCGATGAGTTCCGGGCGCCCGGACGGTCGTACGGGATGTGGACACCAGTCAACCGCTCGTCCTGACCCTGACCGCCCGCCCCTCCCGGGACGAGGTGGCGCTGCTCTGTGCCGAGCTGGGGGCCGCCCCGCCCGGTGAGGTGGTCTGCGAGACCGGCGCGCTCGCGCGCGCCGATCTCGCCGCCGTCGACGCCCTGGCCCGGCTGAAACTCGCCGCGACCCGCCGGGGGCACCGCATACGCTTCCACGGAGCGGGGCCCGAGCTGCGGGCCCTGCTCACGCTCGCCGGGCTCGACGGGACCCTGGACCTATAGGGCCGCTACGCCTCCAGCCGGGCCGGCAGGTCGAAGAGGGGGAACCAGCGCTCGGTGTCCAGGAAGAAGTCCATCCCGCCGACCTTGCCGTCGCGCAGCTCCAGCACGATGAGCGCCCAGGGGCTGTAACCGCCGTCCGGGGTCGGGTGGTAGTGCGCGAAGGCCGGGGAGCCGTTGGCCACGGTGGCGACCAGCTTCGAGCCCCGGCAGACGTCGCCGACGCCCAGCATCCAGCCCACGATGTCGTCGTGCCCCTGGAGCCAGAGGTCGTACGGCGGCATGGACATGGTCGCGTCCTCGTGGAGGAGCGCGGTCAGCGCCTTCATGTCGTAGCCCTCGAAGGCCGCGACGTACCGCTCCAGGAGCGCCTTCTGCTCCTCGTCCAGCGGGTTCGCCGTGTCGGAGGTGGCGGGCGCCTGCTCGGCGAGGGTCGCGCGGGCCCGCTGGAGGGCGCTGTTGACCGAGGCGACGGTGGTGTCGAGGAGTTCGGCGACCTCGCTCGCCTTCCAGGCGAGCACCTCGCGCAGGATGAGGACCGCCCGCTGCTTGGGCGGCAGGTGCTGGAGCGCGGCCACGAAGGCGAGCCGCACGGTCTCCCGGGAGACGGCCGTCTCCGCCGGGTCCGCCACCGAGGGCAGCACGCGCCCGTCCGGGATCGGCTCCAGCCAGGTGATCTCCGGCTGCTTGACGAGCTGCGCCTGTGCGACCGGGGTCGGCGAGGTCAGGTCCATCGGTCGCGCCCTCCGGTTGCCGGCGTTCAGCGCGTCCAGGCAGACGTTGGTGGCGATCCGGTAGAGCCAGGACCGCAGCGAGGAGCGGCCCTCGAAGGATTCGATGGCCTTCCAGGCCCGCACCATGGTGTCCTGCACCGCGTCCTCGGCCTCGAAGGAGGATCCGAGCATCCGGTAGCAGTAACCGGTCAGCTCCCTGCGGTACTTGTCGAGTTCTTCGGTCGTCGCGGTCGCGGCGTCACTCATCGGGTCCACACCCCACTCACCCCTCACCGGCACCCGTTCGGTGCCGGTGAGAGGGAAGCTACCTCAGGGGACCGACAGCCGGGGTCAGGTTCCCGGCTTGCGGCCGTAGACGAAGACGTCGTCGCCGTTCCTGAGGAGGTTCCAGTACGCCTTCGCGTCCGCCGGTCGCATGTTGACGCAGCCGCCCGAACCCGGCGGGTTCCACATGGACTTGGTGGTCGAGTGGAAGGCCTGGCCGCCGTCGAAGAACTGCGAGTACGGCATGGAGACGTGGTAGAGCGTCGACCAGTGGTTGATGTTCCGCCAGTAGATCTTCTTCGATCCGGTCCGCGTCTCGGTGCCGTCCTTGCCCGTACGGACCGGCACGGGACCGTACTTGAGGCGGGCGCCGTCCTGGATCCAGCTGAGCTGGCGGGTCAGGTCGACGCAGGCGATCCGGCCCCGGTTGGTCGGGCACGCGCCCGCCCGGTTGGGGTTGGTGCCCGCCGCCTTCTGCTGGAGCATCGTGTTCATCGTGCGCCAGGTGATGGTGCCCGCGTACCCGGCGGTCGGGGTGATGCCGTGCTTCCCCTGGAACGCCTGGATGGCCTTGCAGTCGGCGAGCGACTGGCGCCCGTCGACCGGCCGGCCGAGGAACTTCTCCACCTGCTTCTGGTACGGGCCCGTCGTCACGTTGCAGGACGCCGCCTGCGCCGGCGCCGCACCGAGCGCGATCGTCATCGGCACCACCAGTGAGGTGAGTCCGACGGCGATTCCCGCTCTCTTCCCTATGTGACCCGCGATTCTCTTCATGATCGTCAACTCCCCCTAGAGTCCTATGCATCAGGACGTCCGGGGGAGCCGGACAGTTGCAGCGGAACCGCCGGAATCAGCAGGACGCCGCGAGCCGCGTCCGCCGCGCCTCGGTGCGGGCGCTGTGGCTGCCGTACAGGGTGACGGTCACGACGCCGAGGACCGCCACGAGACCGATGGTGACCGTGCCCGCCCACCCGCCGGAGTGGTAGGCGACGGCGCCGAGCGTGCCGCCCGCGCTGCTGCCCAGGTAGTACGCGGACTGGTAGAGCGCCGAGGCCTGCGCGCGGCCCGTCTTCGCCGTACGGCTCACCGAGGAGGAGGCGACCGCGTGGCCCGCGAAGAAGCCGGCCGTGATCAGGACCAGGCCCGCCAGGACCGCCGCCAGCGATTCGGCGAGCGAGAGCAGCAGGCCCGCGGCGGTCGTGGAGACCGCCAGATAGAGCGCGCCGCGCCGGCCGAGCCGTCCGACGAGCCGGCCGGCCGCGGCCGAGGAGACCGTACCGACCAGGTAGACCAGGAAGACGGAGCCGATCACGCCCTGCGGCAGCGAGAACGGGGCCTCCACCAGGCGGTAGCCGATCACGGTGTACACCGCGCCGAACACCGTCATGAACAGCGCGCCGATCACATAGAGCCGCATCAGCAGCGGGTCCGCGAGATGCGTCCGTACGGTCCGGGCCAGCGCCTTCGGGCTGAGCGTGCCGGGCGTGAAGTGCCGTGCCTTCGGCAGCAGCGCCCGGAAGGCCACCGCGCACAGCAGCGAGGTCAGGCCGACGGCGGCCAGACCCGCGCGCCAGCCCCACATCTGGGCCACCCAGCCGGTCACCAGGCGGCCGCTCATCCCGCCGATGGAGTTGCCCGCCACGAACAGGCCGATCGCGGCGATCAGCGCCCGGGGCCGCACCTCCTCGGCGAGGAAGGCCATCGCGGAGGCGGGGAGCCCGGCGAGCGCCGCGCCCTGGAGGGCGCGCAGCGCGATCAGGGACTCCAGGTTCGGGGCGAGCGGCACCAAGAGCGCGAGGGCGACGGCGACCGTCAGGGAGGCGGTCATCATCGCGCGCCGGCCGAAGCGCTCCGAGAGGGCGCTGAACGGCAGGACGCAGAGGGCGAGGGCGCCGGTCGCGGCCGAGACCGTCCAGGAGGCGGCGGAGGCGGTCGCGCCGAACTCGGCCGAGATGGCCGGGAGGAGGGCCTGCGTGGAGTAGAGGAGCGCGAAGGTGGCGAGGCCCGCGGCGAAGAGCGCGAGGCTCATCCGGCGGAAGGCGGGGGTGCCGGGCGCGAGGCGGGTGTCGGCGGGGGCGGGGCGGGTTTCGGCGGACGCGGTGACGGCGGCCGCCTCGGTACTGGCGGAAGGCATGTCACGAACGTAGGACGGACCGTTTCATGCGTCCAATGCACGGAACTGCTGTAATCGTTCCCATGGCGCATGAGTACAGGTCACAGCCTCGCCTGTCACCGAACAGTAACGAAGAAGACATGGGACCGGTGCTCGCGCCCCGGCTCGCGTACTTCGCCGCCGTCGCCCGCCACGAGCACGTGACCCGGGCCGCCGCCGAGATGGGGGTCCCGCAGTCCACGCTCTCCCGGGCCATGGTGCGGCTCGAACAGGACCTCGGCGTCACCCTCTTCGCCCGCCGCGGCCGGACGGTCTCGCTCACCCCGGCGGGCCGCCGTTTCCTCACCGCCGCCGAGCGGGCGCTCGCCGAGGTGGAGCGGGCCGCCGACACCGTACGGGCCGACGCCGACGCCACCGCGGGCCGGGTGGCCTTCGGTTTCCTCCACACCATGGGCTCCGAGACCGTCCCCGGTCTCATCCGGGCCTTCCGCGTCGACCATCCGCGGATCCGCTTCACCCTCGTCCAGAACTACGGGGAGGCCATGATCGAACGGCTCCGGGCCGGCGACCTCGACCTCTGTCTGACCTCCCCGGTGCCGGACGCCCCCGACCTGGTCGCCCGGCGCCTCGACGAACAGCGGCTCCGGCTCGTCGTCCCCGACGACCACCGGCTCGCGGGCCGCAAGCGGGTCCGTCTCGCCGAGGCCGCCGACGAGACCTTCGTGACCCTGGAACCGGGGTACGGGCTCCGCCGCATCACCGACGACCTGTGCGCGGAGGCGGGCTTCAAGCCCCGGATCGCCTTCGAGGGCGAGGAGGCCGAGACGCTGCGCGGCCTGGTCGCCGCCGGTCTCGGCGTCGCGCTGCTGCCCCCGCCGGCCGTCCCGCGCCCCGGCGTCGTCGAGCTCACCGTCACCGCCCCGCGCGCGGTCCGCGAGATCGGCGTCGCCTGGCTCGACGGCCACCCGGACACGGCACCGGTGGCCGCCTTCAAGAAGTTCCTGCTGAGCCGCAGGGGCCACCTGCTGCCGAAGGAGCCGGCGCAGCCGCAGTGAACCGGCGGCCCCCGCTCGCCCGCTCAGCGCCGCAGCGTGCCCCCGAAGCCCGCCGCGAGCGGCATCCGCAGCCCCAGCGGCGGGGGAGCGGCCATCGCGTCGGTCACCGGGCGGGCGACCGGGCGGGCGAAGAGGGCGCCGAGGACGAAGTCGGCGGCGAGGGCCCGGACCTCGGCCGCGTACTGGCGCAGCGCGTGACCGTCGGAGTGCACCTCGAACCGGCAGGTCTCCCGGTTCGCCTTCTTCGCCCGCTCGGCGAAGCGGAACGACAGCTCCGGGTCGGTCCTGGCGTCGTTGGTGCCGTGGACGAGCAGCACCCGCCGTCCGACCAGCTGGCGTACGGACTCCGGCTCCGCCGCCATGTCGTCCTCCGGCAGCCAGGGGGCCAGCGCGAGCACCGCGCCGACCGCGTCGTGCCCGGCGGCCCGCAGCGCGGCCCGCGCGCCGAGCCCGTGCCCGAGGAGGCAGACCGGGACGTCGCCGTAGCGCCGTACCGCCTCGGCGACCGCCCAGGAGGCGTCCGTCGCGAGGTTGGCGTCCGTGCCGTTCCAGCCGCGTCCCCGGTAGCGCACCACATGGGCGACGAGGCCCTCGGACCGGCCCGCGCGGACGAGCCCGCGCGCCAGCGGCAGCATCGCCGCGTGGGCCCGTGCGGAGGCGCGACGCCCCGACACCGGCTCGCCGTCCGGGAGGAGCAGCACCACGCCCCCCACCGCCGACGTCCGGGAACCTCCAACAGGCCGTCCGAGCCGGGGTCTCCGCGCGTCGGACGGCCCCACGAGTGCGAAGTGGGCCATGACAGAACAGTCTCAGAATCGGAGGTGTACGCCAGTCGTACGCGCGGTCTCTGTTACGTATCGTCCGCTCAGCGAACGCCCGTAACTCCTAAGCCCGTTCGAAACGGGACACGCTGCCGAGCGTCTCGAAGCCCTTCCGCGCGTACCAGCGGTGCGGCCAGTCCTCCGGGCGGGCGGTCAGGAAGACCGTGGTGCAGCCCGCGTCGGCGGCCAGGCGCAGCGCCGTGTCCAGGACGGCGCCGGCGTGCCCCCGCCCGAGGTGGTTCTCGTCCGTGACCAGGTCCTCGATCTGCGCGACCCCGCTCGCCGGGTCCAGATAGAGGTCGACCCATCCGGCCACCTCGTCCCCGGCGTACGAGGCGAGGAAGCGGACGACCTCGGCGCCCCGCCGCCGGGCCGCCCGCCGCCCCACCAGGGCGCGGACCTGCTCCTCCCCGGCGTCCGGGGCGAAGCGGCGCCAGGACGCGACGGCCGGCCCGCGCAGCGTCTCCAGGTCCACCTCGCGGGCCCCGCCGTGGGCCGGCACCGGGCCGCCGTGCCGCATGACCAGCGACTGCGAGTGCCGGTACCCGGCGCGGGCCATCGGGCCCGTGCAGGCCAGGGCGGTCCGCTCGTCGAGCACGTAGGCGAAGCGGTACGGCAGGTGGGCCATCAGCTCCTCGGCCCGCGCGGGCAGCGCCTCGGGGTCGGTCTCCCCGTCGACCAGGAGGTGGTTGTTCCCCCGCGACAGCGCGTACTCCTCGTCGAACACGGCGAATCCGCCGGGGAAGTCGACGGTGCGGACGGCCTGGCGGCGGCGGAAGTCGGACAGGAAGGCGTGGATGCGGCGCAGTTCGGTGCCGGGAACGCTGGAAGTCATGGGCGCAGGCTAGGTGTTCGGGCCCGGGCGGGGCGACGGAAAAAGGCGGGACGGAGGTGGTGCCACGAGGCGCGCTCTACGCGCGTAGGCGCTACAGTGCGGAAATGACGAGCCAGACCCCCACCGTCCCCACCGCGGACCAGATCCGCCGCGCCCCGAAGGTGCTCCTCCACGACCACCTCGACGGCGGACTGCGCCCCGGCACGATCATCGAACTCGCCCGGGAGCAGGGCTATCAGCAGCTCCCCGAGACGGAGCCCGACAAGCTCGGCATCTGGTTCCGCGAAGCCGCCGACTCCGGCTCCCTGGAGCGGTACCTGGAGACCTTCGCGCACACCTGCGCCGTCATGCAGACCCGGGACGCCCTCTTCCGCGTCGCCGCCGAGTGCGCCGTCGACCTCGCCGAGGACGGCGTCGTCTACGCGGAGGTGCGGTACGCCCCCGAGCAGCACCTGGAGTCCGGACTCACCCTCGAAGAGGTCGTGGAGGCCGTCAACGAGGGCTTCCGCGAGGGCGAGCGGCAGGCCAGGGCCAACGGGCACCGCATCCGGGTCGGCGCGCTGCTGACCGCGATGCGGCACGCGGCCCGCGCCCTGGAGATCGCGGAACTCGCCAACCGCTACCGCGACTCCGGCGTCGTCGGCTTCGACATCGCGGGCGCCGAGGCCGGCTACCCGCCCACCCGCCACCTCGACGCCTTCGAGTACCTCAAGCGGGAGAACAACCACTTCACGATCCACGCGGGCGAGGCCTTCGGGCTGCCGTCCATCTGGCAGGCGCTCCAGTGGTGCGGGGCCGACCGGCTCGGGCACGGCGTCCGGATCATCGACGACATCGAGGTCGCCGAGGACGGTTCGGTGAGCCTCGGCCGGCTCGCCGCGTACGTGCGGGACAAGCGCATCCCGCTGGAGATGTGCCCGTCCTCCAACCTGCAGACCGGTGCCGCGGCCTCGTTCGCCGAGCACCCCATCGGTCTGCTCCGCAAGCTCCACTTCCGGGCCACGGTCAACACCGACAACCGGCTGATGAGCGGCACCAGCATGAGCCGTGAATTCGAGCTGCTGACCGAGGCATTCGATTACACGCTCGACGACATGCAGTGGTTCACGGTCAATGCGATGAAATCAGCGTTCATTCCTTTCGATGAACGCCTCGCCATGATCAACGAGGTCATCAAGCCCGGATACGCCGAGCTGAAGTCCGAATGGCTGTTCCAGCAGACCGCCACGACCAGCGAGTCTTCCCGTATCGCTGGCTGAAAACCGTCCTGACACAGGTATTCGAGCGGCCGGGTGCGTGCGACACCCGGCCGCTTTCCGGTGTTTGCGGAGGAGTCGTTCCCTGGTTAGGTTGCAGAGCCCTCTGCATTCCCAGGATTTCCCCTCCCGGCTTCTCTGTCCGAAGCCCCCGGATTCCACAAGGAAGATTTTCAGATGAAGCAGTCTGCCGCCAAGAAGCTCGGTGTCGCCGCTCTCGGTGCCGCTTTCGCCGTCGCCGCCGCCGGCACGGCCTCCGCAGCGCCGTCCCTGCCGCTCGACGCCGACGCGCTGGGCACGGTGACCAACGCCGTCCCGCTGGGTGACGGCCTCACCACGCTCCCCGACGGCGCCTCCGAGTCCCTCGGTGCCGGCCAGGGCGCCCTCGGCCAGGGCCTCGACCAGGGTGTGAAGACCCTTCCGGCCGCCGCCGGCCAGGCCACCCAGAACCTCCCGCTCGACGCCGCCGCCGGCGGCCTCGGCGCCACCCCGCTCGGTGGCCTCCTCGGCGGCCTGCCGCTGGGGGCCCTGCCGCTCGGCTGACCCCGCCGCACGTACGCCGAAGGGGCGCGCACCCGGTCTCCCGGGCACGCGCCCCTTCGGCGTGCGGCGACGTCGGCTACCAGGCCGACGACGCGTCCTTCTCGGCCGGCAGGAAGATCCACAGGCCGAGGTAGATCAGGAACTGCGGACCGGGCAGCAGGCACGAGACCAGGAAGATCAGGCGCATCGTGTTCGCCGAGATGCCGAAGCGCCGGGCCAGCCCCGCGCACACTCCGCCGATCATGCGTCCGTCACGGGGGCGGGCAAGTGCGGCCATGGTGGGCTCCTTCGGAGTCGTTGTCCGGGAGCCGCTCCGTCGGGCTCCCGATGACTCCATGGTGCCGCCGACCGGGGGTCCGGGGCGTCGGTCTACCGGGCGACCGGAACCCTGGAAATCGTCGGGGTCGCACCCTGAGAACCCTCGTTCCGCAGCAGGGCCGAACCCCGACCCGACCCGGTACCCGGGGAGGACACCGGCCGGTCCGCCTCCGACCTGCGGCGCAGCCAGCTCCGCCCGACCGGCACGAACAGCAGATGCGCGAGCGCCACGCCGGCGGTGTTCAGGAGGACCGAGTCCACGTCCACGACCTGGCCGGGAACGGCGGTCTGCAGCAGCTCCACGGCCAGCGACACCAGCGCGCCCGCCGCCGTCGTACGGGCCAGGGAGGCCCACCGGGAGACGTGCAGCCGGCCGTCGGCCATCGGGAGCAGCACCCCCAGCGGGGCGAGCAGCAGCAGCCCCTCGGCGATCAGCCGGGCCGCCTCGGGGACGCCCAGCGCCAGATCGGCCCGCAGGCCCGCCAGCGGGATCGTGTTCGGCGCGGTCACCCAGGCCACGTCCCGTGGTCGCAGGCTGACCCAGGCGACGAGCAGCAGATGCGCGACCACCAGGGCGAACCCCGCGACGCGGACGACCACGGCGGCACTGCCGCCCGAACCTTGACGCTGCACGCCCCCCAAGACGTCCCCCGGGGCGGAATCGGTTCCACCGCACCCGGGACGGGCCGTCGCTCAGCCCGAGGCGGTCGGCGCCGGCGCGGACACGGCCGCCGTCGGCGGGGCCGACTCCGGGCGCTCCCGCAGCTCCGCCGTGCACCGGTAGCGCTTCGGCGGATACGCCCCCGGGCCGCCGAGCAGCACCGAGTGATCGCCCGCGCCCGCCGAACTCTCCGCGAAGGAGCAGACGAGCTGCGAGAACGCGGTCGGCGACAGGTCCTCCGGCTGGCGGCTCAGCCGCAGCGTGCCCGCCGGGTCTCCCCGGTGACCGCCGCCCACCGTCAGCGGCCCGCGCACCGCCGTCGTGAACCCGGCCTGCTCCTCGGCGTCCGAGGGCGCGGTGAGCAGCTGCGCCAGCAGACCCCGCGCCGTGCGCACCGGGTCGCCGCCCGCCTTCTCCTCCGGCAGCGGGGACCGCCGGTCCACCGCCTCCAGCTGGGATCCGCAGATCAGGTACACGCGGACCGGCACGCCCTGCGGCGGCGCCCCCGTCGCGTGCTCGTCGGCCGTCCGGCAGGGGACCCGGGACGGGGCCGCGCCCGCGTCGACCGGGACCGAGGTGGTCCTGATCCCGCAGCCGGTCACCAGCGCGCCCAGCGCGAGGAGTCCGGCCGCCAGGGCCGTGCGCCCGTAGGTGCGGCGTCTCACTCTTCCTCCACCTCGCCCTGGCTGCTGCGGGTCTGCACCTCGCGCGTGATCCCCGAGGCGTCCAGCGGCAGCCGCAGCACGAACACCGCGCCGTCCACCGTCCCGTCCTCGCCCACCGAGTTGGAGGCGGTGATCGAACCGCCGTGGATCAGCGCGTTCTCCATGGCGATGGACAGGCCGAGGCCGCTGCCGTCCGACTTCGGCCGGGACGCGCTCGCCTTGTAGAAGCGGTCGAAGACGTGCGGCAGCACCTCCTCGGGGATGCCGGGGCCGTGGTCGCGGACCGCGATGACCAGCTCGTCTTCCTCGGTGCGCACCGCCACCCGCACCGGCGAACCGCCGTGCTTGAGCGCGTTCCCGATGAGGTTCGCCAGGATCACGTCGAGGCGGCGCGGGTCGAGCGGTGCCACGATCCCGCGCTCGGCGTCCAGGTCGACGGCGTCGAGCCAGGCGCGCGCGTCGATGCACGCGGTGATCTGGTCGGCGATGTCGACCTCGTCGAGGACGAGCCGGGCGGTGCCCGCGTCGAAGCGGGTCACCTCCATCAGGTTCTCCACCAGGACGTTGAGGCGCCGGGTCTCGCTCACCACGAGCGCCACCGCGGGGGCGATCATCGGGTCGAGGGAGTCCTGCTCGTCCTCCAGGACCTCGGTGACTGCCGTGAGGGCGGTCAGCGGGGTGCGCAGCTCGTGCGACATGTCGGCGACGAAGCGCCGGGAGGACTCCTCCCGGGCGCTCATGTCCGCGACCTTCTTCTGCAGGGACTCGGCCGCGCTGTTGAACGTACGGGTGAGGTCGGCCAGTTCGTCGGCGCCGGTGACCCGCAGCCGGGTGTCGAGCTTGCCCTCGCCGAGCTGCCGGGCCGCCTCGCCGAGCCGGTGCACCGGGCGCAGCACGGTCGTCGCCGCGACCTGCGCGAGCAGCACGGAACCGGCCACCGCGAGGGCGGTGGCGATGCCGAGGGACCAGGCGAGCGAGTTCAGGTCGGCCTTCTCCGCGGCCAGCGACTTGAACATGTATCCGGCGGGCCCGCCGCCGTCGACGCGGGTGCCGCCCACCAGGTACGGCGTCCCGTTCCGCTCCGTACGCTGCCAGAAAAGGTGGTACGGGTACGGGTTGGCCTCCGTCACGGGACGCTCGGTGTCCACCGCGTCCCGCAGCGTGCGGGGCACGTCGGCCAGCGTGAAGTCGTCCGGGTCCGAGGCGCCGACGATCGGCTTGCCCGCGTCCCGCTCGCCCAGCAGCAGCACCTGGTAGTCGGCGCTGCCGCCGGCCATCTGCTCGGCGGTCCGCCGCAGGTCGTCCTGGGTGGGCCGGAGCGGCAGCGTCGCCGCCCGGTTCTGCATCTCCTGCCGGAAGTCGCCCAGCGCCGCGTCCTGGGTACGGGTCAGCACCGCCTCGCGGTTCAGCCAGTACGCGATGCCGGAGGCGGCGACGGCGGCCGTGAGGGCGACCAGTGCGAAGACGACGACGAGCCGCAGCCGCAGGCTGGAGAGCCGCAGCCGCGTCAGGATTCCCTTGCTCACGCAGGGACGTCCAGCCGGTAGCCGACCCCGCGCACGGTGCGGATGAGCGTCGGCGAGGACGGCACGTCCTCCACCTTGGCGCGCAGCCGCTGCACACAGGCGTCGACGAGACGGGAGTCGCCCAGGTAGTCGTGCTCCCACACGAGCCGCAGCAACTGCTGCCGGGAGAGCGCCTGTCCGGGCCGGCGGCTCAGTTCGAGGAGCAGCCGCAGCTCGGTCGGGGTGAGCTGGAGGTCCTCGCCGTTCTTGGTGACCGTCATCGCGGAGCGGTCGATCACCAGGGAGCCGTACGTCGCCGAATCGGTCGACTCCCGCTCCCCGCGCCGCAGTACGGCCCGGATGCGGGCGTCCAGGACGCGGCCCTGGACCGGCTTCACGACGTAGTCGTCGGCACCGGACTCCAGGCCCACGACCACGTCGATGTCGTCGCTGCGGGCGGTCAGCAGGATGATCGGCAGCTGGTCGGTGCGGCGGATGCGCCGGCAGACCTCGAAGCCGTCGATGCCGGGCAGCATGACGTCGAGCACGACCAGGTCCGGCCGCTGCTCGCGCAGCAGCTGGAGACCGTCCTCTCCGGTCGCGGCGGTGGCCACCCGGTGGCCCTGCCGTGACAGGGAGAGTTCGAGGGCCGTGCGGATGGCGTCGTCGTCCTCGATCAGCAACAGAAAAGGCACGGACGCATTCTGTCGCATGCGGCCGTCCGAGTTCGACCGTGGGGAGGCGCGCTTCTGTTCCGGGCCCTGTGACACGCCTGTGACAGTCGGCGGACAACGCCATGAAGTCCGCTGGGCAAGCTTCATTGCACACGGACCGAACACACTCCAACCGACGGGGGGCGCGAGATGAACGCACTGCACAGCACCACCTCAAGCGCAGTAGTCACGCGTCTCCACGACGTCGTGCGGAGCACGGAGAAGTCCGGCGGTGTGAACGGGCGGGGGTGCGTTCGCAGCGTCGGGCGTCAGCGCAAGGCGCCGTACATGGTCGCCATTGCTGACGGGGGAGCGGCGTACGGGGAGGTCACGGGGGAGCGCGTCAGCTGTTCGGAGGCCGAGTTCACGGCCTACGTCCAGGAGCGTCGTGCCTCCCTGTACGCCACCGCCTACCACCTCACCGGTGACCGGTTCGAGGCCGAGGACCTGCTCCAGAGCGCGCTGTTCTCCACGTACCGCGCCTGGGAGCGGATCAGTGACAAGGCCGCCGTCGGCGGTTACCTCCGCCGCACCATGACGAACCTGCACATCAGCGCCTGGCGCCGGCGCAAGCTGAACGAGTACCCGACCGAGGAGCTGCCGGAGACGGTCGGCGAGACGGACGCGATGCGCGGCACGGAGCTGCGCGCGGTGCTGTGGCAGGCCCTCGCCCGGCTGCCCGAGCTCCAGCGGACCATGCTGGTGCTGCGCTACTACGAGGGCCGGACCGATCCGGAGATCGCGGAGATCCTGGACATCAGTGTCGGCACGGTGAAGTCGAGCATCTGGCGGTCGCTGCGGCGGCTGCGCGAGGACGAGGTGCTCAGCTTCGGCCGTGACGAGGAGGAGTCCTTCGGCGAGCTGGTGGCCTGAAGGTCGGGGGGAACGGGGGAAGGACCCACGGGGGCCACGGGGGAACGAGGCCGTCGGGGGAGCACGGGGGAACCGTACGGGGGTACGGGGGAACGGCGCGGGTCGCACAAGCCGGGGGGCTTGTACGACCCGCGTCGTGTTTTCGTGTCCGGTCTTTTGGGAGGGGCCCGGGTCCGGCGGGCGGCCCGCTGGGTGCGGGCCGCACGGTCGGTCAGCCGGCCGCCGGGGTGCGGTGGCGGCCCGCCGCCGCTGCGGCCAGGCGGCCCAGGGCCTCCGGCTTGGCGCAGGGGTGGGCGCCCAGCTCCGCCTGGCGGGCGACGATCGCACGCTCGGCGCGCATCAGCCGCCAGCCGCGGCGCAGCAGGAACGGCACCGACTTGCGGCCCTCCTTGAGGTCGCGGGCGAGCCGGCGCCGGAAGGTCGTCGAGGGGCGGCCGCGCAGACAGATGGCGTCGGCGAGGACGTCGAGCTCACGGCAGCGGTTCACGATCTCGGCGGCGAAGATGCCCTCGGCCACGAAGAGCGGCGTCCGCTCGATGTCGAGCCGCTCGCGGCCCACCCGGGAGCTGGTGGCGATGTCGTACACCGGGACGTCGGTCCGGCCCGTACGGCACAGCTCGACGATGGCGGAGACGGCGGTGTCCGCGTCCCAGGACCGTGGGGAGTCCCAGTCGATGTCCGCGCTCCCGTCGACGAGTGGGAGCGACGGGTCGCCGGCCTCCTTGTAGAAGTCGTCGAGGCGCAGGACCGGAAGGCCGGTGACGGCGGCGAGGGACGACTTGCCGGAGCCGGAGGGGCCCGCGAGCAGGACGACGCGTGTCGGGATCGGTTGGGAACTCACGGGACACCAGTGTGAACCATTCCCCCGTGCAGGGGACCCCCGAGGAAGGCCGTTGGTATCGAGCATCACACCTCAACTACTGTCGGTGTCCGCCCGGTCACCCCTCGGAAGGATCATCATGGCGCGTCACGCAGAACCCCGGACCACCCGCCGCAGTGCCCTGCTCAAGGCGGGCCTGACCGTCACGGCGGCGGGTGCGGCGATGCTCGGCGGGGGTGCGGCGGCGCAGGCCGCGGCCCCGGTGCCGCTGCCCGTCGACTCGCTGACCCGGACGGACGCGGGCGCGGCCGGTGCGGGCGCGCTGTCCGGCGTCACCCAGGGCCTCGGCCCGCTGACCCGGCTCCAGCTCGACCCGCTGGCCAACACGGGCGTCGATCCCCTGGACAACGGGCTCGGCACCCAGGTCGCCGACTTCAAGCCGGTCGGCACGAACCTGGTCACCGACCACGTCACGAAGGGCGGGGCAGTGGCCGATCTTCCGGTGGCCGGACCGCTGACCCAGGGGCTGCTTCCGTAGCCTCCTCCGCAGGTCCGGGGTCCGCTTCCGCGTCCGCCGCGCCGCGCAGCGGCACCTCCCGTACGAACCGGGCGACGGCGAGGGCCAGCGCGGCGAGCAGGGCCGTGCCGAGCAGGACCCCGTGCACCCCGTCCGTCACCGCCGCCCGCAGGTTCTCCCGCACCGGCTCCGGAAGGCGCTGGGCCTGTGCCGGGGTCAGGTGGGTGTCGGTGCCCGCGAGGCGCGCGGTGAAGACCGCGCCGAGGACGGCCACGCCGAGCGAGCCGCCGAGCGTCCGGACGAGGGTGACGGTCCCACTGGCCGCGCCCATGTCGCGCGGTTCGGCGGCGTACATCGTGATGAGCAGCGTCGCCTGCGTCAGGAAGCCCATGCCCGCGCCGAGGACCGCGGTGAGCGCGGAGGCGACGGCCGTCGGGGTGTCCGCGTCGAGCAGCAGCAGGGCGAGTGCGCCCGCCGTCATCAGGGCGCCGCCGAGGATCGGGAAGATCCGGTAGCGCCCGGTCCCGGCGATGATCCGGCCCGAGGCCAGCTGCGCCGCGACCATGGCGAGCATCAGCGGGAGCAGCAGCAGTCCGCTCGCCGTGGAGGACTGGCCGCGGGCGAACTGGAGGTACTGGGGCAGGTAGTTCATCGCCGCGACCATGCCCGCGCCGACCAGGAGGCTCAGGATCTGCGCGAGGGTGAAGTTGCCGCGGAAGAGCCGGGGCGGGATCACGGGTTCCTCCGCCCGCCGCTCGACCCGGACGAACAGGGCGAGGGCCACCGCAGCGAGGGCTCCCAGGCCCAGGATCCGCGGGGAGGTCCAGGCGTGGGCCGTGCCGGCCCACCCGGCGAGCAGGGTGAGCGCCAGGACGGCGGTGGTGAGCAGCAGGGCCCCTTCCCAGTCGACGCGCGCGCGGACGCGGGGGGTCCGTACGCGCAGGGCGAGCGAGACGATCAGCAGCGCCGCGAGGCCGACCGGCAGGTTGACGTAGAAGGCCCAGCGCCAGTTCAGGTGGTCGGTGAGGAAGCCGCCGAGGAGCGGGCCGCCGGCGAAGGCGACCGGCAGCATCGCCCCGGTGACCGCCTGCACCCGGGCGCTGTCCTTCGGGGCCACCAGGGTGCCGATGAGCGCGAAGGCGCCGACCATCAGGCCGCCCGCGCCGACGCCCTGGAGGGCGCGGAAGGCGATGAGCTGGCCCATGGTCTGGGCGATGCCGGAGAGCACGGAGCCGGCGAGGAAGACGGCGACGGCGGACAGATAGCCGCCCTTGCGGCCGTAGAGGTCGCCGAGCTTGCCCCAGAGCGGGGTGGTGACGGCGGCGGTGAGCAGATAGGCGGTGACGACCCAGGAGAGCCGGTCGAGGCCGCCGAGTTCCCCCGCGATGGTGGGCAGGGCCGTGCCGACGACGGTGCCGTCGAGGGTGGCGAGGACGATGCCGAGCATGAGCCCGGTGACGGCCGGGTAGGGGATGCGGGTGTCCTGGGGTGCCGTCATGGCTCAGGCCGCGTAGGGCGTGGCGGCGCGGGCGGCGCGGAGCGCTTCGGCCCACCAGGTGAGCCGGTCGAGCATGGCCTCGGCGGCGGCGTCGGTCGCCGGGTCGACGGCCCGGCCCTCCGCGTCGAACTGCCCCCAGACGCCCTGGAGTCCGACCGCTTCCCGGATCGTGACGGCGTGCAGCTCGGCGAAGACGCCGCGCAGGTGCTCGACGGCGCGCAGGCCGGCGGAGAAGCCGCCGTAGGCGACGAAGGCGACGGGCTTGGCGTGCCATTCGCTGTTGTGCCAGTCGATCGCGTTCTTCAGGGAGGCCGGGAAGCTGTGGTTGTACTCGGGGGTCACCACGACGAAGGCGTCGGCGGCGGCCAGCCGCGGTGACACGGCGGCGAGCAGGTCGAGGTCCCCGGCGCGCGCGGGGGCCTGGCCGAGCTGGGGGAAGACGGTCGGCAGCGGGGTCTCGGCGAGGTCGATCAGGTCGGTGGTGAACTCCGGCCGGGCGGCGGCCCGGGCGAGCAGCCAGTTGGCGACGGTGGGGCCGAGGGCGCCGTCGCGGGTCGAGCCCTGGATCACGGCGAGGCGCAGCGGTGTGGACATGGATCCCCCTGGAAACAGTCATGTGTACGGCGTATACCGAGCGGTGTACAACGTACACGTCGATGTGTACGGCGTCCACAAGTCATACGCTGTACGCGAGAGAAGGAGGCCGGAGTGGCGAAGAAGGAAGAGACGGACGGCGTCTCGCTGTGGGAGCGCCTGGAGCGGCCCGCGGCGGCACCGCGGGCGTCCCTCACCCCCGGCAGGATCGCCGAGGTCGCGATCGGCATCGCGGACCGCGAGGGCTTCGCCGCCGTGACCATGCGGAAGGTCGCCGCCGAACTGGGCGTCGCGCCCATGGCCGCCTACCGGCACGTCGACGGCAAGGACGAGCTGTGGGCGCTCATGATCGACCGGGTGTCCGGCGAACTGGAGCCGGTGGAGGAGGGGCCCGGCTGGCGCGAGACGCTCCGCGCCCACGCGCTGCGCACCCGCGACACGATGCTGCGCCACCCCTGGCTGTCCCACATGCCGGCGCCGCTCTTCGCGCTCACCCCGAACCGGATGGCGGCGGCCGAGCGTCAGATGGCCGCCCTCGACGGCCTCGGCCTGGACGTCGACACGATGATGGCCGCGTTCCGCACGGTCAACGCCTACGTCCACGGCGCCACGCAGTCGGAGGCGGCGCTGCGCCAGTACATGGCGGAACAGGGCTGGCAGAGCGGCGACGAGTCGCGGCGGGGGCTCGCCCCGCAGATGTCGTACCTGATGGGGACCGGGCGCTACCCGACCTACCGGCGCTACACGCAGGGCGCGGCGCGCAAGGACGACGCGGAGTGGCAGTTCGTGACGGGGCTCGACTGCGTGCTCGACGGCGTCGCCGGGCTGGTGGAGCGGGGCGGCCCCGGCGGGGCGTGAGGGACGGCGCCCGGGATCGGCCCCGGGCACGAGGAACGGCCCCCGGGATCACCCGGGGGCCGTTCCTCACGGTGTTCGTCCGCGTGCCGCGTCTCCGCGGCGCTCGTCCCGCCGCTAGTACGCGGAGCCGGAGGCGCCCAGGCTGCCCGTGGGGTGCCAGACCGTCTTCGTCTCCAGGAAGGCGGTCATGCGGTCCGTGCCCGGGGACTCCGCGAAGTCCTCGGCGCGGGGGCGCAGGACGCGCTTCAGGTTGTCCGCCGCCGCGATCTCCAGGTCGCGCGCGAGGTCGCCCTCGGTCGCACCCGTCAGGTCGATCGCGTTGACGTCCTGGTGGGCCGCCAGGTGCGGGCCCATCTCGGAGGCCTTGCCGGAGAGGATGTTGACCACACCGCCGGGGAGGTCGGAGGTGGCCAGGACCTCGCCGAGCGAGAGCGCCGGGAGCGGGGACTTCTCGCTCGCGACGACCACGGCCGTGTTGCCCGTCGCGATCACCGGGGCGATCACCGAGACCAGGCCCAGGAAGGACGAGTCCTGCGGGGCGAGGACCGTGACGACGCCGGTCGGCTCGGGGCTCGACAGGTTGAAGTACGGACCCGCGACCGGGTTGGCACCGCCCACGACCTGGGCGATCTTGTCCGTCCAGCCCGCGTACCAGACCCAGCGGTCGATCGCCGCGTCGACGACGGCGGCCGCCTTCGACTTCGACAGGCCCTCCGCCTCCGCGACCTCGCGGACGAACTGGTCCCGGCGGCCCTCCAGCATCTCGGCGACGCGGTAGAGGACCTGGCCGCGGTTGTACGCGGTTGCGCCCGCCCAGCCGCCGAAGGCCTTGCGGGCGGCGACGACCGCGTCACGGGCGTCCTTGCGGGAGGAGAGCGGCGCGTTCGCCAGCCACTTGCCCTTGCCCGCCGCGCCAGCGGCTGATGTCTTCGTGGTCACCTCGTACACCCGGCCGCTCTCGGAGCGGGGGAACTTGCCCCCGATGTACAGCTTGTAGGTCTTCTGAACACTGAGGCGCTGCTCGGACTTCTCAGACATCGAGGTAGGCCTCCAGACCGTGACGGCCGCCCTCGCGGCCGAAGCCCGACTCCTTGTATCCGCCGAACGGCGAGGTCGGGTCGAACTTGTTGAACGTGTTGGCCCAGACGACACCCGCGCGGAGCTTGCCGGCGACCGCGAGGATGCGGGAGCCCTTCTCCGACCAGATGCCGGCCGACAGGCCGTACTGGCTGTTGTTGGCCTTCGCGACGGCCTCGTCGGGCGTACGGAAGGTCAGCACCGACAGGACCGGGCCGAAGATCTCGTCGCGGGCCACCGTGTGCGCCTGCGTGACGTTCGTGAAGAGCGTCGGGGCGAACCAGTAACCGGCCGACGGGATCTCGCACGCGGCGGTCCAGCGCTCGGCGCCCTCCGCCTCGCCCTGCTCCACGAGGGAGGTGATCCGGGCCAGCTGCTCCGAGGAGTTGATGGCGCCGATGTCGGTGTTCTTGTCCAGCGGGTCACCGAGCCGCAGGGTGCTCAGCCGGCGCTTCAGGCTGTCCAGCAGCTCGTCCTGGATCGACTCCTGGACCAGCAGGCGGGAGCCCGCGCAGCAGACCTGGCCCTGGTTGAAGAAGATGCCGTTGACGATGCCCTCGACGGCCTGGTCGATGGGGGCGTCGTCGAAGACGATGTTCGCGCCCTTGCCGCCCAGCTCCAGGGTGACCTTCTTGTCGGTGCCGGCGATCGAACGGGCGATGGCCTTGCCGACGGCGGTCGAACCGGTGAAGGCGACCTTGTTCACGTCCGGGTGCGCGACCAGCGCGGCGCCCGTCTCCCCGTACCCGGGAAGGATGTTGACGACGCCCTTCGGCAGCCCGGCCTGGCGGCAGATGTCCGCGAAGAACAGGGCGGTCAGCGGGGTCGTCTCGGCCGGCTTCAGGACGACCGTGTTGCCGGTCGCGAGCGCCGGGGCGATCTTCCACGCCAGCATCAGCAGCGGGAAGTTCCACGGGATGACCTGGCCGGCCACGCCCAGCGGCTTCGGGTTCGCCCCGTAGCCGGCGTGGTCGAGCTTGTCGGCCCAGCCCGCGTAGTAGAAGAAGTGCGCGGCGACCAGCGGGAGGTCCGCGTCGCGCGTCTCCTTGATCGGCTTGCCGTTGTCCAGGGTCTCCAGGACGGCCAGCTCACGGCTGCGCTCCTGGATGATCCGGGCGATGCGGAAGAGGTACTTGGCGCGCTCGGAGCCGGGCAGAGCCGACCACTTCTCGAAGGCCTTCCGCGCCGCCTTCACCGCGCGGTCGACGTCCTCGGTGCCCGCCTGGGCGACCTCGGACAGGACCTCCTCGGTGGCGGGGGAGACGGTCTTGAAGACCTTGCCGTCGGCGGCCTCGACGAACTCGCCGTCGATGAACAGGCCGTAGTTCGGGGCGATGTCGACGACGGAGCGGGACTCGGGCGCCGGTGCGTACTCGAATGCAGATGCCATGTTGATCAGTCCACCGTCACGTAATCGGGGCCGGAGTAACGGCCGGTCGCCAGCTTCTGGCGCTGCATCAGCAGGTCGTTGAGCAGGCTGGAAGCGCCGAAGCGGAACCAGTGGTTGTCCAGCCAGTCCTCGCCCACGGTCTCGTTGACGAGAACCAGGAACTTGATGGCTTCCTTGGTGTTCCGGATGCCGCCGGCCGGCTTCACGCCGATCTGGACGCCGGTCTGGGCGCGGAAGTCGCGCACGGCCTCCAGCATGAGGAGCGTGTTGGCCGGGGTGGCGTTGACCGCGACCTTGCCGGTCGAGGTCTTGATGAAGTCCGCGCCGGCCATCATGCCGAGCCAGGAGGCGCGGCGGATGTTGTCGTACGTGGACAGCTCGCCGGTCTCGAAGATCACCTTCAGCCGGGCGCGGTCGCCGCACTCCGCCCTGATCGCGGCGATCTGCTCGAAGACCTGGAGGTAGTGGCCGGCGAGGAAGGCGCCACGGTCGATGACCATGTCGATCTCGTCGGCGCCCGCGGCGATGGCGTCGGCCGTGTCGGCGAGCTTCACCGGGAGCGCGGCGCGGCCGGCCGGGAAGGCGGTGGCGACCGAGGCGACCTTGACGCCGGAGCCCGCGAGGGCGGCCTTGGCGGTGGCCACCATGTCGGGGTAGACGCAGACGGCGGCGGTCGTCGGGGTCGTACGGTCGGTCGGATCGGGACGGACGGCCTTGGCGGCGAGCGCCCGGACCTTGCCCGGGGTGTCCGCGCCTTCGAGCGTCGTCAGGTCGATCATGGAAATGGCCAGGTCGATGGCGTACGCCTTGGACGTGGTCTTGATCGAGCGGGTACCGAGGGACGCGGCGCGCGCCTCCAGGCCGACGGCGTCGACGCCGGGCAGCCCGTGGAGGAAGCGGCGCAGCGCACCGTCGGACGCGGTCACGTCGGCGAATGCGGATGCTGCGGGTGCAGTGGTGGGCATGGTCACCAGTCGAGCATATCTACGCGCGTAGCGACCTGTACAGGGCCGTCCCTCCGTGGAGCCCGAGGTCACACGGGGTCCGGCGGCGTGGTGACCCCTGTCACAGGGCCGTGACATGGAGCGGACGCGTTCTGAATACAAGATCAATAGATTTCTTTCTGCAGCCGGCCAGACCTCACCGGACAAGAGACGGACCGAGAAAAAGCGGCATGCGACTCTCCCATCCACCTGCCTGAATTCCAGGAGTCGTTATGCGCACCGCCCTTCGCACCGCCACCGCCGTCGCCCTCCTCGCGGGCGTCGCGCTCACCGCCCCGGCGCTCACCGCCGGAGCCGCCTTCGCGGCCGACGGCCCGGCCGCCGTCGCCACCGCCGGTGCGAATCCGTCCGCCCGGCCGTCCGGTCAGCCGTCCGCCCAGCCGTCCGCGGCGCCGACCACCGGGGCCTCCGCCCGGCCGGCCGCCCAGCCGTCCGGTCAGCCCTCGGCGGCGCCGACGGCGAAGGCGTCCTCGGTGCCGTCCTCCGCGCCCACGGAGAAGGCCGGTGCCCCGGTCGTGATCGGTGCGTGCACCGTCCAGCAGGTCATCGATTCGGTCTACCCCTTCCCGGGCATGACGGTGACCCTCACCAACGACCTCAAGACCGGCCCGAAGGCCGTCCTGCGGGACGGCGACGAGATCGTCGCCACGGTGGACCGCGAGCACCGGGTGAACGGTACGTCCGGCCTCGTCATCGACCGCGCCCTCACCGTCCGGCCGCAGTTCGGCCAGCGCACCCAGGGCGGCGCCCCCTACACGTGGACGTCGTTCCCGGAGCTGCCCAAGGGCTGCGCGTCCTTCGAGACCCCCGGGCCCGGCCCGGTCGAGCGGACGGGTGAGTGCACCGTCACGCAGGTCGTTCCCTCGGTCTTCGGCCTGGGCTGGAGCGTCACCCTCACCAACGATCTGAGGAAGGGGCCGAAGGCGGTTCTCGTCGACGACAACGGCGAGGTCGCGGGCACCGCCGACCGCGCCCACCCCCTCGACGGCCACGTCGGCGTCACCGTCAAGGGCGCGAACACCCTCACCCCGGTCCTCGGCCAGCGCACCCAGGGCGGCGACACGCCGTTCCGCTGGACCGCCTTCCCGAAGCTCCCCAAGGGCTGCGGCGAGGACACCGCCGGCACCACCACCGGCGCGGGCGACACCGACACCACCACCCACACCGGCCAGACCTCGGTCATCCCGAAGGGCGGCGTCGCGGCCGGTGCCGAGTTCGCTCCCGCCGACGACTCCACCACCCTGATCGCCGCCGGTGCCGGCGCCGCCGCGGTCACCGCCGCCGGGCTCGGCTTCGTCGCCCTGCGCCGCCGGGGCGCCCGCGTCTGATCCGTACCGCATGCTCCGCCCCTTGACCCGAGCGGGAGCGCACCCCACCCCGAGGCCGGTCGCCGCCCCACGCGGCGGCCGGCCGCACCCCGTACAGCCCGTACACGCCCCGTACCTGCCCTCCGCCCGGAGCCCGCCCGTGAACCGTCGCCGTCACCCCGCCCGTACCGCCACCGCCTCCGCGCTCCTCCTCGCCGCCCTCGTCGCGCTCACCGGGTGTTCCGCCGGGGCCGCGCCCGAGACCCCGCCCGCGCGGATCTCGGGGGCCTCCGCCGCGCCCGCGCCCGCGAGGACCGCCGGGCTCGTGAAGCCGCTCGCGCGTTCGCTGCCCGTCCGGGTCCGGGTGCCCGCCGCCGGGGTCGACACCGGGCCGGTCCTGGAGCTGGGGCTCGCCGCCGACGGGACCGTCGAGGTGCCCTCCGTCGCGGACGCCGGCCGCATCGGCTGGTACGACAAGGGCGTCACGCCCGGCGAGACCGGACCCGCCGTGCTCATCGGGCACTTCGACACCGCACGCGGCCCGGCGGTCCTGAAGAACGTCTCCCGGGTGCGCGTCGGCGACGGGATCACCGTCTCCCGCGCGGACGGCACCACCGCCGTATTCCGCGTCAGGGAACTGGAGCAGGTCGACAAGGACGCCTTCCCGACCGCCAAGGTGTACGGCGACACCCGGGGGCCCGAGCTGCGGCTCGTCACCTGCGGCGGGGAGCTGACCGACGGCCACCGCCCCGACAACATCATTCTGTACGCGGACCTCGTGGCCACGCGGGCCGCCTGAGCCTCCGCCGCCCCGCTGAGGCACAATCGGCGGCATGACGACCCCCGAGCCGACCCCCGAGCCCAGCCACGAGCCGAGCCGCGAGTCGACCCCCGAGCAGCCGTCCGCCGAGTTCGCCGACCGCGTCTTCCGGTCGCCCCTCGGGATCGCGAGCGGGGTGTTCCTGCTGCTGCTCGCGGCCCTCTTCGCCGGTGACGCGATGGTCAGGGGCGAGGGCCGGTCGCCCTGGATCGCGCTCGCCGGGCTGCTCCTCGCCGTGCCGCTGATCGTGGCGTTCACGATCCGGCCCGCCGTGTACGCCAACGACCACCGGCTCCGGATCCGCAACCCGTTCCGGTCGATCACCCTGCCCTGGGCGACCGTCGCGGACATCCGGGCCGGCTACTCCAGCGAGGTCTTCACGCAGGAGGGTGCCAAGTACCAGCTGTGGGCGGTCCCCGTCTCGCTGCGCCAGCGCAAGAAGGCGGCCCGCAAGGCGGCCCGCGCCTCCCAGGACGATCCGCACGGCCGTACGTCCACCACCGCCGACGTGCGGGACAGCGCCTCCCGGACCGCGCCCACCGACCAGACCGTCGCCGACCTGCGCGAGCTGGCCTCGCTGCACGCCGGGAACCCGGGGGCGCGGGGCGAGGTGCGGGTGCGCTGGGCGTTCGAGATCATCGCTCCCGCCGTGGCCGGACTGCTGCTCCTGGTCATCCTGATCGCGACACGCTGACCGGTTCTCGACGGTGCCCGCAGGGGGCCGGTGTCCTAGGGGCAACGGCCCGGTGAAGCGTGCCGTCGAGCGATTGGTTTAGCACCCAACAGTCACCGCCGTCTCCATAGATTGCGCTTGCCGAGACTGTGGGGGTGGGGGCGATGACCAAGGGCACCGGTGTGTCCGGAACGCGCTGTCTGGTCGACATGGGGGCCGACGGGCGCTACGGGTGGCGGCTCGTCGCCCAGAACGGAAGGGTCGTCGCGCGGTCGGGGGGCTGCTACGAGGACCACGCCGGGTGCCGGGCGGCCTTCGCCGCGCTGTGCGCCGGGCACGCGACCCTGGCCGGCGGGGTGCAGCACACCGCAGGCGGCAACGGCTGGGTCTGGCTGCTGCGCGACGCCGATGGGCGTACCGCCGCCCTCTCCGGACGGTCCTACGAGCGCCACTCCACCTGTCGCACCGCCTATGCGCGATTCCGGGCGCTGATCGCCGAAGAAGGACCCCGGTGGGCCTCAACCGCCTTACGGTGAACGGAAGTTGCCCCGCGCACGCCCCTCGTTCACATCGCGTGGCGCGCAAGGCCACCGGGCGGGACTTACGTCCTCACCGTGACGACCGAGACCCTTGACCCGCCGCCCGGCCCGCCGCCCGGGGAACCGCCGACCGGCACCCCGCCGTCCGGCGGCCCGGCGGACCCGCCGACCGACACGCCGAGACGGCTGCACGCCGACCCCGGCCTCCCCGACCGGGTCTTCCGCACCGTCGCCCGCACCGGCGGCGGCCTCGTCCTCGCGGTCATGCTCCTCGTCGGCGGCTTCCTGCTGCACCGCGCCTGGCAGGCCCTGGACCGCGCCGGGTTCGCCTTCCTCAGCACCGAGAGCTGGGAACCGGACGGCGGACGCTTCGGGATCGCGGCCGTCCTCCTCGGCACCGTCCTCATCGCGCTCGTCGCGATCGTCGTGGCCGTGCCGCTCGCCACCGGCGCCGCGCTCTACATCTCCGAGTACGCGCCGCCCCGGCTGCGCCGCACCCTCGTCTCCACCGTCGACCTGATGGCCGCCGTGCCCTCCGTCGTCTACGGCCTCTGGGGCGTCTTCTGGCTGGAGGAATCGATCCTCCCGATCGCCCGCTGGATCGCCACCTACCTCGGCTGGATCCCGTTCCTCCGGGTCGACGGCGCCGACCCGGACGACCCGCTGGCCCCGCCCACCGTCTACACCTCGTCCACCTTCGTCGCCGGTCTCGTCGTCGCCATGATGGTCGCGCCGATCATCTGCTCGATCATGCGCGAGGTCTTCTCCCAGGCCCCCGCCGGCGAACGCGAGGGCGCCTACGCGCTCGGCGCCACCCGCTGGGGCATGATCCGCAGCGTCGTCCTGCCCTTCGGCAAGGGCGGCATGATCGGCGGCACCATGCTCGGCCTCGGCCGCGCCCTCGGCGAGACCATCGCCGTCTACATGGTCATCTCGCAGGTCTTCACCGTCCAGTGGCACGTCCTGCAGACCGGCACCAGCTCGGTGTCCTCCCTCATCGCCCTGCGCTACGGCGAGGCCACGCCCTTCGGGATGTCCGCCCTCATGGCGGCCGGCTTCGCGCTCTTCGTCATGACCCTGATCGTCAACTTCGCCGCCTCGTCCATCGTCGCCCGCAGCCGCTCCGGCGCCACCAGCGACGCGTAACAGGGGAAACCACATGACCATCGCCCCGGAGCGGCCGCGGCTGCGCCCGCCCGCCGAGAAGTCCCCGCCGCCCGGACCCGAACACCGCAGGACCACCGGCAGCCTGCGCGCCTCCGACGTGTACGCCGTGCTCGGCGCCGCCGCCGCCTCGCTCGCCCTCACCTGGCTGCTCTTCGCCCGCCTGCTGCCCTTCAGCGGCGCCGTCGGCTTCGCCCTCGTCGCGTACGTCCTCTTCCTCGGGCTCTACGCGGTCCTCGTCTCCTTCGACGAGGACGGGCCCGCCGTGCGCGACCGGATCGCGGGCGTCCTCGTCCGCACCTTCGGGCTGCTCCTCCTCACCGTCCTGGTCTTCGTCGTCGCCTTCACGCTCTGGGAAGGACGCGAGGCCCTCGTCCACCTCAACTTCTTCACCCAGGACATGAGCCTCGCCGGACCCCTCGAACCGCTCGACGTCGGCGGCATCCTGCACGCTGTCGTCGGCACCCTCGAACAGGTCGGCATCGCCCTCGCGCTCACCGTGCCCACCGGCATCGTCTGTGCGGTCTTCCTCACGGAGGTGCCGGGCGCCTTCGCCCGCCTCGTCCGCACCGTCGTCGAGGCCATGACGGCACTGCCCTCGATCGTCGCGGGCCTGTTCGTCTACGCGACCGTCATCCTCGGCCTCGGCATGGAACGCTCCGGCCTCGCCGCCTCCCTCGCCCTCTCCGTGATGATGCTGCCGATCATCATCCGCGCCGCCGACGTCGTCATCCGGCTGGTCCCCGGCACGCTGCGGGAGGCCTCGTACGCCATGGGGTCCTCGCGCTGGCGCACCGTCTGGCACGTGGTGCTGCCCACCGCCCGCTCGGGGCTCACCACGGCCGTGATCCTCGGCACCGCGCGCGGGGTGGGGGAGACCTCGCCCGTGCTGCTCACCGCCGGCTTCACCGCCGAGCTGAACGCCCTGCCGACCTCCGGCGCCCAGGTCTCCCTGCCGCTCGCCACCTTCGAGCTCGTCAAGTCGCCCGAACCGAACATGATCGCCCGCGGGTTCGGTACCGCCGCCGTCCTCATGCTGCTCGTCCTGCTCCTGTTCGTCCTCGCCCGGATCGCGGGCGGGCGCGGCCCAGGACAGCTGACGAAGCGCCAGGAGCGGCGCCGGGCCGAGGCGTCCCGGCGCGACGCCGCCCGAGCGGACCGATCCGCACCCGCATCGCCGAGGAGTACGCCGTGAGAGCCGTGTCCGCCACCCGCACCCTGCTGGGCCTCGCCGCCGCCCTGTGCGTGCTGCTCGCCCTGCTCGTCCAGCCGCCCGCCGCACAGGCCGCCGGCTACACCAAGATCACCGGATCCGGCTCCACCTGGAGCTCCAACGCCGTCGAGCAGTGGCGCCGCAACATCGGCGCCAACACCGGACTGACCGTCAACTTCAACGCCAACGGCTCCTCCCAGGGCCGCGAGCAGTTCAAGAACGGCACCGTCGACTTCGCCGTCTCCGAGATCCCGTACGGCCTCAAGGACGGCAACGCCACCGACGTGCCGCCCAGCCGCGGGTACGCGTACATGCCGATCGTCGCCGGTGGCACCGCCTTCATGTACAACCTGCGGATCAGCGGCCGCCAGGTCACCAACCTGCGGCTCTCCGGGCCCGTACTCGCCGGGATCTTCACCGGCCGGCTGACCATGTGGAACGCGCCCGAGATCAAGGCCGACAACCCCGGCCTCACGCTCCCCGCGCGCCGCATCGTCCCCGTCGTGCGCTCCGACGGCTCGGGCACCACCGCCCAGTTCACCACCTGGCTCGCCAAGGAGCAGGGCGCCGTCTGGAACGACTACTGCCGACGCGCGGGCCGCGACACGCCCTGCGGCATGACCTCGTACTTCCCGGTGGTGCCCGGCACCACCACCGTCGCCAAGTCCGGCTCCCTCGGCGTCTCCGCCCATGTGCGCCAGCCGCAGGGCGAGGGGGCCATCACCTACGTCGAGTACTCCTACGCGATCAACGCCCACTTCCCGGTCGCCAAGATCCTCAACTCCGCCGGGTACTACGTCGAGCCGACCGCCTCCAGCGTCGCCGTCGCCCTGCTCAGCGCCCGGATCAACGACGACAAGAACTCGACGGACTACCTCACCCAGATCCTCGACGGCGTCTACCGCACCTCCGACCGGCGCGGCTACCCGCTCTCCAGCTACAGCTACATGGTCGTCCCCACCACCGAGACCGCCCCGCACACCCGGGACAAGGGCCGCTCGATCGGCACCTTCGCCCGCTACTTCCTCTGCGAGGGCCAGCAGCAGGCCGAGGAGCTCGGCTACTCGCCGCTGCCGAAGAACCTCGTCCAGGCGGGCTTCGAACAGGTCCGCCGGATACCCGGGGCGCCCACCGGCGCCGTCGACCTGGCCGGCTGCCGCAACCCCACCTTCTCGGCGGACGGCACCAACACCCTCGCCAGGAACGCCCCCATGCCCAAGGCCTGCGACAAGCGCGGCGCGACCCAGTGCGGGGACGGGACGGGCGGTGCGCGCGGCTCGAACACCCCGGTGAACAACGGAGGTTCGGCCACCGGCGGAGGGTCCACCGGCGGCAGCGCCAACGGCTCCTCGGCCGGCTCCTCCCAGGGCTCCGGCACCAACGGAGGCTCCACCACCGGAGGTTCCGGCGGCGCCACCGGCTCCGCCACCACCTCCGGCACCGGCAACGGCGGTGCCACGAGCGGCGGTACGGCCGCCGGAACCGGCTCGGCCGCCGGCGGCGGCGCCACCGGAGGCGGAGCCGTCGACCCCGACACCGGCGAGGTCCTCGGCGGGGACGCGGGCGGCGGCAACGGCGCCACCGGCGGAGGGGACCCCGGCGGCGGCATCGTCGGCACCCCGGTCACCCTCGCCGCCGAGACCGGCGGCGGCCTGCGCGGGGTGCTCATGGCCCTCTCCGTGGTCCTGCTCCTCGCCACCGTCGTCGGCCCGCCGCTCGTCGGGCGCGCCCTCACCGCCCGCGCCCAGCGTCAGGGAGGCACCCGATGAAGCCCACGGCCCGCAGGAGGGGGGCCGGCGTCGGCGCCCTGCTCGCCGCCCTCGTCCTGGCCCTGCTGCCGCTGCCCTCGCAGCCCGCCGCGGCCGCCGCGGGACCCGACGGCTCGGCGCTGACGAAACGCGGCACCAAGGGCCCGTACGACGACTTCTCCGGCCTCGAAGTCACCGTCCACCAGACCAGGAACCTGCGGGCGCAGGGCCTGAAGGTGACCTGGAAGGGCGGGAAGCCGACCCAGGGCTACAACACCGACTACCTCCAGATCATGCAGTGCTGGGGCGACGACCCCGCCGGGCCGAAGCGGGAACAGTGCCAGTTCGGCGCGGGCAGCAAGGGCTCCGACTTCGGCGCCTTCGTCGGCAGCCGTCTCCTCCCGGTCGGCTCCGACCCGCTGGAGAAGCAGTACGCCTCGGAGATCCCCAGCCCGGAGTACCCCGGGCAGACGACCGATCCGTTCGTGCCCTTCACCCCGGTCTCGGGGCCGCCCACGACCAAGCCCACCGACTGGACCTACTTCAGCTCCGGCGACACCAACGAGGAGTTCTTCGCCGCCACCCAGCCCGACGGCACCGGCGAGGCGGCCGTGAGCCTCCAGACCACCCGGGAGGCCCCGCACCTCGGCTGCGGCGACCCGGTCGGCACGGGCGCGGACGCCAGGGGCCGCGGCTGCTGGCTCGTCGTGGTGCCCCGCGGCTCCCACGACCCGAACGGCACCCCCGGCACCAACGGACGCCCGGTCACCTCCGCGCTCTCCACCACCAACTGGAACCAGCGGATCGTCTTCCCGCTCGACTTCCTGCCGGTCCGCGAGGCCTGCCCGGCAGACAAGGAGGAGCGCCGCATGACCGGCTCCGAGCTGGTCACCGACGCCCTCACCTCCTGGCAGTCCGCGCTCTGCGCCGAGGGCACCACCCGTTTCACCTTCACCCAGCGCGGCGAGGACCTGGCCCGGGGCAACCTGCTCAACCCGACCGCCACCTCGCCGGGCCTCGCCTTCACGGTCCAGCCCGTGGAGGGCGGCGAGAAGGCGGGCTTCGTCCACGCGCCCGTCGCCGTCAACGGGCTCACCGTCGGCCTCTACTGGGAGGCGGACCGGATCGGACTCGTCAGGGACCTGAAGCTGAACCCCCGGCTCCTGGCGAAGCTGCTCACCGCCTCCTACCCGTACGACGTCCGGCTGCTCAGCAACACCGCGCCCGTCCCCGACCACCTCAAGGGCAACCCGGAGTCCATCCTCCGTGACCAGGAATTCCTGAAACTGAATCCGGAGTTCACGCGTTTCCCGCAGGCCCCCCAGAATTATCCCGGCGGAATCATGGTCGCCGCAGACCGCTCGGACAGTGCCCGGATCGTCTGGGACTATCTGCGCGCCGACCGCGACGCACGCGCTTTCCTGGCCGGAAATCCGGACCCCTGGGGAACGAAGATCAACCCCTACTTCAAGGATCTCGGGCTCGCCGCGGCGGGCTCCGACGAATTCATGAAGGCGGACCCCACGGAAACGGAACTCGTGCTCCCGCCGAAGGCCATCACCTACGGCCAGGTCGACCGCTCGCCGTACGCCCTCGACATGCACGACGCCGCACGCTGGGTCCGCCGGGGCACCAACGGGGCCAAGGACCAGGTCGCCACCGACACCGTGACCAACGAGCTGAAGCTCGTCAGCGGCGACGTCCGCCCCGGCGGCCGGCGCGCCTACGGGATCGTCGACGCCGCCACGGCCGCCCGCTACCAGCTCCAGATCGCCGCCCTGCCGAACGCCGACGGAAACTTCGTCCGGCCCAGCACCCCGTCCCTGCTCGAAGCGGTCGGGCAGCTCAAGGACTCGGCCGTCCCCGGCGTCCTCGCCCCCGACCCGACGCGGGCCAGGAAGGGCGCCTACCCGCTGACGGTCGTCACCTACGCCGCCGCCTCCACCGCCCTCCCCGCGGACGCCCGCCGGGACTACGCGCGCGTGCTGCGGTACGCGGCGGGACCCGGGCAGAAGCAGGGCACCGCCCCCGGCGAGCTGCCGCTGGGCTACGCCCCGCTGCCCGCGGAGCTGAAGGCCCGGACGCTGGCCGCGGCCGGCCGGCTGGAACGCGGCGCACCGCCGGGACCCGGCACCACCGGGGGCACGGACTCCGGCGCGGGCTCCTCGGCCGGCTCCGGTACGGGCGGGTCCGCGGACTCCGGCGGTACGGGAACGGGCGGCGCCACCGGCGCGGGCTCCGGCGGTACGGCCGCCGGGGGAGCGGCGGGCTCGTCCGGCGGACCGGGCGGGACCGGCGCGACCGGAGGCTCCGGCGGTACGGCCGCGAGCGGCGGCTCCGGCGCGAACGGCGGCGCGGGCGGCACCGGCGGCTCCACGGCCGAGCGGCTCGCCGACACCGGCAGCACCCCCTCCCAGGTCCTCGGTGCCGTCCGCTGGGTCCTCCTCGCGGTCCTCGTCGCCGGCGGCCTCGCCGGACTCGCGGGACCCGTCGTCCTCGGAATCGCCGGACGTTGCCGGATTCCCTCGGATTCACCTAGGACAGGAATTCGTAACCTGAAGAGCGGCTGATCGTGGTGGTCGCCGGGTTCGCCGTACGGAATTGTTGTTCCCGGCCGGTCGACGGACCGGCCGGATAAAGAATCCGGATTTTGCTTGTGCGTCCATTCCATGACATCCGTTTCCACGGAGGAGATCAGAAGTGAACGTCAAGTCCCGCGCTCGTATCGGTGCCGCCCTCGGTGTGGCCGCCCTCGGTCTCGGTGTCGCCCTCGCCCCCGCCGCGCAGGCCGACCCCAGCCCGGTCACCCAGTACCGCACGCTCGCCGGCGTCGGCTCCGACACGACCCAGGACGTCGTGAACGGCCTCGGCAACGTCGTCGTGAACGCTTTCGGCCAGAAGATCATCGCGTCCTGGGACGCCACCGGCACCGCCACCATCAAGACCAAGGCGACCGGCTGTGTGATCAACCGGCCCAACGGCTCCTCGGGCGGCATCGACGCCCTGCGCAACGCCGTGGACACCAACTCCGGGTGCCTCGACTTCGCCCGCTCCTCGCGCGGCCCGGTCGACAGCAGCACCACGGACCTCACCTGGATCCCCTTCGCCAAGGACGCGGTGTCCTGGGTGAAGCGCTCCGACAGCGCGCTGCCCACCGACCTGACGGTGGCCCAGCTGAAGGCGATCTACGAGTGCACCACCACGTCCCTCAACGGTGTGGCCCTCACCCCGATCCTGCCGCAGGCCAACTCCGGCACGCGTCAGTTCTTCCTCTCCTCCATCGGCGTGACCACCCCGGGCACCTGCGTCCAGCAGGGCGTCCAGGAGAACGACGGCACCGTCCTCGACAGCGCCGGTGACATCGCGCCCTACTCCGTCGCCCAGTACACGGCGCAGGAGAAGGCCGTCGTCACGGACCGCCGCGGTGCCGCCGTGCTCGGCTCCGTCGCCGGTGTCGCCCCGCGCAACGCCGACAAGACGCTGAACCCGCTCTTCGGCATCAAGCGCGACGTCTACAACGTGGTCCCGACCGCGAAGCTCACCAACGCCACGATCGCCCAGACGTTCGTCGGCTCGGCCTCCAAGGTCTGCGCCGCCGGCACCACGATCACCAACTACGGCTTCGGCACCCTCGGCGCCGACTGCGGCACCACCACCCTCAAGGGCGAGCGCTGACCACCGGCTCCCCTGACCGCACACCGGCCGGGCACCCTCGGGTGCCCGGCCCCCCGGCGTGTCCCGCAGCGATCACCACCCACACCCACCGGTCACCACCCGGCCCCGCCTCGGAGGAACTCCACCCCATGAACCCGGTCGCACCCCTCAGATCACCCGTGGCCCTGCTCACGGCACTCGCCCTCCTCTGCGGCACGCTGGCGATCGTCCTGGCCCTGTCCACGCCCGCCGCCGCCCTCACCCGGCACGGCACCCTCACGCTGACCCCCGCCGCCGGCACCCTCGCCGCCGGACCGGCCTCGCTCACCGCCTCCGGTCCCTGCCCCACCCCCGCCGAGGCCGACAAGCCGTACGTCAAGGGCGTCCTCGCCCTCGTCAACCCCGGCGACCCGACCCTCAGCGCACCGATCGCCGAGGTCGTGCCCGGCGGCCCGCTCGGCACCACCCCGATATCCGGCACGCTCACCACCTCCGGCACCGGACACGCCACCCTCCAGGAGCGGCTGCGCGAGATCGTGCCCTCCGGGCCCCTGGACGGCCGGTACGAGCTGCGGCTCTTCTGCGAGACGGCGGACGCGGAGGCGCGGGCCGCGTACTTCTCCCAGATGATCGAGGTCACCGGCGAGGACTGGGCCGCCATCGGCCAGCAGGCGACCAACCTGACGGTCTCCTCCGACAGCGCCCTCCCGCCCGCCGGCCGCCCCTTCCCGGTCCGCGCCGAGATCCAGCCGGCGAGCGCGGCCGGCACCGTCACCTTCCTCACCCTCGACAGCAACGGCGAGCCCGTCGAGCTGGGGACGAAGGAACTCGTCGACGGCAAGGCGGAGGTGACCGCCACCATGCACGACACCGTCAACCTGGACATGGCCGTCCTCGCGCAGTTCACGCCCGCCGACCCCGCCGCGTACACCGCCACCTCGAACCTCGCCGTGTTCATCGCGGGCCCGGCCACCACCCCGACCCCGACCGGCACGCCGAGCACCGAACCCACCCCCACCGACACCCCCACCGGCACCCCGAGCACCGGGCCCACCGACGGCCCGACGGACGGACCCACCGACGGCCCGACCGACGAGCCCACCCCGACGGACAGCACCGGCCCCACGCCGACCGCCACCGACACCACGGGCACCGACACCACCGGCGGCTCCGGAACCTCCGGCGGTACGGACACCTCGGGCGGCACCGGCACCTCCGGCGGCAGCGGCTCCGGCTCCACCGGCGGCACCACCACCACCGGCGGCGGCTCCCTCGCCGCCACCGGCTCCACCGCCGCGTCCGCCGCCCTCGGCTCGCTCACGCTCTGCCTCCTCGGCGCGGCCGCCGTCATCCGGACCCGCCGCCGCAAGGGCGGCGCCCGCCCGTGACGACCGCACCGCCACCCACCGCCCCCCGCGCCGGGCTCGCCCTGGCCGGGGCGGCGCTGTCCGTGCTCGCCGCGCTGCTCATCGGATTCGCCGCCAACCTCACCGTCCTCGGCCACCTCCAGCACGCCCGCGACCAGTCCACCGCCTACGACGAACTGCGCGAACAACTCGCCCTCGGCACCGCCCCGGTGGGCCAGCTCACCTACGACGGCAAACCGCTCGGGCCCGGCGCCCCGGTGGCCCTGATCCGCATCCCCGCGCTCGGCCTGCGCGAGGTCGTCGCCGAGGGCACCACCTCCGGGGTCCTGATGTCGGGCCCCGGCCACCGCCGCGACACGGCCCTGCCCGGCCAGGCCGGGACCAGCGTCGTCATGGGCCGCACCTGGGGGTACGGCAGCCCCTTCAACGACGTGCACCGGCTGCCGAACGGCGCCCGCATCGAGGTCACCACCGGACAGGGCGAGGCCGTGTACGAGGTGACCGGCGTCCGCCGCCCCGGCGACCCCAACCCGGCACCCCTCGGCGCCGGTCAGGGGCGGCTCACGCTGATGACCGCGAGCGGCGGCGCGTACACCCCCGAGGACCTCGTCCGCGTCGACGCCCGACTGCTCGGCACCGCGTGGCCCAGCCCGCCGAGGCCACTGCGCCCCGGCTGGATCACGGCGGCCGAGAAGCCCCTCGCGGGCGACCCCGACGCCTGGTCCGGGATCTTCCTCGGCGCGCAGGCGCTGCTCCTCGCCGCCCTGCTCGCCGTGTTCGCCCGCCGCCGCTGGGGCGCCCGGCAGGCCTGGGTCACCGCCGTGCCCGTCCTCGTCGCCCTCGGCGTCCTCGTCTCCGGCGAGCTGACCCGTCTCCTCCCCAACCTCCTCTGACCGCTGTGGAGTCCACACCGTGACCGATCTCGCCGACACCGTCACCCTGCCGCCCGTGCCGGGCGCCGGACCGGCGGCCCCGTCCCGGGCCGCCGCCCTCGAAGCCGAGGCCGTCTCCGCCTGGTTCGGGGACCGCAAGGTCCTCGACCGGGTCTCGCTCGCCATGCCCGCCCGCGAGGTCACCGCCCTCATCGGCCCCTCCGGCTGCGGCAAGTCGACCTTCCTGCGCATCCTCAACCGGATGCACGAACTCACCGGCACCGCCTCGCTCGCCGGCCGGGTCCTCCTCGACGGCGCCGACATCTACGACCGGGGCCGCCGCATCACCCACGCCCGCCGCGAGATCGGCATGGTCTTCCAGAAGCCCAACCCGTTCCCCGCCATGTCCCTGTACGAGAACGTCCTCGCCGGCCTGAAGCTCGGCGGCATCCGCGCGGGCAAGGAGGCCAAGGACGACCTCGTCGAGGAGTGCCTCACCAAGGCCGGACTCTGGCGCGAGGTCAGGGACCGGCTGCGGCAGCCCGGCGGGGCGCTCTCCGGCGGTCAGCAGCAGCGCCTCTGCATCGCCCGCTCGCTCGCCGTCCGCCCCCGCGTCCTGCTCATGGACGAGCCCTGCTCGGCCCTCGACCCGACCTCCACCCGGCGCGTCGAGGAGACCATCGCCGAGCTGAAGTCCGAGGTCACCGTCGTCATCGTCACCCACAACATGCAGCAGGCGGCCCGGGTCTCCGACTCCTGCGCCTTCTTCCTCGCCGAACAGGGCACGCCCGGTGTGATCGTCGAACACGGGCCCACGGAGACCGTGTTCGGCTCACCCACGGACCCGCGCACCGCCGACTACGTCAACGGCCGCTTCGGCTAGACACCCCCAGGCCCGTTCAGGGCGCCCCGTCCCACACCAGCAGCATGTGGCCGCCCAGCCACGCCGAGGAGAGCGCCGCCCCCGTGAGCACGAGGGCGGCGGCCGGCCGCCGGGCCCGGGCGATCCCCGCCGCGAGCGGCAGCAGCAGCGGGAAGCCCGGCAGCAGGAAGCGGGCCCGGGGGAACCACACCCCGCCGCTGCCCAGCACCACCAGCAGCAGCACCCCCGTGAACACCAGCAGCGGCAGCGGCTGCCGGTCGGCGAGACAGCACAGGAAGAGCCCGGCCGAGAGCAGCAGCACCACCGACACGACGGACAGGAAGAACGGCTCGTACTGGGTGTAGACCAGGTACTTCCGCAGCGCCCCCAGGGTCAGCGCGCCGCCGTCCCACTGGTTCCCCCACAGCCGCTGCACCTCGAAGTACCCGTCCCAGCGCCCCCGTACGAGCCCCACCCAGCCGACGTACCCCAGCCAGCCCAGCGGGGCGACCAGCGCGGCGGCCAGGGCGCGGCCGTCGCGGCGCCGGGCGGCGAGCAGTCCGGCCGCGGTCACCGCCGCCGCCACCGCGAGCCCCGTCGGCCGGGTGAGCCCGGCGGCCACCGCGAGCCCCGCCGCCCACGCCCAGCGCCCGTCGAGGACCGCGTACAGCGCCCAGGCGGCGAGCGCCGTGAACAGCGACTCCGTGTAGGCCGTCCACTCCACCGCGGCCACCGGCGAGGCACCCCACAGAACCGCGAGGACCGTGCCCGTACGGCGGCCGTGCAGCCGGTCGCCGACCGCGAAGATCCCCCAGGCGGCGGCCGTCGAGCAGACCACGGCCAGCCCGAGCGCGAGCGCGGCGGGGGAGCCCGGGAGCACCGCCGAGAGCGCCCGGACCAGCCCGGGGAAGAGCGGGAAGAACGCCAGGTTCCGGGGGTAGGAGGGCTCCGCCGTGTACCCGTGACCGGCGATGTCCAGGTACCAGAGCGAGTCCCAGGACCCGGCGAGCAGCGGCAGCAGCCCGTGCCCCTTGAGATGCGCCCAGCGGGCGAGCACGGCGAGGCCCAGCAGCCGTACCGCCAGATACCCGAGCAGCGCGGGGGCGGCGTGCCGCAGCGCACCGAACCGGGGGGCCGGGCGGGGCGGTCGGCCCGGGCGGGGCGGGGCGGATCGGGGGGTACGGGTGGCGGGGACGGACGGCACGGGGGTCACGGACACCGGGTCACCCTGGCGCGCGCCCCCGGCGCGCGGGAGACGCCTTGCGTCACGTGCCGTACGGGGTTCACCCGGACGGGCGAAGGAACGGGGACGGGAGCGCGGGGTACGGCGAAACGGGGCCGGTACGGGGACGGGAGCGCGGGGGACGCGCAAGGGGGCCGGTACGGAAGTGATTCCCTACCGGCCCCCCGGAGGCGGCCGGGGTCAGAGCCCCGCGGCCGCCGAGAGGTCCCGCTTGATCGCGACCAGCAGCTCCGAGGCCTTCGCGCGGGCCGGGGCGAGGTCGACCGCCGCGGCGACGGGCACCACGACCTCCAGGTAGCACTTCAGCTTGGGCTCCGTACCGCTCGGGCGGACGATCACCCGTGCCTTGTACGCGCCCTCCAGGTGGTAGCGCAGCCCGTCCGTGGGCGGCAGCGACTCGGTGCCCTTCGTCAGGTCCTCCGCCGAGGCCACGGTCAGGCCGGCCAGCGACACCGGCGGGCGCTCGCGCAGCGCCGCCATGGCGTTCGCGATGACGCTCAGGTCCTCGACCCGGACCGACAGCTGGTCCGTGGCGTGCAGTCCGTGCGCCACCGCCAGGTCGTCGAGCAGGTCGGTCAGCGTCCGGCCCTGCTCCTTGAGCACCGAGGCCAGCTCGGTGACCAGCAGCGCCGCCGTGATGCCGTCCTTGTCGCGGACGCCCTCGGGGTCGACGCAGTAGCCGAGCGCCTCCTCGTAGCCGTAGCGCAGGCCGTCGACGCGGGCGATCCACTTGAAGCCGGTCAGCGTCTCCTCGTAGCCGACGCCCGCGGCCTCCGCGATCCGGCCGAGCAGCGAGGACGACACGATCGACTCGGCGAAGACGCCGGTGGCGCCCTTGTGCACGAGGTGCGCGGCGAGCAGCGCGCCGACCTCGTCGCCGCGGAGCATCCGCCAGCCGCCGGTGACCGAGGGGTCCGGCACGGCCACGGCGCAGCGGTCGGCGTCCGGGTCGTTGGCGATGACCAGGTCGGGGTCCACGGCGCGGGCGGCCTCGAAGGCGAGGTCCATCGCGCCCGGCTCCTCCGGGTTGGGGAAGGCGACCGTCGGGAAGGCCGGGTCGGGCTCGGCCTGCGCGGCGACCAGCGCGGGCGGCGGGAAGCCGGCGCGGGCGAACGCGGCTGTCAGGACGTCCTTGCCGACGCCGTGCATGGCTGTGTAGACGGTCCGCGCGGTGCGGGGGGAACCGTCGGTCAGGACGGCGTCCGTACGCTCCAGGTAGGCGTCCAGGACCTCGTCGCCGAGGGTCTCCCAGCCGGTCTCGGGGCGGGGCACGTCGTGCAGCGAGCGGATCGCGTCGATCTCGGCGGCGATCTCCGCGTCGGCGGGCGGCACGATCTGCGAGCCGTCGCCCAGGTAGACCTTGTAGCCGTTGTCGCGGGGCGGGTTGTGGCTCGCGGTCACCTCGACGCCGGCGACGGCCCCCAGATGCCTTATGGCGTACGCCAGGACCGGCGTCGGCAGCGGGCGGGGGAGCAGCGCGGCGCGCAGCCCGGCTCCGGTCATCACGGCGGCGGTGTCGCGTGCGAAGTCCGCGGACTTGTAGCGGGCGTCGTAGCCGATGACGACGAGGCCGCCGTCCTGGCCCTTGGCCTTGAGGTACGCGGCGAGGCCGGCGGCGGCGCGGATGACGACGGAGCGGTTCATCCGCATGGGGCCCGCGCCGATCTCACCGCGGAGTCCGGCGGTGCCGAACTGCAGGGTGCCGGCGAAACGGGCGGCGAGGTCGTCGGTCGCGCCCGCCTCGATGAGCTTCGCGAGCTCCTCGCGGGTCTCGCTGTCGGGGTCCTCGGCGAGCCATGCCTGGGCCCGGGTGAGGAGGTCGTCCTGCGTCACGGTGTGCCTTTCGGGGTGGGCGGGCGGGAGGGTGGGGGCGTGTGCCGCTGCGCGGAGCCTTTCCCCACCCCGCCCCTTCCCGTAACCGGGGGCGAGCCCCCGGACCCCGTCGGCCTGCGGCCGTGCCCTCAGACGCCGGGCGGGCTGGAAAACCAGCCCCGCCGGCGTCTGAGGCGCGGGGTCCGGGGCGGAGCCCCGGTCACGGGAAGGGGCGGGGTGGGGAAACGGCCCCGCGCAGCGGCCCCGCCGAGCGGGACGAACTCAGATGCGGTCGAGGACCCGCGTCAGCAGTTCACCCATCCGCGCCGCCGAGTCCCGTCCCGCCTGCAGGACCTCCTCGTGGTTCAGCGGCTCGCCCGAGAGCCCCGCCGCCAGGTTGGTGACCAGGGAGATGCCGAGGACCTCCGCGCCGGCCTCGCGCGCGGCGATGGCCTCCAGCACGGTGGACATGCCGACGAGGTCGCCGCCCATGACGCGGACCATGTTGATCTCGGCCGGGGTCTCGTAGTGCGGGCCGGGGAACTGGACGTAGACGCCCTCCTCCAGCGTCTCGTCGACCTCCTTGCACAGCGCGCGCAGCCGCGGCGAGTACAGGTCGGTGAGGTCGACGAAGTTCGCGCCGACGATCGGCGAGGCCGCCGTCAGGTTGAGGTGGTCGCTGATGAGGACGGGCTGCCCGGGGCGCATGCCCTCGCGCAGACCGCCGCAGCCGTTGGTGAGGATGACCGTCTTGCAGCCGGCGGCGACCGCCGTGCGGACACCGTGGGCGACGGAGGCGACGCCGCGGCCCTCGTAGAAGTGGGTGCGGCCGAGGAAGACCAGCGCGCGCTTCTCGCCGATCTTGTACGAGCGGACCTTGCCGCCGTGGCCCTCGACGGCGGGCGGCGGGAAGCCGGGGAGGTCGGTGACGGGGAACTCGGCCTCGGGGGCACCGAGCGCGTCGACGGCGGGCGCCCAGCCGGAGCCCATGACCAGGGCGACGTCGTGGTTCTCGACTCCGGTCAGCTCGCGAAGACGTGCGGCAGCGGCCTCGGCGGCCTCGTACGGGGTGGCAGTTGCGTTCACTGACTCTCTCGCCTCGGGGAGGGGGGTCCGAGGTGCGCCCCGGACGGATTTGTTACGCGCAGAAGCGTAGCCGGAGAATGCCTACGCGCGTAGATGACGATGCCGACGGACATGCGATCGTTGTCTTGTCGTTTCCGACGAACGGACGGGGCGACCGCATCCGGCGGATCAACAGGGCCGCTTGCGCAACTCCATCACGTAGTCGTGCGGTGCGCCCGCCGACTCGGCCGCGTCGGCCACCTCGCCCAGGTACCGCGCGGAGGGCAGCCCGCCCTCGTAGGCGTTGAGCACGTACACCCAGGCCGGCTCCTCGCCGTCCAGGGTGTGCACCCGGACCCGCATCCGGCGGTAGATGTCCAGGCCGACGCCCTCCCAGCGGTCCATGGAGTCCTCGTCCATGGGCGCGATGTCGTACAGCGCCACGAAGACCTGCGACCGGGGGGCCTCCACGATGGTGGCCAGCGCTCCCTCCCAGCCCATCTGCTCGCCGCCGAAGGTGAGCCGCCAGCCGTTCAGCCAGCCGGTGCCGCGCAGCGGGGAATGCGGTGCGCGGCGGCTCATCAGCCGCGCGTCGAGGTTGCCGGCGAAAGCGGCGTAGAGCGACATGGGACCGAGGGTACGGGAGGGGGCGGGGTGTCCGGTGAACTCCGAGGTGGGGGCCGTGGGGTGCCCGCCCGGGGCGGCACGCACCCCTTCGGAGGCCCCGGCGTGAGACCGCGCCGGGCGTGCGGGAGAATGGGGTACGCACTTGAAGCGTGCGGGACAATGGCGTACGCACTGCATCCCAGCGGGGGGACCCCCCGGCAGAACGAGAGCGCGAGGCGTAGATCCCAGTGACCCGGATCGTGATCATCGGCGGCGGACCCGGCGGATACGAGGCGGCCCTGGTGGGCGCCCAACTCGGCGCGGAGGTGACCGTCGTCGACTGCGACGGCCTCGGCGGCGCGTCCGTCCTGACCGACTGCGTCCCCTCCAAGACCCTGATCGCCACCGCCGAGGTGATGACCACCTTCGACTCCTCCTACGAGGAGCTGGGCATCATCGTCGCGGACGACACCCCGCACGTCGAGCAGGCCGCCCGCGTCGTCGGCGTGGACCTCGGCAAGGTCAACCGGCGGGTGAAGCGCCTCGCGCTGGCCCAGTCGCACGACATCACCGCCTCCGTCACCCGGGCCGGCGCCCGGGTGCTCCGCGGCCGCGGCCGGCTCTCCGGCCGGCAGGCCATGGACGGCTCCCGCCAGGTGATCGTCACCGCCGCCGACGGCACGGAGGAGACGCTGACCGCGGACGCCGTGCTCATCGCGACCGGCGCCCACCCGCGCGAGGTGCCGGACGCCAAGCCGGACGGCGAGCGCATCCTCAACTGGACGCAGGTCTACGACCTCAAGGAGCTCCCGGAGGAGCTCATCGTGGTCGGTTCCGGTGTCACCGGTGCCGAGTTCGCCGGCGCCTACCAGGCCCTCGGCTCCCGCGTCACCCTCGTCTCCTCCCGCGACCGCGTCCTTCCGGGCGAGGACCCGGACGCCGCCGCCGTCCTGGAGGACGTCTTCCGCCGCCGCGGCATGAACGTCATGGCCCGCTCCCGCGCCGAGTCCGCCAAGCGGGTCGGCGACCGGGTCGAGGTCACCCTCGCGGACGGCCGGGTCATCTCGGGCACCCACTGCCTGATGGCGGTCGGCGCGATCCCGAACTCGGCCGGCATGGGCCTGGAGGAGGCCGGGGTCAGGCTGAAGGACTCCGGCCACATCTGGACCGACAAGGTCTCCCGTACGAGCGCCCCCGGCGTCTACGCGGCCGGTGACGTCACCGGTGTCTTCGCGCTCGCCTCGGTGGCCGCCATGCAGGGCCGCATCGCGATGTACCACTTCCTCGGCGACGCGGTGGCCCCGCTGAACCTGAAGACGGTCTCGTCGAACGTCTTCACCGACCCCGAGATCGCCACCGTCGGCTACACGCAGGCCGACGTGGACGCGGGCAAGATCGACGCGAAGGTCGTCAAGCTGCCGCTGCTGCGCAACCCGCGCGCGAAGATGCAGGGCATCCGGGACGGTTTCGTCAAGATCTTCTGCCGTCCCGGCACCGGCATCGTGGTCGGCGGCTGTGTCGTCGCGCCGAAGGCGAGCGAACTGATCCATCCGATCTCGATCGCGGTCGACAACAATCTGACGGTCGAACAGATCGCAAATGCTTTCACCGTGTACCCCTCCCTGTCGGGTTCGATCGCGGAAGTGGCACGGCAGTTGCACACCCGGAAGTCGGCGGGCGAGGCCTGACCCTCGGGGCGGACACGGCTCCCGCCTGCGGGAACGGTTCGCCGACCCGGACAACCCCCGGCAAGCCGGGGCATAGGTCCGGGGTGAAGCCGATCAACGACGGGGTCTCCCATACCACTTGGAGGCCCCGTCTGTGTGTATCTTCTGCAATTCGGTGCATACCGCTGAAAAGCGCCGGCCGGTCGCGTTACTGTCAGTTTCGTGTTCGCTGCAGAACGTCGCCAGTTGATCCTCGAAATGGTGCGAGCCAATGGGGCCGTGTCGCTCCGCGAGCTCGCCCGCGTCGTCCAGACCTCGGAAGTGACCGTACGGAGAGACGTACGGGCACTGGAGGCAGAAGGACTCCTCGACCGCCGCCACGGCGGTGCGGTGTTGCCGGGCGGATTCACGCGAGAATCCGGCTTCCCGCAGAAATCCCATCTCGCGACCGCGGAGAAGACGGCCATCGCCGACGTCGCCGCGAGCCTCGTCGAAGAAGGCGAGGCCATCGTCGTCGGCGCCGGGACGACCACGCAGGAGCTGGCCCGCCGGCTCGCCCGCGTGCCCGGTCTGACCGTGGTCACCAACTCCCTGCTCGTCGCGCAGGCCCTCGCCCACGCCAACCGGGTCGAGGTCGTCATGACCGGGGGCACCCTGCGCGGCTCCAACTACGCCCTCGTGGGCAGCGGGGCCGAGCAGTCGCTCCAGGGCCTCCGGGTCTCCCGCGCCTTCCTGTCCGGGAGCGGACTGACCGCCGAGCGCGGCCTGTCCACGTCCAACATGCTCTCCGCGAGCGTGGACCGGGCGCTGGTGCAGGCGGCGGCGGAGGTCGTGGTCCTCGCCGACCACACCAAGCTCGGCGCCGACACCATGTTCCAGACGGTGCCGACGGACGTCATCACCCGCCTGGTGACCGACGAGCCCCCGGCGCACGACGACCGGGCCGCCACCGAGCTCCAGGCCCTGGCCGACCAGGGCGTGCAGATCGCCGTCGCGGGCACGGGCGCCGCCACCCCCACGGGCGGCGACCAGGTCCCCCCGGGCGCCCGGCCCCGCCGTGACATGCCGCTCCCGGTCCAGCGTGGCCGCATGGCGGCCGGTCAGTACCGGGGACCGGGCGGAGGGATGGCCGCCGAGACCCTGGAACGCACGGCGCGGGTCGCCGACATGCGGCGCCGCTGAGACCGAGCCACCGAGCCCGGTCCCCGAGGGACCCTCCCCCAGGGGTCCCACGCGCCGAAAGCCCGCCGCGGAGCCACCAACCGCGGCCGGAAGCCGCAGAACCTTCCGTACGTCAGTCCTTGATGCCCCGCAGTGTCAGCGCGAGCAGACGGTCCGCCAGTTCCCCGTCCTCCGGGCACTGTTCCGCCGCCAGCGCGATGGCGTTGGTCAGCTGCATCAGGTCGCCGATCGACACATCGGCCCGCACCAGGCCCGCCTCCCTGGCGCGCCCGAGCAGTCGCTCACCCGCCGCGCGCAGCGGGTCGCTGCACCCGGCCAACGCCGAACTCCGGTCGTGCGAGGCGGACATCAGCGCGTGCGCGAGGCCCCGGTACTCACCCGCGTGCGCGATCAGGGCCCGTAGCCACTCCACCAGTGCCCGGCACGGCTCCTCGGCCTCCTCCAGCTCCGCCGAGCGGCGCAGCAGCGCCGTCAGGGCCTCCTGGAAGACCGCGTTCAGCAGATCCGCCCGGGTGGGGAAGTGGCGGTACAGCGTGCCGATGCCCACGCCCGCGCGGCGCGCGATCTCCTCCAGCGGCGCGTCGGTGCCCTGCTCCGCGAAGGAGGCGCGGGCCTCACCGAGCAGGCGCTCGTGGTTGCGGCGTGCGTCGGCTCGCATGGTCTCTCGTCCCCTCCCCACGGTACGAAGGGCCCGCAGGCAACAGCCTGCGGGCCCTTCGTACCGTACTCGGTGCTACGGATCAGTCCTTGATGTCGCAGATCGCGGCGCCGGAGGTGACCGACGCGCCGACCTCGGCGGTCAGGCCCTTCACCGTGCCGGAGCGGTGCGCGTTCAGCGGCTGCTCCATCTTCATGGCCTCCAGGACGACGATCAGATCGCCCTCCTTGACCTCCTGGCCCTCCTCGACCGCGATCTTCACGATCGTGCCCTGCATCGGGGAGGCGAGGGTGTCACCGGAAGCCGCCGGACCGGACTTCTTCGCCGCGCGCCGCTTCGGCTTCGCGCCGGCCGCCAGACCCGTACGGGCCAGGGTCATGCCCAGCGAGGACGGCAGCGAGACCTCGAGACGCTTGCCGCCGACCTCGACGACGATCGTCTCGCGGCCCGACTCGTCCTCGTCGGCGTCCGCGCCCGCCGGGGCGAACGGCTTGATCTCGTTGACGAACTCCGTCTCGATCCACCGGGTGTGGACACGGAACGGGTCCGCGGTGAAGGCGGGGTCGACCACGACGGCCTGGTGGAACGGGATGGCGGTCGCCATCCCCTCCACCTTGAACTCGGCCAGCGCACGCGCCGCGCGCTGCAGGGCCTGCTCACGGGAGGCGCCGGTGACGATCAGCTTGGCCAGGAGCGAGTCCCAGGCCGGGCCGATGACCGAGCCGGACTCCACGCCCGCGTCCAGCCGGACACCGGGGCCGGTCGGCGGGGCGAAGAGGGTGACGGTGCCCGGGGCGGGCAGGAAGCCGCGGCCCGGGTCCTCGCCGTTGATGCGGAACTCGAAGGAGTGACCGCGGATCTCGGGGTCGCCGTAACCGAGCTCCTCGCCGTCGGCGATCCGGAACATCTCGCGGACCAGGTCGATGCCCGTGACCTCCTCGGTCACCGGGTGCTCCACCTGCAGACGGGTGTTGACCTCCAGGAAAGAGATCGTGCCGTCGGTGCCGACGAGGAACTCGACCGTGCCGGCGCCGACGTAGCCGGCCTCCTTCAGGATCGCCTTCGACGCCGCGTACAGCTCCGCGTTCTGCGCCTCGGTCAGGAACGGCGCGGGGGCCTCCTCGACCAGCTTCTGGTGACGGCGCTGGAGCGAGCAGTCACGCGTGGACACGACGACCACGTTGCCGTGGGAGTCGGCCAGGCACTGCGTCTCCACGTGCCGCGGCTTGTCCAGGTAGCGCTCCACGAAGCACTCGCCGCGACCGAAGGCCGCGACGGCCTCGCGGACCGCCGAGTCGTACAGCTCGGGAACCTCTTCCAGCGTCCGGGCCACCTTCAGGCCGCGGCCACCGCCACCGAACGCGGCCTTGATCGCGATCGGCAGTCCGTGCTCCTCGGCGAAGGCCACGACCTCGTCGGCCCCCGAGACCGGGTCCGGGGTGCCCGCGACGAGCGGGGCGCCGGCGCGCTGCGCGATGTGACGCGCCGCCACCTTGTCGCCCAGGTCGCGGATCGCCTGCGGCGGCGGGCCGATCCAGGTCAGCCCGGCGTCCAGGACGGCCTGCGCGAACTCGGCGTTCTCCGACAGGAAGCCGTAGCCCGGGTGGACCGCGTCGGCACCGGAGTCCTTCGCCGCCTGCAGGACCTTCGCCATGTCCAGATAACTGGTCGCCGGAGTGTCACCGCCCAGAGCGAACGCCTCGTCGGCGGCCCGGACGTGCAGAGCGTCCCGGTCCGGCTCGGCGTACACGGCCACGCTGCCGATACCCGCGTCACGGCACGCCCGCGCCACACGGACAGCGATTTCGCCACGGTTGGCGATGAGCACCTTGCGCACGATGGCTCCCTCCTTGAAACAAGCTGAGTTTAGGGACTGCCGACACGGCCTTTCGACCCGTCCCCAGTGGTGAGCTTGCCCACACGGAGCGTGACCCCGGGCCTGCTCGGGTCGTGAATTCCCTTGTCGCACCACGGTACGCAGGGTTCCTTTACGGCACAGTAGCTCCGAGGTGTGGCGCAGGTCTCTGTTCGTGCGGCCAGTCGCCATTCGGGTTTCTTTGTGGAGTCCCTACGAATGGCCCGGTGATTCTTTGCCGGGCCGCCGCCGGGCGGACCGCCTTCGCCCGGCGTGTCCGCACTCTTGTCCAGGGGTTTACCGGCCAGTAGCCTTCGCGCTGTCGATCGTACTGTCGGTAACAGTCGTGTGCAGGGGGTGGCCGAGGTGGCCCGCAGACCGATAGCTCTCGTGACGGCGGCGGTGCTGCTCCTCGAAGCGCCCGGGATCGTCGTGATCAACGCGGTGATGGCGCGGTTCGTGAAGGCCCAGTCGATGTCCCTCGACGGCATGGACCCCGACGCGATGTCCACCGGCACCTGGGTGCTCGGCATCGTCTCCGGCGCCGCGCTCGTCCTCTGCGCCCTGGTCGCCCTCGTCGCGGGCGTCCGCGACCGCCGGCCCGGCCGCTTCGGCCGGGGCCTGCTCATCGGCTGCGCGATCGTGCACGGGGTGCTCGGCGCGGTCGCGGTGGGGCTGATCGGCTGGGGGGCCTTCGCCTTCCTGGTCGCCGTCCTCGGCCTGATCGTGCTCACGCTGGTGGCGTACGACAGGAAGGACGGCGGGAAGGGCGACGGCGGGGACGGCGGGAAGGGCGACGGGGCCGCTGCCGGACCCCAGGGGGAGCTCCCGGCGGCGGCGTGACCCGTCGGCCGCGCGGGGCTCTCAGGTCCAGAGGTCGGTGATCCGGACGTCCAGCTTCGCGAGCAGCGTGCGCAGCAGCGGCAGCGACAGGCCGATCACATTGCCCGGGTCACCGTCGATGCCGTCGATGAAGGGCGCCGAGCGCCCGTCGAGGGTGAACGCGCCCGCCACGTGCAGCGGTTCGCCGCTCGCCACGTACGCCGCGATCTCCTCGTCCGTCGGCTCGCCGAAGCGGACCACGGTGGAGGCCGTCGCCGACTCGAAGCGCTTGGCGGCCGTGTCGTACACGCAGTGACCGGTCTGCAGGATGCCGACGCGGCCGCGCATCGCCTTCCAGCGGGCGGTGGCCTCCTCGGCGTCGGCGGGCTTGCCGAGGGCCTGCTTGTCGAGTTCGAGGACCGAGTCGCAGCCGATCACCAGGGCGCCGAACACCTCGGGCCGGGCGGCCACATGGGCGGCCTTGGCCTCCGCGAGGGCGAGCGCGAGCTCGGCCGGGGTCGGGGCGTGCACCTTGTCCTCGTCGACCCCGCTCACGATCACCTCGGGGTCGAGGCCGGCCTGCCGGAGCAGACCGAGCCGGGCGGGGGAGGCGGAGGCGAGCACGACGCGGCGCGGATCAGCAGTCATGGGGGAAGCGTAGCCAGTCGTGGGGGCCCGTTCGCGCCGACGGCTCAGCGGGCGCCGACCACGATCATCGCCACCACCATCGCGAGCGCCAGCAGGACGCCCGCGCGGCGGAGTCTCTCCTGCATGTCGCGCATGAACTTCGGCGGCTGATTCTTCGGGTCGGACCACAACATGCCTCCGATCCTGCGGCCGGGGCGGCCGGGACGCCTGAGTACGGATACTCAGGCGCCCCGGTGCCGAAGGACTATTCGGGGAGGAACACCCCGTCCCGGGCGGCCGCGAGCGCCGCCGCGACGGCCCGCTCCGCGACGGCCCCGGTCAGCTCCTCCCGGGTGACCGCGAAGCGGTAGTAGAGCGGCGCGGAGACGGCGCGGAGCAGCTCGGCCGGGTCGGTCCCGGCCGGGACCTCGCCGCGCGCGGCGCCCCTGGTGACGACGGGCGCCCACTCGCCGAGCCGGGTCCGGTAGAAGGCGCCGAGGGCGCGGGCGCACTCCTCGTCGCAGCCGGCCGCGGCGATGACGGCGCGGAAGACGGCTCCCATCCGGGGGTCGGTGAGGGTGGCGCGGACGAGTTCGGCGTTGGCCCGCAGGTCACCCGGGAGGCTGCCGGTGTCGGAGGCGGGCAGGGACTGCTCGGCCATGTCGTGCAGGAGGTCGGTGACGAGGCCTACGGGGGAGCCCCAGCGGCGGTAGACGGTGGTCTTGCCGACGCCGGCGGCCGCGGCGATCCCGTCCATGTTCAGGGTGTGGAAGCCGGTGTCGGCGAGGGCGTCCAGGGTCGCGTCGAGGACGGCTCTGCGGACCTTCGCGGTGCGGCCGCCGGGGCGCACGGTGCCGGGCGAGGCCGGCTGGCTCTCGGTCAAACGGGTCTCCTGTTCCATTAACGCCTTCGACTCTGCTACGGTACGGGACATCTTAACGGAACCATTCTCCCATTAAGGGGTCACGCGCATGGTTGCCCTGGATCTCCCCACCACCGCACCGGCCACGACCGGCGCCCCGGACACCCGGATGACCGGCCGTATGCGGCTGGTCCTCGTCGTCCTCCTCGTCGCCCAGTTCATGCTGGCCGTCGACTTCTCGATCCTGAACGTCGCCCTGCCCGTCATCGGCCAGGGACTCGGCTTCACCCTCGGCGGCCTCCAGTGGATCGCCACCGCCTTCGCCCTCGCCGCCGCGGGCTTCACCCTCCTCTTCGGGCGCGTCGCCGACCTCGTCGGACGCCGCCGCGTCTTCCTCGGCGGCATGGCGCTGCTCGGGATCGCCTCCCTCGCCGGCGGCCTCGCCACCGGCCCGGAACTCCTGATGGCCGCCCGCGTCGCCCAGGGCCTCGCCACCGCCGCCGTCACCCCCGCCGCGCTCTCCCTGCTCACCTCGTCCTTCCCGGAGGGCCCGCTGCGAGCACGGGCGCTCGGCCTCAACGGCGCCCTCATGTCCGCCGGCTTCACCACCGGCGCGATCCTCGGCGGCGTCCTCACCGACCTGCTCTCCTGGCGCTGGGCGTTCCTCGTCAACGTGCCGGTGGCCCTCGCCGTCCTCCTCGTCGCCCCCGCCGTCCTCAAGGAGAGCCGCCCCGCCGTCCGCCCCCGCCTCGACGTGCCCGGCGCGATCACCGTCACCGGCGGCCTCCTCGCCCTCGTCTACGGGCTGACCGCCGAGCCGTGGGCCCTGCCTGTCGGCGCCGCGCTGCTCATCGCGTTCGTGCTGGTGGAGCGGCGGGCCGCGTCACCCCTCGTACCGGTACGGATCCTCACCCGCCGCACCGTCGTCTGGGGCAACCTCGCCGGGCTCGTCGCCTTCGTCACCGAGACCTCCCTGGTCTTCCTGATGACGCTCTACCTCCAGGACGTGCTGGGCTTCTCCCCGCTCGCCGCCGGCCTCTCCTTCGGCGTCCTCGGCGCGGGCACGGTCCTCGGCGGGGTGGGCGCCTCCCGCTTCATCGCCCGCTTCGGAGCCCGTACGGCCCTCGTCGCCGGCGGCCTCCTCCAGGCCGCCGCGACCCTCGCCCTCTACGGCCTCGGCGACGACCGGGGCAGCCTCTGGCTGCTGCTCGCCGCGACCTTCGCGGGCGGCGTCGGCAACATGCTCGCCATCGTCGGCTTCATGGTCACCGCCACCTCGGGCATCCCCGACCACGAACAGGGCACGGCGACGGGCCTCGCGACCATGACCCAGCAGATCGGCATCACCATGGGCACCCCGATCATGAGCGCGGTGGTCGTCACCACCCCCGTACTCCTCGACGGCATCGGCCTGGCGGTACTGGTCAACGCGGCGATCGTGGTGGCCGGGGCCCTCACCTCGGCCGTGTTCCTGCGCCGCGCGTGACCGGCGCCCGACGCCCCGCGCGGTCAGCAGGAAGCGCGGGGTTCCAGGTGCGGGAAGAGGCTCTTCCACCGCTCCGGATCGACGCTCAGCGGATGGGTCGCGCACAGCAGGGCGTAGAGCCGGTCGGAATCGAGATCGACGAGGTACGTGAGGTCCCCGGCGGGGGTGTCGGTCGGCCGCGCCGCCGCCAGGACGTACGGCGACCCCCTCGGCAGCAGGGTGATCGTCCGGGCCTCCGGGAGGTCGGCGACCGCCGGAGTGAGCCAGCGGCCGTCGGGGCCCACGTCCCAGATCCGGTACGGCTCACCGGTGATGACCCGGCTGCCGTCCGGGGTGACCTCGATCTCGGTGATCTCCCGGGCGAAGCGCATGACGTGCCGGGGCTCCGGAGCGGACTTCCGCAGCAGCTCACCCGTGTCCCAGAGCCGTACGGTGCCGTCCTGGAGCGTGGTCGCCAGGAGGTCCCCGCCGGCCGGCCAGTACCCGCCCGGAGCCGCCGGGAGCTTCAGGGCGAGCTTCGGGTGCCGGGGGTCCGCCAGGTCCCAGAGCCGGGCGTTCTGGACGGTGTCGTCGGTGAACAGCGTCCTGGCGCCGGGGAGATAGAGGGCCGAGCCTACGGCGGCCCGCCGGAGCGGCTCCGGGATCCGGTAGGGGCGCGAGGGGTCGGCGAGGTCCCAGAGCCGCAGATCGACGAGACGCCCCTCGCCGTCGTCCTCGACGGTCGCCAGGATCCGGGAGCCCAGGAAGACCATGCTCCGCTGCTCGTACGAGGGCGCCACCGCGATCTCCTGGCGCCGCACCGGCTTCAGCGGGTCCCGGAGGTCCCAGATCTCCGCGACGGAATCGCTCCCGGTGCCGATCACCAGCAGGGCGCCGTCCGAGGACACGGCGACCCGGGGGTCGTCGGCCCGCCGCACCGGAATCTCCCCGCCCGCCACCGGCGGTCCCTCCCCGCCGATGTCCCAGACCCGGAAGGTGTGCTCCCCGGTCGCCGTGTTCCAGCGGTGGGACAGCAGCAGCGGCCGGTCCCGCCCGCGCAGGAAGGCCCGCGCCTCCCACCCCGCGGGCAGGGTGAACCGCAGCCGGGGAGGCCGCGCCTTCGCCGTGTCCGCCGTGCTCAGGTCCCACACCCTGGTCACCCGGTCCCGAGTCCCCCGCCCGACCTCGGTGGTGAGGACCAGTTTCCCGTCGGGGCTGTACGGCGAGGCCCCCGCGACATCGGTCGTCACACTGCCCCGGAGGGCGGGCGCGGGTGCCCGCTTCGGCCACAGCCGTACGCCGCCGCCGAGGTCCCCCACGGCGAGGTACGCGCCGTCGGGGCGGTACGCGACCGACTGGGACGGCTCCCCGCCCGGCAGGGTCCCCAGCTCCGCGGCCGAGGAGAGGAGTTCGTCGCCGCTCAGCGCGCCGACCGCCCGGACCTTGGCCGCGCCGCTCACGGCCGAGTTCGCCGCCGCCGCGAGGGTCTCGCCGTCGGGGCTGAAGCTCAGCGCGGGCAGACCCTCGCCCCGGCCCCAGCTGTTCTCGAACTCGTCCTTCGGCGGGACCGGTACCAGGCGCGGGCCGTCGGCGACCGTCCACCAGGCCATCCGGCCGTCCGCGCCGGTCGCCACCAACAGCTCCCGCTTCGGGTGGAAGGCGAGCGCCATCACCGTCGCGGCGGTGACCGGCGGCCGGTCCTTCGGGCGGGCCGGGTCGCGGACGTCCCAGAGCCGCACCTCCGCGTCCCGCGGCCGCCCGGACGCGTCCTCGCCGATGCCGTTGCCCGTGGCCAGAAAACGCCCCCCGGGGTGGAACGCCACCGTCGTGACGGCGGACCCCGCGAAGCGCCGGTCCAGGAGCTGCCGGGGCAGGGACGGCACGGACACGTCCCACAGCCGCAGCCGCCCGTCCTCGGTGCCCCCGGCGAGGGTGCGCCCGTCGGGGCTGAACGTGAGCGACAGCGCCTGGGCCCGGGGCACCGGCAGCGCGCCGGCCTCCTTCGGGTGCTTCGGATCGGCCACGTCCCACAGCGTCAGCCGCTCCTTGCCGAGCACGGCGAGCAGCCGGGAGCGCGGCCCGAAGGCGATCGGCGCGGTGCCGTCCGGCGTCAGGACGGCGCTCGCGACCGGCGCGTCGGGCAGGGAGACGTCCCAGAGAGAGACCCGGCCCTTCGCGCCCGGCGGGTTCTGGCTGACCGCGACGACCTTGCCGTCCGCGCTGTAGGCGAGCCCGAGCGCGGGCCCGCGCACCTCCGCCGGCAGCTCCACCTGGGGCCGGGTGAGGGCGGAGGCGTTCAGGGCGGAACGGGTCCGGTCCGTCCGGGCCTCGCGGTACGCGGCCAGGCTCAGCCGCAGCGCCGTCGCCGGGTCGTGGTCGCGCAGGGCGTCCGCCTCGGCGGCCAGCCGGTCGGCGACGGCCACCGCCTCCCGGGCCCTCGCGAGCCGCTCGGCGCCCGTCGCCCGTACGCCGAAGAACCCGGCGAGCACCGTCAGGGCGACCAGGACCGACCCGCCGGTGACGAGTACGCGGCGGGTACGCCGCTGGACCCGGGCGCCCGCCCGGAGGAAGTCCCGCTCCACGGGCCGCATCGCTGAGCCCGTACCCCCGGGGCCCGTATCCCCTTCCGCACCGCCCGAGCCTGTGTCGTCGAGGACCGAGCGCGCCGTGGCCAGCTGGTCCCCGCCGTACAGGCCGCTGTTCGGCCGCCCCGCCTCGTGCCAGGTGTCGGCCGCGTCCCCGACCCGGCGCCGGACGAGGAGCCGGACCAGGTCGTCGCGGACCCAGCCGCGGAGCCTGGGCCAGCCGTGGAGCAGGGAGTCGTGGCACAGCTGGGCCTCGCCCCGGTCCAGGACCACCAGCCGGGCGGCGGCCAGCCGGAGCAGCAGTTCCCGGTCCGGGTCCTCCGCGGCCGGCTCCTGTCCCTCCTCCGGCTCCGGTACGGCCTCCGGCACCGGAACGCGTCGTCTGGCCGCGTGCCCCTCCGCGTCCACCACCGTCACCATGCGCAGCAGGAGCGCGCGCAGCCGCGCCCGGCCGGTGTCGTCGAGCGCGTCGTGGAGGGCGTCCGCGACCCGGGCCACGGAACCCCGGATGCCGCCGGAGGCCTCGTAACCGGCGTAGGTCAGCAGGGTGCCGCGGCGCCGCGTCCAGGTCTGCTGGAGGGCGTGGGCGAGGAAGGGCAGCGCGGCGGAGTCGCCGTCGACGGCGGCCTCCCGGCTCAGTTCGCGCAGCATGTGGTCGGCGAGACCGGGCTCCAGGCCCAGCCCGGCGTGCGCGGCCGGGCGTTCGACGGCGGCGCGCAGTTCGGCCTCGGACATCGCGGGGACGGTGAACTGCCCGGCCCGTACGATCCGGGCGAGCCGCGCGTCCCGCAGGCACCGGCCGTAGAAGTCGGCGCGCAGACCGAGGACGATCCGGGGCGCGGCCGTCGGGTCGGCGCCGGTCACGGCCCGGACGAACAGCTCCCGCTCCTCGGGGTCCTCGCACTCGGTGAAGATCTCCTCCAGCTGGTCGATGACGAGGACGTCCGGGCCGCCGGGGCCGAACCGGCCCGCGCCCAGCTCCCGTTCGACCTCGGCGAACGGTCTCCCCACCGCCTGCGACCAGGTGTCGACCAGGGTGCGGAAGGGCCTGGCGCCCGGCCCGTCGACCAGGACCGCCGTGCCCGTGCCGTCCGCCTCGACCTCCGCCACGAGACCGGCCCTGAGCAGCGAGGACTTCCCGGCGCCCGAAGCACCCACCAGGACGACGGGCCCCGGGTGCTCCGCCGCCCCGCCGGTCACCCGGTCCGTCAGACGCCGCACCAACTCCTCGCGGCCGAAGAAGAGAGGGCGCTGCTCGGGCAGGAACGACCGCATGCCGGGGTACGGACAAGGCCCGCCCCCGGTTCCGGTCTCCGTCCCGTCCTGCGGCGACCGCTCGGGATGGTCGGGGTGTTCATGATGTTCGGGGTATCCGGCGTTCCGGGTGAGGACGAGATCGCCCGCGCGGGCCACTCCTTCGGCGTGCGGCCGGGCCGGGCCGCCCTGGAAGCGCCGGTCGAGGAGCCGGTAGAGGTCGTGGAGCGTGAACCAGCGGGGGCCGCCGGGGTCACCCTCCGAGAGGAGCCGGATCAGCTCGCCGCCGAAGAGCGTGTACTCCTCCCCGACGGGCGCGAACGAGGCGGCGTAGTGCGTCGCCGAGGCCAGCAGGAAACTGCCGTCCGGGCGGGCGGAGGCGTACGGGGAGACACGGGCCCGGCCCCGTGCGGCCTCGGCCCGGCCCGAGAAGCAGCAGTCCAGGACGACGACCGTGCGGGCGCCCGCGTCCCCGAGCAGATGGCGGACCTCGGCGTACGGCACCGCGTGGACGGTGTCGTCGGGACGGGTGGTGCCGGTGGTGGCCAGATAGAGCTGCTGCCCCGGGCCGAGCAGGCCGTGGCCCACGAAGAAGAACAGGACGGCGCCGCCGTCCGACCGCTCGACGGCCTCCCGGACGGCCGCGAGGACCTGGGTCGGACCCTCCGGGTCGATGACCTCGGTGACACGGCCCGCCATGCCGCAGCGCTCGCGCAGCAGCCGGGCGAGCTCCCGGGCGGAGTGCGCCGCGCTGGGCAGATCCGCGAGGCGCGGGCCCGTACCGGGGCCCTGTCGGCCGGTTCCGACCACGACGGCGTGACAGTCGGGTCCCGTCAGGTCCTTCCGGCCCTCCGCCACGGCTCAGGAACGTCCCGGGTCCCGGCCGCCGGAGGCCTGCTCACCGGAGGTCCCGGACGCCTGCTCGCCGGACGGCGCCCCGGACGCCTGCTCGCCGGAGGTCTGGCCCTCGGCCGCTGGTTCCGTCCCGCCCTGGAGTGCCCGCGCGACCCGTTCCGCCAGCTCCCCGCTGCTCTCCGGGGTGAGCCCGCGTACGCCCTCCGAGGTGACGACGACCTGGGTGCCGTCCGGCCTGGTGATCGTCACGGTCTGGCTGCCCCGGCGGGTCTGCAGCCAGGCCACCACGGCGGCGGCCAGGGTGACGGTCAGGCCGCCCGGCTGCAGCAGGAGGGAGACGATCTCGCCGAAGCCGCCCATCGGCTCCATCGGCTCCTCGGGCTCCTGCGGCGCGGCCACCGGCGGAGCGGGGGCGAGGCGCTCGACCCGGTCGCGCAGTGCGGGATCGCCGCGCAGCCACGTCCGCAGCTCCACGGCCGCGCCGGTGGCGGCCGGGTCCTCGGGGCCGGTGACTTCCAGGGTGATCCGCACGTGAGCTGTCCTCCGCTGGCTGGGCGTACAGACCCTAGAGCGGTCAACTCCCTTGGATCCAGCCCTCTTTCGGCCGCATCGAACAGGTCGGAGGCTCCCCCGAGTACGGCCGGAGGCTCCCCGCGTACGACCGCCCCCCCCGCGTACGCGCGGCGGCCCGGCCCCGTACGCGCGAGAGGCCGGACCCCCCGCACACGGGGTCCGGCCTCCCGGCGTTCTGGCGGCTACACCGGCCAGTACGACCGCGCCCAGGCCCGTGGGCCCGGCCGGTGGCGTACCGCTCGTGCGATGCGGGAGGGGTCCGACCACCCCTCCGGCACCGCCGGGCCGCCGCTCTCGGCGGACGCCGCCGCCGTCGCGGCGGCCCGCGCCTGAACCACCGCCAGTGCGGCGGCCAACTCCTCCGGAGTCGGGTTTCCTCGTACGACCCTGATCACAACGGCTCCTTCGACGCTCGTACGGGCTACAGCGGGATGTTGCCGTGCTTCTTCGGAGGGAGGGATTCCCGCTTCGTGCGCAGCTGACGCAGCCCCTTCACGATCTGCGGGCGCGTGTCCGACGGCAGGATCACACCGTCGATGTAGCCGCGCTCGGCCGCCGTGTACGGGTTGAGCAGCGCGTCCTCGTACTCCCGCATCAGCCGCGCCCGCTCCGCGTCCTGATCCTCGGCGGCGGCGATGGTGCGACGGTGCAGGATGTTCACCGCGCCCTGCGCGCCCATCACCGCGATCTGCGCGGTCGGCCACGCCAGGTTCAGGTCCGCGCCCAGGTGCTTGGAGCCCATGACGTCGTACGCGCCGCCGAAGGCCTTCCGGGTGATGACCGTGATCAGCGGGACCGTGGCCTCCGCGTACGCGTAGATCAGCTTCGCGCCGCGCCGGATGATGCCGCCGTACTCCTGGTCCACGCCCGGCAGGAAGCCCGGGACGTCCACGAAGGTCAGGACCGGGATGTTGAACGCGTCGCAGGTGCGGACGAACCGCGCCGCCTTCTCGGAGGCGTTGATGTCCAGGCAGCCCGCGAACTGCATCGGCTGGTTGGCGACCACACCGACCGGGAAGCCCTCGACGCGGCCGAAGCCGGTCAGGATGTTCGGCGCGAACAGCGCCTGCGTCTCCAGGAACTCGCCGTCGTCGAGGACGTGCTCGATCACCGTGTGCATGTCGTACGGCTGGTTCGCCGAGTCCGGGATCAGCGTGTCCAGCTCACGGTCCTCGTCCGTCGCCTCGGTCTCCGCGACCTCGGGGAAGGCCGGCGCCTCGGAGAGGTTGTTCGACGGAAGGTAGGACAGCAGGGACTTGACGTAGTCGATCGCGTCCTTCTCGTCCCCCGCCATGTGGTGGGCCACGCCCGAGGTCGAGTTGTGCGTCCGGGCGCCGCCCAGCTCCTCGAAACCGACGTCCTCGCCGGTCACCGTCTTGATGACGTCGGGACCCGTGATGAACATGTGCGAGGTCTGGTCCACCATCACCGTGAAGTCGGTGATCGCGGGGGAGTACACCGCACCGCCCGCGCAGGGGCCGACGATCAGGGAGATCTGCGGGATCACCCCGGAGGCGTGGGTGTTGCGGCGGAAGATCTCGCCGTACATGCCGAGGGCGCTCACGCCCTCCTGGATGCGGGCGCCGCCGGAGTCGTTGATGCCGACGACCGGGCAGCCCGTCTTCAGCGCGAAGTCCATCACCTTGATGATCTTCTGGCCGTACGTCTCGCCCAGCGCGCCGCCGAACACCGTGAAGTCCTGCGAGAAGACCGCCACCGGGCGGCCGTCGACCGTGCCGTAGCCGGTGACGACACCGTCTCCGTACGGCCGGTTCTTCTCCAGGCCGAAGCTCGTCGACCGGTGCCGGGCCAGCTCGTCCAGCTCCACGAAGGAGCCCTCGTCGAGGAGCAGGTCGATCCGCTCGCGGGCGGTCAGCTTGCCCTTCGCGTGCTGCTTCTCCACCGCACGCTCCGAGCCGGCGTGGGTGGCCTCGTCGATACGGCGCTTGAGGTCCGCGATCTTGCCTGCGGTCGTGTGAATGTCGATCTCGTACTGCTCTGCCGGCTCGGACATCGGGATGCGGCTCCCTGCCTGGTCACGGGGGGTTCGTTGACTACGAATGGGCTACTGCTCAGCTACTGAGCCGTAGCGTATCGACGCCGATACGGTTCGGCACTGCGGTGTTTGCCACACCTAGTCTGGCTTGCATGACGTCCTCCCAAGGCTCCGGCGGACCCTGGTCCGACCTCGACCGGCCTCCGCTGAACGCCCCCGCACTGCGCCGCGCGCTCGTTCTCCCCGACGGCCTGTGGACCTCGCTCGACGTGGTCACCAGCACCGGATCCACCAACAGCGACCTCGCCGCCCGCGCCGACGAGCTGCCCGAGGGCGCGGTCCTCGTCGCCGAGGAGCAGACCTCCGGCCGGGGCCGCCTCGACCGCAGCTGGACGGCGCCCGCCCGCTCCGGGCTCTTCGTCTCCGTCCTGCTCAAGCCCGAGGTGCCGGTCCACCGCTGGGGCTGGCTCCCGCTGCTGACCGGTGTGGCCGCCGCGACCGGCCTCGCGAAGGCCGCCGGGGTCGACATGTCCCTCAAGTGGCCCAACGACCTGCTGGTTTCCGTCGCGGGTGAGGAACGCAAGACCGGCGGCATCCTCGCCGAGCGGGCCGGAGCCGACGGCATCGTCGTCGGACTCGGCATCAACGTCACCCTCCGCGCCGACGAGCTGCCCGTTCCCACGGCCGGCTCCCTCCTCCTCGCCGAAGCCGTCTCCACCGACCGCGACACCCTCCTGCGGGCCGTTCTGCGCTCCCTCGCCCAGTGGTACGGGGACTGGGTGCGGGCCGACGGCGACCCCGAGGCCTCCCGGCTCCAGGCGGCCTACGCGGCCGGCTGCGCGACCCTCGGCCGCCGGATCAGGGCCGAGCTGCCCGGCGAGCGGATGCTGGAGGGCGAGGCGGTCGCCCTGGACGGCGACGGACGGCTCGTGGTCGACACCGAGGGCGGCGGCACGGAAGCCGTGGGAGCGGGCGACATCGTCCACCTGCGGACGCCGACGGACTGACCGCGGCGCGGGTGGAACACCGGCGGCAGCCGTTTCGCGCGTGAGCCATTCCACACCTGCCGTATCGTGGAGCGCGATCCAGGCGACAGATCGGCAGGGCAGTGGGCAGGGAACGGGCAGGAGGCGGCCGGTGACCGTCGACGACGAGAACGCGGGCGGCGGGACAGAGCCACCCACGTACCCGACGCCTCACCACGAGGTCGACCACACGGCCGAACCGAGCGACGACCCGCTCGCCATCCGCCTCGAACAGCTCATCCTCGGCGCGGACCGCCGCTACACGCCGTTCCAGGCCGCCCGCACCGCCGGTGTCTCCATGGAGCTGGCCTCCCGCTTCTGGCGCGCCATGGGCTTCGCCGACATCGGGCAGGCCAAGGCGCTCACCGAGGCCGACGTCCTCGCCCTGCGGCGGCTCGCCGGTCTCGTCGAGGCCGGGCTGCTCAGCGAGCCGATGGCCGTGCAGGTGGCCCGCTCCACCGGACAGACCACCGCCCGGCTGGCGGAATGGCAGATCGACTCCTTCCTGGAGGGCCTGACCGAGCCGCCCGAGCCCGGGATGACCCGCACCGAGGTCACGTACCCCCTGGTCGAGCTGCTCCTGCCCGAGCTGGAGGAGTTCCTGATCTACGTCTGGCGCCGCCAGCTCGCCGCCGCCACCGGCCGCGTCGTGCAGGCCGCCGACGACGAGGAGATGGTCGACCGGCGGCTCGCGGTCGGCTTCGCGGACCTCGTCGGCTTCACCCGGCTCACCCGCCGCCTGGAGGAGGAGGAGCTCGGCGAACTCGTCGAGGCCTTCGAGACCACCTGCGCCGACCTCGTCGCCGCGCACGGCGGCCGGCTCATCAAGACCCTCGGCGACGAGGTCCTGTACGCCGCCGACGACGCCGGTACGGCCGCCGAGATCGCCCTGCGCCTGATCGAGACCCTCGGCCACGACGAGACGATGCCCGCCCTGCGCGTCGGCATCGCCTTCGGCACCGTGACGACCCGGATGGGCGACGTCTTCGGCACCACCGTGAACCTCGCCAGCCGCCTCACCTCGATAGCGCCGAAGGACGCCGTCCTCGTCGACGGCGCGCTCGCGGAGGAGCTGTCCAGGACCGGTGAGGCGCCCGTCTCGGAGACCGAGGCCGCCGAGGAGGCGGCCCGCGCCGAGAAGGAGGGCCGCACGTCCGCCACGTACCGCTTCGCGCTCCAGCCGATGTGGCAGCGCCCGGTCCGCGGCCTCGGCGTCATCGAACCCTGGCTCCTGACCCGCCGCCCCACCTAGGATCTCCGGTGAACGTCTGTTAACAGCCGTTAACAGACCTTGATCGGGAGGGTGTGCGGCATGTCCGAGCAGCGTTTTGGTGAGTTCGTGGTGGTCCGGCGGGAGGGGCACGTTGCCGAGCTGGTCCTGGACCGCCCCAAGGCGATGAACGCGGTCTCCTCGGAGATGGCCCGCTCCCTCGGCGCCGCCTGCGACGCGCTCGCCGCCGACCCCTCCGTCCGCGTCACCGTGCTCACCTCCTCGAACGACCGGGCCTTCTGCGTCGGCGCCGACCTCAAGGAGCGCAACTCCTTCACCGACGCCGAGCTGGTCCGCCAGCGGCCGACCGCCCGCGCCGCCTACACCGGCGTCCTGGAACTGCCGATGCCGACCGTCGCCGCCGTGCACGGCTTCGCCCTCGGCGGCGGCTTCGAGCTGGCGCTCGCCTGCGACGTGATCGTCGCCGACGCCACCGCTGTGGTCGGCCTCCCCGAGGTCTCCGTCGGCGTCATCCCCGGCGGCGGCGGTACGCAGCTGCTGCCGCGCCGGGTGGGTGCCGCGCGCGCTGCCGAGCTGGTCTTCACGGCCCGCCGGGTGGAGGCGGCGGAGGCCCGCGAGCTGGGCCTCGTCGACCTGCTGGAGGAGGACGCGCGGACGGCCGCCCTGGAGCTGGCCGGCCGGATCGCGGCCAACTCGCCGGTCGGGCTGCGCGCGGCGAAGAAGGCGATGCGGCTCGGTCAGGGCCTGGACCTGCGGGCGGGCCTGGAGGTCGAGGACGCCGCCTGGCGTTCGGTGGCCTTCTCGGGGGACCGCGCGGAGGGTGTGGCCGCGTTCAACGAGAAGCGGAAGCCGAACTGGCCGGGCGAGTGACTTTTACCGTTTTGCACTAAATGTCACTTACGGTGACGTCCGGGAAGGGAAAACGGATCAAACCTCCCTAAGCTGGAGGAATGGGTGAGGATGTGCGGCTGCGGGCCGTAGTGGCGCTGGCGCAGGGGATGGCGGCGGCGCACACTCCGCGCGAGTTCTGGCGGGCGGCGGCGCTCGGGTCCTGCGAGGGGCTCGACGGAAGTTTCGCCGCCCTGTCGGTCTGGGAGCGGGACCACGGGCGCCTCAAGGTCCTGGTGAACGCCGGGGAGCGGGCCGCCGGGGAGGAGGAGTTCCCGGACTCGGAGACGTATCCGGTGCACCAGTTCCCCGAGATCACCGAGTTCCTGCACGAGCAGTGGGCGGGCGGCGGCGAGCCCGACGCCTGGGTGGAGACCGTCACCGACCCGGTGCCGACCGGCCGGGTGACCGGTCTGCGGCGCCGGGGACGCGGCTGCTGCGTGGTGGCGCCGATCGTGCTGCACGGGCGCGCGTGGGGCGAGCTGTACGTGGCCCGCCCACCGGAGCAGAAACCTTTCAGCCGTGCGGACGCCGACTTCGCGACCGTCCTCGCCGCGGTCGTCGCGGCGGGCATCGCCCAGGCCGAACGCCTGGAGGAGGTCCGCAAGCTCGCCTTCACCGACCCGCTCACCGGGCTGGCCAACCGGCGGGCCGTCGACACCCGCCTCGACGAGGCCATCGAGCGCTACCGGGCGGACGGCTCCGTCGTCAGCCTGGTGGTCTGCGACCTCAACGGCCTGAAGCGGGTCAACGACACCCACGGCCACGCCGTCGGCGACCGGCTCCTCGAACGCTTCGGCTCGGTCCTCTCCCGCTGCGGCGCCAGGCTCCCCGGCGCCCTGGCGGCCCGCCTCGGCGGCGACGAGTTCTGTCTGCTGACCGTCGGCCCGACGGCGGACGAGGTCGTCGCGGTCGCGGAGGAGCTCTGCGTCCGGGCGGCGGAACTGGAACTCGGCGAGGGCGTGGCCTGCGGGGTCGCGTCCACCGGCGACCCCATCGGCCCCCTGAGGTCGGCCCGCCGGCTCTTCCGCCTCGCCGACGCGGCCCAGTACCAGGCCAAGGCCGCCCGCTCGGCGAAACCGGTCGTGGCGGGCCGCGACGGCACGGTCGTCCGGCTGGCCGACGCCCCGCCGGGAGCCCGCGACCGCCGCCGCTTCAGGGACGCGCCGCCGGTGGAACCGCCGCCGGAGCCCTGACGGGCACGGGCAGGGGCGCGGGCACGGCTCCCGAAACGGCGGGAGCCCCCCGAAGACCGGACGGGTCTTCGGGGGGCTCCCGGGTTCAGGAGGTCGGTTCCTCCTGTCGTACGCCTAGCGCGAGGCGTATCCGAAGCGGACGCCGCCCGAGGGCACGCCGCCCGAACCCGGCTTGTACGTGGTCGTCGGGCCGACCGCACCGCCGACGGTCACGTTGGACATCGGCAGGGCGTACATCGCGCCCCCGTTCGCGATGTAGGGCATGCCCACGTACAGCCGCGTGCCGGTGAACGAGAGGAACTTGCCGAGGTACTGCTTGGTGCCCGGGGTGCCGGGGATGCCGTCGCCGTCGCCCGCCTCGATCCAGCGGTCGTTGGTCCCGGCCGCACCGGCCAGCGAGAACATGTGGACCGCGCCGGCCTGGGCGACCGTGCCGACGGCCTCGCCGGGCGTACCGACGGCGAGCCGCATGGACGCGGAGGTGCTCACGGAGTCGGGGGCGGTGTTGACCGCGGCCAGGGTCTCGCCCATGCGGTCCCCGGTCTCGGAGGTGCCGGAGACCGTGTCGTCCGAGGTGCCCTGCTTGAGCTCGCGGAGGTAGCTCCAGGTGCCGTCGGGCTTGATGCGGATCTGGACGACCCGGCCCGCGTTGGCCCGGTCCTCGGTGCCCACGACGACGCTCTCGCCGGGCGAACCGATCGCGAGGATCGACTCGGCGGCGGTGGCGGTGCCCGACGCGCGGTACGGGGCGATGGCCAGCGCGTAGCCGAACTCGTCACCGGCCTCGGAGCCGCCGGAGATCGCGTCGTTGTCCTGGTCGAGGCCCGCGAGCGGGGTGGGCTTGCCCTCGGAGTCCAGCTTGTTGGGGTTGAAGAGGGCGACTCCGCCGGACTTCGCCAGGGAGCCGATGGCCTCGCCGGGGGAGCCGATGGCGAGGAAGTTGGAGTCGCCGGCCACGCTGAAGCCGAACTTGTCGTCCTTCTCCGCGGTCCCGGGGACGCCCGCCTTGTCCTGGTGGATGGCGACGTTGGTGGAGCCGTGCACGTAGAAGGCGCTGCCGGCCTTGGTGACGGTGCCGAGGGCCTCGCCGGGGATGCCGATCAGCAGGTACGGCTCGCCCGCCTTGGTGGTGCCGGCCGCGAGGGAGTCGCCCATGCGGTCGCCCGCCTCGGCGGCCGAGGCGGCGATGGCGCCGTTGCCCTGGCCCTGCTCGTAGTGCGTGGCCTTCTTGGTGCCGGTGCCGAGACCGCCGGGCGCGCCGTGGAGCACGTCGACGAAGCCGGCGTCGACGGCGGTGCCGACGTCCTCCGCGGGGGTGCCCACGACGAGGTCGGTGTAGCCGTCCTTGTCGTAGTCGACGGTGGCGAGTTCCTCACCGAACCAGTCGCTCTGCTCGGCGCCGCCCGGCACCCAGTCGAGGTCCTGGTTGATGCCGGCCGTGCCCTTGCCGCCGCCGTAGGTGACCCAGACCGCACCGGCGGTGGTGTGGCCGCCGACGGTGGCCGCCGGGTCGGCGATGGCGACGTCCTCGACGCCGTCGCCGTTGAAGTCGACGATGCCGGTCCGCTTCGGGGCGATGGCCTGGCCGAGGTCGATGCGCGGGGTGGTGGCGCCGGTGTAGGCGATGGGCCTGCCACTGGACTTCAGGAGCGCCAGGAGGTCCGAGACGCTCTTGTCGGGGTACGCCTGCCGCAGCACCGCGAAGGCGCCGGCCACGTGCGGGGCGGCCATGGAGGTGCCGTTCTTGGGGGCGTACGTACCGCCGGGAACGGAGGAGACGATGCTGGTGCCGGGCGCGAACAGGTCGAGCAGCGGGCCCCGGTTGGAGAAGGCGGACACCTCGTCGTCGGCGGTGGTGGAGCCGACGGTGACGGCGGAGGAGACGCAGCCGGGGGCGCTGACCGCGTCGGTGTAGCCGTTGTTGCCGGCCGCGACCACGGTGGCGACACCGGCGGTGAGCAGCTTGTCGATGGCCATCTTGCGGGGGTCGGTGGCGCAGTCGGAGGCGTAACGGCCGCCGCCGAGGCTGAGGTTGGCCGCGATCACCGGCGTACCGGACTGACGCAGCTGCAGCACCTTGTCCAGGCCCGCGAGCTGGGCGCTGGTGAAGCTGAGGACGCAGGGTTCGGTGCTGCCGCAGTAGTCCTCGGAGTCGAACCTGCTGAAGACCTGGATGGCGATGAGGTCGGCACCGGGGGCCACTCCGCGGGCCGGGGCTCCGGTGATCCCGGCGCCGTTGCCCGCGGCGATGCCGGCCACGTGGGTTCCGTGGTCGCAGCCGGTGAGGGTCGCGCAGGCGCCGGTGCCGGCGTCGGCGGTGCCGATGCCCTCCTGCTGCTCGGTGCCGTTGGGGCAGAGGCTGGTGGCGCCGAGGTCCGCGTCGGCCGGGGAGAAGCAGGCCTCGGTCTTGACGCGGCCCTTCAGGAAGGGGTGCTGGGTGGCGACGCCGGTGTCGAGGACGGCGATCGAGCTGCCCGCGCCGGTCTTGCCGGCGGCGAAGGCCTTGTCGCCGCCGATGAGCGGGATGCTCACGTCCAGCGACGGCGGCACCGGGACGTCCTCGGTGACGCTGACGACGCCGGGCTTGGCGGCCAGCTTCTCCAGTCCCGCCTGGTCGACGTTGAGGGTGACCACCGGCAGGATCCCGAAGGTCAGCTTGGTCTCGCCCGCGGTCGCGGCGTCGGGGATGTCCGTGCGGTTCTCGGTGACGACGTTGACGCGGACGGTGCCGCCGGTGGCGGTGGCGTCGTAGAGCGGCGGGTCGACGACACCGTCGGCCGCCTCGGCCGCCGTGGGGACACTCTGCGGCGCGGCGGCCTGGGCCGGTATCGCGCCGAGCGACACGGTCGTCATCGCGGTGATGACCGTGGCCCAGATCTTCTTCTTCACAGTTGCCTCGGAGAGAAAGAGGACGTCGCCCGGCCCGTGGGAACGAGGGCACGGCTCAGCCCGTGGAGACGGTGGCAGCACGCATGTGCGGGAAGCGGTGACGGAGCACCGGGGTACGGCGTACGGAGGAGAGCGGTCCCGGTGGACGCGGCCGGTCGGCTCACGCCGGGTGGCACGGGCCTGATGGCGAGGGCCGGTCGGCGCGGGCCGGATGGCGAGGGCCGGGTGGCGAGGGGTTCGCCCCCCGGCCCTCGACGTCCCGGGGCAGGCTCCGTCAGGAGGTGGAGCCGTGGATCAGGTCTTGTTGGCACCGTTCTTCGGGTTGCCCGCGCGGACACCCTGGCGGTAGGTCCACGCGGTGGCGCGGCAGGCCCGCTTCCAGAAGTAGCCCGAGCAGACCTTGTCGCGCAGCGTGGTGTAGAAGACGTCGTCCACCGCCGTCTTCTTCCTGCGGTCGAGGTAGTACGCGTAGCCCTTGTACGTGTTGCCGATCAGGCCGTAGCCGTAGTCGTGCATGTCGCACGCGGGACGGAAGTTCCAGCCGCCCGGCTTGCTGACGTTCGGGCCGGGGGTGCTGCAGCCGTCGTAGTTGATGCCCACGACGCGGTAGCCGGTCTTGGTGTACTTGAAGTACGGCTTGTGCCAGCCGTAGTGCGCGGCCCAGGCGGCGCAGCCGGTCTTCCAGTAGTACAGCCAGTGGCGGGCCCAGCTGCACTTGCGCGGGTAGGCCTCCGGGTCGGAGATCTCACCCGGGCCGATGTCCGTGGCCGGGGGAGCGACGGCGGTCTCGTCGGCGATCCCGGTCGCACCCTCGATCGGGGCGTCCGAGGCCGGACGGGCGGGGCCGGTCGGCAGCACGTCGGGGGAGGCCGACGTGGCCGGGTAGGCCAGGTCCCAGTCGCCGTTGGCCGGCGAGACGATGTCGGAGACGCGTCCGGTGGTGTCGTAGACGTACGACGACACCGCCTCGGCGCTCTCGACCGGGTTGGTCACCGTGCGCAGCAGGCCCGAGGCGTCGTACGCGTAGCGGGCGAGGGTCTGCGTGGTGGTCCCGGTGGTGACCTTCACTTCCTTGGCGCGGCCCGAGTAGTCGCCGAGCGTCGCTCCGGAGGCCGTGGTGGCGCTCGCGTAGCTGATCGCGACGGTCTCCTTCAGGGCCTCTCCGACGGCCGGCTCCGTGATGGTGGAGACGCGGCCCTTGGAGTCGTAGCCGACGGTGGAGACGCCGTAGGCCGCGTTGCCCGAGCTGGTGACCCGCCAGGCGTTGGTGCCGGGGGCGACCTGCTTCCAGGTGCGGGTGGGCTTGAGGTTCGCGGCCGGCACGGGGTCGTCGCCGACCTCGCCGGTGCCCGACTGCCCCTCGTCCGCGACCGAGAGGTCCACGTTCAGGGTCTCGACGACGGTGGAGACCAGGGTGCCGGTGGCGGCGTCCCACCGCGCGGTGTCGGTGATCTTGTCGCCCTCGGCGGTCTCGTACTTCTTCACCCCGCCGCCGTCGGGGTAGTCGAGGCTGCTCTTGAGCAGGTAGCGCACCGACTCGCCCACGTTGAGGTCGGTGACGACGATGGCGTCGCCCTGCTGCTCCAGCTTCTGGTTGAGCTCGCCGCCGAGGAACTCGGCTTCCCAGCCGGGCCCGAAGACGCCCATGTCGGTGCGGCCCGCGGGTGCGGACTCGGGCTTGGCGACGCCGCCCGCCTGGGCGGCGACGGTGTGCCTGCGGCCGACGGAGCCGACGGCGACGTCGTTCTCCGCGATCTCGAAGGTCTGGCTGCCGGACGAGTACATGCCCGGGCCGACTTCCTGGAACTCGCCGGTGGCGGCCGGCGGGTCCACGAGCCCCGTGGTTCCGGCCGTGCCCGTTCCGGACGGCTGCGGTCCGGCGGTCGCGGCTCCGATGGCGTTCTGCGGGAGCAGCAGTGCCATGGAGAGCGCGGCGATGACGGGTAGAGCGGTTCTGCGCACGAATTCCCCCTCATTCACGAGCTGATCGTCTGTCGATCGCTGCGGACATTAGGGCGCCCGATGAGGCGTTCACAAGGGGGTGGAGGAAATGAAAAGGATTCGCAGTTATTTGCTGAAGTGATTTACATTCATTTTCGGTCAGGTGGCCGATAAAGGTATGAGTAGGGGTACTCATGCGGAGGGGGCGACGTGCCCCGAGACTGTGCGCATGACGCGAACCCATGCCTCGGAAGGCACGTCCGTACGCTCCCCGGGCCGTCCGCGACGCGCCCTCGCGGCGGCGGTCCTCGGCGCCCTGGCGCTCACCGCCTGCGGCGCCGAGGCGACGGAGGGTGGCGGAAAGGCGGCCGGACCAGCGACTTCCGCCTCCGTGGCCGGCGGTGCGAGCACTCCCTCGCAGGCCGCGACGGACGGCCCGAAGGACGGCTCGCACGGCGCCGCCTTCGCCGCGATGCTGGCCCGGGTCGCGCGGTCCTGCCCCGCCGGCCACGCGCCGGCCGACCGGCCCACGGCCCCGGCGGGAGGCGGGGAGGAGCCGACCGTCCGCCCGGGAGAGATGCCGCCGACCGGTCCGATCGAGCCGGGCGTCCCGACGTCCGGTCCGGAAGTCGAGCTGAGCGCGCGCGACTGGTGCGCGAGCGGTCTGCACGAGGAGCGCATCACCCAGGCGCTCCTGAAACTGAAGGATCCCGCTCCGGCCGAGGTCAGGAAGATCCTGAACCGTCTCGGCTACATCGACGAGCGCATCCACGACCTCGCGCGCTCCGGTCCGACCACGGCTTTCCTCATCGATCTGAGGGAGAAGGGGGGTCGGCTCTGCGTCAAGGGGTCGGCCGCCGGCGAGAACACCGTCGTCGATACCTGTGTGGCGCCCCTGGGTGGTGAGTTCTCGGCCGCGAATGTCGGAAATTAGGTATTGTGCCGATGCGGGACGGGGTGCGCGCATTTCGCGTGCATTCCGCTGCCGTATTTCGACCGGCGGTTTTTTCGTGCTGTTTCACCGATTCCCGCGCGGAGTTCACCCCGGACTCCCGCCGGGCCCTCCGGGGCTCCCCGCCGCCGAGGTGCGCGGGTGACGGATCGGTAAGGGGTCGTAGCGTCGAGGGGTGGTGACATGCCCCTCGGCGCTCCCCTAGTGACATGGCGGTCTTCAGTCCGTAGGCTGCTGAATATGGATATGCAGACAGTCGTCCTCGGCACGTCCGGCACGACCCCGCAGGACGTCATCGACGTCGCCCGCCACGGCGCCCGCGTCGAGCTGTCGAACGAGGCCGTGCAGGCGCTGGCCGCCGCCCGGGACGTGATCGACGCGCTCGCCGCCAAGCCCGAGCCCGTCTATGGGGTCTCCACCGGCTTCGGCGCGCTCGCCACCCGTCACATCAGCCACGAGCTGCGCGCCCAGCTCCAGCGCAACATCGTCCGCTCGCACGCCGCCGGCATGGGCCCGCGCGTCGAGCGCGAGGTCGTCCGCGCCCTGATGTTCCTGCGGCTCAAGACCGTCGCCTCCGGCCACACCGGCGTCCGCCCCGAGGTCGCGCAGACCATGGCCGACGTCCTCAACGCGGGCATCACCCCGGTCGTGCACGAGTACGGCTCCCTCGGCTGCTCCGGCGACCTCGCCCCGCTCTCCCACTGCGCCCTCGCGCTGATGGGCGAGGGCGACGCCGAGGGCCCCGACGGCGTGCTGAAGCCGGCCGGCGAGCTGCTCGCCGCCCACGGCATCGCCCCCGTCGAGCTCAAGGAGAAGGAGGGCCTCGCCCTCCTCAACGGCACCGACGGCATGCTCGGCATGCTGATCATGGCCCTGGCCGACCTCGACACCCTCTACAAGTCGGCCGACATCACCGCCGCGCTCTCCCTCGAAGCCCTCCTCGGCACCGAGAAGGTCCTCGAACCCGAGCTGCACGCCATCCGCCCGCACCCCGGCCAGGCCGCCTCCGCCGCCAACATGCTCGCGGTGCTCAAGGGCTCCGGCCTCACCGGCCACGCCCAGGCCGGCGAGGCCCCCCGCGTCCAGGACGCCTACTCGGTGCGCTGCGCCCCGCAGGTCGCCGGCGCCGGCCGCGACACCATGGCCCACGCCCGGCTCGTCGCCGAGCGCGAGCTCGCCGCCGCCGTCGACAACCCGGTCGTCCTCGCCGACGGCCAGGTCCGCTCCAACGGCAACTTCCACGGCGCCCCCGTCGCGTACGTCCTCGACTTCCTCGCCATCGCCGCCGCCGACCTCGGCTCCATCGCCGAGCGCCGCACCGACCGGCTCCTCGACAAGAACCGCTCGCACGGCCTGCCGCCCTTCCTCGCGGACGACGCCGGCGTCGACTCGGGCCTGATGATCGCCCAGTACACGCAGGCCGCCCTGGTCAGCGAGATGAAGCGGCTCGCCGTCCCGGCCTCCGCCGACTCCATCCCGTCCTCCGCGATGCAGGAGGACCACGTCTCCATGGGCTGGTCCGCCGCCCGCAAGCTGCGCACCGCGATCGGCAACCTCAACCGGATCATCGCGGTCGAGCTGTACGCGGCCACCCGGGGCGTCGAGCTCCGCGAGGGCCTCACCCCGGCGCCCGCCTCGCAGGCCGCCATCGCCGCCCTGCGCGCCGCCGGCGTCGAGGGTCCCGGCCCGGACCGCTTCCTCGCCCCCGACCTGGCCGCCGCCGACACCTTCGTACGGGAAGGCAGGCTGGTCGCCGCGGTGGAGCCGGTGACCGGACCGCTGCAGTAGGCACGGCAGGCACGGCACGGCACAGGGCCCGCCCCGGGATTCCCGGGGCGGGCCCTCGTGTCAGGTGCGGCCGGTCAGGACGCCCGGCCCCTGCGGTGCATCGCGAGGGCCACGAAGCCCGCGCCGACACCCAGGAAACCCGTCCCGCCGAGCAGATACGGCGTGGTGTCCCGGTTCCCGGTGTCCGCCAGGCGTCCGTCCTCGGGGGCGGGACCCTCCTGGGTCACCCCGATCCGGACCCCGCCCTGCTCGTCGGTGGCGTTGGCGGACGGTACGAACCACAGGGCGCACAGCAGCGTCCCGGCGGCGGTCGCGGTCAGCAGTGGGCGTCGGGCGGCGGACACGGAAATTTCGATCCCCCTTGCGGAAACCGCGAATTGGTCGGTGCGTCGATGCTAATGAACACAGCGGGTCGTGGGAAAGCCGAGGGCCCGCGGACGCCTACGCTCCGACTCATGAGTACTTCTGAGACAGCACGCTATGTCCGCCTTCGCGTCGATGTGGTCCTGGAGATCGACGGCCCGGCCGAACTCGCCGAGGCGGCCGAGGCCCGGATCGACGCCGACGAGTTCATGCCCGAGGAGGAGCGGGTGCAGGCCCGTGCGGCCGCGCGCGAGGACGGTGCCGAGGCCCTCGCGTACCTGGTCGAGCCCTTCGACCTGATCCGCGACGTCCCCGGGATCGAGATGGTCCAGGCCTCCTGGAGCAGCGAGGAGATCGAGTACGACCCCGATGCGCTGGAGTACGACCTCGGCGAGGAAGATGGGGACGAGGAAGACGACGACGACCGGTCGTAGGGCGGGTATCCGGCCTGCGCCAGGGCCCCGGGACGCCGTCCCGGGGCCCTGTTCCGTGCGGGCCGCGCCGGGTGGCCGCCGGGACGGGGTGCGGGGCCGGTGGAACCGGACGGACCGTACGAGCGTGTCGATCAGTGGTGTTCCCCACAAACACTCCGCTTCCGGAACCGGACGGGGTGTCATGGCGTTCCTAGAAGAAGTTGGCAGGGAACCGACGACGATGGAGAAGCGTGTGATGACGGACGGCAAGCGCCGCCGCAGGAGCCTGGCCGCCGCGGCCGCCGTGCTCGGCGGCGTGCTGGTGCTCTCGGCCTGCAACGACGGGGACAAGGGCGCGGGCGCCACCGGCTCCGCCACTCCGAACTCACAGGCCCAGGTCGACGAGGCGGCGGCGCAGAAGACCTCCAAGGCGCAGATCACCATCTCGCCGAAGAGCGGCACGCAGAACGCCTCGATCAACAACGACGCCAAGGTCACCGTCGCCGAGGGCAAGCTCACCGAGGTCATCATGACCACGGCCGAGGGCGAGGCCGTCAAGGGCGAGATAGCGGCCGACGGCCTCAGCTGGAAGCCGACCGGTGCGCTGAAGCGCGCCACGGTCTACAAGATCGCCGCGACCGCCACGGACGCGACCGGCCTGGAGGCGCACGAGAACTCCTCGTTCACCACCGTCTCCAAGGCCAACAGCTTCATCGGCAACTTCACGCCCGAGGACGGCTCGACCGTCGGCGTCGGCATGCCGGTCTCGATCAACTTCAACAAGGCGATCACCGACAAGAAGGCCGTCCAGGGCGGCATCACGGTCACCTCCAGCTCCGGCCAGGAGGTCGTCGGGCACTGGTTCAACTCCCAGCGCATCGACTTCCGCCCCGACAAGTACTGGACCGAGGGCTCCACCGTCACCCTCAAGCTCGACCTCGACGGCGTCGAGGGCGCCGACGGCGTCTTCGGCGTCCAGCAGAAGACCGTCACCTTCAAGATCGGCCGCAACCAGGTCTCCACCGTCGACGTCGCCACCAAGACGATGACGGTCACCCAGGACGGCAAGACGATCAAGACGATCCCGATCTCCGCCGGCTCCCCGGACAACCCGACCTACAACGGTCAGATGGTGATCTCCGAGAAGTTCAAGGAGACCCGGATGAACGGCGCGACCGTCGGCTTCACCGACTCCGACGGCAAGGGCGAGTACGACATCAAGGACGTGCCGCACGCGATGCGCCTGTCCACCTCGGGCACGTTCATCCACGGCAACTACTGGGGCCCGGACTCGATCTTCGGCTCGTCCAACACCAGCCACGGCTGCGTGGGCCTCAACGACGTCAAGGGCGCCGGCGACCCGAACCAGTCGGCCGCCTGGCTCTACGACAACTCGATCGTCGGTGACGTCGTGATCGTCAAGAACTCCAAGGACAAGACGATCGCCCCGGACAACGGCCTCAACGGCTGGAACCTCAGCTGGGCCGACTGGAAGGCCGGCTCGGAGGCCTGAGCCGCCGCGCAGGACCCACGGACGAAGGAACGGCCCCCTCCCGCACCGGGAGGGGGCCGTTCCCGTACCGCGACCCGGGACCCACGCCCGGACCGCCGCCTATCTCCGTACGTCCGCGGCCTCGTCCACACCCCACTGCGCCAGCAGCCGCAGCGCGTCCGCCGAGGCCGTCCCCGGCTCCGCCTGGTACGTCACGAGCACCAGGTCCGGGTCGCCGCCCGCCACCTTCAGGCTCTCGTACGACAGCGTCATCTCGCCCACCAGCGGATGCCGCAGCCGCTTCGTCCCGTGCCCCTTGTCCGCGACGGTGTGCGCCGCCCACAGCGAGCGGAACTCCTCGCTCTTCACCGACAGCTCGCCGACCAGCGCGAGCAGCGCCGGATCGTCGGGGTAACAGCCCGCGTACAGCCGCAGCATGCTCACCACCTCGGTGGCCTTGCACTCCCAGTCCACGTACAGATCGCGCGCGTTCGGCCCGAGGAAGACCAGCCGGGCCATGTTGCGCTCCTCCGGCTCCATCGCCGTGAAGTCGCCCAGCAGCGCCCGCGCCATCCGGTTCCAGGCCAGCAGGTCCATGCGCCGGCCGACGAGGAGCGCGGGGACGTCGTCCATCGAGTCCAGCAGGTGCCGCAGACCGGGCCGCACCTGCTGGGGGCGGGCGATGGCCGCCCGGTGCTGCCGCTTCTTCGCCGTCGGCTTGGCCAGGTGGGTCAGATGCGCCCGCTCGCTGTCGTTGAGCCGCAGCGCCCGCGCGATGGAGTCGAGCACCTCCATGGACACGTTCCGCCCGTTGCCCTGTTCGAGCCGGGTGTAGTACGCCACCGACACCCCGGCCAGCTGCGCCAGCTCCTCGCGGCGCAGCCCCGGCACCCGCCGGTGGCGCCCGAACTCCGGCAGCCCCACGTCCTCCGGCTTCAGCCGGGCCCGGCGCGAGCGCAGGAATTCGCTGAGTTCGGCACTGAGATCCATGCGTCCCGATTATCCCAGGCCGCCGGGCCGGACGGACGACTGTTCCTGTCCCTGCCAGTGGTAGGCACACCGGTCGTAGGCAAGGCAGGGGGCTGGGTGAGAAGGAAACGATCCGGCAGGCTCGTACCCATGACCACGAACGTGACGACCGTCCCCGCCTACGCCGCACCCGCCGCCAACGCCCCCCTGGAGCGCACCACCGTGCCGCGCCGGGCCGTCGGCGAGCACGACGTCCTCATCGACATCAAGTACGCCGGCATCTGCCACTCCGACATCCACCAGGCCCGCGACGGCTGGGGCGAGGGCATCTTCCCGATGGTCCCCGGCCACGAGATCGCCGGAATCGTCGCCGAGGTCGGCCCCGGCGTCACGAAGTTCGCGGTCGGCGACCGGGTCGGCGTCGGCTGCTTCGTCGACTCCTGCCGGGAGTGCGAATACTGCCTGCGCGGCCTGGAGCAGTACTGCGTCACCGGCGGGACCGGCACGTACAACGCCCTCGACACGAACGGCGAGCCCACCTACGGCGGCTACTCCACCCACATCGTCGTCGACGAGAACTACACCCTGCGCATCCCCGAGGGCATCGGCCTCGACGAGGCCGCCCCGCTGCTCTGCGCCGGCGTCACCCTCTACTCGCCGCTCGCCCACTGGCAGGCCGGCCCCGGCAAGAAGGTCGCGATCGTCGGCCTCGGCGGCCTCGGCCACATGGGCGTCAAGATCGCCCACGCGCTGGGCGCCGAGGTGACCGTCCTCAGCCAGTCGCTCCGCAAGCAGGAGGACGGCCTGAAGCTGGGCGCCGACCACTTCCACGCGACCGGCGACCCGGAGACCTTCACGAAGCTCGCCGGCACCTTCGACCTGGTGATCTCCACGGTCTCGGCGCCGCTGGACTTCGACGCCTACCTGCGCCTGGTGAAGACGGACGGCACCCTGGTGAACGTGGGCGCCCCCGAGGAGCCCGTCAAGATCGGCCTCTTCTCCCTGATCGGCGGCCGCAAGACCCTCGCGGGCTCGATGATCGGCAGCATCGCCGAGACGCAGGAGATGCTCGACTTCTGCGCCGCGCACGGGCTGGGCGCCGAGATCGAGGTGATCCGCGCGGACCAGATCAACGAGGCGTACGAACGCGTCATCGCGAGCGACGTCCGCTACCGCTTCGTGATCGACACGTCGACGATCTGACGGCCGGCGGCGGCCGGGGCACACGGAGGCGGGACCGGGGCATGACGTCCGGGGTAATCGACCCGGACGCCGTGCCCCGGCACGCTGTTCCCATGACCGCTTACGCGATGGCGAACCTGCACCCGACGCCCGTCCTCCACGAGGAGGTCCTGACCTACATGGAGCGGGTCCAGTCCACCCTGGACCCCTTCGGAGGCCGGTTCCTCGTCCACGGAGCCCCCGCGCGCGAGGTCCGCGAGGGCAGCTGGCCCGGCGGCCTCGTCGTCGTCGCCTTCCCGTCGTACGAGGACGCCCGCGCCTGGTACGACTCGGAGGCCTACCAGGCCCTCCTGCCCCTCCGCACCCGGCACATGCCCGGCGACCTCCTCCTGATCGACGGAGTCCCGGAGGGCTACGACCCGGCGGCGAAAGCGGCCGCCGTCCGTCAGTCGTCGGCCTTCGCGACGCCGATCGGGCAGGAGACGCCCGTGCCGCCGATGCCGCAGTAGCCCGCCGGGTTCTTGTCCAGGTACTGCTGGTGGTACGGCTCCGCCGGGTAGAAGGGGCGGGTGTCGTCGGCCGGCAGCATCTCGGTGGTGATCGTGCCGTAGCCCGAGCCCGTCAGGACCCGCTGGTAGGCCTCGCGGGAGGACTCGGCCGTCGCCGCCTGGGCCGGTGTGTGGGTGTAGACCGCCGAGCGGTACTGGGTGCCCACGTCGTTGCCCTGGCGGAAGCCCTGCGTCGGGTCGTGCGACTCCCAGAACAGCTTCAGGAGGCTCTCGTACGAGACCTTCGACGGGTCGAACACGACCCGGACGGCCTCGGTGTGGCCGGTCAGGCCCGAGCAGACCTCCTCGTACGCCGGGTTCGGCGTCAGGCCGCCCTGGTAGCCGACCAGGGTCGTCCAGACGCCTTCGGTCTGCCAGAACTTGCGCTCCGCGCCCCAGAAACAGCCGAGGGCGAAGTCGGCGACCTCCAGGCCCTCCGGGTACGGGCCGACGAGCGGGTTGCCGAGGACGGTGTGACGCTCGGGAACGGCGAACTCCGGCTCGGCGCGGCCGCGCAGGGCCTGCTCGGGGGTGGGGAGGACGGGGGTGCGGGACAGGAACATGCTGCATCTCTCCTCGACGGTCGGCAGTGGTCACAACAAGGAAGGGCCGGAAGGGATTCCCCTTCCGGCCCCGCCCCGCACGGCTCTCACCGGCCCCGTCCCGCACGGGCTCCGGTCCTCCTCGGCGCGGCAGCGTCGCCGGGCTGCCGCTGTTCAGCGTGGCAGCGTCGCCGGGGGCTGCCGCCGTTCAGCGCGGCAGCGTCGCCGGGCTGCCGCCGTTCGCCTCGTAGCCCGCCACCGCCAGGTTCCGGAACACCGTGTACTCCGCCGCCGGGTCCGCGCTCAGCGTCCACGGCACCGCGCCCACGTGCCCGTCGACCCGCACCAGCTGGTGCATGGCCTCCGACCAGCGCTGCGACCGCACCAGGAACCAGACGAGCAGATGGCGCACGTGCGCCAGCATCGGGTCGTCGGGCCGGGCCGAGTGCACCGCGTACAGCGCGCCGTCCATCGCCTTCGACACCACCGCCGTACGGAAGAAGTCCTGCACCAGCACCATGTCCGGCACGTGCTCGTGGACCGCGAACAGCGGCAGCGCGGCCAGCAGCGAACCCCGCGGGGCGCGCGCCGCGGCCGTCGTCGCGAAGTGGTCGGCCTCCTCGCGCGAACCGTGCCACTTCTCGCACCAGTAGTGCAGCGCCGCGAGGTGCGCCCCCATGTGCTGCGGCGCCCGGTCGATGACCTTCGCCCACACCTGGTCGAACTGCTCGTGGCCGTAGCCCAGACCGCGCGCCACGGCCAGCTGCGTGATGTACGGGACCGGGTCGCCCGGCGCGAGCAGCGCCGCCTCCTCGGAGACCTTCAGCGCCTCCTCCAGGATGATCCGGAAGTCGTCCGTACCGGCCGCCGACGACCGCCACGCCTGCTGCACCAGGAACTCCGCGTGCACGGCCGCGCCGCCCGCGTCCTTCGGGGACTCCGCCCGCCAGGCCCGCAGCCACGCCCCGCCGACGCCCGGCCGCCGCTGGAGCTCCAGCGACGCGGCGCCCGCGAAGGCCTGGACGCGCTGCCAGCGCACCTCGCCGTCCTTGTCGGTGGCGTCGAGCAGCCGCGAGGCCGCCCGCCAGTCCTGGGTGGCCTGGACGACGTCGAGGACGTGCAGGAGCTCGTCGTCCGCGCCCGGGAGCCGTACGTCCAGCTCCTCCTGGCGAGCGAATCCGTACGCGTCCGGGTCCGCCGCGTCCGGCGCGTCCGGCGCGACCTGACGGATCCCGCCGGCGCGGCGGCGCAGCAGGTAGGGGCCGAGGACACCGAACAGCAGGCCGAGGGCGATCAGGAACCAGAGAATCTCCATGTGTCCATTGTCCAGGACACCGGATGAGACGATCGCGGCGGCGGGGTCCGCTCGGGACTACGCTCCTGACCCATGAGCGACCAGCACTCCCCTCAGAGCTTCGAGACCCGCGCGATCCACGCGGGCAACACCGCCGACCCGCTGACCGGCGCGGTCGTCCCGCCCATCTACCAGGTGTCCACCTACAAGCAGGACGGCGTGGGCGGGCTGCGCGGCGGTTACGAGTACAGCCGCAGCGCCAACCCCACCCGTACCGCGCTCGAAGAGAACCTGGCGGCCCTGGAGGGCGGCCGGCGCGGTCTCGCCTTCGCCTCCGGCCTGGCCGCCGAGGACTGCCTGCTGCGCACGCTCCTCGCGCCCGGCGACCACGTGGTCATCCCGAACGACGCCTACGGCGGCACGTTCCGGCTGTTCGCCAAGGTCGTGCAGCGCTGGGGCGTCGACTTCTCGGTGGCGGACACCTCCGACATCGACGCGGTGCGTGCCGCCGTCAACGACCGCACGAAGCTGATCTGGGTCGAGACCCCCTCGAACCCGCTCCTCGGCATCACCGACATCGAGGCCGTCGCGGGCGTCGCCCGCCAGGCCGGCGTGAAGCTCGTCGTCGACAACACCTTCGCCTCGCCGTACCTCCAGCAGCCGCTGGCACTCGGCGCGGACGTCGTCGTGCACTCCCTCACCAAGTACATGGGCGGCCACTCCGACGTCGTCGGCGGCGCGCTCGTCACCGCCGACGAGGCGCTCGGCGAGGAACTGGCCTACCACCAGAACGCGATGGGCGCGGTCGCCGGCCCCTTCGACTCGTGGATCGTGCTGCGCGGCATCAAGACCCTCGCGGTCCGCATGGACCGGCACAGCGAGAACGCCGGGAAGATCGTCGAGATGCTCACCCAGCACCCGAAGGTCACCCAGGTCCTCTACCCGGGCCTCCCGGAGCACCCGGGCCACGAGGTCGCGGCCAAGCAGATGCGCTCCTTCGGCGGCATGATCTCCTTCCGCGTGGAGGGCGGCGAGGAGGCGGCCGTCGAGGTCTGCAACCGCGCGAAGCTGTTCACGCTCGGCGAGTCCCTCGGCGGCGTGGAGTCCCTCATCGAGCACCCGGGCCGGATGACCCACGCGAGCGTCGCGGGCTCCGCCCTGGAGGTCCCCGCCGACCTCGTCCGCCTCTCGGTGGGCATCGAGAACGTCGACGACCTGCTCGCGGACCTGCGCCAGGCGCTGGGCTAGTCCGTACGGCTACGGCCGGGCGTCCCCGCCGGGGGCGTCCGGCGTCCCGCGCGGGGGCCTCCGGGGCCCTCGCCCGTCACGAGCCGGGTACCGGGTCCTTCAGACTGGCGCGGATCTCGTCCCGCATCGCGGGGCTGTCCTCGTGCTCGTGGACGGAGACCATGTGCTCGGCGGCCGCCCGGACCACTTCCTCCTCCTCGCCCGAGATGTAGAGCGAGCAGTTCGACACGCTGGGGGTGTCCCGGCAGTCCGTCGCTTTCCTGGTCATGTCGACCTCCTGACCCTCTGCTTCTCCCAGGTTAAGCCCGTGCTCACCAGCCTTCGAGCGGCGGAGTCGTCGCCGGCGGGACCTCCCACGGCCGGACCGCCGACGCCCACACCACGAACGCCAGCACGGCGAGCACACCCAGGGCCCACAGCACCCGGCGCGCCTTCCCGGCCAGCCGCAGCCGCCGGGAACCCCGGTCGGCCGCCCGGTGCGCCAGATCGCCCGGGACCGGCGGGTGCGGGGTGTCGAGGAGCCGCCGGACGGACTCCTCCCGGTCCTCGTACCGGCTCACGCGGCCGGCTCCCGCCGTACGGGCACCGGCCGGGCGGCTCCCCGCCGGGCCGCCGCCGCGAGCGCGGCGACCGAGCGGGCGCAGACGGCGCGCACCCGGGCCTCGGGCAGTCCGAGGAGGGCCGCGAGCTGCTCCTCGGCGACCCCCTCGTACAGCCGCAGGACGACGACGAGCCGCTCCCTCGGGTGCAGGGCGGCGAGCACGCCCCGGCCGCCGTGGTGCCGCCACCCGGTGCGCGCGAAGCGGGCGGCGAGATCGCACCGGGTGAGCTCGTACGGGTCCTCGTCGCGCAACCGGCCCCACACCGCGTAGGTGTGCGCCAGCGAGGCCGTCAACAGCGCCTGGGCGTACGGGTTGTGGGTGCGGGTCTCGGCCGTCAGCAGGGTCGCGGCGTGCAGCAGCCGCCCCGCCGTCCCGGCCACGAACGCGTCGAACTCCCGGGTGCGGTAGGCGCGTTCGGCCTCTTTGGCGGTGCTCCGGCGCTCTCCCACCTCCTCATCTGAGGGCAGCGCGGAGGCGGGGTCAAGAGGTCGGCGCGGACTCGCTTCCCGAGGCCTTCGGGGCCCCGCTCTCCGGGGACGGTCCGCTCCCCGCCGGGTGCCCCGACTGCCGGGCCGACAGCGCGGTGTTGAAGCGCGTGAGCAGCGTGCAGAACGCCTCCCGCTCCTCCGGCGTCCAGCCCTCGGTGACCTCCACCATCAGCTGGCGGCGCGAGGAACGCACCTCTTCGAGGCGCGCGAGACCGCGCTGCGACAGCTGGAGGACGACCGCCCGCCCGTCCTCCGGGTGCGAAGTCCGCTTCACCAGACCGGTGTCGACGAGCGGGGCGACCTGCCGGGTGACGGTCGACGAGTCGATGCCCATCCCCGCCGCGAGCGCCTTGACGCCCATCGGACCCTCCTGGTCGAGCCGGTTGAGGAGGAGATAGGCGGCGCGGTCCATCGAGTTGCGGAGCTGGCCGGTCCCACCGAGGCGGGTCTGCTCGGCCCGCCGGGCGAAGACGGCCACCTGGTGCTGGAGGGCGTCGAGGAGACCGGGGCCGAGCGCAGTCGTCATGTCCTGAGATGTGGGCATGGCTGTGGGTCTCTCTCGTGCGGGGGCCGGTTGGTGGGGGACAGAGTACGCGGCCCCGGGGAGGTCCGTACCGGGGCTGCGCAAACCTGCTGCGGCCCCCGCCCGCCGGGCGGCCATCAGGGCCGTGAGCTGCGAGACTTGCTGTCATGAGCTTCCGTGGGCCAGACCCCTTGCACCGGCTGATGCTCGACGACGTGCGGGGGGCGCAGAAGATGCTGTCCGGGGTGGCCCGGGTGACGGCGATGGAGGGCAGCCGCCATCTGTCGTCGCTGGTGGGGGCGCCCGTACAGCTCAAGTGCGAGAACCTCCAGCGGACCGGCTCCTTCAAACTGCGCGGCGCGTACGTGCGGATCGCCGGCCTGCGGCCCGAGGAGCGGGCGGCGGGCGTCGTCGCCGCCTCGGCCGGCAACCACGCGCAGGGCGTCGCGCTCGCCTCCCGGCTGCTCGGGGTGCACGCCACCGTCTTCATGCCGGTCGGCGCCCCGCTCCCGAAGGTGGCGGCGACCCGGGAGTACGGCGCCGAGGTCCGGCTGCACGGCCACGTCGTGGACGAGACGCTCGCGGCGGCGGAGCAGTACGCGCGGGAGACCGGCGCCGTCTTCATCCACCCCTTCGACCACCCCGACGTCATCGTGGGGCAGGGCACGGTGGGCCTGGAGATCCTGGAGCAGTGCCCGGAGGTCCGGACGATCCTCGTGGGCGTCGGCGGCGGCGGGCTCGCGGCCGGCATCGGACTCGCGGTGAAGTCGGTGCGCCCCGACGTGCGGGTGATCGGCGTCCAGGCCGAGGGCGCGGCCGCCTACCCGCCGTCGCTGGCCGCCGGACACCCCGTGGTGATCGACTCACCGGTGACGATGGCGGACGGCATCAAGGTGGGGCGGCCGGGCGACGTGCCGTTCGCGCTGGTCCGGGAGTACGTCGACGAGGTCCGCACGGTCACCGAGGACCAGCTCTCCTCGGCGCTGCTGCTCTGTCTCGAACGGGCCAAGCTCGTCGTCGAACCGGCGGGCGCCAGCCCGGTGGCGGCCATCCTCGGCGACCCGAAGGCCTTCCGGGGGCCGGTGGTGGCGGTCCTCTCCGGCGGCAACGTCGACCCCCTGCTGCTCCAGCGCATCCTGCGGCACGGCATGTCCGCCGCGGGCCGCTACCTGAGCCTGCGGCTGCGGGTGACGGACCGGCCGGGGGCCCTCGCGACGCTGCTCGCGGTGCTCACCGTCGCCGACGCGAACGTCCTGGACGTGAGCCACGTACGGACCGATCCGCGGCTCGGCCTGACGGAGGCCGAGGTCGAACTGCACCTGGAGACGAAGGGCCCGGAGCACTGCCGGGAGGTGGAGGAGGCGCTGCGGGACGCGGGATACACGGTCCTGGGCTGAGGGGCCGCGCCGACCGGAGAACCGACGGACGCGCCCCCTCCCGCGGCCAGGCGAACGTCAGCCCCGCAGCCCCGCAGCCCCGCAGCCCCGCAGCCCCGCGACCGGCCGGCCACGCAGCCCCGCAGCCCCGCAGCCCCGCGACCGGCCGGCCACGCAGCCGGCTGGGCCCCGCGGCCCCCTCAGCCCTGTCGCCGTATCCGGTTGGCCCGCGCGAGCAGCGTCACCAGGCCGCCGACCAGCGCCCCCACCGCGACCAGCCCGAAGGACGGGAGCGGCGGGACGTGCTCGGCCCGCCCGCCTCCCGCCGCCCGGCCGGAGTGCCCGGCCGCCACCGCTTCGAGCAGCGGCGCCTCCGTCCGCGCGACCCCCGTGCGCGCGGCCGTCTCATGGGCGAGGGAACGTTCCAGGCGGATCAGCAGCGGGCGCGGGTCCTGTCCCGAGGCCGCCGCGAACTGCTCGACCGCGATCCGGGTCGGCAGCTGCTTCTGGTTGAGGAAGCGCTCCCAGGAGGAGCGGCTGTAGTGGGTGCGCTGCGCGAGCTGCCCGTAGCTCAGCTCGGCGGAGCGCTTGATCCGGCGCATCTCGGCGGCGAGGTCCGCCCAGGGCGTCGGCTCGCAGCCCTCGCACCCCGCGCACCGGCCGGTCCTCTCCTCCGTACCGCGCGTCCTCCGCTCCGTACCCGCCCCCGTCGTGTCCGTCCCGTCGATCCTGTCGGTCCTGTCCGTCCAGTCGGTCCAGTCGGTCCCACCGGTCGTGCCCGTGCAGCCGGTGCCACGCGTGTCATGCGTTCCGACCGTCATCTACGGTTCCCCCGATTCCGTCGTACTCCGTGTCAGGCCCCCAGCTTCCCCCGCCGGTCCAACAGCCCTCCAACAGTCCGCCAACGGCGCCCCGCCCCGCCCCCACCGCGCCCATGATCATGTGGCGCGGATCACAAATCCACTGGGCGGAAGCCGCCCGGTGTCCCTACGATCGGTGGAAAACGCCCGAATCTCCCTGGGAGAACCGACATGCCAGGCGCGATCTACGCCGAAGGTCTGGTGAAGACCTTCGGCGACGTACGAGCCCTGGACGGGGTGGACCTCGACGTACCCGAGGGCACCGTCCTGGGCCTGCTCGGTCCGAACGGCGCGGGCAAGACCACCGCCGTGCGCGTACTCACGACCCTCCTCCAGCCCGACAGCGGACGGGCCCTCGTCGCCGGGATCGACGTCCTCGAACACCCCGACCGGGTACGCCGCTCGATCGGGCTCTCCGGCCAGTTCGCGGCCGTCGACGAGTACCTCACCGGCCGCGAGAACCTCCAGATGGTCGCCCGGCTCTACCAGATGAAGGCGAAGGCGGCGAAGGAGCGGGCCGGAGAGCTGCTCGACCGCTTCAACCTCGCCGACGCCGCCGACCGCCCCGCGAAGACGTACTCCGGCGGCATGCGCCGCAGGCTGGACCTCGCGGCCGCCCTGGTCGTCTCCCCGCCGGTCATGTTCATGGACGAGCCGACCACCGGCCTCGACCCCCGCAACCGGCAGGCCCTGTGGGAGGTCATCAAGGAACTCGTCGCGGGCGGTACGACGCTGCTGCTCACCACCCAGTACCTGGAGGAGGCCGACCACCTCGCCCACGACATCTGCGTCGTCGACCACGGCAAGGTCATCGCCCGCGGCACCTCCGACCAGCTGAAGGCCCAGACGGGCGGCGAGCGCGTCGAGGTCGTCGTCCAGGAGCCGGGGATGATCCCCGACGCCAGGGACGTCCTCGCCCGCTACGGCATCGCGGGCCTCGGGCACGGCGAGGTCTCCGTCGAGGAGCACACCCGCAGGCTCACCGTCCCCGTCGCCGGCGGCGCCAAGCTGCTCGCCGAGGTCATCAGGGACCTGGACGGCCTCGGCGTCGAGATCGACGACATCGGACTGCGCCGCCCGACCCTCGACGACGTGTTCATCTCCCTCACCGGCCACGCGGCCGAGCGGGCCGAGGAGGAGAACGGCGGGGGCGGCCCGGCGGGCCCGGACGGCCGGGGCCGCGAGGGCACGAAGGAGAAGGAGACGGCGGCGTGAGCAACACCAGCGACTCCCTGGTCATCGCCAGGCGGAACCTGATCCGCATGACCCGGATCCCCGAGATGATCCTCTTCGGGCTGATCCAGCCGGTGATGTTCGTGATCCTCTTCACGTACGTCTTCGGCGGCTCCATGCAGATCGGCGACAGCACCGACCCGGACGTCTACAAGAACTTCCTGATGGCGGGCATCTTCGCCCAGACGGTCACCTTCGCCACGGCCGGCGCGGGCGCGGGCATCGCCGACGACATGCACAAGGGCCTCATCGACCGCTTCCGGTCGCTGCCCATGGCCCGCGGCGCGGTCCTCACCGGCCGCACCCTGGCCGACCTCGTCCAGACCGCGCTGACCCTCCTGGTCCTCGCGATCGTCGCGCTGATCATCGGCTGGCGCCCGGGCTACGCGGCACCGACCAACTTCGCGAAGATCCTCGCCGGGTTCGCCCTGCTGCTGCTCCTCGGCTACGCCTTCACCTGGATCGGCGCCCTGATCGGCCTCTCGGTCCGCACGCCGGAGGCGGCGACCTCGGGCGGACTGATCTGGCTCTTCCCGGTCACCTTCATCTCGAACGCGTTCGTGGACTCCAGCAAGCTGCCCGGCTGGCTCCAGCCCATCGCGGAGTGGAACCCGTTCAGCGCGACCGTGCAGGCCTGCCGCAAACTCTTCGGCGACCCGGGCCTGTCACCCTCAGACGCCTGGCCGATGCAGAACCCGGTGTGGGCCTCGCTGATCTACTCGGTCCTGATCGTCGTCGTCTTCCGCACCCTGTCCGTCCGCAAGTACCGCAACGCGGCCGGCTGACGGCCGGGCTGCCGACCGCGAGCCGGCGCGGCCGCCCGGAGAGCGGTCACGGCAGATACCCGGAGTACACCAGGCCGTCGGGGAGGGCGAGGAAGACCGCCCCTCCGGCGGCCAGCGCGTCTCCGGGCGCCTGCGCGGTGGCGGGGACCTCGATCCGGTAGTCCTTCGTCGCGCCGGAGCCGGAGACCGGATGGGATTCCACCGTCTCCAGGCCGGCGGTCACCACCCGGTCGCCCACCAGATAGACGCGGTCCGTGGCCCTCGTCGGCCGCCGCCACCGCTCCCGGCCGCTCCCCAGGTCGTACGCGACGACCTGGGCGTTCCGGTCGACGACGGCGACGAGACCGTCCGCGTTCACCGCCGGTCCCGCCGTGACCGCACGGCCCAGGGTGCGCCGCAGCCGGAGCGTCCCGGCGTCGAGCACGCCGATCGTGCCGTCCTGCCGGCCGGAGCAGAGCACGCTGCCGCTCCTCTCGTGCACGGTGACGCCGCCGCAGTCCTCCGTACCGCGCGCCGAGGTCCTCCCGGTCCGGGCGTCCAGCGCCAGCGGGACGCGCCCCACCGTGACCAGCACCCGCCCGCCCGCCGCGACCGGCTGTTCGGGAAGCCCGTCCAGCGGGGCGCGCCACAGCTCCTCGCGGCGGTCGAGACGGACGGCGGTGACGAGCCCGGTCCGTTCGTCGCGCATGTTGACGTACGTGGAGTAGAGGACCCCGTCCAGGAGGTCCGTGCCCTTCACGGCCCACTCCTCCCCGGGCCCCGGGATCCCGCCCCGCTCCCGGCCGTCCGCGACCCCGTACGCGACGACCCCGTCCGGCCCCGTCACATACGCGGTGTCGCCGACGACGGCCGGGTACTGCGGCCCGCTGCTCTGCCCCTCGCCCCGCCCGGGCACCTTCCACAGCTGCCTGCCGTCGGCCGCGCCGAGAGCGGTGACCGCGCCGCCGTTCCCGGGGCAGACGAGCACCTTCGGGGAGAGCGCGCAGGTGCCGACGCCCGCCTCGATTTCGCTCGTCCAGGGCGCCCAGTCGGCGGGCCGGGACGAGCGGCCGGTCGCGGACCCGCCGAAGTCGCCGGTGTGCCCGGGGCCGCCGTACGGCAGGACGACCCGGTCCAGCGCGACGGGCGCCGGAGTCCCGGTGCCGCTCGCGCTCGGCCCGGCGGCCCCGCCCCCGGTCCCTCCGGCCGACGCGCCCCCCGTCCCGTCCGTCCGGTTCAGCAGCACCACGCCCGCCGCCGCCAGGACGGCCACCGCCACCGCGCCCGCCACGACCGCGCCCCAGGGGCGTCGGCGCTCGCCGGGGGCGGCCGGGACCACCGGCCGGTCGGTCATCGCGGTGGGGGAGTACGGCACCACGGGGCCGAGCGTCGGCAGATCCGCGACGCCCGCGCCGGAGGCCGCCGCCTCCCCGGCCTCCCGGGCCGCCTCCCCGTACGAGGCGCAGAGCGAGAGCACCCCGCCGGGCCAGGGGAACACCTCGGGACCGGCCCCGCCGCCACCGAGCAGCGCAGCCACCTCGGCCGCCGTCGGCCGCCCGGCCGGGTCGAGCCGCAGACACCGCTCGACGACCGGCCGGATCTCCTCCGGCACCCCGTCGAGGTCGGCCTCGGCCCGGATGATCCGGTAGACCACCGCCGCCATCTCGTCGTCGTGGAAGGGACCCCGGCCGCTCGCCGCGAAGGCGAGGACCGCACCCAGACAGAACACGTCCGACGCGGGCACCACCGCCCGGCTGCCCTCCAGGTGCTCCGGCGACATGAAGCCGGGGGAGCCCACCACCAGACCGGTCGAGGTCAGGGCCGTCGCCTCGAAGGCCTGCGCGATCCCGAAGTCGATCAGCCGGGGCCCGGCCGGCCCGAGCAGCACGTTCGCCGGCTTGAGGTCCCGGTGCAGCACCTTCACCGCGTGCACCCCCGCCAGGGCGGTGGCGAGGGCGGCCCCCAGGGCCCGTACGGCAGGGACGGGCAGCGCCCCCGCCCGTACGACCGCCTCCGCGAGCGAGGGACCGGGCACGTACTCGGTCGCCAGCCACGGCGAGGGCGCGTCCGCGTCGGCGTCCACGAGCCGCGCCACCCCTGGCCCGTCCACGGTCCGCGCCGCCGCGATCTCCCGCCGGAACCGGGTCCGGAAGTCCCCGTCGACCTCCAGGTCGCTCCGCACGGTCTTCACCGCGACCATCCGGTACGGATCGGCCGTCGGCGTGTCCGCCCGGCAGGCGAGGTGCACCTCGCCCATGCCGCCGGCGCCGAGCCGGGCGAGCAGCCGGTAGGGGCCGACGAGCGTCGGGGGCTGCCCCGAGGGCAGAGCTTCCAGCACCGAACAGGTCCTTCCGGGCGGTTACTTGGGGAGTTCCACGGAGGCCACGGCCCCCTTGTCGTAGACGATGTACGCGATCCCGCCGACCGGCAGCACCTCCGGCTGCCGGACCTGCTTGGCGACCGTGATGCCGGTGGAGAGGTCGAACTCCTCCTCCGGCACGCGCGGCCGGGGCGCCCCCGGGACCGGGGTGACCTCCAGCCGGCCGGGCTTCCCGTCGGCGCCGAGCCGCACGGTGTAGAGCGCGGAGAAGTCGGCGTACACGACCCGGTCACCGGCGAGCAGCGGCGACGACCAGCTCTGTGCGAGCCCCGCCGGGGTCTTCCCGACGGGGAAGGAGGCGAGCTCCGCGCCGGTGCGCGGATCGAGGACGTGCAGGCCCTTGTCCCAGGTCACGAGCGTGCGCGGACCGACCGCCGTGGGGGCCGCCCCGTCGAGTGGAGCGGGCAGCGAGGCCTTGGAGGCGAGGGTGCGGGCGTCGAGCAGATGCAGGCCGGTGTCCGTGTCGGCGCCGGTTCCGGCCCCCGCGCAGTACGCCGAGGCGCCGAACACCTTCAGGTCCCAGCACGCACGGGCGTCCGGGTCGACCTGCCCGAGCTGGGTCCCCTTCTTCCCGTCGTAGGCGACGAGCCCGCCCTGGCTGTGGGCGTAGACGATGCCCTTCGCGTACGCCACCGGCTCGTACGCCTGCCGTTCGGCCGAGCTGATGTCGGCGTTGGTGAGCGCCTTCGACCAGAGGACCCGTCCGTCGGCGAGCGAGAAGGCGGTGAGCGCGACCCGGTCCGAGATGACGTCCGTGCCCATCGAGGTCGCGGCGAAGACGGTGCCGTCGGCGACCACGGCGCGGCTGTCCCAGAGCAGTTGGGGGCCGCGCGCGGGCTTCTTCCAGCGCACCGCGCCCGTGCGGGCCTCGCGGACCTGGAGCTCGTAGCCCGAGACGAGGACGACGGCGCCGTCGTGGACGGTGGGCCGGGTGGCGCCCCCGGCGGCGAAGGGGTAGCCGGTCGGGCTGATGTAGGTGCTGCCGGGCGTGTCCGGGGGGAGGGCCACGTCCCACAGCCTCTTCCCGCTCGCCGGGTCCAGCGCCTCGAACCGCCCGTCCGTCGTCCGGCAGACCAGCACCTTCTCGCCGGCCGAGCAGCCGAGCGCGGGCCCGCTCAGCTTCCCCTGCCAGGGCTTCCAGCCGGCAGGCCGCTGGGCGGTGTTCTGCGGGACGACGCCGGAGGCGTCGGCGAGCCCCCGCTCGTCGACCCCGGGGACGCGCGGCGCGGAGGGCGGTGCGGCCTTCGCGGGGGCCGGGGACTTCCCCGCCCCCTCCGGCCACAGGAGGTACGCGCCGACGCCACCGGCCACCACCGCCAGGGCCACGACGGCCGCGAGCAGCCGCCGCCGTCCCCGCGCGGGCGGGGCGGGCGCGGGGGGCCGCGAGACCGGTGCCTGCGTCGGTACGGAGTGCAGCCCGGGGACCGCCGGGTTCACCACGGGCCCCCGGGGATCGACCTCGACGAGCGGGCCGCCCGCGGCCACCAGCTGGGCCAGCTCCGTCCCGTATACGCCGATGTGCTCCCGTACCGCCTCCGGCCACGGGAAGACCTTCGGCGCCGCGCCGCCGAGGAGGTCCGCGAGCGCCTCCGGGGTGGGCCGGTCCGCCGGGTCGACGGCCAGACAGGCGGCGATCGTCCCGCGCAGCTCCTCGGGGACCCGGCTCAGGTCGGCCTCGGCCTGCGAGACCCGGTAGAGGACGGCGGCGAGCGGTCCGTCACCGAAGGGGTCCTCGCCGGTCGCCGCGTAACAGAGGAGGGAACCGAGGCAGAAGACGTCGGAGGCGGCGGTCACCCGCCGGGCCCCGGCCACGTGCTCGGGGGACATGAAGGAGGGCGTGCCGACCATCACGCCCGTCGCGGTCATGGTGGTGGCGGCGTTGCTGCGGGCGATGCCGAAGTCGATGAGCCGGGGCCCGTCGACGGAGAGCATGACGTTGCCGGGCTTGAGGTCCCGGTGCAGGACCCCGGCCCGGTGCAGGTCGGCGAGGGCCCGGGCCACGTCGGCGCCGAGCGCGCGGACGGTGGCGACGGGCAGCGCGCCGCCGCGCCGCACGGCCTGCGAGAGGCTGGGCCCGGGGACGTACGCGGTGGCCAGCCAGGGCACCTCGGCATCGGCGTCACCGCCGACGGGCGCGGCGGCGTAGGGACTGTCGACGAGGGCGGCGACCCGGATCTCACGACGGAACCGGTCGCGGAAGGCGGGATCACCGGCGACGTCCCGGCGCACGGTCTTGACGGCGACGAAGGTGGTCGCGGAGGCGGGCCCACCGCCCGTCCCCGCGCCCGCCGGGGCGGCTCCGTCCGGTCCGCCCTTCGTGGGGCTCGCGCCCGCTCCGGCCGGGCCCGCCTCCGCGCCCGCGCCCGCCGCGAAGCCCTCCCCGCCGCCGTCCCCCCGCCCGAGGTACACCTCGCCCATGCCGCCCGCCCCGAGCCGGGCGAGCACCTCGTACGGTCCGATCCGGCGTGGCGCACCCTCGCGCAACGGTCCCAGCACTGAGCCCATCCCCCTTGTGACGCGATGTCAGGCCGCATCATGACACGCGTGTACGACACGAAGGGCCGGACCCCCGGGGGGTCCGGCCCTTCACTCGGAACAGGTTCCTCAGCCGGTGTACGGCTTCGCGCTGAGGATCTTCACCGTGGCCTTCTTGCCGTTCGGCAGCTCGTACTGCGCGTCGTCGCCGGCCTTCTTGCCGTTGACGCCGACGCCGAGCGGCGACTGCGGCGAGTAGGTCTCGATGGTGTCGCTCGCGTACTCGCGGGAGGCGAGCAGGAAGGTCATCGTGTCGTTCTCGTCGCCGTCGAAGGCGATCGTGACGACCATGCCCGGCTCGACGATGCCGTCGTCCGCCGGGGCCTCGCCGACCTTGGCGTGCTGGAGCAGCTGGGTGAGCTGGCGGATCCGGAGCTCCTGCTTGCCCTGCTCCTCCTTGGCCGCGTGGTACCCGCCGTTCTCGCGCAGGTCGCCCTCTTCGCGTGCCGCGGCGATCTTGACGGTGATCTCGGTACGCGCGGGACCAGACAGGTACTCAAGCTCGTCCTTGAGCTTGTTGTACGCCTCCTGGGTGAGCCAGGTGACGTTGTCGCTGGTCTGGGTCACGGGTGCTCCTCGTAGGTACTGGGAATACAAAGCATCGCCCTACACGGGAAACCTGTGTGTCCCGGGTGGGCGAAACCACGAGCCTAACAATGAGTGGCGAAAAGCGGGAGGACATAAACCATCAGGATGGCGTCCTCCCAGGTCACCGTGGTGACCCGCCGGGACTCGACACCACGTCCCTACCCACCGCTACCGGGCCGTACACCCGATGAGCTCGGCGCTGGTCGCGCGGGCGGTCGTGCGGAGCGAGTAGACGCGGTCGACCCGGGCGTCGGGCTCGTCGACGCGGACGTCCTTGCGGGCCACCTCGGCGCCGTCCTCGGAGCGCGAGCGCAGGGTGCAGACGCCCTTGACGCCCTCGTCCTTGCGGATCTCCAGGTGCACCTGGACCTCGGAGGAGCTCACCACGTCGAACTTGATCATCTCGGCGCTGATCTTGTTGTCGACGACGTAGTGCCAGCCGAACCAGCCCATCAGGCCGAGGAAGAGGACGCCGAGGACCGCGCCCGTGATCCTGAGCTTGCGGTCCGCCGCCTCGTCCGCGGAGCGTCCGTAGCGCCCCTCGGGCAGCTGCTCTCGCACCGCGCTCATGATCGATCCTCTCGAAGCCGGGGGTGGCGGAATTTTCACTCCCCCGATTCCGTCACTATAGAGACCACCCTCCGCGTCGAATCACTGAGGATCGAGTCTTGACTGAGCAGCTGCGACTGATGGCCGTTCACGCCCACCCCGACGACGAGTCGAGCAAGGGTGCGGCCACGATGGCCAAGTACGTGTCCGAGGGGGTGGACGTCATGGTCGTGACGTGCACGGGCGGCGAGCGCGGCTCGGTCCTGAACCCCCAGCTTCAGGGCGACCCCTACATCGAGGCGAACATCCACGAGGTGCGCCGCAAGGAGATGGACGAGGCCCGCGAGATCCTCGGCGTCTCCCAGCACTGGCTGGGATTCGTCGACTCGGGCCTGCCCGAGGGCGACCCGCTGCCCCCGCTCCCCGAGGGCTGCTTCGCCCTGGAGGACGTCGACAAGGCGGCCGGGACGCTGGTCCGCGAGATCCGCACCTTCCGTCCGCAGGTCGTCACGACCTACGACGAGAACGGCGGCTACCCGCACCCCGACCACATCATGACCCACAAGATCACGATGGTGGCCTTCGACGGCGCGGCCGACGCCGAGAAGTACCCCGAGGCCGAGTTCGGCCCGGTCTGGCAGCCCCTGAAGCTCTACTACAACCAGGGCTTCAACCGCGTCCGCACCACCGCCCTGCACGAGGCGCTCCTCGCCCGCGGCCTGGAGTCCCCGTACGGCGAGTGGCTGGAGCGCTGGAAGGAGTTCGAGCGCACGGAGCGGACCCTCACCACCTTCGTCCCCTGCGCGGACTTCTTCGAGACCCGCGACAAGGCCCTGATCGCCCACCGCACCCAGATCGACCCCGACGGCGGCTGGTTCCGGGTGCCGATGGACATCCAGAAGGAGGTCTGGCCGACGGAGGAGTACGAGCTCAGCAAGGCGCTGGTGCCGACCTCCCTCCCCGAGGAAGATCTCTTCGCGGGCATCCGCGACAATGCATAGATGAGCGCACATCTGGCACTGACCCAGCTGGTCCCCTTCGCCGCCGAAGAGCTGGACAAGAACAAGGTGACGCCCGGCGTCCTCGGGTTCGTCGTCTTCGCCGTCCTGGCCGTCGCGGTCTGGATGCTGATGAAGTCGATGAACCGCCACATGGGCAAGGTCTCCTTCGAGGAGGCCCCGGACCCGACGGCCCCCGGCACGGACACGCCGGCGACCCCGGCAGCCTCGGGCAAGTAGCCACGACGCCCCCGTCTTCGTACCTCGCCGGTACGGGACGGGGGCGGTCGCGTGTGCGGGCGGGTCCGGGAGGGTGGACGGCGCCGCCGGGCCGGTCCCGGGAGCCACGGGACCGGATCGTCGGCCGGTGACGTCCGCGCGCCCGGCCGTCACCCCGTGGGCGCCGCCGCCGTCACCCCGCCGGAGCCGCCGTCACCCCGCCGGAGCCGCCGTCACCCCGCCGGAGCCGCCGCAACCCCGCCGGCCCCGTCCGCCCCCAGCACCTCCCGTGCCTGCCGGTACGGCACCAGGCCCAGGTCCCAGGCCTGCCAGGGCGTCGACGGGAGCACCCCCCGGTCCAGGACCACCCCGTACGCCTCGGCGCAGTCGTCCAGGCGGGGGTCACGGGCCGGATGCCGGGCCGCGACCAGTGCGCCGAGTTCCTCCCGGGCCGTCGCCGTCCCCGGCTCCGGGCTGCCCGGCACCGCGTGCGGAAGCAGCGTGCACCGCAGGAAGCGGGCCCAGCCGGCCCCCCGGGGATCACCGCACCCGTCGAACAGCGCCCGCGCCTCGTCGCACAGCCCCAGCGCCTGCGGCACCCGGCCGTTGCCCGCCTCGACGATCGCCAGCTCCAGACAGGTCCAGGCCTCGCCGTGGACCACCCCGATCCGGTGGAAGTCCGCCCGCGCGTCCACCAGCAGCTGCCGGGCGAAGCCCGAGTTCCGCAGATTGCCCGCCCGCGCCGCCTGCTGGTCCCGGCTGACCCGGCCCAGATGGTGCCGGGCGCAGGCGAGCCCGTACAGATCCCGCATCCGCGAGAACATCGCCCGCGCCCGCCCCAGCTCCCGCACCGCCTCGTCCCGGTCGCCCCGCTCCTCCAGGGCCTGCCCCAGGTAGTACAGCGTCCACGCCTCCCCGCGCGCGTCCTCCTGCTCCCGGTGCCGGGCGAGCGCCCCGCGCAGCTCCTCCACCGCGGGCTCCGCCTCCCCGGCGGCGAGCCGAGCCCGCGCCAGCTGGGTCAGCGCCCAGGCCTCGCCGCGCCCGTCGCGGACGCGCCCGTACGTCTCCAGCGCGTGCCGCAGCGCACTTCCCGCGCCCGCCGTGTCGCCCCGTACCAGCAGCACCTGCCCGCGCTGGAAGTGCGCCCACGCCTCGCCGTGCAGCGACTCGTGCTCCCGGTGCAGGGCGAGCGACCGGTCGAGCAGCGCCGTCGCCTCGGCGAGACCGCCCCGGTCGCGTTCCACGGCGGCCAGCGCGTGCAGCGTCCAGCCCCGGTCGGCGGCCAGCGACTCCGGCTCCTGGAGCGCGAGCGCCTCCCGCAGCCGCGTCGCGGCCTCCGTGAGCCGCCCCTGGTGGTGCAGGGTGATCCCGAGCGAGCAGAGCGCGAGCGCGGCCCCCGCGTCCTGGTGGGCCTCCTGGTAGAGGGAGACGACCGAGGTCAGCGTCTTGTGGGCCTTGTCGAGCTCGCCGAGCTGCCGGGCCGCGATACCGGTACGCCACCGCACCGAGCGCGTCAGCAGCCCCTGCCCGACGGACTCGGCCAGCTCGTTGATCTCACCCAGCCGGTAGAGGTCGCCGCGCAGCAGGCAGTAGTCGCAGAGCGCGCTGAGCAGACCGAGGACGGTCTCCTGGTCGACGCCCTCCGCGTGCCGCAGGGCCGCGGTGATGAAGCTGGACTCCTCGTCGAGCCAGCCGAGCGCCGCCTCCAGGGAGCCGAAGCCGTGCCCGTCGAACCGGTCCGCGCGGGTCGACATCTTGCCGTCGACCATCCGGATCACCGCGTCGGCGAGCTCGGCGTGGTTCCGTACGAGCCGCTCCTGCGCCGCCGCGATCTCGGCCGCGTCCTCCTCGTCGAGGAGCCGGACGGCGGCGAAGCCCCGTACCGCGTCGTGCAGCCGGTAGCGGGAGCCGCGCACACGGTCGAGCAGCCCGGCCCCGGACAGCTCCCTCAGTAGCCGCCCCGCCTCCGCCTCGCTCCCGCCGAGCAGCGCGGCGGCCGCCGCGACGCCCAGCGAGGCCCGCCCGGCCAGCGCGAGCCGCCGGAGCAGCTGCCGGGCGTCCTCGTCGAAGAAGAAGTACCGTACGGACAGGGCGCGTTCGACAGGGTCGGGGCCCCAGCCGGGGCGGGCGAGAAGACCCGCGAGCTCGTCCATGGGGCGGGGCCCGAGCAACGAGCCCGCGACCCGCAGCGCCAGCGGCAGGCCGCCGCACAGCTCCCGTATCCGCTCGAAGGCCTCGGCGTCGTACGGGCCGGCGTCGGGCCCGCCGGCCGTGGCGTGCAGCAGCTCCTCGGCGCCCGCCGCGTCGAGCGCGGCCACCGGCAGCGCGTGCACGTCGGCCGGTACGTCCTCGCCGAGGTCCAGCGGCTCCCGGCAGGTCACGAGGACCAGGCTCTCGGACCGCTCCGGCAGCAGGGCCCGCACCTGGGCGGCGTCGGCGGCGTCGTCGAGGATCAGCACGACGGGCACCCCGCTCAGCTGCCGCCGGTACAACTCCGTGAGCCGCCGCACCTGTTGCTCAGCGGTGGCGCCCTCGCGGAAGAGCAGCCGGTCGCGCGGGGCGCCGAGCCGGTTCAACAGGTGCAGCAGCGCCTCCCGGGTCGTCACGGGCCGCTCGCCGGCCGCACCGCCCCGCAGGTCCACCACGCAGGCCCCGCGGAACTGGTCGCGCAGCGCGTGGGCGGACCGTACGGCGAGCGCGGTGCGCCCGGCGCCGGGCTCGCCGTGCAGCAGCACCACGGTCGGCCGGGTGACCGGCGCGGCCCGCCCGGCCTGCACCCACCGGGTGATCCGGGCCAGCTCGTCCCGCCGCCCGGCGAACTCCCCGCCGGAGTCGGGCAGATGACCGAAGGACCGCTCCAGGACGGTACGCCGCCGGGCGGCCGCGCTCCGGTCGCCACCACGCAGCCGCTCGGGCGCGAGGGGGGGCACCGCGCCGACGGGGGCGGCCATGGGACGCCCGCCACCGCTCTCCCCGGCGAGATCCGCCCGCTCCCGCTCAAGGAAGGGCCGTACCCCCCGGGCCTCGACGGCGTCCAGCCACCGGGCCCGAGCCGCCGCGACCGCGGTGTCCGCACCGGCGGCACGGTGCCCGGTGGCCCGCAGCACGGTCGCCGCCGCACCGGCCACGGCCACCACGGCCCCCGCACCGAACGCGGTCCCCGCCGTGGCACCGAACGCCAGATCGGCCCCGACAGCTGCAACGGCGGCGACCCCGACGACAAGGGCACCCCCACCACCCCCGAACGGCACCTGCCGCCCCACGCCCACCCCGGCGGCCTCCACCGCCCGCGCGTACGCCCCGTACTCCTCCGCCGCACCCGACGCCATCACGTCCAGCGCGTCCCGGCCCCGCGCGAGCAGCGCGTCCGCGTCGGCGCGTCCGCCGGAGGCCCGTACCTCCTCCTCCACCAACCGCGCCAACAACCGCTCGGCCTCGACCCGGTGACCGTCCCGCATGTGCGTCCCCCTCCGCGCGTGCCCGACCCTCCCGGTCCCTGAGGGCGCGTCGGGCCCGGAACCGTGTCGGCCCCAGTGTGCTGCGCGGCGCGCGTCGGCGCGAGGGAGCGGAGAAACGAGAAGACCCCTGCGGCAGGATGGTCCCCATGCCGAACCGACTGGCCCATGAGACCTCCCCGTACCTCCTTCAGCACGCCGACAACCCGGTCGACTGGTGGCCGTGGTCGGCCGAGGCCTTCGAGGAGGCCCGCCGCCGCGACGTCCCCGTCCTGCTCAGCGTCGGCTACAGCTCCTGCCACTGGTGCCACGTCATGGCCCACGAGTCCTTCGAGGACGACGCCACCGCCGCGCTCGTCAACGAGAACTTCGTCGCCGTCAAGGTCGACCGCGAGGAGCGGCCCGACGTCGACGCCGTCTACATGGAGGCCGTCCAGGCCGCCACCGGGCAGGGGGGCTGGCCGATGACCGTGTTCCTCACCCCCGACGCCGCCCCCTTCTACTTCGGTACGTACTTCCCGCCGGAGCCCCGCCACGGCATGCCCTCCTTCCCGGAGGTCCTGGAGGGCGTCAGGGGGGCCTGGGCCGACCGTCGTGACGAGGTCGGCGAGGTCGCCGAGCGGATCGTGAAGGACCTCGCCGGCCGCTCCCTCGCCTACGGCGGCGACGGAGTCCCCGGTGAGGAGGAGCTCGGGCAGGCCCTCCTCGGTCTCGTCCGCGAGTACGACGCCAAGCACGGCGGCTTCGGCGGCGCCCCCAAGTTCCCGCCGTCGATGGCGCTGGAGTTCCTGCTCCGCCACCATGCCCGTACGGGTTCCGAGGGCGCCCTCCAGATGGCCGCGGACACCTGCGAGGCGATTGCCCGCGGCGGCATCTACGACCAGCTCGGCGGCGGCTTCGCCCGCTACGCCGTCGACCGCGCCTGGGTCGTGCCGCACTTCGAGAAGATGCTGTACGACAACGCCCTGCTCTGCCGGGTCTACGCCCACCTGTGGAAGGCGACCGGCAGCGAGCTCGCCCGCCGGGTCGCCCTGGAGACCGCCGACTTCATGGTCCGCGAACTCCGCACCCCCGAGGGCGGCTTCGCCTCCGCGCTCGACGCGGACAGCGACGACGGCACCGGCAAGCACGTCGAGGGCGCCTTCTACGTGTGGACCCCGGAGCAGCTCACCGAGGTCCTCGGTGCCGAGGACGCCGCCCTCGCCGCCGCCCACTACGGCGTCACCGAGGACGGCACCTTCGAGCACGGCAGCTCCGTCCTCCAGTTCCCGGAGGGGACCGGCCCGGCCGACGCCGACCGGATCGCCTCGATCGCGGCCCGCCTCCTCGCCGCCCGCGAGGAGCGCGAGCGCCCCGGCCGGGACGACAAGGTCGTCGCCGCCTGGAACGGCCTCGCGGTCGCCGCCCTCGCCGAGACCGGCGCCCTCTTCGACCGCCCCGACCTCGTCGAGCGCGCCACGGAGGCCGCCGACCTGCTCGTACGGGTCCACATGGACGAGGCCGCCCGCCTCACCCGTACGTCCAAGGACGGCCGGGCCGGCACCAACGCGGGCGTCCTGGAGGACTACGCCGACGTCGCCGAAGGCTTCCTCGCCCTCGCCGCCGTCACCGGCGAGGGCGCCTGGCTGGAGTTCGCCGGCTTCCTCCTGGACCTGGTCCTCGACCGCTTCACCGCCGAGGGCGGCGCCCTGTACGACACGGCCCACGACGCCGAGGCGCTGATCCGCCGCCCGCAGGACCCCACGGACAACGCGGCCCCGTCCGGCTGGACCGCCGCCGCCGGAGCCCTGCTCTCGTACGCCGCCCAGACCGGCTCGGAGGCCCACCGCGCCGCCGCCGAAGGCGCCCTCGGCGTCGTCAAGGCCCTCGGCCCCCGCGCACCCCGCTTCATCGGCTGGGGCCTGGCCGTGGCCGAGGCCCTCCTCGACGGGCCCCGGGAGATCGCCGTCGTGGGCGCCCCCGGCGACGAGGCCTTCCGGGAGCTGCGCCGTACCGCCCTCCTGGCCACCGCCCCCGGCGCGGTGCTCGCCTTCGGCGCCCCCGACAGCGAGGAGTTCCCGCTGCTGCGGGACCGCCCGCTGGTGGCCGGTGCGCCCGCCGCGTACGTGTGCCGTCACTTCACCTGTGACGCACCGGTCACCGATCCGGCCGAGCTGCGCCGGAAGCTCTGAGGGCGGCGCCGGAAAGGGGACGGCCCCGCGGTCCCTCCGAGGAGGGACCGCGGGGCCGCACCCGGCCGGGCGTCGTCGCTCAGCTGTTGCCGGCGCCGTTGCCCGAGAGCACCGGGATGTCGCTGAGGATGTGCGACAGCGGCTCGTCACCCTTGGCCTGGGTGGAGTTCTCGGTGCACTGCTGGTTCTGCGGGGAGGACAGCACGTTGACGTCCTGGACCGCGATCGGGATGAGCCCGATGAGCGAACCGGCGTTGACCTTGGCCGGCAGACCGACGCACGGCTTGTTCAGGGAGCCCTGGACGAGCGCGAACTGCGGGCTCATGTCGCCGTGGGTGGCGGAGTTGCCGAACTCCTGGTGGGCACCGTTGCCGCTGAGCGAGGTGGTGCCACCGTCGTCCGCGATCGCGAGCGCCTGTCCGGCACCCGCCGCCGTCGCGCCGAGGACCGACGCAGCCACAGCAGCCGTAGCCAACAGCTTCTTCATTGTTCAGGCCTTTCGGGTTGTGGCTCGCTGAGTGCCGAGCCGCGCTGATCAACTGGTCGGCGGCCCGGAGGTTCCGCGAAGTCCACCGGACGGACTACGGGCAGATGAGCGAAGCCCCGGGTGCGGGCCGGTAGGTGCCCACCGCGATCGTGCTGGGGGCGACGGCGTCGGAGGGCGGCAGCGGCCGGTCCTCGCGCAGTCGTCCGAAGACCTCGGCCGCCCCTTCCTCGTCCCAGGCGAGGGTGGATCCGACGCCCTCGATGTCGGCGTTGAAGCCCCGTACGGGTACCGTCGCGAACTCCGTACGGTCCGGGGTCAGGTCCCGCAGCCGCCCGGCGAGCGCGAGGAGTTCCGCCGTCGAGACGCCCCGCTCGGCCGCGCCGGTCCCGCGCAGGGTCGCGGCGAGGGCCTTCAGCCGGCCGGGGTCGTCCAGGACGCCGTCGCGGAGCCGCTCCAGGGTGTTCACCACGAACTTCTGCTGCTTCTGGATCCGGCCGAAGTCCATCTGGCCGTCGGCCCGCCGCGACCGCACGTACTGGAGGGCCTCGCCACCGTGCACGCGCTTGGTGCCGGGAGCCAGGTCGATGCCGGTGACCGGGTCCTTGAGCGGTTTCTCCGTACAGACGGGCACGCCGCCGTCGACGTGGTCGACGGTGTCCATGAAGCGGCGGAAGTCGATCTCCAGGTACCGGTGGACGGGGAGCCCGGTCATCGACTCCACGGTCTCCACGGCGAACGCGGAACCCCCCTCCGCCCAGGCGTTGTTGATCTTCGCGGGATGGGCGGAGTGCAGCTCGCCGGTACGCCGGTCGCGGTGCCCGTCGGGGAAGGTGGTGAGCGAGTCGCGCGGCAGGCTCACCACGTCGACCCGGTCGTTCGCGGCCGAGACGTGCACCAGCATCATCACGTCGGTGCAGTCGCACTCCTTCCCGCCGAGCCGGTAGCGCTCCTTCTCCTGTTCGGTGACGCCCTTGCGGCTGTCGATCCCGACCACGAGGAGGTTCAGCCCGTGTTCCGGGGCGGGGAGATCGGTGGGGGCGGCGGCGAGGGCTCCGGGGGCGAGAGCGGCCATCGCCGTCAGCGCCGCCGGGACGAGCAGCGGACGCCGGGCCCGCCGTACACGCGGGAATTTCATGTCCGCACGCTATTTCGAGCGTGATCGCACACAGGTACACGACGCGACATGAACAGGACGAATCACTCTCCTGCGGCGCCTGTGTAATGATGCGGGAATCGCAGCGGAAGGAGCGAAGATGGCGCCGGATCCCGGAAAATGGGAACGGATGGCCTTCATTCCGAAGAGCCGATATGTGAGTGACCCGCCCCCGGCCGACCGCACACCGTTCCCGGTGTATTCGGCACTGGTGACCCAATGGGTCCAGTCGGGGCGGACGGTGCCGGGGATGCCGGACCGGGAATGGGAACGCCTGATGGCGACGCCGGTCTGGCCGACCTGGTAGCGGTCCGGCTGTAGGCGACACGGCGAAAGGGGCCGCCCCGGAGGGCGGCCCCTGACGTGTGGCGTCGTCGCGCGCGGGGCGCGGACGCCGGAAGGCGGTGGAACGTCAGTTGTTGCCGACGCCGTTGCCCGACAGGACCGGGATGTCGTCCAGGATGTGCGACAGGGCCTCGTCGCCCTTCGCCTGGGTGGAGTTCTCGGTGCACTGCTGGTTCTGCGGGGAGGACAGCACGTTGATGTCCTGGACGCTGATCGGGATGGCACCGATGAGCGAACCGGCGTTGAGCTTGGCCGGCAGGCCGATGCACGGCTTGTTCAGCGAGCCCTGGACCAGCGCGAACTGCGGGCTCATGTTGCCGTACGTCGCGGAGTTGCCGTACTCCTGGTGCGCGCCGTTGCCGCTGAGCGAGGTGGTGCCGCCGTCGTTGCTGATGGCGAGCGCCGGGGAGGCCACGGCGGCGGTGGCGCCGACGATGGAGACGGCTGCGGCCGCGGTGGCCATAACCTTCTTGATCACGGGAGTTCCCTTCTAGAACCGGCTCCGTGCAGGGAGCGACCTGATCAACTGGCCCCGGACGCAAGGGTTCCGCTGTGTCACCCTCTTGGCGGAGCGCACATGGCAGCGCGAAACGCGGTCCCAGTCGAACGGGTGAAGAGCCGGAACCAAAGCCCGTCCCCGCAGTTGATCCCGTCGCATCAATCAGGTCGATTGGTGGGAACAGGAACGGAATCACCGTGATCAAGAAGATTATGGCGGCTGCGGCTGTTACGGCCTCTGTTGTCGGCGCTTCTGCTGCGGCGGCCTCCCCGGCGCTCGCCATCGCCGACGACGGCGGCACGACCTCGCTCAGCGGCAACGGCGCGCACACGGCGTTCGGCAACTCGACGACCGCGGGTGACATGAGCCCCCAGTTCTCGGCCGTCCAGGGCTCGCTGAACAAGCTGTGCCTCGGCGCCCCGGTCAAGGGCAACGTCGGCTCGGTCGTCGGCGTCCTCGTCCCGGTCGCGGTCCAGGACATCAACGTCCTCTCCTCCCCGCAGAACCAGCAGTGCGCCGAGAACTCCACCCAGGCCAAGGGGGACGAGCCGCTGTCGCACCTCGTCGAGGACATCCCGGTGCTCTCCGGCAACGGTGCCTACAACGGCTGATCCGCGTCGCGGACACTGGGCCGGAAGAGAACCTCCGTGTTCTCTTCCGGCCCTTTTCGTACGCGCAACGGAGTGAATGAGCAGACTTCGACGTTCTTCCGGTTTCCTTTGCGCGGGATGTTCGTTGTGTTCCGTGAAAAGTGTTCCGCCACCGAAAGGATGCAGACGAAAATGAACTGTAAGAAGGCTGCTGCCGTCGTCGCCGGAATCATCATGGCCATGGGTGCGGCGACCCCCGCCTTCGCCGACGCGGGCGCGGAGGGTGTCGCGGTCGGTTCGCCGGGCGTCCTCTCGGGCAACGTCGTCCAGGTCCCGATCCACATCCCGGTCAACGCCTGCGGCAACAGCATCAACGTCATCGGCCTGCTCAACCCGACCTTCGGCAACACCTGCATCAACGCCTGAGTCCTCAGCGACACGCAGGCTCGGGGGCCGGCCCCGGAGAGCACCCGCTCTCCGGGGCCGGCCCTCCGTCATGCCGGGACCGGCGCCTTCCCGCCCGTACGCGGCCGGCCCGGCGCGCCGCCGCTCCGGGCCCCCGCGCGCAGCCGCTGCCGCACCCCGCGCACCAGCCGCCCCGCCGTGTACTCGGCGCCGAGGACGAACCGCATCGAGGGCCCGTACGACGGGGCGGTGAGCAGTCCGGCGAGGAAGAGGCCGGGCCACGAGGACTCGAAGAGCGCGCCGACCTCCGGGGCCCCGCCCGCGCCGACGGTCCGCAGCGCCCCGCGCAGCGTCGGGGAGAGCACCTTCGCCCGGTCCAGGCCCGGGACGAAACCGGTGGCCGCGACGACGTGGTCGGTCTCCAGGACGGTCGTGCCGCCAGGGCCGGACACATCGAGCCGCAGCCGCTCGTCCCCGGTCACGGCCGCCGCGGTGATCCGCTGCCCGAGGCGTACGTCCCCGACCGCAGCGAAGCGCTCACGGAGCCACCAGGCACCGGCCGGGCCGAGCGCCGAGCCGAAGATCCGCTCGCGGGTGGCGGCGGGCAGACGCCGGAAGACGCCCGGGGTGTCGGCGTAGAGCCTGTTCCGCCAGCCGCAGCCGAGCCCCGTGTGCGGGGCGCGCAGCGAGGGCCAGAGGCCGCGGTCGAGCGCCGGGGGCAGGGTGTTCCAGTTCAGCCGGTCCGCGCGGGCGACGATCCTGACCGCGCCCGCGCCGCGCTCCACGAGGAGCGCGGCCGTCTCCAGGGCCGCCTGGCCCGCGCCGACGACCGTGACGTCCTGCCCCGCGAAGCGGTCCAGCGCGCCGTGGTGGCTGGAGTGGGTGACGTACCGCCGGTCCAGGCCGCGCAGCGGTCCGGGCACCTCCATGAAGGGCAGGACGCCGACGGCGAGCGCCACCGTCCGGGCGCGGAGCGGTTCGCCGTCCTCGGTGAGCAGCGCGAAGCCGTCGGCGGTCGGCGTGACCGAGGCGATCAGCCGCTCGTCGAGCGCGGGCACGGCCCGCCGGGCGAACCAGTCGCCGTACGCGGCGAAGAAGTCCACCGGCAGCGGCACCCCGTGCTCGGCGCGCACGCCCCGCGCGGCGGCGTACGCGTCGAGCCCGTACGCCCCCTGCGGGTCGGAGAGGTGCGAGGCCCAGGGTTCCGACTTCAGGAACATGCCCGGGGGCATGGCGTGCCAGGACTCCATCGAGCGGCCGAAGGTCCGCAGGCGCAGCCCGTGGACGGCCGCGTGCGCGGCCACGGACAGGCCGTAGGGTCCGGCCCCGACGACCACCAGGTCGTACGTGTTCGACATCGTGCCTTCCGCCTTCAACGTGGAGTGAGCTGCTGGGAGGAGCTGCGGGCCCGTGGCGTCGTGGGGGTCGTCGGCGGGCCCGCCCGGCCGGAGCGCAGGCGGCGGCGGAGCACGGACAGCGCCTTGCGCAGGAGGTGCGCGAGCCAGGCGCGGCCCATGGCGAGCGCGGGCGCCGGGTCGTCGGCGGCCCACCAGGCGTACTCGGTCCTGCGCGCGGCCCCGGGCTCGGCCGCGTACCGGCGGCGCGGCGAGGCCAGCACCGAGAGCGCCGTGTAGTTCTCGACGACGAAGCGGCGCCCGTACGCGGGGGAGTGCGGCGGTACGGGACGGCCGGTGAGGTCCAGGTGGAGGGCGCGGACCACGTCGAGGCCGGACGGGTCGGTGAAGAGCCGGAACTGCGCGCCGGGCCGGGGGTTGAAGTCGAGCAGGTGGTACGCGCCCGTGGACCGGTCGAGCCGGAAGTCCAGGTCGCAGACGCCCCGGTAGCCCAGCGCGTCGAGCAGTGCGCGGGCCGTGCGCTCCAGGGCCGGGTTCACCGTCCAGCGGCCGACGGCGGTGAGCCCGGCGCCGTCCGGCCAGGAACGCTCCTTGCGGCCGGTCGACCCCGTCGTGCAGCGGCCGGCGGAGTCCACGTACCCGTGGAAGAACCAGTCGAGGTCCCGGCCGGCCGGAAGCAGCTCCTGGAGCAGCAGCCGGCTGCCGGCCTCGGGGGTGCGGGCGTACAGCTCCCGCACCTCGGCGAGCGAGCGCACGATCGAGGTGCTGCGCAGTCCGCCGCCGGCCGGGAGCAGCCAGGGGCGGCTCCACTTGGCCACCACCGGGAGTCCGAGCGACCAGGCCATCGCGGCGGCCTCGTCGGCGCCGGTGGGGAGTTCGGTACGGGGATGGGGCAGCCCCAGGTCCGCGCAGGTCTCGGCGAGCGAGGCCTTGTCGGCGACGCGCAGCAGCTGTTCCTCGCTCTGCTCGGGCAGCAGGAAGCGCGGGGAGAGATCGGCGCGCCTGCGGGCCAGGGCGAGGGCGCTGACGTCGTCGAGGGGGAGGACGAGGAGGGGAGGTGACGGGGCGTCGGGGATGGCGTCGGCGGGCGGGTCCTTCCGGTCGCCCGTCCCGCCCTCCGTGCGACCTGCCGTCCGACCGTCCGTCAGTTCGTCCGCGATCCGGTGCAGGAGGGCGACCAGCTCTCCGGCGGAGGCCGTCGCGGGGCGGACCCGGACCGAGCGGACATGGCGTGAGCGGGCGACCGGGCTGGTGCTCGATTCGATGACGGCGTGCACCGGAATTCCCGCCCGGCCCAATGAGCGCGCCGCTCCGAGGGTGCCGTGATGGAAGGGGTTCGGATCGAGCCGCACAAGGACGGTGGGAACGCTGGTGTCGAAACGCTGACTGCGCGGCACGGCACGCCCTTCCTCTCGGGTGCCCCATCTGGGCGATCAAATCCTCTAATGGACTACTGATCAGAGGGAAGCCGAGTTCACGGTCGGCGCATTAGGAATACTTTCGGAGTATCAGATTGACGGATCATCAAAAGGCGTACGACGCGAAGGAGTGGCCATGGGAGCTGCACACCGGAGAACCTCGAGAGCGTGGCTGGGGGTGTTCACCGCCGGTCTCCTCGCCTCGGGTTCAGTCGTGCTGTCGTCCCCCGCCCGGGCCGCCGAATCCGTCACGGCGAGCGATCCCGGACCCACGCTCTCGGGCGCCATGGGCGCGTTCCTCGAATCGGGCGCGCTCGGGGTCGCCCGCATCGAGGCCCTGCAGCAGTGGCTCGGCGGCCGTGAGCTCCGCGTCGGCCACACCTACCTTCCCGGCGACCTCTGGAAGAACATCGAGGGCCCCCCGGGCTTCCTCGACGCCTGGGCGGACTGGCGCAACGAGAAGGCCGACCGCATGTTCGTCCTCAACGTGCCCATGCTGGAGCGCAACGAGGCCGGGGTCTCCGACGCCGAGGTCCGCCGTCAGCTGCGGATCGGTGCCGCCGGCGCCTACGACCACCACTTCAGGACCCTCGCCCGGCGGCTCGTCGAGCTGGGCGCCACCGACACCGTCGTCGTCCTCGGCTGGGAGATGAACGGCACCACCTACACCCACCGGTGCGGGCCCGACCCCACTTCGTGGAAGAACTACTGGAACCGGATCGTCACCGCGATGCGCTCCGTGCCGGGCCAGAAGTTCCGGTTCGACTTCAACCCGAGCCGCGGTCTCGACGCCGTCCCGTGGACCGAGTGCTACCCGGGTGACGATGTCGTCGACATCATCGGAATGGACTCGTACGACCAGCCCTCGGGTTCGCGTTTCGACCAGCACGTCACCGAGCCGTACGGGCTCCAGAAGCAGGTCGATTTCGCGGCCGAGCACGGAAAGCAGATCTCCTATCCGGAATGGGGGCTCTTCCGCAACGGGGACAACCCCGAATACATGCGGCGCATGCTGGAATGGATGAAGCTGCACAAGCCGCTCTACCACACGATCACCGACTACTGCCCGCACGGCGTCTGGCAATGCGACGACAATCCCCGGTCGTCGGCGTTGTTCCGGCAGATGCTGTACGGCACGGAACCGGGCGTCCCGACACAGCCGACGGACCCGACCGACCCGACGTGGCCTACGGATCCGACCGATCCGACGTGGCCTACGGATCCGACCGATCCGACGTGGCCCACGGACCCGACGGTTCCTGAGCCCAAGCCGGAGCCCAAGCCGGAGCCGAAGCCCGAGCCGAAGCCGGAGCCGAAGCCGGAGCCGAAGCCGGAGCCGAAGCCGGAGCCGAAGCCGGAGCCGAAGCCGGAGCCGAAGCCGGAACCCAAGCCGGAACCCAAGCCGGAGCCGAAGCCGGAGCCGAAGCCGGAACCGAAGCCGGAGCCGAAGCCGGAGCCGAAGCCGGAGCCGAAGCCGGAACCCAAGCCCGAGCCCAAGCCGGAACCGAAGCCGGAACCCAAGCCCGAACCGAAGCCCGAGCCCAAGCCGGAACCCAAGCCGGAACCCAAGCCCTCCTGCTGGACCGTCAACCTCGGTTCATGGGTCGAGAGCTGGATCGGCGGGCCCGTCTGTGTCCCGAAGGACTCCTGGAAGGACAAGGTCGACCTCGACTGGAAGGGGTCGCTGGAGGGCGTCTGGCCCTTCTGACCGGTCCCTGTCGGTGGCGGTCGTGCGCGGCGGCGGCGGACTCATCCGTCGCCGCCGCGCCGCGTCCGCCCCGGCAGCCTGCCGAGCGCCCGCCCCACCCAGGGGCGCTCCCGCGCCTGCCGGGCCGCCCAGCGGCGCGCGTCGGCCGCGCCCGCGCGCAGCCACAGCAGCGGGGCCGTACCGCGCCCGGCGAGCATCAGCCGCTGGTTGCCCACGGTCTCGGGCCGCCAGTGGTGCTTGTACGCCTCCGTGCCGCGCAGCATGCTCAGCGTGGCCCGCCCGCCCGCGCTGGTCTCCCCGGCGCCGTGCCGCAGCAGCATCGTCGCCACGTCGACCTTGCGGGCGCGCAGCGCCGGGTCCGCCCCGTACAGATAGCCGCCCGCGAGCCGGGGGGACATCAGGGTCAGGTCGGCGGCGACCACGTCCCCGGCGAGCCGGAACTCGGTGACCATCGCGTCCCCGCGCTCCACCATCGGCCGCACGGCCCGGGTGAGGTGCTGGGCGAAGCGCTCGCTGGTGTGCTCGGCCGTCACCCCCCGCCCCTGCCACTGGAGCTGGTGCAGCCTCAGGAGCCGGTCGAGTGCGGCGGGCACCTCCGCCCCGGTGACCACGTGCGCGTCGATGCCGAGGGCGTCCAGCTTGCGCAGCTTGGCCCGGACCCGCTGCGCCTTCCCGGAGGGGATGCGTTCGAGGAGCCCCTCCATGGGGACGGCGGGCAGCTCCAGGCACAGCGAGTCGGGCAGCCGTCGGCGCGGGCCCCGCCAGCGGGCGAAGACCTGCTCGCTGGCCGCCCCCGGCCGCACCTCCCGCAGGTCGACCACCGAGCCCCTGGCGGCCCTCGCGATGCCCCGGGCCAGCGCGGGCGCCGCCCCCGGGCAGCCGTCGTCGACGAGCACGTCCGTGAAGTCGGTGATCGACCCGCCGAGCTGGGTGAGGACGGGCAGCGGCCCCCCGGCCCGCATCAGGGGCGCGGCGGCGACGAGTGAGCCGTCCGCACCCCGTACGAGCACCACCCGCAGCGCACCGGGCCGGCCGTACGAGAGCCACCAGGAGTGCAGCCAGGCATGGGACTGGAAGGGGGTGGCGGTGGAGCAGCGCCCGTACAGCGCCGTCCACTCGGCCGCCAGGCGCCCGAACCCGTCCTCGTCACGGCAGACCTCGGTCCGCAGCGGTCTCGGGGTCACACCGCCTCCGCCTGGTGCGCGGCGGTCGCCGGGGCGGGCACGGCGGCGGACCCGGCCGGGGCGGACGCCTGCCGGGAGTGGCGGGCCTCGCCGCGCGAGGCGGCGCGCTTCGGCCGGACGAGGAGGGCGAGACCGCCGAGGAGACCGCCCGCGCAGGCGCCGACCAGCGCGGAGAGCGGCGCCGAGGGGGAGACGGGGGCGATCGGCTTCGTGGCCCGGGAGAACTGGACGACCTTCACGCCCGTGCTGCCCGCGACGTGCGAGCTGTTGAGGACGAGCGCGCGGGCCACCCCGTCGGCCATCGACACGGCCTTCGCGGGCTGTTCCGACTGGGCGGTGATGGAGATCATCGGTGCGTCCGGGGAGGTCGCCGCCTGCACGTTCCGGCGCAGGGTGTCGGCGGTGACCCCGGCCCACACCTGGGCGTCGCCGGTCACCGCGATGTCGGTGGCGACCCGCCCGTACGCCTGCGCGAAGCCGAGCGCGGCCGCCGGGTCGGACTTCTCGGCCGGTACGACGATGACGTAGCTGGTCGCCGCGTACTGCGGGGTCTTCAGGGCCCCGTAACCGCCGCCGAGCGCGGCTCCGGCGAGGACGGCGACGGGCAGGACCGCCCAGCGGCCGGGCCTGCGCAGAGCGGCCTGGAGGGAGGTGCGGGGTGGGGTGGTGTTCATCGGTCGGGCTCTCTCACTCAGCGGGGAAGGGGGTGCCGTGGACGGCCTGGTCGTAGAGGGACATCAACTGGCCGGCGCTGTGCGCGATGTCGTAGCGGCGGGCGGCCGCCGGCAGCGGGAGCCGGGCGGGCCGGGCGTCCCGGACGCCGCGCAGCGCGGAGACCAGCTCGGACACGGACTCGCCGATCCGGCGCGCGCCCGGGGCGGCGTCCGGTGCGAGGTCGTCGATCGCCGGGCAGGCCACGTACAGCACGGGCAGTCCGGCGGCGAGGGCCTCGACGACGGCGAGCCCGAAGGTCTCGTCGGGTGAGGTGGACACGAACACGTCCATGGCGGCCAGCAGTTCCGGCAGCGAAGGCCCCGCGGCGGAGGCCGTCGGCGGGTCCTCACAGGCGCCGGCCAGCAGCACCCGGTCGGCGGCCCCGCACGCGCGGGCCGTCCGCAGCAGCTCCTCGCGCTGCTCGCCCTCGCCGACGAGCAGCAGCCGGGTCTCCGGGACCTCGGCCACCGCCCGGACGAGCCGGTCGAAGCGCTTCCCGGGCGTCAGCCGCCCCACCCCGCCGACGACAAGGGCGTCCTCGGGGAGACCGAGGGCCTCCCGGGTACGGCGCCGGGCGCGGGCGTCGAAGGCGAAGCGGCCGGTCTCGATGCCGTTGGGGACGACCCGGATCCGCTCGGCGGGCACCCCCCAGTCCGCCAGCCGGCGCGCCACGCTGGGCGAGACGGCGACGGTGGACGTGCCGAGCCGCTCGGACGCCAGATACAGGGCGCGGGTCCCCGCGGAGAGCGGGCGGCCCTCGATCTGCGTCTCGCCGAGGGAGTGCTCGGTGGCGATGACCCGCCGCACCCCGGCCAGCCGGGCCGCCGTCCTGCCGTAGACGCACGCCCGGTACAGATGGGTGTGGACGAGGTCGTAGCGGCCCTGCCGGACGATCCGCGCGAGCCGCGGCAGCGCGCCGAGGTCGCGGTTCCCCGCCATGCCCAGATGGGTGACGGGCGTGCCGTCCGCCTCGATGCCCGCGGCGACGGCCCCGGGGTTGGTGAGGGTGACGACACCGCTCCGCACGGGCAGGTGCCGCAGCAGCAGCCGCAGCTGCTGCTCGGCGCCGCCGATGCCGAGTCCGGTGATGACGTGCAGGACCTTCACGGCGCACCGACCACGGCGGGGCCGTACGGCGCGGGCGTCAGATCGGCGGGGTGGCGGCGGCGGAAGGGGTGCAGGACCCGCTTGGCGGTGAGCCGCCAGGGGGTGTCGCCCTCGCCGATGTGGACCCGCGGCAGGGCGTACGCGCCGGTGTGTGGGCCCGGGTCGATCGCGCAGGCGTAGCGGTAGCCGGCCTTGCGCACGGCGTGGATCGCGCGCGGGTCGACCTGCCCGTACGGGTAGCAGAAGCCGTCCACGGGCGTGCCGGTCATCTCCTCCAGGAGTTCCCGGCTGTGCCGGGTCTCGGCGGCGAGCACGGCGTCGTCCACCTCGGTCAGCGCGACGTGGGTGAGGCCGTGCGAGCCGATCTCCATGCCGGCCCCGGCGATCCGCAGGATGCCGTCCTCGGTGAGCAGCGACTTGCGCGGCCCGGCCGTGTCCCAGCCGTTCTCCCCGCCGAGCCGCCCCGGCAGCACGTACACCGTCGCCGTGAACCCGTGCCGGCGCAGCAGCGGCAGCGCCGAGTCGACGAAGTCCGCGTAACCGTCGTCGAAGGTCAGGCCCACGAGCCCGCGGGCGCGCCCCGCCGCGGTGGCGGCGAGCAGCTCCCGCACCGAGACCCCGCGCAGTCCCCGGTCGGCCATCCAGTGCAGCTGCCGGGCGAAGCGCACCGGGGAGACGGTCACCCGGTACGGGTCGTCAGCGATGTCCGTGATCGAGTGGTACATCGCCACCCACAGGGGCGGTTTCACCCACAGGGGCGGCTTCGGGAGCAGACGGCGCAGCGCGGTGGCGGCGGGCATGGGCGGTCCTCCGGGAGGCGGAGCGGGGCAGGGGCGGAATCTCGGGCGCCTTGGCGGCGCAGGCGATGAAGAGCACGAAGACACCGATGACGACCAGGCCCGCGACGGTGACGGCGAGGAACGCGGGCCCGATCGCGATCGAGCACAGCCAGCCGGCGCCGGTGGCCCAGGCGCCCGCCGTGGCGAGCCGCAGCAGGCCCTCGCCGAGCCGGTCGACGTCCACCGGGACGGACTGGCGGTGCGCGCCGCGCAGCAGCAGCACCGCGGCGAGGGTGATGCCGAGGGCGTTGGCGGCGGCGATGCCGACGGCGCCCCAGTGGTGGGCGGCGGGAACGCCGGCGGCGGCCGTGGTGGCGAGCCCGGCGGCCATGGCGGCGGCCGGGTACCAGAGCGGCCGGGCGGCGGAGAAGTAGCAGCGGACGAGGGCGCCGACCATGGTCTGGCCGAGCAGGCCGAGGGCGTACACCCGCATCACGGCGGCGGTCGCCACTGTGTCGGAGCGGCCGAACTCACCGCGCTCGAAGAGAAGTTCGACGATGCGGGGGGCGGCGGCGATCACCGTCGACGCGCCGACGAGGACGACGACGGCGGCCAGCAGCAGATCCCGCTCGACCCGGCGGCGGGCCGTCTCCGTGTCGCCCGCCGCGAGCGCGCGGGCCACCATCGGGAAGCTGACCGTGCACAGCATCAGGGAGAGGATCATCGGCATCTGCGCGACCTTCTGCGCGTAGTTCAGATGCGAGATGGCACCGGCCGGCAGCGGCGAGGCGAGGAAGCGTTCGATCAGGGTCTGCGACTGGCGGGCGAGCGAGAAGGCGACGACGGGCGCGATCAGCCCGAGGACCAGGACACGGCTCTCGGCCGTGCCGCCGCCGGACGCGGGCGGCTCGGGCTGCCGCGTCGGCACCGGACGGGTGCGCAGCTCGCGCAGCAGCGAGGGCAGCTGGACGAGCACCATCAGGACCCCGCCGACCGCGACCCCGGCGGCGGCGGACCGCACGCCCAGCGGTTCGCGCAGCACGAGGACGGTGCCGATGATGCCCGCGTTGTACGCCACGTAGATCGCGGCCGGCGGCAGGAAACAGCCGTGCGCGCGCAGCGCCGCCGAGCAGTAGCCGACCAGCGAGAAGGTCAGCACGCAGGTGCCGGTCAGCCGGGTGCAGTCGACGGCGAGCGCCGGATCGGGCAGTCCCGGCGCGAGGACCCGGACGAGCAGCGGGGCGGCGGCGACGAGGAGCGCGGAGACGACACCGAGGACGAGGACGATCCGGGGCAGCGTGCCGCGCACCAGCGCCCGCACCGGGTCGCCGAGCGGGCCCTGGGCACGGCGGGCCAGGGCCCGGGAGAACGCGGGCACCAGGATCAGCGCCATCGCGTCCTCGATGAGCAGCGTCGAGGCGAACTCGGGGACCGTCCACGCCACCAGGAACGCGTCGGTCTCGGCCCCGGCCCCGAAGTACCCGGCGAGGATCTGGTCCCGTACGAGCCCGAGCAGCGCCCCGACGGCGGTGAGTCCCGCGGTCACGGCGGCGGCCCTGGCGAGGAACCCCCGCCCCTCGGACGCCCCGGTACGGGACGGGCGCACGCGCGCGTGGGCACGACGGCCGGAGGGAGCGGGGGAAGCGGCTTTCGCACCGGTCCCGGAAGGCGTACGGGGTCCGGTACCCGCTCCGTGAGGCGTACGGGGTCCGGGACCCGCTCCGTGAGGCGTACGAGGTCCCGCCGGGGCCCCGTGAGGCGTACGGGGTTCGGCCGCGCGGAGTTCGCGTACGGCAGCCCCGGCTCCCGCGCGCGCACCCGCCCCGGCTCCCGCCCCCGACGTGCGGCGGACCGCCACCGGGCGGGCGCCGGCGAGCCCCGCCGGCCCCGTCCCCGGCAGCACGACGGCCTCCGGGGGCCACGGGGAGTCCGTGGGGCCCGGAGGCGCGGTCGGCCAGGGGTCGGTGAGCGGGGTGCCGCAGGGCGGGCGGGCCGGGGGGCGCGGTTCGCCGGCCCGCGGCGCGTCCGTGGGCTCGGGTTCCCCGGCCCACGGGTCACGCACGCCTGACCTCCGCCAGCGCCCACCAGGCCGCGAGGCCCAGCACCACCGACATGAGGACGGTCGAGGGGCCGCCGATGTCCGCGTAGAAGAAGTCGATGAGCTGCCAGGCGAGCAGGCCCGTGGCGACCAGCGCGCAGTCCGCGCCGAGGCGGCGCCGCCGCAGCGCGCCGACCAGCAGCGCCACCCAGCTGCCCGCCAGGGCCAGCAGCCCGAACAGGCCCTGCTCGCTCAGTACCAGGAGGTACATGTTGTGCGGGGACAGCAGCGGCTGCCGCTGGAAGGCGGCGCCCGCGCCCGCCGTGTCGCTGCCGGAGGACAGCGCGAGCGAGGCGTTGGAGTCGCGGTAGGCGGGGAAGCCCTTGAGGCCGACGCCGGTGACCGGCTCCGCCCGCCACATCCGCCCGGCCGCCGCCCACATCGTGTACCGGTCGGTCACCGACTGGTCCGGCGCCGCCGCCACCTGCGTGATGCTGGTGACCCGCTCCTTCACCATCGACGACCCGATGCCGAGACCGCCGACCAGGACCACCCCGAGCGCCCCGGCGGCGAGGGCCACCCGCGCCGCCCGCCGGGGCCCCGACAGCAGCAGCTGCATGCCGCAGGCGAGGACGGTCGCGATCCACGCGCCCCGGCTGAAGGAGAGGACCAGCGGCACGAAGAGGAGACCCGCGCAGACCACCGCCGCCGTCCGCGTCCGGCCGGGCCCGCTGCCGAGCGCGATGCCGGTGACGACGACGAGGCCGTACGCCACGACGGTCGCCATGCCCATCACGTCGGTGGGCCCGAAGGTGCCGACGGCCCGGATGTCCTCGCCCTGGTAGGAGGCGCCGGTGCCGGTCAGGTACTGGCCGACGCCCACCGCGCCCTGGAGCAGCGCGAGCCCGACCAGCCCCCAGGCGACCACGGCGAAGTCCCGCCGGTCGCGGATCATGAGGAGCACGGCCGCCGGGACGAGGACGAAGATCTGCACGTAGCGGGCGACGCCCGGCAGGCTCGCCGCCGGGTCGTTCGAGGTGATCGCGGCCAGACAGATCCCGAGGACCGGCAGGCCGAGGACGACGGCGGCCGTCCGGGTCAGCGGCCGGGCGCCGCCGCGCAGCACCCGGACGAGACAGACGAGGACGAGCAGCCCGGAGGCCGCGTCGGCGACCGTTCCCGTCCCGCCGGTGCCGCCCTGGGCCCCGCCCCCGCCGGGGACGAGCAGCAGCGCGACCACGGCAAGGACCGGGGAGAGCGCCCCGGCCCGGCGGGCCAGGTCGCGTACGTCGTCCGGGGCGACCGCCGGCCCGGTCACGGCCGTGGCCATCCTCAGCTCCCCGTGGGTCGGACGAGCCCGGCCGCCGTACGCAGCAGGATGCAGACGTCCTGCCAGAGCGACCAGTGGTCGATGTAGTGGTTGTCGAAGCGGCAGCGGTCCTCGATCGAGGTGTCACCGCGCAGCCCGTGCACCTGCGCCAGACCGGTCAGCCCCACCGGCATCCGGTGGCGGGCCGCGTACCCGGCGTGGATCTTGCTGAACTGGGCGACGAAGTACGGCCGTTCGGGACGGGGCCCGACCAGGCTCATGTCGCCGCGCAGCACGTTCCACAGCTGCGGCAGCTCGTCGAGCGAGGTCTTCCGCAGGAAGCTCCCGGCCGCGCTCATCCGGCGGTCGCCCGCCACGTTCCAGCGGGTCGCCGACTCGGTGTCGTCGGAGGGGCGCAGCGTACGGAACTTCAGCAGCGTGAAGTGGCGCCCGTACTGGCCGACCCGCTCCTGCCGGAACAGGACGCCGGGACCGTCGGAGAGGCGTACGGCGAGCGCGCAGAGCAGCAGCACCGGCAGCGCGAGCGCCAGCGCGGGCGCGGTGAACACGAGGTCGAGGGCGCGCTTGGCGGTCCGCCCGCGCCGCTGGTCCAGCGGGACCATCCGGTGCCAGGCGTGGCCCCACATGTGCTCGCCCATCGGCCCGTCCTGGTGCCGTCCGCCGACCCGCCAGGTGGTGCAGCCGTACTGCTGGAAGAGGGTGACGAGCCCGGGGTCGTCGTCGAGGAACACCGCGTCGCGCACGGTGTTCTGGATGACGGCCCGGTGGATCTCCTCGGTCGTGGCGAGCACCGGGAGCCCGGCCTCCCCGGCGGCCCGGGGAGCGCCGCCCTGCTCGGGCACGCCGACGATGCCGACCGGCCGCATCCCGTACTCCGGGTGCTGGACCGCCGAGGCGGCGAACCGGCGGGCGGCCCCCGTGCCGCCGACGACGAGCGCCGAGCGGGGGTGGGCGCGCGCGATCCGGCGGCGCCGGGCGAGCAGCAGGGCCCGGACCAGGACCGCGACGCCGACGTGGGCGCCGTAGGCGGCGCAGAGCCGCAGCGGTCCGATGGCCAGGGCGGGGGAGTACGCGGCGGCGCCGGCCGCGGCCAGGCACCAGACGACGCCGGCGCGGGAGGCGAGGGCGGGCAGTTCGTCGAGGGCCCGGCTGCGGACGGGCGGCCGGTAGAGGCCGGCGTGCCCGTCGAGGACCAGGACGAGCGCCAGGACCGGCAGCAGCAGCCGGGCGTCGTGGTGGACGGCGCTCAGGAGCGTGCCGCCGGTGAGGACGGCCAGCCCGTCGACGGCGACGAGCGGGGCCGCGCCGGACCGTGTCCGGACGCGGCGGTGGCGTGGCAGCGCGAGCCGGTCGGTCGCGGCGCGGCGCGGCGCGAGGGAGGCGAGGCCGAAGGCCTGGCCCGCCGTGGGCCAGGGGCCCGGCGAGGAGGGGACGCTGGTGCTTTCCGTGGTCACTGCGCAATCGGCTCTCTGTGCTCGGTGCCCCGCACTCCGGTCAGTTCGCGGTAGACGTCCGCGACGGCAGCGCCGGTGCGCCGGACATCGAATCTGCTGAGTACGTGCTCGTGGGCCTCGCGGCCCAGGCGGTGCCGCAGCTCCGGCCGGCCGAGGAGGCGGCCGAGAGCGGTGGCGAGCGCGGCCGGGTCCTCGGGCGGGACCAGGCATTGGGGTTCATGGGCGGGCGGCAGGCTCTCGCGGGCCCCGTCGACATCGCTGACGACGACCGGCCGGCCGGCCGCCATCGCCTCCAGCGGCGCGAGCGCCATGCCCTCCCAGCGGGACGGCAGGACGACCACGTCGGCGGCCCGGTACCAGGGGGCGGTGTCCTCGACGGCTCCCGTGAAGCGCACCGAGGGGCCGGCGGCGGCGCGCAGCCGCTCGCCGTCGGGTCCTTCGCCGACGAGGACGAGCCGGGCCGTGGGCACCTCGGCGAGCACGGCGGGCCAGGCGGCCAGCAGTACGTCCTGGCCCTTCTGGCGACAGAGCCGGCCCACGCAGACGACGGTGGGCGCGGGATTGCCGGGCGGCCCTTCGGTCGCGAACCGGGCGACGTCCACACCGTTGTGGACGACGGACCAGGCCGCCGTCACACCGGCGGCCTCGCCGGTACGCCGCTCGGCCTCGCTCACACAGACGATCCGGTCCGCCCAGCGGGCGCCGAACCGCTCCCAGCGACGGGCGAGCGAGGCGGTCGTTCCCTCGACGGCCTCGAACGACCAGGCGTGCGGCTGATACACCGTCGGAATCCGTCCGCGCAGGGCGAGTCGGGCGCAGAGGCCCGCCTTGGCGCTGTGCGCGTGGACGAGTCCGGGCCGGACCGTACGGATCAGCCGGGCGAGTTCCCTGGTCTCGCGGACGAGGCCGGGCCCGGGGTTCCGGCCGGCCCGCCAGTCGTGGGTCTCGGCGCCCTCGGCGCGGACGGCGGCGGACAGGGAGGTGCCGGGCGGGCAGGCGACGGCGACCCGCAGGCCGGCGGCGCGCTGGGCGCGGACCAGGTCGACGACGACGCGGGCGACCCCGCCGTCGCCGGGCTGGACCGCGTGCAGGACGGTGACGGACGCGGGGTCCGATGCTCGTGGAGGCTGCACGTCAGCGCCGGACGTCCGCCTGGAAGAAGAGCGCACCGAGCCAGACGGTGTCCTTCCGGCTGCCGAACCGGACGTGGACACGGTCGGCCCCATCGCGCAGTGCCCCCCGCAGATCGAAGACGTCGGAGTCGTACCCCAGGGTGTTCGTACGATCGGGAAAACGGACCGTACGAGCGCCGAATTCGGTGATGCTGGAGTTCATCACGTCGTCCGCGGAATTGGCGGAATCGGCGAGCCGGGTGCTCTTCGTGCGGCTCGTGCGTACGGCCAGGTAATCGCCGGGAGTTCCGCGGTCGCCGTCATAGGCGATCACGCCGAGCCGCCCGGCCGCGGCCTTGTCGTAACGGTTTCCGTCGAGCGGGACGCGCAGCTCGCCCGTCCCCGGGCCGACCGTTTCGAATCCGTCCCAGACGCCGATCCGGCGCAGCGGCTCCGAGGCCTTCTCGTACGCGGCGACCAGCGTCCAGCCGCCCCAGCCGCCGACCGTCGAGCGGCCCATGGCGACATTGACCTGGGCGACGGTCCACTGGCCCGGACGGGAGGAGCGGACCAGGTCGGTGACATCGGCGGAGGCCTGGAAGGCGTCGGCGCCGTCGGCCGTGCGGTGGCCGATGAGGGTGTCGGTGAGCAGGGCCTTGTACCGTCCGCCGGGCTCGGCGATCAGCACCCGGCCGTTGTCCTTCGGGGGCTTCTGCTCGCCCACCCGCAGGTTGCCGCCCCAGTAGAGCCGGGCCCAGCTGACCCGGGCGCCCGCCGGCACGGCGAGCTCGGCGCGGCTGGAGTTGTACGTGAGGGGGTCGTCGTCCACGTCGACGTACGCGAGGGTGGCGTCGTCGTTGACCGACTCGGTGCCCTTCGCGCCCCGGGCCGAGGAGTTGGCGGCGCGCACGACCCCACCGTGCTGCACGGCCTGGTAGCGGGCGGCGAAGGGGACGCGGCTCGCCTCCCGGGGCTGTGGGGCCGCGGCGGAGGCGGCCGGCAGCGCGGCGGACAGCGCCGCACACGACAGGGCGCACAACACGCTGCGACGCACAGCAAGAACCGCTGAATTCCGCATACAGGTTCTCCGCTTTGATGAGAGAAGGAAGGGAAGACCCGAGAAGGCCGGGAGAGGGGAAGGTGTCGTCCGCACGAAATGAGTGAACGCGCGGCGGGCCCGGAAGCAACGTTCGGGAACGTTATAACCCCGGCGCGGGGCGATAGTAAGCATTAGATGCCTGGAAACGCTAACTCCCGTATCCGCGGGGCCGGTTCCTCGTTGAGCGTGTTGCGCCATTCCACGCCCACTCCCTCCAATGGCCCTCCTATGGCCCAAAGATCGGTTGAACGTCACCCGTTCGGGAGAGCAACCGATGAAAAGCCGGGGCGTTGTTGAGGGGGCCGGGCCGAACAGTCCGCGCAGTCCGCGTTGAATTTCGATCGAGGAGCACTTCCCCATGTCCCGTATCGCCAAGGCCGTTGTCCTGACCGTGGGTGCCGCCGCCGCGGTCGCCGGTGCCGCCGGTGCCGCCGCCGCCGACGCCGGCGCGGAGGCCGCGGCTGTGAAGTCCCCCGGCGTCGGCTCCGGCAACGTCGTCCAGGTCCCGGTGCACATCCCGGTGAACCTCTGCGGCAACACCGTCAGCGTCATCGGCGCGCTGAACCCGGCCTTCGGCAACACCTGCGTCAACGCCTGATCTGGCACGCCTGATCGGTCCTTCCGAAGCCGGTGCGCCCACCCCGTCGGGGTGGGCGCACCGGCTTTCTCCTTGCCGGGACTGGTGGGGTACTCGTTCGGCGGCACCGTCGTGCGCCGTTCGGTGCAACGGCGTACGCCCCTTCGGGGGGTAGTTCGGGAGGGCGGATTCACTCGAACGGAGGTGTGGCGCTCCGTAGTTCCCCGGTCGCGGAGGGCTATACCCGCAGGCACTGCGAGAGGGCGGTTGTCCGACGCATAAGGAAAAGGAACACATGTGCGTCCCCTGGCTGCACGCCGTGGGGCGGCCCTGGCGGCCGCGTCGGACGTGTGCGGTCGGCAAATAGCACCGGTCCCCATCGATCGGGTGCAGTGTCGAGAAATCCTCCCTCCCGGAGTTTCCGGGGAGCGAACCTCTCGTTACAGAAGCAGAACAAAGTGCGGGATTCGGTCAAGAAGCCTGCGCCGTACGTGACTTGAAGTACAGAGGAAGGATTCCCCCCATGAAGCCCACCAAGGTCGCCGCGATCGTCGCCGGTTCGCTGATGGCGATGGGTGCCGCCGCGCCCGCCATGGCCACGGAGGCGCTCACCCCCACCAGCCTCAACGGTGGTCTGGAGGCGATCGCCGCCAACGGGCTGAAGTCGGACGTGCTGAGCAGCACCACGGACGGATCCCCGGTGAAGACCGTCACGGACACCGCCACCCAGCTGAACCAGGCCACCAAGGGTGCCCCGCTGCTCGGTGGCCTCCCGGTCCCCGGCGGTCTGCCGCTGGGCGGCTGACGTTCCCTCAGTGCAAGGGCCCTTCCGGGCACTTACGGCGCCTTTCCGGGTGACCGTTCCTCACGGTCGGCTGATCGAATGATTTTCTGATCAGCTGCCGTGTTGCCCCCGCGATGGCGGGTGCGCAGACCCATACCCTCTGGCCAGTCCCACGCGAACGTCGGCGTGGAACCGGTCGGACGGAGCGAGGGGGGATCCTCGCCGGCCTCTCCCTTTCTCCAGAGGAAGAGCGGTATGCGGTCCATCATCAGCAGGAAAGTACTGACCGCGGTGGCAGCGACGGGCATCCTGTCGCTGAGCGGCGGATTCGCCCTGGCCGCGAGCTCCCATCCCGCCACGGGCGACGGGTACGGCTCCGGCACCAACGGTCACGCGCAGGCCCAGCTGCCCGCGGACGTCTGCGGCAGGGGCATGGACCTCGGCGAGTTCGTCACCGCCGCCGCCGGCGACCTCTGCGCCCACGCGGAGGAACCCGGCGGCTACGGCGACGAACCGGGTGAGCCCACGCACCCGCCGACGCACCCGCCCACGCACCCGCCCACGCACCCGCCGACGCACCCGCCGACGCACCCGCCGACGCATCCGCCGACGACGCCGCCGACGACGCCTCCCACGCACCCGCCGACGCATCCGCCGACGCATCCGCCGACGACGCCTCCCACCACGCCGCCGACGACGCCTCCCACCACGCCGCCGACGACCCCGCCGACGCATCCGCCGACCACGCCTCCGACGCACCCGCCGACGACGCCTCCCACCACGCCGCCGACGACCCCGCCGACGACGCCTCCCACCACTCCTCCCACCACTCCGCCCGGCGACTGCGAGTCGCCCGCCCCCGGCGAGGAGCCGGAGCCGGGCTGTGAGGAGCCCACCCCGACCACCACGCCCAGCGTCCCTGGGAAGCCGCACCTCCCCGACACCGGCAGCGACCCCGCCCTCTGGGGCGCGGCCGCGATCAGCGCCGCGCTGATCGTCGGCGGCACCGTCGTCCACCGCCGCGGTGGCCGGATCGCCCGCCGCCACTGACCCGTACGGCCCCCGGGCCGACGAAGCGTCAACCCGAGGCCCTCACCGTCACCGGTGAGGGCCTCGCCTGTTGCTGCACACGGGGGAGTTCCGCCACGTTCCCCCGAAGGTCTCGTTGTCAGAACATGACTCTGCGCTCTCACGCCGGCATGGGACTTCTCATGACCGCACTCGCCTCCGCCGCCCTGGCCTCCCCGGCCGTGGCCGTCGAGGCGCCGGTGATCATCCCGCTCCAGGGCCTCGAACCGGTGCTTCCGATGGACGCCCCCACGGTGGCCACCGGCGTCCCGGTGCCCATGCCCGGCGCGCCCACCGGCTTCCAGAAGGGCCTCGGCTCGCTGCCCGACATCGCGCTGCCCAGCGTGCCGCTCACCGGCACCCTTCCCGCCACGGTGGTCGACGCCCCGCTGCCCGAGGTCCTGAAGGGCAGCGAGCCCGGCCGCGCCCTGTTCGCCACCCCGCACTCGGAGATGGCGGCGGCCACCCCGGGCGCCGTCCTCGGCAACCCGGTGACCGCGCCCACGGGCAACGGCCTCGCCGGCCTGCCGGACCTCGCGGAGCCCCGGCTCGGCCTGCTCCCCCCGATGGTCAGCGGCGCCCTGGACTCCCAGCTCGGCCTGGCCCCCGAGGCGCGCTGACGCCGAGGGGTACGCCCGCTCCGACGCGGACGGGCACTCCCTTTCTTACGTCCATTCTGTTATTCGGTCATGCGTGCGGATCTGAACCGGCTGGGTGAAGACACGATTCTTCCCCGCCACCCCAAGGGATTTCGTTCGTTGCACGAGAAGGCTTGTCGCATGGCCACTGCCCGCGGTCCGACGTCGCCCCGCCGTATCCGGCGGCGAGCGGCGATGTCGGACCGCGGGCCATTTTTTCGGGTTTCCTTCTTCTCTTTCGGCCCAATACCCGTGACCCGCACGCCCGCCCGGCGTTGAACGGGTTCGACGGCCGTGATCCCTGCGGTCGCTTTCCACGTCCAAGGAGTTCTTGATGTCTCGCATCGCGAAGGCTGCCGCTGTTCTCGCCGGCACGGGTGCCGTTGCCCTCAGCGGAGCCGGCCTGGCCGTCGCCGACTCGGGCGCCGAGGCCGTCGCCGCTCACTCGCCCGGTGTCGCCTCCGGCAACGTCGTCCAGGTCCCGATCCACGTTCCGGTCAACGTCTGCGGCAACACCGTGAACGTGATCGGTCTGCTGAACCCGGCCTTCGGCAACACCTGCGTCAACGCCGACGGTGGCCACGACAACGGTGACGGCGGCTACGGCGGCTGATCCCCCCTCGCCTCACACGTGTCCCCCCGGCCCGACGGGCCGGGGGGACACGTGCGTCGGGAGCCGGACCGTCAGACGTACCGGTAGATCCGGCTGTGGTCGAACATCGACGCCGGGGTCACCCCGAAGGGCGCCATCGGCTGGTGCCGGGCCACGACCTTGCGGTACTGGGCGTCACCGAGCGGCGGCGGCTCCGCCGGGAGGTACGCGGCCCCCGGGTTGCGCTGCTGCCACCGCGACCAGACCAGGTCGACGAAGGAGTGGTGCAGCCAGAACACCGGGTCGTTCACCGAGCCGCCGCCCAGCATCAGACCGCCGACCCAGCGGTGCACCCGGTTGTGGATGCGGAACCGCTCGTTGCCCCGGCCCGGCGCCCAGCCTTCGAGGCGGTTGCGGAAACCGGAGGTGCTCGTCGAGTTCCACGGCGCCGTGTCGTACACCCGCTCCCGCATCACCTCGTCGAGCTGGGCCGAGGTGGGGAGCGCGATCGGATCGCGGGGGCGGCCGAAGTCCCTGGTCAGGAAGCGGTCCTCGGTCATCGCCTGGGTGATGTTCCAGCGGCCGGAGGAGTGCGCGAAGGGCCCGGTCATCACCTGGAGGTCGGCACGCCGGCCGTTGCCTCCCATGAAGTCCTCGCGCCAGACCGAGGACGCCGGGGTGTTGTCCCGGGTCCAGTCCCAGTACGGCACCGAGACCGTCGGGTCGAGCCGGCGCAGGGCCGTCTCGAAGTCCAGCAGGAACTTGCGGTGCCAGGGCAGGAAGCTCGGCGTCATGTGGGCGACGCGGAGCCGGCCCTCCCCGTCCGAGCTGTAGTAGTCGATGTGGGTGCGGACGAAGCGGTCGTACGCACCGGTGCGCTTGAGCTCCAGGACGGCGGCGACGAACTTGCGCCGCTCGGCGGCCGTCAGATCGCGCTGGTTCTTACGCGTGTACACCACGCGGGCTCCCTCCCGTCGGGTCGGTGTGGACGCCGTGGGCGCCCGCGAGCGCGGAGAGCGGGGCCCTGCCCAGCTCGTCCACGGCCGCACGGGTGGCCGCCAGCGGTGTCGGGCAGGACTCGTAGTGGTCGATCGGGGTGACGTAGCCGCCGTCGGCGCAGCGCATCAGATGCAGCGGCCTGCCGTCGACGAGAGCCGTCGGTCCGCCCTCGGGGCCGGAGAAGCCCAGGAGATGGCGGCCCCGGTACATCTCGTCGAAGGCGTGGGGGTCGCGGGGACCCTCCGCGCGGTTCTCCGACGGCGGCCGGGACGCGATGCGGCCGAGTGCGCTCCCCGTGAAAGCGGTGACGGCCACGGCGAAGAGCGACCGCAGGGCCACGCGGCGCGGGACGATCATGGGTGGTCTCCTCGGGGTCGGCTGAGGGTCTCCCCGCCGCAGGCAGGGGAAGCCCTCAGGGCACAACGATGAAACCCCGGGTTCGTTGCGGCGGAAATGCCAGCGGCGTGAATGTCGGCCGTTCGAGTGAAAGCGGCGTGGGGAAAGGGTGGTTGGAGCATTAGCATCCGGATTCATGACCACTTCCAACGTCGTTTCCTCGGCGCGCAGCGCCTCTCCGCTGGGAACTCTCACGGTGATTCCGTGGTCCAGCGAGCCCTCCGCCGAATCGGCGGGTACGCCTTTCCTGATGGCGTACTCGCTCGGCGACGGCCGGGACGGACCGGAGGCTGGTCAGCAGGCCATGCGGACGGCCCTGGAATCCATGGGACTTTCCGTCGGCGACCGGCTCTTCGACCTGGACAAGGACGCCGGGATCAAGGCCTCCCTGCTCGTCGAAGGTGGCTCCGCCGTCCTCAGCCTGCCCTTCCTCAAGGTGCAGTGCCCGGTCCCCGACGAGTGGCAGGCCGCCGCCCGTGAGGCCGGGCAGGTCTATCTCATCTGCTCCGTGCGGCCCTGGCCCGAGGCCGTCCCCGGGCGGCCCGTCGACGAGGCGCGGCTGCGGTCCTTCGTCTCCGACGAGGAGATGCTCGCCGAGAGCGCCCACGTCCTGATGCCGGTCCGCCGCCTCCAGGGCTGATCGGAAGACCGAGCGGGAAGGGGAGCGCGGCATGGCGACGGTGAACGTACAGGGTGGGGTGCCGGGTCAGCGGCAGGAGGACGGGTCCGCGCGGGAGGACGCCGGGCCGGCCGGCGCGAGCCGGGCCTTCGCCTGGATGCTGATGATCACCGGGGCGGCGGGCGTGCTGTCCGGCTGGGTGATCACCATCGACAAGTTCCTGCTGCTGGAGGACCCCGGCTTCCAGCCCGGGTGCAGCCTCAACCCGGTGGTCTCCTGCGGCAACATCATGAAGAGCGAGCAGGCGGCGGTGTTCGGCTTCCCGAACCCCATGCTCGGCCTCGTCACGTACGCCGTCGTCGTCGCCCTCGGCGCCGGGCTGCTCGCCGGCGCCCGCTACCGGGGCTGGCTCTGGCTCGGCCTCAACGCCGGGATGCTCTTCGGCGTCGGCTTCTGCACCTGGCTGATGTACCAGTCGCTGTACGAGATCAACTCGCTCTGCCTGTGGTGCTGCCTGGCCTGGACCGCCACCATCGTCATGTTCTGGTACGTGACCGCGCACAACGTCCGTACCGGGCTGATCCCCGCCCCGGCGGGACTGCGGACCTTCTTCGGCGAGTTCGCCTTCGCCCCGCCCGTCCTGCACATCGGGATCATCGGGATGCTGATCCTGACCCGCTGGTGGGACTTCTGGACCAGCTGACGTGACACGCTTCCTCTCTTGGCCGCGGGCCGCACTCACCGTGCTGCTCGCGGCCGTTCTGGTGTTCCTGTTGCTCCCCGACCGGATCGCACCCGGCGACCGGCACACCGGCGGGTCCGGGACCGCGCCGGATCCCGCGCCGCTGCCCGGCGTCCCCTCCGGGTTCTTCACCGGCTCCGACGAGGCCGGGGTGCGCCGGATCGCCGGGGCGCAGGCCTGGCTCGGCGGCGATTCCCTGACGGTCGGGCACACCTACCTGCCGGGTGACCGCTGGTCCAACATCGAGGGCCACCCCGCGCTCTTCGAGCCCTGGGCGCGGTGGAAGCGGGAGCGGCCCGGACGGCTCTTCGTGCTCAACGTGCCGCTGCTCGACCGCAGCGAGGAGGGGCTGCCGGACGCCGAGGTGCGGACCGGGCTGCGCGGCGGCGCGGGGGGCGACTTCGACCGGCACTTCCGGGTGCTGGGGGAGCGGCTCGTGGAGCACGGCCTCGGGGACGCGGTCCTGGTGCTCGGCTGGGAGATGAACGGCACCACGTACAGCCATCGCTGCGGCCCGGACCCGGTGGCCTGGAAGGCGTACTGGCGGCGGGTGGTCGGGGTGCTGCGGGGGGTTCGGGAGCAGCGGTTCCGCTTCGACTTCACGCCGAGCCGGGGGCGGGACGCGGTGGCGTGGCCGCTCTGCTACCCCGGGGACGACGTCGTCGACATCATCGGGATGGACGCGTACGACCAGCCCGCGGGGCTCTCCTTCGAGGAGCAGGTGACGGAGGAGTACGGCCTGGAGCACCAGGTGCGGTTCGCGGCGGCGCACGGCAAGCCGGTCTCGTACCCGGAGTGGGGGCTGTTCAGGAACGGCGACAACCCGGCGTACGTCCGGGGGATGCTCGACTGGTTCGCGGCCCACCGGCCGGTGTACCAGACGGTCACCGACTACTGCCCGCACGGAGTGTGGGGGTGCGCCGACAATCCGGAGTCGGCGCGGGTGGTCAGGAAGGCGCTGGGGCCGGCGGCCGGCCCCTGAGGGGCCGGTTCGGGGCGGCTCAGGCGTGCTGGTACGCGACCAGGGAGATGCCGACGTAGTGGACGATGAACGCGGCCAGGGTCAGCGAGTGGAAGACCTCGTGGAAGCCGAACCAGCGGGGCGAGGGGTTCGGGCGCTTGATGCCGTAGATGACGCCGCCCGCGCTGTAGAGCAGCCCGCCGACGATCACCAGGACCAGGACGGCGATGCCGCCCGTCCGCATGAAGTCCGGCAGGAAGAAGACGGCGGCCCAGCCCATCGCGATGTAGCAGGGCGTGTACAGCCAGCGAGGGGCGCCGACCCAGAACACCCGGAAGGCGATGCCGGCGGTGGCCGCCGCCCAGACCGCCCACATGAGCGGCTTCGCCGTGGAGTCGGGGAGCAGGAGCAGGGTGAGCGGGGTGTAGGTGCCCGCGATGATCAGGAAGATGTTGGCGTGGTCGAGGCGCCGGAGCACGGCCTCGCCGCGCGGGCCCCAGTTGCCGCGGTGGTAGAGCGCGCTGATGCCGAAGAGCAGGCAGGCGGTCAGTACGTAGATGCCGCAGGCGATGCGGGCGCGGGGCGAGTCGGAGAGGGCGACGAGGACGAGGCCCGCGACGATCACGGCGGGGAACATGCCCGCGTGCAGCCACCCTCTGAGCCGGGGCTTCGTCGGGAGCGACGGGGTTTCGTCGACCGGGGTCTGCGCGATCGGGGTCGCTTCCGGCGTGGCTGCAGTCATGGAAACGAATCGTACCTACGCCCCCGTAGGTCCCGGATATGAGTGGCGATGCTCACGTGTGCACCCCCCTGGACATATGGGCGTTTCCATCGGATGATCAAATGAGTGCGGTCGGCACCGGATGAGCAGCTACGAAGCATCCGGGTCGCGGCCCCCACGGGGCACACATCAAAAAACCCCTCTACAAGGAGCAATCGTGGCGCGCGACAACGCGGCTCCCCAGACCCTTCCGACCCGGCACCAGGGCCTCGTCTCCTGGGTGAGCGAGATCGCCGAGATCACCCAGCCGGACAACATCGTCTGGTGCGACGGTTCCGAGGCCGAGTACGAGCGCCTGTGCGAGGAGCTCGTCGCCAAGGGCACCTTCAAGAAGCTCGACCCGGCCAAGCGCCCGAACTCGTACTACGCCGCCTCCGACCCGTCCGACGTCGCGCGCGTCGAGGACCGGACCTTCATCTGCTCCGAGAAGGAGGAGGACGCGGGCCCGACCAACCACTGGAAGGCCCCGGCCGAGATGAAGGAGCTCTTCGCGGGCTCCGAGGGCATCTTCCGCGGCTCCATGCGCGGCCGCACCATGTACGTCGTGCCCTTCTGCATGGGCCCCGTCGGCTCCCCGCTCTCCGCCATCGGCGTCGAGATCACCGACTCCGCGTACGTCGCCGTCTCCATGCGCACCATGACCCGCATGGGCCAGGCCGTCCTCGACGAGCTCGGCACCGACGGCTTCTTCGTCAAGGCCGTCCACACCCTCGGCGCCCCGCTGGCCGAGGGCGAGGCCGACGTGCCGTGGCCCTGCAACACCACCAAGTACATCTCGCACTTCCCCGAGAGCCGCGAGATCTGGTCGTACGGCTCCGGCTACGGCGGCAACGCCCTGCTCGGCAAGAAGTGCTACGCGCTCCGCATCGCCTCCGTCATGGCGCGCGACGAGGGCTGGCTCGCCGAGCACATGCTGATCCTGAAGCTGACGCCGCCGCAGGGCGAGGCCAAGTACGTCGCGGCCGCGTTCCCGTCGGCCTGCGGCAAGACCAACCTGGCCATGCTGGAGCCCACGATCTCCGGCTGGACCGTCGAGACCATCGGCGACGACATCGCCTGGATGCGCTTCGGCGAGGACGGTCGCCTCTACGCGATCAACCCCGAGGCCGGCTTCTTCGGCGTCGCGCCCGGCACCGGCGAGCACACCAACGCCAACGCCATGAAGACCATGTGGGGCAACTCCGTCTTCACCAACGTCGCCCTCACGGACGACGGCGACGTGTGGTGGGAGGGGATGACCGAGACGGCCCCCGCGCACCTCACGGACTGGAAGGGCAACGACTGGACGCCCGCGTCCGAGACGCCCGCCGCCCACCCCAACGCCCGCTTCACCGTGCCGGCCGGGCAGTGCCCGATCATCGCGCCGGAGTGGGAGGACCCGAAGGGCGTGCCGATCTCGGCGATCCTCTTCGGCGGCCGCCGCGCCTCCGCCGTCCCGCTGGTCACCGAGTCCTTCGACTGGAACCACGGCGTCTTCCTCGGTGCGAACGTCGCCTCCGAGAAGACCGCCGCCGCCGAGGGCAAGGTCGGCGAGCTGCGCCGCGACCCCTTCGCCATGCTGCCGTTCTGCGGCTACAACATGGGCGACTACATGGCCCACTGGGTCAAGGTGGGCGCTCAGGCGGACGCCGCGAAGCTGCCGAAGATCTACTACGTGAACTGGTTCCGCAAGAACGACGCGGGCAAGTTCGTGTGGCCGGGCTTCGGCGAGAACAGCCGTGTCCTGAAGTGGATCGTCGAGCGCCTCGAAGGCAAGGCCGAGGGCGTCGAGACCCCGATCGGCATCCTGCCGACCGCCGAGTCCCTCGACACCGACGGCCTGGACCTGCCGGCCGAGGACCTGGAGTTCCTCCTCAAGGTCGACCGTGACGTGTGGCGCGAAGAGGCCGCCCTCGTCCCGGACCACCTGAACACCTTCGGCGACCACACGCCGAAGGAGCTGTGGGACCAGTACCACGCGCTCGTCGAGCGCCTGGGCTGATCCCGCACCGCAGACTCGTGGTGGGTTGCCCCGACATTCCGCCCTGACCAGTGGGGTCACGACGGCCCACCACGACGCATCCGGCCCCCGGAGCCCCCTCAGGCTCCGGGGGCCGGCGCATGTCCGCGGGCGTTTCCGGTCAGAGGACCGGCTGCCCGGCCTCCACGGTCGCGACGGCCCGGCGGCAGGCGTCGCGGAACTTCACGAACTCGCCGTTCCAGGAACTCGCCCGGCCGCCACGGCTGTCGGGGTCCGTGAAGAGGCTCCTGCGCAGCTCGGTGGTCAGCTCCAGCTGCCCGCCCTTGCCGAGCATCGTCCGGTTGCACGGGTTCGACGGGTGGTCGCCGTTGAACTCGGTGAGCCGGGACGCCCACGTCGCCGACAGCGAGTCGATCGCCGGGAACCCGGCCGCGTTCAGCTCCTTCACCAGCTCCTGCCGGAGAACGGCGTTGAGCCCGCCGACGACCGCCACCCGGCGGTCACCGGTCGGCGGGAAGGAGGTCGTGGGCAGCGCCAGCTGGTCGAAGGTGCAGCCGTGCAGGCTCAGCACGTTGAGATGGCTCGCCGCCGTCGACACGGCGACGTGGTCGTCGCAGTTCTTCGAGGTGACGTGCAGCGCCTTGTTGCCGGAGGACAGCAGACCCTCGAACATCCAGTAGTCGTGCACCGTCGGCAGGACCGGGGCGCCCGCGGGGTCGCTCGGGCTGTAGCCGGCGATCCCGAGGCAGAGTTCGCTGGTGCCGATCTCGATGCCGCCGCCGTGCAGCGCGAGGACCGCGGTGCGCCGCACGGGGGCGACGGTGGTCATCGAGGTGTCGATCAGCTCGTGGCGCCGGGACCTGCGGCTGAACGTGGTGCCCTCCTGGCCCGCCAGCTCCTGGTAGAGCGCGGTGTTGGAGGGGTACTCGACGTCCTCCGCGTACGCGGGGGCGGCGGTGGCGAGCTGGGTGAGGAGCGGGGCGCCCGCCGTGGCCGCGGCCGCCAGGGCGGTGAGGACGGTACGGCGGGACGCGAAGCGATCTGAAGATGTCATGTGCGGAACATAATGGATCAGTTGCCCCGCTCCTCCACGTACCGCGTATGGATCTCCTGCCGGATCGCCTCCGCGTCCCTCAGGGCGCCCGCGATCGCCGTCGCCTCCTCGTGGAGCGCCGCCAGCTGGCGTTCGAGATGGCTCTCCGGCGCCTCGGTCCCCGGATGGAACCGCGACCACCACCGGGTCCGCACGAAGGTGTCGACGGCCTCCGGCACGTCCTGCCGCACCGCGCGGGCCAGCACGTGCAGATGGTCCGGGTCGCTCACCCAGCCCGGTTCGAGCAACGCCTCGACGAGCGACTCGAAGGAGCCGAGCCGCTCGCGGGTGGCGGGCGGCAGCTCCACCTCCGCCAGATACGCGCGCAGGGTCGCGAAGTCGGCGCGCAGCGCCTCCAGCTGCTCACCCGCGTCCGGGAAGTGCGGGGTGCCGGGACGCTCGGGCGGGGCGATCAGCGCCCCCGCCGCGTAGAGGCCCGCGACCACCAGCGGCCACAGCGAGCCGGCCGCCCCGGTGAGGGCGATGCCGACGCCGGCCAGGCCGCAGACGCTGCCGGTCAGGTTCTTGCGGGACTCGGCGTACCGGACGAGCCGGACGAAGAATCCCCTACTGGTAGCCACGGATCTCCTCGAAGGCCCCGTCCAGCGAACCCTTGGTAGCGTCGAAGAGCTTTCCGCCGGTCAGGTCCGCGATGTGGGAGAGCTCGCCGCGGTCGGAGTCCCCGAACAGGATCGGGAAGACCGGGGTGTGCTTCTGCGCCGCCGGCAGGGACCCGTAGAAGGTGTCGAAGGCGGCGGCCGGATCGCCGTCGGTGTTCTCCCCGTCCGTCATCAGGACGACGGAGGTGAAGGTGTCGGCCGGATTCCTCCCCAGGAAGCGGTACGCCTCCTGGAGGCTGGAGTAGACCGCGGTGCCGCCGGAGGCCGAGAGCCCCTGCGCGTCGGACCTGATCGCGTCGAGCGCCGCCCGCGGCGAGGCAGGGTCGACCGTGCGCGTCCGTACCTCGCCCTGCTTCACCGCGGAGCCGAACGGCATCAGCGTCACCTCCTCCCGGTCCCGGAAGTCCTCCGTCAGCTCGACCAGGGCCGTCTTCAGGCGCTCCAGCCGCTCGCCGCCCATGGAACCGGAGGTGTCCAGCACGTACACCGTGCGGGAGGGCCTGCGCAGGGTGTTGTCGTACGCGTCGAGCAGCCCGTCCGCCACCTTCCGGCTGCCGGGGAAGGGCAGTTCGCGGCGCTGGTCCTCGGCCAGCCGCGCGGACGGCGCGACCCCGACGACCACCGGCCGCCGCAGCGTCGTGTCGGTGATCCGCCGCTGGGCCTCCGGGGTGCGCAGATACGTGGTGAGCTTTCCGGCCGCCGCCTTCGCGTCCTGGCCGGCGGAGGTCAGCAGGGTGAGCGGGTAGTCGGCGGTCACGACGCCGTCGGACGGCCGGATCACGGTCAGCTTCCCGGGCGCCGAGAGCAGCACCGACTCGTAGTTGACCAGCGCGTCGACGTCGGTGCGGCGGGCGTACGCGGTGGCCAGCCAGCCGGAGGAGCCCGAGGTCAGCTTCTGGCCCGCGAAGAACTCCTTCAGTCGGGGCGTGGCCGCGGTGACGTCCTTCTCGGTCAGCGCCGACTGGGCGCCGGAGAGACCCGAGGCGACCGAGACGAGCGCGGAGAAACCGGAGTTGGAGCGCTTCGGGTCGGTCATGCCGTACGTCAGCTTCCCGGCCGCGACCGCCTGGTGCAGCTGCGACCAGGTGACCTTCGCCGGGTCCCAGCCGAGCCGGGCGACCGCCTCGGGCCGGACGCCGAGGGCCACCGGCGAGGCCATGATCGGCGTCTCGCCGGTGATCCGCCGGGCGGTGTCCGGGCGGAGCCGCAGATAGTCGTTGGAGGAGAGCCAGATCGCGTCGTACGACTTCTCCGCCGCGCCGGACGCGATCTGCTCGACGGCGTCCAGGGTGCCGACGTAGGTGGGCCGGACGGTCACCCCGGTCGCCTCGCGGGCGTCTTCGAGGACCGGGGCCATGTCGGCCAGTTCGGAGGAGGCGAGGACCCGGAGCGTGCCGGGGACGGAGGCCTGGTCCGGCCCGTCGGTCCGGCCGCCGCTCGACCCGCCGACGCTGTTGTCGATGGTGCCGCACGCGCTGCCGGTGGCGGTGACGAGCAGGGCGAGGGCGAGACCGGCGAGGAGACGGGGGAGGGTGCGGGTTCTCCCGGGGGTGCGGGTCGGGGCTGTCCCGGGGGTGTGCGCCGGGGGCGTCCCGGGGGTGCGGGTTCTCATGCGGGGCCGCCGCCTTCCAGTGCGCCGGTGCGGCGGCTGCGGTCCAGGTGGGCACTCGCCTCCTGGAGTTCGGCGGTCAGCGACTCCACCGTCGCCGCCATCGACTCCGTCGCCCGCACCTTGTACGTGTCGATGGCGTCGAGCGTCCGGTAGATCTGCTCGAAGGCGGTGTGGAGCGTCTCCGCGCCCACCGCCGGGTTCGCCGCCAGGACCTGGATCTCGCCGGCCTGCTGGGAGATCATCTCGGCGTTGCCGAGGATCAGCCGCTCGGTCGTCGAGCGCAGCTCGGTCACCTGCTCGGTGACCTTCCGCTGGTTCTCCAGCGCGGAGGCCAGCATCACCGCGATCCGCAGCGCCGCCAGCGTCGTCGTCGCCGCCCGCTCCACGCCCTTGATCAGTTCGTCGTTGTTCCGGCGGACCACGTCCATCGCCAGGTACCCCTGGGCGCAGACGGCGAGCTGGGTCAGCAGGTCCTGGTGCTTCTGCCGGACCGGGAAGAGGACGTCGGCGCGGAGCGCGTCCGCCTGGCCCGGGTCGGGCGTGGCGGCGATGCGCTGCTCCACGGCCGCGTCGAGGGCGTCGGTGAGCACCGCGTACTCCTGGAGCTTGCCCATGGTCTCCCAGAGGCGGGCCCGCTCGGTCTGCAACGCGGCGTTGTCGCGGCGCAGTTCGTCCTGGCCGCCGCGCAGGGAGCCGACGATCCGGTTCAGAGTGGCCTGCGAGGAGGCGTACTTGGCGACGTGGTCGCGCAGTTTGTTGCCGCCGGGCAGCTTCGAGAGGAAGCCCTTGAAGCCCTTGCCCGGGGTGTCCCGGGGGTCCAGGTCCTCGACGGTGCGCCGGAGTTCGACGAGGGAGGAGCCGACCCGGGCCTGGGCGTCGCCGCCCGGTGCGCCGGTGCCGAGCGAGCGGACCGTGCGGTCGAGCATGCGGTTCGACTGCTGGGCGGCGGTGCGGATCTCGCCCGCGCCGAGCGCCGCGATCTCGCCGATGCGGCCGGCGAACTCCGGGGAGCGCGGGTCGAGTCCGGAGAGCGAGCCCACGTACTCGCCGGCCCTCCGGGTCATCTCCGTACGGGTCGCCTCGTCCAGCGGCACCAGACCGGAGGCCTGCTCGGCGCGGACCACGGGGACCGGCTCGGGCGGGGTGAGGACGAGCGGGGTGTCGTGCTCGGGCGGTGTCAGGGCCATCGTTCTTCTCGGATCCTCGGGCGTGCTCATGCGGTGTCCCCCTGGTCGCGGGCCCGCAGGGCCATCTCGTGCAGCACCTTGCTGGTGGGCACGGGCGCCTGGCGGACTCCGGTCAGCGTCTGGTTGAGGTAGGCGGTGTGGCCCTCGGTCGCGGCGGTGAACTCGCTCGCCGTGCCCTGCGGCCGGAATCCGTGACGGACCGCGAGCCTGCGCAGCTCGGGGTCCTCGGAGAGGAGCCGGCCGAGTGCCCGGCCGTTCTCGGTGAGCGGGACGAGCGTGTGGTCGCTGTTGACCGTGGTGTCCGGGTAGAGGACGACGAGGTCGCCCATCGGCCGGCCGGCGAGCAGCTGGGCGGCGACCTGGGACTCGTACACGAGGACGAGCGGGTTGCCGACGCCGCTCACGAAGTCCCGGAAGGGGGCGTCGGAGCTGGACTGCTGGGCGCCCTGCACCTGGACCAGCTTGCGCAGCAGCGGGGCCGTGCGGGTGACGGCGGCCCTGTCGCCCGCGACCCGTCCGCCGTCGGCGACGTAGCTCGCGGCGGCGAGGTAGAGGGCGCCGGAGCTGGAGGCGACGGGATCGGTGGAGGTGATGAAGAGGGTGCCGCTCAGCTCGGCGTGCCCGGCGGAGCCCTTGAGCTGCTGCCAGCTCCGGTCGGCGCGGGCCGCCGCGAGGTAGGCGTCCATCTTCAGGGTGCCGCTCGTGCCGCGCGGGCCGAGGGTCGCCAGGCCGTTGTCGGCGAGGACCCGGGCGGCGGCGCTGTGCGCGACGACGACGAGCGGCGAGTAGAAGGGGCGGAGCGGGGCCGTCGCCGCCTTGTCCTTGGTCTTCGCCTTCGCACGGAGCTCGTCGGCCGGCCCCTTGGAGGACGGGAAGGCGAAGTCGTAGCCGTCGAGGGGCAGTTCCTCCATGTCCCAGGACCCGGAGGTCTCGGTGCCCACGGTGAAGCCCTTCGCGGCCAGGGCCTTCACCACCTGTGGATCGGCGAAGAACTCGGCCTTCTCCGATCCGATGACTCCTCGCACGGTCTTCGTTGCCGTGCCCGTGTCCTTGTCGCCGCCCGTCACGAGGACGGCGGCCACGCCGCCCAGGAGCAGGACGGCCAGGACGATTCCCAGGATGCGTCTCACGCGGGCAGCGTGCTCGCGGAAACCCACATTCCAGGGGGAGTTGGGTGTACGGGGAGTGAAGGGGCGATCCCGGTACCGAACCGGAGGGAGGTGCCCCGGTATCGGTCCGGAAACGACGAGGGGCGGGGCGGGGGCGGGGGTACCGTGGGCCACCGTTACGAAGGAGGGGGGCGCGATGCCGCGTTGGGTGATCGTGATGTTGGTGGTGACGGGCGCGCTCGTCGTGCTGGTGCCGGTCGGCGGGATCGCCGCGTACATCTACGCCTCGGGGAAGAACCACGAGAACATGCGGTTCCCGTCCGACGACGTGACGGTGGCGCGGTGCGCCGTGGATCCGGCCACCGGGCGGCCGGTCGCGGATCTGTCGGTGACCAGCGGGGCGGTCCGCGAGGGCACGTTCACGGTGACGGTGGAGTTCCAGGACGAGCGGGAGAAGGCCGTCGACCGGGGCGTGGGGGTCGTCCGGGGCCTCGCGGTCGGGGCGACCGGGCGGACGACGGTCGTGGGCGCCGAGAAGTACCGGGCGGGGAGCCCGCGGTGTGTCGTGTACGACGCCGAGTTCGCGTCGACCGACGCGGTGACCACCCCCTAGGTGTCCCCAGGGGGTCTGGGTGTCCCCAGGATTGGGTGGCGCCCGGTCCGCGCGGTTCGTGCCGCGCGGACCGGGGCCGTCAGGGGGCTCCGACCAGGGTTTCCCCGGTCAGGGCCGCGGTGTGCGCGTCCATGCGCCCGGCGGCGAGGATCGCGGCGGTCGTGTCGGCCCGCGAGGCGGCGACGACCAGGGCGCGGCCCGCGAGGGCGTGTGCCCTGCGGTGCAGGTCCGGGGCGGACGAGCCGCTCAGACCGGCGTGCCGGGCGGGCGGTGCGCCGCGCAGCCGCGCCACCTGCCGGGCGATGAGCTCGCCGGCCTCCGTGTCGCCCAGCTCGTCGGTGACGGCGAGCAGGGCGGCGAGGTGTCCGGCGAGCTGGATGTCCAGCTCCTCCTCGCGGGAGCGGTGCGGATACGCGTCCTGGGTGTCGTCGGCCATCCGGTGGACCGACTTGGTGCGGATCGGTTCGTACATGGGACGGCCTCCTGAGTGCTCGGGAGCCATCCTAGCTTAGATCCAGTCTAAAGTTGAGCGGAGTCCGGCCCGGACTCCGGTGGGTTCTCAGGGCTGGCTGTAGCCGTCCAGGAACCGGCCGATCCGGGTCACCGCGTCCGCCAGGTCCGCCGCCGCCGGCAGCGTGACGATCCGGAAGTGGTCCGGCTCGCGCCAGTTGAAGCCCGTCCCGTGCACCACCATGATCTTCTCCGCCCGCAGCAGGTCCAGGACCATCTGCCGGTCGTCCTTGATCTTGTAGACGTTCGGGTCGAGCCGCGGGAACAGGTACAGCGCGCCCTTCGGCTTCACGCACGTCACGCCGGGGATCTGGGTCAGCAGCTCGTACGCCGTGTCCCGCTGTTCGAGCAGCCGCCCGCCCGGCAGCACCAGGTCCTCGATCGACTGCCGGCCCTGGAGCGCGGCGGCCACCGCGTGCTGCGCCGGCATGTTCGCGCAGAGGCGCATGTTGGCGAGGATCGTGAGGCCCTCGATGTACGAGCTCGCGTGGTGCTTCGGACCGCAGACCGCGAGCCAGCCGGAGCGGAAACCGGCCACCCGGTAGTTCTTGCTCATCCCGTTGAACGTGAGGACGAGCAGGTCGGGCGCGAGGGAGGCGGTCGGGGTGTGCGTGGCGCCGTCGTAGAGGATCTTGTCGTAGATCTCGTCCGAACAGACCACCAGGTTGTGACGCCGGGCGATCTCCGTCAGGCCGCGCAGCATCTCGTCGTCGTAGACGGCGCCCGTCGGGTTGTTCGGGTTGATGATCACGATCGCCTTGGTGCGGTCGGTGATCTTCCGCTCGATGTCGGCGAGGTCCGGCATCCAGTCCGCCTGCTCGTCGCAGCGGTAGTGCACGGCCGTACCGCCCGCGAGGGAGACCGAGGCCGTCCACAGCGGGTAGTCGGGGGCCGGGACCAGCACCTCGTCGCCGTCGTCGAGCAGCGCCTGCATCGCCATCTGGATCAGCTCGGAGACGCCGTTGCCGAGGTAGATGTCCTCGACGGAGAGCGGGATGCCCTTGGTCTCGTAGTGGCTCATGATCGCGCGGCGGGCCGAGAGCAGCCCCTTCGCGTCGCCGTAGCCGTGCGCCTCGGAGAGGTTCCGCAGGACGTCCTCGAGGATGGCGGGCGGGCACTCGAAGCCGAAGGCGGCCGGGTTGCCCGTGTTGAGCTTGAGGATGCGATGACCCGCGGCCTCAAGCCGCATCGCCTCTTCGAGCACCGGACCCCGGATTTCGTAACAGACGTTGGCGAGCTTCGTGGACTGGATCACCTGCATGCCGAGAGCTTACGGCGGGGCGGGCCGGGACGCCTCGTGTTTTGGGCCACGTGGGAGCCCGCGGGAGCCCGGAGGAGTACGGGAGAGGGCGAGGGGGAGAGGTGAGGAGAGGGTGAAGGACGGCGAGGGGCGGCGAGGGTCCCCCCGGGTGTGACCCGTGTCGCACCCGTCGTGTCGTGCTCCCTACAATCCGGGCCTATGAGTCATCTGGACCCCGCAGCCGCCGCCCCCCGCCGCGGCCGTCGCCGCCACGCCCCCGCACGCCGGGGTCCCGGCGCGGTGTGGCTGCTGGCCGCCGGGGGCGTCGTCGTGCTCGGGCTGACCGCCGCGGTGCTCGGCTCCGGCGACGGTACGGGGGGCCCGGGCGGCACGTCGGGGACCCCGGGCGGCGGCGCGCAGGACGGCCCGCCCGCGCTGATCCAGCCCGATCCCGGCACCGGGGACCCCGGCACCTCGGGCACCCCCGCGCCGCGCGCCTCGGGGACCGGGCAGGGCGGCGACGGCGTACGGAAGGACGGTCCGACGTCCTCCGCCACGGCCGGGCGGACACCGACGGCGGGGCCCTCCGGGGACGCGACCACCCCGGGGACCTCACCGACGGACCCGGCCGATCCCACCGCCGGCACCGGTGCGGGCGACCGTACGGGCAAGCCGGGGCGGGGCCGGGGAGCGGGCAAGGGGCCGAGGTGACGGCCGGGGGCCTCCCGGCGCCGGGATAGGTTGGGCCCCCATGTGGGTTTTCAGCGCCTCCGGATGCCGGTGGCTGGGTACGGCCGGGTCGTTCGGCGTCGCCGCGGGCGGCTGGGCCGCCGGGGCGCTGCCCGTGCGCGGCGGCGGGGGACTGTGGGAGCCGCGCGGCTCCGCGCTCACCACCGCGGGCGCCGTCCTCGCGTACCTCGGCCTGGCCCTGCTCGTCGCCGCCTGGTGGCGGTACGGCGTGCTGCTCGCCCGCGGCGTACGGGACGGGGTGCTCACCACCCTCGTCTGCTGGACCGTGCCGCTGCTGGCCGCCCCGCCGCTGCACAGCGCGGACGTCTACAGCTACATCGCGCAGGGCGCCATGGTCCTCGAAGGCCACGACGTGTACGGCGGCGGGCCCTCCGTCCTCGGCCCCGGCGAGCTGGGGGCCGACGCGGCCGCGTCCGTCGGCGGCCACTGGACGGACACCCCCGCGCCGTACGGGCCCGCGTTCCTCGTCCTGGCCCAGCTGGTGGTCAGGCTGACCGGCGGCGAGATCGTCCCCGCCGTCCTCGGCATGCGCCTCCTCGCGGTCGGCGCGCTCGCACTCGTCGTGTGGGCCGTACGCGGGCTCGGCGGCGGGCCCGGCGGCCGCGACGGGGCGCTGTGGCTGGCCGCGCTCAACCCCCTGCTGCTGCTCCATGTCGTCGGCGGCACGCACAACGACGGGCTGATGGCCGGGCTCATGCTGGCCGGTGTCCTGCTCGCCGTGCGCGGACGGTGGGTGCTCGGCTGCGTCCTCGTCGGCCTCGCGCTGACGGTCAAGTCGCCGGCGGTGGTGGCGCTGCTCTTCATCGGCGTGATGATCGCGCGCCGGGACGGCGGCGTCCGGGGGCTGGCCAAGGGCCTCGTCCTGCCCGGGCTCGTCGCGGGCGCGGTGGCCGCGGGGGCGACCGTGCTGGCCGGGACCGGCTTCGGCTGGCTGCGGACGCAGAGCGTCGCCGCGACGATCCACACCGCGCTGTCCGTCAGCAGCGACCTCGGGCTCGGTCTCGGGATGCTCCTCGGGGACGACCCCGACCCCGTGAAGGGGATCGTGCAGAAGCTCGGACTGCTCGTCGCCGTCGGGGTGATCCTGGCACTCGCGTGGCGCTCGTGGCGGGGAGCCCTCGACCCGGTCCTCGGGCTCGGCTTCGCGCTGGTCGCGCTGGTGGCGCTCTCCCCGATGGTGCAGCCCTGGTACCTGCTGTGGGGGACGGTCGTGGTCGCGGCGGCGGCCTGGCGGAGCCGGGCCGGGCAGCTGCTCGCGGTGCTCTCGGCGGCCCTCGTCTGGGAGACGGCACCGTCGGGACGCACCCCCTGGTACGGGTTCGCGCTGGCGGGGGTGGTGCTGGTGCTGGGCCTGGTGTGGATGCGCGGGAACCCCTGGGGCGAGGGGAAGACGGGGGAGGGCGTGACCGAGGACGCGGAGCGGGTGGGTACCCCGTAGGGGAAGGGCCTGCGGGGGCTCCTCCGTAGGGGAAGGCCCTACGGAGCCGCCCCGTGGGGGGAAGGGCCCCTACGGGCTACCCCTGCGGCCGGGCCCCGCCCCTCCGCGTCGAGCGGAGCGACTTCCCCGGCAGCGCGTCCGTGCGCCGGCCGTCCTCGATCACGAAGCGGCCGTCGACCAGGACGTGCGGGATGCCCGTCGGCGGCGTCCGGGGCGACGCGTACGTCGAGCCCGCCGCCACCGTCTCCGGGTCGAAGAGGACCAGGTCCGCCACGTACCCCTCGCGGATCCTGCCCCGGTCGGGCAGGCGCAGCCGGGCCGCCGGGCGGCCGGTCAGACGGGCCACGCACTCCTCCAGGGACAGCACGCCCAGCTCGCGCACGTACCGGCCCAGATAGCGGGGGAACGTCCCGTACGCGCGCGGGTGCGGCTTCGTCCCCTGGAGGATGCCGTCCGAACCGCCCGTGTGCACCCGGTGCCGCATGATCGCCCGGACGTTCTCCTCGTGCCCCACGTGCTGCAGGATCGTCGTGCCCAGACCGTCTTCGAGCAACAGCCGGCGGGCCGTCGGCCAGCCGTCCACCCGGCGGCCCACGTACTCCGCGAGCCCCGGCGCGGACACCCCCGAGACCTCGATCGTGTCCCAGTCGACCGGCACCCCGTGGCAGCCGTCCGAGCCGAGGACCTCCAGGTGGTGGCGGACGCGCTCGGCCGTCGCCTCGTCCCGGAGGCGCGCGAGCACCGCCTCCGGCCCGCCCTCGCTCGCCCAGCCGGGCAGCAGCGCGACCAGGGTCGTACAGCCGGGGGTGTACGGGTACGTGTCGAGGCTGATGTCCGCGCCCGCGTCGAGGGCCTCGTCGAGGAGGGCGAGGAGCTCGGGAGCCCGGCCCTCGTTCACACCGAAGTTCATCGTGGCGTGGGCGAGGTGGAGGGCGCAGCCCGCCTCCCGGGTGAGCCGCACCATCTCCCCGTACGCCTCCAGGGCCCCCGCCCCGTACGAGCGGTGGTGGGGGCAGTAGTAGCCGCCGTACTCCGCCACGACCCGGCAGAGTTCCGTCAGCTCGGCGTCCTTCGCGTACATCCCCGGGGTGTACGTCAGCCCGGAGGACATGCCGAAGGCGCCCTGTTCCAGCCCCTCCGCGACGAGCCGCCGCATCCGGGCCAGTTCGCGTTCCGTGGCGGGCCGGTCGTCCCAGCCGACCGCGTACATCCGGACCGTCCCCTGGGGGACGAGATACGCGGCGTTGACCGCGATGCCCCGGCCGCCGTGGGCGCGGTCCAGGCGGTCGAGGTACTCGCCCACCGTGCGCCAGTCGAAGTCGATGTCGTCGCCGTACCCGTTCCAGCCGGTGATCGCCCTCCGTACCTCCGCCAGCGTGCGGTCGTCCACGGGCGCGTACGACAGCCCGTCCTGGCCCAGGACTTCGAGGGTCACCCCCTGCGCGGCCTTCGCGCTGTGGTCCGGGTCGCGGAGCAGCGCGAGGTCGCTGTGGGCGTGCATGTCGATGAAACCGGGGGAGAGGACCAGGCCCTCGGCGTCCACGATCCGCCGGGCCGTGGGCCGGAGACAGCCCGCCGCCGCGCCCTCCTGCACGATCGAGGCGATCCGGCCGCCCTCGACCGCCACGTCGGCGCGGTAGGAGGGGGCGCCGGTGCCGTCGACGACCTCCGCGTCACGGAAGACGAGATCCATGGGTTTCCCTCCGGACGCTCTAGAAGAAGGTGCGGACGTAGTCGACCACCGTGCCGTCCGCCTCGACCAGCGGGATCAGCTGCCACTTGTCGAAGATCGTGCACGGGTGCGACAGGCCCATCCCCACCCAGTCGCCGACCTCCAGGTCCGCGCCCGCCCCGGTGCCCAGCCAGGCGTGCTGGTCGGAGAGGCCCGTCACGGTGATGCCCTCCGCGGCGCGGATCTCACCCGTGCGGGCGTCACGGACCACCTGCGCCTCCGGGAGGTGCAGGTCGTGGGCGGCGTCCCGCTTGCCCGCGTTGGTGAAGGCCTGCTCCGGGGTCGGGCGCGAGACCACCTGCGACCACAGCCGGAACGCCGGCTCCAGCGCGCCCTCCTCGGGGACCCGGTTGAAGGGGGTGCGCGCGCGGTACTGGCCGTCGTCGTGCGAGACGTACGCGCCGGAGCGCAGCAGCTTCAGGACCGGGAGGGAGAGCCCGGGGATCTCCGCGAAGACCTCGGCGACCGTGTCGAACCACTCGCTGCCGCCCGCGCTCACCACGATCTCGCCGACGGCGGGGTCGAAACGGCCCGCCTTGTCGAAGTCGGCCGCGAGCCCGACGAGCCGGTGCAGCCAGTCGCGCACCGAGCCGGCGTCGGCCCCGGGCATCGTGCCCTCGTACCCGGCGACGCCGACCAGCCGCAGGGTGGGGACCGCCGCGACCGCGTCGGCGACGGCCGCGCACTCCGCCTCCGTCCGTACGCCCGTGCGCCCCGCCGCACCGGCCGCCAGCTCGACGACCACGTCCACGGGGCGGGACGCGCCCGCCGCGCGCAGGGCCTCGTCCATCAGCTCGACGCCGCGCACGGAGTCGACGTAACAGATCAGCCGGAAGTCCGGGTCGGCGTCGAGCTCGGCGGCGATCCAGCGCAGGGCGACCGGGTCGACGACCTCGTTGGCGAGGAAGATCCGGGCGATGCCGTGCGCCCGGTAGACGCGGGCCTGGTGGGGGACGGCGGCGGTGATGCCCCAGGCGCCGTGCGCGAGCTGGCGGTCGAACAGCTGCGGGGCCATGGAGGTCTTGCCGTGCGGGGCGAAGGCGAGGCCGTGGCGCTCGGCGTACGTCTCCAGGAGGCGCAGGTTGTGCTCGACGGACTCGGCGGAGAGGGCGAGCACGGGGGTGGTGAAACCGCCGGTGAAGAGGTTGCGGCGCTGGGCGGCGAGCTCGCCGACGGTGAGGCCGTCGGCGTCCGGCGGCAGGGCCTTGAAGCGGTGGTCGACGCGCTCGCTCGCCAGGTCGGGCGTGGTCCGCACCGGGTGGGGCATGGGGCCTCCTCGTCGTGTCGTTGCGATATGTGCAACGCTCATTGCGCATTGTGCTCACGGTTGTCTAACATCCGGGCCGAGGCCGGGTCAATGGACCCGGTCGACGGAGCCGTACGACTCGCAGGGAGCCCGAGAGTGAGCGGACACGCGCCCGCGGACGCGGCCCCGGACGTCGTCTGCCTCGGCGAGTCCATGGTCACCTTCCTTCCCTCCCGGCCGGGCCGCCTCGCCGACGTCCCCTCCTTCAGCCGTGCGATCGGCGGCGCCGAGTCCAACGTCGCCTGCGCGCTGGCCGCCGCCGGGCACCGGGTCCGCTGGGTGGGCCGCGTCGGCCGCGACGGCTTCGGCGACCACCTCGTCGAGACGATCGCGGGGTACGGGGTCGACGTCACCGCCGTCGGCCGCGATCCGCACCGGCCGACCGGCGTCTACTTCCGCACCGACGAGGACCGGGCGACCGACGCCCACGAGGTCGTCTACTACCGGGCCGGGTCGGCGGCCTCGGCGATGTCCCCGGCGACGGTGCCGTACGACTCCGTCGGGAGCGCGCGGATCCTCCACCTCACCGGCATCACGGCCGCGCTGTCCGCCGACTGCCTGGCACTGATGCGGGAACTCACGGCGCCCCGGCCCGGCCGGCCGCTGATCTCGTTCGACGTGAACCACCGGCCGGGGCTGTGGCGGGACGGCGGGGCGGCCGAGGTACTGCTCGAACTCGCCCGGCGGGCGGACGTGGTGTTCGTGGGAGCGGACGAGGCGGAGCGGTTGTGGGGCTCCGGTGATCCGGCTGCGATCCGGGCGGTGCTGGGGGAGCCGGCGGTGCTGGTGGTGAAGCGGGGAGGGGAGGGGGCGGTGGCGTTCGAGCGCTGCGCGGCTTCTCTCCCCACCCCGCCCCTTCCCGAACCGGGGCTCCGCCCCGGGCCCGGCGCCTCGAACGCCGACGGGGCTGAGAATCAGCCCGCCCGGCGTTTGAGGGCACGGCCGCAGGCCGTACGGGGGCCTGGGGGCTTGCCCCCGGTTCGGGAAGGGGCGGGGTGGGGAACAGCCCCGCGCAGCGGCCCCGCCTCCGACGGCCCCACGCCCACCGGCCCCACGCCCGACGCCCTCGCCCCCGACACCCTCACCCCCGCCCCCGCCCCCCACGTCACCGTCGTCTCCCCCGTCGGCGCCGGCGACGCCTTCGCCGCCGGGTTCCTCTCCGCCACCCTCCGCGGCCTCGGCATGACCGCCCGGCTCCGGCACGGGCACCTCGCCGCCGCCGCCGTCCTCACCGTCCCCGGGGACGTCGCCGCGCCGCCCCGCCGCGACCACGCCGACCGTCTCGCCGCCCTCGACGACGCCGCCTGGGGCACACTTCACCTCGGCCCCGGCTGGACCGGGGACGACCAGGAGGTACGTACGCCATGAGCCAGACCGTCGACCGGGCGCTCAGCATCCTGCCGCTGCTCGCGCAGGGCCCCGCCGACCTGGGGCAGGTCGCCGAACGGCTCGGCGTCCACAAGTCCACGGCCCTGCGGCTGCTGCGCACCCTCCACGAGCACGGCCTCGTCCACCGGCAGCAGGACCAGCGCTACCGCCTCGGCGCCCGCCTCTTCGCCCTCGCGCAGGAGGCCGTCGAGAACCTCGACATCCGCGAGATCGCCCACCCGTACCTGACCGCCCTCAACGAGCGGATCGGGCACACGGTGCACCTCGCCGTGTACGAGGAGGGCGAGGTCCTCTACATCGACAAGGTGGAGAGCCGCTACCCGGTCCGCATGTACTCCCGCATCGGCAAGCCCGTCGCGATCACCGTCGCCGCCGTCGCGAAACTGCTCCTCGCCGACCTGCCGGAACCCGAGCGCCGCGCCGTCGCCGCGAAGCTCGACTACCCCCCGTACACGCCCCGTTCGACGCCGAACGCCGCCGCCTTCCTCAAGGAGCTGGCGACCGTACGCGAACAGGGCTGGGCCACCGACCTCGGCGGCCACGAGGAGTCCATCAACTGCGTCGGCGCCCCCATCCGCGGCGCCGACGGGCGCGTCGTCGCCGCGATGTCGGTCTCGGCGCCCAACGTGGTCGTCACGGCCGAGGAACTCCTCACCCTCCTCCCGCAGGTGCGCCGCACCGCGGACGACATCAGCCGGGAGTACTCCGGCACCGCCCCGACCAAGGCCAAGGACACGGAATGACCGAGAAGACCGCCCTGACCCCCGCCACGCACACCGCGCCGCCGGCGAAGTTCTCGCACGGCGTGAGGAAGGGCGACATCCTCCAGGTGGCCGGCCAGGTCGGCTTCCTGCCGGCCGTCGAGGGCGAGGCGCCGAAGGTCGCGGGCCCGACCCTGCGCGAGCAGACCCTCCAGACCTTCGCCAACGTCAAGGCGATCCTGGAGGAGGGCGGCGCGAGCTGGGACGACGTGATGATGATGCGCGTCTACCTCACGGACGTGGACCACTTCGCCGAGATGAACGCGATCTACAACGAGTACTTCGAGAACGAGTCCCTCAAGGCCCCGGCATCGGCCCGCACGACGGTCTACGTCGGCCTCCCGCCCGGCCTCCTGATCGAGATCGACGCGCTGGCGGTGCTGGGCTGAGACGGGCCCTCCGACCCGCGGGGAGGTGCCCCCGGCCGTCCGGCCGGGGGCACCTCCTCGTGCACGGTCCGTCAGGCCGCGCAGTACTGCGCCTGCTTGCCGATCGAGCGGTACATGCAGTCAGCGTTCTCCAGAAGCTGGAGGACCGCGTCGCGGTTGCGGCTCGTCTCGCGGTCGATGACCTCGTCCGGGGGGTAGAAGCCGCCGCCCGACGACGAGGACGGGTACATCTCGAAGGTGTACGCGAAGATCTTCTGCGTGCCCCAGAGGTAGTCGTCGATCGAGCCGTCCGTGATGTAGAGGTCGCTGGACTGCTCGGGCGTGTAGCCGTTGCTCGCGGCCATCCGGCCGCCGACGGTCGCGAAGGCGTCGCGGTCGTCCTGGGTCATGCCCGTGGTGGTGTTCGCCGTCGTCCAGCCGAAGGGCCAGAGCACCAGCTCGCTGTACGTGTGGAAGTCGATGGCCGCGGTGATCTGCTGCTTCCCGCCGATCACCCGCGAGCGCGCGAAGTCCGCGACGACCTTCACCTCGGGGGCGGACTCCGGCGCCGCCCCGCGGTACGTCTCCGAGCTCTTCGAGCCCGAGGAGCCGCCGCAGCAGCCCCACTTGAAGTCCCAGTTCCGGTTCAGGTCCGTGCCGACGTACGAGGAGCCGGAGTTGGGCTGCCGGTTCTTGCGCCAGCTGCGGTAGGAGCCGCTCGCGATGTCGTACTCGCCGCCGTCCGGGTTGAGGTCCGGGACGATCCAGATCTCGCGGCCGTCGACCGCGTTCGTGATCCGCGGGTCGGTGCCGTAGCCCGCGCCGAGTTCGCGGATCAGATAGAGCGCCATCTCGACGGTGAGGTGCTCGCGGGCGTGCTGGTGGTGGGTGAAGAGGACCTCGGGCTCGTTCTCGTCGGTCGCGACGTTGTCGCTGATCTTGATCGCGACGATGTCCCGGCCCTGGTACGACTTCCCGATGACCTGCTTGCGCATGAGGGACGGATAGGCGGCGATCCGCTGGTCGATCTCCGCGTTCGCCTCCGCGTAGTTGTGGTACTTCGCGTCCGCGGACGGGAAGTCCAGCGGGCCCAGCGCGGACCTGGCCGCCGTCCCCCGGTCCGGGGGCGCGGGGAGCGCGACGGTGGTGTAGCCGAGCGCCTTGAGCCGTTTCAGCTGCTCGGCGTCGGCGCTGACCACCACCGAGCGGGCGTCGACCTCGTCGATCGAGACGCCGGTGGCGGCCAGCGCGGTGCGGGCGGCCGGGGTGGCGGGACCGGCCACCTCGTACTGCCGGATCACCTCCTCGGCCCCCGGCGTGACGCGGGCGGCGGTCGGTGCCGGGTCGGCCCCGGCGGGGGTGGTCGCGAGGGCGGAGAGGGGCGCCGCGAGGGCGAGCGCCACGAGGGCCGCGAGGGTGGCGGACCTTCTGCCGCGGGTGGGACGTCGCATGGTGTCTCCTGGGTGGGGAGTGTGGGGGTGTGCGACAAACTCGTGCGGGTGTCCGGGGCACATGGTGAGGCTGTGTCATGACCCGGTCAAGGTGGGGAGTTCGGCCATACTGTCCCGCGTGGGGACCTTCATCGGCAGATACGTCATCGAGCACAAGCTGGGCGAAGGCGGCATGGGCACCGTCTATCTGGCCCGGTCGCGCGGCGGCCGTGCCGTCGCCGTCAAGGTCGCCAGGCCGGAACTCGCCGCCGACCCGTCCTTCCGCGAGCGCTTCCGCGCCGAGGTCGCCGCCGCCCGCCAGGTCGGCGGATTCCACACCGCGCAGGTCGTCGACGCCGACCCCGAGGCCGACGCGCCCTGGCTCGCCACCGCCTACATCCCGGGACCCACGCTCTCCGGACTCCTCGCCGCGGAGGGCCCCATGGACGAGGAGGGGCTGCGCGCGCTCGGGGCCGCGCTCGCCGAGGCCCTGGAGGCCATCCACGCCTGCGGGCTCGTCCACCGCGACCTCAAGCCCGGCAACATCGTCATGGCCCCCGACGGGCCCCGCGTCCTCGACTTCGGCATCGCCCGCGCCGTCGAGTCGACCCGCCTCACCGCCACCGGCTCGGCCTTCGGCACCCCCGGCTACCTCGCCCCCGAACAGGCCCTCGGGGAGGAAGTGACCGGCGCCGCCGACGTGTTCGCGCTCGGCGCCGTCCTCGTCGCCGCGGCCGGCGGACGGCCCTTCGGAGGCGGTACGCCGATGGGCCTCATGTACCGCTCGGTGCACGAGGCCCCCGACCTCGACGCCGTCCCGGAGGCGCTGCGCGGGCTGGTGGGCCGCTGCCTGGCCAAGGACCCGGCCGAACGACCCACGCCGGACGGCCTGCTGGACGAGTTGATGGCGGGGGGTGGGGTGGGCGGTATGGATACGGACTTGGATGGGGATTCGGATTCGGAAACGGGTGCGGGTGCGGCGTCCGTGCTGCCGGCTGTGGCACCGGTCGTCCCGCCCGCCGTGACTCCGTCCGTGACTCCGTCCGTGACGCCCGACCCTCGCGTGACGCCCTTCGACGCGCTGCCGGTGCTCGGCGTCGCGCCCGCCGCCGCGGTCCCGGCGCGTACCCCCGCGCCCGAGGACGCCGTACCGCCCCGCCACTCGCTGCCCACCCGTACGGCCGGTGTCCAGGACGCCGTACCCGCCTCCGTACCCGCGCCCGGCGCCCTCCCCGTACCGCATCCCCCCACCTTCTACGTGCCGCCGCCGCCCACCGCGCCGCCGGCGCCCGCGCCGGACTTCGCCGCGGCCGACCGGAACTCCGGCATCGTCGTCGACGGGAGCGGGGTGGTCCTGCACTTCTTCGGCGAGGAGGCCGAGTTCCTCTGGAGCGAGATCGGGGCCGTGCGGTACGAGCGCGTCCGGCGCGAACGGGTGCTCCGCGTCGTCGTCACCCTCTACGACGGTTCGGTCTACGACTGCGAGCTCGACGGCCGCCGAGCCGCCCGGGTCGACGAGTGGATCCGCTTCCTCGACCCGGTGCTGCGCCACTACCTGCCCGCGTAGGCCTGCGTGAGGCGACCGAGTGGGCCCCGCGTGAGGCGACCGCGTAAGCCTGCGTGAGGCGACCGCGTACGCCTCGCGTCAGGCGGCCGCGTGGCGAAACGGCGCAGCGCCGCCGGAGGAGCGGCGGCGCTGCGCTGTTCTCGCTCCGGTCCTTCCGGACCGTTACGGCAGGTTGTGCACGTGCGGGCCCACCGCGTTCGACCAGGCGTTGCCGGCCGTCGCGTCCCAGTTGGTCGACCAGGTCATCGCGCCGCGCAGCGTCGGCCAGGCCTGCGCCGGCTTGTAGGTGCCGCAGCCGGTGAGCTTGGTCAGGCAGTCGAGCGCGTTCTTCACGACCTGCGGGTCGACGTAGCCGCTGCCCGCGCCCCGCGTGGAGGCGGGGACGCCCAGGCCGACCTGGGACGGGGAGAGACCGCCCTGGATCTGGATGCAGGCGAGCGCGGTGAGGAAGTCCACCGAGCCCTGGCTGTAGACCTTGCCGTCGCAGCCGAGCATCGAACCGCTGTTGTAGTACTGGGTGTTGACCACCGTGAGGATGTCCTTCACGGCGAGCGCGGTCTTGAAGTACTCGGTGCCGGTGCTCTGCATGTCGATGGTCTGCGGGGCCATCGTCAGGACCATGCCGGAGCCCGCCTTGGCGGAGAGCTGGCGCAGCGCCTTGGTCAGGTAGGTCGCGTTGACCCCGTGCTCCAGGTCGATGTCGACGCCGTTGAAGCCGTACTCCTGCATGAGGGCGTACGCGCTGTCGGCGAAGGCGGTCGCGGTGGCGTCACTGTTGATCGTGACGTTGCCCTTCTCGCCGCCGACCGAGAGGATCACGGACTTGCCCGCGGCCTTCTTGGCCGCGATGTCGGCCTTGAAGTCGGCGGCCGAGGTGTAGCCGACGGCCGGGTCGAGGTTGAAGGTGATCTGGCCCGGCGTGGTCGTCGAGTCGGCGAACGAGACCGCGATGATGTCGTACGCCGCCTGGACGTCCCGCAGCTTCTGCTTCGCGGCGCCGTTGTCGAAGTTCTGCCAGTAGCCGGTCACGGCGTGCTTGGGCACGGCCGGGCCGGGGCCCGGGTCGGTGGGCTTGGCGGTCCGGGCCGACACGGCGGTGGACTTCGCGGACTCGCCCGCGGAGTTCGTGGCGGCGACCTGGAACTGGTACGCGGTGTCGGCGGTCAGTCCGGTGACGGTGGCCGAGGTGCCGGTGAACGCCTGCGGGTTGGCGCCGTCCCGGTACACCTTGTAGCCGGTGGCGCCGGAGACCGCGCCCCAGCTCAGGGTGACCGAGCCGGTGGTGACCGAACCGGCGGCGAGACCGACCGGGGTGGACGGGACGACCGGGTCGGGGTCCTGGCCGCCGCCCCCGTCGGGGCCGTAGACGCTGACGTCGTCGACGAGGTACGGGGAGGTCCCGTACCAGCCGTGGGTGTAGATCTCGACCGAGGTGGTGCTCGCCCCGGTCGTGAAGGTGGTGGTCAGCTGCTTCCAGGACGGGCTGTCGGGCGTCCAGGTGGAGACGGTGCCGGTGCCGGTCCCGGTGCCGCTCGCGCCGAGGTAGGCGTAACCGCCCTGGACCCAGGCGCTCAGCGTGTACGTCGAGTTGGGCTTCACCGTCACGGTCTGTACGCACTTGGCGTTGTCGAGCCCGGCCGGGGCGGCCTTCAGGGCGCCCGCGCCGGTGCGGACCGGGGTGGAGACGGCGGCGCCGCTTCCGGCGGAACAGGCCCAGTTGGCGAGGCCGTTCTCGAATCCGGCGTTCTTGGCGACGTTGACGTCCGCCGCCTGCGCGGTGCCGGCTCCGCCGACGAGGACGAGCCCGGAGCCGACGGCGAGCGCGAGGGCTCCGGCCAGCCTGCGGCGACCGTACGGGCGGGTGGTGGTGCGGTCCACGTGCATCCTCCGGTGGGGGAGTTGGGGATGTGGAGGTGCCGTACGTCGTCGTACGGAGGGGGTGCTGGGGGAAGTGCGGGGGGTTCGGGGGAGTGCGGACGGTGGCCACCGCTGTCGCAACAAGCTGGTCCAGACCAATCGCGTTGTCAAGACCTCTGGCAACAAGCGCTGTTCGGGCGGGTGGAGGGATCGAGGACGGATCGGGGCGGCGGAGGGGTCGGCCCGGGGGCCCCGACCTCGAAGAAAAGGAGGGAGCTTGGCGGATTGTGTGTTCACCACCCCGGGGGTCGTGGATAGGCTGCAGAGGCGGCAGCACCCTGCGGTGACGCCGTGAACGCGGTAAGTGATCCGCGGCCCCCGGGACGCGGGAGGCCGGCGGGGACGGGGGGTCCGACGTGCCGACAGCCATCGCGGTCACCAGCGCCGACCTGGCGCTGCCGCCGACCGACCCCGGGACCCCGCACGCCACCGTCCTCCCGCCCCCCGAGTCCCAGTCGCTCGACGCCTCGATCGCCGACATGCAGCAACTCCTCGCGCGCTACGGGCACGTGGTCGTCGTCTGCCCGACCTCCGCCCCCGCCGACGTCGAGCACCGGCTGCGCGCCGTCCGCGCCCTGCTCGAAAGCGACCGGATCGCCCTGGTCCGCACCGACCTGCCACCCCTCGGCGCGGCCGTACTCGTCCGGCAGCTACGACAGTTGGCCGGCTGCGACTTCAGCCCCGGCGTCCTCGCCTCCGCCGCCCGGCTGCTCGCCCACTACATCTACGCCGGGGCCGTCCTCGGCTCCGTCTCCCGGCTCGACCGCGTCCCCGTCAGCCTCGGCTCCCACCTCAAGGGCTGGCTGCCCGGCGCCCACTTCGCCGTCCTCGCCGGACCCACCCCGCAGATCGTTCGCGTCGGCAACGGCGAAGAACCCCTCGCCGGACCCGAGTTCACCACCGAACTCATCCTGGCCCGGGGTCAGCTCCAGACCGACTGGCCCACCGGCACCCTCGTACCCCGGTGGCGGATCCAGGGCGCCGTCCAGGAGGCCCCGCTGCCCGCGGCGTCGGCCGGCTGGTGGGGCACCGGCAAGCTCGTCGAGTTCACCGCGTACCTCCCCGACCTGCCCGTTCTCTACCAGCTGGTCTCCTCCGTACGGCGCGAGACCTGCCGCTGGTGCGCCATGGAACTCATCGGGGACCGCTGCGGGTTCTGCGCCGCGCCGGTCCCGGCACAGTCGGCGCCGGCCCCCGCGCCGGACGCGGCGCCGTGAACGGCGTCATGAACGGCACCACGTGCCGCCGGAGTCCCCGGCTTCGCGATCCCCAACCCCGTCCGTCCGGACCCACGTCTCCGATCGAGGTAGTACGGCCATGAACTCCCGCCAGCGCCGCGGCGTCATCCTGCTGCTGCTGTCCGTCCTGTGCGCCCTCGGCGCGTTCGCCGGTGTGCTCGCCGTCATCAGCGACGTGAACTCCAAGGTCGGGCCGGAGACCACCGCGTACCGGATCAAGAGCGACGTGGACCCGTACGCCGCCCTGAGGCCCAACCAGTTCGAGAAGATCTCCATGCCCAAGCGCTGGCTCTCCGCCACCGCCGTCACCGATCTCCGCCAGATCGAGGGCAAGATCGCCGTCACCGAACTGAAGGCCGGCTCCCTCCTCCAGACCGACATGATCGTCGAACGCCCCGCGCTCCAGCCGGGCCAGCAGGAGATCGCCATCATGATCGACGCCGCCACCGGCGTCGCGGGAAAGATCAACGCGGGCGCCACCGTCAACATCTACGCCACCTTCTCCGGCGACAAGAAGGGCGAGGCCGCCCAGTCCCGGATGATCGTCGCCGGCGCCCGCGTCCTCGACGTCGGCAAGCTCACCCCGATCGGCGACAGCGCGGGCCGCGCCGGACGCACCAACGAGGCCGTGCCCATCTCCTTCGCCCTCTCCACCCTCGACGCCCAGCGCGTCGCGTACGCCGAGTCCTTCGCCGAGCACGTACGCCTCGCCCTGGTCGCCCCCACCACCGGCGGCGCCCCTGCCGACCAGCGCGACCGCACCTACACGCTCGAAAAGGACAAGTGAGGCCGGTATGACCACCAGGATCCTGCCGGCCGTCGGTGACCCCGACGCGGCCCGGTCCGTCAGTACCCTCATCGGGCAGCTTCCCGATGCCGAGCCCGCCCCGCCGGTCACCGATTCGACCCAGCTCGTCGACACCCTCGCGCGGCTCGCCGCCGCCTCCCTCGACGAGCTGCCCGAGGTCGTCCTCGTCCACGAGCGGATCGGGCCCGTCCCCGCCCTCGAACTCGTCCGCGAGGTCGCCCTCCGCTTCCCCGCCGTCGGCGTCGTCCTCATCACCGCCGACGCCAGCCCCGTCCTCTTCTCCGCCGCCATGGACTCCGGCGCGCGCGGTCTCGTCACCCTCCCGCTGGGCTACGAGGAACTCGCCAGCCGCGTCCAGGCCGCCGCGCAGTGGTCGCTCGGCGTCCGCCGCCACCTCGGCGCGGGCGCCGAGCAGATCAGCGGCCCCGGCGGCACCGTCGTCACCGTCAGCGGCGCCAAGGGTGGCGTCGGCGCCACCGTCACCGCCGTCCACCTCGCCCTCGCCGCCCGCGCCTCCGGACGGACCGTCGCCCTCGTCGACATGGACCTCCAGAGCGGCGACATCGCCTCCTACCTCGACGTCCAGTTCCGCCGTTCGGTCGCCGACCTCGCCGCCATCACCGACATCTCGCCCCGCGTCCTCCAGGACGCCGTCTACGTCCACGAGACCGGGCTCTCCCTGCTCCTCGCCCCCGCCGAGGGCGAGCGCGGCGAGGAGGTCTCCGACCGCGCCGCCCGCCAGGTCGTCAGCGCCCTGCGCGGCCGCCACGAGGTCGTCGTCGTCGACTGCGGCTCCCAGCTCAACAGCGCCAACGCCGCCGCCATCGAGATGGCCGACACCGCGCTCCTCGTCGCCACCCCCGACGTCGTCTCCGTCCGCGCCGCCAAGCGGACCGTACGCATGTGGGAACGGCTCCAGGTCCGCAAGGCGGAGGAGACGGTGACCCTCGTCAACCGCCACCACCGCTCCACCGAGATCCAGCCGCCCCTCGTCCAGAAGATCACCGGCACCCGGGTCGCGGGCGTCGCCGTCCCCGCGAACTTCAAGGAACTCCAGGCCGTCGTCGACGCGGGCAAGCTGCACGAACTCGACGCCAAGTCGACGGTCAAGCAGGCGATCTGGGCCCTCGCGGGCGAACTCGGCCTGGTCGGCGCCCCCGCCCAGACGGCGGCCCAGCCCGGCAAGCAGCTCGCCCGCGCGGGCGACCGCGGCTCGCTGGGCCTCCGCCGCCGCACGGGAGGCCGCTGACCGATGCGTACCGACCGGGACGACAGGGGGCAGGTGGCGGTCGAGTTCCTCGGCATGGTGCCGCTGATCCTGCTCACCCTCGCCCTGCTCTGGCAGGTCGTCCTGGTCGGCTACACGTACACCCTCGCGGGGAACGCGGCGGACGAGGCGGCGCGGGCGTGCGCGGTGGACGACGACTGGAGCGAGGCCGCCCTGCGACACCTCGACGGCGCCTGGGCGGCGGGCGCGAGCCCGAGCTGCTCGGTGGACGGCGGCATGGCGAACGCGGTCGTGGCGATCAGGGTCCCGGTCCTGGTCCCGGGAGTGGGCGGGCTGTTCACGGTACGGGGGAAGGCGGGCGCGGTGTACGAGGGGGAGGAGCGGTGAGGGGGGCGATGCGGGGGCGTGGGGGCCGGGCCAAGACGCTTCGCGACCGGGGCCAGGCCGCCATCGAGTACCTCGGGTTCCTTCCGATCCTGCTGCTCGTCGGGCTCGCGGGCCTCCAGCTCGGCATCGCCGCGTACGCCGCCCAGCAGGCGGGCACGGCGGCCCGCGCCGCCGCCCGCGCGGCCGGCGACGACGAGGAGGCGACGAGCCCCGAGGCGGCCGCCCGCGCGGCTGTCAGCGGATGGGTCGCGGAGCGCTCCACCGTCAGCGCCGGTGGGGGAGACGGAGAGGCCGTCTACACCGTCAGTGTCACCATCCCCTCCGTCGTGCCCTTCTGGGACGGCTTCGGCGCCGTCACGAAGACCGCCACCATGCCGATGCCCGAGACGCCTCAGGAGGACCTGCCATGAGCCTGCGCGCCCGGATCAACGCCCCCGAGGAGCACAGTGGCAACGCCGCCGCCCGGGAGGACAGCCACCTCGTCGCCTCCTTCCGCGCCAAGCTCCTGGAGGAGATCGACCTCACCGAGATGTCCGCGCTCGCGGCCGCCGAACGGCGCGCCCGCCTGGAGCGCGTCCTCGGCCACATCATCAGCCGCGAGGGCCCGGTCCTCTCCACCGCCGAGCGCTCCCAGCTGATCCGCCGCGTCGTCGACGAGGCGCTGGGGCTCGGCGTACTCGAACCGCTCCTCGAAGACGCCTCGATCACCGAGATCATGGTCAACGGCCCCGACCAGATCTTCATCGAGCGCAACGGCCGCGTCGAACTCCTGCCGCTCCGCTTCGCCTCCCACGACCAGCTGATGCAGACCATCGAGCGGATCGTGTCCACGGTCAACCGGCGCGTCGACGAGTCGAACCCGATGGTCGACGCCCGCCTCCCCTCCGGCGAGCGCGTCAACGTCATCATCCCGCCGCTCTCCCTCACCGGGGCCACCCTCACCATCCGCCGCTTCCCCCGCGCGTACACGCTGCACGAGATGATCGGCCTCGGCTCCCTCGACGAGCAGATGCTGCTGCTGCTCTCCGGGCTGGTGCAGGCCAAGTTCAACCTGATCGTCTCCGGCGCCACCGGCACCGGCAAGACCACCCTCCTCAACGCCCTCTCCGGCCTCGTCCCCGACGGCGAACGCATCATCACCATCGAGGACTCGGCCGAACTCCAGCTCCAGCAGTCCCACGTGATCCGCCTGGAGGCGCGCCCGCCGAACATCGAGGGCCGGGGCGCCATCTCCATCCGCGACCTCGTCCGCAACTCCCTGCGTATGCGCCCCGACCGGATCATCGTGGGTGAGGTCCGCGGCGGCGAGACCCTCGACATGCTCCAGGCCATGTCGACCGGCCACGACGGCTCGCTCGCCACCGTCCATGCCAACTCCGCCGAGGACGCCCTGATGCGCCTCCAGACCCTGGCCTCCATGTCGGAGGTCAAGGTCCCGTTCGAGGCGCTGCGCGACCAGATCAACAGCGCCGTCGACGTCCTCGTGCAACTCACCCGGCACCCCGACGGCACCCGCCGGATCACCGAGATCTCCGTCCTCGCCTCGCACGGGCGGGAACGCTTCCTGCTCGCCACGGTCTGCCGCTTCCAGGCACAGCCGCTCGCCGCCGACGGGCGGGTGTACGGACAGTTCACCTACCACCCGCTGCCCCGGCGGGTCGCCGAACGCCTCTACCTGGCGGGCCAGCCCATCCCGCAGGCCTTCGGCGTGGCGGCGGACGACGCGTATCTGACCACCCGAGAGGCCGAGTGATGACGGACCCCTTCTGGCTGACGGTGGGCGTGACGCTGCTCGCCGCCGTACTCGGCGTCGTCGGCGTGCAGTCGTACGCGAGCGGGGCCCGCCGGCACGCGGCGCTCGTGGCCCGCCTGGACGACTCCGGCGTCCCCGAGGCCACCGGCCGCCGGCGGCGGCGCTTCCGGGGGGTCGACCGGCGGGTCCGGCGGACGGCCCTCGGCCGGAAGCTGGAACTGCGGATCGCGGCCACCGGTCTGGACGTGACGCCCGGTGAGTTCACGGTGGCGCTCGCGGCGACGGTGGCGGTGCTGTGGGTGGTGGGTCAGGCGGCACTGTCGCCGTTCTTCGGCCCGATCTGCGGGTTGCTCGGTGTGTGGGTGGCGATGGGCTTCCTCAACTGGCAGCGGCAGAAGCGGATCGAGAAGTTCATCAACCAGCTGCCGGAGCTGTCCCGCATCCTGGCCAACGCCACCCAGGCGGGGCTCGCCCTGCGGATGGCGCTCAGCCTGGCCGCCGACGAACTGGAGGCGCCGGCGGGGGACGAGCTGGAGAAGGTCGCCCAGCAGCTGGCCGTCGGCACGTCCCTCGACGACGCCCTCGGGGAGCTGGCCGAACGCCTTCCCTCCCGCGAACTCGTCGTCCTCGTCACCACCCTGGTGCTCGCCAACCGGGCCGGCGGCACCGTCGTCTCCTCCCTGCGGAACCTCACCGAGACCCTGGAGGAACGCAAGGAGACCCGGCGCGAGGTCCGCACCCAGCTGTCGCAGGTGAGCATGACCGCGTACTCCGTCCCCGTGATCGGCGTCGGCTCCCTCCTCCTCATCGACAACATGCAGCCCGGGGCGCTGGACCGGATGACCGGTTCGGGCATCGGGCAGTTCGCCGTGATCGCGGCGTTCGCGTTGTACGGGGTGGGCTTCGTCGCCATCCGCCGCTTCTCGAAGATCGACGTATAGGGGCCGCGCCGTGGACCTCCTCCTCGCCCTCCTCGCCGGGCTCGCCGTCGCGGGCATCGGCTACGGGCTGCGGCTCTACCGGGCCGACGCCAAGCTTCCCGACGACCTCAGGCTCGCCCTGGAGGTCGGTGCGACGCGCACCGGCGCGGTCGACTCGGCGGTCGACCGCCTGGGCATGCGCTGGTCGCCGGCGGTGCTGCGGCTGATGGGCCCCAAGCGCGTCAACGCGGTGCGCCGTCGCATCGACCTCGCCGGGAACCCCGGCGGACTGACCATCGACCGGTACGGGGCGCGGCGGGCGGTCTACGGCTTCCTGGGGGTGCTGGGCGGCCTGCTGATGCTGTCGAAGGGGTCGTTCCTGGTCGCGGTCCTGCTCTTCGCGTTCGGGGCGTTCTGGACGGAGGTGGGGATCTGGTCGGCGGTGCGGATCCGCAAGGACCAGATCGAGCGGACGCTGCCCGACTTCCTCGACGTCCTCGCCGTCGTGGTCTCGGCCGGGCTCGGGTTCCGGCAGGCGCTCGAACGGGTGGCGGAGAAGTACGAGGGGCCGTGGGCGGACGAACTCCGCATCACGTTGCGGCAGATGGACATGGGTGTCAGCCGCCGTCAGGCCTTCGACGAGCTGCGGCGGCGGAACGACTCCGAGCAGGTGGCCCAGTTCGTGACGGCGCTCCAGCAGGGGGAGGAGCTGGGGGCGCCGATCGTCGACACGCTCATCCAGATCGCCAACGACATGCGCCGGACGGACGCGCAGAACGCGCGGCGCAAGGCGGCGAAGGCGGTGCCGAAGGCGACGATGGTGATCACGACGCTGATGGTCCCGGCGACGATGATCCTGCTGGGGGCGGGGCTGTTCCTGGGCACGGGGACGGACTTCGGGGCGGTGACGGGGGAGTGAGCGCGGTGACATATTCGGGGGAAACGGCTTCGGCCGCGCAACTCGATGTGCCAGAGTGCGGACTGAGTGTGAGGGGGGTGGAGCTGATGGACGGGATCGCCGTGACCCGCGTCCTGAGGCCCACCCGATGACGGGCCCCTGTCCGCCGACCCGCCCGTCGGCGCACGAAGCCCGAACGCAGGCGTCCGAACGCGGAGGGGACCACGATGAACGACGCGATGCTGAAGGCCGTGACAAGAACCCGAGTGTGGCTCACCTCCCGGACACCCGCCGGGGGGAGGGACCGGGGGCAGACGGCGGTGGAGTATTTGGGGATCATTGTGGTGGTGGTGGCGATTGTGGTGGCCATTACGGGGACGGATATCGGGCAGTCGATCAAGACCGCCATCACGGAGAAGATCGCCGAGTTGACTGGCGAGTAGTGCGTCGTAGGGGCAGAGATTCGGGTCAGGCCTTTCCGGTCTACATTGCCGTCGTGGCGGGGCTCTTGTTCCTGGCATTCGCCTACTTCCTGGTGGCGCAGGCTGCATCGACCCGGAGTGACGCGCAAACCGCTGCCGATGCGGCAGCTCTTGCGGCTGCACAGGACGCCCGAGGGCGACTGCGAGAGGGCTGGCTTGAGGTAATCCTGGACCCTGGTCAATGGAGAGGATTCCTTAACGGCGAGGCAGATGTTGGCCCTTCTCCCTGTGAGCAGGCTGCGGTGTTCGCGGCTCGCAATATGGCCCGACTCTCAAGTGACGGTTGTGTGTCACTTGGCTCGGAAAGAAGGGGCTTCAGCGTGACGGTCCGCACCATGGATCAGAAGCCTCGAGATGCAACGGCGTCGGCTGAAGCTGTGATTGAGCCCCTCTGTACTTTTACAGAGCCGGAGCCCACCTTGGATCCCGAACCCCCTCCGACTGAAACAGCTGATCCGGAGGAGGGTAAGGGGGCGATCTTGGGACTCGCGTGCGACGGCGCAGCGTGGGAGATTGACCCGGAGAATCCCACCCTCCCCGATGCTGCTGACCTTTTCGCCGTCCGGCTGTCCAAATGACATGTGGCGATGAGTAAAGGAAGGGCGTACATGAACAAGGAGTACACAGTGAGTCGCCGCAAAATGGCGGCTGTCACCGTTGTTGCCTCAGTGGCACTCTTCCTGGTCGGCTGTGGGGCGGACAAGCAGCCGCAGGCAGACAAGCCAACTACTCCTACGGCTGCTCCGCAGAAGACCCAAGGAGGGCACGGCGGGCAGACTGCCGAGACGCCTGCGGAGCCATTGGCTCTTCTCAAGGGCCGCAAGGGCCTGACACTTGTCATCGGTTCAGTGGAACGGGATGCCGGCGGCTTCCTTACTGTGAAGGGTCGGCTGACCAACGCAGGGGAGTCGGGTAGCGCTGTCCCGGCCCAAGTCAGCGGTGACGAGACGGAGGTTGTGAAGCACGGCACCTCGCTGGGAGGCGCAACACTTGTCGATTCCGTGGGGAGGAAGAGGTACTACGTGCTGCGTGACACAGATGGGCGGCCACTGACAACATCCGGCCTTGGCGTCGTGTCAGCTGGCGACTCGATCGACATCTTCATGCAATTCCCCGCCCCCCCCACCACCACAACCGAAGTCTCCTTCCAGCTCCCCACTTTCGAACCCGCCACCCTCAAGCTCTCCTGAGGCGACCCCATGACGACGACGACACACCGCCGCCTCGCCTCCGTTCTGCTCGTCTGTGTGGCCCTCGGGTCGCTCTCCGGGCCGCCCCTCGCGTACGCCGACGACGCCCCCGGGCCCGCCGGTACCGCCTCGCCCCCGCCCGTCATCGACGCCGACGCCCCGGGGCTGATGCTTCCCGACGGTGCCACCCTCGCCCCCGCCAAAGTCCTCGACATCAAGCAGATCGTCGAAGAGGAGGGCGGCCAGGAACGCCGCCAGGACACCAACGTCGACGTGACCTTCGCGCTGCAGGCCGAAGTCCTGTTCCCCAAGAACAGCGCCAAGCTGAGCCCCGCCGCCCACGCCCGTATCGCCGCCATCGCCGCCGAGATCGGGAAGATGGGCTCCGGGCGCGTCCGGGTCTTCGGTTTCACCGACAACCTGGGGACCTACGAGCACGGGCTGAAGCTCTCGAAGGAGCGTGCCGTCGCCGTGCAGCAGGTCCTCGCGCGCGCCCTCGACCCGGGCACGACCTTCGACATCCGCGGGTACAGCGAGGACTACCCCATCGCCGACAACGGCACGGAGGAAGGCCGGAAGAAGAACCGCCGCGTCGAGATCTCCTTCCCCCGAACCTCCGCCCCCTAGGGTCTGTCGTCACACTCCCGTCTGCCCCACGACGCGGCCGTCCTTCGGGCGACGACGGGAGTGTGACGACAGGCCCTAGCACCCCCGCAGCGCCAGCGTCGCCCGGATCGTGTGGGTCATGCGGTCCGGGTGGCGGAACACCTCCTCCGCCGTGAAGCGCAGCACGCGGTGGATCTCCGGGCAGGACTGGAGCGCGTTGAAGCGCGCCACGTCCCGTTCGTGGGCCCGGCGCGTGCCGTGGAACGTGTACCCCTCGATCTCCACCGCCAGCCCCTGCGCCCGGAACAGGAAGTCCGGGCGCAGCCCCCGTCCCTCCGCCGTGCGCAGCGTCGGCTGCGCCTCCGGGTGCAGCCCCGCGTCCCCCATCCTGAGCCTGGCCACCGTCTCCGCGGGCGAGCCCGACGCCCCCTCCGCCAGCCGCAGCCACGACCGCGCGCGGGCCGCACCCCGCCGGGGCGCCGCGAGTTCCGCCGCGAGGTCCTCGTACCCGACGAGCGCCCCGCGCCGCACCCCCTCCACCGCCCGCCGGGCCAGCGCCGAGTCCGCGACCACCACCGCCTCCTCCCGGCTGCCGGCCTCCCGTATCAGGTCGCCGACCGTCCGCGCCGGTGTCGTCGTCCGCAGCCCCCGCCGCATCGACCGGTCCCCGGCCGTGAGGAACGTCGTCGCCCGCACCCGTATCCGTTCCCCGCGCACCGACCTCGCCGGTGCCGGGACCGTGAAGTCCAGGAGGTCGGCCCCCTCCACCCCCAGCCGCTCGATGCGGTGCAGCCGCGCCGCCGTCCCGTGGCTGCACACCAGTTCCGGGCGCAGCAACTGCAGCGCCGTCGCCCGCACCCGCCAGTCCGTCTCCTTCCCCGGGGCCGCCCACGCGCCCCGGCAGATCCGCTGCCAGCCGTCCCGGCGCAGCCGGCCGGACAGGCGGCCCGGGGACCAGCCCGCCGCGACCGCCCAGACCGTCAGGAGGACCCCGCCCCTGGCGAGGATCGCCAACTCGTACATACGCCCAACGATCCACGGAAGAGCGACACTTCGCACCCCCTGTGGAAAACCCGGCGAAAGGTGTCGTCAGGAAACCGCAAAAGCGGCCGGTCGCCCCGCCCGGCGGGAGCATCCTGGTCGGATGACGACGACGCCGGGCGTGGCCCCGAGTGTGCAGCTGGTCAGTGACCTCGTCACCCGGATCCCCGAGTTCCGGGGCGCGTACGAGAAGCACGTCTTCCATCAGGGCGGCGTCCAGCCGCACGTGTTCTTCTGGGACGTCGTCCAGGACACGGTCCGCTCGTTCCTCGGAGAGGCCCGCGGCACCGCCGACTGGCGCCGCACGCTCGCCTTCCTGGAGGAGCAGAGCTGCCGCGGGGTCCTGGGCATCGACGAGGTCATCGTCACCTCGTTCCTGGGCGACCTGCCCGCCCCGCAGGAGCCCGGGCACGCCATCGTCCACCAGCTCGGGCCCGTCATGGCTGCCAGGTTCGACCGCATACGACCCCTGGGATAAGCAGGGAGCAGGGAGCAGGGAGCAGGGAGCAGGAGGCAGGGGCAGAGGCAGGAGGCAGGAAGCGGAAGCAGGAAGCGGGCGGCGAGCGAGAGGCCCGCCCCGTCCGTCCCCACCGCCGCCCGGGATAATCGCTCCATGCCCGCGTCCCCTCCCAGCCCTCCCAGCCGTCTCCGCAGCCCCACCGTCCTCGCCCTCGGCGGGTACGCCGCCACCCGGCTCATCGGCCTCGTCGTCCTCGCGATCACCGCCGCCGCGACCGGCAAGGACGGGCTGCACCGGCTCAACGGCCGCTGGGACTCCGTCTGGTACGTGCGCATCGCCGAGCACGGTTACGGGTACGAGGTCACCCTGCCCAACGGCGACCTCCACTCCGACCTGGCCTTCTTCCCCCTCTTCCCGGCCTTGGAGCGCGCGGTCTCCACCGTCCTGCCCCTGGACGCGGCCACCGCCGGACTGCTGATCTCCTGGACCGCCGGGCTCGCCGCCGCCTGGGGGATCGCCAAGTGCGGCGAGCACGCCTTCGGGCCCCGCGCCGGGGTCCTGCTCGCCGTGCTGTGGGGGGTGTACCCGACCGCGTTCGTGCAGTCGATGGCGTACACGGAGACCCTCTTCACCGCGCTCGCCGCCTGGTCCCTGTACGCGGTGCTGCGCGGTCGCTGGATCCTCGCCGGTGTCCTCTGCGCCGCCGCCGGGCTCACCCGGCCGACCGCCGTCGCCCTGATCGCCGCCCTCGGGATCACGGCCCTCGTCGCACTCGTACGGGACCGGCGGCTGCCGCTGCGGACCCTCGCCGGCGTTCTGATCGCCCCGCTCGGCTGGCTCGCCTACATCGTGTACGTCGGCGTCCGCCAGGGCTCCGTGACCGCCTACTTCGACGTCCAGGCCGCCTGGGGCAACTCCATCGACGGCGGCGTCGCCCTCGCCCTGTTCATCGCGGGCCTGCCGTGGCCGGCCGCCCTCGGACTCTGCGCGGCGCTCGCACTGCTCGGCTGGCTGGTCGTGCTGTGCGTACGGCAGCGGCAGCCGCTGCCGGTGCTCGTGTACACGATCGGCGTCGTGTTCGTCTCGCTCGTCGGCGCCGCGTACTTCGGGTCCCGGCCGCGTCTGATGATGCCCGCGTTCGGACTGCTGCTGCCGCCGGCCGTGGCCCTCGCGCGGCTGCGGACCCGGACCGCGGTCCCGGTCCTCGGCGGGCTCGCCCTCGCGTCGGCCGTGTACGGGGCGTTCACCCTGCTCGGGTCGGGCCCTCCGTGAGGTCCACGCGCACGCGTACCCCCGGTTTCAGCCCCCACCCCGCCATCGCACCGGACTCCGCCTCCAGGACGTGCCGGCCGCGCGGCCGGATCATGCCGAGCCGCCCCGGCCGCATCGTGACGACGGACAGGACCTCGAACGAGCGGTCCAGGTAGGCCACGTCGATCGGGAACCGCATGCCGAAGGTGTGCACGCTGTTCGTCCGGACGATGAGCAGCGCCCCCGCGATCCCGTCCCTCCCGAGCAGCCCCCGCCGCCGCGCCCGGTATCCGGCCGCCACCTCCAGCGGGACCCCGGCCCCGCCGGACACGGTCAGCCTCCCCGTCCCGTCCTTCCATTTCCCCATGCGCCAGACCGTAGCGGTCCGCCGACTCTAGGGTCGGGTCCGTGGACCTCGCCGTCGCCGTGATCGCCGTCGCCGCCCTGTGGGGGGCCGCCGTCGGGCTGCTCGTGCCGCGTGCCGCGTACCGGCTTGCCGTCGCTCCCGAGGAGCCGTGGCGGGACCACTGCCCCGCCGGGCACCCGCTCGCCGGGCCCGCGCGCGGCTGGCTCGGCGGACCCGGCCGGCGCGACTGCGCGACGACCGCCGCCCCGCTCACCGCGCCCCTGCTCACCGCCCTGGCCTGCGCCGCGCTCGCCGCCGCCACCGGCGGACCCCGGCCGGAGCTGCTGGTCTGGCTGCTCGGTGCGCCGTTCGCCGTCCTCCTGGCCTCCGTCGACGCGCGCGTGCACCGGCTTCCCGACGGGCTCACCCTGCCGCTCGCCGCCGCCGTCCCGCTGCTCCTCGGCGGCGCCGAACTCCTTCCGTACGACGCCGGTTCCTGGCCCCACGCCCTGCTCGGCGCCCTCGTCCTGGGCGGCGCCTACCTGTTGCTTTTCCTGGTCAACCCGAGCGGCCTCGGCTTCGGTGACGTGAAGCTGGCGGTGCCGCTCGGCGCGGCCCTCGGCTGGTACGGCTGGGGCGTCCTCTTCGCCGGGGCCTTCGCGGGCTTCCTGCTCGGCGCGGTGTACGGGCTCGGCCTCGTCGTGCTGGGCCGGGCCGGACGCTCCTCGGTGATCCCCTTCGGGCCGTTCATGCTCGGCGGCGGGCTGCTCGGCCTGCTCCTCGGCGCGTTCACCGCCCTTCCGTGAGAGGGCCTCTCTAGCATCGCCCCACATGCGGACAATTGATACCGAACTGCCCGTGGCGGCACCGGCCCCCACGCCCGCGCCGCCCGCCCCCTGGTACCGCCGCCCCGCCCTCGTTCCCTGGGCCTGGGCCGCCGCCCTCTGCGTCCTCTACGCGACCGTCGCCGTACGCCGCCACCAACTCCTGCGCACCACCGGCTACGACCTCGGCATCTTCGAGCAGGCCGTCCGCGCCTACGCCGAACTCCGCGCCCCCGTGGTCCCCCTGCGCGGCGAGGGCTTCAACCTGCTCGGCGACCACTTCCACCCCCTCCTCGCCCTCCTCGCCCCCTTCTACCGGCTCTGGCCCTCCCCGCTCTGCCTGCTGCTCGCCCAGTCCGCGCTGCTCGCGCTCTCCGTCGTCCCGCTCGCCCGCCGGGCGGGCCAGGTCCTCGGCCCGGCCGCCGCCCACACCGTCGCCGCCGGATACGGACTGAGCTGGGGCATCGCCTCCGCCGCCGCCTTCGACTTCCACGAGGTGGCGCTCGCCGTCCCGCTGCTCTCCTTCTCCCTGGAGGCGCTCGCCCGGCAGCGCTGGCGGCAGGCCGTCGCCCGGGCCGCGCCGCTGCTGCTCGTCAAGGAGGACCTGGGCTTCACCCTCGCCGCCGTCGGCGTGTACACCGCCCTCAAGGGGCCCCGGAAACTCGGTCTCGCCACCGCCGCCGCCGGAGTCCTCGGCTCGCTCCTGGAGATCAAGGTCCTGCTGCCCGCCGCCAACCCGGGTGGCGGCTACGCCCACGGCGGGAACCTCGCGGACGTCCACGGCTCGCTGCTCGCCACCCTCGCCCACACCCCGCTCGACGTGCTCCGCCCCGAGGCCAAGGCGGTCACCCTGATCCTGGTCTTCGCCCCCTCGGCCCTGCTCGCGCTCCGCTCACCGCTCGCGCTGCTCGCCGTCCCCACCCTGGGCTGGCGACTGCTCTCCGAGAACGGCTTCCACTGGGGCACGTCCTTCCACTACAGCGCGATCCTCATGCCGGTGGTCTTCGCCGGCCTCGTCGATGTCCTCGGCCGCCGGGCCCCCGACCGGCGGGAGCTGCGGGGCGTGCTCGCCACCGTCCTCGCCGTGACCGTGGTCCTGATCCCGTCGTTCCCGCTGGCCCAGATCGTGCAGCGGGCGACCTGGCGCACCACCCCGCACGTCGAGGCGGCCCGCGCGCTGCTCGCCCGCATCCCCGACGGCGCCACCGTCGCCGCCTCCAACCGGCTCGCCCCGCAGCTCACCGCCCGCTGCACGGTCGTCCTCTTCCCGACCTTCCCGGTCGGCGGCGATCTGTACGGGTACAGCCCGGCGCGCATCCCGGCCCCGACGGCCGAGTGGATCGTCCACGACACACGGGCGCCCGAGGCGTGGCCGTACCCCTCGGGGCACTGGCCCTACCCGCTCGCCCGGCAGGAGGCCGAGCTCGCCGAGGCCGAGCGGACGTACGGCTACGAGGTCGTCGCCCGGCGTGACGGCGTCACCCTGCTCCGGCGTACGGCCCGCCCCTGACGCCGTACCCGCCGCTCCCGCCCGTCAACGGGGCGCCCCGCCCCTCCGGTCCCTCGTGGGAGGGACGGAACTCCGCCGCCACGCCGGGGCGCAAACCCGCCACGAGGGCCGACAGCCCTTGTCCCGCCCGGGATCCGGCGCATTCCACGGGCATCGTTCGGCGTACGTGGCGCGCAACACGACTATCGAAGGGTTATGGTGGAAACCCCCCCTCGGGCCGGTCCGTATCCCCCCCCACGGACCGGCCCGTTTTTCCTTCCCCGGCGACTCCGGGGAGTCACCTCCGGCCACTCAGGGCAGCGTCCCCGGCCGCTCGGGGGAGCCGTCCCCCGGCCACTCGGGGGAGCCGCCCCGCCGACTCCGAACGGGTCGGCCAGGGCCCCGGAGAGGCCTCAGCCCCGGCCCGCCCAGATGTTCGCGCCCCGGGTGTCCACCGCGAACGAGTCGATCTCCACCAGCTCGTCGTCGGTCAGCGGCGCACCCGCCAGCGCGGCCACGTTCTCCTCCAGCTGCGCGACGCTGGACGCGCCGATCAGCGCCGAGGTCATCCGCGCGTCGCGCAGCACCCACGAGAGCGCCAGCTGGGCGAGGGACTGCCCGCGCCGCTCCGCGATGTCCGCGAGGCCGCGCAGGCGCCGCAGCACCTCGTCGGAGAGCAGGTTCGGGTCCAGGGACTTGCCCTGGGTGGCCCGCGAACCCTCCGGGATGCCCTTCAGGTACTTGTTGGTGAGCAGCCCCTGCGCCAGCGGCACGAAGGAGATGCAGCCCATGCCGGCCGCCTCCAGGGTGTCGAGGAGGCCGTCCTCCTCGGTCCACCGGTTGATCATGGAGTACGAGGGCTGGTGGATCAGGGCGGGGACGCCCATCTCGCGGAGGAGGCGGGCGGCCTCGGCGGTCTGCTCGCTGGTGTACGAGGAGACGCCGACGTAGAGCGCCTTGCCCTGCTGGACGGCGGAGGCCAGGGCCCCCATCGTCTCCTCCAGCGGGGTCTCCGGGTCGAAGCGGTGCGAGTAGAAGATGTCGACGTGGTCGAGGCCCATCCGCTTCAGGGAGGCGTCGAGCGAGGACAGCAGGTACTTGCGGGAGCCCCACTCGCCGTACGGGCCGGGGTGCATCTCGTAGCCGGCCTTGGTGGAGATGATCAGCTCGTCGCGGTAGGGCGCGAAGTCCTGGGCGAAGAGCTTGCCGAAGTTCAGCTCGGCGGAGCCGGGCGGCGGCCCGTAGTTGTTCGCCAGGTCGAAGTGGGTGACGCCGAGGTCGAAGGCGCGGCGGAGGATCGCGCGCTGGGTGTCGAGCGCGCGGTCGTCGCCGAAGTTGTGCCAGAGGCCGAGGGAGATCGCGGGAAGCTTGAGGCCGCTGCGGCCCGAGCGGCGGTACTCCATGGCGTCGTAGCGGTCCGCGGCGGCGCGGTACAGGGGGGAATCAGTCACGTATCTCTGCTTATCACGGACTTGTGACAGTCCCGGGCTGGGAGCCTGTCGCCCGTGCGCAGTAGTGTGGCGGCCTGCGGACCGCCGATGCCTGGCGGACCCGCCGCTGCACGGAGGGGTAAAGAACGGTGAACCTGCGCGACCTGGTGTACGGGCTCTACGCACGCCGGGTGGAAGGCCGCCTCGACCATGCCCAGGTGCCCAAGCACATCGGGGTCATCCTCGACGGGAACCGCCGCTGGGCCAAGGCGTCCGGCGGGACCCCCGAGCAGGGACACAAGGCCGGCGCGGACAAGATCCAGGAGCTGCTCGGCTGGTGCGCCGAGACCGACGTCGAGGTCGTCACGCTCTGGATGCTCTCCACCGACAACCTGAACCGGCCCGAGGAGCAGCTCGTCCCGCTGCTCGGCATCATCGAGAACGCCGTCCGCTCGCTCGCCGCCGACGGCCGCTGGCGGGTGAACCACGTCGGCACGATGGACCTGCTGCCCGCGCGGACCCAGTCCGTCCTGAAGGAGGCCGAGCAGGCCACCCACGCCAACACGGGGATACTCGTGAACGTGGCGGTGGGGTACGGCGGCCGGCAGGAGATCGCGGACGCGGTCCGCTCGCTGCTCCTGGAGCACGCGGACCGCGGGACGAGCTTCGAGGAGCTCGCGGAGATCGTCGACGTCGAGCACATCTCGGAGCACCTGTACACGCGCGGCCAGCCCGACCCGGACCTGGTGATCCGCACCAGCGGCGAGCAGCGGCTGTCCGGATTCATGCTGTGGCAGAGCGCCCATTCCGAGTACTACTTCTGCGAAGTGCACTGGCCGGCCTTCCGCAAGGTCGACTTCCTGCGGGCGCTGCGCGACTACGCCGCCCGGCACCGGCGCTACGGAAGCTGAGCCCGGCGCGGCACCCCTGACGGACCCTCCCGGAATCCGGTCGGAACCGATCACCTCGTGTTCACGAACACGTCGTCATCCGCCCTGGCATGGCCGACCCCGTTCGAGGGCATATCCCTGGTGAAGTGAGCGGCACGGAGACCGCCACCCGGGAGGCCCCTTGCACCAGGACGACCGTGCGGGACACGTACGGGAGAAGCGGAGGGCCGTGGTTCGGCCCGCGCACGGCGGCCCGCACCCGGTCCCATTCCGCAGCGACACCGGTTCCGTCGCACCCCGACCTCACAGGGGTCTTCCGAGGGGGTCTGTCCTTCCGTGGTGACAAGCACGAAGCGCCGCCTTTCCGACCGGCGCACCTATGTTCTCGACACCAGCGTCCTGCTGGCCGACCCCAACGCCATGTCACGGTTCGAGGAGCACGAGGTCGTGCTCCCGATCGTGGTCGTGACGGAACTGGAGGCCAAGCGGCACCATCCGGAGCTCGGTTACTTCGCCCGGCAGGCCCTGCGCCTCCTGGACGACTTCCGGGTCCGGTACGGGCGCCTGGACGCCCCGCTCCCCATCGGGGACCTGGGCGGCACCCTGCGTGTCGAACTCAACCATTCCGACCCCGGCGTCCTGCCCGCCGGCTACAGGTTGGGGGACAACGACTCACGGATCCTCGCCGTCGCGCGGAACCTCCAGGCCGAGGGGTACGACGTCACCGTCGTCTCCAAGGACCTGCCGCTGCGCATCAAGGCCTCCTCGGTCGGTCTCCTCGCCGAGGAGTACCGGGCCGAGCTGGCCATCACGGACGCCAACGGCTGGACCGGGATGACCGATCTGGCGCTCTCCGGCGAGCAGGTGGACCTGCTCTTCGACCAGGAGTCGGTGTACGTGCCGGAGGCCGCCGAGCTCCCGGTCCACACCGGACTGGTGCTCCAGTCCGAGCGCGGCAAGGCGCTCGGCCGGGTCACCGCCGACGGGAACGTACGACTGGTCCGCGGTGACCGGGAGGCCTTCGGGCTCCGCGGCCGCAGCGCCGAGCAGCGGATCGCGCTCGATCTGCTCCTCGACCCGGAGGTCGGCATCATCTCGATGGGCGGCCGGGCCGGCACCGGCAAGTCCGCGCTGGCCCTCTGCGCGGGCCTGGAGGCGGTCCTGGAGCGCCGTCAGCACCAGAAGGTGATGGTCTTCCGTCCGCTGTACGCGGTCGGCGGCCAGGAGCTCGGGTACCTGCCGGGCAGCGAGTCCGAGAAGATGAGCCCGTGGGCGCAGGCGGTCTTCGACACGCTGTCCTCGGTGGCCAGCCGTGAGGTGATCGAGGAGGTGCTCGGCCGCGGGATGCTGGAGGTCCTGCCGCTCACCCACATCCGCGGGCGTTCGCTGCACGACGCGTTCGTCATCGTGGACGAGGCCCAGTCCCTGGAGCGGAACGTCCTGTTGACCGTTCTGTCCCGTATCGGGGCGAATTCGCGGGTCGTGCTGACCCATGACGTCGCCCAGCGGGACAACCTCAGGGTCGGCCGGTACGACGGAGTCGTCGCCGTGGTCGAGAAGCTGAAGGGGCATCCGCTCTTCGCGCACGTCACGCTCACCCGTTCCGAGCGCTCGCAGATCGCCGCGCTCGTGACGGAGATGCTGGAGGACGGTCAGATCTGACCCTTTCGTACCCTTCTGTGCGCGTACGGAAGTTGGCGCCGCCCGGCAAAGCCGACGAGCCTAGCCGGGCGGCGCCGCGCTGTCCGCCGTATCTTCCAAAACACCTGCCCCTGCCGGGGTGTGAGCTTTCACACGCAGGATGGAATTGCCTTGCGGCGTGGCGGTCCGGCAAAGTCTTGCTTCCGTCAGGCCCCGCATACGGCACCCGTGCACCTTCTGGGCGCACCAGCACCACACAACTCAACAACCGTCCGCCGTATGCCGCCCACAGCACCACGGGCCCGTGTCTCCTGTGACCCCGTATGTCGGAGACCAGTGCCAGGGGCACGATTTCGCCCGCGTGGTCACCTGTGCGAGCGATGCTGGAAGGAAACCGTGTGAGCCGGATCTCGGTCCGGGGATTCGCGGTGGCTTCGGCCACTGCGGTCACCACCGTCGGCGCCGTCGTGGGCGTTGCGTCGGGTAACGCCGCTCAGCCCTCGGACGACAACTTCGAGGCCACCGCGGCCGACACCACGCTGCTCGCGGACATTCCCGCGGGCGAGCAGGCCCAGGTACAGGTCTCGTCCCTCGCGGAACAGGCCGATGTCCAGGCCGCCGCCGCGGACTCCGCCGCCAAGAAGTCCGCCGAGGAATCGGCACGTCTTCGCGCGGCGAAGGACGCCGAGGCCAAGAAGGAGGCGGCCGACAAGGCGGCCAAGGCCGAGAAGGAGCGCAAGGAGGCCGAGGAGCGCGCGAGCCGCGACTCGGTCCGCGACGCGTCGTCCTTCTCCGCGCAGGGCTCCTACACGGTCGCCGAGGTCAAGGCGATCGCCCGCCAGATGGTCCCGGCCTCGCAGTTCCAGTGCTTCAGCAACATCGTGAACCACGAGTCGACCTGGAACTACCTCGCGGTCAACCAGGGCTCGGGCGCCTACGGACTCGTGCAGGCCCTGCCGGGCAGCAAGATGTCGTCGGCGGGCGCCGACTGGCAGACCAACCCGGCCACCCAGATCAAGTGGGGCCTCAACTACATGGATTCCAGGTACGGGAGCCCCTGTGGCGCCTGGACGTTCTGGCAGGCCAACCGCTGGTACTAGTACCGGCCGCGCTCAACCTTCGGAAGCCCCTCGCCGTCCTACGGTGAGGGGCTTCTTGCGTGTATTTTCGGAGGTCCACGGCCTCCGGGGGAGCCGGCGGAACGGAGTCGGCGGGGGGATGAGGAAAGAGATGTCGAGAGTGCCAGGGTGGCTGGGACGGCTGGGCGAGAGCCTGAGCCGCATGGGCGAACGGCTCGACGAGCGCCGGGCCGAGGCGGAACGGGAAGACCCGCTCGGCCCGCCGTACCCGGCGCTGCCGCACGACACCCCGTCGCCCGGGGCCGCCCGCCCCGGGGAGACCCGTACGGCGTCCGTCGACGGAACCGACCGGAGCACGGCGGCCGCCGGTCCCGGCACGGACTTGGACACCGCCGCCCCCCTCCCCGGGGCGACGGCCGTCGCGACCGCCGAGTCGGGCCGCTCCGTGCCCGCGCCCCCCTCGTACGCCCCGGCGGTCGCCGCCCGGCCCGACCCCGTCGCCGCGATCCCCTGGGGCATGCGGGTCGCCGCGGAGGCGAGCTGGCGCCTCCTCGTCTTCGCCGGCACGGTCTGGGTGCTGATGAAGGTGATCAGCTCCGTCCAGCTGGTCGTGCTCGCCTTCGTCGCCGCCCTCCTCGTCACCGCCCTGCTCCAGCCCACCGTCGCCATGCTGCGCAGAAAGGGCCTGCCGCGCGGGCTCGCCACCGCCATCACCGCCGTCTCCGGCTTCGTGGTGATGGGACTGGTCGGCTGGTTCGTGGTCTGGCAGGTGATGGACAACATCGACAACCTGACCGACCGGGTCAGGGACGGCATCGAGGAGCTCAAGCGCTGGCTCCTGGACAGCCCGTTCCACGTGACCGAGCGCCAGATCAACGACATCGCCAAGAACCTCAGCGACACGATCGGCTCCAACGCCGAGCAGATCACCTCCGCCGGACTCCAGGGCGTGACCGTGATCGTCGAGGCGATGACCGGCATGCTGCTCGCCATGTTCTCGACCCTCTTCCTGCTGTACGACGGGAAGAAGGTCTGGGAGTGGACGCTCAAGCTGGTGCCCGCCCAGGCCCGGCCCGGGGTGGCCGGAGCGGGACCGCGCGCCTGGCGCACCCTCACCGCCTATGTGCGCGGCACGGTGCTCGTCGCCCTCATCGACGCGGTGTTCATCGGTCTCGGACTCTGGTTCCTCGACGTGCCGATGGCCGTGCCGCTCGCCGTCTTCATCTTCCTCTTCGCCTTCATCCCGCTGGTCGGCGCCGTCGTCTCCGGCGCCCTCGCGGTCGTCGTCGCCCTGGTCACCAACGGGCCGTTCACGGCCCTGATGGTGATCGTCGTCGTCCTCGCGGTCCAGCAGATCGAGGGCCATGTGCTCCAGCCGTTCATCCTCGGCCGGGCGGTACGGGTCCACCCGCTGGCCGTCGTCCTCGCGGTCGCGGCCGGCGGTCTGACCGCCGGCATCGGGGGCGCCGTGGTCGCGGTCCCGCTGGTCGCCGTCGCCAACACGGTGGTCGGTTATCTGCGGGCGTACAGCACGGAACAGGCGCTGCGCAGCACGCCGGAGCCGCGCGGGGCGACCGCGTTCGAGGTGGCGCCGACCCCGGCGCCCGGCACCCTCGCGGCGAAGGCGGAGAGCAAGTGATATCGGAGCCGGAGCTCGACGGAGGGACCGGCTTCGACGCCGCCGAGGTGCTGACGGAGGAGCGGGCACCCCGCCCGCCCCGGCCGCCCGGCACCCGCCGCCCCTGGCTGTGGGCGCTCGGCGGAGCGGTGCTGGCCTCGGCGGTCTGGGGCGGCGGGCTCTACGCGTACGGGCAGCGGGCGGAGCCGGGGCCGGACATGCGCGGCTACCGGCAGGTGGAGAACCTCTGCGGTACGGCGAAGCTGAAGGCGCTCACCGGCATCCTGGGCGAGCGGAGCGAGGACGGCGTCGGGCCCGAGATGGACGACCCGGCCCTGCACCAGTCGTTCTGCTCGATGACCTTCGGGTCCCCGGAGAACGGGTACAGCCTCACCCTCACGTACGCGATCCACAAGGAGGTCGACCCCGGCCCGGAGTTCGCGGCGAAGGCCAAGTACGCCTCCCTCAACAAGCCGATCGACGGGATCGGGGAGCAGGCCTTCTTCGACGACCGTTCGGGAGAGGGCGGGGAGCTCAGCGTCCTCGACGGCCAGATCGAGATAGGGCTGTCCCTGTACCGGCAGTACAACAGCGGCCCGGACGGGACCATGGTCGAGCCCAAGGCGCCGGTCGACCTCTCCGGGATCGAGGTCCCCATGTCCCAGGACGTGCTGAGCCTGATGGAAGCGCTCAGGAAATGACGGAAGGGCCCCGGGGCGCACAGCCCCGGGGCCCATCTCGTACGGCTCCGCCTACTCGGCGGCGAGCACCGCTTCCGCGTCGAGCGTGACGCCGACCGCCTGGATCACCGCGGCGATCTTCACGGCCTCCTGGATCGTGGCACGGTCGACACCGGCCTGGCGCAGGACCTGCTCGTGCGAGTCCAGGCACTGGCCGCAGCCGTTGATCGCGGAGACGGCCAGCGACCACAGCTCGAAGTCGACCTTCTCGACGCCCGGGTTGCCGATGACGTTCATCCGCAGACCGGCGCGCAGCGTCCCGTACTCGGGGTCCGACAGCAGGTGCCGGGTCCGGTAGAAGACGTTGTTCATCGCCATGATCGCGGCGGCGGACTTGGCCGCCTGGTACGCCTCGGGCTTCAGGTTCGCCTGGGCCTCGGGCTCCAGCTCCCGGAGCACCTTCGGCGAGCGCGAGGCGATCGCGCAGGCCAGGACGGTGCCCCAGAGCTGCTGCTGCGGCAGCTCGCTGTTGCCGATGACCGAACCGAGGTTCAGCTTCAGGTCCTTGGCGAAGTCCGGTATGGCGGACTTGAGTTCGTCGAGAGCCATGTCAGATCACTCGCCCGACAGGAGGGCGGCGGCGTCGAGGGTGCCCTCGCCCTTGTTCCAGTTGCACGGGCACAGCTCGTCGGTCTGCAGGGCGTCGAGGACCCGCAGGACCTCCTTGGGGTTACGGCCGACGGAGCCGGCGGTCACCATGGTGAACTGGATCTCGTTGTTCGGGTCCACGATGAAGACGGCGCGCTGGGCGAAGCCGTCCTCGCCCTCGACGCCGCAGTCGCGCATGAGCTCGTGCTTCGAGTCGGCGAGCATCGGGAAGGGCAGGTCACGCAGGTCGGCGTGGTCCTTGCGCCAGGCGTGGTGCACGAACTCGGAGTCGCCGGAGACGCCGAGGATCTGGGCGTCGCGGTCCGCGAACTCGTCGTTCAGCTTGCCGAACGCGGCGATCTCGGTGGGGCAGACGAAGGTGAAGTCCTTCGGCCAGAAGAACACCACGCGCCACTTGCCCTCGTAGGCCTTGTGGTCGATCTGCGCGAACTCCTTGCCGCTCTCCAGCGACACGCAGGCGGTCAGGTCGTAGGTGGGGAACTTGTCACCGACAGTGAGCACGCGCTCTCCTTGCAGGCAGGAAGGGTCCCTTTTGGGGTCTTCCGTGAGGGTTGGACGGCTCACAGCATGGCACGGAGTGCATTGATCAGTGAAATAGCTAGAGTGGTTCGTGTTGATCGAAGGTGGTTATCAGTGGCATCCCCGTACAGTCCCCCGCACAGCCCGTACCGAGGCAAACAGCCGAGCCTCTCGCAGCTCAGGGCCTTTGCCGCGGTCGCCGAGCATCTGCACTTCCGCGACGCGGCGGCGGCCATCGGCATGAGCCAGCCCGCGCTCTCGGGCGCGGTTTCGGCACTCGAAGAGGCACTCGGTGTCCAGCTCCTCGAGCGTACGACCCGGAAGGTACTGCTCTCGCCCGCGGGGGAGCGGCTCGCGGTCCGCACGCGCACGGTCCTCGACGCCGTCGCGGAGCTGATGGAGGAGGCGGAGGCGGCCCAGGCGCCCTTCACCGGGGTGCTGCGGCTCGGGGTGATCCCCACCGTCGCGCCCTATCTGCTGCCGACCGTCCTGCGCCTGGTCCACCGGCGCTACCCGGACCTCGACCTCCAGGTCCACGAGGAACAGACCTCCTCGCTCCTGGAGGGCCTCGGCGCCGGACGGCTCGACCTGCTGCTGCTCGCCGTACCGCTGGGCATGCCCGGTGTCACCGAACTCCCGCTCTTCGACGAGGACTTCGTCCTGGTAGCCCCGCAGGGGCATCCGCTCGCGGGCCGGGAGGACATCCCCCGCGAGGCCCTCAGGGAGCTGCGGCTGCTCCTCCTCGACGAGGGGCACTGCCTGCGCGACCAGGCACTCGACATCTGCCGGGAGGCGGGGCGCGGCGAGGGCGCCGAGGTCACCACCACCGCCGCCGGGCTCGCCACCCTGGTCCAGCTGGTGGCCGGCGGGCTCGGGGTGACCTTGCTGCCGCGCACCGCCGTGACGGTCGAGACGGCCCGCAACCACGCCCTGTGGACGGGGCTCTTCGCCGATCCGGCGCCCTCGCGCCGGATCGCCCTCGCGATGCGGACGGGCGCCGCCCGGCACGCCGAGTTCGAGGAGCTGGCGGAGGAGCTGCGGGGCGCGATGAGCGGTCTGCCGGTACGCGTGGTGGGCGGCGGTTCCTGAAACCCCCCGGTGTCAGGAACCGCCGCCCCCCCGTCTCGTACATCCGCCCGGAGGGTTACTCCGTGCGCAGCCCGTCCGCGCGCATCAGGCGCCACAGGACCGGCATGCTCAGCAGCGTCACCGTCGCGATGAGCCCGAGGCCGATCCCGACGACGGGCAGGAACACCCACCAGTCCTGGACCTGCTGACCGCCCGTCTTCAGCAGGACCACTCCGAGGCCGAGGCCGCCCGCCACCGCGAGGACGAGACCGACGACGATCGGCACCGCCGTCTGCCACAGCACCGACCAGCTCAGGGTGGAGCGCCGGGTACCGAAGGCGATCAGCGAGGAGAGCAGCCGCTTGCGGTCCCTGAGCTGCTCCAGGGTCGTGACCAGGAGCGAGGCCGCCACGAGCAGCATCGTCAGGGTGGAGCCGACCAGGATGCCGGTGCGGACGCTGGAGAACGCCGCGTCGCGCTCGGTGTCCTTCACGGGGCGCACCCAGGCCGTCGGGTCGATGGCCGCCGCCGTGTTCCAGACGTGGTCGGAGGCGTACGGCACCGCCGGGTCGAGCCGGATCATGATGTGCGCGTCGGGCTCGTCGAGCCGGGCCGCGTCGATCGCCTTCGGGGTGGCGAGGACGCCGTACTGGTACATGCCGGTCGGGTCCGGGCGGGAGTCCACGACCTTGGCGTCGGCGGGGACCCGCCACTTCGGCAGCGGACCGCCCTCCGGGCGCTTCGGGGCGTCCGGGTGCGGATGCGGGTCGCGGAGGGCGACCGTGACGCCGGGCCGCGCGGTCCTGGTGACGAAGGAGTCGTCCGGGTTGCCCTGCTTGCCGTGCGAGAGGAGGACGAAGGCATCGCCGTCCGTGCAGGAGGGCAGCGTGGCGAACTCCCTGAGGGAGGCGCAGTCACCGACCCTGAGCGAGACCGCGGGGGCGAAGTCCTCGCCGTTCTTCAGCGGGCCGGGCCGGTACACCCGTGACTCGATGACGCCGACCGCGCCGGCGACGCCCTCGGTCCGCACGAAGCGGTCGAGCATCCCGCGGGCATCGGCCGCGGAGTCCGCGTCGGCGCCGAACATGATGTGGGCGCGGGTGGAGTCCTCGCCGGTGGCACTCGTGAAGTCGTTCTCCATCGCCTGGAAGAGCATCTGGAGCGCGATGGCGCCGGTCGCCGCGACGACGATGCCGCTGACGGCGCGGGCCGCCGTGCCGCTGCTCAGCTGGAGTCTGCGGACGGCGAGCTGCCAGGCCACGGGACCGGCGTGCAGCCGCTTCACCCCGGCTTCGACGAGCCACGGCAGGAGGGTGGTGAGGCCGATCAGGGAGAGGGTCGTACCGGTCGCGACGGTCACGGTGTCGATGCCGGTGTCGGCCACGTGGATGTCGCCGATGAGCGGGAGGAGCAGGGCGAGGCCGCCCGCGAGGAGCAGCAGCCGCCACCACAGCCGGCGGCGGCGCGGCAGCGAGGTCCGGACGACTCCGAGCGGCTCGACCGCCACCCCGCGCAGCGCGAAGAGGGTGACCACGACGGAGGCGACCGGCACGGAGGCGAGGGCGAGCGCGGCGAGCGCCGCCATCGGCACGACGTCGGAGGGGAAGGCGTTGACGTCCCAGATCGTGAAGACCCCGGCGAACTGCCGGGCCACCGCGAAGAGCCCGAGGCCCACGAGGAGGCCGAGCAGCGCGCCCGCCAGCGATTCGCCGGCCGCGATCCGCCGGGTCATCGCGGTGTCGGCGCCGACCAGCCGGAGCGCGGCGAGCCGCCGGTCGCGCTGCTCGCCGCCGAAGCGGACGGCGGTCGCGATGAAGACGAGCACGGGGAGGAGCAGGACGACGCAGGCGACGACGACGAGCAGGATGAGGAAGGCGTTCATCGGTTCCTCGGGCACCGACCAGCCGTAGCGGACGCCGCGCCCGTCGAGGTTCTCCTCGTTGAGGAAGCCGACGTGGGCGACGTACCGGAGTTCGGCCGGGCCGATGAGCCCTTCCTGCCCGATCGTCCCGGTCACCTTGTAGGGGAGCCGCTCCTTGAGGAGGGCGCCCTCGGGGGAGTCGAGCAGGTCGCGCAGGGCCGGGGAGACCAGCATCTCGCCGAGCCCGGGGAACGCGGTCGCGCCCGGCGGGACCGCGGGCGCGTCGCCCTCGGGGCGCAGCAGCAGCCCGGAGACGAGGTCGTCGCGGTAGACCGTGTTCCGGGAGAGGTGGAGAAAGGAGTCGGGCCGGGGGGAGTCGACCTGTGCGCTGCCGTCGACGGAGCGGACCGACTCGCGCACCTCCCGCTGGAAGAGCATGTTCGGGAAGGAGGCGGCGAGCAGCAGCAGGGCCACGCCGAAGCCGACGCCGGTCGCGGTGAGCAGGGTGCGGAGCAGGCCGGGGCGGCCGCCGGTGACCGCGAACCGGGCGCCGAGCGCCAGGTCGCGGGCCCAGGAGCGGAGCGTCATACCGCCCACTCCGCGTCCCGGACGGACCCGTCCCGTACGACGATCTCGCGGTCGGAGTAGGCGGCGACCCGGGCCTCGTGGGTGACGAGGACGACGGCGGCGCCGGTGTCCCGGGAGGCGTCGGTGAGGAGCCGCATGACCCGCTCGCCGTTCAGGGAGTCGAGGGCGCCGGTCGGTTCGTCGGCGAAGATCACCCGCGGGGCGGTGACGAGCGCGCGGGCGACGGCGACGCGCTGGCCCTGGCCGCCGGATATCTCGCCGGGCCGCTTGGCCGCGGTGTCGTCGACCTCCAGACGGGCGAGCCACTCGACGGCCCTGGCCTCGGCGGCCTTCCGCTTCTCGCCGTTGAGGCGGAGCGGCAGGGCGACGTTCTCGACGCAGGTCAGCTCGGGGACGAGCTGGCCGAACTGGAAGACGAAGCCGAAGTCGGTGCGGCGCAGCGAGCTGAGGGCGCTGTCGGAGAGCGCGGTGAGCTCGCGGCCGTCGTAGGTGATGGTGCCCGCGTCGGGGCGCACGATTCCGGCCAGGCAGTGCAGCAGGGTCGACTTGCCGGAGCCGGAGGGGCCCATGACGGCGACGACCTCGCCGGCCCGGAGGGCGAAGGAGGCGCCCGCGAGCGCCGGGGTGGGGCCGTAGGCCTTGTCGAGGCCGGTGGCCCGGAGGAGCGGGGTGCTCGTCATCGGAGGACCTCCTCGGCGAGCCGGTCGAGACGGGCGGCGGTCAGTTCCAGCCAGCGCAGATCCGCTTCCAGATGAAAGAGGGCGTGGTCGCAGATGAGCTGGTCGGCGAGGTCGCCGTCCTTCTTGCGCCGGGTGAGTTCGCGCATCAGCCGCAGGTGCTCGGTGCGCTGGGTGTCCAGGAGCTCGGCGGCGCCGCGGCCGGTGAGCAGGGCCAGGACGACCTTCGTGTAGAGCGTGGAGTGGAGGTACGGCTCCGGCTTCTCCGGGGTGGCGAGCCACTGGGCGACGTCGGTGACGCCGGCGTCGGTGATGGCGTACCGCTTCCGCTCCGGGCCGCCGCCCGCCTCGATGCCGTCGACGACGACGAGGCCGTTCTTCAGGAGCCGGGACATGGTCGAGTAGACCTGGCCGTAGTGCAGCGGCCGGTCGTGGCCGAACTTCTCGTCGAAGGCGCGCTTGAGGTCGTAGCCGTGGCGCGGGCCGGACTCCAGGAGTCCGAGCAGGGTGTGACCGATGGACATGCGCGTCACTGTACATGGTGTGTATACGCACGATGTATAGCCGGATCGAGGGGGCGGCCGCCAAGCGGAATCGGTCCTTCACGCAACCATCGGGTCATCTCGGGCGTCGGTTCCTCTGGGCATGGGTGCTGATTCTCACGTCCGGAAAAGGCGTGATCGGTTGTCCTTTGTCTGCATCGTCGGTGTTAGCTGGCTAGCCAGCCGGCCTGGCGCGGACGGGACACGGGAACCGCGGCGCCGGGACACACGACGAGCGGAGCGACGGGACACATGGGCCGACCGGACAAGAGCAAGGCGAAGAAGCGCGGTCTGCGCCGCTTCTTCTCCTGGAAGAAGCTCCTGGGCACCTTCTTCGTGTGCTGCCTGCTCGCCATGGGCGCCCTGTACGTCGTCTACCTCATGGTCCCCGTGCCCACGGCCAACGCCGAGGCGACCATGCAGAGCAACATCTACAAGTACGCCAACGGCAAGATCCTCGCCCGCACCGGCAAGATCAACCGCGAGATCGTCGGCCTGGAGAAGATCCCCGAGAAGGTCCAGAAGGCGTTCGTCGCCGCCGAGAACAAGACCTTCTACAAGGACAACGGCGTCGACATCAAGGGCACCACCCGCGCCGCCTGGTCCACCGTCACCGGCAAGGGCAAGCAGGGTGGCTCGACCATCACCCAGCAGTACGTCAAGAACTACTACCTGAGCCAGGACCAGACGGCGACCCGCAAGCTCAAGGAAATGGTCATCGCCATCAAGGTCGACCGGCAGTCGTCCAAGAGCGAGATCCTCGCCGGGTACATGAACACCAGCTACTACGGCCGCAGCGCCTACGGCATCCAGGCCGCCGCCCGCGCGTACTACGGCGTCGACGCCACCGAGCTCACCACCGCCCAGGGCGCCTACCTCGCCTCGCTGCTCCAGGCGCCCAACCAGTACGACTGGACCTCCGCGAGCCCCACCGGCCGCAAGCTCGTGGAGCAGCGCTGGAACTACGTCCTCGACAACATGGTCGGCGAGGGCTGGCTCGGCGCCTCCGAGCGGGCCGGCCTGAAGTTCCCCGTCCCGCAGAAGCCCAGGCCCGCCCCCGGCATGGAGGGCCAGACGGGATACATCGTCGAGGCCGCCAACCAGGAGCTGATGCGCCAGGGCGTCAGCGAGGAGGACATCAAGGCCGGCGGCTGGACGATCACCCTCAACATCGACGAGAAGAAGCAGAAGGACCTCGTCAAGGCGGTCGACAAGGAGCTGGAGGCCAAGCTCGACCGCAAGGGCGACAAGAAGCAGGCCACCGTCCAGGCCGGCGCCACCTCCGTAGACCCGAAGACAGGTGCGGTCGTCGCGATGTACGGCGGTGTCGGCGCCACCGAGCACTGGATGTCGAACGCGACCCGCCGCGACTACCAGCCCGCCTCCACCTTCAAGCCGATCGTCCTCGCCTCCGCCGTCGACAACCACGCGGTCACCCAGGACGGCCGTCAGGTCGAGCTGGGCACCGTCTACGACGGCACCAGCAAGCGGCCGGTCGTCGGCAGCCCCATCGCGTTCGCGCCGGAGAACGAGGACAACCGGAGCTACGGCCCCGTCACCGTGCAGAAGGCCACCAACAGCTCGATCAACTCGGTCTTCGCCCAGATGATCGTCGACGTCACCCCGGGCAAGGCCAAGAAGACCGCCCTGGACCTCGGCATGAAGGACGGCCCGGACTTCCCCGAGACCCCGGCCATCTCCCTCGGCACCATGGGCGCCTCCACCATGGACATGGCCGGCGCCTACGCCACGCTCGACAACCACGGCGTCCGCGTCACCCCGACCCTGGTCAAGGCCGCCGCGCACAAGGACCGCACGATCACCCCGCCCAAGGCGACCGGCGAGCAGGTCATCAGCCGCAAGGCCGCCGACACCGTCACCAGGGCCATGACGGGCGTCGTGCAGAGCGGATCCGGCTTCCGCGCCGCGGGCGACTACGAGGCCGCCGGCAAGACCGGCACCTCCGAGAACAACCGTTCCGCCTGGTTCGTGGGCTACACCCCCGAACTCGTCACCGCCGTCGGCCTCTTCGGCGAGGACGCCAAGGGCAACCAGGTCACCCTCACCGACACCATCAACCGGGGCCGCGCCAACGGTGGCCGGACACCCGCCGAGATCTGGGGCGCCTACACCACCAGCGCGCTGAACGGCGGCTCCGACGCCTCCTTCGACCTGGACACCGACACCTCGACCCCGATCGAGCCGGACCCGGACCCCACGGAGACCACCGAGGCGTCCGAGGAGCCCACCGAGGAGCCGACCACCGAGTCCCCGGACCCGACGCACGCGCCGACCACCCCGCCGGTCACCACCCCGCCCACGCCCACGCGGGACCCGGTCACCACCCCGCCGACGCCCACCGAAGAGCCCCCGGTGACCGACGAGCCGACCTCGTCGCCGCCGTCGATCGAACCGCCGGACGTCGGCGGCGCCGACACCGGCAGCACCACACGCCCGAGGCAGTAGCGCCGCACGGGTGGGACGACGGAAGGCCGGGCCCCTTCGGAGGGGGCCCGGCCTTCCGCGTACGGGGGCGTCGCCTCAGCCGTCGACCGCCTTGGCCACGCGGTCGCCGAGGTCCCCGTCCACGTTCCGCCAGTACTGCACCGCGCGTTCCAGGACCGGGGCGCTCACCCCGTCCTTCAGATGCCCGGCGATGTTCGACACCAGCCGGTCGCGGGCCGCGTCGTCGAGGACCTCACGGACCAGGGTGCCCGGCTGCCCCCAGTCGTCGTCCTCCGCGTGGAGCGCGTACGCCTCGCGGACCAGCTCGCCCGCCGCCGCCCAGCTCGCCGGCTCGCCGAAGCGCCCGTAGTCGGCCGCCGGACCGCCGTACGAGTTCGGCGCGTACGGCCGGGCCGCCGTCGAGGCCTCGTACCGCATCGCCCCGTCCTTCGCGTACGAGTGGACCGGCGAGCGCGGCCGGTTCGGCGGCAGCTGCGCGTAGTTCGGACCGATCCGGTACCGGTGGGTGTCCGGGTACGAGAACAGCCGGCCGAGCAGCATCTTGTCCGGCGACGGGCCGATGCCCGGCACCATGTTCGAGGGCTCGAAGGCGGCCTGCTCGATGTGGACGAAGAAGTCCTCGGGGTTCCTGTTCAGCGTCATCCGCCCGACCTCGATCAGGGGGTGGTCGCCGTGCGGCCACACCTTGGTCAGGTCGAAGGGGTTGAAGCGGTAGTCCGCCGCCGCCTCGAACGGCATGACCTGCACCTTGAGCGTCCAGGAGGGCGCGTCGCCCGACTCGATCGACTCGTGCAGGTCACGGCGGTGCACGTCGCCGTCCGACCCGGCCAGCTCGTCGGCCTCCGCCTGGGTGAGGAACTCGATGCCCTGGTCGGTCGTGAAGTGGTACTTCACCCAGAAGCGCTCACCGGCGCCGTTGATCCACATATAGGTGTGGGAGCCGTAGCCGTTCATGTGCCGGTACGTCTTCGGGACGCCCCGGTCGCCCATCAGCCAGGTCACCTGGTGCGCCGACTCCGGGGACAGCGTCCAGAAGTCCCACTGCATGTCGTGGTCGCGCAGACCCGTCACGGGATGGCGCTTCTGCGAACGGATGAAGTCCTGGAACTTGATGGTGTCCCGGACGAAGAAGACCGGGGTGTTGTTGCCGACCAGGTCGTAGTTGCCCTGGTCGGTGTAGAACTTCAGGGCGAAACCGCGGGGGTCCCGCCAGGTGTCGGGGGAGCCCTGCTCACCGGCCACCGTCGAGAAACGGGCCAGCATCTCCGTCCGCGCACCCGGCTGGAAGAGCCCCGCCCGGGTGAACTCGCTGACGTCGTTCGTGACCTCGAAGAAGCCGTACGCGCCGGAGCCCTTGGCGTGCACCACGCGCTCGGGCACCCGTTCGCGGTTGAACTGTGCCATCTTCTCGATGAGGTAGTGGTCCTGGAGCAGGATGGGGCCGTCGGGGCCGACGGTGAGCGAGTGCTCGTCGCTCTCGATCGGATTCCCGGCGTTGTTCGTCGTGTAGGTCACGAGCGTCTTCCCGTCGGTGGGGGAACAGGGTCAGGTCGCTGCGTCCACCACAGAAGTCAACTCCGCCGACGGGAGGTCGGCAACCGCTGCCTCGTACGACCGTACGAGGCAGCGGGTCGGGCACACATGCCGGATACGGCCCTCAGCTACGGTTCGTGGCCAGCTCGAACCAGACGACCTTGCCGCCCGAGAGCCGCGTCGCCCCCCACCGCCGGGCCAGCCGGTTCACCAGGAACAGGCCGCGCCCGCCCTCGTCGGTGTCCCGCGCCCGCCGCTGCCGGGGCAGCTGCGGCGAATCGTCGCCGACCTCGCAGCGCAGCACGTCCGTGCGCAGCAGCCGCAGGGTCACCGGCCGCTCCGCGTAGCGCACGGCGTTCGTCACGACCTCGCTGATCAGCAGCTCGACCGAGTCGGTCAGCTCCTCCAGGTCCCAGCGGGCGAGCGCCCGCCGGGCGAGCCGCCGGGCCCGCCCCGGAGCCGCGTCCTCCGGTTCCAGGAACCAGTACGCCACGTCGCTCGGCGCGATCCCGTCGAACCGGGCCGCGAGCAGCGCGATGTCGTCGTCCCGGTCACCCGGACCCAGCATGTCCAGGACGTCGTCGCAGAGCGCCTCCAGCGGCGGCGAGTGGTCCGGACCCGTCAGCTGCGCGGTCGCCGCCAGGCGCTCCCGCAGCTGCTCGATGCCCGTCCACACGTCCCGCAGCCGGGACTCGACCAGACCGTCCGTGTACAGCAGCAGCGTGGCACCGGCCGGGGCGTCCAGCTCGACCGCCTCGAAGTCCACCCCGCCCACGCCGATCGGCGCGCCGGGCGGCACCCGCAGCACCTCGGCACGGCCACCCAGATGGAGCAGTATCGGCGGCGGATGACCCGCGTTGGCGACGGTGATCCGGTGCGAGACCGGGTCGTACACCGCGTACATGCAGGTCGCCATCCGGTCCTGGCCGAGCCGCTGCGCCTGCTCGTCGAGATGGTGCAGCACCTCCTGCGGCGGCAGGTCGAGCCCGGCCAGGGTCTGCGCGGTGGTGCGCAGCTGGCCCATGATCGCCGCCGAGGTCATCGAGTGTCCCATGACGTCGCCGACGACCAGTGCGACCCGGCTGCCGGGCAGCGGGATCGCGTCGTACCAGTCGCCGCCGACCCGGGCCGTCTCGGCCGCCGGGAGGTAGCGCGAGGCGAGCTTGACGCCGGTCGGCTGCGGCAGCGAGTCCGGCAGCATCGTCCGCTGGAGCTCGTCCGCGATGTACGCCTCACGGCCGTAGAGCACGGCCTTGTCGATGCCGAGCGCGGTGTGCGTGGCCAGCTGCGCCGCGACCAGCAGGTCGTTCGGCTCGAAACCGGCCCGCTCGGGACGCCGCAGGAACACGGCGGCGCCGATCACCCGGCGCCGGCCGCGCAGCGGCGCGAGGACCGCCCGCAGCCCGCCGGGCAGCGGGTGCTCGGGCCCGAGCAGCTCGGTCAGCGCGGCCTTGGCCGCGGCGGAGTCGCCGAAGACCGGCCGCACCCCGCGCAGCACCTCGGCCAGCGCCCCGCCGTTCCGTACCTCGCAGAGTTCGGCCGCGGGGGTCGGATCGGGATCGGGTACGAGGACGAGTTCCTCTCCCTCCAGATCGCTTAACCGCAGCCGGTCGGTGCGGCGCAGCCGCAGCACGAACGGCGCCACCGGGCGCTCGTCGCCCACCGGCAGCGGGTCGCGGAGATAGACCAGGATCTCGTCGGAGAAGGTCGGCACGCTCGCCCGGCACAGACCGAGCACGATCTCGTCCAGGTCGATGCCGCGCGCGATGCGGCGGGTGGCCGCACCGACGAACCGCAGCCGCTCGCCCTCGCGCCGGGTGGCGCCGTCCCCGCCCCTGGGGCCGCCGGGCAGCTGCGGGGACACGGCGACGGCGACCGCGCCGTGGGGGCCACCGGGCGCACCGGGGACGGCTGGTGGCGGCGCGGCTGTGTCCGCGCCGGGGGCCGGTGGGACCGCCGGACTCGCCGCACCCGACGGACCGCCCGGCTGGGCGGGTACCTCGGAGGGCAGGCCGGCCGGCGCCTCCTGGCGGGGGCGCGCACGTTCCTGCGGCCGGGCAGCCAGGGGCTGCCGGCCTTCGTGGGAGGTGGGATGCTCCGTCACGCGTGGGATTCCGTCCGTCCGGGCCGGTGGTGCGATGCACTCGCTCTTCTCGCCGATGCCGCGCCTTCGGCAGGGATAAACCCCTTGTGTACGGCGGATGTGGAGGCTCCGCGAACCGCGGCGACGGCGGGGGGCGGCACACCCGGGCAGACGTCCGGCACTGCTCTCCCCCTCGTGGGTGACTTCTGGTCAGGTCCTGTGCTGTGCTCGGTCTTTGACGTGCTGTCGGGTCGCTCCGACGGGCCGTCCGGTCCGCCTCTGCCGTGCGGAGGACGATCCTACGTTTGCACCCCGGGGGCGCATCAAGGGTCTCACGGTGCCGTGTGCGCCGGAGTGCGGTCCCAGTCGGCCGGCAGCTCGGGGACCCGCCACCGCGGATCGGGCCGCCAGTCCTCCCAGCCCTCCCCGAACGGCGCCCCCCACGCCTGGATGCGGTCCACCGCCCGCCGCCCGGCCGTACGCACCCGCTCGGCCTGCTCCGGCCCCATCAGGCCGGACCGCTGGGCCTGCGCGAACTCGTCCTCGTCCCGCCACAGCCAGCTGCGGTCGGGGTAGACGGAGATGTCGAGGAAGTGGTCCTCGGAGTCGACGCCGCCGGCCCACCGGGCCCGCGGCTCCTCCAGGTTCACGTACCAGCTGCGGAAGCGCCAGCCGCGCTCCCAGAACAGCCACACCGACCACGGCTCGCCGGGCCGGGCGAGCTTCAGCACCCCGCTGCCGGCCCAGCGCGCGCGTTCCGTGGTGCGGGCGGCGGTGTAGCGGGTGGCGAGCGGTTCGTCGTGGACGGACGTGCCGTCGGCGAGCACCGGGCGGACGCACTCGGTGCCGGGCGCCATCCAGACCGCGAGCAGCTCCGGCGTGTCCCGCACGACCGTCACCGGCCGGCAGATGTGCACCGCTCCGGTGCCGTTGCCGCGGTAGCGCCAGAGGATGTGATCCCCAGGCGCCCAGTGCTGGGAGCCGCCCGATCCTGTCATGCGCAGATCTTAGGGGCGCGCTCCCACGACCGCTGCGGTACAGATCACGGGGGAGTCGGCTACCGGCCGGTCGCTACCGGCGGGTCACATGCGGGTGGTGGTCCGTACGTCCGTCGAACGCGGGGTCGGCCGGACGGCGTCGCGGGCGGGGTCGGTCGGCGTCGGTGGCGTCGTTGGGCGTCGAGGGGCGGGGTCCGGGTCCGGGTTCCGCGCGCCCCTCGCACGCCGTCCCCGTCACGGTCGCGTCATGCGCAGCACGTCCAGTGCCTCGTCCAGCTGCTCGACGGTCAGGTCGCCGCGCTCGACATAGCCGGAGTCGAGCACCACCTCGCGGATGGTCCGCCGCTCGGCCAGGGACCGCTTGGCGACCTTCGCGGCCTCCTCGTACCCGATGTACTTGTTCAGCGGGGTGACCACGGACGGCGAGGACTCGGCGTACTCGCGGGCCCGCTCGACGTTCGCGGTGACCCCGTCCACCGTGCGGTCGGCGAGCAGCCGGGAGGCGTTGGCGAGCAGCCGTACGGACTCCAGGAGGTTCTTCGCCATCACCGGCAGCATCACGTTGAGCTCGAAGTTCCCGGCCGCGCCCGCCACCGCCACCGCGGTGTCGTTTCCGGTCACCTGCGCGGCGACCATCAGGACCGCCTCGGGGATCACCGGGTTCACCTTGCCCGGCATGATCGAGGAGCCGGGCTGGAGGTCGGGCAGGTTGATCTCGGCGAGGCCGGTGCGGGGCCCGCTGGCCATCCAGCGCAGGTCGTTGGAGATCTTGGTGAGCGAGACCGCGATCGTACGGAGCTGCCCGGAGGTCTCCACCAGGGCGTCGCGCGCGCCCTGTGCCTCGAAGTGGTCACGGGCCTCGGTCAGCGGCAGCCCGGTCGCGCGGGCGACCTCCGCGATGACGGCCGGCGAGAAGCCCGCCGGGGTGTTGATGCCGGTGCCCACCGCCGTACCGCCGAGGGGCAGTTCGGCCAGCCGGGGGAGTGCGGAGCGCAGCCGCTCGACGCCGTACCGGACCTGTGCCGCGTAGCCGCCGAACTCCTGGCCGAGGGTGACCGGGGTGGCGTCCATGAGATGCGTGCGGCCGGACTTCACGACCGTCTCGAATTCGGCCGATTTTCGCTCCAGGGCGGCGGCCAGATGGTCGAGGGCGGGGATCAGGTCGCGGGTGACGGCGGCGGTGGCCGCGATGTGGATGGAGGAGGGGAAGACGTCGTTGGAGGACTGCGAGGCGTTGACGTGGTCGTTGGGGTGGACCTCGCGTCCCTCGGGGAGCCGCTCGGTGGCGAGGGTGGCGAGCACCTCGTTGGTGTTCATGTTGGACGAGGTGCCCGAGCCGGTCTGGAAGACGTCGACGGGGAACTGCTCGTCCCAGCGGCCCTCGGCGACCTCCTCCGCGGCCGACACGATCGCCTCCGCGCGGTCCCGCTCGATCACCCCGAGTTCGGCGTTGACCTTGGCGGCGGCGGCCTTGATACGGGCCAGGGCCTCGATGTGGGCGCGTTCGAGCCGCTGTCCGGAGACCGGGAAGTTCTCCACGGCCCGCTGGGTCTGCGCCCGCCACTTGGCGTGCGCGGGGACCCGCACCTCGCCCATGGAGTCGTGCTCGGTCCGGTAGCCGTCTGCGTCGTTCATGTTCTCCAACCTCCCGGCTGTGCCCATCGAGGGGGGTCGCCCCTCAATCCCCCAAAAAAGATGAGCACTTGTCTCGTTCGATGTATTCCCAACACGCGTACCGGCCAGTAAAAACCGTGGGTAACCCCACTTCCAGGAGGCGCAATGAGGCGCACCAGGTACAGACTCCGCTGGCCCATCGCCGTCGTCGCGGCGGCCGCCGCCGCACTCGGCACGATGACCGCCGCCGCACCCGCCGGAGCGGCCGACACCGGTACGGCGGCCGCCGTCACCTCCGTACCCCTCCCGCCCGACCTCGAGGCGATCCGCGCCGCCGAGGCCACCAAGATCTACGGGGACCCGGCGGAGCGGCCGCTCGCCCAGCGCAGGACCGGCCTGATCTCGCTCGGCGACAGCGAGATCTCCGGTGAGGGCGTCGGTACGTACGAGTCCCCCACCAACGGTCCCACCAACTGGTGCCACCGCTCGCCCGACGCGGCCATCCACCGCACCGGAATCCCCGCGGACCTCACGTTCAACGTGGCCTGCTCCGGCGCGTACACCGGCAACATCCGGATCGGCGGCTCCAAGCAGTACGCCGACGAGCTGGTCCAGAGCGACAACCTCGCGATCAAGGCGCGCAACACCCGCATCAAGATGGTCCTGCTCGTCGCCGGAGCCAACGACGACCTGCAGTTCGGCCCCGTCATGACCGACTGCGTCCAGCGCTACCTGCTGCTCCAGGGCACCTGCGAGCCCAAGTACGCCCCCGGCTGGCAGGCCCGCGTCGACGGACTCGTCCCCAAGGTCGAGCAGACCGTGCGCGACCTCAGGACCGTCATGCGCGACGCCGGCTACGCCGACGGCGACTACAAGCTCGTCGTCATGGGCTACCCCAGCCCCATCGGCCCCGACTTCAACGACAACCCGAACTTCCCCGGCAAGCTGATCTGCGGCGGACTCGGCTACGACTCCGACACCGTCTGGGGCCGCAACACCGCCGTCCCCGCCTTCGAACGCGGGATGCGCGCGGCGGCCGCCTCCACCGGAGCGGTCTTCCTCGACAACTCGCGGCTCTTCCACGGCCACGAGGTCTGCATGGAGGACACCTGGGCGCGCGGCCTGTACATCGACCTCAGCAAGCCGGGCACCCCGGACGAGAACTCGGTGCGGCAGTCCTTCCACCCCAACGCGCGCGGGCACGCCGCCTTCGCGTCCTGCCTGACCCAGATCTACAACTCCGGCGCCCGTGAGGCGAGCTGCGCCGACGTCGCCTCCTCGGGCACGCCGACCCTCTTCCCGCTCGCCTGGGACGACGTCTACCGGCCGCTGAAGAACCAGGCGACGGGCGAGTGCCTGGACGTGAACGCGGCCTCCTCGGCCAACAACACCGCCGTCCTCGGCTGGGACTGCCACGGCGGCCGCAACCAGGGCTGGTGGTACGACTCCACCCGCCGGACCGTCCACACCCAGCTGACCCAGGACCGCTGCCTGGACGTCCCCGCCTCCGGCTACGCGGCGGGCAAGGCCCTCGTCATCTGGAACTGCCACGGCGGCGCGAACCAGAAGTTCGTCCGCGACGGCGCCACGATCCGCCCCGCCGAAGCGACCGGCCTCTGCCTCGCCCAGAGCGGGACGAGGCAGCCGGTCAGACTCCAGAACTGCGACGGCTCGGCGAACCAGAAGTTCGCGTAACCGCAGCGAGCGCACCGAGCGACGCCGTGGCCCCCGCCCGAGAGGACGGGGGCCACGGCCGTGTGCGGGGAGCCCCGCCGGCGACCGCCCGCGCGCCTCAGAGCGGCTTGAGCGTCGTACGGGCCAGCGCGTACGCCGGGAGCATCGCCCGGTGCTCGTCGGTGTCGAGCCCGCCGAGGTGCACGATCACCGTGCCCTTGGGAGTGGCGACGGCGAAGGCCCGCTCCTCCTTGGACTCCTCACGCACCTTGTCGAAGACCGTGTAGAGCACCTCGGTGGCGGGCAGCGCCCCGGCCCGGGTCTCCTTGTAGACGACCTTCGAGGCGCCCGGCTCCCCCTTCACGAACCCTTCGAGGGCCGCGCGCGCGGACCCCTTCCCGGCCGTCCACACCCGCAGGTACCCGAGATGCCCGGCAGGCTTGGCGTCCACCTCGCACCGAACGGTCGCGGGCCCCTGCCGCGTGAGCGCCGCGAACTCCGGATCGTCGCCCCCTCGGACGGCCTCGGGCACCCACTTCGCCGCCGCGGAGAAGGAAACGGGCAGCACACAGGCACTCCCGGGCCCCCCGACGACGCCCCCGACCTCGGCCACGCCACCGGAGACCCCGCCGTCGGAGACCCCGCCGTCGGAGGACTCCCCGGCCGAGGACTTCCCGGCCGAGGGCTTCCCGGCCGACGGCACGCCCGCGGGCCGCTCCCCCTGCCGCACCTCGGGCAGGGGCTCGGGGCTTCCGCATGCGGTGAGGCTCCCGGCCGCGACCAGCGCGGCCAGGGCCGGGAGCACGACCCGGAGGGGGCGCGGACCTCTTGGTGTTCTCTCTGACATACGGCCATGATCCCGGAGGCGCTCGAACGGGTCGCTACCAGTCCCTCAACACGGCCACCGGATCGAGCGAGGCGGCCTTCCGGAGCGGGCGCATGGCCCCGACGAGGACGGCCGCGACGGACAGGAGGACCGTGGCCGCCGACTGCCAGAGCGGGGGCGAGACCCAGCCGCCGGGAAGGTGCTGACGGAACTCCTCGAGAGTGGAGAGGCCCAGGACGGATCCTCCGCCGATCAGCGTCCCGAGGACGGAGGCGAGGACGCCCGCGGCCAGGGCGAGCAGACCGATCTCCGTGGAGAAGGCCCGGAACACCTCACTCCGGGTCCAGCCGACGGCTCGCAGCACCCCCACTTCGCGGGTGCGGGTCCGAACGACCGCGCCGCCGATGCCCAGTCCGGCCAGTACGCCGACCGCGGTGACAAGCACCAGCAGGCCCTGGGACAGCCACTGGAACAGGCCGAGGACCCCGGGAAGCTCGGCCACCCGGTCCCGGACGCCGACAGCGAAGTAGTGTCGCTCCGTCAGCGCGGCCACGACCGGCCCGACCTGGCTCTCCGACGTCGCGACCACGGTTGCGCCGCTGTAGCCCTCACCGGCCAGGAAGCGCTCGGGAGACTCGCCGGACCTGGCTGCGGCCCAGGCCGCGACCTCACCGGGGGCGGCATGGGCCGCGCTGGGGCCGTCCCACTGCCACGCCGGATCGCTGATGCCGACGACCCGCACGCGGGCGGACACACCCGTGCCCTGTCCTTCCGCGGTGCGCCGGGTGTACTCGGCCGTGACCGTCCTGCCGAGCAGTCCGGTCAGATCCTCCCCGTCGGCCCGGGCCGGCAGGACGATCTCTCCCGGCCGTAGCGGAAACACCCGTTCGCGTACGGACGCCTGAAGCGGGGGCGAGACCGAGGGCCGGACGAGGTTCGCGTACAGCAGGACGGGGAACCCCTCGCCGCCGTCACCTGTCGTCTTCTCCACGGTGAAGGAGGCGTTCAGGGAGGGCTCGACACTCTCGACTCCGGGAAGCCCGCGGAGGGACGCGAGGGCGGCGGGGGTGAGCCGCTTGGCGGTCTCACCGCTGTCGTCGAGGTTCCGCACGTCGATCTGGCGGAGTCCGGATCCGGTCCGCAGGGTCGCGTCGGCCTGCTGTGTTCCGGCCGCGGACAGCGTTCCCGCGGCGAGTGCGACGGCCCCGCAGAGCACCAGGGTGATCAGGGAAGCGGTGAGACGACGGGCGAATCGGGCCGCGTTGACGGCTCCCAGGGTGAGACTCCTCATGCCTCGGCCACCTCCTGTGCGGTTGACATGGTGACGTGACCGGATCGCATGACGGCGACGGTGTCGGCGAACTCGGCGACCCGTCGGCTGTGCGTGACGAGCACGATGCCGCGGCCGGCGTCGGCGGCGCGCCGGACATGGCCGAGCACCTCGGTCTCGGTCTCCTCGTCGAGATTCCCCGTGGGTTCGTCGGCGAGGATCAACGCGGGGTCGTTGACCAGTGCCCTCGCGAGCGCGACCCGTTGCTGCTCCCCGGCCGACAGCTCGCCGGGCCGGTGGGTCGCGCGGTGCTGCAGACCCACGGACTCCAGGAGTTCCCCGGCCCGGAGCAGCCCCCCGCGCGGCCCGCGTGGCGAGGCCAGCGCGACGTTCTCGGCCGCCGAGAGCTGGGGCAGCAGGTTGAAGGCCTGGAAGACGATGCCGATGTGATCGCGCCGGAACACCGTGCGTTCCGTGTCGTCGAGGGTGAGCACGTCGGTGCCGTCGATGACGAGCCGGCCGGAGTCGGGGCGGAGGAGCAAGCCCGCGATGTTCATCCAGGTGGTCTTTCCGCTGCCCGAACGCCCGAGCAGAGCCACGACCTCACCCCGCTGCACACACATGTCACCGCCTTCGAGAGCGGTGACGTCCTTGGAGGACCCGGTGAAGCGCAGGGCGAGCCCGCTCGACCGAAGCAAGGGGGCGTTCATGAGCGGTCCTCGGATTCCGGGAGAGACGGCTGCTCCGCACCCGCTCCGGGCACTTCGAGCAGTTGGGAGAATCGGGCTGCCGCGAGAGTGGCCGAGATGCTGCATTCGTCACTGTCGGTCGTGTCCCGCACCATGAGCGACCCTTCGTCGCATCCGGTCCGGTCCTCGATCTTCTTCCGTAGCCGCCGGCTCGTGAGGCCGTCGGTGACCCAGCCCAGCGAGCTGGCCGCGTCTGCTGTGAGTGATGCCTCGGTGACGGTAGCGGTACTCAATTGGGCCTCGGCCTCGGCAATCAGTTTCGTCGGAGAAGGGGGCGCGTCGAGCAGCCCGAGGTGTCCCGTTCGGGAGAGGTTGAAGACGAGCAGGTTCAGCAGGTTCCGCGAGGCTCGGCCTTCTCCCGTCCACCGAGTCACGGTGAACCCCGGAACGGGCTCTTCCAGGATTTGCATCGTGTCGACGTAGTGGGAGAGCTCCTGGATGTTCTCGGCCGTCGCCACGTGGGGGAACCCGTCGCGGAGTGAGGCGCGGACGGCTCTCTCCTCCTCCTTCGAGACGTGTCCGCCCGCCAGTCGGTACGTGGTGAGCCACACTGCGCGGTCCAGGACGGCACCTCGCCGGAACTCCTGAATCCGAGGACTCTCAAGTCCGGCCCGCAGCAGGCTGTCCGCCGTGGGGAGCCCTTCGGCCAGGCGCAGGCGCTGCGCCAGGTACGACGCTCCCAGGGTGCCCAGGTGGGACTGAGCCCTGGACGCGAGTCCGTTCTTGAGGAGGTGTCGCCTCAGCTCGGCGGTCAAGGGGGCAGCGGCTTCCTGATCGGGCAGGAGATTCAGTGCCCTGGCCACCATCCACGCCAGTTGGGGGTCGGCGAGTTCGCCGTCGCGCGTTCTGAGGATGTTTTTCAATTCGGCGCGACGAGGGGAGATGTCCACGCCGGTCATGCCCGCCAGGAGTACGTAGGCGGCAGTGTCGGTCAGTTGGGCGCTGCGGCTCTCTGCTGACGCCGGCCGCTCGGGCGGAGACCAGGAGCTTGTTCTTGCTTTCGAGGACCGGGGGATCGGTGAGCCGATCAGTTCGAAGGCGCGAGCGAGATGGTATTCGACGACCATCTGCGGAGGTCGGTCCGATGGCCGGACCTTCCGCAGCCAGGATCTGATCTTCTCGGCTTCCGCTTCGGAGGCGGGAGAATCGAACTGCTTGAGGGCTTCCAGGGCGGCCACCGTCTGGCTCAGCCTCAGCGGCTCGGTGGAATCGGAATCGGGTGGGCTGTTCGGGGAAGGATCTCGGAAGTATCCCGCGTCGGTGAGGGTCGCATGCAGGCTGTCGACGTCTTCTTCCGTGTGGAGCGTCTTCCCTGTCGCCTGCTCCAGGAGGGCGAAGTAGTAGTGCCCCCACAGGGGGTCCTGGTCGAGCCATGGGAGTAACTGCTGCCGGATTTCCGAATCGGGCAGTGTCACCTCGGCCGGATATCCCAGGGTGTGCAGTGCGGACAACGCATAGGCGCTCTGGTACAGGCCGGGGCGATTGACCGCGGCGAATGAGTCGACGAACAGTCCGTTGTCGCCGCGGAACCGTTCCAGTTGCGAGGCCAGGGCTTGTTGCCGCCGACTCGACGGCCCCTCCTCCCGCTCGTCTCCTTCGAGTCCGCGGCCTCCGAAGAGGGCCCCGGCCACCAGGGTGAGTGCCGCGAGGCCGTAGAGCGCGGGCCGACTCGTCTTCTTCACAGAGATCAGCTCCCGGGCGAACTGCTGGCGAGGCGATGGCGGCCCGCCCAGCAGCCGGGCCGCCATCGTGAGGGCAGGTCAGGTGCAGGCCGAGGCCCCACCCTTCACGCCATTGCCGCGGTTGTAGAGATAGGCGTCCGAGCAGGTGGTGACGCTCGGGAACGTGCCCCCACTGACCCGGACCTGGCCGCGCAGGTCGGAGACCTTGGCGTTGGTGTTCGTCCAGTAGATGGTGCGCATCCGGTTGGTGCTGGATCCCGAGGTGTATCCGGCTCCGGCTGCGGAGACACTGATGGAGCCGCTGTTCACGGACACGGTGGCGGTGTTCTTGACCCAGGTGACCCTCTGGTTGACCTTGGCCGAGGTGGCCCAGTCACAGGCGCTGGACCAGAGGTTGCAGTTCCAGGCGTTGGCCTGGACGGTGATTCCTCCGGCCAGCGTCGTCGTCGATGTGTCGCTCACCGCGGATGTCGGTACGGACCCCGCGATCAGCAGGCCGACGGCCGCTAACCCCGTCGCCATCGCCGCGCTCTTCACACGCATGTTCTCTCCCCGATTGAAGTTTCCTCCGCGATCGGTCGCAATCGCGTTCGAATGGAAATGCGGATAGGGCAGGCCGTCGGCCGAATCGGGCGATGCTCGCCGGGCGTGATGCTACTTCGGTGATCAGATTCCCTTGGCGCGGCTGAAACGCGTGAGGGGGCGGTGGAGCCGTCACGCATTGCCCTCGGAGGGAGGGTCACGCATAATCTTCGACCCGAAAGAATGATGTTCCGGTCGGCCCTGCCGAACGGCTCGACGGTCGCACGCCCGCCATGCGCCACGGCCCGAACGGGCGGAGCCGGGGTCGGCGTCGGAGAATGTGAAGCGGGCCGAGGGGGAGATCCACCACCCGCGAGGAGGCAGGACATGTCCCGGAGCTTCAGGAGGTTCGCTGTGCTCGGTGTGTGTACGGTCGCGGCCGCCGCGTTCGGCGCCGTCGTGCCCGTCGCCGCCGACAGCGGCGACGGGTTCGAGTTCACGCTCTACGCCAAGGAGGTCCCCGCCCCGGGCGGCGACCAGAGCGGGCCGCCGTCCAAGGTCGGGGAGACCTTCACCTTCGCCGACGACCTCTACAAGACCAAGGGCGGCGAGAAGGTGGGCCGCGACGGGGTGATCTGCGCCGTGGTCCGGGTGTCCGGGACTTCGGTGGAGGCGAACTGCGTCGGCACCTTCGAGCTGGACGGCGGACCGGGCGGACAGCTGGCCGGCCAGACGCTCGCGACCTTCGACACCTCGGCGGGCGCACCGGCCGCCTTCGACGTGGCCGTCACGGGCGGCACCGGTGACTTCAAGAACGCCCGCGGCTACATCCGTTCGACCCCCGACGGGGACTACGAACGGATGGAGTTCCACATCAACGTGCGGTAGGGCCCCGGCAGGTCAGGACAGCTTGCCGCCGTAGTCCGGGAGCTTGAAGGTGCGCTCGGCGTGGCCGCCGACCAGGTCGGTGGTGTTGTTGCCGATGTTCGCGATGATCGTGTAGCCCTTGGCCTCGATCTCCGCGCGCTTCTCCGTCTTGTACGCGCTGACCTCGGAGAACAGGTCGGGGAGTGAGCGCACGTACAGCCCGTCGACCGGGTAGCCGACCTGCTTCAGGTTCCAGTCCGTCAGGGAGTGGATGATGCCGGGGCGGGCGGTGACGAAGAAGACCGCCACTCCGCGCGCGTGCGCCTCGCGCACGAGGTCGCGCACGTCCGCGATGGCCGGCGTCGGCAGCTCCCAGAAGGGGTGGAAGTCGGTCTCCAGCGAGCTGTTGTCGATGTCGAGGACGATCGCCTGCTTCTGGCGTCCGGCGTTCTCGGCGCGTGCCTCGATGTACGGGCGGGCCTCGGCGACGACGGCCGCCACGTCGCGGCGCCAGGTGCCGTAGTCGACCTCCTTGACGGCGGCGGTCGACAGGACGTGGGTGTCCGGGTCGGCGGCGAAGGCGGCGGGCGCGGGGCCGACGACGAGGAGGGCCGTCAGACCGAGTGCGGCGGTGGCGGTGGCTTTGGCGGAGGGCATGGGGGGCTCCCGAGGGTCGACCGGTGCTCAGTGGTTGACATGCTCGCGACCCATACTGGCCAGTAGGCGACGGGAGGGCTACCGGCCGGTAGCGAATTTCTGAGCGGAGATCGACGAGCGACGGACGGGAGACCCGCGGGAGACCGGCGAGAGACCCGCGAGAGACCGGCGAGAGGCCCGCGAGAGACCGGCGAGAGGCCCGCGAGAGACCGGCGAGAGGCCCGCGAGAGGCCCGCGAGAGACGGCGAAGCCCCCGTTCCCGCTGGGGAACGAGGGCTTCGCCGGAGTGTGCGGGGCCGGTCCCGCCCGATGTCAGCCGAGGCCGGGGCCGCGCACCGGGATGTGCGTGAACGTCGGCTCCGGCGCCGGGTTCTGGAAGAAGTCGTTGCCCTTGTCGTCCACGACGATGAACGCCGGGAAGTCCTCGACCTCGATCTTCCAGACCGCCTCCATACCGAGCTCCTCGTACTCGACGACCTCGACCTTCTTGATGCAGTCCTGCGCGAGCCGCGCCGCCGGGCCGCCGATCGAGCCCAGGTAGAAACCGCCGTGCGCGTCGCACGCGTCGGTGACCTGCTTGCTCCGGTTGCCCTTGGCCAGCATGACCTTCGAGCCGCCCGCCGCCTGGAACTGCTCCACGTACGAGTCCATGCGGCCCGCCGTGGTCGGGCCGAAGGAACCGGAGGCGTAACCCTCGGGGGTCTTCGCGGGGCCCGCGTAGTAGACCGGGTGGTCCTTCAGGTACTGCGGCATCTCCTCGCCCGCGTCCAGCCGCTCCTTGATCTTGGCGTGCGCGATGTCGCGCGCCACGACCAGCGGGCCGTTGAGCGAGAGGCGGGTCTTGACCGGGTACTTGGTCAGCTCGGCCAGGATGTCGTCCATCGGCTGGTTCAGGTCGATCTTCACGACGTCCGAGGCCTCGTCGAGGTGGGAGTCCTCGGTCTCCGGCAGGAAGCGCGCCGGGTCCGTCTCCAGCTGCTCCAGGAAGACGCCCTCGGCGGTGATCTTCGCGACGGCCTGGCGGTCGGCCGAGCAGGACACGGCGATGGCGACGGGCAGCGAGGCGCCGTGGCGGGGGAGGCGGACGACGCGGACGTCGTGGCAGAAGTACTTGCCGCCGAACTGCGCGCCGATGCCGATCTTCTGCGTCAGCTCGAAGACCTTCTCCTCCAGCTCCTTGTCGCGGAAGCCGTGGCCGGTCTCGGCCGAGCCCTCGGAGGGCAGCTCGTCCAGGTAGTGCGCGGAGGCGTACTTCGCGGTCTTGAGCGCGAACTCGGCGCTCGTGCCGCCGACGACGATCGCCAGGTGGTACGGCGGGCAGGCCGCCGTGCCGAGCGAACGGATCTTCTCCTCCAGGAACTTCATCATGGAGGCCTCGTTGAGGACCGCCTTGGTCTCCTGGTAGAGGAACGACTTGTTGGCGGAGCCGCCGCCCTTGGCCATGAAGAGGAACTTGTACGCGCCGCCGTCGGTCGCGTACAGCTCGATCTGCGCGGGCAGGTTCGAGCCGGTGTTCTTCTCCTCCCACATGGTGACCGGGGCCATCTGCGAGTAGCGGAGGTTCAGCTTCGTGTACGCGTCGTAGATGCCCTTGGACAGGGCCTCCTCGTCGCGGCCGGGGGTCAGCACGTTCTGGCCGCGCTTGCCCATGACGATCGCGGTGCCCGTGTCCTGGCACATCGGCAGGACGCCGGCGGCGGCGATGTTCGCGTTCTTGAGGAGGTCGAGCGCGACGAACTTGTCGTTCGACGAGGCCTCGGGGTCGTCGATGATCCGGCGCAGCTGGGCCAGGTGGGCCGGGCGCAGGAAGTGCTGGATGTCGTGGATCGCCTCGGCGGCGAGCGTACGCAGCGCCTCCGGCTCGACCTTGAGGAACGTACGGCCGTCGGCCTCGAAGGTGGAGACACCTTCGGAGGTCACCAGGCGGTAGGGCGTGGTGTCCTCTCCCAGGGGGAGCAGATCGGAGTACGCAAACTCTGGCATGGGGGCCATTCCTCACTCGGCAAGACGGCGCACCGCCTCCGTTGGCAGTGCGCCCTCCAGCGTAGAACGACGGCGGGGGGACGGTCCTGTGAGGTAAGGCTCACTTGGGGGCCGTGGGGGCCGTGGGGGCGGTGGGGATGGTGGATCGGGGGCGATGTCGAAACCCGAGGGTGCCGCCGGGCCGGCTGTCGCAACCGTCGCCGGGCCGGTCGTCGCGACCGTCGCCGGGGCGGCCGTGGAGACCGCCGTCAGGCGTTTGTCCACAGGCCACGGCCCGCCCCCTGGTCGCGATCTATCGCGTTTCGCTAGGCTGCATCCGTGGACCTCGAAAAGAAGCCCGAACCCGAACAGCAGCCGCAGCCGCAGCGGCAGGCGTCGCCCGCCGACCACGCTCCGGCAGAGACCGAATTCGCCGACCCGCAGGGCGCGTTGCGCGCCTCGGACGCGGACCGGGACCGGATCGCGGACATCCTCAGGGACGCCCTGGCCGAGGGGCGGCTCGACGCCGAGGAGCACTCGGACCGGATTGACGCGGTGTACCGGGCGAAGACCGTCGGGGAGCTGGAGCCGATCGTCCGCGACCTGCCGGGCGCCCGGACCCACCAGGACGCCGCGCCGGCGTACGCGTACGCGGCGGACGACGCCGAGGGCCCGGCCGACAACCTGGTCGCGATCTTCTCCAGCACCACCCGCAAGGGCCGCTGGCGCGTGAGCCGCCGGACGAACGCCTTCGCGCTCTTCGGGAACATCGAGATCGACCTGACCGAGGCGATCTTCGCCCAGCGGCTCACCACGATCAACGCCACGTCGATCTTCGGCAACGTGGAGGTGCGGGTCCCGGAGAACATCAGCCTGCGCGGCAGCGGCAGCGGGATCTTCGGCAACTTCGAGGTCGTGACCCTGGAGGGCGTCGACCCGCAGGCCCCGGTCGTCGTCATCAACGGCTACTCGGTCTTCGGGAACGTCGAGGCGAGACCCAAGCGCGGAAAGTGGATCACCGACCTCCAGGACCGGCTGCGCAAGCATCTCGGCCACTGACGCCGGGATCACGGCCCCGGGGGTGACCGGAATTCGTCCTCGGGTCTCCGCAGTGCGGAACGGCACGGCACGCAGTGCATAGGCGCGCGCACAGCGGGTAGGGCTGGGGCATCGCCGCTCGCTCGCGAAGCCGTCGTCAGGAGTAGACCGTGCTGCAACCGCCGCATCAGCCCCTCCAGGTCGCCGCCGTACCCCCTCAGCGCGCCCCTGCCCGGGAGGACGAGGCCGGTCCATGGCACGCGGAGGCGGTGTGCCGCCGGGACGAGGCCGGGCTCTTCTTCGCCCCGTCCAAGGAACCGACCGCCGCGCGCCTGGCGCGCGAGGCGGCGGCCAAGCGGGTCTGCGGGCGCTGTCCCGTGATGGTCGAGTGCCGCGAGCACGCGCTGCTCCAACCCGAGCCGTACGGGGTGTGGGGCGGCCTGACGGCAGCCGAGCGCCGCGTCGCGCTCGCCCGCCGCCGTCGCCGTGAGGTGGAACTGAGAAAGGCGGCCGCGACGGAGCGGATCGCCCAGGCGGGCTGACGGGGGCCTGCCGCGGGGCCTGTCACGCGACATGTCCGCGCCGGCCGGTCCCGTACGGGAAGGGGCGCCCCCACCGCACATGGGGGCGCCCCTCTCCGTACCGTCGCGTGGGTCGGTCCGACCCGGCGGGCTACTTCGCCCGGTCGAAGTCGATCTTGCTGTACGCGCGCAGCTTCGAGAGCCGGTGCGTGGAGTCGATCTGGCGGATCGTGCCGGACTTCGAGCGCATGACGAGCGACTGCGTGGTCGCCGTCTCGGCGCGGTAGCGCACGCCGCGCAGCAGCTCGCCGTCGGTGATGCCGGTCGCGACGAAGAAGACGTTGTCCCCGCCGACCAGGTCGTTCGTGGAGAGCACGCGGTCCAGGTCGTGGCCCGCGTCGAGGGCCTTCTGGCGCTCCGCCTCGTCCTTCGGCCACAGCTTGCCCTGGATCACACCGCCGAGGCACTTGATGGCGCAGGCGGAGATGATGCCCTCGGGGGTGCCGCCGACGCCCATGAGCATGTCGACGCCGGTGCCCTCGCGGACGGCCATGATCGAACCGGCGACGTCGCCGTCCGAGATGAACTTGATCCGGGCGCCGGTCTCGCGGATCTCCTTGACGATGCCCTCGTGACGGGGGCGGTCCAGGATGACGACCGTGATGTCCTCGGGCGAGGAGTTCTTCGCCTTGGCGACCCGGCGGATGTTGACCGAGACGGGGGCGTTGATGTCGACGAAGTCGGCGGCCTCGGGGCCGGTGACCAGCTTGTCCATGTAGAAGACCGCGGACGGGTCGAACATGGTGCCGCGGTCGGCGGCGGCCAGCACGGCGATGGCGTTCGGCATGCCCTTGGCGTTGAGCGTGGTGCCGTCGATCGGGTCGACGGCGATGTCGACCTCGGCGCCGGTGCCGTCGCCGACCCGCTCGCCGTTGAAGAGCATCGGGGCTTCGTCCTTCTCGCCCTCGCCGATGACGACGACGCCGTTCATCGAGACGGTGGAGATCAGGGTCCGCATGGCGTTGACCGCCGCGCCGTCCGCGCCGATCTTGTCGCCGCGGCCGACCCAGCGGCCGGCGGCCATGGCGGCGGCCTCGGTGACGCGGACCAGCTCAAGGGCGAGGTTGCGGTCGGGAGCTTCGGGGGAAACCACGAGCTCGGGCGGCAGATTCTGCTGCTCGGTCATCGGAACGCACCTTTCTGTACGGCGACGGCCGGTTAAGGGAGGGTGCTGCGACTCTATCGGTACGTCGACAAAATGAGCAGAGGGGCCCACGTATGAGCACGGACCCTTGATGCGACCATGGTGCGCGTGGCAGGTATGCGAGGCAGGCAGACGGTACGCGGAATGTTCCAGTCCCTCGGGGTGATCTTGGTCGCCGCGGGAGTGATGTATCTCTTCATTCCGCACGATGAGAGCGCCGAACCGGTCAAGGCGAAGGACTACCGGGTCGAGCTCCTGACGGCTCAGCGGGCGGCGCCGTATCCGGTGCTGGCCCCCGAAGGCCTCGGCGACGGCTGGAAGGCGACGGTCGTCTCGTACAAGCGCGAGAAGGCCAACGCCTGGCAGCTCGGTTTCCTCTCCCCGGACACGCAGTACGTGGCGATCCACCAGTCGACGGCGGCACCGGGGACCTTCGTGCCCGATGTCACCCAGCGGGCGAAGAACACCGGGAAGACCGAGACGGTGGGCGGCCAGGTCTGGCAGCGCTGGGAGGGCCCGAAGTACGACGCGCTCGTCCGTACGGAGGGCGGGGCGACGACGGTGGTCACCGGGACCGCGTCCTTCGAGCGGCTCGCGGAGATGGCGGGCTCGCTCCGGTCGAAGCAGGCGTGAGCCGGCGGCGGCACCGGAAGGTGTGAACGAGACGAAAGGCCCCGCACTCGGAGGAGTGCGGGGCCTTTCGTGTGCCGCCGGGCAGGCCGTCAGGCGTGCCGTGGTGCGTGCCGTCGGGATCAGACGGTGGTGATGACGTCCTCGTAGGACAGGCGCGGGGAGCGCGGGAACCAGGCGTCCTCGCCCGGCTTGCCGATGTTGACGACCATCAGCGGGGTGTGGTCGTCGTCCAGGAACTCCTTCTGGACGCCGGCGAAGTCCAGGCCGGTCATCGGGCCCGCGGCCAGGCCGGCGGCGCGGACGCCCACGATGAAGTACGCGGCCTGGAGGGCGGCGTTCAGGACGGCGGACTGCTCGCGGACCGGGCGCTCGGCGAAGAACATGTCCTTGGCCTGCGGGAAGTGCGGGAGCAGGGCCGGGAGCTCCTCGTGGAACTCGTTGTCGGCCGAGAGGATCGCGACGAGCGGGGCCGAAGCGGTCTTGGGCTGGTTGCCCTCGGCCATGTGCTTGACCAGGCGCTCACGGGCCTCGGGGGAGCGGACCAGCGTGACGCGCAGCGGGCTCTGGTTGAAGGCGGTGGGGCCGAACTTGACCAGGTCGTAGATCGCCTGGACCTGCTCGTCGGTCACCGGCTCGTCGGTGAACGTGTTGGCGGTGCGGGCCTCGCGGAAGAGGAGGTCCTGGGCGGCGGGGTCAAGGGCGAGAGACATGCTGCGTACCTTCCGGACTGCACAAGGGGGTCGCTCGTAAGCGGTTCAAGCGATGTCCTCGACAGTACGCGCATGATTGGTGAAACTTCAACTAATCCATCCGGATAGTGATCCGCTTCACTCGGAAGTCTATGACGAGGGGGGTGCGCATGGCCAGGGCGGGGGTGGGTGGGTCCCTTCGCCCCTGCTCGTGGGTCCCGCCCCCCTGCTTGTGGGTCCCGCCGCCCCCGGCATATGGGCCCTGTAGCCCCCAGCTCGTGGATCCTGCCCCGCCCCCCCCGCGGGCCTACTCGGCGTCCTCGGACGCGCGCTCCGCCGCGAGCGAGGCGTCCAGTCGGGCCCGCGCGCCTTCCAGGCGGCGGCGGCAGACCTTCGCCAGTTCCTCCCCGCGCTCCCAGAGGGCCAGGGACTCCTCCAGGGACGTTCCGCCCGCTTCGAGCCGCCGCACGACCTCGATCAGTTCGTCCCGTGCCTGCTCGTAGCCGAGCGCCGTCTCGTCGGCGGCGGTGGCCGCCTCCGTAGCCGAGCCCGCTTCCGTACCGGCGTCCGCGTCCGTTCCCGGTGCCATGTGTCGCTCCATCCTCCGTGTCCGGTTCTCTCTCGATGCCTGCCGCTGCCTGTTCCGGCGGCCGCGTCCGCCGCCCGCTGCCCCGCCCGCCGTCAGCCGGCCACGCGGCGGACCGCGAACTCGCCCTCCGCGACCCGGGCCCGCAGGTCCTCGCCCTCCGTGACCTCCTCCGGGGAGCGGACCACCGTCCCGTCCGCCCGCTGGAGCACCGCGTATCCCCGCTCCATCGTCGCCGCGGGCGACAGCGCGCGAACCCGCGCCCGCGTGTGCGACAGCTCGGAGTCCGCCCGGTCGAGCAGATGCCCGAGGACGCGCCGGCTGCGCGCGAGAAGCGCGGCCACCTCGTCCTCGCGGACCTCGACCATGCGCTGCGGGTGCTCCATGACGGGCCGCGCGAGCGCGTGCGCGAGTCCGCGCTCCTCCCGGTCGAGGAGGCCCCGTACGGTCCGCAGGGCCCGGTCCCGCAGCCCGCGGACCCGGTCCAGCTCCTCGCCGACGTCCGGGACGACCTTCTTGGCCGCGTCCGTCGGGGTCGAGGCGCGCAGGTCGGCCACCAGGTCGAGCAGCGGCGAGTCCGGTTCGTGCCCGATGGCCGAGACCACCGGCGTACGGCAGTCGGCCACGGCGCGGACGAGCTGCTCGTCCGAGAACGGCAGCAGGTCCTCGACGCTGCCGCCGCCCCGGGCGACGATGATCACGTCCACGTCCTGGTGGGCGTCGAGCTCCTTGACGGCCTGGACGACCTGCGGGACCGCCTTCACGCCCTGCACGGCCACGTTCCGCACCTCGAAGGCGACGGCGGGCCAGCGGCGCCGCGCGTTCTCCAGGACGTCCCGCTCGGCGGCCGACGCGCGACCACAGACGAGCCCGATCCGGTGCGGCAGGAACGGGAGCGGTCTCTTCCGGTCCAGCGCGAAGAGCCCCTCGGCGGCGAGGCTCCGCTTCAGCTGTTCGAGACGGGCGAGCAGCTCGCCGATCCCGACCGGCTTGATCTCGACGGCCCGCAGCGACAGCTGCCCGCGGGGCGCGTACCACTCGGGCTTGGCGTGCACGACGACCCGGGCGCCCTCGGACACGACGTCAGCGACCGCGTCGAAGACCTGGCGGTAGCAGGTGACGCCGATGGAGATGTCGTGCGAGGGGTCGCGCAGCGTCAGGAAGACGACCCCGGCGCCGGGGCGCCGCGAGAGCTGGGTGATCTGCCCCTCGACCCAGATCGCCCCGAGCCGGTCGATCCACCCCCCGATCAGCCGGGAGACCTCACCGACGGGAAGCGGTGCTTCGGCGGACGTAGTCAGAGCCATGGACCGAGCGTAACCGCGCGGTACGACAACGTCAGGGGCGCGCGGGCCGCCGGACGGGTACGGCGGGGGACGCACCCCGCGCGTACGGCCGGGGCCGCACGTACGGGGCGCCTCCCCCGTCCCCCGTCCCCGCGCCCTCAGTCCCGCCCGGTCGTCCGTGTCGCGCCCTGCACCGCCAGGACCACCAGCCCGACCCCCAGCCACACCACGCCCACCACCTGCGCCGCCGCCGAGGCCTCCACGATCACCGCGACGAGGATCGCCGCACCGATCACCGGCAGGACGATGTGCTTGAGCGCGTTCGGCGGGCCCTCCGCCCGCCGGACCGCGAACCAGCCCACCACGCTCGCGTGCAGCAGGACGAAGGCGGTCAGCGCGCCGACGTCGACCACCGACACCAGGTGGTCGAGGCCGTCGTCCCGCCGGGCCGCCCACACCGCCGCGATCATCGTGACCGTCGCCGACACGAGGAGCGCCACCCGCGGCACGCCCCCGTCCGTGCGGGCGAGCACGTGCGGAAGCCGCCGGTCGCGGCCCATCGCGAACAGCAGCCGCCCGCCGGCCGCCTGCCCGGCGAGCGCGGCGAAGGCGGCGCCGATCGCCTTGGAGACGGCCACGAGGTCGTGGAGCCAGCCGCCTACGGAGAGGTCGACGGCGTCGTAGAAGGCCGATCCCTGCTTGCCGGGGTCGGCCGCGAGCTCGGCGGAGGAGACCGGTTCGAGGAGGGCGACCAGCCAGGACTGGGCGATGAACAGGACACCGGCGAGGGCCAGACAGAACAGCACCGCCCGCGCCACCTTCGCCGAGCCGCCCGTGACCTCCTCGGCGAAGGAGGCGATGGCGTCGAAGCCCAGGTAGGAGAGCACGGCCACCGACACGGCGCCGAGGACCGCCGCGAGCGAGAAGGTCGCGTCCCCGCCGAGCGGCGACCACCAGTCGCGCTGCGCCCCGTCCCGTACGAGCACCACCGCGGCCGAGACGACGAAGACCAGCAGGACGACGATCTCCATCGCGAGCACCGCGAAGCCGACGCGGGCGGCGGCCCGTACGCCCCACAGGTTGAGGAGCGTGGTGACGACGACGGCGATCCCCGTCCACACCCACCGGTCGACCTCCGGGACGAGCGCCTCCATGGCGATGCCCGCGAAGAGGTACGCGACGGCCGGGATGAGCAGGTAGTCGAGCATCGCCATCCATCCGGCGATGAATCCCGGCCCTTCTCCGAGGCCCTTGCGCGCGTACGTGAAGACGGAGCCGGCCTGCGGTGCGACCCGGACCATCTGCGCGTAGCTGAACGCCGTGAACGCCATCGCGACGGTGGCCACGAGGTACACCAGCGCGACCGCGCCGCCGGACTTGGCGTCGAGCGTGCCGAAGACGCCGACGGGTGCCATCGGGGCGATGAAGAGCAGTCCGTAGACGACCAGGTCACGGAACCCGAGGTTCCGTCGAAGCCCGGTATGTTCGGCGTCTTCCCCGCGCGCCGTCACCTGCGATTCCTCGGCCATGGGCACAGTTTCGGCCACGGCACCGATCAAACCGCTCACCGACGCGGCCTTACGATGGGACGCATGACTGCAACGCCCGCGTCGACGCCCGCGACCGCCCCCGCGACGAACCGCCCGAAGCGTGTCCTGCTCGCCGCTCCCCGTGGCTACTGCGCGGGCGTGGACCGTGCCGTGATCGCCGTGGAGAAGGCCCTGGAGCAGTACGGTGCGCCGATCTACGTACGCCACGAGATCGTCCACAACAAGTACGTCGTCCAGACGCTGGAGCGGAAGGGCGCGATCTTCGTCGACCAGGCGACCGAGGTGCCGCCGGGCAACATCGTGATGTTCTCCGCGCACGGCGTCGCCCCCACCGTCCACGAGGAGGCCCGGCAGGGCCGGCTCGCGACCATCGACGCCACCTGCCCGCTGGTCACCAAGGTCCACAAGGAAGCCGTCCGGTTCGCCAACGACGACTTCGACATCCTCCTCATCGGCCACGAGGGCCACGAGGAGGTCATCGGCACCTCCGGCGAGGCCCCCGACCACATCCAGCTGGTCGACGGCCCGGACGACGTGGCCAAGATCGAGGTCCGCGACCCCTCCCGGGTGGTCTGGCTCTCGCAGACCACGCTCTCGGTCGACGAGACGATGGAGACGGTCGACGCGCTGAAGGAGAAGTTCCCGCAGCTGATCTCCCCGCCGTCCGACGACATCTGCTACGCCACGCAGAACCGCCAGATCGCGATCAAGGAGCTGGCCGGCCAGGCCGAGCTGGTGATCGTCGTCGGCTCGAAGAACTCCTCGAACTCGATCCGCATGGTCGAGGTCGCCAAGCAGTCCGGCGTCCCCGCCGCGTACCTGGTCGACTTCGCGAGCGAGATCGACGAGGCGTGGCTGGAGGGCGTCACCAGCGTCGGCCTCTCCTCCGGCGCCTCGGTCCCGGACGTCCTGGTGCAGGAGGTCCTGGAATGGCTCTCCGAGCGCGGTTACGCGGACGTGGAGATCGTCAAGACGGCCGACGAGTCCCTCACCTTCTCGCTGCCCAAGGAACTCCGCAACAAGGACCTGCGCGCCGAGGCGGCGAAGCTCGGCGCGGGTGCCCCCGGTGACGCGGCCGAGGCCGGGCCCGTCAAGGAGTAACTCCACGCCGGAGCCCTTACCGTGGGGTCCATGAACGTCTTCGGAGTGGACATCGGCGGCTCGGGCATCAAGGGCGCCCCCGTGGACCTGGAGCGCGGCGCGCTCACCGAGGAGCGCCACAAGGTACTGACCCCGCAGCCCGCCACACCCGACGGTGTGGCGGGCTGCGTCGTGGAGGTCGTGGAGCACTTCGGCTGGACCGGACCGGTGGGGGTGACCTTCCCGGGCGTCGTCACGGGCTCCACGATCCGTACGGCCGCGAACGTCGACAAGTCATGGATCGGCGTCGACGCGGGCACCCTCCTGAGCGAGCGCCTCGGCGGCCTCCCGGTGACCGTCCTGAACGACGCGGACGCGGCCGGCATCGCCGAGATGACCTTCGGCGCGGGCCGGGGCCGCAAGGGCACCGTGATCCTGCTGACCCTGGGCACGGGCATCGGCTCGGCCCTCTTCGTCGACGGCCGCCTGGTCCCGAACACGGAGCTGGGCCACCTCGAACTCAAGGGCCACGACGCCGAGACCAGGGCGTCGACGAAGGCCAAGGAGGACGAGGACCTCAGCTGGGAACACTGGGCGACGCGCCGCCTGCGCAAGTACCTGGCGCACGTGGAGATGCTCTTCTCGCCGGAGCTGTTCATCATCGGCGGCGGGGTGAGCCGGAAGGCGGACAAGTTCCTGCCGCTGATCGAGGGCATCAGGGCGGAGATCGTACCGGCGGAACTGCAGAACAACGCGGGGATCGTGGGGGCGGGGATGGCGGCGGGGACGGGGTGAGGGGGAGCGGCTGGGGCGACGGGGTGACGGGTACCGTCTCCGGGCCCCCGGGCCCCCGGGCCTCCGGCTCTCCGGGTTCCCGGCCCCCGGGTCAGGCGACGGGGCGACGGCGAGGGGGTCGGCCGCCCCGGGCGGCACCTGCGGCCGGATCGCCCTTACCGGCGCCGGAGGGAGCCGAGGAGGCGCCACCGGCGGCCCCTGAGGAGCCACCGGCCGCGCCACTCCCCGCGCCACTCCCCATGCCACTCCCCGTACCACCGGCTACGGCGCCACCGGCTGCCGCCCCGATCACCCCGCCGGCCACGCGGGCCCCACCGGTCCCACCCGCCCCACCGGCTCCGGAGGCGAGCCGGGTGGGGGGCTGCTGGCGCCGTCCCATCTCCCGGACCTTCCGTACGCTCGCGATGACGCCGGCGACGAGGGTGCCGCCGTACAGCCAGCCGGCGTGTACGGCGAGGGCGGTGACGACGGCCATGGCCTGGCCGCCGAAGCCGCCGGTGCCGCCGGCGATGGGGACGACGCCGACGGCGAAGGCGATGGGGACGCCGATGGGGGCGGTGACGAGGTCGGCGGTACGGACCCAGAGCGCGGTGAGGGCGCTGACGGGCAGGAAGAGGAGCCCGTAGACGACGGGGGAGCCGTCGAAGAGCAGCAGGTCGAGCAGGCCGAGGACGAGCATGACGGCGGAGGCGAAGAGCCCGGCGCCGAGCCCGGTGAGACGGGGCGAGGGAAGCCGCCGGAGGGCGAGGACGACGGGCGGCACGGGCCGGGCGCCGGGCGTACGGGAGCCGGGCTTGCCGACGGACCCCGGGGCGCCGGCGCGCTCGACGCGGGCGCCGCCGGGGCCGCGCCGGGTCCGGCCGGTCACCCGGTACACGGCCGCACCCTCCACGAGCGCGCCGGGCGGTGCCACGGGCGGCGTCACGGGGGTTTGCGGCCGTCGGCGGCCTTGCGGCTGACTTGTCCTGTGCTGCTCCACCCCACCAACGTAGGTCGGGAGGGGGCGGGAACAGGGTCCGGGACACGCCCTTTGGGTGACCTTGCCCCCGAGAACGACCGAAGGTCGGCGTCACTGGCCGGTTCGGGCCGCCCGTAAACTGGGGGATCGGCCCCCCGTCCACACTTCAGGAAGTCGCCACCGTGTCGCTCACGATCGGAATCGTCGGTCTGCCGAATGTCGGCAAGTCGACCCTGTTCAACGCCCTGACCAAGAACGACGTGCTGGCGGCCAACTACCCGTTCGCCACGATCGAGCCGAACGTCGGCGTCGTCGGCGTCCCGGACGCCCGCCTGACGAAGCTCGCGGAGATCTTCGGCTCGCAGCGCATCCTCCCGGCGACGGTCGACTTCGTCGACATCGCGGGCATCGTGCGCGGTGCGAGCGAGGGCGAGGGCCTCGGCAACAAGTTCCTCGCGAACATCCGCGAGTCGGACGCGATCTGCCAGGTCATCCGCGCCTTCAAGGACGAGAACGTCGTGCACGTCGACGGCAAGGTCTCGCCGAAGGACGACATCGAGACGATCAACACGGAGCTGATCCTCGCGGACCTCCAGACGATCGAGAAGGTCCTGCCGCGCCTCCAGAAGGAGATGCGGATCAAGAAGGACACGGCGCCGAAGGTCGCCGCGGTCGAGGCGGCCCAGGCGATCCTGGAGAAGGGCGACACGCTCTTCTCGCAGGGCATCGTGCAGGGCTCGGAGAAGGCGGAGCTGCTCCACGACCTGCACCTGCTGACCACGAAGCCGTTCCTCTACGTGTTCAACGTGGACGAGGACGAGCTGACGGACGACGCGTTCAAGGCGGAGCAGAGCGCGCTGGTCGCCCCGGCGGAGGCGATCTTCCTCAACGCGAAGCTGGAGCAGGACCTCGCGGAGCTGGACGAGGAGGACGCCATGGAGCTCCTCCAGTCGGTCGGCGCCGAGGAGCCGGGCCTGGCGACCCTCGCCCGCGTCGGCTTCGCGACCCTCGGCCTCCAGACCTACCTGACGGCCGGCCCGAAGGAATCCCGCGCCTGGACGATCAAGCAGGGCGCGACGGCCCCGGAGGCGGCCGGTGTGATCCACACCGACTTCCAGAAGGGCTTCATCAAGGCGGAGGTCATCTCCTTCGCGGACCTGGTGGCCACAGGCTCGGTAGCCGAAGCCCGCGCCGCCGGCAAGGCCCGCATGGAGGGCAAGGAGTACGTCATGCAGGACGGCGACGTGGTGGAGTTCCGCTTCAACGTCTGACGGGTTCGGCCGAAGGCCGTCCGACTCGTGGAGGTGCGGGGCGGGCGGCCTTTGCCGTTCGCCCCGCAGTCTGCGGCCGACGTCTCGCGTGCTCACGGCGTCCGGTTCTTCTGAGCCGGGTCCCGTGGGCGTACTTGTCTGCCGGATCAGCTTTCGTTCTCGTCCTCCTCCTCGTCGTCCTGTGTACGAGGCGCTGTGGGGCGCTGCGGCTGGTGGGAGTCGTCCCAGAAGTACCTGGACGTCGTGTCCCCTTCGCCCGTGTCGGTATCAGGGGCGTCGGCCCGGTCCGGTGTCGGGAGGAGGTCCCGTCTGATCTCGTCGGCGGCCTCGTACAGCTCGGCCATCTCCAAGCTCATGACGACACGGTTCACGAGCACCGTGTACTCGTCCATGTCCGGCTTCACGCCCACCGCCGCCAGCAGGAGAACCAGCCGATCGGCCGCACCGAGCTCCGCCTCGCGGTCGAACGGCCCTGCTCCCGGGCCGGGGTCGCCCCAGAGCGGGCTGCCGCCGGTCGCTTCGCTCCGTGCGGCAGCGGGCGGGACGAGCAGGTGACGGAAGAGTTCGGGCACCTCCTCGTCGTTGGCGGCCGCGGCGATCTGGGCGAGCGGTCCGATCATGTCGACCGCCTTCTCGATCTCGTCCTCGTGCCGCGCCAGCCACCAGACCACCGCGCTGCCCGCGCTCTGGAGCACGTCGTCACCGAGGTAGCGCCGCTTGTTGCGCTCGTGCTCGCGTTCGTACTCCCAGATCTCCTCGTCCTTCCGCAGGTCGCTCAGCTTCCGCAGGCGCTCGCGGTCGGCGGAAGCGAGGGTCAACGTCGCGTCGGCCGCCAGGGCCGTCACCCGCCCGCTCCGGTCGGGGAGCGGGACACTCAGCTCTCCCTCCAGGAGGTACCGCGCGAAGCTGGCCCGCCCCGGCTGCTCATGACGGACGACCTCCAGGGCCCGGCTGACCACCGCGGACACGGCGAGAGCCGGGGACGCGCCGTCGGAACGGCCGCTGTCGTCGGGGGCCGACCGCCACCAGATGGTGGCGGAGAAGAGGAAGTCGTAGCCGTCCACGGCGCTCGGCAGCGGCGCGTCGATCACCCGTGTCTCCTGGTACGGCTCCTCCGGAGGTGCTTCGGGAGGCTCGGGTTCCCCGTTCCCGTACGGGTCGGCCTGCGGGTTGCCACTGCCGTGGAAGGCCAGGACGAGCAGCAGCGAACCCGAGGCCGCGCCCATGGACATGAAGCCCCACAGCCACGCCGACCAGCTCAGGAGGTTGCCGAGCACAGCCGGTGCGAGGCCGCAGAGCGCGACGAACAGCACACCGGGAAAGCGGAGTCTCATGATGCCTCTTCCGTGGTCCGTGGTCCGTGGCCCGCACGCCGCGTACGGTCGGTGCGGGCGTACTGGGCCTGGTCGATGTGCTGCCACAAGCGGGCGGCGACGGCCGTTCGTGCCGGGTCGCGTGCCGCGCCCGCCCAGTCACAGGCGATGGCATAGAGACGGTGGAGGGCGATCGTGCGGCCGTGCGTCGCCCCGACCATCACGTCCAGCGCCATGTCCCGCGTGCGGTCGCCCGCCACGGTGTCGAGCCAGCTCCTCACCAGGGGGTCCCAGAGCTTCGTCGGTGGCTGGGAGAACACCGTCTCCCAGCCGAGGAATAGGTCCGGCCACCGTGGCGGGTCCGGTACCCGATCGCTCTTCAACAGCTCGGTGAGGAGTTGAAGCGAGGTCCCGGCCGCGCTGGAGTCGCGGCGCACAGGGTCCCGTAGACGGTCGATCAGCAACCGGTACAGCCGGCGGTCGGCGCCGACGAGCCCGAAGAGTTCCTCCCCGGCCGCGCGCGCCGCCTCCCCGTCCCGTACGGCGAGGTGCCGCAGCCGCACCACGGCTTGGTCGGGGTGGGTCGAGGCGAGACCACGGACGCAGGCGGCGGTCAGGACGCGGACGAAACCGTCCTCCAAGGACGTGGAGCTCAGGCAGTCGTACATCCTCCTGCGGAACCAGGACCCGAACTCCTCGTGCCTGAGACCGAGTTCGAGGATCGCTACGGCTCGCGCGTCGGCGGTCGCCCCGGTCGCGCCGTTCGCCCACCGGACCGCGAGGCCGAAGAGCTGGTCGGGTCGACCGGTGGCCAGCGCTCGCTCGCCGAAGCGGACGGCGATGGTCACCCGGTCGTCGGTGGCCAGACCGGGGAGCCCGGAGGCCATGCCGATCCACTCCGCGAGCGCGTCGCGCAGGCCGGGGAAGTTCGCCCAGAAGTACGTCCGTGCCGCTTCGGCGTAGGCCAGTCGCTTGAAGCGGAGCCGTCCGTCGGGGTCCCGCTCGATCCCGAGGGCCGTCAATCGCTGCCCGAAGTCGATTCGTTCGAGTTCGGTGGTCTCCTCTTCCTCGTGCCCCACCGTCCTCAGCAGTCCGCGCCATGCCTCGTGGACGGTGTCGGCGTGGGCTTCCTCGAAGACCGCCGCCGCGAGCAGCAGGGCCCGCTGGGGTGCGTTACGGGCCGCGTTCACCTGCCTGCCCACTTCGGCGGCGCGGTCCGTCACCGCGTGCAGGGCCTGGCTGAGCCAGCTCGCGAAGTCGGCGCCGTACCGCCCGCTTTGGTGAGCGGTCTCCACCAGGCCCGCCAGCCGGGCCAGTTCCCGCATGGGGTAGCGGTCGTACAGGGGCTGGAGGTCGGGGCGTTTCAGGTCCTCGGAGTCGAAGGGCGTGCGGTGCATCCGGAGATGTCGGGTGATGACGGCGATGCCCCGTGGGCGTTCGAGCGTCACTGTGTGTGGTGCGAGCTCCGGAGGATGGGCGTGTGCCATGTCCGACGGCAGGACGACGACCAAGTGGGCCCCGGCCTCCTGGACCTGCGATCGGAGACCGGCCAGACGGCGCTGGGCCTCGGCGTACGCTTCCTCGTCGACGATCCGGGAGAGGTCGAGGAGGAAGCGGTCACCCGCCCCGGGGGCGGTAGGTTCCCCGTCCTCGTTCTTGGACTCGTCCCGGGCAGGAATCTCCTCGAACCGGACGTCTTCCTCATCGGTTTCGTCCTCTTCGCCGAGCTGGTGCAGCAGCATGATCGCCGCGGCGCGACGGCCGGTGCCGGGCTGGGCGTCGAGCAGCACCACCGAACCGGGTTTCTCCAGGCGGGCAGCGGCGACACGGTAGTTCCCGGGCGGAGCGAACCGGTCGGCCAGATACAACCGGTCCTCGCGGACGATCCGCAGGGATTCCGCGTTTCTGCGGCTCCCCCGGACGGTGCGGGCGCCGTAGAAGACGTACTGGGGGCCCGTTCCGTTGTTCACCGGGCCGTGCGCATCATTGACGGTGACGTGATGCGGTGCGGTCATCGTCGGTCGTCCGAGGGCCGGCGCTCGCGTTCGAAACGCTGGTGGACCGTGCTGCTGTTGTCGCCCGCGGTGAACTGGACGCCGGTGTTGTCGCCCTCGAAGTGGGGGGCGTTGTACTGGGGCCCCGGACCGGTGTTCACGGGCCCCTGCGGCTCGTTGACGAACGTGCCGAGGTCGCCGTTGAGGTTTCCGATGCCGCCGCGCACGCGTTGCTCGACGTCGCGCGTCCGCATCCTGGTGTGCCCCGCGTCCTTGGCCGACCCCTTGCGGGCCTTCTTCTTCTCCGCCCTTTCCTTCGCCGCGGGGGCGTCGCGGTCCACCATGCTCAGCTCGGGCAGTTGCCGGGACAGGGCGTCGCCGAGCACCGCCAGGTCCGCGTCGCTGTTGCGGTGGTCGAAGCGCTTGTACTGGCAGTCCGCCAGCTCTCGCAGGTCCTCCGGGAGGAGGACGCGGTCGATCCTGGTGGCCTTCCCGACGAGCACGGGGATGACCAGGACTCCGCGGTCGAGCGCGGTCCGGATCTCGCGGCGGGTCCAGTCCTGCTCGGCTTCGAGGGCAGGGCGGCCGTCGGGCCCCAGGACCTCCGCCCAGCGCGGGCCGATCACCGCGATGAGCGCGTCGCACTTCTCCGCCGCCCCGTCCAGTGCGGCCGGGTAGCGGCGTCCCAGCTCGATCGAATTGCTGGCGAAGAAGATGTGCTCGCGGCCGAACCGCCGGAGGAGCTCCCGGGCGATCAGGGTCGCGGCGGATTCCTCGTCGCCTGTGCGGTAGTTGATGAAGACATCGGACATGGCCGATTCCCTTCGTGAGAGGAACGGGGGACAGAGAAGGGCGCAGCCCCGTGACGGCACGGCGCAGTCAGCGGAGGCGTACGGAGGAAGGCGCGCCGCCCGGTGGATCACCGGACGCGGGCAGCCCGAAGGAAGCGAGGGCCACTCGGCGTGATGCGGCGGGCGGGGATCAGAAGGTCCGCGGGTCCGGAAGGACCAGGACCGCGACAGGGGGCCGGCGAGCCGGGCGGCTCCAGCCGGTGTCGGTCGTCGGAGCGGCTGTCAGTCCTGCGCGGGGGCGAGTACGCGTGCCAGCGCGGGCTGCAGATCACGTACGGCGCGGCTGCTCCGGAACCGGGAGAGTTCCCGTGAGAGACGCCGGACGTCACTGTTCACCGTCGCCGACGGAACGGCCGGCATGACGCCGAGCAGCTCCGCGGCGATCGTGCACGCGTGCTCGACCTCTCCGGAGGCGGCGTGGGCCAGGGACCTGCGGAAGCCGTACCGGGTGCGGGTACGCAGTGCGTGCGGCGGGAGGCGGCGGCACTCCCGGTCGAGCACCTCGGCGGCGGCCTTGGGGCGGCCGAGGTCGTGCAGGCACCAGCCGGTCGACATCGCCGCCGGGTCGCTCACATGGGAGGTGCCGATCACGGGCCCGGCGCCGTTGCGGGCGTCGTCGCCGGCGAGCAGTTCGCGCGCCCTGTCGAGGCTGCGGAGGCAGTCGAGTTCGTTGCCGACGAGCGCGTGCCCCTGGGCCTCCCGTTGGGCCGCGAGTCCCCGGATGCGCGGTGGGAGTTCGCTGCTCTGGGCGCGGCGGGCCAGTGCGATGGTGCCGGCGGCGTCCCCGCCGTACATCGTGACCAGGGCGCGTCGCACCAGTGCGTAGGAACCGAGGTGCGGGTCACCGCCGGCGCGCGCCAGTTCGGCGGCCTCGCCGGTCCAGCTGAGTGCCGCGTCGCTGTCCCCGGCCTCCTGGGCCATCCAGCCGGTGAACTCCGCGAACCGTGAGGCGAGCAGGAGTGCGGGTGCCCGTGAACCCGACCGGGCGTCGGCGGCCAGCCCGGCGATCATGTGGGTCTGCGTTTCCAGCAGGGGCAGCAGGAGCTTGGGCGCGGTGGACTGTCCGAGCTGCCGCAGGTGGTCGAACTGCATGCGGAAGGAGGGCAGGAGGGGGTCGTCGGCGGAGGTCAGCGCCTGGCCGCCGAGTTTCAGGCCGAGGTCGATCAGTGCTCCCGTACCCGCCGAGAGGACCGTCCGGCGCGCGACGAGCCAGCGGTTCGGAGCTGCGGAGGAACCGGCGCTGTCCGGGTGCGAGTCCGTCTCGGGACGGATGACCAGGCGCTGCAGATCGCCGCCCGCGCCGAGGAAGGCGTCGCATCGTCGGGCCAGCTCGGGGGACGCGGAACGCTCCCCGCGCTCGACCTTGCTGACATGCCCCTTGTCGTAGTTGAGCGCCACGGAGAACTCGGTCAGAGTCAGCCCTGCTTCCACCCGTAAACGGCGAAGTTCCGGACCAAAACGTAATGTCGTGCTCATCATCAACCTCCCCTTGAACAGTGACCGCGAGAGCCGTCCGCCCTCCCGGGAGCCGTCATCCGGCGATCACCGGTCGCCATGAGACCTGACCGTGAACACCCGCTGTGACGGCGTGGTTTCGCTTCGCATCCGAGAAGGAGTCTGGCACGGCGTGCGCCTGGAGAGTCGGGGTTCGTCGGTGTTGCCCGTTGCCTCTTTCGTTCTCCGTTGTTCGCTGCCCGTTCCTTGGAATGGCCGGGATCGACCGCGATCGGGGCAATGTGATCGCGAGTGACAGAGTCACGAGCGGGGGCGGTCAGCTGGCCGAAGGATCTCGTGGGTGGAGTGGGTTCGAGGGCGGAATCGGGCGCCGTTCGAGCTCTGTGCGGGGCCGGGCGGCGTTCTCGCCTGGTCGCGTTCCGTGGGCTTCGGCAACACCCCGAGCGGCCACGACCTGGATCTGATCAGCAGTCGCCCGGTGATGGAGGACGGTCAGGTGACGGGCTGGACGGTGAGCGGCCATCACCTGTACCAGCAGTTCGACATGAACGTCACGGCCTACGTCGTCTGCGCCGTCCCGCCGCAGGGTTACCAGGTGCTCCAGAGCGGTCCTGCGCAGGTGCCCGAGAACGAGTCCGTCAGGCTGACGTGTCCGGCCGGCCAAGGCCGCCGAGACGGGTTCCCTGGACGGATGGTGGGCCCAGGCCACCAACGACGGCTCGGACGGCAACATGGACCTGTGCGTCATGTGCGCTCAGCCCCTTCAGTACTCCGGCAGCCTTCGGTGCCCGGCCAGGACCCACACCGGGCGGCCGGAGTGCAGCGGGCGGTGTGTGGTCAGGGGCGGTCTCCAAGAGGCCGCCCCTCGATCATGTCTTCGGGCTTGTCCGTGCCGGGGGACAGCGGTGGGAGTATGCGGGGGACACAGCGAGAGAGGCCGGGGCGGGATGGGGCGCAGCGAGCGGGAGGCGGTTGCCTCGGGAGGGCGGCTGTACGAGGCGGCTCGGGCCGTGGTCGGGGATCACGAGCGGGCCGTCGAGGCGGTTCGGGCGGCGCTGACGCCGATCTGCGACTCCGCGGCGGAAGAGGCGCTCGACGCCATCCCGGTGGCCCGGTTGAAGGAGGTCACCGAGGGGCGGCTCAGGCTCGGGGAGGTCGAGCGGAGCGGGCTGCGGTCGGTCCGGGAGGTGCTCGACGCCGGTTCCTACCGGCTGCGGCTGATTCCCGGGGTGGGGCAGCGGACCGCCGATCAGGTCATCGCCGCGGCGCGGCAGATAGCCGACGCCGTGCGCGAGACCGTCGCCGTCCACATCGACGTGGACCGTCCGGAGCCGCGTACCACCGCACTCGTCACGGCCCTCCACGTGCTGGTGGAAGCGGGCCCCGACGCCCGGCGGGCCGTCGACACCGCCTCGGCGCTGTCCGAACGGCTCGGGCCGCTGCTCGCCGACGCCAAGCCGGCCGCCGGGCGGCTGCGGATGCTGCTGGTGGGGAAGGCCGGGCGGACCCGTGCGCTGGAGGCCGTCGCCGAGGTACGCCGGCTGGTCGAGGAAGCGACGCGGGGCGGGGCGCCGGAGCTGCTCGCGCAGGCCTCGGTGGACCTGCTGCGCGGTCCCTCGACCGAGGTCGCCGCCTGGGTCGACTTCGAGCTGCGTTCCGCCGAGTACTACAGCCTCCTCGCGGAGATCTCCGGCCGCAGCCCCGACACCGCCGCCGCCGAGGGGTTCCTGCCCGACGAGGTCGCCGAGCGGGTCCGCGACCAGACGCTCGACGACACCCACCGGCGGGTGTCCCTGCGCGGCTATCAGGCCTTCGGGGCGCGCTTCGCCCTGGCGCAGCGCAAGGTGATCCTCGGTGACGAGATGGGACTCGGCAAGACCATCCAGGCCCTCGCCGCCCTGGCGCATCTCGCCGCCGAGGGGCAGAGCCACTTCATGGTCGTCTGCCCCGCCAGCGTCCTCATCAACTGGACGCGCGAGATCGAGGCCCGCAGCAGACTCCGCGCCGTGCCTCTGCACGGCCCCGACCGGCAGGAAGCCTTCGCCGACTGGAAGGACAGGGGCGGCGTGGGGGTCACCACCTTCGACGCCCTGCGCGGATTCCCCGCCCCCGGGAGCGGCGAGCTGGGGATGCTGATCGTCGACGAGGCACACTACGTGAAGAACCCGAAGGCCCGCCGCTCCCAGAGCGTGACCGAATGGGCCGGGCACTGCGAACGCGTGCTCTTCATGACCGGCACGCCCATGGAGAACCGGGTCGCCGAGTTCCGCAGCCTGGTGCGGATCCTCCGGCCCGAGCTGACCGACGTCGTCGGCGAGCCCGTCGGCGTGGCCGGTTCCACGGCCTTCCGGAAGGCCGTCGCCCCGGTCTATCTGCGCCGCAACCAGCAGGACGTCCTGACCGAGCTGCCCGCGCTCCAGCACACGGACGAGTGGGAGGAGCCGAGCGCCTCGGACGAGGACGCCTACCTGGAGGCCGTACGCGCCGGCAACTTCATGGCGATGCGTCGGGCGGCGTACGCCCGCCCCGAGAAGTCGGCCAAACTGAACCGGCTGCGCGAGATCGTCGAGGACGCCGCCGAGAACGGCCTGAAGGTCGTCGTCTTCTCCAACTTCAGGGACGTCCTCGGAGCGGTGAAGGGCGCCCTGGCCGGTACGCCGAGCGACGCCGGCGGCCCCGTGTTCGGTCCGCTCTCGGGCAGCGTGCCGCCCGCACGCCGTCAGCAGCTGGTGGACGAGTTCGCCGCCGCGCCCGGCCATGCCGTGCTCGTGGCGCAGATCGAGGCGGCCGGGGTGGGGCTCAACATGCAGGCCGCCTCCGTCGTGATCATCTGTGAGCCCCAGATCAAACCGACCATCGAGCACCAGGCCATCGCGCGGGCCCACCGCATGGGGCAACTGCGTTCCGTCCGGGTGCACCGGCTGCTCACCACCGGCGGCGTCGACGAGCGGATGGTGGACATGCTCAAGAACAAGACCCGGCTGTTCGACGCGTACGCACGGCGCAGCGCGGTCGCCGAGTCGACGCCGGACGCGGTCGACGTCTCGGACATGGCGATGGCCCGCCAGATCGTCGAGGAGGAACAGGCACGGCTGCACGTGGCCCGCGAGGGGGCTACGGGGCAGAAGTGAGTGCGGCCGCGGGGACATCGGCCCGAGGCCGGGCCGCCACCAACACCGCCCCCACCAACGCCGCGAAACCACCCTCCCCCGGCCATTCCCCCACCCCATCGCGACCGCCCCCGGACTCGCGGCGTTCCTGAGGCTCCCCTTCCACGTATCCTCGACTGCTGGGGAAATGGGGGAGAGGGATATCGCGGAGGTGTACTGGTGGAGTTCCGGCTGCTCGGCTCCGTTGCGCTGGTGACGGAGGACGGGGACGTAGCCTTGGGGCCCGCCAAGCGGTCCAGCCTCCTCGTGATGCTTCTGCTGCGGCCCAACAGTGCCGTCAACGTGCAGCAGCTGATCGACGCCCTGTGGGAGGAGGAACCGCCCACCCACGCCAAGACCGTGCTCCAGGGACACGTCTCCCGGCTGCGCGCCCTGCTCGCCGAGCACGGTGCGGAGGCGTACGGCGTCGAGCTGGCCACGCAGGGGTCGGCGTACGTGCTGCGGATGCCCGAGTCGCTCGTCGACGCGCACCGCTTCGAGGAGCTCGTCGGGCTCGCCGGGGTGCAGCGCCGGCCCGCCGACACGGTACGGATGCTGCGGGAGGCCCTGTCCTACTGGCAGGGGCCCGCGCTCACCGGCACCGTGCACAGCCGCCCGCTGGTGGCCGCCGCCGGTGGCCTCGAAGAGCTGCGGCTCGCCTCCGTGGAGGCCCTGGCGGAGGCGTACGGCGCCCTCGGCGAGCACGCGAGGGCCGCCGCCGTGCTCCGTACCGAGGCCGTCGCCCACCCCCTGCGCGAGTCCCTCGCCGCCGCGCTGATGCTCGCCCTCGGCCGCTCGGGCCGCCAGTCCGACGCCATCGACTGGTACCACCGCACCCGCCGGCTGCTCGCCGAGGAGCTCGGCGTCGACCCCGGCGAGACGCTCAGCGAGGCGTACGCGACGCTGCTCCGGTCCGCCGAGCCCGTCACCGCGCCCCGCCCCGCCGTGCCCGCCGAGGCCCCGAAGCCCGAGGGGCTGCCCCGCGCGCCGCGCGGATTCACCGGGCGCGGCACCGAGCTGGCCGCGCTCGACCGGGCCGTACGCGCCGGGGACGGACCCATCTGTCTCGTCACCGGGCCCGCCGGTGTCGGAAAGACGGCGTTCGCCGTGCACTGGGCGTACGAGCGGCGCACCGACTTCCCCGACGGGCGGCTCTTCGCCGACCTGCGCGGCTTCAGCGACACCCCCGCGCCCGAGACCGCCGCCGTCCTGCGCGAGTTCCTGCTCGCGCTCGGCGTGGTGCCGCAGCGGATCCCCGAGGCCGTCGAGGCCCGCGGGGCGCTGTTCCGGTCCCTGACCGCGAGCCGCCGCCTGCTCGTCGTCCTCGACAACGCGCGCTCCTCCGAGCAGGTCAGGCCCCTGCTCCCCGGCGGCGACCACTGCAGCACCCTGGTCACCAGCCGCGACCGGCTCGGCGGCCTCATCGCCTCCGACGCCGCCCGCCCCGTGCCCCTCGGCCACCTCCCCCCGGCCGATTCCGCCGCCCTGCTCACCACCGTCCTCGGCGTGTCACGGGTCGCCGCCGAACCCGCCGCCGCCGCCAAGCTCGCCGGACTCTGCGACGGGCTGCCGCTGGCCCTGCGCGTGACGGCCGCCCGGCTCGCCGAACGCCCGCGCTGGACCCTCGACGAGATGGTCGGCGAACTCGCCGACGAACAGGGCCGGCTGATGCTCCTCGACGTCGAGGACCGGGGCGTCTCCGCCGCGCTGCGCCTCACCGTGCAGCAGCTCCCGGAGTCCGCCGCCCGGCTGTTCCGCGCCATCGGCCTGCACACCGGCTCCGACCTGGACCGGTTCGCGGCCGGAGCGCTCGCCGGGACCTCCCCCGCGCAGGCCTCCGCCGACCTCGACCGGCTCGCCGCCGCCCACCTGCTCACCGAGTCGGTGCCCGGCCGCTGGACGCCGCACGACCTGGTGCGGCTCTACGCCCGCCATCTCGCCCCGCAGGCCGATCCCGAGGGCCTGCCCCGGCTCCTCGACCACTACCTGTACACGGGGCTCGCGGCGGACGCCGCCGCCGAGCCGGGCTCCCAGCCCTGCTACTCGCTGCCCGCCGACGCCCGCAGGCCGGCCGGGACGCGCGAGTTCGAGGACCGTGCGACGGCCCTCGACTGGTACGTCGCCGAGCGCGCCGCCCTGGAGGGCGCGGTCGCCGCGGCCGCCGCCCTCGGCCTGCACGACCGCGCCTGGCGGCTCGCCCTGGTGCCGTGGCCGCTGATGCTCATGCGGATCGGGGACGGCTGGACGCCGCTCCTGGAAGCGGGGCTGGCCTCGGCCGAGCAGGTGGGCGACCTCGACGCCCAGTCCCGCGTGCGGGCGCTGCTCGGCTGGATCCTGCACGCGGAGGGCCGGGACGCCGAGGCGCTCGTCCACCTGGAGAAGGCCCCCGGCCTGGCCGCCCGGGTCGGCGACACGATCAGCGAGGCCATCGGGTACGTCAACTACGCCGCCGTCCTGGACGCGACCGGCGAGCACGACCGGGCCGGACTGCTCATGGTGCACGCGGTCTCGCTCGCCGACCGCACCGGGCATCCGTCGACGCAGGTCCTGACCCTCCAGCACCTGGCGGGGCACTGCCTGAAGGCGGGGGACCACGAGTCGGCGCTCGCCCACACCCTTCGCGCGGGGGAACTCGCCCCGCCGGAATCGGCGGTCGTGCGGGCGCAGCTGCAGATCGTCCGGGGCGAGGCGCTGGCCGGCATCGGCCGCCTCGACGAGGCCGCCGACCAGCTGGAACGCGCGATCGTGGCGGCCGACGCGGCCGGATTCCCGGAGGGTTCCGCGCGGGCCGCGGCCCGTCTTTCGCGGCTGTCAGCGGATCGTTAGCGGTACGCAAGCGGGACGGCAGCGCGAGGCCGGAAGCTGGTTACATCACCCGGTGGATGTCCGCCGGGTGGTTCACACCACCGGGTGGACGCGCCGCCGGGTGGACCGACCGACCGCGTTCTCACGGGGGAAACACCATGCGTCACCACCACAAGACCACCGTCCTGGCCGCCGCCGCCGTCGCCGCCCTCTCGCTCGGCCTCACCGCCTGTGGCGGCGACGACACCGCGGGCGCCAAGGACGCCGGCAGCGCCGGCACCTCGAAGTCGGCCCCGGCCACCACCGAGAGCGGCGCGGCCTCCGCCGGTACGGCGGACCAGACCACCGCCAAGGGCGGCTCGGGCTCCACCGGTGGCTCCACCGGCGGTTCGACGGCCGGCTCCACCACCGGCGGTTCCGGTACGAAGGGCTCGACCACCGGCGGCTCCGGCTCCTCGGCCGGTGGCACCAGCTCCACCAAGGCCCCCGCCTGCGCCTCCGGCGACATCAAGGTCACGGCCGCGAAGGCCGACGAGGTGCCGACCGAGCACATCGTCCTCACCGCCACCAACACCTCCGGCCGTGACTGCACGCTGCTCGAGTACCCGCTGATCGCCTTCGGCCCGATCCAGACCGCCAAGGACGTCCCGGCCGTCGCGAAGAGCAAGCCGGCCGCCCCGATCGTCCTGAAGGCCGGCGCCCCGGCGTACGCCAACGTGCGCATCGCGCTCGGTGGGGCCCACGAGGACAACAAGGTCGTGAACGAGTTCAACGTGAACCTCTTCGCCACCGACGGCCCGGCCGAGGGCAGCATCGTCGTGAAGTCCCCGGCCGGTGGCCTGGCCGTCGACGAGGCCGCCGCGAAGACGGGCTACTGGACGTACGAGCTCCGCAACGGCGCCGACGAGTTCTGATCCGCGCGGGACGTGCGCGCGGGATCGGTGAGCGCGCCGGTTCGGTGAGGGCCGGATCGGTGTGGACCGGTGCGGTTTCAGGGACGGGGCTGACCGTCCGTCCCTGAGACCGCACCGTTCGGCGTTGCGGGGCCGGTGCGGGGGAGTGCTTCGGTCGCGCCCGGAGGGCTCACGACGGCTCGGGCGTCAGGCCCGTCTTCGCTCCCGCCCCGCACAGCGGCACCACCGTGAGTCCCGGGCGTTCCGGGGCCGCCCGTACGGCCGCCCAGCAGGCCACGCCGGTCGCCTCGACGAAGAGGCCGCGGCGGGCCAGGTCCCGCTGGGCGGCGCGGATGTCGTCCTCCTCCACCGTCAGGAACGTGCCGCCCGTCGCCCGTACCGCCCGCAGGATCTGGCGGGCGCGGGGTGGTGCCGGGATCGCGATGCCCTCCGCGAGGGTGGGGCGGGAATCGGCCGGCGCGGACCCGTCCAGGTCGTCCGCACCCGCGTGGAAGGCCCTGGCCAGGGGCGATACGGCCGCGGCCTGGACGGCGACCAGGGCGGGCCGGGTGTCCGTGAGCCCGTGGCGGTGCAGTTCGTCGAGGGCGAGGGCGGCGCCGAGCAGCAGGGTGCCGTTGCCGACGGGGACGACGATCGTGTCGGGCAGGCGCCCGCCGAGCTCCTCCCAGAGCTCGTAGACGTACGTCTTGGTGCCGTGCAGGAAGTACGGGTTGTACACGTGCGAGGCGTAGAACGTGCCGGGTTCGTCGGCCGCCGCCCGCGCCGCGCGGGCCGTCGCCTCGCGGTCGCCGGGGACCTCGACCACCCGCGCGCCGTGCGCCCGGATCTGCGCCTGCTTCTTCGGGGACGTACCCCCGGGGACGTACACCACGCAGTCGAGTCCGGCCCGCGCGCCGTAAGCGGCCACCGCCGTGCCCGCGTTGCCGCTGCTGTCGGCGACGACCCGGGCGAGGCGGCCGGCGCGGGCGAGACGGAGGGCGTGGGCGGCGAGCAGCACCGCCCCCCGGTCCTTGAAGGAGAGCGTGGGCATGAGGAAGTCGAGCTTGGCCGAAACCGATCCCGACGCGTGCTCCACGAGGGGGACCAGGGGTGTGCGGCCCTCCCCGAGCGTCACGTCCGCCGCGTACGGCATCGGCGGCAGCGCCTCCTCGTAACGCCACAATGAATTCACACGTGACGCGAGTGACGGGAGGGGAACCGGGGCGCTCGCGAACTCCAGGTCCCAGGGGCCGCCGCAGCGCGGACAACACCAGGTGAGCGCGTACGTGGGCGACTGAACCCGGCAGCGGGGGCACACATAGGCGGTCATGCCGCTCAGCATGTCAGCCGTGTGGCGCGGTTGTTGCGGGCTGTCGGCAGCCCTTGTGGGATTCCTATGGATCAGCCAATCTTTCGCTCGGCAGCCGGATGTTCGAGACGGCGGGGAATCCGCCTTCACTTGTCATGCACCTGTCATTTTTGCTCGGCAAGGCACCCCCCAGCACCCCCCACGGCAACACGGCGCCCCCCACAGCAACGCCGCACCCCCCACAGCACCGCACCCCCACAACAGCGCACCACCCAATGAGGAGGACCCCCCACATGTCAGTGATGCGTGCATCGCGTCGCGGAATCGCCACCGCCTCGGCCATCGCCGTCGCCGCCCTCACCCTCGGCTCCCTCTCCGCCCTCCCGGCCGCCGCCTCGACGGCCGCCGCCGAGGGCGTCATCGAGAACGCCGGAGCCGAAGGCACCGTCCCGGGCAGCTACATCGTCACCCTCGACGAGTCCGCGCAGGCGGAGACCGCCAAGGGCCGGGCCGTCGCCGCCAAGTTCGGCGCGAAGATCAAGCGGACGTACACCTCGGCGATCAACGGCTACTCCGTCGAGCTCTCCGAGGCGCAGGCGAAGAAGCTCGCGGCCGACCCGGCCGTGCGGTCCGTCGTCCAGAACCGCATCTTCCACATCGACGGCACCCAGCCCTCGCCGCCGTCCTGGGGTCTGGACCGGATCGACCAGAAGGCCCTTCCGCTGAACCAGAGTTACACCTACCCGGACAGTGCGGGCCAGGGCGTCACCGCGTACATCATCGACACCGGCGTCCGCATCACCCACACCGAGTTCGGCGGCCGGGCCTCCGACGGCTACGACGCCATCGACAACGACAACACCGCCCAGGACGGCCACGGCCACGGCACCCACGTCGCCGGCACCGTCGCGGGCTCGTCGTACGGCGTCGCCAAGAAGGCGAAGATCGTCGGCGTCCGCGTCCTCGACAACTCCGGCTCCGGCACGACCGAGCAGGTCGTCGCGGGCATCGACTGGGTCACGCGGAACGCCGTGAAGCCGGCCGTCGCCAACATGAGCCTCGGCGGCGGCGTCGACTCCGTCCTCGACGACGCCGTCCGCAACTCGATCGCCTCCGGCGTGACCTACGCGGTCGCGGCGGGCAACGAGACCGACAACGCCGCCAACCACTCCCCGGCGCGGGTGGCCGAGGCCATCACCGTCGGCGCCACCACGTCGAGCGACGCCAAGGCGAGCTACTCCAACTACGGCAGCGGCCTGGACCTCTTCGCCCCGGGCTCCTCGATCACCTCGTCCTGGGGCACCGGTGACACCGCCACCAACACCATCTCCGGTACGTCGATGGCGACCCCGCACGTCGCCGGAGCCGCCGCCGTCTACCTCGCGGACAACCCCACCGCGACCCCGGCGCAGGTCTCCGCGGCCCTGACCGCCGCCGCCACGCCGAACGTCGTCACCAGCCCCGGCACCGGCTCCCCGAACAGGCTCCTGTTCGTCGGTGGCGGCACCACCACCCCGCCCACCGGCCCGAAGTTCGAGAACACCGCGGACTTCGCCATCGCCGACAACGCGACCGTCGAGTCCCCGGTCACCGTCAGCGGCGTCACGGGCAACGCCCCGGCCGCCCTCCAGGTGCCGGTGAACATCGCCCACACCTACATCGGTGACCTCCAGGTCCAGCTGATCGCCCCCGACGGCTCGGCGTACACGCTGAAGGCCTTCGGTACGGGCGGCAGCGCGGACAACATCACCACCACGTACACCGTGAACGCCTCCTCGGAGGTCGCCAACGGCACGTGGAAGCTGCGGGTCACGGACAACGCGTCCTACGACACCGGGAAGATCGACTCCTGGGGTCTGCAGTTCTGACCCGGGTCCGACCGACACACATCGGGAGGGGCGGCCGCCGGCGGGCGGCCGCCCTTTCCGTGTCCCTCCCGTGTCCCTTCCCGTGTCCGGTTCCGTGCCCCTCCCGCGTCCGGGGTGTCCCCCGGCTGTCCGCCCCCACCCCCTCTCCACGTACGATGCGCGCCCGATCGTTTGTTCGTGTCACCCGCCCGCAACAGGAGCGCCGTACCCGTGGAGCCGACTCAGCCGACCCCGCCGCCGCAGCAGCCCGAGGGGGCTCCGCAGCAGGGCGGATGGCCCGCCCCCGGGCCGTACACCTCCCCGGGCATGCCGTACGCGCCCGGCCCCTACGGGGGCCCGGCAGGGGGACCGGGACCCTTCCCCTACGGGCAGCCGCCCCGGCGCACCACCAACGGCCTCGCCATCGGCTCCCTGGTCTCCGGCATCGTCTGCTGCCTCCCGCCCCTCGGTCTGGTCCTGGGGCTCATCGCCCTTCCGCAGATCAGGAAGAGGGAGCAGGACGGCAAGGCGCTCGCGATCACCGGCATCGTGCTCTCCGCGCTCAGCAGTCTGCTGCTCGTCGTCGGGCTCGCGACCGGCGGCATCGGTGCGGCCTGGGGCGACTTCAAGGAGGGCGTGGACGAGGCGTCCCGTACGAGGTCGCCGTTCTCCCTGCGGACCGGGCAGTGCTTCAGCGACGACGGCAAGCTGGAGGAGTACGCGACGGACGTCACGATCGTCGACTGCGCCCGCCCGCACGACGGCGAGGTCACCGGCGGCTTCAAGGTCACCGGCTTCGACAAGTGGCCCGGCGACGACGCGATCGACAAGATCGCCGTGAAGCGCTGCGAGACGATCAACGCCGCGTACGCGATGGACACCTGGGCCGTGCCCAAGGACGTCTGGCTGTACTACTACCTGCCGAGCAGCCAGAGCTGGCGCGGCGGCGACCGCGTGGTGACCTGCACGTTCGCCACCGACAAGAAGCCCTTCAGCGGCTCCGTGCGCTCCGACGCCGCCGAACTGTCGGCCGACCAGGAGCAGTTCCTGAACTCCGTCAACCCGATCGAGACGGTGGTCTACGAGGAGCCCGACGAGGACCCGGACGAGGACTTCGCCGCCAACAAGGCCTGGTCCGTCCGGCTTCTCGCCGCGATCAACGGAGCGCGTACGGGCCTCGACCAGCACTACTGGCCGGGTGCCTCCACCGCCCCCGTCGAGGCGCTGGGCAAGCAGCTCGACACGGCCTCGAAGCAGTGGGCGAAGCTGGCGGGGGCGCCCGACGCGGACGCCTACTGGGAGGCGTACGACGCGGCCTGGGACGCGCTGCCCGAGGACCTGGGCGCGGAGGCCCGCACCGCGCTCGGCCTGACGGGCACGCCCCCGGCGGGCGACGGGGGGACCTCGGCCTGAGACCGGGTGCGGCGGCGGTGTGCGGCCGGGCGTGGCGACGGCGTGCGGTCGGGTGCGGCGACGGCGTGCGTGGCGCGTGACGTGGTGTGAGGACGGGGCCGGGTCTCCCTCGGGAGGCCCGGCCCCGTCGTGTGCGGACCGGAAGCGGCGGGCCGGGGACGGCGGCCCGTGACCGACCGCCGTTCCGGCGCACCGCGCGCGGCGGGGCGCCGGTCCGCGGTTCAGGGGCCCCGGCCGCCGGACGGGCGGCCGGGGCGGGGTGTCAGCGCCGGGTCAGGCCCCGGTCGATGGCGGTGATCAGCTCGCCGTCCGGGGTGTCCCCGTCGAGGGACCAGACCATCGCGCCGCCGAGCCCGTTCCGCCGGACGTAGGACGCCTTGGTGCGCAGCACGGTCGGGTCGTCGTACGTCCACAGGGTGGTGCCGTCGAAGAGCCACGCGTGGCCGCCGCGGGGGCCCCGGTGGAGCGTGTACGTCCCCGAATTCGCCAGCGCCTTCAGGAACTTGTAGTCCTCGGAGCCGGCCGTCCAGGTCGCGGGGGCGGGCCCGGCCGCGGGCTGTCCGAGGCCGTCGCCGCCGCCGGTGACGCCGGTCCAGCCCTGCCCGTAGAAGGGCATGCCGACCACGAGCTTGTGGGCGGGCGCGCCGCGCCGCAGCCAGGCCCTGACGGTCTGGTCGACGCTGAAGTCGTCCTCGGCGTAGAGCGCGGACTGCTGGGCGGTGGTCTTCTCGCCGGAGACGTGGAAGTCGTAGCCCTGGAGGTTCACGAAGTCGAAGTCCCGCATGATCCGGGGGACTTCGAAGCCCGCGTCGATCTTGGCGGGCGCGGTGGGCACGTACGCGCTGAGGTCGTAGTGCTTGCGCTGCCCCTTCGGCAGTGAGCGGCCGTAGGTGTCGAGCTGGGTGCGGAACTCCCGTACCAGCTTGGTGAAGTTGGGCTTGTCCTCGGGCCGGATCACGTTCCCGGGGGCGCCGTCCGAGCCGGGCCACTCCCAGTCCAGGTCGACCCCGTCGAAGACTCCGGCGGCGGCTCCGGCGCCGCCGCGGGCGCCGTCGACGGGCAGGTTCCCCTTGATGTACGTGTCGAGGCAGGAGGCGACGAGCTTCTTGCGGCCGGCGTCGGTGCGTACGGCGTCGGAGAAGTGGGCGGAGCCGCTCCAGCCGCCCAGCGAGATCATGACCTTGAGGCCGGGGTGCTTGGCCTTCAGCTCGCGCAGCTCGTTGAAGCTTCCGGCCAGGCGCTGGTCGGCGGTGTCGCCGACGCCGTCCACCGAGGTCGCCGCGTCGACGGGGCGCACGTAGTCCGCCCAGGGGTCGGAGCCGGGGGCGTTGCCCATCAGGCAGGTGCCGTCCGGACCGACCACGCCGAAGGCGTAGTTGATGTGGCTGAGCCTGGCGGCGGTGCCGCTCGTCTCCAGGTCCTTGACCTGGAAGTTCCGGCCGTAGATGCCCCATTGGGTGAAGTAGCCGACGCGCTTGAGCGCGGGGGTGTGCGGGGCGGGCTGGTGCGCGTCGGCGGCGGGGGCCAGGGTGGCGAGGAGGCCGAGGGCCGCGGCGGCCGCGGTGCCGAGGGTCAGTTTGGTCATGGCTCTGGGACGCATGGGCTCGTTCCTGTGCGAGGCGGGAGGGAGCGTGCGGAGAGGCGGGGCGGGGCGTTGCGGGGGCGTGCGAAGGGGTGGCCGGGGGGGTGTGCGAAGAAGCTCGCAGGCAGGAAGGTATTGGTCTGGACCAATGGGGGTCAAGGGGTGTGACGTGTCCACTCGGTGCGCACTGCGGCGTCTACTCGGCGTGACCGCGGGTAGCAAGAGGTGTGATCTCGGTGTCATCACATCGAGTGAAACTTTGGCCCATACTTGCGGATCGCGACCCACGGTTGTCAGTCTGTAGCTGTAAGTCAACCTGAGGGGAGTGTCCAGTGACGTTCGGTGAGCAGCCCGCCTATCTGCGCGTGGCGAGCGATCTGCGGGAGAAGATCGCCAACGGCTCGCTCCCGCCGCATACCCGCCTCCCCTCGCAGGCGCGCATCCGCGAGGAGTACGGGGTGTCGGACACCGTCGCGCTGGAAGCCCGTAAGGTGCTCATGGCCGAGGGGCTCGTGGAGGGGCGCTCGGGCTCGGGCACCTATGTGCGGGAGCGTCCCGTGCCGCGCCGGATCGCCCGCTCCGGATACCGTCCGGCGGCCGGCGCCAGCCCCTTCCGGCAGGAGCAGGCGGCCGAGGGGGCCCGGGGCACCTGGGAGTCGAACAGCGAGCAGGAGCCGGTGAGCGCCGAGGTGGCCGAGCGGCTCGGCATCGAACCGGGGGAGCGCGTGATGCGCACCAGATACGTGTACCGGGACGGCGGCGAGCCGATGATGGTCGCCACCTCCTGGGAGCCGCTCGCTGTCACGGGGCGGACGCCGGTGATGCTCCCCGAGGAGGGGCCGCTCGGCGGCTGCGGGGTCGTCGAGCGGATGGCGGCCATCGACGTGGTCGTGGACAACGTCGTGGAGGAGGTCGGCGCCCGGCCGGGCCTCGCCGAGGAACTCCTCGCGCTGGGCGGGGTGCCGGGTCATGTGGTGATGGTCGTGGAGCGCACGTACTACGCCTCCGGGCGCGCGGTCGAGACGGCCGACGTGGTGGTCCCGGCCGACCGCTACCGCCTCTCGTACCACCTGCCGGTGAGATGAGGCCTCCGGCGGACCGGGCACCGCGGCTCCCGTGGCCCCCACCGGTCAGCGGAGTCCGTCGTCCGGGGGGTGTGACCGCGAGTTAACGGGGTGTCAGCCCGCGTAACCGCCCGGCAACCTCCCGTCGCCGCCGTCCGTCACGACCGGCTCCTACCTTCCTCGTCCGTACCCGCGAATCGGTCGGACGACAGGAACCCTCATGACGGACACGGTCACCGCCCCCACGCCGGAGCCGGACGGAGGCACCGCCCCGGCCCCCGACGCGCCGGAGGGGGCCGCCCCGCCCTCCGGGCCCCGCCGCAGCTACGCCAAGCTGGCCGCGGACGAGAGCCGCGAGGACTACTCGCTGCGCTACGCCCCGCACTCCTTCCGGCGCTGGTCGCCCGCGACCGTGGCCGGGACCGCCCTCGGCGGCATCGCCTACCTCGCCGACTTCGCGATCGGCGCCTCGATCGTCTTCACCTACGGCTTCGGCAGCGGCCTCGCCGCGATCCTCACCGCCGCCACGCTCATCTTCCTCACCGGCATCCCCATCGCCCGCGCCTGCGCGAAGTACGGCCTGGACATGGACCTGATCACGCGCGGTGCCGGCTTCGGCTACTTCGGCTCGACGCTCACCTCGCTGATCTACGCCTCCTTCACCTTCATCTTCTTCGCCCTCGAAGGCTCGATCATGGCCCAGGCCATGCACCAGGCCGTCGGTCTGCCGGTCGAGCTCGGCTATCTCCTCACGACCCTGATCGTCATCCCGATCGTCTTCCGCGGCATGGGCGCGCTCGCCAAGGTGCAGGCCTGGACGCAGCCGGTCTGGATCGTCGGCATGGTGCTGCCCTTCGTCGTCCTCGCCTTCGAGGCCCCCGAGGCCTGGGGGGCCTTCGCCTCCTTCGGCGGCACGGAGGGGGCGGGCGCCGGCTTCTCCTGGCTCGGCTTCGGTCTCGGCACCGGCGTCGCGCTCTCGCTGATCGCGCAGATCGGCGAGCAGGCCGACTACCTGCGCTTCATGCCCGCGAAGACCGCCGCCAACGGGCGCCGGTGGAACCTCGCCGTGCTCGCCGCCGGGCCCGGCTGGGTCATCATCGGCGCGGCCAAGCAACTCGGCGGCGCCTTCCTCGCGTTCGTCGCCCTGGAGGCCGTCGGCAGGACCCACGCCCTGGAGCCGATCGCCCCGCAGATCGAGGCGCTCAAGCCCTGGCTCGGCTCCTTCGCCCTGCCCGCCGCCGCGCTCTTCGTGATCGTCTCCCAGGTCAAGATCAACGTCACCAACGCCTACAGCGGTTCGCTGTCCTGGTCGAACTTCTTCTCCCGCGTCACCCACCGGCACCCCGGCCGCGTCTGGTACATCTTCCTCAACCTCGCCATCGCGCTGACGCTGATGGAGATGAACATGTTCGCGGCCCTGAACAAGCTGCTCGGCTTCTACTCCAACGTCGGCATCGCCTGGATCGCGGCCGTCGCCGCCGACCTCGTCATCAACAAGCGGGCCGGCTGGAGCCCCCCGTACATCGAGTTCAAGCGCGCCTATCTGTACGCCGTGAACCCGGCCGGATTCGGTGCGATGGTCATCGCCTCCGTCGTCTCGATCCTCGCCTTCTTCGGTCTCTTCGGCGTCTACGCGCAGGCCTTCTCCACCTTCATCGCCGCCGGTCTCGCCCTCGTCCTCTGCCCGCTGATCGCCTGGGCGACCGGGGGGCGCTACTACCTGGCCCGCCCCAACACCGTGAACGGCCCGGCGGCCGGCGGCGTCGACGAGCGCGCCACCCATCTCTGCGCGGAGTGCGAGACCGCCTACGAACTGCCCGACATCGCAGACTGCCCCGTACGGTCCGGGCCGGTCTGCTCCCTCTGCTGCTCGCTCGACGCCACCTGCGGGGACGTCTGCCGCAAGGACCCCGAGGGCGCGGGCGGCCCCGTCCTGATGCCGGTGCCGACCGTTCCCCCGGGGGCGCCCGGGGTGTGACCTTCGGACTCCCTCCGTCGGTTCCCGGCCGATCCGTATCTCTTTGTGCAATTCCGTATCCGCTGTGTGAAGGTCAGGCGTAAGCTCCGGCATATGCGGATTGCGGTTTCCCGGAGATGCTTGGTGGCGCCCGGACCGGCGGAGGGGAAGTCTGATGACCGACAGCGGCTCCGATCTCACCTGGCTCGTCATCCGGCAGGACGACAACGGCAACCGCTACCGGGTGGGGCGGTACGCGACCAAGGACGAGGCGCAGAAGATCGCGGACAGCCTCGACGACCGCGGCCACAAGCAGCTCTACTCGGTCGAGCGCATCGGCAGCCCCGCCCTCTGACCCCGGCGGACGCCTCCCCGGCCGGGCTACGCTCGCGCCCATGACGGAACGCACCACCGACCCCGCCGCACCCCACGAGCCCGGCACCGACCCCGGAACCGGCTCCGGTCCCGGCCGCGAGCCCCGCGTCGTGGTCGTCGTCGCGGGCGCCCTGTACGACCGGGGACGGCTGCTCGCCGCCCGCCGCAGCGCCCCCGCCGAACTCGCCGGACGCTGGGAACTGCCCGGCGGCAAGCTCGAACCGGGGGAGAGCCCCGAAGAGGCCCTCGTGCGCGAACTCCGCGAGGAGCTCGGCGTGGAGGTCGAGCCCGGCGAGCGCATCCCCGGGGAATGGCCGCTCAAACCGGGTTACGTCCTCCAGGTGTGGACCGCCCGGCTGCTCTCCGGCGAACCCCGGCCGCTGGAGGACCACGACGCGCTGCGCTGGCTCACCAGCGGGGAACTGGACTCGGTCGACTGGCTCGACCAGGACCGGCCCGCCGTCGCCGAGGCCGCCCTGAGGCTTCCGGCGGCCCCCGGTGCCGGCGCGCACGGCTGAGTCCTCACGCCGTGCGGCCCCCGGTCCCGGCGCACACGGCTGAGTCCCTACGCCGTTCGTGCCACCGTGCGCCCGCTGCTGCGCCCAGCGCGATATCTCGCCCCAAATTCCGGGTATGTCCTGATTGACCCGTTGAAAGAGGACGTGGGCCTTCCTGCTGACGCACGGCTGGGGAAGTGATCGGGTGTGATCGACACCGACGGCGAACGCGCCGAGTGGAACTTCCCTGCGGAGGCGAACGCCGTACGCACGGCACGCCACGCCGTGCGCGAGACCCTGCGGTCCTGGGAACTCGATTCGGCGCTCGGAGATCTGACCGTCCTGCTGGTCAGCGAGCTGGTGACCAACTCCCTGCGGTACGCCTCCGGCCCCATCGGGGTCCGTCTCGTCCGCCCCCACCTCGACGGATCGGACCCCGCGCACCCGCCCGCGCTCCTGGTGGAGGTTTCCGATCCGCTTCCGGATCCGCCGACCGAGCGGGCCCCCGGACCCGAGGACGAAGGGGGCCGCGGCCTCGGTCTCGTGGCCTGTTCCGCCCGCCGCTGGGGGACCCGTAAGGGAAGGACGGGCAAAACCGTATGGTTCGAGCTGGCTCTGCCTGGTGAGTAAACAGGGAGGGACGACGATCACCCGGACTCGGCGCGAGGCGAACGAGACCACCCTGTGATCGTGAACGTCGTGCCGTCGGGGCCCGCTGTATTGAATACTGCGGGCATGGCCGGTCCGGTGCGGTGAGCTGGAGGGGACGGTCGCGTGAGCGAGATACCTGAGACGGCGAGTGGCGGCGTCGTGTGGCACAGCAGCCCGCCCGGCTCCATCTACGACTACATCCGGGTGGCCTCCTTCTCGATCGGGCCCGACGGCCTCGTCGAGCAGTGGAGCCGGCGTGCCGCGGACCTCTTCGGCGTCACCGCCGAGGAGGCCAGGGGCAAGGACCCCGTCGAGGTCTTCATGCCCGCCGAGCTGCGCGAGCGCGGCCATCGGAAGGTCCGGGAGATCCTCGACGGCAAGGAGTGGACGGGCCTCGTCCCGTTCCGCGTCCCCGGCGAGGACCGGGCCCACGGGATCGCCGAGATGTACGTCATGCCCAGCGAGACCCAGTCCGGTGAGCGGGCCGCGCTCTGCATCGTCGTCGACGTACGCGCCCTGCGCCGTATCGAGACCGACCTCGCCGCCTCCCAGGCGATATTCGGCCAATCACCCTTCGGGTTCCTCCTCTTCGGCACCGACCTCACGGTGAAGCGGGCCAACCGGCGCTTCGCCACCGTCTTCGGCGGCTCCGCCGACGACCACCGGGGCCGTACCGTCCACGACTACCTCGGCCGGTCCGAGGCCGACCGGATGACCGCCGCGCTCCGGAGCGTCCTGGAGACCGGGGAGTCCGTCACCGACTTCGAGATCATCGGCGCCGCGCCCGGCGCCAGGGACCGCCGCCACTGGGCCATCAACCTCTACCGCGTGCACAGCGGCTCCGGCCGCCCGATCGGCGTCGCCGGACTCGGCATCGACATCACCCGCCGCCACAACGCGGCCAGGGAAGCGGCCAGCGCCCGCCGCAACCTCGCCCTCCTCAACGAGGCCGGCGCCCGCATCGGCACCACCCTCGACCTGGAGGCCACCGCCCGCGAACTGCTCGACGTCGCCGTCCCCGGCTTCTGCGACCTGGCCTCCGTCGACCTCTACCAGGGGCTGCTGACCGGCGACGAGGCACCGCCCGGCCGCTGGGGCAGCTCCCACGACGTCGGCTACGGGGCCGGCAGCGCCGAACTCCGCCGGGTCGCCGTCGCCAGCGCCGTCTCCGACACCCCCCGCAGATCCGACGAACGGCCGGAACCCGACGGCGGCTGTTGCGGACCCGAACCCATCGCGGTCGGGGCCGTCCACCGCTACCCCTTCAACTCGCCCTGCGCGGGCGCCCTGCGCACCGGCCGCCTCCGTACGGTGCCCGGCGTCGACGGCGACCTCGTCCAGAGCACCCTCGTCGTCCCGATGGTCGCCCACGACATCGTCGTCGGCCTCGTCCAGTTCTCCCGCACCAAGGGCAGCGAGCCCTTCGGCGAACGCGATCGCGCCCTCGCCGTCGAACTCGCCGCCCGCGCCGCCGTCTGCATCGACAACGCGCGCCTCTACCGCCGCGAGCACGAGCGGGCCCTGATCCTCCAGCGCAGCCTGCTCCCGCCCGGCGACCCCGAGGCCGCCGGGCTCGACATCGCCTGCCGCTACCTCCCCGGCACCACCGCCACCGAGGTCGGCGGCGACTGGTTCGACGTCATCGAACTCCCCGGACACCGCACCGCCCTCGTCATCGGCGACGTCATGGGCCGGGGGCTGCGCGCCGCCGTCGCCATGGGCGAACTGCGCACCGCCGTCCGCACCCTCGCCCAGCTCGACCTGGAACCGGCCGAGGTCCTCTCCCACCTCGACGAGATCGCCCGCGGACTCGGCGCCCCCATCGGCGCCCAGCAGTCCCGCACCCACAAGTCGCGCGGCCCCGAACTCTCCGAGGTCTACCTCGCGACCTGCGTCTACGCCGTCTACGACCCGGTCACCCGCCGCTGCACCTTCGCCAACGCCGGGCACCTCCCGCCGGTCCTCGTCGAACCCGGCGAGGAGGCCCTGCTGCTCGACGTACCCCCGGGGATGCCGCTCGGCGTCGGCGGCGAACCGTTCGAGGAGGTGGAGGTCGAACTCCCCGAGGGCGCCCTCCTCGCCCTCTACACCGACGGGCTCGTCGAGTCCCGCGACCACCCGCTCGACGAAGGGCTCTCCGCCTTCCGGCGCGCCCTCACCGACCCGGCCCGTCCGCTCGAAGACGTCTGCGACCGGGTCCTGAACACCTTGGACACCGGGCACGGCGAGGACGACATCGCCCTCCTCATGGCGAGGATCCAGGGCCTGCCGAGTGAGGCCGTCGGCGACTGGCGGCTGCCCAGGGAACCCCGCTCGGTCGGCCGGGCGCGGGAACTCGCCCGCACCCAGCTCAAGGCCTGGGACCTCGAAGCGCTCGTCGACACCGTCGAACTCCTCGTCAGCGAACTCGTCACCAACGCGCTCCGCTACGGCGAGGGCGAGATCCGGCTGCGGCTGCTCCGCGACCGCACCCTCGTCTGCGAGGTCTGGGACGCCGGACTCGTCCAGCCGCGCCGCCGCCGCGCCAAGGACACCGACGAGGGCGGCCGCGGACTCCAGTTGGTCGGGCTGCTCAGCTCCTCCTGGGGCTCGCGCCGCACCCCGCGCGGGAAGACCGTCTGGTTCGAACTGGACCTCCCGGACGGCGAGGGGACGGCGGAGCCGACGGTGGAACAGCTGCTCAGCATGTTCTGAGGCGATTCCGCGTACGCGATCAGCCCTTGAGCGCGGCCAGCCGGGCCTCGATCTCGGCGCTGTCGCCCAGTGCGTCCAGCTGCTCGAACTGGGCGTCCAGGGACGAGGCGGCGAGCTCCTGCTTGCCCATCGCCCGCGCCTCCTCCCGGCGCACCTTGTCCTCGAACCGGCTCAGCTCGCTGGTCGGGTCGAGCACGTCGATGTTCTTCACCGCGTCCATCATCGTGTTCTGCGCCTGGGCCGAGCGGGCGCGGGCGACCAGCTCGTCCCGCTTGGCCCGCAGCTCGCCCAGCTTGGCCTTCATCTGGTCGAGGCCCGTCCTGAGCTTCGCCACCACCTCGGTCTGCGCGGCGATCGTCGGCTCCGCCGTGCGCGCCTCCTTCTCCGACTGGAGCTGCCGGCCGAGCGCCACCTTCGCCAGGTTGTCGAAGCGGTCCGCCTCCGCCGCCTGCCCGCCGCTCCGCAGCTCGTCGGCCTTCCGGCTGGCGGCGAGGGCCTTGCCGCCCCACTCCTTCGCCGCCTCCACGTCCTCCTGGTGGTCCTGCTCCATCAGCCGGAGGTTCCCGATGGTCGCGGCCACCGCCTCCTCCGCCTCCGCGATGTTGTTCGAGTAGTCGCGGATCAGCTGGTCCAGCATCTTCTGCGGATCCTCCGCCTGGTCCAGCAGGGCGTTGATGTTGGCCTTCGCCAGCTGGGTGACCCGGCCGAGGATCGTCTGCTTGCTCATGGCACTTCTTCCTTGAGAGGGACAGAAAAGGGAGGAGACGGCGCGGCTCGCGCCGGTCTCAGAAGCGGCCGCCGCCGCCCCGCCGGCCACGCGTGCCACTGCCGCCGAAGCTGCCGGGCCCGCCGCCGAAGCCACCGCCCCCGAAGCCCCCGCCGCCGGAACCGCCGCCGAACCCCCCGGGCCCGCCGCCCCTTCCCCCGCCGAACAGCCCGCCGAGGATGATGCCGCCGAGCACCGCACCGCCCAGCCCGCCGCCACCGCCCCCGCCGACCCCCGTCGTACCGCCCAGCCCGTTCGGGTTCCCGTAGGTCCGGACGTCCTGCTCGGCGAGGTCCTGGGCGCGGCGGGCGAGGGCGTCCGCCTGCTGCGCCTCGGCGAGCGCGGCCGTCGGGTCGTCGTCCCCGGCGAGCACCCGCGCCTTCTCCCAGCGCCGCTGGGCCTCGGCCAGGCGGGTACGGGCCTCACTGCCCACCGCGCCCCGGTGCGTGGTGATGTAGTCCGAGGCCGCCCCGATCGCCGAACGGGCCGTCAGCATCGCCTGGTCGAGGAGCCCTCGGGCGCGCCGGCTGCCGGACTCGCGCTCCCGCGCGCCCTCCAGGGCCTCGTCGAGCGCCGTGTCGGCCTCCTCGACCCGGCGGAGCGCGTCGAGGGGGTCGTACCGCCCCGCGTCCACGGTCCGCCGCACCTCCGCGACCACCGATTCGGCGCGGGCGATCCGGCCCTGGAGGTCGGCCGTGGACACTCCTTCGCCGGTGCCCTTCAACAGGCCCCGGGCGTCCGCCAGGTCCGCGTCCGTCTCCGAGAGGGCGCCCGGCAGCTTGCCGACCGCCTCCGCCAGTTCCCGCGCCCGCCGGTCCACGGCCTCGATCAGCCGGGCCGCCTGGTCCACGGCGCTCTCGGCGGCCCGGATGTGCACGGCGGCCCCGGCGTTGTCACCGGCGTCGATCCGCTGGCGGGCCTGGTTGACGTGGGTGGTCGCGAAGACCAGCCGGTCCTTCGCCTGTTCGACGTCCCCGGCGACGGGGGAGGCGGCCGTCTCGGCGTACCGCTCGCGCATGGCGGCGAGGGTGGCCTCGGCCGTGCCGACCCGGCCGGTCTGCTCCCGGAAGGCGGTCTCGACGGTGCCCAGGGCCTCGGGCGCGGTGCGTTCCAGGGCGCGGAGCCGGTCGAAGTCCTCGCTCTCGGCGTCGAGGCGCGCGTTCGCCTCCGCGCAGCGGCGCAGGATCTCCTCCAGCATGCTCCGGCGGGTGGAGTCGTCCTCGGGGAAGGAGTCGTCGAGCTTCTGCCGCAGCCGGAAGGAGGCCGTCAGCTGTTCCCCGGCGAAGGCGACGGCCTCGGTGAAGGGGCGCACCGTCTCCGTGTCGTACTGGGCGGAGGCGAAGCCGAGTTCCTCCTGGCTGGTGCGGACGGCGTCGTCGGTGGCGACCAGGGTCCTGCGGGCCTCCCCGTCCAGTTCGTCGAGGGACGGCGGCGCGGGCTCCTTCGGAGGGCCCCAGCCCTGTCCGCCCTGGGGCGTGGTGCGGGTCTCGGCCCGCTTGCGCCGTTTGGTGTACGCGTAGGCCGCGACGGCTCCGGCGCCGCCGACCAGGACCAGGGGCAGGACCAGATCGGTCGTCGAGGTGCCGTCGGCGGCGCCGCCGGGATCGGCGGGCCCGGGGGTGATGGCCGGGGTGGGGACGGGACGGCCGGCGATCACGGCGGAGTAGCCGTCGGCGGCGCCGATCGCGGCGCCGGCCCAGTCGTTCTGCCGCAGCGCCGGTTCGATCGCGGTCTGGGCGACGTCGTCCAGCTGGGCCTGGGTGAGGCGGGCGTCCGGGTCGGCGGAGTAGCCGTATCGGCGGTCGTGGGTGGCGACGGCGAGCAGCACGTCGTCGACGCCGAGGCCGTTGCGCTCGGCGGTGGCGTCGGCCCAGGACTGCCCGGAGCGGCCGGAGAAGTCCCGTACGTAGACGACGAACAGCTGGATCCGCCGTTCGTCGTAGAGCCGGTCGAGGGCCTGGACCACGGAGGGACGGCGGTCGCCGAGGGCGTCCACCCGGTCGGTGATCTGCCCGTCGCGGGACAGCTCGACGGGATCGTCGGCATGGGCGACGGCGGGTACGAGGAGCCACCACGCCGCCACCAGCACCGCGAGAAGGGTTCGGGTGGCTATGCGCGTCACAAAGGGGAGGCTATGTCCGGGTATGTCGCTCCGCGACCGGACCCGGGCCGGGGCGAAACCATTCTCCACAGGAGAGCGTCACTGTCAGTAGTCGCCGCTACGGTGGGGAGCGGTGGGATCAGTGACACGGCGACAGCGGTACGACGGCAGTGACACGACGGCAGTGACACGACGACTCTCGGGGGGCTCGGGTGAGTGGACGGCTGAGGAGCATGTGGCGACGGGGGCGGTGGTTCGTGCTCGGTCTCGTCCTGGTGCTGGTGGTGCCCCCGTTGTTCGGGGCGCTCGCCCTGCGCGTCAACTACGCGGGGGACGTCAGGGAGGACGCCAGGACCCGGGGCAAGGACGCGGTCTGGCTCGGGCACGCCTGGGTCGACGGGCGGAAGAAGGACGCGGACGTCGCCGCGTTCGCCGCGCGGATCAAGGGCACGGGCATACGCGACCTGTACGTCCACGCCGGGCCGCTGGAGCACGACGGCACCCTGCCCGCCGACCGGTACCCCCGCGCCAGGTGGTTCATCGACGCGGTCCACCGCACGATGCCGGGGATACGGGTGCAGGCCTGGCTCGGCGACGTCCTGGCGACCGAGGGACCCGAGGGGCTGCGCCTGGAGGACGCCGGCTCCCGTGCGGCCGTGGTCGCCTCGGCCCGGCAGGTCCTGGACGCCGGCTTCGACGGGGTCCACTTCGACCTGGAGCCGCTGCTCTCCGACGACCCCCACTACCTCTCCCTCCTCGACGACCTCGGGAAGGTGACCCGGGCACGGAAGGCGCCGCTCTCCGTGGCCGCCCATCAGATCGACCCGCTGCCGGGGCTGCACACGGTGAACGGCGTGGTGAGCGGCAGCGAGAAGTGGTGGTCGCAGGAGTTCTTCGGCGAGGTCGCCCGGCGGGTCGACCAGATCGCCGTCATGTCGTACGACACGTGGATGCCGCTGGAGGGCCTCTACGGCGGGTACGTGGCCCAGCAGACCAGCCTGGCCCTCGAAGTGACCCCCGAGTCGACCGACCTGCTCATGGGGCTCCCCTTCTTCCACGAGAGCGACCTCGGCCACCACGAGAACGCGGAGACCGTCGAGGCGGCCGTCCGGGGCACCAGACTCGGCCTCGGACGCACCGACCCGGGCCGGCAGCGGTTCGGCGTCGCCCTGTACGTCGACTTCGCCGCCGAGGAGGGCGACTGGGCGGCCTACCGCGCCGGCTGGCACTGACCCCGGTCGGCCGTCAGCCCTTCCGGCGGCCGATCGTCCTCCCCAGCCACACCAGCGGGTCGTACTTCCGGTCCACGACCCGCTCCTTCAGCGGGATCAGGGCGTTGTCGGTGATCCGGATGGACTCCGGGCACACCTCCGTACAGCACTTGGTGATGTTGCAGTAGCCGAGCCCGTGTTCGTCCTGCGCCGTCCGCCGGCGGTCGATCCCGGCCTCCTCCGCCGCGTCCAGCGGGTGCATGTCGAGTTCGGCGACCCGCATGAGGAAGCGGGGCCCGGCGAAGGCCTCCTTGTTCTCCTCGTGGTCGCGCACGACGTGGCAGGTGTCCTGGCAGAGGAAGCACTCGATGCACTTCCTGAACTCCTGGGAGCGGTCGACGTCCTCCTGCCGCATCCGGTACTCGCCGGGACCGACCCCGGCGGGCGGCACGAACGCCGGGATCTCCCGGGCCTTCGCGTAGTTGAAGGAGACGTCCGTGACGAGGTCGCGGACGACCGGGAAGGCCCGCATCGGGGTCACGGTGATCACCTCGTCGCGGGCGAACACCGACATCCGGGTCATGCAGAGCAGCCGTGGCCGGCCGTTGATCTCGGCCGAGCACGAACCGCACTTGCCCGCCTTGCAGTTCCAGCGCACCGCGAGGTCCGGCGCCTGGGTGGCCTGGAGGCGGTGCACGACGTCGAGGACGACCTCCCCGTCGTGGACCTCCACCGTGTAGTCGGTCAGTTCGCCGCCGCCGGGGTCGCCCCGCCACACCCGGAACCGCGCGTCGTAGGTGCTCATGCGCCCCGATCCCCTTCCAGCTCGTCGTCCGCGAGGTACTTGGCCAGTTCCTCCCGCTCGAACAGCGCGAGGAGGTCCGGGCGTACGGGTTCGGTGCGGGTCCGCTCCAGCCGGATGCCGTCGCCCTCGGCGTGGCACAGCAGGTTCACCGGACGCCAGTCGCGGTCCATCGCCGGGTGGTCCTCGCGGGTGTGCCCACCCCGGGACTCGGTGCGCTCCAGGGCGGCGCGGGCCACGCACTCGCCGACGAGCAGCATGTTCCGCAGGTCGAGGGCGAGGTGCCAGCCGGGGTTGAACTGCCGGTGGCCCTCGACGGAGATCCGGCGGGCGCGGGCCCGCAGCGCGGCGATCCGCTCCAGCGCCTCGGTCATCTCGCCCGCCCGCCGGATGATCCCGACGAGGTCGTTCATCGTCTGCTGGAGCTCCTGGTGGAGGGTGTACGGATTCTCCGCCGACCCCGACCCCGACCCCGACCCGGACCCCGACCCGGACCCCGCCCCCGACCCGGCCGCGTCCCCAGGCGCCGCCCCCTGCTCCGGGCCGGCGAACGGGGCCAGTGCCTCGGCCGCCGCCGCCTCCACATCGGCGGCCACGACCCCGCCGCCCGCCCCCGAGAAGGCGTACTGCGCCGCGTGGAGACCCGCCCGGCGCCCGAAGACCAGCAGGTCGGAGAGGGAGTTCCCGCCGAGGCGGTTGGAGCCGTGCATCCCGCCGGCCACCTCACCGGCCGCGAAGAGCCCGGGCACGCCGACCGCCGAGGCCGTCTCCGAGTCGACCGCGACCCCGCCCATCACGTAGTGGCAGGTCGGCCCGACCTCCATCGCCTCCGCCGTGATGTCGACATCGGCCAGCTCCTTGAACTGGTGGTACATCGACGGCAGCCGCCGCCGGATCGTCTCGGCCGGCATCCGGGTCGACACGTCCAGGAACACTCCGCCGTGCGGGGAGCCGCGCCCCTCCTTCACCTCGGCGTTGATGGCCCGCGCCACCTCGTCGCGGGGCAGCAGCTCGGGCGGGCGCCGGTTGCGGTCGGGGTCCTCGTACCAGCGGTCGCCCTCCTCCTCCGTCTCCGCGTACTTCTCCTTGAAGACGTCGGGGACGTAGTCGAACATGAAGCGCCGGCCCTCGGAGTTCCGCAGCACGCCGCCGTCCCCGCGTACGGACTCGGTGACGAGGATGCCCTTCACCGACGGCGGCCAGACCATGCCCGTCGGGTGGAACTGCACGAACTCCATGTTCACCAGGGGCGCCCCGGCGAGCAGGGCCAGCGCGTGCCCGTCGCCGGTGTACTCCCAGGAGTTGGAGGTCACCTTGAAGGACTTGCCGATGCCGCCGGTCGCGAGGACGACGGCGGGCGCCTCCAGGACGAGGAAGCGTCCGCTCTCCCGCTCGTAGCAGAAGACTCCGGAGACCCTCCCGTCACCGTCCTTCAGGACCCGGGTGACGGTGAACTCCTGGAAGACCTTCAGCCGGGCCTCGTGGTCGCCGGTCTCGCGGTGGTCCTCCTGCTGGAGCCCGACCGCCTTCTGCTGGAGGGTGCGGAGCAGTTCGAGCCCGGTGCGGTCGCCGACGTGCGCGAGCCTCGGGTACTCGTGACCGCCGAAGTTCCGCTGGGAGATCCGGCCGTCCGGGGTGCGGTCGAAGAGCGCGCCCCAGGTCTCCAGCTCCCAGACCCGCTCGGGGGCCTCCTGGGCGTGCAGCTCGGCCATCCGCCACTGGTTGAGGAACTTCCCGCCGCGCATGGTGTCGCGGAAGTGGGTCCGCCAGTCGTCCTGCGGGTGGACGTTGGCCATGGAGGCGGCGATGCCGCCCTCGGCCATCACGGTGTGCGCCTTGCCGAAGAGGGACTTGCAGATCACGGCGGTCCTGGCGCCCGCGCGGCGCGCCTCGATCGCGGCCCGCAGCCCGGCGCCGCCCGCGCCGACCACGACCACGTCCCACTGCTGTCGCTCGACGTGAGTCATCTCAGAAGAACCTCGGGTCGTCGAAGGTGCCGGTGGCGAGCAGGTACACGTACAGGTCGCAGAGCGCGACGCTGACGAGGGAGGCCCAGGCGAGGAGCATGTGGCGGGCGTTCAGCCGGCCCACCCAGGTCCACAGCCGGTAGCGGACGGGGTGCTTCGAGAAGTGCTTCAGCCGTCCGCCGACGATGTGCCGGCAGGAGTGGCAGGACAGGGTGTACGCCCAGATGAGCGTGATGTTGACCAGGAAGAGGACCGTCCCGAGACCGGCGTGGCCCCAGGCGTAGTCGGTGTCCCGGAAGGTGAGGACGGTGTCGTACGTGAGGATTCCGGCCACCGGCAGCGCCGCGTAGAAGAAGTACCGGTGGAGGTTCTGCAGGATGAGCGGGAGGCGGGTCTCACCGGTGTACGCGCGGTGCGGCTCGGCGACCGCGCAGGCCGGGGGAGCGGCCCAGAACCCCCGGTAGTACGCCTTCCGGTAGTAGTAGCAGGTGAGCCGGAAGCCCAGCGGGAAGACCAGGATCAGCAGGGCGGGGGAGAGCCCCCACCAGCTGCCGAAGAGCTCCCAGTTCGGCCCGCCCCGCATGGGCACGCAGTTCTCCGCCAGACAGGGCGAGTAGAACGGGGAGACGTAGGGGGCGGCGTAGTAGTCGGCGTTGGCGAAGGCCCGCCAGGTCGAGTACACGACGAAGGCGAGCAGTCCCACGGCGGTGGCGGCCGGGGCCAGCCACCAGCGGTCGGTGCGCAGATGGCGGGCGGCGATGGCGGCGCGCCCCGGGGAGCGCACGCCCGTCGCGGACCCGGGCGGTTCCGTACCTGTGGCCAACAGGGCCTCCTCGGCTCTACGGCTCTACGGCTCCACGGGCTCTAGGGCGCGTGGTGGTCGCGTGCTCCCAGGCCCTCGTCGTCGACGTCGGTCCACTTCCCGGCGTCGTACGGGGCGTCGGGGATCGTCACCATGCTCTCGGCGCGGCCGGAGGCCGGCGCGGGTGCGCCCCGCTCCGTTCCGACGCGGTGTTCCAGCTCTTCGACCGTGTGTTCAAGGTCCTGCAAGCGGCGCTTGACGGCCGCCAGCTCGTCCTGGACGGACATGGTTGCCCTCACCTTCGTGAGTGTCGCGCGTCACATCCCGCTTGGGAAGTCGTGCGCAGGGGCGGTTGGGCCGCACGAGTGGGGTTTTCCGGACGTGCCGCCGTGTCGCCGTGGCCGGATCTGTTCCGTCCTTTTCAGTGTATGAGCAATAGGTGTGATCATCTCCAAATGGAATAAATCTGGACGAAGGGGTACAAGTCATGTCCCAGATCGGCGCCCCTCGCGGGAGGACATGCTCCAGGAGCCCCCGCTCCCGCACGCTCCGCTCCGTCGCCACCCTCACCAGTGCCGTCCTCGCCGTCACCGTGCTCGCCGGATGCAGCTCCGGCGACGAGGGCGACTCAGGCCCGGCCGCGGCCCAGGACAACGCGCCCGCCGCCCGCGGCAAGGTCGCCGACGGAGGCACCGTCCGCTGGGCCGTCGACGCGCTGCCCACGACCCTCAACACCTTCCAGGCCGACGCCGACGGCACCACCACCCGGATCGCCGGGGCCGTGCTCCCCTCCCTCTACACGCTCGACGAGCGCGGCAGGGCGCAGCGGAACCCCGACTACCTGGAGTCCGCGCAGGTCGTCGAGACGGAGCCCAAGCAGGTCGTCCTCTACAAGCTCAACCAGCAGGCCGTGTGGAGCGACGGACGCGAGATCGGCGCCCCCGACTTCGTGGCCCAGTGGCGGGCCCTGAGCGGCCGGGACACGGCGTACTGGACCGCCCGGAACTCCGGCTACGAGCGGATCGAGAAGATCGAGCGCGGCAAGAACGACCTGGAGGTGCGGGTCACCTTCTCCAAGCCGTACGCCGACTGGCAGTCCCTCTTCACCCCGCTCTACCCGAAGCAGGTGATGGGTTCCCCGAACGCCTTCAACGACGGGGCCCGCACCACCCTCAAGGCCACCGCGGGACCGTTCCTGCTGAAGGCGATCGACCGCAAGGGCGGCGACGTCACCCTCACCCGCAACCCCCGCTGGTGGGGACAGCCCGCCAAGCTCGACAGCCTCGTCCTCAAGGCCGTCCCCCGCGCCGACCGCGCGGAGGCCCTCGCGGCGGGCACCCTCGACCTGGCCGAGATCGACCGGTCCACCGCCGAACGGATCTCCCTCGCCCTCCGCGACGCCCGGGCCGGCCGCAACGGCGCCCAGGCCGCCCTCGCCCACGGCCCCGGCTCGGGGACCACGCCCTCCAAGGCGCTGAAGTCCTGGGCCCTCGCCCACGGCTCCGACGAGGAGAAGGCGGAGGAGGTCCAGGCCGCCCGCAAGAAGAACCAGCAGGCCCTCGCCACCTACGCGAGCGCGCAGGACACCCTCGCGAAGTACGTGGTCCGCAAGTCGCTCGAACCCGCCTACACCCAGCTCTCGCTGAACGGCGAGTCCGGCCCCCTCGCCGACGAGCGGGTGCGCAGGGCGGTGGCCCGCGCCATCAACCGCCAGGAACTCGCCGAGTCCGTGCTCAAGCCGCTCGGCCTCCCGGCCCAGCCCCCCGGCAGCCATCTGGCCCTCGCCGGCCAGGCCGCGTACGCGGACGGCAGCGACGCGCTCGGCGGCCAGGACACCAAGGAGGCGAGGGCCCTCCTCGCCGACGCGGGCTGGGTCCCCGGCGGCGCCGCCAGGAAGCCGGCGGGCGCCGGCACCAAGGCGGGCAGCGAGGCGGAGAAGGAGAAGGCCGCGAAGGAGAAGGGGGAGAAGGGGGAGAAGAAGGGGAAGGGCGAGAAGGAGGACGGCGCCAAGGACGCGGGCTCCACCGACGCCAAGAAGAAGGGGAGCGACACCGCCTCCGACGAGGGCCTCTACATCGTCGGCGACGACAAGCCGGGCGACCGCCGGACCGCCGCCATCGGCGCGAACGGCCCCGAGAACGGTACGAACATCCTCGCCCCGGCCCCCGCCGCCGCCCGCCAGAGCGCGGCGCTCCTCGCCCGCGCCGAGGCGCTCGACACCGGTACGGGCGCCGGCGCCCACGCCGCCCAGACGGTCGCCAGGACCGACAAGGGCGTCGCCGGGGCCTACGCCCCGCGCGGCACCGCCGCCCCCGTCACCGCGCCCGAGGCCACCCAGGCCCTCGGCAAGGACGGCAAGGCGCTCAGCCTCCGCTTCGTCCTGCCCTCGGGCCCCGGCTCCGAGTCGTTGCGCGCGGTCGGCGACCGGATCGTCCGGATGCTCGACGCGGTCGGCATCCGCACCGAGGTCACCAAGGTCTCCGACGACAGCTTCTTCAAGGACCACGTGGCCTCCGGCGACTACGACCTGGCCCTCTACTCCTGGCCCGCCTCGGCCTTCCCCGCGACCGACGCCCGGCCGATCTTCGCCAAGCCCGAGCCCGCCTCGGACGGCTCCCTGCTGGTCGAGCAGAACTACTCGCGGGTCGGCACCGACCGCATCGACCAGCTCTTCGACCAGGCCGCGGGGACCCTCGACGAGGAGGAGGCCCGTGACCTGGTGCGCCAGGCCGACGCCCGGATCTGGGCCGCCGCCGGCTCCATCCCCCTCTACCAGCGCCCCCAGCTGGTCGCCGCCCGGGCCGATCTGGTGAACGCCGGAGCCTGGGGTCTCGGCGTCCCGCGCTACCAGGACATCGGCTTCAAGAAGCCCGAATCCGCCAAGGGCGCCGAGCGCACCCCCTGAAAGCACTCAAAGCACTGAAACCTCTGAAACCACAGGTCACAACCTCAGAACCAGCTCAAAATCCTTGCCCGCCGGTGATCCCGGCGGGCAGGATCGCGTCGGCCCCTTGACCCGGTCGCACGAAGCCCCCCACACCCTCGCAGCACCGCACAGCCCCTCTCGGATCTTGACCGGGGAAGCCCCTTGCGCGGCAGCCCCGTACCATAGGACATAGCCGTGGCGCGTCCGCCCGGCGGGCGTACGAGGAACTGACGCCGCATCCCACGATCCGAGAGAAGCGCAAGCACCCATGCCCACGCGCCACGACATCCGTAACGTCGCCATCGTCGCCCACGTCGACCATGGCAAGACGACCATCGTCGACGCCATGCTCAAGCAGGCCGGTGCCTTCGCCGCCCACCAGCAGCTCGACGACCGCATGATGGACTCGAACGACCTGGAGCGTGAGAAGGGCATCACGATCCTCGCCAAGAACACGGCGGTGAAGTATCACCCCAAGGACGGCGGGGCCCCGATCACGATCAACATCATCGACACCCCCGGCCACGCCGACTTCGGTGGCGAGGTCGAGCGCGGTCTGTCGATGGTGGACGCGGTCGTCCTCCTCGTGGACGCCTCCGAGGGTCCGCTCCCGCAGACCCGCTTCGTGCTCCGCAAGGCCCTCCAGCAGCGCCTGCCCGTCATCCTCTGCATCAACAAGACGGACCGCCCGGACTCCCGGATCGACGAGGTCGTCAACGAGACCTACGACCTGTTCCTGGACCTCGACGCGGACGAGGACCAGATCGAGTTCCCGATCGTCTACGCCTGCGGCCGTGACGGCATCGCCTCGCTGACCAAGCCGGAGAACGGCACGGTCCCCGCGGACAGCGACAACCTGGAGCCGTTCTTCTCCACCATCCTGGAGCACGTCCCGGCCCCGTCGTACGACGAGGACGCGCCGCTCCAGGCCCACGTCACCAACCTGGACGCCGACAACTTCCTCGGCCGCATCGCGCTCCTCCGCGTCGAGCAGGGCGAGCTGCGCAAGGGCCAGACGGTCGCGTGGATCAAGACGGACGGCACCATCGCCAACGTCCGCATCACCGAGCTGATGATGACCGAGGCGCTCACCCGCAAGCCGGCCGAGGTCGCCGGCCCCGGTGACATCTGCGCCGTCGCCGGTATCCCGGACATCATGATCGGCGAGACCCTGGCCGACCCGGAGAACCCGATCGCGCTGCCGCTGATCACGGTCGACCAGCCGGCCATCTCCATGACCATCGGCACCAACACCTCGCCGCTCGTCGGCCGCGGTGGCACGGGCAAGGGCGCGGACGCCAAGTCCGCGGTCAAGCAGCGCAAGGTCACCGCCCGCCAGGTCAAGGACCGCCTCGACCGCGAGCTCATCGGTAACGTCTCCCTCCGCGTGCTCGACACCGAGCGCCCGGACGCCTGGGAGGTCCAGGGCCGTGGTGAGCTCGCGCTCGCCATCCTGGTCGAGCAGATGCGCCGCGAGGGCTTCGAGCTGACCATCGGCAAGCCGCAGGTCGTCACCAAGGAGGTCGACGGCAAGACGCACGAGCCCGTCGAGCGCCTCACGGTCGACGTCCCCGAGGAGCACATGGGCGCGGTCACGCAGCTCATGGGCGTCCGCAAGGGCCGCATGGACAACATGTCGAACCACGGCTCCGGCTGGGTCCGCATGGAGTTCGTCGTCCCGTCGCGCGGCCTCATCGGCTTCCGTACGGAGTTCCTCACCAACACCCGCGGTACGGGCATCGCCCACTCGATCCACGAGGGCCACGAGCCGTGGTTCGGCACGCTGACGACCCGTAACAACGGTTCGCTGGTCGCCGACCGCGCCGGCGCCGTCACCGCCTTCGCGATGACGAACCTCCAGGAGCGCGGTGTCCTGTTCACCGACCCCGGCACCGAGGTGTACGAGGGCATGATCGTCGGCGAGAACTCGCGCTCCGACGACATGGACGTGAACATCACCAAGGAGAAGAAGCTCACCAACATGCGCTCCTCCTCCGCCGACTCCTTCGAGGCGATCGTCCCGCCCCGCAAGCTGTCCCTGGAGCAGTCCCTGGAGTTCTGCCGCGACGACGAGTGCGTCGAGGTCACCCCGGAGGCCGTGCGCATCCGCAAGGTCATCCTGGACCAGAACGCCCGCGGCCGCGCGACCTCCCGCGCCAAGAACAACTGAGCCGAGTCCGGCCGCATGCGGCCGGTGGCGGCGGGGTAGATCACGGTCCTGTGTGATCTACGCCGCTCTTGGCTGACGGCACGTCAGCACCTGAGCCCGGACCCCCACAGCACTGTGGGGGTCCGGGCTTTTCGTCAACTTCCGTCAACTCCATTTCAGAGGCCGAGTGTCCGCATAGCGGCCATCGCTCTCCGGTACGTGTGTTAACGGTCCGTTTCGGGGGTGTCTGTCTGTGCTCAGTTTGTCCGGATTTCGGTATCCGGGGGTGGGGTGATGTTGTCAAAACGAGACCACTTAAGTGTGGTTTACAGCCCGGACGTACTTAATAGTTGGCTCCATTGAGCTCGGGTCAATGGGTCACGCACTGTGGGGAGTGCCGACTCACGAGCACACTCGGGGTACTTGAGTGCACAGCCGTCAGGGGTGTCGGCGAAACTCGGAGTGCCCCTCTTGTAGTGACAAAGTGGACTCATGAGGAGGAACCCATGCGCGGTGCCAAGAGCGCCAAGTGGGTAACGGGCGCGATCATCGTCGCCCTTGCTGCGACCGCCTGTGGCGGGGGTAAGAGCGACGGCGGCAGTGACGCCAAGGGCGCTGTTGACCCGAACGGAATCTTCTCCATCGAGCTGGGCGAGCCTGAGAAGCCCCTGCTCACCGGCGACACGATGGAGTCCAACGGCTCCGCCGTGATGTCGGGCCTGTTCTCGACCCTGGTCGACTACAAGGCTGATGGCTCCCTGGCCATGATCAACGCCGAGTCGGTCACCACGACGGACTCGAAGACCTGGACCGTCAAGCTCAAGCCGGGCTGGACCTTCCACGACGGCACCCCGGTGACCTCCAAGTCCTTCGTGGACGCGTGGAACTGGAACGCCAGCCTGAAGAACGCCCAGGGCCTCGCGTCCTGGTTCGCGGACATCAAGGGCTACGACAAGGTCCACCCGGACGCCGAGGGCGCCAAGCAGACCGCCGACAAGCTCGAGGGTCTGTCGGTCGTCGACGAGAACACCTTCAAGATCGAGCTCTCGAAGGCCGTTCCGTACTTCGCGCACAAGCTGGCCTACATCGTCTTCGCGCCGCTCCCCGAGTCCTTCTACAAGGACCCGGTCGCCGGCGGCCAGAAGCCGGTCGGCAACGGTCCCTACAAGTTCAAGAGCTGGGACCACAAGAAGAAGATCGAGGTCACGCGCTTCGACGGCTACAAGGGCCCGAACAAGGCGAAGAACGGCGGTGTGGTCTTCAAGAACTACACCACCCTCGAGGCCGCGTACGAGGACCTGAAGTCGGGCAACGTCGACGTCCTGCGTCAGATCGCGCCGAAGGACCTCCCGGTCTACCGCCAGGACCTCGGCGACCGCGCCGTGGACCAGCCGTACTCCGCGATCCAGACCATCGCCGTCGCCTTCTACTCCGACCAGTGGAAGAAGCCGAAGCAGATCGACCCGCGCGTCATCCAGGGTCTTTCGATGGCGATCGACCGTGCCACCATCACCAAGACGGTGCTGAACGGCACGCGTGAGCCCGCGACCGGCTGGGTCGCGAAGGGCGTCCTGGGCTTCCAGGAGGACGGTGGCGCCGGCGTCACCAAGTTCGACCCCGCGAAGGCCAAGGACCTGATCAAGGCCGGCGGCGGCGTCCCGAACAACAAGATCTCCATCCAGTACAACGCCGACGGCGGACACAAGGAGTGGGTGGACGCTGTCTGCAACTCCATCCAGCAGTCCACCGGCGTCCAGTGCGTCGGCGACGGCAAGCCGGACTTCCAGGCCGACCTGACCGCTCGTAAGACGAAGCAGGTCAAGTCGCTCTACCGCTCCGGCTGGGTGCTCGACTACCCGGTGAACGCCAACTTCATCTCGGACCTGTTCCGTACGGGTGCGGGCGGCAACCAGGGTGACTTCTCGAACAAGGAGCTCGACGCCAAGATCGCCAAGGCCGACTCCGCGGCGACGCTGGACGAGTCCGTCAAGGCGTACCAGGCCATCGAGAAGGACCTGATCAACTACATGCCGTCCATCCCGCTCTGGTACTACAAGGTCAACGCGGGCTTCTCCGAGAAGGTTTCGGGCGTGGCGTACGGCCAGGACGGCGACCCGATCCTGACCGGCGTCGAGGTCAAGAAGTAATCACCCAAGCGTAGTCCGCACGCCGTCACGGGACTGACGGATCGACAGATCGTCAGTCCCGTCTCGGTGCCTTACGCAGTGGCTGGGGGGCCCTTCCACGACATAGCCGTGCCCGGAAACGGGTAGGGCTGTCGAGGGAGGGCCCGTCGGTTGCCGCTGTCACATCTCAACGGAGGCATGATGGGGCGTTATGTCGCACGACGACTGCTCCAGATGATCCCGGTTTTCCTCGGGACGACCCTGCTGATCTTTCTCATGGTGCGCAGCCTGCCCGGTGACCCCGTGCTGGCGATGTTCGGCGACAAGGGCGCCGACCCGGCGACACTCGCCGCGAAGCGCCACGAGCTGGGTCTCGATCGGCCGGCTTGGCTGCAGTACGTCACATATATGTGGGACATGATCTGGCACCAGGACTTCGGTACCCAGATCCGTAACGGACGCCCGGTCACCGAGGTGCTCGGCGACGCGTTCCCCATCACGCTCCAGCTGGCGGCGCTCGCGTTCGCCATCGAGCTGATCTTCGGCATCGGCCTGGGTGTCATCGGCGGTCTGCGCGCCGGCCGCCTGGCCGACAACGTGATCCTGATCTTCACCCTGCTGATCATCTCGATCCCGGTCTTCGTTCTCGGCTACATCATCAAGATGGTGTTCGCCTTCAACCTGGGCTGGATCGATCCGAACGTCAGCACCGAGCCACAGCTCAGCGAGATGATCGCTCCGGCCATTGTGCTCGGCGGTCTCTCCCTCGCCTATGTGGCGCGGCTCACGCGTACGTCCATGGCGGAGAACCTGCGCGCCGACTACATGCGCACGGCCGTTGCCAAGGGCCTCCCGCGCCGCCGTGTCATCGGCGTCCACCTGATGCGCAACTCGATGATCCCCGTGGTCACCTTCCTCGGCACCGACATCGGCGCCCTCATGGGCGGCGCGGTCGTCACCGAGGCGATCTTCAACATCAAGGGCATCGGCGGCGTCATCGCCGAGTCGATCTCCCGGCGTGAAGGTACGACCCTGGTGGGCCTCGTCACCATCCTGGTGATCGTCTACCTCGTCACCAGCCTGCTCATCGACCTGCTGTACGCGGTCCTGGACCCGAGGATCCGGTATGCCTGACGTGACCAAGACCGCTGCCGCGGCCGTCGAGGACGCCATCGCCCCGCCCTCCGTGGACTCGGCCCCGGCTCCGACGCAGGAGAAGGCCCGTAGCCTCTGGGGCGACGCCTGGGCCGACCTGCGCCGCAACCCGTACTTCATCATCTCCTCGGCGCTCATCACGCTGCTGCTGCTGATCTCGGTGTGGCCGAGCCTCTTCACCAGCGCGTCCCCGACCGCCGGTGACCTGGTGCACCACTTCCTGAGCAAGCCGGAGCTGGGCAACGTCGGTTCGCCCGAGTGGCTGGGCTACGACCAGCAGGGCCGCTCCGTCTACGCCCGCCTCATCTACGGCACCCGCGCCTCGATCATCGTCGGCGTCGCGGTCACCGCGATCGTCACCGTCATCGGCGGCATCATGGGCATGATCTCGGGTTACTTCGGCGGCATCGTCGACGCGATCCTCTCCCGGATCACCGACGTCTTCTTCGGCATCCCGTTCCTGCTCGGCGCGATGGTCGTCCTCCAGGCCTTCGTCGAGCGGACCGTCTGGGTCGTCGTCTTCGCCCTCGCGTTCCTCGGCTGGACCCAGATCACCCGCGTCATGCGCGGTGCCGTGATCACGGTCAAGCAGGCCGACTACGTCCACGCGGCCAAGGCCCTCGGCGCCAGCACGACCCGGATCCTCTTCCGGCACATCCTGCCGAACGCCATGGCACCCGTCATCGTCGTCGCGACCATCGCGCTCGGCGGTTACATCTCGGCCGAGGCCACCCTGTCGTTCCTCGGCCTGGGCCTCGCCGCCCCGACCGTCTCGTGGGGTGTCGACATCTCCGCCGGTGTCGCCCAGATCCGAGTGGCCCCGCACGTCCTGCTCTGGCCCTCGATCATGCTGAGCCTCACCGTTCTGGCGTTCATCATGCTCGGCGAAGCCGTCCGCAACGCCCTCGACCCCAAGCTGCGCTGAGGAGGGCGTAAAAGATGAGCATCATCGACAAGACCGCGGCCGTCCCCGCGCCCCGCGACGGATCCGACCACACCGGTCCGCTGCTCGAAGTCCGCGACCTGCACGTGGAGTTCCACACCCGTGACGGTGTGGCCAAGGCGGTCAACGGAGTCAACTACTCGGTGGACGCCGGCGAGACCCTCGCCGTCCTCGGCGAGTCCGGCTCCGGCAAGTCCGTCACCGCCCAGGCCATCATGGGCATCCTCGACATGCCTCCGGGCAAGATCCCGCAGGGCGAGATCCTGTTCCGCGGCGAGGACATGCTGAAGATGTCCGAGGAGGAGCGGCGGAAGATCCGCGGCCGGAAGATCGCCATGATCTTCCAGGACGCGCTGTCCTCCCTCAACCCGGTCCTCAGCGTCGGCTACCAGCTCGGCGAGATGTTCCGGGTGCACCACGGCATGTCCAAGAAGGACGCCAAGGTCAAGGCCATCGAGCTGATGGACAAGGTCAAGATCCCCGCCGCCAAGGCGCGGGTCACCGACTACCCCCACCAGTTCTCCGGCGGTATGCGCCAGCGCATCATGATCGCCATGGCGCTCGCCCTGGAGCCGGACCTGATCATCGCCGACGAGCCCACCACGGCTCTCGACGTGACCGTGCAGGCCCAGGTCATGGACCTCCTCGCGGAGCTCCAGCGCGAGTACAACATGGGTCTGATCCTGATCACCCACGACCTCGGCGTCGTCGCCGACGTCGCGGACAAGATCGCCGTGATGTACGCGGGCCGGATCGTCGAGCAGGCCCCCGTGCACGAGCTGTACAAGCGGCCGGCCCACCCCTACACCAAGGGACTCCTGGAGTCGATCCCGCGCCTGGACCAGAAGGGCCAGGAGCTCTACGCGATCAAGGGCCTGCCGCCCAACCTGCTCAAGGTGCCCTCCGGCTGCGCCTTCAACCCGCGCTGCCCCAAGGCCGACGACCTCTGCCGCACGGAGATCCCGGCCCTCGTGCCGGTCACCGAGCAGGACGGCGCGGACCTCCCGGGCCGTAAGAGCGCCTGCCACTTCTGGAAGGAGACGATCCATGGCTGACCTCAGCAAGAACGACGAGGCCGTGGCCGCCGTCGAGGCCCCCGCGGGCCGCGGCGAGCCGATCCTCCAGGTGCGCGGCCTGAAGAAGCACTTCCCGCTGACGCAGGGCATCCTGTTCAAGAAGCAGGTCGGCGCGGTCAAGGCCGTGGACGGGGTCTCCTTCGACCTCTACCAGGGCGAGACCCTCGGCATCGTGGGCGAGTCCGGCTGTGGCAAGTCCACCGTCGCCAAGCTCCTGATGAACCTGGAGCGCGCCACCGCGGGCGAGGTCTTCTACAAGGGCCAGGACATCACCAAGCTGTCCGGGCGCGCCCTGAAGGCCGTCCGGCGCAACATCCAGATGGTGTTCCAGGACCCGTACACCTCGCTCAACCCGCGTATGACGGTCGGCGACATCATCGGCGAGACCTTCGACATCCACCCCGAGGTGGCCCCGAAGGGCGACCGGCGCCGCAAGGTGCAGGAGCTGCTCGACGTCGTCGGTCTGAACCCGGAGTACATCAACCGGTACCCGCACCAGTTCTCCGGCGGTCAGCGCCAGCGCATCGGCATCGCCCGAGGCCTCGCGCTCAACCCGGAGATCATCATCTGCGACGAGCCGGTGTCGGCCCTGGACGTCTCCGTCCAGGCGCAGGTCATCAACCTGATGGGGAAGCTGCAGGAGGAGTTCAACCTCTCCTACCTCTTCATCGCGCACGACCTGTCGATCGTCCGGCACATCTCGGACCGCGTCGGCGTCATGTACCTCGGCAAGATGGCCGAGATCGGTACGGACGAGCAGATCTACGAGCACCCGACGCACCCGTACACCCAGGCGCTGCTGTCCGCGGTGCCGGTGCCGGACCCGGAGGCCCGCGCGCACCGCGAGCGGATCATCCTCACCGGTGACGTCCCCTCGCCGGCGAACCCGCCGTCGGGCTGCAGCTTCCGCACCCGCTGCTGGAAGGCGCAGGAGCGCTGCTCGCAGGAGACGCCGCTGCTCGCGATCCCGGAGCGCTTCCAGGGTCAGGAGACCCCGGCCGCGCACCTCTCGGCGTGCCACTTCGCCGAGGAGAAGCAGGTCGTCCCGGTGCACTGACGCACCGACACGCAAGGCCTGGAAGGCCCCCGCCACCCGCAAGGGTGCCGGGGGCCTTTCGCATGTCCGGCGGCGGTCGCGCGAAAGGGCCCCGCGCCCTGCCCCCGCGCCCTGCCTTCGCCCCCTCGGGACGTCCCGCGGGACACCCGTACCGCCGTCCCGTTCCCGTCCCGCGTCCCCGCGCCGTCCCGTGCGCCCGACGGGACGTCACCCCCGGTCCGTGTCCCTGCCTCGGCCGTCGTGTCCGGCCCGCCCGCCGCCCCCTCCCGCGGGACGGACGCGGTCCGCCGGGACGGCCGGGACGGCCTGCGGGACTGGCAGCGTGTGCCGAGCCGCAGCCCGCCGGGCCGCCCGCCTCGACCACGAGGGGCGTGGCCCGCCGGGCCGCCGCCGCCCGCCGCTTCAGGACAGAGAGATCGCCGTGAACATACTCACCCGCAAGTTCGCCACCGTCGGTTCGGCCCTCGTGATGGCGGGGTCCAGCCTCCTGCTCGCCTCCTCGCCGGCCTCGGCCGCGACGTCCTGCTACTCGACCAGCTGCTACGGGGTCGACCCGGCGACCTCGATCTGCCAGAACGACGCGAGGACCGTCCTCACCAGCGAGACCGGCGTCGAGCTCCGCTACAGCCCCACCTGTCGTGCCACCTGGGCCCGCAAGCAGAACGCGGTCGCGGGGCACTACTACCAGGTCGAGAACGAGCGCCGTGAGATGCAGAGCGTGCAGCCCGGCGGCTCGGGCGGGACCGTCTGGACCCGGATGGTCGACGACAAGGACATCATGGCGTACGCCTGTGACCGTCGTTCGGACTACACCATGGCCTCCTCGACCCTGTGGTGGTGACCCGTCCCGTGCTCACCCGCACGCTCGCGACGGCCGCCTCGGCCCTCGCCCTCGCCGCCTCCGGCCTCCTCCTCGCCTCCTCCCCGGCCTCCGCCGCGACGTCCTGCTACGGGCCCGACTGCACCGGCAAGGACCCGAGCACGACCGTCTGCCAGAACGACGCCCGCACCGTCGGCACCACCGCCTCCGGCGTCGAACTTCGCTACAGCCCGACCTGCCGGGCCGCCTGGGCGCGCAAGAGCGGTGACACCGCGATGACGATCTGGGTGGAGAGCAACACCGGTCTGAGCCAGGCCGCTTACCACACCGGAAGCGGCACCGTGTGGACCGCGATGATCGACGACAAGGGGATCATCGCCCGGTCCTGCGGCTACGTCATGGGATTCGGGACGCAGTGCTCGTCGTGGTACTAGCCCCGCCGGTCGCGTCGGCCACGCCGTCGACTCCGGCCCCGCAGAAGGAGTTCCTCCAGTGAACCCGCTCACCCGCAAGCTCGCGACGGCCGGTTCGGCCCTCGCGCTCAGCGCCTCCGGTCTGCTCTTCGCCTCCGCCCCGGCCTCGGCGGCCACCTCCTGCTACGCCTCCTCCTGCGAGGGCCTCGACCCGGCCACCACGATCTGCCAGAACGACGCCCGCACGGTGCTGACCGCCGACTGGGGCGTGGAACTGCGCTACAGCCCGACCTGCCGCGCCGCCTGGGCCCGCAAGACCTCCGGCGCGTCCGCCGACACCGTGATCAGCGTCCACAACTCCCAGGGCGTGTCCCGGAGCGCCTACTACGGCGGTTACGGAACCGTCTACACCGCCATGGTCAACGACAAGGACATCTACGCCAAGGCGTGCGAGACGCGCGCCCTGGAGACCCTCCAGACCCACTGCACCGGCAGTTACTGAGCGGAGGACCACACCCTCATGACCCCGGAAACCGCATCGAACCCCCAGCGCCGCGCCTTCCTCACCGGCGGGCTCGCGCTCGGCGCCGCGGCCGTCCTGCCCCTCTGGGCGCCCGGCCGGGCACACGCCGCGGGCGTGCCGGTCATCGCCGACACCACCGCGTGGGGCGCCCGCCCGGCGAGCGGCCCCCTGCGGGTCCTCCCGACCCCGCCGCAGAAGATCATCGTGCACCACACGGCCACGGCCAACGTGACCGACTACTCGCAGTCCCAGGCGTTCCAGCTCGCCCGCTCCATGCAGAACTGGGCGATGGACGACCGCCAGTGGAGCGACACGGGCCAGCACTTCACCGTCTCCCGGGGCGCGTACGTCATGGAGGGCCGGCACAACAGCCTGGCCACGCTCCAGGGCGGCACCCAGATCGTGGAGTCGGCGCACTGCGTCGGACAGAACACGGTCGCCATCGGCATCGAGAACGAGGGCACCTACACCACCGTCGACCCGCGGAGCGAGCAGTACGCGACGCTGGTCGACCTGTGCGCGCACATCTGCCGCCAGTACGGGCTGCGCGCCTACCAGATCTACGGACACCGGGACTTCAACGCCACCCAGTGCCCCGGCGACCGCCTGTACGCGATGCTCCCGCAGCTGCGGCAGGCCGTGGCCGCCCGCATCGGCGGGGACCCGACGGCGCCCGTGTGGCCGCTGCTGCACAACGGCGACAGCGGCGACCGGGTCCGCGCGCTGCAGCACCTGCTCGTCCGGCGCGGCGCCACGATCACCCCGGACGGCAGCTTCGGCCCGGCCACCGAGAAGGCCGTACGGGACTTCCAGACGCTCATGACCGCGACCTCCGACGGATACGCCGGCAACCAGACCTGGCACCAACTCGTCGTGCCCGTACGGCAGGGCGACTCCGGCGAGGCCGTCAAGGCCGTACAGCTGCTGCTCACCGCCAAGGGCATCCCGACCGACGCGGACGGCGCCTTCGGGCCCGGCACCCAGGCCTCGGTCACCTCCTTCCAGAACGGCGCCGGGCTGCCCGCCGACGGCCTGGCGGACGCGCGCACCTTCAGCCGCCTCCTCGCCTGACCGTCACGCCCCGCCCCACCCTCCACCCCACAAGGAGAAGCACCCCGCCATGTCGTCGACCACCCGGTCGCTCCGCCCCGTCCTCGGGGCGGCCCCCCTCGCGGCCCTCGCCGCCCTCGCCGCGCTGCTCGTGCTCATCGGCCTGGGCACCCCCGCGCACGCCTTCTCGGGCGCGTTCGTCCCCACCCAGAGCAAGGGCAACCGGGGCTCGGACGTCGCCGCCCTGCAGTACCTGCTCAACGGGCAGGGCGCGCAGCTCACCGCCGACGGCGTCTTCGGTGCCGGCACCGACACCGCCGTCCGCTCCTTCCAGTCCTCCCACGGCCTCGGCTCCGACGGCATCGTCGGACCCAACACCTGGCGGGCGCTGACCGTGACCGTCCGGGAGGGCAGCCAGGGCGAGGCCGTCAAGGCCGTCCAGTACCTGCTGAACGCCAAGCGCGGCGCGGGCCTCTCGGTCGACGGCGCCTTCGGTCCCGGCACCGCGTCGGCGGTCCGCACCTTCCAGAGCCACGCCGGCCTCGGCGCGGACGGCGTCGTCGGCCCGGACACCTGGAACAACCTGCTCTGGCACTACGAGTACGCCGACTACAACGCCGGCACCCTCTGCAACCAGAACCCGGACGGCAACGCCTCCGCCGACTGGGGCACCGCGGCCACCATCGGCCAGCTGGAGGCCGGCGCCCGCACCTTCGCCGCCCTCGGCCGGGGCAAGCTCCCCGTCGGCGACATCGCCTTCGAGCACGGCGGCTCCATCTACGGCCACGCCACCCACCAGGTGGGCATGGACGTCGACTTCTGGCCCGTGCGCACCGACTCGGCGCAGTGCTCCGGCTCCCGCATCACCTGGGAGTCCGCCGCCTACGACCGGGGCGCCACCCGTGAGCTCGTCAAGGCCCTGCGCGCGGCCGCGCCCGGCCACGTGAAGCTCATCTTCTTCAACGACCCGCAGCTGATCGCGGAGGGGCTGACCGTGCAGTACCCCAACCACGACAACCACCTCCACATCCGCTACTGCGAGCCGGTGCACCCGGACGCGAACTACCAGTGCTGACGAGAGAGTTCGAGGAATCACCGATGACACTCGCGAGAAGGATCCCCGGGCTCGCGGCGGCCCTGCTGGCCGCCCTCGTCACCGCCCTGGTGGCCGGAGTGCTCCAGGCCGCCCCCGCCTTCGCCGCCGACTGGCCGCTGGTCAAGAACGGCAGCTCCGGCGTCCAGGTGACCACCGTCCAGCACCTGCTGACCGCCCGCGGATACGCCACCGCCGCCGACGGCGCGTTCGGCGACGGCACCGAGGGCAAGGTCCGCAGCTTCCAGAGCGCCAGCGGCCTGTCCGCCGACGGCGTCGTCGGTGCGGACACCTGGTCCCGGCTGATCGTCACCGTCCGCAAGGGCGACAACAACTCCGGTGTGAGGGCCGCCCAGACGCAGCTCAACCGGTACGGGGCGGGGCTCGCCGTCGACGGCGCGTTCGGCGACGGCACCGACTCCAAGGTCCGCGCCTTCCAGTCCTCGCACGGGCTCGACGCGGACGGCATCGTCGGCCCGGACACCTGGCGCGCCCTGGTCACCGGCTCCTCCGGCGGCAGCGGCGGCAGCAGCGGCCTGCTGACCCACTCCCAGGCGGCCGCCAAGTTCTCCGCGGCCGGCATCACCTGGAGCTCCTCCGGCGGCTGCTCCGACCGCAACAGCTCCGCCTGCACGTCCTTCGACGGACTGCGCCAGGCCTCCGCCGACGGCGCCGTCGCCCTGCGCGGGGCGAGCGGCTGCGCGCTGAACATCACGGGCGGTACGGAGACGGGCCACGCGAGCGGCACGTACAGCCACTGGAACGGCTACAAGCTGGACTTCGCGATGACCAGCTGCCTCACCAACTACGTGACGGGCACCTTCCCGTACTCCGGCAAGCGCGGTGACGGCGCCTCCCTCTACACGGCTCCCTCGGGCAACGTCTACGCCAACGAGGGCAGCCACTGGGACGTGACCTTCCTCAACTGATCCACCGGCCGGCCGGCGGCCGGCGGGGTGACCGATCCGGCCGTGCGCCGCGCCGATCAAGTCACTCCTGATATGTCGTACCGGCGCGATACTCTCCCCGTTCATGCAGCTGTTCGATCAGCAGAACGGGGAGAGTTCGCGTGTTCAATGAGGGGGGATACGGCCCCGGGGCGTCGGGCGGGGCCCACGACCGGCTGGCCGCCCGGATGCGCGCCATGAAGGAGAGATCCGGGCTCAGCTACGGCAGGCTGGCCGACCGGACCCACTACAGCCGCTCTTCCTGGGAGCGGTTCCTCAACGGCAAGCAGGTGCCGAGCAGGGTCGCGGTCGAGCAGCTCGCCGAGGCGGCGGGGGAGGAGAAGGAGCCGCTGCTCGCGCTCCTCGACGAGGTCCTCGCGAACGAACGCGCCGCGGCCCTCGCCTCCGGCCAGGCAGCCGCGCAGACCACCGGCGCGCAGACGACCGGCCCGCAGCCGCCCGGACGCGCGCAGGCGACCGGGCCCGCGCAGAAGGCGGCACAGGGCGCCGCACCCGCCGCCGCGGATTCGACGGCCGGCACCACGACCGCCACCACGGCCAAGGCCGCCGCCCCGGCCCCCGTACCCACCGCCCGGGACAGCACCCGGGCGTCGCCCTCCCGCTGGGCGGCCCGGAAGGCGGACCGGGCGGCGAAGCGGGCGGCCGCCCCGGCGGAGCCCGCCCCCTGGCGCCGCCGCGCCGCCGGCTGGCTCCCCGCCGCGCGCGCCCTCGGCTACGTGACGCTCGGGGCGCTCCTCGGCGCCGTGATCAGCGTCATCGCCCTGGCCCCCGGGAACGACCCGGCCGGGACCGCCGCCCACCCCTCGGCGTCCACCAGCACCGACGGGAAGCAGAGCGTCCCGGCCGCCGGGACCATCGTGGTCGGCTGTACGAGTGACACCTGCCTGCGCCGGGAGCCGCAGGCCATGGACTGCCAGTGGGACGCCACCACCGTGCGGCAGACCTGGCTGCGCGGGCTCCAGATCGAGCTGCGCTACAGCGCCGCCTGCCAGGCCGTGTGGGGCCGCATCGAGGGCGGGACCATCGGCGACTCCGTCACGATCAAGGACAAGGGCGGCCACGAGCTGAGCGCGGAGATCAGGGTCGAGCGCGACACCTACACCCGGATGCTCGCCGTCGCGGCCGACCGCCCCTGGCAGGAGGTGACGGTCTGCGGGAAGATCCCGCGCTTCCACGAGCAGGAGTGCTCGCCGGTCGGTGCCGTGCAGCCGTGACGGACCGTCGGGACGCGGCCCCCCGGACAGCTGCCGCCGAGATGCGGCCCCGTCAGGCTTGGGGTGATATGGGGGCATAAGTCTCAGCAAGAATCACGGGAGGCACTCCATGCGCGGAGCCACGCACGCCAAGTGGGCCGCTCTGGCCACCGCCGTCGCCCTCGCGGCGACGGCCTGCGGTGGCGGCGACGACAGCGGCGGCGGCGGAGGTGCCGACGGCATCGTGAGTTCCTCGTGGGGCGATCCGCAGAACCCCCTGGAGCCCGCCAACACCAACGAGGTGCAGGGCGGCAAGGTGCTGTCCATGATCTTCCGGGGTCTCAAGCAGTACGACCCGAAGACCGGCGAGGCCAAGGACATGCTCGCCGAGAAGATCGACACCACCGACTCGACGAACTTCGCCATCACGGTCAAGGACGGCTGGACCTTCTCCAACGGCGAGAAGGTCACGGCCAAGTCCTTCGTCGACGCCTGGAACTACGCCGCCCACCTGAAGAACAACCAGAAGAACGCGTACTTCTTCGGGCAGATCGAGGGCTACGACAAGGTCCACCCCGACAAGGGCGAACCGACGGCCGAGACCATGTCCGGCCTCAAGATCACGGGCCCGCAGACCTTCACGGTCAAGCTCACCCAGAAGTTCTCCACCTGGCCCGTCACCCTGGGCTACGCGGCCTTCTCGCCGCTTCCCCAGGCCTTCTACGACGACCACGCCGGCTGGCTGTCGAAGCCCATCGGCAACGGCCCGTACACGGTCGACTCGTACTCCAAGGGCTCGCAGATGTCCCTCAAGCGCTGGGACGCCTACCCCGGCACCGACAAGGCCCAGAACGGCGGTGTGAACCTCAAGGTCTACACCGACAACAACACCGCCTACACCGACCTGACGGCCGGCAACCTCGACCTCGTCGACGACATCCCCGCCTCGCAGCTCAAGAACGTCTCCGCCGACCTCGGCGACCGGTACATCAACGTCCCGGCCGGCATCATCCAGACCCTCTCCTTCCCGTTCTACGACCCGAACTGGAACAAGCCCGGCCAGGAGAAGCTCCGCCAGGGCCTGTCCATGGCGATCGACCGCGCCCAGATCACCGAGACGATCTTCCAGAAGACCCGCACCCCGGCCGTCGACTGGACCTCCCCGGTGCTCGGCGAGGAGGGCGGCTTCAAGGACGTCTGCGGCGACTTCTGCAAGTACGACGCGGCCCAGGCCAAGAAGCTCGTCGCCGAGGGCGGCGGCATCCCCGGCGGCACGATGAAGATCTCGTACAACGCCGACACCGGCTCCCACAAGGAGTGGGTGGACGCGGTCTGCAACTCCATCAACCGGGCCCTCGGCGACAACAAGGCCTGCGTCGGCAACCCGGTCGGCACCTTCGCCGACTACCGCAACCAGGTCACCCAGTCGAAGATGCAGGGACCGTTCCGGGCCGGCTGGCAGATGGACTACCCGCTCATCCAGAACTTCCTGCAGCCGCTGTACTACACCAACGCCTCGTCCAACGACGGCAAGTACACCGACCCCGAGTTCGACAAGCTGATCAACCAGGCCAACGCCGAGCCCGACACGGCGAAGGCCGTCGGTCTCTTCCAGCAGGCCGAGGGCGTCCTCCGCGACGACATGGGAGCCATCCCGCTCTGGTACCAGAACGGCAGCGCCGGCTACTCGGACCGCGTGACCAACGTGTCCCTGAACCCCTTCAGCGTCCCGGTCTACGACCAGATCAAGGTCAAGTGACGCCGTAACAGGTCGGCTGCGAACGGCCCGGCCCGCGGAACCCCCGCGCCGCCGGGCCGTACGCCTTCCTCGCTCGCGCCCCTCCCGGAGCGAACCCCTACCCGGAGCCAACCCCCGGAGCCCCCCATGGGTCGTTATGTGATCCGGCGACTGCTGCAGATGATCCCGGTCTTCTTCGGCGCCACGCTGTTGATCTTCCTGATGGTGAACGTGATGGGCGACCCTGTCGCCGGACTCTGCGGCGACCGTGCCTGCGATCCGGCGACCGCCGCCCAGCTGAAGAAGGAGTTCGGCCTCGACAAGCCCGTCTGGCAGCAATACCTGACCTACATGGGCAACGTGTTCACCGGGGACTTCGGCACCGCCTTCAACGGCCAGCCCGTCACCGAACTGATGGCCGACGCCTTCCCCGTGACCTTCCGGCTCACCGTCGTCGCGATCCTCTTCGAGATCGTCATCGGCATCAGCCTCGGCGTCGTCACCGGCCTCAAGCGCGGCCGCCCCGTCGACAGCACCGTCCTGCTGCTGACCCTGGTCGTCCTCTCCGTCCCGACCTTCGTCACCGGCCTGCTCGTCCAGCTCCTCCTGGGCGTCAAATGGGGCTGGATCGAACCGGCCGTCTCACCGGAGGCGAACTGGAACGAGCTGATCGTCCCCGGCCTGGTGCTCGCCTCCGTCTCGCTCGCCTACGTCACCCGGCTCACCCGGACCTCGATCGCCGAGAACAAGCGCGCCGACTACGTCCGTACCGCCGTGGCCAAGGGCCTGCCCCGCCGCCGGGTCATCAGCCGCCACCTGCTGCGCAACAGCCTCATCCCCGTGGTGACCTTCATCGGAGCCGACATCGGCGCCCTCATGGGCGGAGCGATCGTCACCGAACGGATCTTCAACATCCACGGGGTCGGCCTCCAGCTCTACAACGGCATCGTCCGCCAGAGCACCCAGACCGTCGTCGGCTTCGTGACCATCCTCGTCCTGGTGTTCCTGCTGGCCAACCTCCTGGTCGACCTCCTCTACGCCGTCCTTGACCCGAGGATCCGCTATGCCTGAGCCGCTTGAGCCCCTTGAGTCGTACGGAGAAGAAGGGCGCGCCATCGCCTCCACCGGAGCCGGCGGTGCCGCCGACCTCGGCACCCAGGAAGCCGAGACCCTGGAGAAGACGCCCGGTGGCCCCGAGGGCACCGGCGCCGACAAGAAGCCCCGCTCCCTCTGGTCCGACGCCTGGCACGACCTGCGCCGCAACCCGGTCTTCATCGTCTCCGGACTCGTCATCCTCTTCCTGGTCGTCATCTCCATCTGGCCCTCGCTGATCGCCTCGGGGGACCCCCTCGACTGCGACCTGTCCAAGGCCCAGGAAGGCTCCCAGCCCGGCCACCCCTTCGGCTTCAACGGCCAGGGCTGCGACGTCTACACCCGCACCGTCTACGGCGCCCGGACCTCCGTGACCGTCGGCGTCCTCGCCACCCTCGGAGTCGCCGTCCTCGGCAGCATCCTCGGCGGACTCGCCGGGTTCTTCGGCGGCGCCTGGGACGGCGTCCTCTCCAGGATCACCGACGTCTTCTTCGCCATCCCCGTCGTCCTCGGCGGCCTGGTCCTGCTGTCCGTGGTGACCAGCGCCACCGTCTGGCCCGTCATCGGCTTCATGGTGCTGCTCGGCTGGCCGCAGCTCTCCCGCATCGCGCGCGGCTCGGTCATCACCGCGAAACAGAACGACTACGTGCAGGCGGCCCGCGCCCTCGGCGCCTCCAACTCCCGGATGCTGCTCCGGCACATCACGCCCAACGCCGTCGCCCCGGTGATCGTCGTCGCCACCATCGCCCTCGGTACGTACATCGCGCTCGAAGCGACCCTGTCGTACCTCGGCGTCGGACTGAAGCCGCCGACCGTCTCCTGGGGCATCGACATCTCCTCGGCGTCGCAGTACATCCGCAACGCGCCCCACATGCTGCTCTGGCCGGCCGGCGCGCTCGCCGTCACCGTGCTCGCGTTCATCATGCTCGGCGACGCGGTGCGCGACGCCCTCGACCCGAAGCTGAGGTAGGGACCCATGCTGCTCGAAGTGCGCGACCTGCACGTGGAGTTCCACACCCGGGACGGGGTGGCCAAGGCGGTCAACGGCGTCAACTACTCCGTCGACGCGGGGGAGACCCTCGCCGTCCTCGGCGAGTCCGGCTCCGGCAAGTCCGTCACCGCCCAGGCCGTCATGGGCATCCTCGACATCCCGCCGGGGAAGATCAGCGGCGGCGAGATCCTCTTCCAGGGCCAGGACCTCCTGAAGCTCAAGGAGGAGGAACGGCGCAAGGTCCGCGGCGCCAAGATGGCGATGATCTTCCAGGACGCGCTGTCCTCCCTCAACCCGGTCCTCAGCGTCGGCGACCAGCTCGGCGAGATGTTCCAGGTCCACAAGGGCATGTCGCGCAAGGACTCCAAGGCCAAGGCCGTCGAGCTGATGGACCGGGTCCGCATCCCCGCCGCCAAGGAACGCGTCGGCCAGTACCCCCACCAGTTCTCCGGCGGCATGCGCCAGCGCATCATGATCGCGATGGCGCTCGCCCTCGAACCCGAACTGATCATCGCCGACGAGCCCACCACCGCCCTCGACGTCACCGTCCAGGCCCAGGTCATGGACCTCCTCGCCGAGCTCCAGCGCGAACTCAACATGGGCCTCATCCTCATCACCCACGACCTCGGCGTCGTCGCCGACGTCGCCGACAAGATCGCCGTCATGTACGCGGGCCGGATCGTCGAACAGGCCCCCGTCCACGAGATCTACAAGGCCCCCGCCCACCCCTACACCCGGGGCCTGCTCGACTCGATCCCGCGCCTGGACCAGAAGGGCCAGGAGCTCTACGCGATCAAGGGCCTCCCGCCCAACCTGCTCGCCATCCCGCCCGGCTGCGCCTTCAACCCGCGCTGCCCCATGGCCCAGGACGTCTGCCGGACCGACATCCCCCCGCTGTACGACGTGACCGAGTCCCCGGTGCCGCGCTCCAGCGCCTGCCACTTCTGGAAGGAGTGCCTCCATGGCTGAGGCGATTCTCGAAGTCCGGGAACTCCACAAGCACTACCCGCTCACCCAGGGCATCCTGTTCAAGAAGCAGGTCGGCGCCGTCAGGGCCGTCGACGGGGTCGACTTCGAGCTCGCCGCCGGCGAGACCCTCGGCATCGTCGGCGAATCCGGCTGCGGCAAGTCGACCGTCGCGAAGATGCTGGTCAACCTGGAACGGCCCACGTCGGGCGAGATCCGCTACAAGGGCGAGGACATCAGCAAGCTCTCCCCGCGCGCGCTGAAGGCCGTCCGCCGCAACATCCAGATGGTCTTCCAGGACCCGTACACCTCGCTCAACCCCCGCATGACCGTCGGCGACATCATCGGCGAGCCGTACGAGATCCACCCCGAGGTCGCCCCCAAGGGCGACCGCCGCCGCAAGGTCCAGGACCTCCTGGACGTCGTCGGCCTCAACCCCGAGTACATCAACCGGTATCCGCACCAGTTCTCCGGCGGCCAGCGCCAGCGCATCGGCATCGCCCGCGGCCTCGCCCTCCAGCCCGAGATCATCGTCGCGGACGAGCCGGTCTCCGCCCTCGACGTCTCCGTCCAGGCGCAGGTCATCAACCTCCTCGACAGCCTCCAGTCCGAGTTCTCCCTCTCGTACGTCTTCATCGCCCACGACCTGTCGATCGTGCGCCACATCTCGGACCGCGTCGGCGTCATGTACCTCGGCCGGATCGTCGAGATCGGCAGCGACGCCCAGATCTACGACCACCCCACCCACCCCTACACCCAGGCGCTGCTCTCCGCGGTCCCGGTCCCCGACCCCGAGGCGCGCGCCCACCGCGAGCGGATCATCCTCACCGGCGACGTGCCCTCGCCGGCCAACATCCCCTCCGGCTGCCGCTTCCGCACCCGCTGCTGGAAGGCCCAGGAACGCTGCACCCTGGAGGTCCCGCTCCTCGCGGTCCCGGCCGTCTTCCGCCTCACCGACACCCCGGCGAAGCACGACTCGGCCTGCCACTTCGCGGAGGAGAAGACGGTGGTCCCGCCGGAGAACGGCGAGGCGCCGAAGGTCCTGAAGCCGCCGGAGACCCCGAAGCCCCCGGACATCCTCAAGTCCCCCGAGACCCCGGAAACCCCGGAGACCCCCGAGGCCCCCGGGAACGGCGGCACGGAACCCGGTACGCCGTAACACGCGGGCAACCGGCCCGCATCGGATCCGATATACGGACACGCCAGACTGCGGGACGTACGGCCGTGCGGGTGCCGTGGGCCGGCCGGGACTCGACACGAGCCCGGCCGGCCGGCCGTCCCACCGGGTTCCGCGGAATCGCTTGTTTCGGCGGGTGGCGACCGTGAGTATCGGGACCGTGACTGTGACACGACCGGCACGTCTCACGGGCGCCGCGCTCTGCGCCGCGCTCGCCCTCCTCAGCGCCGTGTGGATCCTCAAGGACCTCGCCGGGCTCGGTTCGCCCTCCGACCTCGGGTGGTACTGGGCGGGGGACCCTCACTTCCTCCTCCGCGGGCAGTCCGCCACCTCCCTGACCGACCCGGTGCTCCTCGCCGTCTCCGTCGCCACCGTCGTCGCCGCGCTCCGCTCGCGCCACGCGGCCTCCGCGCTCGCCGCGGCCGGCGCCGTCACCCTCGCCCTGCGCCTGCCCGGACTCTGGGCGCCCGGCAGCGGAGCCCTCGTCACCGCGCTCCTCTCGCTGGCCCTCGCCGTCGGCCTCCTCGTCACCGCCGCCGCGGGCCGCCGCTCGGGCGCCGCCCCGTACGAACCGCGGCCCAGCAGCCCCCGTACCGGTCCCGCCGTCGCCGCCGGGGTCCTCCTCGCCGTCGCCGCGCTCGTCACGGTCCTGTGGGAGCTGTACTGGGCCACCGCGATGGACCTGGACATCACCGTCGACCGGTTCACCGGCGGACGGACCGTCATCAAGGCGGCCCTCGCGCCCCCGCCCGCCTGGCTGTCGCTGGTCCTCGTCGCCCTCTACGGAACCGCCGCCGGCTCCGCCTTCGCCCGCGCCCGCCACACCCGCGCCTTCGGACTGCTCGCCGGGGTGTTCCTCGCGGCCGGCGGCCTCGCCGGGGTCGCGCGCGCCACCCGCTACGAAGTGATCGGCGACTTCGGCGGCCTCTCCACCACGGACCGGCTGAGCCTCCTCACCACCTGTTTCGGACTGCTCGCCGGAATCGCCGTCCTCGCCCTGCTCGCCGGGCGCGGCGCCCCCGCCCCCGCCGCCGCGCCCGCCCCCTACCCGCCGGCCGGGATGCCGCCCCCGGCCCCGCCCTACCCGCCGCCGCCCGGCTGGTGACTCAGCCCCGCTCCGGCTCCGCCCCCGCGCCCCGCTCCAGCCCCAGGGACCGCTTCAGGAAGTCCACCTGGAGCAGCAGCAGGTTCTCCGCGACCTGCTCCTGCGGGGTCATGTGGGTGACCCCGGACAGCGGCAGCACCTCGTGCGGCCGGCCCGCCGCGAGCAGCGCGGAGGAGAACCGCAGCGCGTGCGCGACCACCACGTTGTCGTCCGCGAGACCGTGCACGATCATCATCGGCCGCACCGGCACCTCCGGCGCCGAGAGCCCGTCGTCCGTGACCAGCGACTGGGCCGCGTACACCTCGGGGTCGTCCTGCGGGGTGCCGAGGTACCGCTCGGTGTAGTGGGTGTCGTACAGCCGCCAGTCCGTCACCGGCGCCCCGACGACGGCCGCGTGGAACACGTCGGGCCGCCGCAGCACCGCCCGCGCCGCCAGGTACCCGCCGTACGACCAGCCCCGGATCGCGACCCGCTCCAGGTCCAGCGGGAACCGGCCGGCGAGCCCCTGGAGCGCCTCCACCTGGTCGTCGAGCGTCGGCGAGAGGTCCCGCGCGATCGACTTCTCCCAGGCGGGCGAACGCCCCGGAGTGCCCCGCCCGTCCGCCACGACCACCGCGAAACCCTGGTCGGCGAACCACTGGGACGTCAGATGCGGGTTGTGCGCGGCGAGCACGCGCGGCCCGTGCGGACCGCCGTACGGATCCATCAGGACCGGCAGCGGACCGTCCCCCTCCGCGTACCCCGAGGGCAGCAGCACCGCGCACGGGATCCGCCGTACGCCGGACTCCGTGAGCCGCACCCGGGCGGTGATCACCGGCCGCTGAGCGTACGAGGCCACCACCGCGACCTGTTCGCCGTCGCGCAGCACCCGCGCCACGCTCCCCGGCGACTCCGGGCGCGCCGACACCAGGACGGTCACCGCCCCCGAGCGCACCGCACCGTGCACCCCGACGCCCTCGGAGATCCGCTCGGCGCCCCGGCCGGTCACCCGGTACACATGGACCTCGCCGGTCTCCGGCGCGGCCGCCGCCGCACCGGCCGACGCGGACACCAGGACGTCGTCCTCGCCCACGTCGAGCACGGCACGGACGTGCAGGGCGGCACCGGTGAGCACCTCGTCCCCGACGACGAGGACCCGCGCACCGGCCCCGTCCTCGCCGGCCGCGTCATCGGCTGCCCGGTCCACCAGCCGTACGAGCCGCCCGTCCGGCGCCCACACCGGCACCCCCGGCAGCAGCTCCAGCCACACCGGGTCCCGCTCCTCCCGTACTGTCCTCGTCTCCCCGGACTCCGGGTCCACCGCCAGGAACAACTGCTCCCGCTGGTCCCGCGCCTGGACGAGCAGCAGCGGCGCCCCGGCCGCCGACCAGTGCACCCGCGCCAGGTACGGATACCGCTCCCGGTCCCACCGCACCTCGGTGCGGGCCCCGTCGAGCCCCGTCACGAACAGCCGGACGTCCGCGTTGGCCGTCCCCGCCGCCGGGTAGGCCACCGGCTGCGGCTCCCGCTCCGGGTGCGCCGGGTCCGCGATCCACCAGCGCCGCACCGCCCGGTCGTCGGCCCGCGCGACCAGCAGCCGGTCCGAGGCGGGCGACCACCAGAAACCCCGGTCCCGGGTCATCTCCTCCGAGGCGATGAATTCGGCCAATCCGTAGGAGACGTGCTCGTCCTCGGGAACGGCCAGGGCACGGTCGTCCGAACCGTCCGCGCCCACCACCCGCAGCGCGCCCTCCGTCACGTACGCCACCCACCGCCCGTCCGGCGAGGGACGGGGGTCGATCACCGGCCCCGGCACCGGCAGCTCCCGCGCCGTCCCGGCCCGCAGCTCCGCCGCGAACAGCCGCCCCGACAGGGCGAACGCCGCCAGCTCCACCGCCCCGTCGACCGCGTACCCCACCACACCGGCCGAGCCCTCCCGGCTCCGCTCCCGGCGCGCCCGCTCCTGCGGCGACAGCTCCTCCTCCGCGCCCGCGAGCAGCACCGCCGGGTCGGCCGCCACCCGCTCGGAGGGCGCGCCCCCGTCGCGGGGGAGGTCGAGGACCCAGAGCCGGTGGGAACGTTCGGTGCCCGAACCGGATCTGACGAACACCACGCGCTCCCCGTCGGGCGAGACGGAGAACGCCCGCGGAACACCCAGGGTGAACCGCTGGGTCCGGGCGTGCTGACGGGGGAAGGAGAGCCCGGCCGAGGGTGTGGCCGACTGCTGGGGAGACATGGTCATACGGCTGAAACTAGCGCTGTGCGCCCCCCTCGTGCCTCCGTCCGCCGATCGATGCGATGGCACGGATAGTTATGATCCGTAGCGCTAGGTGGGTATGTACCTCGCGTACGTACCCCGTTGGCACATGCTCGCTGCCCGAACCGCTCGAATATCCGACCGAAGAAGTGTGGAGGTGAACCGCCGTGGCACTCTCGATCTCCGTGGTGGTGCTGCTGGCGATCGTCGTCTTCCTTCTGATCCGGAAATCCGGGTTGAAGGCTGGACACGCGGCGGTCTGCGCGCTCCTGGGTTTCTATCTGGCGAGCTCGTCCATCGCCCCGTCCATCAGCACCCTCACCACGAACGTGGCGGGCATGATCGGCGGCCTCAAGTTCTGAGCACCCCCACGTCCTGACCCCTCTTCCGGCCGGACCTCGTAGGCTGGGGACATGTCCGATCTCCCCGCCCGCCGTCTGCTGCTCGTGCACGCGCACCCGGACGACGAGTCGATCAACAACGGCGCCACCATGGCCAGGTACGCGGCCGAGGGTGCCCTCGTCACCCTCGTCACCTGCACCCTCGGCGAGGAGGGCGAGGTCATCCCGCCCGGACTCGCCCACCTGGCCCCGGACCGGGAGGACCGGCTCGGCCCGCACCGCGTCGGCGAACTCGCCGCCGCGATGGCCGAGCTGGGCGTCACCGACCACCGCTTCCTCGGCGGCCCCGGCCGCTTCCGCGACTCCGGGATGATGGGCGCCGAGCAGAACGCGCGGGACAACGCGTTCTGGAACACGGCCGTCGACACCGCCGCCCCGTACCTCGTCGAGGTGATCCGGGAGACCCGCCCCCAGGTCCTGGTCACCTACGACCCCGACGGCGGCTACGGCCACCCGGACCACATCCAGGCCCACCGCGTCGCCACCCGCGCCGCCGAACTGGCCGCCGACCCCGCCTACCGCCCCGAGCTCGGGCCGGCGCACACGATCGCCAAGATCTACTGGAACCGCGTCCCGCGCCCGGTAGCCGAGGCCGGATTCGCCCGGCTGCGCGCCGAGGGCTCCGTCTTCCCCGCCGTCGCCGCGATCGACGACGTCCCCGGAGTGGTCGACGAGGACCGGATCACCACCGAGATCGACGCGGGCCCCGAGCACACCGCCCGCAAGAGCGCGGCGATGGCCGCGCACGCCACCCAAGTCGCGGTCGACGGTCCGTTCTTCGCCCTCTCCAACGACCTGGGCCAGCCGATCTTCACCACCGAGTACTACGAACTCGTCCAGGGCACCCCCGGCGCCCCCGCCGGCACCCGCGAGACCGACCTCTTCGCGGGAGTGACCGCATGAGCACCCCCACGACTCCGGCCCTCCCGGCCTCCCGCGCCGTCCGATTCATCTGGTACGCGGCCCTGGCCGTCCTCGGCGTCCTGGTCGGCACGGCGGGCGCCCTCGTCCAAGCCGCCTGGTTCCCCGGCGGCTTGCTCCTCGGCCTCCTCGCCACCGCCGCCCTCTTCTACGGAGGGCTGCGCGCCACCGGCACCCAGGTCGGCGTCGTCGCCGGCGGGGCCGGCTGGCTCGTCGCCGTCGTCCTGCTCAGCTTCGGACGGCCCGAGGGCGACGGGGTGTTCGGCGGCGGCGCCGGCGAGCTGCTCTTCCTCTTCGGCGGCATGGCGCTCGCTGTGATCTGCGCCACTCTGTCCCGGCTGCCGCGACCGACCCCGTGAGCAGGACGACTTGAGACCCGGGACGCCCTGACTTCGGCCGGATTGACCGTCGTACGTCACCCAGCGGTCGGGTATGTGTCGGCGGCGGCCAGTATGGTGGTGCGCGCCGCCGAACCGCCCGGGTTACACGAGCATCAGCAAGAGCGGGCGGTGGAGCCAACCGGGAGATCCTGCTTTGAGTCGTGAAACTGGTCGAGAGACTGACAGTTCGTCCTCCGGCGCCCAGGGGCGCGGTGGAGCCGCGTACCCCTCGGGTACACCGCCGTACGGATCCCGCCAGTATCCGTCGCTCCACCCCTCGCAGGACGGGCCGGAGGAGACCGCCGCCGCGCCCGCGCCGCCGGAGGAGCCCAAGACCGAGACGACGCTGACGACCCGTATCCGGATCAACATCCCGGGTTCGCGTCCGATCCCGCCGGTCGTGGTCCGCAAGACGGTCAACGAGGCGTCCGCACCGGAGCCCGCTCCCGTCGCGGAACCGGTAGCGGTACCGGAGCCGGAGCCCGAGCCGGTGGTGGCCCCCGAGCCGCCGCAGGCGGAGGAGGCCCCCAAGGCCAAGGAGACCAGCGACTGGTTCGCGCCCCGCAAGGCGACGCCCCAGGCCCCCGCCCCCGCTGCCGCGCCCGCGCCGCCGCAGGCCCCGAAGCCCTCGCCGGCCCCGCTCGGGCCCGACACCCAGGGCACGGGCTTCGCGGGCTCCGCGACCTCCGGCGTCCCCACGGTCGGCAACACCCCGTCGAGCCGCCCGGTGACCTCCGCCCAGCAGGGCGCGGGCAACCCGCTGTACGACAGCGGGACACCGGCGGCCGGGACCCCGATGTACACGGGCACGCCGGCCGGCGGAACCCCGATGTACGACGGGACCCCTGCGGGCGGCACCCCCATGTACGACGGGACTCCCGCCGCCGGGACCCCGATGTACGACGGCACCCCGGCGGGCGGCACGCCCGCGTACCCGGGTCCTGCCGCGGCACCGACGGGCCCCACGACGGGCCCGGCCATGGGCACCGCGTCGCTGGGCGGCCCGGGGGCGGGCGCGTTCCAGGGCCAGGGTCAGGGCCAGGGACCCCGTCAGGGTCCGGGTCATGGTCCCCGTCAGGGTCAGGGACCGGGTCAGGGCTCGCCCTTCCCCGGAGGTCCGGGAGCTCCCGGGGGCCACGGCGGCCCCGGCGGCGCCCCGCGCATGTCCGACGACACCGCGATCCTCACCCCGCAGGCACCGGCGCCGCACTCCGGTCCGGGCCCGCAGGGCGGCGGCAACGGTCACGTCTCGGGGGACACGCTCACCAGCGGCATCCCGGTCGTCCCGCCGAAGGCGGCCCGCCCGAACCTCACCCCGCGCATCGAGGACCAGGCGGCCCCCGCCCCGGCCCCCGCGCCGCGCCCCGCCCCGGCGGCGAGCCGCGCCCCGGCGAAGAAGGGCCGCTCGAAGCTGGTCCTGGCCGCGGCCGGAGTCGTGGGCCTCGCCGGCATCGCGTACGGCGCGGGACTGCTCCTCAACCACTCCGACGTGCCCAAGGGGACCACGGTCCTCGGCGTGGACATCGGCGGCGGTACGAAGGAGGAGGCCGTCAACAAGCTGGACGCCGCCCTGGGTAAGCGCGCCCACGCGCCGCTCCAGCTCGGCATCGGCGGCACCAAGGTCCAGCTGGCCCCCGACAAGGCGGGCCTGGCACTCGACAGCCAGGAGACCGTGCGGGCCGCGGCGGGCAGTGACTACAACCCGGTCTCGGTGATCGGTTCGCTGTTCGGCGGCGAGCGGGTCGCGAAGCCGGTCTTCCCGGTCGACGAGGAGAAGCTCGCGGTCGCCCTGCGGGACCTGGCGGGCACGTCGGCGTCGGGGACCGAGGCGACGATCCTGTTCGCCCCGAACAAGGTGACGCCGGTCGAGGGCAAGCCGGGCAAGGGCCTGGACATCCAGCGCTCGATGATCTCGGTGCGGGACGCCTTCCGCGCCCAGGTGGAGACCGGCCGGAACAAGCTGGTCGATCTGCCGGTCACGACACGGCAGCCGAGCATCACCAAGGCCGAGCTGGACCGGGCGATGAAGGAGTTCGCCCAGCCGGCGATGTCGGGCCTGATCACGATCAAGGCGGGCGGCCGGAAGATCGACTTCGGCCCGGCGCGGTCGCTGCCGCAGATCCTCTCGATGAAGGCCATCGACGGCCGGCTGGTCGAGGTCTACGACAAGAAGGCCATCGAGCGGCTGCTCGACGGGGCCTTCGACGGCATCATGATCACCAAGGGCGACGGCACCAAGCACCAGGTGTCCGCCGACGACGTGGCCTTCGTGATGCGGGACGCCCTCATGGGCAAGACGAAGGCGGAGCGCACCAAGACGATCGACCTGAGCGGCGAGGGCTGACAGGCCCACCAGCCGAACGCCGGAACCCCCGCCCGACGACGTCGGACGGGGGTTCCGGCGTTCCGGGCACGGGCCGGGTGGGTGCGGTGCGCGTGGGACCGCTCTCCTACCGGGAGCCGCCCCTCCCGGGGCGCGCGTCGTGCAGCCAGCCGGTGTACCAGGTGCGGAAGTCGGGGTGCGCGGGGACGAAGCCGCCCCAGTCGGGGTCGAGCCACCAGACCTCGCCCGCCCGGGGACCCGTCAGGACCAGCCGGACGTACATGCCGCACCCCTCCTCGGCCAGCATGAGCGTGCCCGGGACCAACTCCTCGGCCGCGAGGACGCCGATGGCGCCGGGCAGCGGCTCGGAGAGGGCGAACGGCGTGGCGAGCCGTCCCGGCAGCCGGTCCTCCTCCCACTCGCCGTCCACGGCCCAGGGGTCGTCCCCGCAGGCCTCGGGGCGGGGGGTGGTCAGCGGCATCAGGCCGTGCGCGGGACCGGCGGGACCGTTGCCGACCTCCGCGACGAACGCGCGGTAGTCCGCGGGAAGCCGGATGCCGTGCGCCTGCTCGAAGGCGGTGATCTCCGCGTCGGGCAGGGCGGGCGTCAGCTCGTACCGATGGGTGCGCGCCCCCGACCGCGTCCACGCGGGGTCCAGCGCCGCCATCTCCCGTATCCGGGCACGCACCGCACCCGCGTCCCAGTCGGCCATCCGACGACCCTACGGCAGTCCCGGACCAGCCCGGAGGGGCGACGCCCGCCCGGCCCGCGGCGGCCCTGTCCGCGCCTCGCGAGGACGGCCGAAAACCCCTCGCGTGCCCGCTCGCCCGCCGACTAACATGATCCGCAAGGGCGGGGTCGTAGCACAGAGGTAATGCGCCGCGATGTCATCTCGGAGGACGCCGGTTCGAATCCGGTCGCCCCGCCCCCATTCCTCTTCTCCCCGGCCGCTCAGTTCAGGCGTGCCCGCGCCGCCTGCGCCCGACGGCGGATCGTCGTCGCGGAGTCCGGGTCGACCGCGTCCATGATCTGCGCGTACGCCTCCATCTCCGCCGCCCCCGTGAGGAACTCGCCGCGCTGGACCAGCAGCTCGGCGCGCTCGTAGCGGAGCCGTGCCGGGTGCGAGGGGAGCAGCAGGGAGAGCTCCACCGCCCACAGCGCCACGTCGGAGCGTTCCGGGCGCGGGGCCGCCCAGGCGCGGATGTTGTTGAGGACCCGGAGCACGATCGCACCGGGTTCGGCGGGCCGGAGCATGGAGCGGTCGAGCGCCTCGCCCGTCGCGCTCGTCACCAGGAGCTCGGCGTCCGTTCCCGTCATGGCACGGCCGCCCGCGAAGGGGTCGGCGAGGTTCAGGTCGGCCGGGTCGCCGAAGCCGACGACGAAGTGGCCGGGCAGCCCGAGCCCGTACACGGGGGCGCCGGCCCGCCGCGCGACCTCCATCCAGACGACGGAGAGCAGGATCGGCAGGCCCCGGCGGCGCCGGAGCACCTCGTGCAGCAGGGAGGACTCCAGGCGCTGGTAGTCGGCGGGCACGCCGACGAAGCCCTCGCGGTGACCGAGCAGCCCGGCGAGCGAGCCGGCCCAGTCGCCGGTGACGCGGGTGGCGTACGGGACGAGCCCGGCGAGGCGGTCGAGTTCGATCTCGGCCTCGTCCAGGGTGTGCCGGGTGACGGTGGGGTCCGCCACGGCCCCGATCAGCAGGCAGAGCCGGGCGAGGTCGGGCCGCTCGGACCGCGCCTCCTCGGCGAACTCCCGCCGCCAGTCGGGGACTTTGGCGGAGCTGTGGCCCGGCCCGTCGTCCGACCCGGCCCGAGGACCACCGGCCGTTCTGTCGTCCGACCTGCCCCCGGGCCCACCGGCCGTTCCGTCGCCCGAGGTGTCGTCCGACCTGCCCCCGGGCCCACCGGCCGCTCCGTCGCCCGCAGCCGCGCCCGTGCCCGCTCCCTCTCCGTCCCCCGGTCCGCTCTCGGCCCCGCCCCCCGTCCCCTCGCCCGGTGGTACGTCCTCCGTCACGCCTCCGCCCATCGGTAGTGGTGGTAGTGGTGGTGGGGCGCGAAGCCCATGCCGTCGTACAGCGCCCGCGCGCCGTCGTTGTCCGACTCCACCTGGAGCCAGGCCGCCGACGCGCCCTCGTCGAGGGCCTTCCGGGCGAGTGCCGTCATGACGGCGGTCGCCAGGCCCCGGCGCCGCTGCTCCGGGTCGACCTCGACGGCCATGAAACCGGCCCAGCGTCCGTCGACGACACACCGCCCGATCGCCGCGGGAACCCCGCCCGGCACGCCGTCCGACACCTCGCCCGTCACCTCGCTCCTCACCCCTCCCGTGCCCGCCACGGAGGCGAACCACACACTCGGGCCGGAGGAGAGCACCGACCGTACCGCCGGGCTCGGTTCGCCGGAGCGCTGGTAGCGGCGCAGCCACGCCTCGTCGACGGTGCGGGAGAGGCGTACGGCGGAGACGTCGGCGTCGAGGTCGCCGATCGGGGCCAGCGCCGCGATCCGCACCTCGGCGGAGACCTCGCGCCGCCACCCGTGCCGGTCGAGCGCCGCGCAGAGCAGCTCCTGGGTGCCCTCGGCGCCCGTGGCGGCCTGGACGTACGGGGGGAGCTTCCTGGCCTCGTACCAGGCGCGTACGCGGCTCAGGGCGTCAGCCGTCGGCATCCCCGGATCACCGAGCGGTAGCGCGGAGTTGGCACGGCGGGTGAATCCCACCCGTCGCCCGGCCACCGCCCCACCAGGACGCCCTTCGGGCGGCAGCTCATGGAACGCGGCCCGCAGGGTCCACTCGCCGAGCGGCTCGCTCTCGACCGGCTGCCACGCGTGCGCGGTGGCCAGCGCCAGCTCGCGGAAGGTGGCCGAGGGGCCCCGCCGACGGGCCGGCGCGGCCGGGACGACCTTCCCGGCGACGAGCGCGGATTCCGCGATCCGGACGCCCTCGCCGCTCTTTCGTGTGATCAGCAGCACAGAGTTGTCCCATGATGTGAGAACTCCGACCGCGTCGGTGAACCTTCCGCCCGCCGAGGGCGACTCCGTCACGTACCGAACGGAGACACGTTTTCCCACGTCAGCGCCGGTGATTCGGACTTCAAGGCGCCCTCCGCCGGTGAATTCCACAGCTTCTCCGCCCCTCCTGTTCGGATCGCCCCCAAGAACGGAGATACTAGGGGCGGGCATCGACGACGCCGCGCTCCCGCGCAGACCAGCCCTATCGAGGAGGAACGACAGCGTGACCTACGTCATCGCGCAGCCTTGTGTCGACGTGAAGGACAAGGCGTGCATCGAGGAGTGCCCCGTCGACTGCATCTACGAGGGCAAGCGGTCCTTGTACATCCACCCGGACGAATGCGTCGACTGCGGGGCCTGTGAGCCGGTCTGCCCGGTCGAGGCGATCTTCTACGAGGACGACACCCCGGAGGAGTGGAAGGACTACTACAAGGCGAACGTCGAGTTCTTCGACGAGCTCGGTTCGCCCGGTGGTGCCTCCAAGCTCGGCGAGATCGAGCGCGACCACCCCTTCATCGCCGCCCTGCCGCCGCAGAACGGCTGATCGACCGCACCAGGTCGTATCCGGTCCCGTACGGCGCCGCGCGCCGTACGGGGCCGAGGCGTTTTCCGACGCCTCCCCGCGCACGTACAGGAAGTGAGAGCCAACCCGTGAGCGCAGTCTCTTCGCGCCTGCCCGTCTTCCCGTGGGACAAGCTGGAGCCGTACAAGAAGACGGCCCTGGCGCACCCCGACGGCATCGTGGACCTGTCGGTCGGCACGCCCGTCGACCCGGTCCCCGCGCTGATCCAGGAGGCCCTGGTCGCGGCGGCGGACTCGCCGGGCTATCCCACGGTGTGGGGGACGAAGGAGCTGCGCGACGCGCTCACCGGCTGGTGCGAGCGGCGCCTGGGCGCGGTGGGCTTCGTCCACGAGAACGTGCTGCCGGTGGTGGGCTCCAAGGAGCTGGTGGCGTGGCTGCCGACGCAGCTGGGGCTCGGCGCGGGAGACCGGGTCGCCTACCCGCGGCTCGCGTACCCGACGTACGAGGTCGGGGCGCGGCTCTGCGGCGCGGAGCCCGTCGTCTACGACGACCCGGTCACCGACCTCGACCCCGCCGCGGTCAAGCTGCTCTGGCTCAACTCCCCGTCCAACCCGACCGGCAAGGTCCTCGGCAAGGACGAGCTGACCCGGATCGTGGCCTGGGCGCGCGAGCACGGGATCCTGATCTTCTCCGACGAGTGCTACCTGGAGCTGGGCTGGGAGGCCGCCCCGGTCTCCGTCCTGCACCCGGACGTCTGCGGCGGCTCGTACGAGGGCATCGTCGCCGTCCACTCGCTCTCCAAGCGCTCCAACCTGGCCGGCTACCGCGCCGCGTTCGTCGCGGGCGACGCGGCCGTGCTCGGCGAGCTGCTCCAGATCCGCAAGCACGGCGGCATGATGACCGCGGCGCCCGTGCAGGCGGCGACGGTCGCGGCGCTCGGCGACGACGCGCACGTGGCCGAGCAGCGCGAGCGGTACGCGGCCCGGCGGGCGGCGCTGCGGGCGGCCCTGGAGGCGCACGGCTTCCGCATCGAGCACAGCGAGGCGAGCCTGTACCTGTGGGCGACCCGGGACGAGCCGTGCTGGGAGACCGTGGCGTACCTGGCGGAGAAGGGCGTCCTGGTGGCTCCGGGCGACTTCTACGGTGAGGCGGGCGAGCGGTTCGTGCGGGTCGCGTTCACGGCGACGGACGAGCGGGTCGAGGCGGCGGTCAAGCGCCTCGGCTGAGCGCGCTCCGGTCGGGCACGGCCCGGCCGAATGCGTCCCGGCCGAGGCCGCCTCGGCCGGGCAGGCACGGAAGAGGGCCCGGGGAGCAGGTGCTCCCCGGGCCCTCGTGCGTTCCCGCGGGGTCAGCCGCCGATCGGCAGGGCGCCCAGGGGCGCGGAGCCGAGCGCCTGGCCGGTGGGCAGGTTGCCGAGGCCGCCGCCCAGGGCGCCGCCGGTCGGGCCCTCGGCGCTCTCGGCGGCCGCGCCGGCGGTCTTGCCGACGACCTCGCCCGCGCTGCCGGCCGTGTCGCCGGCGACCTTCTGGGCGGCCGGGGTGGCGGTCCTGCCCGCCGCGCCCACGGTCTTGCCGGCGGCGGGGACGGCCGTGCCGACGGCCTTGCTGCCGGTGGCGCCGACGACGCCGGTGGCGGTCTGCGAGGCGGAGTCGACGGCGGTGCCGGCGCCGGCGGCGTCCAGGGCGGTGAGGCCGCCCAGGGCACCGGTCGGCGCGAGGCTGTGGTCCAGGGCGCTCGCGGAGCCGGCCGCACCGACCACGGGGGCTGCTCCGGCCGCGAGGATGAGGGCGGCGCGGGCGATCCGACGGGTCAGGGGGAGGGACATGGTGCTCCTTCGACGAGGTGCGGGGTGTTGTGCGGACGCAGTGACAACCGGCCCTGGGGCGGGGGAGGTTGCGGCGGCCGAAGGTAAAGAGTTGGCAATGCGTCGTATTGTCGGGTGGGGAGGAAAACGGGCGAACGTGTCATTGCGCGGACGCCTGCCGAACCGTCACTTCCCTTGCGGCGCAAGGGGATGGGGCGGGTGGGGCGCGTGGGGGATGAAGAGGCTCGAAGGCGTGGTGAATTCCTCCGGGCGCGGACCGGCCGCATGACACGCGAGGGTGAAGCGCCGTACGGGTGATCGGCCCCGGTCGCACGGACGAGCGGCCGTGGGGACGGGGACGAGCCCCTGGTCGGTACGGAAACCCCGCGAGGGCGAAAGCCTTCAGCGGTCCTCAGCCCGGAGACCCGGCCCGCGACCCCTACCGCTACGGAACCCCCGCAGCCGCCCTACTCCGCGAGTCGCATCCTGACCGTCGACCCGTCCGTCGCCTGCGCGCCCGAGGCCTTCGACCAGCCGCCCGAGGACTCGCCCGCGCGCCACACCCGGTCCCCGAAGGTGACCTCCGCGATGCGCAGCGTCTCCGCCCGCGCCACCGCCCACTGCGCCAGCTCCCAGCCGCGCCGCTCGTCCGCCCCGGCGCCGGGGGCCGCGCCCGAGCCCCGGGCCGCGCGCACCGGCACCACGAGGGCCGAGGGCTCCGAAGCCGAGCGGCCGGCGGTCGGGCCGCCCGTCACCGCCTTCGGCGCCGCCTGCTCGCCGAAGGCGCGCACCAGCTCGTCACGGACCAGCTCCGGATCGCCCGGCAGCCCCTCCGCCTCGCTCGTCGTACAGGACAGGGCCGCCGGGGAGCGGCCGGTCAGCGCCGCCGCGAGGAGGGTGGCGTCCGGCTCGTGCTTCGCGTACGCCTGCGGGAACCCGCTCTTCTGCACCTTCTGCGCCGCCACCGTCAGCGGCAGCCGCGAGTAGCCCGGGACCTTCTCCAGGCCCGCGTAGAACTTCCCCGACGCGTACACCGGGTCCATGATCTGCTCCGGCGTCCCCCAGCCCATCGAGGGCCGCTGCTGGAACAGGCCGAGCGAGTCCCGGTCGCCGTGCTCGATGTTCCGCAGCGCCGACTCCTGGAGCGCCGTCGCGAGGGCGATGGTGACCGCCCGCTCCGGCAGCCCCCGGGTGGTGCCGACGGCCGCGATCGTCGCCGCGTTCGACGCCTGTTCCGGGGTGAACTCGTACCGGTTGTCCCCGGTGCCCACACTGCACCGGGGCGTGCCTTTGCTCCCCGTCACCTGGTGGAAGGCCACGTAGGAGGCGAGGCCGAGGAGCGCGACGAAAGCAGCCGCTGAACGGGCGAGGCGGCCGCGACGGGCGGGGCGGGTGGGCTCGGACACGGGGCCCACCGTACTGGAGGGCGGGTTAGGGTCGGCACATGGCTGACATCACTCCGCTCGACGCCCGGCTCGACCTCTCGCAGGACGGTGCCGCGCTCACCGCGGCCCTCGTCGACTTCCCGTCCGTCAGCGGGACCGAGCAGCCCCTCGCGGACGCCATCGAGCAGGCCCTGCGCGCCCTGCCGCACCTCACGGTCGACCGCTACGGCAACAACGTCGTCGCCCGCACGCGCCTCGGCCGCGGCGAGCGGGTCGTCCTCGCCGGCCACATCGACACCGTGCCGATCGCCGACAACGTGCCCTCGCGGCTCGACGAGGACGGCATCCTCTGGGGCTGCGGCACCTCCGACATGAAGTCCGGGGTCGCCGTCCAGCTGCGGATCGCCGCCACCGTCCCCGAGCCCAACCGGGACCTCACCTTCGTCTTCTACGACAACGAGGAGGTCGCCGCCGACCTCAACGGCCTCGGGAAGATCGCCGCCGCGCACCCCGACTGGCTGGAAGGCGACTTCGCCGTCCTCCTGGAGCCCTCCGACGCCCAGGTCGAGGGCGGCTGCCAGGGCACCCTGCGGGTCATCCTGCACACCGCCGGCGAGCGCGCCCACTCCGCGCGCTCCTGGATGGGCTCCAACGCCATCCACACCGCCGCCCCGATCCTCGCCCGCCTCGCCTCGTACGAGCCGCGCAAGCCGGTCATCGACGGCCTGGAGTACCACGAGGGGCTCAACGCCGTGGCGATCCAGGGCGGCGTCGCCACGAACGTCATCCCCGACGCCTGCACGGTCACGGTGAACTACCGGTACGCCCCGGACCGCTCCCCGGCGGAGGCCCTGGCGCACGTCCGCGAGGTCTTCGCCGACTGCGACATCTCCGAGCTGGTCGTGGACGACGAGAGCCCCGGCGCCCTGCCCGGTCTCTCGCACCCGGCGGCCGAGGCCTTCATGAAGGCGGTCGGCGGCAGCGCCCAGCCCAAGTTCGGCTGGACCGACGTCTCCCGCTTCAGCGCGCTGGGCGTGCCGGCCGTCAACTACGGCCCCGGCGACCCGATCTACGCGCACAAGCGGGACGAGCACGTCCCCGTCGACCGGATCCACCACTGCGAGGCGCGGCTCCGGGACTGGCTGACCGCCTGACGTCCGGAACACCCGGGCGTCCGGCCCCGGAACGCCCGACGGCCCGACTTCCCTCGTCCCGACTTCCGTAATTTCGCGTTTCGTCACCTCTGTCGGCCTACGCTGACCGGACCAGAAGATCAGATGGCGGCCGACAGACGGGCCGCCGATCGGCGGAGGGAGCAGGCCATGGGCATTCCCGAGGGAATGGCGAAGCCCGAGGAACAGCGACTCGGTCCGGTGCTCAGGCGGCGGGACCAGGTCCAGCCGGGCACGACGGACCAGCGGCTGCTCGACACCGAGGGCGACTCGGAGTGGGTGCACACCGATCCCTGGCGGGTCATGCGCATCCAGTCCGAGTTCGTCGAGGGCTTCGGAGCGCTCGCCGAACTGCCGAGCGCGATCAGTGTCTTCGGCTCGGCCCGGACGAAGGCGGACTCGCCGGAGTACGAGGCGGGCGTACGGATCGGGCGGGCGCTCGTCGAGGCCGGCTTCGCGGTCATCACGGGCGGCGGCCCGGGCGCCATGGAGGCGGCCAACAAGGGGGCCAGGGAGGCCAAGGGCGTCTCGGTCGGCCTCGGCATCGAGCTGCCCTTCGAGCAGGGACTCAACCCGCACGTCGACATCGGTGTGAACTTCCGCTACTTCTTCGTCCGCAAGACGATGTTCGTGAAGTACGCGCAGGGCTTCGTCGTCCTGCCCGGCGGCCTCGGCACTCTGGACGAGCTGTTCGAGGCGCTGACCCTGGTGCAGACGCGGAAGGTCACCCGCTTCCCGATCGTCCTCTTCGGCACGGAGTACTGGAAGGGTCTCGTCGACTGGCTGCGCGACTCGGTCGTCGCGGGCGGCAAGGCCTCCGAGCGCGACCTGCTGCTGTTCCACGTCACGGACGACGTGGAGGAGGCGGTCAGGCTGGTGACCAAGGAGGTCGGCCGCTAGGCGGTGTCCGGAACGCGGGCCGCCCCGCCCCGTGCGACACGGGGACGGGGCGGCCTTTCACGGTCCGGGGTGGTCGGTGCTCTTCGGTCAGTACTCGACCGTGACGCCGGCCCCCGTGAAGCCCTCCTTGGCGTGCAGGCTGATGTAGACGTAGCCGGCGGGCGGGTTGTTCACGGTCAGGGTCTCGGCGCTGCCGGCCTGGACGGAGCGGCTGGTGTAGCTGCCCGTGGTGGCCCAGCTGGACGCGTTGTAGTACAGGTCGGCGTCGCCGTTGGCACCGGTGGTGGTGATCTTCAGCTGCTGGACGCCGGCCGGCAGGTACAGGTAGTGGTACGCGTAGTTGCCCGTGGTCGCGGACTCGTTGGTGCGGGAGCAGTTCTGGCCGAGCTGGCGGACGTCGGCGCCGGAGCACTCCGGGAGGGACGAGCCGGGGCCCGGGTCCGGGACGGTGGCGCAGGCACCGGCGGCGCAGCTGGTCAGCCAGGCGTCGAAGTCGGCGTCGTAACGGTTGCCGATGGTGTTCTTCAGGATCGTGCGGGCGCCGTTCCAGTCACCCGCGCGGTACTTGGCGAGCACGGCGTCCAGGTCGGAGCGGTGCTTCTCCATCATGTAGCGGACGGCGAGGTAGCCCCAGCGGTAGGTGCGCTCGGTGTTGGTGTTCTCGTAGGTGGTGTCGAAGAGGGTGCTCAGCGCATAGGTGTGGCGCCCGGCCGCGGAGATCGCCCCGTCGTAGGGCAGCTTCCGGTAGGAGTAGGAGACGTACTCGGCGAAGCCCTCGATCCACCAGATGGTCGGGGTGGACACGCCGGCGGTGAAGTCGCCGTACATGTTGAAGCGGCCGTCGAGGTAGTGGGTGTACTCGTGGTTCAGGTTCCACACCTGGAAGTCGGGGCGCACCCGGGTGTCCTCGTAGGCGAGGAACCGGGGCTGGTTGCCCGCGACGGCGGGGTTGCCCTCCAGGTACATGCCACCGTTGTTGGTGTCGATGCCGTAGATGGCGGCGGCGAACACCTGGTAGTCGAAGCTGGTGTCGAAGACGACGACCTCGATGGTGGTGTTGAGGTCGTCGGCGACGGCGCCCCGGTCACGGGCCACGGCGTGGAAGTACGCGTCCTGCTTCATCAGGCTGTCGCAGGCGGAGGCCAGGTTCTCGGCGGTCACCTGCTGGGCCAGCACCTTGATGGAGGGGCTGCACGTGTGGCTGGTGGTGAGGATGCCGGCGCGCAGCCGGGCGACGGAGTCGGCGGTGCCGTAGTCGGCGGCGTGCGCGGAGTCGTACGCCTCGACCATCTCGGCGACGGCGGCCCACAGGTAGGCGAGGCGGCCGCTCGGGGCGCTCTGGTCCGCGAGCTGCTTCAGCAGCGGCTTGAGCTTGGGCTGCAGGACCGGGTACTGGAGGAAGCGGCCGAGCTCGCGGGTGCCGTTGTACGGCAGGTAGGCGAAGTTCCCGCCGAAGAGCGCGGTGTTGCGGGAGACGAAGCCGTGGATGCTGTCGAGGATGCTCGGGTCGGCCTGGACGGCGGCGAGGAAGCCGTTCGTCTGGTGGCCGCGGAAGAGCACGGTGAAGACGTTGTTGACGGCGCCCGGCATGCCCGCGACGGCGTTGTACGTGGTCGCGTCGTAGCCGTCGAGGAGCCGCTTGACGACCGGGAGGTAGCGGACGTTCTCCTGGGCGCTGTCGATCAGGGTGACGGTCTCGCCGAGGGTGCCCGCGTTGGCGGCGGTGACGTCGCGCGAGTGGCTGTTGGCGAAGAAGCCGTCGAGCGCGCCGCGGATCGCGGCCTGCAGGTTCGGGCCGTAGGTGCCGACGTCGTTCGGGTGGTACCACTGGACGTAGTAGCCGGCGCGGAGGAACAGCACCAGCTGGTAGGTCGAGGTGGTGTTGTCGCCGGGGTACGCGACGGCGTTGTCGCGCAGCGCGTTGGCGACGGTCACCATCTGGGCCTCGCGGAAGGCGCCGTTGGCGTCACCGCCGGTGATGTTGAACAGCTCGTTGACGCAGTTCGCGTCCGAGGCCTTGATCTGCTCGACCAGGGCGCTGCCGGTGCGGCTGGTGAAGTCGCTGACGTTGCAGGCGGCGGCGGTCAGGGCGCGTGAGGCGGAGAGCTTGGCCGTGGCGGCGGGGCTGGTCGCCGGCACGAAGGGGGTGCGCAGGGCGGCGGGGACCGACCCGATCGCCCGGTCGGCCTCGCGGGTCTCCGGGGAGGGGTCGGGTGCGGGCTGCGGCGCGGCCTGCGTGGCGCGCGGCGCGGCGGGGGCCGGGGTGGGGGTGGCGGCCTGGCTCATCGGGGCGAGCAGTCCGAGGGCCAGACAGGACGTCACGGTGGCGGTCAGGAGCCGTACGCGGTACGGCAGTCCGGTTATCCGGGCGGATTTCAACTAGGCCTCCAGGCCTTGTGCGGTCGTGTGGGTGGCACGGCCGGGCACAGTGGGGGATCGATTGACAGCGCTCCGTCAAAGCGGGGGGAGCGGAGGTACAATTTCACACGTCACATGGCCGAGGGAAGAGGTGCGACAGAACCCACAGGACCCGGACGCGCCACGGGGAACGAGCCACGAAAACGCCGCACGCGCCCCCTCGCAGATGGGACCGGGTGCGGCCCAACCGGAAGGCGACGGGGGCGAGTCGGGAATTGAGCGCGGGCAACGGGAGGGTGGGGACGGCTTACGGGGGAGTGGACGGGGCGGGAACGGGGGCGGGTGGGTCGCGCGGGGCTGCGGCGAGGCTGCGCTCGCCCGCGCCGGTCGTTACGGGAGACGTTCGCCCGCCCCAGGCGACGGCGGCGCGGCTGCGCTCGCCCGCGTCGGGCGGCTACGGGAGTCGTGTGTCCTTGCGCCGGGCATGGCGGGGCGGCTGTGCCGGGGGGTATGCCGGGCCTGTGGCGGCTACGCCAGCCCCCGGCGGCGGGTGGGCTGTGCCCGGCTCGCGGCGCGACTGTGCCCGCCCGTCCCGGGCGGCGTCGGGGGGTGTGCGCCGGGGACTGTCCCGGCCAATGACGGGCGGGCTGTGGCTGGGCTCGGCTCGGCTGTGCCGCGCACCTCGGGTGACCGCGGGGGTCGTACGCCTGGCCGGCGCCGGGCGACGGCCAGGCGGCTGTGCCGGGCCCGCGCTTGGGGCGCCGGCGCGCCCTGTCAGGCTTGCAGCGCCCGCCCCGAACGGCTGCGGGAGGCGCACGCCGGGCCCGATCGGCACGGGAGACGCCCGCCCCGAACGGCTGCGGGAGACGTACGCCGGGCCCGCCCCGGGTCGCTACAGGAGAACGGCCCCTCGCCACCCCACCCGTCGGCTACGCCAGCCCCCGGCGGGCCACCGTCGGTGGGCGGTGGCCCGCGATGGAGGCCACCATGTCGAGGACCTGCTTCGTCTCCGCCACCTCGTGCACCCGGTAGACCCGCGCGCCCAGCCACGCCGAGACGGCCGTCGTGGCGAGCGTGCCGAGGACGCGTTCCTTCACCGGCCGGTCCAGCGTCTCCCCGACGAAGTCCTTGTTCGACAGGGACACCAGCACCGGCCACCCCGTCTCCGCCATCTCCCCGAGCCGCCGCGTCGCCTCCAGGCTGTGCCGGGTGTTCTTCCCGAAGTCATGGCCCGGGTCGATCATGATCGCGTCCCGGCGCACCCCCAGCGAGGCGGCGCGCTCCGCGAGCCCCACCGTCACGCGCAGGATGTCCGCCATCACGTCCTCGTACGCGACCCGGTGCGGCCGGGTCCGCGGCTCGGCGCCGCCCGCGTGCGTGCACACCAGCCCCGCGCCGTACTTCGCGGCCACCTCCGCGAGCCCGGGGTCCACCCCGCCCCACGCGTCGTTGAGGACGTCCGCCCCGGCCTCGCAGACCGCCGCGCCGACGTCCGCCCGCCAGGTGTCCACGCTGATCACGACGTCGGGGTGCCGCCGGCGTACCTCGGCGACGAAACCGACCGTGCGCCGCGCCTCCTCCTCGGCCGTCACCTCCTCGCCGGGGCCCGCCTTCACCCCGCCGATGTCGATGATCGCCGCGCCCTCGGCCACCGCCTGCTCGACCCGGGCGAGCGCCGGCTCGTCGCGGAAGGTCGCGCCCTGGTCGTAGAAGGAGTCCGGGGTCCGGTTCACGATCGCCATGATCACCGGCTCGTGCGGCCCGAATTCACGCCGTCCCAAGCGCAGCATCCCTTTTGTCCTCCCTCGTGTCCGTTCGCCTGCGACCCTAGCCGTCGGTGGCACGTGGCACGATCGGCACGGGACGATTTCCACTCAGGGGAGAGGCGCGCAGGTGTTCTGGTTTCTGCTCATCACGATGGTCGTGGTCGTGGCCGCGGTGACCCTGGCCGTGGTCGGCGGCGGCGACGGCGAGGTGCTGCCCGAGGTGGCGCCCGAGCAGCTCGTCGACCCCCTCCCGGCCACCCGCCAGGTCGACCGTGCGGACGTAGAGGCGCTCCGCCTCCCCGTCGGGCTCCGCGGCTACCGGATGGCGGACGTCGACGACGTCCTGGTCCGTCTCGGCGCCGAACTGGCCGAGCGGGACGCCCGGATCGCCGAGCTGGAGGAGGCGCTCGCGGGCGCGGCCACCGGTGACGCGGACGGCGAGGGGGCATGACGGCCGGCGGGGCGGTCCCGGGCCCGGACGGGCGGCTGCGCTGCCCCTGGGGCCTGTCGACCGAGGACTACGTGGCGTACCACGACGAGGAATGGGGCCGCCCGGTCCACGGCGACGACGCGCTCTTCGAACGACTCTGCCTGGAGGCCTTCCAGTCGGGCCTGTCGTGGATCACGATCCTGCGCCGCCGCGAGGGCTTCCGCACCGCCTTCGAGGGCTTCCGGATCGCCTCGGTCGCCGGGTTCGGGGACGCGGACCGCGAACGGCTCCTCCTGGACGAGGGCATCATCCGCAACCGCGCCAAGATCGACGCGACCCTCGCCAACGCGAAACTGCTCGCCGGCTGGTCCCCGGGCGAACTCGACACCCTGATCTGGTCGTACGCCCCCGATCCGGCGGCCCGCACCGCCCCGCGCACGGTCTCCGACGTGCCGGCGGTCACCGACGAGTCCACGGCCCTCTCGAAGGCACTCAAGAAGCGCGGCCTCCGCTTCATCGGCCCCACCACGGCCTACGCCCTGATGCAGGCCTGCGGCCTCGTCGACGACCACGTGGCGGACTGCGTGGCCCGGGGCGGCCGCACGGTGACGGCCACCCGGGCGGCCGACCGCTGACGGCGACCGGACGGCACCCCTCCCGCGGGGCGGGGCACGTCGCCCGACGGCCGAGACACGTCGGCCGCCGGGCGAGGTATGCCTCCCGCCGGGCAGGACGCGTTCGCTAGCGGCCCAGGTACTTCGGCTTCTCCTTGGCCACGAAGGCGCGGACCGCGATCGTGTGGTCCTCCGAGGCGCCCGCCCGGGTCTGGAGTTCCTCCTCCTTCTCCAGTGCCTCCGTGAGCGAGTGGCCGGCGCCGTAGGCGAGGGACTCCTTCAGGGCCGCGTACGCCACCGTCGGGCCCGCCGCCAGCTTCCGGGCCACCTTCTCCGCCTCGGCGGCCAGGTCCGCGGCCGGCACCAGGCGGTTCGCGATGCCCAGGTCGTACGCCTCCTGCGCGCCGATCGTGCGCGGGAAGAGCAGCAGGTCGGACGCCCGGCTCGCGCCGATCAGCCGGGGCAGCGTCCAGGACACGCCCGAGTCCGCGGTCAGCGCGACGCCCGCGAACGCGGTGTTGAACGAGGCCGTGTCCGCGACCACCCGGAAGTCCGCCGCGAGCGCGAAGCCGAAACCGGCCCCCGCCGCGACCCCGTTCACGCCCGCCACCACCGGCTTCGGCATGCCCGCGAGGGCCGTCGTGATCGGGTTGTAGTGGTCGCGGACCGTGTTCATGGTCTCGCTCGTGCCGGACTCCTGGTCCGCCATGAGCAGCCCGATGTGCTCCTTCAGGTCCTGGCCGACGCAGAACGCCCGGTCGCCGGCCGCGGTGAGCAGCACCGCCCGTACGGCGGGGTCCGTCGCGGCGGTCTCCACCGCGTCCCGGAGAGCCACCTTGGTCGCCACGTTCATGGCGTTCATGGCCTCGGGGCGGTTGAGCGTGATGGTGGCGAGTCCGTCGCTCACCTCGTACAGAACCGTGTCGGCCATCGTGATCCCTTCGCCTCTTCGCGTGGTTGACCAGCCCAGCATGGCGGACATCACCCGCACCGCCCATGTGAGGTGCGTCAAAGATTTGGAGGCTCCCGGTGGACGCCGAGCGGCGAAGTATCGCAGGCGGACCGCCGAAATGTGGGGTTTTGCGGAAGCGCGTTGCGGAAGCGATGCCAATCGATGTTGGTCATCGGGTCCTGCCATGCGGGATAATGACCTGGAAGCAATGTGTTCGAAGCCGGTGACGCGTGCTCCACATCATGGAGCTGCCCGGCTGACAAAGAGCTGGTTTCAGGAAGGGGAACAAGCATGGCGGCCATGAAGCCGCGGACGGGTGACGGCCCGCTCGAGGTGACCAAGGAGGGGCGGGGCATCGTCATGCGCGTTCCGCTCGAAGGCGGCGGTCGGCTTGTCGTCGAGCTGACCCCGGACGAGGCCGAGGCGCTGGGCGACGCCCTGAAGAAGGTCGTCGGCTGACCCGACACTCCTCGACATCCTGAACCACTGCCCCGGTACGGCCTGCCCGTACCGGGGCAGTGGTGTGTCCGGGAGGGGGCAGGGGAGGGAGCGGGATGGGGATGGGGTGGGGATGGTGCGGGTGCGGGTGCGGGTGCGGGTGGTCCGGGCGGGCGGGCGGGTACGCGCGGGCGTCGCCACGCGGCTCCCGCGGGCCTCTCAGCCCCGGCGGACCGCGCAGAGCAGGCCGTCGCCTACCGGCAGCAGGGAGGGGACGAGTTCCTGGCTCTCGCGCACCGCGCGCAGCAGTTCGCGGACCCGCTGGACCTCGGGCGGCTGGGCCGCGGAGTCGACCGTGCGGCCGTCCGCGAAGACGCCCTCGAAGCAGACCAGGCCCCCCGGTCGCAGCAGGCGCAACGATTCAGCGAGGTAGTCCAGGTACTCAAGCCGGTCGCCGTCGCAGAACACGAGGTCGTAGCCGCCGTCCGCGAGCCGCGGCAGTACGTCCAGGGCGCGGCCGGGGATGAAACGGGCCCGGTTCCCGGCGAAGCCCGCCGCGCGGAACGCCGTCTTGGCGAGCTGCTGCCGCTCCGGCTGGAGGTCCACCGTGGTCAGCACGCCGTCCGGCCGCATCCCCAGCAGCAGATAGATGCCCGACACGCCCGTGCCGGTTCCGATCTCCGCCACCGCCTTGGCGTCCGCCGTCGCGGCGAGCAGGCGCAGCGCGCCACCGGTGCCCGGGGACACCGAGGGCAGCCCTGCCTCCCTGGCCCGCTCCCGGGCCCAGCGCAGAGCATCGTCCTCGGCGACAAAGGCGTCGGCGAACGACCAGCTCGTCTGCCGGTTGGCGGTAATGGCCCTCTCCTGTCCCCGTAGTTGACGCAACGGTGACTGTATCCGCTGTGAGCGGGAACCCGCAGATGGGACCGGGCGTTCACCAGGGGAAGGACGCGACAGGAGGAGGCCGGTCGAGCCGGTCCCAAATTCGCGTAAAGATTCTTATCCGGAGCTAACGGGCGAGGTGGCTATGGTAGGGGCTCCACTGGACACCACCAGAGCCGACAGGGGAGGTGCGGCTGCGCCTGTGGATCGGGGAGGAGTGCTTCGGCGTCTTCTCAGGTCGGCGGGTGAGCCGAAATCCGTGACCGACACAGCTGACCGTTTCCGCTCCACCGACTCCGCTCCCACCACCGCGACCTTCGCATCGGATGCGGAATCGCAGGCGTGGACCCCTCCCACCTGGGAGGAGATCGTCAGCACGCACAGTGGCCGGGTCTACCGCCTCGCGTACCGCCTCACCGGCAACCAGCACGACGCCGAGGACCTGACGCAGGAGGTCTTCGTCCGCGTCTTCCGCTCGCTGTCGACGTACACGCCGGGCACCTTCGAGGGCTGGCTGCACCGCATCACCACCAACCTCTTCCTCGACATGGTCCGCCGCAAGCAGCGCATCCGCTTCGACGCGCTCGCCGACGACGCCGCCGAACGGCTGCCCAGCCGCGAGCCGTCGCCGCAGCAGGTGTTCAACGACACCCACTTCGACGCCGACGTGCAGCAGGCGCTCGACACCCTCGCGCCCGAGTTCCGCGCCGCGGTCGTCCTCTGCGACATCGAAGGACTGTCGTACGAGGAGATCGCCGCGACCCTCGGCGTGAAGCTCGGCACCGTCCGCAGCCGGATCCACCGCGGCCGCTCCCACCTGCGCAAGGCGCTCAAGCACCGCTCGCCCGAGGCCCGGGCGGAGCGTGCCCTGGCCTCCGTCGGATGGGAGGCAGGGACAGCGTGAGCGGATCGCGTTCCTCGTCGCCGACCCCCGCGGAACACCACCTCGGGGACCGGCTGGCCGCGCTCGTCGACGGCGAACTCGGCCACGACGCCCGCGAGCGGGTCCTCGCCCACCTGGCGACCTGTGCCCGCTGCAAGGCGGAGGCCGACGCACAGCGCACCGTCAAGAGCGTCTTCGCCTCCGCGGCGCCCCCGCCGCCCTCCGAGGGCTTCCTCGCGCGACTCCAGGGGTTGCCCGGGGGTCCTGGCGAACCGGGAGGACCCGGAAGCCCCGGCGGCCCCGGGGTCCCGAGAGGACCCCTCGAAGAACTCCTCGGCGCCCGCGGAGTGAAGTCCGACGGCTTCGCCACCGCCGCGGTCGTCACCCCGCACGCCCCGCACACCGGCTTCCGCATCCACGAGGTCGGCGACCGGGGGTCCGGCGGCTCCGGGCGCGGGCGCCGGTTCGCCTTCGCGGCGGCCAGCGCCGTCTCCTTCGCGGCCATCGCCCTCGGCGGCACCCTGCCGCTGGAGGCCTCGGTGAGCGCGAGCGCGCGCGGCGGCCAGGGCACGGGCAGCGCGGTCACCCCGCTCCGGGCCACCGCCGGTGGTCCCGGCACGGGCACGGCCGTCTCCCGGGGCACGCGCTCCGGCGACCGCTCCGGCGCGCAGTCGGTCGAGACCGGACAGACGGTCCCGGGGGCCCCGCCGTTCTCGACGGCGCCCGCGGGAGTGCCGCACGGGCCGGTGGCGATGGCCGGTCAGGGCACGGTCCCTGCAGGCACGGTTCCGGCAGGCATGGTCCCCTTGGGCACCGTTCCCACGGGCACGGTTCCGGCCGGTGCGGTACCGCTGGACGCGGTGCGTTCCCCCGCGACACCGCTGACGGCCGTACGCCTGCGGAACACGGTCCCGCAGTCGTTCCTCGCCCTGTCGCCGTTCATCCGGCCGACGGGTCCGGCCCTCCAGCTGGCCTTCGCCCCCGGGCCGAGTCCGGCGGCGAGTCCGACGACCGCACCGCTCGGCTCCCACCGCTGACCCGCGACCTGGTTGAATCCAGGGACACCGGCGCCCGACCCAGGGGCGCGGACGGGCCAGCGGTTGCGGGGAGAGCATGAACAACGGGAAGCCGAACTGGTGGAGCCGGCCTTCGAGCGCACCGGAGGCGGCGCGGATACCCTCGCCGCCTCCGGCCGACGACGTCACCGGCCCGCGGGCCGGCACCACTGACGGCGACGGCGACTTTCCGCTGCCCGCACCCCAGCCGCAGGCCGGGGAGCCGGACGGCACGGACGTGACGGACTCGTCGGCCCCCGCCGCCGGACCGGACTCCCCGACCGACGGACCGGAGGCGCCCACCGTCGTGGCACCGACCGTCGCGTCGGCCCCCGAGCCGACCGTGCTGCTGACCAAGGGCGAGCCCGCCGCGCCCGCCGACATGGCCGCGCTCGCCGGCACGGTCGCCCCGGCGGCCGGGGCTCCCGCGGCCCCCGCCCTCACCGACACCGTCCCGGCACCCGAGACCCCGTCGGCCGATGCGCCGTCGGCCGAGGCACCCGCGCAGGGCGCCCCGCAGCCGCTGCACGCGCCCGACGAGTACCGGACGCCGCCCTACGGCGAGCCGGGGCCGTGGGCGCCCGCCCCGCCCGTACAGCGCCCGCCGGCGCCCGTACCGCCGCAGCAGGCCCACGTACCCCCCGCGCACCCGCAGCCCCACCCGGCGCCGCACACCCACCCGCAGGGCCCCCCTCAGGCCCACCCGCCCGCCGGTGGCGCTCCCTGGATGCAGTACGACCCCTGGGGCGGCGGCGGGGCCGTGCTCCCGCCCGCGCCCGCCAAGAAGTCCCGCAAGGGGCTCGCGGTCGCCGGGGCGCTGGTGTTCGCGCTCGTCACCGGTGTCATCGGCGGCGGGATCGGCGCGTACGTCGAGCGGAACGGCGGGATCACCACCGTCGAACTCCCGCAGGCCGACGCCGAGGACACCGGCCGGGCCCCCGACAGCGTGGCCGGGATCGCGGCCAGCGCGCTGCCCGGGGTCGTCACCCTGCACGTCAAGGGCAACGGCTCCTCCGGCACGGGCACCGGCTTCGTCCTCGACACCAAGGGCCACATCCTCACCAACAACCACGTCGTCGACGGCGCCGCGTCCTCCGAGGACATCACGGTGACCTTCTCCAGCGGCGAGAGCGCCCGCGCCAAGCTCATCGGCAAGGACACCGGCTACGACCTGGCCGTCGTCCAGGTCACCGGGGTCTCCGGCCTCAAGCCGCTGCCGCTCGGCAACTCCGACAACGTCCGCGTCGGCGACCCCGTCGTCGCCATCGGCGCCCCCTTCGACCTCTCCAACACGGTCACCTCCGGCATCATCAGCGCCAAGGAGCGGCCGATCACCGCGGGCGGCGAGAAGGGCGACGGCACCGACATCAGCTATGTCGACGCCCTCCAGACCGACGCGCCCATCAACCCGGGCAACTCCGGCGGCCCGCTGCTCGACTCCAAGGCCCGGGTGGTCGGCATCAACAGCGCGATCCGCGCCGCCGGCGGCTCCGGGGAGGGCGAGGGCGCCGGTGCAAGCCAGCCCGGCTCCATCGGCCTCGGCTTCGCGATACCGATCAACCAGGGCAAGCGCGTCGCCGAGGAACTCATCAACACCGGCAAGGCCAGCCACCCCGTCATCGGTGTGAGCCTCGACATGCAGTTCAACGGCGACGGCGCCCGCGTCGGCGAGAAGGGCAAGGACGGCTCCGCCTCCGTCACGCCCGGCGGCCCGGCCGCCCAGGCGGGGCTGCGGCCCGGGGACGTCATCACCAAGGTCGACGGCCAGCGCGTGCACAACGGCGAGGAGCTGATCGTGAAGATCCGCGCCCACCGCCCCGGCGACAAGCTGGCGCTCACCCTGACCCGCAACGGCAAAGAGCTGACAAAGACGTTGACCCTCGGCTCCTCGCAGGGCACCTGAGTGCCATGTGACGGCCACCGGAAGGTACCCGCGCGGCAGTTTCGGCGGGTACCGTGGACCGGGCCCTGGACCGGCGTGAAGGAGCTACAAGGTGTTCAGCGACATAGGCGCACTCGAGCTGGTGACGCTCGTGGTCCTCGCCGTGCTCGTCTTCGGGCCGGACAAGCTCCCGAAGGTGATCCAGGACGTCTCGCGTTTCATCCGGAAGGTACGTGACTTCTCGGACAGCGCGAAGGAGGACATCCGCAGCGAGCTGGGACCGGACTTCAAGGACTTCGAGTTCGAGGACCTCAACCCCAAGACGTTCCTCCGCAAGCAGCTGGAGCAGAACGAGGACCTCAAGGAACTCAAGGAGCTGCGCGGCAGCTTCGACCTCAAGAAGGAGATGAACGAGGTCGCCGACGCGGTCCACGGCCGCGAGCCGCAGCCGTCCGCCGTCAACGGCACCCCGGTCAACGGCTCCGCGGGTGCCGTCACCAGCGCCAACGGCACCCCGGACCTCCTCAAGAAGCAGGACAAGCCGGACGCTCCCGAGCGTCCGCCGTACGACTCCGACGCGACCTGACGACGGGCTGTCACCGACCCGACGCGTCCCGGTGGCTATCCTCCCTCTGTTGACGGAACGAGGAGGCGGCCTTGATGGAGACCACGAGTCGGGTGGAGGGCGTACCGACGGCCCGGCGGACCGCCGAGGGCTATCTGCGCGCGCCGTTCGCCTGGTACGGCCTCGACGAGGCGTTCACCGGGCCCCGCTGGCTGATGCAGGTCGGCACGGCGGCGGACGGCAGCGTGCAGCACGGATCGACCGGGCACGGCGACACGCCGTCCATAAAGTCGGACGCGAGCGCCGCGGAGAAGGAGCGGTTCGCGGTCGTGGTCACGGTCGCGGCGAGCCCGGTCCGGCGGACCGGCGACGGCACCGGCGTCCTCGACGCCACCACCGTCTCCTCGGCCGCCTGGCTGGCCGGCAGCGGGCTGCTCGTCCACACCTGGCCGGCCTCGCTCGACCACGCGACGCGCGACAACTGGCTGGACCAGCAGACCGAGACGGCCTTCGAGCTCGCCGACGACCTCGAAGGAGCGGAGTGGTCGACGCTGTCGCTGCCGGTGGACGGGGTCCCGGTGCCGTTCCACTACCGGGAGTCCGAGTTCGGCTGGGTCCTCGCCGGGTCCGCCGACGGCGTCCACATCGGGGCGTACGGGCGGGGGATGAGCGCCTACGGGCTCGGGTTCTCGCAGATCAAGGACCTCGACGCGTACGCCTGACGGCATGAGACGCCTGACGGCGTGAGCGTACGCCTGACGGCATGACGAAGGGCGCCCCCGAAAGGGGCGCCCCTCTGCCGGAACGGGCCGGTCTCAGAACTTGTTGCGCGGCGTGATGCCCAGGCTCATGCCGGAGAGGCCGCGCTGACGGCCGCCGAGCTTGCCGGCGATGGCGCGGAGGGCCGCACCCGCCGGGGAGTCCGGGTCGGACAGGACGACGGGCTTGCCCTCGTCGCCGCCCTCGCGGAGCCGTACGTCGATCGGGATCGAGCCCAGGACCGGGACCGTCGCGCCGGTGGTCCGCGTCAGGCCGTCCGCGACCCGCTGGCCGCCGCCGGTACCGAACACGTCGACCATCTCGTCGCAGTGCGGACACGGCAGGCCCGCCATGTTCTCCACGACGCCGACGATCTTCTGGTGGGTCTGGACGGCGATCGAGCCGGCCCGCTCGGCGACCTCGGCCGCCGCCTGCTGCGGGGTCGTGACGACCAGGATCTCCGCGTTCGGGACGAGCTGCGCGACCGAGATCGCGATGTCGCCGGTGCCCGGGGGCAGGTCGAGCAGGAGGACGTCCAGGTCGCCCCAGTACACGTCCGCGAGGAACTGCTGGAGCGCGCGGTGCAGCATCGGGCCGCGCCACACGACCGGGGCGTTGCCCGGGGTGAACATGCCGATGGAGATGACCTTCACGCCGTTCGCCGACGGCGGCATGATCATGTTCTCGACCTGGGTCGGACGCCCGTCCGCGCCCAGCATCCGCGGCACGCTGTGGCCGTAGATGTCGGCGTCGACGACACCGACCTTCAGACCGTCCGCGGCCATCGCCGCGGCCAGGTTCACGGTGACGGACGACTTGCCGACACCGCCCTTGCCGGAGGCCACCGCGTACACCCGGGTCAGCGAGCCGGGCTTCGCGAACGGCACCTCGCGCTCCGCGCTCGTCCCGCGCAGCGCCGCCGCCAGCTCCTTCCGCTGTTCGTCGCTCATCACGTCCAGCGAGACGTCGACGGCGGTGACGCCCTCGACCCGAGAGACGGCCTCGGTCACGCGCTGCGTGATGGTCTCGCGCATCGGGCAGCCGGAGACCGTCAGGTAGACCGTGACGGCGACCTTGCCGTCCGGTTCGATCTCCACCGACTTGACCATGCCGAGCTCAGTGATCGGCTTGTTGATCTCAGGGTCGTTCACCGTCGCCAGCGCTTCGAGCACCGCGTCTTCCGTAGCCATACCGATGATGGTACGGCGCCGACCACCGGCCCATGAAAGGCCTGTCAACGGTCGGGTACGTCACTTCCGCGGGAGTCGCCGTACGGGAATAGATCGCGGCGCTCCTCCAGCTCCCTGATCAGGTCCTGGAGCTCCGACCGGATCCAGTCGCGGGTGGCCACCTCACCGAGGCCCATCCGCAGCGCCGCGATCTCCCGCGTCAGGTACTCGGTGTCCGCGATCGACCGCTCGTTCTGCTTCCGGTCCTGTTCGAGATTGACCCGGTCGCGGTCGTCCTGCCGGTTCTGCGCGAGCAGGATCAGCGGCGCCGCGTACGAGGCCTGGAGGGACAGCGCCAGGGTCAGGAAGATGAACGGGTACTCGTCGAACTTCAGGGACCCCGGGGCGAAGATGTTCCACAGGACCCAGACGATGATCGTCAGCGTCATCCAGACCAGGAACCGGCCCGTCCCCAGGAAGCGGGCGATCCGCTCCGAGAGCCGGCCGAAGGCCTCGGGGTCGTACTCCGGGAGGAACCGGGCCCGCCGCTCGCGCGGCAGGTCGAGCCGGATGCGGGGACCCGTCCGCTCGCGCTCCCGGTCCCGCTCCTGCGTGCGCTCAGCCGCCATGCTCCGCCCCCTCCTCGTGGAACTCGGTCTCCCGCCAGTCCTCCGGCAGCAGATGGTCGAGCACGTCGTCGACGGTCACCGCGCCGAGCAGCGAACCGCTCTCGTCGACCACCGGCGCCGCGACCATGTTGTACGCGGCGAGGTAGCTGGTCACGGCGGGCAGCGGGGTGTCCGGGCCGAGCGGCGGCAGATCGCTGTCCACCAGCGAGCTGACCAGCGTGAACGGCGGATCGCGCAGCAGCCGCTGGAAGTGCACCGTGCCCAGGTACTTGCCGGTCGGTGTCTCGTCCGGCGGCCGGCACACGTACACCTGCGCGGCGAGCGCCGGCGACAGGTCCTGCTGCCGCACCCGGGCCAGCGCGTCCGCGACCGTGGCGTCCGGCCGCAGCACGATCGGCTCGGTCGTCATCAGACCGCCCGCCGTGCGCTCCTCGTACGCCAGGAGGCGGCGTACGTCGGCCGCGTCGTCCGGCTGCATCAGGGTCAGCAGCCGCTCCTGGTCCTCCTCGGGCAGCTCGGACAGCAGGTCGGCCGCGTCGTCCGGGTCCATCGCCTCCAGGACGTCGGCCGCCCGCTCCTCCTTCAGCTTGCCGATGATCTCGATCTGGTCGTCCTCCGGCAGCTCCTCCAGGACGTCGGCGAGCCGGTCGTCGTCGAGGGCCGCGGCGACCTCGGCGCGCCGCTTGGGGGAGAGGTGGTGCAGCGCGTTGGCGACGTCGGCGGGGCGCAGCTTCTCGAAGGTGGCGACCAGGCTCTCGGCGCCCTGCCCGTGCTCCTCCAGGGAGAAGCCGGTGACCGCCGACCACTCGACGGTCAGCGTCTCGCCCTTGCGGCTCAGCACCCCGCCCTTGCCCTTGCGCACGAAGACCTTGTCGATCTCCCAGTCGCGGCGGGCGGGCAGCTGCTGGATGGCGACGTCGAGGACGGTGACCTCCTCGCCCTCCTCCCCGCCGGGCCCCACCAGCCGGACGCGCCGGTCGAGGAGTTCGCCGAGGACCAGCCGCTCGGTGGGACGCCGTTCGAAGCGGCGCATGTTGACGACGCCGGTGGTGATGACCTGGCCGGACTGGACGCCCGTGATCCGGGTCATCGGGACGAAGACCCGTCGGCGGCTCAGCACCTCCACGACCATGCCGAGGAGCCGGGGCGGTCTGCGGCCGACCCGCAGCATGGCCACCAGGTCGCTGACCCGGCCGACCTGGTCGCCGACGGGGTCGAAGACGGGGACTCCCGCGAGATGGGAGACGAAGATCCGGGGGGCGCCTGCCGCCATGCCACGCGCCTCCTCGGTGCCGCACGATTCGAGTCATTGCCGAGCTTTGCCGGGTTCAGGCTAGCCCGTGGTGTTCCGGCCCGCCCCGGCAGCGCCTCCGTACGGCTGCCGCAGGGCCCGCCGCCCGGCCCGGGTACGCTGCGGTCTGCCGTCCCCACCGGCACGCCGACGGCCCGCCGCCCGGCGGACCACGCAGTTCAGACGGCCGCCGCCCCGGCATCCCGTGATCCGGTACGGCCGCGGCCCGTGTCCCCCACGACATGAGAGGTAGCGCTGATGGCCGTTCGTGCCCCGTCATCGCGTATCCGCAGGGCCGTCGTGCCCCTGGCGCTCTGCGCCGGTCTGAGCGTGGGGATCACGGCCTGTGCCGCGGACCCGGACGAGGGGACCAACGGGGTCGGGAAGCTCTCCGCGCCCGAGATCGAGGGCAAGGCGCGCTCCGTGGCGGACGCGGCGAAGGCGGTACGGCTCTCCGGCACCCTGGTCAGCAAGGGCGACACGTTCAAGCTGAACATGCGCCTCAAGCAGGACGGCGCCAGCGGCTCCGTGGTGACGAAGAACAGCACCTTCGAGCTGCTGCGGGTCGGCGACGCGCTCTATCTGAAGGCCGACGCGGACTTCTGGGCGCACGACGACAAGGGCGGCGACACGCCGACGAAGGCGGACGCCGAGGCCGCGGACAAGCTCGACGACAAGTACGTGAAGGTGCCGCAGGGCGACCCCTCGTACAAGCAGCTGCGCGGCTTCACCGACATGGACCTGCTCCTCGACGGGCTGATCGGTCTGCACGGCGACATGGTCAAGGGCGACCGGGACCAGATCGGCGGGGTCCGCACGGTCAAGGTGAAGGGCGGGCAGGACGGTGAGGGCGGCACCCTGGACGTGGCCCTGGAGGGCTCCCCGTACCCGCTGAGGTTCGCGCGGGGCGGGGGCGCGGGCGTCGTGGTGCTCTCCGAGTGGAACAAGGACTTCCCGCTCGCCGCGCCGTCGACGGAGGAGACCCTCGACTACGGCAAGCAGCTGCCCCGGACCTGAGCGGTCCGGCAGGCCGTCGCGATCAGCGCCTGCGGCGCTTGACCAGCAGCTTCGGGAGTCCGGCCGGTACCGGTTCGCGGGTCGTGGCCTCCGTCGGCAGCGGTACGGCGGCCAGCGAGCCGTCCGGCAGTTCCGTGGTCGAGGCGCGCGGTTCGAGGCGCAGCACCCGGCATTCGCGCGCCCAGCGGCCGGTCATGGCCTCGCCGTCGGGCGCGTTGAGCCGCTTGCCCTTCAGCTCGGCGACCGCCGCGTCCCACTCGTCCGTACCGGGGGCGAGTGCGCGGACGGCGGCGGTCCAGGCGACGAGCCGGCCGCCCTTGTCCTTGCTGCGGACGGTGACCTCGGCCGTCCCGCCGTCCGTCAGCCCCGGCAGCGGCTGCTCGCCGGGGCCGTCGCCGACGACGAGGGCTGCCCCGTCGTGCCAGACGTGCCAGAGCGCGCGGGCGGGTCCGGTGCCGCGCACCCAGACGAGGCCGGACTTCTTGGTGGCCTCCTCGACGAGGGCGCCGGTGAGCGTGTCGGTCATGGCCGAAGAGTACCTAGAGCCAGCCGTTGCGCTTGAGGGTGCGGTGGATGGTGAAGCAGACCGCGATGATGCCGGTCAGCACCATCGGGTAGCCGTACTTCCAGTGCAGTTCCGGCATGTGGTCGAAGTTCATGCCGTACACGCCGCAGACCGCCGTGGGGACGGCGACGATCGCCGCCCACGAGGTGATCTTGCGCATGTCCTCGTTCTGCGCGACGGTCGCCTGCGCCAGGTTGGCCTGGAGGATCGAGTTGAGCAGTTCGTCGAAGCCGACGACCTGCTCCTGGACCCGGGCGAGGTGGTCGGCGACGTCCCGGAAGTACTTCTGGATGTCGGGGTCGACCAGCCGCATCGGCCGCTCGCTGAGCAGCTGCATCGGGCGCATGAGCGGCGTGACGGCCCGCTTGAACTCCAGCACCTCGCGCTTCAGCTGGTAGATCCGGCCGGTGTCCGTACCGCGCGTGGAGCCCTTCGCGGCCGGCGAGAAGACGTCGATCTCCAGCTGGTCGATGTCGAGTTCGACCGCGTCGGCGACCGCGATGTAGCCGTCGACGACGTGGTCGGAGAGGGCGTGCAGCACGGCCGAGGGCCCTTTGGCGAGCAGTTCCGGCTCGCCCTGGAGGCGGTGCCGGAGGTTGCGCAGGGAGCCCTGGCCGCCGTGCCGGACGGTGATGACGAAGTCGGGGCCGGTGAAGCACATGACCTCGCCGGTCTCGACGACCTCGCTGGTCGCGGTGAGTTCGGCGTGCTCGACGTAGTGGATGGTCTTGAAGACGGTGAAGAGGGTGTCGTCGTACCGCTCCAGCTTGGGCCGCTGGTGGGCGTGGACGGCGTCCTCGACGGCGAGCGGGTGCAGCCCGAACTCGGCGGCGATACCGGCGAATTCGGCCTCGGTCGGCTCGTGCAGGCCGATCCAGGCGAAGCCGCCGCTCTCCCGCACCTGGCTCATCGCGCCGCGCGGCGTCAGGCACTCGCGGTCGTCGATGCGGCGGCCGTCGCGGTAGACGGCGCAGTCGACCACGGCACTGGAGGCCGAGTGGTCGCGGGTGGGGTCGTACGAGGTGTACGCGGTCGGGGTCTTGCGCAGCGGGTGCAGCAGGCTCGGGCGGACGGCGGCGCGCAGGTCACGGATCATCGACATGGGCATGCTCCTTCACGGAGAGGCCGTCGGCGAGCACGGCACAGCCCGGAATGGGGACGTGGAGCTACGTCGTCCACACAGCGGGCGGCACCGAGGGGTCGCGGTGACGGCGTTCGCTACTGACAGGCAAAGGCGAAATGCTCTTCCGTCGTGCGAGATGCCGGAGAGGGAGATCCGTGCGGACCTGGAATCACCGGAGAGACGTACGCACCGGGCTCGGGTGCGGGTCGGAAGAGCGGTTGGTACTGCCCGATCGACTTCGGTCCATCGCAGCCCCACCTCCTCCGGCCGGTCCCTCGTGAGGGATGACGTGTGACGAGTAGTCGGGAGTTCGGGACTCCCGACCAGCGGCCAAGACTATCAGCCGACAGAGGGTCAATCCCTTCCTTTGCCCGTTCCATACGCGCTTTATGCTCAACCCATGGGAGAAGTTCTTGCTCTGGTCGAGGCCCGGTTGCGGACGGCCCTCGGAGAACCGGACGCGCGCGCCGCGGTCACGTTCCTCGGCACGGACCGGATCGAGGTGCTGCGCTTCGTCGACGGCGATCTCGTGCGGTACGCGACCCTCGGCATGTCCGCACAGCCGATGGCCGATCCGACCGCCGCGCTCGCCGACCCGGTCAAGGGTCCGCGTGCGGAGCTGGTCCTGACCGTACGGGGCGGGCTCGCCGACACCGACAAGGTGCTGCGGCCGCTCGCGGTCCTCGCCGCCACCCCGCAGGTCGAGGGGGTGATCGTCGCTCCGGGCGCCTCGCTCGACGTGGGCGATCCGCTCTGGCCGGGCGCCGGCTTCAGCTCGGTGCTCGTCGCCGAGTCCGGCGGTCTGGTCGAGGACCTCGACCTGGACGAGCCGATGGACCCGGTGCGCTTCCTGCCGCTCCTGCCGATGACCTCGAACGAGGCCGCCTGGAAGCGGGTGCACGGGGCCCAGGCCCTGGAGGAACGCTGGCTGGCACGGGGGACGGACCTGCGCGATCCGCTGCGCAGGTCCGTGGATCTGGACTGACGGGCTGACCGGTCGCCGGGCTGACCGGTCGCCGGGCCGACCGGCCGACCGGGGCGGGGGCCCGGCCCCGGCCCGCCCCGCCCCGGCGCTCCGTCAGTTGGCGAAGACTCCGACGCCGTCCTCCGTGGCGTGCTTCGGGGCCAGTTCCTCGGCTTCGAGGGTGAGGGCCGTGCGCCGGACCCGGACGATGACGGCGCCGAGCACCGCGGCCACGCCCGCCACCACGAACGGCATGTGGACGTCGCTCCACTCCTCGATCTTCGGGGCGAAGTACGGGGCGGCCGCCGCGGCGAACCACCGGACGAAGTTGTAGCCCGCGCTCGCGACCGGGCGCGGGGCGTCCGAGACGCCGAGGGCCAGCTCGGTGAAGACGGTGTTGTTGACGCCGATGAACGCGCCCGACAGGACCGTGCAGACGATCGCCGTGGTGTGGCTGCCGTAGCCGAGGACCACGACGTCGACGGCGAGCAGTACCAGCGAGCCGGCGAGCACCGTCAGCGAGCCGAAGCGCCGCTGGAGCCGGGGCGCCACCAGGACCGAGAAGACGGCGAGCAGCACGCCCCAGGCGAAGAACACCGCGCCGGACTTGTACGGCGTCATGTTCAGTACGAACGGCGTGAAGGCGAGCACGGTGAAGAACGCGTAGTTGTAGCAGAACGCGGCCGCCGCGGCAGAGGCGAGCCCGCCGTGGCCCAGCGCCCGGATCGGGTCGAGCAGGGAGACCTTGCGGGCCGGCTTCGGCTGTTCCTTCAGGAAGACCGTGATGCAGAGGAAGCCGATCGCCATCAGGGCGGCCGTGCCGAAGAAGGGGTAGCGCCAGCTCGCGTTGCCGAGGACGGCGCCGAGCAGCGGCCCGCAGGCCATGCCGAGGCCGAGCGCCGACTCGTAGAGCAGGATCGCCGCCGCGCTGCCGCCGGCCGCGGCGCCGACGATCACGGCGAGCGAGGTCGAGACGAAGAGGGCGTTGCCGAGGCCCCAGCCGGCCCGGAAGCCGACGAGCTGGCCGACGGAGTCGGAGGTGCCGGCGAGGGCGGCGAAGACGACGACCAGCGCGAGTCCGGCGAGCAGGGTGCGGCGGCCGCCGATGCGGCTGGAGACGAAGCCGGTCACCAGCATCGCGACGGCGGTGATGAGGAAGTACGAGGTGAAGAGCAGCGAGACCTGGCTCGGGGTCGCGTCCAGCCCCTGGGCGATCGACGGGAGGATCGGGTCGACGAGTCCGATGCCCATGAAGGCGACGACGGAGGCGCCGGCGGTGGCCCAGACGGCGGGCGGCTGGCGCAGGATGCTCACCCCGGCCGCGGGCGGGGTGCCGTCCTCTTCTGCTCTCTGCATGATGCCGCTCCTCCGTGCCGAGATGGTTGGAATATGCACACAATAAGTTAGCCCGCCTAATAAATGCAAGCTACATGTATATCTGCAGGTGGGCCGGGAGTGGGCCGGGGGTGGGCCGGGAGTGGGCTCGGGGTGAACGCCACGGGCCGGACGGGTGATCGTCCGTGATCGTCCTTGACGCGGGGCTCCGGGGGTAGGACCGTTGAGCCCTATGAGGGGCGAACCCAGTTGTCCGAAGTGCGGTGGCCGGGTCAGGGCGCCCGGACTCTTCGCCGACTCCTGGCAGTGTGACGTGCACGGCTCGGTGCACCCGCTCCAGCCCGTCATCCCACCCAGCGTCGAGGCTCTCGGTGTCGTCGTGCACCGGTCCCAGGTGCCGGTGTGGATGCCGTGGCCCCTGCCCGTCGGCTGGCTCTTCACGGGCGTCGCGTACGCCGGTGACGACCGCAGCGGCGGACGCGCGACGGCCGTCGCCTGCTCGGGACCCGGGCCGCTGGGCGGCATCGGCGAGCTGCTCCTGGTCGCCGAGGAGCTGGGTGTCGGCCTCGGCGCCCGGTACGCCGGGATCGACGGCCCCGACCCCGGCGCGGGCATGGCGATCGAGAAACCCCCGCAGACGAAGGTCCTCGCCGCCGGCCGCCCGACCCCGCTGTGGCACGTGAGCGGCACCCCGCAGGACCGCGCGGTCTTCGCGGGGGAGGCGCGCGGGCTGTGGCTGTGGGCCATCGTCTGGCCCGAGCAGTCGGGTCTGCTCATGTACGACGAGCTGGTCCTGACGGACCTGCGCGACGCGGGCGCCGAGGTCGAACTGCTCCCGTGCGGCGCGCTGACGCCGAGGCTGCTGAGCTAGAGCGGGCGTACGGGCCACGGGACCGCCGCCCCGCGGGGTTCGTGGGTCCAGAGGCCGGGGCGCCGCCGCGGTGGCCGGTGGTGACGTTCCGTACCGGCGTGTTCGATTCGCCCGTTATGCTGGAGCGTCCCTCGTCCGTGCCGAGTCCCCGGAGTCCCGCGTCGTGCGCATCGATCTGCACACCCACTCCACGGCCTCCGACGGTACGGACTCCCCGGCCGAACTCGTACGGAACGCGGCCGCCGCCGGACTCGACATCGTCGCCCTGACCGACCACGACACCACCCGCGGTCACGCCGAGGCCATCGCCGCGCTCCCCGAGGGCCTCACCCTCGTCACCGGCGCCGAGCTGTCCTGCCGGGTCGACGGGATCGGCCTGCACATGCTCGCGTACCTCTTCGACCCCGAGGAGCCGGCGCTGCTCGCCGAGCGCGAGCTCGTCCGCGACGACCGCGTCCCGCGCGCGCGTGCCATGGTCGGCAAGCTCCAGGAACTGGGCGTGCCCGTCACCTGGGAGCAGGTCGCCCGGATCGCCGGCGACGGCTCCGTGGGCCGCCCGCACGTCGCCGAGGCGCTCGTCGAGCTCGGGGTCGTACCGGACGTGTCGGGGGCGTTCACGCCCGACTGGCTCGCCGACGGCGGCCGGGCGTACGTCGGGAAGCACGAGCTGGACCCGGTCGAGGCGATCCGCCTCGTCAAGGCGGCCGGCGGCGTCACCGTCTTCGCGCACCCGCTCGCCGTCAAGCGCGGCCAGGTGCTGCCCGAGGCCTCGATAGCCCGGCTCGCCGAGGCCGGGCTCGACGGCATCGAGGTCGACCACATGGACCACGACGAGGCGACGCGGGCACGGCTGCGCGGGCTCGCGAAGGAGCTCGGGCTGCTGGCCACGGGCTCCAGCGACTACCACGGCAGCCGCAAGACCTGCCGCCTCGGCGAATACACGACCGACCCCGAGATCTACGGCGAGATCACCCGCCGTGCCGCGGGGGCCTTCCCGGTCCCCGGCGCGGGAGGACCCGCCGCCTAGGGCCTGCCCCGGCCTCCTGGCTCCGGGCCCGGGTCTCCTGGCTCCGGCCTCCTGCCCCGGCCTCCTGATTCCAGGGGGGGCGTGTCCCGGGCCCCTCCGGGGTCGCTTCCGGGAGCCTCTCCCGGTCCGTCGGCCGGTCGCCGTTCCGCGGCCGGTCCGCCGGCGCGGGCCCGCGCCCCGCCTTCCCGAGGCCTCCATCGCTTCCGACCCGCCCCCGTACGGCTCCGTGCCGTGCGCGGGGTGGTGTTCCTCCTGTCCTGTCGCCGGAATCCCACATTCCGCCCGGTCGGGCACACCCCACCGTTCGTATCTCCCGCAAGGCACCCCACCGTGTTCGACGTCGCCGTCTTCGGCTCGCTCTTCCTGACCCTCTTCGTGATCATGGATCCCCCCGGGATCACGCCGATCTTCCTCGCCCTCACCTCCGGCCGCCCGGCCAAGGTGCAGCGCCGGATGGCCTGGCAGGCCGTCGCGGTGGCGTTCGGCGTCATCACCGTCTTCGGTCTGCTCGGGCAGCAGATCCTCGACTACCTGCACGTCTCCGTCCCCGCGCTGATGATCGCGGGCGGTCTGCTGCTGCTCCTCATCGCGCTCGACCTGCTCACCGGCAAGACCGACGAGCCCAAGCAGACCAAGGACGTGAACGTCGCCCTCGTCCCGCTCGGCATGCCGCTGCTCGCCGGGCCCGGCGCGATCGTCTCGGTCATCCTCGCCGTGCAGAACGCCGACAGCGTCGCCTCGCAGGTCTCCGTCTGGGCCGCCATCGCGGCCATGCACGTCGTGCTCTGGCTGACCATGCGGTACTCGCTGCTGATCATCCGCGTCATCAAGGACGGCGGCGTGGTCCTGGTGACCCGGCTCGCCGGCATGATGCTCTCCGCCATCGCGGTGCAGCAGATCATCAACGGCGTCACCCAGGTCATCCAGAACGCCTGACCCGGCGCCCGGGGGAGCCCCGGACACCACTGCGCCCCCGTACGGATTCCGCTCTTGCGAAGTCCGTGCGGGGGCGCGGTGCGTGGTGTGGACCCGACCTGTTACGAGGCCGAGGTCTCGGCGGGGCGGATCCAGATGCGCTGGCCGATCGAGGCGGCCTGCTGCACGATCCGGTTGACGGAGGCGGCGTCCACGACGGTCCGGTCGACGGGCGTGCCGTCGATGTCGTCGAGTCGCAGGATTTCGAAGCGCACAGGCTTCTCCCTTCGTCTGAGTTGATCCTCCTGATGGAGAACTGCGTTACATAGGGGTCCAACGATGTGCACCCTGCAAACATTCCTTACGCTAAGGAAAATTTTCGGATTGCTAACTACCGGCGGGTAGGAGGGTGTGGCGGCCGGGCCCCGCGCGGCGGACAATGAGCCCCGTATGAACGACGCAGACACCACTCAGGTGACCGAGACCGACACCCGCCTCCGCGCGCTGGACGCCCGCCTGGAGCGCACCAATGAGCTCCTCCAGCGGATGCTGGCCGAGGTCGCCAAGACCCCCTCCACCCACGCCATCTTCGTCGACGCGGGTTACGTCCATGCTGCGGCCGGGTTGCTTGTGGCGGGCACCGAGGACCGGCGCTCCTTCGACCTCGACGCCGAGGGCCTCATCGAGGCGCTCATCGACAAGGCCCGGACGATCTTCGCGGACAGCAGACTGCTCCGCGTCTACTGGTACGACGGCGCCAGACGCCGTATCCACACGCCCGAGCAGCAGGCCATCGCCGAACTCCCCGACGTCAAGGTCCGCCTCGGCAACCTCAACGCCAACAACCAGCAGAAGGGCGTCGACTCCCTGATCCGCACGGACCTGGAGTCCCTCGCCCGCCACCGGGCCATCAGCGACGCCGCGCTCGTCGGCGGCGACGAGGACCTCGTCTCGGCCGTCGAGGCCGCGCAGGGCTACGGCGCCCGCGTCCACCTCTGGGGCATCGAGGCCGCCGAGGGGCGCAACCAGGCCGAGGCCCTGCTCTGGGAGGTCGACAGCCAGCGCACCTTCGAGCTGGACTTCTGCCGCCCGTACATCACCCGCCGCCCGGTCACCACGTACGAGAACGAGGGCGAGCCGCCGCCCTCCCGCGAGGAGGTGCGCTTCATCGGCGCCCAGATCGCGGCGACCTGGCTCGGCGAGCGCGGCAGGGACCGGCTCGCCGAACTCCTGCCCAGCGCGCCCTATCTGCCGGGACCCGTCGACCAGGACCTGCTCGTCGAGGCGGAACGCCTGCTCAGCCGCTCCCTGCGCGGCCACGCCTCACTCCGGCGTGCCCTGCGGGACGGCTTCTGGCAGCACCTCAAGGCGCAGTTCTGAGGCAGGCCGCTCCCAGAAGTCCGTGAGCCGGCCGGCCAGCTCGCCCGGGTGCGACACGTTGGGGGAGTGACCGGCGCCCGCCACCACCGTGTGGTGCGCGCCGGTGCGGGCCGCCGTCGCCGCCAGGTCCGCCGTCGACCAGACCATCTCGTCCGCCCCGTACGCCAGGTGCAGCGGCATCCGTAGTGCGGTCAGCTCCGCCGTACCGTCCCGGTGGCTGAGCAACAGCCGTCCCGCGCCCGCCAGTTGGGCGATGCGGGTGCGCATCCAGCGGCGCCGCAGAAAGCCCGCGAGCTGCGGGGCGTCGTCGGTGTCCGGCTCCTCGCCCCGGCTGTCCAGCCAGCACATCGCCTGCCAGACGCGCTCCTTGGGGAGCAGCGCGAGCGCGGCGCGCAGCACCCGCACCCGGACGCGCTGGGGCCGGGCCACCCGGCCGGGGCCCGAGGACAGCAGCGTCAGCGAACGGAAGGCGCGCGGGGCGAGCGAGGCCGCCGCGCGGGCCACCAGGCCGCCGAAGGAATGGCCGAGCAGATGGACGGGACCCCCGCCGAGGGCGGCGGCCTGTGCCACGGCGTCGAGCGCGAGGGCCCGGCGCCGGTACGAGGCCCGGCCGCGCGGGCCCGGGGTCTCGTACTGGCCCCGCCCGTCCACGGCGACGGCCCGGTACCCGGCCTCGCTCAGCGGCCCGAGCAGGCCGAGGAAGTCCTCCTTGCTGCCGGTGTACCCGGGCAGCAGCAGCACCGTGCCGCGCCGCTCGCCCGCCGGTGCCGTGTCGAGCACGGCGAAGTCGCCGCGCGCGGTCACCAGCCGGTGGGCGCGGGTGCGGGGAGGCAGGACGAGGGACCGGGGCTTGCTCATGTCTGGACTGTAACCGGAGGGGCGAGTACCGGGGCGGTCGGCGGACGACGCCGCGGCCCGGCCCCCGGGGAGGGGCCGGGCCGCGGCGTCGGGACGGACGGGCTCAGCTCTCGGGCTGGGCCGCCGCCTTCTTCGTGGTGCGACGGCGCGGGGCCTTCGGCGCCTCGGCCGGGGCCTCGGCGGCCGGCTCGGCGACGGCCGCGGCCTTCTTCGTCGTACGGCGACGGGCCGGCGCCTTCGGCTCGGACGCGTCGGGCGCCTCGGCGGCCACCGCGGTCTTCTTGGCGGCCCGGCGACGGGGAGCCTTCGGGGCCTCCTCGGCGGCGGGGGCCTCGACGGCCTCGGCGACCGGCTCGACGACGGCGGCCTTCTTGGCCGTACGGCGACGGGGGGCCTTCTTCGGCTCCTCCTCGACGACGGCCGGGGCGGGCGCGGCCTCGACGGCGGCGGCCGGAGCGGCCTCCACCACCGGGGCGGCCTCGGCCACCGGGGCCGTCACGATGACGGTCTCGGCCGGGGCGGAGGAGGCCGGCGAACCGGCGGCCTTGCGGACCACGCGGCGCCGCGCGGGCTTCTTCGGCTCCTCCTCGACGACCGGGGCGGGCGCGGGCTCCACGACCGGCTCGACGACCGGGGTGGAGGTGACCGGCGAACCGGCCGCCTTGCGCACCACACGGCGACGACGCGGCGCGGGAACCTCGGCCGTGGCCGGGGCCGCCGGGGTCTCGACGACGGGCGCGACGGGCTCGGACACCACCGGGGCGGCGACGACGGCCTCGACGACCGGCTCGGCGACGACGGTGGCGGCCGGGGCGACGGCCGCGGTGGTCGTGGTGGCCTTCTTGGCCGTACGGCGACGGGGGGCCTTCTTCGGCTCCTCCTCGACGACGGCCGGGGCGGGCGCGGCCTCGACGACCGGGGCGACCGGGGCGGCGCGCAGGGCGGCCGCGGCGGTCTCGACGGTCTGGAACGACACGGTGTCCTCGACCGGACGGATCCGGGGACGACGACGGCGCGGCGCCGGGGCCGGCTCCTGGGCCGCGGGGGCCTGGGCGACGGGGGCGGAGCGCACGGCCTCCGGACGCGAGGCCGTACGGCCGCGGCGGCGGGGGCTCTTCGGCTCGGCGGCCGGGGCCTCGGCGGCGGGCGCCGGAGCGGCCTCCACCACGGCCTGGGCGACCGGAGCGGCGACCGGCTCGGCGGCCTGGGCCACCGGAGCCGACTGCCGCTGCGTCACCGGCGCGGCGCCCGGGGCGCTGACACGGGTGCGACGGCGGCGGCGCGGGGTGCGCGGACCGGACTCGGCCTGCGCCTCCTCCGTGACCGGCGCGGGCACCGTCACCGGCACCGTCTCGGCGGCCGGGGCCGCCGACACCGGGGCGTCGGACTCGCTGCCGCCACGGGTGCGACGGCGCTGGCGCGGGGTCCGGGTGCGCTCGGGGCGCTCCTCGGTCCGCTCCGGCCTGCTGTCGGACTTCGGGCCGCGCGCGCGGCGTCCGCCGGGCTCGCCCAGGTCCTCCAGCTCCTCCGCGCCCAGACCCGCGCGGGTCCGCTCGGCGCGGGGCAGGATGCCCTTGGTGCCCGCCGGGATGTCCAGCTCCTCGAAGAGGTGCGGGGAGCTCGAGTAGGTCTCGACCGGGTCGTGGAAGTCCAGGCCGAGCGCCTTGTTGATGAGCTGCCAGCGCGGGATGTCGTCCCAGTCGACCAGCGTGACCGCGGTGCCCTTCGCACCGGCGCGGCCGGTGCGGCCGACGCGGTGGAGGAAGGTCTTCTCGTCCTCGGGCGACTGGTAGTTGATGACGTGGGTGACGCCCTCGACGTCGATGCCGCGGGCGGCGACGTCGGTGCAGACGAGCACGTCGACCTTGCCGTTGCGGAAGGCGCGCAGCGCCTGCTCGCGGGCGCCCTGGCCGAGGTCGCCGTGGACCGCGCCGGAGGCGAAGCCGCGGCGCTCCAGCTGCTCGGCGATGTCGGCCGCCGTGCGCTTGGTGCGGCAGAAGATCATCGCGAGCCCGCGGCCGTTGGCCTGCAGGATGCGGGAGACCATCTCCGGCTTGTCCATGTTGTGCGCGCGGTAGACGTGCTGCTTGATGTTGGCGACGGTCACGCCCTCGCCGTCGGGCGAGGTGGCGCGGATGTGCGTCGGCTGCGACATGTAACGGCGGGCCAGGCCGATGACCGCGCCCGGCATGGTGGCCGAGAACAGCATGGTCTGACGCTTCGCCGGAAGCATGTTCATGATCTTCTCGACGTCGGGCAGGAAGCCCAGGTCGAGCATCTCGTCGGCCTCGTCGAGGACGAGGACCTTGACGTGAGACAGGTCGAGCTTGCGCTGGCCGGCCAGGTCGAGCAGACGGCCGGGGGTGCCGACGACGACGTCGACGCCCTTCTTCAGGGCCTCGACCTGCGGCTCGTAGGCGCGGCCGCCGTAGATGGCGAGCACGCGGACGTTGCGCACCTTGCCGGCGGTGAGCAGGTCGTTGGTGACCTGCTGGCACAGCTCGCGGGTGGGGACGACGACGAGCGCCTGCGGGGCGTCGGTGAGCTGCTCGGGCGTGGCCCGGCCCATCTCGACGTCCATGGGGACGGTGACGCGCTCCAGGATGGGGAGGCCGAAACCGAGGGTCTTGCCCGTGCCGGTCTTGGCCTGGCCGATGACGTCGGTGCCGGTGAGGGCGACCGGAAGGGTCATCTCCTGGATGGGGAAGGGGGTGACGATGCCGACGGCCTCAAGGGCCTCGGCCGTCTCGGGGAGGATTCCGAGTTCTCGGAAAGTCGTAGTCAGGGTGCTGCCTCTTCTGTGAGACGCGGCGCGAGGCGAACGAAGGGGGTCGTACCGTGCCAGGAACTGCCGGCCGGATCCTGGGGGATCTCTGCCGGGCGGCGCGGGACCACTGCCGTCGCTCGAGCGTCGTACCGCTGAGGGTGACCCTTCCGCGGGTCCGCCGGAAGGGCTGTCGGGCCGGAGCCGATCGGGCCACCGACCGGGCATCCTCATTCATGAGTCGGCCCACCGAATACGTCCGAACGTGCGAAAGCATGTCCGCATACTCAGCAGGCGCCTTACCACTGTACCCCGGAATCGCGCATGTGTGTTGGGAGAAATGGTGATGAGGGCACGGTCACACTGACTGACCAGCGCCTTCCCCTGGTGCGCGAGCGGGCTATTGTGCGCTCCATGGAGACGCCTGACAACGCCACACCCACCGGGATCGCCGCCAAGGACTGGGCGACGGCAGCCGAGGAGCCGCAGTACCGCGCCGCCGTGATCGACCTCCTCGGCGCCCTCGCCTACGGAGAGCTCGCGGCCTTCGAGCGGCTCGCCGAGGACGCCAAGCTGGCGCCGACCCTCGGCGACAAGGCGGAGCTGGCGAAGATGGCCTCCGCCGAGTTCCACCACTTCGAGCGGCTGCGGGGCCGCCTCGCCGAGGTGGACGCCGAGCCGACCGCGGCCATGGAGCCCTTCGCCAAGGCGCTCGACGACTTCCACCGGCTGACCGCGCCCTCGGACTGGCTGGAGGGCCTGGTCAAGGCCTACGTCGGCGACTCGATCGCCAGTGACTTCTACCGGGAGGTCGCGGCCCGCCTCGACTCCGACACGCGCGGGCTCGTGCTGTCCGTGCTCGACGACACGGGCCACGGCAACTTCGCCGTGGAGAAGGTCCGCGCCGCGATCGACGCCGATCCGCGCGTCGGCGGCCGGCTCGCGCTGTGGGCCCGCCGGCTGATGGGCGAGGCGCTCTCGCAGGCCCAGCGCGTGGTCGCCGAGCGCGACGCGCTCTCGACGATGCTGGTCGGCGGGGTGGCGGACGGCTTCGACCTCGCGGAGGTCGGCCGGATGTTCTCCCGGATCACCGAGGCGCACACCAAGCGCATGGCGGCGCTGGGCCTGGCCGCCTAGTTCTTCTCTGTCGTATCTGTCGTATCTGTCGTACGGAGGCCGGGGTCACGGCATCCGTACGGGGGTTCTCCGTGCGGAGCGGGTGGCGGGGCCGTTCACATCGCGGCTGATCGGCGCAGACGGCGGGACGCCGGCCTGACCAGCAGGGAGAGCAGGACGGCCGCCACCGCCACCGCGCCGATCAGGGTGGCGAGGAAGTGGCCGGGGCCCAGGGCTCCGTGGGTGACGAGCGCGCCGAACACACCGCCCAGCGTGCCGGTGACGAGAACGATCACCCGGACGGGGAGACGGTCGGGCAGCCGGTGCGCGGCGGCCCAGGCCAGGGCGAAACCGAGCAGGGCGGAACCGAGGACTTCCAGGAACACTGCGGATCACCTCGCGAGGGGTGCGGGGCGGGTGGTGCGGTCGAGATCCCTCCTACCCCCGGCGCCCGGAGCGCAATCCTTCCGTACGCCCTGACGTGGCCATACGGGCATATGAACGGCGCCGGCCGCGCCGCGCCGCGCCGACGGGAGGGCCCGGCCGCCCGGCATGCGAAAGGCCCGGTGGACCGTGACGGTCCACCGGGCCCTTCCCGTAGATCCTGGGCTCAGAGCGCGCCGAAGCCCACGCGGCGCACGGCGGGCTCGCCGAGCTCCACGTACGCGATCTTCTCGGCCGGGATGAGGATCTTGCGGCCCTTCTCGTCCGAGAGGCTGAGCAGCTGCGCCTTGCCGGCCAGCGCGTCGGCGACGGCGCGCTCCACCTCCTCGGCGGACTGCCCGCTCTCCAGAACGATCTCCCGGGGTGCGTGCTGCACGCCGATCTTGACCTCCACGGCTATGTCCCTCCGAACGGTCAGCGTTGCGCGAATACCCGCGCCGTACGCTGCACACATTAGCCCGGTGAGGGGACGCGCACGGTTCACTCACACACGCCAGGAGCGAACACGCGCGGGACCGGAGGTGCCTCCGGCCGTCAGTGGCCCTCGGCGCTGAGCTGGCCCTCCACCGCGTGCAGCGGGAAACCCGCGATGCCGCGCCAGGCGAGCGAGGTCAGCAGACCGACCGCCTTGTCGCGCGGGATGGCGGACCCGCTCGACAGCCAGTAGCGCGCGACGACCTGGGAGACGCCGCCGAGGGCGACGGCGAGCAGCATCGACTCGTCCTTGGACAGGCCGGTGTCCTCGGCGATGACGTCCGAGATCGCCTCGGCGCACTGGAGGCTCACCCGGTCCACGCGCTCGCGTACGGCCGGTTCGTTGGTGAGGTCGGACTCGAAGACGAGCCGGAAGGCGCCGCCCTCGTCCTCGACGTAGGCGAAGTACGCGTCCATCGTGGCCGCGACCCTCAGCTTGTTGTCGGTGGTGGAGGCCAGGGCCGTCCGCACCGAGAGGAGGAGGGACTCGCAGTGCTGGTCGAGCAGGGCGAGGTAGAGCTCCAGCTTCCCGGGGAAGTGCTGGTAGAGCACCGGCTTGCTGACGCCCGCGCGCTCGGCGATGTCGTCCATCGCGGCCGAGTGGTACCCCTGGGCGACGAACACCTCCTGGGCAGCGCCGAGGAGCTGGTTCCGTCGGGCACGTCGCGGCAGGCGCGTGCCCCGAGGGCGTGCTGCCTCTGTCTGCTCGATGGCGCTCACGCGGCCTCCCAAGAATCGATCCATGCGCGCTGTCGCACGCGCCGCCATCGTACTTTTGGGTAACCCGGCTGTGCGCGGTGCGAACGCAGAATTTCACGGACCGGACGCCCGGGTCGACAGTCGATTCAATATTAAACCGAACAAATCAGCGGGAGTCGTCCCGGCTCAGCGGTAGTCGTCCTCGTCCAGGGCGACGACACGGGTCTGCTCGGAGGAGTCGGCCTCGTTCGCCGAGTCGCGCTCGACGTGGGTGACCTGCTCGTCCTCGCGCTGCTGCAGGTCCGTGTGCTGCTCCGCCGCGTCGGCCTCCGGGATCTCCTGCTCCAGCACGGTGTCCTCTTCCTCGGCGAATGTGTCCGGGTCGGTCGGATCGACAGTCATGCGATTCCTCCGGCATGGGGTCGCGGTCCTCTCCGCAGGGCCTCTCTTCGAGCCTAGGAGCACCCGCGCCCCGCCGCACACGCACCTGTGACGGCACCCACACACGGCGCCGCGTGATCGTCTCGTAATATTGCGGCCATGTCGTCGACCGAGCTGCCGGAAACCCGGACCGCCGCCGCGCCACCCGCGTCGCGCACCACCCGCGCCGTACGGGTCGCCGACGGCGAGGAGCTCCGCTCCGTGTCGCTGCCCGGACTCACCCTCACGGTGCGCGCCCGGCCCGGCGCCGAGCCCGGCCTGCCGCCCGCGCTGTACGTCCACGGCCTCGGCGGTTCCTCGCAGAACTGGTCCGCCCTGATGCCGCTGCTCGCGGACCTCGTCGACGGCGAGGCCGTCGACCTCCCCGGCTTCGGCGACTCCCCGCCGCCCGACGACGGCAACTACTCGGTCACCGGGCACGCCCGCGCCGTCATCCGCCTCCTGGACTCCGCGGGCCGCGGGCCGGTGCACCTCCTCGGCAACTCGCTGGGCGGCGCCGTCGCCACCCGGGTCGCCGCGGCCCGGCCCGACCTGGTCCGCACCCTCACCCTGATCTCCCCGGCCCTGCCCGAGCTGCGCGCCCAGCGCACCGCCTGGCCCACGGTCCTGCTCGCGGTGCCCGGCGTGGCCTCGGCCTTCGCGAAGCTCAGCAAGGACTGGACGGCCGAGCAGCGCGTCCGGGGCGTCCTCTCCCTCTGTTACGGAGACCCCGGCCGGGTCACCGACGAGGGCCTCCTGCACGCCGTCGAGGAGATGGAACGGCGCCTGGAGCTTCCCTACTTCTGGGACGCCATGGCACGCTCCTCGCGCGGCATCGTCGACGCGTACACGCTCGGCGGGCAGCACGGACTGTGGCGGCAGGCCGAACGCGTCCTCGCCCCCACGCTGCTCGTCTACGGCGGGCGCGACCAGCTCGTCTCGTACCGGATGGCCCGCAAGGCGGCCGCCGCCTTCCGCGGCTCGCGCCTGCTGACCCTCCCCGAGGCGGGGCACGTGGCGATGATGGAGTACCCCGAGACGGTCGCCCAGGCCGTCCGGGACCTGATCGCCGACAACGGCGGGAGCTGATCCGGGGCGTGGGACGACATAGTCGCAAGGGCTCCGCGCCCCCGGTGGCCGACACCGGTCAGCAGACGGCCCCCGGACGGACGACGGGGGCGGCAAAGCCGCCGGGAGCGCCCGCCGAGCGCGCCCAGGGCACGGGCCGCCGACGCAGGGCGCCCGGCGAGGGCCAGACCGTGCAGGGACGGCCGCAGGGACAGGGGACACCGCCGGGGTACGGGGGCCCCGCGTACGGGAATCCGGCCTACGGGAACCCCGCGTACGGCACTCCGGCGCAGGGCACGCCCGCGCACGGCACCGGGCGCGGCGGACCCGCGCACCGCAATCCGGCGCAGGCCGCGCCGGCCCCCGTGACCCCGCCGCGCGGCACCCCCTCCTACGGCGCCTCCGGGTACACCCCCTCGGTCTTCGACACCCCCGCGCACGGAACGCCCGGTACCCCCGCGCACGGCGTCCCCGCCTACCGGACCCCCGTACGGGGCGGCCACCCGCAGCACGACGAGGGCTCCGCGCCGCAGCCCCGGCCGTACCGGGCCCGGCACGGCTCGCCCCGTACCGAGGAGCACGAACAGGACGCCGCCCGGGCGCCGTTCGTCCCCGGACCCCGACGTGAGGACGCGCCCGCGCCGGTGCCCGAGGAGACCGGGGCCCCGGTCGTCCGGGGCGGCCTCGGCCGCACCCTCACCGGCGTCGCGGCGGCCGCCGTCGCCACCGTCCTCGCCGTCGTCGTCGCCGGGCAGGTGACCGGCCGGGAGGACGCCCCGGTCACCGTGCACGCCGCCGAGCAGCCGGCCGAGCGGGCCGCCGACGACGCCTCCGCCTCCCGTTCCGACGAGCGGGCCACCCCGAAGGCCCCTGCCCCGGCGGTCACTGCCGAGCCGCCCACCTATGAGCAGCTGATGACCCGGCAGTTCCCGATCGACCCGAAGCTGAAGGGCTCCGGCGACTTCGCGACCGTGCCGGGCTTCCAGAAGGCGCCCGGGAAGGGGCAGTTGATCCGCTACCGGATCGACGTCGAGAAGGGGATCGGACTCGACCCCGCGCTCTTCGCCGACGCCGTGCACAAGACCCTGAACGACCCGCGCAGCTGGGCCGGGCAGGGGGCGATGACCTTCGAGCGGGTCTCCAGCGGCGAGGCCCGGTTCGTGATCACGCTGGCCAGCCCCGGCACGACGGGCGCCTGGTGCGCGAAGTCCGGCCTCGACACGACCGTCGACAACGTGTCCTGCGACTCCGCCTCCACCGAGCGCGTGATGATCAACGCCTTCCGCTGGGCGCAGGGTTCGGAGACCTTCGGCCCCAAGGCGATGTACGCCTACCGGCAGATGCTCATCAACCACGAGGTCGGCCACCGGCTCGGGCACGGCCACGTGCGCTGCAGCACCCCCGGCGCGCTCGCCCCGGTGATGCAGCAGCAGACGAAGTCGCTGAACATCGGCGGGATCAAGTGCCGCCCCAACCCCTGGGTGTACCCGACGGGTTGAGCGCCGGGCGCTCCGCCAGGGGCTGGCCCCGGCCTGACTCTCCGTGACGGATCTGACGCCTAGCGCGACAGAACGCGACGGGGGCGGGAAAGTTACGTGCATTCACCCCTTCCGGTGGTGCGACGGACAACCGTCCGTCGCACCACCGGTTTCTCCGCTTACGTTCTTCCCGCTGCGAGTCACCGGACCAACGGTGGCCGCCGTCAAGGGAGAACGGGGGTGCACTCGTGCGGATCGGACTGCTCACCGAGGGTGGGTACCCGTACGCCACCGGTGAATCCGGACGCTGGTGCGAGCGGCTCGTACGCGGGCTCGGGCAGCACCAGTTCGACCTGTACTCCCTCGGCGGCTCCGGCACCGCGGCGCCGCTCCCGCCGAACTCCCGCGTCGTCCGCACCGTCGACCTGGGGGCCTCCGACGCGGCCCCGGCCGCCGGGAACCTCCTCGAACGGACCGCCTTCGGCGCCCGCGCCGCCCGCCGCGCCTACGGCCGCCGCGACCGCCACCGCTTCACCGAGGCCTTCCACGCGCTGACGGCCGGGCTCTGCGCCGAGGACCACGAGGCCTTCGCCGCCGGCCTCCACGCGCTGGCCGATCTCGCCCGCGAGCGCGGCGGACTCCCCGGCGCGCTCCGCTCCGACGACGCCGTCCGCGCCCTCGAAGCCGCCTGCCGCGCACCCGGCGCGAGCCGGGGCGCGGCCGCCGCCGGGCTCCGCGACCACCTCGCCTTCGTCGAGCACGTCGAGCGCACCCTGCGCCCGCTCTCCCTCGACTGGTACGAGGAGGACGCCCTCGGCGCGGCCGACCTCTGCCACGCCACCGCCGGCGGCACCACCGCACTCCCCGGCCTCCTGGCCAAACGCTTCTTCGGCACCCCGCTGCTCGTCACCGAGTACGGCGCACCGCTCCGCTCCCACTACCTCTCCGCCGCCGGTGCCGACCGCTCCGCCCCGCTGCGCACCCTGCTCGCCGCCCTCCACGGCCGGCTCGCCGCCGAGGTCTACGGGCAGGCCGCGCTCCTCACCCCCGGCAACGCGCACACCCGCCGCTGGCAGGAGAAGTGCGGCGCCGACCGGACCCGCATCCGCGCCGTCCACCCCGGCATGGCGGCGGACCGCTTCGCCGAGGTCGGCGAGGACGAGGAGAGCGGAGACCCGGCCACCCTCGTCTGGGTCGGCCGCGTCGAACCCGCCAAGGACCTCATCGCCCTGCTGCACGCCTTCGCGGAGATCCGCTCGCGGCAGCCCGACGCCCGGCTGCGGATCGTCGCCGTGCCCGTACGGGAGCCCGGCGCGGGCGCGTACCTCACCCATTGCAAGGGCCTCGCCGCCCAGCTCTTCCCCGACGAGGCCGCCGGGGCGCACGCCGTCGGCGAGAACCCGGTCACCTTCGAGGAACTCGGCGGCCCCGAGGCGCCCACCCTGGAGGACACCTACGCCTCCGGCGCGGTCGTCGTCCTGTCCAGCGTCGTCGAGGGCTTCCCCGCCACCCTCGTCGAGGCGATGTTCTGCGCGCGCGCCACCGTCTCGACCGATGTCGGCGCCGTCGTCGAGATCATCGGCGGCACCGGTCTCGTCGTCCCCCCGCGCAACCCCCGGGCGCTCGCCGACGCCTGTCTCGCGCTGCTCCGCGACCCCGAGCGCCGCTACCGGCTCGGCGCCGCCGCCCGCGCCCGCGCCCTCGAACTCTTCACCGTCGAACAGAACCTCGCCGCGTTCCGCGGCATCTACCTGGAGCTCCTCTCCCACGCGCCGGTGCGCCACCGCCCCGGGGACGGCGTGCCCTTCGCCCACCCCGCCGAGGCCCATGTACGGGGCAGCTGGGCGAACCAGACCGTGATCGCCGGGACGGGAGCCCCCGATGCCTGAAGGAGGCACCCCCATGCGCGGCTCCGCCGCCCCGACGAGCCCCGGAGCCTGGGACGCCCGCTCCGAGGCCCTCCTCGGCGCCCCCGCCCTCACCCCGCCCACCGGCGGGACGCTCGACCTCCGCGGCCCGGACGACCCGGCCGAACCGGTGGACGGCGCCGGCCGGCCGGACCCCGCCGACCCCCTCGGCAGACCCTCCTCCGGGATAGGCCCGGCCCAGGGGGAGGCCGCCGAGATCCCCCCGAAGCCGGGGGACCCCGGATGGGACGACACGGAGCCGGAGGACTCGGCGCCGGAGGGCAGCGCGAGGCCGGGCAGCACGCCGGACGACACCGCGCCGGACGACACCGACCCGGCGCGCCCCCCCGCCCGTACGTCCGCCGGCGCGAGCGCGCCCACCGCGTCGGCCCCGCCGGTCGCGGCCCCCGGCACGGCCGGTCCCGCCGCCCGCACGACCGCCGCACCCCGCCCCCGGCGCGGCCACGCCGACCCCGTCAAAGTGCTCATGCACCGCCACCGGGAGCTCTGCGCGCGGGCCGTCGACCCGCTGGAGATCGCCGCCGGACTCGAAGCGCAGGGATTCACCGACCGCACCGCCGCCCGCTTCCGGCACCGGGACGTGTTCTCGCTCGCCGAGGAGCTCTACGCGCGCGTGCCCCGGGGTGACGAACCGGCCCCGGCCCCCGCGCCGCCCGAGCGGGACACCGACGCCTGGGTGCTCGCCGTCCTCACGCCCGGCGCCGCCGCCGCGCTCACCGGCATCGGGCTCGCCCTCACCCACGGCCCCGTGCGGGCCGCCGTCGGCGCGAGCGGCGCCGTCCTCCTGGCCGGGGCCCTGCTGTTCGCCGTCCGGCGCGGCCCGCTCCGGGTCCCCGAAGGCAGGAGCGTGCCCGCCGCCCGGCTCTGGACCCTCTGGCTCCTCGCGTACGCGGTCGGCGGCGACGGACTCCTCGGCCAGGTGCTCAGCGGCGGCCCCGACGGACCCTGGGACCTGACCACCGGACCGCTCCTCGGCCTCGCGCTCGCCGTCGCCCCCGTCGCCTGGTGCGCCCGCCTCTTCGCGAACCGGGCCCGCCGCCGGATCGCCGACAGCCGGGGCCTCGCCGACTTCGCCGCCGGCGTCCGCCCGGCGCTCCTCGCCACCGTCACCCTCCAGCTCCTCGCCCTCACCGGCCTCCTCGAACTCACCGGGTTCAGCTCCGGGGCCCTGGCCCTCGGCGCGCTCCTGCTGTTCGCCCGGCTCCTCACCGTCCACGGCTTCCCCGAGACGGCCACCGCCGCCCTCGCCGCCGCCTGCGCCGCCGAGGCGCTCGCCCTCGCGAGCGTCCTCGCCTCCCGCGTCCCCGTCCCCGGCTTCGACGCGCTCGCCGCCCCGGTGCGCACCCTCGTCGACACCTGGGGCCCCGGGGCCGTACCCACCCTCGTCTGCGGCGCCGCCGCGCTCGGCCTGCTGGCCCACGCGACCGGCGCCCTCGTCCGGGCCTCCGCCCACGCCACCCCGTGAAAGCTCCATGAAGACCCCGCGCACCCGCGGAGCCGACGCCGCGGGCGCGCCCCGTCACCCCTCTCATCACCCCGCAAGGAGACCGAAGACCATGACCCCTCGATCCCAAGGACCGGCCGGTCGGCACGAAGGGGCCGCGCGATGAGGGTGCTACTGCTCGGAGCCAACGGCTTCATCGGCCGCTTCGTCGCCGACCGCCTGCTCGCCGACCCGGCCGTGCACCTCACCGCGCTCGGCCGGGGCGACGACGCCGACGTGCGGTTCGACCTCGCCTCCGGCAGCCCGGGCGCGCTGACCCGCTTCCTCGACGCCGTCCACCCCGGGGTCGTCGTCAACTGCGCGGGCGCCACCCGAGGCGGCGCCCGCGAGCTGACCCGGCACAACACCGTCGCCGTCGCCACCGTCTGCGAGGCCCTGCGCCGCAGCGGCTGCGGCGCCCGGCTCGTCCAGGTCGGCTGCGCCTCGGAGTACGGGCCCAGCCAGCCCGGCTCCTCCACCGCCGAGGACGCCGTGCCCCGCCCCGGCGGCCCGTACGGGGTGTCGAAGCTGGCGGCGACCGAACTCGTCCTCGGCTCCGGGCTCGACGCCGTGGTCCTCCGGGTGTTCTCGCCCGTGGGACCGGGCACGCCCGCCGGTTCGCCGCTCGGCCGTCTCGCCGAGGCCATGCGCCGGGCCATGCAGGCCGGGGACGGCGAGCTGAAGCTCAGCGGACTCGGGGTCCAGCGGGACTTCGTCGACGTCCGGGACGTGGCGCGGGCCGTGCACGCCGCCTCGCTCTCCGCCGCGCAGGGCGTCGTCAACATCGGCACCGGCCGCGCGGTCCGCCTCCGCGACGCCGCCGCCGTCCTCGCCCGCGTCGCCGGCTACTCCGGCAACCTGCACGAACTGGACGCCCCGCACGGCATGCCGCAGCGCCCGATGATCGGCGCCCCCCGCACCGAGGGGACCATCGCCGACCAGCTGGCCTCGGCGCCCTACCCGTACCCCGACGGCTGCGGACCCTGGCAGCAGGCCGACGTGCGCACCGCCCGCGACCGGCTCGGCTGGCGGCCCCGGATCAACCTGGAGGAGTCGCTCGCCGACATCTGGATGGAGGCGGCGTGTCGCATCTGACGGCGACCGGAGCCGTCCAGGCGCTCGGGGTGGGCGTGCCCGGCTACGCCCACCCGCTGCTCGCCCCCGTCGAGTGGGGCGAGCTGACCCGCCCGGGGACCCCGCTGCACTGGGCGGTGCTCAACGTGGCGGACGGGCCCGGCAGCCGCCCGGACCCGCACTGTCTGGAGGCGGCGGGCCGGCTCCGCAACGCCGGGGTCCGGGTCCTCGGGCACCTGGACGCCGCCTACGGCTCCCGGCCGTTCGGCGAGCTGGTCTCGGACGCCCACCGCTTCCTCGACTGGTACCGGGTGGACGGCTTCTACCTCGACCGCTGCCCCGCCGACCGGGCCGACCTGGCCGGGGTGCGGCGGGTCACCGCGACCCTGGAGGCGGTCCTCGGCGGCGAGGCGCACCTCGTCCTCGGCCACGGCACCCACCCCCACCCGGGGTACGCCGAGACCGCCGACCAGCTGGTGACCTTCTCGGGACCGTGGGCGGACTACCGCTGGTCGCAGGTGGCCGAGTGGACGGCCGAGTACACGGAGGCGAAGTTCGTCCACCTCGTCCACGGCATCCCGCGCACCCACCTGGAGGAGGCGCTGCGGATCGCCCGCTGGCAGGGGGCCGGGACGATCTTCTTCACCGACCGGACAGGGGTCCCGGGACAGACCGCCGCATTTCACTCGCTGCCCGGCTACTGGGACGAAATCGTCTCGCGGATCGGACCGGGTGTCTCGGAATGAGAAGAGGCGTGGCAGTGTTACGGGGAGAACAACCGTACTGACATACCGACAACCGGAGTCCCCGTGTCGCTGCCACCCCTGGTCGAGCCGGCTGCCGAGCTCACCGTAGACGAGGTCCGCAGGTACTCCCGCCACCTGATCATCCCGGACGTCGGGATGGACGGGCAGAAGCGGCTGAAGAACGCGAAGGTGCTGTGCGTCGGCGCCGGCGGCCTCGGCTCGCCGGCGCTGATGTACCTGGCCGCCGCCGGCGTGGGCACGCTCGGCATCGTGGAGTTCGACGAGGTCGACGAGTCGAACCTCCAGCGCCAGATCATCCACAGCCAGGCCGACATCGGCCGGTCCAAGGCCGCCTCGGCGCGCGACAGCGTGCTCGGCATCAACCCGTACGTGAACGTGATCCTCCACGAAGAGCGGCTCGAGGCCGAGAACGTGATGGACATCTTCAGCCAGTACGACCTGATCGTCGACGGCACGGACAACTTCGCCACGCGCTACCTGGTGAACGACGCCTGCGTGCTGCTGAACAAGCCGTACGTCTGGGGTTCGATCTACCGCTTCGACGGCCAGGCGTCCGTGTTCTGGTCCGAGTACGGTCCCTGCTACCGCTGCCTCTACCCGGAGCCCCCGCCGCCGGGCATGGTCCCGTCCTGCGCCGAGGGCGGCGTCCTGGGCGTGCTGTGCGCGTCCATCGGATCCATCCAGGTCACCGAGGCCATCAAGGTCCTGGCCGGCGTGGGCGACCCGCTGGTCGGCCGCCTGATGATCTACGACGCCCTGGAGATGCAGTACCGCCAGGTCAAGGTCCGCAAGGACCCGAACTGCGCGGTCTGCGGCGAGAACCCGACCGTCACCGAGCTCATCGACTACGAGGCCTTCTGCGGCGTCGTGTCCGAGGAGGCCCAGGAGGCGGCGCTCGGCTCCACGATCACTCCGAAGCAGCTCAAGGAGTGGATCGACGAGGGCGAGAACATCGACATCATCGACGTCCGCGAGCCGAACGAGTACGAGATCGTCTCGATCCCGGGCGCGCGTCTGATCCCGAAGAACGAGTTCCTGATGGGCGCCGCCCTCCAGGACCTCCCGCAGGACAAGCGGATCGTCCTGCACTGCAAGACGGGTGTCCGCAGTGCGGAAGTCCTCGCCGTGCTCAAGTCCGCGGGCTTCGCGGACGCGGTGCACGTCGGCGGCGGCGTGATCGGCTGGGTCCACCAGATCGAGCCCGAGAAGCCGGTCTACTAGACGACTCGACGAAGGGCCCGGACCTCCCCGCGGGGAGGTCCGGGCCCTTCGTCGAGCGCGCGCGGTCAGCAGGTCGTGCCGTACTTCGGGACCGTGCCCTTCAGGAAGTACGCGTCGATCTTCTCCGTCACGCACCGCGAGGTGCCGTAGGCGCCGTGCCCCTCACCCCGGTTGGTGACCAGGACGCCGACGCCGTCCCCGAGTTCCTTCGCCATCCGCTCCGCGCCCTCGTACGGGGTCGCCGGGTCGCCCGTCGTCCCCACGACCAGGACCGGGGCCGCGCCCGGGGCGCTCGCCTCCGGGGTCGCCCGCTCGCCCTCGACCGGCCATCCGGCGCACCAGCCGGCCGTGTCCCAGGCGAGGAACGCGCCGAACACGGGGGAGAGGCGGCGGAATTCGGACAGCAGCGCCTTCGCCTGCGCGGCGGTCGGCCGGGTGCTGGAGTCGGCGCAGGAGATCGCCCGCTGGGAGTGCGACTGGGTGGAGTAGTGGCCGCTCGCGTCACGGTCGTTGTAGGCGTCGGCGAGCGCGAGCAGGGCGCCGCCGCGACCGGCCTCGGCCTCCTTGAGGCCCTGGGTCAGGAGGGGCCAGTTGGCCTTCCCGTACAGGGTCACCGCGATGCCCGTGAGCGCGAGGCTCTCGGTGAGCCGGCGCTCTCCGACCGTCAGCGGGGCGCGGTCCAGCTTCCGGAGCAGGCGTGCGATCCGCTCGGTCCCGGCCTTCGGGTCCTCGCCGGTGCTCTTCAGGTAGTTGTCCAGGGCCCGCTGGAAGCCGACCGTCTGGTGGCGGGCGTGCCCGAACGTGTCGGCGGTCGGGTCGACGACGGCGTCGAGGACGAGCCGGCCCACGTTCCCCGGGAAGAGGTGGGCGTACGTGCCGCCGAGCTGGGTGCCGTACGAGATGCCGAAGTAGTGGAGCTTCTCGTCCCCGAGGACCTGCCGGACCAGGTCCAGGTCCCGGGCGGTGGCGCTGGTCGTGGTGTGCGCGAGGAGCGCGGCGGAGCGCTCGGCGCAGCCGGCGGCGAAGCCGGTGTTGTCCTTCAGGAACGCGGCCTCCTCGGCGCCCGAGTCGGGGGTGAGGTCGACGGTGGCCTCGGCGGCGGCCTGTTCGGCGTCCGTCCGGCAGACCACGCCCGCACTGCGGCTCACGCCGCGCGGGTCGAAGCCGACCAGGTCGTAGCGCGCGTTCAGGGACCCGTACTCCTCGGCCGCCCTCGGCAGGATGTCGACCCCGGAGGCGCCGGGGCCGCCGAAGTTGAAGAGCAGCGAGCCGATGCGGCCGCGTTCGTCGGTGGCCCGCTTGCGGATCAGCGCGACGGGCAGGGTGGCGCCCTCCGGCTTCCGGTAGTCGCGCGGCACCGTCACCGTGGCGCAGCGCCACTCGGCGCCGGGCCGCTGTCCGCCCTCCGCGGCACGGCAGCGCTGCCAGTCGAGGCGCTGGCCGGTGAGGGCGCCGGGGAGCGCGGGGAAGGCGGGCGGTGGAGCGGCTGCGGTGGCCGACGGTCCGGCGCCGGTGGCCGTCGGCGCGGTGGAGGCGGGACCGGGGGCCCCGCCGCTCGTGCTGGTGCAGCCCGCGAGCAGTACCCCCGCCACGGCCAGAACCGTCATGCGTATCCGTACGGACATGTGTTCCCCCAGGATCCCGGCAAGGCGGTCATCCTAGGCGGTCCCACCGACGGGGCCGGGCGCCCGGGGCGGGGCTACTTGCAGACGCTTCCCGAGGCGGGGACCTTGCCGTCCAGGAGGTAGGCGTCCACGGCCTTCTTCACGCACGCGTTGCCGCTGTTGTAGGCGCCGTGGCCCTCGCCCTCGTATGTCAGCTCCACGCCGACGCCCTGGCCGAGCGCCTCCACCATCGAGCGGGCGCCCTCGTACGGGGTGGCCGGGTCACCGGTGTTGCCGACGACCAGGATCGGAGCCGAGCCCGGGGCGGAGACGTCCGGGTGCTCCCAGAGCCCCGGCACCGGCCACTGCGCGCAACTGGCCAGCGCCCAGCCCATGAAGTCGCCGAAGACGGGGGAAGCCTCGCGGAACCGGCCGAGCCGCTCCTTCGCCTGGCCGAGGGTGTAGCGCTCCTTGAAGTCCACGCAGTTGATGGCGGCGTTGGCGGCCTGGATGTTGCTGTACGAGCCGTTCTCGCCGCGTCCGTTCATCGCGTCCGAGAGCGAGAGCAGCAGCGCCCCGTCGCCGCCGTCCGCCGCGTCGAGGCCCTGTTCCAGATAGGTCCAGTACTCCTTGGAGTACAGGGACTGCGCGATGCCGTTGGTGGCCTGCGTCTGGGTCAGCTTCCGGTCCCCGATGCCGGGGATCGGCTTCTTGTCGAGGGACGCGAGGAGGTCCGTCACGAAGGTCTCGACCTCGGCGACGGTCGAACCGGGCAGGGTGCACTCGTCGCCCCGGTCGACGCAGTCGCGGGCGAAGTTGTCCAGGGCGAGCTGGAAGCCCTTCGCCTGGCCGAGCGCGCCGTCCTCGACCCCGGCGTCCGGGTCGACGACGGCGTCGAAGACGGCCCGGCCGACGTTCTTCGGGAACAGGTGGGCGTAGACGCCGCCGAGTTCGGTGCCGTACGAGATGCCGAAGTAGTGGAGCTTCTCGTCGCCGAGGACCTGGCGCATCAGGTCCACGTCCCGGGCGGCGTTCTCCGTGCCGACGTGCGGCAGGGCCGGTCCGGCGTCCCGCTCGCAGCCGGTCGCGTACTTCTTCTGCGCGTCCGACAGCGTCCGCTCCTCCGCCTCGTCGTCGGGCGTGAAGTCCAGGGCGTAGTAGGCGTCGAGCTCCTTGTCGCTCGCGCACTCCACCGGGTCGCTGCGGCCCACCCCGCGCGGGTCGAAGGACACCAGGTCGTAGCGGCCGCGCAGGGTCTCGTAGTCGGTGGCGAAGCCGGGCAGACCGGTGATGCCGGAGCCGCCGGGGCCGCCGAAGTTGAAGACGAGCGAACCGATCCGGCGCTCCTTGTCGCGGGCCCGGGCCCGGATGAGGGCCAGCTCGATCGTCTCGCCCTCCGGCACCGACCAGTCCAGCGGCGCCTGCAGGAAGGAGCACTCCCAGATCGCGCCGCCGGGCAGCGGGGAGGGCGCGGGCCCGCCCCCCTCGGCGGCCGACGGAGCCGGGCAGGGGGCCCAGGACAGCTTCTGCGCCGTCAGCGCCGACATGCCCGAGCCGCTCGGGGCCGGCACGTCCGCCGCGTCGTCTCCCCCGTCCGAGCACCCGGCGGCGAGCAGCACGGTGGTGGCGGTGAAGAGGGCGGCGCGCTGGGCGGCGGAGATCGGCATAGGCCCATGGTGTGCCGCCGCCCGCGCACCCGCGCGGGACGGAGGTCCATGCGGGTGGCGGGCGGCCTGCGGCGCTTCGCGGTCTACAGCGCTCCGCGTTTCGTCAGCCAGTTGAAGCAGATCCAGCCCGGCAGCACCGGGACCCAGAGCGTGAGCAGGCGGTACAGGAGCACCGCCGGGGTCGCGACCTCGATGGGCAGCCCCACCGCCACCAGACCGAGGGTGAGCGCGCCCTCGACCGCGCCGACACCGCCCGGCGTCGGCGCCGCCGAGCCGAGCGCGTTGCCCGCGAGGAAGACGACGGCCACGCTCGCGTAGCTGACCGTCGCGGTCCCGTGCCCGAACGCCCGGATCGAGGCGTCGAGGCAGAACACGAACGCGGCGGTCAGGAGCAGCATGCCGCCGATGCCGGTGACCAGCTTCATCGGCCGCTGGAGCACGTCCAGCATGCGCGGCACGACCCCGGCGAACAGGGACCGCAGCCGGGTCGAGACGAACTTCCGCATGAACGGGATCGCCGTCGCGACCAGGACCAGGACCGCGACCGTGAGCAGGCCCGCGATGACCGTCCTCGACGGGGTGAAGGACTGCGACTTCTCCGTACCCGTCAGATAGCCGAAGGACAGCAGCAGCAGGATGTGCGCCCCGAGTCCGAAGAGCTGCGAGGCGCCGACGCTCGCCACCGCGAGCCCCGGGCGCACGCCCGCGCGCTGGAGGAAGCGGGTGTTCAGGGCGACGCCGCCGACGGCCGCCGGGGCGACGATCTTCACGAACGAGCCGGCGACCTGCGCCACCACCGTCCGCCAGAACCCCACCCGCTCCGGCACGAAGCCCAGCAGGCTCATCGCCGCCGCCACATAGCTGAGCGCCGAGAACACCACGGCGGTCGCCACCCACCGCCAGTCCGCCTGGCTGACCGTCGACAGCGGCGTACGGGCGATCTGTGACAGCAGGAAGTACGCGGCGACCGCGCCCGCGATCAGACTGACCAGGGTCCGCGGCTTGATCCGCTCCAGACGGACCGGCTCCACCGGCGCCTGCGGGCGGATCAGCAGCACCTGCTGCCGGATCTGGGAGAGCAGGTCCTCCTCGCGGGCCTCGTCGAGGGCCGTGTCGAGCGCCCGCTTCTCGGCCTTCTTGTCCGCCTTCTTCTCGGCCTTCGTCTCCGTCTGCACGGTCTCGGGACCGCCGTGTGCCGCCGCCTTCGTGAGCTCCCGCTCGTGCTTGGCCGCCTCCGAGGCGGCGAGCACGGCCTCGCGCTCGCGTGCCGACCGCTCCCTGGCCTGCTTCCGCAGCGTCGCGCGCGTGGAGCGGCTCAGCGCGATCGGCTGGAGCAGCGGCAGACAGTCGGCGACGGTGTCGGGGCCCAGGACCTCGACGGCGGCGGCGACCGCCCGCTCGGCCCCGACCCGCAGGCCGAGGGTGGTGAGCAGCTGGGCGACGTCCATCCGCAGGATCAGGTCGCCGGCCGCGATCTCGCCGCCCCGCAGATCGGTGAGGATCACCCTGCCGGAACGATCCACCAGGATCGCGTCGCCGGTCAGCCTGCGGTGGGCGATACGGCGCGACTGCAGCGCCCGCACCTGCCGGAAGGCGCTGCGGACCAGCTCGTCGGTGATCTCGGAGTCGTCGAGCGAGTCCAGACTGCGGCCGCCGATGTGCTCGTAGACGAGCATCACGGCGTCCGGGCCGAGCTCGGAGGTGGCGATCAGCTTCGGCGCGTTCGCCCCGGCGGCGATGGCCGCGTACGCGAGGAGCGCCTCCTGCTCCAGGGCCTGCCGCAGCGAGACGATCGAGCGGCGGGTGGTGATCGTACGGAGGGTGATCCGCCGCCACACCCGGTAGAAGAAGCCGTGCGCCTGCTGCTCCCGGTCGACGACGGTGACGTCGAGGGGCGGCCCGTCCTCCAGGGTCACGATGTACCGGCGGCCCCGGTCACCGCTGTCCGCGGAGTCCGGGACGCCCTCGGCGCGCAGCGCGGTCACCGGTTTGAAGCCGACCCGGCGCAGACCGGCGAGAAGGGTCTGGCCGGTCGGCCGGACGTTGGGGGAGCCGACCGCGTAGAGCGTGCCGTACGCCACCGTCCAGCCGATCAGCACGGTCAGGATGATCGAGAGCGCCGTGGTGTAGCCGGCCACCAGCATCGTGAACGCGTCGAGCAGCAGCACCGCCCACAGCGACACCCGCCAGCGGGGCCTGCGGGCCATGCCGACGGCGGTCATGTACGCGATCACCGGGGCCAGGTAGTTGTGCACCGGGTCGGTGAGCCCGCCGCCGGACTGCGGCTGGGTCAGCGCGTCCTGGATGGTGCCGGGCGCGGCCTGGGCGACCCAGAGGTCGGTGGCGAGGGTGACGCCGTGCGCGAGGACGGCGGCGAGGACGCCGTCCGCGATCCGCAGCCCGTCCCGTTTGATCAGCCGCTCGATGGCGAAGGCGACCGGGACCAGCAGGACGGCGATGGAGGAGACGAGACCGGCGATCTTGACGAAGACGTCGGGTGCGCCGACCGCACCCTTGTTGATGTCCTCCTCCAGGCCCGAGGTCGTCGCGTGGGCGAACGCGGCGACGGCGATGACGAGCCCGATCGCGAGCAGGCCGGCGAGCAGCCGCATCAGGTCGGAGGGCCGGTGGACACGGGCGGCGAGCAGCGGCTCGTCGCCGGAGACCCGCTCGGGCACGTCGGCCTTGCCCTCCTCGGGGGGCTGGGTGTCCGGGGCCATCACCATGTCCGTCTCTGCATGTGCGTCGTGTCGTTCTCGTTCTCGCTGTTGTTCCTGCTCGTGTTCTTGTTCTCGTTCTCGTACGTGTCGCTCTTGATCTCGTATCACCAGTCACCGCCCGGACGATGGTGGCACGAAGAGCCGCCGCGCGGAGGCATCAGGGCCATGTCGGTGGGGTGAGGCAGGATGGGGCGGATGAGCATGGAGGAGCCCGTGGGGGAGACCGGAGAACTGCCGGAGTACGCGGAACGGGTGCTCGACGTCGCCGACGGCATCCCTCCCGGCCGGGTGATGACCTACGGGGACGTCGCCGAATGGCTGGGCGAGGGCGGACCCCGCCAAGTGGGCCGGGTCATGGCCCTGTACGGCGGGACGGCGCCCTGGTGGCGGGTGGTCCGCGCGGACGGCACCCTGCTCCCCGGGCACGAGCTGCGGGCCCTCGGCCACTACCGCGAGGAGGGCACCCCGCTGCGGGAGGCGGGCCCGGCCGCCGAGGGGCACGTACCGAGGATCGACATGCGGCGGGCCCGCTGGGACGGATCTCACACCTGAGCACCTCCGCCGGGGGAGCACCTGGCGGGCGGCGCGCGCCCGCCGCCGGGACGGTCCCGGGCGTGCGGCGGAGGGGCGCGGAGTACGGCTCGGCGGCGGGCCGTTTCGCGTAACGTCGACGTTCGCGTCTCCCGGAGCGACGGAGGGCCCCCGGGCCCGCCGGCCGGCCGCGGCCGACGCCCGCCTCACCCGCACCACCACTCCCACCAGGACCGGCGACCCACGTGAGTACCTCCTCGACCACCCGGCGTACGCCGCCGCACCAGGGACAGCCGTACCCGGGTCCGGGACGGCAGCGGACCCCGGGCGCGTACCGACTGGTGCGTACCACGCCGGCCCCGATGGATCCCCCTCAGCTGGACGCAGCGCAACGGGAAGTGGTTGACCACGCGGGCGGACCACTTCTCGTCCTCGCCGGACCCGGCACCGGCAAGACGACGACGCTGGTCGAGGCCGTCGCCGCCCGCATGGAGCGCGGCGCCGACCCCGAGCGCCTCCTCGTCCTCACCTTCAGCCGCAAGGCCGCCGTCGAGCTCCGCGACCGCATGGCCGCCCGGCTCGGCGGCCGACGCCCGCCGCAGGCCACCACCTTCCACTCGTACTGCTACGCCCTCGTCCGCGCCCACCAGGACGCCGAACTCTTCGCCGAACCCCTCCGGCTGCTCTCCGGACCCGAGCAGGACCTCGCCGTGCGCGAGCTGCTCGCCGGCCACGTCGACCTGGAGAAGGAGGGCCTCGGCAGCATCCGCTGGCCCGACGAACTGCGCGCCTGCCTCACCACCCGGGGCTTTGCCGACGAGGTCCGGGCGGTCCTCGCCCGCTCCCGCGAGCTGGGCCTCGAACCGGACGCCCTCGCCCGCTTCGCGGACCGGGTCGGCCGCCCCGACTGGAAGGCGGCGGCGGGCTTCCTCGCGGAGTACCTCGACGTCCTCGACCTCCAGGGCGTCCTCGACTACACGGAGCTGGTCCACCGGGCGGTCCTGCTCGCCGGGGAGGCGACCCTGCCCGGGTACGACGCGGTGTACGTCGACGAGTACCAGGACACCGACCCGGCGCAGGTCCGGCTGCTGCACGCGCTCGCGGGCCGCGGCCGGAGCACGGTCGTCGCCCTGGGCGACCCCGACCAGTCGATCTACGCCTTCCGGGGCGCCGACGTGAACGGCATCCTCGACTTCCCCGAGGCCTTCGGCGGCGCCGACGTCCGCGTGCTGCGCACCGCCCGCCGCTCGGGCGCCGGACTCCTCGGGGCGACCCGGGAGCTCGCCCGGCGGATGCCGATGCCCCGGCTCCCCGCCGACCGGGTCCGCGCCCACCGGGACCTCACGGCGACGCGGGACGGCGGCCGGGCGGAGGCGTACACCTACCCCACGGCCTCGGCGGAGGCCGAGAACATCGCCGACCTGCTGCGCCGCGCCCACCTGGAGGACGGCGTCCCCTGGCAGGACATGGCCGTCCTCACCCGCGCCGCCGCCGCCCTCCCGTCGCTCCGCCGCGCCCTCACCTCGGCGGGCGTCCCGGTGGAGACGGACGCGGCGGACACACCGTTGCGCCACGAACCGGCGGTGGCGCCCCTGCTGCTGGCGCTGCGGGCGGTGGCAGCGGTGGGGGGCAGGCGATCCGCAGGGGCGGAACGGGTGGGCACGACCCACGACGGCGCGGCACCCGTCCAGGACGCGGAGGCGCCGGACGCGGAGGCGCAGGAGGCCGGGCGGCAGGACGCGGCGCAGGCACAGGACGCGCCGGCACAAGACGCCGAGCGGCAGGACGCCGAGCAGCAGGACGCAGGGCCCGCGACGAGCCGGCCCGCACCCGACGCCCCCTGGCTCCCCGTCGAAACCGCCCTCGAACTCCTCGCCTCCCCCCTCGCCGGCGTCGACCCCGCCGACCTCCGCCGTCTGGGCCGCGCCCTCCGCGACGAGGAGCGCGACGCGGGCAACAAGGTCCCGCCGCCCTCCGACGTACTCCTCGCCCGCGCCCTCGCCGAGCCCGAGCGGCTGGTCGCGCACGACCCCGCGTACGCGCGCGGTGCGAAGCGGCTCGGCGACCTGCTCCGGGACACCCGCACCCTGCTCGCCGACGGCGGCACCGCCGAGGAGGCCCTCTGGGTGCTCTGGAGCGGCACCCCCTGGCCCGGCCGCCTGGAGCGCGCCGCCCTCCGCGGCGGGCCCGCCGGGCGCAACGCCGACCGTGACCTCGACGCCGTCTGCGCCCTCTTCGAGACCGCCGCCCGCGCCGAGGAACGCGTCGGCGGCCGGGGCGTCCTCAACTTCCTCGAGGAACTCGACGCCCAGGACATCGCCGCCGACACCCTCACCCGCCGGCACACCCGCCCGGACGCCGTCCGCCTCATGACCGCCCACCGCTCCAAGGGCCTGGAGTGGAGCTTCGTCGTCGTCGCCGGGGTCCAGGAGGGACTCTGGCCCGACCTGCGCCGCCGCGGCTCCCTCCTGGAGGCCGACCGCATCGGCCGCGACGGCCTCGCCGAACCCCTCACCCCCGGCGCCCTCCTCGCCGAGGAACGACGGCTCTTCTACGTGGCCACCACGCGCGCGCGTGACCGGCTCGTCGTCACCGCGGTGAAGGCCGCAGCCGAGGACGGCGACCAGCCGTCCCGCTTCCTCACCGAGTTCGGCGCCGAGCCGAAGGACGTCCCCGGCCGCCCCCGCCGCCCCCTCGCCGTCTCCGCCCTGGTCGCCGAGCTGCGCGCCACCACCGTCGACCCGGCGGCCACGCCCGCGCTCCGCGAGGCCGCCGCCCACCGGCTCGCGGAACTGGCCGCGCTGACCGACGAGGACGGCCAGCCCCTGGTCCCCGCCGCCCACCCGGACCGCTGGTGGGGCCTCTTCGAGCCGACCCGGGGCGCGGCGCCGCTGCGCGACCGCGACCGGCCCGTCGCCCTGTCGCCCAGCTCCCTGGAGAACCTGGTCACCACCTGCTCCCTCCAGTGGTTCCTGGGCCGCGAGGTCAAGGCGGCGGCCCCCGCCACCGCCGCCCAGGGCTTCGGCAACGTCGTCCACGTCCTCGCCGACGAGGTGGCCTCCGGCCGCACCCCGGCCGACCTCGACGTCCTCATGGCCCGCCTGGACTCCGTCTGGGACGCCCTCGCCTTCGACGCCCCCTGGAAGTCGGCCCAGGAGAAGGCCCACGCGCGCGTGGCCCTGGAACGCTTCCTGAGCTGGCACGTCATGGACCGGGGCGGACGCACCCCGGCCGCCTCGGAGCAGGACTTCGACGTGACGCTCGCGGCGGGGGAGTACGAGGTCCGCATCCGCGGCTCCATGGACCGCGTCGAGACCGACGCGGAGGGCCGCGCGTACGTCGTCGACTTCAAGACCGGCAAGTCCGCGCCGACCCGCGACGAGGTCGACCACCACCCGCAGCTCGCCGTCTACCAGCTCGCCGTCCGCGAGGGCGCCCTCGACGAGGTCTTCGACGGCCGGCGGCCGGAACCCGGCGGCGCCGAACTCGTCCAGCTCCGCCAGGGCGCCGCGAAGAAGGAGGGCGGCGACGCCCTGCCGAAGGTCCAGGCGCAGGAGGCCCTCACCGGGGAGTGGGTCGGCGAACTGCTCGCCACCGCCGCCGGCCGGGTCCTCGACGAGCGGTTCACGCCCACCACCGGCCAGCACTGCACGACCTGCTCGTTCCGCGCCTCGTGCAGCGCCCGCCCCGAGGGGCGTCACGTCGTCGACTGACGCCTGTGCGCCCGCTGTGCGGAGCATCACGTACCCGCTCCGTACATCCTTCGCACTTCCTCGCAGGTCACTCTTCTCGCGGCGTCCCGTGAGGACGGCGTGAAGACACGTTGTGAAGGACCGCTGTGAGGAGTACAGGCATGAGGGCCAACAGGAAGCTCTGGGCGACGGCGACGATCTGTGTGGCCCTGGTCGCCGGCGTCACGGGCTGTTCCCAGGACAAGGACAAGGCCGCCGCCGACCCCTTCGCCGGGCTCACCGCCGATGCCATCGCCGAGAAGGCCGTCGCGACCACCAAGACGGCGACGTCCCTGCGCATGAACGGCACCGGCAAGACCGACGGCCAGGACATGACCACCGACTTCACCCTCGACAGCAAGGGCTCCTGCAAGGGCAGCATGTCCTCGGGCGCGGGCGGCGAGGGCAAGGCCGAGATCCTGCGGACCGGCGGCTTCACGTACATGAAGGGCGACGACGCCTTCTGGCGCTCCTCCAGCGGCGAGGAGGGCGCCTCGGCCGACGAGGCCGGCGCCATGTCCGCGCTCCTCAAGGGCCGCTGGATGAAGATGCCGTCCGAGGGTGACGACAACGACCTCGGCTCGCTCTGCGACCTCAAGACCATGATCAAGGAGATGGACGAGGAGAACAAGGGCGACCGCACGGGGCTGACCCGGGGCGAGGACGCCGACGTCGACGGCACCGCCGCCGTCACCCTCACCAAGAAGAAGGGCGCCGAGACCACCACCTTCTACGTCGCCAAGGAGGGCAAGCCGTACGTCCTCCGTGTCGTCGGCGCCGGCGGCAAGGAGCCCGGCACCGTCACGTTCAGCGAGTTCGACAAGCCCCTCACGGTCGCCGCGCCCCCGGCCGACCAGATCGTCGACATGGCGGAGCTGGCCAAGCTCGGCGGCTCCTGACCCACCCGGGTGGAGTAGCGGCCACGCGCGTGCGGGGCGACCCTGGTGGACAGGGCTCGGGGAAACCGCGAGGAGGCTCGCATGGCGTCCCACCGAAAGCTCCGTGCCGCGGCCGTCGTCTGCGCCGTCGCCGTCGTGGCGGGTCCCGCACCCGCGGCGGCCTGGGCGGCGACGGCCGGTGCCCCGGCCGCCGCGCCGGCGCTGACGACCCCGTCACCCGATCCGTTCTCCGGACTCACCGCCGACGAGATCGGGGACAAGGCGGTCGCCGCCACGCGGTCCGCGACCTCCCTCCGCATGACCGGCAGGCTCACCGCGGACGGCCGGCCGCTCGCCATCGACTTCGCCGTCAACGACCACGACGAGTGCACCGGCGTGATGAAGATCAAGGGCGGCACCGCCGAACTCCGCAAGGTCGGCGGAATCACCTATCTGAAGGGCGACGAGGCCTTCTGGCGCGCCTCCATGACCTCCCAGGGCATGCCCCCCGCGCAGATCGACGCCACGATCGAGCTGGTCAAGGGCCGCTGGCTGAAGATCGGCCCGGGGCAGGCGGGCAGCGCCGACCTCGGCGGAGTCTGCGACCTGAAGGCCCTCCTCTCCGACCTCGACAAGGACAAGGGCGAGCGCCGCGGCCTCACCAGGGGCCCGGACGCCGAGGTCGACGGCACCCCCGTCGCGACCCTGGTCAAGAAGAAGGCCGACGGGGAGACCACCAGCGTGTCCGTCTCCCAGGAGGGCAAGCCGTACATCCTGAAGATGGTCAAGAAGGGCGGCGACGAGCCCGGCGCCCTGGTGCTCTCCGACTACGACAAGCCCGTCAAGGTGGAGATCCCGCCCGCCTCGGAGACCGTGGACCTGTCGAAGCTGGACCAGGGGCAGCCCGCCTGACCCCGTCCCGTACGGCGCGACCCCGCGCGACTCCGCGTGCCCTCGACCCGTACCGCGTGCCCCCGACCCGTACCGCGTGATTCCGCAGGTCGGAGCCGTACCGGCCCGGAATGTCGGTCGGTCCCGTTAGCCTCTTTGGGGTGACCGCACGCATCACCGACCCCGAGCAGCTCAAGCAGCTGCTCGGCATCCCCTTCACCCCGGAGCAGACGGCCTGCATCACCGCGCCGCTCGCCCCGCACGTCGTCGTGGCCGGAGCCGGCTCCGGCAAGACGACGGTGATGGCCGCCCGCGTGGTGTGGCTGGTCGGCACGGGCCAGGTCGCCCCCGAGCAGGTCCTCGGCCTCACCTTCACCAACAAGGCCGCCGGTGAACTCGCGGAGCGCGTCCGCACCGCCCTCGTCCGCGCCGGGGTCACCGACCCCGACGTCATCGACCCCGACGAACCCGCCGGCGAGCCCCGCATCTCGACGTACCACGCGTTCGCCGGCCAGCTCCTCACCGACCACGGCCTCCGCATCGGCCTGGAACCCACCTCACGGCTCCTCGCCGACGCCACCCGCTACCAGCTCGCCGCGCGCGTCCTGCGCGAGGCCCCCGGCCCGTACCCGGCCCTCACCCGCTCGTTCCCGACGCTCGTCACCGACCTCCTCGCCCTCGACGCGGAGCTGGCCGAACACCTCGTAGCGCCGGAGACGCTCCGGGCGTACGACTCCGGGCTGCTCGACGCCCTCGCCGACGCCCGGCTCAGCAACGCCGAGCTGCGCAAGATCCCCGAGGCCGCCGCCGCCCGCCGCGAACTCCTCGACCTCGTCGTCCGCTACCGCGCCGCCAAACGCTCCCGCGACCTGCTCGACTTCGGCGACCAGATCGCCCGATCCGCCGAGCTGGCCACCACCCGGCCCGAGGTCGGCGAGATCCTCCGCCAGGAGTTCCGGGTCGTCCTCCTCGACGAGTACCAGGACACCTCCGTCGCCCAGCGGCTGCTGCTCTCCGGCCTCTTCGGCCGGAGCGCCGACGGCCCGGCCACCGGCCACGCCGTGACCGCCGTCGGCGACCCCTGCCAGGCCATCTACGGCTGGCGCGGCGCCTCCGTCGCCAACCTCGACGACTTCCCCGAGCACTTCCCGCACGCGGACGGCAGCCCCGCCGCGCGCTACTCGCTCTCCGAGAACCGGCGCAGCGGCGGCCGTCTCCTCGACCTCGCCAACCGGCTCGCCACCCCCCTGCGCGCCATGCACGCGGGCGTGGAGGCGCTGCGGCCCGCGCCCGGCGCCGAGGAGGACGGCAGCGTCCGCATCGCCCTCCTCCCCACCCACGCCGAGGAGATCGACTGGCTCGCCGACTCCCTCGCCCACCTCGTCCGCACCGGCCGCGAGCCCGGCGAGATCGCCGTCCTGTGCCGCACCGCCACCGACTTCCCCGCCCTCCACGCGGCCCTCGTCGCCCGGGACGTGCCCGTCGAGGTCGTCGGCCTCTCCGGCCTCCTCCACCTGCCCGAGATCGCCGACCTCGTCGCCGTCTGCGAGGTCCTCCAGGACCCCGGCGCCAACGCCGCCCTGGTCCGCCTCCTCACCGGCCCCCGCTGGCGCATCGGCCCCCGCGACCTGGCCCTCCTCGGCCGCCGGGCCCGCCTCCTGGTCCACCGTGGCGGCGACGCTCCGGACCCCGAGCAGCGGCTCGCCGCCGCCGTCGAGGGCGTCGACCCGGCCGAGGTCGTCTCCCTCGCCGACGCGCTCGACACCTTCCTCGACTCCGGCGGCGCCGCCGACGACGGCCTGGCGTTCTCCGCCGAGGCCCGGGTCCGCTTCGCCCGCCTCGCCGCCGAACTGCGCTCCCTGCGCGGCTCGCTCGCCGACCCCCTCATGGACGTCCTGCACCGGGTGCTCTCCGCGACCGGCCTGGAGGTCGAGCTGTCCGCGTCCCCGCACGCGCTGGCCGCCCGCCGCCGCGAGACCCTCGGGCACTTCCTCGACATCGCCGCCGGCTTCGCCTCCCTCGACGGCGAGGCGAGCCTGCTCGCCTTCCTCGGCTTCCTGCGGACGGCCGTCCAGTACGAGAAGGGCCTCGACAACGCCCTCCCCGGCGGCGAGAACACCGTCAAGGTCCTCACCGCCCACAAGTCCAAGGGCCTGGAGTGGGACGTCGTCGCCGTCCCCGGCCTGGTCACCGGGCAGTTCCCCAGCGCCCGCGCCCGCGAGTCCTGGACCTCCCAGCCGCAGGTCCTCCCGCACGCCCTGCGCGGCGACGCGCCCACCCTGCCCCGCATCGACACCTGGGAGGCCAAGTCCCTCTCGGCCTTCAAGAACGACATGAAGGACCACCAGCACACCGAGGAACTGCGCCTCGGGTACGTCACCTTCACCCGCCCCCGCTCCCTGCTGCTGGGCTCCGCCCACTGGTGGGGCCCCTCGCAGAAGAAGCCCCGGGGGCCCTCGGACTTCCTCCAGGCCCTGTACGAGCACTGCGCGGCGGGCCACGGCGACATCGAGGAGTGGGCGGCGGAACCCGCACCGGACGCGAAGAACCCGACGCTTGCGGAGGACGACGCGGACCGGGCCTGGCCCCTGCCGCTGGACGCGGACGCGCTGGCGTTCCGGAGGAGGGCGGCGGAGGAGGTCAAGGCGGCACTGTGGTCCCTCGGCACGGCACCCGGACCCGAGGGCGCGCACGCCGAGCCCGGGAACCGGGAGACCGGGCACTCCCGGGCCCCGCACCCGGCGCACCCGCACCCGGCCGACCCGCACCCGACCGACCCGCACCCCGAGGACCCCTGGCCCGAGGAGGAGGAACCCCTCTGGGACGAGGAGGCCCTCCCCGAGGACACCCACGCGGACGCCGTACCGGCACCCAGGGACCCGGCACCCAGGGAGGCACCCAGGGACCCGGCGCCCGCGGACCCGGCGCCCGGGGACCCCGGGATCCCCCACCCGGAGCCGCACGGCGGACTCACCCCCGAGGACGCCCGCACCGTCGCCTCCTGGGACCGCGACCTCACCGCCCTCACCACCGAGCTCCGCCGCGCCCGCGCCACCACCCGGGACGTCCTGCTCCCCGCGTACCTCTCCGCCTCCCAGGTCCTGCGGCTCGCCGCCGACCCCGACGGCTTCGCCCAGGAGCTGGCCCGGCCCATGCCCCAGGCGCCGCAGCCGGCCGCCCGCCGGGGCACCCGCTTCCACGCCTGGGTGGAGTCCCGGTTCGAGGAGCTGCCGCTGCCGTTCCTCGGCCCCGAGGAGCTGCCCGGCGGCGAGGACTTCGCGGGGGAGCCGGAGATCCTCGACGAGCGGGACCTCGACGAACTCAAGGAGGCCTTCGCCCGCACCCCGTACGCCCACCGCACCCCGTACCGCGTCGAGGTCCCCGTACACCTCTCGCTCGGCGGCCGGGTCGTCCGGGGCCGGATCGACGCCGTCTACCGGGACCCGGACTCCGGGGCGTACGAGATCGTCGACTGGAAGACCAGCAGGCACCGCACCGCCGACCCCCTCCAGCTCGCCCTCTACCGGCTCGCCTGGGCCGAGCAGCACGGCCTCCCGCCCGAGGAGGTCGCCGCCGCCTTCGTGTACGTCCGAACGGGTGAGGTGGCCCGTCCCGCCCGGCTGCCCGGCCGCACCGAGCTGGAGGCCCTCCTGCTGGGAGGGGCACCCCGGGACGCCGGATAGGCTCGGGGCATGAGCGAGACCCCGGACAGCGCCGTCCACGCCGTACGCACGTACATCGAGCAGCACCGTGCCGCCTTTCTCGGCGACCTCGCCGAGTGGCTGCGCATCCCCTCCGTCTCCGCGCAGCCGGACCGGGCCGGGGACGTACGGCGCAGTGCCGAGTGGCTCGCCGCCAAGCTGACGGAGACCGGCTTCCCCACCGTCGAGGTCTGGGAGACCGACGGCGCTCCCGCCGTCTTCGCCGAGTGGCCCTCCGACGACCCGGACGCCCCGACCGTCCTCGTCTACGGGCACCACGACGTGCAGCCCGCGGCCCGCGAGGACGGCTGGCACACGGACCCGTTCGAGCCGACGGTCGTCGACGGCCGGATGTACGCGCGCGGGGCGGCCGACGACAAGGGCCAGGTGTTCTTCCACACCCTCGGCGTCCGCGCCCACCTCGCCGCCACCGGCCGCACCGCGCCCGCCGTCCACCTCAAGCTGATCGTCGAGGGCGAGGAGGAGTCCGGCTCCCCGCACTTCCGCGAGCTCGTCGAGACCCGCGCCGGGCGGCTCGCCGCCGACGCCGTGATCGTCTCCGACACCGGCATGTGGTCCGAGACCACTCCCACCGTGTGCACCGGCATGCGCGGGGTCGCCGACTGCGAGATCGAGCTGTACGGCCCCGACCAGGACATCCACTCCGGGTCCTTCGGCGGCGCCGTGCCGAACCCGGCCACCGTCGCCGGCCGGATCGTCGCCGCCCTCCACGACGCCGACGAGCACGTCGCGATCCCAGGCTTCTACGAGGGCGTGACCGAACTCACCGAGGCCGAGCGCGCCCTCGTCGCCGAGCTGCCCTTCGACGAGGAGGCCTGGCTGCGCACGGCGAAGTCGCACGGCACCCTCGGCGAGGCCGGCTTCTCCACCCTGGAGCGCGTCTGGGCCCGCCCCACCGCCGAGGTCAACGGCATCGGCGGCGGCTACCAGGGCCCCGGCGGCAAGACGATCGTCCCCGCCTCCGCCCAGCTCAAGCTGTCCTTCCGGCTGGTCGCCGGCCAGGACCCGGCCAAGATCGAACTGGCCGTACGGGACTGGCTCGCCGCCCTCGTCCCCGCCGGCATCCGGTACGAGATCGTCTTCGGCGCCCCGACCCGCCCCTGCCTCACCCCCCTCGGCCACCCCGCGCTCAAGGCGGTCGCCGGGGCCATGAGCCGGGCCTTCGACGGCGCCAAGGTCCGCTACACCCGCGAGGGCGGCTCGGGACCGGCCGCCGACCTCCAGGACGTCCTGGGGGCGCCCGTGCTCTTCCTCGGCATCTCCGTCCCGTCCGACGGCTGGCACGCCCCCAACGAGAAGATCGAACTCGATCTCCTCATGAAGGGCGTCGAGACGACCGCGCACCTGTGGGGCGACCTGCCCGCCGCCCTCCTCGTCGCCGAGCGCTGAACCCACACACCGATCCGGGGGAGTTGGAAGCACCTGTGAGCACCCTGAAGAACGCGCCGAGCAGCCCGAACCACGCGGCGGACCGCCCGATCCCGCTCACCGCCCCGAGCGGCGTCGACCGCGCCGCGCACCACCGCCTCGACGAGGCGTGGCTCGCGGCCGCCTGGAGCCACCCCACCACCCGGGTCTTCGTGGTCTCCGCCGGGCAGGTGCTGATCGACGACCTGCCGGACGGCAGCACCGAACTCGTCATGACCCCGGCGTTCGAGGCGCCGGTCACCGAGACCCACCGCTACTTCCTCGGCACGGACGCCGACGGCGTCTCCTACTTCGCGCTCCAGAAGGACTCGCTGCCCGGCCGCATGGACCAGTCCGCGCGGCCCGCCGGGCTCCGCGAGGCCGGCCTGCTGCTCTCCGACCGCGACGCGGGCCTGATGGTCCACGCGGTGGCCCTGGAGAACTGGCAGCGCCTCCACCGCTTCTGCTCGCGCTGCGGCGAGCGCACGGTCATCGCCGCGGCCGGCCACATCCGCCGCTGCCAGGCCTGCGGCGCAGAGCACTACCCGCGGACCGACCCGGCGGTGATCATGCTGGTCACCGACGACGAGGACCGGGCGCTGCTCGGCCGCCAGGTGCACTGGCCGGAGGGCCGCTTCTCGACCCTCGCGGGCTTCGTCGAGCCGGGGGAGTCCATAGAGCAGTCGGTCGCCCGCGAGGTCTTCGAGGAGGCCGGTGTCACGGTCGGCGAGGTCGAGTACATCGCCAGCCAGCCCTGGCCGTTCCCGTCCAGCCTGATGCTGGGCTTCTTCGCCCGGGCCACGTCCTCGGAGATCGACGTGGACGGCGAGGAGATACACGAGGCCCGCTGGTTCTCCCGCGAGGACCTGGCCGCCGCCTTCGAATCGGGCGAGGTGCTGCCCCCGTACGGCATCTCGATCGCCTCCCGCCTGATCGAGCGCTGGTACGGCAAGCCGCTCCCCAAGCCGGGCGACGTGGTCTGATCGACGGGTACCGGCACCGGCATCGGTTCCGATGTGACGAAGCCCCCGGCCGTACCCGGCCGGGGGCTTCGTCGTACCGCTCGCGGGGCTCAGGCGGTCAGCGCCTGCTTGACCTGGGCCAGCGACGGGTTGGTCATGACCGACTCGGTACCCGTGGGGGCCACCACCAGCAGGGTGGGAACGGTCTGGTTGCCGCCGTTGGCCTTCTCGACGAAGGCCGCCGACTCGGGGTCCTGCTCGATGTTGATCTCGGTGTACGCGATGCCCTCGCGGTCCATCTGGCTCTTCAGCCGACGGCAGTAGCCGCACCACGTGGTGCTGTACATCGTCACAGTGCCCTGCATGGCCAGGCGCTCCTCTTCTTCGCTGACGGGTGCCGAGAAGGAGAACGTACGCTCCTTCCGTCCCATTCCCGGAATTCGTATGACCGGCGACGCCCCCCTGTGGACAAGCCTCCGCGACGAGTCCGTCCGACCTGGCAGCATTGGGGGGTGACAGCAGCAACGCACTCCACTCTCTTCCCTCAGGTCCCGGAGACGGCCGACGCGGTGCTCGACGGGCTCGACCCCGAGCAGCGCGAGGTCGCCCTGGCCCTGACCGGCCCGGTGTGCGTGCTGGCGGGAGCCGGCACGGGCAAGACGCGGGCGATCACCCACCGCATCGCCTACGGGGTCCGGTCGGGAAGACTCCAGCCCGCCAGCGTGCTGGCCGTCACGTTCACCAACCGCGCCGCGGGCGAGATGCGCGGCCGGCTCCGGCAGCTCGGTGCGGGCGGCGTCCAGGCCCGTACGTTCCACGCTGCGGCCCTCCGCCAGCTCCAGTTCTTCTGGCCGAAAGCCGTCGGCGGCGATCTGCCCCGGCTCCTGGAGCGGAAGATCCAGCTGGTCGCCGACGCGGCCGCCCGCTGCCGGGTCCGGCTCGACCGGAACGAGCTCAGGGACGTCACCGGCGAGATCGAGTGGGCCAAGGTCACCCAGACCGTCCCCGCCGACTACCCGGCCGTCGTCGCCAAGTCCCTCAGGGACGCCCCCCGCGACCCGGCCGAGATCAGCCAGATCTACGCCATGTACGAGCAGCTGAAGCGCGACCGCTCGGTGATCGACTTCGAGGACGTGCTGCTGCTCACCGTCGGCATCCTCCAGGACCGGCACGACATCGCCGACCAGATCCGCAGCCAGTACCAGCACTTCGTGGTGGACGAGTACCAGGACGTCTCCCCGCTCCAGCAGCGGCTGCTCGACCTGTGGCTCGGCGACCGCGACAACCTCTGTGTCGTCGGCGACGCCAGCCAGACCATCTACTCGTTCACCGGCGCCACCCCCGACCACCTGCTGAACTTCCGCACCCGCCACCCGGGCGCCACCATGGTCAAGCTCGTCCGCGACTACCGCTCCACCCCGCAGGTCGTCCACCTCGCCAACGGGCTGCTGAGCCAGGCCCGCGGCCGGGCCGCCGACCACCGCCTGGAGCTGATCTCCCAGCGCGACCCGGGCCCCGAGCCGGTCTACACGGAGTACGCCGACGAGCCGACCGAGGCCGAGGGCACCGCCCGCCGCATCCGCGACCTCATCGCCGCCGGCGTCCCGGCCGGCGAGATCGCCGTCCTCTACCGGATCAACGCCCAGTCCGAGGTCTACGAGCAGGCCCTCGCCGACGCCGGGGTCCCCTACCAGCTGCGCGGCGCCGAGCGCTTCTTCGAGCGCCAGGAGGTACGGGAGGCGGGCATCGCCCTGCGCGGCGCCGCCCGCGCCGGTGGCAACGACTCCCTCCTCGACGACGCCGAGGACCTCCCCGCGCAGGTCAGGGCGGTCCTCTCCACCAAGGGATGGTCGACGAGGCCGCCCGCGGGCTCCGGCGCCGTCCGCGACCGCTGGGAGTCCCTCGCCGCTCTCGTCCGGCTCGCCGAGGACTTCGCCCGCGCCAAGCGGGGCGCCACCCTCTCCGACCTGGTCGCCGAGCTCGACGAGCGGGCCGCCGCCCAGCACGCCCCGACCGTCCAGGGCGTCACCCTCGCCTCGCTGCACGCCGCCAAGGGCCTCGAATGGGACGCCGTCTTCCTGGTCGGCCTCACCGAGGGCATGCTGCCGATCACCTACGCCAAGACCGACGAGCAGGTCGAGGAGGAGCGGCGCCTGCTGTACGTCGGCGTCACCCGCGCCCGGCTCCACCTCACGCTCTCCTGGGCGCTCGCGCGCTCCCCGGGCGGCCGGGCCTCCCGGCGGCCCAGCCGCTTCCTCAAGGGGCTGCGGCCCGGCTCCGGGTCCCTCGGCACCGTCGCCTCCGGCGGGGCCGGCTCCTTCGGGCGGGGCTCCGGCACGGCCGGCCGGCGCAAGCCGCGCGGCCCCGCCCTGTGCCGGGTCTGCGGGACGACCCTCACCGAGGCGGGCGCCATGAAGCTGATGCGCTGCGAGGACTGCCCCTCGGACATGGACGAGGGCCTCTACGAGCGGCTCCGCGAGTGGCGCACGGAACAGGCCAGGGAACTCGGCCAGCCGGGCTATTGCGTGTTCACCGACAAGACGCTGATGGCCATCGCCGAGCGGATCCCCACCACCGGCGGGGAGCTCTCCATGATCTCCGGCGTCGGCGCCCGCAAGCTGGACCGCTTCGGCGCCGATGTCCTGGCCATCTGCGCAGGTGAGGACAGTGGGGCAGGAGACGACGAGGACTGAGGAAAACTCGTCGGAAAAATAGTTTGCGCCTGCCCCGTCAAGCCCCATAGGTTCTTAACCACGACAACAGCGGCTTCTTCGAAGCCCTGTCTTCGTGCTGTACTTGTCCAAATAAACATGAGGGTCCGGCTCGCACCCGAGCCCTCCGAGACGCCGAGAGGAGGCGATTCCACGTGATCAGCAACACGATTCAGACCAGCACCGCCAGCACCGTCAGCTTCGTCAGCACCGCCAAAATGACCGATCGCTCGGCCGCCTCCGCCTGCACGCTCGGCTTCTCCGCCGCTGCGCTCCTTGGCACCGGTCTGCCCGTCTCCGGTCTGCCCGTCTCCGGCATTTCCGGTCTCGGTGAGGCTGCTGCCCGGAAGCTGCGCAATGAGCGACCGACCAAGGCACTGGAAGCAGTAGCAGCAGGCAAGGCCACGGTCTATGGCTTTGCGGCGACCGGTGCCGGCAAGCAGCAGACGACGACGCACCACCACATGATGTGGGCCTTCCGTGGGCTCGAACCCTGGAGTGATCCAGTCTGATCCATGATCAGACCGGCGCCTTCAGGGCCGCGGAACCCCACCCGGGATCCGCGGCCCTTCTGTTTGTCCCCGAACGGGGACAGGACACGAAGGCGCCTCGGGACAGCACCACCCGGTACCAGCCGAAAACCCGGTCAACAGGCCGGAAACGACCAGACGAGGAAAAACCACCGTGCAACTCGAAGCGCACGCCCCGTCCGTACCGCCTTCCGACTCGCTCCCCCTGCCCGGCCTCACGGAGGACCCCGCTTTGATCCCCCTCACCGCGCTCACCGCGCTCGACGACGCCATCGAGAACCTCGGCGTGCCCGTTCCCTGTCGCGCCTACGACCCGGAGGTCTTCTTCGCGGAGTCCCCGGCCGACGTCGAGTACGCGAAGTCCCTCTGCCAGACCTGCCCGCTCGTGGCCGCCTGCCTCGCCGGCGCCAAGGAGCGTCGCGAGCCGTGGGGCGTCTGGGGTGGCGAGCTCTTCGTCCAGGGCGTCGTCGTCGCCCGCAAGCGGCCCCGTGGCCGTCCGCGCAAGAACCCGGTCGTCGCGGCATGAGCGCCACCGGAACCATCGACCGCCCCCTCACGCACGATCCCCAGAAGCAGGCCCCGATGACCTCTTCCACCAGCGAACCCGCCGGCTTCGCGACCTCAGTCTTCTCCCCCTCCGCCGCGCCCGTCGCGCGTCAGAACAGGACCCGTGAAATGCAACTCGCCCCAGAAGCCCTGGCCCGTGCTCATATGCACGAGCGACACCGTGAGGCCGACGCGGAACGCCAGGCCGTGCGCCTGGTCGCCGCCCGGCGCATGCAGCGCCGCGCCGAGCGTGTCTCGCTCCGCGCCCGCCGCGCGCTCGCCATGGCCGTCATGCACTGAGTCCGTACCCGGACTCCTCGATATCCCGCGCCCCCAGGGGCGCCCCCGCGGGGGCCGGTCCGAACGGACCGGCCCCCGCGGTGCGTTGTCGGGTCGCCCGGGCCTTGTCGGGTTATCGTCACAAGGGTGAACGACCCCCGTACCCCCGAGGGCCCCTTCGCCTGCGCGCGCTGCGGCAGGACCTCCGAGACCCTGCCGCTGACCTGGACCTGTTCGGTGGAGAACGGCCGGCGCAGCTACTTCTGCGAGGAGTGCGCCCGCGCCAACATCCGCTCGATCGAGGGCCGCCTCGACTCCTCCTGGTGGTGAGGACGGCCCCGCCACCGGCCCCCGGGGGCCGGCCTAAGCCGTCTCCTCCCCGTCCTCCTCCTCGACAGCCGCTTCCGCGAAGCCCGGCAGCCACTCCGTCAGCTCGTCCCGCAGCCGTACCGAGGCGTTGAGCTGGCACAGCACCCCGATCGTGCTCAGCGTCACCCGGTGTATCAGCAGATACGCGGGCGGCAGGTTGAGCTGCTTGCCCAGCTGGTGGGCGGGGGAGCGGGGGTCCGCGATCCGCGCCGCCTGGGTCCGCATCCAGCCGCGGGTGAAGACGAAGGACTCCGCCTCCGCCGGTTCGATGATCGGCAGCAGGTACTCCAGGACCGCGTCCGGGTCGAGCGCGACCGACTCCTTGACGAAGCCCTCCGCGCGCAGCGCCCCGTAGACACCCTCGGCGTCACCGGCGAGCGCCATCCGCAGACAGGTCCCGATCGTCTCCGGCAGCCCGCCCGGCAGCCGGTCCACCGTCCCGAAGTCGAGGACCCCGAGCCGCCAGCCCTCCGGCCCCTCGTCCTCGTCGGCACCGGGCAGCAGCCGGAAGTTCCCCGGGTGCGGATCGGCGTGCAGCAGCCCCGTGCGCGCCGGACCCGAGAAGAGGAACCTCGCCAGGAGCTGACCCGCCCGGTCCCGCTGCTCCTGTGTGCCGTCCGCGATCACCTCCGCCAGCGGGATGCCGTCCATCCACTCGGTCACGAGCACCTGGTCCGTCCGGTGCACCACCGCCGGCACCCGCACATCGGGATCGTCCGCGAACTCCTCCGCGTGCCGCTGCTGCGCCGCCGCCTCCAGGCCGTAGTCCAGCTCCTCGGAGACCCGGTCCCGCATCTCCGCGATCAGCGGCTTGATGTCCATGCCCGGGATCAGCGGACCGAGCAGCCGGGCGAAACGGCTCAGCTGCGTCAGGTCCGAGAGCAGCGCCTCCCCGGCGCCCGGGTACTGCACCTTGACCGCGACCTCGCGCCCGTCGTGCCACACCGCCCGGTGGACCTGGCCGATCGAGGCGGCCGCCGCGGGCTTGTCCTCGAACTCCAGGAACAACTCCCGCCACTCCGCGCCCAGCCGCTCCTCCAGGACCGCGTGGACCGTCCGCGTCGGCATCGGCGGCGCCGCGTCCTGAAGCTTCGTCAGCGCCGCCCGGTACGGCCCGGCCACCTCCTCGGGAAGGGCGGACTCGAAGACGGACAGCGCCTGCCCGAACTTCATCGCCCCTCCCTTCAGCTCGCCGAGGACCTTGAACAACTGCTCGGCCGTGCGCTGCTGGAGCTCGCGGGCGACGAGCTCGGCCGATCTCCCACCGATCCGCTTGCCCAGGCCCCAGGTGGCCCGGCCCGCGAAGCCCAGGGGCAACGCGGCCAACTTGGCGGTCCGAGTGACCGCCTTCCGGGGAAGATCAGACATACGCCCCTCCAAAACCCAGACTGCCGTGCCGCGCAGGGCCGTTACCCCGCCATTGTGTCCTGCGCGCCTCCGGCTGCCGAGGCACGCTCCCCCTCTCCCGCGCGCGCCGCCCCGCAGGGGCAGGCCGGATGGGGTCTCAGCCGCTCCGCCCGCCACTCCAACAGCGGCAGCGACGCCTCCCAGCGCGTACCGGTGCTCGCCGGGAGATCGCCGTCCAGGAACACCAGCGCGTGCGCGGCGGCCAGCCCCGCCACCGCCGTCGCGAGCCCCAGGTCACAGGCGGGCAGGGGATGCGGCGCGCCCGAGCGCCACTGGGCGAGCAGCCGGGGCCAGACCGGCTCCCCGTCCGTCCGCGCCTCCTGGAGACAGCGCGCGCAGGCCGTGCCGCCGGGCAGGACGAGCGGCCCGACCGTTCCCGTCGCCTCCAGGACCCCCGCGTACAGATGGGGGGTGCCGGTGGCGACCCACCCGCCGGCCGGGAGGGGGTCGGGGACGTACGCCCCGAGACCGTCCCTCGGTGTCACCACGACGAGTGAGAGTCCGGTCCCACCGCCCCGTTCACCCGGTCCCCGGCCGGCCGCCGCCGCGCCCGGCCGCACCGCCGCGCCCCGGCCCCTCCGCCAGCTGCCGACGAGGCGCCGCGCCGCCGTCGCCCGCCGCTCGCCCACGGACTCCGGCGGAAGTCCGCCCGGGGACGTCTCCCAGGGCTCGACCCGGCCCGAGTCCAGCACCTCGACCGTGCCCACGCCGGCCGCCGACAGCAGGGCCGCGACCATCGTGCCCACCCGCCCGGCGCCCCGGACCTGGACGCGCAGCGCCCGCCGGGCCGCCAGCGTGCGCGCCGCCCGGTCCGGCTCGGGGTGGACCACCGACAGGGAGGCCAGGTCGGCCCGGAGCGGATCGAGGGCGGAGTCCCGCGCCCCGGCCGCCGGACCCGGCCTGCCGGGCCGCCCGGTCGCCGCGTCGGCCAGCAGCCCGGCCGACTCCAGCCGGCCGAGGAGCGCGTCGAGGTGTCCCTCCGGCAGGCCGCGCGCCCGGGCCTCGGCCCGCAGCAGGTCCACGCCCCGGGTGCCGTCCAGGAGTCCCAGTACCGACCCCGTCCCCGGGTCGACGGGGTCGAGCACCACCGCGTGCGCGGGGGTGACCCCGAACTGGACGCAGCGCAGCCCCCGCCAGGCCCGCCGCAGCGCCGGTTTCACCATCGGATGCATTCGCCCGCCCCCGTCCTCGTCCCGTACCGCGCATTCATGATCGAAAGACGCATGATCGACAACGGCTCTTTCGCCGCCTCGGTGAGAATGCCCCGTCGTCGTGACGGGCGCCGAAAGTTGTCCACAGGCGAGGGGAATAGTCATTCAAATGGTGCGCGGTCGGGTCGGATCGTTCCCGAAACCACTCCGGAGGCGGGACTTCCCCCGCTGACAGCGGGTAACGTCGGGGCCGTGCCCGCCGACCCACAGCGCAGCGTGACCGACCAGCCGCACCGCGGTGCCGGGACGAGTGCGGTCGAGGTCCGCAGAAGCCCACGGCGGAGCAGAACCGTCTCCGCCTATCGCGAGGGCGACCGGACCGTGGTGCTCATCCCGGCCCGGATGTCCGAGGCGGAGGAGCGCCGCTGGGTCGGGGTCATGCTGGACAAACTGGCCGCCCAGGAGAGCCGGAGCGTCCTCGGGGACCGCGAGCTGACCGAGCGGTCACTGCACCTCTCGGAGCAGTACTTCGAGGGCCGGGCCCGCCCCACCTCCGTGCGCTGGGTCACCAACCAGAACACCCGCTGGGGCTCCTGCACCCCCTCCGAGGGCAGCATCCGCCTCTCCCACCGGCTCCAGGGCATGCCCGAGTACGTCGTCGACTACGTCCTCCTGCACGAGCTGGCCCACCTGCTGGTCCCCGGGCACGGCCCGAGGTTCTGGCGGCTCCTGGACGGGTACCCCCGCACCGAGCGGGCGCGCGGCTACCTGGAGGGCGTGGTGGCCGCCGAACGGCTGCCGCACCTGCCCGCCGCTCGCGAGGAGTGACGCCGCAGGCACGCGCGGGAGTGGATTTCCCGATTCCGTACCGAAAACGACCTGGCCTGTCTCAATGTCGCATACAGCGGTTAGCCTTGCGCGAGCATTCGCCATTCGGGATGGGGGACGGTCGTTACGCATGGCCAGGGAATTCCAACGCGGCCACAAGGCCAAGATCAGTGATCTGACCGCAGGGACGGATCTGTACGTGGGTGTGCAGATCGCGGCTCCCGGACTGACCTTCGACATCAGTTGTTTCGGTCTCGACGCCGAGGAGCGGCTCTCCGACGACCGCTACTTCGTCTTCTTCAACCAGCCGAAGACACCCGAGGAGTCCGTACAGCTGCTGGGCGCCCAGTCCGGCGACACCGAGTCCTTCCGCGTCACTCTCGACCGCATCCCCGCGAACATCCACAAGCTGTCGTTCACCGCGACCATCGACGGCGCCGGCCAGATGTCCCAGGTCGGCCCCGGCCACCTGCGGATCGTCGCCGGCGGCGAGGAGGTCGCGCGGTACGCCTTCACCGGCGCCGAGTTCTCCACCGAGCGCGCGGTGATGCTGGGCGACTTCTACCTCAAGGACGTGTGGCGCTTCGCCGCCGTCGGCCAGGGCTTCGACGGCGGTCTCGACGCGCTCCTGCGCAACTTCGGCGGCGAGGTCGCCGAGGAGGAGCCCGCCGCCCCGCAGCAGCAGGCCCCGGCCCCGGGCTTCGCCCCGCCGCCGCAGTCGGCGGCCCCGCCGGCCTTCGGCGCGCCCCCGGCCCCGGCGCCCGCGCCCGCCTTCGGCGCACCGCAGGCACCGCACGCCCCCGTGCCGCCGGCGCCGCCCGCGCCCGTGCAGCCGGTCCACACCGCGCCCACGATGGTGGCACCGCTGGCCCCCGGGCCGGTCCCGCCGCCCGCTCCGGCCCCCACCCCCTACGGGCAGCAGCCGCCGCAGTACGGTCAGGTCCCGGGCCAGTTCCCCGGGCAGGTCCCGGGTCAGGCCCCCGGCCCGTACCCGCCGCAGGGCCAGCCCCCGTACGGGCAGGCCGCGCCCGCCCCGTACGGGCAGCAGCCTCCGGCGTACGGGCAGCAGCCCGGCGTCCCGCAGGGTGTCCCGGCGGGAGGCGCGGGGCTCGCCGCCGCGCTCGCCCCGTACAAGGAGACCGCCACCGGCGCCCGCTGGACCCCGCAGAACCAGCAGCTCATGCGGGTCGACCTCGCCATGGGCGGCGTACCCGTCCTCGCCCGGCAGGGCTCGATGGTCATGTACCAGGGCAAGGTCGACTTCGGGTACAAGGGCGCGGGCTTCGCCGGCCGGATCGTCGGCAACGCCACCGGGCAGGAGATGCAGCTGATGCGCTGCAGCGGCCGCGGACAGGTCTTCCTCGCGGAGGAGGGCGCCCATCTGCACCCGATCGAGCTCCAGGGCGACGGCATCTGCGTCTCCGCCGAGAACGTCCTCGCGTTCGACGAGACCCTCCAGTACGAGGTGCGCCGCATCGAGGGCCACGGCATCCCCGGCGGCGCCCTGTTCACCATGCAGTTCCACGGCACCGGCACCGTCGTCGTCAAGACCCGCGGCATCCCCGTGGTGCTGCCCGTCACGCCGACCACCTTCGCCGACTGCAACGCCGTCGTCGCCTGGTCGTCCGCGTCCCAGGTCATCCTCTCCAGCCAGGTGAGGCTCCGCCGCAACGCCTACCCCGGCCACAGCGGAGAGACTGTGAACCTCCAGTTCCGGGGCGCCCCCGGCAACTTCATCGTCGTCCAGCCCTACGAGGTCTGAGGGAGCCCGAAGTCATGAACCAGCAACTCGCGGGCTACGCCCCGACCCCCGTCGCGGCCCGGATGGAGAACCACGGCCGCACCATGCTCAAGGTGGCCATGGCATCCGGCCAGGACCTCTACGCCCGGGCCGGCTCGATGGTCGCCTACGAGGGCTTCATCACCTACGAGCCCAACCCGCCCGCCGTCCGCCAGGTGGCCCAGCAGTGGGTCACCGGCGAGGGCGCGCCGGTCATGAAGTGCACCGGCGACGGACTGCTCTACCTCGCCGACTACGGCGCCGACGTGGTCGTGATCAACCTCCAGAACGACTCCCTCTCGGTCAACGGCACCAACCTCCTCGCCTTCGACGCCCACCTCCAGTGGGGCGTCGAGCGGGTCAAGGGCCTCGCCAAGTTCGCCGGCCAGGGCCTGTTCAACGTGGAGATCGCCGGTACCGGCTGGGTCGCGCTGACCTCGCGCGGCACACCGATCGTCGTCGACTGCGGCCGCGGCGAGGACGAGACGTACGTCGACCCCGACGCGCTCGTCGCCTGGTCGCCGTCGCTCAAGGTCAAGGGCAAGCGCAGCTTCAAGGCCTCCTCGCTCATCGGGCGGGGCAGCGGCGAGGCGTACCAGATGGCCTTCTCCGGCCAGGGCATCGTCGTCGTCCAGCCGAGCGAGGACAGCACCGACCGCCTGCGGGCCCGGGGCTGAGGGAGAGCGAGAACACATCATGCAGAGCCCGCTTTTCAACCACGCCGAGCAGCAGAGCCAGGAGCGGTACGTCATCCAGAACCCGCAGCTCCTGCGGGTCAGCCTCACCGGGCAGGACGACATCCTCGCCCGCAAGGGCGCCATGGTCGCCTATCAGGGACTCGTCGACTTCGACGGCGAGTACCAGACCCCGAACCAGCGGCGGGCCCGCGCCCGCACCGGTGAGGGCCTGGACCTGATGCGCTGCTCAGGCCAGGGCACGGTCTACTTCGCCAACCTCGCCCAGTACGTCCACATCGTGGAGGTCGAGCAGGAGGGCCTGACCGTCGACAGCTCCTACGTACTGGCGCTCGACTCGACCCTCCACACCGAGGTCATCGCCGTCGACAGCCAGTACGGCGTCTCCGGCTCCGGCAAGTACCAGCTCAACGTCTCCGGCCGCGGCAAGGTCGCCCTGATGACCTCCGGGCAGCCGCTGATGATGCACGTCACGCCCGACAAGTACGTCAACGTCGACGCGGACGCCATCGTCGCCTGGTCCACCGGGCTGCGCGTCCAGATGCAGGCCCAGACGACCAACTCCAGCGTCCGCCGCCGCCGCGGCAACACGGGCGAGGGCTGGGAGCTGAGCTTCCTCGGCCAGGGCTTCGCGCTCGTCCAGCCCAGCGAGGTCATGCCGCCGCAGCACGCGGCCATCGGCCAGGGCATCGCCGCCCAGTACGGCGCGGGACAGCACGGCGCGCACGGCCAGAACCAGAACAACGCCTGGAACTGAGCGCGCGTGAGGGGGCGGCCGCCACGGCGACCGCCCCCTCAGCCATGCCCACGGTGCACGCCCTGCGACTAGGCCGTGTATCGAAAGTGATCTTGGGGCGTTGATGATCACGGTTCATGGGGCGGGGAGATCTCACGGACGAGCAGTGGGCAGTGCTGAAGCCGTTGTTGCCGAAAGGGGCTAGGGCGGGGCGGCCGCCCGTCTGGTCTCGGCGGCGGCTGATCGACGGCATACGGTTCCGGGTCCGGACCGGTGTTCCGTGGCGGGATGTGCCCGTCGAGTACGGGCCGTGGGGCCGGGTCTATGACCTGTTCCGCCGCTGGCAGCGAAACGGGACCTGGCACCGGATCCTCACCCGGCTCCAGTCCCTGGCCGATGTGAAAGGTGCGATCGTCTGGGACCTGAGCGTCGACTCCACGGTGTGCCGCGCCCATCAGCACGCGGCCGGGGCCCGCAGGCAGGGCGACCTGCAGAAGGAACCACCCGGTGGCATCTTCACCGAGCCCCGTGACCATGGCCTGGGAAGGTCGCGCGGCGGGTTCACCACCAAGCTCCACCTGGCCGTCGAGCAGGGCCAGAAGCCATTGTCGATCGTGGTGACGGCGGGACAGCGCGGTGACTCGCCGCAGTTCGAGCCCGTACTGGACAAGGTTCGCGTGCCCCGCCTCGGCCCGGGCCGGCCACGCGTCCGCCCGGATCGTGTCCGCGCGGACAAGGCGTACGACTCCCGCAGCAACCGGTCCTACCTGCGCAGACGCGGGATCAAGGCCACGATTCCGGTTCCTGCGGACCGGGCCCGCAACCGCCTCAAACGCGGGTCGCGGGGCGGCCGGCCGCCGAAGTTCGACAGAGACGACTACAAGCAGCGGCACGCGGTCGAGTGCGGGATCAACCGGCTCAAGCGCCACCGTGCCGTCGCTACCAGGTACGACAAACTCGCCGTCCGCTACGAAGCCACAGTGTTGGTCGCAGCCCTCAACGAGTGGCTCTGACCAGGTTCTCCGCGCTGGACACTAGCGACGGCTCTTTCGAACGTCTCGTCGGAACTGCTCGAAGCCAGCGCGTAGGTTGAGGTAGTCGAGAGCGAGTGCCACACCGCGAGCAGCCCACTTCACCGCCTTCACCAGGACCTCGTCCACCAGCATCCCTCTTTCGATGACCGTATTTCCCCTTCAGACTCCGCTACGGCCCAGAAGGTTGCGCGGTTGCCGCAGGGCGAGGTGGACTCCCAAGTGCGCGTTCCCCGAATGCATCGTCGGACTGCGACAAGATCCGAGGCTTTCGATACACGGCCTAGCTTGATCTTTAACGTGCGCTGTCGAACGGTGCGTCGTACTTGATCACTCGGTGTGGTATCCGCCGGACGTAGAAGCGGCCTTCGTCTGAACATGTGCTCCGACCAAGGAACACACACGTTCAGCGCGAAGGCCGTGGGGATGAGTCTGCTGCNGGTATCCGCCGGACGTAGAAGCGGCCTTCGTCTGAACATGTGCTCCGACCAAGGAACACACACGTTCAGCGCGAAGGCCGTGGGGATGAGTCTGCTGCATCACGATGCCCGGCGAGAGYCGTTGGCGGAACTGTCACGCTTCCGGGGCGAGTTCTACTCCTGTCTGACCGCTCGTTCGGATGCTCTGTTCGAGCTGGCGGACGCGGTTCTGTGCGGAGACGGGCCGGTGAGATCGCTGGTCGAGCTGTCGCTGGTGGGAGAACACCGCCGCGGGCATGGAGGGCTCTACGCGGCGGTCGCACGTGGAAGGATCGACACGGACCGGCTGCGGCGGGCCCTGGCCTCGGTGCCGCTGCCCCGGTCGGCGGACGGCCGGCTGGTCCTGGCCGTCGACGTCACCTGCTGGCTSMGGCCGGACGCTCACACCTCACCGCAGCGGATCCTGTGTCACACCTACGGCCGGGGCAAGGACCAGCACATTCCCGTTCCCGGCTGGCCCTACTCGATCGTCTGCGCGCTGGAGCCGGGCCGCAGTTCGTGGGCCGCGCCGCTGGACGCSYTGCGTCTGGCGCCCGGGGACGACACCGCCACTGTCACCGCCCGGCAGCTGCGCGACCTGGTCGAGCGGCTGATCGCCGCAGGTCAGTGGCAGGCGGGTGACCCTGATGTCCTCGTCATCGCGGACGCCGGATACGACGCACCCCGCCTGGCCCACATTCTGAGGGATCTGCCGGTGCAGGTCCTGGCCCGGATGCGGTCGGACCGCGTCCTGCGCAGGCCGGCCCCGCCGCGGGAGCCTCACACCAGGGGCCGGCCGCCCCGGCACGGCGGCGAGTTCGTCTTCGGACAGCCCGACACCTGGGGCACCCCGGACACCCGCACCGTCACCGACACCCGCCTCTACGGCACCGCCCTGGCCCGGTCCTGGGACCGGCTCCACCCCAAGCTCACCCACCGCTCGTCCTGGGCCGCGGCCGACGGCACCCTCCCCATCGTCGAGGGGCCCGTGATTCGCCTGGACATCGAGCACCTGCCCAGCGGAGCCACCCCGAAGCCGGTCTGGCTGTGGTGGTCAGGCACCGACGCCACCGCAGCGGATACCGACCGGCTCTGGCAGGCATACCTGCGGCGCTTCGACATCGAGCACACCTTCCGCCTGTTCAAGCAGACCCTCGGCTGGACCCGCCCGAAGATCCGCACCCCCGAGGCGGCCGACCGTTGGACCTGGCTGATCCTCGC